>NZ_WFKL01000001.1 GCF_009208105.1 Rouxiella sp. S1S-2
CTGACCATGCGGGCGGCGAGCAAACCTTCTGTGTTCATGTCATGTTCCTGATGATGTGCAAAAATTTATAAGAATGTACGAAATATTAATTTATAGACAAAAGAAAAACCGCAAAGCGCTTGCCGTGCGGTTTACTAGATTTATCACAGATTTTTATTTAATTAACGAAATTTATGCGCCCAGATAGGCAGAGCGCACCGCTTCGTTAGCTAAAAGCGCCTCTCCGCTGTCTTCAAGCACCACGTGGCCGTTTTCGAGCACATAACCCCTGTCGGCCAGCTTCAACGCCTGATTAGCATTTTGCTCAACCAAAAAGATCGTCATGCCCTCTTCGCGCAGAAGCTGAATAGTGTCAAAAATCTGCTGGATGATGATGGGTGCCAGTCCGAGCGAGGGTTCGTCGAGCAGCAGCAGCCTCGGCTGGCTCATCAGTGCGCGGCCAATCGCCAGCATCTGCTGCTCTCCGCCCGACATCGTGCCCGAACGCTGCGCCCGCCGCTCTTTAAGACGCGGAAACAGTGTAAATACCCGCTCAAGGCGCTGCTGGTACTGGTCACGCGCGGCAAAAAATCCGCCCATCGCCAGGTTCTCTTCAACGGTCATGCGCGAAAATACCCGACGCCCCTCGGGTACAATTGCGATGTCGCCGCGCATGATCCGCGCCGTCGGCCACTGGGTAATGTCCTGATCTTCAAAAACGATCGACCCCTGCGAGGCACGCGGTTCTCCGCACAGTGAACCCAGCAGGGTGGTTTTACCCGCACCATTAGCGCCAATCAGTGTGACGATTTCACCTTTGTTAATGTGCAGGCTCACTTGGTGTAGTGCCTGAATTTTGCCGTACTGGGCTGATACCTGATTAAATGACAACATCTTTTACCCCTCGCCCAAATACGCACGGATCACGTCTGGATTGTTACGAATTTCATGCGGCGTGCCCTGCGCCAGTGGCGTTCCCTGATTCACGACATAAATCCGGTCCGAAATGCCCATCACAAGTTTCATGTCGTGCTCAATCAGCAGCACGGAAACCTGGTGCTGGTTACGCAATTCGGCGATTAGCTGATTTAACTCTTGGGTTTCACGCGGGTTGAGTCCAGCAGCAGGCTCGTCGAGCATCAGAATTTCTGGCTGAGTCACCATACAGCGCACGATTTCGAGGCGTCGCTGTTGCCCGTAGGCCAGATTGCCCGCTTGACGATTGGCGTGTTCGAGTAAACCAACGCGGTCGAGCCACTGCGCCGCACGGTCAAGCGCATCGGCTTCGGCGCGACGGAATCCCGGCGTTTTGAACAAACCGGCGAGCACGCCACTTTTAAGGTGTTGGTGCTGGGCAACCAGCAGATTTTCAATCACTGTCATTTCGCGAAACAGGCGTACGTGCTGAAAAGTGCGTACCACACCCATACGCGCAATCTTCTGGCCGGGCAGGCCTTCAAGATGCTGTTCGCGCAGTTTGATGGTGCCGCCGCTTGGGCGATAAAAACCGGTCAGGCAGTTAAATACCGTGGTCTTACCGGCTCCGTTTGGTCCGATCAGGGAAACAATTTCCCCCTGATTAAGCTGCAGTGCGACGTTGTTCACCGCCAGCAGCCCGCCAAAGCGCATCGTCAACCCTTCAACGGTCAGTAAAGGTTGCCTATTCATACCTGCTCCTCCTTGACCGCCGCGACCTTGTCGGCCACTTTCAATTTAAGATGTGGCCGTTTCATCGGCAGCAGTCCCTGCGGACGCCAAATCATCATCAGCACCATCAATGCACCCAGCAGTAACATGCTGTATTCGTTGAGGTCACGCATTAGCTCGCGCGACACCACCAGCAGAATTGCTGCCAGAATTACCGCAAACTGCGAGCCCATTCCGCCCAGCACCACAATCGCCAGCACGAAGGCCGACTCGACGAAGGTAAAGGATTCAGGACTGACAAACCCTTGGCGCGCAGCAAACAGGGTACCGGCAAAGCCGGCAAAGGCAGCACTGATGGTAAACGCTGTCAGCTTGATGCGCGTTGGGTTGAGGCCAAGCGAACGGCAGGCGATTTCGTCTTCGCGCAGCGCTTCCCACGCGCGGCCGAGCGGCATGCGCAGCAGTCGATTAATCACAAACAGAGTTAAAATAACCAGCAGCAGCGCGACCAGATACAGGAAAATAATCCTGTCGCCCGGGTCGTAGCTCAGCCCAAAGAAATGGCTGAACGTGTCCCAGCCTCCTTCACGCGCGGAGCGGCTGAACTCGAGTCCAAATAGCGTGGGCTTGGGGATCTGGCTGATGCCGTTGGGGCCACCGGTTATCTCGGTATTGTTGAGCAGCAAAATACGCACGATTTCGCCGAAGCCCAGCGTCACAATGGCAAGATAGTCTCCGCGCAGCCTCAATACCGGGAAGCCCAACAGGAAACCAAAGGCCGCCGAAACCAGCCCCGCCAGCGGTAATGCTTCCCAGAAACCGATGCCGTAATAGTGATTGAGCAGTGCGTAGGTGTAGGCACCAATTGCGTAGAAGCCGCCATAGCCCAGCACCAACAGGCCCGAAAGGCCAACCACCACGTTGAGCCCTAGCCCCAGCATGATGTAGATGAGCGTCAGCGTGGCGATATCCACCGTGCCGCGCGAAACGATAAACGGCCAGGCAACGGCGGCAATAATCATCAGCAGCGCCAGCCATTTTTGCTTCGGCGTGGAGCCGTCAAAGCTCGGCAAAACCCAGCTTGGGCCAGAGACTTTTTTCAGCCCTTTTTGCAGCAGCGGCCGAAACAGCTGAAACACAAAGACCACCGCGCAGCCGGCCGCAATCCAGTACCAACGCACAACGTCTGCACCGTGAACCACCAGCCGCGTGCCGTCGAGACTGAGCTGCAGCCCCATGATAAACGACGCCAACACCAGTAAAACCAATGCCGAAACCAGCGCATTGAGCAGGTTAAGATGCTTCATACTTTCTCAACCTCCGGACGACCCAAGATCCCGGTTGGCAGAACCAGCAACACCACAATCAGCAGCGCAAAGGAGACAACGTCTTTGTACTCGGTGCTGAGATACGCCGAGGTCAACGCTTCGGCCACCCCCAAAATCAGGCCGCCTATCATCGCGCCAGGAATACTGCCGATACCGCCCAAGACGGCGGCCGTGAAGGCTTTCATGCCGGCCATAAAGCCGATGTACGGGTTAATCACGCCGTAAAATTGCCCCAAAAGCACGCCTGCGACGGCAGCCATTAGCGCGCCGATAACAAAGGTCAGAGAAATTACGCGATCGGTGCTTATCCCCAGCAGGCTGGCCATTTTCAAGTCTTCAGCACAGGCGCGGCAGGCACGCCCCATGCGGGAATAGCGAATAAACAGCGTCAATGACAGCATCGCGATAAAAGTCACCACCCAGATAATCAGCTGCATGGTGCTGATAGTGGCGGCAAAACCGTTGGTTTCGCCCAGCGTCCACTGGCCGGTGACGAGGCTCGGTAACGCCAAGTCACGCGAGCCCTGGGTCAGGCTCACGTAGTTTTGCAGGAAAATAGACATCCCGATGGCGGAAATAAGCGCAATCAGTCTTTTGGAATTACGCACCGGCTTATAGGCGACGCGCTCAATGCTCCAGCCATAGGCGCTGGAAATGACGATAGCTGCGATAAATCCGGCACCTATTAGCAACCAGCTTGCGTCAATGCCCATCATCATCAGCGCGGCAATCACGATAAAGGAGACATAGCTGCCAATCATGTACACCTCGCCGTGGGCGAAGTTGATCATGCCGATAATGCCGTAAACCATGGTGTAGCCGATGGCGATCAGCGCGTAGGTGCTGCCCAGGGTCACACCGTTAAACATCTGCTGGATAAAATAGAGAAACTGCTCTGACATACCTTGAACCTTAATTTCACTCCAGCTCGTGGGCATAGCGCTGCAACAGGGGCTACAGCGCTAATGACGATGGCCGAGAGTGTTAAAATTATTACTTAATTGGCGTAGAAGTGCCGTCGGCGTGCCATTCGAAGATGCCAAACTCGAAGCCTTTCAAATCACCCTTCTCATCCCAGCTTAGCGGGCCCATCACGGTATCGACCGGTGCTGATTTAAGATTTTTGACGATATCCGCCGGTTCCATGCTGCCGCTGCGGGTCATACCGGTGGTCAACGCCTGCAGTGCTGCATAGGTAGTCCAGACGAACGGACCGGTTGGGTCGAGTTTTTTAGCCTTCAGCGCATCAACGATTGGCTGGTTGGCAGGGACCTGGTCGTAACGTTTTGGCAGTGTTACCAGCATGCCTTCGGATGCAGCCCCGGCAATGTTGGACAGTGAGGAGTTACCCACGCCTTCCGGGCCCATAAACTTGGCGTTTAAACCGGCCTGTTTGGACTGGCGCAGGATCTGGCCCATTTCCGGGTAGTAGCCGCCGAAATAGACAAAATCAACGTTCTCTTTTTTCAATCGCGCCACCAGCGTGGAGAAATCTTTATCCCCCGCCGTAATACCTTCAAACAGCACCACGTTGCCGCCGGATTTCTTCAGGCTGTCCTGTACAGAACGCGCCAGACCTTCACCGTACTGCTGCTTGTCGTGAATAACTGCGATGCGCTGAGGTTTGATGGTACTGAGGATATATTTAGCCGCGGTTGGACCCTGATCGGAGTCCAGGCCGGTGGTACGCATAATCATCTTGTAACCACGGGTGGTTAGGTCGGCATTGGTCGCCGCTGGCGTAATCATAATCACGCCTTCGTCTTCATAAATATCTGATGCAGGCTGAGTAGAAGAAGAGCACAGGTGACCAATAACGTAGCGAATGCCGTCGTTGATGACTTTGTTAGCGACAGCCACAGCCTGTTTAGGGTCACAGGCGTCGTCATATTCAACGCCGACCAGCTTGTCGCCCTTAATACCGCCTTTGGCGTTAATATCGGCAATCGCCTGTTTTGCACCGGTAAATTCCATATCGCCGTATTGGGCAACCGGTCCGGACATCGCGCCAACGATGGCAACTTTAATGTCCTTGGCCATGGCTGAGTGGCCAAGTGCCAAAGCAACACAGCCCGCTAACCAGATTTTACCCTTTGTTAATTTCATCCTGACTACCCCGTTTGATTATGTTGTGATGTCGTATATCCACCTGCTTAAAACATGCTCACACAAGGCTTTCGCCATAAGTAATAATGAGTTAGCAGGTTTTTTTGGTCTTATTCACTAATAAAACGCTTATTTATCACATCATTAAACAGGAATTTTCTTCTGCAAATCAAATCTCACACTCAGAAATATGAGGTGTAAACAGAATTTTATTTGGGGTTAAACGCGGCAAATTGCGAGGTTATCAGCGGTTAAAACTGCTTATCAAAAATTAGACCGCCGTTTATATTTTATACATCGATGCGGAAAATATTTTCTAACTGTTACCGTACAAAAAAAGTTACGCACCATTGTGAGGGTTATCCAGTACACTATTCGTCGTCCTTTTCTCTTTGTTCTCTGTGCCTAAACCATGAAATTAACCATCGTAAAACTCGACAAACTTACCCCGCAGGATGAAATCGATTTAGCCAAAATTTGGCCGCAGCAGCAGTGCGCTGACTGGCACAGCGGCATCGTTGGGCAACGGATGATTTTTGCTGCGCGATTTAACGATAGACTCTTGGCGGCGGTAAAAGTGTCAGTGGCAGGTACCAAGGCTGAATTAGGTGATTTGTGCGTGCGCGAGGTTACGCGCAGACGCGGCGTAGGCTTTTATCTGATCGAGGATTTACAGCGACAGCTTCCCGAGATACAGACTTTTTCGATGCAGGCACAGTCCGGCATTACTCAGGCTGACAGTGCGGTATTCAACGCCTTTATGCTGGCGTGTGGTTTCAGGCAGGTGGATAATAGCTGGCAGAAAGGTCGGACTCACTAGTCAGGTTCTGTTCTCTAGCCATAAAAAAAGCGACCTCACTGGGTCGCTTTTTTGCATGATACCGGCTGTTCACAGACAATTTATTCAAAGACAATAAATCAGGCTTCGATAGCCAGTCGCAATTTTTTCATCGCATTTTTTTCGAGTTGACGAACGCGCTCAGCGGAAACGCCGTATTTGTCAGCCAGCTCCTGCAGCGTTGACTTGTTATCGTCGTCAAGCCAGCGGGCACGGATAATATCCTGACTACGCTCGTCAAGGCCTTCCATCGCGAAGGTCAGTTTGTCGGCCGCATTCGTTTCCCAGTTGTCTTCTTCGATACTTTCAGCGAAGTCAGAGCTTTTATCCTGCAGATACAGCATAGGCGCCATTGCCTGACCATCACGCGGCTCTTCGTCCGGCGTTGGGTCAAAGGTCATGTCCTGCGCCGCCATGCGGGATTCCATTTCCAGCACATCTTTGCTGGTTACGCCAAGCTCGCGGGCAACGTGTTCGACTTCTTCATGACTAAACCAACCCAGACGCTGCTTGTTTTTGCGCAGGTTAAAGAACAACTTGCGTTGTGCTTTAGTGGTTGCCACTTTCACGATACGCCAGTTACGCAGCACGTACTCGTGGATCTCTGCTTTGATCCAGTGCACGGCGAAGGAAACCAGACGTACACCGACCTCGGGATTAAAACGGCGAACCGCTTTCATCAGGCCAATGTTGCCTTCCTGAATAAGGTCAGCCTGCGGCAGACCGTAACCGGAATAATTACGGGCGATATGAGCGACAAAGCGCAGGTGAGACAGGATTAGCTGTTTAGCTGCTTCCAGATCGCCCTCGTAATGCAGCCGTTCAGCCAGTGCCCGTTCTTCCTCTGCGGTGAGCATAGGATAGGCATTGGCGGCCCTGACATAGGCTTCCAGGCTACCTTGGGGTACTAGTGCTAAAGTTTGCATTTCTTTGGTCATTAAAGCCTCTCTAATGTGACGTAAGAAGGTTTTACACAACGTTATCGCGGAATGAATACCAACGGATCACCGTATTACGACAGCGAAGAACCACTCACATTGCTGCTGATATGACCCTGAAACTCGCTCAAAGTTCATTCATTAGCGCCTTATTCGGCCCAATGACTGTATGCGAGGTGCAGGGAAAATGATTGGGAAATTGTGCTCAAGAGGAAGAGAGTTCGTAAGATCCTAAATAACAGGGATCCTTTAACGCGGACTATTGATATGGGGGTCTTCCCTTGCAACACAACCCACAGCTACAAGGGAAGAGTATACCAAAAAAATCTTATTGTGGTGTAAATCGTCGTAAATGTTGCACCGTTGCCAGGTAGGCCGCGATCCAACCGATCATCGCCGAGATCAACAGCAGCAGCAGGCTTTCGTCCCAGCCTAGCCCGTGAAGATCAAAGGTTGTACCGAATACCGAAGCAACCTGCGTCACGACGGCCTCCAGTCGTAACACCAGCGCTTGTGAAAGAATAAGCGACAGCAGAGCACCGCAAAACCCGAGCATTGCGCCGCCGTTGAGGAATGGCCTCAAGATAAAGCCGTCGGTGGCGCCGATCAGTTTCATTACGTTGATGGTATCGCGGCGGCTGAAAATACTCAGGCGCACGCTGTTACCAATAACCAGGAACACGGCAACGATCATCAAGACGCCAATCATGGCGGCTATTTGCCCCACCAGCCCGGTTAACGCGGCGAGTCGTGCAAACCAACTGTCGTCCATGCGCACTTCATCTACGCCCTGTACAGCGGCAACGCGGTCACGCAAGGTGCTCAGTGTCTTGGAATCTTCAAAGTTCATTTTCGGCGTGATGATCGCCACCGCAGGCAGTGGGTTTTGCTCCAGCATATCCATGGCGCCGCCAAAGCCTGACCAGTTGCGGAACTCGCTCATCGCTTCCTGACGTGAAAGGTAGTTAACCTTATCAACGCCAGCTTCGGCTTTGAGCGCTTTCATCACATTCATAGCCGCGTCATCATCCAGCGATTTATCGAGATAAACCGTTAATTGCGGCGTGGGATACCACTGCTCCGCAGCCTGACTCACGTTTTTCCATACCAGATAGCAGACGCTAGGCAGGGTCAGCGAGATGGCAATGACCATGACGGTTAACAGCGTTGCCAGCGGCTGGCGTAGCATGTCGCGGATGGTGTTGCTCCACGCATAGCGCCACTGCTCGCGGAATCCTCCCTGTAGCGCTTTGCTTTTCGTATCACGTGCGCTCTTGGCCGTGCGGGCCGGCTTAGGACTATTGGCCATGGTAGGCGCCTCCGGCTATTCTTCCCTGACTCAGGGTCAGCGTACGATAGCGACGGCTGGCAATCAGCCCCATGTCGTGGGTTGCCATCAACACGGTGACGCCAACGCGGTTAAACTCTTCAAACAACCGCAAAATCCCCTCCGACAACACTTCGTCCAGGTTACCCGTAGGCTCATCGGCCAGCAGCACCGCAGGTTTGTTCACTACGGCGCGGGCAATACCCACCCGCTGCTGTTCACCGCCGGAAAGTTGAATAGGGAAGTTCTTCGCCTTGTCCAGCAGGCCGACTTTGTCGAGCGCAGCGGACACTCGGCGTCGAATGTCTTCACCACTGGCACCGGCAATGATCAGCGGCATCGCGACATTGTCGTAAACGGTTCTGTCGAGCAGCAGGTGGTGATCCTGAAATATCATGCCAATCTGGCGTCGCAGAAACGGCACTTCGCGCGCCTTCAGGCGGCTAATGTCGTGACCACCAAACAAAATATGGCCAGCGCTCGGGCGTTCAATGCCGCAAATCAATTTCAACAGGGTACTTTTACCGGCACCGGAGTGACCAGTCAAAAACGCCATCTCACCTTGCTGAATGTGGAAATCGACGCCCTGCAGCGCCTGTCGCCCGCCTAGATAAGCTTTACTGACCTGTTCAAAGCGAATCATCCGTATTAATCCTCTCGGGCAAAAAGTGCCTCAATAAAATCGTCAGCCTTAAATGGCCTTAAATCTTCGATACCTTCACCCACACCGATGTAGCGGATAGGGATCTCAAACTGGTCGGCGATGGCAAAAATCACGCCGCCTTTGGCAGTACCATCCAGTTTGGTCAGCGTAATACCTGTCAGACCGACTGCTTCGTTAAACAGTTTTGCCTGACTCACGGCGTTCTGTCCGGTACTGGCATCAAGCGTCAGCATAACCTCATGAGGGGCGTCCTCGTCCAGTTTTTTCATCACCCGGACAATCTTCTTAAGCTCTTCCATCAAATGAGATTTATTCTGCAAACGCCCTGCCGTATCGGCAATCAGCACATCAATTTTTCGTGACTTGGCCGCCTGAATAGCGTCGAAAATCACCGAAGCAGAATCCGCGCCGGTGTGCTGAGCAATCACCGGAATATTATTGCGCTGGCCCCACACCTGAAGCTGCTCTACTGCCGCAGCACGGAAGGTATCACCCGCCGCCAGCATCACCGATTTGCCTTCGGCAGCGAACTGGCGTGCCAATTTACCGATGGTGGTAGTTTTACCGACGCCGTTGACGCCTACCATAAGAATGACATACGGGCTTTTCCCGGTGACATCTAGCGGCTTATCAACTTTAGCCAATATTTCGGACATTTCTTCCTTCAGCTTACCGTACAGTGCTTCCGCATCTTTAAGCTGCTTGCGGCTGGCATGTTCAGTCAACGAAGTAATAATTTTACGGGTTGTTTCAACGCCAACGTCTGCAACCAGCAGTTGTTCTTCGAGTTCTTCGAACAAGTCGTCATCAATTTTCTTACCGCGGAACAGACCAACAAAGCCGGAACCAAGATTCTGACGCGTTTTGACCAGGCTACGTTTTAAACGAGCGAAGAAGCCCTCTTTCGTTGGGCGCTCCTGCTCGGTTTGCTGCGCAAGCGCGGGCAGGCTAACCAGTGGCTCAAGCGCAACCGGTAACTCTTTTTCTTCCGCAATTTCTGGCTCTGGCTCTGGCTCTGGCTCTGGCTCTGGCTCTGGCTCTGGCTCTGGCTCTGGCTCTGGCTCTGAAACAATCTCAACCTGATGTTGATGCGTAGCAACCTCTTCGGTCACCGCCACAATTTCCTGTGCCAGCTCTTCTGCGCTCTGCCTGACAACCGGCTCGGCCACTGCAACAACTTCCGCTTCTACAACCTCAGCGGTAATAGGCTCGGCGTCTGCTGCTTGGGTTTCAGTCACTTTAGCGTCGATAACCTCTGGCGCTTCAACGGCCTCAGGTGCAATTTCAGCAATATCGGCCTCAGCGTGAGCGGGCTCTGACAGGCGCTTGGCCTGCTCTACCGTCTCAACGGGCTGTTCAACCGGCGTTGTCTCTTGCGGCTGTTCTTCTTCCTTGCGACCCCGTCCAAACCAGGAAAGAAAACCGCGTTTTTTCTCTTTTGCCATTTTACAACTTCACTCCACGCCGTTAATTCCCGACGAACGGATTATTAATAGGGTAATAACCTAGCAGTCTATCACTTTCCCTTAAACGCAACACGCCTGAGTGATGAATTCGCTGCTCATACAATCAACTACGTGGTAACAATGCGAAACAGCAGTGACGTCGCGGTAGCCTCCAGAGCATCACACCGGTAGAATAGCCGCTCAAACCGTGTTCCTGACACCCGAAGACTTTTATACAACCAGAATCTACAAGCAAAATTATGGCAAAAAAACCGCAAACTCCGGCTGCTGGCCAAATTCGCCTGATTGGCGGGCAATGGCGTGGACGCAAGCTACCGGTGCCGCATAGCCCAGGACTGCGGCCGACCACCGACAGGGTCAGAGAAACGTTATTTAACTGGCTGGCTCCGGTTATTCAGGGTGCGCGTTGCCTCGACTGCTTTGCCGGCAGCGGTGCGCTCGGTATTGAGGCGCTGTCTCGTTATGCTGGCAGCGCGACGTTACTGGAATTCGAAAAGCCGGTGGCGCAGCAGCTTGAAAAAAATCTGGCACTGCTTAACGCGCAAAATGGCCAAGTGGTTAACGTCAATACGTTGAACTGGCTGTCTAAAAATGGTCAGGTGTATGACGTCGTTTTTCTCGACCCGCCGTTTCGCAAAGGCATTCTGCAAGACACTATTGGCCTGCTCGACGCCAACGGCTGGCTGGCAGACGAGGCCTGGATATACATTGAATCAGAAGTAGAACACGGCGCAATCCCCGTGCCCGCCAGTTGGCGCCTGCATCGGGAAAAGATTGCCGGGCAAGTTGCCTACCGCTTATATCACTGCGAGGTCACGCTTGCTGCTGACGCCTCGCCACAGGAGCAGTCAGATGTTAATTAATATTGGTCGTTTATTGATGCTTTGCATCTGGATTTTTTTGCTGTCTAACATCATTCACCCCTTCCCTAAACCGATGAAATATTTCCTCGATGTAGCGATGGTGTTTATGTTTTTCATGCACGGTTTGCAGGTGATGCTGCTCAAAGCCACTCAGGGTAAAGATCAGGCTCCTATTGGCGCTTGGCTGCAACTGCGTATTTTCCTGTTTGGCGTATTTGAATTAATGGCCTGGCAGAAGAAACAGCCGCCGATGCCGAAGAAGTAATCCTACGCTGATAAGCACTGCGCACGTTCACTGCGCGGTGTCTTAAAGCTATACCAAAGCTAAACCAAACTCTCTGAAATCCCGCTTTACCTCTTCGCGCTAAATTTTAAGTATCTTTTAAGATTGTCGGCCACCCCGTGCCTCTCCTACACTGAAAGCATGAGGTGGAGCGGGTATCGCTCTGCCGTTTTTGGCAGTTCTTTGCTTACTTTTCATAGATAAGGATAAACAATGAGTTGGCCGTTTATTGCTGTATTTCTTTCGGGTTGGCTGTATGTCGACGCGCGCTATCGTGGGCCTCGCTGGCAGG
The DNA here is from genome assembly GCF_009208105.1 of Rouxiella sp. S1S-2. Lineage (NCBI taxonomy): Bacteria > Pseudomonadati > Pseudomonadota > Gammaproteobacteria > Enterobacterales > Yersiniaceae > Rouxiella > Rouxiella sp. S1S-2. Next base: position 11,732 of record NZ_WFKL01000001.1, read on the forward strand.
GATGGGTGTTCAAACCTGTCACCCTGCTGCTGCTGATGCTGCTCGCCTGGCAGGCACCGGTAATGGGCACCAACGGTTATCTGATTGTGCTGGGCCTGATGGCCACGCTGATTGCCGATGCGCTGCTGCTGCTGCCCCGCGAGCGTTATCTGTATGCCATCGGGGCTTTTTTCCTGTCGCATCTTCTCTATACCCTGAGTTTTGCCAGCCAGATGAGCTTTACCTTTTTCTGGCCACTGCCGGCAATACTGGCGGTCGTCGGCGTGATATTACTGGCGATTATCTGGAGCAGGCTCGAGGAAATGCGCTGGGCGGTGATGACCTTTATCGTCATGACGCTGTTAATGGTGTGGGTTGCCGGTGAACAATACTTTTACCGCAGCACCGACTTGGCTTTTTCGGTATTGTGTGGCTCAATTTTGCTGCTGCTGGCCAATATTGTGTGGACTATCAGTCACTACCGCTTCAAGTTCCGCGCCGCCGATGCGATTGTTGCCGCCTGCTATTTTGCCGGACACTTCCTGATCGTACGCTCGCTTTATCTTTAATCGACGTTTTCGACTTGACCCTGGAGTTTACTCCAGGGTGTAGACTCCTGAAATCAGCGCTCAACAACGCGCATCAGGAGATTCTATGTCAACACAACAGCATCATCATTCCAAACGCTGTGGCACAAGCTGCGCGTCCTCCGCGCCTCGCGCAATGGCATTTAAGAAAATCACCCCCATCAAGCCAGCGGGCCCACATCCGGCGAGTTGCTGCAGCGAATCAGGCCCAGTAACCACCACGTCGTGTTGTAACGTAACGCCACCCAGTGAGCACTCACCCACTCAAGAGAGCTGCTGTAGTGATGGCAGTGACGGCGGAGGTGGTGATGAGGAAAGCCCCAGCGATATAGGCGCAGCAGCCCCTGATAGCCAGCGCTACAGTTGGCTGGTCTCCGGTATGGACTGCCCCAGCTGTGCGCGCAAGATTGAAAATGCGGTCAGCGGCCTGCCTCATGTCAACAATGCGAAAGTACTGTTTGCTACCGAAAAACTGGTTGTCGATGCCAATGAGGATATTTCTTCACAGGTAATAAACGCCGTCACCGCCGCCGGCTTTACGCTAAAAAAATCAGATCTTCCTCAGGTTGCGCCCTCTCGCCTGAAAGAAAATGCCCCGCTTATCGGCCTGATAATCATGATGCTGCTCAGCACCGCGCTGGCACAGTTTACTCATCCTTGGGGCAACATCGCCTTTATCGTTACTACGCTGGTGGGGCTTTGGCCGGTATTGGTTCAGGCAATCAAACAAACGCGCAGCGGTACGCCGTTTGCCATCGAAACCTTGATGAGCATTGCCGCCATCGGCGCGCTGTTTATCGGCGCGACCGCCGAGGCCGCTATGGTGCTGCTGCTGTTTATGGTCGGTGAAAAGCTTGAGGCCTTTGCCGCCAGCCGCGCCCGCAGTGGCATAAAAGCCCTGATGGCCTTGATTCCTGAAAGTGCGCAGAAAAAAGTAGCCGGTAAACTGCAAACCGTGCCGGTCGCCAGCCTGCAGCAAAACGACATCATTGAAGTCGCCGCCGGTGGGCGTCTGCCGGTGGATGCTGTGCTAGTGCAGGCCGCCGCAAGCTTTGACGAAAGTGCATTGACCGGCGAGTCCGTGCCTGTCGAGCGCCAGCCGGGCGAGAAAGTTCCAGCAGGCAGCCTGTGTATCGACAGCGTTGCGCAACTGCAGGTCGCCTCGGCCCCAGGGCAAAGCGCCATTGACCGAATCCTGCAGTTGATTGAAGAAGCCGAAGAGCGTCGCGCGCCTATCGAGCGCTTCCTCGACACCTTCAGTCGTTACTACACGCCGGTCATTATGCTAATGGCGCTGCTGGTCATTATTATCCCGCCGCTGGCTATGGGCCTGCCTTGGGATACCTGGATTTATCGCGGTCTGACGCTGTTGCTGATTGGCTGTCCCTGCGCGCTGGTTATCTCAACGCCTGCCGCCATTACCTCAGGTCTGGCTGCCGCAACGCGTCAGGGTGCGCTAATTAAAGGCGGCGCTGCGCTAGAACAGCTGGCACTGGTAGACACAATTGCGCTAGATAAAACCGGTACTTTGACTGAGGGCAAACCGGAAGTCACCGACACTGTTTTGCTGGCCGATGTGCCGGTAGAGCAGGTGCTGGCGATGGCGGCGGCGGTGGAAGCTGGCTCGCATCATCCGCTGGCAAAAGCCATTATTGCCGCCGCTGCAGCTCATCCGCCACTGACTGCCGATCGACGCAAAGCACTGGCCGGCGTTGGGGTTGAGGGCTGGGTGAATGATAAGCACGTGCTGGTCGCGGCACCTAAACATCTGCCTCAGAACACGTTAACGCCTGTCGCGATTGCGCAAATTACTGCGTTGGAATCAGACGGCAAAACGGTTGTCGTGGTGCTTGTAGAACAGCGCGTTCTTGGCCTGCTGGCAATGCAGGACAAACTGCGTGAAGATGCCGTTAGCGCACTGGCAGAGTTGAAAAGCCTGGGGATTGAGACGGTGATGCTGACCGGTGATAACCCACTGGCCGCGCGCAGTATTGCTGCAAGGCTAGGCATTGATTTCAAGGCGGGGTTACTGCCCGCGGACAAAGTACAGGCAGTGGCCGAATTAGGTCAGCACCGCGTGACTGCAATGGTTGGTGACGGCATTAACGATGCCCCAGCAATGAAGGCAGCGCGTATTGGCATCGCGATGGGCAGCGGCACTGACGTCGCGTTAGAAACAGCGGACGCCGCACTGACCCACAATCGCTTAAGCGGACTGGCGCATATGATCCGCCTTTCACGGGCAACGCGCGCCAATATTCGCCAAAACATTAGTATTGCGCTTGGCCTGAAGGCTATTTTCCTGGTCACCACGCTGATGGGACTCACCGGCCTGTGGCTGGCCGTGTTGGCAGATTCGGGTGCAACCGCGCTGGTGACCGCCAATGCGCTGCGCCTACTCAGGAAAAAATCATAAAAAAATCAGTTTTGTAGTGCGGTCCCGCGCGTAAAATGCGCTGACTAAGGGCACTGGCGTGTTTAAACGCCGGTGCCTTTTTTCAACAGAAAGCGGTAAGGCAGTTGTTCGGTATCAAACGCCAGCAAAGTATGCTCCATAAAGCGGCAGAAGCCGGGAATGTCGCGAGTGGTCGCAGGATCGTCAGCAATAATCAGCAGCGTTTCGCCGTCGTTCATCTTGCGCACCGCTTTGCGCACCATCATCACTGGCTCCGGGCAGCGCAGGCCCTGTGCATCTAACTGTTGGTCCGCATGGTCAAAGGGGTCGTTCATGTCTGTTCTCTTCATCACCGATAACATATTGCGCGACAGTTTACCCCGCATTTCCACCGGTGCAAGCCGCCGTTGCGGCACCCACGGTGAAACAAGGGGGATAGTATTTTGTTGCGCAAACGGATAGTATGCGCGCCGCGGCGGTAAAATCGTCGTCTTTAGCACGAAATTTAATCTACTGGCCGTTTTTGCCGTAGACATTATTGGGTTCCCTCACCCCAACCACTAAAAAGGTCACAATTTATGTACTCCTTTTCTGCTCAACAGCGGTTTTCCGCGTTGATATGGCTTGCGCTATTCCATATCGCCATCATCACCTCCAGCAACTATCTGGTGCAACTGCCTGTCTCCATCTTTGGGTTTACCACCACCTGGGGCGCATTTACGTTCCCATTTATTTTCCTGGCCACTGACCTGACGGTACGTATTTTTGGTGCTCCGCTGGCTCGCCGCATCATTTTGTCAGTGATGCTGCCTGCGCTGGCCATCTCCTACGTTATCTCTGCACTGTTCTATCAGGGAAGCTGGCAGGGGTTTGCTTCGCTCGGCAGTCTGAACGTAATGGTCGCACGCATCGCCACGGCAAGCTTTATGGCCTACGTGCTCGGGCAAATCCTTGATGTACAGGTATTTAACCGTCTGCGTCAACGCAATAGCTGGTGGGTAGCCCCTACGGCCGCGATGTTCCTGGGCAATATCAGCGATACGCTGGCGTTCTTCTTTATTGCCTTCTATAAAAGCAGCGACGCATTTATGGCGCAACACTGGGTTGAAATTGCGTTGGTCGACTACAGTTTCAAATTGCTCATTTGTCTGATTTTCTTCCTGCCAATGTACGGTATGCTGTTGAATGTCCTACTTAAGCGCCTTGCTCAATCAGGTAAAACCGATGCTGTGCACTTTAACGACGACACAAAAACCGCCAATATCTAACTTGCTTTTCGGCGTTGAATAGGTTGCCATAAAGGCCGTGAAGTCAATTACCTATACCCGTTGCGCTAAGTGACGGGGTAGAGTGCGTGAAACTTAAAGGAAGCCCTATGCACAAATTAGCCAAGTTTATGGGAATAACGCTGCTGGTTGCCGGTTTGGCCGCCTGCGATGGCAAAACTGATGATAAAACCGCATCGGCAGATAAGGGCGCAGCGCCAGCAGCCACGGCAGCAATGCAGCCAATAAGCCTGCTTGACGGCAAAGTTTCGTTTTCACTGCCCCAAGGCATGAGCGACCAGAGCGGTAAGCTCGGCACACAGGCTAACAACATGCACGTTTATGCAGACAAAACCGGGCAAAAAGCAGTGATTGTTATTCTGGGCGACTCAACGCCTGACTCACTGGAAACCATTGCCAACCGCCTGGAACAGCAACAGCATGAACGTGACACCAATCTGCAGGTGGTGACTAACAAATCTATCCAGGTTAATGGCCAGACGCTGCAACAGTACGACAGCGTGATTAATTCTGCCGGTCAGAAAGCCTACTCATCAATCGTACTGGCTAAAATCGACAACCAGTTGATGACGATGCAAATTACCCTGCCAGCGGATAATCAGCAGCAGGCGCAGACTGACGCCGAGTCCATTATCAGCACCTTGAAAGTTCAGTAAGTCATTCAAAACGTATTAAACGCGGAGGGAACTGCCTCTCTCCGCGCAGTGTCTTCCCCTCAGCCTCACCCGCCATTTCGCTCAAAAACGAACACAAATGCGCATTAAATTCCAGATTAAGTCTTAAAACGTGATCTCTCCCCGCCAATTTACCTGCATCAATATTTCAAATTGTTAATAAATCCGGCAGAATCTGCTCTTGATTCATAAATCTGTAACATTAATGTCATAAATCCAATCCATCTTCGCGCCTCGGACTCTAATGACGCTCGTTATGGAACATTTCAATACCCAGGGAATATGCCTCGGAGGCATCCATGCTAAGTATTTTCAAACCTGCAGCCCACATTGCGCCGGTTGACGACACTCATATCGATCCACTCTATCGCCGCCTGCGCTGGCAAATATTTATCGGCATCTTCTTCGGCTACGCCGCCTACTACCTGGTGCGCAAGAACTTTGCGTTGGCAATGCCATATTTGGTTGAGCAAGGCTTCTCGCGCGGCGACCTCGGTCTGGCGCTGTCGGGGATTTCCATCGCCTACGGCTTTTCGAAATTTATCATGGGGGCGGTTTCCGACCGTTCAAACCCGCGCATCTTCTTGCCCGCCGGTCTGATTTTATCAGGCGCTGTCATGTTGTTTATGGGCTTTGTGCCTTGGGCAACCTCAAGCATTGCCATCATGTTCGTCCTGTTGTTCCTTTGTGGATGGTTCCAGGGCATGGGTTGGCCACCGTGCGGCAGAACCATGGTGCACTGGTGGTCGCAGAAAGAGCGCGGCGGCATCGTTTCCGTTTGGAACTGCGCGCACAATGTGGGCGGCGGCATTCCTCCGCTGTTGTTCCTGCTGGGTATGGCGTGGTTTAACGACTGGCGCGCAGCGCTCTATATGCCAGCCTTTGCCGCCATTGCGCTGGCAGTATTCGCCTTCGTGATGATGCGTGACACCCCACAGTCCTGCGGCCTGCCGCCGATCGAAGAGTACAAAAATGACTATCCGCCGGACTACGACAAGGACTCGGCAGAAAAAGAGTTAACCGCGAAACAAATTTTCATGCAGTACGTTTTGCCTAACAAGCTGCTGTGGTACATCGCGCTGGCTAACGTGTTCGTCTACCTGCTGCGCTATGGCATTCTGGACTGGTCGCCGACCTATCTGAAAGAGGTAAAACACTTCGCGCTAGACAAGTCTTCGTGGACCTATTTCCTCTATGAATATGCTGGAATTCCGGGGACACTGCTTTGCGGCTGGATGTCGGACAAAGTGTTCAAGGGCAATCGCGGGGCGACCGGTGTGTTCTTCATGACGCTGGTGACTATCGCCACCGTGGTCTACTGGCTCAATCCGGTAGGAAACCCTGGCGTTGATATGGCCTGCATGATAACCATTGGTTTCCTGATTTATGGGCCGGTCATGCTGATTGGTCTGCACGCGCTTGAGCTGGCACCGAAGAAGGCGGCGGGCACGGCGGCAGGCTTTACCGGTCTGTTTGGGTATTTGGGCGGATCGGTCGCGGCAAGTGCCATCGTGGGGTATACGGTGGACAGCTATGGTTGGAACGGCGGCTTTATGCTGATGATTGGCGGCTGCGTGCTGGCGGTGATCCTGCTGCTGATGACCATGTTCAGCGAAAACAAGCACAAGGCGGCGTTAGCAAAACGCGGCTAAGAATTTAGGCAGTAGAAAAATCGACAAATGCCCGCCAATTGCAGAACTGGCGGGCATTTTTTATTTAACAACGGATTAGCGGTCGTTGTTCAAATACATTTTCCGCAGATAGTGAGGCACGGCGTCATCGGCATTGGAACCAATGATTTCGGCATCCGGCATCGCGGCCTTGAGACGCGGCAGTGAACCGCTCATCAGACAGCCCTTACCCGACATATTGAGCATTTCGAGGTCGTTCATGCCATCACCGAACGCGATGCAGTCTTTCAGCGTATAGCCCATCAGCTTGGACACTTCTTCCAGCGCGTGACCTTTTGACACGCCACCGGCCATGACTTCCAGACAGACCGGCAGAGAGAAACTGACATTTACGCGATCGCCCCAGCGCGCGTTGATCGCCTGTTCGAGCGGGATAAGTTTTTCATGATCTTCGCAGGTGAAATACACCTTGGCGATGCCGTCGGTTTCCAGCAGGCCCGGCTCATAAAGTTTGTATTTGAAGATAGACTCTTTAAAAAAGTCATCCTGATCGCGACGATCGCGGTTCATATACCAGTCATCGTCGCGGTAAACGTTGGTCAAAATATCAGGATCGCCGTGCACGATGCCAAACAATTCTTCGGCGATATCCGGGGCAAGGTTATGGCTGAAGATAAGCTCGCCGTCGGTGTTGTGCACGCGCGCACCGTTCGAGGTAATCATATAGGCGCTGATGCCCAGATTGTCGCGAATTTGCCCAACGTCAATGTGGTGACGGCCGGTGGCGAACACAAAGTGAATATCCCGCTGAGTCAACTGCTGCAGGGTCTCTTTGGCAAAAGGGCTCAGGGTATGATCGGGTGACAGCAGCGTGCCGTCTAAATCGGAAGCAACAACATGATACATAACGTTAGGTTCTAACCTCTGATGGAGTTGTGCGCGGAAAACCGCGGGTTAATTTTGTTGCGCAAAGAAGCGCATGATGGCGTCTAGCGCCTGTGCCCGCATAGCGTCCCGCTCGAACAGGATCTCATGGCGTGCGCCTTCAATGACCAGTGGTTTCTCCCCTTCACAGGGGTGCCCGGCGATGGCCATGGCCTGACAAAAAGCGGTGTGTGACCGGTTATCGACGACATGGTCTTCACTCGCCTGTAACAAGAGCAGCGGTGTCGTAATATTTTTGGCTTCTTCGAGTATCTGCATACCCGCCTGAATGCTTTCCCGCACCCAGTGATAAGTTGGGCCGCCGACGCGTAGCTCAGGGTAGTCGGAATAGAAGCGCTGATTGCGTCGATAGCGCTCGCGGCTGTGCGTCAAGCGGTTGACCACAAACGGCAGAGGCCGCCAACTGCCAGTGCCCAGCGCGAAGCCGTCGCGATAAACGGGGCGGCGCTCGGCCCAGTTTAAAATTTTGCGGGTCAACCAGTTTGGCATCCGTAAATAAATGCCGGTCATGGGGGCAGAAAGCACCGCAGCGTCAAAATTATTGGGCTCTCGCGCTAGCAATAAAGCCAATATTGCCCCGCCCATCGAGTGGGCCAGCGCAAATTTTTTAGCGTATCTACGTGGCGCAATTTCAAGCTGATAAAAAGTAGACAGGTCGGTAACGTAGTCGTCAAAATTCTGGACGTGTCCACGATGTGGGTCTTCGAGCAAACGACCGGATCGTCCCTGCCCACGGTGGTCAACGATCATGACGTCGTAACCACAGTGGAAAAGGTCGAACGCCAGCTCTGGGTACTTTACATAACTTTCAATACGCCCGGTTGACACCAGAATGACTTTATTGTGACTGGGCGAACAGAAGCGCACGTAGCGGATTGGGACGTCATCAACCCCTGTAAATTCGCCTTCTTCACGGCTGCGCCAGAAGTCCAGCAGCGGCCCGTTGGCAAAAGCAGAAAAGCCGTATTCTCGCGTTAACCACCGCTCGTAATTTGCTGACATTGGCTGTCCCAGAACTAAAGTGCCGCGTGGAGAAATAAGTTGTTTTCAGGCCGTAGCGCAAATTTTAACAATAGCGTATTGTGCCACAAAAAGAGGCATCTCAATAGATTTCGCGAACCCGATTATTTATTCGGGACTCGGATTCCAAAACTCACTCAGGGATAAGCAATAATGACATTGGACTGGTGGCTAACCTATTTGTTAACGACCTCAATTTTGAGTCTGTCGCCAGGTTCTGGCGCAATCAACACCATGAGCACCGGCATTAGCCACGGCTATCGCGGTTCAGTGGCGTCTATTGCCGGACTGCAGCTCGGGCTCTCGATTCATATCGTGCTGGTAGGAATTGGCCTCGGTGCGCTGGTGTCGCAGTCTTTGCTGGCCTTCGAAATTCTGAAATGGTGCGGCGCCGCCTATCTCATCTGGCTGGGCATTTGCCAATGGCGTGCAGCGGGTGCCATTGATATGAACGCGCTGGCCAGCAGCATGCCGCGTCGCAGGCTGTTTAAACGCGCAGTATTGGTCAATCTGACCAATCCGAAGAGCATCGTGTTTCTCGCCGCGCTTTTCCCGCAGTTTATTATCCCACACCAGCCACAGGTTGCGCAGTATCTGGTATTGGGTGTTACCACGGTGGTGGTCGATATTATTGTGATGATAGGTTATGCCACGCTGGCAAAACGTATTTCGGGCTGGATTAAAGCGCCGAAGCAAATGACCCTGCTCAACCGTATTTTTGGTTCACTGTTTATGATGGTAGGCCTGTTGTTGGCCACTGCGCGCAAGATTTAAAACAAAAAAAGGGGCTTGCTTAAGCATGCCCCTTTAATTCAAAAGATTAAGACTTAGCGCGAAATGATCAGGTGGATGCCGATACCGGCAAACAGCACGCCCGCCACGCCGTCAATCCACTTGGCCAAACGTTGATAGCCACGGCGCATGACCGGCAGCGCAAACACCACGGCGACCACGGAGAACCATGCCAACGTTTCCAGGCTTATCAGAGCAAAAAGGCCCCAACGTTCACCGCTGCCGACGCTGTCGCCGACAAATAGCGAGAAGATACTGCCGAAGTAGATAACCGCCTTTGGGTTAGACAGGTTAGTCAGCAGGCCACGCATAAAGGTTTTACCGCGCGCAGGCAGAACAATAGCCGGTGCGTCTGCGCCCGTGCCATCCGCCGCTTTTTTGGCACGCGCTGACTTCAGCAGTTGCCAGCCCATCCAGCACAGATAAAGGCCGCCGCCAACGGTGATAATCTGATGTAACCACGCCATTTTTTGCAGCAGAAGATGCAGGCCCATTAGCGCTACCGCAGCCCACACCAATACCCCAAGGGTAATACCGAGCACGCCCATCATCGCCTCTTTGCGCGATCGGCTCATGGCCGTTTGCGAAACGAAAAAGAAGTCGGGTCCCGGTGACATTAGCGCCACCAGATGTACGGCTGCGACGGTTAAAAACAGAATTAACATTGCTTACTGCTCCCCTATTTACGCCTGTTTAAAAAATGCTTTACTGCCGTCAGTTTACTCACTCATCGCCGTTATCAATGTGATCGCGGATCAATGCCATAAATGGACGACCAAATTTTTCGAGTTTCCGCTGACCAACACCGGTGATACCCAGAAGCTCTCCAGGACTAACCGGCAGCTGTTCTGCCATCTCAAGCAGCGTGGTGTCGTTAAATACGACGTAAGGAGGAACGTTTCCCTCATCCGCCAATGACTTACGCAGCTTGCGCAATTTTGCAAACAGCTTGCGATCATAGTTACCGCCGTAGGTTTTCTGCGTGTTACTGCCACGGATTTTCAGCGTTTGCAGTCTCGGCACCGCCAGCTGCATCGCCATTTCACCGCGCAGTACCGGCCTCGCCGCTTCGGTGAGCTGCAGCGCAGAGTGCATAGCGATATTCTGAGTAATGAGCCCCAGATGGATGAGCTGGCGCACCACGCTTATCCAATGCTCATTACTTTGCTCGCGACCCATGCCATAAATTGGCAGTTTGTCGTGACCATACTCGCGAATACGCTGATTGTTGGCACCGCGCAGGACTTCAACGATGTATCCCAAACCAAAGCGCTGGCCGACGCGATAAACGCAGGACAGCGCCTTTTGCGCGTCCATCAGCCCGTCGTAGCGTTTAGGCGGATCAAGGCAGATATCGCAGTTGCCGCAGGCTTCCTGCTTGCCTTCACCAAAATAGTTAAGCAGCACCAAACGGCGACAGGTTTGCGCTTCGGCAAAAGCCCCCATCGCATTGAGCTTGTGGCGTTCAACATCCTGCTGCGGACCCGCTGGTTTTTCATCAAGACAGCGGCGCAGCCAGGCCATATCTGCCGGGTCATAAAGCAGCAGGGCTTCTGCGGGCAGGCCGTCACGTCCGGCGCGCCCGGTTTCCTGGTAATAAGATTCGATATTGCGGGGAATATCAAAGTGCACCACGAAACGCACATTGGGCTTGTTGATGCCCATGCCGAATGCCACGGTGGCGACCACAATTTGCACGTCGTCGCGTTGGAAGGCCTCTTGCACCTGCGAGCGCCGTTCGTTTTCAAGCCCAGCGTGATAAGCGCCCACGCTGATGCCACGGCTTTGCAATCGGGCGGCGGTGTCTTCTACCTTCGCGCGGCTGCCGCAGTAAATAATGCCGCTTTTACCACGCTGGTCCTGCACAAAGCGCAGCAGCTGGTCGAGAGGTTTAAACTTCTCAACCAACGTGTAGCGAATATTGGGACGGTCAAAGCTGCTGACCTGCACGAGCGGGTCATTAAGCTCAAGCAGGCGAACGATGTCGTTACGCGTGGCGTCATCGGCGGTTGCCGTCAGGGCAATCACCGGCAACTGCGGATAACGTAATTTTAGCTGCCCTAACGCACGGTATTCAGGGCGAAAATCGTGCCCCCACTGCGAGATACAGTGCGCTTCATCGACGGCAAGCATCGCCGGATTCCACTGTTGCAGCTGCTCAAGAAAATCACCCATGGTCAAACGCTCAGGGGCGATATAGAGCATTTTAATGCGACCGCTTCGACACCCGGCCATCACGTCGAGCTGCTGCTCGCGGGTCTGGGTGGAGTTCAGGCAACCGGCTTCAACGCCGGCGGCCATGAGCTGATCGACCTGGTCTTTCATCAGGGAGATAAGCGGAGACACCACCAGCGTCAGGCCATCCATCACCAGGGCAGGAATCTGATAACACAACGACTTACCGCCGCCGGTTGGCATCACCACCAGGCAATCTTGCCCAGAGATGGCTGCGTTTATGATAGTTTGCTGACCCGGTCGAAATTGCTGGTAGCCGAAGGTGTCGCGTAACACCTGCTCTGCCAGTAATTCCTTATTTATCACTGCCGCCGTTGACACTCTTTTCCCCAAATTTTATGACACTCAAGCGCTTTTTCTTAAGTAACAGGAACATAGCGCCGAGTTATGCTGGTGCCGGTTGGTCGGTCACATCATATCGTTGAGTATGATACCAACACCGACGCGAGTCTGCTTGTAGTTGTAGTCAATCAGTGACTCACCGTAGCCGCTAAACAGCTGCGTGTAGAAGCGCACGTGGCGAGTAATGGGATAGCTCCATGCCAGCTCGGCACCGCCGTAGCCGGTATTCCAGTTATAACGGCTGGTCACGCTAATCACGCTTTCACCCAACGCATAGCCGATTTTAAGCCGGTAATAACCCATATACTTGGTTATGTCCGGATTATCATCATTACTTTCGCTTTCTGGGATACGGTACCAAGGTTTAAGGTCAACTTGCCAGTTTCCGTTTTGCGCCATATAACGGGCGTAGACACGGTTCCAGCTGCGCGACGTGGGGTCAGCGCGGCCGTTGGACTGGTGGTTGAGGCCGTATTCGGCTTCACGCAGCGTCCACCCCATAAACTCATAGTCCGTCGCCCAGGCGAGGAACAGCTGTGGCTCGTAGTTGGTCTCACGAAATGGCGAAGACTCGGCGCTGTTAGACAGCTGCCAGAACGACTTTTGGGTATAGGATGCGCCCAGCACCGAGTTGTCACCCACAATACCGCGCCAGAGAGGAAACGCCAGACTTAGCTGAAACTCAACTTCGTCATTTTTTGCGTTATCGGCCCAGTTGTAAGACTGAATGGCTTCTTTATTGATGTGGTTGGTGTAGGTATAAAGTATGTAGTTTGATTCATAAGGATAAAGCGTAAACGGGTTATCGTGTTGCTGAAGCATATTGGCAATAATGCTGCCACGCACGCTCGGCGTATCATGTACGTCCTGAATCTTAGCTTCATCAGCATAACTGAGTAACGGCACAGCCAACATGGCAGCACCAACGGCCCAAGCATTACGCATTCTTCCTCCACCCCAAAGTGTTCTGCCGACAGTCGGCATAATGGTTATTTGTTGAAACATTCTTATGAAAAAGCAGGTCATTCTACACACATATTCATACTTGGTTAGGATTAGCATGAGTCGGCAAGAAATCAATATTGTTGGCGCATAAAATCAACAGTTCATTCACAATAAAATGCTTTCATCTTTATCCGTTATCAGGAAATCTTCATGTCCGCTACGCCGTTAACTCACGATGCCGCCCGCCAGTTGATTGGGGAGATTTTTATTTACGACATGCCGTTTAATCGCGAATTGGGATTGGAATTGCGTAGGCTAGACGCAGACATTGCCGAGCTGACGTTTAGTAATCACCCCAAATTGGTCGGCAATGCCGTGCAGAAAATCTTGCACGGCGGCGTGATTGCCTCGGTACTCGACGTGGCCGCCGGGCTGGTATGTGTTAACAGCGCGCTGATTCGCCACGATAAACCTGACCACCCGCTGCTTGAGCCAGAAATGCGCCAACGGTTATCAAAAATGGGCACCATTGACCTGCGTGTGGACTATTTGCGCCCGGGTCGCGGAGAAATATTTACCGTCAGCAGCACGCTTATCCGCGCCGGAAACAAAATTTCTGTCGCCCGCGTCGATTTACACAATGAACACGCCGTTCACATAGCTACCGCAACGGCGACCTATTTAGTTGGCTAGGAATATTACTTAAGCAGGACATTGCCATGGATGCCAAACGTACCCGTCAGGGCGTGATTTTTGCCTTTATTGCCTATTTTATCTGGGGTATCGCCCCCGCCTACTTCAAATTGATCAAGCAAGTCCCCGCCGAGGAGATCCTGACGCATCGGGTTATCTGGTCATTTTTATTTATGCTGCTGCTGATTTCACTGAGCCGCGGCTGGGGCGGCGTCCGCAAAGTTTTTGCGACGCCGAAAAAAGTTTTCCTGCTGCTGGTAAGCGCGGTGCTGGTGGGAGGAAACTGGCTGCTTTTTATCTGGGCCATCAATCACAACCACATTCTCGAGGCCAGTCTGGGGTATTTTATCAGCCCATTGGTTAACGTCGTGTTGGGTATGCTGTTTCTCGGCGAACGCTTTCGCCGTCTGCAGTGGGTGGCCGCCGCGCTGGCTTTTGGTGGCGTTGCGGTGCAGCTGTGGATGTTTGGTTCGCTGCCGATCATTGGCCTGGGGATTTCACTGACCTTTGCATTTTATGGGCTGATGCGCAAAAAAATCGCCGTAGATGCGCCGTCGGGCATGCTGATTGAAACTCTGTGGTTACTGCCTGCCGCCGGGGTCTACCTGTTCTTTATCGCCCACAGCGCCACCAGTAATTTGGCGCAAAATCCGCTGTCGCTGAATCTGGAGTTGGCCGCCGCCGGGGTTATCACCACCATCCCGCTGCTGTTCTTTACCGCCGCCACGTCACGGCTTAAATTCTCCACGCTGGGCTTTTTCCAGTACATCGGTCCAACACTGATGTTTATTCTGGCGGTGGTGTTTTATGGCGAGGCGATTGACCCTTCACAGCTGGTCACTTTTGCCTTCATCTGGGCCGGTTTGGCGTTCTTCATCTACGACGCACTGCGTCACCAACGCCAGATGAAAAACAGTGGCACGATTAAATTAAATAGCATCAAGGCCGAGAGTTAACCCGCCCGCTATGCCGGATTTGGTGAGGCGCTGCGTGAAATAAAGCGCGCCATCGCCGGTCCGGTAACGATAATAGTCAGCAGGCGCAGCGTCTGCATCGCCATAATGAACGAAATATCAACGTGACTGCCCGCTGCAATGATGGCCACCGTATCCAGCCCGCCCGGGCTAGTGGCCAGATAGGCGGTCAGCATATCGACGTGAAGAATTTTGGTCAGCACCCACGCCATGGCTCCGCAAATCAGCATTAAGCCAATAATCGAGGCAATCATCTGTGGCAACGTGCGCAGCGCCAGTTTGAAAATTGGACGCGTAAAGCGCAGCCCAACGCTCCAACCGATAAAAGTATAAGCAATCGCCAGCAGCCATTCGGGGATCTCGAGCAGCACCGTGCCGGTGGAATGCAAAAAAGCACCGGCCACGGCCGGAATAAGCAGTGCGCCTGAGGGAATGTGCAGCTTGGGTGCCAACCAGACACCTGCTAATGCCAGCGCGGGCGTGACCAGAAAACGCCAGTCCAGCGGCGGAAACCACACCACTGACGCCGCAGCAGAAGCCGAATCACCCAGACTCATACGTGCCACGAAGGCGGCAGCGGTTGCCACGAACAACACGCGAAGATACTGCATAAACGCCACCAGACGAACGTCTGCGCCGAAATCTCCTGCCATGGCAACCATCGCACTGGCACCGCCGGGCGACGAGCCCCATGCGCCGGTAGGTCCCGGTAAATGACTGAATCTCACCAGCAACCAACCTGAGAGTCCGCTGGCCAACAGGGTGAATATCAGCACCATCAGCACAACAAACCAGTCATGGAGCAAGGGAGGCAGGATCGAAGGCGACAGCGCCTGCGCTATCATGCAGCCAATCACGCCTTGAGCAATTTTAAAACACACGCCGGGGATACGCACCGTCGCGCCAAGCAGCCCCATCACGACGCCAACGATCATCGGCCCCAACAGCAGGGCGGCAGGTACTTGTAAATACTGAAAGATAAAACCCAGAATCAGCGACGCGGCAATTAAAAAACACCACTGGGCGGCGGGAGCCATTCTTTCCATCAACATTTTTTGAATCTTCATTAAGACAACATGGGCAATATTTTTAACATATTTCGCGGGGAAAGGGGGAGGGAATGCGCAAGGAATGCCCCCGGCGAACCGGGGATTCAAAACAGTTAAAGCCAGTTTTTTCTTTTGAAATACAGATAAGGCGCCAGGCCGGCCAACAGCATCAGCACAAGCGCTGCCGGATAACCAAATGCCAGTTTCAACTCCGGCATAAACTCGAAGTTCATGCCGTAACTTGAGGCCACGAGCGTAGGCGGCAGGAACACCACCGACACCACCGAGAAGATTTTGATGATGCGGTTCTGTTCGATGTTAATAAAGCCCATCGCCGCCTGCATCAAGAAGTTAACCTTCTGGAACAGTGATTCATTGTGCGGCAAGAGGGATTCGATATCGCGCAGCACTTCTCGCGCCTGCTCAAGCTGTTCGCCGGGTAAGCGCGCTTTACGCACCAGGAAATTCAGTGCGCGCTGGGTATCCATCAAA
The DNA here is from genome assembly GCF_009208105.1 of Rouxiella sp. S1S-2. Classification (NCBI taxonomy): domain Bacteria; kingdom Pseudomonadati; phylum Pseudomonadota; class Gammaproteobacteria; order Enterobacterales; family Yersiniaceae; genus Rouxiella; species Rouxiella sp. S1S-2. Next base: position 27,771 of record NZ_WFKL01000001.1, read on the forward strand.
CACAACCGAACCTTCCAGCCGATATCCTCCAACTCTGCCAGAGTAGACAGCGCAGCATCGTATTCATCGCCCTGATGACCTTCCATGATAACGCGGCTGAGCTTTTCCAAATCGCTGTAAATATTCTCTATTTCGTCGGCCAGCTGTTCGATTTTAGTTTCAAACAGGTCAAGCAGCAGTTCATAGGCGTTGCCGTCGGTCAGTTGCTGATTTCTGGCACGCATGCGATAGAGACGAAAGGCCGGAAGCTCGCGCTCGCGCAGTGTAAACAGGCGACCATCGCGAATGGTGAACGCCACCGTGCTGTTGCCCGCGTGGTCTTCAGCATCTTCATAATAGAAAAAGGAGTGAATGTGCAGCCCGTCTTCGTCTTCGAAGAAACGCGCCGATGCCTCGATATCGTCCAGTTCTGGCCGGGTTGCCAGACTTTGCCCCAGTTCGGTCTGAACGCGCTCGCGCTCTGACTCGTCCGGCTCAATCAAATCGACCCACAGAGATTCCGACAGTGAGGTCTCTGATTCATCCAGTTCCAAACGGGATAAGCGGCTGTTATCTAATTTAAAAGCACTCAGCATGTGCCCGTTCTCCCTAATGGTGACAGGTGTAGACAACGCGTTGAAGCACAAGGGGAAACACTGGGTGAAGGTCACCGAAATGTTTCAGACCCGATTCAGGTCTGACTCACAGCGACAGAAGAGGTCGCCGACAACCACGTTAAGCGGGAGTTAACCTCCGCGCTTTGGCCGTCAGCAATGAGGACGGCCTTAGTGGAAACTGCTAAGCAGATTATTGAGCCAGTATCTACTGGGTGCGTCCAAGGCGAAAATCCTCATTGATAATAGTGCGCGCATGTTACGCCGAGAAGAAAAAGACTGTCAACCGGCAACATGCCTAATTTCGCAACATTTCGGCATGAATTTCAACCACCCATCAACGTGCAAGGCGCTTACCCGCGAGGCATTTTTTGGCTACACTCTGTTGCAGACCTCATCCGACTTTTACGCTTTGACGCACACTTTTCAGGAATAAAAATGATAAAGCAGATCACCCACGAAAACCTGACCCAGCTTGCCACCAAGGCGAGTGAATCCCCGCGTTTACGCACCAACCTCAACCTGCATCCGGACGTTCATGACCCAGTACAGCGACTGGCGGTGACCATGGATAAAGAGAGCTATGTGCGTATTCACCGCCACCCGCATACCTGGGAATTATTGAGCACCCTGACCGGCCGTCTTGTTGTATTGACTTACAATTCAGAGGGACAGATTACCGAGCGTTTGGTATTGGGCGAAGAAACCCGTGCACTGGAAATCCCTGCGGGCGTGTGGCACAGCGCCATCGCATTGGATAATGGGTCGACTTTCCTTGAAATCAAACAGGGACCTTATATTCCGGTCCCTGAAGAAGATACCTTCCCGGGCAGCCCGGCAGAAGGCGATGACAAGTCCCAGGCCGTTATGGCGTGGTACCTCACCGCCAAGGTCGGGGACGTAGTGAAGTTTTAACTTACACCGCTTCTAATCTTGCATAGGCCGCGACGAGCCACTTGATGCCTTCTCCCGGGAAGGCAATTTGCAAACGGCTATGCTCGCCGCTGCCTTCCAGATTCACTATGGTGCCCTCACCAAATTTCGGGTGACGCACGCGCTGACCCAAAGTGAATCCGCTGTCATTTTGACTGGTGATTGGCGTGCCCATGCTGCGGTGGTTAACCTGGCGGGTCACGCTGGCGCGCAGGCGCACTTCCTCAACGCAGTTTTCCGGCAGCTCGCCAACGAAGCGCGAAGGTCGGTGATAGACCTCTTTGCCGTATAAACGACGGGTTTCAGCATAGGTCAACGTCAGCTTTTTCATCGCACGCGTGACGCCGACGTAGGCCAGACGGCGCTCTTCTTCAAGCCGCCCGCCTTCATCCAGCGCCATTTGGCTTGGGAACATGCCCTCTTCCATGCCGACGATAAACACCTGCGGAAATTCCAGCCCTTTAGCCGAGTGCAGCGTCATCAGTTGTACGGCGTCCTGATAGGCATCGGCCTGCCCTTCTCCGGCTTCCAGCGCCGCGTGCGAAAGAAACGCCTGCAGCGGCATCAAGTCCTGATCTTCATCCTGATAGCTGAACTGGCGCGTCGCCGTCACCAGTTCTTCAAGGTTTTCAATACGCGCCTGGCCCTTTTCACCTTTCTCCTGCTCATACATGATGAACAGGCCGGAGTCTTTAATCACCCGGTCCGTTTGCACATGCAGCGGCATTTCAGAGGTTTCATGCGCTAAGGCGTCGACCAGTTCGGTGAAACGCTGCAGCGAGGAGGCAGCACGGCCTGCCAGCACTTTTTCTTGCAGCAGCGCACGCGTGGCCTGCCACATGGTCAACTGCCGGTCACGCGCCGTCTGACGGACTACGTCGAGCGTTCTGTCGCCAATGCCGCGCGTTGGGGTATTGACGACGCGTTCGAAGGCGGCATCGTCGTTGCGATTGGCCATCAGGCGCAGGTAAGCCAGTGCGTCTTTAATTTCCTGACGTTCGAAGAATCGCTGGCCGCCGTAAATGCGGTAAGGCATGGCCATTTGCAGTAAGGCTTCTTCGAGCACGCGCGACTGGGCGTTGCTGCGATAGAGAATGGCGCAGTCGTTCAGCGCACCGCCGTTGTCCTGCCAGGCCTTAATGCGGTTCACCACGAAGCGGGACTCGTCGAGCTCGTTAAAAGCGCAGTACAGCGAGATAGGTTCGCCCTCAACGCCCTCGGTCCACAGGTTTTTACCCATTCGACCGTTGTTGTTAGCAATCAAGGCGTTGGCGGCAGTCAGGATCGTGCTGGTTGAGCGATAGTTTTGCTCGAGGCGAATGGTTTCTGCGCCGGGGAAATCTTTCAGGAAACGCTGAATATTCTCAACCTGTGCACCACGCCAGCCATAAATAGACTGGTCATCGTCACCGACGATCATCACATTATTGTTTTCACCGGCCAGCAGGCGGATCCAGGCGTATTGAATGCTGTTGGTGTCCTGGAACTCGTCAACCATCAGGTTGGTAAAGCGTTCGCGGTAGTGCTGCAAAATATGCGGCTTGTTCAGCCACAGTTCGTGGGCGCGCAGCAGCAGCTCGGCGAAGTCGACCAAACCGGCACGATCGCACGCTTCCTGATAGGCCTGATAGATGCGCAGCCAGGTGGCCTCAATCGGATTGCCATAACTTTCGATGTGCTGCGGGCGCAGGCCTTCGTCTTTTTTACCGTTGATGTACCACATCGCCTGACGCGGCGGCCACTGTTTATCGTCTACGTTTAACGCTTTGATAATGCGCTTGAGCAGACGCAATTGGTCATCGCTGTCGAGAATTTGGAAATCCTGCGGCAGGTTGGCGTCAAGATGATGGGCACGCAGCAGGCGATGGGCGAGGCCGTGGAAGGTGCCTATCCACATGCCGCCCTGGCTGGTGCCAATCAGATGCTCAATGCGATGGCGCATTTCAGCCGCGGCCTTGTTGGTAAAGGTCACGGCCATAATGGAATACGGCGAGCAGTTCTCTACCGACAACAGCCAGGCGATGCGGTGCACCAACACGCGGGTCTTACCGCTGCCCGCGCCGGCCAGCACCAGCAGGTTGCTGCGCTTGGCGCCTACGGCTTCGCGTTGTTTTTCATTCAGGCTGTCGAGCAGGTCAGAGACGTCCATAAGCACCGTTTGTCCGGAGAGAGAATGCGTCCACGGGCAAGTCGGTTAATTCTCGAACGTCCCGTGGAGGTTTACTGCTGTTATATACAGTATTTTGACAGAAATTGCCAGCTGCCCGAGAAGGCTACAGCAATGTCTTTAAGGATGCCAATGAGGAAATCTCGATATGCGGCAACAGGCGCGCATCAGGAATCTTCATCAGATTGCCTTCGCGCAGGTTGATCCAGCAAGACTGCATACCGCAGCGCACCGAACCCGCTACGTCGGTGGTAAGGTCATCGCCGACGTGCAGAATATGCGCCATCGGCACATTGAGACGTTCCGCCGCCATTTGATACATATCGACAAACGGCTTTGCGCGACCGTCGCGACCGGCCACCAGCGTAAACTCAAAATACTTTGATAACCCGCACAGGTCAGGATTGGCATTACCATTGGTAATGGCGACCAGCGGCCAACGCTTTCCAAGTTCGGTCAGCGTCTCATGAGTCTCTTGCGGCACGTCTATTTTGCTGCGCCAGTAGGCAAAGTTCTGCATTGTCGCGTCGGCACCGGCGGCCGCTTCACTTTCTTTCAAACCGCGACGCAGCAGGGTGTGATAGAGCGCCTTGTGACGCCAGGCGGTAACGTCGTGATAAATTTCAGCATCCTGCTCGAGCAATTCTGCCCGCACCGCGCGCCACTCTTCCGATTCGATATTGGCCATCACCGGATGGTACTGACGCAAAAACTGCACGGTTTCAGTTTCGGTACGGCGGATAACCGGATAGTTATCGTAGAGGGTATCGTCGAGATCAAAAGTGATCGCGTCGATCTGCTGCAGTGGACGGTAAAACTTCATCAGGATTTTCCTCGTTTAGCGCGGGGATGCGCGGCATCGTAAACCGACGCCAAATGTTGAAAGTCGAGGTGGGTATAGATTTGCGTGGTCGACAGATTGGCGTGGCCTAACAGCTCCTGTACCGCACGCAGATCGCCACTCGACTCCAGAACGTGAGTCGCGAAAGAGTGGCGCAGTTTGTGAGGATGAATATGGCTGTTCACCCCCTGTTTAATGCCCCATTCGGCAAAGCGCTTTTGCACATTACGGGTAGAAATACGACGCCCCTGGTTAGACAGAAACATCGCGTCGTCCTCTGGACCAAACAAGTCACGCAGCGCCAGCCAGTTCTCTAGCCAAGTGACCGCCGTGCGCCCGACCGGCAGTTTTCGTTCTTTACTGCCCTTACCCATCACCCAGACTTCACCGGAAGGCAGGTCAACATGGCCCAGATTAATCCCCACCAGCTCAGATAAACGCAGGCCCGCGCCGTACATCACTTCAAGCATCGCGCGGTCGCGTACCGCCAGCGGATCGTTGAGGTCGATATCCAGCAGTTGCCCGACTTCATCGACGTCAATATTTTTAGGTAGATGGCGCGGGGCACGCGGCGTAGAAATGCCTTTGGCGGGATTGGCCTTGAGCACGCCCTGATGCACCTGCCAGTCAAGAAAGCTGCGCAGAGATGAAAGACGCAGCGCCAGACTGGAGGCACCGAGACCGGCACGCTTACTGCGTGCGGTAAGCATTCTGACTTTGGCGGCATCAAGCTGCGTCCAGTCGGTCAGCCCAATGTCGTCAGCCATGCCGATAAGGGCCTGAAGCTGATGATGATAACTGCTTTGCGTCAGCGGGCTAAGCTGCCGCTCGACCCGCAGATAACGCAAGAATGCCTCGACTGCGGGTTGCAGCAGCGAGTCAATTTGGCTCATGCCCGCTCAATCCAACGCGACAGCAGACCGGGTAACATCTTGGCAAGTTGGTCGAGCATGACCGTGCCCATCCCCGCCTGATAGTGCTGCGGGTCGCGGCTGCTGAAGATGAGCATGCCCAGTTCGCCATTCTCCCCCATCATCGAGAGCGCCACCGATCCTACCGCCTTTGCCTGGGGTAAAACCAATAAAAGCTCTGGCCCATTAAGGCTGCCGAGGAAGTGGTGGGTGTCGCCCAAGCGCTGAATACGCAGTGATTCAAACGAGCTGCGGGTTAACGCCAGATGGGTAAAGTCGGAAGGTGCACCGATGCGCCAGCTTTCACTAAACAGTCGAACGTTGGCGCCTGCCAGACCAAAACCACGGCCCCAGCGCTGCAGCCGGTTCAGCATGTCTTGCAGGCTGGTGGCGTCGGCAAGATTTGCCTGCAGCTCAATCAGTCGGCCAAACAGCGTTTCATTAATCGTCGCCTGCTCCATCAGCAGGGTAATTTCTTCTTCAAGTTGCGCAATCTGATTGCGCTGCCGTCCAAGCTGCCATTCAACCAGCGAGATGCTGCCTTTGACCGGATGCGGGACGTGCATTTGCTCAACGCTGCGCGCATTTCTAATAAAGAAATCAGGGTTTTGCAGCAGATACTGCATCACCAGCTCGTCATCAAGCTCGGCGGCGTTAGCACTTTCAATCTGACCATCAAGATTGTTCATAGATGAATAAATCCGTCATAAACATGGGTGGCGGGGCCCGTCATATACAGCGGATGGCCCGGGCCTTTCCAACGAATGTCGAGGCTGCCTCCCGGCAGTTCCACCTGAACTTCTTCTGCGAGCAGTCCCTGCTGGATACCAATAGCCACCGCCGCGCAGGCACCGCTTCCACAGGCCTGAGTCTCACCCGCGCCGCGTTCGTAAACCCGTAGCTTAACGTTTTCGCGGTCGAGTACTTGCATAAAACCGACGTTAACGCGCTCGGGAAAGCGTTCGTGACTTTCAAGCAGTGGCCCCAAATGTTCTACGCTGGCAGTGACCACGTCGTCAACCTGCAACACGCAGTGGGGATTGCCCATTGAGACAACGCCGCAGAGCACAGTGTGCTCTTCTGCCCGTAAAATATAGGTTTTTTCTGGCTTCGGGGCGCGGAAAGGAATTTGCTGCGGTTCAAATACTGGCTCGCCCATATTGACCTGCACCAGCTCGTCTTCCGTCACCGTCAGGGTCATACGCCCGTTCTGGGTGCTGACCTGAATATCACGTTTGTTGGTCAACCCTTTAATGCGTACGAAGCGGGCAAAACAGCGAGCACCATTGCCACACTGCATCACTTCGCTGCCGTCAGCATTGAAAATACGGTAATGAAAATCCAATTCAGGATCGTAAGGCGGCTCAACGACCAGTAGCTGATCAAATCCTACACCACGGTTACGGTCGGAAAGTCGGCGGATCAGTTCAGGAGAGAAGTAAACATTTTGAGTGACGGCGTCAACGACCATAAAGTCATTGCCCAATCCGTGCATTTTAGCGAACTGCATATCTGACTCCGCGTGACCTCTGGTCATTACCAGACGTAATTACCCTGTGGCTTGAGGACTAGTACTGTACCGATCCATTTTTTTGCGCATTCTGATCGGGAGATACGCCCGTCACCTGACCCGGCTTGGCGTTAGTCACCACCACTTTTTTGCCGTCAGCCTTGTCTGCAGGCGGGAAGTACAGCGGCCCTTTCAAACCACAACCAGAGAGTGCAAACAGGACCATCGAGGCCAAAGACCAGCGTAATGCGGTTTTCATATTCAAATTTTTCATTTTGATTGTTTTCATCTTAACCAGGATCTGCGATTCATCGTCCAAGCTCTCTATAATCGCAGGTGGATCATGAAAAGCAATAGGAATCGATTATCTAACGCTGGGAGCAGTCCCGATGATACTGCGCGTAACGGCACTGAATCAGTGGATTTGGTACTGCTGTGCCAGCGTTGCAGGCTCTGCACTGCCTTCTGAGGCGGCGATATTCAGGTGAGACAGGACGTTACTGCGGAAAGGGATCACCTGGGTACGCCCGTCGAGAGAAACAATCTGATAGAACTGCGGCAGGTTGAAATTCACAAAACTGGAGCCGTACGTGAAGCGATCGTGTGACGACGAATAGAAACGGCTAACGTCGCGCACCAAGTCTTCTTTACTGCCTTCACAGTGGTGATACACCTCAACACGGTTGGACTCATCAAGGATATAAATATTGAATCCGACGTCGTCGCTGCTGGTTTCAAAGAAGAACTGAATAATGCCTTCACTGGCGTAGCCGTCGACGACCGAAGGCAAATGCACCTGCGAGCTTTCTACTTTTACCGACAAACCGTGCAATTTGTTGTTAGAGATTGCGCCGTAAAATTCGATAGCATTTTCAAGCTTTTGTACTGATACGCTGAGGCGTTCGAAGAACAGGCCCCAGGTCTGGCCAGAGACGCGCACCGCTTTGAAACGGCCAGGCTCAAGACGTTTGCTCGACAATCGCAGCTCAATGCACTCAGAAACCAGCTGCTGAATACGGGTACGAATCAGCCCGCGCAGATGCTGGCTGTAGCAAAAGACCTCCACGGACTCCGGCGGTGCCGCATCCTGATGCATTTTGCCCAAAATCGTTTTCAACGCCTCAAGCACTGCCTGCTCGCTGTTAAAATGCAGGGTACGCACTTCATTCCACGAGTTGCGATACAGCAAATCGATACTGCCGACCAGGCACTGCTGCTGTTCGCCAAAGCTGAAAACGTCAAGTTTTCGGAAATCGAAATGCACCACCTGATTGCGGAAGGCCGCCGTCGGATCGTGTTCAAGATTAACAATAATAGAAAGATGGCGGATTTCGCACGGGCTGTACAACGCTTTTGGCGTCGGTGCCGGCAGGCGAATCGGGAAGTTATTTGAAATATCAGCCACTAACTCGCGCAGCTTGGCGATGTCACACAGGTTGCCGCTCTTGATGTGCAGGCGCGTGGTCGAGGTCAGCAGGCCGTTAAAATAGGCCCAGGCAACCAGCTTGCTCAGGTAGCGGTTATATTCCAGCGGCTGATGGCTGATTATCGAGTCCATCGACGGAGACTGGTTATAAAGATACCAGCCGGTGCGGTTGGCGCGGCCAATCGGCACGTGAATAAAGGTTAAATCGGTTTCTGACAGGTCAGGCGAAATCTGCGGATTCACCAGCGTAACTTTACCCGGCAGTGCTTCAAACGCGGCGTAAAGTTTACGGGTTAATACCCCAATATCCTGCGGACTGGCGCTCACGCTTAGATTGTTACGGCGCGCAAAGCGGATCAGGTTACGATAACTTTGCATCATCGCGTCCAGCAGCTCGTTGTGTGCTTCACGCACGCGCTCGATTTTCCAATTAGCACGATTATCAAGAATAGCGATACGCTCGTCACTCCAGCCCCATTCGCTGACCAGCTGCGTCAACACTTCACGACGCCAACCCACCGCTGCGCGGGCACGGGAGAGTTTTTCGCACACTTTGAGATAGAAACAGCGGCGAACGAGGTCGAGGCGCGTAAAGTCTTCGACCTGGGTCAGATAACGGGTTACGCGTTCGAGCATCATGCAGTAGGAATCTAGCCCAAAGCAGACGATTTCACCCTGATGCAGACGCTGTTTGATGTCCATCGCCAACAGCTGAGTGTTGGGATACTCCCAGGAATAGGCTTCGAGCAGCAGCGTTTTTAATACGGCCTTATAAGGCGAGTCGATACTTTTATACAGCTGCCACAGGCTGGCGCCGAAATACTCTTCGGCCGACAGCATACTGAGGCCGCCGAGATCCAGCCACTCATTCGGGGTCAACACGCCCTGAGAATAGAGAGAAAGCACGTACTCGTCATAGTGCGCTTCTTCTTCCCCTGGCACCATATTCCACAGAATACGCTTACCGGCGAGTCGCACGGCGGTGCGATAAAATTCGTCGAGCAGCAGAATGTGCTGGGTGGAACCGCAGTCCTCACCGCCCAGGCTGCCACTTTCATTATGGCGGAAACGGTTTTCATCAATAAGGAAGAAGCTGACTTCAACGCCCAGTGACGCGGCCCACTTTTCCAGCATGACGCATTTTTGCTGCAGGCGGTTGCGCTCTTCGTTATCAAGCCATGACTGATGGCAGACCCAAATATCGAGATCGGAAGTTTGGCTTTGGCCAATCGATGACGTGCTGCCCATGGAGTAAACGCCGGTAATCGGCAATTCGCCGCCTACTGTAGGTTCAAACGGGCTGCCCCATTTTTCTTCAAGGTCGCTTAGGTAGGACTGTTGGTGATCGTCAGGCGTGAAAATGCAGACGCCGTGGGGCATTTTACCTTCAAGGTAACCCGGCATCAGTGGATGATGATGATGTAAAAAGACCGGCAACAAACTGTAGACCTGCTGAAAAGCGGGGCCTTGAGCCGCTACAGCGCGATCAACGCGTAGCTGATTTATTGCATCTAATCTTTGCTTTAATGTCTCGATGTAGAGGTACAAGACTTTTCGCCTGATTTTCCAGTGTCTAGAAACAACCCCGTATCCAAATCCGCCGTTAGTTTAAAAACTTTAATTTGATATAGGTATTTGACGGATTATTGCTGGAAACGTGATCAATTTAACACCTTGCTGTTTGACCGTAAAGGAAGTAACGCACCACAATGACTGTTGTATCTCTATACATTTTACTTCCTGAATCGCCATGCCACAAATTTCCCTGTTTACCCGTTGTTACTCCCCTGAACGCTGACACGCTTCCACAGTAGGTGGTAGGATGGTCTGTGAAATAAAAAAACGGTAACAAACATGTTAGACAAAATCATCCGAATTGCTACACGTCAAAGCCCGTTGGCCCTGTGGCAGGCACAATATGTGCAAACCCAACTCAAGGCATTTCACCCTGATTTGCAGGTTGAATTAGTGCCGATGGTGACCAAAGGCGACATCATACTTGATACACCGCTGGCCAAGGTTGGCGGTAAGGGTCTGTTTGTTAAAGAACTCGAGCTGGCGATGCTGGATGGACGCGCGGATATCGCGGTGCACTCCATGAAAGACGTGCCGGTTGAGTTTCCTGAAGGACTGGGACTGGTCACCATCTGCGAACGCGAAGACCCGCGTGACGCTTTTGTGTCCAATGAATTTGCCAGCCTCGACGATTTGCCCCTCGGCAGTATTGTTGGTACCTCAAGCCTACGTCGTCAGTGTCAGCTGCGCGAACAGCGTCCTGATCTACAAATCCGCGATTTGCGCGGCAACGTCGGTACTCGCTTGTCCAAACTGGATAAAGGTGAGTATCACGCTATTATTCTCGCGGTAGCCGGTTTAAAGCGCCTGGGTCTTGAATCACGCATTCGCACAGCACTCACGCCTGAAGAGTGTCTGCCGGCCGTTGGACAAGGCGCCGTGGGTATCGAATGCCGTCTCGACGACTTGCGCACCCGCGAACTTCTGGCACCGCTGGCGCACGCTGAAACCACGCGACGGGTGGCCGCAGAACGGGCGATGAATATGCGCCTTGAAGGGGGCTGCCAGGTTCCTATCGGCAGCTACGCCGAGCTTGAAGGCGATACCCTGTGGCTGCGGGCGCTGGTAGGTTCACCTGACGGCAGCCAAATGGTGCGCGGTGAACGTCGTGGCCCGAGTGCTGAAGCTGAAAGCATGGGTATCGACCTGGCAGAAGAGCTGCTGGCCGGTGGCGCGCGCGAAATCCTGCAAGATGTTTATCAGGGTAATGCGCCAAAATGACCATTCTGGTGACCCGCCCTTCTCCCTCGGGAGAACAGCTCGTTGCCCGGCTGCGCACGCTGGGCAGGGTTGCCTATCACTCTCCATTAATAGAGTTTGCGCCAGGAAGCGAGCTTTCGCAGCTCCCTGGAATGCTATCCTCTCTAGGTCCTCAGGACATGATTTTCGTCCTGTCACAGTATGCGGTGAACTATGCTAACCGCGCGCTGCAACAGCAGACTCAACACTGGCCTGATTTTGTAAGCTATTATGCTATAGGAAGAACAACCGGTTTGCTGATGCATCGCGCAACCAGCTTGCCGATTGTTTATCCTCAGGATGGCGAAACCAGTGAAACCCTGCTGCAGTTACCGGCGCTGCAGGCGATTCAAGGCAGAAATGCGTTGATATTGCGTGGCAACGGTGGCCGGGAGTTGCTGGCCGACACGCTGCGCAAGCGCGGCGTTAACGTCAGCTACTGCGAGTGCTACAGGCGCAGTCCGCTTCACTACGACCCGAGCGAGCAAAGCTCGAGCTGGCAGCGGGCGGGAATCGACACTTTGGTGGTCACCAGCGGAGAAATGTTACAACAGTTATATACGTTAGTTCCTGACTACTATCGAACAACCTGGCTTTTAGGCTGTACGTTGATTGTAGTTAGCGAACGTTTGGCGACCCTGGCCCGCCAACTTGGCTGGCAATCTATTAGGGTTGCAGAGAACGCAGATAATGATGCGCTGATCCGTGCATTAAAATAACCTGACTAAGGGATGTGCCCAGATGACGGAACAAAAAAATCCTTCCGCAAAGGTAGAAGATACAACAACTGCGGTTGAGAGCCCCCAACAGCCAGATGCTGCTTTTCGTGAAACCGTACAAAAGGAAAAACGTACGGGCCCAATCTTGGGTGCCATTGCCATTGTGTTGGTGATTGCTCTCGGCGTGGGTATTTATTATCACGGACACCAACAGGCGCAGGCTGACGCGGCGAGCAATGAGGAACTGCAGGCGCAAATCGCCAGCCTCAAAAGCAGCCAACAGCAGGACAAACAGCAAATTGACACCCTGCTCGGCCAACAAGACAAATCTCTGCAGGAAGCCTCGCGCCAGCAGGCCTCATTCAGCCGCCAGTTAAGCGAGCTGCAGGACAAAGTCGCCAGCATCTCCGGCAGCGATGCCAAAACCTGGATGCTGTCACAGGCCGATTTCTTGGTGAAACTGGCCGGTAGAAAACTGTGGAGCGATCAGGACGTCACCACGGCGGCCGCGTTGCTGAAAAGCGCCGATGCCAGCCTGGCAGACATGAATGACCCCAGCCTGATTGAAGTACGTAAGGCCATTAATGAAGACGTCGGCAGCCTTTCCGCGGTGACACAGGTTGATTTCGACGGCATCATTTTGAAGGTTAACCAGCTTTCCAATCAGGTAGATAATCTGCGTCTGGCCGACAACGACACCGATGATTCACCGATGGACAGTGACGGCGGCGAGCTTTCCAGCTCTCTGACCGAATGGCGTCAAAATCTCAGCAAAAGCTGGCACAGCTTTATGTCGGATTTTATTACTATCCGCCGCCGTGATACCAGTGCAGAACCTTTGCTGGCACCGAATCAGGACGTTTATCTGCGCGAAAACATCCGCTCTCGTCTGCTGATTGCCGCGCAGGCCGTGCCGCGCCATCAGAATGAAATCTACAAACAGTCGCTGGAAACCGTATCGACCTGGGTTCGCGCCTATTTTGATACCTCGGACCCAACGACCAAAGCATTTCTGGCCGACCTCGATACCCTGAGCCAGCAGTCTATTTCGATGGACGTACCAGACCAGCTGAAAAGCCAGCCAATGCTGGATAAACTGATGCAAACGCGCGTGCGTAACCTGCTTCAGCAGCCCGCGGCCGCGACCACCGCCAAACAGGGGGAATAACGCATGCTACGTGTTCTCATACTGTTTTTGATTGTCATTGCCGGGATTGTCGTTGGCCCAATGCTCGCGGGCCATCAGGGCTATGTGCTTATCCAGACTGACAATTACAACGTTGAAACCAGCGTTACGGGCTTGGTTATTATGGCCATTCTGCTGTTTGTGGTGCTGTTCTTTATTGAATGGATACTGCGTCGCCTGTTCCGCACTGGCGCACGCACCCGCGGCTGGTTTGTTGGCCGTAAACGTTCAAAAGCACGCAAGCAAACTCAGCGCGCCATGATCAAACTGGCCGAGGGTGACCATCGCCAGATGGAAAAACTGTTGGCGCGCAATGCCGATCACGCCGAACAGCCGATGGTTAACTATCTGCTCGCTGCCGAAGCGGCCTCGCAGCGTGGCGACGAGATTCGCACCAATCAGTATCTAGAGCGCGCCGCCGAGATTGCTGATACTGACCAGTTGCCGGTGGACATCACCCGCGTGCGTATTCAACTGGCGCAGGGAGAAATTCATGCAGCACGTCACGGCGTCGACCGCCTGATTGCCCTGTCGCCTCGACACCCGGAAATACTGCGTCTGGCTGAACAGGCCTATATGCGCACCGGTGCCTATGGGTCGCTGATGGAAATTTTACCGTCAATGGCAAAAGCCGACATCTATGACGATGAGCAGCTGCAGGTCGTGCAGGAAAGAGCCTACGTCGGGATGATGGACCAGCTGATGTCGGAAGAAGGCAGCGAAGGGCTTAAGCGCTGGTGGAAGGATCAGAGCCGTAAAACCCGCCATGAGCCTGCTTTGCAGGTGGCGATGGCAATCCATCTGATTCAGTGCAACGACCACGATTTGGCTCAGGAGGTTATTCTCGACGGGCTGAAACGCCAGTACGACGAACGTCTGGTGGCGCTGATGCCGAAGCTGAAATCTGGCAATCCGGAGCAGCTTGAAAAGTTCCTGCGTCAATCTATTAAGCAAAACGGCGCTACGCCGCTGCTGAACAGCACGCTGGGGCAGATTCTGCTCAAGCACGGGGAATGGTTGCAGGCCAGTGACGCGTTCCGTGAGGCGCTTAAACAACGTCCGGATGCCTACGATTTTGCCTGGCTGGCGGATGCGTTGGATAAACTGCATAAGCCGGCAGAGGCTGCGGAAATGCGTCATCAAGGACTGATGCTGACGATTAATAATTCGCAGCAGTAATCAGCCCGATTGCGGTTAACGATGATATTCGTCGCGTCCAATAAAAACCCCGCCAACCTGGCGGGGTTTTTTATATCCAACGGAAAATAACTGACTGTTCGTTCACGGGTTATTTGTTATCTGCTAAGCGTTTATTTATTTTATAAGTAACATTCAGCGTCGATGTTGTTATATCGTCCTTTGTTGTAGCCTTAACCCACAGCTTGTTACGATATTGGCTAGTTAATGGGGATGCCAGTGAATTGCCGTTGCTAAACTTTTCACCGGCACTCACACCTAACTCTCCCACCTCTTTATTAATAAATGCCGCAAAGTCTTGTGCCCAAAGGAATCGGCTTGAACGCGTCACGGTGAAAGTATGCTCACTCTTTTGCTGGGTAGCAGAATCATTAACGTTAAGCACAATGGTCGATCCCACAGGTAAATCATCACCCTCTTTGGTAATAATTGCTGAAGGTTTTGTATTAAGTACCCACACTGGATCATACCTAAGCTCAGTTTCAGTCGTGGTCAGGCTGGCGGTATACCCTTTTGCCTGATAAAAATCAGGCAGCCACAGATGATTGCGCGACTGGCTGGCAATCGGCTTAATCTCGTCAGCTTCATTCTTAACACCGGCCTTGAGCATGCCTTTACTGTTGTTAATAGCTTCCGATACCAACAACGGCCAGCGATATTTGTCGAGCAGCATAGGATCGATACCATCAATGTTTACACTGCCCAGCTCAACGAGATTATTTTTCTCATCGCGCACTTCCCAGGCAATATTATGCGGTTTTTGCGGCAGGTCTTTGGCTTCAATTTGCTTAATGTCGACCATCTCAACGGGCGTGACGGCAGTTTGGCCGTTCAGACCATAGTTGTATAAGGTGTTATCGACGCTGACATAGAGCAAGCCATTCGAAATAGCCGGCGCAGACATCGTTTCAGCTTTACCTTTACGTACAAGCAGCGTTTTACTTTGCTTACCGTCGGGTGAAAAACCTATTACGCTAACCAGCGGCTCGGGCGTCGTTTGAATATAACTGGTATAGGCCCACCCGGTTTGTGTGTCGATAGCCAACTTGCCGGTGAACGCATTGTTTTTACCCTCGTCTATCGGTAGCGCGATTTGGAAAAGCTCTTTGCCCGTTTTAGTGTCGATAGCATAGATTTTATTGAAGAAAGATTCGTAGAGCTGACCCTCAAGGCCGAGAATATAGTTTCTTTCTCGGAACGAAGGCGACAGTTGCTTACTGTCAAACGTCCACTGTTTAACCGCAGGATTATTAAACGGATGGAACTTAACTACAGCGCTGCCCGCAGTAGTTATCGGACCATAGAGATAGCCTTGGTCGTCTTGAGTAAAACTTATGCCACCAATCTGCGTATCAGCTACTCGGCTACTCTCTCCCTTTTCGGTATTTAAAAAATAGGCATGATTGGGGTAATCAGAAGCATAAATCTGGCTTCCATCATGATTAAGCGTAATATAACTTATATGTTCGTTAATATTTTCCCGCCATAATGGATACATTCCGGACGAAGAAGCGCTTAATTTAAGTGCATAGATGCTGCTACCTGTAGAATAGATGCCGCTAGTTGTAATTTTTCCGTGGGGCGTCATCACATAAATTGTTCTATAATCCGGACTAAATAGGACCCCATTAATATCATTTGTCTTTGGCGCCTGAAAAATAAAATCCTCCACCTGATAATTATCCGCGGCGATATATTTTGATATAACTGAATGATTATCTTTAGTGGACGGAATATAAATTCCGTTATCTTTGCCGATGAAAGGCTTCACTTGGGTACGCCTGACACCCTGTTCATTATATACCGAAGTTTGAACATGGCCACTCCGATCAACGACGTGAAATCCCGGAGCAGACTTATATTTTTCTATGCCGGTCACGAAAGCTACCACTGTACCGTCGCCTGTGGTGACAACCTTATCGATCGTTTGGTCAAAGTCTACCGACCACAGCGGTTTTAGCGCCTGCCCAACTCCCTGAGCTATCGCGCTCACTGAAGTTAATAATGAGACGGCTAGCAAAGATGTTAAACTTATTCCAACACGTTTTCTTCTCACAGATAAAATTCCTTATTAAATACTTTCCATTGGCTCAATAAAAATTAATTGACAAAACTCGCCTTTAGTAATTAATAGGAATAATAAGCGACGCATGTAACAAAATATATCTATTTATTCTTTATTAAGAACATCTAAATATTTAATAAACGCAAAAAAAGAAAGTGAAGTTGAAATTACAGACAAAAAAAACACTTGCCGGAGAGGCAAGTGTAAAAACAATCAGGTCTTAGACAACAGGGGTAGTGTCACACTCAACGTATTGCCTGCTGGTTGATAACCACAAGGTTATCGGTCAGATAGACAAGAGACACTGTAATTTGGCTCTGCATCATTCCCAGGTTTATGAAGCTACGCAGTCATAAGAGGGTGGAATGAGCATCTACACAACAGACAATGCATGACGCGTGCCAGATTTAAAAAAAGGATAAACTCAACGCAGGAATTAAAGTAAATCATTGATAAACAACATATTTAAAAAATAATATTTTTATATTAATTTAGGCGACGAGCCTTTCCAGCATTCCGTTTGCCGAATACCTTGCACAGAGTGTCGCCCTGAAGAGACAGCTTGGATCTGTTAAAAATTAACTCAACAATAACAATGGGTTAAATGTCTCCCCACAGCGACAGTCACCCCCCTACTCGCGAGGAATAACTGTCTAACCTTCTCTTTTAAAGTAAATATATAATTATAAAACAGTGAGTTAAATCATTGTGTCGCCAAAAAATTACAGCGTATTGACTTGCTTGAGAATCGCCTGTTTTTCATCCTGTAATTTTGACGCGTCTTGAGCAAACTCGGGGTTTAGTTTCAGCGCCTCATCGAGCTTTTCACCCAGCGTTGAACTGCCCTCAATCCAGGCATTGGTTGCATCATCCCCTATGACACTGGCAACAATAGTGGCTGCTTTTTCATAGGTTTGAATGTCAATCCACGGCGTATTAAAAGAAAATGCCGGCGTTTTTGAAATGACTAATAACGGTGTTTCAACACGAATATCACGCGATGAACTGCCAATACGCAGCGTGAATTTACCGGGTTCAAGCACCCAGTCGCCTTTATCCGCGTCATAATAGGAGAAAGCACGCTTATCCAGACTAAAGGTCACACTCTTTTCTTCGCCGGCGGGGAGGCTCACCTTTTGAAAAGCCTTTAACTCCTGCATCGGCCGATCGAGGCGTGAAGCGTCATCATGCACATAAAGCTGTACCACCTCCTTGGCGGCTATCTTGGAAGTATTTTTCAAGGAAATGCTGACCTGGACGCTGCCCTGCTTATCAATGTTAAACTGCGGACTTTGTGGTGTGATTTTTCCATACTCAATGATTGAGTAAGAGAGCCCGTAGCCAAAGGGATACATCGGCGCAATGCGGCGGGTATCAAAATAACGATAACCGACGTAAATACCTTCGCCGTAGTTAACGGTTTTAGCGTTGCCCGGATAATTGCCGTAACTCGGCGAGTCCTCTAAGCGTTTTGGAAACGTCAGCGGCAGCTTGCCGGAAGGATTGACCTTACCGGTCAGGATGTCTGCCACTGCGTTACCTGCCTGCTCACCGGGCTGCCAGGTGAGTAGAACGGCATCGGCGTTGTCCTCCCAGCCATTGATTTCAATCGGTGACCCTACGTTAAGCAGCACCGTGACTTTTTTATGTTGCCGATGGAAAGCTGCCGCCACCTTTTCAATCATCGCAACTTCATCGCCGTGCATAGCCATTGAGTAGCGATCTGCACCTTCAGTGGAGCTGCGTCCAATAGATATCAACGCCATGTCGCTTGCCTGCGCGGCACGGTTAATGATGTCGTCACTGGCCTGCTCATCCAGCTTATGCCCTCCCAGGTTGTCTATCAGGGTCAGACCGGCGTTTTTAAGCCCCTGCGGCAGCGTCACCAGACGCTTGGGATCAATATTGACCTCGGCGCTGCCGCCGCCCACCACGTAGAAATTATCAATATTATGGCCAAAGCCGGCAATACGCAGATTGGCCGGCACTGGCAGGGTCTGCGACTGGTTTTTCAGCAAAACCATCGAATCGGCTGCGGCCTGACGCGCCAACGCTGAGCGATCGCCAATCGCAGCGGCGACAGGCGCAGAATGTGTTTTAAAACGGTGGGTCTTGATGATGATATTTAAAATATTTTTAATATTTTCGTCTATCTGCTGCGGAGTGATTTCACCGGAATTCAATGCTGCCAACACGACCTCTTTAGGGTCGGTGTTACGGCGTAGAAAAGGCGTCTCCTTTTCAGACAGGCCGCCGGGCATATTAAGATCATTGCCCGCCAGCAATGACCTCACTGGATCGGTCACACCATACCAATCGGACATCACGAAGCCGTTGAATTTCCACTGCTTGCGCAGGACCTCTTTCAGCAACCAAGGATTCTGCGACGAAGGCGTGCCGTTAATGGCCGGATAAGAGCTCATCACTGCCCACGGCTGGGCGTGATCCATGACATATTCAAAACCGGGGAAATAGATCTCGCGCAGTGCGCGGTCAGAAATAATCTCGTTCACCGTTTGGCGGCGCGTTTCTTGGTTGTTAGCGGCAAAATGTTTGACCACCGCCCCGACGCCTTCTGCCTGCATCCCGTTAATATAGGCGGCAGTAATCATGGCGTTAAGAAGGGGATCTTCGGTGAAATACTCGAAGTTACGGCCATTAAGCGGGTTGCGCTGAATGTTAATGGCGGGTCCTAACATCAAATCAACACCGTAGGACCTGGCCTCTTCACCAATAGCGCCGCCTACGTGCTGAATAAGAGCCGGGTCCCAAGTGGCGGCCATCGCAACGGATACTGGAAATCCGGTGGCAAAACGTTTCTCGCCGCCGGTCGGACCAGCGCCTAACCGCACACCAATTGGCCCATCGGCAAAGACAATCTGTGGAACACCCAAACGTGGGATTGCCAGCGTTGAGCCTGCCGCACCGGCAACGTTCGTCGCGTTGTTCATACCGGTACCCGACACAAAGGCGGCTTTCTCTTGCAGTGTCATGGCGGAAACTACGGCAGGTATTGAGGCGGCATCGGTTAACTGCGGCACGGCCAGTGCGGGGGCAGACAACAGGGTAAAGGCGGTTAACAGGCCAATTTTATTGATCTTCATACTCTTCCCTTAGCGAAGTATTTCTAGAAATAAGAAATATTTAAGATTCCATTCCAGTGAGCCTTTTGCACGAATCACTCGGTGAACTGTTCTTATGAACCAATTGGTTATAGCTTTTATGAGGGAGGCTTTGCAGTGATCTGTACCGCAGGGTAAAGAATTTTAAGCGTGATTGAGAAAATATTTGAGGGGGAAGTAGAAGAGATTAAACAATCAGAAACGATAGAAAACAAAAAGCCCTGCATTTCTGCAGGGCTCTTTATTCGAATTGGTCGGCGAGAGAGGATTCGAACCTCCGACCCACTGGTCCCAAACCAGTTGCGCTACCAAGCTGCGCTACTCGCCGATGTACTGCTTTTACTGTTACTGTTACAACCTGTCTTTCTGGTTACGCTCAGAGCTTTTAAAGTTTTGTGTGGTGCGAAGAGAGGGACTTGAACCCTCACGTCCGTAAGAACACTAACACCTGAAGCTAGCGCGTCTACCAATTCCGCCACCTTCGCACAGTCACAAACTTTACTCTTTACTACTCGCACATTCTTCTTTTAAAGGAAGAAGTGGGGTGGCTAATGGGACTCGAACCCACGACAACTGGAATCACAATCCAGGGCTCTACCAACTGAGCTATAGCCACCATCGTATCTTTACTTCACGTACCGAAACTAACACCGCAACTCTTTGCGCAAAACCGACCGAGGTCAATGGTGCGCCCGACAGGATTCGAACCTGAGACCTCTGCCTCCGGAGGGCAGCGCTCTATCCAGCTGAGCTACGGGCGCTTAGCGCCGTTGCGGGTGGGGATACTACGGCTTAACCGCCATACTGTCTAGTGCTTTTTTTTTAAAAAGTTTCGTTTGGTTACGAATTGCGCATTACGCACTAAAAGTAGGCATATCAACCACCCCACCCCCACTTATTTCCCTAAAAAGACCCTAGTGGCTGTGGCGACTCATCCCCAGAACCCGGTAAATCAGTGAGACGCCCGCGATAAAAATACCGCCAACCAGCAAAGAAATTCGTGTATCCGGGTTAATTGCCATCCCAATTAGCACGCAAATCAGGAAAGCCAGCGTCAAATAGTTGCTGTAAGGGAACAAAATAGATTTAAACGGATGACTTTTCAGCGCCTCGCGATGCGCTTCACGAAAACGCAGTTGACTCACCAGCACCACAAACCACGGCACCATGCCCGGCAATACGCTCGCACTGTAGACATAAACGAACACCTGCTCGGGATTGGGGATCAGGTAATTCAGGGCAGAACCCACCAGCAAGCACAGAATCGTTATCGCGATACCGTAAACCGGCACACCGCTGGCCGAGACTTTCGACAAAAATGCCGGCAATTGACGGTTCTGCGACAGCGCATAGAGCATACGCCCGCAGCTATACATGCCGCTGTTACAGCCGGAAAGCGCCGCGGTCAGCACCACAAAGTTGATAATACCGGCCGCTGCCGTAATCCCAACCTTGGCAAAGGTTAAAACGAACGGGCTGCCGTGGGTGCCCATTTCATTCCACGGGAAGAGAGTAATAATGACAAAAATCGCGCCGACGTAAAAAATCAGAATACGCCACAGGATATTGTTGATTGCCCGTTTAAGCGTGACCTGCGGATTTTTGGCTTCACCGGCGGTGATCCCCACCAGCTCAACGCCCTGATAAGAAGCGACCACAATACAGAGCGCAAACAGGAAACCTTTCCAGCCTCCGGCAAAGAAGCCGCCGTGTACAGTCAGGTTATCGAAACCGATTGCCTGCCCATGATTACCAAAGCCAAAGAAAATAACCGCCAGACCGACGACGATCATCACAATAATGGTGGTGATTTTAATCAGTGCAAACCAGAACTCCATTTCGCCGTAGAGCTTGACCGCCGCCAGGTTAGCAGCAGCTACGATAGCTACGGCTGCCAGCGCGGGTATCCACTGGGGTAGCTCGGGGAACCAGTACTGGGCATAAACGCCGATGGCGGTGATTTCAGAGATACCCACCGCTATCCACATGAACCAATAGCTCCAGGCGGTAAGATAGCCGAAGTAAGGTCCGAGATATTTGTGCGCGTAAACGGCAAACGATCCCGCGACCGGCTCCAGATGCAGCATCTCGCCCATCGAACGCATGATGAAAAAGACAAATACGCCGGCCAGAATATAGGCCAGCAATACAGACGGGCCTGCCCATTTAAGGGTGCTCGCCGCGCCCATAAACAACCCTACGCCGATAGTCCCACCCAAGGCTATCAACTCGATGTGTCGGGCTTCCAACCCTCGGTGGAGCCCCTGCTTCTCTTCGCTACTCGCCATAAGTCCTCTGTTTCTCAAATTGTTGTGTTTGTTCTTTTCCGGGTTTTCCAGAATTTTATTGTTATTTCCCAAGGTTAGGGCAGATAAAACGGCGGTATGTTTCCGTATTTTGCAGTCAGTTGCAAACGGGAATAAGCAAAATAGCGGAGCAGGTCGAAATTTCGGCAGGATGATATTAAGAAAAGCGATCCGGCCTGGGCAACCGCGCAGGCCGGCAGAAGACGTTACAGGCGACGAGTATAAAAATAAAATACGTACTTGAGCAGTTTGAGCTGACGCGGTAACCGGCTGGGCTGCTTAATCAGGCGGTACAGCCATTCCAGCCCGAGCTTTTGCCAGGCCTTGGGCGCACGTTTTACCGCGCCGATAAACACGTCGTAGGTGCCGCCAACGCCCATATAGAGGGCATCGGGATACACTCTGCGGCAGTCGCGCATCAGAATCTCCTGACGCGGCGACCCCATGGCAACCGTGACCACCTTGGCACCGCTGGCCTTTACTCGCTCGAACAGCGCGTCGCGCTCGGCCGGCGTGAAGTAGCCATTTTGGCTGCCAACAATGTTGACGTTCCAACGGCTGCGCAGTTTGGCTTCGGTCTGTGAGAGCACGTCCTGCTGGCCGCCTATCAGAAATACCGGTGTACCCAGCTGTCCGGCGCGCTGCATCAGCGCTTCCCACAGGTCGGCTCCGGCGACCCGCTCAACCTCGGCTTGCGGATACTTACGGCGGATCGACGCCGCAATGCTGACGCCGTCGGCGTACTTGTAATCGGCTTCTTTTATAAGCGCGCGCAGCTGTGCGTCGCGCTCGATAGTCAGCACTTTTTCCGCGTTTATCGCCACCAGAGTGCCCGTTTTTACGCCATCCTCAGACAAGAGATAGTCGCGGAACTGGTCAATATTGCGAAAGCCCCACAGCTCAATGCCGCGAATGGTGTATTTGGGGATAGAAAGAGGATGCATCGTTATCCTTTATCGCGCACGTACTGCTCGGCGGCTGCAGCCGGGTCCAGAGTGGGCAAGCGGCCCGAGCGAATTCGAATGAGTCCGGCCACGTCAAAAAGCCAGTACAGCAGCTTGGCAGCTATCAAGCAGAGGCCAAAAATGACCGCAAAAAATACCACCCGCGAGAAGAACGAATCCAGACCTTCACGCGCCAGCACAATGATATTGAATACCGCACCGAAACAAAAGCTCTGCAAAATCGCTGCCTTATAAGGGTTAACCGCGTTTTTACCCAGCGTGTAGAGCCAGTCGAACCATTTGATAATCAGCCCCACGGCAATGGCGCCGAGCGGGATAAACGCGGCACCGCCCATTACCACCAGTGAGCCAATCAGCGTAGGAGAAATCGCCAGCCCCGAGTGGTTGTCCAGTACTTCCCAGGTGAAATAATTGCCGGTATTCATCACCGCCGAAGGCCTGCCGTGCCAAAGCCAGCTCGGAATGAATACGTAAAAGTCGCGGATAATCGGCATCAATCCCTGGAAGTGAATTTTGTCGTAATTTTGCAGCAGCAGCGCCAGATTTTCCCACGGCGAGAAGGTGTCGCGGGTTAAATACAAGAAGGTATAAAAAGCCTCGGGTCCACTGACGTCGAGGTTATAGCGCTTAAGCGCCAGCCAGAACATACCCAGCACCGCCATTACCCCGGCAATCAGCAGCATCCACAGCGTGATCCAGCCGCGAATAATGCCAATGAATAAAAACAGCGCGAGGGCGATGATGATATTGGCACGCGTGCCGCCGACGACCACGTAAGTCAGCAGTCCAAAAGCAAAGGTAGCGGCCAAAAAGAGTAGCCAGCTGCGGCGGTTCTGCTTGAGGAAATAGACCACCAGCATCGCCGGAATAAAGAAGTAGAAGAAGCGCTTGAGTGCCACGCCCGAGACGTTACTCGAAAATATCTGGCTGTAGGTTGTTAGCTTAAACAGTAAGAAGCCGTTGTGCGCGAAGAACACCCCCAATGTGCCGAAAGCCACCAGTGCCATTAGTATCCAGGTTAAATGCGTTTCAACCCGATTCATGGAGAAAACGTCACGCTGCGGCCCGTCGCGTGCCTTTCTCAATCGCGTTTTATACACCACGTAATAGATGGCGTAGAAACAGGTGGCCGAGAGCATGGCCTGCAGCAGATAAGGTACTGGCACCACGTTGACGTCAAACTGAAACACCAGTACGCAGGTGAGGGGAAAACCAAAATAGAAGGTCAACAAATACAGGATTGAGAAAAACAGGTTGAAGCTGAATCTCACCCGCCGAAACTCAAGGTAAGTCAGGCTCAAAATAAACAGCAGAGAAAGGGCATACACCACACTCAGGCCACCCAATTGCGCCAGACTCATGATGATGCTCCGGCAGCCGTGCGCAATGCCTGCACCCAGCCCTGAATATAGTTCGGGCTAAAGAACTGAATATTCTGGCGGTCGGTGCTCAGCAATTGGCGACGCGCTTCCACCAGCGTGGCGGCATCAAGGGCGTCGTCATAGAACAGCACCGGCAAATTTTGCTCGGCCATGTCCTGCCAGAAAGGATTTTTACGGCTCAGCACGAAGGGTACGCCAAACTGAATCAGCAGGCAAAGCGTGCCAATCCCCTGCTGTCGCTCAAAGATAAAGTAACCCAGCGAGCAGGTTTTCAGCATGTCTAAATAATCAGCAAAGGCCATAGAATCGATCATCAGCTCGACGTTTTCAGCGGGAAATAGCGCCAACGCTTCGCGACGGACCTGCTCAATATAAGGCTGATTATTGGCAGGATAACCCATTGGAATAATCACCTTAACGCCCGCGCCCCACTGCTGATGCAGCGCTTGCAGGGCATCAATGTGACGATTGCTCGGGTCACCCGAGTTACCCACCAGCACGCGCGGCACCCCCTGCGGCAACGGCGTATCAGCGGGCAAGGTCAGCGCAGGGTCCATGCGAGTGGGGAAATAAAGCAGTGAAGACGGCACGCGGGCGTGGCGCTGATGATAAAAAGACAAATCACCGCGAGTGGCAAAAACGTGCCCTATCCGCCCCTGCGCCAGTCGGCGAAGCGAATAAAATATTTTAAACTTCAGACTGCCAGAGGTTTCATACAGATCTGCCCCCCAAATATGCCAAACCACCTGCTGCGCCTTAATTTTGCCACTCAGCAACGCCAGCCAAAGGCCGGGATTAAACTGCCCATGAAAGAAGAAACGACAGTTTTTGTCAGTCTGCGCTTTGGCAATCACCGCCTGCGCCAGCGACTTTTTATCGGCGAGCACCTCCATGTGCAAATGCTTGAACTGCGCTAAGGCGGATGCATCGCGGCTGGCAACCATGAAATTTTGCGCCTGCTCGCGCGGGACGTGAGCGAGCAGCACGTCATTAAAGAAATGCAGCACGGTCAAATTATGATGCGGGATATCAGATCCCAAAACGTGAATCAGCGTTGTCATGCTCGTCTACGGTAGATAACAAAAAGGGTACAGCACAGCGCAAAGTAGATGATGTAAGTGGCCATGTAGGCCTGCGCTGCGCCCAGTGCGCCGTGCATCGGAATAAGCCAATGCGAAAACAGCGTGAGCAGCAGAAACTGGCTGATTTCAGTCAACAAATAAAAGCGCAGCGACGCCTTGGCTATCACCAAATATCCAAAGATATAGGCGCTGACTTTTAACACATCCCCCACCAGCTGCCAGGCAAACAAGTCGCGCATGGCGGTAAACTGGGAAGAAAATAGTAGCCAGATAGCAAAATCGCGCAGCAGCCAAACGGTAAAACTGGCTGCCGCTACCGCCGGAAGCACGAATTTCAGCGCTTTCAGGATCTCTTGGCTTATCTGTTTTTTATCCGTCAGTCGGGCCAGCGTAGGCAAAAGATAAACGCTGAACGAGGCGGTGATAAACTGCAAATAAGCGTCTGAAATACTGCTCACACCCTGCCAAATCCCTACCGCTTCCCAGCCGTCATGCTGGGCCAACAGGTTACGCATCATCACGTAGGCTACCGGCAGAGTGACCGAAGTCATCAGCGCCATCACGGTAAACTTGCCGAACTGGCGGGCCAATGGCCGGTCCCAGCGCAGCGCCAGAGCACTGAAGGTTAAGTTGCGACGACGCAGCAGCATTATCGCCGCAGGCCCCACGACCAGCGCGGGCACCAGCGCAAATCCCACCAGCGCACCCGCATAGCCGCCAAGCATAAAGCAGGCGTAATAGGCCAGCAGGCCAATCAGACTGCCGCCGATCACCGCCAAGGCATTGCCCTGCGCGTCGCGATAACCTTTTAAAATAGCCTGAAACAGGTTGGCATAGGCAATGCCCATTTGAATCAGTGCCACTGCCCGCACCACCGATTGATACTCGGCGTGGCCAAACAGCGCGACGCTCAACGGTTGAGCGGCAACCAAAAAAATCAACGCCAGCGCAGTAGAGAAAACAAGAATCAGGGTTGAGGCGGTGCCCAATACGGCTTTTAGCCGCT
Organism: Rouxiella sp. S1S-2; assembly: GCF_009208105.1. Lineage (NCBI taxonomy): Bacteria > Pseudomonadati > Pseudomonadota > Gammaproteobacteria > Enterobacterales > Yersiniaceae > Rouxiella > Rouxiella sp. S1S-2. The sequence goes on from NZ_WFKL01000001.1 coordinate 53,996, forward strand.
CGGCGTCGTCTTGGTTTTCGGCGACGTATTTGGTGACGCCGTTAAAAATTCCGGCACCCGAAAGCACGCCAAGTACGGTGATCAGCTGCCGAAAGTTACCGGCCTGCCCAACGCCAGCTGGCCCAAACGCTACAGCAAGCAGCTTGATAACCACCAGCCCAGCACCAATTTTAATCAGCGTCGAGGCGGCAGTCCAGATTGAAGCCTTGGCTAACGACATATCAGGCGAAGAAGCTCTGCAGGGTTGAAATTACCGCCTGCTGCATCGCATTGCTCATGTTGTAGAACAGCGGTAAACGCACCAGCTTGCCGCTTTCTTCCGTGGTATGCACGTCTTCACCGAAGAAATAGCCATATTTTTCACCCGCCGTCGAAGAGTGCAAGGGAATGTAGTGGAAAACGGTGAGGATCTCGGCCTCTTTCATATAGGCAATAAGGGCATCACGTTTTTCACTGGTTTCAAACTTGATATAAAACATGTGCGCATTGTGCACACAGCCCGGCGCAAGGGTCGGCAGCACCAGTTGGCCTTTCTCCTGCAACGGTTTCAACGCTTTATAGTAGTTGTTCCACAACGCCAGACGGCGGTTGTTAATCTCCTGCGCCGCTTCGAGTTGGGCCCATAAATAGGCCGCCTGCAAATCGGCCATTAAATAGCTGGAGCCGATATCATGCCAGCTGTATTTATCAACCTGCCCGCGGAAGAACTGGCTGCGGTTGGTGCCTTTTTCACGAATAATTTCGGCGCGTTCGATAAGTTCGGGGCTGTTAATCAGCGTCGCGCCCCCTTCCCCACCGGCGGTGTAGTTTTTAGTTTCGTGAAAACTAAAGCAGCCGATGTGGCCGATGGTGCCTAGCGCGCGGCCTTTATAGGTCGACATCACGCCCTGTGCGGCGTCTTCAACCACAAACAGGCCGTGCTTCTCGGCCAGCGCCATGATGACGTCCATCTCGCAGGCCACGCCCGCGTAGTGAACCGGCACAATCGCCCGCGTTTTATCGGTAATGGCCGCTTCAATGAGCGTCTCGTCAATGTTCATAGTGTCGGGACGAATATCGACGAAGACAATACGCGCGCCGCGCAGCACAAAGGCGTTGGCGGTCGATACAAAGGTATAGCTCGGCATAATCACTTCGTCGCCGGCTTTGATATCCAGCAAAATAGCGGCCATTTCGAGCGACGCGGTACACGAAGGGGTCAGTAACACCTTCGGACAGCGAAAGTTCTTTTCAAACCACTGCTGGCAGCGTCGGGTAAATCCACCGTCACCGCAAAGCTTGCCGCTGCCCATCGCAGACTGCATGTACTCGAGTTCTGTGCCAACAATTGGCGGGGAGTTAAAGGGGATCATAAAATTACCTGTACAGCCAATAGGCCGAATGAGACAGAACACCGCCGCTGGCGCGATAAAGATTGAGCGCCGCGATGTTTCCGGTTTGAGTCGCAATGTTCAGTTTTTCGATACCGCGCTCGGCACACCAGTGCCTGGCCGCGTTAATAAGCTGTTTGCCTACGCCGCGCCCGGTCGCCTGCGGCTCAACGGCCAGTAACCCCACTCTGGCGACCAGAGGCTCGACGGGGCGCAGGGTGATGAAGCCAAGCAGATGGCCTTCGGAGTCGTTAAGCGTCAAGCAGTGGGTGTCAAAGGTACCGAGAATCGCTTTTTCCGCCCACAGCGCATAGAAACGGCCCGAATCTCTGGCCTGATACCACGGCGCGCGAAAGCGGCTGAGTTGAAAAGCACTGCCCGCCAACAAACTTACCCGAGCGATATCGCGCTCGCAGGCAAGCTGGTGCTGACTGGGGGCTAACCCAGCGGCGTTCACCTCGAGCGAAAAATCAATCTCACCTTCAACCAGATGAAACCCGAGTTGATAAAGTGCATCCAGCGTGTCGGTCTGGTCGGCGGATACTTTAACCTGCACCAGCGGATAGGCGCTCAGCGCGCTTCGCGTGACGGGATGCGCCGCCGGATCCAGCGTCAGTTTGGCACTTGGCCGGAAGAAAAAATCACTTTCCCACTGCAAATATTCAAGATGCCCGCGAATAAGATTATCGTTCATTTTTCCCCCAGCGCCTTAAGGTCATACTACGAAGGACTTAGCGCCACACGCCTTTAGTATCGACCACCCAGCGTTGCTTTATTTGCTGTCCAGGGATCAGTTTAAACGCCGTGTGGTCAACGAGCATCACTATCACGTCGGCCTGCTCTAGCGCCAGTCCGAGTTCGCACAGTTGGACTTTTTTCTCAAGACTGGCAGGCAGGTTTTCGACGTTGGGTTCCACAGCCCAGGTCTCTCCCGCATGCCAGTCGGCAATCAGTTGTGTGACATGCACGGCCGGACTTTCACGCAGGTCATCAATATTGGGTTTAAACGCCAGTCCAAAGCAGGCAATTTTCACCTCGGCGGCACGTTTGCCCGTCGCGGTCAGGCAGTCGGCAACCGCCGCTTTGACTTTATCAACCACCCACAGCGGCTTACTGTCATTAACCTCGCGCGCAGTGCGAATAAGACGAGCCAAATCAGGATGCTGTGACACGATAAACCACGGATCGACGGCGATACAGTGCCCACCAACCCCGGGACCCGGTTGCAATATATTGACGCGCGGATGCCGATTGGCCAGGCGGATAAGCTCCCAGACGTCGATACCCTGCTCATCACAAATCAACGACAGCTCATTGGCAAAGGCAATATTCACATCGCGAAAACTGTTTTCGGTGAGCTTGCACATCTCGGCGGTACGACTGTTGGTGGTCACACATTCGCCAAGCAGAAAAATATTATACAACTCACTGGCCCGCACCGAGCATCGCGGCGTCATACCGCCGATCACCCGATCGTTTTTAATCAGTTCAACCATCACTTTGCCCGGCAGCACGCGCTCTGGGCAATAGGCAATATTGATATCTGGTGCCGTTGTATCCTGTTGCGGAAAGCGCAGATCGGGGCGCAGCGCCGCCAGCCACTCGGCCATTCGCTCGGTGGCGCCTACCGGGGAGGTCGATTCAAGAATAATCAAATCGCCTTTTTTTAGCACCGGTGCCAGTGAGGTTACCGCTTTTTCGACAAAAACCATGTCAGGCTGATGACCTTCACTGAACGGCGTCGGTACCGCAATGAGGAAGGCATCGGCGGGCTCCGGTGCAGTTACTGCGCGAAGATAGCCTACTTCAACGGCATTTTTGACCAACTCCTCAAGATCCGGCTCGATGATGTGCACGCCGCCGCGGTTAATGATGTCGACCGCACGCGGGTTAATGTCTACGCCAATCACTTTTTTATGGCGTGAGGCGAAGGCGGCGGCCGTTGGCAGGCCAATGTAACCTAACCCAATCACAGAAATAGTGTTAAAAGCGCAGTCTCTTTCAGCAAGTTCTTCGTTTGCAGCGGTCATGGTGTCACTCTATTTTTATTCAGCGCAGCCAGGATGCAGCCACAGGCATGCCCATCACCGTAAGGATTGTGCGCCCGGCTCATTTTTTGATAGGCACCCGCATCGTTCAACAACTGAGACACCTCATTGACGATAGTCGCCGTATTCGTACCCACCAGCTTGACCGTTCCCGCCGCAAGCGCTTCCGGCCTTTCCGTGGTATCACGCATGACCAGAACCGGTTTACCCAGCGAAGGCGCTTCTTCCTGAATGCCGCCAGAGTCGGTGAGGATCAGATAGGCTTTATCCATTAAATAGACGAAGGGCAGATAGTCCTGAGGCTCAATCAAAATAACGTTGTCGATACCCTGCAAAATACGGTTTACCGGCTCGCTCACCTGGGGGTTCAAGTGAACCGGATAAAGGATTTGCACGTCGGGGTTCTGCTTGGCTATTTGCGCCAGCGCGCTGCAAATCCGTTCAAAGCCGCCGCCAAAGCTCTCGCGGCGATGGCCTGTGACCAGAATCAGCTTCTTGTTAGCATCGATAAAACGATAACGTTGGGCAATTTCTTCTGCACGATCCGGTGAGTCGGTGAATAATTTACGCACGCTCAGTAGTGCATCGATCACCGTATTACCGGTAACGATGATTCGGGCGTCTTCGATGCCCTCACGGAGCAAATTGCTGCGGGCGGTTTCCGTCGGGGCAAAATGCCAGTTTGCCAGATGCCCGGTCAGGCGGCGATTGCCCTCCTCCGGCCACGGAGACAGTAAATATCCCGTGCGCAAGCCTGCTTCAACGTGACCAATCGGGATCTGCTGATAAAAGGCGGCCAGACTGGCAGAAAGCGCCGTCGTGGTATCGCCGTGCACCAGCACGACGTCGGGTTTGAATTCTTCAAGTACCGGTTTCAAGCCCTGCAGAATGCGAATGGTAATTTCCGTCAGGTCCTGTCCGGGTTTCATGATATCGAGATCATAATCCGGCTTGATAGAGAACAGGTGTAAAACCTGATCCAACATTTCACGGTGCTGTGCCGTTACGCAGACTTTTGAAACAAAGGCATCGTCCTTAGCCAAAGCATGAACCAGAGGAGCCATTTTTATTGCTTCCGGCCTTGTACCGAAAATCGTTAGTACTTTCACAGAGGCATTCTCTTTTTTATAGGCGCACTTTATTAGGCGCATAGCGTTGACGACTGAACGGGCGCAAATTCAGCGTCCGAATATACATCGCTATCTTTTTATCGTTATTTATTTGATGACGCGACGCCGTGCGAGTGCAACACCTGCACCGATTAATCCACCCACCATCCCCCACATGATACTGAGCAGAACGCGACGCGGACTGTCACGTTTCACCGGCTCTTCTGGGGTACGCAGGTAGCGATATGTCTGGAATTTGGCATTTAATACCGGCCCAACATTAAGCGTAGCTAACATCGCTTTATTTTGATCGTAGTCGATATCAAAACTCGGGCCCGAGGCCTGCAGCAGCTTCAGCCGTGCCTGCAGCATCGGCGTGCCGAGCAGAAACATGTCAGAATCAGGCAGGCTGTCCGGCGTGGCCTGCGTCATGCTGTGGTCGATGTTTTGTTGTTGCGCAATGTTTAGCGCCTGCTGCGTGTTGTTGAGCTCGCGGCTGTAAATAGCATTGGCGACTGCCTCCTGACGTTTAACCTGCGCCTTCATCGACTGCGCGCGCGTTGCCCAGGCTCCCTGAATTTCATCATAGAGGTTTGAAGCCGCACGGGCACTGGCAAAGTTAACGTACTGACGCAGCAGTTTATTCGCGTCGGCGGCACTCTCTGCGGTCAGTTTCACACTGTCATTAGGCACTTTTTTATCATCTCGCGGGGCAAACTGAATGGCGGCGATCAGTTTGTCGAGCAACACCGCATTTTCGCCGGCATTAGCCGTTTTTCGCTGGGTGTAATAAGGATTATCGAGCCAAAAATCACGGCGCGTATCGTAGGCGGCCAATTGCATGATGAATTCACTGTATGCACCGTCAGAAATGGATGACTGATCCCCCGCCGGTGTAAACGTATTTTTGGCGTCCAGATTGCGCAGGAATTGTTCCTGAGAGAAGTATGACGCCAGGTTATTCACCGTAGGTTTATCGGTTACCGCTGTCGTGCTCCACTGCTGAGTCATCAACAAAGAAACCAGCAGCGCCACGATGGCAAAACCAAGACCAAGGCCGATAATCCACAGTTTTCCCTGCCACAAGGTTCGGCACAGACCACGGATATCCAGCTCATTATCAATGGCGAGTTCATTCCTTGTAAACATCGTCTCTGACTTCATTATTCTCACCAATCTTTTAATTAATTCGTCACGCCACTGTACGATAACACATTGTTATTAATGACTATTGCAAGCGACTGGTCGTATTGAGAGTAAGGGCTAACTGGCCGAGTGGCGGCGCAGTCTTCGTTTAACTCGTTTGATAAAACGCGCCACACGCCACGCACGTTTTATACAATAACCGTAGAGCATAAATGCGACAAAGAATAAGCCCAGCATCAGCCATTCAGGAAACTGCAGATGTTCGCCAATGACGCCGATGGCAGCCAGCACGGCGGCCGCCAAAGTAATCAGCACAAAGGCCTGCCGCGAGGAGAACCCGGCGCGCATGATCAAATGGTGTATATGCTGGCGATCTGCGGAAAACGGACTCATGCCTTTACGCAGACGACGGTACATGATGGCAATCATGTCCATCAGTGGAATGGCAATCAGCCACAGCGCCGTTACCGGCGTCATCGGAGGATGGGCAAAAGGGCGAGTGGTTTGAGTACACTGCAGCAGTATCCAGATCACTGTAAAGCCGATTAGTGTACTGCCCGCATCGCCCATAAAGACCTTATAACGACGGCCAAAGGCGCCAAGATTTAGCAGCACGTAAGGGATAATGGCGGCAATCATCGCGAAGCACCACAGGGCCAGCGCGTCGTTGCCTGAATAGAGCATCACGATGCCCATTGAGCCAAAAGTGACGCAGGATAAACCGCCCAGTAGGCCGTCAATGCCGTCAACCATGTTAAAGGCGTTGATAGAGGCCCACACGGCAAACAGGGTAACCAGATAACCAAATGGACCCAAGACCATCTGCCAAGGGCCAATAATCCTGCCGAGGTCGTGTAAAACCATGCCGCCTTCAACCATCATTACCACGGCAACCAGCGCCTGAACGCAGGCGCGGAACTTCACACTGATATCGAATTTATCGTCTAGGGCACCGATAAAAACCAGCAGGCCCGCACAGGCAAGATAAAGAAGATTATGGGGTACGGTGGAATGACTAATATAAAAGGTGAAGCAGACCCCTGCGTATACAGAGATGCCACCAACCAGGGGGATTAATCCTTGATGGCGTTTACGGAAGTCAGGTTTATCAACTAATCCAATTTTTTTGGCAACTTTACGGGCCAAAAACAAGAAGACAAATGAAAACAATAAGATAGCTACAAGCTCAGTACTCATAGTGAGTAAATTCACAGTTAACACGTCTCTGCATTAAAATAAATCTGCATAAATTGATAGGGCAGCTTGGTCTTAAATCTGGCAACAGCCATACCACCACGCGGTTTTGTAGTCATATCCTATGATGACGATTCGGATTTTATAAAATCTTTTAACGTACTCCGAAGGATCCTTCCTGCCCGCTAACTCAGAGATAAAGTAATAAATGGCACCCATCCTGGGTATCCGGTGTTATCTGAATCTGATGCCGACGCGTAATATCACTACATATCGTAGCGACCAAAAGCAGAAAACGCCACGTCTTCACGTAGCGTTTTAACACATTTACGTTCTACTCTGCATTTTCGCGCATTTGCAGCCTGGGCTGCAGCACTCATGCTTAGAGTACGCCGGTTTTTTTGAAGCTCAAGCTTCCTTCAAACCGGCATTGATGAATTATGAACGTTTCATCATATCGAAGAACTCATCGTTGGTTTTGGTCATGGCCAACTTGTTGATGAGGAATTCCATTGCGTCGATTTCGCCCATTGGGTGAATGATCTTGCGCAGGATCCACATCTTTTGCAGTTCTTCGGAGGTGGTAAGCAGCTCTTCTTTACGGGTACCTGAACGGTTGTAGTCGATAGCCGGGAATACGCGTTTCTCGGCGATTTTGCGCGCGAGATGCAGTTCCATGTTACCTGTACCTTTAAATTCTTCGTAAATCACTTCATCCATCTTCGAACCGGTATCAACCAGCGCGGTAGCGATGATAGTCAGGCTGCCACCCTCTTCAACGTTACGTGCCGCACCGAAGAAGCGTTTTGGACGATGCAGGGCGTTGGCGTCAACACCACCGGTCAACACTTTACCTGATGCAGGAACCACGGTGTTGTACGCACGGGCCAAACGGGTGATGGAGTCGAGAAGGATGATAACGTCTTTCTTGTGCTCAACCAGGCGCTTGGCTTTTTCGATGACCATTTCGGCAACTTGAACGTGACGGGATGCAGGTTCGTCGAAGGTTGAAGCAATAACTTCACCTTTAACCAGACGCTGCATCTCGGTCACTTCTTCCGGACGTTCGTCGATCAACAGCACCATCAGCACGCAGTCTGGGTGGTTGTAGGCGATGCTGGTTGCAATATTTTGCAGCAGCATCGTTTTACCGGCTTTCGGCGGTGCGACGATCAGGCCTCGCTGACCACGACCGATAGGCGATGCCAGATCGAGTACGCGAGCGGTCAAGTCTTCGGTAGAACCGTTACCGCGTTCCATACGCAAACGTGAGTTAGCGTGCAGTGGGGTCAAGTTCTCGAACAAGATTTTGTTACGGGCGTTTTCGGGTTTGTCGTAGTTAACTTCATTAACTTTCAACAGGGCAAAATAGCGCTCGCCTTCTTTCGGCGGACGTATTTTACCGGAAATGGTGTCACCGGTACGAAGATTGAAGCGGCGAATTTGGCTGGGAGAAACGTAAATATCATCAGGACCGGCGAGGTAGGAGCTGTCTCCAGAACGGAGGAAACCAAATCCGTCCTGCAGTATCTCCAGAACACCGTCACCGAAGATATCTTCTCCGCTCTTGGCGTGCTGCTTCAGTATTGAAAAAATGATGTCTTGCTTACGCATGCGGGCCTGGTTTTCCAGTCCCATATTTTCGCCGAGTGTAATCAGGTCAGAAACCGGCGTATTCTTTAATTCGGTAAGATTCATAATGGTGGGTTCTTAAACTCGGGGTGTATCTCGAAAATCTGTCGTGAATGGGGATGGCAAGGACATCCATGCCAGCTTAAATTACTTTAGGGTAGAGACTCTCAATTTGCAGCTTCTGATGACAGATCGTGGGCAAGGCTCGCGAACTATTTCTTGAAAGAGGGCAGACTTAAATTGAAGGTATCTCAAAGCCGATTTTTAAAACCGTTAGATTGTCAAAGCACATCGCCATTACACCTGTTTTTCAACAAGTCGTTTTCTACGCAGGCAGTTTTTATCAAAGCAACTTTAATAGGCAGATGTTTTCGACACAGAGTAAAACGCTAGAATCAAACTACAGGTAAGCTTAAATATGCAGTAAGCGTAAACTTAGCACGCTTCTTTGCAGGCGTCTAGCGGTCAGTGTGAAAAACACACGCTCCCCGCCAAACGCCTGATTTAGGTCTTTCAAATCTATTACAGATTTGCGTTCAGGAATTCTTTCAACTGACCTTTAGACAGTGCGCCGACTTTCGTTGCCGCCACTTCGCCGCCTTTGAAAAGCAGTAAAGTTGGGATGCCGCGAATGCCGTATTTTGGCGCGGTGCCCGGGTTTTCATCGATGTTCAGCTTGGCAACAGTCAGTTTGCCTTCGAACTCGGTGGCAATTTCATCGAGGATCGGAGCAATCATCTTGCAAGGACCACACCATTCTGCCCAAAAATCGACCAGCACCAATCCCTCGGCTTTCAGTACGTCTTTGTCGAAACTGTCATCAGAAAGGTGAATAATTTTATCGCTCATGTTCAACTCCAAAGGATTATCTTTACCTTGTTGATGTAGCATTAACCAACAGTAGGTTGACTGTATTTCACTATGTTTATTTCAACGGATATGCTTTCGTAAAGCAATAGTTAGCTGATATTCTACCACACTATGAGCAAAACACACTTAACTGAACAGAAGTTTTCCGACTTCGCCCTGCACCCGCTGGCAGTCGAAGCCCTTGAAAAGAAAGGGTTTCATTACTGCACGCCTATCCAGGCACTTGCATTGCCTATCACGCTCTCAGGACGTGATGTTGCAGGTCAGGCGCAAACCGGAACCGGCAAGACGCTGGCTTTTTTAGCGTCTACTTTCCATTATCTGCTTTCTAACCCTGCTGCTGAGGGTCGTCAGACCAATCAGCCGCGTGCTTTAATTATGGCACCGACGCGGGAATTGGCAGTACAAATTCATTCAGATGCCGAAGCGTTATCTGAATCAACCGGACTGAAACTCGGTCTGGCCTACGGTGGCGACGGCTACGACAAACAGCTTAAAGTGCTGGAAAGTGGCGTTGATATCCTGATCGGCACGACTGGCCGGTTAATCGATTACGTAAAACAGAACCATGTTAATCTGGGTGCAATCCAGGTCGTGGTGCTGGATGAAGCCGACCGCATGTTCGATCTGGGCTTTATCAAAGACATTCGCTGGCTGTTCCGTCGCATGCCTCCTGCGACTCAACGCCTGAACATGCTGTTCTCCGCGACGCTTTCATACCGCGTTAAAGAGCTGGCGTTTGAAAACATGAACAACGCCGAGTCGATTGAAATCGAACCGGAACAAAAAACGGGTCACCGTATTCAGGAAGAACTTTTCTATCCTTCTAACGAAGAGAAAATGCGTTTGTTGCAAACGCTTATAGAAGAAGAGTGGCCTGACCGTTGTATTATTTTCGCCAATACTAAACACCGCTGTGAAGATGTCTGGGGCCATTTGGCCGCTGACGGACACCGCGTTGGCCTGCTGACCGGCGATGTCGCACAGAAAAAACGCCTGCGCGTACTCGAAGATTTCACCAAGGGTGATATCGATATTCTGGTCGCCACCGACGTAGCCGCACGTGGTTTGCATATTCCAGCCGTAACGCACGTCTTTAACTATGACCTGCCTGACGACTGCGAAGACTATGTTCACCGCATTGGTCGTACCGGTCGTGCTGGCCTTAGCGGTCACTCAATCAGCCTGGCCTGTGAAGAATATGCCCTGAATCTGCCGGCCATCGAAACCTACACCGGTCACAGTATTCCCGTCAGCAAATACAATAGCGATGCATTACTGACTGAATTGCCTGCGCCGAAACGCCTTGCACGTACCCGCAACGGTAACGGCCCACGCCGTAATTCATCATCATCATCACGACGCGGTGGTAGTGCACCACGTAACAACCGCAAACGTTCGGGCTAAAATTATGCTGAGCTCCACCTCACTTTATGCAGCGATCGATCTGGGTTCCAACAGCTTCCATATGTTGGTGGTCCGTGAGGTGGCAGGCAGTATTCAAACGCTGGCGAAAATTAAGCGCAAAGTGCGTTTGGCTGCCGGTCTTGATAAAAATAACCATCTCTCGGCTGAAGCTATGCAGAGAGGGTGGCAATGCCTGAAATTATTTTCTGAACGTCTGCAGGATATTCCCCGCGAGCAAATACGCGTGGTTGCTACGGCGACACTGCGCCTGGCCAAGAATGCCGACGAGTTTCTACAGGTGGCCGAAACCATTCTCGGTTGTCGTATACAGGTCATCACCGGCGAAGAAGAAGCGCGGCTGATTTACCACGGCGTTGCTCACACTACCGGCGGACCCGATCAGCGACTGGTCGTGGATATCGGCGGTGGCAGCACCGAACTGGTAACCGGCTCAGGTGCGCAGGCCAATACACTGTTTAGCCTGTCAATGGGCTGCGTGACCTGGCTTGAGCGTTATTTCGCCGACCGAAGTCTGGCGAAAGAGAATTTCGAACAGGCCGAGCAGGCTGCCGTTGAAATGATAACCCCTATAGCACCCGAGTTGCTGGCAAATGGCTGGCAAATTTGCGTAGGTGCTTCGGGCACCGTTCAGGCGCTGCAGGAAATCATGGTGGCGCAGGGCATGGACGAGCGTATCACGCTGGCGAAGCTGCAACAGCTCAAGCAGCGTGCTATTCAGTGCGGCAAGCTTGAAGAGCTTGAAATTGAAGGCCTGACGCTGGAACGTGCGCTGGTGTTCCCGAGCGGTTTGTCGATTCTTATCGCCATCTTTAAAACGCTGCATATCGAGTCGATGATGCTGGCAGGCGGCGCACTGCGAGAGGGCCTGGTCTATGGCATGCTGCATCTGCCGGTCGAACAGGACATTCGTCAACGCACGCTTCACAACCTGCAACGTCGTTATCTGCTCGACGTGGAGCAGGCAAAACGCGTAGCAACGCTTGCCGAAAACTTTTCGATTCAAGTTTCCAACGTCTGGCAGCTGGATGCACGCGCACGCGAATTGCTGACCAGCGCCTGTCTTATCCACGAAATTGGGTTGAGTGTCGATTTTAAACAGGCGCAGAACCATGCGGCCTATCTGATTCGTCATCTTGATTTACCGGGTTTCACGCCGGCACAGAAAAAACTGTTGGCCACGCTGCTGCAAAACCAGAGTAACAACCTGGATTTGGCGCTGCTCAATCAGCAAAATGCCCTGCCGCCACGTCAGGCGGAACGTTTATGCCGCATCATGCGGCTGGCGATCATTTTCGCCAGCCGTCGCCGTGACGACACACTGCCTGCGGTTCGCCTGCGGGCCAATGATGATGAACTCAACGTCTTAGTGCCGAATGGATGGCTCGAACAGCATCCGCTGCGCGCTGAGGAGTTGGAGCAGGAAAGCCATTGGCAAAGTTATGTCCATTGGCCACTTTACGTTGAAGAAGCCAGCAAATAGCCGACGTTCGTGTCAAGTAAAGCAATACATCAGGGAGCCTCAGGCTCCCTTTTTCTTGGCCTCGGCCAGCTGCGCGCGGATCTTCTCCAGATGGCTTTGCCCTTTCACCATTCGCTCTTGTGGCGACACCACCTTGCGCTCACTCTCCCATGCCAAATCATCCTGTGGCAGCTCCAGCAAGAACCGGCTTGGCTCAGGGCGGATCAGTTCACCGTACTGCCTGCGCTCGCGACACAGGGTAAAGAAAAGCTCTCTCTGCGCACGTGTGATGCCCACATAGGCCAGACGACGCTCTTCATCAACGTTGTCTTCATCGATACTGCTTTGGTGCGGCAGCAGGCCCTCTTCCATGCCAACCAGGAAGACATAGGGAAACTCCAGCCCTTTGGAGGCGTGCAGCGTCATCAACTGAACCTGATCCAGCTCTTCTTCGTTTTCACCGCGCTCCATCATGTCGCGCAGCGTAAAGCGGGTAACCACCTGCGTTAACGACATAGGTTCGTCGAGGTCGGTTCCCTCAAGCATTTCCGTCATCCAGCTAAACAGTTGGTTGACGTTTTTCATGCGCATCTCGGCGGCCTTTGGACTTGGCGAGGTCTCAAACAGCCAGCTTTCATAATCCATCCCGTGGATCAGGTCACGTACGGCGGCGATCGGCTCGCGTTCTGCCAGCTCGGCAATCGAGCCCATCCAGTGAGTAAAGCGCTGCAAAGACTCAAGACCACGTCCGGTCAAGGTTTGACTCAGCCCAAAATCGGAGCTGGCCTTGAACAGTCCTTTATTGCGCTGATTAGCCCATTCGCCCAGTTTTTGCAGCGTGGCTGCGCCAATCTCACGCCGTGGCGTATTCACGATGCGTAAAAACGCGCTGTCGTCATCGGGATTGGTCAACACTCGCAGATAGGCCAGTAAATCTTTGATTTCGGGGCGTGAGAAGAACGACGTGCCACCCGATATGCGGTAAGGAATGCGGTTCTGCATCAGCATTTTTTCAAACAACCGCGACTGATGGTTGCCGCGATAAAGAATGGCGTAATCCCCGTGGTTGGTTTTATTCATAAAACGATGAGCAATCAGCTCACCGACCACGCGCTCGGCTTCATGGTCTTCATTATTGGCGGTGATCACCTTTAAATCCTGACCATAAGCCAGCTCCGAGAACAGTCGTTTCTCGAAAACGTGCGGATTGTTGGCGATCAGAATATTGGCGGCTTTAAGGATGCGCTGTGAAGACCGGTAGTTTTGCTCAAGCTTGATAACCTGTAATGCCGGAAAGTCTTCTTTCAACAGCACCAGATTTTGCGGACGCGCACCGCGCCAGGAGTAAATCGACTGGTCGTCGTCGCCTACCACCGTAAAACGTGCACGGTTGCCGACCAGCAGTTTCACCATCATATACTGGCTGGTGTTGGTATCCTGATATTCGTCCACCAGCAGATAGCGCAGCTTGTTTTGCCAGCGCTCACGCACCTCTTCATTGCGCTGCAGCAGCAGCGTCGGCAGCAGGATCAGGTCGTCGAAATCGAGAATATTACAGGCACGCATGTGGTCGTGATACAGGGCATAACAGTGGGCAAACAGCTTGTCGCGCTCCGTTCGTGCCCGCTTGGCAGCACCCGAGGGGTCAATCAGATCGTTTTTCCAGTTCGAGATCGTCGAGATCAACTGCTGCAACAGTGTCTTGTCGTTTTCAAGCCACTTTTCACTCAGCTCTTTGAGCAATGCTAACTGGTCCTGATCGTCAAACAGTGAAAAGTTGGATTTCATCCCCAGCGCCGCGAACTCGCGCTTGATAATTTCCAGACCCAGCGTGTGGAAGGTTGAAATCAGCAGCCCGCGCGACTCTTTGCGTCCCAACGTTTGTGACACGCGCTCTTTCATTTCGCGCGCGGCCTTGTTGGTAAAGGTCACGGCGGCAATATGCTTCGCCTGATAGCCGCACTCGCGAATCAAGTGAGCAATTTTATTGGTAATAACCCGTGTTTTACCCGAGCCCGCACCGGCCAGGACCAGGCAGGGTCCGGTAACAAATTCGACGGCGTGTTGTTGGCTGGGATTTAATCGCATTGGGTTAATTTTGCTCACTTGGTTGATGCAGGAGGAGGATTGTAGCAGAAACTTCCGCCGGAAATGACAGTCAAAAGTGTCAGGTTTGAAGGTTGGGTGACATCGCGCATTCCACATCCGGCGTTGCAGATGTTACATTACGCCCCTCAGCAGTTTTTGATTAATTTATCTAAAAGGTCACGATTATGGCGAACACCGCTTCTGCATTACACATCCTGGTGGATGACGAAAAGAAAGCTAACGAGCTGCTGGCTCAGCTGGAACAAGGCGCTGATTTCCAGGAGCTGGCGCGCAAGCATTCTACCTGCCCGTCCAAACGCGACGGCGGTTCACTGGGTGAATTCCGTAAAGGCGACATGGTTCCTGCGTTTGATAAAGTGGTCTTCAGCGGTGAACTGCTTAAGCCGCTCGGCCCGGTTAAGACCCAGTTTGGTTACCACCTGATCAAGGTGCTGTACCGCAACTAAGTGTGCTCTGCCGGCTGTCAGCACTGTAAAAGAAAAGCACCGCCAAGGCGGTGCTTTTCAATGTGTAGGGTAAAACAGGCCGTGCTTTATTTATTAGCTGGCAACCGCGATGCGTTTCATGTCAGTCATGTAGCCGCGCAGTTTGTGGCCTACCGCTTCGATAGCGTGGGCACGGATTGCTTCGTTCACGTCGCGCAGCTGTGCGTTGTCAACTTCGGCGGCCGCAACAGATTTGCCCAGGTCGCCCGCTTGCAGAGTAGTCATAAACTCTTTCAGCAACGGAACAGCGGCGTTAGCGAACAGGTAATTACCGTATTCTGCAGTATCAGAGATAACCACGTTCATTTCGTACAAACGCTTACGGGCAATGGTGTTGGCAATCAGCGGCAGCTCGTGCAGTGATTCGTAGTAAGCAGACTCTTCGATGATGCCGGAAGAAACCATGGTTTCAAACGCCAGCTCAACGCCCGCTTTAACCATTGCAATCATCAGTACGCCGTGGTCGAAGTACTCTTGCTCAGAGATTTTTCCTTCAAACTGCGGTGCGTTTTCGAATGCGGTTGCGCCGGTCTCTTCACGCCAAGTCAGCAGTTTAACGTCGTCTGCTGCCCAGTCAGCCATCATACCGCTGGAGAATTCGCCAGAGATGATGTCATCCATGTGCTTTTGGAACAGCGGAGCCATAATGCCTTTCAACTGCTCTGACAGCGCGAAAGCACGCAGTTTTGCAGGATTAGACAGGCGATCCATCATCAGGGTGATACCGCCCTGCTTCAGCGCTTCGGTAATAGTTTCCCAGCCGAATTGCTGCAGTTTCTCGGCGTAAGCCGGATCAACACCTTCAGAAACCAGTTTGTCGAAGCACAGCAGTGAACCCGCTTGCAGCATGCCGCACAGGATAGTCTGCTCGCCCATCAGGTCAGATTTAACTTCAGCAACGAAAGAAGATTCCAAAACGCCCGCACGGTGACCGCCAGTGGCTGCAGCCCAAGCCTTGGCAATCGCCATGCCTTCGCCTTTAGGGTCGTTTTCTGGGTGAACAGCGATAAGCGTAGGCACGCCGAAACCGCGTTTGTACTCTTCACGAACTTCAGTACCCGGACATTTTGGTGCAACCATCACCACGGTGATGTCTTTACGGATTTGCTCGCCCACTTCAACGATGTTGAAACCGTGAGAGTAGCCCAGGGTTGCGCCGTCTTTCATCAGTGGCTGAACCGCTTTTACCACCGCGCTGTGCTGCTTGTCTGGCGTCAGGTTAACCACCAGATCAGCCTGTGGGATCAGTTCTTCGTAAGTGCCCACTTTGAAACCGTTTTCGGTCGCTTTACGCCATGAAGCACGCTTCTCGGCGATGGCTTCTGCACGCAGGGTGTAGGAAACGTCCAGACCAGAGTCACGCATGTTCAGACCTTGGTTGAGGCCCTGCGCGCCACAGCCAACGATCACCACTTTTTTACCCTTTAGGAAGCTGGCTTCATCAGCGAATTCATCGCGAGCCATAAAGCGGCACTTGCCCAATTGCGCCAGCTGCTGACGCAGGTTCAATGTGTTGAAATAGTTAGCCATGGTAAAACTCCGTTGCGGTTGTTGGGTACGAAATTGTTGAGCCCTAAATGATTCGAGTTGCAGGAAGGCGCCAAGTTCGTGTGTCCCCGGGCGCTTACTTAGTTAAGTGACTGGGGTGAACGAGTGTAGCCAACGCATCTGCAACTTGAAGCATGACGGGTTGCTGTAAAATCACTATATGTCATGCAGAGCATTGCTTAAATTGATATATTAAGAAGATGATATTGCAGTTTCTGCAACACGAATAAATCCACACTACACGCATGACACAGTCGGGAAATTTTATGGACTTACGCGATCTGAAACTGTTTCTGAATTTGGCTGAAAGCCGGCATTTCGGGCGTTCGGCCAAGGCTATGCACGTCAGCCCGTCTACGCTCTCGCGCCAAATACAGCGGCTCGAAGAGGAGCTGGGGCAGACGCTTTTTCAGCGCGATAACCGCACCGTGCAGTTAACCCAAGCGGGCGAACAGCTTAAAACCTTCGCCCAGCAGACGCTGTTGCAGTATCAGCAGCTGCGTCACGCCATGGGGCAAAACGGCCCAACGCTTTCCGGCGAGCTGCGTCTGTTTTGCTCGGTGACCGCCGCCTACAGCCATTTACCGCCAATACTGGACCGCTTTCGCGCGCAGCATCCGTTGGTAGAAATTAAATTGACCACCGGCGATGCCGCCGACGCGGTGCAAAAAGTGCAGTCCACTGAAGCCGACCTTGGCATTGCAGGACATCCCGAACTGCTGCCAACAAGTATAGACTTCACGCCGATTGGTGAAATAACCATGGCGTTGATTGTGCCTTCCCTACCCTGTGCGGTGCGTACGCAGGTTTTGGTGCCGACGCCGGACTGGTCGCAAATTCCGTTTATCATCCCTGAACACGGGCCGGCACGTAAGCGCATCGACAGCTGGTTCCGCCACCAAAAACTGGCTAACCCGCTGATTTACGCCACGGTATCCGGCCATGAAGCCATTGTCTCGATGGTCGCGTTAGGCTGCGGCGTGGCGCTTATTCCGGGCGTAGTGCTCGACAATAGCCCCGAGCCTATCCGCAACCGTATTTCTGTTCTGGACAACGTTGCGCCGGGTGCTCCGCTGCCGTTAGGCGTGTGCGTGCAGCGTAAACGCCTCGACGAACCGCTGATTGAGGCGTTCTGGCAACTGCTGTTGTAAAGCGTCAAACCGCCGAATGAAAAGATCGGTTCTGCGATTAAAGATCGGCAGGATCGACCTGTTTCATGGTTTCAACCCGCATTAGCCAGTGGTACAAAGGTTCAAGCTGTTGAAAACCGATGACCAGCTCGTCAACCAGTGCGGGACTGAAAAGCTTCTCGACCTGATTATCCGTGGCCATCACCGCAAACGACTTTCGGTTGTACCAGGTGGCAATCTCGGGGTCCTGCTCTTTTACCAAAAGACGTTTGTAACTCTCACCCACCAGCTCAAAAGGTGAACGACAGCACTCTGCCACCTCAAGAAACTGCTCGGGTTGGCGAGAAAGCGTATGGCGGAACAGGTCCATGGTTTGTTTATTGGCGCTGTAATAACCCAGGCCGTAGCGCAGCATGTCGGGGCCAAGCTCGAAGAAGTAGACCGGTGCATCTTTCCAGTCCTTGCTCGGGCGTTTAAAGGTCAGCCACATGCGGCTGCGATAACGCGATTTATCATGGGAAAAACGCGTGTCGCGATGAATGCGCGACAGCGTTTTACCGATAGCAGGACGGATTTCGAACTGGGGATCGATGAGCAGCATGCTGGCGCTCAGCGCTTCCACCAGCGCGCGAAACGGCGTAAGAATTTCCCGATCGTACACGTGCCGATTTTCTTCAAACCACTCTTTGTCGTTTTCAATTCGTACCTGCTGAAGAAAATTCAGCCCTGGCTGACTGAAACCGCTGAACGTGGAGCTCATACGCCGTCCCTGTTTTTAAATAAAACTTTTTAGTAAAACCTAGCCCTGCAAAAAGAATCTGAACGCCGGATTATCCGATTCATTATGGCAATCGTAACCCAATGCAGAGAGGTTCTTTTCAAACTCAGGCTCTTGTTCGGTCAGCTCAAACGCAGCCAGCACGCGGCCAAAGTCGGTGCCGTGACTGCGATAGTGGAACAGCGAAATATTCCAGTGCGTGCCCAAGGTATGCAGGAATTTTAGCAGTGCCCCCGGAGACTCCGGGAATTCGAAGCTGTAAAGACGCTCGCGCAGCGGCTTGCTCGGACGACCGCCGACCATGTAGCGCACGTGCAGTTTCGCCATCTCGTCATCGGACAAATCCACCACCTGATAACCGCCTTCGTTCAGCAGATCGATAATCTCTTTACGCTCGGCGTTGCCACGCGTCAAACGAACGCCAACAAAAATGCAGGCATTATCGGCATCGGCATAGCGGTAGTTGAATTCCGTGACTGAACGACCGCCCAGCAGCTGACAGAAGTTCAGGAAGCTGCCCTTACGCTCGGGGATCGTTACGGCCAGCAGGGCTTCACGCTGTTCGCCAATCTCGCAGCGTTCTGATACATAACGCAAACCATGGAAATTAACGTTGGCTCCCGACAGCACGTGCGCCAGGCGCTCGCCCTGAATATTATGCTCTTGCACATATTTCTTCAGACCCGCCAGCGCCAGCGCGCCCGAAGGCTCGGCGATGGCACGCACGTCTTCAAACAGGTCTTTCACTGCCGCACAGATGGCGTCACTGTCTACGGTTATCACGTCGTCGAGATATTCACGACACAGGCGGAAGGTTTCATTGCCGATGCGTTTAACCGCTACGCCCTCGGCAAACAACCCCACGCGCGCCAGATCAACCGGTTCACCGGCGTCCAGCGCCGCGCGCAGGCAGGCTGAGTCTTCGGCTTCAACGCCAATGACTTTAATTTGCGGCATCAGCTGTTTGATTAACACCGCAACGCCCGCTGCTAGACCGCCGCCGCCGACCGGAACAAAGACTCGGTCGAGGTGCGCGTCCTGCTGCAGCAGTTCCATCGCCAGCGTTCCTTGTCCGGCGATCACCGCCGGATGGTCAAAAGGTGGCACAAAGGTCATGCCCTGTGACTGTGAAAGCTCAATCGCCTTGCCTTTAGCTTCATCAAAATTGGCGCCGTGCAGCAGAACTTCCCCGCCGAAATTACGCACGGCATCCACTTTGATATCGGCCGTCGCGACCGGCATCACAATCAGCGCTTTTATCCCTTTTCGAGTTGCCGACAGGGCAACGCCCTGCGCGTGGTTACCGGCCGAAGCCGTGACCACGCCGCGTGCGCCCTGCTCTTCGGTCAATCCGGCAATCATCGCGTAGGCGCCGCGCAGTTTAAAACTGTGCACCGCCTGACGGTCTTCGCGCTTGACCAAAATAACGTTATTCAGGCGGGTCGAGATTTTTTCCATCACCTGCAATGGGGTAACTTGCGCCACCTCATAAACCGGCGCCCGCAACACGGCACGCAGATATTCTGCTCCGCTGGGTTGATCGGGCAAAGGTTGTGATACCGCCATGACAGTTAGCCTCCCAGCTTACTCTTGTCGCGAATTGCGCCTTTGTCGGCGCTGGTCGCCAGCAACGCATAGGCACGCAGGGCATAGGAAACTTCACGAACGCGATTTTTAGGCGTCCAGGCTTTATCGCCACGGGCCAGTTCAATTTCGCGACGTGCAGCCAGTTCGCTGTCTGACACGTCAAGCACCATGCCGCGATTAGGAATGTCGATGTCGATGATATCGCCGTCTTCGATAAGCGCAATCAGGCCGCCGCTGCCCGCTTCAGGAGAAACGTGGCCGATAGACAAGCCTGAAGTACCGCCGGAGAAACGACCGTCGGTGATAAGCGCACAGGCTTTACCCAGCCCCATCGATTTCAGGTAGGTGGTCGGATAGAGCATTTCCTGCATGCCCGGTCCGCCTTTGGGTCCTTCGTAACGAATAACGACCACGTCACCCGCAACCACTTTGCCGCCGAGAATCGCTTCTACCGCCGCATCCTGGCTTTCGTACACTTTGGCCGGGCCACGGAAGGTCAGGTTGTCTTTATCAACGCCTGCGGTTTTAACGATACTGCCGTCAATCGCCATGTTGCCGTAAAGCACGGCCAGGCCGCCTTCTTTGCTGAATGCGTGGTCGAGAGAACGAATACAGCCTTCTGCACGGTCATCGTCCAGCGTGTCCCAGCGGCAGTCCTGCGAGAACGCCTTGGTGGTACGGATACCGGCCGGGCCTGCGCGGAACATTTTTTTAATCGCTTCGTCTTCGGTCAGCATGATGTCGTATTTTTGCAGCGTCTCGGGGAAGTTCATCTCCAGCACGTTGCTCACATTACGATTCATCAAACCCGCGCGGTCGAGCTCGCCCAGAATACCCCAGACGCCACCGGCGCGGTGAACGTCTTCCATATGATACTTCGGCGTACTTGGCGCAACTTTACACAGGTGTGGGACCTTGCGGGACAGCGCATCGATGTCGGTCATGTTGAAATCGATTTCGCCTTCCTGCGCGGCAGCCAGCAGGTGCAGAATGGTGTTGGTTGAGCCACCCATCGCGATGTCCAGCGTCATGGCGTTTTCGAACGCGGCTTTGCTGGCAATGCTGCGCGGCAATACGCTTTCGTCATCTTTTTCGTAGTAACGCTTGGCCAGGCTTACGATGCGCGTACCGGCAGACAGGAACAGCTCTTTACGGTCGGCGTGGGTCGCCAGCAGTGAGCCATTGCCAGGCTGGGACAGGCCCAGCACTTCGGTCAGACAGTTCATCGAGTTGGCAGTGAACATACCGGAGCATGAACCACAGGTCGGACACGCAGAACGCTCGATTTGCTCGCTGTCGGCGTCGCTGACTTTCGGGTTGGCACCCTGAATCATCGCGTCAACCAAGTCGAGTTTGATGATTTTGTCAGACAGCTTGGTTTTACCCGCTTCCATTGGACCACCGGAAACGAAGATAACCGGAATGTTAAGGCGCAGAGCGGCCATCAGCATTCCCGGGGTGATTTTGTCACAGTTGGAGATACATACCATGGCGTCGGCGCAGTGCGCGTTGACCATATACTCCACTGAGTCGGCAATCAGCTCGCGCGAAGGCAGTGAATACAGCATGCCGCCGTGGCCCATGGCAATACCGTCGTCCACGGCAATGGTGTTGAACTCTTTTGCCACACCGCCGCAGGCTTCTATCTGTTCTGCGACCAGCTTGCCCATGTCACGCAGGTGAACGTGACCCGGTACGAACTGGGTAAAGGAGTTAACGACGGCGATAATCGGTTTATTAAAATCGTCGTCAGTCATTCCGGTGGCGCGCCATAATGCGCGGGCGCCGGCCATGTTGCGGCCTTGAGTCGTGGTAGCGGAACGTAACTTTGGCATGCTCTATTCACTCCAATAAATGCTTTTATGCGGACGGCGCAACCGCCGTCCGCCGAATATAGTTCTACGTTATTCTGGATTGACCTGGTCTAACCAACCATATTTGTCTTCGGTTTCACCGGTGAACAGGCCGAAGAATGCGCTCTGTATTTTCTGAGTAATCGGACCTCGTTTGCCTTCGCCAACCTGAATACCGTCTACGCTGCGAACCGGCGTAATTTCTGCCGCGGTGCCAGACATAAACACTTCATCGGCCAGATACAGAGACTCGCGAGACAGCACCTGCTCACGCACTTCGATACCCAGATCTTTTGCTAATTTAATGATAGCGTCACGGGTGATGCCCGGCAGTGCAGATGAAGTGAACGGCGGAGTAAACAGAATGCCCTCTTTCACTTCGAACAGATTTTCGCCCGCGCCTTCAGAAACGTAGCCATTCACGTCCAGTGCGATACCTTCCTGGTAACCGTGGCGGCGTGCTTCGCTGCCCACCAGCAGGGAGGAAAGGTAGTTACCCCCGGCTTTCGCGGCGGTTGGAATGGTGTTTGCCGCAACACGATTCCATGAAGAAACCATGGCATCGATACCGTTTTCCAACGCTTCAGCACCGAGGTAAGCGCCCCAAGGGAAGGCCGCGATGATCACATCAGTTTCATAACCGTCCGGCGGGTTAACGCCCAAACCTACGTCGCCAACAAAGACCAGCGGACGAATATATGCGCTTTTCAGTTTATTTTTGCGCAGCACGTCACGGCAAGCTTCCATCAATTCTTCAACGGACTGCTTAACAGGGAATCGATAGATTTTTGCAGAGTCATGCAGACGCTGCATATGTTCACGATGACGGAAAACCACTGGTCCTTTGTGCGAGTCGTAGCAGCGGACGCCTTCAAATACTGACGTGCCGTAGTGCAGTGCGTGGGACATCACGCTTACCTTTGCGTCTTCCCACTTAACCATCTCGCCATTGAACCAAATAAAATCAGCTTTCTTCGTAGACATTCTTCTTTTCCTTACTTACGCGTTGGCGCGTATTTGTTGGTTAGTTAGTTGTGATGTGTGTTGCTGGACTTCGACACAGGCGACATCCATTAATTTGCTTAACTGTACTGACAGTAAATCGACTGACCGCAGGCTGGCAACGGTCAATTCAATATTAATATTTTCTTCATTGACCATCGGGGACATATTCATGGCGCAAACCTGAAATCCGCGGTGGCGAACCACGCGCAGTACGCGCTCCAACATTTCCGGACGGAAGCGGGCCTGAATTGAGACGTTATGCTGCATCATGACATTTTCTCCAACATGGTTTCGTTGCCTGCACCCGGCGGTACCAAAGGCCAGACATTTTGATTTTCGTCGATGGATACCTGAAGCAGATAAGGGCCTTTACTATTGAAGAAAGCGTCCAGAGCAGCGTCGACTTGGTCTTTACGGCTGATACGTTGGCCCGGGATATCGAATGCGCTGGCCAACGTTATAAAATCGGGGTTATCTGAGAGGTTGGTTTCACTGTAGCGTCCATCAAAAAACAGTTCCTGCCACTGTCGAACCATCCCTAACCGCTGGTTATCCAGCAGCAGGATTTTCAGCGGTAACTGTTTTCGCTTGATGGTGCCCAGCTCCTGAACATTCATCATGAATGAACCATCACCAGAAACGCAGATAACCATATCATCAGGGCGAGCAACCTGTGCACCTACGGCGGCAGGAACGCCAAAGCCCATCGTTCCCAGACCACTCGAGGTGATGAAATTCTCGGGACGTGAGAAAGTCATATGCTGCGCGGTCCACATTTGATGCTGGCCCACGTCGGTTGTCACCACGGTATTGGCGTCCTTGCGATCGGAAATTTGCTTGAGCAACAGCGGGGCGAAAATAGCCTCACCCGGGTGGTCATAGCGCCACTCGCCGGTTGCTTTCAACGTCATGACTTCATCACGCCACGCATTGATTGATAATGGTTGTTCCAGCGCAGGCAGCATAGCGGATAAGGAGCCTTGCAGTGCGACGTGCGCCTGACGCAGTTTGTTTAATTCTGCCGGGTCGATATCCATGTGGATAACGCGGGCATGTGGCGCGAAGGTGTTCAGCTTGCCGGTTACGCGGTCGTCGAAACGTGCACCGACGGCGATCAGCAGGTCACAGGACTGCACCGCCACATTGGCGGCCTTGGTGCCGTGCATGCCCAACATGCCCAAGTAACAAGGGTCGTTGGCATCCGGTGCGCCCAATCCTTTAAGTGTAGCAACGCAGGGAATTCCCGTAGCACGAATAAACGCGCGCAGGGCGGGAACGGCTCCGGCAATACCCACGCCACCGCCGACGTAAAGCATCGGTTTCTGCGCGGCGGCGATCATGGCATACGCCTGTGCTAATTCGGTAAGGGGTTGCGGCATTTCTTGCTCAACAGGCATCAGATGCGGTAATAAATCGCCCACCGCCAATTGGATGTCTTTAGGGATATCAACCAATACCGGCCCTGGACGGCCGCTGCTGGCTATGGCGAAGGCTTCCGCCATGATTTCCGGCAGTGCCTCCAGCGACTCAACCAAAAAGCTGTGTTTGGTGCAGGCCAGAGACAGGCCCAATACGTCGATTTCCTGAAAGGCATCGGTGCCAATGAAGGCGGAGCCTACCTGACCAGTGATAGCAACCACCGGAACGGAGTCCATCAACGCGTCGGCAAGGCCGGTTATCAGATTGGTAGCTCCCGGACCGGAGGTGGCGATACATACGCCAACTTTGCCGGTTGAACGGGCATAGCCGATTGCTGCCATTGCCGCGCCTTGCTCGTGTCGGCACAGTAGGTGTTCCACGCCGCCGTCATAGAGTGCGTCGTATACTGGCATAATTGCTCCGCCAGGATAACCAAAGACCATCTCGACCCCTTGCGAACGCAAAGCTTGTACTACCCACTGTGCACCATTCATCTTTATTCCCCTGCCTTTTGGCTACTAGCGCAGAATATTATGCTGTTGTTCATATTTTCTCCCGCCTCTTTCCGCTACAAATTAATCTGACCAAAAAAAAACCCCCGTACCTTTCGGTGCGGGGGTTCTTTTCAGGTTCAGGCTTGTTTATTAAGCCTTTCTTCGTCCAAGTGCAGCCCCGCACGGTGGGATAATAATCACCACCACACGAATAACGACTAGGCTTAGTACTAGGACGAGGGCTTTCATTTTTAGGTTTCTTAATTTCTTATTTCGAACGATTGCCTACAGAGTTATCACAGTTAGATGAGTAAAGACAATACTTTTCTTACGTTATTAACTCAGGCCGTTGTACAAAAAATCACAAAAAACTCAGGTTTTTCAGGCTCTCGAGTCGAGATCTTAGCCTTTAACATTTGATGCGGCAGTAATGACCTTACCCCGAGTATCCCGTCCGAAGAACACCAGCACTGAAATCACAATCGCCACCGTTCCGGCGACCATCGCCATCGCTAATCCGTAGTTGTGGCCATGACTTTCGGCAATATAAACTTGCAGTGTTGCGTTAACAGAAGCGATCAGGTTACCCAACTGATAAACGAAACCAGGAAGAACGGCCCGCGTATTGTCCGGCACCAGTTCGGTAAGGTAACTCGGTATCACACCCCATGCACCCTGCACCGTAAACTGCATCAGGA
The DNA here is from genome assembly GCF_009208105.1 of Rouxiella sp. S1S-2. Classification (NCBI taxonomy): domain Bacteria; kingdom Pseudomonadati; phylum Pseudomonadota; class Gammaproteobacteria; order Enterobacterales; family Yersiniaceae; genus Rouxiella; species Rouxiella sp. S1S-2. Next base: position 79,358 of record NZ_WFKL01000001.1, read on the forward strand.
AAGCACCGAGTCCCAAAGTCCATGACCCACCGGCAAACGCCCACAGCGGCAGAACCGGCAGCGACAGCAGCGCGGCGATAATAATGGCTTTCTTGCGGCCAATTCGCTCGGACAAGATGCCGAAGGTGACACCACCAATGATCGAGGCGATGTTGTAGCAGATAGCGATAATACTGACGGTATGGGCGTCAAATCCGTGCTGAACTTTCAGGAAGGTCGGATAAAGATCCTGAGTCCCGTGACTGAAGAAGTTAAACGCCGCCATCAGTACCACCAGATACACGCACAGTTTCCAGTGCGTTTTCAGCACGGGAAGCAGCGCGGTACTTTCATGGCGTTCGCGAGCCGCCAGCCAGACCGGTGACTCCTGAACTTTGAAATAGATAAACGGCAGCAGGAAAATCGGCACCGCGCCGATAACAAACATGCCGCGCCAGCCCACTACGTTATAGAGCAACCCATAAACCACGCCCGCCAGCAGATATCCAAACGGGTAACCTGCCTGGAAAATACCGGACATCAGACCGCGTGAACGGTCTGGAATAGTCTCCATCGCCAGCGATGATGCCACGCCCCATACGCCGCCCATTGCCACGCCGTAAATCACCCTGAGGATCAGGAAAACGGTCAGCGACGGCGCCGCAGCGGTGCAGAGTTCGAAGAAAGAGAAGAACAGAATATTGACCATCAGCACCGGCTTGCGCCCGAACTTTTCAGCCGCGCGGCCAAACAGCAACGCACCAATCGGTCGCACCGCTAACGTAAGTAAAATGGCCAACGTCACGTCTTTAATATCAACGTGATACGAGGTGGCGATATCACTGAGCAAAAAAACCAGCAGAAAGAAGTCGAAGGCGTCCAGAGTCCAACTAAGGAAACTGGCAATGGCGACATTACGTTGCCGGGAAGTCCAACCAAACATGATGAGTTACCTTATTCGAATAGTAGGGGGTGACGACTGCTCAGGTAAGATGTATTTGTTTATTTATTGTTAAATACACTGCTTTAATTAATACACGCGGCTTAAATAGCCAGCAAGATTATTAGCGGGCTAATTTGTATCGAAAAAAGGCTAAGTGTTAATGAGTGTTGCGGGGGATTTGGAGAAGCTTCGCAAAGGTATGCAGGTTGATGCGTGTTGCAAAGAAAACCTGCGGCAGGTCTTGGAGAAAAACGCTTTGCCGATTCACGGCCAGAGTTTGCGCGACCATAATGCGTTTTTCATGCACACAGGGAGGCTGCATGTCGCTGTCGATTGTGAATACTCGGGCATCGTTAGGCGTGGTCGCCCCCCGCGTATCCATTGAGGTTCATATCAGCAACGGATTACCCGCCCTCACGCTGGTCGGCTTGCCGGAGACGGCGGTTAAAGAGGCCCGAGACCGCGTTCGCAGTGCGCTAATCAACTGTGGATTCACCTTCCCCCCTAAACGCATCACGGTAAATCTCGCCCCCGCTGACTTGCCCAAAGAAGGTGGCCGTTATGACCTGCCGATTGCAATTGCGATTCTGGCGGCCTCTGAGCAACTTGCTACCGACCAGTTGGGGAAATACGAGTTTATTGGTGAGTTAGGGCTGTCAGGCGCGATACGCGGCGTTAATGGTGCTATTCCGGCGGCTATTGCTGCACAAAAAGAGGGGAGAAGGCTAATTTTACCGGCCGACAACCAGCGGGAGATGGCACTGCTTGAAGAAGATCAGGTGTGGGTAACCGATCACCTGCTGCAAGTGTGTGCCTTTTTACAAGGAACCGGCAGCTTGCTGGCCGTAGAGCGCGATGCAGAATCAGCTCCCGAGCCAGAAGTCGGTGACCTCAGCGAGATAATCGGCCAAGAGCAGTCAAAAAGAGCGCTCGAAGTTGCCGCCGCCGGAGGACACAATCTTTTGTTACTCGGGCCACCGGGCACGGGTAAAACCATGCTGGCCAGCAGGTTGCGCGGAATTTTGCCCCCGCTTACCCAGCAGGAGGCGCTGGAAACCGCGGCCATTGCCAGTCTGGTTTATTCTCCCCAGGGGCAGTACGAAGGCTGTTCGGCCAATACGCGCCTGCGCCCCTTTCGCTCACCCCATCACAGTATTTCTCTCAATGCGCTGGTCGGCGGCGGCACCATTCCGCGCCCCGGAGAAATTTCTTTGGCGCATAACGGCGTACTGTTTCTTGATGAGCTGCCCGAATTTGAGCGCAAAGTGCTCGACGCGCTGCGACAGCCGATGGAGTCGGGTGAAATCACCATCTCGCGAACCCGTGCCAAGGTTGATTTCCCTGCACGTATGCAGCTTATAGCGGCGATGAACCCCAGTCCAACCGGCCACTATCAGGGCCAGCACAACCGAACGCCGCCGCAGCAGATACTGCGCTACCTGAGCCGATTATCCGGCCCGTTTCTTGACCGGTTCGATCTTTCCCTTGAGGTGCCGCTATTACCGCCCGGGTTGCTTAGCCAACAGCACCAGCAGGCGAGTCGCGTAACGCAGGAAACCAGCCAGCAGGTGAGAACGCGCGTGATCGCCGCCCGCGAGCGTCAGCTGGCTCGAGCCGGTAAGCTTAACGCGCATTTGAGCAGCACGGAGGTACAGCAATTTTGCAAATTAACTCGGGAGGATGCCGTGTTTCTGGAAAGTGTGTTACAAAAGCTGGGGTTATCAGTACGGGCGTGGCACAGGATATTGAAAGTCGCCAGGACGCTGGCCGATCTTAATCGGCAGGAAACAATACAAAAAGCGCAACTCGCTGAAGCATTAAGCTATCGCTGTATGGATCGGCTATTGTTAACGTTGCATAAAAATTTGGCATAAAAAAACGGGGACAAGCCCCGTTTTGTTAATCGTCGCTGTCGGTATAGTCTTCCACCGTGTCAGCCTGCGGTTTGCCGCCTGACAACGTATGGAATTTCTTTGGACGACGGGTGCGAATAATATATTTATTCCACACTTTTTCAGCGTCGGTTGCTGGCTCGCGGGTGCCGCGGCAAACATCCAGAAACAGCTTTTCTTCTTCGGTTACCGGTTCGCGTTTTCCCAGATCCAGCTCGTTGAAAGCATAGCCATAACGTTCTAGCAATTGCGCTTCTTTAATGGTGAAATCGCCATGCCGGGAGAACCCGCGAGGGTAATGTTTATTGTCAAAAAAACGATTTGTCGTGGTGAAACTTTCCGCCATCTGACACGCTCCTAATTCTCTCATGGTCGTGCTGTTATGGCGCGGAGTATTAGATAGGCTTGACAATCTGTAAAACAAAACATTTAAATCTTAACGACAAAAAATTTTGGAGATGGTAGTGGACACGGAATTACTGAAAACCTTTTTGGAGGTCAGTAGAACTCGTCACTTTGGTCGGGCGGCTGAATCTCTGTATTTGACACAGTCAGCGGTGAGCTTTCGAATACGCCAATTGGAGACCCAACTTGGCGCAAATTTGTTTACACGTCATAGAAATAACATCCGCCTGACGCCCGCAGGAGAGCGCCTGCTGCCTTACGCGGAAAACCTGATGTCAACATGGCAATTAGCGAAAAAAGAGGTTGTACGCTCTTTACAGCACACAGAATTATCGATTGGCGCAACGGCCTCGCTTTGGGAGGCATATTTAACACCGTGGCTACAGGCTTTGTATGAGCAACGTGAATCATTGCGACTGGAAGCACGCGTGGCACTACGCCAGTCATTAGTAAAACAACTGCATGAAAGACAGCTCGATTTGCTCATCACCACCGAGCCGCCAAAGATGGATGAGCTATCCAGCCAACTGCTGGGTAATTTTTCGTTACGTCTTTTTTGCTCGCATAAACAAGATAAAACGGCTCAGGGAGCGTACATCAGACTGGAATGGGGCGCGGATTTTCCGCAGCAGGAAAGTCGAATGCAGGCCAGCGATCAGGAACCGGTGCTAACGACCACCTCCGCGCATCTAACACGCCAGCTGCTCGATACCACTGGCGGATGCGCCTTCCTCCCAAGCCACTGGGAGAAAGACTATCCGCAACTGTCGGTTTATAAAGACATTCCGCCGGTTATCAGGCCGCTGTACGCCGTTTGGCTGCAAAACAGCGATCAGCAAGTACTGATCCGACAGCTACTGAAAACACCGATGAGCACCGGTATTTAGCACTGTGCTGATGAGTCAGGTCGTTTTTAGCTGCGGGTGACGGGCTCGGCGAGTTAGCCAATAGGAGCCCATGCCTTTCTGCAGTGCGATGAAAATAAACAGCAGCACGCCCATCACGATTTTTGTCCACCACGAGCTTAGCGTGCCATCAAAGGTGATATAGGTTTGAATCAATCCCTGGATCATCACGCCAAACAGACTGCCCAGCACCGTACCTACGCCGCCGCTCAACAGCGTACCGCCAATAACTACGGCGGCGATGGCATCAAGCTCGACGCCGCTTGCCGCCAAGGCATAACCGGCCGAGGTGTAAAGTGAAAAAATAATGCCTGACAGCACGGCCAGTGAACTTGAAAGCATATAGATATAAATCGTGGTTTTCCTTACCGGAACACCCATCAGCCCAGCTGAGTGCGCATTGCCACCTATGGCATAAACGTTGTTACCGAACCGCGTTCTGTGAGCCAGAATAATCCCCACCGCCACCACACAAAGCATCACCAGCGCCAGCAGGGTAAGACGCCCTCCTCCGGGCACCTTCCAGGCATAGTTAGCCAGCGTGGCATACAGCGGATGGTTAATCGGTAAAGACTCTTCAGAGAGCACAAAACTCATGCCGCGAATAAAGAACATTCCGGCTAGGGTAATAATAAAAGCCGGCAGCTTGAGGGTGTCGATTATCCAACCCATTAGACCGCCAAAAAGTGCGCCCATAATCAACACAATGGCAAAGGCGTAGAATGGCGGTACGCCGTAATCACCAATAAGTTTTGCCAGCGCAACGCCGGTAAAAGCGATCACTGACCCAACCGAAAGGTCTATGCCGCCGGAAAGAATAACAAAAGTCATGCCTACGGCCACAATACCGAGGAAGGCGTTATCCGTTAGCAAGTCGCAAAATACGCGTGTGGAAGCAAAGCCGGGGAACTGGTAGAAGCAGTACCCGTAGCCCGCGATAAAAACCAAAATGGTAATCAATAGGGGGAGATTGCGCTTGAGCATTACTCTTTCCTCCGAAACAGACCGCGAAGAGAAACGCGAGGTGACTGGACGACCAGCACGGCTAACACCACTACCGCCTTGAGCACCAGATTAAACTCGGGTTTGAAGCCCGAAAGAAGAATGCCGGTATTCATGCCCTGAATAATAAGCGCGCCGATGAGCGAAAGGAGTAGGTTAAAACGACCACCCAGCAGTGAACCGCCGCCGATAACCACGGCTAAAATGGCGTCCAGCTCCAGCCACAGTCCGGCGTTATTGGCGTCGGCTCCGCGAATGTCAGCCGTTACAATGACACCCGCTACAGCGGCGCAGATTCCGCAGATAATATAAACCGAAATCAGCACCAAACGCGCATTAACGCCGGCGTTGTAAGACGATCGAACGTTGATACCCACAGATTCGATAAACAGCCCCAGCGCCGTTTTACGCGTTAACAACCACAGCAACAACAGCATCACCGCGGCAATAATCACCGGCATCGGCAATGTCAGCAGCGATCCGCTGCCAAACTGAGAGAGTCCATTGTGCTCGAAGGTGACGATTTGTCCCTCGGTGATCAACTGCGCAATACCGCGTCCGGCAACCATGAGCATCAGCGTGGCAACGATCGGCTGTATTTGCAGCACGGCGACCAAAAAGCCGTTCCACAGGCCACAGGCAGCACCCACCGCAACGGCGGCCAATATTACCGTTGTAAGAGGATACCCATTGACGGTCATCGTGGCCGCCGTAGCACCCGCGATAGCCATCACAGCACCGACGGAGAGATCTATACCTCCGGTGGCGATAACCAGCGTCATACCCAGTGCAAGAATGGCCACCGGCGCACCGCGGTTGAAAATATCGACCAAACTGCCAAACAGTCGGCCGTCCTGCAGGTGAATGTTAAAAAAACCGGGCGCGACAAGGCTATCAATTACCAAGATAGCCAAAAACGCGCCGACCTGTGTGGCCCCTTTAGGAAATACCCAGCGGACCTTGCGCGGCCTTCCTGTCATCGGCAGACTCCTGTTCGTCATGGATATCCCCTTATTGAACCGCAATCGCAGTCATGATGGCCGGAACCGAAATTTGGTCCTGCTCGATTTGAGTAATATGCCGTCGGTCGCGCAGAACCACGATTCTGTCAGCGTAGCCCGCCAGCTCTTCAAGTTCGGAGGAGATAACCAGCAGTGCCAGCCCTTCATCACAGAGTTTTTCAATCAGACGGATAATTTCAGCATGAGCGCCGACATCGATGCCGCGAGTAGGCTCATCGAGAATAAGAAAACGGGGATGGGTCGCCAGCCAGCGCGAAAGCAGTACCTTTTGCTGATTACCTCCCGAGAGGTACTGTATTTCTTGTTCGGCGCTGGGGGTGCGGATCCCCAGCAGCTTGATAAACTTGTCGGCAATCTGATTTTGTTCTTTCATCGAAAGCGGCCGTAGCCAGCCACGCTGGGCCTGCAGCGCCAAGATAATGTTTTCACGCACCGTCGCGGCACCAATGATACCGTCGGTTTTGCGATCCTCCGGGCAGTAACCAAACCCCAGTTTTGCCGCCTTGCGCGGTGTACGAATCGTCACGTCCTGACCATTAACTTTGGCGGTCCCCGTATCATGACTTTTGATGCCAAAGATAAGCTGGGCGGTTTCAGTACGCCCCGACCCCAGTAAACCGGCAAGCCCGACAATTTCACCGCGCCGCACGCTAAGGTCAAAATTCTCGACCAATCCGCGTCGCCCGTAGTCTTTAAATTCAACTAGCGGATCGCCGGTTACTGCACGGTGCTCACCGCGCTTGAGCAACGCCTCGTCGAAACTGTGTCCCAGCATCATTGGCACAAGCTCGATGCGCGGCAGATCTTGGGTAAGCGAGGTGCCGACCAGTTTTCCGTTACGTAATACGGTAATGCGATCGCTGATGCGGTAGACCTGATCGAGAAAATGGGTGACAAACACCATTCCCATCCCTTTATCTCTCAGCTGCATCAAGATATCGAGCAGCATACTGACCTCTTTTGCATCGAGGCTGGCGGTAGGCTCATCCAGAATAAGGACTTGCGCAGAAAGGTCCACAGCGCGGGCAATAGCCACGATTTGCTGAATCGCGATGGAATAGGCGGCAAGAGGCTGGCCGACGTCAAGATGGAGCCCATAACCGGCGAGCAGAGTTTCTGCCTGCTGGTCCATTTGTCGCTGGTTCACCAGCCCGAAGCGTGTGGGCTCTCGGCCAATAAATAAATTAGCTGCTACGGAAATATTCGGCAGCAGGTTCACTTCCTGATAAACGGTGCCAATGCCTAGTGCCTGAGCGTGAGCGGTATTGATGGCCTCAATAGGTTCACCATTGAGATAAACGCTGCCTGCCGAACGTTTATAGACGCCGGTAAGCGCTTTAATCAACGTGGATTTACCTGCGCCGTTCTCGCCCAATAGCGCCACGATCTCGCCACGATTAAGCGTAAAATCCACCTTTTCCAGCGCTTTTACTCCAGGAAACTCAACGGATAAACCGCGCACCTCAAGTAAGGTTGATGATTGAAGATGCTCCATTAGATTCTCGACCCCGACAGCATGCGCACGATAACGGCTGTATGTGCAAAATGGGATAATGAAACCGGCTCTGCGTTATGAACAATATTGAATTAATATCACTCATCAACCAGAGCCGGAAAGCAGGTTTAGTAGCCCATATCTTTTTTCATGTCGTACTCTTTCTGCGCCATGTCAGGCAGCACCAGAGTTGATTGAGTCTGAATAAACTTTGGAGGTTGAGTGCCGTCTTTTTTCATCTTGATCAGCGCATCAAACGCTGGGCCAGCCATATTTGGCGTTAGTTCAACAGAGGCATTGGATTCACCGCTGAGCATGGCTTTGTAGATATCAGGCACGCCGTCAATCGAGACGACCTTAATTTGCGAGCCGGGTTTCAAACCTGCTTCTTTAATGGCCTGAATCGCACCGATGGCCATATCATCGTTATGCGCATAGACCGCGCAAATATTTTTGCCGTTTTGCTCAGCCTTGATGAAGCTTTCCATCACTTCCTTGCCCTTGCTGCGGGTAAAGTCGCCGGACTGAGAACGAATAATTTTCACATTAGGTGCCGCTTTCAAAGCATCGGCAAAACCTTGCTTACGGTTTAGCGCAACGCTCGCACCGACAGTTCCCTGGAGTTCAACGACGTTGCAGGGCTTGCCTGCCACCTCCTTGACCAGCCAATCCCCTGCTACTTTGCCTTCGTGTACGCTGTCTGATGCCACGGCGGCGGTATAAAGCGATGGATCGCTGACTTCGATTGTACGGTCTAGCAGGAATACCGGGATCTTGGCTTCTTTAGCTTCTGTCAGTACCGGCGCCCAGCCAGTAGCGACCACCGGGGCAATAAAGATGGCATCTACGCCCTGCGCAATGAACGAACGTATTGCCTTGATTTGATTCTCTTGTTTTTGTTGAGCATCGGCTATTTTCAGGGTTATTCCGCGTTTTTGTGCTTCCAGTTTGGAGACTTTGGTTTCTGCAGAACGCCAGCCTGATTCAGAACCGATTTGAGAAAATCCCACGACTAGAGGTGCAGCCTGAGCCGCTCCACAAAATGCCGTTGCGACCGCAGCTGCCAGTAATAAACGTTTATACATTGTTCTTTCCTCACGCGTAGTCTGAGCTACTTTTTGTTGTGTCATGTAGGGTGCGGCATAGAAAAGCGCTAAAACCGAGTTTCGCGGGTGAACAAAGCTTCACCAGGCGACACTTAGTTTTAGCGTATTGTAAAAACGGTAGGTTGAGCGCGGTCACATAGATGATTAACAATCAATTCGTGCATGTATTCAGCTAGAAAATCACAAAAATTAGGCAGTAAAACCCACAAATATGCGTCAGGGATTTATTCTTAGAGGATTTAAAGGGTGTAAATCAGGAAAATTTTCGTATTCTTTTTGAACATTAAAGAGGATGTTTTGGGCTTTCGAAGGAATTATAGAGCGGGAATAGTGAGGCTTTGCCTTATTCTGAACGAAAAAAAACCCCTCGCTTTCGCGAAGGGTCCTTAATATGGCAGGGGCGGAGAGATTCGAACTCGCGACACCCGGTTTTGGAGACCGGTGCTCTACCAACTGAGCTACGCCCCTAAATCTACTTAGTATTATGCCTGCTAAATTTTAGCAGGCATAATTTTGATAAGTGGCGGAACGGACGGGGCTCGAACCCGCGACCCCCTGCGTGACAGGCAGGTATTCTAACCAACTGAACTACCGCTCCACCGGTTCTTTCACTCACCTCAGACAATCGGTCTGAGATCAGTTTGTTCCTTATGTTTTTCCTTGTCAGGGGAAAAAGGAACTAAATTGATGCCTGGCAGTTCCCTACTCTCGCATGGGGAGACCCCACACTACCATCGGCGCTACGGCGTTTCACTTCTGAGTTCGGCATGGGGTCAGGTGGGACCACCGCGCTACTGCCGCCAGGCAAATTCGTTTTATTCTAACCGCTTTCCCCATCATTCAGGGTAAGCCATCAGAACCAATCTTTGAACAAGCTGATTTCATTGAAACTTAAGTCTTTGTGTCTCTCTAAAACACCTTCGGTGTTGTAAGGTTAAGCCTCACGGGTCATTAGTACTGGTTAGCTCAATGCATCGCTGCACTTACACACCCAGCCTATCAACGTCTTAGTCTTAAACGTCCCTTCAGGGGGCTTAAAGCCCCAGGGAAGACTCATCTCGAGGCAAGTTTCGCGCTTAGATGCTTTCAGCGCTTATCTTTTCCGCATTTAGCTACCGGGCAATGCCATTGGCATGACAACCCGAACACCAGTGATGCGTCCACTCCGGTCCTCTCGTACTAGGAGCAGCCCCTCTCAATCTTCCAACGCCCACGGCAGATAGGGACCGAACTGTCTCACGACGTTCTAAACCCAGCTCGCGTACCACTTTAAACGGCGAACAGCCGTACCCTTGGGACCTACTTCAGCCCCAGGATGTGATGAGCCGACATCGAGGTGCCAAACACCGCCGTCGATATGAACTCTTGGGCGGTATCAGCCTGTTATCCCCGGAGTACCTTTTATCCGTTGAGCGATGGCCCTTCCATTCAGAACCACCGGATCACTATGACCTACTTTCGTACCTGCTCGAGCCGTCACTCTCGCAGTCAAGCTAGCTTATGCCATTGCACTAACCTCACGATGTCCGACCGTGATTAGCTAACCTTCGTGCTCCTCCGTTACTCTTTAGGAGGAGACCGCCCCAGTCAAACTACCCACCAGACACTGTCCTCACCCCAGATTATGGGGCCGAGTTAGAACATCAAACATTAAAGGGTGGTATTTCAAGGTTGGCTCCACGCAGACTGGCGTCCACGCTTCAAAGCCTCCCACCTATCCTACACATCAAGGCTCAATGTTCAGTGTCAAGCTATAGTAAAGGTTCACGGGGTCTTTCCGTCTTGCCGCGGGTACACTGCATCTTCACAGCGAGTTCAATTTCACTGAGTCTCGGGTGGAGACAGCCTGGCCATCATTACGCCATTCGTGCAGGTCGGAACTTACCCGACAAGGAATTTCGCTACCTTAGGACCGTTATAGTTACGGCCGCCGTTTACCGGGGCTTCGATCAAGAGCTTCTCCTTGCGGATAACCCCATCAATTAACCTTCCGGCACCGGGCAGGCGTCACACCGTATACGTCCACTTTCGTGTTTGCACAGTGCTGTGTTTTTATTAAACAGTTGCAGCCAGCTGGTATCTTCGACTGTCTTCAGCTCGGGAAGCAAGTTCCTCCACCTAGCGACAGCGTGCCTTCTCCCGAAGTTACGGCACCATTTTGCCTAGTTCCTTCACCCGAGTTCTCTCAAGCGCCTGAGTATTCTCTACCTGACCACCTGTGTCGGTTTGGGGTACGATTTAATGTTACCTGATGCTTAGAGGCTTTTCCTGGAAGTGCGGCATCAACTACTTCATCACCGTAGTGACTCGTCATCACGCCTCAGGGTTAATATGCAACCGGATTTACCAAGTCACACCCCCTACACGCTTAAACCGGGACAACCGTCGCCCGGCTAGCCTAGCCCTCTCCGTCCCCCCTTCGCAGTAACACCAAGTACAGGAATATTAACCTGTTTCCCATCGACTACGCCTTTCGGCCTCGCCTTAGGGGTCGACTCACCCTGCCCCGATTAACGTTGGACAGGAACCCTTGGTCTTCCGGCGTGCGGGTTTTTCACCCGCATTATCGTTACTTATGTCAGCATTCGCACTTCTGATACCTCCAGCAGCCCTCACAGACCACCTTCAACGGCTTACAGAACGCTCCCCTACCCAACAACGCCTAAGCGTCGCTGCCGCAGCTTCGGTGCATGGTTTAGCCCCGTTACATCTTCCGCGCAGGCCGACTCGACCAGTGAGCTATTACGCTTTCTTTAAATGATGGCTGCTTCTAAGCCAACATCCTGGCTGTCTATGCCTTCCCACATCGTTTCCCACTTAACCATGACTTTGGGACCTTAGCTGGCGGTCTGGGTTGTTTCCCTCTTCACGACGGACGTTAGCACCCGCCGTGTGTCTCCCGTGATAACATTCTTCGGTATTCGTAGTTTGCATCGAGTTGGTAATCCGGGATGGACCCCTAGTCGAAACAGTGCTCTACCCCCGAAGATGAGTTCACGAGGCGCTACCTAAATAGCTTTCGGGGAGAACCAGCTATCTCCCGGTTTGATTGGCCTTTCACCCCCAGCCACAAGTCATCCGCTAATTTTTCAACATTAGTCGGTTCGGTCCTCCAGTTAGTGTTACCCAACCTTCAACCTGCCCATGGCTAGATCACCGGGTTTCGGGTCTATACCTTGCAACTTGACGCCCAGTTAAGACTCGGTTTCCCTACGGCTCCCCTATACGGTTAACCTTGCTACAAAATATAAGTCGCTGACCCATTATACAAAAGGTACGCAGTCACCCAACAAAGTAGGCTCCCACTGCTTGTACGTACACGGTTTCAGGTTCTATTTCACTCCCCTCGCCGGGGTTCTTTTCGCCTTTCCCTCACGGTACTGGTTCACTATCGGTCAGTCAGGAGTATTTAGCCTTGGAGGATGGTCCCCCCATATTCAGACAGGATGTCACGTGTCCCGCCCTACTCATCGAACTCACAGCCTATGCATTTTTGTGTACGGGACTATCACCCTATACTGTGCGACCTTCCAGACGCTTCCACTAACACATAAACTGATTCAGGTTCTGGGCTGTTCCCCGTTCGCTCGCCGCTACTGGGGGAATCTCGGTTGATTTCTTTTCCTCGGGGTACTTAGATGTTTCAGTTCCCCCGGTTCGCCTCGCATGGCTATGTATTCACCATGCGATAATGTGACGTATCACATTGGGTTTCCCCATTCGGGTATCGTCGGGTATAACGGTTCATATCACCTTACCGACGCTTTTCGCAGATTAGCACGCCCTTCATCGCCTCTGACTGCCTAGGCATCCACCGTGTACGCTTAGTCGCTTAACCTCACAACCCGAAGGTGTCTTGCGACGCCGTTCGTGCTGCGATTATTTGAGAGACTCTAATACAGGTGCGCATAACTCAGTACTTCTACGGAGAGTTATGTTCAGCTGTATCGTTTCAATTTTTCAGCTTGTTCCAGATTGTTAAAGAGCAAAATACTTCGCAGCATACTGTTTCCAATATACTCTGAAGTATTAATGTGACCCGTATGGATATGGTGGAGCTAAGCGGGATCGAACCGCTGACCTCCTGCGTGCAAGGCAGGCGCTCTCCCAGCTGAGCTATAGCCCCATACAGTCACTTACAGATACCTTTATATGTCCCACCCTAAAAAGAGTTTCAATTCTTACTCAGGCAAGGCGTGGCTTCGCGAAGCATAGTGTTTTCTATGCGAGTGAAGTCATAACGCAGCATGAGAAAGAATTTGGTAGGCCTGAGTGGACTTGAACCACCGACCTCACCCTTATCAGGGGTGCGCTCTAACCACCTGAGCTACAAGCCTATAAAGGTATTTCTGCTCGTTACTATTTCATCAGACAATCTGTGTGGACACTGCACAATGCGTATCTTTAGGTAAGGAGGTGATCCAACCGCAGGTTCCCCTACGGTTACCTTGTTACGACTTCACCCCAGTCATGAATCACAAAGTGGTAAGCGCCCTCCCGAAGGTTAAGCTACCTACTTCTTTTGCAACCCACTCCCATGGTGTGACGGGCGGTGTGTACAAGGCCCGGGAACGTATTCACCGTAGCATTCTGATCTACGATTACTAGCGATTCCGACTTCATGGAGTCGAGTTGCAGACTCCAATCCGGACTACGACATACTTTATGAGGTCCGCTTGCTCTCGCGAGTTTGCTTCTCTTTGTATATGCCATTGTAGCACGTGTGTAGCCCTACTCGTAAGGGCCATGATGACTTGACGTCATCCCCACCTTCCTCCGGTTTATCACCGGCAGTCTCCTTTGAGTTCCCACCATTACGTGCTGGCAACAAAGGATAAGGGTTGCGCTCGTTGCGGGACTTAACCCAACATTTCACAACACGAGCTGACGACAGCCATGCAGCACCTGTCTCACGGTTCCCGAAGGCACTAAGCTATCTCTAGCGAATTCCGTGGATGTCAAGAGTAGGTAAGGTTCTTCGCGTTGCATCGAATTAAACCACATGCTCCACCGCTTGTGCGGGCCCCCGTCAATTCATTTGAGTTTTAACCTTGCGGCCGTACTCCCCAGGCGGTCGACTTAACGCGTTAGCTCCGGAAGCCACGCCTCAAGGGCACAACCTCCAAGTCGACATCGTTTACAGCGTGGACTACCAGGGTATCTAATCCTGTTTGCTCCCCACGCTTTCGCACCTGAGCGTCAGTCTTTGTCCAGGGGGCCGCCTTCGCCACCGGTATTCCTCCAGATCTCTACGCATTTCACCGCTACACCTGGAATTCTACCCCCCTCTACAAGACTCTAGCTTGCCAGTTTCAAATGCAGTTCCCAAGTTAAGCTCGGGGATTTCACATCTGACTTAACAAACCGCCTGCGTGCGCTTTACGCCCAGTAATTCCGATTAACGCTTGCACCCTCCGTATTACCGCGGCTGCTGGCACGGAGTTAGCCGGTGCTTCTTCTGCGAGTAACGTCAATCGTTGTTGCTATTAACAACAACGCCTTCCTCCTCGCTGAAAGTGCTTTACAACCCTAAGGCCTTCTTCACACACGCGGCATGGCTGCATCAGGCTTGCGCCCATTGTGCAATATTCCCCACTGCTGCCTCCCGTAGGAGTCTGGACCGTGTCTCAGTTCCAGTGTGGCTGGTCATCCTCTCAGACCAGCTAGGGATCGTCGCCTAGGTGAGCCATTACCCCACCTACTAGCTAATCCCATCTGGGCACATCCGATGGCGTGAGGCCCGAAGGTCCCCCACTTTGGTCTTGCGACATCATGCGGTATTAGCTACCGTTTCCAGTAGTTATCCCCCTCCATCAGGCAGTTTCCCAGACATTACTCACCCGTCCGCCGCTCGTCACCCAGAGAGCAAGCTCTCCCGTGCTACCGCTCGACTTGCATGTGTTAGGCCTGCCGCCAGCGTTCAATCTGAGCCATGATCAAACTCTTCAATTAAAAGTTCGATTTGCTGAAACAAGTTCAGCGATGCTCAAAGTTACTTCACATCATTCATAATGAATTACTGCTTGGTCACTCTAAGACTTGGCATTGCTGCCTTGATATTCTGTTGCCACCGAAGTGGCTGATATCGTCTTGTGAGTGCCCACACAGATTGTCTGATAAATTGTTAAAGAGCAGTGCCGCCGTTCGCAATGAATCTTATGCGGCGCGGGAGGTGCATAATACGCTTTCCCGCTGAAGAGTCAAGAGTTTTTTCTTTCGAAGTCATTCTTTTCTCTACCTAACCCGGCGACTTGGTTCTCGTTAGAGGAGTCGTTGTTCCCGGTCAGTGGAGGCGCATTATAGGGAGTTCTCAGAAGGCCGCAACCCCTATTTTTAAAAAACTTTTCTGACCGCTGAATGTTTAATCAAAAGACGTTTAAAGCGGCAACTCTTGAATACTTTTGAAGCCATATGATTGCAAAACAGGCAGCAGCTCTGCGGCTTGTGCGTCGAGCTTAATGCAGTAAGCAATGCTTTCTATTTCTATTCCGTCTTTTTTTTCGGGTATCGCGGTAAAAGCCGTCTCAATTAGCCAGTGTGCACGACGTGCAATGGCCGATCCTGAGTCAATCATCCGCGTTCCATCAGGTAATACCTGTGACAGCTCTTCGCTGAGCAGTGGAAAATGAGTACATCCCAAGACAACCGTGTCCGGTGGTTCGCGAAGTTTGAGCCAGGGTTGCAGGATTTTCTTTAATAGAGGACGTGAAACTTCTTCGCCGTGCAGTTTAGCTTCGGCCAATTCCACCAGCTCCGCAGAACCCAGCATCAGAATCTTGCAGTCTGTGGCAAAGCGAGCAACCAGGTCATGCGTATAAGGGCGCTGAACCGTTGCGCGAGTTGCCAGTAATCCGACAACACCGTTGCGGGTTAATTTGGCGGCGGGCTTAATCGCCGGCACCACGCCAACAACTGGGCAGGCAAACTTCGCCCTTAATGCAGGCAGAGAAACGGTGCTCGCCGTATTGCAGGCAATGATGATGATAGAAAGGGGATGACGCTTCGCCACGGCGCTCACTATTTCAAGCACGCGTTCGACGATAAACTCTTCCGACTTCTCCCCATAGGGAAACGCCACGTTATCGAAAGCATATATATAGTGCAGGTCCGGCATTAGCTGTCGGACCTCATGATAAACCGATAACCCGCCGACGCCAGAGTCAAACACCAGCGCCGTCGGGCGAGCCGGTACTAAGGCATTATCAGAAGGTATAGCTTCCAGAGAGGAAATACTCACGTCCTGGTGTTGCGTAGCCATATGCCGTCTCATAGTCTTTATCAAAGAGGTTGGCAATTCTAGCACGAACGGTTAGATGGGAAGTAACAGGATAAGAGGCTGCCAGATCCCAAAGGCTAACACCACCCAGCTTCACGGTTTGATAGGTGTTGTAGTCCGTATCATAACGCTCACCGAGATAATGATAAGTGACAGCCCAGTCAATCTGTTCAACCTGCCAGTCCAGCTCATATTTAACCTGTTGTTTGGCGCGACGTAGCAGAATTGCATTGGTCTGGGCATTACGAGCATCAACGTAATCATAAGAAAGCTGATGGCTAAATGGACCGGTATCAAAGGATGCCGTCGCCTCTACGCCTTTAATCTTGGCTTCACCGATATTGTAGTAACGATAAGTCGCCGGATCGCTATCAATCAGGTTGGTAATTTCATTCTTGTATCCACCCACGCGCCAGGTTACCGGACCGGTCAGCCCCTCAAACGCGCCTTCCCACTGTTTACTTTCTTCAGGCTTAAGATTTGTATTGCCGTAGTATTGACTATAAACCTGCCCCAAATTCGGTGCCTTAAAGGCTGTACCGTAAGATGCGATAAAGCGATAACCGTCGATAAACTCGTACGCGGCGCTGCTTTGCCAGGTGGTGTGCTGGCCAAACTGCGAGTTATCGTCGCTGCGAACGGCACCTTCAAGCGTTACCGGACCAAACAGCTGCTGGGTCGTGGCATAAACGCCGGTATCGCGCTGCTCATAACCCTCACTCAGATAGTTAGTACCCGGCGTGGTGGTTTGCTTCTGCCAATCAAGGCCTCCGCTCACCGTGCCGTGCCACGCCTGTAGGGTATTGCCCCACTGAACGTTATATTGCTGAACATCATCCAGGGTCGCCGAAGGATCGTATTGACCATAGCGCGGATCGAAGTTGTAGGTTTTGCTATGGGTATAGCTACCAATCAGCTGAGTCGCATAAATACCTTCTTTATAACGCAGGCCCGTATCCCAGGTCTGATTATAAAGCTGTTGAGTATCGAGCAATGGGTTACCCGGCGTGTAATATCCGTCATAGGCCGTTCTATTATCGAAGCCGTAACCGCGAATGAAACCACTGATGCTTTCATTGAAGTTATGCAGAATAGAACCGTACAAGGTTCTACTCATAAATCCGTCGCGGTCCTGCTGTGACTGCGCGCCGGTATTGCCATTGGCGACCACATCGTAGCCGTGGGTATACGTATAGTTTCCGGCAAACGTTCCTACGGTATCATCACCCAACTTCTGCTGAGTGGAGGCGTCATATGATTGATAACCGTTTGAGCCGATACCCGCCGTTATTGTGCTGCCCAGCTTATTACGCGTAGTAATAATGTTAACGACGCCGCCGATCGCGTCCGAACCGTATACTGCGGAAGAAGGCCCACGGATATATTCAATCTTCTGCACCAGCGAAATTGGAATTTGGCTTAAATCCGATGACCCCGAAATTCCCGCCTGATTTAAGCGAATGCCGTCGATGAGAATTAATACATGGCTGGAATTGGTGCCGCGAATAAACATCGAGCTTTGTTGCCCCAACCCACCATTCTGCGCAATGTCGACACCCGGCAGGCGGCGCATTACGTCAGTCAGAGACTTGGATTGCCAGCGGTCTATTTGGTCACGAGTAACAATAGTCGTCGGTGCCAGCACGGTAGAAATAGGTTGCGGGAAACGGTTAGCCGTTACGACCATATTATCGCTATTGTCTGTCGATGAATTACTGTCTTGCGCCCAGCCCGAAAAAGCTGTGACGGAGAGAACCGTCAACAGCACATGCTTTTTAATTGTCATAGAAACGCGCATCCGAACTTAATAAAGGATGCCGCAGAAACTCACGATCACTTTCGCGGTGACGGTGAAAAATGCGACGTAATTCAGGCAGGTCTTCGGGCTTGGGATCCGTTGTTTTCATCGAGAATAGAAACAACGCCGGGCGATAACTTCCCATCCTTATAATAAGGACAGTGTTTGCATTGTTGTTTTGTGGATGAATCGTAATGCACTCGCCGTGCTTTCCCCATACCGCTGCGCGACAGCTCCGGATTCACACCGGATTCCCTTTTAACTCAACGATGGAGGCCTGAGATTAATCCTACGATCAACCTATTTGGAAATCTAGACTGCCGTAGCGATGAAGCAAACTAAATACGACAAAACTGGACATCATCATGACATTCCCTACAATCACCGGGCAAAACGCCTCATAATCCTTAAAGTTCGCCCATTGATTAGCCGTAAGACGAGAAAATAGATGACGCCAGAAAACTTGCCCATTGAACAATATGACGACCAACTGGCGGAAAAGACCGCCCGTCTCACGGCGCTGATGTCGCCATTTAATGCGCCAGAGGCCGAAGTCTTCCGTTCTCCCGTTAGCCATTATCGTATGCGAGCCGAGTTTCGGGTGTGGCACGATGAAGGCGACCTTTACCACATCATGTTCGATCAGCAGACTAAGGCCCGCATTCGCGTCGACAAATTCCCTGCTGCAAGCGAACTGATTAATCGCCTGATGCCGGTCCTGCTCGAGGCCGTGAAGGCTGAGCCTGCGCTGCGCCACAAGCTGTTCCAGATTGATTATCTTTCTACCCGCAGCGGTAAAATCATTGCCTCCCTGCTCTATCACCGCAAGCTTGATGACGCATGGCAGCAGGCGGCGACCGCGCTGCGCGACCAGCTTCGCCATGACGGTTTCGACGTGCAGTTGATTGGTCGCGCGGCGAAAACCAAGATTATGCTCGATCAAGACTATATAGATGAGGTTCTGCCGGTGGCGGGACGTGACATGATTTATCGTCAGGTGGAGAACAGCTTTACCCAGCCCAACGCCGCCATGAACATTCATATGCTGGAGTGGGCGTTAGAGATCACCACCGGCTCGCAGGGCGATCTGCTTGAGCTATACTGCGGTAACGGCAATTTCTCACTGGCGCTGGCCCGTAACTTTAACCGCGTGCTGGCCACTGAAATTGCCAAACCGTCCGTTGCCGCCGCGCAGTACAACATCGCCGCCAACAATATCGATAATGTGCAGATCATTCGCATGGCCGCCGAAGATTTTACTCAGGCGATGAATGGCGTACGCGAGTTCCGCCGTTTAGAAGGGGTGGACCTGAAAAGCTATGATTGTGAGACTATTTTTGTCGATCCACCGCGCAGCGGCCTGGATGATGACACGGTTAAAATGGTTCAGGCATATTCACGCATCCTTTATATCTCCTGCAATCCAGAAACGCTGTGCGCCAATCTAGAAACACTGCAGCAGACGCATCGCGTCACCCGTTTAGCGCTGTTCGACCAATTCCCCTATACCCATCACATGGAGTGCGGCGTTTTACTCGAACGCATAAGCGCTTAAAACGACAAAGGGCAGTCCAATGGGCTGCCCTTTTACTATCTTGCTCGCAAACTTATGCGTTGTCGGCTTTACGTTTTTTCAAACGATAGCCAATCCAGAACACCAACACCACGCAAATTACCGACGGTAAAAAGTTGGAGCCAAGCTGCGGATATTCGGCGCGCACAATGGTGCTATACAACAACAGGCCGAGCACAAAACAGGCAGCGGCAAGTTTCGGCATCCCGAAAGGCATTTCGCACTTCTGGTAACGTAGGTGTAAACAGTACACCGCCAGCACCAGCGCAATAATCGGGAAGATAGAAAAAGCCACAACCGAACTGAATAAAGCATCAAATGAGCCGTTAATTGATAATCCGGCAATCAGAGCCAAGACCAGGGTGCCATTATCCTGGCGAGGTTGTTCTGTCATCTTCTAACCCTCTTTTATCCTTTGCGAGTAAAATGTCCGCCGTTCTTTCTTGCTGGCGGCGATACCAATAATAGGCGCCTTTGGAGATCATTCGCAGCTGCAATACCAACCGCTCTTCAAGCTGGCGACGCTGGGCAATATCAACGTCCAACGCTTCTGCGCCGGCGTTAAAAACGATAATAACCATGGCTTCAGCCTGCGCTTCGGTAAAACTGCGCGGCATATGATTTTCGAGCTGCAAATAGTCGGCAAGTTCCGCAATAAAATGCTGAATTTCTCGCGCCACGGCGGCACGGAAAGCGGCAGACGTCCCGGATCGTTCACGTAGCAGCAGACGGAAGGCGTTGGGATTATTGCCGATAAATTCCATAAAGGTTGAAACCGAGGTGCGGATCACACTGCCGCCTTTGGCAATGCGCTGGCGAGCCTGGCGCATTAGCTGGCGAAGCATCAAACCACTTTCATCGACCATTGTCAGTCCCAGTTCATCCACATCACGAAAATGCCGGTAAAAAGACGTGGGTGCGATACCCGCTTCGCGCGAGACCTCACGCAGGCTTAAACTGGCGAAACTGCGCTCCGCGCTTAGTTGGCTAAAGGCCGCCTCAATCAGCGAGCGACGTGTACGCTCTTTTTGTTGTGCTCTTACGCCCATGACCTTCATCCGATAGTGTCAACCTACTCATTCGCCTGAATTCACATCACTATACCAAATTTTTGTGCAACGACCGTTATACTAAGTTCAGCATAAAGTTCTTCTGAATGTTGCTGCATTCCCACGAATAGATAACCTATCGTTGGGAAATTAGGTCTATGATGTTACATTCTCGTTGTGTTTTTGTATAAAAATAGGTTCCTTATCCATGCAACAGAACTATCATTTTGATGCCATTATAATTGGCTCAGGCCCTGGCGGTGAAGGTGCTTCCATGGGTCTGGTTAAACAAGGCGCCAGAGTGGCTGTTATCGAACGCTATAATAACGTCGGTGGCGGTTGTACACACTGGGGCACTATTCCTTCAAAAGCGCTACGTCACGCAGTCAGCAGAATCATCGAGTTCAACCAGAATCCGCTTTATAGCGACGGTTCTCGCGCCATGAGCTCGACCTTTCCGCAAATTCTGCGTCATGCAGATTCTGTCATTAACCAGCAAACCCGCATGCGTGAAGGCTTTTACGAGCGCAATCAGTGCAAACTTTTTGCCGGTGATGCCAGCTTCGTTGATGCAAATACAATTTCAGTAACCTATGCTGACGGTTCACAAGACTTTGTCACCGCAGAACATATTGTTATTGCCTGTGGTTCGCGCCCTTATCGCCCTGCCGGTGTCGACTTTACCCACCCACGCATTTACGACAGCGACCTGATCCTCGGATTGGAACATGAACCGCGCCACGTCATTATCTACGGTGCAGGGGTCATTGGCTGTGAGTACGCCTCCATTTTCCGCGGACTAAACGTTAAAGTTGACCTAATAAACACCCGCGATCGTCTGTTGGCGTTCCTCGACCAGGAAATGTCCGACGCGCTCTCTTACCACTTCTGGAATAACGGCGTTGTTATTCGCCACAATGAGGAATTTGAGCGCATCGAAGGCCTGGACGACGGCGTTATCATGCACCTTAAATCGGGCAAAAAGGTTAAAGCTGATGCGCTGCTGTTTGCCAACGGCCGCACCGGTAATACCGATTCGCTGGGTCTGGAAAACATTGGTCTGGAAGCCGACAGCCGTGGCCTGTTAAAGGTCAACAGCATGTATCAGACTGCGCTGCCGCATATTTATGCAGTGGGTGACGTCGTGGGTTATCCGAGCCTGGCTTCTGCCGCTTACGACCAGGGCCGTATTGCCGCACAGGCAATGATTCAGGGCGAAACCAAAGTTCATCTGATTGAAAATATTCCTACTGGTATTTACACCATTCCGGAGATTAGCTCCGTGGGTAAAACCGAGCAGGAATTAACAGCGATGAAAGTGCCTTACGAAGTAGGCCGCGCGCAGTTTAAACACCTCGCACGTGCACAAATCGCGGGCATGAACGTCGGGAGTTTAAAACTTCTGTTCCACAGAGATACCAAACAAATTCTTGGTATTCACTGCTTTGGTGAACGTGCTGCCGAGATTATTCATATCGGTCAGGCGATCATGGAACAAAAAGGGGCGGGAAATACCATCGAGTATTTCGTTAATACCACCTTTAACTATCCGACGATGGCAGAGGCCTATCGCGTTGCAGCATTGAACGGCTTAAACCGGCTTTTTTAACGCCAGTGCATCCATATAAGTTTGCATGTGCGTTTTAATCGCTTCGGCTAGCTGTTCATAGCGACCGCGAAGTGGGGAACCGGGGCGATACACCAGAGCAATGGTGCGCTTCGGTTCCGGCTTGTCACAGCCCAGATACGTGACGCCATCTCGGCTGCGCTCACGCGGTACGGCCAAAGAAGGCAAAAGCGTAATTCCACTGCCCGCCGCCACCATGTTACGCAGCGTTTCGAGACTGGTTGCGCGAAAATGCGTATCTTCGTCTGCACCCGCCTGGAAGCAAAATCCTAACGCCTGATCACGCAGGCAGTGCCCGTCTTCAAGCATCAACAATTTTTCACCCGCCAGATCAGCCATCGCGACTTTGTCACGCGATGCCCAATGATGATCGTCATAAATTGCCAGTTTCATCGGCTCATCAAACAGCGGAACCTCGATAAAGGCCTCACTCTCTTTCACCAGCGCCAAAATAGCACAGTCAAGCTTGCCGCTGTCGAGCTGGGCCAACAGTTGTTGGGTCTGCGCTTCATGCAGATACATTTCCAGTTTGGGAAATGTTTTATGCAAGGTGGGAATAATCTGCGGCAGCAGGTAAGGCCCAACGGTGGGAATAAGCCCGATATGCAGCGGACCGGACATCGCCTCACCCTGCTGGCTGGCCATCTCCTTCAACACTTTCACTTCACGCAGTACCGTACGCGCCTGATCCACCAGCAGCAAACCCGCCTGAGTAAACAGCACTTTGCGACTGGTTCTTTCCAGCAGCATGACACCCAGTTCATCTTCCAGCTTGCGGATTTGACCGCTCAGCGTCGGTTGGCTGACGTGGCAAGAATCGGCAGCGCGACGGAAATGCCGAAATTCAGCCAGCGCGACCAGGTATTCTAAATCACGTATATTCATGGTTTCTCCCTTGTGCAGTCCGCACATTCGATAGTCAGTAGCGATAGATAAGATAGCAATCAACGATTATATCTATCAAGCTGAATCGTTAATAATGTCCCACATCGAAGCGGTAACGCCGTTAAGAGAAATTTTATTAAATAGTAATTAAGAGGTTATGCATGTTTTCAAGCCGTGAAGGAAAAACCGTACCACAAGTCACGTTCCATACTCGTCAGGGCGATCAGTGGGTTGATACCACCAGCGATGACCTGTTTAAAAATAAAACTGTGATCCTGTTTTCTCTGCCAGGCGCGTTTACACCAACCTGCTCATCAAGCCACCTGCCGCGTTATAACGAACTGGCCGGGGTGTTTAAACAACACGGCGTAGACAGTATTCTATGCGTTTCTGTTAACGATACTTTCGTGATGAACGCCTGGAAAGCCGAACAAAATGCCGCCAACATTACCTTCATTCCTGACGGTAACGGCGAGTTCACCAAAGGTATGGATATGTTGGTCGAGAAAGCCGACCTGGGCTTTGGCCCACGCTCATGGCGCTACTCCATGCTGGTACGTAACGGTGTGGTAGAGAAAATGTTTGTCGAGCCAAACAAGCCGGGTGACCCATTTGAAGTGTCGGATGCCGACACCATGCTTAAATATCTGGCACCAGAACATAAAGTACAGGAATCCGTTTCTGTATTTACCAAACCGGGCTGCCCTTACTGCTCTAAAGCCAAACAGATGCTGCAGGACCGCGGCATTCAGTATGAAGAGGTTGTACTGGGTAAAGACGCAACAACCGTCAGCCTGCGTGCAGTCAGCGGTCGCTCAACAGTGCCGCAAGTATTCATCGGTGGTCGCCACATCGGGGGAAGCGACGATCTGGAGCAGTTCTTTGCAGCCTGATTCTAAATCAGACCGATAAGATTCAGAACGCCTTAGCAAAATAAGAAAGTCGTGTATGAACAGTTAGCGGGCCGAAAGGCCCGCTTTTTTTATCGCTGCGTTTCTGGAGCGTCGGTTAGGCTAGACGCGCCTTCGCTTCGCGGATTGCTAAGGCAACCTGCTCAGGCGCCACGCCACCTTTGGCATTACGTTTGTCCAGGCACGACTGCAGCGCAAGAATCGGATAAACGTCGTCGCCAATCGCGGCGCTGAATTTCTGCAAATCGACCAGCGGCAAGGCTTCCAGCGCTTTACCCTGACGAATGGCCTCAACCACCGCTTCACCCACAATGTGGTGTGCTTCACGGAAAGCCACGCCTTTAGCCACTAAATAGTCGGCCAATTCGGTAGAGTTTGCGTAACCCTGCTCAGCCGCTTCTTTACAGCGTGGACGTTTAACCTGGATACCATCAAGCACCAGCGCTGCCATTTGCAGGCAGTCCATCCAGGTATCGAGCGCGTCAAACAGCCCTTCTTTATCTTCCTGCATGTCTTTGTTATACGCCAGTGGCAGACCTTTCAGCGTCATCATCATGCCGGTTAGCGCACCCTGAACGCGGCCACACTTACCGCGGATAAGCTCAAGTGCATCTGGGTTTTTCTTCTGCGGCATCAGCGAAGAGCCGGAGGTCACGCGGTCGGACAGGTCAACAAAACCCGCCTCACCGGTGTTGAAGAAAATCAAGTCTTCTGCAAAACGCGACAGGTGAACCATGCTGATTGAGGCGTTCGACAGCAGTTCAAGAATGTGGTCACGGTCGGAAACGCTGTCGAGGCTGTTACGGGTTGCCGAAGCAAAGCCCAGCCAGCCGGCCAGCTGTTCGCGATCGATAGGGTAAGCTGTACCTGCCAACGCGCCACTGCCCAATGGGCTAACGTCGAGACGGGTCAGTGTATCTTGCAAACGACTTTCATCACGGGCCAGCATTTCTACATACGCCAGACACCAGTGGGCAAACGTCACCGGCTGTGCGCGCTGCAGGTGCGTATAACCCGGCATCACTGCATCCTGATTAGCCTCAGCGGTTTCTACCAGCGCTTGCTGGAGCTGTTTTAGTGCCAACTGCAGTTCAACAACCTGCGTTTTACACCACAGTTTGATATCTGTTGCCACCTGGTCGTTACGGCTGCGGCCAGTGTGCAACTTTTTGCCCAGATTGCCGACTTTGTCGATAAGTTTCTGCTCAACCCAGCTGTGAATATCTTCCGCATCACTTTCGAGAATGGCACGAGGATTAGCACGAACCTCTTCGAGCAGCACGTTCAGTGCCGCTTCAAGCTCCAGCTGTTCATCTGCGGTCAGTACGTTTACGGTGACCAGCGCTTTCGACCAGGCAACCGAGCCCACGATGTCCTGCTCAGCCAGTCGATAGTCAAACCGCAGTGAGTCATTGAGTTCTTTGAAACGCTGATCTGCAGCCTGACTAAAGCGTCCGCCCCATAATGCCATGATAATGCTCCCGACTTTGCATGCTTAAGAAGTGATATTTGAAGAGTTGATTCAGGCGTGCGAGGTGCCTCGCACGCCTGATGTAACGCATAGTATTTGTAAACAATGCCAATGAACGGCGCTGACTTTACTTCTTGGCAGCGTTCAGGGCACGGATGCGTGAAGAGAGCGAGAACAGACGAATGAAACCGCCAGCGTGGCTGTGGTCGTACACTTCGTCTTCACCAAAGGTTGCAAACTCTTCAGAGTACATGCTGTTAGGTGATTTTTTCTGAATAGCGGTGGCAGTACCTTTGTAAAGCTTGACCACCACTTCACCGTTAACGTCTTGCGCCAATGAGTCAGCTGCGGCCTGAATAGACTCACGCAGTGGAGCGAACCAACGTCCGTCGTACACCACGTAAGACATTTCCTGACCCAGCTGCTCACGCCATTTGAAGCTGTCACGGTCCAGAACCAACTGCTCAACGCCGCGCAGCGCAGCCATCATGATGGTGCCGCCCGGGGTTTCGTAGCAGCCGCGAGACTTGATGCCTACCAAACGGTTTTCAACGATATCGATACGACCCACGCCGTGTTTAACACCCAGCGCATTCAGAGCATCAAGGCATTTGAACGGGCTCAGTTCCTGGCCGTTAACCCCAACAACCTCGCCTTTCACTACCTTAAGGGTCACCAGCTCGGCTTCGTCCGGTGCATCTTCAGGCGCAACGGTCCAGGCCCAGCAGTCTTTGTTTGGTGCATTCCACGGGCTTTCAAGTACGCCGCCTTCGGTGGAGATGTGCCATGCGTTTTCGTCACGGCTGTAGATTTTTTCCAGAGACGCGGTGGTCTTGATATTACGCTCTTTCAGGTAGTCAAGCAGGGCTTCACGAGAACGCAGGTCCCACTCACGCCACGGTGCCACAACTTTCAGATGCGGAGCGAGCGCGGTGTAGGTGGTTTCGAAACGAACCTGGTCGTTACCTTTACCGGTCGCACCGTGACACACGGCGTCTGCCCCGACTTTCAGTGCCAGCTCAACCTGTGCTTTGGCAATCAGTGGGCGCGCCATTGAGGTGCCCAGCAGATAAGTCCCTTCGTACAGTGCACCGCTTTTCAGCACCGGGTAAACGTAGTCTTTGATAAATTCTTCACGCAGGTCAACCACGTGACATTCAGAAGCACCGGTATCTAGCGCTTTTTGCTCGATACCTTCCAGGTCTGCCTGGTCCTGACCGATGTTGGCCACGAATGCCACCACTTCACAGTTACCATAGTTCTCTTTCAGCCATGGAATGATCGCTGAAGTATCCAGACCGCCTGAATAAGCCAGAACAATTTTGCTGATGCCTTGAGTTGCTGCCATGATAATTTCCTTAAATATCTGATTTCGCGACGCTGTTTATCAACCGTATAGACGCCGCGCTTTTAATAAAATAGTGAGTTATGCCTGAATACGCGTGCCGATCGCGACACCATTAAAGAGCGCGGGCAACTGCTCGGCATGACGCCAGCTGGCGATATCGACCGGACGGCCTAACGTACGCGCCGCATCCAGAGCCGCATGCACTTTAACAATCATGCCGTCGGTGATAATGCCTTGCTCAATCATCTCTTCCGCTCGTGCTGCGGTCATTTCAGGTACACGTTGCCCTTTACCGTCCAGAATGCCGCTCACGTCGGAGAGCAGAATCAGGTCGGCGCCGAGCGTTGCCGCCAGCGCGGTTGCAGCCTGGTCGGCGTTAACGTTCATCAATGCACCTTCGGCAGTAATGCCGATAGAGCTAACGATAGGCAGATAACCCGCCGCGGTCAGTGTGTTAATCAGCGCTGGAGAACCGGCTTCTGCTTTACCCACAAAACCCAGTTCCTCGCTCAGCTGAGTCACGCTAACGGAACCGCCGTCGGCCAGAGAGAGACCAACCGCATTAATGTTATTTTTCACCGCCCAGGACAGCAGCGTCTTGTTGGCGCTACCGGCCAGTGCACCGGTAATGATGTCAATTTGGTCGGCAGGCGTAACGCGCAGGCCGGACTTTTTGACGACCGGCAGATTGAGGCGCTTCATCAGCTCATCAACCAGATAACCGCCGCCGTGAACAATCACCAGAGGGCGTTGAAATTCCTGACGATAAGCGACCAGCGCATTGAAAAGGCGCTCCAGCGCTTCTTCATTGTCCAGCAATACGCCGCCTAATTTTATGACCAATGGATTCATACTGTTCACGCCTCAAAGTCTCTCCCTGCGCATGTGAAGCTGCCGCGCCGAGAGTTAAATGGATGTTTAATCTACCATCCCTGAGGCTATCAAGAAACGCTCAAAGAAAGGTGTTTTATAAAATTAACAATGCGAAAGTTATCTCACGCATTGCCAACTAATTCAGCTGGTTATACCAGTGAGGTGGCTTCAGGGAAACCAAAGCGCAGGTTCAGACACTGTACCGCCTGAGCCGATGCACCTTTCAGCAGGTTATCTTCCGCTGCCACGATAATGACGTGCTCACCCTGCACCGCATAGCCAATGTCGCAGAACGGCAGGCCGACAACGTTTTTCAGCGCTGGCATGCCTTTGTCGTACAGACGGACCAGCGGCTTGCTGGCATAGGCGCTTTGGAAGGCCTCGGCAACCTGCTCTGCACTGACGCCCGGCTTCAGACGACAAGTAATAGTGGCCAGAATCCCGCGCGGGAAACTGCCCAGGTGCGGGGTGAAAATCACCGGCGTGCCGAGGTGGGTCGATATTTCCGGATGATGACGATGATTGAAAATGCCGTAAGCATGCAGGCTGACTTCACAGAAGCTGGTACCGAGGCTGGCTTTGCGCCCCGCGCCGCTCACGCCGCTGGTCGCGTTGATAACTGGCCATTGGTCCTGATTCAGCAGCTGTTTTTCAAGCAGTGGTTTAATTGCCAACTGGGCCGCCGTCGGGTAACAACCCGGCACCGCAACCAGCTGCGCATCTTTTAGTTTATCGGCCTGCCATTCCGCCAGACCATAAACGGCCTTGTCGAGCCAGTCCTGATGCTGATGTTCAAAACCATAGAATTGAGTGTAAAACGCAGGGTCTTTAACACGAAACGCACCAGACAGGTCAAACACGACACAACCGGCCGCCAGGAACTGCGGTGCCAGATCATGGCTGACTTCATGCGCGGTGGCTAAAAAAACAACGTCTACGCCTTTTGCCGCTTCGACAACATTTTCCAGAGGCAAAACAGGCAGATCGACGATGCCCTTCAACTGCGGGTGCAAATCGGAAAGCAATTTCCCTGCATCTGCACTTTGCGCTGAAACCGTTAAACCGGTTATGTTCATATGTGGGTGACGATTGAGGTAGAGCGCGAGTTCAGCTCCAGCATAACCGGTTGCACCAACAATCAGCGTATTCAACATGGACTCAGTTCACCTTCTTTTAAAAAAATAGAGGGCTCACTGCGTTTTTTACGCCAGAAACCCGCGAAATTCAGCCTGTTCGTTCTTTTTATCTACATTCGGAAACCTGCGTGTTTTTAGGGTTTCCTTACGAACCGGCTTAATGTATTTTTATTCACATTAAATGCATGAATATTTATATTACCCTAACCAAAGGCTGTCAACAGTGAAGATGAAATTACCTCCATTTATTGAGCTATACCGTGCGTTAATCGCCACGCCATCGATCAGTGCCACCGACAGCGCATTGGATCAAAGCAATGAAACCCTAATCAACTTGCTGGCAGGCTGGTTTACCGATTTAGGCTTCAAGGTCGAAATTCAGCCGGTACCCAATACGCGTAATAAATTCAACATGCTGGCCAGCATTGGTGAAGGTGCCGGTGGCCTGCTGCTGGCGGGCCATACCGATACCGTGCCTTTCGACGACGGACGCTGGACGCGCGACCCCTTTACCCTTACCGAGCATGAAAATAGGCTTTACGGACTGGGCACTGCCGACATGAAAGGCTTTTTTGCTTTTATTCTCGATGCACTGCGCGATATTGATACTGAGAAGCTGGGCAAACCGCTGTATATTTTGGCCACCGCTGACGAAGAGACCACCATGGCCGGTGCCAGCTATTTTGCCAAGACCTCCACTATTCGTCCTGACTGTGCAATTATCGGTGAGCCAACCTCGCTTAAGCCGGTGCGCGCCCACAAGGGTCATATTTCCAATGCCATCCGCATTACCGGCCAATCGGGGCACTCAAGCGATCCGGGTCGCGGTATCAACGCCATCGAGCTGATGCACGACTCTATCACCCACCTGATGGGCTTGCGCAATACGCTAAAAGAACGCTACAACCACAGCGGTTTCGCCATTCCTTATCCCACTATGAACTTCGGGCATATTAACGGCGGTGACGCAGCCAACCGCATTTGCGCCTGCTGTGAACTGCATATGGATATTCGCCCACTGCCGGGCCTGACACTGTCGGATTTGGACGATTTACTCAACGAGACGCTGGAACCTGTCAGCAGCCGCTGGCCGGGCCGTTTGACGATTGAAGCGCTGCATCCGCCGATCCCGGGATACGAATGCCCACCGGACCACCGTCTGGTGCAAGTGGTTGAAAAACTGCTGGGCACTGAAACTGAAATTGTTAACTACTGCACCGAAGCACCGTTTATTCAGGAGCTTTGCCCAACGCTGGTGTTAGGCCCGGGTTCTATCGATCAGGCTCACCAGCCGGATGAGTACATTGATACCGCCTTTATCAAACCAACGCGTGAGTTGATCGCTCAGGTTGTGCACCACTTCTGCCACCACTGAGTGCGCGGGCGCCACCCTCTCACTGTTAATGGGATGTAACAAAAGAAGGGCATCATGCAATGCCCTTTGATATTGTACAAACAGGCCAATTAGCCGCACTAATAACCCACCGGCTGTAATTAAATTTCAGCCTGATTCCTCGATTCAGCTAATTTCTAATGAGAAGAATAGGGTTTTTGCGGTAAGTTCCTACAGTACTGAAATTGAACTACCGAGATTTGCCATGAAGGCGAGCTAGACAGAGGCGAATGCGCCTTACGGGTGAAAGTTATTTACAAGACATAAAAAATCAAACAAGAAACGGGTCAGAGGTAATATGAACGAACAATATTCCGCAATGCGAAGTAATGTCAGCACGTTGGGCAAGCTGCTTGGAGACACCATCAAGGACACGCTGGGAGAGCAGGTTCTCGAGCGCGTTGAAAAAATCCGCAAGTTGTCCAAATCCTCTCGTGCGGGTAATGAGGCAGACCGTCAGGAATTGCTGACTACGCTGCAAAACTTATCGAATGACGAATTACTTCCGGTTGCTCGCGCTTTCAGTCAGTTTTTAAACCTGACCAACGTGGCCGAGCAGTACCACAGTATTTCTCCACACGGCGAAGCAGCCAGCAATCCAGAAGCATTGGCACAGCTGATCGAACGTTTAAAATCTAAAAACTTGTCAGATCAGCAGTTACGCGATGCCGTTGAAGCGCTCTCCATTGAGCTGGTACTGACTGCGCATCCGACGGAAATTGCTCGCCGAACTCTGATCCATAAACTGGTTGAAATTAACAACTGCCTGAAGCAGCTCGACCATAACGATTTGGCCGACTACGAACGTAAGCAGATCATGCGTCGCCTGCGCCAATTGATTGCCCAGTCATGGCACACGGATGAAATCCGTAAAATTCGCCCTACGCCAGTTGATGAAGCCAAATGGGGCTTTGCCGTTGTTGAAAATAGCCTGTGGGAAGGCGTTCCGGCTTTCCTTCGCGAATTCAATGAACAGCTCGAAACCTCACTGGATTACAAAATGCCGGTCGAGGCCGTGCCGGTGCGATTCACCTCCTGGATGGGTGGCGATCGCGACGGTAACCCAAACGTGACGGCAGCTATCACGCGTCACGTGCTGCAGCTCAGCCGCTGGAAAGCGACCGACCTGTTCCTGCGCGACATTCACGTGTTGATTTCAGAGCTGTCGATGACCGAAGCCACACCGGAGCTGCGTGAACGCGCCGGTGGCGAAGACGTGGTGGAGCCTTATCGCACCATCATGAAAGACGTGCGTGCTCAACTGCTGTCAACCCAGGGTTACCTGGAAGCACGTCTGAAAGGCGAAAAACTGCCGCGTCCTAAAGACCTGCTGGTGAACAATGACCAGCTTTGGGAACCGCTGTACGCCTGCTATCAGTCATTGCTGGCCTGCAACATGGGCATTATCGCCAACGGTCAACTGCTTGATACGCTGCGCCGTGTGCGCTGTTTCGGCGTGCCGCTGGTACGTATTGATATCCGTCAGGAAAGTAATCGCCATACCGAAGCGATTGCCGAAATCACCCGCTTCCTCGGCTTGGGCGATTACGAAAGCTGGTCAGAAAACGACAAACAGGCGTTCCTGATCCGTGAATTGAACTCGGCCCGCCCGCTGGTTCCACGCAACTGGACCCCGAGTGCGGAAACCAAAGAAGTGCTGGATACCTGCCAGGTTGCCGCAGAAGCGCCTGAAGGCTCGATTGCCGCCTATGTCATCTCGATGGCGCGTACGCCTTCTGACGTGCTGGCGGTGCATTTACTGCTCAAAGAAGCCGGTTGTCCGTTTGCCATGCCGGTTGCCCCACTGTTTGAAACTCTTGATGACCTGAACAACGCGGATTCCGTGATGACTCAGTTGCTCAACATCGACTGGTATCGCGGTTTCATTCAGGGCAAACAAATGGTGATGATTGGCTATTCCGACTCCGCCAAAGACGCGGGCGTGATGGCAGCCTCGTGGGCGCAGTATCGCGCTCAGGATGCGTTAATCAAAACCTGTGAGAAAGCGGGCGTTCTGTTGACGCTGTTCCACGGACGCGGCGGCTCTATCGGGCGCGGTGGTGCACCGGCTCACGCCGCGCTGCTTTCACAGCCTCCGGGCAGCCTGAAAGGTGGCCTGCGCGTTACCGAACAGGGCGAAATGATCCGCTTCAAATACGGCCTGCCGGAAGTCACTATCAGCAGTCTGGCGCTTTACACCGGTGCCATTCTTGAGGCAAACCTGCTGCCGCCGCCTGAGCCTAAAAAGGCCTGGGTTGAGGTCATGGATCAGCTTTCTGACGTTTCGTGCAAGATGTACCGCGGCTACGTGCGTGAGAATAAAGACTTCGTGCCTTACTTCCGCTCGGCAACGCCTGAGCAGGAGCTGGCCAAGTTGCCTCTTGGTTCGCGTCCTGCCAAGCGTAAAGCCAGCGGCGGCGTTGAAAGCCTGCGCGCAATTCCATGGATTTTCGCCTGGACGCAAAACCGCCTGATGCTGCCAGCCTGGCTCGGTGCGGGTGCAGGTCTGCAAGCCGTTGTCGATGCCGGCAAGCGCGACGTGCTCGAGTCAATGTGCCGCGACTGGCCGTTCTTCTCTACGCGAATTGGCATGCTGGAAATGGTGTTTGCCAAAGCCGACCTGTGGCTGGCGGAATACTACGATCAGCGTCTGGTCAGCAAAGACCTGTGGCCGCTGGGTCAGAAACTGCGCGATCAGTTAAGCAACGACATCAAAGTGGTGTTGGCTATCTCCAATGACGATCACTTGATGGCGGACCTGCCTTGGATTGCCGAGTCTATTGCACTGCGTAACGTCTATACCGACCCGTTGAACGTCCTGCAAGCCGAGCTTCTGCATCGTTCCCGCCAGCTCGAAGAGCAAGGCGAGCTTGATGCCCGCGTTGAGCAAGCGTTGATGGTGACCATTGCCGGCGTGGCGGCTGGTATGCGTAATACCGGCTAGTCATTAGCCTTCCCCCAAAACGGGAAGGGTTAAATACTAAAAAACCCAGCTCTGATGTCTGGGTTTTTTTATGTCTCTGCTATGTAATACCGCGCAGAGTTCGCGTTGTAGCAAGCAGTATTGTGAATAAGTAACCGGGGCGAACGAAAGGGACCAATCAGGCTACAGTGCTAAAGATGCCGGTATTTCAGGTCTTACGCCCAACGTATGGCAAATAGCGTAGCTCATCTCAGCACGATTCAGGGTGTAGAAGTGGAAATCCTTCACACCTTCGCGACTCAGAATTTTAACCATGTCCATCGCCACGTTGGCGCCGACCATTTTGCGGGTCTCAGGGTCATCATCAAGCCCTTCAAACATGCTGGTCATCCAGTTGGGTACGCGCACGTTGGTCATTTTGGCAAAGCGTTGCAGCTGTTTGAAGTTGGATACCGGCAGAATGCCCGGCACAATTTCAACGTCAATTCCGGCGGATACGCAGCGGTCACGAAAACGCAGATAGCTCTCTACGTCGAAGAAGAACTGAGTAATCGCGCGGTTAGCTCCGGCGTCAATTTTGCGCTTCAGATTGATAAGGTCAGCCTGCGCGCTTTTCGCTTCAGGATGCACTTCAGGATAAGCCGCCACAGAAATATCAAAGTCACCCACGTCTTTCAGCAGGTGCACCAGGTCCGTTGCATACATTTCAGGTTTGCCGCTGTTAGGAGGCAAATCGCCGCGCAGAGCAACAATGTGGCGAATGCCGCTCTGCCAGTAGTCTTGTGCGATTTTGCGCAGCTCGGAAGGCGTGGCGTCAACGCAGGTCAAGTGCGGCGCAGCTTCAAGACCGGTGCGATCTTTAATGCCTTTAATAATGCTGTGAGTGCGGTCACGCTCGCCGGAATTTGCACCGTAAGTCACTGAAACAAATGTTGGTTTCAGGCTGCTAAGGCGGTCAATAGAGCTCCACAACGTGTCTTCCATTTCGCTGGTACGCGGCGGGAAAAACTCGAAAGATACGTTAATCTGCCCCTGTAATTCGGCCAGATTCTGGTTCAACGCTTCGCGCTGATTGGCGTGGAAAAAGCTCATACGGTCCCTACCTCGTGCATTACTTCGTTTTAATTATCGGCGTCACCTGATAAGCGTCTAGACGTCTAAACGTATGGATGTAAAATGCGGGATTTTGGTTAAAGAGTCAACTCAAAAATGATGTCGGGTTATGATTAATTTTCACTCAAAGTGAAGGAATTTCAAGTTCAGGCGGGAAGTGAAATATCCCCCTGCGGCAAGGCTGCGCAGGGGGAAAAAATTAAAGCAGCTGGGTCAAGCGGTTAAGGTCAGATTGAATGGCACCGGCAGTCACATCGCGTCCGGCACCCGGTCCACGGATAACCAGCGGATTATCACGATACCAACGGCTTTCGATAGCAAAAACGTTATCACACGGCAGCAACGAGGCCAGTGGATGATCATCGCGGACGGCTTCAACCCCCACGCGCGCCTTGCCGTTGGCGTCGAAGCGCGCCACGTAGCGCAGCACCAGGCCCATTTCTCTGGCCGCCTCAAGCCGCTGCAGCATTTGCTGATTCAGCGCCTCTCCCCCCTCAAAGAACTGATCGACCGAACCGGTCTCGCAGCCTTCAGGCACCAGCGACTCCACGCGAACCTGGGTAGGTTCAATGTCATAACCCGCTTCACGTGCCAGAATGACCAGCTTGCGCATCACGTCCTGGCCCGAAAGGTCCACACGCGGGTCTGGCTCGGTAAGACCCTGCTGCCACGCCTGATCCACCAGTTCGGTAAACGGCTGCGTGCCGTCAAATTGCAGGAACAACCAGGACAGCGTACCCGAAAAGATCCCGCTGATAGCCAGAATACTGTCGCCGCTTTCACGCAGATCACGCACCGTATGGTTGATAGGTAACCCAGCACCCACCGTGGCGTTGTACAGCCAGTGGCTGCCCGTTTTAGCAAACGCGTCGCGAATTTGGCGATACTGATTGCTGCACGAGGCGCCCGCCACTTTGTTCGCGCTAATGACGTGGAAACCATAGCTGGCGAAATCAAGGTATTGATCCGCAAGCTCGGCGCTGGCGGTAACATCGAGCACCACCAAATCATCATAAGGATGCGCACGCATCCACAAGAACAGCGACTCTTCGTCGTGCTCGCGTGCTTCATCGTCAAAAAACGCCAGTGCACGGCTGGCATCAAGCCCGTTGTAACTCAACAGGCTGCGTTTACTGTCAACTACGCCCGCCAGCACAAATTCGAATCCGCTGCGCGCAGAAATATTTTTCTGCTCACGGGCAAACAGCTCAAGCCAGCGCGAACCTATATTTCCTTTGCCAAACAGCATCAGGCCAATGCGTTTTTCAGCGCGGAACAGCGTGTTGTGCAGCCCCTGAACCAGATGCTCGGTAGGGCCTACGCGTAATACCGCCACCAGGCTAATACCGTCTTCCGCCTGCCAGATGAATTCTACCGGCTGGTCTTTGATTTCCTGATAGAAACGGTGGCTGTGCAGCGGGTTTTTGCATACCCCGGCCCCAACCAGTGCCACCATCGCCAACCCTTCTCGCAGCGTCAGGCGACCCGGTAAACCGGCCTCTTCGAGCACCGCCAGCGCGCTGTTAACCACCTCGGAGGTGTAACACAGCTGCAGAAGATTTCGGTCAGCGTGCACGCCGGTTGCGAGCGGTTTAACCTGAGCGCGTTTAAGCAATAGTTCAACGTCTTTATGCGCCAGCGCAAAATCATGAGCCGGACTGATAGCCACCTCAATCAGGCAGATATCGTCGTGACTGGTGACAATCTTCGCTCCAGTACCCGAGGCAAGCACGCGCTCAATGCGGGTCGAGCCCTGTTCAGGCTGATAGCTGCAACGCAGCTGCAAATCAATATCACTGCCCGATACCGGCTGTAAGGTGCGGGTGTGCAGCACCGGTGCCGCCAAACGCGCCAGCTCGCTGGCTTCGTCAAGGCGCAGCAGCGGAAGAAGGCAGGCATCTTTAACCTTGCGCGGGTCAGCGCTGTAAACACCGGCCACGTCACTCCATATGGTCACGCGGCTCACACCGGCCAGAGCACCAATCTGTGTAGCAGAATAGTCACTGCCGTTGCGCCCGAGCAGCACGGTTTCTCCCGCGTCATTGCGCGAGATAAAGCCGGTCACCACCAAGTACTGGTGAGGATGCTGGGCCAAAAGCTGTTGCAGCAGCGGGTAGGAACGACCCTCGTCCACCTGCGGCTGCGCGGCACGTTCGGCACGTAAAAAATCGCGGGCATCAAGCCAGGCGGAAGGCACGTCCATTTTCGCCAGCAGTGCCGACATGAGACGTGCAGACCACACTTCACCCTGCCCAACCACTTCGGCATAAACCGCGTCGGTCATTTTGCCGTCGAGCAGTATCGCCAAACGTTCGAGGTCGTTAATAAAGGTCGCAATCAGGGTTTCAGCCATTTCGACAGGCAGCAGGCCAGTAATCAGCTCACTCTGATAACGACGCAGCGCCTGCTGCACCTGATGGGCCGAGATCCGGTCGGTCTGACTAAGCTTAAGCCAGTTAATCAGCTGGTTAGTGGTACTACCCGCTGCCGAAACCACCATGATATCGCCAGGATTACCGTATTCAGCCATGATGCCAGCCACGCGAAGATAACATTTCGCGTCGGCCAGACTGCTACCGCCAAATTTGTGTAACTGCCGACTTCCTGCCGGCGCTGCAACCGCTATTGCACTCATTACTTACCTCTTTGCCGCCGCCTGGAAAGCCTGTTCCAGATCGGCAATTAAATCTTCGCTATCTTCAAGACCGACAGAAACGCGCAGTAAACTGTCGGATATCCCGGCGGCTGCCCGTGCTTCTGCTGACATGCCTGCGTGGGTCATGGTTGCGGTATGTGAAATCAGACTTTCTACGCCGCCCAGTGATTCGGCCAGCGTGAAAAGTTTTAATTCGGAGAGGAAGTGGCGTAAGCGTGCCTCATCTCCTGCAAATTCGAAGCTTACCATAGCACCAAATCCGCGCTGCTGACGTCGCGCAATTTCGTGACCCTGGTTCTCCGGCAGTGAAGGATGATACAGCTTTTTAACCAATGATTGTTTCTGTAAATAAGCAACGATAGCCAATGCATTTTCCTGCTGCTGTTTCACACGCACGCTAACGGTGCGCAGTCCGCGCAGCAACAGATAACTGTCGAAGGCTGCGCCGGTCACGCCAATATTATTTCCCCACCAGGCAAGCTCGGTGGCGTGCTCGGCAGTTTTGGAAATAACCGTGCCCGCCACCACGTCGGAATGGCCGTTCAAGTATTTGGTACACGAATGCACCACTAAATCCGCACCCAGCTTCAACGGCTGCTGCAACACCGGGCTCAGGAAGGTGTTGTCTACTACTGTCAGTGCACCGGCCTGATGTGCAGCGTCGCAAATGGCCTGAATATCGACGACGCGCAGCAGAGGATTACTTGGGGTTTCGATCAACACCAGCTTAGGCTGTTGCGCCAAGGCATCACTCAGCGCCTGCGGGTCACCCTGATCGACAAACAATACGCGATAAGCGCCACGCTTGCTCAGGCTGTCGAATAAACGATAGCTGCCGCCGTAGCAGTCGTGCGGAGCCACCAGCAAATCGCCCGGTTTAAGAAACACGGTGCACACCAGATGAATCGCCGACATACCGCTGCTGGTTAACACGGCACCCGCACCGCCTTCGAGGTCTGCCAAAGCCCGCTGGACCACGTCACGCGTGGGATTGCCGCGACGCGAATAGTCGTGAGCCCTTGGCTGATTAAAATCTTCAAAGTTATAGGTACTGGAGAGTGTAATAGGTGGAACAACGCAGCCATATTGCTGGTCGATGTTAAGTCCACTGCTAACCGCGATAGTGCCTTGCTTGAGCGTCATATGTGCTCCCCGACGGGATTAAATGAGGATGAGGGAGTAAAGATTAATCGTTAGCGGGATAGACGTCAATACATCTGGACATCTAAACTTCTTTGCGTATAGATTGAGGATTGTGATAATACCCGCTAAAATTATAGGAATATGGCTTATTATGTGGACGCTACTGCGCTGATTGGCGCAGTTAAACACAAATTTGCATCCGCTGACAAAGTGAACAACATCCCGACAGGATTGTTGCAAATATGACGGCTATAGTGAGATCGGCGGAAATATAGTGAGATCTGTGGAAATCGGGCATAATCCCCGGGTTTTCAGAATTTTATTTTTATTTGATAAATTTAAGGTGTCCCATGGCTGAGTGGAACGGCGAATATGTCAGCCCTTACGCTGAACACGGTAAAAAAAGCGAACAAGTTAAAAAGATCACGGTTTCCATTCCTCTGAAAGTATTGAAGATTTTGACGGACGAGCGCACACGTCGCCAGGTGAATAACCTGCGTCATGCCACGAACAGTGAATTGCTGTGTGAAGCTTTTCTGCATGCCTTTACTGGCCAGCCGTTGCCGAACGATGAAGACCTGCGTAAAGAACGCAGCGATGAAATCCCGGAAGCCGCCAAAATTCTCATGCGAGAGCTGGGTGTAGATCCCGATACTTGGGAGTATTAAGAAGAGTTTTGCGTTTCTAATTGCAGAAACGCAGGCAACAAAAAAGGCGCCACCGGCGCCTTTTTTTGCTTTCGGGCTAAGCTTATTTGCTGCCCGGTACGCTGAAACGCTTGTTGAAGCGGTCAACGCGTCCACCGGTAGTTACTTCACGTTGCTTACCAGTGTAGAACGGGTG
This sequence comes from Rouxiella sp. S1S-2, assembly GCF_009208105.1. Lineage (NCBI taxonomy): Bacteria > Pseudomonadati > Pseudomonadota > Gammaproteobacteria > Enterobacterales > Yersiniaceae > Rouxiella > Rouxiella sp. S1S-2. Next base: position 118,125 of record NZ_WFKL01000001.1, read on the forward strand.
ACATTCGCCACAAACGTCCAGGTTCAGATCGTGACCAACGGTAGATCCGATTTTGATAACGTTACCGCAAGAACAGTTAGCAGTAACAACTTCGTATTTAGGGTGAATACCTTGTTTCATGGGAAAACCTCTGTTTAGGCCGCATCGCTATCCAACCGTGTTTCCGTCGGACACCACGCGTAGTGTAAATGATTAGGTCTTTGATACGGAATGCACCAAAGGCGGCGAATCATACAGAATATAAACTGACCGCGCAATCATGTTCATGCATTCCGAGTCACACAGTGTACACTATCTCGTCATTTTTTTATAGTCTGGACCCCAAATGCCCGTTGCTCACGTTGCTCTACCCGTTCCTTTAAACCGCACCTTTGACTACTTATTACCGCCCGGTATGCAGGTGGTTCCCGGCTGTCGGGTTAGCGTTCCTTTTGGTAAACGCGAGGCAATTGGTATTGTTACCGGCGTAAGCGACACCAGCGATTTCCCGATTGAAAAGCTCAAGCCGGTGGCGGCGATGCTTGATAATCGTAGCCTTTATACGCAAGACCTCTGGCGCGTGCTGCACTGGGCGGCCGACTATTATCATTTTCCTCTCGGCGAAGTGCTGCTTCATGCCCTGCCGGTGCTGTTGCGTCAGGGAAAAGCGGCCGAACTCACCCCGCTTTGGCAGTGGTTTGCCACCGAACAAGGACGTGCAACGCCACTCGACAGCCTGAAACGCGCGCCCAAGCAGCAACAGGCAATGGCCGCCCTGCTGCAGGGGAAAATTTATCGTCATCAGGTCAGTCATCTTGATCTGAACGAAGCGGCGCTGCAGGCGCTGCGAGCCAAAAGCCTGGCCGACCTGCAGAGCGTGTCGCCGGTCACACAGGACTGGCGCAAGGATTTCAGCGTGATAGGTGAACGCCTGCGGCTTAATACCGAGCAGGCCACCGCCGTCGGCGCAATCCGCAGTGAAGACCAGCAGTTCTCCGCCTGGCTGCTGGCCGGTGTGACCGGCTCAGGTAAAACCGAAGTTTATCTGAGCGTGCTGGAAAACATTCTGGCACAGGGGCGGCAGGCGTTGGTGATGGTGCCCGAGATTGGTCTGACGCCGCAGACTATCGCCCGTTTTCGCGAACGTTTTAGCGCCCCTGTCGATGTTTTACATTCTGGTCTAAACGACAGTGAACGGCTGGCAGTTTGGCTGCGGGCGCGCAACGGCGAGGCCGGTATTGTTATCGGCACCCGTTCATCGCTGTTTACGCCGTTTGCCCGCCTTGGCGTGATAATTATCGATGAAGAACACGACAGCTCTTATAAACAGCAGGAAGGCTGGCGCTACCATGCCCGTGACCTGGCAGTATTTCGCGCGCATGCGGAAAATATTCCGATAATTATGGGCTCTGCCACCCCAGCGCTTGAAACGTTGCACAATGTGCAGCTCGGTAAATACCGCCAACTGACACTGACCAAGCGCGCCGGTAATGCCAAACCCCCCGTGCACCACTTAGTCGATTTAAAAGGGATGCCGCTTAAAGTTGGGTTGTCGCAGCCCTTAATCCAGCGTATGCAGCAGCATTTAAAAGCCGATAATCAGGTGATGCTGTTTCTTAATCGACGCGGTTATTCCCCGGCGCTACTGTGCCACGAGTGCGGCTGGATAGCCGAGTGCCAGCGTTGCGATCATTACTACACTTTCCACCAGAATTATCGGCAGCTGCGCTGTCACCACTGCGACAGCCAGCGTCCGGTGCCGCACCAGTGTCCGCAGTGTGGCTCAACGCAGCTGGTTTCCGTGGGCGTAGGCACCGAACAGCTTGAGAACGAACTGGCCCCGCTGTTTCCTGATACGCCGATTACGCGCATTGACCGTGACACCACCAGCCGCAAGGGGTCGCTCGAGCAGCATCTGGCCGAGGTCCACCGGGGCGGGGCGCGTATTTTGATTGGTACGCAAATGTTAGCCAAGGGGCATCACTTCCCTGACGTCACGCTGGTTTCACTGCTGGATGTTGACGGTGCGCTGTTTTCAGCAGATTTCCGCTCGGCCGAGCGTTTCGCGCAGCTCTATACCCAAGTTTCAGGTCGTGCCGGGCGTGCAGGCAAAAACGGTGAGGTGGTGCTGCAAACGCATCACCCTGATCATCCTCTGCTGCAGGTATTACTCCATCAGGGCTATGAGGCGTTTTCAAAACAAACGTTGGAAGAGAGGAAAAGCGTATTTTTACCGCCGTTTACCAACCACATTCTTTTTCGTTCGGAAGATCACGACAATCGGCAGTCTGCGCTATTTTTACAACAGCTGCGCAATTTGCTGGAATCCAGCCCGCTAAAGGATGACTCGCTGTGGATACTTGGGCCAGTTCCCGCTTTACAGGCCAAGCGCAGCGGCCGTTTTCGCTGGCAGCTGCTGTTGCAGCATCCTTCACGCAAGGTGCTACAGCATTTGATTAAAAGCTCAATGCCGCTCATTGGCAGTTTGCCGCAGGCCAAAAAAGTAAAATGGACCCTGGATGTTGATCCGATTGATAATTAATTTAAGAAACAGTCGTTTTTTTGGAATACGGCACGGAAAAAACACATAAGTCACATTTTTTATGCAATTAGGTAACTAATCCTAGTCACATTCTGTTTAGAATGTGATGAGCTACGCAGAGCTATTGCTAGCTTGATAAATAAATATTAAATATGCACGGATGCTGCAAATAACTTATAAAAAATAAACATCCATGATGTCGTGTCAGTTTGATGCAGGTGCAAGGAGAGATGCGTTGGATCAGAACAGAGTTATTCCTACCGCTACCATGAAAGACGTGGCGGAAATGGCGGGTGTTTCCACCGCCACGGTATCACGGGCGTTAATGAACCCCGAGAAGGTTTCAGCGCCGACCCGTCAACGGGTTGAACAGGCGGTTATCGCCGTAGGATATTCGCCGCACTCTCTGTCCCGCAATCTCAAGCGCAACGAATCGCGCACAATACTGGTTATCATCCCTGACATTTGCGATCCGTTCTTCGCTGACGTGATCCAGGGGATCGAACGAACGGCCGCTGAAAGCGGATATCTGGTGCTGATTGGCGATTGCGCCCAGCAAAATCAGCAAGAAAAAACCTTTATTAATCTTATCATTACCAAACAAATCGATGGCATGCTGCTGCTCGGCTCAGACTTACCGTTTGACGCCAGCAAAGAAGAACAGCGCAACCTGCCGCCAATGGTGATGGCCAACGAGTTTGCACCGGAACTCGAACTGCCGACGGTGCATATCGACAACCTGACCGCCGCCTATGACGCCGTCCATTATTTGATTGGCCTTGGGCATCAGCAAATCGCCTGTATCGCCGGTCCTGACTCCATGCCACTTTGCCAATATCGTCTGCAGGGCTATATTCAGGCCATCCGTCGCAATGGGCAAACGGTTGAAAGTCACTACATTGCGCACGGCGATTTTAGCTATGAATCTGGGGCGCAGGCCCTGTCAACACTGATGAGTCAGCCCAAGCCGCCGACCGCCATTTTCTGTCATAACGACATCATGGCCATCGGCGCAATGTGTGAGGCGAAAAAATTAGGGCTGCGCATCCCACAAGATTTGTCTATTGTTGGTTTCGATGATATTAAAATCAGCCAGTTCTATGACCCGCCGTTAACCACGGTGGCTCAACCAAGATTCCAGATTGGCCGGGAAGCCATGTTATTATTATTGGAACAACTTAACGGTCATTCGGTACAAAGCGGTTCACGTTTGCTCGACAGTGAACTGGTTATTCGCGGCAGTACTGCTGCGCCCAAGCGCTAGTTAACAGTAAAGTTTTCAGGACTCTGTAAAATGACGTACTTCTTTAAACATAACGACACAGCGAAACGATAGTGGCACAAAAAGACTATGTGAGCCGTGGACGCTCAGGAGCACGGCGGAAGAAAAGTACCAGCCGTAAAAAAAGCAGTTCCCCGACAGTATCCAAAACGATGGTGGCAATAGCCGCCGCCGTTCTGGTGGTCTTTATCGGTGGCCTATACTTTTTGACTCATAAGAAAATGGAAGAGGCAGAGATTCTGCCAACGCACGCGACACGTCCGGGTAATGGCCTACCGCCTAAGCCAGAAGAGCGCTGGCGCTATATCAAAGAGCTCGAGAATCGTCAGATGGGCGTACAAACCCCAACGGAGCCGACCTCCGGCGGTGACGTGTCGTCTAAAACTCAGCTAACGCCAGAACAGCGCCAGCTGCTCGAGCAGATGCAGGCAGATATGCGTCAAACGCCGACGCAGCTCAATGAAGTGCCTTATAACGATCCGTCGCAGGCGGCGCGAACTGCACCGACGTCAAGGCAATCGAGCAGCCAGCCGACGTTTATGCAGCAGCCGGTAAGAGCCCCTCAGGCACAACAGCCTGCGCCAGTTCAGCGGCCTAAGCCGGTTCAACAACAGCCTGTGTTTACGCAGCCAAAACCGGAGCACGAAAAACCGCAGCAGCAGCCAATGATCACCCAGGCAAAACCGGAACGTGAAAAACCGCAGCCGCAACAGCAGCAAAATATTGCTCAGAATGCTCCGGAAAAAGAGAAACCCAAAGAGCAGGAGAAATCCCAGCGCTTCATCGTGCAGTGTGGTTCATTCCGCGGCACCGAACAGGCGGAATCTGTGCGTGCCAGACTGGCGTTTGAAGGCTTCGAGAGCCGTGTGACCTCAAGCGGTGGCTGGAATCGCGTGGTTATCGGACCGTATAACAATCGCGCAGGCGCCGACGGCACACTGTCTCGTTTGAAAGGTTCTGGCATCTCAAGCTGTATTCCGGTCCCCGTCGGGGGTTGAAAACCCATAATCCTCCCCAATCTATACATTCAATATGGCCCGCAAAGTTATGAGACCTGAACAGGGTCCCATAACTTTGACGGGATCTTTTCCGTCTGCAACGAGGAACAGCTCGTGACAACAATTGTATGTGTACGCCGTAATGGCCATGTCGTGGTAGGTGGTGATGGTCAGGCCACGATGGGTAACACCGTAATGAAGGGCAACGTCGTTAAAGTCCGCACCTTCTACAAAGATAAAGTGATCGCGGGCTTTGCCGGCGGTACAGCCGATGCGTTTACACTGTTTGAGCTGTTTGAGCGCAAACTGGAAATGCATCAGGGACATTTGACCAAAGCCGCCGTTGAACTGGCAAAAGACTGGCGCACCGATCGTATGCTGCGCCGTCTTGAAGCGCTATTGGTCGTGGCCGATGAAACAGACTCTCTGCTTATCAGCGGTAACGGCGACGTCATTCGTCAGGATAACGGGCTTATTGCTATCGGTTCTGGCGGTGCTTATGCCCAGGCGGCGGCCACTGCGCTATTGGAAAATACCGAGTTAAGCGCGCGTGAAATTGCGGAAAAATCGCTGAATATTGCCGGTGATATCTGCATTTATACCAACCATAACCTCAATTTCCTGGAATTGCCTAAGCAATCCCAAGCGTAAGGATCGAAAATTATGTCCGAAATGACCCCACGCGAGATTGTCAGCGAATTAGACAGCTACATCATCGGCCAACACAATGCGAAGCGCGCCGTTGCCATTGCCTTGCGCAACCGCTGGCGCCGCATGCAGCTCGACGAAGCGCTGCGCCATGAAGTCACGCCTAAAAATATTCTGATGATCGGCCCAACCGGCGTCGGTAAAACCGAAATCGCCCGTCGTTTGGCGAAACTTGCCAATGCGCCGTTCATCAAGGTCGAAGCCACCAAGTTCACCGAAGTGGGTTACGTGGGTAAAGAGGTCGACTCAATCATTCGCGACCTGACCGATTCAGCGATTAAAATGGTGCGCCAGCAGTCTATTGAAAGGAACCGCTACCGCGCCGAAGAGTTGGCAGAAGAGCGCATTCTCGACGTGCTTATTCCTCCCGCTAAAAACAACTGGGGCCAGGCGGACGAAGCGCAGGAACCTTCTGCTGCGCGTCAGTCTTTCCGTAAAAAACTGCGCGAAGGCCTGCTCGACGACAAAGAAATCGAAATTAACGTGGCCGATTCGCCCGCAGGCGTCGAAATAATGGCACCTCCGGGCATGGAAGAGATGACCAACCAGCTGCAGTCGATGTTCCAAAACATGGCGGGTCAGAAGCAGAAAGCGCGCAAGATGAAAATCAAGGAAGCCCACAAGCTGCTGATTGAAGAAGAAGCGGCCAAGCTGGTTAACCCTGAAGAGCTGAAAGAGCAGGCCATTGAAGCCGTTGAGCAGCACGGGATCGTGTTTATCGACGAGATCGACAAAATCTGTAAACGCGGCGGTCAAAGTTCAGGCCCGGACGTTTCACGTGAAGGCGTGCAGCGTGACCTGCTGCCGCTGGTTGAAGGCTGTACCGTCTCAACTAAGCACGGCATGGTGAAGACTGACCATATTCTGTTTATCGCTTCCGGCGCATTCCAGACCTCGAACCCGTCGGACCTCATCCCTGAATTACAGGGTCGTTTGCCGATCCGCGTTGAGCTACAGGCGCTGTCTACCGAAGACTTCGAGCGTATTCTGACTGAGCCGAGTGCTTCCCTGACTCACCAGTACAAAGCGCTGATGCAAACCGAAGGAGTCACCATCAACTTTACTTCCGACGGTATTCGCCGCATTGCCGAAGCCGCATGGCAGGTTAACGAAACTACCGAGAACATCGGCGCACGTCGTCTGCACACCGTACTTGAGCGTTTGATGGAAGATATCTCCTACGACGCCAGCGAAAGCAACGGTATTTCAATAAACATTGATGCAGATTACGTTCGTAGCCACTTAGATGCACTTGTTGCTGATGAAGACCTGAGCCGATTCATCTTATAATTTGCGCACACCTTCGTGGTTAAGAAAATGGGGAGGCTAAGGCCTCCCTTTTTTATTGCCTCGAATTCATCCGGCCCGAGCAGAACGGATAACGCACATTATGAGCACGCTTCCCCTTAATACTCCCGCCAGCGCCTGGCTTCAAAGCCTGAGATTACGCACCCTTCCCCTGGCCTTTGCCTCGATTCTGGTCGGCTCATCGCTCGCCAGCTTTCAAGGGAGCATGAAACCGTCGGTCGCACTGTTGGCATTGTTAACCGCCGGACTGCTGCAAGTGCTTTCCAACCTGGCAAATGACTACGGCGACGCCGTCAAAGGCAGCGATACGCCTGCAAGGCTCGGCCCAGTGCGCGGCATGCAAAAAGGGCTGATTACTCACCATCAAATGAAGCGGGCAATCAAACTGTGCGTTTTTGCTGCCGTGATATCGGGTCTGGCGCTGATTACCGTTGCCTGCCAAAAACCTGCGGATATGTTGGTGTTTCTGCTGCTCGGCCTGCTCTCGATTGCCGCAGCCATTACTTACACCGTAGGTACCCGACCGTATGGATACCGCGGACTGGGTGATGCATCGGTGCTGCTGTTTTTTGGCTGGATTAGCGTAGCGGGAACCTACTATCTGCAGGTCGGGAAAATTGACCTACTGGTGCTGCTGCCGGCGACGGCATGCGGAATGCTGGCCGCGGCAGTGTTGAATATCAATAACCTGCGCGATATTGAAAGCGACGCCGAACACGGTAAAAACACGCTGGCCGTCAGACTGGGGCCAAAGATGGCGCGTTATTATCAGCTTTTTTTACTGCTGGGTGCCATAGTCTGCCTGGCGCTGTTTTCGACGTACTATTTTCCTGGCTGGCGCGGTTTTCTCTTTCTGCTGGCCGCGCCGATGCTGGCCAGTCACGGCACAAAAGTGCTGCGCAGCACCGTCCCCGAGCAGGCACGGCCGCTGCTTGAACACATGGTGAAAGCGGCGTTGCTCACCCAGATGCTGTTCGCTCTCGGACTCTTTCTCAACTAACTGAATGTTATTCAATCATCATGTGCAAAATATGCGCATTAACACTTAACAATTGATGATTTTGCCAACATTAGCCAGAAAGGGATATACTGAAAGCTCACGCGAGCAACCAGATAAAAATCCTATGAAATACGATACTTCAGAACTATGCGACATTTATCATGAAGAAGTGAATGTCGTTGAGCCCCTGTTCTCCAACTTTGGTGGACGTACTTCATTTGGCGGGCAAATCACTACCGTGAAATGCTTCGAAGACAATGGCTTGCTCTATGAGTTGCTGGAAGAGAATGGCCGTGGCCGCGTTCTTCTGGTTGACGGCGGTGGTTCGGTAAGACGCGCCCTGCTTGATGCTGGCCTCGCAAACCTGGCGTTACAAAACGAATGGGAAGGCATTGTCATTTACGGCGCCGTACGTCAGGTTGATGACCTCGAAGAACTGGACATCGGTATTCAGGCAATGGCCGCTATTCCCGCAGGGGCCGCAAGTGAAGGCATTGGCGAAAGCGACATCCGCGTTAATTTCGGCGGCGTGACTTTCTTCTCAGGCGATCATCTCTATGCTGACAACACCGGCATCGTGCTCTCGGAAGATCCGCTCGATATCGAATAACCTTCTATTTTAAAAAAATAGACAACAAAAAAGACGCCTCGAAGAGCGTCTTTTTTATTTTTGGAGCGAGAAAGATATCACCGAGTCATTGGAGTTGCAGCAAGGCAGCGAGCGAATGTGGCTAACGTCGCTGCAACTTCAAGAACGAAGGTAAATCCAATACCCTGTGGATTTCGAGGTGCAGTAAGGCGACAACTTAGCCAGTCCCCGGGAGCTTACTAAAGTAAGTGACGGGGGTGAACATAGGCAGTCAACGCATCTGCAACTTGAAAGGTGAAAGGGATTTAGACTTCTTCCATTTTTCCTAACAGTGAGCGCAGGCGCTCCTGCCATACGTGCTGCTCTTCTTTCAGGTGGGTGTTTTCACGAACCAGTGATTCGTGGTTACCGCTAGCCTGTTGAACCTGCTGAGACAGATTATTGTTCTGCTCTTTCAGCTCTTCAATTTCCATCTGCAGCAATGTAATGGTATCAATCGCTTGCTGAACTTTAGTTTCTAGTTTCTCAAATACTTCAAATGACATGGTTATTCCCCTTATGTTCGCAAGGCGTACATCTTTTAAGACTCGCCACACCTTCCCGATGCGGCTCGATAATTCAATTAACTACCTACTTTAATTAATACCGATTGTATGTAGGCATACCTTCCCTGTCTAGCAACATACTGGTCCTGCACGCAGTCTGTTGCAATTATCTCGCCTCGACTATCAGGAAAAACCTAAAGTCCGCCGCATCCAGTCACTAAATTCGCTAGTTTCGCCGCGAAGAACCCATTTTGATGGTCACCCTACCACCGCAAAACACGCGTATTCGCTCATTTTTATGACGCAGCACACACATTTTGATTTCGGTATTTCTCGTTTATGCTCGTTAACGATAAATTCACATTAACTTCTCATCTCGTATGAGATGTTAAAAATTAAATAACACTAAACAATAAAACCAAGTGATTTATACCCTACCCTTAACAACTATCCTTTATAGGATTCGATTATGAGCCAAACTATGAGTTCCACAATCAAAGGTCAGTGCATCGCTGAGTTTCTGGGAACCGGCCTGATTATCTTTTTTGGTGCAGGCTGCGTCGCGGCAATGAAACTCGCTGGTGCCTCTTTCGGCCAGTGGGAAATCAGCATCATCTGGGGTCTTGGCGTTTCAATGGCTGTTTACCTGACGGCCGCCATTTCCGGTGCACACCTTAATCCGGCGATCACTATCGCGCTGTGCCTGTTCGCCAACTTTGAAGGCCGCAAGGTCTTGCCTTACATCGTGGCACAGATAGCCGGTGCCTTCTGTGCGGCAGCGTTGGTATATGGCCTCTACTACAACCTTTTCTTCGACTACGAACAGAGCCACAACATGGTCCGTGGCAGCGTTGAAAGCCTGGATTTAGCCGGTATCTTCTCTACCTACCCGAATCCACACATCAGCGTTCTGCAGGCATTTTTGGTTGAAGCTGTGATCACTGCCGTACTGATGGCCCTGATCCTCGCACTGACTGATGACGGCAACGGCGTTCCGCGCGGCGCATTGGCTCCTTTGCTGATTGGTCTGTTAATCGCCGTTATCGGTGCATCAATGGGTCCATTGACCGGATTTGCCCTTAACCCGGCGCGTGACTTTGGTCCGAAACTGTTCGCTTACTTCGCCGGATGGGGAAAAGTTGCCTTCACCGGTGCACGTGACATCCCTTACTTCCTGGTTCCTATCTTTGGCCCGTTGGTAGGTGCATGCCTGGGTGCAGTTGGTTATAAAGCATTGATTAGCAATCATCTTCCACAGACTGTTGCAGCAGCGGAAGAGAAAGCACCACAGCCAAAACAACGTAAAGCCTGATAGGCTACTCTGTTTCAAAGCCCACTTTGCAGGACATTAATTATGACGGCAGATAAGACTCACGACAAAAAGTATATCGTTGCACTCGATCAGGGTACCACCAGCTCTCGTGCGGTAGTGCTCGACCATGATGCGAATATTGTTAGTGTCTCGCAGCGCGAGTTCACTCAAATTTACCCAAAAGCCGGCTGGGTCGAACACGACCCGATGGAGATATGGTCGTCACAAAGCTCTGTCCTGGTTGAAGTGCTGGCAAAAGCCGATATCAACTCCGACCAAATCGCCGGTATCGGTATCACTAACCAGCGTGAAACCACTATTGTCTGGGAAAAAGAGAGCGGCAAACCCATTTACAACGCCATCGTCTGGCAATGTCGTCGTACTGCAGAGATTTGCGAGCAGCTGAAAAAAGACGGCATGGAGGAGTATATCCGCCATAACACTGGCCTGGTGGTTGACCCTTACTTCTCGGGCACCAAGGTGAAATGGATCCTCGACCACGTAGAAGGCTCTCGCGAGCGTGCAAAACGCGGTGAGCTGCTGTTCGGTACTGTTGATACCTGGCTGGTATGGAAAATGACCCAGGGGCGCGCTCACATTACCGATTACACCAACGCCTCGCGTACCATGATGTTCAACATCCATACCCTGACATGGGATGACCGCTTGCTTGAAGCGCTGGATATTCCACGCGAAATGCTGCCTGAAGTGCGCCCATCTTCTGAAATTTATGGCCAGACCAACATCGGTGGTAAAGGCGGAACGCGTATTCCAATCGCCGGTATTGCCGGAGACCAGCAAGCGGCCCTCTACGGCCAACTGTGCGTTCAACCGGGCATGGCTAAAAATACCTACGGCACCGGCTGTTTCCTGTTGATGAACACCGGCACTGAAGCGGTAGCGTCTAAAAATGGCCTGTTGACCACCATTGCCTGTGGCCCACGCGGTGAAGTGAACTATGCGCTGGAAGGTGCGGTGTTCGTCGGTGGTGCATCCATTCAGTGGCTGCGCGATGAGCTTAAATTGATCAACGATGCTGCCGACTCGGAATACTTTGCCAGCAAAGTTAAAGACACCAACGGTGTATACGTCGTGCCAGCCTTTACCGGCCTCGGCGCGCCCTATTGGGACCCGTATGCCCGCGGTGCCATTTTTGGCCTGAGTCGTGGTGCCAACAGCAACCACATCATTCGCGCAACGCTTGAGTCGATTGCCTATCAGACCCGAGATTTAATTGACGCCATGCAGGCCGACGCTGGCACACGTTTGCAGTCGCTGCGCGTTGACGGCGGTGCGGTTTCAAACAACTTCCTGATGCAGTTCCAGTCCGACATTCTCGGCACTCGCGTTGAACGCCCTGAAGTGCGCGAAGTGACCGCGCTCGGCGCCGCTTACCTTGCGGGTCTGGCGGTGGGCTTCTGGAATGATTTGGAGGAAGTTCGCAGCAAAGCCGTGATCGAAAAAGAGTTCCGTCCGAGTATCGAAACCACCGAGCGTAACGTGCGCTACAAAGGCTGGCAAAAAGCCGTGGCCCGCGTTCGCGCCTGGGAAGATCACGAATAATCGTTCGGCAAACTGCACGTTAAAACGGCCTACTCAAACTCCCCTGCTCGGGGAGTTTTTCGTTTTTGCCCTCCTCGCTATGATAGACTTTACCGCCTGAGATGAGCCTCGCTCACCGCCCTCATTTTTCTTAAAACGGATTTATCCATGAAACGTGAATTAGCTATCGAGTTCTCCCGCGTGACAGAGGCTGCGGCCCTTGCCGGTTATAAATGGCTTGGCCGTGGTGACAAAAATCTGGCCGATAATGCCGCCGTTCAGGCGATGCGCATCATGCTAAACAAAGTCGATATTGCCGGTGAAATTGTCATTGGCGAGGGCGAAATTGATGAAGCTCCCATGCTGTATATTGGCGAGAAAGTGGGAACCGGACAGGGGGATGCAGTAGATATCGCCGTTGACCCGATTGAGGGCACGCGCATGACCGCCATGGGCCAGTCAAACGCTCTGGCCGTATTAGCGGTGGGTGACAAAGGCTCGTTTCTCAATGCGCCAGACATGTACATGGAAAAACTGGTCGTCGGGCCGGGTGCGAAAGGTCAGATCAACCTTGATTTGCCACTGGCGGAAAACTTGCGCAACATTGCTGCCAGTCTGAATAAACCGCTGAGTGAACTGACCGTATCGATTCTTGCCAAACCGCGTCACGACGAGACGATTCGCCAACTCCATGACCTTGGTGTGCGTGTTTTTGCCTTCCCTGACGGCGACGTGGCGGCCACCATCCTCACCTGTATGCCAGAAAGCGAAGTCGACGTCATGTACGGCATTGGCGGCGCACCAGAAGGCGTAATTTCCGCTGCAGTTATACGTGCGTTAGACGGTGACATGCAGGGCCGTCTGTTGGCGCGTCATCATGTTAAAGGCGATACTCCGGAAAATCGTCGCCTGGGCGAAGACGAGCTGACCCGCTGCAAACAGATGGGCATTGAGGCCGGTAAAGTGCTGCTGCTCGACGACATGGCCCGCAATGACAACGTTATCTTCTCGGCCACCGGCATCACCCAGGGCGATCTGCTGGCTGGCATCAGCCGTCAGGGCAATATTGCCACCACTGAAACGCTGCTGATCCGTGGGAAATCACGCACAATTCGCCGCATTCGTTCGACCCACTCCCTGGACCGTAAAGACCCTGCGCTGCACGCCTTCATTCTCTGATTTAGCCCATCAGGCCCGAGTGAACTCTGGCCTGATAACATTTAATCGATAATCCTTCTGGAAAATATGGAATAAGATCAGCCGGTAATTCAATCCAAACAAAGTGGAGAGAGAGTCGATGGCTGAATGGGTAACGGGTAAAGTAAAACAGGTGGAGCACTGGACAGACAGTTTGTTCAGCATTGTGGTTAATGCACCTATCAATGACTTTGCCGCCGGGCAGTACGCCAAACTCTCGCTGGAGATAGACGGTGAACGCGTGACGCGCGCTTACTCCTTCGTTAATGCCCCAAGCAACGAAAATCTTGAGTTTTATCTGGTGAACGTGCCTGAAGGGAAACTCAGTCCGCATCTGCACATCATGCAGCCTGGTTCAGAAGTCATGATAACTAAAGAGTCTCAGGGCTTTTTTGTGATTGATGAAATTCCCGAGTGCGATACCCTGTGGATGCTGGCAACCGGTACGGCAATTGGCCCGTTCTTGTCAATTTTGCAGGAAGGAAAGGGTCTGGAACGCTTTAAGAACATCGTGTTAGTCCACGCCGCACGTTTCTCGCGCGACCTCAGCTATTTGCCGCTAATGCAGCAGCTGCAACAGCGCTATAACAGTAAATTACACATTCAAACCGTTGTCAGCCGTGAAGAAACGCCGGGTTCACTGACTGGACGTGTGCCTGCGCTCATTGAAAACGGTTCCCTCGAATCTGCTGTAGGCCTGACCATGGACGCCAACGACAGTCACATCATGCTGTGCGGCAACCCACAGATGGTGCGCGATACGCAGCAGGTGCTGAAAGACACCCGCGACATGCGCAAACACCTGCGAAGAAAACCGGGCCACATGACGAGTGAGCATTACTGGTAATCCATGCAAAACAAAAAGATCTGAATCATGAAAAAAGCTCTGCCTCTGCGCCTGATATCAACCCTGCTGTTGCTGACACTGGGCAGCGGCGTCGCTTTTGCCGATCCGCCAACCGATCATACGGTCGTGGATGATACGCCGACGGCACCTTATCTGATGCCGGGAGCACCAACGTTTGAAATGACGTTGGTCAGTTTTCGCGAAAAATACAATATCGCCAATCCGACGCAGCAAATTGGCGAGTTTCGCTCAATTGCCGATAAGCCCGACGATACGCTGCTGACCCGTGCCGCCAGCAAGATAAACGAAGACCTCTACGCGTCTACGGCGCTGGAGAAAGGCACCGGCAAAATCAAAAGCATGCAGATGACCTACATGCCGATTCAGGGGGCGGATGAAAAGGCCGCGCACGCTACGGCAATCGGCTATATGGCCAATCTACTCCGTCAGTTTGACCCGACATTGTCGGTCGAGCAAAGCGTGTCAAAAGTGAATGCGCTAATTGATAAGGGTAAAGGCTTACCCTTTTATCAACAGCAGGTTGGCGCCGTGCGCTACGTGATTTCTGACAACGGCGAAAAGGGCCTGACGCTGGCCATCGAACCGGTCAAGTTAGCGTTGGCAAATTAGTCATTATGTTTGCGAATACGCTGGGGATTTGACGAAAAGCAAAGCCTTTGCGGATGATACTCTCTATACTATTGTGCAGTTTATCTGCCCTATCGGCAGAAATTTTAATCGACACTCGCGTCCCCTTATGGAGGAAATAAAATGCGACATCCATTAGTGATGGGTAACTGGAAACTGAACGGCAGCACCCACATGGTTAACGAATTGATTGCCGCTCTGCGTACCGAGTTGAGCACCGTTGAAGGCTGTGGCGTTGCCATCGCTCCACCAGAAGTTTATCTGTCACAGGCTAAACACGCGCTTTCCGGTAGCCGGATTGCTCTGGGCGCACAGAACGTTGACGCTAACCTGTCAGGCGCTTTCACCGGTGAAATTTCTGCCGACATGCTGAAAGATATTGGTGCTCAATACATCATTATCGGTCACTCAGAGCGTCGCACTTACCATAAAGAAAGCGACGAGTTCATTGCCAAGAAATTTGGTGTGGTGAAAGAAGCAGGCCTGACGCCAGTACTGTGCATCGGTGAAACCGACGCAGAAAATGAAGCTGGCCAAACTCAAGCCGTGTGCGCCAAGCAGCTTGACGCCGTGCTCTCGACTCTGGGCGCTAAAGCCTTCGAAGGCGCAGTGATCGCCTACGAACCCGTTTGGGCTATCGGTACCGGTAAATCAGCGACCCCAGCTCAGGCTCAGGCGGTTCACAAGTTCATTCGTGACCACATTGCCAAGCATGATGCTGCGATTGCCGAACAGGTTATTATTCAGTACGGCGGCTCTGTTAACGCAGCCAACGCCGCTGAATTGTTCACCCAACCAGACATCGACGGAGCTCTGGTCGGTGGCGCGTCACTGAAAGCCGATGCGTTTGCCGTTATCGTGAAAGCAGCAGCACTGGCCAAGGCCAAATAATTATTGCCTGATTTATATTGTGACTAGAGTCACTCTCAGGCATAAAAAAAACCCCGCAGTGCGGGGTTTTTTATGCCTCAAGGAAGGCTTAGCGCTTGTTAATCTGGTCGTAAACACCGCCGTTGGAGAAGTGCTCTTTCTGCGCCTCAGGCCAGCCACCGGCAATCTGGTCAACCGTGTAAAGTTTGATGTTCGGGAACTGCGCGGCAAACTTCTTGGCAACCGCCGGGTCACGTGGGCGATAGTAGTTTTCCGCCGCGATAGTCTGACCTTCTGGAGTATATTCGTATTTCAGGTAAGCATCGGCCACTTCACGGGTACCGCGCTTGTCGACAACCTTGTCGACCACAGAAACGGTTGGCTCAGCCAGAATTGATTCGCTCGGGTAGACGACTTCAAACTTGCCTTCGCCCAGCTTTTTGTCCGCCAGAATCGCATCATTCTCCCAGGAAATCAGCACATCTCCAATGCCACGCTCAACGAAGGTGTTGGTTGCACCGCGCGCGCCTGAGTCCTGAACTTCAACGTTTTTAAACAATGCACGAAGGAAATCAGTGGCTTTCGCTTTATCGTTATTGTTGTGGTGCAGCGCATAACCCCATGCTGCGAGGTAGTTCCAGCGTGCGCCGCCTGAAGTTTTAGGGTTCGGTGTGATCACCGACACGCCCGGTTTGATCAAATCATTCCAGTCGTGGATCCCTTTTGGATTGCCTTTGCGCACCAGGAATACGATGGTCGAGGTGTAAGGTGCTGCGTTGTCAGGTAAACGCGTCTGCCAGTCTTTGTTGATGCGGCCACGATCGGCGATGGCATCTACGTCTGACTGAAGCGCCAGCGTCACCACGTCGGCTTCAATCCCGTTGATCACCGATGTAGCCTGCTTGCCTGAGCCGCCGTGTGATTGGCGAATAGTGACGTTATCGCCGGTCTTCGCCAACCAGTATTTGCTGAAGGCTTTATTGTATTGCTCATAAAGCTCACGCGTTGGGTCATAGGAAACATTGAGAATCTGAATGTCTTTCGCAATCGCTCCGGTCGTTACCAACAGTAATGCCAGCCCCACTCCCCACTTGTTCATCGCGCTTCTCCCAGCAAATCGTTTTAGTTGGATTGATTTATTTAATCAGCTGTTTAAAGCCTGCCAGAGAAAGAGGAATGTATTAAAGAATAAAAACTTTCTTTCTATTCCTTTTTGAAATATAGAGCACGAGCTAAAAAAAAACCCTCTTGGCTGAGGGCTTAGTCTTAATACGTATCGAGAGAAGCTTTTCTGATTAGTAGAGCTTTTTAGCCGTTTCCCACATTTCTGTTTTAAACGGACGCTTCATGTTTTCGATGGCATCGATAATGTCGTGGTGAACCAGCTTCTCGTTCTGCACGCCGACGCAGCGACCGCCGTAGCCCTGCAGTAGCAGCTCAATGGAGTAGGCACCCATGCGCGAAGCCAGAATGCGATCGTAGGCACAGGGTGCACCACCGCGTTGAATATGGCCGAGCACCGTTGCGCGCGTTTCACGACGAGTTTCAGTTTCGATATGACGCGCCAGGTCGCCGATGTCACAGATGTGCTCGGTAATGGCAACGATGGCGTGTTTTTTACCCTTGGCGATACCGGCTTTAATCTCTTCGACCAGGTCGTCACGGTTGAATTCCACTTCAGGAATAACGATAAACTCACAGCCGCCGGCAATGGCCGCAGACAGCGTCAAGTCGCCGCAGTAGCGACCCATGACTTCAACAATCGAGATACGCTGGTGAGAAGATGAGGTGTCACGCAGGCGGTCAATCGCTTCAACCACGGTTTCTAGCGCCGTGAAATAGCCGATGGTGTAATCGGTGCCCGCCACGTCGTTATCGATGGTGCCAGGCAGACCGATGCAGGGAAAGCCCATTTCAGTCAGGCGTTTGGCACCCATATAAGAACCGTCGCCACCGATAACCACCAGCGCATCAATACCGCGCTTTTTCATATTTTCAATGGCTTTGCCGCGTACAGCTTCGTCACGGAACTCGGGGAAACGCGCCGAGCCGAGGAAAGTGCCACCGCGGTTAATCACGTCTGAAACGCTGTAGCGGTCCAGCTGATCCATCCTGTCTTCATAAAGTCCGAGGTAGCCGTCGTAAATACCGAAAACTTCAAGATTTTCAGTAAGTGCTGCGCGAACAACGCCACGTATCGCCGCATTCATGCCGGGGGCGTCGCCACCACTTGTCAGTACACCGATTTTTTTGATCATGACTACCTCTGAACTTTTAGATGCAATTTCTTAAGAATTCTTGAGCATACCCGCCAAACCGGACCCTTCTGGTCAAAACACCTGGCTCTTTGCTTGGATGCACAAATCATATAACAAAATGCTTAAACTGAATTGATGCAGGTCACCTGTTGGCGCTAATTCAGTTTTGTTCAATGCAATTTACTCATAGGCTCTGATTATACAAGGCTCGCGTGACAAACTTTAGAATGAAATTTAAGTTCTTTGAAAAACACGCAAACTTTGTCATCTATTGAGCCAGCTCCCCTAAGAATAGCATTGTTCATCCAGACATCTGACTGATATTGCAACATATCTATTACAAAGCGCCCCGTATCGTTTTTTTGGCAAAAAAAACCCCACCATATTGGTGGGGGAAGACAGGGATTGTGTCTATGGCAAGGAAAAGCTGTGGTTTACTCTTACAGCGTCACTACTGGGTACTGATTACGGGCTTCTGGGTAGAAGTCGGTTGCAGACCAGAAATTTGGGCGGCGAGGACCTGCATACGCTGCTCGTGCTTCTGGTTGAGTATTTCTTTCTGTTGCGGCGTGAGCAGATTAAACATCAGGTTACGAATGCGCGCCATTTCTACTTGGCGATCGACCTGCTCCTGCGCTATTTTTTCAGCCTGTGCCCTAACGGCAGCCTGATCAAAATTCTCGGCGGTCACCAGCTCATGCATGGTTTCCATTTGCTTTAGATTGATCTGCGGCGAGTCTCTTCGTGCCTGATGCATCAGATCGCGCATTTGCTGGCGCTGTTGTTCGGTTAAATTAATTCCATCGAACATTGTGTTGCGTCTATCCAACATATTGCCATCATGAGCTAAAGTATCTGCAGGCATGAATTTAGCGCTTTCTGCTAACGCAACACTTGAACTAAGTGCAAGCATTGAGGCCATAATCATTGCAGCTACCTTACACATCACGAACTCCTATATTCTTTCGCACTAAGCGAATCATTGAAAAGCAGTCTAACCCTGGAGCTGCAAACTAGCGTCAGTGCATGTAAAACTACGTAAAGTCATGGAATAGCGGCAATTGATGACGTATTTTGCGTCTAGAGGTAATCATAATGAATAAAATTTTGTTAGTTGATGACGATCGTGAACTGACTTCACTTTTGAAAGAACTGCTTGAAATAGAAGGCTTTAGCGTCGTAGTTGCCTACGACGGTGAACAGGCGTTAGAAAAACTGGACAGCAGCATCGGCCTGTTGTTGCTTGACGTCATGATGCCAAAGAAAAATGGCATTGAAACCCTTAAAGAATTACGCCAGCGCCATCAAACGCCGGTGATTATGTTAACGGCGCGCGGAAGCGAGCTAGACAAGGTGCTGGGGCTCGAGCTGGGCGCAGACGACTATTTGCCTAAACCGTTTAACGATCGTGAACTGGTCGCGCGCATACGCGCCATGCTGCGCCGTTCTAACTGGAGCGAGCAACAGCAGGCCGGAGAAACCAACAGTTCACCGACGCTGGAGGTCGATGGCTTGCAGCTGAATCCGGGCCGTCAGGAAGCCAGCTTTAGCGGGCAGCCTCTCGATTTGACCGGCACCGAATTTACCCTGCTCTACCTACTGGCCAAGCATTTGGGTCAGGTGGTGTCACGTGAGCACCTTAGCCAGGAAGTATTGGGTAAGCGCCTTACCCCTTTTGACCGCGCTATCGACATGCATATTTCCAACCTGCGTCGAAAGCTGCCGGACCGCCAGGACGGGCATCCGTGGTTTAAAACGCTGCGTGGCCGCGGTTACTTGATGGTATCCGCTACATGATCAACAGCCTTACCGCGCGTATTTTTGCCATTTTCTGGTTCACGCTCGCGCTGGTTCTCATGTTGGTTTTAATGGTTCCGAAACTCGACTCACGTCAGATAACCCCGTTGCTCGACAGCGAGCAGCGTCAGGGGTTGATGATTGAGCAACACGTTGAGGCAGAACTGGCGGGCGACCCGGCAAATGACTTAATGTGGTGGCGCAGGCTGTTTCGCGCTATCGACAAATGGGCTCCGCCGGGCCAGCGCTTACTGCTGGTGACCAGCGAAGGCCGGGTAATTGGCGCTCAGCGCAACGAAATGCAAATCGTGCGCAACTTTATCGGCCAGTCCGATAACTCTGATCGTCCAAAGAAAAAGAAATACGGTCGGGTTGAAATGGTGGGCCCCTTCGCCGTTCGAGACGGTGAAGACAACTACCAGCTGTATCTGATTCGCCCGGCCGGAAGCGCGCAGTCTGACTTTATCAATCTGATGTTTGACCGCCCGCTGCTGCTGCTGATTGTCACCATGTTAATCAGTGCACCTTTGCTGCTTTGGCTGGCGTGGAGCCTTGCCAAACCTGCGCGTCAGCTGAAAAATGCAGCCGACGACGTGGCGCGCGGTAATCTTAGGCAGCGCCCTGAACTTGAATCTGGCCCGCAGGAGTTTTTAGCCACCGGAGCCAGCTTTAACCAGATGGTTAGCGCGCTTGAGCGCATGGTTACGGCTCAGCAGCGTTTGATTTCAGACATCTCGCACGAGCTGCGTACGCCACTGACTCGCCTGCAGTTGGCGACCGCACTGCTGCGTCGTCGTCACGGCGAAGGCAAAGAGCTGCAGCGCATCGAAATGGAAGCACAGCGGCTCGACGGCATGATCAACGACTTGCTGGTGCTGTCGCGCAGTCAGCACAAGAATGAGCTCACTCGCGAGCATCTCAAGGCCAATGAGCTGTGGGCAGACGTTATCGACAACGCGCAGTTTGAAGCCGAGCAAGTGGGGAAAACCCTTGAAGTCACCGCGCCTCCAGGGCCGTGGAAGCTGATTGGTAATCCTAACGCCCTCGACAGTGCGCTGGAAAATATCGTTCGCAACGCCCTGCGCTACTCTCATCATCATATTGCGGTTAACTTCACCGCCGACAGTGATGGCATCACCATCATGGTTGATGACGACGGGCCGGGCGTCAGTGAAGAAGATCGCGAGCAAATTTTCCGTCCGTTCTATCGCACAGACGAAGCGCGTGACCGTGAGTCGGGCGGTACCGGACTTGGGCTGGCAATCGTAGAAACGGCGGTACAGCAGCACCGTGGCTGGGTAAGAGCCGAAGACAGTCCGTTAGGCGGTCTGCGTCTGATTATCTGGCTGCCGCTGCAGCAACGTTAAGATTCTGCTATTCTGCGTCCCTCAAGAGAAAGGGGCGCAGGTAGCATGCTTAATATCGTTTTATTTGAACCAGAAATTCCACCTAACACCGGCAATATTATTCGGCTCTGTGCCAATACCGGCTGCCAGTTGCATTTGATTAAACCGATGGGCTTTGCCTGGGACGACAAGCGCCTGCGTCGTGCAGGGTTGGACTACCACGAGTTCACCAACATCAAGCATCATGAAAACTATGATGCGTTTCTCGCCAGTGAGTCTCCTCAGCGTCTGTTTGCACTCACCACTAAGGGCACGCCGGCGCACAGCGCTGTTTCATATCAGGACCATGATTTCCTGCTATTCGGACCTGAAAGCCGCGGCCTGCCCGCCACAATTCTCGATAATCTACCACCACAGCAAAAAATCCGCATACCGATGCAGCCAGACAGCCGCAGCATGAACCTGTCTAATGCAGTTTCGGTGGTGGTATATGAGGCCTGGAGACAATTGGGCTACCCGGGTGCAGTGATTAAAGAACTGCCGGGCAACGCCTGAGTTTCTTAACGCGAAAACGTTGAAACGGCATGCGAACGCATGCCGCCGAGAATCTAAATACCGTCGCCGAACTCGAAGCCCTGCGTACCGTTGAAGTACTGGTTCATGTCCATTGAAGGTTTTTCACTCTCTGGGCGACCGACGATGCGAGCCGGCACGCCTGCGGCGGTGACGTGCGGTGGAATGGACTGCAACACGACAGAATTGGCGCCAATCTTCGCGCCAGCGCCAACTTCAATATTGCCAAGGATCTTGGCACCCGCACCAATCATCACCCCTTCACGAATTTTAGGATGACGGTCGCCAACGGTTTTACCCGTACCGCCCAACGTTACGGACTGCAGAATAGATACGTCGTTTTCAACCACGGCAGTTTCACCGATAACAATGCCGGTGGCATGGTCGAGCATGATCCCACAGCCAATACGTGCAGCAGGATGAATATCAACGCCGAAGGTGACTGAAATCTGATTCTGGAAATAGATAGCCAGCGCCTGACGGTCCTGCTTCCACAGCCAGTTGCCGATGCGATAAGCTTGCAGCGCGTGGAAACCTTTAAGGTACAGCAGCGGCGTCGAGTACTTGTCTACCGCTGCATCGCGCGAGTGTACAGCGAGAATATCGCGCGCGGCCGACAGGGTCATTTGCTCGTCGTTGCGGTAGGCTTCTTCAACCACCTCACGAATGGCAATAGCCGGCATGATAGGGCTGCCGAGCTTGTTGGCCAGAATATAGCTCAGAGCGCTGCCGAGATTTTCGTGTTTGAGTAATGTCGCATGGAAAAAGCTCGCCAGCATAGGTTCACACTCAGCCAGCGCTCTCGCTTCTGATTTTATGCTATTCCAGACCAGTTCTAACTCTTCTGACGACATCATCATTCCTTACAGCGAATTAAATAAAGCTCTACAACAGAGAATAGCAGCCCTACCAGCCGGACTTCACTGGCAGGATGTGCGAAACGACGTTAGCGACTGCCTGACTCGTCTTTACTGGCTCGGGCCAGCAGGCTGATTGCTGCTTCACGCGCGTCTTTACCGTTATACAACACCTGAAAGATTTGTTCGGTAATGGGCATTTCAACGTTAACACGCTGCGCCAGTGCGCGAACCTCTTTAGTATTACGGTAACCTTCCACTACCTGGCCTATCTTGTCCTGAGCGCTCTGCACATCATGCCCTTCGCCCAGCATAATACCAAAGCGGCGGTTGCGTGATTGATTATCCGTGCAGGTTAGCACCAAATCACCCAATCCTGCCATGCCCATGAACGTTGAAGGAGAAGCCCCTAGCGCCGTACCCAAGCGGGTCATTTCAGCCAGCCCACGGGTTATTAACGCCGTTCTGGCGTTGGCGCCAAAACCAATGCCGTCGGACATGCCCGCGCCGATGGCAATGACGTTTTTCACCGCACCGCCGAGCTGAACGCCGATAAAATCAGGATTGCTGTAAACGCGGAAGCTTTTTCCGCAGTGCAGCAGTTGCTGCAGGTCTTCGCCAAACTGCGCGTCGGTTGAGGCCAGCGCAATGGCAGTCGGCATGCCCGCGGCCAGTTCTTTGGCAAAGGTTGGCCCAGATACCACGGCAAGAGGGATAGTTTCACCCAGCTCTTCCCGCGCGACGTCTTGCAGTAAACGACCGGTTTCTGCTTCCAGACCCTTAGTCGCCCAGACAATGCGGGCATCAGCGCGTAAAAATGGTTTGATTTGACGTAGAACGTCGCCGAAAACGTGACTCGGCACCACCACCAGCACGTCGCGGCTTGCCGCCACTGCGCGCGAAAGGTCGGTTTCAAGAATCAAGGTATCGGGGAAGGTCACATCCGGCAGAAATGCTTGATTACAGCGAGCGGCCTGAAGTGCCTGAATATGCGAAGCGTTATGCCCCCACAGCACCACAGGATGGCCATTTCTGGCAAGGGTAATAGCTAAAGCGGTGCCGTACGAGCCGGCACCGATAACGGTCATTGAAGCATTGACAGTTTTCATCAGGCATCCTGATGTGGCTGTGCACCTTCGCTTTCCGCCTGCTGTTGCAGATAATTCATGAACAGAGCGTCAAAGTTTACCGGTGCCAGATTAAGCTGCGGGAACGTGCCGCGTGAAACCAGGCTGGTGATGCACTCACGCGCATAAGGGAACAGAATGTTCGGGCAATATGCACCCAGGCAATGCGCCATCTGAGTACCGTCAATGCCTTCGATAGAGAAGATGCCACCTTGCTGAACTTCGCACAGGAATGCAGTTTCTTCTGCCACCGAAGCGGTAACGGTCACACGCAGGACAACTTCATACACGCCTTCAGCCAGCTGGTTTGAGGCGGTATCCAGATCCAGTTTAATCTCTGGCTCCCACTCTTTCTGGAAAACTTGTGGAGCATTTGGCGCTTCAAAAGAGATGTCTTTGGTGTAAATGCGCTGGATCTGGAAAGTCATCTCGGTGTTGTTCTGTTCTGACATTAAAATAGTACCCTTAAGTTAATAATAATCCTTAAAATACCCGCGTTGCGCATCACGCGCACCTCTGTCAAAGCAGAGAATCAAGACCGCCGCGGGCATCAAGTGCGTGTAAATCGTCGCATCCACCGATGTGCTGGCCGTTGATGAAAATCTGAGGCACGGTCGTACGACCACTGCGCTCGATCATCACTTCACGCTTCTGCGCATCACCATCGATAGCAATTTCGTCAAAGGCTGCGCCCTTGCTGTTAAGCAAGGCTTTAGCACGGTGGCAATAAGGACACGTCGCTTTTGTGAAGATTTCAATCTTAGCCATTTCACACCTCGGAATCATGGTATTAGGATAGAGATTATTCTTACTTACCGCGGGCCAAAGGCAGATTCTCGCCGCTCCAGCCTGCAATACCTTCTTTCAGGCTGTAAACGCGTTCAAAACCGGCGTTAACTAAACCTTCTGCGGCTAAACGGGCTGACTGTCCGTTTGCACAAACAACAATAACTGGCTGCGATTTATGTTTGGTAAGGTCGCCCAGATTGTTGCTTTTGATATCTGCACTGAGCAGATTCACTGAAGTAGAGATGTGACCTTTACGAAACTCTTCGCGAGCACGAACGTCAACGACCACGGCTTCTTCTTTGTTGATAAGACGTGTTGCTTCACCGCGGGTGATTTCTTTCACTTTAGAGAAACGCGCTCTCACAGTCGTGAAAATCACCGCAATCAGCAGTGCAACCCACGCCAGGCTCAGAACCGGGTGCGCGCTAACGAATGGCATAATATCTTGCATGGGGTGTAACAACTCCCGTCAGTTAGGGGGAAAATTCAAGGCTCACGAGTATACCCTGCGTCTTGCGCAATTACAGCCCGAATGCGCCGCCAATTAACTTAAACTGAGGCACATCGCGAAAAATTCAAGGGGGCACCGCTAAATATTTCTGGGTATTCATACTCACGCAACCTGCTGCGCCGTTGCCCGTGTCAGCTTAGATGCGCGCTTAGCCGCGGTTTGTTTAACCCAGGTCACTTTACAGCCACCGTGTTCTACACTCTAAAAAGACCTATTTGCATCTCGCGATACACTTTTTTTGTCTTGGCATCAGCGCATCATGTTGTTGATTAGTGTTACGATAAAGGCAATAGGGATCAAATTGTCTATCATCCTGGGTCGACAAGCGGGAAAAAGTTTGAGCAAATCTATCTATTACAGTTTGATGAGAAACGTCCTTTCCGGCTCTGCCCTGCTCGTCTGCGGTGCACTGCTGGTTCATCCACGGTACAGTTTTGCCGATGAAAATAAGGACCAACTCAAGAACATTCAGCAAAGCATCGCTGAAAAGGAGAAGAGCGTTAAGGCCCAAAAGCTGCAGCGCGGGTCTCTGCTCGACCAACTCCAGTCCCAGGAAAAAATCATCGCCGCCGCAAGCCGCAAGCTGCGCGATACACAATCGACCCTCTCCAGCTTAAATAAAGACATCACCAGCCTGAATGCCTCGATCGAAAAACTGCAAAAACAACAGAAAACGCAGGAAAGCATTCTGGCCAAACAGCTCGACGCTGCCTTCAGGCTTGGCAAACAAAGCGGGCTACAGCTAATTTTGAGCGGCGAAGAGAGCCAGCGCAGTGAGCGTATTCTGGCCTACTTCAGCTATTTCAATCAGGCCCGCCAGCAGAATATCGATGCACTGAAAAAAACCCGCAGTGATTTGGCTTCACAGCGCGTCACCCTGCAGTCCAAGCAGGTACAGCAAAAGTCTGCGCTTTCAGACCAGCAAACTCAGCAGCAAAAACTCGAGCAGGCGCGCGTAGCACGACAAAAAACGCTGACCTCACTTGAATCCTCGCTGCAAAAAGATGAGCAGAGTCTGGTTGAACTTCGCGCTAACCAGACGCGTCTGCAGGATAAAATTGCCGCTGCCGAACGTGCCGCCCGGGCCCGTGCAGAGCAGGAAGCGCGCGAAGCCGCCGCCGTTAAAGCGAAAGAACAGCAAGCAAAATCAAAAGGTTCAACCTACAAACCAACGCAGAGCGAACAGGCACTGGTATCGCGCACCGGGGGGCTTGGACGTCCTGCCGGACAGGATATCTGGCCGGTTCGCGGTGCCATACAGCACCGCTTTGGTGAAGAGCTGCAGGGTGAGCTTCGTTATAAAGGTATTGTTATTGCCGCCCGCGAGGGCAGTGATGTAAGAGCCATCGCCGATGGACGCGTGCTGCTGGCAGACTGGTTGCAGGGTTATGGCCTGGTTGTCGTTATCGATCACGGCAAAGGTGACATGAGCTTGTATGGATATAACCAGAGCGCACTGGTGAATGTGGGTCAGCAGGTGAAAGCCGGCCAACCTATTGCACAAGTGGGCACCAGTGGTGGTCAAGGTCAGCCTGCACTTTACTTCGAAATTCGTCGTCAGGGTCAGGCCGTTAACCCACAGCCGTGGTTGGGAAAATAACATTGCGATATAAAAAGAGACGTTTAGCGACGTTATGCGGTGCGCTGGTTTTCACGCTGAATGTTCAGGCAGCCAAATTGGCCATTTTATTTGATGATTTTGGCTATCAGGCGAAGAACGAAAATCAGGTGTTAAAGATGCCAATCAATGTGTCGATTGCCATTTTTCCCAACGCGCCCGACTCGCAGCAGATGATGCAAAAGGCCCACCAGCAAGGCCGCGAAATCCTGATACATCTGCCGATGCAACCTATCAGTAAGCAGCCGCTCGAGAAAAACACCCTGACGCCGGATATGAGCAGTCAGGAGGTCAAGCGTATCGTTGACCAGGCTATCGCCAGTATCCCTTACGCCGTGGGCATCAATAATCATCAGGGCAGTAAAATGACCTCGAGCCTGAGCGGCATGCAAAATGTCATGCAGGCCATGGCGCCGCATCATCTGTTTTTCCTCGACAGCATGACGATTGCGGGCACCAAGTCGGTTCAGGCCGCACAGGGCACCTCGGCTAAGGTGATTAAGCGCAACGTGTTCCTGGACGACGTGCAAAACAACGCCGAGATCCGCCATCAGTTCCAGCGGGCGATTGCGCTTGCGCGTCGCAATGGCTTTGCTATCGCTATCGGGCACCCTCATCCAAGCACCGTAGCGGCCGTTCAGCAGGAGCTGGCAAACCTGCCGTCAGACATTCAGCTGGTGCGTCCGAGCGATTTGCTCAATGCGACCGTGAGTCATAATCCGCGGCCTGTACCAACGCCGCAGCCAGTTAAGCCGGTAAAACCGAAATCTAAAGCGAAAGGGATCGCGAGTTGCCCAATCAAACAGAAAGTGCCGCCGGTTTATGCCGGAGCAATGTTTGAGGTGCTGGGTGACAGTATCAAGAATTCGTCACTGGTTAACTTTGTAGAACGCCAGTTTAGCGGATGGGGAAAGGCCCCTGAACAGGTGGCACCGCAGTCGTTGCAAACGCCGCCTCCCATCGCCGAACCGCCTAAACGCTAGACGGCTCGATAAATATTTGAGCCAGTCAATCTCGGGCCAGCAAATAAGCTGGCCCCTTTTTTTGCTAAACACGTTACCAGTTCAAAATCACCTTGCCCGACTGACCGGAACGCATGGCGTCAAACCCCTGCTGAAAATCATTAATATCAAAGTGATGCGTAATCAGCGGCGTTAGATCTAACCCGGACTGCACCAGCGCCGCCATTTTGTACCAAGTTTCAAACATCTCGCGGCCGTAAATCCCTTTAATGAACAATCCCTTAAAAATCACCTGATTCCAGTCGATTGACATATCTGAAGGCGGAATACCCAACAGCGCAATACGCCCGCCGTGGTTCATGGCATTGAGCATGGTGCGAAACGCCGGTGGCGCACCGGACATCTCTAAGCCGACGTCAAACCCTTCCGTCATGCCCAGCTCACTCATTACGCTGCTGAGGTTCTCTTTGCTGACGTTTACCGCGCGCGTCACGCCCATCTTGCGCGCAAGGTCGAGGCGATACTCATTCATGTCAGTGATAACAACGTGTCTTGCACCGACGTGACGACAGATAGCCGCCGCCATAATACCGATCGGTCCCGCGCCGCACACCAGCACGTCTTCCCCCACCAAATCGAAAGACAGCGCGGTATGAACCGCATTGCCGAACGGGTCGAAGATGGCGGCCAGATCATCAGAAATATTGTCAGGGATTTTAAAACCGTTAAACGCCGGGATCACCAGATACTCGGCAAAGGCACCCGGGCGATTGACACCAACGCCCTGCGTGTTGCGGCAAAGGTGCGTGCGTCCACCGCGACAGTTGCGACAATGCCCGCAGGTTATGTGACCTTCTCCTGATACGCGGTCGCCAATATTGAAACCTTTTACCTCCTGCCCGATGGCGACGACTTCACCAACGTATTCGTGCCCCACCACCATCGGCACCGGAATGGTTTTTTGCGACCATTCATCCCAGTTATAAATATGTACGTCCGTACCACAAATCGCCGTTTTACGGATTTTTATCATGATGTCGTTATGACCCAACTCAGGGACCGGAGATTCGGTCATCCAGATACCCTGTTTTGGAAAAAGCTTGGCCAATGCTTTCATAAAAATTCCTCGGTTACTGCGAAAAAGACAGACTTACGCCAAAACGCCCAGCTCTTTGCCGATAGTGATAAAAGCGTCGATTGCCTGTTCTATGTTTTCTGTAGTGTGTGCTGCCGACATTTGCGTACGGATGCGCGCCTGTCCGCGGGGTACCACCGGGTAGAAGAATCCGGTTGCGAAAATACCTTTCTGCTGCAATCGGCTGGCAAACTCTTGCGCCAGCTGCGCATCGCCCAGCATGACAGGGATAATGGCGTGATCGGCCCCGGCCAGCTCAAACCCGGCTTCCGACATCTTTTGACGAAACAGACGTGCGTTGTCCCAAAGCTGTTGACGAAGCGCACCGCCGTGCTCCAGCAGGTCTAAAACCGCCAGTGAGGCGCACACAATTGAAGGGGCCAGCGAATTGGAGAACAGATACGGACGCGAGCGCTGACGCAGCCATTCGATCACCTCTTTACGCGCCGCCGTGTAGCCGCCCGATGCGCCGCCCATAGCTTTGCCGAGCGTACCGGTGATGATGTCGACTCGCCCCATCACTTCGCAATATTCATGGCTGCCACGGCCTTCATCGCCCACAAACCCCACCGCGTGCGAGTCATCGACCATCACCAGCGCACCAAACTCCTCGGCCAGGTCACAAATACCGCGCAGGTTGGCTATCACGCCGTCCATTGAAAACACGCCATCGGTCGCCACCAAAATATGGCGGGCACCGGCGTCTTTGGCCTTCTGCAGACAGGCTTTCAGCTCGGCCATGTCATTATTGGCATAGCGGAAACGTTTGGCCTTGCACAGCCGGATACCGTCGATGATTGAGGCGTGATTCAGCGCATCCGAAATGATGGCATCCTCTTCGCCCAGCAGCGTTTCAAACAGCCCGCCATTGGCATCGAAACAGGAGGAGTAAAGAATTGCGTCCTCCATGCCCAAAAATTCGGCCAACCTGTTTTCGAGCGTTTTATGAATATCCTGAGTGCCGCAAATAAACCGCACCGAGGCCATGCCGAAGCCATGATGGTCCATGCCCAATTTGGCGGCGGCAATCACCTGCGGATGATTAGCGAGTCCCAAATAGTTGTTGGCGCAAAAATTCAGCGCCTGACTGCCGTCAGCTAATGTGACCTGAGCCTGTTGCGCCGAGGTGAGAATACGCTCCTGTTTAAAAAGTCCTTCGGAACGTGCCTGAGCGATTTCGTCTTCCAACCGACGATAAAATGAAGCTGACATGAGATTATCTCCTGAAATAACGCATTCAACAGAGAGACTACTAATTAGCGGGGGTAATAACGAGGATTCGGGCAGGTAAATGTTAATTCTGTAGCATATGTCACGGGAGGAAATAAGCTTTTGTAAACGAATACTAATCAGATAGCTTACCAATGTTAGCAGGCTGATGAAGTGTTATGATATGCACAACTGACTGACGGGGCATGGTGTCCGGTCAAAAACTAATATTAAGGTGATTCCCATGATTATCGTCACTGGCGGTGCCGGCTTTATCGGTAGCAATATTATCAAATCGCTCAATGATATGGGATATCGTGATATTTTAGTGGTTGATAACCTTAAAGATGGCACTAAATTTGTCAATCTCGTCGACCTGGATATCGCGGACTACATAGACAAAGAAGAGTTTATCGCCAGCATCGTTGCCGGTGACGATTTGGGCGATATTGATGCCGTATTCCATCAGGGCGCATGCTCTTCCACCACTGAGTGGGATGGCAAATACATGATGGACAACAACTATCAGTATTCGAAAGACATTCTGCACTACTGTCTGGATCGCAGCATTCCTTTCCTTTATGCCTCTTCAGCGGCCACCTACGGCAGCCAAAACACCAGTTTTGTTGAAGACCGTAAGTACGAGCAACCACTAAACGTTTACGGCTACTCCAAATTCCTGTTCGACCAATACGTGCGTGAAATCCTGCCGCACGCTGAATCACAAATTACCGGTTTCCGCTATTTCAACGTTTATGGCCCGCGTGAAGGCCATAAAGGCAGCATGGCCAGCGTTGCTTTCCATCTGAATAACCAAATCAAAGCGGGCGAAAATCCAAAACTGTTTGCCGGCAGCGAAGAGTTCAAACGCGACTTCATCTATGTGGGTGATGTAGCGGCGGTAAACCTGTGGTTCTGGCAGAACGGTAAATCTGGCATTTTCAACTGCGGAACCGGTCGCTCAGAATCTTTCAAGGCCGTCGCTGATGCCGTTGTGGATTTCCACAAAACCGGTTCAATCGAAACTATTCCGTTCCCTGAAAAACTGAAAGGCCGCTACCAGTCTTTCACTCAGGCAGATATGACCCAGCTGCGCGCGGCGGGTTACGATAAGCCGTTTAAAACGGTGGCGGAAGGCGTGAGCGAATACATGAACTGGCTTAATCGTTAAGTTAGATTTAAGGGAATAAGTTAACGAGATGAAAACGCTGGTCATTGGGCCCTCTTGGGTGGGCGACATGATGATGTCGCAGAGTTTGTACCGTACTATCAAGGCAAACAATCCGCATGCTGAGATTGACGTGATGGCGCCCGCGTGGTGCCGTCCCCTGCTCGACAGGATGCCAGAGGTCAATCAGGCTCTGGCGATGCCGCTGGGCCACGGTGCACTCGAATTGGGAGAGCGCCGCCGTTTGGGCATTGCGCTGCGCAAAGAGGCCTATCAACAGGCCTTTGTATTACCCAACTCATTCAAGTCGGCGTTGGTGCCCTTTTTTGCTTCGATTCCCAAGCGTACCGGCTGGCGGGGAGAAATGCGTTTTGGCCTTCTTAACGACATCCGTAAGCTCGACAAAGACGCGTTTCCCTTAATGGTCCAGCGCTATGCGGCGCTGGGCTACGAAGCGTTGAAAATCAACTCTGCCAACGACCTGCCGAAGCCGATACTCTGGCCTCGGCTAGCGGTGAATCAAACCGAAATTACCGCCGTCAGCGCGTCTTTTGCTTTAACCGGCGAGCGCCCCATTGTCGGCTTTTGCCCAGGTGCCGAGTTTGGCCCCGCTAAGCGCTGGCCGCACTATCATTACGCCACGCTCGCTTCAATGCTTATCGAAGCAGGCTATCAGATAGTGCTGTTTGGCTCGGCTAAGGACCACGCGGCGGGCGAAGATATCCGCCAGGCGCTGTCTCCTGCAGCCGTAGATTTCTGTTTAAACATTGCGGGAAAAACATCGCTGGATCAGGCCGTGGTGCTGATTGCCGCCTGCCAGGCCATTGTGACCAACGACTCAGGCCTGATGCACGTTGCCGCTGCTTTGAACAAACCACTGGTCGCGCTATATGGCCCAAGCAGCCCAGACTTTACGCCGCCGCTCAGCGAGCAGGCGCGGGTGATTCGCCTGATTACCGGCTACCATAAAGTTCGCAAAGGCGATGCGGCAGAAGGCTATCACCAGAGTCTTATCGATATCCAACCCACTCAAGTTTTCAGCGAGCTACAGCAACTCCTGGCAGCAAAAAAGGAGCTGGAATGCGGGTTTTAATCGTTAAAACGTCCTCAATGGGTGACGTTTTACACACACTCCCTGCGCTGACTGATGCAATGCAGGCATTCCCTGACATCAAGTTTGACTGGGTCGTTGAGGAAGGGTTTTCACAAATTCCGAGCTGGCATCCTGCTGTCGACCGCGTGATTCCGGTAGCTATTCGCCGCTGGCGTAAAAACTGGTTTGGTTCAGAAACTCGCCAACAGCGCTGCGACTTCAAACGTGTTCTGCAATCTCGCACTTACGACATCATCATTGATGCTCAGGGTCTGGTAAAAAGTTCTGCGTTAGTCACCCGAATGGCCAAAGGCGAAAAACACGGTATGGACAGCAAAAGCGTCCGTGAACCCTTTGCCTGCTGGTTTTATGACAAAAAGCACTATATTGATAAGAAGCAGCATGCGGTGGAACGCACTCGTGAACTGTTTGCCAAAAGCCTAGGCTATGAAAAACCTGCTACGCAAGGTGATTACGCCATTGCTTCGCGTTTTCTGAGCAACCTGCCAGAAGAGGCCGAAAAGTATTTGGTGTTCCTGCATGCAACCACGCGTGCAGACAAACATTGGCCGGAAGAAAACTGGCGCGAGCTGATTGGCCTCCTGGCAGACACCTCACTAAAGATTAAACTTCCCTGGGGTGCCGACCACGAGTATCACCGCGCACTTCGCCTGGCCGAGGGTTTTGAGCACGTCGAGGTTTTGCCCAAGTTGAGTCTGGAAAAAGTAGCGGCTATTCTTGCTGGATCACAGGCCGTTGTCTCGGTCGATACCGGGTTAAGCCATTTGACCGCCGCGTTGGACCGCCCGAATATCACGCTTTACGGACCGACAGATCCCGGCCTTATCGGAGGCTACGGCCAAAACCAGACCACATGTCGTCCTGAGCGAGGTAACGCAATGGCAGATATCAGCGCTGCTCAGGTAAAAAAACTTCTGGATAGGGGGCGTTTGAGTCGTGAGTTCCTTCTTTAAACAACTCTATCGCTACACGCACAAGCGCCCGTTTCGACATAACGAGAATCTCTGGCCCTACATGAGGATCTCAAGGGCAGCGAGTGGAGAAATTATCAGCCTTAACTTTCGTGGACAGGTGATCCCGATAGTCAGCCTTGCCTCATTGGCAGGTGCCTGCTCTGGCCCTGTCATGCTGGCAGCTACGGGGCCATCAGTAAAAGACATTCAATTTAAAAGTCCGACACCAGTTCCTGCCATGGGGTTAAACGGCGCATGGTCATTGCACAATACTGTCGATTTTAAATTCTATGTCATTGTAGATATGGGATTTTTAGACAAACGTCCAGAAATGGTGGCCGAGATTGTATCTGACCCGACGTTAACACTCTTTACGACAGCGCACGGTATCGCCCGCATTGTAGACCGCGTGTCGCTGGCAAGAATCAAATGCTCTTTAGCGCTGATTGAAGACGCAGCCTTTAAAATTTTCCAGCCCAAAATACCGGCAACGGAGCTGGGTCGCTGTTATGCCAACGTACGCTGTGCCTCTTTCGCTGAAAATCGCCCTGACATTGGCTTTACCACCGACATCCGCCACGGCGTGTTTGACGCCGGAACCGTGGCCTACTGGGCGCTACAGATTGCGGCGTATTTAGGTTTTAACGAGATGTATATCATTGGCCTGGATATGAACAATTTTAATCAACCCAGGTTCTATGAGTCAGAAAGCAACAAGCTACCGAGTTTTCTGGCAGAAAGTCTGGATGAGCTGATTGTTCCAGCATTTACCCACGCGAGTCACGTATTGAAGAAGAAGAATATCAGGGTGGTTAATCTCTCGATGAAGAGCGCTATTTCAAACCACATCTTTGAGAAAGCGGATTATCATCAGGTTTTTCTCTAGGTTAACTCGCAAATAAAGCAATGGGGAGCTGACTCCCCGCACGGATGTTCTAAAGAGTGGGCTTTATCAACGACTCAATACGTTGCAGCACTTCTTGGCTGCTAATAATAGAAAGCGGTTGTTCGCTTATCGCCTTATCCAAATTTTCCACGTCGGCGGGTACCCACATAATCTGATGCAAATCGGGGTCTTGATACGGACCGGTGTACTTTGGCACGGCGGTCACAAACAGGCTGACGGTTTTAGTCTTTAACGCCACGGCTAAATGCAGCGGGCCGGTATCGCCGGTCACCAGCACGTCCATATTCTTCATAATACCCAACAGCTCAGAAAGGCTGGTTTTAGCGATATAGCTGATTACCTGCTGTTTTTCCACCTCGGACATGGCATCGAGAAATTCCTTTTCGAGCCCTTTTTCTTTCTCGGTGCCGATCAGTACGACTTCATACTGTGGCCCGAGGGCGATCAGCGATTTCGCCAGTTCGCCAAATTTAGCCACCGGCCAGCAGCGCAGCTTTTCCGAAGCCCCCATCTGGAAGCCGACGGTTATCTTTTTCATATCCTTGGCTATCGGCGGGAAATCAACCGGAATAAACATGTCTGTGTTGCTAATTTCGCAGCCCAACAGTTTAACCAAGTTGAGCTTTCTCTGAATTAAATGGCCTTCAAAACTTGGCACCGGATGGGCAAGCCAGCGTTCAATGCCGCTCGGCTTACCACCGTAAACATCTTTAACAATGTACTCACAGCCCGCCAGCACCGCGCTTATCACATCATAAGGTGGTTTCGAGTGCAGAATAATTGCCAGCTCGGGCTGGTTTATACGCAGCGCCTTTATCACGCCGGTAATATCACGAACCTTTTCGTCCCAGTACACCACGTCATCGAAATAGGCGCTTTTAGCGACCAGGCCTTTATTTTTATGACTGGAAACCAGCGTAATAAAAGCGTGCGGATAACGATTTTTAACAGCGCGGATCGCCGGGGTATTGAACATCAAGTCGCCCAGCGCGGTGGTCGAATAGATAACGATACTGGTAAAGATACGTTTCGAGTCAAACGAATCACAAGGCTTTAGTTGACCACCAAAAAGGGTGTAGGCCTGCAAAAACTTATTTGCTACTGCTGTTTTCCACTTCTTCGCCATCTTAATTCACTTTCCGCTGATAATATTCAGCCAATGTTAATCCCACCGTGCGCTCGCTCAGCCAGCTGAAGAGCTGCTCTAAATCACGATAAAGTCCTTCAATATCTTGTTCATTTTTAAACGTCGGGCTTCCGCCTGGCATAAATTCCGACGAGTGCAGCATAAACTCAACGTAATCATGCCCCTGCGACAGACTCTTCGCCGCTACCTGCTTCATTTTCTCAAGATTTTCGCCCGAAGGGCGCAACCATAGCGCAGAAGGAGAGCGCTTTTTGCCGCGAAGCGCGTCATAACCTTGTTTCAAACCGTTCATTAACGGCGAGTGCTTGAGGTGGATGCTCATCGGCACTTCAAGCAGTGAGGACTTGCCGGGGCGGCAGATATCCTCGGCATCCATGAAATAGGCCTCACGCGGGAAATGTCGATAGTCCGTTCCCCCCTGACCATCAGGATTACCCGGTGAGAATGCCCAATTGACGTGCGGAGTCACCGAACAATCGACCTGATAACCGTACTCCACCAGCAACGAGGCATAATATTCATTAAACGCCCAACGCCCTGCACGATGACTGAGCATTTTAGTCTGAAAAGAGTCTTCCAGCAGCTTGGTCATATGGTCGACCTTGGCCCTAATAACATCTTTCGGATATTCAATTAGATAGGGCTTATGTCGCCAATCATCAGGGGTCAACGGCTGGTGCGGCGGGCTGTACCACGCGTGCAGATGCATGCCGACTTCGCCCGTGCCGCGATGGATCACGTCTTTTGCAAATTCAACGTACTGCGCATCCATTGCCATCTCATAGTTAGTGAGATAAACAGGTTTAAAGCCGTATTTCTCGCAAAGCGCCTGAAACCGCGGCAGGTAGCGAGTATTCTCGGTTGAGATGCTATCGTGATTCTGCCAAAGATTGTCGCCTTCGGTGTCGATCGTGATGATAAATGCTGGTTTAGTCATAAAATGCTCAGTCAAAACGCAATGAAATTTTCTTGGCACAGCTCTGATTAATCGCCGTCATCCACAGGGGATGAACTAAAACTAATTCGTATTACGACAACAATTAACTCATTCTGTTGTCTATTCTTTGGTATTTTTTAACCCATAGCAAGAACGGTCTCGAACAGTAGCCACATTCTTCAGGGTCCTTTAGAATCTATCCCTAAATCCTTAAATAGCGATTAAAGATGACACAGGTTTCAGCAACGACTATCACCTCACCGCCGCGGCGTATCCTTATTATCAAACTGCGTCATCACGGCGATATGTTGCTGACCACACCGGTTATCAATACGCTGCATCAGCATTATCCCGACGCCGAAATTGATATGTTGATGTACCTGGAAACCCGCGAGATGCTGGCCAGCCATCCGGCGCTGAGTCATCTTTTTACCATCGACCGGCAGTGGAAAAAACAGGGTGTGCGAGCGCACATGGCGCATGAAATCAAGCTGGCTCGCCAGCTGATGCATCGCAAATACGATTTGGTTATTAACCTTGCCGACCAGTGGCGTAGCGCGATTGTCACTCGTCTGACCGGCGCACCTACCCGACTTGGCTTTGCGTTTCCCAAACGTCAGGGCAAAGCCTGGCCTTTTTGTCACACGCAACTCGTGAGCACCGCGGGCCACGGCGCGCTGCACACCGTTGAGCAAAACCTCTCTATCTTATCCCGCCTCGGACTGACGCCTGCGGTGACACACGCCACCATGAGCTATTCAGCCGAGGATGAACGGGCTGTCAGCCAGTTATTGCACGAAAGTGGAATCAAGCTCCCTTTTATTGTGGTGCAACCGACCTCCCGCTGGTTTTTCAAATGCTGGACCGAAGAGAAAATGGCCGAGACCTTCCGTGCATTAGCCGCCAAAGGCTATCCAATTGTAGTCACGGCGGGACCCGACAAGCGCGAACTTGTGATGGTGGACAAAATTCTGGCGCTTTGCCCAGGCATCAACATTGTCTCGCTGGCCGGAAAGCTTTCGCTGCGCCAACTGGCGGCGCTAATTGATCAGGCCGCGCTGTTTATTGGCGTTGACTCCGTTCCAATGCATATGGCAGCCGCGCTGCAAACGCCGCTGATTGCGCTATTTGGCCCGTCAAAACTGACCTTCTGGAAGCCCTGGCAGGCACTTGGAGAAGTTATTTGGGCCGGGGATTTCGGTCCGCTGCCCGACCCCGACGACATTGATACACACACATCCGAACGCTACCTTGATGCCATTCCCGCCCAGGCAGTCATTGATGCGGCAGACAGGTTACTCCCATGAAGCATTTCAGACTGGCGCTGGTGCGCCAAAAATATCGCCCAGACGGTGGTGCAGAACGCTTTGTTTCACGCGCGCTTGAAGCACTGGAAAACCATGACCTCGAACTAAACGTCATCACCCGCCAGTGGCAGGGCGAGATTAAACCGGGTTGGAAAGTGCATATCTGTGACCCGTGGAAGC
The DNA here is from genome assembly GCF_009208105.1 of Rouxiella sp. S1S-2. Classification (NCBI taxonomy): domain Bacteria; kingdom Pseudomonadati; phylum Pseudomonadota; class Gammaproteobacteria; order Enterobacterales; family Yersiniaceae; genus Rouxiella; species Rouxiella sp. S1S-2. Next base: position 155,387 of record NZ_WFKL01000001.1, read on the forward strand.
TTGGGCGCATCAGTCGCGAGCGCGGTTTTGCCCACGCCGCGCGCAGCCTGTGGCAGAAAGAGTCCTTTGACTTGGTACAGAGCCATGAGCGAATCCCCGGCTGTGACCTGTATCGTGCGGGTGACGGCGTACATCGACGCTGGCTAGAGCAGCGCGCCCGCGTTCTTCCCGGCTGGAAGGCAAAACAGCTTTTTAGTGACCGCTACCACCGATACGTGATGCAGTCCGAGCAGCAAATGTATGCCGCACCGGAGCTAAAGGCGGTCATTTGCAACGCCGAGATGGTTAAACAGGAAATCATCAGCGAGTTTGGTGTACCCGCAGAAAAAATTCGGGTTATTTATAACGCCATCGACAGCCAAACATTCTTGCCGCCGAGCGAAGCACAACGCAGCGTTTTACGTGCCCGTTATCAGGTCCCCACCGAGGCAACCTGCCTGATTTACGTAGGGTCGGGCTTTGAGCGTAAAGGTTTGGATGCGGCAATAAAAGCCATTGCCAATACCGATCGCCACCTGCTGGTCGTGGGTAAAGATAAAGATGAAAAACACTATCGAGCGCTTTGTGCAACGTTAGGCTGTACGAATCGTGTACATTTCTTTGGGATGCAGACCTCGACGCTGGACTTTTACCAAATGGCCGACGGGCTGCTGTTGCCAACACTTTACGATCCGTTCCCGAATGTCATTCTGGAAGCGATGGCCTGCGGACTGCCGGTGATTACGACGCCAACCTGCGGCGGTTCCGAGTTTATCGTTCAAGGCGTTAACGGTTATGTATGCGATGCACTCGACGTAGCCGCGTTGCAGATGGCCGTTATGTCACTGCCAAAACAGGCTTTAGGATCGGCAGAGGGCGAAAAAGCGCGCGAAAGAATTATTGACTGCTCACCGCAGCGGCTTTCGGCACAGCTTATTTCACTGTATCAGGAGTTGGTGGGCTGATATGCGTATTCTCTTTGTTATTGATGGCCTGCCCGGTGGTGGCGCAGAAAAAGTGGTGCTGACGCTGGCCGAGGGATTGTTACAGCAGGGGCACCACGTCTCGTTGTTTTCACTGCGCGACGTTTGCCAATATTCTCTGCCTGCCGGCCTGAATTATGTCGTCATTAAAGACCAGAGTCGTTCGCCGTGGCGCAAGCTCACAGAGTTGTCACGCCGTTCCGCACAGTTAGACAAGGCCCTGCGCAAGACCGATGCGTTTGATTTGGTCTTATCGAACCTGCATAAAACCGACCGTATCGTCGCCAAAAGCCGAGTGTTGGACTTTAAAAAAGTCTGGTTTTGCCTGCACGGCATGTTCTCAACCTCGTATCTTGGCCATCGCACCGGCTTTGATCGCTGGTTGAAGCAGCAAAAAATCAAATCTGTGTACCACAATCGCAATGTGGTGGCCGTTTCCCGCGCCGTCGCCAATGACATCGAGCAGCAGTTTGGCCTGCGCCTTTCGCAGCTTGAGGTGATTTATAACCCTTTCGATATTGATGCCATTCGTGCCGCTGGCGAGCAGCCTTGTGAAATGGCCGGTCAGCCTTACCTCATCCACGTCGGCCGTTTTCATGAGAACAAACGACACGACCGACTGATTGAAGCCTATGCAAAAAGCGGCGTAACGGCGCCTTTGCTGCTGCTGGGTCAGGGCAAGCCGGAGCAAACTGAAAAGCTAAAAGCGCTGGCCGAGAAATTTGGCGTAGCAGAACGGGTTATATTCAAAGGTTTTCAGTCCAACCCTTATCCCTATGTGCGCCACGCATCGCAGCTGATTCTAAGTTCGGACAGCGAAGGATTTGGCAACGTGCTTGTCGAAGCTTTATTGCTTGATACACCGGCCGTTAGCACCCGCTGCCCCGGCGGTCCGGCTGAAATCCTCACTGGCGAACTGGCGCGCGGACTTGCCGACCTGAATACCGCCGCATTGGCCGATACCATTAAGGATATTTATAACAATCCGCCGGAAATAGACCAACAGCAGTTGACTCATTTCGGGATAGTGCCCATCTGCGAACAATACGCAGCGCTGGCAACCGGCAAGGGAGCCGAGGGCGAAGGAGGATAAAAATGATAGCTTTGGATGGGGTAACTATTTAGAATTCGGCCTTTACCCTTAGATTTTACGGATATTATGTTACAAACGCTGTATACCGTTCTTCTTTACCTCATCCAGCCGCTTATTTGGGTTCGTCTCTGGATGCGTGGTCGGAAAGCGCCGCTCTATCGTAAAAGATGGGCGGAGCGCTATGGATTCTGCCAGGGTAAAGTCGTGGCGGACGGCATTATGTTGCATTCAGTTTCCGTCGGTGAAACGCTGGCCGCGGTTCCTTTGGTACGGGCACTGCGCCATCGTTATCCTTATTTGCCCATTACGGTCACCACCATGACGCCTACCGGCTCAGAACGCGCGGTATCGGCTTTTGGTAAAGACGTCAGTCACGTTTATCTGCCTTACGACCTTCCGAGTTCAATTAACCGTTTCCTTGACCAAGTTCGCCCTAAGCTGGTGATCATCATGGAAACCGAGCTGTGGCCGAATCTGATTACCGCGCTACATCAGCGTGAAATTCCACTGGTTATCGCCAATGCACGCCTGTCAGCCCGCTCTGCCAAGGGCTATGGCAAGTTAGGCAAATTTATTCAGGGCGTGATGAAAAAAATCACCCTCATCGCGGCGCAAAACGCTGAAGACGGTGAACGCTTTGTCTCACTGGGGCTGAAACGCTCCCATCTTGCGGTAACCGGCAGCCTGAAATTCGATATTTCCGTCACCCCAGAGCTTGCCGCACGTGCGCTGACCCTGCGCAGCCAGTGGGCTTCGCGTCGCCAGGTGTGGATAGCCACCAGCACACACGATGGTGAAGAAGCGATTCTGCTCGCCGCGCATCGTGAACTGTTAAAAACTTTCCCTACTCTGCTGCTGATTTTAGTCCCGCGCCATCCTGAACGCTTCCCCGTTGCCTGTGACCTGACTAAAAAGGCAGGCATGACATTTATCCAGCGCAGCACCGGCGAAGTGCCTTCGGCACAAACGCAGGTGGTGATCGGCGATACGATGGGTGAACTGATGCTGCTTTACGGCATTGCCGATATCGCCTTTGTTGGCGGCAGTCTGGTAGAGCGCGGTGGGCATAATCCTCTTGAGGCTGCGGCGCACGCTATTCCGGTATTAATGGGTCCGCACACCTTTAACTTTAAAGACATCTGCGCCAAGCTGGCTCAGGCAGACGGGCTGATAACCGTGAATGACAGTCCCTCTCTGGTCAAAGAAATTTCAACCCTGCTGACCGATGAGGACTATCGTTTGTACTATGGCCGCCATGCGGTTGACGTATTGCGTCAGAATCAGGGCGCACTGCAGCGCCTGCTGCAACTGATGGAGCCTCATCTTCCACCGCGGAGTCACTAAAGTATGTCTGCCCAAAAACGCCTGTCGGTGGTGCTGATTGCTAAAAACGAAGCCTCACTGCTGGAAGACTGCCTGAACTCGGTCAGTTGGGCAGATGAAGTGGTGCTGCTCGATTCAGGCAGCACCGATGGCACGCAGGTGCTGGCGCGCAACCTTGGCGCAAAAGTGTTTGAAAACAGTCAATGGCAGGGATTCGGTAAACAGCGCCAGCTTGCCCAAGAGCACGCCAGCGGTGAATACATTTTGATGATCGATGCCGACGAGCGCGTTTCGCCCGAGCTGCGTAAATCAATTGAAGACTGTTTACGGCAACCCGATGAAAATAAAGTCTATCGACTTGGTCGGCGCAACCTGTTTTTGGGCCGTTTTATGCGCCACAGCGGTTGGTATCCAGACAGAGTAAACCGCCTGTATAAGGCTGATAAATATCGCTATAACGATGATCTCGTCCACGAATCGCTCAATGTTCAGGGCGCGGATATCGTCGATCTCAAAGGTGATTTGTTGCACCTCACCTGCCGCGACTATTTCGCTTTTCAACGCAAACAGATGAACTACGCGCAGGCCTGGGCAGAACAGCGCCATCAGCAGGGTAAACGATGCAGTTTCTTTTCAATCATCAGCCACACCCTTGGCGCTTTTTTCAAAACCTGGATCCTGCGCGCGGGTTTTCTTGACGGTAAACAGGGACTGATTCTTGCCAGCGTGAATGCGCAGTATACTTTTAATAAATATGCGGCCCTGTGGGCGTTCAGCCATCAACTGCAAAAAAGTGAGCCACTATGAGCACCAAGGCAATCTATCCCGGCACCTTCGACCCGTTGACCAATGGTCATCTGGACTTGGTAACCCGGGCATCATTGATGTTTGAGAAAGTTATTTTAGCTATTGCGGCCAGTCCGCATAAAAAAACGCTCTTTTCTCTTGATGAACGCGTCGCACTGGCGGCCAAGGCGACGTCTCATCTCGCTAACGTCGAGGTGATGGGCTTCAGTTCGCTGATGGCTAACTTCGCCAAAGAAAATCAGGCCAACATTCTGGTGCGTGGTTTACGTGCGGTATCTGATTTTGAATATGAAATGCAGCTCGCCAGTATGAACCGGCATCTGATGCCTACACTGGAAAGCGTATTCTTGATGCCTTCGAAAGAGTGGTCATTTATTTCGTCCTCTTTAGTGAAAGAGGTGGCGCGACACGGGGGAGATATCACGCCTTTCCTGCCTGCTCACGTGACTCAGGCCTTACTTGAGAAAATAGCAGCCGATTAACGCTGACAGATGCGGCAAAAGAAGGTGCTACGCTGGGCATGCTTGCTGCTTTCAATGAGCGTTCCGCAAACCCGGCAAGCCTCGCCCGCACGGCCATATACCTGCAATTCCTGAGCAAAATACCCCGGCTTGCCGTCAGACTGTAAAAAATCACGCAGCGTGGTACCACCTTGCTCAATAGAGCGCAGCAATACCGCCTTAATCGTCGATACTAACAGTCCGTACTCTTCCATCGACAGCGAATTTGCCGGCCGGTCGGGAGATATTCCCGCCACAAACAGCGATTCGCTGGCGTAAATGTTACCCACCCCGACCACCAGCTTGTTATCCATCAACCATGGTTTGATGGGCGATTTTTTCTTTTGGGATTTATCATGCAAATAGTCGGCGGTGAAATCCTCACTGAGCGGCTCCGGTCCCAAATGAGACAAAACGCTGCTGCCCGCCAGATCCTGACACCAGAGCCAGGCACCAAAGCGGCGCGGGTCGGTATAACGCAGGACGTAGCCTGTATCCATCACCAAATCAACGTGGTCGTGCTTGGCAGGCTCAGTCTCTTCCGCCAGCACCCGCAAACTGCCTGACATACCGAGATGAATAATTATCCAGCCGCTTTTTAGTTCGACCAGCAAGTACTTCGCACGGCGCTGCACGCTGATAACCACCTGGTCGCTTAGCGCCATAATCTCTTGCGATACCGGCCAGCGAAGACGAGCATTGCGTACTACGGCGTGCATGATGGTATGACCCACCAAATAAGGCTCAATACCGCGACGGCTGGTTTCAACCTCTGGTAGTTCTGGCATGAAATATTCCTAAAGCCATGAATGTGCGATGTAGTGTAGCCAACGCCGCTACAGCTTCAAGTACGAAGGGGAATTTGGGGCATAAAAAAACCCAGCCGGAGCCGGGTTTTTATTAATCCGCTAAAATTATTTAATTTTAGCTTCTTTATAGATCACGTGCTGGCGGACAACTGGATCGAATTTCTTCAGTTCCAATTTTTCCGGCTTAGTACGCTTGTTCTTCGTGGTGGTATAGAAGTGACCAGTACCAGCAGAAGAAACCAGCTTGATCTTCTCGCGAACACCTTTAGCCATGTTTCAGTTCCTTTCCTTAATACTTCTCACCACGGGCACGAATTTCGGCCAAGACCGTTTCGATACCCTTCTTATCAATCACGCGCATACCTTTAGCAGATACACGCAGAGTTACAAAGCGCTTCTCACCTTCAACCCAAAAACGATGGGAATGCAGGTTTGGCAGAAAACGGCGTTTGGTCGCGTTCATTGCGTGGGAACGGTTGTTACCGCTCACCGGGCGCTTGCCAGTAACTTGGCAGACTCGGGACATGTGTCTATTCTCCAAAAATCAAATCAGCTCGAGCTTCGTATAGGGTATGGCCGCCTCGTCAGGCTTTGAGAGCCCATCTCAGCAAACTCCACTGAGAACCGACTCACTGTCGTCGGGTAAAAACCATAAATCATCAGGTTAATCCTATCATCGTGAAGATGTTAGGTATTGAAACCTGCTGAGATAGGCTCTTAACGCCAAACCCAAGATTCTCAAAGGTGGCGTAGTATACGCTCTAGAGCGTAAGTGCTCAAGTCCCGAACAGCTAAAGATCCCTCGGGATCTTTAAAAAATAAGTCTAAATCCAACCACGCTCGGCAAAAGAGACCGTTTCTCCGCCACCTACGACAAAATGATCGAGTACGCGGATGTCTAGCAGTTGGCACGCTTTTATTATCTGTTCGGTTACCCTTTTGTCCGCAAAACTCGGTTCTGCTTTGCCGGACGGGTGATTATGCGCCAGAATCAGCGCCGTCGCATTAACCTTCATCGCTTCGCGCACAATTTCACGCGGATGAATCTCAACGCTGCTAATGGTACCAGCAAACATCTCCTCATGGCGAATAACACGGTGTTGATTGTCTAGAAAAAGTACTAAAAACACCTCTCGCTCGCGATGAGACAGTAAATTCTGTAAAAACTGACGGGTGATAAAAGGATTGAGCAACACATTTTCGCATGCAAGTTGCTCCGCATAACGCCGCTGGCTGAGTTCCGTAACCGCCGAGAGCTGCGCAAATTTAGCTGCCCCCATCCCGTGAAATCCAATAATCGTGTTGTAATCGGCAGCCAAAATTTCATAAATAGACCCAAAGTGCGCCACCAGGCTTTCAGCTAAAGCCATCACGTTCATTCCACGCACGCCGGTGCGTAGAAAAATGGCCAGCAGCTCGCAGTCCGATAAACTCGAGGCTCCCATTTCGATCAGTTTTTCTCTGGGACCTTCCCCTTCCTGCCAGATTTTTTTATTGTTGTTCATCCCCCACTCCTTGTGAACCAGGATTGTGGCATAGCCTGATAAGCGAGGGTTTAGGCGAAATATTTCCCTGCGAGACCTCTCGCAAAATGAGAGAACGGTATCCTTAATAACGAAACCGTATAGCTGTCATGAATGAGCATTATGCTAAAATATCGCCTCATTGGACTTTCAATCGGACAACCATAATGACGGGAATTTCCGGCAAACACATTGTGCTTGGCGTCAGTGGCGGCATAGCGGCCTACAAAGCACCCGAGCTGGTACGGCGTCTACGCGATCGCGGCGCACAAGTGCGAGTGGTAATGACAGAAGCAGCAAAAGCCTTCATTACGCCACTCAGCCTGCAGGCCGTTTCTGGCTATCCCGTATCAGATTCCCTGCTCGACCCGGCTGCCGAGGCGGCGATGGGCCATATAGAACTGGGGAAATGGGCCGACCTCGTCATTATTGCGCCTGCTACCGCTGATTTAATGGCACGAATGAACGCAGGCATGGCCAATGATCTCCTGACCACGGTTTGTCTGGCGACAGCCGCACCCATTGCGGTTGTTCCGGCAATGAACCAGCAAATGTACCGCGCAACGGTCACCCAGGAAAATTTGCACCAGCTGTCTGCAAGAGGCACTCTGCTGTGGGGGCCGGACGAAGGCAGCCAGGCCTGTGGCGACGTGGGTCCCGGCCGCATGCTTGACCCGATGGTGATTGTCGGCATGGCGGTTGAACACTTTTCGCCGCGCCTCGACCTGCAGCATCTTAAGATTATGGTTACCGCCGGACCCACCCGTGAAGCGCTGGACCCCGTTCGCTACATCAGTAATCACAGCTCGGGAAGAATGGGTTTTGCCATTGCCGAAGCGGCTGCAAAACGCGGTGCGCAGGTTACGCTGGTGAGCGGTCCCGTTTCGCTACCCACGCCGCACAATGTGGCACGAATTGACGTCACCACCGCGCTCGAAATGCAAGCGGCCGTTAATCACAGCGTAACTTCTCAGCATATTTTCATTTCCTGCGCCGCAGTGGCAGACTATCGTGCTACAACGATTGCCGATGAGAAGATTAAAAAGCAAGGTGATGAAATTACTCTGAAAATGGTCAAAAATCCGGATATTGTTGCCGGCGTTGGCGCCCTGAAAGAGCATCGCCCATATGTCGTAGGATTTGCCGCTGAAACCCAGAATGTGGAAGAATACGCCCAACAAAAACGTATCAGGAAGAATATTGACCTGATATGCGCAAATGATGTTTCACTTGCCGGGCATGGTTTTAATAGCGATACCAATGCCTTGCATCTTTTTTGGCAAAATGGAGATCTGCGTTTACCCCTTAGTGATAAACAGCAGCTTGGCCAAGATTTACTAAACGAGATTGTCAGCCGTTATGATGAAAAAAATAGACGTTAAGATCCTTGATTCGCGCATTGGCAAAGATTTTCCTTTGCCAACTTACGCCACACCGGGTTCTGCAGGCCTGGACTTACGTGCTGTTCTGGATACCGCCGTTGAGCTGCATCCGGGTGAAACCACTCTGCTGCCTACGGGTCTGGCTATCCATATCGGTGATGCCAATCTGGCAGCGGTTATCCTGCCTCGTTCAGGCCTGGGCCACAAACACGGCGTTGTGCTAGGTAACCTGGTTGGTCTCATTGATTCAGACTATCAGGGTCAATTGATGGTTTCAGTCTGGAATCGTGGGCAAACTACCTTCACGATTGAACCGGGCGAGCGCATTGCCCAGATGGTATTCGTGCCTGTTGTGCAGGCTGAATTCAATCTGGTAGAAGACTTTTCTAACAGCGAACGCGGCGAAGGTGGCTTTGGTCACTCAGGACGCCAGTAAGAATCTGTTCAACATCGCGGTGCAGGGCCGCAGGATATTGAACAGATCCTTATTTATATCAAACCGATACAATAAAAAATTACTGATACCCTACCGCTTTTAACCCGCTGGGCTCACTGCCCGTGTCTGATTAAAAGCCAAAGGTCGATAAGCCGCAAAATCTGATGATTGAAGCGGCAATTGTGCGGTTTTTTTATATTTTTAAGCCGTTTTTTAGCAAGGGTCTATTCAGACATGGCAGAAAAAGAAAATACTAAAAGGAACCGGCGCGAGGAGATTTTGCAGGCATTAGCGCAAATGCTTCAGTCTAGCGATGGCAGCCAGCGTATTACTACGGCAAAACTTGCCGCCAATGTCGGGGTGTCCGAGGCTGCGCTTTACCGTCATTTTCCTAGCAAAACGCGAATGTTCGACAGTCTTATCGAGTTTATAGAAGACAGCCTGATCACCCGTATTAACCTCATCCTGCAGGATGAGAAAGATACGCTGAATCGGCTTCGTCTCATTCTGCTGCTGATTCTTGGTTTTGCAGAACGTAATCCGGGACTGACCCGCATTATGACCGGACACGCGTTAATGTTTGAACAAGATCGTTTACAGGGTCGCATTAACCAGCTTTTTGAGCGTATTGAGGTTCAGCTTCGGCAGGTGCTGCGCGAAAAGAAGATGCGTGAAGGTAGCGGTTTCAATACTGACGAAACGCTGCTGGCCAGCCAGCTATTGGCCATTTGTGAAGGGTTGTTGTCACGGTTTGTTCGGTCAGAATTTAAATATCGCCCAACGCAAGACTTTGACACTCGCTGGCCGCTGATCGCAGCCCAGCTTCAGTAACCGCTAATATAGCGTATCGAAAAAGCAAAAAAGGGCCATTGGCCCTTTTCTTTTGCCTGTCAGAACGTCTCAAATACCGTACTGCTGGCGATAGCCACGGACGGCGGCCAAATGATCGGCCATCTCAGTTTTCTCTTCCAGGTAGTCAATCAGGTCGGCAAGCGTAATGATAGAAATCACCTTGCAGTGATAGTCGCGTTCAACTTCTTGAATCGCAGAGATATCAGCACGGCCACGCTCCTGACGGTCGAGAGAAATCAGCACGCCAGCCAACGACGCGTTATTTGCGTTGATGATTTCCATGGATTCCCGAATGGCCGTTCCGGCGGTGATTACGTCATCCACCAGCATCACTTTGCCCTGCAGCGGACTGCCGACTAATGTGCCACCTTCACCGTGGTCCTTTGCTTCTTTACGGTTGAAGCAGTAAGGCACGTCGCGCTCGTGCTGTTCGGCCAGCGCCACCACGGTGGTGGTAGCAATCGGGATACCTTTATAGGCCGGGCCAAACACCAAGTCAAAATCGATGCCTGAATCTATCAGGGCTTCTGCGTAAAAGCGTCCCAGCAAGGCTAAATCACGACCGGTGTTAAACAGGCCTGCATTAAAAAAGTAGGGGCTGATGCGGCCGGATTTCAGGGTAAATTCGCCGAATTTCAAAACCTGCTTGTTCAATGCAAACTCAATAAACTGGCGCTGATAGGCTTTCATGGGTGCTTTTTCCTCGTCTTTTATTATCAACTCGCTGGCCCGAAGGCCATATATGAAAAAGGCGACTACATTAGCCGCCTTGAATAATTATTCTGCCAGAACCGCTTTTTGCGCCTGGAAGATAGTCTCGATTCCCCCTCGAGCGAGAGCCAATAAACTCAGCAACTCGTCGTGGCTGAACGGCTCACCTTCTGCAGTACCCTGAACTTCGATCATTCGACCGTCTTCCATCATCACGACGTTCATATCGGTTTCAGCGGCGGAGTCCTCAACGTATTCGAGGTCACACAGCGCTTCGCCCTTGACGATGCCAACGGACACAGCAGCGACCAGGCCTTTCATTGGGTTGGCTTTCAGTTTACCCGCCGCAACCAGCGCGTTTAAGGCATCGGCCAGCGCAACGCAGGCGCCAGAAATTGATGCTGTGCGCGTACCGCCGTCTGCTTGCAGCACGTCGCAGTCAAGAGTGATGGTGAATTCGCCAAGCTTTTTGAGATCAACGGCGGCGCGCAGTGAGCGAGCAATAAGACGCTGGATTTCTAAAGTACGGCCACCCTGCTTGCCTTTTGCCGCTTCACGCGGGTTACGGCTGTGGGTAGAACGCGGCAACATACCGTATTCTGCCGTGATCCATCCTTGTCCCTGACCTTTCAGAAAGCGAGGAACCCCTTCTTCAACAGTGGCGGTGCAAAGGACTTTCGTGTCACCAAATTCAACCAAAACAGAACCTTCAGCGTGTTTTGTGTAGTTTCTGGTCAGGGTAAGTGGGCGCACTTGTTGTGCATTTCGGCCTGCTGGACGCATGGGGTTGTTCTCCGGCTCGCAAATCATAGTTGGCTGCGCATTATACGGGCTTCGTGAGGTAATGCCTATCATGACGGGTTCAGCGAGGCTATAATCCTTGCATCTTTACATTAACAGGTAGACAGACATGATTCGTAGTATGACCGCTTATGCCCGACGTGAAATCAAGGGAAGCTGGGGCAGCGCAGCGTGGGAACTTCGCTCCGTTAACCAACGTTATCTTGAAACCTACATCCGTCTGCCCGAGCAGTTTCGCAGTCTGGAGCCGGTTATTCGTGAACGCGTACGCGCCCGACTGACCCGCGGCAAGGTTGAATGCAATTTGCGCTTCGATCTCGACCCTAGCGCGCAAGGCACTCTGCAGCTCAACGAAAAGCTGGCTAAACAGCTGGTCGAAGCGGCACAGTGGGTCAAAATGCAAAGTGACGAAGGGGAAATCAACCCGCTCGACGTGCTGCGCTGGCCGGGCGTGATGGTTGCCGAGGAGCAAGATCTGGACGCCATCAGCAACGAATTGCTGGTTGCACTCGACGGCGCACTGGATGATTTCATTCTGGCCCGCGAAAGCGAAGGCGCTTCACTGAAAACGCTTATTGAACAACGCCTCGACGGCGTCAGTGCGGAAGTGATTAAGGTTCGTGCCCAGATGCCCAACGTTTTGCTGTGGCAGCGCGAACGGCTGGTCAGCAAGCTCGAAGACGCACAGGTTCAGCTTGAAAATACCCGTCTGGAACAAGAGCTGGTGCTGATGGCGCAGCGCGTAGACGTCGCCGAAGAATTGGACCGCCTTGACGCACACGTTAAAGAAACGCATAAAATCCTCAAGAAAGAGGAAGCCGTTGGCCGCCGTCTGGACTTTATGATGCAAGAGTTTAATCGTGAGTCCAACACGCTGGCATCGAAATCCATCAACTCCGATGTGACAACCTCCGCCATCGAGCTGAAGGTGCTTATCGAGCAGATGCGCGAGCAGATTCAGAATATCGAGTAAATCTTAATGACGGCTTGAACCTTAAAGCCCGCTTTTGCGGGCTTTTTTACAGCATGAGCCTGGCCATATTCCCCCAATTCCCGTTAACTTTTGTCACCCTCCCTTCACCCTGTGAGGATCGCGTAGACAGTTGTAACCGTCTGTGTAAATTGCCGTAACGCGATTGACGCAACCGGCTTTACACCTTATATCACTCGGAAGAAGTTTGGATCAGTCTGATGTTTGACCCCCAAGGGGAATGAAATGAAAAAGCTTGCTGCATCACTATTAACCCTGAGCCTGCTCTCACCGACGTTAGCGATGGCACACGGTGGCCACGGGGGGCCGGGATTCAATATTTTGCCTGATGCCGCTGTTGCCGTGGTGATTGGTGGTTTGACCTACTGGGCGTTAAACGGCAATTACTACCAAAAACAGGGCGATGATTATGTAGAAGTCGACGCGCCGCCGCAGGATGATGCGCCGCCCCCACCGCCAGAATCTGAAGAAGACTATGAATCCGCACCGCCAGACCTGGCTCCGCTTGATTTTCACGGTGAGCGTTTCTACGTCAGCAACGGTCATTACTACAAGCGCGATCCTTCGGGTCAGTATTACGAAATTCCTCGCCCGGACGGGCTTTAAGCCTGCAATAAAAAAAGCCCGAATTATCGGGCTTTATCATCGATCAAGCTAAAACTTAGCCTTCCCAGCGTTTCAGCAGTACGCAGGCATTGACGCCGCCAAAGCCGAAGCCGTTGGACAAGGCATAGTTGATTGCATGTGGCTGCGCTTTGTTACCGACGATGTTTAATCCTTCGGCGGCAGGGTCTTTATTGTCCAGATTTAACGTAGGCGGCACGATTTGGTCACGCACGGCCAGAACGGTAAAGATGGTTTCCAACCCGCCGGCGGCGCCCAAGAGGTGTCCGGTTGCTGACTTGGTGGAAGTAATGGCCAGTTTGCCGTCAGTACCAAACAGGGTTTTGATGGCGTTAATTTCGCCCAAATCACCCACCGGTGTTGAGGTGGCGTGCGCGTTCAAGTGTTCAACCTGCTCTGGTTTAATGCCACCCTGACGCAACGCGATTTTCATTGCACGTCCTGCGCCGTTACCATCTTCAGCACCGGATGTCATATGGTAAGCATCACCGCTGGTGCCGTAGCCCACAATCTCGGCCAGCGGGGTTGCGCCGCGCGCCAAGGCGTGTTCCAACTCTTCAATCACCAGCATACCGGCGCCTTCCCCCATCACAAAACCATCGCGTGCGCTGTCGAAAGGACGTGAAGCCTGCTCTGGATGATCTTCATGACCGGTAGACATTGCTTTGGCCGCGGCAAAGCTGCCGAGGGTTACGGTATCAATGGTGGCTTCAGCACCGCCGCACAGCGCAACGTCTGCTTCGTCGTTACGAATCAAACGAACTGCATCGCCAATAGCCTGAACGCCAGCGGCGCAGGCGGTAACCGGTGCGCCAATCGGGCCTTTGAACTGATGCTTAATAGAAACTTGCCCCGCAGCCAGATTGACCAGGAATGAAGGGATAGTGAACGGAGACAAACGCTTAGGACCGCGAGTGTCGTTGATGCGCACAGCGTTGGCAATCGCTGGGAAACCACCGATGCCGGAGCCAATCACCGTAGCAGAACGTTCCTGCTGCTCGGCAGTTTCGGCGTGCCATCCAGACTGTGCAATCGCCTTATCGGCCGCTGCCATTGCGAAGAGGATGAAACGGTCCATCTTCTTCTGATCTTTCGGCAAAACGTGCTGGTCTGGATCAAAACCTGATTCGGCGTCCTGCTCAACGCTAAGCACCTGGCCGCCGATTTTCACGGTCAGGGTCTCAACGATTTCGTCAGGAAGAACGCGGATACCGGACTGGCCGGCCAAAAGGCGTTTCCAAATCGTTTCGATATCACAACCGAGCGGGCTCACCGCCCCCATGCCAGTAATTACTACACGACGATGAGTCATAAATCTTCCTCTGCGGATCAATCCGTAAAATTGAGATGTGAGAACACATCTTTTTTGGCGGCCCGGTTACTTCACCAGACTGCGTAAAACTAAATTGGTGATAACCAACACGCGTTCTTCAAGCTGCTCGGGCGTTTTCTCCTCCAGCATCAACGGATGCGAAAAAGGGGTCATTACGCTGGCGATGGCCATACAAACTTCATCGAGTGGCGTTTGGGACTCAAATTCGCCTGACTCACGCCCCTCGCTAATCACGTGCTTAAGAATACTGTACAGCGCCGCTCTGTGGTTCTTGGCTGAACTCCAATGGTTTGCTGCGGCAACGGCAGCAATGTCGTGCAGCTTTCTTTCTTCAAAAAATAGCGCAAGACTTTTACTCAGCAGCGAGGCAAACAGTTCTCTCAAACGATCGGCGGCGCTGTTATCGCTTTGTGAGATTTCACGCAGCGCGTCGTCAATTTGCCCCAGCGAGTGGGTGCAAACCGCTTCACCAATGGCCTGTTTAGATTCGAAAAACTTGTAAACGTAGGCGCTTGAAACACCGATGGCCTTTGCCAAATCGGCCACGGATGTTTTTGAATATCCATAGTGGCGAAAATGGTCCAATGCGGCCCGGATTATCTGCTCGCGGCGCTCATGCAACGCGGGACCACGCTGTGGCAGTGCAATCGGGGTTTCGGGCTTCATAAAGCTCTCCAGAGCCAAGGCAAAAAATACCTATAGGTATAGCCTAAGTTAACAGGTGATAAATATACACATTCGTCACCATTAAGGTATAGCTAATTTGTAGAAAAAAGTAAAACGAAGGGTAGGAAGCGACAATTAGCGTGGGATTTTCCCTATTTAAAGTAATGCAAATATTAGCGTTGTTACTTAGAATATAGGCATTCAATGACTTTTTAAGCTCATAGGATGAGATAAAATAATCCGAAGATAAAATTAAAAGAAAACTCAGTCGATACTCAAACTAAAGCTTATTACCCTATAGTGAGTAAATCTCTATGGTTTTTCGATTGGCGAAATTTTATGTTGCTCACTGTCCTCTACATTATTGGTATCACTGCTGAAGCCATGACTGGCGCGCTGGCTGCTGGGCGTCGAAAAATGGATCTGTTCGGGGTCATTATTATTGCTGCCGCAACGGCAATTGGCGGAGGAACCGTGCGTGACATGGTTCTAGGCCACTACCCGCTGGGTTGGGTTCAGCACCCACAGTACATTTTGATTGTCGCGGCTGCGGCTATTCTCACCACTTGGCTTGCTCCGCTGATGAAGCATCTGCGCAAGCTGTTTTTGGTACTTGATGCACTGGGCCTGGTGGTGTTTTCTATTATAGGAACACAAATAGCGCTGGATACCGGCCATGGACCGCTGATTGCCTCCATTGCCGCGGTGATCACCGGCGTATTTGGTGGCGTACTGCGCGATATGCTATGTAATCAGATCCCCCTGGTATTTCAGAAAGAAATTTATGGCGGTATCTCATTTGCCTCTGCCTGGCTCTACATTGGTCTACAGCATTTCCCTATTCCGCAAAATCTGGTGGTAATCGTAACGCTGTTAGCCGGTTTCATTGCACGACTGATTGCCCTGCGCCTCAAACTTGGCCTGCCGGTGTTTAATTATCCCGACTCTGACCACTAATCAATTTTCTCCTAAGCCGCCAGTCGGATTGAATGCTGGCAGCTTCTCCTGCTGTAGCGTCTCAACCAAAGCAATTACGCTGGGGTGCTCAATAAAATGCATTATCCGATCCGCGTTTTTTTTACCGACTCCACGCCCCGTTTGCCACTGTTCGGCGCTCATTGCCTGCATTTCGGGCCAGTCCAACCTATCAACCATTTTTAACCCAGCGGCAGGGAAACCCAGTGCAGAGATCCAACGCCGCAGGCTCTTCTGCCGCGAGAGTTCAATTTGCGCAAAAAGCTTACTGGCTTTTATATCGCCGACGGCGGGCAACGTTTTTAGCTGCTCCTGACTCAGAGAAAGCCACCCTGTCAGTGACGTAAGCAGGTGAGCATCGAGCAACTTTTTCCAGGTCCCGGGGCCGAATCCACTCATGTTCAATCCTTGAGGCCCGCTAAGCCATACCAATCGTGCCAGAAACTGCTCGCGGCAGTGCATATCGGGTTTAAAGCAGGAGAAAATATCCGCTTTTTTATTTTCAGTGGTTTTCTCCACCGAGACTGTATTTTCATTGCGAACTGCCACACGCCAAACGACTTCATCAAGACGCGGTATCCCCTGCCCCGCCAGGCTAACAACCACCCGGTCACCAATAATAATCCCCCACTGCTTTAATTTTTCGGGTGAGCCAACGCTGACGCGCGAAACCTGTTTATCATCGAGTGTGATAGGCTCGAGGAGTAAAACTACTGAGCGCTTTCCACTGCGCCCCACGGAAGTTTCAATGCCAACAACTTCGGTGTCTTTGCGCACCAGAGGATATTTCCACGCGACGGCCCAATTGGCGGGACGATTACGCCAAAAGCGCCCTTCCGGCTCGTCCTGCTGGCGGATCACTACGCCGTCGGTCGCAAAAGGCAGAGGATGCTGAAACCAATAATTTCGCCATTCGCTTACCTGATGAAAGTGATTAACAGGCTGAGTGTATTCAGCGGTTAGAGGGAACCCGATCTCTTTCAGCCGTTGCAGTCGAGCTTGCATCTGCCCTGGGCCATCGGGCCATTCCCATATGAAAATACCCATTTTGGGTAACGGCGTTGACAGAGAATTTCGCATCATGGCACCCGCAACTTGCGCGCGGGCATTCACCCCGCCAGACACGCCTTGTTGATGTCCGTTCATCAACAGAAAAAGTTCACCCTGCAAAATAACGCGCGCCGAAACATCTGGAATTTGCAGAGGAATGGCGGGAATAGAGCGAGCTTTATCCGTCCAGTCTTGGCCATATTGACCATCGCCGCGGCTTAATAAAGAAATTAGTTGGCCCTGCTGATAAACAAGGGTTACTGCGATGCCATCGATTTTCGGCTGGATCCACAGCCCATGCCTCCCCTTCATCCATCTCTTTACGTCAGCCTGAGCGGGCAGTTTTTTTAAGCCGGTATGAGCAACTGGATGCAGTAAAGGAGCTTTGCTTTTGGGGAGAACCTGTTCTGTAGGGACCTTTTTGGCACATATCTGCCAAAATTTATGTTTTTCTCGCAGGCTGTCGTAAAGCCCATCGTCAATTTGGCTATTGCCCCGCTGGTGATATTCAATATCCCAACCATCAAGCTGTGACGACAGTTTATCTATCTCTTGCTCAAAACGCGTTGGCGACCACAGTGGACAACGCGGTAAGGGTGAGCAATAAGCGGAAAAAGAGATAAATGGAATTAAAATCAATGTAATAAACTGTGAATAACGCATGCTGACTCTCCTTGTTGCGCTTATTCAATGCGCATTCAAAACGTCTTGCCAGCGGCAATGCGATTTGTTCCAGGACGTCGCGGAAAGTTTTATAGATCTTGCAAAATTTACAGCGATTTAATGGAATAAGCCTCGCAAAAGAACGAGATTCAACTGTTTTATCCGGATTACTTGCGTTCAAATGTGTCGGAACGCTGCACCAAAAGCGGCGAACGTGTATACTGTGCCGAAGATCACTCTTCTGTATTTTCATATCAACCCAATCAGCTGAAACGTCAACATGGTTCAAGGCACGCTATATATTGTCTCCGCCCCCAGTGGAGCAGGTAAATCAAGTCTGATTCAGGCTTATCTTAAAACTCAACCGTTATATGACACGCAGGTTTCGATTTCTCATACTACGCGTCAGGTTCGACCTGGTGAGAAAGACGGCGAGCATTATTTTTTCGTCTCTAAAGACGAATTCTGCGAGATGATCGGCAAAGACGAGTTTTTAGAACATGCCGAAGTGTTCGGTAATTATTACGGCACCTCACGCAAGGCCATTGAACAAGTTTTAGCTTCTGGCGTTGATGTGTTTTTAGATATCGACTGGCAGGGCGCGCAGCAAATTCGCCAGCGTATGCCCCAGGCACGCAGTATTTTTGTACTGCCGCCATCGAAAGATGAACTCGATCGCCGCCTGCGTGGCCGCGGTCAAGACAGCGAAGACGTTATCGCCAAACGCATGGCGCAGGCCGTTGCCGAGATGACACACTTCGCTGAGTACGACTATTTAATTGTGAATGATGATTTCGATTTGGCTCTATCGGATCTCAAAACTATTATTCGCGCTGAACGTCTTCGTCTGAGCCGTCAAAAGCTTCGTCATGACGGATTAATCACCAAACTATTGGCAGACTGAAGACACTTTCAGTATTATGCCCAGTCTTTCGTCCCCCAGTGGAGTAGCACATATATGGCACGCGTAACTGTTCAAGACGCTGTAGAAAAAATTGGTAACCGTTTTGACCTGGTGTTGGTGGCTGCTCGCCGCGCACGCCAGCTGCAATCTGGTGGTAAAGATCCACTGGTTGCTGAAGAGAACGACAAATTTACCGTTATTGCCCTGCGTGAAATCGAAGAAGGCCTGATCACCAATCAGATCCTCGACGCGCGCGATCGTCAGGAGCAAAAAGAGCAAGAAGCCACCGAGATTCAAGCAGTTACTGCTATCGCCGAAGGCCGTCGTCCTAGTTAATTAGCGGGTCTATCTTGTACATCTTTGAAAGCCTGAATCAGCTGATTCAAAAATACCTGCCAGAGGACCAGATCAAGCGCCTCGTGCAGGCATACCTCGTTGCGCGGGACGCGCACGAGGGTCAGACACGCTCGAGCGGTGAGCCGTACATTACTCACCCTGTTGCCGTGGCCTGTATATTAGCTGAGATGAGACTCGACCATGAAACGTTGATGGCGGCGCTGTTACATGACGTCATCGAAGATACGCCAGCAACTTACCAGGACATGGAACAGTTATTTGGTAAAAGCGTTGCTGAACTGGTTGAGGGCGTTTCAAAGCTCGACAAGCTGAAATTCCAGGACAAGAAAGAAGCTCAGGCGGAGAACTTCCGCAAGATGATCATGGCGATGGTGCAAGACATCCGCGTCATTTTGATCAAACTGGCTGACCGTACCCATAATATGCGCACGCTGGGCTCTCTTCGTCCGGACAAACGTCGCCGCATTGCCCGTGAAACGCTAGAGATTTATAGCCCTCTGGCGCACAGGCTGGGTATTCATCACCTCAAAACCGAGCTTGAAGAGCTGGGTTTTGAGGCGTTGTACCCCAATCGTTATCGCGTTATCAAAGAAGTGGTGAAAGCCGCGCGCGGTAATCGTAAAGAGATGATCCAAAAAATCCTCTCCGAGATTGAGGGTCGCCTCACCGAGGCCGGCATTCAGTGTCGGGTGAGCGGGCGTGAAAAACACCTGTACTCGATTTATCTCAAAATGCATCTGAAAGAGCAGCGTTTCCATTCGATTATGGATATTTACGCCTTTCGGGTCATCGTTAAAGAGCTGGATACCTGCTACCGCGTACTCGGTCAGGCGCACAGCCTTTACAAGCCTCGCCCGGGCAGGGTCAAAGATTATATCGCCATACCAAAAGCCAACGGCTATCAGTCTCTGCATACGTCATTAATCGGGCCACACGGCGTGCCGGTTGAAGTTCAGATCCGTACCGAAGATATGGACCAGATGGCAGAGATGGGCGTGGCGGCGCACTGGGCTTATAAAGAGAACGGCGAAAGTAACGGCACGACGGCGCAAATTCGCGCTCAGCGCTGGCTGCAAAGCCTGCTCGAGCTTCAGCAGAGTGCCGGTAACTCCTTTGAATTCATCGAGAGCGTTAAATCTGACCTCTTCCCTGATGAAATCTACGTCTTTACACCGGAAGGCCGCATCGTTGAGCTGCCTGCTGGCGCGACGCCGGTCGACTTCGCCTACGCCGTGCATACCGATATCGGCCATGCCTGCGTCGGTGCACGCGTTGACCGCCAGCCTTACCCGCTTTCGCAGCCGCTGACCAGCGGCCAGACCATCGAGATAATAACCGCGCCGGGCGCACGTCCGAATGCGGCATGGTTAAACTTTGTGGTCAGCTCGAGAGCGCGGGCAAAAATTCGTCAGATGCTGAAAAATCTCAAACGTGACGACTCTGTCTCACTCGGTCGCCGTCTGTTAAATCATGCACTGGGAAGCGGGCGTAAACTTACCGACCTGCCGCCGGAAAATATCAAGAAAGAGCTCGACCGCATGAAGCTTGCCGCCATGGACGACCTGCTGGCTGAAATCGGCTTAGGGAATGCCATGAGCTTGGTGGTGGCTAAAAATCTGATGGGTGACCAGTCTTCGATGGCCTCCTCGGGTTCACGTAATCTGCCGATTAAAGGTGCAGACGGCGTGCTGATTACCTTTGCCAAATGCTGTCGTCCTATTCCGGGTGACCCGATTATTGCTCACGTTAGCCCGGGTAAAGGCCTTGTGGTTCACCACGAGTCTTGCCGAAACATTCGCGGCTATCAAAAAGAGCCTGAGAAGTTTATGGCGGTTGAGTGGGATGATCAGGAAACCGAGCAAGAATTTGTCGCCGAGATTAAAGTCGACATGTTTAATCATCAGGGCGGACTGGCCAATCTGACCGCGGCAATTAATGCGGCGCAGTCAAACATCCAAAGCCTGAGCAGCGAAGAAAAAGACGGTCGCGTCTACAGCGCGTTTATCCGCCTGAGCACCCGTGACCGCGTTCATCTGGCTAACATTATGCGTAAAATTCGTATCATGCCGGATGTGATTAAAGTTACCCGAAATAGAAACTAGCTGATGACTCCTGAACGTTATGCGCGCATCCGTGAAATGCTGGCAGCACGCCAACCTGACCTGACCGTTTGTATGGAGCAGGTGCATAAGCCACATAACGTGTCTGCGGTTATCCGTACCGCCGATGCCGTTGGCGTTCATGAGGTTCACGCCGTTTGGCCGACCAGTCGAATGAAAACGCAGGGTTCGTTTGCCGCGGGTGCCAATAGTTGGGTGCAGGTCAAAACGCACAAGACAATTCAAGACGCCGTTGCCAAAATGAAGGCAATGGGCATGCAAATTCTGGCGACCAACCTGTCTGAGAAAGCGGTAGATTTCCGTACTATCGATTATACCCGCCCAACCTGTATTCTGTTGGGTCAGGAAAAAACCGGTATCACTCCTGAAGCGTTGGCACTGGCCGACAGCGATATCGTGATCCCGATGGTAGGCATGGTGCAGTCTCTCAACGTCTCGGTGGCGTCGGCGCTGATTCTTTATGAAGCACAGCGCCAACGTCAGAATGCCGGCATGTATCAGCGCACAGCCAGCGTTTTAAAAGAAAAAGAGCAGCAGCGCCTGCTGTTTGAGGGCGGATATCCCGTGCTGGCAAACGTGGCGCTGCGCAAAAAACTGCCCCGCCCTTTCATCGATGATACCGGCAGCATTGTTGCCGATGACGCCTGGTGGGCCGCGATGCAAATGACGGTTGCCAGATGAAGGGCCGCCTGCTGGATGCCGTCCCGCTTACGTCCCTGACCGGCGTGGGCGCAAGTCAGGCAGAAAAGCTCGCAAAAATCGGCCTCGAAACTATTCAGGATTTACTGCTTCATCTTCCCCTGCGCTATGAAGACCGCACACGCCTCTACGCCATCAACGATTTACTGCCGGCGATTTTTGCCACCGTTGAAGGTGAAGTGCTGCGCACGGACATCAGTTTTGGCCGTCGTCGCATGCTCACCTGCCAGATAAGTGACGGCACCGGTCTGCTAACCCTGCGCTTTTTTAACTTTAATGCGGCAATGAAAAATAGCCTCGCCGCCGGTCGTCGAGTTACCGCTTATGGTGAGATAAAGCGCGGAACGATTGGCGCCGAGATTATTCATCCCGAATACCGCGTGCAGGGTGAAAACAGCGAAGTTGTTTTACAAGAATCACTGACGCCAGTTTATCCCACCACCGAAGGTATTCGTCAGGCCACGTTGCGCAAGCTGACCGACCAGGCATTATCACTGCTTGATACCCAACCCATTGTCGAACTTTTGCCGCAGGAGCTCAGCCGCGCGCTGATGCCACTGTCGCAGGCGTTGCATCTGTTACATCGCCCCCCGCCTGATATGCAGCTTGCCGACCTTGAAAAGGGTCAGCATCCGGCACAGCGCAGACTGATTATGGAAGAGCTGCTGGCTCACAACCTCAGCATGCTGGCGGTGCGTGCCGGAACGCAGAGCTACAAGGCGCTGCCGCTGGGAAAAGACCACAAGCTGATGGACACATTTTTAGCGTCGCTTCCGTTTAGCCCGACCGGCGCACAGAGTCGCGTGGTTGCCGAAATTGAAAAAGATTTGGCTCAGGGCTACCCGATGATGCGTCTGGTGCAGGGTGACGTCGGCTCCGGCAAAACGCTGGTCGCCGCACTCGCTGCGCTTTGCGCCATCGCTCAAGGCAAGCAGGTGGGCCTGATGGCACCGACCGAACTTTTGGCCGAGCAGCATGCCAATAACTTCCGCCAGTGGTTTGAACCGCTGGGAATTCAGGTCGGCTGGCTTGCAGGAAAACAAAAAGGCAAAGCGCGCATCGCCCAGCAAGAGGCGATTGCCAGCGGACAGGTATCGATGGTGGTTGGTACTCACGCCATCTTCCAGGAACAAATTCAGTTCTCCGCACTAGCACTGGTCATTATCGACGAGCAGCACCGCTTCGGCGTCCACCAGCGTTTGGCGCTGTGGGAAAAGGGCAAGCAGCAAGGCTTCCATCCGCATCAGTTGATCATGACCGCCACGCCAATTCCGCGCACGCTGGCGATGACTGCTTATGCAGATCTTGATACCTCGGTTATCGACGAACTGCCGCCAGGGCGCACGCCGGTCACTACCGTTGCCATTCCTGATACCCGCCGCAGCGACATTATCCAGCGGGTGAAAAGTGCCTGTATGGAAGAAAATCGTCAGGCTTACTGGGTCTGTACGCTGATTGAAGAATCGGAAATGCTTGAGGCTCAGGCGGCGGAAGCGACGTGGGAAGGGCTGAAAATCGCCCTGCCGGAGCTGAAGATCGGTTTGGTTCACGGTCGAATGAAAGCGCAGGAAAAGCAGGCAGTCATGCAGGCTTTCAAGCAAGGTGAAATACAGCTGCTGGTTGCCACCACGGTTATCGAGGTTGGCGTCGACGTGCCCAATGCCAGCCTGATGATTATTGAAAACCCCGAACGTTTGGGTCTAGCCCAGCTGCACCAGCTGCGCGGCCGCGTAGGGCGTGGTGCCATCGCCTCCCATTGCGTGCTGTTGTATAAAACGCCGCTAAGCAAAACCGCGCAGAAGCGTTTGCAAGTATTACGCGACAGCAACGACGGTTTTGTCATCGCACAGCAGGACCTGGAGATCCGCGGTCCGGGCGAACTGCTGGGTACGCGACAAACCGGCAGCGCCGAATTTAAAGTCGCCGATTTACTGCGCGACCAGGCGATGATCCCAGAAGTTCAGCGCATCGCCCGCCATATTCAGCAACAGTATCCCGAACATGCACGGGCGCTTATCGAACGCTGGCTGCCCGAGCGGGTTCGTTACACTAACGCTTGATAACCCTATCAAAAATACCCCCCACTTGATTAAGTCATATCAGACAGCTGCATCGGCTAATTATTTGTGTCTTGGGCGATAAAAATGCCGCTGGCAAACGATTGCTTTTGTGCCCAAGATCATGAAAAATGCCCGCTTTCGGCTTAACAGGGTGCCCAACGTGACAACACAATCTGCCGAGCCAGAGGCTCAGCGCCAATCGCCAGAAACTACACGCAACAGTGAATTAATCTATCGGCTGGAAGACCGCCCGCCGTTGCCACAAACGCTGTTTGCGGCCTGTCAGCACCTGCTGGCGATGTTTGTTGCTGTTATCACTCCCGCATTGTTGATTTGTCAGGCTTTGGGTCTGCCCGCTCAGGATACTCAGCACATTATTAGTATGTCGCTGTTTGCCTCCGGTTTGGCGTCAATTCTGCAAATCAAAACCTGGGGTCCGGTCGGTTCTGGCCTGCTGTCCATTCAGGGAACCAGTTTCAACTTCGTGGCACCGTTAATTATGGGCGGCATGGCGATTAAAAATGGCGGGGCCGATGTTCCTACCATGATGGCCGCGCTGTTCGGCACGCTTATGGTGGCGTCATGCACCGAGATTTTGCTCTCGCGCGTATTGCATCTTGCGCGCCGCATTATTACCCCGCTGGTTTCCGGTATTGTGGTGATGATCATCGGCCTGTCTCTTATTCAGGTAGGATTAACGTCTATTGGCGGTGGCTATGCCGCGATGAGCGACCACACTTTTGGTGCGCCGAAAAACCTGATTCTGGCTGCCGTGGTTCTGGTGGTGATTATTCTGCTCAACCGCCAGCGTAACCCCTACTTGCGTGTCGCCTCGCTGGTAATAGCTATGGCGGTGGGCTACGCGGTTGCCTGGGGCATGGACATGCTGCCCGCTGCGACACCGGCTGCAACAACGCACTGGATAACCCTGCCTACCCCGCTCTATTACGGCCTTGGCTTCGACTGGAATCTGCTTGTTCCGCTGATGCTTATCTTTATGGTGACCTCGCTGGAAACCATTGGTGATATCACCGCTACCTCCGACGTTTCAGAGCAGCCGGTCAGCGGTCCGCTGTATATGAAACGCATTAAGGGTGGCGTGCTGGCTAATGGCCTGAACTCGATGCTGTCTGCGGTGTTCAACACCTTCCCCAACTCCTGCTTCGGCCAGAATAATGGCGTTATCCAGCTGACCGGCGTTGCCAGTCGCTATGTCGGATTTGTGGTAGCGCTGATGTTGATTGTGCTAGGCCTGTTTCCGGCGGTGGCGGGCTTCGTGCAACATATCCCCGAACCGGTGCTCGGCGGGGCGACTATCGTGATGTTTGGCACTATTGCTGCATCTGGCGTGCGCATCGTGTCGAGAGAGCGTCTTAATCGCCGTGCGATTATGATCATGGCGCTGTCGCTGGCCGTAGGGATGGGCGTTTCACAACAGCCGCTGATCCTGCAATTTGCACCAGACTGGCTCAAAACATTGCTCTCCTCCGGCATTGCCGCAGGCGGTATTACGGCCATCGTGCTGAATCTGGTCTTCCCGCGCGAACCGTAGTGGTTTGAAAACTAAGGCAACATAGGTTCAACAGCGGCGGAAGGGTTATCCTCCCGCCGTTTTTTATTGCCTGTAACATGTTAACCTATTGAGAAAGATTGCTGATTACGGCATAAACAGGTGTACGTTTTTCCGACTTTCTCAACGGATATGGATTCAGACGATGAAATTTATCGGTAAATTGCTGCTGACAATAGCCCTGCTGTTGGTTTTGGCAATCGTCATACTGTACGTTTTACTGCAAACACGTTGGGCCGCTGGCTCGCTTAGCCGTTGGGTGAGTGATAACAGTGAATATCATCTGTCGTTTGATAAAGTCGATCACTCCTGGTCTACCCCTTCGTGCATCACGCTTTCTGGGGTGAAGTTTGGTGAAAAAAATCAGCCGGACGTGCTTGATGCCAACGAGGTTGATTTCGACCTGAGCTGGCGTCAAATTACCGATCCGCGCTTTTTCGACCGGCTGGTGCTGGTAGACGGCACGCTGAACCTTTCTCCTTCTCCGTTGAATCTGCCGCTGCAGGCAAATACGCTGCAGTTAAATAATATTGCGCTGAACGGCAGCCTTGAACAGTGGAAAGTGGCGGGCAAAAACGTGAATGCGGGAATTACGCCGTGGCAACCGGCCAAGAACGCGGTATTAGGCAACAATGCCCAATTCCAATTGAGTGCAGACACGCTGGCGCTGGACGATATTCCAGCTAATAATGTGTTGATTCAAGGACGTATAAACAACCAGCAGCTGACGCTGAGTAATTTTGGCGCAGATATGGCCCGTGGGCAGCTCACAGGCAAAGCCAGTCGCAGCATCGACGGCAGCTGGACGGTGGATAATTTGCGTTTGAGCAACATCAGGCTGCAAAGCGCACAGCCTATTTCTACCTTCTGGCAGGAGTTTGTGAAACTGCCGAAAGTGGAGATCAAACGTCTGGACCTGATTGATGCCCGCCTGCAGGGTCAAAACTGGGCCTTCACCGATTTAGACATGACCATTACCGACGTTACGCTGCAGCAGGGCGACTGGCAGAGTAGCGACGGACAACTTTCGCTGAATGCTACCGATCTGATTGACGGCAATCTGCACTTCCTCGATCCGATCGTCAATCTCGACCTTTCCCCACAGGGCGTTGCCATCCGACAATTTGGCACCCGCTGGGAAGGTGGTCTGCTGCGCACTACCGGTAGCTGGGATCGCGCAACCAAAAGTCTGAAGCTTGATGATGTCAGCGTTGCCGCCCTGGAATACACGCTGCCGCAGAACTGGCGCCAACTATGGGTTGATACGCTGCCGGACTGGTTGTCAGAAGTCTCCGTCGATAAGTTTACGGCTAACCGCAACCTGATCATTGATATATCACCTGATTTCCCGTTCCAGCTCACCGCGCTCGACGGTTTTGGTACCAACCTGCAGTTGGCACACAATCATCAGTGGGGGATTTGGTCGGGCAAACTGAATCTTAACGCCAGCGACGCCACGTTTAACAAAAATGACGTTCGCCGCCCTTCTCTGGCGCTGGAAGCCAGTGCTGACAAGGTCAACATTACCGAGCTGAGCGCTTTTACCAAAGAGGGGCTGCTTGAGGCCACCGCCACCGTTAGCCAGCAGCCGCAGCGTGACTTCTCGGTGAAACTAAATGGTCGCGCAGTACCTGCCAATGAATTGCAAAACTGGGGATGGCCGGAAACTTCGTTACAGGGCAATGTAAACCTGCAGCTAAACCTGCAAGGCCAGATGCCTGCCAACGTTGATTTCAAACCCACATTGAGTGGCACGCTTCACGCCACTGGCAACGACGGCAAGCAAGTCCAACAGCAAATGACCAAAGGTGTAACAGGACCGGCTCAATAAATAAAATTATTATTTGAATTAGCGATAAGCCCGGTGAAAGCCGGGCTTTTTGTTAATTGATTGACGGTTCTAAAGGCGCATCGGCTGAGGCCGGCAACACCAGGTAGGTCCCCTCAAACACCGCGCCCTCTCCCTCTTCACCCATCAACTGTACGTCTAGCTGTACTCGAGCCTTACGCCCTTTTGCCAGTCTGTCGAGATCACCGCTTATCGAACTGAGATCGGCTATCGCCCGAGGCCTTCCGGTTACCGGTGAACTGTAGCGGATGTGTGCATCGGCCAGCACGATGGTGCCGCCAAGATGTCTTTCACGCAGCAGCAGCCAGATAAGTCCCCAGCCCGTCAGCGTCGCCAGTGAAAATAG
This sequence comes from Rouxiella sp. S1S-2, assembly GCF_009208105.1. Classification (NCBI taxonomy): domain Bacteria; kingdom Pseudomonadati; phylum Pseudomonadota; class Gammaproteobacteria; order Enterobacterales; family Yersiniaceae; genus Rouxiella; species Rouxiella sp. S1S-2. The sequence continues at coordinate 182,793 of NZ_WFKL01000001.1, forward strand.
ACTGCCGGCAAAAAGGGTGTGGTGTGGATTTTGATTGCCGTTTTCAGGCATGGTGGTGACAAAACGCTGGCCGGTATACTGGCTAATCCTTACGCCCATTTTTTCACTCAGTGGAATATGGTCGTACCAAGCCTGCTGCAATTGACCGCACCAGTCTGGGCGATGCAAAATATCGTCCAGCGTGGCGATCGGTTTAATCATTAAAAAGTGGCGCACTGGCGTCGTCTGCGGCGTGGTGATCTCACCCTGGTTGATGAATCCCAACTTTGCAAAAAATTCAACGGCGTCTTCACGGGCGCTACACACTACGCGCTTGACCCCTTCCTGACGCGCAACGGACTCCAGCGTCATCGCAACCAGCGTCCCCAGCCCTTTAGCCTGCACGTTAGGATTAACCGCAAGAAAGCGAATGGAGGCCTCATTGTCGGCATTAATATATAAGCGCCCTACAGCGACAGTTTCACCCTGCTCATCCACCACCATTTGATGGTGCGCCATGGCATCATAAGCATCACGCTCGGACCCTTCGGGCTGATGAAGAGGTTTACGCAGCATTTCCCAACGAAATTTATAATAGGCAGCCAGTTCTGATTCGGTAACGGGAACTCTAAGGTGATACATAGATACTTTCTCTCTCAGGCGATGCGCCGTTGCTTCAGACCTGTAACCAGAAGGTCACGGGACCATCGTTGACCAAAGCCACTTTCATATCCGCGGCGAAACGTCCGGTTTCGGTATGAATGCCTTTCTCACGGCACTGACCATTGAAATATTGATACAGCCGGTCGGCGTCTGCCGGTGCTGCTCCACGTGAAAAGCCGGGGCGTGTGCCCTTCTGGGTATCGGCAACCAGCGTAAACTGCGATACCACCAGCAGGCTACCGCCCGCCTGGGTCACGTTCAAATTCATTTTGCCTTCGCTGTCACTAAACACGCGGTAACCGGCCACTTTCTCACAGAGCTTCTTGGCTTTTTGCTCGTCATCGCCCTGCTCGACGCCCAGCAAGACCAGCAAACCTGAGCCAATTTCACCACAAACTTCGCCATCCACGGTGACGCTGGCCTGTAAAACTCGTTGAATTAACGCAATCATAACGACTCTATTTCTCCTGCAACACGGGTTCTTCATCGGGCTCTTGTGCACGAAACTCACCGAGTGTAACGGTGATTTCGGCCCCCAACAAGACGATACACCAGCTGATATAGACCCATAAAAATAGAATCGGGATCACCGCCAATACGCCATAAATCAGCTGATACGAGGGAAATAGCTGCACATAAAGCGCAAAGACTTTCTTACCCAGCTCAAACAGTGCACCGGCAACCAGCGCGCCAATCAGCGCATCACGAGTCGGGACGCTGGCTTTAGGCACAATCGAGTACAGCAGCCAGAAGGAAATCCAGGAAATGAGCAGCGGCAAGGCGCGCAGTAATCTGTCGACTATAGAGTGGACACCGCTTAGGCTCAGCCAGTTCAACGATAAAAGATAAGAACTGATAGCCACGCTGGCGACCAGCAGAATAGGTCCCAGCGTCAACACCATCCAGTACATGGCAAAAGAGTAAACAATGGGCCGCCTGGAGTGAGTGTTCCAAATTTTATTCAGTACGCTGTCGACCGACGCAATTAGCAGTAGCGAGGTCACAATCAGGCCGCAGGTTCCCACTGCCGTCATCCTGCTCGAGTTAGAGACAAACTGTTCAAGATAGCGCTGAATGATATTGCCAGTGGCGGGCAAAAAATTGGCAAAGATAAAATCTTTCAGCTGGGTGCTAATATCTGAAAACACCGGAAACAGTGCAAAAAGTGAAAACACCACGGCAATCAGTGGCACCAGTGAAAGCAGTGAGACATAGGCCAGATGCCCTGCCAACAAGGTTAATCCATCATTGTCGGCGCGCTTAAACAGCATGTGGCTAAAACGAGCTGCAGACTTGAGTCTGGGATGGAGCCTTGGCATTGTTTCGTCCTTGCATGCTTAGGTGATTTGGTTTCCAGAGAAATGACGCGGCAACGTCTGGTTGTCGACGACAAGAATAGCCTGAATACCCAGTGCGCTGGCGGCATTGACGTTTTCGGCAACATCGTCAAAGAACACGGCTTCTTGTGGGCTAAACCCTTCTTTATCCAACACGTGCTGGAAAATAGCCGGGTCAGGCTTTCTCATCCCCAACTCCTGAGACAAATATATCGCATCGGCATTTTGTTCGATTTCAGGGTAGTGTGTTGGCCAGTGCTCCAGGTGAAGACGGTTGGTATTGGACAGCACTACCACGCGATGGCCCTGCTCACGCAGCGTTTTCATCACGGCAATAGCGTCGGGACGTATACCAATAAAAATAGACTGCCAACCGGCACTGAACTGTTCGAAACTCAGCGCAATCCCCATCTCATGACAGAGCTGTTCGGCAAACTGCTGATCGCTTATTTCGCCGCGCTCGTGCTGCTCGAACACGTCACCCATCTTGAATCTTTCTATGAGATGCGCCAGCGGGGTTCCACTGAGATTGCTCCATACGCCCAGCACACGTTTGAAATCGATATCAATTAACACGTTGCCCATATCAAATATATACAGCATTGCACGCTCCTGATTTCAAAATAAGGCTTACTTTATGGGTAACTCACTTTACGGGTAAAGAGTAGGTTAGCGGTAAATCATAGGTCTGAACAGTGACACGGATACAAGCTTGATGCTTGTTTAATGAAAAAATAGCTAAAAAAAAGGACACCCGAAGGTGTCCTCTTAACGAAAAACGTTTAACCGGGAAGAAGATTAACCTTCTTTAGGACCACGGCTAGCACGTTTACGGTCGTTCTCGGTCAGGTGACGTTTACGGATACGCACAGACAGAGGCGTTACTTCTACCAATTCGTCATCATCCAGGAACTCGATCGCTTGTTCCAGAGACATTTTGATAGCAGGAACCAACGTGGTTGCTTCATCAGTACCTGAAGCACGCATGTTGGTCAATTTCTTACCGGTCAAGCAGTTAACCGTCAGGTCGTTAGAACGTGAGTGAATACCGATAACCTGGCCTTCATACACTTCTGCACCGTGACCCAGGAACAACTTGCCGCGATCTTGCAGACCGAACAGAGCAAACGCAACCGCTTTACCCTGGCCGTTAGAGATAAGCACGCCGTTCTGACGCTGGCCGATTTCGCCTGGACGAACGTCGTCGTAGTGGCTGAAAGTGGAGTAAAGCAGACCAGTACCAGAAGTCATGGTCATGAATTCGGTACGGAAACCGATCAGGCCACGAGCCGGGATCAGGTAATCGAGACGAATACGACCTTTGCCGTCAGGGATCATGTCCTTAACGTCGCCTTTACGCTCACCCATGGCTTGCATGACTGAACCCTGGTTTTGTTCTTCGATATCCAAAGTCACGTTTTCGAACGGCTCTTGCATGCGGCCATCGATTTTACGGTTGATAACTTTAGGACGAGAAACGGCCAGTTCGAAACCTTCACGACGCATGTTTTCGATCAGAACCGACAGGTGAAGTTCACCACGGCCTGAAACGCGGAATGCGTCGGAGTCTTCGGTTTCTTCAACACGCAGTGCCACGTTGTGCACCAGCTCTTTGTTCAGACGGTCAAGAATCTGACGTGAAGTCACATACTTACCTTCTTTACCACAGAACGGAGAGGTGTTTACGTTGAAGTACATGGTAACGGTTGGTTCATCAACGCTCAGTGCTGGCAGCGCTTCAACATTCTGTGGATCACAGATGGTGTCAGAGATGTTCAACTCGCCCAGACCGGTAATAGCAATGATATCGCCCGCTTCAGCGGTAGCAGCTTCGATACGCTCCAGGCCCATGTGGGTCAGAACTTTACCGACTTTACCGTTGCGAGTTTTGCCTTCGCTATCGATAATCGTAACCTGCTGGTTAACTTTAGCTACGCCGCGTTTGATACGGCCAATGCCGATAACGCCAACATAGTTGTTATAGTCCAGCTGGGAGATTTGCATCTGCAGTGGGCCATTGCTGTCAACCTGTGGAGCAGAGACGTGGTCAACAATTGCCTGGTACAGCGGGGTCATGTCTTCGGCCATGTCGTTATGGTCGGTACCCGCGATACCCAGCAGTGCTGATGCATAGATGATTGGGAAATCAAGCTGCTCGTCGGTCGCATCAAGGTTTACGAACAGGTCAAATACCTGATCTACAACCCAGTCAGGACGCGCGCCAGGACGGTCAACCTTGTTGATTACCACGATCGGCTTCAGACCATTAGCAAATGCTTTTTTGGTCACGAAACGGGTTTGCGGCATAGGGCCATCCATTGCATCCACAACCAGCAGCACCGAGTCAACCATTGACATCACACGCTCTACCTCACCGCCGAAGTCGGCGTGTCCTGGGGTATCCACGATGTTGATGCGGTAGTCTTTCCAATTAATGGCGGTGTTTTTTGCGAGGATGGTAATCCCACGCTCTTTCTCCAAATCGTTGGAGTCCATTACGCGTTCGGTGGCTTCTACACGTTCTCCGAAGGTACCGGATTGTTGTAGCAGCTTATCAACCAAGGTAGTTTTACCATGGTCAACGTGGGCAATAATGGCGATGTTACGCAAATTTTCGATCACAGCTTTGCCTCAGGCATTTAGAAATATAGAAATAGCGCGCTATTGTACACGTATTAGGCTAGGTTCTAAACAAGTTCACAAGATTCTCTTCGAAACAAGTTCTGTCTGGTCATTTTACGATCCCTTTCACGGTGCAAATCTCACCTTGACCCAATTTGGTGCACCATTTTGGTTCACCACCCCGGCAACATTGACCCAAAATGGTGCATAATTTCCGTTATGGTGCATACTCAATAACGGTAAAGGCCGCGTCAAATGGCCTTTGCTCCTTTTTCACAAAGTTGGCACAGATTTCGCAATCAACTATTCAGGGTGAAAAGAGTCTTATCAGAGGAAGTAAAAAAGCTGTTTAGGCCACACGCCATTTTCAACAATGTTTGATTATTCGTTTCGTTCCACGACGATGACATAATGAGAAATTCGGGAGAACTAGTATGTCCGCTGAACACGTTTTTGCGATTATCAAGGAAAATGAAGTTAAATTCATCGACCTTCGCTTCACCGACACCAAGGGTAAAGAACAGCACGTTACCATCCCATCTCACCAGGTAAGCCCTGACTTCTTCGAAGATGGTAAAATGTTCGATGGTTCATCCATCGGCGGCTGGAAAACAATCAACGACTCAGACATGGTTCTGATGCCAGACCCAAGCACTGCGGTTCTTGACCCGTTCTTTGAAGAGTCAACCTTGATTATCCGTTGTGATATCGTGGAACCAAACACGCTGCAAGGTTATGACCGTGACCCACGTTCAACGGCAAAACGTGCTGAAGACTTCTTGAAATCTTCAGGCATCGCGGACACCGTTCTGTTCGGACCAGAGCCAGAATTCTTCCTGTTTGATGACGTTCGCTTCGGCAGCAGCATCTCGGGTTCACACGTTGCTATCGATGATATCGAAGGCGCATGGAACTCCAGCACCAAATACGAAGGCGGCAACAAAGGCCACCGTCCAGCGGTTAAAGGCGGTTACTTCCCGGTTCCTCCGGTCGACTCCGCTCAGGACCTGCGTTCTACCATGTGTTTGACCATGGAAGAAATGGGCCTGGTTGTTGAAGCTCACCACCATGAAGTGGCGACCGCTGGCCAGAACGAAGTGGCAACCCGCTTCAACACCCTGACCAAAAAAGCTGACGAAATCCAAATCTACAAATACGTGGTGCACAACGTGGCTCACGCATTTGGCAAAACTGCGACCTTTATGCCAAAACCAATGTTTGGCGATAACGGTTCAGGCATGCACTGCCACATGTCTCTGTCCAAAGACGGTAACAACCTGTTCTCTGGCGACAAATACGGCGGCCTGTCTGAAACTGCGCTGTACTACATCGGGGGTATCATCAAGCACGCTAAAGCAATCAATGCGTACGCTAACCCAACGACCAACTCATACAAGCGTCTGGTCCCAGGCTACGAAGCCCCAGTTATGCTGGCTTACTCAGCGCGTAACCGTTCTGCTTCTATCCGTATTCCACACGTTTCTAGCCCTAAAGCGATGCGTATCGAAGCGCGCTTCCCTGATCCAGCGGCTAACCCATACCTGGCGTTTGCTGCACTGCTGATGGCTGGCCTTGATGGCATCATCAACAAAATCCATCCTGGCGATGCAATGGACAAAGACCTGTACCACCTGCCACCAGAAGAAGCGGCAGAGATCCCACAGGTTGCTGGCTCCCTGGAAGAAGCGTTGAACTGCCTGGATGCAGACCGTGAGTTCCTGACCCGCGGTGGCGTGTTCTCTGACGACGCGATCGATGCTTACATCGCACTGCGTACTGAAGAAAACGACCGCATTCGCATGACGCCACACCCAGTAGAGTTCGAACTGTACTACAGCGTCTAATAAATGCCGTAGCGCAGGGGAGCGGATGGGTTCGCTCCCCGAGCTTTACATACTGCACCGCTGTGCTTAGCAGTGGTGCAGAGCAAAAAATATCTCGATATTTTTGTTGCCGTGGAAACGTTAGCCCATCTCCGGATGGGCTTTTTTCTCCACGCGACTTTCCTGTGTGACACCACTGACCCGACTGTTTGGCGGGTAGCGGTTTAAATGCACCAATCAGGTGCGGGAGACTGCTGTATGGCAACTGGCAAGCTGCCCGATGCTGGGCAGATCCTTAATTCTCTTATCAACAGCGTTCTGCTGTTGGACGACGACTTGGCCGTGCATTACGCCAATCCGGCGGCTCAGCAATTATTAGCGCAGAGTTCACGTAAGCTTTTCGGGACACCGTTACCCGATCTGGTGGGCTACTTTTCGCTCAACATTGAGCTTATGCGTGAAAGTATTGAGGCTGGGCAAGGGTTTACCGACAGCGAAGTCACCCTGGTGGTAGATGGTCGGGCGCACATTATGTCGCTGACCGCACAGGCTTTGCCGGAAGGTTTTATTCTGATTGAGCTAGCGCCGATGGATAACCAGCGCCGCCTGAGTCAGGAACAGCTTCAGCACGCGCAGCAGGTAGCCGCAAGGGATCTTATTCGCGGGCTGGCACACGAAATTAAAAACCCGCTGGGTGGATTACGGGGTGCGGCGCAGCTGCTGTCGAAAGCGCTGCCCGATCCCTCCCTGCTGGAATATACCAAAGTCATTATCGAGCAGGCCGACCGATTGCGAAATCTGGTTGACCGTTTGTTGGGCCCTCAGCGTCCGAGCCAGCATATTACGCAAAGCATCCATCAGGTTGCGGAGCGCGTTTGCCAACTGGTCTCAATGGAAAAGCCTGATAACGTCCAGCTGGTCCGTGATTACGATCCAAGCCTGCCGGAACTGGCTCACGACCCGGATCAAATAGAGCAGATTCTGCTTAATATTACCCGGAATGCCTTGCAGGCATTGGGAGAAGAAGGCGGCACTATTACGTTAAGAACGCGTACCGCTTTCCAAATTACTCTGCACGGTGTGCGCTATCGCCTGGTGGCCCGCATTGATATTGAAGATGACGGTCCCGGCGTTCCTGCGCATCTGCAGGATACACTTTTTTACCCTATGGTCAGTGGCCGCGAGGGAGGTACAGGTCTGGGCCTGTCCATCGCGCGCAGTTTGATTGATCAGCATTCGGGTAAAGTTGAATTTAACAGTTGGCCAGGACATACCGAATTCTCGGTGTTCCTGCCCATTCGCCAGTGAGGTTCTTATGCAACGAGGGATAGTCTGGATCGTCGATGACGATAGCTCCATCCGCTGGGTACTTGAACGCGCGCTCACTGGGGCGGGTTTAAACTGCACCACGTTCGACAGCGGCAATGAAGTATTGGAAGCCATTGCGACTCAAACCCCTGACGTTTTGTTATCAGATATTCGCATGCCCGGTATGGATGGGCTGGCGCTGTTAAAACAAATAAAACAACGTCACCCGATGCTTCCGGTCATCATAATGACCGCGCATTCGGACTTGGACGCGGCGGTCAGTGCCTATCAACAGGGTGCATTTGACTACTTGCCGAAGCCTTTTGATATCGATGAAGCCGTTGCCTTGGTTGAACGCGCGATCAGCCACTATCAGGAGCAACAGCAGCCGGCACGCAGTCAACCGGCCAGCGGGCCGACGGCCGATATCATCGGTGAAGCACCGGCCATGCAGGACGTCTTTCGCATCATTGGCCGTCTCTCTCGCTCCTCGATAAGCGTGCTGATCAATGGCGAATCGGGAACCGGTAAAGAGTTGGTGGCGCACGCACTGCATCGCCACAGCCCGCGAGCCAAGGCGCCTTTTATCGCGCTGAACATGGCGGCAATTCCCAAGGACTTGATTGAGTCCGAACTCTTTGGTCATGAGAAAGGCGCTTTTACCGGCGCCAATCAGATTCGCCAGGGACGTTTTGAGCAGGCCGATAATGGCACCCTTTTCCTGGATGAAATCGGTGATATGCCGATGGACGTACAGACCCGTTTGCTGCGCGTATTGGCCGACGGCCAGTTCTATCGGGTGGGGGGCTATGCACCGGTAAAAGTGGACGTCCGTATTATTGCCGCTACGCACCAGAACCTGGAGCTGCGCGTTCAGGAAGGCAAATTTCGCGAGGATTTATTCCACCGCCTGAATGTGATCCGCGTGCATCTGCCGCCGCTGCGCGAGCGTCGTGAAGACATCCCACGTCTGGCGCGCTACTTCCTGCAGGTTGCCGCCAAAGAGCTGGGCGTTGAGGCCAAAAATCTGCATCCGGAAACGGAAACTGCGCTGACTCGCCTACCTTGGCAGGGCAACGTGCGCCAGCTCGAAAACACCTGTCGCTGGCTGACGGTGATGGCGGCGGGACAGGAAGTGCTGATTCAGGACCTGCCTCCCGAGCTGTTTGAAAGCAGTGCCCCGGAGACCGGTGGGCAAAGCCTGCCAGACAGCTGGGCAACGCTGCTGGCACAGTGGGCAGACCGCGCGCTGCGTTCCGGTCATCAAAACCTGCTTTCTGAAGCACAGCCTGAAATGGAGCGCACACTGCTGACGACCGCACTGCGCCACACCCAGGGCCACAAACAGGAAGCCGCTCGGCTACTGGGCTGGGGTCGTAACACCCTCACGCGCAAGCTAAAAGAGTTAGGTATGGAATAAGCCGGGCACGATAAAAGTGTGATCCGGAGTCGTATGAAACAGTCCTGGCCGTTAACGCCAGGGCTTTTTTTTGCCTTTAAGGCACTAACACCGCCTTGCTCATAGTTGAATTGTTTGTTCTTGCTCACAAAGTCACAACGCTTTTTCCCCCTCTCAGTTCAGCAACACTCCCACTATTTCGCCTCAAAATTGCTGAAACTGCGGATGCGAATTTTATTAAAAGTCCCTATTATCAAGGCCGGTAGATAATTTCGAACCCCTTGGTACATTTATAGTTTAATTTATCAACATATTTTGAAGTACTTATCATTCCCGCGAGGAATCTATTCATAAAACCAGATGCCATTTTTAACCCTCTGTTACTGACATAATTCATAAAAATAACCCAAAAGAAACAAACAGCTAACAGCTGTTCGAACAAAATACTTTTTATCTTCCCCCTACAGAGGAATGAAGCGATGCTGGTGACCCTGAGTGTATTGATGCTCATTTTCTTTATCTTTTGCCTGATGACCAAGCGGCTGTCGGCGCTAACAGCCCTAATCATAATTCCCACCGTGTTTGCCCTGATCGGCGGGTTTTATGCCCACATCGGCAAATACATGATGGACGGCATCAGGACCGTTGCGCCTAACGGGGTGATGATTATCTTTGCCATGCTCTATTTCATGGTGATGACTGAAGCCGGCATGTTCGACCCACTGGTTAAGCGAGTTATCAAAGCGGTAAAAGGTGACCCGGTTAAAATTTTCCTCGGCACCGTGCTGCTGGCGTTCCTCGTTGCGCTGGACGGCGATGGGGCCACCATCTACATCATCGTGCTTTCAGCTTTTCTACCGATTTACAAACGTCTTGGCCTCTCGCTGCCAATGGTGTGCTGTCTTCTGCTGCAGGTTTCAGGGCTGGGCAATATGGTGCCGTGGGGCGGCCCTACGGCGCGGGCCGCCACTTCTATGCACGTCGATATTGGCGCGATGTTTGTGCCGATGATCCCGGCGCTGTTAGCCAGCGCGGCGTGGACTTTTGTGCTGGCCTACCTTTTTGGTCGCCAAGAGCGCGCGCGTTTAGGACCCGACCTAAACATTCATTTTGAAAATGCGATTGAGGAGCAACACCGCTGCCGTGGACCAAAAACTTTCTACTTTAATTGGACTTTAACCATTTTGTTGATAATTGGTTTATGTATTGAGGTGTTGCCGCTAAGCTATCTGTTCATGATTGCCGCCTGTCTGGCGCTTATCGTTAATTTTCCGGACCTGTCGGCACAGAAAGATCAGTTGGAGCAACACGCGCCACCGATCCTCGCCGTTTCCAGCCTAATCTTCGCGGCCGGAGTCTTTACCGGCGTATTTACCGGAACCGGCATGGTGAACGCGGTAGGCAGTGCCCTGCTGAACATTATTCCGGACGCGTTAGGCCCTTACATGGCGGTAGTGACGGCGCTGCTGAGCATTCCGATGACTTGGCTGGTCTCAAACGATGTGTTCTATTTTGGCGTTTTGCCTGTGCTGGCAGATACTGCCAAACATCACGGCATCAGCGGTATTGAGATGGCGCGCGCCGCATTAATGGGGCAACCGGTACATATTCTGAGCCCGCTGGTTGCGTCAACCTATTTGGTGGTCAGTATGCTGAAGCTGGATTATTCAGAGAATCAGTACTTCACCTTTAAATGGTCTCTGCTAAGCAGCCTGATTTTGATTGTTGTTTCGCTGCTTACCGGGATTTTTCCTTTTTACGCTGCATAGAGTGTTTTATGACTTGGTTATTTGATCAATGGGACTTCATCGCCATCCTGCTACAAATCATCGTAATCGACCTGCTGTTGGGCGGTGATAACGCGGTGGTTATTGCTATGGCATGCCGGAAATTACCACCGCACCAGCGCAACAAGGCGATCGTGATTGGAACCGCCGGTGCGATTATTGCGCGCGTGGTCTTATTGATAGTGGCGGTCAAGCTGCTGGACTTGCCTTATCTGAAGCTAGTGGGCGGCGTTTTACTGCTGTGGATTGGTATCAAGCTGGTCGCTAACGAAGACGAAGAGAGCGATATAAAAAGCGGCACCAGCCTGTGGAAAACGGCGATGACCATCGTGGTGGCCGACGTGGTGATGTCACTGGACAACGTGCTGGCCGTGGCGGCAGCGGGCAAGGGCAACTATGTGCTGGTGGCGCTTGGGGTGGTAATAAGCATCCCTATCATCATTGCCGGCAGTAAGCTGGTGCTGGCAATGATCAACCGTTTTCCGTTTATTATCATGCTGGGGGGTGCCCTGATTGGCTGGATTGCTGGCAGTATGTTTGTCACCGATCCCGCGATTGCGCATTTGAATTTTGCCGCCATTAATCATTTGCCAACCATTGCCGGTGTTGTTGGCGCACTGGTTGTTCTGGCAATTGGCGTAGGTAAAAGCAAACTGGCCGTGAAAAACGGCCACTGACGCTTTTATCGATAGATGTTCTTTAACGTTAAAACCCCAGGGACTTAATCCTCTGGGGTTTTTAATTGGCGGTAGACACAACTTATTGATGATTGTTAATCACTTTAAGCTATCGGCTGCGGTCTGAGCGATCGTGATTTCATCCGGATTGGCAGAACCACTCACACCCACTGAGCCAATCACGCTGTCGTTATAAACAACGGGATTTCCGCCGCCCAAAGGCACCATGCCCGGCAGGGTAGCAATCGCAGGCTCTGTTCCATTGGCGCGTCCCATGTATTTATCGGTCGGCGTGCGGTAAAGCGCCGCCGCACGTGCCTTGAGAATTGACGAGTCAATGCAGCCTACCGGCGCGGTATCCATACGTTTGAACGCCAGCAGTTGCCCTGATTGATCCAGCACCGCGATACAGACGTTGGCATTTAACCTGCCTGCTTTATCAACCGCTACGGCGATGAGTTTATCAGCGTCGCTGCTGGTTAAAATGGCCTGCGTTGTGGTGGCATTTGCCGAGAAAGCATTCAGGCTACTTATAGAACACAGTGCAGCCAGCAGGAGTAATTTCTTCATGTAAGGTCCCTTTAAAAGTGGTAATGAGTCATAGAGAATAAGGTTATAGTTAAGTAACATTGCCCTTAAATAATGGTCGTTCACAAAATGTGAACGACACAGCTATAAAACTTTTTATTATTTTTATTGAAGTGCCGCCAATGCTGCTTTGGCTGCTTCGTTATCAACATTGCCGTCTGGCGTACTCACGCCAATCGCACCGACCGTTTGACCGGCTAATTTGATAGGAATTCCACCGGCGAAAGGTAAAATACGCGGATTACCTAATATATTTAAATTACCCTGAGAAACCTTTTGCTGATAAGTTTCCGTCGGCTGGTCAAAATAAGCGGATGTTTTAGCTTTTTCCGGTGCCAGTGCAATATTAGCGGGAGTAGCCCCGTCAAGGCGGTCAAAAGTAATAAGTTGGCCAGCGGCGTCAACAACAGCCACGGCACCGCCAATGTGGTGCGACTTAATGGTATCTTCCGCTTTTTTCAATAATACGTTTGCCATATCGCGGGTTAATACGGGAACGCGGGTAATTCCATCGTCCGACGCCTGAGTAGCAAAACTGACTAACAGCCCGGATACCAATAACGCATAGCTGAATTTCTTCATCGTAACTCTCTCTTTATTTAATGCATGATGCAGGTCCGAGAAACGTAACCCGCCTTTACAGATTCTGTTTAGATTTCTACCCCGCGCTGTTGCCTATACGGTTGGTTTTATTGAACCTAAATCGGGTGCTTATCCAGTAATCAACACTCCAGTGGCCCGGACCGTTGATAACCAGCAGGATAAACCCTGCAGCACAGGAGGCATTTTTCAACCACACAATAAGGTGTGGCAGGGTAAAGCCCTGATAAAAAAGAAAGCCGGCAATAATGGAAAAGGCGGCCATAAAAACGGAGGTAAAACGGGTCAGAAATCCGCAGGCAATGGCAATGCTGCCACCCACTTCAAGCAAAATAACTAACGGTAGAAAGAGAGCGGGCACGCCGTTCTGTGCCATAGTCGACACGTTTTCCGAGTATTGGAATATCTTTTCCGTGCCTGAAGTGAAAAATAATCCTACGGCGAGAATGCGCGCGATCACACAGGAAAAAGCCGTTAACTTATTCATATTTAATTTCGCTAGAGTTAATGTTTAAAGAAAGAGCCCCGGGTTTTTCATTGAAGGAATTCATTCACCGCAATAATAAACACGACAAAATATAGTAGCATGGGAAAAACATGTATCACCGTGAGTTAATAATTGCGGTTATTTTTAACATGCACCGAGATTTAAAAAAAGACTCAGCGAGTTATGGTTACTGATATCATTAGTTATATATCACCACGCGGGATTAATTCAAACTTGGAATAATCAGATATTCTTAAGCCAATAAACGACAGTGAATATTTCACTGCAGCTTATTAACTTAAAGACCCTTCATTTGCTGGGGTTGATTGCAGGCTGTAACTATTGATAGTCCCATATTTTTTCGGCAATCTTCACAAATTGGCGCGCCACCGGCGATAGCTCACTCCAGGAATGAAACTGTAGACCAAAGGTACGTGGCATAACCAGCAAAGGCATCGGGATTTCGACCAGCGGAATGGCATGTTGGATCTCTTCCAATGCGCGACGAGAAATAAAACTCAGCAAGTTGGTTTCGACAATCACTGAGTGAAGCGTGGCTATCGAATTTGCCTCGATCTGAATTCGCGGCGGCGGATATCCTCCCGCACGAAGGCGGTGTTCAAGCCATTGACGGGTCGCCACTTTCCTGGATGGCAGCAGCCAATTGTACTGGTCCAACTGCTCGGAAGTTGGATGAATGCCGGCCAGAGGATGATCTTTACTGGCCACCAGCACGACCGGATCGTCTAGCAAGGGTCGAGAGATAAACTCGCTGCTGGTCTCGGGTAGAAAGCCCAGAATAATGTCCAGCTGCTTTTCCCGCAGCGTGTTTTGCAGCAGGTCGTTCATGCCAACTTTAACGTCCAAACGTACGCTGGGCGCCTCTGCCAGCAGGCGTTTAGCCAGCTGTGGCAGCATGAACTCCGCCGCCGTGGCCGCCGCGCCGAGGCGAATGTATCCCGCAGTCCCTTCAGCCAACGCGCTCATGTCGCGATGGGTCACTTCCATGTCCTGCACAATTTTTTGAGCTCGCTCACAAAGTAGCAAGCCAGCTTCAGTCAAACGGATCCCTCGGCCGACCTTTAAAATCAGTCGAGTGGCGTAGATTTTCTCCAGCCTTTGAATGCATTTTGTAAGTGCGGGTTGAGTGATACCAAGGGTTATCGCGGCGCGTCCAAGATGCCCTGTGTCCTGAATAGCCAGGAAATAGCGCAGGTATTTCAGTTCCATTCCATTCCTCATAGGAATCAATAAATAAAATTCAGGCGTTATTATTTATCGTTTAACAGTGCCAATATTAATAAAAATAGCACTGGAGCAACGTATGACCTATAAGTTTTTAATGACCGCACAGGCCCTCGGCGCCGCTGGCCGCAAGGTATTGGCGGATGCGGGCTGCGAGGTTGATTACCTGCAAAACGCCGACGACGGCGGTGAAGTTGAGCATTTGATGTCAACCCGTGCTTATGACGCCGTTATCTCTCGCACCGTCACACTTTCTGCCGCAGCGATTAATGCCTGCCCTTCGTTGAAAATTATCTGCAAACACGGCGTAGGCGTGACCAACATTGACGTCGCGGCCGCTACCGCCCGCGCTATTCCCGTCCTGACGACGCCTGCAACCAATGCGCAGTCCGTTGCCGAACTGGCTATCGGCCTGATGTTGAGTGCCGCACGACAGCTGCCATTCTTTCAGCAGGAAATTGCTGAAGGCCGTTGGACCCGCAGCAGCCAAGGGATTGAGCTATTCGGCAAAACGTTGGGCCTGGTAGGCTATGGCGAAATTGGCCGCCGCGTCGCCCACGTCGCCAAGGCCATCGGCATGCGCACCGCCTTCTTTGACCCCGCAATCCCACCGGGCAGTGACACCACCGACGCGGTGCAGTACTCCTCTTTGCAAGAGCTGCTGCAAAACAGCAACGTGCTGAGTCTGCACTGCCCGGTTAATAAGGCGACCCGCCTGATGCTCAATGCCGATACGCTGGCACAGTTGCCCGACCGCGCCATCGTTATCAATACCTCGCGCGGTGAACTGATCGACGAGCCCGCGCTGGCACAGGCGCTCACCGACGGCAAGCTGGCCGCTGCCGGTTTGGACACGGTGGCCGTTGAACCACTGCCGCTTGACCACCCTTTCCGCCCGTTCAGCAATATCGTTATGACGCCGCACATCGGCGGCACAACCCCCGAAGCACTGGATGCTGTGGCGCGTTCTGCCGCGCAGCAATGTCTGGATTTCTTGCAACAGCGGCGGATCAATGTTCGCGCCTGTGTAAATCCTGAAGCTCTGAATAAAGGAGAGTAAAGAATGACTTCTCGCAGTGAATGGCCAGCCGGCTACTTTATCGGTCAACGCGACCTGGTGCCTGACTCTGCCACCATTGAGGCCTTCCGCCGCCTGCCCGTTCCGAACATCGGCGACTCAATGGGCCGTAGCGTCGGCGCTATCGGGCTACATCCGTACCACGCCGACAACCGTGTCGTGCTGTGCGGTCCAGCCCTCACGGTAAAGGTCCGTCCTGGTGACAACCTGATGATTCATAAAGCCATCGAGATGGCGCAGCCGGGCGATGTGATTGTGGTTGACGGCGCCGGTGACCTCACGCAGGCGCTCATCGGCGGACTGATGCGCACCTCGGCCTTGACCAAAAAGATTGCCGGCTTCGTGATTGATGGTGCAATCCGTGACCTGAACGAATGGGCGGAAGGTGGCATCGCGGTATACGCACGCGGTAACACGCTGCGCGGCCCCAGCAAAGAGGGTCCGGGCCAGGTCAACGTGCCTATTTCCTGCGCCGGTCTGCTGGTTAATCCCGGCGACCTGATCGTGGCCGACGTAGACGGCGTCATTGCCATCCCTTACGACGAGTTGCAGGACCTGCTGCCGAAGGTGCAAAAACACGCCCAGCGTGAAGAGCAAATTCGCGTCAACAATGCCTCCGGCACCACTGACCCTGAGCGTTTCAACAGTCTGTTGCGCGCAAAAGGCTGCCCCGTTTAATTTCCAAAAGGAGTTGGCATGAAACACGTGATAAAAACGCTAAGTTTGACGATTGGCCTGTTACTGGCAGGCGGACTGCAGGCAGAAGATAAAATTCCGCCGACGCTGCCGACGCAGCAAGACGCACGTTTACAGCAAGCAGCCACCTCGCCGCACGTCTGGAATGGCGTAACGGTCACCAAAGAGGGCCGAGTCTTCGCCTCTTTTACGCAATCTGAAGGACCGGGACTGGAACTGGGTGAAGTGGGCGAGAATGGCAAAATAACGCCTTATCCGGATGCTGAATGGAACCAGTGGAAATCGTCTGACCCCGAACACCATTTCCTGCACGTCAACGCGCTGCGTATTGGGCCTGATGGCTATCTTTGGGCGGTAGACGCCGGTAATACCGGGATTGGGACCGGCGCGAAGTCGGTGAACGGTGGCGCCAAGCTGGTAAAAATTGACCTCGCCAGCAACAAAGTCATTAAAACCTACCTTATCAAACCGCCAGTGCTTAAACCGGCCAGCTATATTGATGACGTGCGTTTCAACGGACATTTCGCCTACATGACCGATCCGGGTGCCGTTGGCCTGGTGGTATTGAATCTGCAAACCGGCACAGCGCACCGCGTACTCGACGACCAACCGCTGTCTATTGACCACGCGCCAATCTATGCCGACGGTAAGAAACTTATTCTGCCAAACGGCCAGGAAAAGCGAGTAGGGCTAGATCAGCTGGAAGTCTCTCCAGATGGCAAATGGCTGTATTATCAGGCGATCCCCGGGCCAATGGCGCGTATCGAAACGCGCTATCTTGATGATGCCTCACTGCCCGTTGATGAAGTAAACAAACATGCTCACAAGTTTGTCGATACCTGGAGCACCGGCGGTACCGCTATCGACAGTGAAGGCAACATTTATGCCTCTGATATCAACACTCGCGCCATCAAACGTATCACCCCTGAGGGTAAAGTCTCGACGGTTGTTTCCGACCCGCGTTTGGTGTGGATTGATGCCATGTGGGTAAGTCATGGCGCGCTATGGATGCCCTCGGGGCAGATAAATCGCACACCGGCGACGACCGGCGGAAAAGCGTCAACGGTCGAGTACCCGGTCAAAATTTACAAACTGCCACTGCCTATCAAGCCGTCACCGCGAGACCATTCATAAACTATAAATAAAGTCGTGCCTGCGCTTTTGTGCGCGGGCACATTCAATAAATTAGAAACAAATCAGGAAAAAATCAGATAACGCGGGAAAACTGACGCTGGCGAAGCTGCTGGCGGAGGTAAATATCAAAACACATGCAGATATTGCGAATAAGCAGTCGGCCCCGTGCAGTCACCACAATCCGGTCAGCTTCCATTACGGCTAATCCGTCTTCTATTAGCGGTTCCAGCAGTCGCAAATCTTCGGCAAAATAGTCCTGGAAAACGATCCCGTATTGATGTTCAACGGTGGAGAAATTCAGCTCAAAGTGGCATATCAAGGCTTTTATCACGTCGCGGCGCAGGCAGTCGTCACGGGTCATTGCCAGACCGCGCCAAAGCGCATGCCCACGCTGCTCGACCTGCGCATAATAGGTTTTCAGATCTTTTTCATTTTGCGCGTAGGTATCACCGATCATACTAATGGCCGACACGCCAAGCCCCAGCAAATCGCTGTCGCCTTGGGTAGTGTAGCCCTGAAAATTGCGGTGCAGCTCGCCTTTCCTTTGTGCGACGGCCAGCTCGTCCTGTGGGCGGGCAAAGTGGTCCATGCCAATAAACTGATAGCCCGCCTCGGTCAGCGAAGTAATACTCTGCTGCAAGATTTTCAGTTTGTCTTCCGCACTCGGCAAGTCGTGGTCTTTAATTTTACGTTGAGCGGCAAACAGCGTCGGCATGTGGGCGTAATTGAACACGCTCAGCCTGTCGGGATTTAACAAAGCAACGCGCTGTAGCGTAAGCGCGAAACTTTCTGGCGTTTGCTTGGGCAACCCGTAGATCAAATCGATATTGGTGGAACTGAAACCCAGAGCCTTGGCACGTGCCATCAGCGCAAAGATGAAATCCTCATCTTGCACCCTATTAACCCGCCGCTGGACCTCTTTATTAAAATCCTGAACGCCCATGCTTAAACGGGTAAAACCCTCATGGCGTAAATGATCCAGTACATCCAGCTCGATTTCTCTGGGATCAAGTTCCAGCGACATTTCGGCGCCGGGTAAAAAATCGAAGTGTTGTCGCAACAGGCCAACCAGACGCGTGATTTGCGATTTGTTCAGATAGGTCGGCGTTCCCCCTCCCCAGTGCAGCTGACTCACTTTGCGGTTTTTAAACAGCGATGCGCGCTGAACAATCTCTTTTTCCAGCACGTCTAAATACTCTTCGGCCTTGTGCTGCTGACGGGTTACCAGCTTATTGCAGCCACAGAAATAGCAAAGCCGGTGGCAAAAAGGGATGTGTACATAAAGAGAGAGATGACGCTCAGGAAAACGCGAGGTGGCCTGTTCAAACGTATCGTTACGATACTCAGGACTGAACTCCAACGCAGTGGGATAAGAAGTATAACGAGGTCCAGAATAGTTATATTTCTTAATCAGCGCCATATCCCACTCAATGACCTGTGCTGGCATGCCGACTCCCTGCTGTTGTTAAAGTTATGTTGAGTTATTCAGTGGCGTTTACCACGCTTTGACGGCCGTCGTACTGGAAGAGAATGCCTGGGCGGCCTTAAAGCACTGACTTTATGAAGCCGGGACTTTTGTCTCGACAGGCGTTTTAGTCTACATACTAAACAAACGATAAAACATACCAAGAATAGGGCTATCGCCAATACAATGATATTCATCAATGAAACCTAGAAAGAAACGTTAAATAGTCGAGTTTCGGTCAAAAGGCAATAAAGCTGGCAGTCCGAATTAACCTCTAGTTTACTCATCGCTCTAAGCTTGTGGGCGCTGACCGTTTTGATACTGAGATTCATTCGGTTGGCGATGCTGGTTAAATTCAGGCCCTTACACAGCAAGCGCAGAACTTCCATTTCTTTGAGTGAGACCTCTCTGCCGCTGCTATCCTTACCCTGGAACAGTGATTTCATCATACCCTTTTCAATATAAACTTCATTATTCAATACCGAGATAATGACCCGCTCCAGTGTTTTCTCACAAATGTCCATACTGATATAGCCCGTGGCCCCCATTTCAAGAATGGTGCGCATCAGACTAGGGTGTTTATAGGGTGAAATCACAATAATCTTGAGATTGGGGTACTTCTTGGTCAGCCACTTGATTAACGCATAGCCGTCCAGTGATGAAATTGGATTAGTATTTTCTTTGGTACTCAGTGAGTAACCCAAAATAAGCAAGTCAACGTTATTACTTGAAAGAATATTGACCAACTCATTGGGCGTTGAGGTATCGGCAATAATATTATACCCACTGGTGGGGTCGCTACTCAGTTGCTCGCCATAATGCATATTATTAATAAGAGAAACAACGCCTTTACGAACTAACTTTAACTCATCTGCTATAACAATATTAATACACATAATCACCCCATTAGTGTTTTAGCATAAACCAATTTTTAAAAAACAATCCCTCTATGTTATATAAAATAAAATCTATATATTACGTTGGTTTTCACAAAGCGCTACGATATCGGAATAATGAGCGGCGGGTCATTTGATTATTTAATAAAATTCAACTAAAATCACTTATTAAAATAAATGGAAATTATAAAAAATATAATAGAAGCTGACAGATTCCTCGCTTCATTATACAAGAATGTTTCGCTAATCACCCTATAAGATAAGTCTTGTTTATAGGTAGAGGGGTATTATTTTTTACATTGGTCAGGTAAAGGCGCTGCTGGATCTTCATCTACTTTAAATATCCATTCCTGATAAGTCTTTGCCTTGCTAAACTCTTTGTCTTGTTCAGAGAATCCCTCTTTTTTCATGGGTCGCCTCTGGTCTGATGAATGAACGCCAATCCAGCGGCCTTCACTGTCGAATACTTTGATCCACCCCTTTTTGGGCATGAACGGATCGAGATATATTTTTCGTAGATGATACACAGGCTTTAGGCCGCGATTATCCGTCAGCAACTGCGCAAAATCCTTCGGGAAACAGCCTCCTCTTTTGGAAACATCGTCTTCAGCATTGATATTATCCGAGCCGCGATAGTGGTTAATGGCCTCTCGAATTTGATTACCATTAAACAACAACTGTGTCTCCTGACGTTGTCGGAATCGACTGGCAATCAGGTCCTGACTTTTAAGCAGCATAAAGGCCATAATGCTTAGCCAAATCAGTAATAATAAATAACTGAATCCGCTTTGCGAATTACCACTGCGCATACTCGGTCCCGTCAGTTGATTTCAAAGGTGAGCCACTGTGTACATCAATGATTTTTCCTTCTTCATTTTCCTTGAGTACCCAGCTCGTGCGTTTATCCGTAATAGGGTCAAGCGGAAGCTGACGTAAATATTGCCGGTCAATCAGTGATTCCAATGAACCAGGATAGTCGCCATTATCTCTGAGATAATCATCCAGGCTGAGGCGCAATACGTTTATATTATGTTTCAACACAACTTCACGTGCCCTTTCTGTCTGCTGAAAATATCTCGGCACGGCAATCGACATCAACACGGCAATAATCGCCATCACCACCAACAGCTCAATTAAGGTAAATCCTTTTTCACCACTGCGCATAGGGTATCCCGTTTGATCCGACCAACGTGCTGCTTGAACGAATATCGTAGACATCTTTCCCACCATCGAAATTACCCGGTTCGGACGTTGAACTGCGTAATTTCCAAGTTTCTTCGTTGCTTCGCCCCTCACAGTCACAAAAGGGATCGCGTGGAATATGTCGCAGTAGATAAATCTGTTTTTTATTGGCTGCCGTTTTTTCTACCACCCCTTTGCTCAGCACGCTTAGTTCCTTGGGATAACCCAGCTCATCGGCCGTTTTGGCTACCAGCCCGGTCAATGTGAGCTTGTGATAGGCATCAAGGGCCTCGCGGATTTGTTGCAGCGCGAGTGTCAGCTCCTGCTCTTTTTGTCTGGTGGCATATTTACCCACCGCGGGCAGCGCCGCCGCGGCCAACGTTGCCATAATGGTCAGCGTGACCATCATCTCTATAAGCGTAAAGCCTTTCTGGCGCTGACTCATAAATCGTCGGCCTGCATTGCACCCGCGTACGGATCAGGCAAGGCGGCGGGCATCTGTGAAGCGGGTGCCCGCGCGGGCTGATCAAACCTCTCGGTGTTGAGTTTTATTTTACCCTCTGAGTGCAGGATATTATTCTCTGCACCGGGCATATCCTCAGTGCCAAGTTGAATGGTGCTGATATGCGCACCGGGTAAATCGATATTATGTTCAAGGTGTGGAGTGATGAGCAGGATAACTTCGGTTCGGTTGCTGCTGCGGTCAGTGCTACCAAACAGCCCGCCAATCAGCGGAATATGACTTAACCACGGTAAACCTCGCTCACCGCTTGTTTTATCCTGCTTAATTAAACCGGCGAGAATTTGTGTTTCCCCATTCTCACTGCTCAACACTGTTTTTGCCTGCCGATTGGTGGTTTTAAAATAGGTAGCGTCGGGGCCTGATGGTACTTTCTCACCGAGATTACTGAGATCAAAATCAACATCCATGGTAATAGTGCCATCCAGGCTGATGTCTGGAGTAACCACTAGCTTCAGGCCCACTTCGTTATACTCAACTTTACTGGTATTACCGTATTGGGAGAGTGTGCTGGTGACTACCGGGATTTTTTCACCGATGTGGATTTCGGCTTTCTTACCATTTTTCACTCGAATACGCGGATTAGCCAGCACGGTAGATTTGCTCATCAACTCTTTAATATTTAATGATATACCGTTGGTGCTGCCAAAGTTTACATAGAGGTTGTTGGCGGTCAACGCGTTGAGCTTAATGCTGGAATCTGAAGGTGCCGAACCATTATTTTCGTTATCAGAAACTGCGGGTTTACCTAAACGTAAGCCAATTTGATTGGGGTAATCGATGCCTAAACTTTTGGCGTCGCTGGTCGACACCTCCAGAACCTGCACCTCCAGCGTGACTTCTGCATCGGGACGGTCGAGCGTCATCAGCAGTCTTTCCGCCATATCCACGGTCTCGCCAGGCGCACGCACGGTGATAGTATTGGTGCGCTCATCAACGTGAATATCTTTTATTTTTAGCATGTTACGCAAGGCTATGTTGACGTCTTTAGCTTTGGCGTAGCCCAGGAAGAAGGTTTTAACCTCGATATTTTTATAGGTTTTATCCTTCGACTGACTGGCCGGATAAATCAGCAAGGTGTTGCCGTTGAGCACTTTCTTCCTGAGTTGATTAGTCAACAACAGCAGGTTAATGGCGTCTTCAGCGGTCGTTTTATTGGCAATAATGCTGGCCTTGGCGCTCACTGACACGTCGTTATCATAAATAATATTCACGCCGGTCATTTTCGAAATGGTATTGAAGATGTCGATCAGATTATGTGACTGAAAATTAAGCGAGACATTTTTCTTCATCTCGGCATTCATTTTTTCATAGGGCACATTACTGGATGAAAGCTTACGCAACAGGTGGTCACGCAGTGCTTTGCCCTGCGGCCAATTCGGCTCCTCTTCCAATACCAACTGAATCTTCTGGAGTGCACGTTCTGGGTCCTGAACCGCCAGCTTTTCAGCCATCAAATAGGTGGAATCCAGAGCGCGATAATTACTTATCCGCCGCAAACCCTGCGTTGCACGGCTGTTTCCTGACTGATAGGTCAGCACCGTGCGCCAGAGCTTCGAGGCCTGTGCATACTGGTTGGCTTTCAATGCATCCTCGGCCTGCGCCAGGTACATGTTGACCAAAATACTGGTATCAATCTGCTCGCGGCTTTTTAGCTCAACGTTGTCAGGATCGGCAGCGCGCTGCTTGGACAACTCGCTAAGCGAGTTGACCAGGGTCGTTTGTGGTGTCTCTTGCGGCTTGGCAATATCGTCGGTTTTTTTCACCGCGCAGCCAGCTAACAACAGGAGACTGATGGCTATCACCAGAGGTTTTTTATTTAACATTTTTATATTTTGCATCTTTAAAAGTTGGCTCATATTTCATGTCGCCAAGGGGCAAACGCTGTTCGCGCATTTGGGGTAACCAAAGAAACGTAAGACTGTCGGTCGAGACGCTTTTTAACTGCCAGTCTTTGTTTAGCGGCATACCTATCCAGACGCGCTGAGGAGCGCGGCATTTTTTACAGATAATCCAGTGTTGGCTGCCCTGCTGAAGCATCAGCGCACGCTGGCCGTCACTCCACCAGCTGCCCACCAGGTTGAACGGCAAACGGGGCACCAATGGCTCCTGCACGATGGCAACCACCGGGGCTTTATGCATCGATTCCTGCTCAGACGTTGGCTTAAGCGGCTTAGTGGCCGACGGGAAAAGATCGACAAAGCCCTGTTTTTGCAGCGAAGAGGCGGTAGGCGAAATGTCCACCGCGGAAGGCGTGGCCGCGCGATGAACCACAGCAAGCGGTATCGGCTCATCGGCTTCGTCACCAAGCAGGCTATAAAGTACCAGCGCACAGGTTGCTAACAGGGCAATTTGCAAATAGCGAGGGAGTTTCATTGATGTACTCCAGCGACGGTGACTCGCAGCATAATCTGTAAATCGCTGAGGTCGGGATGTGAACGACTGAGGGTGATAGTGTTAACTTTCACTGGCAGCGTTGCCGTAAGTTCACTCAATGCGTCATAAAAGTGTCGATAATCGCCTTTCATGGGTATATCAAGCCCCAACTGTTCCGGGCTGGAGTCACTTGCTTCAATAAACTGATAGCGACTCTCCTGGGCCATCAACTGATGCTTGCTTAAAATGTCGAAAATCGCCTTAACCTGCTGATATTCAGTAATGCTCATATTGTTTTGCAGAGCGGCCTGCTCCGGCGCAAGCATCGGTAAAGGGACACCAAGCTCAAGACGAATGTCCTCAATGCTATGCTCAAGGTGCGTATTTTCCGGACTGAGTACGGTGCCAAGGAAAATCAGTGCCCCCAGCCAGCCAACAAAAATCAGCAACGGCAGCGGACCAAGTCTTTGATAAAGCGAGCAGGCATACCAGCGCAGCCGCCCAGTCAAAGCTTGCATATCGAGTGTTTCCCCCCAGTTAATTTTCATGGCGAAACTCCACGTTAAGTGAGGCTTTGACTTTCCAACGACCTTTGGGGGCGGCTTCAGTGGCGTGACTTTCCAGCTCTACCTTGTTGGCCACTTTCTGTAAACGCGCGGTAAAGTCCAGCAGGCTGTTGAGTGAGTCGGCCATCACTGTCAGTCGTGCCTGATGCTGTGAGTTGTCGATTTCCAGTGAAACAAGGGCAACGTCGTCACGCATTGCTGTGCCTAACAGCTGCAGCGGCAGCAGGTCCGGCGTCGATTTTTCCGCGCCGGGCAGTTGACGGTGGAAGGCTTTTTGGCTGAGGCGAATTTTTTCCGCCGCCGCTCTGTGCGCCTGCAGTTTTGTCTGTACCACATCGAGTACTTGGTGATAATGCTGCTTTTCGCTTAATGCCTGCTGCATAAAATATCCCAGTGGCAAAAACAGCAAGATTGCTGCCAGAGAGGCTTTTATCGCCCAAGGTGGCGAAGCGCTAAAATGTAAAGTACTCATACTTTTTCTTCTGCCGGAGTGGAGAGACCAAAATACTGCGGGTGATAATCGCCAGAACAGGTGTTAATCACGTGACAATCCAACTGAGGTAATCCCGCCAGGCGGTTGGCTATTGCCAACTGCGCCTGGGGATCGGCCGCCGGCAAATGCAGGCTAAAAGCGCTGTGCCACTGGTTTTCAAAGCGAAGTACAAAGCTGCTTTGCACGTCGCCGATGCAGGCAAACAGGCCGCGGGTTCGCGAGGGCGTTTTTTCACTGTGCCAAAGCAAATCAAACAGACTGCGGCAGCCGATAAAACGCAGGCGGCAGCGCAGTGCCATTGCGCGGTAGATATCGAAACTTTCTTGACTCATCAGGGCGGCAAGACCGTTTTTGCCATAGGCAAAGTCGGTAAACGCCACCCGCATAGGGGGAGATAACTGCCCCTGCTGCTGTTGATGGAAAGCTATTGCATACAGATTGCGCTCGTGGGGCGTTTTCACGCCCTCGTGCCAGGGAATAATCAAATAATGCAGCTGGGAAAAATCGAGAATAAATTCAACACGGTCGACGAAAGGCAGTCGAGCGGGAATGTGACTAAGAAGTTTTTCGAGGCTTGCAGCCCGTTCAGACTCATCTTCCACGATAATTTCGCAAACCTGTCGCTGAGCCAGAAAAAGTCGTAGCCGTCGCGGATGGACAAAAATCCGCCACAGATTAGTGTATTGAAATAACACGTTTCACTTCCTGTAGGGTGGTGAGTCCTTTGCATGCGGCATCGATAGCGATATCTCGCAGGGGGATGAATCCGTCTTTCAAGGCGGTCTCTCTTAAGTTTCTAATCGACGAGCGCGCCAGCATGGCCTCTTTCATGGCATCACTGAAAAACAGCACTTCTGCCAGCGCTAAACGACCGTGATAGCCGCTGTCGCGACACTTTTCACAACCGCGCCCCTGAGCCCAGACGCCTCGTTGCAGCTGTTCGGGGGTCAGATTCCAGTCTTTTACCTGCTGCGCATCGGGGTGCTTCTCTTCACGGCAGTGCGGACAAATTTGGCGAACCAGCCGCTGTGCCACCACGCCGTTCAACGCCGTTATCAAACTGACAGGCTCGACCTGCATATAAAGGAAGCGTTCGAGTACGCTGAAAACGCTGTTGGCGTGTACGGATGACAGCACAACGTGCCCGGTAAGCGCAGCCTGAACGGCAATGCCCGCCGTTTCGCTGTCGCGTATTTCACCCACCAATATGATGTCCGGGTCATGGCGCAAAATGGCGCGAAGCCCGCGGGCAAAGGTCAGCCCTTTCTTATCATTAACCGGGATCTGCAAAACGCCGCTGAGCTGATATTCAACCGGGTCTTCAATGGTGATGATTTTACTCTCACCGCTGTTCAACTCACTGAGCGCTGAATACAACGTGGTGGACTTACCGCTGCCTGTCGGGCCGGTCACCAGCACCATGCCATAAGGCATGTGGGTTAACTGACGGATTGAATCCAGCGTTCGTTGGTCAAAACCCAGGGTTTCAAGGCGAAGATTTTGCTCATGTGACTTGTCTAAAACGCGCAGCACCGCGTCCTCGCCGTGAATGCTGGGCATAATCGACACGCGAAAATCTACCGGGCGCTGCTGGATAAGTGCTTTGAAACGCCCGTCCTGCGGAACTCTTCGCTCAGAAATATCCATACAACCTAATACTTTAAGCCTTGAGATAACCTGCTCAGCCTGCTGAGTGCCGTTGCAGCGCGTGATGAAATGCAGGACGCCATCGATACGATATTTCACTACCAAACCGTCATTAACGCTTTCAAGGTGAATATCGCTGGCGCGGCTTTGCAACGCATCAAACAGGGTGGCATTCACCAGTTTGATGACCGGACTTTGCTCGCGTGACAGTGACACCAGCGAGATATCGGTGAGCAAATCGTCCGCCGAGTCTTCGGACTCCTGCTGGCCGAGATGGTCGGTGGTGCGCTGCTGGCGAGACAGTATTTCAAGCTGCCCGGTTATCCACGAGGGCTGACAGAGCCCCAGCTTATCGGTATAGCGCTGCGCCCATTGCCGCAGCGGCAGGGAGAACGGATCGCTGAGCAGCAAATAGCTGCTGTCCTTGAACCTGAGCGGCAAAGCCCCGTGTGAGAGAGCCTCGGCAAGCGGCAAGTGGGTGAAATCAAGTTCTGCACCCGCGAGCTGCTCAGCATTCAGTGGATAAAGTCCAAAAGCCGCGGCCAAAGGATGCAGTTTTTCTGGATAATCGCGTAGAAGCTGTTCGAGATGCTCGCAACGTTGCGCACTCTCCTGCGTTAGCCAAAATTGAAAGTCTTCTACTGTAGAATCAATGAACTGTGTCATGACAGGCTCCCCGCCATCTCGAAGATAGGCATATAAAGAAGAAACACCACCATGCCGACCATACCGCCGACGAGCAGCATCAGCACCGGCTCAAACACTTTGCTGAAGGTTTCGATAGCGCGCTCCAGACTCTCGTCATAAAACGCCGCAATTCGCTCACACATCGCGGGCAGCTCACCGCCGCGCTCGCCAACGGCAAGCAACCGCGCGGCAACAGGGGTAGTCAATTGATAATTATTTAACGTCTGCGACATCGCCTTTCCCTCACGGACTTCACTTAATACCCGTTTGAGCCTTGGCCAGTAGCTGGCAGGCAGCAGCGTGCCGGTCATCTCAAGCGCGTCTACCGCCGGCATTCCGCCCTGCAGTAATAGGCCCAAGGTGCGGTAAAAACGGATCAAAACCGAAAGCTCAAACTGCGCCCGAAGCTGCGGAATGCGCATTAACACATTCATCATCACGGCCTTCATTGCCTTACTGCGCAGCAACACCACCAGCGCAACCGTCGAAATCAGCGTTGCGACCAGCAGCAACAGTCCATGCTGGGTAACTAACTTTCCCCACCAGACAATAAACTGTGCGCTAGAAGAGGGATTCTTCATGCCGGCAAATACCACCGAAAAGCGTGGAATAATAAAACCGAGTAAAAAGAACATGATAAGAGCACCCACACTGAGTACGACGCACGGGTAGAGCAAGGTAGAGCGGATGCGTTTACGTAAAATATCGATGCGTTTTTCATAAAACTGAAAGCGGGTCAGCGCGGTCGCCAGCTGTCCGGTTTGCTCCGAAGAGGCAACGGTACTCACCAATAGGGCAGGGAAAATGTGCGCCTGGGCGGCCATTGCCTGTGAAAGCTGACACCCCTGATACAGTTCCTGCAGCAAGGAGAACAGAACCTGACGCTGAAACTCTTCCCGGCAGCTTTCATGCAGAGCTTCAATGGCTTCGACCACCACTAATCCCGCCTCAAGCAGCGCGACCAGTTCTTGCGTAAACAGCACTAGCGGAAACGGCTTTTTACTGCCTTTCCACTGCTGGCAGGCTTTAACCTTAATAACTAAAGCCCCACCCGCCGCTGCGTTTATTCTTGCTTCATCGGCCGATTTGCTCCGAATTCGCTGTATAGAGCTCTTACCGTTAAGCAATAAAGTGACATCAAAGGTTTTCATTCACACTCACCGAGGTTTGGCCGTACGTTGTTCAATCAAGCGCTTATAGTGCGGCCAAACGCGTTTAACATAGCGTTTACGCAGCCCGGCATTCTTGGGCGAAAGTCCTGCGTTATAGGCACCCACGGCTTCCCAGCCATAGCCTTTTTGGCGAATAAAGCCCGCCAGGATCCATGCGCCACTCATGACGCTTAAACAGGGATTTTCAATAAGCTGCTGCTCGGAAATATTAAATCTATTCAGCGTCGGAATATTTCGGCTATTAATCTGCATTAAACCAATATCGTAACTGCCGTCTTTATTTTTACTTCGTGCCGCTGGATTTAAATTAGATTCGACAATTCCAATGGCCTGCAGCAGTTCGGGTTCAATCCCGTAGCGATCGCCCGCCTCTTGCCAGCAGTGGGCATAGGTCGGTGAGCAGAAAAATAAAAATGACCAAAGAAGAATTAATTTGCACATTATCGGGCCAAGGTTAGAAACCGTAGTTCAGGGACTTTCCGTTGATACCCATTGAAAATATATCAACCTCGTAAATGGCATTCTTGTCTTTGGTCGGGTTATTCCACTGGTAAGCATTCCCCCACGGATCGTTAGGGACTTCCTGGCTCAAGTAGGGACCGCGCCAACCTTTTACACCGCTGGGCATATGAGTCAGAGCTTTCAGCCCTTGGCTTGCTGTCGGATATTGGCCCACATCGAGACGATATTGACCCAACGACTCGGAGAGGGATTTCATTTGGCTACGCGCGGTCTTTTGTTTGGCCTGATCGACCTGCGAAAAAAGTTTCGGGCCAACAAATCCGGCAAGCAGTGCGATAATCATTAAAACAACGAGAAGCTCAAGCAACGTAAATCCGCTTTGTGTTTTATGTTTTAAATTCGTTAACTTCATAAAATCCTCAGGTGAGGTGAATAATGAGATAAATATGATAATTATATTTCTCTCTGCTATTTTTCAGCAAAGCCGTAGTCGATAACAGGGGAAGCCTCTTTGAACAACCGAGAATTAACTCAGCCATCTAGAGAATATTCTCAAGTTCTGGCCGCTTTATAATCCACAATATCCATTTCAAATACAAATCAACGTCATTAAACGTCATTAAACGTCATTAGTTGAAAGGAAATTCAGGAAAAAACAAAACCAATCGGGATGAAACAGGATTATAATGGGTCAATTGTTAGGCAGAAAGCCGAATAAATAAGAGAAAAATAAGAGAAAATAAGGAATGAAAGAGCCAATATGTTAATTATAATTTTTTCAATATTAATCGGTGCAGTGATAGGAAGCTTTCTTAATGTGGTTATCTATAGATTACCTAAGGCCCTCTGTGGTGAAGAGATATCATTAAGCTTTCCCGCCTCTTTCTGCCCTGTATGCCTTCATCCCCTGCGCTGGCGCCACAACGTTCCGGTCCTCGGCTGGCTGTTACTTAAGGGTAAATGTGCAGACTGCCGGTCGGCAATATCACCGAGTTATCCCTTAATTGAAGCACTGATGGCGGCCCTGTTTGGCTGGGTTGTATGGCAGCACGGTCCCGGCGTTGACGCTGCGATTATCCTTTTCGCACTTTGCCTGCTGGTGCCGCTTGCCTGCATTGATGCCAATACCATGCTTTTGCCCGACCGGCTGATGTATCCACTGTTGGTCGTTGGACTGGGCGTTGCCTTGGCAGGCAAAGGACGAATTGATTGGCAAGATGCCTGTTTGGCCGCCGCATTAGGTTATGCCGTGCCGTGGACGATTTCAAAAATATTCTATTTACTGAAGAAACGGGAAGGACTCGGAGGCGGGGATATAAAACTGTTTGCAGCGCTTGGCGCATGGATGGGCTATACCCAACTTTGGAATATTATGATAACTTCCTGCGTATTGGCCTTGCTTAGCGGATTAATTCTATTAAAAGTCAGACCCAACCAGGCTTTCCCCTTTGGTCCCTACCCCATTATCGTCACCATTTTAATTCTCCTTATTAATTAATAAAAAATAAAACCGCAGTTAAAGATATGTCTTAATAAAATGGAGTGAATTCTGCAGCACAGAGCCTATCTTCACCCCCTGTCTTACATGTAAAAATAAAGTCACTAAATATCATTAACTCATTAAAGAAACATCACTATCATTCAGCTAAAGGAATGGCTGTCTAAGACGTTTTTCGTCCATGCCATCCTTTAATTATAATTAATTAAAGAGTTTCAAAATGCGTAATCATCTTGAGGTAATAAATACCTCTGCGTCAATCGCGAGCAAATCAGCGAAAAGGACGGCCTGCTTATTTGCCGTTGTTTCTTCATTCAGTGTTCACGCCGCCCCCTCTTCCGACATTATTACTATCAGTGCGCCGCTGGATTCTCCACTTACCACCGTAACCTCGACCAAGGCGCCTCGTCAGCCGGTTCCTGCCAGCGACGGCTCAGATCTCTTAAAGTCGATTCCGGGATTCTCGCAGGTTCGAAACGGTGGCAGTAATGGCGACCCCGTATTACGCGGCATGTTCGGCTCGCGTTTAAATATTCTTACCAACGGCGGGGCCATTTATGGCGGTTGCGGCGGTCGTATGGATGCGCCTACTTCCTATATTTCTCCCGCCAGCTTCGACCTGCTTACCGTGATTAAAGGTCCGCAGACGGTTATTTGGGGGCCGATGGCCTCAGCAGGAACCCTTCTCTTCGAGAGCAAACCTGAAAATATCACCCAACCTACTTTTACTGGTGAAGCTAACTTACTGGTGGGCAGCCAGGGGCGTCTGGATCAAAATATTGATACTACGTTAGGCAGCGAGTCAGGTTATCTCAAAATGGCTGCAGGAAAGTCTCGGGCAGATGATTATCGCGATGGCGATGGCCGAAAGGTGCCAAGCCATTGGGATAAATGGAATGCCGATCTGAGCCTCGGCATCACACCGGACAGCGACAGTCTGGCGGAGTTAAGTCTGGGAACTGGCGATGGCGAGGCGCGTTATGGCGGACGCGGTATGGATGGCGCGCAGTTTCTCCGTAAAAGCGCTGGCCTGCTGCTGGAAAAGCGCAACATCAGCGACACGCTAT
The DNA here is from genome assembly GCF_009208105.1 of Rouxiella sp. S1S-2. Taxonomy (NCBI): domain Bacteria; kingdom Pseudomonadati; phylum Pseudomonadota; class Gammaproteobacteria; order Enterobacterales; family Yersiniaceae; genus Rouxiella; species Rouxiella sp. S1S-2. The sequence continues at coordinate 214,247 of NZ_WFKL01000001.1, forward strand.
CCACACTCAGCTGGCGTATTTACTACAATCACGCCGACCATATTATGGATAACTACTCCCTGCGAGATGCACCATCGAGCATGAAAATGGCGTCGCGAGTCGACAGAACAACCTACGGGTCTCGAATTTCAAGCACCTGGCAAGGCCCAGTACATCAGTTAGTGGCAGGTCTTGATACACAAAGCAGTTCTCATCGCAGCAATGGCATGACGCAGTGGAAAAAGAATGCCAGCCTCACCCAGTCCGGACTGTTTGCAGAGCTGACGACCGAAACGACCCGCGCAGCAAAAATTGTCAGTGGCGCAAGAATAGACCGGTGGCAGGTGAAAGATCTGCGTACGCCAGAAACCTCCCGCACAGAAATACTGCCGGGTGCCTTTACGCGTTATGAAATGACCTCGGCCACGCTGCCGCTTAAGTCATATATCGGCGTGGGTTATACAGAGCGGATGCCTGACTACTGGGAGATGTTTTCGAGCGCGGGAAATATAAACCACGTTCGCACCGAGAAAACCACTCAGTTCGATTTTGGTACCCATTATAAAGGCGAGAATACCGAAGCTTGGTTCGCCGGATATCTTGGTCAAGTCAATGATTTTATAGTCTTTGATTACGCCACACCTTCAAAGGCCACTCGCAATGTTAATGCCCGGATCATGGGCGCAGAACTCGGCAGCGCCTACGCCCTCAGTGAGCGATGGAAGCTTGAAGCTACGCTTGCATGGGCGTGGGGAAACAATCGAAGCGACCACCAGCCTTTACCGCAAATACCGCCGGTCGACTCAAGACTGACGCTGAACTATGCGGGCAATGACTGGAACTCCAGCCTGCTTCTGCGTCTGGTCAGTGCACAAACGCGCGTCGCTAGAGATTCTGGCAATGTGACTGGCAAAGACATGGGGCCAAGTGCCGGATTTGGCGTGGTTTCATGGAACGTAGACTATGCGCTGACTCCGCAAGTGAAGCTCAACGGCGGCATCGATAATCTGTTTAATAAACAGTACTCCGAGCACCTGAATATGGCGGGTAACAAGGACTTTGGCTTCTCGGCCCAAAAACAACTTCCTGAACCGGGCCGCAATGTGTGGGCTTCCTTACAGGTGAAATTCTAGAATATTTTATTATAAACAAGGGATTAACATTTAATGGAAAACAGTATTGCACCCCGCGTCCGCTACGACAGGTTCAGTCGAATTTTACATTGGGCCGTTGCCGTTATTATCATTTATGCCATGTTTATGGGGTACTTATTGCATGCCCTACAGGGCACGCCCTATTTCCAATTTTTCTCTGTTTTAAATATGACACTCGGCACACTGGCCACGCCGGTGATGATCCTGCGTTTCATCTGGCGCTTCTTCCGACCTTCCGTGCCTTATGCCACAGACGTCAGCCGAATTAAGAAAAGCGTCTTGGTCTTTGCCCATGAAATTTTCTATCTGGCGATTTTTGTGACGCTGATTTCAGGTTTTTTAATGCTGCAAAACGGCTACAACCTGTTTGGTCTGTTCCCCATACCGCAGCCAGTCACAAGTCTTGAGGTGAATAAGTTCTTCTTCGAGCTGCATCGCTATGCGTGTATCACCGTAGGGGTAATTTTACTGGGCCACGTTTTTGCCGTCGCTAAACATTATTTTTCAGGCAACAGGTCGATTATCAAACGTATGTTCTAAGCAATAAAAAGGCCCGGCCGTGATAAACACGGGCCGGGCCTTAATGCATTTTTTAATCGGCTAAAAAATCAGTTGCCGCCTTTCAGCAGGCGATACATGTTTTCACCCTGCTCTTCGTCTTCGTCATCTTCGTCGCCCAGCTCAATGCCCAGCAATTCCATCAGAACGTCGATACGGTCCAGAGTCTGATCGACATAGCTCTGGTCTTCTGCACTCAGGGTTTTACCTTCATCGAGCTGATCCAGCAGCGAGTCCAGACGCGCGTCGTTTTCCAGAAGTGTTAACTCCTCTTCCGGCGGCAGCGCTGGCTTGGCTTCTTGCTTAGGCTTGGCAACCTTCTTAGGTTTCGGTGAATTGTTGAAAACGGTCTCAACGATCAGCGGAACGGCTTTTTTGCTGCCAATACGTGGGTCAGACTTTTTCGCTGAGGCGGACGCGTTCTTCTCTGCATCAGGGTTAGCGCGTGATCCTGGTTTGTGGCCACGACGCTTGTTGTCACGCTTACGTTCGCGCGCTTCAATATCAAGCTCAACGCGACTTTTTTTCTTCGTTTTTGACGTCGCGGCTTTGGCACGCGGTGCTTTCGCTGACTGGTTCATAGCATGTACTCTTAGGTGTGTTCATTTAGTATAGAATTGCGGCGGAATCTAGCAGAAAGCGGACAAAGAAAAAAGGCAGCAAGTTGACCTTGGCACCTTTTTCTTTATCTTCATGGAAGATTTTTTGTACACTACTGTGCTTATGCACCAATAATACTCTTATTTTAGCGCTTGCGTTCATCGAGTAATAAATCTTTACCCTAACGCGCGAAAGGCTCACTATACGGCCGCAATGAATGCGTTATGTAAAACAGAACCACATCTCGCCTCTCTTACAGCTATAATCGCCAGCCAGTTACTGAAGCCCCACGGAGACACACGTTTTGACCAGCCAAACTTACAACTATCACATGACCCATTTCGTCATCAGTGCCCCTGATATCCGGCATCTACCGAGTGATGAGGGCATTGAAGTCGCATTTGCTGGTCGTTCAAACGCCGGAAAGTCCAGTGCGCTGAATACGCTGACCGGGCAAAAAAGCCTCGCTCGAACCAGTAAAACACCTGGCCGTACTCAGTTAATCAACCTGTTTGAAGTTGAAAACGGCATTCGTCTGGTCGACTTACCGGGTTATGGCTATGCGCAGGTTCCTGAAGAGATGAAGCGCAAATGGCAACGCGCGCTGGGTGAATACCTGCAAATGCGCAACTGCTTGAAAGGTTTGGTGGTGTTGATGGATATCCGCCATCCGCTGAAAGACCTCGACCAGCAAATGATTCAGTGGGCGGTTGACGTTGGCACGCCGGTGCTGGTACTGCTGACCAAAGCGGACAAACTGGCTTCGGGCGCACGTAAAGCGCAGACCACGCTGGTGCGTAATGAAGTGGAATCGTTCATGGGCGATATTCAGGTAGAAGCGTTTTCTTCCCTGAAAAAAATCGGCGTCGACAAGCTGAGCGCAAAACTCAACACCTGGTTTAGCGAAATCCCTCCTGAAGTCTTGGAAGACGCGCTGTCAGGCGAGTAATCGACACACGACAGGCACAGCACACATCAGGGTAGCTCTAGAGCTGCCCTTTTTTATGGCTGAAACCCGGCGACATTTACCTAAAAAGCGGCCAAAAGCCCAATAAAAAACGCCCCAGACATAAATGCCTGGGGCGGCTAAAATATTCAGCCAAATCCGATTACGTGAAGTAAAAGGTCTGAAAGATAGAACATCTTACCTCTGTACCCTACGACTCAGACTTTACCTCATTTTTTTGAGATGAAAAAGCGTTTTTTGTAGTTTACTTACACAAATCTTGGGGGATATGCGATCAGCCTCATACAAATCCCCTTTACTGATGTTGTTTAATTACAAAATCAGCTTGTTTTATCGTCACTTAGTGAGCCTGGTCCCAATTCTCGCCAACGCCGACGTCAACCTGCAGCGGAACGGCAAGCTCCATACTGGTTTCCATCAACTGCCGAATGGTCTCTTTGGCTTTTTCGACATCGTCTTTATGCACCTCAAAGACTAATTCATCGTGCACCTGCATGATAATCCGCGCACGCGGTGCATCCGGCTGCTCTAACCAGGCGGCAACGTTGATCATCGCCCGTTTGATGATGTCGGCGGCAGTGCCCTGCATTGGCGCATTGATTGCTGCTCGCTCGGCTCCCTTACGCCGCATGGCATTGCTGGACTTGATATCCGGCAGATAGAGACGACGTCCGTCCAGCGTCTCTACGTAGCCCTGCTCAGAAGCCTGCTGACGAGTGCGTTCCATGTACTCAAGCACGCCGGGGTAACGCTCGAAGTAAAGATCCATATAACGCTGGGACTCTTTACGTGGAATATTCAACTGCCGTGACAGTCCGAACGCACTCATGCCGTAAATCAGACCAAAATTGATCGCTTTAGCGCTGCGGCGCTGTTCGCCGGACACTTTATCAAGCTGGGTGCCGAAGACTTCAGCTGCGGTCGCACGGTGAATGTCCTTGCCCTCAGAGAAGGCCGTCAGCAACCCCTGATCTTTAGACAGGTGTGCCATGATGCGCAGTTCGATTTGCGAATAGTCAGCCGCCACAATGCAGTAATCCTGCGGGGCAATAAACGCCTGACGAATTCTACGGCCTTCGTCGTTGCGCACCGGAATATTTTGCAGGTTTGGATCACTGGAGGACAAACGCCCCGTGGCGGTCACGGCCTGATGATAAGAGGTGTGGACTCTTCCCGATTCTGGGCTGATCATCAGAGGTAGCTTATCGGTGTAGGTCGATTTAAGCTTCGCCAATCCGCGATATTCCAGGATAACTTTTGGCAGTGGGTAGTCCAGTGCCAGCTCGGCCAGCACTTCTTCATTGGTTGAAGGTGCGCCGCCGGGCGTTTTCTTCAGAATAGGCAGTTTTTGTTTTTCATACAAAATCGCCTGCAGCTGCTTGGTGGAGGAGAGATTGAACGGCTCCTCAGCCAGTTCATGCGCCTTGACCTCAAGCTCATTGAGGCGAATGGCCAGCTCTTTGGAGTGAGCCGCCAAAATATTCTGGTCAATCAACACGCCTGTGCGCTCAATGTGAGAAAGCACGGCAACCAGCGGCATATCGATATCGGTAAAGACTTTTTTCAGGCCCGGCTCTTGAGCAATTTTAGGCCACATGGCCCGATGCAGCTGCAGGGTGACGTCGGCGTCTTCTGCGGCATAAGGCGCGGCCTGCTCGAGCGCAATCTGGTTAAAGGTAAGCTGGTTTTTACCTTTACCGGCGATCTCTTCAAAGGTAACGGTCTTATGGCCAAGAACGCGGTCGGCCATGCTGTCCATGTCGTGACGACCGGAAACGCTATCGAGCACGTAGGATTCAATCATGGTATCGAAATCGATGCCCTTAAGTTCGATGTCGTATTTCAGTAGCACGCCACGGTCGAACTTAAGATTCTGGCCCACTTTCGCCTGCTTGGGATCCTCAAGCAGCGGCTTAAGCTGTTTAAGCACGTCGCTGCGGTCGAGCTGAGGTGGGGAGTCGAGATAATCGTGCGCTACGGGCAAATAAGCCGCTTTACCCGGTTCAATGGCGAACGAGAGGCCAATCAGATTAGCGGTCAGCGTATCAAGGCCGTCGGTCTCGGTATCGAAGGCAAAAACCTCCGATTTTTTAAGCAACACCAGCCACTCGTCAAGCGCTGCCTGGTCAAGGATGGTGACATAGCCCTCCTGTGAGAGCTGAGCGCGCTCTACAGGCGTTTGAGCACTGTTATCGGCTTCGGATGCAGCAATCTTCTTGCTGCCCGCCACGGCCCCTTTCTTACCGTTTAACCAGCCGCCCTGATCGACGTCGGCCAGCCAGCGTTTGAACTCATAGCGTTCAAACATCTCTTTCAGTACCACGTCGTCCGGTTCACTGACCGTAAGGTCGCCGCAGGTGATTTCCAGCTCAACGTCGGTTTTGATGGTCGCCAGCTGATAAGACAGATAGGCAACGTCTTTGTTGTCGGCAAGCTTGGCGGCCATGGTTTTTGCACCACGGAAGCTCAGGGTCGCAATGTTGTCCAGATCGGCGTAGAGAGCATCCAGTCCGCCAATACCCTGCAACAGCGCCTGTGCGGTTTTCTCACCCACGCCAGGTACGCCCGGAATGTTGTCCGAAGAGTCCCCCATCAGGGCCAAATAGTCGATGATAAGCTCCGGCGGCACGCCGTATTTGCCGATCACTTCTTCCGGACCCAGAATCGAGTTGTTCATGGTGTTGATAAGCGTGACCCCCGAGGTCACCAACTGAGCCATGTCTTTATCGCCGGTGCTAATTAATACCGCATGCCCCGCCTTCTCGGCCTCAAGCGCCAGAGTACCGATGACGTCGTCAGCCTCAACGCCGGGGACCACCAACAGCGGTAATCCCATCGATTTCACCATCTGATGCAGAGGCTCTATCTGTGCGCGCAGATCGTCAGGCATCGGCGGACGATGTGATTTATATTCGGCAAACAGTTCGTCGCGGAAGGTTTTACCTTTGGCGTCAAACACCACGGCAACGTGGCTTGGTTGATACTGCAACAAAAGGCTGCGCAGCATGTTCAGCACGCCGTACATCGCGCCGGTGGGCTCTCCCGCTCCGTTGGTTAAAGGGGGGAATGCGTGATAAGCGCGGTAGAGGTAGGACGAACCGTCTACCAGGATCAGGGGATTTTCAGCAATCTGGGCCATAACTCTTCTTTATTCGTCGCATGTCATACCTGTAAGCATGCCATAGCTGAGGTTAAAGGCGAACCTTCAAAGAAAATTTGATGTTGATCTTGCGAGGATTCTCGCAGGATCAACCTGTGGATAACTTTGTGAGTAAATTTGCGACAGGATCATAGATTTGAGTTGCATATCACAGAACAAATCGATATACGGCGGTTAATCATCAAGTTATAAGCAAGCATCCTGCAACGATGCTGTCATTTTAATTTAATCATCATTGTGGATATAACTACGGGGTTCAATATTTAATTAGGAATATTGGCATGAGACTGTGAAATATAATGGCGCAAAAATGAGGGTAAAGAATAAAAGTTAGCGCCCAAAGTGGGCATTTAGAAAGCAGGCAAGTTCACAGCGTTATTTGCCGAGCCAGCTCATAAATAAAAAATAAACGCCAGCTCGAGGCTGGCGTTTATTAGTGTGAAACGAATTCAGAACTTATTTCTGCGTTGTCAGGAAATTGACCACGTCAGAGAATTGCTTAACGTAAGCATCCATTGAGCTGGTATCAAGTCCGTCATTTTTAACCTGATATTTGCCATTTACATAAACGGATGGCACACCCTGAAGACCAAAGTCGGCAGCGGCTTTCTCTTCCTGCACAACCAGAGATTTAACCACGAAGCTGTTCAATGCGGCATCGTAATCTTTACCGCTCACGCCGGCCTTAATAAAGACGTCGCGAATATCGGCTTCATTTTTAACAGTCTGTGATTTCTGCACGGCATCAAACATCAGAGGGCTTACTTTATCTTCTACGCCCAACGCCATCGCAACGGCCCAGGCTTGAGTCAGCTGTTTGCCCAATGGACCCAGGAATTCAACGTGATACTTGACGTATTTCACACCCTGCGGCAGGTTTTTACGCACCGTGTCAGACACGTGCCAAACTTGCTCGAATTCATAGCAGTGTGGGCAATAGAATGAGAAAAACTCTACAACCTGTGGTTCGTTAGCTAAAGGCTTATCTAGCTTATTGTACTGAGCGCCGTCAGAAAATTGCGCCGCAGAAGCACTAAACGCCAATACCATTCCTACGAGGGCTAACATGATCTTTCTGGCAGAAAAAAGGTTCTTCATAACTCGTCCATCTCCGTTTAAATAAATATATAGCGCTTATTTCATTTCTCAATACATTGGCATCAGCTGTAAAGGAGGTGCCCGTAATTTATTAATTTGCTCTTTAAATGCGGCGGCCTGGCCTCGCCAAAAGTCTTCGTCTTTCATCCACGGAAAACTGTTTGGGAAGGCGGGATCCTGCCAACGGCGAGTCACCCATGCCAGATAATAGACCATTCGCATGGCGCGCAATGGCTCGATAAGCGCCAATTCACGGCTGTCGAAATCGGCAAACTCCCCGTAGGCTTCAAGCAAAATATCTAATTGAATGAGCTGCTCAGAACGTTCACCGTGCAATAACATCCATAAATCCTGTACTGCCGGACCATTGCGTGCGTCATCTAAATCGACAAATATCGGACCATCGCGCCAAAGAATATTCCCCGGATGACAGTCTCCGTGTAAACGGCGAGGCTGCCAGTCGTGGTGCCAATATTCTTTAATAGTGGCAATTAGCTCATCCAATATCGAAAGAAATGCGCTTCGTTGTTTGGCGGGAATTAATACACTGCCAGCAAGAACTTCTCTTGGCTCAGTGAGATACTCGGTCAGGTCCAGGGTGGGACGATGAGTAAAAAGATTTTCGCTGCCCACCTGATGGATCCTGCCAAGAAAACGCCCGACCCATTCCATCTGGTCGAGATTATCTATTTCATACTGCCTTCCACCAATGCTTGGGAACAGGGTAAACATATATCCCTGATGGTGATGCAGCGTTTTCCCGTCAATGGAAACGGGGGCAACAGCGGGGATTTCTACGGCGTCCAGATCGTGCGAGAAGCGATGTTCCTCTTCTATCTGCGCGGCGCTCCACCGTTCTGGGCGATAGAACTTCACCACGTAGCGTTTGCGGTTTTCGTCGAGAAATTGATATACCCGATTCTCGTAGCTATTGAGCGCAGTTAACCCTGACTCAGCAATCAAGCCAACACTTTCCAGCGCATCGAGGATAAGGTCTGGAGACAGTGCCTGAAAATTAAAAGCAGAATTATTCATAACTTCATTCAGATTGGCCAGAGAGCAAGACGATAGTCTGAAATAGTACCATCAATTTTTAGCCTGACGCATGAAGTTCACATAAGTTTACATCAATCCTTAATGACGCCTCGCGCACGTAGAATTGCCGTTTTAAAGTCATCTTCATAGTCTTTTTTCAAGCCTGGGATCTCGTCAGTGCTGGCACTTTCCCTCATTTTAAGGTGATAAATCAAAGCGTCATCACTTAATTCATCGAGTTTATCCTTAAAACCAGATTCTGCTGCCAGCCTGGCAAGAAATTGCAGCAGGGTTAAGTGCGGATCTTTTTTCCAGGCTGGATGCAGCAGTTCAATCAGTTCGTTAATGCGATGGTCATTCATAATTTGCCTCTTTAAAGACTAACATCTCGCGTTACGTCCAGGTTCTTTAATGTTTAATAGCATGTCTTAGAGGGAAAAAGATTAAGCTGATCCAGAACAAGATTTTGCATTTACGGTTTAAAGTTAGCCTCGAGGTTTTAGAATAGGCAACAGTAAAAACGTGGAGTACCAACATGACGAGCAACATGATTACGGGTGTCATTCTGGCCGGTGGGCGCTCTTCCAGAATGGGGGAAGATAAAGGGCTGGTCATGGTCGATGGGCTGCCGCTTTATGCGCATATCGCTAACAGGCTGGAACCCCAGGTCGTTCGCCTCATGGTTAGCAGTAACCAAAATCAGGAAAAATATGCTGTGCGATATCCGGTGATCGGTGACCTTATTCCCGACTTTGCCGGTCCGCTATCGGGCATGCTTGCGGCGTTATTGGCCAGTGAAACCGAGTGGGTGGTCTGCGTTCCCTGCGATGTGCCAGACTTTCCTGACGACTTGGTTGAGCAATTATGGAAAGGCAAAGGGCAAAGCCCAGCGGCCTACGTGAGCGACGGCAATCGTGCTCATCCTGCGTTGTGCTTACTCAATAAAAGCCTGATCCCCAGCCTTAAATCATACCTTGAACAAGGGGAGAGAAAAGTGATGCTGTTTTTCTCGCAGTGTGGGGCTAAAGAAGTTCTCTTTGCTAACACAGGCAATTTTGCCAATTTAAATACCCCGGCAGACGTTCAACTTTGGCGGCAATCATTATGATCCCTTTATTGGGCGTAGTGGCACATAGCGGCAGCGGCAAAACTACGCTGCTAAAACAGGTGATCCCTTATCTGCGTGAGCATCAGGTAAGAGTGGGCCTGATTAAACACAGTCATCATTCTGTCGACGTCGATACGCCAGGAAAGGACAGTTTTGAGCTCAGAAAAGCCGGGGCCAGTCAGACTATGGTTGCCAGCAGCAGCCGTTGGGCATTAATGACGGAAACGCCGCACGCCGAGACGGTCAGTCTGCCCTATTTGGCAAGCCGTTTTGACGAGTCCAGTCTCGATATCATTCTGGTTGAAGGGTTCAAGCATGAAAAAATCGATAAAATCGCGCTGTTTCGTCAGGCGAGTGGTCGAGGTATAGACGATATTGTGGACGATTATGTTGTCGCGATCGCTACAGATATGCCTTTAAATTCAACAATCACTCAGTTAGATCTTAACAACATTGCCGAAGTGGGCGATTTTATCATCAACTGGCTGCGTCACCGGTCATCCCTTTCTCGTTAAATCTGCTTTTAAACAACTTTTTAGTTAACCAGACGCAAAAAGGCCCCTGTCGTCAGACAGGGGCCCGCTTTTCGTGGCAGTTGACCCGGCTTTTCGCCCTTTTACACACGCCAAATAGCAAAAAACCCCAGCTTTCGCTGAGGTTCTGTGCTTTATTTGATGCCTGGCAGTTCCCTACTCTCGCATGGGGAGACCCCACACTACCATCGGCGCTACGGCGTTTCACTTCTGAGTTCGGCATGGGGTCAGGTGGGACCACCGCGCTACTGCCGCCAGGCAAATTCTTTTTATTCTAACCGCTTTCCCCATTACTCAGGGTAAGCCATCAGAACCAATCTTTGAACAAGCTGATTTCATTGAAACTTAAGTCTTTGTGTCTCTCTAAAACACCTTCGGTGTTGTAAGGTTAAGCCTCTCGGGTCATTAGTACTGGTTAGCTCAATGCATCGCTGCACTTACACACCCAGCCTATCAACGTCTTAGTCTTAAACGTCCCTTCAGGGGACTCGAAGTCCCAGGGAAGACTCATCTCGAGGCAAGTTTCGCGCTTAGATGCTTTCAGCGCTTATCTTTTCCGCATTTAGCTACCGGGCAATGCCATTGGCATGACAACCCGAACACCAGTGATGCGTCCACTCCGGTCCTCTCGTACTAGGAGCAGCCCCTCTCAATCTTCCAACGCCCACGGCAGATAGGGACCGAACTGTCTCACGACGTTCTAAACCCAGCTCGCGTACCACTTTAAACGGCGAACAGCCGTACCCTTGGGACCTACTTCAGCCCCAGGATGTGATGAGCCGACATCGAGGTGCCAAACACCGCCGTCGATATGAACTCTTGGGCGGTATCAGCCTGTTATCCCCGGAGTACCTTTTATCCGTTGAGCGATGGCCCTTCCATTCAGAACCACCGGATCACTATGACCTACTTTCGTACCTGCTCGAGCCGTCACTCTCGCAGTCAAGCTAGCTTATGCCATTGCACTAACCTCACGATGTCCGACCGTGATTAGCTAACCTTCGTGCTCCTCCGTTACTCTTTAGGAGGAGACCGCCCCAGTCAAACTACCCACCAGACACTGTCCTCACCCCGGATCACGGGGCCGAGTTAGAACATCAAACATTAAAGGGTGGTATTTCAAGGTTGGCTCCACGCAGACTGGCGTCCACGCTTCAAAGCCTCCCACCTATCCTACACATCAAGGCTCAATGTTCAGTGTCAAGCTATAGTAAAGGTTCACGGGGTCTTTCCGTCTTGCCGCGGGTACACTGCATCTTCACAGCGAGTTCAATTTCACTGAGTCTCGGGTGGAGACAGCCTGGCCATCATTACGCCATTCGTGCAGGTCGGAACTTACCCGACAAGGAATTTCGCTACCTTAGGACCGTTATAGTTACGGCCGCCGTTTACCGGGGCTTCGATCAAGAGCTTCTCCTTGCGGATAACCCCATCAATTAACCTTCCGGCACCGGGCAGGCGTCACACCGTATACGTCCACTTTCGTGTTTGCACAGTGCTGTGTTTTTATTAAACAGTTGCAGCCAGCTGGTATCTTCGACTGTCTTCAGCTCGGGAAGCAAGTTCCTCCACCTAGCGACAGCGTGCCTTCTCCCGAAGTTACGGCACCATTTTGCCTAGTTCCTTCACCCGAGTTCTCTCAAGCGCCTGAGTATTCTCTACCTGACCACCTGTGTCGGTTTGGGGTACGATTTAATGTTACCTGATGCTTAGAGGCTTTTCCTGGAAGTGCGGCATCAACTACTTCACCACCGTAGTGGCTCGTCATCACGCCTCAGGGTTGATATGCAACCGGATTTACCAAGTCACACCCCCTACACGCTTAAACCGGGACAACCGTCGCCCGGCTAGCCTAGCCCTCTCCGTCCCCCCTTCGCAGTAACACCAAGTACAGGAATATTAACCTGTTTCCCATCGACTACGCCTTTCGGCCTCGCCTTAGGGGTCGACTCACCCTGCCCCGATTAACGTTGGACAGGAACCCTTGGTCTTCCGGCGTGCGGGTTTTTCACCCGCATTATCGTTACTTATGTCAGCATTCGCACTTCTGATACCTCCAGCAGCCCTCACAGACCACCTTCAACGGCTTACAGAACGCTCCCCTACCCAACAACGCCTAAGCGTCGCTGCCGCAGCTTCGGTGCATGGTTTAGCCCCGTTACATCTTCCGCGCAGGCCGACTCGACCAGTGAGCTATTACGCTTTCTTTAAATGATGGCTGCTTCTAAGCCAACATCCTGGCTGTCTATGCCTTCCCACATCGTTTCCCACTTAACCATGACTTTGGGACCTTAGCTGGCGGTCTGGGTTGTTTCCCTCTTCACGACGGACGTTAGCACCCGCCGTGTGTCTCCCGTGATAACATTCTTCGGTATTCGTAGTTTGCATCGAGTTGGTAATCCGGGATGGACCCCTAGTCGAAACAGTGCTCTACCCCCGAAGATGAGTTCACGAGGCGCTACCTAAATAGCTTTCGGGGAGAACCAGCTATCTCCCGGTTTGATTGGCCTTTCACCCCCAGCCACAAGTCATCCGCTAATTTTTCAACATTAGTCGGTTCGGTCCTCCAGTTAGTGTTACCCAACCTTCAACCTGCCCATGGCTAGATCACCGGGTTTCGGGTCTATACCTTGCAACTTGACGCCCAGTTAAGACTCGGTTTCCCTACGGCTCCCCTATACGGTTAACCTTGCTACAAAATATAAGTCGCTGACCCATTATACAAAAGGTACGCAGTCACCCAACAAAGTAGGCTCCCACTGCTTGTACGTACACGGTTTCAGGTTCTATTTCACTCCCCTCGCCGGGGTTCTTTTCGCCTTTCCCTCACGGTACTGGTTCACTATCGGTCAGTCAGGAGTATTTAGCCTTGGAGGATGGTCCCCCCATATTCAGACAGGATGTCACGTGTCCCGCCCTACTCATCGAACTCACAGCCTATGCATTTTTGTGTACGGGACTATCACCCTATACTGTGCGACCTTCCAGACGCTTCCACTAACACATAAACTGATTCAGGTTCTGGGCTGTTCCCCGTTCGCTCGCCGCTACTGGGGGAATCTCGGTTGATTTCTTTTCCTCGGGGTACTTAGATGTTTCAGTTCCCCCGGTTCGCCTCGCATGGCTATGTATTCACCATGCGATAATGTGACGTATCACATTGGGTTTCCCCATTCGGGTATCGTCGGGTATAACGGTTCATATCACCTTACCGACGCTTTTCGCAGATTAGCACGCCCTTCATCGCCTCTGACTGCCTAGGCATCCACCGTGTACGCTTAGTCGCTTAACCTCACAACCCGAAGGTGTCTTGCGACGCCCGTTCGTGCTGCGATTATTTGAGAGACTCTAATACAGGTGCGCATAACTCAGTACTTCTACGGAGAGTTATGTTCAGCTGTATCGTTTCAATTTTTCAGCTTGTTCCAGATTGTTAAAGAGCAATATCTTAAACACGACTCGTTAAAGTCATCTTTAAGATAATTTCTGACCTGCACGGTCAGAGTGATAACGACTTTCACGCGTTATCGGATGGCGTCCCCAAGGGGATTCGAACCCCTGTTACAGCCGTGAAAGGGCAGTGTCCTAGGCCTCTAGACGATGGGGACACGAAAATGCAGCACCGAATCCACAGACTCGGCACTTTTTCGTATCAGCGCAGGGTCTCCCCCACTGCATCAACAGGTGCTCTTGCTCATTTACATCTATCAGACAATCTGTGTGGACACTGCACAATGCGTATCTTTAGGTAAGGAGGTGATCCAACCGCAGGTTCCCCTACGGTTACCTTGTTACGACTTCACCCCAGTCATGAATCACAAAGTGGTAAGCGCCCTCCCGAAGGTTAAGCTACCTACTTCTTTTGCAACCCACTCCCATGGTGTGACGGGCGGTGTGTACAAGGCCCGGGAACGTATTCACCGTAGCATTCTGATCTACGATTACTAGCGATTCCGACTTCATGGAGTCGAGTTGCAGACTCCAATCCGGACTACGACATACTTTATGAGGTCCGCTTGCTCTCGCGAGTTTGCTTCTCTTTGTATATGCCATTGTAGCACGTGTGTAGCCCTACTCGTAAGGGCCATGATGACTTGACGTCATCCCCACCTTCCTCCGGTTTATCACCGGCAGTCTCCTTTGAGTTCCCACCATTACGTGCTGGCAACAAAGGATAAGGGTTGCGCTCGTTGCGGGACTTAACCCAACATTTCACAACACGAGCTGACGACAGCCATGCAGCACCTGTCTCACGGTTCCCGAAGGCACTAAGCTATCTCTAGCGAATTCCGTGGATGTCAAGAGTAGGTAAGGTTCTTCGCGTTGCATCGAATTAAACCACATGCTCCACCGCTTGTGCGGGCCCCCGTCAATTCATTTGAGTTTTAACCTTGCGGCCGTACTCCCCAGGCGGTCGACTTAACGCGTTAGCTCCGGAAGCCACGCCTCAAGGGCACAACCTCCAAGTCGACATCGTTTACAGCGTGGACTACCAGGGTATCTAATCCTGTTTGCTCCCCACGCTTTCGCACCTGAGCGTCAGTCTTTGTCCAGGGGGCCGCCTTCGCCACCGGTATTCCTCCAGATCTCTACGCATTTCACCGCTACACCTGGAATTCTACCCCCCTCTACAAGACTCTAGCTTGCCAGTTTCAAATGCAGTTCCCAAGTTAAGCTCGGGGATTTCACATCTGACTTAACAAACCGCCTGCGTGCGCTTTACGCCCAGTAATTCCGATTAACGCTTGCACCCTCCGTATTACCGCGGCTGCTGGCACGGAGTTAGCCGGTGCTTCTTCTGCGAGTAACGTCAATCGCTGTTGCTATTAACAACAACGCCTTCCTCCTCGCTGAAAGTGCTTTACAACCCTAAGGCCTTCTTCACACACGCGGCATGGCTGCATCAGGCTTGCGCCCATTGTGCAATATTCCCCACTGCTGCCTCCCGTAGGAGTCTGGACCGTGTCTCAGTTCCAGTGTGGCTGGTCATCCTCTCAGACCAGCTAGGGATCGTCGCCTAGGTGAGCCATTACCCCACCTACTAGCTAATCCCATCTGGGCACATCCGATGGCGTGAGGCCCGAAGGTCCCCCACTTTGGTCTTGCGACATCATGCGGTATTAGCTACCGTTTCCAGTAGTTATCCCCCTCCATCAGGCAGTTTCCCAGACATTACTCACCCGTCCGCCGCTCGTCACCCAGAGAGCAAGCTCTCCCGTGCTACCGCTCGACTTGCATGTGTTAGGCCTGCCGCCAGCGTTCAATCTGAGCCATGATCAAACTCTTCAATTAAAAGTTCGATTTGCTGAAACAAGTTCAGCGATGCTCAAAGTTACTTCACATCATTCATAATGAATTACTGCTTGGTCACTCTAAGACTTGGCATTGCTGCCTTGATATTCTGTTACCACCGAAGTGGCTGATATCGTCTTGTGAGTGCCCACACAGATTGTCTGATAAATTGTTAAAGAGCAGTGAGTTACGCGCTTTCGCTTGCTAACTCGAGGTGGCGTATACTACGCTTTCCTCATTTAATGTCAACCGATTATTTTATCAATCAACATCATTTTTAATTCTTCCCGACTCGTTCACACCGCGTTGCTGCTGCGTTGTTCCCTGTCGTTGGAGCGGCATTATAGGGAGTTTTTGTGGAGCCGCAAGCCTTTATTCGAAATAAATTACCAACCGTCTCTTTTTTCTACAAATGCGCCATAAACGCATAATAAAGCGCCATTTTTATCCGTAAACTCATCATTTACTCCGCTTTTACTGGAGTAAACTAGTTTGAATATTGAGACCTTTCTACCGTATAGGACGTAATTCATGTCACTCAACGCCCAACAACAGGCAGCTCAACGAAACCTTTCCTATCTTCTTGCAGAGAATATTGCGCAACGCGTGTTGTCTGGCGAATATGCCGAGGGAAGTATCCTGCCAGGAGAGATTGAACTCGGGGAGTTGTTCGGGGTAAGTCGCACCGCCGTTCGTGAAGCGGTTAAGACATTAACGGCCAAAGGCATGCTGCTGCCGCGTCCTCGTATTGGAACGCGCGTAATGCCGCAGAGCAACTGGAACTTTCTTGACAGTGAGCTGCTGACTTGGTGGATGACGCGTGAAAACTTCGACCAGGTTATGTCACACTTTGTTTTACTGCGTAAGGCGCTCGAACCTCAGGCCTGTTCGCTGGCCGCCGTTGAGGCAAGCGCGGAACAAAAGCAGCAACTCTCTTTATATATGTCGGAAATGCGCGACCTTCATGAAAACTTCGACCGGGAGCGCTGGATTACCGTGGATGCTCAATTTCATCAGCTAATCTACGAAGCGGGGAAAAATCCGTTCCTCACTTCCTTTGCCAATTTGTTCAGCTCGGTCTATCAGAGTTACTTCCGCGCCATTACTGGCAATGAGGTGATTAAGCTCGAGCACCACCAGCGCATTGTTGATGCCATTGTGGCAGGCGATGCAAATGGCGCATTAGACGCCTGCGTTATTTTACTGCGCGACCCGGCCTGATTATCGCCTCTCTTCTCCTTCTATATATATAGAGAAGAAGGGAGAACAAAAAGTCAGGATTTTACGCCAACCGATCCGCGTACCACCAGCTCGGGGGTGAGTACCAGAACCTGCGCCTCAGCCTCGGGGTCCTTGAGCCGATGTAATAGAGTGTCTATTGCCAGCTCGCCCAACTCGTCTTTAGGTTGATGGATTGTGGATAAAGGGGGCGTTAAAAACTGTGCCAGCTGAATATCATCGTATCCCATCACGGCGATGTCCTGCGGAATGCGCAGACCGTGCTGATAAATTGCCTGATAAACGCCAACGGCCATCGCGTCGTTTCCGGCAAAAACGGCATCTGGCCGCTGCGGCAGGGCCAGTAACTGCTGCATTGCCGACAACCCGCCGGAAAACTCGAAATCACCGGTCACTTCAAACCCGTCCGCAATCGCCAGGCCCGCCTCTTTCATTGCCTGACGATAGCCGTCCTGACGTTGGGTCGAGGTGGTTTTATCGGTCGGTCCAATAATGCAGGCTATGTGCCTATACCCTTGCGCAATCAGATAGTCAGTCGCCATCTTGCCGCCGATAAACGCGTTATCCTGAATAATGTCGTTCACGCCGGCAAAGGGCGCCCAGTCCATCATCACCACGGGAATAGAAGGATAGCGGCTCAGCGTCTCCGACGACGGGCAGTGATTTTCAGTAAACATCATGATCAGCCCATCGACCCGCTTTTGTAGCAGCGTTTCAATGCTGCGATTCATTCGCTCCTCGTCACCGTCGGTATTACACAGGATCAGGCTATAGCCGCGCTCGTAACAGCTGCGCTCAACGCCCTGCACCACTTCAGAGTAAAACGGGTTGCTGCTTGAGGTAATTAGCATGCCGATGGTGCGGGTCTGGTTGATTTTAAGGCTGCGGGCCAGTGCGGAAGGCGCATAGTTAAGCTGGGCAATCGCCGCATTAATTTTTTCACGGATAGCCTCACTGACAAAGCGATTATTATTAATCACGTGTGAGACTGTCGAGGTTGAGACGCCCGCCAGGCGGGCGACATCTTTCATTGTCGGCAACTAAGACTCCTGATGCGTTAAAAAATCATCAATTTCATGTCGCCATGGAACAGAAGACTGCGCACCGGCCCGCGTAACGGCAATCGCTGCCGCCGCATGGGCAAAACGCACAGACTGATCCATCGGCTTCCCTTCCAGCAGCGCCGTTACCAGAGCACCGTTAAAGGTGTCACCGGCGGCAATGGTGTCTACCGCTTTAACGCTAAATCCTGGCACGCTCTTGCCTTCGCCCTGCTGGCTCAGCCACACGCCTTTACTGCCCAGCGTAATGATAACGGTAGCAATGCCTTTAGCGTGCAATACCTTCGCGGCGCACGCGGCATCATCGGCGGTGATAACTTTCACGCCGGTCAGTTTTTCGGCTTCGGTTTCGTTCGGGGTAATCATGTCCACCAGCGACAGCAGCTCGTCCGGCAACTTACAGGCCGGGGCCGGGTTCAAAATAACCTGAGTTCCGTTGTCGTGCGCAATTCGTGCAGCCGCAATGACCGACTCGAGCGGAGATTCCAGCTGCATTAATAAAGCCGAGGCGTCAATAATTTGCTGCTGATAACGCGCGAGATATTCCGGCGTCAGAGCTTTGTTGGCTCCTGCATCAATACCTATGACGTTTTCCGCGTCGGCGTTGACAAAAATAAGCGCCACACCCGTAGTCGTGTCGGCGATTGCCTCGACCGGACGAGTATCAATATTATCACTGGCCAGCTGTTTGCGGACGCGCTCACCGATGTCGTCACTGCCTACACAGGCAATAAATGAAATATCGGCACCGCTTCTTCCCGCTGCCACGGCCTGATTAGCGCCTTTGCCACCAAACGCGACATTATAATGTGAACCTATCACCGTTTCGCCCGGCTGCGGAAATTGCCTGATATTTAGCACGTGGTCAGCGTTGATGCTGCCCAGAACCACCAGTTTACCTTTATCCATTGCCTTTATTCCCAATCAGTGGCGCCACCCCAAAGAGTGGCGCCATATCTATTAAGGTTGTGCAACCAGCTTGAGATCAACCGGAATGACCGCTGGAACAGCTTCGCCTTTTAACACTTTGTCCGCGGTTTCTACACCGATAATACCAATTTGGTCAGGACGCTGAGCAACGGTTCCGCCCAATTTCCCGCTTTTAACCGCTTTAATACCGTCTTCGGTGCCGTCGAAGCCGACCACCAGCACATCTGTTTTACCCGCCGTTTGCAGCGCACGCAGTGCACCGAGCGCCATTTCATCATTCTGAGCAAACACTGCCTGAACGTCTGGGTGCGCAGTCAGCAAGTTTTGCATGACGTTAAGACCTTTGGTGCGATCGAAATCTGCAGGCTGGCTGGCCAGCATTTTGAAATGATGCGCATCAGCGGCTTCTTTAAAACCGGCACCACGCTCGCGGGCAACAGACGTTCCGGCAATCCCTTCTAGTTCAATAACTTTGGCATTATCACCCAGTTTTTTAGCGATGAAGTCACCGGCCATTTTACCCCCGACTTTATTATCAGACGCAACGTGGCTAATAACCTGACCTTTGGTTGCCTGACGGTCCAGGGTGATAACCGGGATTTTCGCCTGATTGGCCATTGCCACGGCGTTGCCCACCGCATCCGAGTCTGTCGGGTTAATCAGCAGCAGCTTGGTGCCGCGAACGGTCAGGTCCTGCACATTGGCCAGCTCTTTTGCCGGATTGTTTTGTGAATCAAGCACCACCAGGTTATAGCCCAATTTATCGGCTTCCTGCTGCGCGCCTTCTTTCATAGAAACAAAGAACGGGTTGTTCAGTGTGGAAACCACCAGCGCAATGGTGTCTTTCGCCAGCACGTTAGCACTGAATGACGCGGTTAACGCAGCGGCAGAAACCCATAATGCAACTTTCTTCATAGACATCGTCATCGTATATATTCCTGTAGGGGAGGTTATTTGTTGCTTTTGTTATCCACCAGGACTGCCAGCAGAATAACGACTGCTTTAACAATCATCTGGTAATAAGAAGAAACGCCCAGCAAATTCAGGCCGTTGTTCAAGAATCCAAGTATTAGCGCACCCACCAGCGTACCGAGAATGCGCCCTTTCCCTCCGGAGAGGCTGGTGCCGCCCAATACAACCGCCGCAATGGCATCCAGCTCATAGCCGGTCCCCGCCGTGGGTTGCGCAGAAGAGAGACGCGCGACTTCGATAATGCCCGCCAGTGCCGCCAGCAGCCCGCAAAGTGAATAAACAATAATCTTAACTTTATCGACACTGATACCCGACAGGCGTGTTGCTGCTTCGTTACCGCCCAGCGCGTAGATATAACGACCGAGACGGGTGTGGTGCAGCATGTACCAGGCCGCAGCAAAAACGCCAGCCATTAACCACACCGGCGTCGGCACGCCCAATGGGCGACCAATCCCGAACCATCCAAAAGTATCGGCGACGTCGTTAAAACCGGTACTTATCGGACTGCCGTTGGTGTAAACCATCGTCACGCCGCGCAGCAACAGCATCATTACCAGCGTAGCGATAAACGCCTGCACCTTGCCTTTGGCAACAATAGCACCGGTGATCCCTCCCACCGCCGCACCCAGCGCCAGCGAGGCAATAACAGCCAGCGTGGCGCTGGATTCAAGCCCCACCACAGAAGCGGCCACCGCGCCGGTCAGCGCCAGCAGGGAGCCTACTGACAGGTCGATACCGGCAGTCAGAATGACCAGTGTCATGCCCACGGCCATAATGGCGTTAACCGAGGTTTGCTGCAGAATATTGAACAGGTTATTGAGCGTGAAGAAGTTTGGACTCATTGAAGAGACCACCGCAATCAGCACCAGCAGCGCAATCAGGGATTTCTGCTCTAACAACCACTCTTTACTGATCCAGCGCTTTTTATTGGCCGGTATTGTCTGAGAACTCATTGTCATTTACTCCTGGTTCACGCCGTATTGCTTGCCAACAGCGGCCGCCATTAATGCTTCTTGCGTCGCCTGTTCTATAGGGAATTCAGCGCTTAAATGCCCTTCGTGCATCACCAGAATGCGGTCACTCATGCCAATGACTTCTGGCATTTCGGAGGAGACCAGAATGATGCTCAGACCTTCACGCTTGAACTGATTGATTAACTGATAAATCTCTTTCTTGGCCCCAACGTCGACGCCGCGCGTCGGTTCATCGAGGATCAACACTTTGGGACGCGTCATCAGCCCGCGCGCAATAGCCACTTTCTGCTGATTACCGCCGGAAAGCAGGCCAATAGGCTGCATCATTGACGGGGTTTTGATATTGAACAGACGGATAAAATCGCTCACCGTCTGCTGCTCTTCTGCGTGCTTTAACCCGCCGCCCAGGCGACTGAAATAACGCAGCGCGGTCAGCGACATGTTTTCCTTAACCGACATACCCAACACTAAGCCGTCGCGCTTACGATCCTCAGAGATATAAACGATGCCGTTAGCCAGGCCGTCCTGCGGTGTGCGGGTCTGAATTTCACGGCCTTCAAGTGAGACTGTGCCTGCGGTTTTTTTGCGTGCGCCGTAAAGAATTTTCATCAGTTCAGTACGTCCGGCCCCCATCAGGCCAGAAACGCCGAGGATCTCGCCGCCGTAAAGCGCGAAACTGACGTCTTTTACACCCGGTCCCGAAACATTATTTACCGACAAGCGCAGCGGCCCGCGGGCATGGTTGATTCGCGGATACTGTTCCTCAAGCCGCCGTCCCACCATCATTTCAATCAGCGTGTCTTCCTCAAGCTCGCTAACGGGACGTTCAGCAATAAACTGGCCGTCGCGAAATACCGTCACGTCGTCGCAAATCTCGAAAATCTCTTTCAGGCGATGCGAGATATACACCACGCCACACCCGGCAGCCTTAAGCTCGTTTATCACGCTAAATAAGGAGGCGGTTTCGGTGTCGGTCAGTGCATCGGTCGGCTCATCCATGATAATGACCTGCGATTCGAAGCTCAGCACCTTGGCAATCTCGACCATCTGCTGGTCACCAATCGACAGTTCACCCACGAGTCGATGGCTGCTATAACGCAGATTCAGGCGAGCCAGCAGTTTGTCGGCTTCGGCGTACATCTTTTTCCACTGAATTCTCCCCAGTCCGTTAACAAACTCACGGCCGAGGAAAATGTTCTCAGCAATGGTCAGCTGCGGGATCAGGTTAAGTTCCTGATGGATAATACCGATCCCGGCTTCCTGGGAATCCTTCGGCCCGTTAAAACTGGCTTCCTTACCGAGAAAATGAACCGTTCCGGCATCCTTTTGATAGATACCGGTCAGCACTTTCATCATCGTTGACTTGCCCGCGCCGTTTTCACCCACCAGCGCCATAACTTTTCCCGGATACACGCTAAGCGCGGCGCCCGACAGGGCTTTTACACCGGGAAAGGCTTTATCAATCCCTGAGAGTTGCAGCAAAGGTTGCATAGAGACCTCAGAACGTGACGCCGGCAGACAGGATAACGTTAGCGTATGGCGAACATTCTCCACTGCGGATCACGGCACGCGTAGTTTGTGTCTGTTGTTTGAAAGCCTGATGGCTAACATATTCCAACGTAATGGTGTTTCCCTGCTGTTGCTCCAGCTGTTTCAACTGGCCTAGCAGCGTGGCGTGAAGCTCGGGGTTATGCTGCCTGATTTCCTCGGCAAGCACGGCGTGCTCCACCTGCATCTCACTGATAACGGTGGCAAACACTTGTAAAAAGGTCGGCACACCCTGCGTCAGGGCAAGGTCGATTCGCTGCGTGGTCGCGGGGATCGGTAAACCGGCGTCGGCAATCGCCAAGGTGTCGGTATGACCCAATTTAGCAATAACCTGTGAAACGTCGGCATTCAACAACATGGCTTTCTTCATTATCAGCTCCAACAGCGAAACGTTTCGCTGGTAACTGATTCTAGAAAATCTGTACGCCGTAGCAATGGGCAGACGATGAATTTGTGATCGCTGTCGAAACGTTTCGCTGACAGGTAAACGGCGAGTAAACCATTAAGTGGAATAAAACGATAAGGCTGGTGATAAGACGAAATGCAAAACGCCGCAGGCGTTGACCCACGGCGTTTAAATAATGACGACCAGAAAGATTAAATCTCGACCTGGGTTCCCAGCTCAATCACGCGGTTTGGCGGAATTTCGAACTGATCCGGGGCGCGCAGGGCGTTTCGGCTCAGGGCGATAAACAGCTTGCCACGGAAGTAGAGATACCAAGGTCGTTTAGTGAGAATGAGCGACTCGTGCGACATAAAGAATGAGGTTTCCATCATGCGGCACGACAAACCTTCAAGGCCACAGCGGTGGAACACTTCCTCTACGTTAGGTGTCTCTTTGAAACCATAGCTCGCCACCACACGCCAGAAAGTCGGCGACATCTGCTCAATAGTGACGCGGCGAACGTTATGCACAAACGGCGCATCTTCAGTCCGCAGAGTCAGCAGCACCACCCGCTCGTGCAACACTTTGTTGTGTTTGAGGTTGTGCAGCAGAGCAAACGGAATGACGTTGGTCGCGCGGGACATATAGACCGCCGTACCGGGAACACGCACCGGCGGAGATTTCTCCAGCGAAGCAATCATCGCCTCAAGTGAATTGCCGTGCTCGTGCATACGGCGCATAAGGCGGAAGCGCTCGCTTTTCCAGGTGGTCATCACGATAAACATCATCAGCGCCAGCACCAGAGGCAGCCAGCCGCCTGACAGTATTTTGGTCGCATTGGCAGCGAACAGCGGCACGTCGATGAACAGTAGAATCACCGCCAGCACTGCCACAATAAAACCTTTCCAGTGCCAGTTTTTATAGGCCACGGTGCACGAGAGTATAGAGGTCAGCACCATAGTACCGGTCACCGCAATGCCGTAGGCCGCGGCCAGATTGCTTGAGTGCTCGAAGCCGAGGATAACAATGACCACCGCGAAATAGAGCAGCCAGTTGATGACCGGCACATAAATCTGTCCCGCTTCCATCTCTGAGGTGTGAATGATGCGCATCGGCGGCAAATACCCCAGGCGAACTGCCTGACGGGTTAAGGAGAACACTCCTGATATCACCGCCTGAGAGGCAATAATGGTCGCCAGAGTGGCCAGAATCAGCATCGGCAGCAGCGCCCAGTCAGGCGCCAGCAGGAAGAACGGGTTTTTAATCGCCTCAGGATTTTTAAGCAACAGCGCGCCCTGACCAAAGTAGTTCAACACCAGCGATGGCAGAACTACGCTAAACCAGGCCAGGCGAATCGGCAGTTTACCAAAGTGCCCCATATCCGCATACAGCGCCTCGACGCCGGTAATAGACAACACGACCGCGCCCAATGCCAGGAAGGAGAAGGATTTATGCTCGATAAAGAAGTTGACTGCCCACATCGGATTAATTGCACGTAGCACTTCGGGATTGCCGATAATGCTGTTAATACCCAATACCGCCAGCACCAAAAACCACAGCAGCATCACTGGGGCAAAAAGTTTGCCGACCAGTCCGGTTCCGTGTTTTTGAATGAAGAACAGCAGGGTAAGAACAAAAATTGAGAGCGGGACGATATAGGCATCGAGGCTTGGCGCTGCAATTTCAAGACCTTCCATCGCGGAAAGCACCGACATCGCGGGCGTAATCACCACTTCGCCGTAAAAGAAACTGCCGCCTATCAAACCGAGAATAACCAGTACGGCGGTGGTTCTTGCCGAGGTATTTCTGCCGGCGAGCGACATCAGGGTCAAAATACCGCCTTCTCCCGCGTTATCAGCCCGTAAAACAAAGGAGAGATATTTTGCCGAGACGACAATAATCAACAACCAGAAAATCAGGGAGAGGAAACCAAATACCACGCTGGGTTCGACGTTAAAACCGTAGTGGCCGGAAAAACACTCTCGCAGTGTATAGAGAGGGCTGGTACCGATGTCACCATAAACCACACCAATGGCGGCCAAGGTTACTGCGGGTAGTGACCGTTTATGTTCTGTGCTCATAATTGGTTTCTTTTATGCTTTGTCATTTGGCTGACTTGAGTATTTGGCTAAAAATTCTTTTGCCCAAAATCCGTAAGCTATGTGGGTTGGCAGTTCCTTTAAACCCACCAAAAGGCGCACAGTATGCACGAATAAATAAGATTGCCTACCCTTTAATACAAAGACAAGCAAACAATTCATCGCAGGCGATCACATTTCTGCAAATAGAATAATTTTAATAATCAACGGGCTAGTTCTCAGAAAAAAATCATGGTTTATTAGCAGCTCACAGTCCACTATTCCATCACTTAAGTCACTATTTGGGGCAGTTTAAAACACATTATGGCGCAATCACCTCTTTTGGCAGAACGAATCACCCGACTGGCTAATGCGTTGGAAAACGGCCTTTATGAACGGCAGGAGGCCATACGTCTTTGCCTGTTAGCCGCGCTGTGTGGCGAAAGCGTGTTTCTGCTTGGCCCACCGGGTATCGCCAAGAGTCTGATCGCCCGTCGTTTAAAATATGCGTTTCGCGATGCCCGCGCCTTTGAATATCTGATGACCCGTTTTTCTACGCCAGAAGAGGTGTTTGGTCCGCTTTCAATTCAGGCACTAAAGGACGAAGGCCGCTATTTGCGCCTCACTCAGGGCTATTTACCGGAGGCAGAAATTGTCTTTCTTGATGAAATATGGAAAGCCGGTCCGGCGATCCTTAATACTTTGCTGACCGCAATAAACGAGCGACGTTTTCGCAATGGCGACAGTGAAGAGGCGATCCCGATGCGCCTGTTGGTCAGTGCCTCCAACGAACTGCCCGAGGCCGACGGCGGCCTGGAAGCGCTCTACGATCGCATGTTGATCCGCCTGTGGCTGGACCGCGTACAGGACAAACAAAACTTTAGATCACTGCTCACCAGCCGGCATTCTGAGAACACGCATCCGGTGGCAGAAGGGCTTAGCATCACCGATGAGGAGTACAAGCAGTGGCAGCCGGAAATAGAGAAGGTCAACCTCACCGAACACTGCTTCGAGCTTATCTTTCAGCTGCGCCAACGCCTCGGCGCGCTTGAAACCGCCCCTTATGTTTCAGACCGTCGCTGGAAAAAAGCCCTGCGGCTGCTGCAGGCCTGCGCGTTCTTTAGCGGTCGTCAGTCGGTTGCCCCGGTTGATGTCGTGCTGCTTAAAGACTGCCTGTGGCATGACATGAGCTCTTATCATTTATTGCAAACGCAGATTGAGCAGAGCATCACCGAGCAGGCCTACCAGCAGCAAAGCTTAAGTTTAAAAATTCAGCAACTCAATCAACAATGGATGCATTATCAGCAGCAGCAGAGCACGCGTCAGGCGTTAAAAGTCAGTAAAAAATCAGGAATGTTCAGTCGCAGACCGCAGTATCAATTGCCGGAATCGCTGTCGTCCACCAGCCTTACCCTGTTTCTGCAACAGCCGCTGCACCTGCACGACATTCAGGTCAACCATCTGCTGGTGGACCGTGAACCCATGGTCGAATGGCTTAATAAGGGTGGGCAGCTAAAGGCGAAACTCAACGGGATCGGTTTTGCGCAGGCTGTAGACGTTGAAGTCGACGATAAACTGCAGCTGGTTATTCTCGACGTGAGTCGTCAGCCAAGCTTCCTTACCTTGCCAGGCAATGAGCACATCACGGTGCCGGAGGAGATGAGAAATACGCTAACCACGCTAGGTGAATCTCTGACCCAGCAGCGCCAGCTGTTTAACCAGCACCATCCGTGCCTGTTCGTTCCGCTGGAGTGGACGGCGAAAATAGAAGCCAGTCTGATCCGCGTTAATGAACAGCTGGTGCAACAACAACAGCTGTTTGGCAGAAGCTAAACCATGTTCAGCCTGGAAACGCTGGACGTCATGCTGGCCATTAAAGAAGCCGAGCTTATTGATGAACTGATCATCACACTGCTGGCTACGCCGCAGCTGCAGGTGTTCTTTGAAAAATTCCCTCGGCTCAAGCGCGCACTGACCAAAGATTTGCCGGAGTGGCGCTTCAGGCTACAGCAGCGCATTCATGATACGCCGGTGCCTCAGGGGTTGGCGAAAGAGTTCTATCTTTACCAGCACTGTCAGCAGAGCAGCGCCTCTACGTTTAATACGGAGCTGGAGAGCACGGTTGTTCAGCTCGAACAGCTTAACTCGCCTTTTGCCACCGAGGCGCGCTCGCTAACCGACAATATCTCCACCGCCAACCAAAGAGGCCCAAACAGCAGCTTTCACGGCCTGTTTATGCAGCGCTGGCGGCTGAATATCACTTTCCAGACCGTGACTCTGCATCATCAGTTGCTGGAGCAAGAGCAGGAGCAGCTGCAAAACGAATTGGAACAGCGGCTTGAGCTGAGCGGCGAACTCTCTCCTTTATTAGTCGAAAACGACGGTGCCGCAGGCCGACTGTGGGACATGAGTAAAGGAAAGCGCCAGCGCGGCGACTATCAGTCGCTGGTCCGCTACGGCACCTTTTTACAGCAACAGCCTGAGCTGCAACAGCTAGCTGAGCAGCTGGGACGTAGCCAGACGGCAAAGGCCAATCCCCACGAAGAGACCATTCTTGAAGCGCATCGCCTGATGGTCAGGGAACCGGCCACCGTTCCTGAAGAGGTGAACGGCATCCATCACAGTGATGACATCATGCGCCTGCTGCCCTCAGAACTGGCGACGATAGGCATTGCCGAGCTTGAGTTCGAGTTTTATCGGCGACTGCTGGAAAAGCGTCTGATGACCTACCAGTTGCACGGTGACGTATGGCGAGAAAAAGAGGTGATGCGTCCGGTGGTATATCAACAGCAGGAACCGCAGCCGCGTGGCCCGTTTGTGGTGTGCGTCGATACCTCAGGTTCAATGGGCGGCTTCAACGAGCAGTGCGCCAAGGCCTTTTGTGTTGCCCTGTTGCGCATTGCGCTGGCGGACAATCGCCGCTGCTACATCATGCTGTTCGCCAGCGAAGTGATTCACTATGAACTCACATCGGCCAGCGGTCTGGATCAGGCCATGCGTTTTCTGGGACAGCATTTCAGAGGCGGAACGGATCTTTCCGCCTGCCTGAGTGCCACGCTCGACAAACTGGCGACGCCGGAGTGGCAGGACGCTGATGCGGTCATTATTTCGGACTTTATCGCCCAGCGGCTGCCCGACGAAATCCAACAGCGTGTCAAACAGCAGCAGACGCAGTACCGCCATCGTTTTCACGCCCTTGCCATGTCGCACTATGGAAAACCGGCAATTATGCGTATCTTTGACCATATCTGGCGCTTCGATACTGGAATGAAAAGCCGCGTACAACGACGTTGGAAGCGTTAATAAAAGAGAGATAATAAATGTCTGATAACTATCAAATAGACGATCTGGATCGCGGGATATTAAACGCATTAATGGAAAACGCCCGCGTTGCCTACGCCGAACTGGCCAAGTCTTTTAATGTCAGTCCGGGCACTATTCACGTCAGGGTCGAGAAAATGAAGCAGGCAGGCATCATTACCGGCACCCGAGTGAACGTCGATCCGAAGCGATTGGGCTACGACGTTTGCTGCTTTATCGGCATCATTCTCAAGAGTGCCAAAGACTACCCTTCTGCCCTTAAGCGCCTGGAAAGCCTGGAAGAAGTGGTTGAAGCCTATTACACCACCGGCCACTACAGCATCTTCATCAAAGTAATGTGCCGCTCCATCGATGCGCTGCAGCAGGTACTTATCAACAAGATACAGACTATCGACGAGATCCAGTCTACGGAAACCCTAATCTCCTTACAAAACCCCATCATGCGTACGATCCAGCCATAATTAATAAATTTTAATACCTCATTATCCACAGGTAGATCCCAGCTCATTCACAGCGTACAATAGCCATTCTTTTTTCGGGTAAGAGCCTTATGTCTGATATCACCCTGATCAGTGGCAGTACGCTTGGCGGCGCAGAATATGTTGCTGAACATATAGAAGAGAAGCTGAAAGAAGCCGGTTTTACCACCGCGCTGTTCCACGGTCCTGAACTGTATGAGCTCCCAACCCGCGGTATTTGGCTGGTGGTTTCTTCCACTCACGGTGCCGGGGAGCTTCCTGACAATATTCAGCCCCTTCTTGAGCAAATTGACGATCAGCAACCCGATCTGTCAAACGTTCGCTTTGGTGCCGTCGGTTTAGGCAGCAGCGAATACGATATTTTTTGTGGTGCGATCCGCACTTTGGATCAAAAAATAACGGCTTTGGGTGCTCAAAGAATCGGCGATCGCCTTGAGATCGACGTGACGCAACACGAAATTCCTGAAGATCCGGCCGAGGTTTGGGTCCTAAATTGGATTAATTTGCTCAGATAAGTGTAAATTTTACCCGATCAGATGTGGATAACTAGGCTTAAAAGCGGTGTGAAACCGGTAGTTATCCCTCTAACAACCTTAGGTCGCTTGGGGGGCTGTGCATAAGTAGCTCTTTTGATCCCAGCTTATACTGTCCAGGATCACCGATCATTCACAGCATTCGATCCTCTATAGCATATTGATCTAAATAGACAATAATGACTTATACACAGAAGATCGCGATCCTAATAAGAGTTAGTAGTAAGAGATCTTTAAATAAAAAGATCTTCTTTTAATTAGTGACGATCCCCTGGGACTTGTGGAAGCTCCAAACTCGCGTAGAATCCGTTTTCCCAACGCAATACGATCGTTCGTTGAACTTCGAGGTGCAGTACCATGTTTTATCCGGATCAATTTGACGTCATCATCATCGGTGGTGGCCATGCAGGCACTGAAGCGGCAATGGCTTCAGCCAGAATGGGACGTCAAACCCTGTTATTGACCCACAATATCGACACGCTGGGACAGATGTCGTGTAACCCTGCCATTGGCGGGATCGGGAAAGGACATCTGGTTAAAGAAGTGGACGCACTCGGTGGTTTGATGGCAACGGCAGTCGATCACGCCGGCATTCAGTTTAGGATACTAAACGCGAGCAAAGGACCCGCCGTGCGAGCCACTCGAGCTCAAGCTGACCGCGTGCTTTACCGCCAGGCCGTACGAACTGCGTTAGAAAACCAGCCTAATCTGATGATATTCCAGCAGCCTGTTGAAGACCTGATCGTCGAAAACGATCGCGTTGTCGGCGCTGTGACCCAGATGGGCCTAAAATTCCGTGCCAAAGCCGTCGTGCTGACCGTGGGAACTTTCCTTGACGGAAAAATCCACATCGGTCTGGAAAACTACAGCGGTGGCCGTGCAGGCGATCCTCCTGCCATATCTCTGTCACAGCGTCTGCGTGAACTGCCTTTGCGCGTCAATCGCCTGAAGACAGGAACCCCGCCGCGCATTGATGCACGTACTATCGATTTCAGCGTGCTCGGCCAACAGCACGGCGACGACATTGCTCCCGTATTCTCGTTCATGGGCAATGCGGCGCAGCACCCGCGTCAAATCCCGTGCTATATCACGCACACTAACGAAAAAACGCATGACGTGATCCGTAATAATCTGGATCGCAGCCCGATGTACTCAGGGATCATCGAAGGGATCGGCCCACGCTATTGTCCGTCGATCGAAGACAAAGTGATGCGCTTTGCCGATCGTAACGCGCATCAGATCTTCCTTGAGCCTGAAGGCCTGACCAGCAACGAAATTTATCCAAACGGGATCTCCACCAGTCTGCCTTTCGACGTACAGATGAAAATCGTACGCTCCATGCAGGGGTTGGAAAATGCGGTGATAATGCGTCCTGGCTATGCCATCGAGTACGATTTCTTCGATCCGCGTGATTTGAAACCGACACTGGAAAGCAAATTTATCAAGGGCCTGTTCTTTGCCGGACAGATCAACGGTACCACCGGCTACGAAGAAGCCGCGGCGCAGGGTCTGCTTGCTGGTCTCAACGCTGCACGCAACGCCGTAGAGCTGGAAGGCTGGGCGCCGCGTCGTGATCAAGCCTACCTCGGCGTATTGGTCGACGACCTGTGTACGCTGGGCACTAAAGAACCGTACCGCATGTTTACCTCACGTGCTGAATACCGCCTGATGCTGCGTGAAGACAACGCCGATCTGCGTCTGACTGAAAAAGGCCGTGAGCTGGGTCTGGTAGACGACGCTCGCTGGGCACGCTTTAACGAAAAACTCGAAATGATCGAGCTTGAGCGGCAACGTCTGCGTGGCATTTGGGTTAACCCGCGTCATGCGCTGGTTGAAGAAATAAACACACATCTCTCTGCGCCGCTTTCTAAAGAAGCCAGTGCCGAAGAGCTGCTGCGTCGTCCTGAAATGACCTATGACCTATTGACCCGCCTTGAAGCTTTTGCACCGGCAGTCAGTGACCCTCAGGCTGCTGAACAGGTCGAAATTCAGGTTAAATACGAAGGTTATATCGCACGTCAGCAGGAAGAGATTGAAAAACAGCAGCGCAACGAAAACACGCTTCTGCCAGAAACGCTGGACTATCAACAGGTCAACGGCCTGTCGAATGAGGTGATCGCCAAGCTTAACGATCATCGTCCGACGTCAATTGGACAAGCTACTCGCATTTCCGGGATAACCCCGGCTGCAATATCGATTCTACTGATCTGGCTGAAAAAACAAGGCCTGCTGCGTCGCAGCGCCTGATTGAGTCGCCATGCCGCAGACCCGGTCATCAAAACGGGCCTGCGGTTTCAGAATGCCCCAAGGACAACCCATGCAAAAGAAATTGGACTCGCTGCTTGCTGCGGCAGGAATAGCGCTACCCGATCAGCAAAAACATCAGCTCATTGGCTACGTCGAGTTACTGCATAAGTGGAATAAAACGTATAACCTCACCTCGGTTCGCGACCCAATGCAAATGCTGGTGCGCCATATTCTCGACAGTATCGTGGTCAATCCGCATTTAGAGGGAAATCGCTTTATCGACGTTGGCACCGGTCCAGGTCTGCCAGGTATTCCGTTGGCCATTGTGCGACCCGACTCGCATTTCACACTGCTCGACAGCCTGGGCAAGCGCGTACGCTTCCTGCGCCAAGTGCAACATGAACTGGGCCTGACCAATATTGAGCCAGTGCAGAGCAGGGTAGAGGAGTTTATTCCCGAGCCGGCGTTTGACGGCGTTATCAGCCGCGCGTTTGCTTCGCTGCACGATATGCTTACCTGGTGTCACCACTTACCGGTGAAAGGGCAGGGGCGTTTCTATGCGCTGAAGGGATTGCGTCCTGATGATGAACTCGATACCTTGCCGCAGGGCATTCAGCTGCAAGAGATAATTAAGCTTCGCGTACCAGAATTGGACGGTGAAAGGCATCTGGTGATTTTGAAAGCAAGCTAAGCTTGTTCTGAGTCAATAAAATGCCTAAAAAGCAGATGTTTAATAAAGGTAAAAATAAGCAAGCTAACTAGTTTGCTTGTTTATTCGCTTTTTACCTGCATTTTACACCTCGATATCACCTGATTGACCTTTTGGCTTTAATACGTTGCGAAATAATCACACTTGAAATTGAATTTCCGTTAAGTGCTCGATATTCGAATTGTGAACGAAATGTTGTTATTTGTTGTGTGGATGTATAAAAAGAGGGGTTTTAATTGATAGCGACATTTTTATAAAAAGCTGAATCAATTAAGCTTCTGTTTTTAATGACTTTTTGAAGTTTCTATAAGATAATGTAATTCTTAAAATCTCTGAGAAAAATGCGAATAAAACAGATTTTTGTGATCTCGCGCACGATTCTTTGTTGATTAATGGAATAACTCGACAGTCGATTTGTAGTTAATTAGCGCTATAGTTTCCTTATGAAAATAGCTCTAAAAAGGGTAATTTAAATAATTGTTCACCTTTTCGCTACTTATCCATTGAATTCGTTTGAGTGGCCCGTATAATTTGCACGTTTTTTGCTGCTTGACTCCTTTGGGTAAAGGCAGTGTTATACGGCATTCAGCATACCTCCAGTTAGGTACGAGAGAATAAACGTCATGTCTGTGTCTTACTCCTTATACGATAAGAACGGCGGGAAAGTAGCGAGAAAGCTGTTAATACTGCAGCTATTGACGTTTGTCCTTCTCAGTGCAGCATTTGGATTGAAAAGCCTGTCGTGGTCTACCTCCGCTCTTATGGGAGGATTAGCTGCCTGGTTACCGAATGCACTGTTTATGCTGTATGCGTGGCGCCAACAGGCGCAAACAACGGTCTCTGGACGAGTTGCCTGGTCATTTGCCATTGGGGAAGCGCTGAAGGTTGTGGTTACCATAACTTTGCTGGTTATCGCGCTGGGTCTGTTCAAGGCTGCTTTTGCTCCGTTGGGTGTGGCCTATTTATCTGTGCTAATCACGCAGATAGTAGCTCCGGCCGTCATTAATCGGTCGTAACCGTAGATAACCGTACTTAACTACTAAAGGGTAAGAGGCATCATGTCTGCATCAGGAGAAATCTCTACTCCACAAGAGTATATCGGTCACCATCTGACACAGCTTCAGATTGGGACGGGATTCTGGTCGATTAACATCGATTCGATGTTTTTCTCCGTGGTCCTCGGGGTACTCTTTTTGGTTATTTTCCATCGCGTCGCCAAAAGCGCCACTAGTGGCGTTCCCGGTAAACTGCAAACGGCCGTAGAGCTGGTTGTTGGTTTCGTCGACAGCAACGTGCGTGACATGTATCACGGTAAAAGCAAAGTGATCGCGCCTCTCGCACTTACTGTGTTCGTCTGGGTATTTTTGATGAACATGATGGATTTGCTGCCAATCGATTTGCTGCCTTACTTAGGCGAGCATGTTATCGGTTTGCCAGCTCTGCGTGTTGTGCCTACCGCTGACGTAAACGTTACGTTGTCGATGGCTCTGGGCGTATTCATTTTGATTCTTTTCTATAGCATTAAGATGAAAGGCGTTGGTGGTTTCGTTAAGGAACTAACAATGCAACCCTTCAATCATCCGGTTTTCATTCCGATTAACCTGATTCTTGAAGGCGTCAGCCTGCTGTCCAAACCAGTTTCACTGGGTCTGCGACTGTTTGGCAATATGTATGCGGGTGAGTTGATCTTCATCCTTATTGCTGGCCTGCTGCCGTGGTGGTCACAGTGGATTCTAAGTGTGCCTTGGGCCATTTTCCACATCCTGATCATTACGCTGCAAGCTTTTATCTTCATGGTTCTGACGATTGTCTATCTGTCGATGGCATCTGAAAAACACTGATTTTTCTTTCAACAATACTGCGTTTTAACTGAAACAAACTGGAGACTGTCATGGAAAACCTGAGTATGGATCTGCTGTACATGGCTGCCGCTGTGATGATGGGCCTGGCGGCAATCGGTGCTGCGATCGGTATCGGCATCCTGGGTGGTAAATTCTTGGAAGGCGCTGCTCGTCAGCCTGACCTGATTCCTCTGCTGCGTACACAGTTCTTTATCGTTATGGGTCTGGTCGACGCCATCCCGATGATCGCTGTTGGTCTGGGTCTGTACGTGATGTTTGCTGTCGCCTAACACAGAGTTCGCTCTGAGTTAAACGACCGACATCAACTAATTCACTTTGAAAGAGGCATTGTGCTGTGAATCTTAACGCAACAATCCTCGGCCAGGCTATCGCGTTCGTCCTGTTTGTCTGGTTCTGCATGAAGTACGTATGGCCGCCAATTATGGCTGCCATCGAAAAACGTCAAAAAGAAATTGCTGACGGTTTATCTTCCGCAGAACAAGCCAAAAAAGAGCTGGATTTAGCGCAAGCCGATGCGACCGACCAACTGATTAAAGCCAAAGCGGAAGCTCAGGTGATCATCGAGCAAGCTAACAAGCGTAAAGCTCAAATCATCGATGAAGCTAAAACTGAAGCCGAGCAGGAACGTAACAAGATCGTGACCCAAGCGAAGGCTGAGATCGACGCTGAACGTCAACGTGCTCGTGAAGAGTTACGTAAACAAGTCGGTATTTTGGCCATTGCTGGCGCCGAGAAAATCATCGAACGTTCCGTGGATGAAGCTGCTAATAGCGACATCGTTGATAAACTGGTCGCTGAACTGTAAGGAGGGAGGGGCTGATGTCACAATTTACTACGGTAGCTCGCCCCTACGCCAAAGCAGCTTTTGACTTTGCCGTTGAGCACCAAAGCTTAGACCGCTGGCAGTCCATGCTAGCGTTCACGGCTGAAGTCACATCCGATGAACATATCAAAGAATTGCTTTCTGGTGCTCTGGCACCTGAAGCACTCTCTGCAACGTTTATCGAGATATGTGGTGAACAACTCGATGAAGCGGGTCAGAACCTGATTAAGGTTATGGCTGATAACAAACGTTTACGCGTTCTTCCTGAAGTGCTCGAGCAGTTTATTGAACTGCGCGCAGCCTTAGAGGCGACCGTTGAAGTGGAAGTTACTTCTGCCAACGTTCTGTCTGAAGAACAGCAGGCAAAAATTGCTGCTGCGATGGAAAAACGTTTGTCTCGCAAAGTTAAGCTGAATTGCAAAATTGACAAGTCTGTTCTTGCCGGTGTCGTAATCCGTGCAGGTGATATGGTGATTGATGGCAGCGTTCGCAGTCGTCTTGAACGCCTGGCAGACGTCTTGCAGTCTTAAGGGGACTGGAGCATGCAACTGAATTCCACCGAAATCAGCGAACTGATAAAGCAGCGCATTGCACAGTTCAATGTAGTGAGCGAAGCTCACAATGAAGGTACTATCGTTTCCGTTTCTGACGGGATCATCCGCGTGCACGGCCTGGCCGATGTCATGCAGGGCGAAATGATTGCGTTGCCGGGTAACCGCTTCGCTATCGCCTTGAACCTGGAGCGCGACTCCGTAGGTGCCGTAGTTATGGGCCCTTACGCTGACCTCGCCGAAGGGATGAAAGTAAAATGTACTGGCCGTATCCTTGAAGTTCCAGTTGGCCGCGGCCTGCTGGGCCGTGTGGTTAACACACTGGGTGCGCCAATTGATGGTAAAGGTCCGGTAGAAAACGACGGCTTCTCTCCAATTGAAGCTATCGCACCGGGCGTTATCGATCGTCAATCCGTTGACGAACCTGTTCAGACTGGCTACAAGTCAGTCGATGCCATGATCCCAATCGGTCGTGGTCAGCGTGAACTGGTAATCGGTGACCGTCAAACCGGTAAAACTGCTCTGGCAATTGATGCGATCATCAACCAGCGCGATTCCGGTATCAAATGTATTTACGTCGCTATCGGTCAGAAAGCTTCCACCGTTTCCAACGTGGTTCGCAAACTGGAAGAGCACGGCGCACTGGCTAACACCATCGTTGTTGTTGCTACCGCATCTGAATCAGCTGCGCTGCAATACCTGGCACCTTACTCGGGTTGCGCGATGGGTGAATACTTCCGTGACCGCGGTGAAGATGCCCTGATTGTATACGATGACCTGTCTAAACAGGCCGTTGCATACCGTCAGATCTCCCTGCTGTTGCGTCGTCCGCCAGGCCGTGAAGCTTACCCAGGTGACGTGTTCTACCTCCACTCCCGTTTGCTGGAGCGTGCTTCTCGCGTAAGCGCTGCTTACGTTGAAGCATTCACCAACGGTGAAGTGAAAGGTAAAACCGGTTCTCTGACTGCGCTGCCGATTATCGAAACGCAAGCTGGTGACGTTTCCGCGTTCGTTCCGACCAACGTAATTTCGATTACCGATGGTCAGATCTTCCTGGAATCAAGCCTGTTTAACTCCGGTATTCGTCCAGCGGTTAACCCGGGTATTTCGGTATCCCGTGTTGGTGGTGCTGCTCAGACCAAGATCATGAAAAAACTGTCCGGTGGTATTCGTACCGCTCTGGCACAGTATCGTGAACTTGCTGCGTTCTCCCAGTTTGCATCCGACCTGGATGAAGCTACGCGTAAACAGTTGAACCACGGTCAGAAAGTGACCGAGCTGCTGAAACAGAAACAGTACGCACCGATGTCAATCGTTGCACAGTCGCTGATTTTGTTTGCTGCAGAACGTGGTTTCCTGGAAGACGTCGAGCTGTCCAAAGTGGGTAGCTTCGAAGCTGCGCTGTTGGCTTACGCTGACCGCGAGCACGCTGAGCTGTTGCAACAAATCAACCAAACTGGTGCGTACGACAAGGAAATCGAGGGTAAATTCCAATCTATCCTTGAGACCTTCAAAGCAACCCAGTCCTGGTAATACTGAACCGCCCTACCGCTAACGCGGCAGGGCGGTTGGTAATGAGGAGAAGCAGAGATGGCCGGCGGAAAAGAGATACGTAGTAAGATCGGCAGCGTGCAAAACACGCAAAAGATCACTAAAGCGATGGAAATGGTCGCCGCCTCCAAAATGCGTAAAACGCAGGAACGCATGGCGGCCAGCCGTCCTTATGCAGATACCATTCGTAAAGTGATTGGTCACCTTGCGCAGGGTAATCTGGAATACAAGCACCCATACCTGGACGAGCGTAAAATTAAGCGCGTTGGGTATTTGGTCGTGTCTACCGATCGCGGTCTTTGTGGCGGCTTGAACACCAACCTGTTCAAAAAACTGCTGACAGAGATTAAAGGTTTGAGCGAGCAAGGCGTCGAGGTTGACTTGGCCCTGATCGGTTCAAAAGCTGCATCTTTCTTCGGTTCCGTGGGTGGCAACGTGGTTGCCCAGGTTACTGGCATGGGGGATAACCCTTCCCTGTCAGAACTGATCGGTCCGGTTGCAGTGATGCTGCAAGCCTTTGACGAAGGTCGTTTAGACAAGCTGTGCATTGTTAGCAATAAATTCGTCAATACCATGTCTCAGGAACCAAGAATCGTGCAGCTGCTGCCACTTCCGCCTGCGGAAGAAACCGGCGGACTGGCGAACAAGTCCTGGGATTACCTGTATGAGCCAGACCCTAAAGCACTGCTGGATACCCTCCTGCGTCGCTATGTAGAGTCTCAGGTTTATCAGGGCGTCGTAGAAAACCTGGCCAGCGAACAGGCCGCGCGAATGGTAGCGATGAAAGCCGCCACCGATAACGGCGGCAGCCTGATCAAAGAGCTGCAGTTGGTATACAACAAGGCTCGTCAGGCCAGCATCACTCAGGAACTCACCGAGATCGTCGGGGGAGCCTCCGCGGTTTAAGCTAGGTTTACGAATTACGTAGAGGATTCAAGATGGCTACTGGAAAGATTATCCAGGTAATCGGCGCCGTGGTGGACGTCGAGTTCCCTCAGGATGCAGTACCGAACGTGTACACTGCTCTTGAGGTAGAAAACGGTACCTCCAAGCTGGTGCTCGAAGTTCAGCAACAGATCGGCGGCGGCGTTGTTCGTTGTATCGCAATGGGTACCTCAGACGGCCTGCGTCGCGGTCTGAAAGTGAACAACCTGCAACACCCAATCGAAGTACCAGTAGGTACTGCGACTCTGGGTCGTATCATGAACGTATTGGGTGAACCAATCGACATGAAAGGCCCAATCGGCGAAGAAGAACGCCGTGGTATTCACCGTGCTGCTCCTTCTTACGAAGAGCTGGCAAACTCCCAGGAACTGCTGGAAACCGGTATCAAGGTAATGGACCTGATGTGTCCGTTCGCCAAGGGCGGTAAAGTCGGCCTGTTCGGTGGTGCTGGTGTAGGTAAAACTGTAAACATGATGGAGCTTATCCGTAACATCGCGGCTGAGCACTCAGGTTTCTCTGTGTTTGCAGGCGTGGGTGAGCGTACTCGTGAGGGTAACGACTTCTACCACGAGATGACTGACTCCAACGTTATCGACAAAGTTGCACTGGTTTACGGTCAGATGAACGAGCCACCGGGCAACCGTCTGCGCGTAGCACTGACTGGCCTGACCATGGCGGAGAAATTCCGTGATGAAGGTCGTGACGTACTGCTGTTCATCGATAACATTTACCGTTATACCCTGGCCGGTACCGAAGTGTCTGCACTTCTGGGCCGTATGCCTTCTGCGGTAGGTTATCAGCCAACGCTGGCGGAAGAGATGGGTGCTCTGCAAGAGCGTATCACCTCGACCAAAAATGGTTCAATCACCTCTGTTCAGGCCGTTTACGTTCCTGCGGATGACTTGACTGACCCATCTCCAGCCACCACCTTCGCCCACTTGGATGCGACCGTGGTACTGAGCCGTCAGATAGCTTCTCTGGGTATCTACCCAGCGGTAGATCCACTTGACTCAACCAGCCGTCAGCTTGATCCGCTGGTCGTAGGTCAAGAGCACTATGATGTGGCGCGTGGCGTGCAGTCTATTCTGCAACGTTACAAGGAACTGAAAGATATTATCGCAATTCTGGGTATGGACGAGCTGGCTGAAGAAGACAAGCTGGTTGTATCCCGTGCGCGTAAAATCGAGCGTTTCCTGTCTCAGCCATTCTTCGTTGCTGAAGTATTTACCGGCGCTCCAGGCAAATTCGTACCGCTGAAAGATACCATTCGTGGTTTCAAAGGCATTATCGAAGGCGACTACGACCACCTGCCAGAACAAGCGTTCTACATGGTTGGCCCTATCGAAGAAGCCGTGGAAAAAGCCAAAAAACTGTAATGCTCTCCCTTAGGGGATAAAGATCGTTGCAGTATTGAGAGAGGAAGGTGACATGGCTGAAAAAGCTTACCATCTGGATGTTGTCAGCGCGGAAAAGAGAATGTTCTCCGGCCTGGTGCAGAAAATCCAGGTGACGGGTAGCGAAGGTGAACTGGGTATTTTCCCTGGTCACGCCCCGCTGCTCACCGCCATCAAACCTGGCATGGTGCGCATTGTTAAAGAACACGGCGAAGAAGAGTATATCTATCTCTCCGGAGGCATCCTTGAGGTGCAACCGAACGCAACGACCGTGTTAGCTGATACTGCAATCCGTGGAGTAGACCTCGACGAAGCGCGCGCGCTTGAAGCTAAGCGTAAAGCGGAAGACCACATTAATGGTTCTCACGGCGACGTCGACTATGCTCAGGCGTCTGCTGAACTGGCCAAAGCGCTCGCGAAACTTCGCGTGATCGAATTGACCAGGAAAGCGGGTTACTGATTGGCAATTGCCAGATCAGTGACTAAAGCACTGCCAGTTGAAAAAGCGACCTTCGGGTCGCTTTTTTTTTACCTTTAAAAAAGCCTGTTTTTCGGCATCTTCGTCATTCATTTCCCGCCGTTTCAATGGAATACTGTCTACTATTGAAGACAGTTTTAGCGCGTTTCTTTGCGAGTCGCTTACAGAGTGTTCATCCCTTGGCCCGTGCGGCCTCGGGGTAGTTTTTAATGAAAAATATGTAGTAATCCGACCGGCTAACGGGTTACTTTTGTCAATCAAACTGGATTTGTCAGGTTGCTTATGTCTAACAGCGCATTAAGTGTCGTGATCCTTGCCGCAGGCAAGGGCACTCGTATGTATTCCAATCTTCCCAAAGTACTGCATCCGCTTGCCGGAAAAGCGATGGTTCAGCACGTAATCGATGCGGCCACGCGCGTGGGTGCCAGCAATGTACACCTGGTTTATGGCCACGGCGGTGACTTGCTTAAGCAGAGTCTGGCCACCAGCGAACTGAACTGGGTGCTGCAGGCAGAACAGTTGGGAACCGGACACGCAATGCAGCAGGCGGCGCCGCATTTCTCTGATGACGAAGACGTGCTGATGCTTTACGGTGATGTGCCGTTGATTTCAGTCGAAACATTGCAAAAGCTGCTGGCCGCCAAGCCGGAAGGCGGTATCGGCCTGTTAACGGTTAAGCTCAGTGACCCGACCGGCTATGGTCGCATTGTGCGTAACAATGGCGATGTTGTAGGTATCATCGAGCAAAAAGATGCCAACACCGAGCAGCTTAAAATCAATGAAATTAATACCGGCATTCTGGTGGCTAACGGCGCTTCGTTTAAGCGTTGGCTGAGCCAGCTCTCGAATAACAATGCGCAGGGTGAATACT
Organism: Rouxiella sp. S1S-2; assembly: GCF_009208105.1. Classification (NCBI taxonomy): domain Bacteria; kingdom Pseudomonadati; phylum Pseudomonadota; class Gammaproteobacteria; order Enterobacterales; family Yersiniaceae; genus Rouxiella; species Rouxiella sp. S1S-2. Next base: position 254,682 of record NZ_WFKL01000001.1, read on the forward strand.
ACATCACTGATATTATTGCCATGGCGCACGCGGAAGGTCACAAAATTGCCACCGTGCATCCGGCGCGACTGAGTGAAGTCGAGGGTGTGAACAACCGCCTGCAGCTTTCTCGCCTTGAGCGCGTTTATCAGCAGGAGCAGGCCGAGCGTTTACTGCTGGCCGGCGTGATGCTGATGGACCCCTGCCGTTTTGACCTGCGCGGTGAGCTCTCGCACGGCATCGACGTGAGTATCGACGTCAACGTGGTAATTGAAGGCAAGGTCAGGCTGGGCAACCGCGTAACCCTAGGCGCAGGCTGTATCCTGAAAGACTGCACCATCGGCGACGACTGCATTATCAGTCCTTATAGCGTATTTGAAGGCGCGAGCCTGCAGCCAGAGTGCACCGTTGGGCCATTTGCCCGCCTGCGTCCGGGGGCAGAACTGGGGCAGGGTGCGCACGTTGGTAACTTCGTCGAGCTGAAAAAAGCGCGCCTCGGTGTGGGGTCCAAAGCGGGACACCTCAGCTATCTCGGCGACGCGGTTATCGGCGATAACGTCAATATTGGCGCAGGCACCATTACCTGCAACTACGACGGCGTGAACAAGTCGCAAACCATTATCGGCGACAACGTGTTTGTTGGCTCCGACACGCAGCTTATCGCGCCCGTGAGCGTGGGCAATGACGTAACCATCGCCGCAGGCACAACCATTACCCGCGACGTTGCCGCCGGTGGTCTGGTTATCAGCCGAGTAACCCAGGTACACAAACCGGACTGGAAGCGCCCGGTGAAGAGAAGCACGTAAGTTCTATTAGTAAAACGGGTGCGGCCCAGCGTGCCCGTTTACATCATGATTTTGATTGTGTTTTGCCCTGGCCTTTATTAGCAAATGGCCAAGGCAAAACATAATAATCCCCTTCTCTACAAGGCTTGGGGAACCCGCCCGGCTTGCCTGCAAGACCGACGCGGATATCAATCAGGTTAAGGCATCAAAAAAGCCTGTGAACAGGCTTTCTATAGGAATAAAACCGATGTGTGGAATTGTTGGCGCAGTAGCGCAACGCGATATTGCTGAAATTCTGTTGGAAGGATTACGCCGTTTGGAATACCGCGGCTATGACTCTGCCGGTCTGGCTGTGGTCGATAACGAAGGCCACATGGGCCGTCTGCGCCGTGTAGGCAAAGTGCAGATGCTGGCCGATGCGCTGGAGTCTCATCCGCTGCACGGTGGCACCGGTATTGCCCACACCCGCTGGGCGACGCACGGCGAACCGTCTGAGGTGAATGCTCACCCGCACGTGTCTGATTATATTGCCGTGGTCCATAACGGCATTATCGAAAACTTTGAACCGCTGCGCGTTTTGCTGATCGAGCGCGGTTATCGTTTTGAATCACAGACTGATACCGAAGTTATTGCTCACTTGGTGCACTGGGAGCTGCTTCAGGGCGGAACGCTGCTTGAAGCCGTACTGCGCACTATTCCGCAGCTGCGCGGTGCCTATGGCACCGTAGTGATGGACAAACGCGACCCGTCGGTGCTGGTGGCTGCGCGTTCCGGCAGTCCGCTGGTCATTGGTCGCGGTGTAGGTGAAAACTTTATCGCCTCCGACCAGCTGGCGCTGCTGCCAGTGACTCGTCGTTTCATGTTCCTGGAAGAAGGTGACGTAGCGGAAGTTAAACGCCGCGAAGTTAACGTGTTCGATAAAACCGGTAAGCCGGTTGAGCGCGTAGAGATCGAGTCTAAAGTGCAGTACGACGCCGGTGATAAAGGCGCCTACCGTCACTATATGCAGAAAGAGATCTACGAACAGCCGCAGGCGATTAAAAACACCCTGGAAGGCCGCTTCGAGCACGGAAAAATCAATCTCAGTGAACTGGGCGCCGACGCCGATGCGCTGCTTGCCAAAGTGCAACACGTACAGATTATTGCCTGTGGCACCTCTTATCACTCGGGTATGGTGGCGCGTTACTGGTTCGAAGCGCTGGCCGGTGTGCCGTGCGACGTCGAAATTGCCTCTGAATTCCGTTATCGCAAATCTGCCGTGCGTCCGGGCAGCCTGATCATTACCCTGTCCCAATCGGGTGAAACTGCGGATACGCTGGCGGCGCTGCGCCTGTCGAAAGAGCTGGGCTATTTAGGCTCGCTGGCAGTGTGTAACGTGGCCGGCTCTTCGCTGGTGCGTGAATCTGACCTCGCGCTGATGACCAAAGCAGGCACGGAGATTGGCGTGGCCTCAACCAAAGCCTTTACCACTCAGTTGACCGTGTTGCTGATGTTGGTGGCACGGGTCGGCCGGTTGAAGGGCATGGACGAGAAGATAGAGCACGACATCGTTCACGCGCTTCAGGCACTACCTGCACGCATTGAGCAGATGCTGTCGCTGGATAAAACCATCGAAGCGCTGGCGGAAGGTTTCTCCGATAAACATCATGCGCTGTTCCTGGGGCGTGGCGATCAGTATCCGATCGCGATGGAAGGTGCGCTGAAGCTTAAAGAAATCTCCTACATTCACGCAGAAGCCTATGCTGCCGGTGAGCTGAAGCACGGTCCGCTGGCGTTGATTGACGCCGATATGCCGGTGATTGTGGTGGCACCTAACAACGAACTGCTGGAAAAACTGAAATCCAACATCGAAGAAGTGCGTGCACGCGGCGGTCAGCTTTACGTCTTCGCCGACAGGGATGCCGGTTTCACCGACAGTGACGGCATGAAAATCATTCAGCTGCCGCACGTTGAAGAGATTGTCGCACCGATTTTCTACACCGTTCCTTTACAGCTGCTGTCGTACCACGTTGCGCTTATCAAAGGCACCGACGTCGATCAGCCGCGTAATCTGGCGAAATCGGTCACGGTAGAATAATAAGTCCCTGAAGCCAGCTGGCGTTATCGGCTGGCAAAACGGCAAAAAAACTTAGGTCCGCGATGCTTTGAAAAAAGTATTGTCGGACCTTTTTTATTTATTGGGCTTTATCATCAACATATTTAAATAAATATAAATAATCGAAATTAGATTAATACGTTACTTTTTTTTAGTTAATATATTCCTCTTGGTTGGTTTTTTTGTTTTATTTTATTTATTTCAGGGTCCGGCAGGTCTCATTGTTAATGATTAATTAATGGTGAGGGTAAATACATCTTGTTAAGGATGAATTAACTGTGCACGTTCAAAATAAATATCTCACGTCTCGTTCCAGCGAGCGCGACCCTTTACTTATGGTATTAAAACAAAGCCAGCAGTACGATGTGCGTATTGCTCAAGTTGACCAGCGCGAGCTTATCGATATTCACGGCAAAAAACTTTATGACTTCGCTTCATGTAATTATTTGGGCTTTGACTGTGAGCAAGAACAATTGCTGAGTAAAGGTATTCAGGCAGCAAAAGACTATGGAATGCATACCAGTCGAGCCAGACTGATGGGATATCACGAATTATTCACTCACGTTGAAAAAAAACTCGCGTCTTTTATAGGCGCTGAAGACACGCTGCTTTTTCCTAATACCACGCTCACCAGTATCGGTATTATTCCTGCACTGATGCAGAAGGGCGACGTGATTATTCTTGATAAGTCAGCCCACGCTACAATGTATCAGGCAGCACAGATGGCGCGTGATAAAGGGGCTATTTTCAAGAGTTTTCCGCAGGGTGATATGAGCGCACTTGAGGCTTTGCTTGAAGTGCACCGCGACTGCCCGAGAAAAATGATCTGCGTTGACGGCGTTTACAGCATGACCGGAGACTATGCCGATTTTGCTGGTTTGTTGCCTTTGGCCGAAAAGTATGAGGCGCTGCTTTTCGTTGATGATGGCCACGGTTTTGGCTTTATTGGCGAACATCCGGACAGTCAACATCCTTATGGCACACGGGGAAATGGCATCATTAATTACTGCGCTGCGTCGTCGAAAAACACCCTATACGTCGCCGGTACGGCAAAAGGCTTGGCTGCCGGTGCCGCATTTGCTGCCGTCACACCAGAAATGAAAGAGTACCTGATGGCGTACGCCAAGCCGCTGGATTACACCCATCCTTCAACGCCGTTCTGCCTGGGTGTGCTGGATGCCGCACTGGATCTGCTGCCTAAAATTGGCGACGCCAGACGCGCCGACGTTTACCGCCTTACCTGTTCTTTGGTTAAGGGCCTGCGTGGTTTGGGTTTCCACGTGATGACGCAAACCTTGTTTCCGATTATTTCTGTGTGGGCCGGAAATACCCTCCAACTAATAAACGCGTCAAAATATCTTTATCAAAACGGCATTTTCCTGACCGCCTGCCCGTACCCGACGATGCCCAAAGGCAAAGAAGCGCTGCGCATAACCGTAACGGCCTTAAACACCCAGCAGCAAATTGACCACCTGTTAACTCTATTTACCGATATTAAGCAGCAGTGGCTACGTACGGGTGCCGCCCTAATGCCGGAGGGTATATCACATGCTGGTATGTGATGAGATCGCCGAAGACAACGTGGCGAAATTTTATGGCCAAAACAACGGCTGGCGCATGTTCGATGGCCGGATTTTAACCGCGGAAGTGGCGGCTTTTCTAGTAGAAGAAAGCCGCTGTATCGCCAACTATCTCGAGAATTCGGCAAACACGCTTAATCAGTTTGTCGAGATTGGCTGCGGTTATGGTCGTTATCTTCACGTGGCGCTGAAACACAAGGTGAGCTATCGCGGAGTGGAGCTGGTTCAATGGCTGGCCGAACTGGGTAAAGCTCGAATCAACGCCTGCCCGTTGCCTAAAAACTGCAGCGCGCAAATAGAACATCTTTCTGCCGAGCATCTTCACTGCCTTTTTCCTAACCCCACTCAGTCCATTGCCGCCAAAAGTTGCGTGTTTTTTCCGTTTAATTGCTTTGGCAATTTGAGTTCTCCGCTACGCGTGCTGGGGGAACTCAAAGGGCGAAATTCTGAAGTGATTATCTCCGGATTTTCCTGTAGCGATAAGGCAACTCAGGCCAGGATTGCCTACTATGCGCGGTGTGGCTGCACAGGGTTAAGCAGTCGACTCAGAGATACTGGCGTAGAAATCTCGTCTGACGAATCCCTGCAGTCCCTCGCTTACCAGCCAGAAAAGCTGGAGATGCTGTTGAACGAGTTTGGTTTCAGGTTAACGAAACGTATTTCTCATTCGTTGATTGGCGAAATATTTTTCTTCTCACCCTTTAAACTAAACCCTGCATTGCCGCTGCCCATGTTGTCTGCTTATCAAGAGCAATTTTTGCTTCAGGGTTTTGTCGAGGAGGGAAAAAGTCATGCCCTGATGGGGCATATCCAGTCCAACGCTTGGGGAGTGGGAAAAGATGCTGAAGTACTTTCTGTGAAGGTCAATGATATGGGGTGGAAGGAGGGCAGTCTAGCTTGGCTAACGTCGTCCACCTCTGATGATAAATCACTGTCAAAGATTGCCACGGGGACTATTTCCCGGGTAGTCGCTTCCAGCCTAACGCCGGGGATCGTCAGTCTTCTGATTAACACTCATTAAGGGATGAAATAGATGCAGTTATTGAACGCAGTGACCTTGCCCGAAATGATGGCCGGTCGATTACGCGAGTTTTCCAACAATATTGCTATTGAATTCGGTGAGGAAAAATTTACTTATCAAGATATTGAACGGCTAAGTCAGTATTTTTTCCATTATTACCAATCTTGCGGGCTGATAAAGGGCGACCATATTGGTATTCTTTCCGATGTCACTCCTTTGGCTATTAGTGCAATGCTTGGGGCGCTTTCAGCAGGATTGATTTATATTCCCATCAATATCTATGCTCCCTCGGTGTGGGTCAGTAATTTAGTTATTTCCGCGGAGTTGAAACATGTTTTAGTGCAAAAAAGATATATTTCCGCACTTCGACAACTCACGGAATCTCAACCGATCACCGTATTGGATGATATCAATTTCGCCGAAGAGCAGAAAGCAACAACGCTAAAGGCTGAAAGAAACATCAGCGATAACGTGGCATATATTCTTTATACCTCCGGCTCTACCGGCACCCCAAAGGGTATTATGATCACCCATCGTAATGCCTGTTCCTTTATCTGCTGGATGAAAAAGGAATTTAACATCAATCCCCACGATCGGATTTTCAGTCGTGCACCGCTGCAGTTTGACCTTTCGGTATTCGACATATTTACCACCTTACTGAGTGGAGCATGCCTGGTTGTGGTGCCGGAAGGGTTTGAAAACACACCTAAAAATATCGTCAACTATATGCGCGATAAGGCTATTACCGTGGTGTACACGGTACCCTCTGCCTACATTCGCTGGCTAAACAAAGGAGATTTGGCACGCGGAATACCGAGTCTGCGAACGCTACTTTATGCGGGCGAGCCGTTTTCTCCCTCTTGGCTTAGGCGGGTGATGGACTGCCTGCCTGCGACCCAGGTGGCAAATATTTACGGCCCCACCGAAACCAATATTGTCACCTATCAATATGTGACTACACCTATTGAAGATACCGAAAGCATACCAATTGGTTTTCCCGTTGATGACGCAGAAATCTATATCGTTGACGAGGCGATGAAAAAACTTCCCAAAGGTGACATGGGGGAGATTTTGGTGCGTGGAAGCACCGTTTTTGCCGGTTACTTCAAGTCACCGCATCTTACTAAAGAGAAGCTTATTCAAAGTCCGTTTCACGATTATCCTACGTTGATCTTTCGCACAGGCGACTATGGCTACATCAATCATAAAAGGGAAATCGTTTACAAAGGCAGAATCGACAATATGGTTAAAACACGTGGCTATCGAGTCGAAATAGGCGATGTGGAAAATGCTTTTGCTACCGTACAGGCGGTGGGAGAGGTTGCCATCATACCGCTACCGCATGATAAATATGGCACCACTCTTCACGCCGTCCTCAGTTTAGCGATTACTGGCGATGCACTGCCTTCCATTAAGGAAAGGGTCGCCTGCATGTTACCCGACTATATGCTGCCCTATGATTTTACGGTAATGGATGAATTACCTAAAACGTCGACAGGAAAAATCGATCGCGTCAGCTTAAAAGAACTCTGTCAGCGCCGGCTGGATGACTTAAAACTGTCATCCGTCGGTCATGATGCGCCTCAGGAGCAGTAATAATGGAAAGTCTGGTAACGGTAATCGAAACGGAGAGGTTACTCCTTAGCGCTTACAGCAATGAGGAGTTTCCGAATTGTATCAGGACGCACAAGCTACTTGCCACGTTCCACCCGGTGTGTCTAGGGGGGAGGGCGGGTAATAACGGTTAATAGGTAACCACATTGTCCGTATTTTGCGCGCTGTCACAAAACTGTCATATAAACTACATTTTACTGTCACTAAATTGTCCTATTTTCCTCCTGTGCCAAACACTTTACTAAGCTTCGACTTGAGTCGAATCAAATAAAAACCACCAGGAGTGGAACATGAAACTGATGCGTACCACCGTCGCCGGTATTGTGGCAGCGACTTTCTCTTTAACAGCAATGTCCGCCTTCTCAGCAACTAATCTGACCGGTGCAGGCGGTACTTTCCCAGCTCCAGTTTATGCTAAATGGGCTGATTCTTATCAAAAAGCGACGGGCGTTCAGGTTAACTACCAGGGCATCGGTTCTTCCGGCGGTATCAAGCAGATCATCGCTAAAACGGTTGATTTCGGTGCATCAGATGCGCCAATGAGCGATGCAGACCTCGAGAAAAATGGTTTGTTCCAGTTTCCAACCGTCATCGGTGGCGTTGTTCTGGCCGTTAACATCCCTGGTATTAAATCAGGCCAGTTGACGCTGGACGGCAAAGCGCTGGGTGATATCTACCTGGGCAAAATCAAAAAGTGGAACGACGCAGAAATCACCAAGCTGAACCCAGGCCTGAAACTGCCTGACACCAACATCGCCGTGGTTCGCCGTGCTGATGGTTCAGGTACCTCTTTCGTGTTCACCAGCTACCTGTCTAAAGCTAACGCCGACTGGAAAAAAGACATCGGCGTAGGCACGACCGTTAACTGGCCAACCGGTCTGGGCGGCAAAGGTAACGACGGCGTGGCCGCATTCGTTCAACGTCTGCCGGGTTCAATCGGTTACGTTGAGTATGCGTATGCCAAGCAAAACAACCTGACCTACACCAAACTGGTTGATGCCAGCGGTAAAGCCATTTCCCCATCCGAAGCCTCGTTCAGCGCCGCGGCGAAAGGCGCTGACTGGAGCAAGACCTTTGCTCAGGACCTGACTTTCCAGCAGGGCGATAACGCGTGGCCAATCTCTTCCACCACCTTTATTCTGGTCTATAAACAACAGCAGGATGCCGCCAAGGGCGCTGAAGTGCTGAAGTTCTTCGACTGGGCTTATAAAAACGGTGACAAGCTGACCACGGGTCTGGATTACGCCTCTCTGCCACAGTCTGTTGTTGCTCAAATTCAGGCTGCATGGAAATCCAACGTAAAAGACAGCAGCGGCAAGGCACTTTACTAGTAGCAGGCCCCCGGTCTGATATAAAGTACGAGTCTTCTGTCTCATTCTCTCCCGATAACCCCTTGTCGGGAGAGAAATAAATCTGAAAAAGAAGAGAGTGTTATGGCTGAAAAAACGCCGTCCTTCAAAGCACCAAGCAAAAACGGTGACATTATCTTCGGCGCGCTGGTTAAACTGGCTGCGCTGATTACGCTATTGTTGCTCGGCGGGATCATCATCTCGCTGTTTATTTCTTCCCTGCCTAGCATGGAGAAGTTTGGTTTTTCTTTCCTGTGGAATAAAACCTGGGACGTTCCCAACGAGCAATTTGGTGCACTGGTTCCCATCTACGGAACGGTCGTGACATCCATCATTGCGCTGTTGATTGCCGTCCCGGTCAGCTTTGGTATCTCTCTGTTTCTAACCGAACTGGCGCCGAACTGGCTTAAACGTCCTTTGGGTATCGCTATAGAACTGTTGGCGGCTATCCCCAGTATTGTTTACGGCATGTGGGGCCTGTTCGTCTTTGCACCGCTGTTTGCTACCTACTTCCAGCAGCCGGTGGGTGACGTTCTCTCCGGCGTACCGATTATTGGCGCGCTGTTTGCCGGTCCGGGCTTCGGCATCGGTATTCTGGCGGCGGGCGTTATTCTGGCCATCATGATCATTCCTTACATCGCTTCGGTCATGCGCGACGTGTTCGAGCAAACGCCGGTGATGATGAAAGAGTCGGCCTACGGCATTGGCTGTACCACCTGGGAAGTCATTTGGCGCATCGTTTTACCGTTTACTAAGAACGGCGTTATCGGCGGCATCATGCTGGGACTGGGACGCGCGCTTGGCGAAACGATGGCGGTGACCTTTATTATCGGTAACACCTACCAGCTCGACAGCGCATCGCTTTACATGCCGGGAAACAGTATTACCTCGGCGCTGGCTAACGAATTTGCCGAAGCCGCTTCGGGTCTACATACGTCAGCCCTGATGGAGCTTGGCCTGATCCTGTTCGTGATCACCTTTATCGTGCTGGCGCTGTCAAAACTGATGATCCTGCGTCTTGCCAAGAATGAGGGGCGTTAAGATGGCAACTCTTGAAATGCAAAGCAACGACGCACTGCTCGCATCACGCCGCAAACGTCAGGCGTGGCGCAGGCAGAAAAATCGCCTCGCGCTGCTCCTGTCAATGGCGACCATGGTGTTTGGCCTGTTCTGGCTGGTCTGGATCCTGTTTACTACGGTCACTAAAGGCATCGACGGCATGTCTCTGGCGCTGTTTACCCAGAACACGCCACCGCCTAATACCGACGGCGGCGGATTAGCCAACGCCATCGCAGGCAGCGGCCTGATGATTTTGTGGGCCACGGTCGTGGGCACGCCGTTGGGGATTATGGCGGGCGTCTATCTCGCCGAATACGGCCGTAAATCCTGGCTGGCTGAAGTGATTCGTTTTATTAACGATATCCTTCTCTCGGCGCCCTCTATCGTGGTTGGCCTCTTCGTTTACACGATTGTCGTGGCAAAGATGGGGCACTTCTCCGGTTGGGCCGGCATTATCGCCCTTGCGCTGCTGCAGGTGCCTATCGTTATCCGTACTACCGAAAACATGCTTAAACTGGTGCCGGACAGCCTGCGTGAAGCGGCCTACGCACTGGGTACGCCAAAGTGGAAGATGATTTCTGCCATTACGCTGAAAGCCTCGGTCTCCGGAATTATTACCGGTGTCTTGTTGGCCATCGCCCGTATCGCCGGTGAAACCGCGCCATTGCTGTTTACCTCGCTCTCCAACCAGTTCTGGAGCACCGATTTAATGCAGCCTATCGCCAACCTCCCGGTCACCATATTTAAGTTTGCCATGAGCCCGTTCTCGCAGTGGCAAGAGATGGCGTGGGCAGGCGTGTTGCTGATTACTGTGTGCGTACTGCTGCTGAATATCCTGGCTAGGGTCATTTTTGCCCAGAAAAAGCAGTGATGACAAAAAATTTTGATTACAGAGAGATGTCTTAATGAGTCGAATGACCGATGCATCCAATACTAAAATCCAGGTCCGCGACCTGAATTTCTATTACGGCAAATTCCATGCGTTGAAAAACATCTCCCTGGACATTGCCAAAAACGAAGTGACTGCCTTTATCGGTCCGTCAGGCTGCGGTAAATCAACACTTCTGCGCACCTTTAACAAGATGTATCAGCTTTATCCTGACCAGCGCGCCGAGGGTGAAATTTTACTCGACGGCGAAAATATTCTGGTTGATAAGCAGGACATCGCCCTGCTGCGTGCCAAAGTGGGGATGGTGTTCCAAAAGCCGACGCCGTTCCCGATGTCGATTTATGACAACATCGCGTTTGGCGTGCGTCTGTTCGAGAAACTGTCGCGCACCGATATGGACGAGCGCGTGCAGTGGGCATTAACCAAAGCGGCGCTGTGGAATGAGTCAAAAGACAAGCTGCACCAGAGCGGTTACAGCCTCTCGGGTGGCCAGCAGCAGCGTTTGTGTATTGCGCGCGGCATTGCCATTCGCCCTGACGTACTGCTGCTCGACGAACCTTGTTCGGCACTGGACCCTATATCTACCGGGCGCATTGAAGAGCTGATTACCGAGCTGAAATCCGACTACACGGTGGTGATTGTTACCCACAATATGCAGCAGGCGGCACGCTGCTCGGACCGTACGGCGTTTATGTATCTCGGTGAACTGATTGAATACAGCGATACCGACTCATTGTTCACCTCACCTGCTCAAAAGCAGACCGAGGACTACATTACTGGCCGCTACGGTTGAGGAAACAACATGGACAATCTGAATCTTAACAAACATATTTCAGCCCAGTTCAACGCCGAGCTCGAGCACATCCGTACTCAGGTTCTGGCCATGGGCGGCCTAGTTGAACAGCAGCTTACCGATGCTATTACCGCGATGCACAATCAGGACGGTGAACTGGCCGAGCGCGTTATTCAGGGCGATGACAAGGTCAATATGATGGAAGTGGCGATTGATGAAGCCTGCGTGCGCATCATCGCTAAACGTCAGCCCACAGCCAGCGATTTGCGCATGGTGATGGCGATCATCAAGACGATTTCTGAGCTTGAGCGCATCGGCGACGTGGCAGACAAAATTTGCCGCACCGCGCTGGAAAAATTCTCGCATTTGCATCAGCCACTGCTGGTCAGCCTTGAGTCGTTGGGGCGTCACACTGTGCAAATGCTGCACGACGTGCTTGATGCGTTTGCACGTATGGATCTCGATGAAGCGATTCGAATTTATCGTGAAGACAAAAAGGTCGATCAGGAATACGAAGGCATCGTACGTCAGTTAATGACTTACATGATGGAAGACCCTCGCACCATTCCTAGTATTTTGACCGCCTTGTTCTGTGCCCGTTCTATTGAGCGTATCGGCGACCGCTGCCAGAACATTTGCGAGATCATTTTCTATTTCGTTAAAGGTCAGGACTTCCGCCACGTAGGGGGAGACGCGCTGGAGAAACTGCTGGCGGGTGAGAAGAGCACTAAAGACAGGGCTGATAAGGCTGACAAAGCCGAGTAACGCGCTGACGTCCTCTAAGATTTAAAAAAATGCCCGACAGATAACTGTTCGGGCGTTTTTTTTATCGTTGGCCTGAGTCAGCGGCGCTAGATCATCAAATAGCGCAGTGCAACCATAACCGCAAGCTGGCGATAATGTGCATTTTGCGCGTCAAACTCATCCGGATTCTCAAACAAGGCGCCAAAGGTGTACTGGTTGGCAACCTGATGAACACAAAGGCTGCTTATCAAACGGTGAACGTCTCGCGCCTGAGCATCTTCTTTGAAAAGATGACTTTTTTTGCCGCGTTCCAAAATATCATCCAACAGCGTCAGCGCCGTTTGGTTCAAGGCCCGAATGCTGGTGGACTGACGAATAAAACGCCCGCGCAGCATGTTTTCTGTTGAAACAATGCGGATGAATTCCGGGTGCGCGACGTGAAAGTCAAAGCTGGCCTCAACCAGTTTAACAATCGCTTCAGCTGGCGGATAAGCCGAAAGATCGAGTTCAAGCTCATGTTTACGCAGGCAGCGATAAACGTGCTCCAAAACCTGCATATAAAGCGCTTCTTTCGACTTAAAGTGATAGACCACCATGCGCTTGGTGGTATCCGCATTGGAGGCGATGTTTTCCATCCGTGCGCCCATTAAACCGGACTCGGCGAACTCATTTAATGCGCTGTCAAAAATGCGCTGCTTGAGGCCTATGGGATCGTTTTTACGCCCCGTTGTCTGAGGGCTTTGGCTAGTCAGCGTCTTCTCCTTAACGGAAACTGTGTGGTCTTGCTCAAGAGTAACGACTGTGAAGTCGAGTTACAAATCAAATTGATGGCGCTTATTTGACGATATCGTAGCCTTTTTCCCGCCAGATTGCGGCGAGTTGATGCATATCTGTGAAGGCGGTAACCAGAGGATGATCAATCACCGGATTGTGCGGGTCCGCACAGTAATAATAAACCGGGATTTTTGCAGCAATGCCCGCCTGCACGCCTGCCACAGAGTCTTCGACCAAGAGGCAACTTTCGATAGGCACCTGCATTTTTTCGGCGGCGTGGAACAACAGAGTCGGGTCCGGCTTCCAGCGCTGCAAATCGTAGCCGCTGTAAAGCTTATCGCCCATAAAAGGCAACAGGCCGGTTAATCCCAGTGAGTGCTGCATTTTGCTGACTGGCCCGTTGGAGACCACGCACATTGGCACCTTTATCACCTCCAGCAGCTCTTTGGCCCCCTCAATGGCTTCAAGCTTCTCGTCAAACAGACGCGCCACGTGCTGGCGGAAAACCACCTCCATCTCTTCTTTGGTTGCCTCTAGCTCGTGCTGCTGATTAATGATGGCGACAATTTCATACAGTTTCACCCCTTTATACTTGGTGAACATCTCGTCATAAGAAACGGTAACGCCAAAGTGGGCAAACATCAGCACGTAGGCTTCACAACACAGCCGCTCACTGTCGACCAGCGTGCCGTCGCAGTCAAAAAAAACGCATTCTATCCGGGACATATTCCATCCTTTTTCTGAATTCATTCGTCTGGTTTATGACATTGTGCCAATCCCCATCTTACAGAATATAGGCGCGGGTTCCGACCCTCTTATTGCGCTTGCTGACAGATAAAATGTGAATAAATAAGTGTTAAAAACCAGCAGTTGCTCCGAATTGTGGTCTGAAGATTGTAAAAGTGCCCTAAAAAGCAGCAGATTCATCTCATCCTTTTAAATATTTGGGGTAGGATAGCGGCCGACTGATTTTTCCCTCTTTGGAACTCAATAATGAGCACACCACAACACAACGCCAGCGCCGGAAAAGGGCTGCTAGAACGTCTGTTCAAACTGACTCAGCACGGCACCACGCTTAGAACTGAAACGGTTGCCGGGTTCACTACCTTCCTGACCATGGTGTATATCGTATTCGTTAACCCACAGATATTGGGCGTAGCGGGCATGGATAAGCAGGCGGTGTTTGTCACGACCTGTCTGATAGCCGCGTTTGGCAGCATCCTGATGGGGTTGATAGCTAATTTGCCCGTCGCGCTGGCACCGGCAATGGGCCTAAATGCTTTCTTTGCCTTCGTGGTGGTCGGTGCGATGGGGATTTCGTGGCAGGTCGGAATGGGCGCAATCTTCTGGGGAGCTGTCGGTTTGCTGTTGCTGACCCTGTTCCGCGTTCGCTATTGGATGATAGCCAACATTCCGGTCAGTTTACGCATCGGCATTACTAGCGGGATCGGATTATTTATCGGCATGATGGGGCTTAAAAACGCCGGTATCGTGGTGGCAAACCCGGACACCTTCGTGGCAATTGGCAATCTGACCTCCCACTCGGTGCTGCTCGGCGCACTGGGCTTCTTTATCATAGCCATTCTCGCGGCCCGTAACATTCACGCCGCCGTTTTGATTTCAATCATTATCACCACGCTGATAGGTTGGGCGCTGGGTGACGTGCACTATGCCGGTATCTGGTCGATGCCGCCGAGTGTGACCTCGGTAGTGGGTCAGGTTGATATTAAAGGTGCGTTAAACGTCGGGCTGGCGGGCGTTATTTTCTCGTTTATGTTGGTTAACCTGTTCGACTCGTCTGGAACCCTGATTGGAGTAACCGATAAGGCCGGATTGACCGACAGCGAGGGGAAGTTCCCGCAAATGAAGCAGGCGCTGTTTGTTGACAGTGTTAGCTCGGTAGCGGGGTCTTTCATCGGCACGTCTTCGGTCACGGCCTACATTGAAAGCTGCTCGGGTGTATCGATTGGTGGCCGGACCGGCCTGACCGCGGTAGTCACCGGTATTTTATTCCTGTTGGTGATTTTTATTTCGCCTTTGGCCGGCATGGTGCCAAGCTACGCCGCCGCCGGTGCGCTGATTTACGTCGGCGTGCTAATGACCTCAAGTCTGGCGCGCGTCACCTGGGACGACCTCACTGAAGCCGTTCCGGCATTTGTCACCGCCGTCATGATGCCGTTCAGTTTCTCTATCACCGAGGGCATCGCCCTGGGCTTTATTTCTTATGTGGTGATGAAGCTGGGAACCGGTCGCTGGAGAGAAATAAGCCCGTGCGTGGTGGTGGTCACACTGCTGTTCGTGTTGAAGATTGTATTTATCGACAGTAAATAAGTTGACCCAAAAAAACCTTTCCCCCGTTGAAAAAAGGGGGAAAGGGCAGGATCGCCGAAACAATCCACTCTACATAGATCTATTTTTTAAATCGACGCGTAAAGTCGGAAAAGGCGCTGAGCTGGCCGGTCAGGTGATCTAGCGTGCTTTGCTCAATCACCTCACCAAGCTGGGCATCGACCTTACTTTGAATGACTCCCCCCATAAACTCCGGCTTGTTAAGCACCATCGCATCCAGGAAAACCAATATCTGACGCAGGTGATACTGGCAGCGCGCGCCGCCAATCGGGCCCATTGAGCTGGTCTGTATAAGCACCGGTTTACCTGCCAAAGGCTGCTCTGGCAGGCGGGAAAGCCAATCTATAGCATTCTTTAAGCCGCCGGGAACGGAATAGTTGTACTCCGGAGTCACAATAATCACGCCGTCGGCCTGACGAATGTGCTCGGCAATTTTCTCGACCGTGGCCGGAAAACCGGACGCCTGTTGAATATCGGCGTCGTACAGCGGAATGTCGCCAATTGAAGGCAACGCTTCAATCGTCACTCCCTCGGGGGCCAACTTTGGCAGAGTGCGGGCAACCATGGCGTTAAAAGACTCTTTGCGCAGGCTACCTAACAGAGTGACAAACTTCAGTGGATGAGCAGACATTAACGACTCCTGATGTAAGTAAGGCTTGTACGAAAGGTAAGCTATTTAGCCGGAGGTAGGCTGGTTAACTTCATAAAGTGTAGTGAATCAACCTGCTGCTGTGGGGAAAATGTTTGCGTCCCTACAAATCCCTCTCGCGGCGAGTAACGCCAGCAAATGAGCCGCAGAATATCAGGGCTGTGCGCACACGACCAAACTACAGGGCCTTCAATGTCGCTCATGACCTGCACGTTGGGAGTGATACTTGAGCGCAACCTTCCTGAGGAGGGGTGGAGGCTGAGCGTGTCTGCGACGATATCGTTTTGTCCCGAGAGTTTGTGTACGCTTTGCCGAATACATTCCAGCTGTAATGCCGACTCGTCGGGGTCAGCCTGCATCGCTATCCAGCTTTTCTCTACCGCAGAAAGTGCAGACTGTCGCACCTGACTCAGCGCGCTGCGGGCGTGAAGAATTTCCAGGTCCAGCCCAACATTGCCTTCGCTACTCAGCATCACGCCGAGAGTACTGCCTGCGTAGGCCAGACTGAAGTCAGGTAAGCCAATAGAAGAGAAGCTGGGGCGGCCACTGGGCAGGGTAACTATCTGCGGCAGTCGAGTCATGCCGTAAAGATAGAACATCAGCTCCGCCAAGAGAACGCGCCCGTGAATGAAACGCTTCCGCTGGTTGGGGGAGAGGGTGTTCGAGAAGGATAAAACCTTTGTGGGTAAACGGTGAGTATCCGGCTCGCTATCCGTTATAGCCCAACGGGCAAAGTGGCACGCCATTGTTCACTCCATGATTAATGGTTCGTACATAATTTATATGAATATGTGCTCAATAGTACAACTATCACGTAAATTACATAAATAACTTATGAATCAGATAATCATAGGCAGAGGACTAAAGGTGAATAAGAAAAACCCGTTTTTAGTCCATACCGACATGGGGTGAAGGACCCGTCCTCGCGGGTTAAGTCGGTTCACAAGAGAACTCAACCTGAAAAATAGAACGTTAATTTATAGATTAATAGCCTTTTTAATAATAAGAAAAAGAGATGAAAAATAATGTGGGGTAATTATCACTTTGGGTATCTATGTGTAGGTGGTGTTTATATATTTGATTGTGATCATTGAAGTGTGCTCTTTGTGCATCATGATTGTTTTTTTATTTATCTTAATAGGTTTTACCTGTAGCGTTGAAAAATGTTAATTATGATGAGTAACAAAGAGGTAAGTGATGAAAGAAATAAGATGCCCCCAAAATGTAAACTACGCCCCAGGATATATAACGATAAAAAAGGTAAAAATAAATTATGCTAATAAAACAAGCATCGCGAACTGTGTTAATAGTGTGAAAAATACAGCGAGAACAGCGAGAACAGCGTTAATAAGTAATGAGGGTTATCACGTTAATTTTATCGATTTCGACGCTCGGGAGGAAAAAAAATCGATTTCAGGGTATAGAGCAAAAAATTTATCAGCCCCCATTAAATTTTTCGCTGCGCTAACTGCCGTCACGCTGTTGACAGGCAGCAGCGTACACGCACAAGTTTTCCAGATGAACGGTAATGTAGGTGGGGAGGAGAGGAGAGATCATTTCGGAACAGTAAATTGGGAGTTCGACCCCAATGACAGTGTGAGTAAAGGCCGACGATCTGCAAAAGAATCAGAGATAGTGATAGGTTCGGATATTATTAAGCAATCTGGCAGCGCCACGGCTAGCGATAATAAGAAGGCCGAATTTACTGAAATAATGGGAAGGGGGAAATTGTATTTCATCGAAAAAAATGTCATCAATAATCTTCGTGATACGTATAATGATTTTGATGACACGATAATTCAATTCAGAGAAGCATATCAAAAAAGCAATCCTTCTCGGCAAGCTTGGTTAAATGATCACATCAATGGTCTTGAGAAGGCTAAAGAGGTACTGCTTACATTACGTAATGATTTTCGTGATATTGCAGTAAGTAGAAATAACTCACCAAAAACAAAATCTGGATTATTAATAAGTAAGTTAAAAGACTTTATCGATAAAAATGATAATGAAGGTGATATTTTGTTAGTGACGATGAATATGAACTCTTTGTGCGAGAGTCTGAGGATCAGTATTAAAAGACTTAGAGCCGTATAAAGTAAAACCCTGTAAATGATTATGCACTTACTCACTCCGCCATATCGTGAGTAAGTGCTTACTTTTTTATGGAGTTATTTACCGATACAGAAGCTGGAGAAAATGCGTCCTAACAAGTCGTCAGAGCTGAATTCACCGGTTATCTCACTCAGAGACTGCTGGGAAAGGCGCAGCTCTTCGGCCAACAGTTCACCCGCCCAGGCACCTAAAAGCTGATCTTTACCCTGCAACAGGTGCTGTGCCGCCTGCTCAAGCGCCTGTAAATGGCGGCGACGTGCCAGGAATCCACCCTCCATATTTTGATTAAAGCCCATGCTTTCTTTCAAATGGTCACGCAGCAGGTCAATTCCCTCTCCGGTGCGTGCCGAAAGGCGGATAAGTGAGTGACCATTCACTTCTGTCTTGCCCATTGCCTCGCCGGTCACGTCGGCTTTATTACGTACCACCACGATCGGCAAAGACTCAGGAAGACGCGCCATAAACTCCGGCCAAATTTCGGCAGGTTCCGTGGCGTTTGTCGTCGTGCCATCAACCATAAACAGTACAGTATCGGCCTGTTCTATCTCATTCCACGCACGTTCGATGCCGATGCGTTCAACTTCATCGCTGGCGTCACGCAGCCCGGCGGTATCAATAATGTGCAACGGCATGCCATCAATGTGAATATGCTCACGCAGCACGTCGCGGGTGGTACCGGCAATATCGGTCACAATCGCGGCTTCACGGCCTGCCAATGCATTAAGAAGGCTGGATTTACCGGCGTTTGGACGACCTGCAATCACCACTTTCATGCCTTCACGCAGTAGGCTACCCTGACGCGCTTCGGTTCGCACCGCATTCAGGTCGCCGATCACCGCATTGAGCTGAGCCTCAATTTTACCGTCGGAAAGGAAGTCAATCTCCTCATCGGGGAAGTCGATCGCCGCTTCTACATAGATTCGCAGGTTAGTGAGCGCTTCCACCAAATGATGAATACGTGACGAGAATGCCCCCTGCAGAGAGTTCACCGCTGAGCGTGCTGCCTGTTCTGAACTGGCGTCAATCAGGTCAGCAATCGCCTCGGCCTGAGCTAAATCAAGCTTGTCGTTGAGGAACGCACGCTCTGAGAACTCACCAGGACGTGCAATGCGTACGTCCGGCAGCGCAATGATGCGTTTTATCAGTAGGTCGAGAATAACCGGCCCACCGTGGCCCTGCAGCTCCAGCACGTCTTCACCGGTGAAGGAGTGAGGGCCGGGGAACCACAGCGCTATGCCTTGGTCCAGCGTGCTGCCGTCAGCGTCGCGAAACGGCAGATAGTCGGCGTAGCGCGGCTTGGGCAGTTTGCCCAATATTTCCTGCGCAATCAGGCTGGCCGCACGACCAGAGATGCGCACAATACCGACGCCACCGCGGCCTGGCGGCGTAGCTTGAGCAACGATAGTGTCTGACGTATTCATAGAGTTCTCTGCATTTTTAATAAAAAAGAAGGCGGTCAATGTATTGACCGCCTTCTTATTATGTTATGCGCCGAGGGTGTCAGCGCAAACTATTTATGTCCGATCAGGCTTTCTTCTTGTCGCGGCTGTGCAAGCCACGTTTTTCCAGGCCGCGATAAATCAGCTGCTGCTGGAGAATGGTCACCAGGTTACTGACGATGTAGTACACCACCAGGCCAGACGGGAACCACAGGAAGAATACGGTGAAGATAACCGGCATAAAGGTCATGATCTTCTGCTGCATCGGGTCGGTAACGGTCGTCGGCGACATCTTCTGAATGAAGAACATCGTGATACCCATCAGAACCGGCAGAATGTAGTACGGGTCTTGTGCCGACAGGTCATGGATCCACAGTGCAAACGGCGCATGACGCAGTTCGATGGAGCCAGACAGCATGTAATACAGTGCCAGGAAGATAGGCATCTGGATCACCAACGGCAGACAGCCACCCAGCGGGTTAACTTTTTCCGTTTTATACAGCGCCATCATCTCTTGACTCATGCGCTGTTTGTCATCACCAATACGCTCACGCATTGCGGCCAGTTTCGGCTGCAGCATACGCATTTTCGCCATCGACGTATATTGCGCACGGGTCAGTGGGTACATGATACCGCGCACGATAAAGGTGATGATGATAATGGAGAAGCCCCAGTTACCGATGAAGCTGTGGATAAATTTCAGCAGTTTGAACAACGGCTGAGAGATAAACCACAACCAGCCGTAGTCTACGGTCAGGTCAAGGTGAGGCGCGATAGCGGCCATTTTGTCCTGAATTTCTGGACCCACCCACAGGATTGAACCCACTTGTTGCTGAGCGCCAGGCTGAACAACAAACGGTGCACCTTTAAAGCCAATAGAGGCGATGCCGTTATTGGTGGTGGTGTAGAAGGTGTTAGTGTCCTTCGCTGAAGGGATCCACGCCGTTGCAAAGTACTGCTGCAACATGGCAACCCATCCGCCCTGCGTCGTGACGTTCAGACTTTCGCTCTTATCGAACGCGTATTTCTGATATTTGTCATCGCTGGAAGAATAAGCCGCGCCGCGATAAGTATGCAGAGCAAAGTTGTTGCTCCCGGTATCACGATGTTTAGGCAGGTCGATAGTTTGCTTAAGCTGACCGAACAGGGTCAAATCCAACGGCGCTGCTGTGGTGTTGTTGATGTTGTAGTCAACGTTCACCGCGTATGAGCCGCGTTTGATAACAAAAGTCTTGGTGTAAACTGCGCCGTTCTGAGCCGTGTAGGTCAGTGGGATGCGCAATTCGGTCTGGCCTTCACCTAACGTAAAGGTGTCCTGGCTTGACGTGAACAGAGGACGTTCGCCGTTAGCCGGGTTGTCTGGGCCATTTTTGCCAGTCAGACCGCTTTGAGCCTGATAGACGAAAGAAGGAGTCGTTTCGAGCAGCTGGAATGGCGCTGTAGATTTCAGCGCTACTGGGTATTGAGTCAACAGCGCCTGCTCAATATCGCCACCACGGGTGTTGATGGTTAATGAGAGGACGTCAGTATTGACGGTGATCAGTTTGCCCTGTCCGCTTCCAGGAACAGCCTGGTTAGCAGCATCACCGGTGGCTGTGTTCGCAGTCTGTTGCGTGGTCTGGTTGGCTGGTTGCGGAGCGTGGTCCGTTTGCCAGGCCTGCCAAATCATGAAAGACACGAACAGCAGAGCGATGAGGAAAAGATTGCGTTGCGAATCCATCGTTAGTGTTCTCTGTTATTGTCGGTTTTCGGCGGTACGGGGTCATCACCACCTGGGTTTAAAGGATGGCATTTTAATACGCGTTTGAACGTCAACCAACTGCCTTTTACCATGCCAAAGCGACCAATTGCCTCAATACCGTATTGAGAGCAGGTTGGTCGAAAACGACAATGAGGCCCAAGCATTGGGCTGATTACCAGTTGATACCCGCGTATCAAGGCAATCAGGATGCGGGAGCCTGTCGGCAATGTCGACGCCATAATTTCTCCAACGCTTCCGTTAACGCACGGTTATCGAGATCGGCGACCCCCTTCTTGACCAGCACAACAAAATCCATAGACGGCAGCGCATGCTGATTTAAACGGAAACTTTCGCGGGTTAGGCGTTTAATCCGATTACGTTCATGAGCGCGTTTGACATGTTTTTTAGCGACGGTAAGACCGATGCGGGGATGCCCCAGCTCGTTCAGGCGGCCAAGGATGGTGATTTGAGGCGTGCCGGCCCGTTGTGGCTGCTGGAAGACGAAAGTGAAATGACGGGGAGTTAACAAACGTAACTCCCTGGGAAAAGCTAGCTTAACCACTAAACAGGTTAGCTTTTATTACTTAGAAGCAGACAGACGGGTACGGCCTTTCGCGCGACGGCGAGCCAGAACCTGACGACCATTCTTGGTGGCCATACGAGCACGGAAACCGTGGCTACGGTTGCGCTTCAGTACGGACGGTTGGAAAGTGCGTTTCATGGCGATTTCTACCTAAACTTAAAATTAAAACTGATCGGTAAACGCGTGGGCTTTCGGCGAAAAAACAACCGATGCCTTAGTCGCATCATATAAAGAAGCGGGATTGTAGTAATTGTACAGTCCTGAGTCAATTTACATTGCTAGAAAGCGCGCCAAAATGTTTACCAAATATTCCCGTGCTCACCGATGACCATCAGGAGCTCGGGTATCACACGTAGGGCTGAGGATTATACGGACTCCTGCCTAAATCGCAAGGATCGCTGGCTGATCCTTGAGCATTGTTATTGTGATCTCGGTTGAAAAGCTGTGAATGGTGCGGGATGAAATCTTTTTTTTCTGTGCAAAGCTGGCGACACCCGCCTACTATTCATAGGTTCTGTCGCAGGTTCAGTTGCAGGCTAGGCTAAGCTTACCCACTACACGAACGGTGCCTGTGGATAAAAAGGATCTATTGTGTGAGGAAGGGGAGGATCTCTGTCGCCGTTTGCGTTATGATCCGCCATTCCGATCGCGATCCGTCCCGGATGGCCGATCGGCTTGTAGATTTTTTAAACAAAACTTATAGCCGACAAAAAACCGTAAAAATCGGTTCACACGTCGCTTTTGGCCGCTGACAGGGTGGCCTAAAGACATCTCCTCAACATTTATTAATGAACTACGGTTAAATCCCGTGGCGTAGCTGTAAATGTGCGAGCGAGGCGTGTGTCTAAAATCATGATTTAAAAAATATCCTGATCCTTTTTCTTTTTTGGTCTTGTTCGAGTGGAGTCCGCCGTGTCACTTTCGCTTTGGCAGCAGTGTCTTGCCAGATTGCAGGATGAGTTACCTGCCACAGAATTCAGTATGTGGATACGCCCTTTGCAGGCGGAATTGAGTGACAACACCTTGGCGCTGTATGCACCAAACCGGTTTGTCCTCGATTGGGTACGTGACAAATACTTAAATAACATTAACGGTCTGTTGAACGATTTTTGTGGCACGGATGCGCCTTTGTTACGTTTTGAGGTAGGCAGCAAGCCGCTGGTGCAACGCGTTAATGAAACCGTTGCTGCTGCCGTGAGTTCACCGGTTGCGGCACGTACGCTGCCGCGTGCTGCGCCTTCACGTCCAAGTTGGGACAGCTCGCCGGTACAGCCCGAGCTGTCTTACCGTTCCAATGTTAACCCCAAACATACTTTCGATAATTTCGTTGAGGGTAAGTCTAACCAGTTGGCGCGCGCTGCGGCCCGTCAGGTAGCAGACAACCCGGGTGGCGCTTATAACCCCTTGTTTTTATATGGTGGGACCGGCCTGGGTAAAACCCACTTGCTGCATGCCGTAGGCAATGGGATTATGGCCCGTAAGGCGAATGCCAAAGTGGTTTATATGCATTCCGAGCGCTTCGTGCAGGATATGGTAAAAGCCCTGCAAAATAATGCCATTGAAGAATTTAAGCGTTATTATCGCTCCGTGGATGCACTGCTTATCGATGACATTCAATTTTTTGCTAATAAAGAGCGTTCGCAGGAGGAGTTTTTCCACACCTTTAACGCCCTGCTGGAAGGCAATCAGCAAATAATTCTGACCTCCGACCGTTATCCTAAAGAGATTAACGGCGTTGAGGACCGGCTTAAATCCCGCTTCGGCTGGGGCTTAACCGTGGCTATTGAGCCGCCCGAGCTCGAAACTCGTGTAGCAATTTTAATGAAAAAGGCCGACGAGAACGATATTCGTCTGCCGGGTGAAGTGGCCTTCTTTATTGCCAAGCGCCTGCGTTCAAACGTGCGTGAGCTCGAGGGCGCACTGAACCGCGTTATCGCCAATGCCAACTTTACCGGTCGCGCCATCACTATCGATTTCGTACGTGAAGCGCTGCGTGACCTGCTTGCTCTGCAAGAAAAACTGGTCACCATTGATAATATTCAGAAAACTGTTGCCGAGTATTATAAGATTAAGGTTGCAGACCTGCTCTCCAAACGGCGTTCCCGTTCGGTTGCTCGCCCACGTCAGATGGCGATGGCGCTGGCAAAAGAGCTCACCAACCACAGCCTGCCAGAAATCGGCGATGCGTTCGGTGGTCGTGACCATACTACGGTGTTGCACGCCTGCCGAAAAATTGAGCAGCTGCGTGAAGAAAGCCATGACATCAAAGAAGATTTCTCTAACTTAATCAGGACACTCTCCTCCTAGCGCTATGAAATTTATTGTTGAACGTGAGCATTTGCTGAAACCACTGCAACAGGTCAGTAGCCCACTGGGTGGACGACCTACACTGCCTATTCTCGGTAACCTGTTGTTGCAGGTCACAGAGGGCGGGTTGCTGCTGACGGGTACCGATCTTGAAATGGAGATGGTCGCCAAAGTTGCACTGTCTCAACCTCATGACGCCGGTGCGACGACTGTCCCTGCGCGTAAATTCTTTGATATCTGCCGTGGTTTGCCGGAAGGCGCAGAGATTACCGTGACCCTGGAAGGCGAGCGCATGCTGGTTCGATCCGGCCGTAGCCGTTTCTCATTGTCTACGCTGCCTGCGACGGATTTCCCGAATCTTGATGACTGGCAGAGCGAGGTCGAATTCACCCTGCCTCAGGCTACGCTGAAACGTTTGATTGAAGCCACGCAGTTTTCGATGGCGCATCAGGACGTTCGCTACTATCTCAACGGCATGCTGTTTGAAACCGAAGGCGAAGAGCTGCGTACTGTTGCAACTGATGGCCACCGTCTGGCCGTCTGTTCAATGCCTATCGGCCAGTCTTTGCCGTCGCATTCGGTGATTGTTCCGCGTAAAGGTGTGATGGAGCTGGTTCGTTTGCTCGACGGCGGTGACACCCCGCTGCAACTGCAAATTGGCAGCAATAACATTCGCGCTCACGTGGGTGATTTCATCTTTACCTCCAAGCTGGTGGATGGTCGTTTCCCTGATTATCGCCGCGTATTGCCGAAAAATCCCGACAAAACGCTGCAGGCAGGCTGTGATCTACTGAAGCAGGCGTTTGCGCGCGCGGCCATTCTCTCCAATGAGAAATTCCGCGGTGTGCGACTTTACGTCAGCCAGAATCAGTTGAAAATCACGGCCAACAACCCAGAGCAGGAAGAAGCCGAGGAAATCCTCGACGTTGCCTACGATGGCACCGAGATGGAAATTGGTTTCAACGTCAGCTACGTTCTCGACGTACTTAATGCGCTGAAATGCGATGAAGTTCGTTTGTTGCTGACCGATTCGGTGTCAAGCGTACAAATAGAAGACGGCGCCAGTCAGGCTGCGGCCTATGTCGTCATGCCAATGCGTTTGTGATTTCGAAGACGCTGACGCCCTGGAATTGTATATATAGATGGCATTAACGCGATTACTGATTAAAGATTTCCGCAACATCGAGGCGGCGGACTTAGCGCCGTCGCCCGGATTTAATTTTCTGGTGGGCCCCAACGGTAGCGGTAAAACGAGCGTGCTCGAAGCGGTTTATACCCTCGGGCATGGCCGCGCCTTTCGCAGTTTACAGGCGGGCAGGGTTATTCGTCACGACCAGCCGGAATTTGTTCTGCACGGCCGTATTGATGACGGCGGTGAGCGCGAGTTGAGCGTCGGCTTGAGTAAAAGCCGTCAGGGCGACAGTAAGGTTAGAATCGACGGCAGCGACGGGCACAAGGTGTCCGAATTGGCACAGATGCTGCCAATGCAGCTGATCACGCCAGAAGGTTTTACATTATTAAACGGTGGGCCGAAATACCGCCGTGCATTTTTGGACTGGGGCTGTTTTCATCACGACCCCGGTTTTTTCATCGCCTGGAGCAACCTGCGTCGGTTACTCAAGCAGCGCAACGCCGCGCTGCGCCAGGTGAGTCGCTATGCGCAAATTCGCGCCTGGGATCAAGAGCTTATCCCGCTGGCCGAGCGCATCAGCGAATGGCGGGCAGAGTACAGCCAGGCTATCGCCGCTGATATCAGCGCGACCTGTGCGCAATTTCTGCCTGAGTTCTCCCTAAGTTTTTCGTTCCAGCGCGGCTGGGACAAAGAAAGTGACTACGGGGAACTGCTGGAGCGCCAGTTTGAGCGTGACAGAGCCTTGACTTACACAGCATCGGGACCGCATAAAGCTGATTTTCGCATCCGTGCCGACGGTACGCCGGTGGAAGATTTGCTTTCTCGCGGTCAGTTAAAACTGCTGATGTGCGCGCTCCGATTAGCGCAGGGTGAATTTCTCACCCGACAGAGCGGGCGGCGTTGCCTGTATCTTCTTGACGATTTTGCCTCCGAGCTGGATACCGGCAAACGCCGGTTATTGGCCGATCGCCTTATAGCCACCCAGGCCCAGGTTTTTGTCAGCGCAATTGGCGCTGAACAAGTAACCGATATGGTGGGTGAAAAGGGCAAGATGTTCCGCGTGGAACAAGGTAAAATAGCCGTTCTATCACAGGACTAAAAATGAGCGAGAAACGTTGATGTCGAATTCTTATGACTCCTCAAGTATCAAGGTATTAAAAGGGCTGGACGCGGTGCGTAAGCGCCCCGGCATGTATATCGGCGATACCGATGACGGCACTGGTCTGCACCACATGGTATTCGAGGTTGTGGACAACGCTATCGACGAAGCCCTCGCTGGCCACTGTAAAGAGATTCTGGTTACCATTCATGCGGATAACTCCGTATCCGTTCAGGATGACGGACGTGGTATCCCTACCGGTATTCATGAAGAAGAAGGCATTTCTGCCGCAGAAGTCATCATGACGGTTCTTCACGCCGGCGGTAAATTTGACGATAACTCATACAAAGTGTCCGGCGGCCTGCACGGCGTAGGCGTATCTGTTGTTAACGCCCTGTCTGAAAAGCTGGAGCTGGTTATTCGTCGTGAAGGTAAAGTTCACGAGCAAACCTACGTCCACGGCGTGCCTCAGAATCCGCTGAAAGTGGTTGGCGAAACGGAAGCAACCGGTACGACGGTGCGTTTCTGGCCGAGCTTCAACACCTTCACCAATAACACCGAATTTGAGTACGACATTCTGGCGAAACGCCTGCGCGAACTGTCGTTCCTCAACTCCGGTGTAGCTATTCGCCTGCACGACAAGCGTGATGACAAAAACGATCACTTCCACTACGAAGGCGGCATTAAGGCCTTTGTGGAATATCTGAACAAAAACAAAAACCCAATCCATCCAAACGTGTTCTATTTCTCTACCGTGAAAGATGATATCGGTGTAGAAGTTGCGCTGCAGTGGAATGACGGTTTCCAGGAAAACATTTACTGCTTTACCAACAATATCCCGCAGCGCGACGGGGGGACTCACCTGGTCGGCTTCCGTACGGCGATGACCCGTACGTTGAACGCGTACATGGATAAAGAAGGCTACAGCAAGAAATCAAAAATCAGCGCCACCGGTGACGACGCCCGTGAAGGCCTGATTGCCGTGGTTTCTGTGAAAGTTCCTGATCCTAAGTTCTCATCTCAGACTAAAGACAAGCTGGTTTCTTCAGAAGTAAAATCAGCGGTTGAAACCCTGATGAACGAGAAGCTGGTTGATTATCTGATGGAAAACCCGGGCGACGCGAAAATCGTTGTCGGTAAAATCATTGATGCAGCCCGTGCGCGTGAAGCTGCACGTAAAGCGCGTGAAATGACTCGCCGTAAAGGTGCGCTCGATTTGGCCGGTTTGCCGGGTAAATTGGCAGACTGTCAGGAACGCGACCCGGCTCGCTCTGAACTGTATCTAGTGGAAGGGGACTCCGCGGGCGGCTCTGCAAAACAGGGGCGTAACCGTAAGAACCAGGCCATTTTGCCGCTGAAAGGTAAAATCCTGAACGTTGAGAAAGCGCGTTTCGATAAAATGCTCTCTTCTCAAGAAGTCGCCACGCTAATTACGGCGCTGGGCTGCGGCATTGGCCGTGACGAATACAACCCGGACAAACTGCGCTACCACAGCATCATTATCATGACCGATGCCGACGTCGATGGCTCGCACATCCGTACTCTGTTGCTGACCTTCTTCTACCGTCAGATGCCGGAAATCGTTGAGCGTGGCCACATCTTTATTGCTCAGCCGCCTTTATACAAAGTGAAAAAAGGCAAGCAGGAACAGTACATTAAAGATGATGAAGCGATGATTCAGTACCAGATAACCATCGCAATGGACGGCGCAACGCTGCACACTAACGCTAGCGCGCCTGCTTTGTCGGGTTCTTCTTTGGAGAAGCTGGTTGCCGAGCACTATGCGGTGCAGAAAATGATTGGTCGCATGGAGCGTCGTTATCCACGCGCGCTGCTCAATAACCTTATCTACCAACCTACGCTGAGCGAAGCTGACCTAAGCAGTCAGGAAAAAGTGCAGCAGTGGATGGAAGAGCTGGTTGTTCTGCTTAACGAAAAAGAGTCTCACGGCAGCAGCTACAGCGCTATCGTACGCGAAAACCGCGAGCGTCAAATTTTCGAAGCCGTGCTGCGCATCCGTACCCACGGCGTTGATACCGATTACGACCTCGACTTTGAGTTTGTACACGGTGGCGAATATCGCAAACTTTGCGCCCTGGGTGAGCAACTTCGCGGCCTGATCGAAGAAGATGCCTATATTGAGCGTGGCGAACGTCGCCAACCCATTACCAGTTTCGAACAGGCGCTGGAGTGGTTGGAGAAAGAGTCACGTCGTGGTTTGTCTATCCAGCGTTACAAAGGTTTGGGTGAAATGAACCCAGATCAGCTGTGGGAAACAACAATGGACCCAGACCAGCGCCGCATGCTGCGTGTGACCATCAAAGATGCCATCGCCGCCGATCAGCTGTTTACCACCTTGATGGGCGATGCGGTAGAACCTCGTCGTGCCTTCATTGAAGAAAATGCATTGAAAGCAGCGAATATCGATATTTAATTTCGCTACTCTGCTGATACTCTCTCTAAACCCGAAGCGGGAAACTGCTTCGGGTTTTTTTTCGCCTAAATTTCAAGTTATTAAAGGAACTTTAGCTGTCTGCGGTCGGCGAAGGTCGATTGGCGTATTATGTTAAATACAGAGGGAAATGTACTAACATGCCAGGAATTAAGAGTGTTCAGCATATACCGACCAGCTATACGAAGAGTGAAATAAAAGGCCGAGATTTTTATACTCAAGCCGGAAAGTCAGAGAGAATTTATTTGGAAGGTAGCAAGAATGTTTCGCATCAGCTATCGAGCTTAAAAAGCAGGCCTGACAGGCCGCCAAAAGGGTTATTTTTGGCGGCTGCCGTAGGGATTAGCGCGCTGGCTACGGTTTCCAGGGCAAAGGCAGATTCAAAAATTGCTTCTCTTGAAGTTAAATCTTTCGCAGGTAATAAATCGTTAAGTCGCCCCGTTAAGTCTGCATTTTCACCACAAGCATCGCCCCATGTTTTACAAAAACAACATTCTATTAAGCAGCGCGACAAAAAAATACGGTCTTCGCCGAACTCTACGCAGAACATCCAGCCCGTTCCTCTTACGGATTTTAACGTTCAAGGTTACACATCTCGCGCTTCGAATTCTCGAGGTAAGAGCGTTTGTTCGGACGTAAAAAATAATAATCACACGCAAATTCGGCACGAAAAAAACAACGCTGTTAAGACCAAAAGAATTTATTGCAAAAACGTCGAGCGAACCAGAACAAAAAAACAGCAGCTGGATAGGGACGTAAAAAACAAGAAAAATGAGGGAGATGAGCAATATTGGCAACCAATTTCTAATATGACGACGCCCCCGGTTAACACAACGCCCATACTGAACTTTAAACAGCAGCTAGAAAAAACCAAGCATTGGATTGGGCCGATGCATCAGATTATTCGCTATCTGAAAGATAATCCGCTGAGCAGCTATCTTTCACTGGCCAGTAATCGACTGATGGCAGCCAGGATTGCCTACAACAAGAGTGAATATGAGTCATGGACAGATGAGAGTTTATTTTCCCATGTAAACCAATTGTTAGATGATAAATCGGAATATTATATCTCTTCACTCGCCACAAAGTTTATTCGCTATGAGTCTTCACTCTATTATATTCAGGCGCGCATCATTGAGTGGGACCTGGACCCTTCGCAAGAAGACTTTGAGCATCAGTTTTTAGCGGCTCACGCCACCCGTCAGCGCATTTTTGATGCTGAGTCCGTCTTAACGTTTTATAAAATGCAGTTTCGTCCTCTACAACGTAAAACGCCAGAGCCATTTTCAACGCGCAGTGGAATCGGTGATCTTAAAAAATATTATGCGCAGTTTAACGTTTATCTGAGAGATAGCGCATCTGACGACGCCGCGAATACCGTTAAACAGATAACGGCTATGCAGGGCATAAGCCCGTTGGATTTAGAGCGCGGCTATCACCCACTTTTCTCGTTAAGGATAGGATATTACAAAACAATCCCCAAAGAGCCGGTAGACTGGAGGACGTTCGTTGGCGGTAAACGCATATACTTTTTACAGGGTGATTCAGGGAAAATCTACGCCGCCAGCAGTTGGGAACCGTTATTTATGGCCGCTGATGTTAGTGAACTAGTATCTGAACAACAAATTGTGTCGATACAGGGTTTGCGCAACGATGAGACTTTTTTAGATTCTATGCTTGATGTTCAAGCTTTGATTAATCTGCTTTGGCTTGGAACGGAGAAATCGATCCCTGATAATCAGTGGGTCATTAAGAAATATAGCCAAAGTATTAATATTAATATGAAGGCGCCTACCCTCAATGATGCATTTATAACACTCCAACATGACGCGCTTATCGCCATTGTTGTCGCCTTTAGGGAAGATAACCTGAATAAGACGATTGCGGAAAAAGTGCTCTCACTGGTTCCCTTTTTCGATGTTATACAGCGCTCGGTTAACGACCCACACTATTCTCCAACCTTTTCAGATTTGTTAGGCGATGTAATTGATCTGGGATTAACACTCATAATGTTGGGTATCCCGTTATACAAACTGGGCAGTAGCGGGATAAAAGTGGCACTTAGTGCGATGAGAACCGCGCGTTTGCATGGATTGGCGGGGGCCTTGTTACGCCAGGCTATTTTTAACGCTATAAAACCTACTCTCTCAAAAATGGCGAAATTAACAGCAAAAGAGGTCGCCTGTTTTATTATACCGCCCTTGGATTTGATGCGAATGCTGAATCGCCTATTAAAAAATCCACTGCGTAAAGTGATACTGAAAAGACCTCGCTCCAAAAAATTAATTGGGAAAACTCGTTGCCGTCGAGCTATTGGCGGAGCCTGCGACACCTTTACTCTTTTTTTTGACAAAAAATTTAATTCGCCTGAATGGGAAGAGTTTATTACTCAAATTATTCTCAATCCTGTGAAATGGAAAGGAACGAAACCTTCAGTATTTTACCGCCTCGACTATCTGAAAAATTTCAGCTTGTTACCCAACAATTATAAAGAGGCTTTACGGGGGTGGACTTATGTAAAAGGCCAGAAACCCTATAAAGACTCCCCCTTATTAAATTGGGCTCAGGGAAAAAGTGACAATAATTTTAAACTTAACCAAGCACTGTTTAGTGGTAAACCCAGTGATGAAATGCTGAGAATCGCCCACGATTTAAGTGAAGCACTAGATGCTCTGCCTAAAATGGGAAACCGTCAGCAGCTTATTCGAGTCGTCGATGCGCCTGAGGCTGCCATGTTAAAGTTTTCACCTGGTGATATTGTCAGCAATTACCCCGCATTTATGTCAGCCTCAAGTTCTGGAAAGCTTGCAAATATTGCGCTAAATCAAGGTTTTATGTTCGTCAGAAAATGGAGGGATATGCCTGGTGCTGCTATAGTGGTTTTTAAAATTAATGGCAAAAGCAGCAAGCCCTTCGTTAATGGTGTAACGACACAGTTTCGTATGGAAGGTGAGTATTTATTTAATCGCAAAAGCTTTTTCCAGATAGACGCTATCACCCCGGTAAAATTTAGCAATCCGACTAGAATTGATAAGCCTATATTTTTTATAAAGTTAAATGAGGTGTCTTACGATAACTCACTCAAAATAAAAAATATTTTTACGGCCGAAGCGTTAAACATCAAGCACTCAGAATTCTGAGGGAAAAGATTTATTCACGTTTTTCGAATTTTACAGCAAGGCAGCGATTCGCCGTTTTCCCTTTTTCTGCCTCGCTTTACGCAGCAGAAACGCGCTAGCATGGAAAAAACGACATTAACTCTGAGGACGCTATGGCAATTGAATTGATCGCAATAGATATGGATGGCACGTTGCTCAATCCGCAGCATGAAATCACGCCTGCCGTGAAACAGGCACTGACCGCGGCGATTAAAAAAGGGGTGCATGTCGTTTTAGCGACCGGCAGGCCTTTAATCGGCATCAAGCGTTACCTCGAAGAGTTGGATCTGCAAAAAGAAGGATTTTATTGCATTTCTAACAACGGTGCGTTAATTCACAATGCGAAAGATGGCAGTATCTTCGCCGAAACAACGCTTAATTTCGCGGACTATCTTTATTTTGAAGGATTGGCGCGTAAATTGGGTGTTGGCTTCCACGCATTGTCGCACAGTGAGTTGTACACCGCGAATAAAGACATCAGTCCTTATTCCGTGCATGAGTCTTTTACCACCGGTATTCCTCTGCGCTATCGCAGCGTGGAACAGATGGATCCTGCTCTACGTTTCCCGAAAGTGATGATGATCGATAATCCTGAACTCCTGGACGTTGCCATCAGCCAGATACCTCACGAAGCCAAAGAGCGTTATACCATTATGAAAAGCTCGCCTTACTTCCTGGAAATTCTCGATAAAACAGTGAATAAAGGCACGGGCGTGCAAAAACTCGCTGAAAAACTGGGCATTCCACGCGAAAATATCATGACCTTGGGTGATCAGGAAAATGACATCGCGATGTTGGAATATGCCGGACTGGGTGTTGCGATGGATAATGCACTGGACAGCGTTAAAGCGGTCAGTCAGTTTGTGACCAAAAGCAACACCGAAGACGGCGTGGCTTATGCGGTCGAAAAATTTGTTCTGAAAGATTAAGGAAAAAACGTGGCGGGTGAAAAGCAGTTAACCTTCGATGCGCGTGGTCATCAACTGACCAATATCAACGTCTGGACGGCAGATAGCCAGTGGATAGTCTTCGACGTTCGCCCCAAAGGCAGTGAATTCAGCGGATTAACCATTGAGCGCATCAATGTTAGCAGCGGTGAGGTCGAAACGCTTTATCGCGCAACCGAGGGGGCACACGTTGGCGTTGTAACCGTTAGCGCAGAAGCCCAGCCACGTTATGTTTTCATTCATGGGCCTGAAAACCCAGATGAAAACTGGAAATACGACTTCCATCATCGCCGCGGCGTCATTCTTGATGCGGCAAACTCATCAATGCCTGCCACTCTCGACGCGTGTGATATTACCGAGCCTTACACTCCGGGTGCGCTGCGCGGGGGGTCTCACGTTCATGTTTTTAGCCACGATGGCAGCCGCCTCAGTTTTACCTATAACGATCACGTTATGCACCAATGGAACGTTGCGGAAGATCTTCGCAACGTTGGCATCGCGCTGGCTAACCGTCCCGTTGCCGTGGCGAAAAGTCACCCAAGGGAGTATGACGGCA
This sequence comes from Rouxiella sp. S1S-2, assembly GCF_009208105.1. Lineage (NCBI taxonomy): Bacteria > Pseudomonadati > Pseudomonadota > Gammaproteobacteria > Enterobacterales > Yersiniaceae > Rouxiella > Rouxiella sp. S1S-2. Next base: position 287,888 of record NZ_WFKL01000001.1, read on the forward strand.
GCCATTATTGTGTTTTGGTCAGTCAAACGACATCAACACCGCAGCCCGGCAGTGACCAGATAAATCGTGCTTATGAAGAGGGTTGGATTGGTCAGCAGGGTTACGTAAGAACTGACGGTCACCGTCAACGCTGGGCGCTGGCATTTATCGGCGATACGCTGTCAGCACAGGGTGAAAAACTGCCAGAAGTGTTTGTGGTAGATTTGCCGCAGGACGATGCGGCCTATAATCAGGCCGGGGAAGCGCCTTTGCAGGGCACCTCGACCTGCTTGCCAGCGCCGCCAGCCAATGTTGTGCAACGGCGATTAACCTTCACCGGCGACAGGCCTTATCCTGGCGTTGCGCTGCAGCCGCGCCACTGGTTGCGAGCCTCAGTGGACGGAAGGCAGATTGCCTTCTTGATGAGGGATGCCGAGGGTGTGGTGCAGCTGTGGCTTATCTCTCCCGAAGGGGGCGAGCCGCAGCAAATAAGCCAGGCTTCGTCGGATATCCAGTCGGCATTTAGCTGGCATCCTCAGGGAGGAAAACTGGCGCTGGTATGCGACAACTCGGTAATGCTGCTGGACGTGTCCAGCGGCGAAATGCGGCGTTTAACCGCGCGTACTGACGTGCCACCTATTGCCGATGCCGTGGTCTTTTCACCCGATGGCAACCGCGTGGCTTACATGCGTGAAATATCAGGATTTAATCAGATATTTATCACATCTATTTAAGATTTTAAGGCAGCAAAAAACGTTAATTTGCGGCAGTCATCGGCGGAACGTGATTAATATCAACGCCGTGGCTGAGCGCCAGGTTATGCTCTTCGCTTGCTTTAATTTTGTCGAGCGTGCCCTTTTTGTCGCGATTATAATAGTCGTAAGGCAGCATCAGGGTGTCGAGTGCCGCACTGAACGGCAAGTCGAGGATCAGCAGCGGCGTCATGGCCCAGCTGGTTTCATCACTTTTAATCATTCTCACGTCGGCTTTCGCACCCGGATAATACCCTTGATACTCCCCCGTATGGCTCATCACGCTTGAACAACCGCTTGCCATAAAGACGCATCCTGTCGCGACAGGCAATAATAAAAATTTCTTCATCTTTAAACTCATCTCTAACTGTCGGGCTGAGGATGTTTCGTAAAAAAACCTACAAGAACAGGTTCAGAAAGTGCGTTTAAAATTGTAGTCCCTATTTAATAAACTAGCGTTAACCTGAGGTAAATATCTTAATGAAATCAGAGAAAACGTTGCTATAACTCGCAATATTGTCAGCATTAATTTTAATTTTTTTCTTCTGGCAACTTGAAAAGTGACTTTTCATCGCCATTTTTATCATACGACGCAGGAAAAAAATACGCCGTCAGGGTATTTGTGCGTTATCGGCCGGTCCTAAAGGACGGTCAGTCTACACCCTCGCTACACTATTTTTAGGAGGCAGTTTTAATGCGCAATTTCGATCTCTCCCCACTGTATCGCTCCGCGATTGGTTTTGACAGATTATTCAATTTGATTGAATCTGGCCAAAATCAGGGCGGCGGTTATCCTCCATATAACGTTGAACTGGTTGATGAAAATCACTATCGCATTGCTATTGCGGTTGCGGGTTTCGCCGAGTCTGAATTAGAGATAACGGCACAGGATAATTTGCTGCTAGTTAAGGGAGCACGTGTCAACTCACCGACCGAGCGGACCTATTTATATCAGGGTATTGCCGAGCGCAATTTTGAACGTAAATTCCAACTGGCTGAACATATTCAAATAAAATCGGCCAATCTGGCTAATGGTTTACTTTATATTGATTTGCAACGCGTTGTGCCTGAATCATCAAAACCTCGGCGCATTGATATTATTTGATTTATTAAAAACCTATTGATTAACACCCAAACTCTGCTGAGCTCGCCGTCAGGGGGCTAAGCTGCGGCATTGTCGCCAAGGCAGCACAGAGAATGTAAACATCTCGCTTCATAGAAGGAGTTAATATATGCGTAATCACGATCTTTCCCCACTTCTGCGTCAATGGATTGGTTTTGATAAGTTGGCCAGTTCATTGCAGGGCGGAGAGCCAAGTTTCCCGCCGTATAATATTGAGAAATCAGACGATAATCATTATCGCATCTCCCTCGCGCTCGCCGGATTCAAACAAAGCGATTTGAATATTGAGGTTGAAGGGCCGAGGTTAACGATAAGCGGAACGCCCGCCGTCGCCGAGACGAAAGTAGAATATTTACATCAGGGGCTGGTGTGTAAAGCCTTTACGCTGAGTTTCACGTTGGCGGAGCACATGCAGGTTTCGACTGCCGAGTTCGTTAATGGGCTGCTGCACTTAAGTCTGGTGCGTAATGTGCCTCAGGCACTTCAGCCGCAGCGTATTGCTATCGGTACCGGCGTCGACACAAAAACGGCGCTGGAAAGTAATCCAGCGTAATGTGCTGCTAAACAAAATTAAGCCGGCGTAATGAGCCATAAAAAACCGGAAGCGCCGAGAGGGGCTTCCGGTTTTTGTTTGTTTACGTTCAGGCTCAGGCGCCGCGGTGTTCCTGATGGGCGCGCTCAACCTCTTCGGCAAGAATAGCCACGCCTCGCTCAATTTGGCTGGCTTCCGGCACATAATTCATGCGCATACACTGCTGGGTGTGCACCCAAGGATGCTCCAGCCCGGGGAAGAAGTAGTCGCCCGGCACCATGAGCACGCCGCGCTTTTTAAGACGCTGATACAGCACTTCGGTAGTGATTGGCAAATCTTTGAACCACAGCCAAAGGAAAATTGCGCCTTCCGGCTTGTGGATCAGGCAGCGCTCTTCAGGCAAGTAACGGCGCAGCGTGGCGAGCGTTTCCTGCACGCGCTGCAAGTAAAACGGCTTAATCACCTCTTCGGAAAGGCGCAGCAAATCGCCGCGGGCAATCATCTCATTGGCCATCGCCGGGCCTACGCTACCGGGTGACAGGCTGATTATCCCGTTCATATTGCTGATGGCTTTAATGGTTTTCTCGTCGGCCACCACGATACCGCAGCGCGAACCTGGCAGGCCCAGCTTAGACAGGCTCATGCACAGAATAATATTCGGGTTCCACAGCGGTGTCGCCTCGGTAAACACAATCCCCGGGAACGGCACGCCGTAGGCATTATCAATAAGCAGGGGGATATTGTGCTGCTGTGCCAACGCGTCGAGACGAATGAGTTCGTCGTCGGTTAATACGTTGCCGGTCGGGTTGGTTGGGCGCGACACGCAGATCAGGCCGATATCTTTACCAATGTGTAAATGATCAAAATCAACGTGATATTTAAACTGACCTTCTGGCAACAGCTCGATATTCGGCTTGGCTGAGACGAACAGCTCTTCGTCTACGCCCGCGTCGGCATAGCCCAGATATTCAGGCGCCAGCGGGAACAGCACTTTGCTTAATGAGCCGTCGCTGCGTCTGCCAGCAAACAGGTTAAACAGGTAGAAAAAGGCGCTCTGACTGCCGTTGGTTAACGCGATGTTATCCGCAGTAAGCTCCCAACCCTGCTCTTCGCTGAGCATTTTGGCCAGCGCATGACGCAAGACGTCTTTACCCTGCGGGCCGTCGTAGTTGCACAGTGCTTCGGTGAGTTTGCCTTCGGCCAGCATATCGCCGAGCAACCCCTGAAAGTATTCCTGCATTTCAGGGATTTGGGCCGGATTGCCGCCGCCGAGCATGACCGCTCCAGGCGTGCGCAGTCCGTCGTTCATATCGCCCATCAGGCGGGTTATGCCTGAAAAACGGGTAAATTTTTCGCCGAAAACAGAAAACGTCATAGCAGGATTTTAGTGTTATCAAAAAGTGACGCCCACCTTAACGCCTGCGCCGAAGCAGTGCAATCGGATGAAGACACTAAGAGACAATTTGCAGTGGGCGGGGCGTAAGGAAGCGAAGGTGGCGTGGCGCAAAACCGGGAAGCGTAACCGAGCCACGTCTTGATACGGCCTCTGCACAACAACATCTGCAGAGGCAATCAGAAAGAAATCAGGATTTCTTCAGGTCTTTACCATTGACACAGAACTCGTTGGTTTCGTTTGACAGTGCAGTGATGATATTTTCTACCGCCAACGCATCCATGTCATAACGGGTTTGTGCCGTTGCCGAACCGATGTGCGGCAGAGTCACGACGTTATCCAGCTTCAGCAGGCCAGAGTCTTTTGGCATCGGCTCTTTCTCATAAACGTCCAGACCTGCGCCGTAGATGGTGCCGTTCTGCAATGCTTCAATCAGCGCCTGCTCGTCGATAACCGGACCACGCCCTGCGCTGATCAAAATACCGGTAGACTTCATTTTGGCGAACTGATCTTTACCGATGATGTGGAAAGTCTGGTCGCTGAGCGGCAGAATAACTACAACGAAATCAGACTGTTCTAACAATGTGTCCAGGTCACACTTGCGTGCACCAAAGCGTTCTTCTGCTTCGGTATGCTGGCTGCGTGCGTTGTAAAGAATCGGCATGTCGAAGCCAAGATTTGCGCGCTGTGCTACGGCCAGACCAATACGACCCATGCCGATAATACCCAAGGTTTTATGGTGCACGTCGATGCCGAACCAGTCGGTTGGGGCATTGCCGTTCCACTCACCCGCTTTCGTGCGGTTGGTGAGTTCAACCACGCGGCGTGAAGTTGCCAGCACCAATGCAAAAACCAGGTCTGCAACGGTGTCGGTGAGTGCCGCAGGGGCATTGAACAACGGAATGCCGCGACGGGTTAATTCCGCCACGTCGAAGCTGTCAAATCCGGCAGAGGCGGTTGAAACGCCACGCAGGCGAGGCGCATTGTCGATAAGCTCCTTATTGATAGGTCCACCGGAGCCAATCAGGCCTTCAGCCTGCTTCAGGGCTTCATAAACCTGAACACGGTTTTCGGCGTTAATACCATTGAATTCAACGACTGAGAAGTGTTGCTCAAGACGCTGATGCAGGTCGGCGGCAATTTTTTTGTAGAGAACAATAGACGGCTTCATTACATACTCCATCAAGCTAAAGATTAGTAAGAGACTCAATTAGTCAGGCTGTTTTTACTGTTTATTAAGGCTAATTTTCATTCACACTGGCGCATTGATTAAAATAGAGACTATTTCAATGAGCCTCAAGCGGTGTTGCCGTTTTTTCCGGTTTTACCATCAGGGTTAAGCCAACGGACGCCAGCAGAGAGACGGCCATAAAAATGAATGACGCCGCTGGCGTCCCCGTGCTGCCGTTCAGATAACCCACAAACCAGGAGCCAAAAAATGAGCCCAGAGCGCCAAGGCTGTTGATCAACGCCATTGCACCCCCGGAAACGTTCTTGGGTAACATTTCAGGAATAATGGCGAAAAATGGCCCATAAGGCGCGTACATCGCCGCACCGGCTACCACCAGCAAGCCGTACGAAAGCCAGAAATTATGCTGACCGATAGCCCAGGATCCGAAAAATGCGATGGCACTGATAAGCAGCAGAGGCCAGATGAACAGCTTACGATTTTGCATTTTGTCGGACGCCCACGAGACTACAATCATGGCTATCGTGGCGGCAAGATAAGGTGCGGAGGAGAGCCAGCCGGCTTCGACCATGCCCATTGATTTTCCGGCCCGCAGAATTGAGGGTAACCATAAAACGAAACCGTAGACACCGATACTCCAGGTAAAATACTGCAGACACAGCAGGATGACATTACGCGAGCGAAACGCCTGCCCGTAGTTGGCAACGGCCTTGATATTTTCCTGCTCTTTAGCCAGTGCATCAGCTAAGGCTTTTTTCTCGTCCTTGCTTAACCAGTTAACCTGTTCCGGCTTATCTTTCACCAGGAACCACCAGAAAACGGCCCAGATCACCGCCGGAATGCCTTCAAAGATAAACATCTCGCGCCAGCCGAAGGCGTGAATGAGGTAGCCGGAGAGCACGGACATCCACAGTACCGTGACCGGATTACCCAAAATTAAAAAGGTATTGGCCCGTGAACGTTCAGATTGGGTAAACCAGTTGCTGATATAAACCAGCAGAGCAGGCATCACTGCGGCTTCAACAATGCCCAGCATAAAGCGAATAACCGCCAGGAGGGGGATGCTGTTTACCATACCGGTTAAGGAGGCAAAGCCGCCCCAAAGCAGCAAACACCAGAACACCAGCTTTTTAACGCTGCGGCGCTCGGCATAAATAGTTCCGGGAATTTGGAAGAAGAAATAACCGAGAAAGAACAGGGCACCGAGCAGAGATGACATGCCCTTGGTGATGCCCAGATCATCGTTAATTCCGGCAGCGGAGGCAAAGCTGAAGTTAGAACGGTCAACGTACGCCAGGCTGTAGGAAATAAAAATAATGGGCATAATGAACCACCAACGCCTGGCGGCTAATTTCACCTTACTCATTTATCACCCCTTTTTCCGAGCATATTTTGCTATTTCGCGTTTTTTGACCGCACATTATTGTGATAGCACTCATCTTGCCTCCTGTTTTTTTACTGGACTTCAGCCGCTTCCTTACGTAACAGATCAACGTAATAACGCGTCACGGCGGTGAGGTCATCGCCTTCCAGTGGGAACTCGATACCGCGCGGCGCCGAGCGTGGCAATGCCGCCAGAACCGGTTTCCAAGTCCCATCGCTGTCATCAAGCGCGACAGCGTGAAGCTTGCCGTTACGTTCCTGCGCGGCTTTAACATGCACATAGCTGACGTGTTCGCTCAATGTTTTCGCAGCTTCCAGTGTATCCTGACCCACCCAAAGCCAGTTGGCCATGTCAAAGGTCATCGCAACCGGAAGGTGTAGCGATTCGGCGGCATAGAAGAAGGCATTCATCGGATGAAGAATACCGCCGTCTGGCGTCTGATCGTTCTCGACCACCACTTCAACGCGGCGCTGTTTAACCAGCACCTTAAGCGCGGTGAGATCCAGCCCCGGCTTGAAGTTACCGAGAGCGATTTTCAATTTCTGCGCGCCCAGGGTTTCGGCTTCACTCAAAAAGTCCGCCAGTGATGGGTTGACTTCGCCACCCGGCAGGAACAAAGATTCAGGAACGGAATAAAATGCAATCAGCCCGTGCTGGCGTATTTTTTCTGCCAGAGTATCCAGATGATTGATTTCACCCTCCTCGAACAGCTCGCGGCGGATCTCTACGCCGTCGGCGCCGGACTCGGCAATATGCTTAAGTAGCTCAGCCTGACCGCCGAGATCCTTTACTGTCTGATAACCATAAGCTGCTGTAACAATAACTACTTTTGCCAAATTCTCTGGTGTCTGCATGCCAATAATCCTCAAAAGCGTGGTTGTTTTTTAGACTTGAAAGAAAACTTGATAGCGCGGTTAACTTAACAGTTAAAGGTAGGCCAATTTTCACCGAAGGCGAAGAAGCTGTTAACATCACATTAACTGGAACCGGTACCAATAGAAAGTTCGCTAACAGGAAAACATAATCTCGTCCTTGAAGAACGAGATCAAAGTCACGGTTTCGGCGTATTACAATGAGGAGGGATTAAAGGGGGTGGGTGGAACCTCGAACGATCAGCTCACCGGAAAACGCATGTTCACGAATGGGCTCATCATTGCCCTGAATACGTTTGACTAACTGATTGAGGGCCGCGTAGCCCATTTCATAGGTGGGTTGCTTGAGTGTAGTAATACCGACGCCCGCCAGCTCGGCCCATTCGAGGTCGTCGAAGCCGAGCAGGCCAATGTCTTTTCCCCACACCATGCCGATTTTGCGCATCACACGGGCGATCACCAGCGTCAGCGCGCCATTGACTGAAATAACCGCGCGGCGTTTATCAGGATAACGGGCCGCGAAGTCGTGCAGCATTTTTTCAAGCCCCTGACTGTTACTCAACTCGACTTCACCCTGTTCGGCAAACTTTTGCGGCTCTTTTTGCATCTGTTTGAGGAAAGTATGCAGCCTATCGAGACGGGTATTAATGGTCACCGGTTCACTTAAAAATAAAATCGCCTCAAATCCCTGCTTCAGCAAATGTTGCGTGACCTCGGTGGTCGCTTCGGCATTGTTCAAGCCAATGACATCACAGGAAAAATTGGCCACTTTACGGTCAATCAGCACCATCGGCAGCTGTGACTGTTGCAGGGATGAAATAGCATCCTCGCGCATGCCTACGGCGTTGACCACGATGCCGTCTACGCGATAACTGCTCAGCAATTGCAGGTAGTGTTTTTCCTGATTGATCTCGTTATTGGTGTTGCAGACCAGCAGCGTCAACCCCTGTTGACGGCAAGCCGCTTCAACGCCGCGCATCACTTCTACCGAGTAGGGATTAGTGATATCGGCGATGATTAGCCCAATAAGGCGCGTTTCGCCACTTTTTAGACTGCGGGCCATCTGGCTGGGCTGATAGTCCAACAGAGCTATCGCCCGCTCTATGCGTTCTTTCAACGCGTCGGAAAGCAGATGCTGTTCCCCGTTTAAATAACGCGAAACGCTGGTTTTTCCGGTTTTGGCGGCGCTGGCTACGTCCCTGATGGTTGCTCGAGGGGCGGGTGTCTGCGATGTCTTAGCCCTGCTCACGTTTACTCTCCTGTGATGGTCGCCAGTTAACCTGTTGCGATAATAGAGAAATAGGTTATTTCTGGATATTCGAGACTAGCACAGAGCGGGGATGCAGGGCAGTGTGGATTTTAACGAGGGAATGAAACCGGCAATGGCTTGCCGGTTTTTTAGAGAAAATATTACTGCAACGGACTGAGCGTAATTTCTACACGACGGTTCTGCGCCTTGCCTTCTGCCGTAGCGTTGGAGGCGATAGGGTTGGCCGGACCTGCGCCCGAAGTGTGTACGCGACTGCCCGCCACGCCTTGGGTAATCAACGCACTGCCTACGCCGTCAGCACGCTGCTGTGACAGTCTCATATTCAGCGCCTGGCCACCGGTGCTGTCGGTATAACCGACGATATTAACGGCAGTTTTCGGATACTCTTTCAACACCATCGCCACGCCGGTCAAGGTATTGGCGCCTGCCGGTTTCAGCGTGCTGCTACTGCTATCGAAGGTCACGTTGTTTGGCATGTTTAGCACAATATTGTCACCCTGGCGGGTTACGCTAACGCCGGTGCCCTTCATTTTGTCGCGCAGCTTCGCTTCCTGCACGTCCATATAATAGCCTGCGCCACCGCCGAGTGCTGCGCCCGCTGCCGCGCCAATTAATGCGCCTTTGCCACGGTCATGTTTTGACGAAGAAAGCATGCCCACGCCCGCGCCCAGAGCAGCACCAATGCCTGCGCCGATCCCTGATTTCCCTGCTTCAGATTCCCCGGTGTAAGGGTTGGTCGTACAGGCAGACAGGCCAAGCGTAAGACACAGCGTACTGGCAATAACGAGAATACGTTTATTCATTTTTATTCTTCCCTTGGGGTTATTTCTTCATGGTGCGATTGCTGCACTCTTTATGCGAGAAAGCCGCTAACTTAGCACTCAGATAAGTCTGCTTATAGGGTGAGATAAGGGGAGTGTTTACACAGATTTACCGGCCCACGGGATCCTGAGCCGGTTTATGTCGCAAATTGAGCGCTATTGTGCCCGCTGACGTATCCCGTAAACCAGTACCACGGCAAAACAGATGAGCGGTAAGGAATACGAGAAGGCGGTTGAGTAATGGTCGGCAATGGCACCCATCAGGTAAGGCATGATGGCCCCGCCCACAATGGCCATGATCATTAGCGAGCTGGCGCGTTTGGTCTGCGAACCCATGTTTTTCACGCCCATGGCAAAAATGGTCGGGAACATAATCGACATAAAGAAGAACACGGCCAACAAGGCAATAACGGAGATATTGTCGATGCCGACGACGACAATGCCGCACAGCACGATATTTATCGCCGAATAGATAATCAACAGCTTGGCCGGTTTAACATAACTCATTAGCCACGTGCTAAAGAAGCGGCCGACCATGAAACTTATCAAACCAATCGAGAGCAGATAAGAGGCGTTTTGGTTCGATAACGTGTGCCAGTGTTCAGTGGTGTAATTTATAAAGAATGCACCGACGCCAACCTGTGCCGCTACGTAGAAAAATTGCGCGATCACCCCGCCGGTGAAATGTTTGTGCTGCCACAGGCCTTTTTCAAGCGCCTGACTCTGCGCCGACTCCTGCTCGCGAATATCTGGCAGGCGAGTGCGACCAAAAAGCAGGGCTATTAGCAGTACCAGAACTGCAATGGCCACATAAGTGATTTTAACCGAGGCTAACCCGTCTTGTGCCGCGCCCTGTTGTGCGGAAAAAAACAGCGAGCCGCCAATAATTGGGCCGATAAACTGCCCTAATCCGTTGAAAGATTGCGAAAGGTTAAGTCTTCTCTCTGCGCCCGAAGGCTCGCCCAGCACCGTGGCATAAGGGTTGGCCGCAGTTTCGAGGCAACCAAGCCCTAGGGCAATCACGAATAATGCGAACAGGAACATCGTGAAGCTGCTGGCCGCCGCCGCCGGTACAAACAGCAGGGCGCCGAGTGCGTAGAGGCAAAGCCCGACTAAAATACCCGCCTTATAGCCATAGCGGTCCATAAAGAATCCTGCGGGCAGGGCGATAATAAAATAGGCGCCGAAATATGCGGCCTGCAGCAGGCCAGACTGCGCTTTGTTAACGTGTAACACTTCTTGAAAGTGCTTATTTAATACGTCCAGCAACCCATAGGATAATCCCCACAGGAAAAACAGCGTGGTGACGAGAGTAAAGGCCACGCGGAAATTAGTTTTTGGCTTTTCACCGTTGTAGGGCCGAGTTTCGGTTTTGTTGGCGAGCATGGTGCTTTCCTCAGTATCTGGTGCCCGCGTCTGGTTAAGCGCGGGCATTAATTCAATGATTCAGCCCGTTACGGCTGGTTTTTTATGTCAGATAGCTTGAATACCAATGTTCATGTAGGTTTCGGTAAAGACGTTTTGACGCTGCTGCTACGACCTCGTTTGCTCCTGCAGGGAGAACAGGCGCTCCATCGCCACCCATTTTTCTCCGTTCGGCGTCCACGGCGTGGCGCGCTGATATTTCCACATCAGTGCTTCCCACTCGCAGACTTTGGGATTTTCCAGGCTGCGGCGTGAAAATATTGCGCTGTCGAAGGACGCACAGGTTTCCATAATCATGAAAAGTCGTGTACCCAGCCGGTAGATCTCCATGTTTTGAATACCGTGCTGGCGCAGATGTTGGGCAATCTCCGGCCAGATATGCCGGTGATACTGCTGGTATTCGGCGATGAGCTGCGGGTCATCAACCAGGTCCAGCGCCTGACAATAACGGCGAGTTTCACCGTGAGAGGCACTCACGTTAGCGCCCTGTCGAGGTGGGTATAGCCGCCGTCGACCGAAAGCCATTGGCCGGTGGTATGCGAAGCGCGTGAGGAGAGTAAAAACACCACCGTATTGGCGATTTCCTGCGGCGTGGTCATGCGCTGACCCAGCGGAATGTGCGAGGTTATTTGCTGCAGCTTTTTCTCCGGCTGATCGAAGCTTTTTATCCAGCTTTCATACAGCGGCGTCATGACTTCAGCCGGAATAACAGCGTTTACGCGAATGTTGTCTTTGAGCAATGAGGCCGCCCATTCGCGAGTTAGCGCCAGAATACCGCCCTTGGCCGAGGCGTAGCCGCTGGTGTTACCTTGTCCGGTTAGTGCGGTTTTTGAACTGATATTAACGATGGCGCCCTCAGAGGCGCGCAGAGCACCGAGGCACAGATGGGCCATCAAGTAGTAGTGGATCAGATTTTGCTCCAGCGATCGCACAAAGGCCTCGCGCCCCGCCTCAAGGCCCACGCCGTCGTTGGCACCGGCATTGTTGACCAGGCCATCGATTCTGCCGTGGTGTGCCAACACCTGTTTCACCGCAGCGGCGCAGCTTGCTTCGTCGCGCAACTCGGTAATAATAAATTCTGCCTGTGGCTGAAACTGACGCAGTTTATCGAGCAGCGCCGCCGGTGGTTCACTGTTGCTGATGATAATCGGCACAGCGCCTTCTTCTGCCAGCGTCAGGGAAATGGCCGCGCCGATCCCGGAGCCACCTCCGGTGACCAGCACCACTTTTTTATCAAGATGCAGATTCATGACTGACTCCCGTTAAATCTGAATGTAATGCATAAATTTTGCAGGCGTTGCCGCCGAAGATGGCGTCTCGTTCCGTGGGGCTGAGCGCCGCCGTTGCCTGCAGGCACAGAGACTTGCCGTCGCCATAATCACCGGCCAGCAAACACACCGGCCAGTCGGATCCGAACATCAGGCGCTGACTGCCAAAAAGTGCGAGTGCTGCATCAAACCACGGCAGCAGATCATTGGGCGCAAAGCCTCGGGGCCTCGGCTCGGTCAATAGTCCCGAAAGTTTGCAACTGACGTGTGGCATTGCCGCCAGCGGTTTAACCCGTTTCACCCAGTGCGCAACGCTTTGATTAAGGTTAGGTTTCCCAAAGTGGTCGAGCACCAGATGATGCCGGTCGTGGCGACCCGCAAAAGTGACCAGCGCGTCCAGGTGTTGATGATTAACCAACATTTCATAGACATAACCCTGCCGTTGCACCTGTTCGACACCGCGATTCACCGCCGAATTATCCAGCCAGTCGGTGGGTGAGGCTTCGTCCTGCACCTGATGACGCACGCCGCGCAGCAGCGGTTGCTGCTGCAACAGCGCCAGTTGGCTTACCAGCGCTGAACCGGCGATATCGACCCAGCCCACCACCGCTTTTACAAAATCGTTTTCCTCCGCCAGATTGAGCAGCCAGCGCGTTTCGTCAAAACGTGAACAGGCCTGAACCAACACCGACCCTTGTATGCCTTGAACGGCAAGCTGAGGCGCAAGATTTGCGGGCAATAAATCCTGCTTAAGCACGGCCATCTGGTCATTTATCCAGCGGTAGTTGTCCGGACTGTAGCGCCAGAAATGCTGGTGGGCATCGATTTTAGGGACAGCAGAAACGCTCATCAAACCCTCTCCTTATCGTTGGCGTTCAGGCACGGTGGCGATACTGTTCGATTGAAGATTGATGCATTTCAATCGAGAAACCGGGAGCCTGCGGGGGCATGTAGGCCGCGCCTTTGATGTCGCAAGGGTGCACAAAATGTTCGTGCAGGTGGTCAACGTACTCAATGACTCTGCCTTCGTGAGTTCCGGCAATGCACAGATAATCGATCATCGACAGATGCTGCACGTATTCGCACAGACCCACGCCGCCCGCGTGCGGACAAACCGGCAGATTGTATTTCGCCGCCATCAGCATCACCGCCAGTACCTCGTTGACTCCGCCCATACGGCAAGCATCAATTTGCACCACGTCAATGGCCTCGCGCATAATGAACTGCTTAAACATGATGCGGTTTTGGCACATTTCACCGGTGGCGACTTTAATGGGGGCTACTGCCTGACGAATACGGCGATGCCCTTCAATATCGTCAGGGCTGGTGGGCTCTTCGATAAACCACGGTTTGGCAAAGGCCAGCGCGTTGACCCATGGAATGGCGTCGTTGGTTTCCCATACCTGATTCGCATCGATCATCAATTTACGTTCAGGGCCAATCACTTCGCGGGCAATGCGCACCCGACGTATATCGTCCTCTAGATCGCGACCCACCTTGAGTTTGAGATAATCAAATCCGGCGTCGACGGCTTCCTGACACAGGCGGCGCAGTTTCTCGTCGGAATAACCCAGCCAACCGGCAGAAGTGGTGTAGCACGGATACCCCTGCGCCAGCAGTTTCTCAAGGCGCTGTGCCTTGTTATCACTGCGCTGCTGCAATAGGGTCAGCGCCTCCTCTGGGGTAATACAGTCGGTGATGTAGCGGAAATCGACGCAGCGCACCAGCTCCTCGGGCGACATCTCGGCAACCAGCCGCCACAGGGGTTTGCCCACCGATTTACTCCACAGATCCCATACCGCGTTGACGACCGCGCCGGTTGCCAGATGCATGGCACCCTTATCCGGGCCAATCCAGCGCAGTTGGCTGTCGCCGGTAAAATTACGCCAGAACTGCCCCATGTCGGCGGTGATAGCGGCCAAATCCCGCCCGACCACCAAGTGTTCGAGAGCGGAAATCGCGGCGCAGCAAATCTCGTTGCCGCGGCCAATCGTGAAGGTCAGCCCGTGCCCGCTGAGTGCCGGGTTATCGGTATCTAAAATCACATAGGCCGCTGAATAATCAGGGTCCGGATTCATGGCATCCGAGCCATCGAGCGCCAGTGAGGTGGGAAACCGAATGTCTTCAACGCGCAGTGCGGTGATTGTTGTCATGGGCTACGACTCCATTACTGAGGGGGAAATATCGCTATCGTTCATGCAAATCAGGCCTGTACCGTTTTTTGGCGCTGTTCGCCGAGGCCTTCTATCCCCAGACGTATCTCTTGTCCGGCGCGCAGATAAACCGGCGGTTTTTGACCCATTCCTACGCCTGGAGGTGTACCAGTAGAAATAATATCGCCGGCCTGCAGGCTCATAAAACGGCTTAAATAGCTGATAATTTGCGGAACTTTGAACACCATTGTGTCGGTGTTGCCGTTCTGATAGCGTTTGCCGTCCACCTCCAGCCACATGCTCAGGTGATGCGGATCAGCAATCTCGTCGGCGGTCACCAGCCACGGGCCGGTGGGTCCGAAGGTGTCGTGGCCTTTACCTTTGTCCCAGGTGCCACCACGCTCGATTTGAAACTCGCGCTCGGATACGTCGTTTATCACGCAGTAACCGGCCACGTGTGACAGGGCATCTTCTTCACTGATGTAGCGTCCGCCGGTGCCAATGACCACGCCCAGCTCGACCTCCCAGTCGGTTTTTAACGAATCACGCGGAATTTCGACGTCGTCATTTGGGCCTACAATTGCGCTGGTCCACTTATTAAAAATCACCGGTTCCTTGGGGATTTCAGCGCCGGTTTCAGCGGCATGATCGGCATAGTTCAGACCGATGCAGATAAATTTTCCAACCTTGCCGACACAGGCACCGATACGCGGATGCCCCTCAACCCGCGGCAGGCTGTGAACGTCGAGCTGGCGAAGCTTGTTCAACGTGGCGGGCAGCAAAAACTCACCGCTGATATCCTCTACGTGCGCCGAGAGGTCGCGCATTTTTCCCTGGTCATCCAGCAATGCCGGACGTTCTTTGCCGGGTGGGCCGTAACGTAACAACTTCATATCGCGATCCTTATAAGTTTAAGCCATTCAATTAGCTAAAATTAATTGCTCCAGCCGCCGTCAATGATCTGCACGGTGCCGGTGGTGTAGGAGCTGGCGTCGGAGGCCAGATAAAGCGCCAGTTGCGCGATTTCACTGGTTTTACCGATGCGGCCAATCGGCTGTCGAGCCACAAAGGCCTGATAAACCTCGGTTTCGCTGCGGCCTTCGGCTTTGGCCTGTGCGGCAATGCGCTGGTGCAGGGAAGGTGACTCGACCGTTCCCGGACAGATGGCATTACAGCGAATGCCGCAGGTGACATAATCGGCCGCAACTGAACGGGTGAGACCAATCACCGCCGCTTTTGAGGCGCTGTAGGCTAAGCGGTTAGGCACGCCTTTTATGCTGGAGGCGACCGAAGACATGTTGATGATTGAGCCGCTGCTGCGTGCCAGCATGGCGGGAAGAAAAGCACGGATAGTGTGAAACATCGCCGTGACGTTGAGGTCCAGCGCAAACTGCCACTCCTGCTCGCTGCAGCTCAAAATATCGCCGCTGTGAACCACCCCGGCGCAGTTAAACAGTACATCCAGCGGGCCGATTTCGACGGCGGCATCTTGAATCGCCTGCGCGTCGGTCACATCGAGCCGATAGGCGCGAATGCCTGGAATGTCTTTAAGCGAATCTATGTTGATGTCCGTCGCAATGACGTCTGCGCCTTGTTGTGCAAAAAGGGTGGCGGTGTTGAGGCCAATCCCCTGTCCGGCGGCGGTTATCAGCACTTTTTTGCCTGTCAGGTCCATCATAACTCCTGTTTTTAACGTTTTTTAGCGGGGGGGCTCTCGTTTTTTTTTCTCATAAAGGTCTAATGGTCAGGCCATTAAGGAGAAAAAAAAGCGCGTTAAGCAGGATTCTTTTGATAAGATATTTAAAAGATTTCAGCTTAAAACGCCTTTTCATTTGATTAGATTTCACACATTAAAAACAAATCGGCAACAAAATTTTCTAAAAAACCGTAGCTGAATCGCTTAATCAAAAATGACCTCAGGTGACCTATGCCGATTAAAAAGCTCGAAAATCCTAGAATTTATAGGCAGATAGCCGATCAACTGAAAACGTTAATTGATAATAAAGAATTTCCACCCGGAAGCCGCCTGCCGTCGGAACGGGAACTGGCCAGCCAGTTGCAAGTGAGTCGAGCTTCAGTGCGCGAGGCGTTGATTGCTCTGGAAGTGATTGGACTGGTCGATGTGAAGGTGGGGAATGGCGTCATTGTCTGTGATTCGCTGGCGCGGAGTGTGCCGCCGTCCCAGGAGCCGGTGATGGCGTTGGCAGGTCGTAATCAATGGGCCGATGTCGATGACGAACTCAATATCGAGCTAGATTTCACCGCCGAGCTTCCGCCTTTTTCACTGCTACAAACCCGACGTTTAATCGAACCCGAGACCGCTGCACTGGCCGCGCGCCATGCGTCAGATGAGCAACTTGCGGCGATCAGGCAGGCTTATGAGCAGAACTGTCGCGATAATCGGCAAGGTTCAGCTACCCATCCGGGCGACAGGCTGTTTCATATTCGCATCGCCGAGGCCAGCAGCAATCCAACCTATGCGTTTATCATCGCTCACCTGTTGGGGCACCGCTACGGCACGATGTTTCGCAGCCTGCAGTTGCATTACACAACGCAGGACATGCCTCACCGCTCGGAGGTCGAACATTTGGCCATCCTCAACGCCATTGAGGCACGCGACGCCCGCGGCGCTAAAAAGGCCATGAAAGAGCATCTCGATGCGGTAATTGCTATCTTTGGACGTGGCTGATTTAGCCACGTAATCGGCTAAACGGCACGGTAGTTTAATCGGCCTGCGTGGCGCTTTTCCAGCTCATTACCCAGGTTGCCAAGCCGGTGCCAGGGTGATGAGTGTCGGCAATCACCCCAAACCCCTCCCTGCGGTAAAATGCCACAGCGCGCTGATTTTGCTGATAAACCTCAAGCAGAAGAGGAGAATAATGACTCTTCGCCTCGGCCATCAAACGCTGCGCAATGCCTGTGCCATAGACCTGCTCAATGACAAAAAGTGCGCCGATAAATTGCTGATTAAGCACGCTGATAAAGCCGATAATCTCGCCGTGTTCCAGTCCACAGGCCACCCACGTTTTCGCCTGCGGCAAAAAACTTTCCCTGACCATGGCAGCACTTTCATACCAGTAGGACTCGTCGATAAACGGATGTGCCGCCAGTGTACTGCGCAACCAGAGCAGCATTATTTCATCCAGATCGGCACGCGCCGAAGGACGTATTACGCAGGCTGCTGTTGGGGGTGGCATAAGCAGTATGTTTGATGATCGTTCACCAGGCCGCTGGCCTGCATAAACGCATAGCAGATGGTCGACCCGATAAACTTGAAACCGCGCTTTTTCAATGCTTTGGACATGGCGTCAGAGACCTCGTTTTTGGCCAGAATATCGCCGGGACCCTGCGGATTATTGATGACCGGTTGATGGTTGACGAACTGCCAGATGAAGGCCGAGAAGTCTTCCCCGGCTGCCTCCATAGCCAGCCACACTTTGGCATTGGTGATAATTGCTTCTATTTTGCCACGATGGCGGATAATTCCGCTTTCAAGCACCAGTGCATCGACGTCTTCCGAGGTCATTTCAGCAATGCGTTCAGGCACAAACTGATGAAAACAGCGGCGATAGTTTTCGCGTTTTTTTAACACCGTAATCCAGGAAAGCCCCGCCTGCTGGCCCTCAAGACACAGCATTTCA
This sequence comes from Rouxiella sp. S1S-2, assembly GCF_009208105.1. NCBI lineage: Bacteria > Pseudomonadati > Pseudomonadota > Gammaproteobacteria > Enterobacterales > Yersiniaceae > Rouxiella > Rouxiella sp. S1S-2. The sequence goes on from NZ_WFKL01000001.1 coordinate 305,690, forward strand.
AACAGTTCGCGCGGGTCTTTTACTGGCACGCCCCACTCTTTGTCGTGGTACTCAATATAAAGCGGATCGTTGGAAACCCAGCTGCAGCGCGTCATCGTATAGCCCCAAGATTGCGGAAAAATTGTCTCCGCAATCTTGGTCTTTCTGCTATTTCTCTGCAAGCGCTACCTGATTAACCTGCGGCACAGGGTTCAGTTTCATGCGTTTTTCAGGCTGCAGCAGCGTCATGCACAGCATGCTGCAAAACGAAACCGCCGCCGTGGCGGTAAACATTGCGCCATAGCCGTGATACTGCGCCAGATAACCGCTCAGCGTGGGGGCCAAAATTGAGGCCACGTTAGCAATGGCCAGTGTCATGCCGCTGTAGGTGCCCACCGACGCTTTCGGCGACACGTCGATAACCACCGACCAGTAAACGTTATTTACCAACGCATTCAGTGCGTTACCCAAGGTCATCAGCAGAATGATTTCAAACGGCGAATGCGCATAGGGGATAAACACGAAACAGGTGGCGGTCAGCAGCAGGGTTACCGCCGCAAAAACGTTGCGCGCTATCCTGAGATTACCGGTTTTACGCAGCAGGTTGTCGGCAATTTTTCCGCCAAGCAGCACGGTAATGCAGGCGCCGGTCCAGGGTATCATTGCCACATACCACAGCGAATGCAGATCATAGTGGAAGGTGTCTTGCAGATATTTTGGGCTCCAGGTCACCAACACAAAGGTGACATACAGGAAAGAGAAGTAGCCCAGCGCATTCAGCACCAGCGTGCGGTGAGTGAAAAAGGCCCACCAAGGCTGAGGCGGCCCATTGTCGTCGCTCTGCGCATCAGCGTTGATTTTTTCAAGTTCGGCCCGGCTGACTTTAGGATGCTGCGCAGGCGTGTCGGTAAACGAGCGGGCAAATATAAGGATCGCTAGCAGTGAAAATACGCCAAGCACCATAAACATCGTGCGCCAGTCGTGGGTCAGTAGCAGTAAACCCACTGCCAGTGGAGCCGTCAGCAGTGCGCCAACCTGAGTGCTGAGCAGGCCAATGCCCAGTGAGAAACCGCGCTCTTTGCGCGGTGCCCAGTGAGCAATCGTTTTATTCATCAAGGCATAGGCTGGACCTTCGGCGAAACCGAAGGTGATGCGCAGTACCGCAAAACCCATAATGGCAGAACCGCTGAACATCGCCACGCCGAGTTGGCCCGCCCAGGCGGTGGCAATTTCCAGCAATGACCACAGCACGCCCGCCATCAGCCAGACTTTTTTGGTGCCAATTCTGTCGGCCAGAAACCCACCGCACAGTGACCCAAACAAATAACCAAAGCCAAAATAGCCCAGCACGGCACCTAGCTGCAGCTTGCTGAAGTGAAATTCTGCTGAAATATCATTGGCCGCAAAGGAGAGCGCGCCGCGATCGATATAGTTAATGAGGGCAATGAAAAAAATCATCGCGAAAATTCGATAACGATAAGTACTTTGGGATGGTGTGGTTGACATATGCGAGCCTCCTTAGCCTTCAAGTCATAAGGATGCTAGCAATCTTGATGCCAGTCAGGCCGGTAGCCGAAAATCACCCTCTGCGGGGGCGTTTGAATGTCCCGGATGCGCCATGGGCAGGCAATTGCGCGCCGGATGTGCGCCGCGATGTGGCATTCGCTGTTTTTCAAAATGCATATATCAGAAGTGATAGCTGATTATCTTCCGTTCAGCGGGTATACTGTCCGACTCTTTAATACCCGTCATACTACAAGTTGCAGATGCGTTGACTGTGCTCGCTCACCCCAGTCACTGAGTTAACTAAGCTCTCGGGGATTCACGTACTTGTCGCCTTCGCGCAACTCGAATTATTTGGGGTATAAACTCACTTGTCTCGCGTGCGAAACCAACATGCAAAAGTTTGATACTAAGACCTTTCAGGGCCTGATCCTGACGCTTCAGGATTACTGGGCACAACAGGGCTGTACTATCGTGCAGCCATTGGATATGGAAGTCGGCGCGGGAACGTCCCACCCGATGACCAGCCTGCGCGCGCTGGGCCCAGAGCCTTTTGCTGCCGCCTACGTCCAGCCTTCACGTCGTCCTACCGACGGCCGTTACGGTGAAAACCCTAACCGCCTGCAGCACTATTACCAGTTCCAGGTAATGATCAAACCTTCACCGGACAATATTCAGGAGCTGTACCTCGGCTCGCTGAAAGTGCTCGGTCTCGATCCGACCATTCATGACATCCGTTTCGTTGAAGATAACTGGGAAAACCCGACGCTGGGTGCCTGGGGTCTGGGCTGGGAAGTGTGGCTGAACGGAATGGAAGTGACGCAGTTTACCTATTTTCAACAGGTTGGCGGCCTTGAGTGCAAACCGGTTACCGGCGAAATCACCTATGGCCTCGAGCGTCTGGCGATGTACATTCAGGGCGTAGACAGCGTGTATGACCTGGTGTGGAGCAATGGCCCACTCGGCAAAACCACTTACGGCGACGTGTTCCATCAAAACGAAGTTGAGCAATCGACTTATAACTTCGAACACGCCGACGTCGAATTCCTGTTCCACAGCTTTGAGCAGCACGAGAAAGAAGCACAGAAACTGCTGGCGCTCGAAAAACCGCTGGCGCTGCCTGCTTATGAACGCATTCTGAAGGCGGCCCACTGCTTCAATCTGCTGGACGCGCGCAAGGCCATCTCCGTGACCGAGCGTCAGCGCTACATTCTGCGCATCCGTACCCTGACCAAGCTGGTGGCCGAAGCCTATTATGCTTCCCGTGAAGCGCTGGGCTTCCCGATGTGCAAAAAGAACGAGAAGTGAGAAACAGTGATGACTGAAAAAACATTTCTGGTGGAAATCGGCACGGAAGAGCTGCCACCCAAGGCGCTGCGTAATCTTGCCGAGTCTTTCGCAGCCAACCTGACCGCCGAGCTTGATGCGGCCAATCTGTCGCACGGCGACGTGCAGTGGTTTGCAGCTCCGCGTCGTCTGGCGGTGAAAATTGCCAATCTGAGCGCGGCGCAGGCCGATCGCGAAGTTGAAAAACGCGGTCCGGCGATTGCCCAGGCGTTTGACGCCGAAGGCAAGGCGACCAAAGCCGCAGAAGGTTGGGCACGCGGCTGTGGTATCACCGTCAGTCAGGCCGAGCGTCTGGTGGGTGATAAAGGCGAGTGGCTGGTGTATCGCGCCCACGTCAAAGGCGAAAGCGCTCAGGCGCTGCTGCCGGCGATGATTGCCACCTCCCTGCAAAAATTGCCTATTCCAAAACTGATGCGTTGGGGCGATTCCGACGTGCAGTTTGTGCGTCCGGTACATACCGTGACCCTGCTGCTGGGCGACGAACTGATCCCTGGCACCATTTTGGGCATTGACTCGGCGCGCACCGTTCGCGGTCACCGCTTTATGGGCGAGCCGGAATTCACTATCGATAACGCCGACCAGTATCCACAGATTCTGTTAGAGCGCGGCAAAGTGATCGCCGATTACGAACAGCGTAAAGCTGTTATCAAGCAGGGCGCAGAGAAAGCGGCCGCTGAAATCGGTGGCGTTGCCGACCTGAGCGAAAGCCTGCTGGAAGAGGTGACCTCGCTGGTTGAGTGGCCGGTGGTGCTGACGGCTAAATTTGAAGAGAAATTCTTGGCTGTTCCGGCGGAAGCGCTGGTTTACACCATGAAAGGCGACCAGAAGTATTTCCCGGTGTATGACACCGCGGGCAATCTGCTGCCAAACTTCATTTTTGTGGCCAACATCGAATCAAAAGACCCGCAGCAGATTATCTCTGGTAACGAGAAGGTGGTTCGTCCGCGTCTGGCCGATGCCGAGTTCTTCTTCAATTCCGACCGCAAGAAGCGTCTTGAGGACAACCTGCCGCGTCTCGAAACCGTATTGTTCCAGAAACAACTCGGTACGCTGCGCGATAAAACTGACCGCATTCAGGCGCTGTCTGCTTGGATTGCCGATAAAATCGGTGCCAACGTTGATAATGCTCAGCGCGCTGGTTTGCTGTCCAAATGCGACCTGATGACCAACATGGTGTTCGAATTCACCGACACGCAGGGCGTGATGGGGATGCACTATGCGCGTCACGACGGCGAAGCCGAAGAAGTGGCCGTTGCGCTGAACGAGCAGTATCAGCCGCGCTTTGCCGGTGACAAGTTGCCTGACTCGCTGGTGGCCTGTGCGCTGGCAATCGCCGACAAAATGGACACGCTGGCCGGTATTTTTGGTATCGGACAACATCCAAAAGGTGACAAAGACCCGTTTGCACTGCGTCGTGCTGCGCTGGGCGTACTGCGTATTATCGTTGAGAAAAACCTGCCGCTGGACCTGCAAACGTTGACCGAAGAAGCGGTGCGTTTGTACGGCGACAAGCTGACCAACGAGAAAGTGGTCGATGACGTGGTTGATTTCATGCTCGGTCGTTTCCGCGCCTGGTATCAGGAAGAAGGTCACGCCGTTGATACTATTCAAGCGGTGCTGGCGCGTCGTCCGACCAAACCGGCCGACTTTGATGCGCGCGTGAAGGCGGTGAGCTACTTCCGTACGCTGGATGAAGCCGCAACGCTGGCTGCGGCCAACAAACGCGTGTCCAACATTCTGGCAAAATCGACCGAAGCCCTGTACGACCACGTGCATGCCTCAGTATTGAAAGAGTCGGCTGAAGTGAAACTGGCCACCCACCTGGTGGTGCTGCGTGACAAACTGGAGCCGCTGTTTGCTGCCGGTCAGTATCAAGAGGCGTTGGTTGAGCTGGCCTCGCTGCGTGAACCGGTTGACGCCTTCTTTGACGGCGTGATGGTGATGGCAGAAGACGAAGCGGTGCGTATCAACCGCCTGACGCTGTTAAGCAAACTGCGCGAGCTGTTCTTACAGGTGGCGGATATTTCAGTTCTGCAATAATCCTGTCGTGTACTGAAAAAACCGGTTCTGGCACCTCGCTCGGGCCGGTTTTTTTGCTTCTTATCCCCTCATGTTAGACAAAAAATAGGCGTACATATTTCTATCCACTTCGAGACTATACCGATTGGTGATATTCATATCGCATATAAGAACTACGTTACTTATTGATAACTTGGCATCCTGCTACCATTAAATAAGCTTCATTGGATCCAATACTCAGGACTGTTATATGAAAAAGTCAGGTAATCATTCGTCACTCGGCATGCGTACGTTAGCCGTTCACGGCGGGCAGCATCCAGATGCGCAAAGCGGGGCGATTTCGACCCCGATCGTCGCCACCTCCTCTTTCTCTTATGGAGACTTCGACAGCGGCGCCCGACGATTCAGTGGTGAAGACCCCGGCTATATGTACAGCCGTTTTGGTAATCCAACCGTTACTGCCTTCGAAGAGCGCATGGCGGTACTGGAAGACGCCGAGTCGGCGTTGGCCTGCGCCAGCGGCATGGCAGCGGTCAGTGCGACGCTGTTTGCGCTGCTAAAAACCGGTGACGAAATTATTCATATTGGCGCGCTATACGGCGGTACGGAGGGCGTTATCCGTAATCTGCTGCCGCGCTATGGCATTAAGCCGGTGTTTGTTCCTGACCTCGAATCACTGAAAAGCGCATTTACCGAAAAAACCAAAATGGTGTTTATTGAAACGCCGGCCAATCCGGTAATGGGCATCGTTTCACTTGAAGAGGCCGCACGATTGTCTCGCGAGGCGGGCGCCATCAGCGTGGTTGATAACACCTTTGCCACGCCTTACCTCACGCGTCCGCTGGCGCTGGGCATCGACGTGGTGCTGCATTCTGCCACCAAATATATCAGCGGCCACGGCGATGCGACCGGCGGCGTAGTGGCAGGACGGCGCGAGCTGATTGACCCTATCCGCACGCTGTGCCTCAAGCAGTTTGGCGGTTGCCTCAGCCCCTTTGAGGCCGCGCTGATGACCCGCGGGCTTAAAACCCTGCCGCTGCGGGTTGAAGCCAGCTCTAACAGTGCACAGAAGATTGCTGAGTTCCTGGATGAACATCCGGCAGTGGCCGAGGTTTTCTATCCGGGACTGAAAACGCATGCCGGTCACGATGTGGCCCGTAAGCAGATGAAGCTGTTCGGCGGCATCATGGCGATTGAGCTGAAAGGAGGCCGTGAGGCGGCACGTCATTTCCTCGACAGTTTGACACTGGTGACTCAGGCGGTATCGTTGGGTGATACCGACTCGCTGGCCTGCCATCCCGCCACCACGACGCACAGCGCGGTGGCTGAGAAAATACGTCTTGAAAGCGGAATAACCGAGGGGCTGGTAAGGATCAGCATCGGCATTGAAGATACCGAAGACCTGATCGCCGACTTTGAACAGGCGTTGAAAGGGCTTTAATCGGAATCTCGGTAATTGTAATCAGCGCTGCGCCCGCCGCCGTATGCCCTGCGGTGGCTGGCCAGTCAGGCGTATAAACGCCCGACGCATTCTTTCGGGGTCATTGAATCCGACCTGTCTGGCGATGGCTTCAAGCGTGCCGTGGCCGCTTTCTATACGCTCACGCGCGGCTTCGACCCGCAACTGCTCAATAATTTTCGCCGGTGTTTGGCCCGTTTCACTGCGAAAAAGCCGTCCGAACTGGCGAAGGCTCAGGCAGGCAGCATCGGCCAAGTCACTCACCGACAGCGGTTGCGCCAAATGCTCTCGGGCATAGCTAAGCGCAGTGCGCACTCTGTCCGACGCGGGGTCCAGCTCTTGAAGTACCGAAAACTGTGACTGACCGCCCGCCCGTCGTTGATATACCACTAACTGCCTCGCCGTTCTGGCCGCGACTTCAGCGCCGTGGTCTTGCTCTATCATTGCCAGCGCCAGGTCGATACCGGCGGTAATGCCTGCAGACGTCCACAGCCTGTCTTGCTGAATGAAAATCCTGTCCTGATCGACCTTAATCGCCGGAAAACACTGCTGTAAACGCCGCGCCTGTGACCAGTGGGTTGTGACGCGCTGTTGGTCCAACAGGCCGGTGGCGGCAAGAATAAACGCACCCGAGCACACGCTGGTGACGCGGCGTCCCTGTTGATGCTGATCGCGTAAAAAATCCAGCAACGACGGGTTATTCATGGCGTGGGTAACGCCGCGCCCGCCCGCGATAATCAGGGTGTCAAACTCGAGACCTGCGACGATCGGTTGAGTCATCACTTCAATGCCCGGCGTGCTGGCAATTAAGCCGCCTTCAACCGAGAGCGCGCGGCACTGATAAAGCGGGGCGGGTAAATCCCGGGATACCGTATCAAACGCCGTAAGCGGCCCGGCAAAGTCCAATAAATTAAAATCGGGGAAGACGATAAAACCGAGCTGCTTCATCATGGAGGGCCTCGGACAATATGACGTTTTATGAGGGAAATATGACCTTTGCGTCAAATGTAATACGGCTAACCTAAGGATGACAACTAACCCAACAGGAGTTTGTGATGAAAAAGCCGTTAAACATCGTATTTCCGCTTTATCCCGGCGTGACTCAGCTCGATTTCACCGGCCCTTGGCAGGTGCTGGCCCGTTTGCCTGATGCGCAGCTGATTGCTGCCTCGATCGGCGGAAAAACGGTAGAGTCGGAGGGGCTGCACTTTTCGTCACTGCAGTCGTTAGAAAATCTTACCGGCTGTGACGTACTGTGCGTGCCGGGCGGTGGAGGATGTACCGATGCGATGCAAGATGCTGACTTTATGGAACAAATAAAAAGACTGGCGTCAAAGGCAACCTATATCACCTCAGTATGTACGGGTTCACTCATCCTGGCCACTGCCGGATTACTAAAGGGGAAACGCGCGGGCTGCCACTGGATGTACCTGGATACGCTGGCGTGGTTTGGTGCCGTTCCGGTGTCAGAAAGGGTGGTGCGCGACGGTAATATTATCAGCGGTGGCGGCGTGACGGCAGGTATCGACTTTGCCCTGACGCTGGTCGCCGAGCTGGCGGACGAGGCGATGGCGCAGCGCATACAGCTGGGTCTGGAGTATGCGCCCGCCCCTACGTTTAATGCCGGTCATCCCGACGTGGCACCGCCGGAAATCGTTAATCAATTGATGAGTAATATGGCCGCGCTGCGTGAACAGCGCCGGCAGGTGATTGCCGAGATCAGTCAAATTAGCTTTTGACGGGTGATCTTTTGCAGCGTTTTCAACGGGGAGAGTTCAGGGTTCTGCATATCTTTCACCGACATCAGGAAGGTTTGCTCAAGCATAAACTGGCCTGACATCGCCGCATGAGGCGTTTGATCGGAGAAACATACCCAGGTGCTCCCGGCAGGGAAATGCTGAGTTAGCTGTTGACCATATTGTTGATAGTGGCCGTCGGCCTTCATTTTGTCATGCAGCTGCAGCATTAAATGATCATAGTGGCTGCGGAGGCTTTTAGTGACGCCGATTTTTTCCAGCAGCCAGCTTTTCCGCGGTGAATACGATGACAGCTTGGGTAACAGTCTTGTCGCCAACTGCGGGAAAGGTTCCCCAACTCGCCACACGCGGTCTTCGCCGTGAGGATTAATATTGGTGAAGATCCGTAAAACACGCTCACCATAGTTGGGACGGGAAGGGAAAGCATCAACGTGCAGGCGGCTATCGTCTTTGCGCCAGGCGCTATTATTGCGTGAAACAGAAACCGGATGCAGGCGCAGGCTGTTAACCGGCTTACGCAAAACGTGTTGATACTGTGGAAGAACGGAAGAAATTAGCGCGCTGCAGGACTGGTAATAACTTTCCAGCAGCTTTCTTATCTGTGGTTCAACCGCGGCATCGGCCACGCCTTTAATTAAGTGATTGCCTACGCTGTAGCTGATATTTTTTTTCTTAGGATCAACCAATGCGGGGTCCAGCAACCGCTGCTGCTGTGCACTGAGGGTAAAAGCCAAATGGGGGAAAAATAGGACTTTGCCCTGCTCGAGTGCATTGACCGCCGAAGAACCTTCAATGCGCTGCCCGTCCCAGCTATTTTGTGAAAAAGTGACAATCGCTTCTTGCTCTTCTAATTGGGTCTTTTCGCTCATTGTGTGCTTTGCCGTTCCTGTTAATTAAATTTTATCAAATTCAAGCATAGACAAACAAAACACATTAAACGAAAAAGAGGAGGGTGAATGAAAATTTTGCATTTAAATGTGATCTTCACGTGCAGTAAAAGCCCCGCCCACCGCTGCGGTGAACGGGGAGCATTCACTCCTTGATAACTGCCAGCGTTTGACCCGCCTGTACTTGCGCTCCGGTCTGGCGCGAAAGACTTTGCACCTTGCCGCTTACGGTTGAAATAATGGGAATTTCCATCTTCATCGATTCAAGAATGCCCAATGTTTGGCCCGGCGTAATGCAGTCTCCCGGTTTCACCAGCCATTGCCAAAGGCTGCCCGCTACCTGGCTGTCGATTCCTACGCAGCCCTCGGGAATGGCCTTTTCGCTCTGCGGTGATTGCTCCTGCAGACTGCTGTCGTAGGTGAATTGGCCTTCGGCGCGCCATCTTGCCAGCTCTTTTTCAAAGGCCAACTGTCGCTGTTGCTGAAAGTTGTCCACTTCCTCCTGCTGCGCCGCAAGTCCGGCCTGATAGTCGGCGAGACGGAATGTGCCTTCTTCGGTACGTAGCGGCGTGTTTCCATAGGGGAAGGCCAGCCGTATCGCCTTAAGCTCCTCGGCGCTGACCGGATAGAAACGAATCTGGTCGAAAAAGCGCAGCAGCCAAGGTTGCACAAATGCCTCAGTCGGACGATCGCGATTCCACATTTGCAGCGTGCGGCCCACAAACTGATAGCCACCCGGTCCTTCCATGCCATAAACGCAAAGATAGGCACCGCCGATGCCCACCGAGTTTTCCGCCGTCCAGGTGCGCGCCGGATTATATTTGGTGGTCACCAGCCGATGGCGTGGATTGAGCGGTGTGGCCACCGGCGCCCCGAGATATACATCGCCAAGACCCATCACCAGATAACGGGCGTCAAAAACGGTCTCTTTCACCTGCTCAATGCTTTCAAGACCGTTGATACGACGAATAAATTCTATATTGCTCGGACACCACGGCGCGCCGGGACGAACCGATTGGGTATATTTCTCAATCGCTTCACGGCAGGCATCGTCGTCCCAGCTGAGCGGCAGCCAGACGGTGCGTGAAGGAACCTCGGCCTGCTGCAAATCACCCAATGTTTGTTCTGCCTGTTTTAAATGATCAATCAGCGTATCGCGGGGGCAGAGCAGGCTGTCGAAATGAATTTGCAGCGATCGAATGCCCGGCGTCAGTTCCAACATGCCGGCCAAACGATGATTTTCTAACCACTGCATTAGCGCATGTGCACGAAAACGCAGTGAAATATCTAAAATTGGATCGCCATATTCCACCAAAATAAATCGATCGCCTGCGGCGAGATGCGTCACCGATGGCAGCGCTCCCTGCGCCGCCCGGTGCCATAAAACCGGATTTTTCCGCTGCATCGCGATCCCAGCCTTCGGCTGGGAAAGCAGCGTTGAGAGTTCTACTTCAGCCTCATGCGATAATCGGTCGGCCTCTTCTAGAGAAACGGGCACAAAGCGCAGGCTGTCGCCCGACTTGAGTTGACCCAGCTGCCACAGGTCAGCCTGAATAACCGTCGCCGGGCAAACAAACCCGCCAAGCGACGGGCCATCTGGCCCCAGAATAACCGGCATATCGCCGGTAAAATCCACAGTGCCGAAGGCATAGGCATTATCGTGAATGTTGGAAGGGTGCATGCCCGCTTCGCCACCGTCGGTGCGTGCCCATTCTGGTTTCGGGCCAATAAGCCGGATGCCGGTACGACTCGAGTTATAGTGCACCTGCCATACCGCGTTGAAAAAGTGCTCAATATCCTGTTCGGTGAAAAATGTCGGCGCACCCTGCGGGCCATAAATGACCCGCAGGGTGCGCACATCGCCCCATTCCGGCAGCAGATTGGCGGGCAACGTTTTTGGCTGTTGATTATGAGGCGTAGCGAGGTGCAGCACGTCACCGCTGCGCAGCTGGCGACCGGCATGGCCGCCGAATTTTCCGAGGGTAAAAGTGCTGCGGCTACCGAGATAGTGCGGACAGTCGATGCCACCGGCCAGCAGCAAGTAGCTGCGGCAGCCGTCACCCGTGATTTTTCCAAGGTGCAGCGTTTCTCCGGCACGCGCATTGCAGATTTGCCACATCGGCAGTGGCTGGTCATCGAGCCGGGCCTCTATATCTGCCCCGCTGATAACAAACGCGCAGTCCTGATTAAAACGCAGCGTAGGCCCGCGCAGGGTAATTTCCAACCCCGCCGCCTGCGCGTCGTTGCCCAGCAGCCGGTTGCCAAGACGAAAAGAGCGGCTGTCGAACGGACCTGAAGGCGGCACGCCAACGTGCCAATACCCGCTGCGGCCCGGCGCATCCTGAATGCTGGTCAGCGTGCCGGGTGAAAGCACATCAAAAGTTGCGGGCTGATAGACAACGTTTGCCAGTGTTGCCGTAATCACTTTTCCCTCCGCCACCACCGGTTGAGCCAGCAAATGGCGCAAATAATCCAGATTGGTTTCAATGCCGTAAAGCGCCGTTTCATGCAGCGTTTGGCGCAGCGCAATGAGCGCCTGTTCACGACTGTCGGCCTGGACAATAACCTTCGCCAGCATGGGGTCATAGAACGGCGAAACGTCACAGCCACTGTCTATCCAACTGTCGATGCGCAGCTCGGCGTTTGCCGCACTGACGGGGAAACTGACGTGGCTCAGCAGCCCCGCGCAGGGCTGAAACTGCTTGGCCGGATCTTCAGCATAAAGCCTCACCTGAATGGCGTGACCCTGCGGTTTACACTGACCCAACTCGGCCAACGGCGGCAGACAGCCCGCGCCGAGCTGCACCATCCAACTGACGATATCAACGCCGTAGACTTGCTCGGTGACCCCGTGCTCCACCTGCAAGCGGGTGTTTACCTCAAGAAAATAGAACTGCTCGGTGCTGACGTCATAAACATATTCCACCGTTCCGGCACTGCGGTAGTCCACCGCCTGCCCGAGGCGTACAGCGGTGTGTTGCAGCGCATCTCTTACCCGCTGGGGCAGATTTGGCGCCGGGGTTTCCTCAATCACTTTCTGGTTACGGCGCTGCGCGGAGCAGTCTCTTTCGCCCAGAGCAATGACGTTGCCTGCACCGTCACCAAAAATCTGCACCTCGATATGGCGTGCGGCAGCAACAAATTTCTCTAAAAACACGCCATCGTCGGCGAAATTATTGCCTGCCAAACGTTTTACTCGAGTGAAAGCCTCACTGAGACTGTCGGCATCGTCGCAACGTTGCATGCCAATACCGCCGCCGCCCGCGGTACTTTTTAGCATCAGCGGATAACCCATGGTTTTGGCGCAGAGCAGCGCCTGCTCAAGGTTTTGCAGCAGTCCGCTTCCGGGCAACAGCGGTACCCGGCAGGTTTCAGCCAGCTGGCGAGCACTGTGTTTGAGCCCGAAGGCCGACATCTGAGCAGGGGTTGGGCCAAGAAATATGACGCCCTCTTGAGTGCAGCGTTCAACGAAGGTGGCGTTTTCAGACAGGAAACCATAGCCTGGATGAATAGCTTCGGCACCGCACTGGTGGGCTATCGCCAGTAACTTATCCTGGCTGAGGTAGGTTTCCCGCACGTTGCCTGCGCCGAGGCTAAACGCTTCATCGGCCTGTCGCACGTGCAAAGAGTGTTGGTCGGCTTCGGCATAAACCGCAATAGCGCGCACACCTAGCCGTTTGAGGGTGCGGATGATACGCACTGCAATAGCGCCACGATTGGCAATCAGAACGCATTTAAACATGGTTGACTCTCTGTGCATCGACGGGCAGGTCGTCCTGCTATGTTGCTGATGCGTGACATTCTGCGGGTCGTCCCGAGGCACGCGTTGTCAGGTCAGATTTACCAAACCACCGCTTCGATCGGTGTGGGGTTATAGCCGTTGCAGGGGTTATTTAACTGCGGACAGTTGGAGATAAGGACCAAGACGTTCATTTTCGCCACCAGTTCGACGTATTTCCCCGGCGCTGAAAGGCCATCTTCAAACGTCAAGCCACCCTGCGCGGTCACCGGGACATTCATAAAGAAATTAATGTTGTGGGCAATATCTCTCTTGGTCAGCCCGTAGTGCGGATGCTCGGCAATTGCCAGCATCCAGCTGTCGCGGCAGGCGTGCATGTGGCGCTTTTCCAGTGAATAGCGCACGGTGTTGCTTTCCGTGGCGCAGGCACCACCCAGCGTGTCGTGACGCCCGCAGGTGTCTGCAACAATTTCCAGCATTGGGCGGCAGTCGTTAGAGAGCAGCACGCTTCCCGCGGTCAGAAATACATTTTTTTGTCCGCGTAGCGTATCGGTCATGCTGTAGCGCTCGCCAATGTCGTCGGCGTTAAAAAACAGCGTATCGGCCGCCTGATTGCCTTCGCTGTCAATAATGCGCAGCGTTTGTCCGGCTTCAATTCTGTGCAACCAATAGTCTCCAGCGTTAATCTTCTGGCGGGTTAAGGCGTTTTCGATAAGGCGTGGGCTGGTCTGGATCATCAGTGTGCTCCCGGGCAGCAGTGGGTGTGATGGTATAAGTCATTATTTGCCTGACCGCGCTGGTTCTCTGCCTGCGCTAAACAGTGCGGCGGCAGCGGGGCGGTACCCGCCAGCAAAGCGATAGCGACGGGGGCGCGCGGATAATCCTGCACCTCAGTAAGAGGATGCGGACAGCTGTGCATCACCACCAGCGTATCCATGGCGAAACGCAGTGTGACGCTGGCTCCGGGGACGTGTTGCGGCTCGAGCGCCAGATTGCCGTCGTTATCCACGGTCACTTTCGAGAACAGATTGACGCAGGCGGCCATGTCACGCTTGCCCAGCCCGTATTTTGCCAATTCGACTAAAAAGCTGTCATAGCCGTTTTGATAGCGGCCGTTGTGTGCTTGTTGATAGCTCAATGCGCCGAATCGCTGTGCGCTCAGGGCGGCGTTCATGCTGCCGCACACGGTGTCGTGCCAGCCAAGCGTGTCGTGCGCTATGCCGCAAAAAATACGACCCATGTCGGAGTAAAGACAGTGGCCTGCAGTGAGTCGAAAAGTGTGCTGGCACTTTAAGGTGTCCGGCGCGTTATAGCGTTCGAGCAGATTGTCCGGGTTATAGAACAACAGGCCAAGATTGGCTCCGCCTTCAACGTCGGTAAAGCGCAGTGCGGAACCGCTTTTTATCCGCAGCGACCAGTGTGATCCGGCCGGCAGCAGTGTTTGATAGTGGGTGTCTGTAGAGTCACTCATCGCGTTCTCCTTTAGAGTGGAATATCGTAGGTAATGCTTGCACCCCAAGCGTCGGGCGCCTGCGGGTCGTGGCGGATTTTGTCGAATACCCACAGCCGCGAGCCGAGGGAGAATCCCTCCTTCAGGTCGTGGGTTATCATGAAAATAGTCAGATGATGCTGCTTCCACAGATCAGTGATTAGCTGGTGCATGTCCTTACGAATGCCGGGATCAAGCGCTCCAAAAGGCTCATCGAGCAGCAAAATACGCGGTTTCTTGGTTAACGCCTGCGCCAACGCCAGTCGCTGCTGCATGCCGCCGGAGAGCTGATGCGGATATTTATCCAGCGCATGACCCAGTCCGACCTGAGCCAGCATCTCCTCTGCGCGGTCGGCAATCCCCTTGCGTTTGCTGCCCCACACGCGGCCCAGCCAGCGTGCCTGCACAAATTCTTCGCCGAGCATGACGTTTTGCCGTGCCGTCAAATGGGGAAACACTGAATAGCGCTGAAAAACCACGCCACGATCTTCGCCCGGCTCTTGCTTAATCGGCTTCCCGTCGAGCAGCAGTTGGCCCTTGCTCGGGCTTTCGGTACCCAGCATCATTTTCAAAAAAGTGGTTTTACCACAGCCGGACGCGCCGACGATTGACACGAATTCGCCCTCCTGCACCTCGGCGTTAACGCGTTCCAGCACCACCTGATTGCCGTAGTGTTTTTCGAGATTGCGCATACTCAATAAGCTCATGCATCGCTCCGTATTTAAAACTTATTTAACGTAATACCACGGCCAGCAGCGGCGGCTTATCAGGCGCAGCAAGGCATCGAGGAGGAAGGCCAGCAGCGTTATCCACGCCACGTAGGGCAAAATCACGTCCATCGCCAGATAGCGGCGCATCAGAAAAATGCGGTAACCCAACCCTTCAGTAGCGGCAATAGCCTCGGCGGCGATCAGGAATAACCAGGCGGAACCCAATGAAAGCCGCACGGCGTCGAGCAGGCGCGGCATCAGCTGTGGCAAAATAATTCGCCACAGAATTTGCCCGCTGTGGGCACTTAGGGTCTGTGCTTTTATCAACTGTTCGTGCGGAATAGCCTGCACGTGCTGCTGCAGGTCACGTGCAATAAACGGCGTCACGCCCACGGCAATCAACACGACTTTCGACAGTTCGCCGAGGCCAAAACAGATAAAAAGGATCGGCAATACCGCCAGCGGAGGGATAAGTGCAAACAGCGTGACCAGCGGAGAAATCAGTGAGCGCACGGCGGGCAGTGCGCCGCAGAATATGCCCAGCGCCAGGCCGAGAAAAGCACTGATGGCAATGCCGCTCAGCAGGCGAACCAGACTGGCGTAGGTGTCAGTCCACAGCAAATATTCACCGGTTCGGGGACTAGGCTCGAACGCCATCCGATAGATAGCGTCGCCCATTGAGGAGAAGCTCGGCAGCAGTTTGTCGAACGCATTGACCGCCAGGCGGGCATCCGAAGCCATCAGATAAACCAATACCAGCAGCAGCAGGGGCAGCAGCCCGAGCAAACTACGTGACAAGCGTTGCGGTTGGTAGTTGATCATTTTGCGCATCGAAATGCCCTTTTTAAAAACGGTGGAAAGCGGTTGATTACAGTTTGTTGGCGGCAGCGAGCTTCACGAATTCATCGGTAAAGCGCAGCTTTTGATTCGCCGGATTGCCCCAGTTACCCGTAGGCGTGGTAATGCCCACCGTGGTGGCATCGGCCGCACCGTCGCCCAGCAGGCCGTGTTTAAAGGAGAACTCGGCCACGGATTGCATGGTGGTTTTAATTTGCGCGCCGCTGACGAAATCGAGCGTTTGCTGCGGTGAGCTTAAGAGGTAGGTTGCCGCCAACTGCTGGTCAAAACCTTTGAGGTCGGTTCCGGACTCCTGAGCCATAAAAGTGCGCGCTTTAACCGCGTCGCTGCCGTTGCCTTTGATGGCGTTCAGCGTTTCATACCAGGCGCCGGTCAGCGCTTTGCCGAGTTCAGGGTGGGCGGTGAGGGTTTTACTGTTAACAACCAGCAGGTCGAGAATTTCGCCGGGGATTTGGGCGGAAGAGAAAATTTCGTGGCTGTCCGGCTGCTTTTTGGCTTCGGCCAGCAGCGGGTTCCAGGTGACTATCGATTTCACCTGCGGAGTGCTAAAGGCGGCCACCAGGTCGGCATCGGCGGTGTTCACTACGGTCACGTCTTTCTCGTTCATACCCGATTTTTCCAGCGCCCGCGCCAGCAGGTATTGCGAAACTGAAAGTTCGACCAGATTAATCGACTGGCCCTTCAACGATGTAATGTCACCTTTACCTTTGAGCATGATGCCGTCATTGCCGTTGGAATAGTCACCGACGATAAGCGCGGTGCTATCAACGCCGCCGGTTGCGGGAATGGTCAGCGCGTCCATATTAGTCATGGTGCAGCCGTCAAATCCGCCTGAAGTGTATTGATTGACCGATTCGATGTAGTCATTAACCTGCACAAACTGAATCGTGATGCCGTATTTATCCGCCCATTGTTTGAGAATGCCGCTTTGTTGGGCATAGTCCCAAGGCATCCATCCGGCGTAAATTGACCAGGCAATTTTAAAGGTAGGTTTAACGGCGGCCAGGGCGGGCTGGCTGAGAAGTGCGGCAAAGCATAGGGCGCTGAGCAGCAGGCGTTGGCAAGCTTTAATCATGATAATTCCTCTGACGTTGACCACGGGAAAAGTGCAGGAGGTCGGCGGCGAGATTGGATCTCGCTTTGGCCTCCCGGGCTTTTATCCCGCCGTGTAACCGCCAGAGGGCGGTCGGTCACTCTCGGACCAGCCATCTGCACAGCGCAGACCGGAACCCTAGCGACCTTATTTCAAATTGTATGGCGACACCGGTTTCCCGCTATCGCTCCTGCTCTCAAACAACAGGCAATAACCTTGCCAAATTGATTAAGTAGAGAGAAAAATTAGGTAAAAATCATAATTAAGGGTTAAAAAATCAACGTCTTAATTGTTTTTATTTAAACGTATCCAGACGTAGGATAAAGGGTCGAACGCGGCAGACAAGCCAGTGGAGGCGGCGCTAATCCCCCTATTCGTGCAGCGTGCACCGGCTTTGGGCAGGCACTTCTTTGCTGTATCCTAAGCCCACAGGATGGTCTATTCTACTAAGCTACTTTTTGAGTATCAGTACTTAATAAGAAATTCAAATCAGGAGTCAGGAAAATGACTGTAGGGATCAGGAGCAGGACTTTAGCGCGCTGGCTGGCGCCTGTGGTTGCATTACTGGTGGTTTTTCAACTTACCGCCTGTGGTGATAAAGAGCCGGAGCAAAGGAAAGCGTTCATCGACTACTTGCAAAATACTGTGATGCGCAGTGGTCAAAACTTGCCCACGCTGAGCGAAGACCAGAGACAGAAATTTGGCAACTACGTCAACGATTACACCATCATTCTGACTTTCTCCCGTCAGATGAAGCAGTCCATTAATAACAGTCTGTCCCCTGCAGTGAACAGCATTGCCCAGATTCGTGTGCCACAGGACTATTTGCAGCAGAAGCCTGCACTACAGCAGGCGGCAGGTACCCTCAATACGCTGGCGCAGCAAATTCAGACCGCCAAAGCGACTGCCGACACCGCGCAGGCAGCGCTTAAGCAGCCTGATGATTTGAAAGCGGTTTACAATCAGGTTTATGCTCAGGACGTGACTCAGCCGGCCAATGCCCTGATCCCGGTTGTTCCCGCTCTGTCAGGTTTCACGCAAGACATCATTGCTGTCGGTGATTTCCTGGGGCAGCAGGGAACGCAGGTTGCTTTTGCCAACGGTGCCGTGCAGTTCCCGACTCAGCAACAGGTCACGCAGTACAATGCGATGATGACAGGCCTGCTGGGTAAGCAACAGGCGCTGGTCGATGCGCAGAAGATTATTGCCGGTAATCTCTGATAACGTGCTGAATAAGTGGGTCAAAATCTAAACCACGTGTAGCAGCGTGGTTTTTTTTATCAAAAAAAACGGCATGATTAATAAAAGCTCACAATTTATTGATGCCTGCCATCGGCGTAATACTTTAGTTTTTATGTCATTCATCTGTTTTAAATTTGTGAAAAAATTTAAGCCTCTAACTCTAAGGAAGTGTTTTTTATGAAACATCATATGATGACTTTGCTGGCTGGGCTGATCGCAATGCCTGGTTTGGCTGCGGCAGCAGACAGCGCCAACTTTACCGACGCGCAGCAGCAGGCTATTGGCAAAATCGCCTCTGATTACATCATCGCGCATCCTGAAGTGTTGGTGCAGGCGAGCCAGAAGCTGCAAGCACAACAGCAGCAGCAACAGGCCAGTGATTCTTTGACCGCCGTGTTAGCCAATGCGCCCGCGCTGTTGCAGGATAAAGATACCCCGTCTTATGGTCCAAAAGATGCGAAAGTCGCATTCGTAGAATTTTTCGACTACCAGTGCCTCTACTGTAGCCACATGGCGCCGCTGGTGGAGCAAACCATTAAGGCCAATCCAAACGTACGCTTCGTGTTTAAAGAGTGGCCAATTTTTGGTGACCGCTGGAAGGCGTCGATTACTGCGGCTGAAACCGGGTTGTCGGTTTACAAACAGAAGGGCGCTCAGGCTTATTTGGACTATCACAATGCGATTTATGCTACCGGTCATGACGAAGGCAAACTGACTGACGCCGATATTTCTGGTGCGGTAGAAAAAGTGCATGCAGCACTGCCCAGCGATGCGCATCGTCAGGAAACGCACGCGACGCTGGCTAAGAATGACGATTTGGCTAAAACGCTGGGCTTCCAGGGAACACCTGGTTTCATCGTGATGCCAACCCGCGATGCCAACGCCAATAACACCACGATATTGCCGGGTGCAGTGTCTGCAGAAGACCTGCAGGCAGCAATCAGCAAGGCGCAGGGTAAGTAATTACTGACGCATTAAGGCAGAGCTTGTAAAGGCTCTGCCTATTCATAAGGCCTTTTCTGGCCTACGTCTACTGATTCGTTTTATCTGCCGCGCCCTTTGTCATCGCCTGAATACAGCTGTCAATATTCTGACCGGCGAACGTTTTTTGTTGCGTGCTTAACGCCTGATACCGCTTGACTGAAACCTTCGCCAAGTCTTCATTATATTTAACCTGATCGACGGCATAAGAGTTGTTTTCATTGGTGATAATGTAACGAACCCTTTCCAGCAGCGCTTTATCATCAACCGGTTTCTTGCCCAAAATATCCACTGCAGCACAGGTCGTTGCATCATAGTGCGGGTTGTGTGCGGGGGTTCTGTTAAGCCGCCAAACGGTTACGGCAACGATAACGATAATAATGATGGCTGACAGCGGAAAAATCTTCTTCATTACAAGCACTCATTTCTAAGGATTTGATCAGGGGCGGCCAGAGTAAAGATCTGCTGGAATAAAATCCAGCGTATTGATGAACTATATGAGTTAATAAACCACGGAGTAATCAAAATCGTGCGGCTTCACCGTAACATCTACAAACAACTATTCATCAAATAACACTATAGACGATTCCCTAATGAATATTAATTCACCGTGGTTATTATTTTCATTTAAATATAATAAAACTGAATATGTCGAGTTAATTAATCCTTTATTTTGATATAACACGTTATTCAGTGCATCGTAAAATGTTGAATCATTATAAAACACGCGCGAGAACTATTGGCTGGAGAGCATGTAAATGAGAAAGTTTGAAAATCCACTGTTTATAAATACGGTATGTCTTGGGGGATCCACTGAAGAAAAACTGCGCGCCGTGCAGGCTGCCGGTTTTAATCAAGTTGAACTCTGGCGGCAGGACGTAGAATCGTTTGGAGGCGATACGGCAGGGGTCAGGACGCTGCTTAATGCATTGGCGTTAGAATTAACTGACTATCAGGTATTGCTGGATTTTGACGGTGCCCCGGATAATATTCGAGAGGAAAAACGTCAGGAGGCCATTCGCATGCTGGATACTGCGTTTGAGCTGGGTGCAACAACCTTGCTGGCACCGGCCTCCACGCATAAAAAGTGTGTTGCCGATCGCGTTGAGGAGGATTTACGCTGGCTTGCTCGGCAAGCGGCATCGCGTGGTTTACGCATTGCTTATGAGGGCATGGCGTGGAGCACGCATATCAACAATACTGCCGCCGTCTGGCAGATGGTTCAGCGGATTAACGAGCCTAATCTCGGGCTGGTTGTCGATGCTTTTCATATCTTCGTCGGTCATCGTACCGTGGACGACTTGAACGGCATCCCGATGAATAAAATCTTTTTGGTGCAGCTTTCTGACTTGGCGGAACTGCCGAGTGCGGAACATCTGGTAGATACCGCTCGGCACAGTCGTTTACTGCCGGGGCAGGGTGATTTTCCACTTGAGACTCTCATTAAACGTCTGCAGGAGGGCGGTTATAGTGGTCCAATTGGGTTAGAAGTATTTAGTGACTCACTCAAAAAGGAGAACCCGATAAATGTTGCACGGCAGGCCATGAAGGCGCTGCAGGATGTACTCGCATAACGCAGGATGGAGTGTTTTTTGGGAAAATTCATAAATCAATATTTCCCGACCTGCATGACTTTATATGAGGAATTACCCGTATTTAGCAATGGAGTATATATAATTCAGAAACTTAATTTCCGAATGATATATTAATGGGAAAGTATTTTCTTATAAATTACTAATAAAAAAATCCCCTTATTCTCGGCGAGATAAGGGGTTGCCAAATGGCCAACACCAGGGAATTTGTATATTGCTTAACTGGTCTTAAGTATAGGGTTTATTATCTAATAAGCCAAACCTTTTATTCGAGATTTAGGGTTATTATTTTTTTCTGGTAAGTTAAAGATGATTTAAGGAATAAGAATTTTACGGCTTGTTGGTAATTAACTTTCTGATTATAATAATTATTTTTAATATAAGGTAGATTATTTTCATAGCAATAAGAATGGCTGTGAATGTAACCATGTTAAAATTCTCCTCCATTGAATAAAACACTGTTCTCCAGAAGTCACCATAAGCATAAAGAATATAATATGTATTAGTAGATTATATTTCTTAAAATGATAGGTTAGCTGGCGGTTGGTGTAGTTTGTTAACCTATGCTACCTCTACTTTGGTATAGCTAATATAAGAATGCTGTGTTTTGAATGCAGATAAGTAGCCAGTGCGAAGGGAAAATTCTCAGTGAGGCAAGATTGTTTGATAGTTTAATTATAACGCAGTAAATGGACGTGTTGATTTATCTATATTTACTATATATACAGTACAAGTATTTTTTAAATGAATTTAATTTATATCTAAGAAGTAAAATTTATAATAAATGCTATTATATGTAGCTGTTTATCGATGACTCAGATATTCTCCTCGGGAAACTATAATATAGTCGCTATGGATGGGGGCATTTAAATATGATAAAGTTTTTTAATATTAAATACAGTGAGCTATCTAAAGAAAAATCAGAAGAGATCTATTCGTTAAGGAAGACTGTTTTCAAAGACAGATTGAACTGGGCAGTATCATGCACGGGTAACCTAGAGTTTGACCAATACGACACGCCCAATACGACCTATATAGTGGGTGTATATAACAATGTAGTGTTGTGTAGTTTGCGATTTATTGAAACAAAATATCCAACGATGATAACCGGTACTTTTCTTCCTTACTTCAAAGAATTTAATCTCCCTGCGGGAAAATTCATCGAAGCAAGCCGATTATTCATCGATAAATCCAGACTAAAAGAGTCAGACTTATACAAAGAACCAATATGTGCAATGCTTTTTTTGGCAAAAATAAATTATGCACGCAACTATGGTTATGCAGGTATCTATGCAATAGTGAGCCATCCGATGTATTTAATTTTCAAAAAATCTGGTTGGAAAATAATTATTGTTGAAAAAGGAATCTCTGAGAAAAAAGAGAAAGTATACTTAATCTTTATGCCCGTAGATGAAGACAATCAAAAGCTGTTAGTTAACCGAATCTTTAGAACGACAACAAGCACATGCAAGGATTTAATTTCTTGGCCACTCGTTTTTAATTTATAATATTATTGGATAAATAAGCTGTAATTCAGTTGCTATTCTTATGCCTTGCCGTATGTTGCTCACTCCAAGTTTCTTTAATGCATTACCGGTATGAAATTTTACCGTTGACAATTTGATATCGAGAATAGTGGCAATCTCGTTATAAGTCTTCCCTAAACTGGCAAAGTATAGAACTTCATTCTCTCGCTTGGAAAATACGGCTTTCTTATTTTTATCATCGGACAAACTCATTTCGCTATAAAGCGAAATGAGTTTGTCATGTACCGTAAGTAAGAGCATTTGCAACTGATCTTTATGACTCTCAATTTTGACTTCGACGTCATTTTTACAATATTCATCGGTCATTAAAGAAAGAACACCGACATTGTTTTTATGGTCGTGGACTATAAAACTATACCCACTAATTATATTGTAATCTTTAGCCATGTTGAAAATTTTTGGTAAACGAAGGCCTGAATTAATCATGATGTTTTCATCCCATGAGAAAGGAATAATTCTATTAGTTGCTGTAATAAGAACGGGATCACTCAACTGATATTTATTCTTTGTATAATGTTCAAACCAGTCATCTTTGTTTGTTATAATTGTAATGTCTGTGGGGTTCTTTTTATTCATAACAGCATAGGCATATTTTATTTCTTCAAACCCTCTAAGTTTTTTATCAATAAAATTTTTAATGATTAGGTTTATATTTTCATTTTTATAAAATAGATCATTCATTTTTCAGTCCATAACTATGTTAATGATTGTAGTAGTTTACTCGAAATCTAAAGAATAGCTTGATTTTTTTCTACAGTACCCTATGCAAAACAAGCCAGTCGTTTGGTTGAGTTTACTTTATTTGTTATAATAACTCGCTTATACATTGAGATTTAACGTTATTAAAACTAGTAGTATGGCTAGTTGATTTCATTACCTCGATAGTAACCGATTAATAAATAAAGTTATTTGAAAGAGGGCAATATATGATTGCCATGAATAAATAAGAAGCCCTATTTGCTTGGTGAGGTGAGGTAATGTTTATTCAGAATTAAGTCTTTGTATTAAGTTTAATCACCATGTCAAAAAATATTATAAAATAGATGCTATTCGTAATAAAAATGTTACATTAGCAGCAATATTATTAGTTTTTATGGGGTGATTTTATAAAGGTTTAATTCAGTACTTACTCTTACTGCTTGCTTAGTATTTCTAACGTGAAGTTTTCTCATAATATTCCCCGAATGAAATTTTACAGTAGTCAACTTTATTTTCATGACAAGAGATATCTGCTGATATGTTTTACCCATATTTATATAATAAAGAACCTCACTCTCTCTTTTAGAGAGCAGATCATTTTTTTTGGTCTCATTGAAGTTTTTTATACAATTGTTGTCAATATATAAAGATGTAATTTTTTGATGTATTACGGTGAGTAGCATTTGAATACTATTTTTGTTTCTATGGAGATAATATTCGATGCTCATTTTATTACTTTCGTCAATGATAATGGATAGACTGACTAAGTTATCTTTACTATCGTGAACCACGAAAGTATAGCCATCTCTAATTTCATATTTTTTTGAGACATCAAATATATTTAATTTCGAATGATTTTTAAGATCATCACTCCATGAAAAAGGAAGAATACGATTTAGCGCAAAAGTAACCACGGGGTCGATATATTGGTAATTATTATCTTTATATATTTTAACCCATTCATCAGGGTAATTTGTTATTGCGAAATATTCAGAAGGGTTCTTCTTATTCATAACCGTATAAGCATATTTTAGACAAATCGATCGACTCAGTCGTCGTTTCAAAAAACTTTCGATTGTCTCATTGATAGCCACATTATTATAAACTGAGTTTGATACGATACTCACGATGATTTCCATTTTTGAGACAACACTGTAAGGTATTCTAATGACTTATTATTAAGATAATACCTTATATTAACCTTATCAGATTGCTTGATCGCCCCATTGAGCGATTTATACTAAATGGCCCTGCCTATTTTCTCGAATCATTTTCCCGTATTTTATCCTTGTTCTCTTTCTCCTCATTTTCGAAGCCGATTTTGTCAGGTTCTCCATCACTGACCCGTAATTTTATTTCACGTTCAATCCACTGGTGCCTTCCCAAACTCCATCGTTACCCTTGCTGTTGTCTTTTTAAGCAAAATTTCAGTCACAATGCAAAAATAAATTGTGATAAACATCACGCTTTTGAGATAAACCTTGACTGAAAAATAGTGATATTGATCACAAATACTTTACCAGTGTGCTTAATTTTTGCTCTTTGTGCTTAAGTTACAGGGCTTTTGTGTGATCTAGATCACCATAACGCGGGGTGGTTGGGGGGGTAGGCTGTGATCGCTATCACGAGTCTAGGCCGCTCTACGCGTGGTCATAATGACGTGCTAGAGTTCGCCTTGCAGACAGCAATTCGACGGACTCCCATCACTTTATGGGTAAATATACCGTCCCAATAATTACCACGTATAACGCGCTCTTATTGTTAGCGCGTATCAATAGGGGTGTGTTTTATGCTTTCACCAGACGTTAAGGTTGGAGTTCAAAACTTCGGCCGTTTCCTGAGTAACATGGTAATGCCTAACATTGGGGCATTTATCGCTTGGGGTATTATCACCGCACTGTTTATTCCAACAGGTTGGATCCCTAACGCGACCTTGGCCAAGCTGGTCGGGCCGATGATTACCTATCTATTGCCACTGCTTATCGGCTTTACCGGTGGGCGTCTGGTTGGCGGCGACCGCGGTGGCGTGGTCGGGGCAATCACCACCATGGGCGTCATCGTTGGTGCGGATATGCCGATGTTCCTCGGCGCAATGATTGCCGGTCCTTTGGGCGGCTGGTGTATTAAACGCTTTGACCGCTGGGTAGATGGCAAGATCAAAAGCGGCTTTGAGATGCTGGTTAACAACTTCTCGGCCGGTATTATCGGCATGCTGCTGGCCGTGCTCTCCTTCTTGGCGATTGGACCGTTAGTCGAAGCGCTTTCCAAGCTGCTGGCTGCTGGCGTGCATATTATGGTTATTCATAACCTGCTGCCGCTGGCCTCTATCTTCGTTGAACCGGCAAAAATCCTGTTCCTGAACAATGCGATTAACCACGGCATCTTCTCGCCGCTTGGGATCCAACAGGCAACCGAAGCCGGTAAATCTATCTTCTTCCTGATTGAAGCTAACCCAGGCCCGGGCATGGGCGTGCTGATTGCTTATATGGTCTTCGGCCGCGGCAGCGCCAAACAGTCAGCGGGCGGTGCGGCAATTATCCACTTCCTGGGCGGTATTCACGAAATTTACTTCCCATACGTGTTGATGAACCCTCGTCTGCTGTTGGCCGTTATTCTCGGCGGTATGACCGGCGTGTTCACGCTGACCGTGCTGAACGGTGGTCTGGTATCACCGGCTTCACCGGGTTCAATCATTGCCGTTCTGGCGATGACGCCAAAAGGTGCCTACTTCGCTAACATCTCAGCGATTGTTGCAGCGTTCCTGGTCTCCTTCGTGGTCTCGGCTATCTTGCTGAAAAGCTCGAAAGTGAAAGACGAAGACGAGCTGGAAGAAGCAACACGTCGCGTGCAAGACATGAAAGCGCAGTCTAAAGGCGGCAAACCCGGTACTGCGACCGGCGTTGCTGGCGACCTGTCAACCGTGCGTAAAATCATCGTGGCCTGTGATGCGGGTATGGGCTCAAGCGCCATGGGTGCGGGTGTGCTGCGTAAAAAAGTGCAGGACGCTGGGCTGACCAATATTTCGGTCACCAACACGGCGATTAACAATCTGCCGGACGATGTGGACCTGGTGATTACTCACCGCGATCTCACCGAACGTGCGTTGCGTCAGGTTCCTCACGCGCAGCACATTTCGCTGACCAACTTCCTCGACAGCGGCCTCTATACCGATCTGGTTGCTCGTTTGGTTGAAGTTAATAAAACCAGCGAATACAAAGAGAAAGTAAATACTACGCTCAATGACAGTCTGGTCAGTGATGCGGACAACGCTAACCTGTTTCGCATGAGTCCGGAAAATATCTTCCTCGGTCTGACCGCGGCCAATAAAGAGCAGGCGATTCGCTTTGCCGGTGAGCAACTGGTGAAAGGCGGCTACGTCCAACCCGAATATGTAGAAGCTATGCTGGCGCGTGAACAGCTGACTTCTACTTATCTCGGCGAGTCGATTGCGGTGCCGCACGGCACCATCGAAGCTAAAGATCGCGTACTGAAAACCGGTATCGTATTCTGCCAGTATCCGGCAGGTATCCGCTGGGGCGAAGATGAAGATGATTCTGCCCGTCTGGTTATCGGTATTGCAGCCCGCAATAACGAGCACATCAACGTGATCACCAAACTGACCACGGCGCTCGACGAAGATGGCGTTATTGACCGTCTGGCGAACACAAATAGTGTTGAAGAAGTGCTCCAGATCATTCGCGGATAAAATCGATTGATTGATAATCTTCGGGTTGTCGATAGTTATACAAATTGAGAACGTCACTAACCGGGTCTGTCATATCCAACGTTTGGGTAGCAGACCCGGTTGTTGATTCGAAGCCCAGAGCTTCCTGGTTCTTGTCACCGTTTTAGGGAGTTATCATGAAAGCTTTACACTTTGGTGCAGGTAACATTGGCCGTGGATTTATTGGCAAACTGCTTGCCGATGCAAAAATTGAATTAACCTTTGCCGATGTTAGCCCTGTTCTGCTGGATGCGCTTAACAGCCGTAAAGGCTATGACGTGCACGTGGTTGGAGAGCAGGCGACCGTTGAGCCTGTCAGCAATGTCAGTGCGGTAAACAGTGCCGGTCAGGACGCGATTAACCTGATTGCTCAGGTTGACCTGGTGACCACCGCCGTTGGCCCAACCGTTCTTGAAAAAATTGCGCCGAATGTGGCTAAAGGTTTAGTGCTGCGCCATCAGCAAGGCATTGAAAGCCCGCTGAATATTATTGCTTGTGAAAACATGGTGCGCGGTACCAGCCAGTTTAAACAGCATGTGTTCAACGCGCTGCCGGAAGACGAAAAAGCCTGGGTTGAGGCTCACGTCGGTTTCGTGGATTCCGCAGTCGATCGCATTGTGCCCCCCGCTGCGGCAGGCACCACCGATCCCCTCGAAGTCACTGTTGAAACATTCAGCGAATGGATTGTTGATAAAACGCAATTCAAAGGTCCGCTGCCTGATATCAAAGGCATGGAGTTGACCGACAATCTTATGGCCTTCGTTGAGCGTAAACTCTTTACCCTCAACACCGGCCACGCCATCACCGCTTATCTGGGGCAACAGGCGGGCCACGCGACGATCCGTGACGCCATTCTTGACCCTAAAGTGCGTGACGTGGTGAAAGGTGCGATGGAAGAGAGCGGCGCTGTGCTCATTAAGCGCTACGGTTTTGACGCAGAAAAGCACGCTGCCTACATCAACAAAATTCTTTCTCGTTTTGAAAATCCATACCTGCACGACGATGTCGAGCGCGTAGGCCGCCAGCCGCTGCGCAAGCTGAGCGCCGGTGATCGTTTGGTAAAACCGCTGCTGGGCACCGAAGAATACGCACTGCCTCATGCCAATCTGGTGGTCGGTATTGCCGCCGCGATGCGCTATCGCAGCGAGCAGGACCCTCAGGCCCAAGAACTGGTAGAGCTGCTGAACACGCTAGGACCGAAAGCCGCGCTGGCGCAGATTTCTGGTCTGCCTGCCGACGGTGAAGTGGTTGCTCAGGCGGTTAGCGCTTATGAGAAAATGCACTAACGGGCGCATCAACGTCGAACCCAAAGGCACTGCAGTGGCAACGAGCAAAGAACGTGAATGCCGCTTATGGGCGTCGGGTTAACCCAACACCAGGTAAAGAAAGGTTCGCCGGACGCAATATTCGCCGTCCGGCAAACCTCTATCAAGGATGACGCCGTGGGCGTTGAAAGACTCACTTAACATCGTGAATAGCGACCATGGAAAAAGCACAGGCGTTTGAGAACCGGGTATTGGAAAAATTGAATGCGGGTAAAACTGTACGAAGTTTTCTTATGACCGCTGTGGAGTTGTTGGCCGAAGCGCTAGATATTCTGGTGGTTCAGGTCTTTCGCAAAGATGATTATGCGGTGAAATACGCTGTAGAACCGTTGCTAACCGGCAACGGACCCTTGGGCGATTTGGCTGTGCGGCTGAAGCTGATTTATGCGCTTGGCGTGATTAGTCGCAATGAGTATGAAGACGCTGAATTGCTGATGGCTCTGAGAGAAGAGCTAAATTACGACGGCAACGAATACCGTTTTACCGATGATGAAATACTTGGACCCTTTGGGGAGCTGCACTGCGTGGCTTTGCTGCCGCCTGCGCCGACCTTCCTCAAGCCTGGCGAAGCTGATGACTCATTAATCGCTATGCAGCGCCAGCGCTATCAGCAAATTGTGCGTTCGACCATGGTACTTTCCATCACCGGCCTGATTGCGCACATTAGCAATCAACAGCCCTCCCGCCTTTCCCCTGTCAAACGTTAAGCTTCGGGCGCGCTTATTGGCGCCAGAATTTACGCGCACCAAGCAATAAAAGCAGAGAGGCAATCATCGAAGAGAGATAAATCTTGGTCGCGGGAAAATCGTCAACGCGCAATGCTACACCGTCAGCGACCGAATCTCTCAGGCCACGACTGTAGAGTGAAACGAAAATAAACAGGAATACGGCGTTGATAATCAACGACAGCATTTGAAAAAAACTGTCCTGCTTTAAGGTTAACGGTTTGACTTTATCAAATAAGAAATACGAGACCATAAAGTAAATAACGTACTCTACGGCGAGCGTTAGCGGCAGAATAATAAAGGCTCTTAAATCAATAATCGCCCCTTGATGGTCACCCAGATATTGTGAGACGAGAATATCCAGTGAAAAATAACCAAACAGCGCGAACACAAAAGCGAAGCCAACCAGAAAATAAGCCTTAACCATTTTAATTCTCTAAAATTTTCAGCTTATCATCAGGTTATTTATTATAACCTGATGATAACAGGTATTTTAAAGTACTAAAAAAGCCACGCGCATTCAATGAGTCACGACATTTTTTAGCTCATCCACAATCAGCCACAGCGCGGTCAGTGCCATCAATCCTGCCATCACGGTATTAAACGCCTTGAGCTTCCATTCTACCTGCAGGGCCTTGCGAAGGCGGTCACCCATCATCGCCCAAATCAACACGCACGGGAAATTCAGCACGGCAAAACCGATACAGTTCGCCAGCGTGTGGTGAAGCATATTGCCCGATGGCGGCGTGAACAGAATGGCCACGTTGGTTGCCATCAGCCAGGCTTTTGGATTTATCACCTGAAACAGCGCGCCATTTATCAGTCGCATAGGGCGCTGCTCGGCCTTGTTCTGCGGCATTGATGAACGGAATATTTTCCACGACAGCCAAAATAGATAGCTGCAGCCAATAACCGCCATCGGAAGGCGAATAACGGTCATCCAGCTCAGCAGAACGGCTAATAAAGACGTGGTTAACGCGCATTGGATTGCACAGCCCAGCGTGATCCCCATAGTCATTGGCAGCGTTTTTCGCAGGCCAAAATTAACGCCGGAAGAGGCTAGCAGCAGATTATTAGGGCCCGGTGTAATAGACATCACGGTAACGTAACTCACAAAAGCAGTATCCAGCATCGGGTATTCCTTATAAAAATGCGCTCTGCGCCGGCAGGGCTGATGAGTGATTAGCATAAGGGGATAAACAGTTAGGTTACAGAACCAGATATAGGCTATTGTTAGGGTTACAGTAGGTTAAAAGATAAACTGTACCCATATCACTGGCGGGAACTGACACCATGACTGATTTACTCTCCGAAACCTTTGACCCCATCCTCCCGGACGATGCCGATGCGCCGGCTGAAACCCGTTATAACCAACTGGCAGATCAAATGGCCGAAGCTATTCGCCGGGGTACGTTGTTGCCCGGTAGCCGCCTTCCGTCCGTGAGGCGCAGCGCCGAGATGCATCAGGTCAGCATCAATACCGTGGTGGCGGCTTACCGCCGTCTGGAAGATCGCGGGTTGATTGATGCGCGGCCACAGTCTGGTTTTTACGTCAGCAGCGCGCTGCCGGTGCTGGTGAGCAGGGTCGAGGAACATTCGCCCGCCGCCGAGCCTGCCGATGAAGTGCTGGCGCTTATCGACAAGGTGTTCGCCGCGCAGACCAATCCCGCCTACACCAATATCTCGCTTGCCTGTCCGCAGACCAGCGATTTCTATCCCGGCGGCAAGCTGGGGCGCATTATGTCTTCACTGCTCCGCCGCCAGCCGCAGCTCATCGGTCAGTACGCGCTGCCGCCGGGAAACTTGCACCTGCGTCAGCAAATTGCCCGCCGTGCGATGGCGTTAGGCATGATCCTTGAACCTACGGACATCACCCTGACGCACGGCTGCATGGAGGCGCTGCAGCTGGCGCTACGTGTGACGACCAAGCCCGGTGACAGCGTGGGGTTGGAGACGCCGACCTATTTTTATCTCCTGCCGCTGCTCGCCAGTCTGGGATTAAAAGCGGTGGAAATTCCTACCGATCCTCAGGACGGCCTGTCACTCGATGCGCTTGAATTGATGCTGAGTGAAAAACGTCTCAATGCGGTCATTGCCATGCCAACGGCGCAGAATCCGATGGGGTTCACTATGCCGCTGGCGGCTAAAAAACGCCTGGCGCGCCTGATGAACGATCACCAGGTGCCGTTGATTGAAGACGGACTGTATTCGGAGATTCAGTTCGGGCCGACGCTGTCGCCGGCGGTAAAATCTTTTGATAAAAAAGGCTGGGTGCTATTTTGTACCAGCTTTACCAAGACGCTGGCGCCTGATTTTCGCATTGGTTGGATTGCCGGTGGGCGATTCGCCGAAAAACTACGCCATCTCAAAGCCGTATCTTCAATGGCGGAGTCAGCGCTGTTGTCAGAGACACTGGCGGTGTTTCTAGAGTCTGGCGGGTTTGATCATCATCTCCGCACACTGAGAAGGCGCTACGCCGCACAGGTTGATGAGGCTAAATCACTGATCTTGAGATATTTCCCTCAAGGAACCCGCGCGACGCAGCCAAAAGGGGGCTTCGTTTTCTGGGTCGATTTTCCGGCAGAAGTCGATACGGTAAAATTGTTTGACTTGCTGCTTGAAGAAAAAATCTGCATGACGCCAGGCACGCTATACTCGCCAAGTGGCCGTTATCGCAATGCGTTGCGGCTTTCCTGCTGTTATCCGTTCAATGCGCGCTATACCGAAGCCTTGGCGAGAGTGGGGCGAAGAGCCTGCGAGATGAGTGGATTACCGCCTGGTATCGTTACACAGGCTGCCGAATAGCCTACTTCCTGTTACACTACGGGCTGAATTTAATTTTTCGCCGTCCTGCCCCGCAATATCGCGGCGCCTGATGGCATATGGGTTAGCGAAATGATCGAAAAAGAAAAAGCAGAGATTAAGCGTCTGAGCGATATGCTCGACGCCCTGAATCACAAAGATGCTACCGTTATTCAGCAAGGCGTTACCGAGCTGATTGACCAGCATATGAAAGAAAAAGAGAAATTGGCCGCTGAAATCGAGCGTCTGCGCGGTGTGCGTGAAGTGAAGCTGAGCGCAGAAGCGCAAAAGCTTTCAAAAATGTTCAGCCGTGAAATTACCAAGAAAGAGCAGGCCGATATGGGCACGCTAAAGAAAGCGGTTCGCGGTATCGTGGTGGTACACCCGATGACTGCGCTTGGCCGCGAAATGGGTCTTAAAGCGGTAACGGGTTTCTCGAAAAAAGAGTTCTGATCCAACCTTTAGACATTAAAAAAACCGACGAAGTCAGCTTCGTCGGTTTTTTATTGGATCTTTTGCGGATTTTATCAGAGACAAAATCCGCAAACGGCCATTACTTCGCAGCTGCGAAGTTTGCTGCCGCCACGTCCCAGTCGATTACATCCCAGAATGCTTTGATGTAGTCAGGGCGTTTGTTCTGATATTTCAGGTAGTAAGCGTGTTCCCAAACGTCCAGGCCCGCGATTGGTGTGCCTGAAACGCCAGAAACAGCTTCGCCCATCAATGGGCTGTCCTGGTTAGCAGTAGAAACTACTGCCAGTTTGCCGTCTTTTTTGACCAGCCACGCCCAGCCAGAACCAAAACGCGTGGTTGCCGCTTTTTCAAAGGCTTCTTTGAAAGCTTCAACGCTGCCGAAATCACTTTCGATAGCGGCTTTCAGTTCGCCCTGCAGGGTGGTGCCTTTTTTCAGGCCTTTCCAGAAGAAGCTGTGGTTAGCGTGGCCGCCGGCGTTGTTACGCAGGGCAACTTTCTTGTCAGCAGGCACTTTATCGAGGTTGGCAATCAGCTCTTCAACAGACAGTTTTGCCAGCTCTGGCAGGCTTTCCAGCGCCGCGTTGGCGTTGTTTACGTAGGCCTGGTGGTGTTTGCTGTGATGGATTTCCATCGTTTCTTTGTCGAAGTGCGGCTCAAGTGCATCGTACGCGTAAGGCAGGGATGGTAGTGAATAACTCATGTTCATCAGCTCCATTATTGTTGGGCAGTGCAGAGTAATATGAGCACCGCGTAATCAGTCGGATCATTATAGTTAATAAATTGATATTGAAAATGATTATCTATGCTCCGCACTTTGTGTGGGTATTATGCGGCCCGCGTTATCCGTGGCTTAGAGCAAGTTAAACTATTCAAAAGGGAAATTCGTCTAAGGACCAATGCCCCAATCGGCGATGAATCAGCCCTAAATTAACCACAAAGTTATTGCCGTTGTGTGGCAGGGAAAGCTTAATTTTACTCAACCAATCGCTGAGGATGACTATAAACCGTGGCTCGTCCCGTTTTGCTGAAGCCCACCAGTGTTAAATTACAGCGTTCGGCGACGTCAACCGCCAGTGAGGTCGCCGCCGAAACGGCGAACAGGATTTCGATGCCGCACATGGCGGTTTTCTGCACCATTTCATAGCTGGCACGACTGGAAACCAGCGCCGCACCGGCCTGCCAATGCGGCTGCCGCGCCTTGATGCCGAGCATTTTATCCAACGCCACGTGACGTCCTACGTCTTCACAGCCACCGAGTAACTCACCTTGCGTACTGATCCAGGCGGCGGCGTGAGTACAGCCAGTCAGTTGGCCAATAGGTTGCACCGAGTTCAACTGCGTCAGCGCACGGTCGAGATGATTGAGCGAAAAAGTCTGCGTAAAGGGCAGCGGAGCCAGCGGGCGGAACAAATCGCCAAGCTGTTCTATGCCGCAAACGCCGCAGCCGGTTCGACCGGCCATCGCCCTGCGTCGTTCTTTTAAACCGGCAAAACGTCGGCTCGACAGCTCGATATTGACCTCAATTCCGTTACAGTTGGGCGCCGCGTCGAGGCCATAAATGTCGCTCACTGACTCAATAATGCCCTCTGAGAGTGAAAAGCCCACCGCAAACGCCTCCAGGTCTTTCGGCGATGCCATCATAACGACGTGTGAAATTCCGTTATAAACCAAGGCTATTGGAACTTCTTCCGCCACCCAATCCGGCTGGCTTTCGTCCAGGCGGCGGCGCTGAATCACCTGGCGCTGCTGGAGGCCAATCTGGTTTTCCTGCTCGGATAAAGGGGAATTAAGTGGGCTATTCAAGGTATTTTTCCGTTTACGTAATATTCGATTCTGACTGTTCACTAGCGTAGACCTAACCCTGTTGAAATTGAATCTCAATCTGTGCGAATGGCTGGTAAAAGTCTTCCCGACTGCTAATTTTAAGGAGGGTGGACGGCTTTTTTACAGCTTTCCCGGACTTTGATAAGGAGGGTTTAATGAAGTTGATCGGCAGCTATACCAGTCCTTATGTGCGCAAAATTTCGGTGATGCTGATTGAGAAAGGAATTTCGTTTGAATTCATCAACGATCCGCCGACCTCGGAGGGCAGTAAAGTCACGAGTTTCAATCCATTGGGAAAAGTGCCAGCGCTGGTTACCGACGAAGGCGAGGTGTTTTATGATTCACCCATTATTGTGCAATATGTTGAGTTAATGGGGGTTTCTCCGACGTTACTGCCATGGGAGCCGCTGGACGCGCTGCGGGTGAAACAAGTAGAAGCGCTGGCCGACGGGGTGACAGATGCTGCCGTCGCGCTGGTATTGGAAAACCGACGCGATGCGGCGCATAGAAACGAAGAGTGGATTATTCGCCAGCGAGGTAAGGTGCTGCGCGGCCTTGATCAATTAGAAATGTATGCCCGTGAGCGCAAATGGCTCAACGGTGAAAGCCTTAACGTCGCCGACATCAGCGTAGCCTGCACGTTGGGTTATCTTAACTTTAGGCGTATTGCGCCGGGGTGGTGCGTAGAGCGCCCGACGCTAATAAAACTGGTAGAGCGACTTTTTCAGCGCGAAAGCTTCGCCCGAACTGCACCACCTCAATAGCTTTAGCCCCTTTCCCCACTTTTTAGTGGGGAAAGGGTGGGAGGGTGGAGCCATCGGTTCATTACGCCGCTGCACCTTCCACCACAGGCTTACGATGGCGAATAAACACCGTGACCAGCGACAGCCAAAGCAGGCCGCTTATTAGATTGAACAGGTTAAACATCCCGCTTCCACCGCTGAGATAAGCCACCTTTGCCAGCTCGATGCCAAGGGTAAATACCAGCATGCTGATCATTCCCATCGCGGCCGAAACCGTGCCTTTACTCATGTCGCTTGAGAACAGTGTCAGGCGATATAAGCCGGCGTTGGCGATACCGATGCCAAAGGCATACAGGCTGAGACCCGCCGCCATCCACAGGTAGGCGTGTCCGGACAGGAAAGTCGCTAAGGCGGCGACCAGCAGACCTAACACCATCGGTGCTGCGCCAAGCTTAATCAGGCTTTCAACGCTGCGTTTGCCGGTTAATTTTGCCAACGTCAGGTTACCCAAGATAAGTGCGCCAAATACCGGCACCTGCAGCAGCCCGTAATCAAACGCCGAAAGGCCTTCACCGCTGATAAGTATCACCGGAGATTGTGCAATCCACGCCAGCAGTGGCAGGCTGGCAAAACCAATCGCCAGTGAACCGCAGATAAACGGCCGGTTCTTCAGCACAATTTTGTAATCGTGAAGCAGGCTTTTTACTGAAAACTGCTCGCCAATACGTGACGCCGTTTCCGGCATGGCTTTATTCAGGCCCCAAAAAGCAATGCTTGCCAGCAGCGCGAAAATCACAAACATTACCTGCCAAGGCGCGAATTGAATCATTGCCGCACCGGCCAGCGGCCCGAGCAGCGGGGCTGCCAGCGCCACGTTGGCCATCAGCGCGGTGATACGAATGCACACGGACTCTTCGAAAGACTCCTGTATGGTCGCGTAACCTACTGCACCGATAAAGCATAGGCTGATACCCTGAAAGAAGCGGATTGCCATAAATTGTTCTATTGTTTGGGCGAATAGAATAGCCAAACAGCTGAGGACGAAAAATGCCACGCCGGCTAGCATCACTGGACGACGGCCACGGCGGTCTGACAACGGGCCAAGCAGCCATTGCAGGAACATACCGCCAGCCAAATAGGCGGTCATTGAGGTCGGCACCCACTCTTCGCTGGCGTTAAAGTTGGCAACTACCGCCAACATGCCGGGTTGAATCATATCGTTAGCGATATAAGTCGCGAATTCAAACAGCACCATACACAGAGGAAACAGAAGCGCCTGCCGACCCAGAAGGGACGCAGTATTCGGAGAATTATGCATAATCATTTCACATAAAAAAGTGCTAATTTACTGATTATTAGCAAGAAAAAGGGAACTATCCGGGCGGGTAACGCAAGCGGAGTCAGTAATAGCGCACATTCTGCCGATTTTATGAGCAAATGGCAACGATCTTTCTGTTGTTAAGCACATTATGAGAGTGATTGTTTAACGGCATAGAAATTAAATAGTCGATTAAGCTGCCAGAAGCAGCCATTAAATCAAAAAATATGTGAGGAAAAGGGGCGAGATGAGCCAAAAAATAGGCTGGGTAGATAACCTGCGCGCCATCGCCTGCATCATGGTGGTCATTATTCACGCCACCAGCGTTCAGGTGGTTAATTTCAGCGCCATTGGAACCACAACTTGGTGGATAGCCAATCTGCTTGATTCAGCCGCACGGCCTTCTGTACCGCTATTTTTCATGATCTCCGGTTTCCTGTTCTGGGGAGAGAAAAGTGCTCAAACACGGCATTTTATACGTATTGGCCTGTGCCTGACTTTTTATAGCGCCGTGTCGTTACTTTACATCCTGATGATGACAAAAATAGGTTTTTGGCCGTCATTGCGCCATATTCTGCAAAAACCGGTGTTTTACCATCTTTGGTTTTTCTATGCGCTGGGTTTGATTTACCTGCTTTCGCCATTTATTCAGATTAAAAAATCTCCTCCGCAAAGCCTGTTGGTCGTGGCATTGGTTTTGGGAGTGTTTGCAAACCCGCAACTTCCAGCGCTGAACTGGCAAGGTTTTCATCTGCTGCCGCTTAATTTGTATATTAGCGGCGATGCTTTTTATTACCTGCTGTATGCGTTGTTTGGCCGCGCATTGGGGTCGTTGGAGCTGGGAAGGCGCTGGCACGGCTGGGCGGCGGGGGCGATATTCCTGGCAAGCAGCGTAATGATTGCGATCGGCACTCAGCGCCAGTCACTGATAAATCAAAACTTCGCAGACACCTTTTACACCTACTGCGGGCCGCTGGTGTTTATCTCGGCCCTCTCACTGTTTGTATGGGCAAAAAAGACACTCGCGCATTGCTCATCGCGTTTTTTAGCCCTGATTTCCCAACATTCTCTGGCAATTTATGGTTTTCATGCGCTGATCATCATTGCCCTGCGCGGCCAACATCTCGACTTCCCACAGCACCCCTTGCTGAATATCGCTTACCTGTTCACCTGGGGTCTGGGAGGCGGACTATTGCTAGCGCTTGTGCTCAGCCGCATTGATCGCAGGCGTTGGGTGAGTTGAACCTACTGCGGCTGCCAACGTAGCAATGCTCTGCGCAGCTGTCGGCCGGAAGAAAATCCGGCGGCAAGAGCGGCTTTCTCCTGACCCAACCCTTGCTGGATGCGCTGTTTTGCTACCGCGATGCGCAGCTGTTCGTGATAGTCGCGCACACTGATACCTAGATGTTGGCGGAACAGGCGCGTCAGGTGCCTGCCGCTGATGTGCGCTTTGGCGGCCACGTCTTCAACCTGCCAGTCGGATTCAGGGTCGGCAGAAATGACGTTTTGCGCGCGATGAACAGCGGGATGAAGATGATTGCGATGCTGTAGCCACGGAGATAGCTGAGGGTCTTCACCACCGCGCCGAAAATAGACCACCATTTCCCGCGCGACGTCCAGCGCCGCCTGCGGCCCAAGGTGTTGAGCAATTAAATACAGCGCCAAATCGATCCCCGCCGTAATGCCTGCGCTGGTTAAAATATGTCTGTCTTCCACAAAAATACGGTTGTCCTTCACCAGCGCGGCCGGCACTCGCGCACGCAGACGGGCGATAACGTCGTGGTGAGAGGTGCACTGATAGCCGTCGAGTAGCCCGGCCATTCCCGCCAGCAAACTGCCCGAGCAGATGCATACCAGTTGCAGGCGGCCCAGCTCAATAGACTCTTTTTGCGCGCTAAGCCATTCGCGGACCTCCTGCGCCGGGGGCGTATCAAACTGGGTTTGCGAGTTGTTTACGCCTGGTACCACAACAATGCTGCCGTCGGGCAATTGCTGCGGTAACGGAGCAAGACGGCTGACCACCAGTCCGGTCGTCAGCTCAACTTCAACCAGAGGGCTGATGTAATGCAGTCTGAACTGACCGCTCAGGCGCAGCGCCTCGGCTGGACCGGTAAGGTCCAGCGCCAGTGCGCCGGGCAGTGTCACAAAGAAAACATCGCGCTGCATATCACTCCAGATTGATAGTAAGGTGCTGTTTCATATAGGCTTCGATATCCGGCTTGGGCTGCAATAGGGTGGCGACAAACGCGTCGCGCTCGAAGGCCATCACCTGCATGTCCCAGACGCAGAAGGATTCAGTTAATGCCTCGCGCCACTCACCCTGCTCGGTGACCCAGATTTTCATCCGCAGCTCGTTTTCATTGTCCCACCAACCGACTACCAGGTAGTCCATGGTTTTGCCGCGATGCTCCAGCATCCAGCCTACGCCCGGTCGGTCAGC
This sequence comes from Rouxiella sp. S1S-2, assembly GCF_009208105.1. Classification (NCBI taxonomy): domain Bacteria; kingdom Pseudomonadati; phylum Pseudomonadota; class Gammaproteobacteria; order Enterobacterales; family Yersiniaceae; genus Rouxiella; species Rouxiella sp. S1S-2. The sequence continues at coordinate 343,966 of NZ_WFKL01000001.1, forward strand.
AGTCGTGGCCCGCGGTGGTAACCAACTGGCGACGCGAGAATAGGCGCGTTCGAAAATATCGGCCGGTGAGGTGGTCCCCGAAAACTCGATGCCGTAGCGCTTAAGCTGCCAGCCACTGAATTTCCAGGCGCTGAGCGGCTCAATTTTGCGTGCCAGATACGGTTTTGGCAGCCATGCTTTCGACGGGGCCGGTTCCTGCGGTTGTGCCGCAAGACTGTCCAATTTAGCCAGTGCGCCGTCAACGTCGGTAATGGTGGCAAAGCGGTCTGCCAACACGAGCTCAGTGCGAAGTTTTATCTCCTCGGCGCTGAGCGTTTGTCCTGAAGAATGGGTCATCGGAAACGTTAGCGTAGCCTCGGTGACGAAGGTGACGTCAAAGCCAAGGTCCGAGGCTACGCGGGTGGTGGTTTCGCAGCACTGTTCGGTACGCATCCCGCTGATAATCAGATGGTTAATGTTACGCTCGCGCAGCCAAAGGTCGAGGCCAGATTCGGTTAGCGCATTGTGAACATGCTTGTAGATGCGCACCTGCGGCTCGTGGCTCAGAAATGACATTGGGGTCACCAGGCCTGACTCGAGCGCAAATACCCCCTGACTGACGTGAAAAATATCGATCAGCGGCACGTTGCGGCTTTGGCAGCCGTCGATCAGTCGCGATATTGCCCTTTTGAAATCTGGGAAATGATCGTCCTGCCAGAAATCTTTTTGTTCAAAAGAACGCTGTACGTCAATTATCAATAATGCGCTATGAGACATTTTCAGACCTCCTCTATTTAATATAACGCCATATTGCGCGCTGTATAGCGAGAGAAGAAGGCCAAAAACGGACATGATGATGACAGAGGGGGACGACCTTGAGACGGTGAGCGGCAGCCGGATAAAGCGGCCGCCGAGCATTCACAATATTGCGGCGGGAAACGGCTTAAAACACCAACTGCACCTTCGAGGCTTTAGACTTGTCCATCGCAAAATTCAGCGCGTCGGTTAAATCGGTTTGCGGGTATTCGGCCGACAGCAGTGGCATCGGGTCAATGACCTGATTGCCCAGCCATTCTACGGCGGTCACAAACTCTTCGGTAAAGCGGAAACTGCCGACCCATTTAATCTCTTTGGCTATTAGCATCATCATCGGGAAGTCAGGGATGGCACCGCCCATACCGACCTGCACCAACGTGCCTTTGGCACGGGTAACTTCCAGGCAGCGGCGGATTGAGGAGTGATGACCGGAGGCGTCGAAGGAGACGTCAAAATAGCCTTTTTGCTCAAGGTAAGGCGCAAAATCGCCGTTGGCAGCGTGCAGCGTTTTGGTCGCACCCATTGCTTCAACAATTTGCAGGCACCGCTCGCTGAGGTCAGTACAGACAACTTCTGCCGCGCCCTTGGCTTTAGCGGCAGCGGCAATCAGGCTGCCAATGGGACCGACGCCGGATACGAACACGGTTTTGCCTTTCACATCACCCGCCTGATTGACCGCGTGGATGGCGACCGCCAGCGGTTCTGCGAACACCATCAGGCGGTCGCTAACGGCGTTATCAAACGGGATGCACTGCGCGCTATCAACAATTTTGTACTGGGTAAAGGCACCGTTGATATGTGGGAAATACATCGCGCTGCCGAAGAATTTCATGGTGGTGCACTGGTTTTCTTCGCCCGCCAGGCAATATTTGCAGGTATGACAAGGCTTGCTTGGGTTAAGCGCCACCTTCTGACCTGGCTTCAACGCGGCGTTGTCGGACTTCTCGACTACGCCAACCACTTCATGCCCTAACACCATTGCTTCGCGAACTTTGAAATCGCCTACGGCGCCGTGCTCATAATAGTGCAGGTCTGAACCGCAAATACCGCCACGGGTGACTTTCACCAGCGTGCCCTGACCCTGATAGTCCACCTGCTGGTCTACCACGGCAACGTCTTTTTTCCCGGTCACTACACAAGATTTGGTTTCAAGTTTCATTTCATTTTTGCTCTTTGTCTGGCGATTTATTCCGTCAGTAAAGAGGCTTTAGCGGCATGAAAATGTGATCTGTGTCACTAATAGACGTGTTACTCAATCTTGTTACCCATAACATGAAGGGCCTCAACATTTTGGGACCCTGATTACGTTTTAAGGCAGGCTATTACTGATTATTTTCCTGAGTTTTAACTCTGAAACTGAGAATACAGTGGGTGATAACTCCGCCAGTCAGTCCCCAAAACGCAGAGCCGACGCCAAACAGCTGAATACCCGAGGCGGTGATGAGAAAGGTGACCATCGCAGCGTCGCGCTGTTTTTCATCGCTCAGCGCCCGATGCAGACTTCCGGAGAGAGTGGCTAACAGCGCCAGTCCGGCAAGAGTATGAATAAGCGCCGGCGGTAATGCGGTAAACAGCGTGCCTATCGAGCCACCAAGCACGCCGGCCAGTAGGTAAAACACGCCCGCGGCAACGGCGGCGGTGTAGCGTTTTTTGGGGTCTGGATGAACGTCTTTGCCCATACAAATAGCCGCCGTGATTGCCGCAATACCTATGGCATACACCCCAAACGGGGCCAGAATCATGGTGACCAGCGCAGTTGAGGCAATCAGCGGCGAAACGGCAACCTTATAACCCGAAGCATTTAGCGTTGCGATACCCGGAGCGTTTTGCGACGCCATTGTTACCACGAAGAACGGCACGCCAATACCAATCAGCGTCGGCCATGAGAAGTGCGGCGGGGTAAATTCTGGCACGGAAAAGTGCAAATTCTGCCCGTGAAAGGCAATACTCCCCTGCAATGATGCGATGATTAACCCAATGATAAGTGAAAGAATGACCGTGTAGCGGGGAACAAAGCGCCGCGCCAGCAGGTATACCAGACACATACTGCCCGCCAGCGAAAAATTGCTTTGCAAAGAGGTGAACGCGTCCAGCCCAAAGCGCAGTAAAATGCCGCAAAGCATCGCCGCTGACAGCGCCTGCGGAATATAGCGCATCAGTCTGGCAAAAAGTCCGGTTATGCCCGACAACACAATCAGCCCATTAGCGAAGATGAATATTCCGATAGCGTCATTAATCGAAATGCCAGGCAGGCTGGTGACCAACAGCGCCGCACCCGGCGTCGACCAAGCGGTGAGGATCGGCGTTCGGTAATAAAGTGATAATCCAATCGTGGTTATCCCCATGCCGAAACCGAGCATGGTAAACCAACTGCCCACTTGCTCCAGGCTGGCCCCCGCCGCCTGATAAGCTTGGAAAACAATGGCAGCGGCGCTGGTGTATCCCACCAAGACGGCGACAAAACCGGCGATAATCGCTGAAAATGACCAATCTTGTCGGCTATTCATGGGTAACATGGCGTTGACCTTTTGTGTTTATCGCACTTTTCTTGGCAGCGTTGCGCCGATGGCGTATGCTTATTTGTGCGCTATAGCGCACGATTGTGATTGAGAGTATCACCGTGCGTTATAACGTACAATACCAGCGATGAGGCTGAGTTATCGGGAGTAAAGGATGCAGGAACTAACGCGTCACGTCGGTGAGCAACTTAAGCAGATAAGAGCGCAGCGGGGCTGGAGCCTGACTCAGGCGGCACAGGCAACGGGGGTCAGCAAGGCGATGCTTGGGCAAATTGAGCGCGGAGAGTCCAGCCCGACGGTGGCGACACTGTGGAAAATTGCCAGCGGTTTTACTGTCTCATTCTCCCAGTTTTTGCAGGCACCGCCGGTGGTGGGTCACATCCTGCAGCCCTATACGCCCTCGGCGGCGTTTGACAGTAAAAGCTCGGGAATGAGCGTGGTGTCGTTTTTCCCCTATGATGCAGAATTAAGAATGGACATGTTTGTGGTCGAGCTTAAAGCCTCGGGCTACAGTGAATCTTCCGCACATGCCGTGGGCGTTATAGAACATGTCATTGTTATTGAAGGTGAACTTGAGCTGACCGTGAACGGAGACGTTCATATTTTAGGCGCGGGTGAGGGGCTACGCTTTCGGGCAGACTGCGAACACGTATATCGAAACAATCTTCATAACGGCAGTACGGCTAGCGTGAAGTTTCACGATATAATCCATTACCCCCCCGAAACTTCGTAAATGCTGTTGACTTAATATTCAATTTAAATGAATTTAAATTCATATTTTATCTATCATTAAGGATATCAAGATGAGCGAGTCAAAAATGCCGGTTATTCGTCCGCTAACGCTTGCAGATCAGGAACAATGGCAAGGGCTATGGCGTGAATATCTTGGCTTCTATCAAAGTGAAGTCGGAGAGGACGTTTTTGCACAGACGTTTAAAAAACTTTCACAGGCAAGCTATGAGGCGATGTTTGGCTTTGTGGCGGAAGTTGGAGGTAAGTTAGTGGGCATTGTGAACTGTATTAATCACGATCACGGCTGGAAACTTGAGCAAGTTGTGTACCTGCAAGATTTATACGTTTCAGCCAGCGCACGGAAGCTGGGTGTCGGTCAGGCCCTGATTGAGGCGGTTTATGATTATGCCGATCAACACAATAAGGCCAACGTGTATTGGATGACGCGCACTTCAAACGAGACGGCGAGAAGCCTCTACGACCGCATAGGCATGCAGACAGACTTTATTAAATATCAGCGTTAATTACTGGTTTTTATCGGCGAAATATAGCAGGTGCTCAGTTCACTCACTTCGTCTTCCTGCTGGCTTATCTCATAGCCTTTATCGTTAAGAATCAGTGCGCTATAGGGCACGCTGTTGACCTGTTTTACCACTGATTCCTGATAGCTTTTAAGTATATTGCCTTTCGCCGCTGCCTGATTGGGTTGGTCCAGGCCGGTGACCTGAATAAAGGTGTCCTTAAACTCATTGGTAAACGACTCGTTGTTCAACCGGCTCACAATCAGCGCATGAATATTAACCGTAACGTCATTACCGAGTAAGTAAATAAGCACCGTTTGATAAACCAGCACATCTTTCGACTTCTGCACCAAAAATCCGTTCTCGATAACCTTCATCGTCTGCTCATTGGGATAAATAATATCGCTCAGGCATAGCGTCCGGTCGCCAATCTGCATCTTGTTAAATTTTTCTTTGATTTCTTTTGCCGACGCGGCAGAAGTCGAGGTGCTAATAAACAGTGCGGGAAGCAGCACCAGCAATGACAGAGTAAATTTTTTCATCACACCTCCTGGAGGTAAATATTCAATCGACTCATAATCATTGGTCACAGATTACGCTATGTTTCAACGTTCAGAACAGGGAATAAAACGAGAATTCGTATAGAGGAGGCAAAATGAGTGAACCCACGTTAACGCTGTATTCCGATGCTAATTATTATAGTCCGTATGTGATGTCTGCATTTGTGGCATTGACGGAAAAGGGCATTCCTTTCGATATTGAAACCGTTGATTTGGCGCTGGCGGAAAATCTCAAAGACCATTACTCGGCAATATCAACTACTCGCCGCGTGCCTACTCTGTCAAACGGCAGTTTCCAGCTTTCAGAATCCTCGGCCATTGACGAGTATATTGAAGAACTGTTTCCTGCACCGACCTTTGCCGCTATTTATCCGTCAAACCCGGAAGATCGCGCCAAGGCCCGAGAAATTCAGGCATGGTTGCGCAGTGATTTAATGCCGATTCGTGAAGAACGCTCAACCGAAATTGTGTTTGGCGGCCAGCATCGTCCCCCGCTTACGCCTGCCGGAGAAACCGCGGCGGCGAAACTTTTCGATGCCGCCGAGCGACTGCTGGGCGATCGCAATAATTTGTTCGGTGAATGGTGTATTGCCGATACCGACTTGGCGTTAATGCTTAATCGTCTGTATCTCAACGGCGATAAACTGCCTGAAAAGCTGGCCGACTACGTTGAGCGCCAGTGGCAGCGCGACTCGGTGAAAGAATGGCTGGCGTTGTCTAAGTGATGAAAAAGGGTAGCCCGAGTTGAACGGGCTACGTGCCCGATCAGCCCAGTCTTTTGGTCAAGAAGTAGCGCTCATGCGAGGCGTCAACGCCTTCGGGGGCGCGGATATCGTCGATAAAATCTTCCAGCGTCATTCTGCACTCATAGCCTAGGCGCTCGTAAAACGGGCGTGCCTGAAAGCTGAAGGTATCAACCAACGCATGGCGACAGCCGCGGGCGATAGCTTCTTCTTCTGCCTGGCGAATAAGTGATGTGCCACAGTCCTGACCGCGCAGCGACTCATCCACCCAAAGAAACTTAATCATCAGATAGTTACCAACGGTTTCGGCAATCAGTCCAGCGGTTTTATTGCCCGCATCGTCTTCAATAAAAACGCCCAGCTCTTTAAAGGAGTTCTGCGGAATAAAGTTTTTGTTATAGGCGCGCAGGCCATCTTTAACGGCTTCAATATCGTCGTGAGTCAGGGTTGCGGTAATACGAGTTTTCATGCTCAATCCCTTGTTTCTAAGTAAATAATTTTCTAAAAAGTAAATATTTTAGCGTTTGCTGGTCGCCAGACGTACGGCAAAGGCCACAAATACCAGTCCGGTGAGACGGTCCATCGTGCGCACCACCGCCGGACGTTTTAACCAGCGTGAAAGTGGGCGCGTCGCGGCAATCATGGTCGATGACCAAAGGGTGCCAATCAGCACGTGGATCATCGCCAGGCCAAAGGTATAGGCCGCCACGGGATAACCGGCAGGCACAAACTGTGGCAGAAAGGTGACATAAAATACGCCTACTTTTGGATTCAGAATGTTTCCAAACATGCCTTTGATAAACCAGTTGCTGCCTTTTCTGTGCGAGGAATTGGCCACCGTCGTCTCGGCGGCCATCTGGCTGCGCGGCTTGATCAACATTTGCAGTCCAAGCCAGCACAGATAGACTGCACCCACCCATTTCAGCACGTCAAATGCCAGTTCGGAGGCGGTGAGTAACGCACCCAGTCCCAGTGCCACCACGGCACCCCATACCATGCATCCTGCATTTACCCCCATCGCCGCTTGAAATGCTTTTTTGCTGCCTTCGCTGGTTGCGGTTCGTAAAACCAGCGCGGTATCAAGACCGGGGGTCAGGGTCAGCAGGGTAATGGCAAAAGTGAACGACATAAGGGAGTCGATAAGGGTCATGGCCTGTTCCTTTTTTGGAAAGAAATAGGATATAAATCCGCAGCGCTGCTTGCAACAATTGTCATTTTAATTTTTAAAAGGCAAAAGGCCTGTGAAATCACCTTTGGCAGGGAGTTCACAGGCCTTTCTGAGGGTACAACGTGGAGACTACGCGCGACCTATTGGTACAACTTATTTATAGAGTACTGCACTGGCGCTCATTAGGTTGTTACCGGTCACTGAGGTGATGCGATAAGAAGAAGCACCGGCTTCTTTAGCTTGATTGGCCAGGTTGTTTTCCAGCGAGTCCAACGTGGTTGCGCCGTTGGCAGTGACAACGCCAATTTTCTGCTCACCAGAAACAGGTTGAGAAACTGCCTGCGCAGCGAAGGTAGCGAAAGAGGCCATTGAAAGGGTCGCAGCTATTGCAAAATATTTGATGCTTTTCATGATGTCATTCCTAATCAGTTGAGTGTTTTGAAAGGGGTTTGCCTTTCGATGTAGCTATAATAGGCGTGTGTCTCAGTGATTAAAAACGGATTGATTTGAGAAACTCATTCAAAAAATTTGTTCAATATTTACGCGCTTTTACTTTTCACCGTGCAGAGATTTACACCAGCAGAAGGCGGTTTACGTTTGCCTGTTAAATTATACAAAAGTTATGCTTGTGGCTGATTTTGAGCGATTTTGTAGAATTCTGCTACGCTATAAGCGAGTACCAGAAAAAAGGTCTGTAGCGCTGCGTAACAGGCTCGATGGTAATTAAGGGACTTGTTGGAAGGGATTTCTATTTTCGTTTAGTCTCATTGGCTGAACATATTTACGATAACAAACGTATTAGGAGACGTCAAAATGGGTATTTTATCCTGGATTATTTTTGGTCTGATTGCAGGTATTCTGGCTAAGTGGATCATGCCGGGTAGAGACGGTGGCGGCTTTATCCTGACCGTGGTTCTGGGGATTATCGGTGCAGTTGTCGGGGGTTATATCAGTACCTTCTTCGGCTTTGGTCGCGTAGACGGATTTAACTTCGGCAGCTTTGTTGTCGCAGTAATTGGTGCCATTGTGGTGCTGTTCATCTACCGCAAAATCCGTTCGTAGTAGACTGACAAGAATTGAAAAAGCCGCGCAATGTCGCGGCTTTTTTTGTTGATCAGATCTGTTTTAAATCGCCACCAACCCTCTCACACCCTCTGCTTCCATCTCGCTGCCCGGGCCGTGCTTGATGATGTTGCCACGTGACATCACCAGATAGCTGTCGGCCAGTTCGGCGGCAAAATCATAAAACTGTTCAACCAGTAAAATCGCCATATCCCCGCGTGCCGCAAGCTGGCGGATAACTGCGCCGATTTCTTTAATCACCGAGGGTTGAATACCTTCGGTGGGTTCGTCGAGGATTAGCAGGCTGGGCTTGCAGGCCAACGCGCGGCCAATTGCCAACTGCTGCTGCTGTCCGCCGGAAAGGTCACCGCCGCGACGATGCTTCATCTCCAGCAGCACCGGAAAGAGATGATAAATTTCATCAGGCACTGCTTTTGACTGGCTGCCCGAGAAGCGCGACAGGCCCATCAGCAGATTTTCTTCCACCGTCAGACGTGGAAAAATTTCGCGACCCTGCGGGACATAGGCAATGCCGGACTGTACCCGCTGGTGCGGCCTGCGTCCGTTAATGACCGCGCCGTTCCAGCTAATCGTACCGGACTTGGCGGGTATGAGTCCCATCAGGCATTTTAGCAAGGTAGTTTTTCCTACGCCGTTGCGGCCCAGCAGGCAGGTTACTTCGCCGATTTTTGCCTCAAAAGACAGGCCGCGTAAAATATGGCTGCCGCCGTAAAATTGATTCAGTTCATTAACCTGCAACATAACATTCTCCCTGCGGCGCGGCTTAGCGACCGAGATAAACTTCAATAACTTGCTCATTGGCCTGCACTTCTTTCAGCGATCCCTCGGCCAGAACTTGCCCCTGATGGAGCACAGTCACGTGATCAGCAATGGTCTCGACAAAGCCCATGTCGTGCTCGACCACCATCAAAGAGTGCTTACCGGCCAATGACTTAAACAGTTCGGCGGTGTATTCGGTTTCCGCATCGGTCATGCCTGCAGCCGGTTCGTCGAGCAGCAGCAGATGCGGTTCCTGAACCAGCAACATACCGATTTCCAGAAACTGTTTTTGGCCGTGCGACAGCATGCCCGCCGTACGATGTCGTTCGCCCTGCAAGCGCAGCGTTAGCAGCATTTCGTCGATTCTGTCACGCTGTTCGCTGTTCATTTTGGCGCGCAGGCAGGCCCAGACTGACTTATTAGTTTTCTGCGCGATCTCAAGATTTTCAAATACGGTAAGGGCTTCAAACACCGTAGGTTTTTGAAATTTTCGGCCAATGCCCGACTGCGCAATACGCACCGAATCCAGACGAGTGAGGTCAATGTTTTGGTCGTAAATTACCTGCCCCGACTTTGGCCGCGTTTTGCCGGTTATCACGTCCATCAGCGTGGTTTTTCCTGCGCCGTTGGGGCCAATCACGCAGCGCAGCTCACCGACACCGATGCGCAGCGACAGATCGGTCAGCGCCTTAAAACCGTCAAAGCTGACGTTAATTTTATCCAGCGATAAAATGGGATCAGTCTGTTCGCGGTGTTTGTCGGCGAGCTGAGGCTGAGTGAACAGGTCGCCGGTGGTAGTCATTGAATTCATTGCGCTTTCCTTTTCCGCAGCAGGCCAATCACCCCTTCAGGCAGGAACAGGGTGACGACAATAAACATGCCACCGAGAATAAACTGCCAATATTCGGGGATAGCCACGGTAAACCAGCTTTTGGCACCGTTAACAATGCCCGCGCCTAAAATGGGGCCAATCAGCGTGCCGCGACCGCCCAGCGCCACCCAAATTGCCGCCTCGATGGAGTTGGTCGGTGACATTTCGCTTGGGTTGATAATGCCAACCTGCGGCACGTAAAGCGCACCGGCAAGGCCGCAAATCATCGCCGAAATGGTCCAGACAAACAGCTTGAAACCCTTCGGATCATAACCGCAGAAGATCAGTCGGTTTTCTGCATCGCGCACCGCCGTCAGTACGCGGCCGTATTTGCTGCGTGCCAGCGCAAAGCCTAGCGCCAGACTGGCGCCCAGCAGCAGTACGGTAGTCATAAACAGCCCAACCCGCGTGGTGGTGGCGGTGACCTGAAAGCCGAGCAGGGTGGTGAAGCCGGTAAAACCGTTGTTGCCGCCGAAGCCGGTTTCATTGCGGAAAAACAGCAACATACCGGCGTAGGTTAGCGCTTGGGTCATAATCGAAAAATAGACCCCTTTGATTTTTGAGCGAAAAGCGAAATAACCGAAAATAAAGGCCAACGCGCCGGGCACCAGTACAATCAGGCACAGCGCCCAGGCGAAATGCTGAGTGCCGACCCAAAACCACGGCAGCTCGGTCCATGAAAGAAACGACATAAAATCGGGCAGATTATTTCCCGATGCCTGACGCATCAGATACATGCCCATTGCATACCCGCCGAGTGCAAAAAACAGGCCGTGTCCGAGTGAAAGCAAACCGACATAGCCCCAAACCAGATCCAGCGCGATCGCCACGATCGCATAGCAAAGGATCTTACCGACCAGCGTCAGGGTATAGGTAGAAATCGCCAGCGGATTACTCTGCGGCAGCAGTGCGAGAAAAGGCATCACCAACAGCGCCCCAAACACCACGACACCGAGTGTCATCGCCAGACGCGGCGCCTTTTGTACGCCTGTTAGGGTTAAAGGTTGTGTCATCAGTCAATCACCCTGCCTTTGAAGGCGAACAGTCCCTGTGGACGTTTCTGAATAAACAGGATGATCAGCGCCAGTATCAGGATTTTACCCAGTACGGCACCGATTTCCGGCTCGAGAATTTTGTTCACAATACCCAGTCCAAAGGCGGCAACCACAGTGCCTGCAAGTTGGCCTACGCCGCCGAGTACGACCACCAGGAACGAGTCGATGATATAGCCCTGTCCTAGCTCGGGGCCGACGTTGCCGAGCTGCGACAGCGCGACCCCGCCGAGTCCCGCAATGCCTGAACCCAAACCAAACGCCAGCATGTCGACACGCCCGGTTGGCACGCCGCAGCAGGCGGCCATCGCGCGATTTTGGGTGACGGCGCGCACGTTCATGCCGAGACGGGTTTTATTGAGCAGTAGCCAGGTCAATGCCAATACCAGCAGCACAAAAATGATCACCGCGATGCGGTTATACGGCAGCACCAGGTTTGGCAGCAGCTGAATACCGCCGGAGAGCCAGTTCGGGTTGGCGACCTCAACGTTTTGTGCGCCAAAAATCACCCTCACGCCCTGAATCAAAATCAGGCTAATGCCCCAGGTGGCCAGCAGCGTTTCGAGTGGCCGCCCGTAAAGATGGCGGATCACCGAGCGTTCAAGCAACATGCCAATACCGGCGGTAATAAAGAACGCCACCGGCAGTGCGACCAGCGGATAAATCGCCAGCAGGCTGGGCGCATAATGCTGAAACAGCGACTGCACCAGATAAGTCGAATAGGAGCCGAGCATCAGCATTTCGCCGTGCGCCATGTTGATAACACCCAGTAGGCCGTAGGTGATCGCCAGACCCAGCGCCGCCAGCAGCAAAATGGAGCCCAGTGAAAGACCGGTGAAGGCCTGCCCGAGCCAGTCGCCTATCATCAGGCGATGCTGCACCGCCTTCAGGCTGGCAAGCGCGGCAGTGCGCACGGTGGCATCGGCTTCAATTTTCGGGTCGGTCAACGGCTGCAAATGGCCCTGTGTGTCAGGATCGGCTGACTCTCCCAGCAGTTCTACGGCGCGCAGGCGCACCTGAGGATTCGGGTCAGCAAGCTGTAAATTGGCCAACGCGATACTTAATGCGGCGTGTACTACGCTGTCTTGCTCCAGCGCCAGACGCTGGGTCAGCAACGGCAGTTGGTCGGCCTGCGCCTCGCGCTGCAGGGATTTGGCAGCCTGTAAACGCACGCTACTGTCTTTGCTAACCAGACGGTGGGTGGAGAGCGCATTGGCAATAAGATTACGCAGGCGATTGTTTAGCCAGACCTTTTTGACTTCACCCTGCGGGGCGGCGCGGCCTTCGAGCGGGGTCAGAGTCTCGCCTTGTTTGATAAACGCGTGGTGCGCCTCATCAATCACGACATTTTCCTGCTTGAGTGCTTCGAGCAGCGGCAAACGCTCGGGCTGCGGGTCGGTTGCCCACTGCTGAAGCAGCGTCGCCTGGTCTGAACGGCTGGCCGCGGCAAAATCATCAGCAGGACCGGCCTTGGCCAACAGCGGAAGACAGCAAAGCAGGAAAGTGAGAGTTTGCAAACTTAAGCCGAAGCCCGGTCGCAAACGGGGGAAGCGCAAGAGTTTCATCATAGTCATCATCGCTTTTAAACATCACTGATACGCTAGCTGTCCGCCACCGTGCAGGCTGTGGCGGACAGTCAGGTTATACTACTGAGTGGTTTTAACCGGATAGTCAGGCTTCTTGTCGTTGCCGGCGATATACGGGCTCCACGGTTGAGCGCGAATCGGTTTGTCGGTCTGCCATACCACGTTGAACTGACCATTGGACTGGATTTCACCAATCATCACCGGTTTATGCAGGTGATGGTTGGTCGCGTCCATAGTCAGGGTATAACCGTCCGGTGCTTTGAAGGTCTGACCGGCCATGGCGGCACGAACTTTGTCGACATCAGTGGTGCCCGCTTTCTCAACCGCCTGCGCCCACATATGAATGCCGACGTAGGTGGCTTCCATCGGGTCATTGGTGACGGCAGAATCGGCATTCGGCAGGTTGTGCGCCTTGGCGTAAGCTTTCCACTGGGCAACAAAGGCTTTGTTGGTTGGGTTATCCAGCGACTGGAAGTAGTTCCATGCCGCCAAATCGCCGACCAGCGGCTTAGTATCAATACCGCGCAGCTCTTCTTCACCGACCGAGAACGCCACAACCGGCACATCGGTCGCTTTCACGCCCTGATTGGCCAACTCTTTGTAGAACGGCACATTAGAGTCACCGTTAATCGTTGAAATAACTGCCGTTTTACCGCCGGCAGAGAATTTCTTGATATTGGAAACGATGGTCTGGTAATCGCTGTATCCAAACGGCGTATAGACTTCTTCGATGTCTTTATCCTGAACACCTTTGGCGTGCAGGAAGGCGCGCAGAATTTTGTTGGTAGTGCGTGGATAGACATAGTCGGTACCCAGCAGGAAGAAGCGCTTGGCACTGCCACCGTCTTCGCTCATCAGGTATTCCACCGCCGGGATCGCCTGCTGGTTTGGCGCGGCACCGGTGTAAAATACGTTAGGCGACATCTCTTCACCCTCGTACTGCACCGGATAGAACAGCAGGCCGTTTAGCTCTTCAAACACCGGCAGCACGGATTTACGCGACACCGACGTCCAGCAGCCGAAGACTACGGCCACCTTGTCCTGCGTCAGCAGCTGGCGGGCTTTTTCTGCAAACAGCGGCCAGTTTGACGCAGGGTCAACCACTACCGGTTCCAGCTTTTTACCCAGCACGCCACCGTGCGCATTGATATCGTCAATGGTCATCAGCGCGACGTCTTTTAAGGGTGTTTCAGAGATAGCCATCGTGCCGGAAAGGGAGTGCATAATACCGACTTTGATGGTGTCGGCGGCCTGCGCACTGAATGCCAGACCCATACTGACCACGGTTGCCGAGAGGGCAAAGGCTTTAATAAAGCGACGACGTTGCATAAATACTCCTGTTCTGTGTGAAATGTCGAAAAGCGTTTTAAAAAAGTCAAAATGACGGGCTGTCCGCCTCATTTTCTGGTCTCGCCTGATGCAACATATGCAGAGTAATTTTGCGCACCTCGGCTTTACTGACGGCAATATGGTCCTGTAGTTGGCGTTGGGCCTCCTGGGTTTGGCGCTGCGTGATGGCGAGCAAAATGCTCGCGTGTTCGTTATAGGTCGCGTTAATGCGCGCGTCCTGGGTAAAGTCCAGCCGGCGGATGATGCGGATCTTTTCGGTCAGGTCGCGATGGATTTTTGCCATCTCGGCGTTGCCCGCAGCCGCCACCAGCGTCATATGAAACTCTTCGTCAAAGCGGGAAACGGTTTGGCCGTCCTCCAGCCTCGGCTCGTCTATCCAGAACTGCTTGAGCGCTAGCAGCGCCTCGGACGCTGCTGGCGCGGCGCAGAGGCGTTTTACCGCCTCAAGCTCCAGCACGATACGCAGGTCGTACAACTGCTCGAAATACTCAAAATCAAAGGGTCGAACCTGCCAGCCGCTGCGGAAAAACACTTCCACGTAGCCTTCGCGCTCAAGCCAAAACAGCGCCTGTCGCACCGGCGTTCGGCTGACCGCCATGCGCTCGGCCACTTCGTTTTCACTGAACCTGTCACCGGGCAGCAGACGAAAACAGAAAATGTCGTCCTTCAGCTGAAGATAAATCCGTTCTGCCAGCCCCTCGGGCCGGGTTTTACTGCGTCCATTACGTGCGCCGGTAAGCTGCATAACTGTGCCTTTTGCCCTTATTACTCAGTCTCAATCCAAAGAAGTGCATCACCAGGCCCAACGGGACGGCCCTGCTGACAGCCAATTTTGAGCACCTTGCCCGCGCAAGGGGCATTCACCGACAGCTCCATCTTCATGGCTTCTACCACGATCAGCGGCTGACCTTCCTCAACGTACTGGCCCGGTTCGACCAGAATTTTCCAGATGTTGCCGTTGAGATCCGCGCTCACCAACTGACCCGGCTGATGGGTAAAGTCTTCAATCGGCTGTAGGTTATTAACGGCGGCATCAACGGCGGCACTCTCTTGCGCCTGCCAGTGGGCAACTTCATTGATAAACGCGGATTGCTGTCTGTCGCGGAAATCGGCGATATCTTGCGCATTGTCGGCCAGAAATTGGGTATATTCGGCGAAATCAAACTCCGTGTGCTCAATGCGCACCTGCGCACGGCCTTCACGGAAGGCGTCGCGCTGCGCGTCCAGCTCAGCCTCAGTGACCTGATAGAAACGCACCTGGTCAAAGAAGTGCAGCAGCCACGGTTCTCCTTGCGTAAATTGCTCGTTTTTAAGGAATTTATTCCAGATTGGCAGCGTGCGGCCCACCAGCTGATAGCCACCTGGCGAATCCATGCCATAGATGCACATATACATGCCGCCAATACCCACGGTGCCTTCGGCGGTGTAGGTACGTGCCGGGTTGTATTTGGAGCTTAAAAGGCGGTGGCGCGGGTCAAGCGGTACGGCACAGGGCGCGCCGAGATACACATCGCCCAAACCGAGGATCAGATAGCTGGCGTCGAAGAGGATATCTTTCACTTCTTCACGTGTTGCCAACCCATTGGTACGCTGAATAAAATCGACGTTATTCGGCAGCCACGGCGCGTCGGCGCGCACAGTTTGCTGATAACGCTCGACCGCACCCAGCGTGGCGGTGTCTTCAAAGGCCATCGGCATGTGCACGATGCGGGTCGGGATTTTTAACTGGCTGACGTCCGCCAATTGCTTCTCAAGGGTGAGCAAGTGCTGTAACAGCGCCGACTGATGAATCACGCGGCTGTCGTAGCGCACCTGCAGCGAACGCACACCCGGTGAAAGCTCTTCAATACCTGCCTGATCGGCTTCGCGAATAGCCTTCATCAGCAGATAAAGACGCAGGCGCAGCGCCAAATCCAGCACGTTATCGCCGTATTCAATCAGCACATAGCCGTCACCGGCCTGACGATAAACCACGCTTGGACGTTGCTCGGTGGACGGCAGTTCGGCCAAAATGGTGGCCGAGGCAGTGGTGGTCGGCAGCAGAGACGGCACCTGCATCTCCATCGCTTCAATCGGCATTAAGGAATCGATGGTCCCCTGCTGTGCCATCTCCAGCGCCTGCGCTTGTTCAAAGCTGATAGGGTGGAAGCGAATGCGGTCGCCTGGCTTCACCTGTCCCACTTTCCACAGCTCGGCTTTGGCGATAGTTACCGGGCAAACGAAGCCGCCGAGGCTCGGTCCGTCACGGGTCAAGATAACCGGGAAATCGCCAGTAAAGTTGATCGCGCCGATGGCGTATTCACAGTCGTGAACGTTGGACGGGTGCAGCCCGGCTTCGCCGCCGTCGAGACGCGCCCACTGCGGTTTAGGACCGGTGAGACGCACGCCGAGGCGGTTGGAGTTGTAATGCACCTGCCATTCTGCGGCAAAGAAGGCGTCTATGGACTCTTTAGTGAAGAAATCCGGTGCGCCGTGCGGGCCGTAAAGTACGCCAATGTTCCACGCGTCACCGTAGGCAGGAACAATGTGCGCGGCGGCGGCCTGCGGTAAATCAACCGGCGGCGGCGTGGTGCAGGCCGGCAGTTCAGGCTGTGAAACGGTAAGCATATCGGCGACGCGCAAAGTACGACCGGCGTGGCCACCAAACTGGCCGAGTGCGAAGGTCGAGCGGCTGCCTAAATAGACTGGCACGTCGAACCCGTTGCGCACGGCGAGATAAGTACGGCAGCCAGCGGTTGCACGACCCAGTGTCAGAACCTGTCCGGCTTTCACGGTAACTGGCTGCCAGTAGGCAATCTCGTTGCCGTCCAAATCGGCTGGGCAGGCTGCACCGGTGAGCGCAATGATGGCATCGCAGTGAAAGCGCAGCGTCGGACCCTGCAGAGTAAATTCCAAACCGGCGGCATCGAGGTGATTACCCACGATGCGATTGGCTAGGCGGAAAGCAAAATCGTCCATCGGGCCTGAAGGCGGCACGCCGATATCCCAGTAACCGAGGCGGCCGGGATAATCCTGAATGCTGCTATACGTGCCGGGAGAGAGCACTTCAACGGCCTGGGGTGCGTACTCGAAGCTGTCGAGCATGCGGGTCCACATTTCGCCCTGATGGAACAGCGGTGTCGCTACTACCTGACGCAGATAGTCGATATTGCTGGCGATGCCGTGCAGACGCGTGGCGGCCAGCGCCTGCGACATTTTTTCCAACGCCTGTTCGCGGTTGTCGCCGTACACAATCAGTTTGGCAATCATCGGGTCATAAAACGCCGAGACTTCACTGCCGGTAGAAACCCAGCCGTCAACGCGCACGTCCTGCGGGAAGAAGACTTCCGTCAGCACGCCCGGGCTTGGCAGGAAGTTTTTCAGCGGATCTTCGGCATAAATGCGCACTTCAATCGAGGCACCTTTTGGCGCCTGCTTCATGCGCGGCCAGTCGAGCGGCTGGTCTGCCGCGACCCGCAGCATGCATTCGATCAGGTCCAGACCGGTGACCATTTCGGTTACCGGATGCTCGACCTGCAGGCGGGTGTTCACTTCGAGAAAGTAAAATTCGTCGCGTGCGGCGTCGTAAATAAATTCAACGGTACCGGCGCTGCGGTAATTAACCGACTCACCGAGTTTGACCGCTGCCCGGTGCAGGGCTTCGCGGGTGGCCTGCGGCAAATTCGGCGCTGGCGTTTCTTCGACGACTTTCTGGTTACGGCGCTGTAGCGAACAGTCACGCTCGCCCAAGGCCACCACGTTGCCTTTGCCATCGCCAAAAATCTGCACTTCGACGTGACGGGCGCGGTCAACGAAGCGCTCAAGAAACACGCCCGCGTCGCGGAAAAATTGTTCGCCGAGGCGTTTAACGCTGTCCCAGGCGCTGCGCAGAGTGGCTTCGTCATCGCAGCGGGTTAACCCAATTCCGCCGCCACCTGCGGTGCTTTTGAGCATGATCGGATAGCCGATACGTGCGGCAGCGGCGGCGGCATCGTCAATACTGTCGAGCAGCGCAGTGCCCGGCGTCATCGGCACGTCGGCTTCTGCCGCTAATTCTCGGGCGCGGTGCTTGAGGCCAAACTCACGAATTTGCTCGGCGGTCGGACCAATAAAGGCGATGCCGGCGGCCTCACAGGCGTCGGCAAACTCGGCGCTTTCGGATAAAAATCCGTAGCCCGGATAAATTGCCTGCGCGCCGGTCTCTTTGGCTGCGGCCAAAATTTTGTCGATCAGCAGATAGCTTTCACCGGCTTTTTCACCCCCGAGCGCCACGGCGATATCGGCATCGGTGACGTGTGGCGCATTGCGGTCAGTGTCGGAATAGACCGCCACGCTGGTGATGCCGAGGCGTTTAAGCGTACGAATGGCGCGGCAGGCGATTTCACCGCGATTAGCTATCAGGATGGTATGGAACATGTGCGTGGCTCCTCAGGCGTTTTTCGCGGCGGTTGATTTCAAATGCTCTACGTAACTTCTCCAGCCGCCGAACGCGGTTACGTCGGTGGCGCTGGCAATCGCCCAAGGCTCGCAAATAAAGCCTTTTACGCTGCGCCCGTCGGCCAGTTGCAGCGTGCCGATGCCCAACGGAGCAGGGATTTCGGCCACGAATTCACCGAAGCGCGCCAGTGGAATGTCCCACAGCTCAACGATGATGCTGCTGCCGCCTTCCGCTTTTACCAGACCCGGCTTAGGCGGCTGAGTATTGGCGAGGGCATAGAGTTTGTAGTCGTTGGCGGTACGAGTTTGTTCAACGCGCACGGCATTGCGGGTGGTGAGCTGGAAGTTAAGCGGCATGCCGGTCAGGTGTGCACCAACGACTGCGACGCGAACGTGGTCGCGGCTGACCGCAACCTGCCCGGTCATGGCGCTGTCGGCGTTGAGCGATTTTCCGGTAGCGCCCAGCGGTAAAGAGAGACTGCGCTGCCACTGGCGGCCAAATGCGGCCAATGCGCCGTCGTGCCAGGCGGGGGCAATCAGGGTAATGCCCGCGGGCAGGCCGTCTTCGCGAATGCTGGCGGGCAGCGCCAGCGCACTCAGGTCGGCAAGGTTGGTGAAGTTGGTGTAGGTACCAAACTGTGAGTTGAACAACACCGGCTCCTGTTCCATCTCTTTCAGAGTTCGGATGGTCGGCGAGGTTGGCACCACCAGCGCGTCAAACCCTTCTAACGCCAGATTGATTTTGCGCGACAGCTCGGCGCGCAGATATTCGGCTTTCCAGGCGTCGACGGCGGAGTAATTCAGCCCATTCGCGACGATACCGCGCACTACCGGGTCCATCACGTCAGGCGTTTCTTCAAATATTTTGCCTACCGCCACGGTGCGCTCTGCCACCCAGGCGCCGTAGTAAAGCTGCTCGGCCAAAGCTTTAAACGGCGTGAAGTCGATTTTTACCAGGCTGACGCCGTTACTCACCAGCTTATCCAGCGCCTGATTGAAGGCTTTTTCAGACTCAACGTCGCCAAAAAATTCCAGCGTGTCAGGTATCGCAAAGCGCGGTTGCCCGGACATGGCGGCAGGGGCGGTATGGGGATTAGCGCGTGAATAGGCGTCCTGCGGGTCATATCCGCCGGCCAGCGACGCAACCTGATAGGCATCGGCCACCGTGAGGGCAAAAATAGATACCGCATCGTTCAGGCGGCAGGCGGGCACCACGCCGCGATTGGACAACCAGCCCTTGGTGGGCTTGAGTCCAACGATGTTATTGAAACCGGCGGGCACGCGACCAGAACCGGCGGTGTCGGTGCCCAGCGAGAAGGCTACCAGTCCACGCGCCAGTACCGAGGCTGAGCCGGAGCTTGAACCACCGCTGACATAATCAGGATTAAAGGTGTTTTTTACCGCGCCGTGAGGGGAGCGCGTACCGACCAGACCGGTTGCAAACTGGTCGAGGTTGGTTTTACCGACGACGACCGCGCCTTTGGCCTTGAGATTAGCCACCACGGCAGCATCTTCTTTCGCGACATATTCGAAAGCGGGGCAGGCGGCGGTGGTTGGCCAACCGGCGACGTCGATATTATCTTTTACCGCAAAAGGGATGCCAAACAGCGGCAGTGCGGCCAGTGATCCACCCGCCTGCTCACGTAGCTTTTCAAGCTGCACAATTTGCTCGTCGAGCTGTGCGGGGGTTGCGCGGTAAAGCCAGGCGTTGTCGGCGGCGCTGAGGCTGCTGAGTACAATACCCAACGAGCTGCGAAGGCTTCCCGGGGCGCTTTGATAATGGTGCTGCCAGTCACGTAACTGAAAGCCGGTATAAGGGGTTGATACAGATGCCATGAGTTGAATTCCATCTAGTACACAAGATTGAATTCATCTAAGCAAGCGCTGTGCCAATTTTTATGGTATTGATTTATATTGTTTTATTTGTAACCTCGATTCGAGTCGTCGCCAGGGTGCACCACCATTACGGAGCAGTTGTACAAAATAGGGGCAATTATTCCCCCGCCAGATACATCTGTTCTGTTCCCTGAAACCAGCTGCCGGGCACGTTGTAAGGCGGTTGGTGCAGGCGTTGCAGGCTGTCGTTGATGATATATTCTGCCTGCTGCCACAGGGTGGCGTCGCCCTCTTTGAGCACCGCCAGCAGCAGCCGTTTCTCGACCAGGTAAGTTTTGGCAAAATCGGGGTCGTGGGTCACCAGTGAGCGTAAATTGTCGATAAGATCAGCAAGTTTGATGGTTTTAGCCGAGGCGCAGGCCTTGGCGGTGTGTTGACGATCGAGGTTTTTTCTTTGGATTCGGTTACCCTGCACATTTCCGCTTACGTTGGTCAGCATCGCCACCAACTCGGCCACTTCATTGCCAAAATGGCGGGTAATGTCATCGAGGGTGCTTTGAGTGTCTTCCACCGTATCGTGCAGCCAGGCAGCCGCCAGCATCACTTGCGTATGCGGCACGCTGGCCACAATATTCGCCACCGCTTCAGGATGAACAATGTAGGGGTCATTGGTGTATTTACGCCGCTGATTGATACTGGCATGGGCTTTACTGGCATAACGTCTGGCTTTGTCGACTAAGCTGGTCATGAGCGTTCCCCCGAAAATTGTGCTTTTTGATGTTATAGCACGAGCCGGGTGAAAACGGCCAATTGTAAATGTGCTTGCTATAATATCGTGCGCTATCTATATTGATTGCATGAACAAAGAGATGGTTTCTATGAACGATAAAAATGACAGTCGCGACGCGACATCGCAAACGCTGCATCTTGATCAACAAATGTGCTTTGCCTTGTATTCCGCCAACCTGGCATTAAATAAAGTTTATCGTAAGCTGCTGAGCGAGCTGGAACTGACTTATCCGCAGTATCTGGTGATGTTGGTGCTGTGGCAGCAGGACGAAGTGATGGTGTCCGAGATTGGCGAAAAGCTGTTTCTTGATTCCGCGACGCTGACGCCGTTGCTCAAACGTCTTGAGAGTGCTGATTTACTGGTTCGTCGTCGTGCGCAGGCCGATGAACGTCAGGTAATTATTACGCTTACCGACGCCGGACGTGCGCTACAGCAGAAGGCTCTAGGCATTCCAGAATCTATCGGCTGCGCTGCTGAATGCAGCATGGAAGATGCAACGGCGCTTAAACTTCAGCTGGAAACCCTCAGAGGAAATCTGCAGAAGAACGCCTGAACGGTGGGGAAAATATTTTAGCATTACCCGAGGTGCAAAATTTTGCGCCTCTGCTACACTCTATAAAATAGTGCACGATTAAATAGCGTTTATTATCGGTCGGATGACCGGCCCTAATTAATTAACTCTGAAAGCCAAAAAGGAACAGATTATGTCTATCGAAAAAGTTGTTTACCGCGCTCATGCAACGGCAACCGGCGGTCGTGACGGTCGTGCTACTTCATCAGACGGCGTGCTTGACGTTAAGCTGGGTCTGCCGAAAGAGATGGGTGGTGCAGGCGGAGAAGTGAGCAACCCTGAACAACTGTTTGCTGCGGGCTACTCCGCTTGTTTCCTCGGCGCACTCAAGCACGTGGCCTCGCTGGAAAAAGTACGCATTCCTGCGGAAGCGAAAATTGAAGGTGCCGTCGGTATCGGTGCAATCCCGGGTGGATTTGGTATCGAAGTTCAGCTCGACATTACCCTGCCGGGTATCGAGCGTGCTGTTGCTGAAGACTTGGTTGCCAAAGCACATCAGGTTTGCCCGTACTCTAACGCAACGCGGGGCAACATCGACGTGACGCTGAACGTTAAGTAACAACCAGGCAAACTGTTTTATTTGCATCAGCGGGGGGCCTCAATGGCCTCCCGCTTTTCTTTTTGAGGGTTTCTAAGGGGGTTTTAAGATTTTCCTTGGCAGATTATGTAAACCATTTCGCATTTTACATGTCACAATGATTCCAAATATTTCAAAAGTAATCTGGAAAATAACCCTACATGAATAGAGTGAAGACTCTATCGCAGCAAAAAATTTGTTTATTGTTAGCGATTTATATCGGAATTTTTTTAAATCTGTCGGTTTTCATTCGCCGCTTTTCCCCTCTCGCCGAATCATTCCTGACCTCGCAATGGGTCGCCGCCGCGGTTGAGGTGGTGACAACGGTATTATTCACCTTCTTTGTATTGCGGATTTTCTCATTTGGCGGCAGGATTTTCTTTCGCATTGTAGCCAGCCTGATAGTCCTCATCTCCGTTGCCGCCAGCTATTACATGACCTTTTTCAACGTGGTGATCGGCTATGGCATTATTGCCTCGGTGATGACTACGGACATTGATCTCAGTAAAGAGGTTATTGGGGTCAAGTTCGTGCTGTGGATGCTGCTGATGAGTGTTTTACCGCTGTGGCTGATTGCCTATAACGGTATGCGCAATACGCTGCTCGAGCAGATGAAAACGCCGGGACAGCGGATAAAACCGCTGGTGGTGCTGATTATTGCCGGTCTGCTGGTTTGGCTGCCGATACGTCTTATGGACGAAGAGCAAAAGGACAACGAGCGGTTGAACAATGTGGATATGCCCAGCTATGGCGGTGTGGTCGCTCACTCCTATTTGCCGTCTAACTGGCTGGCCGCGCTGGGTTTGTTTGCTTATACGCAGGTCGATGAAAGCCGCGGCGCTGATGATTTCTTCGACCCGGCCAAGGCTTTCAGCTATCAGCCTCCAGCGGATATCGACGATACCTATGTCATATTTATTATCGGTGAGACTACTCGCTGGGACCATATGGGACTGCTCGGCTATGGCCGTGATACCACGCCGCTGATGGCGAGGGAGAAAAACCTTGTCGCCTTCAAAGGCACGTCCTGCGATACCGCGACCAAGCTTTCGCTGCGCTGTATGTTTGTTCGCGAAGGTGGGGCAGAAAACAACGCCCAGCGAACACTGAAAGAGCAGAATATTTTTTCAGTGATGCGTTCATTGGGCTTTAGCTCAGAGCTGTTTGCGATGCAGAGTGAGGTCTGGTTCTATAACAATGCCAACACCAATAACTACTCCTTCCGTGAGCTGATTGCTTCTGAAAAGCGTAACGATGGCAAAACAGTGGACGACATGCTGCTGGTGGGCGAGCTAAAAGATTCACTCCAGCGCTACCCCAAAGGCAAGCATTTGGTGGTATTGCACACTAAAGGGTCGCACTATCTTTATTCGCAGCGTTACCCGCGCAGCTTTGCGCGCTTTACTCCCGAATGTATGGGCGTAGATGAGTCGTGCAGCGAGGCTCAACTGGTGAATGCTTTTGATAATAGCGTGCTCTATACCGACGCCTTTATCACGCAGGTTATCGACCAAGTGCGGGATAAAAAGGCGCTGGTGTTTTATGCTGCTGACCACGGCGAGTCGATAGGCGAAAACTCGCATTTGCACGGCACCCCGCGTGAAATGGCGCCACCGGAGCAGTTCCGAGTGCCGATGATCGTTTGGGCGTCGGACTCATTCCTGGCCCAGCCTGAACATCAACAGGCCTTCGAGCGGCTGCGTGCCCAACAGGGCAGCGACAAACCGCATCGTCACGTTGAGTTGTTTGATACTATTTTAGGCTGTCTCGGCTATCAGTCAGCCAACGGCGGTATTAATCAGGCGAATAATTGGTGTGCCTTACCTGCGGTAGAAAAGGCACTTTAGCGGTTTAAATCACCATTTTAGCCGAGGTTCGTGTGTTTTATAAGCAGTCGGTGACTTAGGTAAAAAAAGGGATTGACGCTCAGAACCAGCGGCAGTAAGATGCGGCCCAATTCGGCGAGTAGCGCAGCTTGGTAGCGCAACTGGTTTGGGACCAGTGGGTCGGAGGTTCGAATCCTCTCTCGCCGACCACATTTAGAAAAACCCGCAGGCTTTTGGCTCGCGGGTTTTTTGCTTTTTGGTCGCCCAGTAAAACCTGGCGGCGAACGTTCTCCCCGCCTTGCCTATCGCCAGAAATCACTTGGCAAACAGCTGACTCATGTCTTTGAACGCCTTGAATTCCAGCGCATTGCCGCACGGGTCCAGCAGGAACATGGTTGCCTGTTCGCCGACCTGGCCTTTGAAGCGGATGTAAGGTTCAATCACGAACTTGGTGTCGAACGATTTCAAACGCTCTGCCAGCGCCTCCCACTCTTCCCAGCTTAGTACGATACCGAAATGCGGCACCGGCACGTCATGGCCGTCAACGGGATTGGTGTGTGCAGACTCCTGCGTCACAGTCTTAGGATGTTCGTGGATAACCAACTGATGGCCATAAAAGTCGAAATCCACCCACTGGTCGCTTGAGCGTCCTTCCGAAAGTCCAAAGGTTTCACCGTAAAATGCACGGCAGGTGGCGAGATTGTAAACGGGGATGGCAAGGTGGAACGGGCTGAGGGCCATAGGTTGTCCTGTAGATGTTCGGGTTAGTTGTATTTCTCCATTCTTATCGATAATATTTTTAATTAAAAACAAATATTATTACTGTGATTCATCAAAAAAACAGATGAGTGGGGCGGCGATGCTACGTGAGTTGAAAACTTTTATCGCGGTAACGCAGGACGGCACCTTTGCCGCGGCCGGTCAGCGTATTGGGCTGACTCAGTCGGCGGTCAGTGCACAAATTCGCGGGCTTGAGGACCATCTCGGCATGCCGCTTTTTGACCGTACCGGTCGCGCGGCGGTGCTCAATGCCGCCGGCAGTCGAATCTTACCGATGGCAGAACAGATCTTGGATATTTTCGCCAACATGTCTCAGCCCGACAGCCTGAATGACTTTCGGGGTGTAATTAAAATCGGGGCCATCTCGACCTTTCAAACCGGCATGCTGCCAAAAGTGTTGGTCCGGCTGCATCAAAATGCCCCTGCATTGGAAACGAAGCTGGTGCCGGGCGTGTCGTTTCATTTGTTAACACAGGTTGATGCCGGAAATATTGACCTGGCGATCGTTATTAAACCGGGCTTCCCACTGCCGAAAGATTTACACAGTGAAACGTTGTTAAACGAACCTTTCGTACTGATTGTGCCTGAGAACATTGAGGGCCAAGACCCGTTAACCCTACTGCGAGAAAACCCTTTTATAAGATACGATCGCACCTCTTTCGGCGGTCGCATGGTGAGTCATTTTCTGCGCTACCATCGGCTAGAGCCAAAAGTGGTACTGGAAATTGATGAAATCGATGCGATTGTAAAAATGGTTGAATGTGGGTTGGGGGTCGCCCTGGTGCCGCTGGCGGGATTATGGCTCGAGCGTCAGTCGAGCCTGAGGATTTTACCGCTGGCAGAGATGACCTTTAATCGCGAGCTGGTTTTGGTTATGCGCCACGCCAACAGGCAGTCTCCGTTGCATATGCTCATCGGACGATGCCTGCATGACGTGGTTCAAGATAGCCTTGCCCACGTTAAGTCAGAGGGATAGTCGCGCTAAAAAAACCCTAACCCACTTGTGGGTTAGGGGGAGCAACGATCACCCTTCTTCAGTTTCATTCACCAGCTTTCTCGCCTGCTTGACCGTCATATCGTGCTGCATCTCAAGCAGCAGCCTGCCGGTGGTCCTCTCGCGACCCGTCGCTACCACGCCGACCAGATGGTTTTTCAGACCAAACAACGCGACAAAATCCTGCTCTTCGAGTGATCCGATAATGTCTATGTTGTCCCATTTATCGGGATATCCCAGGTGCTCGAAGCGCGTGCCAAAATGCTGGGTCCAGAAGAACGGTACGCGGTCAAAGGCCTCTTGCTCGCCGAGCATATTTCTCGCTGCAGTTCGACCCTGCTGTTGGGCGACGCGCCAGTGCTCAATGCGGGTTGATTTTCCGTCCATCGGGAAGCTGGCAATGTCTCCGACGGCGTAGATGCCTTCATCTGCCTGAAGATACTTGTCCACCTTGAGACTTCCATCTTCGTTCATTGGGAGGTCGTGCACGAAAGAAGTCACCGGTTGAACGCCGGTCGCCAGTAGCACCACGTCCGTTTTTACCTCTGACCCGTCTTTCAACTGAACGGACTCTACGCGACGATCCCCCGTAAAGCCGGCGACCTCCGCATCAATAAATTCAACGCCGTTATGTTCGTGCAGTGCGCGGAAATACTGGGCAATTTTTTCCCCAAACTGCGCCTCAAAGGGGAGGGGGTGAGGGGCAATGACTTTGATAGCAACATTGCGTTTGCGCAGTGCCGCCGCCATTTCCATGCCAATAAAGCTGTTGCCGATAATCACCAGCTGTTTGAGTTGGTCAACGGCGCAGAGCAGGGTTTTTTCCTGCTGCAGATTGCGTAATACGTGAATACCGCTCAGCTCGCCGCCCGGTAGGTCTGGGCGTACCGGTGAACCGCCGGTAGCAATGAGCAATTTTTTAAACGAGACCTGCTGTTGATTGGCGAGACGAAGTTTTTTCTCCCTACTGTCGAGGTGAGTCACAGAACTGACGATCCGCTGCACATTTTTTCTGGCAAAGGCGCTTTCTTCAAGCAGTGGCGGCACGTCGTTGACGCCCATGCTGCCGTCGGGCACAAATTTTGTCAGCGCAGTACGGTCATAAGGCGCAGATTTTTCCCGATCGATGACCACAATCCTTCCGTGAAATCCGCTCTCTTCAAGCGCGCTGAGTGCCGCACTGCCCGCGGCTCCTGAGCCGATAATAACGATTTGCTCGGCTTCGTCTCCTGCTTCCAACTGAGTGTGCTGGCTGGCATTTTCAGGGTCAACCATCACTGTACCCCGCTCAACCTTGGCGGCATATTGCTTCAGCCCGGCGAGCGCCGGTGGCTGCTCCAGACTGCCGTCCTGCAGGTTAAAGACGGCTTTATGCCAAGGGCAAACAAGCTTGCCCTCACAGACCGCACCTTCTGCCAGCGGCGCACCTGCATGCGGGCAGTTTGCCTGATACGCATGCACGCTGTCGCCCTGACGAATAAGCATAATTGGGGTATCACCAACGTCTATCTGCTTAGGCTGGTCCGTTTCGAGTTCAGAGAGTTTGACTGTTTGTTTAAATGTCACGACATGCTCCTTTCTTTTATGTGTGGTTGTTTATTCAACAAAGACCCTACAAAAAGCAGGACTGTATTAAGCCTAGCAGCCATAAATGCGTGTGCCACATGAGGAGGGCGGATTAGGATGATTCGGAGCGGGGTGGGAATAAAAAGGGGAGCCAAACGGCTCCCAACTGGGGTTTACAGCGTTAAGCAGGCTCAGTTAAGCAGCAAAATGATTGCTTAAGATCCCATAGAGGTGTTGAGAGGCAGAGCGATTTTCCATATCGAGGAAATGCCCAGCCTGAGGCACAGTGGCAAACTCACAATTTTCAATGTGGTTGGCAATGTGTCTGATATCTTCAGCTGTTGTGTATTCGTCTAAGTCGCCGTTAATGAAAACCAAGGGGGTTTTTATTGAATGGAAGATATCAATGTAATCTTCTTCTTTCAGGCGGCTAATTTGATCAATGTGGAAACTGGCTTGGCGATAGGTGTCTTGGTCCAGGCTGCTGATGTGATGATGATTAGCACGCTTGAGTATCGACGGCAAGAATTTACCGACCTCGTTGTTAAGCAAGGTGGCCACTTCATCGTTTTTACCTTCATCCAGCAGTTGCTTGGCACGTTGAATGTAAGTTTCCATCGCCGGCGTGACGCGGGTAGAAAATGAGGTCACGATAGCTTTAGTCACCGAAGCCGGTTGGGATGCCAGTGCCATCAACGTCGCTAGACCGCCCCAAGATACCGACAGCAGATATTCTGGTTTATAGATGTCTATGAGCTGTTTGAGGATTTCAACTTCTTCGGCTTTAGGAATAGGCCGCGTCAACGTATTGTGTTCTCGCGATCCGCCGATAAAAGGCAAATCAAAGAGAATAATATTCACTTTATCCTTAAGGTTGCGGACACAGTTGCGAAAAGCCAACGTGGTAGACAGCGCACCATTAACGCAGATAACGGTTTCTTTTGCATCAGGATAAATATACTTCTCGATGTACACGCGCCAGTCGCCGACGTGCACCACTTCTGATTCTGGTTTCATAAACCCCCTCCTCTGTTAAGCCAATACCGTCAATGCAACGGCCAATAAAAGTTTCCCTGAATATAAATGTCCCAAATGAGGTTAATATGAATTTTAAAATATTATTTATGACGATAATAATTACGCAGCGTCACTTTTGCGAAAATCAATAACGCCTACTGACCTTAAGGTGCGCTGAGCGCTTCCTAAAGGCCTTGTAAATTATAATGTTATAGTTGCACCAAGGGCGCGATTCGACAATTGGTATTATTATAGGTGACTGTTGTCCATAACAGTTGATCGGGCAGGCGCCCAGAATAAGCAGTTAAATTCGATTATAGGAAGTAATTGAGAGATTGCAATAATGTTAATAGCTAAATAACCCATATTGCTGAAATGATGAAGATTAATTTAAATCTGCGGTCATTTCGTAAAATAACGCTACTTTTACTTAGGATTTTTCTTAGAAAATAACTCATTATGTATTTTATATATATAAATATAATAATTTTTTATTTTCTTTCAAGATGTCGGTTTTATTTTAATCACTAGGATACTGAAAAGATTGCTTCGATGATCCGATGAGGCCGGGTGCAGATGTGAGCCTGTTCAGTTATCAAGATTCTGATGCAGGCTTACTCACGTAGCCATAAGTATAAGAGGAGACGACTGGCATCCATTGCTTTGGTGTTTTGGCAAACGACGAAGGTTCTTGAAGCTACGCTGATTTGATTACTCTTCGCACGTTTGTTCAATCATTCATTCAGGCTTGTTTCCCTTCAGTCAAAATCACTGAGTCGATGCTGTTCCTTCAGCGGTACTGGCGCGTCCAATGTCATGTTTATTTATCCCAGGGTGCTGGCGTTTTCAACGTTTTTTGCAGTACGGCGTTTATTTGCGCAGGCGCATCGAGTTGCACTATAAACTCTGTGTAGGGGTCAGGATTGGCCATAATGATTGACTGATCCAGCAAGCCAATTCCAGCCCGACGTAATGTCATTGTCGTTACGTTATCGGCTTCACAATAACTGTGCCACCCTTGCACCATCATGGAGCAAATGGTCTTTTTCAGGCCTGAAAGGTTTATTTCAATAGTGAAATAAGCGCATTTCGCGTACCGCTTTCTCGCTGGCTATCAGCATTTTCCGCTGCCAATTACCCAAATTTGAAAAATAACCGTTCAGATAATCGACATTTAGCGCGGCCTTTTTAGACTTTTTACGTGGCGTTATTCGCTGGTTATCGTTGTGTATCTGGTTTTATCTGCCGAAATAATGCGCACTGCCTAAATATTAATCCTGTAAATGTTAATTCTCTGTTTTTTTATGTTTGTTTGCTGTTACTCACAGTCTTTGTAAAAGCCTGAGGGTTATATTGACGACGCCTGAGAGAGTTGCGAAATTGATGTGAACAGGATTGACCAGAAGATTCATCCGGTAATTATTTGCACCCTTTTTTGGTGCAATTGTTTCCACTCAAACATCTCTGGTGGCGTTTGTCGCACGTCTGAAACATCACTTCTGCAGCTTCCAGACACACACTTTCGCCCGTAAACAAAAAATAAAGGGTGGGGTGAGCTGAAACACAACACACACATCCACATCACCATTAATAAATGGAGCAAAAGCGATGAGAATTTCCTTGGGTAAGTCAGGCCTGCTAAAATTTAGTTTGGGTCTGATTGCGCTGACAGTGGCGGCCAGCGTTCAGGCAAAAACGTTAGTTTATTGTTCTGAAGGTTCGCCAGAAGGCTTTAACCCGCAGCTTTTCACCTCGGGTACCACCTACGATGCCAGCTCCGTTCCAATCTATAACCGTCTGGTTGAGTTCAAAATCGGCACCACAGAAATTCAGCCTGGCCTGGCTGAAAAGTGGGACGTGAGCCCGGACGGCAAAACGTACACCTTCCACCTGCGTCAGGGTGTGAAATGGCAATCGAGCAAAGACTTTAAGCCAACGCGTGATTTCAACGCCGACGACGTGCTGTTCTCCTTCAACCGTCAAAAAGATACTGCCAACCCGTACCATAAAGTTTCGGGCGGCAACTATGAATACTTCGACGGTATGGGCATGGGTGACCTGATCAGCAAAATCGTCAAAGTAGATGACCACACCGTTCAGTTTGTACTTAACCATCCTGAGTCACCGTTCCTGGCCGACATGGCGATGGACTTCGCGTCCGTGCTGTCTTCCGAATACGCCGACAACATGATGAAAGCCGGTACGCCTGAGAAACTCGACCTGAACCCAATCGGTACCGGTCCGTTCCAGATGATGCAGTACCAGAAAGATTCCCGCATTTTGTATACCGCGTTTAAAGGCTACTGGGGCACTCAGCCTAAGCTCGATCGCCTGGTGTTCTCCATCACGCCGGACGCATCTGTGCGTTATGCAAAATTGCAGAAAAACGAATGTCAGGTGATGCCGTACCCGAACCCGGCAGACATTGCGGCAATGAAGAAAGACAAAAATATCAACCTGCTGTCAGAGCCAGGCCTGAACGTGGGCTATCTGTCGTTTAATACCGAGAAAAAACCGTTAGACAACGTCAAAGTTCGTCAGGCGCTGACCATGGCCGTGAACAAGCAGGCGATTATCGATGCGGTTTATCAGGGCGCGGGCCAGGCGGCTAAAAACCTGATCCCACCGACCATGTGGGGCTATAACAAAGACGTTAAGGATTACCCTTACGATCCTGCCAAAGCCAAAGAGTTGCTAAAAGAAGCCGGCATGCCTGACGGATTTGCCATCGATCTGTGGGCGATGCCGGTTCAACGTCCTTACAACCCGAATGCTCGCCGCATGGCCGAGATGATTCAGGCCGACTGGTCAAAAATTGGCGTGAAAGCCACCATCGTGACCTACGAGTGGGGCGAGTACCTCAAGCGTGCTAAAAACGGCGAACACCAGACTGTCATGATGGGCTGGACCGGCGACAATGGGGATCCGGATAACTTCTTCGCGACCCTGTTCAGTTGCCAGGCAGCCAAAGACGGTTCCAACTACTCAAGATGGTGCTACAAGCCGTTTGAAGACGTGATCCAGCCAGCCCGTGCTGAACCTGACCACGCCAAACGTATTGCGCTGTACGAGCAGGCTCAGGTGATTATGCATGACCAGGCTCCGGCGCTTATCATCGCTAACTCCACCGTGTACGAACCTGTCCGTAAAGAAGTGACTGGCTATGTGGTTGACCCACTCGGCAAGCACCACTTCGAAAACGTCGATATCAAGTAATGGCCCATTGGGCGTGTTGAAATAGGGCGCGCCCAAAGCGGACTGAACTTTTAAAGATGTAAATCGTTAAAAGCAATGTGAGTTAACAATAAGCCCGGCGAGCTACGGTTCGCCGGGCATTTTATACAGAGAGTACGGGATATGCTGCAGTTCATACTCCGACGTTTGGGGTTAGTTATCCCAACGTTTATCGGCATTACTTTGCTGACCTTCGCCTTCGTGCACCTCATCCCCGGCGACCCCGTGACTATTATGGCCGGTGAGCGCGGTGTATCTCCTGAGCGCCATGCTCAGTTGATGACAGAAATGGGCCTCGACAAGCCGCTTTATCAACAGTATTTCCATTACGTAAACGGTGTGCTGCACGGTGATTTGGGCATGTCATTGAGTAGCCATACGCCTGTCTGGCACGAGTTTTTACCCCGCTTTGAAGCCACGCTGGAACTGGGTATCTGCGCGATGATTTTCGCTGTCATTGTGGGTATTCCTGTCGGGGTACTGGCCGCGGTGAAGCGAGGTTCTATCTTTGACCATACGGCGGTGGGGATCTCTCTCACCGGCTATTCGATGCCAATTTTCTGGTGGGGGATCATGCTGGTCATGCTGGTCTCGGTGCACTGGAACCTCACGCCCGTTTCGGGGCGAATAAGCGATACCGTCTTCCTCGATGACAGCCTGCCGTTAACCGGCTTTACGCTGATCGACACCCTGATTTGGGGTGAACCGGGAGATTTCAAAGACGCGGTGATGCACATGATCCTGCCCGCCATTGTGCTGGGCACCATCCCCTTGGCGGTTATCGTGCGTATGACGCGCTCCTCAATGCTGGAAGTGCTGGGTGAGGACTATATTCGCACCGCGCGCGCCAAAGGCGTAAGCCGCATGCGGGTTATCGTGGTTCACGCGCTGCGCAATGCGATGCTGCCGGTGGTGACAGTGATTGGTTTGCAGGTCGGTACGCTGCTCGGCGGGGCGATTTTGACTGAAACCATCTTCTCTTGGCCCGGCGTTGGACGCTGGCTGATTGAAGCCCTACAACGCCGCGATTATCCGGTGGTTCAGGGCGGCGTGTTGCTGGTCGCTACGCTGATTATCCTGGTTAACCTGTTGGTCGACGTGCTGTATGGCATTGTTAACCCGCGTATTCGTCACAAGAAATAAGAGGCGCACAATGACTCAAGTTACTGAACCTGTCGCCGGTGAAAGGGTTACGGGCGCACCGACGCCCATGCCGCCAATGCGTGAGTTTTGGCACTACTTCAAGCGAAATAAAGGGGCCGTTACCGGCCTGGTTTACATCATTATTATGTTGGTACTGGCCCTTGGCGCCAATGTGCTGGCACCGCACGGACCGGCCGAACAGTTCCGCGATGCGCTGCTCAAACCGCCGGTGTGGATGGACGGCGGCAGTTGGAAATTCCTGTTAGGCACTGACGACGTGGGCCGCGATATTCTGACTCGCCTGATGTATGGCGCGCGCCTGTCGCTGCTGGTGGGCTGTCTGGTGGTCGTGCTTTCGCTGATCCTCGGCGTTATTTTCGGCCTGTTTGCCGGTTACTACGGCGGTGTGGTCGATGCCATTATCATGCGCGTGGTCGATATCATGCTGGCGCTGCCAAGCTTGCTGCTGGCTTTGGTGCTGGTGGCTATTTTTGGACCTTCAATCGTTAACGCCTCGCTGGCGCTGACCTTTGTTGCGCTGCCGCACTACGTGCGTTTAACCCGCGCGGCGGTGTTGGTGGAAGTTAATCGCGACTATGTGACCGCTTCACGCGTAGCCGGTGCCAGTCCAACGCGTCAGATGTTTGTTAATATCCTTCCTAACTGTTTGGCTCCGCTGATCGTGCAGGCTTCTCTGGGCTTTTCCAACGCCATTCTCGACATGGCGGCTCTCGGCTTCCTCGGTATGGGCGCACAACCGCCAACGCCTGAGTGGGGCACAATGCTTTCCGATGTTCTGCAGTTCGCGCAAAGCGCCTGGTGGGTCGTGACCTTCCCTGGCGTGACCATTCTGCTTACGGTATTGGCATTTAACCTGATGGGGGATGGCCTGCGCGACGCCCTCGACCCGAAACTCAAGCAGTAAGGGGCGAGAGATGGAAACGACACTAATTGAAGACGTACCGGTTGGCAAAACGCTGCTGACCGTGAATAAACTGTCGGTACATTTTGGTAACGAAGGGCAGCCTTTTCGCGCCGTAGACCGTATCAGTTACACCGTGAAGCAGGGTGAGGTAGTGGGTATCGTCGGCGAGTCGGGTTCAGGTAAATCCGTCAGCTCGCTGGCGCTGATGGGCCTGATCGACTTCCCGGGCAAAGTGATGGCCGACACGCTGGAATTTGGCGGCCAAAATCTGCAAGGGATCAGTGAAAAGCAGCGTCGGCAAATCGTTGGTTCTGAAGTGGCGATGATTTTCCAGGATCCGATGACCAGCCTTAACCCTTGCTACACCGTCGGTTTCCAGATTATGGAAGCGATTAAGGTGCATCAGGGCGGCAATAAAAAGACCCGCCGTCAGCGCACTATCGACCTGCTGAACCTGGTGGGGATCCCTGACCCAGCCTCAAGGCTTGACGTCTATCCGCATCAGCTTTCGGGCGGTATGAGCCAGCGCGTCATGATTGCGATGGCGATTGCCTGTCGTCCCAAACTGCTGATTGCCGATGAGCCGACCACCGCGCTCGACGTGACTATTCAGGCGCAAATCATCGAACTGCTGCTGGAGCTGCAGCAGAAAGAAAACATGGCGCTGATGCTGATTACCCACGATTTGGCCCTGGTGGCAGAAGCGGCGCATCACATCATCGTGATGTACGCCGGCCAGGTGGTTGAGACTGGGCGTTCTACCGAGATTTTCCGTGCGCCTCGTCATCCATACACCCAGGCGCTGCTGCGTTCGCTGCCCGAGTTTTCAACGGATAAAGCGCGACTTCAGTCTCTGCCGGGCGTAGTGCCAGGCAAATATGACCGTCCAAACGGCTGCCTGCTTAACCCGCGCTGCCCGTACGCCAACGATCGTTGCCGTAAAGAAGAACCTGAATTACAGGGTGCACCGGGCCGCCAGTCCAAATGTCATTATCCGCTGGATGATGCGGGGAGACCAACTTATGAGTCTTAATCAAACTGCCGGAAAGCACCCGCTGCTGAAGGCGATTGATCTGAAAAAACACTACGCGGTGAAAGGGGGGCTGTTCAGGCCTGAGCGCACCGTAAAAGCGCTGGACGGCGTTTCTTTTGAACTGGAACGTGGGAAAACGCTGGCGGTGGTCGGCGAGTCTGGCTGCGGTAAGTCAACGCTTGGCCGCCTGCTGACCATGATTGAGGTGCCTAGCCACGGTGAGCTATATTATCAGGGACAGGACCTGCTGAAGCCTGACGTCACCGCTGAGAAGCTGCGCCGTCAGAAAATTCAGATTGTGTTCCAGAACCCCTATGGCTCGCTGAATCCACGCAAGAAAGTCGGGCAAATCCTCGAAGAGCCGCTGCTGATCAATACCAAGTTGAGCAGCGCCGAGCGTCGTGAGAAAGCGCTGGCGATGATGGCGAAGGTCGGCCTGAAAACCGAGCACTACGACCGCTATCCGCACATGTTCTCCGGCGGCCAGCGTCAGCGTATTGCCATCGCCCGCGGCCTGATGCTTGACCCAGACGTGGTGATTGCCGACGAACCGGTCTCGGCGCTCGACGTCTCCGTTCGTGCTCAGGTATTAAACCTGATGATGGATTTGCAGCAGGATCTCGGCCTGTCGTACGTATTTATCTCGCACGACCTGTCGGTAGTAGAGCACATTGCTGATGAAGTGATGGTGATGTATCTCGGTCGCTGCGTGGAAAAGGGCTCAAAAGAGGCGGTATTTAATAACCCGCGCCACCCGTATACCCAAGCGCTGCTGTCGGCGACGCCGCGCCTAAATCCGGACGACCGCCGTGAGCGTATCAAGCTTACCGGCGAGCTGCCGAGCCCGTTAAATCCACCTGCTGGCTGTGCGTTTAATGCGCGTTGCCGTCGTGCTTTTAGTACCTGTACGCAATTTCAGCCGCAGTTGAAACAGTACGGTGACCAGCTCGTCGCCTGCTTTGCCGTCGATCAGGACGAGCAGGAAAAAACGAATATCTAATCTGTGTACGTCACCGGTCAGCATGGGGTCGGTGACGTATTCATTCTCCACATTGTTAGTGAATTTCACCCATCCTTGTTAATTTTGAATTATTTCGTCGCGAGTCCTAATCCTCGTCCAGGCAGCGTCTGACATGTCGGGCCAACTTTTTCAGGTGCTTTGTCAGGGTATGTATCGTCTTTCGAAATGAAGATGGGTGTGGTAGCCACGTATCCATCGCTGAAGGTAGCTTCAACAAAAGCGGCGCTCCATCCTTGGGGGGGATAGGCCAAATTAACCTGAATCGAGTTGTTTACAGGAAGTAAAAGAGCTGTTTGTTGATAGCGAATATTACAGGCGAAACGGAAATCACGTGCGTGAGAGTTATTTGCAGACCACAGTGAGAGCTTTAACGGGGTCTCAGAAAAACGCAGGGTTAGCATTTGTGAATTACTTTGTTTTTTCACGGTAACCCGGATGTCAGGCAGTTTGGTATTTCGTTGAATACGATTTGTGAAATAAGTTAAGGTCTCTACTGCAAAAGCTTTTACGCCATAATGGTTTGAATTAGGTATAATTCTGAGTGAACGCTCACCCGGCAGTTTATCGTAATAAAACCTCGCATTGTCGGGTGCATAAAAATCATCACCACTGGCGTTAATAATATATTTTGGAATGCTTAGTCTTTCTTTGTGTTGACCGGTGAGGTAGGAAAGGGGATCTTGAATTTTCATTAATTTTATAAATTGTGACGTGTTTATTTGCGTATCAATATTTTCATTGTAATAAGGTGCAAAGGCAATGGGCCAGTTGCCACCATAGGCGTTATACATATGGGTTAATGCTTTACGTTGATTAAGCAGGTCGATAACGAAAGGGACAATAGCATCAACGCGAGGATCGGAAATGGCCGCCAGCCACGCTGTCCATCCACGTTTAGACAGGCCGGTGACGATGAAGCTTTTTATATCCCACGCCTTTAGTTCGCGCTCGGCAAGTGACATGGCTTGCGAAACGGCCGCTGTCATGGGGAGTTGAAGTGGAACACTCTTTGTCGTGTCGTTCATAAAAAGACGCCAGCTGTGGGCGACGCTGTCATCTTCTTTGCGTGGCTTACCGTCTTTTTCATACACCAGATATTGGTTAGGAATATCACTGACTGAGGTGATAATAGTATGAGTATCATTAGCGAGTTTTATCAGCATATCGACCGTAAAGTCGGTAGGTTTTGCCACATTTTGACCGGGTGATGGATTGTTTATACCATTGTTGATAATAAGTAAGGAACGTTCAAGATAGGGTTTGTCAGGGATGTAAAAAGTCACGTCATGCAGCCATGTATCCTCTTTGAAATTCTGTTCCAATTTTGGTGTCTGAAAAGTAAGCCGATAATGCCGGACCCTAACCCCTTGCAATTTTTCCTCCTTGAGGAATACTGCATTTAATGGGAACTCTTTAGATTTTTTTTGATATTCGAATAGCAGGGTATTAACGTCGGTTTCTGTCTTGAGGGCTGTTTCACGCAGTAAAGGTTGGGCATGTAATGTCTGGCTAATAGAGAGGGTTGTGTATAAAACGGCGGGCAAAATTGTATTTTTAATAAGATTCATCCATAAGTCCTTTCCGTGTGATTATATTATATATTCTTATCGTTTAGGTATTAGTGCTGTTTTCACTTTTATAATAACGGATGAATTATGAATAAGAAGGTATAAAATTTATTTACCCCACTTTCATTTACACTGTGTTTATAACTTCTTGGCTATATAATTTACCGGCTAATAAAAATTATAAAATATTATATTGTTTTATTTTTTATACAGAGTCTCCATTTTCCTATTTTCTGATTGTTATACGAAGCTTAAACAGGATTACTGCGCCCGTGTTCTCTAGCTGCTATCATGCGCTCGGGAAGAGCTGCCGACAGTCGGTAATGGAGGATATATTGCGGGTCAGACGTTCATTAACGATTAAACAGATGGCGGCGGTGTCCAGCGTAGCGCTGGTGACTATCTGTGTGTTCATTGTTATCCAACTGTTCCACTTCGTCGAACAGCGGAGGGATGATTACGCCCAGCAGCTTGAAAATATCGCACATTCGGTAGCCAGACCGCTTTCACAGTCGGTGCTTAATGCCGACCTCGATGAAACTCAGCATATCCTGAATACGCTACGGCCGGTGGGTATTCTCAACCGTGCCGACGTGGTCTTGCCCAATCAAATTCAAACCTTAAGCACTCACTATCCCGAAGGACGTCCGGTTCCCACTTGGGTAACGAAAGGGTTTGATCTGCCGATTAAAGTCTCGGTGCCGCTGTATTCCCCAGCGACCAATCCCACAACCGCTCAGCCACTGGCTTATTTGGTGCTGCAGGCGGACCCCTATCGGATGTATCAATTTATTGTCAGCGCGCTTTCGACCATGCTGACCACTTACCTGCTGTTGGCGCTTATTCTTTCGATAGCCATCAGTTGGTGCATTAATCGTCTGATCATTCACCCTTTGCGATCGATTGCGCGCGAACTGCAAGCATTACCGGAAAGCGAAGTGCATTATCATCAATTGGCCGCACGCCCACGTCATGAAGATGATGAGCTCGGTGTGCTGATCCGCAGCTACAATCGTAATCAGCTACTGCTTGATAAAGCCTTGAAAGCCATGCAGTCAACACCGCAACTCTCTTCCACTCAGCAGGAAGATGACCCTCTGCATGCTATAAATAATAATGATTTCATTATCTTACTGCGTCCGCAAATAAACCTGCTTACCGGCAAATTAAGCGGTGCCGAGGCCTTCTTATGCCGAGAATTGCCTGACGGCGATTACGGCCAGAAAAATGACCTTATCGTCACTGCCAAAGAGAGTGCTGCGGTAGCTTCGCAGGCCGAAAAATTGCTCGAGCTGTCATGCCGTACACTGGCCGAATGGCAGCGTCGTGAAATTAAGTTAGCGCTGGCGGTCACACTCCCTGGCGTGCAAATTCAACGTCCCCGTCTCTTGCAGCAGCTGAAAACCCTGCTGAGCCTTTATCAGATAGGCCACGGTTATCTGATGCTGCAAATTACAGAAACGGCACTTATTGATGATTGGGAGAGTGTAGAGTCCGCACTGGGTGAACTGCGCGCGTTGGGGGTTTCAATTCGGCTGGTTGCTGACGGTGTTGAAGCAGAGCCACAGCGGGATTGGCTGCTGTCGCAGGGTATAGTTTTTGCTCAAGGTGAATTGTTTTCAGCACCTTTGCCCCTCAGCGAGTTTGAGACAAAATTCACCTCTAAGTAATGCTGGCTTAATTTTGAGCCAGCTCCCCGCAAACCCGCTCCCACTCTGACGAAACTTAATATTAATATTTATCTAATTTGTTAGCTGAATCCTTTCAGTTCACTTTTTACAACAACAATGATTGCAAAGCGAAACAATTTATTTCCATCCTGTTAGCTCAGTGTTATTTTCCGGCTGTCGCTATTCGCTCGACTGCTGTAAATGCAAGGCGATGTACCCTCCTCCTTTTAGTTCGCTCCGTTCCAGCGTATTGAAATCTTTGGGGATACTTTCACTACAGGATGGCCGTAAAAATGAAAAAAACGATATTTAAGAGTCTTTATTTCCAGGTGCTCACCGCCATTACCCTTGGGGTGTTGCTTGGGCATTTTTATCCTGATCTGGGGGCGCAAATGAAGCCGTTGGGAGACGGTTTCGTAAAACTGATTAAAATGATTATCGCTCCGGTGATTTTCTGTACCGTGGTGACCGGCATTGCTGGCATGGAAAGCATGAAAGCGGTCGGACGCACAGGCGCGATTGCGCTGCTCTATTTTGAAATCGTCAGTACTATTTCCCTGATCCTCGGGTTGGTTATCGTAAATATCGTCCAGCCTGGTGCGGGCATGAACGTCGACCCCGCTGCGCTGGATGCTAAAGCGGTAGCCGTTTACGCCGAACAGGCACAGACGCAGGGTATTATTCCTTTCCTGCTCGATATTATTCCGGGCAGTGTGATTGGTGCCTTCGCCAGCGGTAATATCTTGCAGGTGCTGCTGTTTGCCGTGCTGTTTGGATTTGCACTGCATCGCTTGGGCGACAAAGGCCAACTGATTTTCAACTTCATCGACAGCTTCTCAAAAGTTATTTTCGGCATCATTAACATGATCATGCGTCTAGCGCCGCTGGGTGCGTTTGGTGCTATGGCCTTCACCATCGGGAAATACGGCGTCGGATCACTGGTGCAGCTGGGTCAGTTGATTATTTGCTTCTATCTGACCTGCGTACTGTTTGTGGTCGTGGTATTGGGTCTGATTGCGCGCTTTACCGGTTTCAGTATCTTCAAGTTTGTTAACTATATTAAAGAAGAGCTGCTGATCGTGTTGGGCACGTCGTCTTCTGAGTCTGCACTGCCGCGTATGCTCGACAAAATGGAGAAGCTGGGCTGCAAGAAATCGGTGGTTGGGTTGGTGATTCCAACCGGCTACTCCTTTAACCTCGACGGGACGTCTATTTACCTGACAATGGCGGCGGTGTTTATTGCTCAAGCCACTAATAGTCACATGGATATCTGGCATCAGATTACGTTGCTGGTCGTGTTGCTGCTCTCCTCTAAAGGGGCCGCAGGCGTTACCGGCAGTGGATTCATCGTGCTGGCCGCCACGCTTTCAGCGGTAGGGCATTTGCCGGTTGCCGGTCTGGCGTTAATCCTTGGTATCGACCGCTTTATGTCGGAAGCCCGCGCGCTGACCAACCTGATTGGCAATGGTGTGGCAACCGTAGTGGTTGCTAAATGGGTCGGTCAGTTAGATGAGGAGCAGCTTAATGCGACTCTTTCCGGCAAGAAGGCGATCGCTGTCGATAAGGCGGCCTAATCTTTCTTTATAGACCCACGTTTTAGGCAAAAAAGTGGTGCGGTTTAGTAAAAATCGCCCCTTTTGACGCTAATTTCTCTTTTAATCCACCGGTTACTTGATGTAACCGGTGGATTATATTCATAATATACTGATATTTATCTCCATCTAGAATCTCGAATGCTATGCGCGTCAGTCTTTATCAGGCCTCGGGCCAGATTATTTTCATGGCTGTTCGTGACATATGCGAAGCTGCGCTGTCTAACACAGTGCTACACTCGCCGTTTTCGTTTTTTGCATTCGAGCTTGCCTCCTTAAATTAGGGTAAGAGCAAGATTTAATTATTGAAAATTGGATTACCCGCGGTTATTGACGTTGTTGCAGATGCACACTCAACCACGGCGGGTAGAGTTATTACGTAGGGGTTCACATGCAGGGCACCAGAATTCGCTTACTCGTTGGTGGGTTGTTGTTGGCTTCAGCCTGCAGCAACGTGCAAGCTGAAGCACTACAACCCGATCCAGCCTGGCAACAGGGTAAACTGGACAACGGCTTCAACTGGCAATTGTTTACTACGCCGCAGCGTCCCAGCGATCGCATCGAACTGAGGTTAGTCGTTCGTACCGGATCATTGGCAGAAAATCCGCAGCAGCAAGGCTTTGCGCACTTCTTACCGCGTATTGCGTTAATCCGCAGTGAGGGTTTCACCCCTGCACAGCTTCAGTCTTTTTGGCAGCAGGCGATTGATAATCAACGCCCGATGTCGCCGGTTGTTACCTCGTATGATTTCACCTCTTATAATTTGAGCCTGCCTAACGGCCGTCCTGACTTGATTAAGTCGGCGCTCAACTGGCTTGTGGATAGCAGCGGCAAAATGGTGATAACGCCTGAGTCGGTCCACGCTGCCTATCAGGCACCGCAGGATCCCA
Organism: Rouxiella sp. S1S-2; assembly: GCF_009208105.1. NCBI lineage: Bacteria > Pseudomonadati > Pseudomonadota > Gammaproteobacteria > Enterobacterales > Yersiniaceae > Rouxiella > Rouxiella sp. S1S-2. The sequence goes on from NZ_WFKL01000001.1 coordinate 385,154, forward strand.
TCGACACCGTGCCGTCCGACCCTCAGGACGTGTGGTGGCGTTATCGCATTAACGGCTCCACGCTGGTTGGCCATAGTCCTGAGCTGCTGCCGTCCAAAATGGCCAAAGCAGCAGACCTCAGCAAATTTTATCATCAGTGGTACACCCCTGACGCCATGACGCTTTACGTGGTGGGCAACGTTGACAGCCGTGGCATGGCCGAACAGATCAAAAGTGCGTTCTCCTCGCTAAAGGGAAGCCGCCAAACGCCACAAACGCTGCCAACGCTTTCTGATCTACCGGCCAAAGCGATGGCCACCTTTGACCCCACAATTAGCCAGGATCGCCTGTCGCTTGTCTGGAGCATGCCGTGGCAGCCGATTCAGGACTCTCCGGCACTTAGCGCTTATTGGCGCAGTGATTTGGCACGAGAAGCGCTGTTCCTGCATTTGCAACAGGCGCTGAAAACGCCGGCGGAAGAAAAAGAGGCCAAAGAGGGCGGTTCCGTGCAGCCAGCGCTGGGCTTTGACTGCCGCGTGCAGTATCAACACGCGCAGTGTGCTATTCGTATTGAAGCTGCACAGGAGGCAATTCAGCCCTCCCTGAAAAGATTAGCCACCGAACTGGTTAAACTGCGCGACACCGGCCTGTCTCAGGCCGAGTTTGATGCGCTGATAGGCCAGAAGAAAGACCAGCTCGGGCAGCTTTTTGCGACCTATGCGCGCACCGATACCGGCGTGCTGATGAGCCAGCGTCTTCGCTCACAGCAAAATGGCGTGGTTGATATTGCGCCTGAACAGTATCAGAAACTGCGCCAGGCGTTCTTAACGACCTTAACGCTGCCTGATTTCAATCAGGAGCTGAGACAGCAGCTTTCGCACGACCCTTCTATGCTGCTGGTTCAACCCAAAGGTGAAGCTGAACTGAGCGTCAAAACGTTGCAAGAAACCTACAGCGCGATAGTGGTGCCTACTGCGGCCTCGTCGTCCACCGACATACCGGCTACGGATGCACAGACTGCGACGTCTTCCGGCTCGGGTGCGGCAGGAACGGCCCAGTAATACGGGTAACGAGGAGCGCTGCTACGCAATCGGCTGCGCTCCTTTCGCCTGATAAACATCTGTTTCAACCCGCAATAGATCAGGTTGGCATAGCTTCCAGAGGAATAATGGCACCACGATACTGAATCACCGTACTGGCGGTTAGGTGTCCACGTTTTGCCGCTTCCTCTTCGCTGGCTCCCGTTAGGCGTTTTGCCAAATACCCGGCACTGAACGAATCACCGGCCGCGGTGGTATCAATAACGCGTTCCTTTTCCAGTTTAATCGCTGGAACTTCGTGCTGTTCTCCTTTCTCGTTGGAAACAATACAGCTCTCTGCTCCGCGCTTAATCACCACCTCTTGCACACCCAGCGCATGGGTGCGTGAAATCACGTCCTGGTATGGCTGCTTGCCCCACAGCATGTCTTCGTCGTCCAAGGTCAAGAATGCAATATCGGTACAGGCCAACATTGCCTGATACGCCTGTTGCGTCTGCTCTTTACTGTCCCAAAGGCGTGGGCGATAGTTGTTATCAAAAATAACCTTTCCACCGCGTGCGCGACACTCGCCGAGCAAAGTCATCAGGCGGTCACGGTTGTCCTGACTGAGAATTGCCAGGCTTATTCCGCTCAAATAAAGATAGTCAAAATCGACCAATGCCCTGCAAACGGCCTCCGAGTTCGGGCTATTGAGCCAGTAGCGGGCGGCCGCGTCGTTGCGCCAGTAATAGAAGGTTCTTTCTCCGTTGGCATCGGTTTCAATCACATAAAGTCCCGGCAGCTTGTTGTCGAGGCGCTGAATTAAATCGGTTGCTACGCCCTCCTGCTGCCACGCGGCAAGCATGTCGCTGCTAAAGCTATCTTTACCCAACGCGGTGACGTAATGCACTTTTAGCGCTTCATCAGCCACCTGACGGGCAATGTAAACGGCAGTATTTAATGTGTCGCCACCAAAGCCTCGGTTTAACAGCTCACCTTTTTGCGATAATTCGATCATGCACTCGCCGATAACGGCAATCTTTTTACTGGTCATGAAGCGGGCCCATCAGTGATTTAGGAAGATGCGTTCCAGTCTCTTCGTAAGTGCCGGATCAGTCAATAGTATTAAAACGCTGTTTTATTATTTTCCAAGACGCCTCGAAGTTTATAGATTTTTTTATAGGTTTTTCCACGCGTAAATGCTCCTGTAACCGCACGGATTGTGCAGGGCTGCATAATCTCAACTATCTTTAATGAAACTTATCAATTGATTGTCTGACAGGAACGGACCTATGACTCGCACAGGAAAAGCGCTGAGCTGGACGGCAGGTATAGTGGTCATACTTATCGTTGCCATTATTATTTTTGTGGCATTGTTCGACTGGAATCGACTTAAGCCAACGATAAATCAGAAGGTTTCTGCCGAGCTTAATCGGCCTTTTGCCATTCGCGGTGACCTGGGTGTTGACTGGTCACGCCAAAAAGATGAGGGCGGTTGGCGTGCCTGGGTGCCGTGGCCGCACATCCACGCTGAAGACATCGTGCTCGGCAATCCTGAAAATATTCCGAGCGATGCCCCTATGGTGCATCTGCAGCGTGTCGACGCCAGCCTCGCACCGCTGGCGCTGCTCGACAAACAGGTCTTTATTCCACGCATCTGGTTGAAGCAACCGGATGCCTCACTGATTCGCCTGGCCGACGGCAAAAATAACTGGACCTTTAACCTCGCCAATAGCGACACCAAAGACAGCAGTGAACCGCCTTCTGCCTGGTCGTTCAAAATGAACGATATTGTTTTCGACCGCGGTCAAATCGACTTTAAAGACGCGACGCTAAAAGCCGATTTTCGAGCAGTCATTGACCCGCTGGGTAAACCGCTGCCGTTCACTGAGGTGACAGGAAAGAAAAACGACAAAGGCAGTAAGGATGACGATAAAAACGCGACGCCAGACTACGTATTTGGCTGGAAGGTTGATGGCAAATACAAGGGTGAGTCATTAAGCGGCAGCGGTAAAATTGGCGGCATGCTTGCACTTCAAGACCCTGATGCCCGCTTCCCGCTGCAGGCTGACGTGCGCTCGGGCAATACTCGTGTGCAAGTGGCCGGCACCTTAACCGATCCCATGAATTTGGGTGCTTTGGACCTGCGTCTGAAATTTTCCGGCCAGACCCTGTCGGACCTCTATGGCCTCACCGGCGTGCTGTTGCCACAAACGCCGCCTTATGAGACCGACGGCCACCTTATTGCGCAACTGCATGACAAAAATGGCGCCAAATTTCAATATCAGGGCTTCAACGGTGAAATCGGCGATAGCGATATTCACGGCTCGCTTACCTATCTTGCCAGCAAGCCTCGTCCGCAGTTGAGTGGTGAACTGACCTCCAATCAGCTGAGATTCGCTGACCTTGCGCCGCTGATTGGGGCCGACTCGAATAAGGACAAAGCCAAACGCGGTGAAACGACGCGCCAACCGTCCGACAAAGTGCTGCCGGTCGAGAAATTTGATACCAAAAGCTGGAGGGTGATGGACGCCGATGTGCAGTTCAGCGCTAAACGCATTGAACACGGCAAGTCTTTGCCAATCAGCAATCTAAATACCCATCTTAAGCTGAATGACGGCAACCTGCTTCTCGATCCGCTGCGCTTTGGCGTGGCGGGCGGTAACCTGAACTCGACCGTTAGGCTCGAGGGTGATAAAACACCGATGCAGGGGCGGGTGGATATGCACGCGCGCGGTTTACAACTGAAAGAGTTGGTGCCGAACGTGCAGTCGATGAAGAAAAGTTTGGGTCAGCTCAACGGCGACGCCAAGCTGACCGGCACAGGCAACTCGGTTGCGGCGCTGCTCGGCACCAGCAACGGCGAAATGAAATTGTTGATTAATGATGGCGTAATAAGCCGTGGTCTGATGGAAATCGCGGGGCTGAACGTCGGTAACTACGTGGTGGCCAAAATGTTCGGTGACGATGAGGTGGCCATTAACTGTGCCGCAGCCGATGTGAACATTAAAAGCGGACTCGCGCGGCCAAGCCTGCTGGTGTTTGATACCGAAAATGCGGTCATCAACGTCAGCGGCACCAGCAACTTTGCCACTGAGCGCTTGGATTTATCGATTGACCCTGAAAGTAAGGGGCTACGCGTATTGACGCTGCGCTCGCCGCTGTACGTGCGCGGCACCTTTAAAAACCCGGATGCAGGGGTGAAAGCGGGGCCGCTTATTGCACGCGGTGCGGCAGCGGTTGCATTGGGGGCAATTGTTGCGCCGGCAGCGGCACTGCTGGCGCTGGTTTCGCCGAGTGACAATGAGTCAAACCAGTGTGGCGCTATCCTGCAGAAAATGAAGGCCGGTAAATAGGCCTTCATTTCTGTTGGAGTACATTGTTATGAAAAGCGTTTATTGTTTAAAACGCCATCACTGAGTCACTCAATTCAGGACCGCACAGTCGTGGTCCTGAATTTCTTCAGTGGAGGCGTTGTTGAGCTGCAGCAGATTACGCTGATTGGCCAGCAGCAGGAAATCTCCCCCTTTCAGGCTCACCATCGCCATGCCGAAATGCCCCATCTTCTCGCGGGCCTCCGGCACGCCTTCAGCCAACAGTCGAAATGCGCCTTTCTCACTCAGCTCGGCCGGTGACACTTTACGCGCCAGATAAGTATGCCCTATCAGCTTTTCCGGCAGCGTCTGCCAACGATAGCCAACCTGACCCACCTCTTCACTGAGCTGGTTTTTTACCTGAGGCAACAGGCATGAGATGTGGATATGCAGCTGATTTTGGCTACGGCCATATTCCGAGTTAATCGCCAGCGAGATATTGCTGTCATCAATCGGCTTGCCGTATTTATCGGCCATGTAGTGCCGAGCCTGCCATGCCTGAGCAAAGAAATTTGGTGTGTTGTCTTCCAGCAGTGCCGGACTTTCAATGCCGGTTATTCTGGCGGTTGGCATCAACAAAAACTGTAGCGGTCCGACCATGTCCTTGAGTACCACAAAGCCCTGCTGCTCATCAACCTGCACACAGGGTGCCGGTTGGCCGTTCTTTTGCTGATTGGGAACGCATTTTTGACTGACAATATTCCACAGCGCACTAGGGTTACCGGAGCTTGGCCAAACGTAATAAGCCACGGCGGCAATAACGGCCAGAAAAATAATCAGGGGGAACAGCAGACGAGGTTTCAAGCGCATTTGAATGGCTCTTTGATAAAGCTCGGCATCGACGAGGCCGCGATGCCGAGCGAAATAATCAGAGTGACTGGTGGCGGGTTTCTTTGGTCAGCAGCAGAGCAATCAACGTAAGCGTTGCCATTGAAGCCAGATAAACGCCGACATAAAACAGCCCGTAGTGGGTTGCCAGCCAGGTTGCAATATAAGGAGCAACGGAAGCGCCTAATATTGAAGACACATTATAGGAGAAAGATGCGCCGGTATAGCGAACTTCAGTCGGGAAAAGCTCTGGCAGCAGAGCGCCCATCGGGCCGAAGGTTAGCCCCATGACACTAAAGCCGCAGATCAGGAATACCATCACTGCACTGATTGAACCGCCGCTAATGACTGACGGGAAAGTCAGCGCAAACAGAATAATCAGCAGTGTAATGCAAATCATGGTTTTACGGCGGCCAAATTTGTCGGCCAACTGCCCGGCAATAGGCACCATTACACCAAAACCAATCACGCCAATCATTAGCATCAGCAGGAAGTCGTTACGAGTAATGCCCAGGCCCGCCGGCTTCGGCGTGGTGCCGTAACCGAGTGAGTAAACAGTCATGATATAAAACAGCGTGTAGGTTGCCACCATGATGAAGGTGCCCAGTACGGTAGCCTTCAGGTGTTTGCTGAACAGGCGACCAATAGGCACTTTAACCTGCTTGCCCGCCTTGGCGATTTTGGCGAATACCGGCGTTTCATGCAGAGAAACGCGCACGTAAAGACCAATCAGCACCAGCACGGCAGAAAGCAGGAACGGTATGCGCCATCCCCAGTCAATGAACTGCTGTTCTGTCAGCAGCCATGAAAGCAGCAGGAACATGCCGTTGGCAAAGAAGAAGCCGATTGGCGCGCCTAACTGCGGGAAAGAGCCGTAAAGCGCCCGTTTTTTCGGTGGCGCATTTTCGGTCGCCAACAGCGCCGCGCCGCCCCATTCACCCCCTAGCCCGAGACCCTGACCAAAACGGGCCAGCGCCAGTAGCAGAGGAGCGAATACGCCAATGGTGGCATAGGTTGGCAGCAGGCCAATGATTACGGTTGAGATACCCATGGTCAGCAGTGATGCAACCAGCGTGACTTTGCGGCCTACGCGGTCCCCAAAGTGGCCAAATAGTGCAGAACCGATTGGGCGTGCAATAAAGGCAATGGCAAACGTTGCCAGTGACTGAAGCGTAGCGGCAGCAGGGTCACCCTGAGGGAAGAAAATGTGCGGGAAGACAATAACTGCCGCCGTCGCATAAATATAAAAGTCAAAAAACTCGATGGCGGTACCGATCAGTGACGCGATGATAACTTTGCCGCGAGAGTTTTGGCTAACGAGTTCCGCGTCAGCCTCGAGTTCTGGAGTGATGATGGCTTGCATAAGTGTTTCTTATTTGTTTTTTATGTAAATTGGTTTGTTTAAAAAAATCATCTTAAGCACTGCCTAAAGGAGTTTCAACTGACCAAAAGGTGCATGAAACGGGGTTTTCGGCTGAAATGGGAGATTCATCCATAAACAGTCGTGATGGGTAGTCATAAGTTTGTCGAATGATTTATTTTCAGAGTAACATTCTGTAAAAGAGTGAAAGAAAAGTGAGTGGGGTAGTGGGTTATTCTGGCTTTTGCGGCGGGTGAGTGGTTGTTTTAGTGTTATATTCTGGTTTTTAGCCTGATAATCAGAGTTTCATGCCAAACAGTCGGCGCTGTCTGGCATGAAGGGGTTGGTTAAGGCTTGTGAGCGTGTTCCACGTCGGGCATCGGTGGGTCATCACTGTAGCGTGCAGTGGCTATCCAGGCTGCGCAAAATAGCGTGAGGCGCGCGAAGAAGTAGAAGAAAGCCATCAGGCCGATAACAGACCCAAAGGCCGCCCCCGACGGTGAGCTGGCTAAACGAGGCAGCATCATAGTCATGATAAATTTAATCACTTCAAAGCCGATAGCGGCGATCAGCGTACCGCGCAACAGCGCCTTTTTTCTCGGCTTGTGTCGCGGCAATATCCAGAAAATCCACAGAAATAACAGATAATTGGCGGCTATGGAGATGATCAGCGTAATGACGGTCATCACCGGACGAAGCCACTCGATGCCACCCAGACCCAACGCATCAACAATGCTTTGCTGAGCAGAACCGGCAATTGAGGTTAGCGACAGCGTAATAATCAGCGCCAACACCAGCCCGGTCAGCGAGACAAAATCGCGCAGATAGCGAGTATAAATTTTCTCCTGATCCTGAGGATTTCGCTCCCACACGTCTCGCGACTGGGCGCGGATTGCCTCTCGCAGGTTACCCATCCAGCTTATCCCGGAATACAGCGCGATAAGCAGTCCCGATAATCCCACCGCCGTTCTTTGCTGAATGGCCGTATTCACCGTGCTCTTAAGCGTATTGGCCAGGTTTGGGTCACTGATGCTACTGACGATTTTGTTGATAAGCTTCGCCAACAGATCGGGATTGGAGGCCAGCACGAAACCGACAGCGGCAAAAGAGACCATCAAAATCGGGATAAGCGACAAGAATGAGAAGTAGGTGATTGCGGCCCCAAACTGGCTGCCCAATCTGTCGTTAAACCTGTCGGCTGCGCGCAGCAGATGCGCTACCCAATGCCAGGCCTGAACCCTGCTGACCAGGCGTGAAAACCCCGTCAGGGTAGCATCCACCTTTTTATTGCCTGTTTTGATATTGATCAGCGGCTTTTCGCTGTCTTGTGGTGTCATTTTTTCTTTTGTGGGTAATGGCATTAATCCACTCAGTCCTTAGTGTTGTTCAAGTTCCAGCATTAAGTATAGCTATCATCTGCTTTTATGGCCCGTTATGCAGTAAATCACCGTTATAAAAAGCTTATGCAATAGAGGCTTGCATGATTTCACTCAGCCAATCCATCAAGATTTTTACCCGGCGCGAGATATGCCGACGGTGTGGATACACCAGCGTGACCGGCATTGGCGGCGCCTTAAACCGCGGCAAAATACTCACCAATTGCCCGTTTGCAAGATAAGGGCGAATGCCGATTATTGGCACCTGAATAATGCCAAGCCCCGACAGGCAGGCCACCACGTAGGTTTCAGTGCTGTTCACTGTTATGGCGCCGCCGCATTTAACGATTTTCAGCTCTTTGCCATCGAGATACTCAAAATCACTGCTGCGGCTGCGCAGTGCCTGATCGTAGTTCACCATGGCATGCTGCGCGAGTTGGTCCGGGTGGTCTGGCGTGCCGTAACGCTGCAAATAGTCCGGACTGGCGCAGTTGATCACGCTAAGGTGCCCCAGCGGGCGGGCAATCAATCCGGAGTCTTTCAACTGGCCGACGCTGATTACGCAGTCAAAGCCTTCGCGAACCACGTCCACACGATGGTCGGTGCTGCTCAGCTCTATTTCCAGCGCCGGATAGCGGTTGAGAAACTCGGCCAATCGCGGTAACACCATGTGCGTCGCCATCGTGAGCGGCATATCCACTCGTAACTTGCCGCTGACCGTGGTGGGATTGGACTGGAACATTGATTCAAGCTCGTCCATGTTGGCCAACAGCTCTTTGCAGCGCTCATAGAAAATTTGTCCGTCCTGCGTCAACTGCACTCGACGAGTCGAACGATGTAACAGGCGCGCCGACATTCTGCTTTCAAGCTGTTGGATCAAGCGCGAGACGCTGCCCTTAGGTAAGCCCAAACTCTCGGCGGCGCGCGTAAAATTACTGAGTTCAGCTACGCGGACAAAAACCTGCATTGATTGAATTTTATCCACATCTTCCTCACTAAAATCGCTGATTGTTGTTTCTATTGAGACAGTGAAACTCATTTTAGACTATTTATCCTTCTCTTCGACTCCAATAGGCTGTTTATCACACAACGTTGCAATTCTGGAGTCCTGAATGAGCAAAAAAATAGCAATAGTTACCGGCGGCAGTCGTGGATTGGGTAAAAACGCGGCATTAAAGCTGGCAGAACAAGGTATTGACGTCATTTTAACTTACAACAGTCAGCGCGAAGAGGCTGAGGCAGTCGTGCGTGAAATTGAAGCTAAAGGGGCAAAAGCCGTCGCCCTGCAGCTTAACGTCGTCGAAAGTGCCACCTTTGACCATTTCGTGGCGCAAACTCAATCTCAGCTTGAGAGTGTGTGGCAGCGTAAAAACGTTGATTTTCTGGTTAACAACGCCGGGATCGGCATTAACGCTCCTTTCACCGAGACCAGCGAAGAGCAGTTTGACCTGCTGATGAATATTCACCTTAAAGCCCCGTTTTTCCTGACCCAAAAACTGTTGCCACTCATTGCAGACGGTGGGCGTGTGCTCAACGTTTCTTCCGGGCTGACGCGTTTTTGCCTGCCGGGATATTCGGCCTACGCCACGATGAAAGGTGCAATGGAAGTGCTGACACGCTACCAGGCCAAAGAGCTTGGCGCGCGCGGAATTTCGGTAAATATTTTGGCGCCTGGCGCGATTGAAACTGATTTTGGCGGCGGAACGGTTCGTGACAACCAGCAGGTAAATCAGTACATTGCTCAAAATACCGCCTTAGGTCGTGTTGGCATGCCTGACGACATCGGCGATATGGTGGTGATGCTGTTAAGTGAGCAAAGCGGCTGGGTAAACGGCCAACGTATCGAGGCATCGGGCGGTATGTTCTTGTAAGAAATGTTGCAACGGCGCAGCATAACCTATAGAAAGAAAAGGAGTTCATATGCTGACTATTTCTACGCCGGTGCTTGAAACTGCGCGTCTGGTGCTACAACCCTTGACGGCGAACGATGCGCCGATTATTCAGCGTGTCTTTCCGCATTGGGAAATTGTGCAATATCTTGCCGCCACGGTTCCCTGGCCGTTTCCGGACAACGGCGCGCATCACTATGTTAATAATGTTGCGCTGGCTTCAACGGCTGCGGGAACCGGCTGGTTCTGGACCCTTCGCCGCAAAAGTGCGCCAGCAGAGCTTATCGGTGTGATTTGCCTGACCGATACCGAAGATAACAACCGCGGTTTTTGGTTGCTACCGCCTTGGCAGGGGCAGGGTCTGATGGCCGAAGCCAGTATGGCGGTCACCGACTATTGGTTTAATACGCTAAATCGTGAAGTGCTGCGCGCGCCCAAAGCCAAGCTTAACGAAGCCTCACGACGCATTTCACGCGCCAGCGGCATGCGGCTGATAAAAACCGAAAAGAAGGCCTACGTCGGGGGCGAATTTGATTCAGAACTGTGGGAAATAACCCGCGATGAGTGGAATAATTTGCACCACAAAAAATAATTCAAAAATCCTCGAATAGAACTCAGCCCCTAGGTGTTTACTCAATATCCGTCGAACTTGAAGCAGCATCGACACATATTTTGGATATTTTAAATCACCTGGGGCACGACTATGCAAACCACACAGCTTCAACCTTCGCGAAAGCGATACGATCACCTGACTATATTGCTGCATTGGCTCACCGCCCTGTGCGTGATCTTTCTGTTTGCCAGTGCCCATATTTGGGAGGTGCTGGAGCGTGGAACGCCGTTAAGAAAAGGGCTACAGTCGGTGCACATCTCCGTGGGCATCCTGTTGGCCGTGGTGATTATCTGGCGTCTTGTCTGGCGCATGACTCACCGAACTAAACTTGATGAAATTCCTATGCCGCGCACGCTATCACTGGTGTCGAAGCTAACGCATTGGGCGCTTTATGGCCTACTGCTGACGCAGATTACCCTTGGATTTTTATTCCGCTGGGCGCAGGGCGAACCTTTCTATTTCTTCTCGATATTTCCTATTCCCGATGTTTTTGGCATCGACTCCTCTTTGCGCCGCACCTTTGGCATGTTGCACAACAACGTCGCCTGGGCGCTGGTTATTCTGGCCGGTTTACACGCGCTGGCCGCATTGTTTCACCACTATGTACTGCGTGACGGTGTTTTAAGGCGGATGTTATCCACTACTGACAGGACGGCACCATGAAACTATTTACAGTAACTCATCTTTTCACCGTAAAAAAACTCACCCGACCCCTGCTGTTGCTAACCTTGGTTAGCGGGCTTTCAGGTTGGACATTAGCGGCTCATGCGATGGGCGATGATTCTAAAAAAACGCCGGACTGCCCGAAGGGTCAGGTTTATGACAGTAAAACTAAAGCCTGCATGATTGAAAAAAGCAGCATGCTTTCAGATGAAGACAGAACGCAGTATGCCTATCATCTGGCGAAAACCGGGCGCTATCAGCAGGCATTAAACCTGTTGGACACGCTGAAACAACCTAATACTAAAGAGGCGTGGAATTATCGCGGCTATGCCACGCGAAAATTGGGGCGCACAGATGAGGGTATCGGCTATTATCAGAAATCAATTGCTCTTGACGCCAAGTACAGCCTGGTACGTGAGTATCTTGGTGAAGCCTACATGATCAAGGGCCGACCTGATTTAGCCAAGGCACAGTTGGCGACCATAAAATCGCTGTGCGGCACCGGATGTGAAGAGTACCGGGACTTGCATGCGGCAATACAAGGGCACCCTGAATCCTGATGCAGGGTGCCTGATAACCTGAGGCAACCAGAAATTACCCCTCACGACCTGCGTAATGAGCTTAGTCTTTGTCTGGCGCGTTTATGGCGTTACGCCATGGTGTTGTCTAAAAAACGCGACGTGGCGGATGATTTGGTTCAGGCCACCTGCGTTCGCGCACTTGAGCGTGGGCAGCAGGTTGAGGCCGGTTCGCGGGTTGACCGCTGGTTTTTCTCTATTCTGCATTCGATTTGGATCAACGAAACGCGTGCTCAGCAGGTGCGTCGGGGACAGGGTTTCGTTGATATTGATGAACTTGATGCCGCACCTGATGAATTTGACAATCAGCGGCAGGCCAATCAGGTGATGCAGCGTGTCAATCAACTCCCCGAGGCGCAAAGGAATGCGGTGTTTTTAGTTTATGTCGAAGGTTTTACCTATCTGGAGGCGGCGCAAACTCTTGATGTGCCTATTGGAACTATCATGAGTCGGCTGGCAAGCGCCCGACAGACACTGGCAAAAGGCGCCGCCGAGCCGAGGGCTCTGTCTCAACGGGGAGAAAATCATGACCGATAATATTTCATCATCTCCGATTGCCGACACCCTGCTGGTGGCATATCTCGATAATGAACTCAGCGCTGAGCAGCAACATGCGCTCGAAAGGCGTTTGCAGCAGGACCCGCAGTTGGCAAGCAGGTTAGCTTATCTTCATCAAAGCCAGTTTGATTTTGTATCAGCCTTTGAGCCTCTGCTTGAGCAGGCGCCGTTGGTTGAACTGCAGTCTACATTGGATAAACTGACAGAAAAACCCCTGTTTCAGCAAAGTAATAATGGCGTGAGTCGCCGTAGTTTACTGGCGGCGGCGGTGAGCTTTTTGGTTATAGGCACGGGTGTCGGACGTTATGTATTGGCTCCAGTGCCTGACAATCAGGACAATAATTGGCGTAGCCTGGTTGCCCAATACATGTCGCTTTACAGCGCCGATACGCTGGCCGATATTCCTGACTCCCCGGCGCAACAGCAGGTTGAGCTAGACCGCGTAGCCAAAGAAGTCGGGATCGGATTAACGCCACAGCAGCTGCAACTCAAGGGTGCGCAGCTTAAGAACGCGCGCATTCTGCGCTATGACGAATACAACATCGCACAAATCTCCTGGCTGGACGAAAAGTACGGGCCGCTGGCGCTGTGTATAACGCGCAGCGATCGTTCCAAAAATATTCAGCAGACGGCAGAAGTTCGTCGAGGAATGAATGTTGTTTATTGGCGTCGGGAAGGTTTTAATTTCATGCTGATCGGTCATGCTCCGGCGAGTGATATTCAGCAGCAGGGAATACATCTGTTGAATACTATTTCATGACGCCATTATCATCATGCGAAATCACTATTATGCAAAACCATGCGCCATAAGGATCGTGATTTTACACGTATCAAGCAGATCGTTTTATCAAAACGATATTTTAAAAAAACGATTTAGCCATTGTTTTTCTATGTAACGATATTGTTATTCGTTTGTTTAAACAGATGTGCGCATTTGGTTACCTATTCCAGTACATTTGTTACATTTAAGATGCGAAAACCCTGCCCTAAATCGTGACGCCCCTCCCAAATAACCCTATTATTAGTCCGATTTGATGAAATTCACGCAATTTCCACTAGGTCATGCTCATTTTTTGCTCTAGGGATGATTTTGGCTGAACCGGTTTTTTGATTTGGTTAGCTAAAAGCCAGTGGGTGAAAAGTAGTCAAGGGGTGGCTGTTTATTAAAAAACGCCCTTTTTTAATATCGAGCAATGTGTCAGTAAGAGGCAATATGAAAGACAATAATAATTCAGAAGAAAAATCTGATCTCAGCGCGAGTGGCCGATTTCGTCGAAATTTACTTTCGCGTTCAGGCTCGTTAATCGCCGGATTTGCCTTGGTTTCCGGTGGATTAACCGCCGTTCCCGCTTTGGCCAGCACGGAAAATAATGACGCCTCAGATTTCACCGCATTTATTCGTTTATCACGGTTACTTACCGGACATAATAGTTTGGATATCCAGCTCGGTGAGCGTTTATATTCCGCCATGTGTCAGCAAAATGCCCAGTTTGCCGGGTGGGTTAAACAGTTGTCTGATTACGTTCAGCAGAACAATATTCCCGACGTTGAAACACTGGACGAAAAATTAAAACAGCAACCTCTGCATGAGCCGATGATGGCGATCGTCAAAGCGTGGTACAGCGGCGTTATTGAACCTGGCTATCACGCCACGGTTTACGGTTATCAACAGGCGTTGATGTACCAGATCCCACGTGACGGCATGGTCATTCCAACCTACGCGCACAATGGACCCGATTATTGGGTGGCAAACCCGCCTCCGGTTGACCGACTGCTGACCTTTTAATCAATAGCTCGTTACCGTGCGAGCTGGGATACCGGCGTTAATTCACCGGAAAGCGCGGTCGACTTTACAAATTTTCACGTCTGAAAGGTTTTTTCAAAAGGAATAAGCCTGCGGCCTCTTTTGCCCTAAATTCAGCGCGTAGTTATTAATATTGAGAATAATGGAGAGCACGTTTTTGCCAATAAATCACTCTTTACCCCGTTATCTGCCGTTCAGGCGCGCCTTCTATTATGCAGGCATCGCGGCGTCGGTTTTACTCGGCAGCACGGCCGTACAGGCAGCAGAAAGTTTGCCGCTGGCAGCGCCCTCCGACCACCAAACTGGCGTTGACCTGATTGCTCGCGGCAAATATTTGGCGATTGCCTCAGACTGTGCCGCCTGTCATACCGATCCTGATACCCAAAAGGTGTTTGCCGGTGGCTATGCTATCCACTCGCCGATGGGGATTATTTACTCCTCCAATATCACGCCATCCAAACAGTTTGGGATTGGCAACTATACCGAAGAGCAGTTTTCCCGCGCAGTGCGTGACGGCGTTCGCGGTGACGGCAGCTATCTCTATCCGGCGATGCCTTATCCGTCCTATGCGGGGCTGACCGACGCAGACATTCATGCGCTTTATGCCTACTTTATGCATGAAGTTAAACCGGTAGACGAACAGCCGCAGCAGACCGCGCTCAGTTTCCCGTTCAACCTGCGTTTCTCAATGGCCGGCTGGAATTTACTGTTTTTGCACAACAAGCCGTTTAAACCGCAGGAAGATAGGGACGCCACCTGGAATCGCGGTAAATATTTGGTTGATACCGTCGAGCACTGCAGCGAATGTCATACGCCGCGTAATGCATTGATGGCGTTGCAGGGCGGTGATGCATTGTACAGCGGCGCAATGTTGGGCAGCTGGCATGCACCCAATCTGACCAGTGATCCGGTGAGTGGCTTGGGCAGTTGGAGCGACAAAGACCTGGCGCAGTATCTGCAAACCGGTCATGTCGACGGCAAAGCACAGGCCGCAGGTCCCATGGCTGAAGCGGTAACCAATAGTCTGCAATATCTGCATGATGATGACATTAAAGCGATTATTACTTATCTGCGTACCTTGCCACCGGTGCGTGACCCGTCGCAAACCAAAGCCGCGGCCGAATTTGGAACCGATTCCAATACTGATACGGCCACCCGAGGCATTCATCCGATTTCGAAATTCCTCTCCGCCGACGCCTCGGGACAGACGCTTTATGACGCCGCGTGTTCGAGCTGTCACCAGCCCGACGGCAAAGGAACGCAGGACGGTTTCTACCCCTCATTAGTGCACAACACCACGCTGGGCGGCAACTCGCCGGACAATCTGGTGTCGGCCATTCTGTTTGGCGTCCAGCGCACAGTGAACGGTAAATCAGTGCTGATGCCCGCATTTGGTCCCTATTCTGACGTGCAGGCGTTGACCGATAAACAGGTTGCGACCCTGAGTAATTACTTGCTCAAGCAGTACGGTAATCCGCAGCTTTCGGTGACAGAAGAGGACGTGAAAACGATTCGTCAAGGCGGAGCGACGCCGCTCATCGCCAAAATTGCTGCACCCGCTTCCCTTGCCGGTGGCGTGATTGTGCTGATTATTGTGGTGCTGTTAGTGGTATGGCGTCTGCGCCGTAAACGCCGTTAAGCCCCGTTCTGTAATGGTTTATCTCCTGCGCGTAGTAAGGCGCAGGCTGAAATTTTAGAGGTTATGAATGTCTAACGAATTGAGTGCAGATGTCGTCATTATTGGCGGCGGGATATGCGGCGGTTTTGTTGCCCAGGAATTGGCGCAAACTGGACTGTCAGTGCTGGTGCTGGAAGCCGGTCCGCGCTGGGAACGTGCACAGGTGGTTGAAAACTGGCGTAACATGCCGCCTATCAACAAGTCTGAGTCAGACTATGCCACGCCGTATCCTTCATCTCCGTGGGCGGTCCATCCGCAGTTGCATCCTTATAATGAATATCCGCAGGTGGATGGGCCGGATGCATCGGCCTATCGGCAGGGTGTGGTTCGCGGAGTCGGCGGAACCACCTGGCACTGGGCGGCCTCGACCTGGCGTTTTCTGCCGCACGACCTTCAGCTTTACTCTACCTACGGCGTGGGTCGTGACTGGGCCGTCACCTATGACGAGCTGGAAGATTATTATTACCGTGCCGAAGTCGAAATGGGGGTTAACGGGCCAAATGATGACACTTTGAAATTCGTGGCACCGCGTAAAAAGCCTTTCCCTATGGAGCCAATGCCTTACGGACCCGCCGATCGCCGATTTACCGAGGTGGTCGCCAAGGCCGGTTATGAAAACACGCCGGTTCCTCAGGCGCGAAACAGCCGCCCTTACAACGGACGACCTCAGTGCTGCGGTAACAATAACTGTATGCCAATCTGCCCGATTGGTGCGATGTTTAACGGTATCCACAGCATTGTTAAAGCCGAAAAGTTTGGCGCGAAAGTCATCCCCAACGCCGTGGTCTACAGCATGGAAACCAATGCCGCCAACGAAATTGTGGCGGTAAACTTTTATGATCCGGATAAGCGCTCAACCCGCGTCACCGGTAAGACATTTGTGCTGGCGGGCAACGGTATTGAGTCACCGAAACTGCTGCTGCTGGCCGCTAACGACCGTAATCCGAACGGCATTGCCAACAGTTCAGGCCATGTCGGACGCAATATGATGGATCACCCGGGTATCCTGATGAGCTTCCAGGCGGCGGAACCTATCTGGACCGGCGGTGGGTCGGTGCAGATGAGTTCAATCACTAATTTCCGCGACGGCGATTTCCGACGTGATCATTCTGCCATTCAAATCGGCATGAACAACACTTCACAAAACCACAAAGCGGGCGTTAAGGCATTGCAGATGGGGCTGGTGGGTAAAAAGCTGGATGCAGAGATCCGCCGTCGGGCGGCCTGCGGCATGGACATTTACGTTAACCACGACATTCTGGCCAATCCTGACAACCGCCTGCGCCTCAGCACCACTAAAAAAGATGGGCTTGGCATCCCTTATCCGCACATTACCTATGACGTGGGTGACTACGTGCGGCGCGCGGAAGCCAGCTCACGTCAGCATTTGCAGCAGATTGCAGAGCTGTTCGGCGCGACAGAAATTGAGTCAACGCCTTACTTCAACCCGAATAACCATATTATGGGCGGCACTATCATGGGCCATGATCCGAAGGATTCGGTCGTCGATGGCTGGATGCGTACCCACGACCACCGCAATCTGTTTATTGCTTCGGGCGGCGCTATGGCGTCAGCGGGAACGGTCAACTCCACGTTGAGCATGGTGGCGTTGTCGCTGCGCGCCGTAGATGCCATCAAGAAAGATATGCTTCACGCCTGATGCCGTTTTCTGCCGTCGTATTTTAGCAAACCAGCCTGCGGGCTGGTTTTTTGTCGCAAATGTGGCCTCTGTAGTTCGACTGAGGGAGCTTAATCATTCTGTGCGGTTTTTAAGCACTCTGATTTCTCTATAATTTCCGCTAAACGTATTGTGAGCACTCTCAACGGCTATTTTATTTCGTCTTTCAATTCAACTTATTGCGAATTTTTGTCCTGTTTTAAGCAAAGGATTGCGTGAATAACTGGTTAATTTTTTCTCATAACTATGCCATTATCATAATATTTGAATTATTAAATTTATTATCGCGTAAGTGACAATAATGTTATGTTAGTTACGTAGATTGGTATTTTTTGTTAAAAATAACCACTAGGTTAGTGTGGAAAACGTAGGCCGCTTTTGATTACTCCCCGTAATGAGAGACTAAGCCGCCTTGGTCACAAGGAATGTTGGGTTTTTCACCTGCTTTAGCTAAAAAGTGAGAAGTTAACCATGAAAAATCGACTATCCAGTGCTCTAGGCATCGGCCTTATGGCGCTGTCTAAACACGCGACAGCGGCGGAAAACAAAATCGTTGATGTTGTCCTGATCGGTGGCGGAATTATGAGCGCTACCTTAGGCACTTACCTCCAGGAACTGGAGCCTGACTGGTCGATTAATATGTATGAGCGACTGGATAGCGTGGCTGACGAAAGTTCTAACGGATGGAACAACGCCGGTACCGGCCACTCTGCTTTAGCAGAAATGAACTATACCCCGCAAAAAGCCGACGGCTCGGTGGATATTTCCAAGGCGGTAGAGATTAACGAAGCTTTCCAAATCTCTCGCCAATTCTGGTCGTATCAGGTTGAGAAAAAAGTTCTCGGCGAACCGCGTTCATTCATCACCAGCGTGCCGCATATGAGCTTTGTCTGGGGTGAGAAAAACGTAGAGTTCCTGCGTAAACGCCACGCAGCGCTGCAAAACAGCACGCTGTTCCGTGGTATGGAATTCTCGGAAGACCGCACGCAGATTGAAAAATGGATCCCGCTGGTGCTCGAAGGCCGCAAGCCGGGTGAAAAGGTGGCCGCTACCCGTATCGACAGCGGTACTGACGTCAATTTCGGCGCGATCACCCATCAGTTGGTTGAGTCACTGCGCAAAAAACCAAACTTCAGCCTGAATCTGGGCCACGAAGTTAAAAACATTAAACGTAATGCCGATCAAACCTGGACTGTGACCTTTGCCAAAACCAAGGGTGGCCGCGAAACCAGCGTAACGACTCGCTTTATCTTTATTGGTGCCGGTGGCGCGTCGCTGACACTGCTGCAGAAATCAGGCATTCCTGAGGCTTCACGCTACGGCGGCTTCCCGGTCGGCGGCGAGTTTCTGGTAACGGATAACCCTGACATCGTTAAACGTCATCAGGCCAAGGTTTACGGTAAAGCCTCCGTTGGCGCGCCGCCGATGTCAGTTCCGCACCTTGATACACGCGTGCTCGATGGCAAAAAAGTGCTGTTGTTCGGACCTTTTGCGACATTTTCCAGCAAGTTTTTGAAAAATGGCTCGCTGTGGGACCTGTTTGGCACCGTTAATCTGCATAACATTTTCCCGATGGTTCGCGTAGGGCTTGATAACTTTGATCTGGTGAAGTACCTGATTAATCAGGTGATGCTCAGTGAAGATCAGCGCTTGAGCGCGCTGAAGGAGTATTTCCCGGATGCGCAAAAGCAGGACTGGCGTTTGGTTGTTGCCGGTCAGCGCGTGCAGATTATTGAAAAAGAAGGTAAACAGGGCGGTGTTCTGCGTCTGGGTACTGAAGTCGTCACCTCACAGGATGGCTCAATTGCCGCACTGTTAGGGGCATCTCCGGGTGCATCTACCGCGGCGCCAATCATGTTGCAGCTGATGGAGCGGGTATTCAAAGACAAAATTGCTTCGCCAGAATGGCAGAGCAAATTGAAAGAGATGATCCCGTCTTATGGCCAGGAAATGAATGGTAATGTGGAGCTTTCAGAAAGAGAAATGAATCGCACCAGCCGTATTCTGCAGCTTGAAGACGCCCATGCCGATGCTGCGCCGGTGAAACCAGCCGCTGTGGTTCAGCCAGTGGTTCAGGTTATGGAAGAAGAAGCTCTGCAGGAAGAGTTGACCTCGTAATTTATAAAATCACGTCCCTCACAGTGAAAGCGGGGGACGTCGATATTCTGCCTTTCCCCCGCTTTAATCCTGCCCAAAATGGGTAACGGGACTATTTCTTAATACTTTCCTGATAGACCGACATATGGCTGTAGGCGGCATTGACTCGCGGCGTAGTTAATCCCGCTTTTAACGCGATCTCGACCAGATCGCCGAGGATCTGATCGGCTTCAACCGGCAGACCCTGGATCATATCGCGATACATCGAAGACGTTTGTTCGGACTCTTTTTTGGTCAATTCTTTCAGCGTATGGGCCGTGGTGTGGGCTCTTTCCTGATAACCTCCGGCGACCACGATGGAGAGAACCTCCTTAACGAAACCGGTGGCAAACTCCTCGCCGCCCGCTGCTCTTGCCACCTGACCAATATTGCCGCGCATCAGGCAGGTAATTCCACCAAGGCTCGATAAAAACAGCCATTTTTCCCACATTTCGCTGACGATCGCCTCGGAAAGACGTGCACTAAAGCCGGCGTTTTGCAATACGTCGTCGAGTTTGGCGACTCTTTCGCTACGTTGGCCGTCAACCTCACCATAGACAAGATCATGCATCGGTGTCATCTGATGAACCTGTCCCTGCTTATCAAGCGTGGCGTTGATACGGCACAGTCCTCCCAGTGCCCTATGCTTTCCAAAACGTTTTTGAATAATTTCCAAATGACGCATGCCGTTCAATACGGGCAAAATCATCGTCTGCTCGCCGACGGCGGGTGCAAACTCTTCTAACACGGCTTCGAGTGAGAAGCCTTTCACCGTCAAAATAATGACGTCGAAGGTCTCTTTCAACTCTGAGGCCAGCAACAGCTTGGGTTTTAAGGAAAAGTTGCCGTCTGGAGTCTGGATGTGCAGGCCGGACTTTTTCAGCGATTCTGCACGCTTTTCACGCACCAAAAAAGTGACGTCTCTGCCTGCCTGTACAAGGCGCCCGCCATAATATCCACCGGTTGCTCCGGCGCCGACTACCAGAATGCGCATGCTGTTTCCTTTTAAGTTATTAAAACCGTCAATGAAGCGCTGATTAAAAAATGTCGATTTATCAACATAGGTCGGCAAGCCCCGGCGCGTCAACATCAGAAGCGTAACCACTGCTTACGCACTAATTTGTATTTTGTATTATTGTGTGAGTGCAGTCACCTTTTTATCATATTGACTGATTGTATGATTGAAGCATGTTTTTTAACCATCACCAAATGGCAACGGGGAAATAGCATGTCGTCCGAGAGCGAGCAGTATCGAATTTATGCCATCAAATATGCGCACCACGATCGCATGTCGAGCGAGAACTTTATCGGCGGCGATCCTCATGATGTGCCGATGCCGCTGGATTACTTCGTGTGGGCCATTGTCGGCACCTCAGAAACGTACGTCGTCGATATGGGCTTTGACGCCGAAATGGCCAACAGGCGCGGACGCACTATCGTGCACAGCGTCGAGCAGGGATTGGGGCAGTTAGGCATCCGCGTTGCCGATGTTAAGCAGGTGGTGATCACTCACATGCACTACGACCATGCAGGGAATCACAGCCTGTTTCCACAGGCGCGATTTCACGTGCAGGACAGCGAAATGGCGTTTTGCACCGGTCGCTGTATGTGCCATCACGGCATCCGCCACGCCTTTGAAGTCGAGGACGTGAAATCAATGGTCGAAAAAATATTTGCAGGCCGCGTGCAGTTCCACGACGGCGATTCGGAGCTGGCACCAGGGATTACTTTACATCGAGTTGGAGGCCACTCAGATGGCCTGCAGGTGGTACGCGTTAACACCGCGCGTGGCTGGGTGGTGTTGGCCTCCGACGCCTCACACTACTACGCCAATATGCAGCGCAACCTGGCTTATCCTATTGTTTATAACATCGGTGACATGCTTGAAGGCTATGCCACGCTGCGCCGTCTCGCTGATTCCGATGACCATATCATTCCCGGCCACGACCCGCTGGTGCTGCAATACTATCCCGCTTTCAACGCCGACACTCAGGGTTGGATTGCGCGGGTAGACGCTGACCCGCGTCGGCCTGATTAACTTTCCTTCTGCGCATCACGCGCAGAATAACGTCGAATGGAGTAAATGATGATTGTAGAAATGCGTATCTATCACTGTGCCGCAGGTCGCTTACCGGCGTTACAGGAGCGTTTTAGAAACACCACGCTGGCATTTTTCGATAAGTACGACATCAAACAGATTGGCTTCTGGACCACCGTTATTGGCCCTAGTAATCACGCACTGACTTATCTGCTGCAGTGGGAGAGTCTGGCTGAACGCGAAGAGAAATGGAACGCCTTTCAGGCCGACCAAGAATGGCAGGCCAAGCGCAGCGCCAGTGAGGCACAGCAACCGATTGTGGAACGTATTGAGAACCACTTTTTAGCGCCTACAGACTTTTCAGCCCTTCGTTAACTTTTTACCGAAAGACGTTTTCATCCAAAAGGCCCAATGAAATGACTTCGCTTAACAAGATTGGTTTTATAGGTTTAGGAATGATGGGCACGCCGATGGTGAAATGCCTGGCCTCGGCGGGCTATACGCTATTTATTGCCGATGCAGACGCAAAGCGCGTCACTGCACTGTGCGAGTCTTTACCGGCAACGGCGCTAAGCAGTGCGAATATCGGCGAGCTGGATGTATTGATCACCATGCTGCCAAACTCGGCGATTGTTGAAAGCGTGCTGCTCGACCCCGAGGGGGGATGGGCATCAGCTTTGGCGCAGGGGGCGGTGGTGATTGATATGAGCTCCTCCGAGCCTGAACGTTCGCGCCAACTGGGCGCTACGCTGACACAATTGGAACTGCGCTATCTCGATGCCCCGGTCTCTGGCGGCGTAAAAAAAGCCAACACCGGTGAGCTTTCTATTTTAGTCGGCGGTGATGCCGCGGTGCTTGAGGCTTGTCGCCCGCTGCTGCAGGCGATGGGCAAAAGCATTCTGCACATTGGCACAGCGGGATCGGGCCATGCGGCCAAGGCGCTGAATAACTATGTCTCGGCCGCCGGTCTGATTGCTACCATCGAAGCTTTACACATTGCACAGCGCTTCGGCATTGAGCCTGCGGTAATGACCGACGTGCTCAATGCCTCCACCGGGCGCAGCAATACGTCGGAAAATAAAGTCAAACCTTTCATGCTAAGCGGTTCATTTGGCTCTGGTTTTGCCCTGCAGTTAATGAACAAAGACTTGAAGATTGCCCGCGCGCTTTCTATGTCGGTGGGCTATCCGATGAAACTTGGTGTGGCCTGCACCGATCTCTGGGACAGTGTTTCGCAGCAGGCAACACCGGCAACCGATCACACTGAAATGTATCGTTTTCTTGCTGATGAAGAGGGGAGGTAATCATGACTCACGCCTCGCAGTTTTATATTGATGGTCAATGGGTTAGTCCCATTACGCCCGCCTGGTTTGACCTGACGGATCCTTCAACCGAGCGCCAATTTGAGCGGCTTGCGATGGGCGACGCCGCCGACGTTGACCTGGCGGTGGCTGCGGCACGGCGCGCATTGCCGTCGTTTTCAGCGACTACCGCGGCCGAGCGGCTGGCTCTACTGCAGCGCATTGTCGCGGTTTATGAGCGCCGCTATGAGGAGTTTGCCGAAACGATGCGTCTTGAAATGGGTTCACCGATTACCTTTTCAAGACAGGGGCAGGCGGCGCGCGGACCTGCGCATTTGAAGGCAATGATTGAGGTGCTAAAAACCTTTCAGTTTGAGCAACAGCAGGGCACGACAAGACTGCGTCTGGAGCCGGTGGGCGTCTGCGGATTAATCACTCCGTGGAACTGGCCGGTGAACCAAATCGTGGTGAAAATTGCGCCTGCACTGGCGGCGGGCTGCACGATGGTGTTGAAACCTAGCGAATATTCACCGCTGACGGCGCTGCTGTTTGCCGAAGTGCTGGAAGAAGCCGGTGTGCCTGTGGGGGTGTTTAATCTGGTCAACGGTGATGGCCCGCGCGTGGGTGCCGCCCTTGCCGCGCATCCCGACATTGATATGGTGTCGTTTACCGGCTCAACGCGTGCAGGCATTGAAGTGGCGAAAACGGCCGCTGAAACGGTGAAACGCGTCGCGCAGGAACTGGGCGGTAAATCCGCCAATATTCTGCTCGACGACGTTAATTTACCGGACGCCGTGACCCGCGCCGTTGCGGCGTGTTTCACCAACTCCGGCCAATCTTGTTCGATTCCTACGCGCCTGCTGGTGCCGCGCGGCCTGTTACAGGATGCCGTGCAAATCGCCAAGCGGGCGGCGCTTACCTACCGTTTGGGGCCGACAGACGACCCGGCAACGCAGCTCGGGCCTCTGGTTAACCGCAACCAGTTTGAGCGGGTGCAAAAGCTGATTCAGCAGGGCATTGATGAAGGCGCTGAACTGGTGACCGGCGGCGTTGGCCGACCTGAGGGATTCACTCACGGCTATTACGTCAAGCCAACGGTGTTCAGCGCGGTAACGCCTGAAATGACGCTCGCTCAGGAAGAGATTTTTGGCCCGGTTCTATCGATTATCGCCTATGACTCCGAGCCGGAGGCTATCGCGATTGCTAACGGCACTCAATATGGTCTGGCCGCCTATGTTCAGTCTGCCTCGCAGGCGCGAGCCCAAGGTGTGGCACGTCAGCTTCGCGCCGGCAATGTGCATGTGAACTATCCTCCCGCCGATTTTCATGCGCCCTTTGGCGGTTATAAACGTTCGGGCAACGGACGCGAGTGGGGAGAGGCCGGGCTGCGTGAATACCTGGAAATTAAATCGATGGTCGGCTTTGGTCTACCGGAAGCCTGATGCGGGAGGGCAAAAAAATTTGCCTAAATTCACTGTCATACAATCATACATAAATATGTATCACGTGCGGCTAAAAGGAAACAATGATGGAAAATAATTCGAGCTTTGAGAAAGGTTTTGCCAACCGAAAAGAGGTGTTGGGCGCGGCTCACGTCGAGAAGTCGTGGTCCAACGCCGATGAGTTTAATCGCCCGATGCAAAAGCTGGTGACCGAGTACTGTTGGGGCGACATTTGGGGCGATCCTACGCTGTCGTTTAAAACCCGCAGCATGCTCAATATTGCCATGCTCACTGCGATGAGCCAGCACCATGAGCTGTCGGTACACGTCAGAGGAGCATTAAACAACGGCGTCAGCAAAGAGGAGATCCGCGCAGTGCTGATGCAGGCGGGTGTTTACTGCGGTGCGCCGCTGGCCTTGGCAGCATTTCGCGTGGCAAGTGAGGCTATCAAAGCCTGGGAGGAGGAGAAAGCCAAAGCGTGATGTTTCGGGCATAAGCACTTTATTTAGCCAACACCGGCAGTCAGCTGAGGGGGCATAAGTCTCGTCAGCAAACGTCTTACCTGCATTGCCTGCCCGTCTGGCTCACGCCCGACGGTTCCCTACACACGCATCCATAAGAGATGCGGCAATAAAGAGACTGGAGACTGAAATGGAAACTCTGACCGCACAAGTCGGCGCCCATCGCGCCGAAAGCGAGCAATCCATTGATGTAAAAAGGAAGAGTGCGATTAAAGGCGCTTTCTTTTCTGAATACATCGATATGTTTGATATTTACCTGCCGGTGGTCGCTCTCTCGCCGGTGCTGTTTTACTTCCAGCCGCCCAATCTATCAAGCGGTACTGAGACCATTCTCGCCTCGCTGGTGTTTATCACCACACTGCTCGGAAGACCGCTGGGTGCGCTGCTATTTGGCATCATGGCTGACAGCATCGGGCGGCGCAAAGCGTCTATTTATTCGGTCTCCGGCTTTGGGGTGGTGACGCTGCTGATAGCCTGCTTGCCGGGCTATCAGACCCTCGGAATTGGTGCTTACGTGTTGCTGGTGCTACTGCGCTTTATCGACGGGATTTTTCTCGGCGGGGGCTACACCGGTGCGATGCCGCTGGCGATTGAATACTCGAAAAAACATCAGCGGGGATTCGTCGGTGGCTTGATTATCAGCGGATTCCCGGCCGCCTACGTCAGCATCAATCTGGTCACTATGCTGGTGTTCTTCCTGTTTCCACTTAATGGGCTGAATTCACCCTATGTGCAATGGGGCTGGCGTATACCCTTTATCATCGGCGGCGTACTGGCGGCCTTTTTAGCGCTTTATTATATATTTAAGGTCAAGGAATCGGAAATTTGGGAAAGCGAAACCGGCGGTGAAAAGCGCGAAAAACTGGCGTTAACCGATCTGCTGCGTGGCAAAAGTGGGCGTAACCTGCTGCAGGTATTGCTGATGATGAGTGGTTTCTGGCTGACGCAAAATATTATCACCATCTATCTGCCGACCGGCCTGCTGGTGCATACCCTGCACCTCAGCGGTTTTGAGATGACCTCGACACTGCTTATCACCTACTGCGTACTGTTTTTCAGCTACATCGGCTCAGGCATGCTGGGCCAGAAAATTGGCCGCCGACGCTTTTTCCTGATTGCCGGTCCGCTGATTGCCGTGCTGGGGTCGGCGCTGCTCTATGTGCTGACCACCGTTCCCGGCCTGTCGCTGGGCACCATTATGCTGCTGGTGGGCGTATTGGCCGTGCTGGTGACCTCACCGTGGGGCGTGATCGTGACTTACATCAACGAGCGTTTCGTTACTGATGTGCGCGCCACCGGCTTTGGCATGGGCTTTAGCCTGTCGGTCATTATTCCCTCTTTCTATGCGTTTTATATGGATTGGCTCAGCGCGCTGATGCCGCTGGCACTGACTTCGGTGGTGCTGCTGGCGCTGGGCGCGGTGATAGGTACCCTCGGTGCCTATATGGGACCAGAAACCAAAGACGTCGATTTTTAAACTATTTATGGAGAGTCCCTGATGAATACCGAGCGTATTGGATTTATAGGTTTGGGAAATATGGGCGGGCGCATGACGCGTTGCCTGGTTGATGCCGGAATAAACGTGCTGGGTTTTGACCCCGTGGCAGAACGCGCCGCCGCCGCGGGTGCCAGCGCTGCCGCGTCGTTGGCCGATGTGATGGGTTATGCCGACGTTGTCATGCTCTCGCTGCCCGACAGCAAGGTGGTGGAGTCGGTGGTTGAGAGCGAAAATGGCATTCTGGCGCACTGCCATCGCGGGCAAACGGTGATTGATCTCAGCACCGCCGCTGCCAGCTCGACCGTTCGCCTGCACGGCCTGTTTGCCGCCAAAGGCGTCTTCTACATCGACGCCGGTATTTCGGGCGGTGCCGCCGCGGCTGAAAAAGGGGCCTTAACGTTGATGGTGGGCGGTGACGCGCAGGCGATAGACGCCATAGAGTGGGCTTTCAAGCCGATTGCTGCCAAGGTCATTGCAATGGGCGGCAGCGGCAGCGGGCACACCACCAAGCTGCTGAACAATTTCCTCAACGCCGTGAGCCTCGCCGCCACCGCCGAAGTGATGGTGGCTGGGAAAAAAGCCGGGCTGGACCTGCACCGCCTGCTCGACGTACTTAACAGCAGCAGCGGGGTCAACTTCGCCACTCTGAATCGTTTCCCCAAAATTGTTGACGGCGATTACCTCGAAGGCGGCCTGACGGGCAAGCTGATGACCAAAGACGTGGCGCTTTACGTCGACCGCGTGCGCGAGCTGGGCGTGGTGTCGCTCAATGCGTCGGGTCCACTGGCGAGCTTTGGCCTGGCCACCTCGCTCGGCTACGGCGATGTCATCAGCAATCGGGTGGTTGACGCGATTGGCGACGTGTCCGGCGGTGTTCGCCTGCATGATAAATCAAACTAAATGGGAGAAGGGCAATGAAAGTATTTCGTGGCAGGGCTGAAGGGGTGATTTCAGAGCAGCGCAGCAGCACCTTTAGCGGAGAAGTCTGGGGCGATCCGGTGATGCCAACCACCGATGACGTGACCATCAATAGCGTATTTTTCGCCCCCGGCGGGCGCACTTACTGGCATACCCATCAGCAGGGACAAATCCTGCAGGTGGTGTCGGGCAGCGGTTGGGTCTGCGTCGACGGTGAGCCACCCCAAGCCATACGCCAGGGCGACACGGTATGGATACCGGCGGACGAGCGTCACTGGCACGGAGCCGGTAAAGACAGTTTTATGCTGCATACCGCGACATCGCTTGGCAAGACTGTGTGGCAGGAAGAAGTCGCGGAGGAGGTGTATCAGCGGGCAATAAAAGGAGGGAATGCGTCATGAATCTTACTCAACAGCAGCAACAGGTTAAGGCGGCATTTATTCAGCAACATCAAACCTGGGACGCACAGTGGGAAAGCCTGCTACGTCAAGATGCTGACTTTGTCGCCGGGTATCTTAAATTTTCTGCGGTACCGTGGAAGAAAAATTATCTTGAAAACAAGGTGAAAGCGTTTGTGGCGCTGAGTGCCAGCGTGGCCTCGACGCACATTTATCTGCCCGGTATTGCGCAGCATTTACGCGCTGCGGTGGCGTTTGGTGCCACACAGCAGGAGCTGACTGAGGTGCTGGAGTTGACCAGCACGCTCGGCATTCACGCCGCGAATATCGGCGTGCCGCTGCTGCTTGAGGTGCTGGAAGAAGAAGGGCTGCGTCACGGACCCGAGCCGCTTGATGCCCGGCGGGAAACGCTGAAACAGGCATTTGTCGACAATCGTGGCTATTGGCATGCCTCTTGGGACGGGCTGCTGGAGCTGGACCCCGAACTGTTTGAAGCCTATATAGAATTCTCATCGGTACCTTGGCGTACCGGCGTGTTGGCACCCAAGATAAAAGAGCTGATTTACTGCGCTTTCGACGCCTCGGCGACCCATCTTTATCAGCAGGGGCTTAAGCTACACATGCGCAACGCCATTAATTATGGTGCCACTAAAGAGGAAATAATGGAGGTGCTGGAGATTGTCAGCGTGATTGGTATTCACGGCGCGGCGGTGGCGGCTCCCTTGGTTGAACAGGCGCTGGCGCAGGCGCAGGCTGCGCTCTTTACGCCAGCGGCCCATTCCCAGGCGTCGTGAGGGTTAAAAGATAGGCATCGCTTTTCACCAGACAGGCCGCTATGATGAGGGTAACTTAAATTTGTCGGACAGGAATACAATCATGTCTTCAGATATCGGCCTGGTGCGGCCTGAAACGCTGCGTTTTCAGGTAGAAAATGCGTTACGACAAGCGATCATTAACGGCCGATTTGTCCCCGGAGAGAGGTTGATTGAGCGCGAACTTTGCGAAACGCTGGGTGTGAGCCGCACGTCAATCCGTGAAGCTTTGCGCAAGCTCGAAGCCGAAAAGCTGGTGGATATTGTTCCGCATAAAGGTCCGATCGTTGCCACCATTTCGGTGAAAGAGGCGACGGACCTCTATGCGCTGCGCGGCCTGCTGGAAGGCTTTGTCGCACGCGAGTTTTCGCAGTGCGCCAGCGATGCCGATATAGCTAAGTTTGGCGCTGCCGCCCAGGCGCTGCGTAAAGCTGGACTGGCGCAGGATCAGGCCAGTGTGTTGCAGGCCAAAAATGCGCTTTACGGCATCATGCTTGAGCGCTGCGGCAACGAGCTGGTCAAAGAAGCGCTGACCAGCCTGCATTCGCGGGTCAATTTGCTGCGGGCCACCTCGCTGATGCACCCCGACCGCCTGCCTCATAGCCTGCAAGAGATTGACTCTTTGTATCAGGCAATCAAGGCGCGCGACGGTGACGGCGCAGAAAAGGCCGCGCGATTGCATGTGGCCA
Source organism: Rouxiella sp. S1S-2 (assembly GCF_009208105.1). Lineage (NCBI taxonomy): Bacteria > Pseudomonadati > Pseudomonadota > Gammaproteobacteria > Enterobacterales > Yersiniaceae > Rouxiella > Rouxiella sp. S1S-2. The sequence continues at coordinate 414,304 of NZ_WFKL01000001.1, forward strand.
ATGCGCAGACCGTTGCGCTGCAAATGCTCAGTAAGGCCGAGTCCTAGGCTCGGCGTTTACTGAGTAAGCGACAAAACAGTGCGGCGACCAGCAGTGAGGGCACCGTTGCGCCAAGATTTGGGTAAAATTGTGCAATCAAATGATAGGTCACGATGCCGATAACCCAGGCGCTCAGCGCTCGCCAGTTCATATTGCTTTCAGCGGGCTGGCGATGGCGCAGAATGAAATAGTGCATTAGCACTACCCCAAACAACGGAGCGAAAACCGATCCTATCAGCAGCAGGAAGTTCTCGTATCTGTCGAGCGGAATACCCCAGGCAATCAGTGTACAAATCAGGCCCACTCCCCAACTGAGCTTGCCGATGCTGATACTTTTAGGAAGCAGCGTAGCACCAGAAAGCGCCGCCGAGTGAATGTCGGCAAACGTATTTTCGTGTTCATCAACCAAAATAAGCAGCAGCGGAATACCCAGCGCCACGCCGGAGAGTGCCAGCAATAATGCATTACTGTCTGCCGAGCTGACAAATGCCAGCGTGTAGGCGGCACCCAGCGCCATCATCCACAGGCTGCCGAGGAAAAACCCGCAGGCGGTGCCCAGGAAGTTCTGCCGTGAGGATTTGCCAAAGCGCGTGTAGTCAGACACCAGCGGCAACCAGGACAGCGCCATTGACACCACAATGTCGCAGGCCAGCGCAAACGGCATGCTGCCGTCCCCGGCCTTGTGCCACAGCGTACTCAGCGACGCGTGCTGGAACAAATTCACGGTCAACCAGATACAACTGCCTATCAGCAACCAAATCCCCCAGCGACGCAGCACCACGCGGATAAACGCCAGCGGCCCGCACACCGCCAGCAGCGTAGCGACAAAACCAAAAATCAGGGTCCACAGCGTAGGATTAGCCCAGAAGCTTTGTGCGCCCCAGGCCTGCTTGGCCAATAGACTGGCGGCGTCGCGCATGACCACAATCTCAAAGGCACCCCAGCCGATTAGCTGCAAGATATTAAACAGCGCGGGCAGGGCGATGCCTTTTTTTCCCAGACTTAGCGTGAGTGAGGACATCGACGACAGGCCCGTTTGTCCGCCAATCACCCCAACCAGAGCGAGCAGTATTACGCCAACCAGCGTGCCGGTAAAAATCGCCAACAGTGATCCTGCCATCCCCAGTCCGGGAGCCAAAATGGCACCGGCCTGCAGTACCATCAGCCCCATTCCCAGAGAGAACCAGAGTGAAAATAAGTCACGCCAGCCCAGCACGCGGGTTTCGGCAGATACGGGCCGGGCTGGCGTGTAAATACTATTGTTTTTCATGTGGTTAATGCCATTATCATGCAGAGCGCATTTTATAGCACACTCTTTGTGCCAGAGTGATGACAAGCGCACTTTTTGGTCAGCTACTCTTTTTTTGCGGGCTGCGGGCCAAGTCCACCAAGCAACAGCGCCACGACGTGTTTGGCTAAATGTGTCGTATCTGGCCGCTTACCTGACGCCCCCTTGGACACGCGCGACGAGGCAATCGGGAAAAAAGTCAGTCCAAACAGTGTGAAGATAATTAAATCAGGGTTTAAATCGGCGTTAAGTTTTCCCTCCTCCTGCCAGCGGGCAAGGCAGCGCAGCGATTCGTTACGCCGGTTGTCACCGTAGCGCTGGTCCATGCGCTGCTTAAGCAGGCCGCTTTCGCTCATAATTTCCCGCACCCACAGGGGGGCAAACCAGGCGTGTTCGACCGAGATGGCAATAAACTGCTCGGCCAGTTGGGTAATTGCCGCAACCGGATCGTGGGAAGAGTCCTGAAACAGGTTGCTGAAGGAGGCGCGTATTGGCATAAAACGCTCCTCAATCAGTACGTCGAGCAGTTGCTCGCGGGTATTAAAATAGTAATGAAGCATCGCAGGAGTGACACCGGCTTCGCGGGCAATCGCGGTCAGCGGTGTATCGGCAATTCCCTTGCGAGCAAACATCTCCAGCGCAGTTTCCAGCAGCAGTGCGCGGCGTTCCGCACCTTTTGCTACACCTCTAGGTCGCCCTGGTCGACGGGGTAAAGTCGCTGATTTTTCAGACAATGGGTCCTGTTGCTGCAAGATTTTTTCAGATTCTTTACTGTTCATGATGTCATCGTACCCATTGACCGGAAGGGAAGTAAACTCATATATTAATTACCTAGTTAATTAATATCAAGGCAAGTTAGCCTCTATGGCCACCCAAAATCAACTCAACGCTGAAAGTGTAGAGCAGGTTACTCACGCTGCGCCGTCCATTCGCTTACTGTTTTCGGCACTGCTGCTGGTAATGCTGCTGGCCGCACTTGACCAAACCATTGTCTCTACCGCGCTGCCCACGATAGTCGGTGAGCTGGGCGGACTGGAAAAACTCTCGTGGGTGGTCACTGCCTACATGCTTTCTTCCACCATTGTGGTACCACTTTATGGCAAGTTTGGCGATTTGTTTGGCCGTAAAAGGGTGCTGCAGATCGCCATCGTGCTGTTTCTGCTCGGCTCTGCACTTTGTGGACTGGCGCAAAATATGACCGAGCTTATCCTGATGCGCGCGCTGCAGGGTCTGGGCGGCGGCGGGTTGATGGTTATCAGCATGGCGGCGGTGGCCGACGTCATTCCGCCTGCCGATCGCGGTCGCTATCAGGGACTCTTCGGCGGCGTGTTCGGCCTGGCAACCGTAGTGGGGCCGCTGATTGGCGGTTTTCTGGTGCAGCATTTTTCCTGGCGCTGGATATTTTATATTAACCTGCCGCTTGGCCTGTTTGCGCTGGGGGTTATTGGCGCGGTATTCCAGCCGCACGTGGCTAAAATCAGACGTGAAATCGACTATCTCGGCGCTATTTATCTGGCTGCCGCGCTGACCTGTATCATTTTGTTTACCAGTGAAGGCGGCACGGTGATGGCCTGGGATTCGGGTCAGCTGTGGTGCATTTTAGCTTTTGGCCTGGTCTGCCTCGGCGGGTTTATTTATGAGGAGCGGCTGGCGATTGAGCCGATTATCCCGCTCGCACTTTTCCGCCAACGGACCTTTGTACTCAGCTGCCTGATAGGTTTTATTATCGGTATGGCGCTGCTGGGTTCCGTGACTTTCCTGCCGCTTTATCTGCAGGTGGTAAAAGGGTCGACGCCGTCGCAGGCGGGTATGCAGCTGCTGCCGTTGATGGGATGTCTGCTGATGACCTCAATAATCAGTGGGCGGATTATCAGCAAAGTCGGGAAATACCGCCTCTTCCCGATTATCGGGACCTTTTTGGCGCTGGTGGCGATGCTGCTGCTCGGCATGAGGCTGACAAACGCCACCCCGTTGCACATGCTCTATGCCTATATCGCGCTGCTCGGCGCCGGTCTGGGGCTGGTGATGCAGGTTTTGGTGCTGGCGGCGCAAAACAGCGTTGAGCCGCAGCAGGTTGGCGTAGCGACGTCCAGCACCACACTGTTCCGATCCATCGGCAGTTCGGTGGGCGTTGCAGTATTTGGTGCGATTTTTACTCATTCTTTGCAAAGCGGGTTGATGGCTTCAATACCGGACGGCACCCAACTGCCACGGGCGATGAGTGCAGCAAGTATTCACCAGCTGCCGGAGGCGATACGTACTGACTATCTCGAGGCGTTTGGTGGGGCAATTCACCAGGTTTATCAGATTGCTGCCTGCGTAATGGCGGTGGCTTTCCTGCTTTCACTGTTTATGAAAAATTACCCGTTACGCAAAAAGTGATCGCACTTTGTGAATGAATTGGGCGGAAATTATTCATCAAAATCAACTAAGCTGAGTATCTTAACGTTTTTTCTTGTTTGGACTGGAGCAGGACCGCTCCGGATGCCCATATTTGAATAACAGCAGGATATGAGAGGCTCGTATGTTGTACCGTCGATTTGAACGGTTGATTGATATTTTCAAAGCGCCTCCCAGTGAGGCAACGCCCGATAAAGTCTGGCCTTTCTACTTTTACTATCTGCGTCAGGTGTGGCCGAGCTTTACCGCGTTGTTGGTGGTGGGTCTGATTGGCTCACTGATTGAAGTGTCGCTGTTTAGCTATCTCAGTACCATTATCGACCTGACCCGTGATACGCCCTCCGCCAGCTTCTTTAGCGATCACGCGGGAGAACTGCTGTGGATGGCGGCGGTTGCACTGATTATGCGACCGATATTTATCTGCCTGCATGATCTGTTGGTGCACCAAAGCATCAGCCCTGGCATGACCAGCATGATCCGTTGGCAGAACCATAACTATGTGCTGCGCCAAAGTGTGAATTTTTTCCAGAATGATTTTGCCGGGCGCATTGCTCAACGCATTATGCAAACCGGTAGTTCACTGCGAGATTCGGCGGTGCAGGCAGTCGATGCCATCTGGCACGTGGTAATTTATGCGGCCAGTGCGCTGTTTCTTTTTGCCGAAGCCGACTGGCATTTGATGATCCCGCTTACCGTCTGGATTGTGCTCTACAGCCTGTCTCTGTGGTATTTCGTGCCGCGGGTGAAGGCACGTTCGGTGGTCTCTTCGGAGGCGCGTTCCAAGCTGATGGGCACCATTGTTGATGGTTATACCAACATCACCACCCTCAAACTTTTTGCGCATACCGACCTCGAGCAAAAATATGCGCGCGAGGCGATTACCGAGCAGACCGAGAAAACCCAGCTGGCGAGTCGCCTGGTGACTAGCATGGATTTTACTATCACCGTGTTAAACGGGGTGCTGATTGTGAGCACTACCGGACTGGCACTGTGGTTGTGGACGCAGTCGTTGATTAGCGTCGGGGCTATTGCCTTGGCGACAGGGCTGGTTATTCGTATCGTCAGTATGTCGGGCTGGATCATGTGGGTGGTCAACGGTATTTTTGAAAATATCGGCATGGTGCAGGACGGCCTGCAGACTATCGCGCAGCCGGTCAGCGTGACCGACAAACCTCAGGCACCGGCGCTGAAAGTCAGTCAGGGTACGATTCGTTTTGACCATGTTAACTTCAACTATGGAAAAAGCCGCAGTGTGATTAATGGGTTGGATTTGACGATTCGCCCCGGTGAGAAGATTGGCCTGATTGGGCCTTCGGGTGCCGGCAAGTCAACGATGGTGAACCTGTTGCTCCGGCTTTATGACCTCGACGGTGGCCGAATTTTGATTGACGATCAGGACATTTCTCAGGTCACGCAGGAGAGTCTGCGCGCGCAAATCGGCATGATAACGCAGGACACTTCGCTGCTGCACCGCTCGATTCGCGATAACCTGCTTTATGGTCGGCCGGGTGCCAGCGACGAAGAGCTGGTCAATGCTATCCGTCAGGCGCGCGCCGACGAGTTTATTCCCGAGCTTTCAGACCCGCAGGGGCGAAGGGGGCTGGACGCGCACGTAGGCGAACGTGGGGTGAAACTCTCTGGCGGACAGCGCCAGCGTATCGCCATTGCGCGCGTGCTGCTGAAAAACGCGCCGATCCTGATTATGGACGAAGCGACCTCGGCATTAGACTCAGAGGTGGAAGCGGCGATTCAGGAGAGTTTAGAAACCCTGATGACCCACAAAACGGTCATTGCTATCGCGCACCGACTGTCAACCATCGCCAAAATGGACCGGCTGGTGGTGCTCGACCAAGGGCAAATTGTTGAAATTGGCAGTCACGGCGAACTGCTGGCCAAAAAAGGCCTGTATGCCCGACTGTGGCAGCATCAGACCGGTGGTTTTGTGGGTATGGACTGAGTAAATCTCAGGCCTGTTCCTGCCGATAAGGCAGCGCGTCGCGGGCTTCAATAGCCCAGGCGCGCACGCCGTCTCGCTCCTGTTGCAAAAAATCTTCCACCGCACTGCGCAAACCTGGATGACGCAAATAATGCCATGAGTCGGTTAATACTGGCTCAAATCCACGAATTAGCTTATGTTCGCCCTGTGCACCGGCGTCAAAACGTGCAAGACCTTTGGCAATTGCATAATCCATCCCCTGATAAAAACAGGTCTCAAAGTGCAGCCGGTCGAATTCGGCCAGGCAGCCCCAGTAGCGGCCATAGAAGGTGTCGCCACTGACCAGACTCAGCGCCATTGCCACCGGACGGCCCAGCTGTTCGGCCATCACCACCTGAACAGTTTCGGGCATCCGTTCGGCCAGCAGGCTGAAAAAGTCACGCGTCAGGTAAGGTGAACGACCGCGAACGTCGTAGGTATTGGCATAACAGGCATAGATAAAATCCCACTGCGCCTCAGTAATCTGCGCGCCTTCAAGCCATTGGAATTCAATGCCCTGCGCGACCACCTGTTCGCGCTCTTTGCGCATCTGCTTGCGTTTGCGCGAGGTCAGCGTGTCGAGAAAATCCTGAAAATCGCGATAGCCGCGGTTGTGCCAGTGATACTGGCATCCCAGCCGATGCAGCCATTCGCTTTGCTCGCTAACCAGCTGATTATCACGCGGGTCGGTAAAGTTGATGTGTGCACTGGAGAGACCTTGCTGCTGCAGATACTCGGGTAACGCCCGGAGAAGTTGCTGTGCTACTTCGGGCGCGCCGAGCAGACGCCTTCCGCCAACCGGGCTAAACGGTGCCGCACCGAGCCATTTCGGGTAATAGGGAATGCGGGCGCGGTGACAGGCATCGGCCCAGGCGTGGTCAAATACGTATTCGCCGGAGGAGTTCGATTTGCGATAGCCGGGAACGGCCGCCAGCGTTTTGCCATCCTGTTGCCACAGTAAGTGTTCACTTTGCCAGCCCGAATCGGGGCCAAGCGAACCGCTGTCTTCCAGTGCGGTTAAAAAAGCGTGACGCAGAAAAGGCTGTCCGGCAGGGACCAACGCATCCCACTCTTCGGCGGGCAAATCGCCAAGACAGGCAAGGGACGTTAACGACATAGGTTTTTCCCGAAGAAGTGCTAGAAGAAGTTCTCCCTGATAATGACACCTGCGCGAAAAATTAAAAAGTCGGACGCTAAGGCAATCTGGCTTTTTGATGATGGGAGGGGTTACCGTGTTATCAGTTTTGCACCTTCTGCAACACTCTGCGCCATGGTTTCGATGTGACCATACATTGAATGGTAAAGTACTAAAACTTTAATCATTTTTGGTTCTTCTTTCAGGGTTTCAGGTGTCGAATCATTACCCAATAACCTTGCGAAGAATTGACTCAGTAATCCCACGTCACCCTCCACAACTTTGGACAGTTGATGAGTGAAAGATTACATCCTCGGCGCATATTGGTTACTTAACAATCCCAAACTTTTGATGGGTTCGGTCAGTTTTATTGAACGTTATTTCAACAATGGTTGATTGTTCAATATCCACCACGGTGCTGTTTTCTGAACCAACTGCTGTTGGAAGTGCTGGAGTGTTGACAGTGTAAGGCTTGAAATCGCCTCGGCGGTGAGCAGGGGAGCATAGGCGTGTGCGCTTAACCAACGTTCGCGAGTCTGCTCAAGTTTATCCTGAGCGGGGACCTCAATACTGTGCCTTAGCGCTGAGCATTTTTCGGCGAAGAGTGTGGGAGAGGTTTCGAGGATGATGTCTTGCATATCGACGATAAATTGCTGTATTTCAGCATAAATCCGCTCAGCAGAATAACTGGGAGACTGTACTGCAAACATGATTCCACTTTCTCCCGCCGATTGCATAAAACGGCAGGTAACGACATAGCCCATGTTTTGTTCAACCCGCAGTCGCTGGAAAAAACGCGGTTCAAAAAATGACGCCAGAATACGCCAGGCGGCAAGGCAGACGGCAGTTTGCTCCGGCAGCGGACAAAACAGCAAAACGGCGGCATCTTCGCTATCGGTCGGGAAAATTGATTTGACCTCGGCCGCACGCGGCGCACGCGCCTGGACTTTTTCGTCGTTGATGTGCCCCGGAAAACGGCTCAAAAGATGAGCAATTCCTTCTAAAAGCCCTGAGCTTCCGCCGTAAAGCGCCGCGTTCCAATGAAGACGGCTAAAGTTCGTGGCTTCACTTTCACCCGTCGCCTCTCCGCTGAGCAGCCTTGGCAGCTGATTGAGCAAGCAGCGAATAGCGATATCGCTTTGTAAGGCCTTCTCGGCAAGGAGATACTGCCTTTCACCTTGATCCTGCAGCGTTTTCGGCATCGTTAAAAGCTGCACTATTAGCGCATTTAGTGTACTGAGTATCACGTCATCAGTGCCGCTTAACTGCAGCAGCCACTGCCCCTGATAGCGCTCAAAGGAAAGGCTGCCTCCCCGATGTGCACAGTCACCGACAATAGCGCGCAAGCTGGCCTGCATCTGATGGGCATTGCGCAGGGTCAAGGGGGTCGCCGCTGCTGGACTGAGGATCAGCACGCCCTCGCTATACTCACTTTTTATCTGAGGCAGGCCGACTTTTTCGGCAGGAAAGTATAGTCGTTCCGGCACACTGTTTTGCGGATAAAAAGCCAGCTTGGGCAAGTCTATGGCATTCACAGCCGGCCAGGTTATTGGGGCCAGCGCAAGCTCAAATCCTTGAACACATCGTGTTGAATTATTCACGTTTGGCGTGACCCACAGTCGCGTCAGATTATCGGTCTTAAGTTGGTCCAGTAGGCTTTGCCAGCCGGCAAGCAGTTCAGCATCGCTCTGTTCAATCGGTGGAAAACCAAAGGCAGTAGCACGTAACTTATCGACCGGCGTCAGCTGTGAAAACGGTTGAGCCGCAAGGTTGGCATAATGGTGCAGCTGCAGCGGCGACACCGTTCTTAAATGTCGTAATCCATGCTGGAAGAGAGCCTCAGCGCGGGCCGCTGTTTCAGGCCTCGCATCGTTAAGCATCATCTCTATGCTGATAATCGAGCCATTTTCGCTGCAGTAGGGTAATGATAGCTGCACAGTGTCGCAACATCCCTGCGTGCGCAGCGCTGCCAGCAGGCTGTTTTGCGCCTCGTCAGTTAAAATCTGGCGCAATAAAGTCAGCGAGGAGGCATCGGGGCGATGGGTCTCTGGCAATGTGAAGGACAGCTGCAAGCGAGGCGTCGCGCCGCTTTGCATCGAGAAATCACGTTCATGGCCCAGCGTTAGCGGCTGAGTGAGGGGCGATTGTTTCTCTTGTGCTGCTGGAAATAGTGTCGCGTACTGCGTCGCCAGTGCGGCGAGTTCTTCTACAGACTGTGGACCCGAGAGCCAGAGGGTCAGATTACCGCTGTGGAAATACTGCTGGTGATAATCGCTCAGCGCCTGCTGCAGCGAATCGATATCTTGGCCAAAATGCGCCAAATTTCCAACGTGAAAGCGGGTTAATGCTGTGGGTGATATTAACGCTGCACCGAGCGCCGCCTCGCATAACGTGTCGGTATCGGTGCTTAACATCTTAAACTCGGCGTCGATTACCGCCATTTCTTGCGCGATAGAATCTGCGGCAAGCAGCGGTCGCGCCAGCATATCAACCAGCCGGGCAAAACCGTCGTCCAACTTGGGCGCAGCGATATCAAAAAACCAGGCGGTCATCGTTGGAAGCGTGGTGGCATTGAGCCTCGCGCCTTCGGCCTGCGCCCAGCTCATCAGGCGCTGCGAGCCCTGATAATGTTGACTGCCGGCAAACACCACGTGTTCGAATAAGTGTGCCAGCCCCGGCCACGCTGAGGGTTCGTGATGACTGCCGGCCGAGAGATGAAACAGGGCAGCCGCGTGTGAGGCCTGCGGGCTGTGAGTCAGATTGACCCGCAGGCCGTTCGCCAGTTGCAGCCTTTTTTGCATCATGGCACCGGCGTTTTGAAAATCAGCTGCTGAGAGTTTTTGCGGTTGCGGAACTGTAGCTGGCTGACCTGAATATTGGTGCAGTTGGCCTGCTCGCGCGCTTCTAAAATCATGCCGTGATGCTCTGATTTGGAACATACCGGATCGGCGTTATCGGCATTGCCGGTCAGCATAAAGGCCTGACAGCGGCAGCCGCCAAAATCTTTCTCTTTTTCCGAGCAGGAACGACAAGGCTCCGGCATCCAGTCAAAGCCGCGATATTTATTAAAGCCAAACGAGTTGTACCAGATGTCTTGTAAGGATTGTTCCAGCACCGACGGAAACTCGACCGGCAGCTGGCGCGCGCTGTGGCAAGGCAGCGCCATACCTTCCGGCGTTACGCTTAAGAAAATTGCACCCCAACCGCCCATGCAACCCTTCGGACGCTCCTCATAATAATCGGGCGTCACAAACAGCAGGTTGGCCAGATTGCCTTTGTCGGCCATCTTGACGCGATACTCCGCCACGACCGCTTCGGCATCAGCGATTTGTTGCCGAGTTGGCAGCAGGCCTTCGCGGTTCAGCTGCGCCCAGCCGTAAAACTGGCAGGTCGCCAGCTCGACGTCGTCGGCCTCCAGCTCAATGCTCAGTTCGATGATTTTATCAATCTGATGAATATTATGGCGATGCAGCACAAAGTTAAGCACCATAGGATAGCCGTGGGCTTTCACTGCTTTGGCCATATCCAGTTTCTGCTGAAATGCCTTGGCAGAACCGGCCAGCGCGGCGTTGAGCGTTTCGTCACTGGCCTGAAAGCTTATCTGAATATGATCCAGACCGGCTTCGGCGAAGGCGTCGATTTTCTTTTCGGTCAAACCAATGCCAGAAGTGATCAGATTGGTATAAAAACCGAGATCACGCGCCGCCTTGATAAGCTCGGGCAAGTCCTTGCGCACCAGCGGTTCACCGCCGGAGAAGCCAATTTGCACCGCGCCCATCGCACGCGCCTGTTCAAACACCGTAATCCATTGTTCGGTGGTCAGCTCTTTCTCCTGCTTGGCAAAATCGAGCGGATTTGAGCAGTAGGGACACTGCAACGGACAACGATAAGTCAACTCCGCCAGCAACCAGAGCGGCGGTTTGACCTGGGGTTTAAGCAGGTTCACGGAAAATTATCCATTTTTGTTCATAGGCTTGGGCAAAAAACTCTTTCACGTCGTCGTCAACGCCGCCCGCTTCTGGGAAACGCTGATTCAGCCCGTCAATGATTTCTGAAAGCAGGCGTTTACCGTCGACGTTTTCCAAAATCATGGCGGCGCTTTCATTGAGTTTTGCCATGCCTTCGGGGTAAAGGATCACGTGGCAATCTTGTGTCGGCTCCCACTGCAAGCGGAAACCGCGACGAAACATTGGCACCTGATTGACGTTAATTTCGATCACAGAAGCTTTCCTTTATGCCATACCGGCTGCTGCGTTACGCTGTGGTAAGGCGCACGGTTGAGCTCATAGGCCATGGTCATTGAGTCGAGCATGGTCCACAGAATGTCGAGCTTGAACTGCAGGATTTCGAGCATGCGTTGCTGCTTTTCTACCGTATTACAGTACGCCAGCGCCAGCGCCAAACCGTGCTCGACGTCGCGATTTGCCTGACTCAGACGGCTGCGGAAATAGTGATAACCTTCCTGCTGGATCCACGGGTAGTGATTCGGCCAGCTGTCGAGCCGCGACTGATGGATCTGCGGCGCAAACAGCTCGGTCAGAGAGCTGCAGGCGGCTTCCTGCCACACCGCACGGCGGGCGAAGCTGACGTAGGCGTCAACGGCGAAACGTACGCCAGGCAGCACCCTCTCTTCTGAAAGCAGCTCGTCACGGTCAAGGCCTACGGCCTCGCCGAGCTGCAACCAGGCTTCAATTCCGCCTTCGCTGTCGCTGTGACCATCGTGGTCAAGAATGCGCTGCACCCATTTGCGGCGGGTTTGGGCATCAGGACAGTTAGCCATAATTGCCGCGTCTTTCATGGGAATACTGGTCTGATAATAGAAGCGGTTCGCCACCCATCCCTGAATCTGTTCGCGCGTGGCCTGGCCGTTGTGCATCGCGATATGATAAGGGTGGTGAATATGATAATAAGCACCTTTCGCACGCAGTGCCTGTTCAAACTCTTGCGGCGACATTAGCACCGCCGTGGAATTAAAAGCGTTCATCTTCGGTTACCTAAAGTGCAATACGCATGCCATCCCAACTGACCTCAACGCCTTGCGCGGTAAGCGCCACACGTTCAGCGGAGGACTCGTCGAGGATTGGGTTGGTGTTATTGATATGAATAAGGATTTTACGCTCGGCGGGCAGAGTGGAGAGCAGTTCCATCAGGCCCTGCTTCTCGGCCAGCGCCAGGTGACCCATATCCTTGCCGGTATTGCGACCGACGCCGGTATTGGCCAGCTCGTTATCGCGCCACAGTGTGCCGTCGATCAGCAGGCAGTCGGCTTTTTTAAGCCAGCCCATCAGCGCATCATCGGGTTCACCCAGACCTGGCGCATACATCAGCGTCTTACCGGTACGGGTATCTTCAATAAACAGGGCAATATTGTGGCCTGGCAGCGGTTTGCCGCGATATTCGGAATACGGCGGCGCATTGCTCAGCAGCGGGATAGCGGTAAATTTCAGTGCCGGACAGACCGTGGTCGTAAACGCTTCGTCGGGGTCAATGGCGTGATGTACCAGGCCACCGTTCCAATGAGAAAGCATGGTGAAAATTGGGAAACCGGTGGTCAAATCCTGATGAACCTCTGGCGTGCACCACACCTGATGCGGACAGCCTTCTCGCAAATTGAGCAGGCCTGCGCTGTGATCAATCTGGCTATCCGTAAGAATGATTGAACCAATCGCCGTACCGCGCAGCACACCGTGTTTATTCAGCTCAGGTGTGGCGGCAATTTGATGGCAAACGTCGGGGGAGGCGTTACACAGCACCCAATCTATACCGTCGTCACTGATAGCAATCGACGATTGCGTACGTGCCGAGGTTTTCATGGTGCCATTGCGCACGCCCTGACAGTTGTTGCAGTTGCAGTTCCACTGAGGGAAGCCACCGCCAGCAGCGGAACCAAGAACGTTAATCAGCATGTGTAGACCAGGAGTAGAAAGAAAAAAATGCCCACAGCGAACTGCGGGCAGGGGGGATTAGCGGTTAGAGATGTACAGAGTAACTTCTAAGCCCAGACGCAGATCAACAAATTTAGGTTTGGTCCATGTAGTCATGGTCGACTCCTCGTGGTGTTACAGGTTAAAAAAACATCATGCCAACAGTTATTGCGGCAGATGACGTGCTCGTTGTCAAATATTCAAAATTTGGCGCGGCAGATGTTCCTCCTAAGCTAAAGTGATATCAACCACGCAAAGAGTAGGGGGATGGCTCACGATGCGCACCGTAAGCCCTTGTTAAGGTTATTCACCCCAAGTTTGCTTTAATACTTTTAACCAGTTGCGATAGGCAAGTTTCTCGATCAGCTCATCGCTGTAACCGGCCTGTTTCATCGTTTGTAACAGTAATGGCAGACCCGTAACATCGCCTAACGCGTCGGGGACACTGATGCCGTCAAAATCAGAACCCAGCCCGACGTGGTCTTCGCCCAATTTTTCCAGCAAATAGTCAATGTGCTGCACTATCCGTTCCAGCGGCGTGTCGGCGTCTCGTTTACCGTCTGCACGCAGGAAAGCGTTGCCAAAGTTCACGCCAACAAAGCCGTCGCTTTCGGCAATCGCCGCCAGCTGTTTATCGGTCAAATTACGCGGTTGGGCGCAGAGTGCATGAGCATTGGAGTGAGTAGCGACGAGCGGTGCATCGCTAAAACGCGCCGTCTGCCAGAAGGCTTTCTCATTCATGTGCGAGAGGTCAATGAGGATTTTTTTGCGATTGCAGGCGCGCAGCAGGCCAAGACCGGCCAGCGTGAGGCCATCGCCGCTGTCGGGGGAGCCGGGAAAATCACCGGTCACGCCTACGCCAAACTGATTCGGTAAGTTCCACAGCGGTCCCAGGCTGCGCAGCCCTGCCTGATAAAACATATCCAGATTACTCAGCGAAACGTCAACCGCTTCTGCGCCCTCAATGTGCAGCACCATCGCCAACACGCCTTGCTCAATGCAACTTTCAATCTCGCGCACTGTGCGACAAATTTTTGCACGCCCGGCAGACTGATTCTCGATACGCTGCAGCAGGCTGATTTGCTGATGAGTTATCGCCAGCGGATCGTGCGGCTGTGTAGCAGCATTCGGTTTCAGCTTGGGCATGTAAGACGCGGGGGGGATAAACACCGCAAAAAGGCCCCCGGCAAAACCGCCTGCACGCATACGAGGCAGGTCCAGATGACCGTCCGGCGTTCCATCAGGTTTTTCTTCCAGCGTGCCGTCTAGAAAAAGTGCCACCGAGTCTGGCGCATCGTTCAACCAAAGGCGCAGCAAAAGGTCATTATGGCCGTCAAAAACAGGCTGAAGCGGGAATTGCAGATTATGGGTCATCAGGATATTCAGTATGTGAAAAGGAGATTGCGTATCTATTAAAAAATATTAAATAAATTATAGCGCATTGAACATTAAGTACGCCCGATAAAAAGTGCGGCTCAATTAATCAAGTTGAAAGGAAATATCACGATCAATTAAATATATCGCAGAAAAACTCTGACCTAGTGATATGAAATAAATGAATTTTTTCAGGCTGCAAAACCTGTCAAAAAATTTTGAACAACTAGACAAATTCTTTCCGCTATCCGCTTCAATCACCCTGACATATTGTTATCCCCAGTAGCCAGTTGAAACAAAAAAACTTATAAATATTCACAACAAATTAACTTAACAATACGCTCTGAGAGGATATACACATGTCTAAATTCGAACTGCTTGACCCAAAAAATTCAACGTTGATTTTCATCGACCATCAGCCACAAATGTCTTTCGGCGTAGCGAATATCGATCGCCAGCAGCTTAAAAATAACACCGTAGCACTGGCAAAAGCGGGTAAAGTTTTTAACGTGCCGGTCATCTATACCTCGGTAGAAACGGAAAGTTTCAGCGGTTATATCTGGCCTGAGCTTTTAGCTGTTCATCCTGATGTAAAGCCGATTGAACGAACTTCCATGAACTCATGGGAGGATGCAGGTTTTGTTGAAGCAGTTAAGGCGACAGGGCGGAAAAAACTGATTATTTCGGCGCTGTGGACGGAAGTTTGTCTGACTTTTCCTGCATTGATGGCGATGAACGAAGGTTTTGAGGTTTACGTGGTGACCGATACCTCTGGCGGTACCAGCGTTGACGCCCACGAACGCTCAATCGACCGCATGGTACAGGCCGGCGCGGTACCGGTAACCTGGCAGCAGGTGTTGCTCGAATATCAGCGCGACTGGGCGCGTAAAGAGACCTACGACGCCGTTATGGATCTGGTGCGCGAGCACAGCGGTGCCTATGGAATGGGGGTGGACTATGCCTACACTCTGGTGCACAAAGCGCCGGCACGGAAGGCGTAAAGGAGCTTGATCCCCTGTTATGTCGGCACTGATTTTTTCTTTAGGTCCGGCATAACGGTTAAGCTTTGTTCAAACTAAGGTGACAACAGTTATCCCTTTAAGAGCGTCAACTCAGATTTACCTTTATAACGGGTAAAGAACCCTCTCGCGTCAATCCTCAGAACTTCCTCAGCATTTCCTCAGAACATCCTCAGAAATTTAAGACAAAAAGTGTTTGAAATGTATGCTAACCGTAAAGAAATGTATTTTTTTCGGTTGTTTTTCGTGATAAAAATAAGAACATAAATGATAACTATTATCCTTATCATTTAAAGTATCATGAAGAAACACCATAACTGACTGTTTACCCAAGTTTTTTATATCGGGCGGTTGGTTATCTGCATGATGGGCCTGCTCACTACCTAAAAACTTATAACGAAGAAAATGGAAAAAAATAACATTACGCCTTTTAGCAGCTTTAACTCGCTAACGTTGTTTACCGGTTTATGCATTGGTATCTCCTCCCCTGTAATCGCACAGGCTGCTGAGAATACGAATAAAAAACAAGATGATACGTTAGTTATTGAGGCTCAGGTGCCTTCTCTTTATTCTCCAGGGCAGTCCGCGGACCCAAAGTTTACCCGTCCGCTTGTTGATACCACGCGCACTATTACCGTCATTCCAAAGCAGGTTCTTAACGATCAGGGGGTGAATAATCTGACTGACGCGTTGAAAAACGTGCCGGGCGTTGGCGCGTTTTATGCTGGCGAAAACGGCAGCTCGTCCACCGGTGACGCAATTTATATGCGCGGCGTAGATACCTCTAACAGCATTTATGTGGATGGCATTCGCGATATCGGCAGTGTGTCGCGCGATACTTTCAACACTGAACAAGTGGAAGTTATCAAAGGCCCTTCCGGCACCGACTACGGACGCAGCGCTCCCACCGGTTCAATCAATATGATAAGCAAGCAGCCGCGCATGGATACCGGCATTGATGCTTCCGCCAGCGTGGGCAGTGCCTGGTTCCGCCGCAGTACGCTGGACTATAATCAGGCGTTTGGTGAAAACTCGGCCTTTCGTTTAAACCTGATGGGCGAAAAAACGCACGACGCCAGCCGCGACAGCGTGCAAAATGAACGCTACGGCGTGGCCCCGTCTCTGGCCTTTGGCCTGGGCACGTCGAATCGCCTGTTCCTGAATTATCTCCACGTTACTCAGCATAATACGCCTGACGGCGGTGTTCCGACCATCGGTCTGCCGGGTTACTCCGCGCCTAATGCTGCAACATCAGCGTTGAACTCTTCGGGCAAAGTTAACAGCCATAACTTCTACGGTACCGATTCGGATTATGATGATTCGACGACTGATACCGTGACGATGCGTTTTGAACACGACTTCTCCGATAGCACCACTATTCGTAATACCACGCGCTGGTCTCAAATCAAGCAGGATTATCTGCTCACTGCGGTGATGGGCGGCGCGACAAATATCACTCAGCCAAATGCGAACGTGGGCAGCTGGCAGTGGTCTCGTTTGGCTAACCTCAAGGATGTCAGCAACAGAATTCTGACCAACCAGACGAATATAACTTCTAAATTCCAAACGGGATCGGTAGGTCACGATGTGAGCGCCGGGGTTGAATTCACCCGCGAGCAGCAAACCAACTATGGCGTGAATGCGCTGACGCCGCCGTCAGTAAATATTTATCATCCAAACAGCAATATCTCGATCGGTGGTCTGGATCGCAACGGTGCCAACGCCAACGGCACCACAGACACTGTGGGTATATATGCATTTGATACTTTGCAAGTTACTCAGTCGTTTGAGCTGAACGGCGGCATTCGTCTCGATAACTATCACACCTCCTACGACAGTGCGACAGCCTGTGGAGCAACAGGGCGTGGCGCTGTTGCTTGTCCGGTCGGAGCACCCAAAAATACCCCGGTTACTACCGTCGACACCAACACATCTGGCAACCTGGTTAACTGGAAACTCGGTGCGCTTTATCATCTGACAGAAAACGGTAATGTTTACGTCAACTATGCAATTTCTCAGCAGCCTCCGGGCGGAAATACCTTTGCTTTGGCCGCCAGCGGCACAGGCAACAGCGCTAACCGTACCGACTTCAAACCGCAAAAGGCTAAAACCTCCGAAATTGGCACCAAGTGGGAAGTTATGGATAAGCGCCTGCTGCTCGCCGCCGCGTTGTTCCGTACCGATATCGAAAACGATGTAGAGGCCAACGACGATGGCACCTATTCTCAATACGGTACCAAACGTGTGCAGGGTTATGAGCTTACCGCAACCGGTAACATTAACTCGGCCTGGCAGATCATGGCCGGTTATACCCAACAGCATGCCTCAGTGCGTCAGGGGGCTATCGTCTCTTCCGACGGTTCTTCATCTCTGGCCTACACGCCAAAACACGCCTTCACGTTATGGAACCAGTATCAAATTAGCGATGACTGGTCCGTGGGCGGCGGAGCGCGCTATGTAGGTGGCCTGAGCCGAGGTACGGACGGTGCGGTAGGCACACCGACCTCTACCGAGGGTTACTGGGTGGCAGATGCGAAGGCCGGTTATAGAATTAGCCGCAACGTTGACCTGCAGCTGAATGTTTATAATATATTCAATAAAGACTACGTTGCGTCGATCAACAAGAGTGGATATCGCTACCATCCGGGTGAAGAAAGAACGTTCCTGCTTACGGCGAACGTGCATTTCTAATGCCGGATTTAAAATAGATAACGTGGGGCTTTTAGCCCCACGATTTCATATGAGACCCCCAATATGATGTACCGCGTTCCAGCAGTATTAAATTCGGACGAAGTGGCTGCTTTTAATAGAGAATTGGATAAGGCCCCGTGGATTGACGGACGTGCGACCGTCGGCGCCCAAGGCGCACAGGTAAAAAACAACCAGCAGATTGATACCCGCAGTGAAATTTATGCAATTTTGCAGGCGACAGTGTTGAAAGCATTGCAAAATAGCCCACTGTTCTTCGCGGCGGCACTGCCAAAAAATATCTCTTCTCCGTTGTTCAACCGCTATCAGCAAAATGAAACTTATGGTTTTCACGTTGACGGGGCGGTCCGTAACAACGGCGAGTCCGGTTGGATGCGAACCGACCTCTCCGCCACGCTATTTTTATGCGAGCCTGAGAGTTATGAGGGCGGCGAACTTGTTGTTAATGACACTTATGGTCAGCATTCGGTCAAACTACCGGCCGGTGATTTGATTCTTTACCCTTCCAGCAGCCTGCACTGCGTAACGCCGGTGACACAAGGCACCCGTGTGGCATCGTTTATGTGGGTGCAATCGATGATCCGCGACGACAAAAAACGCAGCATGCTGTTTGAGCTCGACGGTAATATTCAGAAGCTAAAAGCGCGACATGGCGAAAGTGAAGAAGTATTGTCGCTGCTAAACCTTTACCACAACCTGTTGCGCGAGTGGTCAGAGATCTAGTCAGTATCTTCCACCTATTCTCATGAAGAAACTCAGAAAAAAATCAGCCCAGGCACAGTGTCCTCAGGCTGATTTTTTTGCAGACAGTGCTGAAGACTCAACAGGTTAATAAAGAAGGTCGAGCTGATAGGGTTCACCGACGATTTCAATTTTTCCAGCGGGGATTTTTTTAAAATTAGCTTGGTATCTTGCCGTCTTGATACCTGAAATCAGATTGTCTACATCAGTATAGGCAAACCGCACAGATGGATGTCTGGCCCATGAAGGTAATGAGCTTATCGAGTAATCAAAAATGACACTACCCGACTTTTTATTTTGATAAATGCGCTCAATATGTTCAACCACCATTTTTCCATAACAGAGATCGCCGTACTTATTAAATTCCTTGAGTCCTAATGACGTGAGTTGCCAAGTTTTCTGCTTGCCAATTATTTTAGAATGCGTTAATTCCGCATCGGTAAGGGCTTCCATTTTAGCATTAATATAGCCATAAGAGATATCTTGAGTGGCAACGTGCACTGGCCAAACGGTTGTGCCCAGGCATAGGGGAGGTTGTTTATCTAAGGATTCTTGAATTTTTTTTATATACATGCTGTTATTGGCTGAGTGAGAGATAAAAGGCATAAGCAGTAAGAGAGTTAAATACAGGGGTTTCATTTTTCAGCCTTAAGATTTAATTTTTCAAACGCCTCATCAATGTTTAAATACTTATCCGACGTTTTATAACTTTTCACGTAATCCCAATAAAAATTTGGCACACCTGGATCTTCATGGTTCTCCATTAGCTTATATTGAACGAATTTTACTGGGAGTTGATCAAACATATCGCCATTGTCTTTTCCAGCAAGGATTTTTCGCGCAGTTATCATATAAAGTACTTTTCCCAGTTTATGAAGCTCATAGCCTGAGGTTTTTATTGATGCAGCGGAAAGAACTTCGTCATACCAGGTAAATCCAGAGTTATTCGGGACGGGCACGATGTAATGCCGATTCTGTTTATTTATTATAAACAGGGTTAACGTTTTGCTCGTGTGTGAGGTATTATTATCAAAGGTACTAACAAAGAAAATTCCTTTAACACCATGAGCCGTGATATTTAATGCGTTCGGGCCATCATGTAGCTTCATTTTTGTCGTGGTTATCGCATGAACACTGAAGTTTATACTCAATAAAAGGAGTAGGCCAAGGCTACGTTTTTTCATCAAAAACACTCCTGACCAGTCGAAACCCTATATCCGGCATAGAGAAGCCAGCACTGTGGGTGTCACAGCTTGCAAGATTGGATGTTTTAAAGAGGTAGCTACCGCCGCAGAAGTAATACATTTTTACTCCCATAACATCTTCGCTGGTATAAACCCATTCTGAAACGTTGCCACTCATATCATATAGGCCGAGCGCATTAGGTTTCAGGCTTCCAACTTTATTGGTGCCGAAATGCTTAGATGTATATTCAGGAAACCAGGCGACGTCCTTATTATTATAACTCCCGGCAAAAGGCGCGCCGTAACTTCCGGCACTCAAGGCCTGCTTGCCACCTCTCGCCGCAACTTGCCATTCATTTAAGGTCGGTAAACGATATCCGTTCGCCAACGGGTTTATATGTATTACAGCATCCGTACTATTGATATGGATTGGCTCATTATTCTCCAAATAATAGACGGGTTTTAATCCTGAATACTCGCTGAGGGCATTAGAGAACACAACAGTGTCTAGCCAATCCACATTGGTGACGGGATGCTGATTTCCCCCTTCTCCAGGCAAGAGACAATCCTCATCAGATGCACCATTGCATCCTTCGTTAAACACATATTGATGAATTTTTGCCCATTGATATATGTGTTGATAAAATGCATAGGTTACTTCGGTATTCATTATAGAGAAGCTTTTTAAAGTGATATTAGCATTGGTGCTGTAATCATGTTTACCAAAAACACCCCCTGCATAATATTTTCCTTGCTCTACAAGGGATTCTTTAATGCTTGATGCGGCTTCAACATTAAACGAGAGGGGAAATAGAAAAATAATATATTTTATGTTCATATTTAACCTTAAATTTCTACGTGACTGATCGGCGTTGAACAGCAGGTGAGTATATACCCTAAATCGATATCTTCTTTAGATATACCTCCAGAGTGTCTGAGAATAACATTGCCGGAAATTAATTTTATTTTACATTTCCCACAGTGTCCTGATGCACAGTGATATTTCAAGAGTATCTCGTGACGATAAGCACACTGCAAGATTGTTTCATCATGAGAAATCGAAAGTAATTTACCCGCAATGATTAGCTGAAACGTATCCTTGGTCATTTAATAAATCCTTTTAATCTTAACCAGAGTTCTTTTCTAATCGCTAGATTTTCTTTTTTGAATGTTGAAGTTGAAATGGCATTTTCCTCAATACGTCTTAATAGATAGGGGATGGATTCCTCTAAGGGGCCATAGGGAATATACTTACAGGTTCTAATCCCATATTGAGAAAAAAATGAAGAGACATGGTCACCTATACCATAGAGCTGACCCACCCAGAAATTGAGATTTTCCTGCCTCATTTTATTTACTAAAAACAGCATGTTATTTTCATTATGCGTTGCAAAGAAAGGAGTGAAATACAGTTTCTCTTGAAAAATATAATCTATTGCATTTTGATAATTTGTATCTGTCTCATCTTTGGAAGTATAAAACGAACCCACTGTTCTTTTGCTATTAAGTAACTCTTCCTCTAAGTATGCGCCTCGAACTAACTTAATGCCTATCCGGAAGTTATTTTCCTCTGCATAATTGCGTAAATATTTCAGGTAGCTTAAGGAGTCCTTTTTGTAGCACTGTACGGTCAGGGTAATAAGTACCTCAGTGATATTATATTTTTTCATGGCTTTCAGCACGATTTTATCAACAGAGGGTTGTATCCATGATTGTTCAGCATCTACCATTAATTTTACAGACTTACTCTGTGCATAGGAGAATATTTTATCATATCGTTCTAATATTTTGATCCACTCAGGATTAGGTTTGTTTATTACTGAATAGTAGTTATTATTAAATTCGTAAGATGATATAGCTCCTAATGAGGACGGTTTTACGACGACGAAGGGAACAAAAATGTTATCACATGCCAAGTCAATTGTATTTATAATGTTTTCTAAAGTAAAATCAAATAAATTTTCATCCTCACCGGCTTCGAGCGCATAGTCTAACAAACTATAAATTTCATTCCGTTTTAAAAATTCAGTCTTTTTTGTTGCTTCTTCAAGGTTTTTCCCGCCGAAATAAATTTCACCTAATGTATTAAGCAGGTATTGGTATCTGATTTTTAAAAAAAATCTCAATAAATAAATGGAAGATTTTTTAGTGACTCTATTACTTAGTAAGCTCGTGGTAATGTGCTTGAATATTAATGTCGACGTACAATATCGCGATAGGAGACTGTTTTTAAGAGTATCTTTCAAATTTAATATCTCTTTTTTTCTTGGGGAATTTTTAAGAAAAATGCTAGAGCGTTACTGTTTGACCTCGATATAGTCGACGAATTATATTATCGTCATCAAATTCCTCTCTCTCATGAATGACTCGCCGATTATCCATAATTATGAGATCTTGATTGGTCCAATAATGCTTATAAAAGTAGCGAGGTTTTTTCATAAAAGTACTCAGTTCCGCAAAAAAATGCTTTGTCTCATTTGTGGTGTAACCGAGAATTCTTGGTTCCCAACTTGGAGGTTGTCCTTCATTAAAAGGAAAGTAAATAAGCATTTTCCTTACCCAGCCCAGATCGGTGAATACGGGCACTTTGAACCAGCCTTGTGGAGAAACGTTTGAATAGTATCCGTGCTCTAGCACTCTCACTTCGAATGTTTCATTTTCTAAAATATTTTGTAGATGGACGGGCATCTCGTTGTAAGCCAGTACATGGTCACATATCGTCGTCGCCCCGCGAAACTTCATGTTCGAAATTTCTACGGCGTACAGAAACACTTGGTCAACCTGTGATAACAGTAACCCGCCGTCTGCATGAAGAGGTAATTGGCCTCTCCCAGTCACTATTTTACCCTTTTCACCTTCAAGTTTTAAGGTATCGCGATACCCAAAGCCAACAGTGATTTTCTCATCGGCATATTCAACAATACTTCCAAACTGACAGTAAATATCACGAAATTTGTCTGCATCGATATCAAGTTGTTTTACTACAACAAAACCTTGTCGCATAAGTAGTTTCTTTACATCGTCTATATCTGCATTCAAAAAATCCTTAGAATGGATGCTTGCACCAAAGCCTGACTTCATAATAGGTACCCATTGCAGCGTTCTGTTCATGTCGTTCCCTTTTTAATATTTATCACGAAGGATTTCTTTAAAGTGTTTTTGTGCATCTTTAGCACCGAAAGAGCGTTGGTGTACTAACTTTGACGTTTTTTCTGCATCTTTAAGAGCACAAATAAAATTATTATTCATATGGCTTTTAGTATTTGAAAAGGCTACTTTTGGATATTCGGAAATTTTCTTTGCTACGGAAAAAGCTTCATTTAAAAGTTCTTGTTCAGATGTTAATTTATCGACAATATTATATTGAAGACATACCTCAGCAGATAAATCTTTGCACTCAAATATTATTTTACGCATAAGACTAAAACCATGTGTAAATTTTAATATAGATGCACCTACTGAACACCCAATACCATGCTTTAGCTCCGGCATGCAAAAAATGGCTCGCGTTGACATTAATCTCGCATCGAACATCATTGCAAACTGAAAACCCATTCCTATTGCGTATCCATCAACAGCAGCTACAGTGGGTTTACTTACATTAAGCACAGTGGTATAAAGATCAATAACACGATCTATCCAACGGTCAATTTCGTCACCTCCTGATAGTTTCTTGACTTCATTAAAGTCTCCGCCCGAGGAAAATGAACGATTTTTTCCGCCATATATTATAATTGCATTGATTCTGTCATCTAAATCTGCTTTTTTAAGCTCGGTTTTTATTGCGTATTCAAGCTGTTCGCTAAAAGGATTATGTTTGTTGGGGTGATTAAGGGTTATTATTCTTATCGAATCCACGTCTGTTACAATAATCATGTTACTCTCCCTTTTTTAAATTTTGTGCACTCATGGTGCTTGCATCCAAAAGCTTTAATTTCCCAGTTAGAAACTTCTTGTATATTGAGTAAGTGAATTTTGTTTTTTCTATATAATTGTTTTCGGTAGTGGCGATTATTTTTGCGAAACATTTATTGATAGACGAACCCTCATGAATGCCAATTTTTTTCCTCCAAACTATTTCTTTGGGAAGCAAATTTAAACTCTCTGTATATTCTCGTAAAATGTTCTTAACTTCATTATCTCTAATCTTAAATTGAGGGTCTAAATTTCGACACAAAGATATGAGCGTGTTACTCCAGAAAATATGACGTACATTTAGATCATAGCTTCGCGCGCCCTGTGTAGAGAACTCGCCTGTCCATCGAGTGCGATACACTTGCTCAGATAATATTTCATTTGGGTCATCGTAATTTTTTTGTGGGTTGAGTATTCCTCCAAACAATAGGTCTGACCCATATCCTGTCAGTAATGTATTGACTTTTCCTTGTGCTAACCCGTAGACATTAAATAACCCAGATTGAATTTCGGAAGACAACCCATCAAATATTTCATTGTGATAAATGGCCTTTAAAACACCAGAAAGTATATCTTCATCACTTAATATCTTTACTTCATGTTGCGTTCCTAAGGTATCAGATACAATTTTTGAAAATCTAAATTCATCACCAAGCTCTGTCCCTATTGACCATGTTTTAACACTTTTAAAATATTGACAGGCCAAAGCCGTAACCAAACTTGAGTCTAAACCTCCCGATAATGGGATCCCAATTGAAGTGTTATTATTTGTCAGTCTTGAAATTGAACATTTCATATCAGTATCAAGTAGTTCATACAGAATATTTTTATTTAGCGTAAGTAATTTTCTTGATTGTAATGAGTTTATAAGTTTGCTTTCTAGAAAGGGATGTTTTTTGTCATAATAACTCAGTTTGTTAATTGTTCCTGGTTTAAACCTTGTCGCATTTCTTATCGGGATGAAAGTATCATTTTTTGTTGATTGATTAATAAACTCGCCTTCTTCAAAGAAGTGGAATGCTTTTTCTCCTTCAACAATCCCAACCATTTTTAAGCTATTGGTTATCCATGTTTGCTCTGCCATTACTATACTTACAAGATTAAGGCCTTTTGAATCAGTAAGGACCTCTATCTCTCCCTGCTTATATTCAATAATTAGACAGAAATCACCTTCTGCAAGCGAAAGTGCTTCATCACCTAATCGCTCTCTAAGAAGACAAAGTACCTCAGCATCATTTGCTGACCAGATATTTCCCTCTAACTTTCCCAGAGTAGATTTTAATATCTCTATATTATAGATGTCACCGATGAGATAAGCTTTAAAAACATCACTTTCAAAATTAGTCGTGCAAAAGTCCCCCCGGAGAAATATAACCCCAGTCAATAGCTCTACACTTTTACACTCTCGAGTTAGTGGGTGGAATTTTTTATCAGGACAACTTCTTACATAACAAAATTCGGTATTCATTATGACTCCATGAGATAAGTGTAAATTTCATGCGGCAACTTATTTTGTATAAGTTATATGTCAGGTGTAAGCTAAATATAACCTATCAAATTAAAACCTCATGGACAACAAAGCGTACTGTCGGTGTGTATTTTCGTGTTGAGTCTGTTTATATTAACTTTTGCTATTAAATCTGAGAAATAATATTTATATCAGATAATACAGTGGGTTAATATGGGTAAGTTAAGTTATAAAATATTCCTGTTGACTTTACATAACGAAAAACCAGCGTGTAATAAATAGGCTTTATTTCATTAATATTAAAAAGTATTAGAGTGAGAAAACGACGGCAAGAGAACTTGATTTTAGAAAATAAATTGGGGTTTTCACGTATAAATAAAAAGGCCGAGAACAAAGTTCCCAGCCTGATTTACTTTCTTCTTTAACAACACATCTTTTACGCAATTAACGCGCTGGATGGTTAACTTCTACCGGACGCAAGTCAAAAAGCAGCACTTCGGCTTTATCGCCATCGCTGAAAGTCAGCGCTGCTTCATTACGTACGCGCGCACCGTCACCGGCTTTAAACGGCAGGCCGTTAACTTTTACACTGCCGCGGGCGACATGGATGTAAGCAAAGCGCTCGTTGTCGAGCGTGATAGTTTGCTCCTCGTCGCCGTCGAAAAGACCTGCATAAATTTTCATGTCTTGGCGAACGCGCAGCGCGTTATCGTCACCGGTTGGCGAAACAATCAGGCGCAGTTTGCCGCGTTTTTCAGCATCAGCCACTGACACCTGCTGATAACCCGGCTCAGTCCCATTTTCAGCGGGCACAATCCAGATTTGCAGGAAATGAACGCCGTCAGTTTTTGAGTTGTTAAACTCGCTGTGCGTCACGCCGGAACCGGCACTCATCAGTTGCACATCACCCGGGACAATCACTGAACCCGTCCCCATTGAGTCTTTATGCGCCAATTCACCTTCCAACACATAGGAGATAATTTCCATATTGCTGTGCGGATGTGCGCCAAAACCACGTGATGCCGCGACTCTATCGTCGTTAATTACCAGCAGGTCGGAGAAACCCACCTGTTTAGGGTCGAAGTAGCTCGCAAAAGAAAACGTATGGTGAGATTTTAGCCAACCGTGGTCGCCC
Source organism: Rouxiella sp. S1S-2 (assembly GCF_009208105.1). Lineage (NCBI taxonomy): Bacteria > Pseudomonadati > Pseudomonadota > Gammaproteobacteria > Enterobacterales > Yersiniaceae > Rouxiella > Rouxiella sp. S1S-2. The sequence goes on from NZ_WFKL01000001.1 coordinate 440,610, forward strand.
AATCCGCGTTGTTCAGACAGTCTTTGCTCGATCATGATGTGCTCCTGAGTTTTAGGGAGAAGAACGTTTGTCCTTCCGATGTAAAGAGAATAAACGTAAACTGATTTGTGCAACAGATGGCTGTAATGACAATCACTGTCACGTTTTGGTTGACAATGGCGCTACAAATTGCGGCCAAAACCGGCCTCTAGGGAGTGGATGATGCAGATAGAAGATCTTCGCATTTTTTTGGTAGTGATAAAGGCGGGCAACTTTACGGCGGCGGCGGAACAGTTGCTAATGTCGAAGCAGTACGTCAGTAGAAGAATGGCCTCTCTTGAAGCAGCACTAGACGTAAGATTGCTGATTCGCAATACGCGCAAGCTGTCGGTAACTGAGTCGGGCCTGGTGTTTTCACAGCATGCACAGAAAATTCTTGATGATATTCAGGAAGCCGAGCTGGCAGTTTCAGAAAGGCGTCAGGAATTGCAGGGCTCGTTTCGTATCAGCATTCCTATGTCGTTTGGCGTGAGCTTCCTCTCGCCGCTTATCGCCGAGTTTTTGCGTCAACACCCTGCAGTTCAGTTTCAGATTGAACTCGGGGATCGATACGTTGACTTGATAGGTGAAGGCTTTGATATTGCTATTCGTATTGGTTCTCTCGCCGACTCTTCGCTGATTGCCCGCCGCCTTAGCGTACTTAAGCGTGTGATATGTTGCAGTCCCGATTATCTCCTGCGCGCTGGAACGCCCAAAATTCCTGAAGACCTGCTGCAGCACGACTGCCTGCGCTATGGTCGTGAAGGGCAAAATGGGTGGGAACTGCTGCAGGAAGGTAAACGAAAACTGCTGGATGTCCGCGGCCCCATGGTCAGTAATAACGGCGAAGTATTAAAAGATGCCGCTGTCGCCGGCTTGGGTTTGGTGCTGTTACCCGAATTTATCGTTGAGTCGGCAATAAAGGGGGGGGCGTTGGTCGAGGTGCTAAGCGATTTTTATCCTGAGCCACTGACGTTGAGTGCGGTTTATCCTCAGCATAGACAGCGGAGTGAAGTCAATAAGGCCTTTTTAGATTTTCTTGAGGAGCGTTTGAAACCTTAGTACGGATAGTTAATTAAACTCTCATTTAATCGGCTAGGCGATATTGCATTTAAAAATTTCAATAAAAATATCGCCTTGTAAACCTCATGCATCTTTTATGATTGATAATTAATATGTTCCATCGTTAAGGTTTCCGTGAAAAAGTCTGAAAGTAATAAGTGAATGGTAGAGGTATGATCTTTTTTTTTGATGGATATAATTAGTTGGAATAATCAGAGTAATTTATTTTTATTACTGCTATTCCATTAACTACACGAGAGCATACCATGCTGGAAAATATACTCCATGTTATTTCAAATAATTTAACCAAATTTAATCAGCTAGGTGCGAGTGCACAAAAGGACCGGAACATCCTGATGGATAGCATTCATAACAGCTCTGAATTTCTTCATTCTAATGATTTTAGAACCGCGCACAGGCGTTTTCAAGGGGGTTATAAAAAGTCTGTATTAAACAGAAAGGCTCGAACTGCTTCAAGAAATTTACTTGCAATGGCCTACAAGCGTGACTTAATTAACGTAACGCTGATGGCATGTACGAATAAAGAAAAGATCAAGGCCGGGCAGGGACTTCTGGCGAAACAGCCATACTTGGAACTGACACCGTCATCTTGCTCCTTATGGGTTCAGGCAGGTGCGCAATTATTTACTCAAAATAATTTAACACATACTGGCCCTGTAAAAGCGCCATCGCCTCTCGAGGCTATACCCTCTATACTGACCAACCCACTGAGTTCAGCCTATAATTTAGGGCGAGAAGCCTTAATCAGCGCAGACAATTTCATTAGTAGTATCATGATCGAAATACTTCCTTGGCATTGTGCTGAGGCCCGCGTAGAAAATAGGCCTAACACTAACTCATTGAGTGAGTTTCCTTTAAAAAATCCTGAACAGAGCGTTGAAGAAGGGAGGCATATTGGCGTTAGGGCGTCAGTTCATAAAGTCGATAGAGATAAATATGAGGAAATAATAAGCACCATTAAAGCGGAGTATCCCGAGATATATAATTACGCATCTCTCTTCTTAAAGCTTAAAATTAAAGATAAATATGACCTGGATTTGGACCCCAATAAAGTTTGGTTTAACCGATTCAATTCTGCCACCTCATCAGAGGTTAGCTTTACCGGCTTTGAACACACTGGCCATCCTCAAGACACTAAAACCCTAACAGAGCAACTGCTGGCGAATTTTGGTACCGAAGACCGACTGAATGATGATGCTCTCAGTGGTAATTCCGGTATTTATACTGAGGGTTCATGGGGTACAGTATTTGGTAAGGAAAATGAAGTCCGCCTTCTCCCTGTACAGTTTTCTGAAATTGTTAAAAACAGTGATTTCAGTCGAGTGTATATCAAAAATCTCGATCTATTTTGGAGAAAGAATTTCTCGAAATTTCGAATTATGAATAAGGGAATATTTATCTCGCTGCTCGCTAAACACGTGGGTCAATTAAGCGATCAGGCCTTGCACCTAGTGGTTTCTGCGGTGTTAGGCCATAAGTTAAACCTCAATAAAATAACTTTGCATGATTTAAAAAAATCGTTTATTAAATTAAATTTTGAAATTATGGCTTTTGATATTAATGGTTATGAGTCCAGTGATATTCTCCTTATACACTATCCGCAAAGTGATTTTTTTAATAAAAGTATTAACAGTATTATTGTGTTGTATCAGCCCACGGAAGAGAGAAGCTTTATAGAGTTTGATAATAGACAAGAGCTTAATCAGTGGGTAGTCAAACAAGCAAAAAATCCGCAGAGTCGTACAGCGCTGGCAAATCATTTTTCTTTATACGATCGTCAGGATGGACGGCAATACTCAGGGGTGGATACGCTATTGAAAGAGTTGGGCGATGGCTCACGAGATACGAAATATATCAATTACAATCCTAGGCTGGTTTATGGCGATCCTTTTACTTGGATATCAATCAGGGCAATGGAACGTACCCGAAGTGATGCAAAGACACTGACTACCACCAATGGTGAAGTATTCAAGCAGCAACTCATCATGAATCTCCGGCCTGCGGCTAATATGGCCGGCGTTGCCTCAATGCTTCTCCCCGGCCCCGGTAGCTTGGCTTTATTAGGTATTGGTGTGGTGCAGATTGGGTTAGGAATCGATCAAACCATCAATGGTGATACTCAGCAGCAGCGAAACGAGGGAGTGTCAGATATTGTCGAAGGTGGGATCAATGCGCTATTTGGCGCGGCAGGTTTTGGTGAGCATCTTAATGAAGCTGAACTTCCTGTTCAAAGAGCGGAACTTGCCGAGAGCGATCTTCATAAATCGATAAAAATAGACACTGACGAACTTCATGATGTAAAAGTTTTGGACAGCAATAAGCCGTCAACCTGGGCAGATTATAAGATTGAACAACGTGGCATTACGGCTATCCAAAAAAGCGATGCCGTCAAAGCGGCTTTGATTGCCGATTCACTAAAGGATTTGAGAATTGCGCTAGACAGAGCAAGTAACAGGCTGCGATTGCCAGAGGGTGAAGAGATCGCCGCACGTTATCTGGGACTGAAAAACAGAAGCGAACTCACCGCATTAGATCGCTTAGCAATAAATGAAAATATAACCGGCATGAAGAATTTTTTAATTAAAAGCCTTGATAATGATAAGACTTATCAAACAGTGAAATATATCGGAACAGGCAATTCAAATACTATTGCATTTTATTCTATTGGAAGTAAGAAAATAAATTTAACTAAACACTTTTTTTCACCAGATCACCTTTACAGGCTTAGGGTATTGATGCACGAATTTGTTCATGCAGGCGTTAAGGAGGCTGGAAAACCTACGCCGGACTATTTTTATTTAAGGGCGAGTACGTTAAAAGAAAATGGAATAAATTTAAATCGAGATGAAATGCTATTTATATCCCAGGGGAAGCTTAATATGGAGTATTTCATGTCTAAAGATTTTCATTTGCTGAGAGAAAACTTTGCCAAAAAAATGGGAGAAAAATATTGGTTTTCTGCTGCCGTAAAATTTATTAATAACCAGGAGTTGCGAAAAGCATTATTATTAAAAAATCCAGACACGCAAACTATGATGATAATGGAGCTGGCCTATAAAATAGAACGTGTTATTGGGAACGATGGAAAGATGAAACTGCCTTGGGGCGAAAACGAAGAGCTGAAAATCTCTCGCTGACGTCGTTAATGGTACAGAGCTGCCCATCAGCATGATACCCATGGGCGCTCTTATTAACCGTATTAACGCATGGTCACAAATTCTTCAGCCGCAGTTGGGTGAATCGCGACGGTATTGTCGAAATCTTTCTTGGTTGCGCCCATTTTAACGGCAACCGCGAAGCCCTGCAGGATTTCGTCCATGCCGAAACCAATGCCGTGAATGCCCACGATTTTCTCTTCTTCGCCTACGCAAACCAGCTTCATGCGGCAAGGTTGGCGATGCTGGGTTACCGCGGTATACATGGCGGTAAAGGAAGATTTGTAAACCTTAACGTTGTCCTTGCCGTATTTCTCTTCGGCTTCTGGCTCGGTAAGCCCCAGCGTACCGATTGGAGGGTGGCTAAACACCACGGTTGGGATCAGGTTGTAATCCAGATGCTCGTCCGGCTTGTTGTTAAACAGGCGTTCTGACAGACGACGACCTGCGGCTACTGCCACTGGCGTCAGCTCTACCGCACCGGTGTTATCACCGACCGCATAGATGCCTTTCACACTGGTATTCTGATACTTGTCGACTTCGATGTAGCCTTTATCGTTGGTTTTTACACCCGTCGCTTTTAGGTTGAAGTTGTCAGTTTCTGGCTCACGACCGATGGCCCAAACCAGGCTGTCTACTACAAACTCTTTGCCGTTTTCCAGTTTCAGGGTCAGGCTGCCGTCGGCATTTTTGACCACTTCTTGAGGAATAGAGTCGGTATGCAGCGCCGGACCTTCGGTGTTCATCACTTCAACCAGCGTCTCGACAATCAGCGGATCAAAGGTGCGCAGCGGCGCGTGTTTACGCACAAAAAGGTGAGTTTCTGCACCCAGGCCGTTCATCACGCCGGCGATTTCTACTGCGATATACCCTGCGCCAACGACGGCAACGCGGCGCGGCATCTCCATCAGATCGAAGAAGCCGTCGGAGTCGATTCCGTATTCCGCACCCGGAATGTCAGGATGGCTCGGGCGACCGCCGGTGGCGATCAGGATGTGATCGGCAGTGATCGTTTCGCCATTCACTTCAACGGTGTGCGCATCAACGAAACGGGCAAAGCCGTGGATTACGTCCACTTTGTTTTTACCCAACACATTATCGTAAGAGGTATGAATGCGGTCGATGTAGGCGGTGCGGTTGGCAACCAGCGTTTTCCAGTTGAAGCCGTTTACCTGGGTGTCAAAGCCGTAGTCTGGGCCGTAATGACGGATCGCTTCAGAGATTTGTGCGGCGTGCCACATCACTTTCTTAGGAACACAGCCGACGTTTACACAGGTGCCGCCGAGTGCTTTTGCTTCGATAATGGCACATTTTTGTCCGTACGTGGCTGCGCGGTTAATTGATGCGATACCGCCGCTGCCGCCGCCAATTGCCAGATAGTCATAATGTTTGGTCATCGAATTTTCCATAAGTTAAGAATGATAAGAAGGCCGGGAAGCAAGCGTTCCCAAAATCTAATGGCATAGAGTTTAACGCCTGAAACGGCTTTGTCGCAAAGATTGCAGCTATGATTGTAATAGGTTTTGTAGCCGAAGGCGGGGATTGCCTCCGGCGTTGCAGAAAATATTTACTCTGGCACGACCCATTTAACCAGGTGATGACCGTTGCCGTTGGGCACCAGCGCCTCAAGCAACCACGGCAGCACGTTTTTCATCTGCTGCTCAAGTTTCCACGGCGGGTTGATAACGATCATGCCGGAGGCGGTCATGCCGCGCTGGTCGCTGTCGGGACGCACGCCAAGCTCAATCTGCAGAATGCGACGAATACCGGTAGCTTCAAAATCGCGCAGCATACGTTTGATTTGCTGGCGCATAACGACTGGATACCAAATCGCATAGGTGCCAGTAGCAAAACGCTTATAGCCTTCCTGAACGCCTTTTACCACATCCTGATAGTCAGTTTTCAGTTCGTACGGCGGGTCCATCAGAATCAAACCACGGCGTGAAGGCGGTGGAAGTTGGGCTTTTAATTGCTGATAACCGTCGCCACGCAGCACGCGGGTACGATCGTCTTTCTGAAACTCGTTACGCAGCAGAGGGAAGTCGCTCGGGTGCAGCTCTGTCAGGTGCAGCCTGTCGTCTTCACGCAGCAACTGGCGGGCGATCAGCGGCGAGCCTGGGTAGTAACGCAGGTTCTCGTTGCGATTAAAGTGTTTCACCGCAGACATATAAGGCGCCAGCTCGGCCGGTTGGTCTTCACGCTGCCAGATACGGGCAATCCCTTCCAGATACTCACCGGTGCGCTCGGCGTGTTCACCACTCAGCTGATAGCGTCCCGCACCCGCATGGGTGTCGAGATACAGAAACGGTTTATCTTTTTCTTTCAGAGATTCAATGATCAAACTCTGAACGGTGTGTTTAAGAACGTCGGCATGGTTGCCTGCATGAAAACTGTGGCGGTAACTCAACATAATGTTTTTACGTTTTCCGAATAATTTATAGTGACAGTAAAATCAGTAGGTTACCGAAAGTTTATACTGTGCAAGAATGCCATGCTTGACGTTTTTTAGCCGTTCTCTACAAAACAGCCGCCGCGGCAAGCAGGTAATATCTGACAGTATAAACTGTTTAGGGCATAAAAAGTTACAGGCATTAACGGCCACCTTTAACTAACGCGAGCGACAGGTTAGACCGGCATGTCATGAGGCTTTAGCAATAAATGCATGCTAACTTCTAAGAAGTCACTTTTTTCTAAGGAGAACACGATGTCCGTTTCTGCGCGTAACCAGCTGTCTGGTGTTATTTCCTCGCTTTCTGAAGGCGCGGTGAATGACGAAATTGAAATCCAGCTGGCCAGCGGGGCGAAGCTGGTCGCAGTCGTCACGCAGTCGAGTTCGCACACGCTGGGGCTTAAAATAGGTAAAGAGGTCACGGCACTTATCAAGGCTTCGTGGGTGCTGTTGGCGACGCCTGACAGCGATTTGATTTTCTCGGCCCGCAATCAGTTTACTGGCCAGATTACCGCGCTGGAAAAAGGCGCGATTAATGCCACCGTAGAGATTAACACTGAAGAGGGACTTATCTTGACCGCGGTTATCACCAACGACAGCGTAGACGACATGGCGCTGACCAATGGGTCACCGATTACGGCGCTGGTTAAAGCCTCGAGCGTGATACTGGCAGTGAAGAAATCCTGAGATTACCAACGTGAGACAACCCAGCACTGCCCTTGAATTTGGTCTTGGGTGTCCTCATGTTAGTTTTTACGCCTTATTGATGATGTTTCTCATACCAGGACTGCCCTATGACCCAATCTACGCAAAACGATTCGTTAGCTAAAAACCCGCTCTTGGAACAGTTCGATTTACCGCCATTTTCTGCGATTCTCCCTGAGCACATTGTGCCCGCGGTGAAGTCCGCCATTGATACCTGTCGCGCAACCATTGAAGAGGTTGTGGCCCAGTCTGGTCCTTACACTTATGAAAAACTGTGCCAGCCTATCGCCGAAAGCGAAGATAAGTTTAGCCGTATCTGGTCACCGGTTGGCCATCTTAATTCTGTAAAAAACAGCCCCGAACTGCGTGCGGCCTACGAGCAATGCCTGCCGATGCTGTCTGAGTTCGCCACCTGGGCGGGCCAAAACGAAGGGTTGTATCAGGCCTACCGCGACCTGAAAGAGGGCGATAATTTTGCCGGTTTGACGCTGGAGCAGAAGAAAGCCGTCGACAACGCGCTGCGTGATTTTGAATTGTCAGGCATCGGCCTTTCTGCCGAAAAGCAGAAGCGTTACGGTGAAATCACCTCACGCTTGTCTGAGCTGGGCTCCACTTACAGCAACAACGTGCTCGACGCCACAATGGGCTGGAGCAAGCTGATTACTGATATCAATGCGCTGAGCGGCCTGCCTGAAAGCGCGCTGGCAGCAGCACAAGCGCTGGCGGAAGCGAAAGAGCAGGAAGGTTGGTTACTCACGCTGGACGCGCCGAGTTATTTACCGGTGATGACCTATGCCGACAACGCCGAACTGCGTGAAGAAATGTATCGCGCCTTCGGCACGCGTGCCTCGGATCAGGGCCCGAATGCCGGTAAGTGGGACAACAGCGAGGTGATGGCCGAAGAGTTGGCACTGCGTCACGAACTGGCACAGCTGCTGGGCTTCGACTCCTACGCCGACATGTCGCTGGCAACCAAAATGGCGGAAAATCCGCAGCAGGTAATTGGTTTCCTGAATGATTTAGCCAAACGCGCCCGTCCGCAGGGTGAGCAAGAGCTGGCTCAGCTTCGCGCTTTCGCCAAAGAGAATTTTGGTGTTGATGAAATGAACGCCTGGGACCTGCCTTATTTCGCTGAAAAACAGAAACAACATCTGTTTTCCATCAACGACGAGCAGCTGCGCCCGTACTTCCCGGAAAATCGCGCGCTGTCTGGCCTGTTTGAAGTGGTCAAACGCATCTATGGCATTACGGCCAAAGAGCGTAAAGACGTGGATACCTGGCACAAAGACGTGCGTTTCTTTGACTTGTTTGACGACAGCGGTGAACTGCGCGGCAGCTTCTATCTGGATCTCTATGCCCGCGAGCACAAGCGCGGCGGTGCATGGATGAATGACTATGTCGGTAGCCTGCGCCGCAGCGACGGTAAACTGCAGCATCCGGTCGCTTATCTAACCTGTAACTTTACGCGTCCAGTGGGCAAAAATCCGGCGCTGTTTACCCATAACGAAGTGACCACGCTGTTCCACGAGTTCGGCCACGGCCTGCATCACATGCTGACCAAGGTTGAAACTTCAGGCGTTGCCGGTATTAGCGGTGTGCCGTGGGATGCCGTCGAGCTGCCGAGCCAGTTTATGGAAAACTGGTGCTGGGAGCCTGAGGCGCTGGCGTTTATCTCTGGCCACCACGAGACTCACGAGCCGCTGCCGCAAGAAATGCTAGAGAAGATGCTGGCCGCTAAAAATTATCAGGCAGCGCTGTTTATTCTACGCCAGCTGGAGTTCGGCCTGTTCGACTTCCGCATGCACGCCGAATATGACCCGGCCAAGGGTGCACGCATTCTTGAGACGCTGGCGGAAATTAAAAAACAGGTTGCTGTGGTGCCTTCACCGAGCTGGGGCCGCTTCCCGCATGCCTTTAGCCACATATTTGCCGGCGGTTATGCGGCAGGCTATTACAGCTATCTGTGGGCTGAAGTACTCTCTGCCGATGCTTATTCGCGCTTTGAAGAGGAAGGTATCTTCAACCGTGAAACGGGCCAGTCGTTCTTGGATAACATCCTGACGCGTGGCGGTTCTGAAGAGCCAATGGACTTGTTTAAACGCTTCCGTGGCCGTGAGCCACGGCTGGATGCTATGCTGCGTCATTATGATATCAAAGAGCTGAGCCTTGAAGGATAACGACATCCCGTGAGTGTGTTTTTAGCATGTGAAGAAGGCGCCGATGAAGGCGCCTTATCTATTCTGGCCGAACGCTGGAAACTGATTTCTGACCCTGATGCCCTGATGGCACTGGTGCTGACCCCTGAAAGACTTGAGTTGCGCAAGCGCGATGAGCCTAAGCTTGGCGCGATTTACGTCGATTTTGTGGGGGGAACGATGGGCCACCGTCGGCGTTTTGGCGGCGGGCGCGGCGAGGCGGTTGCCAAGGCGGTAGGGATTAAAGGCAGTTATTTGCCCGACGTGGTCGATGCGACGGCGGGGCTGGGGCGTGACGCCTTTGTGCTGGCGGCGCTAGGTTGCCGAGTAAGAATGATTGAACGTAATCCGGTGGTGGCGGCATTGCTCGACGACGGGCTGATGCGTGGCTATCGCGATGCGGAAATCGGCGTTTGGCTGCAGCAGCGTTTGACGCTGTTACACGGCTCAAGCTTGACTGCGCTCGCTGATATTTCGCCGCGACCACAGGTCGTGTATCTGGACCCCATGTATCCTCACCGGCAGAAAAGTGCGCTGGTCAAAAAGGAGATGCGGGTATTTCAGGGGCTGGTGGGCGCCGATGAAGACGCCGATGGCCTGCTCGAGCCCGCGCGTCGTTTAGCCACCAAGCGTATTGTGGTAAAGCGGCCGGACTATGCACCGCCGATGGCCGACACGCCTGCTCAGGCGGCCGTGACGACTAAAAGTCACCGTTTTGATATTTACACGCCACTTTAAAGTTCGCGGCTTTGCCGACCAGCATTACCGGCAGGCCCTGATTCAGCCAGCGGTCAAATTTGGCCTGCTGGCGTGAGTCCAGCGTGCTGTCTGACCAGATCATGAAATGTTCAACCTTAAACGCCGACAGATCAGGGTCATTCACCTCAAGGCTTATTAACTCCACGTTTAGCCCTTCACCCGCCAGTTTTAGTGCCTCAAGCCACAACTCCAGAGGATCGTCGATTTGCATCGGCAGCAGTAAAACCTGCGTCTCGGGATGGCTGCGTGTGGTGCGCATCACGTAAGTCGCATATTCAATAATAATGCTGTCTAGCAGACCTTTTTGCTGACTCAACACACCTTGGCTGCGGGTTGCCAAAAATTCTCTTATCGGCCGCAGCACCTTATTGACCAGGCAATGCAGTGGATATTCGCGGCCAAAACGCCAGAGAATACGCCGCAGTTTCTGCAATTTCCCCTCACCGAGGCACTCTAAAATCTCGGCCTGCAAACCGCGCCAACTGCTGTTTTGGCGCTTAATTTTTCCCTCGCAGGCAGGGTGGACGTCTGGCTCGTTAAGGTACGGAGGGATCAGCGCGATCGGTACTCCGGCGGTGACCTTTTTCAGGATCGCATGCAGGCGGGTGAGATCGCTTTCGCTGTACCAGCAGCTCCCTCTCTCATCGCGCTCAGGGTTAATCAGGCCATAGCGCTGCCACGCACGCAGCGTTGCGGGCAATACGCCACAATACTGGGCTGCAGTTTCAATACTGTAGTGGCAGGGAAGCGGCGGCGAGCGATCTTTCAGGCAAGAATAGATGTCCATAGGCTAACAAAATCCATTTGTTCACAAATGAACCTCTAGCTATAAGTGAAACAAACCGCTTTGTATAGTTAGATTTAAGTTAATACAAATTTAATAAAGGGAAATTTGAGCTAAATCATTATATCGTGAAATGCATTATGCCGGGGTACAGAGCTGCACCCCGGAAAAAACCTGCCTAGACGGCCGTTCTTATTCTACCGCGTCTTCAGGGTCGCGCAGGGGAACGATAAGCATATCGATGTGAACAGTATTGATCAGTTGGCGAGCCGAGGACATCAGCTTGCTCCAGAAGTCCTGATGGTGGCCGCACAGCACCAGGTCTACGTCATATTTTTTAATCGCATCAACCAACACCTGCGCCAAGTCACCGCTGCCGCTAAGCGTTTCAGCGATAGGGTAGCCCGCATTTTGAGACAGCTCGCTCAGAGCATGGTGGGTTTCTTCGGAAATGCGCTTTTGCATATCGCCAAGGTTGACGTCAATCAGGCCGGTGTAGAGGTCCGAGTAATTCACATCAACGTGGATAAGAGACACTTTGGCGTTGTATGGACGGGCAAGAGAGACCGCTTTTTCAACCAGCACTTTGCTTTCTGGAGAAAGGTCAACCGCAATCAAAATATGTTTATAAGCCATAAGAAACTCCTTCCATAAGTCATTTAACGTTAATTCGGATTATCTGAGTGTCGTCCTGTCACTGCTGCGTAAACTAGGGGGCGCATAAGCTAATCGTTGCATAAACAACAGGCTGAAAACTTATCATACCTCAAGTATAGCGCTAAAACGCGAGATGCAGTGCCATCATTGGTGGGCATCACTGATGCGTATCACATTGTTCATAAGGGCGCTGCGCCAGAAAAATTGCTTTTTTGCTCCCCGATTTATATTTCATTTCCTACACTCAATAATAGGCGCGAGAACGACACGTCGTCTCTTCACGAAAGTGAAGCCCACGCTGAAGGTGCTAGCCCGGAAAGAGTCTGGGGGGCGGGCAGAAAATTGCCCAGGGGATTAAGTCATAAGAAGAGAGTAAGGGCGGGAAACATGCGGCAGTTTGCCGATGCGTTTCGATGTCGCCTTAAGGGGGAATCATGGTAAGTCCCGTTGCGCTATTTTGGGCTTTATGTGTGGTTTGTGTCGTAAATATGCTGCGTTACTACTCTTCTCTGCGCGCACTGTTGGTCGTCCTGCGAGGATGCGATCCGCTTCTTTATCAATATGTTGACGGCGGTGGATTTTTTACGGCCCACGGACAGCCGAGTAAACAGATAAGATTAGTGCGTTATATCTATGCTCAGCGGTATGTCGATCACCACGACCCTGAGTTTATCCGCCGTTGTGAAAGGGTTCGCGGTCAATTTGTGCTTACGACTGCACTTTGCGGATTAATTCTTATCAGTATGTTGGCGATGCTGATTTGGTATTGAATCCCATTGAAATAAGGACCGTTGAATGAGAGTAAAACGACAGTGAGTATCGATATAAGAGTAAAAAAATAGGCGATGCATTTTCATGCACCGCCTATTTTTACGCATAAAGCCGATTAGATCAGTTTTAGCGCCAGCCAGTAGAGTACGCCAGAAAGTAAAATTGAGACGGGCAGAGTGAGTAACCACGCCAGCGCAATGTTCTTGATGGTTTTACTCTGTACGCCACCGCCGTCAACAATCATGGTGCCTGCTACCGCCGAGGACAGTACGTGAGTCGTCGAAACCGGCATACCGGTATAACTTGCCACGCCAATCGATACGGCTGCGGTAACCTGTGCAGAAAGACCCTGCGCGTAGGTCATGCCTTTTTTACCAATCTTCTCACCAATGGTGGTCGCCACGCGCTTCCAACCCACCATCGTTCCCAGCGCGAGCGCCAGAGCCACAGCGACAATGATCCAGATTGGCGCGTACTCAACGGTTTGCAGCAAATCGCTGTGCAAGTCGTTAAGGAAACGCTTATCGGCAGAGCTGGTTTCTTCCAGTTTAGCCGTTTTATCTGCGGTATCCGCCACGCACATTAGCAGGCGACGCATATGGCTACGCTGCTCCGGCGCCAGGTCACTGTAGCTTTGTAAGTTAGCCAGCATTGCCTGAGAGCGGGTTATCGCTTCCATTGCCTGCGAGTTAATGCAGTGGAACTCAACCGGTGCACCGTTGCTGGTGTCGGTTGGCGCAGGCACCAGCGGCGTCAATGCCACCACGTGCGGCAACGCATCAGCGTGTTGCTGATAGTACTGCTGCAGGTGATTTACGGCGTCACGGGTACGGGTAATATCGTAACCCGTCGCGTTCATATTAAGCACGAAGCCCGCGGGCGCTACGCCAATCAGCACTAGCATGATCAGGCCAATGCCTTTCTGACCATCGTTCGCGCCATGGGAAAAACTTACCCCGATGGCCGAAAGGATCAGGGCAATACGCGTCCAGAATGGCGGTTTTTTCTTGCCATCCTGTTTCTCGCGTTCTGCCGGCGTCAGGTGAATACGTTTACGTTTTTTATTCCCGCTCCAGTAGCGACGGAGCACAAAAATCATGGTTCCGGCAATAATCATCCCTACCAGCGGCGAGATAATTAATGACAGGAAAATGCCGATCATTTTGGGAATGTTTAAGGCATCCACTATCGAGCTGTGGGTCATTAGCGCGTTGGTTAATCCTACGCCGATAATGGCACCGATGAGCGTGTGGGAGCTGGAGGCCGGAAGGCCGAAATACCAGGTTCCCAGATTCCAGATAATCGCCGCCAATAGCATTGAAAACACCATAGCGAGACCATGCGCGGAACCCACGTTCAACAGCAAGTCGGTTGGCAACAGGTGAACAATGGCATAGGCCACGCTCAAGCCGCCAAGCATGACGCCGAGAAAGTTGAATACGCCAGCCATCACAACCGCAAGTTGCGAACGCATAGCGCGCGTATAAATAACAGTCGCTACTGCGTTAGCCGTGTCATGAAAGCCGTTGATGGCTTCGTAGAACAGCACAAACAGTAGTGCGAGAATCAATAACAGGCCGGTATGGAAATCCAACCCGGCGAATAAATGCAGCATAATTGTTACGCCAGTTTGTGGACATGAACGCCGCGCATTATCTGCGAGAACAGGGTGGGTGGAAAAGGAAAATATGACATTTTTTTGACTAAACGTAGGTTGAAAATTAGCCATGTGCAAAGAGACTCTTTTAAATTCATTGATTTAAAAGGGGTTTTGCTTATGAAACATTTCGTTACCTGCGCTGATTATTCTGCAGTTATCTGGCGTATCTTCGCTACAGCGCTTACAATCGGGCGCGCAAGAAGCTGAATTGCACGCTTTTTGTTCGCTAACCAAGGTTTTTTTCAACCAAAAAGCATCATTCAGAGAGGTTTTTGTGGAACAGTACGACGTTGTAGTCATTGGTGCCGGTGCGGCAGGAATGTTTTGTGCTGCAGAGGCGGGCCAAGGTGGCTGTAAAGTACTGTTGCTTGATAACGGCAAAAAACTGGGCCGCAAAATCCTGATGTCCGGCGGTGGCCGCTGTAATTTCACCAATCTTTATGCCGAACCTGCGGCCTATCTATCCGAAAACCCCCATTTTTGTAAATCTGCACTGGCGCGCTATACCCAGTGGGACTTTATCGACCTGGTCACCCGTTACGGCATTGCCTGGCATGAAAAAACCCTGGGCCAACTGTTTTGCGACGACTCCGCTCAGCAAATTGTGTCGATGCTGGAACAGGAGTGCCAAAAGGGTCAGGTCACGGTTCGCCTGCGCAGTGAAATCAGCGCGGTGGAAAAAACTGAACGGGGCTTCAACATTACGCTAAACGGTCAGGTTGTGAGCACTCACTCACTTGTTGTGGCCAGCGGTGGGCTTTCAATGCCGGGTCTTGGCGCCTCACCGTTTGGCTATCGCCTTGCCGAGCAGTTTGGCCTTAAAATACTGCCAACCCGCGCCGGATTGGTGCCTTTTACCCTGCATAAGCCGCTGCTGGACCATTTGCAGACCCTCTCAGGCGTGTCGGTGCCGTCGGTGCTGACTGCCGAAGACGGTACCGTGTTTCGTGAGAGTATCCTTTTTACCCATCGCGGGCTCTCCGGACCGGCGGTTTTACAGCTTTCCAGCTATTGGCAACCCGGTGAGTTTGTAAGCGTTAACTTACTTCCTGGCTTAGACCTGGCGGGGTTTTTAAACCAGCAGCGTCAAGAACATCCTAACCAAAGTTTGAAAAACACCCTGTCTTTGCATTTGCCCAAGCGGCTGGTGGAGTGTTTGCAGACGCTGGAACAAATTCCCGACGTCACGCTCAAGCAGCTCAACCCTGCGCAGCAGTCCGCGTTGGTTGAACAATTGCAAAACTGGCAGGTTCAGCCGAACGGCACTGAGGGTTACCGCACCGCCGAAGTCACATTAGGTGGCGTAGACACGCGGGCGCTGTCGTCTAAAACCATGGTCGCCAACGCCGTCCCCGGCCTGTATTTTATCGGTGAAGTGGTCGACGTCACCGGCTGGCTCGGCGGCTACAACTTCCAGTGGGCCTGGAGCTCGGCATGGGCCTGCGCACAAGACTTGATTAAGACGCGTGCGGAATAATTCAACTCACCTAGCGTCTACAGCAGCGTATTGCCCTTGAGTGCAACTCAGGCTTAATCTCCCATTTTGGGAGTAAGCCAAGCGCTTTTTATTGTTTAGCTTATCGGCAGGCGGTCCAAAATGGCCTGCGCGGTATTCACGTCGGTCACCAATGAATTAATCATGCCTGAACGAACGGCGCCGATAATGGCGGCGGCTTTCTCCGGCGTAGCGGCTACGCCAATGGTCAGCGGCGTGCGGCGCAGCTGCTCAACCGATGCCGCAATCATGCGCTCTTCTCCTTCCCAATGCAGAATTTCACCAGCCTCAGTGATGTAATGACGTAAAACGTCGCCCGTGGCGTGGCTCAGCGCCTGCTCGCCCGGCGTGGCGGTGCTGCTTTCACTCGGTTTTGGCTCGTGAGTCAGACCTACACCGACAATCGCCACGTCCAGCCTGTCCCACAGAGAAATAATTTCCTGCACGCTGAGATCACGCAAAAAGGCTTCCCGCAGCTCCGGCGACGAAATGTAAGGCGCATGCAGGAAGTAAGGGGTGCCTTCCATCTGCTCGGCCGCGCGGCGAACAAATTCGGTAATTTGAAAATGTGGGGCCGCCTGCTGCATGCCGCCGTTCAACGCGACGGTCAGCACGCCCGGCAATCGCGGCAGGCCTGCCAGCGTTACCTCTCTTACCGCACGTCCCCAGCCGATACCTAATACCGAGCCAGCGCTTAATCCTGCCTGTGAAAGCAGCGAAGCCAGTGGCGTACGCAGCGCATCCAACACATTGTTCGGCGGCGCGTCCACGACATAGGCATGCTTAAGGCCGAGGCGCTGAACGAGATCGGCGGTCATGTTTTCGGGTGAAGATAACCCGATGACTTCTATGCGAACTATGCCTGCTGCGCGAGCTTTGTTAAGCAGTCGGGAGATGGTCGCGGTTGAGACATCCAACTTGCGCGCAATCTCGACTTGCGACATATCGGACTCGTAATGAAGCTTCGCTACCATGTGCATTAATGTGCGCGTTGCTGCAATATCTTGCAAAATTGGCTCTTTCAGCTTGAAATTCCTTTCAGTAATGAATTACACTCAATGCGTCGGTTGAGGAATTATTGCTCAATAGCGGTGAGAAAGCAATGTTCCACTCAGGGCTTAAACCCTTTAAAACCGGCGTTTTTCATGATTTTTCGGCCTCCCTTGAGAGCAAGGGAAACGACAGAGCGTCCAGTGTAATCGAGATTTTTTAATCTGTAATAAATTTCACGCAAAGGAGAGTTCCATGTCAAAGTTGTCAACGTCTGAATTACGCGGCTATCAGCAGATTTGTGGTCAAAACGGTGCCATGCTGGTTATTGCCTGCGACCAACGCGGCGGTATGCGCACGCTGCTTGCCAGTGACCCACAACAGCAGGCGTCCATTTCCGAGCAGCAGCTTGGGCTGATTAAAGCCGACATCACCCAGTATCTTGCCAGCAAAGCGTCCTGCGTATTGGTGGACCCGGTTTGTGCGGTGCCACAGCTGGTCGATGACGGGATTATTTCACGCGATACCGCGTTGCTCATCGGGCTGGATGCGTCGGGTTGGGACAATACGCCGGAAGGTTATCGCCTCTCTCGCTTGGCGAAAGGTGTGGATGCCCGTCGCGTGCGTGAGCTGGGGGCGACTGGCGGTAAAATAATGGTGTACCTGCGCTCTGACCAACCCCTGGCCAATAAGCACAATATCGAGATCCTGCATAAATGTATTAAGGACTTCAGCAGTGAAGACCTGCTGCTGGTGGTCGAGTTCCTGACCTACAAGCTTGATAGCGAAACCGACGAAGAATATAAAGCGAAGGTGCCGGAGTTGATTTATGGTGGGACGCAAATTTGCCTCGATGCCGGTTCCAAAGTGCTGAAACTGCCTTATCCAGGTTCAAAACAGGCTTGTGCGGCAATCACCAAGCTTGCCGGGGATGTGCCTTGGGCGGTACTGTCGGCGGGCGTGGATCATGAAACCTTCCTCAAACAGGTCGAAGATGCGATGAGTACCGGTGCTTCAGGCGTAATTGCCGGTCGCTCGCTGTGGAAAGACTGCATTTCTCTGGATCATGCCACCACCAAAAATAAGCTCGAAACGGTTGCGGTTCCTCGTCTGAAAGAGCTTCAGGCGGTGATTCAGCAATATTATAAAGCGGCCCAAAAGGGTAAAAGCACATCAACCGAACAGGTGGAACATGTCTGATAACAGAGAAGTTTTTAACGCTGAGACGGGTAAGCGGGTCATTCTGGTCAACGGGATCCCTGCATCGGGTAAAAGCAGTCTCGCCGTTGAACTCTCTGTAAAGACGGGTTGGTTGCAGCTGTCGCTTGATGGCATAAAAAATCCTTTCCTTCAGCGTATTGAAGGAGTCGATAGGGCCTTTAACCGCCGGCTGGGTCAAGCCAGCTATCAGGTTATCTGGTCAATCGTGGCGGATGCGCCACAGGGCAGCACCTTTATTGTCGATGCCTGGTTCGGTTTCCAACCGAAAGAGGTACTGGTCGACTATCTCACTCAGGCGGGCGTGAGTGAAGTGCTTGAAATCTGGTGTCAGATTTCGCCGCATACTGCCGGATCACGATACGAAGCGCGATTGAGTGAGCGAGTGGCGGGTCATTTGGGGGCCGAATATATACCCGAGCTAAAAATATTGGCCGAGAAGGCACAGCCAATGGAATTAGGGCCGGTATATTATTCCGACCAGGAAAAACCTGTGGATATTGATGCTATTAAACAGTGGGTAAATTCTACCTTTAAATAGCGGAAGGCGACGGATTAAAAAGACTGCCAATCATATAATATACATTTAATAATGTTACCTGACATGAAACTCGGTACGCATCGAGATCCCATATCATTAATTTAGGATAAAGTTACTTATTATTATTTTCAATGAATGACAAATAGGCGTGGCTAGATCACAGTTTTTATTTTTGATTAATAGAATACTGAGATAAGTATACTTTTATAAAGTAAGAATCTATAACCTAACGGTTTATAAATTGATGCTTTAGAAACAATGCACGTTAGGCGAAAACTCTTGAAGAGGTAATATGTTAACTGACTGGATTAACGAAAGTAATATTAATATTATTGAGCACGCAGACAATTGGCAGAGTGCTGTGGCATTGGCAGTGCAGCCGTTAATAGATGTTGGTGCGGTTGAGGCTCGTTATCTCCAGGCTATTTACGATATGCACAGAGAGATTGGTCCTTATTATGTACTGGGGGAAGGTATTGCTATGCCGCACGCCAGACCGGAAGAGGGGGTTATTCGTACCGCGCTGTCACTGGTTATTGTACAGAATGGCGTTGAGTTTCACAGCGAAGATAACGATCCGGTTTATATCATCTTTGCGTTAGCAGCAATAGACAGTAATTCGCACATTGAAATGATCGCCAGCCTCTCACATCTTTTCTGTGACGATGAGGTGGTACAAAAACTACGAGGATGCCAAAGCAAAGAACACGTTTTGCAGGCCATCCGTCAGTACTGAGCATAGAAAGTCACTTAACATCATGAATCCCTTTGGCTTAATGCCATCGGGGTTATCCGAAGTATGTCTTATAAATAACGGCAAACAAAGGAACACCTATGAAAAAGTTATCAATTCTGGCGGTATGCGGCGCGGGTCTGGGCAGCAGTTTTGCCTGTGAAATGAGCATTGAAGCGGCTCTGAAAGATTTAGGGATAGACGCTGACCTGGCTCATTGTGATATTTCAAGCGCCACCTCAACGCGTGCGGATATTATTTTCACCGGAGAAAATTTCAGATCTCAGTTTGCGCATTATAATATCAGTGCAACCATTATCTATTTAAAACGTCTGGTCGACAAAAATGAAATAAAAGAGAAGCTCACTCCGGTATTGCAAGATATGGGGCTAATGGCGCATCAGTAAAATCAGACAACATAGTCTGAAGTAACAACATTAAAATTATTTACTACAAACATCTTACTCAATAGCTCGATCACCGTGAACTCTACAGGGGACTTGATATGTCTTTCCTTCACTTTATCGTCAATGACGTACTGGGCCAGGCGTCTATTTTAATATCCCTGATTGCTATGATCGGGCTTATTGCATTAAAGAAAAGCCCAGGGCAGGTTATTACCGGCACGTTGAAAACCCTTCTCGGTTTTTTAGTGCTGCTTTCGGGTGCCAGTATTATTGTCGCCACCTTAACCTTTTTGGGTGAGATTTTCCAAAAGGGTTTCCACATGCGCGGTATTGTTACCGACGTGGGATCCATTGCCGGTATTGCCCAGCAAACGCTGGGTCGAGAAACCGCACTGATTATGGTATTGGCATTTATTGTTAATATCCTTATCGCACGTTTTACCCGCTATAAATATATTTTCCTGACGGGCCAGGCATCATTATGGATGGCGACTGTCTGTTCGGTTATTGGGTATATGGGCGGCCTGCGCGGCACTGAACTGATCCTGATTGGCGGCGTGATTGCCGGTGTTATGGCGGTGGGCATGCCGGTACTGGCACAGCCGATTGTGCGTAAAATTACCGGCTCGGACGATTTCGCGCTTGGCCACTTCTGCACCATTGGCTACATCATTCAAGCCGGTGTGGCAAAATTGACCGGCGACGTGAGTAAAAGCACTGAAGATCTTGAACTGCCGCAGGCGCTGTCGTTCCTGCAGGATACCTACCTGTCGATGATGGTAGTGATGATCCCTATTTATCTGATCCCGGCCGCCGTTGCTGGCCCAGAGGTAATTGCACCGTTCGCCAACAGCGTTAACTATCTGGTTTATGCTTTCCTGCAGTCGATTCAGTTTGTGGTCGGTGTTTATGTGCTTTTGGCCGGTGTACGCCTGTTGTTGGCCGAAATCGTGCCCGCATTTCGCGGTATTGCCCTGCGCATCGTGCCTAATGCGATCCCCGCCCTCGACTGCCCGGTGCTTTTCCCTTATGCGCCCAACGCGGTCATCATCGGCTTTATCTCGACCACCATTGGTTCAATCATCGGCATGTTCTTGTTCCCAAGCATTGGGTTAGCGATGATTTTGCCCGGCATGTTGACCAACTTCTTCGCCGGTGGCACTGCAGGCATCTTTGGTAACGCCGTTGGCGGACGCCGAGGGGCCATTATTGGTGGCATCTTCCACGGACTGTTTATCACTCTGCTGCCGGCACTGCTGCTGCCGCTGCTCGGTAAATTCGGTTTTTCTAACGTGACCTTCAGCGACTCGGACGTTATCAGCGTCGGGCTGGTATTTGGTCACATTCTCAACTTCTTTCACTAGGTTAAACGGAGGCTGATATGACCCCTGAAATCGACGCCATTCTGGCACAAAACCTGGCACCGGCCGACTGCGCAAAAGCGCTGAATGAATTGGGTAAAAACTATGCAGAACAGAAAGATGTTGATACCGCCATTGCCTGCTGGGAAAAGAGCATGGAATGTTACGGTAAGCCCGGCTTTGCTCAGGCACAGCTGATGAAGGCCTATAACGCCAAACGTCGTGAGTGCTCACATGCGGGAGACGGCAATGGACTGGAGCTTTACTCAAATAAAATTGACGGCCTGATGCAAAAAAGTAAAGACGCCATCCGCTACGGTTTTTAAGGGAGCGCGGTCTAAAAATCAGGTTTTTTTAAGAATAATTAAGGCCAGTGACCTCGCGTTGCTGGTCTTTTTCTTTAATCTTTCACAGATAGCTTTTATGATGGTGGTTATATTTTGAACGTAGCGAGAGGGCTTATGTCGGGTAAAAAGTTAGCATCAGTGAAATTAATCGCTGTAGATATGGATGGCACATTTCTGGATGACCAAAAAGAATACAACAAGGCAAAATTCCTTTCTCAGTATCAGCAGCTCAAGCAGCGCGGCATCAAGTTTGTCGTAGCCAGTGGAAACCAGTACTACCAGCTGAAGTCTTTCTTCCCTGAAATAGCCTCTGAAATCGCCTTTGTGGCGGAAAACGGTGGCTATATCGTTAAGGAAGGTCAAGATCTGTCCGTTGCTTCACTCAGCGCCGAGTCGGTAGCAAAGATTCTTGAGTTTATTGACAATACGCCGGGTCTGAACACGGTAGTCTGCGGCAAAGACAGTGCCTATATTCTGGCATCGCAGCCGGATGCGTTTTATCAAAAGATGCAGAATTACTACCATAGATTGAAGAAAGTAGAGAGTTATCAAGAAATTGACGACACTATTTTCAAGTTTGCGACCAACATTGACGATGAACATCTGGCAAACTTTATGACCTCGCTCGATAAGGCGCTGGGTCACATCATCACGCCAGTCTCCAGCGGACACGGTTCGGCTGACCTGATCATTCCAGGCCGCCACAAAGCCAATGGGCTCCGAATGCTGCAAGAAATTTGGGGCATTGACGACAGTGAGGTTGTCACCTTCGGCGACGGCGGTAACGACGTAGAAATGCTGAAACAGGCAGGATATGGTTTCGCTATGGCCAATGGGATGCCCGCTGCCAAAGCCGCAGCGAGTTATTCAACCGTTTCCAATAATGAAGAAGGCGTGTTGAAAATCATCGACAGCGTACTGGCGGGCGACGCACCGTTTAACGTTTAACCGTGACATTGGTTGGTGAAAACGTCGTTACCGTGCGGGCAAACGTTGTTACTGTTCGGGATAATTCTAAATATCGATTCAGCGGCACCGGCGCCACAGCCGCTGAGCAGGAAAAGACAGACAACCAGGATAGTCACTTTCATTGAAATTCCAGCGTAAAACAGGCGAACAATGCATGGGAACCCCATACGCCAATGAACTGAGAGACATTTATGTACACTCGCTACGAGCATAACCGATCTTGAGCCTGCAAAATGTCTTTCTTTTCTTAATGTAGTGTTCCTCTTTATACTGTCAATCACCCATCCGTCGAGTCGTGATACGCGCAGTGATTCCAGTAACTTTATCGCCGTGGGGCAACAGGATAGTTGACCGATGACTTTGCGCATCGAAAGGGTCATCAAGCGTCATTAAGGGAAAATAATGAAGAAAAATATCACAATTAAGGATATTGCAGAGATTGCAGGGGTATCGATCACCACTGTTTCACGCGTATTAAACAACAACAGCTGGGTTTCTGATAAAACCAAATCCAAAGTACAGAAGGTGATCGCTGAGTATGGGTTTAGCCCTAATCTGGTGGCCCGTGGCATGATCTCTAAAAAAAGTGACACGTTGGCGGTGGTGGTTTCTGATATCACCAGTCCTTATTTTGTCACTTTAGTCGCGCAAATTGAGCAGGCATGTTTAAAAAACGGTTATAAAGTTATCCTCTTTGACACCCAGTCAGCGCAAAATATGCCAGATTCCTCCCAGCCAAACATTGATGTGACTATCTTTAATTCAATCATGAACAGTCAATTAGATGGGGCAATTATTCTAGGAGGGGATATCGACTATGTTGATATTCCAGCAGATTATCTTTCGGCGTTGAAAAAACTGACTGAACAGATCCCTACCGTCGTCGTCGGCAGAGAGATTCCTCAATTGGCCTATTCGTGTATAAAGCGCGATCAAACCCACTGCGTGCGTATGGTGACGCAGCGACTGATTGACAGAGGCTATAAAAATATTGCGTTCATAGGTGGCTCGGAAAAAGTTTATGTGACTCAAGAACGCGTGGCCGCTTTTTATGCGCAACTGCACGAGGCTCGCCTGCCGATTCATCCCGAGTTTGTTATTCTCAATGACTTCTATATCGAGCATGGCTATGCGGCCATTGAGCATCTTTTAGGTCAGGATGCGGCGATGCCGGATGCAATTTTGGCGATTAATGACCGGGTTGCTATGGGCGTGATCCGCGCTTTGAAAGATAACCGTATCTCGGTGCCGGAAGATAACATTGCCGTAGCCAGCTGCGAGTATTTTCCCGGCAGTGAGTATTTCATTCCCAGGATCACCACAGCGGACCATCAAAACAATCGGTTAGGTCAGGCAGTGATGGCGACGATGATCGCGTTAATGCAGTCATCTACACACAACAATGAACTAATAGACATCCACCCTATATTTCTCGAAGGGGAATCTTGCTAGTTTATATTTTAAGACCGTTAAGTTAATTATT
Organism: Rouxiella sp. S1S-2; assembly: GCF_009208105.1. Lineage (NCBI taxonomy): Bacteria > Pseudomonadati > Pseudomonadota > Gammaproteobacteria > Enterobacterales > Yersiniaceae > Rouxiella > Rouxiella sp. S1S-2. The sequence continues at coordinate 464,390 of NZ_WFKL01000001.1, forward strand.
ATTAAATATTAAGATACAACTCGTCCTACGCCCTTCGGCCTTATTTTGCCAACTTGCTCACACTTCCATTATTTACTCAACGATCGCATTGATCTTCTCCACGTAGCTGCATACTATCAAACCTGAAAACGTTTTCAGGTTTGACGGGGACGTGAATGGAATTTCAAAATTAGGAGAAAATAATGAAACCCACCATGATGACGTATATTAATGAAGAGCAAGAAGTATTGGCTAATATTTTGGCCAGTTATCCAAATTCACTGCCCGTCATAAAAGACAAAAAAACGTGGCTTATTCTTGCCACGGGTTCAAGTTTCAATGCGGCTAAGAGCGCGAAATATTATATTGAAAACATCTGTCAGGCACGCGTCAGCATTGAGGAACCTTTTCACTATCAGTTTTTTGAAAAACATAACCCAATGATTGATTTAATCATTGGCGTTTCTCAAAGCGGAGAAAGTACGTCGACAATCAATGCAATTAAGAATTTAAAAAAATCTGCTATAGCAACGACGCTAGGCTTAACCAGTAAAATGGACAGCGAGTTGGCAAATACGGTGGATATCGCCGTCGATATTCGCATTGGCGAAGAGCGCGTAGGCTACGTGACCAAAGGCTATGTGGCGACAATTTTAACCTTAATGCTGTTGGGTTTACGCAGTGCTAGCGCCGATGGTTTTATCACCCCTGAGCAAGAAGCCGCAGAGTTGGCGATGTTTGCACGTGCGATTAACGCCATTCCTGCGCTGATTGACCACACTGAAGCTTTCTATCTGGCATGGCAGCAGGAACTTAATACAGGACAGCGTTTCACCTCCATTGGCTATGGCCCGGCAGTGGGTGTTTGCAAAGAGATGGAAACAAAATTTGCTGAAACGGTGCGTGCGCCATCACAAGGCGTTGAGTTAGAAACCTTTATGCATGGGCCATATTTTGAAGTTAATCCGCAGCACCGAATTTTCTTTCTTGAGACCGAAAGCACAGGGCAAGAGCGCTTGGTGCTGCTAAGAGAATATGAAAAAAAATGTACGCCTTTTATCTATACGGTAAAACTGGGAAAGAGCGACGATCCTAGAACGCTGGCCATCAACATTGATGTGAATGAATATATTGCGCCGTTGGTGATGGTTATTCCATTCCAGATTTTGTCACATCATATTGCCGAGGCGAAAGGAAATGATTTGCCGACGCGTATTTATACTGACTTTGGTGTTTCAGTAAAAAGTAAAACGAGACCAGGTGACTTTAATTAAATAATCCTTAAAAGTAAGGAAGTAACATGGCGATAAACTTTCAGGTATTAGCCAGTGATATCATTAAACATATTGGTGGTTATTCAAATATAGAGCATGTCACTCACTGTGCGACGAGACTGCGTTTTACCCTTAAAAATCTGACCGTTGTTGACGAACTCATTCTCAGCGAATTATCAGGTGTTATTAAAATTGTTAACACCTCTAGTCAATTTCAAATTGTTATTGGCCCTCAGGTCGAAAAGGTTTTTACCGCAATTATTGCACAGCAAAATCCTGCCGCGTTGACAGACCCATCCTCTTCGTCAACAGAAAAAATGTCGCTGTTTAATCGATTCCTATCGAATATCTCGGCTATTTTCACACCCTATATTGGGGTGCTGGCGGGCGTTGGGGTCGTCAAAGGCATTGTTGTGTTGTTGCAAACCATGCACTGGGTGGCGACAGATACCTATATTTTCACCGTATTTAATATGTTAGCGAGCGGCGTCTTCACCTTTTTGCCCTTATTTATTGCCATTACTGCGGCAGAAAAGTTCAAGACTAATCGATATATTGCCCTTGCGCTGACTGCCGCGATGGTATTTCCGCTGACAGACCCTTCAATGCCGAACACCATGAGTCTATTCGGACTGACGCTCAGCCTTAAAATTTACGGCGGTGCGGTGATCCCGGCGATCTTTGCCGTACTGTTTTTAAGCTACGTCGAGCGCTATTTGAAGAAAGTGATCCCGGAAGTGGCTGCACTGGTTTTTGTGCCGTGTCTGTCGCTGATTATCACTGGTTTTATGGTGTTTACCTTTATCGGACCCGTGGCGGACTATATAGGTATTGGTATCGCCAATGCTTATATCTGGTTATATGAACTGAGTCCGGTACTCTCTGGTGCACTGCTGGCGGGGATTGGTCAACTGTTTGTGGTCTTCGGCGTTCACTGGGGCATTATTCCCCTAGCGTTGGTTAATATCCAGGTTCATGGCTACGACACAATCATGGCCATGTTTATGTCGGCGGTCATGGGGCAGTTTGGCGCGGTATTTGGGGCAATATTTATTGCACGAAATGCGAAAGATAAACAAATCGCTATATCTGCCTCAATCTCCGCCTTTTTCGGAATAACCGAGCCTGCGCTTTATGGGGTTACGCTCAAGTATCGCATGCTGTTTATCTTTGGCTGTATCGGGGCGTCTTTGGGCGGGGCGATTACAGGGCTGCTGCGGGTTAAAACATACAGCTTCCTGCCGGTGCTTAATGTCTTTGAATTAGGTTTGTTTAGCGGACCTGAATCAAAAATGATTTTCGAAGTTATCGCTATCGCCGTCGCCTTTAGCGTACCGGCGATACTGACGGTTGTTTACGGAAAAACGTTGATGAAAAGAACTTTGGCCACGCCGTTAACGCAGCCAAAGTGATAAAGAAATGTGTTAGCTCAATACCCTGCCCACTTCCTCAGCTTGAGGCTGTGGGTGGTGCACCGCGATATAACGTTCGTATTTGGACGGTTTGAGCACCGACAAATCAACCAGCACCAATCCGTCGATACAGTGATTAAAAGCCGGATCGCAGCCGAAATCGATGAACTGTACGCCACCGCTTTCGCAAAGTTCTGAATATTGTTTATAAAGTGGCGGAATACTGCAGCCTAAATTCGCCAGCAGCCGTTTCAGACACTGTAAATCCTGCTGATAATTGTCGCCGCTAAACTGTGCCAATACCTCCGGCAAAGACGCAGGATAGGGTTGGCGCGACGTTGCCAGCGGTAGGGACGGAGCAAAATAGAGGCGATAGAACGCAATCAGTAGGTCCCGGGCAACCACGGGTAAACCGCCTGAAATTGACACTGGGCCAAACAGATAGCGGTACTGCGGGTACTTGGCCAGATAGGCACCAATGCCGAGCCACAGGTAGTCCAGCCCGCGTTTCCCCCAGTAGGCGGGTTGAATAAAGCTGCGGCCCAGCTCAATACCCTGCGCCAGAATCGGGTCCATCTGATGACCGTAGTTAAACAGGCTTTGACTGTAAATAGTGCTGATGCCCCCTTTTTCAAGCTGTTCAGCGGTGGGAATAAAACGGTAAGCACCAACTATTTCCAGCGCCTGGGGATCCCAAAGTACCAGGTGATAATAGTCGTCATCAAAGCTGTCGAGGTCACGACGTCGGCCGCTGCCTTCACCCACTGCACGGAAGGCAATTTCACGCAGGCGTCCCAGCTCGCGAAGAATGGGTACGTAGTCTTCGCCGCGGCGGCGATAAAGATAAATCAACTTGCCGTCGGGGGTTTTTCCCAAAACTTCGCTGGCTTCAAGCGCATGCTTGAGCACGGCTCGGTCCTCGGCGCGGGCGATAGCCGATTCGGTGCGAAACAGCCCGGGCTTTCCCTGCCCCAGTCGATACACGTGTTTACGAAAGCGCGCAGCCAAATCTTTAGCCCGGGAATGTCCGTCGTGCCAGCTGTCGTAAGGGATGCGAGCGCCAATCTGCATTTTGAGCGTACTGCCACGATGGCCAAACATTTCGTTAACCAGCAGCAGGGTGGCAATCGGTTTATAAATCATCGAGCTTAAGTAAAACAGCGCGCTGTTGCTGCCGCTAATGTGCACCGGCACAATTGCGGCACGCGTTTTAGCCGCCAGTCGCACAAAACCGGTGTGCCAGCGTCCATCGCGAACGCCTTTTGATGTGACGCGTGAGACTTCACCGGCGGGGAACACGATAAGCACGCCCTGATTTTCAAGGTGCTCTTGCATCATCATCACCTGCGCACGGCCAGTACGATTGCTCATATTGTCGACCGGGATCATCAGGCTGTTCAACGATTCCACCTGCGAGAGTAGGCGGTTAGCCACCACTTTCGCGTCGCTGCGCACTGAAGCTACCGCGCTGAGCAGCGCGAGCCCTTCAATCGTGCCTATCGGGTGATTCGCCACGATCACTACCGGACCATAGCTGGGAATTTGTTCAAGACAGCGGGCGGAGAGTTCACAGCGAATGTGGAAGTAGTCGAGGATCTGCTCGACCATATCCACGCCCTTAAGATGACGATTTGTTTCAGCCAGTTGCTGAAACTCCTTTTCCCGAAACAGCTGTTTCAACAAATTAAGCTGCCAAGAAGGCGTTTTACGCTGCGGCGCAAGGTCCTGAAGTACGTTGTCCATGCTGAACATAGAATGTCCTCCGGTTGAGTTATCTCGACCATAGGACATAACAATGACGATTTTATTTCAGTGCAGTGACGGTATTGGGAATTCTGTGCCAGCCACGTCGTGCCAATGATTAGAGGCGTGAGTAAAGATTGGCGAAACCGTCGAATTCCTTGAGATGTTCAATCCACCATTTGGCCGCGTTACCGCTGGCGTTTTCATTCCATGCCAGATAGGCCATGTCCTGATGGCAGTCGGCATCCAGCACTTTTTCGACCAGTTCGCCCGATTGCAAATAAGGTTGGGCCAAATATCGCGGCAGATAGCCACAGCCCAGCGCTGCTATTTGCGCATCCATTTTACTTTTAAAGTCATGCACGGTGAGGATTTTCTGACGATCGAGAATGCGTAGATCGGCGCCAGTGCTATGCTTTGATGAGTCCTGAATGACCACGGCGCGGTGCTGGCGCACCTTTTCTCTCACCAGCGGCTCTTCCACTTCCGCCAAAGGATGTGTGGGCGAAATGGCAAACACATACTCCAGCCAGCCAAGCGGTACACAGCCAATGCCGCCTCGGGTAACCGGCTCGCGCACTGCGCCAATAATAATGTCGGCGCGATGATAAAGCAGTGCTTCCCAGGTTCCAGCCAAGACTTCGTGGGTGAAATTCAGCTGAGTATGCTGGTGCTGCTCATAAAATTTTTCGATTAAAGGATTCAAAATCGACAGGGGAACCGACGCATCAAGCGCCAGCGTCAGCTTGCTCTCCCAGCCGCTTTCCACGTATTGCGCTTCCTGCTCGAGTTCGCTGACTGCCTGGAGCAAGACTCGCCCTTTATTAAGCATCAATTTTCCGGTGCTGGTGAACGTGGCGCGATGCCCTGAACGGTCGAGCAGCTTGATGTTTAAATCGCTTTCCATTTTCTGAACGGTGTAACTCAGGGCCGAAGGCGTTTTGAATAACGTTGCCGCTGCTGCTGCAAAAGAACCGTGACGCTCCAACGCATCAAGTATCAGCAGTGCTTCAAGGCTTAATTTCATTTGCTTGTTCCCCAAAAAAATTTAACAACTCCGTAAAATCTTTACGCTATCAGTAACCCAAGGATTTGCCTATTGTTTAAACAACAACATCAGGGTTTCGGCCCCGTCCTTTAAGGGAAAATAACGTGGACTATTCGGCTCAAAAGAATCACGTCACGCTGGTCATTACTCACCCACTCCTGCCCGGAAAGAAGCCGGAATATGAAGCTTGGTTAGAAGAAATAATGCCGGTGGCGGCAAGCTTTGCTGGGCATCTTGGGGTCAGTGTTATTCGTCCTGAAGAGGGTGGCACGTCCTATACCATTCTGGTGCGTTTCGAAAGTCTGGACCGGCTGTATGAATGGATAAATTCGCCAAATCGCAAAGCGCTGGTTGAAAAGGCCAGCGGGCTGCTCGATCACGGAGATCGAGAGGATCATGGCGATCACATTGAAATTCGGCCGGGTGCTGCATTCTGGTTTACGCCAGAGATCAAAAAAGGGCGATCGCCGGCGAAATGGAAACAGTTTTTGGTGACGCTGGGAGTGATCTTTCCCTCAACAAATTTTGTTCCGTGGTTCTGGGGCCTGTTGCTGCCCGCAGCGAAGGGAACGCTATGGGGGCATCTGCTAAACGATGCCAGTGTGGTTGCCTTGGTGGTGTTCTTATGGATGCCGCAGGTTACGCGATTGCTGAGAAACTGGCTGATCCCGAAAGGGCAATAGGGTCTGGAGACACATGATGAATAACAATGCTTCCCTTATTTTAACCAACGGCAAGTTTCACACCGTTGACCGAGAGGCACCGCGGGCTGACGCCGTGGCGATTAAAGACGGAAAATTTTTGGCGGTCGGCACGGTGGCTGAAGTGATGCGTTATGCCGGTCCAGAAACTCAAACGGTTGATCTAAAGGGCAGTACCGGTATTCCTGGCCTGAATGATTCACACTTGCACCTGATCCGCGGCGGCCTCAACTACAATCTCGAGCTGCGTTGGGAAGGTGTGCCTTCGCTGGCCGATGCGTTAAGAATGCTTAAAGAGCAGGCGCTAAGAACACCTTCGCCTCAGTGGGTGCGGGTTGTTGGTGGCTGGACCGAGTTTCAGTTTGCCGAACGGCGGATGCCGACTCTTGATGAAATCAACGCCGCCGCGCCCGACACGCCGGTCTTTATTCTTCATCTCTACGACCGCGCATTGCTCAATCGGGCAGCACTTAAGGTCGTGGGTTACACCCGCGATACGCCGAATCCTCCCGGTGGCGAAATCCAGCGCGACGGCAACGGTAACCCAACCGGAATGCTGATTGCCCGGCCCAACGCTATGATCCTCTACGCCACGTTGGCTAAAGGTCCGAAACTTCCTCTGGAACAGCAGGTTAACTCGACGCGACAGTTTATGCGCGAGCTTAACCGCCTCGGCCTGACCAGCGCCATTGACGCCGGAGGTGGTTTTCAAAACTACCCGGAAGATTACCAGGTTATCTCTGAGCTGCATGAGAAGAAACAGCTTACGCTGCGCATAGCCTACAACCTGTTTACCCAACGCCCGGGCAGCGAGGTGGAAGACTTTGAGCGCTGGACCGATATGCTCAAACCGGGGCAGGGTACTGACTTTTATCGCCACAACGGTGCTGGAGAAATGCTGGTATTTTCAGCCGCCGATTTTGAAGATTTTCTCGAGCCGCGTCCGGATTTGGCGCCGGGCATGGAAGACGAGCTAGAGCGCGTGGTGCGTCATTTGGTTGAACACCGCTGGCCGTTCCGCCTACACGCGACTTATAACGAATCCATAAGTCGCATGCTTGATGTGTTTGAGAAAGTAAACAGCGATATTCCTTTTAACGGCCTGCACTGGTTCTTTGACCACGCCGAAACCATTACCGAAGCCAATATTGACCGCGTAAAAGCGCTGGGCGGAGGCATTGCAGTGCAGCACCGAATGGCATTTCAGGGGGAATATTTTGCCGAACGTTACGGAAAAGAGGCGACCAGGCATACGCCACCGGTGGCAAAAATGCTCAATGCCGAGCTGCCGGTTGGTTTGGGAACCGACGCGACCCGCGTTGCCAGCTACAATCCGTGGACTGCGCTCTACTGGCTGGTTTCGGGCTGCACCGTCGGGGGTATGGCAATGTATGACGACAGTGCCCGACTAGATCGTGAAACGGCGCTGATGTTGTGGACGCAGGGCAGCGCGTGGTTCTCGACCGAACAAGGCAAGAAAGGGCAGATAAAAGTGGGGCAACTCGCTGATTTGGTGATTCTGTCTAAAGATTATTTCAGCGTGCGTGAGGAAGAGATTAAAGGCATCGAATCGGTGCTGACCGTGGTAGACGGTAATATCGTCTATGCGGCGGGGAGCTTCTCTCCCCTTGCGCCGCCTTCAATTCCGGTATTGCCGGACTGGTCGCCGGTGGTTAAGGTTCCCGGACACTATCGCTCGGCACCACCGCAGGATGCTGCCCGAGTTGGTGTACACGCTCAGGTTCACCAGTGCAGCGGCCCGTGCGGCGTTCACGTGCATCAGCATGATATTTCGCGGCGCTCCGACGTGCCGGTTTCCGATAACAATGCATTTTGGGGGGCGCTCGGCTGCTCGTGTTTTGCCTTCTGACCGCGTTTTCTGATTCAAATCAGTTCTAGAACTTAACGGCTTCCTAAACAGGAGGTCGTTTTTTATTTCCGGTCGCCGAAGAGAGCGATAACTGCGAGAAGCTTAAGTTGGTTCAATAAGACAATGAGCTAACATACGCCGGAGAAATATCATGAATGTAAACGAGAGTATTCCCAATACAAGCCCACGCAACGATGTCGTGAGAGTGCAGGAAACAAGGTGCGATAGCGTTATTTCTTCACTTCGGGCGGTTACCTCCGGCGGTAAGCTTGAAATGCGCTCTTTATCTCCCGGAGGGGGCGGAATTTTTAGTCGAGAGGCAAGTCCAGAACGTATTAACCCTTCACCTCCCCCCTCTTTGCCTGATTGCCCCTCCTTTTTGCCATTAACACCAACACCTTTCTCAACCTCCGCTGCGTGTGCTGAGTTTCTCTCTCAGCGTGAGCACATAGACTGTACAGAAGAGGATGTTAGGAATATCCGTATCGGTCAAAATGTAGAATATGTAGAGGCGTTGAGTAAATACGTTAGGAGTATCAGCGATGCGCTTAGCGGCTATGAGAAGTTCGACGGTGCATTACTGAGTAGAGAGATTAAAGAGAAGATTTTCTCTTTAAAATGCAAAGTCGAGCGTAGTCGCATCGCGGCTGAAAAATTCTTTAAAAGCTTAAACACTCGATTGGACTCGCTGCTTGGGCAGGTTAACTTAATGACCAAAGCCGCACTATTGTCCTCTGAGCAAAGCTCGCTGTATTCCCACTCAAAAAACGTTTCAAAGGTGCTTGATGAAACGGCCCGTGTACTGCTATCCGTCCCCGAGGCAGACAAGACTTTAATTATCGAATTGCATGAAATAAGGAACCAGGCCTGTACTGCACGGGACAAAGCGCGTTTGCGACCCATGCTAGAGCGTCTCTCTTTGATAGAAAATGTTGAGCTAGCACAGCGAAATCTCGACCAGCAGGTTGACCGCTGCGTTAAGGTCAGGCACTTATTGCGACTATTGCTAAACCCTCATTTTTCCCTCTCAGAGCAATATTTTAAGGCTGTGCAGGCGTTTTCTACGCCCGACAAATTGTCGCTAATTGAAAATGTTTTAAAAGAGTGCCGTTTCAATGCTGAGCTGCGAGAAACCATTAAGGCGTTACGATCAACGGCGCAAATGGAGGAAGTAAACAGGGATTTTAATACACTACAAAACATGCTTGAAAAAAGCGTGACAAGGTGTAATCGCAGGAATACCGAGGAGTGTGTATTAGAAAATATTCATCGAATAAATCAGTATTTTTATGAAATAAATAGTGCGCAGAAGGCGTATCAAGATACTCAGGCAAGAGCCTATTCGGCGGCGCAGGATGCGCAGTACAGAGGGTTGAAAGACAGTGAAGCACTAGAAAATCAATGGCATAAAGAAGTATTACTGGCTGAGATAGTCACAGAGGATGAGTGGCGCAATCAGAAAGTGGCCATCATTGTTGAAGAAAGTGGTGAGAAAAATATCAGGGCAGTGGGAATGAATGAGGGCGGAGCGGTGAATCACCACGTCACTTGTGACGAAAAAATAGTCGACTTGTCACGCTATGCCGTGCATTTATCGCGAAAGGATGTCATTAACGCAGTTAAGCACAGTGAATATGCCCTCGCTGCTGAAATAACAAAAAGACGTGGTTTTTTAAACATGCGGATAGAGACATTATCACAGGCCATTCCTTATAAAAATGCACCGAAGGTTGATGGTCATGTATTAAGGAAAGTCACTGTTTCGCAGGAGAAAAACCGAAAGATAATCGGCGTTGTTCAACACGATTTTGAGAAATTCCCGCAATTTGCCTCCTCTTCAAATCTTCAGGCTTTACTTATTGAGCAGGTAAGTCGACAACTCAACCAGCCTCCTACTCGGCACACCGAGCTCAGCCAGCATTCCTCTTCCGTTGCGCCGACACTGGGAGCCGCTTCTCATCATCAGGCCGACCGGTTAAAAAATAAAATCACGTCGACTCAGGTCAATGATGCCCTCAAGTCCGCGAACGCAGTGATGCTCAGACCGACATTAGAGAGCTCTTTGAAGCTCGACGTTGCGCAAATAAGTCAGGAATTTAAAAATAATGAGGTATATATGGCCCGCCGCAAAGAAAATACGGGTCGGGAGAGTTTGCCTCAGGCGACACCTCTCACTCCTGCAGTAGCCTCGACGAGCCGTCCCCCTTTAACGTCTGCCCAGTCCACGCTTTCACGACCCGCTATTGCGGCCTGCCAGGCGCAAGTATTACCGTCTAATAAAACAGGTGAGCTGACCGCTATTCATTTAAAGAATATTAAAGCTCTTGGCGCTGTTGATTTTTATCGGATGCTCTCATGTGCTATTTCAGTACCCATTTTTTATGTGGATAAAAATAATAAAATTACCAGAGTTCATTTACAGGGGAGACTTTCATACCTAATAAATTCAGATCCCAAGTCCATATCTGACGGTTTAGTGCTTTACTTTGAGAGTCGCGACGAAAAAATAGAGGCAAGAAAAACGGCAATGAAAACGCTCACGATGCTGAACACCGATAAATCTAATGTGGCAGCGTTAAAATTTATACCGCGAGATCTGTATGCCGTGCAGAATGAGCGGGAAATGTATCAGGTTATCATGTCAACAATGGAGGATTTTAGCGCCGAGGCCAGTAAATTTTTGAATCTTCTCTATTTGAAGGATAAAACTACGAGAAAAGATGACTTATTGTATTGTAGTAATATCTTCCAAAAGTTATCAACTAAACTTTGTGGAAAAACGGTTATAAGAAGTGAGTTTTTTAGACTTTTGGCTGAAAAAATAAAAGAATCTCCAGCCAGGACCACTTCTTTAATTAGCCCTGTGTTACAAAGAATAGGAAATCCGCCGGTTGCCTGGTTTAAGATTATTGCAACGAAGCTATTGCACGCCATAAAAGACAGTGAGGATAGCATTGACGATTTAGCGTGCTTTTTAGCAACTATTTTCATCCTTTATAAAGATAGTGAAGATAACGCATTGAAGTCATTTATTATACAGGTTACTGATCATTTCCAAAAAATAAACATAAGTGCCTATCCCCTTTTTATGATAGTGGCTAAAAACATGTATAAAGAAATAGACGGTCAGAGCAATGCACAGTTGGATTTGCATACTATACTTATCATTGCTTGTAATCGTGTAACGACTGCGTTGAATAATTCAAATCGGAGCATGAAATACCATGTGGATGTTTTGGAACCTCTTTTACCCATGTTTACCTATCCCGGCCAGCGTTTTAAAACTCAAGCTTATCCCAGAATTAGAGACTATTTACTTGATAGATCGATATGCCCGATAATACAATTCCCTCAAAATATATCCATAAAAGATAAAGTATTATTATTTGCAATGATGGGGGCCTTTCAATACCCACGTAATTGGGCTGTTGATGTTGTCAGTAAATTTGAGACAATAATTGATGAACACGGACGCGACGGTAATGCAGCACTGGCGACGCTTTATCTTATTATTTTTGCCAACTCGCGTATTTCATCTGAAAACGGTAGAGCAATTTTTAAGAGATTTTTCCAAAAACACGTGCAAAGAGACAGCAGTACTCAGGCGTTAGCCTTGCTTATGGTGTCGGGGGTGATGGCTAAATCGCTTATTCCTTCTATCTATAGAGCGAATGATAAAGAGGCGCTGGATTTACTTTTAGAATATTGGAATATATATAATGATGTGAAATTAACATCGATAGGTGAGAATAAATGCTTGATAATAGGCAATGGCCTTGGACGCATTGATGACAAGGTGAAATATTTAACGGGGCCAGAGTCTAAAGATAAGTCGCCTGTGTTTTTATCAATGCAAAAAGCTAACAACTGGATAGGGAAATGCCGCTATATTGAAGAGTATATTTTTACTCACAAAGAATGCGATGCAATTTTTTCCCGCATGCTGATAGATTATGCCGCCAATAAAAACAAAGTGAATTTTATTGCTGATATTATTAAGGCTAATGAAAGTTTTGATGTGAATATCAATAAATCAAAAGTCTCCGAGCTTAACGTGCGTTTGCAACACTTATTGGTAGAAGGGCGTGAAAACTCAAAAACAGACAAGAAATCCGCCGAAAATAATAAGAGTTTGTTTGAGGCTATACTTTCCCTACAGATTAATTTATTCAACTCCGGTGGTTTGAAAAACGCTGAAAAGTTGCTGGAAAATGTTGTGAGTAACTTTGCCTCAATCGATAAATTCATTGAGATGAAAGCACCGTTTACCTTGCTTAACGATAGGTTAATAAAAGGGGATATTAACGATCACCTCTATCTGTCCATTATCTCTAAAGTTATTCAAACGTCATGCGCCAAGAAAAATAACGATGGCGTAGAGTTCATTAGGAACCAATTAATGCATGAGGTTTATCAGATGATGGCAAGACGTAATAATCTGGATGAACTGCTTAAAGTTTTTGGGAATATAGTTATCAATATTCCACCTAAACTCGCGGGGTATGGCGTTTTTATTGAGCATATTAAGAGGGAAATACAATCTTCGAGTTTATCAAACCCCGCTGAGGGGCCGAACCGTAAAGAATTAATTAGATTTATTCTGGCGCAAGATATTACCTGGCTGGTATTTAAGGGGGCGTTCCAGGAATCAATACCTAACAGCGTAAATATTGATTGGTTATTTAATCCAGAGAACTTTTTCGAAGCCAAACCCGCCAGGCAGCATAGCATGCTTAAGTTTGATCAGGATATAGGGGACAAACCCTCTCCAGAATTCATTAAACGATGCATTTTAGCTGTAGGTGAGGGACTTGCATTAAAGTCTAACGCAATTAATCATACACTGGTTAGATCGTTCGGCTCTATATTAAACTTCTTAACGCAAGGAAAATCATTAGAGCTTATTGAACTTATGGATTTTATTTTAAAACAATGTGAGACACTCCGCGATAATGGGGTGCATTCTTCTTTAGCACCCATGAAAGATAACGCCTTGCAAGGTATGCTAAATGTAATAAAAACACAGAATACTGTTGAGGCAGAGAAGTTATCAAAACGTCTGGACGACATTTTCGGGAAAAGTCAGTCTTCAGTTTACTACGAACCTCAATTTAAAGATGAAAACCTCAGTAATTCAACAACTAGCACCAGTGATTCCGAGGGTAAAAATAAAAAAAGATCACAACGCAATAGCATTACCGAAGAGTCAATGTCTGCAACAGAATCAGTATTGGCCAGCAACGTGGAGAGAAAGCCAATCAAAGATAAGGAAAAGTTGAGCCTTTATATTGAAACTGACTGGCAAAGCTTAAAAAAAGACTACGACAAAGATTGGGGTCTTGAAGAGGGGATGCAAATGTTCCTTTCCAACAGTAGAGCAAGTGAATTAAATCTCCATCCCTATACTCGAGAAAATAAAGAATCTCGTTTTTATACTATTGTCCTCAAACCCAAAAACACGCGAAGCACCAAGGGTAAGCATAGAGGTAAATCCAACGCAAGGGCCGGCTTTCTCAAGGGAAGTCACAATAGATATATTTTTGTGGGGGCGGGTAACCACAAGGAAATGGAAGTTCTGTCTACTAAATACTCAAAGAAGACTAAAGAACAAATTGACCAACGCATTGAGAGCGCCAAAGAAAAATCCTACCGCTTGCTGCTAAACGAGTTTGAAGAAATAGAGACCGGTGTTGAAGATCTTTAATTATTATCGGCATGACAATTAACATTAAGCCGGTAGCAGACTTATGCACCCAGCTTGTGCAGTTAGAGATGTTGGCGCAATCTTTATTACTGTATTATCAACGGGTCTAGCCAAAAATAGAGAGTGATTATGAGCATCGCAAACCCATTTCAGCCTTTGAATTATCAGGTTATCGCTGACAGTATTGCGACGCTTCTTTTTCCTCACGCCGAGGTGATTTTACATGACCTTAAAACACAGCAGGTTGTCTACATCGCCAATAATCTCTCCAAACGTAAGATTGGCGATGACTCTGCGCTAGATGAGTTACCCAGTGACTCGTTTGCAGCTCAAAGCATCGGCCCCTATGAGAAACTGAATTGGGACGGGCAACGCCTGCGTTCAATCACCAGTATTTTGCGAGACGAGCAGGGGCAGGCGGTGATGGCGCTGTGCATTAACCTCAATTATTCGGTGCTGGAGCAGGCACGTGATGCGCTAAACCTATTTTTTCAATCAAGCCGTATTATGCCGCAGCCGGAAGCGCTTTTTCGCGACGACTGGCAGGAGCGTATTAACACCTTTATGCACGCCTGGCTGAATAAAAATAGTTTGGGCTTGAACAGTCTCCGCCGTGAAGACAAGCGCCAACTGGTTGAAGCGCTCTATCACGAACGGGCTTTTGAGGGGCGGAGCGCATTTGACTATGTGGCGAACGTCCTGTCGATGGGCAGGGCCACCGTGTACAAATATGTGAAGGCCCTGCGCGAAGAGTCATTGAGTTAACGGATCTTTTAGACGCCTGGAAATGCCTCCTGACAGGCCTGCATGGCGTAAGCGGAAATTTGGGCGTCCTGAACCGCCACACCGGTTAAATCCGCCAGGGTGATCTGCTGGTCGTTTTCACGGCCTTTCGCCTGGCTATATAGCAGCTTTCCAAGCTCTATTAAACGCTCACTGGCCAGCAACCCTTGTTTGCATGCGTGAGAAACCTCACCGTACTGACTGCACTGATAAACCGAGTCGACGACGATAACGTCGGCGCGGGCAACAAGTTTTGCATCAAGCTCCTGCTTGCCACCACCGTCGGCACCTACCGCAGTAATATGGGTTCCAGGCTGTATCCAGGCGCTTTGTAACAGAGCCTCGCGCGACGGAGTGGTAGTCACAATCAGGTTGGCATTGCGAGCAACCTGTTCACAATCCTTAGTGAGGGTGACTTCAAAGCCTAGTGATTGGGCAAACTGACGGTAATCGTCGAGCGCTGCCTGGCTGCGGCCCCAGACTATCAGCCGACGGCAGTCGGTCAGCGGCATAAGCTGTTCCAGCTGCATGCGCGCCTGCACACCGGTGCCGATAATGCCGATACCACTAATGACTGAGGGAGCCAGTATCTCTGCCGCTATTCTTCCCGCCAGCGCGGTGCGAATACAGGTTAGCCAGCTTTCATCTTGCAATAACACCAGCGGCTGGCCGGTTTGTGCCGAGAGTACCAGCATCAGTCCATCATTACTGGCCAATCCTTTAGCGGGATTATCATAGAAACCGGTCGATATTTTGACGGTAAACGTTTTGCTGCCTTCTACCCAGGCCGATTTAATGCAGCAGTCGCCGTTGGCTGGTTCAAAAATGAAATTTTGCACGGGCGGAACCTGAACTCGGCCCTGTGAATAGGCAATAAAGCCCTCGGCGATGCGACTGGCAGCCACTTTCATGTCCATCGCGCCGATGATCTGCGTCTGGTTATAAATTTTCATTGGATTGCCCCAATAAATTTCTCCAGCAGAATGTTTCTTCCGCAAAGTATCACGGCTACTTTCTTGCCCTGATAGTCTGCAGCGAGCTTAATTGCACCGGCCAGCGCGACGCCGGCGGCGCCTTCAATCATCCAGCGCTCATAGCGAGCCACGATTTTCATCGCATCACGAATTTCCTGCTCGCTGACCAACACCGTTTTATTGACCACTTTTTGGCACAGTGGAAAGGTAATACTGCCTGGCTCTATACCGCCGGCAGTACCATCAGACAGCGTGTCTTCTTCTTCCATTTCAATAATTTCACCGGCCAGCAGCGAGCGCTGCAGGGTAGGTGCATTTTCAGGCCAGCAGCCGATTACCTCAGTGCCGGGTTTCAAATGGGCCAGCGCGGCACCAACCCCAGAAATCAGGCCACCGCCGCCCACCGCAATAAACACGGCATCGACGTCGGGCAGTTGCTCAACCAGCTCCGCGCCAATCGTGCCTTGGCCGGCGATAATATCGGGGTCGTTATACGGCGATACAAACAATGTGTTCTGCAACTGAGCCTGTTTTGCTGCTTCCAGCTCGACGCTGAGTGGGTCGGTATCAATAGAGATAACGTTGGCACCAAAAGCCCTGATGGCTTCCAACTTCAGCGGGGAAGCGTGGGTGGTGGTATAAACCGTGACCGGAACCCCGGCGCGCAACCCGGCGAGCGCTAATGCCTGACCGTGATTGCCTGATGAGGCAGTAATCACGCCTTTTGAACGCTGTTCTTCGGTGAGCGCCAAAATTTTGTTGCTGGCCCCTCGAAACTTGAATGACCCTGTGTGTTGCAGATGTTCGCATTTTAAAAATATTTCACAGCCGGTCTGCGCGCTAAGTGGCGCGCTGTGGGTCAGGGCGGTGACCGCAACCTGAGGACGCAGCGACTGGTGCGCCCGCACGATGGCGTTAGCGAGGCTTTGTAGTGAATCGTCGAGAGTGCTCATGGCGAGTTTCCGTTTAAAAGTGTTGTAAAAGTTGGCCGGTTTTACGATGAGTGAGCGGCGTTTTTCCTGCCAGCAGTGCAACCCGTTGTCCGGTTCTGACCAGTTTAAACAGCGGTTGCACAATAATTTTTCCGTCAACGTCGCTGAACACCGGGACTCTTGGCGTACCGAGTACGGCGTCAATCGGTACAATTTCGGCAATTAATTCACCAAGGCTAACCGATTGACCGAGCTGCTTTTTCCATACCAACAGCCCCATCGCCGGGGCCTGCAAATGCGATGCTCCCTCCAGCGGGTAAACTTCAACGTTGGCTAACTCAGCAAGCGGAGGCGTCAGGGTCAGCAGGCCTTCGTGAGCCAGAAATTGTAAAATACCCTCAGCGTCGGCGCGCGCGACCTCGTCATTAACGTCCGCCTGGCCACGCAGTTCTATGCTGGTCGAAAAACCGCAATCTTGCGGATTGGCCAGTCCGGCCTGGGTCAATAACTTCCACGGCTTGCCAAAAGCCTCGTCAAACGGCTGACCGCCCGCCTGTTCTTCAAGAAACACGGTGTCGATGCCCATACAGCCGGCGAGAAGCACCGCGCGCTCCTGCTGATGCAGGGTGGAGTAAAGATGCAGGGCCGCTGAGGTATCGCAGTGTAAGTCCAGCACGATATCGTGGCGAAACGCCTCTTTCAGCAACAGCTTCTTATTGGTCGTAACGGTATCAATGGCCGGAATCAACGCCAGCATCTGCTCAAAGATTTTCTTCACCTCGGACGAGGTAAAATGAGCCGCACTGTCACTGTTTTTGGCAATAAGCTCCTCGACCGCGGGGGAAATGTCCGGGAAGTTGCGGTTAAAGTTTTCACCATTGGCCAGATTAAAACGGCCGGTAACATAGCCAAAGATGTTTTGACCCAGCCCCACGGGATTAGCAAAGGGGCATATCACCACTTCGCCGAGCATTTGACCCGCGCTATCAAGTTCCTGTAACCGCTCCAGCAAATGTTGAATCACCAACAGGCCCGGATGTTCATCGGCATGAACGCCAGCTTGAATGTAGGCACTGCGTGAATTTTTTCCACCTTTGAATCGATGGGTAATCAATTGGTGGCGTGTACCAGGCGCAAAACTGGGTAAATCGGTTGTTTCAGTTATCACGGACATGGCTAACTCGTCGTTGGTGGAAATATTGTCCACAGTAGACTTATTGTCTATGTGTCGCAACGGATTTTTTCTACTTTTGCTTAGTGACAATGGGGCCGAAATGGACGTTCGGCTTTGGGATTGGGTCCGATTTAGCGGCTTCAAATTAAATATTACTGTTTGTTGTTGTACTATATATATTGCGTTCAGCATAGTTGTCGTATTATTTGAATCAACTATGCTACCGGCTAGTTTTCTTATCTATTCAATTTAGCTCACAATGAATAGCTGTTGTGGATCTATTGTTTTTATTTATCATTTATTGCCGATCCATATAATTTCATGATGTTTGTGAGGTGTTCTTCCAAGGAATTACAGTAAAGGATTATCTATGATTATTGAGCCGAAAGGAGTAAATGGTTTTCTCGCTATTGTTGAAAATGGCAATTTTGAAAAAGCAGCGAAAAAACTGGGTATCACCACCTCTGCATTATCGATAAGAGTTAGCACATTGGAGAAACTCATTGGTGGAAAATTGCTGATTCGCAAACGCCCCTTTGTACTGACAAAAACGGGCCATCTTCTCTATAATCACGCTCTGCAGTTGCGGGAACTTGAAAATAGCCTAAAACAAAAGATAGATAAAATAGCAACCTAGCAGGTTATAACCGGGCAGATAGACCCTGGGTTACACTGATTTAGCTCAGGGTTTTTTATCCCGACTCCAATCACCATAATCTACTCCCCCTATTATATTTAATTAATTAAATCATTACATATCAATAGTTTATTATATTATTTATAAGTTAATTTAAAGGCAATTAATAATTCATGTAATTCGTTTCACCCATTCGTTTTAAGGATTTTAAGCGAATTTTGGTATTGTTATTAAAAAATATATGTCAACGTGCACACCTGAGTACTGCTTATGCGAGCAATATCGTTATCGGATTGTTAAATTAATTTATAGAGATCACCATGTTATAGCGAATACAGCCCTTTTTCTTATACTGAGGATATAGCATGTCTTTTTATGATCCCTCTATGTCGTATTACAAACAATTAAACTAGGTAAAGTCTTGATGGAATATTGCAACCTCTTTTAAGACTAACAAGGAGTTAACATGATTTTAGAACCTAAGAGTATTAATGGGTTTTTAGCTATTATTGATAATGGAAATTTTGACAAAGCGGCCAAGATATTGAATATCACTACCTCGGCGTTGTCGATCCGCGTAAGTTCGCTAGAAAGGAACATGGGGGAGAAGCTTCTTATCAGAACGCGCCCTTTCAGTTTGACGCAAGCGGGCGAGATTTTTTATGAGTATGCATTAGAGTTTAAGAAAATGGAGTCTTCATTAAAGCTGAGACTCACAGAGATTTCTGAATAAGATGAATGAGAAATAATCGCTTCCTATGGAATCGATTATTTCTTTTGCATGACTTAACTAACTAATCCGCTTGATCAATGCGAAACGTGGTTTACCGAGCCCTCACCGTAGAAAAAACTTGGCATGAACTCGATAAATCGCACGCGTCAATGAAGCCGACCTCAGTTAATTAGAACTGATAAACCAGGCCCAATCCCAACACGTCATCAGTATTGATTTTATTTGCTGCAGTAAACTCGTCCTTCTTCAACAGATTAATTTTATAATCGATGTAGGTATACATGTTCTTGTTGAAGGCGTAACTGGTGCCAATTTCCACATATTTGACCAGCGCATGCTTAGACACTTCGGTATTATCGGCATTTCTGAAGTTATTCAGGCCCTTGCCGGTTGACTGCAAGTAGGAGATGGATGGACGTAGGCCTTCTGCCACTCCGCCGACGAACAGATACTGCGCAACGAGCTCAATGTTTTGGGTCTTGTCGGCAAATTTATCTTCGCCGTAATGCGTCATGTTCCGTGTTTCGGACAGCATGGCGGCAAGATACAGCTTACTATTGTCATAGCGAATCCCTGCGGTCCAGGCATCGGCGTTGTTGCCATTCTTATCTGCCGTCTGCGTGATGGTGCGGTTCGATTTTGCATAGGCCGCTGCCAGGCTCACGTCGTGGCCCATATCATAGACTGAAGAAACGCCCCAGCCGTCGCCGTTGGCGCTAACTACTTTCTTTTCCTCATTTTTACCCTGATACTGCAGGGCAAAATTAAGGCCTTCTACGCCGCCAAAGAAATTATGGGTGCGGAAAGTGGCCAGGTTATTTGCGCGGCCGGTCATAAAGTTATCGCTTCTCGACCAACTGTCGCCACCGAACTCCGGGGTTAAATCGGTAAATGCTTCTACGTCATACAGCACGCCGTAATTGCGGCCATAGTCGAAGGTGCCGAAGTCGGCGAATTTCAGACCAGCAAACGCCAGACGCGTCGCACTGGTGTTACCGCTCGCTTCTGGGGTATTGGTTTTAATGTTGTATTCCCACTGGCCAAAACCGCTTAGCTGGTTCGATATTTTTGTTTCACCTTTAAAGCCAAGACGCGCATAGGATTTATCACCGTGTTCAGCGGCATTACTAGAAATATAATTTAATCCTACCATTTTGCCGTATAAGTCTAATTTGTTCGCATCCTTATTATAAATTTCTGCTGCATTTGCCGCTGAGGTTGCCACCAGTGCGGAAATCAGTATGACCAACGTTTTGCGCATCATCATATACCATCCTTTATTTTAAATAATTTAATTTATCTTATTGATTTGTATCATTAAGTTCGGGTAGATTACCGCCAAACAGGCTTTATAAAAAACTATATTTGAACTATTTTCCTTATTTGTGATGTTTATTGTCTAACGCGCCATTCTTATTTAAATTATTAAAATAAAATGTTTTGTTAATTTTAAATGTAATTATTTAAAATAATAGGAAGGTATTAAATGAGGTTTGTTGTTTTTTATTCTCGTTAGAGAAAACAAAATGGGTGATAAGCTAACTGAAGGCTTTTTATTATTTAATATAATGAATGTAATGGGGTGTCTATTTGACGTTTTGAACAGGAATCTAAGCGTTTATAACTAAACAGTGTTCTGATATTAAAAGAGAAAATCAGTGACCTGAGAATCGTTGATTAAGTCATCTATTACGAATAAAGTCATCAGCAAGGGGTGCCAGTTTTACTGCCGCCAAATGTCATAACAGTTAACGAGATTGCTTACTCTAATGTCGTCTTCCGCAGCTACTTCAACGCCCTCGGCCAATATCAACCTGCAGATCCTCGCCGTGATGATCTTCAACTTTGCAAATTACTTAACCATTGGTCTACCGATGGCGGTTTTACCCGGCTACGTTCACGACCATTTGGGCTTCAGCGCTTTCTGGGCGGGGCTGGCAATCAGTCTTCAATACTTTGCCACGCTGTTGAGCAGGCCGCACGCCGGTCGCTATGCGGATATTTTAGGACCGAAGCGCGTGGTGCTGATTGGGCTGGCAGGATGCATGTTGAGCGGCGTGTTTTATCTGCTGGCGGTGTGGCAAAACGCCTCTCCCATTTTAAGCCTGCTGCTGCTGTGCATCGGAAGACTCATCCTCGGCGTGGGGCAAAGTTTTGCAGGCACCGGCTCTACGCTGTGGGGAATTGGCCGCGTGGGGTCATTGCATATCGGTAAAGTCATTTCCTGGAGCGGGGTCGTGACCTACGGGGCAATGGCGATTGGCGCTCCGCTTGGCGTGTGGATTGTTCATATCGGCGGCCTGGCTCTGTTATCACTGTGCATTATCGCCATTGCCCTGTCGGCATTTTTGCTGGCGCTGAGCAAAGCGGGCGTGAGCAAAAATACCGCCAGCAGCGTTATCCCTTTTCGGCATGTTCTTGGCAAAGTGTTGCCTTATGGATTGGTAATGGGGCTCGCGTCGTCTGGATTTGGCGTTATCGCCACTTTTATTACCCTGTTTTACGATGCCAAAGGCTGGGGCGGCGGTGCCTTTGCTCTGACCCTGTTTAGCTCGGCGTTTGTTGGCATGCGGCTGCTGTTTCCCAACTGCATTAATCGTTTTGGCGGGCAGCGTGTTGCGTTGGTGTGTTTTGTTTTTGAAATCATGGGATTGTTATTGGTGTGGGCAGCATCAATTCCAGCGATAGCGCTGCTGGGTGCCATGTTGACCGGTGCAGGGTTCTCATTGGTGTTCCCTGCTCTGGGCGTTGTGGCGGTGAAAAGGTTGCCGCAGGAGAATCAGGGTAGCGCGTTGGCGACCTATACCGCTTTTATGGACTTATCGTTGGGCATTACCGGCCCGTTAGCGGGCATGTTGATGATTCACGCCGGCGTGTCGTCAATTTATCTGGCCTCGGCTTTTGCAGTTTGTCTGAGCGGAGCATTAGTACTGCGGCTGGTGCATAAAGAAAAACGGTTGGCGGTGGCAAAATAGCCGTTAAAACCCTCCCGCCACTAGGGCTGGAGGGGCATGATTCAAAGACGTACTCTTCCCATGTGATGGGTGGCGATCAGTTTGCCATTACGCAATGCAAACGCCTGCGAAGTGCCTTCAATCACAAAGTCGAACTTCTTGTACAGCGCCAGCGCCGCCGCGTTATCGACAAATACGGTCAGCTCCACACGGCTGATGCCAAGCCAGTTATCGCTGAGATCAAGCACCGCTGCCAGCAGCTGGCTGCCAATACCTTGCCCCTGAAATTCCGGATGTACTGCCATGCCGAAGTTTGCTACATGGCGGCGTCGCATCTGCGGCTGAACGTGCAGGGTTATCTGCCCGACCACGCGCTCGCCAAAGCATGCTACAAGTCGATAGGTGCCAGGTTGATCATCCGCCGCACGTTTTTGCCATAGCGCCGAAGCAGGGTGCGGTAGCTGTAGCGTATCGCTGTAAACCTGTTCATGGCTAAATAGCTGGTGAAGCTGCGAGTAATCCTCGGGCTCAACGTGGCGGATCTCAATCTGACTCATACAAGGCTCCATGCGGTAGTGGGATAATAACCTCTTAATTTATCTGTCTATTTCTAATAGTCAATTTAATAGTTGATGAAAAAAAATGCTTTACAAGTGCGAATGATAATGATTATTATTGTCATGCGTTCCGGGGATGGCTATTCACCATAGTCAAACGGGTCCCTGGGAGGCACGACATTGCTCACATTGCTTCCAGTATTACTTAGCCAGCCGGGTGCTGGCTTTTTTTTGCCTGCGATTTGCCCCTCCCTCTCATACTGCAACAAATCCTTTGCTTTTAATGACCTGTAATCAGTCAATTTTTTTGACTGTTGGCGTTAAGTTTTTACGCTTTCTTATTATCAGGCGTTGACTAGACTAGAGAAAACATTGAGGAGAGTTGAACATGATCTATCTACGCAAAGCACAAGAACGCGGACATGCGGCGCACGGTTGGCTGGACAGCTGGCACACTTTCTCTTTCGCTGACTACTATGACCCCAACTTTATGGGCTTCTCCGCGCTGCGGGTAATTAATGAAGACGTTATCGATGCGGGTCAGGGTTTTGGTACGCATCCGCATAAAGATATGGAAATTTTGACCTATGTTCTGTCCGGTACGGTTGAGCACAAAGACAGCATGGGCAATAAAGAGCAGATACAGGCGGGGGAGTTTCAGATTATGAGCGCCGGCAGTGGCGTGAAGCACTCTGAATACAATGGCAATAAGGACCAGCCGCTGCACCTTTATCAGATTTGGATAATTCCCGATACTAAAGGGCTTGAGCCACGCTACGATCAGCGGATGTTTGACGCGCCTCAGGGACGCCAACTGGTGCTGTCACCGGACGCACGTGAAGGTTCATTGAAAGTCTTTCAGGATATGGAGCTTTCTCGCTGGGCCTTTAAGCAGGGCGAAGACGGTGAATACCGAATTGCCGCCGAGCGTCGCGTATGGATCCAAGTGGTGAAGGGCAGTCTGACCGTTAACGGGCAGGCCATCACGACCAGCGATGCGCTGGCAATCTGGGACGAATCAGTGATTGCACTTCATGCCGAGCAAGACAGCGAAATTTTGCTGTTTGACCTTCCGCCGGTCTAATAAAGCTCTCCTCCCGCTAAATAGTGGCGGGAGGAGAAACTTCATTCATTGTTGCTACCTCGCGCATGCTGTTTTTGTGCCAAATCCCGCCATTTTTTGCTAAAATTCGTGCTTGTTCCTCTGATCCCAGTTCATTGAAAATGAAGAAAAAAAGGCCAGTGCTTCAGGACGTCGCCGACCGCGTAGGTGTTACCAAAATGACGGTCAGCCGCTATTTGCGTAATCCCGAACAGGTTTCTCTACTTCTGCAGGAGAAAATTGCCGCCGCGCTGGACGAATTGGGATACATACCTAACCGCGCACCGGATATCCTTTCCAATGCGAAAAGTCGCGCCATTGGCGTGCTGCTGCCATCGCTGACCAACCAGGTTTTCGCCGAGGTGCTGCGCGGCATTGAGAGCGTGACCGATATTCACGGTTATCAAACGATGCTGGCGCACTATGGCTACAGCGCGGAACGTGAAGAACAGCGTCTAACCTCGCTGCTTTCTTATAATATTGACGGGCTTATCCTCTCTGAGCGCAATCACTCAGCTCGTACTCTGAAAATGATTGAAGTTGCTGGCATTCCGGTGGTCGAGATGATGGACTGCGTGTCGCCCTGCGTGGATTTAGCGGTTGGATTTAACAACTTTGAAGCCGCACGGCAAATGACCCAGCAAATTATTGCCCACGGGCATCGGCACGTTGTGTACTTCGGCGCACGTCAGGATGAACGAACGTTGATTAAACAGGAAGGATATGAACAGGCGATGCGCGAGTCAGGTTTGCAGCCTTACAGCGTGATGACCAGCCGTTCGTCCAGCTACACCGCCGGTGCGGAGCTGCTGCGTCAGGCTCAGCTCGATTACCCGCAAATCGACAGTATTTTCTGTACCAATGACGACCTGGCGGCCGGGGCATTTTTTGAATGCCTGCGCCAGGGGCTGCATATTCCTTCACAAATGGCGATCGCCGGTTTCCACGGACATAATATGGGCCAGGCAATGGAGCCCAAACTTGCCAGCGTGCTCACGCCGCGTGAACGCATGGGGCAAATTACCGCCGAGCGTTTACTGGCGCGCCTGCGTGGTGAAGACGTGGTGCCAAAAATGGTCGACGTCGGCTTTACCATCTCGGCGGGCGGCAGTATTTAACCGCCCGACAAAGACTGTCAGGCCTCGGTGCGGTGTTGAGCCTTGGCGTTTTCTAGCGCGGTAACGCAGCGTTTCACAACGCCTTCAACCTGATGGTCAATATTCACGCGTACCACGTCGGCTTCGTCTTCGCCCGGCTCTTCAAGCGCTTCGAACTGGCTTTTCAGCATGTCCTGAGAGAAGAAGTGTCCGGCGCGTGATTTTAGTCGCTGCAAAATCACCTCTTCGCTGCCTTTCAAATACAGGAAGATGATGCCGTCGTTGCCTTTGCGCAGCGCATCGCGGTAGCGGCGTTTCAGCGCCGAGCACACGATAATACCGGTTTCATTTTTATGCTCAAGGCTGTAGGCCGCGTCACTCAGGCGCTCCAACCAAGGCATGCGATCGTCATCGTTCAGCGGTTGCCCGCTCGCCATTTTCTGAATATTGGCGCGGGGGTGAAGATCGTCACCGTCTATAAATTTAGCGTTTATCGCTCTTGCGACGGCTGCTCCTACGGTTGATTTACCGCTGCCTGACACACCCATCAAAATGATGCTTTGCCCTGCCATAAGTTTGATCTCCGTCCCATATTTAGAATTTACCCGCGTGGGCGATTCCTTATATTAGCATGTTACCGGTATCATGATACCGGTAACAAATGGAGGTGTGACTAACATCACAAAGGAACCTGTGTAAATTTTAGCGCTATCTGCTGATTAGGCTCGCGCTGAACTCGCAAACTTACAAAAAAATATCACTCGCGCACTGTTATCTGCACCGCAAACGCGTCGGCCGTTTTTTGGCTCGGGGCCGGATAGGGCGGAAAGAGGCGGAAGGGGAAAGTTATGCCATTAGTCATTGTTGCAGTTGGTGTTGCCATACTGCTGTTGCTTATGATCCGATTCAAATTAAACGGTTTTATCGCTCTGATTCTCGTCGCACTGGCCGTCGGCGTGATGCAGGGCATGCCTGTCGATAAAGTGATCACGTCTATCAAAAACGGCGTGGGCGGAACGCTCGGCAGTCTTGCTCTTATCATGGGCTTCGGCGCCATGCTGGGTAAACTGCTGGCCGACTGCGGCGGTGCGCAGCGTATCGCGACCACCCTTATCGACAAGTTTGGTGTGAAATACATTCAGTGGGCGCTGGTTATCACCGGCTTCATTGTTGGTTTTGCGCTGTTCTATGAAGTTGGCTTCGTGCTGATGCTGCCGCTGGTGTTCTCCGTTGCTGCCTCGGCGCGCCTGCCGCTGCTTTACGTTGGTGTGCCAATGGCTGCCGCGCTGTCAGTGACCCACGGGTTCTTGCCTCCGCACCCTGGTCCAACGGCGATTGCCACTATTTTCCATGCTGATATGGGTAAAACTCTGCTGTACGGTGCTATTTTAGGCGTGCCGACGGTTATTCTGGCCGGTCCGGTGTATGCACGTTTCCTGAAAGGGATTGATAAGCCGGTTCCGCAGGGCCTGTTTAACCCAAAAACCTTTACTGAAGAAGAGATGCCTGGCTTCGGCGTCAGCGTAGCGACTTCCCTGGTGCCGGTCATTCTGATGGCGTTTCGCGCGATTACCGAGATGATCGTGCCGAAAGGTCACCCGATTCTGTCTTATGCCGAATTCTTCGGTGATCCGGTGATGGCAACGCTGATTGCGGTGCTGATTGCTATCTTCACCTTTGGTTTGAACCGCGGTCGCAAGATGGAAGACGTGATGGCGACCATCACTGACTCGATTAAAATTATCGCCATGATGCTGTTAATCATCGGTGGTGGCGGTGCGTTCAAGCAGGTGCTGGTTGACAGCGGCGTCGATAAATACATCGCGGCGCTGATGCAGGGCAGTACGCTGTCACCAATTCTGCTGGCCTGGACCATTGCCGCCGTGCTGCGTTTGGCGCTGGGTTCTGCCACCGTGGCGGCGATTACCGCGGGCGGTATTGCAGCTCCGTTGATTGCCACTACCGGCGTAAGCCCTGAGCTGATGGTTATTGCCGTGGGTTCCGGCAGCGTGATTTTCTCTCACGTTAACGACCCTGGCTTCTGGCTGTTTAAAGAGTATTTCAACCTGACAATTGGTGAAACGATGAGATCCTGGTCAGTGCTTGAGACCATTATCTCGGTAAGCGGCCTGGTCGGTTGTTTGCTGCTGGCGAACGTGGTCTAACTATCACGCTTTGATTCCTGCCGTCGACCGGCGGCAGGAATCTTTGTCTGCTCGATAAATATCTTTTCAAGAATAGTGAAAGCTGCTCAAAAATGTGGCTCAATACGGCCAAATAATTTTGATGCTGGACAACTTTCAATGCCCTCAGTTTTGCATTTTATATTGGCTCTTGTAGTCATCTTCTTCCTGGCGTTCATTTTTAGTAATGACCGCAAAAAAATCCGCCCGCGCGTTATTCTTCAATTAATTGTGATTGAAGGCCTTCTGGCGTGGTTCTTTCTGCATGCCAGCAGCGGTTTATCGATAGTCACCGCGGTATCCGCATTCTTTGAAAACCTGTTGACCTATGCGGCGCAGGGTTCTGACTTCGTATTTGGCGGTATGAGCAAGGCAGGACTGGCGTTTATCTTCCTCGGCGTGCTTTGCCCGATTATTTTTATTTCTGCCTTAATCGGTATTATGCAGCACTTACGTATTCTGCCGCTGCTGATCCGCATTGTTGGCACTCTGCTTTCAAAAGTGAACGGTATGGGCAAGCTGGAATCGTTCAACGCCGTCAGTACGCTGATTTTGGGTCAGTCCGAAAACTTTATTGCCTATAAGGGCGTGCTGGCGGATATCTCTCCTCGCCGACTGTACTCCATGGCCGCGGCGGCAATGTCTACCGTTTCACTGTCGATTGTTGGCGCCTACATGACCATGATTGAGCCTAAATACGTGGTAGCCGCGCTTATCCTCAACATGTTCAGCACCTTTATTATCCTGTCGATTATCAACCCTACGCCGCTGGGCGATGAGCCTGAAATCAAGCTGGAAAAGCTGCACGAAGACCAAAGCTTCTTTGAAATGCTCGGTGAATACATTCTGGCCGGTTTCAAGGTCGCGGTGATTATCATGGCAATGCTGATTGGTTTTATTGCGATCATTGCTGCAGTGAATGCGCTGTTTACCGCGATTTTCGGCATCAGCTTTCAGCAGATTCTGGGCTATGTTTTCTATCCGTTTGCCTGGTTGATAGGTATTCCGGCACCTGACGCGCTGAAGGCTGCCAGCATTATGGCGACCAAACTGGTGACTAATGAATTTGTTGCGATGATTGATTTGCAGAAAATCGCCAGCGAACTCTCTCCACGTGGCCTGGGGATCTTATCCGTGTTCCTGGTCTCATTCGCCAACTTTGCTTCTATCGGTATTGTGGCGGGTGCTATCAAGGGGCTGAATGAAAAGCAGGGTAACGTCGTTTCTCGTTTCGCACTTAAGCTAGTTTATGGCTCCACACTGGTCAGCCTGCTTTCTGCGGCCTTCGCGGGATTAGTGCTGTAAGGTTCTGCTCACAGCGCCCCCATCCTAACCTTCCTCACTTTTGTTCAGGGGGGAAGGTTAGGATGGGGGCGCTGACTACACCGCTATTTCGTTAGAAATCAACACACGCCGGGTTATCAACCTGCATTACCGAATCCTGCTTGAAGCGCTGTTTATAGATGTCGCGGATCTCGGTGATTTTTTTCTGCTCCTGCGCACTATCCACGCGGATAAGCATCAGTGCTTTACTGTCCTCTTTTATAACCACGCCTTCACTTCTCAACCACTGACCTTTAGCATCAAATACACTTAAGCCATCTTTAAAGCGCGGCGTCACGTCTTTATCGACGAACGACTGCCACTGGGCTTTGCTGACCGGAGCGGCATTGTGACGGCTCAGGCCAAAATAAAGTGTGGTTTGCATCATCAGGTTACCCGTTTTGCAGGTCAATGCCGGTGCGGCAGGCGTAACGGTTTCGGCGGCCTTCGGTGGGTAAGGAGCCTGTGGTGCAGGGGGCGTGGCGGCACAGCCGGTAAGCGATACGGCGACCAGAGCGGCAAGCAGAGCGGGGGTCTTCATTGCTGATTCCTTGTGATTTGCTATCAATGGCAGCGCAACACCTTTCGCGCTGTTTGTATTATTATCGGCGGTCTTATGTAAAATCCGCCGCCAATATCATAGGGTCTGATATCCCCACTAAGCAATCACTCAAGCCGGTAAAAACTCCCCACTATTTCACGATAAATTATTGATACTGCAAATAGGCGACGTGGGTTTGCAAATACTCCTCCAGGCCGTGACGGCCGTCCGCGCCACCAATACCCGATTTTCGCCAACCGGCGTGAAAACCCTGCATCGCTTCGAAGTTTTCACGGTTCACATAGGTCTCGCCAAATTTAAGTTTTTTTAGCGCGGTCATCGCGGTATTGATATTTTGCGTGTAGATGGCCGAAGTGAGGCCGTATTCGCTGTCATTGGCCAGCGCAATCACTTCCTCCAGCGTTTTAAACGTTGTTACCGGCAGCACTGGGCCAAAAATCTCATGCTGCATAATGTCCATTTTCTGGTTTACGTGGGTCAGAATAGTGGGCTGGAAGAAATAGCCCTTATCGCCGGCCCGCTTGCCGCCGAGCAGGACTTTCGCGCCCTGCTGCACAGCGGTGGCTACTTTATCCTCAACACGTTTTAGTGCCTCTGCACTGATAAGCGGTCCCATATCCAGCGCGGCGCTTTGCGCCGTATCGCCATAGGTTACCTGCTCAAACGCCAGGGTGAGACGGGTCATAAATTGATCGTAAATATCTTCCTGCACGTAGAGGCGCTCGGCGCAGTTGCACACTTGTCCGCTATTAATTATTCGCGAACTGACGACAGCTTTTACCGCTAAATCGAGGTCAGCATCGTTCATCACGATGGCAGGAGCCTTGCCGCCCAACTCAAGCGATACTTTGGTGACATTTTGCGCCGCCGCAATCATGGTCTGAATACCGGCATTAACGCTGCCGGTCAGGCTAACCATGCCCACTTTAGGGTTGGCCGCCAGTTCGTGCCCGACCACGGGACCGTAGCCAGTAACCAGGTTGAATACGCCTTTTGGCAGGCCAATCTCATCGACGATTTCGGCAAAGATAATGGCGTTATTTGGCGTCAGTTCGCTGGGTTTAATCACGATGGTATTGCCGGTCAGTAGCGCGGGGGCGGCTTTACGCGCAATTAAAAAGAATGGGAAGTTCCAGGGCAAAATGCCGGTGGTGACGCCGATAGCCTTTTTGAACACCAGAATATTTTCATTCGGCCGATCGCTTTGCACGATTTCGCCCTCGTAGCGGCGCGCCCATTCAGCTACGTAGTCGAGATAGTCGGCAGTAAACAGCACTTCAGTCTGCGCCAGACCGCGTGTTTTTCCGCCTTCGGCGATAATAACCTCGGTCAGCTCGGCTTCGCGCTGACGAATTCCCTCGGCAATTCTATGCAGCCATGCGCCACGCTCCACCGCGGGCAAGGCCTCCCAGCCATCCTGAGCCGCATGTGCGGCATCAATCGCCCGCTTGGCGTCGTCGGCGTTGCCCTCCGGCACTTGCGAAATAACCTGCTCGGTGGCTGGATTGATGACGTCTATCCATTTATCACTGTGGTTTTCAACAAACTGGCCGTCGATATACATGCGCTGTTGAATGATGGTCATGTGCAGATTCTCCGTTATGGCGTGGATCGCGTTGTAAGTCACAGAAGCGTGCTAATGAAAGCGGACTGTTAATTAATTGAGGTAAAATTGTTTCATTCTTAAAACATGACGCAGATTGTGATGCGAAACCTTTTCGTTATTGCCACAGAAACGGGCAGCGTGGCAAAAATCGGCGTATTGGCCGAATCTACCCGGCAAAATTGTGATTTCGCCCGTTGTAGCGGGAGTTGTCAGCGTTAACGACGGAAAAGGCCGATTAAGGGCAGAAAAGAAATTTGTGATCGCGCGCGGCGAAATCTTGCCAATTTCGCCAAAAAACTCGGCGGGTGGGCAACCAGACAGAGGTTGTGCGCGGCAACAACTCCTTAGACTCCTTCGTATGCAGGAAAGCCGCTTATTTCCTGTTCGCCTCAACCCTACGAAGGAATAAAAATGAATAATGCAATCCTGTTAGGCATCATGTGGCACTTTATCGGTGCCACCAGTGCGGCTTGTTTCTATGCCCCGTTTAAAAAAGTGCGCAACTGGTCGTGGGAAACCATGTGGTCAGTTGGCGGCGTTATGTCGTGGCTCATCCTGCCGTGGGCGGTCAGTGCTACTCTGCTGCCCCATTTCTGGAGCTATTACAGTTCCTTCAGTTTCTCTACGTTGCTGCCAGTGTTTCTCTTCGGCGCAATGTGGGGCATCGGTAACATCAATTATGGTTTAACCATGCGCTATCTCGGCATGTCGATGGGCATTGGTATCGCCATCGGGGTCACGTTGGTGGTCGGCACGCTAATGACGCCGCTGCTGCAAGGCCGGTTTGTGGAACTCTTTAGTTCGGAGGGCGGGCGTTTAACGCTGCTCGGCGTGCTGGTGGCGGTGATTGGTGTGGGGATTGTCACCCGTGCCGGTTTGCTGAAAGAGCGGGCAATGGGCGTGACGGCGCAGGAATTCAACCTGAAGAAAGGGCTGGTACTGGCGGTGCTGTGCGGAATTTTCTCGGCAGGTATGTCGTTTGCGATGGACGCCGCCAAACCGATGCACGAAGTCGCCGCTGCGTTGGGCATTGATCCACTGTACGTCGCGTTGCCAAGCTACGTGGTTATCATGGGCGGCGGGGCTATTGTGAATCTGGCGTACTGCTTTATCCGTCTGGCAACCAAAAAAGAGCTGTCGGTGAAAGCCGATTTCTCCGTGGCAAAGCCGCTGCTAGTGGCTAACGTGCTGTTTGCGCTGCTCGGCGGCACCATGTGGTACCTGCAATTTTTCTTCTATGCCTGGGGCCACGCACAAATTCCCGCGCAGTATGATTTTATCAGCTGGATGCTGCACATGAGTTTCTACGTGCTGTGTGGCGGACTGGTAGGACTGATTATGAAGGAGTGGAAAAACGTGGGTCAGCGGCCGGTCGGTGTGTTGAGTCTGGGGTGTCTGGTGATTGTGATGGCGGCAAATATCGTTGGCCTGGGCATGGCCTCTTAACCTCAAAAGGGTAAATCCTGACGTGCATCTGGTAACGTCAGGGTTTATCAAAGCGCAAATTTTGGCGTTCGCTCAAACTGTTGGCGCCAGGCGCTGGGGGTCATGCCTGTTTCTCGGGTGAACACCACGGAAAAATAGTTACTGTCGTCGAAGCCGCAGCGCGCCGCTACGTCGGTAATCAGGCTCTCGCTGCTGCGCAGCAGGTGCTTGGCCTGACAAAGCTGCAACTGACGTAAATAGTGTCCGATGCTCATGCCGGTTTGTTGGCGAAACAGCTGCTTTAAACTGCGTTCCGACAGCTGGTGTTGTTCACAAAACGTCGCCAGACAAAGATTTTTTCCCACGTCTGCCTGAATCGCCGACATCAATAAATCCAGCTGTTCGCCTTCAGGCAGTGCATAGGCCTTGTCGGCCGCATAGCGGTGGCGCCGCAGAATAAGCGCCAGCTGTAAAAACAGCGCCTCAGTCAGCTGCAGCGACAACACGTCGCTTTTTCTAGTCTCCTGCACCAGTTGTAAAATTACCCCTCGGGCCAGCGCCATGCCACGCGTGGTCAGCCGCCAGTGGGTGGGGCTTTCCGACGCCTCATGCGGCAGTATTTCAGACCAGTTCAGCCCGAGTTTAAAGCGCTCCGGACAGTAAATAATATTATCTAGCACCAAGTCGTTGACCGAATCGTAACTGTGGCAGTCGTTCTCTTTGATATAGAAAATATCGCCACAGGTAACCAACCACGGCCTGTCATTCAGCACGTGTAACCCATTGCCGCGCCAGACAATAACGATCTCGCAGAACGCGTGCGTGTGCGCGGGGAATGACGGCTGCGGCGCTCGGTCGGCGACCGCGACCGGCATCAGTTCAGAGGGCAAATAGTCGGCTTTTGGCAAACGGAGTGTCATAGGTCCTCGGCGTTAATTCATGTGCTGATGCACGTTGCGCGGTGCATAGCCAAACTCACGTTTAAACAGCGTCGAAAAATGGTTGCTGTCGCTAAACCCGCATTGGAAGGCAATATCCGTGACCCGCATTTCGCTGTGGCGCAGCAGGTGGCGCGACTGCAGCAGCCTCAGGCGGTTGAGATAGCGCTGCGGCGTACTGCCGGTTTGCTGCTTTAACTGACGATGCAGCGTGCGCAGCGACAGGGAAAAATGGCTTGCCAGTTCGTCCCAGTCTATTTCTTCGCTGTAGTGCTCGTTTAACCAATCAAGCAGATGACGCAGGCGACTCTCCTGATTGTTGTCCTGCTGCGCACTGCGGCCCTGGCGCAGCAGCACCAGGAGCTGCATAAAGCGCAGCTCCTGTTCGGCCTGTTGTTCAATACAAAATTGCGCCACGCTGCGCGGCAGTTGGTCAATCAGCGTTTTGGCCTGCGCCATCACCTTATTGTTGATGCGCCACAGCGACGGGTAATTGCCTTCCTGCTCCTGCGGCAGCAGGTCGCGCAGCCCCGAAAGAAATCGGAAGGCCTCGGGACCGCGATACAGCACGTTGGTCAGATGCAAATTGTCGGTTTGTTCATAAAGATGCCGGTCGTGGTCGCGAATAAAACATACGCAGCCCCCGCACAGTGTCTGCGGCTGGCCGTTAAGCACGTGTACGCCGCTGCCTTGTTCAACTAGGACAATTTCATGAAAATCATGATGATGCTCAGGAAAAGCCCCCTGAGGCGCACGCGGCTCAACCGCAATTGAAAAACCACCGGCAGGGAAAAAATCAACGCTGTGTAATATGGTCATTTTTAACACCTCATTAATAAATTCGTAACCGATGGTAGTGAGCGAGGCGAAACTTTACCTTGAATTTTTGACCGTAAAATCGCGTTGGTGGACGGATTATTCAAGAATTACACAAAATTGATTCAGAAATGCGGCGGGAGTCACAGCTTGAGAGCGAGAAGAGCAAAAGAAAAAAGTGTGAGCTGGTTCAAGCTCATCTTTGCACAATTGCCAGCAACGGTTTTGTGCTGGCAGTAACGAAAAGGCGGCAAATTTCAGTAATTTTAGACTGGAGGCATTGAATCAGCAGGGACTGAAATGCAATGACCATCCGCCATATTGTCGCAATCGACCTCGGGGCCTCCAGTGGCCGCATCATGCTGGCCCGTTCCGACCTCCAACGGGGCACGTTGACACTGCGGGAAGTCAGCCGTTTTCCTAATCATCTGGTGCACATCAATGAACATGAATGCTGGGATGTTGACGCGCTGGAGCAGGCCATTCGCGCCGGTTTGCAGCAGCTGGACGACGAAGGTATTACACTGGACAGCCTTGGCATCGATACCTGGGGCGTCGATTTTGTGTTACTGGATGCCCACGGCAGACGCTTGGCACCCGCTGTTTCTTATCGCGACAGGCGCACTCACGGTGTAATGGCCAAAGCGCAGTGCGCGCTGAGTCGTGAGACCATTTACCGGCAAACCGGCATTCAATTTCTGCCCTTTAACACTCTTTATCAGATGCGCGCCCTGACTCAGGCACAGCCCGAGCTGGTGGCGAACATCGCCCACGTTTTGATGATCCCCGACTATTTGCACTATCGCCTCACCGGCCAACTCTGCTGGGAATACACCAATGCGACCACCACGCAAATGCTCAATATCGAGAGCGGCAAGTGGGACAGCAAACTGCTGCACTGGGCTGGCGCCAAGGCTCGATGGTTTGGTCGCCCGTCGCAGCCAGGTTCTCGGGTAGGCGAATGGACAAGCGCGAGAGGCAAAAGCGTGCCGGTGACGGCGGTAGCCACACACGACACGGCCAGCGCGGTACTGGGCACGCCACTGGGCGATGCAGATGCGGCGTATCTCAGCTCAGGCACTTGGTCTCTGATGGGTTTTGAAAGCCTGACGCCGTTCAACAGTCGCGCCGCGTTGGCCGCCAACATTACCAACGAGGGCGGCGCAGAAGGGCGCTATCGGGTGCTGAAAAATATTATGGGACTGTGGCTGCTGCAAAGAGTTTGCGACGAGCTGCACATCGACGATTTATGCACACTTATCGACGATGCCGCGCAGCAAAAGGCCTGCCGTGGATTAATTAATCCCAACGATGAGCGTTTTATTAATCCGTCGAGCATGGTGCGTGAAATTCAGGACGCCTGCGTTGAAAACGCTATGCCACAGCCGCAAACCGCTGCCGAACTGGCGCGCTGCATTTTCGACAGTTTGGCGTTGCTCTATCGCCAGGTGCTTGAAGAGCTCGCCAGTGTGCGCGGAAAATCGTTTACCCAGCTGCACATCGTCGGCGGCGGTTGTCAGAACCATTTCCTCAATCAGCTTTGCGCCAATGCCTGTGGCCTGCCGGTCATTGCCGGTCCGGTCGAGGCCTCGACGCTGGGCAATATCGGCTGTCAGCTGATCGCGTTGGGCGATTTCAGCGACGTCAGCGCGTTCCGCCAGCACGTCGGCGAACGCTTCCCGCTACACCGCATTGAACCCCATTCTGACAGCGCCATCGCGGCCAACTGGCCACGTTTTCAGGCGCTAAGCCAACCTAATAAGGAATTTTGCTTATGACCAAGCTTATCGATCAGGCGTTTGAACTGGCTAAACAGCGTTTTGCTGCCGTAGGTGTGGACGTTGAGGCCGCGCTGAGCCGCTTAGACACCGTGCCGGTTTCCATGCACTGCTGGCAGGGCGACGACGTGCGCGGTTTTGAAAACCCGCAGGGCGCGCTGACCGGTGGCATTCAGGCGACGGGTAATTATCCCGGACGTGCGACTACGGCGGCTGAGCTACGCGCTGACCTTGATAAGGCAATGTCGCTGATACCGGGACCAAAACGCCTGAATCTGCACGCGATTTATCTTGAAAGCGACCGGCCAGTTGAACGCACGGATATCGAGCCGAAACACTTCAGCAACTGGGTCGAGTGGGCCAAAAAAAGTCGCATTGGGCTGGATTTTAACCCGACCTGTTTTTCTCATCCACACAGCGCCGACGGTTTCACCCTCGCCAGCGCCAGCGCTGAAATCCGTCAGTTCTGGATTGAGCACTGTAAGGCCAGCCGCAAAATCTCGGCATCGTTTGGTGAGCAACTCGGCACGGCGTCGGTGATGAACATTTGGGTGCCAGACGGCATGAAAGACCTGACTATTGACCGCATGGGCCCACGTCGGCGCTTGATGAATTCGCTGGATGAAATCATCAAAGAGAAACTGAACCCCGCGCAGCATATCGACGCGGTTGAGAGCAAGCTGTTCGGCATTGGCGCCGAGAGTTACACGGTGGGTTCCAACGAGTTTTTCCTGGGCTACGCCACCAGCCGTCAGACTGCGCTGACGCTCGACGCCGGTCATTTCCATCCTACTGAAGTGATTTCCGACAAAATTTCGACCGCCATGCTTTACGTGCCGCGACTGCTACTGCACGTCAGCCGTCCGGTACGCTGGGACAGCGATCACGTGGTGATTCTGGATGATGAAACTCAGGCCATCGCCAGCGAAATCGCCCGCAACGACCTGTTTGACAAGGTTCACATCGGGTTGGACTTCTTCGACGCCTCCATCAACCGCATTGCGGCTTGGGTTATCGGCACGCGCAATGCTAAAAAAGCCCTGCTGCGCG
Organism: Rouxiella sp. S1S-2; assembly: GCF_009208105.1. Lineage (NCBI taxonomy): Bacteria > Pseudomonadati > Pseudomonadota > Gammaproteobacteria > Enterobacterales > Yersiniaceae > Rouxiella > Rouxiella sp. S1S-2. The sequence goes on from NZ_WFKL01000001.1 coordinate 500,745, forward strand.
CGCTGCTAGAACCTATTGAGCCACTGCGCAACGCCGAAAATGACGGCGACTATACCCTGCGTCTGGCGCTGCTGGAGGAGCAAAAATCTCTGCCGTGGCAGGCGGTGTGGGAAACCTATTGTCTGCGTAACGACGTGCCCGCCGATGCCGGCTGGATTACCGACGTGCGTCGCTACGAACAACAAATACTCCGTCAACGTTAAGGATTTATCATGCAAAGCATTCTTTCTTCGTGGTTTGTGCAGGGAATGGTGAAAGCCACTGCGGATATGTGGCTCAAGGGGTGGGACGAGCGCAACGGCGGCAATATCAGCCTGCGGTTGCTGGCGGAAGACGTGAAGCCGTTTGAGGCGGATTTTGTGACTGAACCGCGTCACATCGAGCTGACTCAGGCCGCGCCACTGCTGGCGAACTGCTGGTTTTTGGTTACCGGCTCCGGCAAGTTTTTCCGCAATGTGCAGCTTGATCCAGCCGACACGCTGGTGCTGCTGCAGGTCAGTAACGACGGGCGTTCGTACAAAATTCATTGGGGGCTGGTCAACGGTGGCGTGCCGACGTCAGAGCTGGCATCGCATTTCCAGTCACACAGCGTACGCAAGCAGCTGACTCACGGCAGAGATCGGGTGATTATGCACTGCCACGCCACAAACTTTATGGCGCTGAGTTACGTGCTGGAATTGGACGCCGCCCGCTTCACCCGTCAGCTTTGGGAAGGCAGCACCGAGTGTCTGGTGGTGTTTCCTGACGGCGTGGGCATCGTACCGTGGACGGTGCCGGGCACCGATGGCATCGGCGAAAAAACTGCTGAACAGATGAAGCATCATAGCATCGTGCTGTGGCCGTTCCACGGTATTTTCGGCGCCGGACCGACTCTGGACGAAACGTTTGGGCTGATCGATACGGCAGAAAAATCGTCGGAAGTGCTGGTGAAAGTGATATCGATGGGCGGCATGAAGCAGACGATTTCTACACAGGAGCTTATCGCGCTCGGCAAACGCTTTGGCGTTACTCCGTGGCAGGATGCACTGCACTTGGACAAACGCAATGTTGCGTAAAGCCTTTGTGATGCAGGTACATCCGCACGCGCACGCTGAATATGCGAGGCGGCATGCGCCCATCTGGCCGGAACTTGAGCAAACTCTGAAGACGCATGGAGCACATCACTACAGTATTTTTCTCGATGAAGAGCGGCATTTGCTGTTCGCTGTGGTCGAGATTGAATCGCAGTCCCGTTGGGACGCGGTGGCGCAAACCGAAGTATGCCAGCGCTGGTGGCTGTCGATGTGTGAGTTGATGCCGAGCAATGCGGATAATAGTCCGCTGAGCCGGGAATTAACGTCAGTGTTTTATATGCTGTAGGCGTCGCTGCTCCCCATCCTTACCTTCCCCGCTGAGAAGAGCAGCAGAAGATAAGGATGGGGGGAAAACGACACACATCCTAAATCTTCAAATAGGCCCTGATCCCATCAAGGAACATCTGCGTTGAGAGCATCACCAATACCAATCCCATCAGGCGTTCAAGTGCACTGACGCCTCTGTCGCCTAGCAGGCGCAGGAAAAGGTTCGACAGCAGTAAAATCCCCATCGACAGTCCCCAGGCAATAAAGAGCGCCAGCGTCAGGTGACCAATCTGATGGGGATATTGGTGCGAAAGCAGCATCAGCGTGGCCAATATTGACGGCCCGGCGACCAGCGGTATCGCCAGCGGCACCAGAAAAGGTTCTTCGCCCGCAGGCAGACCGGAGCTGTTATTTTCCTGAGAAGGGAAAATCATCTTGATAGCGATTAAAAACAGAATGATCCCGCCGGAAATTGACACCGTTTCAGTGCGCAAATTCAGGAAGGACAGGATCTTCTCGCCGGCAAAGAGGAAGATAAGCATCAGGATCAGCGCGATCAACATTTCGCGGATCAACACCACACGACGACGTTTCGGATCCAGATGCTTGAGCACCGACATAAAAATCGGCAGATTGCCCAGTGGATCCATAATTAAAAACAACAATATCGTGGCTGAAATCATTTCAGTCATAACCGCTATCCCCCTGGATATTATTCTCTCTATAAGCAAAGCTGCTAACAAAGCGTCTGGTATCGATTAAATTCACTTGCCACTTAGCGTACATTTTGTAAGGTATACACTCGCGCGCTAACGGGGCAACACGTCGCAATTTCACCCGCTTTAAAGGGGGAAACTGCGCTAAAACGGTGCAAACGCGCAATAAATGCAGTTATCACCCTCACGGCAGGACAGTAATTATGAAAAATGTAGGTTTCGTCGGCTGGCGCGGTATGGTCGGTTCTGTGCTCATGCAACGCATGACAGAAGAGCGCGATTTTGACGCCATTCGTCCGGTATTCTTCTCCACTTCGCAGCACGGCCAGCCTTCGCCGGTATTTGGCGGCCATCAGGGCACGCTGCAAGACGCCTTTGATCTGGACGCACTGAGTGCGCTGGATATTATCATTACCTGTCAGGGCGGGGATTATACCAATGAAATCTATCCAAAGCTGCGTGAAATCGGCTGGAAGGGTTACTGGATAGACGCCGCTTCTTCTTTAAGAATGAAAGATGACGCGATTATTATTCTGGACCCGGTCAACAAGTCAGTGATTCATGAAGGCATCGACAAAGGCGTAAAAACCTTCGTGGGCGGTAACTGTACCGTGAGCCTGATGCTGATGTCGCTCGGTGGCCTGTTTGCCAACAACCTGGTCGAATGGGCGTCGGTAGCGACCTATCAGGCAGCCTCAGGCGGTGGTGCACGTCACATGCGCGAGCTGCTGACTCAAATGGGCATGTTGCACAATAGCGTCGCGCACGAACTTCAGAACCCAGCGTCGGCAATACTTGATATTGAACGCAACGTGACGGCGCTGACCCGCAGCGGCACGCTGCCGACGGACAACTTCGGTGTACCTCTGGCTGGCGGCCTGATCCCGTGGATCGACAAACAGCTCGACAACGGCCAGACCAAAGAAGAGTGGAAAGGCCAGGCCGAGACCAACAAAATTCTGAACACCTCGAGTATTATTCCGGTAGACGGTCTGTGCGTGCGCATCGGCGCGCTGCGTTGCCACAGCCAGGCATTCACGTTGAAACTGAAAAAAGACGTGTCAATTCCTGAAATCGAGCAGATGTTGGCGACCCACAATGACTGGGTTCGCGTTATTCCTAATGACCGCGAACTGTCGATGCGTGAACTGACGCCGGCTGCGGTAACGGGCACCATGAATACGCCGGTGGGACGTCTTCGCAAGCTGAATATGGGGCCTGAATATCTTTCAGCCTTCACCGTGGGTGACCAACTGCTGTGGGGCGCTGCCGAACCGCTGCGCCGCATGCTGCGTATTTTGCTTTAATCCCCTCCCGGATGTGATGTTAAGGGATGCCGTTGGGTATCCCTTTTTTAATGCTTTTTTACCGCCTTTTTGACTGTTTTTTGACCTTTCTACCACTTCTCGTCTTTACCAAAAATTTCTTTTAATTCAGGCCTTGTTCTTATAAAGCTTTGTCTATGCTTAGTAGAGAGTGATTCTGAATTTGAGTAGGGCATTTGTCTGCTTTTTTTCATAAGTGTGAACGCAAACGCACTTTGCTCCCCTAGCTGGAGCATAGTAAAAGGCTGTGCAATCTTTACGGGTTTACCCTGGCAAATGGGCCTTATTCAGGATGAATAGACGACGCTAATGGAAAATACGATCGGGCTGACACAATGATTTTATTGGATTTGTTGATTAATTGATCACAGGACGAAACACCATGCCAGTACTTCCCGACCAGCACGTCATTAATCAGATTATTTCCGGCCGCTATGCCGATCCCTTCTCTTTGCTGGGGATGCATGAGGTTGCCGCAGGGCTGGAGGTGCGCGCACTTTTACCTGACGCCGAGCAGGTCTGGGTGATTGACGCCCAAAAACAGAGTCGGGTGGCTGAACTGAGCCGCTATGACGATCGCGGTTTTTTCGTCGGCCTGCTGCCACGGCGCAAAAAATTCTTTCGCTATCAGCTCGAAGTGCGCTGGGGCGACAACGTTCATATTATTGATGATGCCTATCGTTTCGGTACCTTGCTGCAGGAGCTGGATATTTGGCTGCTGGCGGAAGGTACCCATATTCGCCCCTATGAAAAACTGGGTGCGCATCCGCAGAATCTGGACGGCGTTGACGGGGTAAGTTTTGCCGTTTGGGCACCCAATGCCATCCGCGTTTCGGTGGTAGGAGAGTTCAACTTTTGGGACGGTCGCCGCCATCCGATGCGTCTGCGACGTGAAAACGGCATTTGGGAGCTGTTTGTGCCCGCAGCTTGTGAAGGCCAACTGTACAAGTTTGAAATTATCGACTGCCGAGGTCACGTCAGTCTTCGCGCCGACCCTTATGCTTTTGAAGCGCAGATGCGTCCGGATACCGCCTCGCTGGTGCGTAAACTGCCCGAAAAGGTCGACTATTCCCCAGAACGTAAAAAAGCCAATGCACTCAATCAGCCGGTGTCGGTTTACGAGGTACATCTTGGGTCCTGGCGTCGCCACGCGGACAATAATTACTGGCTGAGCTACGGCGAGCTGGCCGAGCAGCTGGTCTCTTATGCGAAATGGATGGGCTTCACCCACATTGAACTGATGCCGGTCAATGAACATCCATTTGACGGCAGTTGGGGCTATCAACCCCTGGGTATGTATGCGCCAACCCGCCGCTACGGTTCGCCTCACGAGTTTAAAGCCTTTATTGATGCGGCACACAACGCCGGATTAAATGTGATCCTCGACTGGGTGCCCGGTCATTTTCCTAGCGATGCCTACGGGCTGGCGCAGTTCGACGGCACGGCGCTGTATGAATATGCTGACCCGCGTGAAGGCTACCATCAGGACTGGAATACGCTAATTTACAACTATGGCCGCCACGAAGTCCGTAACTATCTGGCGGGCAATGGTTTCTACTGGATTGAGCGCTACGGAATCGACGGTCTACGGGTCGATGCGGTGGCGTCGATGATCTACCGCGACTACAGCCGTAAGGCGGGTGAGTGGATCCCCAATCACTACGGTGGCCGCGAAAATCTTGAAGCCATCTCTTTCCTGCAGTACACCAACCATACCATCGGTAAAGAGCTCGGCGGCGCGGTCACTATGGCCGAAGAGTCTACCGACTATCCCGGCGTAACCATGCCGCCCGAGGCCAACGGACTAGGTTTTCACTACAAGTGGAACCTGGGCTGGATGAACGACTCGCTAAAATACATGCAGCTTGATCCGGTTCACCGTAAGTATCACCACAACCTGCTGACTTTTGGTGTGCTCTACACTTACACCGAAAACTTTATCCTGCCGCTCTCGCACGATGAAGTGGTGCACGGCAAGGGTTCGCTGATTGACAAGATGCCCGGCGATGCCTGGCAAAAGTTTGCCAATCTGCGCGCCTATTATGGCTTTATGTGGGCACATCCGGGCAAAAAACTGCTGTTTATGGGCTGTGAGTTTGCGCAGGGCCGCGAGTGGAACTTTAACCAGAGTCTCGACTGGCACTTGCTCGACGACCCGAACGGTTGGCACAGCGGCGTGCAAAATCTGGTGCGCGACCTCAATCACACCTACCAACAACAGTCCGCGCTGTACGAGCTGGACTTCAATCCGCGCGGTTTTGAGTGGCTGGTGGTCGATGACCATGAAAACTCGATTTTTGCCTTTGCCCGCCGAGATGAGCACGGCAACGAGCTGATTGCGGTCAGTAATTTCACACCGGTTCCGCGCTATGGCTACCGCATTGGCGTGAGCCGCCCGGGTCGCTATCACGAAGTACTCAATACCGACTCCCATCATTATCACGGCAGCAATATCGGTAATGCGGGCGATGTTTACACCGACGCTTACCCAAGTCACCAGCGTGAGCACTCGCTTTCGCTGGTGATCCCGCCTTTAGCCACGATTTATCTGCGGCGGGAGGATTGCTGATGAGGTCACTTCAGTCGGGTAAATCTTCGCCATTTGGTGCTCATTTCGATGGAGATGGCGTCAATTTTTGCGTTTTTTCTTCCACGGCTGAAAAGATCGATCTCTGCCTGTTTGACGAGCAGGGCAATGAAAAGCGTCTGGCTCTGCCGACGCGCACCGGCAATCTTTGGCACGGCTATTTGCCGGGTGCAAAAGTGGGGCAACGCTATGGTTTTCGTGCTCACGGCGCGTTCTCGCCGTCGCAGGGGCTGCGTTTTAATGCGCAAAAGTTACTGATTGACCCCAGTGCGCGAGCAATAGAAGGCAAGCTCTCCGACGACCCACGCCTGTGCGGCGGTGTTGACGTAGCCGACGCGCGAGACAGTGCCGATGTCGTCCCCAAGTCGCGCGTGATGAATGACGATTTTGACTGGCAGGGCGACGTTGCACCGGGCATTCCTTGGGGTGAAACCATTATTTACGAGGCGCATGTTCGCGGCCTCACTCTGTTGCACCCGGATATTCCTCAGGCGCTGCGTGGCACCTACGCTGCGCTTGGACACCCGATTATGCTCGACTATTTCAAGCGTTTGGGGATTACCGCGCTGGAACTGCTGCCAGTTCAGCACCACGCCGATGAGCCCAGATTGCAGCGTTTGGGCCTGAGCAATTATTGGGGCTATAACGTTTTGGCACCGTGGGCGCTTGAAACCGGTTATGCCAGCGGTGTTAACGGTGTCAGCGCGCAGGACGAATTTAAGACGGCAGTAAAGGCGCTGCATCAGGCGGGCATTGAAGTGCTGCTCGACGTGGTGTTCAACCACACCGCCGAGTTGGACGTCGAAGGGCCGACAGTTTCTCTGCGCGGTTTTGATAACCGCGCCTGGTACTGGCTCAATCAGGACGGCAGTGACAACAACCTGACCGGCTGTGGCAACGCTATGCGCCTGGTTGATGATGAGGTCATTGCCTGGACGATAGCAAGCCTGCGCTACTGGGTTGAAACCTATCATATTGACGGTTTTCGCTTCGATCTCGCGACTTTACTCGGACGTACGCCGGAGTTTGACCCTCACTCTCCGCTGTTTGAGGCCATTAAGGCTGACCCGTTGCTCAGCGGCTGTAAGCTCATTGCCGAGCCGTGGGACATCGGCGAGGGGGGCTATCAGGTCGGTAATTTCCCTGCGCCTTTTGCCGAGTGGAGCGACCGCTGGCGCGATGATATACGTAAATTTTGGCTTTACGGCACGCTCTCTCTGGGGGCGTTTGCCACCCGTTTTGCGGCCTCCGCCGACCTGTTTAATCACGATAATCGCCTGCCTTCTTCAGCGGTGAATATGCTGACTGCCCACGACGGGTTCACATTGCGTGATTTAGTCAGCTTCAATGAGAAACATAATCAGGCCAACGGGGAAGATAACCGCGACGGACATGATAACAACTACAGCCAGAACCACGGCGAAGAGGGGCTGAATGTCTCGACGGCCGTGGCGCAGCAGCGAAAACTCAGTCAGCGTGCGCTGCTGGCAACGCTGATGCTGTCGCAGGGAACGCCGATGCTGCTGGCGGGTGACGAGCTGGGCAATTCTCAGCAGGGTAACAACAATGCCTATTGTCAGGACAACGCGCTGACCTGGATAGACTGGTCAGAGGCCGACGAGACGTTGACTGACTATGTCAGTGCGCTGATCGCCTTGCGTAAAAAAATTCCGGCATTGAATCAGGACAGGTGGTGGCAGGGAACGTCGCAACAGGTGCAGTGGCTCGACGGCGCAGGACAGCCGATGACAACAAAAAGCTGGGAACAGGGCGGGCAGCAATGCCTGCAAATTCGTTTGTCTGACCGCTGGTTGCTGGTGGTCAATTCATCACTTAATGACGTTGAAATGACATTACCGGAGGGCGGTTGGACCTGCGTTGCGCCTTTTGACAATGAACAACAAAACGTCAGGGAAAGCTCGTCTTGGCGAGCGACGGCTAAAACGCTCTGCGTATTGACCCAAGGTTAGCAGGGCATTAGGAAGGATTCAGCTATGGCTACGTTAGAATTCAATGACCGCATGATGTTGGCGAGGCAATTACCTCTCAAGTCGGTAGCGCTGATCCTGGCAGGGGGGAGAGGTTCGCGTCTGAAAGACTTGACCAACACCCGTGCCAAACCCGCAGTCCATTTTGGCGGAAAGTTTCGCATTATCGATTTCGCACTCTCGAACTGCCTGAACTCCGGCATACGCCGTATTGGCGTGATTACGCAGTATCAGTCCCACACGCTGGTGCAGCACATTCAGCGCGGATGGTCTTTTCTTAATGAAGAGATGAACGAATTTGTGGACCTGCTGCCCGCACAGCAGCGACAAAGCACTGAGCATTGGTATAAAGGCACTGCCGATGCGGTCTACCAAAATCTGGACATTATTCGTCGCTATCGTGCCGAATACGTGGTGATTCTGGCGGGGGACCATATCTACAAAATGGACTACTCCCGCATGCTGATTGACCACGTTGAAAAGGGCGGAGAATGCACCGTTGCCTGCCTCGAAGTGCCGTTGTCCGAGGCCAGTGAGTTTGGTGTAATGGATGTCGCCGAAGACTACCAAATTAAGTCTTTCATTGAGAAACCCAAGGACCCGCCGTCAATTCCCGGCCAGCCCGATAAGGCAATGGCCAGCATGGGGGTCTATATTTTCAATGCGGACTATTTGTTCAGGCTGTTGGAAGAGGACATGGCCAGCGAAGAGTCGAGCCACGATTTTGGGAAAGACATTATTCCTAAAATCACCCGTCAGGGTGTGGCCTGGGCGCATCCGTTCGGCCTGTCGTGCGTCACCTCAAACACTGAGTTGCCGCCCTACTGGCGCGATGTGGGCACTATCGACGCCTACTGGCGTGCGAACCTTGACCTGGCGTCGGTGACGCCGGAGCTGGATATGTACGACACCAACTGGCCGATTCGCACCCATATGGAACCGCTACCGCCGGCGAAATTTGTGCAGGACCGCTCGGGCAGTCACGGCATGACCATGAACTCCCTCGTTTCCGGCGGCTGCATCGTTTCAGGGTCGGTGGTGGTGCATTCGGTGCTTTTTCCACGGGTGCGCATTAATTCATTTTGCAATATCGACTCAAGCATTCTATTACCTGATGTTGAGATTGGTCGGTCATGTCGTCTGCGTCGCTGTGTGATAGACAGAGCCTGCCAAATCCCTGAAGGAATGGTCATTGGCGAAAATGCAGAGGAAGACAGCAAGCGTTTTTATCGATCGGAAAGCGGGATCGTTCTGGTGACCCGCGCTATGTTGGCGAAATTATAAAGCCTGCCGAAGACGATCGAATTATTCACTTATTTCCTTTCACACCATTCGCTGTGTTTGGTGTGAAGAAGTTTCAGGAGCGAGAATGCAGGTTTTACATGTTTGTTCCGAGCTGTTTCCTCTGTTGAAAACCGGCGGTCTGGCAGACGTCGCCGGTGCGCTTCCCGCCGCGCAAATTGCCGAGGGAGACGATGTTCGCGTTTTGATCCCTGCTTTCCCCGATGTTAAAAAAGGCATCGGTGAGACCCAACTCGTTGGTACGCTGGACACGTTCGCTGGTCACGTTTCCCTGCTTTATGCCGTTTATCAGGGCGTGGGTGTTTATCTGATAGATACGCCAGGTTTATACGACAGGCCGGGCAGCCCCTATCATGATCAGTCTTCGAATGCCTATTCTGATAATCATCTGCGCTTTGCTCTGCTGAGCTGGATGGCCTGCGAGCTGGCCTGTGGTTTCGACAGTCACTGGAAGCCGGATGTCGTGCACGCTCACGACTGGCACGCGGGCCTGACATCGGCCTACATCGTGGCGCGCGGGCGTCCGGCGAAAACCGTGTTCACCGTGCATAATCTGGCGTTTCAGGGATTGTTCTTTGCCCACCATTTGGCCGAGCTGCAACTGCCCGCCGACTTTTTCCAGATGCACGGGCTGGAGTTTTATGGGCAGATTTCGTTCCTGAAAGCCGGGCTGTTTTATTCTGACCACGTCACCACCGTCAGTCCGACCTACGCCAAAGAGATCACGCAACCGGCGTTCGGCTACGGCATGGAGTCACTGCTGCTTGAGCGGCAGAATCAGGGCAAGCTGACCGGTATTCTCAACGGCGTGGATGAAGCGATTTGGGAGCCAAAAACTGACGTGCTGCTGTCTGCACGCTACAGCGCCGACGACCTGCGCGCCAAATCGATTAATAAAACCTATTTACAGCGGGCGATGGGACTGGACGTTGACGACTCGCGGCTAGTGTTTGCCGTGGTCAGCCGTCTCACCAGTCAAAAAGGGCTGGATTTAGTCCTTGAAGGCCTGCCAGAACTGCTTGAACAGGGCGGTCAACTGGCGGTGCTGGGCGCGGGCGATGCCGTTTTGCAGCAGGCTTTTCTGGCCGCCGCTGCCGACCATCCGGGGCAAGTTGGCGTACAGTTGGGGTATCACGAGGCGTTCTCGCACCGCATTATCGCCGGGGCTGACGTCATCATGGTGCCAAGTCGTTTTGAACCCTGCGGACTGACCCAGCTTTATGGATTGAAATATGGCACGCTGCCGCTGGTAAGACGCACCGGCGGACTGGCCGATACAGTTGTAGATTGTGCGCTTGAAAATCTGGCCGACGGTACGGCCAGTGGGTTTGTGTTTGAGGAGAGCACCGGAAAATCGCTGGGCAATGCGATTCGACGCGCTTTCGTGCTGTGGAGCCGACCAAAACACTGGCGGCACGTTCAGCACCATGCGATGGGGATAGATTTTGGTTGGAAAGTAGCCGCTCAGGCTTATAAAAATCTTTATCAACGGCTGTGAACCACAAACAAATTGGGAACATAACACTATGACTTCACCGATTAACTACACCTCACCCACCGTCAGCATTGAGGCGCTTAAGCATTCAATCGCCTATAAGCTGATGTTTATCGTTGGTAAAGATCCCTCTGTGGCTAATCAGCACGACTGGTTAAATGCCACGCTGTTTGCCGTTCGCGATCGCATGGTCGAGCGCTGGCTGCGTTCAAATCGTCATCAGCTTTCACAGGACGTGCGACAGGTTTACTACCTGTCGATGGAGTTTCTGATTGGCCGCACGTTGTCCAATGCGCTGCTTTCGATGGGTATCTACGATGATACCAAGCAGGCGCTGGACGAGATGGGGCTGGATCTTGAGGAGTTGATTGGCGAGGAAAATGACCCCGGTTTAGGCAACGGTGGGTTAGGGCGACTGGCCGCCTGTTTCCTCGATTCGCTTGCGACGCTGGCTTTGCCGGGTCGCGGTTACGGCATTCGCTATGAATACGGCATGTTTTCACAGAAAATAGTCAACGGCGAGCAGAAAGAGTCACCGGACTACTGGCTGGAATACGGTAATCCGTGGGAGTTTCAGCGTTACAACACCCGCTACAAAGTGCGCTTTGGCGGACGTTTGCAGCACGAGGGGTCAAAAACGCGCTGGCTCGAGACGGAAGAAGTGGTGGCCGTCGCCTATGATCAGGTTATCCCGGGTTTTGACACCGACGCCACTAACACGCTGCGACTGTGGGGTGCACAGGCCAGTAACGAAATTAACCTCGGCAAGTTCAATCAGGGCGATTACTTCGCCGCCGTCGAGGATAAAAACCACTCAGAAAACGTGTCACGCGTGCTTTACCCTGACGATTCAACCTATTCGGGCCGCGAGCTGCGCCTGCGTCAGGAATACTTCCTGGTCTCGGCAACGGTGCAGGACATCCTTAATCGCCATTACATGACCCATAAAACCTTCACCAATCTGGCAGATAAAATCGCCATTCACCTCAATGACACCCATCCGGTACTGTCGATTCCCGAGCTGATGCGACTGTTGATCGACGAGCATAAGGTGAGCTGGCTTTCTGCGTGGGACACCGTGAGCCGCGTGTTCTCGTATACCAACCATACGTTGATGACTGAAGCGCTGGAAACTTGGCCAGTGGACATGCTAGGCAAAATTTTGCCGCGCCATTTACAGCTGATTTTCGAGATTAACGAACACTTCCTCAATCACGTGGAAGAGGTGCTGCCCGGCGACAATGAAATGAAATCGCGGGTATCGATTATTGATGAAAATAACGGCCGCAAGGTGCGCATGGCGTGGTTGGCGGTCATTGCCAGCCATAAGGTCAATGGCGTTTCGGCGCTGCATTCCGACCTGATGGTCAAGTCACTGTTTGCTGATTTTGCCAAAATTTACCCCGACCGTTTCTGCAATATGACCAACGGCGTTACGCCACGACGCTGGCTCGGATTAGCCAACAAGCCGCTTTCCGCACTGCTTGATGATGCCATCGGCCATACCTGGCGAACCGATTTGAGCCAGTTGGCCGAGCTTAAGCAGGACATCGACTATCCAAGCTTTTTAAAGGCGCTGCAGAAGGCCAAGTATGAGAACAAAAAGCGTCTTGCCGCCTACGTTGGTGAGAAGCTGGGCGTGGTTATCGACCCCCACAGCCTGTTTGACGTGCAGATCAAGCGCATTCACGAGTACAAACGGCAACTGCTAAACGTGCTGCACGTGATTACCCGCTACAACCGAATCATTGACGATCCCGATGAAAACTTTGTTCCACGCACGGTTATTTTCGCCGGTAAAGCGGCTTCCGCCTACTATGCGGCCAAGCAGATCATTCGCTTGATCAATGATGTAGCGGACGTGATCAATAACGATCCGCGAACTAAAAACAAGCTGAAAGTGGTGTTCATTCCTAACTACAGCGTCAGTCTGGCACAGTTGATCATCCCTGCCGCGGATCTTTCTGAGCAGATCTCCTTGGCTGGTACCGAGGCGTCGGGCACCAGCAACATGAAGTTTGCTCTCAACGGCGCGCTGACCATTGGTACCCTCGACGGCGCTAACGTTGAAATGCTGGAACACGTCGGCGAGGAGAATATTTTCATCTTTGGTAACACCACGCCGGAGGTGGAGGCCTTGCGTAACAATGGTTATAACCCGCACGAGTATTATGAGAACGATGAGGAACTGCACAAGGTGCTGACCCAAATTGCGACCGGCACGTTCAGCCCCGGCGAGCCTAAGCGTTATCACAACCTGTTCGACAGTTTGGTCAATTTAGGCGATCACTACCAACTGCTGGCTGATTACCGCAGCTATATTGATACGCAGGATAAAGTTGACGAGCTGTATCAGCAGCAGGATGAGTGGTCACGCCGTGCGCTGCTTAATATTGCCAATATGGGGTATTTCTCGTCCGACAGAACGATCAGTGAATATGCCGAGAAGATTTGGAATATAAAACCGGTAAAACTTTAGAACAGATCTCCGCCCCAAACTTTTGGTGTGGAGTTTCTAATATGATCCCCTCCCCGTTAGGGGGAGGGTTAGGGGGCACAAGCGATGAAGAACTTAAGACGCCAGCGACAGCCCTTTACGCTGCTGAGCGTGCTGCTTCAACCATTCGGCCACCCGCGCCTGCTGCGGTTTGGTTAGCCACATACCCAGCTTGGTACGGCGCCAAATTGCATCATCAAGCTCGACGACCCACTCTTTTTCAACCAGATAGCGCAACTCTGCCTCGTAGAAATCATGGCCAAAGTTTTCACCCAATGAATCAAGGCCGGTCGCGTCGGCGAGAATAATTTCACTCTGACTGCCGTAGGTGTGGGTGTATCGGCGGGCCAGCGATTCAGGCAACCAGCCGTGGCGACGGCGCAATTCTGCCGCATAGCTCTCTCTGCCCTCACCGATGTTACCCCCCGGCAGCAGGCCGTTTTTGGTCCACGCCGGACCCGCGTTAGGATAGTACTTCGACAGTTTCTCCATAGCGTGCTCGGCGAGCTTACGATAAGTGGTCAGCTTGCCGCCGAAAATAGACAGCAGCGGCGCTTTACCGTGGTCATCGTGAACGTCCAGGGTGTAATCGCGGGTGATTTTCTGTGCCGAGTCCGACTCATCGTCACACAGTGGGCGCACGCCTGAATAGGTCCAGACAATGTCTTCGCGCGTCAGCTGTTTCTTGAAATAGCTGTTATAGATTTTTAACAGATAATTAATTTCGTCGTCGTCGATTTCTACGTTTTTCGGGTCGCCATGATACTCCACGTCGGTAGTACCAATAATAGAAAACTCGTCCATCCACGGGATAACGAAGGCGATACGATTGTCTTCGTTTTGAAGAATGTAAGATTGTGGCTCACTGTGAACGCGTGGAACCACAATATGGCTGCCTTTAATCAGGCGAATACCGTACGGTGATTTCAGCTTCAGGCCGTCGTCGAACAGCTGTTTTACCCACGGACCCGCCGCGTTTACCAGGCCTTTGGCACGGAAGGTATGGGTTTTACCGGTATCAATATCCTGAGCTTCAACTATCCACAGGTTGTTTTCACGCCATGCGCGATTCACACGAGTGCGGGTTCGAACTTCGCCGCCCCGTTCTTCGACTTCTTGAGCGTTAAGCACGACTAAACGTGCATCGTCTACCCAACAGTCAGAATATTCGAATCCACGGGTGATTTCCGGCTTCAACACCGAATTCTGGCCAAATTTCAGGCCTTCACTGCCCGGCAGGCTGGTACGTTTACCCAGATGGTCGTACATAAACAGACCAATGCGGATCATCCAGGCCGGACGCAAGTGTGGCTGGTGCGGCAGACGAAAACGCATAGGGAAGGCAATATGTGGTGCCAGTTTGAGCAGAACTTCACGTTCGGCCAGTGCTTCGCTTACCAAACGAAACTCGTAGTGTTCCAGATAGCGCAAGCCGCCGTGGATCAGTTTTGTACTGGCCGAGGAGGTTGCGCAGGCCAAGTCTTGCGCTTCAAGCAGCAGAACGGATAGCCCGCGGCCCGCCGCATCCGCAGCGATACCGGTACCGTTTATACCGCCACCAATTACGATCAAGTCTTTGGTTTCCACGTCATCTTCCTCCAGATGTTCGTTATAGCTCTTTAATGTTCGTTTTCGCTCATTATTGTAATCGATAACCAACAAACAAGCCAAGAGTTAACCAAATAAAAACATTCATGCGTGATGTAGGTAACATTTTTACCTAGATTTAACGGGAAGGGATGACAGAATGATGAAAATTTCATCCGGCTTTTCGTTATTGCGCGTTTTAGGGGCATCAAAGGAGGTTAAGCGAACAACAATGAAAGCGGAATAATAGAAGGAATTAGACGGGTGTGGCCGGGAAGTCGTGAGGCACTTCCCGGCATTTATCTATGCTAATTAGCAGAGTTCTAACTGAACTTCGTACTTGTTAATCAGCGCCATCACGCTTTCCGGTGGCTTCTGATCGGTAAACATATAGTCGATAAGACTCATATTTCCGAGGTTAACCATCGCGTTACGCCCAAACTTGGAATGGTCGGTTACCAACATCACATTGCGCGAGTTCTCGATAATCGCGCGTTTGATGCGCGCTTCATGATAGTCAAACTCGAGCAGCGAGCCGTCCATATCAATCCCGCTTATCCCTAAAATGCCGTAATCGAGGCGGAACTGAGAGATAAAATCGAGCGTGGCTTCGCCCATGATGCCGCCGTCGCGGCTGCGTACTTCGCCCCCGGCCAACAGAATGCGGAAGTCCTCTTTAGAGGTCAGTAAGGTTGCCACATTGAGGTTATTAGTGACGATTCGCAGGTCACGATGATTAATCAGCGCGTGGGCGACCGCTTCCGGCGTAGTGCCGATATCGATAAACAGTGTTGAACCATCGGGTATCTGGCTTGCCACCCGGGCGGCAATGCGCGCCTTTTGATCAGACCACATCACCTTGCGGTCATTATAGGCGGCGTTGACCGAACTCGAAGGCAGTGCCGCACCGCCGTGATGACGATGAATCTTGTTCTGTTCGGCCAAATCATTGAGGTCGCGCCGAATCGTTTGCGGGCTGACGGCAAAATGCTCAACCAGCTCTTCGGTACTGACATAACTTTGCTGACGCACCAGCTCGACAATGGCGTCATGACGTTGTGTTTGTTTCACCTAAATCCCCTAGCTGCGTTTCATGCGTGGCGCACGCGTATCGCAAAAAGCCATGATAAGACCCACCACCAAACCAAACACATGTGCGGCGTTGGCGATTGCGAGGCCCATCACATTAAAGTAACCCAGCACCAGCCAGGCGATAGCGAAAACCATCAAACCTCGCGGCAGGGAGAGCTGGCTTTCAGGTTTGAGTTCGCCCGTAAGCCACACATAGCCCATCAGCGCATAGACTACGCCCGACAGACCCCCGAAATATATACCGCTGAAAATAGACTGTCCCCAGCCGCTAAGCAATGCCGAAATTAGTGCGATAGTAAACAGTTTGCCGCTGCCGAGGCGTTTTTCAACCGGGCCGCCCAAATACCACCACCACATCACATTAAACAGAATGTGCATCAGTGAAAAATGCAGGAAGGCCGGGGTGAACCAACGCCAAAGCTCAACGTACTGACTGCTGTCAACCGGCCAGGCCAGCCACTGCATCACCAGCTGGTCGCCGTAAATTTGCTGAATAATGTAGACCACGATGCAGATGACCATCACCGCCATCGTCAGTGGACCGGCCTGGCTGCGAATTCTCTGCCAGTATGAGTAGTGCTCGTAGGTGAGTTTGGTTTGGGTATTCCCTGCACTCCAACTCGCGGCCTGATAGCGGGAATTTAAAGGATCTTTTATAAAGATTGCCAGTTCGGCTTCAACTTCCTCCAGCCGAGATTCATCCTCAAGCCAGATTTGGACTTCTTGTCCGTCTTGCTTCACCTGCAACTGAACGCCACGCGTTGCCATATAATCGACAAACGCCTGTGCGATACGGGGGTTTGTCAGGCTGAAAACTCTTGTCATATTGTTCCGCTGATCCTGTAATCTTCTGATTTTGAATGAATATTATACATTAACGCGAGTGCAAAGGTGAGCTTTCACCCCTGACAAAGAACAATTGATTATAACGTCAGCAATCTTCGCTGTATGCCAGATAAATGACTATTAATGTGTCCGATGATCCTGACAAAACCTGATGAGGAGGAGTGTTTCATTTTACCTGGCGAATCGACGGGCTACCGCTACTGAAAGAATCACGTTTTTATATTTCGTAGACTGAATTAATTCGATGATTAAATTGGTGATGTAAACCCTACGGAGTTTTTGCTGGATTAATAAACTCAGATCACAAATAGATAAAAATAATTTGACAAATAATGTGTGATGTAAGAAATGTATTGTTTTAAAAAAATCCGCTCCTTTTTTATGCTTATGAATAAGGCGGAAATACCCATTGCTTACCTAAATACCTATTAAGAGTGGAGGTATTTTAAGCGGGTATTTATAATTATCAATTAAAACTGTAAATGCGTAGTAACACATGCGCGTAGCGAATAAAATTATGAGTTTTTAGTTCTATGTAAAGTTTGCGTAAATTAACATTATGCTATATGCTCTCATTTTGACATTAATCTTCATATTAATCAAAGAGTAATGGTCATGCAGCATATTCGTGCACTCGACGGCGTTCGTGGTATTGCCGTGCTTATCGTTATGTTTTTTCATCTTGAAATTCCGGGTTTTTCTCTGGGTTGGGCTGGCGTTCCGCTATTCTTTTGCCTGTCGGGATTTTTAATAACAGGTATTTTGCTCGAGCAAAAAAAACGACCTTTTAAAGAGTACCTGGGCAGCTTTCTCTATAACAGGCTGCTGAGAATATTCCCTCTATTCTATGCTTACTTGTTAATCAACTACCTTTACCTCAAGGCCACCGGTCACTCCTCTGACGGTTATCTGTGGTTTGTTCTTTATCTGCAGAATATATATATCGGCTTAACCGGCACGACGCCGGGGTTTGTTATCCAAACCTGGTCACTGGCAGCAGAAGAACAGTTTTATTGGTTATGGCCGCTGGTTATTTTCTTTTTGAAAGAGAAGACCATGGTGAAAGTATTCATCGTCTTCATTATTTTTTCAGTCTGGGCGCGGAGCTTCATTTACCATGCTTCTGGTGACAATCCCTACATGTTCAATGCGACAGTGCTAAGTTGCACCGATGGGCTAATTTTGGGCGCGCTGTTCGCAAAAATAAAAGACCATAAGCATGCCGCTTCGGTCGCCGTGGGCCTGTTGGTGGCCGGTATTGCTGTCTCTTACTATGCCATTGTGACTACCGGCTTTGACGCATTTTGGCTGCCGTCAGGCTGGGTGGGCAAGTGTGGCTACCTTGCAACTTCTCTGGCGATGGTTTTCAGTGCGCTGATTTTCTTTGTCTACAAATGGGATAAGGAGGCGACGGTAAATCCGTTGAAGCAAGTCTTGAAAAGCCGCTTTCTGGTCTACACGGGGAAGATTAGCTACGGCCTTTATATGTGGCATCTTGCCTGTTTCTACGCCATTACACTCATATTCAAGAAGCTGGGAATGGGCAATCACAACCTGATGTATTACGCTCTTGCGATGTTGGCAGCCTATGTCGTCTCCACGCTGTCCTTCTACTTGTTCGAGGTTCACTTCCTTAAGTTGAAGAAAAAGAGCAAAGCCCGAGCTGCCGAGAGAAAAGAGTTAGTGTTTTAACGCAGATTCACTCACCGCGAGTTATGTCAATGAACTGGCCCGGTGAGTGAAATTCAGTTGTGTTCTTAGGACTGGACGTCCTGCGGGAAGGTTTTTGACCAGGCTTCAAAGCCGCCGTCTACACTGTATACCGAGTCAAATCCCTGCGTTAACAGATACTGTGCGGCACTGCGGCTGCTGATGCCGTGGTAGCACATCACCAGCACCGGCTGGGTGGTTTCAGTCTGCTGCATGAATGCGCTGATGCTCTCATTGCTTAAGTGAAACGCACCGAGAGCATGAGCAGTGTTAAAGCTCTGAATGTCGCGGATATCAACCATTACCGCATTGCCTTCTTTCAGGCGGGTATGGGCCTGCTCAACGCTGATTGCTTCAAACTGTTCCATGCTGCTTCTTGCCTCGTAATGACCAAAACTGACGGTTAAAAATATTCAATTCTATTGTAACCAATTCTTTGCTGTTCAAGACCAGATGATGTGTAAGGTCTTTATGTAAAAGTCCACCGACTATGCGAAAAATCATGAAAAACTCAGCTTTTTAAGGGATGAGATTTCGTTAAGCCAAGGCGAAATCACGACTTTTAGCCGTTCAATGGATGAGCAAAGTTCTGATAATGGGTTTATACATATAGGTGTCGCACATCACATTTTTCACTAAAAGTCTCTGACGTACGGCTCCCGGCACGTCGCGGACTGCATACTTTCCCAGCTTTATCACCTAAGGATAGAGATTGCCCTATGCCGAAACCGACTTTTAAGCAGGACAGTTTTTTGGCGGCATTGACCCGCCAGTGGCAAGCATTCGGACTGACCTCCGCCGAGGATATGACTCAGCACCAGTGGTGGCACGCGGTGAGTGCCGCAGTGGCTGAACAGCTACCGCCGCGTCCTGACAGCGGCAAAGGCCGCAGCAAAGTTAAGCGCCACGTTAACTACATTTCGATGGAATTTCTGGTGGGACGTCTGACCGGCAATAACCTGATTAATTTAGGCTGGTACGACAAGGTGGCCAAAGCGCTGGCACCGTTTGATATCAATTTGGCCAATCTGCTCGAAGAAGAGGTCGACCCTGCGCTGGGCAACGGCGGTTTGGGCAGGCTGGCGGCCTGTTATCTTGATGCCATGGCTTCAGTGGGACAGCCGGCGATAGGCTACGGCCTTAACTATCAGTATGGTCTGTTCCGCCAGAGCTTTGTCAACGGTAAGCAGCACGAAGCCCCCGATGACTGGCACCGCAATGCCTACCCTTGGTTCAGGCACAACAGTGCGCTGGCGGTAGACGTCGGCGTTGGCGGTAAAATTTTCAAAGGCGAAGGCGGAAAATCTTACTGGAAGCCTGATTTTATCCTGCGCGGCGAGGCGTGGGACTTGCCAGTTATTGGCTATAACAACGGTGTGTCGCAGCCGCTGCGGCTGTGGGAAGCCACCCACGTTCATCCTTTCGATCTTGAGAAGTTTAACGACGGTAAGTTTTTGCAGGCCGAGCAGCAGGGAATTGACGCAGCGAAGCTAACCAAGGTGCTGTATCCCAATGATAACCATGAGGAAGGTAAGCGCCTGAGGTTGATGCAGCAATATTTCCAATGTGCCTGTTCGGTGGCGGATATTCTGCGTCGCCATCATTTCCTCGGACGTAAAATCCGCGAGCTGCCTGACTATGAAGTGATTCAGCTTAACGATACCCACCCGACCATCGGCATTCCCGAGATGCTGCGCGTGCTTATCGACGAACACCAGATGAGCTGGGACGATGCCTGGCACATTACCTGCCGCACCTTCGCCTACACCAACCATACGTTGATGCCCGAAGCGCTGGAAACCTGGGATGAAAAACTGGTGCGCAGCCTGCTGCCGCGCCATTTTGCGATTATTAAACAGATCAATACCAACTTTAAGAAACTGGTCGACAAGCACTGGCCGGGTGACGAGGCAGTGTGGGCCAAGCTTGCTGTGCATTACGACAAACGGGTCAGAATGGCCAACCTGTGTGTGGTGGCGGGTTTTGCAGTCAACGGCGTGGCGGCGCTGCACTCCGATTTGGTGGTGAAAGACCTGTTTCCCGAGTACCACGAACTGTGGCCGGAAAAATTCCACAATGTTACCAACGGCATCACGCCAAGGCGCTGGCTTAAGCAGTGTAATCCGGCACTTTCAGCCCTGATTGACGATACGCTGAAGACTGAGTGGGTCACCGATTTAGATGCCCTGAAGGGGTTGGAAGCCAGCGTTAAAGACAAAAAATTCTGTAAACGCTACCGCCAAATAAAGCACGACAACAAAGTGCGCCTTGCTGACTACATTAAACAGCGAATGGGGATTGTGCTCAATCCGGACGCGATTTTTGATGTGCAAATCAAACGTCTGCACGAGTACAAACGTCAGCATCTGAACTTGCTGCATATCGTTTACCTTTATCAGCAGATTCGCGCCAACCCCAAACTCGACATCGTGCCAAGAGTTTTCCTTTTCGGCGCGAAAGCGGCCCCCGGCTACTATCTTGCTAAAAATATTATCTATGCGATCAATCAGGTAGCCGAGAAAATCAACAACGATCCGCTGGTGGCCGACAGGATCAAAGTCGTATTCATCCCAGATTACAACGTATCGGTAGCCGAGATGATGATCCCGGCGGCGGACGTATCGGAGCAGATATCCACCGCCGGTAAAGAGGCTTCGGGCACCGGCAATATGAAGCTTGCGCTAAACGGTGCGCTGACCGTGGGGACGCTCGACGGCGCCAACGTTGAAATCGCCGAGCAAGTCGGTGACGACAATATCTTTATCTTTGGCAACACCGTCGATGAAGTTAAAGCGCTGCTGAAAAAAGGTTATAAACCGAAGGCGCTGGTCAAAAAAGATAAGCATCTCAAGGCAGTGCTCGACGAGCTGGCCAGCGGGTTTTACAGCGACGGCGATAAAAAAGCCTTTGATCAACTGCTCGACAGTCTGCTCGACGGCGGTGATCCCTATCTGGTTCTGGCCGATTTTGCTCAATACTGTCAGGCACAGGAAAAGGTCGACACGCTCTATCGCGACCGTGATGAATGGACTCGACGCACGCTGCTTAATACCGCCCGAGTTGGTATGTTTAGCGCTGACCGTTCAATTCGTGATTATCAGCAGCGTATTTGGCAGGCTAAACGTTAAGGAGCAGCCATGCAGGGCGAGGAACTCGAACAGGCAGCAAAGCGGGCAGGAATTTTAGACAGCTTTATCAATATGCTGGACGAGGTGCAAACCGTTTCGTCCCACACCCAACAGGCGCTGCTTGAGGCGATGGGGCGAGATGAGCAGGAGCCGGAAACGGGTCCGTTGCCGTTGGTTAAAGTGTTTCTGGCCGGTGAGAGGCTGAGCTTTATCCCGCAGGGCGAGGGGCAATATCAGTGGCAACTGACGCTGGAAAACGGCGACATCTCCGTGGGCGAGGGCACTTTTGGTGAACCTCTGGAGCTGAGCCGTGACACAGTGCTCGGTTATCACCAACTGACACTCACCTGGCAACGGCAGCAGTGGTCATGTCGGACTATTGTTGCCCCATCGCGCTGTTTTGAACCCGAAGCGTTGGTTAACGGTGAAAAACTCTGGGGCGCCTGCGTGCAGCTTTACACCCTGCGTTCAGAAAATAACTGGGGCGTGGGGGATTTTGGCGATTTAAAGCAGATGATTGAACAGTTGGGAACGCGCGGGGGTGCCTTCGTGGGGCTGAATCCGATTCATGCGCTCTATCCTGCAAATCCGTCAAGCGCCAGCCCTTACAGCCCTTCGTCGCGCCGTTGGTTAAATGTAACTTATATTGACGTTAACGCCGTTGAGGAGTTTACCGGTTGCCAACAGGCGCAGAGTTGGTGGCAAAGCGCTGAGACTCGCGCCGCGCTGGATAAGGCGCGCAGCGTTGACTATGTCGATTATCCGGGCGTGATGGCGCTGAAAATCACAGGGCTTAAGTTGGCGTGGCGTAAGTTTCAAATTCTTGCCGAAGCGGGACAGCGAAAACGTGATTTTCGCGACTTTGTGCTGCTGGGCGGGGAAAGCCTGCGCCAACAGGCGGTGTTCGATGCGCTGCATACACACCTAAGCGAGACGGAGCAAGGCTTGTGGGGATGGCCCGCGTGGCCTGCGCCTTATCAGGACCCGCAGAGTGCTGAAGTGGCAGAATTCTGCGAACGTTATCACGACGAGGTGGCATTCTTTCTTTGGCTACAGTGGCTGGCACACTGCCAGTTTGCCGAGTGTTATCAGACCAGCGTTGGACTTGAAATGCCCATCGGCCTGTACCGTGATTTAGCGGTAGGCGTGGCGGAGGGTGGCGCAGAAACCTGGTGCAATCGCTCGCTTTATTGCATGGGGGCCACCGTTGGTGCACCGCCGGACATTTTAGGTCCTCAGGGGCAGAATTGGGGATTACCGCCCCTCGATCCCAATGTGATGAAGGCGCGTGCCTATCAGCCATTTATCGATTTATTGCGCAGTAATATGGCCGACTGCGGCGCGCTGCGTATCGACCACGTCATGGGCCTGCTGCGGCTGTGGTGGATACCAAAAGACCAGCACGCTGGTTTTGGTGCCTACGTCAGTTATCCGCTAAACGACCTGCTCGCCGTGCTGGCGTTGGAGAGCCAGCGGCATCAGTGCATGGTGATTGGTGAGGACTTGGGCACGGTGCCTAAAGAGATTGTCGCCAGTCTGCGTGAAAGCGGAATTTATTCTTATAAAGTGCTGTATTTCGAACATGACAAGCAGCTGATCTATCGTGCCCCCCAGGACTATGTGGCGCAGGCAATGGCAACGGTGACCACCCACGACCTGCCGACCCTGCGCGGTTATTGGCAGGGGGATGATTTAACGCTGGGCGAGAAGCTGGGTATTTATCCCGATGCAGAGATATTGGCCCACCTGCGCAGGGAGCGAGCACTGACTCGTCAGGCGCTGCTCGATGCGTTGCATCGGCATCACTGTGTGCCCAAAAGCTTGAGTACACGCGCTGAATCGATGGAAATGAGCGAAACACTCAACCTCGGGTTGCAGCGTTATTTGGCCGACAGCGCCAGCGCTTTGCTTGGCCTGCAGCCGGAGGACTGGCTGGATATGAGTACGCCGGTTAATGTACCGGGCACCAACAGTGAATATCCCAACTGGCAGCGCAAGCTGACAACGCCGCTTGAGGCGATGTTTAAAAATCAGAGAATTGATCGGTTACTAAAGGATTTGAACGAAAGAAGAAAGAGGGAGGATAGTTGATAGCATCCCCCACTTTTGCCGTGGGGGATAGACTAGATTAGTAGAACGAGTGCTCGCCGCGCTGATGTTCTGTCAGGTCGCGAACGCCTTTCAGCTCAGGGAATGCCTGCAACAGTTCTTTCTCGATGCCGTCTTTCAGCGTGACATCAATCATTGAACAGCCATTACAGCCGCCGCCGAACTGCAGAATCGCCAGACCCTCGTCGGTAATTTCCATCAGTGAAACACGGCCACCGTGGCTGGCTAGCTGCGGGTTAATCTGCGCCTGCAGCAAATACTCAACACGCTCCATCAGCGGCGCATCGTCAGAGACTTTGCGCATTTTTGCGTTCGGCGCTTTCAGCGTAAGCTGTGAGCCGAGCTGATCGGTAACAAAGTCGATCTCTGCTTCATGCAAATACGGTGCGCTAAGCTCGTCGATGTAGGCCGACAGCTTTTCAAATTTCAGTTCTGTATCCGTGGCTTCCACGGCGTCGGGTGGGCAGTAAGAAACACCACATTCAGCAGTTGGCGTACCTGGGTTAATCACAAATACGCGGATCTGGGTGCCTTCTTCCTGGTTCGCCAAAAGTTTGGCAAAGTGCTCTTGGGCAGCATCGGTAATAATGATCATAACATTGGCTCAATAGTTGACTACTCCAGTTGGTTATAATACGCCCTTTAACAGACTGACTACAAGGTGCGGCAAATACACCAAATTTGTAATGAGGCAATATCGTTTTTATTCAGAAGCTTACTGACTTCGCTAATTGTGCTGCCGGTGGTGACTACGTCATCAATCAGTGCAACATGTTTTCCTGTCAGCGCGGAATTGCAGCTGAAAGCCTGCCGTAAATTGCGCTTTCTCTCGGGTTCTGAAAGCTGCTGCTGTGGCACCGTGGCGCGGTCTCTTTCCAGCGCATAAGGCTGATAGTCACAGCCCAGCCAGCGAGCCAGTGGACGCGCCAGCAGTTCGGACTGATTGTAACCGCGATGACGATAGCGACGCAGATGCAAAGGAATGCTGAGCAGCACCTCAGGCCGAGCCACGCTGCCTGTGCGCCAACGAGCAAGCCACTGCAGCAACAGCAATCGCGCCAGAGGTTCGGCCAGCTCTGGCGTGGACGAAAATTTAAAGCGCAGCAGCAGGGTGCTGATGGGCAACTGATAAACGCTGGCAAAGATCAGTGATTGCCACAGCGGCGGCTTTAAAATACAGCGTCCGCAGGGCAATCGTGCATTGCTACCGGGTAATCCACAGCGCGGACAACAGCAGGGCAGTGCCGGTAAATGCTTGATACACAGGCTGCAAATTCCGTGCCTGGCGAGCTGTAGCGGCTGCTGGCAAAGCCAACACCGGCTGGCAATGGTGAGCATAATAGGTAGACTATTCCTTTATTAAATCTTCATGTTTTCCCTTTTAGGACACTACAGTATGAATCGCCTCTATTGGCAGACTTTAGGTGAAGGTTCACGCGATATTGTGCTGCTTCACGGATGGGGGCTGAACGCCGAAGTATGGCGTTACATTGCCCAGCGATGGGCGCCGCATTTTCGCCTGCACTTGGTTGATCTTCCGGGCTATGGCCGCAGTCAGGGTTTTGGGGCGCTTTCACTGTCTGAGATGACGGAGATTGTTTTAGCACAGGCACCGGAAAAAGCGGTGTGGCTGGGCTGGTCTCTGGGCGGGTTGGTTGCCAGTCAGGCCGCGTTGGTTGCACCCATGCGCGTTGAGGCCTTGATAACGGTTTCCTCTTCTCCGCGCTTTGCCGCTGAAGGCGAGCAGGAGGGTAAGCATACTTCTGCGTCACCGCTCTGGCCGGGCATTCGCCACGAAGTTTTGCAGGGTTTTCAGCATCAGCTCAGTGAAGACTTTCAGCGCACGGTTGAACGCTTTTTGGCACTGCAAACGCTGGGCAGCGAAAGCGCTCGGCAGGACGCCAAATTGTTGAAATCGATGGTGCTGGATGTGCCGATGCCGCCGGTGGAGGTGCTTAACGGCGGGCTGGATATTCTCAACCATCAGGATCTACGGCAGCCGATGCAGTCACTCACGCTGCCTTTTTTACGCATCTATGGCGCGCTCGACGGCCTGGTGCCACGAAAAATTGCTCCGTTGCTCGATACGCTATGGCCAGAATCACATTCAGTCATCATCGAGAAAGCTTCGCATGCGCCTTTCATTTCCCACCCTGATGCTTTTTGCTCAGCAGTAGTCGGCTTTCTTAATGCCGAAAATCTGGGCTAGCCGTCACATAATGAATGTTAAATAACGTGTAACGACCTCTTTAATGGATAATTTTCAGGAGTGATTAATACTCAAGGAGGTAACGTCAGAAGCTCGGTAATGCCCTTTTAGGGGAATTACCGAGGGTCTGCGTCTCTGGGAGACATTGCGGTATTTGAGCAGGAAGTTCACTACCGACGCAGACAGTCTGAGTTAAGCGACTTGACTGCTTTTAAAATAAATCACTCATAAAAGAGGTAATGTCATGAATTACAAGAAAATGGTTGTTGCTGCTGTGCTGTTAGGTACGTTCTCGGCGGGTGCGATGGCAGCCCAGGAAATCACCAGAGAAGACGCAAAAAAAAATAACTACACTAGCCTGGGCACGGTTTCTATTGATAACGAGCAGACGGCACCGATGGATGCTAAAAAAGCCATCAATAAGCTGGTTGAGGAAAAAGGCGGCAAATATTACGTTGTTATTGAAGCGAATAATGACAACAAAATCAGTGCGACTGCCGAAGCGTTTAAATAATCCACGTAGGCGAGCGCTCCCATGCTCGCCTTATTTTTTTTATATTCGCCCGTTTTGCCACAATTTTTGAATAAATAACAGTCAATTTTGATATTTCCCCTATCCTCAAGTCAGGCACTTTATCATTTCTTTCCGATTTTTTGTGCGACACCTCTCCTTTCTTTATTTTCAATCCACTGAAATATAAAGATATATTTCAACTATTACTCTTAGGCTAACGATTAGCCCTGGTCCTTGATTGATGGGGGGATCGGGTATTTCTAGACTGAATACAGTCTTTAAACAGGTTTAACCCAGAGGTTTTAGGCATGAAGCAACACTCACAGACGACAAAGGTCTGGGACACGCGCCGCAGCGAGAAAAAACGGCGTATTGACAGTGTCCAGGCTGTGGCTCAAGGCAAGGTTTTACCCACAGACCAAATGACCGCGATTCTGGAAACTCTTATTTCCCCCGGTGATCGTGTAGTGATGGAGGGCAATAATCAGAAACAGGCCGATTTTCTTTCCCGTATGCTGGCGAAGGCCAATCCCGAAAAATTACACGATTTACATATGATTATGCCCAGCGTCAGTCGGGCAGAACATCTCGACCTGTTTGAGCGCGGGATTGCCCATAAACTGGATTTTGCCTTCTCTGGACCGCAGAGCCTGCGCATCGCACAGCTGTTAGAAGACGGGCTGATGGAAATCGGCGCTATTCATACCTACATCGAGCTTTATGCCCGTCTGTTTGTTGATTTAGTGCCCAATATTGCTCTGATTGCCGGCTTCAAGGCCGACAGGAAAGGCAACCTTTATACCGGCCCAAGTACGGAAGACACCCCTGCGCTCGTAGAAGCAACGGCGTTCAAAAATGGGCTGGTCATTGCTCAGGTCAATGAGTTGGTCGACGATGAAAACGATCTGCCGCGCGTCGATATTCCCGGGGCGTGGATTGATTTTGTGGTGGTGGCCGACAAACCTTTCTTTATCGAACCACTGTTTACCCGCGATCCCCGTCTAATAAAGCCGGTTCACGTGTTGATGGGCATGATGGCGATTAAAGGAATTTATGCCAAACATCAGGTGCAATCGCTAAACCACGGTATCGGCTTTAACACCGCGGCCATCGAACTGTTGTTGCCCACTTATGGTGAACAGCTTGGTTTAAAAGGAAAAATCTGTAAACACTGGGCGCTGAACCCGCATCCGACGCTGATCCCTGCCATCGAAAGCGGCTGGGTTGAAACGGTGCACTGCTTTGGCGGTGAGCTGGGCATGGAGGACTATATTGCCGCGCGGCCCGACGTGTTCTTTACCGGCCCTGACGGGTCGATGCGATCCAACCGCGCCTTCTGCCAGCTCGCTGGACAGTATGCAGTCGATATGTTTATCGGCTCGACGCTACAGGTCGATGGGCTGGCCAACTCTTCCACGGTGACGAAAGGCCGGCTGGCAGGATTTGGCGGTGCGCCTAATATGGGCCACGATCCGCACGGTCGCCGTCACGCCACACCGGCCTGGCTGGACATGATTGAAGAGCCAGACCCGATGCAGCGCGGGCGCAAGCTGGTGGTGCAGATGGTGGAGACCTTTCAGTCCGGTGGTAAACCGACTTTTGTCGAGAAACTCGAAGCGGTTGACGTCGGATTACAGTCGGGTATGCCGCTCGCGCCGGTCATGATTTATGGCGATGACGTCACTCACGTTCTTACCGAAGAGGGTATTGCGCATCTGCACCGCGCCAAGTCCCTGGAAGAGCGGCGGGCGATGGTGGCCGCCGTTGCGGGTATCACCGACGTCGGCCTGGGTGTCGACGCTAAGCGCGTGGCCGAGCTGCGAAAACAGGAGCTGGTGGTGTTCCCGGAAGACATGGGCATCCGCCGCACCGATGCGACCCGCTCTCTGTTGGCGGCCAGCAGTGTCAGTGAGCTGGTTGACTGGTCCGGCGGGTTATATAACCCACCGGCAAAATTTCGGAGCTGGTAACCATGGCGCTGACATTAAACGACGCCGGGCCGGGCGATATTCTGGCGGCCACGCTGGCAGAAAGTGCCACGCAGGCGTTGCTTGATGAAGCGCGGCTTAGCCCAAAACCCGGGCTGGTCGATAGCCGCGGCTCCGGTTCCCATAGTGATCTCACGCTCGCACTCATGGAGCATTCGGCTCACAGCTTGACGGCGACCTTTCATGCTTTGGCTCAGCACTGTTGGCGACGCTCGGCGGATATTGCCCTGCGCCAGGAAGTCGGCCGACTGGGCCGCGAGGGTGAACGGGAAATGATGGCAGTAACCGGCGGCGTGAACACCCACCGGGGTGCCATTTGGGCCGTGGGATTATTGGTCAGCGCGGTGGCGATGCAGCCAGCCGCCAACGGGGCCGAGCATATTGCCCGACGCGCCGCCGAGCTTGCCCGCTTGCCCGATGTATTCAGCCCGAAAACTTTCAGTAAGGGCGCGTGCGCGGTCAAGCGTTACCGGCTGCCGGGTGCAAAAGAGGAGGCACAAAGCGGATTCCCCCACGTCACTCGTCTGGCACTTCCCGAGCTTCAGCGCAGCCGCGAGGCGGGCGCGAGTGAAAGTCATGCCCAGCTTAATGCACTACTTGCCGTGATGACATCACTGGCCGATACCTGCGTACTGTCGCGCGGCGGTATGCCTGCGCTGGTGGCGATGCAAAAGGGCGCGGCGTCGGTACTGCAAGCCGGTGGGGTACAAACGGCGGCAGGCGGCAGGCGGTTGATGCGCCTTGAGCGAAGGATGCTGGCGGATAACGTCTCGCCTGGCGGTGCCGCAGACCTGCTGGCCGCTACCTTATTCATCGACCGTATCGGCGCGAAAGTTCATCCTATTCACGGTTTAACATCATGATTATTAAGAGGTGTTATGGAACGTTTTGAATTTACCTATCCGGCAAAAAAAAGTTTGCCAAGCCATGCTCAAGCGGGCGTGGTGGGGTCTGGCGATCTCGAGGCGCTGTATGAACCCGCATTGGGCGATGCGCTGGTGGTTCGCGTGGCAACCTCGGTAGACGGCAGCCAGCCGCTGTGGCAGCGCTTTTTTGACCATCTGACCGGCGTGCGTGAATTACCCGCAGGTCAGTTGGATATCAACGACTTCGGCGCGACGCCCGGCGTCGCAAGGCTGCGCATCGAACAAGTTTTTGAGGAGGCATCCGATGTCCGTTGATCAAAGCTTTATAGAATTAAATGCCCGTCAGCGAGCGCGTGCGCTGCTCGATGACGGCACTTTTCGCGAGCTGCTCGACCCCTTCCAGCGCGTTGCTTCGCCGTGGCTTGAACGCCAGGGCATTGTGCCACAGGCCGACGACGGCATGGTGGTTGCACGCGGTACCATTGAGGGCCAATCGGCGGTAATTGTTGCCATCGAAGGCGCATTCCAGGGCGGCAGTATGGGCGAAGTGTCGGGCGCGAAAATGGCCTCGGCGCTGGAGCTGGCGGCACAGGACAACCACAATGGTATTGCCACGCAGGCGGTTTTATTGCTGGAAACCGGCGGCGTGCGCCTGCAGGAGGCTAATCTCGGACTGGCGGCCATCGCCGACATTCACGCCGCGATTGTTGATTTGCGCCGCTATACGCCGGTGATAGGTATTGTCGCCGGCACCGTCGGCTGTTTTGGCGGAATGTCGATTGCCGCTGCCTTGTGCAGCCGGTTAATTGTGACCCGTGAAGCGCGGCTGGGATTAAACGGCCCGCAGGTTATTGAACAAGAAGCGGGGATCGCCGAATACGATTCGCGCGACAGGCCGTTTATCTGGAGCATGACCGGCGGCGACGTGCGCTATGCCAGCGGGTTTGTTGATGCGCTGGTCGACGATTCGCTGAAGGAGGTAAAAAACAGCATGCTGTCATTTATTCACAAGGGCGTGCCATCTCATCATCGCTCTGATAATTATGACTATTATTTGTCTAGGTTATCAACCTTTGACACCTCTGAGCAGGCCAGTCGTGAGGTGACGACGGCGCTGTTTAATGATTTTGCCACAAACCAGGAGGGCAAATAATGAGCACTTCTCAGCATACTTTCAGCCGTGGCAACTATTGGTTTACTCAACTGGCGTCCGGAGCGCGCCATGTCAGCGGACTCTGTGCCTCGGTTAAAGCCGCCGATGGCAAGCTTGGACAGCATGATGTTCGCTATATCGCAGTGATCCCGGATGCAGAAAATCGTTATCCCCGTGCGGCGGCGGGCGAAGTCGGACTGCTTGAGGGCTGGACCTTGGCTAAAGTGGTGAGTCAGGTGATTGATCAAGATGCCGATAAAGCCGTGAAACGCGCGATTGTGGCGATCATTGACGTGCCGAGTCAGGCCTATGGGCGACGTGAAGAGGCGTTTGGTATTCATCAGTCGTTGGCCGGTGCGGCGGGCGCTTATGCCAAAGCGCGTCTGGCCGGGCATCCTATCGTCGGCCTGATTGTCGGTAAGGCGATGTCTGGGGCATTTCTGGCCCACGGATATCAAGCTAACAAATTGATTGCCTTCAATAATCCTGGCGTAATGATCCATGCGATGGGCAAAGAGTCTGCGGCTCGCATTACGCTGCGTTCCGTTGAGGCGCTGGAAAAACTGGCTGCCGAGGTTCCACCGATGGCTTATGACATTGAAAATTATGCCACGCTGGGACTGTTGTCGCAGTTAATGGATATCAGTAACCCTGAAAATCCCACCGAGGCAGAGATTGCCAAGGTGAAATCAGTGGTTGATGAGTCAATCAGCGAAATCGCGTTACAGGGCGTTTATCTGTCGAATCGGCTGGGTGCCGATAACCGAGCCAGCTCTTCCAAGGTACGTGAGCTGATGCGCGAGCAGTGGTAGTCCAAGCTTTCCCTCTTGTTTGACCGGTTCTGACCTGCAAACAGCATGAAGTCTCAGGCGCTTTATCCCGAGTATGACTGAAAGTATTAAGAAAACATCGCAGCCGGTGGATCGAGGAATTTACAATAATTCTAACCTCAGGTATCCCACTATGACTTATGTGATCTTGCACGCGCTCGCGCCTATTTTCGTGATTATGATCCTTGGCTATTTTGCCGGGAAAGCGAAAATGGTTGAGAATCAGAATGTCTCGTTGTTAAACGTATTTGTAATGGATTTTGCGCTCCCGGCGGCGCTGTTTACCGCCACGGTGCAAACGCCGTGGCTAGGTATTGTTGCGCAAAGTCCGCTGATCCTGCTGCTGGTACTGACAATGTGGATAACCTACGCCGCACTGTATTTTCTCTGCACCAACGTCTTTAAAAAGTCGCCGCAGGATGCAGCGGTGTTGACGCTGACCGTGGCGTTGCCAAACTATGCGGCGTTGGGACTGCCCATTCTTGGCAGCGTATTGGGGGAAAATGCCGGAACGTCGCTGTCGGTGGCGGTGTCGATTGCCTGCGGCTCTGTACTGATGACGCCGTTTTGTCTGCTAATTTTAGAGCGGGAGAAGGCGCGCGAAAGTGGAGAATCCCACGGTTCGGCGCTGACGATGTTGCCGATTCTGATGTGGCGTTCGATTAAAAAACCGATTGTCTGGGGACCGCTGCTCGGGGTTGTACTGTCGGCTATTGGCGTAAAAATGCCGGATATCGTGCTGGCCTCAATCAAGCCTTTGGGTCTAGCGGCCACGGCGTCGGCGCTGTTTCTTACCGGGGTTATCCTGTCGGCGCGTAAGTTGAAAATCAATGCGCCGGTGCTCATCGCCTGTTTGACAAAAAACGTGATTCAGCCATTTATTGCTTTGGGACTGGTGATGGCCTTCGGTATCAGTGGCGAAGTGGCCATTACAGCTGTATTGATGATTGCGCTATCGGCGGGGTTCTTTGGCATCGTGTTCGGCAACCGCTTTGGCGTTCAGTCGCCCGACGCCGAGGCGTCGCTGTTGATTAGCTCGATATTGGCTATTCTGACCTTACCGCTGTTTATATCATTGACGGCTTCAATGCATTAACGGCTCTCTTTTTAGCTATAGGGAAAAATAATGGATTTTCCTCGTGCTCATGATTTGGTGTGGAGCAGACAACGCCCCGTGGCGGCAACAGGGCAGGCATTGCCCGCGTGGGTAAGCGCGGGCTGGCAAACGCATTTGCCGCTTGTCGTGCGCCGCGATTTGAGCGATGAGCAACGGTTGCCGGTTGGCGTACGTGGCATGAGTCGCAGTCAGCGCGCCGCGGCATGGATCTCTCCCGCAGACGTCAGCCGAATTGTCACGCCAGAATCGTTGGTGACGGACAGTAATATTCTGCTGCGTTCTGCTTTTGTGTCCCAACAGCCCGTTCAGGCACTGATCACCCTTATCGAGATGCGCCTGCCGTGGATTTGGGGGGTGACCGGTAGCTGTGGCTATGCGCTGGCAACGGATATTCCCGTGATGCATGCCGACAGCGACCTTGATTTACTGATCCGCTGCGACACGCCGCAGCCGCGGGAGGCATTCAGCGATTTCTATCACCAGCTGTCGCGCTTGCCGTGTCGCGCAGATGTGCAGGTCAACACGCCACAGGGCGGATTTTCTTTAAGCGAATGGCTGCGCGACACTCGTGTGATGTTAAAAACTGACGGCGGGCCATTTAGGGTCGATAACCCGTGGCTCCCGCTCGTCGAGGAGCAAAAAACCGGATGAAAATACTGTTCACTTTCCCCGGACAGGGACCGCAGTTCCCTGGCATGCTGCATCAATTGCCGAAGACGCCTATGACGCTCGACTACCTCGAACGCGCTAGCGCGGCGCTGGGGCAAGACGTTCTCACGCTCGACGGCGCCGAGGCACTGCTGTCAACGCGTCAGGTGCAGCTTTGCCTGTTGGTCGGCGGTGTCATTTGGGCTGAACATCTTCGCGCCAGCGGCGTGCTGCCTGATTTTGTTAGTGGTCTGTCGATTGGTGCGTTTCCCGCCGCCGTAGTCTGTGGCGCGCTGGTGTTTGATGACGCGGTCAAATTGGTCGCGCTGCGCGGTGAACTGATGCAACAGGCTTATCCACAAGGGTTTGGCCTCTCGGCGATTGTGGGGTTGCGTCAGCAGCAGATTGAAAAATTGATAAGTCAGGTTAATTCGCCACAGATGCCGGTATTTTTAGCCAATATCAATGCTGAAGACCAACTGGTGATTGCGGGAAGCGACGAGGCAATGCAGAAGGTGCGCGCGCTAGCCGCTCTGCAGGGAGCGCATAAAAGTCATGCGTTGGCGGTAAGTGTGCCTTCACACTGTTCGTTGTTAGAAAAGCCGGCGGCCAGGCTGGCCGAAGCAATAAGTGCCGTCACTTTCACGCGGCCAGACTGTGGCTATCTCAGCGGCAGCAGTGCGCGTGTCTACTGGCAACCTGAAAAAATCGCTGATGATCTGGCGTTTAATATGGCGCGGCGGGTTAACTGGTTTGATGCCATGGTGGCGGCATACCAGCGGGAAGTGCGGCTGGCGGTCGAGATGCCGCCGGGATCGGTGCTGACTGGACTCACCAAGCGGGTGATGACTGAGGGGGTCGCGCTATCCTTAAGCCAGTCGGCCGTCGAGGAGGTCAACACACTGGCGCAAAGGCTTGAGCGCCGCTGATCTCTTCTGGTGTGCCAGGCAAAAACTAACTGTTTTTCTGTGGATGGCTGCGCGCGTACATACGGCTTTCGGCGGCCAGCGCCAGCAGGTTAGGATCATGTTCACGGCTGCGGGCAAACACCAGCGCAATGGTTTGGCGCATTTGATAGGGTTCCGCCAGCGGCAGCAGTTTAACGGTGTCGGCATAGACGCCTTTCATCCGCCCGGGGATCAGCGTACAGCCCATGCCGGCCTGAACCAGGCTGAGCATCGAGAAAATATCGTTCACCTGCGTCACAATATCCGGCTCGAATCCTGCAATCTGAAATGCCTCCTGAAACCCGTGATAAGTTGCAAAACCTTCGGCCAGCGAGACAAATTTCTGCTTTCTAAAATCGCGTAAATCGACCGTCCCTTCGGTGACCAGCGCCGAGTCGGCCGGTACCGCCAGATAAATATCATCATTGAACAGCGGCAGGCTTTCGTAAAGGTGCTCATCAATGAATGAGTCGCTGGTAGAAATTAAAATCGCATCAAGCTGCTGAGCGGCGAGTCGCGACAGCAGCGTTTCATTGGAACCCATGATCAGTTCCAGCTCGAGATCGGGACGACGGATTTTAAGGCCCATAATCAGGCGCGGAATGGTTTCCAGCGTCAGGGAATAGAGCGTGCCGAGACGAATGCGTTTTTCACCAAAACCTGCGGTGCGCTGCGCCGCAAGTATGCCTGACTCCATCTGCTCAATCACCTGAATAGCGTGCTGTTGCAAAGTATCGGCGGCGGGCAGCGGCAGCAGATTACGCCCTCGATGAATAAATAACGGACAGCGCAGCCCCTCTTCAAGCGAATGCAACGCGCGATGAACGCTGACGCTGCTCAGTCCCAGCTGTTCAGCGGTGCGGGCAATGTTCAGCTTTTCCATAAAAACCAGGAAAACCTCAAGCTTGCGGAAGGTAATTTCACTGTCGATCATTTTGACTCCAGGCTGCCGGTCACGCCCAATCTTAGCGGCTGGACTCTGCTTACAACAGCGCAACCGCTGCTTTTACCCGCTTATGTTTGTGTTATTTAAGGCATGCCGCATTTCTTGCCTTCTGCACAGCCTTTGCATCCGCCCGACGGCGCAGGTTTCAGGATAATAAATGCCTTGTTGGATGCGTTTGCTACCCCCTCGGCGACTCGACTTCTTGAACAGCGCAGGCCAATCAGTATCAGTGTGTTAACCAGCAGTACGGCGGCGATAATCGTCAGGCTTTGCAGCGGATGACGGCTCAACGTTGCGGCCTGATAAAACAGGGTCGCCAGCGAATAGGCAACATTTAATCCCCAAAGTATGGAAAAAGTCATCCAACTACGGCTGGTTTCGCGGGCAATGGCCCCCATTACGGAGACGCACGGTACATAAAGCAGCACAAAAATCAGGTAGCTGTAGGCTGAAATGGCGGTACCGAATTTGGCGCTCATTACGCCCATGGCGCTGGCGGCCATCTCGCCGTCGCCTTTGCTGGCTTCGATAGGATTGGACAGGGTACGCAGACTCAGGGTATCGACCAGACTTTCCCAGGTTTCGGCCACCGCACCGCGCAGCTGGGTTAACGGCTGGTAATGTTCGGCGTCAAACGGTTCGGCTTTGAGCTGCTCGGCGGTGTAGAGCGTATTTAACGTGCCGACTACCACCTCTTTGGCCATTGCACCGGTGACCAGCCCGACGGTTGCCTGCCAGTTATCAGGATGTACGCCCATAGGGGTAAGAACGGGCGTCAGGACTTTGCTTACGCTGGCCAATGCTGAGTCATTGATGCTGTCAACCGGATTGCCGCTGAATGAGAAACTGTTAAGGGCGCCGATAAATACGCAGGCAATAACAATCACGCGACCGGCCCGCAGAATAAAACCTTTCAGCCTTTGCCAGGTTTGCAGCAGCAGGTTTTTCAACTGCGGAATATGGTAAACCGGCAGCTCCATAATAAAGGGGGACGCCTCGCCACGCATGAGGGTGTGTTTCATCACTAAACCGGTCAACACCGCCACGATAATGCCCAGCAGATAGAGCGAGAAGACCACGGATGCGCCCTGTTGCCCAAAAAAGGCGGCCGAGAAAACGGCAAAAATGGCCAGCCTGGCGCCGCACGACATAAAGGGTGACATCATTACCGTGATCAGGCGTTCGCGCGGTGCGTCGAGCGTGCGTGCCCCCATAATTGACGGCACGTTGCAGCCAAAACCGACAATCAGCGGCACGAAAGACTTGCCGGGCAGTCCCAGCGACTGCATCAGACGGTCCATGACAAAGGCCGCACGCGCCATATATCCTGAGTCTTCAAGAAATGAGAGAAACAGATACATCATGCCGATTTGCGGGATCAGCGGCATTACCGTGGCTATCCCGCCGCCAACGCCTTGGGCAAGAAACAGTGTCAGCCAGACAGGGAAGTGCAGCGTATAGCCAATCCACTGTAATCCCTGAACAAAAATAGTAGCCGATCCAATTTCAAACAGCGGTTTCAGCGCGCCGCCGATGTTAATCGCCAGCACGAACATCAGGTACATCACCAGCAGAAAAATGGGCACGCCGAGGAAGCGATTGAGGATAATTTTATCCAGCTTCTGAGTCAGGCCGTGCGGCTGACTTAAATGAAGATTACTGACGCTGGCGCAAATAGTGTTGATTGACTGATAGCGCGCTTCGGCAATGGCCAGCGCCGGGTCTTCGATACCGGACTCAGCGAGCTTGCGATGAATATCCGGCAGCAGTAAACGGGCCTCTCCGGCATGGGTTGCGCTGTAAATATCGCCTTCAAGCATTTGCACCGCCAGCCATTCACGGCGCTGGCGGGACAGTTTTTCCGGCATAGCTTCGGCTAAGCGTACCACCTCGTGCAATAGTGCAGGGGCGTAATTAATGCGTTGTAGTGGAACCGGTTCGGGAAGCGAATCAATGGCGTTTCTTAAATCGTCGATGCCGTCGGCGCGGGTCGACACCATCGCCACCACCGGGCAGCCAAGTCGTGCAGATAGCGCATTGATATCAATATCTATCTTTTGCGTGGCGGCGATGTCGAGCATGTTGAGTGCGACAATGCACGGAATGCCAAGCTCAAGCAGTTGCAGCGTCAGGTAGAGGTTTCGTTCGAGATTTGAAGCATCGATGACGTTGATGAGCAGGTCGGCGTCGGCGCTCAGAATGTAGTGACAGGCAATTTGTTCATCAAGTGACGTTTGGCTTGAGATGGTGGTCAGCGAGTAGGTGCCGGGTAAGTCAACCAGCTTGACGCGATGGTGAGTCGTCTCGAACTCACCCTCTTTACGCTCAACCGTAACACCGGCCCAGTTTCCTACGCGCTGGCGCGAACCGGTCAACTGATTGAACAACGTCGTTTTACCTGAGTTAGGATTCCCTATCAGGCCAACCGTCAGCGCTTTCATGGCGTAACCTCCAGGAGCGTTAGCAACTGCAAATCCTTTTTCCTCACCACAAGGCTGGTGCGGCGTGTTTCGATTTGCAGCGGGTCACCCAGAGGCGCAACGCGCAGCACGTTAAACTGCGAGCCGGGCAGCATGCCGAGTGAGAGAAGCTTTTGTCGATAGGCGGGGCTGATATCACGGGAAAATCCGACGATTTTATAACTGCGCTGAGTTAGAAATTTCATGTTGAACCTCTTGAGGCTCGCGATGAGCCAGTAGCAGACATCTTGCAGGTGACGCTATCTTTTTGAATAAAAAGACTAATAATAATCATTACCAAAACAGGCTTCGATTTTAGAGAGGGTAGGCTGATAGTTTCGGTGCGTGAGTATGCTAATCCCGAGCAGGGAAGGGTTTATTGACGTGGCGCAGGTATCGGACGGGAATCAGGGAAAATTCAGCGCAAATAAGGAAATATAAGGAAAGAGAGGGGAGAGCACTGCATTGCTGCTCCCCTATTCTGGCTAACTCCCGAAGGAGAAGGTGTCTAACGGTTAGCGTTTTTTACCCAACGCGGCGGCAAGGGCATCGCTCATTGCGCTATTGCCCGCGCTGCTGGCGTTACCGCGAGCAGCAGGTGCTGCGCCGCGCTTGGGGGCTTCACGGCCTTTCGCTGCCGCAGGAGCCACTGGCGCACTGCTGCGACGCGCAGGTCCTTCGCCCGGCTGTTCGTCAAGACGCATGGTCAGAGCGATGCGTTTACGCTGCAGGTCGACTTCCATCACCTTCACTTTGACAATATCGCCCGTTTTGACCACGGTGTGCGGGTCTTCAACAAACTTGTTGGCTAAGGAAGAGATGTGCACCAGTCCGTCCTGATGCACGCCGATGTCCACAAAGGCACCGAAGTTAGTGACGTTGGTCACGGTGCCTTCCAGCACCATACCCAGCGTCAGGTCATTCATGGTTTCTACGCCCTCGGCAAAGGTCGCCGTCTTGAATTCTGGACGCGGATCGTGACCCGGTTTTTCAAGCTCTTTGATAATATCGGTCACCGTCGGCACGCCGAAACGCTCATCGGTAAACTCGCTGACTTTCAGCCCGCGCAGCACGTTGGAGTCGCCCATCAGTTGCTTTAGCGCCAGCTCGGTGGCGGCCAAAATGCGTTGCACCACCGGATAGGTCTCTGGGTGAACGGTTGAGGCATCGAGTGGGTTATCACCGTGGTTGATGCGCAGGAATCCCGCGCACTGCTCAAAGGCTTTTGGTCCCAGACGGCTGACTTTCAACAGTTGCTCGCGGTTGCGGAACTGACCATTTTCGTCGCGCCAGTTAACAATATTCTGCGCCATCATGCGGGTTAGACCGGCTACGCGGGTCAGCAGCGGTACCGAGGCGGTATTCAGGTCAACGCCCACGGCGTTTACGCAGTCTTCCACCACGGCATCGAGCTTTTTAGCCAACAGGCTTTGACTGACGTCATGCTGATATTGGCCCACGCCGATAGATTTAGGGTCAATTTTCACCAGTTCGGCAAGCGGGTCCTGTAAACGGCGGGCAATCGACACCGCTCCACGAATGGACACGTCGAGGTCCGGAAACTCAAGCGCTGCCAGTTCGGAGGCCGAGTAAACCGAGGCGCCAGCTTCGCTGACAATGACCTTCTGCGCGGTGACTGCCGGGAACTGCTTTTGCAGTTCAATAAAGAAGCGTTCGGTTTCGCGTGATGCTGTTCCGTTGCCGATAGCCACCAGTTCAACATTGTGCTTGATGCACAGAGACGCCACCTGCTGCGCTGCTTTTGCCGCCTGACCGGTGTGCGGATACACCGTGTCGATGCCGACCAGTTTGCCAGTGTTATCCACTACCGCCACTTTTACGCCAGTGCGTAGACCCGGGTCGAGGCCCATGGTAGCGCGCATTCCGGCGGGTGCCGCCATCAACAGGTCATGCATGTTACGGGCAAACACGTTAATGGCTTCGTCTTCTGCGCGTTCACGCACGGTGCTCATCAACTCGGTTTCAAGGTGCATCAGCACTTTGATGCGCCAGGTCCAGTTAACCACGGCACGACGCCATACGTCGGCAGGCGCGTTGTTAAGCTTCAGACCCAGGTGATCGATGATGATGAGCTCTGCGTAGCTTTCGCGCGGGGGTTCATCAGACTGCGGATCGGGATTAAGCGCCAGTTGCAGCACGCCTTCGTTGCGCCCGCGGAACATGGCGAGTGCACGGTGTGAAGGAACCTGAGAAATAGGTTCGTGGTGATCGAAATAGTCGCGGAACTTGGCCCCTTCCTGCTCTTTACCCTCGACCATTTTCGCGTTCAAGTGGGCGTTTTTCCACAGGTATTCACGCACTTTAGCCAGCAGCGCGGCGTCTTCGGAAAAACGTTCCATCAGAATGTAGCGGGCACCGTCGAGCGCTGCCTTGGTGTCGTTTACGCCTTTATCTGCGTCAACGTAGGCGGCAGCGGCCTGTTCAGGCTCATGACTCGGGTCTTGCCACAAGAGGTCGGCCAACGGTTCCAGACCGGCTTCAATCGCAATCTGACCGCGGGTACGGCGCTTGGGTTTAAACGGCAGGTACAAGTCTTCCAGCTCGGTTTTGCTCAACGTGCCGTTAATGGCTTTGGCAAGGTCATTGCTGAGTTTGCCCTGTTCTTCAATTGATTTGAGGATAGTCTGTCGACGGTCTTCCAATTCACGCAGATAGCCAAGACGGCTGTCCAACTGACGCAATTGGGTATCATCCAACCCGCCGGTGACTTCCTTACGATACCGTGCAATAAACGGCACGGTATTACCTTCATCCAGTAAACGGACGACCGAGGCAACCTGCTCCGGGCGTACCTGCAATTCTGTCGCGATAATGCGGCTCAGTTGATCATTCATAGTTGAGTATCAGTTTTTATCGTTAATGGGTGACGTGAAAACAGGGGACAGTTATACGTTTTGAACGCAAAAATTGCCAGCTATCCGGCCCCGTAGAGTGGCGTTTTGAGACACTTGGAAGGTTAGGAGGTTTGGCGGTAGTCAATTTCGTTGACGTACCATACGGCGTCGCCCAATGGGGTGTTGACGACCGTACTGTCTCCGACCTCTTTTTTAAGCAGTGCGCGGGCCATCGGCGAATCGATAGAGATGTAATCTTTACGGCCGAAAATTTCGTCATAGCCTACGATGCGAAAACGCTTGGTCTCGCCGTCGTCATTTTCAATCTCCACCCAGGCACCAAAAAATACTTTGCCATACTGTTGCGGCGAATAGTCGACGATGCGCAGTTGCTCCATACATTTAGTGAGATATCTCACCCGACGGTCAATTTCACGCAGTCGCTTTTTATTGTATTGATAATCGGCATTTTCGCTTCTGTCGCCCAGGCTGGCGGCCCAAGTGACTTTTTTTGTGACATCAGGACGCTCTTCGCGCCAAAGGAAGTCGAGCTCCTGTTTCAGTTTCTCGTAGCCTTCACGCGTTATCAGCTTGGTTTTCATCGGCTTCTTTTTTATGAGTTAAGTTGGTGCACAAGGGCAGAATACCCCAGCCGAGAACCTCAGGGGAACCCCCGATCCAGTGGATTTTGCACGCTCGGTAAGACACACGCAGAAAAGTGTAAAAAGCATAAAGATATGAACAGCCCCTAAATGGGCGCACGTTTTGCTGCGAGATCGCGTGAATTAACTAAAAATTATTGATAAATTGGGCAAACCATAAGCATTGTTACAATTTCGACTAGAATATATACCATTAAAAGCTGTTGGTTCATCTCGGCTTTTTTAACAATAGAGACTTCGGGTATAAGCGCCTTTGGGAGTAAGAAAATGCAAGAGAATCACAAGATTCTGGTAGTTGATGACGACATGCGCCTGCGCGCACTTTTAGAACGCTATCTGACCGAGCAAGGCTTCCAGGTTCGTAGCGTTGCCAACGCTGAACAAATGGATCGTTTACTGACTCGTGAATCCTTCCATCTGATGGTGCTTGACCTGATGCTGCCGGGCGAAGATGGCCTGTCTATCTGCCGCCGCCTGCGCAGTCAAAGCAACCCGATGCCGATCATTATGGTTACGGCGAAAGGTGAAGAAGTTGACCGTATCGTTGGCCTGGAAATCGGCGCTGATGACTACATTCCAAAACCGTTTAACCCGCGTGAGCTGCTGGCGCGTATCCGCGCTGTGTTGCGTCGCCAGGCCAATGAACTGCCGGGTGCGCCTTCGCAGGAAGAGGCGGTGATTTCGTTTGGTAAATTCAAACTGAATCTGGGTACGCGTGAAATGTTCCGTGAAGATGAGCCTATGCCTTTAACCAGCGGCGAGTTCGCGGTGTTGAAAGCGCTGGTCAGCCATCCTCGTGAGCCGCTTTCTCGTGACAAGTTGATGAACCTGGCGCGCGGTCGCGAATACAGCGCGATGGAACGTTCTATCGACGTACAAATTTCACGTCTTCGCCGCATGGTTGAAGAAGATCCGGCGCATCCGCGTTATATCCAGACCGTTTGGGGTCTGGGCTACGTATTCGTTCCGGACGGCACTAAGGCATGAGAAAAATACGCTTTTCACCGCGTAGCTCATTTGCCCGTACTTTGTTGTTAATCGTCACCCTGCTGTTTGTCAGCCTGGTGACGACCTATCTAGTCGTGCTGAACTTCGCCATTCTGCCAAGTTTGCAGCAGTTCAATAAAGTGTTGGCCTACGAAGTTCGTATGCTAATGACCGATAAACTGCAGCTTGAGGATGGCACACTGCTGGAAGTGCCGCCGGCGTTTCGCCGGGAAATATACCGAGAGCTGGGCATCTCGCTGTATACCAACTCTGCTGCCGAAGAGAGTGGTTTACGCTGGGCACAGCACTACGAGTTTCTGAGCCAGCAAATGGCTCAGCAGCTTGGCGGTCCTACCGACGTTCGCGTTGAAGTGAACAAAAATACGCCGGTCGTATGGCTCAAAACCTGGTTGTCGCCTGACATCTGGGTGCGTGTGCCGTTGACCGAAATTCATCAGGGCGATTTCTCGCCGCTGTTCCGCTATACGCTGGCGATTATGCTGCTGGCTATCGGCGGTGCCTGGCT
The DNA here is from genome assembly GCF_009208105.1 of Rouxiella sp. S1S-2. Classification (NCBI taxonomy): domain Bacteria; kingdom Pseudomonadati; phylum Pseudomonadota; class Gammaproteobacteria; order Enterobacterales; family Yersiniaceae; genus Rouxiella; species Rouxiella sp. S1S-2. The sequence goes on from NZ_WFKL01000001.1 coordinate 543,174, forward strand.
GTTTATCCGCATTCAGAACCGACCCTTGGTTGAACTGGAGCACGCCGCGCTGCAGGTGGGTAAGGGGATTATTCCTCCGCCTCTACGCGAATACGGTGCCTCCGAGGTGCGCTCGGTTACCCGCGCCTTTAATCAGATGGCCTCCGGCGTGAAGCAACTTGCCGATGACAGAACCCTGCTGATGGCGGGCGTTAGCCACGATCTGCGCACGCCGCTGACCCGAATTCGCCTCGCGACTGAAATGATGAGCATTGAGGACGCCTATCTGGCCGAATCGATTAACAAAGATATCGAAGAAAGTAACGCAATTATCGAGCAGTTTATCGATTATCTGCGCACCGGGCAGGAGATGCAGACTGAAATTTGCGATCTCAATTCTATTTTAGGCGAAGTGGTGGCAGCAGAAAGTGGCTATGAGCGTGAAATTGAGACTGACCTGGTAGAAGGCGAGGTGCTGGTCAACGTTCATCCGCTGTCTATCAAGCGCGCCGCGGTGAACATGGTGGTGAATGCGGCCCGCTATGGCAATGGCTGGATCAAGGTCAGCAGTGGTCACGAACTGAATCGCAGCTGGTTCCAGGTTGAGGACGATGGCCCGGGCATTGAGCCAGACCAGCTTGCCCATCTGTTCCAGCCTTTTGTTCGCGGCGACAGCGCTCGCACCATCAGCGGCACCGGACTGGGATTGGCTATTGTGCAGCGTATTATTGATGCGCACGCCGGACAGCTCGATCTCGGCAAGAGCCCGCGCGGTGGGTTACGGTTTAGGGCGTATTTGCCACATGCGGTTCAAGCGCCGGTAGCGGTAACGGTTGAATAAATTGCAGATTACTCGTCGTTTGCTCCCCTATCATTTGATGAGGGCCGTGTGCTGAACCCTCCACCTTTGGGAGGGTTAGGGTGGGGGAAAGGTTTTACACAGGCCGAAAGCCTTAAGATTTCCGACTCATTATAAAATATTCGGCGGCTTCTTCGCGCCAGCGCGGACTGCCCTGGTTTTCCCAGGGATTGAGCAGGGCAATGCCCGTCTGTTCAAAGCGGACAATCTCGGAGGTTGCCAGACGGGCGTGATGCTGCTGGCAAAGGGCCGCGATTTGCAATTCTGTGGTGTTCAAAGGGCGCACAAGCGTTTGATTGCTTGAATAAAGCTGCGCATAGTTCAGCGCGCTTTGGGCGTCAAACGCCAGTAGCCGTCCTGCAAAATCCTGATTTAACATCTCAAGCAACAGCGCGGAAACCTGCGCCTTCTTTTGGCCGTCGATCAATGACTCCAGGCCTGCGAAGATTTCTGCGACTGAAATGGCGGTAAGGAACAGCTGCTGCGCATCCTGCGCATCCAGCCATCCCAGTAAATACTTGTGCGGTTTTGGCCGCAGTATTTCCACTATTACCGGTGTGTCGAGAATAATCATCCTTTGCTGTCTCGGTTACCCACCGGCTTACTCCGCTGAGGAACCGTCAACTCTACGCCACCGCTGTGGGAGAAGCGCTGCTGCAAACGACTGCCTAAGCCATAGCTTGGCTGGCTGCCTTGTAGCGCCTGGCGAAGAATGACCCGAGCCTCTTCTTCCATTGAGTGCCCGTTTTTAGCAGCCGAAAGCCGCAGCAAGTCTTTAACTCCGTCGTCGAGGTTACGGATCGTCAGCGTCGCCATTACAGCTTAGGTCCGGCACTGACCAATGCAGCACCGGCCGCGGTATCAGTATATTTGCTGAAGTTCTCAACAAACAGCGTTGCCAGGTCCTGAGCCTTATTTTGCCACTGTTCGGCGTTCTCGTAGGTATTGCGCGGGTCTAGAATGTTGGCATCAACGCCCGGCAACGACTGCGGCACTGCTAGATTGAAGAGCGGCAGCTGAGTCGTTGGCTGATTGTCGATATCTCCGTTAAGGATTGAATCGATAATCGCGCGAGTGTTTTTCAGCGAAATTCTTTTACCTGTACCGTTCCAGCCGGTGTTGACCAGATAAGCCTTCGCGCCCGAAGCTTTCATGCGTTTTTCCAGCACTTCTGCATACTGCGTCGGGTGCAGTGTGAGGAAGGCTGCGCCAAAGCAGGATGAGAAGGTTGGCGTTGGCTCGGTGACGCCGCGCTCGGTTCCCGCCAGTTTGGCGGTGAAGCCCGACAGGAAGTAGTACTGCGTCTGCTCGTCATTAAGGCACGAAACCGGTGGCAACACGCCGTAGGCATCGGCCGTCAGGAAGATAACCTTAGTGGCATGGCCCGCTTTTGAAATGGGTTTGACGATATTATCGATGTGATAAATAGGATAGGTTACGCGGGTGTTTTCGGTTCTGGAGCCGTCGTTAAAATCGATAATACCCTGGGCATCAACGGTGACGTTTTCCAGTAACGCATCGCGTTTGATGGCGGCAAAAATATCAGGCTCGGCTTCTTTGCTCAGATTGATGGTTTTTGCATAGCAGCCGCCTTCATAGTTGAACACACCTTCATCGTCCCAACCGTGCTCATCATCGCCGATAAGTTTGCGTTTAGGGTCAGTCGACAGAGTGGTTTTACCGGTTCCGGAAAGGCCGAAGAACACGGCAACATCGCCTTTTTCGCCGACGTTAGCTGAACAGTGCATCGATGCGATGCCTTTTAACGGCAGCAAATAGTTCATCACCGCAAACATGCCTTTCTTCATTTCGCCGCCGTACCAAGTGCCGCCAATCAGCTGCACGCCTTCGGTCAGGTTAAATGCGATGAAGTTTTCAGAGTTCAGGCCCTGTTCTTGCCAGTCTGGGTTGCTGCACTTGGCGCCGTTCAGCACGACGAAGTCCGGTTTGAAATCAACCAGCTCTTCATCGGTAGGGCGAATGAACATGTTTTTAACGAAGTGTGCCTGCCAGGCAACCTCAGTGACAAAACGTACTTTCAGGCGCGAGTTTTCATTAGTGCCGCAGAAGGTGTCGACCACAAACAAACGTTTGCCTGAAAGCTGATCGCCCACCAACTTTTTCAGCGCCTGCCAGGTTTCCTGACTCAGGGGTTTGTTGTCGTTTTTACCTTTGCCCTGATCGGCCCACCAAAGGGTATCGCGCGTGGTGTCGTCACGGACAATGTATTTATCTTTCGGTGAGCGACCGGTGAAAATGCCAGTGTCAACGTTGATGGCGCCAAGTTCGGTCAACTGACCGCGTTCAAATCCTTCAAGACCAGAAGCAAGTTCCTCCTGATACAGCACGTCATAACTCGGATTATAAATAACTTCACTCGCCTGCGAGATCCCATATTGGGCCAGCTCGTCGGCTGAAAATGAGGTAGTAGACATATCCCTGCTCCTTTATATACATCGTCTGTCTGCGCGACATTGTAGGGAGAACAATAGTCGTTTTACACGACGGGAACCAAATAATTGAAGCTGGTGGAACATTTTTGGTAGATTTGAGAAGTAGAGCACGGGGGAGTGCAACAGGAGCAGCTAACTACCTGCTCCTTTGCTGGAGATTTGTGCGGGGATTAATCAGTGAATACTGTCATTACTGCTGTTTGCACCTGCGCGAATTGCCACTAAATCCATCGCATCAAAGACATAATGATTGCCGCAGTAATCGCAGTGCATATCAATTTTCTCGTCTTCTTCGAGCATTTCCAAAACTTCTGCATCTGGAAGCGTCAGCAACGCGTCAGCACAGCGCTGGCGTGAGCAGGTACATTTGAAGCTTACGTCCTGCGGCTCGTACAGCGTAACCTCTTCCTGATGGTAGAGACGATAGAGCACCTCGTTGGCCGGCAGAGTGAACAGCTCTTCTGCCTTGATAGTGGTGGTCAGTTGAGCAAGATGGCTGAACTCTTCAGCATCGGTTTCCTGAGCGGGCAGAACCTGCAACAGCATGCCGCCAGCCGCCGCTTTACCTTCAGACTCGCCGGTACGGATGAAGATACGCGTTGGCAGCTGTTCTGAACGCATGAAGTAGTCTTCGAGACACTCGGCCAGGGTTTCGCCCTCAAGGCCAACCACGCCCTGATAACGCTCGCCTTCACTCGGTGCAATGGTGATAACCATGTAGCCGTTGCCAATCATCTGTTTCAGGGTGCTGTCGGCAGCAATGTCGCCCTGCAGACGGGCCACGCCACGCATCTCCTGCAGATTGTTGCCGTTGATTACCGCCAGTTTCAGCGGGCCGTCGCCCTGCAGCTGCACGGTAATGTCGCCGTCAAACTTCAGCGTTGCCGTCAGCAGGCTCGTCGCAACCAGCATCTCGCCCAGCAGGTTTTGCACTTCGGGCGGGTAATCATGGCCTGCCACGATTTGCTGAAAGGTCTCACTCAGTGAAACCAGTTCGCCGCGCACGGCGTGGTGGGTGAATAAATAACGGTGTAACTGGTCCATAAAAATCTCTCTTCTCTTCGATCTGAACCTTCAACGCAAACGGCCTCGGGTATTATTCAGGATCGCTATATTTAAATTTTATCAGGCTGCGCCGTTCTTTTTTATCCGGCCGCCGATCGGGATGTGGCATTGTCAGGGAGTTCATCTTGCGTGCCTGGGAAACTTTCTCCCGATTTGCCACGCTGGTTTCCGTTTCCTGATAAAGCATCTGAGCCTGTTCTGCACTGCGTCGTTGGTCGGTAACGGCCAGTATGACCACAACTTTCTCGTCATTTCCCTGACGCAGTTTTATCTCGGCGTTAAGCTCGACCAGTTTGCTGGGTTTGCCACGCTGGCCGTTGTAATGAACTTTACCGCCTTCAATCATCTCGCGTGCCATGGCGCGGGTTTTATAAAAACGCGCGGCCCAAAGCCATTTGTCGAGACGAACGGCATTTTCGTCCTGTTGTTGTGTTTTTGCCTTCATGATTCCTCCCGTTTCGGGCAGGGTGTAATCGGTTGACCTCGCGCCGGTTAGCCCAAAGGCAACAGACTGCGGTAGTCACTGATTGAAGGATGACCCTTAAATGACTTCGCCGACGTGGTTGAGTCAGGATTTTCTATTCCCAGACAGTAGCGGATCCCGTAGGTTTTCGCCGCATCAAGAATAGGTTCACCGTCATCGACAAACAGCGTCCTTTCGGGAGCAAACCCGGTTTGCTGCTGAACGGCCGCCCAGAGACGCTGATCTTCTTTCGGATAACCAAATGTGTGGGTGGAAAGTAATAAATCAAGGTGCTGGTCTAAACCTGTGTGCTTAACTTTCACCGCTAGGCTGTGCGGATGCGCATTGGTTAGCAAAATAGTTCGGCGTCCGCTTTGGCGTAACTGCTGCAAAAAAGGCGTAGTGTCTTCACGCAGCTTGGCATTACTGCCAATGTCGGTGGTCATCTTATAGATATCCAGGTCCAGCTTTTTACTCCAATAGTCGAAACAGTACCAGTTCATGGTGTGCTGTACGGCTAGATATTCACGATGAATATATTGCCGGGCTTCCTCTACCGGGATTTGCTGTTTCTCACTGAGTGCCAGCGGAACCTGCTCCAACCAAAAGCGACTGTCGAATGCCAAGTCCAGCAGAGTACCGTCCATATCCAGCAGTACGGTATCGATATTTTTCCAGTCGAGGTCGAGGCTCATAGAATTATACTCTTTATTTTGCGGCTCGCCTGAGGCGATATTTTGCGCAATCAGCCGAGCGTGTGCGACGTGGGGGTGATTAACGTCGGGTTAAAGCAGTTGTTGTAATAAGCACGGATCTTTTCAAGGCGCAGCTTGTCGTTGAGGCGGCGTTTTATCAGCAAAAAGCCGTTAATCAGCAGCGTTGCCGTCACCACAATCAGCAAGATAGTCGTACCCAAGTAGCGCCACAGCGTAGAGATATCCGGCTCGCTGTGCAGGGAGATATGCCGCGTGCCGTTTGCATCAATGCTAATGTTGGTTATCACGCCTTGCGCGGAAAAGGGGGTGTGCAGCAGCATCGACGAAAGATTTTGCAGCTGCTTCCACTGTTCGAGCGGATTATAAGCGAAAAGTGACACGGGTGGCTGAGCGTCAGGCACGAGCTGTTTGCCTTCGTCATTGCTTATCAAAAAGCCCCCCGGCGGCGGACTGTTGAGTGCCGCTGCCGCGCGCAGCGTTTCGTGTGAATAAAACGCCGTGGTGGCGCTGTTAACCAGCTCGCTTAGCGATTCGGCGCTGACCGGTCGCAGCAGCACGTTCATGCCTTTAAGCTGACCGGATTTTGCACGTTTCACCAGCGTACCCCAGTTGTCGGCGTTGCCCAGATTGACCAGCGCATTCTTCAACCGCACGCAGTCTTCACTGTTGCTGCACAGCGCTTCAGTTTTCAGCACAATATCCGAAAAATCATCGACCAAAATCATGCCGGATTTTTCAATCGCGGTGGCCAGCTGCGGGTTAATATTTTGTTCGTTGCCCGCACTGCCAGGGTGCAGCTGGTTGCGCACGGTGGCAATCAAGTCGTCGGCAGCTTCAATCGTTGCGGACTCCGGCATTGGCAGCGGTGCAGCTTCGTTCCAGTACACCGACGAACAGTCAAAGGGTATAAATGGCGAGGCGTTATTGGCGTTGAGGCGCGGCGGCACATAGCACATGCCCGCCCCCTGAACTTTCAGCGTATCACCCACGCGCAGCGGCGTTTTCTCCAGTGCGGCAACGCTGTTGACCTGAGTGCTTTGCGCGCCCTGCAGCCAGGCAAAGCTAAGCTTCAGCGGCAGGCTGAGAGGCACATAAGCCAGCATGGCCACTAAAATAACCATCGAGCTGCAGGTCATGACCAGATTCCTGCCCCAGCGCTGCAGCGGGAAATTTTTTACTTCGTCATGCAGCGACAGATAGCGACCCTGACGTACCACCTGGCTATTGAGATAAACGTCGATATTGGTCTTCTGCCCCAGCTCACTGCAAATATAATGCTGCCAGTGGGTAGGGTAGACCAGGTCGACTACGCCGAGCGAGATATTGCTGATGTCGCCCTGCTTGGTCTCTCCGAACAGTCCCCAACGCTTTGGCATGCCGCGCAGGCAGTGGATCTCTTTACGATGTCGACCCATGGCTTCTGAAATAATCCGCCATCCTACCCAGGCGACCAGCAGCACGATAATGGCCATCATCCATGGCAAAATGGCCGCCGGACCTATCAGCGTAACAAACAGCAGAAGCATGGTTATCGACAGCGCCACTGATTCGCGCACGCCGCTGGACTGTGTCAGCTGATGCTCTTCTTTGGTTTCATGACGCACGCTGAGCAGTTCGACGTTGTCGTTCTCTTCCGGGCGAATTGAAGCATTTTGCGGTGCGGTCGTGATGACTGCAGAGGCCACCGACGCACGGTCGTAAATGTGGTCAACCAGCGTGTGGCCGTTGAGTGAAATCACCAACGGAATGGTTTGCGTTTTGATTAATTCAACGTGATTTTCCTGGGCAATATACTGCTCCCAGAACAAAGGCAGGTGGATCTCGGTGGTTTCGAGGAAATAGCGCCATTTGTTAGGGTCATCACTGGCAAGACCATAGCGGGTAATGGCGCGAGTAACGGCATAAACGCTTTCGCTCTTGGCGGTTAACGCCAGTTTGTCGCGCTGCAGGATCAAATTGCTGCGGTGAGTCATGGGGGTTTGACTCAGCGGATCGTTTTGACGGAAATACCTTTCCACCGCATCGCGCTCTTGTTGGGAAAGCTTGCGCTGATTCGGTTTTGAAAAATTCATGTTGGAAGAGGCCAATCGGCGGCGTCGCAGCATGAACCCCAGGCACAGGCCCGCGATGACAATAACTGCACACAATAAAATCAGCGTCTCGACCACTGTGCTCATCCTATCCCCGTTCTGACTCCTGCGTGTGAGTCATCTGCTTGAAAAATTTAAACAAAATAAAAAGAGGTGTTTAATTCAATATTGTTCGAACGAATCTTTTTTCTAGAAAAAGTTTTTTATTGTAATCAACCTACTGCAGGCATGAACAAAATGGAACATACCACTATAAATCATAACAATCTTATACCCCTGGTGGGTATCGGTATAATCCTATTTTTTATGCTGCTTGAATTTGATATTGCCTGTTAACGGCCATACGAGGGCGGGAATACATTAAACGGGTGGTTTAAATCACTTATTGCGGTGCAGGCCGCCAATAACGCACAATGGCTAAATTAGACGCAAAAGCCGTTGGACAGAGTAAAGGTTTACTGCGTAAGGGGATAATAAAATTGGGGACGATATGGATAAGCACCTGCAAAAACCTAAGATCCTGAAAGTAGAAACTGTAGCACGCTCTCGTTTATTCACTATCGAGACGGTTGATCTGGCGTTCAGCAATGGCGTAGAACGCGTGTATGAGCGGATGCGCCCTTCGGATCGCGAAGCCGTGCTGATCGTGCCGATCATTGGCGACGATCTGCTGTTGATTCATGAATATGCGGTAGGCATCGAAGGCTATGAGTTGGGGTTCCCCAAGGGGCTGATTGACCCGGGTGAAACCGTGCTGGAGGCGGCCAACCGCGAACTGATGGAAGAAGTAGGCTATGGCGCGCAGCAGTTTGAAGTGCTGGCAAAGCTGACCATGGCACCGTCCTACTTTTCCAGCCGGATGAACATTGTTATTGCTAAAAGTCTCTATCCTCAGAGTCTGGAAGGTGATGAGCCTGAGCCACTGCCGCAGACGCGTTGGCCGATTGCGCGCATGATGGAGCTGCTTCAACAGCCAGACTTCAATGAGGCCAGAAACGTAAGCGCCCTGTTTTTAGCACGCGACTTTTTGACGCGTCAGGCTGTGTAACGACGAAACGAAGCAGATACCTGAATGAAAAAGCCGGACTGAAATCACTCAGTCCGGCTTTTTTTATCGGTAAACGCGACCGTTGTCTAACGGTCGCATAACGGCATTAGAACAGCTCTTTAGACTGGCCGTTGTCCATAATGGTGGTGCCGACGTCGTGGACCGCATGTTCGGTCGGCTGGGTGCCATCAATGAAGTATTCAGGACGGCTATTGCCCGAACCATCGGCCAGTTTTCCGCTGCGTTTGTCGATGTTCACGGTGACAATGCCAGGAGGCGGGCTAAGCATCTGCTCGGGAACACCTTCCAGAATAGTCTTCATGTAGTCATCCCACGCCGGCTGAGCACTTTTCGCGCCGCCTTCATAGCCAGATAGCTGGTCGTCAATTTCACCCGATGCGGTGGTGCGACCTAAATCACGACGGTGATCGTCAAAGCCGATGTAAACCGACGTCACCACCCCAGGACCATAACCCGAGAACCAGGCGTCTTTGGAGCTGTTGGTGGTACCCGTTTTACCGCCGATGTCGTGACGCTTAAGGTCGCGCCCTGCACGCCATGCTGTGCCCATCCAGCCTGGCTCACCAAAGATGTTGCTGTTAAGCGCATCGTGGATAAGGAAAGAGAGCTGGGTGCTGATAACGTGTGGCGCGTACTCCTGCGCGCTGTCGCTCTGCACCTGGCCCGGCGTTACCTGCTCAAGCTGCGGCTGGGGAACGGTCGCGTTTTTAGACTCTTCAGAGACGGCCACGTTTTCGACGTTGTCGTCTGACAGCACGGCGGTTTTTTGCGAGTTACCGTAAATCACCGGAATATCGCAGGTTTCACAGGCAATACGCGGTTTGGCTTCAAACACCGTGTTGCCTGATTCATCGACAATTTTGGCGATGAAATAAGGGTCTATCAGATAACCGCCGTTGGTCAATGCGGCGTAGCCACGCACCATCTGCAGGGGTGTAAATGAAGCCGAGCCGAGCGCCAGTGATTCTGAATGCACAATGTTTGCAGGCGGGAAGCCGAAGCGTTCCAGATAATCTGCCGCGTAATCTACGCCCATGGCGCGCATGGCACGCACCATCACCACGTTTTTAGACTGGCCCAGACCCTGACGTAAACGAATTGGACCGTCATAGGTTGCTGGGGAGTTCTTCGGACGCCATTCGGTACCTGCACCGGCATCCCAACGGGTGATAGGCACGTCGTTAAGGATGGTCGCCAGCGTCAGTCCTTTGTCCAGTGCCGCGGTATACAGGAAAGGTTTGATGTTTGAACCGACCTGACGCAATGCCTGAGTGGCGCGGTTAAATTTGCTCTGATTGAAGTCAAAGCCGCCCACCAGTGCCTCAACGGCGCCTGTCACGTTGTTAAGAGAAACAATGGCCGAGTTGACCTCAGGAACCTGCCCAAGCCACCAGTCATTGCCCACTTTACGTACCCAGATTTGTTGACCCGCCTGAACCACATCGGCCACTTTTTTAGGGTTGGGTCCCTGGCTGGTGTCGGAACGGAAGGCGCGAGCCCATGACATTCCGCTAAACGGCAGAGTGATGCTGTCGCCGTTAGCCATCGTCGCTGTTGCCTGTGCGCCGTCAATTTGCGTGACAACGGCTGGGAATAGCGGGCCGTAAACAGGCAGCATTTTCAGCGAGTTAACGATTTTTTTCTGGTCCCAAGGCGTTTCGCCCACTTTCCACAGCTGGTTCGACGGGCCACGGTAGCCGTGACGCATATCGTAGGCCATCACGTTGTTGCGCAGCGCGTCCTGCGCGGCCAGCTGAGTTTTGCGCGTAATGGTGGTGTAAACCTTATAGCCATCGTTATAGGCGTTGTCGCCATAACGTTTAACCATCTCCTGTCGCACCATCTCGGTCAGATAAGGCGCAGAGAAGGCAATTTCTGGCGGGTGATAGTTTGAAATCAGCGGAGCCTGACGGGCGTCATCGTACTGTGCCTGAGTGATGTATTTCTCATCAAGCATACGAGACAGGACCACGTTGCGGCGAGACAGCGCACGGTCGTGAGAATAAAGCGGATTAAAGGTCGAAGGCGCCTTCGGCAAACCGGCGATCACCGCCATTTCGCTAAGGGTTAACTGATCAACATTTTTACCGAAATAGACCTGTGCGGCCGCGCCGACGCCATAGGCACGATAACCCAGATAGATCTTGTTGAGATAAAGCTCAAGGATCTCGTCTTTGGTCATCATCTGTTCGATGCGGATAGCCAAAAAGGCTTCTTTGATTTTTCGCGTCAGCGTACGTTCAGGGCTGAGGAAGAAGTTTCTGGCCAGCTGCTGAGTGATGGTGCTTGCACCCTGAGTGGCTCGGCCTGAAAGCAGGGCAACCGAAGCCGCACGGAAAATACCGACCGGGTCGATACCGTGATGCTCATAAAAGCGGCTGTCTTCTGTCGCAATAAATGCGTGCACCATCTCCGGTGGGATTTGGTTCAGCTTTAAAGGAATACGACGCTTCTCACCGTACTGGGCGACTAATTCGCCGTCGGCGCTGTAAACCTGCATAGGCGTTTGCAAGCGAACGTCTTTTAACGTCGCGACGTCCGGCAGCTGCGGTTCGATATATTTGTAAAGCCCATATACCGAGGCGGCTCCCAACACAATGCAACACACTACAAGGATCAATAAATACTTTACGAACTTCACCTGATATTTCCCATTTTATGACATTTGGGCAGTTTATAAACAGCCGCGCGCGCAGTACGGTAGTCGAAGGCAGAGTATAAAAGCAAGCCTGCCACATAGATATACCCATCCAAATTGGAGTGGGTTGTACCCTTAACAACACGGAGGTTGAATAAAATGCGACACTTTGCATGGCAAGTGGGCCTGGATATTCAAAACGGTTACGCCAGAGCTATCGCCGTTCAGCGACGACGTAACGGCTGGCAACTGCGCCATTGGTGGCAGCAGCCGTTGCCGCAGGAGGTCATGCGGCAGGGAATATTACATGAGACTGAGCAATTAATCGCCATATTATCACGCTGGAGAATATGTTTACCCGTAACCATTTCATTAAGGATATGTCTTCCCGCACAGAGAATTATACAGGTTCGCCTTCCCGCTCCTGATAATAGACTACGGGAGCCACATCGTAGCGCTTTCATCCGCACCAGCGCGGCAAAACAGCTGCCGCTGGCGGTAGAGTCGCTGGTGATGGACTATCGGGCCGACTCCTGCGACAGCCAGCAGCTGATTGTTACCGCCGCGCGTCAGGAAGAGTTGACCCAGTGGCAGCACTGTTTGGCGCAGGCCGGTCTTTTTCCTCAGGTCATTGAATTAACGCCTTGCGCACTGCAGTCAGGCGCCTGTGCCGCCGGCCTTCCTGCGGATTCCTTATTGCTGCATCGCCTGAGCAAAGAGTGGCTTTGGGCCTCTCCCCACGGCCTGCCCTTTCAATTTGGCCTGCTGGATGACGACGAAGTGCCTAGCCCGGACGACCTACCCAAAACGCTCGCTAAACAGTATCGGGCAGGCAAACTTTGCGACGGCAACGTCTATTACAGCAGTATTTTCGACGACCCGCCGCCCGAGGGTACGATTGCCTGGTCGCCTTTTGTCGCCTTTGCACAAATGTCACCGCCGCTGCCGCTGCAAACCTCCGCCTTTGCCCTTGCTGCCGGTCTGGCCGTTCGTCCGGCAGATCAATGACGCTGCGCGTCAATCTGCTGGCGTGGCGTGAGAAGCAGCTCGATAAACGTTATCGCTTTTGGCTCACTGTCATTCTTGCCGGGGTGGCTGCCGTAGTCTTGTTGCTGCTGCTGCTGGGTGCACGAGCACAGTGGCAGATTCGCCAGCATGAAATCGATGTCGGCAGATTAAGCGACTATCGCCACGCGCTGAAAACTCGGCTAGAACAGGTCAATGCGTTGAAAGCCGACTATCAGCAAGCTGCAACGTTGAACCGGTTGAGCGAGCAACGGTTTGAGCACAGCGTGCAGTATGTGCAGCTGTTGCAGCATTTATCTACGGCAGTTCCCACGGGCGTTTGGATAAAACAGATGAGCCAAAGCGCGGCCTTGCTCAATCTGGAAGGGCAAAGCCAAGACTACAACCGGATCCTGACGCTCAGTAAAGCATTACGCCTCGAGGCGGTATTGCCTAAGACTCAGCTGCGTGAGGTGAAGCAACTGGCTGACGAAAATCTCTATTTTTCGTTAGATGCCACACTGCGCGCCGTAGAAAAACCATAGAGGATGGGACACAATGCGAACGGAATTTCGCCAACAGGTCAGGCAAATCTTGCAGCGTCCGGACTGGCACATTGCGCTGGGTGTGGCAACAGGGCTGCTTCTCTTTATATCCTCGGGTTATCATTTTGCGCTTTCCGGCCTGCTGCAGTCAGCCACTACACTTCGGGAACAGGCTCAACAGCAGCGGCAGATGATTGAGGTGCAGCAGCGCACGCTATTACGTCAACCCTCACGCGCTGCACTGCAGGCTGAATTGCTCAAAATCGTTCAAGTCGACATGGCAATGCTGCCGCTGCCACAGCGTATTCTTGCGCCACTTAACGCGGCCGGTGGCAGGCTACTGCACTGGATACCGGCATCACCAGAGGCTTCACCACAAAATGCGCTGCGCCAGCGCGGAACCTTTACCCTGCAAATGCGCTATGCTGATCTGTTGCAATTCTTACAGGCGTTACTTGACCACACCTTGACACCGGCGGTGATTGAACACCTGCGCATGACGCAAAGTGCGACGAGTAAACCGCAGGGCGCTTCGCCGCTGCTTGACGTGACGCTGCTGCTGGCGGACTACCGCGGGCAAATAGAAAAGGCGGCGCAGAAGCGGGCGGCCACAATTTTTTCTACTGCGTCCGGCCGAGACCCTTTTTCTCGCCAACAGCGTACTGCTTGTCAGCAGGAAAACCGCTGGCAGGATTTGGCACAGCTCAAAGGCATCTTGGGTAATTCAAACAATTACACCGGATGGTTAATGCTCTCCGCGGGAACGTGGTTTAAAGCCGCGTCGGGGCAAACACTGGCGGACGGGAAATGGCGTATTGACGCGGTGACCAACAAACAGGTGCTTATCAGCCTCGATGACCCGCAGTGCGGGTTACAGCGGCACACATTCACTCTGGCGGAATCATGAACCGCTCAATCCGTCATGCAAGGCAATCCTATGAATCACAATCTAAAGAACAATAATATCAGGCGGGTGTTAGGGCTTGTCGGTCTGATACTGGCCGCAGCGGGCATGGTGAATGCGCACGCAACAGAGCAGCCTAGGTCAACGAAGGTCGCCGACAAAAAACCGCAGTTGCCTATGAATCTCGAATTTTTTGATGCACCGATAAACTTGATCCTGCAGGCACTGGCCGATCATCAACAGGTGAATTTAATCATCGGGCAGGGCGTGGAGGGACGATTGAGCCTGCGGTTAAAGGCGATTGCGTGGCAGCAGGCGATGGACGTGGTAATGCGCATGGGCAAGCTGACCAGCCAGCGACAGGGCAACGTGTTGATGATCTTTCCCGAGTCGGAGCTGCTGCACCAGCAGCAAAAAAAGGCCGAGCAGGCCGAACGGCAAAAATTGGCACGCCCGCTAGTGAGCACAACGTTGGCGCTAAAGCACGCCGACGTTACGACGGTGGCTGCGCAGCTTAATGCTCAAAAGGGCAGCTTGCTCTCACCGCGGGCGATAGTCAGCGCCGATTTACGCACCAACCAACTGCTGATCCGCGATGCACCGTCGGAGCTGAAGAATGCGCAGGCCTGGGTCGAGGCGATGGACTTGCCTATTCAGCAGGTTCAGCTCGCGGCGCACATTGTGACCATGAACAGCGACAGCCTGCGCGAGCTGGGCGTGCGTTGGGGGATAAATCGTCCGTCAGAGGCGGTGAAATCGTCGCTGGTGGGGGACGTGAGCATTGGGCAGGCGGTAGAAAACCCGATTCTCAGCGCCGGTTTTACGCTGGCGCGCATCGGAGAAAGGTTGCTGACACTTGAACTGAGCGCCCTGGAACAGCAGGACCAGGTTGAAATCATCGCCAGCCCGCGTCTGATGACCGCTAATATGCAAACCGCGAGCATCAAGCAGGGCACTGAAATACCTTATCAGGTGTCGAGCGGTGCCAGCGGCAGTACATCTATCGAATTTAAGGAGGCAGTGCTGGGCATGGAGGTCACACCCAAGATTTTACCCAATGGCGCCATCACTCTGGCGCTGCAAATAAGCCAGAACATGCCGGGGCGTAAAATAAAGCAGGCGGAGGGGGAAGCGCTGTCGATTGATAAGCAGGAAATTAAAACGCAAGTCACGGTGAAAGACGGCGAGACATTGGTATTAGGCGGTATTTTTCAGCAACAGGGTATAAACACAGAGAATAAAGTACCGGGTTTAGGCAATATTCCCTTGATAGGTGGGCTGTTTAAACAACAATCTATGCATGACCAACGTCGCGAATTGGTGATTTTTATCACCCCAACGTTAATCAACAGCCAATAAGCAGCAAAAGTTTGGGTATACTGTCTGACTGAAACCGCACAATAACGTTGAGCGTATGCAACTTTTTGTGTCTTGAAAGGCTTCTGAGTTTGACGCTGCGGCAGATTTAGCTTACAAGGGTTACCGAATTGAGCACCGAGATTTTTTTAATGCCAGCGCGCCGATAAAAACGTATGGTTTCCCTCCTGCGGAGCGCTAAGTAGTTACATGTAGTTTATTCGGTTGCCAAACTACCAGGAGTGTTGAGATAATTTTCATCTGATCTCGCACTATCGCTCATGAGGTTTCAGTTTAGGTCCCGCCGCTGATGTGATTGGCGGGGCGGGTTATCATCAACGAATTGTCTTAGTAATACCGAAAAACATGGCAGAGAAACGCAATATCTTTCTGGTTGGGCCTATGGGTGCCGGCAAAAGCACTATTGGTCGACAGTTAGCTCAACAACTCAATATGGAGTTTTTTGACTCCGATCACGAAATTGAGCGACGTACCGGAGCTGATGTGGGCTGGGTATTTGATTTGGAAGGTGAGGAAGGATTCCGCGACCGCGAAGAGAAAGTGATCAACGAGCTCACCGAAAAACAAGGCATCGTTCTGGCAACTGGTGGCGGATCCGTGAAATCACGTGAAACGCGTAACCGCTTGTCAGCCCGCGGCGTCGTCGTATATTTAGAAACTACAATTGAAAAACAGCTGGCACGTACTCAACGTGACAAGAAACGTCCTTTGTTGCAGGTGAGTTCTCCGCCACGTGAAGTGCTTGAAGCACTTGCGGCAGAGCGCAACCCGCTGTACGAAGAGATAGCGGACGTGACAATCCGTACTGACGACCAAAGCGCCAAAGTTGTTGCTAATCAAATCATTAACATGATTGAAAGCAATTAATTTTGGTATTCCACCATAGCCTGAGGGTGTAAGTTAAGAAGGTCATTGAGCACGACATGGAGAGGATTACTGTAACGTTAGGGGAACGTAGTTATCCCATTACGATTGCCGCCGGATTGTTTAACGATCCGGCTTCTTTTATGCCTGTAAAGGCGGGTGATCAAGTCATGCTGGTTACAAACCAGACATTGGCACCTCTCTATCTGGACAAAGTTCGTTCAGTGCTGGAGCAGGCAGGCGTTCGTGTTGATCAGGTGATTCTGCCTGATGGCGAACAGTACAAATCCCTGTCTGTTCTTAATGAAGTTTTTTCGGCGTTACTGGAAAAACCTCATGGTCGTGATACCACGCTCATCGCGCTTGGCGGCGGTGTTGTGGGTGATTTGACCGGCTTTGCTGCGGCTAGCTATCAACGTGGTGTGCGCTTTATACAGGTGCCCACCACGCTGCTTTCTCAGGTTGACTCTTCCGTTGGGGGCAAAACTGCCGTCAACCATCCGTTAGGCAAGAACATGATTGGGGCATTTTATCAACCTGCTTCGGTCGTGGTCGATGTAGACTGCCTGCGTACTCTGCCAGCGCGTGAACTTTCTTCTGGTCTGGCAGAGGTTATCAAATACGGCATTATTCTGGATGCCGATTTCTTCGTTTGGCTCGAGAACAACCTCGATGCACTGTTAGCGCTCGATATCACCGCGCTTTCTTACTGCATTCGTCGTTGCTGCGAGCTGAAAGCCGAGGTTGTGGCCGCTGATGAGCACGAACACGGCATGCGTGCCTTGCTCAATCTGGGTCACACCTACGGCCATGCTATTGAAGCTGCAATGGGCTATGGCAACTGGCTACACGGCGAAGCCATCGCCGCCGGCATGGTTATGGCCTGTTATACCGCGCATCGTCTTGGTCAGTTCAGTCTGCAGGACATCGAGCGTGTGAAGTCTTTGCTGGTACGCGCAGGCTTGCCTGTCAGCGGCCCGCAGGAGATGACCGCCGAGTCTTATCTGCCACACATGATGCGCGATAAAAAAGTATTGGCCGGTGAGTTGCGCCTGGTTCTGCCAACGGCAGTGGGGCAATCTGAAGTGCGCAAAGGCGTACCTCATGACATGGTGTTGGCCTCGATTGAAGATTGCCGGGTGCCTTGAAATTCAGACGGGTTGGAGGATTTTAGATGGACGATTTAACACCGGAAGACGATCTTAAGCCAGATACCAGCGACCGCCGCCCACAGCGCTCGCGTAAACAGTCTTCGCCTGCACCAAAGCTTGCGGTATCCCGTCAGTATTTAATGATTGGTATTGGCATTATTGTGCTGCTGCTGTTGATTCTGGGGATCGGCTCTGCGCTGAAGTCTCCGGCTCAAAATAACGCTGCTGCGCCTTCTAACGGGCCGAAAGATATTAATCTTTCTGGTTCGAGCAGTGATGCGTCAACCGCGAGCAGCACGCCAGCAACGCCTAATGCTCAGACACCTTCGTCTGCGACTCAGTCTGATGCCAATGCGTCTTCGCAGCCGAAAAGCATCGGTCTGCCGCCTATTTCTTCTACCCCGACGCAGGCTCAGCCTCAGGCCGATAACGGTCAGAAAGAGCGCGTAGACCTGCCGGGCGATATTAACGATGCGCTTTCCCAGCAGCAGGGGCAGGTTAACGCCGCTGCTCAGGATGGCATTAATGCGGGCAATCAGTCTCTGACCTCATTACCAACGGCACCGGCTACTATCAACAGCAGCCTTAAAGGCCGCGCGCCGGCCGCAGTGACACCGCGTCCTGCACACCGCACGCCGGAAAAAACCACCGCCGTTGAACATCGCACCGAACGTCGTACCGAACACACTACGCCAGCCAGAAAGCCAATTGCCAAGGCCGCGGAGCCTGTGCGTAAGCCTGAAATCAAAGGAGAAGCAGAGCATCATGCCGCTGCTCCCGCAAGAACGAGCGTCGAGTCGGGCAGCGCTGCCGCGCTGAAATCTGCACCAGGTAGCCATTTTACCCTGCAGCTTAGCGGTGCATCGCAGGCTAACTCTTTGAATACTTTTGCTCGTCAGCAGGGGCTTAAAAACTACACCGTCTATCAGACCGCACGCGATGGCAAACCCTGGTTTGTATTAGTCAGCGGTAACTATGCGTCTTCTGCCGAAGCAAAACGCGCGATAGCCAGTTTACCTGCCGACGTTCAAGCGAAAAAACCGTGGGTTAAGCCTGTACATCAAGTACAGCAAGACCTTAAAAAATGAATCTGATCTGTACGCGATGTGCTGTCTAAAACAGGGTACAATCCGCGGCTGTGAATTGTATAAGTAGCTAACTGACGGCATGAAGAAGAACCGCGCTTTTTTAAAATGGGCTGGTGGTAAATATCCGCTGGTTGATGACATCAAACGTTATCTGCCAGCGGGAGATTGCTTGATTGAGCCTTTTGTTGGTGCGGGATCTGTGTTTCTTAACACTGATTATGAAGCCTATATTCTGGCCGACATTAACAACGATTTGATTGCGTTGTACAACATCGTAAAATTGCGTCATGTAGAGTTCATTCGTGACGCAAGAGAGCTTTTTACTCCAGAGTTTAATCAGTCCGAACGGTACTATCAGCTCAGGGCAGAGTTCAATGCCAGCACTGACAGTTACCGTCGTTCGCTGCTTTTTTTATATCTTAATCGCCATTGTTACAATGGACTTTGTCGCTACAACCTCAGTGGATCGTTTAATGTGCCTTTTGGGCGCTATAAAAAACCTTATTTCCCCGAGGACGAATTGCATTGGTTCTCTGAAAAAGCACAGAATGCACAGTTTGTGTGTGAACATTACCAGCAAACTCTGTTGAAAGCTGAAAAGGGTTCCGTGGTGTATTGCGACCCGCCGTATGTGCCGCTTTCGGCTACGGCGAACTTTACCGCTTACCACACCAACAGCTTTAGCATGACTGACCAGAAAAACCTCGCCCGAATGGCCGAGCAACTTTCCTTGGAGCAGCGTGTGCCGGTATTAATATCGAACCACGATACTGAATTGACCCGTGACTGGTATGCCTCTGCGGTGCTGCATGTCGTGACCGCAAGACGCACCATCAGCAGTAACATATTGCAGCGCAGCAAGGTAACCGAGCTTTTGGCTTTGTATAGCTAACTAAACGTAAAGCGTAGGAGATGCGGATGAAAAAGTTTTTGATTGCTCCATCCATTCTTGCGGCTGACTTTGCCCGCCTGGGTGAAGACACCGTCAAGGCATTGGAAGCAGGCGGCGACGTGGTGCATTTCGATGTCATGGATAATCACTATGTACCGAATCTGACTATCGGTCCAAACGTCTGCCAGTCTTTGCATAAGTATCTGCAAGACAAAGGGATTAATAAACCGATTGACGTTCACCTGATGGTGATGCCGGTCGACAGTCTGATCCCACAGTTTGCCGAAGCAGGTGCGACCTACATTACTTTCCATCCTGAAGCCACGCTACACGTTGACCGTACTTTGCAACTCATCAAATCACATGGCTGCAAGGCAGGACTGGTGTTTACGCCAACGACCCCGCTGAGCTATCTAGACTACGTGATGGACAAGCTCGACGTGATTCTGCTGATGTCGATTAACCCAGGCTTTGGTGGACAGACCTTTATTCCCGCCACGCTCGATAAACTGCGCCAGGTGCGCCAGCGCATTGACGAAAGCGGCTACGACATTCGCCTCGAAATCGACGGCGGCGTAAAAATCGACAATATCGGTGAAATTGCGGCTGCCGGCGCCGACATGTTTGTTGCCGGTTCGGCTATCTTTAGCCAGCCTGACTACCGCACAGTGATCGACAGCATGCGCAGCGAACTGGCTAAGGTTTCCCATGAGTGAGACTCTTTCCCCGCAGGGTGTCGCTTTTGACCTCGACGGCACGCTGGTTGACAGCGCGCCGGGCCTGGCAGAGGCGGTAGACCGCGCACTGGAAGACGTTGGGCTGCAAAAAGCGGGCATAGCGCGCGTCAGCACCTGGATTGGTAACGGTGCCGACGTCATGGTAGAGCGCGCGGTGCGCTGGGCCGAAGGTGATCTCAGTCCCGCATTCTGTCTGAGCGTACGTGACAAATTTGACCATTACTATGCCGAGACCGCCGCCGGTGGCAGCAAACTCTATCCGCAGGTAAAAGAAACGCTGCATGCGCTCGCGGCGGCAGGTATTCCGCTGGGCCTGATAACCAACAAGCCGACGCCTTTTGTTGCGCCGCTGCTGGTGTCGTTGGGTCTTGACGGTTTATTTTCCCAGGTGCTGGGCGGTGACGACGTGGTGCAAAAAAAACCGCATCCCGCTCCGCTGTACCTGATGCTGGCCAATTTGGGCCTGCGTGCCAGTGAGCTGGTGTTTGTGGGCGATTCACGCAATGACATTCAGGCGGCGCAGGCGGCGGGTTGTCAGTGTGTGGGCATGACCTACGGTTATAATTACGGTGAAGACATCGCGCTGAGTAAACCCGACCGGGTTCTCGAATGTTTTGCCGACCTTTTGCCCACCTTAGGGCTACCCTCTTTAAAGGATCAGGAAGCTTAAAAAATGAGTAAACCCATCGTCTTTAGTGGCGCACAACCTTCTGGTGAATTGAGCATTGGTAACTACATGGGTGCTCTGCGTCAATGGGTTAAAATGCAAGATGACTTTGACTGCATTTACTGCATCGTTGACCTGCACGCAATTACTGCACGTCAAGATCCTGCTCAATTACGCAAAGCCACCCTCGACACCCTGGCGCTGTATCTCGCCTGCGGTATTGATCCCAAGAAGAGCACGATTTTTGTTCAGTCACACGTGGCCGAGCACTCCCAGCTCGGTTGGGCGCTGAACTGCTACACTTATTTTGGTGAACTGAGCCGCATGACGCAGTTTAAAGACAAGTCTGCGCGCTACGCTGAAAACATCAACGCCGGTCTGTTTGACTATCCGGTGCTGATGGCGGCCGACATTCTACTGTACCAGACCAATCAGGTGCCGGTAGGTGAAGACCAGAAGCAGCATCTGGAGCTGAGTCGCGATATCGCAGGTCGTTTCAACGCGCTTTATGGCGACACCTTTGCCGTTCCCGAGCCGTTTATTCCGAAGTCTGGTGCCCGCGTGATGTCATTGCAGGACCCGACCAAGAAGATGTCCAAGTCAGACGACAACCGCAACAACGTGATTGGCCTGCTCGAAGACACCAAGTCTGTGACCAAAAAAATCAAACGCGCCATGACGGACTCGGAAGAGCCGCCGGTCATTCGTTACGATCAGGTCGCCAAGCCGGGCGTTTCCAACCTGCTGGATATTCTCTCAGGGGTGAACGGCAAGAGCATTGCCGAGCTGGAAGCGGAGTTTGAAGGTCAGATGTATGGTCACTTGAAAGGTGCTGTGGCAGAAGCGGTTTCCGAGATGCTGACCGGTCTGCAGGAGCGTTTTCACCAGTACCGCGCCGACGAAGCTTTCTTGCAACAGGTGATGCGTGAGGGGGCTGAAAAAGCGCGCTCGCGTGCTCAGGTAACGTTGAAGAAGGTGTATGAAGCCATCGGTTTTGTCCCTGCACCGTAAATCCTTCGTTCTTGGATCCACGGCTGCGTTGGCTTTGCTTGGTCCCCCGAATCACTGACCTGTGTCAGCTCATCGGGATGCCCAAGCTTGCCACCTTGCTGCAAAGCCAAATACTTCCGATTTGATTCTGGAAATGTTCTATCAAAACCACGTCTTTAGGGCGTGGTTTTTTTATGGCTGGAGCTGGGTAATAATATCGCGGTCCACAAGACGCCTGCCAGTACTGACAGCGCGATAGCGACGCAGAGGGCGAGGTGCAGGCCGGTGGTAAAGGATTGAATCGACATCATTAAGCTGCCAAAAATTGCGACCCCCAGCGCCGACCCCGTTTGCCGACTGGCGTTCAGCACGCCTGCTGCGATGCCTGCCCTGTCTTTTTTGATACTGCCCATCAGTGAGGCCGTTGCGACCGGTGTTATCACTCCTGCTGCCAGTCCCAGTGCCGGAAAACACAGGGCAATACGCCAGTAAGGTGCGTTTTCCCCCATGAACAGCAGCCCCGCAAAGCCGGCGGCATATAAACCGCAGCAACCGGCAATCAGCCAAAGCGGCCCGATGAGTCGGTTAATTTTACCCGCGCTAAAACTGCCTAATGTCACCAGCAGGGTCAGAGGAAGAAAGGCTAGCCCAGTATCCAGCGGTGTCCATCCGCGAACCTGCTGAAAATAAAGACTCAACAGGAAAAAGAGTCCATAAAATACTAACCCCGAAATGAGCGACACCAGCGCCGAGGCGGAGAATTCTGCAAGACGAAACAAGTTCATCGGTAGCATCGGCTGTTTGCAGCGACGCTCGACCATGACGAAAAGTCCGCAGGCGCCTAACGCCACTGCCGTGCCAAGCTGTATGAGAGGGTCGTGCCAGCCGCGTGGCGCCATTTCAATCAGGACGGCAATCGACGTCGCCAGCGAGATAATCGCGAGCAGCTGCCCGCTCAAATCTATCGGTTTCCGGTGAGTGGGGGAAGCGGGGGCGGGGATGCGCACCGCCAGCAGTGCGGCAAGCAGGGCAATCGGCACATTGAGCAGAAAAATACTTCGCCAGCCAAAAAAGTGGATCAGAACCCCACCTAATAGTGGACCCGCCGCCATGGCGATACCTCCGCAACCGGCCCAGACGCCGATGGCTTTGGCTCGGCCATGCGTGTTGGAAAACGCGTTGTTAATCAACGCCAACGAGGAGGGTACCAGCAGAGACGCGCCTACACCCTGCAATATTCTGCCGAAAATAAGAGCGGGAAGGGTGGAGGACAGTCCACATCCTGCCGAGGCGGCGGCAAAAAGCAGTAATCCGATAAGATACGTTTTTTTTGCGCCAAATTTATCACCCAGCGACCCGCCGCCGAGCAGCAGGCTGGCAAAGGTTAAGGTGTAGGCATTCACTACCCACTGCAGTCCGGACACGGTGGTTTGCAGAGTGGAGGCAAGAGGGGCGAGGCCAACGTTAACAATTGAGGTGTCGAGTATCACGATAACGTAGCTGAGGCAGGTGGCGGCAACTAACCCTTTTTGGGCGGTGATAGCATTGTCGATTGGC
Source organism: Rouxiella sp. S1S-2 (assembly GCF_009208105.1). Taxonomy (NCBI): domain Bacteria; kingdom Pseudomonadati; phylum Pseudomonadota; class Gammaproteobacteria; order Enterobacterales; family Yersiniaceae; genus Rouxiella; species Rouxiella sp. S1S-2. The sequence continues at coordinate 566,283 of NZ_WFKL01000001.1, forward strand.
AAAGGCTGAGGTCCATAGCGTGAGATGGATTGACTATAGCCCGCCGCCGCCAAATAATGATTCGAGGCGTGTCGAAGTGTTGTATTTCCTATTATCGTAACTTATCCCACTGAAAGATGGACACAATGAACCAATTTCGCATCTCCGTTGTTGCTCACCTGATTGCCGAGCCGGTTCGTTCAGTGATGTTGATAGCCCTGTCCGGCGGTGAGTCTCTTTCCTCCAGCGCATTGGCCGACGCGGCAGGCATTACGGCGCAAACGGCGAGTTTTCACCTTGGCAAACTGCGCGAGGGCGGCTTAGTGACCGTTGAGGCAGTGGGCCGCCATCGCTATTACCAGCTTGCCGGACCGCATGTCTCACATCTTCTTGAAAGTTTGGCGTCGGTCGGTCCGGTTGGATCACAATGGCTGACTACACCCAATCGCTCCGCCAAAGATCTGCGGTTTGCCCGCTGTTGTTACGATCATCTGGCGGGTCAGATTGGCGTCGCTATGACTCAGGGAATGCTAAATCGTGGACTGCTGGTGGAGGGTAATCAGTGCTACATCTTGAGCGATGCGGGACATAATTGGCTTGAACAACGGGGCGTTGAAATTAGCCATGCTATTTCAGATCAGGCCGATAACATGCGCCAATGTCTCGACTGGACTGAACGGCAATATCATCTTGCCGGCCCGCTGGGCGCCCGCCTATTGACGGCGTTTTTAGCCTGGAAATGGCTGGTTCGTCTACCCGACACGCGATCGTTGAAAGTGACGGCGACCGGTTGGGCCGCCTTTGAGGAGCATTTTGGCATTCGCTATCAGCAAGGCACGTTTTTATTTATGCCACTGCCCTAAGTCGTGATTTTTCATTAGCTGTCATTGTTGAAGTTGTAAGTGAAGGTGGCATTAAAACGCCAGGCGCGGTTGTTGCTGTCGAGTGGCACATCGGCGATGGGGCGAGCGGCCTCAACGGAAATTGAATAGTGTTTATTATCCGCCAAGGTTATCCCTAGCGCATAAGACGCCAAGTTTTGTTTGCGTATCCCCGGCTGGTTAAAGCCAGTGTGCGCGGTGTCCATCACAACATAGGGCTGTAAGGTTTTGAGCCACACTCCTTGTTCAATATCATGGATATAACGCATCTCGACCTGCCCGCCAAATCCGTAATCACCCGTCGCCTCGCCGTCCTGATAGCCTCGGCCATAGTGCATGGCACCGAAGCTGGCGCGCTCTGGCTCCGGTAGATTTTTATCCGACCAGTCCCCCTCCCACGACGTGCTCAGCCGCCATTTTTTGTCGAACAGGTAGGCGCTTTCACCGTTGAAGCGCCAGCGAGTAAAGGTCAAATCGGTGTTTGGCGTGGTGCGGCTCGCCCCAAGGCTGTCGATCCCTTGGCGGACATTGAACCGCGCATTCCAGTAAAACTGACTGTATTCACGGTAACCGTTCAGCGACAGCTCCACGGCCGGGTAGCGGACGTATTGATTGATACTCTCAAGAGGGATGTCCTGCCCGTTTGCCGCGGCTTTTAAGTCGTAGTTGTATTTTTTGTACAGATAGTCCGCGCCGCCGCTCAAGGTCCACTGCGTTTTACGCGTTAACTCCAAGGGGTAGCTCAGGGTAAAACCGCCGTTATATTGGGTCTGCTTGGCCTTGTAATCGACGTTAATATTATTGGGTAAGGTTTGCAGCGTATTGAAGTCTTTATCATTTTGTTGAAAATAGCTGCCCTTCAGCTGCATCAATAAACCGTCATCCCCCAAGTACTGTTGATAGTTCAGGCCGGCGTATTTTTTCTCGGTTGACCCACTTAGGGGCAGCAAGGTAGCCACGCCCAGCTGCTCACCGTATTGGCTTAAGCCACTCAGCGTGGCATTAATCACGCCGTCGGTTTCGCCTTTGCGCGAATCCACCGAGGTAATGACATTCCAGTTACGCGTCCTTTTGGCCTCAACATCCATCACGGTGGCGCCGTAAATATTGTCAGGATTCTTGGCACTGGCGGTCACTTTGGTGTCGGGCGTGCGCGCCATCAGCAGGCTATAGCGCTCAAAGGTGTCCCCGGTTAACGGCTTCTCTGCCATGATTTTTTGCGACAGTTTACTGAGCCAAATACCCACCTGTGTGTTATCACTGTGAACCTGAGTGTTCGACACGTAGCCTTCAACCAATCCCACCTTAAGAACGCCGTCCTGAAAGTTGTCTGAAGGCAGATAGGCATAAGACAGCACGTAGCCGTCGTGATGATAGCGCTGCGTCAGGCTGTCGGCGGCAGCCAGCAGTTCGCTCAGCGCCACTTTCTTACCGACGAATTTTAGAAATGGCTGCGTTAACTCCCCCAAGGAGTAGCGCGTGCCGCCAATAAACTGCAGATGTTTTACTTCCACCAAGGTGCTTGGGGTAAATGCAGGCGAGAGTTTGGGTGTAGAAAGGCTGATTTTTGGCGACGATTTGGGCATGCTGGGTTCTGAAACAGGTGTGGCGAGTTTAGCCGGGTTATTGGGGTCGATGAGAGTAGGGAACATTTCGGCCGAGGTGTAGCCGATAGCCGATCCCATTAAAACAACTATGCAGGTTTTTATTCTCATGGAAATTCCTTTATCGCATAGGTATAAGCTGCAACAACATGACTACGACAGGTGTATTAACCAAGGCACGCGCTGCGCAGGGCAGATCGTGCCTATCCCGTTGATTAAGATTTATTTTTGAGTGTTTAAGGTGGCTAGCGTATTGGGCAGCGTAGTGACGGTGGTAACCACTTTGCCTAATAGCCCCCCGTTGGCGCTATTGCCTGAAGAGACCACACCGCCGGTCTGTGTCACTGCATTCCCGACGTGGGTGACGGTTGACCCCACGCCCGCTATCGCTGGTGCGTTAGTTGATACCTGGGTACCTGTCGCGGCCACGGTGTTACCTACGTTCCCCAACAGTGAGCTGACCGGGGCGCCTAACCCTGTTGCCGAACCGACAGTTTGGGTAGTGGTTTGAACGGATGAAAGAACTGGCGTCACAATGCCGGTCGCGCCGGTAGTAATTTGCGAGGTGGAGCCGGTGGTTAAGTTATTGGCCAATCCCGTACCGGTCGCGGTGACGACGGTGCCGACTTTGTTGACCAGTCCACCGGTTGGTGTGGTGACACCGGCAAGAGGCGTTGTTGCGCCGTTGCTGGCAAGTGAAGTTCCAAGCCCGGAGACGCCGGTGCCGAGGCTAGCCACGGCAGTGGGAACACCGGCGGCGGTGACGCCAATGGCATTAGGATTTGAACCGAATTGCCCGACGCCGTTTGTTACGCCGCTGCCAATATTTGAAACGGCGACACCAGTGCTGTTGAGCACGGTAGCCACGCCTTGACCGGCAATCGGGATATTGCTGATAGGCGTTTGGGTGGCGATACTGCTGACCTGATTACCCACCCCGCTGACCGCACCGCCGGTACTGCCTAGAATACTGCCGGTAACCAGCGTGGTTGAGGTGCCTGTGCCGGTTCCACCCGTTCCCGTCCCGTTTCCACCGCTACCGGAACCGGTACCCGTTCCTGTCCCAACGCCGGTACCCGTTCCTGTTCCAGTACCGCCATTGCCAGCCGTTGTGCCGGTGCCACCGGTCGTGGTTGTGCCGTCACCGCTCGAGGTGGTGCCGGAGCCGGTTGATGCTGTTCCCGAGCCATCAGTCCCGGTTGTCGCAGAACCGGAAGTCCCGGTTTTTGCGGTGGTATGTGAGCCGCCTCCTCCTCCACTACATGCGGCAAGCGCGAGTGAGAAAAGAACAGCCGTAGCAATTTTACTCATCTGACTCATATTATTTTCAGAGCGCATAATGCAATCCTCCGCATAAATTACGTCCGGATTGACGCATTTCAAATATTAGTTCGATGTGTGTAAAATTACACTTTGGGTAGTGTTTTATGCTTTTTTTAGGAGAAATAAATGGTTAGATGAACTTATGTTCCAAAAAGGATTTGTAGAAAGGATCATATTTCGTGCGGGTTAATTTTTACGCAGTTTAATTCCACTTAAATGTAAAGATAGGTATTTAAACACTAGGTAATAGCGTTTAATAAGGGATTGTGCGCATAAAGTTATAAGGGGTTTTTTTGGGTCACCGCGACCCGTTGCCTGGAAACCAATTAAGCGTACTTCTCAATTGCACCACGCCACCGATGATAATCAGGCTCGGGCTGATAACCTGCGTAGCTAATGCGCTGAGCTGCCACAGCTCCCCGGTGAAAACGCGCTGGGCCGCAGTGGTGCCGTTTTCAATCAATGCCACCGGCGTGTTCACCGCTAAACCGTGTTGGGTAAGCTGGTGCTGAATTTCTCCTGCCTGCGAGAGTCCCATATAAAACACCAGCGTTTGTTTTCCCTGCGCCAGACACGGCCAGTCGAGAACGCCGTCTTGTTTGGCGTGGCCGGTTATCAGCCTGACACTCTGTGCATGGTCGCGATGGGTGAGGGGGATGCCGCTGTAGGCCGAGCAGCCCGATGCCGCCGTAATGCCGGGCACCACGGAAAAGCGGATACCTGCGGCTGCCAGCGCTTCAAGCTCTTCGCCACCGCGGCCAAAGATGAACGGGTCGCCGCCTTTGAGACGCACCACGCGTTTACCGCGCTGCGCCTGTTCAACCAAAATTTGATTGATCTGCTGCTGTGGAACGCAGTGATTGCCCGACGCCTTACCGACAAAAATTCGCTCTGCGTCATGCCGTACGAGGTTTAACACCTCATCGGACACTAGCCGGTCATAGACCACCACATCGGCGAGCTGCATTTGCTGTAGGGCCTTAAGCGTTAACAAACCGGCATCGCCCGGACCTGCGCCGACGAGCGCCACTTCTCCCCCGGCTTGCAGGCTGTCATAGTCTTTGGGCTGACAAGATAACGGCAAATAATCCATGCTTTACTCACTTCAACGGTAAAAAAACCGAGAGACCCTTAACCACGGCTGTGTGTTTATCGTTTAGTCTCATCGCGGCAAGAGGGACAAACAGCGACTGTCGATCTGCACGTTGCCGTCTTCAACTCTGACGGAATAGCGGACAATGCTGCGCGTTTCGTCTTCCATACATTGGCCATCAATGAGCCGAAAATGCTGTTTCTTCAACGGGCTGGCGACCCACAACTCCCCCTGATGTTCGCCGATAATACCGCGCGACAGCACGCTGGCCTGCGCAAAGGGGTCAATATTGCTCAGCGCATACACCTCCTGCTGGCTGTGCGGTCGAAACAGCGCTATCTGGTGTTGACCAACCTGTGCGCATATGCCGCAGCCCGGCGTAATATCATCTATAGAGCAAAGTGTTATCCATGATTTCATACGGTTTTCTCCTCGGCGGCACGCTGCGTCACCGGAATGCGTTCCTGCGGACTCGCCGGGCGATGCTGTGCGCGTTCGGCCACAAACTGCACCAGCGGGTCTCGCTGATTGCTATTGATAAAATGACGGAATCGCGTTTGCGCCGACGGGTCTTCCAGCGTTTGCTGCCATTCGCAGCGGCTGAGTCCGCGCAGCTGGGAAAGGTCGGCTTCCAGCGTGCCACTGAGTCCCAGGTTGTCGTCAATAATGACGCCCCGCAGATAATCAATGCCGCCTTCTAGGTTTTCGAGCCACACTGAGGTGCGCTGGAGTTTGTCGGCAGTGCGGATATAGAACATCATAAAGCGGTCGAGATAGCGCAGCAGCGTGTCGTTATCCAAATCGGCGGCAAGCAGGTCGGCATGGCGTGGTTTCATGCCGCCGTTGCCACAAACGTAGAGGTTCCAGCCCTTTTCGGTGGCAATAATGCCCACGTCTTTTCCCTGCGCCTCCGAGCATTCACGGGTACAGCCGGAAACGCCGAATTTCATTTTGTGCGGCGTACGAATGCCTTTGTAGCGATTCTCAAGCGAAATGCCAAACCCCAGACTGTCGCCGACGCCGAAGCGACACCATGTGCTGCCCACGCAGGTTTTCGCCATGCGCAGCGCTTTGGCATAGGCCTGTCCGGTCTCAAATCCGGCGGCAATTAATAGTCGCCAAATAGCGGGAAGATCGTCTTTTTGTGCCCCAAACATGCCAATCCTCTGCGAACCGGTAATTTTGGTGTACAGGCTAAACTGCTCGGCGATGTCGCCAATTGCCCGCAGACCCTGCGGAGTCATTTCGCCGCCCGGTGAGCGGGGGATGACCGAGTAGGTGCCGTCTTTTTGCATATTGGCGAGGAAAAGGTCGTTGGTGTCCTGCAGTGGCGCATTTTGCGGGCTAAGCACGTAGTCGCTCCAGCATGAGGCCAGCAGCGATCCGACGGTAGGTTTACACACTTCGCAGCCGTAGCCTTGACCGTATTTTTGTAGCAGTTGCTCAAAGTTGTGGATTTTATCTACCTGAATCAGATGATAAAGTTCCTGACGTGAGTAGGAAAAGTGTTCGCAGAGGTGGTGATTAACCTCAACGCCCTGCTTTGCCAACTCGGCATTAAGCACTTGGGTGACCAGCGGAATGCAGCCACCGCAGCCCGTGCCTGCGCGTGTTTCTGACTTGATTGAGGCTACCGTGTGGCAACCGGCCTGTACGGCGGAAATAATATCGCCCTTGGTGACGTCAAAACAGGAGCAGATTTGCGCGCTTGCCGGCAGCGCATCGGTGCCCAGGGTCGTGCCCCCGCCGGCTCCGTGGGCGGGAAGGATCAGGCTTTCAGGGTGTTCGGGGAGAGGGATCTTATTAAGCACCAATTGCAGCAGATTGCCGTAATCCCCCGTGTCGCCGACCAGCACCGCGCCGAGCAGGGTTTTATTATCCTCACTGACGATCAGCCGTTTATACAGCGAAGCGCTTTCGTCGAGATAAACATAGCTGAGCGCGCCGGGTGTGCGGCCTTGTGCATCGCCAATCCCGGCGACGTCAACGCCCAGTAGCTTGAGCTTGGCACTCATATCTGCACCGGTAAATGCGTTGTCGCGGCCAAGGAGATGGTCGACGGCAACCTGCGCCATTTTATATCCCGGTGCGACCAGGCCGAACGCCCGCTGGTTCCAGGCGGCACATTCACCGATGGCGTAGATATCCGCATCGCTGGTCTGGCATTGGTCGTTTATGGCAATACCGCCGCGCGGTGCGAGCAGTAAATCCGACTGCCGAGCCAGCGTATCCTGCGGGCGAATACCGGTCGAAAAGACGATAAAGTCAACGTCAAGGCAGCTGCCGTCGGCAAACTGCATGGTTTTGCGCGCCGTCTCTCCTCCGTCAATAATTTCCTGGGTGTTTTTACCGGTGTGTACCCGCACGCCCATGTTTTCAATTTTCTGTCGCAGCTGATTGCCGCCCATTACGTCGAGCTGTTCGCACATCAATCCCGGTGCAAACTCCACCACGTGGGTCTCAACACCGAGGTTCTTTAATGCCCCAGCGGCTTCGAGTCCCAACAGTCCACCGCCTACCACCGCGCCGCGTTTGCTGACTTTGGCACAGGCTTCAATGGCATCCAGGTCTTCAAGGGTGCGATAAACAAAGCAGTCCGCACCGTCTGCGCCTTTAATCGGCGGAACCCAGGGATAGGAGCCGGTAGCAATAATCAGTTTGTCGTAGGGAACGCGGCGTCCACCGTCGGCGTGGATGACTTTATTCACCCTGTCGAGTGCAATGGCCCGTTCGCTAATCAGCACATTTACCTGATTGTCGGCGTAAAAACTTTCACTCACCAGCGACAGTTCTTCGGCCGTATGATGCAGAAAATAGGAGGAAAGATGCACGCGGTCGTAGGCCACGCGAGGTTCTTCACAGAAAACGGTGATTTCAAAGGTGTTCGGCGCGGCTTTATCCAGAAGATCTTCAATAAAGCGGTGACCCACCATGCCATTGCCAATAATCGCGAGCCTGACTTTGCGCATATTTGCCTCAAATTTGATGTTTATACGCCTAACATAGGCCCTTGCCGCTGTGAGGTTTTGATGCAAATCAACCGCGATATTAATCTACCCCCTAGGGAGTATCTGGATTGTTTGTTGAAATTACATACGATTAATTGATGGAGTTCTTCCGTATGTGGCGGTATCAGCTATTGTTTTAAGTAAGATAAAAAAATAACACGCAGCCAGAGAGGTAACGGTGACGCAAAACAGCCTGCGGGCCATTAAGAACGTACGCCTGCCCGATTGTCAGGGGCTATGGCAGATTGATATTGAACAGGGAAAGATCCGTCAGATAATCAGTCAGCCGCAGGGTGAAGCGACGAGTGACGACGTTCTCGATGCCCAGGGAGGCATGGCGGTGCCACCGTTTATTGAGCCGCATATTCATCTCGACACCACGCAAACCGCCGGTGAACCGTCGTGGAACATCTCCGGTACACTGTTTGAAGGTATTGAACGTTGGGCCGAGCGCAAGGCGCTGCTGACCCATGATGACGTGAAGCAGCGCGCGTGGATCACCCTGAAATGGCAAATCGCCAACGGCATTCAGCACGTGCGCACTCACGTTGACGTCTCCGACCCGACGTTAACGGCGCTAAAGGCCATGCTTGAGGTGAAGCAGGAAGTTGCGCCGTGGATAGACTTGCAAATCGTCGCCTTCCCGCAGGAGGGGATTATGTCTTATCCCAATGGCGAAGCCCTGCTGGAAGAGGCGCTCAGGCTTGGGGCTGACGTGGTGGGCGCGATCCCTCACTTTGAATTTACCCGCGAATACGGCGTCGAATCGCTGCATAAAACCTTCGCATTGGCGCAGAAATACCACCGTATGGTTGACGTGCACTGTGATGAAATCGATGACGAGCAGTCACGTTTTGTCGAAACGGTTGCGGCTTTGGCCCACCGCGAAAACATGGGCGCGCGGGTTACCGCCAGCCACACTACGGCGATGCACTCTTACAACGGTGCCTATACTTCAAGACTCTTCAGGCTGTTAAAACTATCAGGCATCAATTTTGTCGCGAATCCGCTGGTGAATATTCATCTGCAGGGCCGGTTTGACACCTATCCCAAGCGCCGCGGTATTACCCGCGTGAAGGAGATGCTCGAGGCCGGAATTAACGTCTGTTTTGGCCATGATGACGTCTTTGACCCGTGGTATCCGATGGGCACCGCCAATATGCTGCAAGTGCTACAAATGGGGCTGCACGTTTGCCAGCTAATGGGATACGAACACATTAACGACGGGCTGAAACTGATCACGACTTACAGCGCCAAAACGCTTAATCTTCAGGATTATGGGATTACTCAAGGTCATGCCGCCAATCTGATTATTCTTCCGGCAGAGAATGGCTTTGATGCGATTCGACGTCAGGTGCCGGTGCGCTATTCTATTCGTCAGGGAAAGGTGATTGCGCAGACGCGCCCGGCAGAGACACTCATCCATCTTAAGACCGATGAACCCGTTGATTTTACTCGCTGATTTAACGGTAAGCTCTCACATTGCGTAAATAACGGTAAAGGGCTGGCGCGAAGGGGTGTGGGTCTTTAGAATCAATGCGTTTTGTGGCTTGCCTATTGGAGAAAGGAACCGTCATGTTTAAACGTACTTTAGTGACCTTCACAGCTTTGCTTTCCCTCACCGCAATGGCCCCGGCGGCATTTGCAGCCAAGGTTGCGGACACCCATGTCTTGCTGACCACTTCAGCGGGGAACGTCGAGCTTGAACTCGACAATGCGAAGGCGCCGGTTTCCGTCAAGAATTTTGTGGATTACGTGCAGGCTGGTTTTTATAACAACACCATCTTTCATCGCGTGATCCCGGGCTTTATGGTTCAGGGCGGAGGTTTCACCGCCAACATGCAGCAAAAAAGTACCAACCCGCCGATCAAAAACGAGGCGGATAACGGTTTGCGTAACCTGCGTGGCACCATCTCTATGGCGCGCACCTCGGACAAAGACAGCGCAACCAGCCAGTTCTTCCTGAACGTGGCCGATAACGCCTTCCTCGATCACGGCCAAACCGATTTCGGTTATGCGGTGTTTGGTAAAGTTATCAAAGGTATGGACGTAGTTGATAAAATTTCATCGGTAAAAACTGACAACGTGGGGCCTTATCAAAACGTGCCAACAACGCCGATTGTGATTCTGTCTGCTAAAGTTCTGCCATAACCTTTCTTAAAGCCTAAACCCAGGCTGCCCGCGCTATCCTCAGGGCAGCCGTGCAAGGAGAGAAGATGAGTGAACCTCGTGTTATTGCAAAAGCAATGCATGCCGGAAAACCGGCTCAGGACTTGGCTATTCTCCCTGCTTTGGCTAACCGCCACGGTTTGATAACCGGTGCAACAGGCACCGGCAAGACGGTCACGTTACAAAAAATGGCCGAGCAGTTTTCCCGCCTTGGGGTGCCGGTTTTTTTAGCCGACGTTAAAGGCGATTTATCGGGGATCGGCACCGAAGGCGTGGCCTCCGATAAACTCAATGCCCGACTGGCAGCGATTGGCGTCACCGACTGGCAGCCCGCGGCCTGCACTATCATCCCCTGGGACATTTTTGGCGAAAAAGGGCATCCCGTTCGCGCCACCCTCTCTGATTTAGGTCCCCTGCTGCTAGGCCGCCTGCTCGACCTCAATGAGGTACAAAACGGCGTTTTGCAGCTGGTCTTTAAAATTGCCGACGACAACAGCCTGCTGCTGCTCGACATGAAAGACCTGCGCGCCATGTTGCAGTACGTGGGAGACAACGCCAAACAGTTTCAAACCCAGTATGGCAATATTTCTTCGGCCTCGATTGGTGCTATTCAGCGTGGCCTGCTGACCCTTGAGAGCCAGGGTGCCAACGCGTTCTTCGGCGAGCCGATGCTGGATATCCAAGACTTGATGAAAACCGACGCCAACGGGCAGGGCATAATCAACCTGCTGGCGGCGGACAAACTTATCAATCAGCCAAAACTCTATTCGGTATTCCTGCTGTGGCTGCTGGCCGAGCTGTTTGAGCATTTGCCCGAGGTGGGTGACCCGGAGCAGCCGAAACTGGTCTTCTTCTTCGATGAGGCTCATTTGCTGTTTAACGAGGCGCCTGCTGCGTTGTTAACCAAAATTGAACAAGTGGTGCGACTGATCCGCTCTAAGGGCGTGGGCATCTACTTCGTAACGCAAAATCCGTTGGATATCCCCGACTCGGTGCTGGGGCAGTTGGGCAATCGCGTTCAGCACGCGCTACGCGCGTTTACGCCGCGCGATCAAAAGGCGGTGCGAGCGGCGGCGCAAACGCTGCGGGCCAATCCGGCGTTTGACGTAGAAACGGCGATTACCGAACTCGGCGTCGGTGAGGCGCTGGTGTCGTTTCTTGATGAAAAAGGGCGGCCGGAAATTGTTGAACGGGCGATGGTCATAGCGCCTGAGTCAAAAATGGGTCCGCTTGGCGAAGAGGGCATGAATAAGGCCATCAACAAATCGCCGCTGTATGGTCGCTATGAAGACGCCATCGACCGTGAATCCGCTTATGAAAAACTGAGCGTTCAGGGATTCAATACGGTGGGAACCCCGGCGGATAATGTCGATGCCAAAAATCCTGCAGCCGAAAAATCGACCGGTGGCGGACTCATGGGCGGACTCAACGATTTACTGTTTGGCACTACCGGCCCGCGCGGTGGCAAGCACGACGGCATGGTGCAAACAGCGGCAAAAAGCATGGCGCGAGGGATAGGGCGCGAGATTATACGCGGCGTGCTCGGCTCAATCATGGGCGGCAGAAAACGCTGATGTTCTATACGTAAACTCCACTGTCTTTGGTCAAGTGAGGAAGGTATGGCGACAAAAATGACAAAAATGACAGAAAAACAGAAAGAACAGTTTTACCGGAAACGCAGAAATCACAACTTTCAAAGCAGTGCGGCGCTGGACGGCCTGAAAACCGCGTTGGTTGAGCTAGCGGATGAGCAGATCTTTGCAAGAATCGAGACATTAAGGGGACACTATGAGCGATAAGCTGATAGCCGGTGATGACCCTTATCTCTATAAAGGGATCAACGTTCTGAGAAACAGGCTCGAAATTCACGAGTCGCACCGCCTTCTGCAGGCTGAACTTGAGTTAACCCCGCTACGGGCCGCCATGATTGAGCTGGGGCCGCCCAATATGGGACTTCCGCACCTTTGTGCCATCCATTACGCCCTTTTTCAGGACATTTATGACTGGGCCGGCAAACTGCGTGAAATCGACATTGCTAAAGACGATACGCCTTTCTGCCACTTCGCCTACATTGAGCGCGAAGGAAACAGCCTGATGCAGGCGCTTGAGAATGAAGACTATTTGGTCGGACTCACTCAGGACGCACTCTGCGAACGCATCGCTCACTATTACAGTGAAATCAATCTCCTGCATCCTTTTCGCTATGGCAGCGGTCGAGCGCAGCGAATTTTCTTTGAACAGCTCCTGACCCATGCAGGCTATGGCATTGACTGGAGTCAGGTGGATACGCAACGCTGGACTGATGCCAATAAGGCGGCGGCTTTTGGTGACGAACTGCCCTTAAGCCAGGTTTTTAAAACGATCGTCAGCGATGCTTAGCCGAAGGTCAGGCAAGTGTGGGAAAGTTCTGCGGGTCGTCGTCGAAAATAGGTAGAATGGCGCGGTTAATTCCCCGACTTTGTTGAACCGGAAAACCATGCTGCTGTTAATCGATAATTACGACTCTTTTACCTATAACCTTTACCAGTACTTTTGCGAGTTAGGCGCAGACGTGCTGGTAAAGCGTAACGATGAGCTGCAACTTGCCGATATCACCCGCCTCAACCCCACGCATCTGGTTATCTCCCCCGGGCCCTGCACGCCGAACGAGGCCGGAATTTCTCTCAGCGCGATAGCCCATTTTGCCGATACGCTGCCGATCCTCGGTGTCTGTCTTGGACATCAGGCCATGGCGCAAAGTTTTGGTGCCGAGGTGGTGCGCGCGCAGCAGGTGATGCACGGCAAAACGTCGCAGATAGAACACAACGGAACCGGCGTGTTTGCAGGCCTTAATCACCCGTTAACCGTCACGCGCTACCATTCTCTGGTGGTAAAGCCCGAGACACTGCCCGCCTGTTTTAGCCTCACCGCGTGGACCGGCAGTGCCGAGGACCCAGGTGAAATAATGGGTATCGCCCATAAAACCCTGCCGCTGCATGGCGTGCAGTTCCATCCGGAAAGCATTCTCAGCGAGCAAGGGCATCAGCTGCTCGATAATTTCCTTAAAATTTAGAGCATTAAAAATTACTTACGCAAGAGTGATGATTTATATTTGCCTGTGAGTGATTTTTTATGCATATTTTATGATTATATTTTCACATTCACTTCGGGTGTGAATTCCTGTTAGCAGCGACAGTGCAATGGAGCAAAGGGCAATGACAGAAAAAACGGCAGTAGGTCGTGATGCATTTGATCGGGTGATTTTGCCTGTTTATTCACCGGCCAAGTTTATTCCGGTCAAAGGTAAGGGCAGTCGCGTCTGGGATCAGCAGGGCACCGAGTATGTCGATTTTGCTGGCGGCATCGCGGTAACCGCACTGGGTCATTGCCATCCGGCGCTGGTTAACGCTCTGCACGAGCAGGGCGAAACGCTGTGGCACGTAAGTAACGTCTTTACTAACGAGCCTGCGCTGCGCCTGGCGCAGAAACTGATCGATGCGACCTTTGCCGATCGCGTATTTTTCGCTAATTCTGGCGCTGAAGCCAACGAAGCGGCGTTTAAACTGGCGCGTTACTACGCTTCAGCCAAGCACAGCCCGTACAAAAGCAAAATCATTGCCTTCCACAACGCCTTCCACGGGCGCACGTTGTTCACGGTTTCCGTTGGCGGACAGCCAAAGTACTCCGACGGCTTTGGTCCTAAACCGGCTGACATCGTTCACGTGCCTTTTAACGATTTAGACGCCGTGAAAGCAGTCATCGACGATCACACCTGCGCTATCGTGGTTGAGCCGATTCAGGGCGAGGGTGGCGTCACACCCGCGACTCAGGAATTTCTGCAGGGGCTGCGTGACCTGTGCGACGAGCACAAGGCGCTGCTGGTGTTTGATGAAGTACAAAGCGGCATGGGCCGCAGCGGCAAGCTGTTCAGCTATATGCACTACGGCGTGACGCCAGATATTCTGTCAACGGCCAAGGCGCTGGGCGGCGGTTTCCCGGTGAGTGCAATGATTACCACCGAAGACGTGGCCTCTGTGATGGCACCGGGCAAACACGGCACCACCTACGGCGGCAATCCGCTGGCCTGCGCCGTGGCTGAAGCAGCACTGGACATTATAAATACCCCAGAGGTCCTTGCCGGTGTTGAAGAGCGCCGCGCCGCCTTTATTCAGGCGCTGGAAGCGATTAACGAAAAGTATCACGTGTTTAAGGAATTCCGCGGTCAGGGCCTGCTGATTGGCGCAGAAATGTCGGAGAAATACAAAAACCGCGCCGGAGAGCTGCTGGCCGCCGCCGCCGAGTTTGGTTTGATGATTCTGGTTGCTGGGCCTAACGTGGTGCGTTTAGCCCCGTCACTGGTGATTGATTTCGCCGATATCAGAGAGGGCATGGCGCGTTTTGAGAAAGCGGCGCAGAAACTGGTAGGTTAATAGACGTTTGCTGTAGCCCCACCCTAGCCCTCCCCAAAAACGTGGGGAGGGGTTCAAGACGCTATTCCTTCACTCTTCGCGTTAGCCAAATTCCGTGATGCGGCCTCTGCTTCCACGCCAGTGAAGAAATGGTGTGCATCGCGCTCAGGTGCGCCAGCATGCGGCGAAGGTGCCGTTCCATTTCGGTAATCGGCATATCGGGATGAAGCTCCGGGGCGTTAAACAGCTTGGTTTCACTGCTCGGACCGTCGTAGGTCAGGCGCTGCTGACAGCTTTGCAGCGCAATCTCGCAGGTTTGCAAATACTGCATCGCCAGCTTGGGCGTCAGCATGTAGTGCTCGCGGGCCAAAATCGTCATTCCATTGATGTGGTCGACAATAAACTGGCTGTGCATCACCCACAGACGCATATCGTTTAAATAGCGCGAATTGAACCCAGGTTCCTGCATCGCCTGATTAAGCGACGTAAATAGCTGATTATGCGCCTGGTTGACCTTCATGCGCGCATAGGCCAACTGCGCAGGGTCGGGGTCATCCGCCAGCACTAAACGCACTGCCTCCTGATCGGCCTCCAGCGCCTGATGCGCGTTAGTACGCAACAGGCCGCTCTGCCACTGTGGCCATAGCCAGATAGTGCCACCAAACGCCAGCGCACAGCCTATCAGCGTATCAAGCAGCCTCGGCAGCAGGAAGTTGGCGCCGTTTAATCCCAAAATTTGCAGGGTATAAACTGCCGTTACCGTCAGCCCAATCATCCCCAATCCGTAGTTTTTGCGCAGCACGGTGTATGAAATTAAGGTAATCATCAGCATGAAAAACAGCTGCAGATTTTGCGGGAGGGCAAGCTGCAGAAGCCCTGCGGCAATGATAAGCCCAATCAGCGTGCCTAACGCACGGTGCTGAATGCGCACGCGGGTGGCGTTATAGCCGTTTTGGCTGACCAGCAGGGTCGTCAGCAGGATCCAATAGGGTTTGGGTAAATTAAAAAATAGCCCCAGACTGCTGCCGATGGCCAGAATAACCCCCAAACGTCCCGCATTGCGCAGTGCGGCCGACTTGAATGACAAATAGCTTTTCAACGCCGCCCAGAACGGCAGGCGGGCCTGGGTTTGCATCAGGTCACGGCGATAAAGCGGGCGCTGGGTACGCAGCAGTCTCGCAATGCGACTGAAGTGGTAATAGCAAAACTGGCCGACCGGGTTGTCACGGTAGCGCGAAGATATTTTTTCCAGCGCCGCCAGCTCATTGGCCATAGTGAAGCGCTCGGAACGGCGGTGATAAAGAATGTCGTTGGCAATCACCCGCAGACGGGCAGCAATCACCTGAGCATTGCGGCGAATTACCGCCTCGGCATGACTCTCCTCCATCAGCTTTTGCACCTCGGTGGGCAGATGCAGACTCACCGTAATGTGCTCCTGAAGGTCTAGTGCTACCTGAAAACGTCTCAACAGCTTTTTATGATGCTGGTGGTCGTGCGTCGGCAGCATGTGCAACTGCTGATAAAGCAGAGCAATCAAGTCGATGACTTTTTGTTGCCTGTTCAGCAGCGGCGGTAGGGCGGTATCGGGATCGGTATGCTGGGTCAGTAGGCTGTATTTGGCTTCAAAATAGTCGGCGAGTTCGAGATACAGCTGGCTTAGGGTTTCGCGCATAGGCTGCTCTTCAGACAGGCGAAACCACAGCCAGTTAAATACGCCGTACCAGGCAGTCCCGACCACAAACAGCAGTGGCGCATGCCAAATCGGCACTACGCCCGCCATGCTGAGCGTAAAGATAGCGGCAACCAGCGCGCCCGGTAATAGACGCGCATGCAGCGGACTTATCGCCCCCGTCACGCCGATGACCAGCGTCAGGCCGAGCATGATAAGCGGCAGCGGCAGATGCCAGTTAACCAACATCAACTGTAGCAAAATACTGCTGACGGCGAACAGTGATCCACCGACCAACAGGCGTTTGAAAAAGCGTTTATGTGGGGTATCGAGACCTGAAATGTTGCAGCATGCGGGCACCAACGCGAACAGCAGACCCATTTTCAACTGGCCAAACAGCATAGCGAAGGCAATGGGCAGGCAGAGAACCAGCGTTTGTCTTAGCGCATAGTTAACTTCAGGGTGATAAAAAAGTCTTTGCCAAAGCGTCATTTTTGTGCAGATAGGCTAACAAAAACGGCGCAACAGTTATCTGCTGCGCCGTTTTTAAGACGATTAACGGGTGCCGTAAACGACAATCGTTTTACCGTGGGCTGAAATCAGACTTTGATCTTCAAGCATTTTAAGAATTCGACCCACAGTTTCGCGTGAACAGCCGACTATTTGACCGATTTCTTGACGGGTAATTTTGATCTGCATGCCATCGGGATGGGTCATGGCATCCGGCTGTTTAGCCAGATTCAGCAGAGTTTGTGCAATACGACCGGTCACGTCGAGGAAGGCAAGGTTGCCCACTTTCTCGGACGTTATCTGCAGTCGGCTTGCCATCTGTGCGGACAGGCGCATCAGAATGTCTGGATTAACCTGGATGAGCTGGCGAAATTTCTTGTAGGAAATTTCGGCCACTTCACAGGCAGTTTTGGCTCTAACCCATGCACTACGTTCCTGTCCTTCTTCGAAGAGTCCCAGCTCGCCGATGAAGTCACCTTGGTTAAGGTAGGAAAGTATCATTTCTTTGCCTTCTTCATCTTTAATCAGAACGGCAACCGAACCTTTCACGATGTAGTAAAGCGTTTCGGCTTTTTCACCTTGGTGAATCAGCGTACTTTTAGATGGATACTTATGTATATGACAATGAGACAGGAACCATTCGAGAGTAGGGTCTGTTTGTGGCTTGCCGAGAACCATTAGCTATTATCCTCTTATTATCGCTGCCCAAAATCACAGGGCTTTGAAATCCCTGTTCGGCGATTTTTTACTTCGCGCTCTTTTAGCATATGAACTGACCAGCAATGCTGCAAGCGGCAGGTGGAGTGATTTCAGCTGTAATTTGCCATTATCACCAAGGTTATCCTGTTAACACCTAAAAAACCTAGCCGCAACTTGTTGGAAAGTTTCTTTCGGCTTTGTTTGTAGCACAGGTTTGCGGACGTGTCTTGTGTTGTCTCGCTTCAGCATGATGCGGATCGAGTTCCATTGCCAGTTTCAGGGGTTAAGGGTAGTCTGTTTTAAAAATTATTACCGGAGAAAGGCAAATGCAAGCACGGGTAAAGTGGGTTGAAGGGTTAACGTTTCTCGGAGAATCTTCGTCTGGACATCAGGTCATTATGGACGGCAATGCGGGTGACAAATCCCCTAGCCCGATGGAAATGCTGCTCATGTCGGCAGGCGGTTGCAGTGCGATTGACGTAGTGTCGATTCTGCAAAAAGGCCGCAACGAGGTGTTGGGCTGCGAAGTGAAACTGACCTCCGAACGTCGTGAAGAGGCGCCGCGTCTGTTTACCCGCATCAACCTGCACTTTATCGTCACCGGCAAAGATTTGACCGATAAAGTGGTTGAACGTGCCGTGAGCCTGTCGGCCGAAAAATATTGCTCGGTTTCACTGATGCTCGGCAAAGCGGCCACCATCACTCACAGTTTTGAAGTGATTGATGCTCAAGAGTAATCAGCCCGGTTTGCTGTTTAGGCAATAGAAAGTGATAAAACGCCGCGCCGTGAAGGTTAGCGGCGTTTTTGCGAAGTATATC
Organism: Rouxiella sp. S1S-2; assembly: GCF_009208105.1. Classification (NCBI taxonomy): domain Bacteria; kingdom Pseudomonadati; phylum Pseudomonadota; class Gammaproteobacteria; order Enterobacterales; family Yersiniaceae; genus Rouxiella; species Rouxiella sp. S1S-2. The sequence continues at coordinate 584,425 of NZ_WFKL01000001.1, forward strand.
GACTGATTACTCGATCTTTTTGCCTTCCATCAGCCGCTGCACCAGTGGCCCCATAATAAGCTCCATCGCCAGGCCCATTTTTCCCCCCGGCACCACCAACGTATTGATGTGCGAAATAAACGATCCCTGCAGCATTGCCAGCAGATAGGGGAAGTCAATCTGGTCCAGACCTTGAAAATGAATAACCACAAAGCTCTCATCCAGCGAAGGAATGGCCTTGGCGGCAAACGGGTTAGAGGTATCGATGGTCGGTACGCGCTGGAAGTTAATATGGGTGCGTGAAAACTGCGGCGTAATGTAATTGATGTAGTCGTCCATCGACCGCACTACCGAGTCCATCACTGCTTCACGCGAGTGGCCGCGCTCGCCGGTGTCGCGCACCAGCTTTTGTATCCACTCAAGGTTAACGATGGGTACCACGCCGACCAATAAATCGACCTGTTTGGCGACATCGACCTGGTTGGTGACTACGCCACCGTGCAGTCCTTCATAAAAAAGAATGTCGGTTGGCTCAGGCAGCGCCTGCCACGGCGTAAAGGTGCCGGGTACCTGATTGTAGGGCACGGCTTCGTCATAAGTATGCAAATATTTTCGCGAACGCCCAGTACCGCTTTTGCCATATTCAACAAAGCTCTGTTCGAGTAGCGAGAAGTCGTTGGCTTCGGGGCCAAAGTAGCTAATGTGTCGGCCGAGGTCGCGCGCTTTACGAATGGCGGCGTCCATTTCTGGACGAGTAAAATGATGGAAGCTGTCGCCTTCAAGCTCGGCCGCATGCAGACCGAGCTGCTGAAATATCTTGCGAAACGCCACGCTGGTGGTGGTGGTTCCGGCGCCGCTTGAGCCGGTTACGGCTATAACTGGGTGTTTAGCTGACATGGTAATCCCTTCATCTTTCAAATTGCAGTCAACGCATCTGCACCAGGAATCTATTGGGGAAGGCTAATACGCATAATTACGCTTATTGTTACCATATCTATGCGCTGAATTATAGAGCCTCTCATCGGAACTTTTAACCGACCGCACTTCTGATTGATGCCTTTAACGCAACGCAGTGACACCTTTTTGATGCTTTAATCTCACGCATTATTCTCTACACTGGAGGGCAATATTCCTGGTTGTCTCGCACAAGATTTCGGAGAATTTCCTGATGAAAATGCCTTCCTCCCGCTGGTGGTGGGATTTGTCCACGCTGGAGTTTAGCCAGCTTGATATGGAAAATGTGGTGGTAATTCTGCCCATTGGCGCGGTAGAGCAGCACGGTCCGCATCTGCCAGTGCGGGTTGACGCCGCCATTAACGCCGGTATTGTCGCGCGTGCGGTGACGTTATTACCCGCCGACCAGCCAGCGCTGGTGTTACCCGCCTTACCGATAGGCAAGTCCGACGAACATCTTGAGTATCCTGGCACCTTGACGCTGCCGTTTGAGGTGTTGGCTAAAGTATGGTTTGAAGTGGCGAAAAGCGCATGGCGGGCCGGTGCGCGCAGGATAATTTTTTGGAACTCCCACGGTGGCCAGCCTCAGTTGATGGACATCGTATGTCGCCAGCTTCGCGTTGAGCTTGGCATGCTTGCAGTGGGCGCTAGCTGGTTTGCAACTATCGACAGCAGCGACCTTTATCGTGCGAATGAGCTGGAGTTTGGCATCCACGGCGGAGAGTCTGAAACCAGCGTAATGCTGCATTTGCACCCCGAATTGGTGGCGATGGAGCGGGCCGAAAACTTTGTGTCAGCGGCCGAAGCGCTGGCAGAAAAGGGCGGTATTCTGACCCCAGAAGGCGGCGTGGGCTTTGGCTGGCAGGCTCAGGACCTCCATCCGGCAGGCGTGACCGGTAATGCAGCGGCAGCCGATGCGGCTCGAGGCGAAGAACAGGTTGAGCGTGCGGCGCGTGCGCTGGTGTCGCTGGTAGGCGAAGTGGCGCAGTATCCGCTAAGCGCGCTCAATCAGAAAACGCGTTTTAACGCCAAATAACGTCATAGCCAAGCCGGCACTTCAACCGGTTTCAGACATCATGCCCTTTACCGTTTCGGCCAGTACGCTGCCTATCGCGCTGGTGCCTCTGTCGTGCCCAATCAGCATCAGTTGCTGGGTTTGCTGCCCCAACTCTCTGACCGGAATATAAATGAGTCGGCCCGCGCGTTGGTCAAATTCAATGTCGAATGGGGTCAGGAAAGTCAGTCCCTGATCGACCATCGCCGCGTGGCGCATGACCTCAATCGAATTGGTTTCAATCACCGGATGTGCGCTGACCAACGCCTTGGCGAACACGTCATTGAGGTAGGGCCGAATGACCGTGCTTTTGTCAGCGATGATAATCGGATAGGCGATACAGTCGCTGATCCGCAGACTGGTCTTATCGGCTAGCGGATGTCCCGGTGCAACCACGGCACCCAGCCTGCCGGCTACGCTGGACAGCACCCGCAGCGTGGGAGGCAAGTCAAAGTCGAACCCTATCCCTAGGTCAGCCTCACCGGATTCTACCGCCGCCATGATTTCATCGCCGTTGGTCAACTGCCGCAAAATAAGCTTCACCCGCGGGTTGGCGCGTCGAAATTCGCTGGCCATGCGTGGGATGAGGTTGGCCGCCAGCCCGCTCATCATCGCCACTGTCACCTCGCCGCGACGCAGCCCCTTCAGCTCCTCAATTTTCACCTGGGCCCACTCAAGTTCTTTAAAACTCTGACGAACGTGGTGGATAAGCACTTCACCGGCGGCGGTGAGCACCATCTTACGTGGAAGACGCTGAAACAGCGGCGTACCGAGTTCGTCTTCCAGCGCCAGAATCTGCCGGTTGATAGCGGATGCGGAAATATGCAGGCGTGCTGCGGCTTTGCGTATAGAACCCGCGCGCGCAACCTGATCGAGATACATCAGCAGTCGGTGTTGCAGCATATTTTTCTCCAAATAAAGGTTACGGCGATATTTTCATCAAGTGTTGCCAAAAAGGCATCGAAGAGTGCGAAAAACAATGCTTTTAAGGTAGCGAATTTGTGGGCATAAATGGAGCACTGTTCTTGGGGGAGTAAAGCTTATGTCTGGTTTATCGCGCCGTAATTTTGCCAAAGGTTTGGCAAGCATGATGTTGATTCCTATTGCTGCACCGTTATTTTCTCGCCAGGCCTTTGCGGCGGATAAAGAGATCAAGGTTGCTCTGTTACTGCCGGGATCGGTGGCTGACGGTGGCTGGAGCCAGCTGGCTTATCAGGGTTTGCAAAATCTGAAAGCGCAGGGCTTTAAAGTTGCCAGCAGCGAGAGCGTGGCACAGGCGCAGATGGACCAGGTTATTCGTGGCTATGCCGACGACGGCTATAACCTGATTATCGGGCACAGTTTTGAATACGGCTCTGAATTTGACCAAATTGCGCCGGAATACCCTGATACCTATTTCTTTGCTACCACCTTTAAACCGGCCGAAAAAGCGCCGACCAACGTGGAGTTCGTCAATCTTGCCTATCTAAATGCAGCCTACGGTGCCGGTGCGCTGGCGGCGTTAATTTCCGAAAAAGGCAAAGCAGTGGGCTATGTTGGCGGCGGGGATAACCCGACTCAGCAGGGCATGATGCGAGCCTTTATTGCCGGTGCCGAAAAAACGCGCCCGGGGATTAAAGGCTTGGGTATCGTGACCGGTGATTACGACAACGCGGCAAAAGGCCGTGAAGCCGCCAGCACCATGATAGGTAATGGTGCCGACGTTATCTGGCACACCGCCGACGTTACCGGTCTGGGCGCGATTCAGGGTGCGGCGGCGGCGAAGGTGAAAGCCATCGGTTGCTATGCCGACCAAAAAAATATCGCCCCGGACTTTGTGGCGACCAGCTTTGAAACCAATCTGCCGTGGGTCGTTGAGTCCGTAGCGCACAGCGTACGCGACAAAACGTTTCTCGGCGGACAAGAGTGGCAGCCTAGCGTCGCGAAAGCCTGGCTTCCGCTTTATGGCAAAGAGAGTTTTAACAGCAAGTTGGTCAGCGCCGACGCTTGGGCAACATTCCAGGCCGTATGGAGCCAGCTTGATGCGGGCAGTATCAACGTCGCCTCACTGATTAAAGTCTGAGTGAAAGCTGAGTAAAACCTGAGGAATTTGTGAATGACCCTGTCTGAACCTTGCCTGTTGGCGGTTAATGCCAAAGTGCCGGTTGTTGAACTAAAAGGCATCACCAAGCGGTTTGGTAAGGTCACGGCTAACCACAACGTGAGCATGTCAGTCGGTGCCGGTGAGATTATCGCGCTACTGGGCGAAAACGGGGCCGGTAAAAGCACGCTGATGCAGATTCTGTACGGGCTGTATCAGGCAGATGAAGGACAAATTTTAGTCGAGGGTAAGCCGGTCAGTATCCGCAGTCCGAGCGATGCCATTGCGTTAGGCATTGGCATGGTGCATCAGGAATTCATGCTGGTTCAGCCGATGACTGTGGTTGAGAACGTTATTCTCGGATTGAAAGAAACGCGCAGCGGCCGCCTCGATTTACAGGACGCCGCAAAACGTTTGCAGCAGATTTCAGACCGCCACGGACTGGCGGTTGACCCGTGGGCGAAAGTGGCCCATTTACCGATTGGCGTCCAGCAGCGGGTAGAAATACTCAAGCTGCTCTACCGCGATGCCAAGGTGCTAATTCTTGATGAACCCACAGCCGTACTGACGCCGCGTGAAAAAGAGGGTCTGTTTGCAACCCTGAATTCACTGCGTGTCGAGGGGCGTTCAATCGTCATCGTAACCCACAAACTTTATGAAATTATGGCCATTGCCAACAGTGTTTCGGTTATGCGCAGCGGCTGTATGGTCGAGAGCGTGGCGGTGGGCGACACCTCTGAAACCGATCTCGCGCGCCGCATGGTGGGTCGTGACGTGTTGCTGCGGATAGTAAAAGTGCCGCAGGCTCCGGGCAAAGAAGTGCTGCACATCGATAACATCGCCATGCGTGATGAAGCCGGTAACCAAAAAATTTGGCGCGTGGCGCTAAAGGTTCACGCGGGTGAAATTTTGGGCATTGCCGGTGTCGACGGTAACGGGCAGTCGGAACTCGCCGATGCGTTGCTCAATCTGCGCCCGATTGAGGCGGGGCGCATCATGCTCGGCGGCGAAGATATTTCCGAGCACTCACCGGCCCAGCGACGCGCCGCCGGTATGGGATTTATTCCCGCAGACCGGCGCGGCGTGGGGTCGGTTACCGCCATGTCGATAGCCGATAACGCCATTTTGGGTGAGCCTCGGCAGCATACTTATGCCAAAGGCTGGTTTCTCAGCTCTAAAGCCATCGCGCAAAAAGCCCAGGCTATCGTTAACCACTTTAACGTGATCACGCCGGACCTCGAATTTGAGGCTGGAAAACTTTCGGGCGGAAACCTGCAGAAGCTGATCCTTGGCCGTGAGGTCATGCGCAAACCACGGGTGCTAGTGGTCGAGCAACCGACGCGTGGTCTTGATGTTGGCGCGGTGGAGGCGGTGTGGCAGGGGCTGCTCGAGGCGCGGCAACAGGGCTGCGCCATTGTGATGATCTCCGCAGAACTTGAAGAAATCATGAATTTATCAGACAGGATCGCCGTGATGTATGAAGGGCAAATTGCCGGCGTGCTGAACGCGGCCGAGGCCAGTGTGGAACACATTGGTGAACTGATGGCCGGTGGCCGTTTATCGCGGGAGGCGTCATGAAGCCGTTGCTCATCAAGCGTCACATCCCCGCCGACTCTTCACTGGCGCTGGCGGGTACAACGCTACTGGCACTGCTGGTGGCTTTTATTCTGGCTGGGCTGCTGTTTATTCCCTTTGGCGCCAATCCGTTAGCGGCGTTTGCCTCGCTGTTTGATGAGGCGTTTGGCTCACTGCGCGGCTTCGCTCAGACGTTGGTGCAGGCCACGCCGCTGATTTTAATTGCTCAGGCAACTATCGTTGTCTGGCGTGGTGGACTGGGCTATATCGGATTTGAAGGCTGCTTCCTGGTGGGCGCGGCGGCGGCTTCCTGGGTGGCCTTGGGCGGCACGCCGCAGGGCATGGCAATAATGCTGCCTGTCTGGGCGTTCTGGCCGGTGGTACTGATAGCCGCCTTTGCCGCAGGCGGCGTGTGGGCTGGCATGGTTGGATTCCTGCGCGTGCGCTTTGGCGGCAACGATGTGCTGATTTCGCTGATGGCCAACTATGTGGCCGCCTTTCTGATCCAATATTTGGTCTCGGGTCCGATGCGTGCGGTGGGCGATTTGCCGCAGACGCCGCGTTTGCCGATGGAAAGCTGGTTAGGCTTTATTTTACCCGGTACGCGGGCGCACATGGGGCTACTGATCGCGCTGACGTGCTCGGTTTTTGTCTGGGCACTGATCCGTAAAACGCCAATGGGTTACGAAATTATCGTTAGCGGACTCAATCCTAAGGCGGCGCGCTACGGCGGGATTAACGTGATACGGCGTCAAATGTTGGCGGTGTTTCTCGGCGGCGGTATGGCGGCCCTTGCCGGACTGTGCGCGGTATTGGGCGTGCAGCATCGACTGATGGACGGATTGGCAGGCGGCGTTGGCTTCGTCGGCGTAGTCGTGGCGCTGTTGGCACGACTCAATCCGCTGGTCGTGATACCTACGGCCATTCTCTACGGCGGACTCGAAGTGGGCGGCAGCGCGATGCAGCGTGAAAGCGGTCTGCCAACGTCGGTTATTTTTATTCTCGAAAGCCTGGTGGTGCTGCTGATTTTGGCGGGCGACATTCTGCGTTATTACCGAATTAACTGGCCTAGTCGTACCGAGCACGCACTCATCGACCCCGCCACGGAGAGCAAATCATGAGCCTGTGGTCACACATTGATATCGCGTTTTTTGTCACCTGGCTGGCGGCGGCCGTGCGTCTTGCCGGACCGGTATTGCTGGCCTCACTGGGCGAAATTTATGCCGAGCGTTCAGGGGTGCTAAACATCGGGATTGAAGGCACGGTGCTAATGGGCGCGTTATCCAGCTATTTGGTGGCGGTCTATTCCGGCTCTACCGTGCTCGGTTTTTTTGCCGGGGGCGTAGGCGGTCTGCTGGTCGGTTTATTTCTAGCGTTCTTCTACCTGCGGGCTTTGGCCAGTCAGGTGGTGGTGGGCATCGTGTTCAACATTCTGGCCGCCGGCGTGGCGACCTACGTTTACAGTCTGGTTATCGGCAATAACACCTCGCCGACCCTTACGATGTTCAATCCATTACCTCTGCCGGGTCTGGCCAAGATCCCCTTGGTGGGACCCATCTTCTTCAACCAACCTTGGCCGCTTTACCTGACGCTGGTGCTGGTGTTTGTGGCGCAGATTGGGCTGTTTCACACCCGTTTTGGCCTGTCGTTGCGCGCCGTGGGCGAGAATCCGCGCGCGGCGCACGCCGCGGGCCTTAACGTGCAGCGCATTCGGACCTATGGCGTGATGCTTTCGTGTCTCGGTGCCGGTCTGGCTGGCGGCTATTTGGTGACCGCGCAAATCGGTCTGTTTCGCGACAATATTGTTAGCGGACAAGGGTTTATCGCACTCGCTATCGTCATCTTTGGGCGCTGGAGCCCGATTAAGGCGCTGTTGGCGGCGTTTATCTTTGGCGCTGCCGATGCACTGCAGCTCTCTTTACAACTGTTTGATAACGCGCTGCCTGCACAGGTTTTATTGGCACTGCCTTATTTGTTGACCATTCTGGCGATGTCCGGCGTGGTCGGAAAAACGGTACAGCCGGGCGCGCTGACCCAGCCTTACCGCAAGGAATAACAGTGGCATCGCCACTGCCCGGATATTTTAGGAGAGTTCTATGACCACTGTATTTCGCGCTACCGATGCTCAATCCGCTCAGGCTTTCCGTATTGGCCCGACGGACACCAACTATTTCGCCATCCTGTTTGACAAGCATCAGGATGATATTGAGCACATTTTCGTGATTGAAATTTTCAAGGTGGGAGGCGCTACTCCGCCCAATGAGCACGCACATGCGCACGAGTTTTTCTATGTGCTGGCGGGCGAGGGCGTAGCGCTGTGCGGCGATAAGGAAGTGCCATTAAGCCAGGGGAAAGCATTGTTGCTTAATCCTGGCAATGAACACGTGGTGCGCAATACCGGCAGCAGCAAGCTCTATACCCTGACGGTGATGACCCCGAACGAAGGCTTTGCCGAGCTGATTCGCAGCGGTGAGCGGGTTGAGCTGGATGAGGAGGACCTGCGCGTCCTTAGTGGGGTGAAGGGGAGTTCTGCGCGATGAAACAGCGGCAAACTCCTCTGGTTCCGCTAGGTTCCAGCGCACGCAATCTCTGGCACGTTTCGGCAGATGAGGTTGATTTAGTCCGCGATGCACCGCCGCCGCAGGTGGCCGTTGCGCAGGATGGCGAGCGCCGTATTCAGCTCGACGTCAACCGCACCGCACTGATTGTTATCGACATGCAAAATGACTTTTGCCATCCCGACGGCTGGCTGGGGCATATCGGCGTTGACGTTATGCCCGCCCGCGCGCCCATTGCACCGCTGCAGCGTTTGCTGCCCGCGCTGCGAGAGGTCGAGATGCCGGTGGTTTGGCTTAACTGGGGGAATCGTGCTGACCGATTAAACCTTAGCCCGGCGCTGCTGCACGTTTATAAACCCACCGGTGAGGGCGTGGGATTGGGCGACCCTTTGCCACTGTCGGGCGAGCCGGTGCTGGAGTCCGGCAGTTGGGCCGCCGCGGTGGTTGATGAGCTTGCGCCGCTGGCTGACGACATTCGAGTCAATAAATACCGGATGTCGGGTTTTAAAGACACCGAACTTGACAGTATTTTGCGTAATTTGAACGTCACGACGCTGTTGTTTGCTGGCGTAAATGCCGATCAGTGCGTGCTGTGTACGCTGCAGGATGCCAATTTTCATGGCTATGACTGCCTGCTGCTGGAGGACTGCTGCGCCACGACTTCACCGCAGTATTGTATGGACGCCACGCTGTATAACGTTCGCCAATGCTTTGGTTTCGTGATTGATTCTGAGCAACTTGTCAGCCAGTTGGCGGGTTAAAAAGGTTCGAAAGAGGAAGAGTCGATGGGATACATTTTGGCAGACGGCTGGGTGATAACCATGAACCCGCAGCGCGACGTACTGGAAGAAGCCAGCATTTTGATTGAGGGCGAATTTATTACCGCCATCGGCACGCGCCAACAGCTTGAGGCGAAAAATCCGCAGTGCGAGGTTATCGACTGTCGGGATGCCATCATTATTCCCGGCATGGTAAATACGCATACGCACCTGTTTCAAACTCTGCTGAAAGGGCTGGGTGATGACATGGTGCTTAAAAAATGGTTCACCTGCATGACCGGACCCAGCGCCGTTGAGCTGACCGAAGAAGATGTTTTGGCGGCGGCGATGCACGGCTGCGTGGAGTCGCTGCGCTCCGGCGTGACTTCGCTGGTTGATTTTATGTATGCGCATCCTCGCCCCGGATTAACCGCCAAAGTGGTCGAAGCCTTTGAGGTGACGGGGATTCGTGGGCACGTTTGCCGCGGCTTTTTGACCACGGGTGAAGAACATGGCATTCCCGCCCGCCTGATTGAAACGCCCGAAGCAGCCCTTGCCGACGCACGTGCGCTGATTTATCGCTACAATCGCCCGGAAAGCCGGGTAAAAGTGGGCATTGCACCGAGCATGATTTGGGCGCTCGACGAGAAAGTGCTGCGCGGCACCCGCGAGCTGGCCGATGAAACCGGCGCTTTAATTACCACGCACGTCGCCGAAACGGATTTTGAAATCTCCCAGTCGCAACTGCGTTTTCAGTGTACAGATACCGAGTTTCTCAGTGAAATCGGCTTTCTGGGGCCGGACGTTTTGGCGGTTCACTGCGTGCAGTGCAGCAGCCGTGATATTCGCGCGCTTAAGCATCACGATGTCCGCGTGTCTCATAATCCGTGCAGCAATATGTATTTGGCCTCCGGCGTGGCACCCATTCCTGAAATGTTGGCGGCGGGCATTACTGTTGGGCTAGGATCTGACGGACCGGCTAGCAGTAATAATCACAGTCTGTTTCAGGCGATGAAAATGGCGGCACTGCTGCAAAAGGGTGTACATCGTGACCCGACTATTATGACGGCGGAAAAAGTGCTTGAGATGGCGACCATCGACGGCGCGCGAGCCATCGGCCTTGACCATCTTATTGGTTCTATTGAGGTCGGTAAAAAGGCTGATATTGCAGTGGTGGGTACTGATCATCCTGCGATGACACCGGTGCATCACCCCGTTTCATCGCTGGTCTACTCAGCGTTGGGACATGAGGTCACGGACGTTTTTGTCGATGGTGAAGCGGTACTACGCCAAGGGAAAATCACCCGAGTTGATGAACGCGAGGTGCTGCGGCGCTCTCAGCGCGCAGCTAACAGTCTGTCCGAGCGCGCAGGCAGCGACCGATTTAAGCGTCGGCCGTGGCGCGGCAGTGCTTTCTAGAGCAGCGTTTTTTAAATAAAGACGTAAGACTAATAGTCCGGTCTTTCTATTTCTTCTTCACCGGCGCGAAACTGCCCGCGCGGCATGATGTTCAGCGTTTCATGCAGCTCTGACCATACTAAAACCACGTCGCCGCTTTTAAGCTGGCGGCGAACATCTTCTACTTTTTGCTCCAGCGTGCGTTCCTGCTCGCCATAGTCGGTGCCTTCGCGCAGTACAAAACCTTCAATGACGCTGTCCAGCGTTTCCGTTGGCAATTCTTTCCAGGGAATGATCATCTGCTATTTTCTTTTCTCAATCGTTGATTCGCATGCCAGTCTCGGGGCGAGCCACTCGGGAATTCGTTGCTCTAGCCACATCACGGGATTGAGCCAACTGCCGGCAACGAAACCGACGTGTCCCCCGTGTTCGGTCAGCTGATATTCTACCTCAGGCGGCAGGTCTTGTATGTTTGGAATAACCGCGTCGGTCATAAAAGGGTCATCTTTGGCATGAATGATCAGTAGCGGTACTTTGACTCTCGCCAGTAGAGGCATGCCGCTACAGCGTCGATAATAGTCTAGTGCGTTTTGAAAACCGTGGGCCTTGGAGGTAATAGCTTCGTCGAACTCGCGAATACGTCGCATCGACTTAAGTTGCCCCAAGGTCACCGGCAGCGTGCCGGGATATTTAATCAGTTTACGCCGCGCATTGGCTTTGAGCTGGTCCAGCAGGTAGTGCTGATAAATCCGCGAAGAACCTTGCTCAAGACGACGGGCACAGGGTTCGAGCATCAGCGGTGCCGAGACAATCACCGCCGCCGTGAGCCGACAGTCTGCGCCTTCCTGCCCGAGATAGCAGGCCAGCATATTGCCGCCAAGTGAGAAACCCACTGCCGCAGTGGGTACATCGCCATAAGTCTCGTTTAGCCAGCGGAGGAAGAAGCGGGCATCACTGGTCTCCCCAGAGTGATAGATCCGCTGCAGCCGATTGGGTTCACCGCTGCAGCCACGAAAATGCATGACAACGCCAAGGCCGCCCTGGTCCTTCCAGGCCTGCAAAAGTCCGTGCGCATAGGGGCTGGTGAAGCTGCCTTCCAGACCGTGAAAAAGCACCATACGCGGTTTTTGTTGGGCAAATTCGGGGTTTTCGCTCCATGCCAAGTCCAGAAAATCACCGTCTGGTAGTTCGAGTCGCTGCCAAACCGGTTTGAGCTTAACGTGTCTTCTGACCAGGCGGGGTAATAACGTCTGTAGATGCGGATTGCTAGCGCCGCGCAGAGGGTGAAAATTTTCAGCCATTTTGCGAAAAAAATCTCGTGTTGGAAGCTTGTACTACCAATACCACACTGATAGCTTCACTGCTAATTGCACAATAGTTGGGGGTGGGGAGCACCTGTAAAATGGAACTGGGTTTATTTCTTTCGATGCTAGGGTTTTTATGGGTTGCCGCGATTACGCCGGGCCCAAATAATATGCTGTTGACCACCTCGGGGGCAAACTTCGGGTTTATGCGTTCGTTGTGGTTGATGATTGGCATCATGCTGGGTATGCAAAGTATCGTGCTGCTGGTAGCCTTCGGCGTGGGTGGATTAATTTTGATTTACCCGGCGCTGCACACCATCCTTAAAGTGCTCGGCAGCCTTTATCTGCTGTGGCTGGCGTGGAAAATTGCCACCTCAGCCTATGAAACGCTGGAAACTGACGCCGCGCAGGCGAAGCCCATCCGCCTGTATCAAGGCTGGCTGTTGCAGTTTCTTAATCCAAAAGCCTGGCTGATGGGGCTGGGTGCGGTCGCCAGCTTTAGCCTTGCCGGTGCGCAGTACAATCACTCGGTGGCGGCAATCAGTCTTGGCGTGTTTATCGTCAATTTGGTGTCTGGAATTATCTGGCTGGGCTTTGGTACGGTCATCGGTCGCCTGCTGAGCAGTCGTCGTGCCTGGTACACCTTCAACGTAGCGATGGGGTTGTTAACCGCTGCCTGCGTGCTGTTGATATGGCGTTGATGCCGGTTTAGTGTGAATTAATAATGAAGACGGTCATCCAACGAGATGGCCGTTTTTTTATCCCCTCGTGAGTTGTTCTTGTCAGTGAAGGGCTAAAGTTTTCAGCAAAAACATTGCATATTCCATTTTGATATTAACAGTAATTTATTATTACTTTTAATGCGTCCTGTGCTCAGCTACAAACGCTCTACTCACCCCAAGAAAAATGATTCATCACTTTTGTGGAGCACTCACCGATGGTAAACCGTTCAATATTTCGTGGCGCAGCACTGCTGTTGTCACTGACTGCACTTAGCGCACACGCGGTAGATGTCACCGTGGCTTACCAAACGTCGGCGGAACCGGCGAAAGTGGCACAGGCTGAAAATACCTTTGCCAAGGAGTCGGGTGCCAAAGTGGACTGGCGCAAATTCGACAGCGGCTCTAGCGTGCTGCGTGCGCTGGCCTCGGGAGATGTGCAAATTGGCAATATCGGCTCGAGCCCATTGGCCGTTGCGGCCAGCCAGAAGCTGCCTATCGAGGCTTTCTTGCTGGCCTCTGAGCTGGGAAGTTCTGAGGCATTGGTGGTGAAGAAAAACATCAACAGTCCGCAGGACCTGATTGGCAAACGCATCGCGGTGCCGTTCATCTCGACCACCCATTACAGCCTGCTCTCGGCCCTGAAGCATTGGGGAATCGACCCTAAAAAAGTCACTATCGTGAACCTGCAACCCCCGGCCATTGCTGCCGCCTGGGCGCGCGGTGACATCGACGGCGCCTACGTTTGGGCACCGGCGGTCAACGAGCTGGAAAAAACCGGCAAGGTGCTGACCGACTCTTCCCAAGTCGGCAAATGGGGTTCACCAACGCTTGACGTTTGGGTAGTGCGTAAAGATTTTGCTCAGGCACACCCTGAAGTGGTGACTGCCTTTGCTCGCAGCGCATTGGCCGCGCAAAAAGCCTATCTGCAAAATCCTGACCAGTGGCTTAAAGATGCCTCAAACCTTAATACCCTGTCGCGCCTTAGCGGCGTGCCGGATGAACAAATTGCCGGGCTGGTTAAGGGTAACCGCTATCTGCCGGTTGACGAGCAGATAGTGCAGTTGGGACAGCCGGTTGATAAAGCCATTAAAGACACTGCCAGTTTCCTTAAAGAGCAGGGCAAGGTCGATCAGGTCGATTCTGACTACAGCAGCTACGTGACCAACAAATTCGTGAAGGCCGTGCAGGCCAGCCCGCAATCGTAAGGAGAACGGCATGCTTCAGGTCTCTCAACTTTCTGCGGAGTATCAGGGAAATCCGGTGCTGCATGACATCTCGTTGCAGATAGACGCCGGGCAGTTGGTGGTGGTACTCGGTCCGTCAGGATGCGGGAAGACCACGCTGCTCAATCTTATTGCCGGATTTACCTCGCCCAGCGGCGGGTCGATTAGCCTGGACGGCTCGCCAGTGACGGGGCCAGGTGCCGAACGCGGCGTGGTTTTTCAGCATGAAGGGCTGTTGCCGTGGCGTGATGTGCAGAGCAACGTCGAATTTGGCCTTCAACTGGCGGGCATTGAAAAACGCCAGCGTCGACAAACGGCGGAGCGGATGCTCTCTAAAGTAGGACTTGCCGGTTATGAGCGGCATAACCTGTGGCAGCTTTCGGGCGGCATGCGCCAACGGGTGGGGATTGCTCGCGCGCTGGCGGCCGACCCGCGTTTGCTGTTGCTCGATGAGCCTTTTGGTGCGCTGGATGCGTTTACTCGCGAGCAGATGCAGGAGCTGTTGTTGAACATCTGGCGTGACACCGGCAAGCAAATTTTCCTGATAACGCACGACATTGAAGAGGCGATTTTTCTCGCCAGTGAGCTGTTGCTGCTATCGCCAGGTCCGGGCAGAGTGCTGGAGCGCATCTCGCTGGACTTTGGTAAACGCTATGCCGACGGTGAGTCCTGCCGCAGCATCAAGTCAGACCCAGAATTCATCCGCCAGCGTGAGTACGTGCTGAGTCAGGTGTTCCAGCAGCGAGGAGCCCAGCTATGAGCGCTGAACCGGTGATTAAAGCGATAACGCGCGATGCGCCGACGGCAAGAAGCTGGTCGCTACCGCGCAACGTCCGTCTTAGCATTGCCACGCTGGCAACACTGCTGTTTATCTGGTGGGCGGTGACGGCGTTGAAGCTTATTCCGCCGCTGTTTCTGCCCGCGCCGCAGCAGGTGTTGCATCAGCTGATTACTATCGCCAGTCCGCAGGGTTTTATGGACGCAACCCTGTGGCAGCACCTTGAAGCCAGTCTGGCGCGGATCGTGGTTGCGCTGCTGGCCGCGGTGATTATCGGCGTGCCGGTGGGGATTGCGATGGGGTTAAACGAAACCCTGCGCGGCATTTTAGACCCGCTCATTGAGCTATATCGCCCGGTTCCTCCGCTGGCCTATTTGCCGCTGATGGTGATTTGGTTCGGGATCGGTGAAACATCAAAAATTCTGCTGATTTACCTGGCCATTTTTGCGCCGGTGGCAATGTCGGCGCTGGCGGGCGTACGCAGCGCGTCAAAGGTGCGAGTTCGCGCCGCGCAGGCGTTAGGCGCAAGCCGCTGGCAGGTGCTGTGGCATGTCATCTTGCCGGGGGCATTACCTGAAATTTTAACTGGCGTGCGCATTGGATTGGGCGTCGGCTGGTCAACGCTGGTGGCCGCGGAGCTTATCGCCGCCACCCGTGGATTAGGATTTATGGTGCAGTCGGCCGGAGAGTTTTTGGCGACTGACGTGGTTATCGCCGGCATTAGCGTTATCGCGCTAATTGCCTGTGCGCTCGAATTGGGCCTGCGCTACCTACAGCGCAAATTAACCCCCTGGCACGGAGAACAACAATGAACGAACGTCTGAAAATTACCCCGCTGGGTCCGTATATTGGTGCGTTGGTGGAGGATGTGTCGCTTAACCGCCCGCTATCCGATGCGCAGTTTGAACAGTTGTATCATGCATTGCTGAAGTATCAGGTGCTGTTTGCCCGCAACCAGCCGGTGACGCCGGTTGAGCAGCGTGCGCTGGCGGCGCGCTTTGGTGACCTGCATATTCATCCGGTTTATCCGCAAACACCGGAGGCGCGGGAAATTATCATTCTCGACACCGACGACAACAATCCGCCGGATAACGACAACTGGCACACGGATGTCACCTTTATTGAAACCCCGCCGCTGGGTGCGATTCTGGCGGCAAAGCGGCTGCCCTCTACCGGCGGAGATACGCTGTGGACCAGCGGTATTGCGGCCTATGAGGCGCTGTCAGCACCGTTTAAACAGCTACTGGCCGGTTTGCAGGCCGAGCATGACTTCACCAAGTCTTTCCAGGAGTATAAATACCGTAAAACGCCTGAGGAGCATCAGCAGTGGCTGAAAGCCAAAGAAAAGAATCCGCCGGTGCTGCATCCGGTTATTCGTACGCATCCAGTTTCGGGTAAGCAGGCGCTGTTTGTTAACGAAGGGTTCACCACGCGCATTGTTGACTTGGCGGAGAAAGAGAGTGCAACGCTGCTTGATTTTCTATTCCGCCACATCACCAAACCCGAGTTTCAGGTGCGCTGGCGATGGCAGGAGAACGATATCGCACTGTGGGACAATCGCGTAACGCAGCACTACGCCAATGCGGACTATTTGCCGCAGCGACGAATTATGCATCGTGCAACCATTCTTGGAGACAAGCCGTACTTTCAGGCGTAAGGCATTTAGCGAGGTCCGGTGGCGCAGGTTCGCGCCACCGGTTTTCATACCGTTATTCTATTCTCAGGCGTTGAACTCTTGCGCTAATTGCTCAAGCTGTTCCTGAGCATCTAGCCAATGCATCTCCACTTCTTCCAGCTCGCCCTTGACCTTTATCTGCTGCTGCAAACAGGCGGTGAGATCGGCCTTGCGGCTGATGTCATAGATAGCCGAGTCCGCCAGTTTCTCTTCAACGGCTGCCAGCGCAGCGCCGAGTTTTTCCATCTGCTTTTCCCAGGTGGTTATCTGCTTGCGTAGCGGCTGGGTCTGGTTGCGGAAATCGGCTTCGCGGCGTTTCTGATCTTTACGCGACTGTGCACTGTTGACCCCCGCGTCTTTCTCCGGCGCGTCCTGCTGTGTCTCCTGGCGTTGAATATCAACTAACCACTGCTGGTAGTCGTCAAGGTCGCCGTCGAATTGTTCAACTTTGCCAGCGTGCACCAAATACAAGTCATCAGTGGTGGAGCGCAGAAGGTGACGGTCGTGCGAAACCACCACCATGGCGCCTTCAAAGTCCATCAGCGCTTCGGTCAAGGCCTGGCGCATGTCGAGGTCAAGGTGGTTGGTCGGTTCATCGAGCAGCAGCAGATTGGGGCGCTGCCAGACAATCAGTGCCAGCACCAGACGGGCTTTTTCGCCGCCCGAGAAACGTTCGGTTTTTTCGGTAACCTTATCGCCGTTAAAGCCGAAACCGCCGAGGTAATCGCGCAGCTGCTGTTCAGTCTGTTTGTCTGCCAGACGCACCAGATGCTGCAGCGGTGAGTCTTCTGCGCGTAAAAACTCCAGCTGATGCTGGGCGAAGTACCCGAGCTTAACGCCTTTTGCCAGGCCAATATCGCCCGACAGTGGCGGCATGGTGCCGGCCAGCAGTTTAATCAGCGTTGATTTACCCGCGCCGTTGCGTCCGAGCAGGCCGATGCGTGAGCCGGGTACTAAATTCAGCTTGATAGAATCAAGGATGACGTTATCGCCATAGCCCGCGCTGACTTTTTCCATTCGCAGCAGCGGGTCGGGCAGACTTTCTGGCGACCTGAAACTAAACTGAAAAGGATTGTCGACGTGCGCCGGAGCAATCAGCTCCATACGCTCAAGCATTTTGATGCGGCTCTGCGCCTGCTTGGCTTTCGTCGCCTGCGCGCGGAAGCGGTTGATGTAGCTTTGCAGGTGCGAAACCTTCTCCTGCTGGTGTTCAAACAGGGACTGCTGCTGGGCCAATTTGGTGGCGCGCTGGCGTTCAAACGACGAATAGTTACCGGTGTATTCATTCATCGTCTGCTGTTCGATATGCAGGATTTTATCGACAATCGGGTCAAGGAAGTCGCGGTCGTGGGAAATCAGCACCAGCGTACCGTTATAGCTTTTCAGCCACTTCTCGAGCCAAATCACTGCATCGAGATCCAAGTGGTTGGTAGGTTCGTCGAGCAGTAGCAGGTCAGAACGGCAGATCAGCGCCTGGGCCAGGTTGAGGCGCATACGCCAACCGCCGGAGAAAGACTTCACCGGATTTTGTAGCTGACTTTGGCTAAAGCCGAGTCCGCTGAGCAGGCTGGCGGCGCGGGCCGGAATGGTCCAGGCCTGAATCGCGTCCAGTTTGCCATGCAACGTGGCAATCGCATGACCGTCGTCGCGTTCGTTGGCAGCCTGTAATTCGGATTCTAACTGACGAAATTCTCGGTCACCGTCGATAACATACTCAATGGCGGGCACGTCGAGTGCTGGCGTTTCCTGATTAACCCAGGCTAACGCCCAGTTGGACGGAAATGTCAGATTGCCCGCGTCGGCGCTCATTTCGTTTTTCAGCAGCGAAATCAGGGTCGATTTACCGCAGCCGTTTTTACCTACTAACCCGACTTTTTGGCCCGGATTGATAGTGGCAGATGCATTGTCAAGCAGCACATTGGTGCCACGCCTGATTTGTAACGATGAGAAAACTATCATAAAGCGCCGTTTAATTAAGGTATGTTAAATTGGACTGTCACGATATTAAGGTAAATAAGACGTCTGGAACGTCCCATTTTGTATTTGCGGAGCATGGTAGCTGAAAAATTGCACCCTGACGACGCTTTGGAGGTATTGATGTCGCAGCCACCCAAGGTTTTGCTGCTGTACGCTCACCCGGAATCACCCGATTCGGTTGCCAATCGCCTATTGCTCGACAGGGCCCGGCAGTTGGATAACGTCACTGTCCACGATCTTTATGCGCACTACCCCGATTTTTTTATTGATATTCATCGCGAACAGGAGCTGCTTCGTGAGCATAAGGTGATTGTTTTTCAACACCCTTTATACACTTACAGCTGTCCGGCGTTGCTCAAGGAGTGGATGGATCGCGTGCTGGCTCGCGGTTTTGCCAGCGGTGCGGGCGGCACGGCGCTGAGTGGAAAATATTGGCGTTCGGTAGTCACAACCGGCGAACCGGAAGGCGCCTATCGACCGGGGGGATACAATCGCTACAAGATGAGTGAAATTATGCGGCCGTTCGAGCTGACCGCCGCCATGTGCCACATGCACTGGATGACGCCCATTATCATCTACTGGGCGCGACGTCAGCAGCCGGAAGTGTTGGCCAGCCACGCAGAAGCCTACGGCGAATGGCTTCAGTCCCCCATGCCACACGGAGGAGTTTAACTATCGACAGTTCGAATTTACCCACCGCAATATTGATGTTTTTATTTGCCGCTGTTGTGGCGGTGCCGATTGCACAGCGTCTGGGAATTGGCGCGGTACTCGGCTACCTGCTGGCCGGTATCGCCATTGGTCCCTGGGGGCTGGGCTTTATTCGCGACGTAGACGAAATTTTGCACTTCTCGGAGCTGGGTGTCGTGTTCCTGATGTTTATCATCGGTTTAGAGCTTAATCCCGGCAAGCTCTGGCAGCTGCGTCGTCAAATATTTGGCGTTGGCGCGGGGCAGGTTATTCTCACCGCGTTGGTACTGGGCGGGCTGCTTTACCTGACCCATTTTGCCTGGCAGGCGGCGGTGATCGGCGGTATTGGGCTGGCGATGTCGTCCACCGCAATGGCGATGCAGTTAATGCAGGATAAAGGCATGACCCGTAACGAAGGCGGTCAGCTTGGCTTTGCGGTGTTGCTGTTTCAGGATATCGCGGTTATTCCCGCGCTGGCGCTGGTACCGGTTCTGGCAGGTACCTCTTCGGGCGGTAATGACTGGTCGATGATCGGCATGAAAGTGCTGGCGTTTGTCGGCATGCTGGTCGGTGGGCGCTATCTTCTGCGGCCGATCTTTCGCCTTATTGTTGCCTCCGGCGTACGCGAAGTGTTTACCGCGGCGGCGCTGCTCACCGTATTGGGTGCGGCGCTGTTTATGCAGGAGCTGGGCTTTTCGATGGCGCTGGGGACGTTTATCGCCGGAATATTACTGGCTGAAAGTGAATATCAGCACGAACTGGAAATCGCTATCGAGCCATTTAAGGGACTATTGCTTGGACTGTTCTTTATCTCGGTGGGAATGGCGCTGAATCTCGGCGTGCTTTACAGCCAAATACTGATTGTGCTGGCCGGTGTCGTGTTGCTGGTGATGGTCAAAGGCTGCGTGCTTTACCTGTTTGCCCGTGTGTTTGGTCTTGGCACCTCGATACGTTTGCAGTTTGCCGCTGTACTGAGTCAGGGCGGCGAGTTTGCCTTTGTGCTGTTCTCTGCCGCCGGCGCGTTGAAGGTGATTTCACAGTCCCAACTGGCGCTGCTGCTGGTGGTGGTCACGCTTTCGATGATGACTACGCCGCTGCTGCTGAAACTGGTCGACAGGATTTTGTTCCGTCGTTATAACGCTCAGGAAGAGAGTGACGAGAAGCATTTTGTTGAGGACAACGAACCGCAGGTGATCGTGGTTGGCTTTGGGCGTTTTGGCCAGGTTATTGGCCGTTTGCTGATGGCCAACAAAATGCGTATCACGGTGCTTGAACGCGATATTAGCGCCGTGGGCCTGATGCGCAGCTACGGTTATCAAGTGTATTACGGCGACGCAACCAAGCTTGAACTGCTGCGCGCCTCCGGGGCAGAAAAGGCGAAATCGATAGTGATCACCTGTAATGAACCGGAAGACACTATGGAAATTGTGCGTCTGTGTCAGGAACACTTTCCGCACCTCAATATATTGGCGCGTGCGCGCGGTCGCGTAGAAGCGCACGAACTGCTTCAGGCCGGTGTGCAGAACTTCTCGCGTGAAACGTTTTCCAGCGCGCTGGAGTTGGGCAAGAAGGCACTGATTACGCTGGGTATGCATCCACACAGCGCCTATCGCGCCCAGCAGCATTTTCGTCGTCTTGACATGCGTATGCTGCGTGAGCTGGTGCCGCAGGTGCAGGGCGACGTGGCACAGATTTCTCGTGTCAAAGAGGCTCGGCGCGAGCTGGAGGATATCTTCCAGAGCGAAATGCACAAGGAAAGACGGCAACTCGATGGCTGGGACGATGACGAATAGTGTTTCGGCGCGTACGATGACAGAAGTTTCCGAATATTTTTTGTAAAGGATTTCGTACGGCGAAGCGAGAAATAACGCCTCGCGGCTGAAATTCATGAGAGGCAAGAAATGGCTACAACCCGTAAACGTTTTATCGCCGGTGCGGTATGCCCTGAGTGTAAGGCACTGGATACACTGATGTTATGGCAGGAAGATCAGGTCGAAGTGGTGGAGTGCGCCAAGTGTGGGCACCACAAACGCCAGACCGATGAGCAGGTGACCAAGCACGTGCGCGCCGAAGAGCAAGTGATTGGGATCTTTCATCCCGAGTAGCGTTATGGCGCGCCTTTTTTTATGCTTAGGGGTACAGAGGCGCGGTTTTCCGCTACAATCTTCGCCAAAATCCAGTATTTGACGAAATTATAGTTTTCAACGGTAGGAGTTATCATGAAAGTATCTAAAGACGTGGTTGTCAGCGTTGCGTATCAGGTTCGTACAGAAGACGGCGTGCTGGTTGATGAATCACCGGTGAGCGCACCCCTGGACTACCTGCACGGTCACGGCTCGCTGATTTCCGGTCTGGAAAGCGCGCTGGAAGGCCATGCGGTTGGCGATCGTTTTGACGTGCACGTAGGCGCTAACGAAGCTTACGGTAACTACGACGAGAACCTGGTTCAACGTGTACCGAAAGACGTCTTCATGGGTGTTGACGAGCTTGAAGTAGGCATGCGTTTCCTGGCTGACACCGATCAGGGTCCCGTTCCAGTAGAAATCACCGAAGTTGACGGCGATCACGTGGTGGTTGACGGTAACCATATGCTGGCGGGTCAGAACCTGAACTTCAACGTTGAAGTTGTGGCTATCCGCGAAGCAACCGAAGAAGAACTGGCTCACGGCCACGTTCACGGTGAGCACGGTCACGACCATGACCACGATCACGGCCATGACCACGGTCAAGGCGGTTGCGGCACCGGCGGCTGTGGTTGCAGCCACTAATCGGCAGTATTTCCGGTTAGAAAATGAGAAAGGCGGCTAAATGGCCGCCTTTTTTATTGCTCAGCGCATGCTCGCCAATAGGTTTTAGCCTGCATTAGCGAGCTTTCATTCGGCATATCAATAATGCGGAGGCGGCGTTTCTTCTGACGCATCGGCAATCATTGAAGGCTGAGAGGCACGCAGTCTGTCGGTTAACATGCGCAGGTGATCGTGTAACCGGCTCATTTCGAGCTGGTGCGAGGTCACTATCTGATTCAACTCTTCGATAGTGACTTCCTGAAAAGCCAGTTTACTTTCCAGCGCTTCAATCCGCTGTTCGAAGGGATTTTGTTCCATAATTTGAGCCTTTAATGCCGCCTGGTAAGGATTGTCTATCAGAGTGACAGATTTTGGGCCATATTCTACCCGCAATATTCAGAAAAAACTCAGAGTTACCCATTTTCTGGCGACTTCAGAAACTTATTGAAGCAAAAAAGGTCCTATTTAAGCGCGTTCGGGTAGTATAGCGATTGTCATGCATTGACACGGACAGTTATATTAACCGGCGAACTTTCGTAATTGTTACTTGAGGTAAGAGCCTCAAGTCTTGGAGAAATGGATGAAATCACTGTTTAAAGTAACGCTGTTAGCTACAACGATGGCTCTTGCCCTGGGCGCCACTCAGGCCATGGCAGCTGATGCTGCAAAAGCGACTGATTCTACTGCGGCTGCACCAGCGGCTACAGCACCAGCTACCACGAATGCACAGTTTAAAAACGACGATGAGCAGGCTGCTTACGCGCTGGGTGCTTCACTCGGTCGTTACATGGACAACTCGCTTAAAGAACAAGAAAAACTGGGCATCAAACTGGATAAAGACCAGCTGATCGCCGGTGTTCAGGATGCGTTTGCAAATAAGAGCAAGCTGTCTGATGCAGATATTGAAAAAACACTGCAAACCTTTGAAGCAAAAGTTAAAGCTTCAGCTCAGCAGAAAATGGAAGCTGATGCCAAAGCTAACGAAACCGCCGGTGAGAAATTCCGTGCAGACTTCGCTAAAGAAAAAGGCGTGAAGAAAACTGACACTGGCCTGCTGTATCTGGTTGAGAAACCAGGCACCGGCGTAGCACCTAAAGACAGCGATACTGTAGTCGTTAACTATAAAGGTTCTCTGCCAGACGGTACTGTGTTTGATGATTCTTACAAGCGTGGCGAGCCACTGTCATTCCGTCTTGACGGTGTTATCCCAGGCTGGACCGAAGGCCTGAAACACATCAAGAAAGGCGGCAAAATCAAGCTGGTAATCCCACCTGCCCAGGCTTATGGCGCAAGCGGTGTCCCAGGTATCCCTGCCAACTCTACTCTGGTATTTGAAGTCGAGTTGCTGGATATCAAACCAGCACCAAAAGCTGACGCGAAAGACGCAACTCAGCCAGCTGACCCTGCTGCAGCTGCAAAATCAGAATAAATATTTCTGACTTTTGTTCGAGAAAACCGTCGCTTATGCGGCGGTTTTTTTTTGTATTCAGCTTTTTAATCACTTCTCCCCCATTTTTACTGGGGTTACTCTATGATGATAACTTGACGACTTTATCTCTCAAGCTTAACGTCAGTAACTTGAAAACTCGTAGGGACCTATTTTCACTGCTGTTTTGCTGCAGTGATACCCTGCCAAAACTGATTGAACGGTGAGTCTTACTCCAGATGATGAGTAAGGTCCCGATGTAGAGGGTGGTAGCTTCAATGTCTAATTCGCTTTTAAATGGCGAAACCGGTGATCTGGATTTGCTGGACCAACGTCCTTTTAGTGCAACCGACCATGAAATTCTTGCTTCCTACGAAGCAGTGGTGGACGGTTTGGCTATGCTGATTGGCCAACACTGTGAAATAGTTCTGCATTCTTTAGAAGATCTGAAATGCTCGGCTATTCGTATCGCCAATGGGGAACACACCGGGCGTAAGATAGGCTCGCCTATCACTGACCTAGCGCTGCGTATGTTGCACGATATGACGGGTGCGGACAGCAACGTGTCTAAAGCCTATTTTACCCGTGCGAAAAGCGGCGTGTTGATGAAGTCAGTGACCATCGCTATTCGGAATCACGCCCAGCGGGTGATCGGGCTGCTGTGCATCAACATGAATCTCGACGTGCCTTTTTCGCAGATCATGCAAACCTTTATGCCGCCTGAAACGCAGGACGTTTCTCCCTCTGTGAACTTTGCTTCTTCCGTCGATGATCTCGTCGCACAGACGCTGGAGTTTACGATTGAAGAAGTGAATGCCGATCGCAACGTGACCAATAATGCCAAAAACCGTCAGGTGGTGCTTAACCTGTATGAGAAAGGTATTTTTGATATCAAAGATGCGATTAACCAGGTGGCCGATCGTCTGAATATCTCCAAACACACGGTTTATCTTTATATCCGGCAGTTCAAAAGCGGCGAGCCGTTGGGGAATTAAGGTTGACTCTGCGATACAGTATTTTGGTCACCGGAGCGCCCTACGGCACCCAGCAGGCCAGCGCTGCCTATCAGTTCGCTCTGGCGCTGCTTGCACGCGGTCATAAACTTGAAAGCGTATTCTTCTATCGGGAAGGTGTGCTTAACGGCAATCAGCTCAGCTCACCGGCGACAGACGAGTTTGATCTGGTGCGCGCCTGGCAACTGCTGGCGATGTCTCATCAGGTTGAACTGAACGTTTGCGTGGCCGCGGCTCTGCGTCGAGGCATTATTGACCAGGATGAAGCCGCTAACCGAGATGACATCAACGCAAACCTGCAGCCCGGCTTCTCGTTAACCGGATTAGGTAGCCTGGCGGAAGCCACGCTCGGCAGCGATCGTCTGGTACAGTTTTAACCGGTGGGAACGGACAGGGTTATGAAGGCAGAAATCGACGCAAAAAAAGTGGCTTTTGTTTTTTCACAGGGGCCGCATGGCACGTCGGCCGGCAGAGAAGGGTTGGATGCGCTGCTCGCTACGTCGGCATTATCCGAAAATATCGGCGTGTTTTTTGTGGCGGATGGCGTTTTACAGCTTTTACCCGGCCAGCAGCCAGAAAAAATTTTAGCGCGTAATTATATCGCCACTTACGGTGTTTTACCGCTTTACGACGTGGAGGAGTGCTTCCTTTGTGAGGCGTCGGCGAGTGAGCGAGGACTGGCAGAATTTGACGATTGGGTGCTCGACGTCGAGAAACTCTCACCTGAACGTCTACGCCAGCGACTGTCAAATTATCACGTAATACTCACATTTTAATCAGAGATAGAAGATGCTTTTTACCTTGGCCCATTCTCCTCAACAGTGTGATCTTGCAGCACTTATCCGATTGATAAGCCCTTCTGATGCTCTGCTGCTTATGCAGGATGGTGTCACGGCGGCACTTGAAAATAGTCTGGCACAGTCCCATATATCTGTTCTGAGTTGCCCGGTTTATGTGCTCAGCGAAGATCTGCAGGCTAGAGGTTTGATTGGTCAAATTTCACACAAAGTGACGCCGATCGACTATACTGGATTCGTTGATTTAACCGAGAAGCACACTCAGCACGTTGCGTGGTGATTTCGCGAAATGCTGTATATTTCTTGACACTTTCACAGGTCAGCAATAAAATTCTGCGTCCCATATTGGCATCTGCCGATTGTGGGTCGATTTATCACGTGTTTACAAAGCAGTTTACGAAACAAATCCCAGGAGCTTTTTAATGGCAACAATTAATCAGCTGGTACGCAAACCACGCTCTACGAAGGTTGCTAAAAGCAACGTTCCAGCGCTGGAAGCATGCCCGCAGAAACGTGGCGTTTGTACCCGTGTGTACACCACCACTCCAAAAAAACCGAACTCCGCATTGCGTAAAGTATGTCGTGTTCGTTTGACTAACGGTTTTGAAGTTACCTCCTACATCGGCGGTGAAGGTCATAACCTGCAGGAACACTCCGTGATCCTGATCCGTGGCGGTCGTGTAAAAGACTTGCCAGGTGTGCGTTACCACACCGTCCGCGGCGCACTGGACTGTTCAGGCGTTAAAGACCGTAAGCAATCTCGTTCTAAATACGGCGTTAAAAAGCCGAAGTCTTAATGGTTCTCCGTTAAGTAAGGCCAAACATTTTCACATTACTGTCAAAATAAACTCATAGAGTTTTGGACAATCCTGAATTAACAACGGAGTATTTCCATGCCACGTCGTCGCGTCATTGGTCAACGTAAAATCCTGCCAGATCCTAAGTTCGGGTCCGAACTTCTGGCGAAATTCGTAAACATCCTGATGGTAGATGGTAAAAAATCTACTGCAGAAGCAATCGTCTACAACGCACTTGAGACCCTGGCTCAACGTAGCGGTAAAGACAGCCTGGAAGCTTTCGAAGTCGCTCTGGACAACGTCCGTCCGACCGTGGAAGTTAAGTCCCGCCGCGTAGGTGGTTCTACTTATCAGGTTCCAGTTGAAGTACGTCCGGTTCGTCGTAATGCTCTGGCAATGCGTTGGATCGTTGAAGCTGCTCGTAAACGCGGTGATAAATCCATGGCTCTGCGCCTGGCGAACGAACTTTCTGATGCAGCAGACAACAAAGGTACTGCTGTTAAGAAACGTGAAGACGTTCACCGTATGGCCGAAGCCAACAAGGCGTTCGCCCACTACCGCTGGTAATTACCAGTTGTAGATACCCCAAGATTTCAGTTGCAGAAAGCGGGCAATTGAAAGATCCCCGGGAATTTACTTCGGTATTTGACCGGGGTGAGCGAAACAGCTAACGCATCTGCGATTTGAAATATTGCGGGTATATGCTAAACAAGCGGGCGCTGGCAACAGTTGCCCGTTTGGATTAACTGAACTTGAACGCCCTAGTAATAGAGGAATCAAATGGCTCGTAAAACACCCATTGAGCGCTACCGTAACATTGGTATCAGTGCGCACATCGACGCCGGTAAAACGACGACTACCGAACGTGTTCTGTTCTACACCGGTGTAAACCATAAAATCGGTGAAGTACATGACGGCGCAGCAACCATGGACTGGATGGAGCAGGAGCAGGAACGTGGTATTACCATCACGTCCGCTGCGACTACCTGTTTCTGGTCTGGTATGGCTAAGCAGTTCGAACCACACCACATCAACATCATCGACACCCCAGGACACGTTGACTTCACCATCGAAGTTGAACGTTCTATGCGTGTTCTTGATGGCGCAGTAATGGTTTACTGTGCTGTTGGCGGTGTTCAGCCACAGTCTGAAACCGTATGGCGTCAAGCCAACAAATATAAAGTTCCTCGTATCGCGTTCGTTAACAAAATGGACCGTATGGGTGCTAACTTCCTGAAAGTTGTTGGTCAGCTTGAATCACGTCTGAATGCAACTCCGGTCCCTCTGCAGCTGGCTATCGGCGCAGAAGAGAAATTCACCGGTATTGTTGACCTCGTGAAGATGAAAGCAATCAACTGGAACGAAGCCGATCAGGGCGTGACCTTCGAATACGAAGAGATCCCGGCTGATATGCAAGAACTGGCTGAAGAATGGCACCAGAAACTGGTTGAGGCCGCTGCTGAAGGCTCTGATGAGCTGATGGAGAAATTCTTTGGTGGCGAAGAGCTGACTGAAGAAGAGATCAAAGCTTCTCTGCGTAAGCGCGTTCTGAACAATGAAGTTATCCTGGTTACCTGTGGCTCTGCGTTTAAAAACAAAGGCGTACAGGCAATGTTGGATGCTGTTGTTGAGTATCTGCCAGCACCAACCGACGTTGAAGCTATCAACGGTATGTTGGATGACGGTAAAGACACTCCAGCAGTTCGCCATTCTGACGACTCTGAGCCGTTCTCTGCTCTGGCGTTCAAAATCGCTACTGACCCATTCGTGGGTAACTTGACGTTCTTCCGTGTTTACTCCGGTCTCGTCAACTCAGGTGACACTGTATTTAACCCAGTGAAATCTCAGCGTGAACGTCTGGGCCGTATCGTTCAGATGCACGCTAACAAGCGTGAAGAAATTAAAGAAGTTCGTGCAGGCGATATCGCTGCAGCGATCGGTCTGAAAGACGTGACTACGGGTGATACCCTGTGTGATCCGAACAACGTGATCATTCTTGAGCGTATGGAATTCCCAGAGCCGGTAATCTCCGTTGCTGTAGAACCAAAAACCAAAGCTGACCAAGAAAAAATGGGTCTGGCTCTGGGCCGTCTGGCTAAAGAAGACCCATCATTCCGCGTTTGGACTGATGAAGAATCTGGTCAGACAATCATCGCAGGTATGGGTGAACTTCACCTGGATATCCTGGTTGACCGTATGCGTCGCGAATTCAACGTTGAAGCTAACGTTGGTAAGCCGCAGGTAGCTTACCGTGAAGCGATTCGCGCCAAAGTTACCGACGTTGAAGGTAAGCACGCCAAGCAGTCTGGTGGTCGTGGTCAGTACGGTCACGTTGTGATCGACATGTATCCGTTGGAGCCAGGCTCGAATCCGAAAGGCTACGAGTTTGTCAACGAAATCAAAGGCGGTGTAATTCCAGGTGAATTCATCGGTGCGATTGACAAAGGCATCCAGGAGCAGCTGAAAGCAGGTCCGTTGGCGGGTTACCCAGTGGTAGATCTTGGTGTGCGTCTGCACTTCGGTTCTTACCATGACGTTGACTCCTCTGAGCTGGCGTTTAAACTGGCCGCTTCTATCGCCTTCAAAGATGGCTTTAAGAAAGCGAAACCAGTTCTGCTTGAGCCGATCATGAAGGTTGAAGTAGAAACTCCAGAAGAGAACACCGGTGACGTGATCGGTGACCTTAGCCGTCGTCGTGGTATGCTGAAAGGCCAAGAATCTAACGCTACTGGCGTTGTGATTCATGCTGAAGTTCCGCTTTCCGAAATGTTCGGTTATGCGACTCAGCTGCGTTCACTGACCAAAGGCCGTGCATCTTACTCCATGGAATTCCTGAAGTATGATGACGCGCCAAGCAACGTTGCCCAGGCTGTAATCGAAGCTCGTGGTAAATAAGCCTAGGTTTTAACACAATGATCCCGTGCTCTCTCCTTGAGGGGAGAGCACAATAGTAAGGAATATATCCGTGTCTAAAGAAAAATTTGAACGTTCCAAACCGCACGTCAACGTTGGTACTATCGGCCACGTTGACCACGGCAAAACTACCCTGACTGCTGCTATCACCACCGTTCTGGCTAAAACCTACGGCGGTTCTGCTCGTGCATTCGACCAGATCGATAACGCACCAGAAGAAAAAGCACGTGGTATCACCATCAACACTTCTCACGTTGAGTACGATACCCCAGCTCGTCACTACGCGCACGTTGACTGCCCAGGGCACGCCGACTACGTGAAAAACATGATCACCGGTGCTGCTCAGATGGACGGCGCTATCCTGGTTGTTGCTGCGACTGATGGCCCAATGCCACAGACTCGTGAGCACATCCTGCTGGGTCGTCAGGTTGGCGTTCCTTACATCATCGTGTTCATGAACAAATGTGACATGGTTGATGATGAAGAGCTGCTGGAACTGGTAGAAATGGAAGTTCGTGAACTTCTGTCTATGTACGACTTCCCAGGCGATGATCTGCCAGTCGTTCGTGGTTCAGCGCTGAAAGCACTGGAAGGCGACGCTGAGTGGGAAGCTAAAATCATTGAGCTGGCCGGTTTCCTGGATTCTTACATCCCAGAACCAGAGCGCGCAATTGACAAGCCATTCCTGCTGCCAATCGAAGACGTATTCTCCATCTCCGGCCGTGGTACAGTTGTTACCGGTCGTGTAGAGCGCGGTATCGTTAAAGTTGGCGAAGAAGTAGAAATCGTAGGTATCAAAGACACCGTTAAGTCTACCTGTACCGGCGTTGAAATGTTCCGTAAACTGCTTGACGAAGGTCGTGCAGGCGAGAACGTAGGTGTTCTGCTGCGCGGTATCAAGCGTGAAGACATCGAACGTGGTCAAGTATTGGCTAAACCAGGTTCAATCAAACCACACACCAAATTTGACTCAGAAGTCTATATCCTGAGCAAAGATGAAGGCGGCCGTCATACTCCGTTCTTCAAAGGCTACCGTCCACAGTTCTACTTCCGTACAACTGACGTGACCGGTACCATCGAACTGCCAGAAGGCGTAGAGATGGTAATGCCAGGTGACAACGTGAACATGGTTGTGACCCTGATCCACCCAATCGCGATGGACGACGGCCTGCGTTTCGCAATCCGTGAAGGCGGTCGTACTGTTGGTGCTGGTGTTGTTGCTAAAGTTCTCGCTTAATCGCTGATTTCTTGATGCAATTGAAAAGGGTGCTTCGGCACCCTTTTTTATGCCTATCTTTTAATAAAAGTTGTAATGTAAATTTTTCAGAACGTAATTGAAATAAAAACTATTCTCATTTACAGTTAACTGAATAGGTTAATTATTGAGTTAGTGTATGTACGTGTGTTTGTGTAATGCAGTCACTGACAAAGTGATCCGCAAAGTCATTCGGCAGCATCAGCCACAAACGATGAAACAGCTTCGCCAATTAGTCCCGATCGGAACTGATTGTGGAAAATGCATCAGGCAGGCCAGACAGATCCTGGTTGAGGAGCAAGAGAGCATTACCTATATCATCGAAGTTGCCTGATAAATAGTAGGGTTATTTTTTTGACTCTTTGCTAACTGGTTCTACACTTCATAGAACTAGAGCGGAGGGTATTCCTATGAAAGGCGATACAAAAGTCATTGCGCACCTTAACAAGCTGCTAGGAAATGAGCTCGTTGCCATTAATCAGTATTTTCTTCACGCCAGAATGTTCAAAAACTGGGGCTTGATGCGACTCAACGGCATCGAATACCACGAATCCATCGATGAAATGAAACACGCCGATATTTACATCGAGCGTATCCTGTTCCTGGAAGGCATTCCCAACCTGCAAGATCTCGGCAAGCTCAACATTGGTGAAGACATTGAGGAAATGCTCAAGTCCGATCTGGTTCTCGAGCTGGAAGGTGCCAAAGATTTACGTGAAGCCATTGCCTACGCCGATTCAATTCATGACTACGTAAGTCGCGATTTGATGATAAAAATCCTGGCCGATGAGGAGCACCACATTGACTGGATTGAAACCGAGCTTGATCTTATAGGTCGAGTGGGCCTGCAAAATTACGTTCAGACCCAGATAAAAGAAGAATCAAATAAAGCGGCGCATTAGTCCTTGGACTAAATCCGTTATTTAAACGTTACGCAGAATATACACCGAGGATCAGCCAGGCTGTTCATTTGCTGGCTGATATAAATTATACCCCCGGCAGCAGCAAGGAAAGGTCCAAACGGTATTTCTCCTTTGTTACGATTGAAACAGAATCGCAAAAAGAACACGATTATCCCCGTTATCGAAGCATAGACCGCCACCCACGGTAAACATTCCCATCCCAGCCATGCCCCCAACGCCGCCATGAGTTTAAAATCGCCATAACCCAACCCCTCTTTTTTGATCACTAATTTCACCAGCCAATAAATAGCCCATAAAAAAAAATAACCTGCAGCTGCACCGATAACGGAGCTGGCAAGAAATTGTGGTGTAAATAATGCGTGCAGCATCAAACCAACCCACAGCAGAGAAAGAGTAAGGCGGTCGGGTAACTGAAACCGTTCTATGTCGATAACACTCAGTGCCAGTAAGTAACCGACCAGAATCACACAGGTGATAAAGGCATAGCCGTGAACAATACCGAGCTGGTAAAGATCGTTAAACATTTAATATCCCTCAATATCTATAAGGTTACTCCTTTATGAAGCCATGAGGATAATCTTTGCCAGCGAACAAACAATCCTAAAAAAACGCCGTGGGGGATGAGCTTTCAACTTCGGGCGACGTCTCACAAATCGACTGCAACAGCCAAGAGGGGGAGGGGGCGTGTACGAAATAAACGCACTTTATTGCCTTAGGGGGTTGCTTACTTTGCTGTGTTACGTATAATGCGCGGGCTTACCTAATCTTGGTAAGCCTAATTCGATAAGAATTAGTTGTCGAGCAAAGTAACCGCTCGGCAAACAATACTCCCGATATGGGGGTTATGTGAAGAACGATTACACTCTCCCATCAATCGAAATGGGACCGAGTAGTAGTCATTTTACGTTTAAAATAATTGGAGCTCTGGTCTCATGCAGAACCAAAGAATCCGTATCCGCCTGAAAGCGTTTGATCATCGTTTGATTGATCAATCAACTGCGGAAATCGTTGAGACCGCGAAGCGCACTGGTGCGCAAGTTCGTGGTCCAATTCCGCTGCCGACCCGCAAAGAGCGCTTTACCATTCTGATTTCTCCGCACGTCAATAAAGATGCGCGCGATCAGTATGAGATTCGCACTCACAAGCGTCTGGTTGACATCGTTGAGCCAACCGAGAAAACCGTTGATGCTCTGATGCGTCTGGATCTGGCTGCTGGTGTAGACGTGCAGATCAGCCTGGGTTAATCAGGGTCATTGAGCGATTGAGAGGTTGAAACAATGATTGGTTTAGTCGGTAAGAAAGTGGGTATGACTCGCATCTTCACAGAAGATGGTGTTTCTATCCCTGTAACCGTTATCGAAATTGAAGCAAACCGCGTTACTCAGATCAAAGATCTGGAAAACGACGGTTACCGTGCTGTTCAGGTTACTACTGGTAGCAAAAAAGCTAACCGTGTAACCAAACCAGAAGCGGGTCACTTCGCTAAAGCTGGCGTAGAAGCTGGCCGTGGTTTGTGGGAATTCCGCCTTGCAGAAGGTGAAGAGTTCACTGCAGGTCAAGACATTAGCGTTGAAATTTTCGCAGACGTTAAGAAAGTAGACGTTACTGGTACATCTAAAGGTAAAGGTTTCGCGGGTACTGTTAAACGCTGGAACTTCCGTACTCAAGATGCTACACACGGTAACTCCTTGTCTCACCGCGTTCCGGGTTCTATCGGTCAGAACCAGACTCCGGGCAAAGTGTTCAAAGGCAAGAAAATGGCAGGCCAACTGGGTAACGAGCGTGTAACCGTTCAAAGCCTGGACGTAGTACGTGTTGACGCTGAGCGCAACCTGCTGCTGGTCAAGGGTGCTGTTCCGGGTGCTACCGGTGGCAACCTGATCGTTAAACCTGCTGTTAAGGCTTAACGTCGAGGAGATAGGAATGGAATTAGTAGTGAAAGACGCGCAGAGCGCGCTGACTGTTTCCGAAACTACCTTCGGGCGTGATTTCAATGAAGCGCTGGTACACCAGGTTGTTGTTGCTTACGCAGCAGGTGCCCGTCAAGGTACTCGCGCTCAGAAGACCCGTGCTGAAGTAACTGGTTCCGGTAAGAAACCATGGCGTCAGAAAGGTACTGGCCGTGCGCGTGCAGGTTCTGTAAAGAGCCCAATCTGGCGTTCCGGTGGTGTGACCTTTGCTGCAAAGCCACAGGACCACAGTCAAAAAGTAAATAAAAAGATGTACCGCGGCGCGCTGAAAAGCATTCTGTCCGAACTGGTACGTCAAGATCGCCTGATCGTTGTCGAGACGTTCTCTGTAGAAGCGCCTAAAACTAAGCTGCTTGCTCAGAAACTGAAAGACATGGCTCTGGAAGACGTGCTGATTGTAACCGGCGAAGTCGACGAGAATCTGTTCCTGGCCGCACGTAACCTGTACAAGGTTGACGTTCGCGATGTAGCAGGTATCGATCCAGTAAGCCTGATCGCCTTCGACAAAGTCGTTATGACTGCTGACGCAGTTAAGCAAGTTGAGGAGATGCTGGCATGATTCGTGAAGAACGTCTGCTGAAAGTGCTGCGCGCGCCGCACGTTTCTGAAAAAGCATCCGCCGCGATGGAAAAGAACAATACCATCGTACTCAAAGTTGCCCTCGACGCGACTAAAGCAGAAATCAAAGCTGCGGTTAAGAAACTGTTTGAAGTCGAAGTCGAAGACGTTAATACCTTGCTGGTTAAAGGCAAGTCTAAACGTCACGGTCAGCGTGTTGGTCGTCGTAGCGACTGGAAAAAAGCTTACGTCACCCTGAAAGAAGGCCAGAACCTGGACTTCATCAGCGGCGCAGAGTAAGTCGGAGGAGTAAGCACAATGGCAATTGTTAAATGTAAACCTACATCTCCGGGCCGTCGCCACGTTGTTAAAGTGGTTAACCCTGAGCTGCACAAGGGTAAACCTTTTGCCCCGCTGCTTGAGAAATTGAGCAAAAGCGGTGGCCGTAACAACAATGGCCGTATCACCACCCGTCATATCGGTGGTGGCCACAAGCAACATTATCGTCTGGTTGACTTCAAACGCAACAAAGACGGTGTAGCTGCAGTGGTTGAGCGTCTGGAGTACGATCCGAACCGTTCCGCGAATATCGCGCTGGTTCTGTACAAAGACGGCGAACGCCGTTATATCCTGGCGCCAAAAGGCCTGAAAGTGGGTGACCAGATCCAATCTGGCGTTGATGCTGCAATCAAAGTGGGTAACACCCTTCCGATGCGCAACATCCCAGTTGGTTCAACGGTTCATAACGTAGAAATGAAACCAGGTAAAGGCGGCCAGCTGGCTCGTTCTGCTGGTGCCTACGTTCAGATCGTTGCTCGTGATGGTTCCTACGTAACTCTGCGTCTGCGCTCTGGCGAAATGCGTAAAGTTCAGATCGACTGCCGCGCCACCATGGGTGAAGTTGGTAACTCTGAACATATGCTTCGCGTTCTGGGTAAAGCAGGTGCTGCACGTTGGCGTGGTATTCGTCCTACCGTTCGCGGTACTGCGATGAACCCAGTCGATCACCCACACGGTGGTGGTGAGGGTAAAAACTTTGGTAAACACCCAGTAACACCATGGGGCGTTCAGACCAAAGGTAAGAAAACCCGTAGCAACAAGCGTACTGACAAGTTCATCGTACGCCGCCGTAGCAAAAAATAATTAGAGGATAAGCCATGCCACGTTCTCTCAAGAAAGGTCCTTTTATTGACCTGCACTTGCTGAAGAAGGTAGAGAAAGCGGTGGAAAGCGGAGACAAGAAGCCTTTGCGCACTTGGTCCCGTCGTTCAACGATCTTTCCTAACATGATCGGTTTGACCATCGCTGTCCATAATGGTCGTCAGCACGTACCAGTATTTGTTTCCGATGAAATGGTCGGTCACAAACTGGGTGAATTCGCGCCGACTCGTACTTATCGCGGCCATGCGGCTGATAAAAAAGCTAAAAAGCGCTAAGGTAGGAGGAAGAGATGGAAACTATAGCTAAACATCGCCACGCTCGTTCTTCTGCTCAGAAGGTCCGCCTTGTTGCAGACCTGATCCGCGGTAAGAAAGTGTCGCAAGCTCTGGAAACTCTGGCCTACACCAACAAGAAAGCTGCTGGTCTGGTTAAGAAGGTACTGGAGTCTGCCATTGCTAACGCAGAACACAACGATGGCGCTGACATCGATGATCTGAAAGTCACGAAGATTTTCGTAGACGAAGGCCCAAGCATGAAGCGCATTATGCCGCGTGCTAAAGGTCGTGCAGATCGCATTCTGAAGCGCACCAGCCACATTACTGTGGTTGTGTCCGATCGCTGAGACTCTGGAGACTAGCAATGGGTCAGAAAGTACATCCTAATGGTATTCGCCTAGGTATTGTCAAACCTTGGAATTCTACCTGGTATGCAAATACCAAAGAATTCGCTGACAACCTGGACAGCGACTTTAAAGTTCGTCAGTTCTTGACTAAAGAATTGTCGAAAGCTTCCGTTTCTCGCATCGTTATCGAGCGTCCAGCGAAGAGCATCCGTGTGACTATTCACACCGCTCGTCCTGGCATCGTTATCGGCAAGAAAGGTGAAGATGTCGAAAAACTGCGTAAGGTCGTAGCGGGTATCGCTGGCGTTCCTGCACAGATTAACATCGCCGAAATCCGTAAACCGGAACTTGACGCAAAATTGGTTGCTGACAGCATCACTTCACAGTTGGAACGTCGCGTTATGTTCCGTCGTGCTATGAAGCGTGCTGTACAGAACGCAATGCGTCTTGGCGCTAAAGGTATCAAAGTTGAAGTAAGCGGCCGCCTTGGCGGTGCTGAAATCGCGCGTACCGAATGGTACCGTGAAGGTCGTGTTCCACTGCATACTCTGCGTGCGGATATCGATTACAACACATCTGAAGCGCACACCACTTATGGTGTAATCGGCGTTAAGGTATGGATCTTCAAAGGTGAGATCCTGGGTGGTATGGCTGCAGTTGAACAACCGGAACCGGCTGCTCAACCTAAAAAGCAGCAGCGTAAAGGCCGCAAGTAAGGAGAGTCGCTGATGTTACAACCAAAGCGTACAAAATTCCGTAAGGTGCACAAAGGCCGCAACCGTGGTCTTGCGCAAGGTACGGATGTGAGCTTCGGCACTTACGGTCTGAAAGCTGTTGGCCGTGGTCGCCTGACTGCTCGTCAAATTGAAGCAGCACGTCGTGCGATGACCCGTGCAGTTAAGCGTCAAGGTAAGATCTGGATCCGTGTATTCCCGGACAAACCGATCACCGAGAAGCCACTTGAAGTTCGTATGGGTAAAGGTAAGGGTAACGTGGAGTATTGGGTTGCCCTGATCCAGCCTGGTAAAGTCCTGTACGAAATGGACGGTGTGCCTGAAGAGCTGGCGCGTGAAGCATTCCAGCTTGCAGCAGCGAAACTGCCTATTAAAACCACCTTTGTAACTAAGACGGTGATGTAATGAAAGCAAAAGAGCTGCGTGAAAAAAGCGTGGAAGAGCTGAACGTTGAGCTTCTGAACCTGTTGCGTGAGCAGTTTAACCTGCGCATGCAAACGGCCAGCGGCCAGCTGCAGCAAACACACACGTTGAAGCAAGTGCGTCGTGATGTTGCACGTGTGAAGACTTTACTGACTGAGAAGGCGGGCGCGTAATGAGTGACAAGATCCGTACTCTGCAAGGTCGTGTGATCAGTGACAAGATGGAAAAATCTATCGTTGTTGCGATTGAGCGTTTCGTGAAGCACCCAATCTACGGTAAATTCATCAAGCGTACGACTAAGCTGCACGTACATGACGAGAACAACGAATGCGGTATCGGCGACGTCGTTGAAATTAGCGAATGCCGTCCGCTGTCTAAGACTAAGTCTTGGACACTGGTTCGCGTTGTAGAGAAAGCAATTCTGTAATAGAATCGCGCTCTCGAAAATGAATAAGCGGCTCATGGAGACCTGGGCCGTTTATTT
This sequence comes from Rouxiella sp. S1S-2, assembly GCF_009208105.1. NCBI lineage: Bacteria > Pseudomonadati > Pseudomonadota > Gammaproteobacteria > Enterobacterales > Yersiniaceae > Rouxiella > Rouxiella sp. S1S-2. Next base: position 621,012 of record NZ_WFKL01000001.1, read on the forward strand.
TTTCTACCCATAATGAAGAAGCAGTGTTATAATGCTGCGCCCTCATTTGTGGGGATTTCTATATGGCCTATTGTTAGGTCTTATAAGTTGTAGTTGACATTAGCGGAGCACTAACATGATCCAAGAACAGACTATGCTGACCGTGGCCGACAACTCCGGTGCACGTCGCGTAATGTGTATCAAGGTTCTGGGTGGCTCGCACCGTCGCTACGCAGGCGTTGGCGATATCATCAAAATTACCATCAAGGAAGCAATTCCACGTGGTAAGGTGAAGAAAGGCGACGTGCTGAAGGCGGTAGTGGTGCGCACCAAGAAGGGTGTTCGTCGCCCGGACGGTTCTGTCATTCGCTTCGATGGCAATGCATGCGTTATTTTAAATAATAACAGCGAGCAGCCAATCGGCACGCGTATTTTTGGGCCGGTAACTCGTGAACTGCGTAATGAGAAGTTCATGAAAATTATCTCTCTGGCACCAGAAGTACTCTAAGGAGCGAAACCATGGCAGCGAAAATCCGTCGTGATGACGAAGTTATCCTGCTTACCGGCAAAGATAAAGGTAAGCGTGGTAAAGTAAAAAATGTCCTGTCTTCTGGCAAGGTCATTGTTGAAGGTATCAACCTGGTTAAGAAACATCAGAAGCCTCAACCGGCTCTGAACCAACCAGGCGGCATCGTTGAAAAAGAAGCTGCAGTTCAAGTTTCTAACGTTGCGATCTTCAACACGGCAACCGGTAAGGCTGACCGTGTAGGCTTTAGATTCGAAGACGGCAAAAAAGTCCGTTTCTTCAAGTCTAACAGCGTAACTATCAAGTAATTTGGAGTAGTACGATGGCGAAACTGCATGATTACTACAAAGACGATGTCGTAAAGAAACTCATGTCTGAGTTTAATTACAATTCTGTCATGCAAGTCCCTCGGGTCGAGAAGATCACCCTGAACATGGGTGTTGGTGAAGCGATCGCTGATAAGAAACTGCTGGATAACGCAGCAGCTGACTTAGCAGCAATCTCCGGTCAAAAGCCGTTCATCACCAAAGCACGCAAATCAGTTGCAGGCTTCAAAATCCGTCAGGGCTATCCGATCGGCTGTAAAGTAACCCTGCGTGGCGAACGCATGTGGGAATTCTTTGAGCGTCTGATCTCTATTGCTGTACCACGTATCCGTGACTTCCGTGGCTTGTCCGCTAAGTCATTCGACGGCCGTGGTAACTACAGCATGGGCGTGCGTGAACAGATCATCTTCCCGGAAATCGACTATGACAAAGTCGATCGCGTTCGTGGTTTGGATATTACCATCACCACTACTGCGAAATCCGATGATGAAGGCCGCGCTCTGCTGGCTGCCTTTAACTTCCCGTTCCGTAAGTAAGGTAAGGGTTACTAATGGCTAAGCAATCCATGAAAGCACGCGAAGTCAAGCGCGTGAAATTAGCTGACAAATTCTTCGCCAAACGCGTTGAACTGAAAGCGACAATCTCTAACGTGAACGCTTCCGACGAAGAACGTTGGGATGCCGTTCTTAAGCTGCAGACTCTGCCGCGTGATTCCAGCCCGTCTCGTCAGCGTAATCGCTGCCGTCAAACTGGTCGTCCGCACGCTTTCTTGCGGAAGTTCGGGTTGAGCCGTATTAAAGTCCGTGAAGCCGCCATGCGCGGTGAAATTCCGGGCCTTAAAAAGGCTAGCTGGTAATTGTCACCAATTGAATCACGGGAGTAATGACAGATGAGCATGCAAGATCCGATCGCGGATATGCTGACCCGTATCCGTAACGGTCAGGCCGCGAACAAAGTTGCGGTCACCATGCCTTCCTCTAAGCTGAAACTGGCAATTGCCAACGTGCTTAAAGAAGAAGGCTACATTGAAGAATTTAAAATCGAAGGCGACGCCAAACCTGAACTGGAATTAGTACTGAAGTACTTCCAGGGCAAGGCAGTGGTAGAGAGCATTCAACGAATCAGCCGTCCTGGCCTGCGCATCTACAAGAAAAAAGATGAGCTGCCAAAGGTTATGGCCGGTTTGGGTATCGCTGTTATTTCTACCTCTAAAGGTGTTATGACTGATCGTGCAGCTCGCCAGGCTGGTCTTGGTGGCGAGATTATCTGCTACGTAGCTTAATCGGGAGGAAAGCATGTCTCGTGTTGCAAAAGCACCCGTCGTCATTCCTGCCGGCGTAGAGGTAAAACTCAACGGTCAGGTAATTTCGGTAAAGGGTAAAAACGGCGAGCTGTCACGTACTATCCATGACGCCGTTGAAGTTAAACAGGAAGAAAACGCACTGACTTTCGCTCCACGCGAAGGTTTTGCAAACGCATGGGCCCAAGCGGGTACCACTCGTGCACTGTTAAACGCAATGGTTGTAGGTGTTACCGACGGCTTCACTAAAAAGCTTCAATTGGTTGGTGTTGGTTATCGTGCTGCCATCAAAGGCAACGCGGTGAGTTTGGCCCTGGGCTTCTCTCACCCTGTCGAGCACCAACTGCCGGAAGGCATTACTGCAGAATGTCCAAGTCAAACTGAAATCGTGCTGAAAGGCGCCGATAAGCAGATGATTGGTCAAGTTGCTGCAGATATACGTGCCTACCGTCGTCCTGAGCCTTATAAAGGCAAGGGTGTCCGTTACGCCGACGAAGTCGTGCGTACCAAAGAGGCTAAGAAGAAGTAAGGTAACACTATGGATAAGAAATCTGCTCGTATCCGTCGTGCGACCCGCGCACGCCGCAAGCTCAAAGAATTGGGTGCGACACGTCTGGTGGTACATCGTACCCCGCGTCATATTTACGCACAGGTGATTGCACCTAACGGTTCTGAAGTATTAGTTGCTGCTTCTACAGTAGAAAAAACTATTACTGAGCAATTGAAGTATACCGGTAACAAAGATGCCGCAACTGCTGTAGGTAAAGCTATTGCTGAACGCGCATTGGAAAAAGGGATTTCGAAAGTATCCTTTGACCGTTCTGGTTTCCAATATCATGGTCGAGTCCAGGCACTGGCAGATGCTGCCCGTGAAGCTGGCCTTCAGTTCTAAGGTAGAGGTGTAAGATGTCACACATCGAAAAACAAGCTGGCGAACTGCAGGAAAAGCTGATCGCGGTAAACCGCGTATCTAAAACCGTAAAAGGTGGCCGTATTTTCAGCTTTACCGCACTGACAGTAGTTGGTGATGGTAACGGTCGCGTTGGTTTTGGCTACGGCAAAGCACGCGAAGTTCCGGCAGCGATCCAGAAAGCGATGGAGAAAGCCCGTCGCAATATGTTAAATGTCGCGCTGAACAGCGGCACCCTGCAGCACCCTGTTAAAGGTGCTCATACGGGTTCCCGTGTGTTCATGCAGCCGGCTTCAGAAGGTACCGGTATTATCGCCGGTGGTGCAATGCGCGCCGTCCTGGAAGTCGCAGGGGTACACAACGTATTAGCCAAAGCTTATGGTTCTACTAACCCGATTAACGTGGTTCGTGCAACTATCGCAGCTCTGGAAGATATGAAGTCCCCAGAAATGGTCGCTGCCAAGCGTGGTAAGTCCGTCGAAGAAATTCTAGGGAAATAACCATGGCAAAGACTATTAAAGTAACTCAAACAAAAAGCAGCATCGGTCGTTTGCCGAAACACAAGCAAACTTTGACTGGTTTAGGTCTGCGTCGTATTGGTCACACTGTAGAACGTGAGGATACTCCTTCTGTTCGCGGCATGATCAATCTGGTTTCCTACATGGTTAAGGTTGAGGAGTAAGAGATGCGTTTAAATACTCTGTCTCCGGCTGACGGTGCCAAGCAGGCGCCAAGGCGTGTAGGTCGTGGTATTGGTTCTGGCCTGGGTAAAACCGGCGGCCGTGGTCACAAAGGTCAGAACTCACGTTCTGGCGGTGGCGTACGTCGCGGGTTTGAAGGTGGTCAGATGCCTTTATATCGTCGTTTGCCGAAATTCGGCTTCACCTCTCGCAAAGCTATGATCACGGCAGAAGTTCGTCTGTCTGAACTGGCTCTTGTTGAAGGCGACGTAATCGACCTGAACACGCTGAAAGCCGCTAACGTAATTGGTATCCAGATCGAGTTCGCGAAAGTAATCCTTTCAGGCGAAGTTACTCGTCCGGTAACCGTACGTGGTCTGCGTGTCACCAAAGGCGCTCGTGTTGCTATCGAAGCTGCTGGCGGTAAAATAGAGGAATAAGTAGCAGATGGCTAAGCAACCGGGATTAGATTTTCAAAGTGCTAAAGGTGGACTTGGCGAGCTGAAGCGCAGACTTTTGTTTGTTATCGGTGCGCTGATTGTTTTCCGTATCGGCTCTTTTATTCCGATCCCTGGTATTGATGCCACTGTACTTGCTAAATTGCTCGAGCAGCAAAGAGGCACCATCATTGAAATGTTTAACATGTTCTCTGGTGGTGCTCTTAGCCGTGCTTCGATCTTTGCTCTGGGGATCATGCCGTATATTTCGGCATCGATCATTATCCAGCTGTTAACGGTGGTTCATCCAGCGCTTGCAGAAATAAAGAAAGAAGGGGAGGCTGGCCGTCGTAAGATTAGTCAGTATACCCGCTACGGTACGCTGGTATTGGCCGTATTCCAATCAATCGGTATTGCTACCGGTTTACCGAATATGCCTGGTATGCAAGGTCTGGTGTTAAACCCAGGCCTTTCATTCTACTTTACTGCAGTTGTGAGCTTGGTTACTGGGACAATGTTCCTGATGTGGCTGGGTGAACAGATTACTGAACGTGGTATCGGTAACGGTATTTCGATTATAATCTTTGCGGGTATCGTAGCGGGTCTCCCGCCAGCTGTTGGTCATACTATCGAACAAGCTAGACAAGGCGACCTGCACTTCCTCCTGTTGCTGTTGGTTGCAGTATTAGTGTTTGCAGTGACGTTCTTTGTTGTGTTTATGGAACGTGGTCAACGTCGTATCGTCGTTAACTATGCCAAACGTCAGCAAGGTCGTCGTGTATATGCAGCACAGAGCACACACTTACCGTTGAAAGTGAATATGGCCGGCGTAATACCTGCTATCTTTGCTTCCAGCATCATTCTGTTCCCGGCCACGATTGCATCTTGGTTCGGTGGCGGAACTGGTTGGAACTGGCTGACAACAATTTCGCTGTATTTGCAGCCTGGGCAACCGCTTTATGTGTTACTCTATGCTACTGCAATCATCTTCTTCTGTTTCTTTTATACTGCGTTGGTTTTCAACCCACGTGAGACAGCAGATAACCTGAAGAAGTCCGGTGCATTTGTACCAGGAATTCGTCCGGGAGAGCAAACGGCGAAGTATATTGATAAAGTAATGACCCGCCTGACTTTGGTCGGCGCGATGTATATTACTTTCATCTGCCTTATCCCGGAGTTCATGCGTGACGCAATGAAAGTTCCTTTCTACTTTGGTGGCACATCGCTACTCATCGTAGTTGTGGTCATCATGGACTTTATGGCTCAAGTGCAAACTCTGATGATGTCAAGTCAGTATGAGTCTGCGCTGAAGAAAGCAAACCTGAAAGGCTATAATCGCTAATCTGGTGTGTTTGCGAAGTAACGGAGAGTAAAAATGAAAGTTCGTGCTTCCGTCAAGAAATTATGTCGTAACTGCAAAATTGTTAAGCGTAACGGTGTCGTTCGCGTAATCTGCAGCGCCGAGCCGAAGCATAAACAGCGTCAAGGCTGATTATCTCGCATATTTTTCTTGCAAAGTTGGGTTGAGCTGGCTAGATTAGCCAGCCAATCTTTTGTATGTAAGCTGCATCACTATTTGAGTATCCTGAAAACGGGCTTTTCAGAATGGTGTTGCCGTATATAAATAGTAGGAGTGCATAGTGGCCCGTATAGCAGGCATTAACATTCCTGATCAGAAACATACCGTGATCGCATTAACTTCGATCTACGGTATCGGTAAGACCCGCTCACAGGCTATCTGTGCTGCGTCTGGTATTGCTGAAAATGTTAAGATCAGAGAGCTGTCTGAAGAGCAAATCGAATTGCTGCGTGACGAAGTCGCCAAGTTCATTGTTGAAGGTGATCTGCGTCGTGAAGTCACCCTGAGCATCAAGCGTCTTATGGACCTTGGAACTTATCGTGGTTTGCGTCATCGTCGTGGTCTTCCAGTACGCGGTCAGCGTACCAAGACTAACGCACGTACCCGTAAGGGTCCGCGCAAACCGATCAAGAAATAATCGGGGTGATAGAATAAATGGCAAAGGCACCTGTTCGTACACGTAAGCGTGTAAGAAAACAAGTCTCTGACGGCGTGGCTCATATCCATGCGTCTTTCAACAACACCATTGTGACTATTACCGATCGTCAGGGTAATGCTTTGGGTTGGGCAACAGCTGGTGGTTCCGGTTTCCGTGGTTCTCGTAAATCCACTCCGTTCGCAGCTCAGGTTGCAGCAGAGCGCTGTGCAGATGCAGTGAAAGAGTACGGTATCAAGAATCTGGAAGTTATGGTTAAAGGACCTGGTCCTGGTCGTGAGTCTACTATCCGCGCGTTAAACGCGGCTGGTTTCCGCATCACTAATATTACTGATGTGACTCCTATCCCTCATAACGGTTGTCGTCCGCCGAAAAAGCGTCGCGTATAACGCTGCTTTTAGGATTGTTGGAGAGAGAAAATGGCAAGATATTTGGGTCCTAAGCTCAAGCTTAGCCGTCGTGAGGGCACAGATTTATTCCTTAAGTCTGGCGTTCGCGCGATCGATACCAAGTGTAAGATTGATCAAGCTCCTGGTCAGCACGGTGCGCGTAAACCGCGTCTGTCTGACTATGGCGTGCAGTTACGTGAAAAGCAAAAAGTTCGCCGTACCTACGGTGTTCTGGAGCGCCAGTTCCGTAACTACTACCAAGAAGCAGCCCGCCTGAAGGGCAACACCGGTGAAAACCTGTTGCAACTTCTGGAAGGTCGTCTGGATAACGTTGTTTACCGTATGGGCTTCGGCGCTACGCGTGCAGAGTCACGTCAGCTGGTTAGCCACAAAGCTGTTATGGTAAACGGTCGCGTTGTCAACATCGCTTCTTATCAGGTATCTCCGAATGACGTTGTCAGCATCCGTGAGAAAGCTAAAAAGCAATCTCGCGTGAAGGCCGCTTTGGAGTTGGCTGAACAGCGTGAAAAGCCGACTTGGCTTGAAGTTGATGCTGCTAAGATGGAAGGTCAGTTCAAACGTATTCCTGAACGTACCGATCTGTCAGCTGACATTAACGAACACCTGATCGTCGAGCTTTACTCTAAGTAAAGCTTAGTACCAAAGAGAGGACACAATGCAGGGTTCTGTGACAGAGTTTCTAAAACCGCGCCTGGTAGATATCGAGCAAGTCAGTTCGACGCACGCCAAGGTGACCCTTGAGCCTTTAGAACGTGGCTTTGGCCATACTTTAGGCAACGCACTGCGCCGTATTCTGCTTTCATCCATGCCGGGTTGCGCGGTGACCGAGGTTGAGATTGATGGTGTACTGCATGAGTACAGCACCAAAGAAGGCGTACAGGAAGATATCCTGGAAATCCTGCTCAACCTGAAAGGGCTGGCGGTGAGAGTTCAAGGGAAAGATGAAGTTATTCTTACCCTGAATAAGTCTGGCATTGGCCCTGTGACTGCAGCCGATATCACCCATGATGGTGATGTCGAAATCGTCAAGCCGCAACACGTTATCTGCCACCTGACCGATGAAAACGCTGCTATCAGCATGCGTATCAAAGTTCAGCGCGGCCGGGGTTATGTGCCGGCGTCTGCCCGAATTCATTCGGAAGAAGATGAGCGCCCAATTGGTCGTCTGTTAGTAGATGCATGCTACAGCCCTGTAGAGCGAATTGCCTACAATGTTGAAGCAGCGCGTGTAGAACAGCGTACTGATTTGGACAAGCTGGTTATCGAAATGGAAACCAACGGTACGATCGATCCTGAAGAGGCGATCCGTCGTGCGGCAACCATTCTTGCTGAACAACTTGAAGCTTTTGTTGATTTACGTGATGTACGTCAACCAGAAGTCAAAGAAGAGAAGCCGGAGTTCGATCCAATCCTGCTGCGCCCTGTTGACGATCTGGAATTGACTGTCCGCTCTGCTAACTGCCTCAAAGCAGAAGCAATCCACTACATCGGTGATCTGGTACAGCGTACCGAAGTTGAGCTTCTTAAGACGCCTAACTTAGGTAAAAAATCTCTTACTGAGATTAAAGACGTACTTGCTTCCCGTGGTTTGTCTCTGGGCATGCGCCTGGAAAACTGGCCACCGGCAAGTATTGCTGACGAGTAACCGGATCACAGGTTAAGGTTTTACTGAGAAGGATAAGGTCATGCGCCATCGTAAGAGTGGTCGTCAACTGAACCGTAACAGCAGCCACCGTACGGCTATGTTCCGTAACATGGCCGGCTCTTTGGTTCGTCATGAAATAATCAAGACGACCCTGCCGAAAGCGAAAGAGCTGCGTCGCGTTGTTGAGCCGCTGATTACTCTTGCCAAGACCGACAACGTTGCAAATCGTCGTCTGGCATTCGCCCGTACTCGTGATAACGAGATCGTGGCAAAACTGTTTAATGAACTGGGCCCGCGTTTCGCGAGCCGTGCCGGTGGTTACACTCGTATTCTGAAGTGTGGTTTCCGTGCAGGCGACAATGCGCCGATGGCATACATCGAGCTCGTTGATCGTGCAGAATCAAGCGCAGAAGTAGCAACTGCTGAATAATCTGTAGATGCATGAAAAAGCCGGGCCTTAGTGCCCGGTTTTTTTACGTCTAAATTTTGCCTAGCCTCTGTTTTTGTAGGATCAAGTTTGTGCTGGCGATCCTCCTTCCCCTACGCTTTTGCACCTGACCGCGCTATGCTAGTTCTCTGCAGCCATTTTTGGATACGGTAATATTTGTCATCGATTGCTGACTAGGGTTGTCTAATTCGGGGTCGGCTTAATGGAGGTTTGCGTGTATAAAATTGGTGAATTGGCAAAGCTTGCTGACGTAATACCTGATACGGTTCGCTATTACGAAAAGCAGGGCATGATGTCTCTGGGAGAACGCAGTGAGGCAGGCTATCGTCTCTATACTGATAACGATCTGCAACGGCTACGATTTATTCGCTATGCCAAAACGATCGGCTTTACCTTAGATACCATCAAAGAATTGTTGTCGATCCGTATTGATCCCGCACATCATACTTGCCTCGAGTCAAAATCGATCGTCGAAAGCCGCTTGGCTGAAGTTGAACATAAGTTAAGTGAACTGATCCGCATGCGTGATTCACTGCAGCGTTTAAGTTCAGCATGCTGCGGTGGTGAACATTCAAGCAGCAGCTGTTCGATTCTTGAAGCGTTGGAAACTGGGGCGAGTGGTGATATTGCAAAAAGTGAAAATAGAGCATAAATTTATCAGCGCAGCACTAATGCTGCAGTCTGTTAATTTGACGAGGTTACTATGAGTCAGTATCAGCATAAAAAAGGTGTTATTCAGGATAATGCCATCCAGGCACTGTTGCACGACCCTCTATTTAGGCAGCGGGTAGAAAAAAATCTTAAAGGGAAAGGAAGCTATCGCCGTAAAGATAAAAAAGGCAAAGGAGCGAATTGGGAGGGCAGTGTTAACCTTTTTACATTATTCACGGTATAAAACGGTTAACACTGTTTTTCTGATTCATCAGCAATAAAAAAGCCATCGCTCAACGATGGCTTTTTTGTCAGTAAAATCTCGCTTAGAGTCTTGGTGTTTGCTGTTCTTTCAGCAAATCACGGATTTCCGCTAGCAGGGTTTCTTCCGCCGTTGGTTTAGACGGTGCTGGTGCCGCTTCTTCTTTCTTACGCAATTTATTCATCAAACTGATAGCACAGAAGATTGCTAACGCCACAATAAGGAAGTCGAAGATGTTCTGAATAAAGACGCCGTAGTGCATCACAACGGCAGGGGCCGCGCCTTGCGCTTCGCGTAAAACCCAGGCGAAAGATTTAAAATCAACGCCGCCAATAAGCAGTCCCAACGGAGGCATAATGATGTCGGCAACCAAAGATGAAACAATTTTGCCGAACGCTGCACCAATGATTACACCAACCGCAAGGTCGACAACGTTGCCGCGCATGGCAAATTCACGAAACTCTTTCAAAAAACTCATAAAATGACTCCTTGGAAAATCCACAAATTATGTCAATCAAAGTAAAGACCATTTGTAGCATATGCGCTACCAAAGTTGACAGTATTTGGTTAATTACCTGATAAATTTCGCTTCTTACAGAGCTATTAGAGGAAGAATGGGCTCGGTTGGAACAATCTTTCGACGTCGCGAACGAATTTTTTATCAGTGATAAACATCACAACGTGGTCACCCTGTTGAATACGGGTACTTCCGTTGGCAATAATGACTTCATTACCACGCACAATCGCACCAATCGTAGTGCCCGGTGGCAGTTTTATCTGCTCCACCGTGCGACCTACAACTTTAGAGGTGCTTTCATCGCCATGGGCAATAGCCTCAATGGCCTCTGCTACGCCGCGGCGCAGGGAAGAAACGCTGACAATATCCGCTTTACGTACGTGACCGAGCAGTGCAGAAATAGTCGCCTGCTGCGGTGAAATGGCAATATCAATAACGCTGCCCTGTACCAGGTCAACGTAGGCGCTGCGCTGAATAAGCACCATCGCTTTTTTGGCGCCCATGCGTTTTGCCAGCATTGCCGACATGATATTTGCCTCATCATCATTGGTGATGGCAATAAAGACGTCGACCTGCTCAATGTGCTCCTCTGCCAGCAGCTCCTGATCGGATGCATCGCCATAGAACACAATAGTATCCTGTAGCAACTCGGCTAGCTCTGCAGCTCGTTGCTGATCGCGTTCGATCAGTTTTACGCTGTAGTGTTTCTCAAGACGCAGAGCCAAACCCGCACCGACATTACCACCGCCGACAATCATAATGCGCTTGTACGGTTTCTCCAGACGTTGAAGTTCGCTCATTACCACGCGAATATGCTGCGATGCGGCAACAAAGAATACTTCGTCACCCGCCTCGATAATGGTTGAACCTTGTGGCCGAATCGGCCTGTCTTGACGGAATATTGCCGCGACTCGGGTGTCGATGTGCGGCATGTGCTCGCGCATCGCCGACAGCGCGCTACCCACTAATGGACCGCCGTAATAGGCTTTCACTGCCGCAATGCTGACCTTGCCTTCCGCAAAGTTAACGACCTGCAGCGCGCCAGGGTATTCAATCAGCTTGTAGATATAGTCGATGACCAACTGTTCTGGGGAGATCAGGTGGTCAATAGGCACGGCTTCGGGCTGGAAAAGCTTTTCAGACTCGCGGATGTACTCGGGAGAGCGTATCCGCGCAATACGATTAGGCGTATTAAACAGCGAATAGGCTATTTGGCATGCCACCATATTGGTTTCGTCAGAGTTGGTTACGGCAACCAGCATATCGGCATCTTCTGCTCCGGCCTCGCGTAAAACGCGCGGATGAGAGCCGTGTCCCTGAACGACGCGCAGATCAAATTTGTCCTGCAATTGGCGCAGACGCGTGGTGTTGGTATCAACAATAGTAATATCGTTGTTTTCTCCCACCAGATTTTCAGCCAGCGTACCGCCCACCTGGCCGGCACCGAGAATTATTATTTTCATCGCACTCTCTGTATTGCCTTATTTGTCGTCAAGAACCGTCGACTCAAAGAATCGAGGTTAGCCTTTAATTAGCTTAGCGTAATAGAAACCATCACCGCTTTCGGCATCAGGAAGATTTTGCCTACCTGGTTTAGCAACATCACCCGTCTCAACCAGCGTTGCGTCGGGGTGCAGTTTCAGGAAAGCGGAAATTTGCTGGCTATTTTCCTCAGGCAGAATAGAGCAGGTGGCATAAACCAGCACGCCCTGAGGTTTCAGGCTGGGCCAAATAGCCTCAAGAATTTCGGCCTGCAGGCGTGCCAGCTCTTCAATGTCGCTGTCTCGGCGTAACCACTTTATATCAGGATGACGACGTATAACGCCGGTTGCCGAGCAGGGAGCATCGAGCAGAATTTTGTCAAACATTTTCCCGCTAGCCCATATCTGAGGCTCACGACCGTCGCCCTGTTTGACTTCGGCGTGTAGACCCAGACGTTTTAGATTTTCATGCACGCGCAACAGTCTTTGCTCGTCGACATCAACCGCCAACACGTGGGCTTTCGGCGCCGCTTCGAGAATGTGAGTAGTTTTACCGCCTGGCGCACAGCATAAATCAAGGATAGTCTCGCCGTTCTGCGGGTCAAGCAGACTGACACTTCCCTGCGCCGAGGCATCCTGCACTGTTACCCAACCCTGGTCGAAACCGGGGAGTGCAGTTACGCCGCACGGCGTAGCCAAACGCAAAGCATCTGCATACTCCGGATGTGGGAAAGCTTCGATTTCAGCCTGTGCAAGTAGTGCCAGATAAGCATCGCGAGTGTGATGTTGACGGTTAACACGTAGCCACATCGGTGGACGCTGATTGTTGGCATCAACGATATGCTGCCACTGCTCTGGGTAGGCGTTTTTAATTCGTTTCAATAGCCAGCTGGGGTGCAGATAGCGGCTGTCGTTATTCTGCATCCGCTGGAGTAAATCAACCTGCTGACGCTGGAACTGGCGAAGTACGCCATTGATCAATCCTTTTAACTGCGGACGCTTTAACGCCACGGCTCCTTCAACGGTTTCAGCTAAAATAGCGTGTGCAGGGATGCGGGTATGCAGCATCTGATAAAGGCCTACCATCAGCAGGTAGTGCAGCGTGCGCTGCTTCCCGGTTAACGGCTTGGCCATCAGTTGCTGTAAACACCACTCCAGCTCAGGCAAAACGCGTAATGTGCCAAAACACAGCTCTTGCAGCAGCGACTTGTCTTTATCTGCAATACTTTTCTGCAGGCCTGGCAGGACGGCCGAGAGCGACTGGCCCTGATCCAGAACCTGGCTAATGGCTTTTGCAGCTATGCTGCGGAGGTTATATGTGTTTTTCATAGTCAAAAAAGCCGACCTCAGTCAGCATACCCACGTCGTAGGTGTAAAAGGGAGAGGGCAGAACCCGGTATCCTGATGGTAACGATGATACCGGGTGGCGTAGTTAGTCTAGCACCGTGCCGGGTGTGAACCATTCACTGCGTGAATTCAGCAGGTCCTGAGCAGACATCGGTTTTTTGCCCGCCGGCTGAAGCTGGGTGATATTGATCACGCCCTGCGCCGTGGCAACCTGAATGCCTTTTTTATCTGCCGCGAGTATTTTGCCTGGCTGAGCTGCGCTTTTCTCAAGGTCGATGACCTGAGCCTGCCAAACTTTTATCGGTTGTTCATCAATAACGAAATAGCTTACCGGCCACGGATTGAACGCGCGAATACAGCGCTCAAGCTGTTCGGCACTGAGAGACCAATCGAGACGCGCCTCTTCTTTACTCAGCTTTTCGGCGTAGCTCACCAGTGATTCGTCCTGAACCTCAGGCGTTGCCGTGCCTTGTTCGAGCTGTTGCAGAGTATGCAGCATGCCCTGTGGTCCGAGGTTGGCCAGTTTGTCATACAGTGATGCGCTGGTGTCGTGCGGCTCAATGGCGCAGGAGACTTTATGCAGCATGTCGCCGGTATCAAGGCCAACGTCCATTTGCATAATTGTGACACCAGTTTCAGCATCACCTGCCCACAGGGAACGCTGAATTGGCGCCGCGCCGCGCCAGCGAGGCAGTAAGGATCCGTGCACGTTTATGCAGCCCAGTTTCGGCATCGCCAACACTGCTTTGGGCAGGATCAAACCGTATGCCACCACCACCATCACGTCGGCCTGCAGGTCTGCCACTAACTGCTGGCTCTCTTCAGGACGCAGGGATTTGGGTTGGAAAACGGGAATCCCGTGCTGCAATGCCAATGTTTTGACCGGGCTTGGCGTCAGTTTGTTTCCGCGTCCGGCAGGACGATCGGGTTGGGTGAAAACGCCAACAATCTGATGCTCAGACGTCAAAAGCGCGTCAAGATGACGCGCTGCAAAATCAGGGGTTCCGGCGAATATTATCCGCAAAGCTTATTTCCTGTAATAAGGGCTTTAAAAGCGCCTGGGAAAATTGGCTTATTAAAAAAATAGCCTGTGATGACATGACACAATGCGCGAGGATTAGCCTCGTGCGTTGAGTTTTGCCAGTTTTTCCATTTTCTGACGGATGCGCTGACGCTTCAAAGGCGACAAGTAATCAACGAAGAGTTTGCCCACCAGATGGTCCATCTCATGCTGAATACAGATAGCCAGAAGTTCGTCGGCTTCAAGTTCGAAGCTGTTACCGTTTCTATCGAGCGCACGGATCTTCACGTTGGCTGCACGAGGCACCAAACCGCGTTGGTCAGGGATGGACAGGCAGCCTTCTTCAATACCCGTTTCGCCGCTTTTTTCGAGCAGTTCAGGGTTAATCAGCACCAGCTGTTGGCTTTTATCATCGGTTACATCAATAACGATGATGCGCTGGTGGATATTAACCTGCGTCGCGGCCAGTCCAATACCTTCTTCTGCATACATGGTTTCGAACATATCATCCACGATCTGCTGAATTTCGGCGTTAACTTCTTTGACTGGTTTAGCAACAATGCGAAGCCTGTCGTCTGGGAAATGCAATATTTGTAATACGGACATAAATCTCTGGATCTTTATTCAAGGGATTGACGATATATAATCTCTATTCTAGACATTTCCGGCTCTGATTGACAGCATCGTCTATCAATTGAGCACAGCGCCAGGACGGCGTTTAAACAGGAAATAGCAACCATGACGCAACAGGAAGTGTGGCTCAGGCTCTCTGAGGTAAAAGGCCTCAGGGCAGCACGGCTTTGTCAGTGGGTCGACTCACTCGATGATGACACGCCGCTGACTTCTGCTCTGCTTCGTGCTCAGGGTTTTACGGAGGAACAGCGCAGCGCGTTTTTTCATCCACACTCGTTGAATATTACTGCTTCTCTTGCGTGGCTGGAGGAGGAAAATCATCACCTTATCTCGCTTAACAATCCCGAATACCCGCCTCTGCTGAAAAAAATTGCTTCACCGCCGCGGCTGCTTTATGTGCAAGGCCCGCCTGAACTGCTGCTTTCACCGCAGATGGCGATGGTGGGAAGTCGCGACTGTAGCCACTATGGTGAACATTGGGCGCAGTATTTTGCTGCCGGTCTGGTTAACAGCGGTTTTACGATTACGAGCGGCTTGGCCATGGGCATTGACGGTATTTGCCATCGTGCAGCCCTTGACGCTCAGGGCAAAACTATCGCGGTACTGGGCAGCGGCCTGCAGTATATTCATCCACAAATTCATAAATCCTTAGCGAAGCGCATTCTTGATAATGGCGGCGCGCTCGTTTCCGAGTTTCCGCTTAAAGCGCCGCCGTTGCCGCATAATTTTCCGCGACGCAACCGTATCATCAGTGGAATGAGCGTGGGAGTCTTAATTATTGAGGCCTCATTGCGCAGTGGGTCACTGATTACCGCCCGCTGTGCGCTTGAGCAGGGAAGAGAGGTTTTTGCGCTCCCAGGCTCAGTGCATAATCCCAACAGTGAAGGTACCCACTGGCTAATTAAGCAGGGTGCTTATCTGGTCACGGATCCGCTGGATATCGCCGAACATATTGGCAGCGGGCTGACCTGGCTTTCTGCCGAAAATGACGCATTTTCTGATGATTCGACCCTGCTGAGCGAAAAAATTGCTGAAGAAGTGAATATTTGTGCGGAAGTTACCGAACTTGAATTGCCATTTGTCGATGTGTTGGCTAACGTAGGATATGAGGTGACACCTGTTGACGTCGTCGCTGAACGTGCCGGCCAACCTGTGCCAGAGGTAGCAGTTAAATTGCTCGAACTGGAGTTAGCAGGATGGATCGCAGCTGTATCCGGCGGCTATGTCCGAATTAGGAGGGCAGGCCATGTTCGACGTACTAATGTACTTATTTGAAACTTACATTCATAACGAAGCGGAGATGAGTGTCGACCAAGATAGGTTAACAGATGATTTAACCGAAGCCGGATTTCACCGTACCGATATCCACAACGCGTTAAATTGGCTAGAAAAACTTGCAGACTTGCAAGAGGGTGGCACGCCATCGCATTTGCTGGATGCGGACCCCTTTGCTCTGAGAGTTTATACCGACGAAGAGATGAGTCGCTTAGACGTCAGCTGCCGGGGATTCCTGTTATTTTTGGAGCAGATTAAAGTGTTGAACGTCGATACCCGGGAAATGGTTGTCGATCGTGTTATGGCGCTGGATACGGACGAGTTCGATCTTGAAGACCTCAAGTGGGTCGTATTGATGGTTCTCTTTAATATTCCAGGCTATGAAAGTGCATATCAGCAAATGGAAGAGCTGTTATTTGACGTTAATGAAGGTTATCTGCATTAAAGCTATGGGCGTTCGTTACAGTGGTTAACACGACGCGAGTAGTTTGTAGGTAACGGGTAAAATACAGAGCATGACAAAAGCAACGCTTTTTGCTGGGAAGCAAAATGAAATCTGTCCGGAATGTGGGGCCGATTTGGTGATCCGCAGTGGTCGCCACGGCCCTTTTCTCGGTTGTTCCAACTATCCTGAATGTCAGCACATCCGCCCGTTAAAAACTCTGGCCGATGGCCACATTGTTAAAATCCTAGACGGACAGCAATGCCCTAAATGCCAGTCCACCCTGGTTTTACGTCAGGGGCGTTTTGGCATGTTTATCGGCTGTTCTGATTATCCGGCCTGTGACCATATTGAAGTTATCGATAAACCGGAAGAAACGTCGCTGTCATGCCCGCAGTGCGGTCAGGGGCATTTGCTACAGCGCAAATCCAGATTCGGCAAGGTATTTCACGCTTGCGACAGATATCCCGACTGCCAGTTTGCCATTAACAATAAACCGGTTGCGGGCAGCTGCGAGGCTTGCCACTATCCGTTGTTAATGGAAAAGAAAACGGCGCAGGGGATCAAACTCTTTTGTGCCAGTAAGTTATGCGGTAAAGCCGTAGTTAAAGCAGATATAAAAATATGAGCCAACAATCCGAATTCAATATACCTGCCGTATTGCAGGCATTAAAACACCAGCAGGTCGTGGCGTATCCTACCGAGGCCGTTTTTGGACTGGGATGCGACCCCGACAGTGAACAGGCCGTTGAGGCACTTTTGGCTCTTAAGCAGCGACCGCGCGACAAGGGACTTATCCTGATTGCCGACAGCTATGAGCAACTGCTTCCTTATATAGACGAGTCAACGCTCAGCGCCGAGCGTCTCCAGCAAATTTTTGCCAGCTGGCCGGGGCCGGTAACTTGGGTTATGCCGGCAAAGGCGTCCACACCGCAGTGGCTAACGGGGCGTTTTACCTCCCTTGCCGTTCGGGTGAGTGACCACCCTTTAGTGAAAGATCTTTGCCGTCAGTACGGCAAGCCTCTGGTTTCAACCAGTGCTAATCTCAGTGGTCAGCTACCTTGTCGTACGGCTGCTGAAGTAAAACTGCAATTCGGGCCACACTTCCCGGTGCTGGAAGGCGAGGTCGGTGGGCGTCAAAACCCGTCAGAAATTAAAGATGCCACTACCGGCGAACTCATACGCCAAGGTTAAGGAAAGTCAGTCATGTCCTCTTTTGCTGTATTCGGTAATCCAATCAGTCATAGCAAATCACCGCGTATTCACGCCCTTTTTGCTGAGCAAACCGGTATTGCGCATCTATACGGCACCGTTTTGGCCCCGCATGATGAATTTGAAGAGACGCTGCACGGTTTTTTTGCCAATGGAGCAAAAGGCGCAAATATTACCGTTCCTTTTAAGGAGCGAGCATTTGCCGAGTCAGATGAACTGTCGGACCGCGCTTCGCTGAGCGGTGCCGTTAATACGTTGAAGCTATTAGAGGATGGCCGTCTACTGGGCGACAATACCGACGGCGTTGGTATGCTGAGCGATCTGCAGCGGCTGGATATGATCAAGCCTGGCAATCGCGTTTTGTTGGTGGGTGCAGGCGGCGCGGCGCGAGGTGTTATTCTGCCTTTACTTGATTTCGGCTGCGTCGTGGTCGTCACTAACCGTACTTTTGAGCGCGCACAGCATCTGCAGAATATTTTCGAAGCCAAAGGCGACATTACCGCCGTTGCGATGGCTGACCTCGAAGGACAGCCGTTTGATCTGCTCATCAACGCCACGGCTTCAGGAATCAAAGGTGAAGTACCCGCAGTACCCTCTTCGGTAATAACACCGCAGACCCGCATCTACGACATGTTCTATCAGGCGGGCGAAACACCTTTTATTGCCTGGGCAAAACAACACGGGGCAGAACATACTGCCGATGGGTTGGGAATGCTGGTGGGGCAGGCCGCACACGCCTTCTATCTTTGGCACGGCGTAATGCCTGATATTGAGCCGGTGCTAGAACAGTTGAAGCAAGATCTTGCTGGTTAACCTAAATAAGGGGATCCGCATTCAGATCCCCGCTGCATTGAACTGAGTAAAGAAGAGAATAAAGAGTGCGGGCGGTTACCTGTCTTCTCCTGACAAGTATTCATCCTTCCATTTAACATAGTTATTGGATGAGTAGGTCAAACCTGCGATTTCTGCGGCCGTAAGTTCCCGGGCTTGTTTGACCGGGCTGCCTAAATAGAGATAGCCGCTCTCCAGCCTTTTACCCGGCGGCACCAAACTGCCGGCACCAATCATCACGTCATCTTCAATTATTGCGCCATCAAGCACTATTGACCCCATTCCAACCAGCACTCTGTTTCCTACCGTACAGCCGTGCAGCATGGCTTTATGCCCCACCGTTACGTCTTCGCCAATAATCAGGGGAAAGCCTTCAGGATTATGTGCGGACTGGTGGGTAACGTGCAGAACGCTGCCGTCTTGGATATTGCTGCGACAGCCAATGACCACATTGTTGACGTCACCGCGAATGGCAACCAAGGGCCAGATGCTAACGTCGTCCGCCAAATCTACATCGCCAATCACTACGCTGGTGGGATCAACCATCACGCGTTCGCCCAATTTTGGGCGGGTTCCTTTATAGGAACGTAAAAACTTAGACATATATTCCTCTCTTATGAGACTGACTGTCTCTGGGAATATAGTCTCTGGATCTCTTAATACATAGTATTGCCCGACAGGATCGTCGATAAAAGCATCCGATCGTGCAAGAACTCCACGAAAGGAGCAAAAAACAGGCGGTTGAATTTAAAAGATCAAAAAACACTTGTGGAATAAATCGGGATCCCTATAATGCCGCTCCAACGACAGGGAACAACGCAGCAGCAACGCGGTGTGAACGAGTCGGGAAGAATTAAAAATGATGTTGATTGATAAAATAATCGGTTGACATTAAATGAGGAAAGCGTAATATACGCCACCTCGAGTTAGCAAGCGAAAGCGCGTAACTCACTGCTCTTTAACAATTTATCAGACAATCTGTGTGGGCACTCACAAGACGATATCAGCCACTTCGGTGGCAACAGAATATCAAGGCAGCAATGCCAAGTCTTAGAGTGACCAAGCAGTAATTCATTATGAATGATGTGAAGTAACTTTGAGCATCGCTGAACTTGTTTCAGCAAATCGAACTTTTAATTGAAGAGTTTGATCATGGCTCAGATTGAACGCTGGCGGCAGGCCTAACACATGCAAGTCGAGCGGTAGCACGGGAGAGCTTGCTCTCTGGGTGACGAGCGGCGGACGGGTGAGTAATGTCTGGGAAACTGCCTGATGGAGGGGGATAACTACTGGAAACGGTAGCTAATACCGCATGATGTCGCAAGACCAAAGTGGGGGACCTTCGGGCCTCACGCCATCGGATGTGCCCAGATGGGATTAGCTAGTAGGTGGGGTAATGGCTCACCTAGGCGACGATCCCTAGCTGGTCTGAGAGGATGACCAGCCACACTGGAACTGAGACACGGTCCAGACTCCTACGGGAGGCAGCAGTGGGGAATATTGCACAATGGGCGCAAGCCTGATGCAGCCATGCCGCGTGTGTGAAGAAGGCCTTAGGGTTGTAAAGCACTTTCAGCGAGGAGGAAGGCGTTGTTGTTAATAGCAGCAACGATTGACGTTACTCGCAGAAGAAGCACCGGCTAACTCCGTGCCAGCAGCCGCGGTAATACGGAGGGTGCAAGCGTTAATCGGAATTACTGGGCGTAAAGCGCACGCAGGCGGTTTGTTAAGTCAGATGTGAAATCCCCGAGCTTAACTTGGGAACTGCATTTGAAACTGGCAAGCTAGAGTCTTGTAGAGGGGGGTAGAATTCCAGGTGTAGCGGTGAAATGCGTAGAGATCTGGAGGAATACCGGTGGCGAAGGCGGCCCCCTGGACAAAGACTGACGCTCAGGTGCGAAAGCGTGGGGAGCAAACAGGATTAGATACCCTGGTAGTCCACGCTGTAAACGATGTCGACTTGGAGGTTGTGCCCTTGAGGCGTGGCTTCCGGAGCTAACGCGTTAAGTCGACCGCCTGGGGAGTACGGCCGCAAGGTTAAAACTCAAATGAATTGACGGGGGCCCGCACAAGCGGTGGAGCATGTGGTTTAATTCGATGCAACGCGAAGAACCTTACCTACTCTTGACATCCACGGAATTCGCTAGAGATAGCTTAGTGCCTTCGGGAACCGTGAGACAGGTGCTGCATGGCTGTCGTCAGCTCGTGTTGTGAAATGTTGGGTTAAGTCCCGCAACGAGCGCAACCCTTATCCTTTGTTGCCAGCACGTAATGGTGGGAACTCAAAGGAGACTGCCGGTGATAAACCGGAGGAAGGTGGGGATGACGTCAAGTCATCATGGCCCTTACGAGTAGGGCTACACACGTGCTACAATGGCATATACAAAGAGAAGCAAACTCGCGAGAGCAAGCGGACCTCATAAAGTATGTCGTAGTCCGGATTGGAGTCTGCAACTCGACTCCATGAAGTCGGAATCGCTAGTAATCGTAGATCAGAATGCTACGGTGAATACGTTCCCGGGCCTTGTACACACCGCCCGTCACACCATGGGAGTGGGTTGCAAAAGAAGTAGGTAGCTTAACCTTCGGGAGGGCGCTTACCACTTTGTGATTCATGACTGGGGTGAAGTCGTAACAAGGTAACCGTAGGGGAACCTGCGGTTGGATCACCTCCTTACCTAAAGATACGCATTGTGCAGTGTCCACACAGATTGTCTGATAGATGTAAATGAGCAAGAGCACCCATTCGTTAAAGGCGTATGAAGCTACCGAGATGTTAAAACATCGGTCGCTTGAATTTGCATAGCAAATTCTCGCCTTTACACGGAAATAGCAAATCAGTGATTTGCTAAGCAATTTCCGTGTCCCCATCGTCTAGAGGCCTAGGACACTGCCCTTTCACGGCTGTAACAGGGGTTCGAATCCCCTTGGGGACGCCATCCGATAACGCGTGAAAGTCGTTATCACTCTGACCGTGCAGGTCAGAAATTATCTTAAAGATGACTTTAACGAGTCGTGTTTAAGATATTGCTCTTTAACAATCTGGAACAAGCTGAAAAATTGAAACGATACAGCTGAACATAACTCTCCGTAGAAGTACTGAGTTATGGGCGCCTGTATTAGAGTCTCTCAAATAATCGCAGCACGAACGTGGTCGCTCTTTATTGATTAAAGAAGACACCTTCGGGTTGTGAGGTTAAGCGACTAAGCGTACACGGTGGATGCCTAGGCAGTCAGAGGCGATGAAGGGCGTGCTAATCTGCGAAAAGCGTCGGTAAGGTGATATGAACCGTTATACCCGACGATACCCGAATGGGGAAACCCAATGTGATACGTCACATTATCGCATGGTGAATACATAGCCATGCGAGGCGAACCGGGGGAACTGAAACATCTAAGTACCCCGAGGAAAAGAAATCAACCGAGATTCCCCCAGTAGCGGCGAGCGAACGGGGAACAGCCCAGAACCTGAATCAGTTTATGTGTTAGTGGAAGCGTCTGGAAGGTCGCACAGTATAGGGTGATAGTCCCGTACACAAAAATGCATAGATTGTGAGTTCGATGAGTAGGGCGGGACACGTGACATCCTGTCTGAATATGGGGGGACCATCCTCCAAGGCTAAATACTCCTGACTGACCGATAGTGAACCAGTACCGTGAGGGAAAGGCGAAAAGAACCCCGGCGAGGGGAGTGAAATAGAACCTGAAACCGTGTACGTACAAGCAGTGGGAGCCTACTTTGTTGGGTGACTGCGTACCTTTTGTATAATGGGTCAGCGACTTATATTTTGTAGCAAGGTTAACCGTATAGGGGAGCCGTAGGGAAACCGAGTCTTAACTGGGCGTCAAGTTGCAAGGTATAGACCCGAAACCCGGTGATCTAGCCATGGGCAGGTTGAAGGTTGGGTAACACTAACTGGAGGACCGAACCGACTAATGTTGAAAAATTAGCGGATGACTTGTGGCTGGGGGTGAAAGGCCAATCAAACCGGGAGATAGCTGGTTCTCCCCGAAAGCTATTTAGGTAGCGCCTCGTGAACTCATCTTCGGGGGTAGAGCACTGTTTCGACTAGGGGTCCATCCCGGATTACCAACTCGATGCAAACTACGAATACCGAAGAATGTTATCACGGGAGACACACGGCGGGTGCTAACGTCCGTCGTGAAGAGGGAAACAACCCAGACCGCCAGCTAAGGTCCCAAAGTCATGGTTAAGTGGGAAACGATGTGGGAAGGCATAGACAGCCAGGATGTTGGCTTAGAAGCAGCCATCATTTAAAGAAAGCGTAATAGCTCACTGGTCGAGTCGGCCTGCGCGGAAGATGTAACGGGGCTAAACCATGCACCGAAGCTGCGGCAGCGACGCTTAGGCGTTGTTGGGTAGGGGAGCGTTCTGTAAGCCGTTGAAGGTGGTCTGTGAGGGCTGCTGGAGGTATCAGAAGTGCGAATGCTGACATAAGTAACGATAATGCGGGTGAAAAACCCGCACGCCGGAAGACCAAGGGTTCCTGTCCAACGTTAATCGGGGCAGGGTGAGTCGACCCCTAAGGCGAGGCCGAAAGGCGTAGTCGATGGGAAACAGGTTAATATTCCTGTACTTGGTGTTACTGCGAAGGGGGGACGGAGAGGGCTAGGCTAGCCGGGCGACGGTTGTCCCGGTTTAAGCGTGTAGGGGGTGTAACTTGGTAAATCCGGTTACATATTAACCCTGAGGCGTGATGACGAGTCACTACGGTGATGAAGTAGTTGATGCCGCACTTCCAGGAAAAGCCTCTAAGCATCAGGTAACATTAAATCGTACCCCAAACCGACACAGGTGGTCAGGTAGAGAATACTCAGGCGCTTGAGAGAACTCGGGTGAAGGAACTAGGCAAAATGGTGCCGTAACTTCGGGAGAAGGCACGCTGTCGCTAGGTGGAGGAACTTGCTTCCCGAGCTGAAGACAGTCGAAGATACCAGCTGGCTGCAACTGTTTAATAAAAACACAGCACTGTGCAAACACGAAAGTGGACGTATACGGTGTGACGCCTGCCCGGTGCCGGAAGGTTAATTGATGGGGTTATCCGCAAGGAGAAGCTCTTGATCGAAGCCCCGGTAAACGGCGGCCGTAACTATAACGGTCCTAAGGTAGCGAAATTCCTTGTCGGGTAAGTTCCGACCTGCACGAATGGCGTAATGATGGCCAGGCTGTCTCCACCCGAGACTCAGTGAAATTGAACTCGCTGTGAAGATGCAGTGTACCCGCGGCAAGACGGAAAGACCCCGTGAACCTTTACTATAGCTTGACACTGAACATTGAGCCTTGATGTGTAGGATAGGTGGGAGGCTTTGAAGCGTGGACGCCAGTCTGCGTGGAGCCAACCTTGAAATACCACCCTTTAATGTTTGATGTTCTAACTCGGCCCCATAATCTGGGGTGAGGACAGTGTCTGGTGGGTAGTTTGACTGGGGCGGTCTCCTCCTAAAGAGTAACGGAGGAGCACGAAGGTTAGCTAATCACGGTCGGACATCGTGAGGTTAGTGCAATGGCATAAGCTAGCTTGACTGCGAGAGTGACGGCTCGAGCAGGTACGAAAGTAGGTCATAGTGATCCGGTGGTTCTGAATGGAAGGGCCATCGCTCAACGGATAAAAGGTACTCCGGGGATAACAGGCTGATACCGCCCAAGAGTTCATATCGACGGCGGTGTTTGGCACCTCGATGTCGGCTCATCACATCCTGGGGCTGAAGTAGGTCCCAAGGGTACGGCTGTTCGCCGTTTAAAGTGGTACGCGAGCTGGGTTTAGAACGTCGTGAGACAGTTCGGTCCCTATCTGCCGTGGGCGTTGGAAGATTGAGAGGGGCTGCTCCTAGTACGAGAGGACCGGAGTGGACGCATCACTGGTGTTCGGGTTGTCATGCCAATGGCATTGCCCGGTAGCTAAATGCGGAAAAGATAAGCGCTGAAAGCATCTAAGCGCGAAACTTGCCTCGAGATGAGTCTTCCCTGGAGCTTCGAGCTCCCTGAAGGGACGTTTAAGACTAAGACGTTGATAGGCTGGGTGTGTAAGTGCAGCGATGCATTGAGCTAACCAGTACTAATGACCCGAGAGGCTTAACCTTACAACACCGAAGGTGTTTTAGAGAGACACAAAAGACTTAAGTTTCAATGAAATCAGCTTGTTCAAAGATTGGTTCTGATGGCTTACCCTGAATGATGGGGAAAGCGGTTAGAATAAAACGAATTTGCCTGGCAGCAGTAGCGCGGTGGTCCCACCTGACCCCATGCCGAACTCAGAAGTGAAACGCCGTAGCGCCGATGGTAGTGTGGGGTCTCCCCATGCGAGAGTAGGGAACTGCCAGGCATCAATTTAACATCTTGCTGTGAATTAACCAGCTAGGTGTTGCAGTAGATTAGTATGCTGATATGGCTCAGTTGGTAGAGCGCACCCTTGGTAAGGGTGAGGTCCCCAGTTCGACTCTGGGTATCAGCACCAGAAATAAAGTATTAAAAGAATTTGCCTGGCGGCACTAGCGCGGTGGTCCCACCTGACCCCATGCCGAACTCAGAAGTGAAACGCCGTAGCGCCGATGGTAGTGTGGGGTCTCCCCATGCGAGAGTAGGGAACTGCCAGGCATCAAATAAACAGAGAAACCTCAGTCGAAAGACTGGGGTTTTTTTGTTTGGCGCATTGATGGCCGGTTGCCTGCTCGATAAGAGAGTAGGACTAAAAGCTTCGCTTTTAGCACGTTGCCTGCAACGGCCCGAAGGGTGTATGACGAAGTCATGCATAACCTGCCAGGCATCAAATAAAGCACAGAACCTTAGTCGAAAGACTGGGGTTTTTTGTAAGCATAAAACGGCAATAAAAAGGCCTCGATCTGACGATCGAGGCCTTTTTTGTTTAAATTATCGACTAATTATTAGTGTTTACTGCTCTGAGAGATGCCAATACCGGTCTGAGAGCGTACAAATTGTGGCCAAAAAAGCTTCCTTTCTGCCGCGCCCGAAGGGGATTTATCAGTGATCGAGAAGAACCAAATACCGACAAATGCCACGATCATTGAGAACAGCGCTGGGTACTCATAAGGATAAATCGGCTTGGCGTGACCCAGGATTTGTACCCAAATAGTTGGACCTAGGATCATCAAAATAATTGCCGTGAGCAGCCCTAACCATCCTCCAATCATCGCACCGCGCGTCGTAAGTTTTGACCAATACATCGACAGTAAAATAATCGGGAAGTTACAGCTGGCGGCTATGGAGAATGCCAGCCCAACCATGAACGCAATATTCTGTTTTTCAAACAAAATACCTAACGCAATGGCCACAAAACCAAGCACCACTACTGTCGATTTTGATACCCGCAGCTCGGCAAGCTCCGTTGCCTTGCCGTCCTTTATTACGCTGGAATAAAGGTCATGTGAAACCGCCGAGGCACCTGCCAGTGTTAAGCCAGCCACGACCGCCAGTATGGTGGCAAAGGCTACGGCAGAGATAAAGCCGAGGAAGAAGCTACCTCCCACCGCGTTTGCCAAATGCACCGCCGCCATATTATTACCGCCTAGCAGGGCACCGCTGGCATCTTTAAAGGCCGGATTGGAACTCACTAATACAATGGCACCAAAGCCGATAATAAAAGTGAGTATGTAAAAATAACCAATAAATCCAGTGGCATAGAAGACGCTTTTACGTGCCTCTTTGGCATCATTAACGGTAAAGAACCGCATTAGAATATGCGGTAATCCCGCTGTACCAAACATCAGCGCCAGCCCTAATGACAGCGCAGATATCGGGTCAGAGACCAACCCCCCGGGGCTCATTATGGCAATACCTTTCGGATGCACCGCCGCCGCTTGAGCAAACAGGGTGTTGAAGTTAAATCCAACTGATTTCATTACCATCAGCGCCATAAAACTTGCGCCCGCCAACAGCAATACAGCTTTAATGATTTGCACCCAGGTGGTTGCCAACATGCCGCCAAACAGCACATAGAGCACCATCAAAATACCCACCAGCACCACGGCAACCATATAGTCGAGACCAAATAGAAGCTGAATAAGCTTACCCGCACCCACCATCTGAGCAATCAGATACAGCGCGACGACCACTAGCGAGCCGCAGGCTGAAAGGGTACGAATAGGTTTTTGTTTCAGTCGGTAAGAGGCCACGTCGGCGAAGGTATATTTGCCCAGATTCCGTAAGCGTTCGGCTATCAGAAACAGAATAATCGGCCAACCGATCAGAAAACCTATCGAGTAAATCAGGCCGTCATAACCGGAGGTATAAACCAGCGCAGAAATACCGAGAAAAGAGGCGGCAGACATGAAGTCCCCGGCAATAGCCAGACCGTTTTGCAAACCGGTTATCTGCCCACCCGCCGTGTAGTAGTCCTGACGGGAGCGGGTCCGTTTAGAGGCCCAGTAAGTGATATACAGTGTGGCACCGACGAACAGCACGAACATGATGATAGCTTCGATGTTCAGCGGTTGTCGTTTAACAGCACCGGAAATCCCCTCGGCGGCCCAAGCGCTAGAACTCAGCGCCAGACAGGCCAAAACGCCCAGACGGCGGGCGTTCATGGTTTCACCTCGCGGATAATATCTGCCGTCAGACGGTCAAATTCACCGTTTGCCCGCACGACATAAATGCCGGTTAATACAAAAGAGATAACAATCAGCCCAACGCCCACTGGGATCCCGCGCGTAATGGTGGCGCCTGCGTAAAGCGGCGTGCCCAGCCATTGAGGTTCGAAGGCGATAAGGAAGATAAAAGCGACGTACATTAGCAGCGTAATAATGGAGAGCAGCCAGGCAAACCGGCTGCGCTTATGCACCAACTCTTTAAAACGCGGATTACTTTCAACCTTCTGATAAATGAGATCATTCATCGACACGACTCCTGTGAGGCATTGATTGAGTTCACCGCGCCGAGGCGGTGAAAATTATGACGACGTTTTCATTGATTGTTTTTCTTCCAACAGTTTATCGACCACGCCAGGATCGGCGAGGGTAGAGGTATCTCCAAAGTTAGAGGTATCGCCAGCGGCAATCTTGCGCAGAATACGGCGCATTATCTTGCCTGAGCGGGTTTTTGGCAGTGAGTCCGTCCAATGAAGAATGTCCGGCGTTGCGATAGGCCCTATTTCCTTGCGTACCCAGTTACGCACTTCGGCATAGAGCTCCGGCGTCGGTTCTTCGCCGTGGTTCAGCGTTACGTAGGCATAAATTGCCTGTCCCTTGATGCTGTGAGGGAAACCAACCACCGCCGCTTCGGCGATTTTAGGATGAGAAACCAGCGCAGATTCAATCTCTGCCGTGCCCAGACGGTGGCCGGAAACATTCAGCACGTCATCAACGCGGCCGGTTATCCAGTAATAACCGTCTTCGTCACGACGTGCACCGTCACCGCTGAAGTACATGTTTTTGAAGGTTGAGAAATAGGTCTGCTCAAAGCGCTCATGATCGCCAAACAGCGTACGTGCTTGACCCGGCCAAGAGTCAACGATGACCAGATTGCCTTCGGTCGCGCCTTCCTGCGGATTGCCTTCGTTATCGACTAAGGCAGGCTGCACGCCGAAGAACGGACGCGTGGCCGAACCC
The DNA here is from genome assembly GCF_009208105.1 of Rouxiella sp. S1S-2. NCBI lineage: Bacteria > Pseudomonadati > Pseudomonadota > Gammaproteobacteria > Enterobacterales > Yersiniaceae > Rouxiella > Rouxiella sp. S1S-2. Next base: position 648,942 of record NZ_WFKL01000001.1, read on the forward strand.
GCTTTAAGCTCCGTTGCGCCCGGCAGCGGGGTAATCATGAAACCGCCTGTTTCAGTCTGCCACCAGGTATCGACGATCGGACATTTGCTGTTACCAATCGTCTTGTAATACCACTCCCAGGCCTCTGGGTTAATCGGCTCGCCGACCGATCCGAGAATGCGCAGCGTACTGCGGCTGGTACCTTCAACGGCCTTATCCCCTTCGGCCATTAATGCGCGAATAGCCGTGGGTGCGGTATAAAGAATATTGACCTTATGTTTATCAACAACCTGTGACATGCGGTTAGTGGTGGGATAATTTGGCACGCCTTCAAACATCAGCGTAATCGCGCCTACCGCCAGGGGGCCGTACAGCAGATAGCTGTGGCCTGTTACCCAGCCTACGTCAGCGGTGCACCAGTAAACATCGCCGTCGTGATAATCGAATACGTATTTGAAGGTCAGCGCGGCATAAACCAGATAACCGCCGGTGGTATGCAATACCCCTTTAGGTTTGCCGGTTGAGCCAGAGGTATAAAGGATAAACAGCGGATCTTCGGCCTTCATTTCGGTTGGTGGGCAGTTTGCCGACGCGTGGGCAATTTCGTCATGCCACCAGACGTCGCGACCTTCTTTCCATTCACCTTTTTTTCCGGTGCGCTGATAAACGATAACGTGGGTGATGGTCACTACGCCCGGGTTTTTCAACGCGTCGTCAACGTTTTGCTTCAGCGGAATGGTGCGACCGGCGCGCAGGCCCTCATCGGCGGTGATCACCAGTTTGGCATTGGAGTCGATGATTCGTCCTGCAACGGCTTCGGGTGAGAACCCGGCAAAGATAACCGAATGCACGGCGCCGATGCGTGCGCAGGCCAGCATGGCGACCGCCGCTTCTGGCACCATTGGCATATAGATTGCGACTACGTCGCCTTTTTTAATGCCCTTATCTTTTAAGACATTGGCAAATTTACAAACGTCTTCATGCAGTTGTTGATAAGTGACGAATTTATTTTCGGCCTTAGGGTCGTCGCCTTCCCAGATGATAGCCACCTGATCGCCGCGTTCGGCGAGGTGACGGTCAAGGCAGTTGGCCGCCAGATTCAGCGTACCGTCCTCAAACCAGCGGATATCAATGTTACCCGGTGCAAACGAAGTGTTTTTCACTTGAGTAAAAGGTTTGATCCAATCGATGACTTTCGCCTGCTCCCCCCAAAATGCGTCAGGATCTTCCACAGACTGTTGATAGTATTGTTGATATTTCTCAGGTGTAATCAGGGCTCGTTCTGCAATAGGCGCAGGAATAGGGTGCTTATGGGATTGGCTCATCATTTTTCTCCTTATGAATAGGTTAATACTATGTCAATCAATGGTTAATTGTAGGTTGCTCCCCAAGCTTTGTTTGGGTTTTGGGTCGCAGATCACGCAATGCCTTTGCAAGACAATTAGTTGGCAGAAGAACTCAAATAAGCGGAGGTTAATTCAACCACTTTTCGCTCAAAATCTACCCGGATTTGACTCCCTAGCGGCAGCGTTAACATTGGATGGGTGTGGCAGCAGTCAAAGCCGTCAACGATGGGCAGTGGCTGACCGTTGAGAACCTCAAGCAGTACATCAATTGGCAGACGCCCGCTGCCTGAGTCATTAAAACCTTCGTGTTTACCCAGCAATATCGCCGAAACGCGGTCAAATATGCCATTAAGTTTTAACATGTTGAATGAGCGCTCAACGGTGGCAATGTCTTTCAGACTGTCTTCAATAAACAGAATATCGCCCTCAACAATGTCGGGCATATAAGGACTTCCCCAAATGCCTGAGAGGGTATTCAGGTTACCGCCGATAACTCTGCCTGTTACCCTTCCGGTGCCGAGAAACTGACAGTCATTGTCGTAAAGCTTTTTAGGCCGCTCGGGAACTGCGGTATCCCAGTTGAGCCTTTCATCGCTCCATACGGCGGGCTGAGGATAGGTATAAGGCAGTGCGGGCGGTGTGACCAACAGTTGGGAGAAGGAATGCCAGGTGGTATCAATAAGAGGAGGAAACTCGCCAAAGGAGGCAACCAGTGCGGGGCCATAAAAGGTGATAAGCCCCGTTTGGGCATAGATGCCCAGCAGCAGCGCGGTGGTATCAGAATAACCAATAATGATTTTAGGGTCGGCTCTAATCGCCTCATAGTCGATATACGGCAGCAGCGCATTACTGTTCATGCCGCCAATAGTCGACATCACGCAGCGAACCTGCGGACAGCGCAGCAGCTGGTTAAACTCTTCTGCACGTTCTTGAATGGTGCCCGCGCGGTAGAAGTCTGATTTCTGCGTCAAGAGTCCGGCTTTCAGGCCGAATCCTTTATCTTGAATAAAGCGTTGAGCACGGGCGAAGCGCTGCGGTGCCGTGACGGTCACTGGCGCAGAAGCCGAGAAGAAACCAATGGTTTCTCCCGGCTTAAGTGGTTGAGCTAACAGTGGTTGATAGCGGGTTATCACGGCAATCTCCTTATTACTGGGGGAGATTAAACATCGCTTATTTACCCGATTTGCTCAATAGAAAGATGATAGCCACAGCGCAAGTGCCAAAAGGTTCGCGTTATACCGGCACTGAAAACTCAAAGCAGGCACCTTTGCCCGGGTGTTCAATCAGCGCAATATCACTGCCGTGCAGCTCAAGGATCCGCTTCACTATCATCAACCCCAAGCCGCCAGCACGTTTTCGACCGGTACTTAATATAGAGGGCCGAATAAACAGGTCCGCCTTAAGCTCGGCGGCAATACCCGGTCCGGTGTCATTAAGCTGCACCATCACTTTCTCTTTTTGCGGCCAAAGGCGTATCTCAATGGTGCCGTGATCGGGGGTGAAACGGATGGCATTGTCCAGCAAATTAGTCATCACACGCTCCATCATCGCCAGATCGGCATTAACCAGAGGAATACCCGGCATCATGTCTGCCTGTAGCACCAAATGACGCGTTTCCGCCGTTAATTCAAATTTCTGATAGACATCTTGCACCAGTTCACACATTGAAAATGGCTCTTTTTGCGGTTTAACCACGCCATACTCAAGACGCGCCAACTCAAAAAGTTCCTGCGCCAGACGTCCCACCTTTTTACTTTGTACCAGCGCAATATTCAGATAACGCTGCCGGTCTTCGGTACTTAGCTGGTCTGATTTAACAGACAGTGTTTCAAGATAACCATGCAGCGAGGTCAACGGCGTACGCAAATCATGTGAAATGTTGGCGATAAACTCGCGTCTTTGCTGGTCCTGACGAGTCAGGCTCTGCCATTGTTCATCGATACGTTTAGCCATATTGATAAACGCCTGCTGCAGTTGGAAGACTTCATCACGCTGCGCCTTGGGATCCGGTAAGGAGTGAGAGAGTGCTTTAACCGCCTCCATTCCGCCGCTGTCCAGGCTGCTGACCTGCTCTGTTAAACGGCGGATCGGACGCGTCACCCAACGGAAAGCCAGCGCGCCCGCGACCAGACCAAATAAAATCACTAATCCCATCGAGCGCACGGCCATTAATACCGCCGAATGTAGCTGAGCATCGCTGTCGAGCGCGGTATATTCATCGCCAAGCAGAACGATATAGACATAACCCTGCACTTGCCCATTGTCGAGCAGCGGGGCAGCGCTAAACACCTGATGTGAATCATTGGTAATATGGCGCGGATTATCGCCATAAACCGGCATTTTTGCGCCCTGCAACAGCGCTTGCACCGGTTGCAGATTTATCCGTTTTAGTTTCAACGAGCCCGCTGGCGCGGCGTCACCAATAATATTTCCCTGTTTGTCGAGCAGATAGACTTCAACGCTGGGATTCACCGCCATCAGTTGGTCAAACAACGTATGCACCGAGGCATTGTTAAGCCCATTTTGACTCAGCAGGGGGTTGCTGTCGGCAATGTGCTTGGCAAGGTTCTGCGACAGTCGCTGTATAACCGCCTGACTGTACTGATTGCTGGAACGCACCTGCAACACGCCCGAAATGGTGCCGCAGGCCACCAGAAGAACAATAAAAACCAGCGTAAGCCGCTGTGCTAACGTCATATTCTTCATCATTTATCCCTGCGCCTCCTCGGTGGAATGCATGAATTTATAGCCCATTCCCCAAACAGTGAGGATACGGTCAGGTTCGGCCGGATTCGCCTCAATTTTGGTACGTAAGCGATTGATATGCGTATTAACCGTATGTTCATAACCTTCATGCTGATATCCCCAAACCTGATTGAGCAGGCTGAGGCGGGAGAATACTTTTCCCGGATTTTTGGCAAAGAAGTACAGCAAATCAAATTCGCGCGGTGTGAGTTCGATAATTTGCTGATTTAGCATCACTTCGCGCGAAATAGGGTCAATCACCAATCCGCTGCTGTTCAGCGTTCCCGCATCCATTTGCAGATTACGGCCCATGGCTTCCTGACGCCGAAACAGCGCTTTAACGCGCGCGACCAGTTCCAGCATCGAAAAGGGCTTGGCCAAATAATCATCGGCACCTAGCTCGAGTCCAAGCACCCGATGCACTTCACTGGAGCGGGCGCTAATGATGATAATGGGCGTATAGCGCGTCATGTTTCTTGCCCGGCGACAGATTTCCAGGCCGTCAACGCCCGGTAACATCAAATCGAGTATCAACGCATCCCAACCGCCTTTATCCAGCAGCGCCACGCCAATATTGCCGTCCGCCGCGTGGGTAATTTGATAGCCCTCATCACGAAGATGCAGCGTCAGAAGTTCAGCGATATTGCTGTCGTCTTCGACAATCAGAATCTTTTTAGTCTTGTCCATAGCGCGCCCTGACCTGTTTAAAGCGTATTCATCTCACTGCAGTCTACACAAGGTCATCAGGCGGAGTTATCACATTTTATTTAACTTTGCGTGAGGTCTTGGGGAACAAATCGGCGCAATACTCATTCCATCGAAACGGCAGGTGTCATCGTAAATAGCGGGTTTGGGAGCACAGCATGACAGTACACACTGAATTGCCACCTGCGGCAGGTGGCCATAGCAAACCGGCGATTGTTCACGCCCTCTGGCTGCGTTTAGCCCACTGGATTAATGCACTGGCGATTCTGATTATGGTCACCAGCGGCTGGCAAATTTATAACGCATCGCCTCTGTTTAATTTTGAATTTTCCAAGTCGATAACCTTGGGTGGCTGGCTCGGCGGAGGTATTCAGTGGCACTTTGCCGGCATGTGGTTGTTCGGCATCAACGGCCTGTTCTACCTGTTAATGAACATCTTCACCGGGCGGTTAAAAGCAAAGTTTTTCCCGGTAACGCCACGCGCCATATTGGCAGACTTGTTTGCAGCGCTGAAAGGCAAGTTGGCGCATGACGATTTACGTCATTACAACATGGTGCAGCGGGTCGCCTACCTGTTTGTAATGGTTGACGGTATTTTGCTGGTGCTGTCGGGGTTGGTGCTGTGGAAGTCAGTACAGTTTCCGCTGCTGCGTACGCTGATGGGCGGTTTTGATGTGGCCCGCTATGTGCACTTTTTCGCCATGTCGTCGATGGTCGGTTTTGTCGCCGTACATTTAATTATGGTGCTGCTGGTGCCTAAAACATTACTCGCCATGCTGCGTGGACGCTGAGGTCATATCGATGAAAAAAGACAGCAAAATCATCATGCCGGGCGCTGATGCAGACGACATCGTCAAAGAAGCCCAGGGGCTGATTGCTCGGCAGCTTGACGCGTCCTCCCGTCGCAATTTCTTGCGTCAGGGTCTGACGCTGGGCGGTATGGCGATGCTCACCGGCTGCGATATCAGCGATAACGCGAGTGTTGATAAAGCGTTGGTCTCAATTTCAGGATTTAACGACAGAGTGCAGGCGTGGCTATTCGGCGCAAACCGTCTGGCACCAGAATATGCAGAGTCGATGATAACCCGGCCTTTTCCTTTTAACGCCTTTTACAGTGAAGAGGATGCGCCCGAGGTTGACCCGCTCTCTTATCGTCTGCAAGTGGCAGGCAAAGTGTTAGACAAGTCTACCTGGTCGCTGGCGCAGCTCTACCAGATGGCGCAGGTAAGCCAGATAACGCGACACATCTGCGTTGAAGGATGGAGCGCGATAGGCAAGTGGGGCGGTATTCCGTTTTCACAATTTTTAAAACTCGTTGGTGCTGACCTTAGCGCGAAATATGTGAGCTTCAAATGCGCCGACGACTATTACACCAGCATTGATATGGCAACGGCGCTGCATCCTCAGACCCTGTTGGCACTGACCTACGATGGGCAAATTTTGCCGCGTAAGTACGGGTTCCCCATGAAATTGAGAATGCCGACCAAGCTTGGTTACAAAAATCCCAAGCATATCAAGCTAATTGAAATCACTAATGCCTATCCCGGCGGTTACTGGGAAGACCAGGGCTACAACTGGTTTGGTGGAAGTTAATTGCTATTGAAAATGACCCTGCACGCTTCGTGCATTATCTAAAAATGAGAAGGAAATACCATGAAAAAGTTAATCGCCGTAATGATCTCTTCAACATTGATGCTGGGTATGATGAGTGCGCACGCTGAAGACGCAATGACAAAACCTGTGGTGAAGAAAGACGGCATGAGCATGTCTAAAGACCACATGGGCAAAGACACTATGGGTAAAGACCACATGGGTAAAGACAAAATGTCTAAAGATCATATGGGCAAAGACACCATGGGCAAAGATGAAATGAAGAAAAAATCAGCCATGAGCCAGTAAGCTTCACCTTGGGCAACTCTGAATGAGATGTTTCAGGGTTGCCTTTGTCTTCCATTCTTTGCATTAAAAGCGTATCAGCGTCAGGATATCGCCCTCGAAACAGTGCCACTGCCCGTCAAACGTCATACCTGCCTTCAGTGCAGGCGTCAAAGACTCCGCTAGCGTGAGCGTAAAGCGTTGAGTCGACGGCGATAGAGCCGTCATAAACGCCGCCGAAAAATCAAAATATTCGCCAACCAGCGGAAAAAGCGCCTTAAACAGGCTCTCTTTGGCCGAAAAAATCAGCGTCAAAACCTCTTCTTTTGACAGCTCACTCTGTAACAACAGCCCGTGTTCATCAGGCAGAAGGACACCGTCGATAATATCCGCCATTTGCTGCGTTGAAATCACCGGTTCGATATCGAGGCCCAGTCCGCAGACCCCTTCAGACGAGAGAGCAACCGCCGCCAGCGCCAGACGATCGGTGTGGCTGATTGAGCCGACAACGCCAGATGGCCAGAGTGGTTGACGATGTGTACCTACCGCAGGGATTTGCGGCCTCATGCCCAGCGCCGTCATTGCTTTTCGTGCTGCCAGCCTGCCCGCAAGATGCTCTGCCTTACGCGAAGGGACAGCCCTTAAGAGCGCGTCGCGATAAGGTAAAATCAGTAAATCCTCAGGTTCCAACGTATTGACATCATAGTGCGCAACCACAATCGGCTGAATGAAGTCCGGCATAGACAGGGTAAAACAGGAAAAATGAATATTCATCGGCGGACACTTTGAAGGTAACTGTCGGGCACGGGCCGTACCCGACAGAAACAGGGGCTTATTCGAGCTTAGAAGTGGGTATTTAAACTCATGTAGAAGGTTCTTCCCGGTTCATTATAGGTTGCTGCCCCGGCACCGTACATATACGCATTGGTGACAGCATTACCTACGGTTTGCGCATTACCGGCGCGGAACTGGCGTTTATCGAGCAAGTTATCGATGCCCGCGGTTACGCTAACGTATTTCGAAACTGTATAGGTGCCACTGAGGCCAAACACGGCATAAGGGCTGACCTCATGCTTCTCGCTGCCGGTCACATCCTCGCCCTTGTAGTTGTATTTCTTCGGCTTTTGACGGCCATACCAGGTCATGGTGGATTGCATTGAGAGGTCTTCGGTTGCCTGCCAGCTCAGCGTAGAATTGACAGTAAATTTCGGAATGATCGACAGGTAATCGCCGGTCTCCTTATTTTTACTTTCAATCATATAGGTTCCATTGTTGGTCCAGTTCACGCTGCTGCTGAGCGGAATATTCAGGGTGCCTTCCAATCCCTGAACCACGGCTTTTGGCACATTTTCCCAGCGATAAACGTCGGTCGAGACGTTACTGGTCGAGGTGCCGGTTGGCAGATAACCCGCTTCAATCTTGTTGCGATAGTCGTTGCGGAAGTAGGTGAGGCCCGCCAGTAAACCACCGTCGTGATACTCAAGGCCTATCTCTTTGTTGGTGCTGGTTTCGGCGTTGAGATCTTTATTACCTAGCAGATAGCATCCGCCGGTACTTGCCGCACAGCCTTGTCCCTTACTGTAGAGCACATAGTTAGGGTTGGTCTGATACAAACTCGGCGCTTTGTAGGCGCGGGCAATGCCCATTTTCAAGGTAAAGTGGTCGCCCAGCTCCTGCGACAGATTAAGCGACGGGCTCCAGTTATCACCGACAATGGAGTGGTGATCGAAGCGCAGTCCCGGCACTAGCATGGTACTGTCGGTCAGTTCGATATTGTCTTCGGCAAACAGCGAGAAGATTTGCGCAGAGGAGTAAGGACTGCGACCGCTGCTGTCGATGCCCGCAATAGTTCCGCCGGACAGCGCCTGCGTATTGGACGATCCGTCCTTCATCTTCTGCTGGTTCCATTCAGTACCCAGCGTAGCGGTTTGCGGTACGCCCAGGTCGAATGGAATGCTGACTTCACTGTGTGCCAGCACGTTGCCAAGATGAGTATCCTTGAAGCTGTCGTCGGCAAAAATCCCTTCAGTGCCGCCCGCCAGTCCTTCATTCATGCGTGAGTTAGTGGTTTTCTCATACTGAACGTAATGGGTGGTGCTAACGCCGTTTTCCCAGGCACCGCGATAGGTAAGCGCATAGGTTTGGCGATAAATACGGTTAGTTTCTTTTCCGTACATACTCTTCACCAGCGCGCTGGTGTTGGTGTTTTGCGTGTCACCGGCGTAGAGATTGCCCTGACGGCCGTTTGAAACTTCAAACTCCAGCGACTGCATTGGGGCGAAATCCCAGTGCAGCAGGGCATCGATATTTTTGTCAATCACCCCTTCACGACCGGCTGGAAGCGTGTCGGCATAGGTTCCGGTGCGCTCTGACTGATGCCCGGCGTTGATGTCCTGCGCATCGGCCTTAGTTTTACTGTAGCCGCCGAACAAGCGGAAGCTGAACTGATCGCCCAGCGGGCCTGACAGGCTGAAATCAGTGCGCTTGGTTGAGCCTTCATCTTTGTGCTGCGGCGCATTGAGATAGGTATTCCACGATCCGTGCCAGTCTTTGGTGTCTTTTTTGGTGATGATATTCACCACGCCACCGGCGGCGCCGTTGCCATAGCGTGCGGCCGCGGGACCGCGTAGCACTTCAATGCGCTCAATCATATCTGGCGGAACCCAGCTGGTGTCGCCGCGCGTGTCACGTTCACCGCGCCAGCCTTGACGCACAGAGTTTCGGCTGTTGGCCGGCAGTCCGTCGATCAGAATAAGGGTGTTTTCCGGCCCCATGCCGCGAATGTCAATCTGACGATTGTTGCCGCGCTGGCCGCTGGTGGAGTTACCGGTAAGGTTTACGCCTGGCATGGTGCGGATCAGTTCATTGATGTCGCGCGCAGGCGGTCGTTTTTGAATTTCAGCGGAGGTAATGGTGGAAACGCCCGGAGCCTGAAGGTTTTGCTGGGCGGCGGTGACAACAATAGTGTCGCCTTTGTCTGTGTTTTCTTTGGATAGGGTTTCTGCCGCGCTGAGGGAGAACGACAGTGCAGAAGTGCCTAATCCGAGCCCTATTACTGTAGCCAAAGAGTATTGCGAAAGTTTAAAAGTCATGCTGGTCTCTACCCTGAAACCCATCCCTACACTGTCAGTAGAAAGAAGACGCAAACAGCGGGATGGCCTGTTGTGTGTACTTATCCGCTAATGGAAAAGCCAGCCCTGTGGATGGGCGGTTACACACTATTGCAAATGAAAATAATTATCAATACTATTCTTTTTAAGTTTAAGATGGGGTTCATACGGTGTTAGAAGTTAACATCTTCTAAGTATTGAATATTCTTTATCGCCTTAAAAAGAGTAAGCGTTTTGAAACCAGATTGTGTAGACCGGCTGTCAATGTCAGCGAGCAGTACGCTGTTGAACAGCAAGCATGCAGGAAGCAACGGATGGTGGTTGGAGGTGGCTCGCCGGGGAACGCCCTGGGTCGAGTCTTCGCAAGAGGGCTGCTGCAAAGTCACCTTTTTCTGGCGCGATCCTCAGGGGAGCGAATTCACCTCTTCTTATCAACGGGTCTGGATCAACATCAACTGTCTGACTGACCATCATCAATCCTCCCCGCCACAGAGTCTGCAAAGGCTGAGCGGCACTGACGTCTGGTATTGGCAAACCGAACTCCAGTCTGACTGGCGTGGCAGCTACAGCTTTATTCCCAGCGTTGAAGACCGGCCTTTTAGCGCAGAAATCGACGACGCCTTCGGACGAATGTTTGCCGTACGTAGCTGGTGGCGCAGCATATTTTCTCACGCGAGCCACGATTTACTGAACCCAACCCGCTCATGGCCCGGAGCAAAAGGCCATGCGCTTTCCGGCCTTAGCCTCCCCGATGCGCCGCCGCAGCCTGCCTGGCGAGATTTCGATAGCTATAACACCTCAAGCGGACTGTGTATGCCTGCGCCTCCGGCCAAGATTCAGCGCTATCAGTGGCGCAGCGAGCGATTGGGCAACCAGCGCAATGTCTGGATTTACACCACCGGCGAGGGGGAGAGCCTGTCTTCCCGCCCGCTGGCTATTTTACTCGACGGGCAGTTTTGGTCACAAAAAATGCCGATTTGGGAACCCCTGATGCAGCAAACTGCGCAGGGCAAATTACCGGTGGCGGTTTATGTGCTTATCGAGGTGATAGACAGTCAGCACCGCGCACAGGAGCTGACCTGTAACTCTGATTTCTGGCTGGCGGTACAGGAAGAGTTGCTGCCGGAAGTTGAAAAGCGCGCAGCCTATTCTGCCGATCCGGCCAAAACGGTGGTTGCTGGACAAAGCTTTGGCGGTCTTTCGTCGCTGTATGCGGCGCTGAACTGGCCGCAGCGTTTTGGCTGCGTGCTCGCCCAGTCGGGTTCTTTCTGGTGGCCGCGTCGCGACATGCTGCAGCTCGGTGAAACGCCGCAGGACGCCTGCTGGCTGCCGAAACAAATCGAGCAGGGGCTTGGGCAACAGAGTGCGTTGAAGATATTTATGGAGGCGGGCCGTCACGAAGGGCTGATCCACAAAGTGAACAATGACCTGCTCGACACCTTTAAAAACGCACCGCATCGCGTGCATTACCGCGTGGTCGAAGGCGGACACGATGCGCTGTGCTGGCGGGGTGGGCTGCTCGACGGGCTTGAGGCGCTGTGGGCCGATGACTTTATCGTGACTAAACAGACGGGAGTCGCTAATGGAAAAGCTTAATCCTTTTGATGATGAGGCCCAGACACTGTGGGTGCTGAAAAACAGTGAAAATCAGTACAGCCTGTGGCCGGATTTCAGCGCTATTCCTCAGGGATGGGAGGCGGTTTTTGGCCCCGCAGCACGCACGGATTGTATTAACTGGCTCGAATTAACTCGCAGGAGTGCTTAAGGTGCAGGACGCAACGTCAAAGCTTCAATCTAAAAATCATTCGCCCGCCAGCCACGACGTTATGCCGCTGGTGGCCGCACAGCCGGGTATCTGGGTTGCAGACCAACTTTCTCCCCACGACAATGCCTATGCGGTTGCTCACTATATTGAATTAACCGGTCAGCTTGACCGCGAAAATTTGTGCAAGGCCATAGGCCAGGGGCTTTCTGAGGCCGATACGCTGCGTATGCGTTTTGACGAACACGACGGCGTGCCGGTGCAGTGGGTTGACGGGGCGGTAGAGATCCCCGCCGTTGAGTGGGTCGATCTTTACGACAGCGCTCAGTCGCAAGCCGCCGCGCAGGGTCTGAAAAAGATCGAATGCCAGGCATCTGCCGCGCTGGCGTTGATGCGTGATGATCTTAACGGCAAGTTGCGCGTGGCGGACGGGCAGCCGCTGTTTCGCCATATCGTGATCCGCGTAGCCAAGGACCGCTGGTTCTGGTATCAGCGCTATCACCATGCCATCGTCGATGCCTTCAGCTTTACCGCCATCGCCCGCCGAATCGCCCAGATCTACACCGCGCTGTGCCAGCAGCAGCAGCCCGAAGCCTCGCCGTTTGTGCCTTTTCGCGAGGTGGTGGAGGAGTATCAGCAGTATCAGCAGTCAGCGCTTTACGAGCGCGACCGCCAATTTTGGCTGAAAAAAGCCCGCCAGCTGCCGCCCGCCGCCAGCATCAGTGCGCAGCCGTTGGTCGGACAAACGCCGTCTACGCATATTTTCCGTCTTTCTCAGGCCTGTAGCCCGCAGCAGTTTTCTCGGCTTGCTGCAACGGGCGAGGCGCATAAACTGACGCCGTCCGACATGGCGCTCGCGCTGGTGTCGCTGTGGGTTTCGCGGCTCAGCGGGCAAACCGAATTGGGTGCCGGATTTATCTTTATGCGCCGTATGGGCTCGGCCGCGCTGTGTGCCACCGGTCCGGTGATTAACGTGCTGCCGGTAGGATTCAACGTGGCGCCGCAGCAGACCTTGGTCGAGGTAGCCCGCAGCATTGCGCAAGAGTTGAAAATGGCACGCCGCCATCAACGCTACGACGCCGAGCAGATCCCGCGTGATATTGGCAGCGTAGGTGATTCTCAGCCGCTGTATGGCACCGTGTTTAACTTTAAAATGTTCGATTTCCGTCTTGATTTCAACGGGATGGAAGGGGTGACTCACGAGCTTGCCTCCGGTCCGGTTCGCGATTTGGAGATAGCACTTTATATTGACGAGTCCGGCCAGTTGACCGTTGATTTACTGGCAAACGCCGAACGCTATCAGCCCGATGAGCTTGCCGCACACTTACAGCGCCTGCCGCTGTTGCTAAGCCAGTTTGCTGACAATACTGCGCTGCTGACCGGTGATGCCGATATGCTTACTGACGCCGATCGCACGTTGATTGAGCGGGTGAATGACACCGCGTTTCCGGTCGAAGAGAGCACCTTGAGCTGCCTTTTGGCGCAGCAGGCGGAGAAAACGCCCGACGCCCCAGCATTGGCTGACGAACGGCACCAGTTTACCTATCGAGAGACCCGCGAGCAGGTTATTGCCCTGACGCAAAGACTGATTTCGCAAGGGGTTAAACCGGGCGATATCGTGGCCGTCGCGCTGCCGCGTTCGGTGTTTCTTTCACTGGCGCTAATGGCCATCGTTGAGGCCGGTGCGGCCTATTTACCGATGGACACCAGCTATCCTGATGACCGTCTGGCAATGATGCTGGAAGACGCCTCGCCGCGTCTGATAATCACTGATAACGGCCAGCTACCGCGCTTTGCCCGCCAAGGCAACGTGATGATTTATGACGACCTGTTAAACCTGAAATCAGATTTTCCTCAGGTATTTAAGGGACCCTCACCTCAGCATCCGGCCTATCTCATCTTTACCTCAGGGTCGACCGGTCGGCCAAAAGGCGTGGTGGTGGGGCATCAGGCCATTGTTAACCGCCTGCTGTGGATGCAAAACCAATATCCTATTGGCGGTGATGACGTCGTTTTGCAAAAAACGCCGAGCAGTTTCGACGTCTCGGTGTGGGAGTTTTTCTGGCCGCTTATCGTGGGCGCCAAACTGGTGATGGCACCGCCGGAGGCCCATCGTGACCCCGAGCAGCTGCAGCAGCTAATTGCGCACCATCGCGTGACGACCCTGCACTTTGTGCCGTCGATGCTGGCCGCGTTTGTCAGTACGCTGGAAGAAGCGGATGCGGTGCGCCACTGTGCCTCGCTGCGTCAGGTATTTTGCAGCGGTGAAGCGCTGCCCACCGAGCTGTGCCGCCTGTGGCAGCGCCGCACCGGCGTGGCATTACACAATCTTTATGGGCCAACCGAAGCGGCTGTCGACGTCAGCTATCATCCGGCGTGGGGGGAGTCACTGGCCGCCGTCAGCGGCGCGAATGTGCCGATCGGTTTACCGGTTTGGAATACCGGCCTGCACATTCTCGATGCCCGACTGCAGCCAGTGCCGCCGGGTATTGCTGGGGATCTTTATCTCACCGGCGTGCAGTTGGCACAGGGCTATCTGGGGCGGCCGGACCTCACCGCCAGCCGCTTTGTTGCCGACCCGCAGGGTAACGGTGGCCGCATGTATCGCACCGGTGATGTGGCGCGCTGGTTACCGAGCGGGGCGGTTGAATATCTCGGACGCAGTGACTTTCAATTGAAGATTCGCGGTCAGCGCATTGAGCTGAGCGATATTGATCACGCGCTGCTCTCTTTGCCCGGCATCACGCAGGCGGTGGCGCATGCCATGACGTTGGGCACGCCAGCGCAGGACGCAACCGGCGGCGATGCGCGCCAACTGGTGGGTTATGTGGTCGCCCAGCAGGATGTGCGTCTCAGTCTAGAGGCACTGCGCAACGCGCTGGCCGAAATTTTGCCGCCGCACATGGTGCCGGTCGCATTGGTCGAACTGCCCACGCTGCCGCTGAGTGCTAACGGCAAACTGGACCGCAAAGCCCTTCCACAGCCTGAATCAGCGCAGCAAACTCAGGGGCGTGAGCCTGAACCCGGCCTTGAAACGCTGATAGCGCAGGCGGTTTCCAAACTGTTATCTCGCGAGACGGTATTTGCTGACGACGATTTCTTTGCCCTCGGTGGCCATTCGCTGCTGGCGATGCGTTTAGCCGCGCAGCTGCGCCGTGAGCTGGGCAGGCCGGTCAGCGTGGGTCAAATTATGGTGGCTTCTAAAATCGAACAGCTGGCCGCGCTATTAGGTGAGGAGCAAAGCCAGGCTGAGGCTGATAACTGCGGGTTTGAGGCACTGTTGCCGCTGCGCAGCGGCACAGGGCCGACGCTGTTTTGCCTGCATCCTGCTTCAGGATTCTCTTGGCAGTTCAGCGTGTTGCCGCGCTACATTGACCAGCAGTGGTCGGTAGTTGGCATTCAGTCACCGCATCCAGATGGACCTCTGTGCACGAGTCAAAATATGAGTCAGGTGTGCGATGCACATTTACAAACTGTGTTAAGCGTTCAGCCCCACGGGCCGTACCATTTTATCGGTTACTCGCTGGGCGGCACCCTGGCGCAGGGCATTGCGGCCCGTTTGCAGGCCAGAGGGGAGGAGGTGGCGTTCCTCGGGCTGTTGGATACCTATCCGCCAGAAACGCAAAGCTGGGACGTGATGCTCGACGACAACGTGCTTAAAGAGATCCAGCGCGAACGCCAGCAATTTATCGCGGTTTCAGAAGGGGCGCTGGACCCGACAGACGAGGGCGACAAAAATTCGATGTTCGACAAAATCGAAGCCAACTATGCCGATTCGGTGCGGCTGTTGTCGGCCACCCACACTGCACGTTTTAACGGCGAAGCCACGCTGTTTGTTGCACGCCGCACCCTGCAGGAGGGAATGGACGTGCAGCAGACCTGGTCACATTATGTGGATTCTCTTCAGGTTCACGAATTGGACTGTGCGCACGTTGATATCGTTTCACCGGTGTCGTTTAAAATATTGGGGCCGATGCTTAACCGAATATTACGCGCTTTATAAAATTATGCGTAGTTAGAAAGAAAAAGACGCTGATGGGTATAAAAAAAATGCCGCGATATATATCACGGCATTTTTCATACTTCAGTCACTTAGCACTGATTAGTTACAAGTCCCTTTGTTTTCCCACATGCCGCCTTTCCAATCATTGGCGGAAGGATTATTTTGATCGTGTACAGTGCCCCATTTCAGATTATAAATGGTTTTATTTAAAACGACTTTTGCAGGTGGGTTATAATCACTGTCGGCGTTCCATTCGGGATAGCTGCTGCATTTTTTGAGATCTTTGACTGGCTGAACTTTATCATCAGGTTTGACGTAGTTGCTATCAACCTGGCACTGGCCACCAGACAAACTTAACGACAAATGAACAGGCTTTTCGGCTGTTGCTGCGGCAAGCTCCGACTGAACCACGCCTGCACAGGCAATATCAGTGGCTTTTCCACCCGCGAGATATAATTGGGTAATTTTGCTGTTTGCATCGACAGGAACAGTTTGTCCAGGATTTAGCCAGCTGTAGTAATTGTCGACGCCCGTTACGCTAAGAAATACCATTTTCCCGACGTTAGTTAACGTTGATTTTTTACTCATATCAATAGGTGCTTTTTCTGCAAATTCAGCAATCGGTAAATTCACCATCATCACTTCCAGTATTTTACCAAAATCGTGACGATAAGAAATAACCTGCTTGGCAGCAATTTGATCAAACTTGGCTAATACTGGCGCTTTTGCTTTATCAATATCTTCTTTGCTGTAGAAACCATAGCGTTGAATTAGATCAAGATAGTTCGAAATATCATCGCGGGTCAATTCTACATCATAACTGGTGGACTCATCAGCAGCGGCTGCCAAAAGTGTATGATTGACGTCTGGAATTTGACGCATATATCTTGAGCCTGGGTCATTTGCCTGATTAAAGCAGGTAACGTCGCTCGCCAACTTATCAACCACGCTTGCGCAATGTTCAAATACTTCGTTATTTTTAAGTACCTGATCTCTGGCCGCATACGCGCCACGGTTATACATAAAGCTCATCACAATAGCTAAACCATCTCTGCTTTTAGCCTGTTGCAAAAACTTATTCATCTTGTTGATGCTTAACGAGTCTGCGGTCGCCTGGTCGTAGGCTTTGATAGAACCGCTGGTAATCCCCAACGCCATCCCGTTGTAATAGCTGCTGGTCAGTGCTGAACCCACGATATTACGCGCTACGCCGTGTTTAGAGTGAAGAACCTTTAGAGGGTCCAATTTTGTAAACACTAATGGGAAACCACCCTCACCTGAGCCTTTTAGACCGCCCCAAGCGCTAAGATCTGTACCTATTTTATATTCAACCTGCAAAACGCCGTCGTCCTGTAACTCAGGAATATCTTTACCTAAAGAGCTCTCTTGTAATCCTTTAGAAAGATAATAGTTAGGCCCTAAGTTACGCGCAAAGTACTCGCCAAACGATTCGCCCGTTCCAAAAGGCTGTGATAAGTCAAAAGTACCGTCTTTTTTATTTAAGCCATACTGCATTTCTACCATGCTGCTAACATATGCCTGTGCAAAAGCCATGGCCCACAATTTATGTTCTTCAATCGTTTTATTACTTGGGTCTTTGTATAAGTTTAATTTAACAGTATCAGGATAGTTTTTCTTCCAATCAATATTGAATGGGGTTTTTTCACAATTATTTCGGTCAAGGACTAACTCACCGTTTTCACTTTTAAGGTCGCAGTGATACTGAACATCAATTTTATCCGCTAATTTCAGATCATAATTAACTTGTCCACTTTCATCTTTAGGTAAAAGTTTCTGATATTGCTCGCTGTTAATATGTTGTACGGCGTAGCTATTACTGATAAAAAAGGCCGAAATGATCAATGCCAAGGTTTTAAGTTTCATTTAAATAATCCTCGTTAAAGTTATGTCAACTAAATATCCATTCACATAACTTTACATTAATCTAAATATGATTACATTGAGATAAGCCACCAGCAGATACCGAATGCCCTATTCTCTAATAAGAAAAATCTGCATATTAATAAAGTTAAGAATCTCTTTATAATATGGCAATAACAATGCCTTTATGAGTCCCGATGCCCCAGGGGAATAATAAGCGGGGTATGGGAAATTGGGCAGTCAATGATGTGACAACGTAGGCCAAACACCTGTTCAATAAGCTCAGACGTCACAATATCCGCCGGTGCACCCTGAGCCAGAATTTTACCGTCTTTCATAGCAATCAGATGGCCTGCATAGCGGCAGGCGTGGTTAAGGTCGTGCAGAACCACCACTAACGTGCGGTCATTCTGTTTATTTAACCGGCACATTAATTCCATCAAATCAATCTGATGGGCGATATCCAGCCAGGTTGTTGGCTCATCAAGCAGCAGCAACGGCGTTTGCTGCGCCAGCACCATGGCTATCCACACGCGCTGACGCTGCCCACCGGAAAGCGTATCGACCAGACTGTCTGCCAGCTCGAAAACACCCGTTGCCCGCATGGCATCGTCCACGGCCTGCGTGTCTTCGCTGCGCCAGCGGCTGAACAGCGTTTGATGCGGATAACGCCCGCGCGCCACGAGGTCGGCGACGCTAATATCCCCAGGCGCAGTCGAGCTTTGCGGCAACAAGCCAAGCTGTTTGGCCACCTCTTTGGTCGGCACCTCACTGATGGCTTTGCCATTTAGCCACACCGCGCCCGCCTGCGGTTGCATCAGGCGACTGAGGGTGCGCAGCAGGGTGGATTTTCCGCAGGCGTTGGGACCAATAATCACCGTCAGCTTGCCTTCGGGGATCGACACTGACAGGTCGCTCGCCACCACCTTTTTTTCATAGCCAAGGGTGAGATTCTCGGCCCGTAACGGGGAAAACGGTTCAGTGTTCATTAGCGTCTGGACTCTCGAATTAATAACCCAATCAGATAGATGCCACCAATACTGACCGTCAGCACCCCAACGGGTAATTGATAAGGCAGGAACACGCGTTGGGCCACCACGTCGGCGACCAACAGCAGCAGAGCGCCGGTTAATGCCGCCAAGAATAGCGGCTGAGTTTGATTGGCACACAGGCGGCGGGAAATTTGTGGTGCAACCAGCGCGATAAACGATATCGGACCCGCAATGGCGGTAGCGGCAGCGGTAAGCGACACGCCGCTGAGCAGCAGCAGCAGGCGCGAGCGCTCAACCGGTACGCCCAGTGCGTTGGCGGTGTCATCGCCCATTTCGAGCAGGCGCATTCTTTTGCACATCCCCTGCGCCAGCAGCATGGCGAGCACGATAACGCCGACAGCCGGCAGGCTTTTAAGCCAGGTCATGCCGTTCAGTGAACCAGCGCTCCACAGTCCGGCAGTCAGCGCTGACTCGAGGGAGGCATTAATAATTAACCAGGTATTAAAGCCAATCAGCAGAGCACGAACGGCGATGCCGACAATAATCAGCCTGAATGTCTCAACCCCTCTGCGCCACGCCAGCCAGTAAACCAGCAGACCGGTGATAATCCCTCCGGCCATCGCCCCGGCGGTTATCTGATTAATGCTGCCGTTAAACAGCACAATCACCACCAGCACGCCGCTGTAGGCACCGGTATTAAAACCAATCACGTCGGGGCTGCCCAACGGATTGCGCATTAAAGATTGAAAAATAGCGCCGCTTATTCCCAGCGCTGCGCCCACAATCAGCGCTATCGCCACGCGTGGCAAACGCCACTGGGTCACGATGACCGAGAGATTTTTTGGACCTTCACCGCGCAGGGCGTCAATCACCTGATGCGCGCTGAGAGCAAGCGTGCCGCTACCGAGTGCATAAACCGCCAGCGCGGCACAGCACAGCAGCAGTCCTGCCGCAGTCAACATGGGTCGCAGCCTGCGAGATTTTTTAGTGCTCGCGCACAACTGACCGGCAGTATGATTGCTGCTCATCCTCGACTCAGCCCCCGATGACGGCGAACCAGCCAAATCAATACCGGCGCACCGATAATGGCAGTGACCACCGAAACCCGCATTTCACCCACCACCAGCAGGCGGCCAATCAGGTCGGCGGCCAGCAGCAGCGAAGGGGTGAGTACCAGCGTCCAAGGCAGCATCCAGCGTGGATTGGATCGAGAAAGGCGTCGTGCGATGTGCGGCATCATCAATCCCACAAAACCAATCGGACCCACCGCCGCCGTGGCGCTGCCGCACAGCAGCGTAATCGCCAGCAACCCGCAGAGCTGCGTCAGGGCAATCCGGGTACCCAGTGCGGTAGCCAGTTCGCTGCCCATGGTCAAATTGTTCAGCGCTCGGCCCATGAAAAGGGTTAACACGCTGGCAAAAATTATCGGTAACGCCACGGTGCGAATCACCGACATGCTGCGAATATCCAGTGAACCTGCTTGCCAGAAGCGCAATTGATCTAAAGCCTGGGGATTAAGCAAAGCGATACCCGAAGACATGCCTTCAAGCACGGCACCCAGCGCCACACCGGCCAGCGTCAGGCGAATGGGGTTGATCCTTCCCCGCCCCAGTGCGCCGATTATCGCCACCAGCAGGGTCGCCACCAGCGCACCGCCAAAGGCGTACCACAAAAATTGTTCGATGTGTGTCGCACCAAAAAAGGCGATACCGACAACGACTGCAAAACCTGCACCGGCGTTGACGCCAAGAATGCCGGGGTCGGCCAGCGGGTTGCGGGTCAAAATCTGCATCAGCGCGCCCGACAGGCCAAGCGCCACGCCCGCAAGAATGCCGGCCAGCGTACGGGGTAGGCGAGCATCAAGAATAATCACGCAGTCGGCGCTGGAGCATTGGCCCTTTAACGCCTGTATCACCTTGTCGAGCGGGATTGATTTTTCACCCACTGAAAGGCTGAGCGCCACCATAACCAGTAGCAGCAATATGGCGAGCAGCATTCCACTCAGTTGGCGTGGAACGGGCGGGAGGGCAGTAGACATCATAAGCCGAGACATAGCAGCCTTTCTCATCGATACAGTCAATCGAAACGGTCCATCGAAGCTAACTCATTAAGTAATGGTAATGATATTTATTATCGTTATCGCTTGTATTTGTATATGGTAGCATGACTCATTGAAAGGTTGCAGTAACCACTGCAGCTTTCCACCGCCGGCCGTCTGGCCGACACCCCAGTGACTTTTGGATCTTATTTTGTAATGGATAAACCCTCGATTTTACTTAACTTTAGTTTACTCAAAACCCACCCGGCCTTTCGCTCGGTGTTTTTTGCCCGCTTTATCTCGATTTTGGCACTTGGGCTGTTGGGTATTGCACTGCCGGTACAAATTCAGGCACTGACAGGCTCCCCCCTGCTGGTGGGGCTGGCAGTGACACTGGCTGCAAGCGGTATGTTTGTTGGATTGATCATGGGCGGCGTGATGGCCGACCGCTACGAGCGCCGCCGGCTTATCCTGTTTGCGCGCTCAACCTGCGGTCTGGGCTTTATTGGCCTGTGCATTAATGCGGCGCTGCCGTCGCCGTCGCTCACGGTTATCTATTTCTTGTCCGTATGGGACGGTTTTTTTGGCGCGGTGGGCGTGACGGCGCTGCTGGCTGCAACGCCCACCTTGGTCGGGCGTGAAAATCTGGTTCAGGCCGGTGCGTTAAGCATGCTGACCGTGCGCTTTGGTTCGATTCTTTCTCCTGCGGTTGGGGGGATAATCATTGCCAGCGGCGGCGTAGTGTGGAATTACGCACTGGCGGCGCTGGGGACGTTACTGACGTTGGTGCCATTGCTGCGTTTACCGCAACTATCACCGCCGCCGCAGCCTCGTGAGCATCCGCTGCGCGCCTTGGTCAGCGGATTCCGCTTTTTATTTGAAAATAAAATCATCGGTATGGTCGCGCTGATAGGTGCCTTGCTCACCATGGCCAGCGCCGTGCGTGTGCTCTATCCGGCGCTGGCGGGCGTTTGGCAGGTAGATGCCTCCAGGCTCGGTTTGATGTATGCGGCGGTTCCCCTCGGCGCGGCAATGGGCGCATTCACCAGCGGCCGGGTAGCGGGCGTAGCTCGGCCCGGCAGGATGATGCTGATGACCGCCCTCTTCGCCTTCATTGCCGTCGGGCTATTTAGTCTGATGCCGTGGTATGGCATGGCGCTGTTGTGTTTGGCGATTTTTGGCTATCTCAGCGCCATTAACTCACTGTTGCAGTACGGGCTAATTCAGCGTCTGACGCCGGACGCCTATTTAGGCCGAGTCAACGGGCTGTGGACCGCGCAAAACGTGACGGGCGATGCGTTGGGAGCATTACTGCTGGGCGCGATGGGGTCGGTGATGCTGCCTGTCACTAGCTCGGCGAGTTTTGGTCTGGGCGCTGCCATCGTGGGCGTGGTGCTGGCCTTTTCCCTCGGGGCGCTACGACAGGTAGGTAACGGCGAAGTAGAGTCGGCCTCACAACCCATCAAGACAGTAAAGGAGCGTTAAGCCGCGCTTGAACGTGTTTCACTGCGCCAGCTTAGGTTGGCGCTTGCTTTGAGTTTCCACTTCTTCTCTCCTGCCTACTTTTCGTGAATTTGTCTAAATCCAATAGGAAGTCACTAAAACCGATAATGTGGCGGCGTTATTAGTTTTACGCTAGGGGTTCTATCAGGCCTGGGAGGAAAAAATTTTCACTGCATATTTTTCATTCCTGGGACTTCTGCCCAATGTATTCAAGGAATGAAATGCACATCAATAACCCAATTAACAATAATCCTTCGGCATCAGGGTATTGTAGCTTTAATAGCCCAGGCATCGAGAGCTTTGATGAGGGCTCTGGCCTTAATTATGCCGAACACGGCCGGGTGCTCGATCAGTTGGAAAGTTTACAAAGCCCAGAATGGAATCAGGGCACGCGTGCGCTTTTCCTGCAAGTCGTTCGGGATACGGATAAAGAGCAGCTGGGTACGAGCAGTGCGGCCTCTTTAGACTTCTCTTGGCTAGAGAAAACTGCCTGTGAAAAAGATACGTTTATCAAATTCGTCATTGCACAGTGTGAAGGACACGATGTCAGCGATCTGCAGGATCACGAACTCGATTTGCTGGTAACCCCCCAAAAAGTGCAGGAGTTCACTCAGGCTATTTCAGAGCAGACATTCAAACTTGCTGACCAATATGAGAAAAGCTTCAAAGACCTTGAACAAGGGATCCATGGGTTATCGGATAAATTGGACAATAAAAAATGGGACTTTGCCTGCTGTGAAAAAGTATTGAAACTGGTCCCATTGTTAAGCAATAGAATGGATTCTGGCGACAAGGCTGATAAAAGCTCCAGCGTGAAGGACAATCCAGGAAAGGTCAGCTTTCAAAACCTGAGAAAGCATATTGATAGTCACTTCAGTAAAGATGAAGGCTCAAAGCAGGGTGGGGTAATCGACCGCAGGCAGTTTCTGCAACTTGTGGTTGCCGCTCAACGCGGAACTGGCGCAAGCCAACCGACTCGAAATGAAACGGAAGTTTTACTGAGTATGCTTCAGGGATTACTTGCAGCGCTGCCGGGTAGGTGTCAGAGCGCACTGCTCAAAGACGATATCCCTCATAATCCTATGTCGCATCTCGAGCCGGAAAGAGCTTTTCGTCAGCCTCAGGAACAGGGACGCGCGCTTGATAAATTGACGCTGCCGGAGAAGGCGCTGTGGTTGTTTCATACGCTTAACTCGGTCTCAGCGATTACTACGGTTCCAGAGACGCCACCCACTTTAAAACGCGACGCCAAGATCGGCGAACAAAGACAATCTCGCTATGAAATGCCAGACAAAAACGCGTCAAAAAAAGCGGCAGATATGCCAGTTGCTGCTGGACCATTAAATGCCGCCGCTAACAGTTTGTTGGCGGGTATGGCGGTAACGGCTATCGCAGGTCCGGTGGCGGGTGCAGCCGCGGCGCTATTGGCACTTCTACCTGATGCTGTTCAGGGCGGGCGTATAATAGGCCCGATCGCCCCAAACGATTCGTTGAGCAATTTGTACCCTTTGCTTGACGCAAATGTAAATATGGAGCCCAATAAACCCGTCTTGGATTATTTTACGGAGATACTTGCCTATAAATGTAAGCGTAGCGGTATGTCTGGGGATGTATTTAAGAAAATTCAGGACACTAAGGTTAAAGTGAGTGTCTTCAATATCAACAAGGGGGGACTACTAACAGGGACTAAAAATACTTTTATAAGAGTAACGCCCCTTGAGATAGCGACGGGTGAATTATTGAGAAAACTGACACCACTAATTGGATCTAATAGAGCACACAATAACCAGAGTTATAAAATAGAATGGCCTGCTGAGTTTAAAAATAACGGCATAAGTACGACCTTTACAGATGACAGCTTACAAACTTATGTCAACATGAAAATGAAACGTACAGTTTCCTCAGCCACTGCTCTTAATTCAATAAAAGATTCGATCCGAGCATCTGCCGAAACGAACGCTTACATCCATAATCAAATGAATATGGCCACGCACACTAATTTCGATAAGGTCAGCTCAGAAGATCTCAATGATGTTCAGCAGATAAAATTCAAGGGGTATCCTGTCTCGAATCTATTCTTGGTTGGAAGAATGATTCATGGTACCAGCAGCAGTTTTGTGCCTGTTAAATTAAAGGATGCTGAAAACAATCTCGCGGGCCAGACTGAACTGTTAATAGAGATGAATGCTGGATTGCCTAAGAGTCAACAGAATAAAGTCCCCGCATCATTTGCGTCTCTTGAAGGTAAATATAATCTGTTGAAGATGTTTTTCACCGGAGTGACATCGCCATTTTCCTTAGGTGAAAAAGGGCGTGTTCAGGATATTTTAGCTAAAGTCGTCGTTGACAATTTCGAAGATGATTTTGATAGACTTATCGTGTCGCGTGGAGAATCAACATTATTCGCGTTGGCGGGGGGCATTGAAGTTTTACTTAAACTTTTACCTTTCTGGGCTCCATTTACTGGAATGAGTATCTCTGCCAATATAGGGCTCGGTTTATGTAATGCAGTACCTTCTACATTAAAAGCCTTGGCTGAAGATGATAGAGCGAAAACTATAGCTCATCTTAGAGACGGTTTGACGGCATTGTCAACGCATTTATTGGCAGGTATTTTAGCCACACGACCGATTATTCCAAGGGGTTTATCATTAGCCAAGGAAGTAAGACATACAGCTGATAAAATCTTGGATAATCCTAATGATAAATTAATAACCCTCTCAAAATTTGTTGATAAGTTATTTAGCATGAAATTTAACTTTGTTGCGAAAGACACTCAGACTGTCGCCGCCTTTTTAAAGTTAAACGTGCCACCCGCTGCTGTCAACTTATTAGTGAGATTTTTGGGGGGAGTCTCAAAAGCAGTATATAATTTGTTGGCAACGGCGTCCAAAGAGAGGCAATTAGCAGCAGCGAATGCGGCAATTGCTCACATAGATAGGCAATCAGTAACAGCGAATGCGCCAATTGCTCCCAGAGATAGTACACTAAACTATGTGTCCTATACTATTGAGGAGGGGGATACCTTCAAAGATATTGCCAAAAAAGCCTATGGGGCCAATAGAGAAGACCGATATGTTGAACTGTTCAACGCCAACAGAGATTTACTTGCATCTCTTGAAGGGCCATTACCCGTGGGGCAGACATTACGAATTCCTGTCGTACCCGGTATGATGAGTGGGTGGGGAGCATAGTTTACTTGGTCGTTTCAATCTCAAACACACTCTGTTCCCCAACCCACCAAGCGGATTAATGGCCGCTAAACTGCGTTTCCAGCTGCGTCAGCAGATTGCTGGCGCTGTAGTAATCCAGTCGGAAGGTGTCGTTGCCTAAGGCAAACACCTGCTTGTTTTGTACCGCAGGCAGGTGGCTCAGGAACACATTGCTTTCCAGACGCTTAGCATCAGTTTGATCACCGGCAAACAGCAGCAGCGATTTGCCGTTTAAGCCCATCGCCATGTTTTCACCCGCCAACTGAATAATGTCCTTGCGAATGCCCTGCGTTTGACCGCTGGCGACATTGGCCGGAGGTTGTGCCAGCGTAAAGCCCAGCTGTTCCAGCATTTGCCCCTGCGGGGAGGCCGGTGTCCACAGGTTGGCGGCTTTGCCGTCGGGACGATAAACCAAAGCCGAGACTGGCTGCGCAGGTAAATGAATACTTTGCTTTAGGGCTTTCTCGCGTGCGTCAAAGCTGGCGACGGTTTTAGCCGCATCGGCTTCTTTACCGGTCGCTTCACCCAATTCTACTGCCAGTTCCTGCCAACTTTTGTCATCGTAATTCACCACCATCACCGGCGCGAGCGCGGAAAGCTGGTCGTAAACTTTTAGCGCAGAATCTCCGCCGGTGGCGGCAATAATAATTAAATCAGGCGCTTCACCGGCAATCGCCTCGGCGTTGGGTTCACCGATATAAAGGCGTTTTACCGCACGTTGTTTGGCGATGCTGCTCCACTGACGAAAGAAACCCTGGTCGTCCGAGATGCGGGTATTGGGGCTGGTGGCACCGCTGGCAATCACAGGCGCATTAATAGCCAGCAGTGTGCCGGTGACGGTGACGCTGGTGGAAACAATACGCTGAGGAGGATGTTGCAGAGTTATCACCCCGTGCGAGGTTTTAATCTCTCTTGGCCAACCTTCGGCTGCATGGGCCGAAACCGTCAGAAGGGTGAATATTCCTAAAATAGCGGCCAAAGGGCGCAACGTTGTTAACTTCATTTTAAGACCTTAATTGTGAATAACTGCCGGTTTCATTTGGGGAAATCCAGTAAGAATGCCAGCGAATTGCTCCGGGGCAAAATTCCGTTTCATTGACACTGTTACACTCATCACGTACTTTAAACGCGATCAAATACAAATGATAATAATTATCATGCAAATTATCATTACTTTTTGTGTGAATACACTGCGTGGGAGTGTACAGATGGATACTGTGATGAAAGAGCGCGATTTAGCCGGTAAACAGCGCGAGGCCGAAAACATCAATTTTGCCGACCTTTCCCCTACCTCGGGTTTTTTCTTTACATCGCCTTTCAAAAGCCTGAGCACGGAAGGTTGCTTGACCAACGTCCGTGAGCCTGCCGTCGATGGCGATGCGATTAACGGTAAATTTCAACAGGCGGTGCAGGCTGCATTTTCCGATGCTCGCGCAGCGGGAATCAAACATCCCGTACTTTGCGGGGCAATACCTTTTGATAAACGCCAACCTTCGGCTCTATTTGTGCCAAAAAAGACGCACTGGATTGAGCGCAGCGCGGTAATGTCCGCAGTTCAGGCCCAGGAAAGCGAGCTACCGGCCGTGCTAAGTAAAACGGAGTTGCCTGAACAGCAGCAGTTTATGCAGATGGTTACCGATGCGGTGCAGGCGATGAACGACGGTAAGTTAGATAAAGCCGTACTATCGCGTCTGCTGGAGATTAAAACGCGCGGTGCGGTAGAACGTCCGGCGCTGTTGAACCGCGTCATTGTCCAAAACCCTAACGGCTATCACTTTCACGTTCCGCTGGAGCAGGGGGCGCTTATCGGTGCCAGCCCAGAGCTGCTGCTGCGTAAAAATGGCAATAAGTTTTACTCTAATCCACTTGCCGGTTCTGCCCGTCGCGAAAGCTGCCCACAGCAGGACGCCGAAGTGAGTCGCGTTTTACTCGATTCGGGCAAGGATTTGTATGAACACCAGATAGTGACCGAAGGCATGCGCCGGGTATTGGCGTGCCGCAGTCGTCATTTACACATCCCCGCCACGCCAGAGCTTTTGAGCACGCCGACCCTGTGGCACTTGTCTACCCCGATTGATGGCGACGTGCTGGATCCGCAGGAAAATGCCCTGTCGCTGGCCTGTCTTCTGCATCCGACGCCGGCGCTTTGCGGGTCACCGACGCGAATTGCCCGTGATTTGATCGAGCAACTCGAACCTTTCGATCGAGGCCTGTTTGGCGGGATCGTCGGCTGGTGTGACGATCGTGGTAATGGTGAATGGGTGGTTACGATCCGCTGTGGCACCGTTAACGGCGATCAGGTGCGGCTGTTTGCTGGAGCAGGCATCGTTCCTGACTCCTCTCCTGAATCTGAGTGGCGCGAAACTGGCGTAAAACTGAATACCATGCTTCGCGCATTTGGTTTGAACTAAGTCTGAGAATAAGAATATGAGCATAACCTTTACCGCCTGGCCGGAGAATTTTGCACGACTGTACCGCGAGCGCGGTTATTGGATAGATGAGCCGCTGACCGACATTCTTACCCGTCAGGCCAACAATGACCATGTCGCGATGATTGATGCGACAGGCAGTCTGAGTTATCGCGAGCTTAACCAGCAGTCGGACAGTCTGGCGGGCGCGCTGCGTCGCCGAGGCCTGGTTGCAGGCGATACCGCCCTGGTGCAGCTGGGTAACGTTAACGAATTCTACGTGGTGTTTTTTGCGCTGTTGAAAATTGGCGTGGTGCCGGTTAATGCGTTGTTCAGCCATCAACGCACCGAGCTACAGTCGTATGCCAGCCAAATCAATCCTGCGCTGCTGATTGCCGACCGCGACCACGTACTGTTTGGCGACGATACTTTTCTTGATGCTTTTTTGGCTCAGCACACCTCGCTGCGTCAGGTTGCGCTGCGCAATGCCGAACGCGCCGAGCAGTCGCTGGCGGCGTGGATAGCTGAACCCCAGCAAGAATTTACGGCGTCGCCAACTGCCGCGGATCAGGTCGCCTTCTTCCAGCTTTCGGGCGGAAGCACCGGTACGCCAAAGCTTATTCCTCGCACCCACAACGACTATTATTACAGCATTCGTGCCAGCGTGGAGGTTTGCCATTTTGACAGTGAAACGCGTTATTTATGCGCGCTGCCGATAGCGCACAACTACCCGATGAGTTCTCCGGGCGCACTCGGCGTGTTTTACGGCGCTGGGCAAATGGTGCTGGCAGCTGACCCGAGTGCAACGGTCTGCTTCAAACTGATTGAACAACATAAAATTAACGTCACCGCGCTGGTTCCTCCGGCGGTCACGCTCTGGCTGCAAGCGATTGAAGAATGGGGCAGCAACCAGGCGCTGACCAGCTTGACGCTGTTGCAGGTTGGCGGTGCCAAGCTGGGGGAAACGCTGGCCGTGCGTATTCAAAATGAAATCGGTTGTCGGCTGCAGCAGGTGTTCGGCATGGCCGAAGGATTAGTGAACTACACGCGTTTGGACGATGACGAGTCGCATATTTTGACCACTCAGGGCTATCCGATGTCACCGGGTGACGAACTCTGGGTTGCGGATGAACAGGGTAATGCGCTGCCCGCCGGTGAAGTCGGGCGCCTGATGACGCGTGGCCCTTATACTTTTCGCGGCTATTATCAAAGCCCCGAGCACAACGCCGAAGCCTTTGATGAAAACGGCTTCTACTGCTCCGGTGACCTTATCTCACTGACTGAAGACGGCTATGTAAAAGTAGAAGGCCGTCTTAAGGATCAGATCAATCGCGGTGGCGAGAAAATTGCCGCCGAAGAGATTGAAAACCTGCTGCTGCGCCATCCAGAAATCGTCAATGCGGCCCTGGTGTCGATGCCCGACGAGCTGATGGGCGAGAAAAGCTGTGCCTTTATTATCTCAAATATTGAGCTGAAATCAGTGGCCCTCCGCCGCCACCTGCGCGAGCAGGGCATTGCTGAATTCAAGCTGCCCGACCGCTTTATCCGTGTCGACCGACTGCCGCTGACGCCGGTCGGTAAAATCGATAAAAAACTTTTGCGCCAAACTTTTGACGCGCAGTTGCCTACCCAATCCTCTGGAGAATAAACGATGGCTATTCCAAAACTCGAATCTTATGCCTTGCCTAGCGTGGCTGAACTGCCCACCAACAAGGTGAAATGGGAACTGGAACCCTCGCGCGCGGCGTTACTTATCCATGACATGCAGCAGTATTTTTTAAACTTCTGGGGAGAAGACAGCCCGCTGGTTAAGCAAGTGGTTGAGAACATTGCTAATCTTCGTCGCTACTGCAAGGCGCAGGGTATTCCGGTGTTTTATACCGCTCAGCCCAATAATCAGAGCGATGAAGACCGCGCGTTGCTTAACGACATGTGGGGACCTGGGCTAAATAAGCATCCTGAGCAGCAGGCAGTGGTTGCTGCGCTAGCACCGGACGAAGACGATCAGGTGCTGGTGAAGTGGCGCTACAGTGCGTTTCATCGTTCGCCGCTGCAGGATATTTTGCAGGAAACCGGTCGCGATCAGCTGATCATTTGCGGGGTCTATGCGCACATCGGCTGCTTAACCACGGCGATTGACGGGTTCATGCGTAATATCCAGCCTTTCATGGTGGCCGACGGCTTGGCGGATTTCTCGCGCGATGAACATTTGATGGCACTGCGTTATACCGCTGGTCGCTGTGGTCGCGTGGTGATGACCGCCGATCTCATCAAGGAAGCGGCTAAGCCTGGCTATGCCAACAAAGAGCAGCTGCGTAACGAAATTCTGCAATTGCTGGATGAAGACGCCGCTGATCTCGATAACGACGACAACCTGATTGATTACGGGCTGGACTCCGTACGTATCATGGCGCTGGCAACGCGCTGGCGTAAAATTCGTGAAGATATCGACTTTGTGGCGCTGGCAAAAACACCAACTCTTAACGGCTGGTGGACGCTGTTGTCAGGAGAGAAAGCGTAATGGACAGCACGCAGGAATTTTCGCAAAAACGCGTCTGGGTGACCGGCGCGGCACAGGGAATAGGCTACACCACCGCATTGGCCTTTGTTAAGGCCGGTGCCGAGGTCGTGGGTTTCGACAAACACTTCAGCGACGGCGATTACCCGTTTCGCACCGAACTACTTGATATTACTGACCCTAAGGCTGTACGCGAAGTGTGCCAGCGACTGCTCAGTGAATGCGATGAACTGGACGTGTTGGTCAACGGCGCGGGCATTTTACGCATGGGCGCCACCGACGAGCTCAGTGACGATGACTGGCACGATTGTCTGGCCGTAAACGCCGGCGGGGCTTTTAACATGTTCCGCTATACGCTGCCGGTTTTCCGTCGTCAGAAACGCGGCGCTATTGTCAGCATTGCGTCTAATGCTGCTCACGTTCCGCGCATTGGTATGTCGGCCTACTGCGCCTCCAAGGCGGCATTGCGCAGCCTGTGCCTGAGCGTTGGGCTGGAAATGGCACCCTACGGCGTTCGCTGTAATCTTGTTTCACCTGGTTCAACCGACACGCCGATGCAGCGTGGTATGTGGACCAATGCCACGGGTGAGCAGAAAACTATCGCTGGCTTCCCCGAGCAATTTAAGTTGGGCATTCCGTTAGGCAAGATTGGCAAACCTCAGGACGTGGCCGATGCTGTATTATTTATGGCATCCGACCGCGCGGGTCATATCACGATGCAAGATATTGTTATCGACGGCGGTGCGACACTTTCAGCCTAATTATTTGCAGGATACTAAAGGCAACTAAAAACCCGCGTAATGCGGGTTTTTAATTATGGATTTTTAGTGAAGAATGCGATCTTCATCTACGATGAAAGTCACATTTTAGGGGTAATAATGTTGTCAGTTTTTATGCAAAAAATGCGAGCCGCATTATATGCATAACGTATAGGGGGTGATTTATGAAGGGCTCAGTCAGGCGAGTGTATGGATGTGGCTTATAGAAGGGTAAAAGCTTTAACATACTGCCAGCAACAATAAAGGCGCTGTTCAGGTTTGATGGTTTTGAGGATAGACGTTTAAAGCTTTAATGCGAAATCAGGCGGTGATGAAGGGGAGATGAGATAATGCTACTGCCCAGGAGGGTCTGAGCACTTTACTTTCAATGTATTGATTTTGTTAGATTACATCTCAATATTTTTCAGGCTGTGCGCCAAGAGTTACCATGAGCGAATGAGCTTTTTCACTTTTATCAGCTTGCGTTTATAGCTTATCCGGATAGCAGGATGTAATAAAAATGGCAGAGTATCAACATCCTCAATATTTTGTTTGATCGAGTTGCGGTCTTTCCATTTTGAGATGGTCAGATGGTTGCGGTTAATAAATTCTATCCAGTGGCAAACCTGAAGAAATTTGTATTCCTCTTTTAGAACCAAAGACATTTGGTCCAGGCCCTGCTTGCAGAGTTTAATTTTTTCTTCATCAATGTCACTGGATAAAGTATTACCATGTTTGAAATACATGTACGGACCGGTTGGTGAAATATAGATTTTCTTGCAGCTCTTTAATAGCTCAGGGAAAACAAATGAGTCTTCATAACATATATAATTAGGGAATTTGCAGCGTAATAAAACGCTACGTTTAATAAACTTACCAATAAAGTGCGCCTGAAATTCTTGATGAATTAAATACTTTTTGATGGCAGTAGTGGTAGTAATAGATTTTGCAAGCAGTGGCAGGCTAGGAGGAATAATATCCCCTCTGATTTCCATCAGTTTGGTAATCAGCATGTCAGGCTCATGGTGGTTCAAAAACTCAATGATTTCAATCAGAGATTCAGGCTGTAGCTGGTCGTCACCGTCAACCATGGTGATGTACTCTCCGCGAGCCTGTGATACACCGAAGTTTCTGACTGTCCCAATGTTTTTAAAGGCAACGTCGAAGCAGACGACGTTGTTTTGACCCGCAGCAAACGCCTGAAAAATAGCAGGCGTAGCATCAGTGGACGAGTCGTTTATGAGCACGATTTCGCACTGAGAAAATTTTTCCCCTAAGGCAACTTTTATAGAGTCTAAGCATGATGTCAGATACTGGGCGCAATTGTGCGCGGTGACAATAACACTCAAGTCATATAGTTTCATTTTTATAATTTCTTAGGTGGCTAAGGTGTTTTCTTCAGGTTGAACATTGAATATTTCAGCATTTTAGCACTCCGTATCACGCCTGTCGTTGAATTCCAAGAAACAACATCCAGAGTAGATTAAGACAATTAAAAAGAACTATTGTTCTTAAGTTTAATCTTAGTAATCGAGTTTATTGGGTTAAAATTTCTTCAAGTATGATAATAATCATAGTTAGAGAGAATTTACAGGGCAATGGGAAAAGGTTTAAATCTGTTGAACCTTCGTTAACCATTGATTGAACTTGTAAATATATTTTTGCGGTTATAGCCATCAGGACAACAGGCTTACAAAGCCCTGTCATGCAGCAGGGAAAATATATTTATCTGTAAAAAGTGCAGGGCTTACATTTGGCAGCGTTTTAGATAGGGGGTCAGAAAGCAAAAAACCCGCCATAGGCGGGTTCTTCTAAAAATGGTGCCCGGACTCGGAATCGAACCAAGGACACAGGGATTTTCAATCCCTTGCTCTACCGACTGAGCTATCCGGGCAACGGGGCGCATTAAACCGTATTGGCTCTGCGCCGTCAACGCATTTATGCAGTAAAATTGTTAAAAGCCGTCTAACTGCTGGCTTTTCAGCCAAAAAACGCCATTAAGCGATGAAAGTAGACCGCTGTGGCTCAAGACAGTGCACCGTGCTCGCGACAGCGGGCGATGTTCAATACATCTTCCGCCAGTCGTCTGGCGACTTCAACGTCGTGCAGTTGGCGTTTTACCAACAGCCTGCTCAGGCAGCCTTCCAGAATCAACTCCATCTGATACGCCACCATTTCAGCGTCATCAGAGCCCATCTCTTGCAGTAAAGAGAAGGTATAGAGGAAGGAGGCCTGTTTTTGCTGCTCGGCCAACTGGTGAATCGACGAGTCGCGGTCTGGATAAAAACTGCAGGCAGCGATAAACAGGCATCCCGGATAACGATGTTGTCTCACCTGCTCGTTAAGCACCTTATAGCGTGCCAGCAGCTTCTGAGGCGGGCTCAGGGATTCGTCGAGCAGCAACTGGCGGCGCCAGACGTCAATCTGGTCACCGTGATGCCGCAAGCAATCGTAAAGCAGCGCTTCGGCGTCTGGCCAGAAAAGCGTTAGTTCATTGAGTGGCACATCGACCAACTCGGAAACGGCGTCCAGAGTGAGCGTGGCTATGCCGCGCTGCTCCAGTAAATTTAGCGTCTGGTCTAAAACCTGTTCTCGTAGCACTTTATCTCCTTCATTTCCCTGCATTCTTGGCTATGTCGCCACGTTGGCTGTGCTTGCTTGCCGCCCGATGTGAGGGGCAATTATTGGGAAATATAAAATCGTAATGTTTGCTACTGCACCAATAGCTCAGTCTAATAGTGTCGTTTAAGGCTGGGTATTGTGCAAATGTGTAGTGAATTTTGCGCTATCCATAAAGCCGGTCACCCGCGACTGCGGCAACTCTTTACCGTCGGGACCGAAAAACAAAATGGTCGGCAGCCCAAGCACGCTAAGGCGTTTGAGCAGTGCGGCCTGTTGTGGACTGTTTTGGGTCACGTCGGCTTGCAGCAGTAGCGTGTTAGCAAGTGCATCCTGCACCTGCGGCGTGCTGAATGTATATTTATCAAACTCTTTGCAGGCCACGCACCAGTCAGCATAGAGGTCAAGCATAACGCGTCGGCCTTTAGCCTGCTGCAACGCCGCATTCAGCTCGTCAACGTTGTTTATTTTCTGAAAACTCAGCGCATGCGCTGAGGTCTGCGAGCTAACGGCAGGGGCAAATACCCAATCCTGCAGCGGGCGGCTGACTATCAGTGCGGCAGCGAGAAACACCAACTGCAGCAGTCTGAAAACGCCGCGCGTGCTTTTAAGGCTCAGCTGTAAAGCCCAGCCGAAGAAGGCGATGCCTAAAATGCTCCACAGACGCAGTCCCCAGACGTCACCCAATATCCGCTCGAGTAAAAACACCGGCAGCGCAAGAATGACAAAGCCAAAGCCTTCTTTTACATAGTGCATCCATGGACCGCTGCGTGGCAGCAGCCGATTACCAAACATAGTGGCCGCGATGAGCGGAATACCCATGCCCAAAGCATAGAGATAAAGCGTACCCGCGCCAGCCCAAGGATTACCGCTTTGCGCAATGTAGAGCAAAATTGCGCTGAGCGGCGCGGTGGTGCAGGGTGAACAGATAAGCCCGGCCAAAGCACCCATGATGAACACGCCAATCAGCGATCCCCCTTTTTGCTCATTGCTCATTAACGCCAGCCGCGTTTGCAACGATGAAGGGAGCTGCAGGCTGAACAGGCCAAACATTGAGAGGGCCAGCGCAATAAACATCACTGACAAGCCAATCAGCACCCACGGGCTTTGCAGCGCGGCCTGAAATTGCAGTCCGGCGGCGGCAACCACGACGCCAAGCAGCGTGTAGGTTAGCGCCATTCCTTGCACATATAACATCGCCAGCAGGAAGATGCGTTTAAGACTGTGAGGACGCTCGCGGCCCAGAATAATACTCGAAATAAGCGGGTACATCGGCAGTACACAGGGGGTAAACGCAATACCGATACCGATAATCAGCGCCCAAAGCGGTGAGAAGGGCAGCGGCGTGGGCTGAGATGAAGTCTGAAGGGTTACCGGCGCAGACGGGGTGGGTGCCTCAGCAAGTGCAGTGGCACTGGCTTTACCGTCGGCAATTACTTCGTTCAGCGGCACTTCGCGGGTTTCAGGCGGATAGCAGAATCCTGCTGCCGCGCAGCCCTGATAAGTCACCCGAACCTTGGCGTTGTCCTTGGCATCGCGAATTGGGATCAGCAGGTTCAGATTATTTTTATAAATCTGTGAATCGCCAAAAAACTCGTCCTTGTGCGACAAGCCCTGTGGCAGGAAATAAGCCGCCAGGGTGGCGTTTTCGGGCACTATCTCGATTTTTTGGCGATAGAGGTAATAGCCCTCGCGTATCTGCCAATTGAGCTTTAGCGCCGAGCCTTGTTGAGAGAAATCAAAGTTGAATGCTTGATTCACCTGCACAAACGGCTGTGAACTTGAGTCGCCAAACAGGGAAGCGTGGCTGTTGGCAGGCAAAAATAGCAGGCTGGACGACAGCAGCAGGCCGCACAGCAGAAAGAATTTTTTCAAAATCGGGTAATCCATCACAGGCGCATTTTCTCTTTTCTGGTCGGCGACAGGGCTTTCTGTCGCCTATTTTTTCACCCGCCATTATACGCGCCATGGCGGAATTGGAGAACGTCAGACTGTTAAAGAATGATGCTGCCGAGTGCGAAGCTGAACATGACTGACAGAATTATCGCCACTGTACCCGGAATAAAGAACGGATGATTGAACACAAATTTTCCAATACGGGTCGTGCCGGTGTCGTCCATTTGCACGGCGGCCACCAGCGTGGGATAAGTGGGCAGGATGAACAGGCCGGAGACCGCGGAGAATGATGCGACGGCAGTCAGCGGTGAAACGTTCAGCGCTAAAGCTAGCGGCATCAGCGCTTTGGCAGTTGCTGCCTGAGAATAAAGCAGCGCTGAGCTGAAGAAAAAGATCACCGCCAGCAGCCACGGATGGGCCTGAATCATGCCGCCCGCGGTGTCTTTTATCCACCCGAGATTGGCCTGCACGAAGGTGTCGCCCAGCCACGCCACGCCGAGAATACAGATACAGGCGCTCATACCGGCTTTAAATGTTCCCGACGATAGAATCAGGTCGGTATCGACTTTGCAAAGCAGGGTAATCAGCGTGGCAACGCTCAGCATGATGATGAGAATCGCGCTGTTGGTGGTCATCGGTGGTGTCGTCACCAGACCGATGCTCGGGCTGCTGATCACCGCGTAGGCCACAACCGACAACACGCCGAGTAAAAAGATGCACACCGAGGCCTTGGCGCGCGGCTGAACCTTAAGGATTTTATTGCCGCGCAGGCTGATTAGACCTTCTTTAAAGCGCTTCTGATAGGTTGGGTCATCGCTCAGTGTTGAGTCAAAACACAGGCTAACGAAGATGGAGGTCAGAATTATCGCGCACAGTGTAGAGGGAATAAGCACCATCAACAGATGCAGATAACTGACGCCGTGACCTTCCATCACTGACGACATGTAAACCACGGCGGCAGAGATAGGAGAGGCGGTAATGGCAATTTGCGCCGCAACCACGGCGGTCGAAAGTGGACGGCTGGGCTTGATGCCCTGCTCTTTTGACACCTCGGCAATCACCGGCAGGGCAGAGAGTGAAATATTTCCCGTGCCGGCCAGCACGGTCAGGCAGTAGGTGACGATTGGCGCCAGAATAGTGATGTGGCGGGGATTACGTCGCAGCAACTTCTCTGTTTGCAACACCAGGAAATCCATTCCTCCCGCGACCTGCATGGCCGAGATGGCGGCGATCACAGCCATCACAATGGAAATAACATCGAATGGGATGGTTCCGGGTTTAACGCCAATCAGTGCCAGCGCCAACACACCTAGCCCACCGGCAAAACCAATGCCGACCCCGCCGAGACGAGCCCCCAGAAAAATAGCTGCAAAAACGATGATTAATTCAATGATTACCATAATGACTTTTCCATTAGTCTCGAAAATTTACTTACCGGAGAGTTTAATGGGGAAGTATCAATAAAACGCAGCGTTGTGACAGTGTTTTGTTTAAAAATAAGGGCGCGAGGTTAAAAAATCCTCACACCCTTGATTAAGCTCAAACCTCAAGCGTTGACACGCTTGGATAAAAGCTACTGCTCGTTTTCATCGGTATAACGTTTGGCTTTGTAGGCCGGATGCATCAGGTTCTCAACCGAGAAGATGTCGTCGAGCTCGGCGGCGGTCAGCAGGCCGCGCTCCAGTACCACTTCGCGCACGCTTTTACCGGTTTCCGCACAGATTTTACCGACAATATCGCCGTTGTGGTGGCCGATAAATGGGTTCAGGTAGGTTACGATCCCGATTGAATTAAACACATAGAATTCACACACTTCTTTATTAGCAGTAATGCCGTTGATGCATTTTTCCAGCAGGTTGTAGCAGGCATTGGTCAGGATATGGATAGATTCAAACATCGCCTGGCCAATAACGGGTTCCATGACATTGAGCTGCAGCTGGCCCGCTTCTGCCGCCATAGTGACGCAGATGTCGTTGCCAATGACTTTGAAGCACACCTGATTCACCACTTCCGGGATAACCGGGTTCACCTTGGCAGGCATGATAGATGAGCCGGCCTGCAGTTCTGGCAAATTAATCTCGTTCAAACCGGCACGTGGGCCGGAAGAGAGCAGGCGCAGGTCATTACAGATTTTAGACAGTTTAACTGCCAGACGTTTCAACGAGCTGTGCACCATAACGTACGCGCCGCAGTCTGAGGTCGCCTCAATCAAGTCTTCTGCCGGTACGCAGGGAAGGTTGCTGACTTCGGCCAACTTCTGCACCGCCAGCGCCTGATAGCCTTCAGGCGTATTCAGCCGAGTACCGATAGCCGTTGCCCCAAGGTTAACCTCAAGCAGCAGTTCGCCGGTGCGCAGCAGATTGCGGGTTTCTTCTTTTAATAGCACGTTAAACGCGTGGAACTCTTGGCCCAGCGTCATCGGCACCGCGTCTTGTAGTTGGGTGCGGCCCATCTTCAGGATTTTTTCGAACTCTACCGATTTGCGCTCGAAACCGTCACCCAGCTGGGCAATGGCATCAATAAGTTTAAGCACCGAGGCGTAGACCGCCAGACGGAAACCGGTTGGGTAAGCATCGTTGGTCGATTGGCATTTGTTCAGGTGATCGTTGGGATTCAGGAACTGATAGTCCCCTTTTTGATGGCCCATCAGCTCAAGGCCGATATTCGCCAACACCTCGTTGGTGTTCATGTTTACAGAAGTACCGGCACCGCCCTGGAAAACGTCGATGGGGAATTGGTCCATGCATTTCCCTTTATCTAACACTTCATCACAGGCCTGAATAATCACGTCGGCAATTTTGCGAGGGATAGTTTGCAGCTCTTTATTGGCTAACGCGGCCGCTTTTTTTACCATCACCATGCCACGGACAAATTCCGGAACATCGCTGATTTTAGTGTTACTAATATAAAAGTTTTCAACAGCGCGCAGGGTATGAATACCCCAGTAAGCATCGGCTGGCACTTCACGTGTGCCCAGCAGATCTTCCTCGATACGGATCGTATTTGACATGAGAACCTTCTTTTTGGTGCTAAACAGTTACAGGCTGATTAGAGAGATGTTACAGACGCTGAGTTAAATAAAATAATACACCACTAAGAGCGACCGCGAGGGCGATCATATGCTGCTCTTGGCGAAATGCACGCACTTAGTGCATTACGGCAATGCTTTTGTTCGAAAGGTTTACGTATCTGTGAAATTTCTCACAAATCAGTACCTCGACCAATTTAAATATCGCCAACGGCTTGAAATGACCCGTTAACGATACCATCTCATGGTAGTCAGCCTTCATAGGATAAGCCTATGGGGCCCCTATTATAGAGTTCTGAATCGCTGGCTTAACGTGTGATTCAGGGCCCTCTAGATATATTACAAGTATAAGGAGAGCGCAGTGCGCTGGTTACCTCTACTGCTGTTGTTTCTGTTGGCTTACATAGAAATAACCTTATTTATCAAAGTTGCTGCCGTGTTAGGTGTGGCAATGACCCTGCTGCTGGTGGTTTTCACCTCCTGCGTTGGCGTCTCTCTGGTGCGCAATCAGGGGATGAAAACTATCTTCCAGATGCAGCAAAAGCTGGCTCAGGGTGAGAGTCCGGCGGCCGAAATGGTGAAAAGCGTGTCGCTGGTGCTGGCCGGATTCCTGTTGCTTGTCCCTGGTTTCTTCACCGATATTTTGGGCCTTCTGCTGCTGTTGCCGCCGGTGCAAAAATCGCTGACCCTAAAATTAATGCCGCATTTAAATATTTATCGCCCCGGGGGTGCAGGTCCAGCGACGGGTAACACCTTTGACGGCGAGTTCCAGCGTAAAGACGACCACACTGAGCGGCTGGTCTCTCAGATTGAAGATGACCGCAAAGATCCGAAAGATCGCTAAGTTTGCGCAGAAAGAAAATTCAAAAAATTTTCTTTCTGCCCTTGAAGGGGCGCGGAATGCCCCCATTAATCAAACCACGAGGTCAGGATTGGCTTGTACCTGACATTCAACCCTAAATAATTAGATATAGACCTGCTCACAGGAGAGTTATCAATGAAAATTCGTCCATTGCATGACCGCGTTA
Organism: Rouxiella sp. S1S-2; assembly: GCF_009208105.1. NCBI lineage: Bacteria > Pseudomonadati > Pseudomonadota > Gammaproteobacteria > Enterobacterales > Yersiniaceae > Rouxiella > Rouxiella sp. S1S-2. Next base: position 688,348 of record NZ_WFKL01000001.1, read on the forward strand.
TCGTCAAGCGCAAAGAAGTTGAATCCAAATCTGCTGGCGGCATCGTTTTGACTGGCTCAGCGGCGGGTAAATCAACCCGTGGTGAGATTCTGGCCGTCGGTCATGGTCGCATTCTGGAAAACGGTGAAGTTAAAGCGCTCGACGTGAAAGTTGGCGATATCGTCATCTTTAACGACGGTTACGGCGTTAAAGCTGAGAAGATCGACAATGAAGAAGTGTTGATCATGTCTGAGAGCGACATTCTGGCTATCGTTGAAGCCTAATCGTCTCATATCACTTTTTCTGAACTGAACGAATTGAAGGGAAATTATAATGTCAGCTAAAGATGTAAAATTCGGTAATGACGCACGTGTAAAAATGCTGAACGGCGTTAACATTCTTGCCAACGCAGTTAAAGTTACTCTGGGTCCTAAAGGCCGTAACGTAGTTTTGGACAAATCTTTCGGTGCGCCGACCATCACTAAAGACGGCGTCTCTGTAGCGCGTGAAATCGAACTGGAAGACAAGTTCGAAAACATGGGCGCTCAGATGGTGAAAGAAGTTGCGTCCAAAGCTAACGATGCTGCGGGTGACGGTACCACTACCGCGACTGTTCTGGCTCAGGCAATCATCATTGAAGGTCTGAAAGCTGTTGCTGCCGGCATGAATCCAATGGACGTGAAACGCGGTATCGACAAAGCGGTTGTTGCTGCTGTTGAAGAGCTGAAAACACTGTCTGTTCCTTGCTCTGACTCTAAAGCCATTGCTCAGGTTGGTACTATTTCTGCCAACTCCGACGAAACCGTGGGCAAACTGATTGCTCAGGCGATGGAAAAAGTAGGCAAAGAAGGCGTTATCACCGTTGAAGAAGGCACTGGCCTGATTGACGAGCTGGACGTTGTTGAAGGTATGCAGTTCGACCGCGGCTATCTCTCTCCTTACTTCATCAACAAGCCAGAAACCGGCGCTATCGAACTTGAAAGCCCGTTCATCCTGCTTGCTGATAAAAAAATCTCCAACATCCGTGAAATGCTGCCAGTGCTGGAAGCCGTTGCGAAAGCCGGTAAACCACTGCTGATTATTGCAGAAGACGTTGAAGGTGAAGCTCTGGCAACGCTGGTGGTTAACACCATGCGCGGCATCGTTAAAGTGGCTGCTGTTAAGGCACCAGGCTTTGGCGACCGTCGTAAAGCTATGCTGCAAGACATCGCAACCCTGACCGGCGGTACCGTAATCTCTGAAGAGATCGGTATGGAGCTTGAAAAAGCGACCCTGGAAGATATGGGTCAGGCCAAGCGCGTTGTTATCAATAAAGACACCACTATCATCATTGACGGTATTGGTGAAGAAGCGACTATTCAGGGCCGCGTAGCTCAGATTCGTCAACAGATCGAAGAAGCGACCTCTGATTACGACAAAGAAAAACTGCAAGAGCGTGTGGCTAAACTGGCAGGCGGCGTTGCTGTTCTGAAAGTTGGCGCAGCGACTGAAGTTGAAATGAAAGAGAAGAAAGCCCGCGTTGAAGATGCCCTGCACGCTACCCGTGCTGCGGTTGAAGAAGGCGTGGTTGCCGGTGGTGGTGTTGCGCTGATCCGCGTTGCGCACAAACTGGCTGGCCTGAAAGGCGACAACGAAGACCAGACCGTGGGTATCAAAGTTGCACTGCGTGCAATGGAAGCGCCACTGCGTCAGATCGTTATCAACGCCGGTGAAGAAGCTTCTGTCATCGCTAACAACGTGAAAGCGGGCGAAGGCAGCTACGGCTACAACGCTTACACCGAAGAATACGGCGACATGATCGCGATGGGTATCCTGGATCCAACTAAAGTGACTCGTTCTGCTCTGCAGTACGCCTCTTCTGTAGCTGGTCTGATGATCACCACCGAGTGCATGATTACCGACCTGCCTAAAGATGATAAAGGCGACATGGGCGGTGCTGGCGGTATGGGTGGAATGGGCGGCATGGGCGGCATGATGTAATCATCCCCCAGCGGCTTTTCTGCTGAATTTTGACCACGCTTCGGCGTTGTCAGAGTTAAAGAAACCCGGCCTTTTTAGGTCGGGTTTTTTTATTTGTACCTTTATTTTGTCGGGTTAAGTAAGATAAGTCTCATCGTCCAGATTAAATAACGTGTAGACTAGTGCCACGCTCTATTACGGGTTCGTTTCAGATAATGCGTTGAATTTTGGGTAAACTCGGCAACGGATGCCTTAGATTGCGAAATGTTATCTGATAGGCGTTAAGTACTTCTCAAAAATAAATGGGGAAAGAGATGCGGATTAAAATGTTGCTTGGCCTTTCAGCTGCCATGTTGCTGGCGGGTTGCAGCACAACACAACAATTAAGTTCTGCCGGTCAACAAGTCAAATTTACCGACGACAAGCCGAGCAGCCAGTGTCAGCCTTTGGGAACCGTAACTGGCGCACAGAGCAACTGGTTCTCAGGCACCAACGGTGACGGCAGCGCGATGCGCGGCGCAGCAAATGACCTGCGTAACAAAGCGGCAGAAATGGGCGGCAATACCATTTATGGTGCCAACAGCCCGACGCAAAATATTTTGTCCAGCCTCGCGCCGCTCGACAGCAAAATGGTGGGTCAGGTTTATAAGTGCCCTTAAGTGGCCAAAACCGATAAATACCGCCAATAAAAAAGGGATGCCAACGGGCATCCCTTTTGCTTTATGCGACTCTGAAACTTATCAGTAAAAAAATCACGAAAAAATCACGACTGTTTCAGATTTAAATCCAGTGGCGTTTTGCTAGGCTCTCCACCAATCTCACGGGTTAGCGTAGGTACCATGTAGCCGGAAACGCGGCTGAGCAGGCCTTTAATCAAGACTCTTGCCTCATCGTCGTTGACCATGAAATGCGCCGCGCCCTGTACTTTGTCGAGCACGTGAATGTAGTAGGGCATAATGCCCGCATCAAACAGCGCATTGCTCAGCGCCGCCAGGGTCTCGACGCAGTCGTTAACGCCGCGAAGTAATACGCTTTGATTGAGCAATGTCACACCCGAATTTTTCAAACGCGTCATACTTTCACGCAGTGCGTCGTCAATTTCGTTGGCGTGATTGATATGGGTCACCATCAGTACCTGCAGTCTAGAGTCACTCAGGCGCTGGCAAAGCCCCTCAGTGATGCGTGCAGGAATAACTACCGGTAAACGCGTATGAATTCGCAGACGTTTAATGTGTGGAATGCCTTCCAGCTCGCTAATGAGCCAGTCGAGTTCATGGTCTTTCGCCATCAACGGGTCACCACCGGAGAAAATTATTTCATCCAGTTCGGGCTGAGTACGGATATACTCCAGCGCCTGAGACCAATTATTTTTGTTTCCCTGATTTTCCTGATAGGGAAAATGGCGTCTAAAGCAGTAGCGGCAGTTAACCGCACAGCTGCCTTTGACCAGCAACAGTGCGCGATTGCGGTACTTGTGCAATAACCCCGGTACCACGCTTTTTTGTTCATCGAGCGGGTCAGTGCTAAAGCCGGGTGCCGCGATAAATTCTTCGCGTGCCGTCAGAACCTGCAAAAGTAAAGGGTCTTGTGGATCGCCCGACCGCATGCGCGCAACAAATGCGCGGGGTACGCGTAACGGGAATAAACGACGGGCTTCGCGGCCCTGCTGCAATTGTGCATGATCGTTAAGTGCCAGAAGCGTAAGCAGTTCGTCCGGGTCTGTAATAACATCGCCGAGTTGATGCAACCAATCTTCTCTAAAAGGCGTTTTTAGGGTTACAATGTGTGCCATTTTTTTGGCTAAGCTACCAGTTTAAAATTAGAGGGCCATTATGGCGACTTATTCTAGCAACGATTTCCGTCCGGGTCTTAAAATCATGTTCGAGAACGAGCCTTACGCGATCGAATCCAGTGAATTTGTTAAACCGGGCAAGGGTCAGGCTTTCGCACGCGTTAAGATGCGTCGTCTGCTGACCGGTTCTCGCGTAGAGAAAACCTTCAAGTCTACTGACTCTTGTGAAGGCGCGGACGTTGTTGATACCAACATGAACTACCTGTACAACGACGGTGAGTTCTACCACTTTATGCACCCGGAAACTTTCGAGCAGCACGGTGTGGATGAGAAGACCGTTTCTGATGCGTCAAAATGGCTGCAGGACAACGCGGAATGTATCGTTACCCTGTGGGACGGTCGTCCTATCGCCGTCCAGCCACCGAACTTCATCGAAGCTGAAATCACCGAAACTGACCCAGGTTTGAAAGGTGATACTGCCGGTACCGGCGGCAAACCCGCGACTCTGTCTACTGGCGCCGTTGTTAAGGTTCCATTGTTCGTACAGATCGGCGAAGTTGTTCGTGTTGATACCCGTTCTGGCGAATACGTTTCACGCGTTAAGTAACGTTTCACGCGTTAAGTAACGTTTTCTCGTTAAATAACAGTGCACTAACGTGTTTTGCAAGAGAGCACCACCGCTGCTGTGGTGCTCGTGTTCGACCCATTAATTGGATTGCGTAACAATGTTGAAAAGAATGTTGTTTATCGTGGTTTCAGTGCTGATGTTGGCGTCGTTAAGTGGTTGTAATACGGTTCACGGTTTTGGTGAAGATGTGTCACACCTCGGCGGTGCCATTTCCAGAGCAGGCTGACGAAAGTCGGCCTTTTTTTTGCCCTTTCATGTTCTACTTTTGCCCGCACTCCCTCTTATTTATCCGAAATTTCGCCAGCCTGACTCCAGTCATTGCCATTTTTTACTACACTTAAAGCGCCATACTTTACATTCTCTTATAGGAAGGATTTTTATATGCTGAAGAAAAGTATTCTCGCCATCGCCTCCGTTCTTGTTCTCTCCAGCCTGCTTAGCGCCTGTAATACTACTCGCGGCGTGGGTGAAGACGTTTCAGCGGGCGGACAGGCGATTCAACGCAGTGCACAATAATTTGCGGATGCATAAATTTTGCACTTAACGCAGATGTATTGATGAGTAGACCGAGAGTTAACCGGGTGACGATAGACTGCAGTGTCACCCCTTTTGACCTTTACCGAGTTAGCGCTAGGGCTGTTTGACCCACACCAGCTTGCTGGTATCAAAACCATAATGCTGTGCGGTTTCAAGCAGATGCTGTTTTACACCCTCATCAAGTTTTGGCGCTCTAGAGAGGATCCACAGATAGCTTCTATCCGGACCGCAAACCAGCGCATAGCCATAGTCTTTATCCAGCTCGATGACGTTATAACCGCCATAAAACGGACCGAAGAACGAGACTTTAAGCGCGGCTCTTGACGTTGGGCCGGTGAAATAGCCTTTTCCTTCGCTCTGCTGCCAGCGATTTTTCGCCGGGTTAAAGCCGCGATTTATCACCTTTATCCCGCCGTCGTCACGTAGACTATAGTTTGCGGTCACCTGTTCCAAACCACTTTCAAAACTGTGGTCGAGTCGGGCAATTTCATACCAACTGCCCAGATAGCGATTAATCTCGAAATTATTCACCACTTTAACGTTGTCTGGTGGTGTCACGCTGCAGGCAACCGAAAGCAGTGCCGTAATAACGACGCTTATTTTTGACCAAATACGCATTGTCTTCCCTTTCTAAAGTTGAATCTACAGTGTAGATAATGGGAAGCGAGTCTGACAGTGACTTAGTGATAAAAGACAGCGATACAGCGGCTTATCTATCGATATCGCCCCTCTTTTTAGCGGCAGGAGGTTATGCCGTTAGATAATGAAAAGTACCAGCGCACAGACCAGACTCAATGCGCTGGCCGAACCATAGAACAGCCATTGTGCTCCCGGCAGCGAGATTTTCAGGTCATGCAGACTGTGATGCAGTCGATGCAGTGCGCACCAAATAGGGAGGACGATAGCCAGCAGCAGAAACATTCGCCCTATAAAGCTCTGTGCGAAATGCATCAGCCTGGGGTAACTCAGTGCTTCAGCGGGGAACCAGCCCAACGGCAGCAAAATACCGACCAACAGAATTATGGCCGGTGAAACAATAGCGCTCCACATACCGCCTGCGCCAAACAGCCCCCAAAAAATCGGTTCATTTGAGCGTACGGGTGTCGATTTTCTCATTTTTACCTCAATCCGATAATTATCAGTCCGCGTCGTTTAATACAGCGCGGCAGTGGTCAGCACCAGCAGCGTGGTGAGCAGTGCCAAGACCCACAACAGAGTAATAATCGGCTGTGGGCCGACTTTATGCGCCTTCACCACCACAATTACTGCTTTCGGTGCTAGCTCGAACCACGTCTTGGCGTGCAGCAGCGTCGCCAAAAGGGTGATTACGTTCAAAACCAGCACCAGCGGATTGTGTAGAAAATTCACAAAGACCTGCCAGCTCTCGGGGCCGTGTTTGAGACAAACTAGTCCTGCCAGCAGCAGCAAACTGAACCACAGAGTTGGTATCGCCGTCGCTTCACGCAGCATATAAAAACGGGTAAAAGCCGATTTCAACCACCAGTTAGCCGACATTTCTGGCCGATAGGCTTTGCGCTTGCTGGCAGGCTGCGTCGTGCGAGTCATATTTTTTTCCCTCATTGAGGCCTCAATCGTGCAATGAGGTAATCCTGGCTGCTGGCAACTTTGCCCAGTTGAATAGCTGCCGCCGGATCGACCTGTTTTGGACAGACTTCAGAGCAATAACCCACAAAGGTGCAACGCCACACGCCGTCTTCAGCGTTGAGCATAGGCATGCGCTGCCGGTTGCCATTGTCTCGGTTATCAAGGTTATAGCGCTGCGCCAGCACAATGGCAGCAGGACCAATAAACTCGGGATTAAGCCCGAACTGCGGACAGGCAGCGTAGCAAAGACCGCAGTTGATGCAGCCGGAGAACGGGTGATACTTCTCCATCTGCGCGGGCGTTTGACGATTGGGGCCTAGTTCTACGCCGCGGTCATTACCGATGATGTAAGGTTTGATTGCCGCGAGGCTCTCGATAAAATGGGTCATGTCCACCACCAGGTCACGCTCAACCGGAAAGTTCGCCAGCGCCGCTATTTTCATACCTTGTGGGTAATCACGCAGGAACGTCTTGCAGGCGAGCTTCGGCACCCCGTTGACCATCATGCCGCAGGAGCCGCAGATAGCCATACGGCAAGACCAGCGGTAAGACAGGTCGCTGGCCAGATTATCCTTAATGTAGCCGAGTGCATCGAGTAGCGAGGTCTGGTTATCAAAGGGGACCGGGTAGCTAACCGGATGCGGGCTGCTGTCGCGTTCAGGATTGTAGCGCTGAATTTCAATCTGCAGATTATTGAGCTTAATCACCTGTCTGCTCCTTATCTTTGAGGTCCTGCACGTCGGCGGCGGCTCCGTACACGCGCTGCGCCGGTGCCAGTGTGGTGATATTGACGGCAGAATAATCAAGACGCGGCGACCCATCGGGGATATAGAAGGCCAGTGAATGCTTGAGGAAATTAACGTCGTCGCGTTCGGTACAGCCATTGTCGACTCGCTGGTGGGCGCCGCGAGATTCTTTGCGCTGGAATGCCGAATGCACCATGCACTGCGCCACGTCCAGTCCGTAACCAAGTTCGAGGGTGTAGAGCAGGTCGGTATTAAATACGCTGGAGGTATCTTTAATTTTTACCTTTTTTAGCCGCGCTTTCAGCTCATCAATCTTGGCGATCGTTTTTTGCATCAACTCCGGCGTACGATAAATTCCGCAGCCTTCTTCCATCGACAGGCCCATCTCGTCGCGGATTGTGGCCCAATTCTCAGTCCCTTCTTGCTGCATCATGCTGTGCAAGCTGCGCTCAATGTCCCGACCCTGTGCGGTAATCGCCCAGTTTGACGCCGTATTGGCGTTGAGTGCGAACTGCGCCGCCTGCTCACCGGCCAGGCGGCCAAATACCACCAACTCTGCCAGCGAATTGGATCCCAGGCGGTTGGCGCCGTGCAGGCCGACCGAGGAGCATTCGCCTACGGCAAAAAGTCCGTCAATTCGCGTGGCGCAGCGGGCGTTGGTTTCTATACCGCCCATGGTGTAATGCGCGGTGGGGCGAACAGGAATAGGGTCTCGTGCCGGGTCGATACCGACATAGGATTTCGCCAGTTCACAGATAAACGGCAACCGCTCACGCAGCTTTTTCTCGCCGAGATGGCGCAGGTCGAGATAGACCACATCGCCTCTGGGAGTCGGGTCTGTACGGCCCGCCAGTGATTCATGCCAAAATGCCTGAGAAACTTTGTCGCGCGGGCCGAGCTCCATGGTTCTATTTTTCGGCTGCCCCAGCGGCGTTTCGGGGCCCATACCGTAGTCCTGTAAATAGCGGTAACCGTTTTTATTGATAAGGACTCCTCCTTCACCGCGGCAGCCTTCCGTCATGAGAATTCCCGAGCCCGGCAGTCCCGTCGGATGATATTGCACGAACTCCATATCGCGTAAAGGCACGCCGTGGCGCAGGGCCATGCCCATGCCGTCGCCGGTTACGATGCCGCCGTTGGTGTTATAACGATAAACCCGGCCCGCGCCGCCAGTGGCCATGACCACCGCTTTGGCGCGGATTTGAACGCGGGTTCCTTCCATCATGTTAATGGCCAGCAGGCCGTGCACGCGGCCATCGTCTACGAGCAAATCAACCACAAAATACTCGTCAAATCGGCGAATCTGCGGGTATTTCAGCGAAGTTTGATACAGCGTGTGCAGGATATGGAAACCGGTCTTGTCGGCAGCAAACCAGGTACGTTCCGTCTTCATGCCGCCAAATCGTCTTACGTTGATGCTGCCGTCGTCCTTGCGACTCCACGGGCAGCCCCATAGCTCAAGTTGGGTCATTTCCTGCGGGCAATGGCGGACAAAATAGTCGACGACGTCCTGCTCGCACAGCCAGTCACCACCCGAAACCGTGTCCTGAAAATGGCTGGCGAAGCTGTCATTATCCTGAGTAACGGCTGCCGATCCTCCCTCTGCGGCCACGGTATGGCTGCGCATAGGATACACTTTAGACACGAGGGCGATATTGAGTTGTGGATGGGCCTCGGCGGCGGCAATCGCGGCGCGAAGTCCCGCACCTCCAGCACCCACGATCACGATATCAGCACTAAAAATTTCCACGATATTGCTCCATGAAGAGGTGGAAACAGGGATGGGACGATGTTGATCTTGACGATCATACTTAAGGAGCAAGGCGTGGAATTTGATATAAACGCTGATTTCGCCAGTTTTCGCTGCAATAGCGTCGATGAGCGAAATTTGTTTGCATACGGGGATGCGGGTAGACTGCATGCCCTGTCTGACATCGGAGTAAGTAATCATGAGCGAAACAGCAAGCTGGCAACCCAGTGCATCTATCGCCAATTTGTTGAAGCGTGCGGCAATCCTCGCTGAAATTCGACGATTTTTCAGCGATCGCGGCATATTGGAGGTGGAAACACCGGCCATGGGTCAGGCGACGATCACCGACATTCATCTGTTTCCTTTTGAAACTTGCTTTGTTGGACCCGGTGCGGCGGAGGGCATGACCCTTTATCTGATGACCAGCCCGGAATATCACATGAAACGCCTGCTGACGGCTGGAAGCGGACCGATTTTCCAAATGGGAAAAAGCTTCCGCAATGAGGAAGCCGGGCGCTATCACAACCCGGAATTCACCATGCTGGAGTGGTACCGTCCACGCTACGATATGTACCGCCTGATGAATGAAGTCGACGATCTTCTGCAGCAGATCCTCGACTGCGATACGGCCGAAACCGTGTCTTATCAGCAAGTGTTTATCCGCCATCTCGAGGTTGATCCTTTGTCAGCCGACAAAGCCCAGCTGCGTGAAGTGGCCGCCAAGCTGGATCTTTCGAATATCGCCGATGAAGAGGAGGATCGCGACACGCTACTACAGCTGCTGTTTGCCATGGGCGTTGAGCCGCACATTGGCCGTGACAAACCGACTTTTGTTTATCATTTCCCGGCGACGCAGGCCTCTCTGGCTGAAATCAGTACGGAGGATCATCGCGTTGCCGAGCGTTTTGAGGTCTATTACAAAGGCGTGGAGCTGGCCAACGGCTTCCGCGAATTGACCGACGGGCGCGAGCAGCGCCAGCGTTTTGAGCAAGACAACCGCAAGCGGGCTGCCAGAGGGCTGCCGCAGCATCCTATCGATAACAACCTGTTAGCGGCGTTGGAACAGGGTATGCCTGAGTGTTCTGGGGTTGCGTTGGGTGTAGACCGCCTGATTATGATTGCCTTGGGTGCTGAAAGCCTGGCCGATGTATTAGCATTTCCTGTCACCCGCGCCTGATGAAACATTCTCCCCCTTGCACTACGAGGGGGATTTGCACAGTTTTAGTGCTGAGAAATCGAAAATTTGCACCTCATGAAACAAAAGTATGCAAATGAAGATTTTCTGATTTTAAAGTTTCAGGAAAAACTCACACCCCTTCATCCCTTGTAATACGCGACCTCGCCCGGTTTATGCACATTCCCTCCTTTCCTCTGGCCTGATTTATGCATAGCAGAATCATTACCCCACTATGCCGGAACCTCGTATGTCTGAATCCAATGAAAAAGAGCTGCTCTATGGACTGGAAGCGCGCATTGCCCCCGCGCCTGCGTTTTTCACTGCTGTTCAACACGTGTTGGCCAGCGTCGTTGGGATCATTACGCCTCCGCTGATCATCGGCTCGGTGCTAGGACTGACTGCCTATTTACCCTATCTGATCAGCATGTCGCTGCTGGCTTCCGGGATCGGAACCTTTATTCAGGCGCGCCGTTTTATGGGCATTGGAGCAGGGATGATCTGCCTGCAGGGCACCAGCTTTGCCTTTTTAGGCGTGATCCTCTCCGGCGGATTTTTGGTTAAAAGTCGTGGTGGTTCGCCAGAAGACATCATGGCGATGATCTTCGGCGTTAACTTTGTGGCGGCATTTATTCCGCTGGTCGTGAGCCGTTTTATTAGTCAGCTGCGCCGGGCTTTCACGCCGTTGGTGACCGGCACGGTAATTGTGCTCATCGGTATCAGCCTGATTAAAGTCAGTATTACCGACTGGGGCGGCGGCCATGGGGCTGCAGATTTTGGTGCACCGGCTAACCTCGGTCTAGGAGCCTTGACCCTGCTGGTGATTGTTATTCTTAACCGCACCTCAGTGCGCAGTCTGCGTCTGTCGGCGATTGTGGTGGGAATTGCGGTTGGCTGCCTGGCGGCGGCGTTGACTGGGCATCTGACCTTTAAACCTCTGCAGGGCAGCTGGTTTGAACTGCCGCGGCCATTCCGTTTCGGCTTCAACTTTGACTGGACTATTTTCGTGCCCATCGCGCTGGTGTCGTTTATCAGCATTCTCGAGGCGGTGGGCGACCTGACGGCCAACTGCATGTTGTCGCAGCAGCCGATTGAAGGGGAAAGTTTCCGCAAGCGCCTGAAGGGCGGCATTCTGGCCGACGGCGTGAGCTGCATGGTGGCGGCGATGTTCTCGGCTTTCCCCAACACCACGTTTGCTCAGAATAACGGGGTTATTCAGATGACGGGCGTAGCCAGCCGTCGCGTAGGGTTGTACATCGGCGGTCTGCTGGCCTTGCTCGGGCTGTTCCCCGTTATTGGCAGCGTATTGCAGCAGATCCCTGCGCCGGTGTTGGGCGGTGCAACGCTGGTGATGTTTGGCAGCGTGGTTGCGGCAGGTATCCGTATCATGACCCAGATGCCGCTAGGCCGCCGTGAGATGCTGATTGTCGCGATTTCATTTGGTATCGGGCTGGGCGTTGAGGCCGTGCCGGACGTGCTGAAACAGTTCCCGCAAATTATCGGCAATATCTTTGGTCATGCGGTGACCAGCGGCGGTGTGGTAGCCATGCTGCTGAATTTCATGATGCCCGCCGAGCAGCATGAAAAGGCCGTGGAGGCGGTAAAACCGATTAAAGTGAATTAAAATTCTGCGCTGCGGCGCCCCTGGATCAGCAGACAGGGCATAACTGAGCTGGCTAACTTTATGACTTTTAACCTAAAGGAGCCAGTTATGTTCACGCAACGTACTTGGATCAAAAACCCGCTCGCCGTTTTCACCGCCAATGCGCTCAATGCCGACGGCGGGGTTGTTATTGAAGGTTCCCGCATTGATGAACTGCTGTCCGTCGGGCAGCAGCCGTCGCGTCCCGTAGACAGCGTGATAGACGCCGCCGAATGCGTACTGCTGCCGGGGCTCATCAATACCCATCATCATTTTTATCAAACCTTAACCCGTGCCTGGGCACCGGTGGTCAATGCGCCACTGTTTCCGTGGCTTAAGCAACTTTACCCGATATGGGCGCGGTTGCAGCCCGATGCATTGGCGCTGGCAAGCCGCGTAGCAATGGCAGAGCTGCTGCTCTCCGGCTGTACCACCACAACTGACCATCACTATTTGTTTCCACAGGGCATGGAAGACGCCATTGACGTTCAGGTCGAAGTGGTGCGCGAACTGGGGATGCGCGCCTTGCTGACCCGTGGGTCGATGAGTCTGGGAGAGGACGACGGCGGGTTGCCGCCCATGCACACGGTGCAGTCGGCTGAGGTGATTTTGCAGGACAGCCAGCGGCTGATTGACCGTTATCATCAGCGCGGCGAGGGGGCATGGATGCAAATTGCGTTAGCGCCGTGCTCGCCTTTTTCAGTGACGACCGACATCATGCGCGAAAGTGCACGTATGGCGCAGCGTGAAGACGTGCGATTGCACACCCACCTTGCTGAAACGCTGGACGAAGAGCAGTTCTGTTTGCAACGTTTTGGGCTGCGAACGGTGGATTATCTCGACAGCGTTGGCTGGTTGAGCGACCGGACTTGGCTGGCGCATGGCATTCATTTTAACGACGAAGAAATTCGCCGTCTTGGCGCGGCGGGCACCGGAATTTGCCACTGTCCGGTATCGAATATGCGGCTGGCATCAGGAATGTGCCCCACCCGCGACCTTGAGGCCGCAGGTGCGCCGATTGGCCTCGGTGTTGACGGTTCGGCCTCTAATGATGCCTCTAACCTTATGTACGAAGCCCGGCAGGCGCTTTATTTACAGCGGCTGAAATACGGGACTGAATACGCGACGCCTGAGCGGATACTGGGCTGGGCAACGCGCGGATCGGCACGGGTCATTGGTCGCGACGACATCGGACAGCTCGCGGTGGGCAAGCAGGCGGATCTGGCGCTGTTTAAGCTGGATGAATTGCGGTTTAGCGGGAGTCACGACCCCATTGCCGCGCTATTGTTGTGCGGAGCTGAGCGTGCAGACAGCGTGATGGTGGGGGGGAAATGGCGAGTCAGAGAGGGCAAGATCGTCGATATGGACATAAAATCACTGATTTTGCAGCATCGTCAGGCCGCTAAAAAGCTGTTCGAAACGCTGTAGAAAGACCTTTTCCCCCTGCGGGCAAAAACGCAGGGGGAAATCAGGGCATCAATACTACAAATCCCCCGGCGTGCGCGGACCTCCGCTGCTGAGCGTAGCATTGCCGCCGTTTTGCGCGCGATGCAGCGTTTCCATCCGTACCTGGAAAGGTGGGAAGGGCAGAATAATACCGTGTTCACGGAATCCGGCCAGAATCAGCTGATGAATTTCATGACGCAGCGGCATACGGTGTGCCATCTCGGCGGCGTGCATACGCAATTCGAAAATTTGAATACCCTGCTGTAAATCAACCAAATAAGCTTCGGGCGCCGGCGTATCCAGCACCAGTGAGCACTTGCGAGCCGCCTGGGTCAAAATTGACGTTACCTCTTCACTGTTGGCCTCAACCGGTGCAGGCACGGTGAGCACCACGCGGGTGACAGAGTCTGACAGCGACCAGTTGATGAACTGTTCAGTGATAAAGGCCTTGTTCGGCACGATAATCTCTTTGCGGTCCCAGTCAACGATAGTGGTTGCTCGGGTATTTATCTTGGTCACGCTGCCGGTGAGGTTGCGGATTGTCACGGTATCGCCAATGCGAATCGGTTTTTCGAACAGGATCATCAGGCCGGAGATAAAGTTGGCAAAGATTTCCTGCAGGCCAAAGCCCAATCCGACACCCATTGCGGCAACCAACCACTGTAGCTTGCCCCATTCGATGCCCAGCATGGAAAAGCCGGTCAGGCCGCCTATCAGCAGCACGGCGTATTTGGTGATGGTCAGCGCAGCGTAGCCAGTGCCTGGCGTGAGGTCCAGATGCTGCAAGAGCGCCAGCTCGAGCAGAGCTGGGAGGTTACGCACCAGTTGAGTGGTGATGATAAGCACCAGAATCGCAATCAGCACGTGGCCCAGCGTAATGGGCTGCATGCTCTCTACACCCTGCGCGGTTGAGGAAACGTCCCACAGTTTGATATTTTCGAGGAACGAAAACGCAGAGTGGATTTCTGACCACAGAAAAATTAGCGACACTAGCGCAATCATTGCCAGCAGAGAGCGAACCAGACGCAGCGACTGCGCGCTGATGGTATCGAGGTCAACCACCGGCTCTTCAACCTCAATCGCACCTTCACTGCTGTTGGCCAGCTGTGATTCCTCTTCACCTTTCGCGCGCTGAGACAGTATCTCGGCGCGGCGCTGTTTGGCACGCTCAAAGGCGATTTTGCGCCGCTGAATCAGCATCCAGCGGCGAATAATGTGATAAATCACCAGCAGCAGGAACCAGATTGCCAGCGAGGTTTCCAGTCGAGCCAGCAGCGCCTGTGAGGTCGCCAAATAACCCAGCATTGAGGCAAAGGCGGCAATCAGCGGCGCAGAAAGCATCATCCACCACAGCGTGCTGTTCAGCAGATTTTCACCGTCACCCTGTTTATCCAGATAGAGCGGTATGCCCGCGCGTTTGAGGCTCTGGGTGACCAGACTCAGGAGCACGCAAAGTACGATGAAGCACAGGCGTCCGAGGGTGTTGGAAAACTCTCGGTCATTGAGATTATCAAAGGTGATCAGCGCCATAATCAGCGGCACAACCAGCCAAATTGAGAGCGAATAGTAGCGCAATGCGCGCGCGACGCGACGCTGTGGCCAGTTGAAATGGGTGATGAACAGACCTTTAGGGTGTGCCAGATAGTGACTTATCATAAACAGCCACAGCACCGGCAGCGTGGCGGTTACGCCGTCGCCTATTGCCACCGCAATCGGAAAAGGCCACGCGCTTTGCAGACCGTAGCCCAACGCCGCCCACAGTACCGGCAGGGGCAGTGCCACCAGAATTGACCAGAAAACCGTGCGCGCCGTCAGCGAAAACTGATCCTGCGTCACTTTGCCCACTCGGCTACTGGCGCGGTCGAGGAAGTTATAGTAATGGCGGCGTGAACTGACGCCGACAATCACCAAAATCAAGGCAGCAAACAGCGGCAGAAGCGTTTCCTTGCTGGTCACCATCATTACTGAGGCTTTACCTAATTGGGAAAAGGTATCCAGCGACAGCAGGCGGTTCAGATCATGCATGATCTGCAATGGATAACTAAAGCCGACTGGACTGACGTCGGCGACCCAGAACAGATAGCGGTGCGCGGCATCGTTGATGTCTTTCAGCGCTTCAACCAGCTGCGTGTTGGCCACTTTTAGCTTGGTTAACTCGAGAATCTGCGTGTCGCAGCCTGATAGCAGTGAGTTAAGTAAATCGGTTTGCGTTTTCAGCTGGGCCTGAAGGATCCTCTGCTGCGCGGCGCTGAGCGGCTGGCCGTCGTCCTGACGCCCCTGGCGATACTGCTGCTGTTTGCCGAGGAGATCTTCGTAGTGCAGGCGCTGAACGCGCAGCTGGCCCATTTCGCCGTCCAGCTGTTGCGGTTTGGGCATTTCAGGCAGTTTGGCAACCTGAGCGCGCAGGGTTTCACCGAGCAGCGGTGAGGCATCGAGCCACTGAGCCTGTTCGCGAATGGTGGTCAATGCCTGACGAACTTGCAGGGTTTGCGCGGCGGCCATGCGCTGTTGCGATGAAATCAGATCCATGCGTTGCGCCTGCTGATTTAACGCTAATGAAAGCTCGCGGTTGGCCTGCAGCTGCTGCGTAATCGACTTTGGCAGTTCGCCGCTTTGCTCTGCCAACTGCTCGGTTTTTTCTAGCGCGGTTTCGGCCTCACGCTGACGCTGGGCATTAAGATTGTTGCGCAGAGTTTGCAGCTGTTCATCAAGACGATCGTGGCGCGTTTTGTAGAGATCGGCGCGGATCCTTGAAAGTTCCTGGCGATTGTTGGCAGAAAGCTGTGCCAGTTCAAGCTCATCAACCCGCGCCTTGCGGGCCGCAGACTCTGCCTGCAGGGCTTTAAGTTTGGCCTGCGCCAGAACGGTTTTATTATTGTTAAAACTTTGCAGACGCTGATCGATATCGGCCAGCGCGTTGCGTGCCTCGGACTGCTGCTGCGGCAGCTGACTCAGAGAGTCGCTTATTTCACGCGAACGGTCCTGCTCTTGTCGAAGCTGGCGAGCTTCTTCAAGCAGCTGGCTGCTGACCTGAAGGATCTGCTGGTCGAGTTCGGTGCTGGAAAGCGTGTCGTCCACCGGCAGCGGTTTATCAGTTTGTACTTTTAGCTCCTGACGCAGGCTTTGCGTCAGGCGCGGAAAGTCATCGATAACCGTTTGATATTGCCCGGATCGTGCCTGTGAAGCGCGCGACTCGCTGAGCCAGTTGAGGGCACTCTGCAGTGACTCAACCACCTGAGCCTGATTGGCCATTTCCTTATTGGATTCGGCTTGCTTCAGCTCCTGTTGAAGCTGGTCTTCTGAGAGCGCTGCGTTGGCGTACAGTGGCAGCGCCAACAGCAAACTCACCAATAGGCTGGGTATCAGGCGCACGGACAATTTCCTTTCAACAATCTTAAATAACGCTTTCGGCTGAGACCGGCTCGGCTGCGCGATGGCGTACAGCTTCGGCAAACGGCTCACCCATGCGAGTGACGGTGCCATTTTTTAGCTGCGGAACAAACTCGACCTGATTGGCGGCAAACAAATTAATAACCGTTGAACCGAGCTTGAAACGTCCCATCTCCTGGCCTTTTTCAAGCGAAATGGCGCCCTCAGCACCGGCGGCCGGATAGGTCCAGCGCTTAATGATGCCTTCGCGTGGTGGCGTAATTTGACCTGCCCAGACGGTTTCAATGCTGCCAACGATGGTCGCACCGACCAGAATCTGCACCATAGGGCCAAACTCAGTATCAAATACGCAGATGACACGCTCATTGCGGGCAAAAAGATTCGGGACATTAGCCGCCGTCAATGGGTTGACGGAGAACAGGTCACCCGGCACGTAGGTCATTTCACGCAGCACGCCGTCGCAAGGCATGTGCACGCGGTGATAGTCGCGCGGCGCGAGATAAGTGGTGGCGAACATGCCTTCGTTGAACTGTTCGGCCAATTGATAATTACCGGCCAGTAGGGCTTCTAGCGTGTAAAAATGGCCTTTGGCCTGGAACAGCTTACCGTCGCTAATCGGGCCAAGCTGGCTGACTGCGCCGTCGGCTGGCAGGCATAGCATATCAAGACCGCTGACCACCGGACGCGCACCGGCGCGCAGTGGACGAACGAAGAATTCGTTGAAAGTCGGGTAGGCCGAGAAGCTTGGATCCTGCGCCTCTTTCATATCAACTTTGTAATAACCGGCAAATGCCTTGATGACCCACTGGGTCAACAGGGCGCCACGGCGTTCGGCGCCCCAACCTGCAAGTCTGGTAAGACCTTGTTTAGGAATTAAATATTGAAGTTTTATTTTGATCCTGTCTAACACGGGTCATCCTCTAAAAAAATTGAAAATAAATAGCCAAAGCAGCCCAGTATGTTAATCAAACTGACGGCTGTTTTCAGAGGCTATCAAAGTTTTTACGCGTTTTTACATCGGCCATGCTCTCGAGGATACGGTGATAGTTATCAAAACGCTCCTCGGCAATCTCGCCTTTGTCGACGGCTTCACGAATTGCACAACCTGGGTCATTGCCGTGTTTGCAGTCGCGGAATTTGCAATAGCCGAGGTAGGGACGGAATTCAACGAAGCCCTGAGTGATTTGCTCGGGTGCCAGGTGCCACAGGCCGAATTCACGAACGCCCGGCGAGTCAATGACGTCGCCGCCGTGCTGGAAGTGATACAGGCGAGCGGCAGTAGTGGTGTGCTGGCCCAGACCTGAGTTATCAGACACATCGTTGACCACGATTTGCTTCTCTTCCGGCGGCAGCAGCGAGTTCAGCAGGCTGGATTTCCCCACCCCGGACTGACCGGCAAAGATGCTGATTCTGTCGGTCAATGCGGTAATAAACTCCGGCATGCCTTCTTCGGTATAGCTCGACACTTCTAACACGCGATAATTGATACGACGGTAGATATCCATCATTTGCGCCACAAACTTGCGGCTCTCATCGTCGAGCAGGTCGATTTTGTTCAACACGATCAGCGGCTCGACTTCAACCGTTTCACACGCCACCAGATAGCGGTCGATAATGTTTAGCGACAGCTCCGGCAAAATGGCGGAAACAATCACAATCTGGTCGATGTTGGCGGCAATTGGTTTGACGCCGTCGTAGAAATCTGGACGCGTCAATACCGACGTACGTTCGTGTACGGCTTCAACAATGCCTTTAACGCTGGCGTTTTCGCCTGAACGCCAGACGACGCGGTCACCGGTGACCAGTGAACGGATGGTCCGACGGATGTTGCAGCGATGCTGGCTGCCGTCGGTAGCTTCAACGTCGGCATGCATCCCGAAACGGCTGATCACCACACCTTCTTGTGGTTCACCGTGCAGGGAGTCGTCTAGCTCTTTACGTTTGTCGGTCTTGGTCAGACGACGCTCGTGGTTGGCGTTAACGCGACGTTGTTGCCCTTTTGACAGTTTTATCTTAGTCACTGCGCCTCACTTGACTGGCTTTAATCGCTCGTTGCGACCAAAACGTCTATGATACCAGCTATTTCGTATTAATTAACCGTTGTGGGACTTTTCATGACTGGAGTATCTATGTCTGCAAGCAATAACAGCCCGACCGCAAGTGATAACAATTTGATTTGGATCGATTTGGAAATGACCGGCCTTGACCCAAAGCGCGACCGAATCATTGAAATTGCCACGCTGGTGACGGATGCAAACCTTAATGTGCTGGCTGAAGGTCCGGTGATGGCGGTGCATCAATCCGATGAACAGCTTGCACTGATGGATGAATGGAACGTGCGTACGCACACCGGTAGTGGCCTGGTTGAACGGGTTAAAGCCAGCACTTTCGATGAAAATACCGCCCAGCAAAAGACCATTGAATTTTTACAGCAGTGGGTCCCCGCAGGGAAATCGCCTATCTGTGGCAACAGCATCGGTCAGGACAGGCGCTTCCTGTTTAAGTACATGCCGGAGCTTGAAGCCTATTTTCACTACCGCTATCTTGATGTCAGCACCTTGAAAGAGCTGGCGCGTCGCTGGAAGCCCGAAATTCTTGACGGATTAACTAAGCAGGGCACCCATCAGGCGATGGACGATATTCGCGAGTCAGTGGCTGAGCTTGCTTACTATCGTGAACATTTTATCAAGCTGTGATCGGCGGCAAAAATATTTTTACTCTGTTTTCGATAGGCTGAATGATGCCTTTTGCTGGTTAATTAAACGCTTTGTTCTTTTAATCAGCAGTTGAACGCTTTATTGAATAAAAACAGGTTTTTTTCTGGAATGGGGCTTGCGGCATGAAAGATTTCTCGTATAATGCGCACCCCGTACCGATGAAGAATTTCGTTAGTATGCAGAGCGGGAATAGCTCAGTTGGTAGAGCACGACCTTGCCAAGGTCGGGGTCGCGAGTTCGAGTCTCGTTTCCCGCTCCAAATTTTTTTGATTGGCTTTTCAAAAGTTAATTGAAACGATTATAGTAAGAAAAGCAGTAAAGCAAACAGCAGTACCATGCGACGCGGGAATAGCTCAGTTGGTAGAGCACGACCTTGCCAAGGTCGGGGTCGCGAGTTCGAGTCTCGTTTCCCGCTCCAAACTTTTCAAATGTTGTATTTATTGAAAAGAAGGCGACTCTTCACAACGAAGAGAGCTTCTGGAAATAAAGTAGCAACCTGGTGCACATTGCATCTCTAAGCGGGAATAGCTCAGTTGGTAGAGCACGACCTTGCCAAGGTCGGGGTCGCGAGTTCGAGTCTCGTTTCCCGCTCCAATTTTCTTCTTCAAATCACCAACCCAGTCACAATGCCTCTTACGGGCGTTTTTGCCTTTGCCAAAAATGAGTTGAATTAATTTTGTGAACAGAGTTATCCACAGATTTCGTTCGTTTTTTGCACTGTAGGTTATTCGTACGCTGCATATTGCCAAAAAATAACTAATTGATTTTTATCGATAAAAATTAATACTAAAACGTTATGGCGATCGCTTGCTCTTTTTTTTGCAATTGATCGGCAAAGCAATTTTATTTTTATGCACAGCGGGGATAATTCTGTATTAACAAAATAACCCCCATTTTATGCGTCTCGCGGCAAACCTTTTTCCACCGCTCTGATCAGCCTTTTCTTCTGTGAAGACTGCACCTCTATCTGGTGTTCGCTTCTTCTGGCCAGCTGCTGTGCGATAGCCCACTCGATATGTTCGTCCAGCATACTATTTTCCCCTTTTCTGCTTTGCAGCGTTAAAACGATGTTTTCATCGTAGGGGGCATTGCCCAGCGCCACGGAAATATTACGCAGCCAACGCAGATGTCCGATGCGTCTAATGGGCGAACCTTCAGTAATGCGCAGAAACTTCTCCTCTTTCCAATTGAACAGCGCGATGAGCTCAGGGGCATGAAGGGCGGCTCGCGGGCTGAAATCATCTTCGTCGGTCAGTTGCGAGTAGCGGTTCCACGGGCAAATAAGCTGGCAGTCATCACAGCCATAAATACGATTACCCATCAGTGGACGAAATTCTTCTGGAATAGCGCCCTCAAGCTCAATGGTCAGATAAGAGATACAGCGACGTGCATCGACCTGGTAGGGCGCAACGATAGCGCCGGTCGGGCAGATAGTGATACAGGCCACGCAGCGCCCGCACTGCTCTTCCTGCGGTTTATCCACCGGCAGGGGCAGGTCGATGAGGAGTTCGCCGAGAAAGAACCATGAGCCGGATTCTCGGTTAAGAATTAGTGAGTGCTTACCAACCCAGCCGAGTCCAGCCTTCTCGGCTAAAGGGCGTTCCATGATGGGGGCTGAATCAACAAATGGACGGAAGCTGAGTGCAAGGTCAGGTTGAGATTCAGTGCAAAATGTCTGGATCATATCGCCGAGCTTTTTCAGTCTTTGGCGTAAAACTTTATGATAGTCGCGGCCCAATGCGTAGCGACTCACGTAGCCAAGTGTTGGATTGTTAAGCGTTTTTGCGAAGGCGGCCTTGGCGGGAAGGTAGTTCATGCGCACACTGATAACCCGCAGCGTTCCGGGCAGCAGCTCATGCGGGCGGGCGCGTAACATGCCATGACGCGCCATCCACTCCATCTCTCCGTGATATTGTTTATCAAGCCATGCCTGTAGCTTCGGCTCTTCAGCCGACAGGTCGGTATCGCAGATACCAACCTGTTGGAAGCCTAGCGACTGGCCCCATTGCTTGATATGTTGGGCTAATTGTTCGAGATCGAGGAGGTGCGTCATGACTAACCAAATTGAAAAACAGGACCTGCACAGTTTACCCTATTCCGTCTATTCTGCAGACTGGTTGCGGCAGGCCGAATCGCAAGCGGCGCAGGATACAGGCCTTTCATTGTTTACGCTAATGCAGCGTGCCGCCGCCGCCACTTTTCGTGCTACTCGACAGAAATTTCCCCATGCTACCCAGTGGCTGGTGCTTTGCGGCCACGGCAATAATGGCGGCGACGGCTATGAAGTTGCGCGTCTGGCTAAAAATGCCGGTCTCAGCGTAACTCTGCTGGCGGTAAGCGGCTCCAAACCCTTACCCGCCGAAGCTGAACAGGCAAAAAAAGGGTGGTTGAATGCCGGCGGGCAGGTTGGCAACATCAACGCCGACTGGCCGCAGGATGCTGACCTGCTGGTTGATGCACTGTTGGGCACGGGGCTAACTTCGGCGCCGCGGGAACCGCTGGCGCAGGTGATTAAAGCGATTAATCAGCAAAATGTGCCGGTTGTTTCGCTTGATATTCCGTCAGGGCTGGCGGCCGAAACCGGCACGGCGGCGGGGGAAGCGGTTCACGCTGCGCTGACAGTAACGTTTATTGCCCTGAAGCCCGGCCTGCTCACCGGACAGGCCCGCGACTACGTCGGTGAGTTGCAGCATAGCGCGCTGGGCCTTGAAAGCTGGCTGAGCGGCCATCGGCCCCTGCTGCAGCGCCTTGACGCACGGCGGTTGGCTGAATGGCTCAAACCGCGTCGGCCCTGTTCCCACAAGGGCGAGCACGGACACTTATTGCTAATTGGCGGAGATACGGGCTTTGCTGGCGCTATCCGCATGGCGGCAGAGTCCGCGCTGCGCACCGGCGCAGGTATGGTGCGAGTACTCACTCATAAGCAACATATTGCCCCGCTTCTCACCGCCCGTCCCGAGCTGATGGTGCAGGCGTTGAACGACGAATCGTTGGCCGAGGGCCTGGATTGGGCCAGCGCGGTGGTCATTGGGCCGGGGTTAGGTCAGAACGATTGGGGAAAATCCGCTTTCAAACGCGCGTCCGAAAGCGAAAAACCTGCATTATGGGATGCAGATGCGCTTAACATGCTGGCAAAAAATCCACAGAAACGGCAAAATCGCGTCTTGACGCCTCATCCCGGTGAGGCCGCCCGACTGTTGGGTTGTACAGTGAAGGAAATTGAAAGCGACCGCTTACTTTCTTTGCAACGCCTGACCGAACGCTACGGTGGTGTCGTGGTATTAAAAGGCGCGGGTACGCTGATAGGCTCTGAAGACGGCCAAGTCGCGATTGCCGACGTCGGTAACGCCGGTATGGCAAGCGGCGGCATGGGTGATATCCTTTCAGGCGTGATTGGCGCCTTGCTCGCCCAGAAGTTATCTTTTTATGATGCAGCCTGCGCCGGAACGGTAGTTCACGGTGCGGCGGCAGACATCATTGCGCAACGCCAGGGCACACGCGGCATGCTGGCAACGGATTTGTTAACCTGGATAACCCCGTTGGTTAACCCTGACCTAGAAAAATAGACATTATCCAATGAATCAACTGACCTTACCTCTGCCAGACGAAGACGCAACCTTGAAACTTGGGGCTGATTTAGCCACTGCCTGTATGGGCTCAACCGTTATCCATCTTTTTGGAGATTTAGGCGCAGGTAAAACCACCTTTAGCCGCGGTTTTTTACAGGCGCGCGGACACAAGGGCAATGTTAAAAGCCCAACTTATACGCTGGTGGAGCCTTATCAGCTTCATCCGATGGCGGTTTATCATTTTGATCTGTACCGTCTCGCCGACCCCGAAGAGCTGGAGTTTATGGGCATTCGCGACTATTTTACCGAAGACGCGATTTGTCTGGTGGAGTGGCCGCAGCAAGGTGCGGGCGTTTTGCCTGAACCTGACCTGGAGCTGACGCTCGACTACCAGGCGGAAGGACGATTGGCGACCATCAAGGCCGTTTCACAGGCCGGTAGCCGTCTACTGCAGAAGCTACAAGAGCAAGGATAATGCTGTAATGATTCAATGCGTTAACAGATTTTGGAAAACAGTCGCGGCTATTGTGGTGCTCACGCTTACCTTGATGGCACCGGCTGCAATCGTTCCTGCCTTTGGTGCAGGCATGAAAAATATCAATGTTTCCAATGGGAGCGCACAATCGACCGTTACCATCACATTTGATGGTAAACCTGACTATTCCTTCTTCCCGCTGCACAGCCCAGAGCGGGTGGTGATCGATATTAAGCAAAATGGCGTGATGCGCGGACTGCCGCTGAATTTTAGCGGGCAAAATCTGGTAAGACGCGTGCGCGCCAGTACCCCGGCCGAGGCGACAACGCAGCGTCTGGTATTTGAATTGACCCAAAGGGTTAGAACTAACGCACAGGTTCAGCTGGACGGCAACCAGTACACCGTGGTGTTTACGCTCAACGCCGCTGCACCGCAGCGGGGTTCCTCACCGACTATTTCTCGCGTGCAAACAACCAGCAAGGCCGCGCCTGCCGCACTGCCGGCGGGTAATCCTTTTGACGGCGATAAAGCTCCCCTCACGACCCGTGCCCCCGTTGCCAGCACCGGCCTCACGCCAAGAACGCGTGGTACAACCTCTGACAATCAGGTGATTGTAGCAATTGATGCCGGTCACGGCGGCCAGGACCCTGGCGCACAGGGCAGCGGCGGCCTGAAAGAGAAAAATGTGACCATTGCCATTGCCCGCAAGCTGCAGGCCGAGATGGCCCGCGACCCTATGTTTAAACCCGTGCTAACTCGCGACGGCGATTATTTTATTTCGGTTATGGGCCGCTCGGACGTGGCGCGTAAAAAGGGCGCTAACCTGCTGGTCTCTATTCACGCCGATGCGGCGCCGAATCGAAGTGCCAGCGGTGCGTCTGTGTGGGTGCTGTCCAACCGCCGTGCCAACAGCGAAATGGGTAACTGGCTCGAACAGCATGAGAAACAGTCGGAACTGCTCGGCGGTGCCGGAGACATGCTGGCCAATACCGCCTCAGATCCTTATCTCAGTCAGGCGGTGCTTGATTTGCAGTTTGGGCACTCACAGCGCGTAGGGTATGACGTCGCCACCAAAGTATTGCAGCAGCTGCGCAAAGTGGGCGCGCTGCACAAAGCCAAGCCTGAACACGCCAGCCTCGGAGTATTACGTTCACCGGATATCCCTTCGCTGCTGGTAGAAACCGGCTTCATCAGTAATCCAAGTGGGGAGCGGCTGCTTGGAAGCAGCGCGTACCAGGATAAAATTGCTCACGCCATCTATGAAGGCCTGCGCAGTTATTTCCTGGCACATCCGTTGCAATCCGGCCCAAAGGTCGAAAACCGACCGTTGCTGGCGAGCGCAACGGCGGTAACTGACTCAACGCCAGCAAGCGGATCACTGAGCCAGCCGGGGCCGATTGAAGCCACGGCGGCGCTGGGCGGCGCCACACAGATTCATCAGGTAAAACGCGGTGAAACGCTGACAGGCATTGCGGCGCATTATGGTACTACGCCGAGTACGCTGCGCGATCTCAACAAGCTGAAAAAAGACGGCGTGTGGGTAGGGCAGCGGCTGAAAGTTCCGGCAGCCACTTCTGCGGTTTCACGAAACGTGACGGCGAAAGTCAGCAAAGCGCAGTCGGCCAAAAAGGCGGCGAAGCATAAAGTGGTGCGCGGCGATACGCTGTCGGCCATTGCTTCAAAATACGGTGTTAGCATGAGCGATATTAGAACGGCGAATCACATGAAATCCGGCGATGTGCAGCTTGGTCAGACCCTGACCATTCCTCACTCCTGACCGGGCGTTGAAGGTAATCTTTTCACGATGACAGGAGCGACCATGCCGATTCGGATACTGCCACCGCAGCTGGCAAATCAGATTGCCGCCGGTGAGGTTGTTGAACGGCCCGCGTCGGTAGTGAAAGAGCTGGTTGAAAACAGTCTCGATGCGGGTGCCACGCGCATTGATATTGATATTGACCGCGGCGGCGCCAAGCTTATTCGCATTCGTGATAATGGCTGCGGTATTGGTAAAGACGAACTTGCGCTGGCTTTGGCGCGTCATGCCACCAGTAAAATCAGCTCGCTTGACGATCTTGAGGCCATCCTCAGCCTGGGCTTTCGCGGCGAGGCGCTGGCCAGTATCAGCTCCGTTTCTCGTCTGATGCTGACCTCACGCACCGCCACGCAGGATGAAGCCTGGCAGGCCTATGCCGAAGGGCGCGACATGGCGGTAACGGTAAAACCGGCCGCGCATCCGCAGGGTTCAACGGTTGAAGTGCTGGATCTTTTCTACAACACGCCCGCACGTCGCAAGTTCATGCGCACGGAAAAAACCGAATTCACCCATATTGATGAAGTGGTCAGACGCATTGCGCTGGCGCGTTTCGACGTGGCGATTAATCTCAGCCACAACGGCAAGCTGATGCGACAGTATCGTGCGGTGAAAGACCCGGCACAAAATTCGCGCCGTCTGGCCAGCATCTGCAGCGCCACTTTTGTTGAACACGCGCTTGAGGTTGAATGGCGTCACGGCGATCTTGCCATTCGCGGCTGGGTTGCTGACCCTGCAGGTTCACGCAGTCTGACTGACATGCAGTATTGCTATGTAAATAACCGCATGATGAAAGACCGGCTGATCAACCACGCGATCCGCCAGGCCTATCAGGACCAGCTTAAAGATGATCAGCAGCCTGCCTATGTGCTGTATCTCGACGTCGATCCCCATCAGGTTGACGTTAACGTGCACCCCGCTAAGCACGAAGTTCGCTTTCATCAGTCGAGGCTGGTACACGACTTTATCTATCAGGCGATAGTGACGGTGTTGCAGCAGGCGGGCAGCCCGCGGCTGAACACCGAAGAAACGGCAGAAGAGCAACCGCGCTGGCAGCCCGAGAATCGTCAGGCCGCGGGCGGTAACCATTTTGCTCAACCTTCCGAACCGGCAAGAAGCACGTCAACACAGCGGGAACCGGCGGCAAAAACACCCTCAGCGGCTAAACCTGTTTTTCCTGAAACCTCGCGTTCTGCACACCTGCGTGAACCTGCTCAAAGGTTTACAGAAGGTAATCCATACACCAGGCCGCAGGGCGAGCTTTATCAGCAACTGCTGCAACCGTCTGAAAATTCAGCATATAACACTGCACAGAAGCCTGCGCTTAACAACGCATCCGCCGCGCCAGCGGTGAGTGAGAAAACGGCGGCTGTGACAAATACAAACGCCGCTCAGGAAGATGCCCTTGAAGGGCACAGCCAGAGCTTTGGTCGGGTGATGACGGTGTGCAATTCACTCTTTGCCCTGCTGGAGCGTGAACAAAAACTTGTGCTTTTATCACTGCCCGTAGCGGAAAGATGGTTGAAAACGGCCCAGCTCACCCCCACTTCTGAAGGATTACGGCCTCAGCCCTTACTTATTCCGGTAAAACTGACGTTAAGTAAGGAAGAACGTACGGCCTTTACTCAGCATCAGGCCATGTTGCAGCATTTTGGTATAGAAATGCTTTTGGAACAGCAGCGTGGGACCTTACGCGCTGTACCTTTACCATTACGTAAACAAAATTTACAAAAGTTGATACCCGACCTGTTAGGCTATATTGCGGTTCTGCGGGAGGTCACTCCTGATGCGGTAGCTATGTGGTTCGCCCGCAGTATCGGCAGTGAGCATGAGGTCTGGACTGTTTCACAAGCAATACAATTACTCACGGACGTTGAGCGGCTTTGCCCCCAGTTGGTCAAGTCCCCCCCGTCCGGACTCTTGCAACCTGTTGATTTACAGCCGGCATTGGCGGCTTTCAAGCATGACTGATCTAGAAAACAAAGCTTTACCTCCCGCTATTTTTATTATGGGCCCTACGGCTTCGGGCAAAACTGCCCTGGCGATGGCCCTGCGCCAGCATCTTCCGGTTGAACTTATTAGCGTCGACTCTGCTCTTATCTACAAAGGCATGGATATCGGCACGGCAAAACCTACCGCTGAAGAGTTGCAGGCCGCTCCGCACCGTCTGATAGATATTCTGGACCCTGCGCAATCTTACTCGGCCGCTGATTTCCGCGCCGATGCACTGCGTGAGATGAATGAAATAACCTCGCGTAAGAAAATTCCGTTATTAGTGGGTGGAACAATGCTTTATTTCAAAGCGTTGCTCGAGGGGCTTTCTCCTCTTCCACCGGCGGACCCAAAAGTGCGAGAACGCATTGAGGCGCAGGCTGCGCAGATGGGATGGGAAGCTTTACACGCTACACTGAGTGAGATAGATCCCGTTTCGGCACTGCGAATTCATCCGAATGATCCGCAGAGACTCTCCAGAGCACTGGAAGTTTTTTATATTTCGGGTAAAACTTTAACGGAACTCGTTAAAACTTCGGGTGAAAGCTTACCTTACCGGGTACATCAATTTGCGATTGCACCTACGAGTCGTCAATTGTTGCATGATCGTATTGAAATGCGCTTCCAGCAAATGGTCTCGAACGGATTCGAAACCGAAGCCAGGGCGCTTTTCACTCGAGGTGATTTGCATACGGACATGCCTTCCGTTCGTTGTGTGGGTTATCGCCAGATGTGGTCATATTTTTCTGGCGAAATCGACTACGATGAAATGGTTTATCGTGGTGTTTGTGCGACACGGCAGCTGGCCAAACGCCAGATGACCTGGCTGCGTGGTTGGGAAGGGGTCGAATGGCTTGATTCAGAAAAGCCGGAAGAAGCCTTAAACCGTGTAATTCAGGTTGTTAGTGCATAGGTTGGATGATTGTGTACAATTGATAAGTACTCAACGCGCAAATTTTTTATGTGATTTATTTTCGAGCTTATAGGCTCTAAGTTACAAACAACAAACAAATAAGGAAAAGATAGAATGGCTAAGGGGCAATCTTTGCAAGATCCGTTCCTGAACGCATTGCGTCGCGAACGTGTTCCGGTTTCTATTTACTTGGTGAATGGTATTAAGCTGCAAGGCCAGATTGAGTCTTTCGATCAGTTTGTGATTCTTTTGAAAAACACGGTAAGCCAGATGGTGTACAAACACGCTATCTCCACCGTTGTGCCTTCACGCCCAGTTTCTCACCATAGTAATAATCCAGGTGGTGGCACGACCAACAACTATCATCATGGAAGCACACCGTCTGCTACACAGCAGCCGCAGGATGGCGATGACGCCGAATAAGGCGCACAGCTGTTCAATTTCGAAGGGGTTCATAAGAGGTGTAAAACCGCTTATGTGCCCCTCGTTGAATCTTATTTCTCAATTGAGAGGTCACACGCTTGTTTGACCGTTATGAAGCCGGTGAGCAGGCCGTACTGGTTCATATCTATTTCTCGCAAGACAAAGTCACTGAAGATCTGAGCGAATTTGAATCGCTGGTATCTTCTGCAGGTGTTGAGGCGTTGCAAGTCATCACCGGGAGCCGTAAGGCACCGCACCCTAAATACTTTGTCGGTGAAGGAAAGGCCCAAGAAATCGCAGATGCCGTTAAAGCAACCGGCGCATCTGTAATCCTGTTTGATCACGCATTATCACCTGGCCAGGAACGTAACCTGGAAGCTTTGTGCGAATGTCGCGTGGTCGATCGTACCGGACTTATTTTAGATATTTTTGCCCAGCGCGCCCGTACTCACGAAGGTAAACTACAAGTAGAATTGGCACAGTTACGCCATATTGCAACCCGACTGGTGCGAGGCTGGACTCACCTTGAACGTCAGGGTGGCGGCATCGGTTCGCGCGGTCCCGGCGAAACCCAGCTTGAAACTGACCGCCGTCTTTTACGCGACAGAATTACCCTTATTTTAAGTCGCCTTGAACGTGTTGCCAAACAGCGCGAGCAGGGACGACGCTCCAGAGTGCGGGCTGATATTCCGACTGTTTCACTCGTTGGATATACCAACGCCGGAAAGTCCACACTGTTTAACCGAATTACTGATGCCGATGTTTACGTGGCTAATCAGTTGTTTGCCACACTTGATCCGACTCTGCGACGCATTATGGTTGCCGACGTGGGTGAAACGGTGATGGCAGATACCGTAGGGTTTATTCGTCACCTGCCCCACGATTTAGTTGCCGCTTTTAAAGCAACGTTGCAGGAAACCCGACAGGCATCTCTGTTATTGCATGTGATTGATGCAGCCGATATTCGCGTTGAGGAAAATATTGACGCGGTAAATACGGTGCTGGCAGAGATTGAAGCAGATGACATCCCTGCGCTGTTAGTGATGAATAAAATAGATATGCTGGACGATTTTGTTCCACGTATCGACCGTAACGACGAGAATTTACCAATCAGGGTCTGGTTATCGGCCGTGACGGGTGAAGGTATCCCGTTGCTATTTCAGGCATTAACGGAGCGTCTGTCAGGTGAAATAGCACAGGTAGAACTGTGTTTGCCACCGGAAGCGGGCCGCCTTCGTAGCCGTTTTTACCAGCTTCAGGCGATTGAAAAAGAATGGAATGAAGAGGACGGGAGTGTGGGTCTTATGGTGCGTATGCCCATTGTTGACTGGCGTCGCCTCTGCAAACAAGAACCGGCTATGGGCGAGTATGTCCGTAACGGATTCCCGGTAGATTTCGAAGAGAAAAACCACTGGGATAACTTGACTGATATAGAGCCTGAAGAACACCAATCATAGAATAATGGAGCTATAACATGGCGTGGAATCAGCCCGGTAATAACGGACAGGACCGCGACCCCTGGGGAAGCAGCAACAATAGCGGCAACTCTGGTGGAAATAATTCTGGTGGCAATAACAACAAAGGCGGGCGCGAACAAGGCCCTCCCGATCTTGATGATATCTTTCGTAAACTCAGCAAAAAACTTGGCGGTTTTGGTGGTAAGGGATCCGGCAACGGAAATACCACCGGCCCGCAAAAGAACTTGAGTGGTCGTTTCGCCGGTCTTGCCGTGGTCGCCGTGGTGGTGATTTGGGCAGCCAGCGGATTCTATACCATTAAAGAAGCAGAGCGTGGCGTGGTTACCCGTTTCGGTAAGTTCAGCCATTTGGTTGAGCCTGGCCTGAACTGGAAGCCCACTTTTATCGATAAGGTTCAAGCGGTTAACGTTGAATCAGTGCGTGAGCTTGCGGCTTCTGGCATCATGCTGACCTCCGATGAAAACGTAGTACGCGTTGAAATGAACGTGCAGTACCGCGTAACCGATCCTCGCGCCTATCTGTTTAGCGTAGCCAACGCTGACGACAGCCTGAGTCAGGCTACTGACAGTGCGCTGCGCGGCGTAATCGGCAAATACACCATGGATAAAATTCTGACCGAAGGTCGTACTACAGTGCGTAGCGATACACAGCGCGTGCTCGAAGAGACCATCCGTCCTTATCACATGGGTATTACGGTACAGGACGTCAACTTCCAGACGGCACGTCCGCCTGAAGAGGTGAAAGCCGCGTTTGATGATGCGATTGCCGCGCGTGAAAACGAACAGCAATACATTCGCGAAGCCGAAGCTTACGCCAACGAAGTTCAGCCTCGTGCGAACGGTCAGGCGCAGCGTTTGTTAGAAAATTCTAAAGCTTACAAAGATCGTACCGTGCTCGAAGCGCAGGGTGAAGTTGCCCGTTTTGCCGAACTGTTGCCTGAATATAAAGCCGCGCCGGAAATTACCCGCGAGCGTCTGTATATCGAGACGATGCAAAACGTACTGAGCCACACGCGTAAAGTGCTGATTAACGATAAAAGCAACAATTTGATGGTGTTGCCGCTTGACCAGCTTCTGCGCGGTAAAGCCGGTGCAACCAACGACAGCGGTGATGACGCGAGCAGCATGATCCCGCTGCGCCAGTCATCCACGCCGTCAAATAGCGCTAAGAAAAGCAGTGCCAGCAACAGCTCAAGTTCTTCTGGCAGTGTCATGGATCAACGCCGTGCAGATGCACAGCGTGACGACACCCTTCGCGTAGGGAGAGAATAACCAATGCGTAAGTCAATAATACTTGTCGTTGTTGTGGTGCTGGTGGCGCTCTATGCTTCACTGTTTGTGGTTCAGGAAGGCCAGCGTGGCATTGTGCTGCGTTTCGGTAAAGTTCTGCGCGATGGCGACAATAAGCCGCTGGTGTATGCGCCGGGCCTGCATTTTAAAGTGCCTTTCGTTGAATCAGTGAAATCACTGGATGCACGCGTTCAGACCATGGACAACCAGGCTGACCGCTTCGTCACCAAAGAGAAGAAAGACCTGATCGTAGACTCCTACCTGAAATGGCGCATCAGCGACTTCAGCCGTTATTACCTGGCAACGGGCGGTGGCGATGTGTCGCAGGCAGAAGTTCTGCTGAAACGTAAATTCAGTGACCGTCTGCGTTCCGAAATTGGTCGTCTGGACGTAAAAGATATCGTTACCGATTCACGCGGCCGTTTGACTCTGGACGTGCGTGATGCCCTGAATAAAGGCACCGATGACGATGACGCCGCTGCTGCCGCTACCACCGAAGCCGATGATGCTATCGCCTCCGTTGCCAAGCGCGTAGAGCAGGAAACCAACGGCAAAGTGCCTGCGGTGAACCCTAACAGCATGGCAGCACTCGGTATTGAAGTGGTTGATGTGCGTATCAAGCAAATCAACCTGCCGGCCGAAGTTTCTGACGCTATCTTCCAACGTATGCGTGCAGAGCGTGAAGCTGTAGCGCGTCGTCACCGTTCACAGGGTCAGGAAGAAGCCGAGAAGCTGCGCGCTACCGCCGATTACGAAGTCACCCGTACTCTGGCAGAAGCAGAGCGTCAGTCGCGTATTACTCGCGGTGAAGGCGATGCTCAGGCCGCTAAACTGTTTGCCGATGCATTCAGCGCCGATCCGGACTTCTATGGCTTTATCCGTAGCCTGCAGGCTTATAGAGAGAGCTTCAGCAGCGGTAATGACGTGATGGTCATGAGTCCAAATGATGATTTCTTCCGCTATATGAAATCACCGGCCAAAACCATCAAGCCGTAAGCCGATTTCACGCTAAAATTGTCTACTTTGCAGTACCCCAAAAGGCCCTTTACGGGCCTTTTGTCATATCTGAATATTAAGAATTTTTGAGTAAGAGAGCTGTACCACGAAACGGATATTTTTCAGTCAATCGTATGCAAAAAGTACTGAAAGGCGTGGGTCAGGATGGTAGAATCCTTTTTTAACGCAACCTGGTGATTATCGAGATGGGTAAGAACGTTGTCGTACTTGGCACTCAATGGGGTGACGAAGGCAAGGGCAAAATTGTCGACTTGCTGACTGAACGGGCTAAATATGTTGTGCGCTATCAGGGCGGTCACAACGCCGGTCATACTCTGGTTATCAACGGTGAAAAAACCGTACTTCATTTAATTCCTTCTGGCATTTTGCGTGAAAACGTCACCAGCATCATCGGCAACGGTGTGGTTCTGGCACCTGACGCGTTAATGAAAGAGATGGGTGAACTTGAAGCTCGTGGGATCCCGGTTCGCGAACGTCTACTAATCTCCGAGGCTTGTCCGCTGATCCTTTCTTATCACGTTGCCCTTGATATGGCGCGCGAGAAGGCCCGCGGTGCAAAAGCTATCGGCACCACCGGTCGCGGTATTGGTCCTGCGTACGAAGATAAAGTGGCCCGCCGTGGCCTGCGCGTCGGTGATCTGTTCAATAAAGAAACGTTTGCCCACAAGCTGAAAGAAATTATCGATTATCACAACTTCCAACTGGTGAACTACTACAAAGTAGAAGCGGTTGATTATCAAAAAGTTCTTGATGATGTCATGGCAGTTGCTGACATTCTGACCGCGATGGTGGTTGACGTGTCGGACCTGCTCGATAACGCCCGCAAGCAGGGTGAACTCATCATGTTCGAAGGTGCTCAGGGCACATTGCTCGACATTGACCACGGCACCTATCCTTACGTGACATCATCCAACACCACCGCGGGCGGCGTGGCCACCGGTTCAGGTATTGGCCCGCGCTATGTGGACTACGTCTTGGGTATTGTTAAAGCATACTCAACGCGTGTGGGCGCAGGTCCGTTCCCTACTGAGCTGTTCGACGATATCGGCGAATACCTGTGCAAGCAGGGTAACGAATTTGGCGCAACCACTGGCCGTCGCCGTCGCTGTGGCTGGCTCGACATCGTTGCGGTTCGTCGCGCAGTGCAAATAAACTCGCTTTCAGGTTTCTGCATGACCAAGCTCGACGTGCTTGATGGCCTCAAAGAGGTCAAACTGTGTATCGGTTATCGCCTGCCGAATGGCAAAGAGGTGACTACTACGCCGCTGGCCGCTGAAAATTGGGAAGGTATCGAACCTATTTACGAAACCATGCCCGGTTGGAGCGAAACCACCTTTGGGGTGAAAGAGCTCGATAAACTGCCGCAGGCGGCGCGCGACTACATTAAACGTGTAGAAAAGCTGACCGAAGTGCCGATTGATATTATCTCTACCGGCCCTGATCGCAGCGAAACCATGATCCTGCGTGACCCGTTTGACGCATAAACGTCATTACGCGCTGCAAAATGTACCGCTTCGGCGGGTACACTAAAAACCGGGCATCGCGCCCGGTTTCAATTTGTGTGCCAGCCAATACCTTCGCCGACGTTTTTCTCCAGCTAATGCTCCCATTTTCAGCGTGTGATTGATTTAAAGACAAACTTTGTGGCGGCCAGCCCATCCAATAGAGTAATCTTGATCTTACCTGACATCTTTCGGGTATATGCGCATTATTGCTGTCATCATAATCGCGAATGAAAAGGGTAAAAGTACCCAGAGGTTAGTGTGCAGTTAACGAGTTTTACCGATTATGGTTTAAGAGCGCTGATTTATATGGCATCGCTGCCTGAGGGTCAGCTCACCAACATTTCGCAGGTTACCGAAGTGTATGGTGTCTCGCGTAATCACATGGTGAAAATTATTAATCAGTTGAGTCGGGCAGGATTGGTCACGGCAATGCGCGGTAAAAACGGTGGGATCAGACTGGGTAAGCCGGCTGAGACCATTTTATTGGGCAACGTCATCCGTGAACTGGAGCCGTTAGCCTTGGTTAATTGTTCGGCAGAGTTTTGCCATATCACCCCTGCATGTCGTTTAAAGCAGGTACTGCATACAGCCGTAGAACACTTTCTTGATGAGTTGAATCAATACACACTGGCCGATATGGTCAAGGATAATTCTCAACTCTACAAATTATTGCTTGTTGAATGAAAGATTTTCAACAAACTGCTGATGACAACGGAGGAACCGCTATGTCACAAGATCCATTTCTGGAACGGGAAGCAGAAAAATATGAATCGCCTATCCCCAGCCGCGAATTTATTCTCGAACATTTAGGCAAGCGCGAAACGCCTGCCAGCCGTGAAGAGCTGGCAAATGAACTTAATCTGTCAGGTGAAGAGCCGCTTGAAGCGCTGCGTCGCCGTCTGCGTGCGATGGAGCGCGATGGTCAACTGGTGTTTACCCGCCGCCAATGCTATGCACTGCCTGAACGTCTGGATTTACTGAAAGGTACCGTGATTGGCCATCGTGATGGTTACGGCTTCCTGCGCCTGGAAGGCGTGAAAAAAGACGACGTCTACCTCTCCGCCGAGCAGATGAAAATGTGCCTTCATGGCGACGTTGTTCTTGCTCAGCCGGTGGGAACCGATCGCAAAGGCCGTCGTGAGGCGCGCATTGTTCGCGTCGTAGTGCCTAAAGTTAGCCAAATTGTTGGCCGTTACTTTACCGACGCGGGCGCAGGTTTTGTGGTGCCCGATGACAGCCGTCTAAGCTTCGACATTCTTATCCCGGCCGACGCGGTAAACGGTGCGCGCATGGGTTATATGGTGGTGGTCGAACTGACTCAGCGCCCGACGCGCCGCACCAAGGCCGTGGGTAAAATCGTTGAAGTCCTCGGCGATAAAATGGGTACCAGCATGGCGGTTGATATCGCACTGCGTACTCACGAAATTCCTCACGTCTGGCCGCCGCAGGTTGAAAAACAGGTTGCCGGCCTGAGTGAACAGGTGCCTGAAGAGGCCAAAAAAGGTCGCGTTGATCTGCGCAATTTGCCGCTGGTTACCATCGACGGCGAGGACGCGCGTGACTTTGATGATGCCGTTTACTGTGAAGCAAAACGCGGTGGCGGATGGCGTTTATGGGTTGCTATCGCCGACGTCAGTTATTATGTTCGCCCAGGCACTGCGCTAGACGCCGAAGCACGCAGCCGTGCTACCTCGGTCTACTTCCCGTCTCAGGTTGTACCGATGCTGCCGGAAGTGCTGTCGAACGGCCTCTGCTCACTGAACCCGCAGGTCGACAGACTGTGCATGGTCTGCGAAATGACCATTTCTGCCACGGGTAAACTCACCACGTCCAAGTTCTACGAAGCGGTGATGAGCTCCCACGCGCGCCTGACTTATACCAAAGTCTGGCACATCATCGAAGGCAACGAAGAGCTGCGCGAGCAGTATTCTCCGCTGGTTAAGCACTTGGAAGAACTGCACAAGATGTACAAAGTGCTCGACCAGGCGCGTGCAGAGCGCGGCGGTATTGCCTTTGAAACCGAAGAAGCCAAGTTCATCTTCAACGCCGAACGTCGCATTGAGCGCGTTGAGGCCACGGTGCGCAACGACGCGCACAAGCTGATTGAAGAATGTATGATCATGGCGAACATTTCGGCGGCGCGTTTTGTTGAAAAACATAACGAGCCGGCACTGTTCCGCGTGCATGACCGCCCAAGTGATGATCACATTTCTGCGCTAAGAAGCGTATTGGGTGAGCTGAGTCTGACGATGGGCGGCGGGTTGAAGCCTGAGCCGAAAGACTACGCCGATATCATGGATCAACTGAAAGATCGTCCCGATCGCGAGATGCTGCAAACTATGCTGCTGCGCTCGATGAAGCAGGCGATTTACGATCCGGAAAACCGTGGGCACTTCGGTCTGGCATTGACTTCGTACGGTCACTTTACCTCGCCAATCCGTCGTTATCCTGACCTGGCACTGCACCGCGCTATCAAATATGTGCTGGCAAAAGAGCATGGGACTTTGAAAGATCGTTGGACGCCGACTGGCGGTTACCACAGCGATTACGACGAAATGGTGGTGTTGGGCGATCACTGTTCGACGGCAGAGCGCCGCGCCGACGAAGCGACCCGCAACGTCGCCGACTGGCTGAAATGCGACTTTATGCAAGACCACGTGGGTGAGGTCTTTAACGGGATTATCTCTAGCGTGACCGGATTCGGCTTCTTTGTCCGTCTGGCGGACCTGTTTATCGACGGGCTGGTGCACGTTTCATCGTTGGACAACGACTACTATCGCTATGACAACATTGGCCAACGTCTGGTCGGTGAGTCTTCAGGCAGCGTTTATCGCCTGGGCGATGCGGTCGAAATCCGCGTTGAGGCTGTTCACATGGACGAGCGTAAAATCGATTTCGCTCTTGTTTCCAGCACTCGCAAACCGCGTGGTGAAGGTAAAACGGCACGCGACAGAGCCAAGAAGGGGGGGGAACGCAGTATGCGTCCAGCCGGTGCAGCCAATGCAGGCCGCCGTCGTTCTGCCAAAAAGAACGTGAATTTTGAGCCAGATAGCGCTTTCCGCAAAGAGGGCGACAAGTCAGCCAAACCGGCGAAAGCGAAAAGAGCGGGCACGGGCAAGGCAGAAACTGCGAAGGCGGCGGTGACGGCCGAGGCAGGCAAAGGCGCTAAAGTGGTCAGTGCCGTCGGTAAAGACGGCAAGCCAAAGAAAGCCAAAAAGCCTTCTGATAAAACCCAAAAAATAGCGGCGGCCACCAAGGCCAAACGGGCGAAGAAAAAACAGGTTGAATCTTAATCTGCGTATTTATTGACTGATGCCTGCGTCAGTCAATGATAGAATCTCCGTTAAGCCACTAAGCTATCACTCCATCATGCGGGCATTTGCCCGCATGATGTTTTTTTAAAGAGTCCTATTTTAAAGAGCATCATGAGCGAAATTATTTACGGTATTCACTCCGTTAAAGCCTTACTTGACAACGATCCGCAGCGCTTTCTGGAAGTGTTTATTCTGAAAGGCCGTGACGATAAACGCCTGAAGCCGCTGATCGACGAGCTGGAATCTAGCGGCATCGTGATTCAGGTTGCCAGCCGTCAGTGGCTGGACGACAAGTCTGAAGGCGCGGTCCATCAGGGGATCATTGCGCGGGTAAAAGAGGGGCGTCAATATCAGGAAAACGATCTGCCGGCTCTGCTTGAGAGTCTGGAGTCGCCCTTCCTGCTGGTGCTTGATGGCGTAACCGACCCGCATAATCTGGGCGCCTGCCTGCGTACTGCTGATGCAGCCGGTGTTCATGCGGTAATTGTGCCTCGCGATCGTTCTGCCAAGCTGAATGCCACGGCGAAAAAAGTGGCCAGCGG
Source organism: Rouxiella sp. S1S-2 (assembly GCF_009208105.1). Taxonomy (NCBI): domain Bacteria; kingdom Pseudomonadati; phylum Pseudomonadota; class Gammaproteobacteria; order Enterobacterales; family Yersiniaceae; genus Rouxiella; species Rouxiella sp. S1S-2. Next base: position 726,043 of record NZ_WFKL01000001.1, read on the forward strand.
CGCGGCTGAAAACGTGCCCTTGATTAACGTCACTAATCTGGCACGCACCTTACGCGTGTTGCAGGAGCACAACGTCTGGATCGTTGGCACCGCCGGTGAAGCCGACCACACCTTGTTCCAAAGCAAAATGACCGGCCCGATGGCGCTGGTGATGGGCGCTGAAGGCGAAGGTATGCGTCGTCTGACGCGTGACCACTGCGATGAACTTATTAGCATCCCTATGGCCGGTTCTGTTTCATCACTGAACGTCTCGGTGGCAACCGGTGTATGCCTGTTTGAAGCGGTTCGTCAGCGTGCAGTCAAAGCCAAAGGCTGATAACCGGCTTTAGCAAGGTCAGCTTGAATGTTTAACCATGAGTGTCTTACTCTTTTAAAAAGAATAAGTCAGGCCTGACCCCTCTCCCGCAGCTTTCAAGGCTGCGGGCGTTTCCCCTGTTTGTGATCCACTCTGCGGTAAAATAATCAGTTTTTACCATACTGAATCCTGAAGCTATGGATGACGGAGGTGGTAATGAATTGGGAAACTCATCGGGTTTTTAATCAACCCAAGCCTTTAAACAACAGTAATCTCTTCCTTTCTGATACAGCGTTGCGCGAAGCCGTGGTTCGTCAACATGCTGGCTGGGACCTGGAGGTACTCGCCTCGCTGGGCCAGCAGCTGGGCTCGGCAGAGTCGCTGGAGCTGGGGCGCCTGGCCAATGCTAATCCACCTGATTTGCTGCGCTTCGAGCCAACCGGAGAGCCGCTGGACGACGTGCGTTTTCATCCCGCCTGGCATCTGCTGATGCAGGGTCTGGTGGCCAATCGAGTGCATAATCTCTCGTGGGAAGAGGACGCGCGCATTGGCTCGTACGTGGCACGCGCTGCCCGCTTTGTGCTGCACGCGCAGGTTGAGGCCGGCACGCTTTGCCCCGTCACCATGACACACGGTGCTATTCCGTTGTTGCAGCAGAGTTTGCCTGCCGAGTTCAGCGGTTGGCTTACGCCGCTGCTTTCAGACCGCTATGACGCACATTTGCTTTCCGGTGATAAAAAACGCGGGCTGCTGATTGGCATGGGCATGACGGAGAAGCAGGGCGGTTCGGACGTGCTCAGTAATACCACTATTGCTACCGCCGTCGACGGGCGCGGACCGGGCAAACCCTATCGACTGGTCGGGCACAAGTGGTTTTTCTCTGTCCCGCAGAGTGACGCGCATCTGGTGTTGGCCCAGACGGAAGGCGGACTTTCCTGCTTCTTTTTACCCCGAGTTCTGCCCGACGGTGAGCGTAATCGCGTGCGTATTCAGCGTCTGAAAGACAAGCTGGGGAATCGCTCCAACGCCAGCAGTGAGGTTGAATTCTTCGACGCCGTCGGTTGGCTGCTGGGCGATGAGGGCGAGGGCGTGCGGCACATCCTAAAAATGGGCGGGCACACGCGGTTCGATTGCGCACTTGGCAGCCACGCGATGATGCGCCGCGCGTTCTCCGTCGCGCTTTATCACGCCTTCCAGCGCCAGGTTTTCGGCAAGCCGCTGATTGAACAGCCGTTGATGCGCCAGGTGCTGAGTCGAATGGCGCTGCGCCTGGAGGGACAGACCGCGTTATTGTTCCGTTTGGCCCACGCCCGCGCCAGCGTGAACGATGCGCACGAACAGGTAATTAGCCGTTTACTTACTCCCGCCGCCAAGTTCGAAATTTGCCGCCAGGGGATCCCCTTTGTGGCTGAGGCGATGGAAGTCCTGGGCGGGATTGGCTACTGCGAAGAAAGTGAACTGCCACGGCTGTATCGCGAAATGCCGGTCAACAGCATTTGGGAAGGGTCAGGCAACGTCATGTGCCTTGACGTGCTGCGCAGCCTGAAAAAGATGCCGTCGGCGGTTGAGGAGGTGCAACACCGGTTGCATCAGTCGCGCGGGCAGAACCGCTTGTTTGATAAAGCGGTACGGCAGTTTGCCCAACGGCTGAAAAGGGCAGACGAAGGGCTAGGGCGCGTCATCGCCAGTCAACTGTTTAACCTGTATGCCGCGGCTGAAATGCTGGAATACTCGTCGCCCCCGCTGGCCGATGCCTGGTGCCGTATGACGCTGGACGATCGCGGTGACAGCCAGATTGATGACCGGCTTTGCCAGCAGCTTCTCGAGCGAGCTATCGGTGCACAGTAGCGGTGTGCCGATTAACCTCTCCGTTATCATTTATTTATAAAGGATGGCTTCCGAGTACCAGCGCCCCGGACGAATACTGTCACTGACCAGCAGAATCAGGTAGTAGTGTGCACCCGCTTCGTCGGCCTTGTGTTTAATCGCCCGCTCAACGTCCATCGGGCTGCCCAATGCATCGGCAGAAACCGTGCCTATCTTGGTCAGGGTAGTGGTTTGCGCTCTGACCACTTCCTGCGCGTGGCTGGTCGGCGCAGGAGGCGGCATCGGCGTGGTTTCAAAAACGCTGCAGGCGCTCAATGCGCTGAGTAACACGGCTGCGCCAAGTACGCGCCTGATATTGCACAAGGTCATTTTCATGGGTTTTATTCCTCAACAAGCCTGACTCAGTGTAGCGCCGCAGACAGGCCGCTGGCGAATCCGATAGTGTGTCATTTTGAATATAAAAAATAGCCAAAAGTTAGTGGTGGCTTTTTTGCGGGTGGATAGAATGAATCAGGTAGCTTACAGGCAACCTGACCCAGCCGGGCCTGCAAATTTAAGGAGCGAGAGATGGTTGAGATGTATGAGGAAGACGTTGAAGGTATTCAGCTTATCCACGCGGTGCCTGTCGGGAAATATCATGACTTACTGCCCACCGTATTCTTCTACCACGGATTTACCTCGTCGAAAGAGATTTACTCCTACTTTGGATACATGCTGGCAAAAGCCGGTTATCGGGTCATTTTACCCGATGCGTTGATGCACGGCGCCCGTGCCGAGCCTGACGAAGGCGTGTTGCTCAATAACTTCTGGCGCATTTTACAAACGAATGTCACCGACCTCGCGCTGCTGAAAGAGACCTTTGTTGCCCGCGGCCTGGCCGATGAAAATCGCCTTGGTGTCGGCGGTGTATCGATGGGCGGTATGACCACCATGGCGGCTCTGGTTCACTTTCCGTGGGTAAAAGTGGCGGCCAATTTAATGGGATCTGGCTATTTTTCCTCGCTGGCTGACCATCTTTATCCCTCGTTTGGCGCAGATACTGGTCTGACGCGTGAGGCATTTGAGCGAGAAACCGAACTTCTGCTAAGTCTGGATATCCGCGATAAAACCGCGCTTATCGCCAGCAAGCCGCTGTTGGTCTGGCACGGTGAGCAGGATGACGTTGTGCCGTTCGATGAAAGTGCCAGGCTCAGGCAGACGCTTGAAGCGTATAACGACGCGGCTAACCTGACTTTTATTAGTGAACCTGCAGCCAAACATCGAGTCTCGGTTTACGCCTCAATCCGCACCACTGAATTTTTCACCACCCATCTTTAAACCACGCCAAACGGTCAACGGTACGACGACGAAAAATTAATCAGACTGGGTGCTTGAGTTTCTGAGCGTCCAGTCATATAATTGCGCGTCATTTTTTCAGCCGTACACATAACACGTTCCTTGCTTCCATGGGCCACGGTTGACCCTGACAGGAGGCTGAATAATCCGTAAGGAGCAATTCTATGCGTCATTACGAAATCGTATTTATGGTTCACCCTGACCAGAGCGAACAGGTTCCGGGCATGATCGAGCGTTACAGTGCTGTAATCACTAACGCTGCGGGTCAGATTCACCGTCTGGAAGACTGGGGTCGTCGTCAGCTGGCTTACCCGATCAATAAACTGCACAAAGCCCACTACGTTCTGCTGAACGTTGAAGCTCCGCAGGAAGCGATCGATGAGCTGGAAACTAACTTCCGCTTCAACGACGCCGTTATCCGTAGCATGGTTATGCGCACTAAACACGCCGTAACTGAAGCTTCACCAATGGTTAAAGCGAAAGACGAACGCCGTGAGCGTCGTGAAGATTTCGCCGAAGCTAACGATGATTCCGAAGCTGGGGATTCTGAAGAGTAATAATTGTGATGACTAATCGCCTGGAGCTGTCTGGCACTGTGTGCAAGACCCCCATTCGTAAAGTCAGTCCATCGGGTATTCCTCACTGCCAGTTTGTGCTTGAGCATCGCTCGCAGCAACAGGAAGCCGGATTTAACCGACAAGCATGGTGCAGAATGCCCGTGGTTGTTAGTGGACATCAGTCACAAGCATTAACTCACAGTATAACGGTCGGCACGCAACTCACTGTTTCCGGATTCATTAGCTGCCATCAAGGTCGCAATGGACTGAACAAAGTGGTGTTACATGCCGAGCAGATTGATTTGATAGATTCTGGAGACTAGCCTAATGGCACGTTATTTCCGTCGTCGCAAGTTCTGCCGTTTCACCGCGGAAGGCGTTGTAGAGATCGATTATAAAGATATCGCTACGCTGAAAAACTACGTTACCGAAAGTGGTAAAATTGTACCGAGCCGTATCACTGGGACTCGTGCAAAATACCAGCGTCAGCTCGCTCGTTGTATCAAGCGCGCTCGCTACCTTTCTTTGTTGCCATATACTGATCGTCATCAGTAATAGGCCACTGTCCATAAACGACTTTGAGAGGTTAAGGTAATGCAAGTTATTCTGCTTGATAAAGTAGCAAACCTGGGCAGCCTGGGTGATCAAGTTAACGTTAAAGCGGGCTATGCTCGTAACTTCCTGGTACCACAGGGCAAAGCTGTTCCTGCTACCAAGAAAAACGTTGAGTATTTCGAAGCACGTCGTGCAGAACTGGAAGCCAAACTGGCTGACGTTCTGGGCGCCGCTGAAGCTCGCGCAACCAGCATCAACGAACTGGGCTCTGTTACCATCGCGTCTAAAGCAGGCGACGAAGGTAAACTGTTCGGCTCTATCGGTACCCGTGACATCGCTGACGCAGTAACTGCGGCCGGTGTTAAGGTTTCCAAGAGCGAAGTTCGTCTGCCAGAGGGCGTTCTGCGCACTCTGGGTGAACACGAAGTGGACTTCCAAGTTCACAGCGACGTGTTTGCCAAGCTGAACGTAGTTGTGGTTGCTGAAGCGTAATATTACGCGTTAAGTAATCCGTCAGAACGCCGGCCTTGTGCCGGCGTTTTGCGTTTTAAGAGGCAGGGTTTTTAGCGCTGGCGCTGATAGCTGCCGTCTGGCTGGCGTGAGAAGGTCACAGTCGTGTTCTGATCGTTAGTCACCTGCAGCGCGGTCACCACGCCCTGCGCATTAAGCTGAACTCTCACCTGCTGACCAGCGTGAAGGTTGCTCAGCGGCTTGTCGTTTCCCTCAACTTGTGCCATGGCAAACACGTCATTAACCAGCAAATTGTTATCGCGAAACAGCTGGGCCAGCGTCTGCCCAGGCTGCACCTGATAACTTCTCCAGTTTCCCTGATTTTGCGAAGCCGCCGACTGATTGGCGCCATCAGGTTGCATCTGTGTGGTACGCCCCTGTTCATTGCGCAAATCGGCCTGCATCGGGATTGAGGTCGAGCGATCCGAAGGTGCATAGGTATTCTCTGGCGAATAGGGCCAAAGCAGCGCAACCAGTACCACGATAACGCTGATGATTAACCAGCGGCGGTGGAAATAGGGCAGGGGTTCCATCCAGTGGAAATCGTCGCTAAAGTGCCAAATCTTGTCGAACAGAGACGGGGACTTTGGCTTCAATACCGGACGCCCAGCGGTTTCTGTATCAAGGGCTTCATCCTGCGCGATTTCCGTCTCTGTCTCCGCTTCTGTGGCCCTCTTTTGCAACGGCTTCTGCATAATCGAAATCCACGATCTCAACATGGGTTGATAAATGCGTGTGGCCTTCCTTCTCCTGGGCGGGTATTTGCCCATGACAACCTCTCTTGTTGCACGTAATGCCAATAAAATCAGATGTAAATTGGTCGACTTGTTATTAACCCTAAGTATAGCCGTTTCACAGCGCTCCAGGATAGCGACAGAAGCGCCGATTTTCGTTGTAACATTTTACCCAAAAGTCCTGCGCTGTTATGCTGCGTCTTCGACTTTTTATGATTAAAGGAAATTCCATGACAACCCCTTCATTTGACAGCGTTGAAGCGCAGGCAAGTTACGGTATCGGCTTGCAGGTCGGTCAACAGCTGCAGGAATCTGGTTTACAAGGCCTCGAGCCTGACGCACTTCTTGCAGGCTTACGCGATGCGCTAGAAGGGAACACCCCTGCTGTGCCAGTTGACGTGGTTCACCGCGCACTGCGTGAAGTTCACGAGCGTGCCGACGCCGTGCGTCGTGAGCGTCAGGAAGCATTGGCCGTTGAAGGTCAGGAATTCCTGGCTGCCAACGCACAGCGCGAAGGCGTGACCAGCACTGAGTCAGGCCTGCAATTCTCGGTGATGACTCAGGGCGACGGTCCTATCCCGGGTCGTCAGGATCGCGTTCGCGTTCACTACACCGGCAAGCTTATCGACGGTACCGTGTTCGACAGCTCCGTACAGCGCGGCGAGCCAGCCGAGTTCCCGGTTAACGGCGTTATCGCTGGCTGGATTGAAGCGCTGACCCTGATGCCAGTGGGTTCCAAATGGGAGCTGTATATCCCTCACAACCTGGCCTACGGCGAGCGCGGGGCGGGTGCGTCCATCCCACCATTCAGCGCACTGACTTTTGAAGTCGAGTTGCTGGAAATCCTGTAATCGTAACGATTGTAGGAAGTAAGCATAAAAAAGGCGCCCTCGGCGCCTTTTTTGTTGCTGCAGGTTCAGGCTGTTAGCCTTTGGACTGCAAATCTATCTGATAAACGGCGAAGCCCACGGCGTCTGTACCTTTCGGCGTCATCGGGTACTGAGCCTGTGTTTTGATAAACTCGGCGGCTTTCGGGTCTGGCGAGGTTTCAAAACGGATATCCAGCGGCTTTTTGGCGACAATCGGCGCCAGACGCCAGTTATTATCGGCACTTGGCGTGACAGCGCCGTGCTTTTTGGTCTCGGCGCTGATGTAGGCGGCCAGCACGGCGCGGTTTTCATCCGGCGAGGCGAACGCGATATGCTTGTCGCCAGTACCGGCAAATTTACCGCCGTAGGCGCGATAGTTATTGGTCGCCACCAGGAACACGGCGTCAGCACGCACCGGCTTGCCCTGATAGGTCAGGTTCTTGATGCGTTCCGCGTTTTTGTTTTGCAGAGTGCATTCACCATCAAAGCGCGCAGGCTGAGTGACGTCAATCTGGTACTTTACACCGTCAATCACGTCAAAATTATAGGTCCGAAAACCGTCCCAGTTGATCAGCGACTGCGTCTTGCTGCTGTTGACGTCAATCTGATTAAATTGACCGGCCGAACATTCTAGCCAATCTTTCACTTCCTGGCCGGTCACTTTCATCACGACCAGCGTATTAGGATAGAGGTAGAGATCGGCGGCGTTGCGGAAGGTCAACGGACCTTTTTCGACCTCGACAAAGCTGGCCGGATCGTTTTTGCGCCCGCCGGCTTTAAACGGTGCAGCGGCAGAAAGCACCGGCAGATCGGCCAAGTCCGGATCGCCCTGAATAAAGTGCTCGGTGTAGGCCTTCTGGGCATTATTTACGATCTGTACAGTAGGATCATCCTGTACCAGCGACAGGTAGCTGTACATGTTGGCCGTTGATTTACCGATCGGCTGACTGACAAACTCGCGGGTGGCGTTATGATCGGCCGCCAGCACTTTCACCAGTTTTGGATCCTCCGCCGCCAGCGATTTTTTACCCACTTTGTCGAAAATCGGCCGCGCTTGCGCTTTACCTTGGGTGACTTTCCAGCCTCCGTCGTCATTGTTGAGCACTAAATCGATCACCCCGAGATGATCGCCCCACATGCCGGGCATCACAGCAGGCACGCCGTTCAGGGTTCCCTGTTTAATGTCGGCCCCTTTGATATTGGCAAACTCTTCGCTTGGGAATACCGCGTGGGCATGGCCAAACATAATGGCGTCGATACCTTTAATTTGGCTAAGGTAATAGACCGAATTTTCAGCCAGCGTTTTGTAAGGCTCAGCGGAGAGGCCGGAGTGGGGAATGGCGACAATAATGTCGGCACCTTGTTTGCGCATTTCCGGAAGCCATTTTTTGGCGGTTTCGGTAATATCGGCCACGGTAACTTTGCCCTGCAGATTGGTTTTATCCCACACCATAATTTGCGGGGGAACAAAACCGATGTAGCCAATGCGCAGGTTATGTGTTTTGCCTTCGCTGTCGGTCACCTGATTGTTGGTTATGATAAAAGGGGTAAACAGCGGCTTGCCGGTCTTGTCATCAATGACATTGGCATTGATATAAGGGAATTTCGCCCCGGCCAGCGCTTTTTTGAGATAGTCCAGACCGTAGTTAAACTCGTGGTTCCCCAGATTGCCTACCGCATAGTCCAGGGTATTCATTGCCTTATAAACAGGATGTATTTCACCTGTTTTCAGCCCTTTGGCTGCCATATAGTCGCCGAGCGGGCTGCCTTGAATCACGTCACCATTATCAACCAAAACTGAGTTTTTGACTTCGCCCCGTGCCGCTTCAATCAGGCTGGCGGTGCGTACCAGACCAAACTTGTCGGTAGGTTTATCTTTGTAATAGTCGAAGTCCATCATGTTACTGTGCAGGTCGGTTGTTTCCATAATGCGCAAATCGACCGTTGCCGCATGGGCAGTACCCGCCGCGACCAGCAGGGCGAGTGCAGAAAGTCTCAGGTGACGCTTAGGCATGACATTGGCTCCGTCAGAGGTAAAAAGAGGGAATAAACACGACATGTATCTCAAAAATATTAGAGAATGTAACCAGTTGTCACTATAAAATGTGATCTTAATCTGTTTAAGACCCAAAGCTGGCGACGTGAGGCGCTAAAGAAAATACCTTTGAAATTAATTCATTAACAGAATCTGCATCCGAGATAGCTATTCACGGTAAAAAAAACTAGGCTTAATCAAAGATGATAAATTCATAGATTAAGTACTGAGGTGCAGAATGTTGGAACAAATTTGCCAGCTCGCGCGTGATGCCGGTGACGCGATTATGAAGGTGTACGACGGTGAGCAGCCGCTCAACGCGCGCCAGAAGCATGATGACTCTCCCGTAACGGCGGCAGATATTGCCGCGCACAACGTCATTAAAAAGGGCCTGCAGGCGCTGGACGCACACATTCCCCTGCTGTCAGAAGAAGATCCGCCTTCGTGGTCTGTACGTCAAAACTGGACACGTTTCTGGCTCGTCGATCCCTTAGACGGCACCAAAGAGTTTCTTAAACGTAACGGCGAGTTCACGGTCAATATCGCATTGATTGAGGACGGTAATCCGGTGCTCGGTGTGGTATATGTGCCGGTCACCGGCGTGATGTACGCGGCGGCTGATGGCAAAGCATGGAAAGAAGAAAACGGCCAGCGCGTTGAAATCACCGCACGTGAAGCACATCCGCCGCTGGTGGTAGTCAGCCGTTCGCACAGTAATGACCAAGAGTTGCAGGATTATTTGGCCCAGCTTGGCGAGCATCAAACCGTGACTATCGGTTCATCGCTCAAGTTCTGTCTGGTGGCGGAAGGTTCTGCTCAGCTTTATCCGCGTTTTGGACCGACCTCCGTGTGGGACACCGCCGCGGGTCATGCCGTCGCCAACGCCGCCGGTGCCACCGTTACCGACTGGCAGGGGCAGACGCTGACCTACGTGCCGAAAGAGTCTTTCCTCAATCCAGGCTTCCGCGTCTCGCTGTTTTAAGGCTTGTCCGTGTTGAGCGTAAAAGCGCCGCTGTGCGCTTTTACTTTTCGCTCATCCGCTTCCTACTCTTTCACCAGTTGATTCACCGTATCAATCACCTTTTGCACCTCTTCAGCCGTTAACGCGCCTTCTTTGGCAAAACGCACAATGCCGTCTTTATCCAATACCACAATGGCCGAACTTTGGCTTTGTAGCGCCCAGGTCCTTTGTGCTGCTCCGTTGCTGTCGACGATAACCTGCGACCACGGAAACTCCTTTTTACCGCCCTCTATGCTATGGCGTACAAACAATCCGCTGCCAATGATGGCGTCATCAGTGTTCACAATGGTGGTGGTCTGGTAACGGTCGCGCGGCAGGTTGTCTTTTCTTATCGCCTCAATCAGTGGTTCATTCATTTCTCGGGCAGAGGTGCGTCCGGCGATGTGCTGCAAAATGCGCACCTTGCCCGGCAGCTTGGCACTGTTCCATTTACTGTAGCTAAATTCACCATTGGTGTAGTTAAGCTCCCCCTTATCATCAATGCCGACGGCGTTAACGCGTTTACCGATGTCAAAATTGTGGGCTGAAACCATAAATGAAACTGATAAGCAGGCTATAATTGATAAAAACTTAACGAGCATAGATTCTCCTGTCAATTTCGGTAAGGGAGGGTATTTGTGAGGCAAACGGCAGTACAAACTGTGAGAAGCATAGAATGCTTTCAAGTGGTCTGTCCTGTTGAAACGTCAACAATGTGCTGTCCTTAGCAAAAATTTGGATTTTGTCTGATGGCGGCAGGCAGTAGAATAGTGAAAAATTAATGCGCTGTAATATCCGGTACATATTGAAGGGTTACACTGCCCAGCGTTTTAAAATTGAACGTCAGTATCGTCAGCGTGTGTAAAAGTAGTGAAATGGACTGGTATAAAGGGAACTGGGTGATACCTTCAAGGTCTACTCAGTGTAGGAAAAGTACCACTCAGACAATCTGTACTGATTCTTTTGGTCAGCGTCGAGTCTGAGCATGCGAGATACCAAAAGGGAGGAAAAAGAAACAAAATGAGGATCTTCCAACGTTATAACCCACTGATGGTGGCGAAATATGTGAAAACGTTGTTCAGAGGCCGCCTGTACATCAAGGATGTCGGGGCATTTGAGTTCGATCAGGGCAAGATTTTGTTGCCAAAAATTCGCGACAAGCGCCATTTCAGCGTGATGTCAGAGGTAAACAAGCAGGTTATGCATTTGCAGCTTAATGCTTAGAATCGACAAGGCGTCATTTACGCTTTATTTGTATTAAGTTTCAAGTCATTAGCAATAATTTACTGGTTTTACGCCAAAGCAGAAAAGGCCGCGAATGATTCGCGGCCTTTCGTTTTTCATGACAGGACTAACGCGGACTACTCGGCGATGTCTTGCGGCGATTTTGGCAGCAGAGGCGTCACTGGCTTATCGGTTATTCTGGTCACCAGCAGCTGGTCAATTTTATAGCTGTCGATATCTACCACTTCAAACTTGAAACCGGCAAATTTCACAAAGTCAGTGCGTTTAGGAATTTTACGCAGCATAAACATCATGAAGCCGCCAATAGTTTCGTAGTTGCCCGACTGCGGGAAGTCTTCAATATGCAGCACGCGCATGACGTCTTCGATTGGCGTTCCGCCTTCGATAAGCCACGAGTTTTCGTCGCGGGCCACTATTTGCTCTTCCATGCCCTGACCCACCAGGTCACCCATCAGCGTGGTCATCACGTCGTTGAGGGTAATAATGCCCACCACTAACGCGTATTCGTTAAGAATTACTGCGAAGTCTTCACCCGCCGCTTTAAAACTTTCAAGTGCTTCAGACAGGGTCAGCGTATCCGGCACGATCAGCGCCGAGCGGATTTGCACGCCGCTGCTTAGCATCAGGCTTTGATTACCCAATACGCGGTTCAGCAGGTCTTTTGAGTCGACATAGCCCACAACCTGATCAATTTGCCCGTCGCAGACTAAAAACTTGGAGTGTGGATGGGTAGAGATCTTATTCTTAATGCTGTCTTCGCTTTCGCGCAAGTCAAAGTAAATCACGCTTTCGCGGGAAGTCATGGAGGAGGGTACGGTGCGTGATTCAAGCTCAAACACGTTTTCAATCAGCTCATGTTCCTGCTTGCGTAACACGCCGGCCAAGGCGCCGGCTTCCACCACCGCATAAATATCGTCGGAGGTGATGTCGTCGTTGCGCACGGTTGGCAGCTTAAACAGGCGGAAAATGACGTTTGCCAGTCCGTTGAAGAACCAGACCAAAGGCCTGCATACAAACAGGCAGAAACGCATCGGGTTGACTATCCGAACGGCAACAATTTCGGGTGAAATCATACCGATGCGCTTCGGTGTCAGGTCAGCAAACAAAATGAACAGGCTGGTGACCAGAACGAATGAGCAGATAAAGCTGACTTGATCGGCAAGTTCAGGTGACATGAACTTCTCGAAAAAGAGTTGAAATGCCGGAGAGAACGCAGCATCGCCGACGATACCACCGAGTATAGCAACGGCGTTAAGCCCAATCTGTACCACGGTGAAGAACAATCCTGGGGTTTCTTGCATTTTAAGCACGTGCGTGGCGTTGATGTTTCCTTCATCTGCCAAAAGTTTGAGTTTGATTTTACGTGAGGCAGCCAGCGATATCTCCGAAAGGGAGAAAAAGGCACTGATCGCGATTAATAAAAGAATCAGTAAGATACTGTTTAACATAGTCTATCCGTTTAACACCGGCGCAGGGCCGACAGGGAAGGTAAATCGTTTGGTATTGTTAAAAGAAAAATCACGCGAAGGTGATAAAAGCTAAGATAACAGCAAGAAACGTATTTACCGGGCCGCGATTGCGGCCCGCATAGTATAGCAGTGCCAATGATATAACCGCCACTGCTGAATCTCTAGCCGTTTTCCCCGCCCCTGAATCAGTTCTGAAGCTGCGGTGGCAGACACACGCCAATTCCGCCGAGTCCGCAGTAGCCTTGCGGATTTTTGTACAGATATTGCTGATGGTCATCTTCAGCGTAGTAAAAGGGCAGCGCTTCAGTGATTTCAGTGGTGATGTGGCGGCTGTCGTTGGCCGCCCGCATGGCCTGCTGAAAACGCGTAAAGCTCGCCTGCGCCGCGTCCTGCTGTTCACTGCTGAGCACGTAGATGGCTGAACGGTACTGGGTGCCGATATCTCCGCCTTGGCGCATACCCTGAGCGGGATCATGATTTTCCCAAAACGTTTGCAGGAGCTGTTCATAGCTGACTATTGTGGGATCAAACACCACGCGTACCACTTCGGCATGGCCGGTTTGACCACTGCACACTTCCCGATAGGTTGGATTAGGCGTAAATCCTCCCGCGTAGCCTGCCCCCGTGCTGTAAACGCCGTCCAGCTGCCAAAAGAGTCTCTCTACGCCCCAAAAGCAACCCATCGCGAAAATAGCAACCTGCATGTTATCAGGAACGTGAGTCATGGAATGGCCGTTTACGGCGTGAAGCGTGGCGACCGGCATCGGTGTGGTGCGACCTGGCAGCGCATCTTCTTTAGTAATTGCCTGTGTTTTATCTGAGAGTTGGACCACGAGAGACTCCAGTCATATTATTCATTAAAGTTGTTGGTTGTATCTGATAGTGTCTTTGCACACAATAGCACCTTATGCACATCGTACTACGGCGACGATTTGCATAGCTATTTTAACAGGATAATGAAACATAGCAGGAGAGCTTGTGCCACGATACCGTGAACTTTGTTTGTTAGCCGTACTGCTGGTACCCCCGTTATCCTATGCTGCCAAGGTGCGGCTGCAGTTGGAAGGACTGAGTGGAGACTTGCAGAAAAACGTTCGCGTACGCCTCTCTTCCATTGGAACTGACGAGGTGTCTGCCGATGGCCGTTTCCGCGCCAGGGTCAGTGAGGCGATACAGCTGGGGCTTCGTCCCTTGGGCTACTATCAGCCCACCATCGATTTTGATTTTGTTCAAACGCCGCCGCCGGGCAGGCCCGTTCTGATTGCTAAAGTTTCGCCGGGTACGCCGATAAAAATCGCCGGAACCACCGTCACGATAGAAGGGCAGGCGAAACAGGATGACGAATTCGAAGCCCTGAAAAGAACTAAAGTACCGGCCAATGGCACCCTCCTCAATCACGGAACCTATGACAGTTTCAAAGGCTCGCTGAGCGGTCTTGCCCTGCGCAAAGGCTATTTCGATGCGGATATGCGCAAGAGCCAGCTAGGGGTGATTGAAGATGAACATCAGGCATTTTGGGATATCGATTTCGACAGTGGACAGCGCTATCGTTTTGGGCAGGTCAACTTCGAAGGCGCGCAGATACGCAATGACTATCTGCAAAACGTCGTGCCTTTCCATAAAGGTGATTACTACAGTTCGGCGCAGCTGGCCGAGCTAAACCGCCGTCTGGCCGCCACTGGCTGGTTCAACTCCGTGGTCGTTTCGCCTGACTTTGACAATAAAGAAGCCAAAGCCAGTAAAACGCTGCCGCTCAATGCTGTCGTCACGCCGCGCACGCGTAACACCCTTGAACTCGGTGGCGGTTATGCCACCGACGTGGGGCCGCGAGTGAAAGCCAACTGGAAAAAACCGTGGCTAAACGATCGCGGGCAGAGCCTTGAGACCTCGGTCAGCCTGTCTGCACCTGAACAAACACTGGATCTGAGCTATAAAATCCCGCTGCTTAAAGATCCCCTCCAGCAATATTATCTGGTGCAAGGGGGCTTCAAACGTGAAGACCTTAACGACACCAAGTCTGACTCAAGTACCGCCAACGTGGCGCGCTATTGGGACAGTGACAGCGGCTGGCAGCGCTCGGTGAACCTGCGCTGGAGCCTCGACCACTTTACGCAGGGTAACGTCACCAACACCACGATGCTGATTTATCCGGGTGTAACCGTTAGCCGAACCCGTTCACGCGGCGGCCTGATGCCAACCTGGGGTGATACGCAGCGCTATTCTCTCGACGTCTCTGATACCACCTGGGGCTCAGATATCGACTTTGCCGTAGTGCAGGCGCAAAACGTCTGGATCCGCATGTTAGGTGACAGAAACCGCTTTGTGGTGCGCGGCAACGTGGGTTGGATCGAAACTAACGATTTTGAAAAAGTCCCGCCTTCACTGCGCTTCTTCGCCGGTGGCGATCGCAGTATTCGCGGCTATAAATATAAGTCTATCTCGCCTAAAGATGACGATGGCAAGCTGACGGGGGCATCAAAACTGGCGACCGGTTCCCTTGAATATCAATATAACGTGACCGGAAAATGGTGGGGCGCGGTGTTTGTTGACAGCGGCGAAGCGGTGAATGATATCGCGAAAAGCGACGTTAAAACGGGTGCGGGCGTGGGTGTGCGCTGGGCGTCACCGATTGGTCCGGTCAAATTTGACATCGCTGCGCCGGTGGGTGATCAGAACGAGCATGGATTGCAATTTTACATCGGCCTGGGTCCAGAACTATGAGTTTGTTTAAAAAGATTTGCCTGGCGTTCCTGATTATTCTGCTGCTGCTGATTGGCACGGTAGGTTTTTTGGTGGGTACGCAAACCGGTCTGCATCTGTTGCTTAACGGCGCGCAGCGCTTTGTGCCGGGACTGTCGATTGCCAACGTCGAGGGCGGCTGGCGCAGTCTGACACTAAAAGGCGTGGAGTATAAAATGCCCGGCGTTGACGTCCACGCCGGTGAGTTCCATCTTTCCGTTGATTTATCCTGTTTCAGGCACAGCCAGCTGTGTGTGAACGCCGTGCGCGCGCAGGACGTCAATGTGGTGGTCAACACCCAAGAGATGGCGCCTTCAACCGCGCCAGAGCCGGAGTCCAGCGAGCCGCTGACCAACCTCAGCACGCCTTATCCCATCAATCTGAGACTGATGACGCTCAATAATGTCAACGTCACCATTGATGACAAAACGGTGTCGCTGGCGGAGTTTCGCACCGGCATAGAGTGGAAGGACCGCGCACTCACGCTGCTACCGACCAACATCTCTGGTTTGCTTATTGCTCTGCCAAAAACACCGCCGCACCCGCTGCCGCCTGTTGTACAGGCAGCTACCGACAAAGCCGTGGAAAAAGTGACGGAGAAAGTGACCGGCGAACCGTCCAATGCGGCGAAAAAAGCAGAAAAAGCAGCCAAATCTGCCGCTGAAGAGCCTCCGATTGGCGAGACGTTAAAGGCGCTGTTTGCTAAACCGTTGCTGCCTGAGCTGCCGGACTTCAAGCTGCCGCTGGATCTCACCGTTCAGCAAATCACCGGTGAAAATCTGCGTTTGACCGGTGATAACGACCTGCTGATTAACCGCCTATTGCTAAAAATTACCACTGAAAATCAGCAATTTAAGCTTGATAAGCTTGAGGTTCGATCCCCGCAGGGATCCATTGACGGCCTGGGGCAGGCGCAGCTAAGCGGTAACTGGCCGGTCGATATGACCGTGAATACCGCGGTCAATATCGATCCCTTGAAGGGCGAGAAAATAAAACTGACCGTCGGCGGTGAGCTGCGAAATCAGTTAAAAGTCGGCGTAAACCTTTCAGGGCCAGTGCGCGCTCAGTTAGCGGTGCAAACCGAGCTGGCACAAGCTGGACTGCCGATTGACCTGAATTTGCAAAGCGACGCGCTGCAGTGGCCGCTGACCGGTACGCCGCAGTATCAGGTGAAAGGCTTTACTATGAAGTTCAGCGGCAAGGCAACGGACTATGCGCTGTCTCTTCGCTCCAGCTTCAGCGGTGAACAACTGCCCTCGGCCAACCTTTCAGTAGACGGTAAAGGTAACCTTGAGCAATTTAAACTGACGCTACTGCGACTGGCCGCGCTACAGGGCAATACCGACCTGACCGGCGTGGTGGACTGGAGCAAGGCGGTAAGCTGGAATACTTTGCTGACCCTGAACGGCATTGATACTGCCAAACAGTGGCCGGAGTGGCCGGCCAAACTGCAGGGCAAGATTGCCATGCGCGGCAGCTTGTACGGCGGCACCTGGCAGCTTCAGGTTCCTACTCTCGAACTCGACGGTAACGTTAAAAAGAATCTGGTGAAGGCCCGCGGTAATCTGCGTGGCAACAGCTACGGCCAGTGGGATATTCCGCAGCTGCATCTTGAACTCGGCCGCAATAACCTCGACGTTAAGGGCAAGCTTAGCGACAAATGGGTGCTGGATGCCAACGTCGATGCGCCTCACCTCGACGGCGCACTGCCGGGACTGGGGGGGATTGTTAAAGGCATGATCCAGCTACGCGGTAATTTGAAAGCGCCGCAGGTGCTGGCTGATTTAACGGCCAGTAATCTGAAATGGCAGGCTATGAGCGTCAGCCGTGTCAACATTAAGGGGGATGTGACGTCAAGTGACCAGATACAGGGCACGCTGGCGGTTAAGGTTCAGCAACTCAAGCAGGATGCGCTGGATATTAGCGACATTACACTCGATGCCAAAGGTAATGAAAAGCAGCATCAGCTTAACCTCAGTGTGAGCGGTAAACCGGTCAGCGGGCGTCTGGCGCTGAACGGAAGTTTTGAACGCAAAACGCAGCAGTGGAAAGGCACTATCAGCAATACGCTGTTTGATACGCCGGTGGGCGAGTGGCGTCTAACGCGTCCGATTGCCTTGACCTACTTTAATACCGAGCAGCGTGTGACCATAGGTCCTCACTGTTGGCAGAACCCTAATGCCGACGTTTGTGTGCCGACGACCATCGACGCCGGTGCCAGCGGGCAGGCCAGCATCGTGCTTAATCGCTTTGATTTGGCAATGCTAAAACCCTTCCTGACCGACGATACCCAGCTTGCTGGGCAGTTCAGCGGCAAGGCCAACGTTGCCTGGAAGGCGCAGGGTGGTTTGCCGCAGGCCAGCGTGTCGCTGGTAGGCAAAGGGGTAAAAGTGCAGCAGATTGTGCAGGGCAATCCTCTGCCCGTGGCTTTCGATACGCTTAACCTTAATGCTGCACTGCAAAACGGTCGCGCGAATCTTGATTGGTTAATCAAAATTGCCAACAATGGTCAGCTTGATGGCAAGATTCAGATTGCCGATCCATTGGGCAAACGTAATCTCAGCGGTAACGTCAACATCACTCGCATCTCTATGGGTATTTTGCAGCCGGCGCTTATGGACGGTGAAAAAGCTTCCGGCATACTCAATGCCAATTTACGCGTGGCAGGGAATGCTAAAATGCCGCAGGTTTACGGCAAGCTGGCGCTGACCGATGTAGATTTTGATGCGCAGTTTATGCCGTTTGATATCACTAACGCCAATTTGAACATTAATTTCAACGGTATGTCATCGCTGCTTGCGGGGGTCATCAGGACCAACCACGGGCAGTTGGCGCTTGACGGTAATGCAGACTGGAGTGAGCCAAATAACTGGCGTGCGCGTATCGCGGCGAAGGGAGATAAGGTTAGGGTATCGGTTCCACCAATGGTTCGGCTTGATGTCTCACCCGATCTAGTGTTTGATGCTACACCGCAGGCATTTTCGTTGAACGGTAGGGTTGATATTCCCTGGGCGCGTATTACGGTTCAGGAGCTTCCGGAGAGCGCGGTTGGCGTCTCGTCTGATGAGGTTATGCTAAATAACCAGCATCAGCCGATAGCTCCGGCATCGACCTCGATACCTATCAACACGAATCTTGTGGTGAACATCGGAGATGATGTTCGACTCGATGCCTTTGGTCTGAAAGCGCGCTTGAAAGGCGCACTCAAAGTACAACAGGACAAACGTGGGTTAGGATTAAACGGCCAGATTGATATTCCTTCCGGTCGGTTCCACGCCTACGGGCAAGACCTCATTGTCAGAAAAGGCCAGCTGTTGTTCTCGGGTCCGGCAGACCAGCCGTTGCTCAACCTCGAGGCCATCCGTAATCCGGATTCCACCGAAAATGACGTGGTGGCAGGTGTGCGGGTAACCGGTGAAGCAGACGCGCCTAAGCTTGAGGTTTTCTCTGACCCGACCATGTCGCAGGAAGAAGCGCTGTCTTATTTGTTACGCGGACAGGGACTCGACAGTTCGGGAGCCGACAGTAGCGCCATGACTTCAATGCTTATCGGCATGGGGGTTGCACAAAGTGGCAAACTTGTGGGTAAAATCGGTGAGGCATTTGGCGTCAGTAATTTGGCGCTGGATACGCAGGGCGTTGGGGACAGCTCTCAGGTTGTGGTCAGTGGTTATGTCCTGCCTGGGCTGCAAGTTAAGTACGGAGTGGGTATTTTTGACTCACTGGCGACCCTGACGCTGCGCTATCGTTTAATGCCTAAATTGTATCTGGAAGCGGTGTCTGGCATAGATCAGGCATTAGATTTGCTCTATCAGTTTGAGTTTTAACCATGCGAATAATTGTCTACGGCAGTTTACGACGCAAGCAGGGTAATAGTCACTGGATGACAAACGCTCAGTGGTTGGGTGACCACGAGCTTGACGGCTATGCCCTTTATAATTTGGGGCATTATCCGGCAGCAGTTCCCGGGGAAGGGAAAATCTATTGCGAAGTTTACCGCATCAACTCATCCATTATGGCTGAGCTTGACGAGCTGAAAAGTAACACCAAAGATTACCGTCGTGAGCTAATCTCCACGCCGTACGGCAGTGCCTGGATCTATCTGTATATTCGTTCTCTCGAGGGAGTAGAGCGTATTAAGGGTGGTGACTGGCTCAAACGTGCGGATGAAGATAAGTGAGAAAAAGGTAAGGGTCGTCTTCGTCAGTTAAGTATAAAGTCGGTAAAAAAACACCGCCCAACGGGCGGTGTTTTTTTTGCGACAAAGCAAAGCAGGCAGCGGCCTTATTTTGCTTTAGCACGCTCGAATGAAGAAACAATCTCGGCTTTCGCCGCTTCTGCGTTGTCCCAACCTTCAACTTTAACCCATTTGCCTTTTTCCAGCGCTTTATACTGCTCGAAGAAGTGGGTGATCTGGCCACGCAGCAGCTCAGGCAGATCGTTCACATCTTTGATGTGATCGTATTCTTTGCTCAGCTTGGTGTGTGGAACCGCAACAACTTTCGCATCTTCACCCGATTCGTCAGTCATTTTCAATACGCCAACTGGACGGCAGCGAATAACTGAACCTGGTTGCAGCGGGTATGGGGTCGGAACCAGAACGTCAACCGGGTCACCATCAAGAGACAGAGTGTGGTTGATGTAACCGTAGTTGCACGGATAGAACATCGCCGTTGACATGAAACGGTCAACAAAAAGTGCACCGGTATCTTTATCTACTTCATATTTGATTGGATCGGCGTTGGCCGGAATTTCGATAACAACATAGATATCTTCTGGCATGTCTTTGCCAGCCGGTACATTGAGTAAGCTCATTGTTGGTTTCCTTTATTGAACCAGAAATGGAGTGCCGGACATTATAGCCAACTCCGACAGGAATTCCCGCCTTTTCATGGTCCGTTTTTTCCTAAAAAAGAATCGGGGCGGCATCATGCCACCCCGGAGTTTGGGTACTTAAAAGTAATTTAGCAAACAGCCCAGCTTGGATTTTTATTCGTCAGGGTACTGTTTGATAAGGCGTTCAGCATCTTCAACCATGTCTCTGTTGCCGACGAAGAACGGCGCGCGTTCATGTAGCTTGGTAGGCACGATGTCCAGAATACGGTTTTTACCGTCGCTGGCTTTACCACCAGCCTGTTCGGCAAGGAAGGCCATTGGGTTACATTCGTAAAGCAGACGCAGTTTGCCCTGAGGATGGCTTGCGGTACTTGGATAAATGTAAATGCCGCCTTTCAACAGGTTGCGATGGAAATCTGCAGCCAAAGAGCCAATGTAGCGTGAGGTGTAAGGGCGGCCGGACGCTTCGTCCTGCTCCTGGCAGTATTTGATGTACTTTTTAACGCCTTTAGGGAATTTAATGTAGTTCCCTTCGTTGATGGAGTACATGTAGCCTTTTGGCGGGAACATGACTTTCTCGTGGGAGAGGCAGAATACGCCTAAAGACGGGTCATAGGTAAATGCGTGAACGCCAGCACCGGTGGTGTAAACCAGCATGGTGGATGACCCATAAACCACGTAGCCCGCTGCAACCTGCTGGCTGCCCGGCTGCAGGAAGTCGGCTTCGGTAACCGGTTGGCCCAGTGGTGATGTACGGCGGTAAATAGAGAAAATAGTGCCGACTGAAACGTTAACGTCGATGTTGGACGAGCCGTCCAACGGGTCCATCAGGATCACGTATTTCGCATTATTTGCGCGTTCACCTTCAAAGACAACAATTTCGTCTTCTTCTTCAGACGCGATGCCGGCAATTTCGCCGCGCGCTTTCATTGCAGCCTTGAGCTTTTCGTTAGCATACAGGTCGAGTTTCATCTGAACTTCGCCCTGAATGTTCTCAACGCCGCTGGTGCCGAGTATATCTACCAGACCTGCCTTGTTGATATCTCTATGAATAATCTTGGCACCAAGTTTTATTGCCGAGAGTAGCGCAGTAAGCTCGCCTGTGGCATGTGGAAAATCTTGCTGCTTTTCAACAATAAATTCGCCTAACGTTTTCATGATACGTTCCCTGAATCCTAGGATGAGTAACCGATTTTTAATAAATCTTTTACAGAAGCGTAAGCAGTTTAGCCCAAATATATGGACGGATCATAGGCAAATCCATTTCTTCTGGAGGATTCTGAGCGTTAGAATAGCCACTGACTTAAGAGCAATAATGGAAAATTTATGCGCATTCATATTCTTGGGATTTGCGGCACGTTTATGGGCGGACTGGCAATGCTGGCCCGCGCACAGGGACATCAGGTAACCGGATCGGACGACAACGTCTATCCACCGATGAGTACGTTGTTGGAAAGTCAGGGAATTGAGTTGATTCAGGGCTACTCACCCACTCAGTTAGACCCGCAGCCAGACCTGGTTGTCATCGGCAATGCGATGACGCGAGGCAATCCATGCGTTGAAGCGGTACTCGAGCAGGGTATCCCTTATGTTTCGGGTCCACAGTGGCTTCACGACCACGTACTTCCAGGCCGCTGGGTGATTGCCGTCGCCGGTACACATGGCAAAACCACCACTGCGGGCATGGTGACGTGGATCCTCGAAGAGTGCGGTTACGAGCCAGGCTATGTGATTGGCGGCGTACCGGGCAATTTTGATGTGTCTGCGCGCTTGGGCAATAGCCCATTCATGGTCATCGAAGCTGATGAATATGACTGTGCGTTCTTCGACAAACGTTCCAAATTTGTTCATTACAGCCCGCGTACGCTTGTCCTTAATAATCTCGAATTTGATCATGCCGATATTTTCGATGACTTAAAGGCGATTCAGAAACAGTTCCATCATCTGGTCAGGCTGGTTCCGGGACAGGGTAAAATCATTCTGCCCGAGCACGACACGCCGCTTAAACAGGTTATGGCGATGGGATGCTGGAGCGAACAGGAATTTGCCGGTGACGGCTGCACCTGGAATGCCAAGAAAACCACGCCGGACGCCAGCAAGTTTCAGGTCATGCTTAACGGCGAAGTTGCCGGCGAGGTTTCGTGGTCGCTGGTGGGTGAACATAATATGCACAACGCCCTGATGGCCGTTGCCGCCGCGCGCCACGTGGGGGTTAATCCTGCCGATGCTTGCAGGGCGCTGGACGGGTTCATCAATGCGCGTCGTCGTCTGGAGCTTCGTGGTATTGCCAACGGCGTGAGCGTGTATGACGATTTTGCCCATCACCCTACGGCTATTCTGGCGACACTGGCTGCTCTTCGTAGCAAAGTGGGCGGCACTGCGCGGATCATTGCCGTGCTTGAGCCTCGTTCAAATACCATGAAAATGGGCATGAGCAAAAACGAACTGGCCCCTTCTTTGGGACGTGCTGATGAGGTATTCCTGCTGCAGCCGCAAAATATCCCGTGGCAGGTGGCTGAAGTTGCCGAACGCTGTATTCAACCGGCGCACTGGCATGCCGACGTTGACGGGCTGACGGACATGATTGTCAAGACGGCTCAGCCGGGCGACCATATTCTGGTGATGAGCAACGGTGGTTTTGGCGGGATCCACAGTAAATTACTGGCGGCGCTTGAAAAAAAAGCTGAGTCTGCGGCTAACCGGAAGTAAGCGTTAAACCCTAAAAAAAGCCCTCGCAAGCGAGGGCAAAAGGGTGTCGTCGGACAGGACGACGAGGGTTCGGTAGCGCCAGAGAACGGCGTATTAATTGTTTATATTCAAATTATTAGGGTAAAGCCGTTCTCGCCAATATTTCGTTGTTACTTATAAATTTCGGCAGTCGCGTGGTAGTTACCGTCATTACGTGCTTCGATGACACGATAAGACGATGCCCCTTGGCTGTCTGCTTTCTGAGAAAGCTGCTGGCGAATATCGCTAGGCACGCCATCGATACCACTTACGCTGATTGTGCCGACAGACTGCAGGTTTTCAGCCTGCTGATTTGTCACGAGTTGAGCAGCAGAAGCGCCGAACGATACGGCAGAAAAGAGAGCCAATGCGGCAATAGCTGTAGTGATTTTCATGATAATTTCCTCATTTACCTTTGCACGACCTGTCTTGACGGTAAAAATTGCAGGTGAAGACGGTCACACGGTTTAATTGATGGACTTATCAGAACTGTAAAAAAGGGCGTTATGCCAAACGGGGTCGCGTGAGTCTTGCGAACGGAGGTTTGTGCACATAATGCAGAATTTTTGCAGCGATAAATCCGTTTTATCGGCGGCATTTGAATGGATATTCAAATCTCGTCTTATAACAAGGTTGTGATGCCTTAACTCAATGTGATTCACATCACGAAAACAAGTGTACATCTAATAACGTAAAATATTAATAGTTTGCTAATAGTTTTTAGGGGTGTTAAAAGCCCACTTATTGCCTTTTTTATAACCAAAAAGCATAATAGATGATTATTTATCGAGCGACTGCGCCTAAACATTATTTAAATCAATTTGTTAAGTTGATTTAGCTATATGTGCGATATCTATCAGATGATTATGCTGCTTAAGCTGGGAAGTGACGAATAACACGAGGGTACTGTGGGACGAGGGAAGAATATTGGGTCAGCCGGCGCGATGCGCGGCGACCCTGAACTATTACAGCTCTTGTTCAAACAGGCTTAAAATTGCATCGTAAAGTTGTTTGACAGTAAACTTGCGTGCCGGGGTAATAAAAATGGTGTCGTCACCTGCGATGGTGCCAAGAATGCCTTCTGACTTACCCAATGAGTCTAGCAGGCGGGCGATAAGCTGCGCAGCACCCGGACTGGTGCGAATGACAACCACGGCATCATTGTAGTCGATATCCAGTACCAAGTTTTTAAGCGGACTGGTGGTAGTGGGAACCCCAATTTCTGCCGGCAAACAATACACCATCTCCATCTTGGCGTTGCGCGTTCTTACCGCACCAAATTTGGTCAGCATGCGCGAAACTTTGGACTGATTGATGTTTTCGAAGCCATCATCTTGCAGTGCGACAACGATTTCACCCTGAGAGCTGAACTTCTCTTCCTTCAAGAGAGCCTTGAAAGCTTTGATTAAATCTTCCTGTTTAGCAGGATTACGCATTTTGCACCCATAGAATCACGATGATAGTGCGTTGATTATGCATATATTTGCATTTTTATGCAATCCTGCAAAAGGAAATTAAGCAAGAAAGAGTTAACTTTTATAGGTTCAGGTTTATTTCATAATTATTAACTTAAATGAATATGCCGAATGAATGAATTAGCACAGGCGCTAATATTAAAATTATTTTAATAAAATAACCATTAGTTGATAATAAATCCTCTTTTCATTTAATTTACTAAAATTAGATGGTTACTTTTCTTCGGCTTGGTGGTATCCCTTCGTTTTATCTCAATGATAAGAAAAACAAAATAATCAAAGCACATCGATAGCGCCCTATTTTAAATTCTGCGCCAGCTCGCAATCTCTCTATAAGCCGTTTGTTTTTAATACGGCTGTTTACTAAGGTTATTAAGTGAATGAATGCGCGGTATTTTTAACGTCATTTAAAAAGGAGTATAGGATGAAAGTTGCAGTCCTTGGCGCCGCAGGTGGTATCGGACAGGCCCTCGCTCTTCTACTTAAGACCCAATTGCCAGCTGGCTCTGAACTCTCTCTGTATGACATCGCCCCCGTCACTCCGGGTGTGGCGGTAGATCTCAGCCATATACCAACCGCTGTTAAAATCAAAGGATTCTGCGGGGAAGATGCAACCCCCGCGTTAGTAGGGGCAGACGTTGTTCTGATTTCTGCCGGTGTTGCCCGTAAACCTGGCATGGATCGTTCGGATCTCTTTAATGTTAATGCCGGCATTGTGCGTAATTTAGTGCAGCAGATTGCGGTTACCTGTCCCCAGGCCTGCATCGGAATTATTACCAATCCGGTCAATACTACGGTGGCCATAGCGGCCGAGGTCATGAAAAAAGCCGGCGTCTATGACAAGAATAAACTGTTTGGTGTAACCACGCTGGACACGCTGCGTGCCAATACGTTTGTTGCCGAGTTAAAAGGAAAACAGCCTCAAGATATAGAAGTACCGGTTATTGGCGGCCATTCAGGGGTAACTATTTTGCCTCTGCTTTCTCAGGTACCGGGTATTACGTTCTCCGACAGTGAAGTGGCTGAGCTCACGAAACATATTCAAAATGCAGGTACTGAAGTTGTTGAAGCCAAGGCAGGCGGCGGTTCGGCAACGCTTTCTATGGGGCAGGCTGCGGCGCGGTTAGGCCTTTCACTGGTGCACGCAATGCAGGGTAAAACCGGTATTGTTGAGTGCGCTTACGTAGAGGGAAGTGGCGAATACACCCGTTTCTTTGCTCAGCCGATATTACTGGGTAAAAATGGGGTCGCCGAACTCAAAGAGTTCGGCAAGTTAAGCGCATTTGAACAACAGGCGCTGGACTCGATGTTGGACGTTCTGCGTAAGGATATAGAACTAGGTGAGCAGTTCATTAACAACTAATCCATAACAATAATTTTACCCCTGTTCCTCATTATCCGCCGGAAACTCTTTCGGCGGTGTACTTTTTGCGCTAGTTGTTGCCCTGGGCTGATGCGCTTTAATTCGCATTTTTCTTTCAAGCAATTCGTCAGTTTTCGGACAGAAATATCGACTCGGCCAAATTTCCGACGGGTGCAATTGTAACGCATTTGCAATTATCCATTCACCCTTTGGCCACGGGCGTGAAAGTGCATTAGCCAAAGTTGAAGAACTTAATCCTGCAGATCGCGATAAGGCTGCCAGAGTCGTTCGCTGTTTATGCAATGATGCGATGATATCAGCGTGGTGCCAATCTTCTTTCCGTAAAAACATAGTCGCTCCCTTTTATAATGAGCCGGCAAATTTACTTCCTAAATAATAGGGTGTTTTCAATATTCTATTAGGAAACATATAAGAGCAAATTTTCGTACTTTGTTCAAACGCCTTTCTCAAAAAGAACAATTATTTTTCATCATTAAATGAACGAATTATACAAACTACTAGTTCATGTTTTGATATTCAATAACTGGCTGTTATTTAAGGGTTTATGTGGTCAAGTCGAGATTATTAGAAAGTGATATTTGAATTAATGGATTTTATTAAGAGCGTACGAGCACAATTAAATTGTTTAACTTCCGTTTTCCTTTCTAATAAATTAAGCCGCATAAATAATTTTTTAACAATGCATGTTATTGAATATGTTATGTTTTAATTTAATAAATACTTTAATATTAAAAATTAATTATCTTGTGGTGGTAAATAAGTTGCTCGATTTACATTTTATCCATAAAAATATTTCATCACAAAAGCTTAAGTAATGGTGTTTTAATTTATAGATGCACAGTGGTACTGTGTAGTGGTATAAGTTAGCATTCAATGTAAAGGCTTTTCTTCATTGGCTTCGCAAGAACAAAAATAATCAACCAAATATGCAGGGTGTTATTTTCAATTATTATTCTCCTGTATTAATTAGAGAGTGACTTTATGAATCAAGAGTGGTTTTCTGCTAAAGAACTGATTAGTTTTACCGGCCTCCCTTCGACAACACAGGGAGTTCATAATATGGCTCGCCGACAAAACTGGCTGAGACGTCGGCGCTTTGGTGTTCAGGGAAGAGGTGTGGAATATCATGTTGAAAGTTTGCCGGTAAAAGCAGCCTCAAAGTTGGCACTGAATGAGCAGTCTGCAGAATATCTGTACTCAACCTTTCAGGATCCTTTGGCCATTTGGATCGAAAGTTATAAACAGCTACGTGAAGAAGAGCGAAATATGATTATTACCTTTATTGTGCGTGAAGGTATGACCGAAATGATAAATAGGCTGAATGTTTCCAATAAAAGTATTTATTAAGATTTTAATTGAACGCTTTATCACCCTTTTTTAATTGGCTGTTGATGTAAATGTGTCATCTTATGTGTTAATTGTAGAGCGTACAGCATAAGCATGTATAAATTTTTGCTGTTATTTCTATGAGTTAAGACTAATAAAAGGAATGCCATGAAAAAGGAATGGTTTGCAGCGAAAGATCTCGTTGGAATTAATGGACTCCCGACTTCAACACAGGGAATTCATGGAATGGCAAGAAGACAGGGATGGGAAAAAAGACGCCGCATGGGTGTGCAGGGCAGGGCCGTTGAATATCATATCGACAGTCTGCCGAATATGACGAAACCAGCGTTAATTATTCAGGAAAAATCAGCAGAATATTTGTGCGCTTCCTATCACGACCCTTTACTCATATGGATTGAGAGTTATAAGCAACTTAGTGAAGCCGAGCGCGAACAGATCGTATCTTTTATTGTCCGTGAAGGTATGACGGCGATGATCAAACGTATCTCATTCAGTGATGAAAAATCTCATTAAGTCAGGCCGCCCAAAAAAAGGGCAGCCTGATGGTACGGCCGATTTAGAAATCGCGCTTCACGGCTAAGTGAGCGAGGCCTTCCAGGGCCTGCCGGTAGGGTGATTCAGGCAACACTTGCAGTGCGGAAATCGCCTTGTCAGCCTCTTCTTCAGCGCGTTGGCGCGTATAATCTAGCGAACCCCATTGATGCATAGCCGCAAGCACGGGTTCCAGCAAGTGTCTGCCGTTGCCCTGCTCGATAGCCTCGCGGATCATGGTGGATTGCTGTGCATCACCGTGCTTCATGGCATGCAGCAGCGGCAGCGTAGGTTTGCCCTCATTGAGGTCATCGCCAGTATTTTTGCCTAACGTGTCGCCATCGGCGTCGTAATCGAGCAAATCGTCAATCAGCTGGAAGGCAGTGCCCAGATAGCGGCCGTAGTCCTGCAGTGCGGTTATCTGCGCATCACTGCCCCCGGCAAGCATGGCGGATGCCTGTGCAGCAGCTTCAAAAAGACGCGCCGTTTTGCTGTAGATAACCTGCATATAGCTATCTTCAGTAATGTCCGGATCGTTGCAGTTCATCAATTGCAGCACTTCACCTTCGGCAATCACGTTCACTGCTTTGGCCATTAACGCCAGCACAGGGAGCGATTCCAGGTCAGTCATCATCTGGAAAGCGCGGGTGTAGATGAAATCGCCAACCAGCACGCTGGCTGCGTTTCCAAATGCAGCATTGGCGGTTGCTTTGCCACGACGCATATTAGACTCGTCCACGACATCATCATGCAACAGCGTTGCAGTGTGAATAAACTCTATCAGCGCGGCAACGGTCACATGCTTGTCGCCGCCGTAGTTAAGCGCGCGTGCAGCAAGAACGGCAATCATCGGGCGAATTCGTTTACCACCACCGCTAATGATGTAATAGCCTAGTTGATTGATGAGCGTAACATCTGAGTTCAACTGTTCGAGAATTGCCGCATTAACTGCAGCCATATCCTGTTCGGTGAGGTCGGTAATCTGTTCTAGGTTCATTGTGATTTTTCGGCTGTATTTCTCTTCACCGCAATGAGAACGGGCTCACATTGGCACATGATGCAAACTGTAGCAGAGATTGTACTTGAAAAATGAGTGAGATAAACGAGTTCCAGTGAACTGCGCTTTTTTTCTTCTTTTCTAGTGATTGTGCTCTTGTCTTATGCTGATTTTTTGCGTAGAATTCGCGCCCTATTGTGAATATTTATAGCGCCCTCTGGACTATACAAAGTTGAGTGCGCGGAAAGCGGAGTTTTATATGTACGCGGTTTTCCAAAGTGGTGGTAAACAACACCGAGTAAGCGAAGGTCAAACTGTTCGCTTGGAAAAGCTGGACATCGCAACTGGTGAAACAATTGAGTTTGACCAAGTTCTGATGATCGCTAACGGTGAAGAAATCAACATCGGCTTGCCTTTAATTGCTGGCGGTGTGATCAAAGCAGAAGTTGTTGCTCACGGTCGTGGCGAGAAAATTAAGATCGTTAAGTTTCGTCGTCGTAAGCACTACCGTAAGCAGCAGGGCCACCGTCAGTGGTTCACTGATGTTAAAATCACCGGCATTAGCGCTTAAGATTAGGAGAGCGGAACTATGGCACACAAGAAGGCTGGCGGCTCCACCCGCAACGGTCGCGATTCAGAAGCTAAACGTCTGGGCGTAAAACGCTTTGGCGGCGAATCAGTTCTGGCAGGCAGCATCATCGTTCGCCAGCGCGGCACCAAATTCCACGCTGGTATCAACGTGGGTTGCGGTCGTGACCACACTCTGTTTGCTTTGACTGACGGTAAAGTCAAGTTCGAAGTTAAAGGCAAGGACAACCGTAAATTCATCAGCATCGAAGCTGCTTAATTTACCGTTCTCGTCTAGATAGATTGATGTAAGCCCCGCAATTAGTTGCGGGGCTTTTTACATTCTGTTGGCCAACACCGGCAAGAAAATGGACGTCAGGAAAACTGACTTCAACGCAGATTCTCATTTTGCTGTACACTTTATGTGCTATCGCACTGCTTCCTTTGGCGAAGCCTGAGACATTTTTTTACGCTGGCAAGTAGCCTGTCTTCTGTCCTGCGGAGGTTGACCTTAACCGGTTGATTTACTGCTTTGATGGGCATTGCAGTGGCAATGTTGTCTGCAATCGACCTGTGAATGCAACCAGGAACAGAACAAGACCTGATGGCTAATTCAAGCATCCGGGTGAATGATTTACGGAGACAGTTCAAATGAAGTTTGTAGATGAAGCGACGATCCTGGTCGTAGCGGGCGATGGCGGTAATGGTTGCGTTAGCTTCCGCCGCGAAAAATATATTCCACACGGCGGTCCTGACGGCGGTGACGGCGGAGACGGCGGCGACGTATTTCTGATCGCTGACGAAAACCTGAACACCCTGATCGATTACCGCTTTGTAAAATCTTTCCGTGCCGAGCGCGGCGAGAACGGACAGAGCAGAGACTGTACCGGCAAACGCGGCAAAGATATCACCATTAAAATCCCCGTCGGTACTCGCGTACTGGATCAGGGAACGGGTGAGGTCCTGGGCGACATGACACGTCATGGCCAGGTACAGCTGGTCGCTAAAGGTGGATGGCACGGATTGGGTAACACCCGATTTAAATCGTCCGTTAACCGTTCTCCGCGCCAGAAAACCATGGGTACCAAAGGTGAACTGCGCGACCTTTCCCTGGAACTGATGCTGCTTGCCGACGTAGGGATGTTGGGTCTGCCAAACGCAGGCAAATCTACCTTCATTCGTGCTGTTTCTGCCGCAAAACCAAAAGTTGCCGATTATCCATTTACCACCCTGGTTCCAAGCCTGGGCGTGGTGCGTATGGACAGCGAGCAAAGCTTTGTGGTGGCCGATATTCCAGGTCTGATTGAAGGCGCTTCCGACGGCGCGGGTCTGGGTATCCGCTTCCTCAAACATCTTGAGCGCTGCCGCGTATTGCTGCACCTTGTTGATATTGCGCCAATCGATGAATCAGATCCGGTTGAAAATGCCAAAATCATCATCAACGAGCTGAAGCAGTACAATGAGAATCTGGCATCCAAACCACGTTGGTTAGTCTTCAATAAGATTGACGTTATCGGGCAGGAAGAAGCCGAGCGTCGTGCAAAAGAGATTGCTGAAGGCATGGGCTGGGAAGGCGATTACTTCCTGATTTCTGCCGCTAACCGTGACGGTGTTAATGCGCTGTGCTGGGAAGTGATGAAGTTCATCAACGCCAATCCTAAGCACATGTCCGTTGAAGCAGCCGTGCCAGAGAAAGTTGAGTTCATGTGGGACGATTATCACCGTGAACAGCTGGCAGAAGTTGAAGAAGAAGACGACGATTGGGACGACTGGGATGATGAAGACGACGAGGGCGTTGAAATCATTTACGAGCGTTAATCACCTCGTAATACAGAACATTATTGTTATGAAAGGTCGCATTTGTGCGACCTTTTTTATACGTCGTAGTCGAGATGTGCAGAGGTGCTGTTTTGAGTAAAAGCTTGTTCCGGTAGCCAGCATTGCGCACTTAACCCGCTGCTTTCAAGACGATTTTTAAGCTCAAGCCTTCCGCCGTGAAGATTAAGAATACGCAGGACAATATTCAGTCCTAACCCACTGCCGCCAAAACGCTGATCTGCTCGTCTAAAGGCCTGAGTCAGCTCTCCTGCCGTCTTCTCGTCAATCCCTGGTCCGCAGTCATCTATCTGTAATAAAACGCCCTGATTGCTTTGGGTGAGCGATATTGTTATGTCACTGTGGTGCGGACTGTAGCGATAAGCATTTTCAACCACGTTTCGAAGCATCAGGCGCAGCAGAACCGCATCGCCCTCCACCGGTGGTACCCCGTCGTGTTTGACTATCAACTGCTGCTGATGGCCTGCCAGCATTTCGCTGAGTTCCTCATGCAATGGCCGCACGACATCGTTGAGCAAATCTACTTTCTGATATTGGCCCTGAGCAAAATTCTGCCCAGCGCGAGAAAGCATTAAAAGCTGTTCTACGGTGTGCATCAACAGGTCGATACGGCCTATCAGCATGCTGCTGCCGTCAACGCCATTCTTCTCCATTAACTCAAGATGAAGGCGCAGTCCAGCCAGCGGCGTACGCAGCTCGTGCGCGGCGTCGGCAGTGAACAATCTCTCTTGAGCAATGGTTTTCGACAGTCGGGTAAAAAGTTGGTTAAGTGCGTTGGTTACCGATACCACTTCCTGAATTTCGCTATTCAACGGTAACGGAGAAAGATTGTCGGCAGAGCGTGTTTCAAGGCGGCGCTGCAGCTGTTTAAGGGGTCTGATTATCCAGCTTATTGCCCAGAAACTTAACAGCAGCGTCACCGCCAGCATGGTTAACGACGGAGCAATCAGCGAGGCAATGGCTTCGGCAATCTCTTTTTCGACGTGGGCGTTGCGCACTTTGGCAGACAGCGTGTCATTGACCAGCAAATTAATCTGCTCCTGGCTTTCATGCCACAGCCAAAAAACGCTAATGAGTTGGGTGACAAATAAAATCAGAGCCAGCATCACCAATAGGCGGCGGCGCATGCTGGTCATTTTGGCATGTCCAGTCGATAACCGATGCCGCGCACGGTATGAATTAAGTCTTTACCCAGCTTGCGACGCAGGTTGTGCATATGAACTTCGAGAGTGTTTGAACCAAGATCGTCCTGCCAGGAGTAAAGATCCTGCTGCAGCAGCTCGCGATTCACCGTTTGTCCGGCACGCATGATTAGCCGAGACAGAATGGCGAACTCTTTGGGCGTAATCTCAACCAGTTGTTCTTGATGATAAACTTGTTGAGAAGAGAGGTTGAGTGTCAGTGTCCCGACGGTGAGCAGATTATCGCTATGGCCCTGATAGCGGCGTATCAGTGCCCTGACGCGCGCCAGCAGTTCAACCAGGGCAAAAGGCTTAATCAGGTAATCGTCTGCACCGGCGTCGAGCCCGTCAACTCTGTCTTCGAGGGCGTCGCGCGCGGTCAAAATCAGCACTGGCAGCGAGATATTTTGACGCCGCCATTGGCGCAGCAGGGTCGCGCCATCAGTGTCCGGGAGGCCGAGGTCGAGAATTATCAGACTGTATTGACTGCTTTGCAGCAGCGCGTTGGCCTCTGCTGCCGTGGACGCGCTGTCACTGGCGTAGTTTTCGCCGTGTAACGCCAATGTTAACCCCTGACGCAGAAGATCATCATCCTCAACAATCAATAATTTCATAATAAACTCAGATCCTCAGCCATTGACTCTTTAGTTATTTTGGTAAATATCTCGATACAGACGGCTCTCGAAACGAACTAAAGGTGCGCGACGTGTACGTTGATCTTCAGGCGGAACCGCATAGCCCGACAGATATTGCACAAACGCCAGGCGCTGCCCGCTGGCGGTAGTAATAAAGCCTGCCAGGTTGTAAACGCCGGCCAGTGAACCGGTTTTTGCCGACACTTTGCCGTCTACTCCGGCTTCATGTAGCCCTCCGCGGTACTGCAGAGTTCCATCGTGACCGGCCAGCGGCAGCATCGAGATGAAATCAAGATCCTTGTCGTGCTCGGCGATAAATTGCAGCGCCTGCATCATGGTTTTAGGCGAGACCAAGTCATGGCGCGACAGGCCTGACCCATCAACCTGAATGGTATTGCCCAAATCAATCCCGGCTTTCTGACGTAAAATTTGACGCACGGCGTCGGAACCGGCACGCCAAGTGCCCGGAACGCCATAAAGCTGATGGCCTAGGGTGCGAAACACCGTGTCGGCAATCATGTTGTCTGACTTTTTCAGCATGGTGTGCAGCAGCTCGTGCAGTGGCGCAGACTGGGTTTGAGCCAGTATGGTTCCCGCTGGCGTAACGCGCGTTTGACGCTTTAATCGGCCATCAATTTGAATATCAGCCTGTTTAAGCTCGTCTTTAAGGATTTCACCGGCATAGGCCGCGCCGTCCTGAATGGCAAATGCCAGAGGCAGGGGCTCACTGCGTTGGGTTAAACAGCCGGTTAACGTAAAGCGGTTAAACTCACCGGGGACCACGTCAAGCTCACAGTACTGGGCATCGGGCGAGCCTTTAGCCAGCGTACGAACTTCACTGAACATTTGTACCGGGTAGTAAGACGCCACGCGAATAAACGCGTTCTCGTCCGGTTTAGCGGCGCTGTAAAGCGAAACCGAGAAGCAGTTGCGGTCAACAATGGCAGCGGCAGGCGGTGCGCTGAAGCACTGTGTGATATCGTTCCACGGCCAGCCGGGGGCTTTGTCATGGCTGGCAAAGACTGAGGTATCAATGACCACGTCACCGCTTATTTCTTTGACGCCCTGTTTTTTCAACACGGCGACCATATTGCGAATATTCTGACGCTTAAACGTGGGATCGCCATCAAAACGAGCGACTAAATCACCACGAAGTACGCCACCGCTAATGCTGCCTTTAGTCTCAAAGGTGGTATTAAAGCGGAAATCTGGCCCCAGTTGCAGCAGGGCGGCCAACGCAGTAAATATCTTCATGGTACTGGCAGGCAGGGCCATTTGGTCGCCGTGGTAGTCGAGTACCGGCGTGGTTGCCCCAATCTTCTTTACCAATACCGACAGGTTAGTGCCTTCTGGCAGGTACTGGGTATAGTTTTCTACCTGTACGGCGTTTGCATTAAAAGCAATCGCGCAGGCTAATCCACTGACAATTCGTAAAAAACGCATTATTTTGAGTATAGGCTCTGGATAACTGCAGGATGACGTGGTGCCATACTACGATGCAACGAACGGGGGTGCAACGTGGGTGAAAGTAAACAATGATCCCAAAGGAACTCTAGGCTAAAATACCACTCAAAATGAAAAACCAATCCTGGCTTGGAGTTTACTCCGGGTGAGGTTTTTTTTGTTTGTCGCCAGAGCGAGTTGGCCCTAAAGGCTTGATTTCTACCTGATAAATTCAGGACGGTGTTTTACCGAAAGGACAAAGTTAGAGGTAGTGAAAATATGAAACCGATTCCGATGACATTGCGTGGCGCTGAAAGATTACGTGAAGAACTCGACCACCTTAAAGGCGTTCGTCGACCTAAAATAATTGCCGATATTGCCACCGCGCGTGAGCATGGCGATTTGAAAGAGAACGCCGAATATCACGCTGCACGTGAGCAGCAGGGGTTCTGTGAAGGCCGTATTCAAGAAATTGAAGCCAAGCTGTCAAATGCACAAGTCATTGATATCATGAAAATGCCTGCCACCGGGCGTGTCATCTTTGGGGCAACAGTGTCTCTGATGAATCTTGATACTGACGAGGAGCAGACCTACCGCATCGTAGGCGATGATGAAGCTGACTTTAAGCAGAACCTGATTTCTGTGAATTCGCCGATAGCGCGAGGCCTGATTGGCAAAGAGCAAGACGACGTGGTGGTGATTAAAACGCCGGGCGGCGATGTCGAGTTCGAAGTATTGAAAGTAGAATATATTTAATTTATTCGTCAGGCGGTGGTTTTTGTGAGGGCTGCCGCTCTTTTTAGCGTTGATTTTGACGGTAAAATGAAAAAGGCCCGAGAGGGCCTTTTGTAAAACCACGTATAGATAGCAACTTTTCGTTAAATCCAAAGCGCTTTTCGTTAAACTCTTAAAAGTTAACGCGGTAAGATAATTTTGCGGTCTTCGGTAGAAGGACGATACAGTACCAGCATATTGCCGATGACTTGTACATTGTTCGCCTTGGTTTCCCGCACAATTGCGTCTACGATCAACGTCTTGGTCTCACGCTCTTCGGCGGCAATTTTCACCTTGATGAGCTCATGATGTTGCAGCGCCTGTTCGATTTCGGCAAGCACGCCTTCGGTGAGGCCGTTATTACCTAGCATGACGACCGGTTTTAACGGATGTGCCAAGCCTTTCAGGAACTGTTTTTGTTTATTGTTAAGATTCATCGTCTTTTTTTACTTAAGTTGGGATTGAAAACGGGGCATTCTACCGCCATCTCATCTATATCACCAACTCGGTATGCAACCGAGTGATGTGCCAAGACGACTTAGCCATAGACTAAACGACGCTAAGAGCTTGTTGTTAAGGCTCTACTCAGGGTAGTTTGAAAACTATATGGTTACTAAATAATGTCTAATAAAAAGCGTTCTGCAAGTTCCAGTCGCTGGTTGCAGGAACACTTTAGCGATAAATATGTGATAGCAGCACAGAAAAAAGGGCTGCGTTCCCGTGCCTGGTTTAAACTTGATGAAATACAGCAAGGCGACAAGCTGTTTAAACCGGGTATGACCGTGGTTGACTTAGGTGCAGCTCCGGGGGGATGGTCACAGTACGTCGTAACGCAGATTGGCAACAAAGGGCGAATTATCGCTTTGGATCTTTTACCGATGGATCCAATCGTGGGAGTCGATTTCCTTCAAGGCGATTTTCGTGATGAACTGGTTCTCAAAGCCCTGCTCGAGAGAGTAGGAGAAAGCAAGGTTCAGGTGGTCATGTCCGATATGGCCCCGAATATGAGTGGTACTCCGGCAGTCGATATACCAAAATCGATGTATCTGGTTGAGTTAGCGCTGGATATGTGTCGTGATGTACTCGCACCAGGCGGAAGTTTCCTGGTGAAGGTGTTCCAGGGAGATGGTTTTGATGAATACCTACGGGAAATTCGCTCCCTGTTTACGAAGGTTAAGATTCGTAAGCCAGACGCTTCCCGAGCTCGTTCCCGAGAAGTGTACATCGTAGCGACAGGGCGAAAACTGTAGTTCCCTAACGCTGTTTGTTAACACAGTTGTAATATGAGGTTAATCCCTTGAGTGACATGGCGAAGAACCTGATTCTCTGGTTAGTCATCGCGGTTGTATTGATGTCTGTATTTCAGAGCTTTGGGCCCAGCGAGTCTAATGGCCGTAGGGTAGATTATTCTACCTTCATGTCCGAATTGACCCAAGACCAGATTCGTGAAGCGCGTATCAATGGACGTGAGATTAACGTTACCAAGAAAGACAGTAACAAATACACGACCTATATCCCTGTCAACGATCCAAAATTACTGGATACCCTGTTGACGAAGAATGTGAAAGTTGTTGGTGAGCCGCCTGAAGAGCCGAGCCTGCTGGCATCTATCTTTATTTCCTGGTTCCCGATGCTGTTGCTGATAGGGGTCTGGATCTTCTTTATGCGGCAAATGCAGGGCGGCGGTGGCAAGGGCGCGATGTCCTTTGGCAAAAGCAAAGCCCGTATGCTGACGGAAGATCAAATCAAGACCACTTTTGCCGACGTTGCAGGCTGTGACGAAGCCAAGGAAGAGGTGAGCGAGCTGGTAGATTACCTGCGCGAACCAAGCCGTTTCCAGAAACTGGGCGGTAAAATTCCTAAAGGCGTGCTGATGGTGGGCCCGCCGGGTACCGGTAAAACCCTGCTGGCAAAAGCCATTGCCGGTGAAGCAAAGGTGCCATTCTTTACTATTTCAGGTTCCGACTTCGTTGAAATGTTCGTGGGTGTGGGTGCATCTCGTGTGCGTGACATGTTCGAACAGGCCAAGAAAGCGGCACCGTGCATCATCTTTATCGATGAAATCGATGCTGTGGGTCGCCAACGCGGCGCCGGTTTGGGCGGTGGTCACGATGAACGTGAACAGACCCTGAACCAGATGCTGGTTGAGATGGACGGTTTCGAAGGTAATGAAGGTATTATTGTTATCGCCGCAACTAACCGCCCAGACGTGCTTGACCCGGCGCTGTTGCGTCCAGGCCGCTTTGACCGTCAGGTAGTGGTTGGCTTGCCGGACGTGCGCGGACGTGAGCAGATCCTTAAAGTTCACATGCGTCGTGTTCCCCTGTCTCCGGATATTGATGCCGCGGTAATTGCGCGCGGTACTCCAGGATTCTCGGGTGCTGACCTGGCTAACTTGGTCAACGAAGCGGCTCTGTTCTCTGCACGTGGCAACAAGCGTGTCGTGTCGATGGTTGAGTTTGAAAAAGCCAAAGATAAAATCATGATGGGTGCAGAACGTCGCTCCATGGTGATGACAGAAGCGCAAAAAGAATCGACTGCCTACCACGAAGCGGGCCACGCAATTATTGGCTGGTTACTGAAAGACAAGGGTCACGACCCGGTTCATAAAGTAACGATTATCCCTCGTGGTCGCGCACTGGGTGTGACGTTCTTCCTGCCGGAAGGCGATGCAATCAGTGCCAGCCGTGAAAAACTTGAAAGTCAGATTTCCACGCTTTACGGCGGTCGTCTGGCAGAAGAGATTATTTACGGTGCGGGTAAAGTTTCTACCGGTGCATCTAACGACATTAAAGTGGCTACCTCGATTGCCCGTAACATGGTCACTCAGTGGGGCTTCTCCGAGAAACTGGGTCCACTTCTGTATGCAGAAGAAGAGGGCGAAGTATTCTTGGGTCGTTCTGTGGCGAAAGCCAAGCACATGTCTGATGAAACGGCACGTATTATCGACCAGGAAGTGAAGTTGTTAATCGAAGTCAACTATAAGCGCGCTCGTGAAATTCTGGATGCCAACATGGATATCCTGCATAACATGACAAAAGCGCTGATGACGTACGAAACCATCGATGCTCCACAGATCGACGATCTGATGTTGCGTAAAGATGTGGTTCGTCCGCCAGCCGGTTGGGATGCTGCAAGCAGCACCGGTTCAGATGACAACAATGGTACGCCTAAAGCGCCAACGCCTGTCGATGAGCCACGTACGCCTAATCCAGGTAATACGATGTGCGAGCAGTTCAGCGGCAAGTAAGTTGCTGATTGCAGGCTTTGCTTCAACAGTCTGTAGTGACTAAAATAAAACCCCGGCCTCGACCGGGGTTTTTTACATATTGAGCCCATAAGAAGCATTACAGGAACACAACCATGCAGCTCACCGCGAACGGCAGCACCCTCAATCTCACCTTTCCTCAGGTTATGGGAATACTCAACGTCACTCCCGACTCGTTTTCCGACGGCGGTCGCCATAACAATCTTGATTTGGCGATAAAGCACGCCCATGAAATGATCGATGCGGGAGCCACTATCTTGGACATTGGCGGTGAGTCTACGCGACCCGGTGCGGCCGAAGTCAGTGATGATGAAGAGCTTTCACGGGTTGTGCCGGTGGTTGAGGCGCTTGCTCGCCGTTTTGACGTGTGGCTGTCGGTCGATACCTCTAAGGCCTCAGTCATTCGCGAATCTGCCGCGGCTGGCGTGCATTTGATTAACGATATTCGCTCGCTTCAGGAACCCGGTGCGATGCAGGCGGCGGCGGCGACGGGGCTTCCAGTTTGCCTGATGCATATGCAGGGTGACCCAAAAACAATGCAGCAGTCGCCGCATTACGACGATTTGATCGCTGAAGTTGATGGCTATTTTGTGCAACATATTGCCCAGTGCCTTGAGGCGGGAATAGCGAAAGATAAATTGTTGCTCGACCCTGGGTTCGGTTTCGGTAAGAATTTACACCACAACTATGAATTGCTGGCCAGACTGGCCGAATTCCACCATTTTGGGTTACCGCTACTCGTCGGCATGTCGAGAAAATCGATGATTGGCCAGCTGTTGCACGTTTCCCCTGAACAAAGAGTGGCAGGAAGCATTGCCTGCGCGGTGATTGCCGCCATGCAGGGTGCGCAGATTGTCAGAGTCCATGATGTCAAAGAAACGGTGCAAGCCATGCGTATCGTCGAAGCAACACTTTCAGCTAAGAAGGGATGAAAAAATAAATTATGAGCGACCGTAAATACTTTGGTACAGACGGCATTCGTGGCAAAGTTGGCGATACCCCGATTACGCCTGATTTTGTATTAAAGCTCGGTTGGGCTGCGGGCAAAGTACTGGCTCGTCACAGCTTCGGCAAAGTGATTATCGGTAAAGATACCCGTATCTCAGGCTATATGCTGGAGTCTGCTCTTGAGGCGGGGCTTGCTGCCGCGGGGCTTTCAGCCTCATTCACCGGCCCAATGCCAACGCCGGCGATTGCATACCTGACCCGCACCTTCCGCGCTGAGGCAGGTATCGTCATTTCTGCTTCCCACAATCCGTATTACGACAACGGCATTAAATTTTTCTCGACCGACGGGACAAAGTTGCCGGATCACGTAGAGGAAGCCATCGAAGCCGAGATGGAAAAGCCGCTGACCTGTGTTGAGTCTGCCGAATTAGGTAAAGCCAGCCGTATTGTTGACGCTGCAGGCCGCTACATTGAATTTTGCAAAGGCACTTTTCCGGCTGAGCTTAGCCTAAGCGGATTAAAAATTGTTGTCGACTGCGCCAACGGCGCCACCTATCACATTGCACCCAGCGTCATGCGTGAACTGGGTGCCAAAGTGATTGCTATCGGCTGCGAGCCGGACGGCATGAACATCAATGAAGGCTGCGGGGCTACCGACGTGGCGTTATTACAGCAGCGCGTACTTGAAGAAAAGGCCGATCTGGGTCTGGCCTTTGACGGCGACGGCGACCGCATCATTATGGTCGACCACGAAGGCAACAAGGTTGATGGCGACCAGATCCTCTACATCATTGCCCGGGAAGGCCTGCGTCAAGGCCAACTGCGCGGCGGTGTGGTCGGCACGCTGATGAGCAACATGGGCCTTGAGCTGGCACTCAAACAGTTGGGGATCCCTTTTGCTCGTGCTAAAGTCGGCGACCGTTACGTCCTTGAAAAATTGCAGGAAAAAGGCTGGCGCATCGGGGCTGAAAATTCCGGGCACGTTATTTTGCTCGACAAAACCACGACCGGCGACGGCATTGTGGCCGGTTTGCAAGTGCTTACTGCAATGGTCCGCAATCATATGACTTTGCACGACTTGTGCAGTGGCATGAAACTGCTGCCGCAGATTTTGGTTAACGTGCGCTTCTCCGGCGAGAGCGATCCACTGGAAGACGCAAACGTTAAAAGTATCACCGCAGACGTCGAAAAACAGTTGGCGGGTAAAGGTCGCGTGTTGTTGCGTAAATCTGGCACCGAGCCACTGATCCGCGTGATGGTCGAAGGTGAAGATGCCGTATTGGTTGAAAAACTGGCCAATCACATTGCCGATGCCGTAAAAGCCGTTTGATTGACTGACAGGGCAACATCGGCAAAGGTGTTGCCATGTCATTGCAATAATAAGAAAATATTGCTCGCAATTGATTATCTTATCGCCACTCTGGCGACAAAATGGCAGTATTTGGCGCTTTTTTCTGCAATTGAACAATAAGCTGAAAATTGCCCTTGCACGAGCATAACGCTTTGGTTAGTATTCACACCCGCTTCAGTAGGTCCTTAAAGGTCTACGGCTAATCATAGTAAGAAGCTGGTGAGAAGCAATTAGCACGCGGTGAACCCGCAAGGATACAGGTACAACTATGTACGATGCTCTTCTGGTGATTTTCCTTATCGTGGCAATCGGCCTTGTCGGTCTGGTTATGCTGCAACAAGGTAAAGGTGCAGATATGGGAGCCTCTTTCGGAGCAGGTGCATCTGGCACGTTGTTCGGTTCGAGCGGTTCCGGTAACTTTATGACCCGCATGACGGCTATTTTGGCGGCGCTGTTCTTCGTCATTAGTTTGATCTTGGGGAACATGAGCACCAATAAAAGCCAAAAAGGCAGCGAGTGGGAAAATCTGGGTCAGCCAGTTAAATCTGAGCAGACTACTGCACCGGCAGCTCCTACAGGCCCAAGCAGCGATATTCCTAAGTAAGTTGTAGTTCAGTATCAGCAGCAAACATTGACGCCAGCGTCAGTGTAGAAGTAAAAAGTTTCTAACAATGGCAATTACTTGGACAGTAAGTGCGATTGGGAAAAAAAGAGTGCCGAGGTGGTGGAATTGGTAGACACGCTACCTTGAGGTGGTAGTGCCCGAATGGGCTTACGGGTTCAAGTCCCGTCCTCGGTACCAATCTTTTGATGACTTGCATTCTTGCGGTTATCAGCGTAGTATTTTGCGGCATCAAGTCGCGACAATATGTACGCGTTACGTTGTTTTCGGACGCGGGGTGGAGCAGCCTGGTAGCTCGTCGGGCTCATAACCCGAAGGTCGTCGGTTCAAATCCGGCCCCCGCAACCACTTTCCTCAAGTATTTGTTTTCAAATATACTGCTAGTATCTCCCTGGTGCTTCCGAGTATCCATTTGAAAAAAATCCTTTTGAAAGTGAGCCGAAGCCGCATTGCGGCAAATAGGGTCCAGTTGCATAAAGCCCCGATTTATCGGGGTTTTTTGTTATTTGGCAACAGAATCACTGGGCTATTAGGCCCTTTTTTTATGTCTTGGGGGTGGACTTGTCCACATTAGAACAAAAATTAACAGAGATGATTTCAGCGCCGGTCGAAGCATTAGGTTTCGAGCTGGTAGGTATTGAGTTCGTTCGAGCTCGCCAATCGACACTACGCATCTATATTGATAGTGAAGACGGGATCAACGTTGATGATTGTGCTGATGTCAGCCACCAGGTTAGCGCTGTACTCGAAGTAGAAGACCCGATTACCGTTGCCTACAATCTGGAAGTTTCCTCCCCGGGCCTCGACCGCCCTATGTTCACCGCCGCTCATTATCAACGTTTCCTCGGTGATGAAGTCAGCGTGGTATTGCGTATGGCAATGCAGAACCGCCGCAAATGGCAGGGAATAATCAAGGCTGTCGAAGGCGAAATGATCACGGTTACGGTGGATGGTAAAGACGAAGTGTTCGCACTGAGCAACATCCAGAAGGCGAACCTGGTACCCCACTTTTAAAGTTAGGATGAGGCAACGAGGATGAATAAAGAAATTCTGGCTGTTGTAGAAGCAGTTTCGAATGAAAAGTCCCTTCCGCGCGAGAAAATTTTTGAAGCGCTGGAAACTGCATTGTCGACAGCGACCAAGAAAAAGTACGAGCAGGAAATCGAAGTTCGCGTCACCATTGACCGTAAAACCGGCGACTTTGACACCTTCCGCCGCTGGGTAGCTGTAAATGAAGTTACCCAACCGACGCGCGAAATTACGCTTGAAGCTGCTCAATACGAAGATCCTTCCATTGAATTGGGCGACTACGTCGAAGATCAAATCGAATCCGTCACCTTTGACCGTATCACCACGCAGACTGCAAAACAGGTTATCGTACAGAAAGTACGTGAAGCTGAACGTGCAATGGTGGTCGACGCGTTCCGTGAACAGGAAGGCGAGATCGTTACCGGCGTAGTTAAAAAAGTTAACCGTGACAGCATTGCCCTGGATTTGGGTAGCAACGCTGAAGCCGTGATCCTTCGTGAAGACATGTTGCCACGCGAGAACTTCCGCTCAGGTGACCGTATTCGCGGCGTACTTTACGCTGTGCGCCCTGAAGCTCGCGGTGCTCAACTGTTTGTGAGCCGTTCACGTAACGAGATGCTGGTTGAACTGTTCCGCATCGAAGTACCAGAAATCGGCGAAGAACTCATTGAAATCAAAGCCGCAGCCCGCGATCCGGGTTCACGTGCCAAGATTGCAGTGAAAACTAACGATAAGCGTATCGACCCTGTTGGTGCTTGTGTCGGTATGCGCGGTGCGCGCGTTCAGGCCGTTTCCAGTGAACTGGGCGGTGAACGTATCGATATCATCCTTTGGGATGACAATCCTGCGCAATTTGTTATCAACGCCATGGCGCCGGCAGACGTCGCGTCAATCGTTGTTGATGAAGACAAGTGCACCATGGATATCGCCGTTGAAGCCAGCAACCTGGCACAGGCGATCGGCCGTAACGGCCAAAACGTACGTTTAGCTTCTCAACTGTTGAAACAGCACCGTGGTGACGACAAGTGGGAACTGAACGTGATGACGGCAGACGACCTGCAGGCCAAACATCAGGCCGAGGCGCATGCTGCAATTGAGACCTTCACCAAATACCTGGCAATCGACGAAGATTTCGCGACTGTTCTGGTTGAAGAAGGTTTCTCTACCCTCGAAGAGCTGGCTTACGTGCCGGTGAACGAGTTGTTAGAAATCGATGGTCTGGACGAAGACACGGTAGATGCGCTGCGCGAACGTGCGAAAGAAGCGCTGACCACCCTGGCCCTTGCACAGGAAGAAAGTCTCGGTGACAACAAGCCTGCTGAGGACCTGCTGAATCTTGCAGGTTTGGAACGCAGCATGGCGTTTAAACTGGCAGCAATCGGTGTTTGCACGCTGGAAGATCTTGCCGAGCAGGGTGTCGACGATCTGGCAGATATTGAAGGTCTTAATGACGAGCAGGCTGGTGAATTAATCATGGCCGCACGTAATATCTGTTGGTTTGGCGACAATGCGTAATCAACTGTAGCAGGAAGGAACAGCATGACAGATGTAACCGTAAAATCGCTGGCAGCGGAGATTCAAACTCCGGTCGATCGCCTGGTACAGCAATTTGCTGACGCAGGGATTGACAAGTCTGAAGCTGACTCTGTCACCCAGCATGAAAAAGAAACACTGTTGGCGCATTTGAATGGTGGAAATTCGAATGCGACAAACAAACTGACGTTACAACGCAAAACGCGTAGTACACTTAATGTTCCGAGCACCGGCGGGAAGAGTAAATCGGTGCAAATCGAGGTCCGCAAGAAACGCACTTATGTTAAACGTGATATGACCGAGGCAGAACTTGCCCAGGCCGAAGCGGAAGAGCAGGCAAAGCGTGAAGCGGAAGAACAGGCTCAGCGTGAAGCACAAGAGCAGGCCCAGCAAGTGGCCGCTCAGGAAAAAGCTAAACGTGAAGCCGCTGAGCAAGCCAAACGTGAGGCCGCTGATAAAGCTAAGCGTGACGCAGCGGAAAAAGATAAAGTGACGAATCAACATACCGACGAAGTAACCAAGCCAGCTCAGGCAGAAAAAGCACGCCGTGAAGCCGAAGCCGCTGAACTTAAGCGCAAAGCGGAACAAGAAGCACTGCGTAAAATCGAAGAGAATGCCAAGCGTGTAGCTGAAGAAGCTCGCAAAATGGCTGACTCAGGCGTATGGACTGAAGCGCCAGCGCCAAGCGAAGCCGAAGCTGAAACTGCGGACTATCATGTGACGACTTCACAGCACGCACGTGCTGCAGAAGATGAGAATGATGCCAAAGTTGAAGGCGAACGCCGCACCCGTTCACGCGGTGGTAAAGCGACCAAGCAGAAGAAAGGCAATAAACTGTCTGAATCTAAAGCCGATCGCGAAGAAGCCCGTGCCGTTGGCCGTGGTGGTAAAGGCAAGCGCAAACCAAGCACGCTGCAGCAGAGCTTTAACAAGCCTGTCGTTGCCGTGAACCGCGACGTTGTCGTGGGCGAAACCATTACCGTTGCCGAATTGGCAAACAAAATGGCAGTCAAAGGTTCTCAGGTCATCAAAACGATGATGAAACTGGGCGCCATGGCCACCATCAACCAGGTTATCGATCAGGAAACTGCTCAGCTGGTTGCTGAAGAAATGGGTCACAAAGTTATCCTGCGTCGTGAAAACGAGCTGGAAGAAGCGCT
Organism: Rouxiella sp. S1S-2; assembly: GCF_009208105.1. NCBI lineage: Bacteria > Pseudomonadati > Pseudomonadota > Gammaproteobacteria > Enterobacterales > Yersiniaceae > Rouxiella > Rouxiella sp. S1S-2. The sequence goes on from NZ_WFKL01000001.1 coordinate 770,857, forward strand.
GATGAGCGACCGTGACACCGCTTCAGCTGCTGCTGAACCGCGTGCGCCAGTCGTCACCATCATGGGTCACGTTGACCACGGTAAAACCTCTTTGCTCGACTACATTCGTTCAACGAAAGTAGCTGCAGGCGAAGCGGGCGGCATTACACAGCACATCGGTGCTTATCATGTTGAAACCGAAAACGGCATGATAACCTTCCTCGATACCCCTGGACACGCCGCGTTTACTTCAATGCGTGCTCGTGGTGCCAAGGCTACCGACATCGTTGTTCTGGTTGTTTCTGCTGATGACGGCGTGATGCCACAAACCATCGAAGCCGTACAACATGCGAAAGCAGCTGGCGTGCCTATCGTGGTTGCGGTGAACAAAGTTGATAAGCCAGACGCTGATCCAGAGCGCGTTAAAACCGAACTTTCTCAGTATGGCGTTATGCCAGAAGAGTGGGGCGGCGAATCTCAGTTCATCCACGTATCTGCGAAAGCCGGTACCGGTATCGACGAACTGTTGAACGCCATCCTGCTGCAAGCTGAAGTTCTGGAATTGCAGGCCGTTCGCACCGGCATGGCAAGCGGCGTTGTTATCGAATCCTTCCTTGATAAAGGTCGTGGCCCAGTGGCTACCGTGCTGGTTCAGGAAGGTACGCTGAACAAGGGTGATATTATCCTGTGTGGCTTCGAATACGGCCGTGTGCGTGCGATGCGTGACGAAATGGGTCGCGACATCACCTCTGCGGGTCCTTCTATCCCTGTCGAAGTTCTGGGTCTGTCCAGCGTTCCGGCTGCGGGTGATGAAGTTACCGTCGTTCGTGATGAGAAGAAAGCGCGTGAAGTTGCGCTGTATCGTCAAGGTAAGTTCCGCGAAGTTAAACTGGCTCGCCAGCAGAAATCTAAACTGGAAAACATGTTTGCGAACATGACCGAAGGCGAAGTTTCTGAGCTTAACATCGTGTTGAAATCTGACGTGCAGGGTTCTTGCGAAGCTATCTCTGATGCGCTGCAGAATCTGTCAACTGCAGAAGTTAAAGTCAAAATTGTGGGTATGGGCGTAGGTGGTATCACCGAAACCGACGCAACGCTGGCTGCCGCTTCTCGCGCAATCATCCTTGGCTTTAACGTGCGTGCCGATGCATCTGCTCGCCGCGTCGTTGAAAACGAAAGCCTGGATCTGCGTTACTACTCCGTGATCTATAACCTGATTGATGAAGTCAAACAGGCGATGAGCGGTATGTTGGCACCAGAATACAAACAGCAAATCATTGGTCTGGCTGAAGTTCGTGACGTGTTCAAGTCACCGAAATTTGGCGCTATCGCAGGCTGTATGGTTACTGAAGGTATGATTAAACGTAATAACCCAATCCGCGTTCTGCGTGACAACGTGGTTATCTATGAAGGCGAGCTGGAATCTCTGCGCCGCTTCAAAGATGACGTTAACGAAGTCCGTAACGGCATGGAATGTGGTATCGGCGTTAAGAACTACAACGACGTGCGCCCTGGCGATGTTATCGAAGTATTCGAAATCATCGAAATCAAGCGCACCATCGCTTAACGTTTTACGTTTTCGATTACATCCAGAACCATTGGGGGGCCTTGCGCCCCCTTATTTGTCTGATGCATGGTTGAAGTAAAAGTTTGGAGTAATAAATTATGGCTAAAGAATTCAGCCGTACCCAACGCGTCTCCCAAGAGATGCAAAAAGAAATTGCTATTATCCTGCAGCGTGAAGTGAAAGACCCGCGCGTAGGCATGGCAACGGTTTCCGGCGTAGAAGTTTCCCGCGACCTGGCGTATGCCAAAGTATTCGTGACATTTTTAGACGTGCTGACCACTGAGCCTCAGGATCCTGACCGCGTTAAAAACGGAATTAAGGCCCTGCAGGATGCTCAAGGTTTCATCCGCACCCTGATTGGTAAAGCTATGCGTTTGCGCGTAGTACCAGAGCTGACTTTCGCCTACGACGACTCTTTAGTTGAAGGTATGCGCATGTCTAACCTGGTCACCAACGTCGTGAAAAATGATGCTGAACGTCGTTCTGCAGCAGGCGACGACGAGGAATCCTAATGAGTCGTCCACGTCGCCGCGGTCGTGATATTCACGGCGTTCTGTTACTGGATAAGTCACTGGGTCTGTCTTCAAACGATGCGTTGCAAAAGGTAAAACGCCTTTATAACGCCAATCGCGCGGGGCATACCGGTGCGTTGGATCCTCTGGCAACCGGCATGCTGCCGCTGTGCCTGGGTGAAGCGACCAAGTTTTCACGTTTTCTGCTCGACTCCGACAAGCGTTACCGCGTGATTGCCCGCATGGGCCAGCGTACTGATACCTCTGACGCAGAAGGTCAGATCATTTCAGAACGCCCTGTCACCTTTACCGAAGCCGAGTTGCAGGCTGCCCTCAATAGTTTCCGTGGTGAGACGCAGCAAATCCCTTCGATGTATTCAGCATTGAAATACCAAGGCCGTAAACTTTATGAGTATGCGCGCGAAGGGATAGAGGTTCCGCGTGAATCGCGCAGTATCACAGTCTATGAGCTACAGTTCATTCGCTGGGAAGGCGATGAAGTCGAGCTGGAGATCCACTGTTCGAAGGGCACTTATATTCGCACCATCGTTGATGACCTGGGTGAAAAACTCGGTTGTGGTGCGCACGTATCCTTCCTACGCCGCCTGCAGGTGGCGACCTACCCGTCTGAGCGTATGGTCACCATGGAACAGCTGCAGGAGCTGATTGCCAAAGCCGAAGCTGAGGGTATCGAACCGCGTTTACTGCTCGATCCTCTGCTGTTGCCGATGGACAGCCCGTGTGAAGATTTTCCCGAAGTCAATTTGCTGCCCTTCGTGGCGGGTTATGTCAAGCAGGGTCAGCCAGTGCAGGCCTCTGGTGTACCGCTTTCCGGCCTGGTGCGCATGACTGAAGGTGAAGAGAGAAAGTTCATCGGTGTAGGTGAAATCGATGATCAAGGCCGCGTTGCTCCCAAGCGCCTGGTCGTAGAGTACCCTGAGTAATCTGCAGTCGGGGAATTCCGAATGCGGGTTAACACAGTGTTGCTCATGTTGCGATCGCGCATATCAAAGAGTAGAATAGCGCAGCTTGTGCATGGGGTTGCTGAATTAGAGATCGGCGCCCGTTTAAATTAATCTATAATATTTTGGAGTTCATTATGTCTCTAAGCGTTGAAGCTAAAGCTCAAATCGTTGCTGACTATGGTCGCGGTACTAACGACAGCGGTTCTACCGAAGTTCAGGTTGCCCTGTTGACTGCTCAGATTAACCATCTGCAAGGTCACTTCTCAGAGCACAAAAAAGATCACCACAGCCGTCGTGGTCTGCTGCGTATGGTTTCTCAGCGTCGTAAACTGCTGGACTACCTGAAGCGTAAAGACGTAGCACGTTACACCAGCGTTATCGAACGTCTTGGTCTGCGTCGCTAAGTTAGCGAGTTTCAGTGTAAAGGGGCCAAGTTGGCCCCTTTATTCTAGGAAGCGACAGAAAAGCTTTTACTGGCAAGTCTGTTGTTTCTACGCTACTTTTTTATAAATAAAAGTTTGTAACGCAGGTTCAACAAACCCGATTTTATAAAAAAGTAGAGTTTCAAAAAGAGTAGTTTGTTCGCGAGATCTTCCGTTACAGAGGTTCGCGCGGCTAATGAGAGACTTTAATCCCAATGAGAGGGTTAAGGATTGTCATTAGTCGCGAGGATGTAGTGTGAAGTTCAGAATTTATTGACGTGAACTGCTGTCATAACAGCTGCGCGTCACACGAAAAGGATATTACATTGCTTAAAGCGACAGTTCGTAAGTTCCAATACGGTCAACACACCGTGACCATCGAAACCGGCATGATGGCGCGTCAAGCCACCGCCGCCGTTATGGTTAGCATGGATGATACTGCGGTATTCGTTACCGTTGTTGGCCAGAAAAAAGCGAAACCAGGCCAGAGCTTCTTCCCTCTGACCGTGAACTACCAGGAGCGTACTTACGCTGCCGGTAAAATCCCAGGCAGCTTCTTCCGTCGTGAAGCGCGCCCAAGCGAAGGCGAGACTCTGACTTCTCGTTTGATCGACCGCCCAATTCGTCCACTGTTCCCGGACAGCTTCTTGAACGAAGTTCAGGTTATCGCGACCGTGGTTTCACTGAACCCACAGGTTAACCCGGACATCGTTGCGATGATCGGTGCTTCTGCTGCGCTGAGCCTGTCAGGCATTCCGTTCAACGGCCCAATCGGTGCTGCTCGTGTTGGTTACATCAACGACCAGTACGTGCTGAACCCAACCGCCGACGAACTGCTTGAAAGCAAACTGGACCTGGTTGTTGCCGGTACCCAGGGTGCTGTGCTGATGGTTGAATCAGAGGCTGAAGTACTGAGCGAAGAGCAAATGCTCGGCGCAGTGGTGTTTGGTCATGACCAACAGCAGATCGTTATCAACGAAATCAACTCACTGGTTGCTGAAGTTGGCAAACCTAAGTGGGATTGGCAGCCAGAAGTGGTTAACGCTGACCTGCACGCTCGCATTGCGGCTAAAGCAGAAGCTCAACTGGGTGACGCTTACCGCATTACTGACAAACAAGAGCGTTATGCTCGCGTTAACGTGATCAAAGACGAAGTCACCACCGCGCTGCTGGGTGAAGATGAAACGCTGGACGCTGGCGAAATCTCTGATCTGCTGGGCTCAATCGAGAAAAATGTTGTTCGTAGCCGCGTTCTTAGCGGTGCGCCACGTATCGATGGCCGCGAAAAAGACATGATCCGTGGTCTGGACGTGCGTACCGGTGTACTGCCACGTACCCACGGCTCTTCACTGTTTACTCGTGGTGAAACTCAGGCACTGGTTACTGCAACGCTGGGTACAACCCGCGATGCACAAAATCTTGACGAACTGATGGGTGCCAAAACTGACACCTTCCTGTTCCACTACAACTTCCCTCCGTACTCCGTAGGTGAAACGGGCATGGTAGGTTCACCTAAGCGTCGCGAAATCGGTCACGGCCGTTTAGCAAAACGCGGTGTTCTGGCCGTAATGCCTAAGTTCGAAGACTTCCCATACACCATTCGTGTTGTATCTGAAATCACCGAATCTAACGGTTCATCTTCAATGGCTTCCGTTTGTGGCGCATCACTGGCCCTGATGGACGCAGGTGTGCCGATTAAAGCCGCCGTTGCGGGTATCGCGATGGGTCTGGTTAAAGAAGGCGAAAACTTTGTTGTTCTGTCCGACATTCTGGGTGACGAAGACCACTTGGGTGATATGGACTTCAAAGTAGCAGGCAGCAGCGAAGGTATCACTGCACTGCAAATGGATATCAAAATCGAAGGTATCACCCGCGAAATCATGCAGGCTGCTCTGAGTCAGGCCAAAGGTGCTCGTTTGCACATTCTGGGCGTGATGAACCAGGCAATCAGCCAGTCTCGTGGCGATATCTCTCAGTTTGCTCCACGCATTCACACCATCAAAATTAGCGCTGACAAAATCAAAGATGTCATCGGTAAAGGTGGTTCTGTAATCCGTGCGCTGACTGAAGAAACCGGTACTACCATCGAAATCGAAGATGACGGCACGGTTAAAATTTCTGCGACTGACAACGAAAAAGCAAAACACGCTATTCGTCGTATCGAAGAAATCACTGCTGAAATCGAAGTTGGCCGCATTTATCAGGGTAAAGTTACCCGCATCGTTGACTTTGGCGCGTTCGTTGCCATCGGCGGCGGTAAAGAAGGTCTGGTTCACATTTCTCAAATCGCCGACAAGCGCGTAGAGAAAGTGACTGACTATCTGACGATGGGTCAGGAAGTTCCGGTTAAGGTTCTGGAAGTTGACCGTCAGGGTCGTGTGCGCTTGAGCATTAAAGAAGCCACCACGCCTTCTGAAGATTCAGCTGAACCAGCTGCAGAGTAATCTGTAACCTGTAGTTTACAGTCTCCCGGCTATTTAGTCGGGAGCTGTTCGTATCATGAGTGCAGGACGCATTTATGCTAAGCAAGCGGATAACAGGAAGTTTGTCCAATGTTTGTCTTCGGGAGTTGAAATGAAGCCTTTCTTGCGCTGTTGTTATGTTGCGACAACACTTTTGTTGGCAGGATGCAGCAACCATGATTGGCGCAAAAACGAAGTCCTGGCAATCCCGCTGCAGCCTACTTTGCAGCAGGAAGTTATCCTGGCTCGAATGGAACAAATACTTGCCAGTCGTTCATTGACAGATGATGAGCGTGCGCAGCTATTATATGAGCGCGGTGTACTGTATGATAGTCTCGGGCTAAGAGCACTGGCGCGAAATGATTTCTCACAAGCGCTGTCTATTCGTCCTGATATGCCAGAAGTTTTTAACTACCTTGGGATATACCTAACGCAGGCAGGCAATTACGATGCTGCCTATGAAGCGTTTGATTCTGTACTAGAGCTTGATCCAACTTACAATTACGCGCGTTTAAATCGCGGTATCGCACTGTATTACGGTGGTAGATATCCGCTGGCGCAGGATGATTTGCAGGCGTTTTATCGAGACGATCCAAATGATCCCTTCCGTTCGTTATGGCTATATCTTGTGGAAAGAGAAATCAATCCTAAGAATGCCGAAGTAGCGCTGCAGCAGCGTTATGACAAAGCGGACAGAGGGCAATGGGGATGGAATATCGTCGAATTCTACCTGGGCAAAATCAGCGAATCCACGCTGATGGACCGCCTGAAGGCAGAAGCAACGGATAACACTTCGCTCGCTGAGCATCTCAGTGAAACTGACTTCTATTTAGGTAAACATTACCTAAGTCTGGGGGACAAGGACAGCGCTTCTGCTCTGTTCAAACTGACGGTAGCTAACAACGTTCACAATTTTGTTGAGCACCGCTATGCATTGTTGGAATTGGCGCTTTTGGGCCAAGAGCAAGACGACCTATCAGAATCGGACCAGCAATAGCTGACGACACTAATCAGCCTGATTAACCATGGCCTATGCCATTTTTAATCGCCTTAACGGGCGAGGGTTGCTTTGTTCGTTTTATAAACTAATTTGAGCCGGTTCACACTTTTCAATGAAAATGACTGAAAATTTTCTCGACGAGTTATGTAGACTGGCTGCCATTATTAATGAGGCACGTGTACATGACTACTGAGCTTGAAACCTCTTTTGCTGACCTGGGGCTGTCTGCTCCTATCATTGCTGCCCTGACCGATCTGGGCTACGAAAAACCATCACCGATCCAAGCCGAATGTATTCCGCACCTGTTAGCAGGCCGCGATGTTCTGGGCATGGCGCAGACTGGTAGTGGTAAAACTGCAGCGTTCTCGCTGCCACTGTTGCACAACATTGATGCTTCTTTGAAAGCACCACAAATTCTTGTTTTGGCCCCTACCCGCGAACTGGCGGTTCAGGTTGCTGAAGCGATGACCGATTTCTCTAAGCACATGCACGGCGTGAACGTTGTTGCATTGTACGGCGGCCAACGCTATGACGTGCAGCTGCGCGCACTGCGTCAGGGTCCACAGGTTGTTGTGGGTACGCCTGGTCGTCTGCTGGATCACCTGAAACGCGGTACTTTGAACCTCTCTAACCTGAGCGGTCTGGTACTGGACGAAGCCGATGAAATGCTGCGTATGGGCTTCATCGAAGACGTAGAAACTATCATGGCGCAGATCCCGGCTGAACATCAGACCGCGCTGTTCTCTGCAACCATGCCAGAAGCGATTCGTCGTATTACTCGTCGCTTCATGAAAGATCCACAGGAAGTTCGCATTCAGTCAAGCGTGACGACTCGCCCAGACATCAGCCAGAGCTACTGGACTGTGCACGGCATGCGTAAGAACGAAGCACTGGTGCGTTTCCTGGAAGCTGAAGATTTTGACGCGGCTATCATCTTTGTTCGCACCAAAAACGCGACCCTGGAAGTGGCTGAAGCGTTGGAGCGTAGTGGTTACAGCTCTGCAGCACTGAACGGCGACATGAACCAGGCCCTGCGTGAGCAGACTCTGGAACGTCTGAAAGACGGTCGTCTGGATATTCTGATTGCAACCGACGTGGCAGCACGTGGTCTGGACGTTGAACGTATCAGCCTGGTTGTGAACTACGATATCCCTATGGATTCAGAATCTTACGTTCACCGTATCGGCCGTACCGGTCGTGCTGGCCGTGCGGGTCGCGCGCTGCTGTTCGTTGAGAACCGCGAACGTCGCCTGCTGCGCAACGTAGAACGCACCATGAAGCTGACTATTCCAGAAGTGGAATTGCCAACTGCAGAAGTGCTGGGTCAACGTCGTCTGGCCAAGTTTGCCGCTAAAGTTCAGCAGCAGCTTGAAAGCAGTGACTTGGATCAGTACCGTGCTCTGCTGGCTAAACTTCAGCCTGCTGAAGAGCTGGATGTTGAAACTCTGGCCGCAGCACTGCTGAAAATGGCTCAGGGCGAACGTCCACTGATCGTTGCCGCTGACCCAATCTTCAAAAGCCGTCCACCGCGTCGCGAATTTGAAGACCGTCCTGACCGTGGCGAGCGTTCTGCACGCGGTGACCGTCCTGCACGTAGCGAACGTCCTGCTCGTGATGGCGATCGTCCTGCGCGCGATGGCGCTCCACGTCGTGAGCGTCGTGACGCTGGCGAAATGGAACTTTATCGCATTGAAGTTGGCCGTGATGATGGTGTTGAAGTGCGTCACATCGTTGGCGCTATCGCTAACGAAGGCGATATCAGCAGCCGTTACATCGGTAACATCAAGCTGTTCGGTACCCACTCAACTATCGAGCTGCCTAAAGGTATGCCGGGCGAAATTCTGTCTCATTTCACCCGTACTCGCATCCTGAACAAGCCGATGAACATGCAGTTGATGGGCGATGCAGTACCTCAGGCCGATCGTCGTGAGCGTCCGGCCGGTGCTGGCGGTGAGCGTCGTGGTAACGGTGCTCCACGTTCTTTCAGCGGTGATCGTCGTGAAGGTGGCGCACCTGCGGGTCGTCGTCCATTCAACGGCGAACGTCGTGAAGGTGGCAACTCGGCAGCAGGCGAACGTCGTCCGCCAAGCCGTGCACCACGTCGCACTACCGACGCATAATCTGTCCAGTCGCATGGCTTGAGATAAATGTGCAATAAAAAACCAGCCCTCGGGCTGGTTTTTTTATGGGCTGAAAACGTCAGGAATCAGTCGATACGTGGCTGCTTAAAGATTTCCCCCTGAAGCTGCGACACAATTTCAAACGAATGCAGTCGAGCCGCGTGGTCAAATATCTGGCCGTTGATCATCAACTCATCCGCCTCGGTTTCACGGGCAATCGCCTGCAATCCGTGACGAATCGTCTCTTTGTTACCGACCACCGAAAGGCGTAGCGCCTGATCGACACCAAAGCTTTCCTGCGGTGACCACAGGCTTTCAATGTTATCCACCGGTGCAGGCAGCTTGCCAGGTTTGCCACGACGCAGGTTAATGAACTGCTGCTGGTTCGAGGTAAACATTCTGCGCGCCTCTTCATCGGTATCGGCGGCAATCGCGTTGATGCAGACCATGGCATGCGGCTTTTGCAGCTGCGCTGAAGGTTTGAATTTGCTGCGATAAATCGACAGTGCCTGATAGAGCATATCGGGTGCAAAGTGTGAGGCGAAGGCAAACGGCAGGCCCAACGCAGCGGCCAGTTGGGCGCTATAAAGGCTCGAGCCTAACAGCCAGATTGGCACGTGCAATCCTTGGCCCGGAACCGCCTGTACAGCCTGATCTGGCTTCACGTCGGCAAAATAGTGCTGCAGTTCCTGAACATCCTGCGGGAAATTATCAACTTCGCCCGACATATGCCTGCGCAGTGCCATCATGGTGCGTTGATCGGTACCCGGTGCACGGCCAAGCCCTAAATCGATACGATCGGGGTAGAGCGTGGCCAGCGTACCGAACTGCTCGGCAATCACCAGCGGTGAATGGTTGGGCAGCATCACGCCACCCGATCCCAAGCGGATCGTTTTAGTGCCGGCGGCAATAAAACCAATCAGTACCGAGGTTGCGGCGCTGGCAATGCCGGTCATGTTGTGATGCTCGGCCAGCCAGTAGCGCTGATAGCCCCATTTTTCGGCATGCTGCGCCAGCTCTAACGAGCTTTGGAAAGCATTGGCTGGTGTTTTACCCTGAGGGACGGGCGCAAGATCGAGCACAGAGAAGGGGACTGGAATGTTTTTAGCGTTCGCTTCAGACATGTTTTATTCACCTTGTTTTCTCTGATAAACGTTTAGAATATTTATCAGCTAATGATAAAAACCAGTATTCACCATTTCCAACTGCCTGAATACGCTATTTGAGCGGTACTGACTGCTGCTGCGGTTGTTTGATCAGTAATCGCGAACAATTCAATGCCTTATAAAGCACGGCAATATGTGCTAAAAATGGTCGAATTAAACAGATAAGAAGGTAAGAGAGAAAAAATGAACAAAAGGATATTATTAACCCTGCTGCTGGTTGCTGTCGTTATTTCTCTTGCCGTTTTATTTCGCGCCAGCAATCAGTCCCTGTTATTACAGGGCGAGGTTGATGCGCCAGAAGTTATTGTTGCCTCAAAGGCTAAAGGGCGCATTGTTGAACGTCACGTTCAGCGCGGTGACGACGTTAAGGCGGGTCAACTGTTAATCACTCTCGACAGTCCTGAGCTGATGGCTCAGCTACGTTCGCTTCAGGCCTCCCGCGATCAGGCTAAAGCGCAGCTTGATCTCTCTTTGAACGGCACCCGTGAAGAGAGTATCCGTAATCTGAAAGCGACACTGGCGCAGTCGCAGGCCGCCTATGCTAATGCGCGCGACCTTTTTAATCGCAACGCCCGTATTGCAGCCAAAGGCTATATTTCGGCTTCTGACCTTGAGGACTCCCGTGAAGCGCGCGACAGTGCCTATCAACAGGTGCAGGTCGCGAAGGCTAATTTGGATGAGGGCGTCAACGGCGATCGCATTGAGCAGCGTGATGTTTATGCCGCTCAACTGCGTGCTGCCGAAGAGAATTTGCTGGAGATTAAAGCGCAGACGGATGATTTACAGGTTAAGGCACCGGTCGACGGCGAAGTAGGGCCAATCCCTACCGAGGTCGGTGAGCTTCAAAGCGCCGACAGTCCGCTGCTGACGTTGGTGCGTCTGCCGCAGGCCTATTTCGTCTTTAACCTGCGTGAGGATATTTTGGCGGGAATTCGCAAGGGTGATAAAATCTCGCTGCGGGTACCGGGTATTGGCGACAAACACGTCGAGGCCGAGGTCCGTTATATTGCCCCGTTGGGAGATTACGCCACGAAACGCGCCACCCGCGCCACCGGTGATTTCGATTTAAAAACGTTTGAGGTCAGGCTCTATCCGCTACAGCCGGTTCCCGGTCTTCGGCAGGGTATGAGTGCGTTGTGGCAGTGGAAAGCAGCGCACTGATGGCGCACGCAATGCATCGAGCAAAGGCCGCATGGCGCTGTTTCAGCCGCGCGTTTACCCGTGAGACCCGCCATGCTTTTCGCCAACCGGTGATCCATTGGCTGTGCTGGTGTTTTCCGCTGATTTTGTTCGCGCTGATTGCGAGTAACTTCTCGGAGGGCACGTTGCTCGACCTGCCGGTTTCGATCGTCGATAACGATCACAGTAAACTCTCAAAGGAGTTGGTTCGCAAGCTCGACGCCGGTTCGCATGCCCACGTTGTCGCCTACGCCGGTGGTTTACCGGAGGCCGAGCATCGGCTGCGCACCGCTCAGGATTATGCGCTGCTGTATATTCCGCCGCGCTTTGAAGCCGACGTTCTGGCCGGTCGCCAGCCGAGCGTTGTACTGTATTACAATGCGCTATTTTACGGTGCCGGGCTGTATTCCACTCAGGACTTCAGTGGATTAATGACCGAACTTAACACCCGTTATCGCAGCATTATTGCCGCCGAAATCGGTAAAACGGTACCTTCACTGGCCAGTGTCGATCTCTCATACGGCAGCCTGTTTAACGCCAGCGGCAGCTACATTTATTATCAGCAGTTCGCCGCAACGATTCATCTTTTACAGCTGTTTACCGTCACCTGCATGATTTATGTGATGGCGCGCAGTCAGGCGCTGCTTGCTGCACCATCTTTTACCTTCAGCCTGCTGGGGAAACTGGCACCGTACACGCTGTGCTTTACCGCGCTGCTGATGGTGGAGATTGCGCTACTGGTCGGCGTGTTTGATGCGCGAGTCAGCGGTAATCCTCTCGACATGCTGTTAATCTCATTTTTTTATGTGATCGCCGCCCAAAGTCTGGGGCTGTTGCTGTTTACCTTCACCAGTACCACAATTTCTGCCTACTCAATGATGGCTATCTTCGTGGGTCTGGCGCTGACCTTCTCGGGTATGGCTGTTCCTGAGCTATCCATGCCGCTTCCTGCGCGAATAATTTCTGAAATCGAGCCGCTAACGCATGCGCTGAATGCCATGTTCGATGTCTTTCTGCGCCAGGTTCCCAGCAGTCGCATTCTGGGTGTTTGTGCCATTTTACTGGTCTATCCGTTGATAACCGGCCTGTTGGTGCACCGAAAACTCTACATGCGCCTGAAAAAACAGGAGCCGGGTAAATGACGCGCCGCGAAGGATTTTCGATTTACTGGCGTACCTTCACGCACTCTCTGCATGGCATGCTGGAAAAGCCGATGTGGATGATGCTGCTGATTTCTTTGTGCCTGATGAGCATGGTTTATGCCAACCGAACGGTGTGGGACTTACCCGTTGCGGTTATCGATCAAGACCACAGCAGCGCCAGCCGCCTGTTAACGCGGGATCTTGATGCGACGTCGAAGATTAAAACGATAAGCTACGACAGCATTCCTGAGGCGCGTCGAGACCTGGGAGACCGCAAGCTGTTTGCCGTAGTTATTATGCCGGTCGATTTGGAAAAGAAAATTCTCGCCGGTCAGGACATCGTTATTCCGGTGTACGGGGATGCGACCAACCGACTGGCCAACGGCCAAATTCAACAAGACGTCGTAGCCGCCTATCAAAGTCTGCTGTCGCAATACAATACACAACTGCTGCTGAGCAGCGGCTTCAGCAACCGACAGGCCAGCGTGCTGCTTATGCCAATTGTGGGGCAAACGCTCGACTTATTTAACCCTGGCATAAGCTTTGCGGCCATTATCTTCCCAGGGCTGCTGGTGATGCTCTTGCAGCACTCGTTGTTAATCGCCAGCGTGCGGGTCAATATCACCTTAAAAAGCGCCCCCGATGGGAAACCGGCTATTCCGGCGTTTCTTGGCGGCCTGTCTGCGCTGATCCCCATCTGGTTATTTTTGTCGATTGTGCTGTTCGTACTGTGGCCGTGGGTGTTGGGCTACCGGCAAACAGCCAGTATCGGGGAAATTCTGTTGCTGACCTTCCCGTTTCTGCTGGCGGTGCTGGGGTTGGGAAAGCTTGTCACCGAGTGCCTGCGCAGCGTGGAAATGATTTACCTGACGCTGTCGTTTATTACCATGCCGGTGTTCTATATTTCGGGCACCATCTGGCCGCTGCAGGCGCAGCCCGACTGGGTACGCGGCGTATCCTCCATGCTGCCTTCCACCTGGGCGACCAAGGCGATTGCGGGCGTTAACCAGATGGGGCTGCCGTTTAATGAAGTAGGCAGCGATATCTTGATGCTGCTGTTGCTGTGCGCGTTTTACACCGCGTTGGGCATTGGGTTGGGGTTACTGCGTGACAGTGGCCGTTTGCGCAGCTTATTGCATCGCAAAAAGCCGCTGCGTAATGATTAACTCGTCAATGCTAGGCGACTGGGCTATTCAAGTAGCTGCAGACCGGCAATATTCTGCCAATATCCGTTGCACTCGGCGCCTTGGCTGAGCGGCAGCGGGTAAAGTCCGCGTTCGTTGGCGCGAAAATCGGCCAGCGTTTTCAACGTATCAAATCCCTGCGGTGAGAGCCGAACAATGTCGACCATGCCCTGCATGGTCAGCTGGTCATTGCCGAGGTTATAACAGGCGCCGCTTTGAGTTTGAATGCCGTTAAGGACAAAGAGTAACTGGTTTTCCTGCGACAGCACTTTGCGTCCCTGAGGATAGTGAATACAACAGGTTTCACAGTCGTCCTTGGCGCGATTCTCCGCGCGGGCGGTAAAGCAACGCGCCGAATACGCCAGCGGCAGATGACCATAGGCCAGCACTTCAACCTCGAATTTACCGCGAATGCCCAATGTCTGGCACTGCGTCATTAGGTTTGCCAACCAGTCACGAGAGAGCTCCACCGGCATGCACCAGCGAACCATCCCCTGCTTATAGAGAATATTGAGCGCGACGGCGTTATAGCAGTTAAGCGCATGACCGGCCACGAACGGCAGTTTACGTTCTGCCGCCATATTGACCGTACCGATATCATTCGCCTCGATGAGAAAATCGCCGTTCTCAACGTAGCGTTTTAATTCGGTCAGTTCTGAAGGTGCTTGCAGCAGCGCCAGCGTCGAGATAACCACCTGTTTTCCGCCTGCGCTGACCTGCTTGGCCAACTCTAGCCAGTCCGCCACTTTCATCTCGCGCCGTTTAGTACAGACGTTTTCGCCGAGATAAATAATGTCGGCCTCACTGTGCATGGCCGCGGTATAAAAATCCTCAACCTCCGTTTTTGGCCAATAATAAAGCAGGGCACCTAATGAGTATTTCATGATTTTCCCTTAATTATTGCCATTTGCGGTGGTAAGCACCCAGTGTGGTTTGTGTCCCTTCCGACAGCGAGCCTAGCTCGTCCATCCAGCTTTTCGCAGTCTTAAATTCCTGAGGATTATTGCGGCAGCGGTCAATGGCTGCCCGCCATACCCGTGTCACCTGGCTCACATAGGCCGGGCTTCTTTGACGGCCCTCAATTTTCACAGAGGCAATATTGGCAGCAAACAGCTCCGGCAGCAGCTCAAGGGTGTTGAGACTGGTGGGTTCTTCCAAGGCGTGATAGCGAACGTCATCCACTAGGTAGCGTCCTTTGCACAGCGTAGGGTAGCCGGCATTTTCGTTCGGTTCGTAGCGGTCAATCAGTACATCGTTGAGGCGTGACTCCATGCCCTGTGGCGTTTGCTGCCAGCGAACGAAGCGCGCGGGTGAACAGGCACCCACGGTGTTAGGTGATTCACCGGTCAGGTAGGAGGAGAGGTAGCAGCGGCCCTCAGCCATGATACACAGGCTGCCAAAGGCAAAGACTTCGAGCGGAACCAGGCTGCTGCGCGAAAGTTGCCGCACCTGATGCATCGACAGCACGCGCGGCAGCACGACGCGGGCGACGTCAAAATTGTTTTTATAAAATGCGATCGCCTGCTCGTTAGTGGCCGAGGCCTGTACCGACACGTGGCGTTCAACCTGCGGATAGCGCGTTGCAGCGTACTCAAGCATCGCCAAATCAGCCAGTATTAGCGCATCGGCCCCTAGCTGAGCGGCCATATCCACGGCGCGTTCCCAGCGTGCATAGCCGTCAGGATGGGCAAACGTGTTAATAGCAATATGCAGCTTACGCCGCCGACGATGGGCGTACTCTGCCGCTTCGTGCAACTTTTTTTCGGTGAAGTTGAGACCGGCAAAGTGCCGGGCATTGGTATCATCTTTCAGTCCGATATAAACCGCATCTGCGCCATTATCAATCGCTGCTTTCAGCGCGGGAAGATTCCCCGCCGGGCAAAGTAGCTCCATCGTCATCTCCTGCAAATACTGCTAAAAAGCCTGCACGACGTGCGGCCGGAATTGACGCTCATTTTAGATAAGCTTGGCAGGCAATATTTTGATTTAAGGCAGCTTATGCTCGGTTGAGCGATTCCAACAACAGGCAGAGGTTGTGTATGGGATATTTCTGGTGCACTATTTTTATAGGGAAATGTTGATGTAGACGGCGGCGCGCTGCTGCCGATATGGCAAAATGCGTTGTTTTCAGCTCAATATTTCCCAGAAGACCGTTATCAAAAGGAGAAGTGCCAGTGTTGCAAAAACTACGAGCACGAATGGTGCGTCAAGGGCCGTCACTGTTAAGTGTACCGTTAAAATTTACCCCCTTTGCACTTAAGCGCCAGGTTCTGCAACAGGTGCTTGGCTGGCAATTTCAGGAAGCGCTGGCCGATGGAGAGCTCGATTTTCTGTCGGGACGTTGGTTGCGCATCGAGATAACCGATCTTAATCTGCAATGGTTGATGACAGTGAATGACGGCAAACTTGAGGTTTGTCAGCAGGGAGAGGCCGACGTAAGCTTCTGTGGCACGGCAAACGATTTGATATTGGTCGCCGCACGCCGAGAAGATCCTGATACGCTGTTCTTCAAACGGCGTTTACGTATTGAAGGAGACACTGAATTGGGCCTGAACGTTAAAAACCTGATGGACTCTATCGAGCTCGAAAGCATGCCCGCGCTATTGCGCCACGGGCTTGACCAGCTTGCGGCCTTTGTAGCCGCAGGCAGTGTTGAAACGGCCTGCGTTGAAACGCGTAAACAAGAGGACGGCGAGTCATTCTCACCGGCAGTATCGTCATGTTAATCAGAGTTGAAATACCTGTAGATGCCGCAGGCATCGATAATTTGCTGCGAGAGGCCTTTGGCCGCGATACCGAAGCTGACCTGGTTCAGCGTTTACGTGAAGACGGTTTACTGACGCTGGGCGTTGTCGCGACAGACGATGAAGGCGGCGTGGTAGGTTATGCCGCATTTACGCCGGTCGACGTGCAAGGCGAAGATCGTCAATGGGTGGGATTAGGCCCGTTGGCGGTACATGCGTCACTGCGTCGTCAGGGATTGGGTGAAAAGCTGGTGTATGAGGGGCTCGATTCGCTCAACGAATTTGGCTATGCCGCTGTGGTAGTGCTGGGGTCTCCAGAATATTATGGACGATTTGGTTTTAAACCTGCCGCCGAGCACAATCTCCATTGCTGCTGGCCAGAAACCGAAAAAGCATTCCAACTGTATGTTTTAGCGGACAATGCCCTCGAAGGCGCCAGCGGGTTGGTGGAATACTCTCCACATTTTAATCACATTTAGTCGCTGAAATATATTCCGCTCAATGGCCGATGTTGTTACATCGGCTTTTTTATAGGTAAAAAATGCTTATTACGTAAAATAGCTTTATTTGCTAATGGCGACCGACGTAATAAGAAATTAACTGAAGCTATCTCAGTGTAATTATTACTCTATTTGATATTTACGAATAATTACAAACGACAGCCAAATTCACTGCATTATTATAAATTAATATCATTCATTGCTGCTTTTAGCACAAAAGGTAAAAACTGCCGATATTTAAACCGCCGAGCGCCAACGTTGTGTTACATATTTAATTGTCTTGTTTTAAATAATCGAATGCACGTCACAGAATATTACTCTACAGGGAATAACATTATTGTCACTGAAGTTAATACTGAACTTTAAGAATCAAAAGGAATCTAAAGTGGCCAATAAATCCCCCCTTCGTTTCAAAAAGCTGTATCTGGCATGTTCTGTTGGACTGCTTTTTAGCTCAGCCCAAGTATTGGCCGCTGACAGCGGGCCATTTTCGCCAAATTCTCCGTGGATGCTCGGGGATTGGGGCGGCGAGCGATCCACACTCAAGCAGGAAGGCGTTGATTTCCAGGTAAACTATACCGGTGAAGCGGCAAGCAACTTTTCCGGCGGCTATGATAAAAGCACGACGGCGCGCTATGCCGACCAGTGGCAATTTGGCGTCGACCTTGATTTAGACAAATTGCTCAACTGGAAAGACACCGAATTCCAGATGACCGTCACCAACCGTAACGGCAGAAACATCTCCAACGATGCCGTCGGCGACCCGCGTACCGGCACACTCTCTTCGTCGCAGGAAGTGTGGGGCCGTGGTCAAACAACGCGCCTGACTCAATTCTGGATCCGTCAGGGATATTTCAACGATACGCTGGATATTAAAGCCGGTCGCGTCACCGTTGGCGAAGATTTTGACTCACTGAAAAGCAACTTCCAAAACCTGGCGCTGGGCAGCGGTCAGGCGGGTAACTGGCGCGGTGATCGTTGGTACAACTGGCCAATCTCCCAATGGGGCGGTCGCATCAAGCTTAATATTACGCCTGAAATCTATACTCAGGTGGGTATTTATAATCAGAACCCTAAAAACTACGATACCGGCAACGGCTTCCGTCTCGACAGCTCTGGCTCGATTGGTAACCTGATCCCAGTAGAAGTTGGCTGGACACCGACGTTAGGGCCGGATAAATTGGCCGGTAAATACGCGCTGGGCTTCTATTACAGCTCGACCAAAGGCAACGTTTACAGCAGCGGATCGATTCAAAACGGTTCCGAGCAGTACAGCGACCAAGCGCATGCCTACGGCGGTTATGTATTGGTTCAGCAACAGTTGACCGCGGTTAATGGCGATAACAGTCGCGGACTGTCGTTGACCGTTCAGGGCGTAATGAACGACAAGAAAACCTCCAGCACTGACAACTATCAGTCCGTGGCGATTACTTATAAAGGGATTTTCGATTCACGTCCTAAAGATGAGCTTGGCTTCGGCGTAGGTCGTATTCACGTTAACAGTGATTTGAGCCAAACGCAGCGCGATCAAAATGCGGCTAACGGCGTTAATAATTATAACAACCCAACTTATTTGCCGGTGCAAAGTGGGGCTGAATATGATTACGAACTCTACTACGGTATTCAGGCAACGGATTGGCTAACAGTTCGTCCGAACCTGCAATATATTTCCGCACCGGGCGCAGTCAGCCAGGTTAAAGATGCTTTTGTTGGCGGCATAATGGTCAACGTGGCACTGTAATTAATGCAGAGAATGCGTTAATCGGCCAGTTTACTAATACGGGGCGCTTCTGGCGCCCCCTTTATATAATAACCTTGGGTGAATATCCCGTCGTGACGGCCAAATATTCAGCGATATTCTCCGGGCACTCCCTCACTAATATCTCTTTCTGTTTTTTACTCAACTGCTTTATTTGATATTCCAGCTGCGACGCTCGCGATCGGTCGCCCGCTGCACAGTGGAATACCAGCGTTAGTTCCCCTTTTCCGCGTAGCGACTTTGCACCTTTCCCGCATTGATGCTGCTGTAAACGGCGCAAAACGTCGGTCGTGATGCCGGTGTACAGCATACCCGTTGGCGTGCGCAGCATGTAAAGATGCCAGACAGCGGCTGCGTGAGGCGAAGAAGGGTGAGTGGCAAGGCTTTTCACAATAAAGGCGTGACTCTTGGCGGTAATGGACGATGCAGCAGATTAACCCACAGCGGCCAGAATAAGTGAAGTAAAACCACACCTTCCATGCTGTGCGAACAAAACGGCAGACTGTAACTTGGTCGACATCGCGCTAAGATAGGGCAAATTTTTTGGCAGGAGCCGGGCATGAATGATCCCGAAGATCTAAAAATTATCAGCCGTTACTTGAGTAAAAATCACGTGCTGGCGCTGTGTGCCCATGCAGACGGTGACATATGGAGTGCGACCTGTTTTTACGTGACGGACATTGAGCGTATGTGCTTGTATTTCATGACGGAATTAAAGACGCGTCACGGCTCACTGATGCACCGCAATCCTCACGTCGTCGGGACTGTCGCCAAACAGCCTAAAACAGTGGCGCTGATTCAGGGCATTCAGTACAGCGGCAGCGCCACGATGTTAGAAGGTGAAGAGGATGCCGCCGCCCGTGCGAGCTACTGTAAACAGTTTCCGGTCGCCATTGCCATGAAAGCGCCCGTTTGGGCACTGCGGTTAGATGAAATCAAAATGACCGATAACACGTTGGGCTTCGGTAAAAAATTGTTCTGGCAGCGGGAGACGTGATTTAACGGCTGACCTTGTGCCTTTTTTATTCAGGCGGCAAGGTCAGTATTCAAGGAGAGAAGATCAGCCTGCGGCAACAGGGCCGTGTAAATTGTGATTCCAGGTATTAATCAGTCATTGAACTCTGTGATAGTCTATAACCAAAAACGCCAAATTTTCGCAGATCTAAAACCCTCCCCATGCTGTTTGCGCCAAGTGTCTTATCGGGGCAGCTTACAGATACTTCTCGACAAAACTGTCTAGATTTCTGAACTCCGGCATCCTTTCCTGCAGCGTTTGATGACTCCAGTTCCACCACTGGCTGCGTTCGATCCTCTCGATCAGTGAATCGTCAAAACGCATGCCGATCTTTTTCGCCGCCACGCCGGCAACGATCGAAAACGGCTCGACGTCCTTGGTGACAACCGAAGAGGATCCGATTACTGCGCCGTTGCCTATCTTCACGCCCGGCATGATCACCGCATTGTGGCCGATCCACACGTCGTGGCCAAGGGTAACGGCATGCTCGCGACGCCAGTTGAAGAAGTCATTGTCGTCCTGACCTAAATCGTAGGCCGAGCTTCGGTAGGTGAAATGGTGCTGCGCAATACGTTGATAGGTAGGATGATTACCCGGATTAATGCGTACATAAGTGGCAATGGAAGCAAATTTGCCGATTGAGGCATAGTGGATCTGATTATGGCCCGCCGTGTAGGAGTAGTCGTCAATGTCAACTTCTTCAAAAGTAGCATCGTCAGAAATATGTACGTATTGGCCTAAACGCGTTTGTTTCAGTATTACGTTTTCACCAATCTTTGCTTCACTCTGCGTTGGGTTAGAAAGCGTCATAGTGCATTGTCCTGTGGATAAACCAGCGTGTGGTCATTGGAAGTCGCCGGGCTAACGGCCAGTGAAGAAAGCAGCGTCAACAGTTCGGCCAGCGTATCCTGCAGGCGGCCGTCATTATTGAGCAGATGACACTCGGCGGGCAGGCTGTGCTGATAGTCTGCGGCCCGCTGCAGGCGTAGCTGAATGTCATGCTCTGTTTCACGGCCGCGGGCGTGGAGGCGTTCGGCAAGCACCTGCGGCGAGACGTGCAGGCAAACAGGCAGCAGCGCATGACCGTAGCGCGTTTTTGCCTCAACCAAATGGGCACGCGATCCGTTGATGACTACACTAAAACCTTGCTGCATCCAGTGGTCAATTTCGACGCCCAGCGCATAGTGCGTTTGGTGCGCCTGCCAATCGAGGGCAAACAAACCGTGTGCCTGGCGCTGGTGGAATTCGTCAAGGCTGAGCGCAATATGATTTTCCGCACCAGCATGGGCCGGCCGAGTGATATAGCGATGCGCAACCAGCAGCCCAAGCGGCGTTTTGTTACGCAGCGCGTCGAGCAGGCTGTCTTTGCCCGCGCCAGACGCACCCATCACGTAGACTAACTTAGCCATCAGAATACCTGTATTCCTTGACGCCAGACGTTTTGCACATAGTGATGACTCTCGTGCGCCCGCGCCAATACCATGTCCGCGCGTCTGCCTTCGGCAATCACTCCCCGGTCTTCTAATCCCAGCGCGCGCGCAGGATTGCGTGTCACCAGCGCCACTGCCTGTGACAGGCTGAAGGCGTTGCCTTCATCCAGCGCAATGCGGAACACGGCGTCCATCAGGCTGGCGGGATAGTAGTCGGAAGAAAGAATATCAAGCAGTCCTACCGAGGCCAGATGTTTCGCCGCTACGTTGCCGGAATGCGAGCCGCCACGCACGATATTGGGCGCGCCCATCAACACTTGCAGACCTTCTGCGTGCGAAGCACGGGCCGCC
This sequence comes from Rouxiella sp. S1S-2, assembly GCF_009208105.1. NCBI lineage: Bacteria > Pseudomonadati > Pseudomonadota > Gammaproteobacteria > Enterobacterales > Yersiniaceae > Rouxiella > Rouxiella sp. S1S-2. The sequence continues at coordinate 792,354 of NZ_WFKL01000001.1, forward strand.
TCTTCAGTGGTTGGGAACTCGGCAATGACGCTGCCCAGTGCTTTCGACTCGCTGACGTGCGCCGCAGTAGCATCGTCATGACTGGCCAGTGCGATACCCAACTCAAGGCAGTGTGCGGCAATCGCCCTGCGGTTAGGCTGTGCCCAGCGCAGCGAGTTGGCGATTTGCGTGGCCTGAAACTCCTCCATCTGCTGGTCGTTAAGCTGGTATTTGCCCTGATAATATTCGCGATATTTCTGCGGGGTGGCGAATTGACGCTGGCCCGGTGAGTGGTCCATGAGTGACACCAACGACACGCCCGGTTTGTTCATCAACTCTTCAAACAGCGGCAGTGTAGAGGAGTGCGGAAGCTCGCAGCGCAGGTGCAGGCGGTGCTCGGCGCGGTTAAGTCCGGCCTTCTGACTGTAGATAACCGCGTCGATCATTTTTTGCAGATTCTCGAGCCGATGACCGCCGTCACGCACGTCGCCAACGGCCACCGCGTCGAGTACGGTGGTTATCCCGCTGGCAACCATCAGCGCGTCGTGGCTGCTCATCGCCGAATGCGCTGGCCAGTCAACTTTGGGGCGCGGGGTGAAAAATTTATCCAGATTATCGGTGTGCAGTTCGACAAAACCGGGCATCAACCAGCCACCCTCTGCATCAAGCGCCTGCGGCAGTTGGCTGGTGGTATCAGTAAAGGAAGCGATAATCCCTTCCTTGATTTCGATAGAGCCTTTTACGGTTTCTTCCGCCAACACCAGATTGACGTTGTTGATAATCATGCCAAATTCTCCGCATTCGCTAATTCTGGTGCCATGACGTGCAGCCGGTCGGCCACGCGCTCACGCACGTCTTCATCGTGGAAAATCCCCACTACCGCCGCGCCGCGCGCTTTGGCCTTTTCAATCAGCGTGACGACTGCCGCGCGATTGGTGGCATCCAGCGAGGCGGTGGGCTCATCGAGCAACAGCACCGGATAATCGACGATAAATCCGCGCGCAATGTTTACCCTCTGCTGTTCACCACCGGAAAACGTTGAAGGGGCGAGCTGCCACAGGCGCTCCGGCACATTCAGGTGCTGTAAAAGTGCGCTGGCGCGCTGCTCGGCCTGCGGTTTGTCGATACCTAACTCCACCAACGGCTGCATCACTAAATTAAGGGCGCTGATGCGCGGAATAACACGCAGAAACTGGCTCACCCAGCCTACGCTGTGGCGGCGTACGTCGAGAATTTCACGCGCCTGTGCGCTGACCATATCGACCCACTGTTCCTGATGTTTAACCCAAATGTGGCCACTGTCCGGCAGATAGTTGCCGTATAGCGAGCGCAGCAGGGTAGATTTTCCGCTGCCTGAATGGCCGTGCAACACCACGCACTCACCTGCGTTAACGTCAAGGCTGGCGTTGTGAAACACCGGCAGCCTGATCCCTTGCTGATTATGTAAGACAAAAGTTTTACTCAGTTTTTCGACCCGGAGTCTGGTTGTCATTGGTTTATCACTCTTAAAGGGTTCTCAGGACAAAACGGATGAAACGAGCAGTTGGGTATAAGGATGATGCGGGTCATCCAGCACGCGGTCGGTTAGGCCGCTTTCCACCACCTGACCCTGTTTCATCACCAGTAAACGGTGAGCCAGCAGCCGCGCAACGCCCAAATCATGGGTGACAATCACCACCGCCAGCTGCATTTCAACCACGAGCGTGCGCAGCAAGTCCAGCAGGCGAGCCTGAACGGAGACGTCGAGGCCGCCGGTTGGCTCATCCATGAAGACCAAACGTGGATGCGTCACCAGATTGCGGGCAATTTGCAGGCGCTGCTGCATACCACCGGAGAAGGTGGTAGGCAGGTCATCGAGACGCGAAACCGGGATTTCGACGTCTTCAAGCCATTGACTGGCCTGCTGGCGAATGCGCGCATAGTTGCGCTCGCCGACCGCCATCAAACGTTCGCCGATGTTGCCCCCCGCCGAAACCTGACGACGCAGGCCGTCCATCGGATGCTGATGCACCACGCCCCAGTCGGTGCGCAACAGGCGGCGACGATCGCTTTCAGGCATCTGATAAAGTGACTGCGCTGGCTGTACGCCGTTGTTGTAAATTACCTGACCCTGCTGCGGCGCAAGACGCGCTGAAATGGACTGCAACAGCGTGGTTTTACCCGAGCCAGATTCGCCGACAATGCCCAGCACTTCGCCAGGATAGAGCTGGAATGACACATCGCTAAAGCCTTTGCCTGGCGCGTAAAGGTGCGTCAGATTCTCGACACAAAGCAGCGGCGTGGCGGAAGAGTTGACCTGATTCATTGAGTGTTGGCCTCTTGGGAAGATGCGGTTTCAAGCTGTTGGGCGCAGTAGTCGGTGTCGGAGCAGACAAACATGCGGTTGCCGAGATCGTCGAGCACCACTTCGTCGAGATAGCTGTCGTGCGATCCGCAGAGGGCGCAGGGCTGATCCCATTTCTGCACCGTAAACGGGTGATCCTCAAAGTCCAGGCTTTCAACTTTGGTAAAAGGCGGCAGCGCATAAATGCGTTTTTCACGCCCGGCACCAAACAGCTGTAGCGCGGGCATCATGTGCATCTTTGGGTTATCAAATTTTGGGATCGGCGAGGGATCCATCACGTAGCGATCGTTCACTTTCACCGGATAAGCATAGGTGGTGGCGATGTGGCCGAAGCGCGCGATATCTTCATACAGTTTCACCTGCATCACGCCATACTCCTCCAGCGCGTGCATTTTTCGCGTTTCAGTTTCGCGCGGTTCAATAAAGCGCAGCGGTTCTGGGATCGGCACCTGAAAAATCAGGATCTGATCTTCCACCAGCGGCGTTTCAGGAATACGGTGGCGGGTCTGAATCAGCGTCGCATCGCAGGTTTTCTCGGTCGTTTCTACACCGGCAACGTTTTTAAAAAAGCGGCGGATCGACACGGCGTTGGTGGTGTCGTCGGCGCCTTGGTCGATCACTTTCAGCACGTCTTCCTGGCCGATCACGCTGGCGGTTATCTGAATGCCACCGGTGCCCCAGCCGTAAGGCATCGGCATTTCACGGCCTGCAAACGGCACCTGATAACCCGGGATCGCCACGGCTTTTAGAATGGCACGGCGGATCATGCGCTTGGTTTGTTCGTCGAGGTAACCCTGGTTGTAGCCGGTGGCCGTAGCAGCCGCTTTATTATTTTTCATTAGAAGTGTCCTTGCCCAAGGCGGCGTCACGCTGTTTGCGCAAACGCTGCAACAGCTCCAGCTCGGCCTGGAAATCGACGTAGTGAGGAAGTTTCAGGTGTGACACAAAGCCGGCGGCTTCAACGTTATCGGCGTGCGATAGCACAAACTCTTCGTCCTGCGCCGGACTGCGAACCTGCTCATTGTGTTCAGTGGTTTGCAGCGCGCGGTCAATCAGTGACATCGACATTGCCTTGCGCTCTGCGCGGCCAAACACTAGCCCGTAACCGCGGGTGAAATGCGGCGGTCGGTCTTCTGGCGTAATAAAGCCGTTAACCATCTCGCATTCGGTCAGCAGAATTTCGCCAATATCAATGGCAAAGCCCAGCTCTTCCGGCACGATTTCTACCGTCACCCAACCGGTGCGGATTTCACCGGCAAACGGGTGGGTGCGGCCATAGCCGCGTTGAGTGGAGTAGCTCAACGACAGCAAAAAGCCTTCGTCTCCGCGCACCAGTTGCTGCAATCGTGCGGCGCGTGAGGCGGGATAAACCGGCGGAGTGCGGGTGATGTCGTCCGGCTCGCTGCCGTCGTCGTCTTCGCGCACCGCGAGCTGCTGATGGGTCAGCAGGTCAAACACGTGGCTGCAGGCCTCGGGCAGAGTTTCATCGGCTTTGGGCGCGACGGGTTCCAGCCCTTCGGCCAGCAGAGCAAAGTCCAGCAGGCGATGGGTATAATCATAGGTCGGGCCTAACACCTGGCCGCCGGGAAGATCTTTATAAATTGCCGAAACACGGCGCTCGAGACGCATATTGGCGGTGTTCAGCGGCTGGCTGACGGCGAGACGCGGCAGCGTGGTGCGGTACGCGCGCAGCAGAAAAATGGCCTCAACCAGGTCACCGGACGACTGTTTTATCGCCAAGGCGGCCAGCTGTGGGTCGTAAATTCCGCCTTCGCTCATTACGCGGTCAACCGCGAGGCCAAGCTGTTGCTCAATTTGTTCGGCGTTGAGCTCAACAATTCGGCTATCTCCGCGACGCTGGTGCGCCAGCAGTTCATGGGCGGCCTCAATGGCCTTTTCGCCCCCTTTAACGGCAACGTACATTAGCAGGCCTCCACGCGGGTAGTGCGCGGTAAGGCAAGCAACTGCTCACCGCAGGTAAACATGAAATCCAGCCCCAGTGGGAAACGGTGCGGACGATTCAACAAATACTCCGTGACGGCCTGCGGCAATTGCGGGCAGATTACCCGCTGGTGCTCAATACCCGGACCCAGCAGGCGCAGCGGCGTTCCGCCTTCCAGAGACTCAAGCTGCACAATCACGCTGGTGGCCAGCTCGGGAGACATCTCGTCGCCGCACGGAAAAGCCAGCAAGGTGGCGCTATCGAGTGAGCCTTGGGCCAGAGCAAAACTGACGCTGCTCGGGTCTTCGGTCAGTATCGCGCCGGTATGAAAACGCAGATTTTGGCGCAAAATATCATCGTCGAGCTGCGGGCTTATCCACAGCGGCGTGTCTTTATCAATCAGCGTCAGCAGCACGCAAGCACTGGCGGAACCGAGCTTGCCGAAACCTGGCATCGAGGGCAGAGTGACGACTGAACCGGGTTCGCTTAATGCCTTGAGAATGCGGCGAAAACTGTACTGCGCATCGGCAACCGGATGCTGAAAACTGGCAACAAGTGACATTATTATTCTCCCCGAACCAGAGTGAAGAAATCGACGCGGCTGGACGCAATTTCGCGAGCGCGCTGTTCGCGACGGGCCTGCTGGCTGGCCGCCAGAGGGGCAATTACGCGTTTGTGTATTAACTCTTCCATGCCGGAGACCTGCAGCAAGGCATCGATTACCGCGCAGAGTTCGGCATGGTCTTTGTCACGGCCGCGAACGTAGCTGTAGCCGTAAACGCCGGAGGCAAGTTGAATCACCGCGCGAGTGACGGTCATGTCGCCCATCACAAAACGTTTTCCGGTGCCGCCCATGCGGCCCTGAAGCTGAGTGAGTCCGGTTTCTGCCGGGCGAAGGCGCTGAAACGTGGGGGTGAGATTTAGCGGCTGCCAGTGTGCAAGCAGCTCCGACGGCTGGCTGTGGGCCAGTACCGACATCCAGCGTTGACGAGTTTGTAAGGCGTCCATTAGTGCTCCATGGTCAGTTCAATCATGTCAGCACGCGTCAGACTGACGGAGTATTCCGCCACGCTATCGTTGCTGTCACAGGTATTTATGGTACGCACGCAAAGCAGCGGCGCCTGCGGGACGATTTCCAGCAGCTTGCTCTCTTTTGCCAATGCGCGACGGGCGTTGATACGGGTGGTACGGCGGCTTAACTGCTGATGTATTTCAGTGCGGATAAAGTCATGCAGCGATCCGCTTTGAAAATGTTGCAACACCGGCCACCAGTCGAGGTCTGGCAAATAGTGATCGATCACACAGACCGGCACATTGTTGACGCGGCGCAGCGTGCGCAGGTGAATAACCGTGTCGCCTTCTTGGCGGCCAACGGCGGTTGCGACGTGGTCGGTAGCGGGACGCAGCACGCCCAGCAGCCGTTCACTGGTGGGGTGGCTTCCCTGATCCAGCAGGTTCTGACTAAAGCGGGCCTGAGAATGCAGCGGATAGTCGTAAGGGCGCATCAGCACCAGCGTGCCAATGCCCTGACGGCGCTGTAGCCAGCCGCGTTCAACCAGCTCATCCACCGCACGTCTGAGCGTGTGACGATTAACCTGAAAACGTTCGGCAAGCTGATTTTCCGGTGGCAGATAATCGCCGCAGCGATAGGTACTGCGCAGTTCATGCTCCAGCTGGGCAGCGATTTGCTGATAGCGGGTAGGGTAACTGGTCGGATGTCTAGATAAGTCCATCACAATGAATACCTCGCGGCGTACAGGAGTGCAGCGACTGCGTAATAAACTGCTCGGCGGCCGCGCTTTTGCGCTTGATGTAGAGACGATGCGATTGGGGTAAAAGCGTGCATGATGTCAACCTCAGTTCGACGTTGACACCATCTTGAAGTGCAAAAATGACAGTTCGGTGAAGCGGGGGTTGCAAGGAGATGAACAATAGAACGGGGGAAATTAACGCAAATAGTGAATCACTTGATTGCTGCTTCCGCGCCAAATCAATGACGGGTCGCGCAGGCTCTGTACAAATTTCCCGTCGATAAGCACATTAACCCATGCCAACGTTTCCCGCTGTTCGCCGGTGAGTTCCTCTAGCCGATAGCCGGTCCACATCCAGATGTTTTTTCCCGGACACTCACTGACAACGCGGCGCAACAGCTGGTTAATCGCCGGCAGATTTTGCGGATGCAACGGATCGCCGCCCGACAGCGACAGCCCCTGACGCGGGATAAGCGTATCCTGCAGATTGGCGACGATCAGGTCTTCCATTTCCTGAGTAAAAAGCAGGCCGGAATTTAGCCGCCAGGTACTTTTGTTATAACATCCGGGGCACTGATGCACGCAGCCGGAAACAAACAGCGTGCAGCGAGTACCGGGACCATTAACCACGTCGACAGGATAATATTGATGATAATTCATGCTGTTATCCTAACTTTCCGCTGGCAAGATGCTTAACCCGACGTTTAACTTCCTCCTGCTTTCCGGCATTGAATGGCCGAGCGTCAGGGCTGCCGAGGTAGCCACAAACACGGCGGGTTACCGACACGCGGGCCGAGTCGTGGTTGCCGCATTTCGGGCAGGTAAACCCTTTGCTGGTGCAGGAAAATTCACCGGTAAAACCGCAGTCATAGCATTCGTCGATTGGCGTATTGGTGCCGTAATATGGCACGCGTGAGTAGCTATAATCCCAAACGTCTTCCAGTGCGCGCAGGTTATGTTGCAAATTGGGGTATTCGCCATAGCAGATGAAGCCGCCGTTGCTAATTGGGGGATAGGGCGCTTCAAAATCCAGTTTTTGATAAGGATTGACCTTTTTTTCTACGTCGAGATGGAAGCTATTGGTGTAATAGCCTTTATCGGTGACGCCGGCGATGATGCCGAATTCTGCCTTATCAAGGCGACAGAAGCGGTCGCAAAGATTCTCGCTTGGCGTGCTGTAGAGGCTGAACCCATAACCGGTTTCTTGTTTCCAACTTTCAGTGGCCGCTTTGAGATAGGCAACAATAGCAACGGCCTTGTCGCGCAGGGCGCTGGCATCAAACGGATGCTGTCGATTGCCATACAGCGCATTGATGGTTTCATGCACGCCGATATAGCCCAATGAGATTGAGGCGCGGCCATTTTTAAAAATTTCGGCAATATTATCATCGGCCTGCAAACGAACACCGCATGCGCCTTCCATATAAAGAATGGGCGCCACGCGTGCTTTTACCCCTTCGAGGCGTGCAATTCTCGTCATCAAGGCTTTTTTGGCCAACAGCAGGCGCTGGTCGAGCAGAGTCCAAAAGACACTTTCGTCTCCTTTGGCCTCCAGGGCCACGCGCGGCAAATTAAGGCTAATCACGCCGATGTTGTTGCGCCCGTCGTGAATTTGCTCGCCGTGCTCTTCATAAACGCCTAAAAAGCTGCGACAGCCCATCGGGGTTTTAAACGAACCGGTAACCTTAACCACTTGATCATAATTAAGAATGTCAGGATACATGCGCTTGCTGGCGCACTCTAGCGCCAGCTGCTTGATGTCGTAATTGGCATCGCCCGCTTTATGGTTAAGCCCATCGCGAATGGCAAAAACCAGCTTTGGGAACACCGCCGTTTTTCGATTTTTACCCAACCCGGCGATGCGATTGCGCAAAATTGACTGCTGAATCAGGCGCGACTGCCAACAGGTGCCCAGACCAAAGCCGAAGGTGACGAACGGCGTCTGTCCGTTGGCGGTGTGCAGCGTGTTGACCTCATATTCCAAAGACTGGAAAGCGTCATAGCACTCTTTTTCGGTTAATCGGTGGGCGTAACCCTCAACGTCGGTGATGCTCCATTCACGTGCAGTTTTCTTATGCTTCTTAAAACTTTGCGTGACAAAGGGGGCCAGAATTTCGTCAATCCGGTTAATGGTGGTGCCACCGTAAATATGGCTGGCAACCTGAGCAATAATTTGGGCGGTCACGGCAGTGGCGGTCGAAATCGACTTTGGCGTGTCTATTTCGGCATTACCCATTTTAAAGCCTTGATTCAACATGCCTTTTAGGTCGATGAGCATACAGTTGAACATGGGGAAAAAAGGCGAGTAATCGAGATCATGATAGTGAATTTCACCGCGCTCATGGGCCAGCACCACATCACGCGGCAGAATATGTTGCCGGGCATAGTGTTTCGCCACAATACCGGCCAGCAGGTCGCGTTGGGTAGGAATGACTTTGCTGTCTTTATTGGCATTTTCATTGAGCAGCTCAAGGTTACTTTGCTCAACCAGACCGCGGATCTCCTGATTTAAACGGCCGCGCTGCTCGCGTTTTACGTCCCTGTCGTGGCGGTACTCAATATAGGCCCGTGCGAGCCGTTTGTGCGCACCGGCCATCAGCTGATTTTCAACTGCATTTTGAATATCGTGAATATCCACTCTCTGGCAGCCGTTAAAACTTTCGGCGACCCTGCACGCGACCTGAACGCTGTAAGCCACATCTTCAATACCCACGGCCTGTGCGGCGCGCTGAACGGCTTGCTCGATCAATTTCTCATCAAATGCCACAAGGCAGCCGTCGCGTTTAATCACCAGCAGGTTCGGGGTTTCTGAATTCACAAGGCCACTCCTTTAAAGGGGTATAATCACTACATATGGTTAATCAAATTACTATACACACCACATGTTGATTTTTCGCTGAGCTTAATACCTGGCAGTTTGATCTAAAACAAAGAATTTTGTTATCGCGAGGTGCGATGGAGTGGCTTTAACTTTGGGTTGAAACTGAATTGACCGGTGACACTCTACAGACTGATAGAGCGCTGTGAAACAATGCTCAATATTGAACGCCATTCCACCCGCAGGGGTGGAATTTTCATTCTGACTTGAGGATTTTACTATGAAAAAAACGCTGATTTTAAGCGCCCATCGCACCCCGGACAGTGCGGTCATCAACAAAGCGCTGGTCAATGCTCTGAAAGACCTGCCTGACGTCACGTTGCATGAGCTGTCACGTGCTTATCCAGATTATAAGATTGATGTGGCGCGTGAGCATCAACTGCTGGACGCGCATCAACGGGTGGTGATGATGTTTCCATTTTACTGGTACAGCTCTCCGGCTATCCTCAGCGAATGGCAGGATGCGGTATTGACCTATGGTTATGCTTACGGGTCTGAAGGCAACGCGCTGCAAGGCAAAACGTTGCAACTGGTGGTATCAACCGGCGGTAACGAGCAGGCCTACACGGCAGATGGTTATAACCGATATCCTGTGGCGTCACTGCTGCTGCCCTTCCACGCGATGGCTAATCGTACTGGCATGCACTATGCCGCGCCGCTGCTGCTGCAGGGCGCGAATAACCTGACCGATGAGCTGCTGGCAAAGCACGTTGATGCTGCGGTCAGGTTGGTCAGCCATTAATCGTTGTTATTGTGCAGCCAGTAAACTGCCTCAAATGGCCGTAGGATGTTATCCTGCGGTTTGTTTGGATAGTTACTCAACAACAGGCTTCCTTTAACGTCAGGTAAATCAAAAAACTGTGGTTCGTTACTCAGATTTGCCAGCACGCTGAGTTGCTGACTCTGCCAACGTCTCTGGTAGCACCAGAGCGCCTGATGGTCAGGCAGCAGGTCAACATAGTCGCCGTGGGTCAGCAGCGGCTGCTTTTTACGCAGCGTAATGAGCCGCTGGTAAAAATAGAACACCGAATCAATATCTTCGAGCGCCTCTGCCGCATTGATGATGGGATAATTAGCGCACAGCTCAATCCATGGCTCACCCTCGGTGAAGCCCGCATTTTCAGTATCGTCCCACTGCATCGGCGTGCGGCCGTTATCGCGAGATTTCGAGGCCAGAATCTCCAGCAGGGGGTTGCTGTCCTGACCCAAAGCCCAGCGTTCTGCAAACATATTCAGGCTCTCAACATCGCGATACTGCTTGATATCTTTAAAGCCAGGATTGGTCATTCCAAGCTCTTCACCTTGATATATATAGGGCGTTCCCTGCATGCCGTGCAGCACCATGGCTAACATTTTAGCGGCTTTAACCCGATATATTCCCTCATCGCCAAAGCGAGAAACGATCCGCGGCTGATCGTGATTACACCAGAACAGCGCATTCCAGGCGTGTCCGTGCATTCCCTGCTGCCACTGGTTGAAGATTCTTTTGAGTTCCACGTAATCAGGCTTGGCCAGCGTCCATTTTTGACCGTCTGGATAATCAACCTTGAGGTGATGGAAGTTAAAGGTCATTGAAAGCTCGCTGCCATCCAGCGCGCCATAGCGGCGGCAGTGTTCCAGACGGGTTGACGACATTTCACCTACCGTCATCAGGCCAAGTGGCTTAAAAACGTCGCGACTCATCTCCTGTAAAAACTCATGAATGCGCGGACCATCAGTATAGAAACGGCGGCCGTCGCCCTGGTCATCATTCGGGAAATCTTGCTGTTTTGAAACCAGATTAATCACGTCGAGGCGCAGGCCATCAACGCCGATATTGGCCCAAAACTCGCAAATCTCTTTGAGCTCTTGACGTACCGGAGGATGTTCCCAGTTCAAATCGGCCTGCTCATGGGCAAAAAGATGCAAATAATACTGCCCGCTTTCTGCGTGCCATTGCCAGGCATTGCCGCCAAACTTTGAGTGCCAGTTGTTAGGCGGCACATCGGCGGCCCCGTCGCGCCACACATAGTACTGACGATAAGGACTTTGTGGATTTTGCGACTCGGTAAACCAGCGGTGCTGGGTAGAGGTGTGGTTAAACACCATATCCATAATGATGCGAATATTGCGCTGGTGGGCAGCATCAACCAGGGCGATAAAGTCGTCTAAGGTGCCATAAGCCGGGTCAATGGCACAGTAGTCGGCCACGTCATAACCGTTATCAACCTGTGGCGACAGATAAACCGGCGTGAGCCAAATGGCATCCACGCCAAGCTGCTGCAAATAGTCCAGACGGCGAATAATGCCTTGCAAATCTCCCGTACCGCTGCCGGTACTGTCCTGAAAACTCTTGGGATAAATTTGATAGATAACGCCGTTTTGCCACCAGGGTAAAGAAGTACTCATTAACAAAATCCCTCTCAAATTAGGCGGAAGGGGGACTTCCGCCGAGAAAAGTTAAACGGCCAATTCACCACGGCGATGTTTACGTTTATAAACCAGGATGGTCAGAACCAGCGGAACCACAATGGCGATGAGCATCGAGACCAGGTACACCGACCAAAACTGAGATTTGATGGACAGAATGCCGGGTAAGCCACCCACGCCAATGCCGTTAGCGGTGACGCCGTACAGGCCACATACCAGACAGGCGAGGGCGGAACCTATCATCGCGCACAGCATCGGGAAGCGGTATTTCAGGTTGATCCCGTACATTGCTGGCTCTGTTACCCCTAAAAAGGCCGAAATAGTGGCTGGGACAGAGATTTCACGTTCGTTGTGTTTACGGCTAATGATCACAATACCCAGCACCGCGGCGGCTTGCGCAATGTTAGAGATAGCGATAAGCGGCCAGACCGGTGTACCGCCGGTGCTTTGTACCATCTGCATATCAATAGCCAGCGTGGTCTGATGCACGCCAGTAATCACCAGCGGGGCATAGAGGAAGCCGAACAGTGCGGCACCAATCGGCGCCAAGCTTCCGGTCATTACCGACTTAACCGCCCAGGCAACACCGTCGCCAATCATGCGGCCAAACGGACCAATGAGCGTGTGTGCCAGGAATACGGCAATAATCAGCGAAGTGACCGGTACAATGACCAAATACAGATAGTTAGGAATAATTTTCTTCAGGCCACTTTCAATCCAGGCCAGTGCAATACCGGCGAGCATGGAAGGAATAACCTGCGCCTGATAACCGACTTTTTGCACCGTGAACCAACCGAAGTGCCATACGTCTGGCGTTTGCTGACCCAGCTGATAGGCGTTCATCAACTGTGGCGACACCAGGGTGATGCCCAAAACAATGCCCAGAATCTCGGTGCCGCCGAGCTTTTTGACCGTGGACCAACACACCGCGACCGGCAGGAACATAAAGATTGCTTCGCCGAGCAGCCACAGGAAATCATAAACCGTCTGCCACAGCGGGTGCATCTGCGCCAGCGTTTGACCCCCGCTGAGCGGGATGTCGCCGATCAAGTTTCGGAAGCCGAGGATCAGACCGCCGCTGATTAACGCCGGCAGCAGGGGAAAAAATATTTCGGCAAAATGAGAGATGCAGCGCTCGAATATATTCATATTCTGGCGAGCGGCGATCTTGGTTTGCTCTTTGTTATCGCTGTTTTTACCGGTGAGCTTAAGCAGAGCCTTATAGTAGTCATCCACTTCAGGACCGATAACGACCTGGAATTGACCGGCGTTGGTGAAGCACCCTTTGACCATGCGCAGGGTTTCAATCTCTGAGGGCTTAGCCTTCGAGGTGTCGTTAAGTACAAAACGCAAACGGGTAATACAGTGAGTGACGGAGGCGATATTTTCGCTGCCGCCCACCCATTCAATCAGTTGTTCTACATCCTGCTGTCTCATTTTACTCATAGTTTGGCCTTTCCGGCAGTGTGAGAAAAACATGAGCATATCCTGAGACGTTAACTCTGTCTGGGAACGTTCCCGGAAATTAGCGGGAGATCACAAAATCACCTTTTTTTGTGAGCATTAAGAAATAAATCAGACGGTCTGAGGCAGGGGATCGGCCAGCTGGCAGGGCACAATAATATGTTGTTCAGACGGGGCGGAGTGCAGCTGCGACATCAGCAGGCGTACGGCTTCAGTGCCTGCGCGCCCATAGCCTAATTCAACCGTCAGTGCCTGAGGAAACAGGAAGCGCATCAATAGGTTATTACCGATCCCGCACAGGGTAATATCGTTTTTCTGCTGCTGTTGCAGGTACTTGGCTACCCCAAGCGCGATGCTGTCGGAGGCACAAATTACCGCAGTGGTGTCAGCGCGCAAAATTCCCGGTGCCAGCTCATACCCACTGTGGTAGGTGAGTTCGCCCAATGTCAGCACCGGTTCAAGCCGTTTATGCAGACAAAATTCCTGATAAGCCTGAGTACGCAGCGCACCCGTCGTGGTGTCGGCCTCGTGAGTTCCCATGTAGCTGATGTGGCGATGCCCTTGCTGATAAAGCTGATTCAACAACAGATTGACAGCGCCGCTGTCGTCATAGCACACGCTGGAAAATCCCTGATACTGACGCGCCACGATCACGGTTTTTTCCCGCCAGCCTTCTAGGATTTGCTCGTCCAGGCCAGTGAAGCCAAACAGAATCACGCCGTCGGCCGCACGCTGGTGTAAAACTTGCAGATGCTCCTGCACGCGCTGCACGCTGAACTTGCTTTCCATCACGATGGGATCGTAGCCCTGCTCATACAGCAGCGGCAGCATAGTGCGCACCGCCTGATTTTCAGACGGCGAATCGAGACGAGAGACGATAATGGCAACGACTTTATCGCTTTGACCGCGCATCGCTCTGGCGGATTTTGAGGGCAGAAATGACTGTTGCTCGATAACCGCCAGCACGCGTTCACGCGTTTGTGGACTGACGTGGCCTTCATTATTCAGCACTCTGGAAACGGTAGATTTCCCCACACCGCTCAGTCGGGCAATGTCTTTAATAGTCAGACGATTTTGCATGGTTTATCAACGGTTCAAGTTAAGAGGAGTATATTTCGCGCACCGAATTGATCGAGATCAGTTCAAGTGGCGCAGTATGCGCGACAATGACGCACCGTCATACCCTAACGGATTTTACTTCTTTAGGCATGAATTCCTGAGACGAATGCAACCTGGGTCAGAGTTTTACACATGTCCCTTCTCTCAGCGAAAATGTTTTTAACTTACCGAGAAAATTTTTATGGATCCCGACCCCAACCCAGTGAGTTCGTTCTGATCCGGTAAGCACCCGCCTTTTTGCAGCTACTTACCGGATAAAATTTGGTAAGCATCTGCCTGCTCTATTGCTCGCAATGCTTTTAATCCTTTGCCATCCCCACGACGTAATAGCCCGTGTTTTGATGCTGCGTCTGCGTGTATTACCGCGGATATTGCCTTAAAACCTAAGGGAATGTCGGGTCGTGGGCGCAATAAAGGTACGAGTTATGTTCAAAGCCTTCACCCATCGACTGTTCACTATGTTCAGCCGTAATTTGCCACGCCGCCTGATCCGCCGTTCTCCGATGCTGGAAAATGTGCAACCCACCTCCGGGCACGATGTGCCAACGTCTATTGTTCAGCACTCTCAGGACTGTGCTCGCGCCGATGTTGAACAATTATATACGCAATTCGGTAGCCATTTTGAGGGGCTAACCCATGCTGAAGCTGACGCAGTACGCGAACGCGTAGGGGCCAACCAAACCGACGACCAGCAGCCCGCGCCCTGGTGGCAGCATCTGTGGATTTGCTATCGCAACCCCTTCAACCTGCTTCTGACCCTGCTGGCCGCGGTGTCATACGCCACGGAAGACATGAAAGCCACGCTGGTGATTGGCAGCATGGTGGTTATTTCTACCCTGATGCGCTTCGTGCAGGAAGCCCGCTCGAACAGAGCCGCCGACGCCTTGAAAGCCATGGTCAGCAATACTGCCACGGTGCTGCGCTGTGATACCCATACCGGGCGCAGTGAAACGGTAGAATTACCTATCAATCAGCTCGTGCCTGGGGATCTGGTCAAACTTTCGGCGGGGGATATGATCCCGGCAGACTTGCGTATTCTTTCCGCTAAAGACCTGTTTATCAGCCAAGCGGCGCTGACCGGTGAGTCCTTGCCCGTCGAGAAGCTGGCCAATAGCCGTTTGCCGGTTGATTGTGACCCGCTCGAGCAGGACACGCTGTGCTTTATGGGCACCAACGTTATCAGCGGTACCGCAATGGCGATGGTGATATCCACGGGCGCACAGACGTGGTTCGGCCAGCTTGCCGAACGGGTGATTAAACAGGATGAGCAGCCTAACGCCTTCCAGCGCGGCATCAGCAAAGTGAGCTGGTTACTGATTCGCTTTATGATGGTGATGACGCCGGTAGTGTTGCTGATTAATGGCTACACCAAGGGTGACTGGTGGGAGGCGGCGCTGTTCTCGCTGTCGGTTGCCGTAGGCCTTACGCCTGAAATGCTACCAATGATCGTGACGTCTACTTTGGCAAAAGGCGCGGTTAAGCTCTCCCGCCAGAAAGTGATTGTTAAACATCTGGATGCGATTCAAAATTTTGGCGCGATGGATATTCTGTGTACCGATAAAACCGGCACCCTAACGCAGGATAAAATCATTCTTGAGCGCCACACCGACGTACTGGGTTCACCGTGCAACAATGTGCTGCATTTGGCCTGGCTCAACAGCCATTATCAGACGGGACTGAAAAACCTGCTCGACGTGGCGGTGCTTGCAGGTGCGGAAGCCGCGAAGATGGAGCAGGGGGTTGAGCACTACAGTAAAGTCGATGAAATTCCGTTTGATTTCGACCGACGTCGCATGTCGGTCGTGGTGTCTGAAGCCGCTGACCATCATCGCCTGATCTGTAAGGGCGCGCTGGAAGAAATTCTGTCAATTTGTACCCTTGTTCAGCTTAACGATGAAACTGTATCGTTGACGGATCAACTATTAAAGCGCATCCGCCGCATTACCGACGATCTTAACCAGCAGGGACTCAGAGTGGTCGCCGTCGCCCATAAAGTCATGCCCTCACGTACGGGAGACTATGCGGTAGCCGATGAGTCCAGCCTGGTCCTGGCCGGATATATCGCCTTCCTCGATCCACCAAAAGAGAGCACCGCACCGGCTTTGAAAGCGCTGCAAAATAAAGGCGTAACGGTGAAAATCCTCACCGGTGACAATCCGCTGGTGGCGAGAAAAGTTTGTCAGGACGTCGGTCTGTCAGTGGATAAAATTGTCATCGGCAGCGAAATAGAACGACTTAGCGATGCTGAACTGGCTGAGGTGGCTAAAACAACCCGCGTTTTCGCTAAACTTGCGCCGTTACATAAAGAACGCATTGTCCGCGTGCTGCGTGAACAGGGCCACGTTGTTGGTTTTATGGGCGACGGCATCAATGATGCACCGGCACTGCGGGCGGCTGATATTGGTATTTCGGTGGATTCTGCGGTGGATATCGCCAAAGAAGCGGCGGATATTATCCTGCTGGAAAAAAGCCTGATGGTGCTGGAACAGGGCGTTACCGAGGGCCGTCGCACCTTTGCCAACATGCTCAAATACATCAAAATGACCGCCAGCTCCAACTTCGGTAATGTTTTCAGCGTATTGGTAGCCAGTGCTTTTCTGCCGTTTCTGCCGATGCTGCCGCTGCACCTGCTGGTACAGAACCTGATTTATGATGTCTCTCAGGTTGCGATCCCCTTTGATAACGTTGATGAAGAGCAGTTGGCGAAGCCACAGCGCTGGAATGCGGGCGATATCGGACGCTTTATGGTGTTCTTTGGTCCGATAAGCTCGGTGTTTGATATGCTGACTTTCGCGCTGATGTGGTGGGTATTCAAAGCCAATACGCCAGAAATGCACACTTTATTCCAGACCGGCTGGTTTATTGAAGGGCTGCTGTCGCAAACGCTGATTGTGCATATGATCCGCACGCGGAAAGTGCCGTTTATTCAGAGTCGCGCGTCGTGGCCGCTGTGCATGATGACGTTATTGGTGGTCGTGGTGGGCATTGGCCTTATCTTTACTCCCGCCGCCGGATTCCTGCAACTGCAGGCATTGCCATTAGGCTACTTCCCATGGCTGGTAGCGATTCTGGCGGCCTATATGGTGTTGACTCAGGCAGTTAAAGGCATTTTCTTCCGCCGCTACGGCTGGCAGTAACCGATATAGACTCTCTGCGCCCTTAATCCTTGATGCAGCAAGGTGCGCAGGGAGTCGTTTGCTCTACAGGCGGCTCAGTCGTTCGCTCAGCATCTTCAGAAGTTGAGGATTGTTCACTTCAGTAATCACTTCAATATTGGTCGCGTTGTTTTCCAAATGGCGCGACTTCACCGCAACCAGCGTTTGGCCGCGGTGCGTATCATTCTGATAACTTATGCTAATTTTTCCCTGTACCCCTTTGAATAAACTTGGGTCGATGAGCCAGGCAATCGCACAGGGGTCATGCAGGCAAGGATCACCTGCGCCATAGCTGCGCATCATTGCCGTGGTGATTTCCAGCAGAGGAGTCATCTGTTGCAGCTCATCAAGATAAGCGGCGTCAATTTTAGCTTGCAGTGTCACATCCAGGCCCAGCATGACCTGAGGGATGCCCGCGCTCAGCACCACGTGTGCCGCCCAGGGGTCAACATAGATATTAAATTCGGCCACCGGCGAGGTGTTTCCCGGGCAAAAAGCCGCACCGCCCATGAAGACAATCTGTTTTATTTTCGGGACGATAGACGGGTCTTTGATAATCGCCAGGGCAATATTCGTCATCGGCCCGATGGGACAAAGAGTTATCTGGCCCGGCTCGGCGTGAAGAGAATGAATGATAAAATCTACCGCATGTTGAGCTTGCAGAGCAAAACCCGGCTCAGGAAGCTTGACGTTGCCTAACCCGTCGTCGCCGTGCACCGTTGACTGTGGGCCTGCGGCTTCAAGCATCGGGCGAGGGCACCCGGCATAAACCGGAATGTCTTCACGACCTGCGAGGGTACAAATTCGTCTCGCGTTGTAGGCCGTACGCTTGAGTGGCACATTGCCTGCAACCGTGGTTATACCTATCAGCTCTATCTCTTCGGGTGAAGCCAGTGCCAGTAAAATAGCAACCGCGTCATCTACACCTGGGTCGCAATCGAGAATAATTTTATGATGTGCCACAGACCACCTGCCTCTAATTGATGGGCGCGCCTGCGCGCCGCCGAGGCTATAAAACTAGCGGTCTTACCGCGCCTCGGCAACCCGTTTAATGATACTTGGGGTCATTATGCGTCTGACCATTGTGGCTATTTTCCGTTTTTATGGTGGCTGGAGTAAGCGGGGACTGTGTGAACCAGTTTTTGATTTTGCTAACAGGATCTCATCCTAATAAAGTTTTTTTGATCTTGTTAATTCTGGTGGGTCTTACCGTTTCAGTCTTAACCATTATAGTGATTAATGTATCTAACGGTTCAAAGCTGACATTTCTATGTTTAATAAGGTCTTTCTGAACGTTTTTAAGGTGATCCAATGCGTAGGGGGCCAGTTTATGTTCTATTTTTAATGGACAATAATGTTGACATATTGTGGCTACTTTTTTATTCCGAGAATAGTGCTAATAGCCTTGTTATGATTTTTATCATTATATAATTCATAAATTGCCTTATCAGGCAGCATGCGGATGTGAGTCATAGAATAATTGATTTGTGCGATGCGTGTAGACATTTTTTTCAGTAAAATTATTTTGTCATAACTTAATGGTTTTATAATTATAAACTATAAAAAAACGTTAAAATTTCTTTTGCCTGAAGATTTTTTTAGACATCTAGACCTTCAGGGTACTAAGCCAAGTGTTTTTGATTTTAGCCGTGTATTCTCTCTGGCGCCACTTATGCACTTCTCAAGATCATTATCCCTTCGTTCTTTGGTGTATATTTCGTTAAAAATATCTTCGGCCGATAGCGGCGGGAGAAGATCAGGTTTTTTATAACAACGTTCAATCAGCTCATAGAAATCATCCTGGATTGTACATTGCTCAACATCTGAGAGATTTTCTGAGTACTCATTGTTTTTTATAGTGTTATTAAAAGCTCGATCGATGTCACGCAAGTTTTTTTTGCACCCTGTGAGAGTAAGCGTGGTAGCGTTACCCTTCTCAATAAAGTAGTTGCAGTCTTCCAAATGCGTAGGAAACTCCATGACTTTGCCCTTTTTACTCGAGAGCTTAACATTCATTTTTAAGCTTGATGGTTTTCTAAAAATATTCATCACATTATTTATTAATTTTTTAAATCCCTTAGGGTTGTCACTTTTTTTTGGAACGGCTTTTGTAATAAATGAAACGGTGGGTTGTCTAAACACAATAGGGTATATCATCGGCATTTTCTTCACCTTTATATTTTTAATAATGCTATATACTAGGAAAAAAATGAATTTTAGATTCTCAAAAAACGCTTTTATTGCATCATGTGTGATGTTTTTCTTGATCTAAGTAGGCTTGTTAGCCAGTTTGGAGTGATTGAACTCATGCAATAATCGTAGGTATTTATCGTTGAAGAAAGTCGTGATGGCGAAAGGCGGGGTAGTTTGAAAACACCCTTTCTACCTGCGTTGATTATTTAAGCTGCTAGCAGAAAGGGTGTTTTCAAGATTTCGTTAATCGATTATGTCAAAAGTAATTATCTTTTTAAGTATCTAAGATTTATCGTTTCTATAGTTAACCCAAGCGTTAATGATCAAGGTTAAAGCCAAAATACTGGCCACAACGCCCAGAGAGATACCCACTGGAATGTGAATAAGGTCCAGCAGCAGCATTTTTGCACCAATAAATACCAAAATCACCGCCAGGCCATACTTGAGCATTGAGAAGCGCTCTGCAACGTTAGCCAACAGGAAATACATGGCACGCAGGCCCAGGATCGCAAACAGGTTTGAAGTCAGCACAATAAACGGATCGGTGGTGACAGCAAAAATAGCCGGAATGCTGTCAACGGCAAAGATAACGTCGCTGAGTTCTACCATGATCAACACTAAAACCAACGGGGTGGCGTACAGCAGCCCGTTGCGGCGTACGAAAAATTTCTCGCCCGACAGCTCATCCGTCATGCGTAAACGCCCGCGCAGCCAGCGGATAATCGGTTTGTCGCCAATAGCGCCGTCGTCTTCTTTGGCCAGCGCCATTTTAATACCGGTAAACAGCAAGAACGCGCCAAATACGTAAAGGATCCAGCTGAACTCAGAAACCAGCCAACTGCCGGCGAAAATCATACCGGTACGCAGCACAATCGCACCCAACACGCCATACACCAATACTCGGCGCTGCAGGCTGGCAGGTACGCTGAAATAACTGAACAACATCAGCCAGACAAAGACGTTATCGACCGCCAGAGCTTTCTCGATCAGATAACCGGTTAGAAAAGCCAGCGCCTGCTTATCGGCAACTTCGCGGCCAAATTCGCCGTTGAGATACCACCAGAAACCATAGTTAAACAGCAATGACAGGCCCACCCAGAGCAGTGACCACAGCGCTGCACTTTTCATCGTCATGCTCTGCTCGCCTTTGCGCCCCTGCAGCAGCATGTCTATCGCCAGCATGACCACCACCACCACCGCGAAAGAACCCCACAACAGCGGATTTCCAACGGAATTCATCATGTTACAACCCTCTAGAAAGCAAAAAAACGGCTAACGTCAGAAGACGTTAGCCGCTCTTTGTTGAGCTGTGAGCAAACCTCGCCTTCTGGCAAGGTCTCACTCACAACCCAAAATATTCTGCGTTCTTGACACTGTAGCGGCGTTGGCTGCGTTCACTTACCCGAATCACCTACACTCGTAGGCTCATCGGAATGCGTTCACTTGCCGCCTTGCTACAGTATCTATAACAGGAATATTTAATTAGGGTTGCTCGGTAACCGGGTGAAGTGAATCACCGTATTGACGATTAGCCGACTAGGAAGTTACTCCCCTTTGCAGAGAAGAAAGTAATTCAAAATGTTTCATTCGTCAAGCGGCACGAAACATTTAGGCGACTAACCTGCTAGTGCGCGCTGCTTTCCCAGTGATGCTATGAAAGCGAGTAGCAGCCCCTGACTGAGCGGCGTTTCGCTGACGTTTTCGAGCTTCCCATAGTAATCAACGCTGTCGTCGGATGCCTGCTGGTCAAGCCATGGCAAATAAGTTCTCATCACGGCTGCGCTGAACTCTGGGTGAAACTGGGTGCTAATGGCGTTGGGACCGTAGCGCAGGATCTGATGTGGATCGTGCGCTGATTTTGCCAAAACCGTGGCGCAGGCAGGCGGCTGCAACACGGTTTGCAGATGGATCAGGTTGGCGCTGAACCGTGCAGGAAGCGCTGAAACCAGAGGATCATTGTTGGCCGCCGGCAGTAGCTCAATTTCTTCCGTACCGACTTCAATGCCCTGGGGATGAAAATCGACTTTTCCGCCCAGCGCATACGACATAAGTTGGTGCCCGTAGCAGGCACCCAACATCGGCAAATTACTCAGCATAGCCTGACGTATCCAGTCAGCGGCGTACTCGCTCCACTCAAGGTGTTCGGTCACCATGCTACGTGAACCGGTAATCACCGCTCCAGCATAGTGGCTCGGCGGAAGAGGGCGCTCACCGGCCTGCAGGTCAATAATGACTACCTGCTGACTGTCGATATTTCCCTGACGAATAAACATCTGCGGGAAATTGCCGTGCAGCGCACGAATAGGTTCAGGCGCCTGGCCGGTTTGCAAAATAAGTAGGGGTTTTTGGACACATTGACTCATGCTAATTCCTTAAATATTTTCAACAACCCGCTGGTTATCCGCAGGGAAGACTACGCCCGTCTGATGACGAATTTCAGTCAGCAGTTTGGCCGTAATACGCGACACTTCTAATCCCGGATGGCCATAAAACTTGCTGTCTACCAGGGTGGCAAAGGTTTCTGCCTCATAGAGCATAGTGTTGATGTGCTGAGGCTGCGTTAGATCCAGCGTTTGCCCACCGCGTGGCGTATAGCGCAGCGTTTGGCATTCAGATAGTTTATCGATTTGCAGTGTGCCCTCTTCGCCCTGAATTTCACTTGGTAGCAGCGAATCACTCACTTTCGAGTGGTTGATCACCACCTCAAAATCACCGTAGGTCGTGTTTTTATAGCCCATCAGCACGGTTCCCTGAGCATCCACGCCGCTCTCCAGCAGCGTCGCGCTGGCAACCACCGTGTTTGGCTCGCCAAATAGCGCCACGCTACTGGCGAGGCAGTAATAGCCGATATCCATAATGGAGCCGTTGGAGAACGCGGGATTAAAGGTATTAGGATTCTCTCCCGCCAGATAGCGCTGATAGCGCGACGAGTACTGGCAGTAGTTAAAAATGGCTTTGCGCAGCGGCCCCATTCTGCCGAGCGTACTTTTCATATGCAGGAAGTTAGGCAAATAGGCCGTTTTAAAGGCCTCAAACAGCACCACCTGATTGTCGTTGGCGCAGCGAATTGCCTGCTCCGCCTCTGCGAGAGTGGAGGACAGCGGCTTCTCGCAAATTACGTGTTTCTTATGGTTGAGAAACAGCAGAGTTTGTTCGCAGTGCAGGGAGTTGGGACTGGCAATATAAACGGCGTCAATTGCGTCAGAAGCGGCCAGGGCTTCCAGTGAATCAAAATAGTGTTCTACCGGGTAGTCGTGACCAAGTGCTTTGGCATTTTCCAGCGTGCGTGAGTAAACCGCCGTCAGCTTGAGTTTGCCACTTTCATGGGCGGCGTCGATAAAGCTTTTGGTTATCCAGTTAGTGCCCACTACGGCAAAGCGAATCATGGTTTACTCCCTTATTGGCATGAAAAATATCTGAGAAAAACATGAGTAATATGTGAGTAAACACAGATTACTAACGATACAGTTTTCCGAACAGATCGAGGTGAGTCAGGTACATGCGTGTATCAAATTCGAGCTGATGATAATCCGGCGTCATGTGACAGCACAGGCTGTAAAACGCTTTGTTATGTTCTTTTTCTTTAATGTGTGCCAGCTCGTGAACCACAATCATACGCAGAAATGCCTCCGGTGCACTTTTAAACACCGTAGCAACGCGTATTTCGGCCTTGGCTTTCAGTTTGCCGCCCTGAATGCGTGAAATGGCAGTATGCAGGCCCAACGCGTGGCGCATAACGTGAATTTTATTATCATAGGCCACTTTGCTCAGTGGAGACGAGCTGCGCAAATATTGGTTTTTCAAGTCGAGCGTATATTGATAGAGCGATTTGTCGGTGGTCAGCTCGTGAGGTTCTGGATAGCGGCTCAGCAGAACGCTGCCAAGACGATTTTGGTCGATCAACTGGCGCACCTGGGCCTGAAGATGTTCCGGATACCCTTGCAGATAGGTCAATTCTGGCATAACTGTTTGCTTTGGCTCTCTTTAATTAGGGGAAAACCTGCACGCAATCCACCCGTAAAAGGCCAGCGGGCAGCAAGGGGTGACAGATAATCCCTTTTTAACTGAAAAAACATTTTACTGATAGCGCAATTTAAGGGATAAACAGCGCAAATTGAAATTTGAGGAGGGCCAATGAGCCATTTTGAACTGGATACACTGCATCTTGAGCTGGAACGTTATCCGCTGCAGGAAGAATCCACCACGTTGCAGGCATGGGAAGCGGCGGATGAGTATTTGCTGCAAACCTTGACCACCGACACACTCAATGGCCGTCCTGTGCTTATTTTTAACGACAGTTTCGGTACTCTGACCTGTGCGCTGCAGGCGTTTTCACCGGTAAGCATCGGCGATTCGTTTATGAGCCAACTGGCGACCCAGCATAACCTGCGCCTCAACGGCCTGGATGATTCGCGGGTAACCCACCAAAGCAGCCTGGCACCTCTGCCGCAGGCACCGGGTTTAGTGGTTATCAAGGTGCCTAAAACGCTGGCCCTGCTTGAGCAACAGCTGCGCGCACTGCGTGAGGTAGTGACGCCCGATACGCAAATTATCGCCGGCGCCAAAGCGCGAGATATTCATACCTCTACGCTGCAGCTGTTTGAGAAGATCCTCGGCCCTACGCGTACCAGCCTGGCCTGGAAAAAAGCCCGTCTGATACACTGTCAGGCCGAAAGCGATATGCAGCCTGCCGAGCAGGTCACGACCGAATGGGCGTTAGACGACAGCGAAATGCGCATCACCAACCATGCCAACGTGTTTTCTCGCACGGGACTGGATATTGGCGCGCGCTTCTTTATGCAGCATTTGCCAGAGGGTATTGAAGGCCGCATGGTTGACCTCGGCTGCGGCAATGGCGTCATCGGCATCACCGCACTGGCGCTTAACCCAGATGCTGAAATGTTGTTTGTCGATGAGTCTTACATGGCCGTTGAATCGAGTCGCGCCAACGTCGAAAACAACCTGCCGCAGGATCTTGCCCGCTGCGAGTTTGAAGTGAATAACATGCTGGCCGGCGTTGAGCGTGAAACGTTGCACGCCGTATTGTGCAACCCGCCGTTCCATCAGGGCACCGTGGTCAGCGATGACACTGCATGGCGCATGTTCTGCGACGCCAAGCGCTGCCTGCAGCCGGGCGGTGAATTACGCATCGTGGGCAACCGTCATCTGGACTATTACCAGAAACTGCGCCGCCTGTTCGGCAACTGCACCACCATTGCCACTAATCAGAAGTTTGTTATCCTGCGTTCGGTAAAAACCAATGCCGGTTACTAACCCTATGATTCAGAAAATCATTATTAAATAGTCAGACCTAAACGGGTGCCCTGATCGATGGCGCGACGGGCATCCAATTCAACGGCCACATCTGCGCCGCCTATCAGATGAACAATTTTTCCACGCTGACGCAGCGGTTCCGACAGGCTCCTCTGTGACTCCTGTCCCGCACAGATAATCACGTTATCCACCGCCAGGCAGTAGGCTTCTCCCTCACGAATAATGTGCAGTCCCTCGCCGTCGATGCGCTCATAGGTCACGCCATTTTGCATATGAACGCCGCGTGCCAACAGGCTTGCTCGATGGATCCATCCGGTCGTTTTGCCTAATCCCGCGCCAACTTTGCTGCTCTTGCGTTGCAAAAGCGTAATGTCGCGTGCCGAGGGTGTGGGATGAGGGCCTTCTGCGGCTAAACCTCCGCGCGTTTTCAGGCTGGGGTCGATGCCCCATTCCTGCTGAAAAGCTTTAATATTCAGACTGGACGAGGGTTCCACGTGGCTGAGATATTCTGCGGTATCAAAACCAATGCCGCCCGCGCCGATGATGGCCACCCGTTGACCCACCGGTTTTTTATCACGCAGTACGTCAAGATAAGTGAGTACGCTCGGGTGGTCGATACCGGTAATTTTTGGCAGGCGCGGTAAAATCCCGCAAGCGAGAATGACCTCATCAAATTCCGCCAGCGTATCCGCCTCCACCTTTTCGCCCAGTTCAAGTTGCACACTGAGCAGGCTAAGCTGACGCGAGAAGTAGCGCAGAGTCTGATAAAACTCCTCTTTACCCGGAATTTGCTTGGCGATATTAAACTGCCCGCCAATTTCCTGCTGGGCATCAAACAGGGTCACACAGTGCCCGCGTTGGGCAGCGGCAGTGGCAAACGCTAACCCTGCCGGACCTGCACCCACCACGGCGAGCCGTTTAGGCCGCTCGGTGGCAACAATCGGCATGTGTGTTTCGCGGCAGGCGCGTGGATTGACCAGACACGAGGTCAACTCACCCATGAAGATCTGGTCAAGGCAGGCCTGATTACAGCCAATGCAGGTGTTAATTTCGTCGGCGCGATTTTCAGCGGCTTTTTGCACAAACTGTGGGTCGGCGAGAAACGGGCGCGCCATAGAAACCATGTCGGCGTCGCCGCGCGCGAGTATGTCCTCAGCAACCTGCGGATCGTTAATTCGGTTGGTGGTGATCAGCGGAATAGTCACTTTACCCATGAGACGATGAGTGACCCAGCTGAATCCGGCGCGAGGAACGCGGGTTGCAATGGTCGGAATGCGCGCTTCGTGCCAGCCGATCCCGGTATTAATCAGCGTTGCACCAGCGCGCTCAATCTCCACCGCCAACTGCTCAATTTCATGCCAGTCAGAACCCTGTTCCACCAGGTCCAGCATCGAGAGTCGGTAAATAATGATAAATTCGACACCACAGCGGGCACGCACGCGGCGCACGGTTTCAATCGCAAACCGCATACGATTCTCTGGGCTACCTCCCCATTGGTCCTCGCGCTGGTTGGTACGTGCGGTCAGAAACTGATTAATCAAATACCCCTCTGAGCCCATGATCTCTACGCCGTCATAGCCTGCCTGCTGCGCCAGCGCTGCACATTGCGAAAAATCTTCGAGAGTTTGTTCTATTTGTTGGTCACTCAGCGCCTGCGGTGAAAAACGGTTGATCGGTGCCTGCAGCGCTGAGGGCGCCACGGGGTTAGGCTGATAGCTGTAGCGCCCGGCGTGAAGAATTTGCAGCGCAATCTTTCCGCCGGCGTTGTGCACGGCGTCCGTCACGATTTGGTGAGGCGCAATTTGTGAAGCGTGATTAAATATCGCGCCCCCTTGATACACCACGCCCTGAACATTGGGCGCAATGCCTCCGGTCACAATCAGCGCAACCCCCGCGGCGGCTCTTTCCGCATAGAAGGCCGCCATACGCTGCGGACCGTCTTCTTTTTCCTCCAAACCGGTGTGCATTGAGCCCATCAGGACGCGGTTTTTCAACTGGGTAAAGCCGAGATCAAGTGGCGCAAGCAAATGAGGATAGGGGACGGATTGATTATTCATAACGGGCTCCATCAATAAATTCCGCCATACCCATAAATTTGGGCAATAAATTAAGTGGTCGGATGAGATGGGGTTAAATCTACCGCTTGCCGTGTGGCTTTCAAATAAAGGCTGCTGTGATTGTGATAGGGGTCATAAATAATGCGGGAAAGAGGCAGGAGTACTCGCCTCTCGGGTAGTTAACGGCCCGAGAGGCGATATTGGCTGGGTTTAGAAGATTATTGCAGCTGGAAGCTGCTTTGCTTAACGTTCTGAGAATCTAAGCCAACAAAAATGTTGAATTTACCCGGCTGTGAAGCCCATTTCAGCTGGTTGTCGAAATAGCGAAGATCTTTTTCTTCCAGGCTGAAGGTCACACGTTTTTCTTCACCGGGCTGCAGGTAAATTTTTTCAAAGCCGCGCAGCTCTTTCACCGGACGACTGATCGAAGCGGTAACGTCTTGCATATACAGTTGCACCACGGTTGCGCCCGCGACTTTGCCGGTATTTTTAACCATCACGCTGGCCTTGATGTCGCCTTTCGCCGCAAGCGTGGTGGCAGACAGGGTAATATCCGAGACGCTGAACTCGGTATAGCTCAGTCCATAGCCGAAGGGGAACAGCGGGCCGTTAGGCGTATCAAAGTAACGCGAGGTATATTTATCGGGTTTTTGAGGATTGAACGGTCTTCCGGTGTTCAACATACTGTTATAAATAGGAATTTGCCCCACATCGCGCGGGAAGGTCATCGGCAGTTTGCCGGACGGGTTGTAGTCGCCAAACAGTACGTCGGCGATGGCATGACCTCCCTCGGTGCCGCTAAACCAGGTTTCCAGCATGGCGCTGGAGATGTCGTTTTCCCAGCTTAAGGTCAACGGGCGGCCGTTCATCAGCACCAACACCAGCGGTTTTCCTGTGGCCTTTAACGCGCTGAGCAGTGCTCGCTGAGCTTCAGGAATGTTGATATCCGTTCTGCTCGAGGCTTCGCTGGACATGCCCTGTGACTCACCGACCACCGCGACGACGATGTCGGCTTTTTCGGCCGTTTTAACGGCTTCATCGATCATCTGCTGCGGCGTTCGCGGATCGTTGGTTACCGCTTTGTCATAGGAGTTCAGGAAATCATAAATGTTTTTATCGTTGGTAATATTGGATCCACGGGCATAAAGCAGGGTCGCTCTATCGCCAAGAGCATCTTGCATACCTTTAAGCACGGTAACGGACTGCTTGGCCACGCCTGCCGCCGACCAACTGCCCATCATGTCACGCTGACTGTCTGCCAGCGGCCCAATAAGCGCAATGGTGCCTTTTTTCTGCAACGGCAGAGTCTGATTCTCATTTTTTAGCAGCACTAACGAGGTACGGGCAACTTCTCGCGCCTCTTTGCGGTGTAAGCGACTTTCGGCGTTAGTATCGACAGGGTCCGATGAGACAGGGCCCAGATGGCGATACGGACTGACAAACAGGCCCATGTCCCACTTGGCCGTTAATACGTCACGCACCGCGCTGTCGATGTCCTTTTGCGATATCAGCCCATCTTTAAGTAAGCCTTTAAGATATTTGCCATACATGTTGTCGGCCATGTCCATATCAACACCGGCTTTCAGCGCCATTGCGGCCGCCTGACGGTCGTTCTCCGCTACGCCGTGTTTAACTAATCCGCCAATTGCACCGTGGTCACTGACCGTTAGCCCGTGAAATTTCCACTGGTCACGTAAAATGTCTTTTAACAGCCAGGAATTTGAGGTGGCCGGTACGCCATTCACCGAGTTGAGTGCAACCATTACCCCGCCGGCTCCGGCGTCCAGGGCTGCTTTATAGGGAGGCATATAGTCGTTAAACATCCGCGACAGACTCATATCAACGGTGTTGTATTCACGCCCGCCTTCCACCGCGCCATACAGAGCAAAATGTTTAACGTTAGCCATGACATTGTTCGGGGCTGAAGGATCACTGCCCTGATAGGCTTTGACCGTTTCATAGGCTAGGCGCGAGGTGAGATAGGTGTCTTCGCCAAAACCTTCAGAAACGCGGCCCCAGCGCGGGTCTCGGGTAATATCGACCATCGGTGAAAAGGTCATGTTCAGGCCATCAGCCGCCGTTTCTTCGGCAGAAATGCGCGCGCTCAGCGCGACGGCGCTCATGTCCCAGCTGGCAGCTAACCCCAGACTGATAGGGAATACGGTGCGTTGACCGTGCACGACGTCATAGGCATAAAAAGGCGGGATTTTCAGTCGGCTGTATTGCACCTGATCTTGCATCTGACGAATATCATGCTTGGTGACGGTGTTAAAAACGCCGCCAACCTTATCCGCACGAATATCGGCGATAATTTGTTCCCTGGGATTCTCGGGGCCCACGCTGACGAGGTTGAGCTGGCCGATTTTATCGTCCAAGGTCATTTTTTTCATCAGGTTTGAGATGAAGACATCGCGCGCCTTACCCTGTAACTGAGGTATACCCGTATCTATAGGGGCTGGCGGTGCGTTTTGAGCATAAAGCGGTGAGCTAAACAGTAAAACAACGGCGCTAATCAAGTAATGCGGTTTCATTCAAGATCCCTTATCCCAACTTCTTCTACCCGGCCAATGGCTTAAAGGGTGATGGAAAGCTTAATAATTTTTTTTGAAGTAAGGGTGAATCTAATACGGGAATTTGCGATTTAGCAATTAATAACTCTGCTAAACAACTCATTATTTAATTTCTATGGATAAAGATCGCAATTTGCTTTAAAGCATTGAGGAGAGGAATGACAGCGAGAACCGGCAGGCACTCGCTTAACGGCAGATTCCGGGCAATAGGCCCCTTATCAAGGCATTGGCCAGTTGGTTGGCGTTTTGCTCATAATATCGATGAATACGTCTTTGGACGTCATCCAGAATTGCGTAATAGCCTCAATGCTGAATGTCATGCCCATTAATCCCATCACAAACCAGCAGGTCATGGACAGTCCTAAGCCACTGCACATAAAGGCCAAGGTATTTTTACTGGTTTGACGGCATACCACGTTCATTTGGCTGGCGAGAAACATCATCAGTGCGCTTAGTAATTCCCAGCGCATCATCATGAATCCAGTAGTCAGGGTACTCATCGAATATTTTCCTTTGATGCAGTCAATTTTTACGCTCAAAACGGTTTTTGATTCAAGTAATTGACTGATTTTAAATAAGTAATAGTGTTAAGTTGTAAATCGTCAAATGTCACTAAGTGTGATGCGGATCACATTCTATCATCGGATTATGAGGTTGTGCAAAAAACAATCTGGAATATAAATCCCCCTAATTCGTATAAAAGTAATAAAAGGAGACCCCTACTCTTTTCTGAAAAGCTTTCCTTACCCGTTAAAGGGGTGAAACGCTTTGCTTTAAAAGCGTCAGAGGTATCTTGCTGTTTTTATAACACTAACGGTTACTTTCAGTGAGAGGTGAACACTCCCCCTAATTCAGTAGGTTTATTAATATAAAATTTATTACTTGCGGCCGATCTGCCATAAATTTGGGTGTTTTTCATACTTAAGCATAAATTTTTTTGGAGTTGTTTCATGTCCCTTCAAACTTACTAAGAAAAATCCTAACGCGCTTTACCATGGCTGATTGTTAGTTTTGTGTAAATAATACGCTTAACCCTGTTTTCCGCTTAAGGAGACGTAGTATTTAATTTCGCTAAAGTGCCAATATCAATACAAAAAACCTAGATAGGCCTTATTTTTGGTTTTTTTATTTTTAATTGAGATTAAGAGAATTAGGCCTATTCATGATGTGCTGCTGATTTTATATTTTCATGTGCCGTTAGGATGACTCTTTATATTTAAGGGAACTATGAAAAACTTGGTCTTAATGGAGCCGCATTCCTTTACCTGTATGGCCATCAGGGCGCTTATTCCCGAAGATGTGAAAGTCAAAGGTGCGCTAAAAGGTTTCCCTCCGTTACAGTCTATGCTTGATGCAGAAATGATCGACATACTTGTCATGGAAATTTATGACACTAATTTATTTCCAATGGATGGCATTGATTTTATCCGGCATAATTCCCAACACTGGAATAACGTCACGCTTATCGTCTGTACCGATGTTGATAATATCTTTCTTATCAGAGAGTTAATGAAGTGTAAGGCGCGCGTTCTTATTTCTAAAAAAGACGGTCTGGAATGTATAAAGCATGCCATTAATAAAGGGATGACAGGAGACTATTATTGCAGTCCTCATCTGCTTTCGGTCGTTAACTCGGATGATAATGCGTTGTCATTAACCTCAAGTGAACTAAGGGTGATGTCGCTATTGTTGAATAATAATACACCTGTTGAAATATCCGAGCATTTAGGCGTGAGTTATAAAACGGTTCAGACACATAAAAGAAACGTAATGCAAAAATTAGGTGCTAGAAACAGCTTTGGCCTTTTGAAAATAGGTTATCAGTATAAAGTTAAACTTTAATATTTAAATTATCACGTCATTTAACTGTCATCTTTCATCCATAAACTCCTGCCAACATTCTCATAACAGGAGTTTTTATCTTGCGTAATTTTGTCGCCGTTCTCGCCTTTTTAACCTTCGGGGCGGTTTTTACCGCACAAGCTGCCGACGAAGCCAAGCCTTTCATCACCGCTAAAGATGTCGATTTAAGTCAATACCTGCCCGCGCCACCCGCCGATGATTCTGATCAAACTAAAGCTGAAATAGCCGAGCTGCTGACTATTCAGGCCAAGCGCACGCCAGAACAAGAAAAAGCTGCTATTGCCGATGCACAGGAAAATGTATGGCGTTTTGCCGACGTCATGGGGCCGGGTTTTGACGCCGCCAAATTGCCGAAGCTGGCCGCATTTTTCGACCGCGTAGTTGCCACAGAAGATGTGGTTGATGACCATGCGAAAAAATACTTCCACCGATCCCGTCCTTATATGGTTTCTGATGAGCTTCACCCGTTGCTGAAAAAATCAACCTCAGGTTCATGGCCGTCAGGTCATTCAACTATTGGTTATCTGATGGCTACCGTTTTAGGTGACATGGTGCCTGAAAAGCGTAACGCACTGTTTACGCGCGCTGCGGATTATGCCGAGAATCGCCTGGTCGCTGGATTCCATTACCGTTCAGATACCGTAATGAGCCGCACCGGCGCCGCGCTCATGGCGCAAAAAATGTTTGAACAACCTGAATTTACCCGTGAGTATGACGCAGCAAAAGCTGAGCTTCAGGCTCAGATGGCAAAATAAAGAGTGCGTTTCTGCTCCTCTTTTGGCTTTGATTTTAATAAGGCAAAAGGGGAGACGGTATAAATCTTCTGCTGTTGTTTCCTAACCCCTCAACTTTGCCTACACTGGATCATCTTTTCATTCCCAGAGAGTTAACCGCATGGAAAATGCATTTAAGCTGATGAATTCGCCGGTTGGGGTATTAACGCTGGTGGCAAGAGAAACCAGGCTTGCGGCCGTGCTGTGGGAAAGTGAGCGAGAGAATCGTGTCAGGCTAGGAACATTGATTGAAGATAATCATCATCCGATGCTGCTGGAGACAGAAAAGCAGCTGAATGAGTATTTTGCCGGGACCAGAAGGCAGTTTGTCCTCGAGCTGGATTTTGAGGGTACCGGGTTTCAGAGACAAGTCTGGCAGGCTCTGCTTGAAATTCCCTTCGGCGAAACACGCAGTTATTCACAAATAGCCAGCGCATTGGGTAATCCCAAATCTGTCCGTGCAGTAGGGGCGGCCAACGGCAGAAATCCAATTTCTATCATCGCACCCTGCCATCGGGTGATCGGCGCATCGGGTGCCTTAACAGGATTTGCCGGTGGCCTTGAGGCAAAAGCTTTTCTATTGACGCTAGAAGGGCATGATTTTTCAACGCCCTCAAAGGCCAGTATGTGCCTGCAGTCCGAACTAGATTTTTAATCCGCGTGCGAACGCGCTTTGCGGTCGCACCCCCTTTCTTCCCTTCTAAATATCGCCCTTTATATTGCTGAATTAATCCTTAATTTTTTTCCTGCTTGAGTTATTAAATTGTAACTATATGGACGTAACGTTAACCCAGCCGGGTTCAGCGTTTGTGCGGTTGCCGTTGGGGAAGAGCTCTGCCGCTCAGTCTGAAGATGCAAAGGTTTGGAATTGGGACAATACAAAGAAAATCTACAATGCATAGAAAAACAAGCTTATTCCTATCGTTTAGTTCTTTGAGTTTTGATTAACTAAGGGTATTGGGAAGCTGTACGAGTATGATTTGTGGTCAAGAATGGCGATCAACTGGGGTGATTGTGTGCCGTAGATCGCGAGAAAAATGTAATTGATGGCTAATTTCATTTTATTTTTCTTAACAATTAAGTCAATGTGTCGATAATAGGTCTTGTCATTTTAGTCGCGTTACCTGCATAACTCTTCAAATTTGAAGAGGAGGCAGTTTGTTGTGTTCAGACAGAGCGATCGACGTAGTAATAATATGTTGATGTGCTGTTTTTAAGCGGGAAAACCGGACAATCGCCTAGCGATGATGGGGCATGGAGCCCACAGTGCCTTGGTAGCTGACAAGCCAGGGCGGTAGCGTGGGTAATAGATACCCAAAAGCTGCAGGCTTTATGTTGAAAAGTATATAACCCCTCATGCCCCTGTGGCATTATCCGCTTTGCATACAAATTTATTGTGAATGCTTACGCTGTCTGAACCCCAATAGAATGAAGTAGCCAACATATACATTATATAAACGTTGCGCTATTTTTCCCATATCGACAATGCGGATGGGCCCAATCCCATCGTAATTGACCACAATCAGTCATTCTCGGCAAAGGAGAGGGATCACCCTGATGGATAAACCAACGGCAGTAAAACCAATTCGTTCTAAAACTCGTGTTATTGGGATGTGTATTGGGCTTGCCTTATTACCGTTTGGCAGTGCAATGGCAAATGGATTGCTACTTCCAGATAACGACTTGCGTTCAGATTTAACCTGGTTGGCCGACCGAGGAGTGATTCAGCTCAGTTTAACCACTTGGCCGATCAGTCAGGACGCCGTTGAACAGGCTCTGAAAAAAGCGCATCCCTCTTATTCTTCAGAACAGTTGGCCATTGAAAGGGTTCAGGAACGCATGCGTACCCTGAAGTCTGACGCGCGTATTACGGGCTTCGCCTCTACCGACAAACCGGGTTTACCACAGGGCTTCGCACAGACTCCTACTGCCAATAATAAACTCTCGCTGGCTGTTAACCAGAGCGGTGAATGGTGGGACGTGCATTTACAGGGCAACTGGGAAGGCAATGAGCAGATTGGTTCTCCCTCGCACATCAACCCTAACAATAGCTACGGCGCCGTTAAGATTTGGGACCAATGGTTGTCATTTGGTCAGACTCCACAGTGGTGGGGGCCGGGTTACGAAGGCAGCCTGATCCGTTCCGATGCCGCGCGTCCTTTAACCGGCTTTATGCTACAGCGTGACAGTCAGGCTGCGCCGACGACGTGGTGGCTGAACTGGATTGGACCTTGGCAATATCAAATCTCCGCCAGCCAGATGTCGCAATATACCTCTGTTCCCGATACTAAAATTATCGGCGGTCGCTTAAGCTTCTCTCCGTGGCGTTCACTCGAATTAGGCGCATCGCGTATTTTGCAATGGGGTGGCCAGGGGCGTCCTGAATCATTCGGCAATTTCTGGGATGGGGTGATTGGTAATGATAATACCACCGCCAACGATCCTAATGAGCCAGGTAATCAGCTTGCCGGTTTTGATTTCAAATATAAACTCGAACCGACGCTGGGTATTCCGATTAGCTTCTACGGACAAATGATCGGTGAAGATGAGTCCGGTAAATTGCCTTCCGCTAATATGTACCTCGGCGGTATTGAAGGTCACCATAGCTGGAATAAAGACGCCATCAACTGGTATCTCGAAGCGCACGATACCCGCACCAATGGCTCAAGAACCGGCTACAGTTATACCCACCATATTTATAAAGGCGGTTACTACCAGCAGGGATATCCGCTGGGTGACGCCATGGGTGGCGACGGTCGTTTATTGGCGGCTAAAACAGAGTTGGTTACCGAAGACAACCAGCGTTGGAGCGTCCGCGTAGCTTATGTAAAAGTTAACCCGGAAAATGAGCAGATCAACAGCGCCTTCCCTCATGCAGACACCCTCAAGGGCGTGCAGTTAGGCTGGGGTGGCGACGTTTATCGTTCAGTACGACTGAATCTGGGACTGTGGTACACCGATGCTAATAACAGCGATAGCAACGATGTAGGTGCCAGCGCACAATTGGATATACCTTTAAACCTCTAAGCGACCTGACAGCATAATTTGGTCGCAAATTAAATTTGGGGGGATGGTGATAGCGCTTCCTTTCCGTAACTTGACTCTAACGTTGAACTAAATCAATGACAAAAAAACATGTAATCAAGTTAACAGCGGTGGCTGTACTTGTAGGATTGCTTAGCGGGTGTACGTTGGTTCCAGGGCAGGGTTTAAACAGCCTGCGTAAAAATGTCGTTGAACTTCCAGACAGCGATTCTGATTGGAATCAAAAAATTAACGTTTATCCGATGACGCCGGGACTGGTGAGACAGCTCCGTCCTGCGCCTATCGAGGCTAAACCGAACCCAGAACTGCAGGCTTTAATCAATAACTATCAGTACCGCATCGGTGTTGGCGACGTGTTGATGGCCACCGTGTGGGACCACCCCGAGTTGACAACCCCAGCGGGCCAGTACCGCAGTGCGGCCGATACCGGTAACTGGGTGGGTGCGGATGGGGATATTTTCTATCCTTACATCGGTAAAGTGCACGTAGCGGGTAAAACCATGGCAGAAGTGCGCCAGGAAATTGCCAGCCGTTTGGTGACTTACATTGAGAGTCCGCAGGTTGACCTCAGCGTTGCCGCCTTCCGCTCGCAAAAAGTGTATATGTCGGGTGAAGTCGCCAAGTCTGGGCAACTGCCAATTACCAATATTCCTATGACCGTCATTGATGCAATCAACGCCGCCGGTGGATTGGCCGAGAACGCCGACTGGCGTAATGCGGTGCTGACGCACAATGGTAAAGACCAAACGGTTAACCTCTATGCGCTGCTGCAACGAGGTGACCTGACGCAGAACCACCTGATGTATCCGGGTGATATTTTGTATGTGCCGCGCAATGACAATCTGAAAGTGTTTGTTATGGGCGAAGTGGTGAATCAGGGAACGCTCAAAATGGACCGCAGCGGCATGACGTTGGCCGAGGCGCTGGGCAATGTTAACGGTGTGAATCAGACCACCTCTGATGCCTCTGGTATCTTCGTTATCCGTCAGTTGAAGGGCGACCCGCAGGGTCATATCGCCAACATCTATCAGCTTAATGCTAAAGATGCCTCAGCGATGATTATGGCTTCTCAGTTCCAGCTTCAGCCGTATGACACTGTTTATGTGACAAGTGCTCCACTGGTTCGTTGGAACCGCGTAATTTCGCAGTTGGTCCCTACCATCACTGGCATCAACTCGGCGGTACAAGCAGCTAAATATATTAAGAACTGGAATTGATCTATGTTTAATTCGGTATTGGTTATCTGTACCGGGAATATCTGCCGTTCACCAACGGCAGAGAGACGACTTCGTCAACTATTACCCGGTTTAAAGATAGATTCAGCCGGCGTGGGGGCCCTTGTGGGCCACCAGGCTGACGAGCAAGCTTCACGGACTGCTGAAAAATATGGGCTTTCGTTAGAAGGACACAGTGGGCGTCAGTTTAGTGCCCAGCTGGCTCGCCAGTACGATTTAATACTGGTGATGGAGCGATCTCACGTTGAGCAGGTCACTCAACAGGCCACGGAGGCGCGCGGTAAAACTCTGCTCTTAGGGCATTGGTTGAACAAAAAAGAGATCCCCGATCCATATCGCCAGAGCCAGGAAGCTTTCGAATATGTTTATCAGTTAATTGATCAAGCCTGCCAGAGCTGGTCAAAAAAGCTGGGTGGTTAACTTTTAGGAACTCATTGCATGTCTTCTGTTATTTCCAATAAACCGGCAACCCCGGACTCTGATGAAATTGATCTAGGCCGGTTAATCGGTGAATTGATTGACCATCGTAAATTAATAATTAGCGTTACTGCTGTATTTACAGTCCTGGCGATTGTTTATGCTTTATTTGCCACGCCTATTTTCCAGGCCGATGCAATGATTCAGGTTGAGCAAAAGCAGGGCAATGCCCTGATTAGCAGCCTCAGCCAGATATTGCCAGACAGCCAACCGCAGTCCACGCCTGAAATAGCCCTGCTGCAGTCACGTATGGTGATTGGCAAAACGGTTGATGATTTAAACTTACAGGCCGCTATTGAGCAGAAGTATTTCCCGCTGTTTGGTCGCGGCTGGGCGCGTTTGACCGGTGTGAAACAGGGGCAATTAAGTATTAATCGGCTCTATCTTGAGAGTGGCGATGGAAAAACCCCTAAAATTGTCTTAACCGTAGATGATGCTCATCATTACCATATCTCCGGTGAAAGTTTTCCTCATGATTTCAAAGGCACCGTAGGTGAATTGCTTACCGAGCAAGGTGTTTCTTTGATGGTTGATAGAATTGATGCCAAGCCAGGGACTCAATTTAACGTTGCCTATCAGACTCGCTTAGATGCCATTACTGGTCTGCAAAACACATTGAATGTGGCAGACCAAGGTAAAGATACGGGTATGCTGAACTTGACTCTTGCAGGCCCAAACCCGACTTTGATTAAAGATATTCTGAATAGCATCAGTGATAACTATCTCGCACAGAATATTGATCGTCAGGCGGCTCAGGATGAGAAAAGTCTACAGTTTCTCAGCCAGCAATTACCACAGGTGCGTGGTGATTTAGACACCGCTGAAGATAAGCTGAATGCTTATCGCCGTAAAAGCGACTCGGTTGATCTTTCGCTGGAAACCAAATCAGCACTCGATCAAATTGTAAACGTAGACAACCAGCTTAATGAGCTGACTTTCCGCGAAGCCGACGTATCTCAGCTCTATACCAAGAGTCACCCAACTTATAAGGCTTTACTTGAAAAGCGTGGTGTTCTCGAGCAAGAGAAAATCAAGCTGAACAAGCGTGTATCAGGTATGCCGGCAACACAGCAAGAAGTACTGCGCTTAAGCCGTGACGTTGAATCGGGCCGCGCCATTTATATGCAGTTGTTGAATCGTCAGCAGGAACTTAGCATCGCTAAATCCAGCGCGATTGGTAACGTGCGTATTATTGATGATGCAGTGACTCAACCAAAACCGGTCAAACCTAAAAAAGTTCTTATCGTATTGATCGGTATGCTGCTAGGCGGATTCTTATCGGTTGGACTCGTATTACTTAGAGTGTTCCTGCGCCGTGGTATCGATTCACCGGAACAGCTGGAAGAACTGGGTATTAACGTTTATGCCAGCGTTCCTGTTTCTGAATGGCTCAACAAACAGAACGTGGCAAAAACCGGCAAGCTCAAAACTAAGAAACAGGTTGAGTGGGGCAGTTTCCTTGCCTTGGAGAATCCGGCCGATTTAGCCATTGAGGCCATCCGTGGTCTGCGCACCAGCCTGCACTTTGCGATGTTAGAAGCTTCGAACAACATTCTGATGATTTCCGGTGCAAGCCCTAATGCCGGTAAAACCTTTATCAGCAGTAACCTTGCTGCGGTTCTGGCGCAGGGCGACCAGCGGATCCTGTTTATCGATGCGGATATGCGAAAAGGCTACACCCATAAACTGTTTAATACCGGTTTTGAAAATGGTTTATCCGATATTTTAAGTGGCAAGGCTTCCATCGCGCAGTGTGTTAAACCTATTTCATCCGTCAACTTTGACTTTATTTCGCGCGGCCAGTTGCCGCCTAATCCCGTCGAACTGTTGATGCATAAACGTTTTAAAGAGTTATTAGACTGGGCTTCGGCTAATTATGATTTGGTGATGATTGATACCCCGCCGATTCTGGCCGTGACCGATGCTGCCGTTGTGGGCCGTTATACAGGTACTACGCTGCTGGTAGCGCGTTTCGAGCAGAACACCGCGAAAGAGATAGAAGTCAGTGTGAAGCGCTTCGAGCAAAGCGGCGTGGAAGTTAAAGGCTGTATCCTCAATGGCGTAGTGAAAAAGGCCAGCAGTTATTACGGCTATGGCTACAGTCATTATGGTTACAGCTACAGCGATAAAAAAGATTAAGTAGTACTTTACTGCTTTACGGGCCTGGAACTCTTCAGGCCCGATTTTTAGTCTATTTATACACACTTCTCGTATTGCTTTTTCTCCTTTGTAAGGACTCACATAATGCGTTTTGCAAGAAATTTATGGGTCACTTGTGCCCTGGCGCTTTCGGATTTTTTAACTTTTGCACTTTCGCTTTATTTGGCAATAGGGTTAATGCACCTGACATTGAGTCATTATGATATTGATGTACCTGATGATCAGATTGAAGGTTGGATTGTTCTGCACTGGCTTTTGGCCTGCACCATGGTTATCTGGTGTGGCGTTCGCCTGCGTCACTATTTTTACCGTAAAACTTTTTGGTTTGAACTAAAAGAGATCCTGCGGACGCTGATTATTTTCGCAATTGTTGAAATTGCGGTTATTGCCTTCGCCAAGTGGTATTTCTCCCGCTACTTGTGGGGCATGACGTGGGCATTTGTGATTATTTTGGTACCCGTTGCGCGCATGCTTACCAAAAAACTGCTGGATAAAATGGGGCTGTGGCAGCGCGATACCATGATTATCGGTAGCGGTAAAAATGCTACGGAAGCTTGTAAGGCCATCACCGGCGAAACCAATATGGGTCTGCGCATCATTGGTTTTATTTCTGATAAACCCTCCAATCTGCCTGACGACCGTCTCGAAGGCCTGCCGGTTATTCACAGTGATGCCAAGTGGCTTGAGAATGGCATCGATAAGAGAATGCAGTTTATTGTTGCCGTGGAGAACGATGAGGGCGATATTCGCAACTCGTGGCTTCGTGAGTTGATGATTAAAGGTTATCGCTATGTGTCCGTCATTCCTACCTTGAGGGGAATGCCGCTCGACAGCACTGACATGTCGTTTATCTTTAGCCATGAAGTTATGATCTTCCGTGTGCATCAGAATCTTGCAAAGTGGTCTTCACGCATCAGCAAACGCCTGTTTGATATCTTCGCCTCACTGGCCATTATTGTCCTGCTCTCTCCTGCACTGCTGTACATCAGTCGTAAAGTTAAAAAAGACGGCGGACCGGCAATCTACGGCCATGAGCGTATCGGCAAGGGTGGCGTACCGTTTAAATGTCTGAAGTTTCGTTCAATGGCAATCAACTCAAAAGAGCTGCTGGCAGAACTGCTGGAATCAGATGCAGAGGCGCGTGCCGAATGGGATGAAACTTTTAAACTCAAGAATGACCCGCGCGTCACCAAGATTGGTGGTCTATTGCGCCGCACCAGCCTGGATGAGCTTCCACAGTTGTTTAACGTGTTAAAAGGTGAGATGAGCCTGGTAGGTCCTCGTCCGATTATTCATGCTGAGCTTGAGCGTTACCGCGACCAGGTTGATTACTACCTATTAAGCAAACCGGGGATGACCGGACTTTGGCAGGTAAGTGGCCGCAGCGATGTTGATTATGAAACCCGCGTTTACTTCGATGCCTGGTATGTGAAGAACTGGTCAATGTGGAATGACATCGCAATCCTGTTTAAAACAGTCGGCGTGGTTTTTAAACGAGATGGCGCGTACTAAAATGAAATTGTGTATTCTTATCGATGGAATATCTAATAGTGGCGGAACTGATCGTGTTGCGTCACTGATATCAGGATTGTTTGTTAAAAATGGTATAGAGACATCAATTTATAGTATGTCATCGGGGAAGCCCTATTATGATTTTGACCAACGTGTAGTAATTAAATCCCCAAAATATAGCTCACGGAGCCGTAATCTTTTAGATTACGGTTTTTCAATCAAACGTGAGAAGTTTGATTTTGTAATCGTATTATCAATGGGGAAACTATCTGCACAGGCAGTTCCTTTATTGAAAATGATTAATGTAAAAGCAAAAGTAATATGTAATGACCATGTTTCATTCAAATCTTTTTCTAAAGCGAAACAGATTATTAAATGGCCTGCATATAAAATGGCCGATGAGATTGTTGTTTTAACTGAATCTGACAGGCGTTATCTTGCCGAAAAACTCGGAAGTAAAGTGAAAGTAGTCAGAAACTGTTCTCCTTATGAGCATGCAACGTTAGACGTTGACCAAATTGCTAAAAAGGTAAAAATAGTTCTCGCGGTTGGCCGGTTAACCTATCAGAAAAACTTTGAGCGCTTGTTATCAAACTGGATAAAGATAAACTCAGAGGGTTGGAAACTTGTCATTGTTGGCAGTGGAGAAGACCGTGAACAGTTAGAAGCGTTTATCTCTAAGAATAATATCAATAATGTTTCTATTGAGAATCCTGGGCATAACTTAGATGAGTGGTATAAAAAATCATCATTGCTTGTCATGACATCTCGATATGAAGGTTTACCTATGGTTTTAATTGAAGCGAAAAACTTCGGTGTGCCTGCGGTAGCCTTTGATTGCGAAACTGGCCCAATAGAAATAATAAAAGACGATGGCTTTGTTATTGATTATGACGATGATGCTGCGTTTGTGAGAAAAATAGAAGAATTATTGAAAGACGATAGGCAAAGGCTAGAGTTAAGCCTGCGTTCGCTACATAATTCTAGAATTTTTACCGGGGATGAGATTTACAAAGAATGGGTATCAATACTCGTATAATCTCACGATGATTATGTTGACGAGGTGTCTATGTTTTCAGTACTAATGTCGCTCTATAATAAAGAAGAGCCACAAAATTTAATTGAATGTTTGGAAAGTATAAAATCTCAAACTCTACAAGCAGATGAAGTAGTTATCGTATTTGATGGTTACATTAATGAAAGATTAAAGACTGTTGTTGAATCATTCAATGATAGAATTAATATTAAAGTTGTCGCGCTCGAAAAAAATGTTGGACTAGGAAGAGCTCTACAGAAAGGCTTAGAGTATTGTAGTCATGAGATTGTGGCCAGGATGGATACTGACGATATATGCCTGCCCGAGAGATTTGAGAAGCAAATTAACTTTATCACAGAAAATGACAATGTTGATATGCTGGGAGCGAGTATAATCGAGTTTGATGAATATAATAATCAAAGGTTGAAAATTTTACCTGAGAATAATGACGATATTCG
Organism: Rouxiella sp. S1S-2; assembly: GCF_009208105.1. Classification (NCBI taxonomy): domain Bacteria; kingdom Pseudomonadati; phylum Pseudomonadota; class Gammaproteobacteria; order Enterobacterales; family Yersiniaceae; genus Rouxiella; species Rouxiella sp. S1S-2. The sequence continues at coordinate 834,048 of NZ_WFKL01000001.1, forward strand.
CAAATTTTCGATTTGGAAAAACCCGTTCAATCACATGACTATAGTATTCCGTAAGTCTAAGGTCCTTGCCGTTGGCGGCTACAGGCATCATCTGTATATGGAAGATTATAATCTTTGGCTTAGAATGATATCGGCCGGTTATCATTTTGAAAATATGCCTGAATCCTTAGTTAATGCAAGAATTGGCAAGCAAATGGTATCAAAACGCCGAGGACTAAATTACGTAAAAAGTGAAATTGAACTCATGAGACTGAAAAGAGAGCTTAAGCTGACAGGACGATATGGTGGGTTGCTTATTTTCATGGTGCGCTCAGCGACAAGGATAGTGCCAAGCGGTATTCTTTCATTTTTATATAACAAAGATAGAGTGAAAGTTTAAGGCTTAGAATCTCATGAAAAAAATATCGGTCGTCGTACCTGTTTACAATGTTGAAAAATACATAGAAGAATGTGTAGATAGTCTTTTAAATCAAACTTACCAAAACTACGAAGTCATTTTTGTTGACGATGGTTCAAAAGATAAATCAGTAGATAAAATAAGAAATAAAATAGAGGGGAATGCTGATTTTAGAATAGTCACCAAGAAAAATGGTGGCTTGTCTTCAGCAAGGAACTTTGGTCTTACCTTTGCGGAAGGTGAGTTTGTTACATTCCTCGATAGTGATGATTACTTAGATAATAATTATCTCGGTATGATGCTTGAAGCTATTGGTGACGCAAATATTTGTTGTTGTGGTTACAGAGAAATTACAGATTCTGGGCAGTTTATTAGAGATGTCGGGAATAACTTCGACAAGTCTACTGATTCGAATATTTATGCCAATGTGGTTGAGTCTATAAATTTTATTCCTAATGCATGGGGGAAGATTTATAGAAGAGATATTTTTAATAAGTTACAATACCCTGAGGGAATGTTGTTTGAAGACTTTGCGATAGTTTATAAAGTCTTTTACCAAGAAAAAGTTAAGTTTATAGATTATCCATTATATTTTTATAGAATTCGTAATGGTTCGATAATGCGTGATTTTAATGAAAATATTATTGATCATAAATTTGTTATATTAAAACAATTATATGAGTTTTTGACGGCTAATCAAGTAACCGAAATATACCGAGAAGCTTACATTAATAGCTACTTGTATCATGGTTTATTTGTAACTTCATGTGTGATAATAAATCAGAGAGCCACTGATACACTAAAATGCATCACTAAAGTAACAACCTCTGCTGACGAAAAAATATTTACTTTAAGTAATATTCTCAAAAGTAAATCCTTGGGTAATAAAATAAAGCTTTACTTAATATTGCTTAAAATCTCCCCGAGACTCGCATTGCTTTTGAAATCAACGCAAAATAAAATAGGTAATAGAAATGGAGCAAGCTAACTTCAGTGATAGTCATCCACTCGTCTCCGTATATATGCCCACTCATAATCGGGGAGTGCTGATTGCTCGCGCCATTGACTCTGTTCTTAACCAAACTTATAAAAATATTGAACTTATTATTTGTAGTGATGGCTCTACCGATGAAACTGTTGAGGTACTTCAGCAGTACACAGAGAAAGACCCAAGAGTCAGCTATGTCGTAAATGAAACCTCTCGCGGGGCCTGTTTCGCAAGAAATAGATGCATCGAATTGGCTAAGGGTGATTTTATCACTGGGCTCGACGACGATGACGAATTTACTGAAGATCGTATTAAAATTTTCGTGGATTTTCATTTTTCCAGTAAAAAAGATATTCTAACGGCTACTCGGTTTTATAAGAATGATGCCAAGATAAATGTAGGTGATATTTATCAAGGTGATATTACGAGTGAGATGCTGGGTAATGCCAACCTGATTGGCAATCAGGTGTTTACGAAAACTGCCTATCTCAGGGAGTTGGGTGGGTTTGACATTAATTTCCCCGCCTGGCAAGACTATGATATGTGGTATCGGCTAGTGTACAGATTTGGAAATTGTTTTAAGCTGAGCCAGCCAACTTACATTTTCTATGTCGATGAAAATAGACCTCGAATTACAACCGGCAGTCGAGCTTACGCAGGCTATCGTATGTTTATAGAGAAACATGCGAACACCTTATCTAAAGAACAACATAAAAGCCTATTCTTTCAAGATCTAATGAATAGAGGCCAAGCAATAACGCTAATTAACTTATTAAATAACTTTACGGTTACTAACGCTAAAGTTTATTTAAAAGAGAAATTAAAACACATAGCTTTAATTAAATTGATTTATTCTCTTATAAGTAAAAAAAGAACTTTTAGCAAAATATAAAATTTAGGTAGGGAGTAAATGAAAGATAACTTTAAGGTTTTTGCGCTTGTTGTTGTAAAAAATGAAGGTGACATAATCTTCGATACTATTGAATCAGCCACCGTTTGGGCTGATAAAGTATTTATTATCGATAATATGAGCACTGATAGTACATGGGATAGGTTAAATGAACTTAAAGAGAAACATGATAATGTTGTTCTTTGGGGACAGTATGGCGGCAAGTTTAATGAAGGTTTACGTCAAATACTATACCGAGAGTATAGAAGTTTTTCGAGCACCAATGATTGGTGGTGTCGTTTAGATGGTGATGAGTTCTACATTGATAATCCCAAAGAGTTTTTAGGTAAACTACCTTCTGACGTTGATCATGTTTACAACGCTTCATTCCAGTATTACTTCACAGAGCACGACTACAAATTTCAGTTATCACTAGATAATAGTAATGATTTTACATATAAAAATTTAAAATGGTATAAATGTAATCATTCTGAAATCCGATTTGTAAAAAATAAAAATAATCTATGTTGGACTCAAGAAGAAGGATGGCCGTGCAATCTGCTGAATGCTGCAACCTCGAGAATAAGGCTGAAACATTTTCAGTATAGAACGATTGAACAAATCAAAAATAGATTTTTAGTTCGCAGTAGAGAGTTATCCGGAGATACCTTCAAACATGAAATCGTATCTGAGGAGGTTTGGTATAAACGTCGTGGTTTCTCATTGCCCAAAGAAGATGAGCTAAGAAAACATCGTATTGTGAGCGTTAATGATTTATCAGATTCTGAACAATATGAATATATTGATAATGAACTGCCAAAAATAGTGCATGTAAGCCTAAAGAAACGGTTAAAATGTTTGGTGGTATCAATTTATATGAAATATTTTAATAACTTTTTATTTAAGCTTTAAGTGTATTCTAGGGGTAAGGTTTGAATAAGAAAGTACTATACAACTCGCTATGGATGATGCTTGAAAAAGTAATATCTATATTTGGTCTGATATTTGTCACATCATTTGTTGCAAAGTATGTTGGTCCTACAATATTTGGTGAGATAGCATACGCCACTTCGTTATTTCAGATAATACAAGTATTAGCCCAATTAGGTAGTGACGTTTTAATTTTTAAAAGAGTATCTCGTAATGAACGCTCTGGGATAAAGTTGATAAACGCTACCGTAATGTTACGCGGGCTTGTATATATTATTGCTTCTATACCTGTACTGTGGTATTTTTACGAAAAATATGATTTAACCAGTTTTGCGTATGTTTTTTCTGTCTTTTTATCATGTTTGTTCTTTTCTTTAGATGTTTTTGCTATTTATAACGACGCGAAATTAGAGTCTAAGAAAAATACAATGGTAAATATGTCAGGGTTAACTATCAGTCTGATAATTCGCTGGTTCATTCCTTTCTTAAAACTTAATCCATTATTCCTGTGTATACCTATTGTATTAACAAGCTTAATACCTTTTTGTGTTAGATTGATTGCTTATAGAAAGAATTTTGCCATCAAACCAAAATTTCAGCGGCATAGAAGAAAGTATGTAAATTACGTTCTTGTATGTGGCGCAAGTCTGGTAATTTCGACTTTATCTGTAGCAATCTATCCTCGACTCGGGATGTTGATACTTGGCAGCATGGAAAGTTCTAAAGCAGTTGGAATATTTTCTGTTGCTGCTACCCTTGCAGGGTCTTGGGCATTTGTTTGTAATTCACTGATTACTTCATCTCTACCGAGCATATTCAGAGAGAAAGAGGAAACAGACACGATATTCAAAACAGCAGGTTTAAATCTCGTTATTATATTTGTCTCACTACTTGTTATTCTGGGTTTTTACCTTCTAGGACAAATGATTCTAAAATTGTTGTACGGAGATCAATTCTCATTATCTTACATACCTCTTCTAATACTCTGTTTTTCAACTTTTATCAGTTTATTAGGAACCATATCTGCCAGGATAATTGTTAAATACTCTGGTTATACATTTTTATCGAAGAAAATGATATGCGTGACGATTCTAAGTGTAGCGCTGAATTTCATATTTATAAATATGTATGGAATAGTAGGGGCAGCTATTGCTACTCTTCTTACAGAAGTTGTATCACTTACCGTACTTAACTATTTCTTTAAAAGAGGGATAATATTTAGGCTTCATCTTGCTACGCTATCATTTTGGCCCATTTTTAAGAAACTAAGATCTAAAGCATAGTGATGAACTAAATGTTGATTTATGGGTAATAAATAAATGAAAATTAGTAAATATCTACCTTTAAGTATAGTCGCGACATTCTTTTTACCAATTGCAGGCTTTGTATTTTCAATCGCCGCGATCGGCAAAAAGGGTATGAATAGAATGCCTTTTATACTTATATCTTTTTTTTATTTTTGTTTCTTAATTAAAATTCCTCCTTATGGAGATTCGTATCGCCGATTTCTTGACTTCGAGAGCTTTACAACAGCAACCAGCGCTCTTTCATTTTTAAGCGGTCATCCAGATGTATTCTTTTATCTGACGATTGTTATTTTCAAAAGTTTGAGTTTACCTTATTTCATATTGCCTGCAACTTATGGCGCAATGATGATCTACTTTGTCCTTTGTTCATTAAGAAATGGCACAAAAATTGTAGATATAGAGATGAGCGGTAAAAAGAAATTTATTTCTTTTTTAGTTATACTTTCTGCCTTCGATATTATAAATTTTGCCTTGGGTCTACGTTTTGGCCTTTCAATCGCCATTTCCGTTTATGGCGTAACAACATATTTTTCAGGTTCTAAGAAAAAAGGGTTATTAGCCATGATAGTGGCAATAACGGTGCATTTTTCTATGGCACTTGTTCTAATGTGTTTTATAGCGAGTAAATTCATTACACTGAGTAAGAAAAGCGTTATACCGCTTTCAATTATGGCGTTTCTAATAAGTGCAACCGCATTGCCATTTATATTGAATCAGTTCAGCTTCTTGAGTGTTGCTCAATATGCATTGAGTGGTTATGTCGAAAGTGGTTGGGCAGATGCATCAACTAATCTAAATACATTGGGTGTGTTTTTAGTTCGAAACTTACTTCAGTTTGGTGTACTGGTTCTTTTCTTGCTGGATAAAAACAAATATCCTAAAATTGATAATTTCTTGTGTTTACTTATCCCTGTCACCTTTTTGATGTCATTGTCATTTTCGGCAGTTCAACGATACTTGGTTGTTTGTAACCTCATTTTATTATCAAGGGTTTTACCTTCTTACTACGACGTTATGTTTAAAAAGAAAATGATACTTATATTCTTTACTGGATATATTGTTCTATCAGGTCTCCTTTTAGATATTTATGTACAAAGGATCGCGATTATTTGGGGGCAGCTGTGGAAAAGTTACTATACTTCTCCTATTACGTTGCTTTATTATTCAGATCAAGACTTTAAAAACTATCTGAAAGAAGTTGGTGCGGATGGAAACTGGGTTAAAAATAAACAAGGTGTCGGAGGCTAAATTATTAGCCCCCTTGAACACATAATTAGTTTGTTACTGTAGGGCGGCCATTGATTATGTCTACAGGTAGCCAGACGTAGGTACTTTTCCAAAGGTTAGAGAAACCACCGTTACTTATATCCCATTGGTCCATTAATAAAATATTTCGTTGGCTTTTGGGATCAAAGAACAGGTAGCTTGGCTGAGCATTAAATAAGGTTCCAGCTGACACCTTTCCTTCAGACACAACAGGGCTGCCTAACTCAGTCCATGGGCCCAAGATGGAGTCTGCCTCTGCCACTCTTGGTGGATTAGGTTTATACCCTGTTAATCCAGAAGTGATAAGGAAATATTTACCATTGGCTTTAGTAATGGTTGGCGCTTCATTTTGCTTGCCTACCAATATGCGTGAGTATTTTGGCGAGAAAGATTTATAATCATCAGATAATTGAACTACTTGTAATGAATAGTCATCTTCACTTTCATATATCAAATAAGCTTTTTTATCGTCATCAACAAAAGCTGTTAAATCTCTCACCTGCTGGCCGTTGGGTAAATAATTGTTAAATTTTTCGTTGGCTTTTTTTACAAACCAGTTGTTGTTGTCTTGTTTGAAATTCTGAATAGGTTGAACGTCTTTATTAGGCCTAGATGCACCAATGAAATTATAAGGTCCTGTTATTGATTTTGATGAAGCGACACCCGCAAAGCCTTCAGTGAATTTTCTATTGGGCTCCATGTGGAACCACATAATGTACTCTTTATTCTTCTCATTATAAATTATTTTGGGGCGTTCAAGATCCCAGTTCTGTGGGTCATTTGAAACATCTAGTATGACTCCGTCATACTTCCAATTTTGCATGTCTTTCGATTCATACATTGTAACTTTCTGATTGCTATCCCAATGTGCATTATTTTTAGGTTTCGGGCTTCTATATTCTCCGTACCAATAATAAGTGCCATTTTTATAAATTACTCCACCAGAGTGGGCATTTATTAAATTACCATTAACATCATTATTGGTACTTAATAGATTCTCTGCTGCTGATGCGGGATTAGTAATCGCAAGAGTAGATGTTATTAATGCGATTAATCTTAAATTTTTCATTTTTTACCTCTTGAGTGAGTTAATGCAAGTATCTCTCTGAGAGACAAGGTGTTTATGAATAAGATCATAGCTATAGTTTGCCATAAAGTCACGGCTCCACTCGTTCATACTGTTAAGTATCTTTCATCATATAATGATAATACAGTGATATTACATGTTGATGCTAAATCAAACGTAAATGACTTCGTTTTTCTGTCTAAAACAAACGTCATTATTTTAGAAGATAGAGTTGATATACAGTGGGGACGATTCTCTCAGATTGCGGCTACGCTAAAGTTGATGGAATTTTCATTGAAATTCAACTACTCATATTTTTTCCTGATATCTGGTGATGATATCCCGGTTATGAGTAATGACACTATCGATGCCTTCTTGAATGACCATATGGGTAAAGAATTCATTCATTACCAGGACTCAAGAAACTCCTATGTTGATCCTGAAGAGCGGGTTAAGTATCTCTATCCCGAGGCTTTTTATAATAGGAAGTCCGGCATTACGGTTTCCGTAACGAGAAAGTTTCATAAAATATTTAAGAATATTCTTTTTATCAATAAAAATTTTACCAGTAATCAGCATCTTTTCCCTAAGCTTTTTAAAGGCACAAATTGGTTCACTCTAACCAAAGATGCTGTGCAATTTATCGTGGAATATACAGAGAATAATAAGACTTTTGTTAGTGTTTTCCAGCATTCTCTGTGTGCCGATGAAGTGTTCTTCCACAGCATACTGAAAACCAAACCCAATATTAATATTTACCATGATGATTCCGCCATCAACGACGCATTACGCTACATAGATTGGGTTTCAGGCCCCGAATACCCAAGAGTACTCAATGTAGTCGATCTAGACAAAATCAAAGATAGCCGTGCTCTTTTCGCGCGAAAAATAAGCCCAACCGCTGACCAAGAATTCATGAATTCTTTCATAAGAAGCTGAATTTCGGTCATTCATTGATTTTCTATCAATGTTTTGTGGCTTATAATTTTAGGATTATTTTAACTTTATTGTAGGTTGCTAATGAAAATTACTATCGCCGGTACAGGCTATGTCGGTCTCTCAAACGGCATACTGCTTGCGCAGAACCATGAAGTTGTGGCCCTTGACATCGATCAGGCCAAAGTTGATAAGTTGAATAACAGGGTTTCACCAATCGTCGATAAAGAAACCGAAGAGTATCTTGCGACTAAAGAGCTTAATTTTACTGCAACTACTGATAAACAGAAGGCCTACCAGGGTGCTGATTTTGTCATTATCGCTACGCCAACGGATTATGACCCCGTGTCTAACTACTTCAATACCAAAAGTGTTGAAGCCGTAGTTAATGATGTGCTTGCCATTAATCCACAAGCCACCATCGTTATCAAATCCACCATTCCGGTTGGATTCACTCGCAGCCTCAAAGAAAAGCTCGGCGTTGATAACATTATCTTCTCGCCTGAGTTTCTGCGTGAAGGCCGTGCGCTTTACGACAATCTCCATCCGTCGCGTATTGTTGTTGGTAGCAAGAGCGATAAGGCCAAGACGTTTGCTGATCTGCTGGTTGAAGGCGCGATAAAAAAAGATATCGACGTGCTGTTTACTGACGATACTGAAGCCGAGGCGATCAAACTCTTTGCCAACACCTACCTGGCACTGCGTATTGCTTACTTCAATGAATTAGACAGCTATGCTGAACATCATGGCCTTAACAGCCGTGAGATTATCGTCGGCATCGGCCTTGATCCTCGTATTGGTTCGCACTACAACAATCCTTCATTTGGCTATGGTGGTTACTGCCTGCCGAAAGATACCAAACAGCTTCGTGCCAACTACGAAAACGTGCCTAATAACATCATCAACGCGATTGTTGATGCTAACCGCACCCGTAAAGACTTTATTGCCGACAGCATTGTTCAGCGTAAACCTAAGCGCGTAGGCATTTACCGTTTGGTGATGAAAGCAGGCTCTGACAATTTCCGTGCTTCTGCGATTCAGGGCATCATGAAGCGTATCAAGGCTAAAGGCATTGAGGTAATGGTTTACGAACCGGTGCTGGAAGAGAGTCAGTTCTTCAATTCACCTGTGACTCACGACCTGGCCGAGTTAAAACGGGAATGTGACGTCATTATCGCCAACCGCTTGGTTGATGAGTTGAAAGATGTCGCGGACAAAGTGTATACCCGTGATTTGTTCGGCAGTGACTAATTCATTCACAATAGATAAGCCCGCTAGCCGGGCTTTTTTGATAGCTATTATACAAACACTTTTCCTCATTTATTCCCTCCTATTTATTCCATCCTCTATCCTCAATGCTACTACACAAAAATTTTCATATTTACTAACTCTTAAAACATCCACTTTTATATTTGCGTGTGGGGCTATTTGTGATTGATGAAATAGATAGTGATTTTTTAAGTATTGAAGTTTGAATGGTTAATGTTAGAAGTTCTGAAATAAATAATTGTATGAAAATTAACCAATCGAGCCGTTGAGACCCGCATTGTCGTATAAAAATGCTTTTAAGCGCTCGCTTTATCTAATACCATTGCTAAGACATATGGAGTTTTATCCTCAAAGTAAAAAAATATTTTAATGGAAAGTAAGTTTAATGGAAAAGCAAGAGTTTTTACCAGAGCGTTCTATAGGTCTTGATTTGTTCAGAGCCTTATTGATTCTTATCGGAGTTTTTGGTCACTCATCCCAGCTAATATATAATGGAACGTGGTGGTATTATTCATCTGATAAAGAATATCCACTTCTTACCAAATCAATTTTTGAAGTAATCCATACTTTTAGGATGGAGGTGTTTTTCGTATTGTCAGGGATTTTTGCTGCTATGGTGATAGCAAGAAAAGGAATTAATTGGTTCTATCTCAACAGGATAACTAGGGTTTGTGTTCCTTTCTTATGCTCATTCATTATAGTTAGCCCACTTATATCGATAGTAACAGCATTTGTTAATGATGCGCCTATTGATAGAGAGCTAATTATTAACTCATACTTTAATTTGAATCATTTGTGGTTTCTTTTATCTTTGACGTTAATATCTTTCTTGACTCCGTTTAAATGGCTTGAGGGCATTTCTAAGAAAATTACAAAGGAAAATGCGGCCTATATATTGATTCTTTGTTATTTGCTTTCTTCTGCTTTGTTTTTCGTAAAATATTTGGTTCGAGAAATGGGGGTTGAATCTGAGATAATCCCTGTAACGCTCAGATTCTGTGTGTTCTTTTATCTGGGATGTTTTATTTATAGTCGGCACGAGTGTTTTGAACACCTTTCAAAAGGCTGGCTTCTTTCGTGGAAATCATTGGCAATTATGACGTTGATAATGGTCTTGATTTTCTACGTAGTCAGAGTTGATGAGGTTTCAGGACCCGCACGTTATCTAGGTACATTACTTGGCGGAGCCTATTCAATTGCACTATCGTTAAAGTCAATATTTTTCTTTAGAACCCTTAAAATCAGAAATTCTACGTTTATTTCATCAACGATAAACTCGGCTCTAATTATATATATCTTTCACTTCCCACTAACTTTCTATTTTGGCTGGTTGCTTAATTCCATTATTCCGAATAGCTCGCCCACTATTTACATAGCCTTGGTTGGAACTATCAGTATTGTATTTTGCTACCTGCTATATACATTGTTGAAACGTAGTAGCGTGGGGGCATTTATCTTCGGGCTTAAGTTTAAAAAGAATACAGTAGCAAAATTAGCGACTCCACAAACTTGATTCGAGATGAAAAAAAGCCACCAACAGGTGGCTTTTTTTCATCTCTACTGCAAACAACAGCTCTTATATTTTTTCCCACTGCCACATGGGCAGGGGTCATTGCGGCCAATCTTGGGCGCAGCGATAACGGGCGTTAAGGCCGGCGCTTCAGGCTCATCGACTCGCTGTGTTAGCCAGTAGTCATGCAACGCCAAAGCCGCAGGTTTGATTTTTTCAATACTGAGCTCGACTTCTTCCTCAGTCATTTCTTCAAGCACTGGCGCATTTTCTTCACTTCCGTGTAGGGCAATGGCCTTCAGTGCAGGCTCTAGCGATGCCGGCAGTGCTGACCAGTCATCCAGCGACCATCCCCGCATATAGCCGTAACACCACTCTTCTACAACTGTATACTCAACATCATCAATCTCGTGAACGCCAAAAAGGGGTTCGAATTGATCCGGATATTCAGTCAACCGGTCGGAAATGTCATTCATATGTTGAAAGGACAGCTCCATAAAGCGATTAAGCTCACGCTCAGACGCCCATTTTGGAATATGTTCCGGCCCGCCCCACAGCGCGACTAACCATTCGCTCGGTTCGATCATTCGTGGGCCGGAGAGGATGGCGGTCAGCAACCCATCCAACTCGGCGACGTCAACCACAGATGTGTCATTGCCGTACTTCTCCAGCACGTCCTCAAGCCATTCCAGCTCTTTCTCGGTTAATGGTCCTTCTTTCATGCTGTTCTCTCCCATGGAGTTTATTATCTAAGCAGGGGTTCTACTGCCGGTAATATCTTATCCCAGTTTATGTAGATCAGAATTGCTGCGGATGCTGCGATGATGAACAACCATTTTCCAAGCATGTCTGCACCTCGTTTCTCTGAGATTGATAGTCGGCTTTCTGTCTGTCGATCATTATAAAGTACTTGGCGAGTCATCATCGATCAAAAAGATTGCATGATTTTACCAAGGAGAGAAAATGCATCCCTCTGTCAGCTTTGATTTTTTGCAGCAACCCCTTTAAGAGCCTGCTTCAACCAATCACTGGCTGCGGGATCAAACGCTGCCTTTGGCGAAAGGTTTTGATTCAGCGAGGTGAGCGCCGTAGCAATTGCCGGTGCCAACTGACAGGCATAAACGCTGGGAGACATCCGGTGGCCTTCGCGATGAAAAAGCGGATCGTTCATATTGCACTTAATTCATTGAACTGTACCGCTTATGCTTGCCGTCATCAATCTGAAGAGAAAAGGGTAAACATATGGATATCAGCATTCGCCAGGCACGCGCCTCCGACGCCGACGCAATTTACAACATGATTGTTGAACTGGCAGTCTATGAAAAAGCACCGCAAGAAGTCGTCACTACCCCGAACGAAATCAGAGACACTTTGTTTGGCCGTTAAACGCCAGTGTGGGCGCCTTGAGTGGGTGGTGCTCGACTGGAATAAGCCAGCGATAGATTTTTATCTTAGCATCGGCGCTCAACCTCAAAGCGAGTGGATCCGCTATCGTCTCAACGGCGACGCGCTGGCGAAATTTGCCGAGAATTGATCAGGCCTATTTTATGACAACCCACTATTAAGTGGGTTTATTTTTGTGTATTAGAACAGCAGCAACTCAGCCCTCATAGATTCTTGAACCGTTGGGCGGCTTATAACGCGCGTGTACCACGTCGCCAGATTTTTTAAATCAGTTAAGTCGGCATCCAGATTATAAACAGAGGCCATCCAGTCGGCTTTAACCCAACCCGTGAGGGCAAATAGATAGCCATCCGCGACAGTAAACTGACTTCCCATCAGAAATTGTTTGTCCGCAAGTTGTTTATCGATCCAATTAAAATGAGTGAGCAGTTTGGTTTTCGCAATATCAAAGTAATTGCCCGCACCGTAGAAAAGAGGGATCGACCCTTTATGAATCTCGGTAGAGAGAAAGCTTAGCCACTCTTGTAAACGATAGCGTTCAATAGTGCCATTCTTCGGCGCCAGGCCGGATTCAGGTGCCAGATCGGCGATGTACTGTATTAACGTCGCCCCTTCACGAAATACTTCGCCATTCTCAATTTGAAGGGCGGGGACATATCCCAGCTCATTTATTTTGTAGTAGTCCTGTCCGTTAGCGTATTTGTGCGTCTTGGTATCAACACGAATTAATTCAAAATCTAATCCCGCTTCGCGAAGGGCAATATGCGGAGAGAGGGAACAGCTGCCGGGAGAAAAATAAAGTTTCATGCGTATTTCCTTACTGAGCGTTAAGGTAGGCCAGAAGGTTAACAACGTCGGTTGAAATTTGGAAGAAGGCACATTAATGTAGTGTAGGTACATAAATTATACTGGGTTTATAAAATGAAAAGCGTTGTTTCCGGGTGCTCTGTTGAAGAGGCGATGAACTTAATTGGCGGCCGATGGCGATTATTAATCGTTTCCTATCTCCTGGAAAAACCTAAAAGGTTTAGCGAATTACGCAGAGACATACCGGCAATTTCACAGCGTATGCTCACCATGGATTTACGTGCGTTAGAAGAGGCAGGGCTTGTTCTGCGGACCGTTTTCCCTGAAGTCCCGGTTAAGGTTATTTATAACTTAACGCCGGACGGACTCAGGCTGGAAAAAGTGATCAACGTCGTTCAGGAACTGGGCCTGTGGCTGAAAGGGCGAAATGAAGGCGTTGAGTGCTGATGTGATGGCGATCTGGGGCTGCTTAACGCTTCCTGGTTAAGCAGCCGTTGTAATCTTTAACCTGTGTTCATCGCGCTGAAAACTCTATCAGTAAAATCCGCTCATTTCTGATGCTCAGCTATTTCCGAGCTGGTCTTTGTGTTATCAGTTTTTGATAGCAGATTGCTCGCTGCCCATTTTTGTCGCTTGCATGGTCAGCGCTATCACTGCGCTTGCTAGCGTGAAAGTGGCCATTATCCAACCCATTGTCCACGGTGTTCCATCGCTGAACAGGGCAAGTAACAAAGACGAAATAATCCCGCTCCCGTACTGCAGCGCGCCTATTAGTGCCGATGCCGAACCCGCTATATTGGGGGCGGCATCCAATGCACAAACCGTAGAGGTCGCAGAAATAATTCCATTCATGCAAAAGAAGATAAATACTGCACCCACAATCAGGCTAATCCCGCCGAACCCCAGTCCGGTAGCAGCAGCAAGGACGACGGCAGCAAGGGCGGCGACGAATATGGCAAACTTGAGCAAGGCTTCAAGGGGATAACGATGCACCAGCCGTCGGTTAACGATGCTTAACGCCATTACCCCGACAATATTGAACGCAAATAACCAACCATAATGCTGCGGGTCAACGCCGAAGTAGGTGATGTAGACAAAAGGGGACCCGGTAATAAACGCATAGGCAGCGACATAGTAGAATGTCAGGCATAGCGTAAAACACATAAATTTGGTGTTGGTCAGCAACTGGTAATAATTGTATAGAGCGCCAGATAAAGATGCCTGAACGCGTTTTTCTTCAGGCAATGTCTCGGGCAGCCAGAAGACAGAAATAAGCATTAAGGTACCAATAATCGCCAGCAGCCAAAAAATAGAATGCCACGAGGTCACAGTAATGATTTGCCCACCAAGCAGCGGCCCGACGATGGGCGCAATAGCCATAACCATCATCAGGGTGGAAAGCATGTGTGCTGCTCGAGTACGGCTATACAGGTCGCGGATCATCGCTCTCGCTAGCATGGGGCCCGTGCATGCCCCCAGAGCCTGAAATACGCGCCAGAAAACGATTTGTACAATATCTGATGATAAGGCACAGCCCACAGAACCTATAACGAACAACACTATGCCAACGAACAGTGGCAAGCGTCGACCAAAATGGTCACTGAGTGGTCCCCAAATTAGTTGCGCAATGCAAAAACCGATTAAGAAACCTGTGACCGTTAACTCTGCATCGCCCTGAAGATCTTTCGCCATCACAGGCATGGCGGGTAAATAAATGTCGGTTGATAAGGAGGTTACTGCCATTAATGCACTGAGAATGATAATAAAAGGCAGTCCCGTTGTTTTAATGGATAGTACTTGGGAATGGAACATGGAGGTCCGTTTTTTCAGTAGTTAGATGAGCTATATTATCAACACTGTGGCTATAGATAATCTATTGCGAGCGGATAGGCCTTATGAGAGAAACTCACTAATAAATAATGATCAGAATAATAAACCGGATACTCAGGATGAGAACACCTTGAAGGTGGGATCAGAATTAAACAACCAGCAGCCCAGACAGGAAAAACTTGCCCTGTCCGGGTCCCTTAAAGCAGTAAGGAGTTAGCCCGCATTTAATCATTTTCTGCGGGCTAAACAGGTCACCAAGGCCAGGTTTTGTTTTCGTAATCAAGGTAGAGATGAGTATTGTCGTGACGATGCTGTTCTATCACGTCAGCCATGCCTTTTACACTGGTCTTCACATCAATCTCGGCTTCTACTGCACCATCCAGTGTACCCATAGCAGTGGCTACCCAGCCCGGATGAATGGACAAAACGGTATGGCCTGCACCTTGAATATCCATATAAATACAGCGAGCTAGCATGTTGAGTGCCACTTTACTGGCTCGGTATAATTCAAGGCCAATTCCCGGCTCATCGTTGGCCGCGATGCTGGCCCTGTGAGAGGTCATAAAGCACAACGTTCCCTGAGGACTGAGCGTCGGGATCAAATGCCGAGCCAGACGTGCCGGACCAAAGGAATTGGTCATCATAATTTGCTGGAATTCCGTATCGGTGGCCTGCAAGACAGACTGGTGTAACGGGCCAAAAATTCCGGCGATCATGAAAATTACGTCAAACTTTCTCACGCCAATCTGATTCATAAACGGTTCTATCCGAGTTTTGTCGGTGACATCAATCGGCGCTGAAGAGAGTTGGCCCGGATAAGATTTACTTAATGTTTCCAGGGATGCCAGATCAGAGCCTGGATAATAGGTGGCAAAAACCTCCCATCCCCGAGATAAATAGAATTCTGCCAGACCAAGACCGAGACCTCTTTCTGCCCCTACAATCAAAATACTTGAGTTGTTCATTTTATTACTCCAGATAATTATTGTGCTGTGTATCCGCCATCTGCAACCAGAACGGCACCGGTTACAAAGCTGGCCTTGGGTGAAGCTAGCCAGACAATAGCTTCAGCGATTTCCTCGGGCTGAGCGACTCGGCCGAGTGGGTGCGCATGCCCATAACTGGCGAGCGTTGCGCGGCTGTCTTCAACAATTCCGTCCAGAATATTGGTCTCAACAACCCCTGGGGCAACGCAGTTGACCCTGATATTGTTTTCACCTGCTTCCAGCGAAAGTACTTTTGTCAGCTGAGCAATGGCGCCTTTAGAAGCCGCGTATGCCGCTGTCGTTTTCATTCCCACAATGCTGACGATCGATGCCACATTCACCATTGCGCCTTCGCGGCGTGGTTGCATCACTTTCAGCGCCTCGCGGCACAGCAAAAAATAGCCCCTGGCATTGATGGACATAATGTTGTCCCACTCATCAACAGAGGTTTCAGTAACCTGCTTGTTCAGCGTTTTGCCTGCGTTATTCACCAAAATATCAAGCTGACCAAATGCTGAGCACGCCAAAGACACCGTGTCGATTGCAGATTTTTCGTAACGCACATCGCACACCACTGGGATCACTCGGCCGGGAATCGCCATCATGTTTACCGCTGGATTAATGTCCTGAGCGATAATTCTGGCGCCGTGTTCCAGTAAAAGATTCACAGTGGCCTTGCCAATATCACCGGCAGCGCCGGTAACTATCGCGACTTTATCGTTTAGCCCGAAGGAGAGTTCTTTCATTTTCGGCCCTTAAAAGCAGTGTGGTACTTCGCCATGACTTGCCCGGGAACACTGTCTGTACCCGCAAAAAGCCAGACCCCTAGGGCGTTGCTAGACTGCCTCATAATGTCTTCTCCCTTTCTGTCGTTCGTTGCAGCCAGAATAGAGAAAACGTCATTTAGCAACAATGGCGATAATTTTATAAATATTGCCTATTCCTATATAATTCCGTCAAAAATAGGTGTAAATATCTCAATATATTATTGAATGACTTAGGGGTGTCTATGTCCGGTTTAAGCAATGAGCTCAGGCAAAAACTCATTTCCACCTTGATAGCGCTGACACCTGAAGAAGGATATACGCGTACCTGGTTGAACAAAGTTAAGCTCTTGAGAGTGAACGAATCGATGCCGCATACGCCGGTGCTTTATGAACCTTGCATCGTTATTGTCGTTCAGGGCAAAAAAACAGGCGTTTTGGGAGGACGTGAGTTTGTCTATGACACCCAGCACTATTTGGTTCTGTCGGTGCCATTGCCCTTTACCAGCCAAACGGTCGCCAGTGATAATGAACCCCTCCTTGCGCTTTCTATCTCATTAGATCTGGTGATGATTGCGGAAATATTGTTTGAATTAACGGAGTGCGATATTCCTGAAGCAGAGCCGAACTCTATGCTGTCGACACCGCTAAATGAATCGTTGGGCGAGGCCGTATTCAGGCTGATTCAGGCGGCTTCTGACAAGATTGCCGCTAAGGTGCTCGGTCCCGGATTACTAAAAGAAATTTATTATCACGTACTGTTAGATGTGCAAGGCGGAACGCTGCGGGCTGCCTTGTCAGGCAAGGGGCATTTTGGGCAAATTGCCGTTGCATTACGCACCATTCACGGACGATTTCAGGAGCGTCTGGATGTTGAAACACTGGCAAAACAGGCGGGTATGAGCACCCCGGCATTTTTCGTGCACTTCAAAAACTTTACCGGCACGACCCCAATTCAGTACCTCAAATCGACTCGCCTTCATCAGGCTCGTTTACTGATGGTTAAAGGCGGAGTTTCAGCTGCCGAAGCCTCAATAAAAGTCGGCTACGAGAGTCCGACACAGTTCAGCAGGGAGTTTAAACATTTCTTCGGGCATCCTCCTTTGAAAGAGGCGCAGCGTTTACGTGAATTATTAAAGGTGAAAGCTGAGTCATATTGGCCAGATTAGAGTGGGATTATTAATTGTGGAGTAGAGTAAGAAGGGTGTTGTGGGGTGGGGGAGTTTAATTATGGCTGCGAATAATTAATAAGACTTCCATTTCTATGCCTGTGTTGATAGCCGCAACCTCAGGGGAGATACAACATGCATTATTTTAACGACTGCGTTTTAGTGACATGAGGCTTTGCAATAAACAGTCGAAAGAATGTTCCCGATGACCTTGATTCTATGAAGAATATTGAAGCAGGCCTGCAAACGTGGGGAGGCTTCAATGAAGCTTTGATGATCTCCTGTCATTTCCATCGCTGGGTGAACGGAAACGCCGCGAATATGCTGCAGCATTTTTAATGCAGCGCCTGGCCCGCCTTGTGAAAGTTTAACCCTGGCATTCTCATAGGCAATGGCCTGTCCCTCGGGCATCAAACGGGGATAGAGGTATCGCGTCTTGATGGGCAATTCTTTCGCCACGTCCTCTTTTAATCGCCGAAACGCCAGCGGTGGCAGGCCGTTTTGCGCGTGGAACACTCGCTGATGCAGTTGAACCATATTGCATTCATTAGGCTCGTCGTAATGCTCTTTGAAGTTGCGTAAGGTGTCGAGCGAGCCTGGGGCCAGTTGGTCCATCACCGCCCATAGATCGGCGGTTGCGTTTTCTATAGGGGTCCCAGTTAGCCCTATGCGGTAATCAGCGTTGACTGCACGCCCAGCGTAGCCGCGCAGTGATACCGGGTTTTTAAGTGCCTGAATCTCGTCAAACACTACGGCTGAGAAATTGATTTTGGCGAATGAATGTTGATAGTTTGTCAGCGTTGTATAGGTAGTCAGCATCCAGAAACGATGCCCTTTACCTTCGACTATAGCTTCATGAAGCTGCTTAAAATCAAGCAGCGCGTTTCCATCCTTTGTCTCGATACCTTTGGCGTCAAATACCTTATATTGGCTTGACGCTGAACCATAAAGTCTCATTAAATGGCCCAAACCTTCGGAATCCGTATGTTGCTCAACCTCTGCATTCCAGTTTTCAAGCAACGAAGTGGGTGCAACAATCAGGATTGGCCCGCGCTCTTTGCCTTGATCGGTGCTCACCGCGTTGTTTTCTTTCAGCCATCTTAAAAAAGAAATCGTCTGCAGCGTTTTACCCAAGCCTTGTTCGTCGGCGTTTAGAATAACCTCTTTCTCATTACTATCAAGAGCCCGGCGCACTTTGTCACAAAAGCTTTGCCCGTGTGATATTTGATATGTTCAAAGGTAGTTAATACGAATGCAGTCAGGCTGTGAGCAAATAGCCTACAGCCTCATTTTTGATGCAAATATTAAATTATTATTTTCATTAAAACTAAAAGTTTATCTTATCAAGTTAAATATTGGAAAGATCTATTGTATTCACTTATTATGACCCCCCGAAGTTTTCTTTTATAGAGTAAAGTCAAATAGGCGTTAATAACTAACCAAAGAAGTTGCAATTTTAGAATGGGAAAAAAAATAAAATAAATCACCTTAACATCTTTTGTGTTTTTTATAGCTTTTTCAACCTCGGGGTTTTGGTTTTTCTTACTAACCATCTCGCAGACTACCTCTGCAAGATTTTTAGATGTATTATTCTCCACGGCGAAGTTAGCTGCTGAAATTTTAAGGCATTTTTCGTTATCAATAGTCCATGCTTGTTTTCTGTCGAATGATGTTGCTTTACCATAGGTTATCAAAAAATCCTCTTTAGAAGAATTGAGTGTCAATGCAGCCCAGTTTTCTGGAATTAAAGATATTTTATATAAAAAATACCCTGACACTGACATGCCAGTTATGGCCAAACAGATGAGTAATGATGAAAGGACTTTATCCGACTTAGTAATTATTGGTAGTTCATCTAATGATATTTTTATTGAAAATAACGACATCTTCCATGTTTTTATTTTAGCTTTTTTGAATAACTTTCTTTGATATTTTGGAAACGAATTTAATCTTTTTTTTAATAGTTTATACAAAGCACATGCAGCTGTCAGAAAACTAATAATTCCGGTAATTATTCCTATGGAAGAATTGACGAGATCAATGCTCAATGTTTCATTCATAATATTAACGCTGCTCATGTAGACTCCTTGTCTATTTATATCCTTATTCCCTTTTATCACTTGGAAACTAAAAAGCAACTCGAATGGGCTAATTTTCAGATACCACGTCTGCTAATCAAGCGAGATTAAAAAATTTGAGGTTAGAAGTCTTGTTTGAGACAAGAGCTGGTTAGTTAGTGTACGAGTAAATTGTCTCGTGCGACACTTTTGAGGCAATGTCTCGAGGCAATAAAAAAGCCACTCCTTTAGAAGTGGCTTAGATACCTGATTTAACAGGGAAAATTTGGTGGCCCCTACTGGACTTGAACCAGTGACCAAGCGATTATGAGTCGCGTGCTCTAACCAACTGAGCTAAGGGGCCGCGGTGCAGGATTATACGGTAGTTAGTCACCCTAGGTCTACACCTCAAACGACCGTATGCCTGTTTTATGTTCAACTTTTAGCTTGTTGTTATTGCTGCGAGTTTTTAGGATAGCTACATTAAAAACGGCTTAAGGCTTAAACATGATCACTGACATCATCAGCGCCGATCTGCGGGTGGTTTTCTGCGGCATCAATCCCGGGTTGTCGACAGCCCATCATGGTTTTCACTTCGCCAATTCGAATAATCGCTTTTGGAAAGTGATTTATCAGGCGGGTTTTACCGATCGTTTACTCAAACCAGAGGAGGAACAGCATCTGCTGGATACCGGCTGCGGGATTACGATGCTGGTTGAACGCCCGACCGTCGAAGCAACCGAACTGGCGCGCAATGAGCTTCGCGACGGCGGTGAGGCGCTGAAGGCCAAAATGATGCAGTATCAGCCGTGGGCGCTGGCGGTATTGGGCAAGCAGGCGTTCAGCAGCGCGTTTGGCATCCGCAAGGTGGCGTGGGGGCGTCAGGAGATAACGCTGGGTGACACCGAGGTTTGGGTACTGCCTAATCCTAGCGGCCTTAACCGCGCGACGTTGGACGAGCTGGTTAAAAGCTATCAACAGTTGCACGAAGCCCTAAACGGGCGCTGAGGCGTTTTGGTTAAGCAATTGATGGCAATAAAAAAGCCCCGTCGGAAAATCCAGACGGGGCTTTTGCTTTCAACGCGCGGTTAATCAGAAAGATTAATCGTCGAGGAAGCTACGCAGAACTTCTGAGCGGCTCGGGTGGCGCAGTTTACGCAACGCTTTCGCTTCGATCTGACGAATACGTTCACGGGTAACGTCGAACTGTTTGCCCACTTCTTCCAGCGTGTGGTCAGTGTTCATGTCGATACCGAAACGCATACGAAGAACTTTAGCTTCACGTGCAGTCAGGCCAGCCAGCACGTCGTGCGTTGCTGAGCGCAGGCTCTCGGAAGTTGCAGAATCCAGCGGCAGCTCGAGGGTGGTATCCTCGATGAAGTCACCCAGATGCGAATCTTCATCGTCGCCGATTGGCGTTTCCATGGAGATAGGCTCTTTGGCAATTTTCAGCACTTTGCGGATCTTGTCTTCTGGCATCAGCATGCGTTCGGCCAGCTCTTCCGGCGTTGGTTCACGGCCCATCTCTTGCAGCATCTGACGGGAAATACGGTTGAGTTTATTGATTGTCTCAATCATATGTACCGGGATACGGATGGTACGCGCCTGGTCGGCGATAGAGCGGGTGATAGCCTGACGGATCCACCAGGTTGCATAAGTCGAGAACTTATAGCCACGGCGATATTCAAACTTATCAACGGCTTTCATCAGGCCGATGTTACCTTCCTGAATCAGGTCGAGGAACTGCAAGCCGCGGTTGGTGTATTTCTTGGCGATAGAAATAACCAGACGCAAGTTGGCTTCCACCATCTCTTTCTTAGCGCGACGCGCTTTCGCTTCACCAATCGACATGCGACGGTTGATGTCTTTAACCTGCTCGATGGTCAGACCGGTTTCTTCTTCGATCTGACGCAGTTTTAACAGGCCTCGCTGCACATCTTCAGTCACTTCTTTCAGTTTTTCAGACCATGGTTTAGCCATGGCCAGTGCCGCATCAAACCAAGTTTGATTGGTTTCGTTACCGGCAAACAGGTTAACGAAGTTTTTCTTCGGCATTTTGCACTGTTCAACGCACAGTTTCATGATCAAACGTTCTTGAGCACGAACGCGATCCATCATGGAACGCATGCTGTTAACCAGGAAATCGAACTGTTTTGGCACCAGACGGAACTGTTTGAAAACTTCAGACAGTTTCAGAATTTCTTCTGCAGAGCTTTTGTGGCTACGACCGTTTTTCTTGATAACAGAACGCGTGGCTTCATGTTGTTCACGCAGTTCTGTGAACTTCTGACGCGCCAGCTCCGGGTCGATGCTGTTGTCGTCTTCTGCATCGTCGTCGTCTTCTTCATCGTCGTCTGAATCGTCTAATTCTTCATTAGTCAGTTCAGAACCTACGTGAGTCGCGGTCGGTGCAACATCTTCTTCTGCGTTAGGGTCAACGAAACCGGTGATCAAGTCTGACAGGCGAGCTTCGCCTGCTTCAACACGGTCATATTGCTCTAACAAATAGGTGATAGCTTCTGGGTATTCAGCAACCGAGCACTGCACCTGGTTGATACCGTCTTCGATACGTTTGGCGATGTCGATTTCGCCTTCACGGGTCAGAAGTTCTACGGTACCCATTTCACGCATATACATGCGTACAGGGTCGGTGGTACGGCCGATTTCAGATTCTACGCTTGAGAGCACCTGCGCTGCTGCTTCTGCTGCATCTTCGTCGGTATCAGGTCTATTTTCGGCCAGCATCAAGTCATCGGCATCAGGCGCTTCTTCAAGTACCTGTATGCCCATGTCGTTGATCATCTGGATGATGTCTTCGATCTGGTCGGAGTCGACGATATCTTCCGGCAGATGGTCATTGACCTCAGCAAAGGTCAAATAGCCTTGCTCCTTACCACGGGTGACAAGTAGCTTAAGCTGTGACTGCGGGTTTTGCTCCATAAGACGGTATCCACACTTCAGAGTATTGGGTTGGTGTCGGTCGGCGAAACCGCCAACAATAACATTTGGGGCGTATTTGATTTCGCCGCGGCCCACTATGGCGGCATTTTGCGGGGTAGCATCCCGCTATATATCGGCACTTAAGCCGTTGGTGTTCTTGGTCCTTGCTCATCCATTTATCACGACGGAGGCATCAGGAAAATTTAGTCGTACAACTGCTTTAACGTTTTCTGCGCGCTTCGGTAATGGCCTTGACCTCTTCCCGCTCTTCGGCACTCAAGCCGTCGGTTCGTGAGCGGGCAATCAATGTTTCCAGTCTTTGCACCAATGCCGAGTCAAATAAATGGTCCAGCGCGTCCAGGAATGTTTTTTCTGCAATGTCCCTATCTGCTATATCGTCCCACATTGCCAATATTTCAAGCTGTGGGCCGAATTTATTATCTCGATACATCTCTAGCAACTGTCCGGTTTTCAAGCCTGGCTGGGCGTTGCAGATGTCTGCCAGCTCTTTCAGCAGGTCCAGACCCGGAAGTTTCGATTGCTCTAAACCTTGCAACGAGGGTATAAGTGTAGCCAGTTGTGGATTTTGTACCAGTAACCCTATCAGTATACGCATGGTTGTGCGTTTTAGCTGGGGAGCCTGGTAGCTATTTACACTCTCCGCCGGCTTCGGCATCAGTTTTTCTAACTGGCTATCGTCTAAAATTCCGAGTTTGTTACCTAACTGCTGGCGTAAATACAGTCGCAGCGTCTCGCCTGGCACCTGGCTCACCAGCGGCAGTGCGAGCATACTCAGTTTGGTTCGCCCTTCGGGACTGCTCAAATCTACCTGCGGCATCAGTGTATCAAACAGAAAAGTCGAGATTGAATGCGCCTCTTCCATACGTTGTTCAAACGCCTGCTTGCCTTCTTTACGCACCAATGTGTCAGGGTCTTCGCCGTCGGGTAAAAACATAAACCGCAGCTGTCGGCCGTCCTGCAAATAGGGCAGTGCAGTTTCGAGCGCACGCCAGGCTGCTTCTCGTCCTGCACGGTCGCCGTCATAGCAGCAAATCACGGTGTCGGTCGCGCGGAACAACAGCTGAATATGTTCAGCCGTGGTCGAGGTTCCCAGCGAGGCGACGGCATAATCAATGCCGAACTGCGCCAGCGCGACGACGTCCATATAGCCTTCAACCACCAGAAGTCGGGCGGGTGTTGGGTGATTCACCTGTGCTTCATAAAGGCCATACAGTTGACGGCCTTTATGGAAAATTTCTGTTTCCGGGGAGTTGAGATACTTGGGGAGTGCGTCGCCCAATACTCGTCCACCAAACGCAATAACCCGGCCGCGTTTATCGCGGATAGGGAACATGACACGTTCGCGAAAACGGTCGTAACTGCGTCCTTGTTCGTTAGTAATCAACATACCCGCGTCGGTCAGAGACGTTCTGTCGTCGGCGGTTTTGCCAAAGCGTTTTAACGCGTTGTCCCAGCCCGCAGGGGCGAAACCAATGGCAAAATGGTTGATAACGTCGTCGCTTAAACCGCGCTGCGTCAGATACTCGCGAGCGGGTGCACCGGCAGGCTGCTTAAGTGACTGCTTGTAGAACTCGCTGAGCGGTTCCATTAGCTGGTAAAGACTTTGACGCTGGTGGCGTTCCATAGGGGTCGGGCCGGTGCCAGCTTCATACGGCACTTCCAAACCTTGCATGGTAGCCAGTTCCTCGATGCATTCGACAAATTCGAGTCTGTCGTAGTTCATCAGGAAGTCGACGGCGTTGCCGTGTGCTCCACAGCCGAAACAATGATAAAACTGCTTATCGCTGTTTACGGTGAATGAGGGTGTTTTCTCATGGTGAAATGGGCAGCACGCGTGATAATTCTTGCCTTGCTTTTTTAACTTCACACGAGCATCGATTAAGTCGACGATGTCGGTGCGAGCCAGCAAGTCATTGATAAATACGCGCGGAATTCTCCCAGCCATAAGCCCCTTACTCACTTACCCTTCATCTTTCGCACTGCTGCTGCGTTGGCTCTCCCCACTCAACCCTGTCACTTACCGAGGTAAGCTTTCGGGCGTTCGTTCGGTTGCCGCCTTGCCGCATCACGAAATCTTTTGGATATAGCCTATAAACGAGAACAAGCCGCGCATTCCTTTCGGAAAGCACGGCCTTCGTATGCAACTACTCGGTCTGCGCGTTTTAGAAAAACAGTATCACGCGGGTGGGGTTGCCCCCGAAGAATTAATACAGACGAGTGCGACGTGCGTTTTCGCGAGCCAGTTTCTTGGCGTGGCGTTTTACTGCAGATGCTTTAGCGCGTTTACGTTCGGTAGTCGGTTTTTCATAGAATTCGCGACGACGAACTTCGGCCAAAACACCTGCTTTTTCGCAGGAACGCTTGAAGCGACGCAGAGCTACGTCGAACGGCTCGTTTTCACGTACTTTAATTACAGGCATGTGCCTCTCACCTCGATAAAATCGGTTTGTTCGCTAGCGTGGTGCCAGCTCATTTCAAAATGGTGCGGAATTTTACTCCAATTTGCCTAGCCTTGTAAAGCCCAATGGCAAATTGAAACAGGCGCATTACAATCCTTTCAATGATGGACTGTGCGCTCGCTTTTGCGTCGGCCGGCGATTATATACCAATCAATTCGAATTGCTCGACATTAATCACTGATTTGCACAAAAAGCTGGCGTTTGTGCTCATTAACTCCGCGCTTTGGCCGTGAGGAAGCAATACCGCCGCGAGGTTGTATGCTAGACTACGCGCCGCGAGTTAGCGCGAAAACATGATGGAAAGAGTAATGCGAGTACTGGGTATAGAAACGTCCTGTGATGAAACCGGGATTGCAATTTACGACTCTGAAAACGGGTTGTTAGCTAATCAACTGTATAGTCAGGTAAAACTGCATGCTGACTACGGCGGCGTTGTGCCTGAACTGGCGTCACGTGACCACGTGCGTAAAACGCTGCCGCTTATTCAGGAAGCACTGAAAGAGGCAAATCTAACGGCACAGGACATCGATGGCGTGGCTTATACCGCCGGTCCTGGACTGGTCGGCGCGCTGCTGGTCGGTGCAACCATCGGGCGATCGCTGGCGTTTGCCTGGAACGTTCCGGCCGTTGCCGTTCATCATATGGAAGGGCATCTTTTAGCCCCGATGCTTGAAGATAATCCGCCGGAATTCCCCTTTGTGGCGCTGCTGGTCTCCGGTGGGCACACGCAGCTTATCAGCGTGACCGGCATCGGTGAATACACGCTGCTCGGCGAATCGGTTGACGACGCCGCCGGTGAGGCCTTTGATAAAACAGCAAAACTTCTGGGTCTTGACTACCCAGGAGGACCGCTGCTGTCGAAAATGGCGCAACAGGGCGTCGCGGGGCGTTTTACTTTCCCACGCCCAATGACCGACCGTCCCGGCCTTGATTTCAGTTTCTCAGGATTAAAAACGTTTGCCGCCAACACTATTCGTGGCAATGAAAGTGACGCACAAACGCACGCCGATATCGCCCGCGCGTTTGAAGATGCCGTGGTTGATACGCTGGCAATCAAGTGCAGACGCGCGCTGGATCATACCGGATTCAAACGTCTGGTCATGGCCGGCGGCGTCAGTGCAAACCGGACGTTGCGCAGCAAATTGGCTGAAGTGATGGAAAAACGCGGCGGTGAAGTGTTCTATGCGCGTCCAGAATTCTGTACCGATAACGGCGCGATGATTGCCTATGCGGGCATGGTGCGCTTGAAAACCAGTGCGAACGCCGACTTAAGTATTTCCGTTAGGCCGCGTTGGCCTTTGGATGAGCTTGCACCCGTTTAATTGAGTGCCTCACGCAGGCTAATGATAAAGCGCTAGAAATAAAAAAAACGACCTTAAAAGGTCGTTTTTTTATGCCTGCTATTTGTTGTTCTTCGCGGCTTCAGCGGCTTTTCGGGCGGCTTTCTTCTGCTTGAGTCGCGTCCAGATTTTGGTTTCCTGACCTCGCCACAGCCGCTGAATATTGTCGTGGTGGCGCAAAAGAATAAGGCAGGAGAGCATCGCTACCGGGAAAGTGAACTGCGGTTTAAACCACCAGACATAAAAGGGCGCAATCAGCGCACTGACAATAGCACCCAATGACGAGTAGCCACTGAGCAATACGGTGAGTAACCAAGTGCCGGTCATTAATCCAGTAAGATCCCAGCCGATCGGCGCAATCGCGCCCAACGCCGTCGCCACGCCCTTGCCGCCCTTAAAGCGGAAGAACACCGGATAGATGTGGCCGACGCAGGCCGCAATGGCCGTCAGTCCCAAATACATCGGTGTCACGTTAAATTTGTAGGCCACCCATACCGGCAACATGCCTTTCAGCACGTCGAAAATGAGCACCGTGGCCGCAGCGGCTTTACCGCCGATCCTCAGCACGTTGGTGGCACCCGGATTACCAGAACCTTGGGTTCGTGGGTCAGGGAGTCTCGCCAGGCGGCAAACCAGAATAGCACTGGAAATCGAGCCGCATAGGTAGGCGAAAATAATCATTCCAAGCGCGGTTGCACTCATAAAAGCAATTCCGTCTATTAGAGGTCGTTTAAATCACTACTTCTATGGATAATACGCACTTTCAGCTGGAAGTGGTATCCAGCAAGGCCAAAAACAGGAGAACGCGTGATGGATATCGTATTTATTGAGCAACTAAATGTAATCACCACCATAGGCGCTTTTGAGTGGGAACAAACAATTCAGCAGAAGCTGGTGTTTGATATCGAACTTGCCTGGGACAATCAAAAGTCAGCCAAAAGCGATGACGTTAATGACTGTTTAAGCTACGCCGACGTCAGCGATGCAGTTATCGAACACGTCACGTCGCAAAGCTTTGCGCTGGTCGAACGTGTGGCGGAAGAAGTGGCCAGTTTACTCATGGCGCGTTTCAATACGCCGTGGGTGAAAATTAAACTTAGCAAGCCTGGCGCCATTGCACACGCGGCTAACGTGGGTGTCATTATCGAGCGTGGAAAGTTTATTAAATAAATTTTCATTTAAATTAGCCCTTATAACGTATAAATTGAAAAACTGTTGTCATAATAACGCATTACTACTATTACTCTGGGAGAGTGGTATTGGGTGAAAGTAGGCAAAATCTTAATTTTGCCTTAAGACGTTAGAGCATATTGCGCTGTTAAGTGAACACTCTATTTAGGGCAGGGAAATTATGGTAACTGAAGGTCATCAGCTATTAATCGCGCTGATTTTAGGTATCGTTGAGGGCTTGACGGAATTCTTGCCGGTGTCATCGACCGGACATTTAATCATCGCCGGTCATTTAATGGGCTTTACCGATGATAAATCAAAAGTTTTTGAGGTTATCATACAGTTAGGTTCAATTTTGGCCGTCGTGGTGGTATTCTGGCGCCGTCTTTTCGGCCTGATTGGCATACATTTTGGCAAGAAAGTCGAGCACGAAGGCGTGGGTAAAGGTCACCTTACTCTGCTGCATATTCTCCTTGGTATGATCCCTGCCGTCGTGATCGGTTTACTGTTCAGCCACAACATTAAAGCGCTGTTTGAACCTAAATATGTCATGTATGCGCTGGTGGTTGGCGGTATATATATTCTGGTTGCTGAATGGGTAAAGCCAAAGTTTCCTAAAGCAGTGGGTATTGATGATATTACATACCTGCAGGCCTTTATGATTGGCTGTTTCCAATGTCTGGCGCTGTGGCCTGGTTTCTCGCGTTCTGGCGCAACGATTGGTGGCGGTTTGCTGATGGGCGTCAGTCGTTACGCGGCTTCGGAATATTCGTTCCTGCTTGCCGTTCCGATGATGTTAGGCGCCAGTACGCTCGATCTTTATAAGAACCACTCCATCCTGAGCTGGTCAGATTTGCCGATGTTTGCCGTGGGCTTCGTGACCGCCTTTATTGTGGCGCTGATTGCGATTAAAACCTTCCTGTCGCTCATTAAACGTATTTCGTTTGTTCCTTTCGCGATTTATCGTTTCGTGGTGGCTGCGCTGGTTTACTGGGTATTCATCAGTTAGTTCGGCAATATAAGTGCAATAAACAGTAAAAAACCCGCTTCGGCGGGTTTTTTGTTGGCAGAACGCTCTTTTCTTGAAATGACGTTGAGTCGTTTAATGGGGCATTATGCTCTGCGTTGCGCGCCATTGTGCGATGGCAGCGATGCGCTGCTTGCCCAACTCTTCACGTATTGCCATGCCCTGTAATCCTAGCGCCACGACGTCTTTAACAGACACGTCATTGGCGGCAGCAAAGGCCGCACGTAGATAATCGCCCTGTGGATAAGGATTGCGTTCGAATCCGGTTCTGCCGCGTGCGTCTGCCTCACTGGTGAGGATCATCTGCTCAAGGCGCTGCGGTTTACGCCAGACGTCAATGCTGTCGAAAAGCTTGAGCAGCGTTTCAGGGCGAAGTCGTTCAACCGTATGAATAAGGTCATGAAACTCGGCAACCAGTACGGCCAAATCACGAATGGCGGTCGGCACGCGCAGCCGTTCACAAAGTCGCTTAACCAGCTTGACCCCGGCAGGACCGTGGCCGTGATGGCTTGGCCAGTGTTCAGGCGGCGTTAGCCCTTTTCCCAGATCGTGGCACAGCGCCGAAAAGCGTATATCGACATCCTGACTAAGCTCGGCGGCAATCTTAAGCGTCATCAAGGTATGAATGCCGGTGTCAATTTCAGGATGCCATTTAGCCGGAGCCGGCACGCCAAATAGTGCATCAACTTCTGGGAAAAGCACTTTCAGTGCATTGCAGTCGCGCAATACCTGGAAATAAACTTGCGGATCCTGCGTTTGCAGCGCCTTCTCCGTCTCTTTCCACACTCTTTCAGGCGTTAAAGCTTTAAGTTCACCGCTGGCGGCCATTTGCGTAATTAGCTGCTGCGTTTCGGGGGCGATAGTGAAACCTAAATGGGCGAAGCGTGCGGCGAAGCGGGCAAGGCGTAGCACGCGCAGTGGATCTTCACCAAAGGCGTCGGAAACGTGGCGTAAAACGCGGGCTTCAATATCACCCTGACCCTTGTAAGGGTCGACAAGCTCGCCGTCGGCGCTGCGGGCAATCGCATTAATGGTTAAATCACGGCGCATCAGGTCCTGCTCCAGCGTTACATCTGGGGAGGAGTAGCAGATGAAGCCGTTATAGCCTGCGCCTGATTTGCGTTCGGTGCGGGCGAGGGCGTATTCCTCGCGGCTAACGGGGTGCAGAAAAACCGGAAAATCTTTGCCAACCTGTTGATAGCCAAGCTCGAGCATAGTCTCAGGGGTAGATCCGACCACCACCCAATCCTGCTCACTGACGGCAAGGTTTAACAGCCTGTCGCGGACGGCACCGCCGACCAGATAGATTTTCACGGGCTAACTCCTTGGAAATATGACCAAAATAAAAAGCGCTTCAGGCTTTCATTGTAGCAAATTTGTTAATGGAATTTCTGACTAATGCGCTATGCACCAGCAACACGAAAAGGCACGCTCGGTGCCTTTTCATTCACTCAGTCTCAATGATGCGAGTAAAAACTCAGCTCATCCAGCGATCTTTCTTCTTGCGGCGAGGCACAAGATGCGGAAGCACCAGACCGAGGATTAGACCAATACCTGCCACGCCACCACCGTACATAAACCACTGAAGAATAATGGTTCTTTGCTTGTCATCAAGCTGAACGTTGACCGCGCTAACTTTCTTTTGTGCGACAATAAGCTGATTTTTAAGGTCCTGATTCTCTTTCTTCAGGCCGTTGATAATGCCATCACTCGAAGAGACTTTTTGCTGCATCTCGGCGGTGCGCTGATTCCAGCTATTATCAATATTGGTCAGTTTGTCAGTCAGCGTTTTAACCTGCTGTTGCAAGTTAGGAACCTGCGTGCGCAGGCTAGGCGAGGTGCTCAACTGGTCGAGTGGGATCCAGGCGTTACGGCCTTTAGCATCAACGACTTCACCGTAGTTAGTGGTGTTATTGACGCTTTTTAATGTAACTTCATCACCTGAATTCAGGGTGCCAACGATGCGAAACTGATTACCTGGACCACTGTGAATGTAGGTGATCAAATCGTCGGAAATGTAGCGTTTCTCATCGGCGTGAGCGCCACAGGTGATGCCTAAAGTGAGTAAAGCGAAACCTAAAAGGCGTAATTTATTCATTATTGTTCATTCTTCGTAGTTTGCGGGCCGGTATTCGGTACCCTATATGGCGATAGACATAAATGTTGAACGATAGTAAGTGCAACAGTGTGACGACGCAACGCATAAACCTGAATGGGAACTATCTTACAATCCCACGACATGCGGCTCGCGCGAGGCGTGTGTGTTAGAATTGGCAAAACATTTTTTATCATTCAAGACGTTCTTATCAGCCAAGATGCGGTGCAAAGACTTATGACCCTAGAAATCGAATTAAAATTTATTGCCAGCCCAGCGGCCATTGCCGAACTTCCTGAGCAGCTGGCGGCGTTTACCCCCACACATTCTGCGCCACAGAAACTCACCAACATTTATTACGAGACGGCGGATAACCGCCTGCGTAAGTTGGACATGGGTCTGCGCATTCGTGGTTTCGACGACAGCTATGAGATGACCATTAAAACTGCCGGTAAAGTGGTGGCGGGTCTGCACCAGCGCCCTGAGTATAACGTCAGCATCGCCAAGCCCGAGCTGGACCTGAGCCTGTTCCCGGCCGATATCTGGCCGCAGGGCTGTGACGTGAGCGCGCTACAGGCCGAGTTGGCACCGCTATTTCGTACCGATTTCGTTCGCGAGAAGTGGGTAATCACTTACCAGCAAAGCCAGATTGAACTTGGCCTGGACCAGGGCAATGTGACCGCCGGTGAGCTTTCTGAACCGCTGTCCGAAATTGAGCTGGAAATTAAAGAAGGCAACACCGCCGATCTGCTGGCGTTGGCTGCGCTGCTGGGTAAAAATGGCGGGCTGCGTCTCGGCGGTTTGAGCAAGGCAGCGCGCGGTTATCACTTGGCTCAGGGCAACGTTTTGCGTGAGCCTCGCCCCTTAAAAATATTCCACGCTGCGCCGAAAGCAACGGTTGAACAAGCACTTAGCGGTATGCTGGAGCTTTCTCTTGCCCATTGGCAGTATCATGAAGAGCTGTGGGTTCGGGGTGATAAAGCGGTGCGTATCAACGTGCTGCAGGGCGTTGAGGCCGTACGTCAGACGCTGGTTATCTACGGCGGATTAATTCCGCGTAAAGCCTCCACCGAGCTTCGCGCAATGTTGACCGAATTAGCCGAAAAGCTCGATCAAAAAGGGCTTGATGCGCAGGAAGTCTGCCTGAGTGCCCGTTATCTTGAATGTAAGTTAGCACTCACTTCATGGCTGGCAAACGAAGCCTGGAAACCGTTCATAGATGATAAATCGCAGAAGAAACTCGACGGCTCCTTCAAGCGTTTTTGCGATGTCATGCTTGGGCGCACCGCCGCCGAATTGAAAGACGCATTTGCACAATCGCTGACGGAAGAGGGTTTTCGTGACCAACTGGCGCGCCTCAAACGCCAAATCATCTCTTTCCATTTGCTTTCAGGCGCCTATCCTTTCGAGGAATCAATGGCTTATATTACAGTCTGGACCGAACTCCAGCAGGCCATTGTGCAGCAGCAGCACGCTTGGGAAGACTCAGCGCGCCAGCATGCTTTGATGCAGCCAGCATTTTGGTTAAACGGACAACCTCGTTAATTGACAGCCCGGCCTGACGCCTCGTCAGGCCGACATGATGAAAGGAACCCGAAGAATGTTGCCTCTCACCCCGCTGCTTGAAGCTCAGGCCGAAAAGCTGCATCTGCGTTTTAAACAAAGCCTCGAACAACAGCAGCTCACCGATGTGCCTGAACTGACCGAAGGCGCGCTGCGCGTGCTGGCCAGC
This sequence comes from Rouxiella sp. S1S-2, assembly GCF_009208105.1. Lineage (NCBI taxonomy): Bacteria > Pseudomonadati > Pseudomonadota > Gammaproteobacteria > Enterobacterales > Yersiniaceae > Rouxiella > Rouxiella sp. S1S-2. The sequence continues at coordinate 866,407 of NZ_WFKL01000001.1, forward strand.
AGCGATTTTATCAGTGAGAACTTTATTGTTCATCCGCAGTGGTGGCAGGAGATGGCTGCCAACCCGCCTCGAGTGGATGAGTGGCAACATTATGCATCAGAGCTGGCGACGTCCCTGGCGCAGGTTCATGACGAAGCCGGGCTGATGAAGGCGCTGCGCCTGTTCCGCAAGGAAAAAATGCTGCGCATCAGCTGGTCTCAGGCGATGCAAACCAGCAGTTGTGAACAAACGCTGCAACAGCTGAGCGTATTGGCAGAAACGCTGATTGTCGCCGCGCGCGACTGGCTGTACGACACCTGCTGTCGTGAATGGGGCACGCCGGTTAATGCCGCAGGCGACCCGCAGCGGCTGTTGATACTTGGCATGGGCAAGCTGGGTGGCGGCGAACTCAATTTTTCTTCTGATATCGATCTGATTTTTTCTTACCCGGAAAACGGCCAGACTCAGGGCGGACGGCGTCAGCTTGAAAACGCGCAGTTCTTTATTCGTCTCGGCCAACGTCTGATTAAAGCGCTGGATCAGCCGACTATCGACGGCTTTGTGTATCGCGTTGATATGCGTCTGCGGCCTTTTGGCGACAGTGGTCCGCTGGTGATGAGTTTTTCAGCGTTAGAAGATTATTATCAGGAGCAGGGCCGCGACTGGGAACGCTATGCCATGGTCAAAGCGAAACTGATGGGCGGCGCAGAAGACGCCAGCAGTCAGGAAATACGCAAGATGCTGAAGCCGTTCGTTTTCCGTCGCTATATCGACTTCAGCGTGATTCAGTCCCTGCGCAACATGAAAGGCATGATTGCCCGTGAGGTTCGCCGCCGTGGTTTGAAAGACAACATCAAGCTCGGCGCCGGCGGTATCCGCGAGATTGAGTTTATTGTGCAAGTATTTCAGCTGATCCGCGGCGGTCGTGAGCCTTCCCTGCAGCAGCGCGCGCTGTTACCGACCCTGCAGGCAGTAGAGGCGCTGAATTTACTGCCAGAGACGCAGGTTCGCCAACTGACTGACAGTTATCTTTTTTTGCGTCGTCTGGAAAATCTATTGCAGGCCATTGCCGATGAGCAAACGCAAACGCTGCCCACTGACGACCTCAACCGCGCAAGGCTGGCCTGGGGAATGAACTACACCCATTGGGATGCGCTGAATCAAAACGTTACCGAACACATGCTGGCGGTACGCGCTGTGTTTGACGAGCTGATTGGCGACGATACGCCCGATGCGGGAGATGACCCGCAGCAGGAGCCGTTTAACAGCCTGTGGACCGACCAACTCGACGACAGTGACCTGCAGCCATTGGCAGAGCAACTTTCTGAATCGGCGCGTGCCAACCTGCTGCGCACCATCAATGACTTTCGACAGGATGTTGATAAACGCACCATTGGTCCACGCGGGCGTGATCAGCTCGACCAGCTGATGCCAAGGATTTTGGCGAAAGTATGTACTTACAAAACGGCCGATACTCTGCTGCAAAGGTTGACACTCTTGCTGCTCAATATCGTCACACGAACCACCTATATCGAGCTGCTGGTTGAATATCCGGGGGCACTGAAACAGCTTATTCGCCTCTGTGCCGCCTCGCCGATGGTTGCCAACCAGCTGGCGCGTCACCCGATATTGCTCGATGAACTGCTCGACCCGAACACGTTGTATCAGCCAATTGCGCCGGAGTCCTATCCCGATGAGCTGCGCCAGTATTTGCTGCGCGTGCCGTCCGACGACGAAGAGCAGCAAATTGAGGCGCTGCGTCAGTTTAAACAGGCGCAGCAGCTGCGCATCGCGGCGGGTGATATTGCCGGCGTGCTACCGGTGATGAAAGTCAGCGATCATCTGACCTACCTCGCCGAAGCGATTTTGACGGCGGTGATCCAGCAAGCGTGGGACCATATGCTAACGCGCTACGGTCAGCCGTCACACTTGCAGCATCAGGCTGGGCGCGGTTTTGCGGTTATTGGTTACGGCAAGTTGGGCGGTTGGGAGCTGGGCTACAGCTCCGATATGGATTTGGTTTTCCTTCACGACTGTCCGATGGACGTGGTGACCGACGGCCCGCGCAGCATCGACGGACGTCAGTTTTATCTGCGTCTTGCCCAGCGGATTATGCATCTTTTCAGCACCCGCACCGCTTCAGGTATTCTGTATGAGGTTGACGATCGCCTGCGGCCGTCCGGCGCGTCCGGCATGCTGGTAAGCACCATTGCCGCTTTCAGGGATTATCAGCAGGAGAGCGCCTGGACCTGGGAGCATCAGGCACTGGTGCGCGCGCGCGTAGTCTACGGCAGTCCTGAAATGACTCTGCAGATCAACGGTATTCGCCGTGAAATACTCTGCAAGCCGCGCGATGGCGAAGTGTTGAAAAAAGAAGTGCGTGAAATGCGTGAAAAGATGGTGGCCCATCTGGCGACCAAAAAAGGCGAGGTGTTTGATCTCAAAGCCGATCCTGGTGGCATTACCGATATAGAATTTATCGCTCAATACCTGGTCCTGCGTTACGCCAGCAGTGAGCCAGATTTAACCCGCTGGTCCGATAATGTGCGCATTTTCGAGCTGATGGCGAAATATCAAATCATGTCGCAGGACGAAGCCGTGCAGCTCACGCATGCCTATGTCACGCTGCGCGATGAGATTCATCATCTGGCATTACAGGAACATAATGGGAAAGTTGCGGTCGATATGTTTGTCACCGAGCGCGAACATATTAAGGCAAGCTGGCAGCGATGGCTGGGCTAAATGGGTTTTAGCCCCAACCTTTTTCGCTTGTGATATTATCGCGCGCATTGTTTTCGGGATGACAACACGATTTAGCGACCAACTAACTCTTTTTTTGGCTACGATTTGTTCAGATAGCCTGTTTTCCAAGTTTATATCCAAAGTAATTGGAGTGTGGGATGAAAGTGACTTTGCCTGAGTTTCACCGTGCCGGCGTTCTGGTGGTCGGTGACGTAATGCTTGACCGCTACTGGTATGGCCCAACTAGCCGCATATCACCGGAAGCGCCGGTGCCGGTTGTTAAGGTGAATACGATTGAAGAGCGGCCGGGCGGTGCGGCAAACGTGGCGATGAACATTGCCTCTCTCGGTGCGCGTTCTCGGCTGATTGGCCTGACCGGCGTTGACGATGCGGCTCGTGCCTTAAGTGAACGTTTGAGCGAAGTAAACGTCAGCTGTGATTTTCTGGCGGTGCCTACACATCCGACGATTACTAAACTGCGCGTTCTCTCGCGCAATCAGCAGCTTATCCGTCTCGACTTTGAAGAAGGTTTTGAGGGGATTGATCTGCAGCCGATGTTGGAAAAAATCAGGCAAGCTCTGCCGCACACCGGTGCTCTGGTGCTGTCTGACTATGCCAAAGGTGCATTGAAAGACGTGCGGGCGATGATTGCGCTGGCTAAAGAGGCCGGCGTGCCGGTGCTTATCGATCCAAAAGGGGCTGATTTTGAGCCTTATCGTGGTGCAACACTGCTGACGCCTAATCTTTCTGAGTTCGAAGCCGTCGTCGGCCCGTGTAAAGATGAAGCGCAATTGGTAGAAAAAGGCATGCAGTTGATTGCTGATTTTGAGCTTTCAGCGCTGTTGGTCACGCGTTCCGAGCAGGGTATGACGCTGCTACAGCCGGGCAAAGCGCCGCTGCATCTGCCGACGCAGGCGCAGGAAGTGTTCGATGTGACCGGTGCCGGTGACACGGTAATTGGCGTGTTGGCCACCGTGCTGGCCGCGGGCAACAGCCTGGAAGATGCCTGCTTCCTGGCAAACGCCGCCGCGGGCGTGGTGGTTGCCAAGCTCGGCACCTCGACTGTTTCTTCCGTTGAGCTTGAAAACGCCGTGCATGGTCGCTCTGATACGGGCTTTGGCGTGATGACGGAAGCAGAGCTGAAAGCTGCCGTAGCGCGGGCGCGTCAACGCGGTGAGAAAGTGGTCATGACTAACGGCATTTTTGATATTTTGCATGCCGGACACGTCTCTTATCTGGCGAATGCGCGCAAACTGGGCGACAGGCTCATTGTGGCAGTGAACAGCGATGCCTCAACCAAGCGCCTGAAAGGTGAGACTCGTCCGGTGAATCCACTGTCGCAACGAATGATTGTTTTGGCTGCGTTAGGTGCCGTGGATTGGGTGGTTGATTTCGAAGAAGATACCCCGCGTCGCCTGATTGCCGGTATTTTGCCAGACCTGCTGGTTAAAGGCGGTGACTATCAGCCGCACCAGATTGCCGGATGCGATGAAGTGTGGGCTAACGGTGGTGAAGTCAAAGTGTTGAATTTTGAAGATGGACTATCGACCACCAAAATAATTAATCAGATCAAATCGCAGGAGTAATCCTGCAGCAGTGACGCGGCGGTTCGGCGCGTTATAAACAGAAAAGGCCTGCATATGCGGGCCTTTTACTTTTTGTACTCTATGAACCATCAGGGAATGTTTATTCCTGCGGTTTGTCAGCTTTCGGTGCTGAAGCGGGCGCGGTCGCAACTGATGCAGCAGAGGCGGAAGCGGGTGCGCTGTTAGCCGTAGCCAGTTTGCTTTCAATGTCTGCCAGTCGCTGTTCCAGCAGCGTGAGCTTCTCACGCGTGCGCAGCAATACTTGGGTCTGCACGTCAAACTCTTCACGATTAACTAAATCCATACGGCCGAATTGAGCCTGAAGAACCTGGCGCACTTTCTTTTCTGTGTCTTCCCCAAACTCACGGATCCCTTTCGGCATGGCTTCATGCACCTGACGAGCAATTTGTTCAATTTTTTTAGTGTCGATCATAGTCGTTAACCTGTTTCAGAAAAGTGGCGTTCTACTAGTGTAATGCCAGAATGCTATTCTATAAACCTTTGACGACAGCTTTAATCGCGCTTAATACAGCTCCAATTGCTCATTGGGCGCATTGCTCAGGCCTTTTTTTGGCGCTATAGTTGCCTTGCTTATTCTCAGGGCGGGGTGCAAGTCCCCACCGGCGGTAAACCACAGAACAACTTGATGAAACACTCTTTCATCATCGTGGAAGCCCGCGAGCGCTTATGTTTCCAAATAATGGAAGCCTAAGGTCAGCAGATCCGGTGTAATTCCGGGGCCGACGGTTATAGTCCGGATGGGAGAGAGTAACGAAATGATCGGGCGTGAATGCCCGCAACGTTATTTTATAGCGATAGCCTGCTATGTGCACGGCCATGCTAACTCCGCAAGACGCCCTGATTCTGGTAATCCATTTATTTTTCATAGTGTTAATGAGGTTATTTTACCATGAATCAGACTCTACTTTCCGAATTCGGTACCCCGACAGAACGCGTTGAACGTGCGCTTGCCGCGCTGCGCAACGGCCAGGGTGTCATGGTGCTGGACGACGAAAACCGCGAAAATGAAGGTGATATGATCTTCGCGGCAGAAACCATGACGGTTGAACAAATGGCGCTGACGATTCGCCACGGCAGTGGCATTGTGTGCCTGTGCATCACCGACGAACACCGCAAGCATCTTGAACTTCCTATGATGGTCGAGAATAATTCGAGCGCTTATCAAACCGCATTTACCGTGACCATCGAAGCGGCTGAAGGCGTGACTACCGGCGTATCGGCGTCTGACCGTCTGACCACCATTCGCGCAGCGATAGCCAAAGACGCCAAGCCTTCCGACCTTAATCGTCCCGGTCATGTGTTTCCGCTGCGCGCGCGCGACGGTGGCGTATTGACGCGTCGCGGTCACACCGAAGCGACAATCGACTTGGTAAGACTGGCCGGTTTTGGTCCTTACGGCGTACTGTGTGAACTGACTAACGACGACGGCAGCATGGCCCATGCACCTGAAGCCATTGCCTTCGCTAACGGTCATAACATGCCGGTTGTCACCATTGACGACTTAGTGGCATATCGCCAAGTACAGTCTCAGCAGGCAAGCTGATCTGCGATTGTTACTCAGATAGTGATAAGAAAAAGCCGACGTAAGTTATGTCGGTTTTTTTACACCTAAACAACGCTAAATAAGGGCATTAGGGTCATTAGATTTTATTAATAGCCAAGTCAACTATTATTAATCATTATTAACTTTGATAATAATTAATTAGTTTGTTTTTAAGGACGAGTTTCTAGAAGGTTTACTTGCTAAGCTTTAGTCTTTGTAGCATCATTTTGTTGCTGCATTGGTATTAATTTGAAAATTATTTATCTTATAAAAAGAAATCAAAACATTATAAGAGTTTTTTATTTTGTGTGTTTTCTTGTCTGTCATTTGGCTACAGTTTTAAACTTATACACTCGATAAGTCTATTTCTTGTTTTGATTATTGTGCGTAGTTTTACTTCTCGCGGCTATAAGTCGTTAATTATTTTTATTGGTTTTTCTCATCAGCGTATCTACCCATCGCGTTAACCTATGGTTCGCCGGATTATAATTCCATCGCTAATATTTTTTATGCCAGTAAGTCAGAAAGTCTGGAGTTTTTAAAAGCCATTCCATGGTTTTACTATGTGACGCCGTTAATGGGTGTTGTCCTGACGTTAATGATTTTTAATGTGAAAATAGGAAAGGTAAAGTATAGAGGATGGATTATTCTCTATATTCTTATTTACTTATTCTCTCCCTCAATGAAAGCCTATATGAAGACGGGGGCATTACCTTTATTTAGCAACGGTTTACCGATTCTTAAAGCAAGCAGTGAGGCGGTCAGTAATTATCTTACGTTCGTTGAGCAAAGTGCACTCCTCAAGCATCAAATAGGCTTGCCAGATCGCTGGGGGTTTCAAAAAACCTCTGCCGGCTATCAGCTTTATATCTTGGTTATTGGCTAAAGTGTTCGCAGTGACTATATGCAAGCCTATGGTTTTAATATAAAAAATACACCTTTCATGAGCTCGGCATCAGGGGTCACCTTCACGAACTATATTTCTGCCGCGTCTTCTACGGCTATGTCCCTTTTGAACAGTTTAACTTTACGTATAAATGAACAGCCTGACTCGAGCAGTAATATTGTTTCCCTTGCCAATAAGGCGGGATTTTCCACCTATTGGTACTCTAATCAGGGAATGATCGGCGAGGGGGAGACTCCTGTTTCTGTTATCGCAATGAATGCTAAAAGTGTCATTTTTATTAAAAGAGGAGAGTATCAGAAAAATAAATATGTCCCAGACAGTAGAGTGCTTCCGCAAATCCGTTCGGCTATTAGTGAAAATAAACCGGTCAAGCTTATTGTTATTCATCTAATAGGTTCTCACTCAAGAGCGTGTTCAAGAACCAATGAGAAATATTCAACATTTAGCCAGTCAAAAGAAATTTCCTGTTATATAGAAAGTATTGCTCAGACAGATAAACTGCTCGCTGATGTTGCTGATATGGCCAAGGCGAGCGGAAAAAGTTGGTCCATATGTATTTTGCCGATCACGGTCTGGAATTTGCTGATAAAGACACCCAGTATGCTCGATTGATTCATGGTGATAAGTTTAAGCAAAATTATAGAGTGCCTATGTTTATTACCGCCTCAGACAGTCATGAGAGAAAAACGGTTGATCGTCCGCGAAGTGCGCTTAATTTTTTGTCGTTTTTTTCACAGTGGACTGGCATTAAAGATAAATTAATTAATTCCGACTGCAATATGATGGCGAACGTTCCGCGCAATAACCAAGATACGGTGATCAAATTCGATCACAGCAAGGTGTATTTTTCATCACTTGCGCAGGACAGTCCCGCTCTTTGAGACTACCATTCAAATTTATTGAATATCATCATCACGGTTATCCGGCTGTTTCTGGCGATGAAAAAGAGTAACGTTACTTTATCAAACGCCCGCCAAATTGGCTGGCGTTGCCTCTTAACCTTGAGTGATAAGGAACATTTTATGACGACCCTGCGTATGCCAGCACTGTTTTTGGGACACGGTAGCCCGATGAACGTGCTCGAAGATAATATTTATACTCGTGCCTGGGAAGCGTTGGGTAAGAGTCTGCCGCGTCCTAAGGCTATTCTTGCTGTTTCTGCCCACTGGTACACCCGTGGGACCGCCGTTACCGCGATGGAAAACCCACGCACTATTCACGACTTTGGGGGCTTCCCGCAGGCGCTGTTTGATAAACGCTATCCTGCGCCAGGCTCTCCGGCATTGGCAAAACGCGTTCAAGACGTTCTGGCACCCTTGACGGTGACGGCTGACAGCGAATGGGGGTTCGATCACGGCTCTTGGGGCGTACTGATCAAGATGTATCCCGAGGCGGATATCCCGATGATTCAATTGAGCATCGACGGTACCAAGCCTGCCGAATACCATTATGAGCTGGGTAAAAAGCTGGCTGCGCTGCGTGATGAAGGTGTGATGATTGTCGCCAGCGGAAACGTGGTGCACAACCTGCGGATGGTGAAATGGGACGGAAACTCAGAGCCTTATCCTTGGGCCGATTCGTTTAACCAGTATGTTATCGATAACCTATCCTGGAAAGGTGAGGCTAAGGATCATCCTTTGGTTAACTTTATGCAGCACGACGGTGGCGCGTTATCTAATCCAACGCCTGAACACTATCTTCCGCTGCTTTATCTGTTGGGATCGTGGGACGGCATTGAGCCGATCTCCATGCCAACGCAGGGGATTGTGATGAGTTCACTGAGTATGCTGTCGGTACAGCTGGGTTAATACTTTTAGAACGGATAATCGCGCAGATTGGCGATTATCCGTTTTTTATTGCCCAGAATTGGCCTTTGAGATCATCAGCCAATAATGCTGTGCGGGTAGAAACGTGACAGGTCTTGGGTTATCAACGCTCGGTCTTCACGCAGGCCAATACCACACGGCTGGTCGTTGACCAACCAACTGCCAATCAGCGTGTAACTGTCGTTAAAACGCGGCATTGGACAATATTCTTGTACGATCATGCCTTCTTTACCGTAAGGGCCTTCGGCGCTGGCGACTTCTTTGCCGTTCTCGATGATGCGGATGTTGGCACCTTCGCGCGAGAAAAGCGGTTTTATCACGTAACTCGCCATCGGCGGAGGATTGTCTTCAGCGAAGTAGGACTCGAGCAGGTTAGGGTGGTGCGGGAACATCTCCCACAGCAGCGGCAGCAGGGCCTTATTGGAAATAATCGCCTTCCAGGCAGGTTCGAGCCAGCGAACGCCCGCATCTTCGAGCTTGGTCGAGAACACTTCCCGGAACATAAACTCCCACGGATAAAGCTTGAACAGATTGCTGATAATCTGATCTTTAGGATCGGTGAACTGGCCGCGTTCACCTAAGCCAATCTCTTCTATAAATAAGAATTCACTGGCTAGTCCGGCCTCCTGCGCGCAGTCCTGCAAATATTGAACGGTGCCGCGATCTTCTTCCGTGTCCTGACAGCAGGCAAAATGCAGCAGCGAGAAACCATGCTGAGTTTTCAGCTCGGCAAATCGCTCGATCAGTTTTTCCTGCATGCTGTTGAATTGGTCAGCGCCGGCAGGCAGGTTGCCAGCCGCAATCTGATCCTCAAGCCACAGCCACTGGAAAAAGGCCGCTTCGTATAATGAAGTCGGCGTGTCTGCGTTGTTTTCCAACAACTTGGGTGGATTCACGCCGTCGTAAACCAGGTCCAGCCGTGAATAGAGTGAGGGTTGCTGAGTGCGCCACGACGCTCTGACAAACTCCCAGCAATGTTTGGGAATTTGAAACTTTGCCATCAGCTCATCGCTTTTAACAACCCTTTCAACCACCTTGAGGCACATTTGATGCAGCTCTGCGGTGGCGTCTTCGATTTGTTCAATCTGCGCCAGCGTGAATTGGTAGTAGGCGTCTTCACACCAGTACGGTTCGCCGTACATGGTGTGAAAATTAAAGCCAAATTCCGTGGCCTTTTCGCGCCAGTTAGGACGTTCTTGCAGAGCTACGCGTTTCATTCTTAGCCACCCATACTGCGCATTGGAGTACGTGTTGACGACGCTGCGCTGCGCTGCATTGAGGTTTGTTTGGCGACGCTTTCACCAAATCCGCCGCGGGTTACGGTTGAGGTGGTTGCCGGTTTAGGCGCCATGGCTGAAGGCGGCACGTTCATGCTGCGACCGGTGGTTGCCGGACCGTAGCTTTTACCGGTAGCGTCAACAAACTTGCCGTTGGCCGGGCTGCCTGCGGTTTTTGAGGTAAACAGCGGTTGCTGCGCGTAACCGCCGCCGCTCATCATGCGTCCCATCATAAAGCCGGCCATTAATGGCATCCACATGCTGCCGCCGCCCTGCTGAGATTCAGCGGACATACCGGCCTGAGCAGGTGCCTGGGTACACTGTGATTCACCGAATTCGGCCACGCAGTCGGCGCGATTGGCATATTTAGGGGCCGTTTTAGCCGCTTCAGCCTTGGCGTCGTTAAAGGCCTTGGCGCACTGTGCGCTGGTGGACGGGTTCGCCTTTGAGCAGTCGTCGGCATTTTGATAAAGCGAAACGTTGTCGTCGCTTTTCTCGCAGGCGCTGAGCATAAATGCGGCACTGATAGCAAAAGCAATGGGAGTAATTTTCGAGCTACGCCAGGATTTCCGGAAAGTAGCCAGGTTGATGTTTTGTGTCCGTTTCATTGTATTGATCCCATAGTCGGGCTTTTTCGCCCTTTCCCAGAGTAGGTTACATTTGTAACAGAATAAGAATAAGGTAAAGATGCTTACTATTAAAGCAAGAATGGCAATCGTTACGAGACTTTACGTTCAGACGTGAAATCGACGGCGAAAAAGGGGTTTTTAAGGTATATAAAGAAAAAAACCGCCTTTTTCGGGCGGTTTTTGTTTCTTAAAAAGCAGGGATATTTTCAGTCATTAGTTCTGAAAGGGATTGCCGCTCTTTTTCACCGTCTTCGGTTCGTGAGTCGCGCTAACGCGTTTTACCGGAGCCGCAGGTGCTGCGCTGGTATTGCTGTTATCGTTATAGCTGTTTAAACCGTCGGCCGCTGCGTTCTGCTGCGGGGTTTCAGGTGCGACTTGCTCAGGGCTGGTAGCCACCGGTTGGCCCAGTGCGCCGTTCAGCGCCAGCAGGTCGTTTTCATTAAGCGTACCCAGTGCTGATTTCACATTAAGCTGATTAATCAGATAATTATAGCGTGCGCTGGAGAGCTGCTGTTTGGCATTATACAGCGTGGTAGTGGCGTCCAGTACGTCAACAATGGTACGCGTCCCCACTCTATAACCGGCTTCCATCGCATCTAAAGAGCTTTGTGCAGAAACCACCGCCTGTTTGTAAGCGTTGATGCTGCCGATTGAAGCCGAAATGTTGTTGGAAGACGATCGCACTGTCTGCACGACCGTGCGATGAGAGCTTTCAAGCTGCTCGCTGGCGTTCACAAAGCTGAACTGCGCCTGCTTGACTTGAGAACTGACCGAACCGCCGCTATAGAGGGGAATAGTCAGGCTCAGACCGACTTTATTCTGCCCTGCATCACTGTCCTGATAGCTGCTGCCTTCGCCAGTGCGCGAACCGTTATACTTGGTGTTGCTGATCCCGGTTGATGCGGTCAGATCCAGCGTAGGCATGTGGCCGTCCTGATAGTAGCGAATTTCTTCACGCGCCAGGTCCTGCGAAAGACGGGCTGACAGCAGGCTCAGGTTGCGGCTTTCCGCCTCTTTAAGCAGACTGTTTACCGGTTCCGGGCGCTGAGTGGTGAAGGTCGCAATATTCAGTGAAGCTAACTGAGGATAGAAAACGCCGGTTATCTGACGCAGTGATTCCAGCGCATTGTCTACCGCATTACGCGCGGTGACTTCGTTGGCTAACACGGTGTCGTAGGTGGAGCGGGCGTTCTGTACGTCAGTAATAGCAACCAGGCCGACGTTGAAACGTTGGGTGGTTTGGTCCAACTCACGGTACACCGCCTGTTTCTGCGCTTCTGTATAGGAAAGTGCATCAATCGCACTCAAAACGTTGAAATAGGCCGTGGCGGTGTTCAGAATTAGGGACTGCTGTGCCGTCTGATAGGTGACGTCGGCAATACCGGCCGTTTTTTCCTGCAGAGTCAGGGCACGCCATTTGGACATATCAAACAGTGTCTGGGTCAACTGTAACGATCCGCTGCCCACGTTGCTGTTTACACCGTTGGCATCGCGATATCCGTTGTTATAGCCATAGTCGAGACCTAACCCCAGCTGCGGCAGCAGCGGGCTGCGTGCCTCGTTAATTTTCTCAAATGCAGCATCACGCGTTGCGGCAGATGCGCGCAAATCCGGGTTACTTTCCCTGGCTTGTTTGTAAACTTGCATGAGATTTTCAGCCTGGGTTACCGTGCTGAAGCCGCCAAGACCCAGGGTGATGAGAAGAGGGAGCAGTTTCTTCATTTGCATTCCTTGTAGTGCAGCAATGTTATTATTTAATGCTGTCATTAAAACAAACAGACGCGGATTCTAGCAGAGACCGGTGAGCGAACTGTGTGGCTTAATGTGCCATCTCACGTGCGTGAATCCAAATCTAACACAAAAAACCTTGATTATTATTACCGCATCTTCATCAAAATGACCTGAAATGGGGATAATTTTATTTCAATCGCTGACAGGGGGACGTCAATATGACCAAGTTCAAAGGTTCGCCAGTGAGTTTCGGCAAAGATGATGTAGAAATTATTGCTGTTGATACCCGCTACCAAGGTTTTTTTCGCATTAACGCTTACCGGTTTCGTCATCGGCTGTTTAGTGGTGAAATGAGTGGCGAAGTGGTGCGCGAAGTTTTTGAACGTGGACATGCTGCGGTTCTGCTACCTTATGATCCTGTGCGTGACGAAGTGGTACTGATCGAACAGATTCGATTTCCTGCTCTGGAAAGCAGCGACACCCCCTGGCTACTTGAAATGGTGGCCGGTATCATTGAAGAGGGGGAAACGGTTGAAGACGTTGCCCGCCGTGAAGCATTGGAAGAAGCCGGCATTGTCGTCGGGCGCTGTAAACCGGTTCTGAGCTATCTGGCAAGTCCGGGTGGTACCAGCGAGCGCCTTTCTATTATGGTCGGTGAAGTCGATGCCACAACGGCAGAAGGAATTCATGGTCTGGAAACTGAAAATGAAGACATCCAGGTACACGTGGTTAGCCGGGAGCAGGCTTACCGCTGGGTGGAAGAAGGAGCGATAGATAATGCCGCGTCAGTGATTGCCTTACAGTGGCTGACTCTGCACCATGAATCCTTAAAAAAAGAATGGGTTAAAGAATGATAAAGCGCTATGTTCCCGATTTTCCTGAAATGATGCGTCTGTGCGAAACCAATTTCGCTCAGCTGCGCCGTTTGCTGCCTCGAAATGATGAAGTTGGACAGACAGTGTCTTATCAGGTGACCAACGCCACCTACCAGCTAAAAATTCTCGAATCGACACGCTACACCTCACTGGTCGAAATCACGCAGACGGCACCGGCGGTCAGTTATTGGAGCCTGCCTTCAATGACCGTTCGTCTTTATCACGACGCAATGGTTGCCGAAGTGTGTGCGAGCCAACAGATCTTTCGCTTCAAAGCACGCTATGATTATCCTAATAAAAAGTTGCATCAGCGTGACGAAAAGCATCAAATTAACCAGTTTCTCGCTGATTGGTTGCGCTATTGTCTGGCGCATGGAGCGATGCCAGTTCCGGTTTGTTAGACAGACTTCAATAACAAAGGATCGAATTTGGAAAGCCTGTTTAAGCTGCCTTTGGTAGATGGGGCCAAAGTCAGGATACTGCAGATTACAGATACTCATCTTTTTGCTGGTGAAGATCAGACTTTGCTGGGTGTGAATACGTTTCGCAGCTATCGCGCCGTGCTGGACGCTATTTGTGCTCAGCAGCGCGAAGTCGACATTATTGCTGCAACCGGTGACCTGGCGCAGGATCAGTCTCTTGAGGCTTATCATCATTTCTCACGTGGGGTGAATCGCCTTCCTGCCCCCTGTGTCTGGCTGCCAGGAAACCACGATTTTCAACCGGCGATGGTCAATGCGCTGGCCGAGGCGGGTATTCATCCTTCCAAACAGGTGTTGCTGGGCAACGACTGGCAGGTGCTGCTGCTCGACACCCAGGTTTTTGGCGTGCCTCACGGCGAAATCAGTGAATATCAGCTTGAATGGATGACCCGCTGTCTTGACGCGCAGCCTGAGCGATTTACGCTGATCATGCTGCACCACCATCCGCTGCCTTCGGGCTGTACCTGGCTTGACCAGCACAGCTTGCGTAATGCGCACACGCTGGCCAACGCGCTGCAGGCGTACCCAAAAGTCACCACGCTGCTGTGCGGGCATATTCATCAGGAGATGGACGTCGACTGGTACGGCAAGCGGCTGTACGCCACGCCGTCTACTTGTGTGCAGTTTAAACCGCACTGCACCAACTTTACGCTCGACACCGTTGCACCGGGCTGGCGCTATCTTACGCTGCATCCCAATGGGCGTGTAGAAACCGAAGTTTGCCGCCTCGAGACCAACGAATTCAGCCCAGATGCCGATGCGGAAGGATATTAATGAGTACGTTGCTGTATTTGCACGGCTTTAACAGTTCTCCACAGTCGGCCAAGGCCACGGCGTTAAAAGGCTGGCTGGCCGAACACCATCCGGGCATAGAGATGGTTGTTCCCGAACTGTTACCGCATCCTGCTGATGCCGCCGAGCAGCTCGAAACGCTGATTATGGACAAATCGGGCGAAAAAATAGGCCTCGTGGGGTCCTCTCTCGGCGGTTATTACGCCACCTGGCTTTCGCAGTGTTTCACTCTGCCTGCTGTGGTGGTTAATCCCGCGGTCCGTCCTTATGAACTGTTAAACGACTTTTTGGGGCGCAATTACAACCCCTACACCGGCCAGCAATATGTGTTAGAGTCTCGCCATGTTTACGATCTTAAAGTGATGCAGGTAGACCCTCTGGAGTCACCGGATTTACTGTGGTTACTCCAGCAAACCGGCGATGAGACCCTCGACTACCGTCAGGCCGTGGCGTATTACACGTCGTGCCGCCAAACTGTAGAACCTGAAGGTAATCATGCATTTGTCGGTTTTGAGCGTTTTTTCCCACCGATTGTGGATTTCTTGGGGTTGGCATCAGATTGAGCTTCGCCAACAACAGTATCGTTCACTTACAACCAGAGCCACGAATTAATAAACGATGAGCCAATCTACTTATAACGCGGATTCTATTGAGGTTCTTAGCGGCCTTGAACCTGTGCGTCGCCGCCCTGGCATGTATACCGACACCACCCGGCCAAACCATCTTGGCCAGGAAGTTATCGATAACAGCGTCGATGAAGCGCTGGCGGGCCATGCCCGTCGTATCGAAGTTATCCTGCACGCCGACCAGTCTCTTGAAGTCACCGACGACGGTCGCGGCATGCCCGTTGATATTCACCCCGAAGAAGGCATTCCGGCCGTAGAACTTATTTTCTGCCGCCTTCACGCCGGGGGTAAATTCTCCAACAAAAACTACCAGTTCTCCGGCGGCCTGCACGGCGTGGGCATTTCTGTGGTTAATGCCTTGTCCACCCGAGTCGAAGTTACCGTGCGCCGCGACGGCCAGGTCTATTCAATGGCCTTTGAAAACGGTGATAAAGTTCAGGACTTGAACGTGACCGGCACGGTCGGTAAGCGCAACACCGGTACCAGCGTCCATTTCTGGCCAGACGTCAGCTTCTTCGACAGCCCGCGTTTTTCAGTAAGTCGCCTCAGCCATTTACTGAAGGCCAAAGCGGTACTTTGTCCCGGCGTTGAAATTATTTTCAAAGATCAGGTTAACAATACTGAACAGCGTTGGTGTTATCAGGATGGTCTCACTGACTACCTGATGGAAGCGGTAAATGGCCTGATCACGCTGCCTGAAAAAGCTTTTGTCGGCACTTTTGCCGGTGATACAGAAGCGGTTGACTGGGCGTTGCTGTGGCTGCCTGAAGGCGGCGAAATGCTGACCGAAAGCTATGTTAACCTGATCCCGACCATGCAGGGTGGCACCCACGTTAACGGCCTGCGTCAGGGATTGCTTGATGCGATGCGCGAGTTCTGCGAATTCCGCAATATTCTGCCTCGCGGCGTGAAACTGTCGGCCGAAGACATCTGGGACCGCTGTGCCTATGTGCTGTCGGTGAAAATGCAGGATCCGCAGTTTGCAGGGCAAACCAAAGAGCGTCTCTCTTCACGTCAGTGTGCGGCATTCGTTTCAGGTGTGGTGAAAGACGCCTTTAGCCTGTGGCTAAATCAGAACGTTCAGGCGGCCGAACAGCTTGCCGAGCTGGCGATTTCCAGCGCGCAGCGTCGTATGCGTGCAGCCAAAAAAGTGGTGCGCAAAAAGCTGACCAGCGGACCGGCGCTGCCGGGTAAACTGGCCGACTGCAGCTCTCAAGACCTGAACATGACTGAACTGTTCCTGGTGGAAGGGGATTCAGCGGGCGGATCCGCCAAGCAGGCACGCGATCGCGTGTTTCAGGCGATCATGCCGTTGAAAGGTAAGATCCTCAACACCTGGGAAGTCTCTTCAGACGAAGTGTTGGCTTCGCAGGAAGTACATGATATTTCCGTGGCGATCGGTATTGATCCCGACAGCGAAGATCTGAGCCAGCTGCGTTACGGCAAAATTTGTATCCTTGCGGATGCGGACTCCGACGGCCTGCACATTGCAACCCTGCTGTGCGCACTGTTCGTGCGTCACTTCCGGTCGTTGGTTCGCGGAGGTCACGTTTATGTTGCCATGCCGCCTCTGTACCGCATCGATTTGGGTAAAGAGGTGTTCTACGCGCTGGATGAAGAAGAGAAGGCCGGCGTGCTGGAGCAGTTGAAACGTAAAAAGGGCAAGCCTAACGTTCAACGATTCAAAGGGTTAGGTGAAATGAACCCCCTGCAGCTGCGTGAAACCACGCTGGATCCCAACACGCGTCGCCTGGTGCAGTTAACCATCGACGAAGAAGATATCGATCAGACATTGCGCATGATGGACATGCTGCTCGCCAAAAAGCGTTCTGAAGATCGCCGCAATTGGCTACAGGACAAAGGCGACACTGCCGAACTGTCCGTTTGAGGGTCAATTTCGGTATCCACTCAGCACATTAGCGAAAAGACAGTAAGTCGCCCGGCTTACTGTGGTGATCCCCAGGCTTGACTTATTTTGTCCAATTTGTATTTTAAGGACATGCATACATTCCTGATTATTGCCCCCGACGGGGGCATGTTATTCGAGCCGGCGGGGATCGCCGATATTCTGACGCAGGCAAACCGCTTGAGACTCCCCGACTCCCAACAGGCTCCTTACCAGGTCAGCCTCGCTACGCCCCAGCCACATCGTGTAGTACATGGAATGTCGGGCCTTAATCTGCTGGCAGACCATCTCCTCTCTGAGCTTGACCCCGAATTGAGCCGTGACACCGTGTTGATAACCGGTAAGGGATCCGACGTGGTGGAGAGTGCCGCGGTAATGGACTGGATCCGCCGCGCAGCACCCTATACGCGACGTATCGTCTCAATTTGTGGCGGAGCCTGGCTTCTGGCTGGGGCAGGTCTGTTGGACGGGCGCAGGGCAACCACTCATTGGCGAATGCTCGACGCCCTGCAATCAACGTTCCCTCGGGTTAACGTTGAAAAAGGGCCTATTTATATTCAGGACGGCGCAGTCTGGACCTCGGCAGGCGTCAGCTCAGGATTTGATCTGACGTTGGCGCTGGTCGAAGACGATCACGGTTTCGTCCTCGCCCGCAGCGTGGCGCAGGATATGGTGATGTTTCTGCGCAGGCCCGGCGGGCAGTCGCAGTTCAGCCGTTTTCTGCTCAATCAGGCCAACACACCAGGCCCTATTCGCGAGCTTCAGTCCTGGATACTCGAAAATCTTGCCGACAATCTGTCGGTAGAAAAATTGGCCGAGCGGGTATCGATGAGTCCGCGCAATTTCACTCGCGTATTCACCCGGCAAACCGGCGTCAGCCCCGCACGCTATGTCGAAGAAGTTCGCCTGGATGTGGCTCGTCAACATCTTGAACAAAGCTCCGACAAACTTGAACAAATCGCCTTGCATACCGGCTTCGGCAACAGCCTCAATCTGCGACGCGTTTTTGAACGCAATCTTCAGCTCAGTCCTGCAGATTACCGTCAGCGCTTTTATGCTCGAAATATGGCCTAAATTGATCCCTAATTGTCATTTACGCCAAATCCTCACTGCACTATTTTTAATATAGGCAAATAACTGAGGAGTGCATTATGGTCAAGGTGGGTATCAATGGCTTCGGCAGAATCGGTCGCAATGTTTTGCGCGCCGCTCTGGGCCGCGACGACTTTCAGGTAGTGGCGATTAACGATCTGACTGACAGTAAAACGCTGGCGCATCTCTTAAAATACGACTCACTTTCTGGCACGTTAGCGGCCAAGGTTGAAGCGGGCGAGGGACAGTTGCTGGTGGATGGCCGAGTGATTCGCGTCTTTAGTGAACGTGACCCCGGGCAAATCCCGTGGAGCAGCGTGGGCGTTGACGTAGTAATCGAAGCCACCGGATTTTTCACCGATAAAGCCAAAGCCGAAGTTCACATCACCCAAGGCGGTGCCAAGAGGGTGATCATCTCCGCACCCGGCAAGGACGATGACCTGACCGTGGTGATGGGGGTCAACGATGAGCGCTATGATCCGACGCGCCATAAAGTGGTCAGCAACGGCAGCTGTACCACCAATGGCCTGGCACCTGCGGTGCAGGTACTGCATCAAAACTTTGGTATCGAACACGGCCTGATGAACACGACTCACGCCTACACCAACAGTCAGGTTCTGCACGATCAGCCGGAAAAAGATTTGCGCGGAGCGCGTGCGGCAGCACTGTCGATTGTTCCTTACTCCAGCGGGGCGGCTAAAGCGATCGGCAAAGTTATTCCTGAGTTGGACGGCCTACTGACCGGCTATTCGCTGCGTGTGCCGGTTCCTGTTGTCTCTATCGTTGACCTGACCGTGACGCTTAAACGCAATGTGACGGTGGAGGAAATCAATGCCGCCTTCCGTAAAGCGGCAGAATCTGGCCCCCTGCAGGGGATACTTGGTTACAGCGATGAGCCTTTAGTCTCCAGCGACTATCAGGGGGACCCGCGTTCCTCAATCATTGATGGGCTTTCCACACTGGTCATCGGCGGTAATTTGATCAAGATTCTTGCCTGGTATGACAACGAATGGGGCTTCTCAAACCGCCTGGTCGACTTGGCGGTTCTGATGGAAAAACGCGGCCTATAGACCCGGTTAATAGGTTAAGAACTAAGGGGTTGAAATCCACGCTATCAGGCAGAGATTTCAACCCACAGTGGATAATGATCCGAACCGCTATTTTCACTGCCTATCCAGCAACGACTGACGCGGCTGGTCAGCAGTGGGGACAGCATGCAGTGGTCGATTCTTCCCAGCCGCGAAGAAAAGGCGAAGGTGGCAATAGCAATTAATTTTTTTCATTCTTATAAATAATTTATGTACAGAGCACGAAGGGGAAGGGAGAGTATTAGTTTGACTGTTTTTATTGACTACTTCTGTCAGTGATTCGGAATTTATCAGTGTGTGAATAAAACTATGTAGAGTGAGTTTTTATAATGCTGGCGGATTTTCATGATACCAATTTGGTCATAAAACCTTCATGGAAGGCTAATTTTAAAATCAAATAAATTTGATCATATTCAATAAGTTAGGGTTTATTTTTATTATCATTATAAAGTGTAACCCTCAACTGCAATAAGATGTAAATCCTATCAGTACATTATTCCATGCATTGCCATTAAGGACTGTATTATCTGTCGCCATAACGCTTTGCTTGAGGGGATATCTAAAGAATTGGATAAAGCACGATGTAATTTTTGCGTGAAAATAGAGAGCTATTTATTACGGAGAATGTGTTATTGGTTTCTTACATTATAACAAGTACGGCGTGTGAATATATTTTTAATCGCTTAGGTCATCACATGGCAAAGAACACTAAAATGGGAATTTGAAATAAAGAGGTTAATGTAGAGAAATTACCTGGTATGAAGTACGGAAAGTCTGTTTCCTCTTTATATTCCCAGCATCAAATGCTGTTTATTTTCCTTATCATGACGTTAGAAACACTAAATGTTGGTCGTTCTACCTCTTTTCGAACCCACTTTCCAGCTTTGTTCAAAGCTGACCACCATGAATGACCTCGCTGGGAGGTGAGGTGTCACGGTGGGCATATCGTGCAAGAGGCTCAAGTAGAGCACAGTGAAAGTTCCTGACAGTAAAGGTGCTAACTAAAGTTGAATTGAAAACTTGATTGACCAAAAATTTTGATCAAAAATTACACGCAGAAAATCCTCTCCTTAAAGAAGATGACAGAAATATTACACATACAAAATATTACATTTTATTTAAGCTATTTACTTATTTAGGAGTTATCCTATTTTTACTGTTTGCTCTATCCGAAATTAACGCAATCTTTGTGTGGATTATCGCCAAGTTATCTTCAAATGCAGACAAGTATTTGCATCATTCCTTAACCTCTTAGCACCGCATTGTTAAGCTTTATGCGTGAATTAACGATGTTTTTCCTTTTCCTCGTTAGCTGTTGAAATATTATCTCTTTGAGCTTTACTGCCATTATCGGCGACGCTTTCATTTTCTATTGAACCTTCCAATAGTTGTATTGCTAGCATCAGTGATTTTCGTTCTAAGGTGCGACTTTCTTTAACCTGGCGTAATTCTTCACGTAATGAGTGGGCAATTATTGCTTTATTGGTTTCGATCCCTTCCTGGGCAAAAGCAAACGCTTTTTCTCCTATTATTCTGCATGCCTCGCCGTAGAGAATGTCGGCTTCATTGGTATTCATTTACTCTCCTGAATGTAACCTCAGTGAAATACGCCTACGGGTCCTCTAGCATAGGTTCTTGAGTTTCAAAAACCAGGTCTACGGAATCCAAAATTTCTTTGGCGATTTCATTACCCATCAGTAATCGACTGCCATCATAAATAGTAAACTGATGAGGCTGATTTGGATTTTTGCCATCTTCAATAAGTTCAACAACGTAGAATTTGGCTCCTGTTGATGTTACAGCTGCAATCGCGGCACTGACTACCTGAGGCTCAGAATATTTATTTTTAAGAATGGCTATGCTTTTTGAACTATCAATTTTTGAAAGGATTAATACCCTTTCAAACATTTTTATAAGTTCGGTTTCGCTGATTTCTACCATATTCTTTAACCTCAGCAATGACGTTTTCCCTGGTGTTGAATCACAACCCAAAGGCAGTTAGTATTTATACTGCCCGTCCATGGTAGCTAAGTTACTGATATTGATCAATTTTTTTATTATTGATTTCGCTAAGTTATTGAATTTGATCGTTTTTATGGTTACAGGTGGATACTAATTAGACAGCATAGTGTTAATTAATCGTTTTTTAAATGTTTTAAAACCTATACAGGAAAGTTTTAAATGTACAGTTTTAGGCGTCTCATTATTCATGAAAAAAAACAAGTATTAATACTTTGACACAAATATTACCCATAAAGTGCATTGTTGATTTTTTTTGCGTTAATTTTTTTTAAAAAAATAGCCGTACTGCGTGTGAAGTTGCCAAAGATAATAGGCTTCCATAAGCTAAATTAAAGAAAATTAAGCTGAAATTTATGAGTGCTCAGTGATGTGGGGTTGGCTCATTTTTTTAAAATTTTTAATCAGATTTCAAGTTGGTTTATGTGTTATTTATAATAGAAGCAGTAGAATTTTATAAAAATACCCTGCACGCTTAATCCTAACCTTCGTATTGGGATTTTTTCTACCCTACTACAAAAATGCACTTTGGGAATTGTCTATGCACAATGAACGTAAAATAGAGTTTGAAGCCTGCCCTTTTTGTAATAGTCCGCTATCCAAAAGCCCAACCAATTGTTTTCATTGTGGCGCAGAAATGATGAAAGGATATATAAATACCAGGCAGAGAAAACAAATGTTAGCAATAAGAATATTGCTCATTAGTGCTTGTTTGGTGATTTTCTTTTTTCTTTTTCAAAGCGTACGTGACGGCGGAGTCATCATCGTCTCCGGTCTATTATGCCTGCTTGCTTCTTGGATAGGACCCTTGCTTTTCTTTAAAATTAAAAACAAAAAAAATAACATTTGGAAGAAAAAGCCGATTCCATGGTAAGTCGCGATTAATCAGAAAAGCTTATGTTTTATCATAAGCTCTTGTAATGAGTGATAGATTGATTGGAATTCCAGAAAATTTCTTATAATAAAAATTATCCTGTAGGAAGATTCGGATTTCACCGCAGAAAGAGGTTTTTTAAGGGATTTGAATCAAAAAAATTGAATCTGATAAAGTGTATCCTGATCCCTGTTTTGCTAGCGTAGGCGAGGAAGTGCCGGGCGTATGGCTGACTCGCGCTATAAATTTTATTTTATAGCCCTTTAATAACCTGTCTGAATGAGATGGCATTTAAACGCTATGAACAACAGTGAAGAAATAGGAAAAAGGCTCATTTTTAGGCGCACGGCGTTGGGATGGTCACAGGTTTGCCTTTCTCAAAAATCCGGAGTCTCGTTGGTTCAGGTTTCACGCTACGAGTTAGGCAAGGTAAAACCTACCCCCGTAGTATTGACCAAGTTGGCTCAGGCTCTTTCGGTCTCTTTCACCTGGCTTGCCTATGGTCGGGATGACGAAGCGCCCGCTGACGGCGATATGCCGCCCGGCAGGCTGCGGGTGTCTACAGACTTATCCAACTATATTATTACCCAGGCGAAGATAGCCGGCGTTGAACCCGACGAGATGACGTCGAGATTGATAAAGATAGGCATCGCCATCTATGAATTGGAGATAAAGTCGGACAATAAAAAACCGGAGCCGCGTTAACGACTCCGGTTTGTTTAGTCTTCTTGCTGGGCATTGACCCCGTAAAATCAGGCTTTTTCGATAATGTTAATTCTTACATCCACCACATCGTTTTTAATGTTTTCACGATGTGCGTGCATATGAGCTGCCTGCTGATGATCTTCCAGATGTGCCAGGCTTTCCCAATCTTCTAGCATGAAAATAGAATCCGGTGCGCTTTGACGCCAAGGTATCTGGCCTTTGACGTCGATAAAAGGCTCATAGCGATGACAGCCTTTTTCTTCCAGAACGCTGGGTAGAAGCTGAGTGATTTTTTCTAGCACCGCATCACGACGGCCCGGCTTGATGATGATTTCAGCAATTACGGTTATCATAAAAACCTCGGTTTCCCTTTAAATGTGTGAGCCATAAACATGACTGACTCACGCGAATGGTGACCCCTGAGTGTGGCAATAAACACCGCCTTTGCCAAACACGCTTAAGATTTACAGAATTAACTGAATGCTTATTCTGCCGCTTCGGCCTGACCAAATACGTGGTCGAGGTGCGCGCGATAGTGGGCAAAATAGCCTTCAATGTCGGGGTCTTTGATAACGTCGTTACACATAAAGGTTGGCAGTGTATCCATGCCCAGGAACTGGTTGGCTTTATGGAACGGCAGATAAACGCCGTCAACGCCCACACCGTGGAAGAATTGGTCTTTATCTTCGAAGGCTTCAAGTGGTGCATTCCAGGTGACAGAAAGCATGTATGCTGTGCCTTGAATCAGGCCGCCAGAACCGTATTTTTTTGACGCGTCTGAACGCGAACGACCATCACTTTGGTACAAACGACCGTGGCCTTCGGTGAACACTTCATCAATGTATTTTTTCAATGTCCACGGCGCGCCCATCCACCAACCCGGCATCTGGTAAATGATGGCATCGGCCCACAGATAGCTCTGTATTTCGGCTTCAATATCATAACCCTGTTCGATATTGGTGACGCGCACGCTGTGTCCTGCATCGCGCAGGAACGTGTCGCCAACTTCTGTCAGGCTGATGTTAAGTGCGCCTTTTGAGTGGGCGAATGTTTTTCCTGCGTTGATAATCAATATGTTGCTCATGGCAATGACCTCGTTATTAAACTGTTAAACAGAGTGTACAAGAGATCGTTGACGTGAAAAATGTGCGCCAGAGCACAATACTATTGCTTAAAATGCAATAATCAGGCGGCGTTATCGACTTTTTATGAGTTTTTTGAGCATAACATGCGCGACCAAATCACAGCAACTGTGACAGCTATACGCCATATGATGTACTATCGCGAACATCATCGCCTTGTGCGGCAGCGCCTGCGCGTGTCTGCAAGCAGGCCTCCTTATTTTCCAGAACGTTTATTTTCCAGCACGACAGTGCCATGGGGCTGAGGATAAAAAGTAATGAGCGAAGTGACTCATGACGGTACAGAGCGTTTAGCGCTGCACACGTTTACCGAGAATGCCTATCTGAACTACTCCATGTACGTAATCATGGACAGGGCACTCCCTTATATTGGCGACGGCCTCAAGCCGGTTCAGCGCCGCATTATTTATGCCATGTCTGAGCTTGGCCTCAGCAATAATGCCAAATTCAAAAAATCAGCGCGTACCGTCGGTGACGTGCTGGGTAAATATCATCCGCACGGCGACAGTGCCTGTTACGAAGCCATGGTATTGATGGCACAGCCTTTCTCCTATCGTTATCCGCTGGTTGACGGGCAGGGGAACTGGGGTGCGCCGGATGACCCGAAATCCTTCGCCGCCATGCGTTATACCGAATCGCGCCTGTCGAAATATGCTGAAGTACTGCTGCGCGAGCTGGGTCAGGGAACTTCTGACTGGGTGCCAAACTTCGACGGCACTATGCAGGAGCCGAAAATGCTGCCTGCGCGCCTGCCCAATATTTTGCTCAACGGCACTACCGGTATTGCCGTGGGTATGGCGACAGATATTCCGCCGCACAACCTGCGTGAAGTCGCTAACGCTGCTGTGGCGCTGCTCGAAAAACCGGGCAGTACGCTGGAAGATTTGCTTGAGTTTGTGCAGGGGCCAGACTTCCCGACTGAAGCTGAAATCATTACCCCGCGCAATGAAATTCGCAAAATCTATGAGTCGGGCAAAGGCTCGGTTCGCATGCGTGCGCTGTGGAAAAAAGAGGACGGTGACGCCGTTATCACCGCACTGCCGCATCAGGTTTCGGGCGCGAAAGTGCTGGAGCAAATTGCCAACCAAATGCGGGCCAAGAAGCTGCCTATGGTTGAGGATCTGCGCGACGAATCCGATCATGAGAATCCAACGCGCCTGGTGATTGTGCCGCGATCGAACCGTGTTGATCTCGATCAGGTAATGAATCACCTGTTTGCGACCACCGATCTTGAGCGCAGCTACCGCATTAATATGAATATGATCGGTCTGGACAACCGCCCGCAGGTGAAAGGGCTGGTAGAGATCCTGAACGAGTGGCTGTCATATCGTCGCGATACCGTTCGTCGTCGACTGAATTTCCGCCTCGATAAGGTGCTGAAACGCCTGCATATTTTGGAAGGCTTACTGACTGCTTTCCTGAATATTGATGAAGTGATCCACATCATTCGCTCCGAGGACGAGCCTAAGCCTGTGTTGATGGCGCGTTTTGCTTTGAGTGAAACGCAGGCCGAGGCGATCCTCGAGTTGAAATTGCGCCACTTGGCCAAACTCGAAGAGATGAAGATCCGCGGTGAGCAGGACGAACTGGCAAAAGAGCGCGATCAATTGCAGGCGCTGCTGGCCTCGGAGCGCAAGCTGAGTACCCTGATCCGTAAAGAGATCCAGGCCGATGCCGAAGCCTACGGTGACGATCGCCGTTCGCCAATCATCGAACGTGGTGAAGCAAAGGCCATGAGCGAAAGCGACTTTGTTCCGTCTGAACCGGTAACGGTGGTGTTGTCAGAAATGGGCTGGGTGCGCAGTGCTAAAGGTCATGACATCGACCCTACCGGTCTGAGTTACAAGGCCGGAGACAGCTTCCGCAGCGCTGCCAAGGGTAAAAGTAATCAGCCGGTGGTGTTTATCGACTCCACTGGTCGCAGCTATGCGCTAGACACCAATACGCTGCCGTCGGCGCGCGGGCAGGGCGAGCCGTTAACCGGCAAGCTGACGCCGCCTCCAGGCGCCACGATTTCGCAGGTGCTGATGGCCGCCGATGACCAGAAGTTGCTCATGGCCTCAGATGCGGGTTACGGTTTTGTCTGTACCTTTAACGACTTGGTGGCGCGCAATCGTGCAGGCAAGGCTATGATTACTCTGCCTGAAAATGCCAAGGCGTTGCCGCCTATCGAGTTGGTGGGCGAAGACGATATGCTGCTTTCTGTTACCAGCGCGGGCCGTATGCTGCTGTTCCCGGTGGCTGACTTGCCGCAGTTGTCGAAGGGTAAAGGCAACAAGATTGTGTCTATTGCCTCGGCAGATGCTGCCGCGGGCAAGGACAATCTCGCCTGGCTGCTGGTACTGGCTCCGCAAACATCGGTTACGCTGCACGTAGGTAAACGCAAACTGACGTTGCGTCCTGAAGACCTGCAGAAGTTCCGCGCTGAGCGAGGCCGCAAAGGTACGCTGCTGCCGCGTGGGCTCCAGAGGATTGACAGAGTTGAGGTTGACGCCCCGGCTCGTCCTTCCATCGGAGAAAGCGAAGAGTAAATTTTTACCGACATATTCAGGGCACTTTTGTGCCCTGAATTGTGTGGGGTCACAAAGGCGAGACGTTGCTTGTTAACTTACGTAGCGCACTGATAATCTTTATTCCTGAGCACAATTAATCCACGTTTGTAACAAACTCTATTATCTGGATTAATAAAAACCCTCTTCGGGTGAAGAATAACTATTGTATAGAGCTTGCTGAGGCCCGAGAATAGCCCAGCGGCAAAGGAACCGCAGGGTCAATTCTGTTGACTTCGGTTGTATGCTTAAGAGGGTGTTATGTTACTTATTTTTCGCTTTATTTATGTCGTGGTTTTCTCAATTCTGGTGTGTATTTTCGGCTCGATTTATTGCCTTTTCAGCCCAAGAAATCCAAAACATGTAGCGACTTTCGGCCATCTTTTTGGCGGACTGGCACCGATATTTGGCCTAAAGGTTGAGAAACGCATCCCTGCTGAAGCGGCGCATTACGGAAACTGCATCTATATTGCCAATCACCAAAACAATTACGACATGGTGACCGCGGCCAACGTCGTACAGCCAAGAACGGTCACGGTCGGCAAAAAAAGCCTGCTCTGGATACCTTTCTTTGGCCCGCTTTACTGGGTGACCGGTAACCTGTTGATTGATAGAGATAACCGTGCGAAGGCGCATGGCACTATCTCGCAGGTTGTCGAGCAGATTAAAAAGAAAAATGTGTCAATCTGGATGTTCCCTGAAGGCACCCGCAGCCGCGGCCGTGGCCTTATGCCGTTTAAAACCGGTGCGTTCCATGCCGCCATTGCCGCAGGCGTGCCCATCGTGCCTATTTGCGTGTCTAATACCAGCAACAAAATTAAACTGAATCGCTGGAATAACGGTCAGGTGATCATTGAAATGCTGCCGCCGGTCGACACCACGCAATACGGTAAAGAGCGCATGCGTGAATTAGTTGAGCATTGTCATCAGATAATGGGTGTGAAAATTGCCGAGCTAGATGCCGAAGTGGCTATTCGCGAAGCTGAATTAAAGAAAAAAAATAAATAGTTTTTCAATCACTCGGGTAATAGAGAGTCTATGCGAGTCGGCTCCTCCCTGAGTGATTGCTATTAGTGCTCACCGCCATTGAGGGTTAGTGAGCTTATACTGCCGCTTAGATTTTGTTCTCATGGAGAAGATATGTCCCTCAGTCGTCGCAATTTTTTACAGGCATCCGGATTGGCGCTAGCCGCTGGATCACTGCCGCTGAGGGCACATGCAGGTGATGCGCAGCCGGCGTTGCCCATTCCTCCACTCATTGAATCCCGCCGCGGACAGCCTCTTTTCCTGACATTGCAGCAGGCGCACTGGTCTTTTCTTGGCGGCAGCAAGGCACCGGTATGGGGATTCAACGGCATGTATCTCGGGCCGACGGTGCGAGTTCACAGCGGTGATGACGTCAAGCTTATCTACAGCAACCGCCTGCCGTCGCCGGCTTCAATGACTATCAGCGGTTTGCAGGTGCCCGGAACGTTAACCGGCGGTGCAGCACGAATGATGTCTTCCGGCAGCGACTGGTCGCCAGTATTGCCGATTCGTCAGCCAGCCGCAACCTGCTGGTACCACGCCAATACGCCATCCCATATGGCGCCGCAGGTCTATAACGGCCTGGCTGGAATGTGGCTGGTGGAAGATGAAGTCAGCAAAAGCCTGCCGCTGCCCAATCATTATGGTGTAGATGATTTTCCAATCATCATTCAGGACAAACGGCTCGACAACTTCGGCGTTCCGCAGTACGACACACCGGCCAGCGGAGGATTCTTCGGCGACACTATGCTGGTTAATGGCGTGCAAAGTCCGTTTGTGCAGGTTTCACGCGGCTGGGTTCGCCTGCGCCTGCTTAACGCCTCCAACGCTCGCCGTTATGAATTGACCATGAGCGATAATCGTCCATTCCACGTGGTGGCTTCCGACCTGGGTTTCTTACCCGCACCGGTGAGTGTTTCTCGTCTGTCGTTGGCGCCGGGCGAACGCCGAGAAGTGCTGATTGATATGACACAGGGCGACGAGGTTTCAATTTCTGCCGGTGAAGCGGCGGGCATTATGGACCGGCTGCGTGGGCTATTCCAGCCATCAAGCATTCTGGTTTCCACCCTGGTTCTGACGCTGAGACCTACCGGCCTGTTGCCGCTGGTGACCGATAACCTGCCCATGCGCCTGCTCGCCGATCAGCTTATCACCGGCAACGTGGTGCGCAGCCGTGAGTTCCGTCTGGGAGACAGTCAGCCGGGGATCAACGGTGCAGTATTTGATGCGTCAAGAACCGACGTGCAGGCGATGCAGGGAACGTGGGAACGCTGGACCATTCACGCCGATTTGCCGCAGCCTTTCCACGTGCAGGGGGTGAATTTCCTGGTTAAATCGGTGAACGGCGCCGCGCCTCTGATTGAGGATGCCGGTTTTAAAGATACGGTGTGGGTCGATGGCGAGGTCGATTTGCTGGTGTATTTCAATCAGCCGTCCTACGAGCACTTTCCCTTCTTCTATTATAGCCAGACGCTGGAACTTGCCGACCGCGGAACGATGGGGCAAATGGTCGTACAACCCGCTTCAAACTTTTAGTCCACTGCCTGCGTATGTTCAAAGCTGAAGGGCAGAATGGGGGAGTGACTCCCCCATGTAGAGTTCTTTCAAATCAGAAATTGAGTACATCTTCTGGATTCGGCCCTAAGCGGTTGCCAGTGTCCAACTTGGTAAATTCTGCTAACTCTTCTTTTTCCAGCTTGAAGTCGAAAACGTTAAAGTTTTCATGAATACGTTTCGGCGTAACGGATTTCGGAATAACAATCAGCCCATTGTCCAGATGCCAGCGGATCACTATTTGCGCCGGGGTTTTTTCGTACTTCTCAGCCAGTTTTTTAATTAACGGTTGATCAAACAGACCGTCACCGCCCTGTGCGAGTGGACTCCAGGACTCAGTAGCAATGCGGTGAGTGGCATTCCAGGCGTGCAGTTGACGCTGGGCAAGAGAAGGGTGCAGCTCAATCTGGTTTACGGTTGGCGCAACGCCGGTTTCGTCAATAAGGCGCTGAAGGTGAGGAATGTGGAAATTACACACCCCAATGCTCTTCGCCAGCCCCTGCTCCTTAAGCTTAAGCAGCTGTTTCCAGGATTCAACATAATTGCCTTTGTCCGGCAGCGGCCAGTGGATCAGATAAAGGTCGACATGGTCGAGTTTAAGTTTTTCGAGGCTCTCTTCCAGCGCTTTCTGTGCATACAGCTGCTGGTCATTCCAAAGTTTAGTGGTAACGAAAATTTCTTCACGAGGAACGCTGGTTTCCTGAAGCGCTTTACCTACGCCTTCCTCATTTTTATACGCTGCGGCAGTATCAATATGACGATAGCCCGCGTTGAGCGCTGTGCCTACCGCATGAGTCGCTTCGTCATTGCTTGCCTTCCAAACGCCGAGGCCGAGCTGAGGAATGTGGTTGCCGTCATGAAGTTGTATGATGGATTGCGTTGACATAAATCTCTCCTGTTGGGGGATGCGTAATCCACGCATTAAGTGCCTGATGGGGTAAGTTTAGTAAACGAATAGCCATTTCGCTGAGTTTGCTAATGATTCATTTTCAGTTATTTATCTAAAAAGTGACTTCAGCGCTGCCAATCCCACACTTTAGCGGCATGGTTGAGCATTTGAGATGCACATTTCTGTTTAAACCTTGCCCAGTCCTGCAATCCTGTATAGAAAAATCGGCGAATATGGCAGAATCATTGCCAGTTTGTTTCTGTTCGGAGATGAGTAATGCAAGATGTCGAGAGCCTGTGCGCGGAGTTGGCTAAAAAAGTCGAGCGCCTGACGGAAGGTACGAATAAATTTCAGTCGAGCGTGCCGCAGGCCACGCTGATGTGTTACTCAAGCTATCACGCCCGCCAGCCTGTCATGTACAACCCGAGTTTGACGATTGTATTTCAGGGCAGCAAGGTGGGTTATCTGGGCAATAAAACCTTTTCTTATGACCCCAAAAACTATCTGATGCTTACCGTTCCTCTGCCGTTTGAATGTGAGACTTTTGGCACGCCCGAGCGCCCGGTGACAGGCGTTTCTATCCGTATTGATTCGGTGATGCTGCAGGACCTGCTCATGGAAATGGGGGATGAAGGGTTTGCGCACCAGCCCGATCAGTCGTCCGGGATTACCTCCGGCCTGCTGGATGAAGATATTCTCTGCGCCAGCGAGCGTTTGCTTGACGTGATGGATAAACCGCTGCGCGCCAAAGTGCTCGGCCCGCAAATTATCCGTGAAATTTTGTTCTTTATACTTACCAGCGAAAACGGCGGCGCGCTGCAGGCGCTGGTAAACCGTCATACCCATTTTAGCCAGATAGCCAAAGCGCTGCGGAAAATTGAAAATCAGTATGCCCAGCCGCTCAGCGTTGAACAGTTGGCCAGCGATGTCAATATGAGCGTTTCCGCGTTTCACCACAACTTTAAGGCCGTCACCAGCACGTCGCCGCTGCAATATCTGAAAAACTATCGGCTGCACAAGGCGCGGACGATGATGATTTATGACGGAGTGAAGGCCAGTATCGCGGCCCTAAACGTCGGATATGAAAGTGCATCGCAGTTTAGTCGGGAATTTAAACGCTATTTCGGCGTGACCCCAAGTGACGAAATTGCCCGTATGCGTGAGGGCAATTCGCTGAGTCTGTCTGAAACTGTATTTGGCTCTTAATCAGAAAGCGCTCGTGATAAGAAAGCACTCTTAATTAAGAGGCTATCTTGCGGCGGTTGCGCCAAACCACGAGCACCGCGCCAACCAGACCGGTCACTAACAGCAGGGCGGGCAGGATCATTAGCCCGGCCATGACTTTTTCTTCATGGCGCTGAACGAGAGGGATATGGCACAGCGCATAGCCCATGCCGACAATAACCCCGACCCACAGCACGGCGCTGAGCCAGTTAAACAGCTGAAATCGGGCATTATCAAGACCTGAAATACCGGCGATCGTTGGCAGTAGTGTTCGCACAAACGCCAGAAAACGACCGGCTAGAAGGGCGGCTAAGCCGTGTTTAAGAAACAAATTATGAGCGCGTTCGTGATAGCTCGCCGGCAGCTGCAACAGCCAACCTTTCACTATTCGAGTATGACCCAGCCATCGGCCCTGCAAATAACTGAACCAGCAACCCAGGCTTGAGGCCACGATTAAAATAATCAGCGTCGGTACCAGGCTCATGACCCCTTTTGACACCAGCGCGCCGGTCAGCAGCAGCAGGCTGTCACCGGGAAGGAAAGAGGCGGGCAGCAGACCGTTTTCAAGAAACAGCGTGGTAAACAGAACGGCGTAGACGACCCACAAAACGTTTGGATTGGCTAAAACGCTAAAATCGTGTTGCCAGAGTGCGTGAAGAATCTGAGTTAATACCGCCATAGTATTTCCTGTCTGATGTGCTGCAAAACGTGAAATTTCGGGCAACTGCCAGAGGTCACGAGAAAAGAAAAATAGTACCAACAACCTTTATAAGTATTTTACATATTATGGTCAAAAACCGCACACAATCCTATCAGATAAGTAAGGATTTGCGCGGCCTGTCGCAATGATTTTCTTACACTCAGACGATGCGTGCAAAGGCCGAATTCAAATCGTCAATCAGGTCGTCACAGTTCTCCAGCCCGATGTGTACGCGAACCAGCGTTCCGGTGAAATCAACCTGCTCCCCGGGTCGAATAGCCTGAATTTCTTCGGGCTGGTTAGCTAACACCAGCGATTCGAAACCGCCCCAGGAGTACGCCATGCTGAAATGCTCAAAGTGGTCGAGATACTCGGCCAGCTGGCCGTCGGTCAGGCGCTTTTTCAGAATAAAGGAAAACAGGCCACAGCTGCCGGTAAAATCGCGCTTCCAAAATTCATGCCCCTGACTGCCGGGCAGCGCAGGGTGATTCACACGGGCAACGTCGGGATGTGTTTCAAGCCACTGCGCGATACGCAGGCTGCTTTCTGCGTGCTGTTTGAGCCGAATGCCCATAGTGCGCAAGCCTCGACTGGCGACATAGGCCGTGTCGGCGTCAACCATTTGCCCCATCAGATAAGACTGCTCGCGCAGCTGTTCCCAACAGCGGGCGTTAGACACCGCCGTGCCAATCATCGCGTCCGAGTGGCCGACAATGTATTTGGTGCCCGCCTGAATCGAAATATCAATATCAAACTCCAGCGCCTTGAACAAAATGCCTGCCGCCCAGGTGTTGTCGATCATGATAATGACTTCCGGCGAGACCGCGCGCACGGCCTGCACGATAGCAGGAATATCAGGGACCTCCATAGTGATTGACCCCGGGGACTCAAGAAATACGATGCGCGTATTGGGCTGCATCATGCGGGCAATGTTCGCGCCAATCGAGGCCGGATAATAAGTCGTACTCACGCCGAGGCGGGTCAGTACTTTGGAGCAGAAATCCTGCGTCGGTTCGTAGGACGAGCTGGCCATCAGCACGTGGTCACCGGTTTCTATAAATGCCAAGATGGCGTTGCTCACCGCCGCCGCACCGCAGGGATAAAGCGCACAGCCCGCGCCGCCTTCAAGCTCGACCATCGCCTCCTGCAGCGAAAAATGGGTTAACGTGCCGCGACGGCCATAAAACAATTCGCCGTTGGCGCGATGGGCAGTGGCGAACTTTTTTTCTGCAACGGACTCAAACACCAGTGAAGACGCTCGCTGGATAACAGTATTAACCGATCCCTGAGTAAATTTTTTGTCTCTTCCCGCGCTGATTAATGCTGTTTCAATCTTCTTGGATGTCATAAGACCGCTTTCACCTTGTTAACTGGGCCATTTGGCGCTTTTTATTACGTTAACATGCCATCTCGCCTGGGTCAGTCATTTGGCAGCATGTGTGAGAAAGTTTCATATTTCACCCCTGGATGATTTTTTAGTCTTATGCGTAATGTAAATAATAATGAGAACTACTATCACTTGTGGCTTTTTTTTTGCTATGATTTGCCGCTATTAATATTTTCAATAAATGATTATGGCTGGAGGCGCTACGTGCAAACGTGTCGCATTAAGATGAACAAAGCGGTGTCATTTTTGACGGACGTAAAACAGATGATGAGTACGCGTAAAAGTGGTACAGCAAGAATCGGTACTGTAATGACTTCATGGGTGCTGATTGCTGGATTAAGCGGCAGCGCGTGGGCAGCGCCTGCTTCCAATGCGTCCAACGCAGTTGCGCCTTCGCAGACTTCGTCTGCATCTGTCGAACCTTCAGCAGCGGCGCCAACCGCAACAGACGGTAGCGCAGCACCCGTGCTGCAGAGCACTAACGGTGCCGACAACGGCGCAGCTCAGTCTTCGCAAACGCCAATCATTCCAAAAGACCTGTCCGTATTGGGCATGTATCAGCACGCCGACATCGTGGTAAAAATTGTCATGATTGGCCTGCTGCTAGCCTCTGTCGTGACCTGGACCTTACTGTTCAGTAAAGGTGCCGAAGTGTTCACAGGCAAACGTCGCCTGCGCCGTGAGCTTTCTTCACTGCTGCCGGTTCGCTCGCTGAAAGAGGCGCTGGAACAGGCTGAAAGCTTCTCCGCCAACAGCATCAGCAGCCAGATGCTGCGCGATGCCGAAAACGAACTTGAATTGTCGGCGGGTTCTAGCGACAACGGCGGTATTAAAGACAGGACAGGTTTCCGCCTTGAGCGTCGCGTAAGCGCTGCCGGTCGTCATATGGGGCGTGGTAACGGTATTCTGGCCACCATCGGGGCTATCTCACCGTTTGTCGGCCTGTTCGGCACGGTATGGGGCATCATGAACAGCTTCATCGGCATTGCCCAAACGCAAACGACCAATCTGGCCGTTGTGGCACCGGGTATCGCCGAAGCCCTGTTAGCGACAGCGGTGGGTCTGATTGCGGCAATACCTGCGGTGGTTATCTACAATATTTTCGCCCGTACTATTGCGTCATACCGTCATCAGGTTGGCGACGTAGCGGCACAGATTC
This sequence comes from Rouxiella sp. S1S-2, assembly GCF_009208105.1. NCBI lineage: Bacteria > Pseudomonadati > Pseudomonadota > Gammaproteobacteria > Enterobacterales > Yersiniaceae > Rouxiella > Rouxiella sp. S1S-2. The sequence continues at coordinate 900,737 of NZ_WFKL01000001.1, forward strand.
TGCTCTTGCAGGGTCGCGATCTGGATTTGGCAGCCAGTGCCGATGAAGCACCGCGCGCCCAGGCGGGTCATAAGTTACGCGTAGGGTAAGTCAATCATGGCAATTCGTTTGAACGACGACCTCGATGAAAGCGGCGAAATGCATGACATTAACGTCACGCCGTTTATCGACGTTATGCTGGTGCTGCTGATCATCTTTATGGTGGCAGCGCCTTTGGCAACGGTAGACGTGCGGGTTAATTTGCCGGCTTCTACCGCCCAGTCACAGCCTCGCCCACCTAAGCCGGTGTTCCTGTCGGTGAAAGCGGACAACCAGATGTTCCTCGGTGACGACCCGGTCACCGCGGCGAGCTTGGGCGCGATGCTGAGCCAGCTCACCCAGGGTGATAAGCAGACCACTATTTTCTTCCGCGCCGATAAAACGGTGGATTACGCCACTATCATGAGCGTGATGGATAACCTGCGTACCGCCGGTTACCTGAAAGTCGGTCTGGTGGGCGAAGAGAAAAACGGCGCAGCGGCCAAGTAAACGACACACCGTTATCACCACGTTAAAAAGCCTGAGACATTCCATTGTCTCGGGCTTTTTTATTGAGATCGGCAGGGGCTGTTATACTTAATGTTGGTTTGACTGGCAGGAGGACACATGACACTCGATCTTTTCGATCACCCGGATTTTCACCCAAGCTGGCGTGAGGACTTGTGCCCCGGCGCCGTGGTGCTGCGCGGTGCTGCGCTGGCCGACTGCCGTGAACTGCTTAAGGCTATCGACAATATTGCCATTCAGGTGCCTTTTCAGTATCGCGCTACGCCTGGCGGTTATGCAATGTCGGTGGCGATGACCAACTGTGGTGACCTGGGGTGGGTGACCGACCAGCAGGGGTATCGCTACCAGTCTACTTCGCCTGAAACCCAAAGGCAGTGGCCTGCTATGCCGGATTTGTTTCGCACCTTGGCCATTCATGCCGCACGCGAAGCTGGTTTCGATGATTTCATGCCCGATGCCTGCCTGATTAACCGCTACCAGGTTGGTGCCAAAATGTCGCTGCATCAGGATAAAGACGAAGAGGATTTCGGACAGCCGATTGTATCGATTTCCCTCGGGCTGCCTGCCGTGTTTCAGTTTGGCGGGCTGGAGCGCAGCGATAAAACTCAGCGCGTCAATTTGACCCACGGCGACATTGTGGTGTGGGGAGGGCCTGCGCGCCTGCGCTACCACGGTATTTTGCCTCTGAAAACGGGTGAACATTCGTTAACCGGCCAGTACCGCTTTAATCTGACGTTTCGTAAGGCGCATTAAGCGTCTACAGGACGTTCTTAAACGGCCTCTTTTGAGGGCTATAAAGAACAGGAAAGCGCAGGACTTCGCATGCAATGTGCATTAAACTAGGCGACTTCACTGATTTACCCCCACGTTTAGCGTAGACGTCGGGCGTGAACAGGCATTTTTTGAACGAATTTATTAGGCGGTAAGAGCGATGAACGGTGTAATCACAACCTGGTTTGAAGATAAAGGTTTTGGCTTTATCAAAGATGAAAACGGTGATAACCGTTATTTCCATGTGATTAAAGTCGCCAACCCTGATTTGATCAAAAAAGATGCCGTGGTGACCTTTGAGCCCACCACCAATAACAAAGGCCTGTCGGCTTTTGCGGTGAAAGTGGCACCCGAGAGCAAGCATATTCACATTGCCGGCGAGCGCATCAAAATCACCAGCATCAAGTCCTTCCTGGCCTACAGCGAAGAAGTGCCTGCGGACTCAAAAATCGATAAAGAGAACGCCGTGCTGTCCGTTGGTCTGTTGATGAACCGCATTAAGCCGAAAGACGAAGAGACCAAAGCCGAAACGCGAACCATGAAAAAACTGCTGGTAACCACTTTCCAGAATACCAGCTATGTTTTTTCTGAAGACGAAATTGACGTCGACGCTACGGTAAAAATTCTCAAGGCACTGTAATTCCTGTCTGACCCGCGCTAACAGCCGAATCAGCCCTCATCAGGCTGCGCATATAACGTCCAGGCGGCTCGCCCAAGAGCCGCGTAAACATGGTCGAAAAAGCATTGGCGCTTTGATAGCCCAACTCCAGCGCCACCTGCGTAAGATTTTGCCCTCTCGACAGTCGGTCTACGGCGCTCACTACCCGTAGATGGTCTCGCCAGCGAGTAAACGTCATCCCGGTTTCGGCCTGAAACAAACGCGCCAGCGTGCGCGGGCTGCAGGCCGCAATTTCTGCGACCTGTTCAAGCGAATAACGACTCCCCGGATCTTGCTGCAACAGGCCGGTTATCTGGCGCAGGCGGCGATCCTTTCCCTTGGAAATAAACAGCGAGATGCCGGAAGACGCCGCACCGAGCTGGTGGACGATCAGCTGGCAGATAGCCGGAATATCGGCATTATTTCGCCCGGGTGTGGCAAAGGTCAGCGCTTCGATCGCCAGTTCGCGAAGTAAATCTGAAACATGCAGCGTCAGGCACGCTTTTGGCAGGGTCGCGCAAAGCTGCGGCGCAATCAGCAGCTGGATCACGTTCGAGAGTTCGCTGTAGGAGGCAGTATGCGCGACATCGGGCATCACCCACACCGCGCGCCCCGGCGGCGCCAGCCACCATCCGTCACGGGTCGTTATTGACGACGTTCCCTGCGTCACGAAGGTGAGTTGCCCCTGCGGATGACGATGTTCGGCGACCTGCGTACCAGCGGAATGACTAAAACGCCTGGCTTCAAGAGGGATTAAGAGCGACATGGCATAACCTCAAAGCGAGTTGTCAGTTACGCGAATGTTTTTATCATTAATATTGTCATAATGCCATTTATTCGCCGCTCACTGAACTGAGCGCCATTTAAATGAGGAAATATGATGACTAAATCACTGCGTATTGTCGGCATGGCAGGTAGCCTGCGTAACGATTCTTACAGCAAGATTGTATTGAATTCGCTGGTTGAAATGCTGCCCAAAGGTGCCGAATTTGCCAGTCTGGAGATTGGAGCACTGCCTTTTTATAACCAGGATCTCGATTTGCCGGTGGGTCCCGCCGACGTGCATCAGGCGCGTGACTTAGTCGCCAACGCCGACGCCGTTTTGATTGTTGTACCGGAATTTAACCATGGTCTTCCGGGCGTGCTGAAAAATGCCCTTGACTGGCTATCGCGCCCGGCCTTTACCAGCAGCATGGTCGGTAAGCCGGTGATGTTCGTTACCCTTTCGCCCGGCGCGCTGGGTGGCGTAAGAGCGCAGTATCAACTGCGTGAAACCCTAGCGTCTATGTTGTGCAAACTCGATCCCTTGCCTGAAGTCGTCATTACTTTCGTCGGACAAAAGGTCAGTGAAGGGCGGTTGACCGATGAGTCCACCCGCCTCTTTGTTCAGAAGACCCTCAATCAATTCCTTGATAGAATTTAAGATCTTACCGGGAAAGTAACATGCAGATTTTCTATGCGTTGATCGCGGGACTGTCGGTTGGCCTGTTTTTCTCTTGGTTAAAACTGCCGTTACCTGCTCCGCCGACCCTTGTGGGCATCGTCGGGGCAGCGGGCGTTTTTCTGGGCAGTGTGTTATTCAAGACCGTTAGCGCCTATTTTCACTGATCCTGCGGGTAAAGTGGTTCGCTAACCGGCTGTGGTGCGGTGTGTTTTTTCAAACACAGGGCAACATAGACGATCACTGCTGAAATCAGTGTCAGCGCGGCAAGCCAAAGCAGCAGGTGATGCAACGCGCCGGCATAGATTTCAGTAAGCTGTTGGGCGCTAACCTGCGGCAATGCTCGCTGAGTCTGATGCAAGTCACCGGTCGCCAGTCGTTGTATAGCAACGCTTGCCGATGCGCTATCACTGTCCTTCGTAAGTTTTACTATCCCCTGACCGACAAAACCTGCCAGCATTGCGCCGACAATTGCCAGCGCAATGCCCTCACCGGCAACGCGGGTGGTGCTGAAAATACCGGTCGCCATCCCCGCGCGCTCTTTTGGCACGACGCTTATCGAAAGCCCGTCCATCAAGCCCCACGGCAGCCCAATCCCAATGCCTACCACCGCCATGGGCAGCAGCGTCGCCAGCATATTCTGACTGGCAATGCTCTGACTTAGCCAGACGAGACCGACGGCAGCAATCAGCAATCCGCCGGTGCAAACAATGCCTGCAGATATCCAGCGGGTAAGGAATGCAGCCAGCAGCGGCACGACCAACATCGGTAGCGAAAGCGCCATCATCATCAGCCCGGCCTGCTCCTCACTCATACCGGCTATGCCGATAAACTGCATCGGTAACAGCACCAGTAGGACCACAAAGGCAAAAGCGGTGGCCAGCGGCAGTGCCTGTACGCCAATGAAGCGCGCATAGCGGAAAAGTGAAAGATCGAGCATCGGATGGCTGACCTTCCTTTCAACCACAATGAACAACACCAGTAGCACCAGCGTGGCAAACAGCAGAGCCATCACCTCAAAGCTGGTAGCTCCCTTCACCGGAATATCCATCAGTCCCCAGGTCAGCAGAGCCAGCATGGCGGTGAAAAGGAGTGTGCCGGGCCAGTCGATTCCTGCCGCATTAGGATTTTTCGACTCATTCAGGCGCGTCACGCCGATAGAGAGCGAAAGCAGGGCAATCACCATTGAGGATAAAAACACTGACCGCCATCCAAAATGCGCGATCAATAATCCGGCTAAAAACGGGCCAAAGGCCAGGCCAATGCCAAAGCTGCTGCCGAGCAGACTGAAGGCGCGAGTTTGCGCTCGGCCGCTAAATTCGTGCGCCAACGAGGCAGAGCCTCCCGCCAGCGCGGCGGCGGCGGCCACGCCCTGAGCGGCGCGCATCACGTCAATCCACAGCAGGTTAGAGCTAAAGCCTATTAGCCCAGAGAGCAGAGCAAACAGTGAAACGCCGACGATAAATACTTTTTTGCGGCCAATCTCGTCGGCCAGTGCGCCAGCTGCCATCAAGAAACAGCCAAAGCTCAGCATAAACGCATTGGTTATCCAGCTGAGCGCCTGCGCGCTGCCACCCAGTTCACGGCCAATGACCGGTGTGGCAATGGAGCCACTCACGAAGCTCAACGGCAGAATAATCGCCGCCAGACAGATGGCGACCAGCACCGGCGTTTTACTCGGCGGCGCGGCGGTAATAGAAGGATTACTCATGAGGCTTCTCCAGATCATACAAAATAAAACTCGGTCTCATGATGATAAAATGTCCGTAATTTGACGGAAACAGGCTTTATGTCCGATGATTAAGGACAAAAGCGCTCTAATAAGGTTGTGGCTAAGAGTATGGATAACATCAATGGCATGCTGGCGTTCGTGCGCGCCGCCCAGTTTCAAAGCTTTACCGCCGCGGGAGAACGACTCGGGATTTCGGCTTCTGCGGTGGGAAAAAGCGTGGCTCGCCTGGAGACAAGGCTCAACGTCAGGCTATTTAATCGCAGCACCCGTCGCATCAGCCTCACCGATGAAGGCCAGCTTTTCTTCGAGCGCTGTCAGGCTATTGTGTCGCAAATTGAAGAGGCCGAGCATGAGCTTTCCAGGCTTTCCTCCCTGCCGCGCGGTAAGCTGCGGGTCAGTTTACCGGCGATTGGCTATCGCATACTGCTGCCTTATCTTGCCGAATTTATGCAACGTTATCCTGAAATTGAGCTGGAACTGGATTTCAGCGATCGGATGGTCGATATCATTGCCGAAGGCGTGGATGTTGCGGTGCGCAGCGGTGAATTAACGGATTCCGAGATGATGTCGCGCACGCTGGGACCGTTTCGCTTTGTCATCGTTGGCAGTCCGGGCTATTTTGCTCGTCATCCACAGCCGCAGCACCCACAGGACTTGCTGCAGCACCTGTGCCTGCGCTATCGCTTTCCTAAAAATGGCCAGTTTCAGAGCTGGGATTTTAACGAGGACTATCACATAACTCTCCCCGTACCGCTGTCATTCAATAACCTTGAAGGGCTGCTGCAGGCGTCACTGCGCGGAGTTGGCCTAACCTACGTGCCGCAGTTTATTGTGCGAGAGTATCTGGCGTCCGGGGAGCTAATTTCTGTGCTTGAAGACTGTTTAAGTGACGCAGGAAAATTTTCGATGGTTTGGCCCAGCAGCCGTCATCTGTTGCCGAAAATTCGCGTATTTATTGATTTTCTGACTGAAAAGAAGGTATTGGGAGAATAATTCTCGATCCCGCAGTGTCTCGCGGGATCGGAATGAAGCAGCGCAGATCAGTCGTACAGATCCGGGACGATCATCGTCTCAGGCAGCAGCGTGCGTTTATAGTCATCGCTGTAGTTACGTTTGGGAAGCGTGATTGGCGGCGATTCTATCTCTTCGTAGGGCACCTGCTGTAGCAGATGGTTGATACAGTTTAAACGCGCCTTCTTCTTGTCAACGCCCTGCACTATCCACCATGGCGCTTCGGCAATGTGCGTACGTTTAAGCATCACTTCTTTGGCCGCGGTGTAATTTTCCCAGCGACGGCGGCTTTCAAGGTCCATCGGGCTGAGTTTCCATTGTTTTAGCGGGTCATGAATGCGGCTCAAAAAGCGCAGTTCCTGCTCTTCATCGGTAATAGAAAACCAGTATTTAATAATCTGGATCCCGCTGCGGGTCAGCATTTTTTCGAACTCGGGCACGCTGCGAAAGAACTCTTCATATTCATGATCGCTGCAAAAACCCATCACCTTCTCAACGCCGGCGCGGTTGTACCAGCTGCGGTCGAACAGCACCATTTCACCCGCGGCGGGCAAATGGGCGATATAGCGCTGGAAGTACCACTGAGTGCGTTCACGATCGTTAGGTGCTGGCAGGGCGGCTACGCGGCAGGTGCGAGGGTTGAGGCGCTGAGTAATGCGTTTAATCACTCCACCTTTACCTGCGGCGTCGCGGCCTTCAAAAATGATCACCACGCGGTGCCCGGTGCGCATCACCCAGTCTTGTAATTTTACCAGTTCGCCCTGCATGCGCAGCAGCTCGCGAAAATACTGTTTGCGCCAGGCTTTTTGGTCATCCGAGTCAGGCTCGCCGTCACCAAGGCGGCGATCGTCTAGCTCCATTTCAAGCTCTTCGTCGTAGCTGTCGTAAAATTCTTGTAATAAGCGTTGGTTAAAGGTGAATTCACCCGCTGAACCATTCTCATGCATAGCCATAACGCTTTCCCTCAAAGTCATGCCGCAGGCCAATTAATTCCATTAAGATTATTCGTACCCAATGTGTCATTTTTATTGCAGAAAAATGACAGTTAAACGTCTGTTTACTCTTGATAATTTTATTAACGGCGGCCAATGAAATAAGTTGATTTTATTCTGGCAACTGGCGTAATGAGACAATGTTCCCGGTCGATATAGATAAAGTATGCTGGAAGATAAAACGCAGAAAATAGACTTTAACGATGAAGTCACAGGGCTGATATATGGCTTCGTATTTGATGAGAACAGGCCACCGCGTCGGGTAACGTCCGGGCAAATACTGGACGAATATCACCAGCATAAAAATGCCAGCGGATTTATCTGGCTGCACATTAACCTGAATCATGCAGCGGCGGAAAAATGGCTTAAAAAGCAGTTTTCTGTCGAGAGCTTTTTTTTTGACGAGATCCGCAACGGATCGCACAGCACGCGCATTGAAAGCCAGGACAATGTGCTGTTTGCGGTACTTAACGATGCTAATTTTCAACCCGACAGTTCGGGTGAAGAGACGGCAACGCTGTGGCTCTACTGTTGCACCGGTCTGGTGATTACGGCGCGGCATAAGCCCTTACGGCTGATTGAGCGGCTTTTTCGCAAACTCGAATACCTTTCACCAGGCACCCCTTCGGCGCTGTTAGTGCATTTGCTTGAAGAGCAGGAAGAGGTGCTGGAACAGATTGTTCGTCAGGCTAACCAGTATGTCGATCAGGTTGAAGAGCGATTGCTGAGTGGGCATGTAAAGAAAAACCGCACCCGACTCGGGCGAATGCGCAGGCAGTTACTGCGCTTTCAGCGATTGTTGGCACCGGAACCGGCGGCACTGTTTCGACTGATGAATCGCCCGCCACGCTGGTTGAATGCTGAAGTGGTGGCGGATTTACGGCAGTTTGCCGAAGAGTTTACCGTGGTTTTGAACGATTTAGTGGGGTTAACCGAACGCATTCGCCTGCTGCAGGAGGAGATTTCCTCGAGCCAAATGGAGCAGAACAACCGTACACTTTACGTGTTGACCGTCATCACCGTACTGGCGCTGCCCATTAACATTATTGCCGGATTTTTTGGTATGAACGTCGGCGGGATCCCGCTGGCCTCAAACCCGCACGGCTTTATGCTGCTGGTGTTAGTGGTGGTGGTCTTTACCGTGATTGCCGGCTGGTTTGCTCTGCGTAAGAAGGACGATGACTAACCGCGCTCAGGTCGGCGTGCCCGCATTTTCTAAAGCGCTATCTGCTCCATCATGACAATCATTTTCTGGATAACGATTTGTGCCGCACGTGAGAGCTGGCGACGTGGCGCGACGCACAGTGCCAGGGTCAGCGGCTTAACGCTGTGACCCTGAAGCGGCACAAAGGCCAGTCGATTTTCCTGCAAATCCGGGATGACGTCCAGCAGGCTCAGAACCCCTACACCGGCACCTTTGCGGATTAATTCGCGCATCATTCTGACATCATTACAAACGATCGACGGCGTCTCGTGCAGCTGATAGCGGTTGTACAACAGCCTGGCGCGCGCATTGACCATCAGCGGCTCAGAAGGAATGATTTGCCGGTAATCGGTGATATCACTAAAAGACAGCACCTTTTTATGCGCCAGCGGATGCCCTTTTGGCATGGCAATGCCGATCGGCAGTTCTGCAAAAGCGCGGACCTCGAGACCGGTGTGCTCGACCGGGTCAAGCAGCAGGCCAAAATCCACCTCAGCCGAACTGACGTGTTCGCTAATATTACGGCTCTCTTCAATACGAAGAGTAAAGGTCAGATACGGATATTCTTTACCTACATCTGCAATCAGCTGCGCCATGATGCCTTCACTTAAGGCTGCTATCATCGAAATACTAACGTGACCCCGACGTAATCCCTGCATTTCATCAAATCTTTCACGGGTGCGGGCAAACTCCTTGCGCCAGCGCTTAATATCATCAAATAGCACCTCACCGGCCGACGTTAGCTTTAAACCCGTTGGCAAACGTTCGAATAACGGCGTTTCCATAGTTTGTTCGGCTTGCAAAATTTGCCGGTTAATTGCCGAAGCCGAAACGTGCAGCGTTTCTGCGGCTTTACGCAAACTTCCCGTTCGTGCGACCTCAACAAAGTATTGTGAAAAGCGAGAAAATGGCGACATAAGAGGGTGTACTAATTTTTGCAGTGATTTAGTGAGATATCTATTATGGACTGCATCACCTATTTTTCCTAGATTGGTCGATGGTTCTTTGTAAAACAGCGATATCAGACGTTTTTTATCCAAATAGGTTGGAAAGTAAACGTTTGCGCTGATAATTAAACAGACAGTGATGACAGGGTTCGTCAAAACACGCAGTAATTTCCGTGTGTCTTTATTTTTGAGTCGGACGAATCTATGGCATATCGACTCTCGGCCTGCGGAAGTGTTTTGAAAAACAAAACCTATAACAAGCGTGTAGTTCATACAACGCGACCGAGAGACATCGAATGTTAGAGAAAATTTTTAAACTCAAAGCTCACCGTACTAACGTACGTACCGAGATATTGGCAGGCTTGACCACCTTTTTAGCCATGGCATATATCCTGTTTGTAAACCCTTCAATCCTTGGCGCGACCGGGATGGATAAAGGTGCCGTGTTTGTTGCAACCTGTCTGGCTGCCGCAATCGGTTCCGCACTGATGGGTTTCATTGCAAACTACCCGATAGCACTGGCGCCAGGCATGGGCCTGAACGCCTTCTTCACCTATACCGTTGTGCTGCACATGGGTTACACCTGGCAAATAGCCTTGGGTGCCGTTTTCCTCTCCGCCTGTATTTTCTTCGCGCTGTCTATTTTCAAAATTCGTGAATGGATTATTCGCAGCATTCCTATGCCGCTGCGTTCGGCCATTGCCGCCGGTATTGGTTTATTCCTGGCGATTATCGCACTTGAAGGCTCGGGCATTGTGGTTGCCAACCCGGCAACGCTGGTGGGTCTGGGTGATTTGACTAAGCCAGCGCCGCTGTTTGCTATGCTGGGCTTCGTGATTATCGTGGTTCTGGAAGCGCGTAAAGTGACCGGGGCAGTGCTGATTGGTATTTTGGCCGTGACTATTCTCGCGATCGCGCTGGGCTTCACGCCATTTGGTGGCATTATGTCGATGCCGCCTTCAATCGCGCCGACCTTCATGCAGCTCGACATTAAGGGCGCATTTAACGTTGGTCTGATTAGCGTCGTGTTTGCTTTCCTGTTCGTTGACGTGTTCGACAACTCCGGTACCCTGATTGGCGTAACCAAACGCGCGGGTCTGGCAGACGAAGATGGGAACATCCCGAAAATGGGCCGTGCCTTGGTTGCCGACAGCGCCGCGGCCCTGTTTGGTTCGCTGCTGGGTACCTCAACCACGACCAGTTACATCGAGTCTGCGGCTGGCGTAGGGGCCGGGGGTCGTACGGGCTTAACCGCGATTGTGGTGGCAATTTTGTTCCTGCTGAGCCTGTTCTTTGCGCCGTTGGCCGGCAGCATTCCGGCATTCGCCACTGCCCCCGCGCTGCTGTTCATTGCGGTGTTGATGACCTCAGGTTTGGCCGAAATTGACTGGAAAGACATTACCGTTGCTGCGCCTGTCACCGTTACCGCGCTGACCATGCCGCTGACTTACTCCATCGCCAACGGCATCGCGTTTGGTTTTATCACCTGGACATTGGTGAAACTGCTGAGTGGCCGCGGTCGTGAGCTGAATGCGGCGCTGGTTATCTTGTCGATCCTGTTCGTCATTAAGCTCGGTTGGTTGAGCGCCTAACTCTCAGATATGCAGCCGGATGTTATTCCGGACTGAGTAAAAGCAAAGAGGGCTTCCCGCGTGAAGCCCTCTTTTTTTTTCATTTTTCGTCGCCGCGATAGGCCTTTATGTGCCCTCCAACTTCAAAAATACGCCAGTATTTGTTATATTATTGAGCACTTCGCCAGCGAATTTTTTTTAGGGCGCAAGAGTGTATTTTTAATCCCGCTTTCCCAGGATAACGACATGTTAGATTTTCGCTTTCCAACAGCAATGCAGATGGTTTTTAGTGTGGCACTGGCTGAAAAGTCAGGTCAGCGCTGTACCAGTGCGACTCTGGCAGCGGGACTGGAAGCTAATCCGAGCTTTATTCGTAAACTGATGGTGCCGCTAACGCATCACGGAATTATCGTCTCGACGCTGGGCCGCACCGGCTCTATTCGTCTGGGCCGCATGGCCGACACCATTACGCTGCGTGATATTTACACCGGCGTTATCGAAGACAAGCGACTGTGGGCCGCCAGGCCGGAAGGCAAGGCTAAATGCTTGGTGAGCGCCAACGCCTGCGGATATTTCAAATCTGTAGTGTGTGAGGCCGAAGAAGCCTCAATGGCCGTACTTGCTCGCTACACGGTAGCGGATGCGCTGGCTGAGTTTGAACGCAACGGCAGTTACAACTGCACCGGTGCCGAGCTGGCAATTAACAAATAGTTTTTCGGCCAGTATGTTTATTCAAATCTTAAGTTATTAAAACTTAACTTTATTACCATTATATTTATTCAAAAAAGGGGACTCGTCTTGCGGCGAGTCCCCTTGTTCGTTTTAGTGACGTTTCCTACATAGCGTGGCGAGTTAATTTACGGTTACGTTCTCCGTTTTGGACTCACTCTTCTTGCTCACCAGCTTTCTCAATGCGACGTAGAATACTGGCGTCAGGAACAGACCGAATAGCGTGACCCCCAGCATGCCCGAGAAGACAGTAATCCCGGTTACGCCGCGCACTTCTGAACCGGCACCGTGGCCCAGAATCAGCGGAATGGTCCCTGCGATAAAGGCGATCGACGTCATGACTATCGGGCGTAAACGCAGGCGACAGGCTTCCAGCGCGGCTTCAACAATACCTTTGCCCTGCAGCTCTAGTTCACGCGCGAACTCAACGATCAGGATGGCGTTTTTACATGCCAGTCCCATCAGTACCACCAGTCCAACCTGCACAAACACATTGTTGTCCCCACCTGTAAGCCAGACACCGAACAGCGCCGACAGCATGGTCATGGGGACAATCAGAATCACCGCCAGCGGCAGCGTCCAGCTTTCATACAGGGCGGCAAGTACCAGGAACGCCAGCAGCACGGACATCGGGAAGACGATAAGCGCCGCATTGCCCTGCGTTGACTGCTGATAACTCAGGTCGGTCCACTCGATGTTCATGCCGTTAGGCAGCAGATTTTTCGACATTGCGGCCACTTCGGTCATCGCCTGTGATGAAGAAAGTACGCGAGGATCGGCATCACCAATCAGGTCTGCCGCCGGATAGCCGTTGTAGCGAATAACCGGGTCCGGCCCGTAGGTGGTGGTGATGTTCACCATGCTGCCGATAGGCACCATCTCACCTTTATTGTTGCGGGTGCGTAAATTGCCAATGTCTTCTACGCTGTCGCGGAACTGCCCGTCGGCCTGCGCCATCACCTTCCAGGTGCGCCCAAAGCGGTTGAAATCATTGATGTATGACGAGCCAAGATAGGTTTGCAACGTACTGAACAGATCATCAAGTGAAACACCCTGCGCTTTGGCTTTCTCGCGGTCAATTTTCGCTTCAAGCTGCGGCACATTGGCCTGATAGGAGGAAATAGGGAAGCCCATACCCGGAGTCTGCATGATGGCACCCGACATCGTATTCACCGCAGACTGTAGTGCGCCATAGCCCAGACCGGCTCGGTCCTGAATATAAAGCGAATAGCCCGAACCTTGACCGAGGCCGAGGATCGGCGGAGGCATGATAGAGAACGCAAAACCTTCCTGAATCTGCGAAATCTTGGCATTTATTTCGGCATTAATTTGCGCCGCGGTGCGGGTACGTTCGCTCAACGGTTTCAGGGCAAAGAATACCGTGCCGGTGTTTGGCGTGTTGGTAAATTGCAGGGCGTTAAGCCCTGGGAAGGCTACCGCGTCGATCACGCCGTCCGTTTGCAGGCCTAACGCACTGATTTTTCGCACCACGGCGTCAGTACGTGACAGTGAAGAACCTTCAGGCATTTTCACGCCGGCAATTAAGTACAGTTTATCCTGAGTTGGAATAAATCCGCCCGGCACGGCTTTAAACATAAAGGCGGCCGCGCCTAGCAGCAGAATATAGACGACAAATACTGCGCCACGACGGCTCAGCGTTTTAGATACTGCATTCTGATAACCGTGCGAGCTGGCGTTGAAAAAGCGGTTAAACGGCTTGAAAAGCCAGCCAAACAGCCGGTCGATCAAACGCGACGGCATGTCTTTCGGCGCACCGTGGGACTTCAGTAAAATAGCGGCCAGCGCCGGTGACAGCGTCAGCGAGTTAATCGCCGAAATAACCGTTGAAATCGCGATAGTCACGGCAAACTGCTTGTAGAACTGACCGGTTACGCCAGACAGGAAGGCCATCGGTACAAACACCGCGCACAGCACCAGAGCAATCGCTACAATCGGACCCGAAACTTCACGCATCGCCTGATGCGCGGCGTCTCTCGGCGCCAACCCTTCCTCTATATTACGCTCGACGTTCTCCACCACCACGATGGCGTCATCCACTACAATGCCGATGGCTAACACCAGCCCAAACAGGCTCAGCGTATTGAGCGAAAAGCCCAGCAGGTAGAGAATACTGAAAGTACCGATAACCGAAATAGGCACCGCCAGCAGCGGGATAATCGATGCGCGCCAGGTTTGCAGGAACAGGATAACAACCAGCACCACCAACACCACGGCCTCAAGCAGGGTATGCACCACGGCGCTTATCGAGTCGCGTACAAATACCGTTGGGTCATACGGCGCACGCCAGGTCAGCCCATCGGGAAAACGGGTAGCCAACTCGGCCATTTTGGCACGCACGGCGTTCGACAGGTCAATGGCGTTGGCGCCCGGCGCCTGGAAGATGCCGATACCTACCGCGTCTTTATTATTGAGCTGCGAGCGCAGGGCATAGCTGCCCGATCCCATTTCAATGCGGGCGACGTCACGCAGGCGTACAATCGAACCATCTTCGCTGGTTTTCAGAATGATGTTGCCGAATTCGGTCTCATCTTTCAGACGACCCTGCGCATTGATAGACAGCAGATAATCGCTCTCTTTTGGCATCGGTTCCGCGCCTAGCTGACCGGCAGAAACCTGTACGTTTTGCTCGCGCATGGCGGTGACCACGTCAGAGGCCGTTAATCCCCGCGCTGCGACCTTATTCGGGTCCAGCCAAACGCGCATGGCGTATTCACCGGCACCAAAAATTTGTACCTGTCCTACGCCGGGCAAACGCGCCAGCTCATCTTTGACCTTCAGGGTGGCATAGTTGCGTAGATACAGTGAATCGTACTTGCCGGAAGGGGAGTACAGATGCACCACCAACGTCATCGTGGGTGACTGCTTCTGCGTAGTCACGCCTTGGCGCTGCACGTCTTCAGGCAGGCGAGCCGCGGCCTGCGCAACGCGGTTTTGCACCTGAACCTGCGCCTGATCCGGATCGGTTCCCGGACGGAAGGTGACCGTCGTGACCAGCACGCCGTCAGAACCGGCTACTGACTTCATGTACATCATGTTTTCAACACCGTTGATCGCCTCTTCCAAAGGGGTAGCAACGGTTTCAGCAATCTCTTTCGGGTTAGCACCGGGGTATTCGGCGCGCACCTGCACACTCGGTGGCACAACGTCGGGATATTCGCTCACCGGCAACAGCGGTATTGCAATAGCACCGGTGACTAAAATCAGTATCGACAGCACCGCCGCAAAAATCGGCCGGTCGATAAAAAAGCGGGAAAAGTCCATGGGTCAGATTCTCTGTTATTGTGCTTGGCGGGTAGCCGACGTAACGTTGGCCGCCATGTCGACGCTCTTGGCGTTGACGGGCATCCCCGGCATAAATACTTTTTGCACGCCGTCGATAACGACCCGATCTCCCGCTTTCAGGCCTTGCTGCACGATGCGTAACCCGCCGGCCATCGCGCCAATCTGAATATCGCGACGCTCAGCTTTGCCCGCGGCATCAACCACGTAGACATATTTGCGGTCTTGATCGGTTAACACGGCTTTATCGTCAATCAGCATCGCGTCAAACATTGGCGTGCCCGGCATTTGAATGCGGGCAAACAGGCCTGGTGTAAAGCTGCGGTCACTGTTGTCGAGCACGGCGCGCATACGAATGGTGCCGGTACTGGCGGTGAGTTGGTTGTCGGTGAAGTCGAGCACGCCCTGATGTGGATAACCCGTTTCGCCAACCAGCGCGACCTGTACCGGCAGTGCGGTATTTTTATGTTTGGCGTCGCGCGCAATGGCCTGATAGCGCAGGAAGGTACTCTCATCAACGTCGAAATAGACATAGACTTTATCGAGCGACACCAGCGTCGTCAGTACACTGGCGCTGTCTCCGGCGGTAACCAGATTGCCTGCGGTTATCATTGCCCGGCTGGCCTTGCCGTCAATCGGTGCGGTAACGCGAGTGAAGTCGAGATTAAGCTGCGCCATATCAAGCTGAGCCTGCGCAGACAATACGTCAGACTGGGCCTGTGCGGCAGCCGAGCGGCGCTGCTCCCACAGCTCTTTTGAAATAGCTTCAGAGGCAACCAATTTTTCCGTACGTGCAGACTCGCTGCGGGCGAGGCTGGCTTGATTTTTGGCTCTAACTAGCTGTGCCTGTGCTTGTTCCTGCGCGGCGCGGTAAGTTCGGTCGTCAATGGTGAACAGCACCTGACCTTTTTTAACCTCGTCACCTTCCTGGTAGTTCACCTTATCGATATAACCCGAGACTCGCGGACGCAGCTGAACGCTTTGCACCGCTTCGATACGGCCAGTAAATTCGTCCCATTGGGTGATAGGTTTAATGACAACAGTGGCCGCACTAACCGCCGGAGCGGGTGGTGCAGAACGCTGTGCCACGCTGTTATCACATCCCACAAGAAGTGTGACGAACAGCGCTATCCCTGAGAGACGAGGGAGAAGATGCGTGCCAGAGCGACGTGCGCTTGGCATCACGGAAAAATTTTGCAGGCTGATCATTGTTTTTATTTCCAGTGTCTATTTCTGGTGAACAAGCGCCATCAGCCAGTACCGCCGGTCCTGTCCACCGGAGTAACGTCCCTTGTCTGATAGGATTTTATGAGTTTGTGTCGATCGTTGATATGATAAGGTATCAATAACTGATACATTAACTAGAGGGGATTGTAGGGAGCTGGCTGACAAACTGCAAGAATTATTGTTGCACTTTATGTGCTATCTGAAAAGCCCTTTTGTGAAAGGCAGTAACAATTGTCGTGTAAAGTTTAAAATGCAATAGTAAAACTTGCATTTTAACCAAAACTGCGTCAGCCTTTAACAAGGCTCTCTTGGTGAGGGCAAAAAACATAGCGGGAGAGCGGAGATGAAAACCGAAGATTTTATTCACGACCTGATCGACTGGATCGACAATAATCTTGAAGAAAGACTGGATATTAAAACCGTGGCCGAGCGTGCCGGTTATTCACGTTGGCATTTGCAGAGAATGTTCAAAGAGCACACCGGCTTGCCGATGGGCGAATACATTCGTGCAGAGAAAATGAAAAAGTCTGCCGACATGTTAGCCAGCAGCGGCGAAACCATTGTCAGCGTGGCAATCTCTCTGGGCTTTGATTCCCAGCAATCTTTCACCCGCAGCTTTAAACGCCAGTTTGGCCAAACTCCGGGTGACTGGCGCCGTGCAGAAAACGGCCATTCCACACAGCATATGTGCCATTGATAAAAGGCCTGCGCAGCGTTTAGTGCACCGTTTGCTGCATTTGCCTGCTGAGTTCCATCAGCTGTGCATTGAGCGGAACCAGTTTTTTCTGGATAGCGTTGTATTTATCCAATTGAGACTGGGTGGCGAACTGCAAAGTACTGCCCGAAATCGTCACATTTTTACCCTGACTTTTAATGAAATCGGCCTTAACAACAATTTGTTTTAACACCTGAGGCAGTAGAGTGAACACCTGTTCCGCCAATGCCGCTGGTTTTGAAACGACTTTGTTATAGGCCTGGTCATACACTTCTTTTAGGTCCTGAGGCTGCTTTAAGGCATCGTGCCGCGCATCGGCCTGTAATTTTATTACATCAATCTTTTCTGCCAACTGGGCGCTGTTATTCGCCATCTCTTGTAACCTGTCCCGCTGTTCCAGCAGTGCATTTACCGACGTCACTGAATTCATACTGCTAAATACCGGCGCCAATGACGCATTGAGTTCAGTATCCATTTGCTGGTGGAAATCGGTAATCACCGCATAATCTTTACTGTATCCGCCAAATGACTTTATCTGTTCTTCAGACAGTTGTGGGACGGCTAACGTTTGAGTGACTAATAATCGGGTCTGAATAAATTCAATAAAGGCTTTACGCTGGGCCGGTTCTTTATCACCGCAGCCACTTATTGCTATTATTAAGGACAGAAGTATTGCAATAATTGACGAGTTAAAAAGAGCATGCTGCTTTATTAATTTTCGTTCAGTCTGTATTTCTGCGACATTTTCCATCTCGACTTCTCTCCTTTTCCAAAGATTATTGCTCTTGAAAACCTTAGCGTAAAAGCACGATCGCCGTCCAGGTGGGGCCTGTTAACGGCAACTTTATGCAAGCTCGCGCCCAGTGTACTGCTGCTGCATTATCGTCCTCGATGAAAACCTTAAGAGTATTCGTCACAATTGATAACGCTGCGCAACAAATCATAAGACCTTATGCTGATGAAAATCATCATGTATTGTAGGTTTAGCGACCTTTTAGGACGCTTGCTTGATGTCAGAGCATGTTACTGTGTTGTTAAATGTGTGAGAGCTGAGTTTGTGTTAATTAACATTCTGGTTGATTTATCTGAAGAAAGTGAAAAGAGAGGTTTTGATATTGAGATAACAGTCATAAGTTTTAAATATTAAAACTTAAATCCTTATTTTTTTGGTTTTTTATTCTGCCTTAATTGGTGTTTAAAGTCTTTTAATCTAAAATGCTTTGGCGGTGAAAAGCTGTTTAATGTGTTTAGGAAAACTCCTAGATCAATTGGCTAATTTATCATTTTTGAACAGAATCCTGCGCCTTTTGATTAAAAAGTAGCAAAGCTTTTAAGACTACTCCTAACATTAAGGCGATTTGTACCGATAAAACCAGGTATATTGATTGCTGTAACCTATCATTAACGTGTTTTACAAGTGTCAAAAACGATTTGAAGAGTTTGGGCTGGGGACTATTCTACATACCATAAAGATAAAGGAATAAACATGAAGTAGACATTGGTAGCTTACTGCAGGACTTAACGTTTGGTCGGGAAGGGCTCTGTTTCTTCCGGTACACAGGGGGAAGAGTGTTTTTAAACATACTATTTAGGCGGCCTCATGCCTCGGATAATAATCTGGAGCGAGTGTCAATTTACTAAATTGACGTTGAAAGAAATTATCTCTAAAAAACTGCCGTACATTAACGGCGTTATTCCTTTTAATCAGAATGACGGGGTGAATATATCAACCAAGGATTATCTAATTATAGATCCATCCGGGAGTGGTTTTCAAAAGTGCTATGACTTTTTAAAAGAAAATGAACATATTATCGATCCGGAAAGAATACTTATTATCTCTTCCTCGGTGGATATGTTGATGCTTGAACTTTTTTTCAAAAAGAAATTTAAGTTTATCGAGAAGAAAAAAAGCATAACATGCGTCGTGAGTGCGTTAGAAAAATTTATCCAGCTCCAACACATTGCCAGCAATGATACACCTTATGATTATAATATTACCAAAATGGAAGGTAAGGTGCTGGTGATGATGATGTCAGGATTGTCTGTCATGAATATCTCGAATATTTTAAAATTAAGTGTAAAAACAATCAGCGTTCATAAATGCAATTCATTAAGAAAAATTGGTGTTGATGTTAGCAGCAGCTCGGCATTGTTCTTTTTGCAATGCCACGATGTAGGTAATAAAAATCGCCAAGCTATAAATTGACAAAAATAGGGCTTACCCAGTTATGGGTAAGCCCCTAACATTATATATTAAATAATATTACCACCTTAAATATCCTGCTTATAGACAGGTCGGCACACTTTTGTCTGAATGTAATAGATGACGTGAAGCTTTAATATGGGCGCTGTGGCAGCCGAAAGCCAGGGGCGGTAGCATATTTATTATTTATGTTTTTTTAATGCCAGTTAAAACATTAATTGATGAATCAATCCAGAAAGTTATGGGTTGCAAAACTTAGCGGATAAATCCATCAGGGAAACTAAGCATGTCGCCTGCGCTATCTCAAAAGAAAATAGTTTCAAGTTCTCATGAAATATCTCCAGGTCGTCTCATTGGCGAATTGGTGGATAATCGTCGATTGATTATCTGTCTTACAGCTGCTATTACGCTGTTGACCCTTATTTATATCCTTTTTGCTACGCCGGTTTATCAGGCTGATGCCGTGATCCAGGTAGAGCAAAAAGAAGGGAATGCCATTCTTGAAAGCCTTAATCAAATGCTGCCTGATTCAACGCCGCAGTCAGCGCCTGAAATTTCTCTGTTGCAGTCACGGATGATCTTAGGGAAAACCGTCAGTGACCTTAATTTGCAAACGGTTGTGAAGCAGCTGTATTTCCCGATATTTGGTCCTGGATGGGCACGAATGATGGGGCATGCACCGGGGCAACTGGCCATTAGCCGACTCTATTTGCCGGCAGACGGCAGCAGTGTGCCCAAGGTGATTATCAGCATTATTGATGCTAATCACTATCTCATCTCAGGTAAAACGTTTAAGACCAAGGGACGCGTGGGCGAGTTGGTGGAAGATAGCAATATATCCATCAAAGTCGATAAAATAGATGCCAACCCCGGTGATGAATTTAGCGTTAAATACATCAGTGAATTCGATGCTATTGATAACCTGCAAAATAACTACTCTGTCTCCGAGCAAGGTAAAGACAGTGGCATGCTTAGCCTGGTGTTGACCGGTACTGACAGTATACTTCTCAAGCGCATACTTGATAACATAACCAGTAATTACCTGGCGCAGAATATCGATCGCCAGGCCGCGCATGATGCCAAAAGCTTGGATTTTTTGAAAGTTCAGTTGCCTAAAGTCAGGAGCGACCTTGATACTGCTGAGGATAAGCTGAACCAGTATCGACAGCAGAAAGATACTATTGATCTTCCGATGGAAGCTAAAACGGTGCTCGACCAAATTGTTAACGTCGAAAACCAATTGAACGAATTGACCTTTAGAGAAGCTGAGATCTCTCAGCTTTACACCAAAGATCATCCAACTTACAAAGCACTTCTTGAAAAGAAACAGACGCTTAAAGAAGAAAAAGAACGTCTGAATAGCAAAGTTTCAACTATGCCTGATACTCAGCAGCAGGTACTGCGACTCAGTCGAGATGTTGAATCGGGACGGACTGTTTATATGCAGTTGCTCAACAGGCAGCAAGAGCTGGATATCGCTAAATCCAGCGCCATTGGAAACGTCAGAATCATTGATATCCCTTTGACTCGACCCAAGCCGGTTAAACCCAAAAAGATATTATTACTCGCTATGGCCGTGGTTTTTGGCGGTATTTTTGCGGTCGGATTCGTCTTTGTCCGTCTAATGCTGCATAAAGGGATTAACTCTTCCGAGAGTCTGGAAGAGTACGGCATCAATGTTTATGCAAATATTCCTATTTCAGAATGGCATTTGAGCAGACTGCGTTCCTCGTCTAAGTACAACGACGTGAAAAAAACCAATATCAGTAAAGCTACGCGCGGTTTACTGGCACTGGAAAATCCTGCTGATTTAGCGATAGAAGCCATCAGGAATCTACGCACCAGCCTTCACTTTGCTATGATTGAAACGGACAATAATCTAATAATGATTTCGGGAGCCAGTCCGGGAGTGGGTAAAACATTTATCAGCTCAAACTTGGCGGAAGTTATGTCGCAAATTGGTAGAAAAGTTTTATTGATTGACGCCGATATGCGCCGAGGAAACTTGCATGCCATATTCGCTCAGGATGTTGGTTTGGGACTTTCTGAAATTCTATCGGGCAAAGCCGAGTTCCATGAGGCAGTTAAGATTGCTCGTGGATCGAATTTCGATTATATATCGCGAGGCCGGATCCCGACTAATCCCGCCGAACTATTAATGAATCGTCGTTTAGAAGACTTGCTGTCTTGGGCATCCAAGCACTATGACTACGTTATTATTGATACACCACCGATTCTGGCGGTCACAGAGGCTGCTATTATTGGTCAATACGTAGATACCACACTGCTGGTTGCCAGATTTGAGGAAAATACTGCGAAACAGATTGAAGTGTGCATCAACCGACTCGCGCAAACTGGTGTCAAGGTGACTGGCTGTATATTGAATGGCTTAGAAAAAAAACAGGGTAGTTATTATACCTACGGCTATGACAACTATGGTATAGCCTATTCAAGCCAGAAAGAGGCCTGATAATCACTTTATGGACACGACACGAGTTTTCCAAGATTAAACTCTGTAATCAAGTGCCTTTGAGAGAAAGTGAATGCTTGAACTATCTTATTTTTTATTAGTATCTATAAACATTATCATGTTTTTGATTTTGTTTATCGTCAATAGAGTAGGGCTGTTCATTACTCAGTGGCTGATATTTGTCGTCTGGTTTTTCGCATTTCCTTCTTTTTTACAGTATTCCAAGCATATATACCCTTGGGCAAATTATCCTTTGCCTAAGGAAATAACCTTCGTCAATTTTGTCACTCTGTTGTTTAGTCTGTTTATGTTCATTGGCTACGCGATTGCTTATAAAAATGAACTTAAGGGAAAATTTGTCATAGAAACGCGGAGTGATGAGGCAAAGTCAGAATTGCACATCGACCATAAAACCAATATTGTTGCTCTGTTTTTAATGTGCCCTTCGATAGTCTTTATTGGTATAGTCGGCATTCCCTCTTTCTTCATGGGGAGGTCAATCATTAGCGACTTAGTCTATGCCGATGGTTTTCTGCCGATGCTCTACGCATTGTCAAAATTTTGTGCGTTTGGAATATTTGTAGTTTATTTGTGTTTCTGGGTTAATAGAAATAAAGAAGAAAAATTTGGCATGTTGTCGTATGCGGTGATGCTTCTTTGCAGCGGCATTAACTTTATCATTAATAGCCCGCTGTCCAGTCCGCGTTTTCATTTTCTAAGCATGGCTGTGGCTATTGCGGTAGCACTTAAGAAAATGAACACCAGGCTTTCTTCCATTGTATTATTTATAGCTTCACCATTGTTTCTTTTCGTTTTATTTCCAATGGTCAAACATTTAGGTGAAACGGGGAAAAGTTATAATACCTACGACCTGTCCGACTATATTGTAGGCGGTGTGGATTTTGACTCTTTCCAACAGTTAGTCAATATCACTCGATTTGTTAAGGACCAGGGTTATTCCTGGGGCATAAATTTTGTTTCGGGAGTTAGCTTCTTTGTTCCCAGGAGCCTTTGGGAGTCAAAGCCGGTTAACCTGGGCATTTTAGCCGCTCAGCATCAGGGATACTTTTACACTAACCTCAGTGCGCCTATTGTTGGTGAGCTTTACTACGCGGGTGATCTTATCGCAGTGGTGTTAGGTGCACTTTTCATTGGCTTATTGACGGGGCGGGCCGATTCGTATTTGAGACAGGCAAAAGTTTCCTATTATTATTTTATAGGTATTTGGATTTCATCATTTTCATTTATCATTTTTCGTGGATCTTTTGGTTCCATTGCGCCTCCGATAATGCTCGGTTTATGTTCGTCGATGCTGTTGCTTTATATAAATAGGTTTAACCGGCATCAAGTATAATAACTGAATAAAAATAACTCTTCAGATGAGACGAACTATGAATAACGTTGTGATGTTCACCCGCTCTCTACCTATGCATGGGTTAGGCGGCATGGAAGTCGTAGCCTGGGATATTGCCAAGGGATTACGCGATGAGGGCTGTAATATTAAGGTGGTCACCACCTGTACAGCGGAATTTACAGGCCAGCATACGATTGATGGAATTGATATCTATTTTATCGAGAATATAAAAATTGGTAAATACTCTGCGAAGTGGTGGCGAGAGTCTAAACGTATTTTTGATCAATACTTCGCCCATCATTGCGACACGGTGTTTAGTGTGAGCTCGGGTGCCTACGGTATTATTAATCATCGACGTGCATACCCAGGTACTCAATTTTTAATTCAGGTTCACGGAACCGCGTGGGGAGAATTTGTTTCAAAAATTAAGACCCGAACGCTGCGTGGGTTTTTGACCTCACCTAAAAATCTAATGTGGTTGTGTCGTGATCTCTTAACTTATAATCAGTTTGATTATATTGTCGGTATTGGACAACAGGTCTGTGCGGATTTTAAAAAATGGCCTTACTCTCGTATAATAAAATTGGATAAAACCCGGTTAATTAGCAATGGGATTGATGTGGAATTATTCAAAGACTCTTGTGAAAATACTGAAAAAATAAAAAATAAATACCATATCCCCGTTAACAAGAAAGTTATCCTGACCGCCTGTCGACTCCATCCACAAAAAGGCGTATATAACTGCATTCAGGCATTGAACTTGCTAAAGAACAAGCAAGATTTTGTCTATCTGATTGCCGGTGATGGCAGCGATGAAGCAAGATTGAAGGCTTTGGTACAAACCTTGAATGCCCAGGATTATATCAAATTTATTGGCGCTAAAACGCGCGACGAGCTTGCCGAGATTGCGTCAGTCAGTGATATTTTTTTGTTTCTTACCGACCGTATAGAAGGCCTGCCGCTAAATATTCTTGAAGCAGCGGCAGTGGGATTACCTATTGTGCTCGCTGAGCAGGTGCAACTTTTTCCATCAAGTAATATTCATCTCATTAATCCAAGAGATTATGCGACGGCTGCGGCTAAAATTGCCTCTTTACTTTCCGAGTTGCCGCGTGAAAAAGTAAGCTATATTCCGGCCGAATACACATTAAGTTATGCTGCTAATAAATATAAGCGCCTTCTAACGTTAGAATGATGAAAGGATAATGCACGTGAGGAAGGCCATAGTCTCGTTAATAAGCGGTAATTTACTTTCCAAGGTGTTAGGACTGATAAGGGAAGTTGTTGTTGCTGCGCTTTTTGGTACCGGATATGTCAACGGAGCCTATCGGGTGGCGCAGACCGGCACATTGGTTCCGGTAAATTTTTTAGTCAGCGACAGCCTGACCGCATTTATCCCGCTCTATAAGAAATTTAGTGCGGAAAATGAAGATAAAGGAAAGTTGTTCTTCTGGTCGATGCAGCTCGTTTTCCTACTGTTCTCAATACTACTCACCGGTGCGGCAATTATTTTTGTTGGTCCTTGGTTAAGTATCCTGGCCCCTGGTTTGGATGAAAAAACCCGAGCACTGTCTGAAAGTATGTTGATTATCATGAGTCTTGGCATTGTGCTTTATTTGGGCTCGGCCTTGATAAACTATGTCGAAATGGCACATGACGATTTTCTGCCGATGTCGATGAGGCCGTCTATTCAAAATTTCGGCATGCTTCTGGGTGCGCTTTTTGCTTATCTCATTAACAACCCCATCTACTTGGCTTGGGGTTTTACCCTCAGCTATGGCATTTTTTTTGGCTGGGTGTTCTCTCGCGGCCTAAGAAAAGGGATATTGGGTTTCCCCCGAAAATGTGAACTGTCGGTATTGAAGGAAGTCAGTGCAAGCTTCTGGAGCACCTTGAAGCCGCTCATTTTATTGCCTTTTTTATATCAAGGTAATATCGCCATTGAGCGTGCAGCAGCGACATTAATTAGTATCACCGCCGTTTCTGCTCTGGATTATGCCAAATTTATTACCGAAACCCTGCTGTTGGTTGTTTCTACACCGATTGCATTGGCGGGTTTGGCAAATTGGGGGGGCTTAAAGCCCGAGATCATTAAAGCTAAGTTGGTTGAAGCTTTTACCTTACTTCTGCTCTTTTCTTTGCCCGTTTCGCTGTTCCTGGGACTGCATGCCAAACTGCTGGTTACCGTGTTGTTTGCCCGAGGAAAATTTGACCATAACTCAATCGTCGTGACAGCTAACATTCTGCAGGGCATGTCGATTGGCCTTTGGGCAAACGTTATCAGCTATGTCCTTATAAAAGCCTTGAATACTCAATTCAGGAATAAAGCCGTCATGGTATTGATGACAGCTGGATTACTCACTAATGCTTTATTTAATATTTTCTTTCATAACTATTTTAAGGCGTTAACGTTAGGGTTGGGATATTCGCTTTATGGATTGATAACGTTGGGCGGATGCGTATATTTACTCGGCATTTGGAGCAATGTTAAAAATAGTGTCATTTATGTCCTTACCTTTTCGGCGCTTTATGCTTCCTCAAGTTATTTAGACATTGGTCTGTCAAATCCCTTGGCGAACTTGTCATTAAATAGTGCTATTTTTATCGTTTTTTGGAGTGGAGTTGTTTATTGGGTTCCCTCTTTTAGGGCAAGCATGTTATCCATTATCATTAAACGGAGGAAGGTTGATGTTTAGAAAAATAAGACTGCGCTTCCTTATTTCATTTGTTAGATGTTTATTTTTAATGATTAAGTATGGTAAGGATATAAAAATAAATCCGCTAAGAGTATATATTTCTTTTAGTGCGAAAATAAAAATAACTGACGGTGGAACGATCGAAATTAGAGGGGGTCGCGACAGAGTCTTCCTGTCTAAAAACACCTCAATACACTGCTCAGGCGGAACATTAACTATCGGGAATGGTGTGTTTTTTAACGAAAATAATCATCTTGTTTGCCACTCTTCGATGTCGATTGGGGATGACTGCTTGTTTGGACAAAATGTTTGTTTTTTCGACTCAGATCATCAGTTTGGCAATTTAGAGAAGAAAATACGCGATCAGGGATACAGCATAAAACCCGTGAGTGTTGCCGATAATGTCTGGATAGGCGCCGGGTCAATTGTGACTAAAGGAACATCTATTGGTGCGCACAGTGTTATTGGTGCGAATTCTGTCGTTAGAGGTTTGTTGGACGGTCAAAGCGTATATGCGGGCAATCCGGTCAAATTCGTAAGGAACATTCATGGAAACCGATAATAAAGAGATCGTTTTGTTGTCGACCGCTGATTGGGATAATCCGTTTTGGACTAACAAGCAGCACGTTGCCGTTGAGTTTGCTCGCAGGGGATATAAAGTTCTCTATATCGATTCTCTAGGCCTGAGGGCGCCAAGCTTAAATAAGAAAGATTTTGGCCGCATAGTAAAGAAGCTGGTTAAAGTTGTGCGACCACCAAAAAAAGTGCAGGAAAATATCTGGGTCTGGTCTCCCGTGACGCTTCCCTGGAACGCCTATCGTCCAGTTCGATTCTTCAATAAATTTTATCTCAGCTCGTGTGTGAAACTGTGGAGTAAATTACTGGGCTTCAAAAAGCCCTGGCTGTGGACTTATAATCCACTTACTACGGAGTTTCTAAAGCCGGATAATTTCTCTAAAACGATTTATCACTGTGTCGACGAGATTAAGGCTCAGCCGGGAATGCCTATCGATATTCTTGAGCGTGAAGAAAAAACGCTGCTTAAATGTGCTGATATTGTTTTTGTGACAGCACCGCAACTGAAGGAATCTCGTCTGCAATGGAATGATAATATCCATTATTTTTCCAACGTAGCTGATTTTTTACACTTTAATAAAGCACTGACTGAAGATTATCCAATACCTGATGATATCAAGGATATTAAAGCCCCCATTTTAGGCTTTGTTGGAGCCGTGAGTGCTTATAAAATAAACATGGCGCTATTGTGTTATCTCGCCAAATCAAGGCCTGAATATAATATCGTGATAATCGGTGAAGTGGGGGAGGGCGATCCTTCGACAAAGATCCATCTATTAAAAGAGTTTAAAAATATTCATCTTTTGGGACCAAGATCCTACTCCATTTTGCCGCAATACCTGAAGCATTTTGATGTTGCACTTTTACCTAATAATCTAAATGAATACACTGACAATATGTTTCCAATGAAATTTTTTGAGTATTTGGCTGCGGGTAAGCCTATTGTTAGCGTTGATCTTTCTTCTATCAAAGAGTTTCAGCATATTGTGAAAATAGGGCACAGTTCCGAGGAGTTTGTACAAGCGGTTGATCAGGTCTTAAAAGGAGATGTCGCTTCTTTAGATGATCGTTTGCTATTAGCGAAGGAATATACCTATGAAAACCGCACGGCCAAGATGTTGGATATGATTGATTGATGGAAGGAAAACATTTTATGCCTACTTCTGATGTATTTTAGGTTTCTTGATGCGCTTGCGGCTTCATCTTATTTTCACTCAGACAGGTGTAGTAGAGTATGAATATTACTAAAAGACTGCTCTTAAAGCGTGTTTTATTTGGTGCTATTTATTCATGTGTAGGCTTTAGGTCATTTGCCAGCCCGATAGCGTTGCTTGCGGCGGAGATTAATCCTATCGCTAATCAAAATGCTACTGACCCTGCTTTATTTTTGAAAAAAATAAAAAATAAAATCACACTTGAAGCTCTAAAAAATATCCAGGGTTCAGCGATCTATGATTATTATTTCGTGTTGCCAGATGACATAAAGAACGATCCTCTCAGTCTTTATATCTGTATCGGCAGTGCCACGCCAACGTCTAGCGAGTATGTGACCTCCATTGATGGGCTTAAATGGCAGAAGTATATTTTGCAATTTGAGCTGAGTGACTTTGGTGCTGTTGGTGACGGGGCAACAGACTCTGCCGATGCCATTGAGTTAGCGCTTAACTCCGGTCTTGCTATAACAGAAACTAAAGGCTATTCCTTTTTACTCGGTAGAACGATTAACATAAGTGATATTTATCTTAACCTCACCGGATTGGGGCAGGGGAAAACGACGTTCCTTTTGAACCATTACAATAACGGTATCGAGTTTAGCCGTGCTTCTCCGAACATTGAAAAATCAACTGTCACACTGAAAAACTTCACCATAAAAAGACTTAATAATGGGCTTTATGAGGGGGGGGCTGGCCCTAAGGGATTGTATGTGGGTAATGCGAGTCCGTTACTCATCGAGAGTGTGGAAGAGTGTTATGGCTTAGGCTATGGCTTGCATATAGACTATTCAAATAATGTGGTGGTCAGAGACTGCCATGTTCACGACCATAAGGGGCAGGCCGCGGGATTATCAGGTACCGACGGTATTCATTTCTATCGCTCGCAAAATGTCACTGCGGAAAAAAACTTTGTGCATGATGTCGGTGATGATGCTATTTCAGCCGGTTCATACGACAGTAATTACGCGGCTGAGAATATATCTTTCCTCGATAACAAGATATATTCCTCTAAAGGAGGAATGAAAATTTATGCCTTTGCGAGTAACGTTCTTATTCAGGGAAATAAAGTCGTAGGTGCCCGTGAGGGTGGGGTATATCTGACTGACGATGCCAACTCTCCTGAGGGGTCTACTATTGATGGCGTGAAAATTCTCTACAATGATTTTTATGCCATTGGTGTTTATGGCCAGTCGGATGAAGGGGGAGCATTAAGAATTCGATTCTGGCCTGTAGAAGGGCATGCCTCTAAAATTACCAATATTAGTTTCGAAAATAACTCAATATATAACTCTCGTGTGGGTATATCTGAACTGGCTTATAATAGCACCAAGCGGCTATCTAATTTACAAGTGTTAAATAATACGTTTATCGTTAATGGTGGTGCAGTCGGGGTTATCAAGAAATATTCTATTAGATTAACCCAGTGTGATGATGTTTTAGATATTTCTAAAAATACATTTACCTACCCAACACTCGATTATTCTATTTTTTATGGCGCTGGGCTATCAGAGCTGCAGTGGAATTCAACAGCGCAGCCAAATACCGTCGATAACAGCGTTGTTATAGCATAATTTTCAGCGTATTCAGTCGTGTATTTTATTTTACTAATAATGAAAAGTAGCCGCTGGATTTAATTCCTGTGGTATTGCTCTTGTCGATTCCTCTGAGTATTTTTCTGAGGAATATATATCGAGGATGACTATGATTCTTCCCGTTATTATGGCCGGTGGTACCGGCAGCCGCTTATGGCCGATGTCTCGTGAACATTTTCCAAAGCAATTTTTGAGTCTTCACGGCGAACAGTCAATGCTACAGGAGACGGTCACCCGCCTGCATGGCCTGAACGTTTGTGAGCCGCTGGTTATTTGTAATGAGCTGCATCGTTTTCTCGTGGCCGAACAATTACGCCAAATTAATCAGCTAGCCAATAACATCATGCTAGAACCCATTGGCCGTAATACCGCCCCTGCGATTACGCTAGCGGCATTACACGCGATCAAAAATGGGCAAGACCCGTTATTACTGGTGCTGGCTGCCGACCACGTCATCGAAAATCCTGAGGCTTTTCATAAGGCGGTGCAGGGAGCCATTCCTTTTGCCGAGCAGGGAAAGTTAGTCACTTTCGGGATTGTAGCGACCAGCCCAGAGACCGGCTATGGCTATATTCAACGCGGCATGGCGTTCAGCAGTGACGCCGTTCCTGCCTATCGAGTACAGCGTTTTGTAGAAAAGCCGTTGCTGGCAACCGCACTGGAATATCTTGAAAGCGGTGAATATTACTGGAACAGTGGCATGTTTCTGTTTGGCGCCAAACGTTTTCTGCAGGAGATGGAAATATTCCGTCCAGATATCGTTGCGGCCTGCCGTAAATCTATTGAAACCGCTCAAGCCGATCCTCAGCAAGATTTTATACGCGTTGATGCCGCCTCGTTTATTGCCTGTCCCGATGAGTCTGTTGACTACGCGGTAATGGAAAAGACCTCGGATGCCATTGTTGTCCCTCTCGATGCTGGCTGGAGTGACGTAGGGTCATGGTCTGCACTGTGGGATGTGAATAATAAAAACGATCAGGGCAATGCCCTCATTGGCGATGTATTTACTCATAACGCCGCCAACTGCTATATCAAGTCCGATGAGAAACTGGTGGCAGCCATTGGCGTCGATAACCTGGTCATCGTTAATACTAAGGATGCGGTGCTGGTTATTGATAAATCCCAGGTTCAGGACGTTAAAAAGGTCGTGGAGTTTTTGAAAAAAAACCAGCGCCGTGAATATCGACTGCATCGTGAGTCTTATAGCCCGTGGGGACATAACGATAAAGTGGTTAATGCGCCACGATATAACGTTAATCGTATTACGGTGAAACCAGGAGGGAAATTTTCGCTGCAAATGCACCACCACCGCACCGAGCATTGGGTCATTCTCTCCGGTACCGCCAAAGTGAGCCTCGAAGATAAAACCTATTTTCTGACTGAAAACCAATCAACTTTTATTCCGATTGGCACCCAGCATACCTTGGAAAACCCGGGGAAAATTCCGTTAGAGCTGCTTGAAGTCCAGTCAGGCTCCTATTTGGGCGATGACGACATTATCCGTATTTCGGACCTTCATGAACATTTCTAACGGGGATACAACATGTCAGCTAAATTAACCTGCTTCAAGGCCTATGACATTCGCGGTGAACTGGGTGTCGAGTTAAATGAAGAGATTGCTTACCGAATCGGCCGCGCCTACGGTGAGTACTTAAAGCCTAAAAGAATCGTGGTAGGCGGAGATGTAAGGTTAACCAGTGAGGCGCTGAAATTAGCCGTAGCGAGAGGACTACGGGATGCAGGAACGGACGTAGTCGACATAGGCGTATCGGGCACTGAAGAAATTTATTTCGCCACCTCTTATCTAAATGTGGATGGCGGTATCGAAGTGACTGCCAGCCATAATCCAATGAATTACAATGGCATGAAGTTAGTCCGAGAGAGTTCAAAACCGATTAGCGGTGATACGGGTTTACGTGATATCCAACGGCTAGCGGAAGAAAATAATTTTATTCCCATCGAGGAGAATAAGCGTGGTTATTACGAGACGCTGTCGGTGCTCGATGCCTATGTTGATAAAGTGCTCAGCTATGTGGATTTAAACAATTTCAATCGCCCTTTAAAACTGGTTATTAACTCGGGTAACGGTGCAGCAGGACACGTCGTTGATGCTATCGAGCAGCGCTTTATACAGGCAGGTAAAGCGGTTGAGTTTATCAAGGTACATCATCACCCAGACGGCAATTTTCCTAATGGTATTCCTAATCCACTATTGCCTGAATGTCGTCAGGATACGACGGATGCCATTATTAAGCATCAGGCGGATATGGGAATAGCCTTTGATGGTGACTTTGACCGCTGCTTCCTGTTTGACGACGAGGGGGAGTTTATCGAGGGTTATTACATTGTTGGTTTACTGGCGGATGCCTTTCTCGAGAAATACCCCGGCTCACGGATTATTCACGACCCACGTTTGAGCTGGAATACCATTGATATTGTCACTCAGGCTGGGGGAACGCCGGTGATGTCAAAAACCGGACACGCCTTTATCAAAGAGCGCATGCGCGAGGAAGATGCCGTTTACGGCGGCGAGATGAGTGCTCATCATTATTTTCGCGACTTCGCCTACTGCGACAGTGGGATGATCCCTTGGCTTGTCGTGACCGAATTGCTGCATATAAAAGGCAAATCTCTGCGACAGTTAGTTAACGATCGGGTTATCGCCTATCCGGCCTCAGGGGAAATAAACAGCAAGCTAAGTTACCCGGACCGGG
The DNA here is from genome assembly GCF_009208105.1 of Rouxiella sp. S1S-2. Lineage (NCBI taxonomy): Bacteria > Pseudomonadati > Pseudomonadota > Gammaproteobacteria > Enterobacterales > Yersiniaceae > Rouxiella > Rouxiella sp. S1S-2. The sequence continues at coordinate 932,400 of NZ_WFKL01000001.1, forward strand.
CTATTTTGCGCGTGTTGGCGGTTTATGAGAAAGAAGCTTTAAAGGTTGACTATACCGACGGCATTAGTCTGGAGTTTGACGATTGGCGTTTTAACCTGCGCAGCTCAAATACGGAGCCAGTTGTTCGCCTAAATGTTGAGTCACGGGCCAACACAGCGTTAATGAATGAGCAAACCGAGAGAATTATTTCTATTCTTCGAGACTGACCTACTGAATCTATTTTTGAAATCAGTCTGTCTTTATGACAATTAATCAGGGTTTTTAATTCAGTTGCACAGCGATTTTATTAAAAAATAAAAACAAGCCAAGATGATGTTCTGGCGGTTAATCCTTTGCGGATATTTACCGTAGATCGTTGCTTTGTGCTTTATTATAAAAAAGGAATAATAATGTTACGAAATGTCAACGTTGGCATTGTTGCTGACTGGTTAGTCACTTTTGCAGGTTCTGAAAAAGTTATTGCCGAATTTATTAACCTTTATCCTCAGTCAGAGATTTATTCTGTAGTAGATTTTCTCTCTGATGAGTCAAGGCTTCTATTTAATGATAAGAAAGCCACCACTTCTTTTATTCAGCGACTGCCAAAAGCAAAAGGAAGCTATCAGCAGTACCTGCCATTAATGCCCTTGGCAATAGAGCAACTGGATGTGACCGGGCACGACATTATTTTATCCAGCAGTCACGCCGTCGCAAAAGGCGTGCTGACAGGACCGGACCAGCTGCATATCAGCTATGTACATTCACCGATACGCTATGCCTGGGACTTTCAGCATCAATATCTGCGCGAGGCTGGACTGACTAAATGCCTTAAAGGGAAACTGGCGCGCCTATTCTTACACAAAATAAGGCTTTGGGATTATCGCACGGCCAACGGCGTTGACCATTTTATCGCTAACTCGCAGTTTATTGCCCGCCGAATCAGAAAAGTGTACGGCCGTCACGCAGACGTGATTTACCCGCCGGTAGACGTTAATAATTTTACCCTGCAGGAGGATAAAGAAGATTTCTATCTTACTGCCTCACGGATGGTGCCTTATAAACGTATTGATCTCATTGTCGAAGCCTTTACCCAAATGCCTGACAAAAAATTGGTGGTTATCGGGGATGGCTCAGAGATGGCCAAAATTAAAGCCAAAGCCGGCCCGAACGTAGAGATCCTCGGCTATCAGCCAAACGCAGTGATGCAGGACTACATGCGGCGTGCGAAGGCCTTTGTCTTTGCAGCAGAGGAAGATTTTGGAATAACGCCGGTTGAAGCCCAGGCCTGTGGCACGCCAGTGATTGCATTTGGCAAGGGGGGAGCACTCGAAACGATCAGACCCTACGGTGAGCAAAATCCGACGGGCGTTTTCTTTAGCATGCAAACAGTAGCTTCGCTGAACGAGGCGGTGCAACATTTTGAGGCAGTACGCGACGCAATCACACCGCAAAACTGCCGTAATAATGCCTTAAGATTTTCAGCAGAACGCTTTAAATTGGAAATAGATACATTTATCAAAGAGAAGTGGTTAGCATTTAATAATAATAAAAAGGTTGTTTATTAGGTTATTACAGTTTAACAGTCTGGTTTTTACCGCAGCGTGTAGACACCGCTCTAAATAGAGCGGTGTTGATACTGATTAATGAAGTTCCGCCAACAGCCTTGCTCGAGTCCAGGCGGGATGACCAGTAACATGTTCTGCGAGTTGCTCAATCATATTTTGCGTAGTGGCTTTTTTGCCGGTGCTAAGCAAAATAATCGGCAATATTAATAATACAGCAAGCTGTGGCAGCGTGAATGCCTGAACCTTTTGATGGCGGTTGGCAAACAAAAACAGGCTGCTGGCGCTGATACCTAAAATCAAACCGGTAATCACTTCGCTCGGTGAGTGCGCCTGCAGCATAACCCGGCTGATGCCAATTAATACGGGCAGTAGGAAACCAAGAGTGACCATGGTGCGATGGATACCACGGCGATAGCCACCGGTGAGCAACCAGAGTAAAACGGGCCATACCGTCGCTGACATCGTGGTGTGCCCGCTAAACCCGGTAAAATTATAGGTCGCACTGCCCATACCCCAGGCGAGAAAAATAAATTTTGAGATACTGACGATTAAGCCGGTGATTCCAAAAGTAAATAACCAGGCCCATGGTGTTAAACGACCCGTTACTTTCCATGCCATAAATAAAGCAATAATAACCCCAGTCGGCAATAACAGCATGCTATCGCCAAAATAAGTCAGGCTATTCCAAGACAATAGGATTCCCCTTAATTAATTCTAACTTTTTGTTTAAAAAGGCCTAGTAATAATTAAGGAGTGTACCAGCAGGCGGGCGGTGAGCGATAGCTAAATTGTCTCCGCCCGACCTAAGATAAATCATAATTTATCGGTAATATTCTTTTTGTTTATCTTTGATTAAATAGTGAGCAAGGTGTTGTCGGGGAAAGATTACAAGGCATCGGCAATAGCCTGACCCAATTGAAGGTTATACCTGTGCCGCCAAGGTCGCCGGTTAATGGCGCATTATCCACACCAAGACTTAACACCTTTTCAATCGCCTGCAGTATCTCGGCACCTGCCTCAGAATAGCCAAGATGCTCAAGCATCATGCCACCGCACTGGATTTGCCCAATGGGATTGGCAATACCTTTTCCTGCAATGTCGGGCGCCGAGCCGTGCACTGGTTCAAACAGGCTTGGGAAGTTACCTTCAGGATTAATGTTGGCCGAAGGTGCTATCCCGATGGTGCGCGATGCGCGTCATCACCGTTTCCTGAATGACCACTTCTCTGTCCGTGTTTGGAAACATTATCCCGGCAACCTTTTCTATCACTTTAACGCCTTCCGGCATGACTTCTTTACCGATACCGTCGCCGGTAATCACGGCAATTTTATGTTTTTTATCAGAGATCTTGAGGGCCTCTTATCATTATCGGGCGGAGTTACATCATTAATAAGATACTCAGTCAGGACCACGCGCAAGCTGCAATTAACGCTCGAAGGCGAACGCTACGTTGATGTTAATCAAATTGACGAGCTGGAGAGTGTCGCGTCGAACAGTACGGGGCGCCGACCAGCGTGGCGAGTCTTGCTCACCATAACTGCATCGTGCTGCGCCAGTTTGATGGCGATTACGCAGTCTGGCGCTTTACCAAAGAGGGTAAGGAATACGTGCAAAAGGTGAGGGGAGATTTATCGAGTAACGACGGTGAAACGGGGGGGATTACGCGCTGGACGGACATGGGATTATCCTTCGCTCAGGGTGGGACATTCAAAATAATCTACAGCAGGATGAGTTAATCCCGCTGCTCACGGACTATCACGCGCCAGAGGCAGATATTTACGCGGTGTATACTTACAGAAAGCATGTACTCGCGCGTATCAGCGTTTTTATTCATTATCTCAAGCAGCATCTTGGACATAATCCGCGAATGAAGGAAAATCGTCGAGGTTTTCACCCTTTCGCTTTAAAAAACATCACTCAGGCGCGCTAAGCCACTAATCTGTAAAAAAGCCGTTGACGACACAGGGCCAATACGGTTTAATGCGCCCCGTTGCCCGGATAGCTCAGTCGGTAGAGCAAGGGATTGAAAATCCCTGTGTCCTTGGTTCGATTCCGAGTCCGGGCACCATCATTCATACAGCGTGGGTCAGAGAAAGCTTCTGACTGGCGTGAGAAAGTTGGTGTTAGAATCTACTTTAAACTAAATAAAAGCACTCAAGATTAACCATCAACTTCAAGAAGGGGACCTTTAAACGGGTTCCCTTTTTTTGTTGTCCGTCATCCTCACAGTCAATACCCACAAAGTCAATACACGTAAGACGTTAGATTTAAGCCTCGCTACCTTCATCTCTAACGACAAAGGGGTTTAAAAAAGCCATGGGCGATGAAGACACCAGGCCGGATCCCGATTTTCCGCAGCAGTCACTGCCTGAAGCACATGATATTGCCCCTGAAGATGGACTAAAACATCACAGTCAAAAGCGAATGTAGCCTGTGTTCGACATGAGCCCCAGCTACCTGAAGAGTTGTCCCCGTTATACGGCCGATCATTGCTAAAGAACAGGCAACTAAAATTTTTAAAATAATATCGACAATTTTTCAAAAGAACCGACCGACAAATAATATGAGATTTTTGTAACATAAGCGTTAAAAAAATTAGTGATAACTTATCATCCGCCTGAGGTTTGGCTTTCGGTTTTTTTATCCAATATAAAAACATTTAAGAACTCAGTCTAGCACGACAGGATTTAAGCTGTATCACGCTGAATTGGGACGTTTAGCTCGACTTTCATTTTTTGTAAAATATAAATATTACGCGTTTTTGTTTAAGATAACCTAAAAAATATCATTTAGACGTAAATAGGGCTTAACATTGATCATTATTCAATCAGGCGATGAGTGAGGATAGGTACTTTGGGAAATAAACCTTATTTTTTGGCTAAGAATAAAAACGATGTTTAGATTTTTAAGTCGTTTCTGGCACTTAGCAGCTCGGCGAAGAGTTTGTTAAATTCATCAACTTTGGCGCGCAGATCGGCCATGTGACGCTCTTTTTCTGATTCAGGAAGATAGGCGAAAAGCTTGAGTAGCTCGAGCTCACGCTCTGAAAGTGGCGGGGTCAATGCTTCGATAGGCGTCGGTGAATACTCGCTGTCACCATATAAGATCCACGTAGGTGAACACTTTAGCGCCTTGGCCAGTGCAAAAAGATTTTTGCCTCCTGGCGTTGTATCACAGCTTTCCCACTGCGAAATTGTGACGTGTGAAACCTTCACCGCCAAAGCAAGATTGCGTTGGGTGTGTTTCAGCTCTTTCCGTCGCAATTTAATGCGTTCACCGTGGTTCATCATAATTGGATGATTCTAATTTTTATCGACTTAAATATCTCAAACACGATTTTTTAGGAAAAGCTAACATGGGTTTTTTATTTAAAATCTAATTTTCCCATCGGTTTTCCTTCAATGAGATTGTGCTTGAGTGATAATAGCGCAGCGGATTCTTCCGTTTTATAGGGGGGGATTTGAAACTTGTGAGCTATTCGGTCCAGCTTTATACTTCAATATGGACCTTATTGGTTCAACAAGACAGGTGTATCGATAAAATGGTCAATTTAATAATTTTGAATTAAGGTGCAATGGAATTTTGCAGTCGGCGGGGACGAAATCAACGAATTATTTATGAATATTATCCGGTTCTGATATTTCGGTTTAACAGAAGCTATCACACATTTAACGTTATGTTTATGCACCATGACGCAGGAGGCAGTTCCAAGAGAAAAGGTTACATCTTCCAACCAGTTATCTTCCGCGCCGTAGAGCCTTCTGTTTTCACTTTGAGCACCATAGAGTGCAAGAATTCCGTGATAGGGCTGGCAGACTTTCATGGTTTGGGCTTGAGACAGCGCATGCTCGCCGTGTGACATACGACACCTGTATTTGCCTTAAAAGAGTTAACAAATACAGGCTGTAGGTTATTTATGCAGCATAATCCGCAAGTTAATTTGGCACAGGCGCTGTGGGTTATAGCGTTCCGGTACCGCCGTCAGAGCACCACACTTGGCCAGAAGCATAGCTGTTCTCGGCGCTGGCGAAGGTGACATATAACGATGCGATTTCAGCCGGTTGTCCCGGACGGGCCAGCGGAGCCTCTTCCCCAAACTTCTCTACTTTTTCCTGAGGCTGTCCGCCACAAACTTGAAGCGCGGTCCAGTAAGGTCCCGGTGCAACGGCGTTTACTCTTATGCCGTCTGGACCAAGCTGTTTTGCCAACGACTTGGTAAAGGCGACGATTGAAGCCTTAGTCTGCGCATAATCCAACAAAATTTCGCTCGGTTTATACGCCTGCACTGAGGTGGTATTAATGATAGAAGCGCCGCGAGGCAGGTATTCCAGAGCAGCTTTGGTGATCCAGAACATGGCGTAGACGTTGGTTTTAAACGTCGCGTCGAAAGCCTCAGTGGTGAGGTCTTTAATGGATTTACAGAACTGCTGACGACCCGCATTGTTTACCAGAATGTCTAATCCGTCCAACGCCTGGGTAGCCTGTTTGACCAACTGCTGGCAAAACTTCTCTTCACGAATATCACCCGGAATGGCAACCGCCTTGCGGCCTTCTTCCTCAATTAATGCAATCACTTCTTTTGCATCCGACTCTTCTGCTGGAAGGTAGTTTATCGCAACGTCGGCCCCTTCGCGGGCATAAGCAATGGCAACCGCACGGCCGATGCCGGAGTCTCCGCCAGTTATCAGCGCCTTGCGGCCTGCCAATTTTCCACTGCCTTGATAGGATTTTTCACCGTGGTCTGGGCGAGGAGACATCTCGCTTGCCAGCCCCGGAAAGGGTTGTTTCTGCTTTTTAAAAGGCGGTACAGGATAAGAATCGGCATTACCCAAGACGTTTGCTGTGTCAGAATTTTGCTTGTTACTCATTATGTGCTCCTTCTATATTTACGTGAAACATAGATAAAGCCTAGGTCAAAAAATCACAGTTTTGAGTTTTTAGGATTGTTCTTCACAAAACGGGCCTGGGTACCAACCGACAATTTTCACTGTCCGCTAATCAGCCCGTCCATCACCGATTCGGCATCTAGATCCACAAGGAAGCAGACTAACGTAGTATTACCCGTTGATTCTATTGATGATAAGTTTACGTTGCCTCCGCTTATTGCATCGCCTTTGTAAAGCATATTTCTCTCAACCTCAATCTCGCCGTCCATGACATATAAAAACTGAGCAAAACCTTCGCGTTGCGGAGCCTCGGTTTTATCATTGTGCTCAAGACGAATGTCATAAACATAAACCGCCTGACGTATTTCCAGCGGCGCATCTTCGCCTTCGGGTCCGGCCAGTAGCGTCCACTGATTGGTTTTGATGCCTTCAGGGCGATTCATAAACTGCGTGCGACCTTCAAGATTTGCCAGACGCGGGCGGATAAAAATTTGCAACATTTCGGTCGCAACCAGAGGCGTGGACTCTTCATGCCAAAAACTTTCGCCAGCGTTCATCATCATCAGCTTTTTCAACGACAGCGGCGTGCGATTGCCGTTTGAATCCTCATGCACCATCGATCCCTGCCAGACATAGCTGAGGATTTCATCATTGACGTGTTGATGCATGCTGACCATCGTACCCATTTGCAGATTCGCATGGTCGATAACGCTCAACGGCCCAAATGCGTCGTCATTACGTTCAGGTAGGATCTTCCCAGGGCGCATTCGACGTATCTTGAAAGGGCCATATTCAAAGGTCGATTTCGGTTCCGCGCGCAGTACGTTAAACATTTTTTACTCCCTCGGCATAGGGTGAACACGGTGATCCCGTGCACTTGGAATAAGCATCATGGCAGCATAATGGCGAATTTTCCTGTAGCGGGTGAGTTTGCAGAGACGCTCGGCGTGACAAATGGAGTATTGATGGCTGTATAAATATTCAGTATCATCAACGTTGTCTATTTTTTATTCGGTAACGCCTCGCTGTTTTAGTGTCCTTATGCAAAACGAAAATACCCTGCTTTATCAGTATCCTGAACATCTGCGTCATACGCTCGATACGCTGCCCTCACGCAGCGGCGTGTACGTTTTTTACGGTTTGGACCACACCTTTCCACTGTATATCGGCAAAAGTGTGAACATTCGCAGCCGTGTGCAGGCGCACTTTCGAACGGCCGCCGAAGCCAAACTGTTACGCATGACCAGCAGCATTAATTATTTTGAAACCGTGGGTGAAATTGGCGCTTTACTGCTTGAATCACAAATGATTAAACAGCAGCGGCCGCTGTTTAATAAACGCCTACGCGTGACGCGTAAACTCTGTTCCCTGCAAGTGAGCGACGGCACGACGCGGGTCATTTTTAGTAATGAAACGGATTTTTCAACTGCCGATGACCTGTTTGGATTATTTAAAACCAAAATGGCGGCTATTGAGAAATTAAGGGAAATCGCCGATCAGGAACGGCTTTGCTACGGCGCACTGGGGCTAGAAAAATTGTCGGCCAAGAGAGCCTGTTTTCGCTATTCGTTAGGTCGCTGTGCGGGTGTTTGCTGCGAAAAAGAGTCGCTTGAGGCTCACCAGCTGCGGCTAAAAAGCGCGCTGGAAGCGATGAGGATTCGAAGCTGGCCCTATCCGGGGCGCATCGCGATTGAAGAAAAATCAGAGCAGCGGACCGAATATCACGTGCTGAATAACTGGTTTTATTTAGGTACGGTTAGCACTCTCGACGCCGCTAAAGAGGTGAATATCGCGCCTCCGCACTTCGATCGCGACAGCTACAAGATACTGTGTCAGCACGTATTGAAGCACAAGGGGTTGGCGATCACGCTGCTCGATTAACCCCTCGTTAAGCCTTTAGCCTTTGGATAATGCCTTAAGTGCCGCAATACCTTGGGTTTCAATCAGCGTTTGCAGTGGTGAAAAGAGTGGGGCGGGCAGTTCATCAAGATGAAACCAGTGCCAGCCTTCACATTTTTCCGGCTCCAATACGGCAGGTTCCCCGACTGCCGTGCCGCTGTACATAAACAGCGTGATGTAGTGCTTGCCAACGTCGTGGAACACATTGCTGACATAAGGTCCGGCGTGCAGTTCTCCAGTATCAAGACCGGTTTCTTCTGCCGTTTCACGCGTAGCACAGGCCTGTGGCGTTTCGCCAAATTCCAAGTGTCCGCCCGGTGCTGACCAGTCTCCTGCCCCGTGGCTGCCTCTTCGGCGGCCCAGCAGCAGTTTGCCCTCACGGAAAATGAGCACGCCAACGCCAATCTGTGGTGACATAAAAAATCTCCTGTTGTTTTAGAGATAATGCTTGGCTAAGCGTCCTCAAACAAGTTTCATTTACTGCGGTTGGCATGAATCTGGACGAACGAACTGAAATAGACTCCGCTACGCTTAATTCACACCTAACGCCGTCCTGCGCTGCCGCAGATACGGATTTTCTCGGCCACCACCGCCTTCATCGCCTGTTTACCGGGAACGATGTATTTGCGCGGATCGTTGGCATCAGGATGTTGATTAAAATACCCTTTAACCGCATCGGCGAAGGCAATTTTTAGCTCGGTGGCAACGTTGACTTTGCATATGCCCAGTGCGATGGCGCGTTTCACCATCGCTTCCGGGATCCCCGAGGCGCCGTGCAGCACCAGCGGAATATCAACCTGCTGGCGGATTTTCTCCAGACGATCGAAATCCAGCTTTGGTTCTCCCTGATACAGCCCGTGTGCCGATCCTATGGCCACCGCCAGCGAGTCAATGCCGGTGACTTCGACAAACTCACGCGCCGCCAGCGGATCGGTAAAGAAGCTGTCGGCCGAATCTACAACTAGATCATCCTCCTGTCCGCCGAGCCTGCCTAGCTCGGCTTCCACGCTGGCACCGTAGCGATGACACAGTTTTACTGCCTGTAAAACCAATTCAATATTTTGTCTAAACGGCAGGTGTGAACCGTCGATCATTACCGACAGGATCCCCTGATGAACCTTGTTTTCAATGTCATTCATCTCTTCGTGGTGATCGAGATGCAGCGCCAGTGGCAGATTGTAGCGGCGCGCGGCCGCCTGGCAGATCTCCACCAGATAATCGGTACCTGCATAGCTAAAGGTGCCCGGCGTGCCGGCCATAATCACCGGCGACTCCATTTCGGCGGCGGTTTCGGCAACCACCTGTACCGTCTCGAGATTGTGGACGTTGAACGCCGGAACCGCATAGCCTTCGCGCTGCGCTTTGTTAAGCATTTCGCGGTTAGAGACTAAATACATAGAAACTCCCTGTGTTGGCAATGTTAAAGCAAAACTAAAGCGCTGAGGCGCTGGCCTGATCCACCGGCTTTGAATAGTGATAAATCGTGACTCCTTTCACCACGCGGTTAACCTCGCCGGTCGGGCAAGGATTATCCGGCGTCAGGCCGTGGGCCAGCGAGGTTTCCATTGCCAACATCTGTGCAAAAAGTAGGTAGGGGAACATCATCCACACATCATCGCCTTCGTGATGCAATGTTTGCACGTCGGGCACGGTATCGGCTTCGCCGCTCAGACCGACCATTTGCTGCACCAGTCCGTCACGCTTGAGCTCGTGCCACAGGTCAACGTCGTACTGACGCGCATAGCTGTCGCTGGAAAACATCATCAGCACCAGCGTCCTGTCGTCGACCATAAATTTTGGTCCGTGGCGAAGACCCAGCGGTGAGTCATAGCGGGTGACAATGCGACCGGCGGTAAGCTCCAGCATTTTCAACGAGGCTTCTTCCGCCAAACCGGTAAAGCAGCTGCCGCCTAGGGTGATGTAGCGGCTGAAACCGCTGTTGGCCAGTTTTTTCACCTGCGGCTGCAGGCTTTCGCGCAGCAGATAGCAGCTTTCGACCATTGCATTCAGTTGTGGATAGGCTTCGCTGAGCGACTGTGGCCCCAGCAGCAGCGCCGCACTGAGCATCATGCAGCTGAAGCTGGAGGTCATGGCAAAGCTTTGGTCGTTGGAGCCTTCCGGCATTACCACTGCCAGCACGTTGTCGCGGCCTTCTGCATATTGCGCCAACTGACTGTCCGGGTTACACACCAGCATCAGGTGATAGCACTCCGGCACCAGTTGGTCTGCCAGCGCCACGCTGGCCACACTTTCAGGACTGTTGCCCGAGCGGGCAAACGACACCAGCAGGGTGGGGCGCGAGCGGTCGAGATACTGATGCGGATTGGCAACAATATCCGTGGTGCCATAGGCTACTACGTCACGGCCAGTTTGCTGGCGCAGCCATGGCGCTAGCGCACGACCGGCAAAGGCGGAACTGCCTGCGCCGCAGAGCACAATTTGCAGACGTGGGTCGGCCAGCAGCGGTTGCAAAAAGGGCTGCCACTGTCCGCTGTCGTGGGTTAGCTGCTGATGCAGGCGACGCCACATGTCCGGCTGCTGCCATATTTCGCGGGCGGTGTGCAGGGCGTTGTGCTGATCCAGCCAGTCGGTGCTGTAGGAAAAATAGTGGCTCATGATACGTGCTCCTTGACAGTTGGCTGGCAGGCATCGGCATAATCCGTCAGCACTTCACTGATTTTGTGTATAACCCAATCCTGGGGATCGGAAGAAAGCGTGCCGGCGTTGATAGCGCGGGCCTGTTCAGGCAGATATTGGCTGAGCAATGCCAGCGGAACCGGATTTTTTCGCAGATTGTCCAGCATGTGGTCAACCGCCTGTGAAACTTCAGGCAGCGGCCAGTAATAACGCACGCGGTCACTGAGGCTGTATTGTCGATACAGGTGTTGCTGATGCGGTTTACCCGGATAGTAGCGGCGCCACTGCTCGGGGCGCTCACACATCACCTGTTCCAGCGTGGAACATAGGTGTGAAGCCTGATGCTCTCCCAGCCATTCCCGCTCAATGTGGTCGAGAGCAAACAGCGCCTCGCGCAGGGCAAACGTCAGGGCAGGGCCGACTTTGAGAATGGCAAAGTGGTCGCGCACCAGTTGGCGATAAGCCTGCGGGGGCTGGTAATCGGTGGAGTGAGCCTCATATACCAGCGTCGGCCAACTCTCGATAAAACGGGTCAACTGGCGCGCACGTTCCGGCTGATAGTGTTCAACGCTGTGGTTATCAAATTCAACGCCAGGCTGGACGACTAACGCGATCACTCGAGGCCAAACCGAGGCCAGACCCTGCGCCATCCAGGCACTGCGGTGCACGCCGAGTGTGGTTTCAACCGCCTCTGGCGTAGTGACGTGCATGCCTTCCTCCAGCTCACCCTGTGCGCCGCCCGGTACCGGCACTTCAGTGCCAATCACGTACACCGGTGCTTCTCCGCCGTGCAGCTGCCAGTTTTTTTCCGCGATGGCGCAAAGGCGTGCGGCACGCTGAGCCACCTGTTCGTCGCCGAGCGGGAAAGGGTCTCCGGCGCATGACATTGAACAGTCGAGGTGAATTTTGCGAAAACCGGCGGCGATGTAATCGGCAATCAGCGTGTCGGCCAGCGCCATCGCCTGTTCTGCGTCTTTATCCTGCCAGGCATTGGGGCCAAGATGATCGCCGCCGAGCCAGACGCGCTCGCGCGCTAAACCCAGCGCATCGGCCTGCTGCCAGACAGCATCACGAAACTGATGCGGCTGCATACCGGTATAGCCACCAAACTGATTGACCTGATTCGAGGTCGCCTCAATTAACACCGCGCTATCCCGCTGTAGCGCCTGACGCAGCGCGGCCTCTATTACCCAAGGATGCGCCGAGCAGACAGAGAACACGCCCACCGGTTCCCCGGATTTGTGGCGTTGGATCAGCGAAAGTAGTTGTTGCATGAAAACTCCTTAACAGGATGGTCGACTGACAGAATGTTCGATAGATTGCTTTAGCTGTCGGCGATGATCACCTCGACGCCTAAATTGTGCAGCGACCGGCGGTACTCGTCGGGAATGCCGCTGTCGGTCACCAGCTTTTGGATCTGCCCAATTTCACGGATCATGCAGAAGCTGGTGCGGCCAAACTTGCTGGCATCCGCCACGGCAATCACTTCACGCGCAACGTCACACATTGCGCGATTGAGCTGCGCTTCTCCTGGATTGGGCGTGGTAATGCCGCTGACCAGATCAAAACCGTCTACACCTAAAAACAGCTTGTCGAAACGGTATTGGCGAATGTGCTGCTCGGCCGAGGGCCCATAAAGCGACCATGATTTGCGCCTGACGCTGCCGCCTATCACCATCAAATCCACCTGCTCGTTGCTGGCTAATTCAAAGGCAATGTTGAGTGCATTAGTCATCACCACCAGTTCCTGCTTGCCCTGCAACTGAGGCACCATCTGGCTGATGGTGGAACCGGAATCAAGAATGATGGAATCTCCATCGTTGACCAGCGCGGCGGCGGCACAGGCGATGGTGTATTTCACGTCGCGATTGATACGACCTTTGTCCTGCAGCGGGCGGTCAAACACGAACTGTTTGTTAAGCTTGGCGCCGCCGTACGCGCGAACGGCACAGCCACTTTTTTCCAGATAACGCAAATCGTTACGAATGGTCACGCTCGACACGTCGTATTGCCCGCTAAGATCTTCAACCCGCACCGACCCTTCACGACACAGCTGGTCGATAATTAACTCTCGACGTTTTAGCGTATTAATCATTGGCGTTTACACTCCCGAGGCAGCGGTGCTGTTTCTGCTTACGTTAATTTTGCTGCTTTCGGTGTTTCGAGGTGATTACACCAAACGCAACACCGAAAATCAACGTCATTTTTTTACAATAAATCCTTATATATCATAAAGTTAATCATTATTTTCTTTCGTTTTGCTCTGAACCGAAAGACCGCAAGAATGAGTGAAAACCTTTAAAACGGTTATTTTTCAGCGCTTCTTTCGGTTTCCCTACGCACTATTTTTTTAAACAGTGAAAGGGCGTAATTAACGGAATACTTTTTATCTTTCGCTTATTTGATGAAAAATATTTCGGCCATGGTCCACGCTCGGCTAATGGTGGAGCAGGGCCGCGCCGCGTACGCCGCTGCTGTCGCCAAATACCGGCGGCAAAATAGCCGCGGGGTTGCTGTGAGCGAATAACCAGCCGCGCATTGCCTGTGGCAGCAGTTGGTAAATCTCGGGTATGTTCGACAGGCCGCCGCCGAAAACAAACGCGTCAACGTCGAGCATCAGCTGCAGGCTGGCCAGTGCGCTGGCGAGAATATCGATATAAAGAGTGAACAGCCGTGCGGCCAGCGGACAGCCTTGCCGATAGTGCATCAGCAGTTCTGGCACGCTGGTGGCCGGATGGTTAACATGCTGGCTCAGCGCCATCAGTCCACGGCCAGAAACGTAGCGTTCAAAGCAGCCGGTCAATCCGCAGGTACAGGTGAACAGCGGCAGGTCATAGCGCTGTACCAGCTGCGCCGAAATAGGCGTGTGTCCCCATTCGCCCGCCAGCCCGTTTTTCCCCTTGTACAGATGCTTGTTAAGCACCAGACCGCCACCTGCACCGGTGCCGATAATCACACCAAAAACAATGTCATGACCGCGAGTTTGTTCAGTACTGGCTTCTGAAAGTGCAAAGCAGCGGCAGTCGTTTTCAATCGCCACTGGCCGCTCCAGCGTATGGGTGAGGTCATCCTCCAGGCAGTGGCCCGACAGGCACGGAACGTTAACCGAAAGTTGCCGATGGCTCACCGGGTCTGTTACACCGGGCAGGCCGATGCCGATGCTGCCTCGCGTGTGCAGCGTCATGTCAGCCTGCGCGACCAGCGTTTTGACACAGTTCAGAAACTGCTGATAGTCTCCGGTCGGCGTATTGACCCGCTGGCAAAAAACCTGGTTAAGGCGGTCATCAAAGGCCGCCATTTCAATTTTTGTGCCGCCAATATCAAATCCATAGCGCATCAGTGCTCTCCTTGGGATCAGGCCGAATGGACAGCGATAACGGCCCCTTCGCGGCGCGCGCGTTCGGCAGCGAAAACCATTAAATGGCTTTCCAGCGTCTCTTTAGGACCGGAGAGGATCTGGCTGGCGTCGTTGCGTCGAACGGCGTCGATAAAGTGTGCCATCAGGTAGTAATCACCGCCGCCGTGGCCGCTCATGGTGCTGCTTTGCGCCGGACCGATGTCGTCGATGTCTTCTACGTCGTACACCTTTTCGCTGTCGTCGATAAACGAGGTGATGCGGATAAAGCGACCGTCACCCTCCAGCGTGCCGTGGCTACCGAAAAGCTGTGTTTTGCGGTCTTCGTGGCGAGTGAAGGCGGTCATGGTGAAAGAGGCCGTCTTGCCGCCGGCGAACTGAATGTTGACCACCTGATGGTCGACCACGTTATTGTCACAGCGATAAACGCAGCGGCCGTACTGACCGTGGCGCAGGGCGGCAATCAGATTTTCCTGGCTGACTTCCGGCGTCAGCACGCGCAAAAAACCCTGCGTGGATTTGTGGGTATCGCCAAGATAGATTTTTTTGGCCGAATAGGGACACGTGGCTTCTACGCGACAGTCGAGGCAGTTATCGGCGGCATCGGCCGGTTGATTCTCGGCGCGGAAATGACGCAGGCCGCCAAACGAGCTGACCTGCTCGCACGGGGTATCCATGATGTAGCGGATCCAATCGATATCGTGGCAAGATTTCTGCAATAGCATCGAGGCCGACTGCTGGTCGTTGCGCCAGTTGCCGCGCACGAAAGAGTGGGCCTGATGCCAATAACCCACCGGTTCCAGATGCTGCATGCTGATCACGTCGCCAATCACCTTGTCGCGCAGCAGCTGTTTGAGTTTCTGGGTGTAGCGCGTGTAGCGCAGCACGTGGCCTACCGAGAAAATAACCCCCGCACGCTGCACCGCCGCAACAATATCTTTGCACTCCTGGCTGTCGGGCGAGAGGGGTTTTTCCAGCAGCATATGATAGCCCTGCGCCGCAAAAGCCAGTGCCGGCTCGAGATGCATACTGTCCTGAGTACAAATCAGTACCGCGTCAGCCATTTTTACCGCGGCGGCCGCGTCTTTCCAGTCTTTGAACACGCCCTGTGGCGCGATGCCGTGCTGCTCGACAAACTGCTGCCGATAGGTATCACGCGGCTCGGCCACGGCGACAACGCGCATCAGTTCTGGATGTGCCAACGCGTAGCGTGAATAGATTTCACCTCGCGCACCGGCACCGACAACCAACACGCTCACGGGCTGAGTGGGCGTTAAAGCAGATGATGATGTAAACGACATAAGGGTTCTCCACATTGCAAACTGTCAAAAGGGCCGTAACGTTTAGTGATGTTGTTTTAGATTTAGGCCAGTTTCTTTGTCGAACAGGTGTGCACGCTCGAGAGCAAAATCGAGCCAGATTTGTTCCCCCAGCAGCGGGTCCCAGTCATAGCGCGTCGCAACGCGGGTAATGAAACGATAGCCGCCGATGTCGCAGTGCAGCAGCTCTTCATTGCCCATACGCTCGACGGTAACGATGGTGGCGGCAATGGCGTTTGCATGGCCCGCCTCAACCAGGCGCAAATACTCGGGGCGAATGCCGAGACACACTTCGCTGTGGTGATAGCCGCTAAGTTGTTGGTGCAGCTGAGGGGGAAGATTGAGCTGCGTACGCTCGCCGAGGCGCAGGCTGATGGAAAATCCCTGGCGAACCAGCGGCAGGTCATGCAGATTCATCGACGGACTGCCAATGAACTCAGCCACGAAGCGGTTGGCCGGTGAATGGTAGAGATTGACAGGTTTATCGACCTGCATGATTTGCCCACGGTTTAACACGCAGATGCGGTCACCCATGGTCATGGCTTCAACCTGGTCATGGGTGACGTAAATCATGGTGGCGCCTACGCCTTCTTTTTTAAGTTGATTATGTAAATCAATTAGCTGCACGCGCATCGAAACGCGCAGTTTGGCGTCAAGGTTTGATAAAGGTTCATCAAACAGAAAGACTTTTGGCTTGCGCACAATGGCGCGACCTACCGCCACGCGCTGGCATTGACCGCCCGAGAGTTGGCCCGGTTTACGCTGCAGTAAATTGGTAATTTCCAGCTTTTCGGCGGCATTACGCACCCGACGGTCAATCTCTTGCTTACTCTCTTTGCCAATCAGGCTAAACGCCATGTTCTTGTAAACGGTCATATGGGGATAAAGCGCGTAGTTTTGAAACACCATGGCGATACCGCGATCCTTGGGCATGGTGTCGTTTACACACTGATTCTGAATGATGATTTGCCCTTCACTCACGCTCTCGAGTCCGGCAATCATGCGCAGCAGTGTGGATTTGGCGCAGCCTGAAGGCCCGACAAACACCATAAATTCGCCGTCGCGGATCTCCAGATCAATGCCGTGAAGCGCTTTAAATCCGTTCGGATAAACTTTTTCAACGCTATGCAATTGTATTCCGCTCATCTAACTCTCCCCCCCTGCATCTTTCGGGGTGATAAGGTGATTAATAAAAGGGCTTAACCTTTGACGCCTGAACTGGCGATGCCCTGAATGAAATAGCGCTGAAACAGAATGAACAGCATCAGCATCGGGATAATGGCCATCAGCGCACCGGCCATCAGCATCGGATACTCCTCGCCCGCGCGGCTTGACAGCGACGCCAGACCCACGGGAAGCGTGAGTTTGTCGCTGCTGGTGTTGACGATCAGCGGCCACATCAGGTTGTTCCAGCTCCACAGGCCGTTGATGATGATGCAGGCCACGATCCCCGGGCGAATAAGCGGCAGCATAATGCGCCAGAAGATAGTGAAGTGGCTGTAGCCGTCCATCAGCGCGGCTTCTTCCATCTCTTTCGGCACGGCCATAAAGAACTGGCGCAGTAAAAAGGTGGCGTAGATGCTAAAGACGCCGGGAAGGATCATCCCGGTCAGGGTGTTGATCAGACCCAGCTTCTGCACCACTAAAAACTGCGGAATGAGAAACGCCTGACCGGGTACCATCAAAATTGAAATACACAGCACAAACACCACGTTGCGTCCGCGAAAGTGCAGGCGGGCAAAGCTGTAGGCGGCCATGGTAGCGATAGCCATTTGCAGCGTGACGGTGAAAAACGTCGACAGGATCGAATTTAGATAAAACCCGGTGAAGGGGATCTCGTGCAAAATACGCCCATAGGCCGAAAAGTTAGGGTGCGAAGGCAGCATCTGCAGTGGGATCTGGATGCTTTCGGCCTGAGTTTTAAGTGAAGTAATTAGCATCCACAGGAATGGCACCACCGACGCCAGACTGGCGAGCAGCATGAAGGAATAGACAGCCCATTTTTGGGTGTCGAACCGCTTCGCCTGCGTGGCGCGGTGATGTAAGTCCTGAGTAGGGGTTGAAAATAGGCTCATTGAATGCTCCTTACGACACTTTCAGGCGTTTGCCGATGGCCATCTGGATAAGAGTGATCAGCATGGTGACGATAAAAAGCACCACGGTGATGGCGGAGGCGTAGCCTTTTTCCTGCAAATAAAACGCATTTTTGAAGAACAAATAGGTAATGGTCATGGTGTCGCTTTCGACCATTGAACGATTGAACATCAGGTAGATGACGTCAAAGATTTGCAGTACTTCGATGAAGCTCATGACGGAAACAAAGAACAGCGTGGGGACCATCATCGGCAGCGTCAGGCAGAAAAAGCGGCGCAGTGTGCTGATACCGTCAATGTCGGCGGCTTCGTAGATTGATTTCGGAATATTTTGCAGTCCCGCCAGCAGGATGATGATTTTAAGCGCCAGCGAAGACCAGATGATGATGATGGAGACGCTCAGGCGCACCACTTCCGGGTCAGATAACCAGCCCACTGCCGAGACATCAAAGAAATGCAGCAGGTAGTTAATCAGGCCAAAATCTTTGTTAAATAACCATTGCCACACCATGGCAACGGCGGCGGGCATGGTTACGGCGGGCAAGAAAAGCAGAGTACGAAACACCGCTTTGCCGCGAATATTCTGATTAAGACCCATCGCCAGCAGCAGGGAAAGCGTCAGGCTGACAGGCACACACACCACCACGTAAAACAGCGTATTGAAAATTGCCGAATAGAAATCGTCGTCGCTAAACAGGTCGCGATAGTTATTGAGATTAAAGGTGCTCCAGTTCATGAACTGGTCAAGATCGGTGAAGCTGTAGAAAATGTTTTGCAGGAAGGGAATGAAGTAAAACACCAGCAACCCAATCAGCAACGGCAGGACCATTATCCAGCCCCAAAAACGTTCGGCGCGCTCAAGGCGGGTTAATATGCGGCGCGCCGGGCGAGCGGAGGCGGTATTGAGGTCTTGGGTGACGGTGTTTTGCTGCTTTACCGCAACCGAAACCGATTCTGCAAGCGACATGGTAAATACCTCATGTGGGTGTGCAAAAGGCCCTCTCCGACCCACAGTGTTAATCGGCCAGAGAGGGTGAATAACGCTTCAATTAACCGTTACTCTTCCATGACGCGAGAGATTTTTTTAACCGATTTGTCCATCTCTTGTTTGGCGTCGGCGCCCATAAAAATGCGCTTCAGGCTGGCAATCCACATGTTTTGCCATTTTGGCGTGTTCGTCCCGGCGGTGGGGTAGGCTTTGGTAAAATTGAGCGTTTCGATGTACGGCGTGACGTCAACATTTTTAATGTTGGCTGCCCATGCTTTTGCTGCCGTTTTGTTGGCCGGGATCACGGCGTTGGCGAGAATTTCCTGTGATGGCTCTGAGCTCATAAATTGAATGTACTTCCAGGCTTCTACTTTGTGCGCGCTCTTGGCCGACATGGCAAATCCAAGGCTGTGCGCCACGCCGGACTGACGGTCTATTTTAGGCATAATTACTACGCCAATGTGGTCATTAATCAGTGGATTACTGGCGAAAGGCGCCGCCAACCAAGAACCCGCGTAGGCCATCGCTGCACGGTTGGACTGGAAGATGTTCTCAGTTTTGACTTCACTCATCTGTTGCGCGGTGGGCAGCAGGCCGGTTTTCATCATTTCCTGTAGCTGCTGATAGACCCAAATTGATTTATCGTTGGCGATATCGGTAGGTTTGCCGTCGGTTGGCACCACGTTGTTGCCACTTTGATAGAGCAGGTTGAGGTAGCTATCCTGACCGTCATTGCTCAAATCCATCACCAGCGGGAATTCGTCACCTTTCAAACCGGCCTTTAACTGGGTAGCCTTGGCTTTCAACTGGTCCCAGGTCCAGTCGTTAGTGGGATAACTGACTTTGGCTTCATCGAACAGCTTTTTGTTATACCAGACGGCAATCGAGTCGACGTCGCGTGGAATAGCCAGCTGTTGCCCTTTATATTGATAAGCTTTAACCGAGCTGGCGACAATATTATTCAGGTCGAGTTTGCTTTTTTCAATGTCGCTATTTAACGGTTCCAATAAACCATTTTTGGCGTATTGAATGAAATAGGGCATGTTAATCCAGAATATATCTGGTGCTACGCCACCGGCCGCTGCTGCGTCAAGTTTTATGAAATATTGTGCGGCGGGAGTCAGTTCAATATCAATTTTAATGTCAGGGTTTTCTTTTTCGAAATTCTTGGCAATTTGCTGCTCGGCGGCTAATTGATTTTTATCCCACACGGCATAACGCAAGGTTATCGGGTCCGCAGCGTGCACGGAGAATGAAATGAGGGCAGGTAATAATATCGCTGATGCAATTATGCGACGGCTAAATAAAGCCGGTGCAAATAGAAAATCGGTGCATTTGGTTCGTGACATTGACATCCCCTTGGTCGTTCGAAAAATAAACATTTACGTAACGTGCATTCTTTCTATCCCCTAAATTTCGGTGTGTCAATATCACTACTTTTGCCCTAAATCAGTGCGGATTGCTTTCGATGTTGTTAAAATCGAAAGGTTAAAAGCGAAAGATGAAAGCTGTTTTCCTTGTAACTTTTCGATAACATTTACCGGCGCTTCTCCTGACGGCAAGCGGTGTCGGGGCTGTACTGTCGAGGCCTGGCGGGCAGAAACCCTGCACTACAACGGGGAATAGAAAAGCTTTTATTGTGCATCCAGATAAATCTTTCATTTTTGTGATGTAAATAAACAAAAAAAAACGGCTTTCGTTCGTTTTAGGTGAGTGACTGTCGCGGTCCAACATTATCAATGAGATCTCCTCTCATCTTGCATATTGTATATTTAATAAAAAGGTGTCAGGTTTAATCATCATCTCTTTTAATTGTCGATGCGAGTCTACCTATTATGCTGCTATCAATATCCTTCACTCATAGCTTGGAAAAAATATTTCATCAAAAAATATTGCCCGCGTTTACTCCCCTCCATCACCTTTCACTTTTAAAAAATGAAAGTCTTTCTTTTCAGTGTGTCTATTGTCTGAGTAAAGAGGACGATGAGCCGCGCAGGCAATTACGCTATGAGCTTGATAGTCCGCTGTCTGAATATATCCAGGTGCGCCAGGTACGTCATGTTCCCAGTCTTTTTCCTTGTTACGCAACGACCGATGACGATTATCTCACCACCGAACCCGGATTATTCCCCGACCCACTGATGCCGCTGAAGAATAATACATTCTTTGTTAACGGTAATTATTACGGCAGCCTGTGGCTGACGCTAATGCCCGCAAAAGAAAGCCTGCCTGTCGGTACATTCAGTTTGAACTTGCGGGTTATTGACGTGGCCACTGAGCAGGTTTTGGCAGAAAAAGCGGTGGAAATCGAAATTTTGCCTTGTGCTTTACCGCCACAAAAGCTGCTTCATACCGAATGGCTGCACGCCGACTGTCTTGCTGACGTTTATCACATTGAGGTGTTTAGCGAGGTTTGGTGGCGGACGATCGAAAATTTTGTGCGCTGCGCGGTAAAAAATGGCGTCAATATGATCCTCACGCCGGTTTTCACGCCGCCGCTGGACACGGCAATTGGCGGCGAACGCACCACGGTGCAGCTGGTGGGGGTCAAGCAGGATGCTGGTGGAGTCTATCATTTTGATTTCAACAGGCTTGAAAGGTGGGTTTCGCTGTGCCAGCAGTTGGGGATCACGACCTTTGAAATTTCTCATCTCTTTACCCAATGGGGCGCACACCACGCGCCAAAAATTTTAATCGAAACTGAGGGAGAGCTGCGTCAGGTATTTGGCTGGCACACGGATGCCCACGGCGCTGAATATCGTGATTTTCTGCACGCCTTTTTGCCCACGCTGTGTGAATTCTTGCGTCATAAAGGGTTGGAAAAGAACGCCTGGTTCCACGTCTCCGATGAGCCAAAAATGGCAGATATTGAGGCATATCGTCGCGCTAATAATCTTATCCGCCCGCTGATCGCTGGTTTTCCGGTACTCGATGCACTGTCAGACTATGAATTTTATCAACAAGGGCTGGTAGAAAATCCGGTCACCGCCAGTGACCATATAGAACCGTTTTTGAGCAATAAGGTGCCTAATTTATGGACCTATTACTGCTGTGTTCAGAAACTGGCAGTCGCTAACCGATTCTTTGCCATGCCGTCTTATCGCAACCGAATTTTGGGCGTACAGCTTTACCTTTATTCGATAAGCGGGTTTTTACACTGGGGATTCAACTTCTATAACAGCGGACATTCGTTGGAACACCTCGATCCTTTCGCTATCACCGACGGGCAGGGCGCTTTCCCTTCGGGCGATCTGTTCGTGGTCTATCCGGGTGAAGACTATCAGCCGATTGAGTCACTGCGTTTACTGGTGTTGCGCGAGGCGCTGCAGGACCTGCGCGCACTGCAGTTACTCGAAACGCTAACCAGCCGGGAAGCGGTTGAAGCGTTAATCGATAATCTGGCGGGTATGCACATTACTTTTAAGCAGTATCCCCGCCAGGCCGAGTTTTTGCTGACGCTCAGAGAGCAAGTCAACCAACAGATAATTCTGGCCTCCGTTTGACTGCCGCAGGTATGAAAATAAATGATTTCATACCTGTATTAATTATTTTGGTGGGTTCTGAAATAGTTGTTAAAGAAAAATAGGATTTGATCATTAATTTCGCTAATAATCTGCTGCCAATCTTCAGTTTGACTGTGCATTATGTTTAGCTCTGTGACAAAATTACGGCCACTTGATGTGCTGTAGCATTTTGCTCGGTTGCCATCTTGTTTTTTTGTTGTTTAAACACCAGCCAGGTGGCCATTTTAGCTAAATAAAAGATCCGATAGACAGCAGGCGTCGCCGTTGCGGTCTATGTTGTTGATCTAAGGAATCCTATGAAATTAGCCAGTTTTTATCGCCCGCAGTCCGATCAAAAGTCTTATGGTATTGTTACTGAACATGGCGTTATTGATGCGGGAAAAAGATTCTCCGACCAGTATTTAACGCTGCAGTCTCTATTAAATGACAATGCATTAGACAAGCTGTATCAATTGGCGGGTTCTCCCGTTGATTACCTTATTGAAGATATTGTTTTTCTGCCGGTTATTGAAACACCAGGAAAGATTTTCTGCGTGGGTATGAATTATTCAGATAAGCGCAAAGAGTTCGAAGAAAATAACAACGCGCCGACCTTGTTTATTCGTTTTCCGGATACCTTTAGCGCCCATAAAGACAATCTTATCAAACCGGCCTCTAGCGATGAGTTTGATTATGAAGGCGAATTAGCCGTGGTTATTGGCCGCTACGCCAGTGAAGTGAAGAAAGAACATGCGCTGGATTATATTGCGGGCTACAGCTGCTTTATGGATGCGACAGTGCGCGATATGCAGCACACCTGGTTCACGGCGGGAAAAAACTGGAGACAGACCGGGGGTTTTGGTCCGTGGCTGGTAACGAGTGACGAAATTAGCGACCCTCAGGCGTTGCCCATCGAAACTTTCCTTAATGGTATGCGCGTACAAAACGATACTACCGGTAATATGATCCACTCGGTTGCTGACATCATCGAATATATCTCTCGCTTCAGTCCGTTATCACCGGGCGACGTTATTATTACCGGTTCGCCAGGCGGCGTAGGTAAGAAAAGAACGCCACCTCTATTTATGAAAAGTGGCGATGTGATAGAAGTAAAAATCGGTGGAATTGGCACCTTGACCAACCAAATCGTCGCTCAAGCTGTTGCTCAAGCCGTATAGTTCGTTAAAACCCAAGACATGATGAGATTTCCCCTGTGCGTGATTGCAGGGGGGAGTTTCATTGTCTCTACGCCCTGCGTGATACGTGCAGCGCGGCGGCTTTATTCGCTTTCACGACCGATGTGTCCAATGACTCGCCCTGCAGCATTGATGCACACAGCATTCCCATAAAGCAGTCACCCGCCCCGTGAGTACTTACTAACTCGATTTTCTCTGCTTCAATGGCCTGAGACTGCCCTTCGGTCCCACAGTAGGCTACGCCCAGTTCACCGGCGGTCACCACTACGACGGGATAGGTTTTATTCAGTGCACGAGCAGCTTCTGAGGCATTGTGCAGGCTGTTAACGGCGATGCCGGACATGTCCCGGGCTTCGACCGCATTGACCACCAACAAGTCGATATGTTTTTGCAGCTCGGCTGAAAGAACTTTGGCCGGTGCGGCGTTAATACATACGCTTATACCACGTTTTCTCGCTTCGACAGCGGCACGAAGATTGATCTCTTCCGGCAGCTCGTTTTGTAGCAACAGCATGCCAACGCCAGTCCACAGCGCGCTGTCACCAAACTGTTGCGCATTCATTTTGCTGTTGGCATTTGAGATAACCACCGCGCCGTAATCGCCCTCGGCGTCAGTAATGGCAACGCTCATGCCTGATGCACTGCCGTTGACAATCTCGACGTGTTGAACATCGACGTGGTTTTTTTGCAAAACGTCGAGCAGCCATTTGCCGTGGGCATCATCGCCAACCGCACCTGAAAAACCGACTTTAATCCCCGCCTGTGCGGCAGAAACTGCCTGATTTCCGCCTTTACCGCCAAACTTGTATGAACATCCAGTGCCGATGACCGTTTCCCCTTTCTCGGGGCGATGGTGCGCGTCCACCATAATATCGTAATGCAGACTACCGACAACGAGGAGCTTACTCATATTAGTATTCTCTTAAGTTTTTAACGGCTTGTTGTGTCTTATTTAAATTTAGCGCAGCTTTCTTCAGGTCTTTTTTGGCAATAGCCACGAATAACGCATCCAGTATATTGAGTTGGGCGATGCGCGCCGCGGCGTTTTCCCCTAATAAATGTGACCCCTGTGAGGTGGAATTAAGGACTATGTGCGCGTCTTTGGCTAAAGACGAACCCGCATAGTTAGTAATTGCAATCACCTTTGCCCCATTTTTGGCGGCGAGTCTTATTGGGTCAATTACCGTTCTGGTCATTCCCGAATGGCTTATTGCTATCACCACGTCGTCGTCGCTTAAAATAGCCGCCGACATCATCATCATATGGGCATCATCATGAACCATGGCTTTAATACCGATTTTAAGCAGTTTATGTGACAGGTCGCGCGCCACTGACGAAGAACCGCCTACGCCATATAAATCGATATGCCTGGCTTTAAAAAGAATATCTGCTGCCCGATTAAATTCGGAAATGTCTAAAATGGTTTTTGTTTCTTCTATTGCCTGAATCGAGGTGCGAAAAACCTTTTCAAGTAATTCTTCCGACGAATCATTAGGCCCAATTTCAGAATGCAGATTAGCTACATCAGAATTATTGTAGTAAATAAGGCTGGTCCTGAATTCTCTAAATCCCGAGAAGTCTAATTTTTTGGCCAGCTTAACAATCATTGCCTCCGAAACGGCATTTTCCAATGCCACCTCTTTTAATGATGTCTGTTCGGACAAATCATTTTTGGACGTCATTGAGTCGACTACTTTTCTTTCTAATGGAGTGAGTTGTGGCAACCTCATTCTGATATGAGCACCTATGGCTCGCGGATCTTGTTTCATTACTTACCTCGTGTCGCCCGGTCAATCAGCATGGCTATAATAATGATGAGGCCGGTGGCAAGCAATTGATAAAAGGCCTGTATATTCATTAGTGTTAAGCCGGTGCGCAGTGAGCCTAAAATAATCGCGCCAATAATAGTGCCGATGATGCTGCCTTTACCGCCCATCAAGGATGTGCCCCCAATGGCGGCGGCGGCAATTGCGTCCAGCTCCCACAGATTACCCATGGTAGGCTCCGCTGCGCCGAGGCGGGCGATGAGGATGAGCGATGCTAACGCGGCCAGTATGCCGGAGATAACGTATACCGTAACTTTAGTTCTTTTGACCGGAACGCCGGCAACGCGGGCAGCTTCTTCATTACCGCCTACGGCGAGAATGTATTCACCCAGCGGCGTTTTATTCATTAAAATCCAGGCACATATCGCAATCACCACCACAATCAAAATCGGGCAAGGAATGCCGAAGACTGTGCCGGTAATGACACTGCGAAACGCCAGCGGAATGCCAAAAATCGGGCTGCCGCCGGTGGTAATCAATGCCAGCGCGCGAAACAGAGACAGCGCGCCCAGCGTCACAATAAACGGCTGTAAACCGGCATAGGCCACCAGTATGCCGCTGAATAAACCGCACAGCGCACCGATGCCCAGCGTGCCTAAAATCGCCAGCGGAACCGGCACGCCTGCAACCATAAGCGTGGCGCCGAAAATCGCCGACAGCGCCGCGGTTGAACCTACCGAGAGGTCAATGCCGCCGGAGATAATCACCAGCGTCATGCCGAGTGCAATAGCGGCGTTTAATGACGACTGCTGCAAAATATTCAGCAGATTGGGCACGGTAAAAAATACCGGCGACAAGGCTGAGAAGGTACAAACGATAATTAATAATCCAATCAGCGTACCTGTGTCTCGAAGGTTAAATTTAAATAACGTCGAAGTGCGTAAAGCAGGCATGGTTTTTCCTTGAGTATTCATTTTTCAGCCTCTTGTCGGTCTCAATCTGCCGGGTTTTGCAGAGAGTTGCAGGGTTATTTTTTATTAAAAGCTTCATTGATAGCGTATTGCGCGATATTTTCTTCGCTAATATCGTCACCTGTTAATTCCGCTGCGATTTTTCCCTGTCGCATGACTAATACGCGGTCAGAAATACGCATAATTTCCTGCATCTCTGACGATACGACCACGACGGCTTTACCTTCTTGAGCTAATTTTTCAATCAGGTTATAAATTTCCGATTTGGCACCGATATCAATTCCGCGCGTTGGCTCGTCAAAGAGGAAAACTTTAGTATCCGCTGCGACCCAGCGACCGATAATCACTTTTTGCTGATTTCCTCCGCTTAATAAACCAATATGCTTATCAATATCCAGCGGACGAAGTTTTAATTCTGACATCACCTGCAGCGCGGCATCAGCCAGCTTCGATTTTTTAATAAAACCGTTACGGGTGTAATTATGCATTTTAGGCAGTGCCATATTGACGGCCACTGAACGCTGCTTAATGATGCCCTCTTTTTTACGGTCTTCCGGTACCAGTCCGATACCGGCTTTAATCGCGTTTGACACGTTGAGCTTGTGAATTTGTTCGCCGTTGACATAAACGGAACCGCTGGTTTTATGATCTATCCCAGCAATCAGCTTCAATAACTCGGTGCGCCCTGAACCGACCAGGCCAGCAATGCCGAGGACTTCACCCGCCTGGACGCTAAAGCTGGCGGGTAAAACGTCTTTTCCACGGCCGAGATCTTCGACTTTGAGGATCTGTTTATCGGTTATAAACGACTGATGCTGTACTTTTTCAAGCTTGCGGCCGATCATCTTCGACACGATAGACTCTTCGGTTTCGTCCCTGATATTCACCACGCCCACCTGCCTGCCGTCGCGCATAATGGTGGCGCGATCGCAGATCCTGAAGATCTCGTTCATCTTGTGCGATACGTAAACGATCGACACTTTCATCGATTTGAGATCTGCAATCAGCTCCGCAAGACGGTCAAACTCGGTGGGCGTCAGGCTGGAGGTCGGTTCATCCATGGCAATAATTTTTGCGTCATCGAGCAATGCGCGAGCGATCTCGACGATCTGCTGCTGGGCAACTTTCAAGTTCTTGATGGGTTCGTCGGGGTTGATCGACGGATCCAGCTGTTTCAGGATAGTTTTTGCGCGTTCGAGCTGCGCTTTTTTGTTAACAAACAGCCCTTTGTAGTGCGTTATCGGGCGACCCAAAAACATATTCTGAGCAACGGAGAGTTCAGGGACATGCTGCAACTCCTGATGAATCATTGCGATACCGGCCTGGCGTGCAGACAGCGGGTTTTTCATCTTGATGATATTGCCATCAACCATGATTTCCCCGGCATTGGCTTCGCGTACGCCGGACAGGATGTTGAGCAGGGTCGATTTACCTGCGCCGTTTTCGCCGATCAGTGCGTGAACTTCTCCCGGCACGACCGAAAAATTCACCCCTTCAATGGCCGCAACGCTACCGTAAATTTTGGTCATTCCCTGCATACTTAAACGATAATTTTCCATACCCCCTCCGCTGCTTTTAATTATTTTTGTTGCTCAAGGAGTTTGCGTAGCTTCTCGTTATCTTTAGTCGAGAAAGCATCAGCATTGTCTTGGGTAATCAGGGCCTGCGGCGTTGAAACCACGCGGGAGATCTTTTGTCCGTCGATGAGGCGTAGCATGACGTTCATCGCGACTTCACCGGTCAGCACCGGGAAACTGTCTACGGTGCCGGTCAGCTCACCGCGTTTGATTGAAGCATAGGCATCGGAAATACCGTCGGTACCGAATACCGCCGTTTGCTTACTTTTACCGGCGGAACGCACCGCTTCAACCACGCCCAGCGCCATGCCGTCATTATTGGCATAGAATCCAATCAAATCAGGGTATTGCTGCAAAATGGTCGACGCCGCGTCGTAGGCTTTTTCGCGGCTCCAGTTGGCGGGAACGCTGGCGACGACTTTAAATTTAGGGTTTGCCGAGATAGTTTCACGGAACCCTTTAGTACGCTGGCCCGCGGCGTATACGCCGGGCTGACCTTCAATAATCGCTACGCTGCCGCCGTTCGGATAGTGCTGAATGAACCACTGCGCCACGCGTACGCCATTGTCTTTTTGCACGTTGCCCACATAGTGCGCGGCGTTTGGCATCACGGCGTCGTTAACGTTAACCACTGAAACGCCTTTGCTTTGTGCCACTTCATAGGCGGGCTGCAGATTGGCATCGGTCTGCGGTGAAACCAGTAGGCCATTAAAGCCTTCGGCAATCAGGGTTTCAGCGATGGAGAGCTGACCCAGTTGATCGTCTTCGTTAGCGGCAGCCTGATAGGCGAAGGTGAAACCGTCCTTATCCGCCACGTTTTTATAACCTTGGCCGAGTGAGCGCCAGTATTCATTAGTCAGCGTCTTGGAGACACCGCCAATTTTCAGCTTGGCGTTAGGTTTCGGCATCGGGCCGTATTTCGCGTCGAGCTGTGTCCAGTCGGTGCGGTCTTGCTCGGTATCCGACTGCAAAGGCGGCAGTTCGGCGGCATAAACGCTGGTGCTGAGTAGGGCTGAGGCGATTGCCATTAATAGCAACTTTTTCATGTTCTATCCTTTATTGTTATGAGGTATTTGGGGGGTGTCACAACCTTAAGGCTGCGCATCTCCTCTGTAGGGATTCTTATTGTGCAAACATGATGTCATTTATAATCAGCTGTGAGGCTACCGCGTCTTGTTGACTGATAGCGGCGTGCAGCGCCGGATTGTCGTCCAGTTTTTCACACAGTTTAAGCAGGCGTTTGACGGTCGCGATGTTGGCCTGTGCTTCACGAACCGGGTCCAGACCGCTGGCGTCCGGGAAGGTATCAAAGTAGTAGGCACCCTGATAACCGTCACGCTTCATCTGCCACAGGAATTCAAGCGTCGCTTTTGGATTCACCGAGGCCACCATCAGACCATCATCGCGCTTGCCCCAGCCGTCGTTGCAGTCAAGTCCCAAAAGGCGGGAGCGGCGTGAAACCATGGCGGCGGCGTAGGCCGGAATTTCGTTGGCGTACAGTACGTGGGCAAAATCGAGGGTGATACCCAAATTCGGACAGCCGGCTTCCTCTACCGCAATCAAGCAGGTGGTGACGTTAGGGAAGATTGCAAAGGCGCGCGGTTCGTTAGGTTTGTATTCAATGCTGATATCGCAGTCCGGTGCGTATTCGGCGATTTCGCGCACCGCGCTCACCGCGTCGTCCCAGATTTTTTTGTAGTCCGCCTGGAAGCAGTAGTCAAAGCCGTCTTGCCCCATCCACAGGGTCATCAGGGTTGAGCCAAACTCTCGGCCTGCGTCAATGCCGCGCTTGGTCAGCTCAATGGCCTTGCGGCGAATTTCAGGGTTGGGATTGGTGAAGGCACCAATTTTAAACTCTGGCGCATCCCAGCGCATTTGCATGCCGTTGACCGCCAGTCCTACGTCTTCGATTCTTTTGCGAAGCGCAGGAATGTCAGTCGTGATGTGCTGTGGATAATTTAAATCCAGGTGAGTTAATCCTTCAACCGTCGAGGCACGTTCAATCATTTGTAACACAGACGGTTTGCCCTGCTGGCCTGGCCAGTAAAGGTGTGCCCCAGAGGCAAATGAGTTCAAACGTGTAGCAAATTTTAGTTCAGACATTTGTCTTCCTTTATAAATTGAACGTGATGTACTTTCCAGCTTTACGTTATTTTGTGAAGTTATGTGATTATTAGATCTTGCTGTCATGGATTTCAAGATTAAAAAATACTCAAATTTTGAATTTGAGAGGGTATTCACAGTTTTGCTTATTTCTGCATTGTGGTTGGGTAAATCTTTGCTTTTTTCTTGCAGGAAGGCGTGTGGTTTACAGGCTGGTAAATCAAGGGCAGAGAAGTCTTCCGAACGAAGGTGTTAAGCTACAAGTTTACTTTTTATTTATTTTTTGTGAAGTAATGGCTTCGGTATAAATAAGAGACTCGGTGAGCGTGGATTGCCCACCGAGCGGATTATGCAGAGATTAAGCGGATGCGATAAAGCGAGGTGGTGGCGGTGATGTAAAGCTCATTGCCCTCGGCACCGCCCAACGTACAGTTAGACACGCGTTCGGGTACGGGGATTTTTCCCGTTTGATTGCCCTGTGGGTCGAAAATAATCACCCCGTCTTCGCAGCTGCAAAATATATTGCCATGGCTATCGATGCAAAAACCGTCGGGAATGCCGGGTGAAACGTGGGTGAAAAATTTACCGGCACCCAGTTTATTTCCCTCCACCGGAAACACTCTCAGCTCGCGGCGTCCCAGCGTGGGGAAATCAACAATGGACATATCGGCGACGTAAAGCAGGCTTTCGTCCGGTGAAAAGGCCAGACCGTTGGGGCGCTGTACGTCGCTGGTGGCGATGCTCAATGCGCCGTCCCGTGGGTCAAAGCAGTAAACGTAGCAGCCGATCACCTGACTCTCGGATTTGTACCCCTCTTCGTCATTGATGATGCCGTAGGGAGGGTCGGTAAACCAAAGGGTGCCGTCCGAACGCACCACGACATCGTTGGGCGAATTGAAGCGTTTGCCGTCAACTCGCTCAACCAGCAGCGTGACTTCGCCGTTGTGTTCCGTTCGGCTGATGCCACGCCTTCCGTGCTCGCAGCTGACAATTCTGCCCTCAGTATCCAACGCATTGCCGTTAGCAAAGTTCGATGAGGCGCGAAACAGGCTGACGCCCTCGGACGCTGACCAGCGGAACATCCGGTTGCCTTTTACGTCGCTGAATATCAGCGAATTTTTATGCGGCAGCCATACCGGACCTTCTGCCCAGATGGCAGGTGAGCAAAGCTTTTCAAGCGAATTATCCGGCGCGAACGCCGGTTTATTGACGTCGGACATGATTTTCTCCCGCGCTACTTCACGCCCCAGATAGCTTTGTAATGACCCTGATAATCGTTTTGTGGGTCAAACATATTATTTTTACCGCCGTCACTGCCGATATTGTCGCGAGTGACCAGATGCGCGGGCGTCACGTAGCCAGAAGGTGGCTGTTTAGCGAAGGCGCGGTTCAGCTCATCGAGCAGCTGCCAGCCGTGCAGTTTCAGCGGTTCAGGCACCGTAGCCGATTGGCTGTCACCGGAGCGAATGCGCTGGTAGGCAGAGATTGAGCCATCCCCGGCGGAAATGTTGAACGGGGCTTTATCGCCCCCTTTGCCTGCAGTTTTCAGCGACGGGGCCATAAAATCAAAGTACAAGTCGTTGATAGCTAACGCGTATTGGAATTTATCGCCGTATTTCTGCAGCAGACTAAAGGTCATTGACGGCATGCGGTTGGCGGTGTCGGCCAGCGGCGTATCAATAAACTCGAGCACCTGGCATCCGCTGCATTTTTCTATTTCCTTCTTCATTACATTGGCCTTATCCAACGCAATTTGGTACAGCGAATCGGTAAAGATCAGCACTTTTGCCTGACCGTTTGACTTCACTACCGCGTACTGCGCGGCAATTTCCGACACCTGAGTGGAGTCTGAGGTCACGTTATAGAAAACGTTGTATTTCGGGATCGGGCCAGGCTCGGGCACCGCGTGCCAGGCAACCAGGGTGATGCCTTCACTGATGGCTTTTTTCAGGGGGATTTTTGCCACGTTGGGATTCCAGCCGCCTATCACGATGCCGTCGGGCTTTTGCGCAATAGCCTGATTCAATGACGAAAGCTGGTCTTTGATGGAGCCGCCGCCGTCGAGGGTTTCAAGCTTCCATCCCGCCGCTGCTGCCGCCTCGCTCAGGCCCTGCTGCACACCTTGAACGCCACCGTTTTTCATATCCGAGGCAATAAAGATAATGCGTTTTCCAGCCACCAGTTTAGGACCGGTGGTGGGGCCATCCCATTGGGTGACCGGTGCGGTAGCTTTCTCTACCGCCAGTTTTGCCTGATCCAGATAGGCATCAGCCCACGCGGCAGTAGAACTGAATAGGGCGCTGCTTAATACTATTCCGACTAAGAGGTTTTTTGATTTCATTATTGTTCTCCAGTGTGACTTATGGCCGCAAATCGGTTTCGGGGGTAGGGGATGACTCTTTTTTGATGACGGCCTGACTGCGTTGCACCGCCTTTTGATTCAATAAACGGCGGCGCTGCGCATAGCCCGCTAGGGTTATCGACAGCAGCAAGGTGACACCGTTAAACAGCGGTTCGACCCAGAAGTCGCCGCCAAACTGCTGAATACCGGCAATGCCGATCGCCAGTACCGAGATGCCGACCACCGTGCCCCAGACGTTGACGCGGCCCGGTCTGATGGTTGTGCTGCCTAAAAATGCGCCGACCAACGCCGGTAATAAGTAGTCCATGCCGACGCTGGCCTGGCCCACGCCCTGCTCGGAGGCGATCAGTACGCCGGTGAAACCGGTCAACACGCTGGAGGCAATGAACGCGCCGATGGTGAAGCGATTAACGGAAATGCCGTTCAGCCTTGCCGCTGCCGGATTGCCCCCAACGGCATACATGCAGCGGCCAAGCGGGGTGTGTTCGGTGATGAGCCACAACACGACTGCGACCAGCAACACATAGAAGGCAACGATGGGAATGCCTGCAATTTCCGTATGATGAATCGCGGTAAACGCATCAGGCAAATCACCCACAATCTGGCGCCCCCCGGAGTGCCATAGGGCAATGGCGTACAGCACGGTGCCGGAACCCAGCGTGGCAACAAAACTGTCGATGTCGGCCAGTGCGACCAAAATGCCGTTCAGCAGCCCGTAAAGTGCGGAAAGCACCAGCACGGCTATCACCGCAAACTCCCACGAGAAGCCGTATTGTACTTGCAGGGTGATGGCCAAAATGTGCCAAAGCACGATGCCGAAGCCGACGTTGAGGTCAATTTTACCGACAATCATCGGAATCGTGGCCGCCAGCGCCAGCAGGGCAATTTTCGACTTACTGGAGAGAATGGCCTGCAGCGTGAGCATTGAGGCAAACGACGGCGTTGCCAGCGAGAAGAAAATTACCAGCGCGACGCACAGCAGCAACAGGCCGTAGCGGGTGAGGATTTGCATACTCCACGGGCCAGCACCGTGCTGACGAAGGCTAACGCGCTGTTCTAACGCGGTTGATTTTACAGATGTTTTTGACATGACATTTTACGCCTCATAGTTCTTATTAAACGCTTAGCCAGACAGAATCAGTAGAGTGAAAGGTTTAATCAGGATGTTGGAACGGTTTCCCCGGTGCTGGCAGAGGCCAACTCCAAAAGATTGGCAAACGAGACGCGCTCATTTTTGAGCTCGCCCACGACTTTGCCGCGGTTGAAGACCAGGGCACGGTTGCAGATGTGCGCTATCTCTTCGAAGTCAGTGGAAATAACCAGCACGGCCACGCCCTCTGCCAGTGATTTGTTTAACAGGTGATAGATTTCGGCACGGGCGCCAACGTCAACGCCGGCGGTGGGGTCTTCGAGGATCAGCAGCGGTGCGTTGAGATTCATCCAGCGCGCCATCACCACTTTTTGCTGATTGCCGCCGGAAAGGGCGCTGACGGTGGTGTTAACGTCTTTTGGACGGATATCGAACAGCTGTACTTTCCACCAACTCGCGCCCGTTTCCTCGCGATTGCTGTAGCGCGAGAACAGTTTGTGCCCCGCGGTGCAAGGATTAAGAAACAGATTCTCTCTTACGCTCATGGTCATCACCAGGCTCTCCCCTGTGCGGTCACCCGCCACCAGTGAAACGCCTCTGTCGATTGCCTGAGCCGGTGTTGTGACGTCGTAGGGTTTATCTCGGAAAGTAATGCTGCCGGCATTTTTGTCGCGCAGTCCGAAAAGCAGTCGGCCAATCTCTTCCTGTCCGGCTCCGCGCAGTCCGGCCAGCGCCATCATTTCACCCGGCTGTAGCGAAAATGAGACTGGGCCAATTTCGCCAACGGATACGTCTTTTAATTCTAAAACGGCAGGCTTGTTGACGGGCAACGGCTCACGCTGATCGTCATCGACGCTTTCGCCGACGATCATGTGTACTAAATCGCGCAGGGAATAGTCAGCGGTTTTACCGCCGGCAACGTAGCGTCCGTCTCGCATGACGCAGACGCTGTCGGCAATCTCTATCACTTCGTCCAGGCGATGAGTGACATAAATCATGCCGACTTTTTTGGCGCGCAGGCGGTTAATTACGGCAAACAGGTGCCGCACGTCATTGGCGGGCAGCGAGGCCGTTGGCTCGTCCAGCACCAGCAGTTCGGCATTCACTGCCACCGCGCGTGCAATGGCCAGCAGTGACTTTTCAGTACGAGAAAGTTCGAAAACGCGGGCGTCTGGATCAAGCGCAATACCGACGTCTTTCAACGCATCCAGAGCACACTGACGAATCGCTTTCCAGTTAATCAGCCCCATTCGACGTGGAAAACCCATCACCAACGCCATATTTTCGGCAACGGTCATCCACTCGATCAGGCCGAGATCTTGATGGATAAAAGCGATCGGCTGCTTTGAACCACTTTTAAGCTCTGCCGCCGAGCCGATGCTGTTCCCCTGAAATAAAATTTCACCGCCGTCGCGCTGATAAACGCCTGCCAGTACTTTTATTAGCGTCGACTTGCCTGCTCCATTTTCACCGAGCAGGGCCAATACTTCCCCCGGAAGGACCTGCAGGCTGACATCGTTTACCGCGACGTTGCCCCCGAAGCGTTTGACGATATGGTTGAGAGAGAGAATGGGCCGATCGTTGCCTGGATAATTGTCGTTTTGCATCTTTACGCCCTTATGAACGCCATGCTGGTTTACCGGCAAAATGGAAAGTGCTGAACGTCTGGTCTACTATCACACTGCATATTTCAATATGCGAAACCTGATTTCAAAAATACTATGCGGTTTGTGCGGAATAATCAAAGATGTGGGTGATTTTATTTATGTTAAAAATCATAATCTTAATTATTATGTTGCTTAAATGTGACCGGTAACACACTTTCACCTCAGTGCGAAAAGGGTGATAGTCTTGGATTTTGGATCCTGAGGAAACGCGGAATGAATCTCACCACGCTTGAAGACGAAAAAAATAAAAAAGAGAAACCTTTGGGCAGCCAGAGTTTGTTTAGAGGCCTTCAGCTGATAGAGATACTGGGTAATTTCCCTAATGGTTGCCCGCTGGCGCACCTGGCTGAATTGGCCGAAATGAACAAGAGTACGGTTCATCGGCTGCTACAAGGGCTTCATGCCAGCGGCTATGTGACGCCTGCGCCGTCGCCGGGCAGCTATCGATTGACGACGAAGCTGATTTCAATCGGTCAAAAAGCCTTGTCGTCACTCAATATTATTCACGTGGCGGCGCCACATCTTGAGCAGTTAAATCTGATCACCGGTGAAACGGTGAACTTTTCGACCCGTGAAGACGATCACGTTTTGCTGATTTATAAGCTTGAACCCACGACCGGCATGATGCGCACTCGCGCCTATATTGGTCAGCACATGCCACTCTACTGCTCGGCGATGGGCAAAATCTTTATGGCCTATGAGAAGAGCGAGTTTGCTGCCCATTACTGGCTTAACCATGCGGATGAAATCCAAACCTTCACTCACAATACCATCACCGAACTGCCGAAAATGCACGAGGAGCTGGAAGATATCCGCCGGTTAAAACTGGCGATGGACCGAGAGGAAAATGAGCTGGGTGTATCCTGCGTGGCAGCACCTATTTTTGATATTCATCAAAAGGTTAAATACAGTGTGTCTGTTTCTCTGCCGACCGCCAAGCTTAAGCACGTGGGGTCAAAAGCGCTGATTGATGCCGTTCAGGATATTGCGGGTCGCATCTCGCAGGAGATTGGGTTTGTTTCTTAAGCATTGTATCTAGCGATAGTTGACGTTTTTGAACCTGCAAGATGGCAAACGGCATTGATGCAAGGCAAATGAACCGCTGGATTCAATGGTTCATTTGATTAACATTTTGTTTCTTCTGATGCTTTATATTGGTTTAATTGCACTCAAATTTTCTATTTTAACCGTTTTTCCTCTCCGATTTTTTAATGTGTTACTAAATAACCTCTTACTTTAAAGGTCTATCCGTTACACCTCCCACATTTATTTCTTTTATTCGTGCTTTGTTAACGCTATGAATAATGAGATTTTTTATGGTGGTGTTGTACTGATTTGTTAATAAATTGGTTGAAAAGAGTTATAGCATTAACACTGCAATGAATCAGGTGGTACAATACTGCGTTCACTTTTTGACTCAAAACTCATTATTTGGTCATGCTTGAGAAGACAGAAGTAACGATTACACTTTGTAATAACCATCAAAATTCATAATTTCGGAGAGTGCCTGTATGTCTGGATTACATTCCCAGTCGAGTCCCATACTCAGGCTATGGTGCTGTATTTTAGGAGTTATTCTTACCGTTAGTGGTTTATTCTTTGCCATTGAAGGTGGGAAGTTAGTTTCACTCGGCGGCAGTGGGTATTTCTTGATTGCCGGTATCGTGATGGTGCTTTCTGCTATCCAATACTTCCGTGCAAAATCCTCCGCCGTTGTTTTATTTATTCTGGTGTTCTTAGGAACGCTTATCTGGTCCTTCTTTGATGCGGGTTGGGATTTTTGGCCACTGGTCTCTCGCCTGATGGTGCCGACCGGATTTATGTTGCTGGGCTTCGTGACCTGGCCGACCCTGCGTAAAAGAGAAGGCAAAAGATGTTTTGCCAAACTTTCCTATCTCTTCACCGCCGTGCTGGCAGTAGGCATGGTGGCTGCTCTGGTACAAATGTTCCAACCGCATCCGACCGTTGCCTTTAAAGGTGACGAGCTGCCTTTAGTGCCGGTTGATAAAGCGAAAGAGCAAAAAAATTGGGACAACTACGGCAACACCCCCGGCGGTGACCGCTTCGTGGCGCTGGACCAAATCAACCGCAATAACGTTAAAGATTTGAAAGTTGCCTGGACCTTCCGCACCGGTGATATCCCAATCAGCCCTGGCGGGAACGGCGCCGAAGATCAGCAAACTCCGCTGCAAATCGGCGATAAAGTCTTCCTGTGTACTCCGCACAACAATGTGATTGCGGTTGATGCCAATACCGGTAAACAAATCTGGAAGAATGAGGTTAACGCACAGGCTCAGGTTTGGAACCGCTGTCGCGGTCTGGCTTATTTCGATGCCACCAAACCTGTTCCTCAGCCTACCGTTCCGGGTTCAACGCCTGCTGCGCCCGTTTCTTTGGCTGCGGGCGACACCTGCCAACGCCGTATTTTGATGAACACCATCGATGCGCGCCTGATTGCCATTAACGCCGATAACGGTGAATTTTGTGCAGACTTTGGCAACAACGGGACCGTTGATCTGAAGGCCGGATTGGGCGAAGCCAGCGATCCTAAATATCAGCTTACCTCTGCACCTACGCTGGCGGGCACCACTGTGGTGGTGGGCGGTCGCGTCGCGGATAACGTACAAACCGATATGCCTGGCGGCGTGATCCGTGGTTTTGACGTGATAACCGGCCAAATGCGCTGGGCGTTTGACCCGGGTAATGCTGATCCAAACGCTAAACTGCAGCCCGGTCAGACCTTTGTTCGCAGTACGCCTAACTCCTGGGCGCCGATGTCTTATGACCCAGCGATGAACACCGTGTTTATGCCAATGGGCAGCTCGTCCGTTGACCTGTGGGGGGCAAACCGTAACGCACTTGACCACAAATATGGCGCCTCGGTTTTGGCTGTTGATGCCACTACGGGTAAGGAGAAGTGGGTATATCAGACCGTTCATAACGACCTGTGGGACTTCGACCTGCCGATGCAGCCGAGTCTGATCGACTTCCCGATGAAAGATGGCACCACGAAACCTGCGGTGGTTATTGGCGCGAAAACCGGGCAGATCTTTGTGCTTGACCGCCTTACTGGCCAGCCTTTAACAGAAGTGAAAGAGCTGCCGGTCAAGACGCGTAACATCCCTAACGAGCAGTATTCTAAAACTCAGCCGTTCTCGGTGGGCATGCCTTCAATCGGCAATGCTAAATTGTCAGAATCTGACATGTGGGGCGCGACGCCGTTCGACCAGTTGATGTGCCGCATTAGTTTTAAATCAATGCGTTATGACGGCCTGTTCACCGCGCCTGATACCGACAAGTCTCTGAGCTTCCCGGGGTCACTGGGTGGAATGAACTGGGGCAGTATGTCTATTGACCCGAATAATCATTACATCTTTGTGAACGACATGCGTCTGGGCCTGTGGGTACAGATGATCAAGCAGAACAACAATGCTATTGCTGCCAGCAACGGCGGTGAGTCTGTTAACACCGGTATGGGTGCTGTGCCGCTGAAAGGCACGCCTTATGGTGTTAACAAAGACCGCTTTATGTCTCCGCTGGGTATTCCGTGTCAGAAACCACCGTTTGGTACGCTGTCGGCAATCGACCTGAAAACGCAGAAAGTCGTCTGGCAGGTTCCGGCCGGTACCGTGCAAGATACGGGTCCGTTTGGTATCAAAATGCGTGTACAGATGCCGGTGGGTATGCCGACGCTGGGCGGCACTTTGGCTACCCAAGGCGGCCTGGTGTTTATCGCCGGTACGCAGGATTACTACCTGCGTGCATTCGATGCCTCTAGCGGTAAGGAAGTTTGGAAAGCGCGTCTGCCGGTGGGCAGCGGCGGCACGCCAATGAGCTACGTTTCACCGACGACCGGTAAACAATATATTCTTATCTCAGCAGGTGGCGCACGTCAGTCACCGGACCGTGGTGACTACGTCATTGCCTATGCGCTGGATAACAAATAAGGCTCAGGCCTCAGTAGAATGATCAAAGCCCCTGCAGGAAACTGCGGGGGCTTTTTTTATGGAAAAATCTGCAACCTTATTTTAGATAATAAAAAATAAAATCAATCAATTAATGTCTTAAATTTCAGTCGTTTTACCCGGTGGCATCAGATAGAGATCATCTGCTCGTAACGCTTTTTATACTGCCGCGGGCTGACGCCAATGTGGTGTCTAAAGATGCGAGAAAAATAGAGCGGATCCTCGTAACCGACCGCCTGTGAGACCTGCCCAATAGTGAGATGCGTTGACTGCAGCAGGTTTCTGGCGCGGATGACACGCTGCTTTTCCCGCCAGGAAAAGATTGTCTGATGCATCTCGTCTTTGAACAAATGCGCCAGACGCGAAGGCGATAAAAATACTTGTTCAGCCAGGTGCTCAATGGTCAGATCGTCAACAATATGCTCGGTGATGTAATGACAGAGGTTACTTATCCGCGGATCGAGGTTTTGATGATTGGATACGGGCTGTAGTTTGAAACTCGATATAATTAGCCGTTCAAGCGCGTTCATTGCCAATGCTTCGCTCAGTAAGTCATTACTGGCGTTCTGCTGAATAACTTCCCAAAAGCAGTCCTGAATGTGTGCAGATAACGCCGGATCGTTGAGGCTGGTAATGCCAATATTATCCTCTTGCCTGTCCCAACGTAACCAATCGAGCCAGTAGGGACGCGGATGGAAATAGATCCACAGGTGATCCCAGTGATCGCTGTTTTCCGCTCGACCATAATGGTGTGCAACGCCTGGCGGGAAAAGAAAAAGGTCGTTAATGCGGCTGGCAATAAATCGATTACCCGCTTTAATACGCCCCTCTCCTCGCAGCGTCATATGCAAAATATAACCTTTCATGCCGCCAGGTCGATTGATATAAAAATCGAGCTGGCTGGCACGCGATATCGGGGTATAACCGGCAACCAGGTAGGCATTGAACGTAAAACTTTTCATTAAGGGTGAATAGCTCACCCTCTCTTGCTGATTCAATTCCATCTTTTCTGCTCGCGTACCGGTTAGTTTAAGGATTGAGTACTAAACGTCCGATTGGTAAACACGCAGTCCCCAAGGTTCTATTTCCCCACGATGAGAGGAAAGCACATCATGGTCGCCCAACAGGCAAACGGCACCTTCGGGTTGTTGTATCGGCTGGATATCGGACGAATAGTTAAAATAGAATGTCAGCCTTTTGCCATTTTTACCTATAGCCTTTTTAACAATCACTGGGAAACTGTGAGCACTGTTACAGGATGCCAGTGGTTTTTTGTCGGCAAAGCGTAACACCAACTGTGAAATGACCTTTTTACTGCTCAGGCAGCCCATATAAATGGCTGATCCTTTTCCGTAGCGGGATTCGGTAATCGCTGCATATTTTCCCCAAACGGGATGCTGATAAGAAGCCAGCACCCGCACTTCCTCCGATTCATCCGGGGTTAATAACTCCATCCATAATTCGGCACAGTCCTCGGCACCTATCACAACGTCAGGAGAATGGCTGTTCAGACCCGTGTCCTGCGGCAGTGCAAACTGACTGTAGCTGACTCGGCAGCATTCACTGAGAATGCCCGGCTGTCGGCAGGTTCTGACTTTGACATTCTCGTCACTAAAACCGCTTTTGAAACCAATAAGAACCTGACCGCCGGCTTCCACATAGTGATTAATGCGTTTTAGCAGCGCGTCATCGGCGGCATAGAGCGCGGGAACCACGATAACGCGATAACGCGAGCAGCCTGCATCGACATCATTGATGATATCGACGGAGATATTGCTGTCGTAAAGCGCATCATAAAACCGGCGGAATACGTCGTTGTAAACGTTGCTTTTTGTGTCCCCAGGTTTGAACCAGTTTACGGCGTCCATCGCCTCATTGCTTATCAGAATAGCGACATCGTTTTCAATTTTGAGGCCGTCAAGCTCAGCCGATAAACGCGCCAGATCAGCACCAATAGTTTTGGCTTCCAGATAGGTTGGATTAGGCGAGAAGTCGTGGCTAAGTAATCCTTTCCAATAAGTTTCGAAAGAGTTGTGGATAGAGTGCCAGTGCCAGTACGAGACCATTTTTGCACCGCTGGCAATATGGCTAAAAGCCTGCAGGCGAAGCTGACCGGGGAAGGGCGTCCATTGTGCAAATCCCTGCGCTTCGGTTTCAAGCACCAAGTATCCGGCTCCCTGTTTTAGCGCACGGGTAATATCGCCGCCAAAAGATATTTCACGGCCGGTCAGCTGCGCCTGCGAGGGGTGATAAATATCGACACCGGCAACGGTCAGCGCCCTGGCGGCGGCAAAGTGATTGACCCGCGGTTGAACGCCGTAGGAGTAGCCGCGCCATTCAAAATCAAAGTTGTGGGTAATAAACTGGTCGGGGCGGGAATATTCCCCGACGATACGGCTTTGCCAGGCCAAATAATCGGTCACCGTTTGACGCTGAAAAGTTGAAAATGCGCAACCCAGGCTGGCGTTAATTGTTGAAGCCGCCGGAGGGAAATCCTCCCAGTTATCCATCCTGTTACTCCAGTAATCCAGACCAAAATCTTTATTCAGCTGGTCTATATTGGGGTAACGCTGTCGCAGGCTTTCGACAAATTTTTGCTGCATCACCGGCCCGACATTGTCGTAATGCTTGGTTTCATTATCTAACTGATAACCCACAATCGCTGGATGAGTATGAACGTGCTCAAGCAGAACCCGAATAATGTTTTCCGCGTAGCGCAGAAAGATTGGGCTAACGATATCCATAATCTGACGGCGGCCATATTTTTCCTGTCCTTTAACGGTAGTGACCATGACCTCTGGATGTTTTCGCGCCAGCCATGAAGGAATGGCGTAGGTTGGCGTACCGATAATGACGGCTATTTCCGCCTCATACATGGCGTTCAGCACCCGGTCGATATGATAAAAGTTGTATTCCCCTTCCTGCGGCTCCAGCGTGCTCCAGGTCGATTCTGCAATGCGAACGATATTAATGCCCGCCTCTTTCATCATGGCAATATCTGCTGCCAGCCGCTCCTGTGGCATATATTCATCGTAATAGGCCACACCATAATAAATTGTCGACATACTGCCTCCTGATATTATTCAGTTACTGTCTTTTGCTGAATAAAAGCGCGCGTTTTATCCAGGGTGAAATAAGAGATGAACGTAAATGACAATGCAATAAGCCCCAGCACCAGATAGCTGTCGGCAAAGCCATAGCTTTTATACATATGGCCAATGCCGCTAGAGAGGAATATTTCGCTAAAGCGTTTTGAAAACTGAAAACCAATCAAATAAACCGTTGCCGAAAGCCAAGGGTTGAAGTTTTTGGCAATATACTTAAGGCCGGCCACCAGGAATACTGAGCTTTCAAAGCCATGCAGCATTTTAACGGCGCTGATTGATATAGGGCCGATGGCGTAGGCTGACCCAATTATCCTCAGGCTCATAATCAGGCCGCAGTAGATAAGTGCATTTTTGGGACCAATTTTGTTCACAAACCACGGTGAAAAAAACATCACTACCGCATCAAGAAAAATTTGTGCGGTATAGAGATACCCAAAGACTTGGGCACCGCGTGCTTTGCTGGAAAAGAAGTGGCTGTAGTAAATCGCAAACTGCTGATCGTAGGTTTCATACACTGCGCCCACCCCGACCATATACAGTGCGAAGAACCAAAATTTACGCATTTTCATTAAATTACGTACATCTTCAAGTGTGACTGGCGTGCGTTTGGTACCCTCTGCCGCGTCTTTTAACGAAATGCGTGGGTTAGTTTTCCAGACAATAAATAACAGCAGAACGCCCGCCGCACTTGCCATCCAGAAAATATAATTCTGATCAATCCCATACAATATACCGGCCATAAAAGTGGCGATGGCCGCGCCGATACCGCCAAACATCCGGGCTTTGCCAAATTCGAATCCGGTCATGCGGCTAACTTTGTCGATATAAGCTTCACAAACTCCGCAGCCGGCACCAAAGGCAAAACCGATATAAATACCGCCGGCCAGTGCCCCGACAATAATGTTATATTTTAATAGCGGGGCAAACACCCAAATCCAATAAGGAGCAAATAGCGTAATAATAATCGCCAGCATCCACATCAGGTTTTTTCTAAAAACAAGTTTGTCGGCAATAAAACCGAAAGCGGGTTGTACGCAGACGGAAACGATGGCAGTAAATGAGTAAACAAGCCCGACGTCAGCATAATCAATGCCGATGGTATCGGTCAGCCATAATGAAAGATAAGGGTAGCAACTTCCCCATCCGATAAAGAAAAATAAGAAGAACAGGCAACACATGAGATAATTATTATCGAGTTTCAGCATGATTAACCTCTTTACCGCCCTTTTAGGATATCGAATTAACTTATCGCTAAAGGCGTCAATAAAGCGGTAAAGAGACGCTGCCAACATAGAAAAATCTGCTGCACCACACTGCTTTGTGAGCCAACTCACGCGGGTGAAGAGATATAAAAACGGCGCCCGATTAAGGGCGCCGTTAGGCAGCGGTAATACTAATGTTGGCAATCCATGGATTCGCTACGGTGCCAGCGTTTTTCTCACTTTACTCACGTCACCCGCCGTGACGGCTGGCGCCTTGTTGCTCCAGCCTTGACGAATAAAGGATGAAAGCTGTGCCACTTCGTCGTCAGACAAACGGGCCGCAAAGCCTGGCATTGCCAGTGTAGAAGGGGCGCGTGCGGTGGAAGGCTGTTGGGCACCGGCGAGAATAGTATGGATCAATCCGGTAGGGTCCTGCGCATTGACCACGGTGGCCTGATCCAGCTGCGGGAACACGCCCGGCGCGCCTTTACCTGTCACAAAGTGGCATGCGCCGCAGTTGTCGAGATACAGCCGCTCGCCCACGCTGAGATTTTTCGCCGTGGTCAACTTGGCCTCGGTGGCGCTAGCCGCCTGATTATCTTCTGCTGGTAGCGGAGGATTACCACCTAAAAACTTCATATAGGCCGCAATCGCTTGCAGATCGGCATCCGTCATATAGGCGGTGCTGTTCTCGACCACGGAGGTCATTTCGCCGCCCACGGCAGCTTTGTCGTTACGACCTTTGCCAAGATAATCAACTATTTCCTGCTCATTCCAGTGGGCCACGCCGCGCAGTGACGGAACGTCCCAGCCGTTGAGACTGCCACCAGACAAGAACTTCGCGTCGCTGCTGTCGAGCGCTTTTTCATTCATCCCTAAGCCGCGGGGCGTATGGCAGCTGCCGCAGTGGCCCAGCCCCTCAACCAGATAGGCACCTCGGTTGACCTCGGCCGATGCGCCACCGATAGGCTGGAACGGTTTGTCAGAGGTGAAGGCCCAGTTCCAGAATCGCATGCCCCAACGCTGGCTGAATGGAAAGCTCAAGTCCGTTTTCGGCGGCGCTTCTGCACTCGGTTTTACGCCCTGCATAAAATAGGTATACA
Organism: Rouxiella sp. S1S-2; assembly: GCF_009208105.1. Classification (NCBI taxonomy): domain Bacteria; kingdom Pseudomonadati; phylum Pseudomonadota; class Gammaproteobacteria; order Enterobacterales; family Yersiniaceae; genus Rouxiella; species Rouxiella sp. S1S-2. Next base: position 976,733 of record NZ_WFKL01000001.1, read on the forward strand.
GCGCGTGCATGTCCTCATCGTTGATTTTTGCATAATCGGGATAAGGCATTGCCGGGTAAAGCCGTGTGCCGTCGGGCAACACGCCTTTACGTACGGCGTCTGCAAACTGCCGTTCGCTGTAGTCGCCGATGCCATGCTCTTTATCCGGTGTGATGTTGGTCGAGTAAATCGTGCCTAAATCAGACTTTATTGCCAGACCGCCGGAAAAAGGTGTTTTACCCGCGACGGTATGACAGGCAGCGCAGTCGCCAAGACGCGAAACGTATTCACCCTGTTTAATTAACTGTGCGCTGTCAGCTTGCGCATGCGTCATAAAACCGGCACCGATCAACACAACGTTAGCAATACAAAAACTTCTAATATTCATCATTTTCATGTCACTTATACCTGTACCAGCGGGCCGGGATTTTTCAGATAGTGATCTTTAATCGCCTGAGCGGCCATCAGGGTAATTGCGCCGATGGTGTCGGTGGGGTTCGCCTGGAAGTTCTGCGGGAAGGCGTTACCGCCCGGCACAAATACGTTGTGCACGTCCCAGCTTTGCAGATACTTGTTCAGCGCCGACGTTTTTGGGTTATCACCCATTACCGCGCCGCCCACGTTGTGGGTCGATACGTATTTGGTCAGATCAAAGTGTGCATCCATCGGCAGGAAGCTTTCACTGTAGCTGTCCGGATTCAACTCTTTGGTAATATTGCCGACGATGCCTTTCAGATACTGCTGCAGTTTCAGCTCGTTCTCTTTCCAGTCAAAGGTCATGCGCAGTAGCGGCATGCCGTATTCGTCGTTGTAGTTCGGGTCTAAATCGAGATAAATATCGCGATACGACTGGCAAGTGGTGGTGATGCTTATTTTCATCGAATGGCCGTACCACTCTTCCATTCCCTCTTTCCAGCCGGTTCCCCAGGCGGGCGTACCTTTTGGCAATGAGGTGCTGATAGGCGTGCCGGTGGCCTGCGAGCTGTGAATTTTTGCTCCGCCGATGAAGCCTAATCCCGGACCGTCGTAGTTACCCGGTGAGATGTCATTGATCATCTGACCGGTAGCGCCTGCGGTGGCAAACGGATTAAAGTTTTTATCTTTGAAGAACAGCGTGGAGCCGCCGTTGCTCAGAAACGCATAGTTACGACCGACTACGCCTTCTTCGGTGATAGGGTTATAGGGCTTGCCGATACCCGACAGCAGCATTAAACGCACGTTGCAGAACTGGAAGCTGCTCAACACCACGATTTTTGCCGGTTGGAAGCACTCGTTGCCCTGTGCGTCCATGTAGATAACGCCTTTTGCGGTTTTTTTGTCGTCGTGCAGCACGACTTTCAGCACATTGGCATGAACTTCATAGGAGAAGTTTTCCATGCGCTTGAGGGCGTCCATCACTGCCGTTTGTGGCGACGCTTTGGAGTAGTTGAGGCATGGATATTTACTGCAATAACCGCAGTAGTTACAGGGCGCTATCTGATTGCCATACGGATTCGTCCAGGCGCGAGAAACGCAGGCTGAAGGGTTGGGGAACGGGTGATAACCCATCTTTTTTGCCACGTCGGCAAACATGCTGCTATTAAGGGTATCTTCTAGCGCAGGCAGCGGATAAGGCTCAGAACGCGGCCCTTCAAACGGATCGCCGCCCTCCATGATTTGGCCACGCAGATTGCCGGTTTTGCCCGACTGACCGCAAATGTGCTCAAACTTGGTGTAGTAAGGTTCAATCTCGTCCCAGGTGAACGGGAAGTCCATGATGCGCATGCCTTCCTGCAGAATTCCGGGTTTATACGCTTGGTCGGCATAGGTTTTAAGTTTTAAATCGGTAGGAGTAGGGCGAATTAATACTGCCGTCCAGTGCAGGCCCGATCCGCCCACGCCGGTGCCTGGCGCAAAAGCGCCCCATTTGCGGGTAGGTAATGCGGTTTCGCTCATGTTATAGCGCACGGTAACCGCGGCTTCTGCCGGGGTGGCCATGACCTTATTTCTTACCGCATAGGCGTATTCATCGGCCGGCTTAGGGTAGGCGAACTCCTCATAGCCGCGGTCACCGCCGCGTTCGAGTGCGCGCACCTTAAGGCCTGCCATAGCAAGCTCGATACTCATCAGCGAGCCTGCCCAACCGAGGCCGACGACAACGACGTCGACTTCTTCTTTTGTCACTTGTGCCATCATTAATCCTGTCAAATCATCAGAAAACGGAGAGAGGGTGCAGTCTGCTTAAGCGCGCGCGCCGGTGAGGCTGACGGGACCTAATGGATAGGGGATGTTGTGCTGCTTCACCCATTCCGTATAGCTGGCGCGTGCTCCCGGGAATCCGATGGCAATCCAGGCCTTCATGCCTTTGTTGCCGCCGTAAATGGGGTCTGCGAGGTAGCCGTGTTTGGTATCAGAAAGCAGTTCGCTAAAGAATTGCGAGGCCATCAGAGACGCCTCGCCCAGGTCTGCGAACTTGATACCGTTTTTCTGAAGCTGGGTCAGAACGCTGTCTTTGTCATTCTCTGAAAGATCATGAAAGGCTTTTTGATGATTCTGCTGGCACCAACTGTTTGCCAGACGAATGCCAATTTTGTAGATTTCCTGCGGGCGATAAGGCAGTTGATAACCCATTGTTGCGGGCGCATGCACGTTGAATGGTCCCTGCATGTAAATTTCGCTGCCGAATTCGCCGTGCATTTGCTGATCGATAAAGATAGGCACATTAGTTTCCAGTGCGCCCGGTGCTTTCCCTTTGCCCCCCGGCGGTATCAGGCGGTCAGCGGCAGACATAATAAATTGCCATTCTTCGGCGCTAAAAAAGACGGGTTTGTAGTCGAGCAGGTCCGGTGCCGCCATTTCAGCTGCCTGCGCCGCTGTTAATCCTTTGACCATGATGGCGCTAACCGGTAAAGCCATTATTGACCCGAGTAAAAACTTACGACGGGTAGTTTTCTTTTGAAGGAGCATAGCATTACGACTCTCACAGGCTTAAATGTTAGAAGGGGGTTAATTTTAATTATTGTTTGGGTACAAAATAATAATATCACCGTAACATGATAAATAAATGATTAAATTCCATGCTGTTTGTGTGTTCATCTTGTCTGATGAGTGAGTTTTTAATTTAAGTTGTTATTTTTCAGTTTGTTGCATTTTATTGATCATGCGGGGGAGTGGCATTTTTTGCTATAAATAAATCGATTAATCTTCTCTTTTATCAATTTTAAATTAACCTTTATTTGCGTATTAATATAATAACCAATGGAAATATCTTGTTGTTAAATGTTGGTTTTGTTCGCTAACATTTCTAACAAAATAATCAAATGAGATATTTTTCTATTTAATTAATTAAATATTCCCGACTTCTTTTAGGTAATAAATGATATTGAACATTAGGATTTTATTTGGCGGATAAGAGATATTACGGAAGGATATAAGATAAAGACCGCAGACTGATTGATAAAGTCTGCGGTTTTAAGATGCTTTTAAATCAGGCCGATTCGCGGACGATAAGAGAGAAACCGATATCGATAACGCTTTCGGCAACCTCGTGACCTTCGATTTTATCCGCCAACATGTTGGCAGCCTGCTGGCCAATTTTGACTTTATCGACGCAAATAGTGGTAATGGCAGGCCGGTTATGTGCCGCAAAGTTTAAATCAGCAAAACCGATAACTTTCAGGTCCTGCGGAACCCGTAAACCGCGCGCCTCGGCCTCCATGATTGCCCCCTGTGCCAGCGTGTCGGAGGTGCAAATGATGGCATCGAACGTTTTACCTTCTTCTATTAGCTGACTTAAGCCACGGCGTCCGACTTCCATATTGGCGGGCGCCGTGACGGTAATGTCGCGAATGAAGCACTCTGGACGGGTGCGTAAAACGTCGATCACGCCGTTCTTACGCACCTGTGCGCGACGGTCAGACGCACAGATGAGGCCAAATCGCGTAAAGTTTTGCTCGAGAAAATAGTGTGCGATGGCATGACCGATTTTTTCATGAGAGAAGCCGACCAGCATATCCAGCGGCGTTGGGGTCATATCCCAGATTTCTACCACCGGAATATTGGCGTTGAGGATCACTCTTTTTAGGTCTGAAGAGTGGTGGATCCCGGTCAGCACCATGCCGTCCGGCCTGCGGGTCAGCAGGGTAGAAACAATGTCGGTTTCAGACTCTGTGGTGTAACCGACAATACAGAGCAGCATGTGATAGCCGCGCAGAGCGAGCTCGTCACCAATCGCCTGCACGGTATCGACAAACATGTTGTTATTGATTTGCGGGACAACCACCGCGATCAGTTTGGTACGCTTGGTCGTCAGGCCACCGGCTAACATATTCGGAATATAGCCGGTGCTGTTAACTGCCTCCATCACCCGTGAAATGGTGCCGGGTCGCACCACCTTCGGATTGTTAAGCGCGCGACTCACCGTCATCGGCGACAGGCCGGCAGCTCTGGCAACGTCTTCAAGCGTTGGGGAGCGGGACTGATTTTTGTCAGGATTTCTATCGTTATTCACTGCTTTTTCCACTGGGGTTCCAGAAGCCGACACGCATTGAAAAGGAGAATGTTTGCGCAATCATTTTATATTTTGCACATAATATCCCTGTATTACGTTAGGTTAAAGTGTTCAATTATTGTTACTAAAATTAATGTGGTCGGTTAACGGCTAGTGTATTATTTTTAAACATTATTATTTTGATCCACGCGGGTCGAGACTTGCTTATCGGGAGAAAAACATGCCAGAGATCGTGGTTTATGCTGTAGAAGGGCGCTCTGATGAGCAAAAAGCCAAGTTGATGAAGAAGCTTACCGAGGCGGTAGTGGAATCTTTTGACGTCGATGCCGAGCGCGTGGTGGTGTCGATTGTTGAGACCAAGGCGGTCAATAAATCGCGCGGCGGTGTGCCCTTTAGCGAATTGAATAAGAAGCCATAATAGCCTGCCAGAACGCGTTGATTATTCCCCTCTACAAGCTGCCGACGATGGCACCTGTCCATCATCGGCAATACGCTTTATCAGAAGCTGTAACTCAGTGAAACTGAGGCGTTACGCGGTTCGCCATAGACGATGTAGTTGCTCAGGTTTGTGTAATACGTCTTGTCAAACAGGTTATTGACGTTGAGCTGGGCAGAGAGCTGTGGCGTAATCTGATAACGGGTGAACAGGTTGAAAAGCGCATAGCTCCCCTGATAGATACGCACATTTTCGCCGGATACACCGGTGGTGTCCTGATAGGTTCTGTTCTGCCAGGTCGCTCCACCGCCCACGGTAATATCCTGTGGGACCGGCAGTTTGTAGCCAGTGAACAGCTTGAACGCGGTGCGCGGCAGGTTAGTGCTCACGCCGTTGCCCTCCCCATCTTTAATGCTGTAAGTGGTGCCCCCGAAGGTTACCTTCAGATTATCGGTAACGGCGCCGTTAATCTCAAATTCGACGCCTTTACTGACGGTTCCTTGCGCCGCATAGTAGGCTTGGTCGGAGCTGCCTTCCACGAATTTACTGCCGTCTTGCTGGCCTAAATTATCCTGTTCGACGCGGAATACGGCCGCTGATGCAATCAGGCTGCCGTTGTACCAGTCAGATTTAACCCCCGCCTCGTAGCTTTTACCCTTGATAGGGTCCAGCAGTTTACCGTCAACGGTTTTGTAGTCCTGCGGCTGGAAGATTGAGGTATAGCTGGCGTAGGCCGACCAAGTTTCATTGATGTCATAAACCAGACCGGCATATGGCGTAACGTTATTTTTTTCGTAGCTGGAGCTGCCCGTGTAAATACCCGTCTCTTCGGCGCTCCATTGGGTGTAGCGCGCACCGACAATCAAACTGAGTGGGTCGGCGAGCGAGAAACGAGCGGCGCTGTAGGCGGACTTCTGACGAATAATTTCAGCAGAATAAGGCGTCATGGAATCCCAGTTGGCATCGGCCATTGAGCCGTCCCAGTCATTGAGATTGCCAATCTGTTCGGGGCTAAAGCTCGTCGTTGATGCGTTGTAACTGTTGTTTTGACGGCTGTACGTGACGCCGGCAATCAGCTCATGTTGGCGGCCCAGCAGTTGGAATGGACCGTTTGCCATCACGTCAACCGAGTCCAGCTTTCGTTTACCCTGATACCAGCCGCCATAGCCTGTCGCGCCGATGCCGGTAATTTTATCCGCGAAGCCGTCGATGTACATCAGCTTGGAATCAAAAGTGGTTTCGGAATGGGTGCCGTTTGCGCGAATGTTCCAGCCGTTGTCAAACTGATGGCTCAGATCGGCGAAGATTTTTTTGGAATCCACGTTGTAGTGCGCCCAGTTCGGTGCCGGATTGAAGCTGCGCGAGAAGGTGGTTTTGCTGCCGTCGGTGTACCAGGTGGGGATGCCACCCCAGGTAGAGCCGCGCACACGGCTTTGCTGATAGTCGTAGCCTACGGAAAGCTTGGTATTGTCGGTGATGTCGGCGTCAACCACGCCATAGATGAAGGCCTTTCGCGCCTTGTAGTTGTCGAGATAAGAATCTTTATCCTGATAACCGGCCACCACGCGACCGCGCACGGTGCCTGAATCGTTGAGCGGACCCTGCACGTCAACCACGCCCCGGCGCTTGTCCCAACTGCCATAAGTGCCGGTGACGGTGCCGGTCCAGGTTTTGCTGTCGGCGTGTTTGCGCACCATATTGACTGAGGCGGAAGGGTTACCCGCACCTGAAAGCAGGCCAGTTGCGCCGCGTACGACCTCAATGCGGTCATAAATTGCGGTATCTTCGGTGGAGTCCCCGAAGTTCCATGCACCGGTCACGTTGGTAGGTATGCCGTCAAAGGTGTAGTTATTGATTTCGAAACCACGGGCATAATACTGCTGACGTTCGCTGTCGGTAGTTTGGCTGTAAACGCCGACGGTTTGATCCAGCACTTCGCCAACGGTCTGCAGATTTTGGTCCTGCATGCGCTGTTGGGTTATTACACTGACCGACTGCGGTACGTCGCGTGGCGCCAGCGTCAGGCCAGTACCGGCCGTTGTGGTTTTAACCGCATACGCTTTGCCGCTATTTTCCGGCGTTGTGCCGTCAGGACTGTTGGCGGTGGCATCAACCACTAGGATGTCTGACTTTGGCGAAGTCGTTTCTGCGGCGTCAGAGTGATGGGCATATAACACAGAACCAATAAGAACGGTGAGCACCGAGAGTGTCGATTTCCACTGTGTTCGAACCTCTGCGGATTGGGTTGATTTTTTGCCACTGAACTTTGACGCGCGCACTAACATGACTTTCCCTTAAATGCCTAAAATCGTTTAATGGATTGATTTGACGAGTTTTATAATCTTAATAACCATGCGGGCTGATAAATTCTCACCCTTTTTGTTCTTATCATTTCCGTCGGCATAGGGGTAAGCCGACTAATGGATGCAAAGATTATCAATTAAATTTCTAAATACAAACGAAAATCATAATCATTTCTTATATCATTTGTCGTTTATCGATTTTATTCATATCTTTGAGCGGTATTCATAGGTTCATGCACACTAATGTGACTACACCTTGGCATTGAGAGCTGCTACCTTTCATGCTGGCTTCTTTTTAAATCAGCGCGTCATAACCCCCTTAATAGCGGTATCCCGCACCCGTGGAGAAAATATGAGTATAAAAATTATTGCCGCTGGACAGCAGCCAAGCAGCGCAGCGCCGAGCGAATATTTCACCGGGCAGGTGCGTATCGATTCGCCTTTTCAGGGCACTGGCTCGGCCCGCGTCGGCGGTGCCATCGTTACTTTCGAACCCGGTGCACGCAATGCCTGGCATACGCATCCGCTGGGCCAAACGCTGATCGTGACCTATGGGCGCGGCTGGCTTCAGGAGTGGGGCGGTGAAATTCAAGAGATCAATCAGGGCGATATTGTCTGGATCCCCGAAGGGGTTAAACACTGGCATGGAGCAACGCCCAACAATGCCATGACGCATATTGCCATCGCCGAGTCGCTAAACGGCAGCGCGATTGAATGGTTGGAAAAAGTCACTGATGAGCAATATAAGAAGTAATTCCCAACTCCCATTGGATAGGATTAACAGGCTTTCAAGTCGAGAATGGGCCTCAATCACGCTTGGCGTTTGCTATCAGCCAGCCGGAAGACGTCGAAATCAACGAAATTCTGTTCCGTCCAACCCGACAGGAATTGTGATAAAACCTTAGCTTTCATTAAGCTCCGCTGCGGGTGCTGGCTGCTGCATCCGGGCGGCGTTTCTCGACTTTTATCCCCTTAAAGCCCGCTGCATTTCCCCGCCCGCATCGTCCCTGAAATCAATCATTTTTTGACAAGGTTTGATGCTTGAACCCAAGGGTAAAAGGTGCGATTATTGCGCCGATTTATTTGCATCGCACAAGTTACTTTCTTTCTTCGCGACAGCTCAAGAGGGTTGCGGCACATGACCGTTTTATCAGATTGCACTTTCAGCCAGTGCCACAGAACATTGATGATGACGTCAGGGTGCAGTGACCGCTATAACGCCTGCTTTTCTCCCGTTGTAAATCCTTTCATGCGGTAAGGCTAGCCTTTGCTCGCTGTTAGGCATTGTTAAAAATAGAGCGTGACTCTGATTTTACTGATGTCTATCAGACGTGGCTAAGACCGGTAAATCGTTCTGTAACAGCTATGCTTTATACTAAGCCTTGCCTGATAAAACTCGGACATCACCCCTTAGCTAACGTCACTTTGCCGGGCCGGTCTCTGCGCGTGGATTATCCTGAAAGTTTCCTCCGCGTTAATTAACCTGCTCATTGCCGTGCCACTCTGGCACACCCTCTTACTTAACCGTTTGAGAGCCCTGTAATATGAAACAGTTAAAAATAGCAGCAAGCGCCTCCTTGGCATCCCATCTCGACACACCGCGCGGCGTAGTCAGCCTCGATAACGCGGACTATACCGACATTGCGGCAATAGTGATTTCCGTGGATGACCTTAATAACGGCAGGCTGGCGGACGTTGAAGCCTTGGGATTCAGCATCCCCGCGTTTGTTGCAGTACAGGGGGCGGAACAGGTTTCTCCAAACTTTTTGTCGGCGCTGAAAGGCGTTTTTGCGTTGGCCGATGCTAACCAGGCGTTTTATGCCGCCCAGCTTGAAGCCGCTGCCGACGAGTACGAGCAGGGCTTGTTCCCGCCGTTTTTCGATACCTTAAAAAAGTACGTCGAAATGGAAAACTCCACCTTTGCCTGCCCGGGACATCAGGGGGGCGAATTCTTTCGTCGTCATCCCGCGGGTCGCCAGTTCTTTGAATTCTTTGGCGAAAACATTTTTCGTGCCGACATGTGCAACGCCGACGTTAAACTCGGTGACCTGCTTATCCACGAAGGGTCAGCGAAAGACGCACAGAAACATGCGGCGAAAGTGTTCAGCGCCGATAAAACCTATTTTGTGCTCAACGGCACCTCGGCGGCCAATAAAGTGGTCACCAACGCTTTGCTGACCCGAGGTGATTTGGTGTTGTTCGACCGCAACAACCATAAATCAAACCATCACGGTGCGCTGCTGCAGGCGGGCGCGACGCCGGTATATCTTGAAACTGCACGTAACCCGTTTGGTTTTATCGGCGGGATTGATGCCGCCTGTTTTGACGAACGCTATCTGCGCAAGCAAATTCAGCAGGTTGCACCAGAACGCGCGGGTGAGAAACGTCCGTTCCGCCTGGCAATTATTCAGCTGGGCACCTACGACGGTACGGTATATAACGCCCGTCAGGTGGTTGAAAAAATTGGTCATCTTTGTGATTACATCCTGTTTGACTCCGCGTGGGTTGGCTATGAGCAATTCATTCCGATGATGAAAGAGTGCTCTCCGCTGCTGCTGGAGCTGGACGAAAACGATCCAGGCATTATTGTGACCCAGTCGGTTCACAAGCAGCAGGCCGGTTTCTCGCAGACCTCACAGATCCATAAAAAAGATAATCATATCAAGGGCCAGAAGCGTCACTGTAGCCATAAAAAACTCAATAACGCCTTTATGATGCACGCCTCAACCAGTCCGTTTTATCCGCTGTTTGCCGCACTTGACGTCAATGCCCGCATGCACGCCGGCGGCAGTGGAAAACATATGTGGATGGAGTGCGTCAAGCTGGGTATCGACGCCCGTAAAATGCTGCTCAACCAGTGTTCGATGATTCAGCCGTTTGTGCCTCCGACAGTTGACGGCAAGCCGTGGCAGGATCATGACACTGAAATGATGGCTAACGATGTGCGCTTCTTTGACTTTGTTCCGGGCGAGCGTTGGCATGCATTTGCCGGCTATGCCGAAAAGCAGTACTTCGTAGACCCGTGCAAACTGTTACTGACTACGCCGGGTATTGATGCCAGCAGCGGTAAATATACCGAATTTGGTATTCCGGCGACTATTTTGGCCAACTACCTGCGTGAAAATGGCATCGTGCCGGAAAAATGTGACCTGAACTCGATTCTGTTCCTGCTGACGCCGGCTGAAACTGAGTCGAAAATGCAGCATTTGGTGGCCGAAATCGCTCGTTTTGAGCGTTATATTGAAGAAGATGCTTTGCTGAGTGAAGTATTGCCGACGGTGTATCGTAAAAATGAAGAGCGTTATCGCGACTACACCATTCGCCAACTGTGTCAGGAAATGCACAATCTTTATGTCAGCTTCGACGTGAAAGAGCTGCAAAAAGAGATGTTCCGCGAGAAGGGCTTCCCGCAGGTGGTGATGAATGCACAAGACGCGCACAGCGAGTTTATTCGCGACAACGTCGAGCTGGTGCCAATCAGTCAGGCGGAGGGCCGTATTGCGGCAGAAGGCGCGCTGCCTTATCCTCCGGGCGTGCTCTGCGTGGTTCCCGGCGAGCTTTGGGGCGGTGCGGTTCAGCGTTATTTCATGGCGCTGGAAGAAGGTATAAACATTCTACCGGGCTTCTCTCCTGAACTGCAGGGCGTTTACGTCGAGAAAAAACCAGTGGGTTGGAAACGCGTAATGGGCTATGTGATCGCCGAATAAATCGGTTTTATGGGGCAGTCTCAAGGTTAAAACGGAGCTTTTTAGCTCCGTTTTTTTATTAATAAAAACTAGCAATCCGAGTCGTTCGGACTCTTTCTAGTGGCACGATGCCCGGCTACGGTTGCAACAAACAGTGGATAAAGCGTGCCCAGCACTCCAGACGTCAATATATCGTTGAGTTGAACTAAAGTCCTTTCGTCAAAATAGTGTGCAAAAGCGGTTTCCAATGAGGAGGCGGTCAGTATGGGGGTATTCATTAACGCCGTCCTGGCCGCCAAGGCATTAAAGAGCGTGTCGGAAATCTGCTGGCGATCCGGTAAACCGACCTCAAGGTGGTTACGTAACTCGGTGCCGGTTTGTAAGCTGTTCAATCCGCTGAACACCATAGCATCCAGTATTTCCCCCGGCGTATTCAGCCCCGCCCTAAACAGGTCGTTTATTACGGTATCTGTAAACGAGCAATTTTGTAATGCGGCGCCAGCGCCGGAAGGCGAGGCCAGATAAGACATGGCCGATGAAATGCCAATCTGATTGGGAATGTAAAGTGCTGCTGTACCGAGCGTGCTGCCAACGTGTACCTGTGTATTGTCACTGAGGCGAAAAAGAGATTGTCCGCATTCACGAAGCACGCTGTAGGCGTGGAAAGAGAGAAGCGTTGAGGCTAATCCTGCCAGTACGCCGGTTGTTCCCGCGGCAATCAGCGCTGCGCTCGAGATCACGACGTTAAATGCCCGTGCAAATTGCGTCACGGCGGTCGCTGTGCCTTGCATATAATCACGTATGCCGCCCCCCAGATTGAGCAGCAGCGGAACCGTTCCGGCAAACACTGCCAATGTCATTCGCGTCGTTTTATTGGCTGAGCAAGTCTCTAAGCCAGATTCAATAAAATAAGCCACCATTTGCCGCAATAGAGTAGGAATTGCCACGCAAATAACGCTTCGCAGGGCGATATTCTTGGTATTGTGCAAATATCTTGCCAGCCTCTCGTCATTTGAAAGCTGTAATACGTGCTTGAGTCGTGGCCAACAGCCTGCGCTACCGACTTCAGAATGAAGCGGCGTCAGGCCATTTTGGGCCAAAATATTCAGTGCCTGACACACTTCACGGTCAACAACGGGCTCACCTTCCATGATGTAATCGGTTAAGCCTTTCCGGAGATAAAAGTCTTCAACGGATGCCTGCGAGAATAATTCTGCAGACTGCATTTCGGCGGCTTGCAAAATGTCATCCAGAACTTTCAGGGTGCAATCGATTTCTGCATCAGGAGGCGCGTGCATGGCCTTAATCAACTCTCGGGTGAGGCCGTGGCTGCTCTGGGCCAGATCCAGGTAATCCAGGTTGCTGCTTGCTGACGTAGTTGACGGGGAAAGAGGGAAATTTTGAGCGGAAAGAGGGCGTTGAATAACCGGCAAAGAGAGTGGGTTTATGGGCATGTGACATCCGTAAAAAATTCACCGCAAAGGCAGTGGTTTTTGATTTAATTGGGAAAAAGGCGATAACTAACAGGTATGTGTTAAGGGTTGGTGCAATCAATAAATATAAGACGGTTTTACAGACTGATTTTCATAATTCGCTCAAAACTATAAAAATTGAACAAAAAAAAACGGAGATCCGCCAAGGTCTCCGTTTCATATGCTTCAAATTCCAGGCTGGCTAGTCGGTGCGACGATAGCTTTTCTGGGTATTGTTAACTTTGTAGAGATAACGACGCGATTCACCGGATGGATGACGGCTGACCAGCGTGTCGTAAACATCGCCCGGCGACATATTGTTAATCATGTTAAACGCCTGCGTTTTATCACTCGAGAAGACGCGAAGCACGCTTCCCGCACCGCCGTTATAGGCGGTAATTACCGCATAACGTCTCGAGGTCGGGTTAGCAATTCCGGCCAGGTAGGCGTTCTGCAAAATCGCCAGATACGCCGTGCCAGTGTTAATATTATTTGCTGGATCAAACAGGTAGCTTCTGCTTGGCTTGCCCCATTTCCCTTCCGATTTAAAGACGTCAGCGCCGGCCGAATGCTGTACTACCTGCATCAGACCCAAGGCGTCGGCATTGCTGACCGCATACGGGTTAAACGCAGATTCGGTTTGCATAATGGCTAAGATCAGTGACTGATCGACGCCGTATCTCGCGGCGGCTTCACGCACCAGCGGCAGATATTTATGCGCACGTTTGTCCAGGTGGTTTGGCACCATCTGAATGGTTACGGAGTAAATAATGTGCATGCCGGACTGGCGTTGTTGCAGTTTATACTGCAACAAATAGTTGGCGAAACTGGTCGCACGGCCCTGCCAGCGAATAGGTTGCCCGGTGTTGTCCAGTACCTGACCGTAAAGCATCGGTTCTTTACTGATTTGAATATCGTTGGCGTCGGAGTAAAGGTCTACGCCGCTGGCATCTTCGCCGACCAACAGGGTTTTCACTATCGCCTGACGCAGTTTGTCGGCAGGGTCGAGGCCTGAAATAGTCTCGATGGTAATAGTACCCGCCTCAAAGTTAATGTGGCTGCGGGTTTCATAAGCATCGCTGTATTTTACGTAGTCTTTTGGACCGGCGATCAGAACTTCATTCATGCCCCAGATGTTTTCAATATTGTGGGCAAATTGGCCCATCAAAATGTCAAAACCGTTGGTGTCTTTGACGTAAGCTTCGTTAAAAAGGTCTTTTTTATTGCTCGAACAGGAAATCAGTAAAGGTGCGATAACCAGCAACGCTAAAATTTTCTTCATCTTAATAGCCATATCGTGATGAAAAATAGGGCCATCGTCCGTTTAGACGCTAGCCCCAATCATAAATACCCGCGGGTATTGGGTTTTACTGTGAAGGTGGGGTGTAACCTTCAATATGCACATCATGGCCTTCGAACAAGAATTTGATCATCTCCTGCTCCAGCAGTTTGCGGTCTTCAGGATTCATCATGCTTAATTTTTTCTCGTTGATGAGCATGGTTTGTTTTTTCATCCACTCTGACCAGGCTTCTTTAGAAATCTCATTGAAGATACGTTTACCCACTTCGCCCGGATAGAGCTGAAAATCCTGGCCTTCGGCTTCTTTGTTCAAGAACGTACAAAAAATTGTTCTGCTCATACTTCATTCCTCATCAATGGCCTAGTGGCCAGACTCTACCCTGCTAAAAAATAATGTTATTTTTATTCAGCAGGTTAGGGTTAAAATTTTGTTATCGGGGCAGATCCTTTGCCAGCTGATTCAACAGACGCTCAACCGGAGCCGCTAGCCCGACAGACTGTGGCTGCGCTAAGTTATACCAGAGACCCGAGCCTTCATCCATGCAACCCGCTGCTGACTCGATATTTACCCACATTGGCACGATATCTAAGTGGAAATGACTGAAAGTGTGGCGAAAAGCAATCCCCTGCTGCATTGATTTGCGTGGTACGTCGTACTTCTTGCCGCCGATGATCAGCTCGTCTTCGCTGGTGAACTGCGGGAAACAGAACAGGCCGCCCCACAGGCCAACAGGCGGACGCTGCTCGAGCCAGACGTTGTTGCCCTGTTGAATCATCAGCATCCAGGCGGTTTTCTCCGGTAGCGTTTTTTTGGGTTTTTTACCCGGATAGTTGGCCCAACTGTGGTTGGCATAGGCGACGCAGCCAAAACTGAGTGGACACAGCTCGCACTTTGGCCGCGAACGGGTGCAAACCATCGCGCCGAGGTCCATCATTGCCTGATTAAACTGCTCAACGCCCACCGCTGGCGTGACGTCTTCACTGATTTTCCACAGCCGGTTTTCAACTTTTTTCTCGCCCGGCCAACCTTCAATAGCATAACAGCGGGCTAAAACGCGCTTAACATTGCCGTCAAGAATCGGATAGTGCTGGCCCAATGAAAGAGACAGAATGGCCCCGGCGGTGGACCTGCCAACGCCCGGAAGGGCATTAACTTCTTCAAAAGTGGTCGGGAATTCACCGTGATGTTGTGCCACAATAGTCTGCGCGGCCTTGTGCAAATTGCGGGCGCGGGCGTAATAGCCCAGCCCGGTCCACAGGTGCAGAACCTCATCGAGCGGAGCAGCTGCCAAGGCAGTAACGGTGGGGAAATTCTCCATAAAGCGCTGAAAATAAGGAATAACGGTCGCCACCTGAGTTTGTTGTAACATCACCTCAGAGAGCCAGACTTTATAGGGCGTTTTTTCGAGCTGCCACGGCAGGGTCTTGCGACCATAGCGTTGATACCAATCGAGTACCGCAGGCGCGAACCGATGCGCGTCCATCATAGGCGTTTTGCAGCCTCCGTCGGGGGGTTAAAATTCAGCTAAGGATTGCAGCATAGAGTCTGTGAGCTGTAAACCGGAACTTTCCTTCACTTGCATTCATTTACACGCAAAATGGTAACGAAGTATCCGATTTTAAACGATCGCTTGCTAAAGCTGGGTATCTTTGGATAATGCGCCTTTCCCTAAATTTATCGCCAGACAGATAGAAAGCATTATGAAAAATGACGTCATTTCACCGGAGTTTGATGAAAACGGTCGCGCCATGCGCCGTATCCGCAGTTTTGTACGCCGCCAGGGGCGTCTGACTAAAGGTCAGCAGCATGCGCTGGATACTCTCTGGCCGGTGATGGGCGTTGAATATCAGTCGCAGCCTGTCGAGATTGCCTCGCTGTTTGGTCGCGAAGCGCACACCGTGCTGGAAATTGGTTTTGGGATGGGCACCTCGCTGGTGACGATGGCCCAGCAGCACCCTGAACAAAACTTTATCGGTATTGAGGTGCATTCACCGGGCGTGGGTGCATGTCTGGCTACGGCTCAGGAAGAGGGCGTCGGCAATTTGCGCGTTATGTGTCACGACGCGGTTGAAGTGCTCGAAACCATGATCCCCGATGGCTCATTGGACATGGTGCAGCTATTCTTTCCTGACCCGTGGCACAAAGCGCGCCACAACAAGCGCCGCATCGTTCAGACGCCGTTCGTGGAACTGGTGCGCCGTAAATTGAAACTGGGTGGCGTATTCCATATGGCAACCGACTGGGAACCTTATGCCGAGCACATGCTCGAAGTGATGACCCGCGTTGAGACCTATGGCAATCTATCGGCGGAAGGCAACTATGTGCCGCGTCCAGAATCGCGCCCGGTAACCAAGTTCGAAATGCGTGGCCAACGTTTAGGCCACGGCGTATGGGATCTGATGTTTGAGAGGAAGCAATAATGGCTAAGAATCGTAGTCGTCGTTTACGTAAGAAGTTACACATTGAAGAGTTTCAAGAGCTGGGTTTCTCAGTAAAATGGCGCTTCCCTGAGGGAACTGACGTTGAGACTATCGACGCGGCGCTGGACACCTTCATCGAAGGCGCGATTGAGCCAAGTAAACTGGCCTTTGACGGCAGCGGTTATCTGCAGTGGGAAGGGTTGGTTTGCCTGCAGGAAATTGGGCTTTGCACCGACGAACATCGTGAATTGGTGAAAAAATGGTTGGAAGACCATAAAATGCAGGACGTTGAAGTGAGCGAACTGTTCGATATCTGGTGGGATTGATTTTCTCATTTTGAATCTCTGAATCAGTTATCTAAAGCGCCTTCATGGCGCTTTTATTATTTAAAGGGAATAACGGTGTCGACTGAATTAGATAACGGCCTGCTGGATGAGATCCTTTCACAGGTGCGGCCTTTGATTGGGCAGGGAAAAGTGGCGGACTATATTCCGGCGCTGGCGACTGTTGACCCTCAAAACCTGGGGATTGCAGTGTGCACGGTAGACGGCCAACAATTTTATGCCGGTGATGCCCACACCCGTTTCTCTATTCAGTCTATTTCCAAAGTGCTGAGCCTGACGCTGGCGATGAGCCGCTATGAAGAGCATGAGATCTGGCAGCGGGTGGGCAAAGAACCTTCCGGGCAGCCGTTTAACTCGCTGGTTCAGCTCGAGCTGGAAAAGGGCAAGCCGCGCAATCCGTTTATCAATCCGGGCGCGTTGGTCATTTGCGATATGCTGCAAACGCGTCTTGCTGCTCCCAAGCAGCGCATGCTGGAAGTGGTACGCCAACTTGCGGATGAACAAGACATTCACTACGATCCGCTGGTGGCACGCTCCGAGTTTGAACATTCGGACCGCAACGCGGCTATCGCTTATCTGATGAAATCATTCGGTAATTTTGAAAATGACGTCATCACCGTTTTGCAGACCTATTTTAACTACTGCTCGCTTAAGATGAGCTGCTGTGAACTGGCGCGTACTTTCCTTTATCTGGTTAACAAAGGCGTGCCGCCCGGCAGTGATCAACCGCTGATTGAGTCCTCTCAGGCTAGGCATATCAATGCGTTAATGGTTACAAGCGGCATGTACGACGGTGCTGGAGAGTTTGCTTATCGGGTGGGAATGCCGGGTAAATCTGGCGTGGGTGGTGGCATTATTGCCGTCGTGCCCGAAGAGATGTGCATTGCCGTCTGGTCGCCAGAGCTTGATATCGCAGGGAACTCTTTGGCAGGAACTGCTGCCTTAGAACTATTGGCGCAACGCATTGGCCGTTCGATATTTTAAATCAGTGCAGACAGACAGCCAGGCTTTGCCCGCTGTCTGTATGACCTAAGGGAGTTACAATGTTTACAAGAACGTCAGCAAAAGCGTTAACAAAAAGCGGATTGAAACACGGCCTGGTCGGTCTGATTGCCTTGACGGCGCTGCAGGCTCACGCAGAATTCCAGTGCAGTGCCAAGCCGCAGGACGACATTGTTATCAAGCCGCAGACGGTGCAGGTCGTGGGTGCCAGCGGCAATCTGCTGATTTCTCCCAACGGTGACCTGACCCAGAATGGAAAAGCGGTTTCTCTGACGGCTAAACAGCGTCAGGAAGCGATTGATTATCAGGCCGCGCTGCGTCGTGATTTACCGTGGATCGATCAGGGTGCCAAAGCACATCTTGAAAAGGCTCGCGTGGCGATGGACGGCGTTATCGTTAAGCAATTGGGGGCCGACAGTAACGTGCGCAATCGCCTGACCACCCTCGACGGCCAGCTTAAACAGCAGATGAACCGCATTATCGAGCATCGTTCAGACGGCCTGACTTTTCACCATCAGGCTATCGACAAAGTGCAGCAGGACGGTCAACACCTGGTTGAGCAAACCATGGGTGGCGTAATGCAGGACAGCATGAATGAAATGGGCACGCGTCAGGTTACCAGCGGCGGCAATCCTCTGCAGGCGATGATGAGCAATCTCGGCGGGCTGCAGCAGGCGGTTCAGGCCGAGTGGAAGAGACAGCAGAGCGAGTTTGAAGGTTTTGGCCACAGTGTCTGTAATCGTGTGACCTCGCTTGAAGAGCAGCGCCGAGAACTGTTGGCCGATATTAAGTAATTCTAAAGCGTTTGTTTTGGGTGCCGCGACGCCCCGCACCCTAGCCCTAACCTTCCCGCTCTTTTCAGTGAGGGAAGGTTAGGATGGGGGAGCACGACTAGTCAGCCAAAAAAAGTTCCAGCAGTGAGTTCAGGAACAACTTTCCCTTCTCGGTTATCTGCCAGTGTGTGGCCGTTTCAACCAGGTACTCCTTGGCGATTGCATCGTCGAGCTGCGCACGAATAGCAGACTCGTCCAATCCAGTATAAATCGCAAACTCTTCACGCGGTGCTGCTTCAAGCAGTCGGAATCGATTCATAAAGAACTCGAACGGCAGCTCTTTGCTCTCAACCTCGTGCTGTTTGTCCATGTAACGACCCTGCATGTAGCCACGCGGATGTTTGGTTTTCACCGTGCGCAGAATGCGGCCATCGGACTGAGTCAGCTTGCCGTGCGCGCCACAGCCCACGCCGAGGTAATCGCCAAAGCGCCAATAATTAAGGTTGTGCTGGCACTGATAGCCCGGCTTGGCATAGGCCGAGGTCTCGTACTGCTGATATCCGGCGGCAGTCAACAGCTGGTCGCCCTGCTCGAAGATGTCCCACAACGCATCGTCGTCCGGCAATACCGGCGTTTTGTAGGCAAACAAAGTGTTGGGTTCAATGGTCAGCTGATACCAGGAAAGATGCGGCGGGTTGAGCGCAATGGCCTGACGCAAATCGTCGAGCGCCTGTTCCAGCGTCTGGTTCGGCAGGCCGTGCATCAGGTCGAGGTTAAAGCTGCGCAGGCCTAAGTCGGTCGCCAGATGCGCCGCACGTTTAGCTTCTTCCGGCCCGTGGATACGGCCAAGGCGCTCCAGTTTTTCAGCGCTGAAGCTCTGCACACCGATGGAAATACGGTTCACACCGGCGCGCTGATAAGCACTGAATCTGTCGGCTTCAACGGTGCCCGGGTTCGCTTCCATCGTGATTTCAGCATCGGCAGCCACTGGCAGGCGGGCGCGAACGCCGTCGAGCAGGTTTTGCATCGCTTCGCTGCTCAGCAGGCTCGGTGTGCCTCCGCCAATAAAAATAGTCTCTACCGTGCGCCCAGAAGTCAGATGCAGGTCGGCGTCCAGGTCCGCAAGCAGATGGGCTACGTAGTCATCATGCGGCACCTCGCCCTTGAGGGCGTGCGAGTTGAAATCGCAATATGGACATTTTTGAACACACCACGGGATATGCAAATAAAGGCTTAACGGCGGGAGCTTACGCATTTTTTTCAGCAGCCCCGGACATGGCTTGCAGTAACTGAGCCAACGCCAGGCCACGGTGAGACACCGCGCTTTTTTCTTCGCGCGTCAGCTCTGCGGCAGTTTTGCCCAAGGCGGGAACATAAAAGATCGGGTCGTAACCAAAGCCACCTTCGCCCGCGGGCGAGCGAATGATTTCACCGGCCCAGCTGCCGTGACAAACCAGCGGCGTAGGGTCTTTGGCGTGACGCATATACACCAGCACACAGTGGAACTGTGCCTGACGCTGGCCTTCCGGCACGTTTTTTAGCGCATCCAGCAGTTTTTCGAGGTTCTTCTGATCAGTAGCACCTTCACCGGAATAACGCGCAGAGTAAATTCCCGGTGCACCACCGAGAAAATCGACCGCCAGTCCCGAATCATCAGCGATGGCAGGCAATCCGGTTATCTCGGCTGCATGACGTGCTTTAAGGATTGCGTTTTCGATAAAAGTCAGACCGGTTTCGTCGGCGTCATTAACGCCCAGCTCGGTTTGCGCCACAACGTCAAGACCAAAGTTGGCGAGTATCGAGGCGAGTTCACGCACTTTTCCGGGGTTGCCAGTGGCCAGTACTACTTTTTGCATTTCTACTTCCTGAAATTAAAATATTTACGCGGCGGACAGCACGACGAGTTGATAAACAACCCGCGACTGCCCGCCGCGTTTTAGCGACTGCGGATCACAGCAGGAACCAGAGCTCGCCCAACAAATCCATGCCGAGATAGTTCAGCATATAAAGAATGAGAATAACCACCATCGCTGAGAAGTCGATGCCGCCCATCGCCGGAATAATTCGACGAATGGGTGCCATCAGCGGCTCGGTCAACTGCATCAGCACGTAATCCATCGCGCCGCGTCCCTGACTAACCCAGCTCATGAGTGAGCGGATAATGATAAGCCAGAACACCAGATAACCGGCGGACTTCACCAACGCAATCAGGCCAAACAGCAGGTTATACGGACTCAGCGATATTCCACCGCCCTGAACCAGCAGCAGCAGCGGGTACTTAATCGTCATCAGCAGGAAAGCCAGCAGCAGCGATGCACTGTCTATAGGCCCCAGCGGAGGAATGACCCGGCGCATCGGCGCAATGATTGGCTGGGTTATTTTAACAACAAACTGCGAGAATGGATTGTAAAAATCGGTCCTCGCCCACTGCATCCAGATGCGTAAAAGTAAAACCATGACATAGAGGTCAATCAGTGTCTTGACCAGGAAAGTCAGCGTGAGCATAAATAACCTTATTCTTGTGATCGATAATCCAAAGCTTTACTTTGAATTACTTCAATTTTTTCCCTAAACGATGTTGACCTGAAACGACAGGCCAACGTTAAAACTAACAGCTAAAATATTTACAGCGGCAGACTAGAAAAGTTTTTCCATTTCCTGTGCGCGGGTAATCGCAGCCTGCATTGCCTCGGCAACGATAGCCGACAGTTCGCGCTCATTAAATACTTTTAATGCTTCAAAGGTGGTGCCGCCTTTGGACGTCACGTTTTCACGCAGCGTAGACAGTGGTGTTTCAGGGTTAGCTTCAACCAGCGCCGCCGCGCCACTCGCCGCCTGTTGCACCAGCAGACGTGCAGTATCAGCACTCAGACCTTGACGCTGTGCTTCCTGCTGCATCGCTTCCATAAACAGGAAGAAATAAGCTGGCGCACTGCCCGCCGCGGCAATAACGTGATTGATCCCTTCTTCGGTGTCAACCCAGCACACTTTACCTACCGCCGACATCAGCTCGCTGCTGAAATCTCGGTCCTGCTGGCTGACCTGCTCTGACGCATACAGCCCGCTCATGCCTTTACCCACCAGTGAGGGCGTATTAGGCATCACGCGCACAATGTTCAGCCCGTTGCCCAGCAGCGCGATGAAGCGCGCCACGCTCACGCCAGCGGCAATCGACAGCACCAGCTTACCGCTGAAATCGACTTGCTTATGCAGCTCGCTGCACACGTCGGCCATCAGCTGCGGTTTAACGGCCAACACGACCACGTCGGCTTCTTTGGCACAGGCAATATTATCGCTGCTGCTGCGAGTGCCGTATTTTTCTGCCAGCGCGTCACGATTTTTACCAGAGGGCGCGCAGACACTGATCAAATTAGCCGGATATCCGCTGGTAACCAGTCCTGCGATAATTGCCCCTGCCATGTTACCGGCGCCAATAAAGCATATTTTACGATGTTGCATGATGAACAGTGCTCCTTTCTACCCGCCGTACTTAACGCTGTAGCGATGCTGCAGGTCCCGGTACTGGGTTCGCAGTTTTTGAAATTATCTTACGCCGAATAGTCACGGGCACCGAAAATAGCGGTGCCGATACGGACCAGGGTGCTGCCCGCGGCGATGGCGGCGGGCATGTCGTCGGTCATTCCCATTGAAAGCGTATCGACCTGAGGATAGTGCTGCTTCAACTGGTCATAAGCCTCAGTCATTTGGCTAAAAACGGCCAACTGACGCGAATATTCACTCTCGGCGGCCGGGATCGCCATTAACCCGCGCAGGGTAAGATTTGGCATAGCGGCAATCTCTGCGGCCAGCTGTGCGACTTCGACCAGTGTGATCCCCGATTTACTTTGCTCATCGCTGATATTCACCTGGATCAGCACCTGCAGAGGTGCTTTACCCGCAGGGCGCTGCTCGTTAAGGCGTTGAGCAATCTTCAGGCGGTCAATGGTATGGCACCAATCAAAGCTCTCGGCGACCAGGCGACTTTTATTGGACTGTAAAGGGCCAATAAAGTGCCAGACCAGCGGCGGCTGATGACCAGCAAAGGCGGCCACCTTTTCCACGCCTTCCTGAACATAGTTCTCACCAAAGGCCAGTTGCCCGGCGGCGATCGCTTCTTCGATAGCGCTCGCAGGCTTGGTTTTGCTAACGGCAAGCAGAGTGATTTCTTCTGGAGCGCGCGCGCAAAGGGCGGCAGAAGAAGCGATACGCTCTCTGACTTGCTGTAGATTTTCCGCAATAGCTGAATGCTGACGTTCGTTCATATTGGCTCAGGAGATTTTCAAATGGATATCAATAATTTTGTGGAGCTTAGTGTAAAGCAAAATGCTTCAGATCTGCACCTTTGTACCGGACAACGTCCGATGTTACGCATTGACGGCGAGCTGACGACCGGCGAATTCAGCGTACCTTTAAGCCATGAGCAGCTGTTGGCGCTGAGCGAAGCTTGGCTCGACAGCAGTCGATTATACGAGCTGCAGCATAAAGGTCAGGCGGACGCCGCAGTGACGCTCGCCAGCGGCAGGCGCGTGCGGGTCAATTTTTTTCGCCAGTCTGCCGGGCTTTCTCTGGCACTAAGGCCGCTGCCCCAGCACTGCCCAAGTCTTATCAGTCTGCAGGCTCCCGAGGTGTTGCGTACCCTCAGTGAGCTGCAGGACGGTCTAATTCTGATAACCGGTGCCACCGGTAGCGGTAAATCGACCACGCTTGCCGCCGTGATAGGCCACCTTAATCAAACTCTCACTCGGCACATTATCACGTTGGAAGACCCGATTGAATTTTTGCATACTAGCCAACGTTGTTTAATTCAGCAGCGAGAAATGGGCACCCATACGCCCTGTTTTACCGAGGCGATACGCGCTGCGCTGCGTGAGGACCCAGACGTGCTGCTGCTGGGGGAACTGCGCGACACGCAGAGTATCAGGCTGGCACTCACAGCGGCAGAAACCGGGCATCTGGTATTGGCTACGCTGCACGCCCGCCACGCCGCTCAGGCGGTAGATCGATTGATTGACGTTTTTCCCGCCGAGGAAAAAGCCTTTGTGCGCGCCCAGTTAGCGGGCAGCCTGCGCGGGATTTTGGCGCAAAGGCTCGTGGTTAGCAGGCAAGGGGGAAGGGTTGCGCTGTATGAGATGCTGACTTCAACCCCGGCGGTGTGTAATTTGATTCGTGAGGGTAAAACGCATCAGTTGCAGGACAGCCTGCAAACCGGTTCAGGGGCCGGAATGCAGACCTTTGAGCAGAGCAGGCAGCAGCGGAGTGATTCAGGATTGCTTTAAGGCTGAGGGAAATGGCCCTTTAGGGCTTATTCCATTGATTCTCAAACCAGCTTTCAAGAATAATCACCGCCGACGCGGCATCAACGCTGCCTTTGTCCAACGCACGAAATCCCCCGCGCTCGAACAAGTCCGCGCGTGCTTCAACCGTGCTGAGGCGCTCATCGTGCAGCTCAACCTGAACGCCAAAACGGCCATGCAGGCGGTTGGCGAATTTGCGAGCTCTGGCAGTCAATGGCTGCTCGGTGCCGTCCATATTAAGCGGCAGGCCAACGATAACCAGGTCAGGCAGCCACTCTTTAAGCAGTTTTTCGATTTTCTGCCAATCTGGCGTGCCGTCCTGCGCTTTGAAGGACGTTAGCGGGCGCGCAGTACCGGTCACTTCCTGGCCGATAGCCAGGCCGATACTTTTAGTGCCAAAGTCGAAGGCAAACAGCGTGCGGTTGCCCATTATGCGTGGCCTGCGTGGGTGGCAAGCTGGCTGACTTCAATGCCAATCATTTTGGCTGCTTCACGCCAGCGGTCGGCAATCGGCGTTCTGAAAATAATATCGCTGTTGGCTTCGATGGTCAGCCAGCTGTTATTTAACAGCTCCTGCTCTAGCTGACCCTGTTCCCAGGCCGCATAGCCCAGCGCAACCAGCACGTCTTTCGGTTGGTCAGGGGTGCCTAAGGTTTCAAGCACGTCTTTCGAGGTGGTTATCATTGTGTGTTCAGAAATCTGAATACTTGAACCAAAGCCTTTACGCGGCGTATGCAGAATGAATCCGCGATCGTCAGCCAGCGGGCCACCCGAAAATACGGGACGGTCGAGGTTAATCGCTGGGTCACGCGGCATTGGGTTGATGTCTAACTTATCTAATACATTCTTGACGGTAAAATCGTCGACAAGTTTATTGATCACCAGGCCCATTGCGCCGTCGTCGTTGTGTTCACACACGTAGATAACTGAACGTTTGAACAGAGGTTCTTCCAGTCCAGGCATGGCAATAAGAAAGTGATGCTGTAGATTCATAAATGTTTGAATACTTTATTGTTGGCTATAAAAATAGCAGGCGGCAAAGTGTCTTGCCGCCATTAATGACATATTAACGTGCTGCGAGACGGACTTCGATGGCATCCATCAGCATTCCGGTAATGGAGATATCCGGGAATGCGGCTTCGATTTCACGTACACAGGTTGGGCTGGTCACGTTAATTTCGGTCAGACGATCGCCGATGATGTCCAGGCCGACAAAGATTAGGCCTTTTTTCTTCAACGTAGGAGCAACGGCGCGCGCAATTGCCCAATCGCTTTCACTTAACGGACGCGCTTCGCCACGGCCACCGGCGGCCAGGTTGCCACGGGTTTCGCCCTGTGAAGGGATCCGCGCTAGGCAGTAGGGCACAGGCTCGCCGTCGACAACCAGAACGCGCTTGTCGCCGTCTTTAATGGCGGGCAGGTAATTTTGCGCCATGCAATAGCGGCTGCCGTGTTCGGTCAGGGTTTCAATTACCACCGATACGTTGGCGTCTTCCGGCTTGAGACGGAAAATCGACGCGCCACCCATGCCGTCGAGCGGCTTGAGGATGACGTCGGTATGTTCTTTGTAAAAAGTTTTCAACTGGGAAGCATTACGCGTGACCAGCGTGTCCGGCGTTAATTCAGGGAACCAGGCGGTGAACAGCTTTTCGTTACAGTCGCGCAGGCTCTGCGGTTTATTAACGATTAGCGTGCCTTTCTCTTCTGCGCGCTCAAGAATATAGGTCGCGTAGATAAACTCGGTGTCAAACGGCGGATCTTTTCGCATCAGCACAACGTCGAGGTCATGCAGCGCGATGTCCTGCTCGTCGCCGAACTGATACCAGTTTTCGTAATCTTGCTTAACCAGCAGCTTGCGGGTTTGTGCACGACCTTCTCCGCCGCGCAGATAAAGAGAGTTCATCTCCATATAATGCAGTTCATAGCCGCGACGCTGAGCTTCCAGCAACATGGCGAAGCTGGTGTCTTTCTTGATATTGATGGATGAAATCGGGTCCATCACGATGCCAAGCTTAATCATCTTCTCTCCTTTAGAGACGGCTTCTAGCCCAAGTCGCCAAAACGCACCTGCAGGGCGGTTATGGCGGTGAGCGCTGTAGTTTCTGTGCGTAAAACGCGCGGTCCCAACAGGATATCAGTAAATCCGTAACCCGTGGTCATCGCAATTTCGTCGGCGGAAAGCCCGCCTTCAGGACCAATCAATAATCGCACACGTTCTACCGGCAGTGGCAGCGTATTTATGCTGTGGCTGGCGCGAGGGTGTAAATTTAGCTTCAAACTGTTGTCCGGCTCGGCGCACCACTGCTCGAGCGACATCGCTTCACGTATTTCAGGCACGCGGTTTCTTCCGCACTGCTCACAGGCGGCAATGGCGATTTTTTGCCACTGTTGCAGCTTTTTGGCCAGCCTTTCGCCGTCCAGTTTAACGCCACAGCGCTCTGAAAACAGCGGCGTGAT
Source organism: Rouxiella sp. S1S-2 (assembly GCF_009208105.1). Lineage (NCBI taxonomy): Bacteria > Pseudomonadati > Pseudomonadota > Gammaproteobacteria > Enterobacterales > Yersiniaceae > Rouxiella > Rouxiella sp. S1S-2. Next base: position 1,002,689 of record NZ_WFKL01000001.1, read on the forward strand.
GGTGTTTACGCCCAGTTCGATAGATTTTTGGATGGTGAATTCCATCTTCTCACCGCGAGAAATAACCTGACCGAGATGCAGATTTAGCGGTGATTCATTATCGGCCAACTCTGCGTCGGCAAGCTGCACGTGTACGCTTTTCTTGTCAACGCGCGTGATGTTGGCGTTGAACACTTGATTTGAACCGTCGAACAGCTGAACGTGCTGACCCGGCTGCATGCGCAGCACGCGGCCTACGTGGTTAGCGGCGTCTTCGCTCAGTGCGACTTCGCTGTGCGCGATAAGTTGCTCGGGGTGATAAATGCGCGGTATTCGCATGTGACACGGTGGTCCTTATGTAGTCCTAAAATACAAAACAGCGCCTTGGCGCTGTTAAGCAGCACGCTCGGCTGTTCATCAAGACGGAGCGTGCTTGGCAAGCAGAGCTGGGAGATATAGTAGGTTAGCTGTTTCCCCGCTGGCAAGCCTGCTGAACATAGTTGTTATGATTCCCCTGCACCGCGGCAATACGATTATCGCGTTCACACTCCCACGGGGTGACCGGATAGAGCTTGTCCCAAGCGGTAAATAGCTGCGTTTGCTGGCGTGACAGGCTGAGTTGATAGCGGTCGCGCATATAAAAATAGGTGCGGGCAATGGCACCGCGAGCGCGAGCGGGAGGCTCCGCAGCCTTGTTTTTGAAATCAACTTTCATCTCGCAGCGGCCATACTGGTCGGCAGGCGCATTCCACTGACTGTACTGAAAGTTGTTGCGATCGCCATTCACTTCACCGATTGCGGGCTGCAGATTATGCAGGTCCGTTTCAATCTGGCGATAGCCTGCGTCTTTTGCACAATTTTTTCTGCCGCCGTTTTGCCAGCACTGACGCTGGTGGCCAAACTCCCACGCCGGAACCACGTGTTCCCATTCAATGCGTTCGGCTCGTTGGGCACTTTTGCGCGGAACATAGCCGCAGGATTGCAGGTCCGGCGTGCCTTTTTTACCGGTCCAGCTGACTTTGCAGCCACAGTAAAAAGTCGGTGCATCGTGATTTATTTTTACCGCCGCGGCCTTCGCCTGGCTGAAATTATTGATTTTTATATCGTCGTTTGAACGACCAAGCGAGCTAAAAGAGGAGAAAGCGATGAGTGACAACAACAGCCCGATTTTGCGAGACATATTCCAGAACAGCCTAATAACTAAAAGCAGGCAGGGTAGCGGATGCCCCACGCGCTATCAATGAGATAATAGATATATTTTAACGAGTTAGGCGCTGCGGTTAGGCAATGCTTTTAGCGCTTTAATGGCTTTTGAAACGCAGTATCGTACCGCAGTGGCTGCAGCGATATTCAGCCTCTTTGCGCATTACCTTATTATGACGACGTACCGTTAGCTGATGATCACGGCACTCGCACAGATAGGGGTAGGTTTTGCTCTGCACCGAGGTGACGGTGAACGGGTGCGTGCGGCGGGGGGGAACGCCTAAAATTGACTCCATCATCCAGCGCCATTCTTTCCCGTGTGGAGCAGCGGCGCGACCAAAACGGCGATAAACCAGCAAATGGGCCAGTTCGTGTGGCACCACTTCATCGATAAATTGTTGCTGATTTTCTATCAACAGCACCGGATTGAGCCGTATCTGCCAATATTGCAGGTAGGCAGTGCCAGCGCTGGTGCCGCGTTGCTGATAGTTGATTTCAGGCTCTGGATAGGTGGTATCCAGCTTCTGGTTAGCAAGTTGCAGTTTTTCTCGCATACAGCGCATAACAGCTTGTTGCAAGGCTATGGGGAGTCTGGTGCTTTTCATGTTTTTAAGCATAAATCCGACAGCAAGGTTTGTGCAAGAACATTGGTGGGCAAAAAAATAAAGGCACTCAATGAGTGCCTTTATGGATGTTATGCAACAAGCCCGAGTGTGTTATTCACCGATGTTTTTCAGCGCTTTACCGCTCATCAGGTTACGCTCGATATGTTCCAGAGAAACGTTTTTGGTTTCAGGAATAAGCGCCAGGGTGATGAAGATAAACACCAGATTCAGCGCGCCATAGACCCAGAAGGTATTGGCGTTGCCCAGATTGTCGAGCATGGTCAGGAAGGTTGCACCGACGATCATGTTAGCAATCCAGTTGGTGGCCGTTGAAACGGTGATACCGAAATCACGGCCTTTAAGCGGCTGAATTTCAGAACACAGTACCCAAATCAACGGCCCGGCGCTCATTGCGAAGCCGACAATAAACATCAGCAGCATGGCGATAGAGAAGTATTTGGCACCCATGGACTCTACGCCAATGTGCAGCATGGTGCCCAACACGCCCATACCTACTGCCATGACCAGGAAGCCCAGAATCAGCGTAGGCTTGCGTCCCCAGCGGTCAACCAGGCCGATGGCGATAAAGGTGGCCAATACGTTAACCAGACCGACGATAACCGTGCCCCACATCTGCTGTGAATTGCTGGCAAAACCAGCCAGACCGAAGATTTTTGGTGCGTAGTACATGATGACGTTCATGCCGGTAAACTGCTGCATGACCTGTAGCAGAACACCGAGGTACACAGCGCGGCGGAAGTTTTTGTTGGCCGTAAACAGTGACCAGCCGCCTTGTTTCACTTTCAGGCTTTCACGGATTTCATTCAGCTCTTTTTTGGCCTGCTCGCTGGTGTCGCGCAGTTTTTCGAGCACGCGACGTGCTTTATCATCGTTGCCACGGGCCGCCAACCAGCGCGGACTGTCCGGCAGGAAGAACACGCCAACCAGCAGCAGCAGGGCCGGAATAGTGATAACGCCCAGCATCCAGCGCCATGCGCCGGTGTAGCTGAAGCCGGTATCAGACAGATAGGCCGCCAGAATACCGATGGTTATCATCAGCTGATACATTGAAATCATGCTGCCACGAATTTTTTCAGGCGCAATTTCAGAAAGATACAGCGGTGCGGTATAAGAGGCTACGCCGACTGCCAAGCCCAGCAGCACGCGCGCAACAATCAGAACGTCAGTATTGGGTGACAGGGCCGAAGCCAGTGAGCCGATGACGAACAGCACGGCACCGATCATCAGACTATACTTACGACCAATACGGAAGTTCATCCAACCACTGCCGACGGCACCTACTGCGGCGCCAAACATCATGGAGCTGACGACCCACTCCTGCTCATGGCTGGAAATTTGGAAATCGTGACTGATAAACGGAAGGGCGCCTGCTATGACCCCGATGTCCAGACCGAACAGCAGCCCAGCCAATGCGGCGAGAAAACAGACAAAAAAAGTCACACTCTTGTTAGAGCGCTTCCCTGTCTTATATGACGTTGAGTTACTCATCCTGCCTCCGAAAAATGGCTATAATACTTTGCCAGCTATGTTATTTGCCCTTGCACCGCCATAAAGTGCGCCAGATCACAGAGTTGTAATCGCTTACACTTAAACGTACGTGGACAAACGGGTTCTGGCGAGCTCTTTTATGACTTTGTCTAGGTGGGCGCGTTAGCGATGTAGAGTTTTAGTCTATCCCTTGATTTAAATCAATCAATTCCTGAGAAACTGTTAGTGATTATTTCTGTAATTAACTAATTAGTAAGCATTTATATTCTGTAACCGTTTTCATTTTAGCCTAATTCTTAATGCTAGCGTGACGTTATTGGGCATAAAAAAACCCCGCCGTCTAAGGGCAGGGTTGTGTTGTTGACTGAGGCGCATTACACCGTCGAACCCATTATAGGCCGGCGGCTTCACGCAGCTGAGCGGCTTTGTCGGTTTTTTCCCAAGGGAAATGTTCACGACCGAAGTGACCATAAGCAGCCGTTTCTTTATAGATTGGGTGCAGCAGATCAAGCATCTGAATCAAACCGTATGGGCGCAGGTCGAAGAACTCGCGAACCAGCAGAGTCAGCTGTTCGTTAGAGATTTTACCCGTGCCGAAGGTTTCAACCATGATAGAGGTCGGTTCTGCAACGCCGATAGCGTAGGAAACCTGGATTTCACAACGGTCAGCCAGGCCAGCGGCAACGATGTTTTTCGCAACGTAGCGTGCGGCATAAGCAGCAGAACGGTCAACCTTGGAAGGATCCTTACCAGAGAAAGCACCGCCGCCGTGACGCGCCATACCGCCGTAGGTATCAACGATAATTTTACGACCGGTCAGACCGCAGTCACCCATTGGGCCACCAATAACAAAACGGCCAGTCGGGTTGATATGGAATTTGGTAGAAGCGTTCAGCCATTCGGTAGGCAGAACCGGCTTGATGATTTCTTCCATCACGGCTTCTTGCAGATCTTTCAGGTTAACGTCTTCAGAGTGCTGAGTAGACAGCACAACGGCGTCAATACCGACGATTTTGCCATCGTCATACTGGAAAGTGATCTGACTTTTTGCATCCGGACGCAGCCAAGGCAGTGAGCCTGATTTGCGCACTGCGGCCTGTTGCTGCACTAAACGGTGTGCGTAGGTCACGGGTGCTGGCATCAACACGTCGGTTTCGTTGGTCGCATAACCAAACATTAGGCCCTGGTCGCCAGCGCCTTGCTCAAGGGGATCGCTGCGGTCAACGCCCTGATTGATATCAGGAGATTGCTTACCAATGGCGCTCAGCACGGCGCAAGAGTTGGCGTCAAAGCCCATTTCAGAGTTGACGTATCCGATTTCACGGATGGTATTACGGGTAATCTCTTCGATGTCTACCCAAGCGCTGGTGGTCACTTCGCCCCCCACTAAAACCATACCGGTTTTAACGTAGGTTTCGCACGCTACGCGCGCTTTTGGATCTTGTTCTAAAATCGCGTCGAGAACGGCATCAGAGATTTGGTCTGCGATTTTGTCTGGATGTCCTTCTGAAACAGATTCGGACGTAAAGAGGTGTTTAGCCATTATCTTCTTTACCTTTCATACGACGGTTAGAGATTGCTGCCAAACTAGGCAACTTGAAAAAGGACAGATTTGAAGCCCATCCTGAAGCCGTTTGACGGTTTGTCAGAGTATACTCCAAATCGCTTTGGGTATGGACGGATTAACATCTGGATGGCTATTTTAGGACAGCTTTTAATGTGATTGCCAGCCCTTTTTTACTGCAGTCGTATTCATATTGTGCCGAATTTGCGTGACATTCACTGTTCGAAACAGCTTTGACCTCATTTTCATTTTGCATTTTTACAGGGTTATCGGTATAAACGCCCCCGCGCTGCCATCTTTCATCTTTAGGCGATTACGCAGCGTATTCCAGTAATTACTGTTCTCTTTTGCCCTATATTTGGCTGGATGCTCGCACTTTTGCGTGGCACCTGTGGAGGTGGTTAGGTTAATGACCCACTTTTTACCGCTTGTTACATTTCAACAGCATCCCCAGCAGACGCATTTAATTTCTGCGTCCCACCACTGTGAAAAAATTCTGTCATCTATCCGATGTTATAAACAGCGTGTCTCTACACGGCTGTCTTATAGACAGGTCAGTCACAGACATCTCGGCGCTACTCAAGATTCTCGGGCCGGCTAAACGCCATTTTCCCCCAAATTATTGATGTAGCCTGCGACCTTTGGGGGCAGTTCTCCCATGGTTTCTTCTGACTCGCTCCACGGAGTCTGACAACGTGATTTACAATTATATGAGTGAACAACTTTTTTTCAGGGTTGAGCGTCCGGTTTTTGCTGCGCGTTTCTCGGCTTTGTCTGGGTTGTTCTCACCTGTTGTTACTGCGATAGTGGCTGGCCATGCTGTCAGTGTAGAAAAGGGTATTAACTATGTCTGATGACATGCATTCCCACCGTCCGTCTCATGCGGGCGACAGTGTTTCTTTGCGCTCCATGCAGGAGGTTGCCGTGAACGACCGTGATGCCAGCAAAATGCTGCGCACTTATAACGTTGCCTATTGGGGCAATAATTATTACGACGTCAATGAGTTAGGTCATATCAGCGTCTGTCCCGATCCGGACGTACCTGAAGCTCGCGTCGACCTGGCACAGCTGGTTAAAGACTTGCGTGAGCAGGACGGTCAACGTCTGCCTGCGCTGTTCTGTTTCCCACAAATTTTACAACACCGTCTGCGCTCGATTAACGGAGCGTTTAAGCGCGCCCGTGAGTCATTTGGCTACGAGGGTGACTATTTCCTGGTTTATCCCATCAAGGTAAACCAGCACCGTCGCGTGATTGAATCACTGGTTGAATCCGGTGAACCGCTGGGCCTGGAAGCCGGTTCTAAAGCTGAGCTGATGGCCGTTCTGGCGCACGCGGGCATGACCCGTTCGGTTATCGTGTGTAACGGCTATAAAGACCGTGAATACATTCGCCTGGCGCTGATCGGCGAGAAGCTGGGTCACAAGGTCTATCTGGTTATTGAAAAAATGACCGAGATTAAGCTGGTGCTTGAAGAAGCCGAGCGCCTGAACGTTATCCCGCGTTTGGGCGTGCGTGCGCGTCTTTCTTCGCAGGGTTCCGGCAAGTGGCAGTCAAGCGGCGGCGAGAAGTCCAAATTTGGTTTGGCGGCGGCGCAGGTGCTGCAGCTGGTAGAAATGCTGCGTGACGCAGACCGTCTCGACAGTCTGCAATTGCTGCACTTCCATCTCGGCTCACAGCTGTCGAACATTCGCGACATTTCTACCGGCGTACGTGAGTCTGCGCGTTTCTACGTTGAGCTGCACAAACTGGGCGTGAACATTCAGTGCTTCGACGTCGGCGGCGGTTTGGGCGTGGACTATGAAGGTACGCGTTCGCAGTCTGACTGCTCGGTTAACTATGGTTTGAACGAATACGCCAACAACGTTATCTGGGGTATTGGCGACGCCTGTAATGAGCACGGCCTGCCGCACCCAACGGTGATAACCGAGTCGGGACGTGCGGTTACCGCACACCATACGGTGCTGGTTTCCAACGTCATTGGCGTTGAGCGTAATGAATTTACGCCGCCGGTGGCACCTGCTGAAGACGCACCGCGTGCGCTGCTGAGCCTGTGGGACACCTGGAACGAAATGCACGACCCAGAGAACCGTCGTTCTCTGCGCGAGTGGTTGCATGATTGCCAGATGGACTTGCACGACGTTCACTCGCAGTATGCGCACGGTATTCTCGACCTGACCCAGCGCGCCTGGGCGGAAGAAATCTACCTCAATATCTGTAACGTTATTCAGAAGCAGCTCGACCCGAGCAACCGTGCGCACCGTCCTATCATTGACGAGCTGCAGGAGCGCATGGCCGACAAACTTTACGTTAACTTCTCGCTGTTCCAGTCAATGCCGGACGCCTGGGGTATTGACCAGCTGTTCCCGGTTCTGCCGCTGGAAGGTCTCGACAAGCCACCGGTTGGCCGCGCCGTGCTGCTCGACATCACCTGCGACTCCGACGGCACTATTGATCACTACGTTGACGGTGACGGTGTGGCAACCACCATGCCAATGCCGCCGTACGATCCTGAAAATCCGCCGGCGCTGGGCTTCTTTATGGTGGGCGCCTACCAGGAAATTCTTGGCAACATGCACAACCTGTTCGGCGATACCGCAGCGGTAGACGTGTTTGTTTTTCCTGACGGCAGCGTTGAAGTGCAGCAGTCCGACGAAGGCGATACCGTGGCCGACATGCTGGAATACGTGCAGTTGGACCCGAACGTTCTGCTGGCCCGTTTTCGTGACCAGGTTAAAGAAACCGACCTCGATGCAGGACTTCAGGCGCAGTTTATCGAAGAGTTCGAGAGCGGTCTGTACGGTTACACTTATTTAGAAGACGACAACATTTAAGCAACGGCTGAGAACCATGGCCTCGCGGAACATCACTCGCGCGAGGCTTTTATATAAAGGATAAGTTATGAGCACTTTGGGGCATAAGTTTGATAACTCGCTGGTTTCCAACGCGTTTGGTTTCCTGCGTTTTCCGGTGAATTTTGAGCCATACGACAGCGATGCCGAGTGGGTTATCACCGGTATTCCTTTCGATATGGCCACCTCTGGCCGTTCGGGTTCACGCCTTGGCCCGGCGGCTATCCGTCAGGTGTCTGTAAATCTCGCCTGGGAAGGCAAGCGCTGGCCGTGGGACTTCGACCTGCGCGACCGCCTGAAAGTGGTTGACTGCGGCGACGTCGTGTACGAATTCGGCGATGCGCAGAGCCTGGTGAACAACCTGGAAGAGCACGCAGACAAACTGCTGGCCTCCGGTAAACGCATGCTGTCTTTCGGTGGCGACCACTTTGTGACTCTGCCGCTGCTGCGCTCTCACTTTAAAAAGTTCGGTAAAATGGCGCTGGTTCACTTTGATGCGCATACCGATACTTACTCCAACGGCAGCAAATTTGACCACGGCACTATGTTCTATCATGCGCCGAAAGAGGGTCTGATCTCTGCTGAAAACTCGGTACAGATTGGTATCCGCACCGAATTTGATAAAGACCTAGGTTTCACCGTATTAGACGCGGCGCAGGTGAATGACCGCACCGTTGACGATATTCTGGCGCAGGTTAAGCAGATCGTCGGTGATTTGCCGGTTTATCTAAGCTTTGACATCGACTGTCTGGATCCGGCGCACGCTCCGGGAACCGGTACGCCGGTGATTGGCGGACTGACCTCCGACCGTGCGTTGAAACTGGTGCGTGGCCTGAAAAATCTGGACCTTGACATTGTGGGCATGGACATCGTTGAAGTTGCGCCGGCCTACGACCAGTCAGAAATTACCGCGTTGGCCGCGGCGACGCTGGCTCTGGAAATGCTTCACGTGCAGGCCGATAAAAAAGGCGAATAATTTCTCAGACGCTTGCCGTTAACGAAAATCAGGACCCGGTAATACCGGGTCTTTTTGTTTCTTTCTGCTTCGATCCCGCCACAAAATTTTCAAAACGGCAGCGAAAGTTTTTATAAAACAACCTGCCAAACAACATCTCCTTATAAGCCGTGTGCCAAGATTGGTTTTTGCCAGCGGGGGCGATATAGTTGGGTAGACTAAAAACTCTATGCCCCCAGCGCCGCTTCGATAAGTGTGTTCCGTGCAGTAATAGAGATTGCCGTTTTAATACGTAGTCTGAGAAAATGATTTTTTCGACTGCTTTTTTAATCCGACCTGGAGTAGAACATGTCCTCTCGTAAAGAGCTTGCGAACGCTATCCGCGCACTCAGCATGGACGCCGTGCAGAAAGCGAATTCCGGCCACCCTGGCGCCCCTATGGGCATGGCCGACATCGCCGAAGTCTTGTGGCGTGATTACCTGAACCACAACCCGACCAACCCGCACTGGGCCGACCGCGACCGCTTCGTCCTCTCAAACGGTCACGGCTCTATGCTGATTTACAGCCTGCTGCACCTCACCGGCTACGACTTGCCGATTAACGAGCTTGCCAACTTCCGCCAGCTGCACTCCAAGACCCCAGGTCACCCGGAGTACGGCTACACCCCAGGCGTTGAAACCACCACTGGCCCGCTGGGTCAGGGGATTGCTAACGCCGTCGGTTTTGCCATCGCCGAACGCACGCTGGCCGCGCAGTTCAACCGCGAAGGCCACGACGTCGTCAACCACCACACCTACGCCTTCCTGGGCGACGGCTGTATGATGGAAGGTATCTCCCACGAGGTGTGCTCGCTGGCCGGTACCATGAAGCTCGGTAAACTGACCGCGTTCTACGATGACAACGGCATCTCCATCGACGGCCACGTAGAAGGCTGGTTCACCGATGACACCGCGGCGCGTTTTGAAGCCTACAACTGGCACGTCATTCGTCACGTAGACGGCCACAACCCTGACGCGATTAAAGCGGCTATCGAAGAGTCCCACAAGGTGACCGACAAGCCGACGCTCATCCTGTGCAAAACCATCATCGGTTTCGGTTCGCCAAACAAGGCCGGTACCCACGACGTGCACGGCGCCGCGCTGGGTGCGGACGAAGTGGCCGCCACGCGTAAAGCGATTGGCTGGAACTATCCGCCGTTTGAAATTCCTCAGGACATTTATGCCCAGTGGGACGCCAAGGAAGCCGGTAAGGCCAAAGAAGCGGCCTGGAACGACAAGTTCGCCGCCTACGCCAAAGCCTACCCGGAGCTGGCCGCCGAGTTTGACCGTCGCGTTAACGGCAAGCTGCCGCAGAACTGGGAAACCGAGTCACAGAAATTCATCGAAGGGTTGCAGGCCAAGCCGGCGAACATCGCCAGCCGCAAGGCGTCGCAGAACTCGCTGGAAGCCTTCGGCAAAATTCTGCCGGAGTTCCTGGGCGGCTCTGCCGACCTGGCGCCGAGCAACCTGACCATGTGGTCCGGCTCGAAATCAATCGGCGACGACCAGGCGGGTAACTACATTCACTACGGCGTGCGCGAGTTCGGCATGACCGCCATCACCAACGGCATCGCGCTGCACGGCGGCTTCTTGCCGTACTCGGCGACCTTCCTGATGTTCGTGGAGTACGCCCGTAACGCGGTGCGCATGGCCGCGCTGATGAAAATCCGCAACGTGTTCGTTTACACCCACGACTCTATCGGTCTGGGCGAAGACGGCCCGACGCACCAGCCGGTGGAGCAGTTGGCCAGCCTGCGCGTGACGCCGAACATGAGCCTGTGGCGCCCGGCCGACCAGGTCGAGTCCGCGGTGGCGTGGAAATACGCGATTGAGCGCAACGACGGCCCGACGACGCTGATTTTCTCCCGTCAGAACCTGACCCAGCAACCGCGTACCGCCGAGCAGTTGGCGAACGTGGCGCGCGGGGGTTACATTCTGAAGGACAGCGAAGGCACGCCAGAGGTTATCCTGATTGCCACCGGCTCTGAAGTGGGTATCACCGTGGAAGCGGCCGACAAGCTGACCGCGGCGGGGACCCGGGTACGCGTGGTGTCGCTGCCGTCAACCGACGCGTTCGACAAGCAGGATGAAGCCTATCGCGAGTCCGTCCTGCCGAAAGCGATTTCGGCGCGCGTGGCGGTGGAAGCGGGCATTGCCGACTACTGGTATAAATACGTGGGCCTGAACGGCGCTATCGTGGGCATGACCACCTTTGGTGAGTCGGCGCCGGCGGAGCTGCTGTTCAAAGAGTTCGGCTTTACGGTAGACAACGTGGTCGCGAAAGCGCAGGCGCTGCTGAAATAAGTCTTTTATCGTCAGAGATTGTTTGAAGCAGGCCTAAAAAGGCCCCGGTGAAAGCCGGGGCCTTTTTTATGGCAACTCAGGTTCTGAAAATGTACTCAAAAATGTTCACCTTAATGACTTGCATCAATCACTTTAAATAACATTTTTTATAGAATAGTTTCCGCACTGGCGAAGATAAAATTTTTTACTGCTGGTTTTTTCAGCGAACGGAATGCAAAACGAACCAAAATGCGGCGAAATATTTCCTTTGTGCAAAGTTTGGTTTATGCTCGGCTGAACCGTTTCAGTTGTGGTTATTTAAGCAAACGTCGCTTGCTGGACGTAAACATGTTTAACTTGGCTGGGGTGTAGAGTTCTGATTTGCGTCTAATAAGATGCGATGATGATTCACCGCAAAGGCGCACTGCATTACTATAGGGTTATCGTAATTAGGTAACAACCGTGTAACAGGGAGAAGTATGCCAATACGTATCGCAATTAATGGCTTTGGTCGCATTGGCCGTAGCGTATTGCGCTCATTATACGAATCTGGTCGCCGTGCAGAAATCAGCGTTGTGGCAATCAATGAGTTGGCCAGTCCTGAAGGGATGGCGCACTTGTTGAAATACGACTCCAGCCACGGACGTTTTGCGTGGGACGTGCGCCAGGAAGGCGATGTGCTTTCCGTTGGCGACGATACTATCCGCCTGTTACACCAGCCCGATGCCAGTCTGCTTCCTTGGGGCGAGTTGAGCATTGATGTTGTCCTCGATTGCACCGGTGTTTACGGCAGTCGTCAAGACGGCGAAGCGCAGTTGGCCGCCGGAGCGAAGAAAATCCTTTTTGCCCATCCTGGTGGACCCGATCTTGATGCGACGGTCGTTTACGGCGTGAACCATCAATTGCTTCAACGCGAGCACCGCATCGTCTCCAACGCTTCCTGTACCACCAACTGTATTATCCCTATTATCAAACTTTTGGACGACGCGTTCGACATTGAATTCGGCACGGTCACCACCATCCATTCCGCGATGCACGACCAGCCGGTGATTGACGCCTATCATCCCGATTTACGCCGTACTCGCGCAGCCAGCCAGTCAATTATTCCCGTTGATACCAAGCTGTCTGCCGGCATTACCCGTATCATGCCCAAGTTCTGTGACCGCTTTGAGGCGATTTCGGTGCGTGTGCCGACTATCAACGTTACTGCCATTGATCTTAGCGTTTTCGTGTCCGAGAAGGTCGACGTTGAGCAGGTCAACCAGCTGCTGCAAAAGGCATCGAATGGTGCTTTTCGTGGTATTGTTGACTATACCGAACTACCATTAGTTTCTACTGATTTTAACCATGACCCACACAGCGCCATCGTCGATGGCACACAGACGCGGGTCAGTGGTCAGCGTCTGATAAAGACGTTGGTCTGGTGCGACAATGAGTGGGGCTTTGCCAACAGGATGCTCGACACCACGTTGGCAATGTCCGCAAGCGGTTTCTAGTAAGGCAAATCGGCTACGGCTGGTTACGCCCTCAGCAACTTTAAAGAGAATAGAGGATTCACCATGTCTGTAATTAAGATGAGCAGCCTGGATTTAGCAGGTAAGCGTGTACTGATTCGTGCGGATCTCAACGTGCCGGTTAAAGACGGTAAAGTGACGTCTGATGCACGTATTCGTGCCTCTTTGCCAACCATCGAAATCGCTCTGAAGCAAGGTGCGCGCGTGATGGTGACCTCGCATCTGGGGCGTCCTACCGAAGGCGAATATAACGAAGAGTTTTCTCTGCTGCCGGTTGTTAACTACCTGAAAGAGAAACTGTCTTCTCCTGTTCGCCTGGCTAAAGACTACCTCGACGGCGTGGATATTGCTGAAGGTGAGCTGGTTGTTCTGGAAAACGTTCGCTTTAACAAAGGCGAAAAGAAAGACGACGAAACTCTTTCTAAAAAATACGCAGCACTGTGCGACGTTTATGTAATGGATGCTTTTGGCACCGCCCACCGTGCGCAGGCATCAACTCACGGCGTAGGCAAGTTTGCTCCTATCGCCTGTGCGGGTCCGCTGCTGTCTGCCGAGCTTGAAGCCTTGGGCAAAGCGCTGGGTAATCCAGCACGTCCAATGGTGGCTATCGTGGGCGGTTCTAAAGTTTCAACTAAACTGACCGTGCTTGATGCGCTGTCTAAAATTGCAGACCAGCTGATCGTTGGCGGCGGCATTGCCAACACCTTCGTAGCCGCACAGGGCCACAACGTAGGTAAATCACTGTACGAAGCAGACTTGGTGGGTACCGCCAAAAAACTGCTCGAAACCTGTGATATTCCGGTTCCTACCGACGTTCGCGTGGCGACCGAGTTCTCCGAGACGGCTACTGCAACGTTGAAATCTACCGCCGATATCAAAGACGAAGAACAAATTCTGGATATGGGCGACGTGTCTGCACAGCGTCTGGCCGAAATCCTGAAAAACGCCAAAACTATTCTGTGGAATGGCCCGGTTGGCGTATTCGAGTTCCCTAACTTCCGTAAAGGAACCGAAATTGTGGCGCACGCCATTGCCGATAGCGACGCGTTCTCTATCGCTGGCGGCGGCGACACTCTGGCAGCAATCGACTTGTTCGGTATTGCTGACAAAATTTCCTACATCTCTACCGGCGGTGGCGCATTCCTTGAGTTCGTTGAAGGAAAAGAGCTGCCGGCCGTTGTGATGCTGGAAGAGCGTGCCAAGAAGTAATAATCGCGAGCGGGTGAGAGTATTCGCCCGCTCACGCTGTATTTTGTAATCCGATTCAATCCATCTACGACCGACGAAACAGGACAACGTAATATGTCTAAAATTTTTGATTTCGTAAAACCAGGTGTTCTTACTGGTGATGACGTTCAGAAAGTATTCGCAGTTGCTAAAGAAAATGCGTTTGCTCTTCCGGCTGTTAACTGTGTAGGCACCGACTCTATCAATGCTGCTCTTGAAGCGGCTGCGAAAGTTAAAGGCCCAATCATTATTCAGTTCTCCAACGGTGGCGCTGCATTTATCGCCGGTAAAGGTCTGAAAACTGACGTACCACAGGGCGCGGCTATTTTGGGCGCAATCTCTGGTGCACAACACGTTCACCTGATGGCAGAACATTACGGCGTGCCGGTTATTCTGCACACCGACCACTGTGCGAAAAAACTGCTGCCTTGGATCGACGGTCTGTTGGACGCGGGCGAAAAACACTTCGCGGCGACCGGCAAGCCACTGTTCTCTTCCCACATGATTGACCTGTCAGAAGAGTCTCTGGAAGAAAACATCGAGATCAGCAGCAAGTATCTGGCGCGCATGGCCAAGCTGGACATGACTCTGGAAATTGAACTGGGTTGCACCGGCGGCGAAGAAGACGGCGTTGATAACAGCCACATGGACGCCTCTGCACTGTATACCCAGCCAGAAGATGTTGATTACGCTTTCGAAAAACTGAGCGCCATCAGCCCTCGTTTCACGATTGCCGCGTCATTCGGTAACGTTCACGGTGTTTACAAACCAGGTAACGTTAAACTGACCCCAACTATTCTGCGTGATTCCCAAGATTACGTCAGCAAGAAACATAACCTGCCACACAACTCCTTGGACTTCGTGTTCCACGGCGGTTCAGGTTCTTCTGCTGCTGAAATCAAAGAATCAATCAGCTACGGTGTTATCAAAATGAACATCGATACTGATACTCAGTGGGCAAACTGGGACGGTATTTTGCAGTTCTACAAAAAGAACGAAGCTTACCTGCAGGCCCAGCTGGGCAACCCGGAAGGCGCAGACAAGCCGAACAAGAAGTTCTACGATCCACGCGTATGGCTGCGCTCTGCACAGTCCTCTATGGTGACTCGTCTGGAGCAGGCGTTCCACGAACTGAACGACGTAGACCGTCTGTAATTAAGACTGTTTTATCGTTGTGATTGAGAGAAGGGGCCGAATGGCCCCTTTTTTTATGCTGATTTTTGGAAAATAGTGATTACAGCCAGTTGGCGACAATTTTCTGATATTCGCCTGTCGCACGCGCCAGATGCAGCCATTGGTCAACGTACAGTTTCCAGCTAATGTCGTCGGTTGGCAGCATGTAGGACTTCTCACCGTACTGCATCGGCTTGTCAGGATTAACCGCGCACAGAGAAGGGTGCGATTTTTTCTGATACAGTGCCTCAGAAGCTTCAGTGACCATTACGTCGGCTTTCTTATCGACTAACTGCTGGAAAATACTGACATTATCGTGCGTTAGTGTCAGATTGCTTTTCGGCAGATAAGCATGGGCAAAAGCCTCATTTGTGCCACCGGCCGGTTCAATCAAGCGTACCGACGGTTTGTTTATCTGCTCAATAGTTTGATACTTTTTGACGTCAGTACAGCGCACCAGCGGAATTTTACCGTCTACGTCCATTTTCTCGGCAAAAAATACCTGCTGCTGGCGCGCCAGCGTGACCGAAATGCCGCCCATCGCGATATCACATTTTTCCGCCACTAAATCAGGGGTCAGCGTTTTCCAGGTTGATTTCACATAGTTGGTCTTCACGCCCAGGCTTTTTGCCAATGACTCCGCCATCGAAATATCAATGCCCTCATAGCTGCCGTCCGGTTTCAAAAAGGTATAAGGCTTATAATCGCCAGTGGTGCAAACGTTCAGCGTACCCTGTTTCACCACGCTTTGTAGATGAGAGGCTGCGCTGGCGCTCCCGGTGGCGACCAGCAATACCCAAGGTAATAAATTTTTCATTTCTCGCCCTTTTTATAGATTATTAATTTCTACAATATTTCCCGCTGCGGCGGTGTTTTTCTTCTTTTTAAGCCGATAGCTGACGGCCAGCACTAGCAGCCATACCGGGATCAGCCAGACTGAAATCTGAATCCCCGGCGTAAGGAACATAATCACCAAAATACCGGCCAAAAACAGCAGGCACAGCGCGTTGGTCACGGGGTAACCCAGACTCGGGAAATGTGTCTTTTTCCCTGCGTCACGTTTAGCGCTGCGAAATTTTAGGTGGGTGATGCTGATCATTGCCCAGTTAATCACCAGAGCAGAGACCACCAGGGACATCAGCAGCTCAAAGGCCTTACCTGGCATCAGATAGTTAAGCAGTACGCAAAGCGCGGTCGCCAAAGCCGAGACGCTCAGCGCGTTGAACGGAATGCCGCGGCGATTCACCTTCAGCAGCGCGGCAGGGGCATTACCCTGTTTTGCCAATCCGAACAGCATACGGCTATTGCTGAACACGCAGCTGTTATAAACAGAAAGCGCAGCGGAAAGTACAACGGCGTTCAACAGCGTGGCCACCAGATTACTGTCGAGTGCGTGGAAAATGAGAACAAACGGGCTGCCGCCTTCCACCACTTTCTGCCAAGGATACAGCGACAGCAGCACCGCCAGCGCGCCCACGTAGAACAGCAGGATGCGATAGATAACCTGGTTAGTGGCTTTCGGAATGCTTTTTTGTGGGTTATCTGCTTCAGCTGCGGTGATCCCGATCAGCTCCAATCCGCCAAACGAGAACATAATCACCGCCATTGCCATCACCAACCCGCTGATGCCGTTGGGGAAAAAGCCGCCGTATTGCCAGAGGTTGGCCACGCTGGCCTCCGGACCACCGTGACCGCTGGCCAGCAGCCAGGCACCAAAGGCAATCATGCCGACGATAGCCGCGACTTTAATGATTGAGAACCAGAATTCGACTTCCCCATACACTTTAACGCTGGTGAGATTGATGAGGTTTATTGCGACAAAAAACAGAGCCGCTGAAACCCAGGTGGGTATTTCCGGCCACCAATATTGAACGTAAATACCGACCGCGCTGAGTTCTGCCATGCTGACCAGAACATAAAGCACCCAGTAATTCCAACCCGACATAAAGCCAGCAAATCCGCCCCAGTACTTGTTGGCGAAGTGGCTGAATGAGCCAGCAACGGGTTCATCCACCACCATTTCGCCGAGCTGACGCATGATAAAGAAGGCGATGATCCCGGCGATAGCATAACCCAGCAGTACCGAGGGTCCTGCCATCTTGATGGTCTGGGCGATACCTAAAAATAGGCCGGTGCCAATGGCACCGCCCAGAGCGATCAGTTGGATGTGACGGTTTTTTAACCCTCTTCTCAGCTGACTTTGTGACTGTTGCATATCCATCCATTTTCCCCAAAGGTAGAAATATTTGTCCGGATGAGGATTAGCAATTCTCGGGCCATGGGTGGGAAGTTTGGAGAGAGGCTAGGGTTAACTCATTGAAAGGTTGATGTTATTATTTTTTGATGTGATTCACAGGCTATGCGTTTATTTTCATTGGCATCCAGTCATTGTGCTTGTTAGTTCGATTTCGTGCGTGAAGTGAGCGTTTTTTGCTTTATAAATGACGAATGTTGATCTAAATGGGTGCAGTCCTTGCAGTCCTTGCAAGCCTGCAAGCCTGCAAGCCTGCAAGCCTTTAGGTTTCGCCGCTTGCTCGATAAGAATAGAAATCTGTTATTATCGGAGCGCAGTCTTTGCATTGTCTTTAATCAACCCAGTCAGGAAGCCGCCGTTGAATAAGCCAAAATCTGTTACGCTCGATGACGTTGCTCGTCACGCCGGAGTCTCTTATCAGACGGTTTCCCGCGTGCTGAATCAGGCTGCACAAGTTTCTGAAAAAACGCGTTCACGGGTTGAAGCGGCAATGAACGAGCTGAACTATGTGCCTAATCGCATGGCGCAGCAGTTGGCCGGCAAACAGAGTTTCACCCTTGGGCTGGCAAGCACTAATTTAGCCCTCAATGCGCCTTCTCAAGGGGCTTCAGCTATCAAAACTCGCGCCAATCAGCTGGGGTATCACGTTGTTATCTCGATGGTTGAGGACCTGCAGCTGAAGTCCTGCCGCGCCGCCGTCAATGAACTGATTGCGCAGCGAGTGGACGGTATTCTGATTAATGTTCCGCTCGAAACTGACAACGCCCAGCAGGTGAAACAATGCTGTGGCAATTTGCCGGTGCTGTTTCTGGATGTTGATCCTCAGGCCAATCTGCTCAGCATTCTTTTCGATCCACAAGAGGGCGCGATGCAGGGGCTGGAGCATCTGCTTGCGCTTGGGCACCGGCAGATTGCCTTGCTGACTGGGCCGCTGGAGTCAGTCTCCGCTCGATTGCGCTACGAGGGTTGGCTTACGGGCCTGACCGCGCATCAGCTTGAGGCTTTTAGCGTGCTGCATGGAGACTGGAGTTCGGCTTCCGGCTATCAGCTGGCGCTGAATCTGCTTAACCCGCCGCAAAGGCCTACCGCAATACTGGTGGCAAACGACCAAATGGCGCTTGGGGTACTCCGCGCAGCCCACCAGCTGGGCGTTACTGTACCTCAGCAGCTTTCTGTGGTTGGCTATGACGACACTGAAGACAGTGCCTATTTTCAACCGCCGTTAACCACCATTGCCCAAGATTTTCGCCTCAGCGGTCGCGAAAGCGTTAACCGCATGGTGCAGATGCTGCAACATCCGCAGCAGACCAGTCCCGGTTCGTTGCTGCTCAATACCAGATTGATGCTGCGCCAAACAACATCGGCCCCCGGAGAGTCTCCCGACTCTGCGCAGTCACTGGCGCTGGAACTCAAACGTATCGCCCGCCAGCTCGAGCAACTTTAAGCCCGCGTGCACCTATCGCGCTGAAATTGTGATCCCCGTCGCCTTCTTGACGCAGCTTTCTTTACTTCATCCTCGACTGCAGCCATTTTAAAAACATTAATGTGAGCGCATAACATTTTGGTGAGGTAGGGTAATGAAAGGCTATACACAAGAGGCATTAAATCCGCTGAGTGCGGTGCTGGCGCGGCGCGACTGGGAAAACCCCGTCTGCACCCAGGTTAATCGGTTACCGGCCCATCCTCCTTTTCAAAGCTGGCGTAATGCTGATGAAGCCAAGGCGGACAGTAATTCCTCAAGCCTGCGCAGCCTAAACGGCGTGTGGAAATTCAGTTACTTCAGCCGCCCTGAGGCGGTGCCTGCCGAGTGGCTTGAGGCGGATTTACCGCATGCGGATGATTTGCAGGTGCCTTCAAACTGGCAGATGTCGGGCTACGACGCGCCCATTTATACCAACGTTCGTTATCCTATTCCGGTGAATCCACCGTTTGTTCCAGAAGATAACCCTACGGGATGTTATTCGCTCACATTTTCGGTAGACAGCGCCTGGCGCGAGCAAGGCCAGACGCGAATTATCTTCGACGGCGTCAATTCGGCCTTCTATCTGTGGTGTAACGGCCACTGGGTCGGTTATTCCCAGGACAGCCGACTGCCGGCGGAGTTTGACCTCGGGCAATATCTGCAGGACGGTGAAAATCGTCTGGCGGTAATGGTGCTGCGCTGGAGCGACGGCAGCTATCTTGAAGACCAGGACATGTGGCGGATGAGTGGTATTTTCCGCGACGTCAGCCTGCTGCATAAGCCGGCAATCCAGTTAACTGACGTCCAGCTGCGGACCCATCTACACGCCAATTATTCACTCGGTGAGCTTGAAGCAAAAATTAGCGTAGCGGCCAGCGAGGAAGCGGCGAGCGCATTAAAAGTTAATGTTCAACTTTGGCGCGGCGAGCAGAAGGTAGCTGAAGACGTGCAGCCGTTGGGCAGTGAAATTATTGACGAGCGCGGGGCTTATCACGAACGAATCACGCTGCGTCTGCCGCTGGATAAGCCGTTACTGTGGAGCGCTGAACAGCCTCATCTTTATCGGGCGGTGATTTCACTGCTCGACGCCGAGGATAAGTTGATCGAGGCCGAAGCGTTTGACGTGGGATTCCGTTACGTCGAAATCAGTCAGGGTTTGCTCAAGCTTAACGGCCAGCCGTTGCTTATCCGCGGCACCAATCGGCACGAACATCATTCTGAAAAAGGGCAGGCGGTGGATGAAGCCACCATGCTGCAGGATATTTTGTTAATGAAGCAGCACAATTTCAACGCCGTGCGCTGCTCGCATTATCCGAATCATCCGCTTTGGTACAGGCTTTGCGATCGCTACGGGCTGTACGTCGTGGACGAGGCTAATATTGAAACCCACGGCATGCAGCCGATGAACCGCCTGTCCGACGATCCGCAGTGGTTCAATGCGTTCAGCGAACGCGTGACGCGCATGGTGCAGCGTGACAAGAATCACCCCAGCATTATTATCTGGTCGCTGGGCAATGAGTCAGGGCATGGATCCACACACGATGCACTTTATCGCTGGATAAAATCTAGCGATCCGACGCGCCCGGTGCAGTATGAAGGCGGCGGTGCCAACAGCGCAGCGACCGACATTATCTGCCCAATGTATGCCCGCGTGGATCAGGATCAGCCATTCCCGGCGGTGCCGAAGTGGTCAATTAAAAAATGGATCGGCATGCCGGATGAAACTCGTCCGCTGATCCTCTGTGAATACGCACATGCGATGGGCAACAGCCTCGGCGGCTTCGACAAGTACTGGCAAGCGTTTCGTGACCATCCAAGACTGCAGGGCGGTTTTATCTGGGACTGGGTCGATCAAAGTCTGACCCGCACCGGCGACGACGGTGTGAGCTACTCGGCCTACGGCGGCGACTTTGGCGATACGCCCAACGATCGTCAATTCTGCATGAATGGTTTGGTATTTCAGGACCGTACGCCGCATCCCGCGCTTTTCGAAGCCCAGCGCGCGCAGCAATTTTTCCGCTTTGAACTGGTCAGTCAGCAGCCGTTGGTGATCGACGTCTACAGCGAATACCTGTTCCGCCGCAGTGATAACGAGCGCCTGAACTGGCGTATTGAGCTTGACGGTGCGTGTTTAGAACAGGGTGAAATCAGGCTCGATATCGCACCACAGGGCCGTCAGCGCATTGAGCTGGGCGATTTCCCGGCGGTTACTGCGTCTGGTGAGCTGTGGCTGAATGTTGATATTTCTCAACCCGATGCCACTGACTGGTCAACGGCTGGTCATCGCAGTGCCTGGCATCAGTGGCCGCTGCCGCGTGCGTTAAGTTTGCCCGCGCCTGCTAAAGAACATTTGGCCGCACCCGAACTGCAGCAACATGCCGACGGTGTTGAGGTTATTCAGGGGGGTCAGCGTTGGCAGTTCAATCGCCACAGCGGCCTGCTTGAACAGTGGTGGCAGGGCAGCGAAGAGCAGCTGCTTTCGCCGCTTGTCGACCAGTTTGTACGTGCGCCGCTGGATAATGACATCGGCGTCAGTGAAGCGACAAGAATTGATCCTCATGCCTGGGTCGAGCGCTGGAAAAAAGCGGGTATGTATCAGCTTGAGTCGCAACTGCTGCGTTTTCAGGCCTATCGCCTTGCCGATGCAGTGTGTGTTGAAACCGAGCACGCTTTCTTTAATGCCAGCGTCGCCTCATCCCAGGCTGCGCTCATCAGCCGTAAAACCTATCGCATCACTGCCGAGGGCGAAATGCGCATTGACGTGCAGGTGCAGGTTGCCAGCAGTTTACCGTCTCCGGCGCGAATAGGTCTGAGCTGCTGCCTGCGTCAGGTTTCAGCAAATGTTGAGTGGTTGGGCCTTGGCCCGCATGAAAACTATCCCGATCGCCAGCTTGCCGCGCAATTTTCTCGCTGGAAGTTGCCGTTGGCGCAGCTTTACACGCCGTACGTGTTCCCGTCTGAAAACGGCTCGCGCGGCGGCACCTGTGAATTGAATTACGGCAACCTGCAATTGCGCGGTGATTTCTCCTTTGGCCTGAGCCGCTTCAGCCTGAAGCAGTTGATGGACACCAGCCATCGCCATCTGCTGAAAGAAGAAGCGGGCACTTGGCTGAATATTGACGCTTTCCGAATGGGCGTGGGCGGTGATGATTCATGGAGTCCAAGCGTCAGCCCGGAATTTTTACTGACGGCCGGTGAATATCGCTATTCGCTGACCTGGTTAGGCAAGTAATGCTCGCTGCCCCGCCGCGCGCGTTGAGCGCAGGCTGGGCGGCCATCAAGGCTGAGGAGTTACCATGAACTACATGCGAAATACCAATTTTTGGACCTTTGGATTGTTCTTCTTTTTCTACTTTTTCATCATGGGCGCCTATTTCCCATTCTTCCCGATTTGGTTGCACGATATCAATCATATAAACCAAAGTGATACCGGTGTTATTTTTGCCTGTATCTCATTTTTCTCCTTGGTGTTTCAGCCGCTTTTTGGCCTGCTTTCCGACAAGCTTGGTCTGAAAAAACATTTGCTGTGGATTATCACCGGCATGTTGGTGCTGTTTGCGCCGTTCTTTATCTACGTTTTTGGTCCGCTGCTGCAAACCAATATCCTGTTGGGATCGATAGTCGGCGGCATCTATCTCGGCTTTATTTACAACGGCGGTGCACCGGCGATTGAGGCATACATTGAGAAAGTCAGCCGCCGCAGCAGCTTCGAGTTTGGGCGTGCGCGCATGTTTGGCTGTGTGGGCTGGGCGATTTGTGCCTCGGTGGTGGGGATAATGTTCACCATCAATAACCAGTTTGTTTTCTGGCTCGGCTCCGGCTGTGCGGTTATTTTGGCCATTCTGCTGTTGATTGCCAAACCTGCGGTAGGGGCCAGCGCCAAGGTTGCCAATGAGCTGGGTGCCAACAGTAAGCCTTTCAATCTGCGACTGGCGGCGGAGCTGCTTAAGGATAAAAAACTCTGGTTCCTCGGGCTGTATGTTGTCGGCGTTTCCTGCACCTATGAAGTGTTTGACCAGCAGTTTGCCAACTTCTTTACTTCATTCTTTAGCAGTGCGGATCAGGGTACGCGGGTGTTTGGCTACATCACCACCCTGGGTGAATTGCTCAATGCGTTTATTATGTTCTTTGCGCCTGCCATCGTTAACCGCATCGGCGGCAAGAACGCGCTGCTGCTGGCCGGAGCCATTATGTCAGTGCGCATCATTGGTTCGTCGTTTGCCAGTACTCCGGTCGAAGTGGTGCTGCTGAAAACGCTGCATATGTTCGAGATCCCGTTCCTGATTGTCGGCTGTTTCAAGTACATCACTTCGGTGTTTGAAGTGCGTTTTTCGGCCACTATTTATCTGGTCTGTTTCTGCTTCTTCAAGCAAATTGCGATGATTTTTATGTCGATTTTCGCCGGCGAGATGTATGGCAAAGTGGGTTTCCACGGCACCTACCTGATTTTAGGGCTGATTGCGCTGGCGTTTACCCTGGTGTCTATTTTTACCCTGACGGGGCGAGGACCGTTACAGGCGTTTAAACCGTCTCAGCGGGTGAGTGAAACCCGACCGGTGAGCCCATAGCGGACGTTTAGAAAGTACGCAAAGCGTAAGTGCAAGTTGGCAGTTACGCCGAATCTTGGTTACCCTTAAGGGCTTAGGCATCATTCGTCGTGCATTTTAGTGCGAATGTCTGGTTTCATTATTGCTTGCTAGGGTGTGTGAAATGGAAGATTTGAACGTGGTAGGCGGCATTCATAATGCCGGAACGTGGTTTGTCAGAAATCAGGAATTGCTGGTCCATTACGCGGTTAATATCGTCGCTGCCATCGCCATTCTGGTGGTGGGCTTAATTGTTGCTCGCGTGGTTTCTGGCGCAGTCAGTCGGGTGATGCGTCTTCGTGGCATTGACCTGACGGTTTCCGATTTCCTGTCTGCGCTGGTGCGTTATGCGATTATTGCCTTTACGCTGATTGCCGTTCTGGGGCGTATTGGCGTGCAGACCACCTCGGTTATCGCCGTTATTGGTGCCGCCGGTTTGGCCGTAGGTTTGGCATTACAGGGTTCACTGTCGAACTTTGCGGCGGGCGTGTTGCTGGTTATCTTCCGTCCTTTCCGCGCCGGTGAATATGTCGATTTGGGTGGCGTAGCGGGTACGGTAACGCAGGTGCAGATCTTCTCTACTACGCTGCTAACCGTTGATAATAAAGTCATTGTTGTACCAAACGGTAAAATCATCGCCGGTAACATCATTAACACCTCGCGTGAGCCAACCACCCGTACTGATATCATCGTCGGTGTGGCTTATGATGCTGATATTGCGTTGGTTAAAAAAGTATTGGGTGACATTGCCAATGCCGATGAGCGTATGCTCAAAGACAAAGGCGTGGTGATCCGTTTGAACGAAATGGGCGCGTCGACGTTGAACTTCGTGGTGCGTTACTGGACCACCAACGGCGATTCTCAAAACGTTAAATGGGATCTGCTGGAGAAATTTAAGGAAGCGCTGGATGCCAACAACATTGGCATCCCGTTCCCACAGATGGACGTGCATCTGTATCGCAGCGCCGAGGCGCAGGCTAAGCAGGAAGAAGCGGCCAAGGCCGAGTAATCCTGACTGAAATTGAACGACAAAACGCCCTGATTTCAGGGCGTTTTACTTTCTAGGTTAAACTGCTTTCAGATTACTTGGTGAATAGCTTCCAGGCTTCGGTCCAAGCGCTGCCGGTGCCTGGCGCGTAGAAGCCTGCCGCCTGTCCACACCAGCCGTGACGACCATCATCATTGCGGCATTCATAATGTTTGCCATCTGTACCGGTGACGATATCGCCGCCTTTATATTTTGTACCCTCTTTATAGGCAGGGTATTTGGTATCCGGTTTGATTTCATCGTCGGGTTTAACCGCTTCCTTAACGATAGTCAGATGCTCTAATTTTTCCGCAAAAACAGAATCACGGCCGCTCTTAGTCTGAATAAAAACGTCAACATCGTACTCGCCGACAGGTAAGGCTTTAGTGTTATATATAAAGTCTGGTGTTTTATTCTTCTTGATGTACAAGGATTCTTTTGCTCCTCGATGACTGATCTGCCATTGATATGAAATCGCATTGGGAACATTGCTTTCGGCAGTTAAATTAAGCGTATGACCTTGAGTAATCACTCTGCTGCCAATGATACTGGCTGTTGCAGGAATGAAGGTCATTTTGACATAGTCAGTGGCTGTTTTTCCGTCTTTATTTACCACGGTTAACTCAAATACCGCTTGGTTTGTGGTCGGAATTTTATTGTTCTTGAAATTGCTGGCTACTTGCGCAAAAACAGACTTACCCTGCAGGCTTTGGCCTGTTTGTGCAGGATCGTCGCCTAATTCTCTTAATTCCATAGGCACTGTACTTTGAAGAATTTTCCAATGATAAGAGACAGCGTGTTGACTCAATCCTCCATCAAGCAAATTCATGGTTCCGGGCCAGCCATCGCTTTTAATTTTAACAATATCTTTGCCTGCATTGGCAATCGGCAGCTCGGCCTGACCTTCTTCTTTCTCTAAGCAATACGCCTGACCGTCAAAACGATAGGTCATCGGGCCTGATACCGTTTCAGCAACTTTTGTTGCCTGACCTTTGGCATCTTTTTCGACCACTGCGGTATTAACTTCGCCGTTGTAGTGTTCGCTGAAACTGTAATAGTTACCGTCGGCTTTTTTGTTACACACCGCGGCATTCATGGTGTTGAGGATCAGGCCATTGTCGGTCGAACTTGCCCAGGCGAAGAGGCCACCGAGATTATATTTTTTCATCAGTTCGCCCTTGGCGATAACTGAACGCTGCGAGTCGAGAGTTTCAACGTGGGCGCCAACGGTGTGGGCATCGTTCGATTTTGGCTCCCAGACGTAAGCCGCTTCAGCCTGTTTGTCGTAATAGAAATCTTTGCCTTTAGCGATGTAATTATCGTAAATTTCGCGGAAGTCAGTCACGCCATTTTCAAACGTACCATGACTGCCCAAGCCTTCACGGCTGACAGATTTGCCATCGGCAATGCCGTGCCAGAACAATTTATCCAGCTTGGCCGGCACGCGAACGGTGTGCCAACCGCGGCTGTAAGAGGCTGCGCCGATCACCAGTTTGGTAGACGGGAATTCTGGGTTATTGTCCAAAATGGCGTTAACCGCACCCTCGGTGCTGAAGCCGCGCATCGCTTCTGCGCCGGTAATTTTTTGACCTTTTGCATCAACAATCTCTTGGCCGATATCATCTTTCAGATTTTTATCTGCGCCCTCGGCGAAGTAAGCACCGATCAGCGGTTTTGCATGAACGGCGGTCTGATGCCCCGGGTTGCGGCTAAACGCCCCGTACATGTCATAAGACATGATATTAACAAAGTCGAAGTCGTCTTTTACCGCGTCAAAATCAATCGCAGCCAGTTTGGCCGGAGATGCGCTGACGGCGGCGCTCAGCTGTTTGCTGCCTTTGCCGAATTCACTGTCCATCGCCACGCGCAGTTCATGCACCACGTGGGTGTAAGCTTCTTTTTCTTTGTACATGCCGCTTAATGCCAGCCCCTCTTTATGCGTTGTTGGGCCGCCGCCGCCGACGAATTCCCAATCGAGATCGATGCCGTCTACGTAAGGATGATCTTTGAGGAACTGAACGACAGATTTAACAAAAATAGCGCGAGAGGCTGAGGTTTCTGCCATGCCGTTGAAGGGGGAACTGAGCGTCCAGCCACCGACAGAAACCATTACCTTCAGGTTTGGATGCGCTTTTTTCATTGCCTCCATCGCTTTAAACATGAAGTGTGAAGCCTGCGGATCAAATTTTGTTAAATTGAAGTCGCCCTGCTGCTTGGCCGGCGAGTTTTTACCCGCCGATTCATCCCAGCTCACATCACCATTTTCGGTTGGTAGAGGACCTTGACCACACATGCCTTTAATGATCTTCTGGCCGCGCAGATTGCCTTCGGCCTTAAGGCCGTCATTTTCACTTGGTTTTAGCGTGCCCGTCGGGCGCTCGGCACCGTAGTCACACATGCCGATAAAGCTGTAGAACACATGGGTCAGATTTTTTGCCGGTGTAAATTCGGCAGGATGAGCCTGATCCCAATATGACCACTCGGGAACATAGAGGCCCACGATTTTACTGTTTTTAGTCACGTTAAAAGGAACGTTATGTTCCATATTCCCCGCATAACCATTGGTGGTTAATTTTCCGGTTGATTCCGGATTAACGTCATGCGCATCTTTATATTTTACGTTGACCAATTCATAGTTAATTGGGCTGTGCGGGTGTTGGCCTGCCATCTCCGAATCTACCCAAGTTGAACGCCATTTTAATTTTGCCGTTGGGCGATCGCCGCGGTATTTACTGACCGCACCCGATTCGCCTTGCTCTACAGGTTTGAGCGTACCCGACTCTTTTGCCGTTATTTCAACGGTTCCGTCAGGCATTTGAGCGTTGAAGCGGGCTGCAATAACATTGGCCCCATAAAGTGCAGAACAAGTTGCAATAGCAACCATTGAAAGTTTAATAATCTTTTTCATAATACCCCTGTTACGAACTTATTATATATAAATTTAATCGATTGAAAATTGGACTTACTCGTCACGAGGTATTATCTGTTCTCTACGCGAATATAAAAGAAGTTCAGAATGAGATTCGTCTATTAATCGATGAGAGTATTAGTATCTTTTTATTAATTTAATTTTTATTTAAAAGGCTTAATAAATAAAAGGGGTTTACAGGTTTAATTTTTATTAGAATTAAAAAGAGATCTCAACATAAGCCTAACTAATGCTCGATTAGAAAAATCCATTTCCTCTAATGTTCACTCTTGCATACACTGCGCGGCAGAAACCTTTTCCAGACTTGTTATAAGGAAGTTTTGCCATGTTTTCGACATTCTTACAGGGAATGATGCTGAGTGCCGCGATGATTTTGCCGATCGGTCCGCAAAATGCGTTTGTGATGAATCAGGGTATCCGCCGCCAATATCATCTGATGATTGCGGGGCTTTGTGCAGCCAGCGATATTGCCCTGATTTGCGCCGGAATTTTTGGCGGCAGTGCGCTGCTCGACAACTATCCCACGCTGCTGTTTATTGTGAGCTGGGGCGGCGTGGCTTTTCTGCTGTGGTTTGGCTGGGGCGCTTTTCGTACCGCCATGGCGGCTAACCCGCTGCAGGTTGAAGCCACAGTGATGGCAAAAAGCCGCTGGCGGATTGTGGTGAGTATGATGGCGGTAACCTGGCTTAATCCGCACGTTTACCTTGACACCTTTGTGGTTCTGGGTAGCCTCGGTGGGCGTCTTGCCAGCGATGAGCGCTCGTGGTTTGCATTAGGGGCGGTACTTTCTTCAACGCTGTGGTTTTTTGGCCTGGCGATGTTAGCCGCGCTGCTCTCTCCTTGGTTAAACAAAGGAAAAACCCAGCGGGCGATTAACACCGTTGTGGGATTGGTGATGTGGGGCATAGCCCTGCAGCTGGCGCTACAGAACCTGCATTTCTGAATAATTTATCACTAATCTTAATTTCGCTGCCAAACTACTGTGCTAGTGTTGTTGCTCACCAGATGAATGAGGGAAACACTGTGAAATTGAAAGCATTGGCTATGGCCGCCATGTTGGGATTAGGGACACTACCTGCTGCACTTCAGGCTGCTGAAGTGCCAGAAGGGCCGCATGTGGTAACTTCAGGTACAGCGAGCGTTGATGCCGTTCCAGACATCGCTACGTTGGCAATTGAAGTCAATGTTTCCGCGAAAGACGCTGCCTCGGCCAAGAAACAGGCCGACCAGCGCGTAGCCGAGTATTTTGCCTTCCTGCAGAAGAACGGCATTGATAAGAAAGACATTAACGCCGCCAATCTGCGCACTCAGCCAGAATATAACTACCTGAAAGACGGCAGCAGCGTGCTGAAAGGCTATCGCGCCGTGCGTCAGGTGCAGGTCACCCTGCGCAAGCTCGACAAACTCAATGAGCTGCTTGATGGCGCGCTGAGTTCCGGCTTAAACGAGATCCGCGCCGTTGAACTGGGCGTTGCCAATCCGGATACCTACCGTGACCAGGCACGCCAGAAGGCTATCGATAACGCTACGCAGCAGGCTAAAGCGCTAGCCGAAGGCTTCCACAGCCAGCTTGGACAGGTTTACAGCATTCGCTATCACGTTGCCAACTATCAGCCGATGCCGGTTGCCAGAATGTATAAAACGGCCGACGCCACTGGACAAAGTGATGCCGCTCAAACCTACGAGCAGCAGAGCATTCACTTTGACGATCAGGTAGATGTGGTGTTTGAACTGAAAAACGGCGACGCAGCTAAATAACGTTTTTTACTTAAAACCCGTCGAGCTACAGGTAGGCGGCAAAATGAGCTGTTCCCAAGGCGCTTAGTCCACTCAGTGACTTGGGTGAGTGAGTGAAGCCAACACCCCTGTAGCTTGAATGATGAACAGTAAATTAGTCTTGTCGGAGTACCTGACGGCCGTGTGCAAGAAGGGCGTCAGTGACTTTTCTCATCATGCGGCTTTCCGGTGCGAAACGGTGCCAGAACAGCATTCGGCGCTGGAAAAGACCCGGCGTTAAATCGATTAACTCGCCGCTTTCCAACTCTTTTTCAATCTGCAAATGCGGGATCATACAGCACGTCGTGCCCTGACGGGCGAGCTGTACGAAAGCTTCCGACGAGTTCACGATGTGACACGGCACGCTGCCCGGCGATAAATCAAAGTTCTGCTGTAAAAATGCCTGATGCATGTCGTCGAGATGGTCAAAGGCTACCGCCGGTGCTTTAAGCAGCGCAGAGCGGGTAACGCCATTGGGGAAATAACGCTCGGCAAAGCCTTTTGAGGCCACAAACAGATAATCAAGTGCACCGAGCTGGTCCACAAGGCAGCTTGGCAAAGGCTGCGGCTGAATACTGACGGCCCCCACCACTTCGCCACGGCGCAAACGTTCCTGAGTACGGGTTTCGTCCTCGACCTGCATGTTCAGACGAATAGGGGAGTCAACCAGCACCGATTTCAGCGCCGGTAGAAGCCAGGTTGCCAGACTGTCGGCGTTCACCGCCAGAGAGAGCAGCAGCGGGGTGTCATTGCTGTCGTTGATGTTATCACCGCCCAGCCACTCTTCTTCAAGCAGTTCCACCTGATGCAGCAGCGCCAGCAGCTTTTGGCCCTGTTCGGTTGGACGAGGAGGAACAGTACGCACCAGCAGCGGCTGTCCGAATAAATTTTCCAACTGTTTAATTCGTTGAGAAACGGCGGATTGGGTAATACACAGCTTTTGTGCCGCACGTTCAAAGCCGCGCTCACGGATCACAGCGTCCAGCGCTTGCAACGTTCTATAGTCTGGGCGTTTCATCGAAAATCTATTCCTTGCTCGTCTGGAATTAAAACCTATTCAGACACTATGCCACAGTTCATTCAAATTTGTGGCGCACAAAATCTTCCGCTTTTTGGGCATAAGTGTACTCCCCAATTGCTCAGACCATGCTTTATACTGATCACCACTTCAAGGCAGATTGTCTACTGAAAGAGAAAAATGACCATGACTCAGGATGAACTGAAAAAAGCGGTGGGTTGGGCAGCGTTGGAATATGTCACACCAGGCACGATTGTTGGCGTAGGCACCGGTTCAACGGCGGCGCATTTTATTGATGCGCTCGGTTCGATTAAACACCAGATTGAAGGCGCGGTGTCCAGCTCTGACGCGTCAACGGCCAAGCTTAAAAGCCTCGGCATTCACGTGTTTGATAGCAACGAAGTTGACGAACTCGACATCTACGTCGACGGTGCGGATGAAATCAACGGTCACATGCAGATGATCAAAGGCGGCGGCGCGGCGCTGACCCGTGAAAAAATCATCGCCGCTATCTCCCGCAAGTTTATTTGTATCGTTGATGCCTCCAAGCAGGTCGACGTGCTGGGAAAATTCCCGCTGCCGATTGAGGTTATCCCAATGGCGCGCTCCTATGTAGCACGTGAACTGGTGAAGCTCGGCGGCCTGCCGGAGTATCGCCAGAACGTGGTCACCGACAACGGCAACGTTATTCTGGATGTACACAACCTGAGCATTCTTGACGCCATCGCGCTGGAAAATAAGTTAAACGCCATTGCCGGCGTAGTGACTGTTGGACTGTTTGCCAACCGGGGTGCAGATATCGCGCTGGTGGGTTCGCCAGACGGCGTAAAAGTCATTAAAAAGTAGTGCTGGCGATAAGCTTACGATCTCTTTGGGGTCGTTAGCATAATGTAATGTTATGAAGATGATAATTTACCGCCTGAATCATCTTTTATTTAAAACGGCCAATTTGGTGACTTATGTCACATAAAGACGCCGTTTTGACGTTTGCTTCCACGCTGTTCCAGAATTTGAGTATTAAGTTCTGAAAAATGTAGGACCAGCTAGGGCTTGTGCTATCGGGTAGGCAATCGTTTGTATTGCCCGTAGCAAAAATTTTGTTATGTTGACTGTGAACTGCATAAAGCAGTGACTTCTGAAGTCTGCATTCAGCATGAATAACTTTCGGTATGCGTTACTGCCGGTATGAATAAAACAGTAGGGTCGGGAAATGGCAAAAGTATCACTCGGAAAAGACAAAATTAAGTTTCTGCTGGTTGAAGGTGTCCATCAAAGCGCTATCGACACGCTTCACGCAGCGGGTTATACCAATATCGAGTTTCATAAAGGGGCGCTGGATAGTGAAGCGCTGAAAGAGTCAATCCGTGATGCGCATTTCGTCGGGATCCGATCCCGTACCCAACTGACCGAAGAAGTCTTTGCTGCTGCTGAAAAACTGGTTGCCGTCGGTTGTTTCTGCATTGGTACCAACCAGGTAAGCCTGAATTCTGCGACCAAGCGCGGTATTCCGGTATTTAACGCGCCGTTCTCCAACACCCGATCCGTGGCAGAAATGGTGCTGGGCGAAATGCTGCTGCTGATACGCGGCATTCCGGCTGCTAACGCCAAAGCGCACCGTGGTATCTGGCACAAGCTGGCCGTCGGTTCTTATGAAGCACGAGGAAAACGTCTGGGTATTGTGGGCTATGGCCATATCGGTACGCAGCTGGGTATTCTGGCCGAAGGTCTGGGTATGAAGGTCTACTTCTATGATATCGAAAGCAAACTGCCGCTAGGCAATGCGCAGCAGATCCCAAGTCTGACCGAGCTGCTTAACACCAGCGACGTGGTCACCATGCATGTGCCTGAAACCGCCAACACCAAAGATATGATTGGTGCTGAAGAGTTGGCACAGATGAAGCCTGGCTCGCTGCTGATTAACGCCTCACGCGGAACCGTTATTGATATCCCTGCACTGTGTGACGCGCTGCGCAGCAAGCACCTTTCAGGTGCTGCCATCGACGTATTCCCGGAAGAACCTGCGACCAACAGTGACCCGTTCATTTCGCCGCTGTGTGAGTTTGATAACGTGATCCTGACACCGCACATCGGCGGGTCTACCATGGAAGCGCAAGAAGGTATTGGTTTGGAAGTGGCCGGTAAACTGGCGAAATACTCAGACAACGGTTCTACGCTGTCTGCGGTTAACTTCCCGGAGGCTTCGCTGCCAATGCACAGCGAAAAAGCCAGCCGTTTGCTGCACATCCACGAAAATCGTCCTGGCGTATTGACCAGTATCAACCAGATTTTTGCCGAGCAGGGCATCAACATTGCTGCTCAGTATCTGCAGACCAGTCCAGAAGTGGGTTATGTGGTTATCGACGTTGAAGCCGATATCGAAACCGTTGATAACGCGCTGCAGCTGATGAAAGCCATCCCAGGCACCATTCGCGCGCGCCTGCTTTACTGATTGATTTTTTAGCAATTTTAATTTTTGAATGGCAAAAGGGGCATCGAGAGATGCCCCTTTTCATTAATATCACAGCTGTAAAAAAGTCAGCCGCTATTTACAGCTAGCGTGCATATTTTTGTCACCAATTTCGCGCCAAACTCCCCATGTACCATCGACACCCGGCACATTGCCTACCGTCCACCAACCGTTCATCCATTGTTTCCCCTGATAAGATACTTTTACACAGGGCTTAGGATAGGTTGTTGAGGATATCCATTGA
Source organism: Rouxiella sp. S1S-2 (assembly GCF_009208105.1). Taxonomy (NCBI): domain Bacteria; kingdom Pseudomonadati; phylum Pseudomonadota; class Gammaproteobacteria; order Enterobacterales; family Yersiniaceae; genus Rouxiella; species Rouxiella sp. S1S-2. The sequence continues at coordinate 1,035,353 of NZ_WFKL01000001.1, forward strand.
GGGTTGGCTGCGGTTGCCGCAGGTTTTTGCGTAACCTGAGTTTCACTGGTGGCACTTGCACCGTGCGAATCCGTCACTGTGACGTTAAAACGGTAGGTGGTTTGTTTTTCCACGGCGGGGAATGATGCTGTAGCCTGAATGGTTTGAGCATTTTTGAGAGTAATTTGTGGGCCAGAAGATATCTGTCTCCACTGGTACTTCAGGCTGTCGCCGTCAGGGTCGCTGCTGCCCACGGCCGATAAAATGACGCTGCCTGAACCGGTAATTTCTGCTGGCGTGGCTTTTGCAACGGCAGTCGGAGCATGATTCTCTGGCTGATTATCGTCTCCATCATTGCTTTTTTTCTCGATATTGAGAATAAAATCATCAAAATGTACGTCTGATGTTGCCCCCGCTTTTTTCGTTGCCTGCACTTGAACTTCGAGTAGCGTTGCCTGTGCTGGTAGGTCAACTGAGACCGTATTATCCAGCCAACGTTTGTAGAGGCCTTGAGTATTTACCTGCGCCGTTTTAAGCGTCGCCCCCGCTGCATTTTTAGCAATCAAATAGACAGTACCGTAATCACCGTCTCCAAAACCATTGCTCTTGAATTGCAGTTTGGCAACGCTATTGCCCTGACTGACTAAAGACTTGTCCAAGGCGATGCTCTGGCTTATTTGGTCGTGGGTGGCATTATTGGCCGCGCTATTATTGATTCTCGCGGTAAAGAAGTATTTCCCTTTGGCTGGCAGGATACCGTCCTGGCTGGTCACCACGCGGAATTGTCCCTGAGTCAGTTTCCAGCCACTTAGGTTGCCGGTTTCTGCGCCCGCATTTTGCAGCGAGGTGGAGACCTCATCGGGTACAATCTCTTCACCAGATTCGGTAAAGGCTTGTACACGAACAATAATATCGTCTATCGCTGTGTTTTTAGAGGCAACCGCCAAGTGCCATTTTCCAGCAGCGGGCTTGGTCACACCCAAAGAGGTATTCCATGCTTCACGCCCTTTATAGTCGTAATCATTGGCCGAAGGCCAGCTTCCTTTGCTGAGATAAAGGCTAAATTTGCTGGTTTCTTCGTGCTGCGGACCCGGTACGGCACTGACAGCCAATCTATGGGTATTGGCCGGCACGTTAAGTTCGATACGATGCAGATAATTATTGGATTTGTTCAGCTTAACGCTTTGTTCTGCCAGCATTAGCGATTTTTCGTGATCAAAAGGGATCACTGCTGGATTGTAGCCCGAGATTTTTGCCGCATTATCTCGCCAGACTCGCGCCATATTGGCCTTGTTCTTGTCACCGATCGGCAAACCATAGTTGTCTTGCAAATCGGGATTGGAGAAGTAGCCGATATCGTTACCACACTGTATGGTTTGGGTTTTATCGTTGTCCCAGCCATGATTATCGCCACTGCCTGACCAACAATGGTTACCACCGATGTTATGGCTCAATTCATGGCGCAGGGAAGTTGAAGCGTAGAGCGCGTTAATACTGTAGCGGCCATTGAGGTAGGCCCAGCCAATAGCCGTATCATCATTATTACCCTCGAAAAAAACAGCGACGAGGTCGGGGCCATGTTCAGACATACCTTTGCTAAATAGTTGATTTATCTGTGATAGCGTATCGCCAGTAATCGAGTAATCCTGATCAATGATTTGTGTGCCTACCAGCCTGACGCGTATTTTTTCAATGCGGGAGTTTTTTAAAGCCTGATTGACTGTGGTTAACTGAGCAAGCGCGAAGGCTTCAGGATCAATAATCGTTTTCGCTGCGGCTTTTGAGAAACCGGCAAGAACATCGATAACAATATAGCCGTCTTTATCAATATCTCCTTGGTAAAGAGAGCTGCCATCTCGCGCCAAAGTTTGTAAAGCATCGCCTTGAGTTGCGGGGATTAGCGTATCTTCTTGGGAAAAAATGGGTTTTTTGAACGTGATTTGAGTTTGTTCACCTGAAGGTGTGCTGTAAATAATTTTATGCTGATCGGGATACATCGCCAGAAAACTTTTGTCTTCACGAACGACCAGAACCATATCCGTTGACCCTGCAGAGCGGCTTAATGACGGCATTTTTCCGGTATAAACAGCGGCGTCTTTATACTTCGTATCCCTGACCATTGTTGCCGTAGAGGATGCCGACAACTCGGTTACTGATACTGAGTCGGTATCGCGCAAAAGCGCTGACAGCTTAAGAAACTGACCTTTTTCTCGTTCACTGCTGCTAGACATAGGAGCCTGAATATTAGGCAACATGAAAGCTGCTGTTTTAGCAGATACATCATTAGCATTCGCACTATTGATCGATGCTATTACCGCGAGTGCTGCAAGTGTTAATCCGTAGTGTTTTTTCATGTTCACTTCCCTATGTAATATAATGTAACAATAATCTGATGAGGATTTTGCTATATAAAACATAGAGAAAACGTCTATCTTGGCTAAGAAGTCTCTTTAATTTTCTAAGAAGAAAGGTAATGCAAAGGAGAGGAGGGAACTAAGCTGCGGAGTTAATCCGGCCAGCACCAACTTTTGCCCGGCGTCAAAATCTCGGGCAGCGGAATATCCCACTCCTCACTCGGCAACGTATTCACCCACTGGCAGTCGTGGGCAATACCTATCGGGTAAGGGCCACTTTCGCGCCAGTGCTGCAGCGTACGGTCATAAAATCCACCGCCCATACCCAAGCGTTGCCCCAGTGAGTCAAAGGCGACGAGCGGCGTGAGGATGATGTCTAACTGATTGAGCGGCAAAATCTCTCTCACGTCGAGCACCGGTTCAAGAATATTCAGACGATTCCGTACGAGCTTTGTCTCGGGACGATAGCGTAGAAACAGCAAATGGCCCACCGTGAAAGGGTGCAGTACTGGCAAATAAAGCGTTTTGCCCTCTTGCCACAGTCTGTCTATCAGCGGCGCAGTGTCGAGTTCTCCGTCAAAAGACAGAAAAACGGACAACGTTTTAGCCTGCTGAACTTTGGGATGATTGGCGATGCGCTGCGCTGCTTGCAGGGCAAACTGCTGTTGTTGCTGCTGGGTAAGTTGTTTTCTGCGCTGGCGTACTTCGGTACGAATAGCTTGCCTGATCAGCGCGTGTTGAGCTGTAAAGGACATAGAAAAAGCCAAAGAAGAGAGTGCGGGAAAGAAAGGGGAATCTCCGAGATGCCGCCGCAGGCTGTAACCCTTGAACCCATGGTTCAAGGTGAACGTTCAGTCACAATCTTTAGGCTTCTCGGCGGACCGAGCATGCGCACCGATTGCGGATCATCACATTCTGTTGGTACTAATTATCGGCTCAGGGGACGGGCCCGCTGGCAAACATCTCAGAGAAATTTTGTATTCTTACTGTGGAATCAGTCTCTCACGTAATGAGATAAATATCAACAGTTTGACTTATTCGAAAGGCGCCCCTTCACGTTCAGTGATGCGTCCTTGTTCGAGCAAAGCCTGCTCGATGGTTTGTTGCAACATGCGAATACGCTGTTCCATATTGGAGGCATAGTCGCGAGTTTTCAAGCGTTCTTGAGCAAGTTCGTGACAAACATTCAATGCCGCGATAAATACGAGTTGCTCTGTATTTGTGACTCTAGTGCGAACTTTAAGATCTTGCAACCGCTGATTAAGATCCTCGGCAGCCATGTTCAACGCTTCTTGTTGTTCTGGCGGACAATTTACTCTTAATGAGCGACCAAAAATTTGTATATCTACCGGTTGTGCAGACATGCCACCTTCCTGCCAAATTATTCGCCAGCCCCCGAATGAAACACTGCCAAACGCGCAGGACATCGAAAGCGGGCGCAACTATATATACCTCACCCCTGATTTGCAACGCCGTTTAGCGCGGACGCTTGGCTCGCGAATCTGGTACTGAGACTTGCCTTGGTGGTAGCATAACACGAACTTATCCAGCCAACGATGGCGAATGCGCATGTCTATTGAGAATACTTATCCAAACTATGATTCGCTGAATCAAAATCTGAAGCAGCAGTCTGTTGCCCTGACGCCTGCGGAAATGCATGGACTTATCAGTGGCTTACTCTGCGGCGGCAACCGTGACGGCAGCTGGTTGACGCTGGTGCATGACCTGACCAACGAAGGGATGGCCTTTAGTCACTCGCTGGCCGACATGCTTCAACAACTCCGAAAAATCACCTCGGACACGCTGGAAGACGACAGTTTTGAATTTAAAATGCTGATGCCGGACGACGATACCAGCGTGTTTGAGCGTGCCGATGCGCTGGCTGGTTGGGTTAACCACTTCATGCTCGGGCTTGGCATGATGCAGCCTAAACTTGCTCAGGTGAAAGGCGAGGTCGGTGAAGCGATTGACGATCTGCGCAGCATCGCACAACTGGGTTACGAAGAAGACGAAGATCAGGAAATGCTGGCTCAGTCGCTCGAAGAAGTCATCGAATATGTACGCGTATCGGCAATCCTGTGCTTTGGTGAATTTGGACACAGCAGGCCGACCGCGGCGGAAAATCAGCGTACCTTGCACTAAAATTTTTGGGTTTTAGCACCCAAGCTTGACAATAAAACGAATAAAAACAGCCCAGTTAACGTGGATAACATCCGATTTCAGGAGCAGGTGATGACAACAGTGAGCATTACTCAGCAGGAATACGAAGCGCGTCGTCAGGCACTTATCGCCAAGATGGCACCCGGCAGTGCGGCCGTTATTTTTGCTGCCCCGGAGGCAACCCGTAACGCTGACAGCGAATACTCGTATCGTCAGAGCAGCGATTTTTGGTATCTGACCGGCTTCAATGAACCGGAAGCTGCACTGGTACTGGTGAAAAGCGATGAAAATCATAATCACAGCGTGCTGTTTAACCGCGTGCGTGATTTAACCGCTGAAATCTGGTTTGGTCGTCGACTGGGGCAAGACGCCGCGCCTTCACGTCTGGGTGTGAACCGTGCACTGCCGTTTGACGATATCAACGACCAGCTTCACCTGCTGTTTAACGGACTGGATGTGCTCTATCACGCGCAGGGCAATTATGCCTACGCCGACGGCATTGTTGACCGGGCGATGGAAAAATTGCGTAAAGGCTTTCGGCAAAATCTTTCTGCGCCTGCCACTGTTACCGATTGGCGTCCCTGGGTGCATGAGATGCGCCTGATCAAATCGCCGCAGGAAATTGCCGTGATGCGCCGCGCCGGTGAAATTACCGCCAAAGCGCACACGCGCGCGATGCAAACCTGCCGCGCGGGCATGTATGAATATCACCTTGAAGGCGAAATTCACTACGAATTCAGTCGCCACGGCTCTCGCACGCCGTCTTACAACACCATCGTGGGCAGCGGTGAAAATGGCTGCATTCTGCATTACACCGAAAACGAAAGTGAGCTGCGCGATGGCGATTTAGTGTTGATTGATGCGGGCTGTGAATACCAAAGCTATGCGGGTGATATTACTCGCACTTTCCCGGTCAGCGGCAAATTCACTCCGGCACAGCGCCAGATTTACGACATCGTGCTGGCATCCGAATATAAGGCGCTTGAAGTCTTTGGCCCGGGCAGCAGTATTCAGGAAGCCACTGAAGCCGCGGTACGCGTGATGGTTGAAGGATTGGTAGGCATTGGCGTGATGAAGGGCGACGTTGACCAACTGATTACCGAACAGGCACACCGCCAATTCTTCATGCACGGCTTGTCTCACTGGCTGGGGCTAGATGTGCACGACGTTGGCAACTATGGCACTACCGACCGCAGCCGTAAGCTGGAACCGGGCATGGTATTGACCGTCGAACCAGGCCTTTACATCGCGCCGGACGCCGACGTACCGAAAGCCTATCGAGGCATCGGAATTCGTATCGAAGACGACATCGTTATCACTGAAACCGGCATTGAAATTCTGACCGGGGACGTGGTGAAAGAGGCCGACGATATCGAAGCTCTGATGGCGGCGGCAAGATAACGCGATGAGCATGATTATTGTAGGCGGTGGCATGGCCGGTGCCACGCTGGCATTGGCGGTGTCCTCACTGACTCAGGGCCGAGTGCCGATTCACCTGATTGAAGCAACCTCACCCGATGACTTCACTCATCCGGGATTTGATGCGCGCGCCATTGCACTGGCGCAGGGCACCTGCCAGCAGCTGGCGGGGATTGGTGTCTGGTCGGCCTTATCCAACTGCGCTACGCCGATCACTGACATTCATGTCAGCGATCGCGGCCACGCCGGGTTTGTGAATCTCAATGCCAATCACTATGGCGTAGAGGCATTAGGGCAGGTTGTTGAGCTGCACGACGCAGGCCAGCATCTTTTTGCCCTGTTGACTAAGGCGCCGGGTGTGCATCTGCACTGTCCAGCTCGCGTGGTGTCGGTGAGTCGCCAAGCCGACAGCGCCAGCGTGACGCTAGACAACGGTGAAACGCTGCAAGCTAGCCTGCTGGTGGCCGCCGACGGCTCAAATTCTACGCTGGCGCAGGCCTGTGGCTTAAGCTGGCAGCGTGAAAGCTATCAGCAGATAGCCACCATTGCCAACATCACCACCGGACTGCCTCACGCCGGTCGCGCATTCGAAAGATTTACCGAGCATGGCCCGCTGGCGCTGCTGCCGATGTCGAAAGGCCGCAGCTCGCTGGTGTGGTGTCATCCCCTTCAACGACGCGATGAAGTGAACGGCTGGAGCCATGAACAGTTCTTGCATGAGCTACAAAAAGCCTTTGGCTGGCGCCTGGGTAAAATGCAGCAAACCGGCGCACGTCACAGTTATCCCCTACAATTACTCACCGCCAGCGGACATATTAGCCATCGGCTGGCGCTGGTGGGCAATGCAGCGCAAACGCTGCATCCGATTGCCGGACAGGGCTTTAACCTCGGCCTGCGCGATGTCATGACGTTGAGTGAAACCGTGGCCCACGCGTGGCGGCAGAATCAGGATATCGGCAGCTATCAGGTACTGAGTCGCTATCAACAGCGCCGCCAGCCGGACCAGCGCGCAACCGTCGGCATAACCGATGGTCTGGTGCGTCTGTTTGCCAATCGCTATACGCCACTGGTGGTAGGGCGTAATCTTGGCCTGATGGCCATGGAACGCATCCCTACGCTGCGTGACGCCTTTACTCGCCGAACGCTGGGCTGGACAGAACGCTGAATGCGCTTGCAAAGGCCTTGTCTGACCGCAGAAAAATGACAGGAATAAAATAAATTATGCAATCTTTTGATGTGGTTATCGCCGGCGGTGGCATGGTCGGACTTGCGCTAGCCTGCAGCCTAAGCGGCAGCGGTCTGCGCATTGCCGTGCTTGAAAACCGTCAGCCTGATGATAATCCACTGCCCGAAATCCCTGGCGTACGCGTTTCGGCAATCAACGCCGCCAGCGAGCGCCTGCTGCAGCACATTGGTGCCTGGGACAACATTATTGCCCAACGCACCAGTCCGTATCAGGGGATGGAAGTGTGGGATCGCGACAGTTTTGGCAAAATCGCCTTTCGCAGCGACGAATACGGTTTCAGCCATCTGGGACACATTATCGAAAATGAGGTCATTCACCGAGCGCTGTGGCAGCGCGCCGAGCAGCTCAGTGATATTGAAATCTTTGCACCCGCGCAGCTAAAAAACGTGGCCTGGGGCGAGAATGAAGCCTTTATCAATCTTGAAGACGGCCGCATGATCACCGCCCGTTTAGTGGTGGGTGCCGACGGTGCACATTCATGGCTACGCCAGCATGCCGACATTCCGTTGACCTTCTGGGATTATCGTCATCATGCACTGGTGGCGACAATTCGTACCGAAGAGGCGCACCAATCTGTGGCACGGCAGGTGTTTCACGGGGAAGGTATTTTGGCCTTTTTACCGCTGGCCGATGCGAATCTTTCCTCCATCGTCTGGTCGGTTTCTCCCGAAGAGGCCGAGCGTTTGCTTGCGTTATCCGAAGAAGAGTTCAACAAGGTTCTGGCCAGCACCTTTGACCTGCGCCTCGGCGTGTGTCAGGTGGTGAGCGAACGCCAAACCTTCCCGCTGACCGGCCGCTATGCGCGAAGCTTTGCCGCACAGCGTCTGGCGTTAATCGGTGATGCGGCGCATACCGTACATCCGTTGGCCGGGCAGGGCGTGAACCTCGGCTTTATGGATGCGGCGGAGTTGTCTTCTGAAATCAAACGATTACAGCGTGAAGGTAAAGACTTTGGGCAGCACATGTATTTACGTCGCTATGAGCGCAAACGTAAGCACAGCGCGGCGGTGATGCTGGCCAGTATGCAGGGCTTTCGTGAACTGTTCGCCGGCAATAATCCGGCCAAAAAACTGCTGCGTGATATTGGCCTGACGCTGGCGGACTCGTTGCCGGGCGTGAAGCCAAAATTGCTGCGTCAGGCGATGGGGCTGAATGATTTACCCGAGTGGCTGCAGACCAAAGAGCTTCAGCTGAAATAATCTAATTCCATTCCTTTTTTTCCATTACTTTTTCTAATCTGGGGTCGGGTTTCGCGAACGGCATATGACGCGAAATTCGGCCTCGGCGTTATATAACATCGAGCAATTTATAGTTTAATTATAGATTTTGCGTCATAAACCCCATTTTTCCAGTCAAAAACTCTGCATCATACGACCCGAAAATTCCTGACAACCTCACAGTAATGTATATTTTAACTTATGGTTAGCAGGGGCATTCAGTGATAACGTTCAACGAAAGGTATCGTTTGCGTCGGCACAGTTCTTGCACCGGTTTTCTTTAAACAGGCTATCTCGATATCCATTGAGCCGCTGATTGAGGATCGGGGTAATCGCTTCGGAAAAGAATGAGGAATAAGATGACAAAGCAGACTCGGTTATATGATGAACACGTCGCCTGTGGTGCGCGCATGGTCGATTTTCACGGCTGGATGATGCCGCTGCACTATGGTTCCCAGATTGATGAACACCACATTGTTCGTCAGGATGCCGGCATGTTTGACGTCTCCCATATGACCATCGTCGATTTGCACGGTGCACGCACTCGCGAGTTCCTCCGTTATTTATTAGCCAACGACGTCGCCAAACTGACTCAGCCAGGTAAAGCGCTCTACACCGGCATGCTCAATGCCTCCGGCGGGGTTATTGATGACCTGATTGTCTATTTCTTTACTGAAGACTTCTTCCGCCTGGTCGTGAACTCTGCAACCCGTGAAAAGGACCTGGAGTGGATTACCGAACACGCCAAGCCATTTGCCATTGAACTGACCGTTCGTGATGACCTGGCGCTGATCGCCGTGCAGGGTCCGCAGGCAAAAGAACGCGCCGAAACACTGTTTACCGACGAGCAAAAACAGGCGGTAAGCGGCATGAAGCCTTTCTTCGGTGTACAGGCCGGTTCACTGTTTATCGCTACCACGGGTTATACCGGTGAAGCGGGTTATGAAATTGCTCTGCCGCAGGAAGAGGCTGCCGACTTCTGGCAGAAGCTGCTGACCGCAGGCATAAAACCTGCTGGCTTGGGCGCACGCGACACGCTGCGTCTGGAAGCGGGCATGAATCTTTATGGTCAGGAAATGGATGAAGGCGTTTCGCCGCTGGCCGCCAATATGGGGTGGACTGTCGCCTGGCAGCCGGAAGATCGTCGTTTCATCGGTCGCGATGCGCTGGAAAAACAGCGTGAAGCGGGCACCGAGCAGCTGGTTGGTTTAATCATGACCGAAAAAGGTGTATTACGTAATGAGCTGCCGGTGCGTTTCACCGATGCGGCCGGTAATGTGCTCGAAGGCGTGATCACTAGCGGTTCGTTCTCTCCAACCTTGGGCTATAGCATTGCGCTGGCTCGCGTGCCTGCGGGCATTGGCGAGCAGGCGATTGTGCAAATCCGCAACCGTGAAATGCCGGTTCGCGTGACCAAGCCAGGCTTTGTCCGTAACGGTAAAAGCCTGGTGTGATGGACGAATAATCTATTGATTATTAACGTTTACCGCCTTGAAAATTATTGATTTCAAAAAATTAATTAAAAACTTTTCCGGAGATTATTTATGAGCAATGTTCCAGCAGAATTGAAATACGCCACCTCTCATGAATGGGTTCGCTCAGAAGGTAATGGCATTTACAGCGTAGGTATCACCGAGCACGCGCAAGAATTACTGGGCGACATGGTGTTTGTCGACCTGCCAGAAGTTGGCCACACCGTTGCCGCCGGCGAAGACTGCGCCGTTGCCGAGTCTGTAAAGGCAGCGTCTGATATTTATTCGCCAATCAGCGGCGAAATCGTGAAAGTTAACAGCGAATTGGAGTCATCTCCTGAATTAGTTAACAGCGCACCGTACGGTGAAGGCTTCTTGTTCCATATTAAAGCCTCTGACGAAGCAGAGCTCGGCAACTTGCTTGATGCCGCAGGCTACGAAGCCACTCTGGAAGACTAATTTCTCGTCGCTCTTGACGTTACTGCGGCGTTGGCAGCGTTTGTTTGCCCCAGTCACTGACTTATGTAAGCTCTTGGGACTCTACAAACCTGCCGCCTTGCTGTAACGCCAATGACGGAAATAAATGTTCTTGGTATAGACAAAGATTTAGAAAACTCCCGATACCTCAATGCAAGATTTCAGGAATGCGTAGCACATGACTCAGACTCTCAGCCAACTTGAACACAGCGAAGCCTTTATTGGTCGCCATATCGGTCCTTCATCTTCACAGCAACAGCAAATGCTGGAAACCGTAGGCGCGAGTTCGTTAAACGCCTTGATCCAGCAAATTGTTCCGGCGGATATCCAGTTACCTGGCCCACCGGCTGTGGGCGATGCGGTAACCGAGCATCAGGCGTTGGCTGAGCTGAAAGCGATTGCCAGCCAAAACCAGCGTTACAAATCCTATATCGGGATGGGTTACAGCGCGGTGCTGACTCCGCCGGTCATTCTGCGCAACATGCTGGAAAATCCAGGCTGGTACACGGCGTATACGCCGTATCAGCCAGAAGTTTCTCAGGGGCGTCTCGAGGCGTTGCTGAACTTCCAAACCTTGACTCTTGACCTCACCGGTCTGGACCTGGCGTCTGCTTCTTTGCTTGACGAAGCGACCGCCGCCGCTGAAGCGATGGCGCTTGCCAAGCGTGCCAGTAAACTCAAAGACGCCAACCGCTTCTTCGTGGCCGATGACGTGCACCCGCAGACGCTGGACGTCGTGCGTACCCGTGCCGAGACTTTTGGTTTTGATATCATCGTTGATAAAGCTGAAAAAGTACTGGATCTCGACGGCGTGTTCGGTGTGTTGGTGCAGCAGGTTGGCACCACCGGCGAAGTACACGACTACAGTGCGCTGTTCGCTGAACTGAAATCGCGTAAAATCATCACCAGCGTGGCCGCTGACATCATGGCGTTGGTGCTGCTGAGCGCACCGGGCAAGCAGGGCGCCGACGTGGTATTCGGTTCTGCGCAACGCTTTGGCGTACCAATGGGCTACGGCGGTCCACACGCTGCGTTCTTTGCCTGCCGCGACGAGTTTAAGCGCTCAATGCCGGGTCGCATCATTGGTGTTTCACGCGATGCCGCCGGTAACACCGCGCTGCGTATGGCGATGCAAACTCGCGAGCAACATATTCGCCGCGAAAAAGCCAACTCCAACATTTGTACCTCTCAGGTGCTTCTGGCCAACATCGCCAGCCTGTACGCCGTTTTCCACGGCCCTGAAGGTTTGAAACGCATTGCCGGGCGCATTCATCGCCTGACCGACATTCTGGCCGCTGGCCTGAAAAAAGGTGGCCTGACCCTGCGCCACAACAGCTGGTTCGACACCCTGACCGTTGAGGTGCAGGATAAAGCCGCCGTATTGGATCGCGCCCTGAGCTTTGGTTTAAACTTCCGTACGGATATTCACGGTGCGGTGGGCATCACGCTCGACGAAGCGACTTCACGCGAAGATGTGCAGGTACTGTTCGCGGTGCTGCTTGGCGACGAAAATGGTTTGGATATCGACCAACTCGACAAGGCTGCCAGCACGGACAGCAACTCAATTCCTGCCGCCGTACTGCGTCAGGATCCGATCCTGACCCATCCGGTGTTCAACAAGTTCCACAGTGAAACCGAGATGATGCGCTATATGCACCGCCTCGAGAAAAAGGATCTGGCGCTGAATCAGGCGATGATCCCGCTGGGTTCTTGCACCATGAAACTTAACGCCGCCGCAGAAATGATCCCTATCACCTGGCCGGAGTTTGCCGAGCTGCACCCGTTCTGCCCTGTTGAGCAGGCGGGCGGTTATCAGCAGATGATTGGTCAGCTGTCTCAGTGGCTGGTTCAACTGACGGGGTATGACGCCGTTTGTATGCAGCCTAACTCGGGTGCACAGGGCGAGTACGCGGGCCTGCTGGCTATTCGCCATTATCACGAAAGCCGCAACGAAGGCAGCCGCCATATCTGTCTGATCCCAAGTTCGGCGCACGGTACTAACCCGGCGTCTGCGCAGATGGCGAGCATGTCTGTGGTCGTGGTGGCCTGTGATAAACAGGGCAACATCGATTTAAGTGACCTGCGCGAAAAAGCGGCACAGGCGGGCGATGCGCTCTCTTGTATCATGGTGACCTACCCGTCAACCCACGGCGTGTATGAAGAAACCATTCGTGAAGTGTGCCAGATTGTTCATCAGTACGGCGGTCAGGTTTACCTCGACGGCGCTAACATGAATGCGCAGGTCGGTATCACAACCCCGGGTTACATCGGCGCGGACGTGTCGCACCTTAATCTGCATAAAACATTCTGTATCCCACACGGCGGTGGCGGTCCGGGCATGGGCCCAATCGGCGTAAAAGCCCATTTAGCACCGTTTGTCCCAGGCCACAGTGTGGTACAGATTGACGGCGTATTGACGCAAAACGGCGCAGTTTCTGCGGCACCGTTTGGCAGCGCATCAATCTTGCCAATCAGCTGGATGTACATCCGCATGATGGGGGCAGAAGGTTTGAAGCAGGCAAGTCAGGTCGCGATTTTGAATGCAAACTACATTGCTACCCGTTTGAAAGAGGCTTATCCGGTGCTGTATACCGGCCGTGACGGCCGCGTGGCGCACGAATGTATTCTGGATATTCGTCCGCTGAAAGAGACCACCGGCATCAGTGAAATGGACATTGCTAAACGTCTGATCGACTACGGATTCCATGCGCCAACCATGTCGTTCCCGGTTGCGGGCACACTGATGGTGGAGCCCACTGAGTCTGAAAGCAAAGTTGAAATTGACCGCTTTATCAATGCGTTGCTGTCTATCCGCGGTGAAATTGCGAACGTGGCCGAAGGCAAATGGACGTTGCAGGACAACCCGCTGGTGAATGCGCCGCACACTCAGGCCGAGTTGGTCAGCGAGTGGAACCACGCCTACAGCCGCGAGCTAGCGGTGTTCCCTGCGGGAAGTGACGACAAATACTGGCCAACGGTGAAACGTCTTGATGACGTTTACGGTGACCGTAATTTGTTCTGCTCATGCGTACCTATCAGCGATTACGAATAATCGCCGCTGGACCAAACCCTGTTGCTTAATCGTGCAGGGTTTACAGCATAAACAAAAAATCCCTGACGTCACTGTCAGGGATTTTTTTATAACGGGCTTATCTCAGGCAATGCGGATACGCCACTGAGGGGCAAAGCGGATTCAACGGCTACGGGTATTTATCCCAGTGCAATTACTTTAAACGCACTTGCTCAAGCGTTTTAAAGAGTTGAATTTTATCGGCTTCACTGAGATTTTTTTGATCAAGCTGGGCAATAAACTCTGCCTGATTGTTTGGCGAAATATGTCCGTTAGCCTTCAACTCAACGGCGAGGCGTTGAAGAATTCGGGTTGATAGCCCTGCAATATCGTTACGGATCTGCTCCAGTGGCCGAGGCTTCCAGTCAGTCTCTGGTGCGGCGAGCCAGTCAGCACGGTAACGATATTGAATGGCCTTGGCGGCGCTCATTTGTGCAACGATAAAGGGTTTGATCGACTCGGGATCGAGGCCCAAACTCTCGGCGGTTTTTTGCGTCGCTGTTAATACTTTGTCTTCCTGCGCCAGCACTTCTACCGGCTGATGGTTTTCTGCCTTGCTGCTGGCTACATCCTTCATATAAGAAAGACGTTCGTTGATTAGCCCCGGTAGATTGCCGTTTTCAGAAGCCTGGGCAAAGACGGGCACCGTAGAAAGGGAAATCAGCGCCAGTAACAGGCAGCCGACGCTTTTTTTAGCGGCAGCATTAACAATATGGCTTACGGCTGTCATCGTTAATTATTCCTTTAATTGTGGGTATCTTGGGTAGGGCAGGTAAGCATCATACGCAATCAGGGAAAAATGGGCAGCAGTAAACCGCTCGTTTTCACACTCAATGGATGACGTTTGCCAACGGTTTACCCTCGCAGCAGCGCATGACGAAACGACAGAATATGCACCTCGGCGGCATCTGCCGCAGCCTGAGCATCCTGTGCCGCCAACGCGTTGATGATAGCCCGATGTTCCTCGATAACTTCCTGCATGTGCCCCTCTTTCGACAGCGAGCTGGCCCAAAACCGTTGCGCCTGAGCGTGCAGTACGCTGAGAATGTCCATCAGCATCTTGTTGCCGGCAATTTTGGCCAATTGCTGATGAAATTGGTTGTCCAGCAACATCATCCCATCCCGGTCGCGCTGTTGGGTTGCCACTTCAATTTGCTGGTTTATCGCTTCAAGGCTGGCAATGTCCTGCGCTGAAATACGCGAACTGGCGAGACGCATGCACAGCATTTCATTGGCCAATCGAACCTCAATCAACTCCAGTGCGTCATCGACAGACAGCGGCGACACCATCACTCCTTTGCGCGGAATAATCTGCAGCAGCCCTTCGTTAGACAGACGGTGGATTGCCTGATTAATCGGCGTGCGTCCCATTGCCAGGTCATTCATTACCTGAGCAGTATTTAAATATTCACCCGGTTTGTAGCTTAGGGTGACCAGCGCCTGCTTAAAACGACGATACGCCTGCTCGTTTAACGATAATCCTGACTCTTCATTCACCGCTCTTTCCTGCGTTTCTGTGACATCAGTCTTCACATCCAGCTCCTGCTGAAAAGATTTTTAGACATTCTACACAAAAACATGGCACGGAAATCGCTTATTTAATGAATGAAGTTATAGTGAAATTTCACTGTGTTTTTAAAAAGAATGCAATAAAGAGGATTTACCCGATGAAACTTACCTTTAGCCTGCCTGCCATTTTAGCCACTGAAAAGCCTGCCAGCCCAAGCGCAGCAACCCTTGAGGTCGAGATAGACAGGCTGGTTATCGCAGGATGGGCCGGGCGCGATCCTGAAGCCATCATGCACCATATTAGTGAACTGGAAGTCCTGGGCGTGCCCCGCCCAAGTGCAGTGCCGCTGTTCTACCGCGTTGCGGCTAACCAACTGACACAAAATAAATCGGTAGAAGTCATTGGAACCGCCAGCTCTGGCGAGGCAGAAGTCTTTATTTTCACTCATCAAGGTGAGCTGTACGTCTCACTGGCTTCGGACCACACCGATCGCGAGTTGGAATCCCACAGTGTGGCGCTCTCCAAACAGCTGTGTGTGAAACCGGTGGCCACGGTGGCCTGGCGCATGAGTGAAGTGGCCGAGCATTGGGACCAGCTTGTTCTGCGCGCCTGGATAAAAGAAGAGGGCGAGTTCCGTTTATATCAGGAAGGCCCGCTGTCGAGCCTGCGTAAACCCGATGACCTGCTGAACCGCTATTTGAACAATGGCGAAGTTCCGGCCGACGGTCTGGGCATGACCTGTGGCACCGTTTCGGCGATAGGTGGCATTCGTCCTGCAACAGAGTTTCGTATGGAACTGGTAGACGAACAATTAGGCCGCACGATTAGCCATACCTATCAAAGTATTGAATTACCCGTCGTCGCCTAATCGCGCCGCTAATCATGACGTATGTTGAAACTGGGAGCATCGCAATGACTTCTCACCTCTCTTTAAGCCTGCAGCAGGCGATTGAACAACTGGCACTCGGCACCGTGACCGCAGAACAACTGACCGAGCAAGCGCTGGAAAATATCAACGTGGCCGAGGGTGAAGGCGCATTGGCATTTACCCACGTTTATGCACAGTGGGCGCGCGAACAGGCGGCGGCTTCAGCGCAACGCCGGGCCTCAGGGGCTGCACTTTCGCCCATCGACGGCGTGCCGATTTCGATTAAAGACCTGTTTGACATAAAGGGTGAAGCGACCACCGGCGGCTCACGGGTTCTGGCCGATGCACCTGTTGCCTCCTCGCATGCCGCCATCGTCGAATTACTGCTAAAAGCCGGTGCCGTCATCGTTGGAAAAACCAATATGACCGAATTTGCCTACTCGGGTCTCGGCATTAATCCGCACTACGGTACACCTGCGAACCCATGGGATCGCGACTCGCGCCGTATTCCGGGTGGCTCATCTTCCGGTGCCGCCGTTTCAGTCAGCGATGCCATGTGTTTTGGCGCCGTCGGCAGTGACACCGGTGGATCCGTGCGTATTCCGGCGGCGTTTTGTGGCCTTACCGGCTTTAAACCTACGGCGCGCAGAATTTCGATGGACGGCGTGTTGCCACTCTCCGTCTCTTTAGACTCCGTGGGGACTATTGCCCACGACGTGGCGAGCTGCGTGGCGCTGGACGCTGCGATCGCCTCTCAGCCTCTATCGTTGACGGTAAAAAAACTCACCGACGCACATTTTGCGGTGCCCCAGACTGTCGTGCTGGATGGCCTGGACACGCAGGTAATTACTGCTTTTTCCCATGCAGTACAAGCACTTAAGCAGGCTGGTGCTAAGGTTTCTGAAATTCCTCTAACAGAAATCGCCGAGCTGGCCACCATTAACGCCACCGGTGGATTTACTGCACTGGAGTCATGGGCCTGGCACAGGTCACTTATCGAACAACGCGCTGACGGTTATGACCCGCGCGTAGTGTCGCGCATTCGCCGCGGTGAACCGCTGGGTGAAAGTGACCGCCAGCGTTTAGTCGAGCAGCGTGCCGACTGGCAGCAGCGCGTCAGTAGCAAGGTCCAACAGTACGACGCCTTGTTAATGCCGACTGTGCCTTTTATTGCTCCCACGATTGTCGAGCTGGAAGCCGACGAAGAGGCCTATTTCCGTGTTAATGGCGCGGCGCTGCGCAATCCGTCGGTGATTAACTTCCTGGACGGCTGTGCGGTGTCGCTACCTTGTCATGCACAAGGTGATGCACCGGTGGGTTTGATGGTGGCTGCACTGCCGATGCAGGACGAGGCGCTAATGAGCTGGGCGTTGGAAATAGAACGCTGCCTTAAAGTTTAAAAATAACAAATATATAAGTATCAAAAGCAATGACTTAACACACATTCACTCCCACTCTGGAAAACGACAGGATTAATGATGAACTCTTCAAATCAGGGCATGCTTTTTGTCGCCACCGACGTCGCCGCGCAGGACGAGGCGGACTTTAACCAATGGTACGATCGCGAACACGTCGAAGAGCGCGTACGTATTGAAGGATTTCTTTCCGGTACGCGCTATCAGTCTTTGCAGGGCGGACGCCAATACCTTGGCCTGTATAAAACCGAATCGCTGGAAAGTTTCACCTCCGCTGCGTATCACGCCGCCTTCACGCGACAAACGGAATGGTCGGTGGCTAATCTGCAAAAAATGCAGTCACCGATGCGTCGCGTTTGTGCCATCAGCGCGCAGGTAGGTTTGGGCAGCGGCAGTCATCTGGCCATTGTGACTCTGCCCGTTGGCTCGTTGGAAAACCAAATCGCCGAGCTGGGGAATACGCTTTTTGCTCATGCTGGTTTCATTCATTCAAGCCTGTTGACGCCGGATACTGCGCTCAGTACGCCGTTGCCGAAAGAGTCTCCTGAAAACCGGCAGTTGCTCCCTATGATGTTGATTGAAAGCAGCAGCGCCGAAGCCTCACAGCGTCTGGCCGCCCACGCCTGCCACGCGTTAAACCTTCCATTGGCTGACGTGCTGCACTATAGCCTCGGCTGGCAACTTACCGCACAGGAGTTGAAATCATGAGTCTTTCTTCTACCGATAATCCCAAGGTTTTGCCGCCCAATACCGCCAAGGATGAATACACGCCGCCAAAGACAGGGCGTCTGGCGGCCGCCAGTTCGATAGGCACCGCGCTGGAATGGTATGACTTTACCGTTTACAACATTATGGCGGCGCTGATTTTTAACCACGTGTTTTTCCCCTCGTTTGATCCGCTGGTTGGCACCATTCTGGCGTTTTCGACCTACGCGGTAGGGTATGTTTCAAGACCAATCGGCGGCATGGTGTTTGGTCATTTAGGCGACGTGCTGGGGAGGAAGTTCGTGCTGGTGACAACACTGGTGATCATGGGCGTGACTACGGCGTTAATGGGGTTGCTGCCCGGCTATGCAACCTGGGGCATTTGGAGTCCACTGTTGTTGGTCAGCCTGCGCTTTATTCAGGGCATCGCCCTGGGTGGCGAATGGGCCGGTGCCGTGCTGCTGTCTATGGAACACGGCAAGCCAGAACAGCGCGGCCGCAACGCTTCGTTTGCACAGGTAGGCCCTTCCTGCGGCACGCTGATTGGTACCGGACTCATCACACTGGTTACGGTATTTTTGTCGGCCGATGACTTCCTGTTGTGGGGTTGGCGCATTCCGTTTGTATTAAGCCTGGTACTGGTTGTCTTTGGGCTGTGGCTGCGCCGTGGCGTAGGCGAGACGCCTGCATTTCTTAAATTGGAGCAGACGAAAAACACCACCCACACGCCGATTAAAGAAGTGTTCACCCAGCATTTTCGTCCACTGCTGGTGGCAGGTGGTGCACGTATTGGTTCAGACGTGCTTTATGCGCTGGTGGTGGTCTTTACGCTGACCTACGTCACGACTGTTCTGCACTTGCCGCGACCTCTGGCGCTGACGGCCACTATGCTCGGTGCACTGGGTAACGCGATTACCGTGCCAATGTTCGGGGCGCTCTCGGATAAATGGGGACGTCGGCCGGTTTATATTATGGGTGCCGCACTGGCTATCGTCTGGTCATTCGCGTTCTTTATGCTGCTCGACAGTGCGCATCCGGTGCTTATCTGCCTCGCGGTGATCGGCGGCCTGCAGGTTCACGCCATTATGTACGGGCCGCAGGCGGCGTTTGTCACCGAGCAGTTCCCCACCCGCGTGCGCTATGCCGGTTCCTCGCTGGCTTACACGCTGTCAGGGATTGTTGGCGGAGGCTTTGCACCGCTGATTATTACCACGCTGTTTAAAGAGTACAACACGACGCTGGCGGTTTCATGCTACGTCACGTTGACGTTGCTGATCACTCTGTTGGCCGTGTTTGCCGCCAAGGAGACGGCCAAAAAACCGCTATAAAAGTCCGACCTCGTTATATTCCAGTCACCCCTTGTGTAAGCGACCGTTTAGCGGTCGCTTTTTATTTATTCAAATAAAACCCCTTCAGGATGACCGAATTCGGGCAATCCAACACAAACGGTCACTTTCGGTCACTTGTTGAACCGAGGAATTGTGACCGTTTGCTGAAACACTCGTGACAACTTGCAACCTTGAAAGCGATTTAATGCAGGCCCCGCCACAGATCTTGAATTTACCATTTCACCTTATCTCATTTTTTTTTGACAAATATCACACGGCGAGCGCGGCGATAAGACCGCGTGGCCCGTTATGAGGCAACGCGCATTCAGAAAGCCTGCGCTTGCGTATCTTATTCACTATCGGGAAGGGGAAAAAAATGCTGCCTGTTGAACGTCATCGCTTTATTACCGAAATCCTTAGCCAACGCGGTCGGGTGCTGGTTCAGGAAGTTGCCACACTGTGCCAGATATCGCTGGAAACGGCTCGCCGTGACCTCGCGCTGCTGGAGAAACGCGGCGCGTTGTTGCGCAGCCACGGAGGCGCGGTATTTGTCGAGCAGCACGAAAGCGAAAAGCTCTATGTGCCGGCGCAGATTGAGCAGGGTGAATCATTTCGCGAACGCAGTAACCAGGCGCCGGACCAGAAAACCCGCATTGCTAAACGGGCACTGGCGCTGATTAATCCCGGCGACTGTTTACTGCTCGACAGTAGCTCGACCAGCTGGTTTTTAGCGCGGCAATTGCCCGACATCCAGCTCGTGGTATTGACTAACTCGCTGCATATCATCCAGACCCTGGCGGCCAAGGCCAACGTCAAAACCATCGGGTTGGGCGGTGAATATTCGGCGAAATATGAAGACTTCATCGGTGTATTGGCCGAGAAAATCTTAAAAGAGTTCGTGATTAACAAGCTGTTTTTCTCCTGTCACGGCATTAGCCATGAAGGTGGGATCCGCGAGAGCAACGAGCACCATGCCCGGCTAAAACAGCAAATGTTGCTGTCGTCGGAACACAAAGTTCTGCTGGCCGATTCCAGCAAGTTTGGTCGCCGATCCTTTGCTCGCATTTGCCACTATCGGGAAATAGATACGCTGATCACCGATTCGCTGGAGGACGACGAATTCCGTCAGGAATTGGCCTGGAGCAACGTCAATGTGATTGAGGTTGCCCCGGTTAGAAACAAGCAAGTTAGCGTCAAGACACACCGGGGAGACTCATCTCCTGTTTAAACCAAAAACATCTTACCTATAAGTCACAACAACAATAACAGCCGTGGTGAGCCACTGACTGCGGTAAAAAACTGACAATTTGTGGAGTAAAAAAACATGAAGAAAACTGTACTTGCCTGCCTGTTTGCAGCCGCTTTCCTCTCTATTTCGGCGCACGCGGCCGACAAAATTCGCATGGGGGTCGTGGTTAAAGTGGGCGGTAATCCATGGTTCAACGCCATGGAAGTCGGCATTAAACAGGAAGCGGCGAAAGAGGGCATTGATGCCTGGCAGGTCGGCCCAACCGGCGCTGACCCGGCGCTGCAAGTGCGCGCGATTGAAGACTTGATTGCCCAGAAAGTCGACATCATTGGCGTGGTGCCAAACGACGCCAAGGTGCTTGAGCCGGTGCTTAAACGCGCGCGTGACGCCGGTATCAAAGTCATCACCCATGAATCACCGGATCAGAAATACGCTGACTGGGATTTTGAAATGGTTGATGCGCAGCAGCACGGCATTAACCACATGATTGCGCTGGCGAAATGTATGAAAGAAACCGGCAGCTACGCCATCTATGTCGGCAGCCTGACGGTACCGGTGCACAAAACCTGGGCCGATGCCGCCGTGAAATATCAGAAGGAACATTACCCGAATATGCATCAGGTGGGTGACCGTTTTGGCGTCGCTGAATCTCTGGATGACACCATCCGCACCACTAACGATCTGATGTCTAAATATCCCGATCTGAAAGGCATTCTGGCGATTGGTTCACAGGGTCCTATTGG
Organism: Rouxiella sp. S1S-2; assembly: GCF_009208105.1. NCBI lineage: Bacteria > Pseudomonadati > Pseudomonadota > Gammaproteobacteria > Enterobacterales > Yersiniaceae > Rouxiella > Rouxiella sp. S1S-2. The sequence goes on from NZ_WFKL01000001.1 coordinate 1,056,565, forward strand.
CGCGGGCCGTGCGGTGCTTAACCGCGGTAAAGCCGGTGATATCTGCGTATTTGGGCCATTCAGTCCGGGTCAGGGTTCTTCACTGGTTAAAAGCGGTGCCATCTCCGGCGGCTACATTTGGAACCCAATGGTCGCGGGTGAAATCTTTGTTCGTATCGCTGGCATGATCTCTAAAGGCGAGAAAATCACCGACGGCATGGACATTGAAGGTATGGGCAAGGTGAAGGTCGATGAAACGACTCACACCATTGTGGGTAATCGTACCGAAAGTCTCGACAAAGAAAATCTGCCGAAACTGGTCAAAATGGGGCTGTAATTATGGCGATCTCCGAGATTTTCCAACATGACACCTCAGGCGCTGAAGACGTTCGTCCGTTAATCGACGTCGAAAATCTTTCAGTGACCTTCGGCGGACAGCGTGCGTTGAACAATATTTCTCTGCGGCTGATGCCGGGCGAAGTGCACTGTCTGGCCGGCACCAACGGCTGCGGAAAAAGCACGCTCATCAAGGTTATCTCGGGGGTCTACCAGCCCGATAATGGCTGCAAAATTTCACTCGGCGACAAGACCTTTAGCCGACTGACGCCGGATCAGGCGCGCAGCTTTGGTATTCAGGTGATTTACCAGGACCTGTCGCTGTTCCCGAACCTGACCGTCGCCGAAAATATTGCTTTTGAACACAACCTGCATGGCCTGCTCGGCTGGTATCGTCCGGGCCGTCTGCGCCAAACCGCACAGCGCATTCTCGACGAGCTGAACTTCACGCTGGACCTGGACAGCAAAGTGTCCGCGCTGCCGATTGCTCAACGCCAGCAGGTCGCCATTTGCCGTGCGCTGGTGGCCGATGCACGTTTGGTGATTATGGATGAGCCAACTGCCTCGCTGACTCGCACCGAAGTGAATCAACTGCTGCGCACCGTGCATTACCTGAAAGCGAAAGGGATTAGCGTGGTGTTCGTTAGTCATCGTCTTGATGAAGTGCTTGAAATTTCGGACAGCGTAACGGTTATCCGCGACGGGCAAAAAGTGGGCACCTTCCCGGCGTCTGAGGTCAGCAGTGAACGACTGACCGAGCTGATGACCGGTCTGAAACTCAACTACGCGCTGAAGGCGGCTAACCAGCATGACGAACGCATCATGCTCGAGCTCGATAATCTCAGCCGTGCTGATCAGTATCACAACGTCAATCTCAAACTGTATCAGGGCGAAGTGCTCGGCCTGTGCGGGCTTCTTGGTTCAGGGCGCACCGAGCTGGCGCTGAGTCTGTTTGGCATGACCAAGCCTGACAGCGGAAAAATCTATCTCGACAGCAAACCTGTACGTTTTCGCGGTCATGAGGATGCGATTAAATCCGGTATTGGTTACGTCTCGGAAGATCGGCTGACGCTAGGGCTGGTGCAGCAGCAGTCGGTGGGGGACAACACTGTGTTGGCCATTATGGATCAGCTACGCAGTCGTTTTCATCTGATCGATGAATACCGCAAAAACAAAATCGTCTACCAGTGGATCGAAAAACTCGGCGTCAAAGTGGCCGATCCGGATCAGGCGATCTCCACGCTTTCCGGCGGTAATCAGCAAAAGATCGTGCTCGCCAAATGGGTACTGACGCAGCCGAAGATCCTGATCCTCGACTCGCCAACCGTGGGCGTCGACGTGGGGGCCAAAGCCAGTATTTACCAGTTGATCCATCAGCTGGCGGCGGAAGGGATCTCTATCTTGCTGATTTCTGACGAAGTGCCAGAAGTGTATTTCAACTGCGATCGTGTGCTGCATTTTAGTGAAGGCACGGTGATGGGCGAATATTTCCCTCGCGGAATAACTCAGCAGCAGCTTGCGGAGGCGGTGAATGCTTAATTTAAAACGATTTAAACCGTCCAGTAACGAAGGTTATCTGGCCTGGGTATTGCTGGCGTTGGTGGTGATTTTTTCCGTGCTCAGCAACCAGTTTTTAACGCTGCGCAATCTGTTGGACCTCAGCGAAAGCTACGCGGTGAGCGGTATTTTCGCTCTCGGCCTGTTCGTGGTGTTGGTCACCGGCGGTATCGATATCTCCTTCGCCGCTGTCGCTTCGGTAGTGCAGTACATCATCGCGACGCTCGCCATCAGCTACGGCATGAGCAATCCGCTCGGGAGCATTGTGCTGGCGGTGGCGATTGGCACCGCGCTGGGCATGGTGAATGCGGTGCTGATTTACTGCCTGCGTATCGTTTCTATCATTGTGACCATCAGCATGCAGTCGCTGCTGTTTGGCATGCTGATGTGGCTCACCAAGGGCACCAGCCTTTATGACCTGCCTGACTGGCTGGTGACGCCGCTCAAAGTGTTGCCGTTTAGCGTGGGGGCAGAACATTACCAGATTGGCCTACCGATTGTGGTGATGCTGCTGGTGGCCGCACTGACCTGGGTATTGCTCAATAAAACGCACCTCGGACGCCAGCTGTTTGCGGTGGGCGGGGATCAGGAATCGGCACGCCGTATCGGTATTCGCGTTGGCCTGCTCCATCTGTTTGCCTATGGGTATTTAGGGGCGATGGCGGCGGTAGGCGGGTTGGTGCAGGTCTATCGCGTCGGGGAAGTGGTGCCCAATGCGCTGGTTGGCGGCGAGCTTGACGTACTGGCGGCGGCAGTGCTGGGTGGCGCAAGCCTTAACGGCGGTAAAGGAAGTGTCGTCGGCACGCTGATGGGCGTGTTCCTGATTGGCATTCTGAAAAACGGCCTGAATCTTATTGGTGTCTCTAATTACTTTATGAACGTGGTGATCGGCGGGGTCATTGTGGTGGCTATTACGATTACGCATTACAAAAAACGCAAAGAAACCGACGTTGGCTTTGCCTGATGTCCGTTTTTTCTGGTCCCCGTCTTTGCTGATATTTAAGGAATGCCGCCATGTTTGCTAAATCAAAGAGTCTGTTAATGAAAGAAAAAACGGGCAGTAAAGCGCCTCAGCTTCCGCGTTTCAAAGTTGATGCGACCAATAAAGGGCTGATGTTGTTGCTGGTTCTGGTGGTGGTGGGTTTCAGTATCGCCATGCCGGGCCGCTTTTTTAGTGACGCGACCTTCATGAGCGTGGCCTTCCAACTGCCTGAACTGGGCCTACTGACGCTGGCGATGTTTATTCCTATCCTCAGTGGGGGTTTAAACCTGTGCATTATCGCCACCGCGAACCTCACCAGCCTGCTGATGGCCTGGGTGTTTATGACTTATCTGCCGCCGGATGCCAGCATGCTGATGCAGGCCGTTTGGCTGACGATTGCCTTGGTCGGCGCGATGGTTTTGGCACTGGTGATTGGCATGCTGACTGGCGCACTGGTGGCCTATATCGGCGCGCATCCGATTCTGGTGACGCTGGCCACCATGACGATGGTTAACGGGATTGGTATCTATCTTTCACGCGGTGCGGCGCTGAGCGGAATGCCGGACATCGTGCGCTTTATCGGCGCAGAAACCGTGTTTGGCGTGCCGGTACCGCTGATTATTTTCCTCGCCACTGCGGTAGTTATCTCGGTATTCCTTGAGCGCACTCGTTTGGGGAAATACATCTACATGAGCGGCAGCAACATTAATGCCACCCATTTCAGCGGCGTGAACACCCACCGCGTGTTAATCGCCATCTACGTGCTCTCGAGCATGCTGTGCGTGATTGCCGGTCTGGTGATGATGGCGCGGTTTAACTCGGCACGCATGGGCTACGGCGACTCTTATTTACTGCTGACCGTGCTGGCGATCATTCTCGGCGGAACCGACCCGTTTGGCGGCTTCGGCAAGGTCAGCGGCGTGGTGCTGTCGCTGATTGTTCTACAGGTGATTGCCACCGGGCTCAATCTGCTCAATGTCAGCCCGCACTTTAGCCTGGCGATGTGGGGCGTGGTGCTGATTGTGGTGCTGGCGGTGAAATTCTTCCGCACCCGCTATCTCCAGCAGCGAGCCAGCCGGCGCAGTGCCGCCAAGGCGCGTGCTGCTCAGCTCTGAGCATGATTGAAAACGCATCAATACCGACACTTATCTTGAACCTCGGCCTCTGGGGCCCTTAGGAAAACGCTATGGAATACAAAATTTCGCCTTCATTAATGTGTATGAGCCTGTTTGATATCAAAGAGCAGCTTTCTGTGCTCAATCGCCGTGCCGACATGCTGCATATCGATATTATGGACGGACATTATGTGAAAAATATCACTCTGTCGCCGTTCTTTATCGAGCAGATCCGCCCACACACTCAGTTGCTGCTCGACGTTCATATGATGGTTGAAAATCCTACCGATTTTATCGAGGCGATCGCTAAGGCCGGTGCCGACTATATCTGTCCTCATGCCGAAACCATCAACCGTGATGCCTTCCGCGTGATCAATCAGATCCGCTCATTCGGTAAGAAAGTAGGCATTGTGCTTAACCCGGCCACGCCGGTTGAGTTCATTCAGCACTATATTCACTTGCTGGATAAAATCACCATCATGACAGTGGATCCGGGCTATGCCGGTCAGCCATTTATTCCTGAAATGCTCAACAAAGTCAGCCAGCTGCGCGATTTGAAACAACAGCACGGCTATAAGTATTTGATCGAGATTGATGGATCCTGCAACGAGCGTACTTATCAGGATCTGATGGGCGCGGGGGCAGAAGTGTTAATTGTGGGCACCTCCGGTCTATTCAATCTAGATAAAGATCTGGATAAGGCGTGGGACAAAATGCTCGATCAGATGCGTCAGGCACGTCAGGCAGCCTAAGGGCAGGAGAGCCGTATGCACTGTTTTCTCGGCGTAGATATTGGCGGCACCAACACCCGTTTGATGCTGATGGACGGCAATAAAAAGTTTCACGGATACAAAAAAGTGGCGACCCAGTCGTGGGCTGGCCTGAGTGACCCGCTCGACGGGCTACAGCAGCTTATTAGCCACTATTTACAGCAGGCAGGCCACGCCAGACAGGTGGTCAGAGTGATGCTGGGTCTGCCGGGAATTCTCTCGCGTGACCGCCAAACCGTGCTGTCGCTGCCGTTTATTCCGGCGCTGGACGACCAGCCGGTAGCGCGATTGCTATCGGCGAGACTGGGTCTGCCGGTGGTGATGGACAAAGATGTTAACCACCTGATGTGGTGGGACTTAACTCGTCTTGGCACCTTGCCTGACGTGGCGGTTGGCGTATATTTAGGCACCGGTCTGGGCAACAGTTTGTGGCTTAATCAGGACTTTTATCACGGCGCACACGGCGCGGCCGGTGAGTTGGGGCATATCCCTCTGGAGGGTAATCCGGCGCTGTGCCCGTGCGGAAAAGTGGGCTGCGTTGAAACGCTGACCTCGGGCAACTGGTTGGCAGGATGGAAACGCCAACACGCCGCAGATACCGCCTTCGCCGACCTGTTTACCGTGCACGGCAAACATCCTGAATTATTGGCGTTTGTTGACCGATTGGGGCGCACGATTGCTACCGAAATGAACATTCTCGACCCACAATATCTGGTGCTGGGCGGCGGCGTTCTCGCCATGGCCGGGTTCCCGAGTGAGCGGCTTGAGCAGCAAATCCGCAGCCATCTGCGTGGCCCACAGCCGGCAAACGGCCTGCGAATTGTGCAAAGCGGTGTGACGGATGAAACCGGCTGCCGTGGTGCCTGTCTGGCCGCACAGCGCGACTTTGAACGTTGTGAACCACAGAGTTCCGGCATGGAAATGCCAGTAAGGAGAAAGGCATGAAAAAAGGCAAAGTCTGCGTATTAGGGTCCTTCAACCTGGACATCGTGGCGGGAATGTCACGCTTTCCGCAGCCCGGCGAATCGCTGATTGCACACAACAGCATGATGGGTGCGGGAGGCAAAGGTGCCAACCAGGCGGTTGCGGCGCTGCGTGCGGGTGCACGGGTGCATTACATCGGTAAAGTCGGGCGCGATGATTTTGGCACTTTTGCCCGTCGCCATCTCGACAGTGCCGGGTTTGACGCGGTTACGCTGTTTTCTACCGCCGATTTCCCCACCGGCAACGCGCTTATTTACGTCGCCGGTGTTGATGCAGAAAATATGATTGCCGTTGATCCTGGCGCCAATTTGACCTTCACGCAGGATGAAATTGAGTCATGCCGACCCGCTATCGCCGCCGCTGATATTCTGCTCACCCAGTTGGAAAACAATCTTCCAGCGATTGAGAAAGTCATTGATATTGCGACTGAAGCTGGCACTTACATCATTTTGAACCCAGCCCCTTTCCAGCCGGTTTCCGATGCGCTGTTGGCAAAAGTTGACTTACTGACGCCAAATGCCACCGAATGCACCCTGCTGACCGGTATCACAGTGAAAGATGTTTCTTCTGCCCAGCAGGCGGCGGGGGTGCTGCACGGTAAAGGGATTAATGCGCTGATTATCACGCTTGGCACTCAGGGTGCGCTGCTGTCCGTGGCTGGGCAGACCCAGCTGGTTGCTGCCTTCGCCGCCGTGCCTAAAGACACCACCGGCGCGGGCGATGCTTTCAACGGCGCATTGGCTGCCCAGCTTGCCAGCGGCGTCGCGTTGGTCGATGCGGCGAGCTTTGCCTCCGCCTATGCGTCAGTTTGCGTAGAAAGAGCCGGTGCGGCTTCTTCAATGCCAACCTATGAGGAAGCGCTCGCGCGGCAGTCAACCGCAATCAAGCGGATTGTTCAGTAACATTTGAGTAATAAACAATCACATAACTGACATTTTACTGAAATACAGAAAGACTAGGGTAAGCATCCTATTAAGACCCGCTGGAAAAATAGCGATGCGACACAAGATTTTCCCTTACCTGATTTTACTGCCGACTCTGGTCTTTCTGTTTGCCTTTACCTATTTCCCGCTGCTGCGTTCGGCGATGGACAGCCTGTTCGACAGCCGTATGGCAAGCACCAACCCGCCTTTTGTCGGCCTGCAAAACTATCAGCGCCTGTTTGAAGACGCCGTCTTTTGGCGCGCTCTGCTCAATAATCTCGCCTACATTCTGATGACAGTGATCCCCGGTATTGTGCTGGCACTGCTGTTGGCGGTGGCCTTATGGGAAAATACCTCGCTCAATCGCTGGCTGCGCACTGCCTTTTTCTTCCCAATGATCATTCCACTGGTCAGTGCCGCAACGCTGTGGCTGTTTATTTTTATGCCTGGAATGGGCCTGCTCGACTACTATCTTGCCAAATTTTTTGGTCCGATGAACAACAACTATCTCGGCATGAGTAACAGCGCGCTGATTGCACTGAGCGTGATTGGCGTATGGAAATTTGCCGGTTACTACATGCTGTTTTTCTTGGCCGGATTGCAGTCTATTCCCGCATCGGCCCGCGAAGCCGCGCTGATGGAAGGCGCGTCGCGCACGCAGGTATTTTTTTACATCACACTGCCGCTGCTGCGACCGACGATAAGCTTTGTGGTGACCATTGCGCTGATTTATTCCATTACCCAAATCGACCACGTGGCGGTGATGACGCAGGGTGGCCCGAATAACGCGACCACAGTGCTGCTTTACTACATTCAAAGCCTCGCTAACGATACGCACGACCTAGGCAAGGCCTCCGCCGCCACTTTTATCACTCTGTTGCTGCTGTTTGCCTTCTCGGTTCTTAATCTGCGCGTTTTGGAAAGAGGAGCCCACCATGAGCGTTGAAACATCCCCTCAGCCGTTGCTGAAAAAATCCGTCGGCAGTCAGACCGGTGCACGCCGAGGTTCACTGCTGCTGCGTCGTACTTCGCGTATGACATTGCCAATTTTGCTGTGCTGTGCGGCGCTGCTGTGGTTGACGCCTTTTATCTGGATGCTCTCATCGGCCTTTAGCGAAAGCAGCTTCTCGCCCAACATGGCCTCTATGCTGCCGCGTTTTCCTCTGACCTTCGACAACTTTAAGCAAGCCTGGGAAAGCGCCGACTGGCTGAGGCTGTATGCCAATACGCTGTTCTTCTCCTTCGGCACTTTTTTGGTTCAGCTGGTCACTATCACCACCGCAGGCTACGTGTTTGCCTATCACGAGTTTCGCGGCAAGCAGGCGCTGTTTTACCTGCTGCTTATCCAACTGATGATCATGCCGGTCATCATGATGGTGCCCAATATGATGATCCTTAAACAGATAGGCCTGCTCAATACGCTAACCGGCACCATGATGCCGTATTTCGCGTCGGCATTTGGCGTGTTCCTGATGCGTCAGGCGTTTCTGGCTATCCCGCGTGAAATTGAAGAGGCGGCGTTAATGGAGGGCTGTCGTTGGTGGCAGGTGGTGTTCCGCGTACTTATTCCGATGTCGTGGCCCGCTATTTTAGCGTTCGCCACCGTCAGTATCACCTATCACTGGAACGAATATTTATGGCCGCTGATGGTGCTTAACGATCCCGACAAACAAGTACTGACCGTAGGTCTGGTGTCGTTTGCCATGGGCGCCGAGTCGGGCGGGCAGTGGGGATTAATTACCGCAGGCACGTTGATGGTGTGCTTCCCGCTGATGCTGGCGTTTGTTCTTTTTCAGAAACAGTTCCTTAAAAGCTTCGGTTTTTCAGGCATTAAATAAGGAGTTTCCATGTTTTTAGCTCAAATTTCCGACATGCATTTTCGCAGCCACGGCCGCAAACTGTATGACTTTATCGACGTCAATGCCTGCAATGCTGAAGTGGTCAGCCAGCTCAATGCGCTGGAAGAACGCCCGGATGCGGTTGTTATTACCGGTGACATCGTTAACTGCGGTCTGGCCAGCGAATACCAGGTTGCCCGCCATACGCTGGGAAATCTGCGTTACCCGCTGTACATCATTCCGGGCAATCACGATGACAAAGCGCAGTTTTTAGAAGCCATGGGGCCACTGTGCCCGCAGTTGGGGACGGATCCGCAAAACATGCACTATGCGGTCGATGATTTCGACATGCGCCTGCTGTTTATCGACTCCAGCCTGGCGGGTGAATCAAAGGGGTGGTTAACGCCACAAACGCTGTCTTGGCTTGAGGCACAGCTGGAGCAGGGCGGCGATAAACCGACGGCGGTGTTTATGCATCATCCGCCGATGAAGCTTGGCTCGGCGCAGATGGACAGCATCGCCTGTGAAAACGGCGACCAGCTGCTGGCGCTGATCGAACGTTTCCCGTCGCTGTGTCGCGTTTTCTGTGGTCACACCCACCGGCTGATTTTCACCCAATATCGTCAGGCGATCATCACTACCATTCCGGGCACGGTGCATCAGGTGCCTTACTATCATGAGAATCCGGCACCGTTTTATAACCTTGAACCTGCCGCCTGTCTGATGCATCGCCTGGTGGATAAAACTGGCTTGGTCAGCTATTTACACCCGCTGTCGCAGTATCCGGGACCGTATCTTTACGATGCCAATATCAGTTGCCCGGTGGATGAAAAATAATGTCGAGCATTCGTCTGGAGAACGTCAGTAAACAGTTTGAAGGCAGTATGGCGGTCAATAACCTGTCGCTGGAAATCGCCGACGGCGAATTTCTGGTGCTGGTGGGGCCTTCAGGATGTGGGAAAAGTACGCTGCTGCGCCTGCTGGCCGGTCTCGAACAGGTCAGCGAAGGGCGTATTTTGCAGGCCGGAAGCGACATCACCGACCTTGAGCCACGCGAGCGTAATTTTTCGATGATCTTCCAGAACTACGCGCTTTTTCCGCACATGACCGTTGAGCAGAACATTACTTTCGGCATGCGTATGCGTAATGAACCCAAGTCGCAGCATCGGGCGCGGGTAGACAGAGTGGCAGATCTGCTGCAGTTAGGTGAACTGCTGGGCCGCAAGCCGGGCAAGCTTTCCGGCGGCCAGCGCCAGCGCGTGGCGATGGCGCGGGCTATTGTGCGTGACCCTAAACTTTTTTTGATGGATGAACCGCTGTCGAATCTGGATGCACGACTGAGAACCGAAGTGCGCGACGGTATCATGACACTGCACCAGCAGCTGAAAACCAGCACCGTTTACGTGACCCACGACCAGATGGAAGCCATGACCATGGCTGACCGCATTGCGGTGCTTAACGGCGGTCATTTACAGCAAATCGGTGCGCCGCAAACGCTGTACGCTCATCCGGCCAATCTGTTCGTTGCCGGATTTATTGGCACACCGGCGATGAACATTTTCAAACTGCCTTGCCGCGATGGCGTGGTGATGGTCGATAACCAGGCCGTTCACCTGCCCGATACCGCCCACGCACGCCAGTTGACCGAGGTTTATCTTGGCATCAGACCCGAGCATATCGAAGACGATGCCCGCTTTACTCCACGCAGTGGCGACGATAGCGGGCGAATTATGCTTACCGCGTCACTGACTTACTGCGAACTGCTGGGAGCGGACTATCTCAATCATGCCCAAACCTCGCTCGGCGCACTGCGTTACCTGAGAGAAAACCGTGGCAATGCACCACAGGCTAATCAACAGGTTACGTTGAGTTTTTCTTTGCAGGACATTCACCTTTTTTCAGGCCAAAACCAGCTAAATTTACACCGGGAGATGCAGCATGCGTAATATTAAGGCGCTCACCTTGGCGGTCACGATGATGACCGCCGGCGGCGTATCAGCCAAGCAGAGTATTGATTTTATGTTCCCCGCGCCGGTCGATGGCAAACTGACGATGGAAATGACGCGGGTCATTAAAGAGTTCAACCAGTCGCAGAATGACGTGGAAGTGCGCGGCATTTTCACCGGCAACTACGACACTACTAAGGTGAAGGCCGAGGCTGCGGCAAAATCGGGCGAGCCACCGGCGCTGGTGATTATGTCAGCCAACTTTACCGCCGATCTGGCGATTAAAAATGAAATTTTGCCGATGGACGAACTGTTCCAATACGGCAATGAAAAGGCGACGCCGTTCCTGACTCAAAACTTCTGGCCCGCGATGCGCCAAAATGCTCAAGTTAACGGCGTGACTTACGCTATCCCGTTCCACAATTCGACACCGATTCTGTATTACAACAAAGACATGTTCAAGAAGGCCGGTATTGATCATCCACCGGCCGACTGGGCCGAACTGCTGGCCGATGCCAAAAAACTCACCGACCAGGCCAAAGGGCAGTGGGGCGTTATGCTGCCGTCAACCAATGATGACTACGGCGCCTGGATACTTTCTGCACTGACTCGCGCCAACGGCGGTAATTACTACAACGCCGACTATCCGGGCGAAGTATATTACAACCAGCCTTCGACCATTGGCGCGCTGCGTTTCTGGCAGAATTTGGTGTATCGCGACAAAGTGATGCCGGAAGGCGTGTTGAATTCGAAACAAATCAGTGCGGCGTTTTTCTCAGGCAAACTGGGTATGACCATGCTCAGTACCGGCGCGCTGGGTTTTATGCGGGAAAATACCAAAGACTTCGAGCTAGGCGTGGCGATGATGCCGAAGGAAGTGCGCAATGCGGTGACTATCGGCGGAGCGAGTCTGGTCAGCTTCAAGGGCATTTCTGACGCGCAGAAAAAAGCAGCCTACACCTTCCTGCAGTATCTGGTCAGCCCGAAAGTGAACGGCAGCTGGAGTCGATTCACCGGCTACTTCTCACCACGTATCGCGTCTTACGATACGCCAGAGATGAAGGACTATATTGCCAAAGATTCGCGGGCTGCAGTTGCCCTGCAACAGCTTAAGTATGCGATGCCGTGGTATGCTACCTATGAAACTGTTGCCGTGCGTCAGGCGATGGAAAACCAGCTGGGTGCTCTGATGAACGATGCCAAACTGACGCCGGAAGCGGCAGCAGCCGAGGCGCAGAAGCAGGCTGACGGAATCATGAAACCTTACAATGAGCAGACCGCGCTGAGTCTGCCTAAATAAAAATCATTAACCCTCCCAGAATTTTTACAGTCCGGGAGGGTTATGACTCATAAAAAACTACTTCAGCCAGCCCTGTTCGTGGGCGTTGTTCAGATGCACCAGCAGGTGTTCCCAAAGCAGTGGATTCACTTCGCTGATAAATGCATTGCGCGAAAGCACCTGCTCCAGGCGAATGTTGTTCTCCACCCAACTCTGGCCCTTATTATTAAGATTCATCACCACCGGCAGAACACGATCGATGACTAGCGCAAAGCGAGCTTCTGGCGTTTCACCCGCCTCGTACTCATTCCACAGCGCCAGAAACTGCTGATTCAGCGGTGAGGGCAGCATGCCGAACAGGCGATTAGCGGCTTCAACTTCTTTTGAGTGGACGGCTTCGCGTGCCGCCAGGTCATAGACCAGTACGTCACCCGCATCAATCTCGACGATATCGTGCAGCAGCGCCATGCGGATCACTTTTTGGATATCGACATCTTTTTCCGCGAAGGGCGCAAGGCTCATAGCCGCAACGGCGAAATGCCAGCTGTGCTCCGCCGAATTTTCCTGACGCTGTGTACCTAACACTTTGGTACGGCGTTGCACGCTTTTCAATTTATCGATTTCCATAAGAAATTGAAAAACTTCGGTCATCGGGCCGAAATTAAGTGCCGGAGAGGCTACGGACATAATTACACCTTAGTCATTTAGAGACGGCTGTTTCAGAAAAATCCTTTAACCCTGCATTTTGAATGCATTGTATTGAGTACGATACGGCTAAAAGGCAAAAAAATCATGTTCTAAGCCACGATTCATTAAAAATTTTTAACCGGGAATCGCATGAGTATCCCGTGGATTGTAAAGATGGCTGAGCCCTCGTTACATCGCTTTATACAATATTTAAGCTTACACGTGTACACTGGAATTGATCTCATATACAGTGCGGTTGCAGTTAAATTGTGTATTTTCTGGTCTCGAGGGTCTCAACGTATGGTTAAAGTATCACCACCGGGATATCCGTGGGCGGAAGAAATTGCTAATAGCCTCAGTCACGGCGTTGGTGTAGTTTTTGGCATAGTGGGTCTTGTGCTTTTACTGGTACAGGCGGTGGGTGCCAATGCGGGCGCCATGGCTATTACCAGCTACAGCCTTTATGGCGGAAGCATGATCCTGCTGTTTTTGGCATCCACGCTTTATCACGCGATCCCGCATGAAAAAGCCAAGTATTGGCTTAAAAAACTTGACCATTGCGCCATTTATTTACTGATCGCCGGCACCTACACGCCGTTCCTGCTGGTGGGCTTGGATTCACCGCTGGCAAACGGATTAATGGTCGTTATCTGGTCGATTGCCGCTTTCGGCGTGGTGTTCAAGCTGGCATTTGCCCACCGATTTGAAGTGTTGTCTTTGGTTATTTACCTGACCATGGGCTGGCTGTCGCTGATTGTGATTTATCAGCTGGCGATGAAGCTTTCTCACGGCGGCGTTATTCTGCTGGCTGCGGGGGGCATTATTTACACGCTGGGGGTGATTTTTTATGCCTCGAAGCGTATTCGATTTGGGCATGCAATCTGGCACGGCTTTGTGCTTGGTGGATGTTTCTGCCACTTTCTGGCTATCTACTATTACGTTAGATAAAACAGGTACGTTAGATAAACATCCCTTCTGATGATTACCTACAGAGCCTCATGTGCTTTGTAGGTAACTTTCTCTATTTTTAAACTATTATTCTCTGCTCAATCAGGAATGTTCTGAACATCACCTCGTTTATATTTGTGTCCATATATTTCAAAATATAAATATAAAAGAGGAAGTTATGTCTAAACGGACCTTATTCAAATACTCGACGCTGGCTGTTTCGTTATTTTGTCTCTACCCAGCCACGGTCGCTGCAAATACGCCTGCAGAATCTTCATCCTCACTCTCGCAGATGCGCGGCTCAGTCGAATCTCCTCGTCAATTTGTTTTAGACCAACCTGGCGAACCGAACATGGTCGAAAAACAGTACCGCTGGCATGATCAAACGCCTTTGCAATCCACTGGTTTCTGGGTGGAAAAAGGCGAGACCGTGGAGATTAATGTCAACCATCAAGGGGGGAGTCTAACACCTGCTTTGGCGTTTTTTGTTACTACACCTGATGACAGAACCACTCACTATAAGCACGCATTCAAAAAGGCGCTGAAACAGGGTGACAATACCCTCGTTTCGGAAAAAAGCGGCATCATCTATATCGCTAATTATCACGCTCCAATTACCGGTGATATCAAGATAAACATCCGCTCAGGTGCAAAACCCTTTGCTCGTTTTGTTTTGAATCAGCACAGCGCCCAAGACTATCAGCAGATGCTGAGTCAATTTAACGATATTCCCTATGTCGAATTAGTCAGTAAGCGAATGATGATCACTTTGCGCCGCGCTAAAGCCGTGAAATATATTGGCTCAAAAGGCCCTGAGGAGATGCTTAAAAATTGGGACAAAATTGTTACGTTTGCTGAAAATCAGTACGGTTTGATCGACGAAAATACAAACAGCCCGCACCAGCGTATTCGTCACCGCTTTCACTGGTTAGACGGCATATCTTTGCCCGGCGTGGCTAATAATAACAACTGCGGGGGGTATATGAATTCGGGCTCGTGGCGGATGCAAGCCTGTACCGAGGACGCAATAGGAGACGTTGTTGATAATAAACTCCTGACCAGCGAAGAAGGCTGGGGGGGCTGGCATGAACTGGGACATCAGTTCCAGATGATCCCGATGGATTGGGGAACGTCGGCGGGGGGCGGCAACATGACCGAAGTGGTGGTGAATTTGACCTCACTTTACGTCCAGCGTGAAATGGGCATGGGCTCAAGGCTGGAATATGGCAGATTTTGGGATGAGGATGTCTTCCCCTATCTGAATCAATCCAAACGCGATTATCACAATCTCGATAGCCTGTTCACCAAAGTCGCGATGCTCTGGCAGCTTGATCTGACCTTTGGCAGTGATTTTTATGCCCGACTTGGCAAGGTTTACCGTGAAATACCGCAAAAGCAGCAACCTGCTAACTCAGATGAAAAAGTTCAGCGCTTTATTCTGGAAACCAGCCGCCTTTCTGGCTACGACCTGACGCCTTTCTTCGATAAATGGGGCCTGCCGATCACCCAACAGACGAAGAAAAGCCTTAGCGCACTCGAGCTTAAAAAGCTAAACGTTCCAATCTGGGAAAATAGAGACAACGACATTCGTTATGATCTTTCGCAAGGCGTTGAAAAACCGCTTTCGGCAAAACTGCAAAATGCGAGTGCTGAAAGCGGCGATCTATCACATTGGCATCTTGATCAAGGGCAATTTCGTGTAGTCAAAACCCAGGACGGAATCAAGCCTGCGCAGGGGGGTTATTTCTTTACCGCCCGCCTAAGTGACAGTGCCGCAGATTATGCACGCCAGGACCAAATGACCCAAAGTATTCGCCTGGATAATGCAACGGTAAGCCAGGGAGAGTCAACGGCCACACTGAGCTTTAAAAGTAACAGCTGGGGAGACGGTGATTTCGGCACGGTAAGCCTTATTGCTCGCGACAAGCAGGGCGGTACGCTGCAAACAAAAGCGGTTGATACACAAAGTATTCAAAATAAGTGGTTAGACAATCATATTGTCATGGCGTTGCCTGCGGACAGCGCAACGTTAGCCGTGCAGGTTCAGGCTACTAAAAAAAGCGGAGAAATGTCAGACGTCCATTTTGATGATTTCGTTTTGAAAGTCGAAAAAGCCGTCGTGGGCGAGCCAGATAATTTACTTCCTGTTGCCCATGCCTCTGTTAATCCGACAAGCCTTACGGGTGCGGGGAAAATTACCCTCAGTGCTTCAGGCAGTTATGACCCAGAGGGTGAAAAGTTAATCTACCGATGGAAGCAGGTTGCAGGACCGACCGTGTCCCTCGTTTCACCTAATAAATTGCAGTCAACTGCGCAGCTTTCAGCCGTGAGCCAAAAAACCCTTTATAGTTTTGAAGTCACGGTAACGGATGTTAAGGGAGCCTATGCCACTCGTGCAGTGAGCATGACGCAACAGCCCGAAGTCACCAGCACAGTACCCGCGTGGGATCGCTCAAAAACCTATCCTAAACCCTGTGTGAAAGTCTCTTATCAGGGCAAAGAGTGGTTTAACGGCTGGTGGACGGTGGGGAATACACCGGGTTCTGACGGTATATTCGGGGTCTGGCGTGAGATGGGCGCGAAGGACATGCACGCACCCTGTAAATAACCTGTGTAGAGGTAATTAATTACCCCCGCAGAAGGCGTTTTCTATTCTGTCTGCGGGGGTCGGAGTACCACAATGTTCAAACTCATTGTAGTCAGTGGTCGGTGTTGCTTACTTCTCTTCTTCCAACGAATAAGGCAGCGGCTGAATGCGCAGAGAGCTTGCGGCTTCATCACGCACACGAAGCAGGTTGTCGGTATTCAAATCATTGTTCAGCACCGCCTGAACCCACACTGAGCCATCTCCCAACTGAACGGCCGCCAGCACGGTGCCGGTACGACGCCAGTTTTCACCCAGTTGCAGTTCAAGGTCATCGCCCGCTGCAGGCACTTTGCTTGACTTGCCCGCCAGCCAATAAAGGGCGCGCTTGTTGGCACCGCGATATTTCGCACGTGCTACCATCTCCTGACCGGCATAGCAGCCTTTGGTAAAGCTGATGCCTTCCAGTGCCTGAATATTGGTGGCCTGCGGGATAAACTGCACGCTGTTAACGGTATCGATCACCGGAAAACCCGCTTCAATATCTAGCGCCAGCCACTGTTGGCTGTCGTTTAACTGCGCCTGTTCGCCAATTTCTTGTGTAATCTGCTGTGCTTTCTCGGGGCTGGTCACAATCAGATAACGCTCGGCAGGCAGGGCAAAGTGCAACAGAGTCGATTCGTCCTGTTGAACAACCTGATTAGTGGCATCCGGCAGCGTTGAGAAAATACTCTTCAGCGCCGCGCTGGCCTGAAAACCGGCCACGCCAAGCAGCACGACGTCGTCGTCTGCGGTGAAGGTGATTTTTGAGAACACCGCATACTTCTTCATTTCGTGCATCTGGTTGTCGCGCAGGTTGCGACGTTCAATAAACGCCATGCCGTCGCCGCGCTTGAACAGACGCATGTTGCTCCACATCTTGCCTTTGGCATCGCAGTGCGCGCAAAGCACGTGGCAGTCGGGCGCGAGTTTCTCAACGTCGGTAGTGACCTGACCCTGCAGGTATTTGAGCGTGTCAGCACCGGTCACAGTGACCAGCGCCCAGTCTTCCAACGACATAATAGTCAGTGGAAGATGCGATGAAGATGCAGGTTTCTGCGGGGGGAACGGATACTTGTACGCCATGATATTTCCTAATCCTGTGCTGCTGATTTAGGGAGGTATACAGGCATGGTAAAAGAGCTGGCCCGCTTTGAAAACACTTATTGATACTGTTTACGGTACGTCTCGCATCGATTGCTTAGTCGTTACCATCACGACCTGCTATTTTGCGGCACGTTACCCAAAAATGAACATCGTGTGACATCCTTACACTGAATAGTTACGCGAGAACAGACTGGGCTGGTAGAATCAAGGCTGAATGATAAAAATGAACGCCTCAGTACAGTTACGTCGATGATGAGCCATTCCGTTAAAAAGAGCCTTTATATGGATATCAGCACCATGGATATAAATAACAAATCACGCATCCACTGGGCCTGCCGCCGCGGCATGAAAGAACTCGATATGGCTATCATGCCGTTCTTTAATTATGAGTTCGATACCCTGAGCGATGAAGACAAACAGCAATTTGCCCGCTTGCTGGAGTGCGACGACCCCGACTTGTTTAACTGGTTAATGAATTACGGTGAGCCGGACGATGTGGAGTTGAAGCGTATGGTTAACCTGATTCAAACGCGAAATAAAGACCGTGGCCCTGTGGCAATGTGATTTAAGGGTGTCGTGGCGTAGCCAGCTTTTCTCGTTGGCAGTTCATGGCATTCTAATTTTAGCGATCTTACTTACGCCCTGGCCGCCTGAAGATTGGGTTATCTGGCTGGTTTTACTGGTTATTGTGGTATCTCAGGCGATACGTAGTCAGCGTCGTATCAGCGCACGTCACGGCGAAATCAGCCTGCTGGCGCAGGACAGACTCCTATGGCGCAAGCAGGAGTGGAAAATAAAACAGCCGGTTTGGATGATCGACAGTGGTATTTTGTTATCGCTCAAGAGAGAACACACGCCGCGTGGCTGGTTTAAGGCGCTTCGTGGTAAAAAAAATAAGCTTTGGCTGGCTTCAGACAGCATGAGTGAGGAAGAGTGGCGTAATCTGAGGCAGGTGTTGCTTACCGGAAAACGCGATGCGACACCGGTCAAAAATCACCCTCCGCTCTAATTACTGAGTAACAAGGCGGAGGGCAGACCCTGCGTGAACGCTTAGAGCAGGGCGTCCATCTCGAGTAGAATCTGGTCGCACCACTCTTGCAGGCGGTCTTCGCTTAGCTCGAACTGATTGACTTCGTCCAGCGCCAGGCCCACAAAGTGCTTACCGTCTGCACTAAGCGGTTTTGGGCTGGTGAACTCAAAGCCTTCGATTGGCCAAAATCCGATGAACTGTACGCCAAGCGGCAAGAGGCGGTCATACAACATGCCTAGTGCATCCAGGAACCATTCACCGTATCCCAGTTGATCGCCCATACCATACATGGCAACGATTTTTCCACGCAGGTTGAGGGTCGAAAGCCTCTCCCATACTGCTTCCCAGTCTTCCTGAATTTCACCGAAGTCCCAGGTGGGGATACCCAGAATCAAAATGTCGTACTCCTCCATTTTAGCAGGGTCGACATCCTTTAAGTTGTGCAGATCCACCAAGTCTTCACCCAGGATTTCGCGGATTTTTTCAGCCGCCATCTCGGTGTAACAGGTGCTTGAACCATAGAAAAGACCAATCTTCATTATGCTTGCTGCCGTACTTAGTCGATCAATGAATGGCGGTCAGTGTACCAGATTTGTGCCAAATTAAGGCATAATGCGCGGGTATTACCTTCACCCTCGGCCAACCCTGGAAACAGGACAAAGGAGAGAATGTGCCTAAACCAGACGATGCCCACATGCTGGTCGAACAGTTT
Source organism: Rouxiella sp. S1S-2 (assembly GCF_009208105.1). Taxonomy (NCBI): domain Bacteria; kingdom Pseudomonadati; phylum Pseudomonadota; class Gammaproteobacteria; order Enterobacterales; family Yersiniaceae; genus Rouxiella; species Rouxiella sp. S1S-2. Next base: position 1,075,381 of record NZ_WFKL01000001.1, read on the forward strand.
CTCGATGCGCTGTGGCTTGAAAGAAACCTCGCCGAAAACACGCTGGCATCCTATCGCCTAGACCTGAAGTCGCTGCTGATGTGGATGGACCATCATGAGACAGACCTGCTTCAGGTACAGGCGCTTGAGCTGCAATCCTTCCTTGCCGAGCGGGTCGAGGGCGGCTATAAGGCGACCAGCTCTGCGCGGTTGCTGAGTGCGATGCGGCGTTTCTTTCAATATTTGAACCGCGAGTCACTGCGTGACGATGACCCAACGGCGCTGCTCTCGTCGCCCAAACTGCCACAGCGGTTGCCTAAAGACCTCAGTGAAGCGCAGGTTGAATCGCTGCTCGCGGCCCCAAGTACAGATATTCCTCTAGAGTTACGAGATAAGTCTATGCTCGAGCTGCTGTATGCTACCGGGCTACGCGTCTCCGAGCTGGTGGGGCTGACATTGAGCGATATTAGTTTGCGCCAAGGCGTGGTGCGGGTTATTGGTAAGGGTGACAAGGAGCGGCTGGTGCCGTTGGGAGAAGAGGCTGTCTATTGGCTGGAAAACTATCTAGAGCACGGCAGACCTTGGTTGATGAACGGCCAGTCACTGGATATTGTTTTCCCCAGCAACCGCAGTCAAAAAATGACCCGTCAGACCTTTTGGCACCGAATTAAACACTATGCGGTGCTGGCCGGTATCGATACGGCAAGACTGTCGCCGCACGTGTTAAGGCACGCTTTTGCCACTCATTTGTTGAACCACGGTGCAGACTTACGTGTCGTGCAGATGCTTTTGGGCCACAGTGACCTGTCGACCACGCAAATTTATACTCATGTAGCAACGGAGCGTCTAAAGCAGCTACATCAACAACATCACCCTCGTGCCTGATCCGAGGGAGAACAAAGGACGTAACGATGAAAAAAACTCTACTCATGCTGGCCCTGGTGGCCGCAGGTTTAACTCAGGCAGCACACGCCGACGATGCCGCCATGAAAAACACCTTCAAGAAGATTGGCCTTGAAAATGCGCAAGTCAACACCTCACCTATCAAAGGCTTAAAAGCGGTAACGACTCCGCAGGGCGTGATTTACGTCAGTGAAGACGGTAAATATGTGCTGCAGGGACCTTTGTACGACGTGAGCGGTGAGCGCCCGGTTAATCTTAGCAATCAGGCATTGATCACTAAACTCAATGCCTTGCAAAATGAGATGATCGTTTACAAGGCGGCGAAAGAGCAGCGGGTGATCACGGTATTCACTGATATTACCTGCGGCTATTGCCACAAACTGCATCAGCAAATGAAAGGCTATAATGATCTCGGCATTACCGTGCGTTATCTTGCTTTCCCGCGCGCCGGTTTGGGGTCGCCCACTGAAAAAGAGATGCAGTCAATATGGAACACCGGCGACCGCAAAAAGGCGCTGGATGAGGCAATGCGCGGCGACGCCGTTTCCCCTATTGCCAAAACTGCTGAAAGCAAAGTCGATATTTCCAAACACTTTGAGCTAGGTCAACAGCTTGGCGTAACGGGAACACCGGCCGTGGTGCTGGAAGACGGAACGCTGGTTCCGGGCTACCAACCGCCTGAGGCAATGGCCGCCATGCTGGGTATCAAAGCATAAGACTTTAACGGACGGTCGGATGACACCCCTGCCGTCAAAAATTATATAGGTGGTTGATTTTCGTGACAGTCAAGACCCAGCTTCGCCGTCGTGAGGCACAGGAAGGCGCCGATTTACCCGCGGACCTGCCCCCTTTGCTACGTCGTCTTTACGCCATGCGCGGAGTAAAACAGAGTCAGGAACTTGAGCGCGGCGTGCGCGGTTTGCTCGACTATAAACAGCTCGACGGCATTGATGATGCCGTAAAACTGCTGCAAAACGCGCTGACTGAGCGTCTACAGATCATGATTGTCGGGGATTTTGACGCCGACGGTGCAACCAGCACGGCGCTGACCGTGTTGTCGCTGCGCAGTATGGGCTACGACGGCGTGAAATATCTGGTGCCTAATCGTTTTGAAGACGGCTACGGGCTAAGTCCGGAAGTGGTTGAGCAGGCTGCGGCGCGCGGCGCACAGTTGATCCTCACCGTTGATAACGGTATTTCATCGCATGCGGGCGTTGAGCTGGCACATGAAAAGGGCATTCAGGTACTGATCACTGACCACCACTTGCCGGGTGAAACGCTGCCGGCTGCCGAAGCGATTATCAATCCTAATTTGCACGGCTGTGCTTTCCCGTCCAAGTCGCTGGCGGGCGTTGGCGTGGCGTTTTATTTGATGCTTGCGCTGCGCAGCTCGCTGCGCGAAAGCGGTTGGTTTGAGCAGAGCGGACTGCCGATGCCTAATTTGGCCGAATGGTTGGATCTGGTTGCGTTGGGGACTGTCGCCGACGTGGTGCCGCTGGATACTAACAATAGAATTCTTGTTTATCAGGGGCTTAACCGAATTCGCGCCGGTAAGTGCCGCCCAGGCGTTCGCGCGTTGCTCGAAGTCGCAGGGCGCGAGGCACGCCAGCTCACCGCCAGTGACTTGGGTTTTGCGCTTGGGCCACGGCTCAATGCGGCGGGGCGGCTTGACGACATGTCGGTAGGTGTAGCGCTGCTGCTCAGCGAAGACATGGCGCAGGCTCGGGCCTTGGCGGGTGACCTTGACGCACTGAATCTGATGCGTAGGGAAATCGAGCAGGGAATGCAGGTTGAAGCGCTGGCTTTATGCGAAAAGTTAGAAACAAGCACTGAGAATCTGCCGTTTGGACTGGCGATGTATCATCCCGAGTGGCATCAGGGCGTGGTCGGTATACTGGCTTCGCGCTTGAAAGAACGCTTCAATCGTCCGGTCATCGCCTTTGCCCCTGCCGGTGATGGCGTGCTCAAAGGTTCGGGCCGGTCAATTAATGGGTTACACATGCGCGATGCGCTGGAGCGGCTTGATACCCTTAATCCCGGGCTGATGATGAAGTTTGGCGGTCATGCCATGGCTGCGGGTCTTTCGCTGGAAGCGGATAAATTTGACCAGTTCCGCGATCTTTTTGCCGAGCTGGTGGGCGAATGGCTCGACCCGTCTTATCTTGAGGGCGTGGTATGGTCTGACGGCGAACTGACATCTCAGCAGATGTCGATAGAAACCGCCGAGCAGATTCGCGAGGGCGGGCCGTGGGGGCAATCGTTCCCAGAACCGGTATTCGACGGCACTTTCCGTATTTTGCAGCAAAAACTGTTGAAAGAGCGGCATTTGAAACTGATGATCGAACCGCTAGGCGGTGGTCCTTTACTGGACGGTATTGCCTTTAATATCGACCCTACTTTATGGCCCGACAGCAGCGTGCGCGAGGTGCAACTGGCCTACAAGCTGGATATCAACGAATACCGCGGTAACCGTAACGTTCAACTGATGATCCAGTACCTGTGGCCACGCTAAGTCACGCAATATCTCTTCATTAGTGTAATTGTCACTCGACTTGCTATAAAACAGCCGCATATTCCTTTAGAATGTGCGGTTCGAATGGCGCTGTGCCAGATTTGACTCAACGTAAGACGCGAAAAAATCATGTTTGAAATTAATCCGGTAAAAAACCGCATTCAAGACTTGGCCGAAAGGGCCGCGGTTATTAGGGGGTATCTTTGACTATGATGCCAAGAAAGAACGCCTCGAAGAAGTAAACGCCGAGCTGGAACAGCCGGACGTATGGAACGAACCTGAACGCGCGCAGGCGCTGGGCAAAGAGCGCTCGGCGCTGGAAGCCATTGTCGATACCATTGATGAGTTGACTCAGGGCCGTGAAGATGTGACCGGTCTGCTTGAGTTGGCGATTGAAGCTGAAGACGAAGAAACATTTAATGAAGCCGTAGCTGAGCTTGACGTGCTGATGACCAAGCTTGAACAGCTTGAATTCCGTCGTATGTTCTCTGGCGAATACGACAGTGCCGACTGCTATCTGGATATCCAGGCAGGCTCCGGCGGCACCGAGGCTCAGGACTGGGCCAGCATGCTGCTGCGTATGTTCCTGCGTTGGGCCGATTCTCGCGGCTTCAAAACCGAAATCATTGAAGAATCTGATGGCGACGTTGCTGGCACCAAATCGGCCACCGTCAAAATCATTGGTGACTATGCGTTCGGCTGGCTGCGTACTGAAACCGGCGTGCATCGCCTGGTACGTAAAAGCCCGTTCGACTCGGGCGGTCGTCGCCATACCTCCTTCAGTTCGGTGTTCGTTTATCCTGAAGTTGACGACGATATTGACATCGAAATCAATCCGTCAGATTTGCGTATCGACGTTTACCGTGCCTCCGGTGCCGGTGGTCAGCACGTCAACAAAACCGAATCTGCGGTGCGTATTACACATATGCCAACCAACATTGTGGTGCAGTGTCAGAACGACCGTTCACAGCATAAGAACAAAGATCAGGCCATGAAGCAGCTGAAAGCCAAGCTTTATGAGTATGAAATGCAAAAGAAAAATGCTGATAAACAACAGGCAGAAGACAACAAGTCTGATATCGGTTGGGGCAGCCAGATCCGTTCCTACGTTCTGGATGACTCACGTATCAAAGACCTGCGCACAGGTGTTGAAACACGCAATACACAGGCCGTATTAGATGGCGACCTGGATAAATTCATCGAAGCAAGTTTGAAAGCCGGGTTATAAGGAACCGAAATGTCTGAGCAACAACCATCTGGGCAGCAGCCACAGGGCGCAGAACACGTGCAGGAACTTAACAACGAGCTGAAAGCGCGTCGTGAGAAGCTGGCCCTTTTGCGTGAAAAAGGCATCGCTTTCCCGAACGATTTCCGTCGTGATAGCATTTCTGATGCACTGCACGCTGAATATGGCAACAAAGAAAACGAAGAGCTGGAAGCGCTAAACGTCGAAGTCACCGTGGGTGGCCGTATGATGACCCGCCGTATCATGGGTAAAGCGTCTTTCGTCACCTTGCAAGACGTTGGCGGTCGTATTCAGCTGTACGTTTCGCGTGACGACCTGCTTGAAGGTCAGTACAACGAAGAGTTCAAGAAGTGGGATCTGGGCGATATCCTTGGTGCACGCGGTAAGCTGTTCAAAACCAAGACCGGCGAACTCTCTATCCACGTTACTGAACTGCGTCTGTTGACCAAAGCGCTGCGTCCGTTGCCAGACAAGTTCCACGGCCTTGCCGATCAGGAAACCCGTTATCGTCAGCGTTATCTTGATCTGATTGCTAACGACGAGTCGCGCAACACCTTTAAAATCCGCTCACAAATCATGGCTGGCATCCGCAAGTTCATGGTTGAGCAGGACTTTATGGAAGTTGAAACGCCGATGATGCAGGTTATTCCCGGCGGTGCTTCTGCGCGTCCGTTTATCACTCACCACAATGCGCTGGACATCGACATGTACCTGCGTATCGCGCCAGAACTGTATCTTAAGCGTTTGGTGGTGGGCGGCTTCGACCGCGTATTCGAGATCAACCGTAACTTCCGTAACGAAGGCGTTTCTCCGCGTCATAACCCAGAGTTCACCATGATGGAACTCTATATGGCGTATGCGGATTATCGCGACCTGATCGTGCTGACAGAATCTTTGTTCCGCACGCTAACCGAAACTATTCTCGGCAGCAGCGTTGTGCAGTATGGCGATCAAACCTTCGACTTCGGTAAGCCGTTTACCAAGCTGACCATGACCGAAGCCATTCTTAAATATCGTCCTGAAACCAACGTAGCCGATCTGGCAGACATGGCGAAGGCGACGGTTATCGCGGAATCTCTTGGTATTAAAATCGAGAAGAGCTGGGGTCTGGGCCGTATCGTGTGTGAAATCTTTGAAGAAACCGCTGAAAGCCAATTGATTCAGCCGACCTTCATTACCGAATACCCAGCTGAGGTTTCTCCGCTGGCGCGCCGCAACGACGAGAATCCAGAAGTGACCGATCGCTTCGAGTTCTTTATCGGCGGACGTGAAATCGGAAACGGCTTCTCTGAGCTCAATGACGCAGAAGATCAGGCTCAGCGCTTTGCTGACCAGGTTGCGGCGAAAGACGCAGGCGATGACGAAGCGATGTTCTATGACGAAGATTATGTGACCGCGCTGGAACACGGTATGCCACCAACCGCCGGCCTCGGCATTGGTATCGACCGTATGGTTATGCTGTTCACCAACAGCCACACCATCCGCGACGTTATTCTGTTCCCGGCCATGCGCCCACAGAAGTAATCGTGCTACACCCTCTCCTGCCAAGGAGGGGGTGAATTCTTTTCTTCGCTATATTGTCGTATCACGCTAAATCCCCTCACTTTTATCTTGAAAATCCTGCTGCATCGTTAACTTTTTTCTTAAAATTTATGCGTAAAAATTACAGTATTATTTGTAATTTATAAGCGTAAGTTTACAAGGTGAAACATTTATTGGCATCAATAGCCAATTACACTCATTAACATTGTGGTAAAATTTTTACATATTCTTCCTGATATGTAAGGAAGGAATTAACAACTTATAACGCTGGTAATAGGCGTATAACAAATTTCCCCAACATTTTGGTTATTCAACACCCGCTATGTCGTCTAAAACTACTGGAAATTCCCGTCGAGACTTCCTTCTCAAAACCATCGCAATTGCTCCCGCTGTGGCTTTAAATGGAACCGGTTTCATGGCTATGTCAGCGCCCGCTCAGGCCGGTGAACAAAAGCCGTCCGAGTCGTCATCTGCTGTGAAGGCCCCTGATTATCACCCCACCAAATTTACCGCCGAAGAGTACGCCTTTGTGCAGGCTGCAGTCGCGCGGCTTATTCCGGCCGACGATCGTGGGCCTGGCGCGCTGGAAGCCGGTGTGCCTGAGTTCATCGACCGTCAAATGGATACGCCTTATGCCACCGGTGCCAATTGGTACATGCAGGGGCCTTTTCATCCTGAAGCCGAACATGATTTTGGTTACCAGTTGCCGCTGGGGCCTTTCGCGATTTATCAGCTGGGTATCAGCGATGCCAATGACTTTTCAAAAGCCAAATTCGGCAAGGTATTCACTGAGCTGACGACAGAGCAGCAAGAGTCCCTACTGATGGAATTTGAGAGCGGCAAAGCCGAGTTCAAACAGGTTCCTAGCAAAGTTTTCTTCTCTTTCCTGCTGCAAAACACCCGTGAAGGCTTCTTCAGTGACCCGATCCACGGTGGCAATCACCAGATGGTCGGCTGGAAGCTCATCGGATTCCCCGGTGCCCGTGCAGACTTTATGGACTGGGTTGAACGCGGCGAACGTTATCCGTTCCCGCCGGTGTCTATCAGTGGTGAAAGAGCGTAATTATGTCTAAAGCAATGAAGAAAGTTGATGCAGTCATCGTCGGTTTTGGTTGGGCCGGTTCAATTATGGCCAAAGAGCTGACTGAAGCCGGTTTGAGCGTGGTTGCCCTAGAACGTGGGCCGAGCCGTGATACCTATCCAGACGGCGCCTATCCGCAGGTAGTGGATGAGCTGACCTATAACATCCGTAAAAAGCTGTTCCAGGACTTGTCGAAAAGCACGGTGACTATTCGTCACAACGTGACCCAGACCGCCATGCCTTATCGCCAGCTTAATGCATTTCTTCCTGGAACCGGTACCGGTGGCGCAGGTCTGCACTGGTCTGGCGTACATTTTCGGGTGGATCCTGTCGAATTAAACCTGCGCAGCCACTATGAAGAACGCTACGGCAAGAAATTTATTCCTGAGGGCATGACCATTCAGGACTTCGGCGTTAACTATAACGAGCTGGAGCCGTTCTTCGACAAAGCCGAGAAAGTGTTTGGTACCTCCGGTTCGCCGTGGACGATTAAAGGTCAGTTAGTTGGTAAAGACAAAGGCGGAAATCCGTTTGCGCCAGACCGCTCCGACCGTTTTCCGCTTCCGGCACAAAAACGCACCTATTCTGCTCAGCTGTTTGCTCAGGCTGCGGAGTCCGTGGGGTATCATCCTTACGACCTGCCGTCTGCCAACACTTCCGGCCCGTATACCAATACCTACGGCGCACAGATGGGTCCGTGCAACTTCTGCGGCTACTGCAGCGGCTATGCGTGCTACATGTATTCCAAAGCTTCACCGAACGTCAATATTTTGCCGTCGCTGCGTCAGGAGTCGAAGTTTGAGCTGCGCAACAATGCCTACGTGCTGCGCGTTAACCTGACCGGTGACAAAAAACGCGCTACCGGTGTGACCTACGTGGACGCGCTCGGCCAGCAGATTGAGCAGCCAGCTGATCTGGTTATTCTCTCCGCATTCCAGTTCCACAACGTTCACCTGATGCTGCTTTCTGGCATCGGTAAACCTTATGATCCAGTGACTAACGAAGGTGTAGTGGGCCGCAACTTTGCGTACCAAAACCTGACCACCATCAAAACCTTTTTTGAGACCGACAAGTTCACTAACACCTTTATTGGTGCCGGTGGAGCCGGTGTGGGTGTCGACGATTTCAACGCCGACAACTTCGACCACGCCAAATACGGCTTCGTCGGCGGCTCACCGTTCTGGGTAAACCAGGCCGGTTCCAAGCCAATTTCAGGCCTGCCAACCCCTCCGGGCACGCCAAACTGGGGCAGCAAGTGGAAGGCTGCGGTGGCCGATGCTTACACCCACAACGTTTCAATGGACGCCCACGGGGCGCATCAGTCTTATCGTGCAAACTATCTTGACCTCGATCCGACCTACAAAGACGTCTACGGCCAGCCGCTGCTGCGCATGACCTTTGACTGGCAGGAAAACGACGTGAAGATGTCGCAATTCATGTACGACAAAATGCACAAAATCGCCGAAGCGATGAACCCGAAACTGATCACCGGTGCGCCTAAAAATGCCAATACGCATTTCGACAGCACCGTTTATCAGACCACCCACATGAACGGCGGGGCGGTTATGGGTGAAGATCCAAAAACCAGCGCCGTTAACCGCTATTTGCAAAGCTGGGACGTGCACAACGTCTTTGTGCCGGGTGCCTCCGCTTTCCCGCAGGGACTGGGTTATAACCCAACCGGCATGGTGGCAGCATTGACTTACTGGTCTGCAAAAGCAATCCGTGAGACCTATTTGAAAAACCCAGGCCCACTGGTACAGGCATAAGGATATCGCTATGAAAACATTACTTTCTGCTTTGTTCCTGGGATCGGTGGCCTTTGCTGCACTGGCCGATGATAGCGCCAATGCGGACCTGATTAAACGCGGTGAATATCTGGCGAGAGCCGGTGACTGTGTGGCCTGCCATACCACGGCGGGCGGCAAGCCGTTTGCCGGTGGGCTAAAAATGGTCACGCCGATAGGCGCTATTTACTCCACTAACATCACGCCGGATAAAACCAACGGCATCGGCGACTACACGCTCGAAGATTTTGAAAAAGCAGTGCGTAAAGGCGTGGCGAAAAACGGTCAGACGCTGTATCCGGCGATGCCGTTCCCGTCCTATTCCGTAGTGAGCGATGAAGATATGAAGGCGCTGTATGCCTACTTCATGCACGGCGTTGAGCCGGTTGCCGAACCTAACCGCGACAGCGATATTCCGTGGCCGCTTTCTATGAGATGGCCTCTGGCTATCTGGCGTACCGCTTTCGCGCCGAAGGTGCAGCCTTTCGCCGGTAAACTTGATGAAGACTCGCAGCTTGCGCGCGGCCGTTATCTGGTTGAAGGCCTGGGCCACTGCGGCGCTTGCCACACCCCGCGCAGCATCACCATGCAGGAAAAAGCCATGAATAATGGCGAAGGTAATAACTTCCTCTCCGGCAGCGCGGCGCCTGTTGATGGCTGGACCGCCAGCAATCTGCGTGGCGATAATCAGGATGGATTGGGTCGCTGGAGCGAAGACGATCTGGTGCAGTTCCTGCGCACCGGCCGTAACGATCACACCGCCGTATTTGGCGGTATGACCGACGTGGTGAAACACAGCTTGCAGTACCTGACGCCGGAAGACGCCACGGCAATCGCTCGCTACCTTAAGTCGCTGGATGCCAAAGACAGCAGCAAACCGGCCTTCAAGCCGGACGACAGCGTGGCAAAAGCACTGTGGAAAGGTGACGACAGCAAACCCGGCGCCGCCGTGTATGTTGACAGCTGCGCCGCGTGTCATAAGACCGATGGGACTGGCTATAAGCGCTTCTTCCCAGAGCTGAAAGGTAATCCGGTGGTGCTGGCGAAAGATCCAACGTCGCTCATCCACATCGTGCTGACCGGTAATACATTGCCGGGCGTTATCGGTGCACCTTCGAACATCACCATGCCTGCTTTCGGCTGGCGTTTGAACAACCAGCAGGTGGCCGACGTGGTGAACTTTATCCGCACCAGCTGGGGCAACATGGCGCAAGAACCCGTCACCGCCGACGATGTCAAAAAGATCCGTGAAGACAAAAATGTCATCACCAGTCCAAAACAGTTAGGTAATAAGAATATCGAACTGCTGACGCCGATTGAGTAAGCCGCTTATTGCACAGGATACGGCATCGATTAAGCATGAGATGCGCTTCTTCATTTAAGCGCTGTTAATAAACAAAGGGGTCGCCTGTGATACAGGCGACCCCTTTATGTTTTTTGAGCTAAATGATTAAATCCTCAGCAATTATTTGGATGCATTCCTTGCTAGTACTGCGTAACCCGTTATAATGCCAGCCACACATCGAAGCGGGTGTAGTTCAATGGTAGAACGGTAGCTTCCCAAGCTGCATACGAGGGTTCGATTCCCTTCACCCGCTCCAAGACACTTCTTAAAGCTTCCTAACTAACTGAATCCTAAGGGACACGGCTTAAAGCCATCCATTAGTTTTACTCTCTGTAACTAACACTGTGACTAAATGGTGTTGATATGGTGAGCAGACCTAGGGTCTCAGCACATGAGTTATTCCCACACATACCTTTACCAACGTAATAATGTTTTTTATATCAGACTCCGAGTCCATGCTTGCTTGAACCTTACGCAGCGTTATAAGTTGACCTCAGTATCATTACGAACTAAGGACAGACGCACAGCCATGGCTCGCTCCAGACATATTCAGTCGGCACTTAAAGCAATCCACGCAGACAACCCGAATGCCTCTTATGAAGAACTGAGGGAGCACTTGCGGACAATCGTCGAGTGGGAGCTAGGGGTCAGCCGTGACCTTAATAACCCTGAGTCGTACCAGCTTTATTTTGACCAATATGACGACATCAAGACAAATCTCCGAGAGGCTGTTGCGACCGAAAGCCTGAGCATAGGTCAGCACCGTTATATCAACGATGTTATTGCTGTACTTAAGGCGTGTCAGGATAGACTTAAAGGCGACAGTTCGAGCTTATTGTCTTACCTTGAGCCGCTTCCAGTCGTCCACTCGTCCCTATCTGTATTACCGGAAGTCCCATCACCTAAAGTCATCTCATTGTCTTCACTGGTCGAACAATTCGAGCAGGAGAATATTCAGAACTGGAAGCCTGCGACTTTAAGCGAGAACCGAGCAGCCCATGCGACCCTTATTGAGATATTTGGCTATCTGGATATTAACGATGTAAGCGAGACCACTCGTTCCGACATGCATAGAGTACGTGAAGTCCTCCAGCTGTTGCCAAAGAATCGTAAGCAGCGATTTAAGGGATTATCGTTGGCTAAAATATTGGCTCGTAGTATCGACGATAGGTCCTCTGAATGCTTGGATGTCGTGACCATCAATAACAAATATCTCGTCAAGATGGCGGCAATCTTTAAATGGGCACTGCGTAACGACCTCATTAAAAAGAATCTAACGGAAGGTCTCGAGCTTAAGGTCCCTCTGCGTAAAGCTTCAGACGCTAGAAGTGCTTTCCATCCTGAGCAGGTGGTGGCTTTACTTAATGCCGCAAAGGATTATTCAAGGAAACCTTCTGGTAAGCCTTTTCATTACTTCGTACCAGCCATAGCGTCCATTACTGGAGCCCGAATCAATGAGGTGTCTCAACTTCAGGTCAAAGACATCAAGACCACTGAAGCAGGGACGCCGTATATTCATATCAATGAGGACGATACCAGCTTATCAGGCAAGAGCATCAAGAATCCGCACAGTGACCGCTGTGTGCCTCTGGTCGATGGGGCTTATGGTTTTGCCCTAGCTGACTTTATGCAATTGGTGGAGGGCCGTAGGAAAGCTGCCGGCGATGATGCTATGTTGTTTGAGGGGCTGCGCTTAATGAAGAACGGTTACGGTGAGCAGGTGAGCAAATGGTTTAACCGAACGTTGCTGCCTAAAGTCCTCGCTGACCGTAGCGGCTTAGCGTTCCACTCGTTTCGACATACTGTTGCGACCCAGTTAAAACAACATGGGGTCGAATTGGCGTATGCTCAGGCGATTATGGGTCATAGCTCAGGGTCTATAACTTACGACCGTTACGCTAAAGAGGTCGAGGTAGACAGATTGGTTAAAGTAATGGCTGATGTTTATAAGGGGACTGGAATAAATGGCAGTACCATACACAGCACCAGAGCATCGTGAAGAGGCTTTTAATTGCCCACACTGTGAGGCTTACGCAAAGCAAGAATGGTTTTCATTAAGTTATTCAAATGGTAGTTATGGCTATAATGCGCACATGGATTTAAGCATATGTTCACGTTGCGAAGGATTGGCCTATTGGCATGATGATAAACTAATTATCCCGCAAAGCTCTACTATCGAAATGCCTAATACAGATATGCCAGAAGACTGTAAGTCCGACTATATGGAAGCCAGAAGCATTATTAATCTGTCTCCTAAAGGTGCTGCTGCACTCCTGCGCTTGAGTCTTCAGAAGCTGATGGTCCACCTTGGCGAACCGGGGAAGCATATCGACACGGACATTAAGTCCCTTGTAGCTAAAGGGCTGTCTCCGCTTGTCCAGCGAGCCGCTGACATCTGTCGTATAGTTGGAAATCAGGCTGTCCATCCGGGAGAGATTAGCATTGATGACGACCCACAGTTGGCACATGGTCTATTTAAACTGCTGAATATTATTGTCACTGAGCAGATTACCAGACCAAAAGAAGTTGAAGCCATGTTTAACAGTATGCCGGAAGGGGCACTCAAGGGCATTGAAAATCGAGATAGGAAGGCGAAAGAACAGCAGCAAGGAGCTCACGAGTAAGGCTGGCGGGTCGTGGGGACTAAACTATCACTATAGGAGGACGAGATAGTCCTGACCAAATTACTTAGCTTTGACCACGGGCAGCAGACCGGATTGGAAACCATCTGCGCAGTCCCTAGCCTCTCGAAGGAAATGACTCAAAGCTTATTTCATTAACGTAGGTATCTTTCTCCTTGGCGGGCGGAGAGCAGTAGTAGTCATCCGACTTAATCGTTGGCTCTGACATAAACGCTGTGCGAGATATTGAAGAACATAATCCCAGAAGAGTTAATCTTCAGGACGGGCGGAAACTCAAGGAGGTATGACCAGTAGTTTGGGTCGGGGCTTGAGGTTTGAGTCTGACCAGCAGGATGGGGCTGAGACTTAAAGTCCAGAATCCGGTCTGAGTGATTGTTTGATAAAAAACAATTAAAAAGACCATAAGCTAAGGTTAGACTTATGGTTTCTTAAAGTAAGACTCCAGTCGGCACTTTAAGCCAGCCCATAGGTAATAAGTTTAGATGGATTGTCTAATCACAATTACCCTCTTCACCTTGAGTCTCTCGGGCGCCTTCGGCTGTCTGGACTATTGGTCTCTGTAGTTATTTAAACTGTGCCCTAAACCCCACCGCTTTTAAGATTCCCCTAGGGTCGAGAGACCTGCTGCATAGGACTCGACCTTAACTATCACTATAGGAACACTGGCTGTTCAAGCCGCAGTCCTTCTGCTTAATCGCAGCCGCTTCTCTGGGGTCTCACTCCTTCATTGGCCTATCGGTGGTTAGACCTCAACGCGTCTAGTATCAGAGGCTTCGAGTCACTCAGGTGAAATTTCCAGACTGAAATTACATACCATGACCTCACACGTCATTACTTCAATCTTAAAGCCGTTCTGTTTGCATCCTGTTGCCTTCTGGTCTCCCTCGCTTGGGGACTTTGAGTGGTCAGATGGGGTGTGACTTCAGGATGCAAAACAAAAAGGAATCAAGCAATGAATAACTCTCACCACATTATCCATATCGACGGTCATCCATTCCAAGCTGATGATAGCGGGCTGTGGAACCTGACAGAGATTTGGAAGACGTTGGGTCTTACCCGCTCTAAAGCTCCATCTGAATGGCGAACAATAGAGGCTAAGCGCTTCGCAGGATGCCCGCAAAAAATGCGGTCATTAGGTCAGGGTGTTACATCCCACATTCTTGCAGACAAGCAGGTAACTCTACGCTATGCCGGTTGGGTCTCCTTCAAGTTCGAAGATATGGTCTACGCAGCCTTCGAGGCCGTCTTAGCAATGCCGGAAGTTGCCGCTGTGGTGGCTAACAAGATGGTCGAGCTAGGCTATCGAGCCGAGGCCGAATTACTGGAGCGTCACACCAATGCTGATGCAGACTATGCTATTAGGCAGTGTAACCGACTCTTCAAAAAGGTTGACCAACGTAGCCCTGAGCACCTCTATAAAGCTGTCCAGAATGGTACTATGACCAAGGAAAGAGCGTTAAGTCTAATCCCATCTAAGAGCGTCTGGGCTGGCCGTGTGGAGGCTATTTATGTCTATGATTTCTAACATACCAACAAGCTCTGCTAGCCCCAAAGTCCAAAAGCCAGACTGTAGAGTCCCTGACCGTCGATTCATTGACCCGCGCACACCTGAGGGCCGTATGACTCTCCGTTATCGTGGCTACAGGACTGAAGTCATCCTGAAGGAGCTTGGTCTGGACCCAGAAGATGCGACCCGCGAGCGCCGACCACGAAACGAACTGATAGCGCAACTGGTCGCTATGAAACTGTCGTCAGCTCACGTTAGTAACTCGCCAACCTGCTCAGTTTTGAGCGCGTTAAGCTCCTCAGCCATAACCTAATTTTAACCTTTTGAGCTGACCTATGCGGGGAGACCGTAGGCATTACCTTGCCTGCGAGACCGATAAGCTCACACACACAAACTCAGAAGGAACCTAATCATGATGTTCGATAACAACGATTTTAAACTCCAAGTCTCCGACATTAGTCTTTACGAAAACACCTGTGTCATTGAGGGTCAGAAACAGCCTCTCAGCTTTGCCATTAAAACCCAAATCCCTGCCTATCTCTCAGGCCTGCCAGCACGCTCCGCTCCTGCACTGGAACTCCTAGAGCAACTTGCAGCTGCTGGAGTCAACATCAAGAACTTCTTCAGTGAAGATTTAGTGGCCGCTTACAGCCTCCATCAACAAGCCAAGGCCAAGGCAGCAGCCGAACAGGAAGCGATGGCTAGACAGCAGCGGGAACGCTTTGCAGAGATGACTATGAGTGAGGCTGAGCGCGACAATCGGGATGCTGAACGGGCTGCACGTAAACGGGCCATGCAAGAACATGGGGATTTAGTCAGACAAGCGATGACCTCAAGCAACCATAGCCGCGCCGCTGGTCTGGTGGAAGGTATGAACTGGATGGATAACATTTAAGCCCCAGCCCACCAACGGCCACACTAGCAATGCTAGCCTCAAGTGACATTTGGTCCTGACCCAAGGTTGGGACCCC
This sequence comes from Rouxiella sp. S1S-2, assembly GCF_009208105.1. Lineage (NCBI taxonomy): Bacteria > Pseudomonadati > Pseudomonadota > Gammaproteobacteria > Enterobacterales > Yersiniaceae > Rouxiella > Rouxiella sp. S1S-2. Next base: position 1,090,896 of record NZ_WFKL01000001.1, read on the forward strand.
AACAGAAAACTAATTCGGAGAATAATTATTATGACAAACGTAACCGTAACAAATAGCGCTGATGCAGCTCAGACCTTTAATACTACCGGTCCTCTAACTGGTAATGCTGCTTCTACCCGTCAGACCACAGGGGAAGCCTCCAAGCAGTTCGGTATTGAGCCAGCGTGCATCATTAATGGTGATAACATTCGCATTGATGAAGGCTTGCCGACCAATGCAGACCCACAGGTATACGCTCTATCGCTGGCTAAAATGGTCAAACAGATGCTGAACAGCGTCCTGACCGATGCTACTGCTAATATACCTTTCCCTGTGGAACTGTTGCCGACACGTAACTCATGGCCGACCCCTATCATTTCTCACACTCTGGCTGACCGCTCTGTTGCTGTACCAGTCCGTGGTGGTGGTAAACCTGAAGTCGTAACAGCCCCTTCTGGGTCTGAGATTACCGTAGAGCCTATCGAGAAGGCGCTGCTAGTCAGCTTCCAGTCCAAGCTATGGGATGCCAAGGTGACCACTGGCTACACCTCCCAGACCCTGCACCAAGATGCGTTGAACATTTGCGAAAATGTAGTCCGCTCCATTAACTCTCAGATGGTTGACGTCCTGACGACCTCCAAGTTACTGAAGTCAGTCACTCACACGCCGCTCACTGGCTCCCTTTCTGATAAAGCTGAAACCATCATGGACGCTTTATTTGAAAACACGGAGTCCTCTCTAGGCTCGCAGGTGTCTGATTACGGTATCATCGCCCATGAGTCCCAGCTAAAAGCTCTCGGACGTCTGGCTGCTAAACAAGGGTTTGGTGGTGACGAGGCCATCAAAGACATGCTGGGAACAGACCTCGCTTACTACAACGGGGCTGACCGTGGAGTCTTCATGATGGCTAAGGGGTTTACAGCTCTTTCATTCGGCTGCCTGCGCCATGATGGTGAACATGTTTCGGTTGTCCTCAGTCGAGACGGTGACGCTCAAGCTCATGACCTTGAGGTTCTAGGGAAAGTATTCGTGGTCGCAGAAGCTGCTACGAGCGTAGTAATGGGAGGTGGTGTTAAACCTGCGGTCCTGCCTGTTGTTAAACGTATTCAGTTCGGCGCTGCAAGCTAATCCAATACTCAGACCCACTAGCCCCAGTTACCTAGATGTCCCTTAAACCGGATGTCTAGGTATGTTTTATGTTACCGGTAACATTAACTAAAGACACACAGGAGGCCCGTTATGGACTTTATGTCATTACACGATGCTTACCTACTGTCTGTCTTTCTGATGGCTTTGGTTAGGCTCTTGGGTGGGCAATAGAGGACTTTTAGTTTACCAAGGTACCGACCCGTGGGGGATGTATAACAAAAATCTGAGGACCCACTTAATACATAGTCCCATCCTCAAGTCCCCCCATCGGCCCTCCGAATGCTGTACGTAAAGTCATGACGGGGAGGTGTGCTACAGGTTCTACTCCTTATTTGGGAATCGAACTGAAGCTTGACCAAAGATAACTCGATGTGTAACCTACACCGTAACCAACTGGGTTCAATGGTCTTTAAGAAACAAAGAGTTAGTAACCTATTGTCTTCGATGCTTGGGTTCCCTTCACCCGCTCCAAGACACTTCTTAAAGCTTCCTAACTAACTGAATCCTAAGGGACATGGCTTAAAGCCATCCATTAGTTTTACTCTCTGTAACTAACACTGTGAAGCAGAGCAATTTTGCGAACCACGTAGCACACCGATGTTCATGCTTTTTCCCATATGACTCACCCAAACAGCCGATATGAATAAATAGCCCCGCTATTTCCGCGATCTGTTCCAAAGCATTTTTGACGGTAAATTTGCCATTCCGCACCGGTCGCTGATGCCTGCAAAAAGTCGACCTGCACCTACCAAGCCTGACAGCATGAACAGTACCCTGTATTTTCTGTTAAGCGGGTCTTCACACGTTATACATATTTGGCCTGAGCGTGATGGGCTTTTGGATGATTTGAAAACGCTTCTTCTTAATATGATCCCTTAACCCATAGGGCAAATGATGAAAAAGAGTTCTGATATCTATTTCTTACCTGAATGGCAAAAATAGCTGACTAAAAAGTACAACAATATCAGTGAGAGGGCTTATGACGTTTTTTTCAATCTGCATACGGTATTGATATTGTCCTTTTTAGGTCTGTATTTATGTGGATTTTATGACACAGGTACAAATTAAAATTATTTAAAAAAACAAAATATCATGTTTGCTGTCCAATTCTTACCAACACCAAGGAACCTAACTAGCAGAGGATATTTTAAATATGCTAGAAAAAGAAAAAGCAAGGCTTACGACTATGTTCGAGACTGTTCTTGATCTTTCTAAAATATATCACTCTAAAAGTGTGGTTATTCTGACAAACAGCGATTGCCCCACTGATATTTTGAAGGCAGCTGTTAACGCCGTGAGTTCAAGAGGCGCTTCACGCCACATAGTAAAATTAAACGAACAAAACATCCCCAGCGAAATTGTTTGGTCTAGTGAATTAAACCTAAAAATGATCGATGCAAATAATGAGGATTTAGCTCAGAAAATATTAGTCGAAGTTGACCTCGTTTTTGAAGCACTAAATTCTTCTTACATGCACGTCAATAACCTGTTCACCTATCACTAGAATTTTGGAGTTACAATGAGTTATGAAGAACCCAATGCACTCTATGCTGAAGCGTGTAAATTGATTGGCGATACTGCTTTTCATTTTGCCGTGATGGGAAAAGAAACAAATAAATCCGAAATAGCAGATTTTTTGAAGTCAACATTGCGCGAGAAGAAAGAATCTCGACAGTCTGTAGAAAAATCTCTGCTGTATGCAATAAAACTTTTAGAAGAGTCTTTTGACAATGAGGCCAAAGAATCAAAATCTGCTTTTGAAGATAAAACATGTCAAAAAAAGTAACGCTTCGATATGATTTTTATTATTTTCCTCATGTACCTAAATGTTGCTTTACTGGCAATTTTTTTTTGATTAAAACGAGAGAATTATGTCCCGTTTTATATCAGAGATATTTACACGTAATTTACCCTCTTCACCTTAATGAGTTTCGAGGGATCAGTATGTATAAAGTATTGCCATATTTACCGACGTCTGGTTGGGTCTGAACACGATTGGGCTATCCTTGGCCTGTTTGTCTAGCCAGGTATAGCCGATACTGGCCAACGTGCCCCAGTGCGCAGTGAACTGGTGGCTCCATGTCAAGCTGCTGTCCACCCCATAAAATCCGCCGTTGGCCTGGTATGGGGCATAACCTGAACGAAGACCCTGTGAGTGACTCACGCCATAAAAGGTATTCATGTAACGGCTGTCGCCAAACAGTGCCGCGCTTTGAAGGGCTATCGTGTCAGTTTCATTCTGGAAGGGAAGCAGCGTCGCCGATGTCCGATACTGCACGCCTTGCCCGTCGGTGAGTGGGAGCGTAGCTTTACCTTCGAAGGTCAACCAGGGGGTCACTGACCAGCCAACCGCGATGGCGGTATTCAATGCGGCATTGATATTGCCCATGCCTTTAAGTTTGTTTGAACCGTCTCGCCAGTTTGAGTCCTGATCTGAACGGCCCAGACTATATCCCAACGTATGTTCGAGATAAAAACCGTTGTCGCTTTGCAGGTCATAGCCTAGGCCTTTCTGGCTATCGAAGAAAAATGCCCCGTCCCGAACCTGCAGTACGGGGGCAACCTGCCAGTGTCGTTTATCCGATCCGCTGTAACGCGGCGAATTTTCTCCTCCCATGCCTACTGTCAGGCTCGGCGCCGGTGTGGCAGTCTCCGCACGTGCAACGGCAATGCTGCTGGTGAAGGCAAAACAGATAATGTGCAGCAACAGTTTTCTGGTTATCATCGTAACTCCTCATCACTCATCATTCATTAATCGACCAACAAAAGCGGATTGCAGCCGCGTCTGAAACGCAGAGTATGAAGAGGCAGTGTCAATTTACTGTCGGGGAAATATTAAGAAACGGTCAAGGTAGTGAACATGCAAACAAAGCGAGTCCTGATTATTGAAGATGATGCTGATGCAGCCGACGTGCTCGACGCCTATTTAAAGCGGGAAAAATACGAGGTTGTGATTGCGGCAGATGGGCTGATTGGGCTTGAAATAGTTCAACGTTGGAAACCAGACCTTATTTTGCTTGATGTGATGTTGCCGGGAATGAGCGGAACCGAAGTGCTGTCAGCCGTGCGCCGCAAGAGTAATACGCCAGTCATTATGGTGACGGCGATGGGTGACTTGCCGGACAAGATCGGTGCGCTACGCTACGGCGCTGATGATTACGTCGTTAAACCCTACAATCCCGGCGAAGTAGTCGCAAGAGTTCAGGCTGTGTTACGCAGAACATCCTCTTTGGCAGAAAACACCGCGTCGGGATCGTTGCGCTGGCAGAATTTAGACGTTGACACTGAGGCCCTTGTCGCCAGCGTCACAGACGATACGGGAAGCTTGAACTATCTGGATTTAACCCCCACCGAGTTTAGCGTATTGACCACGCTGATGAGCGCCCCAACGCGGCCTTTCTCACGCCAGTATCTCCTCGAACGCTGCTTGCCGGAGAGTGAGGCGTTAGAACGCGTTGTCGACACCCATGTTTATAATTTGCGTAAAAAGCTGGAGTTTGCGGGTGTTAGCGACGTACTGGTCAATGTTCGAGGCGTGGGTTACAGGTTCAGACAGCCATGATTAAGGAGAATCATCAATCTCTTTGGCGCTGGATTTGCGTGCGTATTCTCATGCTCGCGATAGGTTCGGTCATCGTCATCGCTTTTTGCATGTGGATTCGTTTTGCTTTGGTGAATCTTTGGATCCTTCATCAAATGCCGCTTTCTGTGAGAAATGAACTGGGGGTATTGCTGGAAAATCCTGCGGCCAATCCGTTACGTTTTCATCAGCTTGTCGATAAATGGTGGGGTATTCAATATTCCGTTCCTTCGATTGCGTCGGCGGACTGGATAATGGTCGGCGTGTTGGTTGTTGTTACCATTCCTTTTATCCTCGTATTGGGATTACGCTCGGCACGCCCCTTATCCTCTCAATTTAGCCGCCTGGCCTCTGCGGCTGGCGCGGTATCACGGGGGCAATTTTCCACCCGAGCGGAGCCGGTAAAAGGGGCGCCCGCCGAGTTGATTCAGTTCACCGAAGACTTCAACACAATGGCGCTCAAGCTCGCTCGCTATGATAAAGAGCTTCGTACCTCTCATGTGGCGATGGCGCATGAGTTGCGCTCGCCGCTTACGGCTGCAATGGGAAGGCTTCAGGGCATGCTTGACGGTGTCTTTGAAGCAGAACCGCGGCAGCTCGAGATGGTCATGAAACAGCTCGTTCATTTAAGTCGGCTTATCGAAGAGCTGCATCTTCTCTCTCTGGCGGATGCTGGCCAGCTAAGTCTGGATAAATGCGAAGTCGATTTGGCGGAATTGCTGCGAGAGCGAGTGACGTGGTTAAAGCCTCAGTCGGCGGCCGTTGATATGAATATTTCCGTTGAGGCCGCGGGCGATTGCCGCTATGTGGGCGATCCTTTCCGTCTGGGGCAGGTCTTTACCATCTTGATGGAAAATGCGCTGCGCTATGCCTCAGAAGGCGGTGAGTTGGCGATTAAAGTCTGTCCTTTGCCCGCAGGATGGCAGATTTTATTTTGTGATCGAGGGCAGGGCGTAGAGGACGCATTTCTTTCGCAAATATTTGAACGATTCACTCGAGCGGAAACGTCTCGTGCTCGCCACTTCGGGGGCAGTGGTTTAGGTCTCTCCATTGCCCGAGCAATCTGTGAGGCGCACGGCGGTTCGATCATCGCCTATCATGCTACCGACGGTGGATTAATGGTGAGCATCGAGCTGCCTGCCAAACAACAAGCCGCCGCTGAGTAAATATGAAATAAAGTGTCTGTCTTGACGCTTCCTTGATGAAATATCCAATGAATCTGGACAGAAGCTGGATTGAATAGCGCTATATCAATTCAGGGGTTCAGTTATGACAGACACGTTTACCCACTTTGCCCGGCACGCGCTGGGCCACGTCATATCCTCATGCAAACTGACGCACTGTATTATTGCGTGCCTATTTTGCCTATTTTGCTTAGGCCTCAGCGGCTGTGGCGATAAAACGCAAAAGAAAGTGGCGTTGCCTCGCCCGGTGCGCAGTGTCGTTGCACCTCAGTTTTCATTTTCAACGTCGTTCACCCAAACCGGTGAGATACGCGCCCACGACGAGCTAACGCTGGGTTTTCGTTTAGATGGCCGCTTACTCAATCGCAAGGTGGACGTTGGGGATCTGGTTTCAAAAGGCCAGCTTCTGGCAAGCCTTGAGAGTCAGGCCAGCGAGAATCAGCTCAGTAGCGCCCGCGCCGACCTGCTCAGTGCGCGCGTGGCCGAGCGGATGTCAGCCAGTAATCTCAGGCGAATGAAAATGTTAATGCCCGCAGGGGCAATTGCTCGCGTTCAGCTCGATAACGCCACGTCCGAATGGCAGTCAGCGGCGTCGCGTCTTCAAACCAGTGAAAATACGCTAAAAAATGCACAAGATACCCTTTCCTGGACGCGGCTTGTGTCCCCGGCTGACGGTGTAATTACCCAAGTCAGCGCTTCGGTCGGGCAGGTCGTTAGCGCAGGGCAAACGGTGGTAACTCTGGCCGAATCTGGCCAACGAGATGCGGTGTTCGATCTCTCGCAAGTGCAGGTCGCGGCGCTGAAAGGTTCGGCCACCTTTAGCGTTTCCCTGCTTTCTGAACCTGCTGTTAAAACCCTCGGAATATTACGTGATGTCAGCCCGCAGGCCGACCCGCAAACCCGCACATGGCGTGCTCGGGTCACACTGGAAAATCCTCCTGCTGCTATGGTGCTTGGTGCCAGCGTGCAGGGTGCGTTGCCGGCAGTCGGGCAACGCACCCTTCGCCTTCCTGCTTCGGCGCTCACGCAGGCTGATGGGCATCCTGCCGTATTCGTGGTGAACCCAAGCCGTCTGCGGCTTGAACGTCGACGGGTGGTTATCGATAGATTTTCCTTGTCAGATATTTATATTCTCTCGGGGATTATGCCGGGAGAAATCGTGGTCACCGCCGGCGTTAGCAAGCTGCGGGACGGTGAGCGAGTGAGCCTGGGGGAGAGGGCAGAATGAGCCAAAAATCGTCCCCGTCATCGTTTAATCTTTCTGCTTGGGCTCTTGGGCATCAACAGCTGTTGGCTTTTTTTATGTTAGTCATTCTGGCTGCTGGGGTGATGTGTTATGAAAATTTACCGCGTAATGAAGATCCAGCATTCACGATAAAAACCGCCGTGGTCTCCGCTCAGTGGCAGGGCGCGACCTTACATGACACGGTTAATTTGGTGACGGATGTTTTGGAAAAAAAGCTGCAAGAGCTTCCTTATCTCGATTTTGTGGAAAGCCATACTCGTGCTGGCAGCTCGACTGTCAATATCAATCTCCGCGACGATACCCCGCCTGCTTTGGTGCCTGAAATCTGGTACCAGTTGCGAAAAAAAATGCAGGATATTTCCACTTCGCTTCCCAAGGGGGTTCAAGGGCCAGCTGTAGACGATGAGTTTGATGATACTTACGGCACCATTTATGGATTTAGCGCTGAGGGATTCACGGCGCGTGAACTACGAGACAACGTTGAGGATATTCAGCGCAGCCTCGCGTCACTCCCTGATATTGGAAAGACCACATTATTAGGGGGGCAGGAAGAGCAGATGACGATCGCCTTTTCACCGCGCCAGCTGGCCGGTATGGGGATCACTCTCCAGCAGGTCACGGAGGCGTTGAAGCAACAAAACGCCGTGGCGCCCAGCGGCACATTGCGTAGCGACCGCGAAAATATTGCCCTGCGCGTAAGCGGGGCGCTGAACGCGCAGCAAAGTCTTGCTGGCATTACATTGTACATTGCGGGTCACTACATTCCCCTCACCGATATCGCGTCGATTAGCCGTCAAAGTGAGGACCCCCCCGCGCCTGTTTTCAGAGTGAACGGCAAACCCGCCATGGGTCTTGCCATCTCAATGGCTAAAACCGGCAATATGCTTAGCTTCGGCCAGGCACTTAACGCGCGAATGGAGGATATCGGCAACGGGCTTCCTCACGGCATCGATATGACGAAAGTAGCCGATCAGTCTGCTGTCGTAAAACATGCCGTAGACGGTTTTGTCAGAGTGTTGACTGAGGCTGTCGTCATTGTGTTGGCGGTATCTTTTGTCTCATTGGGGATGCGGGCTGGGCTTGTGGTGGCGGCGGCCATTCCCTTGGTGCTGGCGATGACCTTTATCGGGATGATGTTGGCGGGTATAGGATTGCAGCGCATTTCTCTCGGCGCGTTAATCATCGCATTGGGTTTGATGGTCGATGACGCAATGATAACGGTTGAAGCGATGGTCTCGCGACTGGAGGCTGGGGATACCCGCTGGCAAGCCGCGACTTGCGCCTTCCAAACCACGGCGTTCCCCATGCTCACCGGCACGCTGGTGATGATCGCTGGTTTTATTCCCGTAGGATTCGCCGCATCCAGCGCGGGGGAATATTGCTTCTCTCTGTTTGCTGTAGTGTTGATTGCGCTGCTGTGTTCCTGGGGGGTGGCGATAGTGTTCTCTCCGTTAATCGGGAACTGGCTATTGCCGTCGAGCATGAAGATTCATCACCTTCGACCAGGTAAGGTGATGCGCTTCTATCATCAACTCTTGCAGGCAACATTGGCGCATCGTATGGCTACCCTCGGGCTTGCCGTCGCGCTTCTCGGGTTGGCATCCTATGGCACAACATTTATGCAGGGCGAGTTTTTCCCTTCCTCAGACCGGCCAGAACTGTTAATCAGCCTGACACTTCCTGCCAATGCGTCTCAGGCAGAAACGCAGCGGCAGACCGAAAGGTTGGAAAAAATCCTCAAAGGCAATACGTACGTTGATCATTTCTCTAGCTACGTGGGGTCTGGCGCCATACGTTTTTATCTGCCAATGGACGTCCTGCTTGATAATGAAAATACGGCGCAGTTAGTGGTGGTGGCCAAAAACCTCGATGACAGAGAGCGGCTCCAGCATCAGCTTAACCTCATAATGATAAAATATTTCAATGATATAACGACGCGAGTTTCCCCTTTGGAACTCGGGCCGCCGGTGGGATGGCCGTTGAAATATCGCGTTAGCGGGCCAGACTATGACAAGGTTCGCCGCTTGGCTCAGCGTCTTGAGATGGAAATAGGGAATAACCATTCTACACGTGAGGTAAATTTAACCTCGGGCGAGCCGGAGAGGGTGATAACACTCAAGGTGAATCAAACGGCCGCAAGGGCGGCGGGTGTTTCCTCAGAAAGCCTGGCTAACGAGCTTAATACTATTTGGTCGGGAAGTGTCGTGACCACTGTTCGGGATCAAGACCGGCAGATTAATGTGGTTCTGCGGGCAAACAACAAGGAAAGGCAAGACCTTGATACACTTTCAAGCCTGAGAGTCACCTCGAAAAATGGAGGTAAGATCCCCCTAAGTCAGGTCGCGCAGCTTGAATGGGGAGTGGAAGATCCTATTATATGGCGTCGCCAGCGCATGCCGTTTATCACCGTACAAACGGACTTGGCTCCGGGACTGCATGCTGAAACTGTTTCTGAAGAGCTCGCGCCCATTGTTAGGCGCATGCAAGCCAGCCTGCCGTCTGGTTATCGTATAGAGGAGGGAGGAACCGTTGCCGAATCAGATAAGGGAAATGCGTCAGTTTATCGGGTTCTACCTCTAACACTGTGCATTATGCTGGTATTGCTGATGATTCAATTACAGAACTTTTCTCGCATGTTCATTGCATTGGCAATGGCGCCTTTTGGACTCATTGGAATTGTATTGGCAATGTTGCCCACTGGAACAGCAATGGGATTTGTTGCTTTGTTGGGGATCATCGCTTTATCGGGAATGATTATTCGCAACGCCGTGATTTTAATCAGTGAAGTGGACAATAATTTTCGCCAAGGGATGGCACGCCAAGCCGCCATAATCTCTGCTTCCTTGCATCGATCGCGTCCAATACTCCTTACCGCTTGCGCAGCGATTTTGGGCATGGTGCCCATTGCGGAACAGGTTTTTTGGGGCCCGATGGCCTACGCAATCATGGGGGGGTTGCTGGTTGCCACGTTGATTACGCTAACGGTACTTCCGGCTTCTTTGAGTCTTATTCTACAGCTAGAGCAGAAATGGCGTGACGGGCGCAATAACAAGTAAATCGCCACCGGCAGTCGCGTTCCCGCTTCATTGAAAATATTTTTGTCAGCGCTGGCAATACTTACAGCTCATGGCTGCAGCGATACGGCGTATCGGTGCTCTGTGGTATCGGCTTCACCATGAGTTTGTTCATTTCGCGACACCACTGCTGTGGTGAGTTATGGTTCCGAAAGAGTATGAAGAGGCCAAGCTCACGAACCCCTTTGTCATTTTCAGCTCTATCTTAAATCGCAAAACCTGAAAAATGTGCCATCCTGTATGCGTGTACCTAAAATAGCTCATAAATGAGGGAATCATGAAAAAGACAATTTTGGCATTATCCGCACTTCTTTTGGCATCGCCTGTTTTCGCCGCTACTACAGCTACTCAGGCAACTGACGACACGGTAGCGCAGGCAAACAAGGGTGCTGACACGGCAAAAGAGAAGCTGCATCATGCGCAAGATAAGGGTGCAGAGCTGAAGCTAAAGTCTAAACATGCTGCAGAAGGCAAAGCGGGCACTACCGGTAGCAAAGTGACTGAAGGCTCCCAAAAAGCATGGCATAGCACTAAGCAAGGTACAGAGAAAACTTGGGATAAAACCAAGCAAGGCGCGGAAGACCTGAAAAATAAAGCCACTAACTAATCAAGAGTTATCACGCTAAACGAGGCCGGATATCCGGCCTTTATTTTTGCCTGCGATTTACGAGTGGCAGTTAGATAAATTCCCAGCAGACTGTAAAATACGCTTGATTAACCTAAGCCTTAAACAGCACTTCACAGGTAAACCAACATAAAAAGTTGAGCGTAAAATGGGTGGCAATCATCAGGGTGAAGAGGGCGCATACGGCCATCAAACTGCGTGATTGAAGCGCGCGCTTAAAAAGACTTTTATGTACGGTAACTTTGCAGTCCCAGTCCGTGGGATATTTTCCATTCATCGTGTTTATTACGTATTAATCTTTTATATCTATTTCGAATAACTTAGATCCTACACGCAGCGGCCCCTCCTTGCCACCCTGATAAACGTACAGTGTTTACTTGCTGCCCCTGAAACGTTGCTCCGAGTAAAATTAATCTTTAATATCAGAACAGATTACAAAATAGACAATTGATAGTTATCACTTTCTGCTCTTTGTTGGAGACCCCATGCCTCTTTCCCTTCGTATTGCCCAGCTTCATGATGCCGCTTTATTAAATAGTCTTGGTTTTACAACTTACCCCTTCGCGCATCTGTGGACCTCGAAAACCGAGTTAGCTCACTTTCTGGAAAGCGAATATGCTTTGCCCGTGGTTGAACACAGCCTTAGAGACTCTGCCGTGTGTTGGTTAATCGCTGAAACGGACAGGCCGATAGGCATCGCCAAGTTGACTTGGCACAGTGAGATAGCCGGCGAGGCGCTGGCAGGAACGCGACTTAATAAGCTGTATCTCAGCCCAGAAGAAACCGGTAAGGGATATGGCAGAACGATTTTTGATGAAATAACGTTGATGGCGAGAGCGCATGGGCAGACGTTTCTCTGGTTGCAGGTTCTGCAACAAAATACGGGAGCTCGCCGCTTTTATGCGTCTTTAGGGATGAAACACGTTAAAGATGAAATTTTCTCTTCGGCGACACAGCAAAGTATTGTTCATATTATGGGTAAAAGTCTTTAATTAATAATGAGTTGTTTTGGTTTTTGAGGCAAAAAAAAAGCTCGCGGGAAGGCGAGCCATACAAAATAGATCAATTAAACAAAATTCCATTGGAATGTCTGTCAACATTCGGCGCGCATAATACAGGTATAGGTTGATTTTGCCCAGCACGGCGCGTAAGTTTTCATCATTTTAGTGTGTAAAGTTTGAACTACTGAAAGTTCATAAATGTGTACGAAAATAAGAAAAAGTGACTGACAAAAAGAGAATTGAGAATCATTTATATATGAAGTGGATATTTTTAGCTGTTTTGTCCATCGAATAAAACCGCTGTGCTGCAATAAAGAGCCATTCAACCTCGCAGGGAAAGTCTAACTTATTTATAAATATAGGTTTTTTTATTACGAGTTTCAGCAAAATAAATTGTCGCATTAAACTAAACCCGATAAGAATCAGTTTCCACCCATCTGTTTGTTAAATGTGAGCTAAACGTGGTAACGAAAGACAGTCGCGCAAAAAACCGCCTTCGCCCCAAGAGGCTGCATGGATACAGGAGAGGGCGCTATAATATTTTCATAACAGATTTTCTGAAAGTTACCCTTCGAGGCGTTATGAAAAGAATATTGAGCATTCTTCTGCTGTCATCACTGCTGGGGTTATCCTTTGGCTCTTATGCGAGCCAACCTACGCAGCCAGCCCAGCCAAGGCAGCCGGGACAGCCGCCGCAACCCCAGCAGCCGCCCCAACCGATTCAACCCACGCAGCCGACACAACCGACGCAGCCGGGACAACCGATAGACCCGACTCAGCCGCAACAGCCAAACTGTGCACCCGGGAATCCGTCGAAATTACCGACCTGCCCGCGGTAAGGTCATCGCTTATACTCCAGCCTATCCAATAAAAAGGCCCTGATATTTTTCAATACCAGGGCCTCAATCTCTAACGACTCAATGCTCAGCCCTCAGGCGGTGCTTTGCCGTCTTCGATAAACTCTTCATTAATCTCTTCAATATTGCCCTGATTATCGCGGCCGGAAAGGATGTTCCAGCAGGCAATAAACAGTGCGGCAATCAATGGGCCAATCACGAAGCCATTAATTCCGTAAACTTCCATACCGCCCAGCGTGGCGATCAGAATCAGGTAATCAGGCATCTTGGTGTCTTTACCCACCAGCAGTGGACGTAGAATATTATCCACCAGTCCGATAACCACCACGAAGAATACGACAATGAAAATACCCTGCCACAACATGCTGGAGGCAAAGAAGAAGATAGCGGCCGGTACCCAGATAATCGCCGAGCCCACGGCGGGGATAAGTGACAGGAAGGCCATCAGCGCGCCCCACAGCAGAACGCCATCGATACCGGTTATCCAGAACGCCAGTCCACCCAATGCACCCTGAACCAGTGCCACCACCACAGTGCCTTTAACCGTCGCGCGGGATACGGCGGCGAATTTAAGGAACAGATGATGTTTAACGTGTTTGGACAGTGGCAGTGCTTCGAGGATCAGGTTCACCAGATACGACCCGTCTTTAAGCAGGAAGAACAGCAAATACAGCATGATGCCAAAGCCTACAACAAAGCTGAACGTGCCTTTACCGATGAGGAACACGCTGCCTGCCAGATACTGACTGCCTTTTAGCGCAAATCCTGAGAGTTTCTCTTGAATACCCGAAGCGCTGTCAAGATTGTATTCGGCCAATGAATGCTGCGCCCACACCGGCAGATGCTGAATAACATCGGCAATAATGGTCGGCAACTGCGTATTGTTATGCTGAAGTTTGGTATAAACCACGTTGAATTCAATCGCCAGCGATGAGGCAATAATAGCCAGCGGTGTGAATACGATCAGGCAGATAACCAGCAACGTCAGTAATGACGCAATACCGTTCTTGTCACCCAGAGAGTGCCTGATTTTGGTTTTCATTGGATGGAAGATAATCGCCAGAATAGCCGCCCACAGCACGGACGAATAGTACGGCTGAAGTACGTCCATAAACGCCATAGTGACAATGAAAAGTATCAGGATAAAAAATCCCTTCGATAACCCATTTACGCGCATTTGTTTCCCCTGAAACTTTATTTTTGTTCACGAACTATAGAGCGAAGTTACGGCTTTGCAACTTTGCAGACGAAGATTCAGTATTTCCTCAAATGATAAATAAGGTCATCGTGATATTCGCCGTTGATATAAAACCCGTCTGTGATGATTTCACTCAGGCTGAACCCGTTATTTTCCAGTAGTTTGCTGGAGCCTGAGTTGCCCGCCAATACGGCGGCCCGCAGTGAGGTAATAATAGTGTTGCTGAATGCAAAATCTATCACTGCCTTGAGTGCTTCGCTGGCGTAGCCTTTTCCCTGAGCCTGTTGAATCAGTGTATAACCGACTTCAACCTCTGAAACCTCTCCCTCAACGGGCTTAAAGCCGATATTGCCGAGCGGAACGGACGTTAAACGGTCCCTGATGATGAAATCGAGAGCGTGCACAGAGCCTGGCTGCCAATGGTGTAATCGACTCTCAAACCGCGTTCGGTCGGCCTCGTCAGAGCCAATCTCTGCGATGTATTTCATCAGGTGCGGATCTTTGCGCATTTGCAGAAAGAACGGCCAGTCACTCTCGCAGAGTCTGGTTAGCGTTAAGCGGGGGGTGAGTAGCTGGATCATAAGTCCCTTTATATAGGTTCTATTCTTACTTGATACACTACGACATCCCTTTCAAACAGACCACCGCAATGTCGACATGCGGCATAAGCAATTTGCCTCATAAGCAATGCTTTTTAAGTTTGTTGTTATTACTGCACAAAAACTGCATTTTGCCCTCTTTAACGCCAGGCAGGTAACGCCCAGAGTGAGTGGTAAAAAGAGCGCCCATTATTTGCACCCGCAGCAAAGAGATTACATCCGTCATTTATCCCAATCCTGGCTTTGGCGCAGTGAACTCCCTACCTGGACTCTGGTGGTGGTTATTTACACGGGCTGGTTTGCGACGCTCGCCCATTGGCAAACGCTGGGGCTTATTCCCGCTACCCTGCTACTGATTTGGTTTACCACCTGGTATATGTCTTTGCAGCATGAGTTAATTCACGGCCATCCCACCCGTTCGCCGTTATTTAATCAGCTGTTGGGGTTAATGCCGCTGGCCGTCTGGTATCCCTATGGTCTGTACCGCGATTCGCATTTACAGCATCATCGCGATCAGCATCTGACGTTTCCTGATGAAGATCCCGAAACCTATTATTTCTCTCCGGCGCGTTGGCGCAGATTTTCACCTTTGCAGCGTCGGATTATCATTATTCGTAATACCTTTCTCGGAAGAGTCGTGCTCGGACCGGCTATCGATATTGTGCAAACGCTCGGCAGTATGCTGAAGGCATTTCGCCGCGCTGACCTCAAGGCGATGACCATGTGGCTGATTCACGGCGTGCTGCTGGTGGCGGTATTTGCGTGGATGCACCACGTGGGATTTTCTATTCTCTATTTCCTGCTGGCAGTGAGTTATCCGGCGTTGAGCCTGACTAAGATCCGCTCATTTCTGGAGCACAAAGCCGCAGATGACCCGCAGGCGCGATCGGCTATTAACGAAGCATCCTTGTTTTGGCGATTACTTTTTCTTAATCTGAATTATCACTCGGTGCATCACAATCTTCCGGGCGTGCCATGGTACGGACTGCGTAAAATCTATATGCAGTATCGAGACGGCTATCTGCAGCTCAATCAGGGATTTCTGGTGGGCGGATACCGTGAATGGCTGCGGCGATTTTTATTTCGTTCGGTAGACGTTAAGGCGCATCCGGGCCAAACCTCTCTCAGCAAGGAGGCCGATAATCATGAGTAACGCCGTTGCCCTGCCGATGTATGCCGTAAACCCGCCCGACGTAGAGGCGCTGTGGTCAGCGCTGCGCAAAATTTTGCTCGAGCAGGGCACGATATTACAAAATCGAGAGCTGCATTGGCCTGACAATTTGCTTGAACACTGGCTGCAGCCGCAGCTGTTGCTCAGCCAAACCTGTGGTTATCCGCTGGTGACTCGCCTCCCAGACGTACAGCCGGTGGGGTGTTTTCACTATGCTGCCCCGGGCTGTGAGGGGATAAGCTACCGCAGTTTTTTAGTGGCACGCCAAAAAGAGTTAGGCGCACATCTGGCCGATTTCAGGCAGCGCACCGCAGTGTGTAATAGTGATGATTCTCAGTCGGGCTATAATGCCCTGCGTAAAATGGTTGAGCCGCTGAGTAAAGAGAGCTGCTTTTTCCGTGAGGTTATTTTTAGCGGCAGTCATCGGCAGTCGTTGCTGGCGTTACAACAGAAAGAGGCCGATATTGCCGCCATCGACTGTGTCACCTTTGCGCTGTTAAAAAAGCATCAGCCGCAGACGCTGGCGCAGTTGAAAATAATCGGGGAAACGCCGTTAACCCCCGGTTTGCCGCTGATTACCGGACCCCAAACGTCCGTCAGTCAGTTGGCAGCGTTAAGAAGCGCGCTGCACCAATTGGTTACCGATCCTCAGTTTAAGCCGGTGTGCCGCGCAAATCTGATCGCAGGATTCAGTGACGTTAGCCGTCAGCAGTACGACGTCATCCTGTAAAAAAAAGAGAGGCGGCCCTAAAAGAGCCGCTACCACAAGGTTGCCTTCGCTAGATATCTTCCCCCTTCATCAGACGTCGATACTTCATATGGTCGTCATAAAGCGCGTGAAACACCTTATATTTTCGGTCGTAATACTCTTTTATCTTGTTGGTTTGCGGCGTCACCGTCTTGCCGATGCGGCTCATGGCGGCCATTGCCTCCGGCAGTGACTCATAAACACCTGCGGCCACGGTGCCCATCATTGCGCTGCCGAGCAGCATGGCTTCGCTCTCTTCCGGCAGCAGCATGGCGCAGCCGGTGGCATTGGAATGTTCCTGTACAAACACCGGATTTTTGGTGCCACCGCCGCTGGCCATCATGGTGTCAATGGCATAACCGCTCTGGTTCATGGTCTCAATAATATGCCGCGTGCCCAGCGCCAGCGCCTGAATGGTGGCTAAATAGTGCAGCGCCATGTCCTCCGGCGTGCGCGACAGTTTTAGCCCAGTCAGGGTGCCGGTTAATGTTGGGTTAGCGCGAGGCGAACGGTTGCCGTGGAAGTAGGGCAGCATGTGAATATCTTTGGTCAGAAAAGCGATATTCTCAGGTTCACCGGCCATTTCACGCAGCAGCGTATTAAGGGTTTCATAAATCGTTTTGCCGCGCTCTTTGCTCTGTTGCAGCAGGCTGGCATAGCAAGGATGTGATTGAATGACATGGTCTATGAGCGCACCCGTGGTCGATTGACCGCCTTCGTTGAGCCAGTAATCGGGTAGCAGCGCGGAAAAGTACGGACCCCATATGCCGCCGATATAGCGAGCGGACCGCGACATTGCCATGTGCGCCGTTGAGGTGCCGCCAATGAGTGCAATGCGATGGTCAAAATCGGCGGTCTCGCCCGATGCGCCGGATGCCCCAAGAATGCCGAGGCTACCCGCGTGGGCATCGATAATCGAGACGCTGACCGCCGTACCCGGCATCAGGCCCAGCTCACGTGCGGCGCGCGGCGTTAAACCGTGCCCCAGCGGCTGACCCATGGTTTTCACTTCGCTACCAATTTTTGCCGCGTTGTTCTCCAGCAAATCTTCCAGTCCGATCTGTTTGAAATAGCTGGTGTCCCAGCGGTCTTCGTGACCGACATAGGTCCATTTACAGACGGTCGAACACAGCGAGCGAGCGGTGTCCTGTGTGGCGCGCCAGGTCAGGAAGTCGGGTAAATCAAACAGATGCCCTACATTGTTCCAGGTTGTTGGCATGTGCTGCTTGAGCCACAGTAGCTTCGGCGTCTGCATCTCAGGTGAAATAATACCGCCGACGAATTCCAGCACACGATGCCCGGTGGCGTTAATTCTTTCGGCCTGGGTGATGGCACGGTGGTCCATCCAGACAATAATATTCTGCTCGCTGCGGCCCGAAGGGCTCACCGTCAACGGTTTACCCTCTTTGTCGAGCACGACCAGCGAACAGGTTGCATCAAAGCCCATGCCTTTAACCTGAATCGGGTTGATATCGGCCTGATTCATCGCATCTTTTACCGCGTTACACACGGCGGCCCAAATTTCATCAGAGGATTGTTCAACAAAATCGGCTTTCGGACGGTATAAGGTGATGTCGCGGCTGGCCTGACTGACCATATGTCCTTTTAAATCAAACACGCCTGCGCGAGCACTGCCTGTTCCTACATCCACGCCAATAAAATAACTCGCCATGTTTTGGTCCTTATCTCTTTGTAATCAATGTCTTTTAAGGTCGATTATGATTTACGATTTTGTAATGCAATAAACAGGATGAGCACGCCGCCCCACAGCGCCATGGTCAGATAGCTGCTGACGCCCATCAGATTCAGGCCGCTTTCCAGCATCTGTAACACCACCAGCGCCAGCACCAGGCCAATCACTCGCCCAAAGCCGCCGTCGGGGTTAATTCCACCCAGTACCGAAGCCAGAATCGTCACCAGAAGATACGAGTCGCCGTAACCGGCCTTAGCGGAG
Source organism: Rouxiella sp. S1S-2 (assembly GCF_009208105.1). Taxonomy (NCBI): domain Bacteria; kingdom Pseudomonadati; phylum Pseudomonadota; class Gammaproteobacteria; order Enterobacterales; family Yersiniaceae; genus Rouxiella; species Rouxiella sp. S1S-2. The sequence continues at coordinate 1,109,261 of NZ_WFKL01000001.1, forward strand.
TTGAATTGTGACATCATCAGTAACGCCGCGGCCCAGCCAAACAGCGCCGACAGCACATACACCACCAGCGTCACGCGGTGGGTTCTAATACCGCTAAAGCGCGTTGCCTGCTCGTTAGAACCCATTAAATACAGGCTGCGGCCGAGCGTGGTGTGCTCGAGCACTATCCACAGTAAAAATGCCACCAGCAAAAACAGCACCAGCGCGATAGGAATACCCAACAGACTGCCACTGCTCAGATACTGAATAGCGGCCGGAAAACCGGAGATAACGGTTCCGTTGGTCAGCAGAATATTCAGGCCGGCAATCAGGGTCATGGTGCCCAGCGAGGCGAGGATCGGTGAAACGCCAATATAGGCAATCAGCGAGCCGTTGAGCAGGCCAATTACCCCCGCCACCGCCAGCCCGGCAAGCATCGCCAGCGCAAAAAACAGCGGCTCATTAGGATGCGCGACCAAAATCGCCGCCATCACCAGCGAGCAGGCGTTGGCTCCGGCAATCACCGACAGATTGATACCGCCAGTTAACATGGTGATGCCCATTCCCAGCGCCAGCATGCCTAAAATTGGCAGCTGTGAAGAAATAGACTGAAAATTGCCAAGACTAAAGAAACGCCCACCCAGAGTGAAAGAGAACAGCAGGGCGACGGCGACAATAATCAGCAGCTGCAAACGGATGATTCTGTCACCGGGGATAAAGCGGGTTAATGTGCTCATGTTAAATGCCCTTCGCCAGTTTGCGTTTTTCATTCCACGCGGTGCTGCTGATACTTATCAGAATGATCGCGCCGCTGAATACCTGGTGCCAGTAGGAGGAGATCGAGAGCAGCGTCAGGCCGTTCTGCAGGAACGCCAGCAGCATCACGCCCAGAATCGTGCCAGTTAACGAGCCTCGCCCACCGGTCATGCTGGTTCCGCCCAGTACCACCGCCGCCAGCACCGTCAGCTCAAAGCCGAGCAGTGAGTTAGGCGCAACGGACTGGGTGATTTGTGCCTGAACGACCGCCGCAATACCCGCGAGCAGTCCCATAAAGCCATAGACATAAAAATGCAGTCGCAGAATGTTCAGGCCCAGACGCGAGGCGGCGTCGCGGTTGCTGCCCATCGCATAGATTTGTCGTCCTATACGGGTACGGTTCATCAGCACGCCGGTGGCGATAATCACGCCCAGCAAGCTGAGCAGCGGTAGCGTCAGGCCATAGTCGTAGCCGTCGGCCCCCTTGAACGAAAACCAGTTGATGCCGTTCATAAACCAGTCGGGGAAGCCATAAAGCCAGGTACCGTTGGTGAAATAAACCAGCAGTCCGTAGTACAGATTCAGCGTGGCGATGGTGATGATAATCGCCGGCACCCGCAGCCAGTAGACCAAAAAGCCGTTGACCAGCCCGAGCAGCAGCCCCACGCCCATGGCCATGGCAAAAGCGACCGGGAAGCTGCCGCCGTGATGAATGATATAGCTGGCCATCACATATTGGCCTATCGAGGTCATCGCCGGGAATGAGATATCAATACCGCCGGCGATCAGCACCACGAACAGCCCGCAGGCCAGAATGCCGAGAATGGCGTAGCTGGTGGCGACGTCGGTCAGGTTGCCCAGCGATAAAAACTCTTTGGTGCTAAGGCTCAGGCCAATGGCCAGCAACAATACCAGCACCCCCAGCCAGAACTCGTGTTGAGACAAGGCCTTACGAAAATGATTACGCATTGATCACCTCTGCAATCTGCGCTTCGCTGCACTGATGCGGCGAGAATTCAGCAACCAGCTCACCTTTGCGCATCACTAACACGCGGTGGCTGTTGTAATAGGCTTCGGGAATTTCGTCGCAAATCATTAATACCGCCATGCCAGACTCGGCGAGGTCGCGGGCGATGCGATAAATACCTTCCTTATTTGCGATATCCACGCCCACGGTCGGCGAATCGAGGATAAGAATATGCGGCTCGGTAGCCACCCATTTGGCGATAGCGATGCGCTGAGCATTACCGCCGGACAGGGTTTTGACCGGCAATGCGCTGTCAGAAACTTTAATATTCAAGTCTCGGATCAGGTCTTTCACCACCGATTTGGCCTTGCGATGGTTCATCAGGCCGCTGGGTTTTTGCAATTTGTTAAAGATGGAAACCAGCGTGTTGTCATAAATCGACTGCTCCATGATAAGCCCCTGCGTCAGCCGGTCCTCTGAAACGTAGGCGATGCCGTTGCGAATAGCGTCACGGTTGCTGCGAAAACTCACCGCTTTACCATTAATGCGGATCTCGCCGCTGTCCGGCTTGGTCATGCCAAACAGGCTCAGACACAGCTCGGTGCGCCCGGATCCGAGGAGGCCGATTATCGACGTAATTTCCCCCTGACGCAGCGACAGTGAAATATCCTGATATTGACCGGCGCGCGTCAGGTGGCTGACTTCAAGCAGTGGCGTCACCTCGGCGGGTGCGCGCTGCGGCAGATGACTGTAGCTAAAGCGCTGCCCCGTCATCAAAAACGCCAGTTCGTTGCTGTCGAGTTCGCTGGCCGGATAGGTGCCCACCAGTTTGCCGTCGCGCATGACGCTAATACGGTCGGCGACTTCCATCACTTCATCAAGACGGTGACTGACAAAAACTACGCAAATATTGGCAGCCTTCAGTTCGTTCACCACCCGCAGCAGGCCGTTGACTTCGGTACGGGTTAGCGAGGCGGTAGGTTCATCCATAATGACCAGGCTGGCATCGGCGGCAATAGCGCGGCAGATTGCCACTAATTGACGATCGGCAATCGACAGTTTTTCGACTTTGCGATCGGGGTCGAGAGCCACGCCGACGCGTTTCATCGCCGCCAGCGCTTTTTGCCGCATCGCCTCTTTATGCACCCAAAAGTCGCCGCCGGGAAGGTAGCGGTGAATAGCAATATTTTCGGCAACGGATAAATTAGGGAATAATGACAAGTCCTGATAAATAACCTGAATTCCGTAATAAGACGAGAGCTGTGGCGTCAGTGAATTAAATAACTTGCCGTCCAGCATAATAGCTGCGCCTTTTTCTGGCTGATAAACGCCGGAAATAACTTTAATAATTGTACTTTTTCCGCAGCCATTTTGACCGGCCAGACAGTGAACCTCACCTTTATTTAAAGTCAGCGTGATATCATCCAGCGCTAATACGCCGGGAAACTTTTTGCTGATATGTTCGAGGCTGATTAATGCCTCGGACGGGGAAGTGGAATGACTCACGTTGGAATCAAGCGTCGCAGAACTGTTCATCGACATTTTCCTTACCACATCTGGTGATATATCGGTGCGGGTTACGCACCGACATATTAAAATAACCTAATTAAAATGATTTATTAAAATCCATTTAAAACTATCTCAAACTACGGTGAGTCTATTTTTATTTTAGAAACCTAAGGTTTTCGCATTATCGGCTGAAACTTCAAGGATGCGATTAAAACGAATTACGCCGGTATCCATATCCACGTCAGCTTTGCCCAGTCCGTCAATGGTCAAGTCTTTAGTGACGGCTTTACCCTGCAGCATCTGATCGGCCAGGCTTACCAGTGCAAAACCGGCGTCTTTCGGATCCCACAGCAGCACTTTTTTAATGTCGCCGCGAGCCAGGTATGGCGCGGCCTGCGCAGGCATGGCTATGCCCACTACGGCGATTTTATCTTTGGCACGTTTCTGCTGAATTGCCTGACCGGCACCGATTGGGCCCAGAGAACCAAAACCAATAATACCTTTCAGGTCCGGATGCGCTTTCATTAAATCAAGCGTGGTGGAGTAAGACTTATCAATGCTCTCGGCCACCGGCAGGCGTGAGGTCACTTCATGCATATCAGGATATTTTTCTTTTTGATATTTAATGGCAGTATCTGCCCAGGCGTTATGTAATGGCACGGTCAGTGAGCCAACATAAATAGCATAGCCGCCTTTGCCGCCCATTGCTGTTGCCAAGGCATCCATATTGGCTTGCGCATATTTCTGGCTATCAATAGTTTCGATATCCCATTGACCAATTCGCTGGTCAGGAGATTCATTGGTTAATACGACGATACCGGCATCACGGGCCTTTTTAAGCACCGGCTCTAATACTTTGGCATCGTTGGGAACCACAATAATGGCGTCGACTTTTTTGGCGATTAAGTCTTCGATAACTTTTACCTGCTGAGCAGGATCCGGTGTTGATGCACCCACTTCGTAGGCATTAACGTTTAATTTGGTGGCGGCTTCTTTCACACCGACTTCCATGCGGGTGAACCACGGAATGCCGGTGACTTTAGCGACCACGGCAATATCGTAAGGTTTGGCGGCAAAGCTTGGCGTTGAGATCAACATGCATGCAGAAATTACACATGCATTGATTAATGCGAGGTTAAATTTCATGGCTGTACCTTTGTTATGTGTAGGGTGGTTATTTTTTCCACACCACGAGATTATCAAAGGTCTCAACCACCCATCGTTTAAAAGTTAAAGAAGTGTGATAAGAATCCGAAAGTGTTAAATTTTATGATTTAATTTGTTAATTTTAGGTTAAATAATTCAGATTTCGGTATCTACTCATTCATCAAACTCTGTGTAATTTGTTAAATTATAAGTTTTAGTGATCATTTGTTTAACATTTCACTAACAAAAAGGCCTTCTTACTGGGCATTTATCACTGCACCGTGACCCCGTTTTTAAAATGAATGTGTAAAGTGTGAGAATTATCACGCGTCGGTCAACAGCACAGGGTGAGTATCCGCTGTAACCGGTCTGGTCTACACTGATTTCAGGCAAGAACTTCATACTATAAAATACAGAGGAAGTGTCATGAGTTATCAACCACCTAAGGTCTGGGCGCTAGACAATGAACTCGGCGGCCCGTGGGGCAAGCTAAATCGCCCTGTTGCAGGCGCAACGCATGAAAAAACGCTGCCCGTAGGCAAGCACCCAATTCAGCTTTACTCGCTGGGTACGCCAAACGGTCAGAAGGTCACGATTCTGCTGGAAGAGCTGTTGGCATTGGGTGTGAGCGGTGCGGAGTATGATGCATATTTAATTAAAATTAACGAAGGCGATCAGTTCTCCTCTGGCTTTGTAGACGTCAACCCTAATTCCAAGATCCCCGCACTGCTTGATAACTCTGGATCTTCACCGATCCGCGTATTCGAATCTGGGGCGATCCTGCTGTATCTGGCCGAAAAATTTGGCCACTTCCTGCCTAAAGATCTCGCGGCGCGCACTGAAGCGCTGAACTGGCTGTTCTGGTTGCAGGGTTCTGCGCCTTACGTCGGCGGTGGTTTTGGACACTTCTATCACTATGCACCGGTCAAAATCGAGTACGCCATTAACCGCTTTACCATGGAAGCCAAGCGCCAGCTCGACCTGCTCGATCAGCAGCTGGCGAAGCATCGCTTTATTGCCGGTGATGAGTACAGTATCGCGGATATCGCTATCTGGCCTTGGTATGGCGCATTGGTGAAAGGTTTACTGTATGAGGCGGCCGAATTTATTGACGCCAAGTCTTACACCAACCTGCTGCGCTGGGCCGATGAAATCGAGGCCCGTCCGGCGGTGGCGCGTGGGCGCATCGTTAACCGCACTTGGGGGGACAAGCAACTTCCTGAGCGTCATGATGCGTCGGATTTTGAAGCACTGGGCCTGTAAGTTAGATTAGTCACACTTTACCCGCACCGTGGTCAGTGTACCGCGGTGCTGGCGCGTAACATCACCTGCGTAGGCAGCGTCACACTCTCTTCAATCTCATCGCCATTGATCGCGGCCAGAATCAGTTTACCGGTCTGGGTGCCCATTTGTTTGTACGGGACAGCCACGGTGGTCAGCGCCGGTGAGCACAGCTGCGCAATGTCGCTGTCACCCAGGCCGGTGACGGCCAACTGGGCCGGAACCGAGATCCCTTTTTTATGGCAGGCGGCAATCGCCCCCATTGCCAGCTCGTCGGACGTGCAGATAAGCAGGTCCAGCTCGGGCCAGTTAAGCAATATTTCAGGCAGCAGACTTTGCCCGAGTTGCGCATTGGGGGGCTGTGTCGAGCTGACCACCCGATGCGGCGACTTGTTTAGCGAAAGCATGGCGGAGTGCCAACCGCTGAGAATTTGCTGCACGATATGGTGTTCGTGCGCCGCACAGAGCAGGGCAATATTTTGGTATCCCTTCAGCGCCAGCGCATTGATCAGCTGCTTGATGGCCAGACCATAGTTGGAACCGATATTAATCCCCAAGGGGTCGATGATGGTGCCACCGACCTGAACCACCGGGATGGTGGACTTGAGCAGCAGATTAGTGCTCTCTTCGGTGCTGTCAAAATTGTACATCACCATCGCCGCCGGGCTGTATGACAGCATCATTTCAATCAATTTTGACTCGTCGGCCGCAGTGTAATGGTCTTCGGCCAAAATGACGTTATAACCCTTCGGCTTTAAAACGCGGTGCAACGCTTCGGAAAACAGGGCGCAGCCGGGCGTGCTCAATGAAGGCACTACCATGGTCACCAGGCGAGATGTTGAGGACGCAAGATTGCTTGCCGCCAGATTGGGCACGTAGCCCAGCTCACTGATCGCGGCTTCAATTTTTTCTCTGACCTGGGGCGAAACTTTTTCCGGCTCTCGGAGCACGCGGGAAACGGTCATGGTACTGACGCCGGTCATTTTTGCGACATCAGCCAAAGTACTCTTACCTGAGTTTCGCCGTTGTTTTACCTTCATTTATTCCTCTGTCGTTCGTTGCGCAATGGCGGCCTGCGGGCCTTTCCCTTTTTACGCCTATGGCCAATTATAGTCGATAGGTCAAATAATTGTTAGCGTTAACATCGTGTTATCATTTTACGTGTTAGCGCTAACAGCTTTTGCGATTCTCATCACAGAAAATAGACGGATGCTTCACATATACTCCTGAAAACATTATTTGACTGAGGTTCTCATGCTCGCTAAATGGTTAACACAGGAAAGAATAAACATCGTTGAGCGCGTCGAGGGCTGGCGCGACGCCGTAAGTATTTCTGCCGCGCCGTTACTGCAGGCGGGTGCGATTACTCCCGATTACGTTGAAGCCATTTTTGCCTCCCATGAAAAGCTCGGCCCTTATTACGTGATTGCGCCAGGGTTGGCAATGCCGCATGCACGACCAGAAGAGGGCGTGGTGACGCCGGGCCTTTCTCTGCTCTATGTCAAAGAGGGCGTGCACTTTGAGTCAGAAGAGAACGATCCGGTTTACGTGATCGTTATGCTTTGCGCCATTAACGGCGACGAGCATCTGGAAATGATTTCACATCTGGCTGAGTTGTTTAGTGATGAAGACGACTTCCAGGCGTTAATTAAAGCCGATACCTACTCGGCGCTGAATGCACTTATCCAAAAATACTAATTTAAGGTGTGATATGAAAAAGATCCTGATTGTTTGCGGTAACGGTTTAGGCAGCAGCTTTATCGTTGAGATGAACGTTAAAAAAATCATCAAAGAATTGGGCAAAGAGGCCGAAGTCAGCCATACCGACTTAAGCTCAGCCAAGTCTGAACCGGCTGATATCTATATTGGTTCCAGCGAAATTATCGCTAGCCTGGACGACGGTAAACGCACAGTATTTGGTTTGAATAACCTGCTGGATAACGCCAAAATCAAAGAAATTCTAACCAATAATCTATAACACCTAGCCTATAACGATAAGCCCCAAACCTTTCAGGCTGCCACAGGGCGGCCAGTTTCCCTCTGCGCTTGAAAGGCCAAAGGGACAATATTACCGATTATTTGGAGTGGTTTATGCTCACGTTTATTATTAATGATGTACTAGGGACGCCTGCAATACTCGTTGGCCTGTTTTCATTAATTGGCCTGCTGCTACAGAAAAAGTCTTTCTCAGATACTATTTCCGGCACCCTGAAAACTATCATGGGGTTCCTGATTTTAATTGCCGGTGCGGGCGTTATTGCCACCACGTTGACCAGCTTCAGTGAGTTATTTGTTCACTCCTTTAATATTCAGGGCGTGGTGCCAAATAACGACGTCGTCTCGGCGATTGCACAAAAGAATTTTGGTACTTCAACGGCAATGATCATGATATTGGGCATGCTGTTCAATATTCTGTTTGCTCGTATTACACCGCTAAAATACATCTTCCTGACCGGTCACCATACGCTTTATATGGCAGCCATGTTGGCGGTGATTCTGGCAACCGGTGGGATGAGCGGATTCCCGCTGGTATTGACCGGCGCACTGATCCTCGGCGCACTGATGGTGATATCACCGGCTATCTTGCAGCCATTTACCCGTAAAATCACCGGCACTGACGACTTCGCGCTGGGCCATTTTGGTTCAACCGGTTACTTCTGTGCGGCGCTGGTGGGTAAACTGATTGGTAAAGGCAGCCGTTCGACCGAAGAGTTCAAGGTGCCTAAACACCTGAAGTTCTTACACGACTCTTCAATCGCTATCGCGCTGACCATGACCATCCTGTTTATCGTTCTGGTATTGATTGCGGGTAAAGAATTCACCGAGACTCAGGTCAGCGGCGGTCAGAACTACATTATCTTCGCCATTATTCAGGCTATTACCTTTGCTGCTGGTGTTTACATTATTTTAGCCGGTGTGCGCATGGTCATTGCCGAAATCGTCCCTGCCTTTAAAGGTATCGCCGATAAAGTGGTAAAAGACGCAAAACCTGCGCTGGATTGCCCAACCGTATTCCCGTTTGCCCCCAACGCGGTGATTATCGGTTTCCTGAGCAGCTTCTGCGCCGGTCTTATCTGCATGTTCTTCTTCCCGATGTTGGGACTGAGCATCATCGTACCGGGACTGGTTCCGCACTTCTTCTGTGGTGCAACCGCAGGTGTTTACGGTAATGCAACCGGCGGACGTCGCGGCGCGATTGTTGGCGCCTTCGTCAACGGACTGATCATCTCCTTCCTGCCAGCAATCTTGTTGTCAGTGTTGGGCGGGCTGTCTAACTCCACCACCTTTGGTGATGCGGACTTCGGCGTCGTCGGGATTATCCTCGGCAAACTGATGAGTGCATTCCACTAAACGTTCCTTTCTTTAATATAAGAGAAAGATTACGCAGGGGGAGCTTCACGCTCCCCCTTTTGCTGGAAACAATTCAACAATAGTTGCCAGAGGTGATGTGCCGCCGGCGTAAATCTTCGGTCGGAATTGCGTAAAAGATGGCACTGCGCCTCGGTCGCAATGGGATGATCGATAGGCACGGCGACCAGAATATTGTGCTCAATCCGCTCGCCCGCCGCCTGTGCGGTCATAAACGAAATCCCCATCCCTGAAATACTCAAACTCATGGCGGTCGAAAACAGGTTACAGCGGTACGCCGGAGTAAACAGGTAGCCCTTACTTTGGAACATGGCGTTCATGTGGCGCTGCAAGCCAAATGTTTCGCTCAGCGAAATCAGGCGATGCTTATTCAACTCTTCAATAGTGACCTTCTTTAAAAGGGCAATCGGATGCTGCGGATTGACGACTGCGCAAATCGGCCCCCAGGGAAAGCTGTGGCGCTTTAATTCCGGATTACCAATCGGCCCAAAAGCCAGCGCCATGTCGGCCTCTCCCTGAACGATGGCCGCCAGTGTGTTCTGCATATTGCCCGCCACAATTTCGACAAACACGTGGGGATAAGAGGCGGCAAACTTTTTCAGCACGTGCTCCACAAAGGTATCAACCAACCCTGCACCCACGCGAATGACGATTGCGCCGCTTTTCATATAGCGTAAATCTTTCAAATGGCGCTCGAGCCGGGTTCGCCGTTCGCGGCTTTCAAAGAAATCATCGGCCAGCAGTTTACCAGCCTCGGTTAGCACCACGCTACGGCCTTTGCGTTCGAGCAGCGGCAGTTGCAAAGTACGTTCAAGCAGGGCGATTTGCCGGCTAATCACCGACGCATTAATGCCCAGAATATCCGCCGCTCGCCGGATACCGCCCTGAAGACCGACTTCATACAGATAGCTGATTTGCTTTTCGTGAAACAGTTGGCTCATTTTAACGACTCATGACTGTTGCTTATAGGTCAACAATATACTCATTGACGCTACATTTATAGGGAGCGCCAGGTTAGTGATAATCAAATTGACCTCTAAACTGATGCACAATGTCTGGAATACCTATGGCCACACCTTATGAATATCTGCAGCAGCACGCGCCGCTTATCCTCAGTGACATTAAACGTCTGGTGCAAGCACAGTCTCCTTCGTTGAATAAAGAAGCTACTGATCTGTGTGGTGAGGTTCTGCAAAGTCTGGTGCACGAACGTCTGGGCGTGGCGGCTCAGGTCTGTCAGCAGCCCATATTGGGCAATCATTTGCTGTTTTGCATCGGTGAAGGCCCGCAGGTCACCAGTATTCTCGGGCACTTTGATACGGTGTGGGAGATTGACGAAATTCCGCTGCGCGAAGAAGACGGCAAGCTTTACGGCCCGGGCGTGTTGGATATGAAAGCCGGTCTGATTCAGTCCATCTGGGCGGTGCGTGCATTAATACAGACCGGCCGTCTGGCACAGCACAGCATTCGCATGATTTGTCCTTCCGATGAGGAGCTCGGCAGCCCCAGCTCCCGTCAATGGATTGAGCAGCAGGCCCGCGGCTCTTCGCGCGTTTTAGTGGCTGAACCGGCCGTCGCACACAGTAATGAGGCCAAAATTGCCCGCAAAGGGTCGGGACGTTTTGAGGTTCGCATCACCGGTCGCGCGGCCCATGCGGGCAATAATCCCGAAGAGGGCATTAGCGCGGTGCAAGAGATGGCGCACCAGATACTTTATCTCCATGCCTTAAACGCGCCTGATGTTGGCACTACGGTGAACGTAGGGGTGGCAAAAGGCGGCAGTAAAATCAACGTAGTGGCGGACGAGGCGACGCTAGGCGTTGACCTGCGCGTGACCAATATGGCCGAAGCGGTGCGGGTAGAGGCGGCCATTAAAGCCTGCAGGCCGCAGCTTGCGGGCGCAAAAGTGGTTGTTACCGGCGGCATGTCACGGCCACCCATGGAGCAAACGCTGCAAAACCTGGCACTGTTTCAACAGGCGCAGAAGGCGGTAAAACGCTTGGGCCTTCATCTCGAAGGAAAAGCCGTTGGCGGCGGCAGTGACGGTAATTTTACCTCTGCACTGGGCATCGCCACGCTTGACGGGTTGGGCGCGACGGGATTAGGAATTCATGCGCGCCACGAGCACATTATTATTGCAGATATTGCGATGCGCGCGGCACTGATGGCCGAAATCATTCTGGGTGACGCAGGAAACAGCGCATGACTCAGCGTTAACCCAAAGCCACCTACCCAACGTGGGTTCTATTCTGATGCACTGCGCTCCAAAATAGTGCGCGAAGTGGGTGGGTGAGCAGATTATTAAGTCGGTTAATGATTACCATCCTTATTTAATTAAGGGTGGTTTTTGTGCTTATATTAATTTTTATTTTTTTAGTTGGTTTTTTCTAATTTATTTAACTTAAGATTGCTTATGTTTATTTTGCAATATTGTTTTGCTGTTTTTGGCATATTGGCACGGATCCTGCCTTATCTCTCATGAGTGAAAAATAATAAATGCGCGACGTAATAGTAATGGTCAGAAGATTATTAGCCATGGGGTTAATTAAGCACTGACGGGCATTGGATTCGAATTAACACCAAAGAAGGTAGGCTGCATGAGTGATACACGAATATCTGAAGATAAACCGGTCGAAGAAGCAGAAGAATGGAAAGTCGGCAAAGGCGCTTATATTGCCTTGGTTGCCGTTATTTTAATGTTCTCCGGCGCTTTTTTAAAAGTGGACGGCATGCCGTGGCTGGGCGCGTTTGACTTTACCACGCTGGGCGGCGCTTTTGGCACCATGAAAAATACCAGCACCGACACCTTTATTGGGTCCGGGGGGCTCAGCGCCAAAGCAGGATTCCTCTTCGCACTGTCTCTGGTGCCTACAGTAATGCTGGCGCTGGGACTGCTGGAAATATTTACCCACTATGGGGCAATCCGCGCTGCGCACAAGCTGCTGACACCGCTGTTAAAACCTATATTGGGCATTCCGGGGCACACCGGTCTGGCATTAATTACCGACCTGCAAAGCACCGATGCGGGCGCGGCGTTGAGTAAAGAGCTTTTCGACAGTAAACGTATTACCCGCAAAGATGTCGTTATTATGGGCGCCTGGCAGTATTCGGGCGCGGGGTTAATTAATAACTACTTTACCATTGGGTCCGCGATGTTCGCGTCATTAACTATTCCGGTGATTGTTCCGCTGTTGCTGATGTTTGTGATGAAGTTTGTCGGCGCGGTGTTTGTACGCTTCGTTCTGAATACTGTTTATAAAAGAGATTTCGACAATGAGTAATGTAGCCAAGATTTCAAATAACCCGTTCGATATTTTTGTTATTGGCGCGCGCAAAGGTTTCAATATCGCCATTAACAATCTGATGCCCAACGTCATCATGGCCTACGTTATTACCGAAATTCTCAACCTGCTGGGCGTGATGAATTTCGTGGGTCATCTTTTTGCACCTTTAATGGGCCTGCTGGGCTTGCCGGGTGAAGCGGTTACCGTTCTGCTGACTGCGTGGTTGTCGTCTTCTGCCGGAACCGGTGTGGCGATTAGCTTGCTGAGCAAGGGCACATTAGACCCTGCACAGTTAACTATTCTGGCACCGGCTATTTTCCTGATGGGCGCGCAGCTGCAGTACATGGGACGTTTGTTGGGCGTGGCCGATGTGCCGAAGAAGTACTGGCCGCTGCTGATGCTGACCAGCGTGCTCAACTCGATTATTGCCATGATTGTTATGCGAATTGTTTCCTGATAACTCGACCACGACGGTCATTCATCGGTGGTGCTGGGTGCCGAGGGGCTGACTGAACCAAAATTTACCCCGGGCAGTGAAGATTTTTTCCACTATCCGCGCCAGCGTCCTGAGGTTAACACCGGATTCTGGGGATTGGGCGCCAATCTGACGCCGGGGCTTCATCATCCCGAAATGCGCTTTGATCTTGAGGCGCTGGAAATTGGCGTGCGCGAGTTTAAAGGCTGCGTGCAGAAGGTATTAGGTTAATCAGTGCGTCGGCGTTTACGCGCCCACCGGCAGCGGGGTGAGTGGTTTCACCTCGCGCAATACCAGCGTCGTGTGCATCTCTTTAATCCCCGGCAGTCGGCGGAGGGTGGACATGGCGAAGGTGGAGAAAGTGTCGAGATCTTCGGCCACGACCTGCAGCAGAAAATCGGCGTCGCCTGCCACGGCGTAGCAGGCAATCACCGGCTCGAGTGCCGCAACCTGCCGCTCAAAATGCTGTGCTTCCTCCTCGCTGTGGCTGTCTATCTTCACCCGAATAAACGCCAAGATCCCCAGCCCCAGTTTGCGGCGGTCCAGCACGGCCTGATATCCGGCAATCACGCCGCTTTCTTCGAGCTGTTTCACTCGTCGCCAGCACGGCGAGGTGGCCATGCCTACCTTATCGGCCAACTCCTGATTGGTTATTCTTCCCGCCTGCTGCAATTGCTTGAGGATCTTGATATCGGCCAGGGTAAAAAGTCGAGTTGGCATGGCTTTCCTCATCTGATTAAAAATCCGGTAGGATTTTCCAAATTTATCGTGTTTAACCGGTTAAAAGGAAGCACTTTCCTGCGCAATATCGTTATGATTTTTTATCAGAATTTAAGTATCAGCGGTCAACAAGGAGAGTATTTTGATAGAAACAATGCGTATTGCGGTGATTGTAAACCCCGCGCTTCCATTAGGGCTGCTGGCCAATACCAGCAGTGCGGTGGCGATAGGTTTAGCGGCCAAGTTCCCGGCGCTGGCGGGGGGCAGGCTTAGCGATGCCGATGGCAAGACTATCGACGTGAGTTCAAAACTGCCGGTTCCTATCCTGCAGGCCACGGCAGATCAAATCAGTGCACTCTTGCACAAAGCATTACAGGCAGAAGGCGAGGTGGCGATTGTGCCATTTCCTGCCTTTGCCCGCGCGATGCACAACTTTGATGAGTATGCGCGGCATTTTCCTGAAAGAAATTTGGCTGAGGAAACACTCGACGGCCTGGGGTTGGCAGGACCGGAGAAATGGGTTAAGTCACTGACCGGCTCGCTTAAACTATTACGCTGAGGCTTATTTATTATTCCAGTGCTGAATCAAGTTGAATCACCGCACTGCCACCGGCTAAGAGAGGTGGGCAGGATTAATGAGCGAGACCAGCACGTGATCCTGCCATTGACCGGCTATTTTTAAATAGGATTTTGCGTAGCCTTCTTTTTCGAATCCCTGGCGCTGGAGAACGCGGGCGCTTTTTTCGTTATTCGGGATATAACCCGCCATGATCCGATGCAGGCCAACGTCCTCAAAGATAAATTTAATGGCACGGTTAAGCGCCTGCGTCATCACGCCGCGACCCTGCTGGTTCTCTGCCAACGAATAGCCCAAATGACAGGCCTGAAACACGCCGCGCACAACGCCGGTAAAACTGACCACCCCCAGCATCTCGCCGCTGATACGGCTCATAATCCCAAACTGATAGCTGCTGCCGAGCGCTGCTTCGGCTTGGCTGTTGACTAGCCGCTGATGCACCTGAGCGCGGGAGTAGAAGTTTTCAGGCCTTAACGGTTCCCAAGGAGCCAAATGGTTATGATTGACGGCAAAATAGTTCTGCACCTGCGGCGCGTCTTCTGGGGTTAATATTTTTAGGTAGAGGTTATCAATAGAGAGTTCCAGTTCCATTGTTCGTTTCTCGCTTTGTTAAGTTTTTTAAATGTTTATCAATGCTTTATTGTTATGGCGATTGTCGTAATGTACAAGTTTGAGCGTGAAATATCACCTATAATGAGCGCCGCAGAATAGCTGCTACTGATAAGGAGAAACTCAAATGTGGTGGATGCTAGCCGGCTCATTGGCCGTCTTGCCCATGCAGCGCACACTGGCGTTACTGTTGGGCGTTATCAGTGTGGGATGGGCATGCGCAGCAGGCGTTGTCGATCTTCGAGGTTTGATTATCCTCGGTATTATTGTGCTGATTGCGCGAGTAAGAATGCATGCGCAGGGGCGTTCGCATGCATTAACGTTAGGCGCAGAAGCTTTACTACTTGCCGCCGGGCTGGCTTTATTTGGGCATCTTATACCCGGATTCTTTAATCCCAAAATACTCGACGCCGTGAAAACGGGGCCACACAGTGCGCCATTTACCCTGTATTTTAATTTTGACAAGGCGCTGCTGCCCTTTGTGCTGCTGGCAGCGTTGCCGAGCCTGCTGTTTGTAAAAAGCAGATTCAGCCCCCGAATCTGGCAGTGGCTGCTGTTAGCGGCGAGCATCCCCCTTTTACTGCTGGTGGCAGTGATGCTCGGCGGCCTGCGCATTGAGCCGCATTTCCCCGATTGGCTAGGCAGTTTTATGCTGGCAAATCTTTTTTTTGTCTCCTTTGCTGAAGAGGCACTGTTTCGGGGCTATCTGCAGCAGCGCGTGGCGGGATGGTTGGGAGACGTTCCGGCGCTGCTGATTGTTGCGCTGGTATTCGGGCTGGCCCATCTTGCCGGTGGCGCACTACTGGTCATCTTCGCGGCGTTGTCCGGTCTTATATATGGGCTGGCGTGGATGTGGAGCGGCAGACTGTGGGTCTCAACCCTATTTCACTTTGGGCTTAACCTCTGCCATTTATTGCTGTTCACTTATCCGTTTTATCAGTCTCACTGAGGCGCGGGATGCCAACACCAATGCCAGGGTTCGTAAATAAATCCCCACGGGTTGTTTAGGGGGAAAGACATGACAAAACCGAATTCACCTGCGTGTTGTCGCAACCATTCAAAAGCGGGCGTTTCACCAAATACGCCGCTGACCTCATCACAGTCAGGAGTGTTGATGTCAACGGCGCAGCCGGTGTGGTGTTCACTGCAGCCGGGCGGGGCGAGGTAGCTGAAAAACGCCGCAGGAGGAATACCCAGTTGCTGTTTTTTGCGGATCAGCGCCATTTGATACTCAACGCTGCGCCATGCTGATACCAGATACAGGTCAATGCCAGCAGCCTTGGCAGATTCACGCAGTTTCCACCAGGCTGCTGCCGCTTCTGGCGTTAAAAGAAAGGTTCTGCCTTCGGCATGGGTCTCGGCGGTGACGAGAGAAGCGCTATCAACTTCAGGAAAGAACGGCAGAGTGCGGTGAGCAATCACTTCGCTGTCAATACCCAGTTGCTCTAGCCATTGCTTAATTTGTTTCGCGTTTTCAACGGCAAACATGGGCAGTTATTTCCCGTGAGACAGGTTCATGGCTTTGGCCATCGCCTTGCCGGAAGAACGGCGCGCATTTTTATAGTCGTCGGCGGCTTCGACAAAGGCTTTCAGCAGTTGGCGGTCCTGCTCATGCTGCAAATACTCCGGATGCCACTGCACGCCGAGGCAGAAATAATAGTCATCGCACTCAATGCCTTCAATTACCCCGTCTGGAGACACCGCATTAACGCGGCAGCCTGATCCCAGCGTTTTCACGGCCTGATGATGCGAACTGTTCACCTCATATGTGCGAGCGCTGACTAACTTGCTAAGCCTCGTGTTCTCAAGGATTTCAACCTGATGACGGGCGCGTTTCTTGCCGCCCGCATTTTCGGTGTCTACCGTGGTGCTGTGCTCGAGCGCGTCAGGCAGGGCGTCGGGAATGTGCTGAATAAGCGTGCCACCGGTCAGTACGGCCAGCAACTGCTCGCCGCCGCAAATCCCCAGGAGCGGCATGTCGCGGAGCATGGCCCCTTTGACAATCGCGCTTTCAAACAGCGTGCGCGCCGGTTTTAGCCGAACCTGGTCACTGCTTTGCTGCTCATTAAACAGTTCCGGCGGCACGTCGAACGCACCGCCGGTAACGATTATTCCATCACACAGGGCCAAAAATTCATCGGCCAGCTCGCCGTGGTGGGGCAGCGCCAGCGGGACGGCACCCAACTCGGCCAGGCTGGCCATATAGTTTTGACGCAGTGCATACCACGGATAATCGGCATAACCACCGGCTTCTTCGCTGTCTAACGTCACGCCTATAACCGGCCTGGAATGAGGAGTAATGCTCATGCTTATTCACCTGCGATATCACACTGAAACGACGTGAGGCACGGCAATTCAGTGCGGGAAAATTTCAATACCTTAAGATATCAACGGTGAAGCCAAGGTCAATGTTAATTATTGTACAATTTAATCACAGGTCGAAGTCATAGAGCTGATGATGGCTTGCTACAACGCCACGTCCGTCTTCGGTAACCCACGCGCGGAACATGCCGAGCGTATTGTAGGGCGCACTGACCTGGCCGTTGGCATCAATGGCAATAACGCCTGCACCCACGCCAAGGTCGCGAAATTCGCCCATCACCAGATGCTCGGAAGCCGTTTGCAGCTTTTCGCCGGCATAAATCATGCGTGCGGCAATATCGTAGGCCATCACGTTGCGGATAAAATACTCACCCTGACCGGTGCCTGAAACGGCACAAACGCCGTCGCGGGCGTAAGTGCCCGAGCCAATTAACGGGCTGTCACCGATGCGTCCAACCGGTTTATTGGTATAGCCCCCGGTTGAGGTTGCCGCCGCCAGATGCCCCTGTGCGTCTAGGGCGACGGCGCCCACCGTGCCGTGTTTTTCAGATTCACGCGCCGCTTTGAAAGTGCCCGCTATCTGGTGGCGGCGCATAGAATCAAGCGCCTGTACGCGGCGTGGGGTGGTAAAATAGTCACTCTCGACGCAGGCCAGACCCTGATCTCGGGCATAGTCGTCGGCACCGGATCCGCTGAGCAAAACGCTCTCGCCGCCGTCGAGCAGGCTGCGGGCCGCCAGTACCGGATTACGAATATGGCGTGCACCGCAAACTGCACCGGCGGCCAGCGTAGTGCCGTCCATAATGGCCGCATCCAGTTCGTGCTCGCCCTTGGCATTAAGTGCCGCACCGAAGCCAGCATTAAAATAGATAGAATCTTCCATCACTAAAACGGTAGCTTGCACTGCATCCACGGCGCTGCCGTTTTGCTGCAGAACTTGCCATCCGGCGCGCAAAGCCTGCTTGAGATCGTCGCGGGCTTCCTCCCACTCTTGCGGTGTCATGTCTTCTTCGGCCATCACGCCGCATCCGCCGTGCAGCGCCAAGGAAATAGCGGCAGTTTTATCAGTCATTGTCTTCTCTTTTTCTCTTACACTAAATGACAGGCGACGCGCTGGCCGCCAGGTTTTGACGCCAGTATTGGCCTTTCTATGCGACAGCGGTCTGTCACATTCGGACAGCGGGTATGAAAACGACAGCCTGCAGGCGGCGAAAGTGGGCTGGGCAGTTCGCCGGTCAGGCTAACATTTTTACCGCGATCGGTCGGGTCCATGCTCGGTGCGGCGCGCAGCAGGGCCTGAGTGTAAGGATGGAGCGGCGTTTGAAACAGTGCTTCGGTATCGCCAACCTCGACCACTTCGCCGAGATACATCACCGCCACGCGGTGTGAAATATGGCGCACCAGGCGCAGGTCGTGGGCGACAAACAGTACCGTCAGGCTGAGCTTTTGCTGCAGGTCGAGCAGCAGATTAACCACCTGTGCCTGCACCGAGACGTCCAGCGCCGAGACCAGCTCATCGGCAATCAACACCTCGGGTTCGACCGCCAACGCCCGACTAATGCCGATGCGCTGACGCTGACCGCCGGAAAATTCGTGCGGCAGTTTGTCAATGGCGTCGGCCGGGAGGCGCACCAGCTCCATCAGTTGGCGAATACGCGCAGGAATGTCCTTTTTAGGACACATGTTATGCACCGACAGTGCCTCGGTCAGCATCTGCCCGACGGTCATACGCGGGTTGAGCGAACTGTACGGATCCTGAAAAATCATCTGTACCTGACGGTTAAAGCTGCGCCGCGCTTTCCCGTGCAGGGTGGCGATATCTTTGCCGTTGAAATAAATTTTACCTTCGCTGGTTTGCAGTAACCCGACCATGGCACGCGCCAGAGTTGACTTACCGCATCCAGATTCCCCAACTACGCCAAGCGTTTCACCACGCATCAGTTCCAGACGCACGCCGTTTAACGCCTGCACATAGCGGCGCGGCTTGCCCTGAATTTTATCGAGAATCGAGTGGGCAATCGGAAAATGCACCATGGCTTCTTCAACACTGACGATGGGTATCGTTTTGCTTACGGAAACGTCACTCATGTTATACCCCCTCCGACAGCGGCTGTGACGATGAAGTGGCGACCAAATTGGCATGATGATGGCATGCCATCTGATGCAGCGAATTTAAAGACTCCAAAGGCGGAACCTGCTGCTGACAGACGTCGGTTTTATAGCGACAGCGTGGGCCGAAGCTGCACCCCTGCGGCAGATTAAGCAGCGAAGGCGGCGTGCCCTCAATCGACAGCAGAGGTTTTCGCTCGCCGCCGCTTTGTGGCACTGACGCAATCAGCCCCTGAGTATAAGGATGGCGAGGGCGGCTAAAAATCTCGCCAACCGGTGCACTTTCAACAATCCGTCCGGCATACATTACCGCCACCCTGTCGCACAGCTGCGCCACTACGCCGAGGTCGTGCGTCACAAAGATAATGCCCATGCCGAGTTCGTCGCGTAGGCTGAACAAAAGCTTAAGGATTTGCTCCTGAATGGTGACGTCGAGCGCAGTAGTCGGTTCATCGGCTAGCAGCAGGCGCGGGTTACCGGCAAGCGCGATGGCTATCATCACGCGTTGGCGCATGCCGCCCGAAAACTGGTGCGGATAGTCATCAAGGCGCAACTCCGGTGCTGGAATACCCACCTGATTCAACAGCTCAACGGCCCGCAGGCGGCGTTGTTTGCGATTCAGGTCGGTGTGCGCATGCAGGCTCTCTTCAATCTGTCGCCAAACGGTGAGCACTGGATTCAGGGCAATCATCGGCTCCTGAAAAATCATCGCGATTTCACCACCGCGAATCGCGCGCAGCTCGGCGGGTTTCATGGTCGAAATTTCTCGCCCCTGCCACTTCACCGAACCGCTTACCTCGGCGTTGGCGGGCATCAGGCGCAGCAAGGAGCGGAGAGTAACGCTTTTTCCCGAGCCGGATTCGCCCACCAACCCCAGAATTTCTCCCGGCTTGAGGGTAAAACTGACATTCTGGATCGCGTTTAAACTGCCACGCGACGTGTGGATCTGGGTGTTGAGTTGGCTCACGTCGAGCAAATTTTCTGTATGACTATTTTGTTCGCGCGTTTGGCTGGGCATAGTTTGCTCTCATTTTTGCTAACGGCTTAAGGTCTTGTCAGTGGCTTAATGCGCAGTGCGGGCATTAATGTTAACGGCTTCCCGGACGCAGCCAGTCTGACAGCAGGTCTCCAAACAGGCTAAATCCCAACCCGGTTAATACAATGGCGATGCCGGGGAAAATAGTTATCCACCAGGCGGTATCCATAAAGTTTTTACCTGAGGCAATTAATACGCCCCACTCGGCGGTAGGTGGCTGAGCGCCGAGGCCGAGGTAGCCAAGGCTTGAACCAAGCAGAATGGCCAGCGCCATGTCGGTCATCCAGTACACCAGCGTAGTGGTTATCACGTTCGGCAAAACGTGGCGGAAGATGATTCGCATCGGGCTATAGCCCATGACCTTTCCAGCCGCGACGTACTCAAGACGTTTCTGAATACTGACCTCACCCGCAATCAACCGGGCATAAAATACCCAGTAAATAATGCCGACCGCGATGTACATACTGTTTAACCCAGGCCCAAGAATGGCCACAATGGCTATCACCAACACCAGTAAAGGAAAAGTGACCACCGCATCGACAATGCGTTGAAAAAGTGTCTCGGCGAGGCCACCGTAGTAACCCACCAGCAGGCCCACCAGCGTGCCGAACACCATTGGAAACAGCGTGGTGAAAAAGGCAATTTGCAGGTCAATACGGTAGGCATAAATCACCCGCGAAAAGATGTCGCGGCCGAAGTTATCGGTGCCGAACAGGTGCTGCAGGCTCGGGCCTTTCAAAATGGCTCGGTAGTCAAATTTAAGAGGATCGAAGGGGGCGACCCAGTGTGGAAAAAACGCCATCAGCAGGCTAAGGACCAGAATGATGCAGCCCAGCAGCGACGACCAGGGCAGGTGCTTGCGCCATTTACGGGTGATAGAACGCTGGGCAATGAGTTCGCTCATCTTGCTCTCCTCGGGTCAATCATCACCTGAATGATGTCGGTCACCAGAAAAATCAGCGACACCAGGACAGACAGCACAATCACCAGCCCCTGAATCATCGGGTAATCACGGCTGAAAATACTGTCGACCATCAGGCGTGCGATGCCCGGCACGGCAAAGACCGTTTCAGTAATTACCGCGCTGCCAATCGTGGTGCTGATATTAAGTGCAAACAGGCTCAACATCGGGATCAGTGAGTTACGCAACACGTGTCGCATCAGTACCACGCGGCTGCTCAGTCCTTTTGCACGGGCAAAGGTGACGTATTCAGCATCGAGCACGGCAATAATCGAGTTCCGCAGGCTGCCAATCAATACCGACGTGATGCTCACCGCCAGCGTGATAGCCGGTAAAAACAGGTGGTAAATTCTCTGCCCGAAGGTGTCGCCGTAGCCTCCCACCGGGAACCAGTGCAGCTGGGCGGCGAAAATGGTTAATAAAACCAGTCCGATATAAAAGGACGGCATCGACAGCGTAATTTGCGACGCGCCGCGAATCGTCACGTCGGCGGCGCTGTTGCGTCTGAGCGCCGAAATAAACGCCAGCGGAATAGCCATCACAATCGAGAAAAAGGCCGCCATTGCGGTCAGAAGCAGCGTGACCGGCAGACGTTCGGCAATAACCGAGGTCACCGGCGCGTGCATGGCGTAAGAGTTGCCGAGATTGCCCGTCGCCACTTGGCGAACAAAATAGAGAAACTGCACTGGCAGCGGCTGGTCGAGGCCCAACTCTTTATTAATGCGCGCGACGTCGGCATCTGTTGCGCGGTCGCCAATCATCGCACTGGCCGGATCACCCGGCAGCAGACGCACGATGGTAAACGTCACCACCAAAATAACCAGCAGCGTGGGAATAATTAATAGGATGCGCTTTAAAATGTATGAAAACTCTGTCACATCAGTCCCTCTGTAAAACTTGATACTTGAAGCCGCAGCCTTCACGACTTCAAGTTATTCAGATTTTATAACGCGTTATTTCTTCAGCCAGGTATCAGTGAAGATGTTGTTACCCAGTGGGATCTGCACAAATCCCTGCACGTCTTTTTTAAGTGCCACAGGGTAGGAGCTCTCATACAGCGGAATAGTGGGGCCGCTGGCGTTGTAAATAGCCTGAATCTTCTTGTACTGTTCTGCGCGCTTCTCCGGGTTGGTCTCTTTCTGCGACGCTTCAAACAATTGATCCAGCTCGTCACTTTTCCAACCGGAGTGCAGCGCCTGAATATTTTTGGAATAGGCGTAGTACGACGTAATTTCGTTTGGATCGGCAATGTCGTCGGTCCACGGCCCAAGGCGCGTGCTGAAATTGGCTTTACGATAGTTGTTATTGAGCGTGGCGTTATCCATCTGATTAATGGTGAGTTTAATGCCAATTTGCGACCACATTTGCTGCAGCGCGGTAGCAATGCTCAGGCTGTCTTCGTTGCCTGCCAAAATGTTCATGCTGGTGCTGAAACCATCGGCATAACCGGCCTCTTTCATCAGCGCCTGCGCTTTTTCAACGTCGACCGGATAGAGCGGTTTGTTGCCATAGCTCAGCGGGGTTGAGGTCGACATAAACGACGTCATCGGTTTACCCAGGCCAAAGGTCACCAACTGGATAATTCCGTCTTTGTCGGTCGCGTAGTTCAGCGCCTGACGCACTTTCGGATTCGCCAGGGGATTTGGCTTGCCGTCAATCTCGGGGCGCGCATTGACGCTGGCCACTTCAACACGTGTTGAAGGGAACAGCACCATATTTAGCGCCGGATTGCCCTGTAGCTCTTTTACACGTGAATAAGGAATAAATTCAGCGCCGTCGAGCTCGCCAGACTGCAGTTTCAAAATACGCGTCGCGTCATCAGGCACAATTTCGAACTTGATGCCGTCGAGGTAGGGCAGCGACTTCCCGTCTGCGCCTTTTGCCCAATAGTAGGGGTTGCGCACCAGCGTCATGGTCGAGTTGTGCTGCCACGATTTCAGGATAAACGGACCCGAACCAACAGGATGCTCTGCAAAGGCGGTGGCCTTATCATGATCAGTCGCACCCGGTTCAGCCTCGAACTGTTTTTCGGGCATGATGGCGGTGTTGAAAACCGTCAGCGCGCTGAGAATGGCCGGGTCGGGATGAGACAGGTGGATGACCACGGTGTGCGGGTCAGTGATGGTCACGTTATCGATTGCGCTGACCAAAAATTGCCATACGCCGTTGCCCGGTTTAGCGGCGCGTTCTAGCGACCATTTTACGTCTTCTGCGGTAATGGGTGAGCCGTCGGAGAATTTAGTCTCGGGGCGCAGGGTAAGGGTGACGCTTTTGCCATCATCTGAAAGCTTCCAGGCGGTGGCGAGACCGGGCTTGATGCCTTTGCCGTCGCTGGTGGGCAGTAGCAACGTGTCGTACAGGTTGGAAAGTATCCAGATATCATTGTTACTTTCGTTTAAAACCGGTTCGAGAAAATTACTGTCGGCATAGCGGCCATAAATCAGGGTGCCGCCGCGCTGTACTACTTCGGCTGCCTGCGCAGAGAGTACACCGAGTGCACCGACTGCCAATAATGCCATTAATGTCAATTTAGGCTTAACTTTCATTACCATGCCCCTCTGTTCGTCAGAAAAAAGTGCTCGCCAGGAAAGAATTTTTGCCTTTAAAAACGCTAAAGGCTGAACCTGCAAAAATACCGTTGTGGATTGTGTTCTAGTTAACTAATACGATATTTGAAGCATTGGTCACAATTTGTCAATAATCAGCGCAAAAAAAATGCAACAAAGTAAGTGTGGTGTAAATTTCTGACTAAATTGCGCAATTATTTTTCGAAGATGGCTTGCATTGCTGTAAAAAACAGCATTATTGTATTAGTAGACCAATACAGTTACCAAGGCAGGCTATGGAATTCCACCTCGACCGTAACTCTTCTATTCCGTTGGGCGCTCAACTGCGCGGAATGATTGAATATGCGATCACTTTTGGCGCACTAAAGCCCGGCGAACAGCTTCCGTCGGTCAGGGAAATGGCCGATTTAATCGGCGTGGCGCCAATGACTGTGGCTCAGGTTTATCGCGAATTGAAAGCGGCCGAACTGGTTTATAGCAAACCGGGAGCCGGTACGTTTATTGCGGATGCGTCTTCGTTATTAGGTTCGTCGAGCCAGAATCTCGATGAGCTGCATCGCCATCTGGATGCTCTGATTAATTGTGGCATGCTGATGGGGTTTAGCGCCTCAGATTTGGGTGCGCTGGTCAGTAATCGATTCAGTGAAAGACAGCGTCAGCTCAAAAAGAAAACCGTGTTTTTGATCGGTAATTTTATCGACGCCGCGCGCGACTATGCGCAGTGTATCAGTGAAACACTGGGTGAAATCGCACAGGTTGAAGCGACTACCATTACAGAATTAAAAAACGATGAGCTACTGCTTCAACGCGCTGGCGACGCCGACCTGTTGCTGACCTTCGCCCATCGCCGGCGCGAAGTCAGCGTGCTTTTGCCCGGACTGCCGCTGCTGAACATCAGCTTTATTCCTTCTGAAACCACCCGCCGCTCTCTGGCCTCGCTCGAGCCGCTGACCCGCACGCTGGTGGTGTCTATTTTTCCAGAGTTTACGTCGTTGATGACCCGCGGCGTAGAGCGTTTTGCACCTCATGTCACCCAGGTCATCGTGGTCCACCGCGATGATCCTCAGCTGTCAGAGCTTATAAAAGAGACCGATGCACTGGTGTATGCCACCGGCGCTCAGGATCTCACCTCTCAGCTGAGTGAAGGGCAGCAATCCTTTGAATACAGGCACGTTCCTGATGCAGGCGAGATCCAGCGAGTTGTGGTTCCGCTACTGCAGCAGGGCATTCTACAAGCGTCCAACACCGGGGACCGCAATGAAAATCAGTGAGATGAACTGGCAACAGTTAGAAAGCTATCTTGCCACCGACGACAGGGTTATTGTGCCGCTTGGCAGTACCGAGCAGCACGCCTACCTCAGCCTTTCGGTGGATTCGATTTTGGCAGAGAAGGTCGCAACAGAGTCCGCAGAGCCTTTCGGTATTCCCGTTTTTCCGGTCATGCCTTTCGGAATGACGCCCGCGTTTAGCGACTATCCCGGCACCATCAGTCTGAGTATGCAAACCTATATTGGCTTAATCTACGACATTCTTAACAATCTGAAACGACAGGGTTTTCGTCGTATTTTGTTTGTAAACGGTCACGGTGGAAATTCACCGGCGCAGAACATTATCGGCGAATGGATGGTCAATAATCCGGGTATCACGGTGCAACTGCACAACTGGTGGAATGCACCGAAAACCTGGGAAAAAGTCGCTTCTATCGACCCCGTTGCCTCACATGCTTCGTGGATGGAAAACTTCCCCTGGACGCGTTTGCCGGGCGTAGCCATGCCAGAAGAACGTAAACCGATGCTCGATTTGGTGGCGCTACGCAAACTTGACCCCACGCAGGCGCGGGCCTATCTCGGTGACGGCAACTACGGCGGTTTTTATCAGCGTGCCGACGACGAGATGCTGGCTATTTGGCAAACCGCAGTGGCTGAAATTCGCGACGTTATCAGCGCGCTTTAAGCTCACCGATTTTGGCTGTTAATGTGGAGGAAGAACCGATGTCGATAGCCACTTTGTTTGAAGAAGAGCCCTTTCCCAATGAGCCACAGGCGCTATCCCCAATTGTGGTATGGGGCGCGGGCGCGATTGGCGGCGCGATAGGCGCATCCTTTATTGAAGCCGGTCAGCCGGTGATATTTGTGGATAACGTCGCCGAGCACGTGGCGGCAATGAATTTGCACGGCCTGCGCATCACCGGGCCATTGGGTGATAAAACCGTTCCGGCGCAGGCTTTCATGCCAGAAGATCTCGACGGTAATTATCAATGTGTACTTTTGGCGGTTAAGTCTCACCACACGGCGGCGGCGATTAAACAAATAGCGCCACTGCTTGCCCCGCATGGCTATGTAGTATCGATGCAAAACGGGCTAAATGAGCATGTTATTGCCGAAGTAATAGGTGCAGAACGGACGGTGGGTGCCTTTCTGAATTTTGGTGCCGACTTTATCGAACCGGGCGTTATCCACCACGGCGGACGAGGTGCGGTGGTTATCGGTGAGCTCGATGCCATTACGCGGCCGCGCACCGAGGCGTTGTATACCCTGCTGCTGCATTTTGATCCCGCGGCCGTGCTCACGCCCAACATCTGGGGATTCCTGTGGGCGAAAATGATTTATGGTGCGCTGCTTTTTGCCACTGCCTTGACCGATGACAGCATTGCCGATGTGCTGGCGATGCCGCGATTTCGTCCGTTGTTGACTTCGCTAGCACGCGAAATTGGTGCGGTTGCCCACGCGCAGGGTATTGAGCTGCAAGGCTTTGACGGCTTTGATCCCTCGGCATTTTTACCCGATGCCAGTGCTGAACATACGCAGCAGTCCTTTGACGATATGGTGGCGCACAACCGTCGTTCGGCGAAGTCTCACTCAGGTATTTGGCGCGATTTGGCTGTACGCAAACGCCAAACCGAAGTCGATGCGCAGATTGCCCCGGCCATTGATATCGGCATCGGCTTTGATCTGACGATGCCACTCACCACGCGACTGGTTGAGCTTATACACCTGATTGAATGCGGTGAACTGCCGCAATCGTTAGACACGCTGGCACTGCTTGAACACTCTTATACTGTTTGAACACCCTGACGCGGAAACCTCCCATGCAAAACCCTTTTGATTTCTCCCAACGCACTGTGCTGGTAACCGGTGCTGCGCAAGGATTTGGTCGTGCAATTTGTCTGGCTTTTTCACAGCGCGGTGCACAGGTTGTTGCCTGTGATATTCAAAAAGATCGGGTTGATGAGACGGCGGCGCTGTGTGGCGAGCGCTGCATAGCGCTGGAGTCTGACATCAGTTCTCCCGAGGCGGTGAACGCGCTGTTTGCTTCTCTGGCGGCGCGCGGATTAAGCGTGGATACCTTGGTCAATAATGCCGGTGGCGTGGTCGGCCAAAAGGGCCAGCCGCTGGAGGATGTGACTTTTGAGCAGTGGCAGGCGATTGTTGCCGTTAATCTCAACGGCGCATTCCTGATGTCTCAGGCGGCCGTCGGTGCGATGAAGCAGCAAAAGTTTGGTCGTATCATTAACATCTCCAGCGGGGCAGGGTTGGGCGTAAGTTTGACCGGTATTCAGGCGTATGCCAGCGCCAAGGCTGGGCAGATTGGCCTGACGCGCCAACTGGCGCACGAGCTTGGCCCGTGGAATATTACGGTGAATAACGTGGCGCCCGGTTTCGTACGCAGTAATCCTTCAACGGAAAAACAGTGGGAAGCGATGGGCAGCGAAGGCCAAAAACGCCACATTGACAATGTGGCCATGAAGCGTCTCGGTGCAGCGGAAGACATTGCTCACGCTGTGCTTTACTTCGCCTCCGACTGGGCCAACTGGGTAACGGGCCAAGTGCTAAGCGTGGACGGCGGTAAATAATACTCTCCAGGCTCTGAATTTTCAGGGCCTTAATTTATACTTCTCCTGATATTGCCTCGATAAACCCTAAAATTCCTGCATTTATGTTCTTATGTAAATAGTGGGCATTTATGAATTATTTGTACATACTTGCTTACTGAATCTTTACGTTGTCCTAAAAACAGTCTACCTGTAAATTCTGGATAATGGACCTATCTGGTTGAACGACCTCTTTCAGCTGTTTCTTCCCATCACTCGTGCGAACTAAAGAAATTTATGCTGCCAACTGCCTCATCTCGTTCTAAAAACCGCAAAACGTTGTGGTTAATTCTTACTGTTATCGTACTGGCGATAGCGGCCTGGTTTTTCTTTTTTCACAAGAGTGCGCCAACAGGCGGTGCACCCGCGGGTAACGAGCGTCACCGCGGCGGCATGCGTGGCGGAATGAGAGGGGGAATGCCCGGTGCAGGCGGTGCTACGCCGGTTCAGGCGGGGAGGGTAGAACAGGCCAACGTGCCGGTTTATCTGCGCGCACTGGGAACGGTGGTTCCTAATGCATCGGTTACGGTCACCAGCCGCGTTGACGGTCAACTGATGAAGGTCTTTTTCACCGAAGGTCAGAAAGTCGAAGCAGGTCAGTTGCTGGCGCAGATTGACCCGCGCAGCTATCAGGCAACGCTTGAACAGTATCAGGGAGATTTGGCGCAGAATCAGGCGCTGGAAAAAAGTGCCCAACTGACGTTGGCCCGCTACCGCAAACTTTATGCGCAGGACTCGCTGGCGCGTCAGGACCTTGAAAGCCAAATTGCAACCGCCGGTCAGTATAGCGGCGCGGTGAAGGCCGATCAGGCGCAAATTGATGCTGCCAAGTTGAACCTGCAGTTTGCACGTATTACGGCGCCAATCAGCGGTCACGTTGGCCTGCGTCTGGTGGACCCGGGCAATATGGTGTCGAGCAGTTCAACCACCGGCATTGTTACCATTACCCAAACTCAGCCGATTGCCGTTACCTTCAGCGTGCCGCAAAGCAATCTGCAAACTATCCTTAAAGCACTGCGCAGCGGGCAAACCATGCCTACTACCGCCTTTGACCAAAACGGTGACAAGGTACTGGCGCAGGGTAAACTGCAGTTTATGAGCAACGAAATCGACACCACCACCGGCAGCGTCAAGCTCAAAGCGGTGTTTGATAACAGTGATGACGCGCTGTATCCGAATCAGTTTGTAAATGCGCGATTGCAGGTCGGCCTGCTTGAAAACGCGACCGTTATCCCCTCTGCCGCACTGCAACTCAGCTCCGACGGTGATTTCGTTTATGTTATTAAACAGGACGGCAGCGTTGTGCGCACGGCGGTAAAATCTGGACCGAACTTTGGCGATGACCAGGTTGCGGTGCTATCAGGCGTAACGCCGGGTGAACAGGTTGTGACTACCGGTATTGATAGACTAAACGACGGCGTCAAGGTTCAGGTCGTGACGGCGGCCAGCGCGGCCGCTGCCGCTGCGGGGACGGAAAAAACGGATAAAACCGGTGTAGACAAAGCGACTACCGGCAAAGACAGCGGGCCTAAATGAATCCATCACGCCTCTTTATCCAAAGGCCGGTCGCCACGGTCTTGCTGATGGTGGCGGTACTGTTGTCGGGTATTTTTGCCTACAACATGCTGTCAACGTCGGCGCTGCCGCAGGTTGATTATCCGACCATTCAGGTGACCACGCTCTATCCGGGCGCCAGCCCTGACGTCATGGCCTCGGGGATTACCGCGCCGCTGGAGCGTCAGCTTGGGCAAATGCCCGGCCTCAGCCAGATGTATTCGACCAGCTCGACAGGTTCGTCGATTATTACGCTGAAGTTTTCGCTGGAGCTTTCACTCGACGTGGCCGAGCAGGAAGTGCAAGCGGCAATCAACGCCGCGAACAGCCTGCTGCCCAGCGATTTACCCAATCCACCGACCTATAAAAAGGTAAACCCTGCCGACAGCGCAGTGATCACGCTGGCGGTGACTTCCGACTCTCTGCCGCTGACCAAAGTGCAGGACTTGGTTAACACCCGCGTGGCGCTCAAGCTTTCACAAATATCGGGTGTGGGACTGGTTACGCTGGCCGGTGGGCATCAGCCTGCGGTTCGCGTGCAGGTTAATCCGCGTGCCTTGGCGGCGCATAATCTTACGCTTGAAGACATTAACACCCTGATTGGCAACAGTAATGTCAACGGTTCGAAAGGCGGATTCGACGGTAAACATCATTCAATTACTATTGACGCTAACGATCAACTGCGCACGGCAGAAGAGTACGGCAATCTGATTGTGACCTACAGCAACGGTGCGGCGCTGCGTTTGAAAGACATTGCCACGCTGAGCGAAGCCCCGGAAAACCAGTATCTTTCGGCCTGGGCTAACAATAAGCCGGCAATTATTATCAACGTTCAGCGTCAGCCGGGTGCTAACGTGATTTCAGTGGTTGATGCTATCAAGACGCAACTGCCAAAATTGCAGTCCGCGTTGCCGGACTCCATCAAAGTTACTGTGCTTTCTGACCGTACCCAGACCATTCGCGCGTCTATAAGCGACGTGCAGTTTGAACTGCTGCTGTCAATTGCACTGGTCGTCATGGTCACTTTCCTTTTCCTGCGCAACATGGCGGCGACGCTTATCCCTAGCGTGGCGGTTCCGCTTTCGCTGGTTGGCACCTTTGGCGTGATGTACTTGTGCGGTTTCAGTCTCAATAACCTGTCGCTGATGGCGCTGACCATTGCTACCGGCTTTGTTATTGATGACGCCATCGTGGTGGTTGAGAACATTTCGCGTCGGCTCGAAGAGGGCGAAACGCCGATGCAGGCGGCGCTGAACGGATCCAAACAGATTGCCTTCACCATTATCTCGTTAACCTTCTCGCTGATCGCGGTGCTTATTCCGCTGCTGTTTATGGGCGATGTGGTGGGACGCCTGTTCCGCGAGTTTGCGATTACGCTGGCGGTGTCGATTATTGTGTCGATGCTGGTGTCATTAACCCTGACACCGATGCTGTGCGCCTATCTTCTGCGCCATATTCCTGAAGAAAAGCAGAGCCGTTTCTACCGCAAGGGCGGGCAGGTATTTGACAAGCTGATTGCCGGTTATGACCGCATGCTCACCGTGGTGCTCAATCACCAACGGTTGACGCTGCTGGTCGCACTCGCCACGCTGGTGTTTACCGCACTGCTGTATTTAATTGTTCCCAAAGGCTTTTTCCCGTCGCAGGATACCGGGATGATTCAAGGGATCACTGTGGCCTCGCAGGATGTTTCATTTAGTGAAATGGGGCGCAGGCAGCAGGCACTGGCAGAAATAATCCTAAAAGACAAAGACGTAGAGAGCGTCGCATCGACCATTGGTGTGGACGGTAATAACACCAGCCTTAACAGCGGCCGTCTGCAGATTAGCCTCAAGGCGATTAGCCTGCGAGACGACCGTGCGCCCGCGGTTATTGCGCGTTTGAAACAGGAAACGGCCTCCGTCCCTGGCATTGAACTTTATCTTCAGGCTTCGCAAGATTTGACCGTCGACGATCAGGTTACACCGAGTCAGTATCAATTTACGCTTGATGACACCGACAGCTCGAATCTGGTGAGCTGGACGCCAAAACTGCTCGATAAGCTGCGTGCGGAACCGGAGTTTAATAGCGTGGTCAGCAACCTGCAGCAGCAGGGGCAGGTGGCCTACGTCGAGCTTAACCGCGACGCGGCGGCGCGCTATGGCATTACTGCGTCCGACGTAGATACGGCGTTGTATAACGCCTTCGGACAGCGACTGGTATCCACTATCTTTACCCAGTCAAACCAGTATCGTGTGGTGCTGGAAGTGGCCCCGCAGTATCAGCAATCACCCGAGTCATTTGATGATGTTTATCTGGCGGCCAGCAATGGCAGCAGTTCATCAAGCAGTAGCTCAACCACCAGCAGCAGTTCGAGCAGCAGCTCAAGCAGTACGACAGGCAGCACGACGACCAGTACCGACAGCAACAGTGCTTCCGGCAGCTCAACGACGTCCAGCAGCTCGGGCACTAACTCGACGGGAATGGTCAAATTGACCTCGATTGCCAGCATTCACATGCGCACCGGTGCACTGTTGCAAGCGCGGTTAAATCAGCTTCCAGCGGTGACGGTGTCGTTTAACCTTAACGAGGGTTATTCGATTGAGCAGGCGCAGGAAGTGATTAAGAAAACCCGTGCGGAAATCGGCCTGCCGGACAGTATTACCCTGCGTTATCAGGGGTCTGCTGCTTCATTTGAAAGCGCGACGGGCAATACGCTGTGGCTTATTTTGGCCGCGCTGCTGACCATGTACGTGGTGCTCGGCATTCTTTATGAAAGCTTTATTCATCCGGTAACCATTCTTTCAACGCTGCCTTCGGCCGCCGTGGGGGCGTTATTGTCTCTGCTGTTCAGCGGCACCGAGTTCAGCCTGATTGCGCTCATCGGCGTGATTTTGCTGATCGGTATTGTGAAAAAGAACGCCATCATGATGATCGACTTTGCGCTTGAGGCGGAGCAAAAGCAGCATATGTCGCCGCGTGATGCGATTCATCAGGCCTGTTTACTGCGCTTTAGGCCGATTTTGATGACCACCATGGCCGCGTTAATCGGCGCACTGCCGTTGATGCTGGCCAGCGGAAGCGGAGCAGAACTGCGCCAGCCGCTGGGTCTGGTTATCGTCGGCGGGCTTATCTTCAGCCAGGTGCTGACGCTGTTCTCCACGCCGGTTATTTATCTGATGTTTGACCGACTGGCGACGCGCTGGCGTCCGGCCCGCCGTAAAGTACAGGAACAGGAATGAATATTTCCCGCTTCTTTATTTTTCGACCGGTAGCCACGCTGCTGCTCACCTCGGCAATCGTGCTGCTGGGGTTGTTGGGCTATAACCTGCTGCCTGTGGCCCCTTTGCCACAGGTGGATTTCCCAACCATTATGGTCAGCGCCAGCCTGCCGGGTGCCAGTCCCGAGACGATGGCCGCGACGGTGGCTACGCCGCTCGAAAGGGCGATGGGCAGCATTTCCGGGGTCAGTGAAATGACCTCCTCCAGCTCGCAAGGCTCGACGCGCATCGTTTTGCAGTTTGACCTGGACCGCGATATTAACGGTGCCGCACGCGATGTACAGGCGGCAATTAACGCCTCGCGTTCGCTGCTGCCGAGCAGCATGCCTTCACTGCCGACCTATCGCAAAGCCAACCCCGCCGATGCGCCGATTGTGATGCTGGCACTGACCTCGTCAACGCGCAGCAACGGCGAGCTTTATGACATTGCCTCCAGCCAACTGCAGCAAAAAATTGCTCAGGTTAACGGTGTGGGGCAGGTATCACTGACCGGTAGCGCCTTGCCTGGCGTGCGTATT
This sequence comes from Rouxiella sp. S1S-2, assembly GCF_009208105.1. Lineage (NCBI taxonomy): Bacteria > Pseudomonadati > Pseudomonadota > Gammaproteobacteria > Enterobacterales > Yersiniaceae > Rouxiella > Rouxiella sp. S1S-2. The sequence continues at coordinate 1,142,131 of NZ_WFKL01000001.1, forward strand.
GACCTGCGCCCGCAGGCGATCAGTTCGTATGGTATCTCGCTCGATACTATTCGCACCGCGATAGCTAACAGCACCACCAATCTGCCTAAAGGGGTACTTCAGGGCAATGGACAGTCGTGGATGGTGGAGGGCAATGGCCAGCAAAGCACGGCGGCGCAGTATCGTAAGCTGATCGTGACTTATATAAACGGCAACGCCATTCGCCTTAGTGATATTGCTAACGTTTATGATTCGGTGGAGGACAAGTACAACGTCGGCTATTTCAACGGCACGCCCTCGGTGATGATTGCGGTCACGCGTCAGGCCGGTGCCAACATGCTCACCACCATCAGTGCCATCAAAGATGCCTTACCGGAGATGGAAAAAGAGCTGCCGGGTGACGTGAAACTTAGCGTAGGTCTGGACCGCTCACCGACCGTGAAAGAGTCGTTGCGTGACACAGAAACTACGCTGCTCGAAGCCACTCTGCTGGTTATCGCCGTGGTGTTTGTGTTCCTGCGCAACGGCAGAGCGGTGTTAATACCGGCGCTCGCGCTGCCGGTTTCGCTGATCGGTACCTGTTCCATCATGTATCTGCTGGGCTACAGCCTCGATAACCTGTCGCTGATGGCGCTGATTATTGCCACCGGCTTTGTGGTCGATGACGCCATCGTGGTGCTGGAGAACATTACCCGACATATCGAAGAGGGGCTAAGTCCGGTGAGGGCGGCAATTCGCGGGGCGGGCGAAGTTGGCTTTACCGTGCTGTCGATGACGCTGTCGCTTATCGCCGTGTTTATTCCGATTCTGCTGATGGGCAGCATCGTGGGCCGTTTGTTCCGTGAATTTGCGGTGACGCTGTCGATTTCGCTGTTGATTTCGATGCTGGTGTCCTTAACGCTGACGCCCATGCTGTGTGCCCGCTTCTTAAAACGCAAACCGCCGGTTGAAAAACGCCAGCCGCGTATTTATCGGCTTATCGAGCGCTGGCTCAATGGCCTGTTGCAGGCCTATTCCAACGGACTAAACTGGGTAATGCGGCATCAGCCGCTGACCATGGTGGTGTTAATGCTCACCGTGGTATTGAATTTTTATCTCTACACCGTGGTCGAGAAAGGCTTTTTCCCCGAGCAGGACACCGGCATGCTGATCGGCATGCTTCGTGCTGACCAAAACACCTCTTTCCAATCTATTCAGCCGCAGATGATTAATTACGCCAAAATTATTCAGCATGACCCAGACGTCGCCACGGTGATGAGCTCGGCGGGCAGCGGCGGCTTTGGATCGCGTAACACGGCGCTGTTCTTTATCCGCTTGAAAGACTTTGACCAGCGTAAATCTACGGCTAATCAGATTGCCAACCGCATCATGATGGAGACCGCCAAGCTGCCTGGCTCACAGCTGTTCCTGATGGCGGCGCAGGACTTGCGCATCGGTGGCCGCAGCGCCAACTCTGAGTATCAATTTAGCCTGCAGGCCGATGATTTGTCGCTGCTGCGTGAATGGGGCCCGAAGGTTAAAGCTGCCCTGAGTGCACTGCCGCAGCTGACCGGCGTTGATTCGGATTCTCAGACCGGCGGCCAAGAAGTGATGCTCAATATCGACCGCGACAAAGCGACTCAGCTGGGCGTTAATGTCAAAACGATTGATGCAATGTTAAACAATGCCTTTGCCCAGCGGCAGGTAGCGACTATTTACAAAACGCTTAACCAGTATCACGTGGTGATGTACCTGACGCCGGACTTTACCAGCGATCCTGACGTGCTTAATCAGATGTACGTGGTGACCAGTGAGGGTAATCAGGTGCCGCTTTCGGCCTTTACCACCTTTAGCAGCGCCAATGCACCGCTGTCCGTCGCGCATCAGGGGCAGTCTGCAACGACCACCATTGCCTTTAACCTGGCCGACGGCGTGTCTATCGAAGAAGGGCAGTCAGCGGTAAAAACCGCAATGGCTAAAATTGGTCTGCCGGACACTATTCAGTCCGGCTATGCGGGCACGGCGCAGGCATTTCAGGCGTTGGCGCAGCAGATGCCGTGGCTGATTTTAGCGGCGTTGGCGGCGGTATATATCGTGCTGGGCATGCTGTATGAGAGTTACATCCATCCGCTGACCATTCTTTCCACCCTGCCGTCGGCGGGGCTTGGTGCGTTGTTGCTGATGTTAATGACCAATACTCAGCTTACGGTGATTGCGCTGATAGGCATTCTGTTGCTAATAGGCATTGTTAAGAAGAATGCCATTATGATGATCGACTTTGCGCTTGATGCGGAACGCAGGCTGGGGCTTTCGCCGCAGCAGGCCATTGTGCAGGCCTGCCTGATGCGATTCCGCCCGATTATGATGACCACGCTGGCCGCATTTTTCGGTGCCTTGCCTTTGGCGCTGGGCAGTGGTGGTGACGCAGATTTGCGCAGCCCGCTGGGGTTGGCAATTGCTGGGGGATTGGCGATGAGCCAGGTCCTCACGCTGTTTACGACGCCGGTTGTTTACCTGTATATGGACAGAAGCAGTCGTGCAACCAAGCGTTTATGGGCGCGAATTCGTCCGCACCACACGCCATCTGAGCCTGAACGCCATGAATAATATGATTCTTGATAAAGTGAAGCCCGTCATGACAAGTACTAAAGCAGGTTCAACGTTGTTTCGTCTGGCTCCGCTGGCGCTGGTGTTAATGGTTGTTGGCTGTACCGTGGGCCCTGACTATCATCGCCCTGCGGTGACGATGCCGACCGCGTTTAAAGAAGCGAAAGGCTGGACGGCGGCGGTGCCTAAAGAGGGACAAAGCAAGGGTGACTGGTGGCAAGTGTATCAAGACCCACAGCTCTCAGCATTGATGAGTCAGGTGCAGATTTCGAACCAGAACGTGGCCCAGTACGCCGCGCAGTATCGTCAGGCACAGGCATTAGTGACGCAGGCGCGTGCGGAGCTGTTCCCGCAGGTGACGGCAACCGTTGACAGCACGCGCAGCGGTACGGCGAAAACCACCAGTAATCAGCATTCAGCCGAGCTTGGGGCGAGCTGGGAGCTGGACATTTGGGGTAAGCTGCGCCGCACCGAAGAGGAGCAGAAGGCCAATGTTCAGGCCAGCGCAGCAGATTTGGCCAACGCCACGCTCAGCGCGCAGTCCGAGCTGGCGCAGGACTATTTCCAACTGCGGGTGATGGACGCGCAAATTGCGCTCTATCAACAAAGTATTCAGGCCTATCAGCGCTACCTGACGGTGATTCAGAATCAGTATACCGGCGGCAACACGTCGCGGGCCACGCTGGCACAGGCGCAGACCCAGCTTGAAACGACTAAGGCGTCGGCGTTGAGTTTGCAGTGGCAGCGCGCGCAGTTGGAGCACGCGATTGCGATTCTGATTGGCAAGCCGCCGGCAGAGTTCAGCCTGGCGGCTACGCCTATCAAGTTTACACTGCCTGCGATGCCGGCGGCCTTGCCGTCTCAGCTGCTACAGCGTCGTCCGGATATTTCCGCTGCTGAGCGCACCATGGCGTCGGCAAACGCCGCCGTGGGCGTTGCGACTGCCGCGTACTATCCTGATATCACTCTAAGCGCATCCGGTGGTTTTAGCAGTTCGGTGCTGCACAATTTATTCTCGCTGCCAAACCGCGTCTGGTCGTTAGGGCCGTCGCTAAGCCAGACGGTGCTGGATTTCGGCGCGACGCGCGGCAAAGTTGCCGAAGCCGAAGCGGCCTACGATGCCGACGTTGCGGCCTACCGCCAAACGGTGCTGACCGCCATGGGCGAAGTCGAGGATTATCTGGTTGAGCTTCACACCATCGACAGTCAAATGATTGCCCAGCAAAATGCGGCGCAGTCTGCCAAAGAGTCGGCGCGCGTGACGTTCAATCAGTATCAGGCAGGCATGATTGACTATCTGGACGTCGCCTCAACGGAAAATACCAGCCTTAGCCAACAGCAAAACGTCCTGTCACTGCTGAGTACGCAGATGGTGACCAGCGTGAAGCTTATCGCTGCACTCGGCGGTGGCTGGAAGGCGGCAGAGTAACGGGACATCGTGATAAATGAACATAAAAAAACGCCAGCAGAAATGCTGGCGTTTTACTTTTAAAGCTTACGAGGCTGAGTGGACTATTTCTTCCAGCCGCCGCCGAGTGCTTTAAACAGTGTAATGTCAGAGTTCAACTGTGCCAGCTTGGTGGAAATCAGCGTTTGCTGAGCGGCGTACAGTGAACGCTGTGCGACCAGTACGCTCAGATAACTGTCAACGCCGCCTTTAAAGCGCTGCTGTGACAGGTCAAAGTTACGCTGGTTTGCGGCGTTTTCCTGCTGAATTGCTTTCAACTGGTCGCCGTAGGTTGCCTGACCGGCAAGACCGTCGGAAACTTCTTTGAACGCGGTTTGAATCGCTTTCTCGTAGTTGGCAATCTCAATCTTTTTCTCGGTTTTAGCAATGTCCAGATTCGCACTGTTCACGCCGCCGTCAAAGATAGGAATGCTAATCGACGGGCCGAACGACCATGCACCGGAACCCGCGCTGAACAGGTTGCTCAGGCTGCTGCTCTCAGTCCCGGCAGAACCGGTCAGGGAGATGCGTGGGAAGAACGCGGCGCGCGCTGCGCCGATATTGGCGTTAGCCGCTTTCAGCGTGTGCTCGGCAGCGATAATGTCCGGACGACGAGTCAGCAGATCGGAAGGCAGACCCGCTGGCGTTTGCGGGAAGTTCCAGTTGTTGTTCAAGCTGGCATTTTGCAGCAGTTGCTGTGGGATCTCAGCGCCAACCAGCAGGGTCAGGGCGTTAACGTCCTGACGAACCTGACGGGTGTACTGTGCAATATCAGCCTGCGCACTGCGCACGGTGGTTTCTGCCTGAGCCAAGTCCTGCGAGTTGCTTACGCCTTGGTCATAGCTGCGCTTGGTTAACTCGTAAGAGCTGTTCTGACTGTTGGCGGTGTCGATTGCCAGTTTCAGCAAATCGTTGTCCGCCGCCAGGCTCAGATACCCTTCTGCAACCTGTGATACCAGACTTATCTGCGTCGCGCGCTGGGTTGCCGCCGTGGCCAGATAGGTCTCGAGACCCTGGTCACGCAGGCTGCGTACGCGGCCAAACAGGTCGAGTTCGTAGGCACTGACGCCTACGCCCGCACTGTATTGCTGATAAGTCACCGGGCCGGTGCTTTTCGTTGAATAAAGGCCGCCGGGTAAATGCTGAGCAGTTTGACTGCCTGTGGCGTCCAGCGTCGGCAGCAACGCTGCACGGTCGATCTGGAAGGTGGCACGCGCGGTGTCAACATTTAACGCCGCGACACGAAGGTCGCGGTTGTTTGCCAGAGCTAAAGTAATGACCTGCTTCATTTCAGGCTGATTGAAGAACTGACTCCAGCCGATATCCTGAGCCTTGCCAGCATCAACGCCTTTGCTGGTGGTCCAGTCGGTGGCGACCGGCAGTGCCGGTCGGTCGTACTTTGGCTCCATAGTACAGCCAGCAAGTACTGTCAGTGTCAGCGCCGAGAACAGCGGCAGCGCAAAACGTGGTTTATTCATGGTTCGAAACCTCAGTATCTGAATGCGGCTTATCTTGTTTTTTTGACTTACGGGTAAATAGATTAACCACGACCACGTAGAACATTGGAACAAAGAAAATCGCCAGGAATGTTGCCGTTATCATCCCACCCACTACCGCAGTACCAATCGAGTGCTGGCTACCGGAACCGGCACCATGAGAAATGGTGAGCGGTACCACGCCGAGGATAAATGCCATCGAGGTCATAATAATTGGCCTGATACGCAGTTTAGCCGCTTCGATTGCTGCTTCGGTGATCGACATTCCCTCTTTTTCGTGTAGTTCTTTGGCAAATTCAACGATTAGGATGGCGTTTTTGGCCGCCAGCCCCACCGTTGTCAACAGGCCTACCTGGAAGAAGACGTCGTTGGACAATCCACGGAGTAAAACGGCACCTATGGTACCAATTATACCCAATGGAACGACAAGCATGACAGAGAATGGAATCGACCAACTCTCATATAGTGCTGCCAAACACAGGAACACGACGATAATCGACAGCGTGTACAACGCCGGAGTCTGAGAACCTGCTGACTGTTCTTCGTATGACAGACCGTGCCATGCAATCTTGAAGCCCGGAGGAAGCTTTTTGGCTATCTCGAGAACGGCTTGGGTGGCATCACCCGAGCTGTAGCCCGCAGCCGGAGAACCTAACACTTCAACAGAAGACACACCGTTGAAACGTTCGAAGCGTGGAGATCCGTAAACCCACTTACCTTTGCCAAACGCTGACCAAGGAACCATTTGACCCGAGCCGTTGCGGAAGTACCATTTACCCAGGTCCTCAGGGGTAACGCGCGCGGCGGCACGGCCCTGAATGTACACTTTCTTAACGCGATCGTTGTACATGAACTGGTTAATGTAGGAGGAACCCCACACCGCAGACAAGGTGTCATTGATGTCGCTCAGGCTCAGGCCTAACGCCTGCGCACGTTCGTCGTCAATTTCAAGCTGGTACTGTGGTTCGTCTTCCATACCGTTAGGACGCACGGCCATTAGGCGTTTGTCTTGTGCGGCCATGCCCAGGAACTGGTTACGGGCAGCCATCAGCGCGGCATGACCCTGTGCGTTGGTATCTTGTAAATAGAAGTCGAAACCGGTGGCGTTACCCAATTCCAGAACCGCAGGAGGAACGAAGGCAAACACTCTTGCATCTTTAATGCCGGCAAAATGCGCCATTGCACGACCCGCAATGGCCTGCACGCCGTTCTGCGCACCCGGACGATCATCCCAACCTTTCAACGAGACGAAGCCGATACCGACGTTTTGACCACGACCGGCGAAGCTGAAGCCGTTGGCGGTAAATACCGAGTTAACGTTGGCTTTTTCGCTGGTCAGGAAGTATTGACGCACCTGATCCAACACTTCCTGAGTACGTTCCGCCGAGGCGTTGGCTGGCAAGGTTGCCTGTACGAACAGAATGCCTTGGTCTTCATCCGGCAAGAAGGTCGTTGGCACGCGGGTAAACATGTACCCCATGGCAACAACGATCAGCAGATAGATAACCATGAACAGACGACGACGTGAAATAACGCCCGCTACGCTTGAGGTATATTTAGCCGCGCCTTTATCAAAGGTACGGTTAAACCAGCCCGCAAAACCGGTGGTTTTCTTGTCGTCATCGCTGTGTTTGATAATAGTCGCACACAGCGCTGGGGTAAAGATAAGCGCCATCAGCACGGAAAGTGCCATCGCCGAGACGATAGTTATCGAGAACTGACGATAAATAATCCCCGTAGAACCGGCGAAGAATGCCATAGGGATCAGTACGGCAGACAGTACCAGTGCGATACCGAACAGCGCGCCCTGAATCTGCCCCATTGACTTGATGGTGGCCTCTTTCGGGGAAAGTTTTTCCTCGTGCATGACACGTTCGACGTTCTCAACCACCACGATGGCGTCATCCACCAACAGGCCGATGGCAAGCACCATCCCGAACATTGTCAGGGTGTTTATTGAGAAGCCAAAGGCGTTAAGCAGGCCGAAGGTCCCCAGCAATACTACCGGTACAACCAGCGTCGTAACCAAGGTGGCGCGCAGGTTCTGCAGGAACAGTAGCATCACGAAGAACACCAGCACGATAGCTTCAATCAGGGTTTTCACCACTTCATGAATCGATGCACTGACCACCGGTGAAGTCTGGTACGGATACACCACTTCCACGCCTTCAGGCAGGGAAGATTTCAAGCCGTCGATGGTGGCCTTAACCGCGTTAGCGGTGTCGAGTACGTTGGCACCGGTTGCCAGACGCAGGGCGATACCCGTTGACGGACTGCCGTTATAGGTCGTCGAAATTGAATAGCTCTCAGGACCAAGATCAATATTGGAGACGTCTTTCAGACGAACCTGAGAACCGTCGGTGTTCACTTTCAACAGCACATTCTGGAACTGCTTAACACTGTCGAAACGCGTTTTACCGATAATCGTGGCGTTAAGTTTTGAATCTTTAACCGTTGGCAGACCGCCAAGTGAGCCGGAAGAAACCTGCACGTTTTGCGCGGTAATCGCCGCCGTGACGTCACTTGGGACCAGCGAGTATTTGTACAGCTTGGACGGATCGAGCCAGATACGCATCGCGTACTCAGAACCGAATACCTGGAAGTCACCCACGCCTTTGGTGCGCACGATAGGGTCTTCCAGCTTGGTGACCAGCAGGTTACCCAGGTCGGAGTTGCTCATTTTGCCGTTGGTAGAGGCCAGGCCAACAACCAGCATAAAGTTTTGCTGATACTTGGCAACGCGGATCCCCTGATTAACCACTTCAGTAGGCAACTGAGATTCGGACAGAGACACTTTGTTCTGAACCTGAACCTGCGCGATATCCGGATCAGTACCCTGATTAAAGGTCACAATAATGGTTGCGCTGCCGTCGCTGTTACTTTGCGATTCGATATAGCGCAGGCCGTCGAGACCGTTCAACTGCTGCTCAATAACCTGAACCACAGTGTTTTGCGCCGTTTCTGCGGATGCGCCTGGATAGGTCACGGTCACGGAAATCGCCGGAGGAGCAATGTTTGGATATTGGTTTATGGGCAATTTCATTATCGATAGCGCACCGGCTATCATAATGACAATCGCGATCACCCAGGCAAATATCGGGCGATTAATAAAGAAAGTCGACATCTGTATTCCTCTATTGCGCGGATGGGTCAGTCATTGACAGATTTGCGTCCACTTTGGGTTCAGCGTCTTTACGCTCGCTGCCGTTAACTTTGGCACCAGGGTGTACACTCTGCAGCCCATCGGTGATCACTTTGTCGCCCGCGTTCAGGCCAGACGTGACTAACCAGTTACCGGACATCATTTGACCGGTGGTAATATCACGCTGTTCAACGCTGTTATCTGCTTTCACAACATAGACATACGCTCTGCCTTTGTTGTCATGCATGATCGCTTCTTGAGGAACCAGAATACCGTTTTGATCAACCGCCTGGCTCAGCGTGGCGTGAACAAACATTCCCGGCAGCAGCTCATCGTTCGGGTTAGGGAATGACGCGCGCAGGGTCACGGAACCTGTGCTCTGGTTCACAGTAACTTCGGAGAATTCAAGTTTGCCGGGCAGTTTATAGCTGCTACCGTCTTCCAGCGTTAGCGAGACCTGAGCGGCGTTTTCACCGGCAGAGGCCAGTTTGCCATCGGCCAGCGCGCGACGCAGGCGCAGCATGTCTAGTGAGGACTCGCTAACGTCAACGTAGATAGGATTAAGCTGGTCGATAGTCGCGAGGTCGGTGGTTTGGCCGTTGGTGACCAATGCGCCTTCTGTTACAGATGAACGGCCAATATGACCGGAAATTGGCGCATAAACCTTGGTGTATTGCAGGTTAACACGCGCCGTTTCCAGGTCAGCGGCCGCTTCACCGGTGGTAGCTACCGCATCGTCATAAACCTGACGGCTAACGGCCTGAGAGGCGACCAGTCCTTTGTAGCGCGTAGAGGTTGCCGCTGCGCTTTTATAAGTTGCCAGAGCTTTATCATAGGCAGCCTGATAGGTCGCAGGGTCGATTTGGTAAAGCTGTTGACCGGCTTTAACTTCGCTACCTTCAACAAAGGTGCGTTTCAAGATAACACCACTGACCTGAGGGCGAACTTCTGCGGTTCTTACTGCAGAGGTGCGGCCTGGCAGGCTAGTCGTTAAGGTGACCGGTTTAGATTGTAAGGTGACGTATTCAACGGCTGGAGCTTGAGCAGCAGGTTGCGAGGCCGTCCCAGCGGAACCATCGCAAGCGGAAAGCAGTACCACAGTACTGACAGAAAGAACCTTCAGGCGCATAGAATTCACTCTCTTGAGGGGTTGAGAACAATCATTCTCAATAAGTCCCCCACTATACGAGAGGCAGTGAAATCACTCTGTATGTATTTGGTTTTCAGATATGTCTTAATATTTCAAAAATACATGACAATAAAAATCAAACCGCGTGTGATTTTTTGTGAGCAATGCAGATTATTTGGGATTAAAAATTTTCTGAACGAGCGATGACGAAGAACTAAACCAACTTAACAGCACTAAATAGACGGATATTCTGCTTTAGAGTTTTTGCAGGAAATCATAAAAGTATGATCGCGATCAAAGTAAGACATACTTTTTAACATTGACCTTACCTGAAATGTCTGTGGGTATCGGCAAAATGCCGTTACCGTGGTTATCGAGAGCGAGCAGTTCTCATATTTGCATTGTTGCAGCCGCTTTATATGAATCGGTATATCGCAACCCCGACGCCCACTGTCCGATGTGGGCTTTTTTTCGCCCGCACAGTGCTTCGTACAAACTTTACACCTTCATTGTAACCTCCTTTCGATTTGTTAACAAACTGTGATCTCTTTCATAAACCTGAACTCTTTGTCTATACAGCTATACATTCTCTGACTTTACTCAATAGTGAGCGTTTTTTAAGCGTCAACATTGAGGGGAAAGGGACATGCTAAAACTAGGAAGTAAAATCCACGACTTGGGAAAGGCGCTGATGACGCCGATTTCGGTCATCGCGGCGGCAGGTATTTTTCTGGGATTAGCCTCGGCGTTGCAAAATCCAAACGTCATGGGCGACACGTTTACTCAAATGAAATCACTCCAGTTGGTGATCGGCTTCATCAGACAAGTCTCGAGTGCGCTGTTTGCCAACCTGCCGCTGTTTTTTGCCGTTGCAACCGCCATGGGACTGGCCAATGCAGAGAAGGCAACGGCCGCCTTTTCCGCAGTGATCGGTTTCGTTGCGATGCATGTCGGCATCAACTATAGCCTGCTGGCACAAAATATTACGCCAGCCACCACCAGCGTTGAACACCTGACCGCGCAGGGAATGGGCACCAGCGAAGCGCTGATTTACGCCTCGGAATTTACCAACACGCTGGGTATTTTTACCTATAACATGAGCGTGCTCGGCGGGGTGCTGGTGGGGCTTATCACCATGCTGCTGCATAACCGCTTCTACACTATCGTATTGCCTACCGCGGTTGCCTTCTTTGGCGGCAGGCGATTTGTGCCGATTATCACGGTGGTGGTGTTGCCGATAGTGGGCGTGCTGGTCTCGCTGGTTTGGCCGACTATTGCCTTGGGTATTCAATGGGTGGGCGAACTGATCGGGCGAACCGGCGAGGCAGGCACCTTTATCTATGCGACCTCTGAGCGGCTGCTTATCCCGACCGGGCTGCATCATATTATTAACGAAACCGTACGATTTACCCCCTTGGGTGGCGTGACCACTGTTGATAATCAGAGCATTGTCGGGGCGCTAAACATTTTCAACGCCGCCCTGGCCCATCCGGGCACTGTCAACGACGAGGTGACCCGACAGGCCACGCGTTTTCTGGCGCAGGGTAAAATACCGGTAATGATGTTTGGTTTGCCTGCCGCTGCGCTGGCGATGTACCACTGCGCCAAGCCTGAGCATAAGGGCCGAGTTAAAGCGCTGATGCTTGCCGGTGCGCTGGCTTCGTTTACGACCGGTATCACCGAGCCGCTGGAGTTCTGCTTTATCTTCGTTTCCCCGGTGCTTTATGTGATGCATGCGGTGCTGACCGGGCTCTCGTTTGTGCTGATGCAAATGCTGAATGTGATGATTGGTAACGTGCAGGGTGGAGCGATCGACTGGGTCATTTTTGGCATCCTGGGCGGCAGTAAAACCCACTGGTGGTATCCGCTGATGCTCGGCATTATTTATGCACCGCTTTATTATTTCTCATTCCGTTGGATTATCACGCGAATGCAGGTCAAAACACCCGGCCGTGAAGATGATGCCGAAAGCGAAGAGTTGCGCGGGTCTGCGGCCTCGCCCTCATCGGCGACGGCGTTGTCCTCATCCACCGCCAGTGACAAGACCAGCAACATTATTAAAGGGTTGGGGGGGGAGGGAAATATCGACAGTGTAGACTGCTGTTTCACCCGCCTGCGCGTCAAAGTAAAAGACATGAATCAGGTCGTTGATAAAACATTAATGACCACCGGTGCAATGGGCGTAAAACGGGTGACTGAGAACGATGTACACGTTATATATGGGCCTCAGGTTGAAAAAATAGCCCATGACGTGAAGAACGAGCTCGCCAGTTAATTGTTCCTTTAATTTAAATTTATAGAAACCGCTCATTATTTTCACATGAGCGGTTTTTTCTAGGGATGGGGAATTTTTCAGTTTAGTATTGAAAAAACAAACGGAAATAAAGGGACGTTTTATGCAAATCACAAGGTCGGCTGGAATATATAAAGCATTGGGCGCTGAATTTCTCCCGAAAATGAAAATTGGCGAAAGTTTTAAGAAATTCATAAAGTCCTTTGAACAGACCAGCGTTAATATTTCATCTAATGTAGTTAAACCGCTGCGAGCGGAAATGTCGCCTAAAATTCAATCGCTTAGGCAATTTTTTGAATCTAAACCCACTCCTGAACTGCCGCCTTTAAGAGTGAGAACTCAAAACGTTAATAAATCAGTGGCACTGCGCTCGGCACCCATAACAAACAACCTTGTTAATCCCTTTCGTGCAGCGTTAATGACAGGCGTGTTTGGCTTGCAGTATCAGCGTTCACTATCAGCGGATAATAATACAACCTGGATTAAACCTAAACTCACGCCAGAAGAGCTTGAAAAAAGTATTGTGCACAAAAATCCCCGCCCGCAGTATAAGATCTATGGTGAAACGATTCTTAAAGTTGACTTCAATAAGAGCAATCCTGCAGAAAGAATAAAAGTCTACGGCCAAGAATTTCTTTTTACCAGAACGGGGTATGTTGCAGAAAAAGCGAAACAATTTTCTACCTTTGATATTCCGCTAACGGTCGGCGTTAAGAAATAATGCGGCACTCTTAGATGAGAAAATTATTTTATATCTACAGTAAGCCTGCGCGATCCTGATGTGATGACCTCATTCAAGATCGGTAGGCTATTCTTAATCTATCGTCTTTATTCTTTTTCACATCGCGCCCTTAGGCTAAAGTTAAAATATCGCTGGTTATAATAAATATCGGCGACTTCAAACGGCGTTGTGTCAGTAAAATATGCCACAGACCGCGCATGCAATATCGGTTCATCGCGTGATAAATCCAGCGATTGTCTGATTTTATTGGCTGGCAGCTCTGCCGAAATATGTTTATTGCTTCCCGCCGGAGTAAAACCTTTTTCTCGAAGATAGGCATATTTAGAGTGTGTTAGCGCTTCTCGGGTAAGATCGGGGAAAGGCTCATACAGCATCCAACTTTTTTCATAAACAAAAGGTTTATTATCGAGAAACCGCAGTCTAATCATAAAATAAACCTGAGCATCGGCCTGTAAGTTCAGCAGATCTGCGATATCCTCCTCGGCTTTGACTTTACGAAACTCCAACACTCTGTTTTCAATATTTTGGTTAAGCTCACGCGCTATTTCAGTTGAGGTAAAGTGGCGGTCGAGCGGCAAAACCATTTTATGTTCACTGCGATTGTCGATAACGAAGGTTCCACGGCCGCGAAACCGCGCCACGCGTCCTTGCCTAACCAAATAATCCACCGCCTTGCGAGCGGTCATGCGTGACACGCCATAAATTTCGCACAGCGCTGCTTCAGTGGGGATTGCATCGCCGGGCTTAATTTCGTTAGAGCTTATCTTTTCGGTAAGTTGCTGTTCTATTTGTAAGTAAAATGGAATGAGCGAGTTTTTATCGATGTTCATTATCCCTCCTGCGGTATTTGTTAATTGTATGGTGAGCTATACAATTTGAACAAATGTCATGCTAAATTTTGTGGACAGTCGCCCAAAAATTATTTTGAACGGGCATAGGTCACCCGAACCTAAGCATAATCTGCCTCTCAAACCTTCCTCTTAACGTTGCAGTATTTTCACGGGAATACTCTTTCTATGTTATAGAATTTTCTATATTTACTTCCAGAGATAGTATGCAGCATAAATTTGGCATCATAATTTATAACCGCACAGGGAATATTTTGGAAATATCAATAAATTTAATAGGGACGTTGTTTTGATTGCGAAAAATAAAGTACTGGTTCTCTCTTTCGTTGCCAGCAGTATCATACTTTCCTTTAATGCTCTGGCATTTGAAAAATATGATTCGTCAAAGTCTTACCAGGGTGGTTCTGAAGTTACCTATGAAAATAGTGACTTCAAGGCACAATGGTATGCAAATCCAGGACAGATGCCTATTCTGGAAGCGCACCAAAGCTGGGACAGTCCTTGGGTAAAAATGGCGGACAGTGTCGTACCCCCGAAACCTGATCCTAAGCCAGATCCAAAACCGGACCCTAAGCCGGACCCTAAGCCCGACCCAGATGACACCCCGTCTGAACATCCAAGCTATGTTATCGGTAAAGCCTATGCCGTGGGTGACAAGGTTTCCAATAAAGGCATTGAGTACATTTGTAATATTGCGCCATGGTGCAGCAGTAGCTCGCCCGTGTATGTTCCGGGGGAAGGACACGCCTGGCAATCGGCTTGGTCGCAGTTGGGCGGTGCAGTGGTCCCTGGTTTAGCAATCAGCCAAAAAGAACTCGATAAAATAGAGCATCAACTGACCAGTGGGAAGCTGATGCAATTGACTAAAGCATCGGTGCGTACTCTTGATAATGGCGTCGTTGAGAAAATTAAGCCCGGCGACGCGAAAAATCCCTCAAACGTTAAGCGTGTTGAAGCGCTAATTGATGAGCATAAATGGAATGTTTTCTTCCCACATCGCGACGTTGCTTATACTTATGAAAATTTCCTGAAAGCGGTCGGTAAATTCCCGGTGCTGTGTGGTGATATCAACGACGGTCGCGACCAGGACGCTATTTGTAAAAAAACGCTGGCCACCATGTTTGCGCACTTCACTCAGGAAACGGGTGAGCATGCCGTTCAGAGTGATGTTCATCAGTGGCAGCAGGGACTGCACTGGGTACGCGAAATGAACCTCAGTGAAAAATCCTTTGATATGTACACTGGCGACACCTGTAACGCTGCAGTTTGGCAGGGCAAGGCGTGGCCTTGTGCCACAGATGAGCATGGTAACAAGCTTAGCTACTTTGGCCGCGGTGCCAAGCAGCTAAGCTATAACTACAACTACGGCGCATTTTCACAGTCCATGTACGGCGATGTGAACGTGTTGCTTAAACAGCCCCACTTAGTTGCTGATACGTGGTTGAATCTTGCTAGCGCAATCTTCTTCTATATTTATCCGCAGTCTCCAAAACCGAGTATGCAATTTGCTCTGGACGGTACTTGGCAGCCAAATGCACATGATCTGGCCGAAGGGCGTGTGCCAGGTTTTGGTATTACGACCACCATCATCAACGGAGGCGTTGAGTGTGGCGGACCGACTGAAAATATCCAGTCTTCTAATCGCATCAGCTATTACAAAGACTTTGCTAAACAGCTTGGCGTACCGGTTTCTGATTCAGAGGTGCTGGGTTGTAAAAATGTGAAAGTGTTTGGCGATAACAGCAGTGCAGTGATGCCGGTCTATTGGGTTGCCGACGACCGTTATGTATCGGCTAATCCGGGCGGTAAATCCTATGCCTGTAAGCTGGCAACTTGGCAGAACTCACCGTTGAGCGCCTTGATCCAGGGGGATTATGCAAAATGTGTGAAATTAAACTTCCCTGACGTGGTGATAACGGAGTAATTCCAAAATCGTAAAAGCACGGTCATGACGACGATTGTTAGATAAATAAAAACCCCCACAGTGAAGATGCGCTGTGGGGGTTTTATTAGGAATTCAGCTCAATCATTCAGTTTACTGCGCGGGTGCATGCAGAACCGAACTGGTCATGCTGCATTGGCCGTCATCCTGAAGTTTGAAGCGCCAGCATTGCTGGTGATATTTCGCGACGCTGTTGCGGTGAGCCACGCTGACCACGGTAGTTTGCGGCAGTTTTTCAAGCAAGAGGCTGTACATGCGCTGCTCGGTATCATCATCCAGTGCACTGGTGGCTTCATCAAGATAAAGAATATCAGGTTTAATCAACATCGCGCGTGCAAAGGCCAGGCGCTGCTGCTCACCCGGCGAAAGTCGCTGGCTCCAGTTAGCGTACTGGTCCAGTAACGGCTGTAAATAGCCTAAGCTGCACAGATTTAGCACCTCGCAAAGCCGTTCTTCCGTGTACTCCAACGTGTCTTCTTCCGGATAAATCAGCCCTTCACGCAGTGAGCCAATCGGAATATAACTGCGTTGCGGCAGGAAAAGCTGCTTCTTACTTTTCGCCGTATTAATCTCACCTGAACCGTAAGGCCAGACACCTGCAATCGCCCGCAGCAGGGTTGACTTGCCGCACCCAGACGGGCCTGCAACCAGCACGCGTGCGCCGGTTGGCAATGCAGCCGTTACTGAGGAGAACAGCGGATTACCGTTGGGTAAATTCAGCGTCAGGTTGTTCAGCTGTAGATCATGTTCGCTGGCGTTGCCCAGAGAAATATTGCGCGGCTGGGTGTTCACCTGATCGATAGCGGCGTTGAAGCCTGCAAGACGGTTTACGCAGGCTTTCCAACTGGCTAAGTCATTGAACGCATTGATAAACCAGGATAAAGAATCCTGTACCTGTCCGAACGCCGAGGAGATCTGCATCAGCAGGCCCATCTGTATGGCGCCGGAAAAATAGCGCGGTGCCGCAACTAAAATCGGGAAGATAATGGCGAACTGACCATAAAAAGAGCTGGCAAAATTGAGGCGTCGAGTGACGCGCATTGATGACCACCAGTTGGATCGGATAGCCTCAAAGTTGTCACCGAGCTGTTTTTTCTCACTTTTTTCACCGTGATACAGCGCGATAGCATCGCTGTTTTCACGAATGCGGATCAGACCGAAACGGAAGTTTGCTTCGAACCATTCTTGGTTAAAGCTCAATCTCACTAGCGGACGGCCAATAAATCCGATAATCACCGAGCCAATCAGCGCGTAGAGCAAGGCAAACCACAGCATGTAGCCGGGAATGGTGAAGCTGTGCGAACCGAGCATAAAGCTCATCGGGCCGCTCACCGACCAGAGAATGGTCACAAAAGAGAACAGCGTGACCAGGCTCGAAAGCAGACCCAGCGACAGCGACAGCGTTCCCGAGGTCAGTGCGCTAAGGTCGGAGGCGATACGCTGATCGGGGTTATCCACCTGATGTTGGTGTTCAGTATAATAGTAGGCGTGGTTGTGTAACCACTTATCCATATATTCGTTGGTCATCCAGCGCCGCCAGTTCATTTGCAGGCCCTGCGTGAGGTAGACTTTGTAGATACTGACCACAATAAAAATCAGCGCCAGCCAGGTAAATTTAAACAGCTGTTGCTTGAAGACCGGGAAGTTTTTGTTTTGCAAAGCATCATAAAATACGCGGTTCCATTCGTTAAATTGCACGCTGAGGTAGACAGATCCCAGCGAAAGAATGATGATTGCCGCCAACATGCTCCAGGCCTTCCATTTTTCTTCGGACTGCCAATAGGGCTTAATCAACTGCCAGACTGCACGCCACCGTGCCGTTTTCCCAGGTTTTTTAGTCATAAATAGCCATATAAAATAGTAATAAGTGGTGGTTCCTAATCATCCCAGAATGAGTGACAGTGTGCGAGAGGGCAATGCCCTACTTGTAAGGATGTTTTTCGTCCACCACAGTTCTATACCTTTGCCACAGTGGATCCGAAGCGATACAAAGGGGAGATCGATGAAATTTTGGTTGCCTGCGTTCTTAATTGTAGGCTGGTTTTGTTGCTCAAGCGTTTGGGCAAAAATTGATGAACCGGATATAAAAGCCGATTGTCTGAAAACGGGTATTTATGCGTCTGCCGGAAAAGCCGCTTACCAGCAGGGCGCCTACGCCAAGGCGCAGGACCTGTTCAAGAGTCAGGTTGCCTGGAGTGAATTCTGTCATTTACCCGAAGGCGCTACGGCAACGGCTTACAATAATATCGCTCTGACCTACATGCATTTAGGCCAATACGGTAAGGCAAAAGCCTGGTTAAGTCTGGCACCGCAGGATAAAAAGACCCAGTTCAATCTCGCGAAAATCGAGAGCCAACTTGCCGAGGCGCCACGCTCCAGCGGCCCTGCGGGGCTTTATTGGCAATATGCCGGACAGGGAAGCTGGAACACTATTGAGGTGAAACCGGAGGAAAGCCAGTTTGTCATCCACTTCAGCGGCCTGTATATGGGGGCGATGTCGCTCTATTACGGCCCGAACGTGGGGGATTTCTCAACCGTAACGGCGATTAAGGATAATCAGGCGGTATACCGCTCAATTGACGATGCCACCGCCGAAGGAACGAACTGTACGGTCACCATGAACTTTGCCGGCGAGAATCTAAGTCTGAAAAGCATCGGTGACTGTGGATTTGGTCAAAACGTCACGGCTTCTGGCGACTACGTGCGGGTGAGTGCAGCGAGCTGATGAGTTAAACATTCCTGCGACTAATGAGACGCTGGATTGCGCACCCTGGCCCTCCCCAAAGATTAGGGAGGGCTTTTTGAGTTATCCCCAAAAATATCTAAGCGGGTTTTTTACTGCGGCCACTTCATTTCGCCTTTCAGTACCTTGGCGGTTAACTCCAGCGAGCTTTCTTCCTTTAACTGCGGATAATGCGCTTTCATGGCGGCAATAAGCTGCGTGGAGTTCTGCGTTTTAGGCAGTTCGGCCTCAATAGTTTGCAGATATTGGCGAGTGAAGTTGACTGATTCCAGGTTCTGCGGCGCGCCCGGCAGGAAATGCCCCGGTACGACCACGGTTGGCTTCAGCTGCGTAATTTGCTCAAGCGAGGCTAGCCACTTCTGGCGTTGCTCTTTGGTTTGGCTGTCGGCAACCCAAACGTGCATGTTATTGCCATCAACCAGCACGCCGCCAACCACGGCTTTCAACGCCGGGATCCACACAAACGTTTTGTCGGCCATCACGCCTTTTATTTCAAGCTTATTCCCCTCGAGCCACAGCGTATTCCCTTTTAACACTTCAGGAACAATCACGCTGTCGGGCGCATTCTCACGCAGTTTCGGCCCCCAGAAAGTCAGCTTTCCGTCCTTAGTTGCATTGATAGTGTCAACCGTGGCCTGAGTAGCAACAATTTTTGCCTGCGGGAACGCCGCGTGCAGTGTACTCAGCCCAAAATAAAAGTCAGGATCTGACTGGCTGATATAAATCGTGGTGAGCTTTTTACCGGTGGCCTTAATTTTTTCGACCAGTTTTTGCGCATCGTTGCGCTGAAACTGGGCATCAATCAGCATCACGTCTTTATTGCCGCTGATGATTTCAGAAGAGACGGCAAACATACTCTGCTCACCGGGGTTATAAACGTCGAGTTTAAGGGGAGCCGGTTTCTCGGCGGCCTGTGCGCCCAGTGCGCTGGTCAACAGCACGGCGGCAGCGAAAGAGAGTGAAAGTAAACGCATGACGATTCCTCAGAGGTTTGTTATTAGGATGCTTGCCAAGAATTCTACGTTGCATAACTCGCCGGAAAAACCGGATAATGTGCAACTGTTTGTTGCATAAATCGGACGAATCATCGATGGATAGAATTATTGCTGCGCAGGTCTTTGTGGCGATCGTTGAGCGAGGATCGATGATCAACGCCGCTGAGTCGCTGAATATGTCACGGGCGATGGTGACCCGCTATCTATCAGAAATGGAGAAATGGTCAGGCGCGCGTTTGTTGCATCGTACAACGCGCAAGCTCAGCCTGACCGACGCCGGTGAAAATACCCTGTTGCGTTGCCGCCAACTGCTGCAGTTGGCGGTCGACATGGAAAGTGTGGCACAAGAGGGCGATCAGGCCCTGCGCGGACTGCTACGCCTGAGCTGTTCACAGTCGTTTGGTCAGGGAGCTGTAGTGATTGCAGTAGCGGAATTTTTAGCACGTCACCCGCAGCTCATCATTGATATGCAGCTAGAAAGCCGGTCGGTAAATCTGGTGGAGGAACGCATCGATCTGGCGCTGCGTATTACCAACGATCTCGATCCTAACCTGATTGCGCGTCCGCTGGCGCACTGTGATTCCGTCATTTGCGCTTCTCCTGCCTATCTGGCGCGCCACGGTACGCCGCGAAAGCCCGACGATTTGGCGCTGCATAACTGCCTGACGTACACCTATTTTGGCAAAAGCCTGTGGAACTTCGAGCGTGATGGCAAGAAGATCAGTGTGCCGGTCAGCGGCAATTTGAGTGCTAATGAATCACTGGTTTTACTCAGCGGCGCGGTAGAAGGCGTGGGAATTGTGATGCAGCCGGTCTATTCCGTGGCCTCGCTGATTGCCAGCGGCCAACTGGTGCGACTGCTGCCGGAATGGGAGCCGCAGTCATTGGGGATTTTTGCCATTTATTCGTCTAGACGGCAAATGCCAGTGGCACTGCGGGCGTTACTCGACTTCCTGGTTGAATGGTTTGCCGCTAATCCGCGCTGGATAAACGACGGCGCGAGTGTCGCACGCCGGGCTAAACCTTAAGTGCCGAGGCGAGGCGAGCGGGAAAGCGCGCGGCCTGCTGATGACAGTGGGCAATAAAGGTATCAACCAGCGCCGACGCCGGACGATGCAGTGGGCGAACCAGACTCACGGTAAAAGGCACGTTTTCACTAAACGGCCGCGCCACAATTCTGCCGCTTCCCTGACCCGGCGGACGCGCATACTCCAGTGCGGTCAGCGGATTCACAATCGAAACGCCAATTCCCTGCGCCACCATGCTGCACACTGACGCGGCGCTGTGCGTTTCCATCACCATCCGTCTTGAGATACCGCGTTCTGAAAATAATATGTCCAGCAGTTGGCGGTAATTGTCGGTCGCCGACAGGCTGATAAAATTCAGCGCACTAAAGTCCTGTGGCGTAATAATCGACTTTGCCGCCAGAGGATGATCGACCGGCAGTACGCAAACTTCATTCAGCGTCAGCAGCGTTTGCCTTTCGGTACCGGCGGGGGTATGCGGGTTCTCGGTGATGCCCAAGTCGTGACGCTGCGCCGAAAGCCACTCTTCCAGCAGCGGCGACTCCTGCGGCACAATGTTAAAACTCGCTTCGGGATACTGCTCAAGAAAAGGTTGGCACACCGCGGGCAGCAGCGACTGACAGAATACCGGCAGGCAGGCTACCGACAGCTGTGCCTGTTCAAACTGGCGGATCCCGGCGGCGGCATTGATAATTCTATCCAAACCGTAGTATGAGCGCTGAACCTCTTCAAACAGCCTAAGCCCCTGGGCCGTAGGGAAAAGACGCCCACGCAAGCGCTCAAAAAGCTGCAAATTAAGCAGTTTTTCGCAGCGGGCCAGTTCACGGCTTACCGTAGGTTGCGACGTTTGCAGCAGCAATGCTGCTTCGGTAAGGTTGCCGGTGGTCATCACGGCATGAAAAATCTCGATGTGGCGTAAGGAAAGAGCGGGCACTGGGTGAATCCTTAAGAAGGCGCAATGCCATATCATAAATGAATAGATTGCCACTAAATAGATATTTTATCCCCGAGGCAGCGACGGTCATAATGCAGCTATAACTGTTTAATCCTTAATATTTATCAATCGCTGTCACAGCGAGTTGATCATCGGAGAATGTGATGCCATTTGCACTGAATAATACTGATAATGCACTCAACGGTGATAACCTTCTAAAAGCCGTCAAGGAGTTTGGCTGTCCGATCTGGGCCTACGACGCGCAGGTTATTGCGCAACGAATCGCCCAACTCCGTCAGTTCGACGTGGTCCGCTTCGCCCAAAAAGCCAGTTCCAACACCCATATTTTACGCCTGATGCACCAGCAGGGAGTGAAAGTTGACTCCGTATCTCTAGGCGAAATAGAGCGAGCATTGGTGGCCGGTTTTAAACCGGGTTACCAGCCCGGCGAACACAGTGAGATCGTGTTTACCGCGGATCTTCTGGATCAACCGACGTTGGACCGCGTAACCGAGCTGTCGATTCCGGTCAATGCGGGTTCAATCGACATGCTGGAGCAGATTGGTCAGCGCAAGCCGGGGCATCCGGTATGGCTGCGTGTGAACCCTGGTTTTGGCCACGGACACAGCCAGAAAACCAATACCGGCGGTGAAAATAGCAAGCACGGCATCTGGTTTGGCGACCTGCCGAAAGCGTTGGAAAAAATTAACGCCTATCAGCTCAAACTAGTGGGGATTCATATGCACATTGGTTCTGGCGTTGATTATCAACACCTTGAGCAAGTGTGCGACACCATGGTCAAGCAGGTGATTGAGCTTGGTCATGATATTGAAGCGATTTCTGCTGGCGGCGGTTTATCGATCCCCTATCAGTTCGGCGAGGAGTCGATTGATACCAACCACTACTACGGTTTGTGGAACCGCGCTCGTGAACAAATCGCTGCGCATTTGGGGCATCCTGTGAGTCTTGAAATTGAGCCAGGCCGTTTTCTGGTAGCAGAAGCAGGGGTGTTGGTGGCGCAAATTCGCGCGGCCAAGTCCATGGGCCGCCGTCACTACGTGCTTGTTGATGCGGGCTTCAACGAGCTGATGCGTCCTTCAATGTACGGCAGTTACCACCATATTTCGGTGCTGCCTGCTGACGGCCGCGACCTCAGCCAGCAGCCGCTGCGTGAGTCAGTGATTGCCGGCCCTCTATGCGAATCCGGCGACGTATTTACTCAACAAGCTGGCGGTGGCGTTGAAACTCGCCACCTTCCCGAGGCTGAAATTGATGATTATCTGGTGTTCCACGACACGGGCGCCTACGGTGCTTCCATGTCGTCAAACTACAACAGCCGTCCACTGATCCCAGAAGTGCTGTTCGAAAACGGTGTTCCGCGCCTGATCCGCCGCCGTCAAACGATTGAAGAGCTGCTGGCGTTAGAACTTATCTAACTAAACTGACGCAGGGAAAACGCCGTGACGTACTGAACGTCGCGGCTTTTTATTGCCTTATTTTCCAATAATTTACTGATTTTTATCGAACATTTCGCGCCTGAGCAACACAATCTCCTCGGCCAGGTCACGGCACAGCATGGCGGTCATTAGATGATCCTGCGCGTGCACCATAATCAGCGTCATCGGGATTTTTCCGCTTCCCTCATCAAGCCCAATCAGCTGCGTCTGAACTTTATGCGCCTCGCGTGCCGCCGTTTGCGATGCCTCTAATTGCTGGTCTGCCTCATGCCATTCCTGCTTGCGGGCGCTTTGAATCGCCATCATAGCGCACGATCGCGCTTCCCCAGCATTGATCAACAGTTCCATTACAGTTTGTTCTAGGTCAAAACTCATACATAATTCCATATTGGTATGCCAAAATTAGCGTAATTCATCATATTGGAATTCCAATATTGGCTTCTGAGAATGCGATCACAGAAATAAAGTCTAATTAAGCTATTTTTGGCATACCAATGAGTGCTGGTTTTCAACACAACATACGTTCGACACCTAACAACAACACAACCATGCAATACGCAGAGGTGCTGTCATGTCTTATAAAGACCGTTTTATTGATTCTCTGGGGGGCTTTGCCAATACCTTTAACAGCCTGCGCTATATTATGGCGATTAAGGCCGCATTTATCACCCTGATGCCGGTGATTATTGTCGGTGCATTCTCCGTGCTTATTTCTAACATGGTGATGGATCCGAAAAACGGCCTGGCGCATTTCGAGATATTTTCGTTCCTCGCCACCCTTAAACCGATCATGACCAGTATTAATTATGCCACGCTGAGTTTTCTGACCATTGGCGCGGTATTTTTGATTGGTATCGAACTGGGAAAGATAAACGGTTCACGCTCGTTATTTCCCGGACTGTTGGCGGTAATCTGCTTTATTGCGGTCACGCCGACCACGCTGGATATGATGGTTAACGGGCATATGCAGGAAGTGAAAGACGTGTTGGCGAAGCAATTCTCTGATACTAAAAGTCTGTTCTTGGGAATGTTTATTGCCATTCTTGCGGTAGAAATATATTCCAAGCTTGAATCTTTCGACAGGCTGCGGATAAAAATGCCGGAAAGCGTTCCGCCCAACGTGTCTGCCTCGTTTTCTGCGCTGATCCCGGCAATTATTACCGTGGTATTGATCGCCACCTTTGGTTTTGTTTTCCATCAGATAACCGGTATTTATCTCTATGACGCCGTGTATCAGGTTATTCAGCGTCCTCTGGAATCTGTGATGCAAAGTCTGCCGGGGATCTTGCTGCTGATGTTTGTCGCTCAGCTGTTTTGGGTGATCGGCATTCATGGCAACCAGATGATTAAACCTATTCGTGAACCGCTGCTGCTGGGCGCCATCATGGTGAACATGACCGCTTTCGAGCAGGGTAAAGAAATTCCGAACATTATCACCATGCCTTTTTGGGATGTGTACATGAGCATTGGCGGTTCGGGCTGCACCATTGGCCTGCTGCTGGCGGTGCTGATGGCCACCCGTCGAAAAGAGATGAAAGAGATTGCCAAACTTTCGCTCGGGCCAAGCTTCTTCAATATCAATGAGCCGGTGATTTTCGGTATGCCGATCATGCTCAATCCAATCCTCGCCATTCCGTTCATTATCACCCCGCTAATTACCGGCACTATTGGTTATTTTGCTACCAGCCTAGGCTTTGCCGGACGGGCCGTTGTTATGGTGCCCTGGACCACACCGCCGGTGATTAATGCCTGGCTTTCAACTGCCGGTTCAATGGGCGCGGTGGTCACGCAGCTGGTGTGCATCGTGGTGGCGACCGGTATTTATCTGCCGTTCGTTAAAGTGGCTTCGCGCCGAGCCGAGCAGGCCCAGAAAGAGGCCCTGCAGAATCACTCCGCCGCCGTACAGCGTCCGGCCTGACTTTAAAATGGAGATAAGTCATGAGTAAGATTTCAATCACTGTTCCTGAAGATTTTATCCTTGGGGCCGCCTCTTCGGCCTGGCAAACCGAGGGCTGGAGTGGCAAAAAGGCCGGTCAGGACTCTTATCTTGACCTGTGGTACAAAAACGATCGTCACGTGTGGCACAACGGCTACGGTCCCGCCAAGGCGACAGATTTTATTAATCGCTACCAAGAAGACGTGGCCTTGATGAAGGCCAGTGGATTGACGCATTTCCGCACCTCAATCAACTGGGCACGTTTTCTTACCGATTATGAAAATGGCATTGTGGATGAAGAGTACGCCAGCTATATCGACAACCTGCTGGACGAGATGCACCGCGCGGGCATCGAGCCGATGCTGTGCCTCGAACACTATGAATTACCTGCCTATCTGATTGAAAAATATGACGGTTGGAGTTCTAAAAAGGTTGTGGAACTGTTTGTTCTCTATGCGGAAAAAGTCTTTGAGCGCTTCGCTGGCAAAGTGACACGCTGGTTTACCTTTAACGAACCGATTGTCGTGCAAACGCGCGTTTATCTCGACGCCATTCGCTGGCCGTACGAGCAAAACACCACTAAATGGATGCAGTGGAATCACCATAAGGTGCTGGCGACGGCAAAAGTTGTGGCGTTGTTCCGCGCCCAAGGCTATGCCGACAAGGGCAGTATTGGCGTCATACTGAATCCTGAAGTGACCTATGCGCGTTCGTCTGCGGCGCATGACCAACGGGCCGCGCATCTTTATGATCTTTTCTACAATCGCGTGTTTCTCGATCCACTTATTAAAGGCGAATACCCGCAGGAGTTGCTTAATCTCCTCGCCAGCCACCAGGTTGATTTTATTTATTCACAGCAAGAGCTGGATATTATTCGCGAGAATACCGTCGATGAAGTGGGGATTAATCTTTATTACCCGCATCGGGTGAAAGCACCCAGCCGAGAGTGGAATAAAGAAACGCCTTTCCATCCTGCTTATTATTACGAGCACTTTGAACTGCCGGGCCGTCGAATGAACAAGTCCCGCGGCTGGGAAATTTATCCAAAAATCGTTTATGACATGGCGATGCGCATGAAATCCGAATACGGCAACAAGCCGTGGTTTATCTCGGAAAATGGCATGGGCATCGAGGATGAAGGCCGTTTCCGTGACGCGCAAAGCGGAGAGATTCAGGACGATTACCGCATTGAATTCGTCGCCGAACATATTTATTGGGCGCTGAAGGCGCGCGAGGAGGGGGCCAACTGTCTCGGTTATATGTTGTGGGCTTTTACCGATAACGTTTCTCCCATGAATGCCTTTAAAAACCGCTACGGACTGATCGAAATAGACTTGGAAAATCAGCGCCAGCGCCGTCGCAAGAAATCCTCCCACTGGTTTAAGCAGTTGGTGGATGAGCGGACACTGTCATTAACCTTGGACGATGAAGAAAAATAACCCGGAGAATATTATGAAACGTATTGTTTTAGCCTGCTCGGCGGGTATGTCCACCTCACTGGTGGTGACCAAAATGGAAAAAGAGGCGGCCGCGCGCGGGCTTGAATACAAGATTTACGCCATTCCTGAACAAAACCTGCGCGATGAGCTGGAAGCTTTTGGCCAGGATGTGGTCGTCGTGCTGCTTGGCCCGCAGGTTCGCTTTAAACTGACTGAAAATAAAAAGCTTACCGACCGCTATCAGATCCCTATCGCGGTGATTGATACTGTGGCCTATGGCACCTTAAATGGTGCAAAGGTACTCGATCAGGCGCTGGGTTTGGTAGACTAGGCCACAAAGAGGGCCGCTTCTCCCCGTGAGGCGGCCTGTCACGGGGCATATTTTGCGGTTTTTGCCGCGCGTAAGGTGAGAAAGTGGATAAGGCCGTGGTTTCGCAGGAAAGAAAGCAATATCAGGAAATTGGTCACGATCTGCGTGAAAAAATCAAACAGGGACATTTTGCGATTGGCTCGCGCATGCCCCCTGAGCGGAATATGGCCGAAACCTATGGCGTGAGCCGCACCATCGTACGTGAAGCGCTGCTGATGCTCGAACTCGAAGGCATTGTCGATATCCGACAAGGTTCGGGTGTTTACGTGGTGCGCATTCCTCTTGAGGAAGAAGGGCAGGATGATTCGCTGTATCAAGGGCAAATAGGGCCGTTTGAAATTCTGCAGGCGCGTCAGCTCCTCGAAAGTAATATCGCCGCCTTTGCCGCCAAAATGGCCACTAAATCAGACATTGAAAATTTGCGCCGCACCTTGGAGCAGGAGCAAAGCGCCATCGTTGCCAACGACGAAAGCGGCGACAACGACAAACTGTTTCACCTGCTGATTGCGGGTGCAACGCAAAATCAGATGCTTCTCGATTCAGTTAAAAATATTTGGGCGCACCGTGATTCCAGCCCACTCTGGAAACAGTTGCACAGTCATATTGCTACCCGCGGCTATCGCCTTAAGTGGTTAGCCGACCATCAAAATATTCTTGCCGCACTGCGCCGTCGCGACGTGATGGGCTCATACCAGGCGATGTGGCAGCATATGGAAAACGTCAAAAATACTCTGATGGAATTGTCTGACGTCGATGCGCCGGAGTTTGACGGCTATCTGTTCGAATCGGTGCCCATTTTTCAGGGTAAGCTGGTATAGCCATGATACGCATTGAAAATTTACGTGATCATCCGCAGTATCGCGACAGGGTTATCGACTGGTTGTGGCAGGAGTTTGATGCCGAAAATACGCGGGAGTTTTTCTCCAGCGTCATTGATAGCAGCCTGAATACAGCCGATTTACCGCTAACGTTTATTGCGTTGCAGGGCACAAAAATTGTGGGTACCGTCGGCCTTTGGCGCTGTGATTTAATTAGCCGTCAGGACTTAACCCCGTGGTTGGCGGCGCTGTATGTTCACCCGGAGTGGCGCTCGCAGGGAGTGGGCCAGCAAATGCAGCGCTTCATAAAAGAATACAGCCAAGCAGCCGGATATGAACATCTCTATCTTTGGGCAACGTTTTCAGGCTATTACGAGCGCTACGGTTGGCATTACATGGGGAACGCGCTGGATTATCCCAACAAATCAGTACGCATCTATAAATGTCACCGCTACCCCGATGACGTAGGTTTATAAATTTATTGCCTCATAAACGTTTAAATTTTTTTCACTGATTCGGCACACTGACTGAGTGACGGCGGACTAGGGTTGGGCTAAACATATGCGTTGTTTCGGGTAGCGGCTGGCCGCTGGCCAAGGCAAGGGCAAGCTGGGCGGCCTGATTGGCCATCGCCACGACGGGATAACGAATAGTGGTTAATCTCGGGCGCAGGTAGCGCGAAATTAATACGTCATCGAAACCAATCAGTGAAATCTCGCCCGGCACGTCAATGCCGTTATCACTCAGAACGGAAAGCGCGCCTGCGGCCATCGGGTCGTTATAGCAGGTTACGGCGGTGAAGTTTTTACCGTGGCCGAGAAGCTCGGTTATCGCCTGTTCGCCACCGACCTCATCCGGTTCGGCGGAAACAATAAGCCGTTCATCCACCGCAATTCCGTGCTCTGCCAAGGCATCGAGATACCCCTGCAGCCGGTCGCGGGCATCGGAAATATTGTGATTTGAACACAGAATCGCAATGCGCTGATGTCCGGCCTGAATCAAATGTCGCGTGGCGAGCCAAGATCCGTAGCGGTCATCCAACGCTACGCAGCGGTGTTCGAACTCCGGTAAAGTTCGGTTAATCAACACCATGCCGGGGATCTGTTTCATCAGGCTGCTCAGTTCATCTTCCGGCAGCATCTTGGCGTGAACCACCAGGGCCGCACAGCGGTGGCGGATTAACTGCTCAATTGCCTGACGCTCTTTGTCTACGTTGTGATAACCGTTACCAATCAGTAAAAAATTGCCGGTGGCGTAGGCGACCTGTTCCACAGCTTTAACCATCGCGCCGAAAAAGGGATCCGAGACGTCGGCGACAATCAGGCCCAATGTTTCGGTAACCTGCTGTGCAAGGGCGCGGGCGTTGGCATTAGGATGATATTGCAAATGTTGCATTGCGCTCATTACCGCATCGCGCGAGCTTTCACTGGCTTTTGGGGAGTGGTTAATCACGCGTGAAACTGTAGCCACAGAAACACCCGCCAGTCTTGCGACATCCTTAATCGTAGCCATTATCAGTATCCAACGTATTGAGGGTAAACGTTTACATGGTGCAGTTTTGCGGAAAATGCAGGTGTCCGCAAGGGGTGTAGATCGCAACTTCACAAGCAAGCGTATTGAAACGGCGAATAATACTCGCCTAATCTTCATAAATTAAGCCTTTCAGTCCGCGGAATCTGCGCAACGGCCCTAAATGGCTCAATTCGGCGCCTTTATCTGCATTTGTGCTTTGAGTCTCACCGGCAGGATTGCTATTTTGTCAGCTATAACGCTTTTTTAGAAAAAATGGCTCTCCCCAACTACGACGGGCGATGGCGCGACACTTTCAATTTTATATAACACCTGCACAGAGAGAATCATGTCTATAAAACGCTACCCGCAGCTGGCTCACTGGGGAGCCTATACGGCCGTTGTGGAAAACGGTCGTTTGATCCGTTGCGAACCTTACTCTGCGGATGCCGATCCCTCACCAATGCTTGCCTCTATTCCTGAACTTGTCTATTCAGACAAGCGCATACGCAAACCTGCCGTGCGCCGTTCGTGGCTGAAAAATAGAGAAAACAGCGACAGAACGCTGCGCGGGCGCGAAGATTTTGTTGAAGTAGACTGGGACGTGGCGCTTGATTTGGTGGCCGACGAAAACCGCCGCGTCCGCGACCGCTATGGCGCATCCGGCATTTTTAACGGCTCTTACGGCTGGTCTTCTGCTGGGCGTTTACACCATGCGCGCTCGCTGGTACGCCGTTTCTACTTTGCCGGTGGCGGTGGCGTTGACCAGCAGGGGAATTATAGCTGGGGTTCGGCACAGTTTTTTCTGCCTTATGTGATAGGCACCTACACTCCGTTGACCGGCCGCGTAACCACCTGGCCGAGCGTGGTCGAACACTGTGATATTTTGCTGGCCTTCGGCGGACTGGCGCTGAAAAATGCGCAGGTTGCCTCGGGTGGGGCAGTGGAACATACCCTAAAACCGGCGCTCGAGCAGTTGGCTAAAAAGCGCACGCCAATCATTAATATCAGTCCGATGCGCGACGACTGCCCGGAGTTTGTTAACGCTGAGTGGATACCCATTCGTCCCAATACAGACGCCGCGCTGATGATGGCGATAGCCTTTGAGATTCAGCGAAAAGAGGCGCAGGACAGCGCGTTTCTGGCTACACATTGCGTCGGTTACCCGCAGTTGGCAGACTATCTTACCGGTGCTAAAGACGGCGTGGCGAAAACGCCTGACTGGGCCAGTGCAATCACTGGGATACCCGCCGAACGCATCGCGCGGCTCGCCGATCAGTTGATAGGTGTACGCAGCTTTATAACCTGCTCTTATTCGGTTCAGCGCGCCCACCGCGGCGAGCAACCTTACTGGATGATGATTGCACTTTCGGCGATGCTGGGGCAGGTGGGACTGCCGGGTGGCGGCTTCTCGTTTGGTCATGGCTCAATGAACAGCGTAGGCAATCCGCGCTTTGATACGCCGGGACCGGCGGTTAGCACGGGTCCCAATCCTTCCGGGCTGTCGATCCCGGTTGCGCGCATCAGCGACATGTTGCTCAACCCTGGACAGCCTTATGAATTTCAGGGCGAGACGCTAACGTATCCTGATATTCACTTGGTGCACTGGGCGGGCGGTAATCCGTTTCACCATCATCAGCAGCTCAATCGGCTGGTTAAAGGCTGGCAAAAACCTGACACCGTGATTGTGCAGGATAACGTCTGGACCTCGGCGGCCAGCATGGCCGACATCGTGCTGCCGGCAACGACGTCGCTGGAACGTAATGACATCGGCGGTTCATCCCGCGATCGCTACGTGCTGGCGATGCATCAGGCTGTGGCCCCGCAGCATCAGGCGCGCAACGACTATGACATTTTTGCCGATCTGGCCGAGCGTCTCGGTTATCGTGAAGCCTATACGCAGGGCAGGGATGAGGATGCCTGGCTGCGTCAAATTTACAAACAGTGTGGCGAAGCGCAGCACGGCACCGAGATTGAATGGCCTGATTTTGAAACCTTTTGGGAGCGCGGTTTTGTCGAGTTGCCGAAGCCTGAAAAAGATTACGTATTTTTTGAATCGTTTCGTAAAAGTCCGCGTGCTAACCCGCTGGGAACGCAAAGCGGCAAGATTGAGCTATTCAGCCAAAAAATTGCCGATTATCACTATGAGGACTTTGCACCGCATCCGCAGTGGCAGCCGCCGATTGAATGGCTGGGGTCTGAAACCGCCAAAAAGTGGCCGCTGCACCTGATTTCTATCCAGCCGAAGGATCGCCTGCACAGTCAGCTGGATCAGACGTCGCTGGCACAAAGTAACAAAACAGCCGGTAAAGAGACGCTTTACATGCACCCAGAAGACGCGGCGATGCGAAATCTGAAAGAAGGCGACCTTATAAAAGTCAGCAACGAACGGGGCAGCTGTCTGGCCGGCGTTTCCTTAAATGACGGCATTACCCGTAGCGTAGTATTGATGGCGACCGGGGCCTGGTTTAATCCGGGTTTCGGTAAAAAATGGAGTGAAACTGAGCAGGCTGGTAACCCAAACGTATTAACGCTGGATATCGGTACCTCAAGGTTGACTCAGGGGCCAAATGCGATGAGCTGCCTGGTTGAAGTATCGGCTGTTTGAATCTCACCGCTGGTTACACTTTGCGGCGTAATGTTGCGATTGCC
Source organism: Rouxiella sp. S1S-2 (assembly GCF_009208105.1). Taxonomy (NCBI): domain Bacteria; kingdom Pseudomonadati; phylum Pseudomonadota; class Gammaproteobacteria; order Enterobacterales; family Yersiniaceae; genus Rouxiella; species Rouxiella sp. S1S-2. The sequence continues at coordinate 1,173,613 of NZ_WFKL01000001.1, forward strand.
CGCTGGTTGTCAGAGGGCCTAAGCGGCTACATTAACAGTCCCAGAGGTATTGATTGGTGAATCATCAACATACAGTGTGTGTTGATACCGATTGAAATTGCACCAACCTACGCAGATGCGTAGGTTTTTTTTTGCCTTTTGTCCAAATTTAACCTCTAAGTTACATTAACCAAACCTCCACTTTACATTCCCTGTGGCAATTTTACAGTTGGTTGCAGTTTGCGCAGAACTCTTGCGATTGAAAGGTAGTGCATTATCCCGCGCTTCTCTAATGTTGGTGGTCCCAGAGGTATTGATTGGTGAATCATCCAACATGTTCTGCATGTTGAAACCGATTAAAATTGCACCAACCTACGCAGATGCGTAGGTTTTTTTTTGTCCTTATTTCATCCTTATTTTGTTCTGATTTTTTCCTTAAAATCCCATAGCTGTCGTCAAAGAAAGCTCCGCTATGCTAACCTCGTTAACTGCCTGTTCTCATTCGGATAGGTATAAATTTTGAGGAGAACGGAATGCTCTATCGGTTATTACACTCATTTTTCCGCGCACTGTTTAAGGTGATATTCCGCGTTAGCGTAACCCCTGCTGATGCCGCTTTTAGCTATCCGAAAATGCTGCTGACTCCCAACCACGTTTCGTTTATTGACGCGATGCTGCTGGTACTTTTCCTGCCGATAAAACCGGTGTTTGCCGTTTACTCCAATATTACCGAGAGCTGGTACATGCGCTGGCTCAGCACTTACATCGACTTTGTGGCGCTTGACCCCACTAAACCGATGGCAATAAAGCGTCTGGTACGTGAAATAGAGAAAGGGCGGCCGGTGGTTGTGTTTCCAGAAGGGCGTATTACCGTGACCGGTTCGCTCATGAAAATTTATGATGGCGCGGCCTTTGTGGCAGCGAAATCTCAGGCAACGGTTATTCCTATCCGCATTGATGGAGCGGAGTACACCCTTTTCAGCCGCCTGTACGGCAGCTTCAAACTGCGCTGGTTCCCTAAAATATCGATTAACGTTCTTCCGCCGCAAACCGTGACAATGCCCGAAGCTCCCCGCGCGCGTGACCGCCGCGTACTGGCCGGACAGCAACTGCACAGCATCATGATGGAAGCCAGAATGGCAACCCGACCTCCAGAAACGCTGTATCAGGCGCTGTTATCCGCGCAAACACGCTATGGTCGCCGTAAACCCTGCATCGCCGATATCTCGTTTAAAGAAGATAGCTATCAGGGACTGCTTAAAAAATCACTTGGCGTGAGCCGCATTCTGCAACGCTTTACCCTTGAGGGAGAGCACGTTGGCATGTTGTTGCCCAATGCCACCATTACCGCCGCAGCTATTTTTGGCGCTTCAATGCGCAATCGTATTCCGGCGCTGCTGAACTACACCTCCGGTGCCAAAGGAATAAAAAGCGCGGTGAAAGCGGCGCAGATTCAAACCATCGTCACCTCGCGCCAGTTTCTGGAAAAGGGAAAGCTGACCAACTTGCCGGAGCAGGTTACCGAGGTTAAATGGGTTTATCTTGAGGACTTGAAAGACACGGTGACGCGTGAAGACAAGCTGTGGATCCTCTTTCACCTTATTTTCCCGCGTCGTGCGATGCTGCATCAGCAGCCGGATGATGCAGCGCTCGTGCTGTTTACCTCGGGTTCGGAAGGGAACCCCAAAGGTGTGGTGCACTCACACGCCAGCCTGCTCGCCAACGTTGAGCAAATTCGTACTGTGGCCGACTTTACCCCGCGAGACCGATTTATGTCGGCGTTACCGCTGTTCCACGCTTTTGGGCTGACGGTGGGGTTGTTTACACCCATAATCACCGGTGCGCGCGTTTTTTTATATCCCAGCCCGCTGCATTATCGCATTGTGCCTGAACTGATGTACGACCAGAACTGCACTGTGCTGTTTGGCACCTCCACTTTCCTCGGCAACTATGCCCGTTTTGCTCATCCGTATGATTTTGCACGTGTGCGCTATGTGGTGGCCGGCGCAGAGAAGCTGGCTGAGAGTACTAAGCAAATCTGGCAGGATAAGTTCGGTCTGCGCATTCTTGAAGGCTACGGCGTGACCGAATGCGCGCCCGTAGTGGCAATTAATGTGCCGATGGCCGCCAAAGTGAACACCGTGGGTAAAATTTTGCCGGGTATGCAGTCGCGCCTGATGACGGTACCGGGTATCGAAAAGGGGGGGCGTCTCCAGCTGCGCGGCCCCAACATTATGAAAGGCTATTTACGGGTCGAAAATCCCGGCGTACTTGAAACACCTGCTGCAGAAAATGCCCAGGGCGAGATGGAAGCAGGGTGGTATGACACGGGTGATATCGTTACGCTTGATGAGCAAGGCTACTGCGCCATTCGCGGCAGGGTAAAACGCTTTGCGAAGCTGGCCGGTGAAATGGTGTCGCTTGAAAGCGTTGAGTTACTTGCACTCAATGCTTCACCGGACGAGCAACATGCCGCCACCTCGCGCAGCGACAGCGCCAAAGGGGAAGCACTGGTGCTATTCACCACTGACCCGCAGTTGGCGCGTGAGCAACTTTCAAAAAGCGCCCGCGAGCTTGGCATCCCCGAGCTTGCCGTTCCGCGCGATATTCGTGTCGTTAAAGCTCTGCCGCTTTTAGGCAGTGGCAAACCCGATTTTGTTACCCTGCGAGAGATGGCAGAAACACCGGAGAGTAAAGCATGAGTAAACCGCTGGGGAGCGAATTTCCCTTGATGTCCCGTAGCATGACTGCCGTCATTGTTGCGCAGTTTTTATCTGCCTTCGGTGACAATGCGCTGCTGTTTGCCACGCTGGCGCTCATTAAGCAGGAACTTTATCCTGACTGGAGCCAACCAGTGCTGCAAATGGCTTTTGTCGCTGCCTATATTATTCTCGCCCCTTTCGTCGGTCAGTTTGCCGACAGCTTCGCCAAAGGGCGCGTGATGATGTTCTCCAATGGCCTGAAGTTGCTGGGCGCTTTGGTTATCTGTTTCGGTTTTAACCCGTTTCTCGGCTACGGGCTGGTCGGCGTTGGCGCGGCTGCTTATTCACCGGCCAAGTATGGCATTCTTGGTGAAATAACCTCTGGCGATCAGCTGGTTAAAGCGAATGGCCTGATGGAATCTTCGACGATTGCGGCTATTTTACTGGGATCCGTAGCGGGTGGCGCATTGGCAGACTGGCATATCACCGCGGCACTGATGATTTGCGGTTTAGCCTATGCGGCCGCGGTGGGGGCGAATATTTTTATCCCCAAACTGGCTGCGGCACGCCCCGGGCAGTCCTGGAACCCGCGCCGAATGTCTTCTACCTTCTTCAGCGCCTGCCGCACCCTTTGGGCCGATGGTGAAACGCGTTTCTCGCTGGTAGGCACCAGTTTGTTTTGGGGCGCGGGCGTGACGCTGCGTTTTCTGCTGGTGCTGTGGGTACCGGTCGCACTCGGTATTACGGATAACACTACGCCTACGCTGCTGAACGCGATGGTGGCAGTCGGCATTGTGCTAGGTGCCGGTGCCGCTGCACGGCTGATAACGCTTAAAACGGTTAAACGCTGTCTGCCTGCGGGCATCGGTATTGGCGTGGTGGTGACGTTATTTACTCTTCAGCACAGCATGATAAATGCGTATGTGCTTTTGGCTTTGATTGGGGTCCTAGGGGGCTTCTTTGTGGTGCCGCTGAATGCGTTGCTGCAGCATCTGGGTAAAAAAACGGTAGGTGCGGGAAATGCAATTGCGGTGCAGAACCTCGGCGAAAACACGGCAATGTTGCTGATGTTGGGGTTGTACTCGCTGGTGGTGATGCTGGGTGCACCGGTGATTGCGATTGGCGTGGGCTTTGGGGTGATATTTGCGTTAGCAATTGTCGGACTGTGGTTATGGCAAATTAAACAGCAGCGTACATAAGCTCGACGAGAGTGATAGAAAAATCCCCTATCGCATCGGTAGGGGATCACATAAAAGTCCCCTGCCCATCAATCGGGAGGGGGGGGTCGCCATCGGGCGATGATTAAGGTGCAGGAATAGTGAAACGTTTGTGGATAGCTTCCAGCGCGTTGATCACCTCTTCATCCAGCGTTAAATCCTGACTATCGATATTAATCTTCAGCTGTTCCAGCGTCGTTGCACCAAGTAGGGTACTGGCGACAAACGGCTGTTGACGAACAAACGCCAGCGCCATCTGCGAAGGATCCAGATTAAGTTTTTTGGCCAGACCAACATATTCGACCACCGCGGCCTCTGACTGGGCAGAAGAGTAGCGAGTAAAGCGACTGAACAGCGTATTACGCGCACCTGCCGGTTTAGCGCCGTTGAGATATTTGCCGCTCAGTGTACCGAATGCCAGGCTTGAGTATGCGAGCAGTTCAACGCCTTCGTGCTGGCTAATTTCAGCCAGGCCAATTTCAAAACTGCGGTTAAGCAGGCTGTACGGGTTTTGAATTGAAACAATGCGCGGCAGGTCGTGCTTCTCCGCCAACTGCAAATAGCGCATCACGCCCCATGGCGTTTCGTTCGACACGCCGATGTAGCGAATTTTACCGGCACGCACCTGTTCGTTCAACGCTTCCAGTGTTTCCAGCAGCGTGACTGCAGAATTATCCGCACTGTAGGTATAACCCAGCTTGCCGAAGAAGTTAGTTGGGCGCTGCGGCCAGTGCAGCTGATAAAGGTCGAGATAATCAGTATTCAGACGCTTCAGGCTGGCATCCAACGCTGCGCGGATATTCTTGCGATCCAGTACCTGACCTGGGCGAATTGAGGCATCATTGCCGCGAGAAGGCCCCGCCACTTTACTCGCCAGAATGATTTTCTCACGGTTTCCGCGCGCCTTGATCCAGCTACCGATATAGCTTTCTGTCAGACCCTGAGTTTCCGGGCGTGGCGGAACCGGATACATCTCTGCGGTATCGATCAGATTGATACCCGCCGCAAGGGCATAATCGAGTTGCTGATGAGCTTCGGCTTCACTGTTTTGTTCACCATAGGTCATGGTGCCCAATCCCAGTACGCTCACTTCTAAAGAACTGTGGGGTATACGGTGATATTGCATTGCCTGTCTTCCTTAGTGTCTGAGAATGTCTGGCTGGCGCTTCAATGTTGTGCCCCGCTATAGACAGGGACGTGCTTTGTTATAGCCAAAAAAACGCGTATCGCAGCAGCCACGCAGTATTGACTATATACAAGCGATGCCAGAGGGGGAAGAGCAAAGCGGGAAAGCGCCCGTTTTGCTACCTTTCAATGTATGCACTGCTCTTAAAAAGATAAATCGACTCGTTGTCGTCATATTGTTATTTTCTTCCTAATATAGAGGGTGAGTAATTCATCTTTAGCCAAAAGGTTAAAGGTTTGGTTTTTTGTTTTTAATGTTTATTTTTTCAAAGGTATTTTATTAAATAACGATTAAAATTATTGTTTTTTCTTTTGATGTGACGAGTGATTAAATATCTTGGAAAGTGTGGGTATATAATCTCTGGGTGATTTCATGTCGCTTTGTATAAACTGATTTTTCTTTTAGGAAGGAGGGGGTATGTTTCAACCTAAGGGACGGGTAAGTATTCTTGCGGGAAACTCGCGAGTTTATTTTAATGAAAGTAATGAGGTGACAGTGGATTGTCAATTGATGGCATTCGATGCGGCTTTATCATGTGCTAAAAAAATTCAGGAAAGTGAGGGGTATCTGCCACGAATATCTGTAGCTTTTGATCATCTTGGGATCTTCCGTTTACAGTTTTTAGCAGAAGGGCTGACTAATTCACAAAAGCGTAATCCGCGATTGAATAATTTACATTATAGCATTCAGGATGTATATAAATCGATTTCGGAAAATATCAAATAGACATGTGTGAAATATTTGTTATACATGAGGGTTCTGTAAGACAATATTTAACTCATATACTCTTAACTGAAAAACTCCTGAAAATATCGTTCCTGGATTGTTAAATATCTCATTTTTGGGTGTGGATGCGGAATCACTATTATTGGAAATTCCAGAAGTAGCGCTATCTTCCGGCTCTGCATGTACATCGAGAAGTGATAAGCCTTCTCATGTTTTAAAAGAAATAGGCGTAAATGACGTTAATTCACAATCTAGTGTGCGCATTGGATTTGGGAGATTTAATCATGAAGATGAAGTGAGTTATTTATGTCTACGCATGAATGAGGCTGTGAAAAAACTGCGTTCGATGGTGCCCCACTCCATTTCCAATTAAATAAATCAAAAATGGAGTTTCATCTATGCGAACATCGTCGGCATTTTTTCTACTTTTCGGCACGTTGTTTATGGCGGGAGGTTACGGTGCGACCTTTCTGATTTCAGCGTTTTTTCGCTTGCAGGGCGGCAGCGATATCGATGCCGGCCAGACGTTGGGGCTTGCTTTGATAGGCACTCTGATTGGTGTGCCTCTGGTCGGCTGGTTCTCAGGTAGAATTGAAGCCTCGCGACTTTCGGCGATAGCGGCGTTGGCTATGTCTGGCGGTTTTGTCCTGTTTGGCTGCGTCAATGTCGAACTCAAGGTTGTTATTCGTTTTGCCACGCTGCTAATTGGCTTGGGTTGGGGCATATTTTACATCAGCGCGCCGATGGCGCTGTCAGAACGCATCACTGACGCAGAGCGGGGAAACTGGTTTACGCGCTTTAGTGCCTTCCAAATGGCAGGGATTTGCGCCAGCCCTATTCTGCTCAACGTTGCGATTGAACAAGCCAGTACGTCTGTCCAAACTGCTTTTGTCTGGGTTGGGCTGCTGGGTGTTGTCGCCTCAATAATGTTTTTCTCTTTTGGTTGGCGAGAACCTCGCAGCCGGCAGGAAACTTTACTGCGGCCTTGGGTCAGAAAAATCACAACGATCGCCCGCAGCAGTGCGATAAGTCCGATTATTATGGTGGGGCTTGGCGGCTGCGTATTTTCGGGAATGATGTCGTTTCAGAGTTCTATTTTGGCAGGAACCGAGTTAAAGGCCGCCACCTTTTACGCGGTGCATGCCATAACCGTTGTGGCATCTAGGCTGCTGCTTGCCAATCGATTATCTGTGATCCCGCGTCGGCCACTCCTAATTACGCTGCTGTCGTGCCTGACCTTGGGTCTCATTGCATTAATGGGTGTCTGGATGCATCCGTCGTTTCACATTGCGGCCGCTATTCTGACCGGACTGGGCTACGGACTGGCTTATCCGGTTATTCAGACGTGGGCAATAAATGAATCGGCGCAGGAAAACAGACACGCTGCATTAACGTGGTTCGTCGTTGCCTATTTTATCGGGATATTTGGATTCCCGGCGATAGGGGGATGGATACTGGTTGAACTCGGTAAGTTCTGGTTTATTTCTGCATTAGCAGTTATTGCATTAATGGAGCTTGCGGTGGCATTGCCTGGCATGAAAAAAAGGGGTGAACTGCCATAACGTCTGGCTAAAGCCAAGTAGAAATACCGGCGGAGCAAGCCGCCGGGAGTCGTTCTCGTCACATAAGTCTTGATGCCAAGACGGCTCAATAAGCCAGTATCAGCGTTTCATAACCTGAGTGACCTGGTCATTATTAATTTGCCGTTCGTTGCCCTGAGCGTCTTCATAACTTAGCAAACCAGTACTTTTATCAAGTTTAGGCTTACCCTCGGTCAAAATCATGTTGCCGTCTTTAGTCGCAATTACATAATCACTGGCACAACCCGCCAAGGTAAATACCAACGCTATCGCGCTGACGAGTTTAAAAGAATTTTTCATTGTAAAACCCTTTGAATTGGTCTGATTAGACTTCCCCATTAATGTTAGCAAAGAATGGCAATTTGCAGAATGTAATGACTAATGTAACGAGGAAGCTGACGATTAAAGCAAGAAGTGGCGGGCGAGCAGTTGGCGGGTAAAGCTTTTCTTTAAATAGAAGCCACGTGGCAACGTCATGATTGGCTGACCTTTTTCACCAATGGCCTCGGTTCTGGCCTTATTGTTGGCCGCCTTGGGGCGCAGCTGCAGCACCTCGCCGTGGCGGGCAGTGATACTTTCAACTTTCCCCAGAACGATAAGATCCATTAACTCTTCCCAGTCCTGGCGCAGCTGTTCGTCCTCCTCAGCGGAAGGGCTCCACAGCAGTGGCGTACCCACTCGGCGAACAGATAAGGGAATTTGTCGTTCACCTTCAACGGGTATCCACAGCACGCGTGTCAGCTTGTGTTTAACGTGACTGCTCTGCCAGGTGACGCCGCTGTTACCGGTTAACGGCGCAACGCACACAAAGGTGGTTTCAAGCGGTTTACCGGTGTTGTCAACAGGAATGGTTTTCAGCTCAACGCCTATTTCAGGAAAGTCTTGTTCGGGTTTACTCCCCGCACTGGCGCCAAGATACACTTCAAGCAGCATACCAACCCAACCTTTCTCACGTTTTAGATCCGGCGGAATAGCCAGGTTTGCCCGCTCTGCGAGTTCGCCCAATGTGTATCCTGCCAGCGACTGAGCGCGAAAAAGTAAAGCGTGCTCATCTTGTGGAGGTTGAAGTGCGGGTAGGGGGATCGACATAAAAAAGTCTCAGTCTTTTTGGTTAAAAATTGTACGCACCTTGGCGAGCACAAAAAATTAAATTTGCGTGCTGTGATTAACCTTAATAATAGCATGATTTGCCATAGGTTTTTTCCGCCTTTCTGTGGATTATGGAATGCCTTTATTAGAGTTGACCACCTGTTGACGGAGATAATGAACAGGATCACCCCCCTAGTTATCCACAGATTTGTGGGATAACCCACAGTATTGGGTAGCACTGTTTCCATTTACAGGCTTGACGAGGGGGTTTTTATGAGGTTTTGTCCCATATGTAACCTGATTCAGTTAATTATCTGTGGATAAAATCAACATTGTGTGATCTTTCGCCAGTTTAGGATCTTGGGGGGCAAAGCCTGAGGTTGCTGTCTGTATTAAACCGGTGGATATCACAATAACCTTATGTTTTTTATAGGGTTAATTTTAATATTTTTGCGGCCGGTCGCCAGGTTGAAATTAGTTTTACCCCTCTTACTCTTATGTTCTTCACATATCTATCCACAGAAAAAGTGAATAAAATTCCTTAAATACCGCACTGGCTGTTTATAACTTCGAGGTTTTACGAAAGTTATCCCGCTTTTGCCCATTTGAACAGAGTGATAACCAGTGGTTTACCGCCTGTTGGTAGTATGAAACAATCAGACTATCTATGCATTTTAAGCTTATCGAGGTAGTCCGGTGATCGATGATGATGGCTACCGCCCGAATGTTGGTATCGTAATCTGTGACAAGCAGGGGCAAGTGTTGTGGGCCCGTCGGTATGGACAGCACTCATGGCAGTTTCCACAGGGAGGTATTAACCCCGGAGAAACGGCTGAGCAAGCCATGTATCGTGAACTGTTTGAGGAAGTGGGACTGAGTAGAAAAGACGTTCGTATTCTGGCTTCGACCCGCAACTGGTTACGTTATAAATTGCCAAAACGTTTGGTGCGTTGGGACACAAAGCCGGTCTGTATCGGCCAAAAGCAAAAATGGTTCCTGTTACAACTCATGTGTAATGATGCAGACATCAATATGCAACGCAGCAGCACGCCCGAGTTTGACGGGTGGCGCTGGGTGAGTTTTTGGTATCCGGTACGTCAGGTTGTATCATTTAAACGTGACGTATATCGCCGGGTGATGAAAGAGTTTTCCACAACTGTGATGCCAATGCAGGAAGTGCCAATTAACCGCACAACTCCCGCTTATCGTCGAAAAAGAGGCTAAGTCACGAAGAAATGCTTACGCGGTTGCGAGAAATAGTTGAAAAGGTAGCGATGGCATCCAGCCTGAATGATGCGCTGGATGTTTTGGTTAATGAAACCTGTCAGGCGATGGACACTGAAGTGTGTTCAATCTATCTCGCTGATAACGATCGTCGTTGTTACTACCTGATGGCTACGCGAGGCTTGAAAAAGCCTCGCGGGCGAACTATTGCACTCGCATTTGATGAAGGCATTGTCGGATTAGTAGGCCGTCTGGCAGAACCCATCAACCTCGCTGATGCACAAAGCCATCCCAGTTTTAAATATATTCCTCAGGTTAAAGAAGATTTATTCCGCTCCTTCCTTGGGGTGCCGGTTATCCATCGACGCCAGCTGTTGGGCGTGCTGGTTATTCAGCAGCGTGAACATCGTCAGTTTGATGAAAGTGAAGAGTCCTTCATGGTCACGCTGGCCACACAAATGGCGGCGATCCTTTCACAGGCCCAGCTTAATGTCCTTTATGGGCGATTCCGTCAGACTCGCGTCAAAGCGCTGGCCGCATCGCCCGGCGTGGCTATCGGGACCGGCTGGCAGGACAGCAGCCAACCTTCTCTTGACCATGTTTACATGGCATCAACGCTTGACCCCGTTCGCGAGCGCGAGCGTTTAACCCGTGCCCTGGAAGACGCGGGGGCAGAGTTTCGCCGGTTCAGTAAGCGTTTTACCGCCAGTGCGCAGAAAGAAAGCGCCGCAATTTTCGATCTCTATTCTCATCTGTTAAACGACGCCAGGCTCAAGCGCGAGTTATTTACTGAGGTCGATCAGGGTGCAGTGGCTGAGTGGGCGGTAAAAAAAGTGGTCGAGAAATTCGCGGCTCAGTTTGCCAGTTTGCAAGATACTTACCTGCGAGAGCGGGGCAGCGACTTGCGTGCGCTTGGGCAGCGACTGGTGTTTCATCTCGATGACACTGCCCAGGGTGACACGCAGTGGCCTGAAAACTTTATTCTGGTTGCCGACGAGCTCACGGCGACGCTGCTGGCTGAAGTCCCACAGGAGCGCCTTAAGGGCGTAGTAGTCCGTGACGGTGCCGCCAACTCTCATGCGGCGATCCTTGTTCGTGCGATGGGCGTACCCACGGTTATGGGGGCAGACATTCAGCCGTCGCTGCTCAATCAGCGTCAACTGATTGTCGATGGCTATCGCGGTGAGCTGTTAATCGATCCCGAACCTGTACTGGTTAATGAATATCGTCGCTTGATCAGTGAAGAGATGGAGCTGAGTGAGCGCGCTGAAAGTGATGTAGAACAACCGGCTAAAATGCAAAGCGGTGAGCGGGTACAGGTGATGCTCAATGCCGGCCTAAGCGCTGACCATGAAAAACTGTTTGGCGGCAGAGTAGACGGGATTGGTCTCTATCGCACTGAAATTCCGTTTATGCTGCAAAGCGGTTTTCCTTCTGAAGAAGAGCAAGTTGCGCAGTATCAGGGCATGCTGCAGCTGTTCCCGGCCAAGCCGGTTACTTTGCGTACTCTGGACATTGGCTCAGATAAGCAGCTTCCCTACATGCCAATCAGCGAAGAAAATCCTTGTCTGGGCTGGCGCGGAATTCGCATTACGCTCGATCAGCCAGAGATCTTCCTGATCCAGGTTAGAGCGATGCTGCGCGCCAATGCCGCGACCGGTAATCTGGGTATTTTGTTGCCGATGATCACCAGTCTCGAAGAAATTGATGAAGCGCGCCGATTAATTGACCGTGCCGGACGTGAAGTGGAAGAGGCGTTAGGTTACGCGCAGCCAAAACCGCGTATTGGCGTGATGATTGAAGTACCGTCGATGGTATTCATGCTGCCCGAGCTTGCCGGCCGAGTCGATTTTATCTCCGTGGGTACCAATGACCTGACGCAGTACTTATTGGCGGTTGACCGCAATAACACTCGCGTTGCGGGGCTTTATGACAGCCTACATCCCGCGATGTTACGCGTTCTGAATCAAATTATTGTCGAAAGTACAGTAGCGGGTATCGACGTTAGCCTGTGCGGTGAAATGGCCGGTGACCCAATGGGCGCACTTTTACTGGTCGGCCTAGGTTTTCGTAATATCAGTATGAACGGACGCAGTGTCGCTAGAGTGAAGTTCTTGCTGCGCCAAATTGATATTGCCGATGCACAGGAGCTGGCACGCCGCGTTCTGAAGGCACAGTTTACTACCGAAGTGCGCCATATGACGGCGGCCTTCATGGAACGCCGTGGCTTAGGTGGCCTTATCCGCGGCGGTAAGTAACTGCATGCTGGTTGTTTTGTGAACAAAAAAAGTCTCGTATTGCTAGAGAGTTACAAAATAACGAGACTTTTTTTTACAGTTCTTTTCCAGCGCTGTTGAACCAGACTTCTTCTCTCTTATGCTATCATTTGCTCCTCTGGTCTTGAGCCCTTCATTTTTACATCTGATGTTGTTGAAGCTTCAACTTCAATTACTTAGGGTATGATTTTGATTAAATTGAGCTTTTGGCCCACAACAACAATCAATTTGTGGTGATAGATGAGTAACAGCTATCTGGCGTTTCCCAAGTTTGATCCAGTGATTTTCTCACTCGGACCGGTTTCACTTCACTGGTACGGTTTGATGTACCTCGTGGGTTTTGTGTTTGCCATGTGGCTTGCCGTCCGTCGTGCTAACAAACCGGGCAGTGGCTGGAAAAAGGAAGAAGTTGAAAATCTGCTTTATGCTGGCTTCCTTGGCGTCTTTATCGGCGGCCGTGTAGGTTACGTGTTGTTCTACAATCTCCCTCTTTTCCTTGATAACCCGCTGTATCTTTTTAAAGTCTGGGATGGCGGCATGTCGTTCCACGGCGGTTTGATTGGCGTAATCGTCGTCATGCTGTGGTTTGCCCGCAGAACCAAGCGCACCTTCTTCCAGGTTTCCGACTTTATTGCGCCACTGATCCCTTTTGGACTCGGTGCGGGTCGTCTGGGTAACTTCATCAACGGCGAGCTCTGGGGGCGAGTCACTACCGATGTTCCTTGGGCTATGCTGTTCCCGGGTTCACATGATGAAGACGTTGCTATCGCCGCGGCCAACCCTAGTTTACAGCCGCTGTTGAACCAATACGGCGTATTGCCGCGTCACCCGTCGCAAATTTATGAACTGCTACTTGAGGGCGTGGTGCTGTTTATCATCCTCAACTTGTTTATTCGCAAGCCGCGTCCAATGGGCAGCGTTTCCGGTTTGTTCCTTATTTTCTACGGTGCCTTCCGCATTATCGTTGAACACTTCCGTCAGCCAGATGCTCAACTTGGTTTATTCGACGGTGTCATCAGCATGGGGCAGATTCTCTCCATTCCGATGATTGTCTTTGGTATCATTATGGTCATCTGGGCCTATCGTCGCCCGCAGAAACAATTGTCTTGAGGTAATATGAAACAGTATCTGGAATTAATGCAGCGAGTGCTTGATGAAGGCACACCTAAAGCCGACCGTACCGGTACAGGGACATTGTCGATTTTTGGCCATCAGATGCGTTTCAATCTGCAAGAAGGTTTTCCGCTGGTGACCACCAAGCGCTGCCATTTACGTTCTATCATTCACGAACTGTTATGGTTCCTGAAAGGTGAAACCAATATTGCTTATCTGCGTGATAACAAAGTCACCATCTGGGACGAATGGGCCGATGAAAACGGCTCCCTTGGCCCTGTTTATGGTAAGCAGTGGCGCGCATGGGGTGCTCCCGACGGCAAGCAGATCGATCAGCTTGCCAACGTTGTAAACCAGCTCAAGCAGGATCCTAATTCCCGACGTATTATTGTTTCTGCCTGGAACGTGGGCGAACTTGATCAGATGGCGTTGGCGCCTTGCCACGCTTTCTTCCAGTTTTATGTCGCAGACGGCAAGCTTTCTTGTCAGCTGTATCAGCGCTCATGTGACGTATTCCTCGGCTTACCGTTCAATATTGCCAGCTACGCCCTGCTGGTCCATATGATGGCCCAGCAGTGTGACCTCGAAGTGGGTGATTTTGTCTGGACGGGGGGGGATACTCACCTTTATAGCAATCACATGGAACAGACTCATCTGCAACTCGGTCGTGAACCTCGCGCCTTGCCAAAATTGATCATCAAACGCAAACCTGCCTCTTTGTTTGATTATAATTTTGAAGATTTCGAAATCGAAGGTTATGACCCGCATCCTGCTATTAAGGCACCGGTTGCAATCTAGACTTGAATAACGATAGCTAACTCCCACCGTCCGGCACCCCCGGGCGGTATATTTCCCTCTCGGTTATGCTGCTTTCCCCTGTTCCGTTGTACCTCAAAAAAATATCCTTAACAGATTTTTATCCCATAAATTCAGCGTGTTGGAATGTCTCTTCCTGAGCTGATGCCGCCTTATGCAACATAGCGTTGTTTTTTGCGAGGCATGCCGAGTAGTCTGCTTTTTCGGGTTTTTGTTTTTTTACCTTCCCCCTACACTCGCCTCATGGACATGAATACTTCATCAAGAGAGCGGGGAATGACCCTCATAGAAATCATGCTAGTGCTGGCTCTGATAGCCATGCTGGGGCTGTGGTCGTTACAGGGGTGGCGTGAACATCAGCAAAGAATGCAGCTAGAGCAACAGGTTCAGCGTCTTCGCATTTATTTAACTGGAATGCAGTCGATGGCCTACCGCAATAACCAAACACGGTTGCTGTGGACAATCGATGGAAAAGGGGGCTGCGTGGGGAGCGGAGTTAAGCCGGATAGATGTGAGCCTCACCAGCCAGGGATGTTTCAACTCACTGCGCCAGATATTTCTGTTAAAGCTTATTCCGAGAAGGTCATGGGATTTTATGGTCTGCGCAATATGGCCCAGTCTGGGCATATTAGTCTGCACAACTCGGCGGGAACGATTCGAATTATTCTTTCTGCCAGAGGACGTTTAAGGCTGTGCAGTGAAACGCAGAGCCTAGGCGGTATTGCGTTATGTTGAAAATTAGAAATTTTGCTTCATACCGTGTTAATCAAAAGGGGTTTACGCTGCCGGAAGCGATGTTGGCAATGGGAATTGGCAGTGTACTGATTTTAGGCGCGATGCAGTTTTTCCCGATGTTACGCCAACGAACGCAGCAACTGAGTCAGCACTATCAGCTTGATCAACTACTGCGACAGACGGCATTAACGTTGCAGAAGGATTTTAGGCGCGCGGGTTTCTGTGCCGGAAAATGTAGCGGCAAGGCTATAGTAATCACGCAGGCCAGCGGTGAGGCAAAAAATTCCTGCATCATCGTCGCTTATGACCTTAATCGAAACGGGCGTTGGGAGCCTGCCGGTCATGGTGAATCAGAGTATTTTGGCTATCGGCTTCGCAACCGGATGCTGGAAAGCCAGCGCGGTGTAACACAGTGCAACGGTCCCGGCTGGGAGAGAATGTTAGATCCTAGCGAAGTCGAGTTTTCACAGTTTCAGCTTTCTGCCATTACGGGTGATTCGGGCGGTAAATTGCTGGTATTAGAGATGCGGGCGAATTGGAAAAAAAATGCTTCAGTAGGCAGCAGGCTAAATACTGTCGTAAAAGTGCAATGAAAAAGTCCAGGCAGTCGAATGAGGCCAGTCAGCGCGGCAGTGCCCTAATACTGACCATCATGATGATGATGACCTTGGGCCTGTTGGCGCTGAATACCGTTAATCAGCATCTGAATGCGGCTCTTTCATTAACACGCAGTGAAAAGAATTATCTCGTCGCCCGGGAGTTAGCCGCGTCATCACTCAATTGGGGAATAAGCCGCCGCTGGGCCTTGCAAGCCAATAATCAATGGCAATGCGCGCAGCGCCCTGATGCTGGCTCGGCGAATTCTGAACTGCGCAGCTGTTTTAAACCTGCCGAGTTGGCCGACCATTACGTCGTACGCGGAGAAGGGAAGGGCGCTGCTGTAGAATCAGTATTTTTATACCAACTGGCGACTATGAAAATTATAAATGCTGGTGAAATTCGACTGACTGCTATTAAAGATGGCTGGCTCGATTTTTGCCCGTTCAAGGACGAAACTAAATGCAGCGAAAAGGAAGCACCTGATGAGCCGACAGGAAGGGTTAAGTTTACCTGAAACGCTAATTGCTACATTGTTACTCTCCGTTTCTCTACTGGGCCTGCTGCAATATTATCAGTCATTGAGCCAGGGATTCAGCCGTCAATGGCATGTGCGCCAGGCCTGGAGTGAAGCTCACGATCAACTTGAAAGCTTCGCGGTAACGGGCAAAGGTAAAGTGCTGCAAAAAAACGGCTGGCGGGTGCAAATCACTGATATCAAGGCCACTGAAAATTGCCAGCGAGTGTCCATCAGCGTAGAAACCCCGTTGCGCTACACCAGCCAATTAAGTCGCTGGATTTGTCGGCCAGATGCTGATTAATCATTCTTAACAAAGGTTTATTGCCCACCTTTCTTTGCTTTAGGTGAATGGGTGGGTAAAGTATGAATTACTCGGTCTGATAACAGGGCTGGGAGCCTGCAGCGTGAAGATATTTGCTCCTTAAGGAGCCTCAAGGAAACGGCTATGTTTACTGTGTACCATTCCAATCAGTTAGATCTTCTCAAGATACTGACTACCCGGCTGATTGAAGGCCGTCCTCTTGATAATCCCTTTCATCAAGAGGTCATACTGGTCCAAAGCCCCGGAATGGCACAGTGGCTACAAATGGAGCTGGCTCAGACTTTTGGTATTGCTGCTCAAATAGCTTTTCCGCTGCCCGCAACGTTTATTTGGGACATGTTCACCAAGGTGCTGCCCGGCATTCCCAAGGAGAGCGCTTTCAGTAAAGACGCCATGACCTGGAAGCTGATGTGGCTGCTGCCCGGCAAGCTTGAAGAGCCGGAGTTTGCTGCATTGCAGAACTATTTGACCGATGATCGTGACAAAAGAAAAATTCATCAGCTGGCCGCACGCGTTGCTGACCTGTTTGACCAATATCTGGTGTACCGACCGGAATGGCTAAAAACCTGGCAGCAGGGAAAGCTGGTTGAAGACGAGCAGCTTGATGCATCACAGCTTTGGCAGGCTCCGCTGTGGCGGGCGCTGTGTGAATACACCGAGGCGCTGCAGCAGCCAGAATGGCACAGGGCCAATCTTTATGAGCGCTTTATTCATGCGCTAAATAGCACGGACGCCTGCCCGGAGGGTTTGCCCAAAAGGGTATTCATCTGCGGTATTTCAGCGCTGCCACCGGTTTATTTACAAGCGCTACAGGCACTGGGTAAACACATTGATATTCATCTGATGTTTACTAACCCCTGCCGCTACTATTGGGGCGATATTCAAAACTATGCTTTTCTCGCGCGTTTGCAGAGCCGTAAACGCCGTCACTACCTTGAATCAGTCGAAACATCGCTGTTTCGCGAACCGCACTTGGCTCAGCAGCTTTTCAATGAAGAAGGCGAGCAAAACCTCAGTAATCCGCTGTTGGCATCTTGGGGAAAGCTGGGGCGCGACCATATGTATCTGCTGTCTCAGGTTGATGATATTCAGGAAGTGCATGCTTTTGTTGATGTAGGGAATGAAACCCTGCTGCATGCACTTCAGCAGGACATGCTTGATCTTGAAGACCATGCCGTTATTGGCATGACAAAAGAGACGCTGGCAAGCAGTGAAACTAAACGTGTACTGCAGTCTCAAGACCGCTCGGTCAGTGTGAATATCTGCCATAGCCCCCAGCGAGAAGTTGAAGTATTGCACGACAATTTGCTGGCGATGATGGAAAACGACGATAGCCTCACGCCGCGCGATATTATTGTGATGGTTGCGGATATCGACAGTTACGCACCCTATATTCAGGCAGTATTTGGCAATGCGCCGAAAGAGCGTTATCTGCCTTTTGCTATTTCAGACCGCAAGGCCAGCCAGTCGCATCCGGCGCTACAGGCCTTTATTTCCCTGCTCGACCTGCCATTAAGCCGCTTCACCTCCGAACAGGTGCTGGGGCTGTTAGACGTTCCTGCTCTGGCTACGCGTTTCTCAATTGATGAAGACGGTCTGCGCCTGCTGCGTCAATGGGTGGGCGAGTCGGGTATTCGCTGGGGACTGGACGACGACAATGTGCGAGAGCTGGCCCTTCCCGCTACCGGCCAGCACACCTGGCATTTTGGTCTTACGCGCATGTTGTTGGGCTATGCCATGGATAGCCGCGCGGGCGACTGGCAGGGTGTGCTGCCCTATGATGAATCTACGGGACTTGCAGCCGAGCTTGCCGGACACCTTGCCGAACTGTTAATGCAGTTGAGTCAGTGGCGTATTCGCCTTGCGCAGTCTCGTTCGCTAAATGATTGGCTATCCGTATGCCACGAATTGCTCAACACCTTTTTCTCCCCAGAAGGTGAAACAGAAGTGGCCCTCGCATTGATTGAGCAGCAGTGGCAAAAGGTGATTAACCAGGGTATCGCAGCGCAATATCCTGATGATGTTCCGCTGTCTATTCTTCGCGATGAACTGGCCTCAAGACTCGACCAGGAGCGTATAAGTCAGCGTTTCCTTGCAGGACCGATCAACTTTTGTACGCTGATGCCGATGCGATCCATCCCATTTAAGGTCGTATGCCTGCTCGGCATGAATGACGGTATTTATCCTCGTACTTTACCGCCGCTGGGTTTCGATTTAATGGCCCGACAGGTTAAACGGGGTGACCGCAGCCGTCGCGATGATGACCGCTACCTCTTTCTGGAGGCGTTACTGTCCGCTCAGGACAAGCTGTATATCAGCTATATAGGCCGTTCAATACAAGACAACAGTGAGCGTTACCCTTCCGTGCTGGTCAGCGAACTGCTTGAGTATATCGGGCAAAGCTACTGCCTGGAGCAAGACCGCGAACTCAACGCCGATGACAGTGAAAAAAGGCTGCGTCAGCATCTTGAGTATTGGCATTCGAGAACGCCGTTTGATGCCAGTAATTTCGACAACCAAGGTGAGATGCAGAGCTATGCCGCGGAATGGTTACCCGCTGCAGGGGGAGAAGGTAAGCCGGTGACTGATTTTAATCAGCCACTTGAGGCTCTGCCGTTAAACGACATATCACTGGATAATTTGCTGCGTTTTTATCGTCATCCGATTAAGGCTTTTTTCCAGATGCGACTGAACGTGAGCTTTATTATTGAAGAGACGGAGCTTTCGGATGAAGAGCCTTTTATTCTCGATAATTTGAATCGTTATCAATTGAACACCCAGCTACTCAACGCGCTTATTGAGCAGCAGGATCCCGCTATTCTGTTTAGCCATGTAAAAGCCTCCGGCGGACTGCCCTATGGGCCTTTCGGCGAGATTTACTGGCAGAAACAGTGTGAAGAGATGGTTGAACTCGCAGACCAAGTTAGCGAGGCCCGCACCGAGAGCACAAGCATGGAGTTAACCCTTCAACTGGCCGACGGCCAATTGACCGGCTGGCTGCATCAGGTTCAGGACGATGGCCTATTGCGGTGGCGGCCTGCGGTACTGCTGGCCCGAGATGGCCTGCTGCTGTGGATTGAGCACGTGGTTTACTGCGCCAGCGGTGGTCAGGGTGAAAGCAAAATGTTTGGTCGTAGCGGCTCGGCTTTTCGCTACGCTAATCTGCCGCCAGACGTCGCGTTGAGCCAACTGGAGATACTGGTTGCCGGTTACAGAGAAGGGCTACGTTCGCCGCTAAAACTGTTGAGTAAAAGTGGTTGGGCATGGCTCGATGTCTGCTTCGATACCCAGACAGGCGCTATCAGCACAGATGTCGAGCTGCAAACCAAAGCCGTTAATAAGTTAGTGCAGGCCTGGCAGGGTGATGCCAGAGTGCCGGGCGAAGGACAAGACCCTTATGTGCAACGGGCCATGCGTCAACTGGATAATGAAAACATCGAAGCCATCATCCGTGAATCAGAGCGCTTTCTTTTGCCGGTAGTTCAACATAATCTGGCTTAATACAATGGCAGGAAAAACGGGATAGATTTAATGCTGTTTCGTTATAAAAAACTATCTGCCTCTGACGGGGTCTGAGTTAATTACTATGCTTTTGGTTACGGGTTCGCACACTTTCGACTCCTTAACCTGAATTTTTCATATTAAATCAAGGGAGACAGGTAATGTTGAAACAGGTTACCCGTGTAAGCGGGTTACTGTTGTTGTTGACGTTTTGGGCCCCCGCAGTCTGGTCCGCAACAGACTGGCAACCAATTGCAGAAACAATACATAAAAGCCAAAACGATCCACGTCAGTATCAGGGGATAAAACTCGCCAATGGTATGACGGTGCTCCTTGTTTCTGATGCAGACGCCAGTAAATCGCTGGCAGCGCTGGCAGTATCGGTGGGATCGCTTCAAGACCCCGACGGACAACTCGGATTAGCGCATTTTACCGAACATATGCTGCTGATGGGGTCAAAGAAATACCCCAAACCTGAAAGCCTGTCCGAATTCCTGAAAATGCACGGCGGTAGCCACAATGGCAGCACGGCATCTTATCGCACAGCGTTTTATCTCGAAGTTGAAAATGATGCCCTGAAAGAAGCCGTCGACCGTCTTGCCGATGCGGTGGGTGAGCCACTGCTTGACGCTAATTATGCTGACAAAGAGCGTAATGCGGTGAATGCCGAGTTGACGATGGCGCGTTCAAGAGACGGCATGCGCATGGGGCAGGTCAGAGCCGAAACACTCAATCCTCTGCATCCCGGGTCGCGCTACGCCGGAGGCAACCTCGATACGCTTAAAGACAAACCAGGCAATAACCTCCACGATGCGCTGGTAGCATTCTACAATCGTTATTACTCCGCGAATCTGATGGTGGGGGTAATTTATAGCAATAAACCTCTGTCGGAACTTGCGCAGATTGCATCTGATACCTTTGGCAAAATCGTTAATCATAACGCCACTGTTCCGCCGATAACCGTTTCTAGTGTTACACCGGAACAGCAGGGCATTCTCATTCATTACGTGCCGGCCGAGCCTCGTAAACAGTTGCGTATCGAGTTTGCGATCGATAACAATAGTGCTGCTTTTCGCAGTAAAACAGATACTTATATAAGTTATTTAATTGGTAATCGTAGCAAAAACACGCTGTCTGACTGGTTGCAAAAACAGGGTCTGTCGGACGGTATAAGTGCAGGTGCCGACCCGATGGTGCAGGGTAATATGGGGGTTTTTGCCATCTCGGTTTCCCTGACGGATAAAGGTCTTGCCGAGAAGAATCGCGTGATCGCGGCAGTTTTCAACTACTTATCGCTTATCCGTTCGCAGGGCGTTAAAAAAGAGTATTTCGACGAAATTGCCCACGTTCTGGCCTTGGATTTCCGCTATCCGGCAGTGACCCGAAATATGGACTACGTGGAATGGCTGGTTGACACCATGGTACGTGTGCCGGTCGATCACGTGCTGGACTCGCCCTATATTACTGACCGATTTGACCCTCAGGCCATTGATAATCGTCTTGACTCATTGACCCCCGAGCATGCGCGTTTCTGGATTATTAGCCCCAATGAACCGCACAACAAAATGGCCTATTTTGTTGATGCACCTTATGAGGTTGATAAAGTTTCGGCCAATGATTTTACCCAATGGCAACAGTTGGAAAAACAGGTCAGCTTATCTTTACCGTTGTTGAATCCGTATATTCCTGAAAATCTTGAGGTGGTGAACAAGAACGCTGAGCAAACCCGCCCGACATTGATTGTGAATCAAAAAGGGCTGCGTGTGCTCTACATGCCGAGCCGCTATTTCTCTTCAGAACCGAAAGCCGACGTGACGCTGGCGTTTCGCAGCGAACAGTCCTTAGATACGGCCAGAAAGCAGGTACTCTACGGCCTTAACGACTATCTGACGGGGGTCGCATTTGACCAACTAAGCTATCAGGCATCGATTGGCGGCATCAGTTTCTCGACCTCTCCGGATCACGGTCTGGAGTTTAATGCCAACGGCTTTACGGACCATCTTCCCGATTTGCTGAGCGAACTGGTTGAACAGTATCCAAAGATAGTGCCCACGTCCGAGCAACTGGAACAGGCCAAATCTTGGTATCTGGAGCGCCTGGCAGCCGCAGATAAGGGTAAAGCCTTCGAGCTGGCGCTGCAGCCGGTACAGTTGATCTCCCGACTGCCTTACAGCGAACGTGAAGTCCGCGAAAAGATGGTCAAGGGCATCACGCTGCAGGAGGTTATCGATTATCGCAAAAGCTTGCTTGATAAAGGAGCGTTGGAAGTCCTGGTAATGGGCAATATGACGGCGCCTCAGGTTGAAAAAATGGTCGATAATATTAAGAGCAAAATAAAACCGCAGGGTACTCAGTGGTGGCGTGGCAGCAGCATCATCGTTAACCATCGTCAAAAGGTAAATATGCAGCGAGTGGGCACCTCGACTGACTCCGCGCTGGCGGCAGTCTATGTGCCGGTCGGCTATGATGAAGTCCGAAGCATGGGCTATTGCGCTCTGCTGGGGCAAATTATTCAGCCTTGGTTCTACAGCCAACTGCGCACTCAGGAACAGCTCGGCTATGCGGTGTTTGCTTTCCCGATGCCGGTGGGCAAGCAGTGGGGAATTGGATTCTTGCTGCAAAGTAACAGCAAGCAGCCCAAATATCTCTACCAGCGCTATCTGGCATTTTACCCTCAGGCTGAACAGCGGCTGCGAGCCATGAAGGACAACGAGTTTGCTCAGTACAAGCAAGGGTTGCTGAACGAAATGCAGCAGCGTCCGCAAACCATGGGCGAGGAGGTCGGGCGATTTGGTGAAGACTTTAGCCGTGGTAACGACAAATTTAACACGCGTGAAAAAGTGATTGCCGTGATTGAGGGGCTGACGCAAAAAGAGCTGGCAGACTTCTATCATCAGGCGGTTATCAGCCAAACCGGCTTTGCCATGCTTTCGCAGGTTTCTGGCAATGACAGTAAAACGCCAGAGTACGCCGCCCCTGCGGGTTGGAAAACCTATCCAACAACCTCAAGTTTACAAAAAACCTTTCCACATCAGGTTAATAAATAATGAAAGAAATTATCCCGCACAGGCTCGATCCTCTCACTTTGCCGCTGTCTGGCGAGAGACTGATTGAGGCTTCTGCGGGTACCGGAAAAACGTTTACGCTGGCTTTGCTCTACCTGCGGCTGCTGCTGGGGTTGGGTAAGGAAGCGGCTTTTTCCCGCAGACTGACTGTAGAAGAAATTCTGGTCGTGACGTTTACCGAGGCGGCAACCGAAGAGCTGCGCGGGCGTATACGCAGCAATATCCACGAGCTGCGGCTGGCCTGCATTCGTGGTGAAAGTCATAACGCGGTGCTGACCATGTTGATGACTGAAATCGCCGATTTGTCTGAGGCGGCCTCAACCCTGTTGGCTGCCGAGCGACAGATGGACGAGGCGGCGATTTACACCATTCACGGTTTCTGCCAGCGCATGCTGATGCACAATGCGTTCGAATCCGGCATTCTTTTTGAACAAACGTTGATTCAGGATGAACTGCCGCTGCGCCGTCAGGCCTGTGCGGATTTTTGGCGGCGCTACTGTTATCCACTGCCTTTGAATATTGCACGCGCGGTGTCGCAGGAGTGGAGTGGGCCGGAAGCGCTGCTTGCCGACCTTTCCTCTTATCTTCACGGCGAAGCACCACAGTTGCGCTTTCCCCCTGATAGCAATGAAACGCTTGAAAGTCGTCATCAGCGGATCGTTGACAGAATTGATGATATTAAACAGCAGTGGCGCACGGGCGCCGCTGACTTTGAGCGTGAAATCACCCAATCCGGCGTCGACAAGCGAAGCTACAGCAGTCGTTATCTGCCTAACTGGCTGGCCTCTGTCGGTGATTGGGCCTCTCAACCGACCGAAAGCTACACGTTGCCGAAAGAACTTGAGCGTTTTAGGCAATCGACACTGTTTGAGAAAACAAAGAAAGGGCAGCCGCCAGAACACACCGTTTTTAATGCTATAGACCTTCTTTACGAAGAACCACTGAGCATCCGTGACCTGGTGATTGCCCGCGCGTTAGATGAAATACGTCGGTCAATTGCCGAAGAGAAGCGCCAGCGCGCCGAGATGGGATTTGATGACCTGCTAAGTCGCCTTGATAACGCACTGCGTCAGCCTTCGGGTGAGCTATTGGCTCAGGCAATACGTCAGCGTTATCCTCTGGCAATGATTGATGAATTTCAGGATACCGATCCGCAGCAATATCGTATCTTCCACTGCCTCTACGGTAACCAGCCTGAGTGTGGGTTACTGCTAATCGGTGACCCCAAGCAGGCGATTTATGCGTTCCGCGGGGCTGACATCTTTACCTATATGCGTGCACGTTCCGAAGTGAGTGCTCATTACACCATGGACACCAACTGGCGTTCGTCGGTTTCTATGGTAAAGAGTGTCAATCAGCTATTCTCGCGGCTGCCGTCACCGTTTTTGTTCTCGGAAATCCCCTTTATTTCGGTGCAGCCTGCGCCTAAAAATTCCGCCCTATGCTTTGAGCTGGAAGGAGAAAAACAGCCCGGGCTGCAGTGTTGGCTACAGCCTGGTGAAGGCGTTGGCGTAAACGATTATCAGCAGTTTATGGCCCAGCACTGTGCTGCGCAGATTCGTGACTGGCTCACCGCCGGTCAGCGGCAGCAGGCGTGGCTGGTGTCTGGAGACAAACGTCGTCCCGTGCAGGCATCTGATATTACTATCCTTATTCGCAGTCGCCGCGAAGCCGCTCTTATTCGTGATGCGCTTGCGGTGCTCAATATTCCTTCGGTTTATCTCTCAAATCGCGACAGCGTTTTTGATACACCTGAGGCCATGGATGTACTTTGGCTGCTGCAGGCCGTATTGACGCCGGAGCATGAGAGAACATTGCGCAGCGCTATGGCAACCGGCCTGATGGGGCTGGATGCGTTGACTCTGGATGCGTTAAGTCAAGACGAGCTCGCATGGGACAAGCTGGTGGACGAGTTTGACGGCTATCGCCAACGCTGGTTGCAGCGGGGCGTACTGCCGATGCTCAAAGGTCTTATTTTAAGCCGCCATATTGCCGAAGACTTGCTGGCTAATCCCGGAGGGGAACGTCGACTCACCGATCTGCTGCATTTGGGCGAACTGTTGCAGGAGGCGGCGGCGCAACTCGACAGTGAACACGCCGTCGTGCGCTGGCTGGCTCAGCAAATAGCGCAACCAGACACACAGTCACAAAGCCAGCAGCTGCGGCTTGAGAGTGATAAACACCTTGTTAAAGTTGTCACTATCCACAAGTCAAAAGGGCTGGAGTATCCGTTGGTCTGGCTGCCCTTTATCAGTAATTTCCGTCAGCAGCAGAAAGGTCTTTACCATGACCGTACCAGCTTCGCGGCACTGCTTGATTTGAGTGAGGATGAACAGAGCCTACAGTTGGCAGAAGAAGAGCGACTGGCGGAGGATTTACGTCTGCTGTATGTGGCACTCACCCGATCGGTTTATCACTGTAGTCTCGGCATTGCGCCATTGATGCAGGGTAATCGCAAAAAACAGGGTGATACTGATATACATCTCGGTGCGATGGGTTATTTGATTCAAAACGGACAGGCGGGTGATGCAGGCTATCTTGCCGAGTGTTTACAGACTCTGGCTGATGAAAATATTGCTGTTTCACCTGCCGGTGGTAATGAGCAAACGGTGTGGATCCCGCCGGTTGTTGAGTCTTCACAGCTTGTCGCAGCGCAGGTAAGCCGCACTATTGCTGATTTTTGGCGAGTGACCAGCTATTCGGGTTTACAGCAGCACGGGTCGGCGCTGGCTCAGGATCTTTTACCGAAGCTGGATGTTGACGCCGCCGGCGAACAGCCGCAGGACCGCGAGCCGCAAATGACGCCACACAGTTTCCCTCGTGGTGCAGGGCCCGGGACTTTCTTGCACAGTTTGTTTGAGGAAATCGACTTTAGTCAGCCGGTAGAGACATCTTGGTTGCAAGAGATGCTGGAGGCTCAAGGCTATGACGCCGCATGGCTGCCCGTGTTGGAAGAGTGGGTCAATGCGGTATTGAGCACGCCACTTGACGACCATGAGATGTCGCTTAGCGCATTGGATCCTTCACAACACCAGTCCGAACTGCAATTTTATTTGCCGATTGATGGGCTGCTTAAATCCGAGCAACTTGACGCCCTGGCGCGTGCGCACGACAGCCTTTCTGCGCAGTGTCCGCCGTTAAACTTTCAGCAAGTGCGTGGCATGCTAAAGGGTTTTATCGACCTGGTTTACTGTTGGCAAGGGCGTTATTACCTGCTCGACTACAAGTCCAACTGGCTGGGAGAAGACAGCAGTGCCTATACGCAGTCAGCCATGGAAAATGCGATGGCTCACCACCGGTACGACCTTCAATATCAACTTTACACGCTGGCCCTGCATCGCTATTTGCAGCACCGGTTAGCAAACTATAACTACCAACAGCATTTTGGCGGTGTCATTTATCTGTTTTTGCGCGGCGTAGATGCCGAGCATCCTAACAACGGCATTTTCCGTCACCGCCCCAGCGAGGAATTTATTAAGTCGATGGACGCGCTGTTTAAAGGCCTGCCTTTGCCGCAGGAGGTGGCGTAATGATTTCACTGTATGAACAGGCAATGGCGCTGGGTGCGCTGCGGGCGCTGGACGTGCAGTTTGCGCGCATGGTGGCGGGCGAGAATCCGGCGATGATGCTTGCCGCTGCCAGCCTCAGTGCTGAAGCAGGGCGTGGTCACGTGTGTTTACGCCTTGATGAACTGCAGCCTGATCGGCTTTTTGAAGGTCGTTTTCCGGCATTAGCGAATGCGATGTGGTTAGCGGCCGACGAGCCCGATGAGTCCGCCTGGCTTGAACTGTTGCAACAGCATACGGCGGTGAGCGACGGAACTCACGCTACGCCGCTGGTGCTGCAACAGCAGCGTCTGTATCTGCAAAGAATGTGGCAGGATGAAGGCCAGGTTGCCGCGTTTTTCATTGATGAAAACACCTCGCCACAGATTGATTTTATTGAGAAAAATAGCGAAATTTTCGTGGATGAAGTGCGGCTGCGTCAAGTGCTTGACCAGCTGTTTGGCCCCGCCAGTATGGACGACATTGACTGGCAGAAAGTCGCTGCCGCCGTGGCCGCGACCCGTCGTATTGCCATTATTTCTGGCGGGCCGGGTACCGGTAAAACGACAACGGTGGCCAAACTTTTGGCCGCGTTGGTGCAACTTAATCCCGAGAGCCGCTTACGTATCCAACTGGCAGCCCCAACCGGTAAGGCAGCAGCAAGATTGACGGAGTCACTGGGGCAGGCCAGCCAAAGGCTTGAGCTTACTGAAGCTCAGCGAGCGCAGTTCCCCGATGAAGCTTCAACGCTCCACCGCCTGCTCGGCGCACAGCCTAATAGCCAACGAATGCGTTATCATCGGGGAAATCCGCTACATATTGATGTGCTGGTGGTCGATGAAGCCTCAATGGTCGACCTGCCGATGATGGCCCGACTGATCGCGGCGTTGCCTGCTCAGGCACGCGTTATTTTTCTTGGTGACCGCGATCAGTTGGCTTCGGTAGAGGCTGGCGCGGTGCTGGGCGATATTTGCCGTTTCGCCGAGCAGGGTTACAGCCAAGCGCGCGCCGCACAGTTGGCGCGTTTAACCGGCTGCCCGCTTCAAGGCACTGAACGTGAACATCCTGCCAGCGTGCGCGATACGCTTTGCTTGCTGCGTAAGAGCTACCGCTTTGATGCCGAGTCGGGCATTGGTCTGCTAGCCGCCGCGGTTAATTCCGGCGACAGCCACGCAGCCCGCCGGGTGCTGTCGCAAAATTTGCCCGACGTGGCCAGTTTCCCGCTCAATGAAACGGATGATTTTCAATCATTGCTCAATGCCTGTGTGGCGGGTTATCGCCCCTACTTGCAGGCGGTGGTTAATGCCGCGCCACCTGCCGATATACTGAAGACTTTTAGCGAATTTCAGGTGCTTTGTGCCTTGCGTGAAGGGCCGTTTGGCCTTGCTGGATTAAATGAGCGCATCGAGCAACTGCTGCAGCGTCAGGGGCTAATTCGTCGCCCAACTGCACTGGGCGGGCGTTGGTATGCAGGAAGGCCGGTCATGATCAGTCGCAATGACAGTGCCCTTGGGTTGTTTAACGGGGATATCGGCATCGCCCTACGCAATGAGTTAGGTGAGCTGAGGGTTTATTTTCAGCTGCCCGATGGCCAAATAAAGTCTGTACAGCCGAGCCGTCTGCCGGTGCATGATACCGCCTATGCCATGACGGTTCACAAGTCGCAGGGGTCGGAGTTTGAGCACACGCTGTTGGTGCTGCCTAACCATTTCTTACCGGTATTAACGCGAGAGCTGGTTTATACGGCCATTACCCGCGCCAAGCGAAAACTGTCGCTTTATGCCAGTGAAAAGGTATTAGCCAAGGCGATTAGTACGCCTACGCAAAGGCGTAGCGGCCTGGTTGAGCGGCTGACCTCTCGCTAACGGTAGCGGCAAATGATAAAAAAGGCGGGATGATAGTCATTCCGCCTTTTTTGTCTCTTATTTGACCGTTTGGCCATTAAAGATCTGCTATCAGGATTTTTGAACGTCGCTGGTAGTTGTACATCTCTTGTTTTTGAATCGGTAGAACGTCGACGTCGGCGGGCTTGAAGCCGCGTTCCTGGAACCAGTGGATACTGCGCGTGGTCAGCACGAAGAGTCGGGTCAGGCCCATCTGCTTGGCATGGCTGGCTACGCGTTTAAGCAGCATTTCACCGCGCGACGAGCTGCGATAGTCGGGATGCACAGCCACGCAGGCCATTTCCCCAATCTTTTCATCGAGAAACGGGTAGAGCGCCGCGCAGGCAATGGTGAGGTTATCGCGTTCGATAATAGTGAATTTATCGATTTCCATTTCCAGCTGTTCGCGGGAGCGACGTACCAGAATACCCTGCTGCTCCAGCGGACGGATGAGTTCCAGAATTCCGCCGATGTCGTTTATCGTGGCACGACGCACCTGTTCAGCACTCTCCATCACCACCTGCGTGCCAATACCGTCGCGCGAGAACAGTTCCTGAATAAGCGCACCGTCTTCCTGATAGCTTATCAGGTGGCTGCGGCGCACGCCGCTGCGGCAGGCTTTAACTGCACCGCGCAGGAAGCGCACGGTCTCAGACTGGTAGTCTTTCCGCTCTTCAATTTTCTCAATGAAATCCTGCGCTTCATTCGGGAAAAGTTCCGAGATAATGTTGTCTTCGCTGTCAATAACGCCCTGTTCGGCGCTAAAGCCGATCATTTTTTCTGCCTTGAGCTTTATAGCCAGTTGGGTGGCAACTTCTTCAGAAACCAGATTAAAACTTTCGCCAGTGACTGATACTGCAACCGGACCCAGCAAGACAATCGCGTTGCTGTCGAGTTGGCGATGAATTGCCTCTTCATCGATGCGACGAATGCGTCCGCTGTGGCAATAGTCGATGCCGTCGTCTACGCCCAATGGCTGCGCGATAATAAAGTTGCCGCTCACCACGTTAATGTGCGCGCCCTGCAGCGGCGTATTATTGAGACTCATTGAGAGCCGCGCGGTGATATCAAGCTGCAAAAGGCCCGCAGCCTGCTTCACTAACTCCAGAGCTCTGGCGTCGGTGACGCGGGTGTTTTTATGATAAATCGGCTCATAGTTATGCTCAGACAGGTTAGTGTCGATTTGCGGACGTGCGCCATAAACCACAACCAGCCTGATGCCCAGACTGTGCAACAGCCCGATGTCATTGACTATGTTTGTGAAATTCTCATGTTCGATGGCCTCACCACTGAGCATGATAACGAAAGTCTTACCCCGGTGAGCATTAATGTAGGGAACTGAGTGGCGAAAACCCTGGACCAGTTCAGTGCTTCGTTCCTTCACGGCAAAACCTCTTTTGCATTTTTATTCGTAATTTTTGTATTTTTATTCTTTTATGACCCTGTGGCAAGTAAGAAATCTCTGTTTTTGAAATTCAATTATTTCTAACAATCAAAAAACTGAAAAATCCTGACAATACAAAGGATGACAGGGGAGGGGCGATTCGTTAAAGTTCGTCCTATTGCGTTTTGTTACTTTTACTCATCTTTTGATATCTTTGAGACTACATGCCTGACGAACAACATAATTCTCGCCGACGTCTTCTCCTGCAGGGCGTTGCAGCATCATGGTTGTTGAGCGTAACACGCGTGGGTGCTGCAGCCAGTTCGCACGTCGTTGCGGTACGCGTTTGGCCATCATCTACTTATACCCGTATTACGCTGGAGTCGAGCCAGCCGCTCAAGTATAAGCAGTTTATGTTACAAGATCCGCATCGCGTGGTGGTCGATATTGAAGACGTTCAGCTCAACTCGGTGCTTAAAGGGTTGGGTGAAAAGATTAACGCGAGTGACCCTTATATTCAGCGGTTACGGGTCGGGCAGTTCGATAAATCCACGGTACGGCTGGTTGTGGAGCTCAAGCAAACCGCAGCACCACACCTGTTTACTCTTCCGCCCGTTGCAGAGTTCCGCCATCGTCTGGTCGTCGATCTTTATCCTGAGAAGAACAGCGGCGGTGAACAGGACGATCCGCTGTTGGCACTGTTAGAGGATTACAACCGCGGAGACGTGGCGAGAACGCTCCCGCCCGAGAAAAAGAAAGACGGCAAAGCAGGGCACGAGCGCCCGCTGGTGATTATGCTCGACCCGGGTCACGGCGGCGAAGACCCGGGGGCGATTGGGAAATATAAAACGCGTGAGAAAGACGTGGTGCTGCAGATTGCCCGGCGTTTGCAAAAGCTCATTAAGCAGCAGCCCAACATGACGGTTTATATGACCCGCAACGAAGATATTTTTATTCCGTTAAAGGTTCGCGTCGCCAAGGCGCGCAAACTGCGTGCCGATCTGTTTATTTCGATTCACGCCGATGCCTTTACCAACCGCGCAGCGCACGGCTCCTCAGTATTTGCGCTCTCAACCAAAGGCGCAACCAGCGCGGCCGCGCGTTTCCTGGCGCAGACTCAGAATGAGTCAGACAGCATTGGCGGGGTGAGTAAAAGCGGCGACCGTTATCTTGACCATACTTTATTTGATTTGCTGCAAACGGCGACGGTCACCGACAGCCTGAAATTTGGTAAAGAGGTGCTCACGCGCATCGGAAAGGTCAATCATCTGCACAAGCATAAAGTCGATCAGGCAGGATTTGCGGTATTAAAAGCCCCCGATATTCCGTCGATTCTGGTAGAGACGGCTTTTATCAGCAACGTCAATGAAGAGCGCAAATTGAAGACCAGTCATTTTCAACAGCAGGTGGCGGAATCGATTTTGGCAGGAATTAAAGCCTATTTTGCTGAAGGCGGTATGTTGGCAAGGCGCTAAGCAGGGGATTCAACGCTCGGTGGCGTATCCGTTTCTCTAAATTGCAGGCAAAAAAAAACACCCTGATGGGTGCTTGTTTTTAACAGACTTTATATAAAATTCAGTAGATTGGTTGCGGAGGCCGGATTTGAACCGACGACCTTCGGGTTATGAGCCCGACGAGCTACCAGGCTGCTCCACCCCGCGTCCGTCTACTACAGTCTGTTACTTCTCACTACTTTAATGCTTTCAGTCAGTTGGTTGCGGGGGCCGGATTTGAACCGACGACCTTCGGGTTATGAGCCCGACGAGCTACCAGGCTGCTCCACCCCGCGTCCGTTTACTGCTGACTTACTCTACACTATATACGCTATTAAATCACGTACTTATCGAACGCATTTCCAATTCTTATCAAACAACATCGAATTGGTTGCGGGGGCCGGATTTGAACCGACGACCTTCGGGTTATGAGCCCGACGAGCTACCAGGCTGCTCCACCCCGCGTCCGATGGAGGCGAACTATACTCCCCACGCTAAATGTTGCAACCCCTTTTTGTATTTAATTGAGATAAAGCAGTTTATTGCTCCATTTTTGCGCATTGTGCTGCTAATTTCTGCCATTTTGCGTTAAGGCTTTTTTTTGTTTGGCACAATTCCCTTCCCTTCCCCCCTTTGTTATCGTTCTCGTTTAAATATTCCCCTTCCCCAGAGCAAGAGAGTGCATTAATGAAAGGACGTTGGACAAAGTATTTGCTGAGTGGACTGGTGATCGCCATTTTAGCCGGCTGTTCATCACGGCCCACCGACAGGGGACAGCAGTATAAGGATGGGCGACTCGATAATGCGCTCGAGTATGTTAATGAGCCTAACGCCACCGGCAAGCCAGTAAATGCCAGAGATTATGCGGATCAGGTGTTGGAGGTGCAGTCTGCATCCTCTTCTCTTTATAACCGTAACACCAGTACCTATAAAGCTATTGAGCAGTGGGTCCGCTCAGGTGCCGATACGCGTACGCTGAGCCAGCATGGTTTGAGCGCTTACCAGATGGAAGGTGCGGATAATTTCGGTAACGTGCAGTTCACCGGTTACTACACGCCGGTAGTACAGGCGCGTTACACGCCGCAGGGCGAGTTCCAATATCCGCTGTACCGCATGCCGCCAAAACCTCGCGGTGGCCGTTTACCCGACCGTGCAGCCATTTATTCGGGGGCGTTAAGCAGTAAGTATGCCGTTGCCTATACCAACTCGCTGATGGATAACTTCATGATGGAAGTGCAGGGCAGCGGCTATGTTGACTACGGTGACGGTCGTCCGCTGATGTTCTTTGGCTACGGCGGTAAAAACGGTCATGCCTACCGCAGTATCGGCAAGGTGCTTATCGACCGAGGTGAAGTAGCGCGTCAGGATATGTCGATGCAGGCTATACGCAACTGGGCCGATGCCCACAGCGCGGCAGAAGTGCGAGAGCTTCTTGAGCAGAATCCGTCATTCGTCTTCTTCAAGCCCGAACCTTTTGCGCCAGTAAGAGGCGCGGCGGGTGTGCCACTGGTGGCTAAAGCGTCGGTAGCGTCTGACCGTTCGCTTATCCCAACCGGTACCTCGCTGCTGGCTGAAGTGCCTGAGCTGGACAATAAAGGTAAATTTACCGGCAAATATCATTTGCGTCTGATGGTTGCGCTCGACGTAGGCGGCGCGATTAAGGGACAACATTTCGATATGTATCAAGGTATTGGTCCTGACGCGGGGCATGCAGCAGGATTTTATAATCACTATGGACGCGTATGGGTGTTAAAATCGACGCAGAGTAGCGCACCTTTGATGACCAGCTATCAGACGAATACGCTGAGTGGTGGGTCACAGCTGGTTCCGGCTGAGGGTGCAAAAAATCCTTTTTCAGATTGAAAATAAGTCATTAGCAAGTAGATAGAGAGGTCATACAACATGGCGGCAGAATATTCTGAGGCTTATCAACAGCGTTTCGGCGGCACGGCGCGACTTTACGGCCAGCAGGCTCTGGCGCTGTTTTCTGCCGCACATGTCTGTGTGATTGGAATTGGTGGCGTGGGGTCGTGGGCGGCCGAAGCACTGGCTCGCACCGGCATTGGCGCAATCACGCTGATTGATATGGACGACGTGTGTGTGACCAATACTAATCGTCAGATCCACGCACTGCGTGAAAACGTCGGGCAATCAAAAGTTGAGATCATGGCGCAGCGCATTTTAGCGATCAATCCGGAGTGCAAGGTGACCTGCATTGACGACTTTATTACGCCAGACAACGTTGCCGAAATGCTCAACCGTGATTTTAGCTACGTGATTGACGCCATTGACAGCGTACGACCGAAAGCCGCGCTGCTTTCCTATTGCCGTCGCTATAAAATACCCGTTGTAACTACCGGCGGTGCGGGTGGGCAAATCGATCCGACGCGAATTGAAGTCGCCGATCTGGCGAAAACTATTCAGGACCCGCTGGCGGCCAAATTGCGTGAGCGGTTGAAAAATGATTTTAACGTGGTCAGAAATAACAAGGGCAAGCTGGGGATCGACTGTGTATTTTCCAGTGAACCGCTGATGTAT
Source organism: Rouxiella sp. S1S-2 (assembly GCF_009208105.1). Taxonomy (NCBI): domain Bacteria; kingdom Pseudomonadati; phylum Pseudomonadota; class Gammaproteobacteria; order Enterobacterales; family Yersiniaceae; genus Rouxiella; species Rouxiella sp. S1S-2. The sequence continues at coordinate 1,207,104 of NZ_WFKL01000001.1, forward strand.
CCGCAGCCCGATGGTCAGGTGTGTGCTTCACGTGCTACCGCTGAAGGGCCGAAACGTATGGACTGTGAGTCAGGGTTTGGTGCCGCCACGATGGTAACGGCAAGCTTCGGCTTTGTGGCGGTTTCACACGTGCTGAAGAAGATGATGGCTAAGGCGCAGCGTCAGGCAGCGGAAGCGGCCAAAGGTGCGACAGCGACCGTATAAAAATGTTATCCCAGACAGGCGTGGGCAATATCCTGTACGCCCTGTGAGAGCGCAGCCAGACCGCTGGCGCGGCTGCTGCTCAGCTGTTGGCGAAGTTGCAGAGTATCGAACAACGCCAGCGGATCGCGACTCAAGATCTCTTCCGGCTTTTTGCCTTCAACTGCCGTCAGCAGTACTGCGAGCAGGCCCTTAACGATGCGCCCCTCGCTGTCGCCATAAAAATGAATTCCGCCGTTTTCCATTCTCTCATAGCCCAGCCACACGCGATTCTCACATCCTGACAGTTCTATAGCGGCAGTTTTCAATGATGCATCGAGCGGCGGCAGAACTTTTGCCAGCATTACCAGCTGGCGATAACGGTCTTCCCATTGGCGAAAATCCGAGAATTTTTCGATTAGTGACGGCTCGGTAATTTCATTTCCAAACGGGTGCGGGGCTAACATAATTTCTCTCTTATTTAATCGGTATTCAGTCGGACAAAAGATCAACGGCAAAGTTAACGCCGTCGATCAGGCGCTCAACGTCCTGCAAGGTATTATAGGGGGCAAACGACGCCCGCAGTGTGCCACTCACGCCCAGCGCCTCAGTCAGCGGTTGTGCGCAATGCTGACCGGCACGCAGGGCAACGCCTTTCTCAGCCAGCAGAGCAATAATATCACTGTGGTGAATGCCTGCGATATCAAAGGCCAAAATTGAAGAGTTACCGTGGCGGAAGCTACGAAAGCCCGGCAGTTTGCCCAGCGCAGACTCTGCTGTGGCTGCCAGTTCGGCGCTGTAGGCTTCGGCGGTGATGCGGTCAACTCTACTTAACCATTCCACCGCCGCCGCCAGGCCCAAAACACCGGCGATATTCGGCGTTCCTGCTTCAAAACGGTGTGGAACCTGCTGGGGTGTAAAGTGCTGCATCGTGGTTTGGGTCAGCATCTTGCCGCCTCCATGCCAAGGGGCCATAGAGGCCAGCAATTCAGTTTTCCCATACAGCACGCCAATGCCGGTCGGGCCATAAAGCTTGTGGCCCGAGAAGGCATAAAAATCGATATTCATAGCCTGAACGTCTACGGGGCCGTGCACCACGCCCTGTGCACCGTCGACTAAAACCGGCGTACCGTTGGCGTGAGACAGGCGAATGGCGGTAGTGAGATCAGGTTGACCACCGGTTACGTTCGACATCTGGCTTATCGCCAACAGGCGCGTACGAGAATTTAGCCGTGCCGGCAGGGTGGAGATATCCGGCAGATTTTCAGCATTGAGCGGCAGCGTGACCACCTTAACCTGGCACTGTTCCGCCAGCATTAACCAGGGAACGAGGTTGGCATGATGTTCGGCCTGACTCACAATAATTTCGTCGCCGGGCTGCAAACGTGGACGCAGATAGCTTTGAGCGACCAGATTAATGGACTCTGTGGTGCCGCGGGTCCAGACAATATCCTCCGCTTGCGGCGCGCCAATAAAATCACCCACCTGACTTCTGGCCAGCTCATAGCGCTCAGTTAAAGACTGCGCGGCTTTATGCTGACTGCGATGCACCGTGGCACCGGCGTTTTGATAGTAATTCACCGTTGCGTCGATCACTGCCTGCGGCGTTAGCGCCGTTGCTGCACTGTCGAGATAGCACAGCGGCGGTGAGTCGTCGGGGCGCAGCGCGGGAAAATGGCGACGAAACTCGATGAAATCAAAAGGCGTCATAGTGTTAGGCTGTCCTGTTCTGGCTTAAAACAAGGTGAAAGCGGCACCGTTCTGGGGATCGGCTTATATCACCTTTAGGAATGCTTACCTGGAAATAGTCCAGAAGCTTGTTATGCTGAATTATGATGGCTATCGAATTTTAGCGCGATATTTGCACTAAAATTCAAGTGTTTTAATCTACAGGAGTTAATTATGAAGAAGATCTTCGCCGTAGTTTCAGCTGTTTTACTTGCCGGTACCCTGGCTGCTTGTTCGAGCAACTATGTGATGCACACCAACGACGGTCGCACTATCGTCGCCGAGGGTAAACCAAGCACAGACAGTGACACCGGTATGATCAGCTACAAAGATGCCTATGGTAACAAACAGCAGATTAATAAGTCAGAAGTAAAAGAGATGGCTGAAGGGAATTAATTCCGCAGGCAAAAAAAAGCACCGCAAATTGCGGTGCTAAAAAATCACTTTGGACAGACAGGGTAATGTACAGGAAGTGAAAATTTGTAGCATTTAAGCTACTGGTCTGGATTGCCAGACAATACAAACACAACATCACAACCACAAGCCAAAAGCCTCTCGGCATCCTCATACCAATCAACTTTTCGTTCCGGCTACTGGAAGTTGCGCAACTATAGGTTTTTGCCTGTACATCCTCAATGGACAATTTATAATGTCTCGGATTAAAAAAACTAATAACTAAAATAGCGCACTGGCCTTTGGCTCGTAGCTTGAATGAGAAGTATCCATTTCATGTCAAAACGTTTACCCCCACTGAACTCTTTGCGTGTGTTTGACGCAGCGGCCCGGCACCTGAGTTTTACCAAGGCAGCCGAAGAACTGTTTGTCACACAGGCGGCAGTAAGCCACCAGATCAAGTCACTTGAGGACTTTTTGGGCTTAAAACTGTTCCGTAGACGCAATCGCTCTCTGCTGCTGACCGAAGAAGGGCAGAGCTATTATCTGGATATTAAAGAAATATTTTCGTCACTGAACGAGGCAACGCGCAAGCTTCAGGCGCGCAGTGCCAAGGGCGCATTGACTGTAAGTTTGCCGCCGAGCTTCGCCATTCAATGGTTGGTGCCGCGTTTGGCTGGCTTTAACTCAGCTTATCCGGGGATAGACGTTCGCATCCAGGCTGTTGATCGCGATGAGGACAAATTATCGGACGATGTTGACGTAGCTATTTTTCACGGGCGCGGCAACTGGCCAGGACTACGCACCGAGCGCCTTTACGCCGAATATTTACTGCCCGTTTGCGCACCCTCGCTGTTAATGGGCGATAATGCGCTGAAAACGCCAGAAGATCTGGCGAAACACACTTTATTGCACGATGCGTCACGCCGCGACTGGCTGGCCTACACCAAGCAGCTGGGTCTGCAACATATTAACGTCCAGCAGGGGCCAATATTTAGCCACAGTGCGATGGTGGTACAGGCGGCCGTTCACGGGCAGGGCGTTGCGCTAGCCAACAACGTGATGGCGCAAACCGAGATTGAAGCCGGGCGTCTGGTTTGTCCGTTTAATGAAGTTTTAATCAGTAAAAACGCTTTTTATCTTGTTTGTCATGACAGTCAGGCAGAACTGGGTAAAATAGCCGCCTTTCGTCAGTGGATCCTGGCGCGTGCCGCCAGCGAGCAAGAAAAGCTGCGCTTTCGTTACGATCAGCCCCAAACGTAAATCCAAAAGATTTCAAAGGATAACAACTACTATGACCAGTCGTGCAATGTTGATTTTTGCCGCTATCAGCGGCTTTATCTACGTAGCCTTTGGCGCCTTCGGTGCGCACGTGTTAAGTCAATCTCTGGGTTCGGCCGAAATGGCCTGGATTCAGACCGGATTAAACTACCAGAGCGTTCATACTCTGGCGATTCTGGCGCTGGGCGTTGCCATGCAACATCGCAGCAGCTTTTGGTTTTACTGGAGCAGCGCCTGTCTTGCTCTGGGGACGGTATTGTTTAGCGGCAGCCTTTACTGTCTGGCGCTGTCAGGACTCAAATTATGGGTCTTTGTTACACCAATCGGCGGAACCTTCTTCCTGATTGGTTGGATATTGATGTTAGTCGGCGCGCTGCGTCTGGGACAAAAGGCACAACGCCATGAATAACAAACTTGCACTCTACTGCCGATCTGGCTTTGAAAAAGAATGTGCGGCTGAAATCACCGCCAAAGCGGCTGAGAGAGAAATCTTCGGTTTTGCCCGCGTGAAAGAAGGCAGCGGCTATGTATTATTTGAGTGTTATCAAACGGAAGACGCCGACAAACTGGCAAAAGATCTGCCTTTCCGCGAGCTAATTTTTGCCCGTCAAATGCTGGTGGTCGGCGAGTTACTAAAAGACTTGCCACCGGAAGACCGCGTGACGCCTATCGTGGGCATGCTGCAGGGGGTCGTCACCAACGGCGGCGAGCTTCGCGTTGAGGTTCCTGATACCAACGAAAGCAAAGAATTGACCAAGTTCTGTCGCAAACTGACGGTACCGCTGCGCTCTGCCATGCGCGAACAGCGCGTCTTGGGCAAAAAAGAGAACGCCCTGCGTCCCGTTGTGCATGTGTTCTTTATTGCGCCTGGCTGTTGTTATGTGGGCTATTCCTACAGCAACAACAACTCGCCGTTTTATATGGGCATCCCGCGTCTCAAGTTCCCATCAGATGCGCCAAGCCGTTCAACGCTGAAGCTTGAAGAAGCCTTTCACGTCTTTATTCCCGCCGACGAGTGGGAGGAGCGATTGGCCAGCGGCATGCACGCGGTAGACTTGGGCGCTTGTCCTGGCGGATGGACTTACCAACTGGTGCAGCGCAGCATGATGGTTGACGCTATCGACAACGGCCCAATGGCGCCAAGCCTGATGATGACTGGGCAGGTCACGCACCATCGTGAAGATGGTTTTAAATACAAACCGACTCGTAGCAACATCTACTGGTTAGTGTGCGATATGGTTGAGGTACCTGCCAAGGTTTCAGCTCTGATGGGCGACTGGTTGGTTAACGGCTGGTGCCGCGAGACCATTTTCAACCTCAAGCTGCCAATGAAAAAGCGCTATGAAGAAGTGACCCAAATCCTTCAACACATGAAAGATCGCCTGGCCGAGAATGATATTAATGCGGAAATCTTCGCCAAGCAGCTTTACCATGACCGCGAAGAGGTTACCGTTCACGTGCGCCGTTTCTGGCCTGTGGTGCCGGGTAGAAGAGATGAAAGATACTAAATTCTTATCGTTATTGACGCAGTAGCGGTGTTGGCAACCGCGTCAATAGCCTAAAGAATTGCTGGTGGTCATTGAACTTACGGCTCAGTTTTTGAGCCGTAACTCCTGCAAATTCCCCTTCAAGATAATATCCGTTTGCAGCGTCGATACTCGGCGGCAGGCGAACGCCAATTCCTGATGTTCTCGCAGTTTTTTCTGCCATTTATCTGGCACTTCATCTATATGCTGGTACAGCGCTTCGAGGGTCGGATACTGGCTCAGCAGCGTGACGGCCGCCTTAGGTCCGATTCCCGCGACGCCCGGAATTTTGCTGCTGCTTATCCCTGCAAGTCCCCAATAGTCGGTGAGCTGACTCGGCAGTACGCCAAAACTTGACTGCACAAACGGCATATCTAGCCAGCGTTTCTGAAAATAATCCCGAATCTGCACCTCAGGTGCCAGCAGTTGGCAATAGCCTTTATCGGTGGAGACAATGGTTACCTGATGACCGGCCGATGTGACTTTTGCCGTCAGCGTTGCCGCCAAATCGTCAGCCTCCTGACCCGCTGAATGCCAGCAGGCAATGCCGAGGCTTTCGAAACCGGCTTTAACGGCAGGCATCTCGGTAAACAGGTTGTCTGGCATGGGCGAGCGACCAGCCTTATAGTCCGGCAGGCACTGATGACGCCAGCTGTCGTGGCGATCATCTTCATCAAACACTGCCACTGCGTGGGTCGGCTGAGTGTGTTGAATCAGCTGATTGACGGCGTTCTGGCAGGCGACAACGCAGGGAGAGCCCTGTACCGCATGAATACGACGAATTAAATTCAGCGCATCTATGATTAGTAAGTGAATTTTCATCTGATGAGGGTATCAGTAATTGAGGGAGATGGCACCGTACAGCTCTCATTTCACGGCTTTGCAGTCTTAAATTGCGAGGAGTCGCCCAGCAGCTTACAGTAAATTGCTCGCTGTTTCCTCACGCTGACCCTCCCGGATAGTCCGAGAGGGTCAGGATGTGAAATCAACGAGCACCTTTATCAGGAACAAATCTCATAGCAAGGAATGTAGGCCGTGCCCGGAAGTTTCATACGGTGCTGGGCTACAAATCCTTGCAACAGGTTGTCCATTTTTTTCATCAGCTGCGGATCGCCGTGAAGTTTGAAGCGCCCGTGCTTCTCGATGGCGCGGATCCCGCCCTCTTTGACGTTACCTGCGACAATACCCGAAAATGCTCTGCGCAGCGCGGCGGCAAGCTGTTCCGGCGGCTGGTTGAGATGTAGGTTGAGGTTGGCCATTTTTTCGTGACTAGGTTCAAATGGCAGTTGCAGGTCGGGTGCAATGCGAATAGACCAGTTAAAACTGTAGGCATCTCCACTGTTACGACGGTTTTCTTTAACCAAAGGCATCGCACGTTTCAGCTGGCGTGCAACTTCAGTCGGGTCATCAATAATAATGGTGTAATGCTTTTGCGCCTCATCACCCAGCGTTTCACGAATAAAGGCATCGAGCACGGTAAAGTAGTCGGCGCTCTCCTTCGGACCGGTCAGGATCAACGGCAGTACTTGGTCACTGTTTGCTGGGTCCATTAAAATACCCAGTAAATACAACAGCTCCTCTGCGGTACCTACACCACCCGGGAAAATGACAATCCCGTGTGCGATGCGTACGAAAGCCTCAAGGCGCTTCTCGATATCCGGCATGATAACCAGTTCGTTAACCAGTGGATTAGGCGGCTCGGCGGCAATAATCGAAGGCTCGGTCATGCCGATAAAACGGCTGTTTTTATAACGCTGCTGGGCATGACCCACGGAGGCCCCTTTCATCGGTGCTTCCATCGCACCCGGACCACAGCCAGTACAGATATTCAATTCGCGCAGTCCAAGCTGCGTCCCTACGCTGCGAGCATACTGGTATTCAATTTCATTAATTGAGTGTCCACCCCAGCAAACAACCATGTTCGGATCTTCATCCAGATGCAGGGTGCGGGCGTTGCGCAGGATAGAAAATACCTGGTTGGTCAATTGAACCGAATTTTCAGGATTCGAATCCTGAAGGCGGCCTGCGCTGCTGAGCTGAGCATTGACGAATACGATGTCGCGCAGAACGGCAAACAGATTTGCCTGCAGTGCGCGAATAATTCTCCCATCTACAAACGCCTCTTCCGGCGGGTTCACCAGTTCAAGTTTTACGCCACGCTCACGACGTAATACGTTGATGTCAAAGCTTTCATAACGATCTAGCAGTTCTTTGCTGCTGTCAGTTTGGCTGCCGCTGTTGAGCACCGCCAGAGAACAATTGCGAAAGAGTCGATAGAGGTCACTGCTCGCCGTACGTTTGAGCAGGTCGACTTCCAATTGAGACAACAAATCCATTGCGCCAAGTGGGCTGATATGTGTAATCAAAATTGCTCCTTATTAACGCCGCGTTAATGATGTTTTGCGTGCTTGTTATTCTTTAACAGTAAACCTGTCCATAGGCTTTTACCATTGATCTCCGACTGTTAGCTCAGTTCTTGAGCAATGCAGGGCGTTATTGTCTGGCCAGTCGCGCGGTGGTTGGCTCAAACAAGAAATTTGCACGCCATGGGTTGATGTCGAGACCGCCGCGACGGGTGTAACGGGCATAGACGGCAAGGCGCGTGGGCTGGCAAAAATGTAGAATATCGTTAAAAATACGCTCGACGCACTGCTCGTGAAACTCATTATGATTACGGAACGACACCAGATAGCGCAGCAGTGCTTCTCTGTCGATTGCGGGCCCACGATACTGGATTTGTACTGAACCCCAGTCAGGTTGGTGCGTAATCAAACAGTTTGATTTGAGCAGATGGCTCACCAGCGTCTCATCCACAATTTTATTGCTGGTTGAATTAAGCAGATAATCAGTGCTGAATGCATAGTCAGTGATTTCAATATCCTGCGCGTCGATACATACGCCAGCAAAACGGCCAATTGGACTGCTTTCTAACTCATGCAGCGGCTGCAGGCTAACAATTACGCTGCCGTTTGCGCAGGCGGCCAAGTCGGTTTCAAGTGTCTGCTTGACGCTGTTCCAGCTATCGAATTTTGTCTGGTTAAAGCTGTTAAGATAAAGTTTGAAACTCTTGGACTCGATAAGGTTAATGCTGTCGGCCTGCAGGCTTATTTCACCTACCGCAACCTGCGGCAATCCTTTGGCATTGAGCCATGAAATTTCGTACATCGTCCAGATATCGGCACCGTGAAAGGGCAGAGAGTCAGGATACAGCCCCAGTGGCTCACGGTTCATACTGCGCGGAACGGCCTGCAGCAGAGAAGCATCGTATTGGTCGCGGTAGGATGTGGCTTTACCGAGTGTCAGTTGAGAAAGAGCGGGGTTATCCTGATACGAGGACATGCTGTCACCTTGATAAGAGATTGGTACAATACAAAACAAATTGCGTATCCCGCTAGTTTAACGCACAGCTGGCCTTGAAGATGAGAAAAAATATGCACCATGACGTTTCCGATGCCCTGCGGGGTTTTACTCAGCGCTATGTCGACCTGTGGAAGCAGGAAACCACTAACCCACCCGCCAGTGAAGATCTCTTTGGCATTGCGTCTCCCTGCGCGGTAAGAAGCAGCGACAGTGAGGTTTTTTGGCTGCCACAGCCGTTTGTTCCGACTTTTGAATTGAGCAATGTTGAACGTGCTCTCGACTTGCAGCTGCGTCCCGAGGCGCACGCGTTTTATACCACACAGTTTGCCGGTGACATGACAGCGCGTTACCTTGACCACACATTTTCGCTGGTACAGGTTTGGAGCGAAGATGACTTCATCCGCTTGCAGGAGAATCTAATTGGCCATTTGCTTACGCAAAAGCGCCTTAAACTGTCCCCTACCGTTTTTCTGGCGACGACTGAGTCTGAACTGATGCTCATTTCTTTGTGTAATATCAGCGGTGAAGTGGTGTTGGAACAGTTCGGCAGTAAAAAGCGAACTATCCTCTCGTCTTCGTTGTCTGAATTCATTACAATGCTCGCCCCGCGATATCCCAACTAACTTCAGGGGAAATTGGCTCACATTGTTGGCTCACATTCGTGTGAGAGATCTCTCACAAACGCTGTAAGACATCTCCTATATTTACTGCTAATAATTTCCCCTGTAATTATCAAAACCAAATTATTTCAATTAGATAGTTTAGTAACCCCCATGCCAACTAGGTGTATCGGTACGATTAGTTTTTCGTACTAGTCTTGCTTCAAAGTCCTAAATCGACGATTCTAGTCGTGCAGAAGGGAAGCATGAAACTGAACATTAGGATGATGGCGGTTTCATTAAGTAGGGGAAGACTCAGGATGAGTCAGGACAGCATCGGAGCATGCTAGGATGTTTCAGGACGAAACAAGGGACACCTCCAGGACGGAGATTGAGAGCCAAAACATGGAGTTTGGTGGGTCAGGAAGACTAAAGGACAAACGTCAGGATGACCAGGATGATACGTCAGGAAGAAAGTGGGACGAAGCAAAGGACGGCTGGTTAGGATAACCGCAGGACAAGTTTTCAAGGAACGAGCAGGGAGCACACAGGTAGCTGGATTGCTATAAACGAACTGGGGGTACTGTGAAAACAGTACCCCCAACTTTTTGTTACTATTCTGAAAACTGCCACATACGGCCAACAGTGCCTTTATATGTAACAATTTTTGCCCCTCAGTGAATACTCAATCAATAAATATCCGCTCTTTTTATTAGCCTATAGCCCCCAGACTGTCTTCTGCCTTGCTTTGCGTTTTAGGCAATAAGAACAGCGTTGCGTAAATATCCAGTAAATAAATGGCTGCCAGCAGACTAATTGCCGCCGTGAAGGCGATTTGTGAAGCAAGCAGTCCTATCACCAGTGGCCCAAAACCGCCCACCCCGCGTCCCAGATTAAACAACACGTTCTGCGCTGTTGCCCTTACGTTAACGGGATAGCTGTCGGAAATCAGCCCGCCGTAGCCGCCAATCATGCCGTTCACAAACATGCCCATTACCGCACCGGCAAATAGCATCGTCATGGGGTCTTTAAGTTGGGCGTAGCAGACAACCATCACTACTGCACCGACCTGATAGATAAGGAAAATCTTCCAGCGTGCGAAGCGATCGGAGAGTACTCCGAACAGCCAGATGCCAAAGGTCATACCGACCACTGTCACCGCGGTCCACATTCCTGATTTAGTCAGCGAGAAACCAAAGTTTTTAGCCAGATAGCTGGGCATCCAAATCATCAGCCCGTAATAACCAAAGTTTTGTACCGAAGTCAAAATCAGGATACCCACGCTGCATTTGGTGGTTGCACGGTCTTTAAATAATAGGCGAATTCGAGTGAGCAGTGGCTCTTGCTGTTGTGCTGAAGACTGCTTAACAAACTCTTCGGGTTCGCCCATCGTTCTGCGGATCAGGAAAGAGGCGAGGGCGGGCAGCAGTCCGACTAAAAACATGCCTCGCCAGCCAATAGTGCCAAGCAGCAGCGGCGTCAGGAATGCGGCCATCAGCACCCCCAATTGCCAGCCCATGCCGACGTAGGCAGAAGCGCGGTTGCGTTTTTCGACCGGCCAGGCTTCGGCAATCAGTGCCATACCGATGCCGAATTCACCGCCAAGACCGACTCCCGCCAGCGTTCTGTAGGCCAGCAGGTCCCAGTATCCCTGTGCCAGGGCACACAGGCCGGTGAAAAGTGAGAACATTAAAATAGTGAAGGTCAGCACCCGAATTCGGCCAAAGCGGTCGCTGATTGGGCCAAATATCACGCCGCCCAACACGGCGCCGATAAGCGTCCAGGTGACCAGCGAGCCGCTCTGCGAGGCGGTGAGGCCGAGCTCTGAGGCAATGGCAGGTAACATGAATCCGAGAATGAGAAGGTCAAAGCCGTCCATTGCGTAGCCTGAAACGGAGGCCACCATTGCTTTGACCGGCGTGGCGTGTTTTTTTGAGTTTATTATTGAGTTCGCTGGCATCGTTAAAGTCAATTTATGTAAAGTGCGCCTATTTTGCCCGTAGCAGCGTCTCTGTACCAGTATGAAAAACTAATAGTTGATTGATGCAGACTATGCTTAAGGGTGCAAAAAAACGTTTTGTTGCGTGAGCAGAAGTTTGGGACGCTGCGGCTTCAATGCTATGATTCGTCCCAATTTCGGCGCGCTATCCACAACCCGCACGTGTTCAATACAGAGAGTTATTGATGAGTACAGAAAATCAGGTCCGCGAAATATTGCAGGATATTGAGCAAGTTATGCGTCAACTGTCTTTATGGCAACCTATGCCTCCAGAGCCAGAGGCTTTTGAGAGTAAAGAGCCTTTTGCCGTAGATACCATGTCGGCCGAGCAGTGGTTGCAGTGGGTTCTTATCCCACGTATGTACGCGTTATTGGCCGCAGAGGCGCCGTTGCCGACCCGTTTTGCCATCACGCCTTATTATGAAATGGCCCTTGCCGGACAGGAGCGTCTGCACAATGTACTGCAGCGTCTTGACGATTTGCTGAATATAGAAGACTGACATGCTGGAAATTTTGTATCAGGACGAGCATCTTGTCGCGGTGAACAAACCCGCCGGTATGTTGGTCCATCGCAGTTGGCTTGACCGGCATGAAACCGTTTTTGTGATGCAAACGCTGCGTGACCAGATTGGGCAGCACGTATTTACCGTGCACCGTCTGGATAAACCGACCTCTGGCGTGCTGCTGTTGGCGTTGTCGAGCGAGGTGGCGCGCTTGCTGTCGCAGCAGTTCGAAGATCATAAGATGACTAAGGTCTATCACGCGGTGGTTCGTGGCTTCGTGATGGAAGACGGCACCGTCGATTATGCCTTGACGGAAGAGCTCGACAAGATAGCCGATAAATTTTCAAATCCAGACAAAGCTCCACAGCCTGCGGTGAGTCATTATCGCGTCCTGGCGCGTCAGGAAATGCCGGTGGCCATTGGTCGCTACGAAACGGCCCGCTATAGTCTGGTTGAGCTTAAGCCTGAAACCGGCCGCAAACACCAGCTGCGTCGCCACATGACGCATCTGAGGCATCCGATTATCGGCGATACCGCCCACGGTGATTTAAAACAAAATCGCGGAATGGCGCAGCATTTTAACTGCCCGGGGCTGATGCTGCACGCCAGCCATATGCAGCTTCCTCATCCGGTGACCGGCGAGACGTTGTCAATTACTGCCCGCTGGGACAGCCGCTGGCAGAACGTGGTTGAGCGTTTCGAGTGGCAAGGGTGCGTGAGCGAGCTGGAAAGAGTTGAGTTTCCCGTGCAGGCGGGTCAGGATAGTTAACTTTTTTGGATTTTAGTAAGGGAGTAGGCAGCATGGCTGAGATTGGTATTTTCGTCGGTACGGTATACGGAAACGCATTGCTGGTGGCGGAAGAGGCAGAAACGCTGCTTAAGAAGCAGGGGCATCAGGTTAAAGTTTTTGAAGAAGGAACCCTTGAGGCCTGGCAATACTATCGCCATCATTTTGTGCTGATCGTCACCTCAACGACCGGTCAGGGCGACCTGCCTGACAGCATTGCTCCTTTGTACGATGCAATCCGCGACAAGGTTGGCTATCAGCCAGAACTGCGTTACGGCATTATCGCGCTGGGCGACAGCAGCTATGACTTCTTCTGCGGCGGCGGTCACAAGCTTGATGACCTGTTGCAGGAGCAGGGCGCTAATCGTTTGGGCGAGATGCTGGAAATCGATGCGATTGAACAGCCTGAGCCTGAGTTGGTGGCGCTTCCTTGGGTCGAGAAGTGGACCCAACATTTCGGTCAGTAAATTCATGACCCCAGTTTGACCATTCAGTTTTGAAAACTCGGTATTGATAAGAGTGACTGATAAAGAAAAGGTCAGAGCATGTAATGCCTGACCTTTTTCTATTTTTACCTGACAGACAATCTGTTAGCGACCGTTGGTCAGCTTTTCGAGATCGGATTCAATTTCGGCAATCTTGTTGGTTACCACAGACTCAAGGTGGCGCAGGTCATCGAGGATTTTACGCTTAAGATCGACTTCAACCTGTTCACGCTGGCAGATCTGGTCCAGCTCATCGATAACGTAGCGCAGATTTGGGCTAATTTCGTGGATCTCTTTATAGCCCTGTCCGGCATTGTCGGCTGCAATCGTTTTGCGCTGGCGTGGGTATTTGAATTTCACGCTTTTGGCAAAAAACTCGCCTTTATCTTTGCGAAAGTAGATCTTGAGAATGTCGTTGTTCGCCTCTTGACGGAGGCTGTAGCGATCTACGTCATCAGGATTATTAATACCCAAGCTTTTCAGGTTGTCAAACATAGCGGCACCTTTTGTGTTTACACGCGAAATTACTGTGACCGAAATAATTATGATGAACGCGACAATAAAAAAGCGGGTTGGCAAACCCGCTTATTCAGTTTAGTCGATAGAGCGTAATAACTCATTAAGACCGGTTTTGCCTAAGGTTTTGGCATCAACCTTTTTCACGATAACGGCGCAATACAGACTGTATTTACCGTCTTTAGAAGGCAAGTTGCCGGAAACAACCACAGAACCCGCCGGTACGCGACCGTAATGAACTTCGCCGGTTTCGCGGTCATAAATCTTGGTGCTCTGGCCAATGTAGACACCCATTGAAATCACGCAGCCGTCTTCAACGATAACACCTTCAACGATTTCAGAACGTGCGCCGATGAAGCAGTTGTCACCGATAATGGTTGGGTTGGCCTGCAGTGGCTCCAAAACACCACCAATGCCTACGCCGCCGGACAGATGAACGTTTTTACCGATCTGCGCGCAAGAACCTACGGTGGCCCAGGTATCAACCATGGTGCCTTCATCAACGTAAGCGCCGATGTTGACGTAGGAAGGCATCAGAACCACGTTACGTGCAATGAAAGAGCCTTTACGCACGGCCGCCGGTGGCACTACGCGGAAACCTTCACGCTTGAAGCGAGCTTCGTCGTAATCGGCAAATTTCATTGGAACTTTGTCGTAGAAGCGGTTTTCTGCCCCGTCCATAACTTCGTTATCGTTGATTCTGAAAGAGAGCAGTACCGCCTTCTTCAGCCACTGATGCGTAACCCATTCGCCGTCAATCTTCTCGGCAACGCGCAGCTCGCCGCTGTCGATTTTGTTGATAACCTGGTTAACCGCGTCGCGCGTTTCGCTGTCGACGTTGGCCGGAGTGATATCTGCACGGCGCTCGAAGGCCTGTTCAATGACGGTTTGCAATTCCATACTGTTCTCTTTATCTGATAGTGATGTTGAAAGTAAAATAGCCAAGCATTACTTGTATCATATTTTATCGAAGGGGTTGAGCACCTCAGTCAATCTATGCTCAATTTCCCGACGCGTTTGTTTATCTAATGCCCGACGTTCGCCGTTGGCAAGGATAAATAAATCCTCGACCCGCTCGCCGATAGTAGAGATGCGCGCGCCATGAAGCGACAGCCCGAGGTCGGCAAAAACTTCGCCGACGCGCGCCAGCAGGCCGGGTTGGTCCAGCGCGACCAGTTCCATATATGTTCTGCGATCGGTGTGGGTTGGCAGGAAACTGACCTCTGTTGGTACGCTGAAATTACGCAGCTTGGGTGAAGGTCGGCGCGCTCGGGGCGGCTGGTAGGCCTGCAGCATCGCCTGTTCAAGGGCAAAGCGCGTGGTTTCGTGTCGGTCTTGCGCCAGCGGATTACCGTCCGGCTCAAGCACGATAAAGGTGTCCATCGCCATGCCGTCGCGATTGGTAAAAATCTGCGCGTCATGGATGCTGAGATTGCGACGGTCAAGCTCACCGGCAACGGCGGCAAACAGATAGGGTTTGTCCGGACTCCAGATAAATATCTCGGTTCCGCCGCGCGTCGCCTGTCGGCTTACCAGCACCAGCGGCTTGGTTGAGTCGTGGTCAAGCAAGTGACGGGCGTGCCAGGCCAGCTGATTCGGGGTGTGGCGCAGGAAATAGTCAGAGCGGCAGCGGCTCCAGATACGGTGCAGTGCCTCTTCGTCAATATTGTCCATACGCAGCAGTGCCAACGCCTGTAGGCGGTGATGGCGTACTCTTTCGCGCAAATCAGGCGTATGTTGCGTACCGCGACGCAGCTGTTTCTCGGTCGCAAAATAGAGCTCACGTATCAGGCTCTGCTTCCAGCTATTCCACAGGGTTTCGTTGGTGGCGCAAATGTCGGCGACGGTCAGGCAAACCAAATAACGCAGGCGATTTTCAGTCTGCATTTCGGCGGCAAACTGCTGGATCTCGGTGGGATCCTGAATGTCTCGGCGCTGGGCGGTAACCGACATCAACAAGTGGCAGCGCACCAGCCACGAAACCAGCTGGCTTTCGTTGGAGTTCAGCCCGTGCAGTTCGGCAAATTCCTGCGCGTCGTGCGCACCCAGTATGGAGTGGTCGCCACCGCGGCCTTTAGCGATATCGTGGAACAGCGCCGCCATCAGCAGCAGCTCGGGCTGTGGCAGACGCGGGAAGAGATCCACACACAGTGGATGACGCGGACGGGTCTCTTCATCGGCAAAGCTTTCAAGCTTTTGCAACACGCGAACGGTGTGTTCATCAACGGTATAGGCGTGGAACAGGTCAAACTGCATCTGACCCACAATCAGTCCCCACTGCGGCATGTAGGCCCAAAGCACGCTGTGGCGGTGCATGGGAACCAGCGCCCGCGATACAGCGCCCGGATGGCGCAGTATCGCCATAAAAATTTCGCGCGCTTCTGGAATGGTGCAGAGCGGCGTTTTCAAATGCCGACGCGTACGGCGCAGCAAACGCACAGTGGTAGAGTAAATGCCTTTTATCTCACGATGACGCACCATCAGATAAAACATGCTGATAATGGCCTGCGGCTGGCGGTCAAACAGCGTCTCGTCACGCACGTCAATCAGGTCACCGCGCAGCTGGAAATTGTCGTCCAGCGGACGTGGTTTTTCATTAGGCCCAATCGCCAAAATCGCTTCATCAAACAGTTGCAACAGCATCTGGTTAAGCTCGCCAACGCGTCGCGTCATACGATAAAAGTCTTTCATCATTCGCTCAACCGGCTCATTTCCTTCACCTTGATACTGCAAAAGCTGGGCAACGTTGAGTTGACGGTCAAACAGCAGGCGGTTGTCGTAGCGGGTGAGGATCAGATGCAGGGCAAAGCGAATTCGCCACAGGAAGCTTTGACACTCGTTTATTTCATTGCGCTCGGCCTTGGTCAGAAAACCAAAACTGACCATCTCGTCAAGCGACGTTGCGCCAAAGTGGCGACGTGCCACCCACAGCAACGTGTGAATGTCACGCAGGCCGCCGGGGCTGCTTTTTATATCAGGCTCAAGATTATAGCTGGTGCCATGATAGCGCTGATGGCGTTCGTTTTGTTCGTCAATCTTGGCGCGGAAGAAGGTGGGGGAAGGCCAGAATCCGTCGCTAAAAATATGCTTTTGCATATTTAGGAACAGCGCCACGTCGCCGCAAATCAGGCGAGATTCAATAAGATTGGTGGCAACGGTCAAATCCGCCAATCCTTCGAGCAGGCACTCTTCCAGCGTACGCACACTGTGGCCCACTTCCAGTCTCAGGTCCCACAGCAGAGTAATCAGTTCACCGATGCGCTGCGCCTGCTGATCGTTGAGTCGTTTTTGACTCAGTACCAGCACGTCGATATCCGACAGCGGGTGCAATTCGCCACGGCCATAGCCACCCACGGCGACCATGGCAGTTTCAGGAATTTTATCGAAACCGAAGAAAATCCATAGCCGCTGGAGCATCTGATCAATGTAAAGCGAGCGGGCGGCGACTAATTCTTCAACGGGCTGTCCGCAGTTAAACGCCTCCGCCAGCCACAGCTGGAACTCTTCCATCCGCTGTTTGAGGGATTGGCGATTAAGTGCTTCATCGGGATAAGAAGACGGGGACGCGGGCTTGTCAGGAAACGTACGCGTTATCTCAACCGGCAGTGGCAGTGCCAGGTGAACAAGATTTTTAGACAAAAACGAATCAGACATAAGTGTGCAGCCTGTTTAGATGTAAATGACAAAATTGATAACAATGACATAACACTTCGAAAAAAAACCGGCGATATCTGCCGGCTTCTACTGCACTTCTTTTTACGGCTTAATTCGCTGCCGCAGATCCGTGCGTTAACACGCATGGTAACGTCTCGTCTTTGCGCAGGGTCATGATTTCACATCCGTTTTCAGTAACGACCAAGGTGTGTTCATACTGTGCTGATAGGCTGCGGTCTTTGGTTTTTACCGTCCAACCGTCTTTCATGGTGCGAATGCGGAAATCACCGGCGTTGACCATCGGCTCAATCGTAAAGGCCATGCCTGCCTGCAACACTACGCCGCCGTCATCGGCATCATAGTGCACCACTTGAGGCTCTTCGTGGAAACCTTCGCCGATGCCGTGTCCGCAGTATTCACGCACGACGGAGAATTTTTCGGCTTCAACAAACTGCTGAATCGCCTTGCCCAGCGTACGCAGGCGGATACCCGGTTTGACCAATTTCAGCGCGAGATACAGGCTTTCCTGGGTGACGCGACACAGGCGCTCGCCAAGGATGGTTGGCTTGCCGACCAAAAACATGGTGGAGGTATCGCCGTGGAAACCGTCTTTAATCACCGTCACGTCAATATTAACGATATCGCCGTCTTTCAGAATGCGTTCGTCGTCAGGAATGCCGTGGCAAACTACCTCGTTGATAGAGATACATACTGATTTCGGGAAACCGTGATAATCCAGACAGGCGGGAATCGCCTGCTGTTTGATGGTGATATGGTCGTGACAGATACGGTCAAGTTCACCGGTGCTGACCCCTGGTTTTACATAGGGTTCGATGATTTCCAGCACTTCTGCGGCCAAGCGTCCGGCTACGCGCATTTTTTCGATGTCTTGAGGTGTTTTGATTGAAATTGCCATGAAAGAATCCTGCTGGTGTCATGTTTTTGACGACCTTTATTTCTACAGCCTTTATTTATGCCTGCGGGTCGTCAATAATTAGCTAGGCCACATGGTATCAGCCCTGTTATGAGCTGCCAAATTATCATTCTTCCGCCGCGCTTTTGTTTAAGTTTAGTTGGTTTCTGGTCGATATTTATGGTATAAAGCGCGCCGGCAATCACTGTATTGTCTCTGTAAAAAGGCTCCGGTCTTGCGCAGATGGCAGAAAGTGAATAAGCCAATTACTCACTCATTTGTGTACTTATTCGTTTAATAAGTAATAACACACACGTATCGACACCTGCGCCGGGGTGCCCTGAAAACGCTGTCTTAGATGGCATTTTACGGGGTCGGTTGCACGGGATACGTGGAGGCATAACCCCAAACATTTACTATAGAGGTTTTATCATGGCAACTGTTTCCATGCGCGACATGCTCAAGGCCGGTGTACACTTCGGTCACCAGACCCGTTACTGGAACCCGAAAATGAAGCCATTCATCTTCGGCGCTCGTAACAAGGTTCACATCATCAACCTTGAGAAAACTGTACCAATGTTCAACGAAGCCCTGGCTGAGTTGACCAAGATCTCTTCCCGTAAAGGTAAGATCCTGTTCGTTGGTACCAAACGCGCAGCAAGCGAAGCGGTAAAAGACGCTGCACACAACTGCGACCAGTTCTTCGTGAACCATCGCTGGTTGGGCGGCATGCTGACTAACTGGAAAACCGTTCGTCAGTCCATCAAACGTCTGAAAGATCTGGAAATCCAATCACAAGACGGCACTTTCGAAAAGCTGACCAAAAAAGAAGCTCTGATGCGTACTCGCGAGCTTGCGAAGCTGGAAAATAGCCTGGGCGGTATCAAGGATATGGGTGGTCTTCCTGATGCACTGTTTGTTGTCGATGCCGACCACGAACACATTGCAATCAAAGAAGCTAACAACCTGGGTATCCCGGTATTCGCTATTGTTGATACCAACTCCGATCCGGATGGCGTTGACTTCGTTATCCCTGGTAACGATGACGCAATCCGTGCAGTGAATCTGTACCTGAGCGCCGTTGCTGCCACTGTTCGTGAAGGCCGTTCACAAGACTTGGCTGTTCAGGCAGAAGAAAGCTTCGTAGAAGCTGAATAATAAGGACGGCTCCGATATACCCAATAGATTTCAAGGTGCAAGAAGGCGGCAACTGAACGAATCCCCCGGAATTTACATCAGTAAATGACTGGGGTGAGCGAGGGCAGCCAACGCACATGCAGATTGAAAGATGATGGGTATGCAGCCCTTATTAACCAGGTATTGAATATGTTGGTTAGGGGGCCTTAATTGGCCCCCTTTGCTTATCTTAAATGCGAGAAATATCTCAACGCAAAAATCCTTTTTGCACTGGGATAATCGAGGAAAAAACAATGGCTGATATTACCGCTGCCCTGGTAAAAGAACTGCGCGAGCGTACCGGCGCTGGCATGATGGATTGTAAGAAAGCTCTGGTTGAAGCTAACGGCGACATCGAGCTGTCCATTGAAAATATGCGTAAATCTGGCGCGATCAAAGCCGCTAAGAAAGCAGGCAACGTAGCTGCTGACGGCGTGATCAAAACCAAAATCGAAGGCAACTATGGTCTGATTCTGGAAGTTAACTGCCAGACTGACTTCGTGGCTAAAGATGCTGGTTTCCAGGCATTTGCAGAGAAAGTGTTGGATGCTGCTTTTGCTGGCAAAATCACTGACATCGAAGTACTGAAAGCACAGTTCGAAGAAGAGCGCGTAGCTTTAGTTGCAAAAATCGGTGAAAACATCAACATTCGTCGTATCGCTTCTTTGGAAGGCGACGTGTTGGGTAGCTACCTGCACGGTGCTCGCATCGGTGTTCTGGTTGCTGCTAAAGGCGCTGACGATGAGCTGGTTAAACAAATTGCTATGCACGTTGCTGCAAGCAAGCCAGAATTCGTTAAGCCTGAAGACGTATCTGCTGAAGTGGTAGAAAAAGAGTATCAGGTTCAGCTGGACATCGCTATGCAGTCTGGCAAGCCTAAAGAAATCGCAGAGAAAATGGTTGAAGGCCGCATGAAGAAATTCACCGGTGAAGTTTCTCTGACAGGTCAGCCTTTCGTTATCGAACCAAGCAAAACTGTTGCTCAGGTTCTGAAAGAGCACAACGCTGACGTGACTGATTTCATCCGCTTTGAAGTGGGCGAAGGCATTCAGAAAGCTGAGACTGACTTTGCTGCAGAAGTTGCTGCAATGAGCAAACAGTCTTAATGCTGGATTGATGTAAAAAACGGAACCGCTAAATTGGCGGTTCCGTTTTATCCAGCCTTGAACTATCCAAGGGTTCAACCCTCTAGCAGTTATGTCAGACAGCCGTTTATTGTCTGATAACATCACAGGATTTGTGATGCAAAAAAAACGACCATCCCATTACGACACATTGCTTCTTAGGACAGACACCATGGCTACCAATGCGAAACCCGTTTATCAGCGTATCCTGCTAAAACTCAGTGGCGAAGCCCTGCAGGGCAGTGAAGGTTTTGGTATCGATGCGAGCGTTTTGGATCGCATGGCACAGGAAGTTAAAGAGCTGGTTGAGTTGGGCATCCAGGTGGGTGTCGTGATTGGCGGCGGAAACTTGTTCCGCGGTGCCGGTCTTGCTCAGGCAGGAATGAACCGCGTCGTGGGCGACCACATGGGAATGCTGGCCACGGTAATGAATGGTCTGGCAATGCGTGATGCACTGCACCGTGCCTATGTGAATGCTCGCCTGATGTCTGCTATTCCGCTTAACGGCGTTTGCGACAACTACAGCTGGGCCGAAGCGATTAGCCTGCTGCGTAACAACCGTGTCGTAATTTTTGCAGCCGGTACCGGCAACCCATTCTTTACCACTGATTCTGCGGCCTGTTTGCGCGGGATCGAGATCGAAGCTGACGTGGTGCTCAAAGCGACTAAAGTGGACGGCGTCTTCTCTGCCGATCCGGTTAAACACCCGGATGCAACCATGTTCGATCACCTGACTTATACCGACGTGCTGGACAAAGAGTTGAAAGTGATGGACCTTGCCGCCTTTACGCTGGCTCGCGACCACAATCTGCCGATTCGCGTTTTCAACATGAACAAACCTGGCGCACTGCGCCGCGTGGTTATGGGCGAGAACGAAGGTACGCTGATTTCTAAAGCCGAGTAACCTGTCGTTGCCTAAGACGACCATTTTGAATATTCACGGACTATACTAAAATTATGGTCTGCCAAGTAACCCGTATCCAAAGGTTCGCAACGTGATAAATGACATCAGAAAAGATGCTGAAATTCGCATGGGTAAATGCGTTGAAGCATTCGAAAACAACATCAACAAAATCCGCACCGGCCGTGCACAACCGAGCATTCTCGATGGTATTCAGGTTGAATACTACGGTTCTAAAACTCCGCTGCGCCAGTTAGCAAACGTGGTAGTAGAAGATGCGCGTACTCTGGCGGTAACCGTGTTTGACCGTTCTATCAGCGCCGCGGTAGAAAAGGCCATCATGACATCAGACCTGGGCCTGAACCCAATGTCTGCCGGCAGCACTATCCGCGTGCCATTGCCTCCGTTGACTGAAGAACGTCGTAAAGACTTCATCAAGATCGTACGTGGCGAAGCAGAGCAGGGCCGTGTTTCCGTACGTAACGTACGTCGTGATGCGAACGATAAAGTTAAAGCTCTGCTGAAAGATAAAGAGATCAGTGAAGACGAAGATCGCCGCTCTCAGGAAGATATTCAGAAAATGACCGACGTGTTTATCAAGGCTGTTGATAAGGCACTGAGTGATAAAGAAGCAGAACTGCTGGATTTCTAATCTATTGCAGGCTGTTTCCAAAAGCGTCGCAAATGCGGCGCTTTATTTTTTTTAAAAAACATATCCCACAAAACTCCCATACTTAATTGTAAATTAAGTATTTATCAATAAAATGGGCAGCATCCCGTCGAAGTGAACCACAGTAATTGGTGCTTTAATCTGATAGACAAGCGGCCCAAGGCGTAACAGACTGTGTCACCTCCGATAATGACTTTCGCTATATTGAGTACCTTCATGAAGCAACTGACTATTCTTGGCTCAACCGGTTCTGTTGGCACCAGTACACTGTCCGTAGTGCGCGCTAACCCCGACGCCTTTGCCGTTCGTGCGCTGGTCGCCGGCACAAATATCAAGGTTATGGCCGAACAGTGCCTGGAGTTTTCTCCGCAATATGCCTCAATGGCTGATGAAACGTCTGCTTCGGAGCTGAGACGCATTCTTAAAGAGCAGGGCAGCAAGACTGAAGTCATGTCGGGCGTGAAGGCTGCCTGTGAGTTGGCGGCGCTGGACGACGTAGAGCAAGTTCTTTCTGCCATTGTGGGTGCCGCCGGGCTGTTGCCGACGCTTGCCGCAGTAAAAGCCGGTAAACGCATTCTGCTCGCCAACAAAGAGTCTCTGGTGACCTGTGGTCGCATCTTTATGGATGCGGTGCGTGAAAGCCACAGCCAGTTGTTACCTATCGACAGCGAACATAACGCCATTTTTCAGAGCCTGCCGGAAAATGTTCAGCAACAGCTTGGCTATGCGTCACTTGAAAAGAATGGCGTCTCGCGCATTATTCTCACCGGCTCCGGCGGTCCTTTCCGCGAACTGCCGTTTGACGCACTTTCGGCGGTGACGCCTGACCAGGCTTGTGCGCATCCTAACTGGTCAATGGGCCGTAAAATTTCCGTCGATTCCGCCACGATGATGAACAAAGGGCTGGAGTATATTGAGGCTCGCTGGTTGTTTAACGCGTCGGCAGAGCAAATGGAAGTCATTATTCATCCGCAGTCGATGATTCACTCGATGGTGAGATACGTTGACGGCAGCGTATTGGCACAGCTCGGGTCGCCCGATATGCGCACACCCATTGCGCATGCCATGGCCTATCCTCAGCGCGTTGCGGCGGGCGTAGAGCCGTTGGATTTTTGTAAGATGGGGGCGTTGACCTTCAGTGAGCCGGACTACAGTCGTTATCCGTGTCTGAAGCTGGCCATTGAAGCCAGCCGCACCGGACAAGCTGCAACCACCGCGCTTAACGCCGCCAACGAAATTTCCGTCGCCGCGTTTCTGGCCGGAAAAATTCGCTTTACCGATATTGCCGAACTCAATCGTCAGGTGATGGAAAAAACCTTGCCTGGTGAACCTCAATGCGTGGAGGCGGTTCTAGACATTGACCGCACCGCCAGAGAGAGAGCACTGTTGTTATTACAGTCATTTAGTCTGTAAAATTATACGTCAATGATTGAGGTCGTTTGTTCGAACAACGTTGAAATGATATAGTCTGCGCCTCCTGATAACGCATAATTGCGTTTAATGGCGTTACTTCTCATTTTTAAGTACGTTGGTAGTCCGGTTAGGCCGTGCCTGATAGGGTTCACGGCTTTTTTACGCGCACGCTTCATCATGCACGCGAATGCAAAAGTACCCGATGACGTCGTAAATTCTAGCTAAAGGAAATGAGTACGGGTTATGTCGTTCGAGAATCAACAAATGACTGATACAACTTGTCTGCTACCGCGCCATGTTGCCATTATTATGGATGGAAATGGCCGCTGGGCGAAACGTCAGGGAAAAATGCGGGTCTTTGGTCATAAAGCGGGAGTGAAATCCGTACGTAGAGCCGTGAGCTTTGCTGCAAGCCATCACCTTGATGCACTCACGCTTTATGCCTTTAGCAGTGAAAACTGGAATCGCCCCGTTCAGGAAGTTTCTGCATTGATGCAGCTTTTTGTTCGAGCGTTAGACAGTGAAGTGAAAAGTCTGCACAAACATAATGTTAGACTGCGGATTATTGGCGATCTCAGCCGTTTTAGCCCGCGCTTGCAGGATATGATCCGTCGTTCAGAAACGCTTACACAAAACAACGATGGTCTTACGCTTAACATCGCTGCCAATTACGGCGGACGGTGGGATATTATCCAGGGCGTAAAGAAACTGGCGGCTCAGGTTGAAGCTGGTACACTGCGGGCGGAGCAAATCACGGAAGAAGCCCTCGGCGCGTCTGTCTGTATGAGCGAGTTGGCACCTGTGGATCTGGTGATCAGAACCGGTGGGGAACATCGAATCAGTAACTTTTTGCTGTGGCAGATTGCCTACGCTGAACTTTACTTTACCGACGTCCTCTGGCCTGATTTTGATGAAATTGTCTTTGAAGGTGCGCTGAATGCTTTTGCACAACGCGAGCGTCGCTTCGGGGGGACTACACCTATCGGCGCCAATGCGTCCTAGGGAGAACTTTTGCTGAAGTATCGCATTATCACAGCTTTGATTTTGATCCCTATTGTTATTGCGGCGCTGTTTTTGCTGCCGCCAGTAGGCTTTGCCGTTGTTAACATCGTTGTCTGCATGCTGGCCGCGTGGGAATGGGGGCAATTTTCAGGATTTGCATCACGTTCACAGCGCTTGTGGTTGGCCATTCTTTGCGGTTTACTGCTTACCGCGATGATGTGGAGCCTGCCTGCCTATCAACAGTTGGATCACCTTGCGCTCGTTAATGGGTCCCTTTGGTTCTCACTGGCCTGGTGGATTGCGGCATTTGTGCTGGTTGTTGCTTATCCCAGCTCTGCGGCGCTATGGCGTAACTCACGGACGCTGAGGCTGATATTTGGTTTACTAACCATTGTTCCTTTCTTCTGGGGTATGCTGTCACTGCGTCTTTATGGCTATGCAGAAAACCATTACAACGGCGCCTGGTGGCTACTGTATGTCATGCTGCTGGTTTGGGGTGCTGACTCAGGTGCCTACCTGTTTGGAAAACTGTTTGGTAAACACAAGCTCGCTCCTAAAGTCTCTCCAGGAAAAACCTGGGAAGGTCTGGTTGGCGGTCTGTTAACCTCGGCCCTGATATCATGGCTGTTCGGTCGCTATGCGCCCTTAGACGTTGTTCCTTCAACCCTGTTGATTTGTTCTATTATTGCCGCGCTGGCCTCTGTACTCGGTGATTTGACCGAAAGCATGTTCAAGCGTGAAGCCGGAATTAAAGACAGTGGTAATTTAATACCCGGTCACGGTGGAATTATGGACCGTATCGACAGCCTTACTGCTGCGGTGCCGGTGTTTGCCTGCCTCATGCTGTTAGTGTATTAACCTTTCTGCCGGCGGCAGTTTTTAAGGAATTGTTAGGATTATGATGAACATACTCTGGAGCCTGGCCGCCTTTATTGTTGCATTGGGGGTGCTTATCACCGTGCACGAATTTGGCCATTTCTGGGTTGCTCGTCGCTGCGGCGTTCACGTTGAACGTTTCTCTGTCGGTTTTGGACGTGCGCTGTTGCGCCGCACCGACAAACGGGGAACCGAATACGTGCTCGCCCTTATTCCTCTGGGCGGTTACGTCAAAATGCTCGACGAGCGTGTTGAAGCCGTCGCCCCTGAACTGCGCCATCAATCCTTCAATAACAAAACAGTCTTGCAGCGAGCGGCAATCATTAGCGCGGGACCTATTGCTAATTTCATCTTTGCCGTTTTTGCCTACTGGCTGGTGTTCATCATTGGCGTGCCAAGCGTGCGTCCCGTAGTCGGCGAAATCACCCCGCAATCCGTTGCTTCTCAAGTCAATATTTTACCAGGAATGGAACTTAAGTCTGTTGCCGGTATCGAAACGCCTGATTGGGATTCAGTTCGCATGGCATTGATTGGCGAAATTGGCGATGCAAAAACGACCATCGGTTTTGCTCCTTTTGGCTCCAATCAGGTTACCGAAAAGCAGCTTGATCTTAAGGCCTGGCATTTTGACCCGGAAAAACAGGATCCTGTCGTCGCGTTGGGGATTATCCCTCGCGGGCCGCAGATAGAAACTGTTCTGGCTCAAATTCAGGCAGACTCCGCCGCCCTGAAGGCCGGTTTGCAAGCGGGCGACAGGATAGTTAAAGTTGATGGTCAGGTTTTAGTAAGTTGGCAAGCTTTTGCGATTCAGGTACGCGATAATCCGGGCAAGCCGATGGCGTTGGAAGTTGAGCGTAACGGTCAGCCTTTGAACTTAACGCTGATACCGGACACTAAATCAGTGGGAAAAGGGCAGGCGCAGGGTTTTGCCGGCGTAGTGCCTAAAATTATCCCGCTGCCTGACGAGTACAAAACGATTCGCCAGTATGGACCGTTTGTGGCGTTTTATCAGGCTGGGGATAAAACCTGGCAACTGATGAAATTAACGGTCAATATGCTGGGCAAGTTAATAACCGGTGATGTGAAGCTGAACAACCTGAGTGGCCCTATTTCCATCGCACAGGGCGCAGGTATGTCAGCTGAGTACGGATTAATATACTACCTGATGTTTTTGGCACTGATCAGTGTCAATCTCGGTATTATCAATCTGTTCCCGTTGCCGGTGTTAGATGGTGGTCACCTGTTGTTTTTGGCAATAGAAAAGCTCAAGGGTGGGCCAGTTTCCGAGCGAGTTCAGGACTTCAGTTACCGCATTGGCTCTGTTTTGCTGATGCTGTTGATGGGGCTTGCACTTTTCAATGATTTCTCCCGTCTTTAAGGCGGAGATTAGGTTAGGAAGACGCATAACAACGATGGCGATCAAAAAGTTGCTCATAGCGTCGCTGCTGTTTGGCAGCGCAACCGTATACGGTGCAGATGGATTCGTAGTGAAGGATATTCATTTCGAAGGCCTACAGCGCGTTGCCGTCGGTGCGGCGTTACTCAATATGCCGGTTCGCGTAGGGGATACAGTTACCGACGATGATATCAGTAATACCATTCGTGCATTGTTTGCCACAGGCAACTTTGAGGACGTTCGCGTCCTGCGCGATGGCGATTCACTGATTGTTCAAGTCAAGGAGCGCCCAACAATCGCCAGCATCACCTTCTCCGGCAACAAAGCCGTGAAAGATGACATGCTGAAACAAAACCTTGAAGCCTCTGGCGTCAGGGTTGGCGAAGCGCTTGACCGTACAACAATTTCCAGCATCGAAAAAGGTCTGGAAGACTTCTACTACAGCGTGGGTAAATACAGCGCGTCAGTAAAAGCCGTTGTTACGCCGTTACCCCGCAACCGCGTAGACTTGAAACTGGTCTTTACCGAAGGTGTCTCTGCACAAATTCAGCAGATTAACATCGTGGGTAATCACGCTTTCAGCACCGATCAATTAGTTTCTCAGTTTCAGCTGCGCGACGAAGTGCCGTGGTGGAACGTTATTGGGGATCGTAAATACCAGAAGCAGAAACTTTCCGGAGATCTGGAAACGCTGCGCAGCTACTACCTGGACCGCGGTTATGCACGTTTTAACATCGACTCTACTCAGGTCAGCCTGACGCCGGACAAAAAGGGGATTTACATCACCCTGAATATCCACGAAGGCGACCAGTATAAAGTCACGGGTGTGCAAGTTGCCGGTAACATGCAGGGTCACTCGGCTGAAGTCGAAAGCCTGAGCAAAATCAGCAAGGGTGAGCTTTACAGCGGCGCCAAAGTTACCAAAATTGAAAACGACATCAAAGCGATGTTGGGTCGTTATGGCTATGCCTACCCGACTGTGACCACACAGCCGGAAGTTAACGACAAAGATAAAACCGTTATTCTGCACGTCAGCGTCGATGCCGGGAACCGTTACTACGTTCGTCACGTTCGATTCGAAGGCAACGACACCAGCAAAGATACCGTGCTGCGTCGTGAAATGCGCCAGATGGAAGGAACATGGCTCGGCAGTGATCTGGTCGATAAAGGCAAAGAGCGTTTGAACCGCCTTGGTTATTTTGACACGGTTGATGTTGAAACTCAGCGTGTACCAGGTACAACGGATCAGGTTGACGTGGTCTACAAAGTTAAGGAACGTAACACCGGTACCTTTAACTTTGGCGTGGGTTATGGTTCAGAGAGTGGCGTCAGCTTTACCGTAGGCGTTCAGCAGGATAACTGGTTAGGTACCGGTTACCAGGCTGGCATCACGGGTACCAAAAATGACTACCAGACCTATACCGAACTGACTGTTACCAACCCGTACTTTACGGTTGATGGCGTGAGTCTGGGCGGTCGTGTGTTCTATAACGACTTTAAAGCAGATAATGCTGACCTGTCTGAATATACCAATAAAAGTTATGGTATTGGCGGCAACCTGGGCTTCCCGGTTAACGAAAATAACTCACTGCGTCTGGGGCTCGACTATGTTCATAATGACTTGTCGAACATGGAGCCGCAGGTATCAATGTTCCGTTACCTGAACAGCGTGGGCAAAGATCCAAGCGTGGTTGCAGGTGAGAATACCTCGGACGCAACCTTCAGCGCCGATGACTTCTTCCTGACGTTAGGCTGGGGTTATAATAATCTGGACCGTGGCTTCTTCCCGACTGCGGGTAGCAAGGCCAGCCTGAGCGGTAAAGTGACCGTGCCGGGCTCGACCAACGAATATTATAAAATCACCTTCGATGCAACCAGCTATCTGCCTCTGTCCGAGAGCCATAACTGGGTGTTGATGGGACGTGCTCGCGCCGGTTATGCCGACGGCCTGGGCGGTAAAGAAGTGCCGTTCTATGACAACTTCTATGCCGGTGGTTCAAGCAGCGTACGTGGTTTCCAGTCGAACACCATTGGTCCTAAAGCCGCTTACTACAACTGTCCGACGGGTGCGACTTCTTATAAAGGTTGCCCAATCGATAACTCCGACGATGCAGTGGGAGGTAATGCGATGGGGCTGCTTAGCGCCGAGCTTATCGTTCCAACGCCGTTTGTCGGTGATAAATACGCTAACTCACTGCGTACCTCTGTATTCGTAGACGGCGGTACCGTGTGGGATACCAATTGGGACAACACCGCAGAGACTATTGCTGCCGGCGTTCCTGATTACAGCAAACCAGGCAATATCCGTGTTTCTTCCGGTGTGGCATTGCAGTGGCAGTCTCCTTTGGGACCTCTGTCATTCTCTTATGCGCAACCTGTCAAGAAATACGATGGTGACAAGGCAGAACAGTTCCAGTTTAACATTGGTAAAACGTGGTAATCTGTTACCGCAACTGAGCCTTATCAGCAGAATCGCAAAGGCCTGAGTGATAGTCATATTCTCAGGCCTTATGCGTAATTTACTGTGCCTCGTGGCACAAACGGGTGATGGAAGGAGTTTATAGTGAAAAAGTGGTTATACGCCGCAGGCCTCGGATTAGTTATGGCTGCTTCAGCTAGCGTTCAGGCTGCTGACAAAATTGGTGTTGTAAACGTTCAGCAAGTTTTCCAACAAATGCCTGCTCGTGATGCTGTTGCTAAACAGCTGGAAAACGAATTTAAAGGCCGCGCAACTGCGCTGCAAGCTCAAGAAACTGCTCTGCAGTCTCAGATGCAAAACCTGCAACGTAATGCCGGTTCTATGAAAGCAGCTGACCGCGCTAAACTTGAAAAACAAGTTATGGCTAACCGTGAAGATTTCTCTGCAAAAGCTCAGGCTTTTGACAATGACAATCGTAAACGTCAAGCAGAAGAGCGCAACAAAATCCTGGGCCGCATCCAGGACGCAGTGAAAACTGTAGCAGCTAAAGATGGTCTGGATATCGTTATCGACGCCAACGCTCTGGCTTATGCTTCTAACGACGCAAAAGACATCACTGACGAAGTGTTGAAACAGGTTAAATAAGCATGGCTTCAATTCGACTGGCTGATCTCGCACAGCAGTTGGATGCACAATTGCACGGTGATGGCTCTCTTGCCATCACCGGCATTGCTTCAATGCATTCCGCACACTCTGAGCAAATCACGTTTTTATCAAACAGCCGTTACCGTGAACAGTTGGCTTCCTGCAATGCAGGGGCTGTAGTGTTGACGGAAGCGGATCTGCCATTTTGCCAAAGTGCGGCATTAGTGGTTAAAAACCCGTATCTGACCTACGCACGCATGGCTCAAATTCTTGATACCACGCCTGCGCCAGCTCAAGATATTGCCCCAAGCGCCGTTATTTCTCCCGAAGCAAAACTCGGTGACAAGGTGTCTGTAGGTGCGAATGCGGTGATTGAATCGGGTGTTGAACTCGGTGATGGCGTCATTATCGGTGCAGGTTGTTTCATCGGTAAACAGGCTAAAATTGGTGCTGGAACACGCATTTGGGCCAATGTTTCTATCTATCATCGCGTGGAAATTGGTCAGAACTGTCTGATTCAGTCTGGCACGGTTATCGGTGCAGATGGCTTCGGTTACGCGAACGATCGCGGAAATTGGGTCAAAATCCCTCAGTTAGGTACGGTAATTATCGGCGACTCTGTCGAGATTGGTGCCTGTACTACCATCGACCGTGGCGCGCTTGACGACACTCAAATTGGTAACGGTGTTATCATTGATAATCAATGTCAGATTGCACACAACGTCGTGATTGGAGACAATACGGCGGTTGCAGGTGGCGTTATTATGGCGGGCAGTCTGAAAATTGGGCGTTATTGCCAGATTGGCGGTGCCAGCGTTATTAACGGCCATATGGAAATTTGTGATAAGGCCGTCGTCACTGGAATGGGAATGGTCATGCGACCAATTACCGAACCTGGGGTATACTCCTCCGGCATTCCGCTTCAGCCGAATAAAGTTTGGCGTAAGACTGCCGCGTTGGTTTTGAATATCGATGAGATGAATAAGCGCTTAAAAGCGGTAGAGCGTAAAATCGAAGAAGACTAATTCACCAACAACTTACAACTAAAAATCAATAAGTAAGATAATGATTTTGTTCTATACTTCATTGTCTTTTCGATTCTTAGTCCCTATTTGCGGCCTGCACAATGTCCTTCTTTGAGGGGCACGCAGGCCGTGCTATTGATGATATCAGTAATTTTAGACAGGACGAGTATTTTGAGCACTCCTACTCACAACGATCACTCTCAAGAAGAAGTTAGCGTAGAAGGTTTTGGTATTGGAGAAATACTTGAGCTGCTGCCGCACCGTTTTCCGTTTTTGCTGGTTGACCGCGTTGTCGAATACACCCCACATAAAACGCTGCGTGCGATTAAAAATGTTTCTTTCAATGAGCCTTGTTTCCAGGGACATTTCCCGAGCAAGCCAATCTTCCCTGGCGTTCTGATCCTCGAAGCCATGGCGCAGGCTACCGGTCTGTTGGCGTTTAAAAGCGTCGGTAAACTTGAGCCAGGCGAGCTTTACTACTTTGCTGGCATTGACAGCGCACGCTTTAAAAAACCAGTGGTTCCAGGTGATACCATGGTTTTGGACGTTGAGTTTTTGAAAACTCGCCGCGGTGTGACTTGGTTCACTGGCGTAGCTAAAGTCGATGGCCAGGTAGTATGTGAAGCCCAGATGATGTGCGCCCGTAGTCAGGAGAAATAATCCGTGATTGATAAAACCGCCTTTATTCACCCTAGCGCCGTTGTTGAAGAGGGTGCCGTTATTGGTGCCGGTGTTCATATCGGACCTTTTTGCTATATCGGCTCTCAGGTCGAAATTGGCGAAGGCACCGAGCTCAAGTCTCACGTAGTAGTCAATGGCGTGACCAAAATTGGTCGTGAAAACCGTATTTTTCAGTTCGTTTCCATTGGTGAAATTAACCAGGACCTGAAATATGCCGGTGAGCCAACGCGTGTAGAAGTGGGCGATCGCAACAATATTCGTGAGAGCGTGACCATTCACCGTGGTACCGTTCAAGGCGGCGAGCTGACTAAGGTGGGTAACGACAACCTGCTGATGGTGAATGCTCATATTGCTCATGACTGCGTGGTTGGTAATCGCTGTATTCTTGCCAACAATGCCACGTTGGGCGGTCACGTTCAGGTTGACGATTTTGCCATTATCGGTGGTATGACGGCAGTGCACCAGTGGTGCATTATCGGTGCCCACGTTATGGTCGGCGGTTGCTCCGGCGTTGCGCAGGACGTTCCTCCTTTTGTTATCGCTCAGGGAAATCACGCCACGCCGTTTGGTATTAATATCGAAGGGCTAAAACGTCGTGGTTTCGATAAGCCTTCTCTTCATGCGATCCGCAATGCTTATAAAGTGTTGTATCGCAGTGGTAAAACACTGGAAGAGTCGCAGCCTGAGATTGCCGCTATTGCTGCCGAGTTCCCAGCAGTGAAGCCATTCAGCGATTTTTTTGCTCGTTCAACGCGCGGCATTATTCGTTAATAGGCCATCGTTAACCGGCCCTGGCGAATAAGATTTGCTGATTTAGCAGCTCAACTGGATTTAATAAAACAATGGAAAAGCCCGTTCTGACAATCGGCCTGGTTGCCGGTGAAACATCCGGCGATATTTTAGGCGCGGGTTTGATCCGGGCACTGAAAGGCCACTATCCTGATGCACGGTTTGTGGGGGTCGCAGGACCTCTGATGCAGGCAGAAGGATGTGAAGCCTGGTTCGAAATGGAAGAGCTGGCAGTAATGGGCGTGGTAGAAGTGCTAGAGCGTTTGCCACGCCTGTTAAAAATACGCAAAGAGCTAACTCAACGCTTTACCGAGTTGAAACCCGACGTCTTTGTTGGCATAGACGCGCCGGATTTTAACATCACTCTCGAAGGCCGTCTTAAAAAGCACGGTATTCGCACTATTCATTATGTCAGTCCGTCGGTTTGGGCCTGGC
The DNA here is from genome assembly GCF_009208105.1 of Rouxiella sp. S1S-2. NCBI lineage: Bacteria > Pseudomonadati > Pseudomonadota > Gammaproteobacteria > Enterobacterales > Yersiniaceae > Rouxiella > Rouxiella sp. S1S-2. The sequence goes on from NZ_WFKL01000001.1 coordinate 1,239,580, forward strand.
GACAAAAACGTGTTTTCAAAATTGGAAAAGCGACAGACATGGTGTTGGCTTTCCTGCCTTTTGAAAAAGCGTTTTATGACAAATTTAACGTCCCTTGCCGCTTTATCGGTCATACCATGGCGGATTCAATGCCGCTGGACCCTGACAAAGCACTGGCACGAGCAACATTGGGCATTCCTCTTGACGTACACTGCCTGGCTTTGCTGCCAGGCAGTCGTAACGCGGAAGTTGAAATGCTCAGCGCGGATTTTTTAAAGACCGCGCTGCTGCTTCGCGAGCGTTATCCAGATTTGCACATCGTCGTTCCGTTGGTTAATGCCAAACGTCGCGAACAGTTCGAACGCATCAAGGCTGACATTGCCCCCGACCTGCCGGCGCACCTGCTCGACGGTCAGGCTCGTGATGCGATGATTGCGAGCGATGCCGCACTGCTGGCCTCGGGCACTGCCGCGTTAGAGTGCATGCTGGCAAAATGCCCGATGGTCGTGGGATATCGCATGAAGCCGTTTACCTTCTGGTTGGCTAAACGACTGGTGAAAACGCCGTATGTTTCTTTGCCTAACCTGCTGGCAGGGCGTGAGATTGTCACCGAACTGCTTCAGGAAGAGTGCGTGCCTGATAAGCTTGCTGCCGCCCTGTTGCCGCTGTTGGCGGGCGGAGAAACCAGTCACCGGTTGAAAGAAACCTTCCTCACGCTGCATGAAAGTATTCGACGTGACGCCGATGAACAGGCCGCGCAGGCAGTGATGGAGTTAGCAAGAAAATGAGTGAGATTTTTGTCTATCCTCAGGCGAATTTTATTGCCGGTGTGGATGAGGTGGGTCGTGGCCCGTTAGTGGGGGCGGTAGTGACTGCGGCGGTTATCCTTGACCCCGCGAGGCCGATTGCCGGTCTGGCTGATTCCAAAAAGCTCAGCGAAAAACGGCGTGAGTATTTGTACCAAGAGATAAAAGAAAAAGCGCTGGCCTGGAGTCTTGGGCGCGCGGAACCTGCGGAAATTGACCAGCTGAATATTTTGCACGCCACCATGCTGGCGATGCAAAGGGCCGTTGCCGGGCTGGCGGTGGTTCCCGATTTTGTGCTGATAGACGGTAATCGATGTCCCGTGTTGCCAATGTCTTCATTGGCGGTCGTAAAGGGTGACAGTCGCGTTGCAGAAATCAGTGCGGCGTCAATATTGGCTAAGGTGACGCGAGACCGCGAAATGGTTGAGCTTGATAGGGCATTTCCAGAGTACGGCTTTGCCAAGCACAAAGGCTATCCTACCGCCGCGCATTTAGAGCAGCTTGCACGTCTTGGCGCAACGGCGCACCATAGGCGCAGCTTCGCTCCCGTCAGACGCGCCCTTGAAGACGTGTCGCTTTCGCGTTAATGGCGTACGGCAGAGAGCACCTATTATTTCGTTTTTTAACCGCAACTCTCCTAATTCTGGTATCTGAATATGGCTGAACCTCGTTTTATTCATCTGCGCGTACACAGTGACTACTCCATGGTTGATGGATTAGCCAAAGTTGGCCCATTGGTGAAACGAGCGGCTGCCCTCGGCATGCCTGCGATGGCTATCACAGATTTCACCAACCTTTGCGGTTTGGTCAAGTTTTATGGTTCGGCGCACGGTGCCGGCATCAAGCCGCTGATCGGCGCAGATTTCAACGTGCACAGCGAGATGTTGGGCGATGAGCTGGCGCAGTTAACCGTGTTGGCGACTAGCAATCAGGGCTATCAAAACCTGACATTGTTGATTTCGAAAGCCTACCAGCGTGGCTATGGCGCAGCCGGTCCTATTATCGAACGCGAGTGGCTGGCAGAACTTAACGAAGGGTTGCTGCTGCTTTCGGGCGCACGTCACGGCGACATTGGTAAATTCCTCATGCGCTCCAATCAGCCGCAGGTTGAACAGTGCGTTGAGTTTTATCAGCAATATTTCCCCAATCGTTACTATCTGGAACTGATCCGCACTGGTCGCCCAGACGAAGAGAATTACCTGCATGCGGCCATTGCATTGGCAGGCGAAAGCGGATTACCGGTAGTGGCGACCAATGATGTCCGTTTCCTGGTTGAAGGGGACTTTGACGCGCATGAAATTCGCGTCGCTATCCACGACGGATTCACGCTCGACGATCCTAAACGTCCCAGAAACTACACCACGCAGCAATATATGCGCAGTGAAGAGGAGATGTGCGAGCTGTTTGCCGATATCCCCGAGGCGCTGCAAAATAGCGTAGAAATTGCCAAACGCTGCAACGTGACCATTCGCCTCGGTGAGTATTTCCTGCCGCAGTTCCCGACCGGTAATATGTCGACCGAAGACTTCCTGGTGGCCTGTTCGAAGAAAGGGCTGGAGGAGCGTCTTGAGTTTCTGTTCCCCGACCCGACACTCAGGGCTGAAAAACGCCCAGAATATGACGATCGACTCGATATCGAACTCGGGGTTATCAACCAGATGGGTTTCCCTGGTTACTTCCTGATAGTTATGGAGTTTATCCAGTGGTCGAAGGACAACGGTGTACCGGTTGGCCCGGGGCGTGGGTCTGGTGCAGGATCGTTGGTGGCCTATGCGTTAAAAATTACCGATCTGGATCCGCTGGAATTCGATCTGCTGTTCGAACGCTTCCTTAACCCCGAACGTGTTTCAATGCCCGACTTTGACGTCGACTTTTGCATGGAAAAACGCGATCGGGTTATCGAACACGTGGCTGAAATGTATGGCCGCGAGGCGGTATCGCAAATCATTACCTTTGGTACTATGGCGGCGAAAGCGGTAATCCGCGACGTGGGCCGGGTATTGGGTCACCCCTACGGTTTTGTTGATCGTATTTCAAAGTTGGTGCCGCCTGACCCTGGCATGACTCTCGAAAAAGCCTTTGCGGCAGAACCCCAGCTGCCTGAAATCTACGAGGCTGATGAAGAAGTCAGAGCCTTGATAGACATGGCGCGCAAGCTTGAAGGCGTCACGCGTAATGCCGGTAAACACGCCGGTGGGGTGGTTATCGCCCCGACTAAAATTACTGACTTTGCGCCGCTTTACTGTGACGCCGAGGGCAATAATCCGCTTACCCAATTTGATAAAAACGACGTGGAATACGCCGGACTGGTCAAGTTCGACTTCCTCGGACTGCGAACGTTAACCATCATCGACTGGGCGCTGGTGATGATTAACGCGCGACGCGCCAAAACCGGCCTCGAACCGCTTGATATCGCAGCCATTCCGTTAGACGATAAAAAAAGTTTCGATATGCTGCAGCGCTCGGAGACCACGGCGGTATTCCAGCTTGAATCCCGCGGCATGAAAGATCTTATTAAACGCCTTAAACCCGACAGCTTTGAAGATATGATTGCACTGGTGGCGCTGTTCCGTCCGGGACCGCTGCAGTCGGGCATGGTAGACAACTTTATCGACCGTAAACACGGCCGCGAAGAGCTGTCCTATCCTGATATTCAGTGGCAGCACGAATCGCTGAAACCTGTTCTGGAGCCAACCTACGGCATCATCCTGTATCAGGAACAGGTTATGCAGATTGCGCAGGTATTGGCCGGTTACTCGCTCGGCGGCGCCGACATGCTTCGACGCGCGATGGGTAAAAAGAACCCCGTCGAGATGGCCAAGCAGCGCGGCGGCTTTGAAGATGGGGCTAAATCACGTGGCATCGACGGCGAATTGGCGGTTAAAATCTTCGATCTGGTAGAAAAATTCGCCGGTTATGGTTTTAACAAATCGCACTCCGCCGCCTATGCACTGGTCTCTTATCAAACGCTGTGGCTCAAGGCGCACTACCCGGCCGAGTTTATGGCGGCAGTAATGACCGCTGATATGGATAACACTGAGAAAGTGGTCGGGCTGGTCGATGAGTGCTGGCGCATGGGACTTAAAATCCTGCCGCCGGACATCAACAGCGGGTTGTACCACTTCCACGTCAACGACGACGGTGAAATTGTTTACGGCATCGGCGCCATCAAAGGCGTGGGCGAAGGCCCGATTGAAGCCATTATTGAAGCACGAAACGAAGGCGGCTACTTTAAAGAGCTATTTGACCTTTGTGCGCGTTCTGACACCAAAAAGCTCAATCGGCGTATTTTAGAAAAGTTGATCATGTCTGGGGCATTTGACCGCCTTGGCCCGCATCGCGCCGCTTTGATGCATTCGCTCGGTGATGCGCTTAAAGCCGCCGATCAGCACGCCAAGGCTGAAGCGATTGGCCAGGTGGATATGTTCGGCGTACTGGCCGAAGAGCCGGAGCAAATAGAGAAGTCCTACTCCAACGTTACGCCCTGGCAAGAGCAAAAGGTGTTGGACGGTGAACGTGAAACCTTGGGTCTTTATCTCACCGGGCATCCGATCACTCAATATCTGAAAGAAATCGAGCGTTATGGCGGTGGCCAGCGCCTGAAAGACATGCACCCGACGGATCGGGGAAAAATGACCATCGCAGTGGGATTGGTTGTTGCTGCGAAGGTGATGATGACCAAGCGGGGTAACCGCATTGGTATTTGTACACTTGATGACCGTTCCGGTCGTCTCGAAGTGATGTTGTTTACCGAAGCCTTGGAAAAATTTCAGCATTTGTTGGAAAAAGACCGTATCCTGATAGCGACAGGACAGGTCAGCTTTGATGACTTCAACGGCGGGCTTAAAATGATGGCCCGTGATTTAATGGACATCAGTGAAGCGCGTGAAAAATACGCTCGTGGTCTTGCTATATCGCTGACTGACAGGCAAATTGATGACCAGCTTTTGAACCGTCTGCGCGAATCGTTGGAACCTCATCGATCGGGGACGATACCAGTTCATCTGTATTATCAACGAGAGAACGCTCGGGCGCGTTTACGATTCGGTGCAACATGGCGTGTTACGCCAACCGATCGTCTGCTGCTTGATTTACGTTCTCTGGTCGGTACTGAACAGGTTGAATTGGAATTTGACTAAAATAGGAATGCTATGAGTCTGAATTTTCTTGATTTTGAACAGCCGATTGCGGAGCTGGAAGCGAAAATTGACTCGCTGACTGCAGTCAGTCGTCAAGACGAAAAATTGGATATTAATCTGGACGAAGAAGTAGGGCGCTTGCGTGAGAAAAGCGTTGAACTGACTCGTAAAATTTTCTCAGATTTGGGTGCCTGGCAGATTGCGCAGTTGGCTCGCCATCCGCGTCGTCCATACACCCTTGATTACATCAAGCACATCTTTACTGATTTTGATGAACTTGCGGGTGATCGTGCTTATGCTGACGATAAAGCTATCGTTGGTGGTATTGCCCGTTTGGGTGAGCGCGCCGTGATGATCATTGGTCATCAAAAGGGACGTGAAACCAAAGAGAAGATCCGCCGTAACTTCGGTATGCCGGCACCAGAAGGCTATCGTAAGGCACTGCGTCTGATGGAAATGGCCGAGCGCTTCAAACTGCCTATTATCACTTTCATCGACACCCCGGGTGCATACCCAGGCGTGGGCGCGGAAGAGCGTGGACAGTCCGAAGCTATCGCACGCAACCTGCGTGAAATGTCTCGTCTTAACGTACCGGTTATCTGTACCGTTATCGGCGAAGGCGGTTCAGGTGGTGCATTGGCAATTGGCGTGGGCGATAAAGTTAACATGCTGCAATACAGCACCTACTCGGTGATTTCACCAGAAGGCTGTGCGTCCATTTTGTGGAAAAGTGCAGACAAAGCGCCGTTGGCAGCAGAGGCTATGGGCATTATCGCGCCGCGTCTGAAAGAGCTGAAACTGATCGACTCCGTCATCCCGGAACCTTTGGGCGGCGCGCATCGTGATGTTCCTGCAATGGCAGCTTCACTGCGTGCACAGCTTGAAGCCGATCTGGGCGATTTGGATGCGTTGTCTACCGAAGAGCTGCGTGACCGTCGTTATCAGCGATTGATGACTTACGGCTACTGTTGATCACTTTAGTTATAAAATTTAAGGGGCAGTCTTTGGACTGCCCCTTTTTTATTGTCTCGGCGAGTGCGGGTCTATACCCTGTGTTTTAGGAAACCAGAAGGATTTGTCAGATGAATATTATCGCCATCATGCGCCCGGAAGGGGTTTATTACAAAGATGAGCCGATCCGCGAGCTGGATGCCGCTCTGAACGTTACGGGTTTTAAAACTATTTATCCCCGTGACAAAGCCGACCTGCTGAAGCTGATAGAAAGTAATGCGCGTATTTGCGGAGTGATTTTCGACTGGGATTTGCACAGCACCGAATTGTGTATGGAAATCAACGAGCTGAACGAGTACCTGCCGCTCTACGCTTTTATTAATACCCATTCCACCCTGGATGTCAGTGTGCATGACATGCGTATGGTGTTGTATTTCTTTGAGTATGCGCTGAACGCATCCGATGACATTGCCAAGCGAATTCGTCAGTACACCGATGAATATATTGATCAGATTACGCCGCCGCTGACCAAGGCGCTTTTTAACTATGTTGAAGAAGGTAAGTATACTTTCTGCACACCGGGGCACATGGCAGGAACCGCATTTCTGAAAAGTCCGGTCGGCACGCTGTTTTATGACTTTTTTGGTGCCAAAACGTTAAAGGCCGATGTGTCTATTTCGGTTACCGAGCTGGGTTCGCTGCTCGACCATACTGGCCCACATCTTGAGGCTGAAGAGTATATCGCTCGCACCTTTGGTGCCGAGCAAAGCTATATCGTCACCAACGGCACGTCGACTGCGAACAAAATTGTCGGGATGTATTCAGCCCCCGCCGGCAGTACCGTCCTGATTGACCGCAACTGCCATAAGTCGTTGGCACATCTTATGATGATGACCAATATTGTGCCCATTTACCTGCGCCCGCTGCGTAATGCCTACGGAATTCTGGGCGGTATTCCACAGCGTGAGTTTACCCGCGACAGTATTGCTGCCAAAGTGGCACAAACTGAAAATGCCACTTGGCCGGTGCATGCGGTTATCACCAATTCAACCTACGACGGCCTGCTGTACAATACTGATTATATTAAAAAAACTCTTGATGTTGCGTCGATTCATTTTGATTCGGCATGGGTGCCTTACACCAACTTTCACCCGATTTATGATGGCAAAAGCGGCATGAGTGGTGATCGCATCGCGGGTAAAGTTATCTATGAAACGCAGTCTACCCATAAACTGCTGGCGGCCTTCTCGCAGGCATCGATGATCCACATCAAAGGTGATTACAACGAAAGCACCTTTAATGAGGCCTACATGATGCACACCACCACCTCACCCAACTACGGCATTGTTGCATCGGCGGAAACGGCTGCGGCGATGCTGCGCGGCAATCCGGGGCGCAGACTGATCAATCGCTCCGTGGAGAGGGCGCTGCATTTTCGTAAAGAGATCCAGCGACTGCGCGAAGAAACTGACGGCTGGTTTTACGACGTATGGCAGCCAGAAGACATTGACGAAGCGCAGTGCTGGCCGCTTAATCCAGACGACAACTGGCACGGCTTTGCCAACGCCGACACTGACCACATGTACCTTGACCCTATCAAGGTGACCATCTTGACGCCGGGAATGGACGAAACCGGCAAGCTTGAGAGAGAGGGTATTCCTGCTGCATTGGTGGCCAAGTTTCTTGATGAGCGTGGCGTAGTGGTTGAGAAAACGGGTCCTTATAATTTGCTGTTCCTGTTTAGCATTGGCATCGATAAAACTAAATCGATGAGCCTGATGCGTGGTCTGACCGATTTCAAACGTGCCTATGATCTTAATCTGCGGGTGAAGAATATGCTGCCGGATCTTTACGCCGAAGACCCTGATTTCTATCGCCATATGCGCATTCAAGATTTGGCGCAGGGGATCCACAGGCTCATCGTGCATCACGACCTCCCTTCGTTGATGCTCAAGGCGTTCGACGTCTTGCCTGAAATGAAAATGACCCCTTATGAGATGTTCCAGCATCAGGTGCGCGGAAACATTGAAGAGTGTGAAATCGATCAACTGGTCGGCAAAGTGGCAGCGAATATGATCCTTCCTTATCCTCCGGGCGTTCCGGTGGTGATGCCGGGTGAGATGATCACCCAGGAGAGCCGCGCCGTACTTGATTTCCTGCTGATGCTTTGCTCGATTGGCGAGCATTTTCCGGGTTTTGAAACGGATATACACGGAGCGAAACTGACCGAAGACGGGAGATATTTAGTCAAAGTGCTTAAAACAGAGGTGCTCAATGCTTAATTTACGACAAATCCACCACATCGCGATTATTGCCAGCGATTATGAAGTCAGTAAAAAATTCTACTGCGGCGTGCTGGGCTTTGAACTACTGGGTGAGGTTTATCGCGAGGCGCGTGACTCGTGGATGGGGAACCTGGCGTTGAACGGACTGTATCAGATTGAGCTTTTCAGCTTTCCGTCTGTGCCCGAGCGGGTGAGCCGCCCTGAAGCCTGCGGCTTGCGTCATCTTGCTTTCAGCGTCAATGATATTGAGGCCTCTGTAGCGCATCTTACCGCTGCGGGTGTTGAGTGCGAGCCGGTGCGCATTGATGAGTATACCGGCAAGAAATTTACCTTCTTTTCTGACCCGGATAATTTGCCTTTAGAGCTTTATGAGTCTGACTAAAGACGATGTATCGACTTTGCATAGTGGAAAATATTGATGCTGCTTGACCACCTGACCCAACTTTTGGGCGATAAAAATCGCCTGTGTGTTGCCTTTAGCGGGGGGCTGGACTCCACGGTGTTGCTGCACGCGCTGGTTCAGCTTAGGGCCAGCTCAATGCCGCATCTGCAGCTTCGCGCAGTGCATGTTAATCATGGTTTAAGTGCTCACGCGCAGCGGTGGACTGAAAGCTGTCGTGAACAGTGTGAGTGTTGGCAGGTCGATTTTTTAGCACTCAGCGTGACCGTCGATGCTCGCGCCGGGGGAGTCGAAGCGGCAGCGCGCGGCGCTCGCTATCAGGCACTCGACGGCAATTTGCAGGCGGGTGAAACGCTGCTTACGGCTCAACACCTTAACGATCAGTGTGAGACTTTTTTGCTGGCGTTAAAGCGCGGCAGCGGGCCTGCAGGATTATCGTCAATGAGCGCCAGTGCGATGCTTGGCGCTCACCCGCTGTTGAGACCGTTGCTTTACGTTGAGCGCGAAAAGCTTGAAGACTATGCGCGCCTGCATCAGCTTGACTGGGTTGAAGATGACAGCAATCAGAACTCGCGTTTCGATCGCAATTTTTTACGCCTTGAGGTGCTGCCGTTACTTTATCAGCGCTGGCCGCATTTCGTCGCCGCGACTGCCCGCAGCGCCAGCCTGTGCGCCGAACAGGAGTCTTTACTCGACGAACTGTTGCAGGAAGAGCTTGAGCAGCTTATTGATGAAAAAGGCAGCCTGTCGATTGCCGGATTGCAGCCGCTTTCTCTGCCGCGCCGCTTTGCCTTGATCCGCCGCTGGTTGGCCACGCAAGGTGCTAAGATGCCCGCCCGCGATCAGTTACAGCGTATCTGGGATGAAGTGGCGACTAGCCGGGAAGATGCCGGACCGCAGTTGCGCCTCGGTGAAAACAGCATCAGGCGTTTTCGTCAACGGTTGTACGTGTTAAGGCCGATGCAGTCGCTTAAAGAAACGGTGCTCGACTGGGCGGGGGATAAACCATTGAATCTGCCTGATGGTCTGGGAACACTTACCCTTGACAATTCGGCGCAGCAGGGGCAGTGGGTACGTAAACCGTACGCTAACGAGACGCTGAGTGTGAGATTTCACGCCAGCGGGGATCTGCACATCGTTGGCCGCGACCGTTCGCGGCAAATAAAAAAACTGTGGCAGGAGCTAAACGTCCCCCCTTGGGAACGAGAGCGTATTCCGCTGATTTTTTACAATGAAAAACCGATTGCGGCGGCTGGTCTATTCATTACCCACGAAGCGCTGACCCAAGGCCCACAAGAGGCTAGCTGGACGCTGCTTTGGAAAACAGAAAGCGAATAACTTTACCGCCGGGTTGAACCGGTTTGGGAGCAATGATGCATGTTATAAAGAAAAGCGCACTGGGCTTGGCTCTGGCGTGGATGAGTATCACTTTGCCGGCGATGGCTGAGGGAAATATCGCCAACGGTCAAGCGAAGTCTGCCAGCTGTGCCGCCTGCCATGGTGCGACGGGCAAAGCCAGCAACACGCTTTATCCAAATCTTGCCGGACAAAATGAAGCTTATCTGGCGTTGGCATTGCAGGATTATAAGAAAGGGAGCAGGACGGGTGGGCAGGCCGGCATTATGCAGGCGTTTACCTCAGCGCTTTCAAAGCAGGATATCGATGACTTGGCGGCATACTATGCGGCTCAAAAGCCTTAAAATGCATAAGGTGGCTTAGAGGATAATCTGCAAAGAAAAACGGGCAATCTCAAGATTGCCCGTCAACGTTTTTTCGTTTGGTGATGACCGTAGAAGCTACTCTACACTCACAACCACAGTGCCAATTTTGGGATTACTGAAGCTCTCTATGTGGTCAAGCCTGAATTCCAACTGTTGCCCATCCGAGTCAACAATCAGATATTCCACTTTTTTCCGCATCAACAGATCTTTGGCCTTGGCTTCGACAAGCTCCCCATTACGCATTTTCAGCGTCAGAACCAAATGGTCCTGACAGGCAAGCTCAAGATTATCGTAATCATCGCAATTGATGGGTTGGTACTCATCATTAATCGACATAATCGCTCACCAGTAAGTTAGCGGCGGCATAAGCCGCCTGTTCTCGAACGGAAGACGGAAGTTCGGCATTTGCCGCAACGTCGTCTAATGCCTTTAGCACACAGCCCAATGCATCGGGCACATAACCGAGATCGCCACTGCCGATCTCCGCATACTTTCGGCGTACTAATTCAGAGTATTGTTGCATAGGTCCTCCTCTAGAGCTTGTTCGAAATGGCTCTTTACGCAACTTTTCGAACAAACTCTTTCACTCTCCCACAGTAAGCTAAAACCTTTTAACTGGGAAAAGATAAACTTCCGTTATTAAACGACTATAGCACAGAGCGGCGTGAGTTATCAGGTTGGGCACCAAGCTTTATATTATGTTGATATCAAGTACAATGTGCGTCCATTACTTAGAGGTTTCCCATGGCGTTAAAAGCAACAATTTATAAAGCCGCAGTCAATATTGCCGATATGGATCGCAATTTTTTCTACGATGCCAACCTCACGCTGGCCCAGCACCCGTCGGAAACCGAGCAGCGTATGATGCTCCGTCTACTTGCCTGGATTTGCCACGCCGACGAACGTTTGAGTTTTACCCGCGGCCTGAGTGCCGAAGACGAGCCTGAAATCTGGCGCAAAAACGATCACAGCGGCATTGAGCTGTGGGTCGAGTTGGGTCTGCCGGATGAGAAGCGTCTGAAAAAAGCCTGTAACCAGTCGCGCACTGTGGTGCTTTACGCGTATGGTGAGCGAGCTGCCAAGGTTTGGTGGTCCCAGGTGCAAAATAAAGTCAGCCAATTTTCCAACCTGAGCGTTCGTTACATCGACGATGAACTCTTGGCGCAGCTGGTGTCCTTTTGCCAACGTAATATGGTGTTGCAGGCAACCCTGCAAGACGATGCCATCTGGCTTTCCGATGCCCAGAACAACGTAGAGATTCACTTCGAGGAGTGGAAAGACGGTAACTGGAAGCAGGCGGTGCAGTAAGGTGTTAATTTTATCCGGCAGGCTCGAAATTCCCGACGGTGAAATTGAACTCACCGCTATACGCGCACAGGGGAACGGTGGTCAAAATGTTAATAAAACCTCTAGCGCTATTCACCTGCGTTTTGATATTAAAGCGTCGAGCCTGCCTGAGTATTACCAGCTACGTTTATTAGCGTTTAAGCATCATTTAATTACTGCAGAAGGTATTGTGATAATTAAGGCGCAGGAATACCGCAGTCAGGAACAGAATCGTGAGGCGGCATTAGCCCGGTTATCCACCCTAATTAGTCAGGCAATGGTGGTAGAAAAGCCGCGGCGCGCGACTAAACCCACGCGAGGGTCTAAAATTCGTCGTGTCGAAAGTAAAGTGCGCAAAGGTGCCACAAAAGCGCTGAGAAGCAAAATTCGTTAGTTCTGCCCGTTTAATCAAGGTAGAAAGGGCGATATAAAGATCAAAACGCAGTGGGAGAAAACTGTGAAAAAAATAATGATTACTGTGGGGCTGACCTTCAGCCTGTTATCGCTATTCGGATGTCATAACAAGATTTTTGCGCAAGAACAGCCTTTCGAGGCGATGCAGCAGAGCTATAAAGGCGTGCTGCCTTGCGCTGACTGCAGTGGAATTGAAACCTCGCTGTTTTTACAACAGGATGGAACCTATATTCTGCGAGAAGTTTACCAGGTTAAGCCAAAAGAGGATCAGGCCTTCGCACAGTACGGAAAATGGGCGCGAACTGCCGACAAACTGGTGTTAACCGAAGCCAACGGAGAGAAGCGTTATTTCCGTCCGGTGGGGGATAACCTTGAGATGCTGGATATTCACGGCGATCCTATCCAATCGAAAACGCCGCATCTCGCCATGCATTATCAGTTGCAACCGGCCGAACAACGTATGCCAGAAACGCCGATGCCGCTGAGCGGTATGGTGCGATATCAGGCCGATAACGTGGTGTTCACCGACTGTACTACTGGGAAAGTCATTCCAATGGCAACCAGCAGTATGCTGCACAAGGCCTATATGAATATGCCTCACTCACCGGACCAGCTGGTGTTTGTCTCAATGGACGGGCACTTCCAGGTTGAGCCGGGCGGTGATGACGGCCGCGGTCATAAGCTGCTGGTCGCCGACAGCAACATCAGTCTGGATCCCGGTAAAAACTGCCAATAAGTTCCGAGATCAAAATAAAACGCCCGCCGATGCAGTATGCAAAGGCGGGCGTTTTTATAGAACGACAATCAATAAAAAGGCCAGCGAGTTACGCGCTGGCCTTTTTTGTTAGCGTGGGATCTGGCTCAGCAGATATTCAACGATATCGCTTTGCTTAATCATCTGCTTTTCACCGCTGCGGCGGTTTTTATATTCAAGCTCTTCTGCGTCGAGATTGCGCTCGCCGATCACCACCTGATGCGGAACGCCAATCAGCTCCATGTCGGCAAACATCACGCCCGGACGCTCTTTACGGTCGTCAAGAATAACGTCAATGCCTTTGGCACGCAGAGTCTGATAAAGCGCTTCGGCGGCGTCTTTCACGCGAAATGACTTGTTCATGTTCATAGGCAGAATAGCCACCTGGAAAGGCGCAATGGCGTCTGGCCAGATAATGCCGCGACCGTCGTGATTCTGTTCAATCGCGGCGGCAACCACGCGCGTTACACCAATACCGTAACAGCCCATGGTCATCAGCTGATTCTTACCGTCTTCGCCCTGTACGGTGGCCTTCATGGCTTCCGAGTACTTGGTGCCCAGTTGGAAGATATGACCCACTTCGATACCGCGCTTGATAAGCAGCGTCCCTTTGCCGTCTGGGCTTGCATCACCTTCGACCACGTTGCGCAGGTCAGCCACTTCAGGCAGTGCAAGGTCGCGCTCCCAGTTAATGCCGAAGTAGTGCTTACCGTCAATATTGGCACCAGCGCTGAAGTCGCTCATGGCGGCAACGGTGCGGTCAACCACGACAGGCATCACCAGATTGATTGGGCCAAGCGAGCCTGGACCGGCGTTAACCAGCGCACGAATTTCGGCTTCGGTGGCGAAGGTCAGCGGTGAAGCAACCTGCGGCAGTTTTTCAGCCTTGATTTCGTTCAGCTCGTGGTCACCACGAACCAACAGCGCAACCAGCGCGTGAGCGCTGCCTTCGGTGGCGTGAACCATCAGCGTTTTCACGGTTTTTTCTACCGGCAGCTGGAATTGCTCAACCAGCTCGGCGATGGTTTTGGCGTTTGGCGTATCGATAATACGCAGCGCTTCGGTCGCGGGGCCGCGCGGAGTCGCAGGGGCTACGGCTTCAGCTTTTTCGATGTTGGCCGCGTAGTCTGATTCAGTAGAGAAAATAACGTCATCTTCACCGCTTTCAGCCAGCACCTGGAATTCGTGCGATGCACTACCGCCGATAGAGCCGGTATCTGCCTCAACGGCGCGGAAATCAAGACCCATGCGACTAAAGATTTTACTGTAGGCCGCATACATCGCGTCGTAGGTTTCTTGCAGTGACTCCTGAGTGGTGTGGAAAGAGTAGGCGTCTTTCATCAGGAATTCACGCGAGCGCATCACGCCAAAGCGCGGACGCACTTCGTCACGGAATTTGGTCTGGATCTGGAAGAAGTTAAGCGGCAGCTGCTTATAAGAGCTGATTTCAGTGCGCATCAAATCGGTAACAACTTCTTCATGCGTAGGGCCGAGCACGAAGGCGCGCTCACCGCGGTCAACAAAACGCAGCAACTCGGGGCCGTACTGCTCCCAACGTCCACTCTCCTGCCACAGGTCGCCGGGCTGCACGACGGGCATCGAGATTTCGATTGCGCAAGCGTTGTTCATCTCTTCGCGCACGATGTTTTCGACTTTTTTCAGAACACGCAGACCGGTAGGCATCCAGGTATAAAGACCTGAGGCCAGTTTGCGGATCATTCCGGCGCGCAGCATCAGCTGGTGGCTGATGACTTCGGCGTCGGCTGGCGTCTCCTTCAGAGTGGAGAGCAGATATTGTGTTGTACGCATGATGTGTTGGTTCCGTTAGCACTGCAAATCGTCCGCAGACCGAATAGGGTCTGCCAGAACGTGAAAATATTCGAATTATCGCCTGTCACTCATAAACCCATTAGCCGCCGCTACCCTCAACACAGCAATAGCTTGCGGTCAGTTAGTTTACCAGCGACCGACGAGAGTCAAAAGAGAACCGCTAAATTTTAGTTCGGGTCGAGTGAAATAACCTGATTCTGGTCGGCAATAACCCGCCATTTGACGTTAAATTCCAGCAGGTGGACCGCATAGTCACGCGCCAGTTCTTCACCTTTACGGTAAGCCGGACGTGGGTCCTGACCTAAAACCTGGGTGATAAAACGGCGTAAATGAGGATAACGGGCCAAATTCGCCGCCAGTTGGCTTTCTGCTAGCGGTGAGAAGGTTACCGGCATATCGGCCTCGGGAGCCTCTTGCGCAAATCCTGCCACCGCCTGTGGTTGGCTTTCGGCAAAAGGCAGGTACGGCTTGATATCAACCACCGGCGTACCGTCGACTAAATCGAGGCTGCCAAGCTGTAAAATCACCTCTTTGCCCTGGCAACGTATCCCTTTTAGTTCAACCAAAGACATGCCGAGCGGATTAGGTCGGAAGGTAGAGCGGGTGGCGAAGACGCCGACGCGCGCATTGCCGCCCAATCTTGGCGGGCGTACGGTTGGGCGCCAACCGCCTTCCATGGTTTGATGAAATATAAACATTACCCAGAGATGACTGAAGGCTTCCAGGCCACGAACGGCCTCGGCCTGATTGTAGGGCGGCAGCAGGTGCAATTCACCGCCGCCGTCTTCCACCAGTCCCGGTTGACGAGGAACGGCAAACTTCTCTTTATAGGGAGAGTGGATCCTCCCTATTTCATTGAAGGTAAACGCGGTCATTTAAAGCTGACGTTAAGCGCCGAGCCTTGGCAAACGGCCTGTTGATTACAACCCGCAACGCCTGAAATTATCTGGCACTGATGCAGGAGCACCGCATTAGCCTTCATGTTTGAGGCGTGAGAAAGCATTCTTCTGCGCGCGTTTGACATGCTTGGTTGAGCGTCTTGTGCGCTAACCTGGCAAGACTCACCCGACACTTCACCCAGATCGCGGAAAGGCGTACCGACAAGCGCTTCTGCATTTTTATAAAGTTTTACCGTCGCAGGACGGGGCGCTGGTTTTGGCTTAACAGGTTTAGGCTGTTCTATGATGGGACGTTCGTTAACGATGGGCTGCGTTTTGTGAGTCGCGGAACATCCAGCTAGCAAAAGGGCTAACAAACATAGAGGTAAAGCACGCATGATATGTCCTCTGCTCTATACCCATTATTGATGAAAATACGGGAATTTTTGCTTCCTCATTCTGCCGTTATTGGTTTATTAAACGCTCGGAAGTTAGTAAGGCTGCAACCTATCCGCATTTTGAATGCTATGGGTACATTAATATTGAAAGAAAGAGGCGGTATTGAAGCAAGGTATTGAGCAAATAACAAGGCGGGCATAAGCCCGCCTTGACAATATATTATGTAATAAACAATATATTTAGACAGTGACTGATTACCAGCCTTTAACCGCACCGCCATTGAACACTTTGTTCGCGGCCTGGTAAACTTCATCAGACTGGTAGGCTTTCACAAACTTCTGCACGTTTTCAGCGTCTTTATTATCTTCACGAGCAACAATCATGTTCACATAAGGTGAGTTTTTGTCTTCTACGAAGATGCCATCTTTAGCCGGCGTCAGGCCAATCTGGCTTGCATAAGTGGTGTTGATCACCGCCAAAGCAATCTTGTTGTCATCCAATGAACGTGGCAGCTGAGGTGCTTCCAGTTCAACCAGTTTCAGATTTTTTGGATTCTCGGTCACGTCCAGTACGGTTGGCAGCAGACCTACACCGTCTTTCAGTTTAATCAGACCTTCTTTTTGCAGCAGCAGCAGTGAACGACCCAGGTTGGTAGGATCGTTTGGCAGTGCAATCTGGTCGCCGTCTTTCAGTTCGCTAATAGATTTGATTTTCTTGGAGTAGCCAGCAATCGGGTAAACAAAGGTATTGCCCACAGAGACCAGCTTGTAGCCGCGGTCTTTGATTTGCTGATCCAGATAAGGTTTGTGCTGGAAGGCGTTAACGTCGATATCACCTTTACTCAACGCTTCGTTAGGCAGTACGTAATCGTTAAAAGTGACCAGCTCAACGTCAAGACCGTATTTTTCTTTCGCTACTTTAGCGGCAACTTCGGCTACCTGCTGCTCAGCGCCGACGATAACACCCACTTTAATATGGTTTGGATCTTCTTTCTTCGGACCACAACCTGCTACGGCCAGCGTTCCCAGAAGTACACCCGCTACGGCAAGAGATTTAAATTTGATGGACATGTCCTATCCTCTATACATTTTATGTCGAGATTAATTATGGGCGGCGTGGAGCCCTGCCGCCGTTTTGTTTTTTACTTATGGGTCACTGCTTTAACAATGCGATCGCCGCAGAGTTGAATCAGGTACACCAGTACAACCAACAATATTAATACAGTATTCATTACCGTGGCATTGTAGCCGATATAGCCGTACTGATAGCCAATCTGCCCCAGACCACCGGCACCAACGGCACCGCCCATTGCGGAGTATCCCACCAGAGTGATGAGCGTAATAGTGGCAGCGTTAACTAATCCCGGCAGCGCTTCAGGCAGCAGAACTTTACGAATGATCTGCATTGGCGTTGCACCCATTGCGCGCGCGGCCTCGACTAATCCGCTTGGAATTTCCAGCATCGCATTCTCAACCATGCGGGCAATAAACGGCGCAGCGCCCACGGTCAGTGGAACGATAGCCGCCTGCAAACCGATTGAGGTTCCGACGATAATGCGTGTAAACGGGATCATCCACACCAGCAGTATAATAAAAGGAATAGAACGGAAGATGTTCACCAGCGCAGACAGGGTCCGATAGAGACTCTTGTTCTCTGCAATCTGCCCCGGACGAGTCACATAAAGCAGTACGCCAAACGGCAGGCCAAGTGCAAAGCCAAAAAAGCCGGAGGTCAGCGTCATTATTACGGTTTCCCAAATGCCCCGGCCAAGTAACCACATCATTGCCTCAGACATAACCGAGCACCTCTACCTTAACTTGATTTTCGTGCAGGAATTGAATCGCTGCCTGTGTTTCTTCAACGCTACCGTGCATTTCGGTCAGCATAATGCCGAACTTCACCCCGCCGGCATAGTCCATCTGCGCGCTGATAATATTGTTGTTAATGTTGAACTGACGCACAGCCTGTGAGAGTAGAGGAGCATCTACCGACTGACCGGTAAATTCCAGACGTAATAAAGGTACGCTATTGGCGGACTGTTCCGGCTTCATGCGCAGCGCATAATCATCGGGAATGTCCAAATGCAGCGTCGATTGAATAAACTGTTGAGCCAGCGGTGTTTTCGGGTGTGAAAACATCTCGCTCACTTTGTCTTGTTCAATCAGTTGGCCGTTGCTGATAACCGCAACCTGATCGCAGATGCGCTTAACCACGTCCATTTCATGGGTGATAAGGAGAATAGTCAGGCCCAGACGACGGTTGATGTCTTTTAACAGTTCGAGGATTGAGCGGGTCGTTGCCGGATCCAATGCGCTGGTGGCTTCATCGCACAACAACACTTTCGGGTTGCTGGCCAGCGCACGGGCAATAGCAACGCGCTGCTTTTGTCCGCCAGAGAGGTTCGCCGGATAGGCATCCTGTTTGTCTTCCAGACCGACCAACTTTAACAACTCGTTGACGCGCTGTTTGATTTGATTGGAAGAAAGGTTGTCGAGCTCTAAAGGCAGCGCCACGTTGCCAAACACGGTGCGTGATGACAACAGGTTAAAGTGTTGGAAGATCATGCCAATTTGGCGACGTGCGCGGGTCAGCTCTTTCTCTGAAAATGCCGTCAGGTCTTGGCCATCGACCAGCACTTTACCTTCTGTTGGGCGCTCAAGCAGGTTAACGCAGCGAATCAGCGTACTTTTACCCGCACCGGAGGCACCGATGACACCATAAATTTGTCCGGCAGGCACGTGAAGGCTCACGTCCGACAGGGCAGTGATGTTGCGCTGACCCTGTTTGAACACTTTGGTAATGTTGGAAAGTTTAATCATATTTATCTTATGTCGCTTTTACAGCTGTGACGTACAAAAAGTAACCCTCTGGAACTCATTCCAGAACATGGCGTGGATGCTAAGGCGTCTAGACGGCTAAGTCAACCAGATAGCATTCTCACCACCCCCTAAAACATGCGATACTTGGACATCAACCCGCCATCAGGAGCAAATACGTGGCACAAACTGTTCCAGCAATATTTTTAGACCGCGACGGTACCCTTAATGTCGATCATGGCTATGTTCATGAAATAGACGACTTCGAGTTTATTGAAGGCACCATAGAAGCCTGCCTTAAACTGAAAGAAATGGGCTTTGCCTTAGTCCTCGTGACAAACCAGTCGGGCATTGCCCGTGGAAAGTTCACCGAGGATCAATTCTTCACTCTCACTGAGTGGATGGACTGGTCGCTGGCCGATCGCGGCGTCGATTTGGACGGCATCTATTTCTGTCCTCACCATCCTGAAGCAATAGTAGAAGAGTACAAGCAGGTATGTGACTGCCGTAAGCCGCAGCCTGGGATGTTCCTTACTGCGAAAGAAGAGCTGAATATCGATATGGCCGCTTCTTATATGGTAGGCGATAAACTCGAAGACATGCAGGCTGCGATTAATGCGGGCGTAGGAACCAAAATCTTGGTTAAAAGTGGCAAACCGGTCACCGAAGAGGGAGAAGCCTTGGCAGACAAGGTTCTCGACAGTTTGACACAGTTGCCTGCAGCTATTAAAAACGGCTTAAAATAAAGCACCGAGAATGAAAAATAGGCAAACGAAATAAAACTGTATTTATTCGCTTGCCATTCCCGCTCAGCTCCCTATAATGCCGCTCCAACGACAGGGAACAACGCAGCAGCAACGCGGTGTGAACGAGTCGGGAAGAATTAATAATGATGTTGATTGATGAAATAATCGGTTGACATTAAATGAGGAAAGCGTAGTATACGCCACCTCGAGTTAGCAAGCGAAAGCGCGTAACTCACTGCTCTTTAACAATTTATCAGACAATCTGTGTGGGCACTCACAAGACGATATCAGCCACTTCGGTGGCAACAGAATATCAAGGCAGCAATGCCAAGTCTTAGAGTGACCAAGCAGTAATTCATTATGAATGATGTGAAGTAACTTTGAGCATCGCTGAACTTGTTTCAGCAAATCGAACTTTTAATTGAAGAGTTTGATCATGGCTCAGATTGAACGCTGGCGGCAGGCCTAACACATGCAAGTCGAGCGGTAGCACGGGAGAGCTTGCTCTCTGGGTGACGAGCGGCGGACGGGTGAGTAATGTCTGGGAAACTGCCTGATGGAGGGGGATAACTACTGGAAACGGTAGCTAATACCGCATGATGTCGCAAGACCAAAGTGGGGGACCTTCGGGCCTCACGCCATCGGATGTGCCCAGATGGGATTAGCTAGTAGGTGAGGTAATGGCTCACCTAGGCGACGATCCCTAGCTGGTCTGAGAGGATGACCAGCCACACTGGAACTGAGACACGGTCCAGACTCCTACGGGAGGCAGCAGTGGGGAATATTGCACAATGGGCGCAAGCCTGATGCAGCCATGCCGCGTGTGTGAAGAAGGCCTTAGGGTTGTAAAGCACTTTCAGCGAGGAGGAAGGCGTTGCAGTTAATAGCTGCAACGATTGACGTTACTCGCAGAAGAAGCACCGGCTAACTCCGTGCCAGCAGCCGCGGTAATACGGAGGGTGCAAGCGTTAATCGGAATTACTGGGCGTAAAGCGCACGCAGGCGGTTTGTTAAGTCAGATGTGAAATCCCCGAGCTTAACTTGGGAACTGCATTTGAAACTGGCAAGCTAGAGTCTTGTAGAGGGGGGTAGAATTCCAGGTGTAGCGGTGAAATGCGTAGAGATCTGGAGGAATACCGGTGGCGAAGGCGGCCCCCTGGACAAAGACTGACGCTCAGGTGCGAAAGCGTGGGGAGCAAACAGGATTAGATACCCTGGTAGTCCACGCTGTAAACGATGTCGACTTGGAGGTTGTGCCCTTGAGGCGTGGCTTCCGGAGCTAACGCGTTAAGTCGACCGCCTGGGGAGTACGGCCGCAAGGTTAAAACTCAAATGAATTGACGGGGGCCCGCACAAGCGGTGGAGCATGTGGTTTAATTCGATGCAACGCGAAGAACCTTACCTACTCTTGACATCCACGGAATTCGCTAGAGATAGCTTAGTGCCTTCGGGAACCGTGAGACAGGTGCTGCATGGCTGTCGTCAGCTCGTGTTGTGAAATGTTGGGTTAAGTCCCGCAACGAGCGCAACCCTTATCCTTTGTTGCCAGCACGTAATGGTGGGAACTCAAAGGAGACTGCCGGTGATAAACCGGAGGAAGGTGGGGATGACGTCAAGTCATCATGGCCCTTACGAGTAGGGCTACACACGTGCTACAATGGCATATACAAAGAGAAGCGAACTCGCGAGAGCAAGCGGACCTCATAAAGTATGTCGTAGTCCGGATTGGAGTCTGCAACTCGACTCCATGAAGTCGGAATCGCTAGTAATCGTAGATCAGAATGCTACGGTGAATACGTTCCCGGGCCTTGTACACACCGCCCGTCACACCATGGGAGTGGGTTGCAAAAGAAGTAGGTAGCTTAACCTTCGGGAGGGCGCTTACCACTTTGTGATTCATGACTGGGGTGAAGTCGTAACAAGGTAACCGTAGGGGAACCTGCGGTTGGATCACCTCCTTACCTAAAGATACGCATTGTGCAGTGTCCACACAGATTGTCTGATGAAATAGTAACGAGCAGAAATACCTTTATAGGCTTGTAGCTCAGGTGGTTAGAGCGCACCCCTGATAAGGGTGAGGTCGGTGGTTCAAGTCCACTCAGGCCTACCAAATTCTTTCTCATGCTGCGTTATGACTTCACTCGCATAGAAAACACTATGCTTCGCGAAGCCACGCCTTGCCTGAGTAAGAATTGAAACTCTTTTTAGGGTGGGACATATAAAGGTATCTGTAAGTGACTGTATGGGGCTATAGCTCAGCTGGGAGAGCGCCTGCCTTGCACGCAGGAGGTCAGCGGTTCGATCCCGCTTAGCTCCACCATATCCATACGGGTCACATTAATACTTCAGAGTATATTGGAAACAGTATGCTGCGAAGTATTTTGCTCTTTAACAATCTGGAACAAGCTGAAAAATTGAAACGATACAGCTGAACATAACTCTCCGTAGAAGTACTGAGTTATGCGCACCTGTATTAGAGTCTCTCAAATAATCGCAGCACGAACGGGCGTCGCAAGACACCTTCGGGTTGTGAGGTTAAGCGACTAAGCGTACACGGTGGATGCCTAGGCAGTCAGAGGCGATGAAGGGCGTGCTAATCTGCGAAAAGCGTCGGTAAGGTGATATGAACCGTTATACCCGACGATACCCGAATGGGGAAACCCAATGTGATACGTCACATTATCGCATGGTGAATACATAGCCATGCGAGGCGAACCGGGGGAACTGAAACATCTAAGTACCCCGAGGAAAAGAAATCAACCGAGATTCCCCCAGTAGCGGCGAGCGAACGGGGAACAGCCCAGAACCTGAATCAGTTTATGTGTTAGTGGAAGCGTCTGGAAGGTCGCACAGTATAGGGTGATAGTCCCGTACACAAAAATGCATAGGCTGTGAGTTCGATGAGTAGGGCGGGACACGTGACATCCTGTCTGAATATGGGGGGACCATCCTCCAAGGCTAAATACTCCTGACTGACCGATAGTGAACCAGTACCGTGAGGGAAAGGCGAAAAGAACCCCGGCGAGGGGAGTGAAATAGAACCTGAAACCGTGTACGTACAAGCAGTGGGAGCCTACTTTGTTGGGTGACTGCGTACCTTTTGTATAATGGGTCAGCGACTTATATTTTGTAGCAAGGTTAACCGTATAGGGGAGCCGTAGGGAAACCGAGTCTTAACTGGGCGTCAAGTTGCAAGGTATAGACCCGAAACCCGGTGATCTAGCCATGGGCAGGTTGAAGGTTGGGTAACACTAACTGGAGGACCGAACCGACTAATGTTGAAAAATTAGCGGATGACTTGTGGCTGGGGGTGAAAGGCCAATCAAACCGGGAGATAGCTGGTTCTCCCCGAAAGCTATTTAGGTAGCGCCTCGTGAACTCATCTTCGGGGGTAGAGCACTGTTTCGACTAGGGGTCCATCCCGGATTACCAACTCGATGCAAACTACGAATACCGAAGAATGTTATCACGGGAGACACACGGCGGGTGCTAACGTCCGTCGTGAAGAGGGAAACAACCCAGACCGCCAGCTAAGGTCCCAAAGTCATGGTTAAGTGGGAAACGATGTGGGAAGGCATAGACAGCCAGGATGTTGGCTTAGAAGCAGCCATCATTTAAAGAAAGCGTAATAGCTCACTGGTCGAGTCGGCCTGCGCGGAAGATGTAACGGGGCTAAACCATGCACCGAAGCTGCGGCAGCGACGCTTAGGCGTTGTTGGGTAGGGGAGCGTTCTGTAAGCCGTTGAAGGTGGTCTGTGAGGGCTGCTGGAGGTATCAGAAGTGCGAATGCTGACATAAGTAACGATAATGCGGGTGAAAAACCCGCACGCCGGAAGACCAAGGGTTCCTGTCCAACGTTAATCGGGGCAGGGTGAGTCGACCCCTAAGGCGAGGCCGAAAGGCGTAGTCGATGGGAAACAGGTTAATATTCCTGTACTTGGTGTTACTGCGAAGGGGGGACGGAGAGGGCTAGGCTAGCCGGGCGACGGTTGTCCCGGTTTAAGCGTGTAGGGGGTGTGACTTGGTAAATCCGGTTGCATATCAACCCTGAGGCGTGATGACGAGCCACTACGGTGGTGAAGTAGTTGATGCCGCACTTCCAGGAAAAGCCTCTAAGCATCAGGTAACATTAAATCGTACCCCAAACCGACACAGGTGGTCAGGTAGAGAATACTCAGGCGCTTGAGAGAACTCGGGTGAAGGAACTAGGCAAAATGGTGCCGTAACTTCGGGAGAAGGCACGCTGTCGCTAGGTGGAGGAACTTGCTTCCCGAGCTGAAGACAGTCGAAGATACCAGCTGGCTGCAACTGTTTAATAAAAACACAGCACTGTGCAAACACGAAAGTGGACGTATACGGTGTGACGCCTGCCCGGTGCCGGAAGGTTAATTGATGGGGTTATCCGCAAGGAGAAGCTCTTGATCGAAGCCCCGGTAAACGGCGGCCGTAACTATAACGGTCCTAAGGTAGCGAAATTCCTTGTCGGGTAAGTTCCGACCTGCACGAATGGCGTAATGATGGCCAGGCTGTCTCCACCCGAGACTCAGTGAAATTGAACTCGCTGTGAAGATGCAGTGTACCCGCGGCAAGACGGAAAGACCCCGTGAACCTTTACTATAGCTTGACACTGAACATTGAGCCTTGATGTGTAGGATAGGTGGGAGGCTTTGAAGCGTGGACGCCAGTCTGCGTGGAGCCAACCTTGAAATACCACCCTTTAATGTTTGATGTTCTAACTCGGCCCCGTAATCCGGGGTGAGGACAGTGTCTGGTGGGTAGTTTGACTGGGGCGGTCTCCTCCTAAAGAGTAACGGAGGAGCACGAAGGTTAGCTAATCACGGTCGGACATCGTGAGGTTAGTGCAATGGCATAAGCTAGCTTGACTGCGAGAGTGACGGCTCGAGCAGGTACGAAAGTAGGTCATAGTGATCCGGTGGTTCTGAATGGAAGGGCCATCGCTCAACGGATAAAAGGTACTCCGGGGATAACAGGCTGATACCGCCCAAGAGTTCATATCGACGGCGGTGTTTGGCACCTCGATGTCGGCTCATCACATCCTGGGGCTGAAGTAGGTCCCAAGGGTACGGCTGTTCGCCGTTTAAAGTGGTACGCGAGCTGGGTTTAGAACGTCGTGAGACAGTTCGGTCCCTATCTGCCGTGGGCGTTGGAAGATTGAGAGGGGCTGCTCCTAGTACGAGAGGACCGGAGTGGACGCATCACTGGTGTTCGGGTTGTCATGCCAATGGCATTGCCCGGTAGCTAAATGCGGAAAAGATAAGCGCTGAAAGCATCTAAGCGCGAAACTTGCCTCGAGATGAGTCTTCCCTGGGACTTCGAGTCCCCTGAAGGGACGTTTAAGACTAAGACGTTGATAGGCTGGGTGTGTAAGTGCAGCGATGCATTGAGCTAACCAGTACTAATGACCCGAGAGGCTTAACCTTACAACACCGAAGGTGTTTTAGAGAGACACAAAAGACTTAAGTAAATTTTTCAGCGGGTTCCAGATAAAGTATTCGCGGGAACGAAAGATTTTGCGCTGAAGCCAGGCGGCAACAGAGTGTAATGAGGGAGCATACATAGGTATGTGACAGAATTACGCGAAGGCGGCCAACGCAGCAGCAGGGCAAAAGATTCGTTTCATGCACCAAGATTTGCCTGGCGGCAGTAGCGCGGTGGTCCCACCTGACCCCATGCCGAACTCAGAAGTGAAACGCCGTAGCGCCGATGGTAGTGTGGGGTCTCCCCATGCGAGAGTAGGGAACTGCCAGGCATCAATTTAGTTCCTTTTTCCCCTGACAAGGAAAAACATAAGGAACAAACTGATCTCAGACCGATTGTCTGAGGTGAGTGAAAGAACCGGTGGAGCGGTAGTTCAGTTGGTTAGAATACCTGCCTGTCACGCAGGGGGTCGCGGGTTCGAGCCCCGTCCGTTCCGCCACTTATTGCATAACCCTGAATCGAAAGATTCAGGGTTTTTTGCATTTAAGTATTGGGTATTTAGCATTTTAAGCGTATTCCTCGGTGGAAATACGCTTAAAAGAGGCCGAGTTTATCGCTGATCGACGACATTTAGCTGAGCTTTGATATCTTGATCCAGATTAGCTACCCAGCGATTGTAGTTCTTATGGATCTTCCCGCCTTCTGCATTAAGATTTTCACTGCTTACATACTGAATATTGTAATTAATAGCTGTGTAGGTGATTTTTACTTTAGCAACGTGATTACGCGGTGTTAAGGTCGCTAGAATGAGCCCGTTTTGAGGTGCAGTCATCTGCCAACCACGTTGAGCACCAGCGACAAGTATGGCTTTTTTGACCTGCTCTGACGTGTGAGTGGTTGAAATAGCTTCGCTAACGTTGCGGATTGGTGCCGTGTGATTAATGCACCCTGTGAGTAAAGTTGTGCAGACTAGAACAGGAAGAAGAAGCATGGAAAATTTCATTGAACAGCCTTTTTGATGATTTAATAGACAATTGTCGTAAGGATATCAACCCGAACTCCCTATATCCAAAGTACCTAATAATATGCTGAGCAGGAACGTTTATTTGTTGAATGTCTCTTTATTCATCTTATTAAGAATAATGTTGTGTTCGGTCGTGCAGTGAAAAAATAAAGTCGTCTTAAACTTATTTTTCTTATTAATTATTTTTTAATTAATGACGCGTCGATATTTTTTAGTTTAGAACCTGTTAAGATCATATTCAGTTGCTCATTTGGCTAGGACAATTCGTAATTGCAGATGCAACCGAGTACAAAATCTAATAGAGTCTGATCTCACCGAATAAATTTCCGAGAGCTCGAAGAAAATGAACTACTCATTAGCTGTACTTGATTGGCATGCAATAGCGCCGGGCGTGAGTACTTCAGAGGCCTGGTGTCAGTGGGCATCACAGCCTGCCGGAAGTAGGTTTGAAGGTGAGGTTGAAAAAAGCCAGCGCATACCGATGATGTCAGCTCGAAGAATGAGCCCCGTTAGCCGCTTGGCAGTTGAGGCTGCGCTAGCGCTATTGGAAAAGCATCGAATTGATAGGGCGGTATTTATCAGTCGACACGGTGAGCTTGAGAGAACCTATAAAATTCTTCAGGCCTTGGCACAAGAACAACAAGTTTCGCCGACAGACTTTTCAATGTCCGTACACAACACCGCAGCAGGATGGATGACTATTGCTGCGAAAAATACGCTTCCCGTGACATCTCTAACGGCGGGAAAAGACAGCTTTCAGCAGGGCATGATTGAAGCGCGTGCCATGCTGTCGGTCGAGGGCGTTGAAAAAGTGTTGCTGATTGATTTCGACGGTATTGTTCCTGCACCTTATGACGATGCCTGCAGTGAAGATTATTCACCCTACTGCGTTGCGCTTATATTGTCTCTGGGGGATCAGTTTACGTGTCAGCGAAATGCTGAAAAACATATTAATTTAATGCCGCAAAGCCTGATTTTTTTACGAAATTTTTTACTGAAAAACGAAGCATTCTGTATCGGGAACGAGACGGGGCAATGGCAGTGGCAGCGTACAGATTAAAAACTGGAAATGATAAAATGCAACGTGCCAACCTGTTAAACCGCCTGTGGCGATGGTTTGCGACCGGAATATTTTTTGCATTTTTCGGATTAGGAGGACTGGTACTTTCGCTTATCTGGTTTAACCTATTGCGACTGTTTATACGTGATCCTAAGCGACTTCATTCTATTACGCTAAACAGTATAAAAAACAGTTTTCGCTTGTTCCTGAATTTATTACGGCTAGTCGGCGTACTGGATTATCGAATAGAAGGGGCGGAACTTTTTAAGCAGGACAAAGGTTGTCTGGTTGTCGCGAACCATCCCAGTCTGCTCGATTATGTGTTACTCGCCTCTTGTATGCCGCGTTGTGACTGCATTGTGAAGCAGGCGCTGCTGAAAAACCCTTTTGTGCGCGGCGTCATCAAGTCTGCGGGCTATCTGATTAACACAGAATCTGAAACTCTGCTCAGTGCTTGTGAAGAACGGCTAAAAGGCGGCGGGACTATTCTTATTTTTCCTGAAGGGACTCGATCTACTTTGGGAAAAGAGATTACTTTACAGCGTGGTGCTGCCAACATCGCACTGAGAACTGGCTGTGATATTCGCGTGGTTTATATCTCTTGCTATCCGCCAATGCTAACAAAGCAGGGCCGATGGTATAATATTCCACCCTCTAAGCCTTTGTTTATTATCAAAGTTAAAAGCAAGATTGTGACCCAGGATTTTATTGAAGCAAATGACGCCTCGCCTGCGATGGCAGCAAGACGTCTGACTCATCACCTGCGTTCTGAGCTAATGTTGAAAAATAACGAGAAATAAGTAATGGATCCATTAAGTAACGAAATTAAAGTTCTGATCATCGACACTCTCAACCTTGAAGGGATGACGCCAGAAGAGATTGACACTCATGATGCACTTTTTGGTGAAGGTTTAGGTCTCGACTCTATCGACGCACTGGAGTTAGGGCTGGCTTTAAAAAATAAATATGGCGTTGTGCTTTCTGCAGAAAGCGACGAAATGCGTCAACATTTTTATTCGGTAAAAACTCTCGCCAAGTTTATTACGGAACAAAAAAAATAGTTATCTAACAATAACAATGCCTTTTGAGAAGATTTTATGCAAAAGCTTGAGATTTATCAGCAAATTACCGACCTTTTGGTCAAACTATTTGAGCTTGATGCGAGCGATATCACACCAGAATCGCGACTGTATGAAGACCTTGATCTAGACAGTATCGACGCCGTCGATTTGGTCGTGCATTTGCAGAAAACAACCGGCAGAAAGATAAAGCCTGAAATGTTCAAGTCTGTGAAAACGGTTCAGGACGTCGTTGACGCGATCGACGAATTACTCAATTCAGAACAGCAGTAGCCGGACGATGGTCGAACGTCGTCAATCTCGCGCTTCACGACTGACTGCCATTTTGCACGCATTGATGGTCGTGACCATCATCATTTATCCTCTTGCCGTGTGGCTGGGCCTCAAAAGTTGGGGAATTGGCATTCTGGCACCCGTTTTAGTGGGGGTGTTTGTTCTCAGACTGCTGACGTTCCGTGGGAAAATCAGCCAGCTTACGGCACTTGGCCGAATCGTGGCGATTGCCGGCGTGATATTTGCCTCCGAAAGCTGGCTGCTGCACGAAACGCAAATGCTGCTTTATTATCCCGTGGCGGTGAACGGCCTGTTGCTGCTGCTGTTTGGTTATTCACTGATTTCTCCACCGCCTATTGTTGAGCGACTCGCCCGACTCTCTCAGCCCGATTTGCCGCCACAGGCCGTCAAATACACGCGACGTGTTACGCAGGTCTGGTGTGCCTTCTTCATCATTAACGGCGCCATCGCGCTTTACACCTGCCTGAAAGGTGATATTGCACTTTGGACTTTATATAACGGCGGGATCAGTTATCTGCTGATGGGTTTACTAATGGGTATTGAATGGACAGTCAGAAAAACACTCCAGCGCGGTTAGTATTACCGATGGAAGAATGGCTGACCCCCATTGCAGGTGAAGATCGCCTGATAGCCTGGAGCCGTACCCAAGAGTGGCGTCAAAGTGACTTTCGCCGCGACGTCTCTGTGTTGATTACCCAACTGCAGCAGCAATCTCCCTATCGCTGGGCGCTATGCTTCAACGACAGTTACTATTTTGCCGTTGCCCTGCTGGCAGTGCTTTACTGCAACAAATTGCCCGTGCTACCGGGACATCAACGGCAGACGCAGCTTGAAGAGCAACAGCCAGAGTTTGATGCTCTGCTGACTGACTGTGCGTTGAAACTGCAATGCCCTACGTTAATGCTCCCCGAGGCCATTTTAGTTGACGAACAGGTCGATACCTGCGAGCTGCCCGTATTTCCTCGCGATGCTTCCCTGGTGTTATTCACTTCGGGTTCAACCGGAAAGCCGCAAAAAACCATTAAAAGCGTGGCCAGTTTGCAGACTGAAAGCCAGTGGCTTGCGCAACGCTGGGGCAAACAGCTGCAGGGCGCGCGCTTTGTCGCTACCGTTTCAGCGCAGCATATGTATGGTCTGACGTTCCGCTTTATGCTGCCGTTGGGATTGGGGTTGCCGCTTTATTCAAGCAGTCTTGAGGTTCACGAGCAGTTGGTATTTATGGCCAATCAGTTTTCCTTGGCACTGGTCAGCAGTCCAACTTTTCTGCAGCGTTTGGACGACCGCCTTAACAAAATTAGCAGCGTGCAGATTTTTTCGGCCGGTGGACCGCTTGCGGCGAAAGAGGCTGCAAGAGTGCATCAACTCTGCGGCGTGTATCCCACGGATATTTATGGCACCACTGAAACCAGTATTATCGCCAGTCGTCAGCAGCAGCATGAAGGGACGCCCTGGACGCTGTTCGACGGCGTCAATCTTAGCCTTGAGCCAGAAAATCGGGTACGCGTCTTTTCAGAATTAATCCTGCACCCAGAAGGCATTGAGCTCAGTGATAATATTGAGCTTGCCGTCAACGGACGTGAGTTTCATTTACTAGGGCGCAAAGACCGCATTGTTAAAATTGCCGAACAGCGACTGTCTTTAAGCGAAATTGAACACCGCCTATGCCAATTACCCACCATTGACGATGCCTGTGTGATCGCTATCGAAAAAAACGGTCGGCCTTACATCGCCGCTGTCGTGGTATTAAGCGCCAGTGCGCGGCAGCAGTGGCAGCAGCAATCTCACAGCGCCGTCACGCTGGCATTGCGACAGTCTTTACGTCCGTGGTTGGCAGCCGTGGCATTGCCGCGATTTTGGCGATTTCTGCCCGAAATCCCACTTAACCAACAGGGTAAGCGGGCGTACGCCGAACTAAAGGAACTCTTTTTATGATGCAGCCAAAAGTGCTTAATAAACACAATACTGACACCGGCGTCACGCTCGAACTCATGCTGCCTGCGGAGCTTTTCTGGTTTCAGGGACATTTTCCCGGCCAACCTATTTTACCCGGCGTTACCCAGCTTCACTGGGTTATGGAATATGCTCGGCAAGAGCTGGCGCTTGCCGGTGAATTTGCTGGATTTGACGTGCTGAAATTTCAGCAACCGCTACTGCCTGAGCAGCGGGTCACCTTGACACTTCACTGGTTGGCAGAAAAAAACAAGCTCACGTTTAATTACCAGGTCGGCGACCGTCAGGCCAGCAGCGGAAAGATAAACCTATGCTGAACCAGGCTTTTTGCCCGTGCATCATCATTCCCTGTTTTAACCACGGGGCAATGATGGCCAGCGTTCTGTCGCGACTCGCGCCGTTTGGTCTACCCTGTATCGTGGTGGATGACGGCAGCGAAAGTAAGACACAAGACCAGCTTAAGCGGCTGGCGCAGCAGTATCCCTGGGTTTCCCTGCAGCGTTTGCCTGAGAATCGCGGCAAGGGTGCGGCAGTAATGGCGGCGATGAAATATGCGCAACAACAGGGTTATAGCCATGCTCTGCAGGTTGATGCCGATGGGCAGCATCAGTTGGCGGACGTTCCTGCCTTGCTTAAAGAGGCCGAAGCCTTTCCTGAAAGCCTTATTTCCGGTAAACCGGTATATGACAGTTCCGTACCCAAGTCGCGCTTGTATGGCCGTTATGTCACCCATTTTTGGGTCTGGATAGAAACACTCTCGTTTTCATTAAAAGACAGCATGTGTGGTTTTCGCGTCTATCCATTGAGGGCTTCTTTGGCCGTCATGCAGCAAAACGCTATTGGCGAGCGCATGGATTTCGACACTGAAATCATGGTGCGACTTTACTGGCAGGGGACGCACAGCCGTTTTATCGATACCCGCGTGATTTACCCCGTAGACGGGCTTTCGCACTTTGACGCGATCAAAGACAATTTACGCATTTCGTGGATGCACACGCGGCTTTTTTTAGGCATGTTGCCGCGCATTCCCAAACTTCTGCGTATGAAAAAAAATGCCAGCCCCGATCCCCATTGGTCAAAAACCAGTGAGCGCAGGGGGCTGTGGGGCATTCGACTGATGCTGCGCATTTATCACATGCTCGGGCGTCGTGCCTTTCAACTATTGCTCTATCCGGTGATTGGCTATTTTTGGTTGACTGGACGGCGACAGCGCCGCGCTTCTCAAAACTACCTCACTCGACTTGCTCAGGTTGCCGAGGCCAGGCATATCGCGCTGCCTTATTCATTAAACAGTTTTCGTCATTTTATGCGTTTCGGCGATGCCATGCTGAGTAAACTTGCCACCTGGCAAGGCGATACTCTGTTGGGAAGAGACGCCGTGCTGGTCGATAGCGTGCGTTGCGAGGTACAAATTGCCAGCGGCAAGGGCACGCTGATTATTGGCTCCCATCTCGGTGACATCGAGTCCTGTCGTGCACTCGGTGAGTTGAATAACAACGTGAAAGTGAACGCCCTGGTGTTTACCCAGCACGCTGAAAGATTCAATCAGGTGATGAAAGAGGTCAATCCTCAGGCCAACGTCAATCTTATTCAGGTCACTAACATGGGGCCTGAAGTTGCCATTATGCTGAAAGAAAAGCTCGATCGCGGCGAATGGGTGGCGATCGTCGGCGATCGCACCTCTGCCAGTGGCTATCATCGGAGTGGTTCACAGCGCCTGATTTATAGCGAATTTCTAGGCGCTCCTGCCGCCTTCCCGCAGGGACCCTTTATTCTGGCTGCTGCGCTGCGAGTGCCCGTATTTCTAATGTTTGGCATTGTGCAACAGCATAAGCTACATGTGTATTTCGAATCTTTTGCCGACCCGCTGCTGCTGCCCCGCGCGACCCGGCAACAAAGTTTGCAGAATATCGTCGACAGTTATGCACAGCGGCTTGAGCACTACAGCCTGCTGGCGCCGCATGACTGGTTTAATTTTTATGATTTCTGGCAGCATCCCGAGGATGTGCCAACTGACAGAGAGCCCGAGTGATATGGCTGAGAAAAAAGATCCGCGTTTATCTGATCCTCGTTTTACGACCCGTATTGAGATAACGGTGCCTTTTCACGACGTCGATTCGATGGGCGTAGTGTGGCACGGCAACTACTTTCGTTATCTTGAGATTGCTCGCGAGGCGTTGTTAAAACAGTTTGGCTACGGCTACCGCGAAATGGAGGCCTCTGGGTATGTCTGGCCGATTGTCGACACCCGAGTGAAATACATCGGGCCGGTCACCTTCGAACAGACAATTATCGTACAGGCCGAGGTGCAGGAATTTGAAAATCGCCTGCGCATTGGCTACCAGATTTTTGATGCCCTCACCGGCAAACGTACCACCCGCGGTTTCACGCTTCAGGTCGCGGTAAGCATTGAAAGTAAAGAGATGTGCTTTGCCTCACCGGCAGTACTGTTCGAAAAAATGGGAGTCAGCCAATGATGCGTTTTCTACTGTTACTTGTGAGTTTGGTCAGCCTGACGGCGCAGGCCGTTACGCTTGACGACCTTCAGCTACGGTTCAGCCAACAGCCGATTTTACGCGCCGAATTTAGCCAGCAACGCAGCGTTAGCGGCATGGATCAGAAGCTCAACTCCAGCGGTAACCTTATTATTTCCCGCAGTGACGGACTGTGGTGGCAGCAGCAGAAGCCTTTCCCCTTAAGCCTGCTGCTCACTGACAGCAAAATGGTGCAGACCATGGCCGGACAGGAGCCGCAGGTTGTCACTGCACAAAACAACCCGCAGATGTTTCAATTTAACTCACTGCTGACGGCGCTGTTTCATGCCGACCACCGCGCACTTGAACAAAACTTTACGCTGGATTTCAGCGATCGCGGGCAGGGCAACTGGACGCTGGTATTAACGCCGAAAACGTCGCCGCTAAATCGCCTGTTCAAGACGATTACGCTCGACGGTCAAACTTTCCTTAATAATATTGATATCAATGACATGCAGGGCGATAGCACGAAAATTCGCTTCTTTAATCAACGCACAGAGCCTAAGACCTTAACCGATGCAGAGAAGCAGCATTTTTCTTCCTGAGCGCCATCGCCAGCTGGCATTTGGCTGGTTGATAATTTGTTTGGTACTGATAGCCGCGCTTTTTTGGCTGCTGCCGCGCAGCCAGGTCAATAGCAGCGTATTGGCCCTGTTGCCTAAACAACAGCTGAGCGGCGTACCTGATACGCTTTCAAGCGCTTTTAGCCAGCGACTCGATCGCCAATTAATGTGGCTGGTAAAGCCGCCTGCGGCCGAGCAAAGTAAAAAGGCGCTCGAAGATTGGCTTACAAATCTTCGTCAATTATCGTCGCTGCAGCAGGTTGAAGGCCCGATGGACGCTGAGCAGCAGCAGCAGTGGGGGCAGTTTTTCTTTAATCATCGCAACGCGATGCTCGACGCGGCGACACGGGCACGGTTAACCCACGGCGCGGCGGCACAGTCGCAGTGGATCCTCGGACAAGTGTATTCGGCCTTCGCCGGCGTCAGTGGTAAAGAGTTGGCGAACGATCCGCTGCTGCTGGTGCGCGCCTCACAGATGGCGCAGCAGCAAAACGGCGCGGGAATGACGCTCGATGATGGCTGGCTGATGGCAAAGGACGCACAGGGGCAGCGTTGGTATCTGGTCCACGCCGAGCTGCGGGCCTCTTCCTACGACATCACCAGCAGCAAGCAAATAGTGGGTCAGCTTGATGCGTTGAAAACACAGTTTGAGAGCCGCTGGCCGGGTGCCGAAGTGCTTGAGCGTGGCACCGTTTTTTACAGCAACTACGCCAGCCAGCAGGCCGAACATGATATTTCAACCCTGGGAATAGCCTCGATAATCGGCGTGTTTGCGCTGATTTTGCTGATGTTCCGCTCGGTGGTGCCAATGCTGCTCAGTCTGCTGTCGATTTCGATAGGCGCACTGGCGGGCACGGTGATGACACTGTGGGTATTTGGCGAAATCCACGTGATGACGCTGGTGCTCAGCACCAGTATTGTTGGGATTTCTGCAGATTATACGCTCTATTTTCTCACCGAACGTCGCGTTCATGGCCAGCATTCAACGCCGCTTGAGAGCCTGAAAAAACTGTTTCCTGCCCTCTCAATGGCAATGTTAACCACCGTTTCCGCCTATTTAATGCTGCTGATTGCACCATTTCCCGGCATGCAGCAACTGGCAGTGTTTGCCGCCGCCGGGCTGAGTGCGGCCTGTATTACCGTGATGTGCTGGTATCCCTATCTGGCAAAACGCCTGCCGGTGGGACCTACCCCTGGTCTGACGCTGATTTTGCGTTGGCTTCACGCATGGCGTAACAAGCCAGGTCTACGGATTGGCCTGCCGCTTGCGATACTGCTGCTGGCGGCGTTAGGCATCTCTCGTCTGCAGGTAAACGACGACATTGGCCAACTGCAGGCGCTTCCGGCCGGTTTATTGAAGCAAGAACAAAAAATAGCGGCACTGACCGGCCAGTCGAGCGAACAAAAATGGCTGGTGGTGTATGGCGAAAATCCCGAGTTGACGCTGCAACGGCTCGAAGCGCTTGAGCCTCGCCTTAGACAGGCGAAAAAAGACGGCATTCTTGGCGGCTATCGACTGCTCGGCCTGCCTTCTTTGCAGCGGCAGGAGGCAGATTTGGCGTTGTTGGCGCAGCGCGCGCCGCAGGTGGCGAGCAGTTTGCAGCAGGCTGGCCTAAAAGTTAACGTGGCCGACGTGTCTGCACAGTTTGTTACTCCGCAGATGTGGCAAAAAAGCGTGATAAGTCAGGGATGGCGGCTGCTGTGGCTCTCATTACCTGACGGACGCAGCGCGGCACTGGTTCCGGTCAGTGGCGTCAGTGACAGTGCGGCTATGCAAAAGATGGCGCAGTCAATGGCCGGCGTCGGCTGGATCGATCGCAAAACTGAGTTCAGCAGCCTATTCGAGCAGTATCGAGTGATGCTTTCCTGGCTGCTTGCGCTTGCCGCTGGGGTCATTTCAGCGATTTATCTGTGGCGCTTTCGCTGGCCTCACGGCGCGATTTGCTGCATTCCAACCTTATTGTCGCTAGCGATGGGCGTTGCCGCACTTGGGCTTAGCGGGCACAGCCTGAATCTGTTTTCACTGCTGGCGCTAATTTTAGTCTTGGGCATTGGTATCAATTACACCCTGTTCTTCACTAATCCACGGGGAACGCCGACCACCTCAATGTTTGCCATTTTTATGGCGGTGGTCACCACGCAGCTTACATTTGGCATGCTGGTGTTCAGTTCGACCCAGGCGATTAGCAGTTTTGGCATTGTGCTGAGTAGCGGAATATTGACCGCTTTTGTCCTGTCGCCGCTCACGCTTGCGGGCAAAAAAAGAGGGATCAAAAAATGATCAATGCCAGATGGCTGTTGATAATATTTACACTATTGCTGGCGGGTTGTGCATCGCACCCGGACACCAGCACGCAGGCACAGGCGTGGCTTAAACCTGGCGTTCGCGTGTCGCTGCCAACTCCGCGACTAAATGAAAAGCTCGATCAGCAACAGCTGCTGACTGGCACGGTAGACGGGAAACAGCAATCGCTGCTGGTGTTGCTCAATGCCAACGGACAAACTTTGCAACTGGCGGGCCTGTCACCGCTGGGTATCCGCCTGTTTAAAGTGCTGTACGACAGTAGTGGCATTCACACCGAGCAGACGATTAACATCGCCCAGTTGCCGCCTGCCAATCAGGTGTTAGCTGACATTATGCTCAGCTATTGGCCGATAAATCGCTGGCAACCGCTGTTGCCCGCAGGTTGGAAGCTCGTTGATCAAGGGGCGCAACGCGTGTTGTTTGATGAATCTGGCCTGGCTGTCACGCAGATTGATTACGTAACTGAAAACGGTAAACGCCAACCTGTCGCAATAACCCAGCACGTATTCCACTATCATATTGCGATTAAGAACGTGGGAGACGGCGAATGATCTATTTTTCAGCGGTGGGCATGGTCAATGCACTGGGCAATCAGGTAGATGAAATTGCTGATAATTTATCCGCCGGGCGTACACCTGGACTTTCTTTGCAGGACCAATGGCTGACCAGCAGGCAACCTATTTGGCTAGGAAAAGTTCTGGGTGAATTACCTGTAATTCCCGATTCGCTTGCCCGCCACCGCAGCCGCAACAATCAATTGCTGATGGCCGCGCTGCAGCAAATTCGCCCCGAGGTTGACCGCGCCATTGCGCAATACGGTAAAGACCGAGTGGCGGTGGTAATGGGCACCAGCACTTCAGGCATTGCCGAAGGTGAAGATGCGGTCAAATATAGCCTGTCAGAGGGCGTTTTCCCCGAGGAATATAACTATCAACAGCAGGAGTTGGGCGACCCCTCGCAGTTCCTTGCCAAACTGCTGAATCTTGACGGCGCAGCCTATACGCTCTCGACTGCCTGTTCATCCAGCGCTCGAGCCATTATCAGCGGGCGGCGGCTTATTGAATCCGGGCTTGCCGACGTTGCGCTGGTGGGCGGTGCCGACAGCCTGTGCCGCATGCCCATTAATGGATTTGCCAGCCTTGAAGCGCTGTCTGATACGCGCTGTAAACCGTTTGCCACGCAGAGAAATGGCATCAACATTGGCGAAGCCGCTGCGCTAATTTTGCTAACGCGGGAGCCGTCGGCGGTTGCTCTGCTGGGGGTGGGGGAGTCTTCCGATGCGTGGCATATGTCGGCGCCGCATCCTCAGGGCGAAGGTGCCGAGCGGGCGATGCGCATGGCGCTGGAGCAGGCTCGCATGACTCCCGACGACCTGGGTTACATTAATCTTCACGGCACGGCGACCGAGCAAAACGA
Organism: Rouxiella sp. S1S-2; assembly: GCF_009208105.1. Classification (NCBI taxonomy): domain Bacteria; kingdom Pseudomonadati; phylum Pseudomonadota; class Gammaproteobacteria; order Enterobacterales; family Yersiniaceae; genus Rouxiella; species Rouxiella sp. S1S-2. The sequence continues at coordinate 1,276,688 of NZ_WFKL01000001.1, forward strand.
TCGGGTAGAAGCCCAGGTGGTTCAACGCCTGTGTGGCGACAGCGTTCCTTGCAGCTCCACCAAACATTTGACTGGCCATACGCTGGGCGCTGCGGGAGCGACCGAAGCTGCCCTGTGCTGGCTGTTGCTTACACGCGACATGGCGCTGCCCGAGCAAGATTTTTCACAGGGTACGCCCGATGCGCTTCTGGGAGAATTTGGATTGGTGACGCAGCCACAGCGTCTGCAAAAGCCGGCCATCTTGTCCAACTCTTTTGCTTTTGGTGGCAATAACGCCAGCATCCTCATGGGGAAGGCGCCATGAATTATTTATCCGCAGAGCACTATCTTCCTCATTCTGCACCGATGGTGTTGCTTGAGAAAGTGGTGAACGTTGGTGAGCAGTCGGCCTGCTGTCAGGTCACCGTCAATGCCGACAGCGTATTGGCTCCCTTTATCGATGCGCAGGGGGATCTGCCGGCGTGGTATTCAATTGAATTAATGGCGCAAACCGTGGGTGTCTGGAGTGGATGGCACGGCCAGCAATACGGCAGCGAGCCTCGCCTTGGCATGCTGTTAGGCGGACGCGGTCTCAAATGCAGTATGCCGGCGTTTCCTGCAAACAGTATTTTGACCATTAACATCAGCATGTTGTTACAGGATGAAAAATTGGCCAGCTTCGAGTGCGACATTACCTTAAACAACGGTGATGGTTGCGGCGAGGTAAGCGTTGCTGAGGCGAGGTTGAATACCTATCAGCCTGAGCCAGAAGAATTAAAAAAATTAATGCAAGGTACAGCGACATGACGCGTTCAGTATTAGTGACCGGCGCCAGTAAAGGTATTGGTCAGGCCATCGCCGTTCAGTTGGCGAAAGACGGATTTATGCTGGTGGTACACTACAACAGCGACAAGCAAGGCGCAGAGCACACTGTTGAGCAGATAAAACAAATGGGCGGCAGTGCCAGAACCCTCAGTTTTGATATTAGCAATCGCCTGCAGTGTCGTGAGGCGATTGAGGCCGATATTGCCGAGCACGGTGCCTATTACGGCGTAGTAAATAACGCTGGAATTACCCGCGACGGCGCCTTTCCTGCACTAAGTGAAAGCGATTGGGACGGCGTTATCCATACTAATCTCGACGGTTTTTATAACGTGCTTCACCCTTGCGTTATGCCAATGATTGGTCTGCGACAGGGCGGTCGTATTATTGCGCTGTCTTCTGTTTCAGGTATTACCGGCAATCGCGGGCAGGTCAATTACAGCGCCGCCAAGGCCGGAATTATCGGTGCCTGCAAAGCGCTGTCGCTGGAGCTTGCCAAGCGAAAAATCACCGTTAATTGCATTGCACCCGGACTTATCGACACCGGTATGCTCGACATGCAACCGCAGGCCGTCGATGCTGCCATGGGCATGATCCCGTTAAAACGTATGGGATCCGCCGAGGAGGTCGCCGGTTTGGCCAGCTATTTAATGTCGGATATCGCGGGCTATGTAACCCGTCAGGTCATTTCGATTAACGGGGGAATGGTATGAGTCTTCAGCGCGTGGTTATCACCGGCATGAAGGGCGTTACTGCCTTTGGCAACGGCTGGAGCGAGGTGTCGGAACGGTTGTTACATGGCCGTAATGCAGTCAGACACATGGACGAGTGGGTGATTTATCAGGGGCTTAATACTCATCTGGGCGCACCCATCGACAACTTTGTACTGCCTGAACATTACACCCGTAAGCGTATTCGTTCGATGGGCCGAGTTTCACTACTCTCGACTCGGGCAACCGAACTGGCGCTGGAGCAGGCGGGACTGATTGGTGATCCAGTGTTGACCAATGGCGAAACCGGTATTGCCTTCGGTTCATCCACTGGCAGCACCAAACCGGTCAGTGAATTTGCCACCATGCTGACCGAACAGCACACTAACAATATTACCGGCACCACCTATGTGCAGATGATGCCGCACACCACGGCGGTGAATGCAGGTCTGTTCTTTGGTTTAAGGGGACGCGTGATCCCCACCTCCAGCGCCTGCACTTCGGGCAGCCAGGCTATTGGTTATGCCTTTGAAGCAATACGACACGGCTATCAAACGGTGATGGTGGCGGGCGGTGCAGAAGAGCTTTGCCCGTCAGAAGCGGCAGTGTTTGATACGTTGTTTGCCACCAGCCAACAAAATGATACCCCGGAGCTCTCTCCGAGGCCTTTTGATAAGCACCGCGATGGTCTGGTGATTGGCGAAGGCGCGGGCGCACTAATCCTGGAATCTCTGGACCACGCTCAGGCCCGAGGGGCTAAAATTTATGGGGAGATTGTCGGATTTGCGACCAACTGCGATGCGGCGCATATTACTCAGCCACAGCAGGAAACCATGCAAATCTGCATTGCCAAGTCGATCAATCAAGCCGGTCTGGAGCCTGCCGATATTGGCTATATTAGTGCGCACGGCACGGCGACCGATCGCGGCGATATTGCCGAAAGTCATGCGACAGCCGCCGTATTTGGTAATAAAACGCCGATCTCGTCGCTTAAAAGTTATTTCGGCCATACGCTGGGGGCCTGTGGTGCGCTAGAGGCCTGGATGTCGCTAGAAATGATGAACGATGGGCGATTTTTCCCCACCATTAATCTCACGGAACCAGACCCGCTTTGTGGCGATCTCGACTATCTTATTGGCGAAGCGCGTCACATTGAAACAGAGTTTATTCAGTCGAATAACTTTGCCTTCGGCGGCATCAACACCTCGCTGATTTTCCGCCGTTGGCCTTGAGATGGTAGCCGCACTGGCCTTTTGTGAGCTGAATCAGCCTCTTTCAACACGGCGCCTGCCTCCTGCTTTATTGAAAGAGGCCGCTGAAATGGGCGTGCGTAGAGCCGCGACATTTTTGGCGGGCCGAGCGCTGCTGGCCGAACTGATGTTCCTGCTTTTTAACCAGCCCATGCTGCCGGAAATCATCATGAGTACGTCGGGTAAACCCGTTTTTACCGACCCCTCCTTGCCTTATTTCAACCTCAGTCACAGCGGCGACAGGCTGGTGGTGGTGATTTCAGATTTTGGGCCGGTAGGCTGTGATATTGAAATCAATCGACAGCGGCGGGGATTAACGGCGCTGGCCGCGGAATTTTTCTCGCCCGCAGAGAATCAGTGGCTCAAGACTCATCCATCCCCGCAAACGGCCTTTTGGCAACTTTGGTGCCTGCGTGAAGCGCTGTTGAAACAGCGTGGAGAGGGCATTTGGGCAATGCCAAGCATCCAGCTTAATCCCGTGCAGCATACCTTCTCTGCCGAGTGCAAAGGCGCTCACCTATTAATACGCTCAACAGAGACCCTGATTCTTTCTGTGGCTCTCCCCGCAATGGCGGATCAATTGCAACATTGGTGCCTGAACGCTGATAAAAGTCAGCTAGAAAAGGGGGCTGAACTCAGTTGGCAGCAGTTTAAGCCGGAGCTAGCGCCGCGCTGATTGTTGCATTTTGGTCAAAAGTATTATGGCATTGCGGTTATTTTAATCCATTAAGTCCCGATTCATACTCTCTGCATACCTCGACCCCACAAGTGGGTCAGAACATAAATAACCTTTATTAAAGAGAGTATTACTATGAGTATTCCTGCATTCGGTTTAGGGACTTTTCGTTTAAAAGACCAGATTGTTAAAGACTCGGTGATTACCGCTGTCCAGCTCGGCTATCGCGCCATTGATACCGCTCAAATCTATGACAACGAAACCGCAGTGGGCGAAGCGATCGCTGAAAGCGGCGTAGCGCGCAGCGAAGTTTTTATTACGACTAAAATCTGGATTGAAAATTTAAGCGCCGATGCGCTGATCGAGAGTTTGAAAGTGAGCCTCGGGAAATTGAAAACTGACTACGTTGACTTAACGCTGGTCCACTGGCCATCGCCAAATGCGGCGGTGAGCGTAGCAGAAACTATGCACGCCTTGGTAAAGGCGAAAGAGCTGGGCTTGACCCGTCAGATTGGCATCTCGAACTTTACCGTGGCGCTGATGCAGGAAGCTATCGACGCAGTGGGTGCGGCCGAAATTGCCACTAACCAGATTGAACTGTCGCCGTTCCTGCAAAATCGCAAGGTGGTGAATTTTGCCCGCCAGCATAATATCGCCATTACTTCTTATATGACGCTGGCCTATGGTGACGCGTTGAAAGATGAGACCATCATTAAGATTGCGCAAAGTCATAACGCGACGCCCGCACAGGTTGTTCTGGCCTGGGCGCTGCAGTTGGGCTATGCGGTTATTCCATCCTCAACTAAACGCACCAACCTCGAAAGTAACCTGTTGGCGCAGCAGTTAACGCTGACTGCTGAAGAGATGTCGCAGATTGCCGGGCTTGAGCGAGATGGCCGTTTGGTCAGCCCTGAAGGTTTGGCGCCAGATTGGGACTGATTGTTTTGTGATTTTTTTCTGAGTTTACTGTGTCTATACCCTCAAAGCCCAAACGCCAGTTTGGGCTTTTTTCTTTCTATTGTTGCTATGCGTTTATCAAGGCTGATTTATTCCCTGGGATGTTCTTGCCCCAGTTTTTCACTCAGAAAATCAATAAAGCAGCGAATACGCGTACTTACCGCCTGATCGCTGTAATAGACCGCGTGTAATGGCATGGCAATGCGCATCACGTCAGGCACTAACAGCGCCACTAAATCCCCTCTTTCGATATCTTTATTGATCATAAAATCGGACAGGCAGGCAATGCCATTGCCCGACAGGCACAACTGCCGCAGGGTTTCGCCGCTGCCCGCGCTAATGAAAGGAGTAATGTTCATCTGCTGCCCGTCGGCGCACAACAGCGGCCATTTATTTAACGCCAGCACTTCGTTGAATCCCAAACATCGATGATTGGCTAAATCATCAACGCTCTTGGGTGCGCCCCATTTTTCTATGTAGGCGGGAGAGGCCAGTACGTGACGATAGCTCAGCATCAGCTTGCGTGCGCGCAGGCTAGAGTCTTCCAATTCACCCACACGGATCGCAACATCAACCTTCTGATCGATCAGATTAATGTTGCTCTCAGACGAATATAGCGAGAGGGTCATTTTGGGAAAGCGTTCGGTAAATTCGGCAACCAGCGGTGAAAGCACGTGCAAAATAACCGGCGTCGCGGCATCAATACGTAGCAGCCCCTGCGGGTCATTACGATGCTCCAACAGATCGTTTTCTGCCGCCGCCATTTCCTGCAGTATCTTTTGCACCCGCGTAAAGTAGCGTTCACCTTCGTGCGTCAGGCTGATTTGCCGCGTAGTACGGTTTAGCAGCTGGATGTCCAGTTTCTGCTCTAGGCGTTTAATGGTGCGGCTGACTACCGAATTGTCTTGCCCCAATTGCTCAGCCGCACGGCTGAAACTGCCGCTTTCTACCACGGTAACAAACACCATCAGCTCTTCTGAGCTTGCTTTCATTGTTGCCTCTCAAGCATAAATGATTTGATACTTTGGTTATTTTTGCCATTTAAACACAGGGTGATAATGACTTCCATCAAATGAGTTTTCTCTGAACTCAGTCTGATAATTTCTGAGTTTGTCTTAAAGGGCTAAACTTTGAAACGAGGCTGCGGGCTTTTTTTATCAATAAGATGAGTGGAGTCGCAACTATTTCGCTCAGGATGTATACCAATGTAAACAAATTGGGTGTTCCTGTTCGGGGGCGTATACTGAGAAATACCGCTGAAGGGAAATTTTTCCGCACAGCAGACTCTCGATGGACATCGCCAGCACTCCTTGGCAGTAAAAAGTGCTGGGTAAAATGGGTTAACAGTGTGCCGAAAAAAACGTATGCAATGAGGTATGTTGCAGGTCAACCGGTCGAGCAAATATTCCCAGGTGTGTTAGCACATCTTGGGCCGAGCCTGCCGCCGGGGGCTGCACTGCCTAATTCGAACATTTTACGCATCATGGTTTGGAACATTTTCAAGCAGCAGCGTGCTGACTGGCTCTCTGTACTTCAGGGCTTTGGTAAAGATGCGCAGCTTGTATTGTTGCAGGAAGCGCAAACCACACCCGAGCTTATCCATTTTGCTACCTCGCATTACATGGCCGCCGATCAGGTTCCGGCCGTTTCTCTCCCGCAGCATCCTTCCGGCGTAATGACGCTGGCGGCGGCACATCCGGTTTATTGTTGTCCTCTGCGTGAGCGTGAACCGCTGCTGCGGTTGGCTAAATCGGCGCTGGTTACGGTGTATCCGTTGCTCGATGGTCGTCTGCTCATGGTGGTGAATATCCACGCGGTGAACTTCAGCATCGGTGTTGATGTTTACAGCAAGCAGCTTGACCCGATAGGGGAGCAAATCGCTAATCATAAAGGGCCGGTGGTGATGGCGGGGGACTTTAATGCCTGGAGTCGCCAGCGAATTAACGCGCTGTATGGTTTTGCCGGTAACATATCCCTGCAGGAAGTTCGTTTCCCCTTAGATCTGCGCCGCAGGGCGTTTGGTCGGCCGTTGGACTTTATCTTCTATCGTGGGCTGAGTGTCACCAACGCGCAAGTATTGGAGACTCGGGCTTCGGATCATAATCCGCTGCTGGTGGAGTTCTTAGCGCAACAGCCACCGCAAGGTATCGATTTATAAAAATGCCCCGATTGATGGCTTCGCGCCTCGAGGCATTTTTGTTTTACAAATTTTACTGCCGGGGAATGTTACAACGTCGATTACGCTATCTCATCAACCTGCTTCATGCCTTTCTGATTTTTATTCTGCTGGCGAGGATAAAAACGCTCCTCTTTCAATGACGTTTCAATCTCTTCAAGCGAGCGGCCTTTGGTTTCCGGCACCAGGAAGAAGATAAACAGGAATCCCAACAGATTAAGCAGGGCGTAGAACCACATCGCGCCACCAATCCCCAGAATACCCACCAGAGAAAGCGCCGTGGCGGTCAGCAGCAGGTTAGAACCCCACAGCGTGGCGGCGTGCAAACTGGTGGCTTTTTCCCTGATGCCCATCGGATAGACTTCAGAACCCAGCAACCAGCCAATCACCTGAATACCGCCCGAGTTGAACACCATAAATGCAAACAGGCAGGTGACAATCAACCAACCGTACTGCTGCCCTTTAGAATCAAGCATGAACATCAGACCGAGCAGGAACAGGCTGATAACCGCCCCGGGCATCATCCACAGGGTTAGCGTTCGGCGACCCACGTGGTCAACCACCAGCTTGCCGATAATGGTCATCACCAGATAGATAACCGCGACGCCCAGCGCGGAGTGCAGGGCCGCTGCCCGGCTAAAACCCGCGTCCGTCAGGAAGGTCGGAGTGTAGTAAATCATCATCTCGATACCAGAAAGCTGAGTGAAGGCGGCAACGCCTAAACCGGCAATCAGAGCAGGGCGCATCCAAGGTTGCTTCAAATCCTTCCAGCCAGCCACGCTTTTACGCTCGACTTTATCATGCACTTTTTGAATATTTCTAAGCTCATGGCGGACTTCACGGTCAGTTTCTCGCACCATATTCAGCGCGATACGCGCCTCTTTGGTTCGCTTCTGACCCACCAACCAGCGCGGGCTTTCCGGCATGGGGAACATCCCTACCAGCAGTATCAATGCTGGAATGGCGGCAACTGAAAACATCACACGCCATGACCAGATATCCTGCATAAATGCCCCTACCAGGCCAGCGGTCAGAATGCCAATACCGATTGAAATATTGAAAAAGGTCACCAGTCGTCCACGTTTTTCAGGTGGAGCCAGCTCGGCAATATATACTGGCACAATTTGCGACGCTCCCCCGACGGCGAAGCCTAAAACAATACGCGCCATGCCCAACCAAAAAGCAGAGGCTGAAAGGCCAGAGCCGATAACGCCGACGGCGAAGATAGCCGCAACCGTCATCACTGTGTAGCGGCGACCGATAACGCTTGAGAGTTTACCGCAGCAGAGTGCACCGATAACTGCACCGACTAGAATGGCGCTGGTCACTAACTCTTGCGCATGATTTGAGAGAGAGAAATCGTGAGTTATTTGCAGCAGAGCGCCTGAAATAATCCCTGTGTCATACCCGTAAAGGAAACCGGCTATTGCGGCAATGCCCGTGGCGGTAAGGAGAAACGCATCGGCGCTGAGAAAATTGTTGTTATCACTATTTTCAACCGTAGCGGGAGCGCTATTTTCGCCCCCTCGCGTCTCTGAGAGTGTTTCTCGTTTTTCTTCATTTGTCTGCGTCATAAGTACCTTGTTTTTTAGTTTATTATTAGTGTTTCAAATACGTCCTTGCAAAAGAGGGGGAGGGGAAAAATAAGGTGGCCAATCAGTATTGAAATGGGTGAGAAAATAGTGGCCGATCGCGCTGTTTATCCCTTCGCCTTATGTCATAACACTAGGTCTGGTCTGCTTCTCACCGCTTATAAGGTATAACAGCAAAGGAAAGAGATGTCATATTTTGTGACTCAAATCACAGAAATAGCGGTAATTATAGACGTTGAGTCTATTAGTTGCGGTTTTCATAAAATTATCTTCTGCATTTTTTAGTTGTGATTTTTAATTCACTCTTTAAGAGGACGGTCGATGATGGTGTTATTTCCTGGCTGACGAGTGGAGTTATTGAAGGCGAGAGTTTAGGAACGGCAGGTTATTTTTACGTGAATATATGACGGCGGAAAAAGATTATTAAGATTGAATGCAAATGGGAAAAATTATTTATTTCATGGCAGTAGCATGTATTTGAGAAGAAAAAAAAGCACCCAATGGGTGCTTTTCAAAGGCTACAAGGCTGTATCAGCTATCAGGGCTCTGCTTGCCGCTGACGTATAGCGTAAGCTTTTCGCCAGGCTGAAGGCTGTCCATGCCCGCGTTCCAGCGCATCACATCTTTGATGTTCACGCCATTGCGCTTGGCAATGCTCGACAACGAATCGCCTTTACGTACCTGATACGTAATGCTGCCGTTGCTGATACCGTTAACGCCGCTGTCTGCCACTTGCAGGGTTTGCCCAACTTTTAACACGCTCGCCGAGCGTAAATTGTTCCAACGCTGTAAGTCACCGGACTTCACATTCAGTTTGGCTGCAATTCCTGTCAGGCTATCGCCGGAGCGGACCTTATAAGAAGCTGCACCAGACGTGCTGTTGCTGGCCAGTCTTGTTTCCTGAACCGCACTGATGTCTCCATCAGCCAGGGAATCTTTAAGCTGGTCGGCATGCGCCTTGGGTAACACAATGTAATGAGGGCCGTTAGGGGCCGTGACATTACGTTTGTAGCCGGTATTAAAGGATTTAAGCTTAGTCAGTGACATGCCTGCCATCTCAGCCGCCTGAGTTAACTGCATCTGTTGGCCCACTTCGACACGCGCTAATGCACGGTCTTCGTCAGGTTTCGGTAAGCTAATCCCGTATTTTTTACTATGCTTAAGAATATCGCTAAGCGCCAACATCTTGGGTACATAAATCGACGTTTCACGAGGAAGCGCCAGTGACCAGAAGTCAGTCGGTCGACCTTTTGCTTTATTCTGTTTAATCGCTTGCATCACGCGACCTTCACCGCTGTTGTAAGCTGCAATGGTTAACAACCAGTCGCCGCCAAACATTTTGTTCAGGCTCTGCATCATATCAAGCGCAGCAGTTGTCGATGCCACAACATCGCGGCGACCGTCATACCACTGGTTTTGTTTCAAACCATAGTTGCGACCCGTACTTGGCACAATCTGCCATAACCCAGCGGCATTAGCTGCTGAAGTTGCTTTGGGGTCAAAAGCGCTCTCCACTATGGGTAGCAGTACCAGTTCCATCGGCATATTGCGTTTCTTAATCTGCTCGGTGATCCAGTACATGTACGGCTCTGCCCGTAATGTTACATCGTGGAGATAGCTCTTCTGTTTCAAATATTTTACTTTTTGCTCACGGATCCGGGAATTATCCGGAACCTTCATCTTCAGCTCGTCGCCAATGAAGTTCCACAGATTCTTTTGCGCATTGGGGTCACTCGTACCTAACCACTGCGCCGATGTCGACTGACCATCGTCTGTGTACTCTCCTGCTTCACTTTGACTTGCCGAAGACAAACTCTGTGCATGCTGTTCTGGAACCTTGACGTCCTGCCTGGACGCCTGGCAACCCACTAGCAACACTGAGGCGAAGATAATCGCTTTAGCCTTCATGTGTGTGTCATAGTTGCTTAAAAGACGAGCAATACTACTTTGCCACGCCAAAAAAGACAACTAAAAGCTTCAGAAGCTATCCTTGAGCTGGCGTAAAAGCGCAAAAACCTGCCAGTCGTGCGTTATGCTTTCGTTAAGGTTTAAATTGTTTTGTAAATCAATGTCATGGCAGCGTAAGAATAGGTTGATTTTACGTTCTAAACCGAGGGTTGTAGGCAGGGATGATTGCCCATTTTTGCGCTTATCCAGCACGGTTTGTTCATGTGCTGAAATATCGGAATCGTCTGGCATGATTGAGCGTGAAAACTTAAGATTTGAGACTGTATATTCGTGCGCGCAACAGACAAGGGTTTCGTCAGGAAGTTCCGCTAAGCGTTGAAACGATTGGTGCATTTGCTGTGGAGTGCCTTCGAATAAACGTCCGCATCCGGCAGAAAACATCGTATCGCCACAGAAAAGATAAGGCGCGCTGTAGTATGAAATGTGACCAAGAGTGTGCCCGGGTGTAGCAAAAATCGACCAATTTACCCCCCCTATTTCGACCTCATCACCGTTTTTAAGAATTATCTTAGCCCCCTTGTCTAAAGTTTCTTCAGGTCCGTACACTTTTACAGCAGGGAATTGCTCAACAATTGCGCTAACGCCACCGACGTGATCGCCATGGTGGTGAGTTAGAATGATGGCTGAGGGGGTTAAATTTCGTGCGGCCAATGCCTCAAGCACTGGCGCAGATTCGCCCGGATCAACGATCACACAATGACCATTTTGGTCGTCAAGCAACCAAATGTAGTTGTCCTGTAATGCCGGAATACTGATAAGATTCATCACAAACTCCTGTTAAGCACTTGCCTGAAAGTTGAAAAAAAATCATGAAGTCAGCACATATTCGCAAAAAGCTCGTGGTGCCTTCATCCTGGGACGATATTCCCCGTGGTGATTACTACCGTGCCGCGCTTGAAGAACAACTGCAACCTTGGTGGAGCAAGTTGTATGGCTTTCATTTACTTAAAATTGGCAATTTAAGCACTGAAATCAATAGTGAAGACTGCACTATTTCGCATCAGGTTAACGTTGCACCGGAGGGAGAAAAGGTGCACGTTCGTGGTGATCCTTACTCTCTGCCGTTTGAACAGAAGTCGGTCGACGCCTGTCTGCTGTGCCACACCCTAAATTATGCTACCGATCCGCACCGTATTTTGCGCGAGGTTGACCGGGTGCTGATAGATGATGGTTGGCTGGTAATCAGTGGATTTGCGCCGCTGAGCGTATTGGGGATTGGGAAATGCATCCCCTTTTTACGCAAGCGCCAGCCGTTTAGCAGCCGCATGTTCAGCCAGACAAGATTAATTGACTGGCTGAGCCTGCTCAATTATGAAGTCATGTTTAAATCACGATTTCAGGTATTACCGTGGCATAAGCAGGGTGGACGCATGATTAGCACCCACCTCCCGGCGTTGGGCTGCATGACGGTGATTGTGGCAAGAAAGCGTACGCTGCCGCTGCAGCCTACCGCTAAAAAAATGCCCGCACGCCGACAGTCTATAGCACAACCGGTCGGCGCCAATAAAAGCTACCGTAAAGAGCACGATGACTAACTCGGCGTCGTGCAGGCTACTTTTCTGGCTGATAACCTACGTCTTCGAGCGTTGGATTACCGGCAGCGTTGCGCGCCAGTTCATCACAGCGTTCGTTTTCCGGGTGACCGGCGTGACCTTTTACCCACATCCAGTTCAGGGTGTGGGTCTGAATCGCTGCATCAAGGCGTTTCCATAAATCGACGTTTTTCACCGGCTTTTTATCAGCCGTTTTCCAACCGCGCTTTTTCCAGTTGTGGATCCACATCGTGATCCCCTGGCGCACGTACTGGCTGTCGGTGCTCAGCGTCACATCGCAGGGCGTGGTCAATGCCTCAAGCGAAACAATGGCCGCCATCAGCTCCATGCGGTTGTTGGTCGTCAGTCGATAACCGGCACTGAACGGTTTTTCATGCTCTTTATAGCGCAATATTGCGCCGTAACCACCGGGTCCCGGATTGCCGAGGCAAGATCCGTCGGTGAAAATTTCTACCTGTTTGCGCATCTCTGGTAGACTCTTCCATCAGAATGTAAAAGCCAAGTCTGACATAAACGAGCGCTATGAGCACTGCAATATGCTAACAACACCTACCAGACAGATTGTTCTCGATACCGAAACTACCGGTATGAATAAGCTGGGCGTCCACTATGAAGGACACCGCATCATCGAAATCGGTGCCGTTGAGGTTATCAACCGGCGCTTGACCGGCCGTAATTTTCACGTGTACCTCAAGCCCGACAGGTTGGTGGATCCCGAAGCCTTCGGTATTCACGGCATTAGTGACGAATTTTTAGCCGATAAGCCGACTTTCGCTGAAATCGCCGATGACTTCCTGGACTATATTCGCGGCGGCGAATTGGTGATTCACAACGCGAACTTTGACATCGGTTTTATGGACTACGAGTTCGGCATGCTGGGGCGCAACCTTCCCAAAACCGAAACGTTTTGTAAAATTACCGATAGCCTGTTCATGGCGCGCAAGCTGTTCCCCGGTAAACGCAACAACCTTGATGCGCTCAGCGATCGTTATCTAATCGATAACAGCAAGCGAACGCTGCACGGCGCTTTACTTGACTCCGAAATCCTCGCCGAAGTTTATCTAATGATGACCGGTGGGCAGACGCTGATGAAGTTTTCCCACGAAGGTGAGCAAAATACCGGCGCCGACGGATTGGATATTCAGCCGATTTTGCGTCCCGCCTCAGGATTACGGGTATTGATGGCGAGTGATGAAGAGTTGAGCGCGCATGAAACGCGTCTGGATTTGGTCATGAAGAAGGGAGGTACCTGCCTGTGGCGTCCGGCACCGCCGGAAACACAGTCAGAATGAAATGCCGAATTATGCGACGCCAATTTAATCGCCCTGCGGAAATACTGAGCAAATAGAATTATTTGTCAGAAAAAGCATTGACGGAATCATTGGTCAACCGTAATATTCGCCTCGTTCCAGTGACATGGGGCGGCAGTAAAAAGAAGTAAAGTGGAGCGGTAGTTCAGTTGGTTAGAATACCTGCCTGTCACGCAGGGGGTCGCGGGTTCGAGCCCCGTCCGTTCCGCCACATTCAGAAGCCCTGATTCAGCAATGAATCAGGGCTTCGCTGCTTTTATCCTTCCAGAAACTACTCTTTACCCAGTTCGGCCTTCACATAGTTCATTGACGTCGCCGCCGCGCGGTCGTGTCGTGCGATAAAGCGGTAGAATCCACCCGATAAAAATGCGCCAATAAACCAGCTAAAGTTTGCCACCTGATGCAGGCTTGGCGTAAAGCTAATCAGCAGGCCAATCGCCACCGCCGGCAACAGTGAGCCAATGGCTTTCGGGTTGAAACCGTTGCGATACCAGTAACGACCTGAAGGCGTGTCGTTGAACAAAGCATCCACGTCGAGATGTCCGCGTTTAATCAGATAATAATCCACCAGCAAAATGCCGAACAGCGGTCCAATAAACGCGCCCAGCACGTCGAGGGTATAATGAATCAGCTCAGGCGACTGGAACAGGTTCCACGGCGTCAGCAGAACAGAACCTACCGCCGCAATCATCCCGCCGGTGCGGAAGCTAATTTTTTGCGGTGAACAGTTGGAGAAGTCAAAGGCTGGGGAGACGAAGTTGGCAACAATATTGATGCCGATAGTGGCAATAATCATCGTCAGCAGGCCAAGCGCAACGGCAACGCTATTACCCACACGGCTTACGGTTTCAATCGGGTCGGTAATCATGGTGCCGAACAGCGACTGTGTGCCGGAGACAATCACCACAGTAACAATCGAGAACAGCAGGAAGTTAAACGGCAGGCCCCAACGGTTGCCGCGGCGGATTTCGCCCATGCTTTTGCCGTAGCGAGAGAAATCCCCAAAGTTAAGCAGCGGACCAGAGAAGTAAGACACCACCAGCGCCGTTGCGGTAATCATCTCCCAGGTTTGTTGGCCCGCAGACAAAGATTTGCTTGCCAGGGTAAATGAAATATTGCTCAGACCGGTTTTGTATACAATCCATCCAGCCAACATCAGCATCACCACATACACAGCCGGGCCCGCCACGTCGATAAAGCGTTTAATCGCGCTCATGCCGTGCCAGAACACCATTGCCTGCAGTACCCACATCACGCCAAAACAAATCCAGCCCAATGCAGAAAGACCCAGCCAGTGTGGCACTGTCAGCGGATTAAGCGCCGGGAAGAACTTGAGCATCACCAGCATCAGCGCGCTGGCGGCCAGATAGGTTTGAATACCGTACCAGGCAAAGGCAATCAGACCGCGGATCACCGCCGGAATATTCGCACCAAACACGCCAAAGGCCTGACGACAAATAACCGCATAAGGTACGCCCGCTTGCTGGCTGGGTTTTGCCACCAGATTGGCGCAGAGCTGCACGATGCAAATGCCGCACAGCAGGCAAATCAGTACCTGCCAGCTTGCCAGCCCGAGGGTGAAGAAACTGGCGGCAACAACGTAACCTCCCATGCTGTGTACGTCTGACATCCAGAAGGAAAAGATGTTGTACCAACTCCAGTTCTGATCGCGGGTTGGTGCCAAATCATCATTGCATAACCTGGGGCTGTAGTGCGGTTTGATAATTCCGGCACTCAGGTGAGGGTCAGCAACAGAGCTGTTTTCCTGGTTTGGCATAGATCGTGCTCCTGTCATAAACAACATTTGAAATAGGGGGAAGCCGATGTCCGGCTTTCCAAAAAATTAATCATTCAAATGTGCAGTGCAGGAATTAGGCCAAATTTCATTTTTTGTATACAAAAAAATATTTTCATGTATACGATAAGTTATGTGTTCGGTATACGGAGTAGTGATGATGACCAGCTGGAACGGCCTGAATACGGCTTATTTTACTGAGGATAAGGATGACCATATTTACAACGCACTGGTGCGTTCGATAGTCGAGCACACGCTGTTACCCGGTAATAAATTGCCTGAAGAAGCGCTGGCCGACGCATTTTCCGTCAGCCGCACGGGTATCCGTCGCGTTCTTCAACGCCTTGCCGCAGTGCAACTTGTGACGCTGTTGCCCAAACGTGGTGCGCACGTCACTACGCCGGACGCTGAAGAGTCACGCAGCGTGTTTACCACCCGAAAAATTCTCGAGTGCGCCAATATGACCCACGTGGTGGCGCACTGTCAGTCGCCTCATCTGGCTGCGATGAAGAAACTGGTGAATGAAGAGAAAAAAGCCCATGAGGATCGCGACGGTCCGGCGGCAATCCGCCTTTCTGCGGCTTTTCACGTTCAGCTACAGGCTATCTCCGGCAATAAAGTGCTGACCGAAACCGTTTCTCAGCTGACGTTACGCTCCTCGCTGGCGATAGCCGCCTGGGGAGCACCGTGGCAGCAGGGTTGTCGTTGTCACGATCACGACGACCTGCTGGCATTGTTGAAAAAGCGCGACGCTGCGGCGTTGGCCGAAAAAATGGCGCAACATTTTGACGATATTGTGGCCAGTCTGCGTTTTGAAAGCAGTGAGGGGCCAACGCCCGACTTTGCGCAAATTTTTTCCGGCATCACGGTGCCGCAGGTCAATGTCAAGGAGGGGCACTGATGACGGGGTCATCTCTGTGTATACAGCTAATCAATCCTAATACCAGTCTTGGCATGACGGAAGTAATGGCGGCAACTGCCCGTCTGGTGGCATCGCCCGGAACCGAAATCCTGGCCGTATGTCCCGAGGAAGGTGCGCCGTCGATTGAGGGACATTTTGATGAAGCGATTGCCACGCTCGGCGTTTTGCAGCAGGTAAAAGCGGGGCGTGAGGCCAGAGTTGATGGCCATATTATTGCCTGTTTTGGTGACCCCGGACTGCTGGCGGCGCGTGAGCTTGCCCGTGCGCCAGTGGTGGGGATTGCCGAAGCTGCCATGCATATGGCCACGCTGGTGGCGACTCGATTCTCGATTGTCACTACGCTGCCGCGCACCCTGGTGATCGCTCGCCATTTACTGCATCAGTATGGATTTGAGCGCCACTGCGCCGCGCTCCACGCTATCGACTTGCCGGTACTTTCGCTCGACGACGGCAGCGGAATGGCGCAACGAAAGGTGCGTGAACAGTGTATCAAGGCTAAGCAAAACGACGGCAGCGGTGCCATTGTGCTCGGCTGCGGTGGCATGGCCGACTTAGCACAGGAACTGACTCTCGAGCTGGGCATTCCGGTGATTGACGGTGTAAGCGCCGCGGTGCGCCTGATTGAATCACTGCACGCCCTGCGCCTGACCACCAGCAAATTTGGCGATCTCGATTACCCCCTGCCTAAGCCGCTCTCAGGCCGTTTTGCAGACCTCAATAACTAGCGACAAGCAGAGAAAACAATGTCTGATATCGATTATAGTTTTACCCGCGATTATCCTCGTGACCTGATTGGCTATGCGGGCAAACCTCCACACGCCAATTGGCCGGGCAACGCCCGCATTGCCGTGCAGTTTGTGCTTAATTATGAAGAGGGTGGCGAGAATAATGTTCTTCACGGCGATGCCGGCTCGGAGCAATTTCTTTCCGATATTATCGGCGCTGCCAGCTTCCCTGACCGCCACATGTCGATGGATTCACTGTATGAATACGGTTCACGCGCAGGTTTCTGGCGTATCCATCAGGAGTTTGTGAAACGCGGCCTGCCGTTAACTATATTTGGCGTAGCCATGGCGCTGGCGCGTAATCCCGAGGTCGTCGAGGCTATCAAGCAGGCAGACTATGACGTAGTAAGCCACGGCTGGCGCTGGATCCATTATCAAGACATGAGTGAACAGCAGGAAGCTGAACACATGCAAAAAGCTGTGGCGATCATTGAGGACTTGTTTGGCAAAAAGCCGCTGGGCTGGTACACAGGACGCGACAGCCCGAACACTCGCAGGCTGTTGGCCGAGCAGGGCGGATTTCAGTATGACAGCGACTATTATGGTGATGACCTGCCATTTTGGACGCCGGTTAAACTCGACTCCGGCGAAGTAAAACAGCACTTGATTATCCCTTATACCCTTGAAACCAATGATATGCGCTTTGCCTCGCCGCAGGGTTTTAACACCGGTGAACAGTTTTATACTTACCTGAAAGACAGCTTCGACGTGCTGTATGCTGAAGGTGAGACTTCGCCAAAAATGATGTCTATCGGCATGCACTGCCGTATTTTGGGTCGCCCAGGCCGGTTCCGCGCCCTGCAGCGTTTCCTGGATTATGTAGAGTCTCACGACCGCGTATGGGTTTGTAAACGACAGGAAATTGCCGATCATTGGGTGAAGCATCACCCGGCTGAATAAATCTCCGATAGCGTCCTATGAGTCCTCTCTCCTGAGAAGGGGATGAGAGGGCTTAGTTTAGTTCACCGGACTGCGCGCAAATCAGCGTTCTCAGCCATTTTTGTGCACCGCCGTCAGTGGAGCGTCTATGCCACAGCAGATGAAATAGAATCTCGGGCATATCGACCGGCGGTTTGAACATCACTACCTTGTCACTTTTCTCACTGATTAAAACGCTTCGTTTCAAAACTGTTGCCACATAGTTTGTCTGTTGCACTACCTCGGCGACGGCAAACATGGTTGGCACCGTCAGCCGAAGCTCTCTGCTCAGGCCCTGACTCCTAAGCTGTTCATCAACCAAACCATAGTGATGACCTTCCGGTGAAACCAATATGTGGCCCATGCTGAGATAGGTTTCTAACGTCATGCCATTTTTGGCAGCTTCACTGTCTTTTCTGACCAAGGTGACAAATTCATCGCTGAATAAGGGAAGCGATAATATTCTATTTTCAGCCTGCGACGGCGCAATGCCGACAGCCATATCAATTTTTCCAGCATCAAGCAGTGAAACCGATTCATCGCGATCGACGAAGGTTCTTATATGAACAGTCACTCCCGGTGCTTGCTGATTAATGGCTTTCATCATACCCGGCAGTAATACCATTAATGGATATTCAGACATCCCAATCGTGAAAGAAGTCTTTATGCCTTCAGGAGAAAAGATTTCATCCGGCAGCAACAGGTTGGCCAATTCATTAAGTGCTTTTGAAACATGTAGGCCGATCTCTTTTGCTCGAGCGGTGGGAAGCAACCCTGAGGCGCTGCGAATAAACAGCGGATCGGCAAAATGCGTTCGCAAGCGCGACAGTGCCGCACTCATCGCCGGCTGGCTGACGGCGGCTTTGAGAGCAGCGCGGGTCACGTTCCGCTCCTCCATCAGCGCGTCGAAAGCAACCAGAAGATTCAGGTCTAGCCCCTTAAAATCCATAAAACGTATATTCCTCTATATAGATCTCTTATTTCAATTATGGCTGATTCGAATGTGATACTTGCTGCGTAGTTCAGATTAACCACATAAAAATACATTCAGCCAGAGGAATATAAAGATGTCAGCGTTTGATGAAACCACAGAGCGTCTTATTACGGAGAAGAAGGCGGTTGAAAAGATTTATCAGGCCTTTAGCCTGCAAAATCCCGACTTGATTGATGAAGCGGTAACGCCTGATTGGGAGGATATTCCGCTCGCGCCCGGCCAGGCACCCGGCCCTCAAGGGTTGAAGCCTATTATTCGAGCGTTTATGGCCGCTTTTCCTGATGTTCAGATTGTTATTCACGACCTGATTCAGGTTCCGGGGCAGATTGCAGTTCGTGCTGAAATTACCGGTACACATAAAGGAAGCTTTATGGGCATCGAACCCACGGGGAAATTTGTCAGCATTCGATTGCATGAATTTCATCGTCTTAATGGCGAACGCGTCACGACCACTTGGCATCTTGAGGACTGGTTTGGGGTGTTTATGCAGCTCGGCCAGTTTCCCCCTCTCGCTTAAAAAAACAGGTCGAACCGTTTGGGGATCGACCTGCTGTATTGTTTTAAAAGACGATTACTTTGCCATCGCTTCAGTACCGGCCTGCGCCGCCTGCGTTGAAATATGATGCTGTTCTTCGCGATATTTCTGTCTGTCCCACACGCGGAAGAACGGATAGTAAATCACCATCGAGATTGCCAGATTCACCACCTGAATGACCGTGCCCGAAATATGTCCACCGGTGGCCAGATAGCCACTAATGAATATAGGGGTGGTAAACGGCAGGGCTATTCCAACCGGCGGTGTGACTAACCCCGTTGCCATCGCGGTGTAGGTGACAATCACCAGCACCACCGGCGTGAGGATAAACGGCAGGAAGAAATACGGGTTCATCACCAGCGGGATACCAAACACCATCGGTTCACTAATGTTGAACAAGCATCCCGGCGCCGCGATGCGACCCAGCTGTTTCATCTGTGCACTACGGCTGCGGATTAGCATAAAGATCACCAGCCCTAACAGCGCGCCGGTTCCTCCAGGGGCTATCCACAAATCGTAAAATTGCTGCGTGATGATGTGTGGAAGTGGCTGATTGGTTTGAAACGCCGTCAAGTTCTCGGACATATTCGACAGCCAAATTGGCTGAATGAATACCAACACTATTGCATCACCGTGCAGGCCCAGCGTCCACAGCAAACCGATTAGAATCACCGAGAAAATCATGCCCGGCAGCGTGCCGCCAATATGATGCATCGGAATGCCGATAATGGTGGAGATCATGGTATTAATATCGCCAAAAGGCGTTGCCTCGACGATAAGGCGCAGTGCTAACACCACCGCCAATACGCAAAATCCTGGCACCAGACTCAGAAACGATTTTGCTACCGCTGGAGGAACGCCCTCAGGCATGGTAATAACCAGATCCCGGCTGTGAACAAAGCGATAAATCTCGGTTGAAAGCAGGGCAATAATAATGGCAACAAACAGCCCCTGACTGCCGATGAAATTCATCGGTAATACGCCTTTCACCATCATGGCTTCAGCACTGACCACCGGCGTAAATAAAGTGTGCTGGGGAATAGTGAGTAAAAAAGCCACCAAAGAAACAGCACCGGTGCTGAGGGGATCCAAACCACGATATTTCTCTGCCAGACGGTAGGCAATACCAAAGCTGGAGATAATAGCCATAATGTCGTAGGTTGCTTTTACCGGATAAAGCAGCTTGTCTCGCCAGGCTGCACCGAATACGTCCCCCATGAAATTGGCATAGCTGGGGAACGGTAAATAGGCAAAAATAAGAAAGAACGATCCAATCAGCATGAAGGGCATGTTTAAAATAATGCCGTCACGAACTGATAATATATGCTTTTGTCCAGCAATTTTTAATGCCGCCGGTAATACGTAACGCTCTATCAACATATTTATATTAGCCATAGTCCCCCCTGTCCTTTACCCGTTGTATTTCATTCTGAAATCTCTAGGGTAAATGTGATTAATTAAACTGCGGTAAGTAACGACGATTTATAGTGAGTACTTCTTCCAGGATTTCTTCGGCAATATTGGCATTGCCAATTAATGGATTGGTTACCAACGCCAGTATTGCGCTTTTTTTGCAGCCTTTTACGGCGGCTTCGATGGTCAGGCGTTCGAAATCTTTTACCTGCTGCGTTAAACCATTCATGGCTGAAGGCAGAGGGCCAAATGAAAGTGGATGTGCGCCCTGTGCGTCGATCACACAGTTAGTTTCTATTACTGCATCATAAGGCAGTCCAATGATGGCCCCTTTATTTTGCGTATTTACCACCAGCACTTTACCCGAATTACTGTGGATCGCGCGGATCAGTTCCACCGCCACTTCGGAATAAAATGCGCCGCCGCGGAAATTAAGCTGCTCAGGCTTTTCGGCCAGATGAGGGTCGGCATACAGAGCAAAGAGTTCGGCTTCGACCTTCATGACCTGCTCGGCGCGCGTCCCACGCTCGGCAGCGGCTTCAAATTCTTCAGCCAGCATCGCTTCTGTTTGATAGAAGTAGCGATGATACGGGCACGGAATGGCGCCCAGCGCCCGCAGGAAAGCCGGTGGCCAAGGCGTATCTTTAATGTTGTTCATCGTCAACGTTTCGCCGTTGCACAACCGCTCGATAACGGATTCAGTCACGTCTTGCCCTTTAAGCGTTACCTGATGAACCCAAACCATGTGATTCAAACCGGCAAAACGCAGCTCGACGTCGTCGTAGGGTGCCTGGAGCATGTTGGCGACCATATGATGCATATGGACCGGCACATTGCACAGGCCGATAATTTTCGCTTTGCTGTAGCGGCTGACGGCTTCGGTAACGATGCCTGCCGGATTGGTAAAGTTGATTATCCAGGCGTCAGGGGCCAATTCTTCAACCGCTTTAGCGACCTCGAGCATCACCGGAATAGTCCGCAGCGCCTTGGCGAAGCCGCCAACGCCGGTGGTTTCCTGACCCAGCATGTTGAACTTAAGACCTAAACGCTCGTCTGCCGCACGCGCCGCAAGTTGGCCTACCCGCAGCTGAGTCAGCACGAAGCTTGAGCCACGAATGGCTTCTTCAAGAGAAAAGTGAACCGTTACTTTGATTTGCTCAAGGCCGTTGCGGATAAACATGCGGCGGGTAAGCTCGGCAATGACCTGTACTTTTTCACGACCCGCCTCTACGTCTACCAGTGCCAGTTCGGTGATGCCAATCTCGCCGTGATGCTGAATCAGTCCATCAACGAGTTCTGGCGTATAGCTGCTGCCACCGCCGATAACAGTAATTTTGGTCATATTAATCTCCTTGCGGGTTACGGCGATAGAGTTCGATCATATCGCTGGCTAATTCCTGAATAAGCATGGCGTTCATCAAATGGTCTTGCGCATGGACCAAAATTAAACTCACGGGAACTTTCCCTGAGCCTTCATCCATACCAATTAATTCGGTCTGAATTTTATGCGCGGCAGAAATAAATAACGTTGCTTCTTCGATGAGACTGAGTGCCTGTGTAATGTTATCGTTTCTTGCTTCTCTGAGCGCTGAAAGAAGCGTGCTTCTAGCACTTCCGGCCTGCACTAATAATTCCATCACTTTATTTTCGAGATCAAAAGAATCGAAATGAGTAACGTCGAGTTTAACACTTTCAAGAATACTATTTTCCAGAGTCACACAGTCCCCTTGTTCGAAGGCCAGATAAATATTGTCCTGCCCTTGAGAAAAGATTTTCTATTTACGAGTGATAAGAATTAAGAAATAAGGCTTAAGGCCTGGTCTAATACTTTATCCCCTCTCATCGTGCCGTAATCCATCATATTAATAACTTCAACCTGTTTGCCGTGACGTGCAGCAATATCAGACAGGCGGGCATGTTCATATTTCACCTGCGGTCCTAACATTACGACATCGGCCAACAGAATAATTCTTTCGAATTCAGCCACCGGTACGGCTTCAATATCGATAGATAATTGTCGCTTGGTGGCTTCTGTTTTCATTTTTTGAACCAGCATGCTGGTAGACATACCGGCCGCACAGCATAGAAAAATTTTTTGCATAAAATGAATTCCCTTTTATTAAACCTCATCGGCTGTGGAAATATAAAACGCTAGCGTAGAGATGAAGTAAATAGGCTAAATCATAGGTTTTAATTATGATAACGATTAAATCTCAATTAAAACAATGTGATGAGCCTTTTTTTGTCGTGAAATTTTTTTTCATGAATGTGATCTGAGATTAGTTTTATTTTTACAAGAAAAAAGTATTTATCAAAAAAATCATCAATATCAATTGGTTGTGTTATTTCGTGGTGATGTAGATCACAAAGTTTTTACCCTGGCTTTAAAGGTCTTTGAAAATTATTTTCATTTTGGTAGTCTGGCTCATAGGGAATTATGCTGTGTGAAAATCATGCCGATTTGGTAGGCTGAGTTATGAACAATGTGAGCAGTCGATGGCCTGTGTGCATGGCCGACGAAAGAAAAGGGCAACTCAGCGGTGGATATTGTTTATCAAATTCAATTCTTGCAGGGGCAATTCAGTCGACAAGAAAACAAAGTCGTCAAAGTCATCCTGGAAAATCCGGCGTTTGCATCGATTGCCACGCTAGAACAGCTGGCATCGCGTGCGGGCGTTAGCACCGACACGGTGGCGCATTTTGCCACCTCGCTCGGCTGTCAGGATGTTAACGACTTTATGACCCATATGCGGGCACAGAAATTGACTTATAGCACCGATACTCCCGTTTCAAAGCCCGTTTTGGGGGGAACGGACATTGCCTTCGCCTCAGCGGCTTCAATCGGTAAAATGCCTGGGGTAAGTCAGGAAATACTTCGCCGTTTTGCTAAATCCATCGGCTATGAAGACATTGGCGACATCATTTATCAGATTCGCGCGCAGCAAAACCAGCTCAGCCAGCAGGAAAGCAAAGTGGCACAAGCCATTCTCGATGATGTGGCTTTTGCTTCATCGGCAACCATTGAACAGCTGGCTTCGCAGGCGGGCGTGAGTCCGGCAACCATCACGCGTTTTGCTAAATCAATGGGCTGTGACGATATCCGCGACCTGCGCATGAAACTGGCGCAGGCCAGCGCGGTGGGCTCTCGCTATATGGCTCAGCAGCCAGAAAAATCGGCCAGCAAAGGCTCGGCGGGTTGGATTGGTAAAATCGGTGAGCGCGAGCACAGCGTTCATCAACAGCTGCAGCAGTTCGACGAACAGGCCTTTATCAGGGCTGCCACGCTAATATCATCGGCCAATAAAGGCGTCTATATCTTTAGTACTGAAAGCCGCTGTACGCTGTTTGCCAGCGAATTGCAAAATAGCCTGTTACGCGCGGGTTATCCTGCCTATGCGTTTAACGACCCTGAATTAATGCGCATCAGCGCCTCAGGCCTGACGGCGCAGCATGCGGTTTTGGCGCTGTCGTTAAGTGATGAAAACGGGCTGTTGCCCGAGATTGCCGGGCATGCTTTGAACTGCGGTGCGGGCGTGGTCGCTATTGCCTTGGCGGATTCACCACTGGCGGCACAGGCTACGTCGCTTTTATCTCTGCAGCCGGGGCAGGCGCACACCTTTAGTTCGCAGGGAATGCTGCTGGCCATAGACCTGCTGCTGGAACAGCTCTGAGTTGCTCTGGTCGGATTATCGCGGCACCCCATTCCTGCCTTCCCCGCTGAATAAACGGGGAAGGGCGGAAACCTCTCATCCCAAGACGGGTGCAGGGGTTAAATCATCAGGCTCACGTGTGCGGCGACTATCTTCCAGCCGCTCGGCATCTTAATCCAGGTTTGCATCTGTCGACCGGTTTTCTCACTGCCTTCGCGGCGAAACTCAGTGCTGGCAATCGCCATATCGTCGCCGTAAGTGGTGATCACCGTGTTTTGCAAATCACGCTCCAGCCCCTGCGCCGGACGTGAGGCGCGGAATTCGCGAATAGCATCAATGCCGTATAAGTTCTCTCCGGCCCCAAAGCGAACGGTGCGGGGGTCATGCCAAAATAACTCATCCAAAACCACGGTGTCGTTGGTAATCAGCGCCTGTTCATAGCGATAAAAAGCCGCATTAACCTCAGCCAAAATCGCCGGACGATCGACATTTTCAGTTTTCATATTGATCTCTATCTTCTGCAAAAAAGAGTGTAAATCAGGCAATCAGCGAATGATCGAGCTGCTGACACTGACGATCCCCTGTTGTTCCAAAGCCCAGGCTGCGCGCAGGCACAGGTCTTCGCGCCACGGCGGAGCTATCAGCTGCAGTCCGATGGGCAAGCCACCGGCGGTAATTAGCGGCACAGAAACCACCGGTAATCCAAGAAACGAAATTGGTTGAGTCAGCATGCCCATGCTGGCGCGGGTTGGCAGCGAGACGCCATTGATTTCAATGCTCTCCTGGCCGATTAACGTTGCCGGGCACGGGGTTGAAGGCGCGATTAAAATGTCCCAGTGTTCGAACATTGGTAACACCTGCTGCTGGAACTGGTGACGGAAACGCTGCGCTTGAACGTACCATGCCGCGGGTATCATTGCACCGGCTAATAGGCGCTCGCGCGAAAGCGGTTCAAACTGCTCGGGAATAGTGCGCAGCAAAGGCAAATACTGGTTTCCGCCTTCTGACGCAGTAAGGATAAACGCCGCCGAGCGGGCCAGCTCGGCCTGTGGCATTTCAATTTCCTCCTGCGCCTCAAGCGCCTGAGCCACACGTTTTACCGCATCCTTGGCATTATCGTCACACCAGGTATTGAAATAACCGCCGAGTACCGCGGTGCGCAGGCCTTGCTGGCCGCGCGCAAGTTGAGAAAAGGTTTCGCTGGTCGGTTTTTTTGCCTGAAACGCATCCGCGACGTCGATGCCCTGCATTGCATCATACACCTGCGCAAGGTCGCTGCTGCTGCGCGCCATCGGGCCAAGGTGGTCGAGGCTAGCGACAAAAGGCTGGCTGCCGCGGCGCGAGACTCTGCCAAAGGTCGGCTTAAGCCCTAAGATGCCGCTTAGCGAAGAAGGGACGCGAATAGAACCATTGGTATCGCTGCCCAAAGTAAAATGCACCAACCCGGCGGCGACGGCAGCGGCGGAACCGCCCGAAGAGCCGCCGGCAATGCGCGCGCGATCTCGCGGATTTCGCGTGGCACCATAGTGGCTATTTTCAGTGGTAAAACCGTAGGCGTAGGCGTCCATGTTTAGCATGCCGGAGAGTAGCGCACCGTTTTCGGCCAAGCGGGCGACGGTCCAGGCATCCTCTTTTGCCACCGGATTGCTGCTGTTAAGGCTGGCTCCGGCCAGAGTGACTTGCCCGGTGACATCAAGCAGATTTTTAACCGCGTAAGGCACCGCCGCAAGCGGAGGTAAGGTGCTGCCACTGGCGCGTAGTTTATCGATTTTGGCCGCTTCACACAGCATACGTTCGCCGGTTACGTGGGTGTAGGCATTGAGTGTTGGGTCGGCTTTTTCTATATTATCGAGCGTTTGTCGGGCAATTTCGCGGGCAGAAACATCCCCGTTTTTGAGCGCCTGCTGGATATCGCTAATACTGCTTTCGTGTAAAGGTTTCATGCGTGATAAACCCCGGCAATCTCGAGGCGCGGGTCAAGCGGCAGGTCCATCAACGGTTGTGCCATCTGGGCAATGCGGGTGAACTGGACAAGTAACTCCTGACGACGTGCATCGTCAAGCTCCAAGGCTAATACGGCTTCCATCTGGCTGATATACGCCGCCCAATCAGCGGGAGGCGCAGAAGGTGTGGTTTTCATCGTTTTTTCCTGTCTGTTAATCCCCAAATTAATTACGGGGGAATGTCTTCATTTTTATCCCCTCATCATGTGCGAGGGCATTTCTTGAATTGGATCCCTTTCCCATTTGGGGGAGGGCTAGGGTGGGGGAAACAAACGCCCCCACTCACCTTTAAAAACCCGCTGCACTGCCGTTGCTGCGTGGATCCGAAGCACCCTCGAACATACCGTTGGTGTGGCGCACAATCGCCCCTGCGTGCCCGACGGCTTCGCTAAATTCAGGCAGCATCTCGACCTCATGACCCCGCTGGCGAAGTCCTGCCAGCGTGGCGTGACTGAATCGGCTCTCAAGCTTAAGTGAATCGGAACTTTGCCCCCAGGTGCGGCCCAGCAGCCAGCGCGGTCCGGTTATCGCCTCTTGCAACGGTTTTCCCTGTACCACGTGGCGAATAAACACTGCCGCCTGGGTTTGCGGCTGACCGTCTCCGCCCATCGCCCCATAAACCATCGTTCGCCCGTCATACAGGCGCGCAGCGGCAGGATTTAGCGTATGGAACGGCTGTTTGCCCGGTGCCAGTGCCAGCAGATGGTCGGCGTCGAGGCTGAAGGAAGCACCACGGTTTTGCCACATGATGCCACTGTTCGGTAACACCACGCCGCTGCCAAATTCATGATAAATACTTTGGATAAACGATACCGCCAAACCACTGCTGTCCATCACGCCCATCCAAACCGTGTCGCCCGGGCCTTTGCCTTTACCCCAATCTGCGGCGCGATGAGGATTAATGCGCGTCGCCAGTGCATCGAGATAGGCGGGATCCAACAGTCCTTGAGCATCCTGAGTCATAATGCGCGGGTCGGTGATAAAACGGTCGCGCAGGCCAAACGCCAACTTGGTGGCTTCGACGATGCTGTGAATGGTGGCACCTTCATCCATCGCCTCAAGATTTAGGCGGTCGGTAAGGCCAAGGATCGCCAATGAAACCAGACCCTGCGTAGGGGGCGTCAGGTTATAAATTTCGCCCTTGCTGTGCTTGAGTTTGAGGGGAACGCGGCGCTGTGGCCGATAGGCTGCCAGGTCATCGCGGGTCAGCGGCATACCGAGCTTTTGCATGTCTGCGGCCAGGCTGTCGGCCAAATTGCCACGATAAAAACTGTCCAAACCCTCCTCGCAAAGCTGCATCAGCGTCGAGGCCAACTGTGGCTGAGTAAAGCGCTGCCCGCACTGAGGTACCTGACCGTGAGGCAGAAATACCTCGCAAAAGCCTGCCATAGATCCCAGCTCGTGGCGCTTGCTGTGCGTCGCCGCCTCCTGAGAAGCCGTAACCGGAAAGCCGTCAGCGGCGTAGCGAACGGCGTCGCGCAGCAGGCGAGAAACGGTTTTTTGCTCACCGCCCAACTCGGCGGACACGTTCAGCGCCTCCTGCCAGCCGCCTACGGTGCCGGCCACGGTCAACGCCGCTTTTGGCCCGCGATGAGGAATATGGCTTTCGCCGGCATAAAAATCGAGAGAGGCAAGAGAACCTGCGGCACCGCTGGCATCGATGGCCACCGGATTGCCCTGCGGCGGTACAATCAGCCAAAAACCATCACCACCCAAACCGTTCATGTGCGGATAAACTACGGCGATGGTGGCGGCAGCGGCAACCATCGCTTCGATGGCGTTGCCTCCCTCCCGTAAAACCGCCAACGCGCTCTGGCTGGCGAGATGATGAGGAGTAACCGCCATACCAAGCGGTGCGCTATTGCTGTTAATCATGCCGTCATCCTTATTTCACGGTTGAGTCTTTTCATCTGGCTGCTTTTTTTCAATTTCGATAATCCATGTCTGTCACTGCTTCGCCTAACTTCTTACCTTAACTCCCCTTAATTACAAGCAAGAGGTGTTCCAGATCGGCTGCTTATGGCTAATCTTTTACGAAACTGTGAACATAAGCAGCGGCCGAAATTGAAAAAATTTATTTGCTACAGCAATTGTAGGTCATGATATCTTCGGCTGAAACGTTGGTTACAGGGAACTGCACATGAAACAGATCGATGAACGCCTGCGCGGCTATTACGCCGAGCTTACGCCGCAGGAACAGCGGGTTGCGGATTTTATATTCGATCACATTGATGACCTTATGAGCTACAACAGCGCCGAGCTGGCGCGCCTGAGCGGCGTGTCAAAAGCCACGGTCAGTCGCCTGTTCAAACGTTTGGGATACCCGAGCTATCGCGACATGCGCGATGAGGTGCGCACCCTGCGCCAGAGCGGCATGCCATTGACCGACAGCCGAGATGCGGTGCAGGGCAACACGCTGCTGTCTCGCCACTACAAGCAGGAAATGGCTAACCTGACCCAGTGGATTAACCAGATTGATGGCGGTCAGTTTACGGCAGTGATCACTGCGCTCAGTCTGGCGCGGCAGGTCCGTTTGCTGGGGCTGCGCAACAGTTATCCGGTGGCGCTCCACCTGCGTCAGCAGTTGTTGCAAGTGCGAGATCAGGTGATGATTATGCCGCAGCCTGGGCAGACGCTGGCTGAAGAACTGGTCGATTTAATTCCCCAGGACGTGGTGATATTTATCGCGTTTCGCCGCCGTCCGCGCACCGCCCGCGCTATTCTGACTCAGCTTCAGCAGATGAACGTTCCGGTGCTGCTTATCTGTGAACCTCAGGCACAGTCGCTTATCCCGCTGGCCCGCTGGCACCTTTCTGCGTCGCTCGACAGCGTTTCTGCCTTTGACTCCTATTCGGCGGCCATGAGCATCGCCAATCTGCTCAGCAATGCTCTGCTGCATGAAATGCTGGCTTCTGGACGTCAGCGCATTCACCAAATTACCGACCTCTATAACGATCTTGACGAGCTGGAACAGCGCTAATTCGTTCACAATAAAGCCCTAAATTGGTGCTTTCGCACACTTAAAGTGCATTGCACCCGTTGGAGTTTGGCGCTGCTGCTCCGTTTTGGGGTGATTACGCCTCATTATCCTTAGCCGTTTATTACCCTTAATCCTTTATGTATCGCGATATTGCCAGTGAGTCCGGCACATTTTTATTTTTTGGCACATTAGTTGCAGAATGTGTGGCATAAGAATCTATCGTTTCACAAACTATGAGTCCGGGGAATCACAAATGAAAATGAACAAACGGTTGTTGGCGTGGGTAGGTGCAGCGATGTTGATGGTTCAGGCACCGCTGGTATTGGCCGATCAGCTGCAGGAAATCCAGCAGCGCGGCGTTCTGCGCGTCGCTATCCCGCAGGACTTCCCGCCTTTTGGATCGATTGGTACTGACATGCAGCCACAGGGTTATGACATCGACATGGCGCATTACCTGGCGGATAAAATGAAACTTAAGTTGCAGCTGGTGCCTGTTTCCAGTGCCAACCGCGTTCCTTACTTGCAAACCGATAAGGTCGATCTGGTTATATCCAGTCTGGGCAAAAACCCTGAACGCGAAAAAGTCATCGACTTCAGCAAAGCTTATGCGCCGTTCTTCCTCGGCGTTTTCGGGGCTAAAGGCGATGCGTTGAGCGATGTTAAGCAGCTTTCCGGCAAGTCTATCGGCGTGACCCGCGGCGCAGTTGAAGACTTGGTTCTGACAGACATTGCACCGAAAGATGCAAAAATCGAACGTTATGAAGACAATAACACTACCCTGTCGGCGTACCTGTCCGGACAGGTTGAGTTTATCGCTACCGGAAATCTGGTCGTTGCCGCCATTGCTCGTCAGAATCCACAAAAAGCGCCGGAATCAAAAGTATTGCTGAAAGACTCTCCGTGCTTTATCGGCATGCGTAAAAATGAGCCTGCGCTGAAGGCGAAAGTCGATGGGCTAATTGATGAAGCCTTGAAAGATAAGACGCTGAATAGCCTGTCTGAAAAATGGATGAAAGCCCCTCTGCCAGCCAATCTGGGTGCCTGATCCTTTTCAAGTAAAAGCTGTGAGTAAGAACAATGAGTAAAATCAGCGTGTGCAACGGAGAACCATCATGACGTATCAGCTTAATTTCAGTGCACTATGGCCCTATTTGCCGCAGCTGTTGGGCGGTTTATGGACCACCATTGAGCTGACTTTCATGGCCACGATTGGCGGCATCGCCATCGGCATTTGCGGCGCGGCGATTCGCTGCGGCAACAATGTAACGCTGCGCCGCGTTTGGGGCGTGTATGTTGAAGTGATCCGCAATACGCCGTTTGTGGTGCAACTGTTCTTCATCGTGTTTGGTTTACCGAGCCTGGGGTTGAAAATGACTGCCGGGGAAGCCGCGCTGCTGGCGATGCTGATTAATCTCGGGGCTTACAGCACCGAGATTATTCGCGCCGGAATTCAGTCAACGCCGAAAGGGCAGTGGGAGGCGGGCCGCGTGCTGGGCCTGACCCCTGGTCAGACCTTTTTTAGGGTGATTTTGCCACCGTCGTTAAAACGTATTTATCCGGCGCTGGTCAGCCAGTGCATCATCGTGATGCTCGGATCTTCAGTGGTTTCGCAGGTTTCATATCAGGAATTGACCTTTGTCGCCAGCCTGATTCAGTCTCGGACCTTCTTGAGTTTCGAAACCTATTTTGTGTGTACGCTGTTCTATCTGGCACTGTCGATTGTCATGCGTCAGCTGTTGTTGATTGCCGGACGCCGCTTCTTTGGGAGTTACAGCTGATGATGACGTTTACCGACTGGGACATTCTGCGCAACCTGCTGCTCGCCGCACGCTGGACGATTATGCTGTCGCTGGTGGCTTTCATTGGTGGCTCGCTGGTTACTGTCCCGCTTATTTTAATGCGCCTGACTCGCCGCCGCTGGCTGGTAAACGTGGTGCGCGTCTACGTTGAGGTTTTCCAAGGCACGCCGCTGCTGATGCAGCTGTTTTTGGCGTTCTTTGGCCTAGGACTGTTTGGTATTAACGTCAGCCCGTGGACCGCCGCCGCCTTTGCGTTGACCTTCTATTCCAGCGCCTATTTGGTGGACATCTGGTCCGGCAGTATTGACGCGCTGCCTAAAGGTCAGTGGGAAGCCTGCCGCTGCCTCGGCCTGACTTTTGGCCAAACGCTGTGGCGGGTGATCACCCCGCAGGCGCTGCGTATTGCTATCGCGCCTACCGTTGGTTTTCTGGTGCAGGTCATCAAAGGCACCGCGCTGGCCTCAATTATCGGCTTTGTTGAGCTGACCAAGGCCGGAACAATGCTCAATAACGTGACCTACGAACCCTTTAAAGTCTTTGGGCTAGTCGCCTGTGGCTACTTCCTGATGTGTTATCCACTCTCTCTTTACAGTCATTATCTGGAAAGAACATTGCTTGGAGATAAAAAGTAATGCCGCTGATCACAATTAATCAGGTTCAAAAATTTTATGGTCAGAACCATGTACTGAAAGGCGTGGATCTGGATATCGAAGGTGGAGAGGTGATTTGCATCATCGGTCGCAGCGGATCGGGGAAAAGTACGCTGCTGCGCTGTATGAACGGCCTTGAAGCGTATCAGGACGGCAGCATCAAACTGGGCGGCATGACCATCACCAGCCGCGATTCACAGGCGCGCGATATCAGCCGTTCCGTGGGCATGGTTTTCCAAAACTTTAACCTGTTCCCGCACATGACCGCGCTGGAAAACGTGATGTTGGCGCCGCGCCGCGTGTTGGGTAAAAACGCCGCTGAGTGCCGCGAGCTGGCGATTCAGATGTTGACCAAAGTCGGCCTTGCCGACAGGGTTGATTACTATCCGGCCAATCTTTCTGGCGGCCAGCAGCAGCGTGTAGCGATTGCCCGCGCGTTAGCAATGAATCCAAAAGTATTGCTGTGTGACGAAATTACCTCGGCTCTCGACCCCGAGCTGGTAGGGGAAGTCTTAAAAGTGTTGGAGCAGCTGGCGGCAGAAGGAATGACGCTGGTGCTGGTCACACATGAAATGAACTTTGCCCGCGAAGTGGGTGATCGGGTGGTGTTTATGCATCAGGGCACCGTCTGGGAGCAGGGCGAGAGCCGTGCGCTGTTTGCTAATCCGCAAACACCTGAGTTCAAACAGTTTATCGCGTCAGTGCGTGGCTTAAACGAAGCCGCAAACTCATAGCCATCGATTAAAAAAGGATAACCATGTTGGACATCTCACAATTAGGTCAAATCAATCCGCCTCACCGCCTGCTGATGGGGCCGGGACCGATTAACGCCGATCCCCGCGTGCTGCGAGCAATGTCGAGCCAGCTTATCGGCCAGTATGATCCGGCGATGACCGGTTACATGAATGAAGTGATGCAGCTGTATCGCGCGCTCTACAAAACAGAAAACCAGTGGACCTTCCTGATTGACGGTACCTCGCGTGCCGGTATCGAAGCGGTGCTGCTGTCGGGTATTCGCCCTGGCGACAAAGTGCTGGTGCCGGTGTTTGGCCGTTTCGGTCATTTGTTGTGTGAAATTGCCCGCCGCTGCCGCGCTGAGGTTCACACCATTGAAGCGCCGTGGGGCGAGGTGTTTACCCCGCAGCAGATTGAAGATGCCATTAAATCGGTGAAGCCGCGCTGGCTGCTAACCGTTCAAGGCGACACCTCGACCACTATGCTGCAACCGCTGGAAGAATTGGGTGAAATCTGCCGTCGTCACGGCGTGCTTTTCTACAGCGATGCGACCGCCTCTTTTGCCGGTAACCCAATGGAGACCGATGCCTGGGGTCTGGATGCAGTTTCCGCCGGTTTGCAAAAATGCCTTGGCGGCCCGTCCGGCAGTTCACCGGTGACCATCAGCCCGAAATTTGAAGAACAAATTCGCCGTCGCAAATGCGTTGAAGAAGGGATCCGCACTGCCGATCACGCCGACGGTGACGAGGAGATGATCTACTCCAACTATTTCGATCTCGGGATGATCATGGACTATTGGGGACCAGAACGTTTGAATCACCACACTGAGGCGACCAGCATGCTGTTTGCCGCGCGCGAATGCGCCCGCGTGATTCTCGAAGAAGGTCTGGACAACACTATCGCACGCCATAAATTGCACGGCGGCGCACTGCTGGCCGGTATCCAGGGCATGGGGCTGGAAGTGTTTGGTGACGTGAACCACCGCATGAACAACGTGTTGGGCGTGGTTATTCCGCAGGGTGTGCACGGCGAACAGGTTCGTTCAACAATGCTCAATGATTTTGGCATTGAGATTGGTACTTCATTTGGCCCACTGAGCGGCAAAATTTGGCGTATCGGCACCATGGGGTATAACGCGCGCAAAGACTGTGTGATGCAAACGCTGGTGGCGCTCGAAGCCGTGCTGAATCGCCAGGGTTTTGCCTCGAAATACGGTGCCGGTTCGCAGGCCGCGTGGGATCACTATTCCCTTTCGACCGATCGCGTGGCAGGAGGCCAGTAACAATGATTGCAGCCGTGCCCTTGAGTACAGAGGCTGAGCAGGCAGCGCGTAGAGTCATGGCGCGCTGCGACCGACTCGCCGAGCTGAGTGAAACGCCGGGGCAGTTGACCCGCGTTTATCTCTCTGCACAACATATTCAGGCCAACCGTTTGGTGGGGGAATGGATGGCGGCGGCAGGTATGACCACCTGGCAAGACAGCGTGGGCAATATTTGCGGACGCTATGAGGGCCTCAATCCGCAGGCTCCCGCACTGTTATTGGGCTCGCATCTCGACAGCGTGCGTAACGCCGGTCGTTATGACGGCCCGCTCGGCGTGCTGACCGCCATTGAAGTGGTCACCCATTTACATGCTCAGGGCATTCGCCTGCCGATGGCGGTGGAGATTGTCGGCTTTGCGGATGAAGAAGGCACACGTTTCGGCATCACGCTACTGGGCAGTCGTGGCCTCACCGGCACCTGGCCACAGGAGTGGCTGCAGCGCACCGACGCGCAGGGCATTACGGTAGCTGACGCCATGCTGAGCCTCGGCCTGAATCCTATCGATATTTTATCTTCCCAGCGTAATATCAACGATTTTTGTGCCTACCTCGAACTGCACATCGAGCAGGGTCCGTGCCTACAGTCGGCCGATTTGCCGCTGGGCGTGGTGACGGCGATTAACGGCGCACGTCGGCTGAACTGCCGTTTTGTCGGCCATGCTGGCCATGCGGGAACAGTGCCGATGGGGCATAGACAAGACGCGCTTGCCGCTGCCGCCGAGTGGATGGTTGCCATCGAAACGCTGACCACCGAGCGCGGTAACAATCTGGTCGCCACCGTGGGGCGTATTGAAAGTTTCCCCGGCGCGATTAATGTGATCCCGGGTGAAGTAAAACTGACGCTCGACGTGCGTGGTCCTGAAGATGAGCCGCTTGAAATCCTGCTGGTCAGCCTGCTCGACAAGGCCAGTGAGATAGCCACACGCCGAGGCCTGACCTTCGATGCCGAACAGTTTTATGGCATTAAAGCCACCGCCTGTGACCCACAGCTGCAGCTGCGTTTGGCGCAAAGTGTTGAAGCCCTTCAGGGGCAGTCGATGCTTTTACCCAGTGGAGCAGGGCATGATGCGATTGCCATTGCCGAGTGCTGGCCGGTCGGTATGCTGTTTGTACGCTGTAAAGATGGCATCAGCCATCATCCTGATGAGTCCGTTACCGTTGAGGACGTTGCCTTTGCCACGCAGGCATATATCGATACGGTATTGAGCTTTAATCCGTGATTTATGAGTGAAAAATCAGTATTTCATCAGTAAATACTCAGTAAATAATCAGGGAGAAAACGGCCATGACGTTAGAGGAATTTAATTCGCTTTCAGCCGACGAGGTGCGAGAAGTATTAGCGCCGTGTGTAAATATCGCGCAGTGGGTTAACGAAGTGAGTGCAGCGCGTCCATTTAGCAGCGTAGAACAGGCTGTGGAATGCGCGACACGGGCCAGCGCCTGCTGGCAGGCTGAGGCCATAATGAGCGCACTGTCTCAGCATCCGCGCATCGGTGAACGAGTTCAGGGTGACAGCAAAGAAGCCGCTCTGTCGCGCGCCGAACAGGCCACGTTGGGGTTGGGCGAGCAGCAAACCGCACGGGCTTTATTGCAAGGCAACCAACAGTATGAACAACGTTTTAATCGGGTGTTTTTGATTCGAGCCAAAGGCCGAACGCCTGCCGAAATCCTCTCTCACCTGCATCGTCGGTTGCAAAATAGCGACCCGCAGGAGCTGGAGGAAACTGCCGAACAGCTCCAGCAAATCACCCTGCTGCGTTTTAAGGAGTTATTTCACTGATGACTAAAATCACCACTCATATTCTGGATACATCTCTCGGCAAACCGGCGGCACAGGTTCGCGTGTGGTTAGAGAAAATAGACGGCCAGAAAGGGATCCTCGTTAATGAGGCGCACACCGACGATGATGGCCGTGCAACCACTCTGACGCCAGACGGCGTCGCGCCGGGTAATTACCGCCTTTATGCCGACGTGGGCCACTACTTTGCCGCGACCGGACGTGAAACGCTGTACAACCTGACCATTATCGACGTGATTATTTCAGCCTCACAGGCGCATTATCATTTACCGATCCTGCTTAGCCCTTATTCCTACTCAACTTATCGCGGGAGTTAATTGCCGGTGGCGTTAATGCTTTCACCGGCTAAATATTTTGTTTAACCCATTAAAAAGCAAGGGTGTTTTAAGCGCACACTCTTAGTCAGTGCATCGTGGCTGACGTCGCGCACCCTGTTGCTTTGGCGAACCTGTTGCAAAAACGCCATCAGCAACGGGTGCGGACGTTCGCGGCGCGATTGAAGCTCTGGATTAGCCTGCACGCCGACAAAGAACGGGTGATCTTTCAATTCTATAGACTCTGCCGAAAGCCCCGTTTCATCCGTGCCCGTTACCTCTAAACCCGCGGCCGAAAGTGTGTCGAGCAACTGTGGGCTGAGCCGCCAACGCTGGTTGTAGCGCAGCTGCGCCTCTCTTCCCATCATCTGCGCCATTTTACTGCCAGACTGGAACACCACCTTGTGATTACCCTGCCTGACGAGGCCATGCTCAAGGGGCAGACTTGACTGCAATGCGCTGAGCGTTGACGGTCCCGGCATTGCAATCGCGTCATCGCCGAGCGTTTTTTGCCCCAGCGCGGCTACCATCATATGCATGCCGCTGTTGATGCCCAGTACCGGCGTTTGATTGTCGAGTGCCCATTTGGCCACCGAAAGCTGGCAGCTATTCCCGGCATTGGCGTGCTCCGAGCCATGCGCAGCAAGGCCAGGCAGGATAAGACCGTCGAGGTCGAAAAGGGTGCTGTCAAGCTGACTGCCGACCAAATTTGGAGTGATGTAAATTATCTCGATGTTCAATGCCAGTGCATCAGCGGCGTCTCCCAGTGCAGCCAGCATGGCGGGATAGCTGTCGCGATGTTCATTAACATCGCCCAGCAGCCCAATGCGCAGATGTTTTCCTGCCCGCATAACCGGCTGGGTAACGGCGCCGAGCACCCAACGACCAAAGCGGTCGCGGGTCCAGCCGTTGCTGCGAACTTTACCGCTTTCACAATCTTCCAGCTGATACCTGTCCTGATTTTTCACTACCTGTAGGGATTCGATTTCGATGCCGTTTTCTACGACAGTTTTTAGCAGACTCTGGTAACAAGGCGAAGACAGTGGCTGGTTTAATGGCACAACGATATCTTCTTTAACTGCCCGATTTATCAGAGATTCCAGTTCAAGTTCTGCACCTGCTCCACGACCGGTCAAACGCTCTAGCCAAAGCAGCCCGCTGGTAATTTGCTGACCCAATGGCGAAATATATTGGTGGGAATTGATATAGCGTTTGTTGTCGAAACTGACCGGCAAGTGACACAGTGGCAACGCGCGCAGTTCAGCAAGTATCGCGGCCAGCGCACCATAAAATGCAGGTTCAGGCGTGGAGTGTGCAATAAACGTGATAGTCATCAGTTAGCCTCTGTCAGATGTTTTAGCAGAGGAACTTGAATGCAAGAATTACACCAGCTGTGGGGAGAAGGCTGTGAGTTTACATTAATTGACCTTATTAAAAGAAAACCAGCCCGCAGGCTGGCACCTCTCGTAAGGGGTGATTCTACTCGTGACGCAGGAAACTATCGGCATCGCGCCATGCGGGGAAGGACTCGCGATAATCCTGCAAGGCTTCTAGCGAAAGCTCGGCTTCAATAATCATTGCTGCGCCCGGTTCAGCGCGCGCGAGCTCTTCACCAAGGGCATTAATAATCAGGCTGTCACCGCTGTAGTGATGACCGTTATCATCGTCACCGACCCGATTACAACCGGCTACATAAGCCTGATTCTCGATGGCGCGCGCGGTCAGCAGTGCCTGCCAGTGGTGCGTGCGGCGGGCGGGCCAGTTGGCGACGTAAAGGGCGAGGTCATAATCTTGACCATTGCGCGACCAGACAGGGAAACGCAGGTCATAGCAAACCTGCGGCAGAATGCGCCAGCCGCGCCATTCAACCACTTCTCGGCGTTTACCGGCGACATAATAGTTGTGCTCACCGGCCATGCGGAACAGATGACGCTTGTCGTAGAAATGTACCTTGCCCTGTGGCTCAACCAGCAGGAAACGGTTTACTGCACCCTTCGACGTAGAGAGCGCTACGCTGCCGCCAACCATGGCGTTCAACTTATGTGCCCACTTATGCAGCCACTCTATAACCCGCGATTCCGGCAGGGCGCGCTCGGGCGCCTGCATGGCAAAGCCGGTAGTAAACATCTCGGGCAGAATAATCAAATCTCGACCGACAAGTGGGCCGAGCAGCGAGTCAAAGTGGCTCAGGTTCGCTTCGCCGTCCAGCCAAACCAGTGGCTGTTGTAACAACGACAGTTTTAAAGTTGACACAGGCGCTCCGCAGCAGCATCCAGCGTGGCTTCTTTCTTGGCGAAGCACAGGCGGATCAGTTTGTGTGGGAAAGGTTCGGCGCAGAATACCGACAGTGGTATTGCCGCTACACCCACATGTTCAACCAACCATTGGCAGAAAGCAACGTCATCTAAATCAGAGACTTCACTGTAGTCCACCAGCAGGAAATATGTCCCTTCGCTTGGCAAGACTTTCAGTCGGCTTTTCTCCAGCCCCTGAGCCAGGCGGTCGCGCTTGGCGCGGTAAAATTCTGGCAGCTCCTGCCAATGTTCCGGCTGTTCGCGCAGCATGTCAGCCAAGGCAAGCTGAACCGGCGTGGTGATAGCAAAGGTCAAAAACTGGTGAATTTTACGCAGTTCAAGGCTGATAGCCGCCGGTGCCACACAGTACCCCACGCGCCAGCCGGTCATGTGGAAGGTTTTACCAAAAGAGGACACGGTGATGGCGCGCTGGCGTAGCTGTGGATGGCGCAATACGCTGGCGTGGCCCTGTTTGGCGAAACAAATGTGCTCGTAGACTTCATCACTTATCACGAAAATATTGCGATCGGCGATAATTTGCCACAGACGGTCAACGTCCTGATTGTTCCAGGCCGTCGCTGTCGGGTTATGCGGCGTATTAATGATAATCACTTTAGTTCGGTCAGTAATTTGGTCGGCAAAGTGCACCCAGTCAACCTTGAACTCCGGTGGCTGCAGCTGAATACGCTTACTCACGCCGCCAGCCAACTGCACCGCCGGGGCGTAACAGTCATAGCTCGGGTCGAAACTGATCACTTCGTCGCCTTCACTGACCAGTGCAGTAATAGCGATGTACAGCGCTTCGGTGGCCCCTGAGGTGACAGTAATATCCGTTTCAGCATCGGGCCTGTAACCATAGCCCAGCTCGGTTTTGTCGGCTATCGCGTTACGCAGAGCCGCAGTGCCGGTCATTGGCGCATACTGATTCGCCCCCTCTGCCACGTGCACGCTCAGGCGGTGACGCAGATACTCCGGTCCGTCAAAGTCAGGGAATCCCTGCGACAAATTTATCGCATTATGCTTTTGCGCCAGCGCACTCATTTGCGAGAAAATATTGGTTCCTAGTGCGGGCAGTTTGCTCTGTGGAATAAGTGCTGCTGTGCTCATTGCTTTTCTTGCTCCAGACGCGGGTTAAGCGATAAAAAATGGATCTTTGTTTTGGTCATCGAAACCTGATTGCTCGATACCTGAGATTGTCGATATCTATTGGTTGATACTACCGCACGATGTTAAGATTTGGCAATCAAGACGCTTAGATGTTTAAACGGCTAAATATCCTAATCATCTAATTTATAGCGGATCATAATAAACAATAATAAAGTGGAGGCCGCTTCCTCTTAAATACCCGGCCTTCTCAGGAATAATGATGACCGAAAATAACCCTCTACATGCTCTGCTTGCCGCCTGTCACTGGATTGGTGAGAAGGGATGGTGTCCGGCCACCGGCGGCAATATGTCCGTGCGTGAAGACAGCGAATACTGCCTGATTACCGAGTCTGGTAAGGACAAAGGGCAACTGACAGAAAATGATTTTCTGCGAGTTGAGATTGCCACCAATCATGTACCCAGTGGAAGAACGCCTTCTGCCGAAACGGGTCTGCATACTCTGATGTATAACCTTTATCCGCAGGTTGGCGCCGTGCTGCACACCCATTCGGTGAACTCTACCGTGCTGTCCAGGGTTGAGCGCAGCGCAGGTCTGGTGCTGCAAGGTTATGAAATGCAGAAGTCACTGGCCGGTCAGCGCAGCCACCTGGATAAGGTCATTATTCCTATTTTCGATAACAGTCAGGATATTCCGGCGCTGGCAGCAGAGATTGCCCAATGGGCGCAGTCACATCCGCTACACTATGGTTTTCTGATCCGTGGACACGGCCTGACCTGTTGGGGCAAAAATGTCGCCGAGGCGCGTCGTCATCTCGAAGGACTCGAGTTTTTATTCCAGTGTGAACTGCAACTTCGCCTGTTGGAGGCAAAATGATCCGCGCCATTGTTACCGATATTGAAGGAACAACCACTGACATCCGTTTTGTACATCAGGTACTTTTCCCTTACGCGCGTGCGCGACTTGCTGATTTTATTACCCGACATGCAGAAGACCTTGAGGTGCTACAGGCGCTGGACGCGCTGCGTGAAGAAATTAACGAACCGCAGGCCGAAATCGTCGATCTCGTCGATCAACTCTATGTTTATATGGATAAAGACGAAAAATCACCCGCGTTGAAAACGCTGCAGGGGATCATCTGGCGCACCGGTTATACCGACGGCGATTTTCGCGGACATCTTTATCCCGACGTTGCGCCGCAGCTGGCGCAGTGGCAGGCTCAGGGCATCAAACTGTACGTTTACTCTTCCGGCTCGGTGGATGCGCAAAAGCTGTTGTTTGGCTACAGCGAGGAAGGTAATCTTTTGCCGCGGTTTACCGACTATTTCGATACCCGCGTCGGTGCCAAACGAGAAGTGGCCTCATACCAGAATATAGCCGAACAGCTCATGCTGCCGGCCTCTGACTTGCTGTTTTTGTCTGACATCCGCCAGGAGCTTGACGCTGCGCGTGAGGCGGGCTGGAATACCTGCCAGCTGGTACGCGACGAAGCCGACGAGTTGAGCGATCACCCGCAGGTTAACCGATTTGATCAGGTCGAGATTGACCTTACCCACTGACCAGGAGTTTGCAATGAGTGCACTGACTATCTTCAGCGACAGCAATCCTTCAGCACCTATTTGGGAAAGCCGCGACGGTAATGAAATTGCCGCTGAATTAAGCAAGATTGATGTTCGTTTCGAACGCTGGCAGGCCGACCGCGAGCTGGGAAATGATCCTCAGCCAGCACAGGTTATCGAGGCCTATCAGCATGAAATTAACAAGCTGGTGGCAGAAAAAGGGTATCAGAGCTGGGATGTGATAAGCATGCGTCCCGATAATGCACAGCGTGAAGTGCTGCGCACCAAGTTTCTCTCTGAGCACACTCACGGCGAGGATGAAGTTCGTTTCTTTGTTGACGGTGCCGGACTATTTTGTTTGCATCTCGAAGGCAAGATTTTCCAGATCTTGTGTGAGAAAAACGATCTGATCTCTGTACCTGCGAATACCCGCCACTGGTTTGACATGGGCGGTTCGCCTTCATTTACGGCGATCCGTCTGTTTGACAATCAGGAAGGGTGGGTGGCGCACTTTACTGGTGATGCGATTGCCGATGCGTATCCGAGATT
This sequence comes from Rouxiella sp. S1S-2, assembly GCF_009208105.1. NCBI lineage: Bacteria > Pseudomonadati > Pseudomonadota > Gammaproteobacteria > Enterobacterales > Yersiniaceae > Rouxiella > Rouxiella sp. S1S-2. The sequence goes on from NZ_WFKL01000001.1 coordinate 1,317,800, forward strand.
AGGCGAATAATTGAAAAATCCCTCCCCCGCTTTTTTCAGTGGGGGAAAGGTTTCAAAGTCCTGCTTTTACCGCGTCGCTCTAAAAAATCCGTCTCTAACCTGTTCGGGTGTCACTACGCCCGAATCCAATACCCATCCGCTGACAAGATCGGCAGGTGTCACGTCAAACGCCGGATTGTAGACCTCTGCATCGACCGGTGCCCACTGCACATCACCAAAGCTGCCTGACACGCCGGTGACTTCTTTTGCTGCGCGCTGTTCGATAGGAATAGCCTCGCCGTTCGGACAGTGTGGATCATGGGTGGTGTGCGGTGCGGCAACATAAAAAGGAATACCGTGATATTTGGCCAACACCGCCAGGCTATAGGTGCCTATTTTATTAGCAACGTCGCCGTTGGCCGCAATGCGGTCTGCTCCAACCCAAATAGCATCGACCTGTTTTTTTGCCATCAGACTCGCCGCCATCGAATCACAAATTAGCTGATAGGGGATGTTTAACTCACCCAACTCCCACGCCGTCAGTCTTCCGCCCTGTAAGAGTGGTCGTGTTTCATCCACCCAAACTTGCGCCACTTTGCCCTGCTGGTGCGCGCGATGAATAACGCCGAGCGCCGTGCCCACGCCCGCCGTGGCTAAACCACCGGTGTTGCAGTGGGTCAAAATACGGCTGTCCGCCGTGACCAATTCGGCGCCGTGGGTGGCAATACGGTCGCAAAGTTCACGGTCTTCTCCAACGAGTCCTTCCGCTTCCTGAACCATGGCCGGAATGTGAAATCGCTGTTCGAGCGCGATTTTCATGCGGTCTAGATTGTTCATCAAGTTCACCGCCGTGGGGCGGGAGGCGCGAAGGGTGGCCAGTGCCTGATGCAGCTCAGCTACCGGCATGCCTTCTTCCGCCAACTGGGCCAGCAACAGGCTGGCGGATAAACCAATCAGCGGTGCTCCGCGAACGCGCAACGCGTGGATATGGCCGACCAAGTCATCCACGGTTCGGCAAAGATGCCATTCAGCGCGCTGTGGTAAGGCCTGTTGGTCCAGGATCCACAACTGACTTTTGCGGATGCGTAAACTGGTTGTTGTGAGTGTCTGCATTGTGAGTCAAATCCCTGTTGCACGGTTGCATCTGATTGCTTATTCTGCCAACATAAGTTTCGGATGTATAGACGTCTAAATGCTTTTATGGCTATTCGCTCAGGGTGGCGCTGAATTCAGAAGATTACGAGAGGTTAGGATGTCACGTTATTACACATTTAGCTCTGCAGACGCGGTAGAATATGCCCGCCAGTTTGGTGGCGTTGAAGACCCGCAATCTCTGGTCACTGCCGACGAAATTGGCGACGGTAACCTGAATCTGGTGTTCAAAATTCGCGATACCAACGGCGTCAGCAGGGTGATTGTGAAGCAGGCGTTGCCGTATGTGCGCTGCGTGGGAGAGTCCTGGCCGCTCACTATTGACCGGGCTCGCATCGAGGCTGAAACCCTGATTGTTCATGGCCAATATTGCCCACAGTACACGGTTAAAATTATTCATCACGATCCTGAGTTGGCGGTGATGGTTCAGGAAGACCTTTCGGATCATCTGATTTGGCGCGGTGAGCTGGTGCAGGGTAAACACTATCCTCAGGCCGCTAGCCAACTGGGTGAATATCTGGCGCAAACTCTGTTCCATACTTCAGATTTTTATCAGGATGCTCAGCATAAAAAATCGGAAGTTGGTCGCTTCCTTAACCCTGAGCTTTGTCTGATTACTGAGGATTTGTTCTTTACCGATCCTTATATTGAACACGAACGCAATCGCTACGATGCTGCTTTGCAGCCGACGGTTGATGCACTGCGTGCCGATATCCCATTGCGGATAGCGGTGGCGGCCCTCAAGCAGCGTTTTCTCAGTAATGCCGAAGCGCTGCTTCACGGCGACGTTCACAGTGGATCAATCTTTGTGGCCGAAGGCAGCCTGAAAGTCATAGACGCAGAATTTGGTTTCTATGGCCCAATGGGTTTTGATCCCGGTTCTGCGATGGGTAACCTGCTGCTAAATTATTGCGGTTTGCCCGGTCTGGTTGCCACGCGTGAAGCGGCAGACGGCAGGGAACAGCGGCTGCAGGACCTGCGCGACCTGTGGTTAAGCTTCTCGGAACGCTTCCTACAGTTGGCGCGTGATGAAACGCAGGACGTGGCGTTTAAAGTACCGGGATATGCCGAATATTTCCTGAAACAGGTATGGCACGATGCGGTGGGTTACTGCGGCTCGGAGCTTATTCGTCGCACCATCGGTTTCTCTAATATTGCCGACCTTAAAAATATCATCGACGACGACATGCGCCACGAATGCCAGCGTCACGCTGTCAGCCTTGGCCAGTGGTTGATCATTACTGCGCCACAGATTGACGACATTGACGCACTGATTGCGCGAATTCGCCAGAACGGCTGATTATAATATCGCGGCCTTTCGATAAACACAGTTAAAAACGCCGCGAATTTTATCAGGCTGCAAAATACGTCAAATAAGTCATCAGAAAGAAGGGGCGATTGTTCCCCAGACTTGTATAATGCCCGGCTACGAGGTGCCAGCGGGTAACCCCTGTGCAATCCCTCGGTTACCAACCACCCACACGGGAATACAGAATTATGATGAATAACGACGTCTTGCGCAGCGTACGCTACATGCTCGACTTGAGCGAAGGCAGGCTGATTGAGATTTTGGCATCCACCGGAATTACCATTAGCCCGCCGGTGATGTCGCGTTATCTGAAAAAAGAAGACGAAGCGGACTACATGGTTTGCCCTGATGAAGTCATGGCAAACTTCCTTAATGGTCTGATTTTCTTCAAACGCGGTAGGGACGATCGTTTCCCAGCACCAGAAGTTGAAAAGCGCGTCACCAATAACGTGATGTTAAAAAAACTGCGCGTGGCTTTTGAGCTGAAAACTGAAGATTTGCAGGGCATTCTGGCGGCGGCTGATTTTAAGGTTTCTGAAGGCGAGCTGAGTGCTTTCTTCCGTAAAGAAGGCCACAAGAACTACCGTCCGTGCGGCGATCAGGTTCTGCGCTACTTCCTGAAGGGGCTAACCATGCGCGTACGCCCGAAAAAAGGCTGATTATTCACTGAATGTTTTGAGCATATCACCTTGTTACGCCCACAAAAAAACCGCCTGATGGCGGTTTTTTTGTGCTGGTCCAGTAAGCGGCCTTTCCAGCGGGATGATACTTAGCGATTACGCTGTATCGCAAGCACGTTCCAGTAAAGGCAGTCTGTTCTTAATAATATCGACTGTCAAGCGAACCTTAAGTCAAATGGGTGTAGGATGCCTGCGGGCCTTTTCGCCGCCTTAAGCAAGTGGGCATCGGATTTTGAAAAGGATTTCTAACGGCCGTAAATGCAAGCACGTTCCAGTGCTTGTTTCACGGTGGTATCTCCGGTGGTATTCCCGTGAAGCGGTCTGAGCAAGGACCGCACAATGAAACGATACCTCGGTATTGTTCTTATTGTATTGGCTGTCGTGTTGAGTGCCGGGAAGGGGAGTTGGAATATTTCCAATAACTCTCTCAAAGTGATCATCACTACCACCAACAAGTAAGCTAAATAGCCACCCAATTGGGTGGCTATTTTTTTAGGCCGCTTCAGTATGTCGAGTGGCGGCTTTTTCGGTTGCTGGTTTTTGCTGCGCGAGTTGGTCAGGTTCAAATTCGTCAACGTTGATTGAACGCAGGCGACTCTCTTCGGCTCTGGCCAGAATGCGGGCATCGTCGGCGCTTAAGTGTCCAGCGTCCATGCCCATCTGGGCCAGCTTGTCCAGGCGGGTAAACGACAGTTTTTTACCCATCGCCTCACACAGTCTTTTGTGCACCGGCTCGGCGGCAATAATGTCGGCCAATGCCTCCTCAAGTTGACCTACCGGATTATGCTCGCTTGGCGTCAGATACTGACCGCGCGCAATGCGGCTTCGTGTGGCAGATGGCACCTGAAGAATGCGAGCCAATTGATGGTCGAGCTGGTCGGAAGGGGCGCGATGCACGCGGCCAATCGGGAAAATCACCATGGTCAACAGCCCAGCAATAAAGCCGTTAGGGAAGTTGCGAAGAAGGTCGGTAATCGCCGTTTCAGCCTGATTCAGACAGTCCTGCACGCCCCAATGTACCAGCGGCAGATCAGCCTCATTACGACCTTCCTCGTCATAGCGTTTCAGCGTTGCGGTGGCAAGATAAAGCTGGCTGAGAATATCACCCAATCGTGCCGAAATTCGCTCACGGCGTTTAAGGCTGCCACCCAGCACGCCCATAGACACGTCAGACAGCAGTGCCAGGTTGGCACTCAGGCGGTTGATATGCTGATAGTAGCGGCGCGTTACGTCATTCACCGGCGCACGGCTGGTGCGTCCGTGCGTCAGGCCGAGCCACAGACTGCGCACTTTATTGGTGCCAACGTGGCCGAGGTGACCAAACAGCGCACGGTCAAAGGCGTGCAAGTCTTTCGCCTCCGCAGCGGCCATTTCTTTCAATACATAAGGGTGACAGCGAATCGCCCCCTGACCGAAGATAATCATGCTGCGGGTCAAAATATTTGCCCCCTCAACGGTAATCGCGATCGGTGCACCCTGATAGGAACGGGCAACAAAGTTGCTTTTCCCCAGCATAATGCCTTTACCGCCGGTGATATCCATCGCATCCATGACGGCGCGCTGGCCGCGATGGGTACAGTGATATTTCACGATAGCCGACAGCACCGCCGGTTTTTCACCGAGCATAATTCCGTTAGTAATAAGCGTAGCGGCCGCGTCCATCACATAGGCGTTACCCGCAATGCGCGCCAGCGGCTCTTCAATCCCTTCCATTTTACCGATCGGCAGTTTGAACTGACGGCGAATATAGGCATAAGCACCGGTCGCAACCGCCAGCGATTTCAGGCTGCCAGTGGCGTTAGAAGGCAGGGTAATACCGCGGCCCACCGACAAACATTCAACCAGCATGCGCCAACCTTGACCGGCCATTTTGGGTCCGCCAATGATGTAGTCGATAGGCACGAAAATATCGTTGCCGCGCGTGGGTCCGTTCTGGAACGGAATGTTGAGCGGGAAATGGCGATGGCCAATTTCAACACCCTGAGTGTCGGTCGGGATCAGTGCACAGGTAATGCCGAGCTCTTCTACATCGCCCAGCAGATGGTCTGGATCTTTCAACTTGAAGGCCAAACCCAGCACCGTAGCGATAGGAGCGAGAGTAATGTAGCGTTTATTCCAGGTCAGCTTCATGCCCAGAACCTGTTTACCCTGCCAGTCACCCATGCACACCACGCCAACGTCGGGAATGGCACCGGCATCTGAACCCGCCTCCGGGCTAGTGAGTGCAAAGCAAGGGATCTCAAGTCCTTTGGCCAGGCGCGGCAAGTAGTGATCTTTCTGCTCGTCGGTGCCGTAGTGCTGTAGCAGTTCGCCCGGGCCGAGTGAGTTTGGCACGCCGACAGTGATGGCTAAAATACCTGAGACACCGGCCAGTTTTTGCAGCACTCGCGCCTGAGCATAGGCCGAGAATTCGAGGCCGCCGTACTCTTTTTTGATAATCATCGCAAAGAAACGGTGCTCTTTCAGGTAAGCCCACAGCTCCGGCGGCAGGTCGGCCAGTTCATGAGTTATCTGGAAGTCATCGGCCATGCGGCAGGCTTCTTCAACCGGACCGTCGATAAAGCGCTGCTCTTCTTCGGTCAGCGTTTGCTGAGGATAATCTTGCAGCTTTTTCCAGTCCGGGGTACCGCTGAACAAATCGCCTTCCCACCAGGTGGTACCGGCTTCAATCGCCTCTTTTTCAGTGCGCGACATGCTGGGCATCACTTTGCGGAAGGTGCGCAGTGCCGGGCCGGAAAACAGCGAGCGGCGCAGAGGAAGGAGATTGAGCGGCAGCAAAATGATGGCCATAGGCAGCAGCACCCACGGCGTCCACAGGCCAATTACGGCCATTGCCGCGGTATAAACCAGCAAAACAACGCTGCTCGGCAGCAGGCTGACGCGGTGATAAAACAGCACACCAATAAGAACCAGTAGGATAACAACGCTAAGAACTATCATAGTAAAACTCCTGAGTTGTAGGAGGTCTGACCTGTTGGGTTGATACTATGGTTTTAGTCCAAGCTAAAGGCTTTATCAACGCGTTTACATCTTAATTACAACTCACGTCACAAACTGGCAGCATGAAGTCGGAAAAGCGTAAACTATCGTCGTGAAGATGGCGGGAAGTCTTCTCGCTTTTTCGGCTTTCCGCTACACTGCACAGCAAAACAATTCTATGCGCGGTTAATCCGTTGCAAGAGAAACGCTAAGAGGCTGCCATGTACCTGGATATTATCCGCACTGAACTTAACGAAGCTGCTGAAGTACTGAATAAATTCATCAGTGACGAAAACAATATTGCGTCTATTCAACGTGCCGCAAAACTGATTGCCGACTCGTTCAAAGCCGGTGGCAAAGTATTGTCATGCGGTAATGGCGGTTCCCACTGCGACGCCATGCACTTCGCTGAAGAGCTAACCGGCCGCTACCGCGACAACCGTCCAGGCTACCCGGCCATTGCCATTTCAGACGTTAGTCACATCTCCTGCGTCAGCAACGATTTTGGCTACGAGTACATTTTCTCCCGTTATTTAGAAGCCGTTGGCCAGAAAGGTGACGTGCTGCTGGGTATTTCAACCTCAGGTAACTCCGGCAATGTTATTAAAGCGCTGGAAACCGCCAAGGCCAAAGGCATGAAAGTCATTACCTTGACCGGTAAAGACGGCGGTAAAATGGCATCGCTGGATGCAGACGTTGAAATTCGCGTGCCACATTTTGGTTATGCTGATCGAGTGCAAGAAATTCACATCAAAATCATCCACATCCTGATATTGTTAATAGAAAAAGAGATGGCTGAATAACGACTATCGTTGTTGCCTGTGAAGATTAAGGAGATTGGCAATGTGCGAACTGCTCGGGATGAGTGCAAATGTGCCTACGGACATTTGCTTCAGTTTTACCGGGTTGGTGCAACGTGGGGGGCTAACAGGCCCGCATAAAGATGGCTGGGGTATTACCTTTTATGAGGGTAATGGCTGCCGCACCTTTAAAGATCCCCGGCCCAGCTTTAACTCGCCCATTGCCCGTTTGGTGCAGGAATACCCGATTAAATCCCTTGCGGTTATCTCGCATATTCGCCAGGCGAATCGGGGGGAAGTGGCGCTGGAAAACACCCATCCCTTTACCCGTGAGCTGTGGGGCCGTAACTGGACCTATGCGCACAACGGGCAACTGCGAGGCTATCGTCAGCTTGATACCGGTACGCTGCGCCCCATCGGACAAACCGACAGTGAATACGCCTTCTGCTGGCTGCTGCACAAGCTGACCGAACGTTATCCGCGCACACCGCGCAGCTGGCCTTCTGTATTTCGCTATATTGCGTCATTGGCTGACGAGCTTCGCAAGAAAGGGGTGTTTAACATGCTGCTGTCGGATGGGCGTTTTGTGATGGCCTACTGCTCGACTAACCTTTACTGGATAACGCGTCGTGCGCCGTTTGGGAAAGCGACCTTGTTGGATCAGGATGTGGAAATTGATTTTCAGCAGCAGACGACGCCTGACGATGTTGTGACGGTCATTGCAACCCAACCGCTGACAGGCAATGAAACCTGGAACAAAATTGCTCCAGGCGAGTTTGCATTATTTCACTGTGGCGAACGCCAGCTGTGAAGCCGGTGGTGTCAGAGTCTGTGTCTGATTAACGACATAACCGCCGTTGACCACTGAAACGCTCGGCGGCTGGTGGTACTTTTGGAAGTACGCATAGCCGGGCTGCAGCTGGCGCCAGAAATTAATATAGTAGGAGTTTCTGTTTAACTGCATGTTGGCGTCAGTCATCCGGAAAGGATAGATGCTGATTTCAACGTTGCGCTGGCCGTTGTTGAAGGCTGCCTGAACGTAATTAAAAATAACGTTCATATAGGCATCGGTCATGGCGTAGCAACCGATAGATAAACAGTTACCGTGGATCATCAGGTATTTACCTGAATATCCCTGCGCACGATCGTAATCATTTGGGAAACCAATATTAATGGCGCGATAAAACTTGCTGTCAGGCTTCAAATGATGAATATCGATGTTATAAAAACCTTCCGGGCTTTTAAAATCGCCTTCACGACGTTTGTTACCTAATCCACCCGAGAAGTCGCAAATACGATAAGCGCCAACCAGCTGGAATTTATCTTCAACTTTGGCATAGAGTTCGAGAGTGCGCTCTTGCTTAAATATCTGAATATAAACAGGGGAACCTAATAATTGCTGTTGAACACCCGTTTCTACAGGAGCCTGTTCGCTGGCGACAGCGGTGCTCACGCTAAAAAAGGGAAAACTAAAAAGCATCGCAAGCAGCAGCGCGATTCTGACCATTCTTAATCCTGCATTATTTACAACTCTATTATTTTTTATCCGCTGACTTAGCGTCGCGGACCGCCACTGATATTCAATATCTTGAACGCAGCCATATTAATACTGATTAAATTTTTATCAATGGTTTGAAATGTAATTTATTTCGCGATTGAGATAAAAAAAGCCTTTATTTGCAGGTTTTTACAAAAGTCCCGCCAATTAAGCCAAATTTTAGATCAACAGCGCGCATTTACGGTGCTTGAGATTTAGAAACCTAACTGTATACTTATACAGTTATCGAGAGGTGAAGGGGAGGATTATGCGCAAGATCATACACGTCGATATGGACTGCTTTTATGCAGCTGTAGAAATGCGCGACGATCCTTCCCTGCGCGATATTCCGTTGGCAATTGGTGGCAGCAAAGACCGGCGCGGCGTAATAAGCACCGCTAACTATCCGGCGCGACGCTATGGTGTTCACAGCGCCATGTCCACCGCCATGGCGTTAAAGCTTTGCCCGCACCTTAAAGTGATTCCCGGCAGGGGCGAGGCCTATAAGGAAGCATCGCTGCATATTCGCGAAATTTTTGCCCGCTACACCGCGCTGATCGAACCTCTTTCTTTGGATGAAGCCTACCTCGACGTGACTCACAGTACGCACTGCAGTGGATCGGCGACGTTAATGGCCAGTGAAATTCGCCAGGCTATTTTCGACGAGCTTAACCTCACGGCGTCGGCCGGTATTGCGCCTATCAAGTTTCTCGCCAAAATTGCCTCAGACCTTAATAAACCTAACGGCCAGTTTGTCATAACTCCTGATAAGGTGGATGAATTCCTGCTGGATTTGCCGTTGGCCAAGATCCCAGGCGTAGGGAAAGTCACGGCCCGCAAGCTGGAAGAAAACGGTTTAATCACCTGTGGTGACGTGCAACGCTATGATTTGTCGCTGTTGCTGAAAAGATTCGGAAAATTTGGGCGGGTATTGTGGGAGCGCTGTCAGGGTATTGATGAACGCGAAATCTCATCGGAACGATTGCGCAAGTCAGTAGGCGTTGAGCGCACGCTGGCGGAGGATATTCACGATTGGGAAAGTTGTGTTGAGCTGATTGAACGCCTGTATCCCGAGCTTGAAACCCGATTAACGCGTGTCAGCCCGGACTTACGCATTGCCCGGCAGGGCGTAAAGCTCAAGTTTCATGATTTTCAGCAAACTACGCAAGAGCACGTTTGGCCGGTATTAAATAAAGCCGATTTACTTAAAGTCGCGCAAGAAGCCTGGGAGTCGCGTCGCGGAGGGCGAGGTGTAAGGCTGGTTGGGCTGCACGTCACTTTGCAGGATCCACAGTTAGAACGGCAGCTGTTGCTGCCGTGGGAATAATATCTGTATCTTTCAAACGACAGAGGCGTTGGCTGCCTTCTCTCACCCCAGTCACTGACTCGTGTAAGCTCTTGGGGCATCGTTCAGTTGCCGCCTTCCTGTCGTTCGAAATCCACCGGATATTTACTGAGCATTAACCGCGTTCTGGAATGGCTTTCAGTAATGCGGTCAGCAGCTGCCAGTAAAGGTCAACGCTGCCGATGTGCACCTGCTCATCCGGGGAGTGAGGCCCGGTGATGGTCGGTCCGATTGAGACCATATCCATGTCAGGATAAGGCTTCTTGAACAAACCACATTCCAGACCCGCGTGGATCACCATAATGTTTGGCGTTTTGTTAAACAGACCTTCATAAATCTCACGAACCTGCGCCATTACCGGTGAAGTTGGATCAGGTTTCCAGCCAGGGTACCCGCCTTTTGGTGTCGTTTTAGCGCCCGCCAGCTGGCCCACAGAGGTCAGCATGCTAACCACATAGTCTTTACCGCTGTCGATCAGGGAGCGGACCAGGCAGACGATTTCAGCCTCGCTTTCGGTCATGGTCACAACGCCTACGTTCAGCGAGGTTTCAACCACGCCTTTTACGTCGTCGCTCATGCGAATAACGCCGTTCGGCGTTGCGTTTAGCAGGCCCAGAAAACGGCTCTGGCTGTCTTTGTTCAACGCTTTGGCATCGCTGTTCAGCGCTTCTATCACCAGCTTGATGTTTTTCTCAACGGCGGCCAGTTCGAACTGAACGGTAGCCTGGAAAGCATCCGCGGCGGCCTTAAATGCTTCAACTTTATCAGCAGGTATAGCCAACTGAGCAACAGCTTCACGTGGAATCGCGTTGCGCAGGGTGCCACCGGTCAAGTCCAGCAGGCGAACATCCAGCGTTTGTGCATGTTCGCACAGGAAACGCGCCAGCAGTTTGTTGGCATTGCCCAAGCCTAAATGAATTTCAGCGCCAGAGTGACCGCCTTTCAGGCCTTTCAGCGTCAGTTTTAGCGTGGTGAAGCCCACCGGAACTGCTTCGCGCTGGAGCGGCAAAGTGGTAATAAAGTCGCCTCCACCGGCACAGCCCATGTAAATTTCGCCCTCGGTTTCCGAGTCGGTGTTGATCAGGATTTCGGCCTGCAGCCAGTTAGGCTGCAGACCAAATGCGCCGTCCATACCGGCTTCTTCGGTCATGGTCAGCAGCACTTCTAGCGGGCCGTGCTCAACGCTTTTATCCGCCAGTACCGCCAGCGCAGACGCCATACCGATACCGTTATCGGAACCTAACGTGGTGCCACGGGCTTTCACCCAGCCGTTATCAACGTAAGGCAAAATAGGGTCTTTAAGGAAGTCATGCACCGTGTCGTTGTTTTTTTGCGGAACCATGTCCAGATGGGCTTGCAGCACGACAGGTTTACGGTTTTCCATTCCGGCAGTCGCGGGTTTGCGAAGCAAAATGTTGCCAACCTGGTCGCGTTCGGCGTGAAGGCCTTGCTCGGCGGCCCAGTCTAGAACGTGTTTAGCCAATTCTTCTTCATGATAAGAAGGGTGCGGAATTGAACAAATTTTGGCAAAAATATCCCACAGAGGTTGTGGTGAAAGCTGAGACAGTTCAGACACTGTAAGTCTCCCGGTTGGTAGGTCGAAAAAAGTTGACGAGATGGTGGACAGAATATCACTTTCTCCCGCACTGTGCGCGTCAGGCAAAGATGACAATCCGCTAAACGTGGCCTTTCTGTGCGGGATAAGCGCTGGTTTTTAACCGCAGGACTCACTATAATCTCGCGCAACAATTTTTCCCTGAATAATTTTGTTAAAAGCCGTTAATCTTATTACAGGCTGGGATATCCCTTTTTTGAGAGTTAAAAAATGAGCGAAAAGTACGTTGTAACTTGGGACATGCTGCAAATTCACGCCCGCACACTGGCAAAACGCCTGCTGCCGGTAGAACAATGGACCGGCATTATTGCCGTCAGCCGCGGTGGCCTGGTCCCAGCAGCGTTGCTGGCTCGCGAGTTAAATATCCGTCACGTTGATACCGTTTGCATCTCCAGCTATGACCACGACAATCAGCGTGAAATGAAAATTGTTAAACGCGCTGAAGGTGACGGCGAAGGCTTTATCGTCATTGATGATCTGGTAGACACTGGCGGAACCGCACAGGCAATCCGCGAAATGTACCCAAAAGCGCACTTCGTCACCGTGTTCGCCAAACCGGCCGGTCGTCCGCTGGTTGATGATTATGTAATTGATATTCCACAGGATACCTGGATTGAACAGCCATGGGATATGGGCGTAGTCTTCGTCCCACCTATCGCGGGCAAATAAATCCTCGTTACCCTTTGAGCCGCAGATGCGTTGGCCGCCCTGATAACTGACCTGAGTCAGCGCCTGGGAATATGCTTGGTTGCCGCCTTCCGGCAACTCAAAGACTTTAGAGGATCGTTTCTCAACAGTTGTTATTTAAACGCTCGCTTATGCGGGCGTTTTTGATTTATGTTCTGATCCGACCTCCGCAGACTTTGTTATAATCCTCCACTGGAGAGGGTGCGCCCGCGCCTTCTTACCTGCCAAAAGAGGATGTTAACTGTTATGGCACCCACTAATCTTTCTGTAAAACTGTTTAAACCTCGATTTAAATATCCTGAGACCTCGACGCTCGTTCCACGAGCCGATCGTCACTCTTCTCCGCCGATTCATTCCGCGCTTGAAGGCGATTCAGCACCTTGTTGGTACCGCACTCTCAATCGTCTGATGTGGCTGTGGCGCGGTATTGATCCTTTGGAGGTTGAAGAAGTGTTGTCGCGCATTGCCGTTTCAACCGCCGAACGCACCGATGACCAACTGTTGGATACCGTCGTCGGTTATCGCAACGGTAACTGGATCTATGAGTGGTCGAATCAGGCGATGAGTTGGCAGCAGAAAGCGCAGGATGAGCAGGACCCGGAGAAGGCCAGCGAATATTGGCTGCGGGCGGCTAATTTTTACAGCGTTGCCGGCTATCCACACATAAAAGGCGATGCCTTGGCAGAACAGGCCGAGGTTCTGGCTAATAAAGCCTTCGAAAAATCTACCGAAGGTTCATCCTATAAGTTAAAAGAGTTTTCACTGCCGGTGGAAGGCAGCAAGCCGATTATCGGATTTGTGCACCTGCCAAACAGTGGCACCGCACCTTTCCCGGCGGTGTTGGTTTGTGGTGGCCTGGATTCTTTGCAAAGCGACTATCATCGCCTGTTTCGCAGCTATCTGGCTCCGCTGGGCATAGCCATGATAACTATCGACATGCCGTCGGTCGGGTTTTCATCGCACACCAAGCTAACGCAGGATACCAGCGTACGGCATCAGCAGGTGCTACAGCAGCTTGATAAAATTCCCTGGGTAAACGGGACGCGCGTCGCCGTTTTAGGCACCCGTTTTGGCGGTAACGTTGCCGTGCGCCTGGGCTATCTTGAGCCACGTAGAATCAAGGCAGTTGCCTGCCTGGGTCCGATTGTTCATCAAATGTTGACCGATGCAAACTGCCAGAAACGCGTACCTGATATGTATATGGACGTGCTGGCGAGCCGGATTGGCATGCCTTACGCCAGCGACGCGGCATTAAAGGTTGAGCTTAATCGGTATTCTCTTAAAACGCAGGGCCTGCTGGGCAGAAGAACGCCGGTGCCGATGCTGTCATGCTATTGGGAGAACGATCCCTTTAGTCCAAAGGAAGAATCCAGACTTATTGCGGCCTCCAGCGCGGATGGAAAAACTATCGTCATCCCCTCGCAGCCGCTGTATGGCAGTTTTGACAAGGCGCTCAACGATATTTGCCAGTGGTTAAAATTAAAATTGTCATAACGAAATTGTTTGCTAATTTTAAACGGTTTGCTACAAATGGAGGCCTACATAAGGAGATTGTACATGACGTTACCTAGTGGTCATCCTAAAAGCAGACTGATGAAACGTTTCGGCACGTTAGGGCCTTATATCCGCGAAGCGAAATGCGAAAAAGAGCGTTTCTTCTTCGATTGTCTGGCAGTTTGCGTAAACGTGAAGCCAGCACCAGAAAAACGTGAGTTTTGGGGCTGGTGGATTGAGCTGCAGGCAGAAAGTGACAGATTTACTTATATCTACGAGTACGGCCTGTTTGACAAAGATGGCAATTGGAAAGCTCAACAGATTAAAAATGCTGAAGTGGTCGATAAACTTGAAACTACGCTACAGACCTTTTTCAAAAATCTGAACGCCATGATTGTGGAAATGGAACTTAAGCTCGAACCCGCACACGATTTTGCTAAAGACCCCATCAAGCTTTCAGCGTAAAGACTGATTTCGCTCCACCCCAATTGTATGTCATTATTTAGCGTTATGTCAGTTGGCATAACGCGTTCCAGCTGTTAGATATACAGCACAGGCGATGACGTCGACCTTTCGATTTTAATTCAATACAAACGGCAGAAAGATTATGAGTGGCAGCCAAACGTTGGTTGTAAAACTGGGCACCAGCGTGCTCACCGGTGGCTCACGCCGCCTTAACCGTGCCCACATTGTTGAACTGGTGCGCCAGTGCGCTCAGCAACATGCGGCAGGGCATCGTATCGTTATCGTCACTTCTGGCGCCATTGCGGCCGGACGCGAACATCTTGGCTACCCCGAACTCCCCGCCACCATCGCCTCCAAGCAGCTATTGGCGGCGGTAGGGCAGAGCCGTTTGATTCAACTGTGGGAACAGCTGTTCTCTATTTATGGCATCCACATTGGGCAGATGCTGCTGACCCGTGCTGATCTCGAAGACCGCGAACGCTTTCTCAACGCCCGCGACACCATGAATGCGTTGCTCGATAACCACATCGTGCCGGTGATTAACGAGAATGACGCGGTCGCTACTGCCGAAATTAAAGTTGGCGATAACGACAATCTTTCCGCATTGGCCGCCATTTTGGCCGGTGCCGATAAACTGCTGCTGTTGACCGACCAGCCGGGCCTGTTTACCGCCGATCCGCGTACCAACCCCGACGCGGAGTTAATTCGCGAAGTGACCGGTATCGACGATGCACTGCGCGGCATTGCCGGCGATAGCGTCTCCGGGCTTGGCACCGGCGGTATGGCGACTAAGTTGCAGGCCGCCGACATTGCATGCCGCGCCGGTATCGACACGATTATTGCCGCGGGCAGCCTGCCTGGCGTAGTTGGCGATGTGATAGCCGGTAACTCGGTCGGCACACGTTTTCATGCCATGGAAACCCCGTTAGAGAACCGCAAACGTTGGATCTTTGGTGCGCCGCCTGCCGGTGAAATTACCATTGATGACGGCGCTGTTTCCGCGATGCTCGAGCGCGGTAGCTCGCTGCTGCCCAAAGGCATTCGCGACGTGAAAGGTGATTTCTCGCGCGGCGAAGTGATCCGCATTCGCAATCTTACCGGTCGCGATTTGGCACACGGCGTCAGCCGCTATAACAGTGATGCAATGCGCATGATTGCCGGGCACCACTCCCAGCAAATCAACGATATTCTCGGATATGAATACGGTCCTGTTGCCGTTCACCGCGACGATATGATCGTTAGTTAAGGAGTATTTATGTTGGAGCAAATGGGCAAAGCCGCCAGACAGGCGTCTTACCAGCTTTCTACATTGAGCACCGCGCAAAAAAATGCCGCGCTGATGCTGATTGCCGACATGCTTGAGGCCAACAGCCAGAGCATTATTCAGGCTAACGAACTCGACATGGCCGCCGCGCGCGAAAACGGCATGAAAGAGTCACTGCTCGACCGCCTGCTGTTGACCCCGGCACGCCTGACCGCCATTGCCAACGACGTGCGCGACGTGTGCCGCCTCAGTGACCCGGTGGGTCAAGTGATCGACGGCGCGCAGATGGACAGCGGATTAAAGCTGCAGCGTCGACGCGTGCCGCTTGGCGTCGTCGGCGTGATTTATGAAGCGCGTCCCAACGTCACCATTGACGTTGCCAGCCTGTGTTTGAAAACCGGCAACGCCGTCATTCTGCGCGGCGGTAAAGAGACGCATCATACTAATTTGGCAACGGTAAACGTTATTCAGAAAGCGCTTGAACAGTGTGGACTGCCCGGCGCCGCCGTTCAGGCTATTCAAAGCCCGGACCGCGCGCTGGTGGCCGAGATGCTGCGCCTTGATAAATACATCGACATGCTTATCCCGCGCGGTGGTGCTGCGTTGCATAAACTGTGCCGCGAGCAGTCGACTATTCCGGTCATCACCGGCGGCATTGGCGTGTGTCACACCTTTGTTGATGAAAGCGTTGATTTCGACAAAGCGCTGACGGTAATTGAAAGCGCCAAAGTACAGCGCCCGAGCGCCTGTAACAGCCTCGAGACGCTACTGGTGCATGAAGCGATTGCCAGCCGCTTCCTGCCTGCGCTTAGCGAGAAGATGCAGGCTGCAGGCGTCACTTTGCACGCCAGCGTTTCCGCGTTGCCTTGGCTTAAAAACGGACCTGCCACTGTCGTTGAAGTGAAAGACGAAGACTATCAGGACGAGTGGCTGTCATTGGATCTCAACGTTACCGTGGTGGAAGACCTCGAGGCCGCCGTGGCGCACATCCGTCACTACGGCACCGAGCATTCCGACGCCATTTTGACGCGTTCAATCAGCAGCGCGGAGCGCTTTGTTAACGAGGTTGACTCCTCGGCAGTGTACGTTAACGCCAGCACGCGCTTCACCGACGGCGGCCAATTTGGCCTGGGCGCTGAAGTGGCGGTAAGCACCCAAAAACTCCACGCCCGAGGGCCGATGGGCCTCGAAGCACTGACCACTTATAAGTGGATCGGTTACGGGGATGATTTAGTGAGACCTTAGCCCTTAACGGCTAAGTTCGCGGGCTATTTCTTTCTACAGCCTGAGGCTAAAAAAACCGGTGAAGCATAATGCGACACCGGTTTTTCTCTTTTCAGATACTTAAATAATTAAGACGAAAATGGATCGCGTCTGCCTACGTATTGAGCGCGCCTTACTCTACGGCAATCGGCTTTTCATCCACTTTTACCGACTCATTGCCCTGAATATCTTTTACTCGCTGTTCCACTTTCGAAACAGCAGCGGCATCTTTAAGCAACGAATAGGTCAGCGTGAATTCTGTGCTTTGTCCCGCCTGCAATTGCTTAACGCGCCCCTGCTCTTTCTCGATAGTGACCGGATAAGCATAGTTGGTGCCAGGCTCAATGCCGGTAACGTAACCTTGTTTCAAGGTGTCGGTGTTTTTCCACATAGTGAGCAGCGGCAACTGATGGGTATCAAATTCAATCGATGCACCCTTATCACCCTTACTGTTAATCACCGCGGCTAATGTTTTACCGCTGCTGTCTGCTTTGGGCTTCAGGTTAAACACCATCTCATCGAAGTCTTTGGTCGGCGCGCCGTAGGTTGCCCAGTGGTCTAATCCTTTTTTGGCATATTCATTGAACGGTGATACCGACTCCAGCGGAGCGATAAACCGCGCATTTTCTTCAAGGATAGGCGTGCCGAAGTTACTGTGATAGATAATCTGATAGTCGTGCGGATAGTCTGCTTTATTGGTCAATACGTCATGAACCGTAAACGAGTCACTGCCCGGCACATAGCGGAGTTCGGTCCAGGTCTCGAGGTTAGCTTTCTTAAATGTGTGCTCTTTCAGCAGGCCGCGAATGCGGATTTCGT
This sequence comes from Rouxiella sp. S1S-2, assembly GCF_009208105.1. Classification (NCBI taxonomy): domain Bacteria; kingdom Pseudomonadati; phylum Pseudomonadota; class Gammaproteobacteria; order Enterobacterales; family Yersiniaceae; genus Rouxiella; species Rouxiella sp. S1S-2. The sequence goes on from NZ_WFKL01000001.1 coordinate 1,335,188, forward strand.
GCGGCGCTTTATCATCAACAATCACTTCAACTTTTGAAGCCGGCGTATTTCCTGCCTTGCCGTGCAGAGTATAAATTACACCGTCTTTGGTGACCGGATGGCCGGTCCATTCGAATCCGCAGCGCACCATCATCTCATTGAAACCTTCCAGCCAGCCAAGGCCGTTACGGCTTTCAAGATTTATATAAGCAGGATTCACCACTTCATTGACCGGCGAATCCCAACCAAGGCGCACGCCGTGTCCGGTTACGCGCAGCAGGTCCATACCCCGCGTCGGGCTTAGCATGATAGTCAGGCCATTTTTACTGGTCAACGTGATAACCTTCGATCCCTCCTGTTTACCGCCGTGAAGCACCTTTTGCTCAATGCTGAAAGGTTCATTACCTAACTTCAGCTGTGAGCTGTTTATCTGCCAATTTCCCTTTTCCGTACTGGTGTCAGCATCGGTCAGCATCCAACTTTTTGCCGCCACCTGTGAGCTGATTAATGCCAGAATTACCCCTGCCAGAATACGCTTTTTCATTATTCTCTTCCTTTAGCTGAATTGATTTAGCTTAAACCAAGGGCAGACTACAAAGTTAAGGGCGGTAAATATGTGAGGGGTATCACCTGCGAGATATTTAGGTGAATAAGCTGATTGAAATGAGGGGTATATCACGATTTATGATGATTTAAGCAGCATATTTCATAATAAGATGTGAGTGACGATTTTAGGGATCAAAGAATTTGATATCGATTCAGCTTGCTGATCCCTAATGTGAGTTGTTTAAAGATTATGTCAACGCTCGGCGGATTTTATTGAGAGTCTGCCTGCGGGATCCACGTTTCGGTTTCGCTGTTTTCTGGGTAATAGTAGCCGTTGGGGATTGACTGCAGCTCGACCAGACTGCCCCAAGGGGTGGTAAAGTAAACGCTGGCGTTGCCTTCGGTATCTTCATGGCGGGAGTTTTCATGGACTTCGGAAAGAAGCGTGCCGCCCGCAGACGTCACGCTTTTAATCGTATATTCAATGTCATCCACATAAAAGCAGATGTGATTCCAGCCAATATCTTCAAGACCTACCGGAGATGCCTGCTTGTTGCTGACTATCTCGAACAGCTCCAGATTCGCACCATTACCAATGCGTAGCAGACGTTGCTTGATAACCCTCGTACCCGTTGAGAGGCCCAACTGTTTCTCCGTTGTTGCCCCTTTTCGCGGCTCATCGTCGGTTGTCAGACCGTTATAAACAAACTTTGCATCCAATGCCTGTTTAAAAAATGCAGTCGCCTGCTCCAAATCTGGCACTGTCAGACCGATATGATTGATGCCTCGAGTGAGTCTTTTATGCGCATTATCCATCATTGATTTTTCCTTACCGTATTGAAATATAAGCTTATCCTTAAGCATAGTCGGCAATGTGGATATGATCTAATTTCCCACTCTAAAAGCGGAACTCCCTTCCGCCACTTCTGCCTCCTCCTTAACTTCAACCATTGCCGGTTTTAATACCGAATACATCACGCCCGTCACTGCCGTTCCAGCAATAATTGACAGTAGATACATCCCCACGTTGCCCACGGCGTGGGGGATGGCAAGAACAAAAAGCCCTCCGTGCGGCGCCATTAGCGTGCAGCCAAAAAACATGGAAAGGCCTCCCGCCAAAGCACCACCCGCCATCGTTGAGGGGATAACCCGCATCGGATCCCTTGCCGCAAAGGGGATCGCGCCCTCGGAAATAAAGCACAGACCGAGCACAAATGAGGCTTTTCCTGCTTCACGCTCGGATTGGGTAAATTTGGATTTGGCCAACCAGGTCGCCACACCCATTCCCAGTGCCGGTACCATTCCTGCGGCCATAATTGCGGCCATCGGGCCATAGGTTTGCGAGGCGAGAAGCCCCACGCCGAAGGTGTAGGCTGCCTTGTTAACGGGTCCGCCTAGGTCGAAACACTGCATCGCGCCGAGCAACACCCCGAGCAGTACGGCATTGGCGGTGGTCATGCCCGCCAGGAAGGTGGTTAATGCGCTCATGGCTGCTGCCACTGGACCCCCGACGACATAAATCATCACCAAACCGGTGAACAGCGTTGCCAGTAAGGGCACCACTAATACCGGTTTTAAGGCTTCCATATCGGCGGGAAGTTTGACTTTTTCAACCAGAAACTTAGCGGTATAACCGGCGAGAAAACCGGCCACAATGCCGCCTAAAAAACCTGCTCCACCCAGGCTTGCCAGCATGCCGCCGACTAATCCCGGTGCGAGCCCCGGTCTGTCGGCGATAGAAAAGGCGATGTATCCCGCCAGCACCGGCACCATCAGGGCAAAGGCAGCTTTACCACCGATGTCCATGAGGGCGGCAGCCAGCGTACCTTGCTCTTTAAACGCCTGAATGCCAAAGACAAAGGAGAGGGCGATGCACAATCCTCCGGCGACAACCAGAGGTAACATATGTGAAACGCCGGTCATGAGATGCTTATAAATGCCTTTATTCATAGGGTACGCCTTCTATTTTTATGTCATCGGATACAAGTATCGACAGGTTTTTTTTATATAAAAGACTGAGGCTTAATGACGACGCTATGCACCCTGACGTGCATGTTTAGCCGCCTGTTGGAACAGTTCGTCGTTAGGGCGAACACCGGTGTAAAGAACAAACTGCTCTACCGCCTGAATCGCGAACACTTCAGAACCGGTAATCACCGCTTTATTCTGACTTTTTGCGTATTTAAGCAGGGGCGTTTCAGCAGGCAGGGCGACCACTTCAAAAATAACCTGTGCGGAATTGATTTGCTGCTCGCTGAACGAAAGCTTGTCGGCGTCTTCACCGCCCGCCATGCCAATGGGGGTGGCGTTAATCAGCAAGTCAGGTTTGAGATCGGTCATATCTTTACGCCATTCAAAGCCGTAGAGTTTGGCCAGATCAGTGCCGGTTTTTTCATTTTTGGCGACGATAAAACCCTGTTTAAATCCGGCATCTTTCAGCGCACAGGCCACGGCTTTAGCCATGCCACCGCTGCCGCGCAGGGCAAAAGTGAAGTCATTGGGAACTTTATATTGCTTGAGCAGAGTGGCAATTGCGATGTAGTCGGTGTTATAGGCTTTAAGGTAACCGTTTGAATTAACGATAGTATTTACAGAGTTAATGGCTTTAGCCGAAGCGTCCAGTTCATCGAGCATAGGAATACACTCTTCTTTGAACGGCATTGAAATCGCACAGCCGCGAATGCCTAATGCGCGTACGCCACCTATGGCCCCTTTGAGGTCTTGCGTGGTAAATGCCTTGTACAAGTAGTCGAGATCCAACGCATCGTAGAGATAGTTATGAAAACGCGTACCGAAATTGCTCGGACGGGCGGCGAGCGACATGCAGATGGTGGTGTCTTTGTTCAAATGTTTGGTCATAACTGAGTCCTGTATTTCACTTTTTTTGATACGCAGGTGAGGCGAGACAAATGCGGATCGTCGGCTATTGCGATTTTAGAAATAATCGCTTAAAAAGGTGATATTAAAAATTGCTGACTTTTACTGTCTGGAGTTCCTCTTTTATGCCAAGCCGTCGTCTTGAACAGCAATATTTGCGCCTGCTGGACTTTTTCCCGATGCAGAAGGTGAGCACCACGCTTCAGGAGTTGGCGGACCAACTTCATTGCAGCAAAAGGCACATGCGCAGTCTGCTGGTTCAAATGCAGGAATTGGAGTGGATTGACTGGCAGTCAGTCGCCGGACGTGGCCATCGTTCGCAACTGGTCCTGCTAAGAAATGCCCACCAACTGCTGGTGGCAAAAGCCGATAAACTATTGGATGAAGGCAATTTCGACGAGGCGATTAACCTGCTTGGCGATGAAAAACAGCTGGTGACCTCACTGTTGCGCAGTAAGCTTGGATACAGTATTCGCGATGAATATCAGTCAATAAGAGTGCCTTACTACCGAACGATGCCTAACCTTTATCCGGGTACGCCGCTACGACGTTCCGAGTTGCATCTGGTTCGACAGATTTTTAACGGACTAACGCGTATCAACGAGAAAAGTGGCGGCGTTGAGCAAGACCTTGCGCATCAATGGCGACAAATTGACCCACTTCAATGGCGTTTTTACCTGCGCCCCGGCGTGCAGTTTCATGACGGTCGCGAACTGGGGAGTCTCGACGTGGTGGTGTCGTTGACTCGTTGCGCGCAACAGTCGCTTTTTTCTCACATCAAGCAGATTTATCAGAGCGGATCGCTGAGCGTTGTGATCGAACTTACTCAGCCAGATGCACAGCTTCCTCTTTTATTGTCTCATCCCGCGGCGATGATTTTGCCAGCAGACCACGCCTCTCGCATCGATTTTGCTTCACGCCCCATTGGAACCGGTCCTTATCAGGTCAGTGAAAACAACGACTGGCGGCTGTTATTGAAGGCTTTCGACCACTATTTTGGATTCAGGGCACTGCTGGACGAGGTTGAGGTATTGATGTGGCCTGACCTGGCAACGCTGTCATTAACGGATAAAAGCGCCTCCTCTTCTAATGCTATACCTGCGCAGTCCGCGGCCTGGCTAAGTTCGAGTATTAGTGATGTGGACTACGTTGCTGGTCACGCGGTGAATTTTACCGGTAAACCTTCCGACCTTTCGAGTGAAATGTTTCTGGAAAGGGGCGGGTACTTCTTGCTCTGTGACAGCCGGTCCGAACATTGGAAAACCATTGAGCAACGCCGCTGGCTGCGTGAAAAGCTCAATCCAAATTTACTGATTCAGCAGCTTATTGAACCTATCCGCCAGTTTTGGGTGCCCACTGGAAGCCTGTTGCCTTCGTGGTTTCACTGCATGGATGCCGGAAAATCTCAGGCTCCGCATCTTCCTGCCAGGTTGAGGTTGGCCTATCACGAGCAGCATCCTGAATACTCTATGTTGGCTAATGACATGAAGACAATTCTTGCCGCCGAGGGGGTGGAACTTGAGGTGCTTGAGCTTGACTATGAGCGCTGGGCAACAGGTGGCGCGGAGGCTGACCTGTGGCTGGGAACGGTGAACTTCGCGGTTCCCGAAGAGTGGAATGTGGGCGCATGGATGCTGGGCATGCCGCTTCTAAAACACTGCCTCTCGGGGGGAGATAACTCGCTTTTTTTAGAATGGTTACAGCAGTGGCGCGAGCAGACTTTAAGCTCACAGCAGTTGGTTCAAAACGTGGTGGGTGAGGGATGGCTTCAGCCGCTTTTCCACCACTGGATGCGCCTAAAAGGACCCGAGCAGGCGCAGGGTATCCACCTTAATAACCTCGGCTGGTTTGACTTCAAAACCACCTGGATGGAGCCGGAGTAAGCTTGGGTTAAAAAGGTTTTGTTATCTAACATCGGCGATAACTGAAAACGTCACACATATCACTCCAGTTTACTTTTTCCCGAGCAGCAAGTAATACCAAACACGATAAGGACGAGTGAGATCAGATGATAGGTTTGAAAGGTCTCACCTAATAACAGGATACTGAGCAGGCCGCCGGAAACAGGGATAATATGGGTAAATATCTCGCTGCGGGTGGTGCCTATCATCGATACCCCTTTGTTCCAAAAAACATAAGCCAACCATGAAGGGAAAATCACGAGATATAGCACGCCTAAAACAGTAGGGAAATTGATCGCCTGAGTTAGCAGTGAGTCATCATGTGAAAACAAGCGGTATCCAAGATAGATTGGCAGCAGAATAATCGTACCCACTAACGAGCAGAAGCCAACAAAGGCGGTATTGGTCACTCGCTTGTCTTTCAATCTCAATAATGCGCAGTAAAACGCCCAGCTTAATGCCGATATAATGGTGAGAATATCACCGACCCCAAATGCAGAAAACGATGAACCCCCTCTGGCATTAGCATAAGCCAGATAGATAACGCCTGCCGTGCTGACACCAGCACCGACGATATTCCTGCGGGTAATCTTTTCGTGAAAAAACAAAAAATTTATGATGATGACCAGGCAGGGTGTAACGGAGATATAGATGGCGGCGTTCAAGGCGCTTGTATACTGCAGTCCAATGTATAGGGTGAGAGGGAAGCAAACCTGGCCCAAAAAAGCGTAGAGTGAATTTATTAGCAGATTTTCTGTCAGGTAGTGCCACTCATTTTTGATGGTTTGCCAATAGAGTGAAAACATCAGTGCCGAAGTGAGCCCCCAACGAATCAGGCTTAATAAATAGGGATTAACCGTGCTGACCAGCATATGACCGGCAACATAATTACCCCCCCAAAAAAGTGTCGCTAAAATCAGTAATAAATAAGGCATTTTTTTCCTGGAGTGGCCCTAAGGCCACTGAATATGTAACTTTTTGCATGTTGATTATATTTTTTTAAATTCGCTAAGTAAGTTGTCATAATATTTTTCAGCCGTATTTAATCGTAATACACTGCCAAGGTAAAACTCGTTTGCTGCCTCAGGGTGTTGTTGGGTAATTACATTAATGACCTTATAAAGCCAGTCTTCGCCGTGTTTGATATCGACCTCGATGTGTTCGGTATAATAATGTATGTCTCTGACCGTGAGCCCGAGTCGTGTGCAGCCTTTTACCAGTTTTGAATATTGTGGTGGGTCGAGTACTTCGGTCATTGCCATTACGCCGAGTAGCTTGTAGTAATGGCGGCGGTTAATGCCTCCGAGCATAAAAGCATTATGTCCTGCAATCGCCTCCACCCCATACAGCTCAATATAATGGCTCTCCGGCAGGGAAATAGCTCGCCTCTCAAGCAGGTCCTTATACAGATTTACGTGAGTAAAGTCGTTATCTCCGTGACCGACTTCATCCCAGATATTTTCACTGATAGTCGCTCGGGTTTCCGGTGGTGCACCAATTAGCGTATAAGCTACCAGGTCGAAAAAAAGCAAATTAAGGGCGCTGTCACTCTTTAGAAATAGATAAAGTTGTTCTTCTGTCGCTTCTTTCTCTATAAAATCGAACAATGGGTGATGAGAGGCGTTGTGGTTTCTCCAAAGATTTATCAAGAATTTAGCGCAGTTTTCATAACCGGAAGAAAGGTTAATACTCTGCAGGTCGGTAAATTCGTGCGAGAGCCATCGGGTTTCAATTTTATTTCTGATGCTGAGCAAGATAGGATCATATTGATGCGTGGCGGCGGTAGATAATGGGTTGCATAAATTTATTTGGTAAATCATAAATAGCGCATTGTGAATCACTTTTTGCGCATCTAAAGAATTTTCATCATAGGCATCGCTCAAGATTTTATCGATATCAATAACACTTCCTTCAATATTACAGGGCGTTTGTTGGTTGATGTATGAAATAAGTCTTTTTGTGAAATTATATCTGTCATTTTCAATGGTCGATTTGACTTCTTTTAGATTAAACACAATAACCTCCTTTTTGTTATGGATATTGGCAGTGTAGACCTATCTACTCCGTTAGCCAGAAGATAAATAATTATGCTCGTTTTTTTATAATATATTGGATGACGTTGATGGGAATATTGTTTAACTTAATCGGTAGGGCCTGATTAATGAGAAATGAATATGTCAGATAAGGCGTTTCATTGGAGTTGGATTACGCGTGAAGGTCATCAAGACGCAAGTGCACAAGTGACGGCTCGTTTTCCTTATTGGAGTTTTACCAAAACCGTTATTGCCATTTGTGCCTTAAAGCTTTCTGAAATTGGTGTAGTTGAGCTCGATACTCACCTTGATGGTGAAGCCTATACGCTGCGTCAATTGCTCCAGCATACCGCCGGTATTGCTGACTACGGGCAGATTGCCGATTATCATCGCGACGTTGCAGCTCAGCAATTGCCCTGGCCGCGAGAAAAACTGTTGGCCGCCGTAAGGGAGAAAGGTACGCTGTTTCCTCCGGGCGGCGGATGGGCCTATTCCAACGTCGGCTATATGCTGGCCCGTGAACATCTTGAGTCCGCCTCAGGGCAACGTTTTGCAGATTTGCTGGAGAAGTTAATTGTTACTCCGCTGGGTTTACAGAGCGTTGAGCTTGCCACTACGCAAAAACAGTTTGCAAGTCTGCATTGGCAGGCCGCCGCGCAGTATCATCCTGGTTGGGTCTATCATGGCTGCCTGACGGGAACCGCAAACGACGCCGCCAAAATTTTGCACGCGCTGTTTAGTGGTGAATTACTGAGTGAGACCCTGCGTGAACAAATGCTGGTACGCTATCCGTTAGGCGGTGTGATCCCTGGACGGCCGTGGACCGAGTGTGGCTACAGTTTGGGGCTGATGAGCGGCAAAGTAGAGCAGGGGATAAGGGCCATTGGCCATTCAGGCGCCGGACCATTCTGCGTAAACGCGGTCTATCATTTTCCCGACCGCGATGATCCGATAACCGTGGCTTGTTTCACCAAGGGCGCAGATGAAGGACTTGCCGAATTTTATGCCACACGGCTTGCCAACGAGAGATGAATAACAGCACGACGGCAAAGCTCTACCTATAAAAGCTCATAAAACTTCAGCGAAACCCCCTCTGCGGTGCGTTGTCCGGTGCAGATGAAAATCGATTCGGTCATCCAGCGCAGTGCTTCACTATAAACTTCAAATTTAGGTACTGCTTTGAAATAGATTTCTTCAGGCGGGATCTGGTTGAAGAAAGACATGTCTTCCCCAAACAATTTATTGCGCCATTCCTCAGGGATACGGCGAATACCGTTGTTTTCAATGTAAACACAGCCTTGGCGGGTTTGCAGGCCATAGCGCGCCGAAAGGTGGCAGGTACCATCTGGATGCACGATTTGGCTGTCAATGCCGCCCGGCAAGACAGAACCCGTTAATCTGCCGGTGACCTTCCCCTCCACAATAGCAATAAGCTGGCGTTTTCCGCCGTCTGCGGTGGCATTAATGACCGTTGGCTTATCAACGCGTATCTCAACAGAAAAACTGTGTTTGAGCTCAGGGTGCATTTTTCCTCCTATTTGAGCGATTTATAGCTGTTAATAAGACAGAACCGATTTAGCTTGTACGCCGTGGCAGGTTGCTGTTTTTCACTAATTATTTATGAATTCTAAGGATAGATTACATGCACTACAACATTGCAGAGCGTTTGCGTAAAACCCTGAGCAACATGGGATATCCCGTTGAATCCCATCAGTTCGATGCGCACTCTACTATAGAGATCAGTTTTTCCAATATTCCAAGCCTGTTTTTCTCCGTGATTGATGAAAGGCTGTGGCTGTGGAGCGCGCTGAGCTGGATGGACAGTTCAACGCTTTCTTCCTGGGGAACCGAGCTATGGGAGGAGTTGCAGGAGGCTATTTGCTGGGTGGTGACGGGCCAGCCGGTGCTGGGATTAGGCAGCGAAGGCTATGAGTTGAAAGCGCTGGTGGACGATGCCTGTTTTGATGAAGAGACGAATCTTGAAGCTCTGCTTGAGGCCTTCTATGTGCTTTGCTTACGATTGAACGAACGCTTTAGCCAGTCGAGATAGCATGCCGAGAACGACCTGCATCGCCTTGATGTTTTTCCATCATTTAATTTGATGGCTATCACGATATTAGTATTCCATTGGATATAAAAATGGCTTGTTTGTTTCGTTCTGTGCACAGTGTATGTTATACAGCAGCTAAAAACGGACAAGGTTGTATAGGTAAGCCATTGCTAACATTTCTGTGATGGCCGCCTGGCGCATATTGGAGAAGAGTGGAGCGAATGGGGACAGCGCGATTATCAGCCAGGAGAAGCGATGTGGATATTGCCGCCTGGATAGCGGCGGTGCGCGCTACGGGTTACAACGGGGTAGGGTGCCGCGAACGGCTCATTCCGACTCAGGGTCAAACGAAATGAAATTTTTTATTCATTTTGTTAGACTGAAGTATTCACCACAATGTTTATAAAGGGCGATTTCCTGTGTCGAAGCACTCAACTCAATTGTCTATTTTACAGGAAGACATTCGTAACCGTTACGACAGTCTGAGCAAGCGTCTTAAGCAGGTGGCACGGTATATTCTTGATAATAGCAATAGCGTAGCGTTTGATACGGTGGCGTCTATTGCTCAACGAGCCGACGTACCTCCTTCCACGTTGATACGTTTTGCCAGTGCGTTTGGCTTTAGCGGCTTCAATGAAATGAAACAGGTATTCCGTCAGCATCTGATGGAAGAGACCGTCAGCTACACCGAAAGGGCACGTTTATATCGTCAATCTAGCGCGGATGACGGTGATGCCGTGCCTGAAAAACCTGATGAAGTTCTGAATATGTTCTCGATGGTCAACGCCCAGGCGCTGCAGCAGTTGCCGACGCAAATAAGCGCCGAGCAGCTCAACGAGGCAATTAAGATGCTGTCGCAGGCGGACAACATTTATATCATCGGTTTGCGCCGCTCTTTTAGCGTGGCCAGTTATCTGACCTACGCCCTGCGCCATCTTGAGCGCCGCGCCTTTCTGATTGATGGGTTGGGTGGCATGTTTTCTGAGCAGCTAAGCATGGTGAGCACAAAAGACGTGGTGATCGCCATCAGCTATTCTCCCTACGCTAGCGAAGCGATGGAGTTGGTTCAGCTCGGCGCCCGCCGTGGAGCGCGTCAAATAGCCATAACTGACAGCCAGGTTAGCCCGCTGGCGGCATTCAGCGACGTATGTTTTGTGGTACGTGAAGCCCAGCTTGACGGTTTTCGTTCACAGGTTGCGTCGATGTGTTTGGCGCAAACCTTGGCGGTGTCTTTGGCGTTGAATCACGCGGGTTGATTTTTAGATTCTAATTACAGAAGGCGCGTAAGCGCGCGCCCTCTGAGCTCCCGCGCTGTATCCTCGTTTACACGTATCGATGCTCACGTGTGTAGATCTTTCCAGCGATCTCCGTGAGTGGCGCGTTGCCGTTCCTTCATCCCCCCACTGAAAACGCCCTTAAAAAGCGCTCAATCGCTTTATTGGAATCCCCCGATGCCCACGCCTCCATGCCAACCACGCCGCGATAACCGGTCGCGTACAGGGCATTAGCGATGGCCGGATAATTGATTTCACCGGTGCCAGGTTCCTGACGGCCTGGCACGTCTGCCACCTGAACTTCACCAATGTACGGTGCAGACTGACGAATCAGCTCAATCAAATTACCTTCGCCAATCTGTGCATGATAGAGGTCGAGATTCATCTTCAGCCAAGGGCTGTTCACCGCCGAAATCAGCGTTAACGTATCCTGGACTCGGGCAAAAGGCGTGCCTGGGTGGTCAACCTGGGTGTTGAGGTTTTCTAGCAGGAACACCTTCTGATGACGCTCGCCTAATTTCGCAATCTCACACAGCGTTTTGTAGGCTTTAATCCACATCGCCCCGGTGACTTCATTTTGGGGATTAACCGGCAACCCCTGGCCGTCCAGCCCGGTGCCGTGCAAATTAAGACTCGGGCAGTCAAGGCGTTTAGCCACCTCAATTGAGGTCTCGGCGCTTTCCAGCAGGCGTCCAATTTGATCGTCGTCGAGCAGGTTGCCGTCGATATAACCGGTCATGGAGGTAAAGCGCGCCCCGGTCGACGCCAGTGCATCGATATCTTTTTGCGTCCAGTCCCATATTTCGACTGAAAATCCTGCCTCATGAATACGTTTTACCCGCTCAACAAAGGGCAGGTCGAGGAAAACCATTTCGGCACATACAGCCAGTTGAAAAGGGGAGGAGTTAAGAGCAGACATAGTAGTTTTCCTAATCCAAAATTGTAAAAAAAGCAGCCCTGGGGCTGCTTAAAAGTTTGAAGTAAGGTGAAAAATCAACTGATTAGTCCTTATTTCTCGGATATTTATCTGAGTTTACCCAGGCGTGATCTTTCTCCCAGGTAAACTGCCACTTGCGCTCCGGCCCCGCCATCACGTTTAGATAGTAGTTGTCATAACCGGCGATAGTCGCCACAGGATGATAACCGCGGGGAACCTGCACCACGTCCCGGTCATAGGGGGCCATGCATTCGTCAAGGCTGCGATCGTCGGTATAAACCCGATGCAGTGCAAAGCCCTGAGGCGGATCAAAACGGTGATAATAGGTCTCTTCAAGATAAGTCTCTTTACCCTCTACCGGCGTATCGTGCTTATGGCTGGGGTAAGAGCTGGTGGCACCTTCATCGGTGTACACCTCCACGACTAACAGGCTGTCTGCCGGCTGGTCGTCGGGTAAAATATTGTGCACCAGGCGCTTATTACGTCCTTTACCACGACGCTCAACGCCCACGTCTTTTGGGGCGATAAGGCGAGCGGGCAGATGACCAAAGCCGGGTGCGCTGCACACTGCCAGCTCCAGGTCGGTTTCAGCCTTTACGTCGGCGTGGGTGCTGTGTGGCACATAAACCGACCACGCCGGAATACGTTCAAAAGGGCTCATACGTTCGCCAATATGGGCAAACGTCTCTGCCGGAGTCACCACGCTTGCCCTTCCTGATACCAGCACCAGGCAGCGTTCTTTATCATCCGCAGGCAGGGTCAGTGTCTGACCCTCTTCAAGCTGATAGACGTCAAAACCAACATATTTCCAGCCTGCACTTTCTGGTGTGATGTGTTGGATACGCCCGCCTTGCGACGGTGCGTGCTTACTGAGCAAGCGGGTCATGTCCCTCTCCTTGTGTTGAAAATTTTAACCCAAAGTTGGCATGCTAAATTCGGCAACAGTGTGCTGCCCGGTCGGCCAGCGCGTGGTGACAGTTTTCATGCGGGTATAGAAGCGCACGCCGTCTGGCCCATGAACGTTCAGTGCGCCAAACACCGAACGTTTCCAGCCGCCAAATGAGTGGAAGGCTACCGGGACGGGTACAGGAATGTTTACGCCCACCATACCGGCTTCAACGTTTTGCACAAACTCACGCGCGTAATGGCCATTGGTGGTGAAAATGGCGCTACCATTGCCAAATTCGTGACCGTTAACCGTGTTTAGCGCGGACTCGAAATCCTTCTCGCGAACGATGCCCAGTACCGGTCCAAAAATCTCTTCGCGGTAGATTTTCATGTCAGTGGTGACGTTGTCAAACAGCGTGCCGCCCACGTAGAAACCTTCTGGATGACCTTCAACCTTGTGATTTCTGCCGTCGATAACCAGTTTCGCACCTTCTGCAACGCCCTGATCGATATAGCCCAGAACTTTGGTTTGGTGGGCTTTCGAGATAACCGGACCCATTTCATTTTCTTCTTTACCGCGCAAGTTGCCCGGACCGATGCGCAGCGCATTGACCAGCGGCGTCAGTTTGGCAATCAGTTTGTCGGCAGTGTCATCACCTACCGCAACCACAATCGGCAACGCCATACAGCGTTCACCGGCTGAACCAAACGCACCGCCCATAATTGCCTGTACGGTGGCATCTAAGTCGGCATCTGGCATGACAATCGCGTGGTTTTTGGCTGCGCCAAATGCCTGAACGCGCTTGCCGTGGGCGCTGGCAGTGGCGTAAATATGTTGAGCTACGGCGGAAGAACCCACGAAGCTCACGGCCTGAATACGTTCATCGCGGGTCAGCAGGCTGGCGGCTTCGTTACCACAGTGAATAACGTTGAATACGCCGTCCGGTAATCCTGCTTCTTTCAGCAGTTCAGCCAGGCGCAGTGAGGCTGAAGGCGCGGGCGCTGGTGGCTTGAGAATAAAGGTGTTACCGCAGGCCAGGGCGACTGGGAACATCCACATTGGCACCATCGCCGGGAAGTTGAATGGCGTAATGCCCGCCACCACGCCCAGTGGCTGCATGACCGAGAAGCTGTCTACGCCGGTGCCGACGGTGTTGGAATACTCACCTTTCAACAGGTGCGGAATACCGCAGGCAAATTCGACCACTTCAAGACCACGGGTCAGCTCGCCCAGTGCATCGGAATAAACTTTCCCATGCTCGCTAACAATCAGCTCAGCCAGCTCTTCACGGTTTTTTTCGATTAAGGCTTTAAACTCGAAAAGAATGCGTGCGCGGCGCAGTGGCGGGGTTTTGGCCCACGTGGGAAAAGCCGTGTGCGCATGCTCAATCGCCTGCAATACTTCCTGCTCGGTGCTTTGTGTGACCTGACGGATAACCTGACCGGTTGCCGGATTGGTGACGGGAAGTGTTTCTTTGCTGCTGCTCGTTGAGCGCTGGCCGTTTATGAAATTCGCAATTGTTTCCATCTTCTCTACCTTACCTCAGAACCGTGATGAGTTATCTGGACCCTGCTAAGGGGTTGCCTGTCAGAAATTACTCTATTGCTTTGAACTAAATATTTCAAATTAAATTTAATGGAATTTATATTTCTGTGATCTTAGGCGGAATTTTTAGCGTATTTAAATCAGAGTTTCAAACAATAAATAATTAAATTATTGATTTTTATACATAATATTTAATGTTGGCGTGTGATGAAAAAGAAATGAGGGTGATAAAAGTCGAATGTGTTTTAATCGATTAAAACCCTTTTTCGTTTCATTTTCACGGAACGAATAATTCATTTCTGCAAAATATGTTCGGCAGCTCCAGTGCAACAACACAGACGCGTAACCTCGAAAGTCCCCCCCTGCGGCTAAAGAGGTCGGAGGGGAGGGGCGTTTAACGATGGCTTGCGGGACGGTACTCGCGCCAGTATTTAATCAACGTGAGATAGCGCTGCTTCACGTCATCGATCAGCCGTTGGTCATCAAATTTGTTAGCCAGCCACTGACGGGAGGCGTCGCCGAAAATAGTACGTCCTACGGCAAAGCCTTTAACCCATGGAATATCTGCAGCGGCGGCGAAACCGGCCTTCAAGGTGGACTCCGGGGCATCAAGACCCAGTATCAATATACCGCGACACTCAGGATCGTTTTCATCGATAAGCTGGCTAATGACTTGCCAACTTGCAACAGTCTGCGCTGGAAGTTTCCACCAGTCCGGCTGGATCCCCAGTGCATAAAAACGCGCTACGGTTTGCGCATAATACTTCTCGTTCTGGTCCGGATTTTCGGCAGGCAGAATGATTTCCAGTAGCAGCTCATGACCTGATTTGCAGCACGCCCGATACACTTCCAGCGCCAGCGCTTCCTGCTCTTCACGCAGTGCCGCATCGTCTTTTGGATGATAGAACATCAGGCATTTCACTACGTGCTCCAGCGGCCAGTCGATTAACTGCGAACCAATGTTACCGTGTTCCAGGCGCAGCGGGCGTGAACTTGGCTGCTCAATCGGTCTGCCAATCCACCAGCCCTCACCGGTAATGGCATTCAGCGCATTTTGGCCGAAAGTCGTGTCAGCCAAAATACCGCTGTTGTTGCGCAGACCGGCTTCCTGAGCAGCCTGACGTGCACCTTCTAGCAGCAGCACTTTTAAACGCGGGATCTCGTCAACGTCAGCACCAACTTCCTGTGCCATATCCACCAGCTGCTTGCGATGGTCAAAGGCAAAAATGCACAGTTCGGGCCACTGCTGTTTGCGGGTGGTAACCCGATGCAGATGATTCAGGCGAGCGTCTTTGTCCGGCTGGGGGACCGACTTGTCGCGCAGCAGATAGTCATCAAGCTCTTTTTTAGTTGGCATGGCAGGTGCGCAGCCGTGGCGTGAAACCACCAGTGCACCGCAGGCGTTAGCATAGCGACACGCCTGCTCCCAGCCTTCGTCATTAAGATATCCGCGCAGCAAACCGGACATAAACGCGTCGCCCGCGCCCAGTACGTTAAGCACCTCAACACGAACGCCGGAATGCAGTTTCACCTCTTCCCACGAAGAAGGGATTTGCTGTTCGAATACCGAGCATCCCAACGCGCCGCGTTTGCACACCAGTGTGGCATCGGTGTGTTCACGAACGTGTTTTAGTGCAGCAAGGGTGTCGGTGCTGCCACCGGCAATGTGGAATTCTTCTTCAGTACCGACTATCAGGTCGAAATGATGCAACACTTCCTGAATTTCGCGGGTCACTTTTTCAGAAGAGACAAAGCGGGTTTCGCCATCGCCCAGCGAGGTCAGCCCCCACAGTACCGGGCGATAGTCGATATCCAGTGCACGGCGCAGGCCATGTTTTTGGGCATATTCTAGCGCCTTTAATACTGCCTGACGGGTTTGAGGATGAGATAGATGAGTTCCCGTCACCGCCAGCGCACGCGATGAGGCAATATAGTCTTCATTAATGTCTTGCGGCGTCAGCGCCATATCGGCACAGTTGTCGCGGTAAAAGATCAGCGGGAACGTGTCTTGATCTTTAATCCCTAACAACACCAAACCGGTAAGCCTCTCTTTATCGGTAATCAAACTTTGGGTATCTACGCCTACGCGAATTAACTCTTCGCGCAGAAAGCGGCCCATATGCTCATCACCTACGCGCGCCAACATACTGGACCGTAGCCCCTGAATGGCCGTGCCATATGCCACATTGCCTGACGAACCGCCGAGATATTTGGCAAAGGTGCCGACGTCTTCCAGACGTGCGCCAATTTGCTGTCCGTACAAGTCAACGGCTATGCGTCCTAAACAGATTACATCCAGTTTCTTTTGCATGTTATTCATCTTCCTATCCTCAACCCAAGCTAAATGGCCTTTAAAACATACTAAGGTTTAATAATTTCATTTTCAATAAAAATGAAATTATTAAACGCATTGTTTTTATGATAATGCTCACAGATTATTAATTTTAGTCTTTTATATCATGAGGAGATGTTTGCTAGTTAATTGATATTTATGTATTTATTTTTAATTTAATCACTTTCATTGAAAATGAAATGAAACATCCTTTTTTGGATTTTTTACTTCATTTTTGATCTGCGCCACACAATTCCGCTTAAAAAATGGCCTCAAATAAAAAAGGCCTGAATTTGCGAGAGGCAGAATTCAGGCCATCGGGTCAAACGCTGCAGCAGATAGTGCGTTAGCGGATAAATTTATTTAATGCCATTGCTTAGATGACAGAGGATTTAGCGTTGACAGGCTCGACATCTTCTTCGATATCTCGACCATAAAATTTTCTCAGTGCGATGGCTTCAATTCTTTCCAAAGGTACATTCGCCGTTTCAGGGACGAAGCGGTAGGTAAACACGAACATCAGCAGTGAGAATCCGGAGAACAGAAGAAGAGGGAACCCACCGTGGAACACTTCCTGCAGATAAGGGTTACTGTTCATGATAGGGAAAGTGGTACTGACGGCAAAGTTGGCAATGGAAAGTGAGCACACTGAAATGCCGACACAGATGGAGCGAATTTCCATTGGGAAGATTTCGCCCAGTACGGTCCAGATAACCTGACCCCATGTGATGCCAAACAGGAACATAAAGGTAAACAGACCCAGTACGGAAAACACGCCCGGGAAGCGCAGATAAAACGCTGCGAAGGAGTAGGCGAGGCAGACCGTTGACGCCAGCGCGCCCCACAGCAGCAGGTTGCGACGACCTATTTTATCCAGCAGCATCATGCCGACCACTACGCCGAGGAACTGGGCAAATGCCAGAACAAATGCCAGGAACATGGCAGTGTTATTATCGGTAGTGATGTTTTTCATCAGCGTAGGACCAAAATACTGAATCACATTTACACCACTTAACTGATTACCCACGGCCAAGCCAATACCGATGATTAAGAGTGGAATAGTTTTTTTATTCAGTTTGAATTTCGTTTTGCCGCTGTTGTTAATATCGGTTTTGATTGAGTCTCGTATCTCGCTGAACACTGTTTTTGCATGTTCAGGGTTGGAGATTTTACCTAACGTGGTGAGGGCCTCTTTATCGCGTCCGCGGAATACGCTCCAGCGCGGAGACTCAGGGATAAAGGCGATAAACACCAACAACGCGACGCAGGGAACCAGCGCCGATGAAAGAATATAACGCCAGCCGGTATCGACTAAAACATCAGATGTCATTGATTTACTGATGAAGAAGTTAGTCAGCATCACGACGCTTTGGCCACCAACACAGCAAATGGAGTATAGCGCGGTGGTTCTGCCACGGTAGCGGGAGGGCGAAAGCTCTGCCAGATAGATAGGCGAAATAACGCAGGCCAAGCCTATCGCCAAGCCACCAATCAATCTAAACAGGATAAAGGCGGTAAAATTGTGTGCCAGTGCGGTGCCGATAATAGAAACCGCGAAGATAATTGCCGTGACGCAGAGGGAGCGTTTTCTGCCGAAATGATCGCTGATTTTTGGTGCCACCAGGCAACCTACCAGGCTTGATACCTGAATACAGGACACTGCCCAGCCAGTTTCTGCCGGCGTAAGTTGGAAATAGGTGCTTAACGGTTCAATCGCCCCTGAAATGATTGAACTGTCATAGCCCATCAACAGGCCGCCAAACGCGGCGACGGTGCAACAGAGCATCAGGTAGACAAGGTTGTAATGAGTCTTATTTGTAGCCATTTTTACCCTCCCTTTTCACCTATTCAACTAACTGTCTGATGTGTGAAAGGTTTTTTACAGGTTGATGAGATATTCTATTTAAATTGTTTTTGAAATAAATATTCGCAAATGAATATTAGTGAATGATTCATTTCATTAATGTGAGGGGGGCTACAATTTAAAAAATAGATTAAATTTTTCACAATTTAATCTAACTTTTTAATTTAAATGGAATTTTATGGATTGGGAGAATGTTTCATACGGATTTATGTGATCTAGTCGAGGTTTCTTTTTTATAAGGACATAAAAGCGGTGCATCACGGAAAACAGTGCCGTTCTGAGTTGAGACGAGAAAGAGGGGGGCTACGTTGACGGTGCATCAAATACTGCAGTTGCTTGTTGGGCAAAAAACAGCCGCCAGCGAGAGCAGTACATTTTTAGGGCGTTCTGACAGATTATTTTATGAGATATTACCGTAATTCGAGGGTAAATATTTAGATGCTAAAGCGTCAGTAGTGCATAACCGGCGTAACCCACGGCGGTCCAAAATGAAACCATTGAAACGAATAATGCGAGCCAAACTTTACCTTTGAAGGACATATTAAATTCCACTTAACTTATTGAGTTAACTGCCGTAACCCATAATTTATCCCTCTGTACAAGCATGAGCTATTCATTTGACCTTAAAATAAGACTTCTACGACATTAATCAGATTTTCTAAGAACTGAGTAAATCCTGATTAGAGATTAAGACGCTTATTATCATCATTGATATTCATCAAATGAATCTGCTATAACAAAAGCTTAACCCCCTTAAAAATTCATTCCGCTTTTATGATTGTCAGACCCCACCAACATTGGTTTCGAAGACTGTTTGTTTGGCACGGCTCGGTGTTGTCGGAAATATTATTTCGCCTGAGCCTCAATCTGGCCATGTCCGTGGTCGCTATTCTGTGTTTTCAGTGGTACGAGGCTCTGGGGGTTAAACTCACCTTGGCGCCTTTTAGCCTGCTCGGCGTGGCAATTGCTATTTTCCTCGGCTTTCGCAATAGCGTCAGCTATGCCCGTTTTACCGAGGCGCGGATGATGTGGGGAAATTTGCTTATTGTTAATCGCTCACTGCTGCGACAGATAAAAAGCATTCTTGTGCAGCGGCCCGACTTGGCGCAGGAGTTTGCCGCGCTGCTGATGGCGTTTAGCTACTGCCTGAAGCATCAGTTGCGTAAGACGCCGATGAAAGAGGATTTGTCACGACTGCTTGTGGGGTACGATACGCAAGCGATCGCCAATAGCGCCTCGCCGTGTAACCAAATCTTGTTGTTAATTGGACAGTGGCTGGGGAAAAGACGTCAGGAAGGGGATATTTCGGATATTCTTTTTCATAGCATCGATCTGAACGTTAATCAGCTGTCGTCGGTGCTGGCGGGGTGTGAACGTATCTCTAATACGCCAATCCCCTTTGCCTATAGCCTGATCGTGCATCGCACGGTTTATCTGTTTTGCACACTGCTGCCTTTTGCGCTGGTGCCCGACCTGCACTACATGACACCTCTGGTTTCGGTGTTTATTTCCTACACCTTTATTTCTCTCGATGCTCTGGCAGAAGAGCTGGAAGACCCCTTTGGCACCGCGCCAAATGACCTGCCGTTAAACGCGATGTGTAACGCTATCGAAATTAATCTTCGTGAGATGAATAACGAAACTGAACTGCCGCAAAAGCTGCTGCCGGATAAACAGTTCCAGCTTAATTAACTCGACAGATTAACGATTGCGTGCGCTTATTTCTCAATCTTTTTGCCGTCAACGTGGCCTAAAGAACGTTCGGGAAAGCAGATATCACGCACTCTTTGTTTAATCTGTGCGGCATCAGGAAAACCTCCGTCCCTTTTTCGCTCCCAAAGAAGGTGCTCATCGAGGGTGATTTCATAGATACCCCCAGTGCCGGGAACCAGCGTCACCGACCCGAGGTCAGTGCTGAAAGAGTTAAGCAGCTCCTGTGCCATCCACGCGGCGCGCAACAGCCAGTTGCATTGAGAGCAATATTTGATAGTGACTGTGGGGAGCTTTTCCATTTTCTGGACCTTAGATTTTGGTGAGTTTCAACACAACAGTAATGCCGCAAAGATAACCGAAACGCTTTAAATCTCACAGACCGATCGTTATAAATGCCTGGCGATACCAAAAATCTTTTGCAGCCCTTTTTGGCCTTGGTCGCTGAAATCCAGGCCTCGGCCGTCTAGGTGGCGGGTTACCCACCCTTTGTTTTCAAACAGGGTGAGCAGGGCGGCACCGAGTTGGCCGCCAAGATGATAGCGGCGTTCGCTCCAGTCCAGGCAGGGACAGCAGAATTTCCGGCGTGAAAGGGCAGGAAAACAGACAAGGCCAAGCGCCTCAAGCTGACGTTGACCCCGCGCAGTCAGTGCGTCACCCTCGGCGGAGATCCACAGCTCAGCCTGCATAAACTGATATACGGCGACGGCAATCTCACCCGCCAGATGGTCATAACAGGTTCTCGCCTGCCGCAGGTGAACCGGCGTTGTCACCGGCGGACGCGGTTGCGCCCTCCACGACATTCCCATCATTAATTCCAATAGCTCGGCAACGTCGTGACCGGCTAAACGATAGTAACGATGCCGCCCCTGAGACAGGCAGTTGATAAAACCTTCTTCACTCAGGCGCGCGAGATGGGCGCTGGCGGTGGAGGCCGAAATATCTGCCACGGCGCTGAGTTCGGTGGCGGTATAGGCACGTCCGTCCATGAGTGCACACAGCATGCGGGCACGAGACTTATCCGCCATCGCGGCCGCCGTAGCCGCCAAACGATCCTCTGGGTGGGTAGCTGAAACTGCCGTGGGTGTCTGATTGGCGGGCATACATTTCTCCAGGTTGATGAGATTTTTTACAGTGAACGCCAAATCATTTCAACGCCAAGCAGCAGCAGGCAAACAAGAAAACCGCGCTTGAATGCCTGCGGGCTGATTTTTTGGCGCAGCTTTTGTCCACCGATCATGCCGAGCATGGCTGGGATAACCGCCAGTGCCGATGTGCCAAAAGCCTCGGTATGCAACGCACCATGCCAGCCTAAACCTGCGGCCAGCGCAAAGGTCGAGACGGTAAAAGAGAGGCCCAGCGCCTGCACTAGCGAGTCTTTTTCCAGCCCCAGCGACTGTAGCCAGGGTACCGCGGGGATAACAAAGACGCCGGTTCCCCCGGTAAGCAGGCCGGTTGTCAGGCCAATCAGCGGCGACAGCCACACTTCTAGCCGTGCGCCGACGTAAAGTGGTTTGGCAAACAGGGTCCAGACAGCGTAAACCACTAAAGCCATACCCAGCGCCAGCGTGGTGTGATGATTACTGCCCGTCGCCAGCCAATGGCTGCCGAGCATAGTGCCTGCAACAATCATTACCATCATCGGCCACAGTCGAACGCAGAGTCGAGTCAGGCCAGTTGTCCCCCGCAGCTGCAGCAAGTTAGTGATGAACGAGGGTAAAAGCAGCAGTCCTGCCGCCGTCGCCGGTGAAATAAGTGAACCCAGCAGCCCCATCGCCACTGTCGGCAGCCCCATGCCGGTAATGCCTTTAATCGTTCCGGCCAGCAAGAAGGTAGCCGCAATCATGGTCAGCATCGCAGGTGTAAATTCACTCATGGTTTTTGATTTCCTATTGGTCTGATTATGCCGCCATCTTGCGCGTACGCCATCAGTGATGCTTCGTCAGCCAGCGAAATATGCCTACAGTGTAAACTGAACGACCAGTAGACAATCGTCCAAACAGTGATTTGAGCGATATATTTAGTAACACTTGTGTAAATTTTCAAATGATAATGATTATTAATCGTAAAGTAACTTTCGTCAGATAAATCTTAAATGTTAATATGCTTTTAGTCCCCCCTTATACAGAGCTAACGCCGTCTCAAGCGAGTGCCGGAGATAAGCGCCGGGAGGGGGAGTCCCTGTCACTATCCGAATCAGCGTCTATACTTATTCCTGTGTTAAACAGAGCAGAGGAAATTATGGCTATCAAAAAGTATGGACAGGCTCATTGGGAAGGCGACATCAAGCAGGGTAAAGGGACCATTACGACGGAGAGTGGTGCTCTGAAAGATCAGCCCTACGGCTTCAATACCCGTTTTGAGGGGAAAGCCGGTTCAAACCCAGAAGAGTTGATTGGCGCTGCACACGCAGCCTGTTTCTCGATGGCACTTTCATTAATGCTGGGAGAAGAAGGTTTCACTCCCGAAGGCATTGATACTAAAGCGACAGTTTCACTTGATAAAGTCGACGGCGGTTTTGCGATCAGTGCAATCGCGTTAGACAGTCACATCAAACTGCCGGGGATTTCAGAAGATAAATTCGACAGCATCATCAAAAAGGCTAAAGAAGGTTGCCCAGTGTCGAAACTGCTTAAAGCTGAAATTACCCTTAAATATGAGTTAGATAATTAAATTTTTTTAGGCAACTCATTTTGACCCGCAGTGCGCAATAGCGTTTTCTCAGATGACCGCTGAAACTTCAGTGGTCATCCTCCAGCCTCTTCCCCCGTTTTTAAAAATCTCTGACTATGGTCGGCTTCTAACTTTTTTACACTGTCATAACGGCCAAATAAGCGGTAGCGATTGAGCGCAATCCCGTTGTAGCAGGCATCTCTGAAACGCAGCGGCAAAATACGCAACGCGGCCATCGCTCGCCAAGGAAAGGGTAAAAAAGACATGACGCGAAATATGGCTTCTGAGCGTTTATAAACGTGGTCGCCGTCAATCAACACAATAGTATTGACGTTTTCGGGTGAGAGTCCGGCCCAAATCGACAGCGCGCGTCCCGCCTCGGATTGCACCGGTGCCATTCTAACGCTGTGTTTTTTATCGTGGCGAATCAGAAAGTTGACCCAGCCGTTACAGAGCCGACAAACGCCGTCGTAGATAATCACGCGTTCACCTGGCTGCAGATAGGGTGCTGAATTATCCATTGGCTGTCACCTCCTCTTTAGTGGACTGCAGGTCTTTTGGCGGCCGTGGATATTTCCAGAGCCAGCGACCACTGGCCATGCGCCAATAGAAGAACGCCCCGCGCACAATCCAGTCCAGGAACATGCCCAGCCACACGCCGACTACGCCAAAGCCCAGCACGACACCCATGGTATAACCCGCCACGATGCGGCACCCCCACATTCCGAGCATTGAAACCCACATGGTAAAGCGTGCATCGCGCGCGCCTTTTAATCCTGCGGGTAACACCCAGGAGGCGGCCCAGAATGGAATAAAGGCGGCGTTGAGCCAAACCAAAATTTTCACCACGTCAATGACGTCTTCTTCGCGGGTGTAAAATGATGCGAGCATGCCTGCCAGCGGCACCGACAGCAGTGCCAGCGAACAAATGCCTATGGCCGAAAGCCAGTAAACGTGGCGTAGCTGAAACTCGGCCTGACCTATTTCGCCTTTGCCCAAGCGGGTGCCGACGATAATCGTGGCCGATGAGCCGAGGGCGTTACCCGGCAGGTTAATTAACGACGCAATGGAGAAGGCGATAAAGTTACCGGCAATCACGTTGGTACCCATGCCGGCAACGAAAACTTGCGTCAGCAGCTTGCCGCCGTTAAATAGCACAGACTCGATGCTGGCCGGAATACCAATGCCCAACACCTCAACCAAAATGTTGGTGTTGATACGGGTAAAATAGCTTTTTAATGAGATTTTTAACGAGGGATTGAAGCCGATAGCCAGCACGTACAGCACCGCGGCGGCACCAATATAGCGCGAAATCGTTAAGCCTAATCCCGCACCGATAAAGCCCAGACCTTTCCACGAAAAGCAGCCATAGATCAGTACGGTGGTAATCACGATGTTAAGAATGTTCATGCCGCCGTTAATCAGCATCGGAATTTTAGTATTACCTGCCCCGCGCAGTGCTCCACAGCCGATAAGTGCAATAGCCGCCGCCGGATAGCTCCACACCGTGACCCGCAAATAACTCAACGCCAAGGCTTTTACTTGCGGCGCCGCATTACCGGCAATTAAATTAATAATACTTTGTCCGCAAAATTCGATGATAAGCGCGAGAATAATGGCGAACAACGTCATGATAATAAGCGACTGCCGGGCAGCATCGCGTGCGCGTTCGTGATTAAGCTTACCGAGACTAAAGGCGACCACCACCGTAGTACCGAGATCGATAGCGGCAAAAAATGAAATTACCACCATATTAAAGCTGTCTGCCAGACCTACACCAGCCATGGCTTCTTTGCCTAACCAACTGACAAGAAAGGTACTTAACACCCCCATCAGCAATACACAGGCATTCTCAAAGAAGATAGGCACGGCCAGCGGCGTTATCTCTCGCCAAAACAGTACCCGATAGGAACGCCGCTTGGGATACCAAGGGGTACGCTTGATAGCGTTGAGCGCAGAGGCTCTAAGGTTTTGCAAAATAGTTCCAGCTTTATTGAAAAGTGAATTTCACTAAATAAGCATGATTAAAGAATAACAATTATGCAAAATCTTTTTGTATCAGATTTTTTAAATTAAACCGTTATTTCAAGCTGGTTGAACAGGCGAACCACCGGGAGGGGGATTCGCCCATCATGGACTAGTCGATAAGGCGATTCTTGGCGCTTTCTCACTGAGCCAAGTTCTACGATGATGGTCTGCATCAGGTAGCGAGGCCGCGGCCACGATGCCTATTGTATTAACTATCATTCAACAGTGAAAAGGGTTTCCAATGAACCAGCGTTTAGATTACTTCCAGCTTTCTTCCGCACTGGCTAAAAAATATCTCGATTTTAATACTGCGGTAGGCAACAGCGCGGTGGTGAAGGAGTTCAAGATACTGGTCACCGTGCGAGCCTCGCAGATTAATGCCTGCGGTTTTTGTCTGGATATGCACGTTAAAGAAGCCAAGATTTGGGGTGAACGCGAGCTACGAGTGCACCACATCGCTATCTGGCGTGAGTCACCGCTGTTTAGCCCCCGCGAACGGGCGGCGCTGGAGTGGACCGAGGCGCTGACCACGCTTTCTGCTCAAGGCGTGTCGGATGAAATCTATGACCACGTGCGTACCCACTTTTCAGAAGAGGAACTTTCCGACCTCAGCTTCCTGGTGGTGGCGATTAACGGCTGGAACCGTCTAAACGTTGCTGTTCGCATGAAGCCGGGATCGGCCGACGCCGCGTACGGGCTTGATAAGGCAGGGCTTAACTGAGTTTGCGTCGCGCGACATTGGCGTTATCGCGGCAGCTTAGCGTTATTACGGATAAGGTGCCGCGCAATACTTCTCACAGCAATGCCAGAATCTTTAGGCCGATTTTCTCGGCCTGGTGCTGCGATTCAATATTGGTAAAGCCGATAAGCAGTCCGCGCTCACCCTGGCTGTTGTTGCTCCAGCTCGACAGCGCGTGAGTATAAAGCCCGTTCTCGCGCATGCGGGCGGCAATTCTGGCGTCGTTGAGCGGAGCGCGTAAACGCAGAACCAAATGCATGCCGCCGGGCTGCGGGTCGATGGTTATATAGTGGCCGAGTATCTTACTCAGCCCGGCTACCGCCATCGCTCGCCGTTCTGCATAGAGTTTTCGCATTCGGTGAATGTGTCGCGAAAAATGCCCCTCCATCATCATATCGCTGACGATAGCCTGCGGCATTTCGTTCATTCCTTCAAAAAAACTCAGGCTGGCGCGCTCAAAGTGTTCGACCTGTTGCTCGGGCACCACTAGATAGGCCAGCCTAATCCCCGGAAAAAGTACCTTGCTAAAGGTGCCGCAGTATAAAACCCGCCCCTGATTATCCAGGCTTTTCAACGCCGGAAGTGGACGGCTGACGTAGCGATATTCTCCGTCGTAGTCGTCTTCAATAATCCATGCCTGCTGGCACGCGGCCCATTCAAGCAGCGCGAGACGTCTGGGCAGTGAGAGCGAAACACACAGCGGACTTTGATGCGCTGGCGTCACAATGGCCGCACGGGCGTGTTC
Source organism: Rouxiella sp. S1S-2 (assembly GCF_009208105.1). NCBI lineage: Bacteria > Pseudomonadati > Pseudomonadota > Gammaproteobacteria > Enterobacterales > Yersiniaceae > Rouxiella > Rouxiella sp. S1S-2. Next base: position 1,361,310 of record NZ_WFKL01000001.1, read on the forward strand.
CGCCCGTTTCATTCCCTCAGACACCTGAATTCCTTGTGCATCAACCGGCACGGCAATTTGCTTTATCTGCGCACCTCGCAGCAGTTCGCGGGTCAGGGGAAAACCGGGGTCCTCCACCCACACTTCATCGTTGGGTTTGAGCAGTGTGTGTAAAATCAGCTGCAGCGTGCCGCGATACCCCGACGTGATAAACACCTGCGAACCGTTACAGTTAATCCCTCTTGCTATCTGCAAGTAGGCCGCAATCGCGTTGCGCAGCGCCGGTAGACCAAGGTGAGCGGGATATTTCATGTCGTTGGGCTGCATGGCTCGCAAGTATCGCGCTCCCAGTCGGGCCCAAATTTTTCGCGGAAAAGCGTCCAGAGCAGGCAATCCCATTTGCAGTGGCATAATCGTGCTCGGCTGCATGCCACCGTGGTGAATCTGCGCGGGAACAGCGTTGGCTTTTGGGGCAGACTGTGGCGGTATGTTGGGGGTAACACGCGTACCCGCCTGGCCTTGGGACTGAATATAACCTTCTGCGGTCAGCAGAGAATAGGCGGCTTCGATAGTACCACGCGCCAGCCCAAGCTCTTTCGCCAATTGTCGCGCCGAGGGAAGCCTGTCGCCAGGTTTTAGCAGGGCATCGGCAATTGATGCCCTGATACGATGATAAATTTGACGATAAAAAGGCTCATCGCTGAGTCGATCAAGGGTCATCAATTGACTGCTTTCAGCGGCCTTCATACTTTTCTCCGGGCAAAAGTGTGTTCACACAGAAAATCGATTAAAGCCCGCAGCCTCGGCGTCATGTATCCGCCCGAAGGCCAGAGAATATTGAAAGAGGCGCTGTGTGAGATAAATTCGTTAAGCACACTTTGTAATTTGCCGCTGACAAGCGCCTCACGCGCCGCAAATTCTGGCAGGCAGGTTATCCCGTTGCCCTGCTGGGCGAAATAAACCTGAGCCTCAAGATTATTGCAAACCATGGATAGCGGGAGATCAAGCGGCAGTTCGTGCACCAGCGGCCAAGGTTCAATTTTTCCACTGCGGCTAAAACGATAATGCAGACAGCTGTGCTGCGCCAGTTGCTCCGGTAACTGAGGAATGCCGTGTTTGGCGAGGTAGGCGGGCGAGGCGACAACGAATTTAGTGTAATCGCCGAGCTTGCGCAGGTTGAGCCGCGAATCGGTCATTTCACCGGTGCGGATCACTGCGTCGAATCCTTCTTCAATGACATCGACCATTTTGTCGCTAAAGTTCAGTTCCAACTCGACGTCGGGATAGCATGACATAAACTCGCTCAGCACCGGCAGCATCAGGGAGCCGACCATCGGCAGGCTGATGCGCAGGCGACCCCGTGGATACTGAGATGCAAGGCTAAGCTCGTGCTCGGCGGCCTCATATTCAGCCAGTATTCTGCGGCTTCGTTCTAGAAAAAGCTGACCTTCGGCAGTCAGCGTCAGACTGCGTGTACTGCGGTGAAATAGCCGCACATTGAGCTTGTTTTCAAGCCGCGAAATGCTTTTACCGACGGCGGATGCTGAAACGCCCAATGTGCCACCGGCGGCGACGAAACTGCCGGTTTCTGCGACCTGCACAAATACGCCAAGGCTACTGAGGCTGTCCATTTTATCTCCCATTACGGACAAAATGTTCCGTATATAAAAGAAATTTACCCCACTTTTTCCGTATTCCCTAGCGTTCTATCTTGAGTTCACGACGTAATCTTCCAGGGAATATCGCATGAAACAGTCAGCTTCGTGGGTCAAAAATCAGCATGATAATAAAAGTCAGTATGAACAGTTTTCTGCCGTTAATAGCGTGATCGACCAGGCACTAGTGGAAAATCGGCTGGTGGGCGCGGTGGTCATCGTTGCCCATCGGGGGGAGATTTGCTTTCAAATCGCCGACGGGTGGGCCGACCGTGAAGCGCAGAAATCGATGTCGCTGAACACCTTGTTTCGCCTGGCGTCGGTGTCCAAACCGATTGTCTCGGCGGCGGCAATGGCGCTTATTCGTCAGGGGCGTTTGTCTCTTGACCAGCCGTTGGACGCGCTGCTGGCGGATTTTCGCCCAACCTTGGCCAGCGGCGAAGCGGCGACAATTACTGTGCGCCAACTGCTGAGCCACACCGCCGGACTGGGATACCGTTTTCTTGAAAGTGATGCGCAGGGGCCTTATGCGCAGGCCGGTGTTTCTGATGGGATGGACGACGCAACGCAGTCGCTGAGTGAAAACTTGCGTCGGTTGGCCAGCGTGCCACTGCTTTATACACCGGGCACCGCTTGGTGTTATTCACTGGCCATTGACGTGTTGGGTGCGGTTATTGAGCAGGTGTGCGGACAACGGCTGGACCAGGCGGTAAAAAGTCTGGTTACCGGCCCTTTAGGCATGAATGACAGCGGCTTCTATACCCGACAGCCGGAGCGCCTGGCTACGCCTTACGTCAGTGACCGTCCGCGGCCACACATTTTGGCTGAAAATGAATCCGTTTCGCCATTTGAAGAAAGCGTTGGCATACCTTACTCGCCACATCGCATTCTGAATGCCGAGGCTTTTCCCTCTGGCGGCGCGGGAATGGTGTCCAGCGCACCTGATTTACTGCGTTTTTTTGAAGTGCTGCGCCAGGGCGGTGAGCCGCTCATTTCTGCAGCACTTATTGATGAGATGGGCCGCGACCAGACGTCGGGTGCCGCGTTGCCTGATGCGCCGGGATTCGGCTTTGGCCTGGGGTTTTCGGTACTTCGTGACCCGCAGGAGGCCGCGTCGCCCGAGTCGGTGGGAACCTGGCGCTGGGGTGGGGCGTACGGTCATTCGTGGTTTGTCGACCGCCAACGTGAACTGACGGTGGTGGCGTTGACCAATACGTTGTATGAGGGCATGTCAGGGCAGTTTGTCAGTGATCTGCGTGACGCGGTCTATGCCAGTCTTTTTAACGGGGATAACTTATGAGCCGTGACGCACGACTGCCGGTATCAGGACTGCTGGCTTTGGCGATGACCGGATTTATCGCCATCATGACTGAAACACTGCCCGCGGGCCTGCTGCCGCAAATCAGCGACGGCCTGCATGTTTCGCCGTCGATGGCCGGTCAGATGGTGACGCTTTACGCGGTGGGCTCGCTGGTAGCGGCCATTCCCCTGACCGTGGCGACCCGCGGTTGGCGGCGGCGCAGTGCATTGTTAAGCTCAGTCATCGGTTTTTTACTGTTTAACTCTCTGACCACCTTTTCAACGGATTACACCCTTACGTTGGTGGCGCGCTTTTTTGCTGGCGCTTCGGCAGGATTGGCCTGGGGCCTTATCGCGGGTTATGCCCGAAGAATGGTTGTGCCCGCCCTGCAGGGCCGTGCGATGACGCTGGCGATGATTGGCACGCCCTTGGCGCTGTCACTGGGTGTGCCGCTGGGCACCTGGATTGGCTCCTGGGTCGGCTGGCGCAGTGCGTTTGGCATTATGTCCGTGTTAACCCTGCTGCTCATTGGCTGGATAGTGGCTAAAGTGCCCGATTTTCCGGGAGAGGCGCCTCAAAAGCAGCTCTCGTTGTATCAAGTCTGGCGGATGCCCGGCGTGAGACCGGTGCTGATGGTTATTTTTACCTGGATAACCGCGCACAACATTCTTTACACCTATATTGTGCCATTTTTAACCCCACTCGGCCTGGCCGGGCAGACGGACAGTATTCTGCTCTTGTTTGGACTGAGTGCACTGTTGGGCATCGGATTGACCGGTTTTCTGGTTGACCGTTGGCTGCGCAGGAGTGTGATTATCAGCCTGGCGATTTTTGCGCTTAGCGCACTGACTTTTGGCAGCGTGGCCCACATTGCTCCTGTGTTTTATTGCGCCATCTTTGCCTGGGGGGCAACTTTTGGCGGCGCGGCCACATTGCTGCAAACCGCCTGTGCCGATGCGGCGGGCGAGAGCGCGGACATTGCACAATCGATGATTGTGGTGGCGTGGAATCTGGCAATTGCCGGAGGAGGTATTGCGGGCGGCGTATTGCTTAAATCGCAGGGCGTGGGGGCATTTCCGTGGGCAATGCTGCTGCTGGTGATCATCAGTCTGGTGATTGCGTTCAGTGCCAGAAAAACCGGCTTTACGCCAGGGCCGCGCCAATCGGAAACCGTACAAAAGGCACTTGGCTGACGATTAGCGATGCTGGGTTGCAAAGAAAGCGAGCTGTTTGTATCTATTCGGGACAGCGGCGCGACCGGGTGCAACCTTGGTGGCCTTGGTAGGGTCACCCGCGACAAACTCCAGCGTTGGCGAGTAATAAAAAGGCAGCCAGCCGCCGTATCCATTTTCCCACTCCCAACGAACGGGGCAGGGCCACAGAATGTCTTCGTGCATGATGTAATAGGTCCAACGTCCATGCGGACGGCGTGGTTTACTTGCGCTCATAGGTCCGACAACGAATGTGAAAGTGAATGAATCAAACCCTGCTATTTTCGCTCTCGTCGTCACAGGTTTCAACCTATTAACATGATAGGGCGAAATTTAATCAACCAAGGCAGTGGCGCGGAGTTTATTTTTGTCGCGAAATGTTATGCAGCAGGGCAATAAACTGGCGTGTGGTGTGGTGAAGTCGCAGCATGGGCAGTGCTATATCACTGTCGGCATGGCTTAGCTTTGTTTCCAGCATCATGCAGAGATGTTGTCCTGCTTCAAAATGCGTCAGGGCAAAATTGCCCTTGAGACGATGAATTTTGCTTTTCATCGTCTCAAGGTCATCTTCTTTCCAGGCACCTTCAATGAGCATTAGGTCCTCCGCACTGCTTTTTTGCAGTTCGTCTATCAGTTTGATGATCACTGGTTGCTGACCTGAAGCCAGTGAAAGCACTTCGCTTAGGTCGACATGACGATTAAACAACATTTCATGCAGGCAGTTTTTCAAATCTGATTGGGTCATAGGCTTCGTTAAGTGACCGTCCATTCCCGCGCTGATGCACTTGGTCTCCTCATCAGAAAAGGCGTTCGCCGTACACCCAACGATCGGCAGATGCTCAGTTTTACCCTCTTCAAAACGGCGTACCTGGGTGGCAAATTCATACCCCGACATGCCCGGCATCTGGCAATCGGTCAGGATCATATCGGGTCGCAGAGTCGTGGGTTGCTGCAGCTGTTCGAGTGCTTCATGGGCGCTGTCGAAAGTGATCACCTGATGGCCCAGGGCGGTAAGTTGCAGCTTCATTACCAGCAGGTTAGCGGGCAAATCGTCAATAATCCACAGCCGGCAGCTCTCGCCGTCTGAGCTGGAGGCAGGCGGCATGGCTGGGGCATTAGCAGGTGCCACACATTGGCAACGTAGGGTAACGGTGAACGTCGAGCCTAGGTTTTGCAGCGAGGTTATGTCGAGCTTACCGCCCATAAGGGTGACCAACTGATGGCAAATAGTCAGGCCAAGTCCGGTGCTGTCAGGCGTGGCTGACGAGATTTGGCGGTAAGGTTTGATAATACCCGGCAGCAGCGACGCTTTAATTCCTATCCCACTGTCGCTGACGCTAATAGTGATTTGATGCGTATTATCGCCGAGGTCAATCACCTTTATTGCCAGCGCAATGTGACCCTGTTGGGTGTATTTGACCGCGTTGCTGAGCAGATTATTAAGGATTTGAACCATTTTGCCTTCGTCCAGAAGGTAATCCTGGCCGAAGCAGCTTTCTATATCACTGTCCAAACGCAGCCCTTTTCTTTCTGCCAGATTCTGATAGGCGTCGGCTGCGTTTTCCAGCAGGAAGTAGAGAGACACCGGCGCGGGTTTCAGCTTCATTTCGCCCGCCTCTATTTTAGACAGGTCGAGAATGTCGCCGATTATTCTTAGCAGTCCGCGAGAGGCGTTATAAGCCACCGAAATAGGCGACTGTGAATTATTGATGCGCTGATTTTCGATTTCAAGTACGCCCATAATCACGTTCATTGGTGAGCGAATTTCATGACTCATTCGCGCCAAAAACTCACTTTTTTCATGGCTGAAAGCGTTGGCTTCGTCCAGCGCCTGCGCCAGTTGGGCTTCAAGGCGAATACGTTCTGTCATGTCGTACCAGCCGATAACCAGTCCCTGTGGCACTAGGTGTGTATTGCTGTAAGGCGTTATCCAGCCAGCAATACTGCGCTGGCTGTTATGCAGGCTGTAGCTGCCTTCAAAAAATTGTGCTTCGGTGGCGATGCTTGCCTGCACTAATCCAGCGGTATCGAGCGCAGGGTTGGCAAAAAACTGCTGATTAAAGTGCTCAACTGCAGTGCCGATGACGGCTGTAGGCGCGATCTTCAGGCTTTGACACAGCGCCTGATTAACGTGAGTAATGACGCCCGCAGAATTAGAAACCATCACCGGCGTCGAAAGGCTGTTGAGCAAGGTTTCCCAAAACTTTATTGCATCCTTAAGGCGTCGCTCGACCTTTTTACGCCGTAAAATCTGAGTAAACAGAATGCCAATTAAAAATAAAGCGATAACTGCCACTATCACTGCGGCAGTATCAAAGTTGCGATGATTCTGCTGAAGCAGGGGCACAATATTCATCAGTGTCTGCACGGTGAAGTTACGGCTGATGATGTTGTTCACTTGTTCCTGCGGTAACTGCTGTATTGCCTGATTAAGCGCAGCCAGGGCGGCAGGATTGTCGTTTCGCATTAGCAGATGCGTTCGAGTTATCAGAGAATCAAGATGATAAACCTGCAACTGCCCGGGGAATATGTTTTCGCTGAGCACATTGGCTGCCTGCTCTCGGCAAAATACGCCATCAGCGGCACCCGCTTTCAGCAGTGTGACCGCATCACCCAGAGAGGCGCTGACGATAATAGTGACCTGCGGATAACGCTGTTTTAAGGCCTCGATTGGCGCATCGCTAACGACAATGACGCGTTCGTCGTTAAGGTTTTTGAAATCAAGGCCCTGCGCCAGTCTGCCGCTGAGTGAAACTAAACGCCAGTGAGTCGTAAACAGAGGGAGAGTTTCAACCAAGTTGCCAGGCATGGATTCGAATGCGCTTTCCGAAAACAGGGCATCCACGTTTTTATCGGCCAGTAGCGTGTTCCGTTTGCTGCGATCTTTGACGGGAAGTATTTTAAATTCATTGAATACCGAATCTTGTTGCTTGAGTTGTTTTTCTAACAGCGTAAGCAGCGCAGGTTCAACATTATTGTCTTGAATAGAGGTGCTGATTTCGTTGTAGCGCACGTCAACGCTGTCAATGCCAACACGTAACGACTCCGCCCATGCTCCATTGGCACAAACGAATATTATTATAACGAAGAGGACACTTAACCGACTCATAAGTCCATCTTAAGTAGATATTCAAACAACTCGGCGTCCGATAACAGCTCCAGCTTGTTCATGGCACTCTTCTTTTGCCCGCTGATGGTCTGTTTTGAACGGTGCAACATCTGGGCAATCTGGTTGACTGTATGGCCCAGTTTCATGAGACGTAACACCTCGCTCTCTTTAGGGCTAAGTTGCCCATAGGCCGAGACGTTCTGGGGAATTGTTTCAATCTGAGGATTACTATTGCGGGGTATGACCTGGCCCATGGACAGAGATTTCAAGCATGCGTTAAGTTCCGTGCCCAGGCTCTGCTTGTTTATAACCGCAATTACCCCAGCTTTAAGCATAACGTTAACAATAGCCTGATTAGATAAAACGCTTATCACGACTATAGGTAGCGCGGGATAGGTGCGACGTAAATACTGTATCAGGTGCAGTCCATCGGATTGCTGATTTCCCGGCATGGTGAAATCAGTGAGCAACAGGTCGGGCTGAGAAGTTTTAAGCGCATTAAGCAGCTCATCGACATTGCTGGCCATGCCACTAAGGGAGAAGTCTTGGCTAAACTGCGTTTCGAGCAACGTTTTAAGACCGAGTAGATAGACCGGATGATCGTCTGCTATCAATACTGTTTTCATTTTATCGGCCCGTTTGGCTTAGATTGTTCTGATAAACGATCAGTACCCCATTAACATATGTATTGGCAGTATTATCGTGGTCGCATAACAAAGCAATGTGCGTATCAACGAATGTTGAGTCGGTTAACACTAATGAGAGTGATTGTGAAAAAGGTGTTGCTGCAGTTTTATTTGTACCATCAAACCAAGGTGTGAATATCATCCGGTCATCTGGGGTCATTCGTCCTAAAAGTTGAGCCGGTGTTGCCAGTAAATCAGACGGGAAATTAATTAACTGACTGGCGGGGTCGCTCCAGATGATTTTTTGCAGTGTGACGTTAATTTTAAATTGATAATGGGACTGGGTGGGTGTTGCAGAATAGGCAAGAAGCAACTGTTGGTCGCTTTGTTTTTTTTCAAAGTAGATGTCGGTAATGCCGCTGCGTACCAGAAGGCCGGATATAAATATTGCTAACAGATAAAGTTGAGAGGCGGTGATTCCACTGCCGTTATCATAATAGTCCGCAGAAAACGGGCCGCGATGATAAATAGTCGTGATGCTAATGATAAGCGCCAGTGCGACGTAGAGAAATGAAAGCTTTTTTTCATTAATAAATAATGAGGAGAGTAGTGTCATGCCAAACAGTAAATAAAGTGAAAACTCTATAGCGGGCACGCTTTGGTCAAAGTCACTTTCGGGTAAAAATATGGCAACGGACAAGATAAGAATACTGCTCATCAACAGCAGGCTTCGGCCATTGGTGCGCTTATTTACAGAAAGTTGACTGAGTTGGTTAACCACAAAGAGAGGTGCCATTGCGAGGCAACCGGTCGCGTTAGATATGCTGGAACTGGTGAAATGCGAGAAAACAATTGGGTAAGACAAAAGCCTGAGAAGATAGACGTTTATCATGCCTCCAACCGCGCTCGTACCTAACACAATGCTGATGAAAATAGTCATAGCAGTCAGGTTGTTGACGCGAGCACTTCCCTTTATCACACTCTGCCAAATCATGGCGTTAACACAAAGGATTATCAGATCATTGATGGCAAAAATCAGCGCGATATCCATCGGCCGGTCGTGGAGATAACTGGCGAAAACATGCAAAATGCCGGCGCTGACCAGCCATATTGGCCAGCGAGATACCGAGGTGGTGCACAAAACACCAAGAGTAAGTCCGGCGGGAAGCCAGATGGATGAAGATAGGCTGCCGTTATCTCGCGTTTGGAGGCAAATAAAAGCCAGAGATAAGTAACTCAATGAAAACAGTAACCATTTCAGTGGAAACGCCCATTTAATCATTCAACTTACTCTTAAAATAACGTGAGTCACAGTACCACGAGATCTTGAGTATACAACCTTATCGATAAAACGACCTGGCGATCAGCGATAAGCTCGTCATTAATCCCGCACCTAATGTGGCGAAATTGAAGGTCTTTTTTGCAATTTGTGCAGGCAGACTCGATTCGATGCTGGGCATTTCCGGCAACAGGGTAAGGTCAAGCATGGCACCGTGTCGTGGAATAGTTCTTAACATGGCCTTAGGCAGATTGTTCTCAGACAGCAGGTTACGAAACTTATGGATAAGTTGATGATAGTTGTTGTCGCTGACCATGCCGCCTTGTTCATACCAAACAACATTAATAATATCGTTTTTTTGAGTAATGCCCTTTAATAGGCAAATAATTAACCTTTTGTGTTTTTCTGTTACTTCAAAAATTCGATTGTTAATATTCATTTGATTTCCTTTGCAGGTAATAGCAGGGGAATCGGCAAATGGGTCGTTAAGTAAAATATTTGGCATCATGTTTTTTGTATTCACGTTATCACCCGAATAAATATAATTGAATGTATCTTTAAATTAAATAAGCGAAGGTGAAAACGGACACTCCGTTTTATATCTCATTTAAATAAGGGTTTTAAGATAACCTTCGATTGTGAAACTAAGTGTATTAAATAGCAAAGCAGGATGTAATACAACGATATTCCCCTCGAGTAACCTTTTTCCGTACTCGTCCTAATCGTTGGTTAAAATTCAATATTAATCGGCAGGGCGGCGCTTACTTTCATAATTAACAGGAAAGAAAATAAAATTTAAGGTGTTTAGAGCAACCGCGCAGTGCGCTGGTCGCCCATGACCAAGACAATAAAGAGTGGTCTGCTTAACGAAACATGTGGTCTATCAGTCCGGCATGAGTGCAGAAAAGTCTTCTTCATACAGGGCCTTGCACTGGTCCATAAATTCGGGATACCCCAGTTCTGATGTTTGCACCTCACGACCTAATCTTTTTTCCAAGTCCGCGTGAAACCATTCGAATTCACCGTGCAGGATGCCGGTAAAACCGGTGAGGATGATGCATTGTTGTTGTGTAAGTTTAGTCACTGGAGGCCTCGTAATGACAACGGCTGTAAAGAATTCTCATAGGGCATTCTGCACCAAAAAGGCGAGAGAGGACAACCAGAGTTAAGCTGATGAGCGGCAGTGTCACGCCCGGAGAAAGCATGAAAAATGCTACGCCTTAAGTGTGATGTTGATCACATTTAAGCTTTTTGCTATTACTAGCGTCAATATTGAGAAAGGGTTCTTTACGTCATCAGCGGGGGGTTATCAGCGCTGGCTTCAGTTGAACTACCCGTGGTCGTTGTTCCTCATATTAGGTCATTATTTTAAAAGGATTTTTATGAAAGTATTTATTGTCGCCTGTGCAGCCAGTCTGGCCTTTATGGCCTTGATGGATTGGCAATTCATGATGCAGGTTTCTAAAAACTAATTAACAGGACTGATTTCTGCGTCCTTGTTGCTGTGCTTTGAGGGTTTTATGCTGAAATTGGTTATTTACTCCAGTCTGGCGGTATTGTTGGCCAACCTGATAATTGACTTCCCCTTTGTTCTTGAGGCCAGCGGTTTCTAACCGCCAGCGTTAGTAAAAAAGTTCCCAAAGAATAATCGCAACAATAGCCAGCATCGCCACCAGCACTTCAATGTCCTGAATGGTCACTTTGCTTTGAGACTTACCGTGAGTAATGTTCATAGGTACTTCCTCCATTTGTTAGACAAATAGTGGCGCGGTTGCGAAAATTTTTTTGTGATTGAGATTAAGTTTTAACAAAATGAACCTGATAGTTCGCATGTTTTTTAACAGGGCCACTGTAAGGCATTAATAAAATAAACCTTGCGTAAAATTTTTCAGCGTGCGTTAATGCACTCCTCGGTTTGTAGTACAGACCTTATGAAAGCAATTTGAGTAAAGTAGTTCACTGTATTAGCGTTATCCTTACTAGATATCTCTTCACCGCGAATTTCCTTCTTTAGTGCCCCATAAGTATCACAACTAAAAAAACAGACCTCCCTCGCCCTATGGCGGCTAAAATTTAAAGGAAATTATTATGTCTACTAAAATGACTGGTTTAGTGAAATGGTTTGACGCTGGTAAAGGTTTTGGTTTTATCTCTCCTGCAGACGGCAGCAAAGACGTGTTCGTTCACTTCTCTGCTATCCAGAGCAACGATTTCAAAACTCTTGATGAAGGTCAAAAAGTTGAGTTCTCTATCGAGAGCGGCGCTAAAGGCCCATCAGCAGTAAACGTTGTTGCACTGTAATAAGTGAACAACGGGGCAATCTTACGATAGCGAAGAAGGTGTAAACCTGAGCAGTTGAGTGACCCCAAACCAAAAACCCGCCTTAGTGCGGGTTTTTGCGTTTTTGTCTTTCAAGCTTTAATCCGCAACACTACGCCGCAACAAAATTCGCAACGAAAAAGTAGGCTCGTCATTTTTTTGTAATGCTTACGTCATGCTAGTGTGGAAGCCCAATCAATACACTGTCCTCATGGTGCAACTGCCTCATAAGATCTACGGTCATTAAGGAAGAATCATGAAAAATTCATTAAAAAATGTGTCTTTGTGTCTTCCATTTCGGCTTGTATTCCAGACCCGCGTGGAAGGTGAAACCAAGTTGGTATAAGGTTGCTCAATCAAACTACCCAATTATTTGCAGATTTGATTGAGCAAGAAACTTCTCAGGCAACGAGCTCTAGTCGCAACGATATAAACACGATGATTACCGGGCAGGGCACAATGCGTTTTTTGTACCCGTCGGCCAGCATGGCAGAGGAGAAGTAGCGTGAGAATTTTGGTCATTGAAGATGAACCCAAAGCAGGTGAATACATGCGCAACGGTCTGACCGAGGCCGGCTATGTGGTTGATGTTGCAACCAATGGGCTTGACGGATTACACCTGGCGCAGGAGTTCCTCTATGACCTGATCCTGCTGGACGTGATGATGCCCGAGATGGACGGCTGGGAAGTGATGAGACGGCTTGATAAGCAGGTTAAAACGCCCGTACTTTTCCTCACGGCACGAGGCACGCTTGAAGACCGCCTTAAAGGACTCGATTTAGGGGCAGATGATTATCTGGTTAAACCGTTCTCTTTTGCCGAACTTCTGGCACGTATCCGGGTGGCTCTGCGCCGTGGGGGTCAGGCCAGGCAGGAGGAAGTTGTCGAGCTTGCAGACTTACAAATGGATATTCCCAAGCGACGTGTTATTCGGGCAGGAAATCGTATCAGTCTGACGAATAAAGAGTTTAATTTGCTCCAGCTATTTATGATGCACGAGGGGCAAGTGCTGTCGCGTTCGGCTATCGCATCGCGCGTGTGGGATATGAATTTTGACAGTGATACCAACGTGGTCGACGTTGCGGTACGTAGACTGCGACAGAAAATTGACGATCCTTTCGCAAACAAGCTGATCCACACCGTACATGGCGTGGGCTATCGCTGTGAAGATGAATCATGAAGCCTGCGTCCCCTTTGCCGGTGAGGCGTCGGCTCTCGTTAACGACTCGACTGTCGCTTATTTTTGCGCTGCTTTCGTTTGTGATTATCACACTGGTCGGTTTCACCCTTTATCGCACGCTGGAAAAGCAGCTCAGCATCCGTGATGACGGCGCGCTTCTTACGCGCGTTGAGCAAATTCGCACTCTGCTGCGCGATGAAGACGTGATCAACCTTATTCACGACAAACCCAAGCTTTTCGCCAATATGCTCGGCAACCATGAAGCGCTGCTGGTGTTGCGTTTTCCGGGACAACCCCCACTGATTGAGGTTAATCCTGGTCATTCTCCGGTACCGAATATTGCGCCGGTTCCCGCCGATGCGGATCTGACGCTGTCAGCGGTTCAGCACAGCATTGCTCAAAATGACACGCCTTTTATCTATGTTTCTGCCGCGGCAAAAACGTCTGACCAGCCACACCAGCTGGACATTATCAGTGGCAGGCTGATGACTGAGCGCACGCGTATTTTAGAAGTCTATCGTGAGCAAATAATTCTGTTGGCTATCGCAGCGGCAGCGCTTACCGCGTTTCTGGCCTATCTGATTGCACGACGAGGACTTAGCCCGCTGCGCCGACTGGCCGGTCAAACAGCGGAAATCGGTATTAAAAACTTGTCAGTGCGTATTAATAATGCGCAGGTGCCGCGTGAACTGTTAACGCTGATCGACGCTTTTAACCAAATGCTCGACCGTCTTGAAATCAGTTTTACTCAACTGAGCCAGGTTTCTGCTGACATGGCACACGACTTGCGTACGCCGATTGGTAACCTGCTCGGGCAAACTGAGGTCGCACTTGGTCAGCGACGCAGCGTGGAATATTATGAAAATCTGCTCGGCTCTAATTTTGAAGAGCTGCTTCGGTTGTCAAAAATGACCGACAATATGCTGTTTTTGGCTCGCGCAGAGCACGCGGACCACGCAATTGAACGCGGGGAGCTTCAGGTTGAAGACGAGTTTCAGCGGGTTGGTGAATATTTTGAAGGACCGGCCGACGAGCACGGCCTGCGAGTGAGCCTAAGCGGTGGCGGCAGTGTATGGGCCGATGCCAATTTATTGCGACGCGCGCTGGCTAATCTGCTTGCTAACGCGATACGCTATGCCGATACCGGCAGTGAAGTTTCTCTAATGGCCGAGCAAGAGCCTGGAGGTACGCGCATAAGTGTTATCAATTATGGACCTACGATCGCGCCGCAGCATCTGAGTCGACTGTTTGACCGTTTTTATCGCGCAGATGTTTCTCGCAGCACAACGGCACACGCCAGCGGGCTGGGATTATCGATTGTACGCAGTATTATGGGTTTGCATCAAGGAACCTGGCAGGTGAGCAGTCAGGATGGAATTACGCGATTTACCCTTTTTTTTCCGCTAAAAAAGCCAGCTTCAGGTTTGAAAAACGTCAACAAGGAACAGGATGATCGAAAATAAAACCTACAGTGACATGCGCATAGACGATGCGACTTTTAGCGGTGAAAAACTGCAAAACTGCCGTTTTATCCGCTGCGATTTTACCGGTGCAGATTTGGCGGAAACCGCATTTTCTGACTGTAGCTTTTACGACGATAGCCAGCAGATCGGCTGCAGATTTGAACGGGCTCAGCTGCGTGAAAGCAGTTTTATTCGCTGTGATCTAACCATGGCTAATTTTAAACATATTGACGCTATTGGCTGTGAAATTCGTGAATGTAAGGCATCTGGAGCCGATTTTCGCGGTGCCAGTTTTATGAATATGATCACCAGCCGATCTTATTTTTGCCGCGCCTATATGACCAAAAATAACTTTAGCTACGCCAACTTTCAGAAAGTGGTGTTGGAGAAGTGCGAACTGTGGGAGAACCGCTGGACCGGTGCAAATCTTCTGGGGGCAAATTTCAGCGGTTCGGATCTTTCGGGCGGAGAGTTCCACCAAATTGATTGGGCCACGGCTGACTTCACTCACTGTGATATTACAAATTCTGAACTGGGTGACTTAAATATACGCCGAGTAAACCTCGAGGGCGTCAAAATTGACATTTGGCAACAGTCACAACTATTAGAACGGATTGGTCTAATTGTGGTTGGCTCAGTTTAAAATTAATAAGACTCTTCAGGGATCCGATGACGCTTAACATCTCCACTATTCAATTAATTAGTCCCAGAATCTTTGGGCAGATACACGTAAAATTGCCGGTTTTCCCACTGCTTGGCTTTGCACTATTATTGCTGCTCGCAGGGTGCAGTACGCAAAAAACGGCCGAAAATGGCAAGCGTCCAGAGCAGGTGCGGGCGGATATTGTCAGTCTGATGCCTGCCAACGTGGCGGACAAGCAAGGGTGGGCGAAAGATATTAACACCGCCTTCACCACGCAAAAAATTGACCCTTCAAGAGACAATATCTGTGCCGTTTTGGCCGTCACCGAGCAGGAATCAAATTTTAATGCCAATGCACCGGTGCCTGGGCTGGGTAAAATTGCCTGGAAGGAAATAGACCGGCGCGCTGGCGAGGTGCATATCCCGGCTTTTCTGGTTCACACCGCGCTAAAAATTAATTCACCCAACGGCAAGTCCTACAGCGAGCGCTTGGACAATGTGCGCAGTGAAAAAGAGCTGAGTGCCATTTTCGATGACTTTATCGGCATGGTTCCTATGGGACAAAAACTGTTCGGCAATCTCAATCCGGTGCATACCGGCGGCCCGATGCAGGTCAGCATCGCCTTTGCCGAGTCAAAAGCCAAAGGTTATCCGTATCCGATAGACGGCAGCATTCGACGAGAAGTATTTAGCCGCCGCGGCGGGGTCTATTTCGGTATTGCGCATCTTCTTGGCTATCCGACCCACTACAGCCAAACCCTTTATCGTTTTGCCGATTACAACGCAGGGTTCTACGCCAGTAGAAACGCCGCATTCCAGCAAGCGGTGAGTCGTTTAACGGGGGTGCGTTTGGCGTTGGATGGCGACGTGGTGAGCTACAACGACAAGCCAGGCAAGACTGAAATGGCGGTTCGCAGGTTGGGGAAAAAGCTCGATCTTAGCGATTCGAATATTTCACGCGATTTAAGACTGGGGGAGTCGATAGATTTCGAAAAAACGCCGACCTGGCAGTTGGTGTTCGCCTTGGCTGATAAAACCGCCGGTAAATCCGTTGCGAGAGAGATGCTGCCGGGTATAGAACTTAATAGCCCGAAAATTACCCGCAAGCTCACCACCGCGTGGTTTGCTCGACGGGTTGATGAGCGCAGGCAGCGCTGTATGGCTAAGTAAGACAAGTAATTTCCCTGCAGTCAGCGTGCTGCAGGGATTTGAAAGGACGTTACAGCACGGTCGGCAGCAGGGAAGAGACGCAGTTCAGCACGTCGGTGCGGAATTTCTTCGATGCATCTTCGATTTCGCTCGCGTTGAGCGCCTCTTTCTCGCGCTCAACGAAGGTTTTCACGCCCGACGTAAAGCTATTTTCAAACTTTGTATTCATGGTATTGCCGACACTGCCAAACAAAATGCGCATAGCCGATACTTGAACCAGAAGTTCGCGGTTGACGCGCTCCAGTTGATCAATTCTTTGGATTAAATGTTCATCGCTCATTACAGCCTCCTGTTTAAAACACGCAAACCCTACCCCAATTTTACTCAATAAGAAACGAGTGCTCGCTTTTTCCCACGATTTACAAGAATAATAATCACCGTTCATCAGTGGGTTTTTAGGCGGATTTTGTGGTTTTAGGCTGGGTAAGATTATGAAAATTATAAAAATTCTAAATAATAATGCGGTGATTGCCGTCGACGTACATCTCCATGAACAAGTTATGATGGGGAAGGGGTTGGCGTTTCAAAAAAAGGTCGGTGAACTGCTTGATTCCGACAAGGTTGAAAAGGTTTTCTCACTGCGGGGGAATCCTTTGAATGCGAGGCTTAGCGAACTGCTGGCCGAAATTCCTCTTGATGTATTAACTACCACAGAGAAAATTATCGACCTGGCGCAGACTCGCCTTGGTGAGAAACTCGGCAATAATATATATATTGCTCTCACCGATCACTGCCATTTTGCTATCGAACGATTTAAGCAGGGGATAACGTTGCCAAATGCGTTGCTGTGGGATATCAAACGCGTTTATCACCGTGAGTTTGCAGTCAGTCTTGAGGCGCTTGATATTATCGAACATCGCCTCGGCGTAAGGCTACCTGAAGACGAAGCCGGATATATTGCCCAGCATCTGGTTAAGGGGCAGCTTAACGGTGAGATGTCTGAAGTAGTGAAAATAACGCAAATTATTCAGCAAATCATGCATATTGTGAAGTATCAACTTCGTCTTGATTACCGCGAAGAAACTCTGAGCTATCACCGTTTCATTACCCATTTGAAATTTTTTGCCCAGCGCATGCTCAGCAAAAATTTGGTTCACAGTGACGATGAATCCCTGCACGATGAGGTTAAAAACCTGTACCCACAAGCTTGGCTTTGTGTGTTGAAAGTGGAACATCATATTCAGAAAAATTATCACTATGCGTTGAGTAAAGAGGAAAAAATGTTTCTCGCTATCCACGTTGAGCGTGTGCGTAAAGAAACGCTGAATCAGAACAACAGCACTGGCGACTAATTCGGGATCCTGTTCACAAAACCAGAACGCCAAAGATTTACCGCCTTGAGTAAACGCGTCTCAAAGGGCATGCTGCTTCTGAAATTTAGGATTGTTACTGGAAAGCAGGCAAAACCTAAACCGATTTTTTGTTATCGCCTTTTGGGCGAGTAACAGGGCATCGGTTTAGGTTTTTTTTTGGCCTGAATTCCATAGGTGACGTGTGGCGGGGCATAGCCTTTTTGCAGAGTTAATGGATAAGAATATGAAATTAAATGAATTAGCTACTGAGGTGTTGGCAAAGGTTGGTGGGGCAGAAAATGTCATTAGCCTGGTTCATTGCGCCACGCGCCTGCGTTTTAAACTGCGTGACAGCAGCAAAGCGCAAACCCTGGCATTAAAAAATACGCCCGGCATTATCATGGTGGTTGAGAGCGGCGGTCAGTATCAAGTCGTGGTTGGCAACGAGGTAAGCCAGGTTTATGAGCTGATCGCATCCCATCTTGGTGGTGATGCATCCGAGCAGCAGTTTGCTGAGCCAGCGGGAAACGAAGGTTTTTTTGCACGCTTTATCGACATCATTTCCGCAATCTTCACCCCGTTTATTAGCCTGCTTATCGCCGGAGGGATGCTTAAAGGCTTGCTCTCGGTAGCCCTGGTGGCAAGCTGGCTGACGACGCAAAACGGTACCTACCAGATCCTGTTTGCCGCCAGCGATGCGATGTTCTACTTCTTGCCACTTTTTCTTGGCTACACGGCCTGCAAAAAATTTAAGGGCAATCCCTTCATTGGCATGGCGATTGGTGGCGCGCTGGTCCATCCGTTGATGATCGCAGCTTTTACCGCCTCGCAAATGCCCGGTGCGCAGCCGCATCATTTTCTTGGGCTACCGGTAATTTTGATTAATTATAGTTCGTCGGTTATTCCGATTATTTTTGCCTGCTGGCTGTCGGCGTGGCTTGAGCGGCTAATTTATCTTCGGCTGCCAAGTGCAGTACGCAATTTTATCACCCCGCTGATTTGCATCGTGGTGGCCGTACCCCTGACATTCCTGCTGATTGGCCCTGCCGCAACGTGGGTGAGTAAAATGCTCGCCTTGGGTTACGAACTGCTTTACGGCTTTAATTCAGCCATTGCCGGTATGCTAATGGGGGGCCTGTGGCAGGTTTGTGTCATCTTTGGCGTCCACTGGGGCATGGTGCCTATCATGATGAATAACATAAGTATAACGGGTCACGACACACTGATCCCGCTGCTGGTTCCTGCCATTTTTGGGCAGGTTGGCGCCACCTTAGGCATATTTTTACGCACTAAAAATGCACAGTTGAAAGGTAGCGCAGGATCGGCATTAGTGGCTGGGATTTGTGGAATTACCGAACCTGCTGTCTACGCGATTACTTTGCCCAACCGACGCGCCTTTGTTTTTGGTTGTCTCTGCGGCGCAGCGGGAGCAGGCGTAGTCGGCTATTTTCACAGTGCGGTGTATTCGTTTGGTTTCGCCAGCATTTTCACCCTCACACAGCTTATTCCACCTACGGGTTACGATTTCACGGTAACTGCCGCCATTATTGGCTTGTTAGTTTCTCTGACGCTTTCAACGCTGCTGACCTATTTCTTTGCGCGAGTTAATGCGCCCAAAACGGTTCCCTGTGCCGATAGCGCGGTGGACGCATCGTTAACACAAACGCATGGGCAGGTTGAGCGGGAGACTATCACCAGTCCGATGCAGGGCAGGTTGAAGCCATTGACACAAATAGACGATCCCATTTTTTCCGGAGGATTATTGGGTAAAGGCGCATTTATTACGCCATCCCAAGGTCGCGTAGTGTCACCCGTTGACGGAACAGTGGCCTCATTGTTCAAGACGTTTCACGCCATCGGACTGGAGTCATCGGGCGGCGCCGAAGTATTGATTCACGTCGGCATTGATACCGTCAAACTCGATGGAAAATATTTCACTCCGCACGTGGCTGAAGGCGACGAAGTCGTTCGCGGCCAACTGCTGCTGGAATTTGATGCTGACGCCATTCGCGCGGCCGGATATAGCCTTGATACGCCGATTCTCATCACCAATAGTGATGATTTTAGCGACGTTATTGTCTCTGATGTCAGCGATGTTGAAGAAAATACCCCTTTATTGACCTTGGTCCGTTAAAACAGGAGAAAGACGATGAGCCAACAGTTTCCAAATAATTTCTTATGGGGCGGCGCGGTTGCCGCCAATCAGGTTGAAGGCGCTTATTTGACCGATGGCAAAGGCCTTTCCACCTCCGACGTGCAGCCAAAAGGTATTTTTGGCGGTGTGGTTGAGCGCGTGGCCGGAGACAAAGGAATTAAAGATGTCGCGATTGATTTTTATCATCGCTATCCGCAAGACATTAAGCTGTTTGCCGAGCTGGGGTTTAGCTGTCTGCGTACCTCAATTGCCTGGACGCGCATTTTTCCGCAAGGCGACGAGCTCGAGCCTAACGAAGCCGGTCTGGCATTCTACGACCGGTTGTTTGACGAAATGGCAAAATACAACATCACGCCACTGGTTACGTTGTCGCACTATGAAATGCCATATGGGCTGGTGATTAATCACGGTGGTTGGGGAAGCCGTCAAACCATTGAATTTTTCGAACGCTACGCGCGGACCGTATTCCAGCGCTATCAGCATAAAGTGAAACATTGGCTGACGTTTAATGAAATTAACATGTCGCTGCACGCGCCGCTGACCGGCGTGGGTCTGCCAGAAAACAGCAGCCAGCAAGCCATATATCAGGCCATTCACCATCAGTTGGTTGCCAGTGCAAAAGCCGTTAAAGCCTGTCACGAGATTATTCCTGATGCAAAAATCGGCAATATGCTGTTGGGTGGACTGCTTTATCCGTTAAGTAGCAAACCCGAAGACGTGATGGAAACTCTGCAGCAGAATCGCGAATGGCTATTTTTTGGTGACGTTCAGGTTCGCGGGAGTTATCCGGCCTATATGAAACGCTTTTTCGCCGATCGTGGCATAGAGATTACTATCACCGTCGAAGACAGAGCAGCGCTGAAATCGACAGTCGACTTTATCTCTTTCAGCTATTACATGACCGGCTGCGTAACCACCGATGAAGAGCTGAATAAGAAAGCGCGAGGCAACATTCTTTCTATGGTGCCTAACCCACACCTGCCTAGCTCCGACTGGGGATGGCAGATTGATCCGCAGGGTATTCGTATCCTGATGAATGAACTTTACGACCGCTATCAGAAACCATTATTTATCGTAGAGAACGGGTTGGGTGCATACGATAAACCTAACGCTGACGGCACAATCAATGATGATTACCGTATTGCCTATCTCAATGATCATTTGGTGCAGATTGGCGAAGCTATTGCCGACGGTGTTGAAGTCTTGGGTTATACCAGTTGGGGGCCGATCGACCTGGTCAGTGCCTCAAAAGCCGAGTTCTCCAAGCGCTATGGTTTTATTTACGTTGACCGCGATGATGAGGGCAACGGCACGCTGGAGCGTCGTCGTAAGAAAAGCTTCTATTGGTATCAAGATATTATCCAAAGCAACGGTGCCTCCCTAAAGCGTTAAACCTGCGCACTACTCATCGGCGTGAGCGTGCGCCGGTGAGTTCCCTACATAACTTTTGTACCGCGACACCCTGTCTACACATGCGCACTGAAAATCAGCGTATATCTTCCCTCGAACAGACTTTAGGTTATGATTCATACAGCGCGTTGAGTCATGCGTTTACGCGCATCATGTCTTGCTGTGAGCAAGCGCTTACCTTTAGCCACAGCGTTGGCGTGATAGGTATAGAACCCCGCGCGCCCGAAGTATTCTATGAAATTCTACACGACAAACTGCGTACCTACCGAAAGCCGAAAGGGGTGAACCGCACCCACGATATTCATACCGAAGCAGGAAAATCGGCGATCATCGAAGCCGTTTTAGCCTGTGAAAAAGAGGGTGCTAAGGTCATTGCACTGGCCTGTACCGGCATGGCAACGACGGACGTTGCTGCGCTGGTTGCGCCTCACACTACTCTGCCGATTATTAATCCGGTGCTGGCGGCCGGTATTTCGGTGAGGAAATTACTCAACAGCTAGCGCAGAGGGGCGACTGTTTGCGTGGAGAAAAATCGCGCCAGTCACGCATCAAGGGTGACGATAAGCAGAGCAGGAATTGTTAAATCTTATTTGGCCAGAGGCGTATTATCAGAAATATCCCCTTGCAGAGCTAACGCCGTTTTAAACGAGTGCCGGAGATAAGCGCCGGGAAAGGGGATGAAACAACAAGCCTTGCCTAAACAGCAGGGCTTTTTGACGTCTGTCGATGAGCAAAATAAGATTACAGTAAACAAGCCTGAAAAATGGGCAAAAAAAAGCCCGCTTGGGAGCGGGCAAAATAACAGGGGTACTACAGGGTTTCTACACAACAGGGTTCTACAGATTTACACAGGGACATCACTTTCTCTCGATGGATTTAAGATACCAAACCCAATGTATGGTTTTGTCATCGTCCGGTAAGGTTAAGAATCGATATGTAAAGCGTTGCATTGACACGATGGAAAGTAAAAAGGCTTACTTTTCAAGGTAAGCCTTTATGCTGTTTAGCAGGGAAAGTCAGTGGCAGGGAAGGATTTTCAATGCCAGTCCGCCGAGGGACGTTTCGCGGTATTTAGCATTCATATCTTTGCCCGTCTCGTACATTGTTTCAATCACCTGATCGAGACAAACCTGCGGTTTACAGGTGCGTCGCAGCGCCATTCGTGAAGCATTGACCGCCTTCACTGAAGAAATGGCGTTGCGTTCGATACAAGGAACCTGAACCTGACCCGCAACTGGGTCACAGGTCAGTCCCAGATGATGCTCCATGGCAATTTCCGCCGCGCTAAACACTTGAACGGTGTTACCGCCTAGCAGTTCAGTCAGGCCCGCCGCCGCCATTGAACAGGCAACGCCAACTTCTCCCTGGCAGCCTACCTCGGCGCCAGAAATTGAGGCATTCATCTTGAACAATGCGCCAACGGCTCCGGCGGCAAGGAAGAAGCGTGCGCTGGCATCGGTACTCAGCGGTCGAATAAACTGATCGTAATACGTCAATACCGCGGGAATAATGCCGCAGGCGCCGTTGGTAGGGGCAGTGACTACGCGACCCCCGGCTGCATTTTCTTCATTCACCGCCATCGCGTACATGTTTATCCAGTCAACGACGCCCATCGGATCGATACTGTTTTTGCCCTGAGTGACTAAAATATTTCGCAGCGCGGCTGCACGTCGCCTGACCTTCATTGGACCCGGAAGCAGGCCCTCGGTGTGGATCCCGCGCTCGATGCCTTCACTCATCACCTGCCAAATAGCCGAAAAATGAGCATCAATGGCCGATTTATCATTCAGCGCCAGCTCATTTTTCATCATCACGCTCGAAAGTGACAGCCCAGACTCATCGCAGTGGCGCTGCAAATCGGCGGCTGAGTTGAACGGATAAGGCACGCACGGCGCATCAGAGTGCGTGAGGCCAAACTCGGCATCGGTAACCACAAAACCGCCACCGATGGAGTAATAAGTCTGCGTGTGTAGCAAGGTATTGTGGTTAAACGCGCGGATGGTCATACCGTTTTCATGACGCGGTAAATTGTCGTCATGAAAACGCATTCCATCCGGCAAAGCAAAGTCTACCTCTTTATTGGCGCTGGCGAGAGGCAGGCGACCGTTCTGCCGTACCTGAGCAATAAAAGGGCTGATGCCGTCAATATCTACGGTGTCAGGTTGGTTGCCGGCCAAACCCATAATAATGGCGACATCTGTGTGGTGCCCTTTACCGGTCAGTGACAAGGAGCCATAGACGTCAACCTGCAGGCGCGTTGTGGTCTCCAGCAAACCGCACGAGGCGAGCTCATCGATAAACGCTTTTCCTGCTTTCATTGGACCCACGGTATGTGAGCTTGAAGGTCCGATACCAATCTTAAAAATGTCGAATACGCTGATCATCATGGGCCCCTTGACCGTATTGTTTATAAACGGATTACGAATTAACCGACCAGGCTATAAACAATCGCAGACATGGCAACCAGACCCACGAGCACGACAAAAATATTGCTGATGTGACCACCGTACTTTCTCATCGCCGGTACTTTACGAATAGCGTACATCGGCATCAGGAACAGCAGCATGGCAATAATCGGGCCGCCAAGCGTTTCAATCATGCCAAGAATGCTTGGGTTCCAGGTGGCAATTGCCCACGTCGTCAGCAGCATGAAAACGGCCGTTACGCGATTCATTTTCGCCAGACTGATGGTTTTACCGCGGGAGCGCAGCGATTTGGTTACCAGGCCATTAAAACCTTCACGCGCCCCAAGATAGTGGCCGAGGAAAGATTTTGTGATGGCAATAAAGGCAATAACCGGTGCGATATAGGCGATAACCGGCGTTTGGAAATGGTTGGCAAGGTAGGAAAGAATTGAGATGTTTTGCTGCTTGGCTTCCATCAGGTCTGCCGGGGAAAGGCTGAATACACAGCTAAACACGAAGAACATGACGGTCACAACCATCATCAGCGTACTAAAGGTCAGAATTTTAGAACATTTCTTCTCGGCTTCATCACCATATTCCTGACGTTTTGCAACCGCAAATGATGAAATAATTGGCGAGTGGTTAAAGGAGAAAACCATCACTGGAATAACCAGCCACAGCGTCATCAACATCCCTTTTCCCACGCCATTAGTGGTGGCAGAGGCGTGGTCAAAAATAGAAGCATTCCAGTGTGGAATAAGGTAAAGAGACAAAGCCACTAAAACAATAACAAATGGATAAACAAGAATACTCATTGCTTTAACAATAAGGTGTTCACCAAAGTGAACCAGCGTCATCAGGCCCAGAATTAATATCAGCGCTAATAGGGCTCTTGGCGGAGCATTCATATGCATTTGGTGAGTGATGAAAGTTTCGACAGTATTGGTAATAGCCACGCTATAAACCAATAAAATAGGATAAATAGCAAAGAAATAGAGCAGTGTAATGAGCTTACCTGCCGAAATACCAAAATGTTCTTCAACGACTTCGGTAATATCCTGACCGGCATTTTTGCCAGAAAGAACAAAGCGGGT
Source organism: Rouxiella sp. S1S-2 (assembly GCF_009208105.1). Classification (NCBI taxonomy): domain Bacteria; kingdom Pseudomonadati; phylum Pseudomonadota; class Gammaproteobacteria; order Enterobacterales; family Yersiniaceae; genus Rouxiella; species Rouxiella sp. S1S-2. The sequence goes on from NZ_WFKL01000001.1 coordinate 1,385,638, forward strand.
TAAACCTCGGTGAGCAAAAAAGGTCATGGGGAAGGCGAGAATGACCATAATAATCAGTGGGATAAGCCCACCAATGCCCGCATTTATTGGCAGGAATAATACCCCCGCGCCAATGGCCGTGCCGTACAGGCCCAGCATCCACATGGTATCCGTTTTGCGCCATGCACCTGCTCTTTCAACGCTTTCGGTTGCAAGAATATCAACTTGAGAATTACTCATAAAACCTCTGGTGAACAAAATTAAGTCATCTCAAATAGAGAGACTACGTCACAATATTAAAAAATGTCGCCAGGGAAGGGACAGATTTTGGATGGCGTGATGGTACTCATGAGGAGTAGGAATGTCCGTGATTTGGATCACCTAAAGATTAATATATGGAGTTTATCGTACTTGTACGATAAATAAACTATCCGAGAGGTGATATAAGGATTAATTAACGAGTTCGTCATTTCTTTTGCCATGCAGGGTGCTGAAAATATTCAAATTAGAATAGCATAAACATTATTTTGCTTAAATTAAGACGCGGTATTACAGCGTGAATACCTTCGGAAAAATATTATAGGCCGGTGAGAACGGGAAGACTGGAGGGAGGGATTAATGGGGGAGTACGCTGAATCAACTGCTAAAAATATCAGCTGATTCAGTTTTTTGCCGAGGGCGAGTCTATTATTTAAGCAGTTCGTTATTGCCAAATAATTTATTGCTGTCGCTGCTTTGCAGGCTCGTCAAGCAAGGGTTGCTCGATTGATTAGCGGGTTGTTCTGGTATGTTAATCATATCGTGATTGCCTGCGTGGACGTTAAACGAAGCGTGTTCCACACAAGGTTGCGCCACGCTGCTCAGCGGGATTTCTGCCGCCTGAACGCCCAACGCCGCGCTGGAAAGTAACAGGGCGGCTAGAATACTTTTACTGCTGATCATGTTAAATGTGTCCGAAAATCTTCAGGTAAATAGCTGTCGAACCTCTCATCACGGATGCGGAGGTGAAGCTTTTTAAGGGTTTTAAGTGTGCAGAAGCTTAAGGCTGACGATAGAAAACGGGAGCCAATGGCTCCCGTTTACCGTTCATGAAAGGGTCAGAACATCGGTCTACACATGTTGGAGCGTATTCTGCTCTTGAATCTCTTTATTGGGTAGGCGAATCGTGGCAGAAATCGCAAGTGAGATAATTAATAGCACAGTAATGAAGCTGAAGGTCACGACAAATCCCCCAAACAGCGAAGCTATCAGTGAGCCTAATACGCTGCCAATACCGAAGCCGAGATACAGCAGCCCATAGTTTTTGGTCAGGTTGTTAAGGCCGAAGAAATCGCTGACCAGTGACGGATAAACGGTGATTGTGCCGCCAAAGCTGAAGGCAACGCAGGCAACAGAGGCAAAGAAGGTGGCTTCATTCATATGGGTGAAGAGCAGAATACTCATACCCACCAGAGAAATAACCTGCGCAATCGAGATAACGCGAATACGGGCTATTTTATCGGAAAGCACGCCCAGCACCAGTCGGCCGCTGAGGTTGGCGATGGCAATGACGGTAACGGCGTTGGCCGCGGTCACTGCACTAAGGTGAACCAGCCCCTGGCCAATGTCTTTTGCTACGCCGATAACGTAGAGGCCGCTCATGCAGGCAGTCAGAAACATCAGCGCCAGCATCCAATATTGGGGTACGCGAATCGCCTGGGCCAGACTAAAATCACGCGGTTGTTCGATGTGGTTGTTCACGATTTTGACTTCCTGCTTCGGCGCATCCGTCATCATCAGGCCGCCGATGATAATCATCGTCATGGCCAGCAATCCCCAAATGATGAAGGTATTTTCCAGCGTGCCGATACTCAGCAGGTAACCGCAGATGAACTTGAAGCCAAGACTGCCCAGTCCGTAGGCGCCGATAGCGCAGGCCGAAACCACGCCTTTGCGCTCAGGGAACCATTTTACACAGTTTGACAGTGACATCAGATAACCGGCACCGTCCGCCAGGCCAACGAGCACGCCAGCGCTGAGATAAAGCATCATCAGGTTGTTGGAGTGGGCAGTCAGGAAAAAGCCCACGGCCATTAATACTCCGGCACCGAGGGTGACATTGCGCACGCCAAAACGTTCTTGCAGTTTACCTGCGACGGAAGAGGCGACGGCCAGTCCCAGGCTCAGCAGACCAAATGAGAACGCAACGCGGCTGATAGGCTCGTCGAGTTTGGTAGACAGCTGACCGTTAAACAGGCTCCAGGTATAAACCGATCCCAAAGCAAACATAGTGATGATAGTGCCTATCAAGGTCATCCAGCGGGTGCGATTAAGATTGGGCGTTGCAGCAATGTGTGCTGCACTTGCATTTTTGAAGCCTGATTTATCACTCATAGTGGGTTCTCCCGAGCGAGACTGATTCAATTAGATTGACGCTATGATAAGTCTTAATCAGGAGACTGAACCGATTCAGGCATGAAATGCCCGGTGAGTGGAATGAAGTGCATTAATCGCGGTATGAATGGCCTAAAAGCGGAGTAAAATGCCTCTAAAACGCGTCGAAAGTCCCTTTTGCAGCCCGCGTGTTGCCTGGGTTTAGTTGATCTAAATCACAATTTGGTCAGTTATATTTCGTGGCGCACAGCGCATCAATAGCTTGACCGGCTGAATAAGCAAATCGTCATCACTCATGGGGAGAGGTTGTGATGAGATAAATGGAGGTGTTTATCTCAAAAAAGGGAATGGTTTTGCTGAAAACTTCGTTCTTGAAAACCCTTCTTCTCTTTATCCTGCTTTCTATCGCTTACTAATATGATAGAAGAGAGTGTTATATGTCTTCCCTTACTCCGCATCTCGACCACGTAGTTATCAACGTTGCTGACGGCCTCGATCAGTCACAGCTATTGTTTCGTCGACTGGGTTTCAGCCTGACTTCACGGGGGCATCACTCCCTAGGCTCAAGCAATCACCTGGCAATTTTTAATGATAACTATCTGGAGCTGCTGGGTTATGAAGACCGCGCAAATTTGCAGCGCAAGGATTTATGGCAGGCCCCGCTTGGCTTGAACGGACTGGTGTGGAAGACGCAGGATGCCGGCGAGGTTTATCAGCATCTTACTCAGCAACGGCTGGCAGACACGCCGCCCAAGGCTTTTTTCCGTCCAGTAAAATTGAACGATGGAACTGAACCGAATGCACGATTCCAAACTGTGCCGGTGGCTGCTTCGCGCATTGCACACGGCAGAAGCTTCTTTTGCCAGCATCTCACGCCGGAGTTGGTTTGGCGCGCAGAGTGGCAGTCTCACCCAAACGCGGTATCGCACATCAGTGAGTTTGTTATTTCAGCTACTGATATCCAGCAGGCTGCGCAGGTTTATGTTGAGATTTTTGGAGCAGAATATCTTGATAACGTTGATGAAGAGGAAATAACGCTGCGCGCCGGACGCGCAAAAGTGCGATTTGTCAGCCCACAGAAGGCACTTTCTGGCTGGGGTGTTTCGCCAGAGGAGGAGTCTCAGGAGGCCAAAATGATCGCACTCGGTTTCGCCACTCACTCCCTGGAGGCGGCACGCCAAAGCCTGCAGCGCGGCGAGATTCATGTCGAAGACGATGGTCAAAAAATTGTGCTGCAGGTAGGGCATGGACTGGGACTAACGTTAACATTTAGTGAGCAATGATCGGGAAGTGTAAAAGGTGAAACTTCCACGAAGGGCATCGGTCCAAAAGTCACAATATCACTTTTGGACAATTTCAGGCGGCTCACACGATGCTTACTTTTAGCAAAATATCGATGATTGCTTTGGTTTTTATGATTCTTAATGGTTGTACGATGCAAAGTGATTCTGGTGATACCAACGTTCAGGCGCACGGCACCCTCAGTGCGGGGACGGCGATAAGATAAACACCCCTTCGTGATGGGGAGATCCCGTCAATGATTTTGGCGGAGACTAAGCTAAATCTCCTCCCTCAATTTTGCGGGAGGGTCAGGGCGGGGGAATTGGGCTACATGTTCATCTCGAAAACTGCAGTGGGAAAAGTTCACGGATGGTTTGCTGCAAGTAGTCCGTTGCCGGTGTCAGTTGGCTAGTGGACTGATGCAGCATGATGCCAATATCGCCCACTTCGGGTAACGATGAGGCCTCGAGGTAGCGAAGGGGAGCGGGCATGCCCATTTCGGTGCGCAATGTAATGCCTAATCCGGCAGTTGCGGCTGCCCAAATACCGCCCAGACTGCGGCTGGTGAAAGCAATTCGCCACGGGATGCCGGCTCTGTCCAGCGCCGCAGTTGCCGCATTTCGCATGATGCAGGGGGCTTCAAACACCAGCAGTGGCAGCGGAGTATTACTGTCCAAAAATGTATTCACATTGAATTGTGCATCGCCAATCCAGCGCAGCGGCAATTTGCCTAAAGGTTGACTAAAAGGCGTGCTGTCGTCACTTTGCCAGCTGAGTGCGAGGTCCAGTTCATTTTGTTTAATGCCGGTGAGCAGCGGCAGATTTCTGCTGACGCTGGCTGAAATTTGTACATTGGGATGAGCGCGAGCGAACTTGCCGAGAATGGCAGGAAGCAGAACTTCTCCAAAATCCTCCTGCAACCCAAGACGCACTTCACCGCCCACTGCGCTGGCCGTCATCGCCGCGCATGCTTCATCATTCAAACTCAACAGCCTGCGGGCATATCCCAGCAGGATCTCTCCGCGTTCTGTCAGCGCCAAATGCCGTCCAGACTTTTGCACCAGCGCCGCGCCCGCCTGCTGTTCTAGTTTCTTAAGCTGAGCGCTGATAGCCGAGGTTGAGCGCCCAAGCCGTTCGGCGGCAAGCACAAAACTGCCCAGCTCAATACCCGTGACGAAGCTTCTTAAGGCCTCGGCATCAAAAGTTAGCGGTCTTTTTGCCATTTTAATAATCCTGCATTTTGGGATTAACACTGCTGATATTTCTGATTTTATAAACCATCATAGGCGTTTATCTTCTTCATTACACCCTTGAAGAGGAATTTCCCATGAGTCGTACTACGCCGTTAACCATCAATCGCGAAACCTTGTTACAGATTGCCCCCAAGCTGGCACAGCTGAGTGAAGACGTATTGTTTGGTGATGTCTGGCAACGCAGCGAGCTGTCGGCGCGCGATCGCAGCTTGATTACCGTGAGTGCGCTGGTCGCGCTGTCGCGCACTGAGCAACTGCCTTATCACCTACAGTTGGCTAAAAAAAATGGCGTGACCCATGATGAAATCGTTGAGCTTATTACCCACCTGGCTTTTTACTCAGGCTGGCCAACTGCCGCCTCGGCATTGACCGTTTTCGCTAATTTAGCGGCCGATTAACAGGAGGGAATTATGCCTATCACCCGCATTTCACTGCCTCGGCAGCGGCTCAATCAGTGGCAAAGCGCCATTTCCAGTGCGCTGCAGCAGGCGCTGGAAAGCCGTTTTAACGTGCCAGCTGGCGACTGTTTTCAGCTTTTTGACTGTTATGATCCTGAGCTGCGGGTCATTGACCGACATTACCTGTGTGGAGCAGAAGCGGGGCGCAGCGAAGACTATTTACTGTTTCAAATTACCGCTGGAAAGCCGCGCAGCACCGAACAAAAGCAGGCGCTATATTCACGATTAGTCGAGCTTTTGCAGGCTTCTATCGGCATCAGGGCGCAGGATGTGATGGTGGTTGTGAGCTTTACCGAGCCTGAGGACTGGTCGTTCGGCAGTGGCGAAATGTTCCAACTCTCCAGTATCCCAACGCGCTAGGAGGCTAAACATGCTTGCGATGCAATACAGTTTTACGCTGCCCGCCGACTACGATATGGCGATTATTGAGCGAAGAATTGCAGAAAACGGCCATCGGTTGGACGGATTTCCGGGTTTGTTGTTTAAAACGTACCTTTATGCACGCCAGACCTGCCCGCTTACCGGCAGTAAGGAAAATGTCTATGCGCCTTTCTATCTTTGGCAAGACGCCGACAGCATGCACCAATTTTTGCTTGGTGCCGGGTTTGAGGCATTAACCCGGGCGTTTGGCTGGCCTCAGGTGAAAGTTTATCCGGTGCTAGCCGCTTCGCTTGCAGACAATCTCGACCAGGCAAAGTTTGCCACTCGTCAATTTGAGCCGATTGAACGCTATAGCTCACTCACGTCCTTGAGCGATTCGCCGGCGCTAGACGGCGCACTGGCGCAGGTGGTGGCATGGGATACCCAAAACTGGCAGCTTATGCGCATCAGTCTATGGCAAACCTTGCGGCAAAAAAGTGACACGTCGAGTCAAAACTATCAGGTTGGCCATATTTCCCTGCCTGCGCAACGACCCTGAAAACGCGTCCTGCGCGAGACGTAAAGGGATTATTTGCAATCCTTCTTTATAGCGATATTTTATTGCTGCCCGCACGAAAAAAGTGCGGGCTTTTATTATCACGCTAAGCATTGAATAAATTATGACTATTTCTTTGCCGACTACTTTCTATAATATTGCCAAGTGATAGGATGTGGCTCACTTTTCTTAGTTGGGATTTTTCAATGGCCAGGCTCGTCGCTTTCATTGCGGTATTACTGACTTTTACATCTTGTTCAGCGTTTGCAGTGACAAACTATAAATGTGTTTTGACCCACAGCATCCAGCGCCCCGACGGCGATGACTCGGCTGAAGTCTTGAATAAAGACGCGCGGGTAGCAGACGCCGGTAATACCTTTACCGCCTATCCTGATAACAGCAGAACCATTACCAGCCCTGAACTGACCGATATTATCGGCCAGAATAATCAGCCGATGAAGGCGGGAACGGCTAATCATCTGATGTATATTCACGTGCAAAACAGTTTTGTCATCGCCAATGAAACGGAAGGTTTTATCTACGGTGACTGTATCAAAATAGAAGACAAGTAAGCTCCGCGCGCCTCAACCCCATAATTCATGGATTGAGGCTGTTATCCCCCTGCAGTCACTTTCCTGAAGCATTCATAACTTTAAATCCTGCTTAACTATTCATAAATAGAAACATTACTCTTGCGTGATTAGCACAGTTCTTATGGTCGTGCTGGCTGATAAGCGTTATCCTTTTGCCCTTTCCGAACACCCCGCATTTTTCGCATTTGACCGACGTTTGACAAGAAAGGTAATCCCCCGGTAATGGCCCTACTTAACGATGAAATCCGAGACCATACGGCTGAGTCACTGCTGTTTATACGCCGTGCCGTTATCGCCTTTGTTATTGTCGTGCTGCTGTTTGGGGTACTCATCTTCAATCTTTACCACCTTCAGGTAGGGATGCACTCCTTCTATCAGACGCGTTCGAATCAGAACGACATCAAAATGTTGCCGATCGCCCCAAGCCGTGGGCTGATTATGGACCGCAATGGCGTGATCCTGGCTGATAACATTACGCTTTATCAGATTCAGGTGATCCCCGGGAAAGTGCCGGATCTACAGGCCACCCTGAAGGCGCTGACGCCGATTGTCGATCTCACCCAAGACGATCTCGACAATTTTAAAGACTCGATGTATCACGGCCGTAAATTCGCGGAAATTCCACTGAAGCTTGCGCTGACTGATGAAGAAGTCGCGCGTTTTTCCGTTAACCAGTTTGACTTCCCCGGCGTGTCTATCAGCAGCTATCAGCAGCGCCGCTACCCTTACGGTGCAGAACTGGCGCACGTGGTGGGCTATGTGTCGAAAATTAACGACCGCGATGACAAGCAACTCTCGGCAGACGGTCTGGCAGAAAACTATGCCGCCGACCACGATATCGGCAAGCAGGGTATCGAAAAGTACTACGAAAAAGAGCTGCACGGGCAAACCGGTTATCAGGAAGTTGAGGTGGATAACCACGGCCACGTGGTACGCCTTTTAACCGAGACGCCGCCACAGGCTGGTCAAAACATTAAGCTGACGCTGGACCTTGGGCTGCAGCAGTACATTGAGCAACTGCTTAAAGGCCAGCGTGCCGCCGTGGTGGTGGTTGACCCGCGCGACGGTGCAGTGCGCGCGATGGTCTCCAGCCCAAGCTATGATCCGAACCCGTTTGTTAACGGCATTTCTGGTAAGGCCTACAGCGCACTGCTAAAAAACCCTGATCTGCCGTTAATCAACCGCGTGACGCAGGGGCTTTATCCGCCTGCATCGACCATCAAACCTTATATGTCGATTTCAGCGCTGTTTGCCGGGGTTATTACGCCGCAAACCACCTTCTTTGGCGCGCCGACCTGGACGCTGCCAGGCACCGATCGCCACTATCGCGACTGGATGAAGACCGGCCACGGCTACCTGAACGTCACCAAGGCGATTGAGGAGTCGGCGGATACCTTCTTCTATCAGGTTGCCTATGAAATGGGTATTGACCGCATTCATGAATGGCTGAGCAAATTTGGCTACGGTAAATCGTCGGGTATCGACCTTGATGAACAGTATTCCGGCAACCTGCCAAGCCGCGAATGGAAAATGAAGGTTCACAAAAAAGAGTGGTATCAGGGCGACACGGTGTCGGTAGGGATAGGCCAGGGTTACTGGATTGCAACGCCGATTCAGATGGTCAAGGCGCTGACTATTCTTATCAATAACGGCAAGATTTTGACCCCGCACCTGATGGAATCAATGCAGCTTGGCAAAGTGATTACGCCGTACAAAATGCCGCCAACGTCGCAGATTGCTGACCCGAAATCACCGTACTGGACCATTGTTAAAAATGCCATGTTCGGCATGGCCAATGCGCCAAACGGCACCGGTTACAAGCTGTTCCATACCGCACCCTACAAAATTGCGGCAAAATCGGGAACTTCACAGGTGTTTAGCCTGCGTGAAAACCAGAACTATAATGCCAAAATGACGCCAGTCCGCCTGCGCGACCATATTTTCTATACCGCCTTTGCGCCGTTTGATCACCCAACCGTTGCCGTGGCGCTGATTCTGGAAAACGGCGGTGGCGATGGGGTGGTCGCAGGCCCGACGATGCGCGCGATCCTCGACCACATCTTTGTGAAAGATGATGCTACAGACTGTGTGGATGAAAAGAACAAGAGCAGCCCAGCCTGCCAGCTAACGGAACTTAAACCTGGCACGCAAGGCTACGACGAACACTAATACTGTCTGGGATTGGCGACAGCGAAGGAATTGAGTGTCTCCAAAAGGTGACGCCTAACTCACTGATTAGTATAGGTTCACATTTTTTGCTGTTTATTTGTCGCTTTTTAGAGACTAAATGCCGGATTTTTAAGCATAAATAATTCGCTTAAAATTTATTTTTAAATTTAATTTAATTTTTTATCCAATGAATAACAGTAGGTTAGAATTTAGCTTTAATTGTTGGCATGATTCCTGCTATAATATTCTTGGTTGCTCATTCACTCAGTTATAAATGCTTTTGCGGTTTCACCGCAATTTACGCTCATAACCACTCGAATGACGCCGTAGAAAAGGTGCCTATCGTTCACTACACCGATATCGTTGCTTCGGCAATCTTATCAAACATCGAACGACACGTTGAGTGAGGCACCACCTCTTCTGCCCTGTAGACCGGCTTTCAGCATGTTTGCAGGGCAACCCCCAAGTTTGCATCACAGCCCCTCTACGCCACATATCGCTACGCTGTTTCTTTATTCATCCGGCTCGGTTAGCATCAGCGAATGTATTGAGCGCGAGATGATTTCATTGAAAAAGTGGCGTTTATTCCCAGGTTCGCTTAGGCAATTGGTTTTAATGGCCTTTCTATTGGTTCTGCTGCCGTTGTTGATTTTGGCGTATCAGGCTTACGAGAGTCTCAATCATCTCAGCAGGCAAGCGGCCGAAATTAACCGCACCACCATTGTCGATGCCAGACGAAGCGAGTCGATGACCAGCATTGCGCTGGAAATGGAGCGCAGCTATCGGCAATATTGCGTGCTTGATGACGACACGCTTTCTACGCTTTATCAGAGCCAGCGACGTCAATATTCGCAAATGCTCGACGCACACGCCTCAATTCTTCCCGACGTTCGCTATTATCAAAATCTGCGCGACCTGCTGACGCAGCTCTCCTCTTTTAAATGTCAAAATAACAGTCCCGAGCCTGAAGCTTCGCGCCAGCTTGAGGAGTTTTCTCGCTCTAACGCCGAGATGGTGCAGGCCACCCGCGAAGTGATTTATTCGCGCGGACAGCAGTTGCAGCACGCCATCGCCGACCGCGGCAAGTTCTTTGGCTGGCAGGCGCTAGTACTTTTCTTGCTCAGTGGCATGCTGGTTGTGCTGTTTACCCGCATGATTATCGGGCCGGTTAAAGGCGTAGAGCGCATGATAAACCTACTGGGGGAAGGGCGAGCGCCGGGCAGCGCCTCTAAATTTCGCGGGCCGCGAGAGATTCGCGCTTTAGCAAAACGGATCAACTGGCTGAGTGACAGGCTTGCCTGGTTTGAGTCCCAGCGGCACGAGTTTTTACGCCATATTTCCCACGAGCTGAAAACCCCGTTGGCCAGCATGCGTGAAGGCACCGAACTGCTGCGTGATGAGGTGGCCGGCCCCTTGACTGACGATCAGCGAGAAGTGGTCACTATCCTTAACACCAGCAGCCGGCATCTGCAGACCTTGATTGAACAATTGCTCGACTACAACCGTCGACTGGCCGACGTAGCCGCTGACAAAGAGCAGGTCAATCTGCCTGAAATTCTTAATAACATCGCTGCCGCACATAGTCTGACGGCGCGTACCAAGATGATCCATACTGAGATAAACACCGAGGCGCAACATTGCTGGGCCGAATCTGTTCTATTAGTGCGGGTGCTGGATAATCTGTACTCCAATGCGGTGCACTACGGGGCTGAATCCGGTAACATTTGGCTCCATAGCTGGCAGGACGGCTCACGCACGATTATTGATGTTGCGAATTCAGGCACGCCAATTCCCACGGCAGAACGGGCGCTGATTTTTGAACCCTTCTTTCAGGGGAGCCAACTGCGTAAAGGCGCGGTCAAGGGCAGCGGATTGGGGCTGAGTATCGCCAACGATTGCATCAAGCGTATGCAGGGTGAACTAAAACTGGTCGATGTCGACTACGCCGATGTCTGTTTCCGCATCGAATTGCCTTCAGGCGGCGGAAAACTTTAGCTGAGTATAATCAAACCATGCAGACAAGATTTTTCTCTTTTTTGAGCCGTTTTGGCTTTTACGTACCCAGGATTATCGCGCCGATCGTGCTGACACCGATCCTGCTTACCGGCTGCGCGCGTGATAAAGGCGAGGGATTTTATCAGCCGGTCGATGACGTCATTCCCGGCAGTAAAGTGATCGACTTTCGCATTGCGCCGTGCGAAACCCTTTGGTCGCTCGACGACAGTGCCACGTTGACCAACGCGCTGTACTGGCTGCGAGCGATGGACTGCTCCGAGCGCATGAGCAACGCACAGGCGAGTTATCAGGCCGCGCTCATTCCTGCGTCAGGATGGGCTAATATCTTTAAACAAAGTATTTTAGCCGCCGGGGCAGACCCTGATTTATCGCAGCGCAGAACGCTGCTTAACAATATGAATGACTATCGCGGGCAAATGCCGGGGGATATTCGTCCGCTGGTGCAGCTGTGGCGAGAACGTCAGTCGTTGCAAATCGCCTTTGAAGATGAAAAAGCGCGTAATTCGCGTCAGCAGACTGCTAATGAAGCCAAAATAGGCGAAATGTCCCTGCAGCAAAAAGAGTTGCAGGACAGTCTGGCTGATACGCGTCGCAAGCTTGAAAATTTGACCGATATCGAGCGACAGCTCTCTTCGCGCAAGCAACTACAGGGTGAAATACCTGACGGCGACGCGACGCCAGCGTCAACCGGCCGAAGCAGTACCGGTAGCAACGTTCAGGCTAAAGACACCTACGTACCGCCCAAAGGCCTACAGTTAAAATCGACGGGAGACAAATGACCGCACGGAGAAATGCCAGCTTGCTGCTGGTAGATGACGATCCCAGCCTGTTGAAATTGCTCGGGATGCGCCTTTCAAGCGAAGGTTTTCAGGTCACTACGGCGGGCAGCGGTGAAGAGGCGTTAAAGCTGCTGCGCCGCGAGCGTGTCGATTTGGTGCTCAGCGACCTGCGGATGGACGAAATGGACGGCATGGCGCTGTTCGCCGAGATTCAGAAGCATCAGCCCGGTATGCCGGTGATTATTCTAACCGCTCACGGTTCTATTCCCGATGCTGTGGCCGCCACTCAGCAGGGCGTGTTCGGCTTTTTGACCAAGCCGGTTGACCGCGATGCCCTGTACAAAGCGATTGACGAAGCGCTGGCGCAGTCTGCCCCCGCCGGTGATGAAAGCTGGCGCGAGCAGATTGTCACGCGTAGCCCCGTTATGCTGCGTCTGTTAGAGCAGGCCAAAATGGTGGCGCAGTCCGACGTTAGCCTGCTGATTAATGGCCAAAGCGGCACAGGTAAAGAGGTGCTGGCGCAGGCAATTCACCGCACCAGCCCGCGGGGTAAAAAGGCTTTTATTGCCATAAACTGCGGTGCATTACCCGAGCAACTGCTGGAGTCCGAACTGTTTGGCCACGCGAAAGGCGCGTTTACTGGCGCGGTGAGCAGTCGCGAAGGCCTGTTTCAGGCGGCCGATGGCGGCACGCTGTTTCTTGATGAAATAGGCGACATGCCGCTCTCTCTGCAGGTTAAGCTGCTGCGCGTATTGCAGGAGCGCAAGGTGCGGCCGTTGGGCAGTAACCACGACCTCGACGTGAATGTGCGCATTATTTCCGCCACCCACCGCGATTTGCCGAAAGCGATGGAGAAGGGTGAGTTTCGTGAGGATCTGTTCTATCGACTGAACGTGGTTAACCTCAAGCTACCGGCGCTTAACGAACGTGCGGAAGATATTCCGCTTTTGGCCAATCATCTGCTGCGCGCAGCGGCGCAGCGGCATAAGCCGTTTGTCAGGAGTTTTTCAACTGATGCCATGAAGCGGCTGATGGCCGCGAGCTGGCCGGGCAACGTGCGCCAGTTGGTTAACGTAATAGAGCAGTGCGTGGCGTTGACCTCAGCACCGGTTATCAGCGAGGCGCTGGTTGAACAGGCGCTTGAAGGCGAAAACACGGCGCTGCCGACCTTCGTCGAAGCTCGTAATACCTTCGAGCTGCACTATTTACGTAAGCTTTTACAAATTACACGCGGCAATGTGACACAGGCGGCGAGAATAGCCGGGCGCAACCGAACCGAGTTCTATAAGCTGCTTTCAAGACATGAACTCGAAGCCAACGACTTTAAAGAGTCTTAAAAATTGATTGCCGTTATTTCGCTGCGTTTTAAGCATGACGGGGATATGATACTTTATGCGCCTGCCGGTGCCGTTGGCACCCAAAAGCAAAGAATTAAATCTTGCCGCTGCCGATAAAAAGCACCGACATACGAATGATAAAAGGGCCTGCCATGAAAAAAATTGACGCAATTATTAAACCTTTCAAGCTTGATGACGTACGTGAAGCGTTGGCTGAAGTAGGGATTACCGGGATGACGGTGACTGAAGTTAAAGGCTTTGGTCGTCAGAAGGGCCACACTGAACTGTACCGTGGTGCAGAGTATATGGTGGATTTTCTGCCTAAGGTAAAAATCGAAATCGTTGTGGCTGACGATATCGTGGATACCTGCGTAGAAACCATTATGACCACTGCGCAAACTGGCAAAATCGGCGACGGCAAAATCTTCGTCTTTGACGTGGCGCGCGTTGTGCGTATTCGTACCGGTGAAGAGGACGAAGAGGCTATCTAAGCACTCTTTGCGGGCTAGTTGGCATTTTACCGGCCCGCACCTACTTTATCATCTGCCGTTATCGGTTTTGCGTTCCTGCGCAAAGCCTTACCTTTCTTTATATAACCTTATGCGGGCCAAAGCATTCGTAGTGAATGTTGGCTTCTTCAATACCTAGCTCTAGCAGCTGGCGCGCGGCAAACTGCATAAAACCAACCGGTCCACACAGGTAAAACTGCATCCCATCGGCAGCCAGGTCAGTTTTGATAGCGCTTAAATCCAGCAGTCCCTGATATTGATAATCCTCCCCCGGTAAATCGAGCACATTCGGGTGCTGATACCAGACCTGTGTTTGCAGCCGCGGCAGTGTGGCCTTGAGTGCGTTAACTTCGTCGGCAAAGGCGTGCACCTGTTTATTTTCCGCCGCATGTATCCATTGCACTGTAGCCGGATGCTTCTGCGCCGCCAACTGATTGAGCATCGCCAGCATCGGCGTTTGACCTACGCCGCCGGAAATAAGCGCCACCGGCGTTTGTGGCGTGACGTCGAGATAAAATTCACCGTGAGGCGGTGCCAGGTAAAGCGTGTCACCGATCTTTGCCCGCTGGTGCAGATAGTTCGATACCGTGCCCAGCGCTTCGCGTTTCACCGCAATGCGGTATGTTTTGCCATTAGGCGCCTGCGTGAGCGAGTATTGGCGAATTTCCTGATTCTCACGTTTTGCGCTGTTCAACTGCGCCTTGCTTAAGTAAACAGCGAGATATTGCCCGGCTTTAAAATCTGCAATCGGCTGATTATCGACCGGCTCAAGCTCAAAACTGGTAATCAGCGAGCTTTGCTGCTGCTTCTCTTTGATACGAAACGCACGCGTCCCTTGCCATCCACCCACCTGATTTTCGCTGCTTTGATAAATAGCAGATTCACGCTGTATAAACACATTAGCCAGCACGCCGTAGGCTTTACCCCAGGCGTCAAGCACCTCTTGTCCCGGACTCAGCAGCTCGTCAAGGGTTGCCAGCAAATGTTCGCCGACCACCTGATACTGCTCGGGGCGAATATTAAGACTGGTGTGTTTTTGGGCAATCCGTTCAACCGCAGGAAGCAGGGCAGCGAGGTTTTCAATATTGGCGGCATAGGCACAAATGGCATCAAATAGCGCCTGACGCTGGTCCCCGTTGCGCTGATTATTCATGTTAAACGTGTCTTTTAGCTCAGGATTGTGCTCGAACAGGCGATCGTAAAAGTGGGCGGTTAATCGAGGTCCGGTAGCGGAAAGAACTGGAATAGTGGATTTGACGATGGCAATAGTTTGACTGTCTAGCATGGAGAGCTCCTGTGGGACACGGCCCGGTAATTTTGACAACGGCTATAACATGTATTTTAAATGCATGTTATAGCCAGCGGCTCAGTTTGTAAATACCCTTATCTTTTCAAAGGAAAAGCAGATCGTTGCGTGCGGGCTCACAAAGCTGAAAAATTTGCATGCAAGAGTGAAGAAAAGTCGCTTGAGCTGGGAATGTCTATAGCAGATCAAAGCCTTGTGCCACGGGTAGCCAATCGTTTGCTTAAAAACCTGTTACTGAGACTATGCCAACGGGGGCGAAACAGTTTACACTGTGCGCCAGAACCCGTTAGGGGCTTATTAAAGTTTGTTGAGTCAGGAGATGCAGATGTTAAAGCGTGAAATGAACATTGCCGATTATGATGCCGAACTGTGGCATGCAATGGAGCAGGAAGTCGTACGTCAGGAAGAGCATATCGAGCTGATTGCGTCAGAAAACTACACCAGCCCGCGCGTTATGCAGGCTCAGGGTTCTCAACTGACCAACAAATATGCCGAAGGCTATCCTGGCAAGCGTTACTACGGCGGCTGTGAATACGTTGACATCGTTGAGCAATTGGCTATCGACCGTGCAAAAGAGTTGTTCGGTGCTGATTACGCAAACGTTCAACCCCACTCCGGCTCACAGGCTAACTTCGCGGTTTACACTGCTCTGCTGCAACCAGGCGATACCATTTTGGGGATGAACCTGGCGCACGGTGGTCACCTGACTCACGGTTCTCCGGTTAACCTGTCTGGCAAGCTCTACAACGTGGTGCCTTATGGCATCGACGAAACCGGAAAAATCGATTACGAAGATCTGGCGCGTCAGGCTGAGAAATACAAGCCGAAAATGATCATCGGTGGCTTCTCTGCATTCTCCGGCGTGGTTGACTGGGCAAAAATGCGTGAAATCGCAGACAGCATCGACGCATGGTTCTTCGTTGATATGGCTCACGTAGCCGGTCTGATTGCGGCAGGCGTTTACCCTAACCCGGTTCCACATGCTCACATCGTTACCACTACTACGCACAAAACCCTGGCAGGTCCACGCGGTGGCCTGATCCTGGCTAAAGGCGGCGACGAAGACCTGTACAAAAAACTGAACTCTGCGGTGTTCCCAGGTGGTCAGGGCGGTCCATTGATGCACGTGATCGCCGGTAAAGCTGTTGCGCTGAAAGAAGCGATGGAGCCTGAGTTCAAGGCTTACCAGCAGCAGGTTGCCATCAACGCGAAAGCCATGGTTGAAGTGGTGCTTGAGCGCGGTTACAAAGTCGTTTCTGGCGGTACTCATAACCACCTGTTCCTGCTAGACCTGGTTGAGAAAGGCCTGACCGGTAAAGAAGCCGATGCTGCACTGGGTCGCGCAAACATTACTGTTAACAAAAACAGCGTACCTAACGATCCAAAGAGCCCGTTCGTGACCTCTGGCGTGCGTATCGGTACGCCTGCTGTTACTCGTCGCGGCTTCAAAGAAGCAGAAGTGCGTGAACTGGCAGGCTGGATCTGCGACGTTCTTGACAACCTGAACGATGAAGCGACCATCGAACGCGTTAAGCAAAAAGTCCTGGATATCTGCGCACGCTTCCCTGTGTACGCATAATCTCGACTTTGCGGTATAAAAAAACCACGTCCCTGGACGTGGTTTTTTTATACCCACTTTTTTATCTGTTAACTTATTGCTTCGCGATATTTTTTTTAAAATAGTTTAAAAATGGGGACTCATAGCCCTGGCTTTCTTGTTTTATCTCATGCTCCATCTGTTCACTTAGAGCTAAAAACTCTCTATACACAAGTTCAAAATCGGGTCTTGCTTTGCGAAAAGTGTGTTGCATATCTGCAAGCAGATTGCTTATTTTTACCGAAAATTCGTCCTTTATATCGTTGATATCAATGGTCAAGATTTCAGCTAGCGTTATTGATAAAGAATAAATAATCGCTTTATCAAGTTTCGGATATGAGCTAAATATCTCTGGAGCAAAGCGATATGTCAAATATTCATTCTTGATAAAATCAGCACCGTATTTTATATCATGAGTAATTTCCGTTGATCTACCAAAAGGGTTATATTTATCTAGCATGCAATTTAAAATATAACCTTTCAATGAGAACCTGATTTCTCCAGATTTGTGGTTTTGTTCCAAATGATTTTCGTTGAAAAATTTAAATGTTTCGAAAGGTTCTCGGTATAGATGTCCTTCATCTGTTGATTTTTTTAGAAAACTCACCAAGCCTTTAGCCATAGCCCACCTCTCTTTTAACGATTGACCCGAAGTCAACTTAACAGGAGTAAACTCACCGGTGATTGATTGAATCTCAATAAGGTCGGGTGAGAAAGCTTTTCTTTTTGCCGTATCAAAGGTCGCTGTTTGATCGGGTGTATAACGCGTGGTTTGCGCGATAGATTCTGAGTCTGAACTTTCATAGTCAATCTCATAACTTTCATTCAAACCGCATGCGGATGCATAGTTCGCCGCTTTCTGATTAATAAATTTTTTATGTTCCTCCGAAATTATCATGGGCAGCGCCAGTATTTCATTTTTCATTATTTGTTGGGAAATTTTAAATTTTCCAATTAATCCGCAGAGCGTTCTTTTGATAACGCATTCGAGAGGGGGTTTTTGATAATTTGAATTTGATAATTGATCAGCCTTTGTCGGAACATACTGACTATGCGGTTGTTGATGGCTATTGCTAATATGATGGGCAGCAAGACGTGACGACGACGGTTCTGGATGCAAAGAACTATCCGTCTCCCTCAGCCTCGCCGAAATGGTATTGATATTTTTATGTGTTGTGTTCTGAATTGCATTATGTGGCATTTTATTCGGCTCTTTCCATGAGTAAAAAATCAGTCTATGGGAAGAGCCGACAGATAAATTGCGCTAGGTCACACAATGCGTGCAACGAATTACTGTGCTTCTAACAATGAGCGAATTCTTTTTCTTTCTTCTTTGGTGAGAGGAAGTTGGGTGTAGATAATTAGCGGATCGGCATCGATAGTTTGGGTCGCGTACGGGGTGACTATCATCGAAACGCCGCTCGGCGCGCCCTGCTGGTGAAATTCGTTCAACGTTTGATATTTTATGTTTAGCGGCATCAGCGTCGCTTCGCGAATCTGCTGCTCTACCGCCTGCTCCAAAGCAGGATTCGAGTGCGTCAGCAGTAAAATTTGTTTCTCCTGCAACGCATTGCCCTGCATGAGCCAGGCACCAAAAATCACCGCCACCAGCCCCACTTCTTCGGATGAAAAGTTAATGCTATAGGCGGTTTTGAATCCCTGCAGCGCATCGTGCGTGGTGCGCATCAGGCGGGGATACATGCGGTTAACTTCATCTTGCAGCTGGCTGTCTACCGTAATATCGAAACGGCAGCGCTCAATGGCCGGGCCAAGATGGGCGAAAAGCTGGCTTATCAATCCCTCATAGCTGCTGAAGGTCATGCCGGATACGTCCTGAAAATTGGCCACCAGCTCTTCAACCTGACGCATCAGCTTTAAATCCTCCACTGAGCCTGAGCTGTCGTAGCTGTGATTTTTTATTAACGTCAGCAGAAGGGCAAAAAAGTCCCGTTCACACTCGGCGATGCTGGCTTCACTCAGCGTTTGCAGCTTGTCGAAGATGAGCGTTGCGGCGGCATATTCAGGTTTATCGTGCAGCCATTGCCGCTGTACATCGGTGAAAGCTAACTCAGTAGGCACAATGTTTTGCCACAGACAGAGTTGAAAGTAGAGCTGCAAAAATTGCTCGTCGCGTGCACTGAACTCGCGATTGAGCAATTGCGACAGGCGCGCGATCAGACGTGGAAACTGCTGCTGATAATGAAGGTAGTCAACATCGGGTTTTTGGCTGAGCTTTTGTGCTAACAGTGGGGCGAAATATTGGTGAATAAACTCAGGACTGCTTCTGATTGCCCGTCGCAGTCCGTTGATCAAACAGATCCTTTTATCCAGAAGGCTGCCACCAAGATGACAGTGCAGTTGATCAGATACGGAAATACTCAGCCGATGCAGGCGCTGAACTTCTTCGCAAAGCTGCACAATATCTTTTTGCGTGGTAGGGAGATCTACGCCATTGAGTTGATTCACGTTCTCCAGTTGCACCGCTTCTAACGGCGCATACAACATCAACAAAAGATTGCAGCGTCGTTGTTGAGCGGAGAGCTCAGGCACAGGGGAGGTGTCCAGGCTCATATCACCTTCCGTATTCATTATGTTGAAAATTCTTAGGATAGCATAGCAAATCATAGGTACTTCAATGTGCTGCCGATCGGGGTTTTACACCGGCTTACAACTCAGATCACAGTTATTTAGGGTGATTGGGTTAATAGATTTGTTTTAAGATGTTACTTTATAACAAATATTGTCAATTATTCGCTTTCGGACACACTTTTGGAAAGAATAAAACCGCGCCCGATGACGGCTTATGCCGCTTTTAAGAGAGGCTGCCTGCTGCTGGGTATTGCGCTGCTAGGGGGAATGTCCGCTCCAGCGCTGGCTCACCCACACAGTTTTATCGACATGCAAACG
This sequence comes from Rouxiella sp. S1S-2, assembly GCF_009208105.1. Classification (NCBI taxonomy): domain Bacteria; kingdom Pseudomonadati; phylum Pseudomonadota; class Gammaproteobacteria; order Enterobacterales; family Yersiniaceae; genus Rouxiella; species Rouxiella sp. S1S-2. Next base: position 1,405,111 of record NZ_WFKL01000001.1, read on the forward strand.
ACGTTGGTCACCAAGGGCAGTGCGCTGGTGGGCCTTAAAATGGTCTGGACTATGGACGAGATTACCTCTGCCGATCTGCTTTATGACGCAGGTAAGGCTGCGCCGGGTTCAGAAGTGTGGAAGAAGCTGGCGGCAGAAGTGATGGCGCGGGTCATGGCGCAGCACTATTTCACCGACGTTTATCGCGACGGCAAACCTGTGCGATACATGCGTCTGCCCAGTGAGTATCAGCTTTCACGGAGCGCGAATAAAGCCGTACTGGAATTTGTTATTCCACTGGCAGAACCTGCCGCACTGGCCGGGAAACCGCTGATTATTTCGACCTTCGATCCCAGTTATTTCGTTGATATGACCTATAAAGATGCGCAAGCGCTGCATCTTCCAGCCGATGCGCAGGCCAGCTGTAAGCTTTCTTTATTTACCCCTGCGCCCAATTCGTCGCTGCAGGCCTATGCCTTATCGCTTGATAAAGCCGATGCACCGCCGGAAGACATGGATTTAGGCCAGCAATTTGCTCAAAAGGTGACGCTACAATGTCAGTAAAAGATATCTCGCCGTTATCTCAGTCAGGCACCTCAAATTGGCGAGGCGCCTTGTCCCTCTGGCCTTTGGTCATTTTTTTACTGCTGTTGGCAACGGCCTGCGCGGCTATCTGGCATTACTGGCCGAGAATTTTATTAAGCAGCATTATCTGGCAGCGTGACCTGCATCAGCAGTTGGCCGCTATCTTGCAGCAGGTCAGCACGCATCCTGCGCAGGCCGGTCTCAGCCTCACGCTGTTTAGTCTTATTTATGGCGTGGTTCACGCAGTGGGGCCGGGGCACGGCAAAGTGGTGATTACTACTTATCTCGCCACCCATCCCTCACGATTGAAAACGAGCCTGCGGCTGACTTTTGCCTCCGCCGTAGTACAGGGGCTGGTGGCGATATTGCTGGTTACGCTGGTACTGGGGGTATTTCAGCTTTCATCACGCCAGCTTCATCAAAGCAGTTTTTGGATGGAGAAGGGCAGCTTTATTCTCGTCATGCTGTTGGGCGTTATTCTTTGCTGGCGCGCGATAAAGCAGGGTATTCGGCAGATAAAAAAGTCACGGTCTTCGGGCAAACCTCATTCATACGGCATGAATATCCAGCGTATCAGCCCCATTATCGAAGGCCACCAGCATCATGAAAACTGCGGCTGCGGCCATCAGCACGTTCCCGACGATCGCCAATTGCAAGCGGGTAAAGACTGGCGCACGCAGATTGCCGTCGTGTTGGCTATGGGACTCAGGCCCTGTTCTGGGGCAATTATGGTGCTGCTGTTTTCCAAGGTGATCGGTGTATATGCCTGGGGCGTGCTTTCTGCGTTGGTGATGGCGCTTGGTACTTCACTTACCGTTTCATTGGTGGGTTTTTTGGTGTTTTACAGCCGCGAACTGGCGGTGAGGCTCAGCGTCAATCGAACGCCGTCAATCTGGGCTCAGCTTACCTTTTCACTGCTTTCTTTAACCGGAGGGCTGGTCTTATTGGGGGCAGGTATGATTCTTTATCAAAGCAGCGCTTCTGCTTTTGGCGGAGGAATGGGGCCGTTCGGGCACTAAAGTACAATAAAAAAGGACGCCGAGGCATCCTTTTTTATTTGCAGATCTTTAACTGATTAACGCTTCAGAGCGTCATGCAGTTCATCACGCATGGCAGTCAGAATACCTTTAACTACGCGTGGGTTACCGGCAACAACGTTACCAGAAGAGTAATGATTGTGCCCACCAACGAAGTCAGTAACCACGCCGCCAGATTCACGAACCATCAGTTCGCCACCGGCGAAGTCCCAAGGTTTCAAACCGATTTCAAAGAAACCGTCAACGCGACCGGCGGCAACGTAGGCCAGGTCAAGTGCAGCAGAACCGGTGCGACGGAAGTCTGCACATTGGGTGAACAGTTTGCCCACTACATTGATGTAGCTGGTGGCGTGCTGTTTGACTTTGAAGGGGAAACCGGTCGCCAGAATGGTGCCGTCGAGGTCTTTCGCGTTGGTGCCGCGCAGGCGGTAGCCGTTCAGCTGTGCGCCTTGACCACGGGTAGCGGTGAACAGTTCGTTACGCATTGGGTCATAGACTACGGCAACTTCGGTGCGGCCTTTAATGCGCACAGCGATAGAAACAGCAAAATGAGGGAAACGTTTAACAAAGTTGGTGGTGCCATCCAGTGGGTCGATAATCCATTGTACGTCTTTGTCTTCACCTTCTAACTCACCACATTCTTCGCCGATGATGGTGTGTTTAGGGTATGACTTGCGAATAACGTCGATGATCATGCTCTCTGCATCGCGATCTACGTTAGTGACAAAATCGTTAGTGCCTTTCTGAGTTGCTTCTACAGAGTCTGGCGTTTCGTAATGTTTGGCAATCAGGTTACCGGCCTTGCGCGCAGCGCGCACGGCGATGGTGAGCATCGGATGCATGGATATCTTCCAACTAGGATGTTAAAGAACGGGAAACGGCGCGCAGTATAGCAATAGTTATTGTAAACGCCAATGACTTTGGCAAGTTTCACTCATAGGGTACCCGCTAAATCATGACGTCGCCCTGGTTTGTGATAAACTGTTGCGATTTTCCGCAACGCTCAGAGTTCGTATGCTACACAACATTCGTATTGTCCTGGTTGAAACTTCCCATACCGGGAATATGGGCTCCACCGCCCGCGCTATGAAAACCATGGGGTTATCCAACCTTTATCTGGTCAATCCACTCGTTAAACCTGACTCGCAGGCTATTTCGATGTCAGCGGGTGCCAGCGACGTGATTGGTAATGCCACCATCGTCGACACGCTCGATGAAGCCCTTGCAGGCTGCAGCCTGGTCATTGGTACCAGTGCGCGTTCACGCACTTTGCCTTGGCCAATGCTTGAGCCACGTGAATGCGGCGAGTTGAGTGCTAAAACGTCAGCCTCTTCACCGGTCGCACTGGTGTTTGGTCGTGAACGCGTCGGCTTAACCAATGAAGAGCTACAAAAGTGCAATTATCATGTGTGTATTCCTGCTAACCCAGAATACAGCTCGCTGAATCTGGCGATGGCGGTGCAGCTAATTGCCTATGAAGTGCGCGTTGCCTGGCTGAGCCAGCTTGAAGCCGCCAAGCCGCAGACCGAGCAGGAAGCAACGCCTTATCCGCTGATTGATGACCTCGAACGTTTCTACGTACATCTTGAGCAAGTGCTGCTAAAAGTCGGGTTTATTCGCAAGCAACATCCGGGTCAGGTGATGAGTAGACTGCGTCGTTTATTCACTCGTGCGCATCCTGAAGCGCAAGAACTTAACATCCTTCGCGGTATTCTAAGCTCTGTTGAGAAGAGTGATAACGAAAAAGAATAGGCCTATAAAGTCTGTTATAAAGTTATTTATCAAAGTGTTACATGCCAACTGATTAAAGGGAAAATACCCCTTTAAACTGCGCATGTAATACTTGAGTAAATTACTAGGTTAAATAGTTGACTAAATTAGTCGGGAATGTCAGACTCATTTTCATGTTGTCCCCCCATTGATATTTTTGAATTTCACTGACAGGTAATCATGTTATGAGACTGACATCTAAAGGCCGTTATGCTGTTACTGCAATGCTTGACGTAGCACTGCATTCCCAGGAAGGCCCCGTGCCTTTAGCAGACATCTCTGAACGCCAGGGCATCTCTCTTTCGTATCTGGAGCAGCTGTTCTCTCGTCTGCGCAAACACGAGCTGGTTGCCAGCGTCCGTGGTCCAGGCGGCGGTTATTTGTTAGGTCGTGACGCGGTTGAAATCTCCGTGGGTGCAGTGATTACTGCGGTTGACGAATCTGTTGACGCGACACGTTGTCAGGGTAAAGAAGGTTGCCAGGGCGGTGAACGTTGCCTGACCCACACTCTGTGGCGTGACCTGAGCGAGCGCATTACCGACTTCCTTAACGACATCACCATCGGCGAACTGGTTAATAACCAAGACGTGCTGGAAGTGGCTGACCGTCAGAATAACGACGTGCGCCGCATGCCGAACGGTCGTCCACAAGAAACCATCAATGTGAATCTGCGCGCCTAATACCGTTCAGCGTCATCGCGCCAGCAAGTCTGGCGCAGTAGAAACCGGGTAGAATGAGGGCAACGACTCCGCGTCATTGCAACCTTGTTGCCCGGTTTTTTTATGCATTATTCAGCGGCAGAATAAGGTTGGATAAACATATTCTGCTCTCTATCCCTCGTATGGCATGATTTCCCTTTTAACCTGCAGTAAAGCCGTTTTAAACTAGTCCCAATAATAAATTGTCACGTTCGTCTTAGAACGCGCAGTACGGAGCACTCTTGCCATGAAATTACCGATTTATCTGGATTATTCGGCCACTACGCCGGTTGACCCACGCGTAGCCGAAAAGATGATGCAGTGTTTAACGCTGGACGGTACTTTCGGTAATCCTGCTTCGCGCTCCCACCGTTTTGGCTGGCAGGCGGAAGAGGCGGTTGACGTAGCGCGTAACAATATTGCCGAGCTTATCAACGCCGACTCCCGTGAGGTGATTTTCACCTCAGGCGCGACAGAGTCAGATAATCTGGCCATTAAAGGTGCGGCGCTGGCTAACCAGCACAAAGGCCGCCACATTATTACGCTGACTACCGAGCATAAAGCGGTGCTAGATACCTGCGAGCAGCTGGAAAAAGAAGGCTTTGAGGTCACGTATTTGAACCCTCAACCCGATGGGCTGCTCGATTTACAGCAGTTGGAGCAGGCGTTACGCACAGACACCGTTTTAGTGTCGGTGATGCATGTTAATAATGAGATTGGCGTCATTCAGGACATCGCCGCAATCGGTGAAATGTGCCGCAGCCGCGATATTCTGTTCCACGTTGATGCTACACAGAGCGTGGGCAAAATTCCGGTCGATCTTGCCGAGTTAAAAATCGATCTTATGTCATTTTCAGCGCATAAAATCTATGGTCCGAAAGGCATAGGCGCGTTGTATGTCAGCCGTAAACCGCGCGTGCGCATTGACGCACAGATCCACGGCGGTGGACACGAGCGCGGTATGCGTTCGGGGACGTTGCCCGTTCATCAAATTGTTGGAATGGGCGAGGCGTACCGCATTGCCAAGCTCGAAATGTCGGACGAAGCGCTGCGTTTGTCTCAGCTGCGTGATCGCCTGTGGCAAGGTATTCGTCAGATAAAAGACGTGTTTCTTAACGGATGTGAAGGGCACACTGCGCCCAATATTCTCAACGTCAGCTTCGCCAATGTTGACGGGGAATCGTTAATTATGACCCTAAAAGATCTCGCCGTATCTTCAGGTTCGGCCTGTACTTCGGCCAGCCTGGAACCTTCCTATGTGTTGAAGGCGCTCGGCATCAATGACGAGCTGGCGCACAGTTCTCTACGATTTTCCGTGGGGCGCTTCACGACAGAAGAAGAGATCGACTACAGTATTTCGCTTATCGGTAAATCAATAAGCCGCCTGCGTGAGCTATCTAACGCTAATCATTGAAGATCAACTTAGAAGAATTTGGAGTGTTTTAATGACCACCGAAGCTACGACTACCGATGTAATGCCCGTCCTGCTGTCTTCAAAATCGGCCGACGCGCGTTGGGGTGAAAAAGCCCTGCTGAGCACGGATTCTGCGGGTATTACCGTTCATTTTTCGGCTGAAGATACGTTGTCTTCCATTTCACGCGCCGGGCGCCGCATCGACGGACAGGGCGTGAAGAAGGTTAAACTGGCTGGCGAAGGCTGGAATCTCGAAAACAGCTGGGCATTCTGGCAAGGCTTCCGCGGCCCGAAAGGCACCCGCAGCGTTGAATGGGCGCAACTGTCAGAAGCTGACGCCAAGGTGCTGCAACAGCGTCTGAAGATCATTGACTGGGTTCGCGACACCATTAACAAACCGGCAGAAGACTTGAGCCCTGAAAAACTGGCTCGCAGCGCTGTCGATTTACTGTGTGAGTATGGCGATTCCATCACTTACCGCATTACCAAAGGCGATGAGCTGCGCGAAAAAGAGTACAACGGCCTCTATACCGTGGGTCGCGGCTCCGATCGTCCACCGGTATTGTTGTCGCTCGATTACAACCCAACCGGTAATCCTGATGCACCGGTATTTGCCTGTCTGGTCGGCAAAGGTATTACCTTCGATACTGGCGGTTATAGCCTTAAACCCAGCGGCTCTATGGATTCTATGAAGGCCGATATGGGCGGTGCAGCCACTCTGACCGGTGCTTTGGCATTAGCTGCTGCGGGCGGTTTAAATAAGCGCGTTAAACTTTACCTGTGCTGTGCAGACAATATGGTAAGCGGCAACGCATTGAAACTTGGCGATATCATCCGCTATCGCAATGGTAAAACTGTTGAAGTCATGAACACCGACGCTGAGGGCCGCTTAGTGCTGGCCGACGGCCTGATCGACGCTGCCAAACACCATCCTGAATTGCTGATTGATGCCGCCACGTTGACCGGCGCGGCTAAAACCGCATTGGGCAATGACTACCATGCACTGTTCAGCTTTGACGATGCATTGGCCGCCGAGCTGCTGACCAGCGCTGCCGCCGAGCACGAGCCTTTCTGGCGTTTGCCGCTGGCCGAGTTCCACCGCAGCCAACTGCCTTCCAACTTTGCAGAGTTGAATAATATTGCAGGCCCAGCCTACGGCGCGGGTGCCAGCACGGCCGCTGCGTTCTTGTCTCATTTTGTGAAAGACTACAAAAAAGGCTGGCTGCACATCGACTGCTCTGCTACCTACCGCAAAAGTGCCGCTGACCAATGGTCTGCCGGTGCCACCGGCGTTGGCGTTCGTACCGTGGCTAACCTGCTGTTAGCAAAAGCGAAATAAGCATGAGCGTTCCGCATGATATTCCTGCTGCGCCGCAGCAGGATGAAAATGAGCTTGAGCGTTTGCTGCGTCTTTCAGTGACGCAAGCGGCCTATCGCCCGGCATTTTATCAGGCGTTGCTCGAGTCTACGGTGTGGGTTTTAGGCGATGCCGGCCAGCAAAACGCCGACAATCTGACGGAAATAACCGCCGGTAGCGAACTGAATTTACTGCATTGGGAAAAGCAGGACGGCAGCTCGATTATTCCTTTCTTCTCTTCTGTTGAGGTGCTTGAGCGGGCCGCCGCAGGGGAGAGTGAGCACGAGCAGTCGTTTGTTGCTCTTCCATCGCGCGTTTTGTTTGAGATGACACAGGGTGAGGAGCTGTTTCTCAACCCGAAGTCCGAGTTTGGTAAAGAGCTTTATCCCAGCGAAATCACCATGCTGCTAAATACCGGTGGCCTTGCTGTGCCAACCGAACTGGTGCTCGACGCCGAAAGTCAGCTGCTGATTGGCCAACCGGAGGCGTATCCTTCGGCAATGGTTGACGCCTTGACTACGCTGTTCAGCCAGAAAAAACCGGTTCGCCGCGCATTTTTGGCGCTAATCCACGACAAAACCGTGGATCCTGAGCCAAATCTGCTGGTGGGGATCGAAGCCGACGGCACTGATTCAGAAGTTGATGCCCTGATCCGTGAGGCAGGAAACGTGGCCAGTGAAACGTCGCCCGACGATAAGCCGGTCGATTTCTGCATCGTCAACGAGAAGGAGAGGGGGCTAAGCCATTATTTGGTCAGCCATACTCAGCCTTTTTATCAGCGCAAATGGGGCAGTTGGCTGCGTAATATTATCCCTTCATCCGGGAAAGCCTAGTCGCAGAGGCGTGAGCCGCTTGTTTCTGAATTCGATGTATTAAACTTTCGATGCGTTAAATCAAGGGCCGCTTTTGCGGCCTTTTTTACAGGTTTGACTCGCTACCAGCCGTGAATAATTGGCCACTGTGCTTCAATTTTTTCGCTGCCGTCCCTGACGACGGCAAACTCCGCATGCTGACTTACCGTGGCGCAGGCATGATTGGGCAGTATTCTTACGCGGCTGCCGTAGGGCAAGTCTGGCAGCGTTTGCTGACTTCCCGCTCTTAGTGCCAAGATTCCGTGCTCCTGATTGACATCAATCATTACCAAATCTTCCAGCGGCTCACCCGACATGTCACAGACAATGCCGTAGCGCTGATCGACCGCCTGTGATGCGGTGCCACGGTCACGCGACATCGCCATCCAACCGGCGTCAACCATGATCCAGCCTTTTTGCCGCTGGTGGCCAATCACCGTGGCCACCACCGACAGCGCAATATCTGCTGTGTGGCAGACGCCAGCGCCGGTCATAACCAAGTCAAAAAGGGTAAATACTCCCGCACGAACTTCAGTAACACCGGTCAAGTCCTGACTAAAATGTGCCGTAGGCGTAGATCCCACGCTCACTACCGGGCTGGGCAATCCGGCACCACGCAGGGCTTCGGCGCAGGCTACGGCGGCAGCACGTTCTTTTTCTGCCATTGCCTGATGAGCCTGCATACTTTTGCAGTGATACGACTCACCGGCGTGGGTAATAATGCCGCGCAGCTCAGCGCCTTCATTATGCAAAATTTTACCAATCTCAATCAGTAAGTTATCACCGGGAACCACGCCGCTGCGGTGCCCATCACTGTCGATTTCGATTAAAGCCGGAATTTTTACCCCAAATTGACGTGATGCTTCGACCACGGCACGGGCTTGTTCAAGACTGTCTAAAATGACGCTGATGTCAGTGCCGTCGTTGAGCAGAGCGATAACTCTTGCCAGTTTTTGAGGCGCGATGCCCACGGCGTAAATCAGGTCTTTGCATCCGGCGGCAGAAAAAACTTCAGCCTCCTTCAGCGTTGAAACGGTTGCTGGACCCTTTCCGTTAGTGAGGATCAAACGCGCGGCCTCAACGGATTTAACCGTTTTAAGATGTGGCCGTAGGGGGACGCCCAGCCGGTCAGTGTGCTCACGCAGGCGGGCGACGTTGCGTTCAAGCTTATCGCGGTTTAGCAGGAGAAAAGGCGTTTCCCGCTCGAGAATGCTCGCACCGGAAATTGGGTTTTTATCTTTCATATTAGTAACCTGAAAAGTTGTGTTCATTATCGCGAGTGCAATAAGTTTTATTAAGCACCGACGTCGTCCAGTGCGGCAACGATTGCGGCGGCAATATATAAATCCTGGAGCGCAACGCCTGAACTGTCGAAAATCGTGATATCACTCGCGTTCATTCTTCCCTCTGATTGCCCCAAAATCACCTCACCAATAGCCGTGACGGTGATATTTGGCGCTTCACGCAGCGTGCTAATATGCTGAAACTCACCAAGGGTGCACGACTGTTCGGGCAAATCGGCAAACAGACGAGCCTGAGTAAACAGTTCGGGAGGCAGCTCCTGTTTACCCTTGGCGTCGGACCCCATACTGGCGATGTGAGTGCCAGGCTTTATCCAGTCAGCCTGAAACAGAGCCGACGTAGAGCCGGTAGCGGTAACGATAATATCGGCCGCTTTGCAGGCTGTTTCTGCCTCGCTCAGCGTGGCGTTTACGCCTTTTGTGAGCAAATGTTGGCGTAAGTTTTCAGCTTTTTGCGGGTCGCGATTCACAATATGTACTGAGGTAATCGGAAAGCGTTCGAGCAGGGCATCAACTTCGTAATAGGCCTGATGGCCTGCGCCAAATATTGCCAACTGCGCAGACTCGGCTCGGGCAAGCACAGTGGCGGCCACCGCGTCGGCAGCGGCAGTGCGATAGGCATTGACCTTACCACCGTCTATGACTGTTTGAAGCTCACCCGTTTGGTCATTAAGCAGCAAAATATAAGAATTGTGGCACGGCAGTCCTCTTTCACTGTTTTTCGGCCAGTAGGTGCCAATTTTTAATCCACTTAGCGGTTCTGTTACCGACTGAGTGGCCGACTTCACGCCAAAGCGGGTAGTGGTATCTGAACCGTGGCCGACCAACACCGGAAACAGCGTGCTTTGGGGAGAGGCGACGGCAATAAGGGCGGTTTTTATCGCATCGAATGCCAACTTGTGGGTGACAATCGAAAGGCATTGGGCCGCTGAAATAAATCTCATAATATATGGCCGCCCGCTTTGGCATGCGCCGCAAGCAGGCGGCTAAAGTTATCGAGATCAACATTGCCGCCGCTAATGAGAACGCCGATGCGTTTACCTTTAAGCGACGATGCCAAGGCTCTAACTGCGGCCAGGCCAAGACAGCCCGTAGGCTCAACGACCAGTTTCATTCTGGAGGCGAAAAAGGCCATGCTTTCAACTAGCTGTTCATCCGTCGCGGTAAGAATGTCTGTGACGTCACGCTGGATTATCGCAAACGTATGGTGGCCAAGCGCCGAAGTTTGGGCACCGTCGGCAATGGTTTTTGGCGTGCTGATGGTGACGATTGAACCGCTGCGCAGTGACTGTTGGCCATCGTTACCGGCTTCGGGTTCAACACCATAGATTTTGCAGTTCGGAGACAGCGCACGAGCCGCCAGCGCAGAGCCAGCAAGCAGCCCGCCGCCGCCTAAAGGGATAAACAGCGCATCCAGTTCACCAACCTCTTCAATCAACTCTTTCACCGCCGTACCCTGTCCGGCTATCACCGGCGCATAATCATAGGCTGGTACCACTGCGTAACCGTGTTTCTCGGCCAGTGCTGCAGTAATAGCTTCTCGGTCTTGGGTATAACGGTCGTATTCCACCACAGTGGCGCCGTATCCCTCAGTGGCTGCGCGCTTGGCCTTGGGTGCATCCTGCGGCATCACGATGGTGGCGGGAATACCTAATAGCGAGGCCGAAAGCGCAATGCCCTGCGCATGATTTCCAGAGGAGAAGGCAATAACGCCTCTTTTGCGCTGGGCTTCATCAAGCTGTGCCAGTGAGTTAAAAGCGCCACGAAATTTGAAAGCGCCCATGCGCTGCAGGTTTTCACATTTGAAGAAGATTTCTGCCCCAAGTGCGTGATTGAGGATGCTTGACTGCATCACCGGCGTTTTGTGAGCAAAGCCTTCAATTCTTTTTGCGGCAGCCACAACATCATCATAAGTAGGCAGTGTGATCATTTTTTCCTCTGTGATTTCAGTAACACAATGGCGGCGAGTGCGAGTAGGCGCACGGCGGTTAATCAGGATTTCATGTCGTTGTATAACGTTGCCCTCGATACGCCCAAGTGCTGGGCAATCGTGCTGAAAGCCTTGCGTACCTCTAAATAACCCGCCTGTTTTAGCTCGCCAAGCAGCGCTCGACGATCCTCGGGTTTAAGCGCCTGCGGTGCCTTGGAGCGACTGGCCGAAAACTTGTCGATATGCTCGCGGATAGTTTCTGCGTTGGCGGGGGCCAGCGTTTCTTTGATTTCTACATTATCCATCTGGCAGAACTGCGCCAGCATGCTTTGCATTTGTCCGAAAAGGTTGAGATCGACATTCATGCACAGCGCTGCAACATAGCGCCCCTGTTCATCCTTAATGCCAACTGAAGTGCTTTTTGCTCGACGACCGTCGGCAAAGCGATTGGCATAATTAGCGATGACCTGCGGATAGTCAGGGTCGGCAATGCGCGCCAGACCTAGCTCTGTGGTGGGTGAACCTACCTGGCGGCCCGAAAGATTATTGTGAATCGACAATATAGAGTGTTTGGGGTCGAGCAGGTCGTGAACCACGACTTCGCAAAAGGGCGCAAAAGTTGCGCCGATGCCTTGAGCTATCTGCTCAAGCTGGTTCAGCAAAGTTTGGTTGGACGGGAGGTCAGGCTTCATTTTTTTCATAATTGACAATTTATCTATGTTTTTACAAATCGTCAATTTATTCGCTTTCTAAGCACTTTTTTGCGAGATACATTCCAATCATTCTGGCAAAAAATGTCTTCTGGTGTATTTTTACGTCTTGCGGTAACGCAATTTTTCAAAACATGTAGTTGTATTTCACCCCGCACTGGCGCATGTTCATCGGCATTGAGGGGGTTTGCATCATTTCAATAATCATCAGGGAGAAGGAAATGCGTGAGTCTGTAAGCTCGGGAATGCGCAGGGGCGCGAGGCGCTGGCAGGCAATGATGCTCGCAGTGGCCGTGCTTTGGCTTAGCGGCTGCGATAACCCTAAACCTACAGACCCGGCACCAAAACCTGCCGCGCAGGCCCAATCCGCTGAAAAGGCATCAGCCCCGACGGCGGCGCAGCCCACTCATCCCGCGGCCAGTCTCACCGGCCAACAGCGTGAAGCACTCGCTAAAAAGAGCGCCGGACAGCCTCTTTCGTTGCTCGATGCCTCAGAACTTCAGCTCGACGGCGCCAGCGCCTTGGTGCTGACTTTTTCTGTGCCGCTGGACCCCGAGCAGAATTTCTCTTCTTTAGTGCATTTGGTGGATACCAAAAGTGGAACGCCTGACGGTGCCTGGGAGCTTTCAGAGAGCCTGACTGAGCTGCGTTTTCGCCATTTGTTGCCCGACCGCAAGCTGGTACTCACCGTTGATGCGGGTATTAAGGCCGTTAATGGCGCGCAGTTGGGCGGCGAACAGCAAAAAAATATCACCACGCGTAACATTGAGCCTAGCGTCGGTTTTGCCAGCAAAGGCTCACTGCTGCCAACGCGACTGGCCGAAGGCCTGCCGGTTATTGCTCTGAATATCAACAATGTAGACGTTAACTTTTTCAGAATTAAAAGCGAGGCGTTGCCAGAGTTTTTAGCCGACTGGCAGTCGCGCAGTGCGCTTTCATCCTGGGAGTCTGACACACTGTTAAAACGGGCCGATTTAGTTTACACCGGCCGCTTTGCACTTAATCCACAGCTTAACACCCGTGAACATTTGCTGTTGCCGCTGGGCGGCATTGAGACGCTCAAACAGCCGGGCGTTTATCTTGCCGTGATGCAGCAGGCCGGACATTACAGTTATACCAATCCGGCCACGCTGTTTACCCTCAGTGATATTGGCGTATCGCTGCACAGTTTCAGCCAGCAGTATGACATTTATACCCAAGGATTAGAGGCCGGTACGCCGCTGGCGGATATTGACCTGCTGCTGCTTGATAATAAAGGTCGGACGCTGTCGCAAGGGAAAACCGACGCGCAAGGCCACGCACGCTTCACCAAAGACCCGAAAGCCGCGCTGTTGTTAGCTCAGCACGGCGGAGAAACCAGTCTGATAAATCTGACTGAACCGGCTTTGGATCTCGCCGAATTCGATATTGCCGGTCCGCAGGGGTATAACAAAACGCTGTTTGCTTTTGGTCCGCGAGATTTATATCGTCCGGGTGAAACGCTGTTGCTCAATGCGCTGCTGCGTGATGCTGACGGTAAAACAGTGGCCACCCAGCCAGTGAAAACGCAGGTGATCAAACCTGACGGCCAGGTGGCACGAACCTTTATGTGGCAGCCACAAAATGGCCTCTACCAATACCAGTATGCTATTCCCGATCAGGCACCCACCGGCGACTGGAAGGTCAGTGTTAACCTGGGGGATAACCAACTACGCTATTACGAATTCAAAGTCGAAGACTTTCTACCCGAGCGTATGGCGCTCGACCTAAACGGCAGTAAGGCACCGCTTTCAATCGATGCAGCCGTAGATTTCAACGTAACGGGCCGGTATCTGTATGGCGCACCGGCGGCGGGCAACCGTTTACAAGGGCAAGTCTATTTAAGGCCGCTGCGTGAGGCGGTTCCGGCTTTACCTGACTACGAGTTTGGAGCCATTAATGAAGAAAATCTTTCAAGAACGTTAAGTGACGTTGACCAGACATTGGACGAAGAGGGCAAAGGTGAGGTCAGCATTGAAAATAGCTGGGCCGATGTTCACTCGCCGCTGACCGTGATTTTGCAGGCCAGTTTGCTGGAGTCCGGCGGTCGACCGGTAACACGCCGCGTGAGTCAGGCCGTATGGCCTGCCGAAATACTGCCAGGTATTCGCCCACTGTTCCAAAAACAGGACGTTTACGATTATCGCACGGATAAAACGGTGTCTCAGGCGATGGTAAATGAAAATAGCCAAGCCGACTTTGACATTGTGTTTGCCAATGCCGCCGGACAAAAAATGGCGGCAAAAGGCATTGAGGTGCGGCTGGTGCGTGAGCGCCGCGACTATTACTGGCAGTGGTCAGAAAGCGACGGCTGGCAATCGCTCTACGATAAAAAAGATTTGGTGCTTACGCGCCAGCAGGTTGATATTGCTGCCGACGGCTCTGCCAAAGTCAGCTTCCCCGTTGAATTTGGTGCCTATCGTATAGAGGTGGAAGACTCACAAACTCACCAACTCAGCAGCCTGCGTTTCTGGGCGGGCTACAGCTGGCAGGACAATACCGACGGAACCGATGCGGTACGCCCTGACCAAGTTAAGTTAAAACTCGATAAGCCGGCCTATCAGCCCGGTGAGCGGGCAAAAATTCATATTCAGGCACCGGCAGCGGGTAAAGGTTATTTGCTTGTCGAGTCCAGCGAAGGTCCACTGTGGTGGCAGGAAATTGATGTGCCAGAGGCCGGTATTGATGTTGATGTTCCGATAAACAGCGAATGGCGTCGACACGATCTCTATTTCAGTGCCTTGGTGCTGCGTCCCGGTGATAAAAAACGTCAATCGACACCGAAACGCGCCGTCGGGCTGCTGCATTTGCCGCTGGTTACTGAAGGTCGAAAACTGAGCCTTGAACTCGGCGCGCCGCAAAAAATTCGTCCAAATCAAATGCTGACCGTGAAGGTAAAAGCAGGCGTAGAGGGCAAAGCGGTGCCGCATCGTATTAATTTATTGCTCTCCGCCGTGGATGCTGGCGTGCTGTCGATTACTCAATTCAAAACGCCCGATCCTTACGAGGCATTTCTCGGGCGCAAGCGCTACGGCGTGGACCAATATGATGTTTATGGTCATCTGATTGAGGGAAAAGGGCGCTTGGCCAGCTTAAGTTTCGGGGGGGACGGTGATGAAGACCCCCTTTCTCGCGGCGGACAGAAGCCGGTCACTGAAGTGACTATCGTGGCACAGCAGGCCCAACCTGTTGTGCTCGATGACAACGGCGAAGGTGAAGTGCAGATCCCGATACCCGATTTTAACGGTGAACTGCGTTTAATGGCGCAGGGCTGGAGTGACGAAGACTTTGGCAGCGCTGAGGCCAAAGTTGTGGTTGCCGCACCGGTGATTGTTGACCTGGCGACGCCGCGCTTTATGGCCAACGGTGACACGGCGATGCTGGCGCTTGACGTTACCAATCTGTCGGGGGCCGCGCAGACGCTCAGGCTTGACCTGAAAACTTCGGGTTTACTCCAACTCGGCGGTGATGCTGCCCAGCAAAGCCTCGGCCTGGCGCAGGGCGAGCGTAAAACGCTGACAATACCGGTGAAGGCATTGCAAGGATTGGGTGCCGGTCAGGTGAGCATTACCCTGAGCGGTATGCTACTGCCGAATGAAAAACTTCCGGACTATCAGCGCAGTTGGTCGATTGGCGTAAGGCCCGCGTTTCCCGCATTGACGCGTAACTTAGGCACTGTACTGCACGCGGGGGAGCAGTGGCAGCTTCCGCCAGATGCAAACCAACAGCTTGCGTCCGATACGCTGCAGGGGAGATTACTGCTCAGCAGCAAACCGCCACTTAATCTTGCCCGCTATATTGCCGAGCTGCTGGCCTATCCGTATGGCTGTCTGGAGCAAACGGTTAGCGGGCTTTATCCATCGCTTTATACCAGCCGTGCTCAGTTGGCCGCGATGGGGATTAAAACCTCAACCGATGATGCGCGCCGCCACAGCATTGATATTGGTATCGACCGACTGTTCAGCATGCAAAAAGAAAACGGCGGTTTCGGTTTATGGAGCAAAGACAGTCCCGAGGAGTATTGGCTTACAGCCTATGCTACCGATTTCCTGCTGCGCGCTTCACAGCAGGGTTACAGCGTTTCAACGGATGGACTCGATAAGGCTAACAAGCGTTTGCAGCGCTATTTACAAGACCCGAATCAAATTGATGTTCGCTACAGCACGCAGCCAGACAGCACGCGGTTTGCGGTTCAGGCCTATGCGGGGCTGGTACTTGCCGCTCAGCAGCAGGCTCCATTGGGTGCCTTGCGTCAGTTGTATGAAAAACGCAGTGCGGCGCAGTCAGGCCTTCCGCTGGTTCAGCTTGGCGTTGCGCTGAAGATGATGGGCGACATGCCGCGCTCGCAGGCGGCAATTAATGAGGGACTCAATAAAACGCGGCCAGAGAAAAATTACTGGCTTGAGGATTATGGCAGTTCACTGCGTGATAACGCTTTAATCCTCTCGTTGCTGACCGAAAATAACCTGTTGCCGGATGCGCGAGATAAACTGCTGCTGTCTCTTTCAGACAGTCTCAACGGTCAGCGCTGGCTGTCGACGCAGGAAAGCAACGCACTGTTTATGGCAGGGCGCAGTTTGATTAACAGTGCAGAAACGCCGTGGCAGGTCACGCTTGACGGCCAGACACAGCCGCTGTCAGGCACATCGGCTATGACTCAGGTCTTAGATGCCACACGGCTGCAGCAGCCGGTGATATTGAAAAATACCGGCGATGCAGCCGTTTATACCCGCTTTGATATTACCGGTTATCCGCTGCAGGCTCCGGCCGAAAGTGGAAATGTGCTGCATATAAAACGCAACTACATCGGTATGGACGGTAACCCTCTGTCGCTGGCTTCGCTGAAAAGTGGCGATCTGGTGGTGGTGCATCTCGATGTTTGGGCTGACGCGCACATACCTGATGCGTTGGTGGTCGATCTACTCCCTGCCGGACTGGAGCTTGAAAATCAGAACCTGGCCGACAGTAGCGCCAGCTTGGGTGAGGCTGCCAGCGGATTGACCGCGCTGATGAGTGAAATGCAACAGGCTGATATTAAACATCAGGAGTTCCGCGATGACCGCTATATTGCAGCCGTTAACGTTGACGGATATCGCCACGTTGCGCTGCTGTATTTGGCGCGCGCGGTAACCCCGGGTAGCTACGCGGTTCCTGCGCCTCAGGTTGAATCAATGTATGTACCTGCATGGCGCGCAACGGGCGCTACGCCGGAGCAGATGAATGTGCACTAATGTCGTAGCCGCTTGTTCATGACATGGCGAGGCGGAGCGCGGTCCATTTTTTGGGTACGAATGGCGCGTTTTTTCCTGTTACTGATATTGGGCGGCGGCGTTTTGCTGTGGGCTGCAAATCGCCTTTGGCCTTTGCCCTTACAGGAGCTTCCGGTAGCGCGAGTGGTAACCGCGCAGGACGGTACGCCACTTTGGCGCTACGCCGATGCCCAAGGCGTGTGGCGTTATCCGGTGAAGCTTGAACAGGTTTCTCCCTACTATCTTGAGGCGCTGCTGACCTACGAAGACCGCTGGTATTGGGATCACCCAGGAATTAATCCGCTCTCGCTGCTGCGTGCAACTTGGCAAAATCTGCATAGCGGAGGCATTGTTTCTGGCGGTAGCACGCTGTCAATGCAGGTTGCACGGCTTATTGACCCTCATCCACGTACGTTTAGCGGCAAGCTTCGACAAATCGCCCGCACCTTTCAGCTTGAATGGACGTTGTCCAAAAAGCAGATACTCGAAATTTATCTCAATCGCGCGCCCTACGGCGGCACACTGCAAGGTATCGCTGCGGCAAGTTGGACTTATTTAGGCAAACCGCCTTCTGAGTTGACGCCGGGTGAGGCGGCACTTCTCGCCGTGCTTCCGCAGGCACCCAGCCGTTTGCGTCCCGACAGATTTCCCGAGCGGGCAAAAGCAGCCAGAGACAAAGTGTTGGCGCGTTTGGCCGAGTATCACGTTTGGTCGCAAAAACGGGTGGATGAAATCCGTCAGGAGTCTATCTGGCTGGCACCACGTCAGGTGCCACAGCTTGCGCCGTTGCTGGCTCGCAGGTTGACGGCGAATAATAAACGCGCAGTGGTGACGACGACGCTAGACGCCACTCTACAGCGGCAGTTGGAGGCGTTGGCAGCAGGTTGGAAGCACCAGCTACCGGCGAAAACGTCGTTGGGCGTATTGGTAGTTGAAAGCTCGACCATGGCGGTTAAAGCCTACATGGGTTCTGTAGATTTTAATGACGATGCCCGTTTTGGTCAGGTTGATACCGTCATTGCGTGGCGATCGCCCGGGTCTACGTTAAAACCTTTTTTATACGGTCTGGCGCTCGACGATGGATTAATCAGCGCCGAGTCGCTGCTGCAGGATGTGCCGAGGCGCTTCGGCGATTATCGTCCGGGTAATTTTGATACCGGTTTTCACGGACCGGTCAGCGCCAGCGAAGCCTTGGTGCGCTCGTTAAATTTGCCCGCCGTGCAGCTGCTCGACGCCTACGGACCCAAACGGTTTACTGCCAATTTGCGAAATGCTGGGATATCTCTGCGCTTCCCGAACGCAAGTGACCCCAGTCTTGCCGTTATTCTTGGCGGAACCGGCTCACGACTTGATCAGTTAACGGAGGCCTACAGCGCGCTGGCTCGCGGCGGCAATGTCGCCAAACTGCGTTTTGAGCCAGAGCAGCACCTTCAACAACGCAGGCTGCTTTCACCCGGTGCCGCCTGGATCATTCGACGCATTTTGGGCGGACAGGCGCTGCCTCAGCCGGATGATTCATTGCCTGGCACGGTGCCACTGGCATGGAAAACGGGCACCAGTTATGGCTATCGTGATGCCTGGGCTATGGGGGTAAATCCTGGTTATATCATTGGTGTATGGGTCGGCAGACCTGATGCCACGCCGGTTGCCGGACAGTTTGGTTATGCCACGGCAGTGCCTATTCTTAATCAGGTTAATAATTTATTAATCACTTCAGCACGTTTTAACACGCATATGGCGGTTACCGACCCTCGGCCCGCTTCTGTAGGTATTGCAACATTGTGCTGGCCGGGCGGGCAACCGCTAGCGGCTGGTGATGCAAACTGTCGTCAACAGCGGCAAAGCTGGACGCTGGACGGCACTCTGCCCCCCACGCTGGCGGCACCCGGACAGGAATCGCTGGGCGGAAATGTCGTCACTCTTTGGACGAATTCTCAGGGTAAGCAGGTGGCGGCCAACTGTCCTGACTCTCACCCTGTGCGGGTTGCGCTATGGCCTTTGCCACTGGAACCTTGGTTATCGCAAAGCGAGCGTCGCAACCAGCGATTACCGATCCCGGACACGGTTTGTCCCCCGTTGAACAAGCCTGCAATAAGCCCGCTGCTGCTTATTGGCGTACGCCAGAATGCGATTTTAAAACCATTACCTGGAAAAAACAGCCTCGACTTACGCGTTGAATCGCAGGGCGGTGCAGGGCAGCGCTGGTGGTTTCTTAACGGTGAACAGGTTGAAACGGCGGGATCAAACCGCACTTTTCAGACCACGCTGAGCCAGCCGGGACACTATCAACTGAGCGTGCTGGATGAGAGCAGTCAGGTCAGCACCCTCGATTTCACCGTCGATAGGTAAAATTCTTTATAGAAAATGGGCGTTTTGCGCCACAAAGCGAATCAGTGACACATTTTTTTAATCAAATGTTGTTATTCCTGTAGGCAAGCGTTACTTCGCCGCCTATAATCGGCGCCATTTTCCGGCAGTGTTAACATTTTATCGACCTGCACAACCTATAAAGTCAGACAGAGGTTTTTTATGACTATCGAACGTACTTTTTCTATCATCAAGCCAAACTCCGTAGCTAACAACGACATCGGCGCTATCACCGCGCGTTTTGAACGTGCTGGTTTCCAGATCATCGCTTCTAAAATGATCCGTCTGAGCAAAGAAAAAGCTGAAGGCTTCTACGCTGAGCACAAAGGTCGTCCATTCTTCGACGGTCTGGTTGAGTTCATGACTTCAGGTCCAGTCGTTGTTCAGGTTCTGGAAGGCGAAAATGCCGTTCAGCGTAACCGTGACATCATGGGCGCAACCAATCCAGACAACGCTCTGGCTGGTACTCTGCGTGCTGATTTCGCTGACAGCTTCACTGCTAACGCCGTTCACGGTTCTGACGCGGTTGAGTCTGCACAGCGCGAAATCGCTTACTTCTTTGACGAAAGCGAAATCTGCGCGCGTTAATAAGAAGTTTGGCGTTGGGTCGCCGAGGAGGATAACCCGCAGATACAATAAATTTGTATTAACGGACTTTCATCCATAGCCACCCCGCCTTAAAATTTGTACAATGTTGCGCCCCAAGAGTCCCGCTCTTGGGGCGTTTCATTATTTTACTGGTTTGAGCAATAAGCATCGGTGGGAGATTATCCCCACACTTCCTTCGAGCCATAACGTGTAACAACGAGGCCAACATAGCATGTCCAATACTATCGAATTAGATATTCCCGTTCTCAGCTCGACCGAGATCGACTCCCTGAACGTTATCCGTGCCGAAAATGCAGCCAAGGCCGAAATGGCCGAAAAGTCTGCGGCACCGGTAAGCGCCAAAATTAACCTTCTGGATTTGAACCGCAAACAAATGCGAGAGTTTTTCATCAAAATGGGTGAAAAGCCGTTCCGTGCGGATCAGGTTATGAAGTGGATGTACCATTACTGCAGCGATGATTTTGAAGATATGACCGATATCAACAAAACGCTGCGTAACAAACTGGCCAGCGTTGCTGAAATTCGCGCGCCCGAAGTGGCCGTTGAACAACGCTCTGCCGATGGCACCATCAAGTGGGCTATTCAGGTTGGCAATCAACAGGTTGAGACGGTTTATATTCCCGACGGCGACCGCGCTACGCTGTGTGTGTCTTCACAGGTAGGCTGCGCGCTGGAATGTACTTTCTGTTCAACCGCGCAGCAGGGTTTTAACCGCAACCTGCGCGTTTCAGAAATCATTGGTCAGGTTTGGCGCGCCGCGAAAATTATCGGTGCGGCAAAAATTGCCGGCACGCGTCCGATTACCAACGTGGTGATGATGGGCATGGGAGAGCCTTTGCTCAACCTGAATAACGTCGTTCCCGCGATGGAAATCATGCTCGATGACTTTGGTTTCGGTCTTTCAAAACGCCGCGTGACGCTTTCCACCTCGGGAGTTGTGCCTGCGCTCGATAAGCTCGGCGATATGATTGACGTGGCATTGGCTATTTCTTTGCATGCGCCAAACGATGCCATTCGCGATGAAATAGTGCCAATTAACCGCAAATATAACATCGACGCCTTCCTGGCTTCGGTAAACCGCTATTTAAGCAAGTCGAACGCCAATCAGGGCCGCGTAACCGTTGAATATGTCATGCTTGACCATATCAATGACGGCACCGAACATGCGCACGAACTGGCTGAAAGGCTTAAAGATACGCCGTGCAAAATCAACCTGATCCCATGGAACCCGTTCCCGGGTGCACCTTACGGACGCAGCTCAAACAGCCGCATCGACCGTTTTTCCAAAGTTCTGATGGATTATGGTTTTACCGTTATCGTGCGTAAAACGCGTGGTGATGATATTGATGCCGCCTGCGGCCAGCTTGCCGGTGAAGTTATTGACCGCACCAAGCGTACTTTGAAGAAAAAAATGGCCGGTGAGTCCATAATGGTCAAATCAGTCTAAATTTCTTCATACTGGGTGTTAGCTTGCGTTTGTCTTATTATCGGTAGCGGGTAAAAGGATTTAAGTATGGCGAGAGTGCAGTGGCAGTGGAAAGGTTTTTTCACGGCGAGTGTGGCAGTGTGTCTACTGGCAGCCTGTTCCAGCTCGAAGCAACCCCCGGTTGAGGCCGTCACGGGTGCGCCGCAAACGCAGCTTCAGATTGGCATGAACTTCCTGTCGCAGGGCAATATGCCTGCGGCAAAGTCCAATCTTCAACAGGCGGTTGATACGGCTCCTCAGGATTATCGCAACCAGTTGGGAATGGCTTTGTACGAGCAAAAAAACGGCAATGCCAATGCCGCCGAAAGCCGCTATCAACAAGCGTTCAAGCTTGCCCCTCAAAATGCGACTGTCCTGAATAATTACGGTGCGTTTTTGTGTAGTTTAGGGCAGTATGTACCGTCACAACAGCAGTTTAGCGCCGCTGCCAGTTTGCCTGATTCCGGTCCGGTAGCTGACAGTTTGGAAAATGCGGGCTACTGTTTTCTGAAGGCTAATCAGAACGATGAAGCAAAAGTGTTATTGAGCCGGGCTCTGAAACGTGATCCCGACAAAGGTGCACCGCTGATTACTGAAGCCAACAGACAGTTTAAAGAAGGTAAACGCGCCGAAGCGCAAGTTTTACTGGATGTTTATCAACATGTTCTGCCAGCCAGCGCTGACAGTCTTATGTTACAAATTCGTTTCGCGGCGTCAGCAGGCAATCCAGACAGCGTTCAACGCTATGGAAGGCAGCTTGCGCGAAACTTTCCACAATCCCAACAGTACCAGCAGTTCTTAGCTAATGAATACTGAAGCCACTCAAGATAAAAGCACTAAAGTGACAGCGGGCGAGCGCCTGCGTCAAGCTCGTGAACAGTTGGGACTCAGCCATCAGGCTGTGGCAGAACGCCTTTGCCTGAAGGTTTCCACTATTCGCCAAATTGAAGAAGGAAGTACGCCTGCCGATTTGGCACCGACTTTCTTACGCGGTTACATTCGTTCTTACGCAAAACTTGTTCACGTTCCTGAAGAGGAATTGGCGACATTAATCGGCAAGCAAGCGCCTATCAACGTGCCAAGAGTGGCGTCGATGCAGGGTGTTTCATTACGCAAGTCACGCAAAAAGCGCGACGGCTGGCTAATGGGCTTTACCTGGCTGATAGTTTTCGTTGTTCTCGGTCTGACCTGCGCATGGTGGTGGCAAAACCATCAGGCACAGCAGCAAGAGATTGCCAATATGGCAGATCAATCAACCGCTCAACTGAACCAGGACAATGCTCAGGGACAATCTATTCCCCTGAGCACGGGTGAAGCATCTTCACCAGCCGCAGCTCAGCCCGTTGAACCGACTAACGCCGGTACAACGCCTGCGCAAAACTCGGTCCCCCTGAATACTACACCAGATACCGCTGCAAACGCGGTAACTGCTGCGCAGAATCAGGCACCCGCTGCGGTCTCTACAAGCCAGCCGACTGCGGCTGAGAATCCTTCTTCTACATTGCCAACCGGCGATGCTCAGGCTAGCAACGCTGCTACAGATGCAGACGCTGTTAACATGACCTTTAAGTCAGACTGCTGGTTGCAGGTTGACGATGCGGCGGGCAAAACATTGTTCAGCGGCATCAAGAAAGGGGGAGAAAAATTGAGTCTGAAAGGTAAGGCTCCTTATAAATTGAAAATCGGCGCACCTGGTGCGGTTGAAATTCAATACCAAGGCAAGCCTGTTGACCTAAGCCGTTTTGTAAAATCAAGCCGTGTTGCTCGTCTGACTCTGGCTGCTGAATAATTTAGCAGCCTACGTTGACCCCGTTTTTCAGGTGAAAAACGGGGTCAAGACACTGGTAACAATGGAGAAGAGTATACATGCATAGCCAAGCACCCATTACCCGTCGCAAATCAACTCGGATTTACGTCGGCAAGGTGCCTGTCGGTGATGGCGCACCTATCGCGGTGCAGTCAATGACCAACACCCGCACCACCGATGTCGCCGCAACCGTTGCTCAGATCAAAGCTCTTGAGCGCGTTGGTGTAGATATTGTTCGTGTTTCAGTGCCTACCATGGACGCTGCTGAAGCCTTTAAGCTGATTAAACAGCAGGTTAACGTACCACTGGTTGCCGATATCCATTTCGACTACCGCATCGCGCTGCAGGTTGCCGAGTACGGCGTTGACTGCCTGCGTATCAATCCGGGCAATATTGGTAATGAGTCGCGTATTCGCTCGGTCGTTGACTGCGCGCGCGATAAAAACATTCCTATTCGTATTGGGGTAAACGGCGGCTCTCTGGAAAAAGATCTCCAGGAAAAATACGGCGAGCCTACGCCGCAGGCCCTGTTTGAATCCGCAATGCGTCACGTAGATATTCTCGACAGACTCAACTTTGATCAGTTCAAGGTGAGTGTGAAAGCCTCGGACGTGTTCCTGGCGGTTGAGTCTTATCGACTGCTGGCCAAGCAAATTGTGCAGCCTCTGCATCTCGGCATTACCGAAGCGGGCGGCCTGCGCGCCGGGTCGGTAAAATCGGCGATTGGCCTCGGCCTGCTGCTTTCCGAAGGTATCGGCGATACGCTGCGTATCTCTTTGGCCGCCGATCCGGTTGAAGAGGTGAAGGTTGGTTTTGATATCCTCAAGTCGCTGCGTATTCGCGCCCGTGGTATCAACTTCATCGCCTGTCCGACCTGTTCGCGTCAGGAATTTGACGTTATCGGCACCGTTAACGCCCTTGAGCAGCGTCTCGAAGACATTATTACCCCGATGGACATCTCTATCATTGGCTGCGTTGTGAACGGCCCGGGCGAAGCGCTGGTATCAACCATGGGCGTCACCGGTGGCCATAATAAGAGCGGCTTCTATGAAGACGGCGTTCGTCAAAGAGAAAGATTCGACAATGAGCAGATGATCGACCAGCTTGAAGCCAAGATCCGGGCCAAAGCGGCCGTGATGGATCAAAGTAAGCGCATTGTTATTAATCATCTCGAAAAGTAACCTGAGCTCGCGCTGCAATTGCGGCGCGCCTGCCCTTTGGGCCGAATTAAACTGAACCCGATATGAAGTGTTGACCTATCCGCATTGAACCTCAGGATACAAAACACCTATAATCGGGTTCATTTTTATAAAAAATATAGAGAACTGACGTGGCAAAGAACCTCCAGGCCATTCGCGGCATGAACGATTATCTGCCTGCAGACACTGCACTCTGGCAGCGCATTGAAGGCACGCTTAAACGCGTTCTCGGCACCTACGGTTACAGTGAAATCCGTATGCCGATTGTAGAGCAGACCCCGTTATTCAAACGTGCGATCGGTGAAGTTACCGACGTCGTTGAAAAAGAAATGTACTCCTTTGAGGACCGCAACGGCGAGAGCCTGACTCTGCGTCCTGAAGGGACCGCTGGCTGCGTGCGCGCCGGTATCGAGCATGGTCTGCTGTACAATCAGGAACAGCGTTTGTGGTATATCGGGCCGATGTTCCGTTACGAGCGTCCGCAAAAAGGTCGCTATCGCCAATTCAATCAGCTGGGTGTGGAAGTCTTTGGTCTGCAAGGGCCGGATATTGACGCTGAGCTTATCATGATGACCGCCCGCTGGTGGCGTGAGCTGGGCATCGCCGAGCATGTATCTCTCGAGCTGAACTCTATCGGTTCTCTTGAGGCGCGCAAAAACTATCGTGATGCACTGGTTGCCTTCCTCGAGCAACATACCGAGAAGCTAGACGAAGACTCCAAACGCCGCATGTATACCAATCCGCTGCGCGTTCTGGACTCTAAAAGTCCAGAGGTTCAAGCGCTGTTGAACGGTGCGCCGGCGCTGGCGGATTACCTTGATGAAGAATCTCGCGAACACTTTGCAGGTCTGTGTGAACTTTTAAGCCTTGCAGGTATCCCATATACGGTTAATCAGCGTCTTGTGCGCGGTTTGGATTATTACAACCGCACTGTATTCGAATGGGTAACGACCAGCCTCGGCGCGCAGGGTACAGTCTGCGGTGGGGGTCGTTATGACGGTTTGGTTGAACAGCTTGGTGGACGCGCGACGCCTGCGGTGGGGTTTGCGATGGGCCTTGAGCGTCTGGTTCTGCTGGTTCAGGCCGTGAATCCCGATTTCAAAGCACCTGCAACGGTAGATGCTTACGTCATTTCATCAGGTGCAGGTACGCAGGGTGCGGCGATGCAACTGGCTGAAACGCTGCGTGACGCGCTGCCTGAGCTAAAAGTGATGACTAACTACGGCGGTGGCAACTTTAAAAAACAGTTTGCCCGCGCCGACAAATGGGGGGCGCGTATCGCCCTGGTATTAGGTGAGGACGAAGTCGCGGCTCAGCAGGTAGTAGTCAAAAATCTGCAAAGTGGTGAGCAAGAAACGCTGGCGCAGAGCGAATTGGCTGTGCGTCTGGCCTCGATGTTAGGTTAAGGAGAAGGACCACGTGGAAGTCTATACCACTGAAAACGAACAGGTTGATGCCGTCCGCCGCTTCTTTACCGAGAATGGTAAAGCGCTGGCCATTGGCGTCGTGCTGGGTATTGCTGCTTTGGGTGGATGGCGTTATTGGCAGGTTCATCAGAACACCGCTTTAACGGAAGCTTCTGCTTCATACCAGCAGGTATCCACCGCATTGACGGATAACAAAGCCGAAGGCGTTGCCAATTTAGAGAAGTTTGCTCAGAGCAACAGCAACAGCTATGGCGTTTTTGCTGCGCTGCAGTTGGCCGACCATTTTGTTCAGGCCAAGGATTTTGCGAATGCTGAAAAACAACTGACGCAGGCAACTCAGCTTTCTAAAGACGAAAACTTATTATCACTGGTTAATTACCGTCTCGCACGCGTTCAACTGCAGGAAAATAAGTTGGACGACGCGATGAAAACCCTCGACAACGTTAAGGGCGACGGCTGGATGGCGATGCAACAAGAGGTCCGTGGTGACGTTCTTCTCGCTAAGGGCGACGCCAAAGGTGCCAGGGATGCATACAGTAAAGGCCTTGATTCCAAGCCATCTCAAACGCTGCAAACCATGCTGCGTATGAAATTGAATAATTTATCCAGCTAAGGGGAACCCCGATGCAATTGCGTAAAACACTCTTGGTGGGCGTCGTCTCTGTTGCCCTGCTGAGCGGCTGTTCCTGGTTCAGCGGCGAAGAAGACGTGGTAAAAATGTCTCCGCTGCCAAAAGTTGAAAATCAGTTCACGCCAACTGAAGTGTGGAGCACTTCCGTAGGCGACGGCGTAGGGGCGTATTATTCTCACCTGCATCCGGCCTGGAAAGACAACACGATTTACGCTGCTGACCGCTTTGGCATCGTGAAGGCGCTTGATGCTGACAATGGTAAAGAAAAATGGAAAGTGAACCTGTCTGAAAATCCGGGCTTCTTCTCCAGTAATATCTCTGCCCAGCTTTCCGGCGGCGTAACCGTTGACGGTTCAAACCTGTATATCGGAAGCGAAAAAGCGATTGTTTACTCGCTCAATACCGCAGACGGCACCGTGGCCTGGCAGTCTAAAGTGGCGGGTGAAGCTATCTCCCGTCCGGTCATCAGCGACGGTCTGGTATTGATTCACACCAGCAACGGTATTCTGCAGGCGTTGAATCAGAAAGACGGCAGCATTGCCTGGAGCGCCAATCTTGATATGCCTACGCTTTCTCTGCGCGGTGAATCTGCTCCAGCTGTAGCCTTTGGCGCGGCGATTGTGGGCGGAGACAACGGTCGTGTGAGCGCCGTGCTGATGAAAGAAGGCCAGATGATTTGGCAGCAGCGTATTTCTGAGCCAAGCGGCGCCACTGAAATCGACCGTTTGAGCGATGTTGATACCACACCGGTTATCGTTAACGGTGTTGTCTATACCGTAGCTTATAACGGTAATCTGGTAGCAATGGACCTGCGTTCAGGCCAAATCATGTGGAAACGTGAAGTGGGCTCGGTAAATAACATTATCGTTGAAGGTGACCGTATTTATATGGTTGACCAGAATGACCGCGTTATGGCCCTCAATACTCAGGGCGGCGTCACCGTTTGGACGCAAAGCGAACTGCTTCACCGTAACTTGACCGCACCCGTGCTGTATAACGGCTTTATTGTGGTCGGCGATGCCGAAGGTTACCTGCATTGGTTGAACACTAACGATGGTCGTTTTGTCGCCCAGCAGAAAGTGGACACCTCAGGTCTGTTGAGTGCGCCGGTTGTGGCAAGCGACAAGCTGGTTGTGCAGGCCAAAGGCGGAGAGGTTTACTCCTTTAAACGCTAATACCCTGCGTTCTTGACGCTGTAGCTGCGTTGGTCGCAGCGTCAATTACTTGGGTATATATCTGCATCATGGGTATAATAGCTCTGCCATCAAACGGCTCCTGAATTGCTCAGGGGCCGTTTCGTATTCTAAAAACAGC
The DNA here is from genome assembly GCF_009208105.1 of Rouxiella sp. S1S-2. Taxonomy (NCBI): domain Bacteria; kingdom Pseudomonadati; phylum Pseudomonadota; class Gammaproteobacteria; order Enterobacterales; family Yersiniaceae; genus Rouxiella; species Rouxiella sp. S1S-2. Next base: position 1,432,829 of record NZ_WFKL01000001.1, read on the forward strand.
AAAAATGGTTCTCCTTTTCTGTTGTAAGAAATTGAATTTTAATGATTTGCATTATAGCGATTTGATGTTTGAACCCTTTGGGTTGGGCATGTTTATTGGCTATAAAAAAATGAGGCTTCAAAAATGATACCTGTCGTCGCGCTTGTTGGGCGCCCGAATGTGGGTAAATCCACCTTATTTAACCGTTTGACCAAGACGCGTGATGCGTTGGTGGCGGATTTCCCCGGGCTAACGCGTGACCGCAAGTATGGTCGTGCCGAGATCGAGGGTAACGAATTTATCATCGTTGATACCGGTGGTATCGACGGGACCGAAGACGGCGTAGAAACCCGTATGGCGGGTCAGTCACTGCTGGCTATCGAAGAAGCAGATATTGTGCTGTTTATGGTTGATGCTCGCGCGGGCGTAATGCCTGCCGATCAGGGCATTGCTCAGCACCTGCGCAGCCGTGAAAAAGCCACTTTCCTGGTAGCAAATAAAACCGATGGTCTTGACCCAGACAGTGCAACCGCTGATTTCTATTCACTGGGACTAGGCGAAGTTTATGCTATCGCTGCTTCGCACGGTCGCGGTGTTAACCAGCTTATCGAGCACGTACTGATCCCGTTCGTGGGTGAAAAACCTGAAGAAGCTGAATTGACCGAAGAAGAGGCCAACGCGGCCTATTGGGCAGAACAGCTGGGTGAAAACGGCGACGAAATTCCTGCAGACGTGGAAGACGATTTCGATCCAACCACCTTGCCAATCAAACTGGCTATCGTTGGGCGTCCTAACGTAGGTAAGTCAACGCTTACCAACCGTATCCTCGGCGAAGACCGCGTAGTCGTTTATGACATGCCGGGCACCACCCGTGACAGCATTTATATTCCGATGGTGCGTGACGAGCGTGAATACGTGCTTATCGATACCGCGGGCGTGCGTAAACGCGGTAAAGTGACTGAAACCGTTGAGAAATTCTCGGTTATCAAAACTCTGCAGGCAATCGAAGATGCCAACGTGGTGATGTTGGTTATCGACGCGCACGAAGGCATCTCGGATCAGGATTTGTCCCTGCTCGGCTTTATCCTCAACAGCGGTCGCTCATTGGTTATCGTGGTGAACAAGTGGGACGGACTGACTCAAGAAGTTCGCGACCAGGTGAAAGACACCCTTGACCTGCGTCTCGGCTTTATCGATTTCGCACGCATACACTTCATCTCCGCGCTGCACGGCAGTGGCGTAGGTAATCTGTTTGAGTCCGTTAACGAAGCCTATAACTGTGCCACCAAGCGTGTAAGCACCTCTTTGCTGACCCGTATCATGCAGATGGCCGCTGACGACCACCAGCCACCGCTGGTTAACGGCCGTCGCGTTAAGCTGAAATACGCGCACGCCGGGGGTTACAACCCGCCAATCGTGGTGATTCACGGTAATCAGGTGAAAGACCTGGCTGACTCGTACAAGCGTTATTTGATGAACTACTTCCGTCGTTCATTAGAAATCATGGGTACACCCATACGTATTCAGTTCAAAGAGGGTGAGAACCCGTTTGAAGGTAAGCGTAACCCACTGACGCCTAACCAAATGCGTAAACGTAAGCGTTTGATGTCGCATCTGAAAAAGAAATAATTTAGTCAGATAAGGCACACGCTGCACAACTGCATCTTACGTTTTAGACTCGGGTCTGAAATATTAAGATGCAGTTTTTTTTATTCTTTTTTTGAGCCAAGGCAACGGCTTGCCCTGAAGTTACCACTCACTTTCCCTCTCTTCAGCCTTCATCGAAAAGCGCGCACTGTCACAGGGACTATAATTTTTCAGTACCCCTGTTTTTAGTAAGTCTTTCAAGGAGAGTCATTAATGTCAGTAAAAAAAGATAAAGCAGAGTCCGCTAAACCCCATCTTAATGATACTGCGCCGCAAGGCGCGCCCATTAAGCCGCAAAAAAGCGTGAGTCCTCCGGGGGCAGAGCCAACCGCGGCAGGCAGCGATAAGAATCCCTCGGTCACCAATACCAAGCTTGAGCAGCTCGATGTCTATCGCGAGGACCCTGAGAATCAGGCATTGCGCACCGATCAGGGTGTGAAAATCGCCGATAACCAAAATTCATTAAAAGCCGGCGTTCGTGGATCCACGCTGCTTGAAGATTTTATTCTCCGTGAAAAAATTACTCATTTTGATCATGAGCGCATTCCCGAGAGGATTGTTCACGCGCGCGGTGCCGCAGCGCACGGTTATTTTCAGGTCTATAAATCTCAGCAAGCGCTAACGAAGGCCGGTTTTCTGGTCGATCCGGGTCTTGATACGCCGGTATTCGTTCGCTTCTCTACCGTGCAGGGTTCACGAGGCTCCGCCGACTCTGTGAGGGATATTCGCGGGTTCGCCACCAAGTTTTACACCCAGGAAGGTAACTTTGATTTGGTCGGCAACAACACGCCAATCTTCTTTATTCAAGATGCCATTAAATTTCCCGATTTCGTTCATGCGGTAAAACCCGAGCCGCATAATGAAATCCCGCAGGGGCAAAGCGCACACGACACCTTCTGGGACTATGTATCACTGCAGCCAGAAACGATGCACAACGTGATGTGGGCGATGTCCGACAGAGGTATTCCGCGCAGCTACCGCATGATGGAGGGGTTTGGGATCCACAGTTACAAACTGATCAATGCCGAAGGCAAAAGTCATTTTGTGCGATTCCATTGGAAACCAACCTGCGGTGCCGCGTCGCTAATTTGGGATGAAGCGCAGGTGTTGACGGGCAGAGACCCGGACTTCCATCGCCGCGAATTATGGGAATCTATCGAGGCGGGTGACTATCCGGAGTATGAACTGGGACTGCAGATTATTCCCGAAGAGGATGAGCACAAGTACGATTTCGATATCCTTGACCCGACCAAGCTCATTCCAGAGTCCCTGGTGCCGGTCCAAATTGTCGGCAAAATGGTGTTGGACCGTAATCCCGACAACTATTTCAGTGAGACGGAACAGGTGGCGTTCTGTCCGGGAAATATTGTGCCGGGATTGGACTTCTCGGACGACCCTCTGCTGCAGGGGCGGTTGTTTTCGTATCTGGATACCCAAATCAGCCGACTCGGTGGCCCGAATTTCCACGAAATCCCGATCAACAAACCGGTTTGCCCGTTCCATAATCATCAACGAGACGGCATGCATCGGATGGGCATTTCGGGCAAGGCCAACTATGAGCCTAATTCAATTAATAACAACTGGCCGCGCGAAACGCCACCAGCCAAAAAAGACGGCGGCTTCACGACGCATGCTCAGCCGCTAAGTGGAGAAAAGGTGCGCGTCAGAAGTGAATCGTTCAACGACTACTACTCACAGCCACGACTGTTTTGGCTGAGCCAGACCAAAACCGAGCAGGATCATATTGTGGGCGGTTTCAGCTTCGAACTCGGTAAGGTGGTGCGTCCGTGGATTCGAGAGCGCGTGGTCGATCAGTTGACCTATATTGACCAACAGCTTGCCGCTCGTGTCGCGGAAAACGTCGGACTTGTTCTGACTGACGAACAGCTCGCACATCCGATCCCTAAAGACGTGAACGGGTTGAAAAAAGATGCGGCGCTGAGTTTGTACGGCGAAAAAGAGCATCCGGTCAAGTCTCGCCAGATTGCACTGCTGGTCGCCGACGGCGTCTGCGGCGACTCGGTAGCAAAAATCACCGCAGAGCTTAACGGGCTGGGCATTCACACCAAAATTTTCGCCCCGCGGTTGGGGAAAATTAAAACCCTGCAGGGCAAAGAGGTGAATGCCGACGGCACGATTGAAGGCAACCCGTCGGTGTTGGTGGACGGTGTGATCGTAGTGACCGGCAAAGAGAGCATTGAGGCATTGCTTAAAAACGGTAACGCAAAAAACTATCTCTTGCAGGCGTTTAAGCATCTTAAAGCCATTGGGTTGCAGGGCGAGGCGCTAAAGCTTTATCAGGCGCTGCCTTTGCCCAAACCGGACGAAGGAGTGCTGGTAGATGATGATGCGAAAAAGGTCGCCGACAAGTTTGTTACCGCGCTGAAGAAGCACCGCGTGTGGTCACGTGAGGCGGCGGCACAGGAAGTTCCGGCATAACGCATTGTGCCTTAGCGGCATACCTTACCTACAGGCTCCCTCTTTTAGGGGAGCCTTTTTATTGCCCATCATCACAAGTTCTGTGGGTCATACAACTGATGCTGACGAAGGGCGACCGGTCGCGCACCGGCTTTTCTTACTGATTCGCGAACCACCAGCTTCCCCTGTAATAGCTGGGTGGTGAAAGGTGCGTCGGGACGAAAAATACGGCGCTGAAGCAGCGCTATCGCCTCGGTGCCAATTTCGTCACGAGGAACCTGTACCGCCGTTAACGACACATCGTGAATTTCAGCCAGATTAAAGCCGTCGGTGCTCATCACGCTGACGTCTCTCGGCACGGATAAACCGCGTTTTCTCAACGCCGCCACCGCGCCTGCTGCCATAAAATCACCGCCGGCGAGAATTGCACTGGGCAGGGCAGCATTGGGTTCCAACCCGTCAATATAGTCGAGCAGCGTTTGTTCAGCCTCTTGGGCACCAAATCCCGAGGTGCTCAGTAAGTGCTGGCTATCGCTGAAGGCCTGATGATTGCGGGTAAACGCATTTTTAATCCCATTGAGACGCAGCTCCATCGTCTGCCGCCGCAGGCACTGTAATGTGACAATATGCTGATGCCCTTGAGAAAAAAGGTAGTCACAGGCGAAGTCACCCATGCTTTGATGATCGGGCGAGACGCTGTCATGGCGCATTAGGCGATCCTGACAGTTTACTAGCACACAGGGTTTACCGACGTCGGCGGCAAGTTGATGAATGTGCGCATCGTCAATGCCAACCAGTAGCACGGCATCGGTCAAAGGATCGGAAATCTTCGCCATAAACAGCGCTGCATCGGCGTTCTCTTCCTCCATCGCAGAGTAACGTACCCGTACTTCATGCTGGGCCGTGGCGGCGAGAATGCCCTGAATCAGCTTGTAGTAAAAAATATCGCTGCGGACGTCGAATGCGCGAGCAGGCGCAAACAAAACAATATTGTTGAGCATCAGTCTGCCTGTCGACAGACCGCTAAGCGTTCCCTGCGATTTGGCACACGTCAACACCCGCTGTCTGGCCTGAATGCTGGTATTACTTTTCCCGGCCAAAACGCGAGAAACAGTGCTGATTGAGAGGCCCGTTTGGTCAGCAATCTGCTGGATATTCAACTTTCCTTTCAAACTGTGATCTCCTTCAAATTCAATCGTGCAAAATTTTTCATCACGGTCGAAGCCCAGTAAATAGGCGCTAAAGCAGTGTTCCTTCGTTAACAACGTTATAACGTGAAAGCTTTTGCAAAAAATCACGTTTCGCTCACAAATCGGCCTGCTTACTCTTCTGGAGTACCTTACATAAACATCATCTGCACACTGAATGACGGATGGGAGCACAGGCATGACAACTCAAATTAATACCGCGTCGACGGCCGTTGTTGCGCGAAGAAAATTCAAAGCCTTACGCTGGTGGATGCTGGCACTTTTTCTGCTTGGGGTCACCGTTAACTACATCACTCGTAATTCACTTGGATTACTGGCACCGGAGTTAAAAACTAGCCTCAGTATGAGCACCGAGCACTATTCTTGGGTGGTTGCGGCGTTTCAACTGGCCTACACCCTTTTTCAACCGCTGTGCGGCTGGGTGATTGACGTTATCGGTTTGAAGCTGGGTTTTATGATTTTCGCCGCCGTGTGGGCGGTGGTGTGCATGATGCACGCTGGGGTAGGAAGCTGGATACAGCTGGCGGTTTTACGTTTTTTTATGGGCAGCGCCGAGGCCGCCGCAACGCCCGCCAATGCTAAAGCTATTTCCGACTGGTTTCCTCGTAAGGAGAGACCGGTGGCCGCGGGTTGGGCGGGGGTCGGCTTCTCAATTGGTGCCATGCTGGCACCGCCAATCGTTATCGTTGCCCATCTCTCATTCGGCTGGCGCGGAGCATTCCTCTTCTGCGGATTTTTGTCACTGCTGTGGGTGGTGCTTTGGTGGCGTTTTTATCATGCGCCTGAAAGCCATCCTAATTTGAGCAAAGAAGAACTCGCCCTGATTCGCCAAGATAACGAACCGCAGCAAACGCGTTTACCGTTTATTGCCTCATTGAAAATCGTAGCAAAAAACAAAAAGTTTTATGGCATCGCCATACCGGCATTTCTGGCTGAGCCTGCCTGGGCGGTGTTCAGCTTTTGGGTTCCGCTGTACCTCGCCAATGAGCGAGGCATGGACCTCAAACACATTGCCATGTTCGCCTGGTTGCCGTTTCTTGCCGCCGATATCGGTAGCGTAGCCAGCGGATATCTCACCGCGCTTTACCGTAAATGGTTCAAATGCACCCGAGTTAACTCGGTGGTTGCCAGTTCAGTAACCGGCGCTTTTATGATGGTATCACTGGCTTTTGTGGCGATGACTAAGGACCCGTATCTAGCCATTGGGCTTATTTCGATTGGCGGATTTGGGCATCAGGTGATCTCCTGCATGTTGAGCGCCCTCGTGGTGGAGTCTTTTGATAAAAGTCAGGTGGCGACGGTGAACGGTATGCGCGGATCGTCTGCATGGATCGCAAGCTTTCTATTTTCTCTGCTGATCGGCGCAGTAGCCGACACCGTTGGTTTTAATCCGCTGTTTATCGCGATGGGTTTTTTTGATTTGGTCGGGGCAGTTTTTTTGATTGCGCTTATCGCCGAGCGTCGTAATCCAGCAAAAGGGGAGCAAGCATGAAGACGTTAAAACATTGGCAACTGGAGAGTCGGCACGCGGCGGGCATAGATTTGCGGGTCGACGATACACATCTTTTCAGCCTGCGCGTGCTGGAAACTGGGCTGTTTCGCGTGTTGCTGCGCCGCAGGGGCGAACTGGCTCTGGACCGTACCTGGAGTATTGCGCCTCATAAAGACGTACCTCTAGAAGGCCGCGATCGGCTGAGCAATGAGGGATTCAGCCTGCCAGACTTTAGCCTAGAACAGCACGAAAATAGTCTGACGCTTACCACCTCGCAAATGCGCGTGACGGTGCATCAGCCGTTGCGGCTGGAGTGGGAGGGTAAAGATGCGCAGAAAGAATGGCGGCTTATGGCAAGCGATCGTCCCACAGGTGCCTACTTACTGCCGTCGGAGGGGGGAGGGGTAGAGCATTTTCAGCGCCGTTATGCGCAGGATAATTACTACGGGCTGGGCGAAAAAGCCGGAGACTTAAACCGCACCGGCCGCCGCTTTGAGATGCGTAATCTTGATGCGATGGGGTATAACGCGGCCACTACCGATCCCCTTTATAAGCACATTCCGTTCACCATCACGCGAAATGAAGCACTCAGCTTTGGCCTTTTTTATGACAATCTCAGCACCTGCCGTATCGATTTGGGCAACGAGCTGGATAATTATCACCTGCCGTATCGGCGTTTTAGCGCCGAGGCGGGCGACCTCGATTACTACCTCTTTTTAGGGCCGACGATGGTAGACGTCACTAAAAAGTTTGTTCGCCTCACCGGTAAAACATTTTTTGGTCCGAAATGGAGCTTGGGCTACAGCGGCTCGACCATGTACTACACTGACGCGCCGGACGCTCAGCAACAGTTGATGCAGTTTATACGGCTGTGCGCGGAGCATCGCATCCCGTGTGACTCATTCCAGCTCTCCTCGGGGTATACCTCGATCAACGATAAACGCTACGTTTTTAACTGGAATGACAGCAAGTTTCCCCAGCCTGAGGCGATGACGGCGGCCTTTCACCGTGCGGGAATCAAACTGGCGGCCAATATCAAACCCTGCTTGTTGCAGGATCATCCGCTGTATGCGCAGATAGCGGAACAGAAACTTTTTGTGCTGGATTCGGAAATTGAACAGCCTGAACGCTCCAGCTTTTGGGACGACGAAGGCTCGCATCTGGACTTCACCAATCCGGCCACCGTGCAGTGGTGGCAGTTACAGGTGACCCGACAACTGCTTGAAAAGGGCATCGATTCGACCTGGAACGATAACAATGAATTTGAGGTCTGGGACGGCGATGCGCGCTGCTTTGGCTTCGGAAAAACGATAGCCATCAAGCACATCCGGCCGGTAATGCCGTTGCTGATGATGCGCGCCTCTTTTGAGGCACAACAGCGCTTTGCCCCTCACAAACGGCCTTACCTCATTTCGCGATCCGGCTGTGCGGGCATGCAGCGTTATGTGCAGACCTGGAGTGGCGACAACCGCACCGACTGGCAAACTTTACGCTACAACACCCGTATGGGGCTTGGCATGAGCCTGTCAGGGCTTTACAACGTGGGTCACGATGTCGGCGGATTTGCCGGCCAGAAACCGGATGCTGAACTGTTTGTGCGCTGGGTGCAAAACGGCGTAATGCACCCGCGTTTTACCATTCACTCGTGGAATGACGACCATACGGTGAATGAGCCGTGGATGTATCCCGCAGCCACGGCGGCGGTGCGTTCGGCCATTGAGCTGCGCTATCGTTTACTGCCCTATTTTTACACTCTGCTATGGCAGGCGCACGCCGACGACGAGCCAATGCTGCGCCCGACGTTTCTTGATAATGAGCACGATGCGAACACTTTTCTGGAAAACGACGATTTTATGATTGGCCGCGATCTGCTGGTGGCCAGCGTGGTTGAGCAGGGCCAATGCCTGCGTGACGTTTATTTGCCTGACAATGTCAGCGGGTGGGTAGATTTCTACAGCGGTGAATGGTTTGCCGGTGGGCAATGTATCACGCTGGATGCGCCACTTGAGCGATTACCGCTGCTGGTGCGTGCAGGAAGCGCGCTGCCGTGTTCGTCAAGGCTCGCACACTGTGACGTTGAACTTGACACCCAGCGCAACCTACAACTGTTTCCCGTGCCAGGTGAAGGCAAATTCTGCGGCAGTCTGTTTGAGGACGACGGAGAGAGTTATGGCTGGCAGCAGGGGATGGCGCTGTGGCTGTCTTGGGACATTGAATATACCGCCGATCGCATCACGTTTCGTTTTACCCGACGCGGCGAATATCGTCCTGCCTGGCGTGGCTTAAATGTTGTTTTACCCGCCGCAGAAACGCGCGAAGTGTGGATAGAAGGCGTTAAAACGTCGAGCTATTTGCTGTGGTAACGAAAGGGAGGTAATGCCCGTGGCGATATTGCTTCGCCACGGGGCTTATTCGGTTGATGTAGACTTAACCACACGCCTGCGTGGTTTTTTTTCGACGGAATTTTCTTCAACGTGCAACGCTTTGACTTCGCTCTCGATCCAGCCATCGGCCAAACGCGTTTTTAAGACATCACCCGGCGCGGTTTGAGTGGTTTTTTTCAGCAAGTCGCCCTGTGGCGTGGTCGTCACGCTGTAGCCGCGCGCCAGCGTTGCCAGCGGACTGACGGCCTCAAGCTGCGTCAACGCGGTGCCAAAGCGCTGCCGATGTTCGCCAAGCTGGGCCAACATCGACTGCTGCAGGCGATACTGCAGTTTCTGCACTCGCTGTTGCAGCTGATGAATGCGTCGCTGTGGTTGATGCTGATTCAGACGCTGCTGGAGGCTTTGTGCTCGGCGCAGCAGGCGGCGTAGATGATTTTGCATCGCCTCGTCCATGCGGCTGCGCAGTTTAAACAGCGCGGTTTGCTGACGGGACAAACGCAGGTGAGGGTGCTGCTGCTGAAGCCGATGATTCAGTCGCGTAAAGCGCTGGGTCATTTGCGCCAGGTAATAATCCATCGCCATTTCCAAGCGCTGTTGCTGTGACTGAATTTGTCGCAGCAGTTCAAGCTGGTTACGACTGATGAGTTCAGCGGCGGCAGAAGGCGTTGGGGCACGCAGGTCGGCAACAAAATCGGCAATAGTCACGTCGGTTTCGTGACCCACGGCGCTAACAATCGGCAGTCGGCTGTTATAAATAGCTCGCGCAACGCGTTCGTCGTTAAAACTCCATAAATCTTCTAGTGAACCCCCGCCGCGGCCAACAATCAGCACGTCGCACTCATTGCGCTGGTTAGCGAGCGTGATAGCTTTAACGATTTGCAACGGCGCATCAACACCCTGAACGGAGGTGGGGTAAATCACCACCGGCAGAGAGGGGTCACGACGTTTTAGCACCTGAAGAATATCGTGCAGCGCAGCTCCGCTGGCCGAGGTGATCACCCCGACACACTTGGCCGGAGAGGGAAGCGGTTGCTTATGTTCAGCGTCGAACAGCCCCTCAAGCGAGAGCATTTGTTTAAGTTGTTCAAACTGCTGCTGCAATAGGCCGTCACCGGCGGGCTGCATGCTTTCGGCAATCAGCTGAAAATCACCGCGCGGTTCGTAGAGCGTAATCGAGGCGCGAACCAATACCTGCTGACCGTTTTGCGGTTTAAAGGTAGTGCGCCGATTGCTGTTGCGAAACATCGCGCATTTAACCTGCGCGCGCGCATCTTTTAGCGTGAAATACCAGTGACCGGAGGAGGGTTGAGAGAAGTTTGAAATCTCGCCAGAGAGCCAAACCTGGCCCATTTCGTTTTCCAGCATCTCGCGAACCGTCTGATTGAGGCGGCTTACGGTAAAAATGGGTGGCGAGGAAGGTAGCGGCATGTGACCCAGATCAAATTCGAAAACAGAGACTTAATCAATCGATACTACAGGCCCAAACGAAGTATTCAAGAGTTTTTTATAAAAAATGTGAAATAGTACTAGAGCAAACGGTTAACTGCCTGTATACTCTCGCTGCAATATTTTATCTTTTCCGCATCCACCTTGGTGAGATATTGCCTATGTTACGTTTAAAGAAAGAAGCACTCACGTTTGACGACGTTCTCCTCATTCCAGCTCACTCCACAGTTTTGCCCAACACTGCCGATCTCAGCACTCAGCTGACCGCTAAAATCCGTCTGAACATTCCTATGCTCTCCGCAGCAATGGATACCGTTACCGAAGCGAACCTGGCTATTGCCCTGGCTCAGGAAGGCGGCATGGGTTTCATCCACAAAAACATGTCCATTGAGCGCCAGGCTGAAGAAGTTCGCCGCGTCAAGAAGCATGAAAGCGGCGTCGTAGCCGATCCTAAAACCGTAACGCCGGCAACCACGCTGCGTCAGGTTAAAGAACTCACCGCAATCAACGGCTTTGCTGGTTATCCTGTTGTGACCGAAGGCAACGAACTGGTCGGTATTATTACCGGTCGTGACGTGCGCTTTGTGACAGACCTGGAGCAGCCGGTAACGGCAGTAATGACCCCGAAAGAGCGTCTGGTTACTGTCAAAGAAGGTGAAGCGCGTGAAGTTGTTCTGCAGAAAATGCATGAAAAACGCGTAGAGAAGGCGCTGGTTGTTGACAGCCAATTCCATCTGCTCGGCATGATAACCGTTAAAGACTTCCAGAAAGCAGAACGTAAACCTAACGCCTGTAAAGACGAAAACGGCAGCCTGCGCGTAGGCGCTGCGGTTGGCGCAGGTGCAGGCAACGAAGAGCGTATCGACGCACTGGTTGCTGCAGGCGTTGACGTGCTGCTGATTGACTCCTCACACGGCCACTCTGAAGGCGTTCTCGGACGCATTCGCGCAACCCGTGCAAAATATCCTGACCTGCAAATCATCGGCGGCAACGTTGCCACCGGCGAAGGCGCACTGGCGCTGGCAAATGCTGGTGTTAGCGCGGTTAAAGTCGGTATCGGCCCAGGCTCAATCTGTACTACTCGTATGGTGACCGGCGTAGGTGTTCCACAAATCACGGCGGTTTCTGACGCGGTTGAAGCGCTGGAAGGCACCGGTATTCCGGTCATCGCTGACGGCGGTATTCGCTTCTCCGGCGACATCGCTAAAGCTATCGCTGCGGGCGCAAGCTGCGTGATGGTTGGCGGTATGCTGGCAGGTACTGAAGAATCTCCGGGTGAAATCGAGCTGTATCAAGGCCGTTCGTTCAAATCATACCGCGGTATGGGCTCTCTGGGCGCGATGTCTAAAGGCTCTTCTGACCGTTACTTCCAAAGCGATAACGCCGCTGACAAATTGGTACCGGAAGGTATTGAAGGTCGCGTTGCCTACAAAGGCCGCCTGAAAGAGATAGTGCATCAGCAAATGGGTGGCCTGCGCTCCTGTATGGGTCTGACCGGCTGTGCTACTATCCTCGACCTTCGCACCAAGGCTGAGTTTGTTCGCATCAGCGGTGCCGGTATTCAGGAAAGTCACGTACACGACGTAACGATTACCAAAGAGTCACCAAACTACCGCATGGGCTCTTAATTTGGTTATCGGGGCAGCATTGCCTTAGCTCGCTGGCCCCTTGATCGAGTTGATTGAGTCTGTGTTAAACCCGGTTTAGGCCGGGTTGATCAGTTTCTTAGTTACTTTCTTTAAAACTTTAACCGCTCTGGAAAATCACCCGCATGAGTGAAAATATTCATAAGCATCGCATTCTTATCCTTGATTTCGGCTCCCAGTACACCCAACTGGTTGCGCGCCGCGTTCGTGAACTCGGTGTGTATTGCGAACTCTGGGCCTGGGATGTGACCGAAGCCCAAATCCGTGAATTCAATCCCAACGGCATCATCCTGTCTGGCGGCCCGGAAAGCACTACCGAACATGACAGCCCGCGCGCACCGGATTATGTGTTCGAAGCCGGTGTCCCTGTTCTGGGCGTGTGCTACGGCATGCAGACCATGGCAATGCAGTTAGGTGGCCACGTTGAAGGCTCAACCGAGCGAGAGTTTGGCTATGCACAGGTTGAAGTGCAGACCAACAGCGCCCTGGTTCGCGGCATTGAAGACGCACTGAGCGCCAACAATAAACCGCTGCTTGACGTGTGGATGAGCCATGGCGATAAAGTCACCGCAATTCCTTCCGACTTTGTAACCGTAGCCAGCACCGACAGCTGCCCGTTTGCCATTATGGCCAACGAAGAAAAACGCTTCTACGGCGTACAGTTCCACCCGGAAGTGACGCACACCCGCCAGGGCCTGCGCATTCTTGAACGCTTCATCATGGATATCTGTGAGTGTGAAGCACTGTGGACGCCAGCAAAAATCATTGAAGACGCCATCGAGCGCCTGAAAGTGCAGATCGGTAATGATCACGTGATCCTCGGCCTGTCCGGCGGCGTTGACTCCTCAGTAACGGCAATGCTGCTGCACCGCGCCATTGGCGATCGTCTAACTTGCGTGTTCGTGGATAACGGCCTGCTGCGTTTGAACGAAGCGGATCAGGTGCTGGAGATGTTCGGCGACCGTTTCGGTCTGAATATCGTTCACGTTGCCGCCGAAGATCGTTTCCTGTCGGCTCTGGCCGGTGAAAACGACCCAGAAGCCAAGCGTAAAATCATTGGTCGCGTGTTTGTCGAAGTCTTCGATGAAGAAGCCTGCAAGCAGGACGCGGTTAAATGGCTGGCGCAGGGCACGATCTATCCTGACGTTATCGAGTCCGCCGCCTCTGCAACCGGCAAAGCACACGTTATCAAGTCTCACCACAACGTGGGTGGCCTGCCGAAAGAGATGAAACTGGGTCTGGTTGAGCCGCTGAAAGAGCTGTTCAAAGACGAAGTGCGTAAAATCGGTCTGGAACTCGGCCTGCCTTACGACATGCTTTATCGTCACCCGTTCCCAGGTCCAGGTTTGGGCGTTCGTGTGCTGGGCGAAGTGAAGAAAGAGTACTGTGACCTGCTGCGTCGCGCCGATGCTATCTTCATTGAAGAGCTGCATAAAGCCGACCTGTACCATAAAGTCAGCCAGGCGTTTACTGTGTTCCTGCCGGTTCGCTCCGTGGGCGTCATGGGTGATGGCCGTAAATACGATTGGGTTGTTTCACTGCGTGCAGTAGAAACCATCGACTTTATGACCGCGCATTGGGCGCACCTGCCATACGATTTCCTCGGCCGCTGCTCCAACCGCATTATCAACGAAGTCGACGGCATTTCCCGCGTGGTTTATGACATCTCCGGTAAACCACCGGCGACGATTGAATGGGAATAGTTTACAGCCACTTGTTAACGATTTAGGTCGATAGCTAAACCCTTGAGCCCTCTGCATTTGCAGGGGGCTTTACTTATGTATTAACGGCGCCCGTTACACTCAGCATTCTCGCTGACGCGACCGTTCTTGCACATGTCCAGCTTGTCTTTGCGCTTGAAGCCTGCGTCTTTCATGCAATAGAAACGCGTTAATCTTACACCGATTGGCGACGCGTCCCCCGCGCCATCGAGATTGGTATACCCGCACGCACGCATCGCATTATCGATTCCGTCCTGGGATACGCCTTCCTTGTACCATTTGGTGTAGTCGCCCGGAGGCGGTTGAAAGCCTCTGCCCGTGCAGCCGATCAATAAAAAAGCGCATATACTCGACTCTAGGCTCTTCCTGAACATCTTTTTTCCCCATTATTTGACTCGGGTAACGCGCGACACGCCGTCGGGTGAATCTCTTCATAAATACTTGCAGCGGCCCCGCAATCCTCATCGCGGTTATGCACTGGTTTATTGTCGCCCAAGACTTTCAGCCCTTAGCATAGACGAGCCAATTCGAGCATGTAAAATATTGACCCATATACCAATATTTCGCTGGCGGTGACTCCTAGAGTGTTCATATTGATCCGCAGAATCAGCCAGGCAGCTCGGAAAGACCCATGAAGTTTTTGATTGTGCTGAACCTCGTGCTGCTTTAACCGCTTTTATAATGACCAATGTGAGGCTGAATGATAATGTTCTTAAACATAATCTGAAGGACCGCATTCACCCAACGGCTTAAGACTTGTGTCTAAGGGATGCGTCGACGTTACTGATAATCATGAGATAACCATTAATGAGTCATTCATCTTCATTACAGCTTGTCTGTACGTTCGTCGTGCGCTCGCCTTTTGATGCACAAATTTTGCCAAGCTGGGAACAGCAGGGTCAAGGCATTGAGGTTAAATGGAGTGCGACCAGCATTATTATCGACAGTCTGCGCGCCGGTCAGCGCGGCGACGTGGTGATTGTTACCGTGGCGGCGATGGATGAACTGATTGAAGCGGGGATTATTGATGCCAGCACCCGCGTTGAGCTGGTCGAATCACGCATTGGCTTGGCGGTAAAAAGCGGTGAGCCGCATCCTGATATCTCAACTACCGAGGCGTTGGTTAATACGCTGCAAGAGGCGCGTTCCGTGGCTTATTCACTCGGCGGTGCCAGCGGGATTTATTTTAAAACCTTGATTGAAAAACTGGGCATTGCCGATGAAATTAATCGAAAAGCTAGCACTATCCTCGAAGGTTTTTCGGCTGAAAAGCTTATCTCGGGAGACGCGAGTCTGGCCTTGCAGCAGGTGAGCGAACTGCTGGTGGTGCCGGGGATTGAAGTGATTGGCACGCTGCCAGAAGACGTGCAGAAAGTGACTTCCTTCTCGGCGGCGGCGTTTAAAGAGGCAAAAAATCCGCAGCTTGCGAAAGAATTTCTCAAGCATTTGCAGACGCGAGAAGCCGCCAGCGCCTATCGGGATAAGGGGCTTGATCCGATTTTCTAGTCCTGACCATAAGGGTTTCACGGCGCGGGTGATGCAACGCCGTGAAACTGCTGCTCTTGAAAGAATTATTCTGTGGGGCGAATGTCACCCCAAAACTATGACTTCGACGCACCATTAAACTGGGTGATATCGACCGCCAGATTATCGATGACACTCTTCAGATCGTTAACCGTGACCTGCTGAGAAGAGTTAGGCACCGATTTTCCTTCCCCCATGCGCACCACTTCAACGACGGTTTTTCCGGTTGCGGCGTCGATCAGCTCGCCTTCAAAAAACAGTTCGGTATTTTTGGTTCGATGGCCGGTAGCTGTTTGTGTGCCAGCTATGACCAGTGCAACCGGGATAACTTCATAGAACTGTAGCCCTTCGGTCGAGGTGCTAACGCCGGTGATAGCCCCTTTAAAGATGAGCGTTCCCGCTACCGGTGTTTGGGTCAGCGGCAGTCTTGTGCCCATCGCCGACTTAATTCGGGTGTTGGCGTAATCCAGCACGCCGTTCAGCGTGGCCTGGCTGATTTGGCCGGTAGGTTTAGGCGTTGGATAGTAAGTTAGCGGCTGGTAGTAAAGTGAGGTGTATTTTGTTTTATCGAATGAAGGATCAATCCAGCGCATCACCGTTTTGCCAGAAGGGGTTTTGGTTGGTTTTAATTTGGAGTAGTTGCCCAGAAAACCTGAGTATTTTTCAGGTTGCGTAACTTGAGAGGCGCAGCCGCTCAAGGCTAGTACTCCGCTGAGCAGCGAAGCCAGGATCACCTTATTAGACATTTTCATTTTTATCCTATTGGTAACGGAATGTAACTAATAAGGTATAGCAGGGATTGTGAATACAGGTGGGGCAAGTTAATTGACCTGGATCGATAAAACGCGGTTTAAATGGGTTTATCGCTTAAGGCGAAAATGGAATAGATAATATTCACCGGTCGAACTGTCGCCGGTAGAAATGGTTTCCCAGCCGCGCTTGAGGTAGAAAGACACTGCCTTCTGGTTTTTAACCAGACACTTAAGCGAACCGGTGCGTGTGAAGTTTTGTTCGACGATGCCGATAAGGTGGTTACCCACGCCTTGGCCCTGAGCCTCGGGGTCAATAAACAGATTATGCAGAAAATTATCGTGCAGTAGAATCGAGGCAAAGCCGACAATTTTCCCCTCGCGCTCGGCCACAATCACTTTCTCGCCGATCACTGAGCGATCAAAATCCTCGAGCGCCCATTCGCTCTGATCCAGCCAGGTGAAAGTCGCCTTGCGCGCGGCCAGATAAAGGGTGCGTAAAAAAGGGCGATCGGCTTCTTGATAAGGGCGGATCCTGATAGACAATAGAAACTCCTGTTAAATATTAATTGTCCCGGGGAGTGCACCCCCGGGAAACTTTCTATTTAAAAATCATATTCCAATGCGAGGCGGTTCTGCCAGAAGTTTTTATTCGAGGTTGAGGTCGTTTGAACACCCGCGAAGTCCGTCAGGCTAAGGCCTTTGAGCACGCCGTCGAAACTGTAGGTGCCATACACCAGATATTCAGACTGATTGCTGCTGGAGGCGCCCGAGTTCGGCGTTAAATCCATAAACGAGTAACGACTGCCCAACGAGATATTTTCGTTGACGGTCCAGTTCAGGTCGGTTGAGTAAGCATTGCCGCTGCCCAGGTCCTGGGTGCTGGTGAAGAACGGCTGGGCGAAGTAGGTGCCCGACGAGGTGTTGTGCGCGTAGGGAGCGACTAATGCACCGTTGCCGTAGGCGTTTTCACTGGCGGCGATGTGGTCGTAGTTCAGTGACCATATCAGTGACGGTGTCAGGTTCATGACAAACTGTGCGCCATAGCTGGTGCTGTCGACCTGTCCCGCCAGTGCCTTGCCTTCACTCAGGCCGCGGATAAACTGAATGCCGATTTTAGGCTGGTAAGGCGTGTCTGACCACGACAGGAAGCTGTCGGCATAGACCATTTTGGTGTAGTTGTTGTAATCCTCATACCACAGCTGGCCGTTAAGCTTTTTATTATCCAGCTTGATGGCACGCCCGCCGCCGATGCCCCACATGCCGTTAGTGGTGCCTTCGGCGTCGGTGTAGGCCGTGGTGTCAAGGAACTGGTCGTCGCCCCACGGCTTGTAGCGGGTGATTTTTGTCGCGTGCAGGAAGTTATCGCTGTCGCCGTAATTGGCGTCAATGCCACGGAAGAGAATAGGCGTGATACGCCAGTCGTAGTCGCCGATGAACGGAATATTAATGCGCTGGTCACCGGCAGTAATGCGAAAGTCCTGATAGTGCCAGCTCAGGTAGGCTTCGCCCACGCCGGTTTCGTTTGGGCCAAGCTCCGTGATCAAGTGGTCATCATTGTGCGCAATGCCGCGCTGGAAGATACCGCTCACGCCGAGGCTTAGGCCATAATATTCTGCGGTGGTATATTTAACACTGCCGCCGTAGCTGATGGTGTCTTGAGAATACCCGGGCACGAAATAGGCATTTTTAGTTGAATAGTACAGGGTTCGCAGGCTACCGTGCACCGAGCCGCAGGTGAACATTTCTGTCAATGAATCAGCGACGCCAGCGTCACAGCTTGAGGCAATCGGTGTGGCTGCCAGCGCATGCCCCATAAAGAGAGCCTGAGAGACAATAACAGCGCCCAATTTAAGCGTGAAATTAAATTTATTTATTTTCATTAATACCCTCCTGTCAGAAATATAATAAGTTTCTTCGACCGCAAAAACGGTCAATAGCTTTTTATAAAGTAATACGCAAGCGGAAGTCCCCCTGCCTATTGATGGCAGGGGGTTAATTATTGTTTTTATTGGTCAGCTAATAACAGTGGATCATTATCTAACGTTAATGTGTCGCGTACTTCCCAGCCTCTGAGCTTACCAGGGTTAAGTAATCCATTAGGATCTAAACACTTTTTAACAGAGACGACATCGGATTTAATTTCACCCTGTTTACCGTCTTCAATTTGATAAACGTGTGGGTTATTTATTTTGACGTCATTATTACGAAATATCTGCATTATTTCATTTAATCGTTCTTCAGTCGAATAACGAATTAACTGCAAACCACTGGCGGTTATATTTCCGTCATTGTCGCGCAGGAATTCTATATGTGAAACAACCTCGTCGCCAAATAACGCTGCCATATCGATAATCTGTTGACGATAGTTATTATAATTAAACGCCGTTTGCAGATAGGTGAGCGTCGGGTCAATTTTGAGCGCGTGCAGCGTCGTGTGGTTCCAGCAATACTCCATCAAGGAAGCGTTAGCGTCACGGGCTTCATCAGCCGTTTGGCGCACGGCACTTTGCCCACGGTGTTTCGTCAGTAGGTTAGTGCACAGGCCTTCACTTTCCTGCGCAATGACGCTGATCACTGCGTGCTGAGTGGCCTGATAGTGTCCGTTTAAATGACTAAAGTAGCTTGGTATCGGTGCGGCAAACAGCGCCAGCTGCCGTTTTACCAGCCCAGGAGAGCGGGCAAAGGCGTTGGCGTAATCCAGTGCGTCGGTAAAGTCGTCGAATACGTCCAGACGTTCAATCCAGCGATGCGCAGGCGCCAGCGCCAATTCAACCTCGAGCACGATTCCGTTGCTGCCGTAAGCATGATGCAGCAGCAGCGCCTGTGGAGCGGGAACGTCAAGAATGCGCGGCTCGGCCTCCATGGTCATCACTTTCACGCTGAGCACGTTGCCCGGCGCACCCAGTGGACCATAGTTGATGGAGCCGATGCCGCCAAATCCACCGCCGTAAAGGCCCCCCAGACTGGCCAGCCGATAAGTTGACGGCATGCAGCGAAGCTCCCAGCCTGCGGGGCGGGTGACGGTTTCAATGTCTGCCAGGCGAATTCCCGCTTGCGCACGCACCACGCCATCACCCAGCGCGCAAACTTGGTTAAACCCAGTCATGTCGACCAAAATACCGCCCTGCAGCGGGACCAGTTGACCATAATTACCGGTCGCGCCGCCGCGCAAAATCAGCGGTAACTGATGCCTCACGCAGGCCTGAACCAACAGGCGCAGCTCTTCTTCACTGCGCGGTTTGACCACCGCATCGGCCTGTTTATTTTCCAACTGTTGTTTCAGCACCGGGCTGAACCAGTGAAAATCGCGCGAAAGGCGTTTCACCTTTGGCGCCTGCAGGGTCCACTCGAGGTCGGGAAGCGCCTGCTGTATCAGGGCCAGCGCGCTCTTACGTTGTTCACTGTCCATATTCTTTCTGCCCGTAAATAATGAATGATTTTAATGAGACTGCACGACTTCGCTTTCATGCCAGGCACTCAGGACACGGCGGGAAATCCACGACATCACCCCAAATAGCGCAATACCGGTCAGTGAAATTAACAGCAGAGCGGCGAACATCAGCGGAATGTCGAGCTGATATCCTGCCTGCAGTATCTGGTAGGCCAGGCCGGTATTATTTCCGCCGGTTCCCGCCACAAACTCGGCCACCACCGCACCAATTAGCGACAGTCCGCTGGAGATACGCAGCGCGCCAAAAAAGTAGGGCAGAGCAGAAGGAATGCGCAGACGAAAAAGGATCTGCAGGCGGCTGGCGTTGCTCAGCTGGAAATAGCTCAGCAGACCGGGCGAAACGCTGCGCAACCCCTGAGTGGTGTTGGAAATAATCGGGAACACCGCCATCAGGGTCGAGCAGACCACCAAAGAGAGCGTGGTGTCTTTAACCCAAATAATAATCAGCGGTGCGATGGCAACGATGGGCGTGACCTGCAGAAAAACGATGTAAGGAAACAGCGCCGTTTCCACAAAGCGGTTCTGCACCAGCACAAAGGCCACCGCCGCGCCGATTACGATCGACAGTAAAAATGAAATCAGGGTGATTTTTAGCGTAAACAGCAGCGACATCATCAGCGAACCCAGATTGGTCCACAGGCTTTGCAGCATCACCCCCGGTGAAGGCACGAGAAACTGGGGGATTTTGAAATAGCTGACCCAGCCCTGCCATAGCAAAATCACCACCACTGCCACCAGTGCGGGATAAAGAATTTTTCGAAACGTGGGATTATTCATCCACGGGGAGGATTTTTGAGTGGGCATACGTTTACTCCATACCTGATTGGCTGGCTTGCAGCAGGCTGTCCTGCAACTGCTTCGCATAGCGTGAAAAAGCGGGACTGACGCGGAAATCTTCGCTGCGTGGGAAAGGCTCAGTAATGGCGATATCCTCCACTACGCGCCCCGGCCGCGCTGCCATCATGACAACCCGCTGAGAAAGAAATACGGCTTCGTGAATCGAGTGAGTCACGAACACCACCGTTAACCCTTGCTCGCGCCACAGTCGCAGCAGGTCACTGTCGAGCTTGTTACGGGTTATCTCGTCGAGTGCGCCAAAAGGTTCGTCCATAAGCAACAGTTTGGGGCGTGTCACCAGTCCGCGAGCAATGGATACGCGCATCTGCATGCCGCCCGAAAGCTCGCGCGGCAGCACTTTAGCAAACTTGCCCAAACCGACCAGCTCCAGCGCTTCACTGACGCGAGTGTTGGCTTCGGCGCGCGGTACGCCAGCAAGATCCAGCGGAAGACGCACGTTATTTTGCACGTTGCTCCACGGCATGAGCGTCGCTTCCTGAAACACGAAAGAGAGCGGCACCTGGCCTTTTTCGCGACTGTCTTTGCGCCACAGCACCAGTTTGCCGTCGCTTGGCTCGATAAGTCCGGCCACCATCTTGAGCAGCGTACTTTTACCGCAGCCGGACGGGCCGAGCAGGGTCACGAATTCGCCCTGATTAATGGTGAGATTAACCGGCAACAGCGCGCGTGTGCCGTTGCTGTATATTTTCTCCGCCGACAGCACCTCGATGGCTGGCGTTGAAGGGGCGCTTGCGGTGCGCACGTCGCTCATAATGGTCAGTTTCGGTGCGGAATTCATGGCATAACCTTCGCATCTTTGATCATGTCGAGAGTATACGTCTGCTCAAACGGCACTTTATCGGCATCGATCAGCTTGTTTTTTACCAGCATGTCCCAGGTCTTTTTCAGACGGGGTTCAGTGATAATGCCAATGCCGCCGGTCTGTGCATCGCCGCCGGTAACTAACTGATATTTCTTCATCTGCGCGATGCCGAAAGCAATCTGGTCTGCACCCATGCGTGGATTATCTTTGTGAATCAACGCGTTGCCCGCCGTTGGATCCTGAAGATACTCCTTCCAGCCCTGCA
This sequence comes from Rouxiella sp. S1S-2, assembly GCF_009208105.1. Taxonomy (NCBI): domain Bacteria; kingdom Pseudomonadati; phylum Pseudomonadota; class Gammaproteobacteria; order Enterobacterales; family Yersiniaceae; genus Rouxiella; species Rouxiella sp. S1S-2. Next base: position 1,454,422 of record NZ_WFKL01000001.1, read on the forward strand.
TCGAGGCTTTCACAAAGGCAGCCACCGCGGCAGGGCGTTTCTTAACGGTATCGGCCATGCAGATAATTGAGTTGCCATAAGGCGGGTAGCCCCAGTCGCTGAGCATATAAACGTAGAAAGGTTTGCCGCCTTTTTCGACCGAGAAAGGCTCGGAGGTGACATAGCCCTGCTGCACCAGATTATTGTCTGCCAGGAAAGGCTGAACGCTAAAGGTATAGGGGCGAATTTTTGCGCTAGCTAGACCCAGTTCGCTCTTGGCCCACGGCCAGAAAGAGGTGTAGGCCTCAGTGGCGAGCAGGAAGGTTTTGTCCTTCAATCCCTGCGCATTTTCAACCTTGTCGTGGCTGATAAATACCGTAGGTGAATGCTGAAACACTGTCGCAACTGTCACCGCATGCACACCGGCCTGCCAGGTTTCGAGCGCCTGACCGTTGTCGCCAAGCGTACAGTCGGCCTGACCTGCGGCCATCAGCTGCATGACGTTAACCTGCGGGCCACCCATTTTGATGCTGACGTCGAGGCCGGCATTTTTATACAAACCCTTGGCCTCGGCGTCATAAAAACCGCCGTGCTCGGCCTGCGCGTACCAGTTAGTCAAAAAGGTAAATTTCTCTTCGGCCATGCTGGTGGTAGAAATCCCGGCCAGCAGCAGCGCAAGCAGAGTGTGAGTCGGGGTAGGCAGTTTTATCATCGCGGCAGTTCCTTTATTCAGAGACAAAAGAAGACGAAGGGGGAGTAAAAGTGGTTTGCACGAAGCCGTTCCAGTGGTGTTTTCCCCAGGTTGGCTCGCTGCGTACTTTCCATTGCATGCGGTGAATTTCAACGATTGCCTGTGCCCAGCTGTCTGCCAGCGAGTCGAGGATCGCGTGGCCCTGTTCAACGGTGGCCTCGGTCGGATCGCCAATTACGCCGCTGGGGCCAAAATCGTAAGAGGCCCAGGCAGCAGCAGGGCGGCCGCTTGAAAGCGTCGGACACGGGAACTCAGGCGGATAATTGGCCACCGCGTGCTCCATGTGGACACATTCCGGGGCCAGCGCCATCATCACCGCGGTTTCACTGTGGCCGGCGTGCATCGCCATTTTTTGCTCTAACGCACTCAGGAACTGGTTTTCAACGTTAGGCACGCGGAACACGTCGTGGGGGATCATTATCATGTCGCCGTGGCGCAGACGCATTTCACGCGATGCCATCTGCAAAACCTGTGGCTGTCCACCGTGGCCGTTAATCATCAATAACTTACGGAATCCAGCGCGATACAGCGATTCGGCAATTTCGAGCACAGTTTGCAGCAGCGTGTCGCCGGTCAAGGTCAGCGTGCCGGGAAAGTTGAGATGTTCGTCCGACTTGCCATAGGTAATGGGCGGGATAGCATAGGCTGGAATATCCTGTGGCAGCCGCGCCAGCGCATGACCGGCCACGCCAGAGGAGATCACGCTATCGACCGAACAAGGCAGGTGTGGGCCGTGCTGCTCAATGGCGCCGGTCGGCAGCACAATAACGGTATTGGCTTTGTCAGGCAGGGCAGCGATCGCCGTCCAGCTCAGGAAAGGGAGAAAACGTGCTGCGGGAATATAGCCGTTAATCATACTGTGCCTCGTCGTCAGACGTTATTGGGTTAAGCGGGATGGGGGTAACCAGGCCGTGGCCTCAACTTCTATCAATACCTCGGCGCTGGGCAGCATTTCACTGACCTGCACCACGGTAGAAACCGGCGGTTGCCCGGGATAGAACATTTTTCTCACCCGGCTGTAGTACGGGAAGTGGTCGAGATTGCGAAAATACTGCACCAGCTTGATGACATCGCTCATTTGGCCACCGGCCTCTTCAATGGTGTGGCGGATGCTTTCAAGCACATACCAGCTTTGTGCAAGAATTGGGCCTTGTTTGGCATCGGTTGAGAACTCACCGGTTTCACCCAGCAGCAGGCGCGCTTGGGCCGGAATATCCTGAAAACCGCGTACGATAGTCGCGCTCTGTGGGTTGACCGGAATAATGCCGGAGAGAAAGATAAAATCGCCTGCGCGACGCCAGGCGGCATATTTGGCGAGCGGTTTGCCCGCGCCGGCTTCAAGACTCATGAGATAACTCCTGATTCCACGTGCGTTGATGGGTCAGCCTGCCGTGGTGGATAACCAGGCGGGCCGCGCTGTTTAACGGCCAGGTCGCGATGTTGCTACCGGGGAATACGACCAGCGTGGCGGCGCTGCCCTCCGCCAGCGGGGGTTGCGTGTGCGCATTGCCGGTGAGCGCCGCCGAGTCACAGATAAGCCGCGACTGTTGGTCAAAAAGGGTGTCGAGTTGCAGAGAGAACAGGGCGCAGCTCAGTGTATCCAGCGGGTCATAGCTGCCTGCCGGACAAAATGCATCCTGCACGTTATCGCAGCCCAGCAGCGTCGGAATACCTGCAACCTGCGCTTCTTTAAGCAGGGTTATTCCGCGCTGGCGCGGCGTGCGGCCCACCACCGCGTCCTGCAGCAGCAGGTTAGTCATCGGCAACGCAATCAGCGTCACGCGCTGCGCTGTCAGCATAGCCAACACTTCCTGCGCCTGCCGTTCGCTGCCCGAGGCCAGCGCGCAGCCGTGGCTGCAGCAAATGTGGCCGCTAAAGGGGTTTTCTGACAAATAGTGCGCCAGCCAGGTCAGTCCGTGGGCGGTGGCGGTCAACTCTTCGTCAATGTGCAGGTCCAGATTTAATTGCCAGGCGGATGCACTGTGCATCAGATTCTTCATCGCCGCCGGGTCCCAGTTGGACGAGTGAATAAAGCCGCCCAGCAGACAGTGTTCACCGCTTTGCGCCACGGCACGGGCAATGTCGTCTGCCGCAGTGGCATTGGCAAAAAAGCCCAGCGGTACCAACGCGACCCGCTCAAGGGTAACGCCGTGCTCTTCAACATTGGCCATTTCATGCCAGGCCACCGGCGGCGTTGCAGTAAACCAGTCAATGTGCGTGCGCAAATGCGTTACACCGTGGGCAGCCGCCCATGCCAGGCCTCGTTTGCCGCGCTGCTGGAGGTCTTCGGCGGTCCAGTGTTGGCGGTCCTGATGCATTGTTTCAATGGCGGCCAGCAGACCCGGTTTTGAAGGACGACTGCGGCCAATGGTGAAGGTTTTATCGAGGTGTGCATGCGGCTCAATCATTCCCGGCAGTGCCAATGCGCCTTGAGCGTCCCATAGGTCAAGCTGCGGGGGATGACTCGGGGTCAGCGACGAAATTTTGCCGTCTTCAAAGCGCAAGTCCGCCGTTGCCGGTTCGCCTGACTGTTGCGGCCAGCTCGGAGGCAGCAGCCACGCCGGAAGGCGCAGGTTGGCAATGCCGTTAAGCGCTGTTGCAGTGTTAAGAGAGGTCATCTTAATGCTCCGCGTTGACATTACAGGTCGAGGACCAGAACAGGACTTTTAGAACGCGAACAGCACAGCGTAATTTGCGTGTTCTCCTCTTTTTCTTCTTGGCTTAGTACGCAGTCGCGGTGGTCCGGAATACCGTCTATAACGTCAGTAATACAGGAACCACAAATACCCTGTTCGCACGACAGCATAATATCGACCTTGGCACTCAGTAATACTTCGGCAATCGTTTGATTAGGGCTGACTAAATAACGCTGGCCGGTCGAATTTAACTGAATATAAAACGCTTTCTCATCGACAAGGTTATTTACGGGCGCAGGGCTAAAGCGTTCAAAAGATAATTGCGCCGCCTGCCATTGATGCTTGTGCAGCAGGTCCTGCAGGCGTTCAATAAATCCCTCTGGCCCACAGGCGATAACTCTGGTCTCTGGGTTAGCCTTGAGTAGACAATCGGGCGTTTTTTGGCGCAGGGAATCGTTTGCGTCGCTGTAATGGAGAAAAACGTGTTTCGCCAATATCGGCGCACTCAGGCGGTTCATAAAGGCCGTCCCCTGTCCATTAGAGACATAGTAATGCAGTTCAAAATCAATATCTTGAGTTGCGATTTGCTCGGCCATCGCCAGCAGCGGGGTAATACCAATTCCCCCCGCAAACAGCAGATAGCGCGTTGCCGCAGGCAGATGAAAATGATTGCGCGGTGCAGAAATATTCAGGCTATCGCCCGCCTTGAGGTGGTGATGAATGAAATGCGACCCCCCAGAGGATATTTCCGACAGCTTGACGCAAATTTCATAATATTCAACGGTGTCGATTTCGGTGCAGAGAGAATATTGACGAGGACCAATATCAGGAATGAAAACGTCAATGTGTGCGCCGGGTGAGTAAGTCGGTAATAGGTGCCCTTGCTGCGCGATAAGCTGCAATGAAATATTCCCTAAACCGTTTCTCGTGACAGTCTTTATAGTGACAGGAATTAACTCGGCGTCTTTCATTCTGGTTTACCGTATTTGTCTTATTTAAAAAATATAAAAAGGAAAAGTGTTAAAACGGGCGTTTTAACCTCTTAACCACACAACCCACTGCGGGAGGGGCTAATGGAGTGAGGAGGCTGCTTTTTAAGCGATGAAACGATTGTTCCCGTTGCAATGAAAGCTACGTTATTGTTATAAAAGCGTTGCGTCCAGCGCTTTGATTCGCACATCCCGTTGCATAAAAGAGAGCACCTCGACTATGTTCGCATTCTCCCGATTTCTGCTGTACTTCACCGAAGTTGCCCGTCAGGGATCGTTTCGCAAGGCGTCCGAAACGCTGCACGTGGCGGCATCGTCTATTGATCGACAGATACTGCGGGTTGAAAAAGAGCTGGCGATGCCGCTATTTGAAAGACACCCCACCGGGCTGCGGTTGACGGCGGCGGGTGAGCTGTTGCTGCACGCCGCTAATAATTGGAAAAAGGATTTTAATCGCGTTTGTGAACAGCTTGATGACCTGCGCGGCCTGAGGCGCGGGCATGTCCGCATTGCAACGATTGATGCCATAAATCGGCACTTCTTTTCGGCGATGCTTAAGAAGGTGCACCTCGACTATCCCAACATCTCATTCACGCTGACCACCATGAACAACATTGATATTCAGCAGGCGCTGATGTCGGGTGACGCCGACTTTGGGATCATGCTCAATCCCCAGAGTTCCCGCGAGCTGCAGGTGCAGGCCTTTGCCGAAATTAATCTGGGTATTGTGGTACCGAAAGGGCATCCGCTGAGCGAGAAGCGCAGTATTCGATTCAATCAATGTATGGAATATCCCTTTATCATTCCGTCTGCGCCGCTAATGCTTTCCGAGCCGGTTGAGGCGCTGATCAACATTAACGGTGGCATGATTAATGAGGTCGCGGTTTCCAACAATATTCATATGATCCGTTCACTGATTAAAGAGAAAATAGGTATCGGTATTTTATGCTGGCTCGACATTATGGATGAGGTGCTTGATGACCAGCTGCTGTTTATTCCGCTCACCGATCCGCAGCTAAAAACCTTTACCCTGTCGCTGTGCGTTGCGCCGTCGCGCCAACTCTCCCTGGCGGCGTCGATGATGCTTAAACAGCTCGAACTGTTATTTAGCCAGATTCAAAACCCAGGCAACGAAACGCCGTAATTTGCACCAACGTAGTGCTCGCTGCTCTGCTTTGAATCAAAGGTTGCAGAGTAGAATGAGCTTAAAACACCCACAAAGCGCATGGATTGGGCACGGGTAGAGTTGGCATCGTTTTTGTATAGCTACAAGTGAGTAGAAGCGGTCAGTGCAGAAAAGTGCGCGGGACATTGCTCAGCAACCATTTCGCGGTTCATTTTGAGCCGGAGACGGAGGCTGAGCGGCTTTTTGCTTGTCCTCCTCCCGGCGATGATTAGGAGAGGAGCAATGAAGTTAACATCTCGCATTCCCCTGTCTTGCTGCGTGCTGAGCACGCTGATACTGGGGACTTTTTCGCTGACGGCCCACGCTGACGAGAAGCTTGTTCTGCTGACCTCGTGGTATGCCCAGGCCGAGCAGGGCGGTTATTATCAGGCGCTGGCGACCGGTATTTATAAACGTTACGGGTTGGATGTCACGATTCAGTCCGGTGGGCCGCAGATCAATGGCATGCAGTTGCTGCTGTCAAAGCGCGCCGACGTGATTATTGGCTATGATCTCCAACTGCTCGATGCCGTGCAGCGCGGTTTTCAGGCTAAAGCGATCGCTGCTCCGTTTCAGTTCGACCCGCAGGGTTTACTCACCCACGCTTCGGTCACCTCGCTTGACGGCTTAAAGGGTAAAACCATTCTGGTGTCCAGCTCGGGCCAGTCAACCTGGTGGCCATGGTTGAAAGAGCGCTATCATCTCAGCGATTCTCAGGCTCGGCCTTACACCTTCAATATTCAACCCTTTGTTGCCGATGACAATGTTGCGCAGCAGGCCTACGTCAGCTCTGAAGTATTTCAGGCGAAAAAAGCCGGGGTGAAATCTAATTTCTTCCTCTTCTCCGAGCACGGATACCCCCCTTATGGCGGTATTTTGATTACCCGTCCGGATCTGATCGACAGCCGTAAAGACGCCATGGCCAAGTTTGTGCGCGCCTCAATGGAAGGCTGGGTCAGTTATCTGCAAAACCCTGCACCGGGCAACGCGTTAATCAAAAAAGACAACCCGAAAATGACCGACGACCTGTTGGACTGGGCGGTGTTGCAAATCAAACAGCATCACCTGATTGACGGCGGTGACGCCGCGACGCAGGGCTGGGGCACCATGACGCAGGCTCGCTGGCAGAAGACCCGAGATTTTATGGTCAATGCCAAATTGCTCAATGCGGACACTGACTGGAAACAGGCCTACACCACGCAGTTTGTCGAGCATATGGACGTCAAACCCTGAGGAGCGTTGTAATGTCATCTCATTCATTGCTGATTAAAAATGCGCACGCCATTCTGACCGGCCTGCCGGGTGATGCTGCCCGCCACACTGGGCCAGATATTCGCGTGCGCGACGGCGTAATTGAGGCCATCGGGTCTCTGACGGCACTGCCGGAAGAGAGGCTGATTGACGCCCGAGACTGCGTGGTGTATCCGGCGTGGGTCAATACGCACCATCACCTGTTTCAGTCTTTGCTTAAAGGTGAGCCGCAGGGGCTGAACAAAAGCCTGACCGAGTGGTTAAGCGCTACGCCTTATCGTTTTCGCGCCACCTTCGATGAACCAACATTTCGTCTGGCGGTGCGCATTGGCCTGATTGAGCTGCTGCGTTCGGGCTGTGCCACCGTTGCCGATCATAACTATCTCTACTGGCCGGATATGCCGTTTGATCCCTCAGAGATTGTGTTTAGCGAGGGTGAAGCGTTAGGTATGCGCATCGTGTTGTGCCGGGGAGGGGCCACGCAGGGACGGGCGATTGAGCGCGATTTACCGCAGGCGCTGCGACCGGAAAACGTCGAGCACTACATGGCGGACATTGAGCGTTTGGTCGCACGCTATCACGACCCGCGTCCGGCGTCGCTGCGTCGCATCGTGATGGCTCCGACTACGCTGCTGCATTCGGCGCCGGGATCGCAACTGCGTGAAATGGCTAAACTGGCTCGCCAGTTGGGTATTCGCCTGCACAGTCACCTCTCAGAAACGGTGGATTATCTTGATGCAGCGCGGGACAAATTTGGCATGACGCCGGTCGAGTTTTGCGCCGAACACGATTGGCTGGGCGATGACGTGTGGTTTGCGCACCTGGTGAAACTGTTGCCGCAGGAAATAGCTATGCTGGGGCAAACCCGCACCGGTATTGCCCACTGTCCGCAGAGTAACGGGCGTTTGGGCAGCGGTATCGCCGACCTGTTGGCATTGGAAAAAGCCGGCGTGCCGGTTTCTTTGGGCGTTGACGGTGCGGCGTCTAACGAGGCGGCCGACATGCAGAGTGAGGCGCATGCCGCCTGGCTGTTGCAGCGTGCCAGAAAAGGCATGCAGGCGCAGCCGCGCTACGACGGCGGCACCTTTGAAGGCGGCGGTGATGCCGCGTCCATTGAAGATGTGGTGCGCTGGGGCAGCGCGGGCGGTGCGCAGATCCTCGGCCTGCAACAAAGCGGGTCATTGCAGGTGGGCATGCTGGCGGATATCGCCGTTTATCGGCTGGACGACCCGCGCTACTTCGGCCTGCATGATATGGCCATCGGTCCGGTAGCCTGCGGCGGTCGTGCTTCGCTCAAAGCTTTGATGATTAACGGTCGCGTGATTGTTGAAAACGACGTCGTGCCGGGTCTCGACCTGGAAGAGATGCGCCATCAGGCGATGTCAGCGGTTCGTACCCTACACCAACGCGCAGCGCGTTAACCCTATTGATTAAGAAGGAAAATAAAAATGACACAGTCTATTCAAACTCAAGGCTATGCACTGCAAGAGCTGGAAAAAGAAGCACAAATGGGCGCAATGGGTGAAGAGACGTTTGCCCGTGAAGTTCGCTGTATTGACCTCTCGGATTTTGAGATCCGCAAAAGCGAGATAGCCGACGAACTTTGGCAGGCGGCGGTTGAAATCGGCTTCTTCCAGGTGAGCAACCACGGTATAGCGCTGGGCGACATCCGTCAGGCCTTCAGCATGACCGCCGATTTTTTCTCGTTACCCAATGAGGTCAAGGCGCAGTATCCGCTGGCGCGCAACGCCGGTTGGGAAAATAAATCACAGGTTCGCCCGTCGACCAAAACACCCGACCAAAAAGAGTCTTATCAAATAACGCGCCCACTAATGGATGCGCTGTGGCCGAGCGATCGAGAGCTACCGGCGTTTAAAAATACCATGTTGGGCTTTGAGTCTCAGTGCTGGGAGTTGGGGATGAAGCTGCTGTCGTGCTTTGCACTCAAACTCGGCTTCCCCGAGCAATTTTTTGAACACGCGCATAATCCTGATCAGAAAACCTACCAAAGTACGCTGCGCATGCTGCATTACTACGCCACCGAACAGTCGCAGCAGGGGATGTGGCGCGCCGGTGCGCATACTGATTTTGACTGCCTGACGCTGTTGTTCCAACGTCCCGGTCAGGGCGGGTTGCAAGTTTGTCCGGGTAAAGACCGCGAAAGTCAGCAGTGGACCAGCATCGAACCGCGTGAAGAGGTGATTACCTGTAACATTGGTGACATGCTGATGCGCTGGAGTGACGACCAGCTGCCGTCGAATTTCCACCGAGTCAGAAATCCTCTGCCGGGTGAATATCAGGGCGAACGCTACAGTCTGGCTTTCTTCTGTCAGGCCAACAAAGACGTTGAAATTCTCGGGCCGCAGGCCAAGTATCCGGCGATCAGTGCCGAGGACTATTTGCAGCAGCGCATTCAGGCGAATTTTGCCAAGTAACGGCAGGTGATGTGAAAGCATAAAAAATGGCCAGGCAATGGCTGGCCATTTTAGTCAACACTGAGCGCGACGTTTTGCGATTATGCCGTTGCACCGGCGGGCAGCGTTGCCATATCGATAACAAAGCGATAGCGCACGTCGGCATTTTCCATGCGTTCGAAGGCTTCGTTGATTTCGTCCATGCGGATCATTTCACAGTCGGGAAGGATATTTTTCTCAGCGCAGAAATCCAGCATTTCCTGCGTTTCTTTAATCCCGCCAATCGGTGAACCGGCAACACGGCGGCGTCCCATCAGCATAGGAACGGTATTGAACTCGTTCATTGGCCCAACCTGACCGACCAGAACCAGCGTGGCATCTACGTCCAGCAGCGCCAGATAAGGCGTGATGTCGTGTTTTACCGGTACCGTATCAATGATTAAATCAAAGTGATTGGCGGCCTGCACCATAGCCTCTTCATCGGCGCTAACCAGCAGTCTGCTCGCACCCAGCGCCAACGCATCGGCTTCTTTGGCGGCGCTGCGACTCACTACGGTGACGTCTGCACCGAGGCCGATGGCCAGTTTAACCGCCATATGCCCCAAACCGCCGAGGCCAATTACGCCAACGCGGCTGCCTGCGCCGACATTCCAGGTTTTCAGCGGTGACCAGGTGGTGATGCCTGCACAAAGCAGCGGTGCGGCCTTGGAAAGGTCAAGCCCGGCAGGCATGCTTAAACAGAACTCTTCACGCACAACTAAATGTTTGGAATATCCCCCCTGATTCGGCTCTTTAGTGATGCGGTCGTGGCCGCCGTAGGTGCCAGTCATGCCTTCACGACACAGCTGCTCTTCACCTTTTTGACACTGGTCGCACGCCTGACAGCTGTCGACCAGACAGCCTACTGCCACGTGGTCGCCCACTTTATAGCGGTTAACCTGCGGACCTACGGCAGTCACGCGACCGACGATTTCGTGGCCGGGAACAATCGGATAATAGCTCCATCCCCAGTCATTTCGCGCGGTATGTAAATCAGAATGGCACACGCCACAGTACAAAATCTCCATGGCGACATCGTTGGGGCGCAGCGCACGGCGTTCAAACTCATAGGGTGCAAGCGGCTTTTTCGGGTCGTAAGCGGCAAATCCGACGGTTTTCATTAACAGACTCCTGAATTGTTTTTATTAGCGGCAGTTGCGATGTAAGAGACGGGCTTGGCTGTGACTTTTTGTGTGATATATCGTCAAGCATCGTCTCTTAGCGTAGCCCATGCGGCGAACAAACAGGGGATTTAGTTAACTCTCAAACATTTCGGCGCCGAGGTAAGACCCCTCTTTTGGCGCAGGCGGCACGAAGAAGATGCCTGATCCAATATGCGAGATGTATTCATTCATGGCATCCGAAGCGCCCAGTTTAGTTTGCAGAATCTCAAACTGCGCCGGATCTTTCTGATAGCTGATAAACAGCAAGCCGGCGTTCATCATGCCCAAATTGTTGAGGCCGTCAGTATAGTTATACGAACGACGCAGCAGCTTGATGCCCGCATTATTCTCATGCGCCACCAGGCTGATGTGCGACGTTGGCGGGATAACCAGATTTCCGCTCTCATCCTTTTTAGTAAAGTCGGGCGTGTCGAACTCCTGTTTCCCACTGAGCGGGCAACCCGAGACTTTATGGCGGCCGATAACATTATTTTGGTCGCTGACCCTGTCGGTGTCCCAGTTTTCAATGCGCATTTCAATCTTGCGCACCACCTGATAGCTGCCCTGCTGCTGCCAGGCTGGACCGCCGTCGTTGATCCAAACAAACTGGTCAAAATCACTCTTTTCGGTGAGATTGCGCGTGCCGTCTTTAAAGCCAAACAGGTTGCGTGGCGTTGATTGACCTTTTCCGGCCGAGGCGCGCCCAAACCCTAATACTGACCAGCGAGTTGCCGCTGCGCCCGTCTCTTTGGCAATGCGTGCCAGATTGCGTATCGCATGGTAGGCCACCTGCGGGTCATCGGCACAGGCCTGCAGTGAGAGGTCGCCGCCGCTTAGCTCGGGCTTCATGTTGTCGCTGGGTAACTGAACCAGTTCGCGCATCAGGGCAGGTTTGTGCTGAGCAAGCCCAAAGGCATCGCCGAAGATGCGAGGGCCCAAGCCAACGGTCACCGTCAGCGAGGCCGGACCGAGGTCGAGCGCTTCGCCGGTGTCCATACCTACGCCGCTGTCGCGCGTTGGTTCAACCTGCCCAATGGTTTCGCCCTTCATAAGCTGGGCAATGGCCGAGGACCAGCGGGCCAATAAAACCTGTAAATCACGCGGATTAGTCGAGGTCATATCAAAAGTCATGTACATGATATAGCGCTGTGGAGGCGTATCGATCCCCACCTGTCCAGCCTCGCCATAAAAAGCATGCTCCTTTGATAAATCAACATTATCTTCCGGATCAGTTTGCGCCACGGCTTTAGGGTGTGCGCTGCCGACCATAGGAATGGCCAGCGCACTGGCCATCGCTCCCTTCAATAAATGACGACGAGAAAAATTTCCGGCCTCCCTGGCCGGATTTTGTTTACTGCTCATTAATCATGCGCCTCCGCTGGTGGCCACTTTTTCAGCGATTTTAGACAGCGGTTCCTGAAGTGCCTGAACGGTACGGCTCAGTTTTGCACCCTCGGCCGCTTTAATGTCTGCGGTGTAGTATTTGAAACCACCGGCAACTTTCGGGTCGCGATAGGTATCAAGCAGGGTATGTACTGCGGCAAACTGGGCGGATACGCGCTGGGTCAAATCGGGATCGATTTTCTCAAGGCCCGGTTTCAGATAAGCGAACGACTGCTCTGCGCCCTCAATGTTGCCGGCGAAATCGACCAGGTCGATATGGCTGAAGGCTTCTTCTTCACCGCTGATTTTGGTGCTCTGCACTTCTTCAAGCAGATCTGCCGCGCCGTTTGCCAGGTCTACCGGCTTGTAGGTTAGGCCTTTAACCAGCGTGTCGAGCTGTTTGACGTTCTGCTGCAGTTCAGCTGAAAGTTTCTTAGTGTCTGGGGTTATTTTGCCGTTGCCGTACAGGTCACGCTCGATGGCGTGGAAGCCGTGCCAGCCCACTTTAGGGTCAAGGTTAGAGGCACGCATGTCGATCAGATAGTCGAGGTTGCCCGCATTATCGGTAGCCTTGAAGCCCGGTAGCACAAAGCCGTTCACGTCGGATTCAATGCGCTCATAGAAAGGACGGGCTTTAGAATAATCAGCCTTGGCCTTTTCCAGGTTACCTGCCTCAATGTCGGTATTCAGGCGGTTAACGGCGACCACCATGGCATCAACCACGCCATTCACGTAGGTTGCATAACCTTTTGCGCCATCGGTCAATACGGTTGCGGTGCTGCCGGTAGGCTGTGCGGCGCTTTTACCGGTTACGGTGAAGGTGATCAACTCCTGTTTGGCACCCGGGCAATACAGCTGATAGGTGCCGCCGTCCAGCGTCAGGGTAAATTTAGCGGCAGGCAGACCCGGTGCCAGGTTCTCTTTTTCGCCCAGAATACGGTTGTCGCTCAGCAGTTCCAGCTCGGTCAGCGAAGTGGCCGTTTTATTCACCACGTTGAAGGTGATAGGACCTGCCTTGGCGGTGTTGTGATCGAGAATACAGGTGCCACCGTCGGCACTGGTCATGGTGACGTTAACCTGCGACACGCCGTTTTTGACCGGTGCTTGCGCGGCGTCTTGAGAATAAGCATCCACAGAGAACATCAGCAGTGCGGTCAGGCATCCGGCTGTCGTCAACGCTTCTTTTCTCTTAAATGTCTTTTTAAACATTGTGCTGTCCCTTATTTATTATCTTGCAGAGTTGTTGGTGAATAGGATTTATGCGACATGCTTTTTTGCCGGGTTATTTTTTGCTTTGCTACGAACAGTAAAATAATGGCTAACAGCGCCAAAAAGACGGGCAAGTGATGCGCCCAAAAACGATAGGTTTCAAACGATTGCTGCTGGGCTTTTAGCTGGCTCAACGCATTGTTTTGATAAGCGTCTGCCACCTGCCAGTGACACAACGCGTCTGGCGCACTGCTGCGCACGCTAATGGTGCGCGGCGACTGCAGGCCACTGCCGGTGAGGGTGACGAAAGTCTCGGCCTGAGCGGTTGAAGAGAGCAGGGTGCCCTGAGCGGCGGTGGTGGACACCGAGCAGTTTATCGACCATTTAGCCTCATAAGGCCCGGGATGCTGGCTCGGACTTAACCCGATAGGAATGCGATTTCCATTGAGCGCCATCACTTGGTCCAGCGTGAGAACCGGTGAAGCGCCCTCTGGCACAGTGTTAAAATGCGCCATCCAATGCTGCACGCGAATTCCCTGCTCGGGGTTGCCGTGGCTATCGCTATTATGCAAGGCGATTTTCAGTGATTTTCCAGCGGAAAATTCAACCCGCAGTTCGGGCACTGTGTTATCGCCGCTGAGCAGGCTGGCACGGCCAATGACGGGCTGCTCAGCATTGCCAACAAGCGGGGCGAATTCAGGAATGTTCAGCTGCGCCTGCGGATAAAATGAGAACAGTGCAACGGCAGCCAGCGCCAAGATAGCGGCAGAGGTGAATAACGCGCGAGCAGCGACTTTAGGAGAGGGACGCAGTCTGGCAGGCCAGTAAATAAGCACGGCGACAAGAATAATATACAGTAGCCAGCCCGCCATTTCGATTTGACGCGGGTCGGTGGGAACGCCAAGCACGCCGGAAATCAATGCAGACTGCACCGTGCCTGGAGGCACTAGCCACATAAGATTGGCGACGCGGTCTTGACCTATATTGAGCCAGCCCGCCTCATGGGCGCTGCGCAGGGAGGAGATAATGAGGCCTGCGGCAACCAGGATCAGGAACATGCCGGTGTAGCGGAAGAAGCGTGCGAGATTAATGCGGATGCCGCCAACGTAAAATCCCCAGCCGATAATCACCGCCATCAGCAGTCCAACTACCGCGCCGACCGCCGCCCAAACGGCTGATTGAGCCACGGAGAAAGTTGCCAGTAAAAACACGCTGGTTTCGAAACCCTCTTTGAGCACTGCAAGAAAGGCCATGCTGGCCAATGCAAAGGCGCTCGACTGACTTATTGCCTGGGCCGCGCCGGTTTCAAGTTCTTTTTTGATGTCTTTGGCGTGGGTATTCATCCACATCACCATGCCGGTAACAAAAAAAACGGCTACCAAGCCAATCACCGCCTCCATTGACTCCTGACTGGCCTGCGGCAGGGCGCGCTCGGTCATTTCAAGGGCCACGCCAACAATGATTGAGAGCACTACCGCCAGAAAGACGCCTACCCACATAGCCGACAGGCTTTTGCCATTTTTGCGTAAAAATGCCGCAATAATGCTGACAATAAGTGCGGCTTCAAGTCCTTCCCGCAAGGCGATAACAAATGTTGCTAACACTGCGACGGCTCCACATCATTAAATGATTCATCAAACGATAATCATTATTAGTATCACTATCATTATTGGCGTGGAAGACGGCACTCGAGACAAAAAAGTAACAAAATTCTTTAAATGAAAAAATTTGTATCAACTTGTTTTTACCGTTAAAACCGACAGCATGAAGAGGTGAATAAAAATGAAAGGAAATTGGACGAACTTATTGTTTTGATTTTATTGATAATTATTAATTAAGTGATGATTTATAAACGGTCGTTTAGTTAAATGGTGTGAGATTATGCTCATTGATAATTCATTATCGTCGGTTAAAAAGCGTTAATGCTGAAATATTATCGACACACTTACGACCGCGGACATCGATTTTTCATGCTGTAGGCAGAGCCAATTTTTATATTCATCAAGTCTATTGGTTGAACCTGATTTTCAGGGGAATCCCGACATATTAATAAAGCTGAGTCATGCGAAAGTCCCGATCCCATTTTTAGTGCAGAAAATTTGCCATAATCCTTCATGATCGTCTGCATCACGGAAAAATATCAGGATCTTAGAATGCAGGATGTTATTAACGTTTGGAACTGGGTTTATTCGAACCAGATTACCTTCTCCCTACTGGCAATTCTGCTCATGCTGGTGGCCGGGTTTATCTCGTCGGTCATCTGCCGATTCTTTCTGCTGGGCGTTGTTCGGCGCTTTATTCTTCACACTAATAAAAATAGCGACCACCAAGATAAAGACATGCGAATCACCCGCCGGCTCGCCAACGTGGTCCCGGTGGTCACGGTTTATTTCATGTCGCAGTTGATTAATGGCTTACCCGATGCGCTGATCGAGGCCATTCGCACGCTATGTGGCGTGTTGTTTATCGTCAATATTACGATGCTTATCAATGAACTGCTCGACACGACTATTAGCGCTTACACCAAACGCCACGGCTCGAAATCCGGTTCGATTAAAGGCTATGTGCAGATTGGTAAAATCGTGGTGTCTTCTATCGCCACGATCCTGGTGATTGCGACGCTTTCCAATAAATCGCCGGTGATTATTATATCCAGCCTGGGAGCCGTTGCTGCCGTGCTGATGCTGGTATTTCAACACACGCTGATTTCACTGGTCGCCAATATTCAGGTCTCGTCTTCGCACGTTATTCAGCTTGGTGACTGGATAGAAATGCCGGTTTGCGGGATAAGCGGTGAAGTGACCGATATTGCCCTGCATACCATTACCGTTCGAAACTGGGACAACACGCTTTCACAGGTACCGACCAAGAATTTTATTACCGAACCTTACACCAACTGGCAGCCGATGTTTGAATCCGGCGGTCGCCGCATTAAGCGAAGCTTTTTCATCGATCAGTCCAGTATCTCTTTTGCTTCTACCGAACTGCTGGATGGACTTAAGGCCGCCGTGCCCGGAAAAATCGATAATACTGAGGCGTATCTCGAGCAGCGTTTAAGCGAGCGTTCTGACCAACAGCTGATCCATCACGGCATTACCAATCTGGGACTTTTCCGCGGCTATGTCATGAATTATCTCAAGCAGCGCGATGACATCCGTAATGATATGTATGTCATTGTGCGCCAGTTAAGCCCCACGGCCGAAGGGTTGCCAATCGAAATATACTGTTTTACCTCAAACGTATTCTGGGCCGCGTATGAAGAGACGCAGTCTGAAATATTCGAGTTTATGTACGCGACGGCAGGCTATTTCAATCTGGGAATATTTCAGAAACCTTCGGGTATTGATGTCGCGAATACGTGGCCACAGCGGAGAAAAAGTACACTTTAACCTGTGTTCAAAAAGGCCCTCGTTAAAGAGGGCCTCAGCGTCATTCAACTACTTTATGTTGTTCTTGGTTTTTCTGGCTCGGCGAACATACAGCCAAAGGGCCAATATCACCACAACCGCAGCGCCTACGATAATCCCTATACGTGCAACCAGGACCAAATAAGACGCGGGGCCTCCCTGACGAACGGTCGCCACATCTTGGGCGGTAACTTTTTTGTCCGATTTCCCATAGGTCGCTATGACATAATTAGACAGTGTCGCGATTTGCTGGTCTGAAAGGTTATTTATGTCATTAGGATGATGACCAAAGCCTGGCATGAAGACTTGCCCCTCTTTGGTTGTCCTGTTAACACCGTTCAGTATCGTCGCTATTACGTTATTACTGTTCGATGAACCTGTTACTGAATTATGGAATAAGCTTGGATAATACTGGTCTTTGCTCCCTTCACCCAAAGGTTCATGGCACGATGCACAGTTGCCTTGAAATAAGCTCAGCCCTTCAAGGTTGGCATCTTTGATAGCTTGCGAAGATTTACCGCGTAAATCATCTAAAGATGTACCGGGTGCTCCCTGATTAAAGCGGGAACCTTTATTCTCTTCTGTACTGATAGGTTTCACGGTTTTTATATACGTCGCGACCGCATTAAGATCTTCATCGCTAAGATATTGGAAACTGTGCTCTACGGCTTCACCCATGCTTCCCGCCGCCTGTGCTTTATTAGGCAGGTTTCCGGTACGAAGGTACTGGACCAGTTGCTCTTTGCTCCAACTGCCAATCCCTGACTCCTTGTCGGAGGTAATATTGGGTGCATACCATGCCCCCACCTGGCCGCCACTCAAGAACTTACTGTTCTCTTCTTCCATCAATGGACCGCGCGGCGTATGGCAAGTACCGCAGTGTGCAGCACCCATCACGAGGTATTTTCCGCGATTCCACGCTGCGCTTTGCGTATTGTCCGAAGCGATAGGCTTGTCATTGAGGAATAACAAATTCCAGCCCATCATCATGGTTCTGATACTCATCGGGAAAGGCAACGCGGTTTCAGGCGCAGGGGTATTGACCGGCTCAACACCGTGCATGAAATATTCATACAAGTTGTGAATATCACCGTCGGTCATAACCGAATAGGCGGTATAGGGCATTGCCGGATATAAATTAGCACCGTCTTTTCGTATACCTTTACGCACTGCATCAGCAAATTGCTGCTCAGTATAGCTTCCTATACCCGCCTGCGTGGACGGCGTAATATTACTGGCAATGATTGTGCCGACTGGAGAAATAATCTTCAGGCCGCCTGCAAAATCTTTTCCGTCTTTATTGGTATGGCATGCCGCACAGTCCGAAGCGATGGCTAGATACTTCCCTTGTTCGATGGCACGAGAGGTATCACTGTCAGCCGCGTTGGCATTTATGGCAGATAACGAACTCACCAATAATGAAAATGTGAACGCTAAATTATAGGCATATTTGACCATTAGGCTTTCCCCAGCTGCAGGTGAATAGCATCAGAGGCTTTTAGTGCCAGCGCCGCCATCGTCAATGTGCTGTTACCACACCCGCCGGTGGTCATCGCTGCGCCTCCTGGAAGGAAAAGATTTTCGTGGTCGTGCGCACGACAGTCTATATCGACGACAGAATTCGCCGGGTCATTACCCATAATACAGCCACCCATGATGTGGTCACTGTTGGTATATTGTGTCGATATATCAACCTTAGTTGCGCCTAATGCGCCAGCAAGGCGTTTGGCCGTCGGAATGGAAAATACTTGGGACCCTTTGCGGACATAGTCGCCGACATCATAATAAATATTAGGTTTCGGCAAACCTAACCAATCTTTTTTACTCGATAGCGTCAGCCTATTGTGCGCCGCAGGCATTAACTCATGCTCGATGGCTATTTCAGCCGTGCAGGCAGCCTGGCGACGAATTTCTTTATCTAACGCTTTACCCACTAAACCTTGGGCAAGGGCCGCCGTGGCACCAATACGGCTTCGGGCCATGTTATTGAAACGGAACAATGCGCCGCAGTGTTCTGAACGGAAATCACCCTGAGAAGTTTCCATAATGCTGCTGCCCTGAACGGGACCCACACCGGTCCACGCCGGTTCAGCCAATTCAAGTTCAACCACTAATTTGGGCTGATCCATCATATTGCGTCCGACCTGGTCAGAGCTGTTGGCAACGCCGTTAGGGTTGCGCGTATCGGTAGACATCAGTAAAAGTTTAGGTGTTTCAATGCCATTACAGGCAACAACATAAATGGAACCGGTGACGCGATGGGTATTCTTCTCACTGTCATAATAGTGAACAGCCTGAATTTTGTTTTTTTCGCCAGTTTCTATTTTATAAGCCACGGCATTGGGCAAAATTCTGCCGCCTTTAGACTCAATTCGAGTCAAAGAGGTCGCCGCATCGTATTTTGCACCGATTGGACAAACGGGAATGCAGTTATTATTGCCGCAACATGCCGGTCGGTCTCCGTAGGCAACACCACTGTTACGCGCCTGTGCTGACGGGAGGTTAACGAGTCCCACGGTTGCAGCAGCGTCGGTAAATCGCTGTTCGCCCGGACCAAAAGGCAGACGGCCCATTGGATAAGGTTTTGAACGAATCGGTGGCCATTGCAGCTCGGGTTCTGAAGGGCCACACACGCCTAAAGCATATTCCGCTTTCACGTAATAAGGCTCTAACGTCGCGTAATCAAAAGCCCAGTCACGGCCTACGTTATAGAGCGATTTTAACTTCATGTCATCGGGTGTCAGACGCCAGCAAATACCGGCCCAATGCCAGGTCGCCCCGCCGGCATAACGGACATAACCTTGTTGATAGGCACGCGCATTGGGTCCTTCCAGCTGAAGATATTCGGCGGCCTGTTCTGGGGTCGCGGACATCAAATGGGGCGCCCACGGTTTAGGAGGATACGGCGCGTTAAAGTGCAGGCGGGAAGTGGGAGGAAGATTTCGATAATTCTCGACAATTTGCCAGCGTTCTACGCGCGGTCCTGCCTCGAGCATCAGTACCGAATGACCGGCATCTAACAGTTCTTCCGCTATCAGACAACCGACAACACCCGTGCCGATTACAATTACATCTGCATTCATTATGTTAATCCAGCTTAAATGTGATTCCCGCGCAGTATGTGAATAAACGCGAGTATTTAATTATCAGTGAAGTAATGCGTTAATGGTTATTGTGGGGAAATAACCTTTTATGCCTTAAAATTCAGGCATATCTGCAAGCGGGGGCGCATGAGATGTCCAGCCGTTAGGGCCTGAGATCGCATAGCTTGGAATAGTCATGACATCAATAGTCGGTTGATACATCAAGGCGAGTTCATAGGTGAACACTTCCGCATCCGGGGCATCAACCAGCACGCCCTTATACCAGGCCGAAATAATCTCCAGCGCCGCGACTTTTAGAGGGCCATCCGGGATGTCTGGAAAGAAGTCTTCAACAATTTTGGCATTTTTAGCGCTGGCAATGCCCAGAAGATCAGTCACTTGCTGGGGGGTAAGCCTTTTACTCGTCTGCATTGCCGCAGCCAGTCGTAAACCCACATTTTTATCAAGTTTATGATTAACCAAGAGAGTTGATAGTTGCATAAACTGGTTGGTGTAAGAGGCATTTTGTAGACTATCAGCCCAAGCGGGTAGCGTAGGTCCTAGATAACTACTTCCAATTAGTACAACGCCACCGAGCAGAACTTTCCTTCGGGATAGGTTATATTCTGCAGGGGAGTCATCACGAATAATTTCATTACTCATTCTTTGTTGCTCCGGTGAAATATTAAGTCTAGTTTTTAACCCTGTTTTTCTAATAATTTGGATGAAATCAACAATCATTCAACATTTAAAGTTTAATTTGGAAAAAAATTTAACAGTTGTAACGAGTGTAAATAAAAATTTAAAATGTAACTCAGTGAAATATTTCATTGTTTGTAATAATGATTTTGTTAATAGAGGCTAAAATAGAATTCATTACAAATCATGTGGATAAAAAGTTTTTATTTGATGGTCATTAATTAAATAAAACAGTGATTACGCGCAATGCCCTGATTTATAGAATGATTTTTGTTTGTGGTGACAGTGACGAGAAAAACGTCATTTTTATCCAAAAAAAACGTCAACAGTCGGATTTATTTTTTTATCGCAAATAAAATGTCCGGATATCCGCACGGAATCGTGGCGTTTTTTCCGGAAATCCGGAATGGCAATGATTTTCTTGTCTCAAACGATGACATTTATCGTGTGAGGGCAGTCAGTCTCATCACTCAAGCTTTCTTGCACTGCGTTTAGCCATTGTTGCAATAGCATACGAAATTATCGGTTAACGCGGTATCATCTGGCTATGAATAAGAGTCATAAAAACATATTATGCCGGTATGAAAGTGATTATCGTTGTTTAGATAATTCGCGAAGTTGAAGCCTATCTTGGTGTTTTATTCTTAATATCAAGAAGGACTGATTCTGTGAACAGTGAGAATAGATGAAAATGGAAGCTAAAGTAGAGTCTTCAACCCGCTCTCGGCGCAATATGAAGTTATTTTTTGTTCTCTATTTTTTGATGTTGATAATCATCATTTTTTTAAGTTATTACATCGCCAGATGCAAACTTGAAGCGCAAACGTCAATTATTAAAACCTCTCTTACTCAGGCCGGCAATGAATTAACGCTTAACATCAACCGTTACGAGTTTATCCCCTTTGCATTGTCATTAGATGATAATATAAAGCAGTTCTTAATAGACGAACATTCAGATGCCTTAAAAGAAAAGGTTCATGCACAGCTTGTAAGTATCAGGCATCGCGTGGGGGCTTTGGATATTTTTATTGTCGATTCAGATGGCATGATTGTCTCCTCAAGCGACGCTCCGTCCCCCCATACATTAGTGGGCCATAATGTTCAATTTAGGCCCTATTTCCAAAATGTGAAAGAAGGCGATACCGAGCATTTTTATGGTGTCGGGACCACAGACTCTATACCGGGTTACTATCAGGCTCACGGTATATACGCAAAGGGTAAGAAACAGGGTGTGGTGGCGGTGAAAATTGACGTTGATACGCTATTAACGCCGCACTCTGGCTACGGTGATAAAGTGTTCCTGTATGACGACAACAAGGTTATTGTGAATTCTAAAGATTCAGGGCTGCTCTATCATTCATTGATAAGCCTTAATGGCACACAGCAGGAGGAGTTACTAAAAACGCATCGGTATAATAATAAGAATATTCTTCCGGCAGACGTAATAGTAAAAAGAAAAGTGAGCGATCAAATTTATGATGTCTTATACCAGGGCAAGCATTATATCCAGGTTGACTCTTATCTCCCGCCGTTAAATTTAACACTGGCACAGCTATCACCGATTAACTCATTGCTTTTCAATGCCTCTTTGTATGCAGCGTTTGGTTTCTTTATCACCACACTGGTCTTCATTGCTATTTTAATCTTCAGGCAAAAACAGCAAATAACCCGTCTCAAACTTGAGCGCCAGAAAATGCTTGAGGATGCCAATATCAACCTGGACAGGCTGGTCAAAGAAAGAAGTCATGAGTTGGAAATTAAAAATGAAAGCCTTGCTCAGCAGGTAAAAGAGCGTATTCATTCAGAGCGAAAACTGCGAAGTATGCAAAACGAACTCATTCGCAGTGAAAAGCTAGCGGTGATTGGTCAGCTCTCGGCCGGCCTTGCTCACGAGATTAATCAGCCACTCTCTGCCCTCAGTGTTCTTTCCGAAAACTCAGTGCGCTTTCTTGAACTTGGGCAGATCGATGAAGTGAAGAGTAACCTCAACAGAGTGATTAAGCTGGTACAGTTTATTGGAAGATTGAGCAATCAGTTGAGATCATTTTCGCGTAATAGCGATGACTCAACGAGCCCAGTCTCTATTTCCGCCAGCCTTGACAACGCAATGGTGTTGTTGGCGCACCGCTTCAAACTGGGTAAAATAAGCTTTGTACGTGTCCCTCCAGAGAGTGAAGTCAGGTGTTTATGCAATAATATTCGCCTTGAGCAAGTTTTAGTCAATATTATCAACAATAGTCTTGATGCAATGGAAGGCACAGACGGTGAGTGTTTTATTCACGCGCATTGGTATGACGAACGGAGTCATGCCGTTATAAAGATTGAAGATAACGGTCCGGGAATTCCTCATGCCATCATAGGTAATATTTTCGAGCCTTTTTTTACCACTAAAAAGAGCAGTGGCTTAGGGCTGGGGCTGGCCATATCCGCTGATATCATTAACTCATTCAATGGGAAGTTAAGCGTGGAGCAATTAGAAAAAGGCACCTGTTTCACTATTACCCTACCTCTGCATACCGTAGATTAATTGAGTCAAGAATATGAATAATATTGATGTTTTACTGATAGAAGACGATGCAGACTTGCAGTTGGCGGTACTGCAAACGTTGAAGTTAGAGAAAATTAATACCTTAGGTGTTAATTCTGTAGAAGAAGCACAAAAACATTTAAAAGATTTCGAGCATCACGGCATAGTTGTCACGGATATGCGCCTTCCTGGCGTGAGTGGTACTGAATTTCAGAGGCAGATTAATATTGCTTATCCGGATTTACCTGTGATCATTATTACTGGCCACGGCGATATAGAAACTGCCGTCAAGGCGATACAAAGCGGTGCCTATGACTTTATACAGAAACCGTTTTCCGCTCAGCAAATTATTAATACCGTCAGACGAGCACTTGATAAACGTCGGCTAATTCAAGAGGTCTATGAATTAAGGCGAAAGTTGGTCGATGCTAATTCGCTTGATAATAAAATAATAGGTAATTCCATCTCGACTTTGGAGATAAAAGAGCAAATAAAATTTATAGCGGGCACGCCTGCAAATGTCACAATCTGCGGTGAAACAGGAACAGGTAAACAACTCCTTGCCCAGTGCATTCATGAGCACAGCGGACGCAAAGGCCCCTTCGTAGCAATAAATTGTGCAGCATTGCCCGAATCTTTATTTGATAGCGAAATTTTTGGTCATGAAATAGGGGCTTTTCCCGGCGCGACAACGCAAAGAATTGGTAAGTTGGAGTTTGCACACAACGGGACCTTGTTCTTTGATAAAATTGAAAGTATGCCATTGTTTTCACAAATTAAATTGCTTCGTTTTTTACAAGAGAAAAAGATCGAGCGATTGGGTTCAAATGAACAAATCTCTCTCAATGTTAGAGTCATTTCGTCATCTAAAGAAGATCTTTTTCTCTTGGCCGAGCAGGGTAAGTTTCGCGGAGATCTTAATTATCGCCTTAACGTCATCAATATCAACGTACCACCGCTTAGGGAGCGGATAGAAGATATTCCTCTGTTATTTGCCGTATTCGTCAACAAGGCCGCTGAAGATTTAAAAAGGCCGCTGCCTGAAATTAAAGATCTCAAGCTCCATCAGTTGATGACCCTACCTTGGCTCGGAAATGTGCGTGAATTACGCAATGAGGCAGAACGTTTTGTATTGGGGATTGGTGAGTCGATGAAGGGGGGGAATGATAATAAGAATTTATCATTGCAACAGAGGGTTGAGGAGTATGAGCGCGGGTTGATCGTCTCTGAAATGAAGCATTCAAACGGAAATTTGACCCAAACTGCTAAAAAATTGAATATTGCCAAAAGCACTCTCTTTGACAAAATGAAAAAACATAAACTTTAATGTTTTTTAATTAATTATATTACTTAAGTTTTAAATGCTTTTTTAATATTTAACGTCAATAATGCCGTGTAATCCACGGAACGACGTATGCAAGTCGTGATATGTTAATAGGGTTAGGAGCGGCATAAGAAAAGGTAGGGTAAGTGATGCTCATTAATAAGCGCGGAAATAATGAATATGTTAAACAACAACGGAGGTAATTGTCATGATTCTGACACCGGTGAGCGATGGAGTTTCACTGTTAAAAGCATACGGTAATATTATCAATGCAATAAAAAACACAACCACATCAATATGGTCCTCTATCCGTGGAGTTTTTTCCTCTTCGGCTAAAATAAAAAGTAATTTAAGTCCTCACAAGCCCGACCCCTATAAAAACGTGATTAATGAACTCAAATCAAGTTTCAATTCTGGAAATCCGTTGCTTAATCGTCGTCGGGTGGAAAGTGAAAATTTGATAGTGAATGCTGAGAATAACCAAGGAGGGTTAGCGGTCCGAGCGGCTTTGTGTGAATCAATAGGGATCTGGAGACCCTATACTGGGGGAATGATGAATGTCTGTGATGATGATAATGCACGCATTAGATATAATGGTAGATTAATTCATCGAGAGCGTTATGAACCCCCAAAGCAAGAATTTTGCCAACAGGTTTTTCGCGATATGATTAATTCTGTAAATCGTACAGAAACGGTATGGCCTAGTTTATTACAAAACTCGCCTTACAAGCGCCCGGTTAATGCTAGTGCTGACCCAGACGCCGCACGTCCAAGAGTGGTCAGCGAGCAGCTAAAAGCTGGATCGTTAGGTGTTCACTACTATTCTCCACAAATCGGTAATTATTCTGACTGGTAGCATTTTTAAATAAATCATCTTCAATGACTGACTTGTAGTGGGGCAAGTACATCCCGTATGCTACGAGGCTTAAGAGTTATGACTCGGGGTGCCGTTCCTCATAGAGGGCTGGCTGAGAAATACCCGTAAAACCTGATCTGGATAATGCCAGCGTAGGGAAGTCGTGGTATCTCAACCGGTACCCCTTCTTGATCGCCGGTTGGGAGCTTTATGACCACTCGACCTTCCGTTTTTCCCGGCCTGACGGCTGCGGATGCCTTGCAACAGCTTCGTCAAACCTCACCGCTGGTTCACTGCATGACCAATGACGTGGTTCAGTCGATCACAGCCAACGTTTTACTGGCGCTGGGTGCTTCACCTGCCATGGTGATTGACCCGCGTGAAGCCGCCGAGTTCAGCACTATTGCCAGTGCGTTACTGGTTAACGTTGGCACACTTACTGAGTCTCGCGCCGAATCAATGCTTGCTGCTATTCACGCAGCCAATAAAGCGCAGAAACCCTGGGTGCTTGACCCGGTAGCGGTAGGCGCAATCAGTTGGCGCTCAGGTTTTTGTCAGGAAATAATCAGGTTTACGCCCGCCGCCATTCGCGGAAACGCCTCTGAAATCATGGCACTTAGCGGTTTGGCTGCGTCGGGTCGCGGCGTTGACAGCGCCGACACGTCACTTGCCGCGCTGCCCGCTGCCCGAGCCTTGGCGCGTCAAACCGGCGCGGTGGTCGCTGTCACCGGTGAAATCGACTACGTCAGCGACGGTGAAAAAGAGTGGGCAATCCCTGGCGGAAATGTACTCATGACCCGCGTAGTGGGAACCGGCTGTGCGCTCTCAGCGGTGGTTGCTGCCTTCGTTTCTTTGCCTGGAGACAGGTTATCGAACGTCGCGGCGGCGTGCCGGGTGATGTCCTGCGCCGGTGAATTAGCCAGCCGTGAGGCCAAGGGGCCGGGCACTTTTACCCCTGCGTTTATCGACCATCTCTACCTGTTGGATGCTGAAAAACTTAACGGAGGTGCGCAGTGGTAAAGCGAATTAACGCGTTAACCATTGCTGGCACTGACCCCAGCGGTGGGGCAGGTATTCAGGCAGATTTGAAAACTTTTTCAGCGCTTGAGGCATATGGCACCAGCGTTATCACCGCATTGGTGGCGCAGAATACGCGCGGCGTGCAGTCGGTCTACAATATTGATCCTGATTTTGTCGGCGCACAGCTCGATTCAGTGCTTTCTGACGTGCGCATCGACAGTGCCAAAATAGGCATGTTGGCAAACACCCAAGTGGTGGAAGCAGTGGCCGAGCGTTTACGCTATTACCGCAGGCTGGAAAAAGCCCCAGCCTATGTGGTGCTGGACACAGTGATGCTGGCGAAAAGCGGCGATCCTCTGCTGATGCCGGACGCGGTGGAGGCGCTGCGCCGCAGTCTGCTACCGCAGGTCTCACTGATTACCCCTAACTTGCCGGAGGCGGCGGCGCTGCTGGGCTGCGCAGTTGCCACCGACGAACGTGAGATGTGTCGTCAGGGGGAAGCGCTGTTGGCGCTGGGCTGTGAGGCGGTACTAATGAAGGGGGGGCACTTGAGCGACAGCGAGAGTCCGGACTGGTTAATGACCGCTTACTATCGCGAGCGCTTTACTGCCCCGCGCATCGCCACTCGGCATACGCACGGAACTGGCTGTACCCTCAGTGCGGCGTTGGCGGCGATTCGGCCAAGAAAAGCCAACTGGCCCGAAACCGTTGCCGCTGCCAAAGACTATTTGCAAAAGGCGCTTCAGCAAGCCGACTCCCTGGAAGTGGGTGAAGGCATTGGCCCGGTACATCATTTTCACCGCTGGTGGTGAGGATTATCCGCACTGCTTTCTAACAAGTTTTCTGCGCGGTCAAACAGTTGCCCGGCATCGAACAAATGCTGGGCGTCGAAGGGATTTAACGGATAAAACTTTTCCTGTTTGCGCGGCCTGAGCGACAAACGCAGTCGAGTCGGGCCGGTATTTTTGGCTAATATCTCAAACAGATAACTGGCAACGTCGCCGGTTTGCGGGTCTTTCCACGACAGCATAATAACTGCTGCGCCGTCGCTGCGGTGGGCGATAAAAATATCCTTCTGCCACAGTCCCGCGAACTCTCCCTCTTTTTGCATTTTTCGGCTGCTAAAAACGGAGTTCTTACACAGCGTCAACAGCCGGTCGGCTGAAATATCTCTTTGTAATCCTTGCCACAGTGGATTGTCATTTTCCCGCTGCCAGCAGGCCATGCCGAGATAGTCATTAAGGTCACGCCAGTCTGCCTCAAGTCGTTCTTTAAGCTCAGGTTCAAGTATATTTTGAAACTGCTGCAGGCCGTTTTGCGGAGTGTCGAGGCGGTTGTAAGTAATGATTTTCATCGTCCTCGGGCGGCGGCGGAAGGTGACCCATAGCAGAGGTTTAGGAATGCGAAACACCACCGACTGTATGCTGAGGCGATAGTGATTACCGCGGGACATAACCAGTCCGTCGGCACTGCCGCGTTTGTTTTGATAGCTACGCACCAGCACGACAGAATTAAGCCCCATCCAACCGGTAACGTAGTGCTCTTTCTCACTGCTGACGCTGTCGAGATCGCGGGCTATCTGGCAAATTTTCTCTTCATCAAGCTGGGACAGAGGCAGCGTATTGTCTGCAGCGTAATAGAGTTTTTGCAGCGGGGTGTCTACAGCAGCCACAACTACAGCATCAATAACCGACATCGCACGTATCCTGCCAAAGAGTAATGGTTTATAGCTTACTCCAAGTTGTTATACATATTATCGATGAGCTGCTTGAACCGTGGACTGGATCTCAATCTCTCTCTTGATCGTTTGAGTTATTCGGCCTCAAACCATTCACTGTTCTGCTCGGCAATCGGGGTAATCGAGAAGATCATCTCTTGCAGATGGGCACGCAGAGCCTGTTCGGCGGCATCGGGGTTGCGCTCTTTCAGGGCGGCAAAAATATTATAGTGCTGGGCAATCAGATTCTCGGGAGGTGACACCTTGCTGAGCGAAAAAAACCGTACGCGGTCCATCGTCGCTTTAATATTTTCGATGGTTTCCCACGCCAGACGGCAGTCAATAATTTGTGCGATCAGCCGATGGAACTCATCGTCAAGCTGAAGAAACTCCTGCGCCTGATGACTTTTGGCCGCCAGCTCCTGCCGCTGAAGATTGTGTGCCAGCAGCGCGAGGTCGTTATCGGTCACCACGGCGGCAGCGCGGCGAATAACCGCCGTTTCAAGTGCTTCGCGGATAAAGCGGCCGTCGGCGACGCGCTTGGCAGAGATCTTCATCACAAACGTGCCGCGCTGGGGCAGAACCTGAACCAGACCGGCCTCGGCCAGTTTAATAAAGGCTTCGCGGACCGGCTGACGGGAGACGTTAAAACGCGCCGAAATCTCTTTTTCGGAAAGAAAGGCGCCGGGCGGGATAATGCAGGCCACAATATCCTGACGCAGCGTGCGATAAATTTGCTGGTTTACCGGCACGTTACCGTTCAACTCATAAGATTCTGACATGGCGAAGGCTATAGTGTGAGAATGAGATAACGCCATAATAGCATGACTTTCCAAGAGGTTTTGACATGGATAATGTGGGAGGAGTGCAAAAGGGGTTGACCGGGCCAGTGTCTGGCCCGGGCGAATTCAGCGTTTCTCTCCCCAACTGTGGTATTCGCTGCCCCGGACTTCAGGCGCAGTCTCGGGCATCATCATCAGCCCGAGCATTGAAATAATACCGAGAACCATCATATAGATAGCCAGTCCGTGATAATCCCCGCCGCTGACCTGAAGAATTTTAACCGCCACTAATCCCAGCACGCCACTGCCAATCAGCGAACCGATTTGCCAGATAAGCGCTATTCCACTGCAGCGAATGCGCGTTGGAAACAGCTCGGGGAAATACGACGCCTGTGGGGCATAACACATGCTGTGGCCGAAGGTGAGGGCCAGGATCATGGCGATTTGCGTCATCCAGAATGTATCCTGTTTAAGGACCAGGAAGAACGGAATGATTCCCACCACCAACAGCAGCGCGCCTGCCATGTAAACCGGTTTTCGCCCGACCTTGTCCGAGAGTTTACCCATCAGAGGAATAGAAAAAATCTCGAGAATGACCGCCACTATCATCGTGTCGAGCAGAATACTGGCGCTGAGATGATTCGCCTTGCCGAACGCCAGCACGATCACCGTAAACATGGCGAAGGCGCAGGCCTCAATCAGTTTGGCACACACGCCTTTGACGATAATGCCCGGATAACGGCGAATAACCTCGAGCACGGGCTGGGATTCCACCGCTTTGGTTTTACGGATCTCGGCAAAAACCGGTGATTCATCGATTCTCAAGCGAATAAACAGGCCGACAATGACCAACAGCAGGCTGAGCAAAAACGGAATGCGCCATCCCCACGCCAGCATCTGTTCGGCGCTGAGTTGTGCATTCAGCACCGCAAACAGCGCGGAGGGCAATAAAAATCCCAGAGGTGCGCCAATTTGTACCCAACTGGCAAAAAAGCCGCGTCGCTCCGGGCGCGAATATTCGGCGGTCATTAACACGGCGCCAGCCTGCTCACCGCCTACGCCGAAGCCCTGCAGTACGCGAATAAAAATCAGCAGCACCGGTGCCCAGTAACCTATTTTCTCGTAGGTGGGCAGCAGACCGATGCAAAAGGTGCCTAATCCAACAATCAAGATAGTCATCACCAGCGCTTTTTTGCGCCCAACCTTATCGCCGATATGCCCAAAGACAATACCGCCGAGTGGGCGAGCCAGAAAGCCGACAGCATAAGTGGCAAAGGCCGCCAGCGTGCTAACCAGAGGATCGGCGCTGGGGAAAAAGAGTTGGCCGAAGAACAGCACTGCCGCCGTTCCGTAGGCAAAAAAGTCGTAATATTCGGCGGCAGTACCGATTGCCGAGGCCCCAGCGACGCGTTTTAATACTGCGCGTTCTTCTTGGGTCATGGCGGCGTGAGACGAGGTTGAAACCTGTGTCATTGTAGGGTGCTCCAGGTGTAACTGTGGTGGTGTAAACCCCCGACGGAACGCGTCGGGGGTAGCACTTAAGAGTGTGAAATTCGTGCAGCAGGCTGATGTTTAGGGGGTTTGATAACAAAGAACACCAGAATGGCACCGAGTGCTGCAACGCCGCCCGCCAGAATAAAGGCGCTGTCGAAATGGCCGGTGTTTTGCACGATAAATCCGGTAACCACCGGGCCAATAATGCCGGATATGCTGCCGATGAGGTGAATGAATCCGCTGGCGCTGCCGACCTTCGATTTATGCACCACGTCCTGAATAATGGCCCAATAAATTGCGCCGGTGGTGTAAAGGAAGAAGATAGATATAGACATAAGTATTACGGCTGGCACAACGCTTGTTACCACGCCTGCTAAGGCCACACAAATCGCCGCCGCCATAAGGCTGACCACCAAAACAATTTTTCGCGACAGCAATAAACGGCCGGTAATATTAAATATTTTATCCGAAATAATGCCGCCTAGTGCCAAGCCGAAGAAGCCAACAATCCATGGAATAACAGTGGTCAGGCTCATCTCTTTAATATTTAATCCGTGAGCCTGAACCAAATAGGCCGGGAACCAGCTTAGGAAGAAGAATAAAATATAGTTGTAGCAGAAGAAGGCGAAGGCGGTAACCAGGATAATCGGCTGACGCAGGTAGTAGCCCAGCGTATGTGCCGACTGCGTTAGATCCTCTTCGTCATTAATTTTTTCGGACTTTAACTGGCTAACCAGCTGGCGCTCGCGTTCGCTAACGCGTTTGCTTTTTTCCGGGTTGTCAGAGGCGGTAAAGAACCACACTACCATCCAAACGATGCCAATCGAGGCGATTATCATAAACGCCGGACGCCAGCCAAAGGAGATAGCCAGGTAGCCGACAATAGGCCCAGCCACGGCACCACCGAGCGGCGAGCCTGCACTGAGTAGCCCCATTGCCGTAGCCGCCTGTTTCTTAGGGAACCAGCCGTTAATCATTTTATTGGCTGAGGCACAGATAGGACCCTCAGCCATGCCGAACAGCACACGCAGGATAAGCATGGAGTAAAAACCGGTCGCAATGGCGGTCATGCCGCAGAAGATTGACCACAGCGCCACGGCTAAACCCAATACCAGGGTTGGACCGAATTTATCAACCGCCAGTCCACCAATAAAGTTGAATATTGCGTAGCCGAAGAAGAAACTGCCAAATATCATCCCGAATTGTTCAGGATTGATCGTCAGCTCTTTTTCTATCATCGGTACAGTAATCGAAAGCGCAACGCGATCGAGGTAATTTATCATGTAGACCAGACACAGCAGGAGTACAATGGTCCAGCGTAGGTTCTTAAACATTTTCAGCTCCACTTGGTGTTG
Source organism: Rouxiella sp. S1S-2 (assembly GCF_009208105.1). Classification (NCBI taxonomy): domain Bacteria; kingdom Pseudomonadati; phylum Pseudomonadota; class Gammaproteobacteria; order Enterobacterales; family Yersiniaceae; genus Rouxiella; species Rouxiella sp. S1S-2. The sequence continues at coordinate 1,485,665 of NZ_WFKL01000001.1, forward strand.
TTTTAATAGTGATGCGTTCAATCATTTTCTTTCAGATAAAAACGGTTCTATCGGATAAAAACTTTTCTAATAAATGTAAATAGCTATATAAATCTTGTTTTAAATAATAACCCTGGCGGCAGGTCAATGAATGATGACCTGCCAAAATAAATTTTAGAATTTGAGAAGAACTTTACAGCAGGCGCGCTGGTCTTTTTCAAATAAGGTCATGGCAGCCTCAACGTCTTCACCCAGCATGCAGTGGGTCACCAATTTCTCAGGATTAATTTTTCCCTCTGACATCCATTCAATAACCTGCGGAAAACGATGGCTGTTGAGTCGTGAAGAAAACAGCGAGATCTCTTTGCTGGTGATGCTTTGCTGCGTAATGCTGCAGGCTTCACCTGAGAATCCCATCATGCCTACCCGCGCTGCCGGAGAAGCGACGTTAATCGCCTCCTGCAAGATGGAGGGATGACAGGCTGCGTCGATAACCAGCGTCGGGCGAATATTTTCAGCCGCTAACTGTTCTGCTACCGACTGATGCTGATTATTAATGGCCCAGTCTGCGCCATTTTCACACGCCATTTGCAGACGTTCTTCAATTCTGTCGGCAACAATGACCTTTTGAACCCCATAGACGCCTTTTAGAACCTGAATCACCGTCAGGCCCATCGGCCCCGCGCCGAAGATAAGGGCGGTGTCCGTTGGGGTCGGCTTCAGAAAGGCGGTAATATTGGCCGCAATGGTAAAGGGTTCGACCATGCTGGCGAGCTGATCTGGAATTGAGTCCGGAACTTGATAAGCGTTTTGTGCCGGAGCCACGGCGTAATCGCTGAACCCGCCGTCGCGGTGCACGCCTATCACCTGCAGCTCACTGCAGACGTTGGGGCGACCCACTGAGCACGGGTAGCAATGGCCACAGCTGACCACGGGGTCAATCACCACTCGCTCACCGATGCGTGCGGGGTCAACGCCTTCGCCAATGCTATCAATATGGCCAAAAAACTCGTGTCCAATCACCCGTGGGTATTTGGCAAACGGATTGTGTCCGTGATAAATGTGCACATCCGAGCCGCAAATACCGGCGTAGCTTACCTTGATGCGAACCTCGCCAGGCGCCGGTTGCAGCAGCGGGCGTGTTTCGATAACCAGTTTCCCTGGCTGCTGAATAACGATACTTTTCATAGCATTTCTCTCAATAAGCGGCGCATTGTTTACCAGCTCCACAGCGTGCCGTCTTCAAGACGGGCGACCGGCAGATAAGCAGGGTCGTAGGGATATTTGGCCGCCAGCTTTTCATCAAACTCGATACCAATCCCCGGTTTTTCACCCGGATGCATGTAGCCGTTATCGAAGGTCCAGCTGTGCGGGAACACTTCCAGCATTTGTTCGGAATAGCCCATGTACTCCTGCACGCCGAAGTTGGGTACCCACAGGTCGAAGTGCAGCGCCGCCGCCATGCAGATAGGCGACAGGTCAGAAGGGCCATGTGAACCGGTGCGTACCTGATAAAGCGAGGCAAAGTCGGCAATGCGGCGCATACCGGTCACGCCACCGGCATGGGTGATGGTGGTACGAATGTAGTCAATCAACTGCTCTTCAATCAGCTGCTTACAGTCCCAAATACTGTTAAACACTTCACCGACCGCAATCGGCGTGACGGTGTGCTGGCGGATCAGGCGGAAGCATTCCTGATTTTCGGCAGGCGTCGGGTCTTCCATCCAGAACAGACGATATTGCTCAACGCTTTTACCGAAGCGAGCCGCCTCAATAGGCGTCAGGCGGTGGTGCATGTCGTGTAACAGGTGCTCATCGAAGCCAAATCTGTCGCGCACTGCCTCAAACAGCTTTGGCGTGAAATCGAGGTATTTTTCCGTTGACCACAGCTGTTCTTCCGGCCAGTTGCCTTTGGTTGCCGGTTCATAGGCCAGCCCTTTACCTTTGGTGACGCCGTAGCCGGTTTTCATGCCGGGCACGCCGCACTGCACACGAATCGCCTTGAAGCCTTCTTCTTTATGACGTGCGTAGTCGTCCAGGACTTCATCAATTGACTGACCGGTTGTGTGGCAATAGACCATCACACCGGTGCGGGAAGCGCCGCCAAGTAGTTGATAAAGAGGCATGTTGGCAGCTTTAGCTTTAATGTCCCACAGGGCAACGTCCACCGCTGAAATTGCCGACATCGTCACCGGACCGCGACGCCAATAGGCGCCTTTATAGAAAAATTGCCAAATATCTTCAATCTGATGGGCGTCGCGGCCAATGAGCTGCGGGCAAACGTGATCTTTCAAGTAAGACGCGACCGGCAGTTCGCGACCGTTCAGGGTGGCATCACCCAGGCCGGTCAGGCCGCTATCGGTGGTGATTTTTAAGGTGACGAAGTTGCGACCCGGACAGGTAACAAAAACTTCAGCTTTGACTATTTTCATCGGGCAAGACCTTTTGCAGGAAGAGAGTAAGGTGCATTGGTTAAAAAATACGCCCTTACCTAACTACCATACAAGTATGCAGATCAATTTTTGCTGGTTGAGATCACAGTTTGTTGCGCAGTTGTTATTCGGTGTGGAGAAGACGAGAGGGCAGAGGGGATAAATGAGTGAAAACTGCTGGGCGTTAGCCCAGCAGTGCACAGTGTGGCGGCAGTCGGCACTGCAGCGCATTGGGTAAGATATCGATGCGGAAATGCTTGCCGGTCAGCGGTTCACCGTCAAGGTTGAAAGTCATATCGTGCGGAGCGTTGATCTCCAGCCAAGGCAGGGAGGTAGAAACGATATTTTTATTCTCTTCGCCGTTGAGCAGGCTGCGCAAAAATGAAGGCAAAAGCTCTTCGGCGGTCAGCAGACGCAGCTGGAGCAGGCCATCGTTTATCAACGCCTCAGGGCAAATTTCCTGTCCGCCACCGGCCTGACGGCCATTACCAATGCCTATAATCAACGCATCGCCTTCCCATTTAAAGTCAGGGCCGGTAATTTCACAGCGGTCAGCTTTGAGGGTGTCCATTCTCAGCAGGCCGTGAATGAAGTACGAAACACCGCCGAGCGCCGATTTGAGTCTCTCGGGAGTTTCGGTGGTAATGCGCGTGCCAAATCCGCCGGTGGCCATGTTAATGAAATAGCGCTCGTGGTTGACGCTCGCGAGGTCAATATCAGTGGCTCGCCCGTGTACGGCGAGGGTTAACGCTTGATCCATTTCCAGCGGAATGCCACAGCTGGTGGCAAAGTCATTGGCGGTGCCAAGAGGAATAATTCCCAACGCCGGGCGAGATGACTGCGGATGAGCAATTAACGCCGTCGCGACTTCATTAATAGTGCCGTCACCGCCACCGGCAATCACCGTTTCTACGCCAAGTTCGGTGGCTTCAGCCACGTAGCGTGCGGCATCACCGTGTTCCCACGTCACGCGCACCGCAAGTTCTATGCCTTCTGAGCGAAGGTTATAAACGGCTTCGCGCAGTGCTTCGTTGCCCGCGCCTTTTCCATTTAAAATCAGCAGTGCTTGTGTTTTTTTAGTCATGCACCCTCCATGCTTACCGATCCAATGATTATAAAGTAGATGATTTGAGGGGCCAATAGCCATCGGAATTTTCAGGGAAATCTGTATGAATAGATTAATCAGAGTTTTAATAAGGAAAAAATAGGCGAAGGTATTATAAAGTTTTAAATATTTTCTATATTTACTTTATTAATAGAAGTCGGGTTTTTGATGATAAATAAAATTAAATATTTTTAATAAAATAATGCCAGCCCAAGGGTGTTTGGACCGGCGAAGAGGTGGTGACTTTGAGTTTATGCGGTTCTTTTTCATTCGGGGTCTTGCTGCGGAAAATATAATAACCAAAAGAGTCAGGCCGAGATGTGATCGGATTCTACTTTTTGAGAATAAAGTCGAAATAAAAAGGCTATTTCGACCCTATTTATTGCTTTAATTACGACTCTGCATTACGCGTATTACTATTTATAAGGTTTCTTAATAAAATAGCGAACGCTAACGGTATCTCTTGAGGGATCGGTAAATAAACGAAATGACCGTTTCCTGGCGCAACATCAATCGGTTCGCCTTTTTTATTTTGCATCTGCTCGATGAAAAACGACACATTACCCTCAGGCGTCATGATTTCTATGCTGTCACCGACCGAGAAGCGATTTTTGACATCCACCTCTGCCCAGCCGCTGTTTTTTCCGCTGCCGCGTACGCCGGTAAATTCGCCAGCAAACTGCTGGCGGTCGCTCACGGAAAAACCGTAGTCATAGTTTTGCTGTGCCTGATGCACGTGGCGGCGTAAAAAACCTTCGGTATAGCCGCGATGGGCCAACCCTTCCAGAGTCGTAAGCAGACTGGGGTCGAAGGGCTTTCCGGCTACCGCGTCGTCGATGGCGCGTCGGTAAACCTGCGCAGTACGGGCGCAGTAATAAAACGACTTGGTGCGCCCCTCGATTTTCAGCGAATGCACGCCCATTGTTGTGAGGCTTGAGACGTGCTCGATGGCGCGCAGGTCTTTGGAATTCATAATGTAGGTGCCGTGCTCGTCTTCGAAAGCACTCATATATTCACCGGGGCGCAGGGCTTCTTCCAGCATAAACACCCGGTCCGTGGGTTGACCGAGACCCAGGGTTGGCGCGTCGGTTTCGACCTGCTTCACTGCGATGGGGTCATGCTGATGAACGATATTGCCTAACGCGTCCTCTTTACCTTCCTGTACTTTATATTCCCAGCGGCAGGCGTTGGTGCAGGTTCCCTGATTTGGGTCGCGTTTATTGATGTAACCCGAAAGCAGGCAGCGACCGGAATAAGCCATGCACAGTGCGCCGTGTACGAACACCTCAAGCTCCATCTCGGGAACCTGTTGACGTATTTCGGCTATCTCTTCCAACGACAGTTCGCGCGAGAGAATAACTCGGCTCAGGCCCATCTGCTGCCAAAATTTCACCGTGGCCCAGTTGACGGCGTTAGCCTGTACCGAGAGGTGGATATCCATATCGGGAAAGGCGTCGCGCACCATCATGATCAGGCCGGGATCGGACATGATCAGGGCGTCTGGCCCCATTTCGATCACTGGTTGCAGGTCGCGCAGAAAGGTTTTCAGCTTGGCGTTGTGTGGGGCAATATTGACCACCACGTAAAACTTTTTACCCAGTGAGTGCGCTTCGTTTATGCCCAGCGCCAGATTTTGGTGGTTAAACTCGTTGTTACGCACGCGCAGGCTATAGCGGGGCTGACCGGCATACACCGCGTCGGCGCCATAGGCAAAGGCGTAGCGCATGTTTTTCAGCGTGCCAGCCGGAGAAAGTAATTCTGGAGTGAACATAGCCATTCTTGTCTGCGTATTTTTCATCGATGAGAATTTATGAAAAGAGGACCGCGACGTTTTAGGCAGCGGCAGAAGGCCGCAATTGTATCGATGAAAAAAGTGAAAAGAAGCGGGCAGTGGCGGGTATTCGCAGTAGGTTTGAGCCAGATCAATTTTAGGGGTAATTGAGTTATAAGGACGCTGCTCTTGGCGAACAGCGTCGTCGTTTAACGTGTCATTTCACATCAGTGAGTCAAGTCGCGAACGTCCGTGCTTGGACCATTTTTGACTACCGACTGCATGCCCTTTTGGGCCGCACTGGTTGCCGTATACATTTCGCTGACGCCGATGACCTGATGATTTTTAGCCTTCAACACAAAATAGTGCTGGCCGTCTTTGGAAGGCTTAAGCTCATACTGTCCTTCATCGGTGGCATTAATCTGTACCGAAGTGATCCCGTTCTCAGCGGATGCCTTGCTGGCATACATTTCGCTGCTGAGAATAATCTCTCCGTTACCGGCCTTCAGGTTAAAGTGAAACTGTCCGTTCTTCGCTTTTTTAAGATCATAATGACCTGTCGCCATAAAGGTATCTCCAGTAGGTGAATAATCCATCTGTAAGTGTAGCTAATGATGGATTTTCAACCCGAGTAAAACTTCGTTACTGGCGACTTTCAGGCGAATTTGTGACCCAGGCAACAGACTTATGTCAGTCGACAAGGATCGGCTTCCCAGCGATAGCCTACGCCATATACCGCGCGAATAAAGGCTTTGTCGCCGTCAATCGATTCAAGCTTGCGGCGCAGGTTTTTAATGTGGCTGTCGATGGTTCTGTCGGTCACTACGCGATAATCATCGTAGAGGTTATTGAGCAGCGCCTCACGGGTAAAAACGTAGCCCGGTTTTATCGACAGCGTTTTAAGCAGACGAAACTCGGCAGGAGTCAGGTCAAGCTCTACGCCCTGATAATGAGCCTGGAAGCAGCCTTCATCAATGTGCAGGCCCACGCCGTCGGCCAGCGGCTCGGTTGGGCGGTAGCAGCGGCGTAAAATAGTTTTCACTCGCGCCACCACTTCGCGCGGACTGTAGGGTTTGCAGATGTAGTCATCTGCACCGATTTCCAGACCCAATAGTCGATCAATTTCTTCCGTTTTAGCGGTCACCATCATGATCGGAATATCTGAAAACTGGCGAATATCACGACAAATACTCAGGCCGCTGCTGCCGGGCAGCATCAGGTCCAGCAGGATCATGGTGGGCGGATTAGACTGCACCAAAGGCACCACGTCGTTGCCGTTGGTCAGCCATTGCGTGGCGTATCCCGCTGCCTGCAGGTAATCGACCAGCAGCTGTCCTAGCTTGGGTTCATCTTCAACGATCAGAATCTTGAGCGGCTGGTTTTCAGCGTTAACGAATTCGTTCATTAAATTCTTTGTCCGATAGGAATTGAAAGCGGAAGCAGCAGGCTCATTCTGACGCCGCCGTTTGGCGAATGTTCGGCACTTATCTTGCCACCGTGCGCGTCAACGATATTTTGACAGATGGCGAGTCCTAAACCGGAGCCGCCGCTGGCGCGATTGCGTGAACCTTCTGTACGGTAAAAGCGTTCGAAAATACGCTGCAGCTGTTGTTCATTAAGCCCCGGCGCGGAATCCTGAAAATAGATCTGCAGGAACTTGTCGCGGCGGGTAGCAATAATCTCCAGTTCGCCCCCTGAATCAGTATAGCGCAGGCTATTTTCCAGGAGATTATTAAACAGCTGTGATAGCCGATGCGGATCGCCAAATATCGGCGCACTGTCGGGAAGCTGACTTTGCAGCGTCAGGCCCTTGGCGTTAAAACGGTCGCGGAAACTGGCTTCTGCCAGCTGAATCAGGTGCACCGCGTCAGTTTCTTCTTTACGGTAGGCCAGCGCACCGGCGTCAGACAGCGACAGCTGGTAAAGGTCGTCAACCAGCTTGGTGAGCATCGAGACTTCTGACTGCAGCGAAAACAGTGACTCCAGCGACATTTTTCTTACACCGTCCTGAATCGCCTCAAGCTCGCCGCGCAGCACCGCAAGCGGCGTTCTCAGCTCGTGGGAAATATCGGCCATAAAGGCCCGCCGCATTTGTTCATTTTTCTCGAGCGTGATCGCCAACTGGTTAAAGTCTTGCGCCAGTTTACCGAGTTCGTCCTGCGTGCCGACCTCAACACGACTGCTGAAATCACCCGCGGCCAACTGATGCGTGGCTCTGACCAGCCGTTTCACCGGCGCCAGCATGCCGCGCGACAGCAGCCAGGTTACCGCTGCCGCCAAAAGCGTGGTGAAGCCCATAATTATCCAGCTGGTGCGGCGCTGTTGCTGATCGAAGTTAATATCGGCATTGCGCGTCAGCCGTTCGGCGGGCGTGGAAACAACGGTGCCGATAAACACCCCTTTAACCAACATTATGCGTCCGGAACCCACCAGGTCGTAGGGGATCTCTGACTCGGAGCCGGCAATTCGGTGGTTGCAGTTATCGAGTATCCAGAATTTGGTACGCCAGCCGAGGGGGGGCATGACCTGACTGTTTTCATCGTTTTGGTCGAAGGTGCGCATCATCTGGTAGATAGCTCTATCATTATTTCTAACGAAATCCCAGTTGCCGTGCTGCTCATACTGCTGCTGGAGATAGTCGGCAATCATCTCGACCCGTTGCTCATTGCCGTGGCGGATATAGTCGATAAATCCGCGCTCGAAGCTCATACGAACGCCCCAGTTCATGGTGACCATCACCAGACTGCAGGTCAAAAATATGGCCAGAAACAGCTTGGCGGTGATACCTGGTTTCATGATTTGCTCGCAGGGTCAGCAGAGGCCGCCGCATTACGACGGCGGTCTAACAGGGCATTGGTTTGGGATTCATCCGGTACGCGCATGAATATCCAGGCGGGAAGGGCAATGATCAACGTCATGCACATATAGCAGTAAATAAAGGCGCTGTGCATGGTGACGCTGCCGGGATCAATCTGTTGGTGGGCAAACAGGCCTATCAGAATACCGGCAACACTGACCCCCAGACTCATTGAAAGCTGCATAATCATTGACAGCAAGCTGTTGCCACTGCTGGCCAGACGAGGCGGCAGGTCTTTAAGCGTTAAGGTATTCATTGACGAGAAGCGAAGCGAATTAACCATCCCCTGGAAGAACAGCACCACGGGAATCATCCAAAACGCGCCGTAAATCGCCACCAGCGGCATGCACAGTGTGATAACCGAGAGCAGCAGCGTGGCGCTGACCAACGCTTTGCGGTAGCCGAGTTTGTTGACAAGCCGCACGACGATGCGCTTCATTCCCATGCTGCCCAGCACCATAGGAATCATCATCAAACCGGCGTGGAACGGCGTGAAACCCATGCCCAGCTGTAAAAATACCGGCGTCATAAACGGCAACATGCCGCTGCCAATACGGCCGAGAAAACTGCCGGTCAGCCCGATAGAAAAAGTTTTGGTATGAAACAGGCGCAGCGAAAACAGCGCCGAAAGGTTGCCGCGCGCGTGAAGCCAATAACCGCCGAGTGCCGCTACGCCTGTTACCACCAGCGCCGTCAGCATCCACGCCGAAAGGCCAAGCCCTCGGTTGCCCTCAAGTGCCAACGTCAAGGTCGCCATGCACACCGCCAGCATAATAAAGCCGCTGACATCAAAACGGCGGGTCTGCATTTTATAGTTGGGCATCAGCATCACGGTGGCGATAGCACCGGCAAGCCCGACCGGCAAATTAATCAAAAAAATCCAATGCCAGCTGGCGTACTGCACCAGAAAACCCCCCAGCGCCGGGCCCATGAGAGGGCCAATCTGGCCGGGCAGCGTCACGAAGGTCATCGCCGCCATGTATTCGCTGCGCGGCACGATTTTTAGTACCGTTAACCGCCCAACCGGCACCATCATGGCGCCACCGATGCCCTGCAGCACCCGCGACATTACCAACTGTTGCAGCGTGGTGGACTGGGCGCAAAAAAGAGAACCGAGGGTGAACAGCACGATAGCCGAGAAAAAGACCCACTTAACGCCGACTTTATCGGCCAACCAGCCGCTGGCGGGCAGCATCACCGCAACGGTAAGCACGTAGGCAACGACCACACTTTGCATGTGCAGGGGATTCTCGCCAAGGCTGGCGGCCATCGAAGGCAGGGCAGTGTTGACGATGGTGGTATCCAGTGACTGCATAAAGAAGCCGAAGGCGACAATCCATAGCTGCCAGCGCACAGAAATAGGTAGGGTAGTACCTGTAGACTCGGTCATCGATTCGTAATGCCTAATAAATAGTGCCTGATAAATTTTTTGCTCACCGCGTTGATTTTGCCTTCATTCACCGGCCTAACACCAGTGGAAATATACAGAAGATAAAAGCATTGGCTGGCCGCCGGCGAGATGTGGCAGATTAAACCAACACGGCCGACGGAGGAGCTTAAAGGCCATCCTTGGCGGTCGATATGACAACAGGCTGATTGTTTTCGTTTTTATGTGTGCGAGCAGAAATCAGATTTGCATCGATATCCAGTTTAACGAAGTCTTCAGGCTGAAAAATGGAGGAATTAAGGAGTCCCTTTCATTGCGTGACAATTAATTGCAGCGATCATCACTGGGTATTATCAGCGCCGAGGTGCTAAGGTTAATGCTGTGATTCGCAGACTAATTAAATTCTTCATTCATAATGAGTCATCGGGTAAAGGAGAGCATGATGAGTAAAAGAGAATTGGGTCGTTCCGGTATCAAGGTTCCATTGCTGACCTTTGGTGGGAACGTATTTGGCTGGACAATCGACCAGTCTACCTCTTTCAGCATTCTTGATGCGCTAGTGGAGCACCAGCTTAACTTCATCGACACTGCCGACGTTTATTCACGCTGGGCTGAAGGCAACAAGGGCGGAGAGTCGGAAACCATTATCGGCAACTGGCTTAAAACCAGCGGTAAACGTGACAAAATCATTCTGGCTACCAAGGTCGGTATGGAGATGGGCGAGGGTGAGAAAGGCCTGTCACCGAGCTATATCAGGCGGTCGGTAGAAGATTCGCTAAAGCGCCTGCAAACCGACTATATCGACCTTTATCAAGCACATAAAGACGACGAAGATACGCCGCTGTCCGACACGCTCGCCACCTTTGACGCACTTATCAAAGAGGGTAAGGTCCGTGCTATCGGCGGCTCTAACTACTCCGCTACCCGTTTTGCCGAAGCGCTAAAAGTGTCTAAAGAGCAGGGCCTGGCGCGCTATGAAACCCTGCAGCCGGAATACAATCTTTACGACCGCAAAGACTATGAGTCAGGATTGGAAAAGGTTGTGACTGAACACGGTGTCGGGGTGATCAACTACTATTCACTGGCCAGCGGATTCCTGTCGGGTAAATATCGCAGCAAAGAGGATGCCAGCAAGAGTAAGCGCGGCGCCGGCGTGGTTGATAAGTATTTAAACGATCGCGGGCATAAAATCATTCAGGCGCTGGATAACGTTGCCGAGAAACATCGTGCGTCTCCAACGCAGGTTTCGCTTGCCTGGCTGATTGCTCGTCCAAGCATCACGGCACCTATCGTCAGTGCCACCTCGATCAAGCAGCTTGATGACCTGGCACTGGCCACTAAACTGAAGCTCGACAAGCAGGATATCGAGGCACTTGATCAGGCCAGTGCCTGGGAATAATACTTTGAATTGATTCTAGAATTACATTCGTAAGTCGTAGAAATAAAAAAGCGCCGACGTGAGTCAGGCGCTTTTTTATTTGGGGGGTTATCAAGGTGATAATGCAGAACTGTTATCACCTGTTCATCAGCGTTTATCGCTACGGTATTATCTAAACAGCGTCTGCGCCCAGCGTGCTAGCCCTGCCGTTACCGAGCCAAAATCATTGCCGCCCACCAGCGGTATACCCGGCAGCTGGGCCTGCAGCGCCGTGCGCAACAGAGGTGAGCGCGCACTGCCCCCGGTGAGATAAATCACGTCCGGCTTAATTTCGCTGCTGGCGAGCGCGAGGCTGACCTGTTCCTGAATGCGCTCCAGCGGCTGAGAAATCGCTTCGCTGAGCTGCTGCTGGCTGATATTTTCGCTCAGCCCGGCTTCGATGAAGTCCAACGCGGCGGTCACGCTTTGGCGCTCAGACAGCGCAATTTTGCTCTCTTCGGCCGCGCGAACCAGACGATAGCTCAGTCGCTGCTGGTGCACCTTCAACAGGCGTTTAACCTGATCGGGATTAGCCGCATCGCGGATCATATCGCGCAGTAAACGGCCGTTCGCCACGCTGTAGAAATCGAGCTGCGCGGGCACGTCGTTGGTTGCTACGGCGTTCCAGTAAGGCAGTGAAGGCATGGCGATGCCTTTCTGTGTTTCGCTGCCCATGCCAAATTGCGGCGTTAACTGCTTGAACGCGGTCATAATGTCGAGGTCGTTACCGCCAACGCGGCAGCCGCTATGACCTAGCAGGCTGTGCTGACGCTCGGCCTTATCGCGCCAGCTTGGCCCCATCAGCAGCACTGAGCAGTCGGTGGTTCCCCCGCCGATATCCACGACCAGCACGGTTTTGTCTTCAGTCAACGTGGCCTCAAAGTCCAGCCCGGCGGCAACCGGCTCAAACTGGAAGGCGATATCACGGAATCCGGCACGCGCTGCGGCGCGTTCCAAAATACCCTGCGCCTGGCGGTTAGCCTCTTCGCCACCCATGCCCTGGAAATTAATTGGACGGCCAATTACCGTCTGCTCGATAGTCTGCTGTAAAACTGATTCGGCCTGACGTTTGATGTGAAACATCATGGCGCACACCAGGTCTTCAAACAGGGCTATCTGCTGTGGCTTCAGGCCGTTGGCACCCAGAAACGACTTCGGTGAACGAACGAAGTAAACGTCTTCCGGGTCTTCCATATAGGTTGCCAGCGCCTGCAGACCAAAATGCACGCTTTGAGTATTAACCTGAATATCTTCTTCGCGGTTGAAACTCACGCTGCGGCGCAGAAGTTGCTGGTTTTCATCGCTGCCCGTCGGCACCTGCCAGTGGCGATGCAAGCATTCACTGACGGCTTCACGGGTTGGGGCGCACAGCATGGAGGGTAAATAGCTGTCCCCATTTTCAAGTGCCAAAAGTTCTGCGTTGTTGTCACGCATCACGGCAACGGAGCAATTCGCCGTACCGTAGTCAAATCCAATAAACATCACGGTTTCCCCATGCCAAAGAAGGGGGGCGACTTTACCGGAGTCGCTGCCAGCAGGCAAGAAAGAAGTTATACGGGAGTTTTGTGACGATCAGTGCACCTGCTGCATAAATAGCACGGCTAAAATAAATATCATTCTTAAAATTAAAAAAACCTATTTATTATTACAATACGAGTAAAATGCTATTCATAGTAAATGCTTTATTTCACCCAGTTAGTTGAAGTAATGAAATCTACGTTTTTATAATTTCTCGGATGCTATCACTATTCTTGCTTCGCGATACTGCGAACATTTAACTTATCGGGTAAAGAGCAATGAAATCTTACTCCCCTGTGAAAAATAGAAAACGCATGGCGCTTTTCCCCGAGTGGAGTAAATGAAAATAGAAGGGATGACCTTATCAACGTTGGCAGGGATAAAAAAGTCTGTTTCTACGTATTTTACCCTTTATTATCGCCATGTCTGCCTATGAAGACGCGGCGATATTACAACTCTCTGACCCACCGCGCCGGATTACCGACATAAACACCTTTAAGCGTAATGGGTTTCACCACAACGCTGCCCGCACCGATGACGACACCGCTGCAAATCGTGTCAGTGAGGATGGTGGCCCCGCTACCGAGGGTGACGTTATCGCCCAGAACGATTCTCAGCCAATTTTCCGCATTGGCGTCAGGTGTACCACTTTTAAACAAATCGTTGGCAAAGGTGACGCCGTGCCCAATAAAGCAGTTTTCGCCCAGTGTGACGTTTTCGCATAAAAAAGAGTGCGACTGTATTTTACTGCCGCGTCCAATAATGCAGCCTTTTTGTATCTCGACAAACGGGCCGACGAAAACCTCATCCCCTAAGGTGCAGCCGTAAACGTTGGAGGGCATCATTACTCTGACGTTCTGTCCTGCTTTCACATCCCTTATGCTACATTCAATAATCTGCATTATTTTCCCATCGCTCTTTCCGTAACAGAGTCATTATACAACTTATTGAGGAACTGCCTGCGTGCAAACGACAAAACATCTTCTTCCTTATATGCCTCCGTATGACTGGAGCTGGATGGCTGCGTTTCTCGGGGCGAGGGCACTGGCGGGCATTGAGCATTTTGAAAGCGCGGCAGATGCCGACGGTGATTCAACCCAGATTGTCTATCGGCGCACGCTGACGGTGGGGCAGGGGAAGAGCGCAGTAAGCGGCTGGATTTGCTGGCGACCTCTTAAGGATAAGCACGCCGTGGAGCTTGAGATTTCTGCTTCGCTGGCGCCACATCGTGAAGAGGTTAAAAAGCGGGTCAATAATTTACTGGATTTGGATGCCAATCCGCAGGAGATTGCACAAACACTTGGCCCCTTGGCCGACGACGACGCGGGACTGCGGCTGCCGGGCTGTATCGACAGTTTTGAGCTTACCGTGCGCGCTATTCTCGGCCAACTGGTGAGCATTAAGATGGCCGCCACTTTTTGCGCCCGACTTGCCTCGCTGTGCGGTGAGCCGATAGTCACGCCGTTTGCCAGCCTGACTCGGTTGTTTCCTACGCCACAGCGCATTGCCGCACTCAGCGTTGAGGACCTGCGCGCTATCGGTGTTCAGTCCAAGCGCGCTGCTTGCCTGATTGGTATCGCCAAGGCGGTGCAAAACGGCGAGCTGCCTCTTTACAGCATCCGCGATGTTGAGCAGGGCATCAGACAATTAGTGGCGATGCCCGGCATTGGTGCCTGGACGGCAAACTACGTCGCAATGCGTGCGTGGGGAGAAAGGGATATTTTTCTGCACAGTGACTATTTAATTAAGCAAAGATTTCCAAATATGACGCCGGCGACAATAAATCGCTATGCTCAAATTTGGAAACCGTGGAGAAGTTACGCGACGTTACTTATTTGGAATAACCCTAATTGGAAACCATAATAATCAATTGTTAAATTTGTTGATAATAAATGTTATCCCATGGTGTCCATAAGGATACAGTTATTAAATAAATGAAATCCTATTTACATCGACAGAATTTGAAATCAAAAAACCGCACAAAGTGGCCGAAAGTTTTTTAACATTTTAAAGAAATACACGTACAATTCATGCGAATCGAAATTTCTCTACTTCATTAGGCTGAACGTGTCTTTAATCTTGATCAACTCTTCACGAAGTTTCTCACCCGCGTGGTGGGGTATCTTCGCGATACTCATGTTACTGCTTGCTCCTGCTATCTCGCGATCGCTGGAACACTTTAGTATGGGTACTGCAGAGTCGTCTGCAACGACGAACTCGGTGGCGAGCTTTGTGTCGGGGGCAAACCGAGTCATTGCGACAGGCATCAAGGACCATCAGTCATCAATCTCAGACCAACTTGGCCGCATGCAGATGCAGCTGAACGCGTCGGCGAATGATGTCTCGGTGCACGAAGATTTATCTTGCTCGCATTGCGCATTAATTGACCAGTTGACTATAATCAATGTGGGAAATGTTATGCTTCATTGGTCGGGTAAACTGAGTTCTGTCCTACCCAGAGAACATTTCGATTCTCCGCTGTTTAGTATATTTAAACTGTCGGAGTCTCAACCCCGCGCTCCACCTTTTTAATTAACACCTGCGTTTACACTTACAGACATCGTGTTGAATCCGTAGTGGACCATAAAAGGTTTTCTACAAAGGATTTTCTACCAAGAATATATTTATTTTTATTTTAGTCATTGGGTAACGTGTTGCTTTTTTTGCTTCAGGACGCCTGCGACTTTTTTTTCGAACAAACTGACTGTCTGTCATATGAAACTTTCTATGCAATCTGAGGTAATGCCATGTTTGGCTTAACTGCACTGGATCTTGCAAGGACCCAGTTCGCCTTTACAGTGTCGTTTCACATTATTTTCCCGGCTATCACCATAGGTTTGGCGAGTTTTCTGGCTGTGCTCGAAGGGCTCTGGCTGAAAACAAAACAAGATGCCTATCGTGATCTTTATCATTTCTGGTCCAAGGTCTTCGCCGTAAACTTCGGTATGGGCGTCGTCTCTGGTCTGGTTATGGCTTACCAATTCGGTACTAACTGGAGCGGCTTCTCTGATTTCGCCGGTGCTATTACGGGTCCCCTGTTGACCTATGAAGTACTGACCGCATTCTTCCTCGAAGCCGGCTTCCTGGGTGTCATGCTGTTTGGCTGGAATCGTGTTGGTCCTGGCCTGCACTTTTTCTCTACCTGTATGGTGGCCCTGGGAACTATCTTCTCAACCTTCTGGATCCTGGCCTCAAACAGCTGGATGCATACCCCACAGGGTTACAGCATCGTAAACGGTCTGATTGTGCCGGTTGACTGGTTGAAAGTTATCTTCAACCCGTCGTTCCCGTTCCGTCTCATGCACATGAGCGTGGCCGCATTCCTGGCCTCGGCGTTCTTTGTGGCTTCTGCCGCGGCATACCACTTGCTGCGCGGAAACAACACGGCGGCGACCCGCAAAATGTTCTCGATGGCCATGTGGATGGCGCTGATCGTCTCTCCAATCCAGGCATTCCTGGGTGATGCGCACGGTCTGAACACCCTGAAGTATGAGCCTGCCAAGATTGCTGCGATTGAAGGCCACTGGGAAAACCTGGACAACAAACCTACGCCGTTGGTGTTGGTCGGTTGGCCAGACATGGACGCCGAAGAGACCAAGTACAAGATTGAAATTCCCGATCTCGGAAGCTTAATTCTGACGCACAGCCTGACCAAGCAGATCCCGGCGCTTAAGTCTTTCCCTAAAGAAGACCGTCCAGATTCGACCGTCGTGTTCTGGTCATTCCGCATCATGGCCGGTTTGGGCATGCTGATGATTCTGTCAGGCTTCGTGGGCCTGTGGCTGCGTCGTCGCGGTACGATGTATGAGAACAAAAACTTCCTGCGCTTTATGCTGCTGATGGGGCCGTCGGGTCTTATTGCACTGCTGGCGGGCTGGTTCACGACGGAAGTGGGTCGTCAGCCGTGGGTTGTTTATGGTCTGCTGCGTACTAAAGACGCGGTTTCGGCGCACGGTGTTGTGCACATGAGCATCACGCTGATTGCCTTCATTGTTATCTACTGTTCCGTATTCGGTGTGGGCTATGCCTACATGATGCGCCTGATTAAGAAAGGCCCTCAGGCACACGAAGGCGAAACTCACGAGCACGGTGGCCCGGGTCAAACACGTACCCCATCGCGTCCGCTTTCTGCAGTAGATGAAAAACTAGATTCCAGGAGCTAATAATGGGTATCGACTTGCCGTTGATCTGGTTCGTCATTATCATTTTCGGCATCATGATGTATGTCGTAATGGATGGTTTCGACTTAGGTATTGGTCTGCTCTTTCCGTTCGTTAAAAAGAGCGAAGATCGTGATGTGATGATGAACACCGTCGCCCCCGTTTGGGACGGTAACGAAACCTGGCTGGTGCTGGGCGGTGCGGGCCTTTATGGCGCGTTCCCGCTGGCCTACTCGGTGATCCTTGATGCATTGGCGATGCCATTGACCATCATGCTGTTTGGCCTGATTTTCCGCGGCGTGGCGTTTGAATTCCGTTTCAAGGCCAGTGAAGAAAAGCGTCACATCTGGGACAAATCCTTCATCTGGGGTTCACTGGTGGCTACCTTCTGTCAGGGCGTGGTGCTGGGTGCTTTCATCGACGGTATGCCGGTTGTTAACCGCGTTTACGCCGGTGGCCCGATGGATTGGCTGACGCCATTCACCGTGTTCTGCGGTCTGGGTCTGATCGTGGCTTATGCGTTGATTGGCTGTACCTGGCTTATCATGAAAACCCAAGGCTCGCTGCAGCAAAAAATGCACGACATGGCGAAACCTTTGCTGTTCACTCTGCTGGCCGTGCTGGCTGTCGTCAGCATCTGGACGCCAATGACCCACGCTGACATCGCGCATCGCTGGTTCAGCAGGCCTAACCTGTTCTGGTTCCTGCCGGTGCCTGTTCTGGTGCTGCTGGTGTCATTCTGGTTGGTGAAAGCGGTAAACCGCAATGCGCATTACACGCCGTTCCTGCTCACGCTGGCACTGGTGTTCCTGGGTTACAGCGGTTTGGGCATCAGTGTATGGCCAAACATCATTCCACCGTCCATCACGTATTGGCAGGCATCGTCCCCGCCGCAGAGTCAGGGCTTTATTCTGGTTGGCGCGTTGGTGATTATCCCCATCATTCTGGTTTACACCTTCTGGAGCTACTATGTGTTCCGTGGGAAAGTGACGCCGGATCAGGGTTACCACTGATAACGTGTTGACGTGATGACGAGAGGGGCGGGCAACGCGCTGCCCCTCTTTTTTCAAAAGATTGGAGGGCTGAATGAAAAGTATTATTAATATTCAAAAGATGGACGACAAAACCGTCCCGGCGAAAAACGTCTCTTTTTGGAAAAAGATTTCCTGGTTGGTGATTATCTACGGCGGCAGCGTACTGGCTCTGTTCGTGGTCGCCAGCGCGTTTCACATCTTGATGTTTGCTGCCGGAATGAGAACGCACGGCTAATTCACGCAGGTAAGTTATTGAGATAATTAGCTGCGAGTATGTTGGCGTACACCACATCGCTCCCTGAGTTTCAGGGAGCGGCTTGCAGTAGCCAGGATGGCGTAGAAACAAGAAAGCGTTACAGCAGGAAGACGGTGGCCAGACCGAGAAAGATAAAGAATCCGCCGGTGTCGGTCAGCGCCGTAATCATTACGCTCGCCCCCAGCGCCGGGTCTCGCCCCAGCCGCACCATCGTTAACGGAATAATCACCCCCATCAGTGCCGCGACCAGCAGATTGAGCACCATTGCCAGCGTCATGACACCGCCCATCGCCATATTGCCGTAAAGCAGCCAGGTCACAATCCCCATCAGGCCGCCCCAAACGAGGCCATTAATCAGCGCCACGCCAAGCTCTCTGAACAGCAAAAACGGCAGGTTGCCGAGCTGAATTTGATGCAGCGCCAGCCCGCGAACGATCATGGTGATGGTCTGGTTACCGGTGTTACCGCCGATCCCGGCAACAATGGGCATCAACGCCGCCAGTGCCACCAACTCGGAAATGGTGTGCTCAAATAGCCCAATAACGCGCGAGGCGACAAAGGCGGTACACAGGTTGATGGCCAGCCACGCCCAACGATTTTTCACCGCCTTGGTCACCGGCGAGAAAATGTCTTCTTCCGGGCTTAGGCCACCCATGCGACGGATGTTGGTATCAGAGTCTTCGTTAACAAAATCGACAATAGACTCAACCGTCAGTCGGCCCATCAGCTTGCCTTTTAAGTCTACTACCGGTGCGGTTATCAGGTCATAGCGCTCAAACGCACCGGCGGCATCGTCGGCTTTATCATCGGGGCTGAAGCAGGTTGGGTCATCATTCATCACCTCGCTTACCCGCCTCTGTGGCGCATTAAGCAGTACGGTGGTTAAGGGCAGTTCACCGAGCAAGAGGTTTTTGCGGTCGGTGACAAACAGCTTATCGCTGCCTTTGGGAATGATTTTACGAAAGCGCAGATAGCGCTGCACGGTGGCCAGCGTGACGTCGGGACGAATGGACAACAGTTCGAAGTCCATAATACGGCCCACCGAGGTCTTACCGAACTTCATAACCTCGCGCACTTTGTCGCGCAGGCGGGGTTCAAGTGAGGTCAGTACGCGACCGGTCAAATCACGCGGCAGGTACTCGGCCAGATAGACCTGATCGTCAAGGTCTAGCAGAGCGATAGCCTTGAGCAGGTCTCGGTCGCTCATCTCCTCAATCAGGCTGTCCCAAACCGTTTCTGACACTTCAACCAGCGCCTTGCCGCGCGCCGAAGTATCTACCAGGCTCCACAGTGCCAGACGCTGACGTTCGGGCAGTGCTTCGAGTATATCGGCAAGGTCGGCGGCGTGAAGGCTGGCTACGCTGGCGCTGAGGTCAGCGGTTTGGTCCATCAGAAGAGTGTTGCGGCTTTCTGCTGACTTTTCACCGAGAATGCTGTCGGCTAAATCATCGTTATTAAGCAGTAAATCAAGAATATGATGGCGTAATTCTGCCAGTTTTTGTGAATGGTTCTGCGGTTTTGCTGCTGACATTCAGAGTCCTTCTGCAATCTGGAAACTAAAATGGCGCGTTAAAATAAGGGCGGAATAACGGTTAAGGCGTTTTATCTGACGGATTTTCTTGTGTTGCTGAGGACATACTTTGTTCAATCTGCGCCTGTTTCTGACTTTTATGATGGGAATAAGACCCTATTGCGGCGTAGATCAGACGTCCAAACAAGATTATGAAGCTTATCGTCAGAACGATTTTCGTCATCTTTATGTTATTTTTTTTACGCATTGTGGTATCTACAGTGTCATTTGAGGTGGGGCGATGCGCGCTCTTCCTAAGCAAAAGGGCGCGCATGGCAAATGAGAGGGCGCTACTGTTCTTGCTCGCCTTCTTCCTCTTCCAGCATCAGTTTCCAGCCTGTTACGTCACTCCAGTAATTTTGCTCGCGTTCGAAATCCAGTTGAACCAAGTTGTTCTGCGCCATAAATCCTGCCGGGAAACGCAGCGTCCAGTGGTTGTCGTCGGTATGCAGTCGCAGACTTTCAGGCTGCGTGGTGGCCTGACGCTGATTGTTCAACAGTGCGCCGAGGCGCAGCAGCTGGATAAGTGGCAGGTAATGTTTTTTCTTGAACAGGTTAAGGCGCGGCAGATCATCCAAGCGAATCGCTTTACGCTGAAAACGTACCAGCGTAGCCAGCAGCGTTTGCTGTTCCTGAGTGAAGCCCGGCAAATTTGAGTTCTGCAAAATGTAGGCAGAATGACGATGCATGCCGCTGTGGTTAATGCCCAGGCCCACTTCATGCAGCATAGAGGCCCACTTCAGCAGCGATTCAAGCTGTGGCTGAGCCAGTGTCGCATTTTGCGCCAGCCACTGGGTGTACAGCGTCTCGGTGGTTTCCAATACCCTACGGGCCTGCTCGCGGTCGATATTATAGTGATCGGCCAGGCTTTTTGCCGTGCGGCTGCGAATATCCTGATGACGAAAACGACCTTCCATTTCGTACAGCACGCCTTCACGCAGCGCACCGTCAGACAGGCGCAGCTCTTTGATTGCCAGCGCGTCAAACACGCCGCACAGGATAGCTAATCCAGGCACGAACACTGACTGACGGTCTTCTGAAAGGCCCGGAAGACTGAGTGAGGAGAAGTTTTTATACTTCATGACCTCATCGGCCAGCATCTCAAGACGCTCGGCGGTGATCAATCCGTCTTTCTCACCCATTTCAATCAGCACTTCATGGGCAGCTTTTATTGTTCCGGAGGCGCCGAGCGCATACTGCCAGCCCTGCAGGCGATATTGCCAGGCCAGCGTTTCGAGCTTTTGCGCGGCGGCCAGGCGGGCGCGTTTAAAATTACTGCGGCTGATTTCGCCACCGCGGAAAAATAGCTGAGCAAAACTCACACAGCCCATGCGGCGGCTTTCGGCCAGCAGTGGTTCGAAGTCTTCACCGATCACCAGTTCGGTTGAGCCACCGCCGATATCAATCACCAGTTTGCGGCCTTTCTCAGGTTGAGTGTGCTCAACGCCCATAAAAATCAGACGCGCCTCTTCCTGACCCGAAATAATCTCAATCGGATAGGGAATGACTTCAGCAGCACGCAGCAGAAACTCTTCGGCATTAATCGCCTGACGCAGTGAGTGAGTGCCTACAATAGTCACGTTCTCACCTGAGAAACCCTGTAGCCGTTCAGCAAACAGCGCAAGACAGTCAAGACCGCGCTGAATGGCCTCTTCGCTCAGTTTGCTATTACTGTCCAGACCGTCTGCCAGATGAACGCGCTGCTTCAATCGGCCTAATACCTGGAGTGCGCCGTTAACGACGCGGGCTATCACCATATGAAAACTGTTTGACCCAAGGTCGATAGCGGCAATTTCCTGTGGTTTGGCAGTCATTGAGCTGTTTAACGGCATGAGTTTGTATGCTCCAAAGTATCACGCAGGGTCTTTAGGTGGTGTTTGATTATTAAGTTCAAACGCTTTTAAATAGTCATAGATCGCCACCTGAGCGCGCACCTTGCGACGATTTCCGCGTGGAACATAACGGTTACTGAGCTCTTTATCAATAACTCTTGCTTTTACCGTGTCACTGAACTGTATCGCCAGCAGGTCCAGCACGCGCTGTTTTATCACCGGATCGAGCAGGGCAACCGCCACCTCGATTCGGTAATCAATATTGCGCGTCATCCAGTCTGCTGACGACAGATAGACCTTAGTATCGCCTTTGTTTTCAAATGTATAAACGCGGTCATGTTCAAGATAACGGTCGACAATGCTGGTGACCTGAATGTTTTCGCTGACGCCTGCCAAATCGGGCACCAGTGAGCACATGCCGCGGATCAATAGACGTATTTTGACCCCGAAACTGGAGGCGGCATAAAGTCTGTCGATCAGTCCTTTATCAACAAGGTTGTTTATTTTAAGGGTAATCCCTGCCTTTTCGCCGGCCTGCGCGTTGGCGATTTCCTGGTCTATCAGCGCATACAGCATGCTGCGTGAATTTTGTGGCGACACCATCAGGTGTTCAAAGGTCACCGGCCGGTAAGGATTTTCAATGAAGTTGAACACGCGACGCACTTCATTGGTGATTCGGGAGTCGGCGGTCAGTAACGAATAATCGGTGTACAGACGGGCCGTTTTCTCATTGAAATTGCCGGTACCAATATGAGCATAGCGGACAATTTCATCATCTTCGCGGCGCGAGATAAGAAATAGTTTGGCGTGGATCTTAAGCCCCGGCGCGGAGAAAATAACGTGTACACCGGCCTCGGTCAGTCGTTTGGCCCAGTGAATATTGGCCTCTTCGTCAAATCGCGCCTGAAGCTCAACCACTACGGTGACTTTTTTACCGTTGTGCGCTGCATGGATCATCGATTCAATGATGCGCGAGTCTTTGGCGACGCGATAAATATTAATTTTAATCGACAGCACGTTAGGATCGAAGGCTGCCTGACGCAGCAGTTCGAGCACGTGCTCGAAGGTGTAATAAGGGTAGTAAAGCAGAACGTCCTGCTTTCGAATAGCGGCGAAGCCGTTGCGGAAATTGTCAAACCACAGGTGGCGAAGGCGCGCAATCGGGCGGTTGACCATATTGGCCTTGCCGACGTTCGGGAAATTAATAAAGTCTTTAAAGTTATGGTAGCGCCCGCCGGGGATGACGGAATCGTAGTTGGAAATACCCAGCTTTTCGCGCAGCAGTTCGACCATTTCATCAGGCATATCGCGTTGATAAACAAAGCGCACCGGTTCAGCAGTCAGACGCTGCTTCAGGCTCGATGACATCAGCTCCAGCAGGCTAGACTCCATTTCTGTGACCAGGTCATATTCGGCATCGCGGGTCATTTTCATCGAATAGGCGTTGAGCGAATCGTAATCGAAGAAGCCCTTAAAGATGTCGTCGAGGCAGTAACGTAGAATGTTATCTAGAAGAATCATTGGCTTGCGGCGACGCGGCGCTTCTGGCGGCAGGTTCACAAAGCGAGGAACCTTGTCGGAAGGGATTTCGAGCAGCGCATAGTCTATTTTTTCGCCACGAATGATTTCTACCGCCAGATAGGTGTAGTCATCCTTAAGAAACTGAACCAGGTTCGTTTCCTGATTGACCAAAATCGGCGTAATAAATTGGCGCAGGTGATGCTTGAAATACTGACGCAGCCAGGCCTGCTGGTTTTCTGAAACCTGACGCTCATTGATTAGAAATATTTGGTTGCGGGCCATTTCTAACAGCAAATCATTGTACAGGCTGTCAAATTCCTGATCGATACGCATCACCTTTGCCTGGATCTTTTTTAGCAAATGGCGTGATGCGCCGATAAAACCCTGCTCCTCGCTGATCAGGATACGTCGCTTCAAGTCGGCAAAACGGACCTTATAGAATTCATCAAGGTTGTTCGAATAAATCCCCAGAAAGCGCATACGTTCGATCAATGGGTTACTCTTGTCAGCCGCCTCCTGCAGTACTCGCTCATTGAAGGACAACCAACTCAACTCTTTATCTATATACAGTTTTTCCTGACCCATGTTAACTCCGTTCATTTAGCCTGAAACCTGGCCCATCAAGACGCATTTTTCAGCCTGCGCTGCCTTCAGGGAGAGGGCCTAGTATCTTCCTTCATTATTGCGAGAGATTGACAAGAATGTCCAATAAATCCCAATAAATCCATATTGTTTGGAAATGTTGGGACCCGTCAGAGAGTGGTAGCAGAATAACTTAGAGTACGCCCGCGCCCAGTGCTTCGATAGCAGGGCTTTCGGCGGTTTTAGTTTTGTAGCGGACTAAAAATTCCGGTTGGAAAATGCACATGCGGATCACACTGCGGTATTCGCCGTTAACGAAGAATTCGTTTCTAAGCTCGGCTTCCATTTCAAAGCCCAGTTTGCGATAGATGTGGATAGCCTTGTCATTTTCCTTATCAACAATCAGGTACAATTTGTACAAATTGAGGACGGAAAAGGCGTAATCCATCGCCAAACGAGCGGCTTCGCTAGCAAAACCCTGGCCCTGATGGTTGGGGTCGATGATTATCTGAAATTCAGCGCGGCGGTGAATGTGGTTTATTTCAACCAGTTCAACCAGACCGACACGGGTTCCCTGAAATTCAGTAATAAAGCGGCGCTCGCTTTGGTCATGGATGTGTTTGGCGTAGAGATCTTCTAACTCAACGTAGGCTTCGTAAGGTTCTTCGAACCAGTAACGCATGACGTTAGCATTGTTATCAAGGCGGTGTACGAACGTCAGATCGTCCTTTTCCAGTGGGCGAAGTCTGATGCGGTTGGCGCTGAACATGATGGTCCTTAATGTTCTATTTATTTTAGGTTAACTAGTTTAAAAAACTGCATTGTGCAATTTGATTGCAATGATAGCGCATTTTTTAAACTTATTACACCGGGGCGCGCCGACGCGATTCGGAAATAAAAAAACCGGCATTTAGCCGGTTTCCAGAAAGTATTCACTGCGTCAGCGAGATAATCAGTCGGCGGCGTGGCCTTCGGCAGGCAAGATTTTCCCGTCGAGAACCGGCTGTCCGTCGCGCAAAACCAGGCGTCCGTCAACGAACCAGCTCACCACCAGAGGATAAATATTGTGCTCTTGAGTCTGCACGCGCTCATTCAAATCTTCGGCGGTATCTTCTTCAAAAACAGGGACTTTAGCCTGAAGTACAACGGGTCCGCCGTCGAGCTCCTGAGTGACGAAGTGCACTGAGGTGCCATGTTCAGCATCTTTATTGTCGATAGCCTTTTGGTGGGTGTGTAACCCAGGGTATTTCGGCAACAGAGAAGGGTGAATATTCAGCATGCGACCCGCGTAACGATCCACGAAGTCTGGGCTGAGAATACGCATATACCCGGCAAGAACCACGAGGTCGGGCTGATAGGCGTCAATCTCTTCCATAAGAGCGGCGTCAAACGCAACGCGATCGGCATACGCCTTTGGGTCTAACGCATGAGCGGGAATACCCGCCGCCTGCGCGCGTTCAAGACCATAGGCCGACGCTTTATTACTGAAAACGGCACTGAGTGTGGCGTTAACTCTTCCCTGCTGGCAGGAATCGATTAATGCCTGGAGGTTGCTTCCATCGCCAGAAACTAAAACAACGATCCTTTTCATTTTACCTTCACTCTTAACGCTGTTGCGGCGTTAGCTTCGCCTGTTTACCCGAATCACTGACTGATGTCAGCTCATCGGGATCCGCAGGCTCGCGGCCTTGCTACAACGCCAAAAGCTCGGTAAAGAATTTACCTGCATTAACGTTGTAGCAAATTTTAGTTATTTAATGATAACGCGTTCTTCTGAGTCGGAAGCTTTAATACTGCCGATAACCCAGGCTTGTTCGCCGTTGTCATTGAGCAGGGCAATAGCTTGATCAGCCAACTCTGCTGGCAATGCAACCAGCATGCCCACGCCGCAGTTGAACGTGCGGTACATTTCGTGGCTGCTGACGTTGCCATTTTGCTGTAACCAGCCGAACACGTCCGGCCATTTCCAGCTTGATTCATCGATAATTGCCTGGGTGTTTTCTGGCAATACGCGCGGGATGTTTTCCCAGAAGCCGCCACCGGTCAGGTGACAGATTGCGTGAACTTCAACGTTTTCAATCAGTTTAAGGATTGATTTTACGTAGATTTTAGTCGGTTCAAGGAGGTGGTCGGCCAGAGTTTTATCCGCCAGACGGGTGGTCAAAGGATCGGCCTTGCTGACTTCGAGAATTTTGCGAACCAGAGAGTAGCCGTTTGAGTGCGGGCCACTTGAAGCCAGCGCAACCAGAACGTCGCCGTCCTGCACTTTGCTGCCGTCAATAATTTCTGATTTTTCAACCACGCCAACGCAGAATCCTGCGACGTCGTAATCATCACCGTGGTACATGCCCGGCATTTCTGCGGTTTCGCCCCCGACCAATGCACAGCCAGACTGCAGGCAGCCTTCGGCGATGCCGGTGATAACGCTGGCTGCGGTATCCACATCCAGTTTGCCCGTCGCGTAATAGTCCAGGAAGAACAGTGGCTCTGCGCCCTGAACAACCAAGTCATTCACACACATGGCGACCAAATCGATACCAATGGTATCGTGGCGTTTTAAATCCATTGCCAGACGCAGCTTGGTGCCAACGCCGTCGGTTCCCGAAACCAGCACGGGTTCACGATATTTTTGCGGCAGCGCGCACAGGGCACCAAAACCACCCAGTCCACCCATGACTTCTGGACGGCGAGTCTGTTTTACTACACCTTTAATGCGGTCTACCAATGCGTTACCTGCATCAATATCCACACCTGCGTCTTTATAGCTGAGAGAGGTCTTTTCGGTCACTGCGGAATCCCCACGACGTATGCGTTTTGTGGTTGTTGTTAAAAACTGGAAGCTTGAAGCGCGCTAATTCTAACAGCGCAGGCAAACGTTTGCGAGAGGTCTCGTTATGTTTATCTCTCTATACTTGGAATACGTTGAGAAAATAAATTTTGGGTGCTTTGTGCAAATTCCTTGATCTGCATCAGTCTATACTGTCGATCAGTATCAGTTATTGGCGCTGGCGTTGAAAATAAAAGGCGTTATAATCACGCGATTTTTTTGGTCAGCAGCCTTAGGAGAGAGAGAAAAATGAAGATCGTTGAAGTGAAACACCCGCTGGTAAAACACAAGCTGGGACTGATGCGTGAAAATGACATCAGCACAAAACGCTTTCGCGAACTGGCTTCTGAGGTAGGCAGTTTACTGACCTATGAAGCAACCGCAGACCTTCAAACTGAGAAGGTGACCATCGAAGGTTGGAACGGTCCGGTTGAAATTGAACAGATTAAAGGCAAGAAAATCACCGTAGTGCCTATTCTGCGTGCGGGTTTGGGCATGATGGAAGGCGTATTGGAACATGTGCCAAGTGCACGCATCAGCGTTGTCGGCGTGTACCGCGACGAAGAAACGCTGCTGCCGGTACCTTACTTCCAGAAGCTGGCCTCAAATATAGAGGAACGCATGGCGCTGGTGGTTGACCCGATGCTGGCGACCGGGGGTTCAATGATTGCCACTATCGATCTGCTGAAAAAAGCCGGCTGCCAAAGCATTAAAGTGCTGGTGCTGGTTGCAGCACCGGAAGGGATTGCCGCCCTCGAGAAGGCGCACCCAAACGTTGAGCTGTACACCGCCTCGATTGACCAGGGGCTAAACGACAAGGGATACATTATCCCGGGCCTCGGTGACGCAGGCGATAAAATATTTGGTACCAAGTAAGTATTAGCCGACTGAGAAGTCGGCTTTTTTTTGATTTTTTTTAGCGTGATATTTTTTGATAGGATAACTATATGACACGACGAGTTATTGAGGTCAGCGAACGTCCACCCCTTTTGCAGATGATCCCCCTCAGTTTTCAACATCTGTTTGCCATGTTTGGCGCAACCGTGCTGGTGCCGATACTTTTTAAAATCAATCCAGCCACCGTGCTGCTGTTCAACGGCATTGGTACTCTGCTTTACCTCTTTATCTGTAAAGGTAAAATTCCGGCCTATCTTGGGTCGAGCTTCGCGTTTATTTCACCGGTGTTGCTATTGTTACCGATGGGGTACGAGGCGGCATTGGGCGGCTTTATTGTCTGCGGCATCCTGTTTTGTGTGATGGCGCTGTTTGTCAAAAAAGCCGGTATAGGCTGGATAAACGTGATGTTTCCTCCGGCGGCGATGGGCGCGATTGTGGCGGTAGTCGGACTTGAACTGGCTGGCGTGGCAGCGAAAATGGCCGGACTGCTTCCAGCAGACGGCGCAGCGATTGACAACACTACGGTAATTATCTCCGTGGTCACACTGTCGGTGACGGTGCTTGGCTCGGCACTTTTTCGCGGTTTTCTGGCGATTATTCCGGTGCTTATCGGCGTGCTGGTCGGCTATGCGCTGTCGTATTTTATGGGCGTGGTCAACGTCGCCTCCATTGAGCAGGCGGATTGGTTTGCCTTACCTACCTTTTATACCCCGCGATTCGAGTGGGCGGCGATTCTGACCATTATCCCGGCGGCGCTGGTGGTGATGGCTGAAAACGTCGGACATTTGGTGGTCACCGCTAACATCGTCAAGAAAGATCTGCTGCGTGACCCAGGCCTGCATCGTTCAATGCTAGCAAACGGACTCTCAACCATTCTCTCCGGTTGTTTTGGCTCCACGCCTAATACCACCTACGGTGAAAACATTGGCGTGATGGCGATAACCAAGGTTTACAGCACTTGGGTTATCGGCGGCGCGGCGATTTTGGCTATCCTGCTTTCTTGCATCGGTAAGCTGGCTGCGGCGATTGAGGCCGTGCCGCTTCCGGTGATGGGCGGCGTGTCGCTGCTGCTGTACGGTGTGATTGCCGCCTCGGGAGTCCGCGTATTAGTCGAATCTAAAGTGGACTACAGCAAACCCAAGAACCTGATCCTAACCTCAATAGTGCTGATTATCGGCGTGAGCGGGGCAAAAGTGCACATCGGCGCCACAGAACTCAAGGGCATGGCGCTGGCCACCCTAGTCGGCGTTTTCCTGAGCCTGCTGTTTAAAGTGAGCGAAGTTTATCGTGGCGAAGAAGAGATCATTGACGTGCCGGACGATCGTAATACACCGACCGTTTAATACAAGTTTTCGCTAAACTCAGGCAGGTTTTACCGGGCAAACGCTGTTTTGCCCGGTAAGTCGCTCGCTTAACCAGCGTTTAGCGTACCTAAAGTTCAATTCTTCACGGATCCTATGATAGAATTCTGTGATTAATTATTTGCCCTGACGTTTTATTATTCGCCAGTTTTGGTTGAGGTGCTTCTGAATACGCCGGCACAGCTTTCCCTGCCACTTTATCTTCCCGATGACGAAACCTTTGCCAGTTTTTATCCGGGGGAGAACACCTCGCTGCTCTCCGCTATTCAAACCGCGCTGCAGCAGGAACACGGCACTTATGTCTATTTCTGGTCGCGAGAAGGCGGGGGACGCAGTCATCTGCTGCACGCAGCCTGCGCAGAACTTTCGCTGCGCGGCGAGGCTGTCGGCTATGTTCCTTTAGACAAACGCGCTTATTTTGTGCCTGAAGTACTCGACGGAATGGAGCAACTTGCACTGGTGTGCATTGATAACATTGAAGGCATTGCCGGTGACGAAGCTTGGGAAGCGGCCGTTTTCCACCTCTATAACCGAATTCTCGAAACCGGCCGTACACGTCTGTTTATTACCGGCGATCGCCCGCCGCGTCAGCTGAATCTTGGCCTGCCTGACCTGGCTTCGCGCCTTGACTGGGGGCAAATCTATCGTCTGCAGCCGCTGTCTGACGAAGAAAAACTCCAGGCGTTGCAACTGCGATCTAAACTGCGCGGCTTTGAGCTGCCGGAGGACGTAGGACGTTTCCTGTTAAAACGTCTGGATCGCGAGATGAGAACGCTGTTTATGACCCTCGACCAGCTCGACAGGGCCTCAATCACGGCGCAGCGCAAACTGACTATCCCTTTTGTTAAAGAGACCCTCAGCCTCTAATCCCCAAGGTCTGCAAAGCGTTAGAGGATCTCCAGCACCTGCTCGGGCGGACGGCCCAGGCGCGCTTTACCTTTTTTCACCACAATCGGGCGTTCAAGCAGGCGCGGACTGTCGGCAACGGCCTGCAGGAGCTGCTCATCGCTCAGGCTTTTATCCTCAAGTTTCAACTCCTTATAAACCTCTTCTTTGGTACGCATCATCTCTCTGGCGGAGGTAAAGCCCAGCTCCTGCTGCAATTTTTTCAGGGTATCGAGGGAGGGCGGCGTCTCGAGATAGAGGATAACGTCAGGCTTGATGCCTTTTTCTTCTAGCAGCTTTAACGTCTCACGGCTCTTGCTGCATCGCGGGTTGTGATAGATAGCGACATCGTGCTTCATAAATATCTCCTTATTTTGCTCCAGCATTGACTGAGAAATAGTCACGATTAGGTCAGCCTTTCTGATATTGCTGGAAGCGTTTTTGCAATTGGCGCAGCTGGTCAATGCGGGCGTCGTAGCGAGCCTGATCGAGACTGCCAAGTTTTGACAGCGCGCTGGCATTGCTCAGCATGCTGATGGACTGATCGAGACGACCGACTAACGCCATACTTTCAGCACGTGCGGCCAGTTCCTGCGCGCGAAGACCTTGCTCCGCAACGGCCTGTGTCAGCAAATCCCATCCGTTAGGATCGTCCTGATGAGCATAAGTGTAGCGATAAAGTAGCCGGCTGGCCTTGGCAAACTGACCCCCTTCAATATAGGCATTGGCCAAGTTCAACTGTAGCACAGCGTCTTTACTGGTCGCGGCATTGACCTTTTCGAGTCGTGCAATAGCCTGCGGAGCGCGTTTCTGATCGATATCGATATCGGTCAGTAAATCGAGGTACCAGATATTACCCGGGTCTTTAATGAGCATCGGCTCGAGGATATTTCTGGCCTGAGTATTACTTTTGGCCTTATAGAAAAGCATTGCCTTGCCATACTGCGCGGCATTTTGTTCACGCACGTTGCCTTGGCTAAGCTGCTTGAGATAGTCGTCGGTTAGCGGATGATCCTCCGTGCCATACATGCCCAATATGCGGACTTTGGCGAACAGAAAATCCTGTGAAGACTGCAAGACTATGCGTGGCATCTGGTTTGCACGATTGCGGGCGTCAGAAAGTCGGCTATCGGGCAGGGGATGAGTGAGCAGCATTTCCGGCGGTTTGCTGGAGTAGCGCGACTGGTCGGCAAGTTTCTGCAGGAAGTTTGGCATCGCCTCGGGATCAAACCCTGAACGCTGTAGCACTTGCAAACCGATGCGATCGGCCTCTTCTTCATTCGATCGTGTAAAGCTGATCATACCCTGCTGCGTGCCTGCCAGCGTGCCGGTGAGTCCTGCCATACCGGCCTGCGGACTGGCCATGGTCAACAGGATGGAACCTAGTACACCGACCCAGGTCAGCGGAGATTTACGTTTTTGGTCTTCCATTGCGCGCGCAAGATGGCGCTGGGTAACGTGTGAAATTTCATGCGCTAAAACAGATGCGAGCTGGCTCTCGTTGTCGGTATAGCGAAATATTGCCGAGTGCAGCACCACGTTGCCGCCAAAGAAGGCGAAGGCGTTGAGTTCATCATTGTTAACGATGAAGAAATGAAACGGAAAACGTACGGAGTAGGCGTGAGCAACTAGCCGCTGTCCTAGCTGATTAATATACTCATTAAGCAGAGGATCATTGATAAGCGGCGCGCTGCCCCGAAGCTGACGGACATAAAAATCGCCCATTTGCAGCTCTTGATCGATAGTCAGCGTGCCGCCCGCCGTGGTGCCCATATCGGGCAAAAGATCGGCGCTGTCCGCTTTGGCATAAAATGGCACACCTGCGCTCAGCGTGGTAACCATTAGGCCGGTGGTGATAAAACGCGCTGCTCTCTTTCTCAACTTCATTTTTAACCGCCTCGCCGTGAAACCCTTTGTTAAACATAGGCCAAGTTTGCTTTGCAAAAGACCTTGAGCCGTTCATCCGTGATAAGGTTCGGCTACGGGTTGACTGAGGTCAGAGTAGCATCACGTTTTGTTGTTTCGCACATAACACTGATGTTCCCTATTTTATCTAAGCGATGCAATATTGGAACCACTGTACCTGATTTATCTGCGGCATATGCGTCGGCGATAGGGTAATGGAATTTAGGAGTTAGCACTGATGCTCGAGATGTTATTACAATGGTACCGCCGTCGATTCACTGACCCGCAGGCTATAGCGCTACTGGCGATTCTGGTGGTCGGTTTCTGTATTCTCTATTTTCTCAACGGTATTCTGGCACCGTTGCTGGTGGCGATCGTACTCGCCTATCTGCTTGAGTGGCCCACCGTTCGCCTGCAAAATCTCGGCTGTTCGCGCACGCTTTCGGTCAGTATCGTGTTCATTATATTTACCGGTATTGTCATGCTGATGGTGTTTGTCATTGCACCGCTGACCTGGCAGCAGGGGGTAAATTTACTGGCTGATCTGCCGAGCATGCTTAACCGCTTCTATGCGCTGGCGGCTACCTTGCCTAAACGATATCCGGCGCTGGTCGATGCAGGCATTATCGACATGATGACCGACAACCTGCGGGCTAAACTTTCAGGTGCCGGTGAGTCGGTGGTGAAATATTCACTGGCCTCGCTGGTAGGGATACTGACGCTGGCGATTTACCTGGTTATTGTGCCATTAATGGTGTTTTTTCTGCTTAAGGACAAAGACCAGATGCTAAGTGCGGTACGCCGCGTGCTGCCAAGAGACCGCGGTTTGGCAGGCTTGGTGTGGACAGAAATGAATCAGCAAATCACCAACTACATTCGCGGCAAAGTGCTTGAGATGATTATCGTCGGCTTCGCGACCTATCTGGTGTTCTTCTTTATGGACATGCGCTATTCGCTGCTGTTGGCGGTGCTGGTCGGTTTTTCGGTGCTTATTCCTTATATTGGTGCCATGCTGGTGACAATTCCGGTATTCGTGGTGGCGTTATTCCAGTGGGGGATCGGCGCTGATTTCTGGACGCTGGTTATTGCCTATCTGGTCGTTCAAGGGCTTGACGGCAATCTGCTGGTGCCTTTGCTGTTCTCTGAAGCGGTGAACCTGCATCCGCTGGTGATTATTCTGGCGGTAGTGATTTTTGGCGGACTGTGGGGGTTCTGGGGCGTGTTCTTTGCCATTCCACTCGCGACGTTGGTGAAGGCGGTATATCACGCATGGCCGGATGAACTGCTTAACGAAGAAATTGATCAAAGCTAAAAACCCTCGCCCATTTATTGGGAGGGGTAGGGTGGGGAAATAAGCGACTCCAATTTAAAGAATTGGCCATAAAATGACTGATTTATTGGTCGCTTACTCCCCGATCCCATCCTTCTCCCGTGAACGAGGGAAGGGGCATACTCACCGCTCACTTCAACCCCGTAAAAGAGAGAAGGGGTTTATTCACTGACCGGGTAAGGGTCAATGCGTTGCCGCCCTTATTGACCCGTTACGTAAGCCAGTACGATGTCGTGGTGATTGCTGGTTTTGAAGTCATCAAAGACTTTTTCAACCTTGCCGTTGCCGTCGAGCAGGAAGCTGATGCGGTGAATGCCGTCATAGGTTTTACCCATAAAGGATTTCTCACCCCACACGCCAAACGCCTCACAGACCTTGTGATCTTCATCTGAAAGCAGCGTGAAGTTCAAAAGCTCTTTTTCTGCGAATTTAGACAGTTTTTCTGGCTTATCGGTGCTGATCCCTAGAACTTCCACGCCAACTTCTTTCAGTTGATCCATGTTGTCGCGTAGGCCACAGGCTTGTACGGTACAGCCTGGCGTCATGGCCTTCGGATAGAAATAGACCAGGACTCTCTGTCCCTGGAAGTCGGCCAGATTAATTTGTTCACCGTCTTGATCAGGCAAACTGAACTGCGGCGCTGTATCTCCGGCTTTCAGTGGGCTCATTATTTTTCTCCATCATTATGTTTATCTGCAGGCTGTGAATAGCTGACGACGTTAATACTGCCTTGTGCATTCAATTCTGTACATAGCTGGTGAAACGCTTGCTCAATAATCGCTGCATCAGTATTTGCCGGACTGTGCGCCGTGATTTGAATAGACAATTGCGCGCTGCGCGAGCCTTCAGCTGGCGTAGTTTTAGACGCAAGTTCGGCAATATTCATCTGATGCGTATGAAAAAGGTTGGTAAAACGCTCAATCAGGTGCGGTGAATCCTTAACCTCTACTTTGACCCAAACGGTGGCCGGCATCGGCGGTCGTTCGGACGCGCTGGTTCTTTTCATCACAATAAGCAGTTCAAGCTCAGCGCCTTTTTGCGGCAGCGTTGACTCGATAAGCGTGATGGCATTCCAACTGCCCGAGAGGAACATGATAAAGGTAAATTCCTCACCCAGCATGGCGAGGCGGCTGTCTTCAATATTACAACCGCAGCTGCTCACCTGGCGAGTAATGGTATTCACAATGCCAGGCCTGTCGGCACCCAGCGCGGTGATAACCAGATAATGTTGTTGTGGTTGTGACAAAATAGCCCTTCCTGTCATGCCCTGTTGTAGGGCTTACTATCGCAGACATGAAAACTATCGCAAACAGAAAAACTATTTCAACTGTAAAAACGCTCAAGCTGATAAAAATCCACGATCGTTTAAAAAATAGTCTGCGTGGTAAAAATGTCGGTAAACAGAAAAAAAACCGTCTGGTGGGCGCTTACATCACGTTGTTTGCTTGCTTTGCCCAAGTGTCAAAAGTACCATGAGTCACCTGTTTGTGGAGGGGAAGGTCAATGTTTACGGGAAGTATTGTTGCACTGGTTACGCCGATGGACGACAAAGGTGCCGTCTGTCGCGCGAGTCTAAAAAAACTGATTGATTATCATGTGTCCAGTGGTACTGCGGCGATCGTTTCCGTAGGCACAACCGGTGAGTCTGCAACCTTGAACCACGACGAGCACGCTGACGTGGTGATGCAGACGCTGGAGCTGGCCGACGGACGTATTCCGATCATTGCCGGAACGGGTGCAAATGCCACCGCTGAAGCCATCGCGTTAACAAAGCGCTTTGAGAATTCCGGCGTTGTAGGCTGCCTGACGGTAACGCCTTACTACAATCGTCCGACTCAGGAAGGCCTTTATCAGCACTTTAAAGCCATTGCTGAAAATACGGCACTGCCACAAATTTTATACAACGTACCGTCTCGCACCGGTTGCGATATGCTGCCTGCGACCATTGCGCGTTTAGCAAAAATTAAAAATATTGTTGCTTGTAAAGAGGCAACAGGGAACTTAAGTCGCGTTAGTCAGATCCAAGTGCTGGTTGATGATGAAGATTTCATCCTGTTCAGTGGTGATGACTTTACCGGACTGGACTTCATGCAACTGGGTGGCAAGGGCGTTATTTCCGTAACTGCGAACATTGCGGCTGCCGAAATGGTCGAGCTTTGTCGTCTGGCAGCGGAAGGCAAATTTGCCGAAGCGCGCCGTTTAAATCAGCGCTTGATGCCGTTGCATCAGCATTTGTTTGTAGAAGCAAACCCCATCCCTGTGAAATGGGCCTGTAAGGCGCTGGGATTGATAGCAACCGATACAGTGCGTCTGCCGATGACGCCGTTGACCGATGCTGCTCGTCCAATAGTGGAAGACGCACTAAATAAGGCCGGTTTGCTATAACCCGCAGTAGTTGGCGCGGTCGCGTTAAGTACTTAGGGGATAACACTTTTAGGGATATTTGATGACCTATTCATTAACAAAACCACGTTTTCAAAAGTCGACGGTAGCAAAAGTTGTGGGTCTGTCCCTGATCATGCTGCTCGCGGCCTGCTCTAACGATTCACGTTACAAACGTCAGGTAAGCGGCGACGAAGCCTATCTTCAAGCCACGCCACTGCAAGAGCTGAAAACGCCGGAAGGCATGATTTTGCCTCTGCAGAATGGAACGTATGATGTGCCGGCCGGCAGCCTTCAGGGCGCATTGGGTAAAAGTTTGGACATTCGTCCTCCGCTGCAGCCTTTGGCACTGGTAAACGGTTCACGTGCGCAGTACACCACCGATACCGGTACTGTGATGCTTGAAAACAGCGCGCAGAACAGCGGCCTGTGGGCAAACGTGGTGACTATCGTTCAAGAGAACGGTTATCCTATTGCCAACCGTGATGACGCGAACCAGACACTGACCACCGGTGTGGTGCAGTGGAACCGTAAAGATGAAGACTTCCAGTATCAGGGTCGTTATCAAATCAGCGTGAAAACGCAGGGCTATCAGACCTCGCTGAGCGTCAAAACGCTTGAGCTTCAGCAGCAGGGTAAACCGGTCACGTCTGCGGCTGAACAGCAGCGCTATACCAGCCAGATGCTGAACACGATTACTGCCGGCCTAGGCAAACGCCAGCAGGATGCGCAAAGCCGTCTCGACAACCGTAAAATCGGCGAGATTGACGTGCAGAGCGGCGCAGATGATACCGGCCTGCCGGTGCTGATTATTCGCGCACCTTACGGCAATGTTTGGGAACGTCTGCCAACCGCGTTGGCTAAAGCGGGCATGAAAGTGACCGACAGCAGCCGTCCTCAGGGGACCTTAACCGCGAAATACTCACCGCTGGGCAGCGATGCCTGGGACACGCTGGGCGCGAAAGACCCTGAACTGACGTCTGGAGAATATAAACTCCAGCTCGGCGACCTGAATAACCGCAGTAGTCTGCAGTTCCTTGATCCCAAAGGACATGCTCTGACCCAATCACAGAACGATGCGATGGTGGCAGTGATGCAAGCGGCGTTTAATCAAAGCAGTGCAGTAACCAAGTAATATGCGAAGGGGCTCCGGCCCCTTTTTGCATTTGCCGATTTCTGGCGAATAATTAAGATTCAAGTTCTACCCAACACGTCATATCACTGGAGTAAGTTAAGATGCAAAAGTTAGCTGAGTTGTATCGCGGAAAGGCGAAAACCGTCTATACCACCGAAAACCCAGACCTGCTGGTTTTGGAGTTCCGTAATGATACGTCAGCACTGGATGGCGAACGTATTGAACAGTTCGACCGTAAAGGCATGATCAACAACAAATTCAACCATTTCATTATGCAAAAGTTGGAAGAAGCCGGCATTCCTACCCAAATGGAACGTTTGCTGTCAGACAACGAAGTGCTGGTGAAAAAACTGGATATGGTTCCGGTTGAGTGCGTTATCCGCAACCGTGCCGCCGGTTCACTGGTTAAGCGTTTAGGCGTAGAAGAAGGTTTGGTGCTGAACCCACCGCTGTTTGACCTGTTCCTGAAAGACGATGCCAAGCACGACCCAATGGTCAACGAATCCTATTGCAAGACCTTCGGTTGGGTTAACGAAGAGAATCTGGCACGCATGAAAGAGTTGAGCTACAAGGCAAATAACGTGCTGAGCAAGATTTTTGGCGATGCCGGTCTGATTTTGGTCGATTTCAAGCTTGAGTTTGGCCTGTTCAAAGGCGAAGTGGTACTGGGTGACGAGTTCTCTCCAGACGGTAGCCGCCTATGGGATTCCAAATCGCTCGAGAAAATGGATAAAGATCGTTATCGTCAAAGCCTGGGCGGCCTGATCGAAGCCTATGAAGAAGTCGCAAAGCGTATTGGTGTTAATTTAGACTAATCTTTTTTTAGCCCTACCGCGCAAACGATTACGCCCCCTCAGATTGCTAACACGGCTTAGCGCTGTCGTCTGAGGGGGCGTTGTTTTTTGTGCAAATTATCGTTTTTTAACGATAAATGTTGAGCTATCCCTAAATAGTCGTCCCGCCTGTGGTATTCCTTTGCCTTGTTAACTAGGATTAGTAAAAAACAGCGGAGGTGAATGATATGCGTTGGCAAGGGCGTCGGGAGAGCGACAATGTGGAAGACCGCCGAGGAGAAAGCAACGGCCAGAGCGGAAACGGTATGGGCGGTATGCGCATTCCCATTCGCGGCAAAAGCGGCATCGTTATTGTCATTGTGGTGCTGATAGCCGGTTACTATGGCGTTGATCTTACCGGTTTTATCGACGGTGGGCAGTCTCAAAATCCTTCGCAGTATCAGCAGCGGCAAACGCCTGCCTCAATCAGTCCTGACGATGACCGTCAGGCGAAGTTCACCTCGATTATACTAGCCTCTACCGAGGACGTTTGGACACAAATATTCAAGCAAAACGGCATGACTTATCGTGACCCTAAACTGGTGATGTACCGTGGTGCCACCCGCACCGGCTGTGGCACGGGACAGTCGGTCATGGGACCGTTTTATTGCCCTGCCGACAGTACGGTGTATATCGACTTATCCTTTTATCAAGAGCTGAGAGACAAGCTCGGAGCCGGTGGCGATTTCGCGCAGGGTTATGTGGTGGCGCATGAAGTGGGGCATCACGTGCAGAATCTGCTGGGTATCGACAACAAAGTACGTCAGATGCAGCAGGGTGCCTCACAAACTGAAATCAACCGTCTGTCGGTAAAAATGGAACTGCAGGCCGACTGCTTTGCCGGTATTTGGGGTCACGCCATGCAGCAGGAACAGGTGCTTGAAAGTGGTGACCTCAAGCAGGCGCTGGATGCCGCCCGCGCCATTGGCGACGACAAGCTTCAGCAGCAAAGTCAGGGAAGAGTGGTGCCGGACAGTTTCACTCACGGGACTTCCGCTCAGCGCTATGACTGGTTTAAACGCGGTTATGATAGCGGTCGTATTGATCAGTGCAACACCTTTGCCAGTCGTTAAATGCGGCTGGCCTAGCGTATAAAAATAATAAATAATCATCTCCTTTATCTCTCACCGCAGCCATTTAGCTGCGGTGAGAGAGCTATTGGGAAAAATGACATAACTTTGGGATGACTATGGCTTTCCTCGATCCAACCTTGCTTATTCTGCTGGTTTTCGCCGGTTTAGGTATTATCAGCCACAATTCCGCCGTGACGATTGCCATGTTCTTTCTGCTCACGGTCCGTATTACGCCGCTGAATAATTTCTTTCCGTGGATAGAAAAATACGGTCTGACACTGGGAATTATTATTCTTACTATTGGTGTGATGACGCCGATTGCCAATGGCAAACTGAGTGCCAGCACACTGATTCACTCGTTTATGCACTGGAAATCCCTGGCGGCTATCGTGGTCGGCGTGGGCGTTTCGTGGCTCGGGGGCCGTGGGCTCACCCTAATGGGCACACAACCGCAGCTGGTGGCCGGACTGTTAGTGGGTACGGTGCTGGGCGTTGCCTTTTTCAAAGGGGTACCGGTTGGCCCGCTGATCGCCGCCGGTTTGCTTTCGCTGCTGGTGGGGAAAACTTGACCCGATGAACCGCGATAAGTGCCCATCAGGCGCAGACGAGCCGTTAATCGCCCAGCTAGAACGCTGCCAGCAGCAGATGCAGCGTCAGGGCGTGCGCAGACTGCTGGTTTTGAGTGGTGAAGCTGCGTGGTGTCAGGCGCGCGTAGAAGAGATAATCCGCCCGTTTATCGGCGACTGGTTGTGGATTAGCCCAAATTTACAGCCAAACTTCAAAACGCTAGCGCCTGAGGTGGTTAATCAACTGCTGGGTCAGGAGTGCCTGCACGGCGTTTTTGATGCCAGAGAGGGGGTGAACGTTGAGGCGCTGGCGGCGTTTAGCGGTGTATTGCGCGCCGGAAGCTGGCTCATTATGCTGGTGCCGGAGTGGCAAATTTGGCCACAACTGCCCGATGCCGACAGCAGGCGCTGGAGTGATCAGGCTGAGGCCATTGCCACTCCGCAGTTTATTGCCCGCTTTACTCAAAAAGTGCAGTCAGACTCGCAGGCCATTATCTGGCGACAGGGAGAAGACTGTGCTCCCTGCCTGCTTGCATCAACGCCGTCGTGGTCCGCGCCACAAGGAAACCCAACCGCTCGGCAGCAGGCTATTTTGGAAAAACTGTTAAAGGCACAGGCAGGCGTCTGGGTGCTGACTGCCGCGCGCGGTCGTGGCAAATCGACACTCGCCGGCATGTTGGTGCAGCAGTGGCAGGGAACCTGCTGGATGACCGCACCCAGTAAGGCGGCGGGAAAAATGCTGAGTGTGCAGGGCGAGCATGGTGCGACGTTTTGGGCACCCGATGCGCTGCTGGCACACTGCGAGAGGGGTGCACCGATTGACGCCGACTGGTTATTGATTGACGAAGCCGCCGCTATTCCTACACCGCTGCTTGCGCAGCTGATTACCTCTTTCCCCCGCGTGCTACTGACCACTACGGTGCAGGGTTATGAAGGCACAGGGCGCGGTTTTTTGCTCAAATTCTGTGCCTCACTGCCGCACTGGCACGACCTGCGCCTCCTTGAGCCTATCCGCTGGGCCCAAGGCTGTCCGCTCGAGTTACTGCTCGACGATATTCTGTTGTTCAATGAACCTGAGTCTATCACTGCCGCCAGCCCGAGCCGTTCAGTGAATCCCTTGCATTTCTTACATTTTACCGCCGAGGTTTGGGCCAAATATCCTGAGCGGCTGGCGGCATTTTACCACCTGCTGACCAGCGCCCACTACCGCACCTCGCCGCTTGACCTGCGCCGAATGATGGATGCGCCGGGCAGTTCCTTTTCCATTGCCCAACGCGATGAGCATTTATTGGCGGCACTGTGGACGGTGGATGAAGGCGGTCTTGAGGCGGATTTGGCACATGAAATTTGGGCGGGTCGTCGGCGTCCAAGAGGCAATCTGGTGGCGCAGTCTTTAGCCGCGCATGGCGGTTTCCCTGAAGCGGCCGAGATGCTTTCCAGACGCATAACCCGCATCGCGGTGGCTGTTGATTCGCGCAGGCAGGGCATAGCCAAGGCATTGGTTAACGAGCAGCGCCAGTTTGCCGCACAGCTTCGGCTGGATTATCTCTCGGTGAGTTTCGGCTTTACCGCGGAACTGTGGCATTTTTGGCACAGCTGCGGCTTTGAGATGGCACGCGTGGGCGGAGTGCGAGAGGCAAGCAGCGGATGCTATACCGCGATGGCCCTATTGCCGCTCAGTGAGCGCGGCCAACAACTTTGCCAAAAGGCCGTGCAGCAGCTGTTCAGAAACCGGCAGCAGTTGCCCACTGAGGTCACGCAAACCCTGTGGCAGGTGGGGGGGATCTGCAATGACGGCAACCCTTATAAACAGCATGATATTCAGCAAATGATTCCTCAAGACGAGGCGCTGAACGACGATGATTGGCGCGAACTTGCCGGGTTTGCCTATGCTAACCGCACGCTCGACGGCAGTCGCAGCGCGCTTTTGCGTTTGTTAACGCAATCCCCATCATCTTTAGCCACGCTGTGCGCCGTGTTGCTTCATGATCAAAGCATGGCCGAAGCCGTTTTACAGTCTGGATTGAGCGGCAAAAAGGGCCTTATTCAGCAGTGTCGTCGCGAAACACAGACGGCATTGGGGAAGATTGATGCCCAAAAGAGTGAGTTCTGGGAACGGTTCTGCGCTCCAATCTCTCAATTATCTAAATAATTTTCCAGGACAAAATCAAAAAAGGAAACCTGCATGACCCAGCAATCACGCTATCTAGAAGATACCTATTGTTTCAGCATCGAGAGTGAAGCCGTTGCCCGCGGCAGTGATGAGCACGGCGAGTGGATTGCGCTGAAAGACAATATCTTCCACCCTCAGGGCGGCGGTCAGCCTGCTGATATC
Source organism: Rouxiella sp. S1S-2 (assembly GCF_009208105.1). Taxonomy (NCBI): domain Bacteria; kingdom Pseudomonadati; phylum Pseudomonadota; class Gammaproteobacteria; order Enterobacterales; family Yersiniaceae; genus Rouxiella; species Rouxiella sp. S1S-2. Next base: position 1,526,615 of record NZ_WFKL01000001.1, read on the forward strand.
GGCTGGGTCAATGATATTGCGGTAAAAGTTCGCCGACACGCTTCTGGGCTAGTAGCGCTGTATCCCGAACAGCCACTGGAGTTTGTGGAGAATGAAGCTCTGCAAGCGAAAGTGTCGTCAGCGGAAAGGTTGAGAAACTCGGCACTGCATACGGCCGGGCATTTTCTTAACTTTGCACTCTACCCGTATGGATGGAAGGGAATTGCCGGTCATCATTTCCCCGGAGAGTCGCGGGTAGAATTTTCGCCTATTGGCCCTGATGCGGTAGCCGTCGACGCTTTGCCATTAAGAGAAATTGAAGAGGAAATGGCCGCAAGGCTGCGCGACGGGGCGGAGGTTAAGGCGTGGCGTGAGGGAGAAACCCGGATTACGTTGATTGAAAATACCGAGCCGATTTTGTGCGGGGGAACGCACCTGGCCAATATTAATCAAATCGCTGACTTAACCATCAAGTCAGCCAAGTTCAAAAAAGGCACATTACGTGTCAGCTATGATGCGTCGCACCGCGGCTGAATTTTTTGATAAGCGGTGAGGAGATGAGGTAACGGGCGGATTTTAACAGCGTCAAGTGCAGGTCTATTAGCTACCTGGCAGGTTAAAATCCGCGACTGTTACTTTTTCTTGTCCTTCGGCCAATCGTCGTCGTCATCCCATTCAGCGTTGTTATCGCGATGTGGCGGGACTTCCGGCTTGTCTTTGAGGTACGCTTTGACATCGACCCGATTAAGTTCTTTAACGCCGCTGATGATGATGCCGGCCAGTACGATCAGCACTATCCACCAGTAATCTTTAACCCATTCCATAACGTTGCTCCCTTACTGGTTATTCTGCGCACTCGCAGAACTATTTGCCTACAACAGCTTTAATTATAACGTATTGCTGGAAGATCCTCTCAAGCTGACTCGTTATCCATGCATAACCGGCAAGATCTTGTCCAATCCAGGCCTGTTTTAGCACCTCCGGCGTCAGCAAATGTTCACACTGCTCGGCCAGCGGACGGTAGCTCAAATGCCACGGCTCAACGGCCACGCCGCCGCTGTCGTGGCTAAACGGTCTATAAAAGCCAAATGTCGCCATATTTTCGGTCAACCATTGGGTCAGCGGATAAAAATAGCCACCTTGCTCGTATTCCCAAGGTTCCAGCTGCAGCTTGCTGCCTTCAGGTAGCAGGTTAGGGTCATAAATATCCAAATCACTGCCCCAGTGATGGCGACTGGCACCGGGCAGCGCTGACCAGCGCAGGATCAATTCCCCGCGCTCTGCGTCGCCAAGCAGGCTTACGTCGACCGGTTGGCTGTTACTGTCTAATACTGGGCGCTCTGCGCGGAATTTTCCATTCCAGATTGCCAGTTGCCGACTGAAGTCACGAAACGTGCTGGCCGGTTGCAGAGTAAACCCTGCCTGCGACGCTGCGGATTGCAGTGCGTGAAACGCGTCTACCGCCTCAGCCTGCAGTCGATGGGGTCCGCATAGCTCGCTCAAATGTGCCGTTGAGCGGCCGGTCAGCATCTCGTGATTTATCATCCGACCAGCTGTTCCATAATACGCTGATACATGCGGCTTAGAAGCTGCAAATCGGCCGCCTGCACGCATTCATTAATTTTGTGGATTGAGGAGTTCACCGGGCCCAGTTCAACCACCTGCGCGCCCATCAGGGCAATAAAACGACCGTCTGATGTGCCGCCGGTGGTTTGCAGCTCAGGCGTGATTTCACTGTAGTGGCGCACCGCGTTGACCACCGCATCAACCAGTTCACCGCGCGGCGTCAGGAACGGCTGACCCGAAACTACCCAATTAAGCGTATAATTTAATTGATGTTTATCAAGCAGGGTGGCAACACGTTCTTTGATTAATGCATCGGTGAGTTCGGTGCTGAAACGGAAGTTGAACTGCACATACAGCTCACCGGGAATAACATTATTGCTGCCGGTTCCCGCGTTGATATTGGCAATCTGCATGCTGGTCGGCGGGAAGAATTCGTTACCGCGATCCCATTCGGTGGCAACCAACTCATTCAGCGCAGGCATGGCACGATGCACCGGATTATCGGCCAGATGAGGATAGGCAACGTGGCCTTGCACGCCGTGAATTTGCAGGTTGGCGGTCATTGAGCCGCGACGGCCGTTCTTTACAATATCGCCAACGCGCGTGGTGCTTGAAGGTTCTCCTACCAGGCAGTAATCCAGACGATCGTTGCGCGCCATCAAGGCTTCAACCACTTTAATCGTACCGTTGACCGCGCTGGCCTCTTCGTCTGAGGTGATGAGGAACGCCAGACGGCCCTGATGATGAGGGTTAGCAGCCACAAAGCGCTCGGCGGCAACGACCATCGCGGCCAGTGAACCTTTCATGTCTGCCGCACCGCGACCAAATAGCATGCCGTCGCGCAGGGCTGGTTCAAACGGTGGCGTTATCCACAGTGAAGGATCACCGGTTGGCACCACGTCGGTATGACCGGCGAAGGCCAGCGTTTTACCCTGACCGCGTGTGGCCCAGAAATTGAGGGTATCGCCAATGTTCATGGTTTCGATATGGAAGCCAATCGCCTGCAAACGGGCAATCATAATTTCCTGACAGCCTGCGTCATTCGGACTGAGGGACGGGCGGCGAATCAGCTGCTGCGCAAGATCCAGAACCGGACAAATCATTTACTTCACCTCTGCAACAAATTGCGCATAGCTTTCAGGTTTAAAACCGAGCAGCGATTGTCCGCTGGCGGCGAGAAGAAAAGGGCGTTTTATAACGGCGGGATGCTCAAGCATGATGGCTTTGGCGGCTTCGGCGTTGTCACAGGCGGCGCGCAGTGATTCAGCAAGCTTGCGCCAGGTTGTGCCGCGCGTATTGAGCAGCGCTTCCCAGCCCTGTTTATCAATCAGCTTTTGCAGCAGTGCGCCATCGAGGCCATCGACGCGATAATCATGAAAGCGTGCCTCAATGCCATTTTCTTCTAACCAACGGCGGGCTTTTTTAACGGTATCGCAATTTTTGATGCCAAAAATCGTCAATGAGGATGTTTCTGCCATGTGCAAATGTACCCTAAAAGTTAACTCGCCCAATCAAGGGAGAAATTAGACGGAAAAGTAGCCAGTTTCAGGCCGCAGGGCGTTATCTGCCTGCGTTTTTGGCCTGAAAAAATGATGCGTTACATAATGCTGCAAAACATCGTCTGGATCTACCCTCAGACCTCCATCAATCAGGCTGATTTCCGGCGGTGGATACTTTTGACGACAGGCGTATCGAGATTGCTGGCCTTTTACGCCGGTGAGGGGATATTTTGCAACTTCGGCATTGATTTGATTCATTGTTTATATGTGCATGCCAAAAATCAATAATTACGATTTCGAATAAGCAGTACTTTATATCTGCGTTTTACTTTTATGCCGCCGGAGGAATATAGCCGAGCTGACGCATGCGGGTCAGATTTTCCCCCTCGACGTAAGTCATCGCAGTTAATAGAGGATGAAAGCTAAAGCGCTTATAGAACTCAATTTTATCGGGTACAGCATAAATAATGACCTTGCCCAACGGCGCGAGATCTCGCATGACACGATCCATTAATATTTTTCCGAAACCCCGCCCTTGAAAATCAGGGTGGATTGCCACATCGCTTAAATAGGACGCCGAAGTAAAATCACTGATTGCGCGGGCAGTGGCAACCAACTCACCGTCGCAGTATCCCAGATAGCGGAACTGACTGTGCTCAAAACCCTGTTGCAGCTTATTTAAGTCACGTTTATTAAGGCCGCTTAGCTCTAAAATGTCGGCCAGCCGTTGCCAATCAACCGAACCGATGCCGTCATTGCTGATGATGTCGAAACTCATTGTTTGTAATCCCTGTATGCGCTGGTTATTTCTTATGCTTCAAAGATTAACCGTTCTGATGCTGGCAGGCAACGCCGCACGGGGTCATTTTAAGCCCATTATTTAAGCTCTGGAGGCCGTGTTTACCGGTAAAGATTGCGTGATCCCGGTTTCATTATCGGAATAAACTGTTTGTCTGCTTAAATATTGCTCGTATAATCCCCTCCGTTCATTCAAGGGGAATAATATGGTCGAGCAAGAGTTAGGTAATTGGAAAGACTTTATCGAAGCAATGCTGCGCGGTTAATACCCTCACACTACTTTGGCAAAGATAATAACAAGATCCTGTAGTTACATCTGTTTTCACCCGTGGGAACCCGATATAAATATCTTCATCTTGTAAAAGGCCTCTTTCAACTATTTTATAGATACTCTAAGAGCGTTGATAAAATTCAAGCAGGCTGTGAGCGCTGTTTGTAACACTGTGTTTTTAACTGAAACAAATGAATAAGACAGTCACTCAATTTGATTTGGTCAATTTAATACGGTATAGCTCAATAATAAAAGGCGCTAATACATTAGCGCCTTTTCTATTTCATCAATGCCTGATTAATAACAATCGACTAGTCATTGTCAAGATTCGGTTTAGTTTCAATGATGTCGTTAATCAGAGTCGCATTCTCGCTTTTACCCGGGAAGCGGCGACGCACCAGCACAAAGAACAGCGGTACGAAGAATATGGCCAATACCGTTGCCGAAATCATGCCGCCGATAACGCCAGTGCCTACCGCATGTTGACTGCCTGAACCTGCGCCCTGACTGGTCGCCATCGGCAGTACGCCAAACACAAAGGCCAATGACGTCATCAGGATCGGACGCAAACGCATCCTTGATGCTTCCAGCGTCGCCTCAAGGAGTGCCTTGCCGCGCACGTTGAGGTCATTGGCAAACTCCACGATCAGAATGGCATTTTTCGCCGACAAACCAATAATGGTCAACATCCCTACCTGGAAATACACGTCGTTTTCGAGCCCGCGCAGATAGGTTGCGATCACCGCACCGATTACCCCAAGCGGCACAACCAGCATGACTGAGAAAGGAATAGACCAGCTTTCATAAAGCGCGGCCAGACAGAGGAACACCACCAGTAGCGAAATCGCATACAGGGCAGGGGCCTGAGAACCAGACAGGCGTTCCTGATACGACATTCCCGTCCATTCGAGGCCAATACCTGCCGGAAGTTTTGCCACCAGTCGTTCCATTTCATCCATTGAAGCACCGCTGCTCACGCCGTTGGCGGCTTCACCCACTATTTCTAGCGATGAACTGCCGTTATAGCGTTCGAGGCGCGGAGAGCCGGTTTCCCAATGCGATGAGGTGAACGCCGAGAACGGCACCATGCTGCCCGCACTGTTGCGTACAAACCACTTGTCAACATCTTCAGGCAGCATGCGGAATGGCGCATCGGCCTGCACATAGACTTTTTTAACGCGGCCACGGTCAACAAAGTCATTCACGTAGCTTGAGCCCCAAGCCGTGCTCAGCGTGTTGTTGATGTCGGCAATCGACAGACCCAGTGCCTGAGCCTTGTGCTGATCGATATCTATTTGCAACTGTGGGCTGTCGTCGAGACCGTTATGACGTACTCGGGAAAGCAGCGGGCTTTTCGCCGCCATCTCCAAAAGCGAATCACGCGCGGCCATCAGTTGGGCATGGCCTACACCAGCGTGGTCCTCAAGCTCCATGTCAAAGCCTGACGAGTTGCCAAGGCCGTTAATCGCCGGAGGGCTGCTGGCGATAATGCGTGCATCGTTATATTTACTTTTGCTGAACTCTTTGGTCGCTCGGTCGATAATATCGAATGACGTGTTAGCACCGGAGGTTCTGTCATCCCAGTCTGCGAGTCGTACAAACATGCGGGCGACGTTTTGTCCGTTGCCGCCTGGCCCAGAACCAATGGTCGAGAATACCGACAGCACGTCTTTTTTCTCGTGGGTCAGGAAATACTGCTCAACCCGCGAGACCACCTTGGTGGTTTGCGCCATGGTTGCACCCGGCGGCAGCTGAATTTGCACCGTGAACACGCCGCGGTCTTCCTGCGGCAGGAAAGAGGTCGGCAGTTTGACAAACATAAAGCCCAGCGCCACCACCAGCAGCAGGTAAATCAGCATATAGCGGAAACCGTGGTGCAAAATTCGCCCAACGCCGCGCTCATAGCGGCGGGCATTTTTATCGAACATACGGTTGAACCAGCCGAAAAAGCCGCGCTTTCCGTGGTGGTGGCCTTGAGCGATAGGTTTTAAAATAGTGGAACATAGCGCGGGTGTCAGGGTGAGGGCGACAAATACCGACAGCACCATGGCCGCGACAATGGTCACCGAGAACTGACGATAAATAGCCCCGGTTGTGCCACCGAAAAATGCCATTGGCACGAACACCGCCGAGAGCACCATGGTAATACCGACCAGCGCACTTTGTATCTGGCCCATTGATTTTCGCGTAGCGTCGCGCGGACTCAGACCCTCTTCACTCATTACCCTTTCGACGTTCTCGACCACCACGATGGCGTCATCCACCAGTAGCCCGATGGCCAACACCATCGCGAACATCGTGAGGGTGTTTATACTGTAGCCGAACTGATGCAGCACAACGAAAGTTCCCAGCAGAACCACCGGCACTGCAATTGTCGGGATCAGCGTGGCGCGGAAGTTTTGCAAGAACAGGTACATCACCAAAAATACCAGTACGATAGCTTCAAACAGCGTTTTTACTACATCGGTGATGGCGGCTTTTACAAACGGCGTCGTTTCGTAGGCAATCTCGGTTTTCAGGCCGTGCGGGAAGTACTGCGACAGCTCTTTAATCTTGGCGCGCACCGCCGTGTCGGTTTGCAGTTCGTTAGCGCCGGAGGCTAGCTGAACGCCCATGCCTGATGCGGGTTGGCCATTGTAACGGCTGTCGAAGTTGTAGTTCTCGGCGCCCAAACCTACCGTGGCAACCTGACCCAGCGTAACCTGTGAACCATCGGCGTTCACCCGTAAAGTGATATCGCGAAACTGCTGCGGCGTTTGCAGTTGCGACTGTGCGTTGACCGTGGCGTTAAGCGCCTGTTGGTCAACTGCAGGCGTGCCGCCTAACTGGCCGACCGCAACCTGGCTGTTCTGGTTTTCTATCGCGGTCACCACGTCTGAGGTGGTCAGGCTGTAGTTGTTAAGTTTGTTGGGGTCGAGCCAAATGCGCATCGCATACTGCGTGCCGTAGGCATTAATCGTACCGACGCCGCTCACGCGACTGATCGGGTCCTGAAGATTCGACGCAACATAGTCAGAAATATCCTGCTTGCTCATGCTGCCGTCGGTGGAAACAAACGCCACCATCATCAGGTTGGTATCACCGGTTTTAGAGACGGTAACGCCCTGGCTTTGCACCGTTTGCGGCAGGCGTTTAAGCGCCTGCTGTAGTTGGTTTTGCACCTGTTGCAGCGCTTCGTTTGGGTCAGTTCCAGCCTCAAAGCTCAGGGTTATCTGGGACTTGCCGTCATTGCTGCTCTGCGAGGACATGTACATCAGATTATCGAGTCCAGTCATGTTCTGCTCGATAATCTGCGTGACGGTATTTTCTACAATAGTGGCAGAGGCACCCGGATATTGGGCGGATATGCGCACATTCGGTGGCGCAAGGGCGGGGTATTGCTCAACGGGCAGGTCATAAATGGCCAAGGCCCCTGACAGAGAAATAATGATCGCCAATACCCAGGCAAAAATTGGGCGATCGATAAAAAAGTTAGCCATGTGTCACAAGCCTCGTCATCACCCGCAGGGTGGATGACATCAGGAAATAATAATGAAGTTCTTTCTGATAAAGTAGCCTACTTTTATGTCATGCAATCCGATGCGAAACGCAATTATTAGTAACACTCATTTTCAGACTGATGCCACGATAGGCGCAAAAAGCGACCTATAACTCTCTGCACTTTACCTTCAATACCTAAAAAAAACGTGGAGAAAAAAAGGAGATGATGTAAAAAAGGCTTAGGGGAACGCTGAAGCTGCGTTGATTGCACTTAATGGCTGGATTAATTTAAAAAAGTAACCATTTATTCGCATATAAGGGACGTTGAGAGTGAGATTATGTTGAATTCAGTTTTTGCCCGTCGGCTCTATCTTTGCTGGTTAATTAATAATAATGAACGTCCAAACGTACCTAAATTAATGGCGTTGAGCGGATGGCCAAGACGCACGCTGCAGGACGTGCTGAAAGCCCTGCCTGGGATGGGCGTTGAGCTGGTTTTTGTCCAACAGGGCGTTCGAAATAACGACGGTTACTATCAGCTTACCCACTGGGGCCCGTTGAACGCGCAGTGGATAGACTTGCATCACGACCAACTGCTAACCGCGATTGAACAGGGGTAGCCTACCTTTGTTCTGACGCGCGCCAACGCTTGCCCTCATGCATGGCCAAGGGATTGCATGGAATACAAATTTTATCAATATTAGGAACATTCGGGACAAACTATTCGTTCTCATTCCCTTCGGCTCATTCTACTATTAACAGCTTCTGTCACTCACCTCGAGGCGCTATGTCCGCTAATATTGAAATCATCAAAAATGAGTTGCTGTCTGATAACTGGTTCATGCTGCGCAACTATACCTATGATATAGCCAAGAAAGACGGGACTAAGGTCAGACATAAACGCGAGGTTTACGATCGGGGCAACGGCGCGACAATTTTGCTCTATAACCGCAAAAAACAGACCGTGCTGTTGGTAAAGCAATTTCGAATCCCAAGCTATGTTAACGGCAATGCCAACGGCATGTTGATTGAAACCTGCGCCGGATTGCTGGACAACGATTCGCCGGAAGACTGTATCCGTAAAGAGGCTATCGAAGAAACGGGTTATCAGGTTGGCGAGGTTGAAAAACTGTTTGAGCTTTTTATGTCGCCAGGCGGCGTCACTGAGGTGATCCACTTTTTTGCCGCCGAGTATCATGATGAGAGTCGAGCGAACAACGGTGGTGGCGTGGAAGATGAAGACATTGAAGTGCTCGAAGTGCCTTTCAAGCAGGCGCTGGCGATGATTAAAAATGGTGAGATTAAAGACGGTAAGGCAGTGATTTTATTGCAGTATGCGCAGTTGAATGGCCTTTTGGGCTGAGTAAGAAAAGACCGAAGTTGCGGCTTCGGTCTGATTTAAAACACCTCTTTATTGAGGGAGTGAGAGCGAAATGCCGCCTTCATGCTGGCCTCTTGCCGACCACGGTAGCACCGACCAACGGGTCCCTTCACAGGCACGCATCGCTCTGGCGAATGATGGCCCGAAGTGGATCCCCTTGGTGGTCATGTACCAGGACGGGAAATACCAGATTTCCGCATCACTGTAGTCACAATCATCATCTCCCTTGGGTTTTTGCATCTCCCCCGGATACAGCTGTTTAAATTGTCGAATCAACCACGGTGCAAAATTCTTTTCCCGGTAGTTTGAATAATCATCAAAGCTAACGGTGTTACTGCTTTGATCCGCATGGTCGTCGGCATACATATAATGGAAAGGTTTTTCCTGTCCCACCCACAAAATGTCTTCCAGTGACAGCGGCGCGCCAGTCTGGGCATTTAAATTAAGCGGTGAATCGCCAAAGTCGGGATGCGCCCCCCCGCAACTATAGCTGGTGGATATTTTAATACTCACTGCCGTGGGCGACAGCAGTTCAGGCGTTACGGTTTGTTCAAAATCACCTTTGCCAAACTGGCTAGCGCCGAGCATGCAGCTATGGTAATCAATGACTTCCTGCCACATTCTCGCCATCAGTCGTTGATTGATGACATTAAGCTGGGCATCGGGGTAACCGGAGGCCAAGGTGAACAGCGAGACGTCTGATTCTGGCTCGTGCCACCACTGCAGTGGGTATCCCATAAAGGTTTGCTGTTTACCTTTCTTGAGCGTTAAATCGCTCAGGCGCAAATATTCATAAGGTGATTCGTGGATCAGGCGTGTCAGGAACCCATCGGGATTTGACTCAGGCAATTGCGCTGGAGTCAATGCGATGGGCATGATTTTTCCCTGAGGATTTGACCAGGTACCCTGCCAGCCAGATTTACCGTCGGATTCTATCCGCAGCGTTGGTCGGGGAGTATCGTTAAAGTCGTCGGTGCCTTCCTGTAGCGTAATTTCACCGTCCTGCTCACTGCCGTTTAGCGGTAAATCGAGATGATATTTTTGATAAAAGTAACGTCCTGTTATGGCTTCGGGTTTATTTAAATCCAGCTCAACGACTACGGCAGTACGGCCAATGGTTCCTGTCAGCACGATTGGCGGTTCTTCCGCCAGCGCTGAGGCTGATACTAACGAAATCATAAGCAGAATTATTTTTATTTTTATGGTCTGCAAACTAAAATTGCGAACTATCGCCATCCCTATTGTACCTTTTATATATTATGACCGGTGCTAATCAATAGAATATCAGCTCAGGGTGTTCTTAAGCGTATAACAGCGCAACAAAACGTGTTTATCCCCTTAATGATGAAACTATTTCGTGTCTTCCAAACTGACGTGAGTGCATTTTTACGTTTTAAAAAGCTATCCATTTCTATTTACTGGTAAAAAAATGATGCTTTTCGGGCAGAGTCTTTGCACAGCTTAGGTTAATATCTAAAGGTTTACTTCGTAAAAGAGCTTATTCTAATGATACCCAATTGGATATCCACCCCGCTGTTGTTGATGGCAACCCTGTTAACCGGCTACGCGCATGCCCAACCGATGCAAAGAATCTACAACGATTGGCAGGTAAGTTGCGACAATTTAAACCATTGTTCAGCGAGAAGTGCGCAGGACAGCCAGGGTCTGGTGTTGCAGCTAACCCGTGATGCCGGCCCGGAAGGGCGTGCGAGCGTCAGTATTGATTATCAGCGCAACGGTGACGAGCAGACCTCAGACCTGGCCATTGCCAACCGTCTCACGTTCAGCGGCAAGCCACTCACATTTAATCGCCGTGAATGGGACGTGAGCAAAAAACATATTGCCAGCATTAACCGTCTGGTGGTGGGTGATTTTGTGAACATTATCCGCGAAGGCAGCAGCATTCAGTTGGCTGGAAAGCTGGATCCGGCGCAGAGCACGCGGCCTGCTATTTCTTTGAACGGGCTAAAGGCGGCGCTGTTGGCTATTGACGAGCAGCAATCGCGCGAAGGGACAAAAACCGCCTGGGCTAGCCGTGGCAATAAATCGCCGTCAACGGTGCCAGCAGCGCCCGCGGTGCCATTATTGCCGCGGTTCAACGAACCCCATCCGCTGACGGAAGGGGAAATCTCGGCGATAACTCAAAATACCGCCACCAATATTGAAAATAACGACTGCAGCCTCGACCCCTCGGAGCGGGAAGTGCATCTGTATCCGCTAAGCAATGACAAAGCGCTGATGACCGTTAACTGCGATATGGGGGCCTATAATCTGTATGTATTGGGTTATATGGTTTCGCGGCAGGCGCCTTATAAAGCCGATACTCTGGTGCTTGACCTGCCGTTTAAAACGGGTGAGGACGACCAGCCTCCCGAGCTCATTAACGCTGATTTTGATGAGAAAACAGGGATGCTTTCGATCTTTGATAAAGGACGCGGGCTGGGTGATTGCGGCGTATCTTCGCGCTGGATGTTTGACGGTAAAACCTTCCGCCTTGCGTTTTATTCCTCTGAACCAAGCTGTGACGGCTATAGCAAGAGTGGACAGTGGCCCGTACTGTGGATGACAAAATCTTCATAGATTTGTCCTCAAGCGAAAACCTCTGTAGCCACCCATTTCACCGGTTTCTGGCTGTCCGGTTCTGGTTTAGCTCCGGGAGAGGGGTAGGGTGATGCCATAAAAAAGGCCCCGGCTTTCACCGGGGCCTTTTTAGACCTGCTTCAAACAATCTCTGACGATAAAAGACTTATTTCAGCAGCGCCTGCGCTTTCGCGACCACGTTGTCTACCGTAAAGCCGAACTCTTTGAACAGCAGCTCCGCCGGCGCCGACTCACCAAAGGTGGTCATGCCCACGATAGCGCCGTTCAGGCCCACGTATTTATACCAGTAGTCGGCAATGCCCGCTTCCACCGCCACGCGCGCCGAAATCGCTTTCGGCAGGACGGACTCGCGATAGGCTTCATCCTGCTTGTCGAACGCGTCGGTTGACGGCAGCGACACCACGCGTACCCTGGTCCCCGCCGCGGTCAGCTTGTCGGCCGCTTCCACGGTGATACCCACCTCAGAGCCGGTGGCAATCAGGATAACCTCTGGCGTGCCTTCGCTGTCCTTCAGAATGTAACCCCCGCGCGCCACGTTCGCCAACTGCTCGGCGGTACGCGGTTGCTGGGTCAGGTTCTGACGGGAGAAAATCAGCGTCGTCGGGCCGTCGTTGCGCTCAATCGCGTATTTCCACGCCACCGCGGACTCGACCTGGTCGGCCGGGCGCCACAGGCTCATGTTCGGCGTCACGCGCAGGCTGGCCAACTGCTCCACCGGCTGGTGCGTCGGGCCGTCTTCGCCCAGACCGATAGAGTCGTGGGTGTAAACGAACACGTTGCGGATTTTCATCAGCGCGGCCATGCGCACCGCGTTACGGGCGTACTCCACGAACATCAGGAAGGTCGCCGAGTACGGCAAGAAGCCGCCGTGCAGCGCGATGCCGTTGGTGATGGCGGTCATGCCGAACTCGCGCACGCCGTAGTGAATGTAGTTACCCGCCTGGTCGTCGCCGATTGATTTCGAGCCGGACCACATGGTCAGGTTGCTCGGCGCCAGGTCGGCAGAGCCGCCCAGGAACTCCGGCAGAATTTTGCCGAAGGCTTCCAGCGAGTTCTGCGACGCCTTGCGGCTGGCAATGTTCGCCGGCTTGGCCTGCAACCCTTCGATGAATTTCTGTGACTCGGTTTCCCAGTTCTGCGGCAGCTTGCCGTTAACGCGACGGTCAAACTCGGCGGCCAGCTCCGGGTAGGCTTTGGCGTAGGCGGCGAACTTGTCGTTCCAGGCCGCTTCTTTGGCCTTACCGGCTTCCTTGGCGTCCCACTGGGCATAAATGTCCTGAGGAATTTCAAACGGCGGATAGTTCCAGCCAATCGCTTTACGCGTGGCGGCCACTTCGTCCGCACCCAGCGCGGCGCCGTGCACGTCGTGGGTGCCGGCCTTGTTCGGTGAACCGAAACCGATGATGGTTTTGCACAGGATGAGCGTCGGCTTGTCGGTCACCTTGTGGGACTCTTCGATAGCCGCTTTAATCGCGTCAGGGTTGTGGCCGTCTACGTGACGAATGACGTGCCAGTTGTAGGCTTCAAAACGCGCCGCGGTGTCATCGGTGAACCAGCCTTCTACGTGGCCGTCGATGGAGATGCCGTTGTCATCGTAGAACGCGGTCAGTTTACCGAGCTTCATGGTACCGGCCAGCGAGCACACCTCGTGGGAGATACCTTCCATCATACAGCCGTCGCCCAGGAAGGCGTAGGTGTGGTGGTTGACGACGTCGTGGCCTTCGCGGTTGAACTGCGCGGCCAGCGTGCGTTCGGCGATGGCAAAACCGACGGCGTTAGCAATCCCCTGACCCAGCGGGCCGGTGGTGGTTTCAACGCCTGGGGTGTAGCCGTACTCCGGGTGACCTGGGGTCTTGGAGTGCAGCTGGCGGAAGTTGGCAAGCTCGTTAATCGGCAGGTCGTAGCCGGTGAGGTGCAGCAGGCTGTAAATCAGCATAGAGCCGTGACCGTTTGAGAGGACGAAGCGGTCGCGGTCGGCCCAGTGCGGGTTGGTCGGGTTGTGGTTCAGGTAATCACGCCACAAGACTTCGGCGATGTCGGCCATGCCCATAGGGGCGCCAGGGTGGCCGGAATTCGCTTTCTGCACGGCGTCCATGCTGAGTGCGCGGATAGCGTTCGCAAGCTCTTTACGAGAGGACATGTTCTACTCCAGTTAATTACAGTTGAGCGGACAGCATATCTTCCAGCTTCTGCTGGTCGACAGCGAACAAACGAATGCCTTCAGACAGCTTCTCAACCGCCATTGGGTCTTGGTTATGCTGCCAGCGGAACTCTTCTTCTGCCAGCGGCGCTGGCTGATGGAATGCTTCTGTGGAGGGAGTCAGTTTACGTTCAACCGGCTCGTTGCTGTTTTTCAGCTCTTCCAGCAGGTTTGGCGAAATAGTCAGACGATCGCAACCAGCCAGTGCCAAGATCTGGTCAACTTTACGGAAGCTGGCACCCATGATCACCGTCTGATAACGATGCTCTTTATAGTACTTGTAGATATCTGTCACGGACTTCACACCCGGATCTTTCGTCGCATCGTAGGCCGCGTTTGGCTCTTTGGCCTTATACCAGTCGTAGATACGGCCCACGAAAGGTGAAATCAGATAAACACCGGCTTCGGCGCAGGCACGGGCCTGGGCGAAGGAGAACAGCAGAGTCAGATTACAGTTGATGCCTTCTCTTTCTAACTGTTCAGCGGCTTTGATGCCTTCCCAGGTGGAGGCCAACTTGATCAAAATACGCGATTTATCAATGCCGTGGTCCGCATACATGCCGATCAGCTTACGCGCTTTTGCCACACACATGCCGCGATCGAAGGACAGACGTGCGTCAACTTCGGTTGAAATACGGCCAGGGACACTTTTGAGGATCTCCAGACCGATGTTCACAGCCAGCTTGTCAGAAGCATTGATAATTTGCGTTTCCTTGCTTCCACCTTGTCTACGGGCGTAATCAAGCGCTTCTTGAATCAGAGGTTTGTACTGTGGAATATCAGCAGCTTTGAGGATCAGTGAAGGATTGGTGGTCGCATCCTGCGGTTCGAAATGACGAATGGATTCAATATCGCCACTGTCGGCTACCACTGTCGTTAGCTGTTTAAGTGCGTCTAACTGGTTCATCTCTTACTCCTTAAGAAGAATCGATACAGCAAAAAGTCGTTACGTTTTAATTAGAGTACATAGACTGCATCATTTTATTAACACATTGAATGCGCTTTTTCTGATTATTGTGATGGGCCAGAGCTATGGCTTTAGATATCAACAGGTTATAAAACCGGTTGGCGGACCTTATTATAAACAGTTAAACAAAGTCCGCTGACAGCAGAAAAATTAAGCGCCTTTCAAACCTTCATAGTAGCCAATTTTTTCAACTTTGCTGGTTGAACCGCCTCCTTCGAAATTAGAGGCCAGCCAGGCCGCGACGATCGATTTTGCTAATTCCGGGCCAATGACGCGCGCACCCAGCGTCATCACTTGTGCGTCATTACTTTTGCGGGCGCGTTCGGCTGAATAAGTGTCATGGCACTGGGCGGCGCGAATGCCAGCAACTTTGTTCGCCACGATGCTCATTCCAATGCCGGTGCCACACAGCAAAATGCCGCGTTCAAACTTTCCTTCTTTAATTGCCGTTGCCACGGTGAAGGCAATATCCGGGTACAGCGGATTATTAGCATCCTGGCTGTAATCGACCACTTCCAACCCCTGTTGCTGAATAAAAGCTTTAACGATGTTTTTCAGTTCAATAGCCGCATCATCGGCTCCAATCGCGATAGGTAACATAATTTATCCTTCCTAATTAATAGGTTATGAATGTTGAGTGGCGTCATGGCATTGAACACAGCGGCCATCTTTCTGCTGCGGCTCCCGGCCTTTTTGGGGGGCGCGCAACGCATAAAATCAAGATAGCGCGAAATCAATCATATGTTCAATGATCGTTCATATGTTTTGTGATGAATGATCTAAACTGATGCCGTCCGCGTAAATGTATTGAACAAAATGTGATGTAAACTCAGGTGTGATCCGTTTTAATCGGCTTTTTGAGTCGTGTCACACTTTTAACGTTGGGGTGTAGGCAATTTAAGAGGGAAAGGGTAGTGTTCATATGTTCAATGTAGATATTTATGAACAGCTCAAAACCCGTCAGAGGATGAGACCATGAGACAAGCCTGCAAAAGCCCTACAAGCACTGCCCATTTTGCAGCGTCGGATAAGACATCCAGCGCTTTTGAACGCTGCACCAGCCAGCACACCAGAAGCTCCTTAGTTAATGCTTTGCCTGCCTGCGGGCAGTAGGAGTAAAAAAATGACAACAATTTCTCAAACAGTACCTGGGACTGCTGAAAAATCAGCAATTCGTAAAATTTGTTTGCGCCTGGTTCCTTTCGTGGCGCTGATGTTCTTTATTAACTTCCTCGACCGTACCGCTATCTCTTTCGCTGGCCCCAATGGGATGATTAGCGATTTAGGCATTCAGGTGGCCCAGTTTGGGCTAGCGTCGGGTGTTTTCTTTGTCGGCTACATTTTGCTGGAAGTCCCGAGCAACCTGGCACTGCATCGCTACGGCGCACGCCGCTGGCTGGCGCGTATCATGGTCTCGTGGGGCATTGTGTCGCTGCTGTTTACTTGGGTTAGCAGCGTGCAAGGGCTTTATGGTCTGCGTTTGCTGTTAGGCGTGGCCGAAGCAGGTTTCTTCCCTGGCGCCATTTTCTTCCTCAGCGCATGGGTGCCGGCACGCTATCGCAGCAAGATTCTCGCGCTGTTCTATCTTGCCCAGCCGTTGACCGTAGTATTTGGCGCACCGCTGGCCGCGTGGTTTATTAACCAGCACGGGCTGTTCGGCCTTGAGGGCTGGCGCGTGATGTTCCTCGGCGTATCGATCCCGGCGATTCTGGTGGGGATTGCTGCCTGGTTCTATTTGGTTGATAAACCTAAAGATGCTAAATGGCTGACAACAGAAGAGCGCGTTTGGCTCGAGACTGAACTTGAAAAAGAAGAGTCGAGCAAGAAAACCCCTCACGGCCATCACGGGCTGAGAGCGGCATTTGCCAGCGGTCGCGTATGGATGCTGTGCATGATCTATTTCGGTTTCGTCTATGGCCTGTATGCATTGGCGTTCTTCCTGCCGACCATTATCGGCGGATTCCAGCAGCAGTTTGGCGTCACTTTCAGCGTGCTGCAAAAAGGGCTGATCACCGGTATTCCTTATTTGGTAGCCGCGGTAGTGATGTTCTTCTGGTCGCGTGATGCTTCAAAACGTGGTTGCAAAACCTGGCATATCGCACTGCCTGCACTGGTGGGCGGGGTTAGCGTACCGCTGGCGCTGTATATGGATTCGCCAGCCGCCACCATTGCCGTCATCACTATTACCGCCTGTTCAATTTTCGCCGCGCTGCCGAATTTCTGGACGCTGCCCACGCAGTTCCTTTCCGGGGCTTCTGCCGCCGCTGCAGTTGCGCTGATTAACACCCTCGGCAACGTGGCGGGTTTCTCGGCCGGTTATGTCACCGGTGCACTGCACGATGCCACCTCGAGTTATACGGTTCCGATGATGGTCGTTGGCGGATTTATGCTGCTTTCGGCTCTGTTGATGGTGCTGCTGCGTGCAACTCAGCGACCGGCCAAGCCTGTGTCATCAACCCTTAAAGACTCGCATTCCGCTAAAGCTGTCTAGGAGTAGTGAAATGACCTATTTATTCAATAAACCCTCGGCGTTTGCCAATGAGCTGATCGAAGGATTCGTTGCGGCGCATGCCGCTAAAGTTCGGCAGGTGCCGGGTGGTGTGGTGAGAAGTACGCGCAGTCAGCCCGGCAGCGTTGCCGTAGTGATTGGCGGTGGCTCGGGTCATTATCCTGCCTTTGCCGGGCTGGTTGGGCAGGGGATGGCGCACGGTGCGGCGATGGGGAATCTGTTTGCCTCGCCGTCCGCCCAGCAGATTTGTTCAGTGGCGCGTGCGGCCAACAACGGCGGCGGCGTGCTGTTGACCTTCGGCAACTATGCCGGTGATGTGCTGCACTTTGGCCTGGCGCGAGATCGCCTGATTTCAGAAGGCATTCCGTGTGAAACTGTGTTGGTTACCGATGACATCTCCAGCGCCAGCAAGGCCGAGCGTGAAAAAAGACGCGGCGTAGCCGGTGACCTAGTGGTATTCAAAGCGGCTTCAGTTGCTGCTGAGCAGGGTCTTTCATTAGAAGAGGTTACGCGCATTGCCCGCCTTGCCAACCAGCGTATTCGCTCGTTTGGCGTCGCCTTCAGCGGCTGTACTTTGCCGGGTGCCGACCATCCTTTATTTAGCGTGCCGCAGGGTAAAATGGCGCTGGGTATGGGCATTCACGGCGAACCGGGAATTGGTGAGTCAGACATTCCTACCGCTGACGAACTGGCTGAAGTGCTGGTCAAAAGTCTGCTTGATGAATTGCCAGACGACATTGCCAGCGCCAAGGGCCAGCGGGTTGGCGTGATCCTTAACGGTCTCGGTTCGGTGAAGTACGAAGAGCTGTTCGTGGTTTATCGCCGCATTGCCCAACTGCTGGATGAAGCAGGAATTGTTGCGGTCGATGCGGAAGTTGGCGAATTTGTGACTAGCTTTAATATGGCGGGGGCATCCTTAACGCTGTTCTGGCTGGACGACGAGCTAGAAGCGCTGTGGCGTGCACCGGCCGATGCGCCAGCCTTCCGCAAAGGGTCGGTGATTGCTGCCGAGCCGCTTGAGGCGCAAAAGATTGTTGAAACGGCGGCGGTGAGCGTGCCACCTTCCAGCGAAGCATCGAAGAAAGCAGCACAGTGTTTGGTTGGCGTATTGAATACTTTGGCGCAGACCGTAGTAACCCACGCCGACGAGCTGGGGCGTATCGATGCCGTTGCCGGAGACGGTGACCATGGAATCGGCATGGAGCGCGGTGCGCTGGCGGCGGCGGAAAAAGCTGCCGAAATGCAGCTGCGCGGTGCGGGTGCGGGCACATTATTGCAGCATTCCGCCGATGCCTGGGCCGACCGCGCCGGAGGAACCTCGGGGGCGCTGTGGGGAATGGCACTTAACGCGCTGGGCACGGTGATTGGCGATGAAAAATATCCCGATGCGCACACTGTCGCCGAAGGCGTAAGCAAGGCGAAAGACGGCATCATGCACTTTGGTAAAGCCAAGGTCGGCGATAAAACGCTGGTCGACGTGCTGGTTCCGTTTAGCGATACCTTAAGCGCCTGCGTTCAGCGCGGCGACAGTTTTGGTGCTGCGTGGCAGCATGCGGCGCAGGAGGCCGACGTTCAGGCGAAAGCGACCGCCCATCTGCGCCCTAAAGTGGGCCGTGCCAGACCGTTGGCAGAAAAGAGTTTAGGGACTCCGGATGCCGGTGCCGTGTCGCTGGCGCTGATTGTTAATGCACTGCTGCCGCTGTTTGCTGATAAAACCGGCGACGGTGTAAAACCACGTGAGGAAAAAGTGTGATGAAACCGCAACTGACGCTGGGGGTGAGCCTCAAAATGTATTTCGGCTATCAGCAGACGCTCGAATGGTCACGTCAGATAGCCGAAATTGTCAGCCACCATCCGGCGACGCGCGACGGGCAGGTTGAGCTGTTCGTGTTTCCTTCTCTACCCGCTATTGCCGGTACGCTCGAAGCTTTTCGCGACACGCCGGTGAGGGTGGGGGCGCAAAACATGTTTTGGGAAGACACCGGTGCCTATACCGGTGAAGTGAGTGGGGCAATGTTGCATGAGATGGGCTGTGGCTATGTCGAAATTGGGCACGCCGAGCGCCGCCGCTATTTTGCCGAGACCGATCGACAAATTGCCGATAAAACCACCGCCGCGTTGCGCAACCAACTGATACCGGTTATCTGCATGGGTGAGGCCGAACGCTGCTCTGCCGCCGAGGCGATTGAGCAGGCGGTTGAACAGGCCCATCAGGCGCTGGGACCGGCTGAAAAACTCGGGCTGAACGGTGATGCCATTCTGGCCTATGAACCGCAGTGGGCGATCGGTGCTAAAGAACCGGCTTCGGCCGAGTTTATCGGTGAGGTGTGTCAAGGCTTGGCCGAACGATTGACCCGCGATGCCAGCGGCGCGCGTCGGGTTATTTATGGCGGCAGTGCTGGACCGGGCCTACTTTCACAGCTTGGGCACCGCAGCGGCGGACTGTTCCTCGGGCGGTTTTCACATCAGCCTGCGGCCTACAAAGCCATCCTCGATGAAGCTTTCACGCTGTTAAACGCCTCGACTAAAGGGAACGGATAATGGCGATTGGACTGAGTACTTACGCCTATTTTTGGCGACATTCAGACCGTGTTCCCGTCCCGATGGGGCTAGATGCGATGCTCGAACAAACTGCCGAGCTGGGCGGTCAGGTTTTTCAAATTTGCGATTATCCCAAAATTGAAAAACTGTCGGCAGAAAGCCTGGAAAAACTGAGACAGCGTGCCGAATCGCTTGGCGTGGTGCTAGAGCTGGGAACGCGCGGTCTGAAAGCGGATCACCTCGGGCTGTATTTAAATCTGGCTAAATCGCTGGACGCCAAAATTCTGCGCTCAATGTTTAACAGCCCGGATTTGCGTCCGACGATTGCTCAGGCGCAGCAGCAGCTGTCGCAGATTTTGCCGGATTTCGAGCGCAGCGAAGTGGCGCTGTGTATCGAAACCTATGAACAGGTTCCTACCGCCAGCAATCTTGAGGTGGTGAAACACTTCAACTCACCGTGGCTGGGCATTTGTCTCGACCCAGCCAACTGCGTGGCGGCACTGGAAGCACCGAAAGAGGTGATTACCCTGACCACGCCCTATGTGCTGAATCTGCACGTTAAAGACTTTGCCTTTTCCCGTCGTGACGGCTGGGTGGGCTTTACCTTTGCCGGCTGTCCGCTGGGTGAAGGATTGCTGGATTACGACGCGATGATTGCTGAGGTGAACCCCCAGTCGCGCGGCATTAACCAGATTATTGAGCATTGGTTGCCGTGGCAGGAAGATGCCGACGCAACCTGTGCGATGGAAGACGCGTGGACGCGTCACAACCTCGATTACCTGCTGTCGCGAAATGCATAGCGCATCGGCAGGCAGGTTATCGATTACCCCTTCTTTTAAGTACAACTTTGAATTTTAAATATTAAGTGAGGAACACATCATGACGACAACATTGAAAACAATTACTGTACTGGGTGCCGGTGGTAAAATGGGCATGCGTATTTCTGCCAATTTCCAGAATAGCGATTATCAGGTGTTCTACTGCGAGAATTCTCCGCGCGCGCAGGAGCAGGTTGCCGCACAGGGTCGTGAAATATCGGATGCCGACACTGTTGTGCCGCACAGCGACGTGGTTATTCTTGCCGTGCCTGATATTGCACTCGGTGCCGTTTCTACCGCCATCGTGCCGAAAATGAAAGCGGGTGCTGTTCTGTTGACGCTGGACCCTGCGGCGGCCTACGCTAACCTGATTTCTCAGCGTGATGACATTAAGTATGCGGTGGCGCATCCTTGTCATCCGTCAGTGTTTCTTGAGCGTTATACCAAAGAAGAGCACGCCGATGCCTTTGGCGGCATTGCGGCTATTCAGCACGTTGCGGCTTCCTATGAGCAGGGCAGCGATGCCGATCGCACTGAATTAGCTAAAGTGGTCAGCGTAATGTACGGTCCGGTTGAGCAGGTGCATTGGGTGAGCGTTAAACAGCTGGCCTATCTTGAGCCGACGCTGGTCGAAACCGTGGCCTGCATGGTCGGTTCTTTCATGAAAGAGGCACTCGACGAAACCGTTAAGTCCTGCGGCGTACCGGAAGAAGCGGCTAAAGCCATGCTCTACGGCCATATTCAAATTGCGCTGGCCGTCGCATTCCGCAGCACGAATCCTTTCTCTGATGCCTGTATGATTGCGATGGAGTATGGTCGTGAAAAAATTATTAAAGAGGACTGGAAGCAGATCTTCGAGGAAAAAGAGCTGGATATTGTGATTGCCCGCATGTTGAAAATTGATGCCATAAAACGCTAATTTAGCACGCAGCAGCAGGTGGCGCAGGCCCACGAGGTTTGCGCCACCTTCACTTTCCCGCCCCGTGATCTTTTTCCCGTCTCGTCGATGCCCTGCTGTAGTCAAGTTTCCCTGATTAGCGTATAAAAAGGCAGAATTTGCCAGGAGAATTGAGCCCCGGATGGAAAAGCAAACTGTCATTCAAGATAACGAACTGCTGACTGAGATTGCCGTCGCTTACTATCAGGACGAAATTACTCAGGAAGAAATCGCAAAAAAATTTGGTATTTCGCGGATTAAAGTCGGGCGCTTGCTCAAGCGAGCCAAGGAAGAGGGCATTGTTGAGATAAACGTGCGCTACCATCCGGTATTCAGCACTCGTCTCGAACAGCAGATGATGGAACGCTTTGCGATAAAACGTGCACTGATTGCCCTCGACCATCAGGACGAAGAGGAGCAGCGTCGCCAAGTCGCAGCACTGGTTTCCAACTATCTGGCCTCTACGCTAAAAGACAATACCGTGGTCACCGTCGGGCAGGGCCGCAATGTGGCGGCCATCGCCGACCATCCGGGCAGTATGCCGGAACGCCAGTGCAAATTTATTTGTGGCATCGGCGGCACCCACCGCCCCGGTGATTCGATTAATGCTGATCACATCAGCCGTCGTTTGGCCAAGAAGTTTGGCGGCATCAGCGAAACGCTTTACGCCCCAGCCTACGTTGAGGAGAAGTCCCAGCGTGAGGCGTTTATGCGCAATGGCACCATTAACGAAACGCTCGACCGCGCGCGCAAGGCAGACATCGCACTGGTGGGCATCGGTGACATGAACGAAAACAGCTACATGGTCAAGCTGGGCTGGTTCACTCCGCATGAAATTATCGACGCCAACCTCAATCAAGGTGTGATCGGCGACGTGGCAGGTTATGACTTTTTCAACGCGCAAGGTCAGCACGTTGATACAGTGATGAACGAACGGGTGATTGGCCTGAGCATTGACGAGCTGCGACAAATACCCTGCGTGATAGCCATCGCCGCTGAGAACACCAAGGCGCTGGCCATTCTCGGGGCGCTGCGCACCGGCGCGATTGATATTATCGCCACCACGGCGCTGAATATCCGCACCATTTTGAACATGTCGCAATAGTCCTTTAAAGGCGTCGAAATAGTCCTTCCCGCATTGCCCGAGTCCTTCGGGCAAGCTGTTTTTCCGCTTTTCGAGCCGCTTCAAGGTTTGTCTTTTTGAGCTCCTTATACTGGTTAACTGGAATTTCTCAGTCAGTGCCAACATTAAAAGGAACCGATAATGGACGATCAATTGAAGCAGAGTGCGCTCGATTTTCATGAGTTTCCCGTTCCCGGTAAAATTCAGGTCTCCCCCACCAAGCCGCTGGCAACTCAACGTGACCTCGCGCTGGCCTATTCACCCGGCGTGGCGGCACCCTGTCTTGAAATCGAAAAAGACCCCCTTGCTGCCTACAAATACACCGCAAAAGGCAATTTGGTGGGGGTGATTTCTAACGGTACCGCGGTGTTGGGACTGGGTAACATTGGCGCACTGGCCGGCAAGCCGGTAATGGAAGGCAAGGGCGTGCTCTTCAAAAAGTTTGCCGGCATCGACGTGTTTGATATCGAAATTGATCAGAATGACCCCGACAAGCTGATTGAGGCGATTGCCTCGCTGGAGCCGACGTTCGGCGGTATTAATCTGGAGGATATCAAGGCGCCTGAGTGTTTTTACATCGAGAAAAAGCTGCGCGAGCGCATGAAAATTCCGGTATTCCACGACGATCAGCACGGTACGGCGATTATCTGCACCGCAGCGGTGCTTAACGGCCTGCGTATCGTCGAGAAAAATATTGCCGAGGTTCGCCTGGTGGTGTCGGGCGCCGGTGCCTCGGCGATTGCCTGCCTGAATCTGCTGGTGGCGCTTGGCCTTAAACGCGAAAATATCACCGCCTGCGACTCACGTGGTGTGATTTATAAAGGCCGTGAAGAGAACATGGCCGAGACCAAAGCCGCCTACGCGATTGACGACAACGGACAGCGCAGCCTGGGCGACGCCATTCCCGGGGCGGATATCTTTCTTGGTTGCTCAGGTCCCGGCGTGCTCACCCAGCCGATGGTGAAAGCGATGGGCCGCAGCCCACTGATTCTGGCTCTGGCCAATCCCGAGCCGGAAATTTTGCCACCGCTGGCAAAAGAGGTGCGTCCTGACGCTATTATTTGCACCGGCCGCTCTGATTATCCTAATCAGGTCAACAACGTACTGTGTTTCCCGTTCATCTTTCGCGGTGCGCTCGACGTAGGTGCTACTACCATTAATGAAGAGATGAAGCTGGCCTGCGTACACGCCATTGCCGACCTGGCGCTGGCCGAGCAAAACGACGTGGTGGCGTCGGCCTATGGTGAAGAAGAGCTGTCTTTTGGCCCGGAGTATCTGATACCTAAACCTTTTGATCCGCGCCTGATTGTGAACATTGCGCCAGCGGTAGCTAAGGCGGCGATGGACTCCGGCGTGGCGACTCGGCCGATTACCGACTTTGACGCCTACAGAGAAAAGCTCTCCGAGTTTGTCTATAAAACCAACCTGTTTATGAAGCCGATTTTTTCGCAGGCTAAAAAAGAGGCCAAAAAAGTGGTGCTGGCAGAAGGAGAAGAGGCGAGGGTGCTGCATGCCACGCAGGAGATTATTTCACTCGGACTGGCTAAGCCAATTCTGGTGGGCAGGCCCGGCGTAATTGATATGCGCATTAAAAAGTTGGGACTGCAAATTGAAGCTGGCCGAGATTTTGACGTGGTAAACAACGAATCCGATCCGCGTTTTAATGAATACTGGAGCGAGTATTACCAATTGATGAAACGACGCGGGGTGTCACAGGAGCAGGCGCGACGAGCTGTTATCGGTAATCCCACGCTGATCGCCGCCATTATGCTGCTGCGCGGAGAGGCCGATGCGATGATTTGTGGCACCATTGGTACCTATCACGAGCATTACGAGGTGGTAGAAAAAGTGTTTGGTTTTCGCGAGGGCGTGCGCGTGGCGGGAGCAATGAATGCGCTGCTCTTGCCGAGCGGTAATACATTCATCACCGATACTTATGTGAATGAAGACCCCACCGCCGAGCAATTGGCCGAGATAACCCTGCTGGCGGCTGAAACCGTGCGGCGATTTGGTATTGAGCCTAAGGTCGCGCTGCTGTCGCACTCAAGTTTTGGCACCTCAGACGGGCAAACGGCGCGCAAGATGCGTAAAACGCTGGAGCAGGTTAACAAGCTCGCGCCAGAGCTGGAAATTGACGGAGAAATGCATGGCGACGCGGCGCTGGTTGAAAGCATCCGCCATGACCTGATGCCAGACAGTCCGCTAAAAGGCTCGGCTAACATTCTGGTTATGCCCAATATGGAGTCGGCACGAATCAGCTATAACCTGCTGCGCGTCACCAGTTCTGAGGGGGTCACTGTGGGGCCGGTACTGATGGGCGTCGCGAAGCCGGTGCATATTTTAACGCCCATCGCCTCGGTAAGACGAATTGTTAATATGGTTGCACTGGCCGTGGTTGAGGCGCAGGCCGAGCCGCTGTAAGCCTACCGTTGCTGGCAGATTTTGGCGACTCACCCACATTGACTATCTGATTAAAACGGGAGAATGGCCTTCGCCAGTGAAGGCCAGAATGCCCCCAAAGACGCTGGGGGCGGTCATGAATTACTTCTGTAGGGTCACCAAAATCGGTTTTTTCACAAACAGTCCGTAGCTTAGCGCACCCAGCATCAGTAAACCGGCGCCGAGGAAGAAGACGTTGGTGAACTGGCCGGTAGCATCAAGGATTATCCCGGTGACAATGGGCGCACAGGCTGCGCCCAGGAAGCCCCCAAAGTTCTGGATTGCCCCCATTGATGCCACCTGCTCTTTCGGCGCAATGTCTGAGGCCAGCGTCCAAATAACGCCCTGCGGCAACTGCGAGAAGAAATAGCCAATCGACAGCAGTGCGATGCTCAATGTGGTGTTATGCACGAACGGAATTGGCGCCACAAAACAGGCCGCCAGCGCAGCACCGGCAACGATCGGCACCTTACGCGCCGTAATGGTTTTCACACCACGACGGATAAGGCGGTCGGAAATCATCCCGCCACACAGCACGCCCAAAATACCCGCAAAGAAGGGGATAGCGGCCAGCCAGCCAGTTTGTTTTAGGCTAAAGCCCAGCGATTTCTCCAGATAACCCGGCAGCCAGGTCAAATAAACCCAAATGGTGAACATAATCGAGAAGTTGCCGATCACCATAAACCAGGTGGTTTTGTGCTTAAACAACGCACCCCAGCTCGCCTTGTTATTGCCATGAATGTCGGCCACCGGTTGCTGCACCAACTGAGAGTTGGCGTGAATTACCTTTTCTTCGCGCTCTGTCGGGTTGCGATAGAATTTTAGCCATACCAGCAGCAGAGGAATACCGGCTAGACCGATCGCAATAAACATGCCACGCCAGCCGAGCGTTAACAGCAGCACGGTCAGGATTGGCGGCGCAATGGCATTGGCAATCTGCGAGCCGGTGTTGATGATGGAGGTCGGCAGTGCGCGCTCTTTGTCAGAGAACCAGCGGTGAGTGATCTTGATGCCGGAGGTAAAAAATGGGGATTCGGAAATGCCCAGCAGCACGCGCAGGGCATAGAACATGGAATAACCATTCACGAAACCGGCCATCACCGTGAAGGTGGACCATAGGCCCACACCCCACGAGAACATCTTTTTAGGACCAAAACGGTCAACCAGCCAGCCCGCCGGCAGGTTTGCCAACGCATAAGGCCACAGGAACGCCGACAGCAGCAGGCCCATTTCCGTTTGGCTGAAACCAAACTCCCTGGCGATGGTGGTATTGGCAATACTTAAATTGGCGCGGTCGAGGTAATTAATTACCGCCGCCATTAACAAAATAAAAATAATGCCCCAGCGCAAGCGCGAAACAACGGGGGCGGCCGTTTTAACCAGAGGGGTATCGAGAGAAGAGGTTGCGTCTTTCATCATTTTAATTATCCACTATTGGTTATTCATAAATAAGTCATCATTGAACAGACTTAGGTGAATTTTAATCACAGCTTTACGAATAAAAGACTCGTTTTTGGTATTACAACAAGGACGGTGTAAATCTTGCGGAAATAAAACAGCAAACATGCCGGGTTCCAAACGGATCAGCGATTCATTATTCGTTTCCTGATAAAACACAATGTCGTGCTTCTCTGCCCGGTCTTCTACCACCTCATGCTCAGCCGCACCGCGTGCCACGCCGATGGTTTCTTCTCCCTGCAAGAGAAATTGAATATCTACAAACTTAAAATGTGACTCAGCTCGCATTTCATTAGCAGGAACGGTGTTCATTTCTTGAAGAAGGCAAAACATCTTGCCCGGAATAATGTCGAATTTCCCTGGTGTTAGCGTTGAAAAATCAGTTTGAGTAATATACTCAATACCTTTATTAATAATCGGATGGAAAGCGAATTTCTCGCGTTCCCAGTCTCGCAGGCAACATACGATCATGTTGAATAATCCTTTTATATTTATTTATACCTAGGGTCGGATTACAGCTAAAAACGTTATAAATTTAAAACTTACGGCCTGGAGGGGTAATCATTTGAATAAAATAGTCCACCAGGCAATTAATCAGCGGATAAGACGACGGCTCATCCGCATCACTCACTTAACGCTATTGCGCCTTATACGGCGGCAATTTTTTTCTGCCACACCGCCGTGCCGCTGTGAATTTGATCCAGCAACACGGTCAGTCCCCAGAATTTTTCCAGCACATTGTCTTTATTCACGCGGCAGAATTCACTGTCGAACGTGCCCAGACGCTGATGATAAATCTTGGCATTCTTCGGATAACCCAAGGTTTCAGTCACCGCCCCCAGCGACAGGAAAATGGCCAACTCGTCGGCGAGCTGCGGCTGGGTTTTCGCCTTGTGATACAGCCAGCTGTAAAGCTCGGGGTGGAAGTTAGTGAACACGCCGCTGAATCCTTTAGAACCCGCCTGCATCGCTGGATAAGCAATCGCGGCATTAGCATTAATGATGTTCAACGGCGTATTCGCCACCAGCTGCACGCGGCGGGTCACGGTTGCCAGGTCACAGCTCACGTCTTTCAGCACCACGAAGCGGCCCGTGTTAGCGCAGTAAGTCAGCTCTTCGTCGGTCAGCAGGCGGCGATACGGGGCTGGACACTCATACAGGCCCAGCGGCATGGACTCGGGCAGGGCGTTCAGCAGCTTATCCAGCGTGGCAAAGAAGGTCTCACTGCCCTGATTTTTAGGGTCGAGATGGTTGGTTACCAGCACCAGTGCGTCGGCACCGGTTTTCGCCATCGCGCTCAGTTCATTGATTTGGTCATTGATATCATCACTGATGTGGCCAGAAGCAATCACCGGCACGCGACCTGCCACTTGCTTGACCACAAACTCGGCCAGCTCAACGCGCTCTTCCAGGGTCAGAAACTGCATCTCACTCGACTGACACACGGCAAATAGCGCATCTACGCCTTTCTCAAGATACCAGTCGATCAAACGGGTCAGCCCCGGATAGTCAATCTGGTTGTCTTCGGTGAAAGGGGTCAACATCACCGGCACGATACCTTCAATACTTTTAGTCATTACTGCTCCTTAAAACGTAATCGATTACGTGGCCGCTAAACGTGATGCATCAAGGCAGCGACCGCCACAAGAAACTAAACAGTGAACGCAGCATTTATCGCTGCGCCAAACGTGCTAAAACCTGTGCGTTATCAGGCATGTTCGATGCACCTTCACGCTCGACTGCCAGTGAGGCAAATGCCGAGGCGTAGGTCGCCGCCTGAATCAGACTTTGCCCATTGGCAATGCTCGACGCCAACGCGCCGTTAAAGGCATCGCCCGCGCCAGTGGTGTCAACGCTCAGGGCCGGGAAGGCCGGAATGTGTTGAAACTGGTTGCCGTCGAGCAGCAGGGCACCGCGTGAGCCCATGGTAATAATGACCCGCTTTGCGCCCTGGCTGACAATGCGCTGTGCGGCCTCTTTAGCGCTGGCTAAATCCTGCACGTCGATGCCCGACAGCTGCGATGCCTCGGTTTCGTTAGGTGTAATCACGTCAACGTATTCCAGGCACTCTAGCGCGTGTGTCGAAAAAGGTGCCGGGTTGAGGATCACCTTGACCCCCAGCGCCTTGGCCAATTTCATCGCGCGCAGGGTGGCGGAAAAATTATTCTCGAGCTGTACCAGCAACACGTCCGAATCTTCAAGCTCGGGAGCAATGGCCGCGACCTCGTCTTCGCTGATGGTTTTATTGGCACCGGAGTAAATAGCAATCATGTTCTCGCCGTTCTCCTGCGAGACATAGATGATGGCATTGCCCGTCGGCTCGGTTTCCGACTGATAAAGGGTAAAAGAGTGAATTTCGGAGGAGGTCAGGTGATCGTAAGCAAACTGGCTGAACTGATCTTTTCCTACTTTAGACACGAAATGCACTTTGGCACCGGCGCGACTGACCGCCGTAGCCTGATTGGCACCTTTTCCTCCGGGACCGAGCGTACTGCCCAGCGCCATCAGTGATTCTCCGCCTTTTGGAAAGCGCTCAACCTTCGCCACGATATCGACGTTAAATGAACCCAGAATGCAGACCTTACCTTTCATGTTCTTTCCTTTATTCTGCTGCCCGGCCTGCTTTCTTTTCTGATTCTGCAGTCGTTTTAGCAATACTTCAAAATTGTCGCCGGTGCCGGTAATCAGCTTCGACTGCAAACTGCGGCGATTAACCCGCGCCCCGCCGTGACAGCGCTGAACCAAATTTTCAGCCGCTAGTGCGTTTAGGTCACTGCGGATGGTTTCTCTGGTTACGTTAAACAGGGACGCTAAAACCTCGACCTTTACCCGTTCGTATTTATCGAGATACTCCAGAATTTGCTGCCGACGCTCTTCAAGAAACATATTTACCCGCCTTTTCTTTATTTAGAATAAATGTAACAAACTAATTAAAGAGTGATGTTTCTCATAGCTTGGTAGGCAAAACGGAAGTAAACAAAAATTGGGGCGTATGAGTTTCGTTACGTTAGAAAGAGGGATGTCATTGGGGGAAATGAAGTCGCAATTTTTAAGGGGCTGGATTCCCTCCTCATGAATAGGAGGGTTAGGGTAGGGAAGGCAGGCATCGAGGAGGGTAACTAGCTTTTCTTGGCCTGCACCAGCCATTTGTCCAGTTCATTGGCGAACTGCTGGCGATCGCGCTGGTTAAGCGCCGGTGGCCCGCCAGTCTGGACACCGCTGGCGCGCATGGTGTCCATAAAGTCGCGCATATTCAGGCGTTCACGAATGGTTTCAGTCGTATAGCGCTCTCCGCGCGGATTCAGCGCGACGCCGCCTTTTTCAATCACCTCAGCCGCTAAGGGAATATCAGCGGTTATCACTAAATCACCGGTTTCCACGCGTTTAACGATTTCATTATCGGCCACGTCAAATCCGGCCTCAACGCGCAGCGTGCGCAGAAATCGTGAGGGAGGAGTGCGGATTATCTGGTTGGCGACCAGCGTAACCATGACTTCGGTCCGCTCGGCGGCGCGAAAAAGCACCTCTTTTATTACGTTTGGACAGGCGTCGGCATCAACCCAAATTTGCATTATTTCACCCCCGCCAGCCAGTCGCGAACGGGCAGGAAATCGCGATACAAGACTGCTTCAGGACTTTCTGGCTGTGGCTCAAAACCGTATTCCCAACGCACCAGCGGTGGCATTGACATCAGTATAGACTCAGTTCGCCCGCCGGTTTGCAGGCCAAACAGCGTGCCACGGTCCCAAACAAGATTGAATTCTACATAACGGCCACGGCGATAAAGCTGGAAGTCGCGTTCGCGTTCGCCCCAGGTTAGCGCCCTGCGTTTTTCAACGATGGGCAAATAAGCATCGGTGAATCCGTTGCCCACTGCCTGCATAAAATCGAAACAGTGTGCAAAATCCGGCGTATTTAAATCATCGAAGAACAGGCCGCCTATCCCACGCGCCTCGTTGCGATGCTTGATAAAGAAATAGTCATCACACCATTTTTTGTAGCGTGGATAAACGTCTTCGCCAAAAGGCTGACACAGATCGGCCGCCGTCTGATGCCAGTGGTGAGCGTCCTCTTCAAAACCATAATAGGGGGTTAAATCGAAACCGCCGCCAAACCACCACACTGGATCTTCGCCGGGCTTTTCAGCAATAAAAAAGCGCACATTGGCATGACTGGTGGGGATATAGGGGCTGAGCGGATGAATAACCAGCGAGACGCCCATAGCCTGAAAACTGCGTCCGGCCAGTTCAGGACGGTGCGCCGTCGCCGAGGCCGGAAGGGTAGCACCCGAAACGTGGGAAAAATTTACCCCGGCCTGTTCGAATACGGCCCCGCCGGTCATTACTCGACTCTGCCCGCCGCCGCCTTCCTCTCTGACCCAACTGTCCTGTTTAAACTGCGCGCTGCCGTCAGCGGCGCTGAGTTTCTGGCAAATTTGGTCTTGCAGGGACAGCAGAAAGGCTTTTACTTGATTGATATCGGGTAATTGATTCACGGGCTAACTCGTAAGCTCTCGGACAAATAGGGCATCATTATAGCCTTATTTGTCCGTAGGATTGCACCGTCAGCGCGGTTTTCGTTCGTGGGCGTCAAAATAAGCGAAGAAATTGACGATGCCTGTAGAAATCGCCTGAGCAATTTCCTGACGAAATGCGGTGGTGTTGAGCAACTGCTCTTCCTGATGATTGGTGATAAACGAGGTTTCCACCAAAATCGACGGGATTGAGGGTGATTTTAATACCGCAAAAGCCGCCTGTTCAGTTTGCTGGCTGTGCAGATGATGAATCGGGCGGATCCTTTCGAGCACGTGGTGTCCCAGCGTCAAGCTGTTTTTGATGGTGTCAGTCTGCACCAGATCAAACAACACCTGTTGCAGATAATTGTTGTCGGCTTCCTGATATTTTGCGCCCGCCACCAAGTCAGCATCGTTCTCCCTTTTAGAGAGGTAACGCGCCATGGTACTGCTCGCACCACGATTGGACAGGGCAAATACTGAAGCGCCGCTGGCTTCAGGACTGGTAAAACCGTCGGCATGAATTGAAACAAATAAGTCTGCCTGATGCTGGTGAGCAATCTCTACTCGCTGATAAAGCGGAATAAAGTGGTCGGAATCGCGGGTTAATTTCACCTCGATATGGTCGTTCTGCGACAGGTGCTCGCGAACGTAGTTAGCAATTTCGAGGACCACATGTTTCTCTTCCGAACCTTCATGGCCGATCGCGCCAGAATCAATGCCACCGTGGCCTGGGTCAATCATCACCAGACGTTTTGCACCCGGCGGTTTGGGCTTTGGCGCGACTTTGGTCACGTGCTCGGTCTGCTGCGCTGAGGCGAAGCGACTGCCAAACGCGCCAAAGGCCAGCCCGAGGCCGGTCAGTAATACCTGACGACGCGTTGCTGAGCGAGGAAGCGGTTGGAAATGAAGGAATTTATTGAGGGGATTTAACATCTGTCCGCAGCCTTTTTTTATAGCAGAATGCGGATGTTATATAGTATCCAACCAGCATAATCGACATGAGAACTATTGCTGTTTATTAACAATGTGTGCGTTTTTAATCATTCCGCAGTCTGATATTTATCTGATTTTTTTCTTAATGGCGGCCATTTTGATATTGCGTATCGGGAAGATCACGCGATAATCAATAAATAACTTATTAACCGCGGCGAAGAGTGATGGAAATTCGCGTATTTAAACAAGAAGATTATGAAGAAGTGCTGACCCTGTGGGAGCGCTGCGATTTGTTACGCCCGTGGAACGATCCCGAATTAGATATCGAGCGCAAACTCAACCACGATCCGGAGCTTTTTTTGGTTGCAGAGGTCAGTGGAGAGGTGGTCGGCTCAGTGATGGGCGGTTACGACGGACATCGCGGTTCGGCTTATTATCTGGGCGTTCACCCGGAGTATCGCGGTCGTGGCATTGCCAATGCGCTGATGAATCGCCTGGAGAAAAAGCTGATCGCGCGCGGTTGCCCTAAAATCCAGCTGATGGTGCGTGCCGAAAATGACGCCGTCATTAGCATGTATGAGAAACTGGATTACGAAGTGATTGAAAGCATCAGCCTGGGTAAACGGCTGATCGTCGATCAGGAGTACTGATTTTTCAACCGCCGGGCAGCGCTTTTTTAATCCTGCCCGACACTCCCGACCTGAGCAGGTCAGGAGTGTCAATGTGGGTTTTGTGATTAATTAATGATATTTATTCGTTTCACATCAATTTCTTCAGAATTCCAGTCTTTATCGATTTTCCCTTCCAGACGCACTTTATCCTTCGGCGTCACGTTTTGACCATTCCAGCGTTTGTC
The DNA here is from genome assembly GCF_009208105.1 of Rouxiella sp. S1S-2. Lineage (NCBI taxonomy): Bacteria > Pseudomonadati > Pseudomonadota > Gammaproteobacteria > Enterobacterales > Yersiniaceae > Rouxiella > Rouxiella sp. S1S-2. The sequence continues at coordinate 1,559,487 of NZ_WFKL01000001.1, forward strand.
GTCAATCTCGGCCGTCAGCGTACCGGTAGCATCGCGGAAAATATATTTTTCGTCGCCGGTGCGCTTGTCGATGTGCCCTTCAAGCATCACCCACTGGTCATCTTTCATGGTTTTAACGTCTTTTATGCTGCTTAATGCCGTGCTATCGCCGGAGAAGCCGCCTTTTTGCTGCACCTGAGGGGCGTTCGGATCGTTAAAACCACCGCCGCTTTGTGCTAAAGCAGGAAGGGCAGAGAGTGCAATGAGGCTTGCCAGAGCTATCTTCTTCATCATAATAGTCATCCTTAATTTTGAGTTTTCGGTAAAAATCAGGCAACGTCATCAAGAGTGGAGTCAAAATATCTCGATGACGCTTCGCTGCCTTGAAAACAATTAAAGCAGACTGTTCTTAACAGTTTCTTAAGGTGTATTAATTTATGCTGGATACGGCTTTCAGGCCGGTCGCGCTGATGTATAACGAGCAGAAGTAAAATGGCCAACAGGCTTAACGCGCGCTCAGCTTGGGTTTCCGACGCTGCCTCTTTGCGTTTTTATTAATTTAAGGAAGATTTTTCCTGGCTATGAATCCTGACGAATACAACAGCCACGGCATGCTCCGTCTGCCGTTATGGTTTTGGGCAATATTGGTATTACAGGCGCGTACCTGGTTATTGTTTATTATGGCCGGTGCATCACGTCAGCAGGGTAACGGGTTGTTAACGCTGTTTTATCCTGACCGACACTCTTTTTGGTACGGTATATTTCTCGGCATTCCTCCGGTGCTGATTTTCCTGCTCAGCGGGCGTCGTCACCTGCTGCCAAACATTTGGCAGATGAGCTATTGGCTGCTTTTAGCCGGCATGTTTGCCACCTTTGCCCTGCAGGGCGTGGGGATGTGGCAGTCGATGGAAGAGCCAAACCTGCTCGACTTTTCGCTGGCGTTGCTCGATGCGGGCGCTTTGGCCTATTGGCTAATGAGCCGTCGCCTGCGCGCCTGTTTTGACGAAGAGCGTCGACGGGTTTAAACGATCAAATTGAATTGGCTCAAAAATCTACGGCACTTTTTGCGGTCGTTGTACTCCAATTGCCCGATACGATAAAACCGGTATCACTTTTCGCTGTATGACCATCAAGGAGTGTATTACATGACTATCCGCCCACTGTGGCTGGCGCTGCCGCTTATGCTGACCGGCTGTTCAACGATGGCGAACGCACACATGTCGTGGTCAAGCCTGAATCCAATCAACTGGTTTGGCAGCAGCCTTGAGGTAACGGATGAGGGCGTGGGGAAAATCACCGCCAATACGCCGCTGACTGAAACCGCAGTCAATGACGGCCTCGACGGCAACTATCACCTGCGCAGCGGAATGTCGATGAACGAGGGTAAAATGCGTTCGTTCTATCAGGGAATGGACGATAAGACGGTTAAAATCACCGTGGCGGGCGAGCCGAAGGGCAAAGTTGACCGTATTGAAGTCTCCGACCCTAACGTTGCAAGCCAGTGGGGGGTTAAAATCGGTACACCGTTTAGTACGCTTTATACCAAAGCCTTTGACGCCTGCCAGAAAGCGCAGGGCGATGACGCGCAGAACATTGAGTGTAAAGCGCCCGGCAGCCAGCATGTAAGCTATATTTTCACCGGCGTCTGGGACGGTCCGGACCAGTTGATGCCTTCCGATGATGCGCTGAAAAGCTGGAAAGTCAGCAAAATCGTTTGGCACGCAAAGGCGAATTAAATCCTCTAATACCCTGTTTCAACACAGGGTTTAGTAAAAAAACTTGGGTATAATACCCGCCGATGCGACGACAGGCTTTTAGCGACTAAAAGTCTGGGACGGTCGCCGCTGACGCGAGGAAAATACTATTATGAACCAGGTTCAAGGCGGCATTCTGCTTGAGCACTGCCGTTTTGCTATCTACATCGAAGCTAAAGTTCAGGGTGAACTCGACGATGTTCGCAGCGGATGCCGCACTTTTTGTCAGTCACTGGCAAAGATCCAGTCAACATTTCCTGATGACAGTGTAGGCGCGGTCGTGGCCTTTGGGCACGACGTATGGCGGGATTTGTCCGCCGGCGTTGGGGCTGAGGAGCTCAAACCTTTTGCGCCATTGGGTAAGGGGCTGGCGCCTGCCACTCAGCGCGATGTGCTGATTCACATTCAATCTCTGCGTCACGACGTTAACTTTCTGCTGGCCCAGGCCGCCGTAGCGGCGTTTGGTAACTGTCTGCACGTAGAAGAAGAAACGCACGGCTTTCGCGGCATTGAAGACCGCGATTTGAGTGGCTTTGTCGACGGTACTGAAAATCCCAAGGGCGAAGACCGTGCGCAGGTAGCCGCTATCGCCGAAGGCCAACCTGATGCGGGCGGCAGCTATGTTATGGTTCAGCGCTGGAAACACAATTTGAACCAGTGGCAGCGTTTTAGCGTCGCGCAGCAGGAAGAGATTATCGGCCGCACCAAGCAGACCGATGAAGAACTGCCGGGCGATGTACGCAAAGAAACCTCGCACCTCGGTCGCGTCGATCTCAAAGAGGATGGCAAAGGGCTGAAAATTCTCCGTCAAAGCCTGCCGTACGGTACCGCCAGCGGCGAGCACGGGCTGTACTTCATTACCTACTGCGCCCGCCTGTATAACATTGAAAAACAACTGTTAAGCATGTTTGGGGACCTCGACGGCAAGCGCGACGCGATGCTGCGTTTTACCCGTCCGCTGACCGGAAGTTACTACTTTGCCCCGTCATTAACCCAGTTACAGTCGCTGTAAACTCTGTTTTCGCGATGCCAGCCCGCCGAGGTTGTGCATCGCGTTCCCCTCCTTTGGCAAAATTCCCGCTCAATCATCATGGCTTATAGCTTTTCATGCTTGTAAATCACCAAATAGTATATAAAACCGTTACTGCTCTACCCCGAGTTATAAATACACTACAACTCTAGGGTTGCGTCCGCGCGCCACGTCGACAGTGATTTCAGACCAGGACAGAGAATGAAAAATACGTTGGTCAAGAATAAAACTCTGCAGGGCGCGTTTGCCATTCTGCTGCTTGCCGGTGGCGTGGCATCGGCCTCGGCTACTGAATTGCTCAACAGCTCTTATGACGTGTCTCGCGAGCTTTTTGCCGCGCTCAATCCGCCGTTTCAAAAGCAGTGGGCCGAGCAAAATAACGGTGACAAGTTAGAGATAAAACAGTCTCACGCCGGTTCCTCGAAGCAGGCATTGGCTATTTTACAGGGGCTGAGGGCGGACGTGGTGACTTACAATCAGGTGACCGACGTACAAATTCTGCATGACCGGGGGGATCTTATCCCGGCCAACTGGCAAAGCCGCCTGCCTAACAACAGTTCACCGTTTTATTCGACCATGGCGTTTCTGGTGCGCAAAGGCAATCCTAAAAATATCCATACCTGGGACGACCTGACCCGCAGCGATGTCAAGCTGGTGTTTCCAAATCCTAAAACCTCGGGCAACGGCCGTTATACCTATTTAGGTGCCTGGGGCGCGTTCAATATTGAAGACGGCAAAAATGACGCACAGACCCGCGAAAAAATGGCGCGCTTTATCAAAAACGTTGAGGTCTTTGATACCGGCGGCCGCGGTGCAACCACCACTTTCGTCGATCGCGGATTGGGTGATGTGCTGATTAGCTTTGAGTCGGAAGTGAACAATATTCGTAAGCAATACGGTGCCGACAAGTATGAAGTTATCGTGCCGCCGGTCGATATTTTGGCGGAGTTCCCAGTGGCATGGGTCGACAAGAATGTTGAGAAAAATGGCACCGAAAAGGCAGCGAAAGAGTATTTGAATTACCTGTGGAGCCCGCAGGCGCAGAAGATCATTACCAGTTTCAGCTACCGCGTGTACGACAAAAAAGTCATGGACGAGGCGAAGGGGCAATTCCCTGATACCAAGCTGTTTAAAGTTGAAGACCAATTTGGAGGATGGCCAGAAGTGATGAAAACACATTTCAATACCGGCGGTGAGCTGGACAAATTGATCGCGCAGGGACACCAGTAATGTTGTTGTCGACCAAACGCGTATTGCCCGGCTTTACCTTAAGTCTGGGAAGCAGTCTGCTGTTCGTTTGCCTGGTGCTGCTGTTGCCGCTCAGTGCTCTGGTTATTCAGCTTTCACACATGACATTAGCCCAATATTGGGCGGTGGTTTCCGACCCACAGGTAGTGGCTGCTTATAAGGTCACGCTGCTGTCTGCCGGCGTTGCCAGCATATTTAACTGCTTTTTCGGCATGCTGATGGCGTGGATCCTGACCCGCTATGAATTTCCCGGCAAAACCATTCTCGACGGGTTAATGGATTTGCCTTTTGCACTGCCTACCGCCGTGGCCGGTTTAACGCTGGCCGGTTTGTTCTCGGTTAACGGATTCTACGGCCAGTGGCTGGCGCATTTTGATATTAAAGTGGCCTACACCTGGATTGGTATTGCGGTTGCGATGGCCTTTACCAGCATTCCCTTTGTGGTGCGTACAGTGCAGCCGGTGCTTGAAGAGCTGGGTCCTGAATACGAAGAGGCCGCAGAAACGTTAGGCGCATCGCGCTGGCAGAGCTTCCGTCGTGTGGTATTGCCAGAGTTAATGCCTTCGCTGATGGCCGGAACGGCGCTGTCATTCACCCGTAGCCTCGGCGAGTTCGGTGCAGTTATTTTTATTGCGGGCAACATCGCCTGGAAAACGGAAGTGACCTCGCTGATGATTTTTATCCGCCTGCAGGAGTTTGACTACGCGGCAGCCAGCGCCATTGCGTCGGTTATTTTAGCCGCGTCGCTGATTCTGCTGTTTGCCATTAATACCTTACAAAGCCGCTACGGCCGTCGTTTAGGAGGCCATTAATGTCGCAATTGACGCAGGTTGAAAACGCAGAACCGCGCCGCATCGACTGGATGAAATGGACGCTGATCGCCGTGGGCATGATTATTTGCCTGCTGCTGTTAGTGGTGCCATTAATTTCTATCTTTGTGCTGGCACTTTCTGATGGCATTGCCGCCGTGGGTAAGAATATTGTCGACCCTGACATGCTGCATTCTATTGGGTTGACGTTGCTGATGGCGCTTATCACGGTGCCGGTGAATCTGATTTTCGGAACGTTGCTAGCCTGGTTGGTAGCGCGATTCAACTTCCCAGGCCGCCAACTGCTGCTGACGCTGATCGATATTCCTTTTGCGGTTTCGCCGGTAGTGGCAGGGCTGCTTTATCTGCTGTTTTATGGCACCAACGGTCCGCTGGGTGGCTGGCTGGACGCCCACAACATTCAGTTTATGTTTGCTTGGCCGGGCATGGTCATGGTCACCATTTTTGTCACCTGTCCGTTTGTTATTCGCGAGCTGGTGCCGGTGATGCTGAGTCAGGGGAGTCACGAAGATGAAGCGGCGGTGCTGCTCGGCGCGTCGGGGTGGCAGATGTTTCGCCGCGTGACGCTGCCCAATATTCGTTGGGCGCTGCTGTACGGCGTGGTGTTGACCAACGCCCGCGCCATTGGCGAGTTTGGTGCGGTGTCGGTGGTTTCTGGCTCGATTCGTGGAGAGACCTACACCCTGCCTTTACAGGTTGAATTATTGAATCAGGACTACAACGTGGCGGGTGCGTTTACCGCCGCGGCACTGCTGACCCTGATGGCAATCGTCACACTATTTCTGAAAAGCGGGCTGCAGTGGCGTCTGGCACGCACCAACGACCGTCTTGAACGGGAGGAAAAAAATGAGCATTGAAATTAAAGGTATCAACAAATATTTTAGCCGCACCAAGGTGCTCAATGATATCTCGCTCGATATTCCTTCTGGCCAGATGGTTGCGCTGCTGGGGCCTTCGGGTTCAGGTAAAACTACGCTGCTGCGCATTATTGCCGGCCTTGAAAACCAGAGTGCAGGGCAGTTGAGTTTTCACGGCAAGGACGTCACGCGTCTGCATGCGCGCGACCGTCAGGTGGGTTTCGTATTCCAGCACTATGCGTTGTTCCGCCACATGACTGTTTTCGATAATATTGCCTTTGGTCTGACAGTGTTACCGCGCCGCGAGCGCCCGAACGCCGAAGCCATTAAACAGAAAGTCACGAAACTGCTGGAAATGGTGCAGCTTAGCCACTTGGGTAACCGTTTCCCGGCCCAGCTTTCCGGTGGGCAAAAACAGCGCGTCGCTTTGGCGCGCGCGCTGGCGGTGGAGCCACAGATTTTATTGCTTGATGAACCCTTTGGGGCACTGGATGCCCAAGTACGTAAAGAGCTGCGTCGCTGGCTGCGTCAACTGCATGAAGAGCTGAAATTCACCAGCGTATTCGTGACCCACGATCAGGAAGAGGCCATGGAGGTCGCCGACCGGGTGGTGGTGATGAGTCAGGGCAACATTGAGCAGGTCGGCACCCCAATTGAAATTTGGCGTGAACCGGCTACTCGTTTTGTGCTGGAGTTTATGGGGGAAGTTAACCGTATTGGCGGTGAAATTCGCGGTTCGCAGCTTTACGTGGGACAGCATCACTGGCCGTTGGCGATAGCGCCGCTGCATCAGGGAAAAGTCGATTTATTCCTGCGTCCGTGGGAAATGGAAATCACGCCACAGAGTAATGCGCGCTGTCCTCTGCCGGTACAGGTGCTGGAAGTAAGCCCGCGCGGCCATTTCTGGCAGTTAACTGTGCAGCCGCAGGGCTGGCACGACGAGCCGATTTCTGTCGTGCTGTCTGAAACATCGGACAATCGCGCGCCACAGCGCGGCGATCGCTATTTTGTGGGCGGTCTTAACGGGCGGCTGTATGCTGGCGATCGTCAGTTACAGTCGGTTGAGCTCGCCAAAACGGCCTAATAGTTTTAAAATTATTCAACGTTATTGCGTAGAATTAAACAGAAGGGCGGTTTTTCACCGCCCTTTTTAACGTCTTATATCCATTTATTCGTTTTAGTGCGGTACATATACCAAACTGAAATAAGGCAGCTACAGTGAGCACGCTCGAACAATTTATCGGCAATACGCCTCTAGTGCGGTTACAGCGACTGTCAAAGGATCTTGATAGCGAAATTTGGGTCAAACTGGAAGGCAATAATCCGGCAGGTTCAGTGAAGGATCGCGCAGCGTTCTTCATGATCGAGGGGGCCGAAAAGCGCGGTGAAATCAGTCCGGGTGACACGCTTATTGAAGCAACCAGCGGCAACACCGGCATTGCGCTAGCGATGATTGCCGCGCTTAAAGGCTACAAACTCAAACTGTTAATGCCTGAAAACATGAGTCTGGAACGCCAGGCTGCGATGCGTGCCTACGGTGCCGAACTGCTGTTGGTGAGTCGTTCGCTTGGTATGGAAGGCGCACGTGACCTGGCGCAGGAAATGGGCAGTCGCGGCGAAGGCAAAGTGCTGGACCAGTTCAACAATGCCGATAATCCGCTGGCGCATTTCACCACCACTGGCCCTGAAATCTGGCAGCAGACGGCGGGACGCATCACCCATTTTGTCTCCAGCATGGGCACGACCGGCACCATTACCGGCGTAAGTCGTTATCTTAAAATGCAGAGCCCTAACGTGCGTATCGTGGGTTTACAGCCGGACGAGGGCAGCAGTATTCCCGGTATTCGCCGCTGGCCGGTGGAATATCTGCCGGGGATTTACCAACCGGATCTGGTCGATGAGGTCATCGATATGGCGCAGTTGGAAGCCGAAACGACCATGCGTTTGCTGGCCCAACAGGAAGGTATTTTCTGCGGCGTGAGCTCGGGCGGGGCGGTGGCAGGGGCTTTACGGGTGGCTAAAAGCAATCCTGGCTCGGTTATCGTGGCCATAATTTGTGACCGTGGCGACCGTTACCTTTCCACTGGCGTGTTTGATTAACCTCGGCAGGCCATAACGCTATTTCTATACTACTCTCCTGATAGTCTCCAAAAAGCCCGTCCCGCAGACTGATATTGGCCATTTCGTGCAATATCAGTGATTTTATCGGGCAAAAAAGTCGACTTTCTATGACCAAAGCCGGTAAAGGGTAAAAATAGAGTAAAAGCTGCTGCGACTTTGCCAGATAGCGGTAAAAATAGGCGGAAATATGTTAGGCGGAAAAAAATAATGAAAATTCTGTTAGTCGATGACGATCTTGAACTGGGTACCATGCTATGCGAATACCTGATTGCCGAAGGGTTTGATGCCAATCTGGTATTGAGCGGCAAAGCGGGAATAGAAGGCGCGATGTCGGGCGATTACAACGCGATGATCCTCGACATTATGCTGCCGGATATGAGTGGTATCGACGTACTGCGCCAGGTGCGCAAAAACAGCCGTCTGCCAATCATCATGCTGACGGCAAAAGGCGACAATATTGACCGTGTTATCGGGCTGGAAATGGGCGCCGATGACTATATGCCAAAGCCTTGCTACCCGCGTGAGTTGGTGGCTCGTCTGCGCGCCGTTTTACGCCGCGTTGAAGAACAACAGGATACGCACTCGGATTCATCCAGCATTCATTACGGTGACCTGACGCTCAATCCTGCCACCCGCAGCAGCGAATGGCAGGGCGTAGCGTTTGACTTGACCGCGTCCGAATTTAACCTGCTTGAGCTGCTGCTTCGCTCTCCAGAGCGCGTGGTGTCTAAGGACGAGCTGTCCGAAAAAGGATTGGGCCGTCCTCGTGAAGCCTATGACCGCAGTATTGATGTCCATATCAGCAACATTCGTCAAAAATTGGCTTCGCTTAACGGTGGAGAAATAATGACGATCGAGACGGTGCGAAGCATTGGTTATCGAATCAGGTAAACGCCTGCGTGGCAGGCTATTTTGGAAGATATTGCTGGGTTATTGGTTAACCTTCATCATCATGACTCAAGTGCTGTGGGCGGTATTTACCTTCTATTACCACCACGAGCCACCGGAGAGCAGCATCGCCCGTCGCTTCGTCAAACTGCAAATTACTTCGGCGGTTTCGACGTTGCACACCGGTGGACTGCCGGCGCTAAATGCCATGATAGCCGACTGGCCCACTGACGACAGGCGTCTGTTTTCGGTAGAACCTTCAATGATCCCGGTTAAAGGGCAGACGCTGGACGACTTGGAGCCAGGACAAATCCCTCACGAAATTGTCGAATTCGTTCAGGCACCCAACGGGCAGGGCTACAGACTGCGCTACAACGTTGATGGACTGATGGATGAGTATCGACCTAAAAGGGAGAGACACGTGTTCAATATGCCACCTCCGTTTTTATGGATAGGGGGAATCGGTGGGCTGTTGTTCAGCGCCGTGCTGGCCTGGAATCTGACGCGTCCGATGCTGCAAATGCGCAAGGCTTTTGGACGTGTTTCCGACGGGGACTTATCGGTAAGGCTTTTTGCGACGATGGGCCGTCGACACGACGAGCTTTCTGAAGTGGCCCGCGATTTTGACTCGATGGCCGAGCGTCTGCAGGTGTTGGTAAAAGCCCGCGAAGAGCTGCTGCACGACGTGTCACATGAACTGCGTTCACCGCTGGCGCGACTGCAGTTGGCGATTGGGCTGGCGCGGCAAAATCCGCTCAACGTCGAAACATCACTGCAGCGAATAGAACACGAGGCGGGGCGGCTCGACAAGATGATCGGCGAGCTGTTGGCGCTGTCGCGCACCGAGCACAGCACTATGCCGGACGAGGAGTATTTTGACCTTCACGGGCTGGTTGAGGCAGTAGTCAACGATGCGCGCTATGAGGCGCAGCTTCCGGGGGTTGATATTGTTTTGAACAGTCACGACCTTGTGGATCAGGACTTTACCGTCAAGGGCAACGCCGAGCTGATGCGCCGTGCGATTGATAATGTGGTGCGCAATGCGCTGCGTTTTTCGGCACGCGGAGACGCGGTGAACGTTTCGCTATCAACCGAAGAGGATTATTTGTGCGTTGAAGTGGCCGATCGGGGGCCGGGCGTTGAGGAAGACAAGTTGTCGAGCATCTTCGATCCATTCGTCAGAGTTATGTCTCCGCTCTCAGGCAAAGGATACGGCCTTGGGCTGGCGATCACCAAGAAAGTGATGGTAGCGCACCATGGTAAAATTGAAGCGCGTAATGGGTCACCCAGGGGGCTTATTATCGACCTCAAAGTTCCACACTGGAAACATCTGGTCTGACTATGCTCTGAGTATGGCCTGACAATCGGCTGAACAAGCTGACAGGCAAAAAAAAACGGCGCTCAAGGCGCCGTTTTTTATCTGCATGATATTACTTTTTGATACGAATGATGGGTGTTTCACCAACAATTACAGTACCAGAAAGTTTAATCAGCTCTTTAATCTCATCCATGTTGGAGATAACAACCGGAGTCAGGGTCGACTTGGCTTTCTCTTCCAGCAGCGCCAGATCAAACTCGATAATCAAATCGCCTCTCTTCACACGCTGGCCTTCTTCGGCAATGCGTTTGAAGCCTTCACCTTTCAGTTCGACAGTGTCGATACCGAAGTGAACAAACAGCTCAATACCGCTGTCGGATTCGATTGAGAAAGCATGGTTAGTTTCAAAGATTTTACCGATGGTACCATCTACAGGCGCGACGATTTTGTTGCCCGCTGGTTTGATAGCAATACCATCACCAACGATTTTTTCAGCAAATACAACATCGGGAACGTCTTCAATATTGACAATCTCACCAGAAATTGGCGCATAAATTTCTATTGTGCCAACGTCTTTCTTATCATCAGAAACCAATGATTTTAATTTATCGAACAAACCCATGATCTTCTCCTAAGCATTAATTTGGGCAGCTTTCCAGCAACGCGCAATTAGCAGAGTGTTTTCTCTTCAATGAATTTGTTAACCAAATTCATCAACTCTTGCGCCGTAGGTTGGGCCAGAGCCTCTTCTGCCAGCGCTTTCACATCTTCGAAGTTTGTATTACGAATAATTTTCTTGATGCGTGGGATCGAGATCGCGCTCATGCTGAACTCATCTAAACCCATGCCCAATAAGAGAAGTGTAGCACGTTCGTCACCTGCTAGCTCTCCACACATGCCAGTCCATTTTCCTGCGGCATGCGATGCATCAATAACTTGCTTGATAAGTGCAAGAACTGACGGGGACATTGGATTATAAAGATGAGAAATCAGTTCATTACCGCGATCTACTGCCAGAGTATACTGGGTAAGGTCGTTTGTACCAATACTGAAGAAATCAACTTCTTTTGCCAGATGGTGAGCAATCACTGCTGCGGCCGGTGTTTCCACCATCACGCCAACTTCGATTGTCTCGTCAAAGGCTTTAGATTCTTCACGCAACTGGCCTTTTAAGAGCTCCAGCTCGGCTTTCAACTCACGTACTTCCTCAACGGAAATAATCATTGGGAACATGATACGCAGTTTGCCGAAGGCGGAAGCACGTAAAATGGCACGCAACTGGTCGTGAAGAATCTCTTTACGGTCCAGACAGATGCGGATTGCGCGCCAACCCAGGAACGGGTTTTCTTCTTTCGGCAGGTTCATGTATGGCAATTCTTTGTCGCCACCGATGTCCATGGTACGAACGATAACCGCCTGAGAACCCATGGCCTCAGCCACGGCTTTATAAGCCTGGAACTGCTCTTCTTCGGTTGGCAGGCTGTCGCGGTCCATAAACAGGAACTCGGTGCGGTACAGGCCTACACCCTCCGCGCCGTTACGCTCTGCACCGGCCACGTCACGCACAGTGCCGATATTTGCGCAAACTTCCACCTGATGCCCGTCCAGCGTAATCGCCGGCAGGTCTTTCAGCTTGGTCAGTTCGTCTTTTTCGCTGATGTACTGGTTTTGATCTGCTTTCAGCTGCTCAATAATTTCTGGCGTCGGGTTGACGTAGATTTTATTGTTTACGGCATCAAGAATCAGATAATCATCGTTTTTAACCTGTTTGGTTACGTCGCTGGTGCCTACAATTGCAGGTAATTCCAGTGAACGCGCCATGATTGAGGTGTGTGAAGTGCGGCCACCCAAATCAGTGATAAAGCCCAAAACCTTGTTCAGATTCAGCTGTGCGGTTTCTGAAGGGGTCAGGTCGGTAGCCACCAGGATAACTTCGCTCTGGATAGTACCCAAGTCGATAATCGGCATGCCCAGGATGTTTCTCAGCAAGCGTTTACCGATGTCACGCACGTCGGCCGCACGTTCTTTGAGATATTCATCGTCAAGCTCTTCCAGCGCCTTGGCCTGGCCTTCAATAACGGAGTAGGCGGCAGCGTCGGCAGTGGATTTGTCATCTTTGATGAGGGCTATGATTTCTTGTTCTAGCTCTTCGTCTTCCAACAACATGATGTGGCCTTCGAAGATGGCTTCTTTCTCTTCACCGAAGGTCTCGCCGGCTTTGGTCTTGATCGTTTCCAACTGTGCAGAAGCTTTCGCACGGCCAGACAGAAAACGCTCAACTTCCTGACTGACGTTCTCAGGAGAGATTTTTTTCCGGTCGATGACAATTTCATCTTCTTTCAGCAACAACGCCTTGCCGAAAGCAATACCGGGAGATACTAAAATGCCTGAAATCATAACCCTACCTTACTGTTGACTGGTGTTAACTCTTTTAGAGACCGTTCAGGACATTATTACGGGATATAAGTTATTGGCTTAGAGAGTAAAAACGTCCTGATAACAGTCTCTCTGACTAAGCTTCTTACTCGAGCTCTGCCATCAGTTTTACCAAGTGTTCGACGGCTTTCTGCTCGTCTTCACCTTCTGCGGAAAGAGTAACAACAGTACCCTGAGTCAGACCCAAAGTTTGCAGTTTGAACAGGCTCTTGGCGCTGGCGCTTTTACCGTTAGAGGTCACGGTGATGTCTGAAGTGAAGCCTTTGGCTTCTTTGACAAACTGTGCAGCAGGGCGAGTATGCAGACCATTTGGAGCAGTAATAGTAACTTCTTGCTGGAACATTGATGTTTCCCCAACTTAATTTAAAGTAATGTTGTGGAGCTATAGTCTAGTCCAAGGACTCCACTTTAGCTTATGAGATAGCGCCTGACTATTGACCATGCGCAAGCTCCGATGCAACAGAAAAAACAAAAATTCGCACGCAGCGATAAATCTGCTAACTCTGCGTAAAAGCTTTTTCCGTTCCGTTTCCATTATGCCGCCATTTACTATGCTGTAACAAATTAGTAAATCGATTCAGCAGTCAGCAATTCTTTCGGCGATTAATTTTGCGCATCGAAATAATTGATGGGTTAAATACTAAACCTAGCGGTGAAAATCAATCACGAAGTGCTATAAACTTTGACGTAGGCCACAAAAAAGCACCCGTTAAGGTGCTTTTTTAATCAGTTGAAGCGAAGTGGCATTATTGTTGCAATTCTTTTTCCGTAAACAAATCTGCAAACAGTGCGGTACTTAAATAACGTTCGCCAGAGGACGGCAGGATGACCACGATAGTCTTGTCGGCAAACTCGGGTTCCTGCTGCAATTTAACGGCGGCGGCGACGGCGGCACCAGAAGAAATACCGGCAAGAATGCCTTCTTCTTCCATTAGGCGACGTGCGTACTGGATAGATTCGTCGTTAGTAATTAGCTCAACGCGGTCCACCAGCTCTAAATCCAGGTTGCCAGGAATAAAACCGGCACCAATGCCCTGAATTTTATGCGGGCCGGGCTTCACTTCCTGACCTGCCAACGTTTGGGTGATAACCGGTGAATCGGTAGGCTCGACGGCAACCAGCGTCACGCTGCTTTTTTTACTTTTCAGATAACGACCGGTACCGGTGATGGTGCCGCCGGTGCCTACGCCCGCGATCAGCACGTCAACGTCACCGTCAGTGTCTTCCCAAATTTCAGGACCGGTGGTTTTTTCGTGAACTGCCGGGTTGGCCGGGTTGCTGAACTGCTGCAGAATGAGGTAACGCACCGGATCACTGGCCTGAATCTCTTCCGCCTTTGCGATAGCACCTTTCATCCCCTTGGAACCTTCTGTCAACACCAGATTGGCGCCCAGCGCTTTAAGCAGTTTGCGGCGTTCCACGCTCATGGTTTCAGGCATGGTCAGGGTCAATTTGTATCCGCGTGCGGCGGCAACGTAGGCCAGCGCAATGCCGGTATTTCCGCTAGTCGGTTCAACCAGCTCGATGTCTTTAGTCAGAATGCCGCTTTTTTCAGCTTCCCAAATCATATTTGCGCCAATGCGGTCTTTTACACTGAAGCTCGGATTGCGTGATTCGACCTTAGCCAGAATGCGACCATTGCCAATACGATTCAGGCGAACCAGCGGCGTATGGCCGATTGTTAATGAATTATCTTCAAAGATCTTGCTCATAGCCTGTCCTTAACCTTATGTCGAAGTTTCTTGGGGACAATGTTTTGAAATTACGAGGGAAACGTAAAAAGCATACTCGAACGCCCTCCCCAGTGAAGTAAAGAATTAGTATAAGATATGTGAATATGAAATATGTTTTGATTCTAGTACAAAAGCCTTAAGGCCTGCCTGTTTCGGCGAGGTGGAGGTGACGATAACGATCGACCCACATCGCGGTAGCGCCACAGACGGCCACCGGCAGAATAAGTAAGTTAAGGACAGGCACCAGCGTAAATATGCTCACCAGCGCGCCAAACTGCAGGTTGTCGATTTTATTGCGACCCAGTGAGCGGCGCATGTCGGCGAAACTGACCTTGTGGTTGTCAAAAGGGTAGTCGCAATACTGAATAGACAACATCCAGGCACTGAAAAAGAACCACAGCACAGGCGCCAGCGTTTGCCCCACGCCGGGAATAAAATGCAGTATCAGCAACAGCAGCGCGCGCGGCAGGTAGTAGGCAAGCTTTTGCATTTCGCGTTTCATGATGCGCGGCAGGTCTTTCATTATTCCCCAGATACCGGCATCGGGGATCGTTTTACCGGTCAGGCGTGCCTCAAGCTGTTCTGCCAACAGGCCGCTAAACGGCGCGGCAATCAAATTGGCTAGCGTGCTGAAGAAAAAGCTGAACACCAGCAAAACCGAAATGACCGCAATCGGCCAGATGAGATAGTCCAGCCAGCGCAGCCACTGCGGCACGTGTGACATCAATGACGGGATCCACTGACCCATCTTGGTAAACAGCCACCAGAAGGCGCCACCCATCAATAAAATATTGACGATAAGCGGAATGATGACAAAACGACGAATACCCGGCAGGGAGATTAATTTCCATCCTTGCGTGAAATAGTGCACACCATTGGCTTCCGATGACGACATAACAGAAATTTTCTCTCTAAATTGAATAGGCTGGGCTATCATATCGATATGATTTTGCACTGACTAGGCACTTGTTGAGTGAAAAGTAGTCAAACAGGATGCAACAATCATGTTTATTAGTATAAAACAGTGTCCAGACTTGCACTTATCAACTCAGGCAAATAGAGTTAGATAGGTGAATGTTTGCCGCGTTGGCAATGAATAATTACCTTATCGGTAAAGAACAACAGAGATAGCAATGATGCAGGACTTGCGTCTGATATTAATCGTTGTTGGTGCGATCGCCATAATTGCGTTGTTATTGCACGGTTTGTGGACCAGCCGTAAAGAACGCTCTTCGCTTTTTCGCGATCGTCCAGCTAAACGAGTGAAAAAAGAACGAGAGCAATCCCCGAGCGAAGATTTCGCTGATGGGGTGGGTGAAGTGCGTGTGCGTGCAGCCCACCCTCATGAGGAACCTTCTCTGGGAAGCTATGACGAAGCTGAGAAATATGCCCCGATGCATGCTGAACCAAAACATGCACCGCAGGCACCTGCCCCTCAGCAGCAGCCCGTGCAGCATGCACCGCAGCCTCGACCAGTGCCTCCTCAGGCGCCGGTTCAGCCGCCGCATTCTGCCGCTCAGCAAGACGATCCGCTGTTAAGCGGGTATTCGGCTGCCGAGCCTGTACATGCGCCGCGCCGCGAAGTGCCGGTTGAGCATCATCACGACGCTCAACATGCTCATGCACATTCAGCGCCTGTTCCTCCGGCCGAAATTCACGCGGACGCCGCGCCTGCTGCCCGCGCTGAACCGCAGGCTTTCGAGCTCGCCGAGCCCGAGGCATTGCCGGTTAAAGAAAAACTGAAAGAAACCGTTCTTGTGTTGCACGTTGCAGCGCATCAGGGGGGCGTAATCGGTGGCGAAGTATTGTTGCAGAGCGTATTGCAGGCTGGTTTCCAGTTTGGCGCGATGAACATTTTCCATCGCCACGTAAGCCCTGCTGGCAGCGGTCCTGTGCTGTTTAGCCTGGCTAACATGGTGAAGCCGGGTTCATTCGACCCAGAGAATATGTCTGATTTCTCAACGCCGGGTATCACGCTCTTTATGATGGTGCCGTGCTTTGGTGATGCGCATCAGAACTTCAAACTGCTGCTTCAGTCTGCTCAGCGCATTGCTGACGACGTAGGGGCTGTAGTGTGGGACGACGAGCGTCGAATGATTACGCCGCAGAAGCTCGAAACGTATAAAGCACGCATCCGTGAAGTGTTGGAAGCCACTGCCTAAGTTCTTCGAACGCGCTATGTATGCGCTACAATTTGCCAAACTTCTTACTAACCCCCGCCTGTCGGGGGTTTTTTATCTTCATGATGGTGAGCTATGGCCACAATTCAACAACAAATAAATCAACTACGCAGTCAGCTGCGTCACCATGAATATCAGTATCACGTGCTGGACACCCCCGAGGTTCCCGACGCCGAATACGACCGGTTGATGCGCGCGCTTCGCCAACTCGAAGAACAACATCCCGAGCTTATCACCCCAGATTCACCCACCCAACGCGTGGGCGCCGCACCACTTTCAGCTTTTGACCAGGTCAAACATCAGGTGCCAATGTTGTCGTTGGACAACGTTTTTGATGAAGAAAGTTTCCTGTCGTTTTATAAACGCGTTCAGGACCGGCTTAAAATTTCTACCGCGCTGACTTTTTGCTGCGAGCTTAAACTCGATGGTCTGGCCGTAAGTCTGCTGTATGAAAATGGCGAACTGGTGCAAGCCGCCACGCGCGGTGACGGCACGACCGGCGAAAATATCACCATGAACGTGCGTACTATTCGCGCTATTCCGCTGCGCTTGACCGGTGACAATATCCCGGCACGGCTCGAGGTGCGCGGTGAAGTGTTTATGCCTCAGCCTGGATTTGAAGCACTGAATGACGAAGCGCGCCGCACGGGCGGAAAAGTGTTTGCCAATCCGCGCAACGCCGCTGCCGGTTCACTGCGTCAGCTTGACCCACGTATCACCGCCAAACGTCCTTTGACCTTTTTCTGTTACGGCGTTGGCGCACTTGAGGGCGGTACACTTCCTGCCAGCCATTTGCAGCGTTTACTGCAGTTCAAACAGTGGGGATTGCCGGTCAGCGACCGTGTAAAACTCTGCACCGGCAGTGATGAAGTGCTGGCATTTTATCGCCAGGTCGAGCAGGACCGCGCGCAGCTCGGTTTCGACATAGATGGCGTGGTGGTCAAAATTGATTCTCTTGAAACGCAGGAGACGCTGGGCTTTGTCGCCCGTGCACCTCGCTGGGCCACGGCTTTCAAGTTTCCTGCCCAAGAGCAAATCACGCAGGTGAAAGACGTCGAGTTTCAGGTCGGGCGTACGGGGGCGATTACACCGGTTGCGCGTCTTGAACCGGTTCTGGTGGCGGGCGTCATGGTCAGTAACGCCACGCTGCACAACGCCGATGAGATTGAACGTCTGGGTCTGCGCATTGGCGACACGGTTGTCGTGCGCCGCGCCGGTGATGTTATTCCGCAGGTGGTAGGGATTATTGCTGACCAGCGACCTGAAGACGCCCGTGAAGTCGTGTTCCCAACGCACTGTCCGGTGTGTAATTCCGACGTTGAGCGCGTAGAAGGCGAGGCGGTGGCGCGTTGCACCGGTGGCCTGTTCTGCGGTGCGCAACGTAAAGAGGCGCTCAAACACTTTGTCTCTCGTCGCGCGCTGGACGTTGACGGCATGGGCGATAAAATTATCGACCAGCTGGTTGAGAAAGAGTATGTCAAAACGCCGGCTGATTTGTTTCGCCTGAGTGCCGGTATTATGACCGGTCTGGACAGAATGGGGCCAAAATCGGCACAAAATCTGGCAAAGGCGCTAGATAAGGCCAAAGAAACCACCTTTGCTCGTTTCCTGTATGCGTTGGGAATTCGTGAGGTTGGCGAAGCCACCGCGGCGAATCTGGCGGCGCATTATGGCAGCATTGATGCTCTGCGTGCCGCCGACGTTGATTCTCTTAAGCAGGTGCAGGACGTGGGTGACGTGGTGGCAAAACATGTGGTCAACTTCCTGGCCGAAGAGCACAACATTAAGGTGATTGACGATCTTCTGACTTTCGTTCACTGGCCTGCGCCGCAGGTCATTATTGCGGAAGAAATCGACAGTCCGTTTGCCGGCAAAGTGCTGGTGCTCACCGGCTCGCTGTCGATCCTCTCACGCGATGAAGCAAAAGATCGTTTAACGGCGCTGGGCGCAAAAGTGACCGGCAGCGTGTCTAAAAAAACCGATATGGTGATCGCCGGTGAAGCCGCGGGATCCAAGTTGGCGAAAGCGCTTGAGCTGGGCATTCAGGTTATCGATGAAGAAGAGATGATCCGTTTGCTGGGAGAGAGCGAAGGGGGGTAACAACAGTGGAAAAAGAAAATTTAATCGACATCGCCAATACTGTGATGCCGTTTGGCAAATATCAGGGAAGAGTGCTGATTGACCTGCCGGAGGAGTATTTGCTGTGGTTTGCCCGCAAAGGTGAGTTTCCCGAGGGGAAGCTTGGCATGCTGATGGAAATGGCGCTGGCGATTAAAATTGAAGGACTGCAGGATTTGCTCACGCCGCTCAAACGCGGTGGTCATAAATCGCACCCTGAGTAACTCGTTAATAATTTAAGACGTCGCCATTAAAAAAGCCGGTCATTTTACTGACCGGCTTTTTAGTTTTTGAACCCACTCTATCAATTCAATTTTGCCTGAACGGGCGCGGCAGTATCGCTCTTTTCTCGCTTTTCATTTTCCAGTTTTACCTGCTTATTGTGATAGCGTTTTGCCAGTACGGCGCAGATCATCAGCTGAACCTGATGGAAAATCATCAGCGGCAACACCATCATCCCAATCGCGCTGACAGGGAACAGAATGTTGGCCAGTGGAATACCGTTTGCCAGACTCTTTTTAGAACCGCAGAAGACAATAGTAATTTCCTCCGCCTTATTAAAGCCCATCCAGCGCGCCATGTAGGTGTTAAATACGATAACGATCGCCACCAGAATCACGCAGACTACGACGATAAATGCGAATGAACCGAGACCGACTTTGTGCCAGATCCCCTGCGTTACGGCTTCGCTGAAGGCGGTGTAAACCACCAGCAAAATCGAGGTTCTGTCAGTTTTACCGATCATCTTTTTATGTTTATCGACAAATTTGCCAATCAGCGGACGCAGCAGGTGTCCGGCCATAAACGGCACCAGCAGTTGCAGAATGATGTGCCACATCTGCTCCAGACCATTGCCGGTATCGCCCTGAACGTGCATCAGCATGCTCACCAGCAGTGGGGAAACAAAAATACCCAGCAGGCTAGAAGCCGAGGCGCTGCATACGGCCGCCGCGACGTTGCCGCCTGCCATTGAGGTAAAGGCAATCGCCGACTGCACGGTGGCAGGCAAAACGCACAGGTATACGAAGCCAGAATAAATCTGCGGGCTGACATCAACCGGGTGCCACCACTGGAACAGCAGGCCAAGGATAGGGAACAGGATGAAAGTGCTGAACATCACCCAAAGATGCAGGCGCCAGTTGTTGCTGCCCTCAAGTATTGCGGCGCGCGACAGTTTGGCACCGTGCATAAAGAACAGCAGGCCGATGGCGAAAATCGTCAGGTCATTGAAGGCAGTAATATAAATGCCGCGCGCTGGCAGGAAGGTCGCCAGAAGAACAGTGGCTACCAGCATCATGGTAAAGGTATCAGGCAAAAAACGCAGGACTTTCATAACGGTCTCATTATTTTGTAATCAATGGGGCTATTTTGTGCTTTTCGAGTAGAATTATAAAATTGATTTATTTAATCCATTAATGAATTTTTTTCATGAATTATTCTCTCAAACAGCTTAAGGTATTTATCGCCGTCGCCCGCTACGGCAGTTTTAGCCGCACCGGCGAGGTTATCGGCCTCGGACAGTCGGCAATTAGCCACAGCATCAAAGAGTTAGAGTCAGAAATGGGCGTGCGACTGCTTGACCGCACCACGCGAGAGGTGGCGCTTACCGATGCGGGGCGCCGATTGGCAAACCGCGTTGAGCCGCTGCTTGATGAACTGCACGCCATGCTGCTGGACACGCGCAGTTTTGGCACTGAGCAGAACGGTCGGGTACGCATAGCCTCAAGTCAGACTATTTCTGCCCATCTCATGCCGCAGTGTATCGCCAGCGGTGGCGATCTGTTTCCTGATATTCAGATTTTACTCAGGGATCAATCACAGCAGTTGGTATTAAACAGCGTGCGAAACGCCGAGGTGGATTTTGGCATTGTCATCGATCCTGGCTACAGCACCGACCTTGATACGGAAGTGATTCTGCACGAGCCGTTCCTGCTGCTGTGCCGCGAGGATAACCCTTTTGCACAGATGAGTTCCGTGCCTTGGACGGCATTGAATGAGGCTCGATTGGTGCTGCAAGATTACTCGTCGGGAAGCCGTCAACTGATAGACAAGGCGCTTGAGGAATTCTCAGTAAAAACTCAGGTTATTCAGGAAATAGGCCACCCAGCAACGCTGTTTCCAATGGTGGAAGCGGGGATTGGCATCAGCATATTCCCCGCACTGGCACTGCCGCTTCCCTCTGGCAGTCAGTTGGTGATTCGCCCGCTGTTACCCGAGGTAAACCGCGCATTGATGTTGGTGAAAAGAAAAAATCGTTCTTTAACGCCCGCTGCGTTAGCCATTTGGCAGGTGGTAAAACAGCAGGCACAGGCACTGACCGACAAGCGAGAAAGGGTTGGCCTAAACGTTCACTCGACCTAAATTTTTACGCTCAAGCCAGGCCAGCGGCGGATCCAGCCTTTTTCGCGTGCTCGCGCAAGCAGCACGTCGGGCTGGCCATGCTTAGGATTGGCACTGATGGTGTAACCAAACAGGCTTTCAATACCTAAAGGAGCCACCAGCTCCAACTGACTGTTAGCGTCGAGTTTAACCCCAATGGCGGTTTCAACCTCGACCCAGTAGCTGATGGCATCACTGCTAGACGTATATGGCTCGCGACCATATTTCAGGTGCATTCTTGCCTGATTTTTCACTGACCACGGCAGGGGGATCAAGTCATTTAGCCGTTGCTCATATTCGCGGTCTGCTTCAGGACTCAGGTTGGCAGGGTTGAAATAAATCACATCAATATCATTAAGCGGAGTGTTTTGCGCAAGTCCGTGTAGCCGATCCCACACCAGATTACGCACAAATCCAGCGGCGAGGCACCAGTCATTCAAGTTCAGCGTTTGTGCGGCCTGCAAGGCCTGCATGCGCATCTCGTCCTGCTTTATCCATTCGATAATTTTTTTCTGCTTCATGTCGTCTCTCCATAACGTGACTGAATTATCCTAGCAGAACGATATTTCATGCCTATGAAAAATACTCTCTTTTGTTATCTGAATTTCATATGACGTCCCGTTTCTGACGGAATGCTATTTTTGTAGCCCGCACGGCTAAAGTTTAGTCGAGCATGACTCACAGCTTGGGTGGTGAAAAATAGCTACGCTGTATATGAAGCAGTGGGGTAATTCACGGTTTTTAGGGAGTGCTATGTACCAGACCACCTTAAGTCATCGCAGCTATCGGTTTCGTGATTTACGAGATCTGATGGCCAAGGCATCACCAGCGCGGTCTGGTGACTATCTGGCCGAGATTGCCGCCGAAAGTGCAGAAGAGCGGATGGCGGCGAAAATGGCGCTGGCCGAATTGCCACTAAACGTTTTTCTTCAGCAGGTGCTTATTCCCTATGAAGAGGACGAGGTCACGCGGCTGATTATTGACAGCCACGATGCCGTGGCTTTTCAGGAAATATCGCATCTTACCGTAGGTGATTTTAGAGACTGGTTGCTCAGCGAAAAAACTGACTCGGCGGCATTGGCGCGGGTTGCGAAAGGTATCACCCCTGAGATGGCGGCGGCAGTCAGCAAACTGATGCGCAATCAGGACCTGATTTTGGTGGCGAAAAAATGCCGAGTGATCACCCGCTTTCGCAACACCATTGGACTGCCTGGGCACATGAGTGTGCGTTTGCAGCCTAATCATCCAACCGATAATCTACAGGGCATCGCGGCCAGCATGCTGGACGGGTTGCTTTATGGCTCAGGTGATGCGGTCATTGGCATTAATCCGGCCAGTGACAGCCTGCCGTTGCTGGAAAATCTCAACTACATGCTCGATGACGTCATTAGCCGTTTTGAGATCCCGACCCAGTCGTGCATTTTGACCCACGTGACCAATACGATAAAGCTTATTGAACGTGGTGCCCCGGTGGACCTGGTGTTTCAGTCTATAGCGGGAAGTGAGGCGGCCAACAGCGGTTTTGGTATCAATCTGGCGCTGCTTGAAGAGGCACAGCAGGCGGCGCTGAGCCTTAAGCGCGGCACGCTGGGTGACGACGTGATGTATTTTGAGACCGGACAGGGCAGCTGTCTCTCGGCCAATGCGCATTTTGGCGTTGACCAGCAAACCTGCGAAGCCCGCGCCTACGCCATCGCTCGTCGATTTTCGCCACTTTTGGTGAACACTGTGGTCGGTTTTATCGGCCCGGAATATCTTTACGACGGTAAGCAGATTATTCGTGCCGGTCTTGAAGACCATTTTTGCGGCAAGCTGCTGGGTGTGCCGCTGGGTTGCGACGTGTGTTATACCAACCACGCCGAGGCGGATCAGGACGACATGGATACCCTGCTGACTCTACTGGGCGCGGCGGGTCTGACTTTTCTGATTGGCGTGCCCGGCGCCGACGACATTATGCTGAATTATCAGAGCACTTCATTTCACGATGCGCTGTACATTCGCGAGCTGCTGGGCCTGAAACATGCGCCGGAGTTTGCTGTGTGGCTCGAGAAAATGAAAATAATCGATGAGGTAGGCAGGCTGCGAGATGCACGGGCATCACACCCGTTGCTCAGCCAACTTCCGCAGTTGGGAGTCCAATAATGAGCAAAGAGGAAGAAAAGCAGGCGCTGCAGTTGGTGCATGCCAATCCGTGGGAAACATTGCGCAAATTTACCGCGGCCAGAATTGCATTAGGCCGCACGGGTGCAAGTTTGCCAACCGACGAAGTTCTGCGTTTTGGTTTGGCTCACGCACAGGCGCGGGACGCGGTACATCAGCCTTTTCACAGTGAGGAGCTAGAACCTGAACTTCACGCCTTGGGCCTGAAGACCCTGCGCGTTGAAAGCGCGGCGGCCGATCGCACTACCTACCTTTGTCGTCCTGACCTGGGGCGCAGACTGTCCTCTGACAGTCGAGATTTTTTACAGTCCCTGCCTCATGAGCCGGCAGATTTAGTGCTGGTGGTGGCTGATGGTCTATCATCAAAGGCCGTTCACCGGCAGGCCGTGCCCTTGATTAAGGCGGTGTTGCCTTATCTTGATCAGCTAAACCTAAAGGTAGGGCCGGTGATATTGGCACATCAGTCTCGCGTTGCGATGGGTGATGACATTGCCGAGTCAATGAAAGCCAAAGCGGTCGCTATTTTAATCGGTGAGCGTCCCGGTCTTTCATCGCCCGACAGCCTGGGCATCTACATGACTTGGGGGCCACACATTCGGCGTATGGAGTCAGAGAGAAATTGCATTTCAAACGTACGTCCCGAAGGGCTGGACTATCCTCAGGCGGCGTTTAAGCTCGCCTGGCTACTGGAGCAGGCATTCCATCGCCAACTGTCTGGGGTGAATCTCAAAGATGAGAGTGATAATCCTGCCTTGCAGGGAAAGGTCGTGTTTATAAACTAGGGTAAAGATTTTACTTCACCCTTAAGACTGGTTTTTTATCCGTTGATTATTAGCTCTGAGGCTTGCTGTCAGGATGTAATGTGACCCGTTTTGTGATGGTCTTCCCGTATGTTTTCATCCGGCGTTTCTGCGGTATCCGCGAATCTATTGTGGCTGTGAAAGCCGCCAGGGTGCGCGAGCGCTGATTTTAAATGGATCCTTTCTTTTGCCATCGCGCCGAACGTGATGAAGATAAAAAGCACCGCAAAGCTGAGTCTCGGTTTCATATCCTTTTGCCTCAAGGTTCAATCGTCAGACTGTATAGTAAAGCCCGCAGAGTAAAGCAGTGTCAGCCCTTTTTAAGTCTCAAATGATATCTGTAACGTTTTTAGCGGGCAGTTGAGACGCATTGCGTGCCAGCAGAATCGGGTCATAGCCACGGCCGACTAAAGGATCGTCATAGATTGCAACCATGCCCGTATCTGCACTTACCTTTATCCTCACATCTTAAATGACATCACCCCTCCGTTTTAAGCCAACTATTTACACCACTTCTCGATGGCGATGGCGATGGCCTTAGTGCAGTTCACCAGATCAATGACCGGCACACGCTCGTTCGGCTGGTGCGACTGCGCCGGATCGCCGGGACCAAAGTTTACCGTCGGCGTGTTGCCTAAACCGGTGGGTAAACCAATATCGCTGTGCGCACCAAAACCAGACAATGCCGGAGACAGATCGGCCTCAATCACGGCCTGCTGGAAAGTTTGCACAAACGGATGATCGGCAGGGATTTCTGCACAGTCCGCGTCGAGGATCCACTCCATTTTGGCCGGATGCTGGCGAAGGTAAGGATCGGCAAGGCAGATGTTCGCCAGGTGCTCTTCTACCTCACGCTTCACATGTCCACCAAGTCCAAACGAGTCTTTTTCAGACGGCAGATACTGCACATCAATGATGATTTCGCCATAGCCCGCCGTCGATGACGGATGTTCTCCCACTTTCAACTGCGTGACCAAAATCTGGTTCGGCAGCTCCATCAGGGGATGATTTTTCTTCGGATCAAACTGCCAGCGGCGGTTGATGATATCTATGCCGTCCATAATCTGGCGGCAAAGCTGTACCGCATCCACCGGCCCGGTACTGTCCCATGAGTTAGGCATCAGTTCCGCATGGCCTCCCACGCCGTTGACCAGAATTTTGCCCCACAATATTCCGTGGCAAAGAGGGGCAATCCGATTAGCACTCGGTTCGGTCATGATACCGGCATCGGCCTTAAATCCACGGTCAACCATCGCCAGCGATCCCATGCCACCAATTTCTTCGTCAACAACGGTGGTAAACACGATGTCTCCGGCATGTTCGATGCCCAGTTCTTGCAAAAACTCTACTGCCATCAGCATGCAGGCGACGCCGCCTTTCATGTCAACCGCGCCTCGGCCAAAGACTTGTTGATCAATCACCTGTGGCAAGAAGGGATCGGTGTTCCAATGTGCACGTGCACCGGGCGGAACGACATCGATATGCCCCGTCAGCATGATTGACTTACCGCCGCCGGTGCCTTTTAAGGTGCCACCCAGATTCGGCCTGCCTTCAAAGGTTCTGCCTTTGTTAGCGCCCGGCCTGCCTTTGTATTTTTCATACAGCGCCGGACCATCCGGATCCCACAGGTCAGTGGTCATGCCCAGTTTTTCAAGGCGTTTTTGCAAATAGAGCTGGCAGTCACGCTCTCCAGGCCCTGCCTGAGTAGGGTCCACCAGCACAATCGACGGGAAAGACAAAATGTCGCACAGCGTATCGACGATGCGCTGTTGATTCGCTTCAATATGAGCAGAAATTTTCTCTGAAAGGCGCATTATCGGGCTCCGTTAGTTTGCGATACGCGGGATGAAAGACGATCGGCCAGCAGTACGGCAATCAGTAACAGGCCAACTACGCCAACCTGCCATACGCTGTTGATTCCAAACTGCAACATGCTGGTTTTCAAGGCGACCAGCAGCAGCACAGCGGCGAAAACACCGCTGACGCCACCTTTGCCACCAAAGATTGCCATGCCGCCCAGCAGTGCGGCGGTCAGGGATTCAAGTTCAAGATTGACGCCGGCATCGGGCCTGCCGCTGCCGAGCCATGAGAGGGAAACAAACCCGGCAGCACCGGCCAGCAGGCCGCACAGGCTGTAAAGCAGGATGCGTACTTTATCCACCGGAATTCCAACCAGTCGCGCAGAGTTTTCATTAAACCCCATGGCGTAAATCCAGCGACCCCAACTAGTGAATGAAAGAATGACAGCGACAATCACAAACGCGGGGATAACTAAGGTCAAAAATGGCAGCGGAATATCGCCGAGCATGCCGCGACCCCAAGGCAAAGCCCAATCGGGCACGCCTGACTGCGCCGAACCGTCGGTTAAACAAAGCGCCAACCCGGAGTACAGATAAAAGGTTCCCAGCGTGACGATGAGCGGATAAATGCGCAGCCTGGCGACCAGAATGCCGTTCAGCGCACCGAGCAAGCCGCCGCACAGCAGGCAAACCACCGGCAGCAGCATGGGAGGAAGTCCAGCCTGCAGGCTCATAATGCCGACGATCGCCGAAAGTGAGACATTGCCGCCGACGGAAAGATCGATACCCGCTCCGCCGCACAGCACCACCAGCGCCTGACCGAGAGAGACCAGCGCCAGCAGGGTGGCGAACTGTAGAATACTGCTCAACGTCGCGCCGGAGAGAATAGAGGGCTGGGCCACGAGGATAACCAGCGCCAGCACTAGCCACAGCGCGGCCAGAATGCTCAACACCAAATTTTTCTGACACCAGCGCGCCAGGCCGAAATTTACCGCAGACTTCATGATGAATGCCCCCCAAGTCCTGACACACTTTTAGGCCGTCTGAACCACGAGTGATATTTAAGCCGTCCCGTGGCAACCTCCGCAATTAACACCAACAGCAGCAGCGCACCGGTCACCACCGTCTGCCAGAGAGAAGGCACGCCAATCAGCAACAGGCCGTTTTGCAAAATACGCAGCAGGAAAACGCCAAGCACCGTGCCGAGCAGGCTGCAGTGTCCGCCCATAATGCCGGTTCCCCCCAGTACCACGGCGGCGATGGCCTCCAGCGCCAGCGTGCTGCCGATGGTCATCTCTACGTTGCGATAGGTGGCAACATAGAAGGTGGCGGCTAAACCGCACAGCGCCCCGCTGATGATAAAGGTGGCAAATCTGACGCGAACGACGGCGATACCGGACAATCGTGCCTTGTCGGGCGAGTGGCCAATCGCCAAAAGATGCGGGCCGAACGGCGTGCGGCGCAGTGCAATCCACACCAGCAGATAGGCTAGAATAATGACCCACGCGGTTACCGGCAGCCCCAGCAGGTGTTTACCCAGCTGGTGGGTCAGCGTTGAGGGCAGGCCTGAAAGCCACTGGCCGCCCAGCAGGGCAAACACCGCCGTGCGGTAGACGCCATATAAGCCAAGCGTGCCGACAATCGGCGGGATCCTGCCCAGTACCACCACACAGGCGGTAATCAATCCGGCAATAATGCCGATAACCGGACCCGCCAGCGCCGTCAGCGTTGGGTTAAGCGGAGTATTTAGCAGTTGTCCGACGCCAATGGCCGCCAGACCCATGACCACGCCGACTGAAACATCGACGCCGCCCATGGCCAGCAGCAGCGTCATTCCAAGGCCTATCAACAGCAGCTCTACGCTGTTTCGCATCACGGTGGTTAAATTATCCACCGTGGCGAAATAGGGCGAGGCCAGTGTGAAAATGACCATGGCCAGAATGCACACTGCGGCCAGCGTTATCTCGCGCCCGGATAACGAAATTATCGATTTAAGGCTCAATGGGTTTGCCACAGCGTTGTGCTCTCCGTTGAATAAAATTGAATTATTCAGCGTTAAACGGGGATCAGAAATGGAACTGATCGACGTTTTTCGCGGTAAAGACCGCCGGGGAACCCAGCAGCAGCACGCCGGTTTTGGCGTCATATTTAACCGACTGATCCAGTCCAGGAACGTGGTTTTCGGCGCTGAAACTTTTACCGTCGATAAGCTGTTTTCCGGCCCAAACGGTTAAATAACCGAGTTTTTCTGGATCCCACAGCACGGAGTAGCCAAAGGATCCGCTCTTAAGATACGAACGTGCGGTGTTTGGACTGCAATATCCGGCGCCTATCACTTTGCCAATTTTGTCAGCCGTTTCGATGGCCTGCGCCACGCCCGGACAGGTGGTTGAAGCGACGGCAATAATGCCTTTAAGATCCGGATGTGAGGACATCAGGTCTGTGGATATTTGTGCAGCACGACTGGCAGTGCCGCCGGCGAACTGCGGTTTCAACAGAGTGACATTTGGATATTTTTCTTTCACCCGTTTTTGCATAAAGCTTATCCAGGCATTGAGGTTAGAGGCGGTTGCTTCACCTGAAACAATGCCAATGGTGGCGTGGTCACCGACGCGGTCGACCATTTGATCGATAATGGTGTCGCCGAGTCCCTCGTCCGTAGCCTGGGCGACATACACCGCTCGGCCACTGTCTGGGGCATCGCTGTCACTGGTGAACAGTTTGATATTTTTAGCTTTGGCCTGAGCCACTACCGGCGCAATGCTTGACGCGTCGAGCACACTGACGGAAATTGCGTTAACGCCCTGAGCAATCAGATTTTGAACAATTTGTAACTGGTCCATCGGGTTGGTATCAACCGGGCCGGAATAGATAAAATCCACGCCAAACTGTTTGGCCGCGCGTTCTCCGCCGTCCTGCATTGCCTTGAAGTAAGGAATACCGACTATCTGGGGCACAAACGCCACTTTGGGTTGGTCAGCAGCCCAGGCACCTGCGGCACTCGTTGCCATCAGCGCCGAAGCGACTAACGTTGCTGTGAGCGTCTTTGCTATCAGTGAAGTCTTTAACATAACGGTTCCACCATCGGTAAAGGGATAAACGCGGCTAAACAGTGACAGCATCGAACGCCCGCGCGTCGGGATGAGCGCCCGTGATTAACGAAACAATTTCTTCGGGAGTGGTGTCCAAACGACGTCGTTCGGCGATTTTTCGGCCGCGGCGGAATACCACCATGCGGTCGGCAACGTCGAAGACGTCAGAAATATTGTGACTTATCAATACGACGGCGCAGCCTCGCTCTGCCAGCTTGCGGGTCAGAGACAATACCTTGCGCGTTTCTGCCACCGCGAGCGCTGCCGTTGGCTCATCCATAATCACCAGGCGAGCATTGAGGTTCAGCGCGCGGCAAATCGCGACCGCCTGACGTTGACCGCCAGAAAGGCTGCCCACCGGCGCCTGAGGATCGGTGATATGGGCTTCAAGTTCGAGCAGCAACTCTGCAACGCGGGTCTGCATTGCCTGTTGGCGTAAAAAAGGAATGCCCAAAAAGTGGCGTTTAAGCTCACGGCCAAGAAACACATTTTCGGCTATCGACAGATTTTCAGACAGTGCAAGCTCTTGAAAAATTGTCGCAATACCGCTGTCTGCCGCCTCTTTCGGTGAGGAAAATACTGCGGGTTTCCCCGCAACCAGCAGTTGGCCTTCCGTCGCTGGGTAGGCACCGGCCAGCACTTTGGTGAAAGTAGACTTTCCGGCACCGTTATCGCCGAGCAACGCCAACACTTCCCCGGCATAGATATCAATATTAATATCGTTAAGTGCAGTCAGGGCGCCAAAGCGTTTGGTGATATGTTTGGCCTGAACGTAGGGCTGACTCATGCGCAATCCCCTCAGTTATCAGGCGTCTTCAAGCCGGGTGAGCCAGCTCAGGCAGTTTTTCCACAGCTGGTCGTAGCCGGGCCATTGAATGAACTCTCCGGGTACCCAGTGTGGGCCAATATCGGAAGTCCAAACTAACGAACGGCCTTCGCCATAGGTGCCGCTCACCAGCAGCGGGTGACCGCCTTCGTCGTCAGGCAGTGTGGCAAGCACTTCAGCGCCTTCTTTTAGCAATACTTCGTTTGCGCCGAGCAGCAATGGCCACTGGCCGGTAATGCCGTTGAGAATAGGGTGATCCTGCGGGGCGGTGATTTTTGCCGAAAATCCTTCAGGGATCTCAAGGCGGTCGTCATACGGCAGGCAGGTGACCGGCAGTGCATCTTCAACCGGCGTATTGCGCCAGCGCGCTTTGCCGTCGATTCCCTGGAAAGAGAAATAACCGCCAATCATCATCAGGCCGCCGCCCTCTGCGGTCCATTGGCGCAAAAGCTTCAGGCGATTGGGCATCGGTTTGCTGTGCATCCAAACCGCAGGGGGCAGCAGCAGAGAGTTGGCGCCGATATCGGATAAAATAATTGCGTCGTAGGCTTTGAGGCCTTCCATATCAAACGGCAGCTTTTCGACCACCTCGTGAGCCGGCATATAAGTCAGTTCAAATTCAGTATTTTCCAGCGCTTTTACTAACGGTTCAGCGCCGAGATGAAAAGTCACACTGCCAAACTGATCAAATCCTTTGTAATGGGTGGCCGAACTTACCCAGCTTTCACCTAACAACAATACGCGTTTGCTCATACTGCTTTCTCCTGAACGAGGTGTTTATTTCACCTCAGGGATTGAAAATAGAAATGTTCGATTACGTGGTTTTCGCCCGGATCCGAGAAGAGATCCACATGCATCTTTACGGCTCATTACAGGTTGATATCAAAGTAAACCGGTTTAGTAAAGCGGTTTAGTGGTGGTAAATTGAGCTATTTGGTGAAATATAAGCCAAATGTATGGTGGGTCACGAAAAGCCGTTTTTGTTGAAAGGATTTACTTATGGAAAGGGGACTTTTTGGTTAATAAGCAGCCCAGTGTTTATGAGACTTTGGGTCAGGGCAGGGAGAGTTAAGAGGGCGGTGTTTGGCATAAAATCCGGCGTTATATTCTGCGGCTGAGCACGAAATATTTTCTCACCCTTCGGGCAACGCGAGTGCGTTGTCGTCTCGCTTCGCTCGGCTCGAACCTGAACGCAGCTTCTCACCCACGCGGCTAGCGGAATTTGTGGGTTTTGAGCGAGCAAAATTTTCAGTGTCGCTGAAACGCAAAAAACGCCCGTTAGGCGCTTTTTTCTTACTAAGTGGTGGGCCGTGCGGGATTGATTCGGCCTTTGGCCTCACCCTTCGGGCAACGCGAGTGCGTTGTCGTCTCGCTTCGCTCGGCTCGAACCTGAACGCAGCTTCTCACCCACGCGGCTAGCGGAATTTGTGGGTTTTGAGCGAGCAAAATTTTCAGTATCGCTGAAACGCAAAAAACGCCCGTTAGGCGCTTTTTTCTTACTAAATGGTGGGCCGTGCGGGATTGATTCGGCCTTTGGCCTCACCCTTCGGGCAACGCGAGTGCGTTGTCGTCTCGCTTCGCTCGGCTCGAACCTGAACGCAGCTTCTCACCCACGCGGCTAGCGGAATTTGTGGGTTTTGAGCGAGCAAAATTTTCAGTATCGCTGAAACGCAAAAAACGCCCGTTAGGCGCTTTTTTCTTACTAAGTGGTGGGCCGTGCGGGATTCGAACCTGCGACCAATTGATTAAAAGTCAACTGCTCTACCAACTGAGCTAACGGCCCACTGTTTAGTGGCTTTTACTGCTTAACTGCTTATCAGAAGTGGTGGGCGATGACGGGTTCGAACCGCCGACCCCCTCCGTGTAAAGGAGATGCTCTACCAACTGAGCTAATCGCCCACTTCTGAAAACTGTTTCGTAAGAAGATTACCGAGAAATGGTGGGCGATGACGGGTTCGAACCGCCGACCCCCTCCGTGTAAAGGAGATGCTCTACCAACTGAGCTAATCGCCCATTTCTCATTTCTTCTTACTGCACCATCACTCATAAGAGTGGTGGGCGATGACGGGTTCGAACCGCCGACCCCCTCCGTGTAAAGGAGATGCTCTACCAACTGAGCTAATCGCCCATCATAAGATGGCTTATCACAACGCGGTCACTCGTAATGAGTGGTGGGCGATGACGGGTTCGAACCGCCGACCCCCTCCGTGTAAAGGAGATGCTCTACCAACTGAGCTAATCGCCCCGTCGTGATGGAGTCGCATTATAGGGATAGTTCGAATTGAGTCAACGGTTTTTAAAAACAAAAATGACTGTTCGGCGTAAAACTAGACAAGACGCCAAAAAATTATGCAATCCGGTCTATTCTTTATGCATCAACGACCTGAAAAAGCCGTTTATCACAGAAATTAACCCGCTGCCGGTTGCATTCAATTCGCGCTATCCCCAACGAATGTGGAAGGATATTGCTATCTTTCCACCTATCAACGTTGAGGATCCAGTGCAGGGTGGTAGAATGAGCCCACTTTATACCCTTCGTATATGAAGATGCAGCGGCCTTGCCGCACTTCTATTTACGTTAAGTATCGTATTATGAGTGTCACGTTTTAACGCGACATCTATTTGAAACATAGTTAAGGCTGCTTTCCCGATGAAAATCAAAACCCGTTTTGCTCCCAGTCCAACCGGCTATTTGCACGTTGGCGGCGCTCGTACAGCACTTTACTCCTGGCTTTATGCGCGCAATCTGGGCGGAGAGTTTGTGTTACGTATAGAAGATACCGATCTGGAGCGCTCCACTCAGGCGGCAATCGATGCGATTATGGATGGCATGAACTGGCTGAATCTTGATTGGGATGAAGGTCCGTACTTCCAGACCAAACGCTTTGACCGTTATAACGCCGTTATCGATCAGATGCTGGAAAATGGCACGGCCTATAAGTGTTACTGCTCTAAAGAGCGTCTCGAAGCGCTGCGTGAAGAGCAAATGGCGAATAATGAAAAGCCTCGCTACGACGGTCGCTGCCGCGATAGCCATGAGCATCATGCCGACGATGAGCCATGCGTAGTGCGTTTTCGCAACCCGCAGGAAGGTTCTGTTATTTTCGACGACCAAATCCGTGGCCCGATCGAATTCAGCAACCTTGAGCTAGACGATCTGATTATTCGCCGTACTGATGGTGCCCCAACGTATAACTTCTGCGTCGTTATCGATGACTGGGATATGGAAATCACCCACGTTATTCGTGGTGAAGACCACATCAACAACACGCCGCGTCAGATTAACATCCTCAAAGCGCTGGGCGCGCCGGTGCCAATTTACGCACACGTCTCGATGATTTTGGGTGATGACGGTAAAAAGCTGTCCAAGCGTCACGGCGCAGTGGGTGTTATGCAGTATCGCGACGACGGCTATCTGCCTGAAGCGCTGCTGAACTACCTGGTGCGTTTGGGATGGTCACACGGCGATCAGGAAATCTTCAGCGTTGACGAAATGAAGGCGATGTTCAGCCTCGACAACGTCAGCAAGTCTGCCAGCGCCTTCAACACTGAAAAGCTGCAGTGGCTGAACCATCATTATATTAACTCCCTGCCGCCGGAGTACGTTGCTACCCATTTGCAGTGGCACATTGAACAGCAGGGCATCGAGACCCGCAACGGTCCTGAACTTGCCGACCTGGTAAAACTGCTGGGTGAGCGCTGTAAGACCTTGAAAGAAATGGCTGAATCTTGCCACTACTTCTATCAGGATTTTAGCGAGTTTGACGAAGCCGCAGCTAAAAAACATTTGCGTCCCGTTGCACGTCAGCCTCTGGAAGCCGTGCGTGCCAATCTTGCGGCCATCACTGCCTGGACACCTGAAAACGTGCATAACGCGATTCAGGGCACCGCAGACGAATTAGGTGTGGGCATGGGCAAAGTGGGTATGCCACTGCGCGTTGCCGTTACCGGCGCAGGCATGTCTCCGGGCATGGACGTTACCGTGCACGCTATCGGTCAGAGCCGCACACTTTCTCGCATCGACAAGGCGTTGGTTTACATCGCCGAGCGAGAAGCTCAGGCTTAAGTCCTGCTCATTATCACACCTAATCTGGCCTTAAACGCCAGATAGACAAAAGGCCAGTGGAGCGATCCACTGGCCTTTTTTAATCAATCTTCAAAAGTGTTTAGCGAGACTGAGAAGTCGACTCTGCTGATGCCGCCGTTGGACGGTAAGCCATAAAGTACATCAGGCCTACGAATCCAGCACCGCCCACCGCATTGCCCAGGAATACCGCTACAAAGTTAGGGAAGTACTGTGACCAGCTCAGGGCCCCGGCGAAAATGGCGGCCGGAATGATAAACATGTTGGCCACAACGTGCTGGAAACCGATGGCGACGAACGCCATAACCGGGAACCACATGCCAATAACTTTGCCACCCATCTCTTTACTCGCGAAAGCCAGCCACACCGCCAGACACACCAGCCAGTTACAGCCTACGCCGGAAATGAACGAATGCATAAAGTCAGCGCTGACCTTAGCCTGTGCCGTTGCAACGGTTTTTGCCAGAAATACGCCTTCGGTCATACCCAAAACATGGCCGAAGAAGTAGGCCACGGCGATGCTGCCGATAAGGTTGGCAACGGTCACCCAGAACCAGTTGCGCACGACGGCGAACAGGCTGATTTGACGTGCAAACCAGGCCATTGGCAGGGTCATCATATTACCGGTCAGCAGTTCGCCGCCCGCCAAGACGGTGAGGATCAGACCAACCGGGAAGACTGCCGCGCCCAGCAGGCCGCCAAATGAACCCCAGGCTGCAGGCAGTGTCCCTACAACATGCAAGTCAAGCAGGAAGCCTATAGCGATAAAGGCACCAGCAAGAAAACCAAGGATAAGCAAATTGGCTACGGACGAACGACTTTTGCTCACACCGGCCGCAACGGCGAGTGAAGCTATCTCTTTAGGTGAATACAGGGACATGAGTAGGCTCGAATAGTGATTGATAATTGTTATAAAGCGATTGAAGTTTATTATGAGAATTCTCTGAGAACAAGATGCCTTAAGCACCTCGTTAACGGTTCGTTAATAAAGAGGCCACAGTTTGTAAGGGAAATGCGTAATGGGATCAATTAAGTGGCGGGAGAATGTTTGCTCTCAAATGATAAGGCAGAGTTGGCCGTGTGCGCATCTTTTGTTCAAGGTAAGTGAAAAATCGCTTTCGCAGCCAGTATTTGGCGTCTTTTTCAGCGCTTAATTACATAATCAAATTTAGCCGTTGACAGGCTAGGCGGGGTTTCATATTATGCGCCCCGTTCACAAGATTTAATGTGTCTGGAACGGGGGTATAGCTCAGCTGGGAGAGCGCTTGCATGGCATGCAAGAGGTCAGCGGTTCGATCCCGCTTATCTCCACCAATCTTCTTCTCAGAGCAGGTTGGTCGCTTACATCTTCCCAAGATGTAAGCAGAAGACAGTAAATCGGAACACCCGTGGGGGTATAGCTCAGCTGGGAGAGCGCTTGCATGGCATGCAAGAGGTCAGCGGTTCGATCCCGCTTATCTCCACCAAATTTAAAGAACCCGCTTCGGCGGGTTTTTGCTTTTCTATATTCTGCTTTTTAGTTTCCAGAACTTCCCTTAGCGCTATTTTGCGCCCATAAAAAAAGGCGCCGAAGCGCCTTTTCATACAGTTTCTGCCGATAACGTTATGCCAGTACCAGACCGGCGATAGACGCAGACAGCACGCTCACCAGCGTTGAACCGTACAGCAGTTTCAGGCCGAAGCGAGAGACCACGTTACCTTGTTGCTCGTTCAGGCCCTTGATTGCACCAGCAACGATACCAATCGACGAGAAGTTGGCGAACGACACCAGGAACACCGACAGAATACCGACGCCGCGCGGTGACAGATCGTGAGCGACTTTCTGCAAATCAAGCATCGCAACGAACTCGTTGGAAACCAGCTTGGTGGCCATGATGCTGCCAACCTGCAGCGCTTCGTGGCTTGGAACACCCATCACCCATGCGAACGGATAGAAGACATAACCAAGCACACCCTGGAAGCTGATGCCAAACACAGTATCAAACAGGGCGTTCAGGCAAGAGATCAGCGCAATAAAGCCGATCAGCATGGCTGCAACGATAATTGCTACTTTGAAACCGGCCAGGATATATTCACCCAGCATTTCAAAGAAGCTCTGTCCTGCGTGTGCATTGGTCATTTGCAGGTCTTCTTCACCCTCAACCTTATAAGGGTTGATCAGTGAAAGAACGATGAAGGTACTGAACATATTCAGGATCAGCGCCGCAACAACGAACTTAGGTTCCAACATGGTCATGTAAGCACCGACAATCGACATTGAAACTGTCGACATTGCCGTTGCGGCCATGGTGTACATGCGTTTTTCAGACATTTTGCCCAGAATATCTTTATACGCGATAAAGTTTTCTGACTGACCAAGGATCAGCGAGCTCACGGCATTAAAGGATTCCAGTTTTCCCATACCATTGATTTTAGACAAAATAGTACCGATTATGCGGATAACTACCGGCAGAATGCGGACATGCTGCAGAATACCAATCAGTGCAGAGATAAAGACGATTGGGCACAGTACATTGAGGAAGAAGAACGCTAATCCTTTTTCGTTCATGCCTCCAAATACGAAACCTGTCCCTTCTGCTGCGAATTTCAAAAGCTTTTCAAACAAGTCTGAGAAACCTTTTACAAAACCTAATCCAATTTCTGAATTAAGGAAGAAATAGGCTAATAAGACTTCAATGACCAATAACTGAACAACGAAACGTAAACGAATATTTTTACGATCACGACTCACCAGTAAGGCCAGTACTGCGACAACGGCTAATGCTAATACAAAGTGCAGTATTCGGGACATGTGTGCTCCAAATTTGAGGCAGGCAATATTTCGACGGACATTTTATGTAACACGTACATAAAAAATGTGATATCTATTGCAAATATAGGAATTAAGCTGATAAAAAGCAACATTTCCAGCAACATAACACGAAAAGTGAAGATGTTAAGAAAACGACGCATAGTTGGATTTATTGTGCTAGGTTTATTAAAAGCCGTAGTACGTCCCGAGTATTCTAAAAAGTCTGTATTAGGAAAGCGAGTCATCATTGGTTCTTTTGGCTTCTAACGCATGAAACCTGTCTGTTTTACTTAGCTGCTTGTTCCCTATCAGAGAAATAACCAAGGTCTATCTAAATGCGCTTGATAATCATTCTCAATTGTTTATTATCTCTATAAGCGCAATAAATGTAAGGGTTAACTGATATGTTGAATAGCCGAGCTGAGTCCTCCCGCCGTTCTTCCAGGAAGATAAAGCTTTCTTTAATGGGGCCTGCTTTCATTGCCGCCATTGGCTACATCGATCCGGGTAACTTTGCGACCAATATTCAGGCAGGAGCCTCGTACGGCTATCAACTGCTGTGGGTGGTGGTTTGGGCAAACGTGATGGCGATGCTGATTCAGCTGATGTCTGCCAAATTAGGCATAGCTACCGGCAAGAATCTGGCCGAACACATTCGCGACCGCTTTCCCCGGCCCGCCGTTTGGGCTTATTGGGTTCAGGCCGAAATTATTGCAATGGCAACTGATTTGGCCGAGTTTATCGGCGCGGCCATTGGATTTAAACTACTTCTGGGTGTGTCCCTGCTGCAAGGGGCGGTGCTGACCGGTATTGCGACCTTTATTATTCTCGGCCTGCAAAAGCGGGGTCAAAAACCACTGGAACTGGTGATTGGCGGTTTGCTGTTGTTTGTGGCGGCGGCCTATCTTGTCGAACTGTTTTTCTCTCAACCCAAAATGCTCGAGCTGGGTAAAGGCATGCTGACCCCGAGTCTGCCGGACAGCAACGCCGTGTATCTTGCCGCCGGCGTGCTTGGCGCAACGATTATGCCGCACGTTATTTATCTGCACTCTTCCCTCACGCAGCGCTCAAGCAAATCCTCTAAAGAGCAGCGCTATTCTGCGACCAAGCTCGACGTGGCGATTGCCATGACCATTGCAGGTTTCGTTAATTTGGCGATGATGGCAACGGCGGCGGCGGCGTTTCACTTCAGCGGACATAAAGGGATTAGCGAGCTTGAAGACGCCTATCTAACCCTAACACCTTTATTAGGACACGCGGCGGCAACGACGTTTGGACTGAGCCTGGTTGCAGCGGGACTTTCATCTACCGTGGTGGGTACACTGGCGGGGCAGGTGGTGATGCAGGGATTTGTGAAGTTTTATATTCCTCTGTGGGTACGTCGCGCGGTGACAATGGCGCCATCGTTTATCGTTATTCTGCTTGGAATGGACGCCACAAAAATACTGGTGATGAGTCAGGTATTGCTGAGCTTTGGTATTGCACTAGCCTTGCTGCCGCTGCTGGCATTTACCGGCAATCGCGAGCTGATGGGCGATATGGTCAACTCAAAGGCCATGCAGTGGGCCGGACGCGTTATCGTGGCGATCGTCATAGCCCTGAACGGTTATCTGCTGATCGGTATGCTGAAATAAAGATTGGGAGTTAAACGAATTAAAAAAGAGGGCACTGTGAAGTGTCTTTTTTTGTATTAAAGTGAATATGAAACCTGCTTTTTATGGTAAAAACAGCGGAGCTGGTCTGTTGGTAAACGTTATCCTCACATTGACACCTTTTTTTAGTGCTTTTAAGATGTTGGAACTCAATTTCGCTATTAAAAAGGATTAGGACATCAATGAGTAAATGTTTTTATTCAAATTCTGAGAAAAATGCTCACATCAAGATGTCTTTAGAAAGACGATTGGTTAAATATGGTGAAATAAGTTATGTCTATGGTGTGATGAATAAGAGGGATATGGATGAGATGTTAATTATCAGTAACTTCCCAAGTGGGATTATTGATAATTATCTTTCTAATAAATATCAAAATATTGATCCTGTCATTATCAATGCACTTAATCGCATCTCGTCTTTTGGGTGGGATGAAAACTTGGGAATCAACTCTCAGTGGACGGTTAGAAGGCTTATTGATGCAATAAAAAATTATGATATTATTCGCGGCCATGCTTTTGTACTCCACGATCATAAAAATTGCTTGGCCACATTAGTATTGTATATAGATAAACTATTAATACCTTATATAGATAAAGTCATCTTTAAGTATAGAGATGAAATTCAAGGGCTGTTGATTTACATCCACGAAATGCTACTCGAAAGCTACCAAGAGGAAAGGCAAGTAACAAAAAATATACTTTCCACCCGTGAGGCTGAAATACTTTACTGGAGCAGTACAGGAAAAACCTATGCTGAAGTGGCAAGAATTTTAATAATTACCGTTAGTACTGTTAAGTTTCATATGGCAAATATCGTAAAAAAAATGGGAGTAAAAAATGCAAAGCATGCAATTAGCTTAGCAAATGAGATTGGCATTGTTTATCATCCATTGATGAGATGAATTTTAGAGTCTATGTCTTATCTTAAATCTTTATTAATAGTTCACAAAGCATGCCTGTTTTATATGTGTTAAATAGCGTGAGTGATATTGCCTATTTAAATGCATTAAACTCAATGCTTGATAAAGATAATTTACCCTGTTACGCCGAGTGTACAAGGTTTAGTACAAGGACCTTGCTCAGACGATGGGGATATCGTGATGCTGGTTCCCCTTTGCACATTGATGGCTTCCCTAAACTTTTCCCAATCTGGCGAGAACCTAGAGGGATCACCGGCGTTAATTAACTGAAAAAAGTGGGTTCTAAGGACGCTATTTTACTCTAAGGTTTGAGTGATTTATTGACACAAGCGTAATTTTTCCCTTGCTAAAACGACCTTCTATAAATAAAAAATCCGTAACCTTTAAGAGGCTACGGATTATTGTAATCTTTCACACTACGCAGTGCGCGAGGGTCATAAGGCGATTAGTGGTTATTGCCGCCAGGTCCGCCCTGAGGAGGACGGTACTGACCACCTCCGCCGCCTTGGCCGCCTTGGCCACCACCGCCGCCGTGACCACCGCCACCGCCGTGACCACCGCCACCGCCCTGACCACCACCGCCGCCGTAACCACCACCACCACCACCGTGACCGCGATCTGGGCCTGGGCCACCAGGACCGCCGTGACCGTAGTTAGGGCCACAGTGGAAATCTGGACGAGGGCCCGGACGGTCGTTGCGGTGATTATTCCACCAACCGCCGTCGCGCCAGCGGCCACCGTCCCAATAGTAGCCACGGTCGTTGCGGTGACCATAGTACTCGTTACGGTGCTGCCACCAGTATGGAGAGCGCCAGTCATACCCGTCCCAGTAGTAGCCGCGGTTATCGCGCGAACCAATATTGATGGACAGGCCAGGAACGCTGATGCTGATGCCGTCAGCGTGAGCCGGCATTGTGGCTGGCAACAGGCCGAATAACAGGGCACCCAAAGCAATTTTTACAACGGGTAATGTTTTCATCGTGTTTCTCCATTCAACCTTATGCCCGACTTCTTTCATGCCGCAGGGGGCGTTTAGCGCTTTACTGAACAATGAAATAATTGGGGCTGCATTAATTCGTTAGTTAACGTTTTCAATAATGACAGTTATAAGGTGTAAACGGGGGGTAATCTATTGCCTGCAATCCTGTTTTGATTGATTTACCCTGTTTAACGATTTACTTACAGTAAGCCCTGGAAAGCTTTTTTTACAGACTTACTGTATTGAGGGTAAGCGGTTACATTAGAATTTTTTCAATGTCACTGATTTCTTGCTCACTTAATTGCAAATTATTCAAACTGTTTACCGCATCATCAATTTGGCTGGTTTTGCTTGCACCAATCAATACTGATGTCACGCGATCGCCTCGCAACACCCACGCCAGCGCCATTTGAGAAAGCTTTTGTCCACGAGCCAGCGCGATGTCATTGAGCTTGCGCACTTTTTCCAGCTTTTCAGGGGTAATCTGATCGGCATTAAGGAACGTGCTGCTGCTGGCCGCGCGCGAGTCTTGAGGAATACCCGCCAAATAACGGTCGGTCAATACGCCACCGGCCAGAGGAGAGAAGGCGATAGAACCTACGCCGTTTTGCTGTAGGGTATCGAGCAGGTCAGCCTCAACCCAGCGCTCAAACATCGAGTATTTAGGTTGATGAATCAGGCAAGGTGTCCCGAGTTGCTTAAGTATATCAAAGGCCTGCTGCGCCAGTTCGGCAGGGTAGTTTGATAAGCCGATATAAAGCGCTTTCCCCTGGCGGACGATAAGATCCAGTGCTGACATGGTTTCTTCAAGCGGCGTATTCGGGTCGGGACGATGGTGATAAAAGATATCAACGTAGTCCAGACCGAGCCTTTTGAGGCTTTGATTCAGACTTGCCACCAGATATTTTTTTGAACCCCAATCGCCGTACGGGCCGTCCCACATGGTGTAGCCGGCTTTAGAGGAGATAATCAGCTCGTCACGCCACGCCAATATGTCTTCACGCAGGATGCGGCCAAAATTCTCCTCCGCCGAGCCCGGTGGTGGCCCATAGTTATTCGCTAGATCAAAATGCGTGATCCCGTGATCAAAAGCGTGATGAATCAACTCTCTACTCGTCTCAAAACGCGTCGCATCACCAAAATTGTGCCACAGGCCCAATGAAATAGCCGGAAGCTTAAGACCACTGTTTCCAAGGCGCCGATAAAGCATATTTTCATAACGAGCGGGGCTGGCTTGATAAGACATAGGGATCCTTGTGCAAGGGTAATATGAGGTAAAATAGCGTTTCAGTGTATGCGCTTTCACTCTCATTTTCAGATGTCTCGATCACACCCGCCACTCTTTTTTAATAACAAAGGAAAACTCTTAACACTGCGCTAGCTCATCAACACCGGCTTATTGACCTTGTAAGAGTAAAGGATCCAGCAGGTTATCTATAAACCACCGACCAGCAGGACCTGGTTGATTGTTTTTAGACCACACAGCATCAATTGATATCAGTTTTGGCCAGCCTCGCAGCTCAAGTTCGACCAATTTATGATGACCAAACTGCGCCACCATCCATCGAGGCAGTAGAGACCAGCCAAAACCCTGCTCGGCCATTTCAAGCAGCATCAGATAACTCGGTGCCGACCAGGTTTGTCCCTGTGCCTGAGGTTTCTGCTGCCTGCCGTAGGTTTGCAGGCAGAGCTGCCGGTAGGTATTGAGACTCTCGTGCTGCAACGTTTTCAGGGTGGCTAGCGGATGCTTTTTCGCGACAAAAAGCGCCATTTCTGTTTGGTCAGGCAGCCTGGCATAGCCAATATCCGGCGGATAATGCTGCTGAACCTCAAGCATGCCTATGTGTGCTCGGCCGGTTTGCAGCAGATCTATCACGTCTTGGTCTTCGGCAATCAAACACTCGAATTCAATATCAGGATAACGCTGCTCAAAACGGCCCAGCAGCATTTCGTAATGCGTAGGCTGATAAGTGTCAGAAAGGACAAATGTCAGTCTGGGTTCACTTTGAGTGGATAAACGGACGGCCAATTCATCAAGTTTTTCACTGGCCGCCAATATTGCCTGAACGTGGGTTAATACCCGCTGACCCTGAGGCGTTAAGCTGGGTTGACGGCTTTTGCGGTTAAACAGCGTAATGCCTAAATCGACCTCAAGATTTGCCACGGCGGTGCTGATACTTGACTGACTTTTATGCAGTTTCCTGGCAGCAGCAGAAAAAGAACCACTGGCCGCAGTTTCTACAAACGCCAGCAGTGCTTCCGGAGAATAACGCATAACATATTTCCTCAAGAGAAAATGACAGTTCAACCCATCTATTTTATCGATACTTACTATCTTTATTCTATCTCTATTTTAGATGAAAATGACGCCAATCTGACCGTGAAGGGTCACTGTTAAACATTGGAATAGGATAGGCAGGTCAAAATGTCATCGGTAAAAGCCTCAATGAAGGCCAACAAAAGTCTCTCTGAGCGTATTTTTCACGCTGTCGGTTTCGAAGCGCTGGCGCTGATTATCTGTGCACCCACCGCCGCCTGGATAATGAACAAATCCATTTTCGACATGGGCGTACTGGCGCTGCTGCTCTCTACCACGGCGATGGTATGGAACGTGGTCTACAACAGCGTTTTTGATTATTTCTGGCCGGTAAGCCGAGTAACGCGCAGTTTTCCTATCCGCGTTTGCCATGCACTGGGGTTTGAAGGCGGATTTATTCTCTTCGGCCTGCCAATTGCCGCCGGATGGCTTCAGATTAGCCTGATCGACGCCTTCGTGCTCGAAATTGGCTTTTTCCTGTTCTTTTTGCCGTACACCATTGCCTACAACTGGCTCTACGACACCCTGCGCCAGCGTTGGATAAGCAGAGATAAACGGGCATCAGTGAAGCCACAGGCCAGCAGTCGTTAAACAGTCACAGTGGGCAAATCTGTTGGCTTGTTTGTGCCATCAGGCTCGGTTATGTTTGTTCGACGACTTAATTTTATGCAGTAGCGAAGGACAAGCACATGAAAACCCTGGGCCTGATTGGCGGCATGAGCTGGGAATCTACTCTGCCTTACTATCGAACCATCAACGAACAAATCAAACAGCAGCTTGGCGGGCTTCATTCTGCCAAGCTGGTGCTTTTTAGCGTTGATTTTTATGAGATTGAGCAACTGCAAGCGCAGGGCGACTGGGAAAAGGCGGGGCAAGTGTTGGGCGAAGCGGCCAGGTCTTTAAACAAGGCCGGTGCTGAAATTATTGTAGTGTGCACCAATACTATGCATAAAGTGGCCGAGGCAATAGAGCGTATCGGCGGGCTGCCGCTGCTGCATATTGCCGACGCCACCGCGAAGCCGATTATTGAGCAGAACCTAAGCCGAATCGGCCTGTTGGGTACCCGTTTTACGATGGAACAAGCGTTTTATCGCGGCCGATTGCAGGCGCAGGGCATAGACGTGCTGACACCCAATGAGGAAGATCGCGCCATCGTGCATCGCATTATTTATGAAGAGCTGTGCCTGGGGAAAATTGTTGATGCTTCGCGCGATGAATATCGCCGCATAATAAGTTCGCTGGAGCAGCAGGGCGCGCAGGGCATCATTTTAGGCTGTACCGAAATCACCCTGCTGGTGGGACCACAGGACGCCAGCGTGCCAGTATTTGATACCACCGCCATCCATGCCTACGCGGCGGCAGCCTATTCGCTCAGTTAAAAGCCATGACGCGGATGCAGCCATATTAATCTTCTCGCGGTGCGTCGTCCTGTGAAGGGCTTTCGGTACGGATAACCAGCATCAGCGGTTTTCCGGCCAATACCAGCCACGCGGGCAGCATGACAATACACAATATCGGCAGCAGTTTAAGGTCGGGCACCACCGCAACGGCCATAAATAGACTCAGCCAGCCGTCTCGCGTCACGACCAACACCAACCCCATGACTGCACAAGAAACCGTGATTGCCGCAGGTACTGAGTCGACGTGATTGTGCAGCATAATGCCGAGTGATACGCCTACAAACACCGCAGGAAAAATTCTCCCACCGCGAAAGCCGCAGGCGGCCGCAATCACCAGCGCGGCCAGTTTACTGAGCGTGATCGCCAACAGTTGGCCTAAAGAAAGACTGTCGCTGCTCAATGCCAGCAGTTTCATCTCATCGAACCCGCGAAACAGCGTGATTTGCCCGCCAATCAGCGCCAGTAATCCGAGGCAAAAGCCGCCAATTCCCAGCATGATAACCGGATTG
Source organism: Rouxiella sp. S1S-2 (assembly GCF_009208105.1). Classification (NCBI taxonomy): domain Bacteria; kingdom Pseudomonadati; phylum Pseudomonadota; class Gammaproteobacteria; order Enterobacterales; family Yersiniaceae; genus Rouxiella; species Rouxiella sp. S1S-2. The sequence goes on from NZ_WFKL01000001.1 coordinate 1,603,687, forward strand.
GGAATAGCGTGAAAAAGGCGATGTACGTGCGGGAAGCACCACACCGCCAGCATCCCTAAGGCTATCGCTATTAACGCAACGATTGAGCCGCTGATAATATCAAGGAAATTTGTTTCAACGTAGGGGGTGAGACTCAACGAAAAGTCGGGTTCAAAGAACAGATTACTGGTCAGTGCGCCGGCGCTTGCGGCAAGCAGGGGAGCAAACAGCCGGTCCCACAGCGGCACGTCTTTTCCACCATTTAAGGTTTGCGAAAAGATAAGCGCTGCCGCAACCGGCGTGCCAAACAGTGCGCCCAACGTGCCTGCTGCCGAGAGAATAATCCAGTCGGTAGAAGCCACGCGGGGAAACAGCAGGCTGCCAGCGGTAACCGCCACGGCAATATTGATGGCTATGATCGGATTTTCAGGTCCAAGACTCACGCCGCCGGCCAGGCCAATCACCAACGCCAGCATTAATCCCGGAATAGCCACGGGAGAAACCGGCATACTAATGAGCGAGTCGCTGGCCGGGTCCGGCCCCGCATGCCCAGGCATATAACGGATAAGCGCGCCAACCGCAATGCCAGTGAGGGTTAACATAAACAGCACCCAACCTGCTGATTGCGTGCTAATGTTTAAGGCGTCCGGAATGTGAAGCCAAAGCAGCTGTTGCAGCGCGCTGGCAAATCGCATGACGGCAACCAAAATGATACTGGAGCCGCAGCCGATAATCAGCGCGGGCACGGCGAAGGTCAACATGGTTTTTGCACGGGGATGCAGCATGCAACAATTCCCTTATTATTCTGGGCTTCCGTGGTACACAGGATCGTCTGAATTTTGTTTTAATTGCAATTTATTTTGCGCAATGCCGCTGCTTAAATCACCAATAGGCTAATTCGGCGTTGCAGCATAGGGTAATTACCGCTATTTTGCCCTCACAAATCTGTAAGCACTTATAGTCCTGCTGGCGGGCTTTTTCCAGCCCATAATCGGACATGTTGGAAAAGGCTGACTGCCATCACTGAATGCGAGCCGAAAGCAGGGCGAGCAATTTAATTTTTGCGGAGAAAAAAATGACCAAGTACTCTCTGGTGGGCGATGTCGGAGGCACTAACTGCCGTCTGGCGCTTTGCGCTCTGGACAGCGGTGAGATTTCTCAGGCCCAGACGTTTTCCGGCCTGGATTACGACAGTCTTGAAGCGGCCGTTCGCCATTATCTGGAGTTGCAGCAGCATCAGGAAGTTGAAGATGCCTGCATTGCCATCGCCTGCCCAATCGTAGGTGACTGGGTCGCGATGACTAACCATACCTGGGCATTCTCCATTGCCGAGATGAGAAAAAGTCTGGGCCTGCAGCATCTGGAAGTTATTAACGACTTTACCGCCGTTTCCATGGCGATACCGATGCTCAAAGACGCTGACCTGATGCAGTTCGGGGGCAAAAAGCCACAAGACGGCAAACCGGCGGTAATTTACGGTGCGGGCACAGGTTTAGGCGTTGCCCACGTTATTCACGCGCACGGCCGCTGGTTGAGTCTGCCGGGTGAAGGCGGTCACGTTGATTTCGCCCCTAACAGTGAAGAAGAAGATATTATTCTCGAGCAGCTGCGTACCGAAATGGGGCACGTGTCCGCCGAGCGAATTCTTTCGGGACCGGGGCTGGTGAATCTTTATCGCGCCATCGTTAAGTCCGACAATCGCGAGCCAGAAAACTACGCCCCCAAAGACGTAACCAAGTTGGCTTTAGAAGACAATCTTGACTGCCGCCGTGCACTGTCGCTGTTCTGCGTGATTATGGGACGTTTTGGCGGCAACCTGGCGTTGACCCTGGGAACTTTTGGCGGCGTTTATATTGCAGGCGGTATCGTGCCTCGTTTCCTTGAGTTCTTTAAGGCCTCGGGTTTCCGTGCGGCATTTGAAGATAAAGGCCGTTTCAAAGATTATTTGCACGACATCCCGGTTTATCTGATAACCCACGATAATCCAGGTCTGCTCGGCGCGGGTGCTTACCTGCGTCAGTCAATCGGTATGAAAATTTAATCGATGACCGTCTAAAACCTCTGCCTTCACACCCTCTTTTGGGGGCGAAGGCAGCGGATTACAGCCCCATCAGCTGACGGAAGGCTTTGACCTTGCTGCGGCTCACAGGCACTTCAAAATCAAGATCGCTTAAACGTAAGATATAGGTGTTGTTAAACCAAGGTACGATTTCGCGGATCTTCGACAAATTCACACAGTAAGAACGGTGGCAGCGGAAGAAATGCTCTTCCGGCAGTCGATGACACAGTTCTGAAATGTTCATCGGCATCGTGAATTCTTCACGTCGGGTATAAACTTGCGTCACTTTTTCCTGCGCCGCCGCGTAATAGATATCATTGATATCCGTCACGATTATGCGCTCATCTTTAATCAAATTGATGCTGTGGCTCACGCGAGGGTTGCCGGTGTTCGCCGGTGCATCTACTTGGTGGTCACGCTTAAAATGTGCCTCCAGCTTTTGCAGCATGGTGACAATTCGCGACTCGTGATAAGGCTTCAGGATGTAGTCAAAGGCTTCTATTTCAAAGGCTTCTGCGGCGTGTTCTTTATAAGCGGTAATGAAAATGATGTAAGGTCGGTGGGCGAATTTACTGATGTTTTGCGCCAGCAACACGCCGTCGAGGGAGGGAATATTGATATCCAGAAAAATGGCGTCGACCTGATGCGTTTGCAAATACTTAAGCACCTCAAGACCGTCATCAAATTTGCCGACGACGTCGATGGTGCTGTGCGCGCCCACCAGGTAACTTAGCTCTTCCCGAGCCAGAAATTCATCCTCGACAATTATGGCTTTCAAGCGCGTTTCTTTTCCCTGTCAATCAAAAATGAGATCTCTGTGCCCGGTTCAAGCCGGCGGATCTGTAACCCCTGCCCGTAAAGCAGGCTGACGCGATGATGTACGTTGAGCAGACCAATTTTATTGCCGGGCATTTCGTTATTTGCGACCCGCTCAATAATCGACTGCAGAATACCTTGGCCGGTATCTTTTACCGACACTTTAATTTTGTTTCCGGCATGTTTCACGGCAATCACCACCACGCCTTTGCCCCTGCACGGTTGAATGCCGTGTACGATGGCATTTTCTACCAGCGGTTGAATAAGCAGGCTTGGGATAGACACCGAAATATCGTCGTCTATGTCGTAGATAACCGTCAGCTTGCTGCCGAATCTTGCCTGTTCAATCGCGATATAATCCTGAACCTGATGCAGCTCTTTGCGCAGGTCGATCATTTCATCGTTAAGCTCAAGATTGTAGCGCAGGTAGCGCGACAGGTTAATGATCAACTGGCGCGAGGTATCTGGATTAATTCGGATCGACGACGAGATGGCATTGAGTGCGTTAAACAGAAAATGGGGATTTATCTTGCTTTGCAGGGCGCGCATTTCGGCTTTGTTGGCCATTTCTCGCAGCTGTTCGGCGCGGGAAACTTCCATCTGCGTCGATATTATTTGTGAAAGTCCGACCGCCATCACTTTGAGCGAATAGGTAATTCGGTGCGAGTGGCAATAATAGATTTTCAACGATCCGGTGATAACCCCTTGCTCCCACAGCGGGATGATCATTTGCGAGTGGATCTGCGGCGTTCTGTCCATTTCATCATTGTTTTTAATAGTGATCCTCCCGCTGGTGATCACCTCTTTGGTATTATCGCTGATAATTTCGTGGCCGATATTATACTGATCCGCACCTGTACCGACGTAGGCGAGAATATTTTTGGTGTCGGTGATTGCTACGGCATCGGCGTTGATATCTTCACGAATAATATTGCACACCGTCGCCATCGATTCGGCATTGATATTGCGAAAATAGGGTAGCGTTTTATTGGCAATATCCAGCGCCAGCCTGGCCTGGCGGGCGGCAATGGCCTCTTTTTCATCGGCGACGCTTTGCACCAACAGCACAATCGGACCGATTGAAATAGCCCCGAGGATCAGCGGCGCAGAGATGCTCATCACAATGTCCAGCCCGAGCGAGAAAGGATGAGAGAGCAGCAGAATCAACAGCATGGTCAGCGATTCACACAGCATGCCCGCGACAATACCCACTTTCCAATGATGCTGTTTTTTTACTTTTAAATTGATATAACCTGAAAGAAATCCGGCAATAATGCTGGTTATCAGGCAGGGGATTGACGTAACGCCGTGAATATCAATCAGGAAGCGGTGGGAGCCGGAAATTAGCCCGGTAATAATGCCGACCCAGGGGCCAAAAAGTATCCCGCCGGAGACAATGGCGATGGTGCGAACGTTGATTAATGACCCTTCAACGTTAATGCCGGAAAGTGTGCCGAATATGGCGAAAAGTGAGAAAATAGCCGTCACCGCGGCCAGCTCGAGCGGCGTATGCGCATCGCTCTCTTTTTGCAGCAGTCTGCGGAACAGGCGGGTTCGGGTCAGAAAAAACAGGCAAATCAGCATTAACGCGGCGCGATCAAACACCGCCAGCGTCATATCAAAGACGTTTTGCACAGCAGACTCTCGGTGGGTGCGGGCGTAGTGATGATTATAAGGAAATGAACTGGCGCACGCTATACACAGCGTGGTTAATCTACAATAAGCTGATTCATCTCAATAAAGTGTTCTAAACGGTCAGGGTTAATGACGCACTGGTTTCCTCTTTTCAGAAAAAATAATCCGTATAAACAAGGAGAAGCAGCATGATTTTGCTGACTACGCCAAGACTGACCATGAAGTCGATTGCGCGTGAAGATTGGCCGCTTTTTTTAACCCTGCATCAGGACCCTGCGGTGATGAGATTCATCAATGATATCGAGATATCCGGTGAGATCCGCCACCGTTTTGACCAACGTTTGGGCCGCTGGGACAAATATGCCGACTTTTGGCTGTGTATGGTGATTCGCGAGCGGGAAACCGGTGTCGCGATCGGGCTGACTGGATTCTTCCCCGACTGGAAACCTTATAAGCAAGCAGAGGTCGGCTTTATGTTACTGCCTGAATATCAGGGCAAAGGTTACGGTGAGGAGTCTCTGCGCGAAGTGGTGAAGTACGCCTTTGAGGTGTGTGGATTTCACCGGCTTCAGGCCAACGTACTGGAAGGCAATATGGCCTCGCGTGGCCTACTGGAGAAGTGCGGTTTTCAACTTGAAGGCTGTCTGCGCGAAAGTTATCGGCTGGGCGCTGAATGGAAAAATGACTGGGTACTGGGATTACTCAAAACGGACAATGCGCCCGCAGCCGCGCCTGAAAATAAATTAGATTAATCTATCGACAGTTTTTGAACACTGCGATATGTTGATTTATCGGTCTGTGGCGGCTGCCCTCAATGGCAGAAAAAACAGACCAGCGTCGCTCGGAGGGTCCGGGCGCTAACGTTAATCGAGGAAATCATGGCTGAATCCAGTCCTAAACGTCGTTTCACACGTATCGATCGTCTTCCCCCTTATGTTTTCAACATTACCGCTGAATTAAAAATGGCTGCGCGACGTCGCGGCGAAGATATTATTGATTTCAGCATGGGTAATCCGGATGGCCCAACGCCGCCGCACATTGTCGAGAAACTGGTTACCGTTGCCCAACGTGAAGACACGCACGGCTATTCGACCTCACGCGGTATTCCTCGCCTGCGTCGTGCCATTTCTCGCTGGTATGCCGATCGTTACCAGGTTGATATCGACCCTGAAAGTGAAGCGATTGTGACCATCGGTTCTAAAGAGGGCCTGGCTCACCTGATGCTGGCTACCTTAGACCACGGCGATACGGTGCTGGTGCCCAATCCTAGCTATCCCATTCATATTTACGGCGCGGTCATTGCTGGGGCGCAGGTGCGTTCCGTGCCGCTGGTCGAAGGGGTGGACTTCTTCGGCGAGCTTGAGCGCGCAATCAAAGAAAGTATTCCTCGTCCAAAAATGATGATTTTAGGCTTCCCGTCCAACCCGACTGCGCAATGCGTGGAGCTGGACTTTTTCGAGCGGGTTGTCGCGTTGGCCAAGCAGTATAATGTGATGGTTATCCACGACTTGGCCTATGCCGATATCGTTTATGACGGTTGGAAAGCGCCGTCGATTATGCAGGTTCCAGGCGCAAAAGATATCGCGGTTGAATTCTTCACCTTGTCGAAAAGCTACAATATGGCCGGTTGGCGCATTGGCTTTATGGTCGGCAACGAAGAGCTGGTGAATGCCCTGGCGCGTATTAAAAGCTATCACGACTACGGCACGTTTACGCCGTTGCAAGTGGCAGCTATTGCGGCCCTTGAGGGGGACCAGCAGTGTGTTAAAGACATTGCAGAACAGTATCGTCAGCGCCGCAATGTGCTGGTTCGTGGGCTGCATGAGGCCGGTTGGATGGTTGATAATCCCAAGGCGTCAATGTACGTTTGGGCCAAAATTCCCGATGCCTATGCCCATTTAGGCTCGCTGGAGTTTGCCAAACGCTTGCTTGCCGACGCCAAAGTTTGCGTCTCGCCGGGCGTGGGATTCGGTGACTATGGCGACACCCACGTGCGCTTTGCTTTGATTGAAAATCAGGATCGTATTCGTCAGGCGGTGCGCGGGATTAAAGCCATGTTCCGCGCCGATGGCCTGATCCCGCAGAAGAAAATCACCGCCGATGCGGTGAGTCAGGATAAGAAATCGCTTAGCGACGAGGTGTAAGCACCAACGGCGCAGAGTATTAAAACCGGGCCATTAATCGCCCGGTTTTTTTTCGTCATGAACGCGGCGTAAATAATCGTTTTTTCATAAATACCCCTTAATTTGGCGCTATTATTTCTACAGAGACTGACGTATTTTGTAACTCTTTGCGCGTATAGGGAAAATAGATGAAAAACCGCTACTCTTTGTTGCAGATTAGCCTGCATTGGCTGACGTTGTTGATGATAATTCTCGCTTACAGCGTGATGCTCGGAAGAGACTATTTTCCCGATGAATACCGTTTACTGGTGCGTCAACTGCATTACAACTTTGGATTGACCGTATGGGCGCTGGTGCTAATTCGTATCATCCTGCGCCATCGTTTTCGCACACCGCCGATCGTCCCGCCACTGCCGCGCTGGCAGGCACACGTCGCAACGCTTACCCACTGGGCGCTGTATCTGCTTTTTCTCGCCTTGCCAACGCTGGGTTTTTTGACCGTGATGTTTGCCGGTCGCGCCATTTTCCTGTTTGGATGGGAAGTTCCGCAGTTTATTACCCCTCGTCCCGAGCTACGTCCGGTGTTAAGAGACACCCATGAACTGGTGGCAACGGTAGGGTATTATCTGGTGGGTCTGCACGCGCTTGCCGCGCTGTTTCACCACTATTTCATTAAAGATGACACCTTCAAACGCATGATGCCGGGCAAATAAACGCTTTTCAGCTTAACTGCTTGTTTATCATCGAGTGTTTTAGGTTTTCTGATCTGAGTCCTATTTGTCACTCATTGAAAAGGGTAAACTTACCCTTATAAAGACATGAGGTTGGCGCAGAGAGGGGCTCCCTAGCTGCCATGATAGTTTGACTTAAGGTACATCTGATAATTATGGCTACTCCATCACAACTCGCGCAGCTGCAAGAACAAATTCGCACCAGTTATGATTCTTTGAGCAAGAGGCTCAAGCAGGTTGCCCGTTATATTCTGGATAACGGCAACACCATTCCTTTCGAAACTATCGCTTCTATTGCCGATAAAGCCGACGTTCCGCCCTCGACGCTAATTCGATTTGCCAATAATTATGGCTTTGATGGTTTCAACGAGATGAAGCAGGTGTTTCGTCAGCACCTGATGGAAGGTACGGTAAACTATGCCGAGCGTGCCAGTCTGTCGCGTCAAACGGCGAGTGACGATCCCGGTGCGCCTGAAACGCCTGCCGAAATACTCAAAGTATTCAGCATGGTCAACGAGCAGGCGCTGCAGCAGTTAAGCGGCCAAATCAAAGCTGATGATCTTGAGCGTGCCGTTAAGCTGCTGGATGAGGCCGAGAATATTTACGTCATTGGTTTTCGCCGCTCATTCAGTATTGCCGCTTACCTGACCTACGCATTTCGCCATCTTGAACGTCGCACTTTTCTGATCGACGGGCTGGGCGGCATGTTTACCGAACAGTTGAATATGGTTCGTCCGACTGATGTGGTTATCTCGATAAGTAATTCACCTTACGCGCAGGAAGTGGTGGACTTAGTATCAATGGGGGCCGCGCAGGGGGCTAAGCAGATAGCGATTACCGACAGTCTGGTCAGTCCGCTTACCGCCTTTAGTGAAGTATGTTTCATCGTTCGTGAGGCCCAGGTTGACGGTTTCCGATCGCAGATCGCCTCCATGTGCCTGGCGCAGACCCTGATGATGTCACTGGCTTTAAAAAATGCGCATAAAATAACGACATTGACCAAGTAAAACCGTTACGACGTCCTTGTCGTAAAGGCCGCACCTCCAAAGAGCCGGCGTTTTTCGGTGTAACCTCGGCACCTACAGGAAGCGCTGCCGTTGCCGAGACGAGTTACGCCCGCTCTTTGAGGTACATTTTATTTCTAAGCCCTCCGTGTAACGTGACGACCGCACCGTCTTCAGGAAACGCCTTCATGGGGAGTGACCGATATGAGATTCTTAATGAAAAGAATGGCCGTAACGTCCATTTGAATGTAATCATTCGGAATTTAAATTTCAAATATTTTTTATTGGAATATTTATTTTTATGACGCAGGGCGCATAACGGTCAGGCTGGTGTCGATTTTTGTCAGGTCATTTTATTGTAGGGTAATGATAAGACGTAAAAGGTTACCGGCTATTGCGTGGGCATTTGTTGTCTGGCTGAGGCCATCATGGCTGGTTATACTTGGAATAACTTTTCCTACCTTGGTGTAAATCATGAAGTTTAGTAAACGGCTTGGCCTGATGATTGTCGTTTTTGCACTGTGTGTTGGTGTTGATCAAATTACCAAAACGATTGCGAAAACAACGCTGTCGATGGATTCGGTACGAGAATACCTCGGTGGCAGCATTAAATTATTACTAACCCACAATACTGGCACGTTTCTGGGGCTGGGCGGCACCTTGCCCGCCAACCTGCGTTACGGTCTGATGATTGTCGGGATCGGCGCTTTTTTACTGGCGTTACTGCTTTATACCCTGTTTAACAAACGTGCGGATGCAATCACTGTGGCCTCATTGACGATGGTGTTCTCGGGTGGCATTAGCAACTTGCTGGATCGTATTGTTTATGGCGGTTATGTGGTTGATTTTATGAACGTTAGTGCGGGCAGTTTGCATACCGGCGTGTTTAACGTTGCAGATATGGTACTGCTGGTGGGGGCAATCATGCTGTTCATGGTGGGCTTTAAAAGCAAACAGCAAATTGCTCACGGGTGACGCTAAATTATTGAATAATATTAAATTTTATTTGTGCCCTTCTGACTAAAACCAGAAGGGCAGAATGATAAATCGGGCATAACCCTAGCCAATGGATAATTAATTTCATTTAAATGCTTTATGAAAATTATAATTATATTTTCTGTTTCTGTTTTTGTTAGGTGTTTTTCTGTTAAATCCTTTAAATACATAAAGTTATTTAATGAAAGTCTACTTTATCAGTAAAATCCCTTCAGTTCTGCTCGTTGCAATTTTCGGTCTATTTGTTTTATTTATTTGATGCCGCTCCCAAATTGAAAAACCTATTCGGTTTTTTCATTTCACTGCTCACTAAAATCTTTATAATCTTTTCATATCATTTTTAATGAAAACATCACCACGGTGACGACGTTAACCGCAAGGAATGGAAGATGAAGAAGATCAGATTAACCATGGCTCAGGCTCTGGTCCGTTTTCTGGACCAACAGTTTGTTAATGTAGACGGTGAAGAAATTAAGTTTGTTACCGGGATTTTTGCCATTTTCGGGCATGGCAATGTCCTGGGGCTGGGACAGGCTCTGGAACAAGACAGTGGAAAACTCATTGTTCATCAAGGACGTAATGAGCAGGGGATGGCACATGCCGCCACCGGCTATGCAAAACAAAAACTGCGTCAGCAAATCTATGCCTGCTCTTCTTCAGTAGGACCAGGCGCGGCCAATATGTTAACCGCTGCGGCAACCGCAACCGCCAACCGTATTCCATTATTACTGCTGCCAGGCGACGTTTTTGCCTCACGCCAGCCCGATCCTGTTTTACAACAGATAGAACAAAGTTATGACTTGAGCATCAGCACCAACGACGCCTTCCGCACTGTCAGTAAATATTGGGACCGCATCGTGCGTCCTGAACAACTGATGACTGCCTGTATCAGCGCAATGCGTGTACTGACCGACCCTGCTGAAACCGGCGCAGTTACGCTCTGTTTACCACAGGACGTACAGGGAGAGGCTTATGATTATCCAGACTATTTCTTCCAAAAACGCGTCCACCGCATTGAACGACAACCGGTCACTGCGGGCGCATTGGCCGATGCTTTGGCCCTAATTAAGGGTAAACGCAAACCACTGATCGTCTGCGGCGGTGGGGCGAAGTATTCCCAGGCCGGTGCTGCACTGCAAAAATTTGCCGAAGCTTACGGTATCCCTTTTGCTGAAACTCAGGCAGGAAAAGGAACGTTGACCTCCGAGCATGCGCTGAACCTGGGGGGTATTGGTGAAACGGGAACCTTGGCTGCTAATCAGTTGGCCAAAGAGGCCGACCTCATTATAGGCATCGGCACGCGATATACTGATTTCACCAGCTCGTCGAAATGGATATTCCAAAATCCTGAGGTGTCATTTCTAAATATCAACGTTAACCGCTTCGATGCCTTCAAACTCGACGCCGTGCAGGTGATTGCGGATGCGCGAGCCGGCCTGGAAGCTCTTGATAACGCGCTACAGGGCAGTGAGTTCCGCGCGAGCTGGGGTCATAAAATTGCCGATGTACGCGAACAGCTGATTGCCGAAACCCAGCGTGTTTATCAGGTTGAGTACAGCGGTGAAGATTTTATTCCAGAAATCGACGACCACCTCGACAGAAAAGCGGTCTATGCCGAATTTGAAAAACTGACCGGTTCTTTGCTGACCCAAAGCCGCGTACTGGGCACCTTAAATAGCTCAATTCCAAAGAACGCCGTGATAGTCGCGGCGGCCGGCAGTTTGCCGGGCGACCTGCAAAGAGTCTGGCGCACTACCGACACTAATGGTTATCACGTTGAGTACGGCTACTCCTGCATGGGCTACGAAGTGAATGCGGCCCTCGGCGTTAAAATGGCCGAACCCGAGCGCGAAGTTTATGCATTGGTAGGGGACGGCTCATTTATGATGCTGCACTCAGAATTGGTGACCTCGATTCAGGAACACTGCAAAATCAACGTGATACTGCTCGATAACATGACCAATGGCTGCATCAATAACCTGCAGATGGAACATGGTATGGACAGCTTCTTTACCGAATTCCGTTTCCGTAAAGAGGCGAGCGCCAAGCTCGACGGCGGTTTTGTTCCCGTCAATTTTGCCAAAATTGCCGAGGGTTACGGCTGCAAAACCTATTCAGTCACCACTCTGGAACAGCTGCATGAGGCTCTGGCCGAGGCTAAACGTCAGACCGTATCCACGCTTATCGACATCAAAGTGTTGCCAAAAACGATGATCCACAAGTATTTCAGCTGGTGGCGAGTCGGCGGCGCGATGGTTTCCGAGAGCGAGTCCGTTGACAAAGTCGCGCAGATGCTGCGAGACAATATCGATAAGGCCCGTGAATATTAATTTCGCCTGCTGTAAGACAGGTTGCTGATTACACTGGAAATAAGTTCGGAGCTGGAAATGAAAATTGCCTTTGATGTGGACGTTATCAGAGATAGAAGCATTACCGAAATGGTAAGGCAGGTTTCTGAATGGGGTTATAAATATATCGAACAGTCGCCTCATCCGCGTATCAATCCGTTTTATAAACATCCTAAAGCCGGACTGGATGTAATGAATGAGTACAAGCGCGCATTGAAACAGTATGGCGTTGAAATCTCGTCGTTTATTGTGGTCTATCGCTGGTCGGGTCCGGATAACGATCGCCGGATTGCCGCAGTGCGTAATTGGAAAAGAATGATCGAGATAGCAGTGGATATGGGTGTTGAGGTGATCAACACCGAACTTTCTGGTGATCCTAATCAACCGGAAATCTGCGAGGAGCGCTGGTATCAGTCGATGGAAGAACTGCTGCCTATCATTGAGCGTGAAGGGATCCGCCTGGAGATTCAGTCTCATCCTTGGGATTTCTGCGAAGAAAACAATGAAACGGCGGATCTGGTGAAATCCCTGCGCAGCGATCACGTTAAATATCTTTACAGTGTCCCGCACACTTTCTTTTATGACAAAGGGAAAGGCGACGTGGCGAGCATGCTTGATTATGCCGGTGATGACCTGTCGCACGTGTTAATCGCTGACACCATGAATCACACGAAACACTGCCGCTATATCGTCAACCCGCCGGGCGTGGATGCGGTGGTTCATCAGCACGTCGGCATTGGAGAGGGGGAGGTAAATTTTGACGCGCTGTTTGAGAGTTTGCGCCAAATGGACTTTGCCAACCGCAAATTTAAAGTCGGCGGTGAGTCAATTATTACTACCTCTTTATTCGGCTATCCTGAAAAAATGCCGTTACAGGCCGTCGCCACGCGTGAACGTATTGAGCGCGAATTACTGAATCGATAATACTCGGTTTTGCTTTATATGAGTTTCCGAAAGAGCGCTTTTGCGCTCTTTTTTTATTTTCATCGTTCAAGTTATTGGAATTATTCCATCAAAAATATTCAATAATCATGCCATGTCCTGCCACTGTTCGTGTGTGACCGATGTTATATGATGTGAACAGCATATTATTTATTCGAAATAACGGGACACACGTATTATGAAAAAGATTGGATTTTTGTCTTTTGGCCACTGGACACCCTCACCGCAGTCGGGGACGCGTTCTGCTGCTGACGTTCTGTTGCAATCTATCGATCTGGCCGTTGCGGCAGAAGAGCTGGGTGCCGACGGCGCTTATTTTCGAGTACACCATTTCGCACGTCAGCTAAGCTCACCTTTTCCGCTGCTTGCCGCAGTGGGTGCGAGAACGAAAAGCATCGAAATCGGTACGGGCGTTATCGACATGCGCTATGAAAATCCGCTGTATATGGCGGAAGATGCCAGCGCCGCTGACCTTATCTCCGGCGGTCGTTTGCAGCTTGGTATTAGCCGGGGTTCGCCTGAACAGGTTATCGACGGGTGGCGCTATTTCGGCTATCAGCCAGCCGAAGGGGAAACGGAGGCCGACATGGCGCGTCGCCACACAACGGCATTCCTCGAGGTACTCAAAGGTGAAGGCTTTGCCGAACCAAACCCGCAGCCGATGTTCCAGAATCCTCCTGGATTGCTGCGACTTGAGCCGCATTCTGAAGGATTGCGCGAACGTATCTGGTGGGGCGCAGGCTCCAATTCTACCGCCGCCTGGGCCGCCAAGCTCGGCATGAACCTGCAATGTTCTACGCTAAAAGATGACGAAACCGGCGAACCTTTCCACGTTCAACAGGCCCGTCAGATCCGCGCCTATCGTGCCGCGTGGAAGGAAAGCGGTCATGCCCGTGCTCCGCGCGTATCGGTAAGCCGCAGCATTTTTGCCTTGGTTAATGACCTGGATCGGGCCTATTTTGGAAGAAGCGGTCAGGAAGGTGATAAAATCGGCTTTCTTGAAGAGAATAATCGGTCTATTTTCGGTCGCAGCTATGCCGCAGAGCCTGAAAAATTGATTGAGCAGCTGAAAGAGGATCAGGCGATTGCCGAAGCGGATACGCTATTGCTTACCGTACCTAACCAGCTAGGCGTTGATTATAACGCGCACGTCATCGAGTCTATTCTTACTCATATTGCGCCCGCCCTCGGTTGGCGCTAATTGGCTTAAAACAACCCATGGCGCATAGAAAAGCCCGGTCTAAAACCGGGCTTTTCACGTTATGGATAACTTACCAGTTCAGTGGTCTTCTTATCCATACGTTATTATTTCGACTCCTGACTTTAAAATACGCGTAAGGAAATAGTAAAGAAAATGTAATTGCCAAACAAAATGAGGCAATTAATAGTGCACTCCCATCCCAAAGCGGGTAGAAATAAGCAAAAGCCAGCGAGGAAACGATCAACAAAATAGTACGTAGAAACAGAATTCGTTTCTTATGTGCTCTATTAATATGCGCCTTCATCATCTCTGCGCCACATTTCATGCAATGGCAGGGGTCTTCTTCGCTTAATTCGTTATCGCAAAAAGGACAGGTCTCGAGGTCTGGAGTTAACTCTTTGTCCATATAATGTTACCAAACAGTTGTGTGATATAGTAAGTAGTAAAAATAGTATGCAAGCTAAGATAAATTAAAAAAGATGCGGTATGAGGAATTTTTTATGACATAGGAATATTATTAAATCTTGCCTGCGAACAAACAATGTGCATTTTATAATCAGTGCCTGAGCACGCTATCATAACCATTTTTTAAAAATATTCCATACTAAAATATAACGTAACTCTATAAATACGTAGATGTTTATCCCCTCTAAGCCTCGTAAAATGCAGGCTCTCTGGATTTAAAAAGCGTAAAATTTCTCATTTTAAAAAAACTAATCTCTCTACCGTAATTGTTAGCAATCCTGTTAGCATACAAGGTGATGAATAGTTACAATTTTTGTGCGGGTATCAATTCGATCGTTTTTTTATAAAAAATTATTATTTTTCATTGAGTTATTTTGTGTTTTTATGACCCCGGGATGTGATTGCTAATCAAGTTATCTATAACTTTCAGCCGAGTCCTAGTCCGCTGAGCTGAAATCTGGCGCTTTAAATGATAGGATCGTCTCACCCTCGAAAACAGGGTTCTCAATAAAACAAAGTTAAGAGTTAATATTATGGCTAATAGAGAGTTAATGAGACTTGCCAAATTGGCATATTGCAGCAGCCTAGGGAAGGAAGTTGAAAGTGAATGGAATCCGCTAGAGAGTGACGTTGAAGCGTTTGAGCTTAAAAAGACGCTTGGGCTGGAACTCCGTACCTATGAAAACGGTCTCGATCCCCATCAGTACGCAAGTGCGCATTACAGGGTTAACGAGGGTTATTCGGGTTGGGTTCATGAAAAAATCAACGGTGATGTAACTGCAGATATTAGACCCGTTGTTCGCCGCGTACTGGTTCGTGCCGCTGCGGAAATTGGCAAGCAAATATAATGCTGCAATAAATCACGCTGTTTTAATCTTCCTCTTTAAATATTAGGTAATGTATTAACGATAGCTAAGCATTGCCTGGTGGCTATTTATTAAAGTCCTAATATGTCCTAAAATATTGGCTACTAATTTTAAGAATAGGCTTCGTTGACTATGGCCTATTCTTATTATACTAACCTTTTATTAATCAACTGCCGCAAGACTTCTGCGTTAACTGTGTGTTTTTACTCTTCGTGAAGGGCACATTTTCTACACATATCTAAAGTGAATTTACCTTTTCTCACCTCTTTGCGGATTTGTTTAAACCACTCGCTGCCCCAAATATCTAACAAATTGTTATTAAGCACATTGCCAAAGCTGTGTTTAACGTGGAAATCATTGGTACACACTACCTCCCCGGTATAAGTAATTGAAATTTCATCCGAGACGTAGTGGCACGATTTCATTTTACGCGCTATAGGCGGCTTAACCGTTCCTGCACGATTGAAAAGCGCCAGGCCCTCGAGATTGCGCACCTTAATGACATTCAGCGTTTCCGGATTATCTTTCATAATTGAGGTGAATGACTTGGGGAAATTTTTGGTGTGCTGAGTCACCAGAAATCCGGTAACGCCTGAGTCTACCAGCTTCTTATACATCTCATAATTAAGCAGTATGCCATTGGTATGTATGACGATTTGCGCATGAGGCAGCTTAGCGTGGGCGTAAGCCATAAGCTCTGGCAGCCGTTTATCCATCAGCGGCTCACCAAAAAAGTGGGGAGACAATCGGCCTGAATATTTAATGGCAGATAAATCGTCTACCGCTTTACGAAAAATCGCCTCTGGCATGTAGTTAACGCCGCGACCGCCATCAAATGAAGTTGGGCAATAGCTGCATTTGAGATTGCATTGAGAATTAATCTCAAAATCAATCGCGGTAAAAATATCTCTATTTTTGAAACCATAAGTGGCGATTTTGTTAATGCCGTTGTAAAGACCGCGCAGTTTAGGCTTGATAATTTCGGGGGTGTTTTGCGCCATTAGGCGATAGAAGGAATTTAGAACTAATGGAAGTTGCATCAATTATCCTTATGGAGGCAATTATAATTAGTTATCCTGTTAAGCAGTTCCACGGGTTGAAACTGCTTAGGATTATTCCTAATATAATATTTTTGATGCCTCTGGCAAGGATATTCTCGCACTGTGGCCGCACTGATGGCACCGCAGAAACTCCATCAAGCCATAATGTTCACACCAAAGGTTTGTAATAGCAGCACAATATTAAGCGCCAAGATAATAACGGTGCCGATGATAGAGATAACGACTGTTGTTCTGCTGTTTACAAACTCACCCATTATATCGCGGCGGCGGGTAAACATGACTAAGGCTATCATTGGCGCGGGCAGGGCAAGACTCAGCACGACCTGACTATAAACCAGCGCGTCGGTGGCATTCACATCCATCGCCACCACAATAAAGGCGGGGATCATAGTCACCAGACGACGCACCCACACCGGAATTCGGAAGCCAACAAACCCTTGCATGATCATTTGACCGGCCATCGTGCCGACTACTGAGCTTGATATCCCGGAGGCGATAAGAGAAAGCAGAAATACCCCCGCCGCGCCAATACCAAGCAGTGGCGTCAACGTGTGGTAGGCAGTTTCTATTTCCGCGACATCGCTGTGGCCGCTGTGAAACGCACTCGATGCCATAATGACCATTGCTATATTCACCAGACCGGCCACGCTGAGGGCAATAATGACCTCGATATTAGAAAATCGCAGCAGCTTTCTTCGTTCCTTCTGATTCTTAACTTCAGTACGATTCTGAGTAAGCCCAGAATGCAGAAAAATAGCATGCGGCATTACCGTCGCACCAATTATTCCTACCGAAATAGTCAGCGCCTGCGCATCGGGTAGCTGGGGCATGATCATACCCATTCCCGCCTCGGCCCAGTTCACCGGAACAATAAACATCTCGACCAGATAACACAGGGCAATAATGGCAACCAAGCCGCCGATCATTAACTCAAGCGGGCGGAATCCACGTCTCTCAACCATGAGTAATACATAGGTAATAACGGCAGTAATACCCATCCCCACCAATAAAGGCATACCAAACAGTAATGAAAGCGCGATGGCACCGCCCAAGAACTCTGCAAGATCGGTGGCCATTGCGGCAATCTCACTTACGATCCACATGCCCCAAACCACCGGTTTCGGAAATTGTTCACGGCACATCTCGGCCAGATTCTTATTGGTGACAATCCCCAGCTTGGCCGACAACGCCTGAAAAAGCATCGCAATCAGGTTCGCCATCACCACCACCCACAGGAGGGAGTAGCCATAACGCGAACCCGCCTGAATATTGGTCGCAAAATTACCCGGATCCATATAGGCAATCGACGCAATAACCGCTGGGCCGGCAAACAGCAGCGGCGTCATCATGCCGCGCTTACGTCCGTCTAAGGCTTGCCCAATGGCCGTATTCGTCCTCTCGGTCAGTGAGGAAGAGTGCTTCATCTCGTGCATAGTCGTTCCCGCCCCTGTAATACTTGCCCGTAAATGTTGAGTGGTTTTTATTCTATAAACTCAATATAGCATTGGCTATACTCTATAGGTCAGGCTAATTTGTGGGTAAAATTGTTCGATTTTGTTTCAAAGGGTGGGGGAGCAACAGAACGGACAGTGTGGGTGTTTGAGTCACTTTTCTGGATAACTTTATAGATACAAAGTGATACCGTAAGTACACCGGTTTTAGTTCCAGGCACTTATGAGATTTCCCAACTTTCAGCGAGCTTGTAAGATTTATGCTTAGGTTTTGCTGCATCGACTTGTCTGCGAGGCAACGTCATTGGGGGTATCTTGAAAAAGGGACTTTGTTACTTCAGGGAGGGTATGGAAAGGTTGAAATGGTGTCCCCTACAGGAATCGAACCTGTAACTAGCCCTTAGGAGGGGCTTGTTATATCCGTTTAACTAAGGAGACATCGCTGCCACGGGGGCAGCGCCGGCACAGTATACCCATTTTCATCTGAAAAATAAGGCATTGCGGGTTTGTTTGCTCAATACTTCGTCACTTTACTGACTTTGGACCCTCTTTAGGTGCCTTTTGGGCTTTTTTACGCTCGTTACTTAAATCATTTCTAATTTGAGCGTGGCTGATCAGGGCGAATATAAATGTGCCGCCGATGATGTTGCCCGCGAGAGTTGGCAGTGCAAAAGGCCACAGAAAATGCTGCAAAGGTATTGCACCGGAAAGCACCAGATACAACACTTCTACCGAGCCTACGACGATGTGGGTCAGATTACCGATGGCGACCAGATAGGTCATCAACAGTATTACCCAAATTTTTGCCGCGCCCGCACTGGGCAGCATCCACACCATGGTTGCAATTAACCAGCCGGACACCACGCCGCCAACAAACATCTGACTTGGATCTTTCTCCATCACCTCCATGCTGATGCTGTGAAACGCCTGCAGTATCGAAGGTTCAAACAGCGGTAAATAGATAAATGCCAACGACGCGCAGGCGGCGCCAATCAGGTTACCACCCAGCACCACGCCCCATAAGCGGAACAGGATACCGAAGTTTTTCAGCGTCGGTTTGTGCATTACCGGTAAAACGGCGGTGACGGTATTTTCAGTAAACAGCTGTTGGCGGGCCATGATCACAATAATAAACCCGACGGTATAGCCGAGGTTCTCGAGGAAGAAGCGGGCGGGGGTGTCTTCTAACTGTTCGTGGAGAATGCCTTTGGTAACCAGCGAGGCGCTTATCGACAAGCCTGCGGCGATCGCAGACCACATCAGCGCCAAGCCGTCGCGCTCAAGCTCTTTCTCTCCTTCCATACGTATCTGCTCATGCACGGCAGCGGCGCGCGAGGGCAGATTTTCTTCATCGACCTCAATCTCGCTACCGTCATCATCTTCTTCGCTGTCGACGTCGGGGCCGTTTTTATCATTATTTTTATCTGCACGGTGGGTATTGAGACTCATCACTGACTCCTTAGTGTAAATCCAGCGTTTGGAAAATTTTGACTACTGATAAAGCGCAGCGTTTACATTTTGTATCACTCAATAAGCATAGGTTATTTTTTTAACCTTTTATGGCATGCAAACTCCGCAGCCAAAGCCTACAGCGTTTGTAAGGCCTATGTTATGATTGCCACCCCGTAAGATAAGAGACTCGCCCATGTTCGAAGCGCTTAACCTCAGTTGTGTTCGTGACGAGCGAACCCTGTTTAGCAGCTTAAGTTTCACCATCCAGCCGGGCGAGATAGTCCAGATTGAAGGCCAGAACGGTGCCGGTAAAACCAGCCTGCTGCGTATTTTAGCCGGGCTTTCCGCCGCTGATGAGGGCGAAGTGCTTTGGCAAGGTCAAAACACGCGCCGTCAGCGAGAGATTTTTCATCAGAATTTACTGTTTCTGGGTCATCATGCCGGCATTAAATCTGTATTAACGGCCTATGAGAATCTGGCTTTTTATCAGTCGGAGAAAGGGCAAGTGGCGCAGGATGCCATTTTCGATGCGTTAGAGCAGGTCGGCCTGCTAGGTTATGAAGACGTGGTAGTGGCGCAGCTTTCTGCGGGCCAACAGCGCCGCGTCGCGCTGGCCAGGCTGTGGATTAGCCGCGCGCCGCTGTGGATTTTGGATGAACCTCTGACCGCCATCGACAAGCAGGGCGTCTCTGCGCTCATTGAACTGTTTGAACATCACGCCCAACACGGCGGCATGGTGTTATTAACCACCCATCAGGATTTACCCGGCGTGAGTCGCGCAGTGCGTAAAATTCGTCTCACCAGTGCAGAGCTAGCCTAATGTTTATTAAAGTTTTACGCCGCGAACTGAAAATTGCTTTTCGAAAAAGCGCCGAGATTATTAACCCGCTGTGGTTTTTTTTGATCGTAATAACCTTATTTCCATTAGGCATCGGCCCTGAGCCTACGCTGCTGGCGCGCATTGCGCCGGGCATCGTCTGGGTGGCGGCGCTGCTGTCTTCGCTGCTCTCCCTTGAACGGCTTTTTCGCGATGATTATCTCGACGGTTCGCTCGAACAGTTGTTGCTGTTGCCCGCGCCGTTGACTCTGACGGTCATTGCCAAAGTCTGCGCGCACTGGATGGTCACCGGGTTGCCGCTGATAATTATTTCTCCGCTGATTGCGCTGCTGCTGTCACTGGATTTTAAAACCTGGGAGGCGGTGGCGTTAACCTTGCTGCTGGGCACGCCCACGCTGAGTTTTATCGGTGCTATCGGCGTTGCGCTGACCGTTGGGCTGCGAAAGGGCGGGGTGTTGCTGAGTTTGCTGGTGTTGCCGCTTTATATTCCAGTGCTTATCTTTTCAACCGGTGCGATTGATGCGGCATCAATGGCGATGCCGATTGGTGGATATCTGGCTATTTTAGGTGCGATGCTGGCCGGAAGTTTTACTTTGGCGCCCTTTGCCACCTCGGCGGCGCTGCGCATCAGCGTGCATTAATCAATCAGTGTGATGATTACTCTGCGGAACTTGATGGTCATAATATTTCAAATTAACCATAAATAGAGTAATGAGTTTACTTGCGGTTACAATACGCTAGAAAAAACGCAACCTTTGACTAACATCACACTTCTGGTTAGTGAACAATAAGCGCTATGCCCAAAAGAGCGGAAGGTGACCCAAGCGGCCCTGACTGCCCTGCGTAACCCAAAAAAGGTTTACGGCATTTGAAACAGTGTAATTTTAACGTGAGCAATGACAAATAATGTGGAAATGGTTACATCAACTCGCAAGGCCTGAGCGGCTTTACCACGTCTGCGGCCGTTTTATTCCTTGGCTGGCCATCGCGGGTATTGTTTGCCTCCTTATAGGCTGGGTGTGGGGGTTCGGCTATGCGCCTCCCGATTATCAGCAGGGTAACAGCTATCGGATTATGTATATCCACGTGCCTGCCGCTATTTGGTCAATGGGTATTTACAGCTCGATGGCCATCGCCGCCTTTATCGGTTTAATCTGGCAGATGAAAATGTCCGAGCTGGCAATGGCCGCCATGGCGCCGGTCGGCGCGGTATTTACCTTTATCGCGCTGGTGACCGGCTCTGCCTGGGGTAAACCGATGTGGGGCACCTGGTGGGTGTGGGACGCGCGTCTGACTTCTGAGCTGGTGTTGCTGTTCCTTTATCTGGGCGTGATTGCCTTATACAACGCCTTTGAAGATAAACGAACAGCGGGCCGCGCGGCCGGTATTCTGGTGCTGGTCGGGGTGGTGAATATCCCGATTATTCATTACTCGGTGCAGTGGTGGAATACGTTGCATCAGGGCTCAAGCGATTTTGGAAAAACGATTGATCCCAGCATGCGTTATCCGCTGTTCTGGTCAGTGTTCGGCTATCTGTTCTTCTTTATTACGCTGACGCTGATGCGGCTGCGCAACCTGATTATCCATCAGGAGCGTTCACGGCCCTGGGTGGCATCACTGGTGAATAAGGAGCGCAGGTAATGAACGCTGCATTCCCAACCTGGCAGGCATTCTTTGCGATGGGCGGCTATGCCTTTTATGTTTGGCTTTCCGTTATCGTCACGCTGATTTCATTATTGGGCCTGGTTATTCATACCGTCTGGCACCGTCGTAAACTGTTGGCTGATATTCGCCAGCGTCAATCTCGCGAACAGCGTATTCGCCAATCCAGAAAACAGGCCGGTGCTGCCCAGAAGTCTGCGGCACCGAAGCCACCGGAATCTTCCCGGGAGACGTTATTGTGAACACTCGTCGTAAAAACCGCCTCTATCTTGCACTGATTGTATTAGTGGGATTAGGTTTGGCCACCACGCTGGTCATGTATGCGCTGCGCTCCAACATTGACCTGTTTTACACGCCTAGTGAAATTCTTCAGGGTAAAGGTAAAGACCATGAACTGCCGTTTGTCGGTCAGCGGCTGCGCATTGGCGGCATGGTGATGCCTGGCTCGGTAAAACGTGATGATAAAACCCTTGAAGTGCACTTTAAAATTTACGATGCACGCGGTGCTATCGCCGTGACTTATTACGGCATTTTGCCCGACCTGTTCCGCGAAGGGCAGGGCGTAGTCGCTCAGGGCGTGATGCAGGCCGATAACGTTGTCATGGCGAAGCAAGTGTTGGCCAAGCATGATGAAAAATATGTTCCACCGGAAGTAGAAGACGCAATGAAAGATAATCATACGGGACCTGCCTCGGCTTATGTTCCTCCTGCTAAAGGAAACAGCCAGTCATGATCCCTGAAATTGGTACTTTTGCTCTTTGCCTGGCGTTAGGCTTGTCAACGTTATTGAGCATTTATCCCCAGTGGGGAGCAGCACGGCAGGACGAGCGGATGATGGCGATGGCCCGTCCTCTGTCATACGGTATGTTTGGCTGTATTTTGCTGGCCTTCATTATTCTGGTTCACGCCTTTGTGGTGAATGACTTCTCGGTCGCCTACGTGGCCAATAACTCCAACACTCATTTACCGGTTTACTACCGCATGGCGGCGACATGGGGGGCGCACGAAGGTTCTCTGCTACTTTGGGTGCTGTTGCTCGGCTGCTGGACCACCGCGGTGGCGCTGTTCAGTCGCCGTATGCCGAACGACGCCGTGGCCCGCGTGCTGGCAGTCATGGGGCTTATCACCACCGGCTTCCTGCTGTTTATTCTGCTGACTTCTAACCCGTTCCTTCGGACGTTGCCAAATTTCCCGATTGACGGCAGCGACCTCAATCCTGTGCTTCAGGACATCGGCCTTATTTTCCACCCGCCTATCCTTTATATGGGCTATGTCGGTTTCTCGGTGGCCTTTGCCTTTGCGATTGCGTCTCTGATGGCCGGTCGTCTGGATACCGCCTGGGCGCGCTGGTCTCGCCCGTGGACTCAGGCAGCCTGGGTGTTTCTCACCATCGGTATCGTGTTGGGTTCTGCCTGGGCCTATTACGAGCTGGGCTGGGGCGGCTGGTGGTTCTGGGATCCGGTAGAAAACGCCTCGTTCATGCCTTGGTTGGCCGGTACGGCGCTTATCCATTCACTGGCGGTGACTGAAAAACGCGGGACTTTCAAAGCGTGGACCGTATTGCTGGCAATTACCTGCTTCTCGCTCTGCCTGCTGGGCACTTTCCTGGTACGTTCCGGCGTGCTGGTTTCCGTGCACTCCTTCGCCTCTGACCCGGCGCGCGGTATGTTTATCCTCGCCTATCTGGTGATTGTTATCGGCAGTTCTTTGCTGCTGTACGCGATTAAAGGCAACTCGGTGCGTGCGCCAAGCCGCCACGAACCCTATTCGCGAGAAAGTTTCCTGCTCGGCAACAATGTCCTGTTGGTGGCGGCGATGCTGGTGGTTCTGCTCGGAACGCTGTTGCCGCTGGTGCATAAACAGCTCGGCCTCGGCAGTATTTCTATCGGCGAGCCGTTCTTTAACACGATGTTTACCTGGCTGATGGCACCGTTAGCGCTGCTGCTGGGCATCGGCCCGTTAGTGCGCTGGCGTCGTGATGAGCCAAGCAAACTGTGGCGTCGTCTGGGCGTGGCGCTGGTGGTGACACTGCTGCTGTCGATTCTGCTGCCTTGGCTGCTGCAGGACAAAATTGTGGGCATGACCGTGGTCGGCATGATGATGTCGGTGTGGGTCATTATCCTGACACTGATGGAGCTGCACGAGCGTGCGACCCATCGTCACACCTTCTGGCGCGGGCTGACACATCTGTCACGCAGCCACTGGGGCATGGTGTTGGGGCACTTGGGCGTTGCGGTAACCGTTATCGGCATTGCCTTTAGTCAGAATTACAGCGTTGAGCGTGATGTGCGCATGAAAGCGGGCGATACCGTGGATATCCAAGGGTATCATTTTGAGTTCCGCAACCTCAGCGATATCACCGGGCCGAACTATACCGGCGGCGAAGCCAATATTGACGTCACGCGCAACGGCAAATTTGTCACCGTGCTTCACGCCGAAAAACGTTATTACAGCGTGGCACACAGCATGATGACCGAAGCGGCGATCGACGGTAATTTGGCACGCGATCTTTACGCCGCGCTGGGTGAAGAGCTTGACGACGGCTCGTGGGCTGTGCGTCTTTACTACAAACCTTTCGTACGCTGGATTTGGCTGGGCGGCATCTTTATGGCGGTCGGCGGCATTCTGTGTATTCTCGACCCACGCTACAGAATGACCAAAAAGCTGAAACGTCAGGGCAAAGACGCGGCGGAGGAAGCATGAGTCGTAAAATTCTCTTTATCCCGCTGTTTCTGTTTTTAGCGCTGGCGGCGGCTTTTCTGGTGCAGCTGACCCGCAATGCGCACGGCGATGATCCCACTCTGCTGGAGTCGGCGCTGGTGGGCAAACCGGTGCCGGTGTTTAAGCTCGAATCCCTGTTTGAGCCGGGAAAAACCTATGATCAAGCCGTGCTCCACACAGGTAAACCGATTTTACTCAACGTGTGGGCGACCTGGTGCCCAACCTGCCGCGCCGAGCATGATTATCTTAATACGCTGGCGGCCAAAGGTGTGCACGTGATTGGCCTTAATTATAAAGATGACCGCGGCAAGGCAATTAACTGGCTGAATACGCTGGGTAATCCTTATGCGCTGAGCTTGTACGACGGCGACGGCATGCTGGGGCTTGACCTCGGCGTTTATGGCGCACCTGAAACCTTCCTTATCGACGGCGACGGCATTGTCCGCTATCGCCACGCCGGTGACCTCAACGAGCAGGTGTGGCAGAAAGAAGTCCGTCCGCTGTATATCAAATACGGAGGTAACGCATGAGGCTGTTGTCGATTTTTCTCGGATTGGCGCTGAGCTTTAGCGTGTTTGCCGCCATCGACACTTATCAGTTCAAGTCGGTGCAGCAGGAGCAGCAGTATCGCCAGCTTACTGAGCAACTGCGCTGCCCGAAATGTCAGAACACCAATATTGCGGCGTCTGATTCGATCATTGCCGCTGACATGCGTACCAAGGTTTATCAATTGTTGAACGAAGGCCAGTCAAGCAAGCAGATCGTCGAATATATGGTCGCCCGCTATGGCAACTTCGTGACCTATGAGCCGCCGGTTACGCCTTCGACGTTAATTCTGTGGGTCGGACCCGCGCTGTTTGTATTGGTCGGTGCACTGGTCATTATTTTACGCGCCCGTCGTCGTCAAACGGGTGAGAAGTTCTCTTCGCAGGAACAGCAGCGTCTGGCGCAGTTGCTCGGTGAAAGTGACAGGAAAGAATCATGATTGTTTTTTGGCTGGTTATTGTTGTGCTGATGCTTATTGGCACCGCGCTGTTTGTTGTGCCGGTTGTTCGTGGCGATCGCGCCGACCTGGCAAACACCCGCGACGATTTGAACAAGGCATTTTATCATCATCGCCTTACCGAACTTCAGGAAGACGAAGATCAGGGCGTGCTGTCCTCCCCAGAACGTCCTCTTTTTGTTCAGGAACTGCAGGAAAATCTGCTGAGCGATATTCCCGGCCAGGCGAGTAAAGTCGGTAAACCGATTGCCCGCTGGACGCTGATCCCAGGCGTTATTGTGCTGTTGGTGGTGACCTTTGGTTTTTATCTGTACGCCGGAGGGCTAGGGCAGGTCAGCGCGTGGGATCAGGTCATGAACAAAATGCCTGAACTGCGCGAACGCGTGGCAGATGCCAATGCCAAACCACTCAATATGGCTGATATTCAGGACTTGGGATTGGGCCTGCGCTCCGACCTGCAGAACGATCCTGATAATGCCAAAGACTGGTTGATGCTGGGCCGCGTTGGTATGGCGCTCAACAATGCCAGCACGGCAACGCAGGCTTTTGCCCGCGCTTACGCACTTTCTCCAAATGATATGGAAATCAAACTGGGGTATGCTGACGTGCTGACCCGTTCGAGCGATCCTCAGGATAATATCAACGGTGGCAACATGCTACGTGATATGCTCGAACATAATCAGGGTAATCTGCAAGTATTGAGCCTGCTGGCATATAATGAATATGAACAGGGTCATTATCCGCAGGCGATAGGTGCATGGCAGGTGATGCTGAAGATTCTTCCTGCCGACGACAAGCGTGCCGAAATGGTCAAAGCCAGCATTGAGCAGGCCAAAGCCAAGTCAGGCATGGACAAGGTAAAACTGGGCGTTGCCGTCACGCTGTCGCCTAAAGCGCAGCAGCAGCTTCCTCAGCAGGGTACAGTATTTATTTCAGTTACAGACGGCAGCAGCCCAGTTCCGGTCGCAGTTAAAAAACTGCCACTCAGCCGCTTCCCGCTCTCTGTCACTGTGGATGATACTAATGCCATGATGCCTGAACGCTTGCTTTCTTCGTTGCATCAATTAAAAGTACGTGTACGTATTTCACAAAATGGCTTGGCGACTCCGGCATCGGGTGACTGGTACGGCGACAGCCCGTTAACCAATTTTTCGGGGAGCGGACAGGTCAATATTGAGATTAATCAGCAGGTTCCGTAGAACCGGGGCCGAAGCATAAACAGGGAGACTAAGATGGACTTTCGCCTGACTGGGCTGGCGTTTGCCACGTTATTATTAGTTGGTTGTGCCGGGAGTGGGGATAAGCCCAAATCGTTGGTTACGCCATCCGCTACGGCGCCAAAAACGGCGTCTGCAACGGGCGTAGTGCCAACGGTTGCCGATGCGTCAAATCCACCGGCTCCCGAAGCGGTTGACCCGCAGTTAGGTGGACGTTCAGATCCCCTGCAGGGCTTTAACCGCTCAATGTTCAACTTCAACTTGAACGTGCTTGATCCTTATGTTTTGCGTCCAGTTGCCGTGGCGTGGCGTGACTATTTGCCACAGCCTGCGCGTAACGGTCTGAGTAATTTCTTTGACAACCTCAGTGAGCCATCAACCATGGTTAACTATTTTGTTGAAGGCAACATAAATGAAGGTGCTAAACACTTTACGCGCTTTTTCCTCAACACCATTTTGGGGATGGGCGGCCTTATCGACGTTGCGTCAATGGCTAACCCACAGTTGGCGAAAGAAGAACCTCATCGTTTCGGTAGCACGTTGGGCCATTACGGCGTGGGTTACGGTACCTATGTGGTATTGCCGGGTTACGGCAGTGCTACGCCGCGTGAGGACGTCGGCGGTCTGGTTGACGACCTTTACTTCCCGCTTAACTACTTGACCTGGTGGATGTCGGCCGGTAAATGGGCGCTGCAGGGTATCGAAACCCGTGCACAGTTGCTCGATTCCGACGGCCTGCTGAAAAACTCTTCCGATCCTTACGAGTTTATCCGTGCGGCTTACTTCCAGCACCACGACTTCCTGGCCAACGGCGGCAAGCTGACCCCAGTGGTTAACCCGAACGCCGCGGCGATTCAGGGTGATTTGGACAGTATCGACTCGGCGAACTGAGTTTCGCAGCCAAACAAAAAAGCGCCCTTGGGCGCTTTTTTTATCTCTAACGTTGCATCAGAACGCGTAGTTAAAGTTCAGGCCGTACAGCATCGCGGTGCCTTTGGCATCGAACTCGTAGTTAGGCACGCCGTCTGCCACTTTTTCACTGATGTGTACTGATTTGCCGTGCATATAGGAGACACCGAGGTCAACCGAGGCGTCTTTGTTAAACGCATAGGTAGTACCTACGCTCAACCACAGGCGATCCTGATCGGGAATCGAAATGGTGCGGTTATCGGCCGGAACCGGGCTGTCGTCATAGGCGATACCGGTACGGAAGGTCCACTCATCGCTGTAGTAGTAGGTTGTACCCAGCGCCAGACGGTAAACGTCGTGATATCCCTCTTTTTTCTCAAACAGCGTGTTGCCGTTGGAGCCGGTGGCTTTCAGCTCCTGGAACTGACTCCAGCTGGTATAAGTCAGGCTGTAGTGAACTGCCCATTTTGGCGCTACGCGGTTATAGCCTGAGACTTCCCACATTTCTGGCAGGTTTAGCGTCAATGAACCCGGCACCGTGTTGCCGCCGGTTCCGCCCGCTGCAACCGGCAGGTCACTGCGGTAGTTGCCGTCGAAATCAATATCCACTTTGGAACGATAAGTGAAGCCGTAGCGGTTGTTGTCATCCACTTCATACAAAATACCGGCGTTCCAGCCGTATCCCCACGCGTTGCCGTTCAGATGCGCGGCGGTGGTGTCGGCAGGAATGGTGCCACGGCTTTGCAGCGCCACCAGTTCACCGGCATTACGCTCGATTTTTGCCTTGGCATACACCGCATCAAAACCAACGCCGAAGCTGAAGTGCCGGTTAAGGCGATAGGCGGCGCTGAGGTTAAGGTTTTCGGTAATCAGGTCGGTTTTGCCCGCCAGCGGTCCGGCGGGATAGCCGCTTTCGAATTCGGTCGATAATCCATAGTTCGACGTGGCCGATGCGCCCAATGCCCACTGGTCGTTAATCGGTAGGATGAAGTGCAGGTTAGGCACCCACGCATTCGGTGCGATGTTATCGTCGTCGGTGCTGCGTCCTGTGACCGGCGATTTGCCGCTTAGGCTGACATCAGGATCGACGTAAACAAATCCGCC
The DNA here is from genome assembly GCF_009208105.1 of Rouxiella sp. S1S-2. Taxonomy (NCBI): domain Bacteria; kingdom Pseudomonadati; phylum Pseudomonadota; class Gammaproteobacteria; order Enterobacterales; family Yersiniaceae; genus Rouxiella; species Rouxiella sp. S1S-2. The sequence goes on from NZ_WFKL01000001.1 coordinate 1,632,270, forward strand.
GGAGAAGGAAGGGCGGTCAAACATGGTCATGGTTGCAGGGTTACGACTGCCGGATGCGGCAGAGTCGGCGATGGCGCCCTCACCTGAGAAGGAGCGGCCCAGTCCGGCTGCGGTGTATTCGTTTAGCTGAAATCCTGCCGCGTAAACTTGGGTTGAAACAAGTACCATTGCAGCTGCCACAGCCGATCTTTTAAACAGGTTTTTCTGGTTCATGACCAAAACCTCATTTTATGTTTTATAGAACAAAGTTACTCATGGGTAACGATGAGCGGCGGATTGTAGAGTCCGGAGTGGGCCGACTAATCAGACCAGTAGGCGAAGTATAGGTCCGACCTGTACACATGTTGCAATGTTGTTTCACACTTTTAGGCAATTAGATTTTAAAAATCAGATCCGCTTAACAAAAAAGATACGATTAAGATTCACTAAACTAACAACTCAGGTTGAACTAATCGGCAAATAAATAATTCAGACTTTTTGGCGCGAGTTATTCTTGTGATTTTAGTCACTTAAAAACCATGATAAAAGTAGGGACTAGTTTCATTGAAGAGGCAGGAGTAAAATAAATCGCAGAGAATCGATAACTTTTAATGATTCATTACGGCCAAAGGCCAGGCGCATGAGTGCGTTGCAAGGAGAAAATATGTCAGCTCTATCAACTGAGTCTCAGAAAAAAGGTCACGCAATCAAGGCCTGCAGTGCCCAAGAAACGGCCGCCTGCTGCTGTGTCGATGTGGGAACAATTATTGATAACACCGACTGCACGGCGTCTTACCAGAACGTTTTCGCGACCCGTGAAGACGCTCAGGCAATGCTCGAAAATCTGACCGCGCGCGCGCGCAAGGCAGAATCTGATCCTTGCGTCATTCGCGGCGAGTTTAAAGATGTTGAAAACGGTGTTGAATTAACCGCTGATTTCACCTTCTGCTGCCAAATTGAATCCATTAATTTCCAACTCTCTCTTCGTTAATATCTGCCTTAACCGCTCTTTGGCGTCCCCACGTCGTTGAGCGGTAGTCATCTGTTGCATTCAAAATTTGCTGTTGCTCGCAATTCGTCATCATGGACTTTGCCAACTGTAATCATCTGGTTAACACTAAGTTATCAGGTCGGACCTGTTGCATTGATAAGACTTTAAAATACTCTTTAAAACATTGGCCGTTTGGATTACTCAGGAGCTCCTATGAATAAGGCAATTCCACTGGTTACGCGTGAGGGCAGCCGTATCGCCATTGTTGACGGTTTGCGTACCCCATTTGCCAAACAGGCGACGGCCTTTCATGGCGTACCCGCTGTTGATTTGGGGAAAATGGTGGTCAGCGAGCTGCTGGCGAAAAGTGGGATTGACTCGGCAATCATCGATCAACTGGTGTTTGGTCAGGTAGTTCAAATGCCTGAAGCGCCGAATATTGCACGTGAAATTGTGTTGGGGACCGGCATGAGCGTCTCGACCGATGCCTACAGCGTTTCTCGGGCCTGCGCCACCAGCTTTCAGGCCGTCGCCAATGTGGCCGAAAGTATTATGGCGGGCACCATTAGCATCGGCATTGCCGGTGGGGCAGACTCCTCCTCGGTGCTGCCGATTGGGGTCAGCAAGGCGCTGGCTCGTACGCTGGTTGACGTTAATAAAGCCAGAACCCTCTCCCAGCGGCTGTCGTTGTTTAGCAAACTAAAACTACGTGACCTGTTGCCGGTGCCGCCCGCAGTGGCTGAATATTCCACCGGGCTGCGCATGGGTGACACCGCAGAGCAAATGGCAAAATCACACGGCATCACTCGCTTACAGCAGGATGAGCTGGCACATCGCTCGCATCAGTTGGCGGCGAAAGCCTGGGAAGACGGGCTACTGGACAGCCAGGTGATGGCCGCACACGTTCCGCCGTACAAAGACGTGCTGCAAAAAGACAACAACATCCGGTTTAATTCCAGCATTGAACAGTATGCAAAATTACGTCCGGCATTTGACCGCAAACATGGCACGGTGACGGCAGCGACCAGTACGCCGCTCACCGACGGCGCGGCGGCGGTGCTGATGATGAGTGAGTCGAGGGCGCAGGCATTGGGGCTGCGTCCGCTGGGGTATTTACGCAGTTTTGCCTTCGCGGCTATCGATGTTTGGGAAGATATGCTGCTCGGGCCGGCCTATGCGACGCCGTTGGCGTTAGATCGTGCGGGGTTAACCCTCCAAGATATTGATTTAATTGACATGCATGAAGCTTTTGCCGCGCAAACGCTGGCCAATATAAAAATGTTTTCCAGCCAACAGTTTGCTAAGGAAAAGCTTGGCCGAGAGCAGGCGATAGGCGAAATAGATTGGAATAGATTTAACGTATTGGGTGGATCGCTGGCCTATGGCCATCCTTTTGCGGCAACCGGTGCGCGAATGATAACTCAAACCCTGCATGAGCTGCGCCGCCGCGGCGGTAAATTGGGCTTAACCACCGCCTGTGCCGCCGGTGGACTGGGTGCCGCAATGATTCTGGAGGTGGCCGAATGAGCCAGAAACCGCTGATCTTCCCCGTTGAAAAGTTGGAAACCGCCACACCTTCGGCTTTCACGCTGCACTTTACCGAAGACGACATCGGCATTATTACTATCGACGTGCCGGATGAGAAAGTGAACACCCTCAAGGCCGAATTTGCCCATCAGGTGAGCCAAATACTCCAGCAAGCACAGCAGCATCCCAAACTTAAGGGACTTATTTTTGTGTCTGGCAAGAAGGATTCTTTTATTGCCGGGGCTGACATCAGCATGATTGCCCGCTGCACGCAGGCAAGTGAGGCTGAGGAGCTGGCAAAAAAAGGCCAAACAGTGATGGCGCAGATTGCTGGCCTGAAGGTGCCGGTCGTCGCGGCTATTCACGGCGCCTGTTTGGGAGGCGGCCTGGAGTTGGCGCTGGCCTGCAACAGCCGTATTTGTTCGCTGGACGATAAAACGCAGCTCGGCCTGCCGGAGGTGCAGCTGGGTTTATTGCCCGGCTCAGGCGGCACGCAGCGCCTGCCGCGGCTGATTGGCGCACCCAAAGCGCTGGATATGATGCTGACTGGCCGCAGCATTCGCGCTAAACAGGCGCTGCGCATGGGACTGGTTGACGATGCCGTTCCTCTGTCTATTTTACTGCAAACTGCTATTGAGCGAGTGAACAAGGGCCGTATTAGTAAAAGAGTGTTGCCCTGTCAGGCACGACTTGCTCAGGGCCCGTTGGGAAAAACGCTGCTGTTTCACTTTGTGCGCAAGCAAACGCGCGCTAAATCGAAGGGGCATTATCCCGCGACCGAAAAAATTATTGATGTAGTGCAAACCGGGTTAACTCACGGCAGCGGCAGTGGGTATCAGGCCGAAGCGAGCGCCTTTGGCGAACTGGTGATGACGCCGCAGTCGGAGGCGCTACGCGGGCTGTTTTTTGCCTCAACTGCGCTGAAAAAAGATTTAGGTGCCGAGGCCTCACCGCGTGAGATCCATAACGTTGCCGTACTCGGCGGCGGACTGATGGGCGGCGGCATTGCCAGCGTCACGGCCACAAAAGCGGGTGTGCCGGTCAGGATTAAAGACATTAATCAGCAGGGAATAAGCCACGCGTTTAAAACCAGTTGGGACCTGCTGCAAGGCAAAGTAAAACGCGGCCACCTTAAGCGCGCCGAGCAGCAGCGCCAGATGATGCTGATTTCCGGGACTATTGATTACAGCGGTTTCAGGCAAGTTGATTTAGTGGTTGAAGCCGTGTTTGAAGATCTCGAACTCAAACAAAAGATGATCCGTGAAGTTGAGGAAAATGCTGCCCAGCAGACTATTTTTGCCTCAAATACTTCTTCTCTACCGATTCACGAAATTGCTCGCGGTGCAGCAAGGCCTGAGCAGGTTATTGGCCTGCACTATTTCAGTCCAGTCGATAAAATGCCGCTGGTGGAGGTTATACCCCATGCGCATACCAGCGCAGAGACGATTGCCACCACCGTCGCGTTTGCCAGAAAGCAGGGCAAGACGGCGATTGTTGTTGGCGATAGCGCCGGATTTTACGTTAACCGCATTCTGGCTCCTTACATAAATGAAGCGGCGCGCTGCCTGCTGGAAGGGGAGAGTATTGAGCATATCGATAATGCGTTGGTCAACTTTGGTTTTCCCGTCGGTCCGCTCCAGCTCCTGGATGAAGTAGGTATAGACGTCGGCACTAAAATCATTCCCATTCTTGAAACGGCCTACGGTGAACGTTTTGCGCCACCGCCGGGGCTGGACGCGGTGCTTAAAGATGACAGGAAAGGCCGTAAAAATGGCAAGGGCTTTTATCTTTATGCCGATAAAGGGCAAAAGGCCAAGAAAAAGCAGGCAGACTCTTCCATTTACAAGCTGTTAAACCTGACACCAAAAAATAAGCAAGCCGAGGATGACATTGCTGAGCGCTGTGTCGCACTGATGCTCAATGAGGCCGTTCGCTGCCTCGCCGACGGCACGGTGCGTAATGCCCGTGATGCCGATATTGGCGCCGTTTTTGGCATTGGCTTCCCGCCTTTCCTCGGCGGGCCGATGCGTTATATCGACAGTTTGGGTGCCGATGCGGTGGTGAAGAAACTGCAGGTGCTGCAGCGTCAGTACGGCGAGCGTTTTGCACCCTGTGACGCGCTGCTCACGCGTGCCGCCGAGGGGCAAAAATTGTATAGCTGATAAATTGAGCGTAAAATGTTCAATCTTGTTGATCTTACACGCCGCGCGTCGCCCCTAAATTTCGCGTCTAGGTGTGATAGAGATCACGGCTTAATTCGGGGTTTCTGGTAAACGTTAATTAGCTACCCTGACCGTTAGACATGGTCGTTAAATAAGCAGACTATTTACATCCATTTTCAGTTGGTGTAAAAAACAGCGTTTTCTTTACGATAACTTTCAGGCAAAATGCCCGACCGCGATACAGATGCCCTTAGCGTTAATAAGGACGCAGGCATTCCGACGGTACGTTTTGATGATGTTCTGATGATGTAGTGCCCTGCTAGGATGTGGGCAGAAGGGTAATACAGCACGCGAAGCGTACCTGTATAGCGCTATTTTTGTTAACAAAAGCGGTGCAATATGCAAGTTGTGATTATGCGTCACGGTGAGGCTGCTCTCGATGCGGCCAGCGATTCGGTAAGACCTCTAACCGATTGTGGATGTGACGAAACAGTATGTATGGCGTCCTGGTTAAACGGCCGCTCCGTCAAGATTCAGCGTGTTCTGGTGAGCCCTTATCTGCGGGCGCAGCAAACGCTGGAAAAAGTGCGTCAGGCGATAGCGCTTCCTGAAAAGGTCGACGTGTTGCCAGAATTGACGCCCGGCGGCGATCCTGCTTTAGTCGCCGAGGAGCTGCAGGCCCTGGCAAAAGAGGGGGTTAGCTCAGTACTGGTGGTGTCTCACTTGCCGCTGGTGGGCTATCTGGTGGCTGAATTATGCCCCGGGAAATGTCCGCCAATGTTTGCAACCTCTGCCATGGCCAGTGTTGAAATTAACGCCGACACGGGGCAGGGCAGTTTTGACTGGCAATTTAGTCCTTCACAGGTGATTGCAAAAGCCTGCGGTTGATTTGAAACGCAGCGGTCAGACGTATAAAAGGCACAGCGCGCTGTGCCTTTTTGCATTTCTGGGCTGATGCCTAGTCTTCCCGCGTTTTATCGTCCAGCTCGACCAGAACCAGCAGCGCAGCATTTCCCCCAAGCTCACGCGGCGCCTGATGAAAAGCCTCTACGTCCGGGTGCTGAGCCAGCCAAAGCGGCGTCTGTTGCTTTAGAATGTGTTTGCCGTGGCCGTGCATCACGCAGGCACAGTGCACGTGTTCACGGCGACAGGCCGCAATCAGCGCACCCAGCTCCTGCTTCGCTTCTCGCTGGGTAAGACCATGCAAGTCCAGAAAAAGCTCAGGTGAATAATCGCCGCGGCGCAGTTTTTTCAGCTCAAAATGGCTGACATCAGGCCTGACGTGACGCACCGGCCCTTCATTGTCCAGCATCGGCTGGAACTCATCGGAAAAATAGTACGTTGCGTCAACCTGCTCTTGCAATAGCCGTTTCGGCGAGGCAATAACCTGTGGCTTTCGCGTAGGTTTATGCAAAATAGTATCGTTTTTCAAACGCTTGGTGCCCGGTACCGCCTCACGAAATAAGGTGAGGTCTTCCTTATTCAGGGAGAATTTTTTCTTCATCGCAATTTCATCATTCTTCGCACATTTTTACAGTGTACCTGCTCAGTGCTTCCTTTCTAAATAAAACTGTTTCGCGGTATCTCGCAACAAAAGGGGATACCTGCTGATTTGTTGTTGTCTTCGTGGCAAACTATGCGGAAATTTTATGGCCGTAAATAAAGCCACCCGCCGTACCCAGGAGAGAAAATTGGATAAAATATTCGTCGACGAAGCCGTCAGTGAGCTGCATACCATTCAGGATATGCTGCGCTGGACCGTCAGCCGCCTGAATGCCGCTAATGTTTATTACGGGCATGGAACGGATAATCCTTGGGACGAGGCCGTACAACTGGTGTTGCCAAGCGTGTTTCTGCCGCTCGACATTCCTGAAGATATGCACACCGCGCGCCTGACCTCCAGCGAGCGTCATCGTATTGTTGAGCGCGTGATCCGCCGCGTCAATGAGCGCGTACCTGTTGCTTACCTGACCAATAAAGCCTGGTTCTGCGGCATGGAGTTTTACGTTGATGAACGCGTGCTGGTCCCGCGCTCGCCGATTGCTGAACTGATCAACAACCGCTTTGCCGGCATTTTGCAGCACCAGCCTGAGCATATTCTTGATATGTGTACCGGCAGCGGCTGTATCGCAATTGCCTGCGCCTACGCCTTCCCCGAGACGGAAGTGGATGCGGTTGATATCTCCGCCGACGCGCTGGCGGTTGCTGAACGTAACATCGACACCCACTGCATTGAGCAATGGGTTACGCCAATTCGTTCTGACCTGTTCCGCGAACTGCCTGTGTTGCAGTACGACCTGATTGTGACCAACCCGCCCTACGTTGACGAAGACGACATGGCAGACCTGCCGGACGAATATCGCCACGAGCCTGAGTTAGGCCTGGCTTCCGGCAGCGATGGTTTGAAACTGACACGTCGTATTCTGGCCTGTGCACCTGATTACCTCACTGACAACGGCGTGCTGGTTTGTGAAGTGGGCAACAGCATGGTACATCTGATGGAACAATATCCGGATATTCCCTTTACCTGGCTGGAGTTTGAGAACGGCGGTGACGGCGTATTTATGCTGACCAAACAACAGTTGCAGGACTGCGCGGCGCACTTCAGCATTTACCGCAGCTAATTGAATTTTAACAGTTAACACACAGCTTAAGGAGCCGTGATGGCTGGGAACAGTATTGGGCAATTTTTCCGCGTCACTACTTTTGGTGAATCCCACGGTATCGCGTTGGGATGTATTATTGACGGCGTTCCTCCGGGTATTCCTCTGACCGAGGCTGACCTGCAGCACGATCTCGACCGCCGTCGCCCGGGTACGTCTCGCTATACCACGCAGCGTCGTGAAGCCGATGAAGTGAAAATTTTATCAGGCGTGTTTGAGGGCGTGACGACCGGCACCAGCATTGGTCTGATTATCGAAAATACCGATCAGCGTTCGCAGGATTACAGCGCCATCAAAGACGTATTTCGTCCGGGACACGCTGATTACACCTACGAGCAAAAGTATGGCACTCGCGACTATCGCGGCGGCGGTCGTTCCTCTGCGCGTGAAACCGCGATGCGCGTTGCCGCCGGTGCTGTCGCCAAAAAATACCTGGCGCAGAAGTTTGGCGTGAAGGTTCGCGGCTATCTGGCACAGATGGGCGACGTCAGCTGCGAGCTGAAAGACTGGGATTTGGTCGAAACCAACCCGTTCTTCTGCCCGGACGAGTCCAAGCTTGAAGCACTGGACGAACTGATGCGCGAGCTTAAAAAAGCCGGTGATTCTATCGGGGCCAAAATTACCGTGGTGGCAGAAAACGTGCCAACCGGATTAGGCGAGCCGGTGTTCGACCGTCTGGACGCCGACATTGCCCATGCGCTGATGAGCATTAACGCGGTGAAAGGCGTTGAAATCGGCGACGGTTTTGCCGTGGTGAACAAGCGCGGCAGCGAAAACCGTGACGAAATTACGCCGCAGGGCTTTGAAAGCAATCACGCGGGCGGCATTCTCGGCGGCATCAGCAGCGGTCAGGCGGTGGTTGCGCATATTGCTTTGAAACCAACGTCGAGCATTACCGTGCCGGGCCGCACTATCAATCGCGAAGGCGAGCAGGTCGAAATGATCACCAAAGGTCGCCACGACCCTTGTGTTGGCATTCGCGCCGTGCCCATTGCCGAAGCCATGATGGCCATTGTGTTGATGGACCACCTGCTGCGCCAGCGCGCGCAGTGTGGCGATGTTAACTCTAGCGTTCCGCGCTGGTAGTGAACTGAAAAGACTGACTTTTGGCAGAGGATCCTTTGACAGAATGCGCATGAAAATCGGATTGATCGGCCTGTTGGCCGCCGCGGTGGCGTTCCCCGCACTGGCGATTACGCCGTGGCAGCGTATCACTCAGCCTATTGCCGGCGTTCCGCAGGCAGTGGGCAGCTATGCTAACGGCTGCCAGATAGGGGCTAAATCTCTGCCGCTCGACTCGCCTGACTATCAGGTAATGAGAACGGATCAGCGCCGCTTTTATGGTCAACCGGACCTGCTGACCTTTATCAAGCGCTTGTCGTCGGAGGCCAATCGTCAGAGTTTGGGCACTGTACTGATTGGCGATATGGCAATGCCTGCTGGAGGGCGTTTTAGCAGCGGACATGCCAGTCATCAGTCGGGTCTCGACGTCGATATCTGGCTGCAACTGCCGCGCAAGCGCTGGACGGAGCAACAGCTGCTAAAACCGCAACCGATTGATTTGGTTAGTCGTGACGGTAAAAACATTGTTAAAAGCCAATGGCAGCCGCAGATCGAAAAGCTAATTAAGCTTGCGGCTGAAGACACCGACGTGGTGCGCATTTTTGTTAATCCGGCGATTAAACAGCAGCTCTGTGCCGATGCGGGCAGCGACCGCGAATGGTTGCATAAAGTCAGACCGTGGTTTGGGCACCGTGCGCACATGCATGTTCGCCTGCGTTGTCCTGTGGGTGACCACAACTGTGAAAGTCAGGCACCGCCTCCTGCGGGTGACGGCTGTGGCGCCGAGCTGCAAAGCTGGTTCCTGCCGCCAAAACCGGGCAGTGGCGTACCTGAAAAGCGCGAGCCGCCTCCGCTGCCAGCCGTTTGTCAGGCATTGCTTGATAAACACGTGGGCCAGCTTTAACCGCCGTTCCTTTTGCCGTTTCGCTTTAAATTGAGTTAGTCAGTCACTATGTCAGATTCAACGGAAAAACATCATTATCAGCAGCTCATTGATATTTTTGATGGCTGTTTCAGTCAGGACTTCAACACTCGCCTGGTAAGGGGCGACGACGAGCCGATTTATCTGCCTGCCGACGAACAGGAGGACTTTAACCGCATCGTTTTCGCTCACGGCTATTATGCCAGCGCGCTGCACGAGATTTCTCACTGGTGCGTGGCGGGCGCAGAAAGACGCAAGCTGGTGGATTTCGGCTATTGGTACTGCCCCGACGGACGGGATGCACAGACGCAAAGTGAGTTTGAGTCAGTTGAAATAAAGCCCCAGTCATACGAATGGATGTTCTGCGCTGCCGCAGGCTTTAATTTTAATGTCAGCTGTGACAATCTGAGCGGCGACTGTGAACCGGATCGGATTGGTTTTCAGCACAAGGTCCGTGCAGAAGTATTGAAGACGCTGCAGAAAGGGCTGCCTGAGCGCCCGGCGCGCTTTATCAAGGCGCTGCAGTCGTTTTACAATACCGCACCATTGAGTGCCGACTCTTTTCCCGCTCCTCAAGAGCTTTAATAATAAGAACCTTGCCCGTCATCGTGTTTTTTTGCGGGCAGAGATACAGTAAGGAACAGGATGATCGCAGAATTTGAAGGGCGTATTTTCGCGCTGATTGAAGACATGGTTGAAAGCGCCACTGACGATGAGCTGTTTGCAAGCGGCTATCTGCAGGGTCATCTGACTGTTTCAGTCGCAGAAGCCGAAGCCAACGGTGAGAATACCTCGCAGCAGTTAAAAGCCCGCGTGCAGAGCAGTCTGGACAAAGCAATCCTGGCAGGTGAGCTTTCACCGCGCGATCAGGTGCTGGTGCTGGGTATGTGGGAAAACCTCTACCAGAAAGCCTTGCCTGAAACTGAGCGTGAATAAAGAGCACACCCGCGTTCCAGCCAAATCTTAAGGGCCCTTTACGGGCCCTTTTTACATCGGGCAGACCTCAGTCGAGATGAGTAACCGGACGGCCTTTAATCAGCTTTCTAACCCACATGCGGTTAGGATTAAGCGCCGCCAGCGTTGAAGCGTCGAGTGGCTGGGGTTCACCGGCAATCTGCGCTGCCAGAATCTCGGCGGCCAAAGGGGCGGAACTTAATCCCCGCGACCCGAGTGCGCCGAGCATAAATAGGTTGGCGTGCACCGGTGATGGTTCAATAAGCTGTTGCTGCTGCAGCCGCGTTGGCAAATCTTCATAGGTGCTTAGCAGGCTTTCATAGTCTGGCACGTTGCCGACCATCGGCAAGTGGTCGCGCGTGGCGCAGCGCACGCCGTTGCGGGCCAATCCGGCACTGACGTCAATCTCCTGCGGCCACGGCTGTTCGGGCAGGCAGTCAATCAGCCGCTGGCGATTTTGCAACTGATCCTCATCGCGGTAAACGGCTAACTGCTCGGCGCGATGATAGCTGGCACCGATGCAGTGCTGGCGGTTATTGGGATTCACCGGCGTTAGATAGCCGTCATAGCACAGCACCTGTCTAAGTTTGCTCAGCGACGGCGTAGTGGGAATATGAGAAACCTGCCCACTTACCGCGTAAACTGGGAGCCTTGCGCTTTGCTCAAACGCCGCAATGGCCGCACCGTTGGCCATCACCAGCGTAGCGTGTTCTTTTGCCGGTTGCTCGGCAAATTCTACCCGCCAACCTTGAGAGTCTGTCGCCGCAAGTGCGCTAGCCTGATGCTGATAATGCACCCGCAGACCCAGCGACTGCGCGTAGCCTATGGCCTGCGCCGTTAACTCGGCAGGGCACAGCCACCCACCCAGCGGGTAATGTACCCCGCCGACATCACAGGTTAACCCCACTTCTTCGGCCATTTGCTCCGCGGTAAGGCCGCTCGCCAAGGCCCGCGGCCATCCACCCTCGAGCAGCTTATCTATCTTGAGCTGACTTTTTTCATCGAACCCCAACTGTGCTACGCCACACCATTGGCCATCGAATTGCAGACCAATGTTCGAAAACTGCATGTATTGGCGGTGGGCAAAGGTAAAGGCGTGAGCAAAAAATTGTTCAATAGCATCATGCCGACCATTCAGCAGCGGATAAATTGCCCCCTGACGATTTCCCGAGGCGCCCTGTGCGGGTGATTCATCGGCGCAGTAAAGCGTTACTTCATAGCCGCGACGCAGCAACGCCAGTGAGAGCAGCGCGCTTGCCACGCCGCCGCCAATAATAGCTACATCTTGCGGATTTTTTGCCGCCGGGCGGGCATACCACGGGGCAGGATGTGCAGCAATCGGGTTATCAGCCCGCCATCCGCTGAGCATCTCGCGCTTCTTGCCGTGTCCTTTTACTTTACTGACGTTGTAACCGGCCTGCTGTAGCCCGCGGCGCACAAAACCTGCCGCCGTAAAGGTGGCGAAAGTACCCTCGACCCGACTCAGCTTTGCCATCGAAGCAAACAATTCGTCGCTCCACATGTCGGGGTTTTTAGACGGGGCAAAGCCGTCAAGGAACCAGGCATCCACCTGTTGATAGAGGCTCGGGTCACTGTTGGGCAGCAGATGCGTGACGTCACCGAACCACAGGTCCAGCGTGACGCGGCCATCGTCGAGCAGTAGACGATGGCAACCGGCAAAAGGCAGCGGCCACTGTTGGCGCAGTTTTTCAGCATAAGGAGCTAATTCGGGCCAGTTACGGTGCGCCATCTCCAAATCTTCTACCGAAAGCGGAAATTTTTCATAGCTGATGAAATGTAATCGCTGGAGCGTTGTCTGAAGAGGCTGTTGCTTGAATACGTCTGAAGATTGACTGAATTCTGTAAAGGCCTGCCAGAGCGTCAGAAAGTTTAAACCGGTGCCAAAACCCGTTTCTGCAACCACCAAAAGTGGGCGAGGGTGAGTGGCAAATCGCGCGGGGAAATGGTTGCCGTTAAGAAAGACGTGACGCGTTTCATGCAGGCCGCCCTGATCCGAAAAGTAGATGTCATCAAACTGTCGGGAAACAGGTGTACCCTGTTCGTTCCAGCTTAAATCGGCCGGTTGTATGGGGTTGTGATCCACGTAAAACTCTCTTGGTTCTAGGCTGTGCGCGAAGTTTAACTGTCTGTTATGCTGCGCGCAAATTTCAATTCTTTACACAACGAATTGCTGATCGGACTTGTTCGGCGTACAACTGTACGCTAAAGTGCGTGACGAAATCCCGAAAAGTTAATAGTAAAAAGAGGTATTAAATGAAACGTGCTGTCATTACTGGTCTGGGCATTATCTCGAGCATCGGTAACAACAAGCAGGAAGTTCTGGAGTCGCTTAAAAAAGGCACATCAGGGATCACCTTCTCGCAAGAATTTAAAGATGCCGGTATGAGAAGCCAAGTCTGGGGCAATGTAAAGTTGGACACTACTGGTCTTATCGACCGTAAAGTCCTGCGTTTCATGAGTGACGCCTCCGTTTATGCTTATCTTTCAATGGAACAGGCGATTGCCGACTCTGGCCTGACGCCAGAAATGGTCTCGAACGAACGCACTGGCCTGATTGCAGGCTCTGGCGGCGGTTCTCCACGTAACCAGGTTGCAGGTTCTGACGCAATGCGTTCACCGCGCGGCTTGAAAGGCGTGGGTCCTTACATGGTGACCAAAGCGATGGCATCCGGCGTTTCTGCCTGCCTGGCAACACCGTTCAAGATCCGCGGCGTTAACTATTCCATCAGCTCTGCCTGCGCAACCTCTGCTCACTGCATCGGTAACGCGGTAGAAATGATCCAACTCGGCAAGCAAGATATTGTTTTTGCTGGCGGCGGCGAAGAGCTGTGTTGGGAAATGGCCTGCGAATTCGACGCAATGGGTGCGATGTCTCGCGGTTATAACGAGACGCCAGATAAAGCATCCCGCACCTATGACACCGAACGCGACGGCTTTGTTATTGCCGGCGGCGGCGGCATGGTGGTGGTTGAGGAACTTGAGCACGCACTGGCTCGTGGCGCGCACATCTATGCCGAAATCATCGGCTATGGTGCAACGTCAGACGGCGCGGATATGGTTGCTCCATCAGGTGAAGGCGCGGTTCGTTGCATGAAGATGGCAATGCAGGGCGTTGATACTCCGATTGACTACCTCAACGTGCACGGCACCTCTACGCCAATTGGCGACGTGAAAGAGCTGGGTGCAGTTCGCGAAGTGTTTGGTGATAACTCACCGGCAATCTCTTCGACCAAAGCCATGACCGGCCACTCGCTGGGTGCTGCGGGCGTGCAGGAAGCGATTTATACCTTGCTGATGGCCGAGAACAACTTCATTGCGCCAAGCATCAACGTTGAAAATCTCGACGAGGCGGCACTCGGTCTGAATATCGTGACCGAACCGACCGAGCGTCAGCTGACCACAGTGATGTCAAACAGCTTCGGCTTCGGCGGTACTAACGCCACACTGGTGATGCGTAAGATGACTAACAATCGTTAATCGTTGTTAAGCCTATAAAATTTTCTCTAAGCCCGCCTTGTTGCGGGCTTTCTTTTGCCTGCATTTTATAAACATTTCAGATACAATCTCGCCCGTCTTGTTAAATTAAAAGTTATAAAACTTTCATTGATGATGATTTCCATAGGCCAGATAGCTCACTCACGACGTCGCTTCCCCGCATGGCAGGGAATTTGCGCGATTTTGATGCTATTTATCGCGCCAGTGGTGTCCAAAGCCTTGGTTGCACAAGGAATACCTGTTCCGATGATGGCGGGTATGGATATGTCATCGATGGAAATGTCTGCCGCGCCGATGCACGAAATGAGCCTGTCTGCGACGCACGACATGCACAACGCCGATCAAATGTCGCACGAAGCTCTCCCATCATCGCCGTTACCGGCTATGTCGCCTATGGAGATGATGGACGCGGCCTGCGGTTATTGCGTGCTGCTGATGCACCTGCCTCTGCTGGTTTTGCTGGCGATTCCGCTGTTGTGGTCGATGGCCGAGGTGGTTCGTCCGCCGCTGCCTTGTGCTATTCAGTGTCCGATCTCCGCGCCTTTATTTAGCAATTCTCAGCCACGCGCCCCTCCTGTTACTGTTCTGGTCGCCTGATGCCCTGTGGCGTCAATGGCCTGACCGTATTAAAAATCATTCACCTGTAAAATGACCCACTGCTACCGTTTTCAATCCGGCGCAGCAGTGTCGTTGTTTGATTTTGTACTGAACATATTCAGGATGTTATTCATGAGTCAACATGTTGGTCGCCTCAGCGCGACGGGCGAGGCGAGCGGTAAAGCCGCCGCACTGGCGCTGCTTAAACGCCTCCACTTTTATATTGGTCTCTTCGTCGGCCCGTTTATTTTCATTGCCGCGTTCACCGGCGTGCTGTACGTCGTCACACCACAAATTGAAAGTCATTTGTATGCCGAACAGTTGTTTACCTCTTCACGGGGAGAGATACAGCCGCTGTCCCGACAAATTGATGCCGCGCGAACGGTGGTTGGCGATCGGGCGGAAATCTACGCCGTGCGTCCCGCCCCGGTAAAAGGTGAAACGACTCGAGTACAGTTTTCAGAGGCTGGGCTGGGCGCCTCTAAAAGCAGAGCCATCTTTATCGATCCCGTGACGCTCGACGTAAAAGGCGACGTGGTGGTTTACGGCACCAGCGGCATATTGCCGTTCCGTACCTGGCTGGATGATTTACACCGTGGCCTGCTGCTGGGCGATATCGGGCGTAACTACAGCGAACTCGCGGCGTCGTGGCTGTGGGTGGCTGCGTTCGGTGGTCTGCTGCTGTGGGCGTTTACCCGCCGTGGACAAAAAGGGGCACGGAGAATGAGCAAGCAGGGGGCACGCCAGCGTCGTAGCCGACTGTGGCACACCACGCTCGGACTGATTCTGCTGGCGGGTTTGCTGTTTTTCTCGGCCACGGGCCTAACCTGGTCGCAGTGGGCGGGCAATAATATTGGCATTTTACGTGCAGATATGGGGTGGTTGACGCCGTCTGTTTCAACACAGCTTGGGCAGGGTAAACCCGTACCACCCGCCGATGAACA
This sequence comes from Rouxiella sp. S1S-2, assembly GCF_009208105.1. Classification (NCBI taxonomy): domain Bacteria; kingdom Pseudomonadati; phylum Pseudomonadota; class Gammaproteobacteria; order Enterobacterales; family Yersiniaceae; genus Rouxiella; species Rouxiella sp. S1S-2. The sequence continues at coordinate 1,647,587 of NZ_WFKL01000001.1, forward strand.
CGCCGAGCATCATCTGTCATCAATGGGTACGATGAAGATGGCAGACATGCCTGATATGGACATGAGCAGTGCGCCGCCTGCGGCTGCGGTGCAGGTAAAAGCCTCAACTTTTGACGGCGTGGTGGCGGCGGCGCGCGCGGCAGGTATTGACGCGACGAAAATCGAAGTTCGCCCCTCTTACAATTACGCTAAAGCCTGGACAGTAAGCGAAGTTGACCGCGGTTGGCCTACACAGGTTGATGCGGTATCCGTTGATGCGAATGACCTGCGCATCGTCGATCATGTGTATTTCAAAAACTTCCCGCTGCTGGCAAAACTTACACGCTGGGGCGTTGATGCCCACATGGGCGTGCTGTTTGGCCTGTGGAACCAGCTATTGTTGGTCTTTTTCGGGCTAGGAACCTGCCTATTAATAGGCTGGGGTTACGTACTATGGTGGCAGCGCCGGCCAAAAATGTCGGGGCAACGCAGTCCGACAACCACGCTTATTCATACCTGGCGCGCGGTGCCGGTTGTGCCTCGCTGGATTTTGCTGGCATTGGCGTTGGCGCTGGCATTCAGTCTGCCAGTGATGGGCGTCAGCCTGCTGCTGTTTCTAGTGATTGATCTGCTGCGCTGGCTGCGTCAAAGCAGGGAAGAACGCCTGCAGTCGGTCACTTCGATGCGTTAGCTGTCATTATTGTAACAAACAAATCTGAGGCGCTTTCTAGCGCCTCTTTTTTTTATCATTTTTTGGAATACGTCGCGGAGAGTCACGCATTCGCTATGGCGTAATCTTATTGCCTGAGGTAACGTCAGCAAACTCCCTTTAGCTCCTGGAATTTGTGATATTTCTATGCTGTCTCAGACATTGGCTTTGCTTTTTCGGCCCTTTTTACGTGATCGATTTCTGCACATTCTGTTTGTGCTGGGCGCAGTGTTAACACTCTTTCAGACCGATAAAATCACTCAGTTTGCCGATTTTGTAGATTGGAACACTATCGTCACGTTGCTGGGTTTACTGATTCTGACCAAAGGTGTCGAAATCAGCGGCTATTTCGATGTGGTCGGTAGAAAAATGATTAACACGCTCGACAATGAACGCTGGCTAGCGCTGTTTTTAGTGACCGCCGCTGCCGTGCTGTCTACGTTTATGACCAACGACGTGGCGCTGTTCATTGTGGTGCCCCTCACCATCACGCTAAAAAAATTAACCTCTTTGCCGGTGACAAAGCTGATTATTTTTGAGGCGCTGGCGGTAAACGCCGGTTCTTTGCTGACGCCGGTCGGTAATCCGCAAAATATTCTGCTGTGGGGCCGCTCGGGCCTGTCATTTTTGCATTTCATTGGGCAAATGGCCCCGCTGGCGCTGGCATCTATGGCGGCACTGCTGATGGTGACCTGGGTTAGCTTCCCATCCCACGCGTTAAAGAAAAAAGAGAGTCAGCAGAACAGTGCATTCAGGAAGACGTTGCTGACGGCGTGCGTCGTGCTTTATTTGCTGTTTATTGTCTGTGTCGATTTTGGCCAGGCAATGTATGGTCTGGCCGCGGTGTTCATCGGCTTCATGCTGATGTCGAGACAGGTTTTACTGCGCATCGACTGGCCGCTGATCCTGGTATTTATCATTATGTTTATCGACGTGCGGCTTATCGTGAGTATTGGGCCGTTGCAGCAGGCATTAGGCAGCATCGCTGGGCTGCCGGAGTATGGGCATTATCTGCTGGGGATGGGGCTTTCGCAGATTATTAGCAACGTGCCCGCGACTATTTTGCTGGTGAACTACATCCCTGCCAATGCGCTGCTGGCCTACGCCGTCAATGCCGGTGGCTTTGGTTTGGCGATAGGCTCGCTGGCGAATCTGATTGCCATGCGCATGTCGGGTGAGAAAAAGATTTGGCTACTGTTTCACTGTTACTCTTTTCCCTTTTTGCTGCTGAGTGGCGTGGTCGGTTGGATTTTATTGGCCTGGATTAACTAAATTTTGCACCTTTACCTTATCTTGATACGGGTCAAACGGTCGATCGCGGCGGTGATTTCGGCGGGTGTCAGCGCTGAAAAACCCAGCAACCAGCCGTCACGCGTAGCGGATTCGATCGGTGTTTGCGGTAAGTAGAGCGCAGAAAGACCCGGGGTTATTACCCCTAATTTAAGCGCCTGTTGAGTCAAGGGTTCCTCTTGTCCGTGAGGCAGGCGAACCGAAAGCTGAAGGCCTCCGGCGGCGGGTTGAGGCTGCATCCAGTGCGAGAGTTTCTGGTTAATTTGCGCCAGTAAATGATCGCGACGACTCTGATACAGCTGGCGCATATAGCGCAAATGAGCCGCGAAGTGCCCCTGCTGGATAAACTCTGCGGTAACCGCCTGCATCAGCTGAGAAGTGTGCCCATCATAAACTGTGCGCAGCTGAGTCATTGGTTTTACCAGCCCCGGTGGCAACACCATGTAAGCGACGCGCAGAGAAGGGAACAGCACTTTGGAGAAAGTCCCCAGATAAATAACCTGATGATGGTTATCTAGCCCCTGCATAGCGGGGAAGGGTCGGCCGTCGTAGTGTAATTCGCTGTCGTAATCGTCCTCGACAATCCAGCTCTGGTGCCGTTTGGCGTAGTCAAGCAGCGACAGCCTGCGCGACAGGCTCAGACTTATGCCGCTCGGGTAATGATGAGACGGCGTGAGATAAATGAGCTTTGGGGCAGATGCGCTGTCGTCAAAACGCATGCCTTGTTCATCAACAGGTATGCCGTAAAGCCGTGCGCCTGCGCTGGTAAAGGCGTTGCGCGCCCCGAGGTAGCCCGGTTGCTCAGTCCATACCGGTTCACCGTCGTCGATGAGTAGGGTAGCGAGTAGCTGAAGTGCCTGCTGTGAACTGGTAGTAATGACGATGTGTTCAGCACAGCACTTGACCCCGCGTGACTGCTGCAAATAGCCAGCGACTGCCTCGCGCAGAGGCAGATAACCCTGTGGGTCGCCATAGCCAAACAGGGCATCACTTTTGAATCTCAGCGCTTTATTAGTTAACTGCCGCCAGGTTTTAACGGGAAAAGCGCGTAAGTCGGGAGAACCCGCAGCAAAAGGGAGGGGGAGGCGCGGATCCTGACAGCCACCGGTGGCGATAATTACAGCACCACGCGAAGAGATGGCCGGCGTTTGCGCTAGCTGCTGAGTTGCGCCTGTTGATGTGTGGGAGGACGAGCGGAGCCTGACGGGAGAGTGTGGGAAAGCGTCACTGACAAACGTCCCTTTGCCGACCTGCCGTGTAATATAGCCTTCTGCCTCAATCTGCCCATAGGCCGCCTCGGCGGTAATCCGCGATATTTTTAAATCGCTGGCCAGCAGCCGTGAAGACGGTAGCCGCTGGAAGGGCAGCAGAATTCCCTGACTAATCGCCAATCTCAGCACGGTGCAAAGCCGTTCGCGCAGTGGAGCAGAGGCTGCATCGGTCTGTTCAAACAGTTGGATTACCGCGCCACGCTGATTTCTAACAAATTTTTGATTTTTAGATGTCAAAATGGGTCTTATCATAAGCGGAATATTGGTATTAAAAATAAGACCAAAATGCGGCAAAATAAAGTGCTAACAACAAGCTCATAAGCTATTTTCAGCAAAAAACTTTCTTTAAGGAAAAATGCATGCCGCAAGAATCTAAAGTTTTAGCCTTTCCACCGCCGTCACCTCACCTCAGCGAGCAGTATTTGCAGGCGAAATTGAGTTTTTATACCGATGCGTGGGACGTAGCTGAAGATTTACGTCATCAAATCGCCGAGGTGGTGGTGATTGATACCCGCTCAGAACAGCATTATCAGGCAGGGCATATTCCCGGTGCGGTCAGCTTTCCCCATCGGTTGATGAACGAACAGTCCACGGCCCGTTTGGACAGAGATAAAGTGTATGTCACCTACTGCGACGGTATTGGCTGTAACGGCTCGACGCAAGGCGCCTACAAACTTGCCAGGCTAGGGTTTCACGTTAAGGAGCTGATAGGCGGGCTGGATTTTTGGCTACGCGATGGCCACCCACAGGCAAAAGGCACTGAGGCCGGAGTTTATCCGGCCAACTGGCAGGCAGAAGACTGCGGGTGCGATTGAGACTTAGAGGGTAATCCAGAATAGCAAGGCGAGTACGACCAGTAGAATAAGGGTTAACCACATACCGCCGTTAGGCTGCATCGATTTCGGCAGCAGGACAATAAGCGCGTTCGCGGGGGCTGATGGCTCAGGGCGCACGTTTTTCGCGCCCTGAGTTTCTGGCGTCTCATGACGTGAGGTGTTGCTGACGCGCTGATTGAAAAGTACACGGATCAAAGTATTCACCTGCGCGGTGAGCAGCGGCGTATTAGTATCTGCATGGTAATTGCTGACAACGTAGTCATTCAGACGCTGCTGTTCCTGCTCGGTAGCCGGTTGTTTTAGTACGCTGAGCAGGCTGGTTAGCGTCGGCGATGTTTGCTGACTGACGGTGATTTTAACCTGCGCAAACTGCGCCAGTAGTGGGAAATGTTTGGCCGGAATAGGGTCACCCACCTTCACACCAATCATCATAAACAGCTCTTGCCAGATTTTGGCAGGCGCCTCACCGGTTGCCGCACTGAGCTTGGTCACCGACTGCTGCAGGCTGTTGTGTTCTGCCGGCAGTAAGGGACGGTCCATGATGGTGGTCAACTGCGGCTGTGGGATGGTCATTTCACGTGACTGAATCAATAACAGCACTTTTTCAAGCTGCTCGTGGCTCAGTTGGCTGAGCACGGTGTGACCGAAATTTTGACGAATAAAATCGCTGACCGCCTGACGGTTATTACCCAGCGGCAACAGTTCGGTGAGCTGCTGCAGAAGCTGGCGGGATGCGTGGCCGTCCTGCGCCTGATGCAGCTTATTATTTAACAGCAATTCGGCCTGAGCAAACTGACTGGTGGTGAGTTCGCCGTCGTGGGGAAGGGCAAGCTCATGACGCAGATTGGCCCAGATTTCAGGCGACTTCATGGCAGTTAATGCCATCAGCTTGACGATCAGTTTTTCAAGGCTCGTGCGCTGTGCCGGGGTAAGAGGCTGGTTTTCACCTGCTCCGGCAGGGACTGTTTGGGCATTACGCTGTTCCCGCTTCTTGCCATCGGGGGAGCTTTCGCCACTCAAAGGTTGCATATTACCAGTCCTTGCTAAGAGTTTTTACCGCCCCGACAGGTTGAATTCAGGGGCAATAGAGGTGTTAAACACGGCGTCGAGCGCACAAGAGCGACATCATACAGATAATTACCCTCGTTCGACACCGTGAATACCGCCATAGCAGAGATTCTTTGCGTTAACTTTCCTGTTTATGGTCCACCCGTTGCGTCCCTTTACGTGCACCAAATAGGGGAGTGCGCAATCTCTGCGCCAGTATCACGCCAACCAGCGTGACACCGCCGCCGATCAAGTGATAACTATGTAACTGTTCATGCAAAAATATCACGGCAATAACTGCGGTGAAAATCGGCGTCAGGTTCATAAAAATGGTGGCCAAATTGGCACCGAGATAGTGTACGCCTTTAATCCACAGGAAAGGGGCAATGATCGATGCCGGAATACCGGCAAAAAGCACCAGCGGTATATTGTGTGAGTTTAATTCTACGTTGTTCGCCATAAGGAAATTGGGAAGTAGCATCAAAACGCCGAAAATAATCTGCACATATAGCGACTGCCAGTTTGGGACTGGAATGGCCCAGCGCTTGGTTAACACACCGTACAACGCGTAGGACGCCGAAGCGGCAAACATCATCAGTTCACCCATGCCAATGCCTTGCTGCATCAGCATTTGGGGATGCCCTGAACTGACCAGCCAAATCAGGCCGCCCAGTGAAACGATACTGCCGAGCGCGATTCCTACCGTGGGCACCACGCTTAATACCACCAGGCTGATTAATACAGTCAGCAGCGGTATCAGCGAAGCAATAATGCCCATAAACAGCGCGCTTACGGTGTGAGCGGCGTAATAGGCCAGGCTTTGGTACAGCACCATGCCCAGCAGGCCGAGAATCATAAATTTCCACCAGTACTTTTTAATCTCCGCGCGGTTACGCCAGACGCCGGGCAGGATAAACGGCGTTAACGTCACTAACGCTAACAGCCAGCGATAAAAAGAGATGGCGGCAGGGTCGATTGCCCCAGCGGCGGCTTTGCTTACTACGGCGTTTAACGACCAGATAAGCACCGCAACGAGAGGAAAAAGCAGGTTCATAAGTAATGTCCACAATGAATTATCCCGCTAGTGTAATACTGTCTGGTTTTTTATATATACTGATAACCAGACATCTTTTTTCGTTAATCAGACAATCTGATATTTCGGCATTGGCGCGGTGACAATCAAAAGTATGGCGACTAAAAGCGACAGCAATAGTAATAAAAACTGGGCAACCTCCGGGCGTAAGCGATCTGAAGCCCGAAGCTTTCCCTTGTCAACGCTGGCACCCGAGACGCTACTGTTTCGTGGAGAAACGGTAAGCGCCAATACCGAATACGCTTCTCATTCGCACCGTTGGAGCCAGATCATCTGTGTGAAGTCTGGCGTGTTGGCGATGCAGGTCGCGGGTCAGCGCTATCTTGCACCGCCTGAGTTTGCCTTGTGGATCCCGGCAGGAACCGTTCACTCAAGCTACAACCGTAAAACAACACGTTTTTATGCCATCGACATCGCTACCCATCTTGATAAAGACCTGCCAAAAACACCCTGTCTGCTTAATCTTACGCCGGTTTTTAATGCCATCGCCGAAGACTGTTTTTCCCGAGGTCTTTCTGTGCCCCTCACCGAATCGGATGTACGCATGAGTCAGGTGCTGCTGGACCAAATTGCCGTCTGCCCGCGTCTGAGTACTTATCTGCCCAGCTCTGACGACAAGCTGCTGGCCCCCATTTTATCGGCACTGGAGAAAGATCCAGCCAATAATCTTTCGCTGGCCGAGTGGGCGAAACGAGTCTATACCTCTGAGCGGACCCTTTCACGGCGCTGCCAGGACGAGCTGGGGATGGCGTTCAGTGAATGGCGGCAACGACTGCGTTTTTTGCACGCTATTTCACTGCTTGAGCAGGGTAAAAGCGTGCGTGAAGTCGCGCTGGACGTCGGTTATAGCTCATCGTCAGCATTCATTACTATGTTCGTTCAAATCTCAGGTACTACGCCGCAGCGTTTTCGCACGGAACAATAATTGACTGGCTAATATTAATTGACTGTCTATATATAGATAGCTGAACAGCTATGGCAAAATGGCTGTCATTTTTTAGCACGGCAAGCGGAGAAAAGCGTGAAAATTCTGGTTGATGAAAATATGCCTTATGCGGTCGAATTGTTTAGCCGCCTGGGTGAAGTGCAGGCCGTTGCGGGTCGTCCGATACCTCAAGACGCGCTGGCTTCGGCGGGTGCTCTGATGGTGCGTTCGGTTACCAAGGTCAATGAGAGCCTGTTAAGCGGCACGCCGGTAAAATTTGTCGGTACCGCCACTGCCGGTACTGACCACGTAGACGATGCCTGGCTGCAGCAGGCCGGCGTCGGGTTTTCTGCCGCGCCCGGTTGTAACGCTATCGCCGTGGTTGAATACGTCTTTTCTTCACTGCTGATCCTCGCCCAGCGCGACGGTTTCTCCCTGCGTAATAAAACAGTGGGAATTATCGGCGTCGGCAATGTAGGTTCTCGCCTCAATGCCCGCCTGACTGCGCTCGGCATCCGCACACTGCTTTGCGACCCACCGCGTGCCCAGCACGACAGCAGCGAAACTTTCTGGCCGCTTGAAAAGCTGGTGGCCGAGGCTGATATTCTTACTTTCCATACTCCGCTGAATCAGTCAGGCCCTGACAAAACGTATCATCTGGTTGACGAGTCGCTGCTGGCCGCACTGAAGCCGGGTGCGATTCTTGTCAACGCCTGTCGGGGCGAAGTGGTGGATAACGCTGCGCTGTTGAACGCGCTGAATGGCGAGAAGGAACTCACGGCGGTTTTAGACGTTTGGGAACCCGAGCCAGAACTGTCTTTGGCATTGCTTGAGAAGGTTGCCATCGGTACGGCACACATCGCGGGCTACAGCCTTGAGGGCAAAGCGCGCGGCACTACGCAAGTTTTTGAGGCTTACAGCCAGTTTATCGGCCAGCCGCAGCAGGTTCCGCTTGAAAGCCTGCTGCCAGCGCCCGAATTCGGTGAAGTCCTGCTGCGCGGTGAGCTCACCGAAGCTAAGCTGCTGCGTCTGGCGCACTTAGTGTATGATGTGCGGCGCGATGATGCCCCGCTGCGTAGAGTAGCCGGCAAGAGCGGCGAGTTTGACCGTTTACGCAAGTTTTATGAAGAGCGTCGCGAGTGGTCCTCACTGCTAGTGCACTGTGATAATCAAGAGACCGCCAGCCTGTTGAAAAAGCTCGGCTTTAACAGTGACGTTGCTTAAGGTCCCGATAAGGTTCCTGCCGTATCCTTCTGTCATTATTATTTATCAGGGCGGAGTCAATCCCGCCCCTTTTAGTTTGTAGTCTGAAATTTTTGGAGAAAACCAACATGTCTGATGGCTGGAATATCGCGCTGCTTGGCGCCACTGGCGCGGTAGGTGATGCGTTACTGGAGCTGCTGTCTGAACGTCAGTTCCCGGTTGGTGAGCTTTTCCCACTGGCGAGCGAACGCACCGCCGGACAAACCATTCGTTACAACGGCAAAAGTATGCTGGTGCGTGACGCCGCCGAGTTCGACTGGTCGCAGGTGCAATTGGCCTTTTTTGTTGCCGGTAAAGACGCCTCGGCAAAGTATGCTGAAGAAGCAGCGAATCAGGGGTGTCTTGTTATCGACAGCAGCGGTCTTTTCGCGATGGAAAATGACATTCCGCTGGTGGTGCCTTCCGTAAACCCTGACGTGCTGATGCACTATCGTAATCGCAATATTGTTGCCGTTGCCGATAGCCTCACCAGCCAACTGCTGACCGCCATCAAGCCGCTGACTGAGCTGGCAGGACTGTCTCGTCTTCACGTGACCTCTCTGCTGTCCGTTTCAGCCTTGGGCAAGGCCGCGGTTGACGACCTGGCCGGACAAAGTGCGCGTTTGCTTAACGGCATTCCGGCTGAAGAGGGTATTTTCAGCAAACAGCTGGCGTTTAACCTGTTGCCTCTGCTCAACGATAACGAAGGCAGCGTGTTAGAAGAGCGTCGTCTGGTGGATCAAGTGCGTAAAGTGGTTCAGGATGACGGTCTGCATATCTCGGTAAGCTGCGTACAGTCGCCGGTGTTTTATGGCCATGCGCAGGTGGTTCATCTGGAAGGGCTGCGTCCGATTACTGCCGACGAAGCGCGCAGCGAGTTGGAAAACGCCGACGATATCAACCTCAGCGAAGAAGACGACTTCCCGACTCAAGTCAGCGATGCATCAGGTAATTCGTCGCTTAGCATTGGCTGTATCCGCAATGATTATGGTATTCCCGAACTGATTCAGTTTTGGTCGGTGGCAGACAACGTTCGCTTTGGCGGCGCCCTGATGGCGGTTGAAACTGCAGAGAAGCTGATCCAGGAGTATTGGTACTAATGTCTGTAGAGCAAAACTCCGACGCGCAGCCGTCAGCCGTTATCGCTGAACGTATTGCCTTGGGGATTGAGTACGACGGCAGCCGTTATTATGGCTGGCAGCGACAGCAGGAAGTTGACAGTATTCAGGCCTGTCTGGAAAAGGCGCTCAGTCGTGTTGCCGATGCGCCCATTACCGTGCAGTGCGCCGGGAGAACCGACGCTGGCGTGAGCGCAACCGGTCAGGTGGTGCATTTTGATACGCCGATAATTCGCAAAGATGCGGCGTGGACAATGGGGGTCAATACCCATCTGCCAAAAGATATCGCCGTACGTTGGGTCAGTCACGTTAGTGAGGATTTTCATGCACGTTTTAGCGCCACGGCTCGCCGTTATCGCTACGTGATTTACAATCATCGCTACCGTCCCGGAATTTTAAATCACGGAATAACGCACGTTCATATGCCGCTTGATGTTGAAAAAATGCAGCGGGCAGGGCAATGTTTGCTTGGCGAAAATGACTTTACCTCATTTCGTGCCGTGCAGTGCCAGTCAAGAACGCCTTGGCGCTTTATGATGCATTTGAACGTCAGTCGCTTTGGAAATTATGTTGTGGTGGATATTAAGGCCAACGCGTTTGTGCACCATATGGTGCGCAATATTGTGGGCAGCCTGGTTGAGATAGGCGCTGGCAATCAGCCAGAAAGCTGGATGGCAGAGCTGCTGGCGGCGAAAAACAGAAATCTCGCCGCTGCGACCGGCAAAGCTGAAGGGTTGTATCTTGTTGCCGTTGATTATCCTGAAAAGTTTGCTTTACCAAAGGTTACACTGGGCCCGCTGTTTCTTGCCGATTAAAGGACATTTGAGGTAATACCATGGAATTCATCCACTATATCGTTGATTTTATCCTGCATATTGATGTGCATCTTACAGAACTCGTCGCGAACTATGGCGCATGGGTGTATGCCATTTTGTTCCTGATACTGTTCTGCGAAACCGGATTGGTGGTGACCCCATTCTTGCCGGGTGACTCGCTGCTGTTCGTGGCTGGCGCGCTTGCCGCACTGCCAACCAACAGTCTCGACGTGCACGTGATGGTATTTTTGATGGTAGTTGCGGCAGTAATCGGTGATGCGGTTAACTACACGATCGGACGTTTGTTTGGTGCGAAACTGTTCGCTAATCCAAATTCAAAAATTTTCCGTCAAAGTTATTTGGACCAAACGCACAAGTTTTACGAGAAACACGGCGGCAAAACGATTATTCTTGCGCGCTTTGTGCCAATTGTTCGCACTTTTGCGCCTTTTGTTGCCGGCATGGGACGTATGTCTTATCGCCAGTTTGCCACCTATAACGTGATCGGTGCCCTGATTTGGGTACTGCTATTAACCTATGCTGGCTATCTTTTTGGCAACGTACCCTTTGTGCAGAACAATTTGAAATTTGTGATCGTCGCCATTATCGTTGTCTCTGTTTTGCCAGCGATTATCGAGGTTGTCCGTCACCGTAAAGCCGCGAGTAAAACAGGCGAGCGGCCAAACTAACGCGCAGGTCAGGTACTGACGTTAGCGTGTTTTCTTAAAATTAAAGTTATTAAACCAAAGGGTAAGACCAGTTTTTTATCTACAGTCTTGCCCTCTTATGGTTTAATGAGCGACATTTGTGGTCTGTTCCTGCGAGCGACCCCTCCTGCCTGATGATTCTAACGGCAATAGCCGTATTAAAAATCAGGTTTAATGGGGGCGGTTTTTTGAGTAAAAGCAGGGGACTTGTTACAGCATGAACAGCGAACTGGCGCGTGCCAGGTTCAAACAGAAAGGTCATCGATGAGCTGGATTGAACGAATTCTTAATAAAAGCAACATCTCGCAAACCCGTAAAGCAAGCATTCCAGAAGGTGTCTGGACCAAGTGCGATAGCTGTGGTCAGGTGTTATACCGCGCTGAACTCGAGCGCAATCTGATGGTTTGTCCTAAGTGTGATCACCACATGCGTATGTCTGCACGTATGCGTCTGTTCACCTTTATGGACGAAGGTAGCGAGGTCGAATTGGGTAGTGAGCTTGAGCCTAAAGATTTGCTTAAGTTTAAAGACTCCAAAAAATATAAAGATCGTCTGGTAGCAGCTCAGAAAGAGACAGATGAAAAAGACGCGATGGTGGTAATGAAAGGCACTTTGTACGGCATGCCAATCGTTGTTGCTGCGTTTGAATTTGCCTTTATGGGCGGTTCTATGGCCTCGGTTGTCGGTGCGCGTTTTGTTCGTGCCGTAGAGCAGGCGATGGAAGATAACTGTCCGCTGGTTTGTTTCTCTGCAAGCGGCGGCGCCCGTATGCAGGAAGCGCTGATGTCACTGATGCAGATGGCGAAAACCAGTGCTGCTCTGGCAAAACTGCAAGAGCGCGGTTTGCCTTACATCTCCGTGATGACAGACCCGACGATGGGCGGCGTTTCGGCCAGCCTGGCGATGCTTGGCGATATCAACGTTGCAGAACCTAAAGCGTTGATCGGCTTTGCGGGACCTCGCGTTATCGAGCAAACCGTTCGTGAAAAACTGCCGCCGGGTTTCCAGCGCAGTGAGTTCCTTATCGAGAAAGGGGCGATCGACATGATTGTTCGTCGTCCTGATTTGCGTAACAAACTGGGCAGCGTATTAGCCAAATTGACCGGTCGTCCTGAGCCAAAAGTCACCGAAGTGCCTGTTGTTAAAGCAGATGACGCTTCAGCTGATAATCATCAGGATGCCTGATAGGCTGCAGTCATCGCCTGTACGCGTGAAAAGGGCGGCAATATTGTTTGCCGCCTCTACCCGCACTTTTCGGGTAATGAGTGCGGGTAATAAGTAAAATAGGCTGGTATCCAGCGTCGTGCGCAAGTGCTGACAAAGGGGCATTGCCTGTCGTAAAGTCCGGTAATGCATGTCCTTCAGACTCATAATGATTCTGAACAGATTAAGTTAGGCGGGACTTATGCAAAACACTCTTATTCCTGAAGCCACGTCGCCTTTGGTCACGTGGCTTCATTATCTTGAAAATCTCCATTTTCAGGCGATTGAACTCGGTCTCGATCGGGTTAGTGCCGTTGCATCACGCATGAATCTTCTGACTCCCGCCCCTAAAGTATTCACCGTTGCCGGTACCAATGGCAAAGGCACCACCTGCCGTACGCTCGAAGCTGTGCTGATGGCCGCCGGCTATCGGGTTGGGGTTTACAGTTCTCCTCATCTGGTTCGCTACACCGAACGCGTGCGCATTCAGGGGCAAGAACTTAGCGAAGCCGAGCACTGCCGGTCGTTTGCGCAGCTTGAGGCAGGGCGGGGAGATATCTCGCTGACCTATTTTGAGTACGGTACGCTTTCTGCACTGCAGCTCTTTAAGCAGGCCGCGCTGGACGTGGTAATTCTTGAAGTCGGGCTTGGCGGAAGGTTAGACGCCACCAACATTGTGGATGCTAACGTTTCTGTGGTCACCAGCATTGCCCTCGATCACACCGACTGGTTAGGTCCCGACCGCGAAAGCATTGGCCGCGAAAAAGCCGGTGTCTTCCGCCAGAGTCGTCCTGCCATCGTCGGTGAAATTGACATGCCCCAGACCATTGCCGACGTGGCTAACGAAAAGGGTGCTCAGCTGCATCGCGTAGGCCACGACTGGCATTATCAGGTCGGTAGTGCGGATTGGACCTGGCGCTGTGAGGGCGAAGATGCTGCCCATTACGAAAATTTACCGTTGCCTAACATTCCGCTGGCCAATGCGGCTACGGCGCTTGCGGCGCTGCACTATTCTGACCTGAACGTTCCCGAAGATGCAATTCGCACCGGCCTGCAGCAGGCCTCTTTGCCAGGCCGTTTTCAGAGGGTAAGTACGTCGCCACGGCTTATCCTCGACGTTGCACACAATCCGCACGCCGCGGGCTATTTGGCCGGTAAACTTTCTGATTTGCCAAGGCAGGGCGGAAAAGTACGTGCAGTTATCGGCATGTTATTGGATAAAGACATAGCCGGAACGTTGGACTGTCTTAAACCGCAGGTTGATGTTTGGTACTGCGCGCCACTTGAAGGGCCTCGCGGTGCTGATGTCTCAGCGTTGACAGAACATCTTCCGCAGGCGTTTTCTTTCACCGATGTGGTGAGTGCATGGAGACAAGCGATGCAGGATGCTGAAACTCAGGATATTGTTATAGTCTGTGGATCATTTCATACCGTAGCGCATGTGATGGCTGCGTTGGATACGGGGAATACCAGTGGCAAGTAAGTTTCAAAATCGTCTGGTTGGCACCGTAATTTTGGTCGCGCTGGGGGTTATCATTCTCCCGGGGCTGCTTGATGGAAAAAAGAAGCACTACGAGGATGAGTTCGCCTCGATACCGTTGGTTCCTAAACCGGGGGACGCACAGGAGCAGGACAGCACAGGGCAGGTGACGCAGTCTTTACCGGCTCAACCTCCTGAAGGGGCGGGTGACGCCGTTAATGCCGGTGCTGCAGAGGCGGCTCACGCTGCCGCGCAGGCTGACGGCGCTGACGAGGAAGACGGCGATGCTACGGTAAGCGCGCCGCCGCCGAAAGCTCAGCCCAAGACCCTGACGCCACCGAGCCATGTCGAATCGCGTACTGTTCAGCCAACCCGGCCTACGCAGACGAAACCGGTAGCGGCCAAGCCCGTCGAGCCGAAGAAAGTTGAACCAAAGCGCGTAGAGTCTAAGCCCGTAGAGCCTAAGTCGGTTGAAACACCGCAGGCGCCCGAGAAGCCAGCAGCGGCTGAAAAAGCGCCGGTGGGACAATCTTACGTGGTGCAGCTGGGTGCATTGAAAAATGCCGACAAGGTGAACGAGATTGTCGCGAAGCTGCGTCTTTCAGGCTATCGCGCCTATACGGTTCCGGCCACGCCGGTTCAGGGGCAGATAACCCGCGTCTTCGTCGGACCCGAGGCCAACAGGCAAAATCTTGAGTCGTCGCTGCCGGCGTTGAAAAATGCCAGTGGATTGAGTGGCGTCGTGCGTTCGTACTCGGCTAAATAAATACCCGCTATATTTTAACGTGCAGGGCGGTTGGCTGCATTTAATCACCCCGGTCACTTGGTTATCCAGGTCGCCGGGGTGTTTCTGATTAGAGGCACCTGTCTGCAGGTTGCCGTGGGTATAAGCATCCTGTGCCCTTTTCATTTAACTTTTATTTAAAAGATTTTGTTATCTTTTTGCGATGATTGATGTTTTTTTCACCGCAATGAATAATTTGGCTGACCGGCAGATTTCCCCTACGCAAACGTTTTCTTTTTCTGTTAGAATTCGCAGCGATTTGGATGCCGGGCAAGTTTTTCCCAGAGTAACTGTCGCTTAAGCGGCAGAGACGAAGGGTCTTATCCTGGATGAGATTGATAAAGTGATGGTTTGGATTGATTACGTCATTATTGCGGTTATCGGGTTTTCTGCTTTAGTCAGCCTGATTCGAGGTTTTGTTCGCGAGGCCTTATCATTGGTAACCTGGGGGTGCGCCTTCTTCGTTGCCAGCCACTATTATCCTTACCTCGCCGTCTATTTCACACGTTTCGGAGACGAAGTCGTTCGAAACGGGATCGCAATCGGTATCTTGTTCATCGCGACGTTGATCGTAGGTGCCATTGTAAACTATGTGATTAGCTCATTGGTCGAGCGTACCGGACTTTCGGGAACCGACCGGGTACTTGGTGTCTGTTTTGGCGCACTGCGCGGCGTACTTATCGTCTCCGCAGGGCTGTTCTTTCTGGATACGTTTACCAGCTTTTCACACGGCGATGACTGGAAGCAGTCTCAGTTGATCCCATATTTTAGTTCTATCATCAGGTGGTTCTTTGACTACCTGCAGAGCACGTCGAGTTTCTTGCCAAAGCATATTTAACTTTGGCAGCGCTGATGAGGAAAAGACAACATGTGCGGTATTGTCGGTATCGCCGGTTTCATGCCGGTAAACCAGTCGATTTATGACGCGTTAACGGTGTTACAACACCGTGGGCAGGATGCCGCAGGCATCGTCACCATTGATGGCAACAATAACTTCCGTCTGCGGAAGGCTAATGGCCTGGTGAAGGATGTATTCGAAGCACGGCATATGCAACGTCTGCAAGGCAACATGGGCCTTGGTCACGTTCGTTACCCTACGGCTGGCAGTTCCAGCGCTTCAGAGGCTCAACCTTTTTACGTCAACTCTCCGTTCGGCATTACGCTTGCCCACAACGGTAACCTGACCAATGCACACGAACTGAGAAGTACACTGTTTGAGGGCGCACGTCGCCACGTAAACACCACGTCTGACTCCGAAATTTTGCTGAACATCCTTGCGAGCGAGCTGGATAGATTCCAACACTACCCGCTTGAAGCAGATAACATTTTTGCTGCTGTCTCCGCAATGAATCTCAAAATCCGCGGCGCTTATGCCTGTGTGGCGATGATTATCGGCCACGGCATGCTGGCGTTCCGTGACCCGCACGGTATTCGTCCACTGGTTATCGGCAAGCGCGAGCTTGAAGACGGCCGCTGTGAATACATGGTTGCGTCTGAGAGCGTGGCTCTCGATACGCTGGGCTTTGAGTTCCTGCGTGACGTTGCGCCAGGTGAAGCCGTTTATGTCACCGAGAAAGGCCAACTCTTTACGCGCATGTGTGCCGAGAATCCTCAGTACAATCCATGCCTGTTCGAGTATGTCTATTTTGCTCGCCCGGACTCGTTTATCGACAAGATTTCGGTCTACAGCGCACGCCGCCGTATGGGCCAGAAGCTGGGTGCCAAAATTGCCCGCGAGTGGGAAGACCTGGAAATTGATGCGGTTATCCCGATCCCAGAAACGTCTAACGATATTGCTCTGGAAATCGCTCGTATCCTTAACAAGCCTTATCGTCAGGGATTTGTTAAAAACCGCTACGTCGGCCGTACCTTTATCATGCCGGGTCAGCAGGAGCGCGTTAAGTCGGTTCGCCGTAAACTTAACGCCAACCGCGCCGAGTTCCGTGATAAAAACGTTCTGCTGATCGATGACTCTATCGTTCGCGGTACGACCTCGCAGCAGATAGTCGAGATGGCCCGTGACGCAGGCGCCAGAAATGTCTACCTCGCTTCGGCCGCGCCGGAAGTGCGGTTCCCGAACGTTTACGGTATTGATATGCCGACCGCTAATGAGCTGATCGCTCACGGTCGTGAAGTCAGCGAAATTAACCAGATGATTGGTGCAGATGCGCTTATCTTCCAGGACTTGAGCGACCTTATTGATGCGGTAAGAGAAGAAAACCCGGATATCGAGCAGTTTGAATGCTCGGTATTTGACGGTATCTACGTCACTAAAGATGTTGATCAAAACTATCTTGAGTACCTTGACGCCCTGCGTAACGACGATGCTCAGGCATTGCGCGGCCAGCAGGAAGCCGAAAATCTCGAAATGCATAACGAAGGCTAATCCAGCCTTTTAAGCCGCCCATTATTCCTCGTGTTGTGGAGGATAATGGGCGGTATTCGCGTTATATCGCGACTCCCTCCTCTGTTACTTGCCAATCGCTTTTCAATCCGGCAAAGTCTTCTGATTATTCATACCTTCTGACGTTTTAGTTCGTCATTTCTGAGGCAGTTTTCATGAAACGACTCATTGTCGGCATCTCTGGCGCCAGCGGCGCAATTTATGGCGTACGCCTTTTACAGGTTTTACGCGAAGTCGCTGACGTTGAAACCCATCTGGTGATGAGTAATGCCGCGCGACAAACCCTCGCACTGGAAACCGATTTGAATTTACGCGACGTGCAGGCTTTGGCCGACGTGGTTCATGATTCTCGTGATATTGCCGCCAGCATTTCTTCCGGTTCTTTCAAAACCGCGGGCATGGCGATTCTGCCGTGCTCAATCAAAACGCTCTCCGGCATCGTCAACAGCTATACCGACGGTTTACTGACCCGTGCGGCAGACGTGGTTTTAAAAGAGAGCCGTCGGCTGGTACTGTGCGTGCGTGAAACCCCGCTGCACCTTGGTCATCTGCGCTTAATGACGCAGGCCGCCGAGCTGGGCGCGATTATCATGCCGCCGGTGCCTGCGTTTTATCATCGTCCGACCAGCGTTGAAGATATTGTTGATCAGACCGTTAATCGCGTCATTGATCAGTTTGATATCGAGCTACCGGAAGACCTGTTTGTTCGTTGGCAGGGCAGCCACTGAGTTTTTGCAACCCTTTATGCCCTAATTTTGCACAGAATGATAACGATGCACCAAAATTGAACTCTTTATGTTTTATTTTGGTGCATTTCTGTTTCAATCATCCGATGCGGCGAGGTCAGTGGGTTGTTTTACAGACTAATCTGAATGTAATTACGGGCCTGTCGTTCATTAAAACAGCAGAAAAGAAAAGTCGGCACGATTACTGCATAACTTATGCATAATTACTGCATAGCAATAAAAGTGGTGAAAATGTTACCGACACAGACCGGTAACAAAACAATAAAAGGGTTGTTTAGGCAACCGGGTACAACAAACAACAACGCACGATTAATGGCTGAGGGTAATGTATGAAAAAGTTGTTCAAGGTTCTTCCTCTGGTGTTAGTACTGGCCAGCGCAAGCAGCGCTTTTGCTGCCGTGCCAAAAGCAATTAAAATCGGTACGGATCCCACTTATGCGCCATTCGAGTCCAAGGATTCTAGCGGTAAGCTGGTAGGTTTCGATATCGACTTGGCTAACGAGATGTGTAAGCGTGCGCAGATTAAATGTACCTACGTTGAAAGTGACTTTGATGCCCTGATCCCATCACTGAAAGCGAGAAAAATTGACGCCATTATTTCTTCTCTGTCGATCACTGAAAAACGTCAGCAGGAAATTGATTTTACCGAAAAACTTTATGCCGCGAATGCGCGCCTGATTGCGCCGGTAGGCTCCAAAATTCTGCCAACGATTGACGCACTGAAAGGCAAAAATGTGGGCGTTTTGCAGGGTTCCACTCAGGAAGCCTATGCCAACGGCACGTGGCAGCCTAAAGGCATCAACGTCGTTGCTTACCAAAACCAAGACCTGATTTATGCCGACTTGGCGTCAGGTCGTCTGGACGCGGCATTCCAGGACGAAGTTGCAGGTAGCGAAGGCTTCCTGAAACAGGCTGCGGGTAAAGGCTATGCGTTCGCGGGTCCTTCGGTTAAAGATGATAAATTCTTTGGCGTGGGCACCGGTATGGGTCTGCGTAAAAATGAAGACGACTTGAAAGCAGCCTTGAACAAGGCATTCGACTCTATGCGTAAAGACGGCACTTACGACAAATTGGCGAAAAAATACTTCACGTTCGATGTGTACGGTGGTTAAGCATTAACTGACGACGTCAGGAAAATAGTTGTCGTTTCCGTAGTGGCGGCTTGCCCTTAGGGGTAAGCCGTTTTAAAAAGCCCTAATAAACCTGCGAAACGCAGTCTGATTCTCGTCAAAGACAGGATATGTTCATGCTATATGGGTATTCCCACGTAATAATCCAGGGCACGCTGGTTACGCTGGAATTGGCACTTTCCTCGGTGCTGCTGGCGGTGGTTATTGGTTTGATTGGTGCAGGCGGTAAACTGTCAAAAAGCCGGGTTATTTCTGGTATTTTTGGCGCTTACACCACGTTGATTCGCGGTGTTCCCGACCTGGTATTAATGTTGTTAATTTTTTATGGTTTGCAGATTGCGCTAAACAATCTGACTGAAGCTGTTGGCATGGACCAGATTGATATTGATCCCCTAAGCGCCGGCATCATCACCCTGGGATTCATCTACGGTGCCTATTTTACCGAGACGTTTCGCGGCGCTTTTATGGCCGTCCCTCGCGGACAAATCGAAGCCGCGGTGGCTTATGGCTTCAGCGGGTCACAAATTTTCCGTCGTATTCTGTTTCCAGCCATGATGCGCTTTGCGCTGCCGGGAATTGCCAACAACTGGCAGGTTATTCTCAAGGCGACGGCGCTGGTTTCTCTGCTCGGCCTTAACGACGTGGTTAAAGCGACCCAACTGGCAGGCAAGGGAACTTATCAACCGTTCTACTTCGCCATCGTTGCCGGTATTATTTACCTGGTATTTACCACTTTATCCAATGGTGTTCTGGTGTGGCTCGACCGCCGCTATTCACTGGGTGTGAAGAGGGCTGAGCTATGATAGATATTTTACATCAATATGGTCTGTCCCTGCTGTACAGCGACGGCTACCGTTTTACAGGCCTTGCGGTTACGTTGTGGCTGTTAATTAGCTCTGTGGTGATGGGCGGCCTGCTGGCCGTGTTGATGGCCGTAGGACGCGTCTCACCAAACCGCTGGGTAAGTACGCCTATCTGGGTTTATACATACATCTTCCGCGGTACTCCGCTGTATGTGCAGCTGCTGGTATTTTATTCAGGGATGTACAGCCTGGAGATCGTGCGCGGTACTGACTTCTTAAATGCGTTTTTCCGCAGCGGGCTGAACTGTACTATTCTTGCGCTGACGCTAAACACCTGTGCTTATACCACCGAGATTTTTGCCGGTGCTATTCGCGCGGTTCCGCACGGAGAAATCGAGGCGGCCAATGCCTACGGCTTCTCTCGCTTTAAACTTTATACCTGCATCATTTTACCTTCCGCGCTGCGTACGGCCTTGCCCGCTTACAGTAACGAAGTAATTTTAATGCTGCACTCCACCGCGCTGGCGTTTACCGCCACGGTGCCAGACGTGTTGAAAGTTGCCCGAGATATCAACTCCGCGACCTATCAACCATTCTATGCCTTTGGTATTGCAGCGGTTATTTATCTTTGCGTCTCATTTGTGTTGATTAGTTTGTTCCGCAAGGCGGAAAAACGCTGGCTGGCGCACGTTAAGCCCCAGTCTTCTCACTAATAACAAATGTATTAACAGTGAAAACGTTAAACCTGTGCGGGAAAAATCATGCCAGAAAATAAATTAGCCGTAATAGACTTGCATAAACGTTATGGCGAACACGAGGTGTTGAAAGGCGTGTCGATGTCGGCGAATGCAGGTGACGTTATCAGTATTATTGGATCTTCCGGATCGGGGAAAAGTACCTTTTTGCGCTGCATCAACTTCCTCGAAAAGCCGAGTGAGGGTTCTATTAGCGTAAACAATCAAGATATTCGCATGGTGCGTGACACCGATGGGCAGCTGAAAGTGTTTGATAAAAAACAGCTTCAGCTGCTGCGTACTAAGCTAACTATGGTTTTTCAGCACTTCAACCTGTGGAGCCACATGACCGTTCTGGAGAACGTTATGGAGGCGCCGATTCAGGTGTTAGGCCTTAGCAAAGCGGAAGCCAAAGAGCGCGCCGTTCGCTATCTCGAGAAGGTGGGTATTGACGAGCGTGCACGCAGTAAATATCCGGTAAACCTTTCCGGTGGTCAGCAGCAGCGTGTGTCAATTGCGCGCGCACTGGCAATGGAGCCCGAGGTGCTGCTGTTTGATGAACCGACCTCAGCCTTGGACCCTGAGCTGGTCGGCGAAGTATTGCGCATCATGCAAAAGCTGGCCGAGGAGGGAAAAACCATGGTCGTCGTGACCCACGAGATGGAATTCGCTCGTCACGTTTCTAATCACGTGATTTTTCTGCATCAGGGCGTGATTGAAGAGCAGGGTAATCCAGTTGACGTATTTGGTAGCCCGAAGAGTACGCGTTTGCAGCAATTCCTCTCAGGTGCCTTAAAATAACCCGTCGTCATTAGCACCACAACTGCGCTGTAAGGCCCTTCCCAGGGCCTATTCCTATGTTACTGCAGTGTTTCGCGGATAAGCCTTGCTTCATTCTGGAGGCGCGCATAGGCCTGATAACGAAGGGTATGCAGCTCGCTCACGCTAGCCTCCGGTAAATACTGATCGTCTGGAACACAAAATTGATCCATTGCATAACTAACCGACGGTGAGAGCCCGCCAGCTACGGCGCCGAGGATGGCTGCTCCCAGCAGTACCGGCTCGTCAGCTTTTGTCGTCATGACTGGATACCCGCAGGCGTCGGCTATCAGTTGGCGTACCAACGGGTGCCGTCCTGCCCCCCCGCTGATCACCACATTATCAACGGTAACCCCCCTACGGGCCTGCGCGTCAATAATCTGCCGCAGCCCGTAGCCAATGCCGCAGAGGCCAGCGATGTACAGGCAGAGCAGGCTGTTGATATCGCTTTCCATACCCAGTCCCACGATCACCGCCCGGGCGTGGGGATCTGCATGCGGTGAGCGGTTTCCCAAAAATTCAGGCACTACATGAATATCACGGGCTAACTGAACCGCATCAGTGGCAGAGAACCCCTTTTTCTGGGCCAGACTGGCGAGATAGGTGGGAAGAGAAACACCTGCATCTTTAGCCTTGATAGTGGCCTCTGGCGCGGCCGGATGTAAGGACACAAGCTGAGCAATAGCAGCGCCGGCGGCGCTCTGTCCCCCTTCGTTCAGCCAGAAACCAGGAACCATTGCTGAATAATAAGGCCCCCAGACACCCGGAATAAATGCTGGCTCCTGCGTGGTGGTCATGGTGCAGGATGAGGTGCCAAAAACGTAGGCCAGATTACGAGCTGCGCCACCGCTACCGGCACCCACGGTACCGATGCCACCGGCGTGTGCATCAATCATACCCGCGGCCACCGGCGTACCCTGCGGCAACCCCATCCGATCGGCCGCCTCTGCCGTTAGCCCTTGCCCGCAGGGCATGCCGGGTTCAACGATGTTGACGCCGATACGACGAAAGTCCTCATCCGCCAACTCTTCCAGCCCAATTTGGTGAAAGTAGTCGGGATCCCAGCGTTTCTCGTGGGCCAAATAGGTCCACTTAC
The DNA here is from genome assembly GCF_009208105.1 of Rouxiella sp. S1S-2. Lineage (NCBI taxonomy): Bacteria > Pseudomonadati > Pseudomonadota > Gammaproteobacteria > Enterobacterales > Yersiniaceae > Rouxiella > Rouxiella sp. S1S-2. Next base: position 1,669,818 of record NZ_WFKL01000001.1, read on the forward strand.
AGGTAACGGTGCACACCGACCGGGACAGGTCTCCGGTTGCCTTCCAGGTCAGGAAATCGGCCAGGTCAAAGAACTGCCAGGCGTTATGGTATACGTCCGGCCGGTTCTCCTTAAGCCAGAGCAGCTTGGGCGTCTCCATTTCCGGCGATATTTTCCCGCCGACATACTGAAGAACGGAATGTCCGGTAGCATTGATCATTTCGGCCTGTGCGGTGGCGCGATGATCCATCCAGACGATAACGTTTCTCTGCGGATCTTCTGACGGCCCCACAGCAAGGGGTACACCGCCGTCGCCGACCACGACAAGAGAGCAGGTGGCATCGAAACCGATACCGGCAACGCGGTCTGGGGAGACCTTTGACGCGGTTACGGCCTGCCTGACAGTTTGACAAACGGCGTCCCATATCTCGCTACTTGATTGCTCAACGTAGTGTTCAGGGCCTTTATAAAGAGTAATTGGCTGCATAGCGCGAGCCAGCATTGTCCCTGAGGGGTCAAACACACCGGCCCTAACGCTCCCCGAGCCGACGTCAACGCCAATAACTACCGGGGTGGATTGGATCGGATTGTTATTATTCATACCTGTTCCTTTCAGCCACAGAGGCCGAGTATTGAGGGTCAGAGATCGACGCTGTTAGGAAGGATAACCAAATCGCGAACGGTGACGTTCTTAGCGCGGGTCACCATGAACAGGACGGACTCAGCCACCTCTACAGGCTGCATCAGACTGCCGTTAGCCAGCGCTTCATCCATTTTGGCCTGTGGCCAGTCGTCGAGCAGCGCAGTAACGACCGGCCCCGGCAGGACAGCTCCGACGCGGACGCCGTGTTTTGCGACTTGACGACGGGTGGAATGAACAAAGGCCTGAACGGCGAATTTCGACGCAGTGTAGATAGGTTCCCAAATAACAGGCACCACCCCCGCAATGGAGCTGGTAAAAATAATGTCACCCGATTTTTGAGAGATCATGTGCGGCAGAACTGCACGGACACTGCGGAATGCAGCATTGATATTCAGGTGAAGCACACGATCCCAGACGTCGGGATCTCCTTCCTCAACGGGGCCACCAATATACGCGCCTGCATTGGCGTGAAAAATATCCAGACGGCCAGTCAGTTCGAGAATACCGGAGAGAATATTGTCGACCTCTTCCGATTTCATCAAATCTATCTGTAATGCAAACGCGTTTTCGCCGAGCTCCGCGACGATTTTCTCTAACTTTTCGCCTTCCCGGTCAACCAGAACAACTTTTGCACCTGCACTTAACAACATTTTTGCACACGCGAGACCGATCCCTGACGCCGCGCCAGTGATAGCAGCGACTTTGCCCGTAAGAGATGTATTCATGGAGGGGACAGAGTGGTTCATTTTATAATCCTTATATAATGATTTGGAAATTTTATCGTAATAAATCCTGGGTGAGCGAAGCCATAAAATAATATATTTAGCTTTAAAGCAATCAGGGCTCAATTCTATAACGAATAGTCATGGGATGACGACGGAGCTCTCTGATTTATTGGCCTGCGCATCGTTTCGGGATTTTTACCCTAGTTTTTAAAAACCTTTCCGTCAAATTTTTGGTGGTTATTTTAGAGCGGCATCACTTTTATTCATTTCGTTTAATTAATTAGAAAATAATGAATGGGCTGCTTTATTGAAATATTGTTTTTAATTGTTATTGGTTAGAGTGAGTTGTTTTGTGACTGCACTCATATTAATGCTACATATTTGTTGACCCTAAGGGGGGTCTTGGGGATTAGATAGCAGCCGAAGTTCGAAAGTAACGCTACGTGACATGAGCAATGAAAATAATTAAGGGAATAAAATGAACATTAATAATGATCACTGGATAGGACTGCCGAAAAATTTGTTATGGGGGTACGTGGCTATTTTTTTGTTTATGACAGGAGATGGTTTTGAACTGGCTTTCCTCTCTAAGTACATCGTTGAATTAGGGTTTTCACCCGCACAGGCAACCTTTGCCTTTACCGTTTACGGGCTATGCGCCGCACTTGCAGCATGGGGGTCAGGAGTAATAGCTGAGGTGATTACGCCGCAAAAGGCCATGAAAATAGGATTTTTCATGTGGGTCATTTTCCACGTTTTGTTTATGATTTTCGGACTCACGCAAAAGAACTATTATTTCATTCTTTTATTTTATGGAATACGCGGGCTGGCTTATCCATTATTTCTCTATTCATTTATCGTGGTTATAGTTCATAACGTTCGTGAGGAGTTGGTGGGTTCGGCATGTGGCTGGTTTTGGGCCGCCTATTCACTCGGCATTGGCGTGATTGGCAGTTACTTGCCAAGTTTAATTATAATTTATATTGGTGAGCTAAATGTATTGTGGTTCTCATTGGTCTGGGTTTGCGCGGGTGGAATATTGGCCATGTTCTCACTTAGGGATATTAAAACCTCCACTCACATGTTGAGTTTGACTAATAAAGAAAAGTTTAGCGAAATGAGTCGGGCGGTGACGTTATTGGTGAGTAACAGAAATATTTGCCTTGCCAGTATTGTGAGAATAATCAATACGCTGTCGCTGTATGGTTTTGCGATAATTATGCCGCTGCTTTTTGTTGGTGATTTAGGCTTTACGATGCCGGACTGGCTGCAAATCTGGGCTATCTTCTTCTTCTCGACCATTGTGTTTAACGTTTTCTGGGGGATTATGTCTCAGAAATGGGGCATCATCCGTGTTATTCGATGGTATGGCTGTATTGGCTGCGCGGTGTTTAGTTTGTCGTTCTATTACCTGCCGATGTATTTTGGCGATAATTTCTGGATAGCGGCACTCGGTGCAACGCTTCTCGGGGCATCGACGGCGGCCTTCGTGCCAATGACCGCGCTTTTCCCTGCTTTAGAGCCAGAACATAAAGGTGCGGCGATTTCTGTATGCAATCTTTCTGCGGGATTAAGCAACTTCTTTGCCCCTGCTATCGCAACCATTTTGCTGCCTTTCGTGGGAGTTAAAGGTGTGGTGTTTGCCTACAGCGGGCTCTATATCGTGGCGTTTATTCTCACACTTTATATCCAGTTCACTCAGAAGCGGTACGGCGTTCTGCGCAGCAGTACACAGAGGGTGACTTCTTAAAAAAAAGCCCCCAACGGTGAGATTGGGGGCTGTCTGTAAACTGCATCTACTGAATGTAGATAACTCGGCTCTAGCCTTTTGCCGCAAGCAGGCAAAGGGCTTTAGTCAATTCATAAGACTTTACGAAGGAGCTAACCGGCAGAAATTCGAATTTTGAATGGAAATTGTGCGCGCCGGTGAAGTAGTTTGGCGTCAGCAGGCCTTTGGCTGAAAGCGCCGCGCCGTCTGTGCCGCCACGCATTGGCGTCACTTTTGGCTCAACTTGAATTTCATCCAGAGCGGCAAAAATAAGGTCGATTGCCCGCCTGTCATCACCCATCGCACTGCTGATGTTGCTGTAGGTATCGCTTATCTCTACCGAGACTTTTGCCGTTGGATATTTGTCGGCAATAATTTTTGCGACGTCTTCAATTTTGACTTTGCGCGCGGCAAAGCTGGCGCTGTCGAAGTCACGAATCGAGGCTTTTAAGGTGGCAGCCTGCTGGTTGGCACTGATGTCATTAAACCAGACGTACCCCTCACGCCCCTGCGTTTTCTCTGGCGTTTCCTGACGATCGAAGTGACTGATAAAGTCATGCGCCATAAGTATCGGGTTCACCAGCACGCCGATGGCCGACATTGGATGCGCGGTCACGCCGGTTAAGGTGATTTCGGCCGACGCGGCGTTAAAGTTCTCATAAACCACTTCACCCAATTCACAGCAGTCAATGGTGTAGGCGAAATCAACGTCAAAGCGTTTTAGGTCGAGTGCTTTTGCACCGCGTAGCCCTATCTCTTCGTCTGGCACAAAAGCGACGACGATATCGCCGTACTGATCCTGCGCCGTCAGATTTTCGAGCAGCGTCATCACCACGGTAACTGCAGACTTATTATCCGCGCCCAGCACGCTGGTTCCGTCGCTGAAAATGATCTCTTCGCCTTTGTAAGGCAAAATTTCTGGGTGCTCTTCAGTGCGCAGCCAAATATCTTTTTCTGCATTCAGGCACACGTCATCGCCGTTAAAAACCAGCGTCTGAGGATAAATGTCTGGACTCAGTCCGACGTCGACCGTATCGATATGGGTGATAAAACCAATTCGCGGACCACCTTGTTTGGTGCCTGGTTTTACCGCTGTAACGGTAGCATGCTGGTCAATCTGAATGTTTTCCAAGCCCAGAGTGTGGAGTTCTGCGGCCAGTAAATTGGCGAGCTCTTGCTGCCCCGGGGTGCTCGGCAGGACGATAGCTTTGGCATCGCTTTGGCTGGTAACAGACAGGTAGCGGAAGAAACGTTCAGTGAGCTGCTTGGCAATTTGAGTCGACATCCTAACCTCTGAGTTGTTTATCTATAAGATTTTCATATATAACAGAGTATTACTAAGTACATCTTGAATGGTAGTCTGTTTTTGGATGGGGTTCTAACTAATTAACAAGCCTAAAGTCTCAGTAACAGGGAAATGTATGAAAAATAAAATAGCAAAATTATCGACCGGACTGTTGGCACTTGCCATGGTTGCGGGCGCTTCGGCGCAGACATTGGTCTATTGCTCCGAAGGCTCGCCGGATATTTTTAATCCTCAGCTTTATACCTCTGGCACTAACGTTGATGCCAGCGCAGTGCCTATTTACAACCGTCTGGTTGATTTCAAAACCGGCACTACCGATCTTATTCCAAGCTTGGCCGAAAGCTGGGACGTCAGCCCGGACGGTAAAACCTATACCTTCCATCTGCGCAAAGGGGTTAAGTTCCAAAGCAATAAACTGTTTACCCCGACGCGCGATTTCAACGCCGATGACGTTATCTTCTCGTTTATGCGGCAGAAAGATACTAACAATCCGTACCACAATGTTTCAAACGGTACCTATTTAAACTTCGACAGTTTGGATATGGGGCACCTTATTTCAAGTATTGATCGCGTTGATGATTACACCGTGCGTTTCAATCTTTCTCGTCCCGAAGCGCCGTTTGTTGCTGACCTTGGCTGGTACTTTGCCTCGATTCTGTCCTCCGAATACGCCGATAAAATGCTGAAAGCCGGTACTCCGCAAAAGGTAGATACTGACCCAGTCGGCACAGGGCCGTTTGAACTGGTTCAATACCAGAAAGACACACGCATTCTCTATAAGGCTTTCCCTGAATATTGGCAGGGCAAGTCAAACATCGACAGACTGATTTTCAGCATTACGCCGGACGCCTCGGTGCGTATGGCCAAGCTTGAGAAAAATGAGTGTCAGGTGATGCCTTTCCCAAATCCGGCTGACCTCAAACGTCTGGGCGAAAATAAAGACATCACGCTGATGAGCAAGTCAGGGCTGAACACCGGTTTCCTGGCGTTTAATACGCAGAAAAAACCGCTGGATAATGTGAAGGTTCGTCAGGCATTGACCATGGCGGTGAACAAGGCGTCGATTCTTGAAGCGGTGTTCCAGGGAACCGGAACCGTGGCTAAGAGTCTGCTGCCACCGGCGGTGTGGAGCAGTGAAGACCAAACAATGCAGGACTATCCTTACTCGGTAGAAAAAGCAAAAGCGCTGCTGGCCGAGGCAGGGTATCCAAACGGATTTGATATCGATCTTTGGGCGATGCCGGTTCAACGTCCTTATAACCCGAATGCACGACGTATGGCGGAAATGATCCAGTCCGACTGGGCTAAAATTGGCGTGAAGGCGCACATCGTGAGTTATGAGTGGGCTGAATACCAAACGCGCATCCGTAACGGCGAGCATCAGGCAGCGCTTATGGGTTGGACCACGGCGAACGGTGACCCTGATAACTTCTTTGGCCCGCTGTTTACCTGTAAAGCGGCACAGGGCGGTTCAAACTCGGCAAAATGGTGTTACCCACCGTTTGATAAGCTGATCGAACAAGCCCGTACCACCACCGACCATGATAAACGCGTGGCGCTTTATCAGCAGGCTCAACAGATGATGCACGATCAGGCACCGGCAATCATGATTGCGCACTCCACAATTTTTGAACCGGTGCGTAAAGAAGTCACCGGCTATGAAATTGATCCCTTTGGTAAACACATTTTCTACCAAACCAGCGTGAAACCGTAAATCAGAGCGCAGTAAAGTCCACCTAACCCTCTCCAAAAAGGGAGAGGGTTTTTTATGATTATTTTTCTTATTTATTGCTTCAGTACGTCCTCTAAGGCCGGTTTCAGCTCCGTATAGATAAACTCAAATCCGGCATCCTCCAGCCGCTGTGGAACAGCTCTTTGCCCACCGAGTACCAGTACGGCGGACTCGCCCATCAATAATCTCACCACGCTGGCCGGTACGCGCATAAATGAAGGCCGGTGCAGAACCTCACCCAGCAGCGCGCTGAATTGCTCGTTGCGGGTTGGATAGGGTGCGACCATATTGAACGGGCCGTTGAGCGTTTCGTGGCCGAGCAGAAAGATGATTCCGTTCACCATATCGTCGATGTGTATCCACGGCATATACTGTTGACCGTCGCCAAATGGGCCGCCGAGACCCGCGCGGAACGGCAGCGTCATCTTGGCCAATGCGCCACCTTTTGGCGCCAGCACCACGCCGGTACGCAGTAGGCATACGCGGGTCTTGTCACTCTCTGCCGCCAGCGCCAATGCTTCCCAACGGGCGCAGAGTTGCCAGGTAAACTGCTTGTTCGGCGGTTCATCCTCTGCCACCACTGCCTGACCCTGGTCGCCATAATAACCCACCGCCGAGCCTGAGATGAAGACGGCGGGAGGCCGCTCACCGGCGTTGATCAGGCGGGCCAATTTTTCTGTTAGCTGCCAGCGGCTGTCGCACAGTTTTTGTTTTTGCTCCTTGGTCCAGCGCTTGTCGGCTATGGGTTCGCCGGCCAGATTGATTACCGCATCGAATCCGTCAAGCGAGGTTTTTCCCTCAAGCGAATCCCATAGCTGAACCTGTGGGCCAAGAATTTTTGCTGTGCGCTCGGGCGCGCGCGTCAGTGCGGTAACCTGGTGAGACTGGCTCACGAGTGTTTCAGTAAGACGACGGCCAATCAGTCCGCTGGCACCGGTTAAGAAAATCTTCATAGTCTAACTCCTGTTAACTCGCTGATACCTCTCTGTACCCTTATAAATAGCTTAGATTATGCTGGCTTTGTTACGCGCGATGCAGTGCACATCCTGCAGTTATTTTATTGTTGAATGCGGAAAAGTTGTGAAGCAGAAGGGGGCTTTTTGAGGTGTTTTCAAGCCCCCGAGTGCGGGGGCAAGGACGTTAATTACTTTCGGCCAGCGCGTAAGCTTTGAGGGTCGCCGGACGATTTTTAATGCGTTCAAACCAGTTACGAACTGCCGGATAATCAGCCAGACTGATGCGTTGACGCTCGTGAGATACCACCCAAGGATAGGTCGCGATATCCGCGATGCTGTAGTGCTCACCTGAAATATAAACGTTTTTTTCTAATTGATTGTTGAGTACGCCATAAAGGCGCTTGGTTTCTTGTTGAAAACGTTCAATGGCGTAAGGCACGGGTTGCGGAGCAAAGTGGGTAAAGTGGTGATTTTGCCCCAACATCGGGCCGAAACCGGCCATTTGCCAGAACAACCACTGCAGGGTATTGGTTCGTTCCCGAAGTTCTTTGCTGAGTAATTTTCCACTTTTCTCGGCCAAATACTGCAAGATTGCACCTGACTCAAACAGGCTGAGTGGTGCGCCGCCGTCAACAGGTTGGCTATCGACAATGGCAGGCATTTTATTGTTGGGGGAAATGGCAAGAAAGGCGGGCTTGAACTGATCGCCAGATTTGATATCAATGCGGTGCAATCGATAGGGAAGGCCGGTTTCTTCCAGGAAAAGCGTAATTTTGTGGCCGTTAGGTGTTGGTGCATAATAAAGGTCGATCATAATTGCCTCCTGCATAATTTTTTTAATCGTCCATCAGCATTTTACAGTCATTACCGATGGGGCTGGATGCGAAAGTTACCCGACATTGAGTTTGCCAGTTTTAAAGAATAGCCATAAGTTTACTATAGCGGCTAATGATAGCAGTCTGTGTGAGACTAGTCTGAGGGTTTCCAAGACCGTTTGACATAAGTTTTACATATTACTAACGATTTATTGCTATTGAAGCATGCCCCATGAGCCAGATAGAATCAGCGGACTCATTGAAAAAACACCGCGCATCACTCCGCGCTACAGAGAAGGTTTCATAGGATGACGAACCAAGAGCAGAACAACGGCAGCAGCGAATGGGTTGATATCGTTAACGAAGAAAACGAAGTGATTGCCCAGTCCAGCCGCCAACAGATGCGTGCTCAAAACCTGCGTCATCGTGCTAGCTATATTGTGGTGCATGATGGGATGGGGAATATTTTGGTTCAGCGTCGAACCGAAATCAAAGATTTCTATCCGGGTTGGCTGGACGCAACAGCGGGCGGCGTGGTGCAGAGCGGTGAGAACATCCTCGATTCAGCCCGACGTGAAGCCGAAGAAGAGCTGGGAATTGCCGGTGTGCCTTTCGCTGAACATGGGTCATTTTATTTCGAAGAAGATAATTGCCGCGTGTGGGGAGCGCTTTTTAGCTGCGTATCTCACGGGCCGTTTGCATTGCAGGAAGAAGAAGTGGACGAAGTGCGCTGGATGAAGCCGGAAGAAATAACCGCACGCTGTGATGAGTTCACCCCCGACTCGCTAAAGGCGCTGTCACTGTGGATGAGCCGTAACAATGAAAAAAACCACGGCAAACCGCTGAGTGTTGAAGAAGAGTAAACAAATCGGTGATCAGTTGAATGCGCCGACGCGGCGTCAGCGCATTTTCTCTTTATGCTAACAGCTCTCTCTTTTGCAAAGTACAGAGGCGATAGGCGTTTTCTGCTGCCACTCATCCCCCTGTATTCTGGCCAGCAGTGCCTCGGCGGCCTGAATGCCAATTTCTCGATGCGGCACGGCCACGGTAGTGAGCGGCGGCTGGCAAACTTTACTGATGTCGCTGTTGCCAAATCCTACAATCGCCAAATCTTTGGGCACGCGAATTTTGCGCCGCTGGCACTCAAACAGGGCGCCACAGGCCAGGTCGTCGCTGCTGCAAATCAGTGCATCCATGTCTGGCCAATTAAGGACCAGCTCTGGCAGCAGTCGGGCACCGGTACTAAAGCTGGAAGGCGCGTGCGTGCTGATAACCCGCGTAGTCGTAAGATTATTATCGAGCATGGCGCGGTGCCATCCTCGCAGGCGCTGCTGAGAAACCCACTGTTTTTGTGCGGCGCACATCAGGCCAATTTTCTCGTATCCGAGTGAAATCAGATATTCAGTCACCTTATAAACCGCTGAAGCATTATCAATACCAATATTGATATCCAACGGGTTTTCTACGGCAGCGCCCAGTTCCACTATCGGTAACTGGGCGGCTGAGAGCAGCTCGTAAGTACTCGGGGTATGTTTTGCGTCAAAAAGAATAACCGCCGCTAAATTATAGGACATGAAGGTTTCAAGCAGCTTTTGTTCACGCTCCTCCTGATTTTGCGATTCTGCCAGCATCAGTTGAAAACCAGCCGGAATAAACACCTCCTGGATACCGGCAATCATTTCTGCATGGCCAAATTCCGCCAGTGAGGAGGTAACGACTGCCACCACGTTAGATGACGCAGAGGCAAGCGCGCTGGCTGAATAGTTAGGAATATATCCAAGCTCGGTGACGGCGGAATCTATTTTCTCTTTGAGCTTTTCAGACACCATGTCGGGACGATTCAATGCACGCGAGACGGTCATTGACCCCACGCCCGCCATTTTGGCTACGTCTGCCAGCGTTACCCGACCTGTACCTCGGCGTTTTTTCCCCTCCATTTTTTACTCCTGACTTTTCTTCATGAACACCGGGTTTATCGCCGACCTTTAAGATTTTATTTATTAACGTTCTAGAAAATAGGCCAATAACTGGCCGGTGACCTTATTACTCCATTCTATCATAGCCGTTTTCAGTGAAATTAATGCAGGATAAACCCACTTTTTGATAGCGCTATCACAAAAAGCAAAGCGTCCAAATGATAGCGCTATCTTTGTGCGCTCTATCACGGTTATTTACTTGCTTCACAGCATACTAAATATTATTCAAAGTTGTATTTATCAGGTTTTAAAATTTCTGCTCCATAAATAAGTGGTGGTGGTCAATGAGTTTGCTTTCGCCATGGGGATCCTCCCCGTCGTTATCATGAAATGAGGATGGATAATGAAATCTTTAACAATATTAGCAGTCTGCGGTGCAGGTTTGGGAAGCAGTTTCGCCTGCGAAATGAGTATCGAAGCGGCGCTCAAGGATTTGGGTATTAAAGCTAACCTGTCTCATTGTGATATCTCAAGTGCAGCCTCTACGCGAGCGGATATTATTGTGACAGGTTCTAACTTTAAGTCTCAATTTGAGAACTACACGCTTGATTCCACTGTTATTTATCTTAAACGTTTGGTGGATAAAAAAGAAATTACCGAAAAATTAACCCCGGTATTAAAAGTGTTGGGATATATGAATTAAAAATCTCTGCCTAAGAATAAATAAAACAACATATTTTAACCCTGCAAAGACGAGGGGCAGACGATGTCTTTCTTATATTTTATTGTGAATGACGTATTAGGCCAGGCTTCAATACTTATCGCCCTTATCGCTATGGTAGGGCTGATTGCTTTAAAGAAAAGTGTCGGTCAGGTGATCACCGGCACGCTGAAAACGCTGCTCGGTTTCCTGGTGCTGCTGGCAGGGGCCAACATCATCGTCGGCGCCTTAAACTTTTTGGGAGAAGTCTTCCAAAAAGGTTTCCACATGCGCGGCGTGGTAACTGACGTGGGTTCTATAGCGGGTATCGCCCAGCAAACGCTTGGGCGTGAAACGGCACTGATCATGGTGCTGGCCTTTATTATCAACATTCTGATTGCCCGTTTTACCCGCTTCAAATACATCTTTTTGACCGGTCAGGCCTCACTGTGGATGGCAACAGTGTGCTCGGTTGTGGGCTATATGGGCGGCCTGCGCGGTACTGAGCTTATTGTGATGGGGGGATGCATTGCCGGATTGATGGCGGTGGGAATGCCAGCGCTTGCTCAACCCATCGTGCGCAAGATAACCGGTTCGGACGATATAGCGTTAGGGCATTTCTGCACCCTCGGATATCTGATCCAGGCCGGCGTCGCCAAGCTCACCGGTAACGTGAATAAGAGCACGGAAGATATTGAATTGCCGAGTGCTTTTTCCTTTTTGCAGGATACCTATCTGTCGATGATGGTGGTGATGATCCCAATCTATCTCATCCCGACCATCGCCGCCGGGCCGGAGGTGGTGGCCCAGTATTCGAAGGGTGTCAGCTATCTGGTATTTGCTTTCCTGCAGTCGGTGCAATTTGTGGTTGGTGTCTATGTGTTGCTTGCGGGTGTGCGTCTGCTGCTGGCTGAAATTGTTCCGGCGTTTCGCGGCATTGCGCTGCGTATCGTGCCCAATGCCGTGCCTGCGCTTGATTGCCCTGTGCTGTTTCCCTACGCCCCAAACGCGGTGATTATCGGTTTTATCTCGACGACAATTGGCTCTGTGATTGGCATGTTTCTTTTCCCCAGTGTGGGGCTGGCGATGATACTGCCGGGAATGTTAACCAACTTTTTTGCCGGAGGGACGGCGGGAATTTTTGCTAACGCGGTCGGTGGACGTCGCGGTGTGGTGATTGGCGGTGTTTTTCACGGGCTCCTGATTACTTTGCTGCCTGCACTGCTCCTGCCTTTACTCGGCAGTTATGGGCTGCAAAACGTCACTTTCAGTGATGCAGACATTATCAGTGTCGGTCTGATTTATGGGCATATCCTGAATTTCTTCCACTAAAATAGCCTCGTTGAGCCATTAAAAAAGCCGGTCATTCATTGACCGGCTTTAGGGTTTTTGGCATTGCAACGCTTCAGCGGAGATTATTTTACCGCCACCGCTTCATCAGCTTGTGCAGACTGAATCGCAGTCAATGCGACGGTATAAACGATGTCGTCAACCAGTGCACCGCGTGACAGGTCATTGACCGGCTTACGCATACCCTGCAGCATTGGCCCGATGGAGACCAGATCCGCAGAACGCTGCACCGCTTTATAGGTGGTATTACCGGTGTTCAAGTCAGGGAAGATGAACACGGTAGCCTGGCCTGCAACCGGTGAATTAGGCGCTTTGGATTTAGCTACATCCGCCATGATAGCGGCGTCGTACTGCAACGGGCCATCAATAATCAGGTCAGGACGCTTTTCCTGCGCCAGTCGAGTCGCTTCGCGAACTTTCTCAACGTCGCTACCCGCACCCGAGTTGCCGGTGGAATAGGAAATCATCGCCACGCGCGGTTCAATACCAAACGCAGCAGCAGAATCCGCAGACTGAATAGCGATTTCAGAGAGCTGCTCAGCGGTAGGATCCGGGTTGATCGCACAGTCACCGTAAACCAGAACCTGATCCGGCAGCAGCATGAAGAATACTGAAGAAACCAGTGAACTGCCTGGTGCCGTTTTAATCAGCTGCAGTGGCGGACGAATGGTATTGGCGGTGGTGTGAACGGCGCCCGAAACCAGGCCATCAACTTCACCTTTCTCGAGCATCAGCGTGCCAAGTACGACGTTATCTTCCAGTTGCTCACGCGCAACCACTTCGGTCATGCCTTTGCTTTTGCGAAGTTCAACCAAACGGGCAACGTATTCTTCACGTACCGCAACCGGGTCTACGATCTGAATGCCGGCACCCAGAGTAATGCCCTGAGCCGCCGCGACGCGTTTGATTTCATCCGGATTACCCAACAGCACACACTCGGCGATACCCCGCTCGGCGCACAGTGAGGCCGCTTTAACGGTACGCGGCTCGTCGCCCTCTGGCAGCACGATGCGTTTACCGGCTTTGCGTGCCAGTTCGGTCAACTGATAGCGGAACGCCGGTGGGGAAAGACGATGTGAACGCTCTGAGTGGGCGCTGAGTGAGTTTATCCAGTCCGCGTTAATGTGAGAAGAAACATAATGCTGCAGCTTCTCTACGCGCTGGTGGTCATCGGCAGGCACTTCGAGGCTGAAGCTTTGTAAGTTCAGCGAGGTCTGCCAGGTGTTGCTGTCGACCATAAATACCGGCAGGCCGGTGTCAAAAGCGCGAGCACACAGTTTTTTAATACGTTCATCAACCGGATAACCGCCGGTCAACAGAATAGCACCGAGTTCGATACCGTTCATCGCTGCCAGACAGGCGGCGACCAGCACGTCGGGACGATCTGCGGACGTCACCAACAGTGAGCCAGGGCGAAAATGTTCGAGCATGTTTGGAATACTGCGGGCGCAGAATGTCACTGATTTAATGCGGCGGGTTTTGACGTCCCCTTCATTAATCAGGCGTGCGTCAAGGTGCTGGGCCATGTCGATTGCGCGAACCGCGATCATCTCGAAGCTCCACGGAATGCAGCCAAGAACCGGTACTGGGCTAAGCGCAATCAGTTGCTCGATGTCTACGTGGGCAAAGTTTGCTTTCGTCGAATCATCAAAAATTTCTGACAGGTCTGGACGGGTGCGACCCTGTTCATCAACCGGTGCATTGACCTTGTTGATGATAACGCCGGTAATGCTTTTATTCTTGCTGCCGCCGAACACGCTGCGAGCCAGTTCAATGCGGTCTTTAAGCTGGGCGGCCGTGTCGTTGCCTTGGCCGATAACAAACACAATTTCGGCATTCAGGGTTTTGGCAATTTCGTAGTTCAATGCGCTGGCGAACTGATGAGTGCGGGTCGATACCAGACCTTCAACCAAGACCACTTCGGCATTCTTGGTGTTGGCATGGTAATTGGCCACAATCTCTTCCATCAACACGTCCTGCTGATTAGAGCTTAACAGGCTTTGTACGTGCTTCATCTTCAGCGGTTCTGCCGCCGTGATGTTAGAATTTGCACGAATAATCGTGGTGGTTTGATCGGGAGCATCACCCCCTGAGCGCGGCTGTGAAACCGGTTTAAACACGCTCAGGCTCACGCCTTTCTGTTCGATAGCACGAATAACGCCCAGGCTGACGCTAGTCAGGCCGACGCTATTACCAATTGGAACCAACATAATTGTACGGGACACGGCAAACCTCTTTGACGATTTCAGGCAGCAGCTTGCTGATATAAAAGGCAGCGCCTGCCTGCGGTGCAAACAACACTGCCAGCGGTGGCTGGCAGTGGGGGAACTTATTTATGCAGTAAGACGCGCGGCGTCTTGAGCAATCACCAGCTCTTCATTGGTTGGAATAACCAATGCTTTACGAGTGCCTTCTTTGTTGATTTCACCCGACTTGCCAAAACGCGCAGCCAGGTTGCGGTCGTGGTCAACCTCAAAGCCGAGCAGGCCCAGCTTGTTCAACGTCAGTTCGCGCACCAACGCGGCGTTTTCGCCGATACCGCCGGTAAATACTACCGCGTCCAGACGGCCTTCCATCAGTGACGTGTAGCCGCCGATGTACTTGGCGAGGCGGTGGCAGAATACGTCCATCGCACGTTTGGCGTCTTCTTTGGTGGCGTAGTTATCTTCAACGTAGCGGCAGTCGCTGGTCACTTCGGTCAGACCCAGCAGGCCAGACTCTTTGGTCAACATTTTGTTGATTTGGTCAACACTCATGCCCAGGGCATCGTGCAGATGGAAAATAATTGCCGGGTCGATATCACCACTGCGGGTTCCCATCACCAATCCTTCAAGCGGGGTGAGGCCCATTGAGGTATCGACACATTTACCGTTGCGAATAGCGCTGACGGAACCACCGTTGCCCAGGTGGCAGGTGATCAGGTTAACTTCATCAACAGGTTTGCCCAGCGTTTTAGCCGCTTCCTGCGTTACGTAGAAATGGCTGGTACCGTGTGCGCCATAGCGACGAACGTGGTGATCGCGGTAAAGGCTGTACGGCAGGGCGTAAAGATAAGACTCTTCTGGCATGGTCTGATGGAATGCAGTGTCGAATACCGCAACATTTTTTTCAGCCAATTTCGGGAAGGATTTCAATGCCTCAGCAATACCAATCAGGTGCGCCGGGTTGTGCAGCGGTGCAAATGGGATAGAATCTTTGATACCCTGCAAAACATCAGCATCAATAATTGCGGACTTCGTCAGTTTTTCACCACCGTGTACGATACGATGGCCAATAGCGACCAGATTAGCGGACAACTCAGGTTTTTCTGCGAAAATAGTATTCACGATGTACTTCAATGCTTCGCTATGCGCGGCGCCAGCACCCAGTGCCGCTTCATGTTTACTGCCATCAAGTTTCCATTTGATGCGGGCTTCTGGAAGATGGAAGCATTCGGCCAGACCTGAAATATGTTCTTCGCCATTAGCGGCATCGATGATGGCGAACTTGAGAGAAGAGCTGCCACAGTTAAGAACCAGAACTAACTTACTTGACATGAAAGTACCTATTTATTGTGTTGGTGTCGTTTAGTAACAATACACACGGTTAATTAATCGCCGTAATCACATAAGCGTAGCGCATTCTGTACTCGGCAATTATGATTAACATCATGCCTGAGTCGTTTAATGACATGATTTACTCTTCAAAGATCAATTTAGTGAAGAGTTGGCCGATTTAACGCATACCGGAGACTTATTTTGAGTAAGTTCCTGACGATTCGTTCAATCGTTGCTACCTGTTTCCTGAATGCTTTCAGGTAGCGTAAAATGCAGTAAAACCAGTTGTATTAGTAAGGTTATTTCGCTATCCATCTGGGTGCCGCGTAAGGCGGGGCTAGAATACCGATAGGGTTTGATAAAAACAAAATATATTTGTGTGTGGTAAAATATATTTTTAGTCTTGCAACTTTTTTTTAAATTTAGACGTTGAGGTGCACCATGTCGAGCAAGCCATCGGGTTCCGTCGGTTGGTTTCAAGTTTTCCAGCGCGGGCAGCACTATATGAAGACCTGGCCGTCTGACAAGCGCCTCGCTCCGGTGTTTCCTGAAAATCGTATAGCTACCGCCACGCGTTTTGGCGTGCGCTTTATGCCGCCGCTGGCCGTCTTCACGCTGGCCTGGCAAATTGCACTGGGTGGGCAGCTAGGCCCGGCAGTTGCGACGTCTATTTTCGCTTGCAGCCTGCCTATGCAGGGGCTGTGGTGGTTAGGACGCCGGTCAATTACGCCTTTGCCACCCACCTTGCTGGGTTGGTTCCACGAAGTGCGCCACAAGCTGGTGGAAGCGGGACTGGCACTCGCGCCTATTGAAGGCGCACCGACTTATCAGTCTTTGGCTGAAGTCCTGAAACGCGCCTTCAAGCAGCTGGATAAAACTTTTCTCGATGACCTTTAACTAAAGAATTTCGCCCAATCATAGGTTCAGATCAAAGAACGGTCAGCTTAATATTTCGCCAAAGTTAGCTCTGTGTCATGCTTTCCTCAATATGACCTTTTGAGGAATACCATGATGGAAATGACTCACGCACAGCGTCTGATTTTATCCAATCAGTATAAAATGATGACTATGCTCGACCCCGATAACATAGAACGCTATCGGCGGTTACAAACCATCGTCGAGCGTGGCTTTGGCCTGCAGATGCGCGAGCTCGACAGAGACTTTGGCATGCTGACCGAAGAGACCTGCCGCACCATCATTAACATCATGGAAATGCACCACGCGCTGCAAGTTTCCTTCTCCAACCTTGCCGATACCAACGGCGTTGATCCTCGGCGCATCGAGTTTCTTGGATTCGACGCCGCCACCGAGTCTCGCTACCTGAGTTATGTACGTTTTATGGTTAACACCGAGGGACGATATACGCATTTTGACGCGGGTACCCACGGTTTTAACTCACAGACTAAAATGTGGGAGAAGTATCAGCGCATGCTGACCACCTGGCAGGAGTGTCCTCGACAGTATCATTTGAGCGCGGTGGAAATCTCACAAATTATCAATGCCTGATTTGGTGTTGCACAAGGGCGAGGGTGGGCGATAACACCACCCTCGCCGACAGGTTAAAGAGGGGAATCCTGGCTTATCTCATCCAGTGAAAGGCTAAAGCTGGGAATAAACACGGCCATGAAATAATCCATTTCCGGACTTTGCCTATCTGACAGCGTTCTTTCCAGTCGTACTTTTGCCATCGTGAACTCTGTATTGCCCGCCGAAAGTTCCTCAAGGCATTTTAGATAAGCACAGAGTGCGTCGGCCTGTTTGACCGTTTTCTTCTCTTCTTCGCTAAAATGATGCTCATCAATCAACGAGCGATAGTCTTCCTGAAACTCCTCAGGCAGCATTTCAATCAATTTTTGCTGGGCAATTTTCTCTATCTTTTTGTATTCGTGTGCGATTTGAGGATTGTAATACTTAATTGGCGTGGGCATGTCACCGGTCAGCACTTCACTGGCGTCATGATACATGGCCAGCAGGGCTACGCGCTCGGCGTTAAGCTCACCGTTAAATTTACGGTTTTTGATCAGCGCTAAAGCATGGGCGACAAAGGCAACCTGCAAACTGTGTTCCGACACGTTTTCCGTGCGCACATTACGCATGAGAGGCCAGCGACCAATGAGTTTAAGGCGGGAAAGATGGGCGAAAAAATGACTCTGGCTCATAGGACTCTCTTACTATCTAAACGTCGATAAATAAACAGAGTCCCATTGTGGCATAACGCGATACGCTTTCAAGGCAGAATGCCTGAAAGATGCAGGGGATTTATTGGCGATAAGTTTCCAGGAAACGTCCAAGCTTACCGACCGCCATCTGCAGCTCATCAACGCGTGGCAGCGTCACGATGCGCACGTGGTCAGGATAAGGCCAGTTGAACGCCGTGCCTTGCACCAGCAAAACTTTTTGCTGTAGCAGGAGATCGAGCACCAATTTCTGATCGTCGTGAATATTGAAACGCTTGGCATCGATTTTTGGGAACATATACAGCGCGCCCTTCGGCTTCACGCAGGATACACCAGGGATCTGGTTGATCATTTCCCAGGCAGCATTACGTTGCTCATATAAACGTCCGCCGGGTTGAATGAACTCACTGATGCTCTGATAGCCACCCAATGCCGTCTGAATGGCGTGCTGCATCGGTACGTTGGCACACAAACGCATCGAGGCGAGCATTTCTAACCCTTCGATATAGCCTTTGGCATGTTTTTTCGGACCATTAAGCACCATCCAGCCCTGACGGAAGCCGGCAACGCGGTAAGTTTTGGACAGGCCATTAAAGGTCACAGTGAGCAAATCGGGCGCCAGCGTGGCGATCGAAATATGCTGGGCCTCATCGTAAAGAATTTTGTCGTAAATTTCGTCAGAGAAGATAATCAGGTTGTGCTCGCGCGCTAACTCAACAATCTCCATCAGCAGTTCTTTGCTGTAAACCGCGCCGGTAGGATTGTTCGGGTTAATGATAACAATGCCACGAGTGCGTGAAGTGATTTTTGCGCGGATGTCGTCAAGATCCGGGAACCAGTCGGCGCCTTCATCGCAAAGGTAGTGCACGGCATTACCGCCCGAAAGCGAAACTGCCGCCGTCCATAAAGGATAGTCAGGCGCAGGAACTAGCATTTCATCGCCAGTGTTAAGCAATGCCTGCATTGACTGTACGATCAGTTCAGAAACGCCGTTGCCGATATAAACATCTTCAACCGTCATGTCACGCATGTCGCGGGCCTGATAGTGCTGCATGATGGCCTTGCGCGCCGAGAAAAGTCCCTTGGAATCACAATATCCCTGCGCCGTCGGCAAGTTGCGGATGACGTCGACTAAAATTTCATCGGGTGCATCGAAACCGAAAGGGGCAGGGTTACCAATATTCAGTTTAAGAACTTTATTGCCTTCTTCTTCCAGACGCTTAGCTTCTTTAAGCACGGGTCCGCGGATGTCGTAGCAAACGTTATCCAGTTTGTGGGATTTTTCAATGGGTGACATAGTCAGTTGTGAACCTTTTGCGGAAAGCTTGCTCTTCCCTGGGTAAGAGGTGCCGTAGAACATGGCGAAGCCGTCAATTTACTCTCAAGACGCGGGATTTTGAAGGGCTAAAGCGGGCTTTGGGGTAAAACTGCAGTCATGGTACAGCTTGTAACACTAATCACCTGTTTTTTTCTGTAAAGCAAAATAAAATTCCAAATATTCTAATTATCATGGTGTATTTGTTTGATTGGCCGTGTAAGCCGCTTGGCGTTATGTTCATGGCTATATAACCTTTAATTCAACTTATTCATGAGGATAATTTTTTGACCCTCGTATTGACTTAAAAATTATGATGATGCTAGCAATATTTTTGGACTAAGGCTTTATCTTAAAGTGAAGGGGGGATGATTTTTTGTCATTTTTAATAGTGTATAAACGATCTGAATAGGTCAACTCATCGCTTTGTCAATTTATCAGTAACGTGAAACGATAACCTCAGTAATTAGTTAAGTTAATCTGATGATTAGCCCGCGAAGAATAATTTAATTAAGAGTCATTATTGGTACTTTTGTCGATTTTACAGCGGTGCAATTTTCATTAGGATTAATCTTAACGCACGAAATGTATATAACATTTCGCGAAAAACAATCTGTTGAAATGGCGTCCAATAAATAGATTATTAGCCATTTAATCTCGACGGTTTTTTATATTGAAAATTGCTAGCGCTTTGCTGCGCCTGCTTTCGCGTCCAGAGTAAGCGCAAGGCCTGCTGTCAGTGTGCGCCTATTGTAATGATTGTATTTGTCATGCTTTGTCAGTATGGAATTATATTTCTTTGAATTTAATACTTATTTGAAAAAGTGGGTTAATGATAATCATTTGAAAATTACCTAATGGGCATAAATATTTCTCATTTCATCATTATCTAATGAGTGAGTGCCTTTCAGATCTGGTATTCTGCATTTTGCGGGAAGTTTTCCGCACTATCCAGGGTAGCTTGTTATTAGATTTTAAAAGTGAAGAAAAACTATGACAAATGCAAATCGTCCAATTCTTAATCTAGATCTTGACCTGCTAAGGACCTTTGTAGCCGTTGCTGATTTAAATACTTTCGCCGCTGCCGCCGCTGCAGTTTGTCGTACACAATCAGCAGTAAGCCAGCAGATGCAACGTCTCGAACAACTTGTAGGTAAAGAGCTGTTCGCCAGGCATGGACGCAATAAGTTATTGACTGAACACGGTATTCAGTTGCTTGGCTATGCTCGAAAAATATTGCGCTTCAACGACGAAGCCTGCACTTCCTTAATGTACAGCGACGTACAGGGCAGTGTCATTATTGGGGCTTCCGACGACACTGCAGACACTATTTTACCGTACCTGCTGAGTCGCGTGACCTCTATTTACCCGAAACTGGCCATCGATGTACGGGTAAAACGTAGTCCGTTTATGTTACCGATGTTGGAGAGCGATGAGGTAGACTTGGCAATTACTACCATTACTACCAAGGATCATCCCCACATTGTGTTACGCACGTCTCCGACCTTGTGGTACTGCTCCGCCGATTTCGCTTATCCGTCAGGCGACAGCGTGCCCTTGGTGCTTTTGGACGAACCGAGTCCTTATCGCGCTATGGCAATCGAACATCTCAATAAAGCGGGCATCCCGTGGCGCGTTGCTTACGTTGCCTCTACGCTCTCTGCTATCCGTGCCGCCGTTCGTGCCGGTTTGGGCGTTACCGTCAGGCCTATTGAAATGATGAGTCCGGAGCTGCGCGTGCTGGGCGAGCAGGATGGTCTACCGAGGTTGCCTGACACCCAATATGTATTGTACAAAAACCAGCACTGCGATAACGACCTCGCCATGGCAATTTTCAATGCCGTGGAGCAGGGCAGCGATCCTTATTCCCTTAACAATTATGCTCAACGTGCCGGCACTGACGACGAGTTTGTAGAAGCACCTAAATCCTGAGCCTTGAAGGCTTTTGTCCTCCCCTAAACTCGATGACGACTTAGGAGGTAGGGAAGGGCAAAAGTTAAAAGGTGAATTAATAAACAACTCATAAGATTTTCTTCACGAAACTGCTATTTTCAGCGTTTTATGCTCCTTAAAACCGCCTTCACATCGTCAGGTAAGTAAACTATCACGCTCCTAAATGAGTTCTTTTCTTTCTGACCAGTTTCCGCATTCCCTTCCTTAAATTTTTTATGAAATGCATTTTTATTTTAAATAATTAAACAAAATTCATTCAAAAATTGTCTTATTTTTTAGCAATCTTGCCAAAAACGTGTCCTGGATCAACAAATAACCCTGTTTTGTGAGTGGAAGAATGGGGTAATCCTGCGACAATAGTAGGGGTAGGTTGCTAAATCTTTGACTCCAGATAAGTTACATCCTTTTTTTTACTCTTTTGACTGACTCGATTTAGCTACCAACTATCGCATGTTGTGTTAATAAAATGCTAAAGATGTAAATTAACGTGGATATACTTTTGTCAAAGTTGACAAAAGGTTATAGAAAAGGGTAAAAAGCCCACAGTAATTCACTGGATAATCGCTTTTAAAACCCTAGAGTCTATAAGGTTGCTGCTAAAACCGGCGATTTTGGTCTCAAAGGTCCCGTGAAGACTGGTGGTTATTAATCCTTCCCTTGAATCGATGTGGCAGGCAAGTTGCCGGGCAAGAGCAAATGCAAGATGCCACTTTTGATGAGTATGCATAGAGTATGTCAACAGCCACAGATGTCACCGCTCATAACTGGGCGCTCGCAGTTTTTCTTATTATCGCAGTCGGCCTGTGTTGCCTGATGTTGCTCGGCGCAGCTTTCCTGGGAGGGAAAGTTCGCGGACGCCACACAGAAACCCCGTTCGAGTCGGGTATCGCACCCGTTGGCTCGACACACATGCGCCTGTCGGCAAAATTCTATTTAGTCGCGATGTTCTTCGTCATTTTCGATGTGGAAGCCCTGTATCTCTATGCATGGTCAACCTCGATTCGTGAAAGCGGGTGGACCGGCTTTGTAGAAGCAGCGATTTTCATATTTGTACTTTTAGCCGGCCTGTTTTATCTGGTTCGCATCGGTGCGCTTGACTGGACTCCAACTCGTTCAAAAGGTCCTGTTAAAGCCAGTCCGGTTATTCCGAGCCCAGTCATTAAGACCAGCAATCACCCGCATGGCAATCGCCAA
Organism: Rouxiella sp. S1S-2; assembly: GCF_009208105.1. NCBI lineage: Bacteria > Pseudomonadati > Pseudomonadota > Gammaproteobacteria > Enterobacterales > Yersiniaceae > Rouxiella > Rouxiella sp. S1S-2. The sequence continues at coordinate 1,691,883 of NZ_WFKL01000001.1, forward strand.
CAATAAAGTGAGGCATCAAGATGGACTATACGCTCACGCGCTTAGACCCGAACGGTGAGAACGACCGTTACCCCCTGCAGAAACAAGAGACGGTTGCCGATCCTCTTGAGCAGGAAGTTAATCAAAGCGTGTATATGGGGAAACTCGAACACGCGTTGCATGACGTGGTGAACTGGGGTCGTAAAAACTCGCTTTGGCCATTTAACTTTGGTCTTTCATGCTGCTATGTGGAAATGACGACCTCGTTTACCGCGGTGCATGACGTTGCGCGATTTGGTTCGGAAGTTATCCGTGCCTCACCGCGTCAGGCCGACTTTATGGTGGTTGCCGGTACCTGCTTTACCAAAATGGCGCCGGTTATTCAGCGTCTTTATGACCAGATGCTTGAACCTAAATGGGTTATCTCCATGGGCGCCTGTGCCAACTCGGGCGGCATGTACGACATCTATTCCGTAGTGCAGGGCGTTGATAAGTTCTTGCCGGTCGACGTTTATATTCCTGGCTGCCCTCCGCGCCCTGAAGCTTACATGCAGGCACTGCTTCTGCTGCAGGAGTCGATTGGAAAAGAACGCCGTCCTCTCTCCTGGGTAGTCGGTGACCAAGGTGTTTATCGCGCCAATATGCAGTCTGAAAAAGAGCGCAAACGCGCCGAGCGTATCGCCGTGACGAATTTGCGGACACCTGACGAGGTTTAACACTGTTCGTCAAACCTGAGGGGCAACGCCGTCAGGAAATTATTATTTAAAAATGACGGTTACAGCCAGGTGTACTCCCCTTAGGCAACCATGACACATTTAGTGTGGTGAGAAAATATGACAGATTTAACGACGCAAGACCTCGCTCAGCCAGCATGGCAGACGCGCGATCATCTTGATGATCCCGTTATTGGCGAGCTGCGTAACCGTTTTGGGCCAGAGGCCTTTTCTGTTCAGCCGACCCGTACCGGTATCCCGGTGGTGTGGGTAAAACGCGAGCAGATACTGGAAGTTATTACCTTTTTACGCAAACAGCCTAAGCCTTACGTCATGCTTTATGACCTGCACGGCGTTGATGAGCGTTTACGTAACCACCGCGACGGTTTACCTGCCGCGGATTTTTCCGTTTTCTATCACCTGCTTTCTATTGAGCGCAACAGCGACATTATGCTTAAAGTGGCGCTGGCTGAAAACGACCTGCATTTGCCAACGCTGACCAAGGTATACCCGAATGCCAACTGGTATGAGCGCGAAACCTGGGAAATGTTCGGTATTACCTTCGACGGCCACCCCCATCTGACGCGCATCATGATGCCTAAGACTTGGGAAGGGCACCCGCTGCGTAAAGATTATCCGGCGCGTGCGACCGAGTTTGACCCGTTCGAACTGACCAAACAGAAAGAAGATCTCGAAATGGAAGCGCTGACCTTCAAACCCGAAGACTGGGGTATGAAGCGCGGTACCGAAAACGAAGATTTTATGTTCTTGAACCTCGGCCCTAACCACCCGTCTGCGCACGGTGCTTTCCGCATTGTGATGCAGCTTGACGGCGAAGAGATTGTCGATTGCGTTCCGGACATCGGTTACCACCACCGCGGTGCCGAAAAAATGGGCGAGCGCCAGTCATGGCACAGCTACATTCCTTACACCGACCGTATCGAATACCTCGGCGGCTGTGTTAACGAAATGCCTTACGTATTGGCGGTTGAAAAGCTGGCTGGTATCACCGTTGGCGATCGCGTTAACACCATCCGCGTCATGCTTTCCGAGCTGTTCCGTATCAACAGCCACTTGCTCTACATCTCGACCTTTATTCAAGACGTCGGCGCAATGACCCCGGTGTTCTTTGCCTTCACCGACCGTCAGAAAATTTATGACGTGGTTGAGGCAATCACTGGTTTTCGTATGCACCCGGCGTGGTTCCGCATTGGCGGCGTGGCGCATGACCTGCCAAAAGGCTGGGAACGTCTGCTGCGCGACTTCCTGGAGTGGATGCCGAAACGTCTTGATTCCTATATGAAAACGGCGCTGAAAAACAGCATTCTGGTTGCGCGTTCCAAAGGCGTTGCCGCCTACAATGCAGAAGATGCATTGGCTTGGGGCACCACCGGTGCGGGTCTGCGCGCCACTGGCGTCGCGTTTGATGTGCGTAAATGGCGTCCTTACTCCGGCTATGAAAACTTCGATTTTGAAGTGCCGGTCGGCGATGGCGTGAGCGACTCGTATTCGCGCGTGATGCTGAAAATGGAAGAGATGCGCCAGAGTCTGCGCATTCTGCAGCAGTGCCTGGATCACATGCCTGAAGGTCCGTTTAAAGCCGATCATCCACTGACGACGCCGCCGCCGAAAGAACGCACGTTGCAGCATATCGAAACCCTGATCACTCACTTCCTGCAGGTTTCGTGGGGGCCGGTAATGCCTGCCAACGAATCGTTCCAGATGATCGAGGCAACGAAAGGGATCAACAGCTACTACCTGACGAGCGATGGCAGCACCATGAGCTATCGCACCCGCGTGCGTACGCCAAGCTTCCCGCACCTGCAGCAGATCCCGTCAGTTATCCGTGGCAGCCTGGTATCAGACCTTATCGTCTATCTGGGCAGTATTGATTTTGTAATGTCAGATGTGGACCGCTAACGATGACAGATCTTAATAAAGACTCAGAGCTTCAGTATATCAACGTGTCTGCACCTGCGGCCTTTGACGCGGCGCAGAACAAGCAGAAGTTTGAGCTGAGCGCGACTGAACGTGACGCGATTGAACACGAAAAACATCACTATGAAGATGCCCGCGCGGTCTCGATTGAAGCACTGAAAATTGTGCAGAAAGAGCGTGGCTGGGTGCCTGATGGGGCTATTTATGCCATCGCGGAAATTCTGGCTATTCCGGCCAGCGACGTAGAAGGTGTGGCGACGTTTTATAGCCAAATCTTCCGCCAGCAGGTTGGGCGTCACGTGATTCGCTATTGCGACAGCGTTGTGTGCCACATCACCGGCTATCAGGGCATTCAGGCCGCGATTGAAGAGAAGCTGAATATTAAACCGGGTGAAACTACGCCGGACGGACGCTTCACTTTGCTGCCAACCTGCTGTCTGGGCAACTGTGATAAAAGCCCGACCATGATGATCGATGAAGACACGCACAGCTACCTGAAACCAGAAGAAATCGGTCAGTTACTGGAGCGTTACTCATGAATGTCTACGGTTACACGCCAAGAGAAATTATCCGTACGCCGGAAATGCATCCGCTGACATGGCGCATGCGTGAAGACCAGCAGCCGGTCTGGATTGACGAATACCGCAGTAAAAACGGCTATGCCGGTGCAGAGAAAGCGCTTAAAACTTTGTCGCAGGACGAAATTGTCGCATTGGTAAAAGACTCCGGTCTGAAGGGGCGTGGCGGCGCAGGTTTCTCTACTGGTTTGAAGTGGAGCCTGATGCCGAAAGACGAATCCATGAACATCCGTTACCTGCTGTGTAACGCTGATGAAATGGAGCCGGGCACCTATAAAGACCGCCTGTTGATGGAGCAGATGCCTCACCAGCTGGTTGAAGGCATGTTGATCAGCGCCTTCGCACTGAAAGCCTACCGCGGCTACATCTTCCTGCGCGGTGAATACATCGAAGCCGCCGTAAACCTGCGTCGCGCCATCGAAGAGGCCCGAGCAGCCGGTTTGATTGGCAAAAATATTCTCGGTACCGGATTTGATTTCGAACTGATTGTTCACACCGGCGCGGGACGCTATATCTGCGGTGAAGAGACGGCGCTGATTAACTCGCTGGAAGGCCGCCGCGCCAACCCGCGCTCCAAGCCGCCATTCCCGGCGTCTGTAGGTGCATGGGGCAAGCCGACCTGCGTGAACAACGTCGAAACGCTGTCTAACGTCCCGGCGATTTTGGCCAACGGCGTCGAGTGGTACAAAGGCATTTCAACCAGTGAAGACACCGGCACCAAGATGATGGGCTTCTCTGGTCGCGTTAAAAATCCGGGCGTGTGGGAGCTACCGTTTGGCACCACCGCACGCGAAATTCTTGAAGAGTACGCCGGCGGCATGCGCGACGGTCTGAAGTTTAAAGCCTGGCAGCCGGGTGGGGCAGGGACCGATTTCCTGACCGATCAGCATCTCGACCTGCCGATGGAATTTGCCAGCATTGGTAAAGCCGGAAGCCGTTTGGGTACCGCGCTGGCGATGGCCGTCGATCATGAAATTGGCATGGTTCCGTTGGTGCGCAATCTTGAAGAGTTCTTCTCGCGCGAGTCCTGCGGCTGGTGTACGCCATGCCGTGACGGTTTGCCGTGGAGCGTCAAGATCCTGCGCGCGCTGGAGCGCGGTGAAGGCCAGCCGGGAGACATTGAAACTCTCGAGCAGCTTTGCCGCCAGCTTGGCCCGGGTAAAACATTCTGCGCACACGCGCCGGGTGCCGTGGAGCCATTGCAGAGTGCGATTAAATATTTCCGGGAAGAATTTGAAGCAGGCATCGCCAAGCAACATTACAACAATGCGCGGGCAATTGGCGGCATACAGCCAAATAACCTGCTGAAAGCGCGTTGGTAAGCCGCTAAAAACGATGCCCGAGAAACGCGGGCAACCCGGCCAGAATTTTTGATTAACGCCTGCCGAAAGGTGGGCCTTGTGGAAGCATGCTGACTATGGCTACGATTCATGTAGACGGCAAAGAATACGATGTAAACGGAGCGGACAACCTACTTCAGGCTTGCCTCTCTCTTGGCCTCGATATTCCTTATTTTTGCTGGCATCCGGCGCTGGGAAGCGTCGGCGCTTGCCGCCAATGTGCGGTTAAGCAATACCAAAACGCAGAAGATACGCGCGGCCGTTTGGTTATGTCATGTATGACGCCTGCGTCTGATGGAACCTTTATTTCCATCGATGACGGAGAAGCCAAACAGTTCCGGGAAAGCGTCGTGGAATGGTTGATGACTAACCACCCGCACGACTGCCCGGTGTGTGAGGAGGGCGGTAACTGTCACCTGCAAGATATGACAGTCATGACCGGCCACGCCACGCGTCGCTATCGTTTCTCCAAACGTACGCATCATAATCAGGATCTCGGCCCGTTCATTTCTCACGAGATGAACCGCTGTATCGCCTGTTATCGCTGCGTGCGTTACTACAAAGACTATGCTGACGGTACCGATCTTGGCGTTTATGGCGCGCACGACAACGTCTACTTTGGGCGCCCGGAAGACGGTCCGCTGGAAAGCGAATTCTCCGGTAACCTGGTAGAAGTTTGCCCGACCGGCGTGTTCACCGACAAAACACACTCAGAGCGTTACAACCGTAAATGGGACATGCAGTTTGCACCCAGCGTTTGCCAACAGTGCAGCGTCGGTTGTAATACCAGCCCGGGTGAGCGCTACGGTGAACTGCGTCGCATCGAAAACCGCTATAACGGCACCGTGAACCGCTACTTCTTGTGCGACCGCGGACGTTTTGGCTACGGCTACGTCAACGCCAAAGACCGTCCATCCAAACCGATGCAGCAGCGCGGCAGTGACTGGATTGCGCTCAACGCCGAGCAGGCGATGCAGGGCGCGGCGGACATTCTTCGTCAGTCGAGCAAAACTATCGGTATCGGCTCTCCGCGCGCCAGCCTCGAAAGCAACTTTGCGCTGCGGGAATTGGTCGGTGCTGAAAACTTCTATACCGGTATCAACGCGGCGGAGCAAAATCGTCTGGCGCTGATGCTGAACATCCTGAAAAACAGCGGGGTTCACACGCCGGCTCTGCACGACATTGAGTCCTATGACGCCGTGCTGATTCTGGGTGAAGATCTCACGCAAACTGGCGCACGCATTGCGTTGGCGGTTCGTCAGGCGGTCAAGGGTAAAGCCCGCGCCATGGCGGCGGCCCAGCGCGTTGCCGACTGGCAGATTGCCGCTATCCAGACCATCGGACAGCACGCCAAGCATCCTCTGTTTGTGACCAACGTTGATAATACCCGTCTCGATGATATCGCGGCTCTGAACTACCGCGCACCGGTTGACGAGCAGGCACGTTTCGGTTTCGCCATTGCCCACGCTATTGACGACGCGGCACCGGCGGTCACTGACATCGACGAAAGCCTCAACAAGAAAGTCGACATGATTGCGCAGGCATTAACTGGCGCAAGAAAACCGCTGATCATTACCGGCACTAACGCCGGCAGCGACGCGATTATCTCTGCCGCAGCCAACGTGGCGAAAGCCCTGAAAGCGCGCGGTCTTGACGTCGGCATCACCTTCGTGGCCTCTTCTGCCAACAGCATCGGTCTGTCGATGATTGGCGGCGGCAACCTCGACGACGCGCTTGGCCTGCTTTCCAGCGGCGGCGCAGACAGCGCTATCGTCATGGAAAACGACCTGTATCGTCAGGCACCTGAATCTGTCGTTGACGAGGCGCTTTCGAAGGTTCAAAACCTGCTGATCGTTGACCACCAGCGCACCCGCATTATGGACAAGGCCAGCCTTATCCTTCCGGCCGCAAGTTTCGCTGAAAGCGACGGTACGTTGGTCAATCAGGAAGGCCGCGCACAGCGCTTCTTCCAGGTTTATGACCCGGCGTACTACGACAACAGCATCGTGATGCTTGAGAGCTGGCGCTGGATGCACTCGCTGCATTCCACCATCAACAGCCGTCACGTTGACTGGACTCAGCTGGATCACGTCATTGAGGCCTGCGTTGCGGCTCTTCCGCAGTTAAAAGGTATGATTGACGCTGCGCCGGATGCTTCTTTCCGTATTCGTGGTCAGAAACTGGCGCGTTCACCGATTCGTTCAAGTGGACGTACCGCCATGCGCGCCAACATCAACGTGCACGAACCGCGTCAGCCGCAGGACAAAGACACCATGTTTGCCTTCTCGATGGAAGGTAACAACAGCCCTTACGCGAACCGTCAACAGGTGCCGTTTGCCTGGGCTCCGGGCTGGAACTCACCGCAGGCATGGAATAAATTCCAGGCCGAAGTGGGCGGTAAACTGCGTCACGGCGATCCGGGTGTGCGTCTGATTGAAGCAGGCGAGGGCACTCTTGAGTACTTCAGTGAAATCCCTGCGGCCTTTGCTGCACAGGAAAATCACTGGCGCGTTGCCCCTTACTATCACCTGTTTGGTAGTGAAGAGATGTCTCAGCGTTCAAACGTTATCCAACAGCGTATGCCACAGCCTTACGTGATGGTTAACCCGGCCGATGCCGCTGCACTTGGCGTTAATCAGGGCACTCAGGTTGAATTCACCTGCGGTGGACAAACTCTGACCTTGCCGGTTCGTCTGAGCGAGACCCTCCATAAAGGACAAGTTGGCCTGCCGCTGGGCCTGCCGGGAATTTCTCCGGTGCTGGTCGGCGCAACGGTTGAGAATCTGCGGGAGGCAACCCGATGAGTTGGTTTACACCAGAAGTTATCGACACCATTATCGCCGTGGTTAAAGCGGTGGTGATCCTGTTGGTCGTCGTCACCTGCGGAGCCTTTATGAGCTTCGCGGAACGCCGCCTGCTGGGCCTGTTCCAGAACCGATACGGACCTAACCGTGTCGGCTGGGGCGGCTCGCTGCAGCTGGTTGCCGACATGATCAAAATGTTCTTTAAAGAAGACTGGGCGCCAAAGTTCTCTGACCGCGCCATCTTTACGCTGGCGCCGATGATTGCTTTTAGCTCGATGCTGATGGCGTTTGCGATTGTACCGGTTGCACCGACCTGGTACGGCGCCAACCTCAATATCGGTATTCTGTTCTTCTTGATGATGGCGGGTTTAACGGTTTACGCCGTGCTGTTTGCCGGTTGGTCAAGCAACAACAAATACTCCCTGCTGGGCGCAATGCGCGCCTCGGCACAGACGCTGAGCTATGAAGTGTTCCTCGGCCTGTCGCTGATGGGGGTCGTTGCACAAGCGGGCTCGTTTAATCTGCAGGACATCGTGCATGCCCAAGAGCACATGTGGAATATCATTCCGCAGTTCTTTGGCTTCCTGACCTTTGCCATTGCCGGTATCGCCGTGTGTCACCGCCATCCGTTTGACCAGCCAGAAGCAGAGCAGGAGCTGGCCGATGGTTACCACATCGAATATTCCGGCATGAAGTTCGGTCTGTTCTTCGTCGGTGAATACATTGGTATCGTCACCGTATCTGCACTGATAGTTACGCTGTTCTTCGGGGGCTGGCAGGGGCCATTCTTGCCACCGTTCATCTGGTTTGCGTTGAAAACCGCTTTCTTCATGGTGATGTTCATTTTGCTACGAGCCGCTTTACCTCGTCCTCGCTACGACCAGGTGATGTCATTTGGCTGGCGTATTTGCCTGCCGCTGACTTTGCTGAATCTGCTGGGCACCGCGGCCGTCATTTTGTACAACGCAAATTAATTTAAGGGGTGATTGAACCATGACATTGAAAGAACTAGTGGTTGGTTTCGGCACCCAGGTTCGCAGTTTGTGGCTGATAGGTATGCATACCTTCGCCAAACGCGAAACCTTGATGTACCCGGAAGAACCTGTATATCTGCCGCCTCGTTACCGTGGTCGCATTGTGTTGACGCGCGATCCTGATGGAGACGAGCGCTGCGTAGCCTGTAACCTTTGCGCGGTAGCCTGTCCCGTAGGCTGTATTTCACTACAGAAAGCCGAGATGAAAGACGGTCGTTGGTATCCGGAGTTTTTCCGTATCAACTTCTCGCGCTGCATCTTCTGCGGACTCTGTGAAGAAGCCTGCCCAACGACGGCAATTCAGCTGACGCCGGACTTCGAGTTGGGTGAGTTCAAACGCCAGGATCTGGTGTATGAGAAAGAAGACTTGTTGATCTCTGGACCCGGTAAGTATCCGGAATATAACTTTTACCGGATGGCCGGTATGGCAGTTGACGGCAAAGCGAAAGGCGAAGCCGAGAACGAAGCCAAGCCGATCAACGTCAAAGGTCTCATGCCTTAAGGAGCCGCGAGCATGGAATTTGCATTTTACACTGCAGCCCTGGTGGCCGTGTTGGCGACGTTGCGAACAATCACGCACACCAACCCGGTTCACGCGCTGCTGTACCTGATCATTTCACTGCTGGCTATCGCCGCCGTGTTCTTCTCGCTCGGCGCATACTTCGCCGCAGCGCTGGAAATCATCGTCTACGCCGGTGCCATTATGGTGCTGTTCGTGTTCGTGGTGATGATGCTGAACCTAGGCAGCGTGCAGGAACAAGAGCGCGCCTGGCTGAAACCTTCGACCTGGATTGGGCCTTCGATTCTGGCCGTGGTTCTGCTGGTGGTGATGATTGCTTCAATCACCGGCCTGCACGATCAGGGCATCAAAGGAACAATGGTTGACGCGAAAGCGGTAGGCATTGCGCTGTTCGGTCCTTACGTACTGGCGGTAGAGCTGGCATCAATGCTGCTGCTGGCCGGTTTGGTGGTGGCCTTCCACATCGGACGTGAACACAAGCCGGGCGAAGTGCTCGGCAACGCATCCGCTGCGCCGGTCAAAGAGATGGCAAAAAGAAAAACGGAGGAGAGAGCATGATCCCTCTACAGCATGGCCTGATCTTGGCCGCAATCCTGTTCGTGTTGGGACTGACCGGGTTACTGGTACGACGTAACCTGTTGTTTATGTTGATCAGCCTTGAAGTGATGATCAACGCGGCGGCGCTGGCCTTTATTGTGGCCGGCAGCTATTGGGGACAGGCAGACGGACAGGTGATGTACATACTGGCTATCAGCCTGGCGGCAGCGGAAGCCAGCATCGGCTTGGCCTTACTGCTGCAACTCTATCGTCGTCGTCATACCCTGAATATCGACACTGTCAGTGAGATGCGCGGATGAACCTATTATATTTAACCATTTTGTTCCCGCTGATCGGCTTCCTGCTGTTAGCCTTTTCTCGCGGGCGTTGGTCAGAAAACACGTCAGCTACCGTGGGTGTAGGCTCGATTGGCCTGGCCGCTTTGGTGACGATTTACGTTGGCATCAATTTCCTTAGTCAAAAGGCTACCGGCGTTCAGGTGTTTAACCAGACGCTGTGGAACTGGATGCAGGTCGGTGATTTCAACATCTCTGCCACGCTAACGCTCGACGGCCTGTCGATGACCATGCTGTCTGTGGTGACCGGCGTAGGTTTCTTCATCCACATGTTTGCTTCATGGTACATGCGCGGTGAAGAGGGCTATTCACGCTTCTTTGCTTATACCAACCTGTTTATCGCCAGCATGGTGATTCTGGTATTGGCAGACAACCTGTTGCTGCTGTATCTGGGTTGGGAAGGGGTAGGGCTGTGCAGTTACCTGCTGATTGGTTTCTACTACACCAATCCTGAGAACGGCGCGGCGGCGATGAAAGCCTTTATCGTCACTCGCGTGGGCGACGTATTCCTGGCCTTTGCGCTGTTCATTTTGTATCGCGAACTGGGCACGCTCAACATTCGTGAACTGATGATTCTGGCACCGCAGAAGCTGGCCGTTGGCGATACCGCCATTACTTGGGCAACGCTGATGTTACTGGGCGGCGCCGTAGGTAAATCGGCACAGTTGCCGCTGCAAACCTGGTTGGCGGATGCGATGGCCGGTCCTACACCAGTTTCTGCTCTGATCCATGCTGCGACGATGGTCACCGCCGGTGTCTATCTGATTGCCCGTACCCACGGTCTGTTCTTGATGGCGCCTGAGATTCTGCATTTGGTCGGCATTATTGGCGCAGTGACGCTGGTTCTGGCGGGCTTTGCGGCGCTGGTGCAAACCGATATCAAGCGCGTGCTGGCCTACTCGACCATGAGTCAGATTGGCTACATGTTCCTGGCGCTGGGCGTTCAGGCGTGGGACGCTGCCATTTTCCACCTGATGACCCACGCGTTCTTCAAGGCGCTGCTGTTCCTCTCCTCCGGCTCGGTAATCCTTGCCTGCCACCACGAGCAGAACATCTTCAAAATGGGCGGCCTGCGCAAATCGATTCCACTGGTTTATGTCTGCTTCCTGGTGGGCGGTGCGGCGCTGTCGGCCTTGCCAATCATCACTGCCGGCTTCTTCAGTAAGGATGAAATTCTGGCCGGTGCGCTGGCAAATGGTCATCTTAATCTGCTGATTGCCGGACTGGTCGGTGCGTTTATGACCTCGCTGTATACCTTCCGCATGATCTTTATCGTCTTCCACGGCGAAGAGAAGATTAAAGCCCATGCCGGTAAAGGGATTACCCACCACTTGCCGCTGCTGGTGCTGCTGGTTCTGTCCACCTTCATTGGCGCGATGATTGTTCCGCCACTGCAGGGCGTGCTGCCGGGTACTACCGAGCTGCCGCACGGTACGGTATTAACGCTTGAAATTACTTCAGGTGTGGTGGCTATTGTCGGCATTTTACTGGCCGCAGCGTTGTATCTCGGCAAGCGTACGCTGGTTAACAGCATCGCAAAAAGCGCACCGGGACGCTTCTTCACGACCTGGTGGTTCCATGCCTGGGGCTTTGACTGGCTGTACGACATGATTTTCGTGAAACCTTATTTGGCCATCGCGAAACTCCTGCAGCGCGATCCGTTGAACTCGCTAATGAATTTCCCTGCACTGTTTGCCCGTCTGGGTAACCGCGGGCTGACATTGAGTGAAAACGGACAGACGCGTTGGTACGTCGCGTCTATGGGATTGGGTGCAGTCGTCGTTTTAGCGCTGTTGCTGGCGATTTAACATAGTAAAAACATAGGGACCTATACGCCATGCTATTACCTTGGCTAATTCTTATCCCCTTTATTGGCGGACTGCTGTCTTGGCAGACTGAGCGCTTCGGAAGCAAAGTACCGCGCTGGATAGCTCTTATCGCGATGGGGCTGACTTTGGCACTTTCCCTGCAACTCTGGTTGCAGGGGGGTTATTCATTAACCGCACCCGTGGGTATTCCTCAATGGCAGTCAGAGTTTTCTCTGCCGTGGATCCCGCGCTTTGGCATTGAATTCCATCTGGCTCTTGATGGTCTTTCGCTGCTGATGGTTGTGCTGACCGGCCTGCTCGGTTTGCTGGCTATTCTCTGTTCGTGGCGCGAAATCCAGAAGTATCAGGGGTTCTTCCACCTGAACCTGCTGTGGATCCTCGGCGGCGTGATCGGCGTGTTCCTGTCCATCGACCTGTTCCTGTTCTTCTTCTTCTGGGAGATGATGCTGGTTCCGATGTACTTCCTGATTGCGCTTTGGGGTCATAAAGCGTCTGACGGTAAAACGCGCATCAGCGCAGCAACCAAATTCTTCATCTATACCCAGTCCAGTGGTCTGGTGATGTTGATTGCGATTTTGGGACTGGTGTTTGTGCACTACAACGCGACTGGCGTGTGGACCTTCAGCTATGAGCAACTGCTGAAAACGCCAATGTCGGAACACGTTGAGTACCTGCTGATGCTGGGCTTCTTCATTGCCTTCGCGGTGAAAATGCCGGTCGTGCCGTTGCACGGTTGGTTGCCGGATGCACATAGCCAGGCACCTACCGCGGGTTCGGTTGACCTGGCAGGCATCTTGCTGAAAACCGCGGCCTACGGCATGTTGCGCTTCTGCCTGCCGCTGTTCCCACATGCTTCACACGAGTTTGCCCCGATCGCGATGTGGCTGGGTGTGATTGGTATCTTCTACGGCGCCTGGATGGCGTTCGCACAGACTGATATCAAACGCCTTATTGCTTACACCAGCGTGTCACACATGGGCTTTGTTCTGATTGCCATTTACACCGGCAGCCAGCTTGCCTACCAAGGTGCAGTGATCCAGATGATCGCACACGGGCTTTCCGCAGCCGGTATGTTCATTATCTGTGGTCAGATTTACGAACGCCTGCATACTCGTGACATGCGCCTGATGGGCGGCCTGTGGGGGCGCATCAAATACCTGCCTGCGCTGTCGCTGTTCTTCGCGGTGGCAACGCTGGGTATGCCGGGTACCGGTAACTTTGTGGGTGAATTCATGATCCTGTTCGGCAGCTTCCCAATTGTGCCGGTGATCACTGTGATTTCGACCTTCGGCCTGGTATTTGCCTCGGTTTATTCGCTGGTTATGATGCAGCGTGCATACTACGGCGCGCCTAAGTCGGACCAACCCTTGCAGGGTATGACGGGGCGTGAGCTCTCAATCATCCTGCTGCTGGTCGTGTTGCTGGTGCTGCTCGGGGTTTACCCGCAGCCAATCCTCGATACCTCACACGCAGCGATGAGCAATATTCAGCACTGGTACGGGTCATCAGTTTCATCAATTTCAACGACAAGGCCGTAATTCGCCATGACATTTACTCCTCAAGATCTGATCGCACTGTTACCACTGTTGATCGTCGGATTGACGGTGGTATTGGTGATGCTGTCCATTGCGTGGCGACGCGACCATTTCTTTAATGCCACACTGACAGTCATTGGCCTGAACATCGCGCTGATTTCGCTGTATTTCGTTGCTCAAGTGGGGCCACAGGATGTGACCCCTCTGCTGCGCATCGACGGTTATTCAATGTTCTACATTGCATTGGTGCTGTTGGCGAGCCTGGCCACCTGTACGTTCGCGTACCCTTGGCTGGTGGGCTATCCGGACAACCGCGAAGAATTCTATCTGCTGGTGCTGATAGCAGCGATGGGCGGTATTTTACTGGCCTGCGCTAATCACCTTGCCTCAATGTTCCTGGGGATTGAACTGATCTCCCTGCCATTGTTTGGCTTAATAGGCTATGCGTATCGACAGAAACGCTCGCTGGAAGCCAGTATCAAATACATGCTGCTTTCGGCCGCTGCGTCTTCGTTCCTGCTGTTTGGTATGGCACTGCTGTACGCACAGTCCGGCGACCTGTCGTTCATGGCGCTGGGTAAAAACCTCAGCGACGCCGTGATGCACGAACCGTTGTTGTTGGCAGGTTTGGGTATGATGATCGTGGGTCTGGGCTTCAAGCTGTCTCTGGTGCCTTTCCACCTGTGGACGCCGGACGTTTATCAGGGCGCGCCTGCACCGGTATCAACCTTCCTGGCCACCGCCAGCAAGATTGCGATTTTTGCCGTAGTCATGCGCTTGTTCCTTTATGCACCGGTTGCCAACAGTGAAGCCATCCGCGTCGTGCTGGGCATTATCGCCTTCTGCTCGATTCTGGTCGGTAACCTGATGGCCATCAGCCAAAGCAATATCAAACGTCTGCTGGGTTACTCTTCAATCGCGCATCTGGGTTACCTGCTGGTGGCGCTGATTGCCGTACAGACCCATCAGCTGTCGATGGAAACCGTGGGCGTTTATCTGGCAGGTTACCTGTTCAGCAGCCTGGGTGCCTTTGGCGTGGTTAGCCTGATGTCCAGTCCTTACAGCGGTCCGGATGCAGAATCACTGTTCTCCTACCGCGGTCTGTTCTGGCACAAGCCGATTCTTTCGGCGGTAATGACGGTGATGATGCTGTCATTGGCGGGTATTCCAATGACGCTGGGCTTCATCGGCAAGTTCTACGTGATTGCAACCGGCGTCACCGCGCATCTGTGGTGGTTGACCGGTGCCGTGGTGGTGGGCAGTGCGATAGGCCTTTACTATTATTTGCGCGTTACCGTGAGCCTGTTCCTGAATGCGCCGGACCGACTGGTACGCGATACGCCGTCCAACTGGGCGCTTACCGCAGGCGGTGTCGTGGTACTTATCTCGGCGATTCTGGTACTGGTGCTGGGTATCTATCCACAGCCGCTCATCTCGCTGGTTCAGTTGGCTCAGCCTCTAATGTGATGCTGCTGAATTAACCTTAAAAACCGTACGTCATTGATGTGCGGTTTTTTTTTGCCTTTAATAAATTTATTAAATTTTGATGAATTCATATTAATTTCGTTAGTGAAGCGCCTGTAAATATTTCATTTTGTAATTTCGAGTGTAGAATCTGCACTTTATTTTTCGGTCGTATTGACTGGGGACTTTGCAATGAATGTTTTATTTATGATTGCCATAACGACAGGGCTTCTTTCAGGGATTTGGGGCTGGATTGCTATTACGCTTGGCCTGATTGGCTGGGCGGGTTTTCTGGGTTATGCCGCCTGCTTTGCTTCACCGATAAGCGGTTTGAGAGGTTTTTTGATCACCATATTGACCTGCTGTAGCGGAGTGTTCTGGGGCGAAATGATTAAAACGGGCAGCGCCCTACGCCCCGAATGGAGCATTTTAGGCTACGTAGTTATCGGACTGGTTGGGTTTGCCATGTGCATGCAGTCTACGTATCAGTGGCTGGCCTTTCTCCCCGGAACCTTTATAGGTGCCAGTGCCGTGCTTGCAAGCCAACAAAACTGGCAGACAATCATTGTTTCGCTGCTGCTTGGGCTGATATTTGCCTATGCCATGAAATTGAGCGGAATGTGGCTGTTGCACAAGCAGCGGGCGCTTAGCGAGGCGCGACTAAAAAGCAAAATTCCTCCGGTAGCTTATTCCGCAGTGCCAGGGTCGGAAGGTTCTTAAAAGGCTGAATCCGGTGTATTTAGTTGCCACTTGGGGCAGCAACTCGGCTGAAAGTAGGCTAGGGTTAAAGACATCGGGTGCAAAACTCGCTGAATCACACAACAAGGAGAACAGAATGGCTAACCAATTCGAACCACAGCAAACCAGTCTTGATGATGATCTCAGAATGCTCAGTGAAACGCTGGAAGAGGTGCTTAAATCTTCAGGTGATAAAGCGGATGAGAAATATATCGAAATAAAGAGCCGAGCCGAGCAGGCGTTGAATGACGTGCAATCACGTCTGAGTTCGGCAACTGACTCCTACTGCGCGAAGGCGAAAACCGTGGTCCGTCAGGCCGATTCCTACGTGCATGACAAACCATGGCACGGCGTAGGTGTAGGTGCGGCAGTAGGTTTGGTTGTTGGGCTGCTGTTACGCCGCTAGACGCCCGAGTTATTGCGATGAACACCGCGTGAACCACAATGAGACAGCTAAGGCTGTCTCTATTTTTTTAACATTTCTCCCTCCCGAAACGTCCTTTTGATCTGTAACAGCATCTGACATCAGTTAACCGCGCATAATTCTGCCATCAGGCAAAATAAGCGGGGGAACAGGCTATGTCGATGAGCGCGTTTAACCATCGCTGGGCAAATGTCATTCTTGAAGCCTTGTCACGTCACGGCGTTCGCCACGTCTGTATTGCACCCGGTTCACGCTCCACCCCCCTTACGTTGGCCGCGGCGGCCAATGCGCATTTTATTTGCCATACTCATTTCGACGAGCGCGGATTAGGGCACCTGGCGCTGGGACTTGCCAAAGGCGCAGGTGAACGCGTGGCGGTGATTGTCACCTCGGGCACCGCCGTTGCGAACCTCTATCCTGCGGTTATTGAGGCCGGCCTTACCGGTGAAAGGTTGATAATGCTGACCGCCGATCGCCCGCTCGAGTCTATCGGCTGCGGGGCCAATCAGGCCATTTCACAGCCGGGCATTTTCTCCTCTCACGTCACCGATGCCTTAAATTTACCCACGCCGACGGCGACGATTGCCGCCCGCTGGCTGGTGTCGGCAATCGATGAACTGATGGGCCGTCAAACGCACGGAGCAGTCCATATTAATTGCCCCTTTGCCGAACCGCTATACGGTGAGCCGGACGAGGAAGACGCGGCGTGGAGCGGGGCGCTCGGCGACTGGTGGCAGGGCAGTAAGCCCTGGCTGCAGCAATCGGTCCATTTTCATCCGCCGGTCCTGCACGATTGGGAGGCTGGGTGTCAAAGGCGCGGGGTAGTGATTGCCGGGTGTTTGAGTGTGGATGAAGGAAAACGGGTGGCGCAATGGGCGGCCACGCTCGGCTGGCCGCTGCTGTCGGATACTCAGTCGCATAGCGGACAGCCTCTCGCCTGCGCGGATTTGTGGTTAGCGAATCCTAAGGCACAAGCGTTATTACAGCGTGCAGAGCTGGTGGTTCAATTTGGCAGCCGGCTGACCAGCAAGCGGCTGTTGCAGTGGCAGTCATCCTGTCAGGTAGCAGAGTATTGGTTGATTGAAAACCGGGCAGGACGCCTGGATCCCGCACATCATCGCGGGCGACGCATTGTTTCACCGATTGGCCCATGGTTGAGTCAGCATCCTGCATTAGCCCAAGCTCCGTGGGCAGAATCACTGGCCACTCTCTCTTCTATGGCCAAATCCTGCGTTGAGCAACGTTTAGCTACGCAGTTTGGTGAAGCACAGGTGGCCAGCCGAATTGTCGAGCTGTTGCCGCCGCACGGACAGCTGTTTTTAGGCAACAGTCTGGTGGTGCGAATGGTCGACGCCTTTGCCCAACTGCCTGTTGAATATCCGGTATTCGCTAATCGCGGTGCCAGCGGTATTGATGGCCTGCTGGCGACCGCCGCCGGTGTGGAACGCGCCTGTGGCAGGCCGACGCTTATCCTGCTGGGAGACATCTCCGCCCTCTACGACCTCAACTCTCTGGCGCTGCTACGCCAAAGCTCTGCCCCGGTGGTTATCCTGGTGGTCAATAATCAGGGCGGGCAAATTTTCTCCCTGTTGCCAACGCCGCTGGCCGCACGTCAGCGTTTTTACTGCATGCCGCAGCAGATTGATTTCAGTTACGCCGCCGCTGCGTTCGGTTTGCAGTATTCCCGACCCGAAAGCTGGCATGCGCTGCTTCACGATGTGACTCAGCATTGGCAGCACGGCGGCGTCACATTGATTGAACTTATGGTGGCCCCCACCGCAGGCGGCGAAGCATTGACGCAGCTGTTGCAGCAGGTGAGTGAATTATGACCCTTTCCTGCACTCGCATCGACGGTGGCAGTTTTGCCACTACACGCCCGTGGCTGGTGTTTTTGCATGGATTTTTGGGCAACGGCAGTGATTGGTATTCTTTACTCAATCATCTATCACACTGGCGCTGCCTGCTGGTTGACCTTCCGGGGCACGGTGCATCGGCACACCTTACCGCCGCCGGATTCGCCGACCTGAGTCACCAACTGTGCGTGACCCTCAAGCAGCATAACATCAGTCAATATTGGCTAATCGGCTATTCGCTCGGCGGTAGAGTCGCCCTTTATCACGCCTGCTGCGGGGAAAATTCTGGCCTGCAGGGGCTGGTTATTGAAGGCGGGCATCCTGGACTTGAAACCTTATTGCAAAGGCAGTCAAGACAGCAGTGCGACTGCCGCTGGCGTGAAAAACTGCAGCAGATGCCGTTGCAAAATTTTCTAACGCAGTGGTATCGACAACCGGTGTTTCACGACCTGTCTGCCGCGCAGCGCTGCTCGCTTATTCAGCTGCGGCTGGCCAATGATCCCCAAAGGCTGGCCGCGATATTTACCGCGACCTCGTTGGCGCTGCAGCCTGATTTACGCCCACAAATCCGCAAGCTTCGTATTCCCTATCTCTGGCTGTGTGGCAGCGAAGATGAAAAATTCCTCTCGCTTATCCATCGCTCGAACCTGCCGCACACTGCCATAGAGGGAGCCGGTCACAATGCCCATCGGGCGCAGGCGGCACTGTTTGCCAATCGTCTGACTGAATTTATTTCCTTAAACCGTTTAAAAGAGAACCGAGATGATCCCTATCGACGAGAAACGCCTTTATGCGCCCCTCAACTGGCTGGACTGCTCGGCTGATTTTGAGGATATCCGCTATCATAAATCGGCCGACGGCATGGCTAAAATCACGATTAATCGTCCCGAGGTGCGCAATGCTTTTCGTCCGTTGACGGTCAAAGAGATGATGCGCGCAATGGAAGACGCCCGTTTTGATGACAGCATCGGGGTGATTATTTTAACCGGGGAGGGGGATAAAGCCTTCTGCGCGGGCGGCGACCAGAAGGTGCGCGGCGACTACGGTGGCTATCGTGATGACAGCGGCGTGCATCACCTTAACGTCCTGGATTTTCAGCGCCAAATTCGCACTTGCCCCAAACCGGTGGTGGCGATGGTGGCCGGATATGCCATCGGGGGGGGACACGTTTTACATATGATGTGTGACATCACGCTGGCCGCAGACAACGCAATGTTTGGGCAAACCGGCCCTAAAGTGGGATCGTTTGATGGCGGTTGGGGCGCTTCGTATATGGCGCGCATCGTCGGGCAGAAAAAAGCCCGTGAAATCTGGTTCCTCTGCCGTCAGTACGACGCGGCTGCCGCGTTGGATATGGGATTAGTGAACAGCGTAGTGCCGCTGGCCGAGCTTGAAAAAGAGACCATCCGTTGGTGCCGAGAAATCCTGCAAAACAGCCCGATAGCACTGCGCTGTCTGAAGGCGGCCCTTAACGCCGACTGCGACGGACAGGCGGGCCTTCAGGAGCTGGCGGGTAATGCCACCATGCTGTTTTACATGACCGCTGAAGGTCAGGAAGGGCGCAATGCATTCAATGAAAAGCGCGCGCCTGATTTCAGCCGATTTAAACGTAATCCGTGATGCGCCGTGTAAAAGTGTACCGCTACTCACTGCCGATGGACGCCGGAGTCGTACTGCGCAATCAGCGGCTTAAAACCCGTGAGGGTTTGCTGATTGAGCTATGGAAAAACCACCGACAAGGGTGGGGAGAAATAGCGCCGCTGCCCGGTTTTAGCCCAGAGTCTTTAGAGCAGGCGCAACTGGCGCTTCTACCGCTGCTCGACAGATGGCAACGAGGCGACCCGTTTCCCGATTGCGCGTTGCCCTCAGTGGCCTTTGGCGTGAGCTGCGCCTTGGCGGAAATTGACGGCTCGTTGCCTACGGCTTTCGACACGCGACGCGCAGTGATGTGTCACGGGGACCCAGACGAACTGCTGCTCCAACTTAATGCTCTGCCGAACAGTAAGTTGGGTAAGGTAAAGGTCGGACTGTATGAGGCGGTGGGCGATGGATTAAACGTCAGCTCACTGCTTGAGGCGTTGCCTGACCTGAAGCTGCGCCTCGATGCTAACCGCAGTTGGAGCCCTAGCCAGGCCGCGGCCTTTGCACGCTATCTTTGCGCCGAGCAGCGCAGGCGTATTTGTTTTATTGAGGAGCCGTGTCACACCCCGCAGCAGTCGCTGGAATTTGCCGCCGCCACCGGTATTGCGATTGCCTGGGACGAAAGCCTGCGCGAAACAGGCTTTATGTTGCAGCGGCAGTCTGGCGTAGCGGCTATTATCCTCAAGCCTACCCTCACCGGCAGTATTGACGCCTGCCAGCGGCAGATAGCCGAGGCGCAAAGCCTGGGGATAGAGGTGGTTATCAGTTCCAGTCTTGAATCCAGCTTAGGGCTGAGTCAGCTGGCGCGGCTCTCCCGCTGGCTGTTACCGGAAAGTACGCCGGGACTTGATACCCTCAACCTGATGCAAGCCCAACTGTTGCGTCCTTGGCCGGGCAGTAGATTGCCGTTAATAACGGCCGATGCGCTGGAGGTTATATGGCAGCAATAAACGACTGGCCTTGGCAACACTGGCAGCGGCGCTCACCCAACACAGTGGCTATTTTTTTGGCAGACAAAACGCTGACGTGGGCAGAATTGGCCCGTGAAATCGACCATAAGTCGGCCGAATTTAGCGCTCAAGGCGTTCGGGCCGGCGAGGCAGTGGCACTGATCGGTGATGTGCGTGGTAATAACGGATTCGACTTATTGCTGGCTTATTTTGCCCTGTTACAGCTCGCCGCGTGCTGTTTGCCGCTGAATCCTCAGCTTGCCGCAGGCACACTGCCAGTATTGCTCACGCGTTTGGGTATTTCCCGCGTAATGGATTTAACCCATGAAGTTATCCGACCCGAGGTCGTGGCGCAAAAGGCCACACTATCCCGTCAGCACGCTGCGGTGTGGTCATCGGCAAGAGCGGCCACGCTGACCCTAACCTCGGGGTCTAACGGTTTACCCAAGGCGGCGGTGCATACACTCGCGGCGCATATTGCCAGCGCCGAGGGCGTGGTTGAGCTGATGTCTTTCACGCATCAACACCGCTGGCTGCTCTCGCTGCCGTTGTTTCACGTTTCGGGGCAGGCCATTGTCTGGCGCTGGCTCGCAGTTGGCGCAGGATTAGTACTCAGCGATGGCCGTCCTTTGGCGCAGGCTCTGCAGTTCAGCACCCATGCATCGCTGGTGCCTACTCAGCTGTGGCGTTTGCTCGAGAGTAGCGTCTCGACGGCGGGTTTGTGCGACGTGCTGCTTGGCGGGGCTGATATTCCACAAGCGCTTGTTCAGCGCGCCGAACGGGCGGGCATTCGCTGTTGGTGTGGCTACGGGATGACCGAAACGGCATCCACTGTTACCGCCAAGCGCGCCGATGACTTGCCAGGTGTGGGAAATCCGTTAAAAGGGCGCGAGGTCCGAGTCGTTAATCAGGAAATTCAGCTGCGTGCGGCTTCAATGGCGCTGGGCTATTGGCAACAGGGCAGATTGCAGCCTCTGGATGAAACCGACGGTTGGCTGCACACGCGCGACAGCGGCGAGTGGCAGAACGGCGAATTGAATATTAACGGCAGGCTGGATAATCTTTTTTTTAGCGGCGGCGAGGGGATTCAGCCGGAAGAGGTTGAGCGAATTTTGCTGGAACATCCGCAGCTTAATGCGGTATTTATTATCCCGGTTGACGACCCGCAGTATGGCGAGCGACCGGTAGCGGTTATTGAAGGAGAGGGCAGCCCGACGCTCGCCGAGCTAATGGAATGGGCGCGCGATAAACTGGCGAGTTTTCAACGGCCGATCGCACTTTTTAGGCTGCCAGAAAATTTGCAGAATGGCGGTATAAAAGTGTCTCGACGCGAGGTCATGCACTGGGGTAGGGCAAAATACGCCGATCGATAACCTTGGTTAATATTGTGTTACCGATAACTACATAGCCGGCTATGGAAATGTGAATGCCATCACATTGAGTGATGATAAAGAAATGTTAACTGGAGGTATAAAAAAACCAGGAGTTAACACAATGTCATCCATTAACGCCACTTCCGGTGGCAACCGGCAGGGTACAGCCAAAAATATCTTCCGCGTCGCCAGCGGGAATTTTCTCGAAATGTACGATTTTATGGTGTTCGGCTATTACGCTAACGCCATTGCACACACCTTCTTCCCTGATTCCAACCCCTTTGCCTCGCTGATGCTCACGCTGATGACCTTCGGCGCGGGATTCCTGATGCGGCCTTTGGGCGCCATGGTGCTTGGTGCCTACATTGACCATCATGGCCGTAGAAAGGGACTGCTTATCACGCTGGGGTTGATGGCGTTTGGTACCTTGACCATCGCCTGCGTGCCCGGTTATCACAGTATTGGCGTCGCCGCGCCGATCCTCATCCTGCTCGGCCGCCTGCTGCAGGGCTTCTCTGCCGGCGTTGAGCTGGGCGGTGTTTCTGTTTATCTGTCCGAGATTGCGCCAAAAGGGAAAAAAGGCTTTTACGTCAGTTGGCAGTCGGCCAGTCAGCAGGTGGCAGTGGTGTTTGCTGCGCTGCTTGGCGTGTTGCTGAATAACCTGTTGGGCAACACGGTGATGAACGAGTGGGGATGGCGTATCCCGTTCGCCATTGGTTGCATGATTGTGCCGTTCCTGTTCTGGATCCGTCGCATGATGGAGGAAACCGATGCCTTCCAGCAGCGTAAGCACCATCCTTCAATGAGCGAAATTGTACGCTCCGTAGGCAGCAACTGGAAAATTGTGCTGGTTGGCATGCTGATGGTGGTGACGACGACCGTTTCGTTTTACATGATCACCGCGTTTACGCCGACTTATGGTAAAAACGTGTTGCAGCTCAGTGAGCAGCAAAGTTTTATCGTTACGCTGTGTGTAGGGATTTCAAACCTGTTTTGGCTGCCGATTATGGGAGCATTCTCCGATAAAGTTGGGCGCCGTCCGCTGCTATTGACCTTTAGCGCATTGATTCTTCTGACCTCCTATCCAGCGCTAAACTGGCTGGTGGGTGCCCCGAGTTTTGCACGCCTGTTGGAGGTTGAGCTGTGGCTGTCGTTTATGTACGCCAGCTACAACTCGGCAATGGTCGTGGCTCTGACCGAGGTAATGCCTCCCGAGGTGCGAGCGACCGGTTTTTCGATGGCCTACAGTTTGGCAACCGCCATTTTCGGCGGGTTTACGCCGGCAATTTCCAGCTACCTCATCCACGTGACCGGTAACAAAGCGATGCCCGGCGTGTGGCTGGCGATTTCAGCAGTGTGTGGACTGCTGGCGATTGTGGTGCTGCCGTGGGTAACCCGTCAACGTGCGTATCAGCAGAGTATGCTTAAAACGGCAAGTTAAGGGGCGACTTCTTCCCAGGGATTAACAAAGCCCCGCCTAAGGTCATCTGAAGGTGGGGCTTTTCATTTTTTGGCTTCAATTCGTCGCATTTATTTAATTTCCATCAGGTAACTTACCTTGAGGTTGAAATAAATTTTAAGCATTTGGGCTGATTACTCCGCCGGTGAATTGCTTTAGACTGCCTGCTGATGTTTCAAACACTAGTTTTATGATTATTCAGGATAAATAATGAAAAAGTCTCTACTGGCCTGTTCGGCCGCTGCGCTTATGATGGCCACCGTTTCTGCCCACGCAATTGGCGTGAATGCAGAAATCGGCCAACACTACACTAATCTGGGCTTTGGCCTGGGTACTACGACCTCAGGTCTGGCATTGACCGGCAACTGGGCCCACAGCGACAACGACGGCGACGTTGCAGGTCTTGGTCTGGGTTACAACATCGGACTCGGCCCATTTATGGCAACCGTAGGCGCCAAGGCACTCTACACCAGCCCTAAAAACGGCAGCGACGGCTATGCGGTTCCTGTGGGCGGTGGTTTGCAGTTGCCACTCGGCCGCTACGTGAGCCTGTACGGTGAGGGTTATTACGCGCCAGATTCACTTTCCAGCGGCATCAATAACTATAAAGAAGCTAACGGCGGCATCCGCTTCACACCTATCAGCCTGGTTAGCGTTGATGTAGGCTATCGTTATCAGGCACTTGAGGGCAAAGACGGTCATCGCGACAATGTTATCGCAGACGGTGCTTATATCGGTGGGGCGGTTAATTTTTAAAGCAAAAACTACGTAACGGAAGGAGAGGACAATGCTTAGGGTTGAGATGCTTAGCACCGGCGAAGAAGTTTTGCACGGGCAGATAGTCGATTCAAACGCGGCGTGGCTTGCGAGCTACCTGTTTGAACAGGGCTTGCCCATGACGAGCCGTGAAACCGTCGGCGACAGCCTCGATGCGCTGGTTGCTGTTCTGCTTGAACGCAGCCACATCGCTGACGTATTGATTGTTAACGGCGGTCTTGGGCCAACCAGTGATGATCTCAGTTCTCTGGCGGCGGCAACGGCCTGCGGCGTCGAGTTGATTGAGGATGCCGATTGGATTGCGACTATGGAAGCCTTTTTCTCTCAGCGCGGCAGACCGATGGCTGCATCCAACCGCAAGCAGGCGCAAATTCCTGCTAACGCAGACGTCCTTGATAACCCGGTTGGCACCGCCTGCGGCTTTACCTTAAAGCTCAATCGCTGCCAGATGTTCTTTACGCCGGGTGTTCCTTCCGAATTTAAAGTCATGGTCGAACAGCAGATTGTACCGCGTCTGCATCGCGACCATCCGGCCCTTGAAGCGCCACTGTGCCTGCGTTTAACCACCTTCGGACGCGGAGAAAGTGATTTAGCAAGTGAGCTCGACGTGCTGAAGCTGCCAGAAGGTGTGGCGATTGGTTATCGTTCTTCTTCGCCAATTATCGAGCTCAAGCTTACTGGCCCTCGCAGCCAGGAAGCAGCGATGCGGCAGATTTGGGAACGCGTACGTGAAGTTGCGGGCGAAAGTACTATTTTTGAAGGCTGGGGTGGCCTGCCAGCGCGCCTTGCTGAAAGGCTGCTCGAGCAGAATTTACGCCTGGCGATCAGTGAAAGCTTTACCGGCGGGCTGCTTAACTGGCGGATGCAGAATGCGGATGTACCGCTGGCGGGTGGCGAGCTATTGCCGACCGGCACGGCCGATGAATCGCTTTCTGCCGTGTTGGCTCGCGCACAAACCCTGGCCGAGAGCAGCGGCACGCAGCTGGCGTTAGCAGTAGGCGGGGTGTGGGAAAACCGCTTAAGCCTGGCGTTGCATACCCCCGCGGGCACCCGCGGCATGACCATTGAGTACACCGCAGGCCGTCACGGTCACGAGCTGCGTCAAGAGACGATAGCGATGGTGGCTATGGATATGCTGCGCCGTTATCTGAATGAGTGGCCGGTTGTCGCGGATTATCCGTGGCTGACGGTGCTGGAAAAAATCTAGCAATCAGTATGTTGTGCCCCCATCCCAACGTCCCCTTTTGGGGTGGGATGGGGGAAATGGCGTCTCAATGAGGGAGAAAACAACAGAAGATAGAGGTGAGATTTTTAAAACGCCAGCTCAACGTCCCCGATCGGCAGGCAGCAGCACGGCAAAATATCACCGTCCTGAATAAATGCCAGCGGCTTGGCACTGTACGCCACTTCACCTTTCAATAAACGCATTCTGCACGAGCCGCAGTAGCCTTCGCGGCACTGGTATTCAACCACGACCTTATGATATTCAAAGACTTCCAGAAGGTTGTTGTGCTCGCCTTCGCAGACGAGCGTTGTGCCGGAATCCTGCAGCGTAATAATCGGCTGACTCATTAATTAGAACTCGAAATCGCTCAGGTCATCGGCATTCATTTCTGAATCGATCTGACCCACCAGATAAGAGCTGACTTCTACTTCCTGAGGCGCAACCTGCACATTGTCAGACACTAACCAAGCGTTAATCCAAGGGATCGGGTTAGTGCGCGTCTTGAACGGTGCCGTTAATCCCACCGCTTGCATACGAATATTGGTAATGTATTCAATGTACTGGCAAAGAAT
Organism: Rouxiella sp. S1S-2; assembly: GCF_009208105.1. NCBI lineage: Bacteria > Pseudomonadati > Pseudomonadota > Gammaproteobacteria > Enterobacterales > Yersiniaceae > Rouxiella > Rouxiella sp. S1S-2. The sequence continues at coordinate 1,717,522 of NZ_WFKL01000001.1, forward strand.
ATCTTTGTTAAGACCAATCATCGAGCCGTCGCGGAACAGGTATTCTGCCCAGTCTTTCTCTTGCTCGGCGGCCAGCACGAACAGGTCATAGCACTCTTTCTCGCACTCTTTGGCGATTTCGGCCATTTCCGGATCATCAACGCCGCTGCGCAGCAGGTTCAGCGCGTGCTGAGTGCCGGTCAGGTGCAGAGCCTCGTCACGGGCGATCATCTTGATGATTTTTGCGTTACCCTCCATCAGCTCGCGCTCGGCGAAGGCAAACGAACAGGCAAAGCTGACGTAGAAGCGCACTGCTTCGAGCGCATTCACGCTCATCAGGCAGATGTAGAGCTTTTTCTTCAGCTCGTGCAGGTCTACCACGACGGTTTTACCGTTAACCTGATGCGTGCCAACACCCAAAAGGTGATAATAGCTGGTCATCTCAATCAGCGAATCGTAATAGCCGGAGATGTCTTTCGCGCGCTTTAGGATCTCTTCGTTGGTGACGATATCGTCAAATACCAGACCCGGATCGTTCACGATATTACGGATAATGTGCGTGTAAGAACGTGAGTGAATGGTTTCTGAAAACGCCCAGGTTTCAACCCAAGTTTCCAATTCTGGAATAGAGATAAGCGGCAGCAGGGCGACGTTAGGGCTACGACCCTGAATCGAATCCAGCAGCGTCTGATATTTCAGGTTGCTGAGGAAGATGTGTTTTTCATGGTCAGGCAGACCCTGAAAATCGATACGATCGCGCGCAACGTCAATCTCTTCCGGACGCCAGAAGAAAGACAACTGTTTTTCAATCAGCTTTTCGAAAATTTCGTATTTCTGCTGGTCGAAGCGCGCAACGTTCACCGACTGGCCAAAGAACATAGGCTCTAGCAGTTGATTGTTTTTATTTTGGGAAAAAGTGGTGTAAGCCATAACATCCTCTGAAAAAATCGCCCCTAATCAGGGGCGGTTTTTGAATTTGAGCCATTAAATCTTGCAGGCACCGCTTTCGCAGTCATCAACGTCAGCCTTCATATCTTCCTGAACATCATCCGCACCGTCACGGGTGTTCTGGTAGTACAGCGTTTTCACGCCATATTTGTAGGCGGTCAGCAGGTCTTTGAGCAACTGCTTCATTGGCACTTTGCTGTTGGCGAAGCGGGATGGATCGTAGTTGGTGTTCGACGAAATCGCCTGGTCGATAAATTTTTGCATCAGGCCGACGAGGTGCAGGTAACCGTCGTTATTCGGCATGTCCCACAGCAGCTCGTACTGGTCTTTCAGACGCTCGTACTCAGGCACTACTTGACGCAGAATGCCGTCTTTTGATGCCTTGATGCTGACGTGGCCGCGTGGAGGTTCAATACCGTTGGTGGCGTTTGAAATCTGTGAAGACGTTTCAGACGGCATCAGCGCAGACAGCGTCGAGTTACGCAGACCATGTTCGACAATGCTGGCACGCAGCGCTTCCCAATCGTAGTGCAGCGGCTCGTCGCATAACGCATCGAGATCCTTTTTATAGGTGTCGATAGGCAGAATGCCCTGCGAATAGGTCGTCTCGTTGAACCACGGGCAGGCACCTTGCTCGCGCGCCAGCTCGTTGGAGGCTTTCAACAGGTAATATTGAATAGCTTCAAACGCGCGGTGAGTCAGGCCATTGGCGCTGCCGTCGCTGTAGCGAACGCCATGTTTCGCCAGATAATAAGCATAGTTTATTACGCCGATACCCAGCGTACGACGACCCATTGCACCGCGTTTAGCCGCCAGAATTGGATAATCCTGATAGTCGAGCAGGGCGTCAAGTGCACGTACGGCAAGCGTGGCCAGTTCTTCCAAATCGTCGAGGCTGTCGATAGCGCCAAGGTTGAAGGCTGACAGCGTACACAGCGCAATTTCACCCTCTTCGTCGTTAACGTCGTTTAACGGCTTGGTAGGTAACGCAATTTCCAGACACAGGTTGGACTGGCGAACCGGTGCAATCGCCGGATCAAACGGGCTGTGCGTGTTGCAGTGGTCAACGTGCTGAATGTAAATACGGCCGGTAGAGGCGCGCTCCTGCATCATCAGGGAGAACAGTTCAACCGCTTTCACTTTCTGCTTGCGGATGCTGTCGTCCTGCTCGTACTGAACATACAGGCGCTCAAACTCATCCTGATCGGCAAAGAAGGCATCGTAGAGTCCAGGCACGTCAGACGGGCTAAACAGCGTGATGTCGCCGCCTTTGACCAGACGCTGGTACATCAGTTTGTTGATCTGCACGCCGTAGTCCATATGACGTACGCGGTTGCCTTCAACGCCGCGGTTGTTTTTCAGTACCAGCAGACTTTCAACTTCCAAATGCCACATTGGGTAGAACAGGGTTGCAGCACCGCCGCGAACGCCGCCCTGAGAGCAGGATTTAACCGCCGTCTGGAAGTGTTTGTAGAAAGGAATGCAGCCGGTATGGAACGCTTCACCGCCGCGAATTGGGCTACCCAATGCACGAATACGGCCGGCGTTGATGCCAATACCGGCACGCTGTGAAACGTATTTCACGATGGCGCTGGAGGTGGCGTTAATGGAGTCCAGGCTATCGCCGCATTCGATCAGTACACAGGAGCTGAACTGACGGGTTGGGGTGCGCACGCCGGACATGATTGGCGTAGGCAGCGAGATTTTAAAGGTTGATACGGCGTCGTAGAAGCGCTTGATGTAGTTAAGGCGCGTTTCACGCGGGTAGCCGGAGAACAGGCAGGCAGCAACCAGAATATACAGGAACTGGGCGCTTTCATAAATTTGGCCGCTTACACGGTTCTGCACCAGATACTTGCCTTCGAGTTGCTTGACCGCAGCGTAAGAGAAGTTCATGTCACGCCAGTGATCGATATAACTGTTCATCTGCTCGAACTCTTCACGCGTGTAGTCTTCCAGCAGATGTTTGTCGTATTTGCCCATCTCGACCATTTTGCTGACCTGAGTAAACAGGTGCGGCGGCTCGAACTGGTCGTACGCTTTTTTACGCAGATGGAAAATAGCCAGGCGCGCGGCCAGGTATTGGTAGTCCGGTGCATCTTTGGAGATAAGGTCTGCGGCAGCCTTGATGATAGTCTCGTGGATGTCAGCCGTTTTAATCCCGTCGTAAAACTGAATGTGGGAACGCAATTCTACTTGAGAAACTGATACGTTTTGGAGACCTTCCGCCGCCCAGTCGATGACTCGGTGGATTTTATCAAGATCAATGCGTTCTTTACGACCGTCACGTTTAGTAACAAGTAGACTCTGATTCATTCGGGATTATACCTTTAAGGTTTATAAAGTTACTGACGACAACGTGCAAAAGGCTTCGCCGAGCTAAGACGCCCAGACCAAACCTAGTGTGCTGCTCAGGATATAAACACTACATATTGTGGATTTGATATTTAATGACGACAAGATAGTGTTCAACCCATACTTTTGCAAGGGATGAAACCGGCCTGTTTTGTGGATAAGTTGGGGAGAAAATCTGTGGTCGCGTCCGCAGTGCCCAGCGCAGAAGGCCTTAAAGAACTGTCAATATCTGTAATACGATTTTCTTATATTTTTCGAAAACTTGATCGACTGCCGGTTTATTAAACGTTAGAAAAAAACGCTATATTGCAGAAGAAAACTATTCTAAAAAATCATGTTAAACAGTGATAGCACTCAACGCGCTAAAAACTAAGCTTTTATCTTAAATCCTGGCCGGCTAAATTCGGTTAAGCCCGTATTTAGCCGGCCAGGAGGGCGCAGAGGGGTTGACTAATGCTTAACTTTCAGCAGATTCCTGCGATTGGGTGTGCAGCATGTAGTTAACGTCAACGTTCGGGCCGAGCTTGAAACTGTCGCTCAGCGGATTGTAGTGCAAACCAATAATGTGACGCTCAAACAGCGGCGTGCGGTCTATCCACGAAAGCAGCTCGGAAGGCTTGATAAACTTTTTGATATCGTGGGTACCTTTAGGCACCATCTTGAGCACGTACTCGGCGCCGAATACTGCCATCAGCCAGGCTTTATTGTTGCGGTTAATGGTTGAGAAAAACACGTGACCGCCGGGCTTAACCAGACGCGCACAGGCGGCAACGACGGAAGCTGGATCAGGAACGTGTTCGAGCATTTCCATGCAGGTGACGACGTCATAGCGCTGTGGATGAGCCTCGGCGTGCGCTTCCACGGTTTCCTGCACGTATTTTACCTTCACACCGCTTTCCAGCGCGTGAAGACGGGCGACCTCAAGCGGCTCTGCCCCCATGTCCAAACCGGTCACAGTAGCACCGGCTACAGCCATGCTTTCGCTCAGAATACCGCCGCCGCAGCCGACGTCGAGCACGTTTTTCTCGAACAGCCCGTTCGAACGCTCGAGAATATAGTTCAGACGCAGCGGATTGATACGGTGCAGCGGTTTAAACTCGCCTTCCAAATCCCACCAGCGTGAGGCTACGGCCTCAAATTTGGCGATTTCAGACTGATCCACGTTCTGGGTTGCCCCATTTTTCGGGATGATATTTTGTTGATGACCGTTCGATGTGGTTGTCATTGGGCTGATAAACTCCTTATGCCTGGTAAAACGGATTATACATATTCCAGTGACCGAGAGTCAGCGCTTTGTCTTTCGTCTGTTATTTGTACAAAAGACGTCTGCCAATTGTTCAACTTGTGCAATGGATTGAAAGACGCGGAATAATAGTGAGCATAAGGGTGCGGTTGTTTCCCACGAATCACAGCTTTGTGGTATAATTTTACACCTTTGCCTATCTAGGCAGCGGCCATGAATAATCAGTAGAGGGATAGCAGCTCCATGAGCGACCTTGCCAGAGAAATCACACCGATAAACATCGAAGAAGAGCTTAAAAACTCTTATTTGGATTATGCGATGTCCGTTATCGTCGGACGTGCGCTGCCAGATGTGCGCGATGGTTTAAAACCGGTGCACCGCCGCGTACTTTACGCAATGAACGTTCTGGGTAATGACTGGAACAAAGCCTATAAGAAATCGGCCCGTGTGGTCGGTGACGTTATCGGTAAATATCACCCGCATGGCGACACTGCGGTATATGACACCATCGTTCGTATGGCTCAACCCTTCTCCCTCCGCTATATGTTGGTGGACGGGCAGGGTAACTTCGGTTCGGTAGACGGCGACTCCGCTGCTGCCATGCGTTATACCGAAATACGCATGTCAAAAATTGCCCACGAACTGTTGGCAGACCTTGAAAAAGAGACCGTTGATTTTGTGCCGAACTACGATGGCACAGAGCAGATCCCTGCCGTTATGCCGACCCGTATTCCCAACCTGTTGGTCAACGGTTCTTCCGGTATCGCGGTGGGTATGGCCACTAACATTCCGCCGCATAACCTGACTGAGGTTATCAACGGCTGTCTGGCCTATATTGAAGACGAAAACATCAGCATTGAAGGGCTGATGGAACACATTCCAGGTCCTGACTTCCCAACGGCTGCCATTATCAATGGTCGTCGCGGTATTGAAGAGGCTTATCGTACCGGTCGCGGCAAAATCTACATTCGCGCACGTGCTGAAGTAGAGGCTGATGCCAAAACCGGCCGCGAAACCATTATTGTTCACGAAATTCCTTATCAGGTGAACAAAGCGCGTTTGATCGAAAAGATTGCTGAGCTGGTTAAAGAGAAGCGTCTCGAAGGCATCAGTGCGCTGCGCGACGAGTCTGATAAAGACGGTATGCGTATCGTTATCGAAATCAAACGCGACGCGGTTGGCGAAGTGGTGTTGAATAACCTTTATTCACTCACTCAGCTGCAGACTTCTTTCGGCATCAACATGGTTGCTCTGCATCAGGGTCAGCCAAAGATTCTGGGCCTGAAAGAGATCCTGTCCGCGTTTGTGCGCCATCGCCGTGAGGTGGTGACGCGTCGTACTATTTTCGAACTGCGTAAAGCGCGCGACCGTGCACACATTCTCGAAGCGTTGGCGATTGCTCTGGCAAACATCGACCCTATCATCGAGCTTATTCGTGCTGCACCCACGCCTGCCGAAGCGAAAGCGGGTCTGATCGCCCGTTCCTGGGATCTGGGCAACGTTTCCGCCATGCTGGCCGCTGCCGGTGATGACGCCGCGCGTCCTGAATGGCTCGAGAAGCAGTTCGGTATTCACGACAGCAAATACTTCCTGACCGAACAACAGGCACAGGCGATTCTGGATCTGCGCTTGCAGAAACTGACCGGGCTTGAGCATGAAAAACTGCTCGACGAATATAAAGAGCTGCTGACGCAAATTGCCGAGCTTATCTTTATCCTCGAAAACCCGGACCGTCTGATGGAAGTTATTCGTGAAGAGCTTGAAGCGATTCGCGATCAGTACAACGACAAACGTCGCACCGAGATCACGGCCAACACCTCCGACATCAACATCGAAGACCTGATTAATCAGGAAGACGTGGTTGTTACGCTTTCGCATCAGGGCTACGTCAAGTACCAGCCTCTGACCGATTACGAAGCGCAGCGTCGCGGTGGTAAAGGCAAGTCTGCGGCACGTATTAAAGAAGAAGACTTTATTGACCGCCTGTTGGTTGCCAACACGCACGACACCATTCTGATGTTCTCCAGCCGTGGACGTCTGTATTGGATGAAGGTCTACCAACTGCCGGAAGCGAGTCGTGGTGCCCGTGGGCGTCCGATTATCAACCTGCTGCCGCTTGAGCCTAACGAACGTATCACCGCGATTCTTCCGGTGCGTGAATACGAAGAAGGGCGCCACGTATTTATGGCAACCGCAAGCGGTACGGTCAAGAAGACCGCACTGACCGATTTCAGCCGCCCACGCAGCGCGGGTATCATCGCTATCAACCTCAATGAGGGTGACGAGCTGATTGGTGTCGACCTGACCGACGGTAAAGATGAAGTCATGCTGTTCTCCGCCGCCGGTAAAGTTGTGCGCTTCTCTGAAGAGGCCGTGCGCTCGATGGGCCGAACGGCGACCGGTGTTCGCGGTATCCGTCTGGGCGAAAGCGACAGCGTAGTGTCGTTGATTATTCCTCGCGGAGACGGCTGTATTCTTACCGTTACCGAGAACGGCTTCGGTAAACGTACCCAGTCGAGCGAATACCCAACGAAATCTCGTGCCACTCAGGGCGTTATCTCCATTAAGGTAAGTGAACGTAATGGTCCGGTTATCGGCGCAATCCAAGTGGATGACGCTGACCAGATCATGATGATCACCGATGCCGGTACGCTGGTTCGTACACGTGTTTCTGAAGTCAGTACCGTAGGCCGTAACACCCAGGGTGTCACGCTTATCCGTACTGCCGATGACGAACACGTTGTCGGCCTACAGCGCGTTGCCGAACCTGTTGAAGATGAAGAGCTGGACGGCGTAGCAACGGTTGAAGGTGAACTGGAAGCCGCGCAGGAAAGTGAAGCACCTGAAGACGTCGACGCAGAAGATGACGAACAACCGGCCGAAGACGAATAAAATCGATTTCATTGGTTGAATAATAAAGGGCATAATATGGCGACATATTGTGCCCTTGTTTTTTTATACGTTTTTACGTGATAGATATGGTAGCCGCTTGAAGTATTTAACTTCGTTTCGAACAACGTTAAGAATCTCCCGTTACCTGTTCAGGGTACTGGCTATCATGCTTTGGTCGCTCGGCGCACTGCTGACGACTTTCTACGTACTGAATATATTCCATAATAAAGAGTCTGAAATCCGCGAAGAGGACAACCTCAGCTACAATCAGGCCCAAAGCTACATCAGAAATACTGCAGATATTGTGCGCAGCGTAAAGGCGATGGCTGAAAAACGCCTTGGTGACTCGATAAATGGTCTGGACATCATCAACGGCGTTCTGAGCACCAAAAATGTCACCCCTTCCTATCATTCACCTTTTAGCGACTCTGATTGCTCACAAGTCACTGAAAGTAATCACAACGCGTTGACCTCGCTGGGCAATATGATCCAGTATTGGAAGGATAACTTCTCCGATGATTATGACCTGAAGAGGGTGTTCTACATCGGCGGCGAGAATCTTTGCCTGGTCGACTTTGGTCTGATTGCCAACACCACGCCTATCGAGCGCGAAAACGTGCTCAAGACGCTGCACGATAAAATTATTAAATACCGCAACAGTAAAAGTCAGGACAAAGATAAAAGTCAGTACTGGGTAGAGGCGGGTTCCAATAAAGATCAGGGAAATCTTTATGTGCTGACGCCAATTTATATCGGCAATAAGTTAGAAGCGCTGATGGGCGTTCAGCAAACACTGCGTCTCGACGATTTAACGGCCTCCGGCACCTCGCACACTAGCGTCACGGTGCTTGACGCCGATGACACGCCGTTGATGAGTTTTTCCGATGGTGATCGTTATATTTCGATCCTTGACCGCTATCCTGCCGGGAAAAGCTATTTTGGCTACATGAACGGTTATAACGACCTGATTTACAAAAAGCCTCTGCCGCCGTCTTCGATGAGCATCGTTTATTCCCTGCCGTTCAAGACCATCATTGAGCGTTTCAAAATTCTCATCCTCAATGCGGTACTGCTGAACCTTTTCTCTGCGCTACTGCTTTTTGTGCTGGCATGGCTATTTGAGCGAAAAATGTTCCTTCCCGCTGAAGAGAACGCCTTCCGCCTCGAGGAGCACGAGCAGTTCAACCATAAAATTGTCGCCTCGGCGCCGGTGGGTATTTCTATTCTGCGCATCAGCGACGGGGTCAACATCCTCAGTAACGAGCTGGCGCATAACTATATTTCGATGCTGACGCACGAAGACCGACAGCGCATCACGCGTATTATCTGTGACCAGCAAACGCGGTTTATGGACATTATTACTCGTGATAACAACAATATACAGCTCAGCTTTGTACATTCTCGCTACCGCAACGAGGACGTGGCCATCTGTGTGCTGATCGACGTCAGCGCGCGCGTCAAGATGGAAGAGTCGCTGCAAGAAATGGCTAACGCGGCCGAGCAGGCGAGCCAGTCGAAGTCGATGTTCCTGGCGACGGTCAGTCACGAGCTGCGCACGCCGCTGTACGGCATTATCGGTAACCTCGATTTACTGCAAACTCAGGGACTGCCGCAGGGCGTTGATCGTCTGGTAACGGCGATGAACAACTCATCGGCGCTGCTGCTTAAAATCATCAGCGATATTCTCGACTTCTCGAAAATAGAGTCTGAGCAACTTAAAATCGAGCCGCAGGAGTTCTCATGTCGCGAAGTGATAACCCACGTAGCCGGTAACTATTTGCCGCTGGTGGTTAAAAAACACCTTGCTCTCTACTGCTTTATCGAGCACAACGTGCCAGAGATTTTTGTCGGCGATCCGGTGCGTTTGCAGCAGGTGCTGTCCAATATTCTCAATAACGCCATTAAATTTACCGATACCGGTTGCATCATACTGCACGCGCGTACCTGCGGAAATTACCTGGAGTTTATGATCCGTGATACTGGCGTTGGCATTCCCGGTAAGGAAATTACTCGCCTGTTTGATCCCTTTTTCCAGGTCGGAAGCGGGGTGCAGCGGCATTTCCAGGGGACGGGGTTGGGGCTGGCGATTTGCGAAAAGCTGATCAATCTGATGGATGGCGATATTTCAGTCGATTCAGAACCGGGACTGGGCAGCGCGTTCACCGTGCGCCTGCCGCTGTACGGGCAGAAACATCCAGCACCGCCGCCGCTGGCGTTTTGGGCGGGAAAACGTCTGTGGGTCAATATCCGCAACGGTTATCTCGAGAGCTATTTGATGCAGCTTTTACATCATCACGGCGCTGATGTTCAGCGTTGGAAGCCCGAGGATGAGAGCCGCATTGAAGACGTGCTGATCACCGATACGCCGCTTATTCACCGCGGTGCACTCTGTGCGCAAATCGAATTCTCAATCGACCATATTGGTCCGCCGCAGGAAAGTAGCCCCGGTTACTGGATCCACAGCACTTCAACGCCGCTGGAGATTACCTTGCTACTTAATCGTATTTATCGTCTGAACGACGTAAGCGAAAATAGCCTGGCGATGCTGCCGGAAGTTGGGGAGTCGCAGGATAATGGCGACATTAATCTGCTGGTGGTTGATGACCATCCCATTAATCGCCGACTGCTGGCAGATCAATTAGGTTCGATGGGGTATCTGGTGGTCACCGCCAATGACGGTCTCGACGCGCTTGAAGCCATGAAAGTACACTCGATTGATATCGTGCTCAGCGATGTTAACATGCCAAACTTGGACGGTTACGGCTTAACCAAACGACTGCGTGAGCTCGATTATAAACTGCCGGTCATCGGTGTAACGGCCAACGCGCTGGCCGAGCAGAAGCAGCTTTGTCTTGAGGCGGGCATGGACAACTGTCTGTCCAAGCCGGTCACGCTTGAGCAACTGCGCAAAACGCTGAGCTATTATAGCCAGCAAGTTCGTAGAAAACGCCTAAATCATTCATCAGCAAAATCGGTTTAATCCGAAACTGTGGCACGTAAAATCTCCTGAATTTAAGCGCTTCCTGCGGCAACTTACTGTCGCAGGAGGATTTTTTTTGCCCTATAAATACCCCCTCTGCAAACCCCCAACAGTATGAACGGTCACTAAATCAACAACATATTGATTCGTATGAGAAAACCATAAACATATCTAAACAAAATTAATCATTGAGCTGGGACCTAAAAAGCCATATATTGGCCGCGCTTTTTCACAGCCTTTTTTTTTAATTCAATGATTCAATCGGGACGTTAGTGATAACCCCGGTTGTAGGAGAGATATGATGACGGATAAAGTCCGTATTGATACTTTAGGTGCTAATTCATTTAATGGAAACAATGAAACCTATTTGGCGCGCCAAGCTGAATTTGAATCGAATGTTAGGAGTTATCCACGCAAGCTGCCGTTAGCCATTGCTAAAGCGCTCGGCGTTTGGATTACCGACGTTGAGAATAATCAATATCTTGATTGCCTGGCCGGTGCGGGAACGCTGGCTCTTGGACACAATCATCCTGACGTATTGCAAAGCATCCAAAATGTCATTACTAGCGGCTTGCCGTTACATACGCTTGATCTGACGACGCCGTTGAAAGATGAGTTTTCAGCTTACCTGCTTTCTTTGCTGCCAGGTCAGGGTAAAGAGTACTGCCTGCAGTTCACCGGTCCTTCCGGCGCCGATGCAGTTGAAGCTGCACTGAAGTTGGCTAAAAAACACACTGGCCGTTCTAGCGTGATAAGCTTCTCCGGCGGCTATCATGGCATGACGCACGGCGCACTGGCGGTAACAGGCAATCTGTCACCGAAAGAAGCAGTGAACGGCATGATGCCAGAAGTGCAGTTTATGCCTTATCCGCACGTTTACCGTTGCCCGCTGGGCATTGGCGGCGACGCTGGCGTTAAAGCATTGACCTACTATTTCGAAAACCTGATCAACGATGTTGAAAGCGGCGTCCGCAAACCTGCAGCCGTCATTCTCGAAGCCGTTCAGGGCGAGGGCGGTGTAAACCAGGCCCCTGTCGAGTGGCTGCAACGCATTCGTAAAGTGACTCAGGAACACGGCATTCTGCTGATCCTCGACGAAGTTCAGGCTGGATTCTGCCGTACCGGTAAATTCTTTGCCTTTGAACACGCGGGCATCGAGCCAGACATTATCGTAATGTCTAAAGCCGTGGGCGGTGGTTTGCCACTTGCTGTTCTGGGTATCAAGAAGCAGTTCGACGCTTGGGAACCAGGTCATCACACCGGTACTTTCCGGGGTAACCAACTGGCTATGGCAACCGGCCTGACGACATTGCAACACCTCAAAGACAACAAGATTGCCGATAAAGTTGCCGCTCAGGGTGAGTGGTTGACCGGCAAGCTGACCGAGCTGCAGAAACGTTATCCGGTGATAGGTAACATTCGCGGTCCGGGTCTGATGGTAGGCATCGAAATTGTGAAACCTGAAGAAGCGCAGGATCACATGGGTTGCTACCCGGCCGATGGTCAATTGTCTGCACTGCTGCAGAAGAAGTGTTTCGAAGCAGGGCTTATTCTTGAGCGCGGCGGACGCAACGGTTGTGTTCTGCGCCTGTTGCCTTCGTTGCTGATTACCAACGACGAGTTGGGTATTTTCCTGGACAAATTTGAGCAGGCGCTGTTAGCGGCCGGCGTCAAACCTGTCTAAGTGGAGCGATTGACCGAGATGTCCAAGTTAAACCCGATCCTGGCGGCCTCCGCGCAAAGCACCGAGGCATACCAGCAGGCGATCGCCCAGAGTAGTGAAGCCGTAGTGCAGTGGCTGCAGCAGCCCGAGATGTATCAGGGTAAAACCGTTGCCGAACTGCGCGAACGCATCACGCTGGACTTCAATCCTCAGGGCCTGGGCAACCAGGCCGCTATTGAGCGTGCGATTGAGTACTTTTTAAAAGACAGCCTGTCGGTGCATCACCCACAGTGCGTCGCACACTTACACTGCCCAAGCCTGGTGATAAGCCAGGCTGCAGAAGTGTTGATCAATGCGACTAACCAGAGCATGGACTCCTGGGACCAAAGCCCGTCAGCGACCATCATTGAGATGAAGCTGGTCGAATGGCTGCGTACTCAGGTGGGTTACCAGCCTGGCGATGCTGGTGTGTTCACCAGCGGTGGCACGCAGAGCAACCTGATGGGCCTGATGCTGGCGCGTGACGCCTTCTTTGCGCGTCAGGGACACTCAGTGCAGCAGGACGGCCTGATCGGCGACCTGAAAAAAATCAAAGTATTCTGTTCTGAAAATGCCCACTTCTCGGTGCAGAAGAACATGGCTTTGATGGGCCTCGGCTACCAGTCTGTAACGCTGGTCAAAACAGACCGCTTTGCCCGCATGGACCTGAACGATCTGGCCGAAAAAGTCGCCATGGCGCAGGCCAACGGCGAGCAGATTTTAGCGATTGTCGCGACGGCCGGTACCACTGATGCGGGTGCTATCGATCCCCTGCGCGCTATCGCCACGCTGGCGGCAGAGCACGGTATTTGGGTGCACGTCGATGCGGCTTGGGGCGGCGCGTTGCTGCTTTCAGAAAAGTATCGCGATTATCTGGACGGCATTGAGCTGGTGGACTCCATCACTCTGGACTTCCACAAGCAGTTCTTCCAGACCATCAGCTGCGGTGCATTCCTGTTGAAAGAAGCCCGTCACTACGAGTTGATGCGCTATCAGGCGGCGTACCTGAACTCCGAGTTTGATGAAGCTCAGGGCGTACCAAACCTGGTATCCAAATCTCTGCAGACCACGCGTCGTTTCGATGCGTTGAAACTGTGGATGGGTCTGGAAGCGCTGGGACAGAAGCAATATGCCGAGATTATTGACCACGGCGTTACGCTGGCTCAGCAGGTAGCTCATTACGTGACGGAACAGCCTTCAATGGAACTGGTGATGCAGCCGCAGTTGGCCAGCGTACTGTTCCGTTCTCGCCCGCTGCAGTTGGCTGGTGCAGATGATGCGGCCGTCGCGTTGTTAAATCAGAAGATTGGTGATGCATTGCTGGAATCCGGACGTGCCAACGTTGGCGTGACCGAGTCTAACGGCGTGACCTGTCTGAAAGTGACACTGTTGAACCCGACCGTTACGCTGCAGGACATCATTGTCTTGCTGACGCTGGTAGATGAAACTGCACAGCAATTGCTGGCCGTTTAATCGCGTCGTCCTGTGCTAACGCGCAGTAAAAAGCCGATAACACTCAAATGTTATCGGCTTTTTTATTGCCACTGCCTGCATGTTTTATTGACGCTTATAAAGCGCCAATAAAACTAGTCTTTATCAATCGGCGTATTGCTGATTGATGAGAGATAGTTGAGCAGGGCAATATCATTTTCAACGCCCAGTTTCATCATCGCTGATTTTTTCTGGCTGCTGATGGTTTTGATGCTGCGGTTCAGCTTGCGGGCAATCTCGGTTACCAGGAAGCCTTCGGCGAAGAGACGCAGTACTTCACTCTCTTTGGGTGATAAACGCTTGTCACCGTAGCCGTTGGCGCTGATTTTTTCGAGCAGTTTGGCTACGCTGTCAGGGGTAAACTTCTTACCTTTTTGCAATGCGGCCAGTGCTTTTGGCAGGTCAGTTGGTGCGCCCTGTTTCAGCACAATCCCTTCGATATCCAAGTCCAGTACCGAGCTGAGGATAGCGGGGTTGTTGTTCATGGTTAGCACGATAATCGACAGCTGCGGGTAGTGGCGCTTGATGTATTTGATAAGCGTAATACCGTCACCGTATTTATCACCCGGCATCGACAGGTCGGTTATCAGTACATGTGCATCAAGCTTGCTGAGGCTATTGATAAGCGCAGTCGAGTCTTCAAACTCACCCACCACGTTAACCCACTCAATTTGTTCAAGGGACTTACGGATCCCGAATAAGACGATAGGATGGTCGTCGGCAATAATTACGTTCATATTGTTCATGTGATTAGCTACCTTGCTGCAGCAGTCTGGAGACAAAAGAATCGATCTGATTAATATTGTCTGAGATCATCAACACTTCACCTTCGGCGAGATGTTGTTCTAATTTTTCACACAGTTGCTTACCCGGCGTCAGGTTAAGCATGGCGAACACTCCCTTGAGCCGATGTGCGGTCTGGGAAAGCGATGTAAAATCACGACGTTGATTTTCATTATACAGTTTCTCGATATCTTCCGGTACTGTCTCGACAAATAGCGGGTAATAGTCACTCGCCAGCAGCTGCCTCACGTAGGCTTCGATTTCATCGTCGCCGGTACCGGAATCTAAATTACCATTAGTTGTGCCAGCATGACTGAATTCCAGGGACGAAGACTCGACTTCAAACTCCTCTTCTTCCAGTAATTGTTGCTCAATTAACAGTAGGGTCGCGTCTATCAGCGCACTGCCGATATTGTAATTGACGCGAATATAGCTTTTTTCCAGCTTGTGAAATCCAATCTCGTCACTGGTCAGCAGCAGCGTGTAGTTGTCACTGTGCTGCGCGTTATCGGTTAATAATACATCGTATTCGCGGGTTGGCTGCCTTTCGTCGGCAACAATACAAATTGCGCCATAGGCACTCATGATGCGCGTCACCATACCGCGGACTTCATCCGCCGTGATGTCGAGCAGTACCGTGACATCGTCCAGCAGTTTTTCATCGGTCGCTTCGGTATCAATCGCCTCAAACGTCTGTTTAACTCGTACCGTGTAACGCGTGCCGATATCAATTTTGCTGCGTATTTCCAGCTGGCCACCTAACTTTTTGCATAACTGGTTGCACAGATAGAAGGTCAGTCCCGAGCCGTGGTTAAAACGGTCTACCAGCGTTTGGCTGAGGAACGGATAATTAAGATTGCTGATTTCCTCTTTCGACAGGCCGCTGCCTGTATCGGTAATGTGGAAAAGCAGCTGGTCGGGATGCTCGGGGTCCTGCTCACTGGTCAATGTCACTTTACCCAGGGAGGTGGAGACAATCGCGTAATCAAGCAGCAGCGAAAGGATCTTCTTCACCGCCACCGGGTCGCCGATGTAGTTATCCAGTGGGTTGGGCTGGAAGTGATTGAGCAGCACCAGCCCTTTTTGATTAATTTTGGGTAATGCTTCAAGCAACAGCTCGTCGGTCAGCGCAGCCAGCGAATAGTGCTGCTGCACAGGCTGCCAGTCCTGAGTTTCAAGACGGGTGAGCAGGGTGATGTTATCAATCAGCGTCAGCACGCTTTTAGACTCGGTGAGCAGAGAATTATGGGTTTTTTCACGCTCGTCGTCGGCAACTGCCGTCGTCAGCTTTTCGGCCAGAGCGTGCAGTTCAATCAGGGGTTGATTAAGCTCGATGCCCAAATTGTGCAGCATGAGCTTACGCGCCTGCAGGTTTTTCTCGTGCTCGCGGCGCGCCTGCTGCAGCGTTTTGTTAACCATCGCCTCTTTATCCTGATCGTGCATCAGGAAAAGATAAGTCTCGGGCGCTATCTGGCTGCGGACCATACGGATTTCATACACTTCATTATTGACGGTAGCCTGAATAATGCCGTGGTGCTCTCCAGCCATGTTGGCAATTTTGTCGAGGCTGAGATGAGGCAGCAACTGCTCGGCAATTTTATTGCTTACCACCACGCTGTGGCTGCTGAAGTTGTAAATCAGCAGGCCAACGGAGAGGTTGGAAATGATCTCCTGATTCAGCGCCTGCTGAGTGTGCAACTGTTGCGCCAGATTTTCGCTTGGGCGAATATATTTATGACGGATCAGATAGATGCCCGCCATGGCCATCGCCAGCAGGATGACATTGATCAGAATTAGCCAGAAGTTGTTATGTGACAAATCGACAATCAGCGCTACCACCGGCACGCGGTAGGTGAGATTCAGCGGCGAGTTGCTTAACGGCACGCTAATGAATACCGACCAGCCCTCAAGACTGATGCTACTGCCCGCGTTTGGCTCCTGCGGTGCATCGCCTTCGTTAACCGTATCGTTGTTGCTGGTAAGCTGGAAATTGTCGCGTGCCATACTCGACGGGAGCAAATCGCTCATCGGCAGGTCAAAGGCGATTACCGTTGCCAGATTGCCCGGGTTATTAAACGTGGTGCGCAGCGAGAAGAAGTACTCGCTAGAGTTGCGCGATTTGCGCAGGTTGGAGTAACTTTCGCGTTCGTCGAGGGTATTGGCCTGCTGCAGCATCTCGGCGCGACGCGCCTGTAATGCAGCGTTAAAATAGTTCTCTTTAAGGCGTGAATCCTGCTGCTGCATGCCTTGGGTGGTTATCAGCATCAGGCTGTTGTCTTGGCCGTTGAGGTAATACATCGAGTAGGGCTGGTTTTTAGAGCCCCACTGTTCATCAAGAAAACTCGAAATTTTTAGCGTTAAATCGAGGGTGGCCGCATCGTGGGTGCCATAAATCAGCGCATCAGTTTTTTTATGCGGCTTGTTAATGAAGAACATGTCCTGACGAAGCTTAACTTCCTGCACATTCGGCGGAATTTGCGCCAGCGGCTGACCGGTATAGTTGTCGTAGATTTTATAGGTCAAATAGCGGTAGTGATCGATACGCTTTTGCAGACGATCGCCGGTATATTGCAGCGTGCGCAGCTTGTCATTGAGGTAGGCATTGGTGTAATTGTAGCCGTAGAGTCCCAGCCCCACTGCCAGCAGCAGAATGAAGATCCAAAAAAATCGCGTGATGTTGGTCGAGGTCAGCGATAAGTATTTACTTGGCATGATGGTGACGCTTTTCCTAAGTTAGCGGGTAACGGCACGCGCGCTGGCGGCAACGACCAGCAGCAGAGCCGCAACGCAGCTCAATGCAATCGAGAGATTACTGATTTGTGCAATAAATCCTACCAGCGCTGGACCGGCCAATATTCCGGCGTAACCCAGCGTGGTTACTGAAGCAATTGCCAGATTGGCAGGCATCGTGCTTTGGTTTCCTGCCGCGCTGAACATGATAGGCACCAAATTTGAGGCGCCCAAACCGACCATGATAAAGCCGGCTGCGACAGCATACAGGCTATCTACGCCCACCGACAGAAGCAGTCCTGCGCAGGCAGTCAGGCTGCCAATCAGCAATACCTTAAAACGACCAAAATAGTTGACGATTTTATCACCCGACAGACGTCCCACCGTCATGGCAATAGCAAAAAGGGTATAGCCTAGACCGGCATTATGCGGATTCATTCCGCGTTCTGTGGTCAGAAATAGCGCGCTCCAATCGAGCATGGCGCCTTCCGTTAAAAACATGACAAAGCACAGCATCCCGAGAAAAATAACCCAGCCTCTCGGCATAACCAACATCGGTTCGCCTTTTTTACTTTTGGTGTCATGCCAAAAATGTTTACTGATACCCGCGAGCAAAACCAGTACCAAGCTAATGACGACCACCGCGGCGATAAAAGGCGTCAGTTCCAGTGAAAGCATGCCGCTGACTGCCAGCGCACCCAAAATACAGCCGATGCTAAAAAATCCGTGGAAGCCCGACATCATTGCGCGCCCGCTGGCTTTTTCAACCACCACGGCGTGCACGTTCATCGCCACGTCAACCATGCCAATCGCCATGCCAAATATCAGCAGTACCCATGCCATTCCCGCCGTCGAGTCCATCAGCGTCAGCAGCGGAAGATCCAGACAGAGCACCACAGTGGAAAGTATAATAACCGCTTTGCAGCCCATTTTTCCGGTCAGATAGCCGGTTAGGGGCATGGAGAAGGTCGAGCCAGCGCCAATGCACAGCAGCAGTAAGCCCAAGGTTCCGTCGCTAATATCGAGGCGAATTTTAACAAACGGAACCAGCGGTGCCCATGCAGACATGGCAAAGCCGGAAAGCAGGAAGATAATGCGGGTGGCCACCTGCTGTGCGGTGCCCGGCCGAGTTTGAGCCACTGAGAGGTTTAGCGTGGATTCTGCAGGCATGCGTTCGTCAATCCCTTCTTATAATTTTATGAAATCCATTTACAGGACATAACGAATACTTGTCGAAAAACGGCAGTCTTTCAATCAAAAAAAGCCAGTTCTAACGTAAAAAAAGCCAGTTTTAGCGAAAACTGGCCGCGAATTATATCAGAAACGCCAGGCTATCGTTATTACCGGTCGTCTTAATCTCGGTTTTCTGCCGTCGGCTGCTCGTCCGGCAACGCAGGTGCACTGCTTTGCCGATAGGCAGCGGTGAAGTCGGCGCCCTCAACTTTGCGTTTGTCCTGCCACAGGCCCATGCGCGCGCGCAGTGACCCTTCAAGTTCATTCACTGCCTGTCGGGCTGGCTCTGACTCAGGGTTAAGCTCAAGCACAAAGTTCATTAACTGCCAGGCGATGTATTTGTTCTTTTTAGTGCCGACGCCCTGCATCCACGCCATGCCGAGCGTATAAGCCGCCTCAAAACGTTCAGGATGTTCAACGTTCGCCAATATAGTGGGCAAGGAAACGTCTACCGCCTGACGTTTTTCAGCCTCCGAGCCTAAATCCAACGCACAGCTTGCCCGCCAGTAGTCGGCTGAGGCATGGCCCGCATCGCTGGCGCGTTGATACCACTGCATTGCCTGCTGGTAGTCAACCTCGCCGCCCAACCCTTCGCGCAGCGCGTTGGCGCAGCTGAACATGGCGGGCACTAATCCCGAGCGGGCGGCGCTGAGCACGCAGTCTAGCGCGTTACTGTCGTTGTGCAACGCTGCAGGCACGTCCTGATGCCAGGCATTACGGTAAAAAAAGAACAGCTCATAGCTGTGAAGAGCGCTGCCGCGACGTGCCATTTCAGTCATCAGGTAATGCGTGGCCTCAATATCATCATTTATTGCCATGTCGTGGGCTAGCACCAGCAAGTCTTTGCCGACGCTTTCGGTGACGTGCTGCTGCTGCATCAGTGAGCCGGCGCGGTCCATAAGCGCCTCGCTTAAATCCGGATCATGGGGCAGGCCGTAAAGGCCATACTGCACGGCGGCGGCGGCGAAGGCGGTGAGCAACGGGTCATCAGCGCGGTTTATGGCACGCACCAGCAGCGAAGTCAGCACTGAGAGCGCTTGCGGTTGCTCATCAACCGACTGCTCATTGGCCAGTACGGCGCGAGAAATAAACAGGGCAGCAAATTTGCCCGGCATCGCCTGCGGGGAGACGGCAAAAAGGTCGGCATAGACTTGCAGACCTGCGAGGTCATCGTCCTGCCAATAGGCAACACAGGTTCCGGCGTGATTGAGTAATGCAATGCGTGTAGCAGGCTCAAGAGGCTGTGCCAGTAAAGTGGCCAACTGCTGCTGTAGCTGCACGGCGCGAGGAGAGTCACGGTCGGCGATATCTCCGCCTAGAGCCTCAAGCAGTGCATTGGCCCTAAACTGATTACGCTCATCTTCACTGAATTCGGCGCAAAGCGGGCCGTCGATTATCTGGTTTTGTTGCTCGTCGTTTCCGCCCCAGTAGCTTGAGTGAAACAGCAGGTAAGACTCCATGCTTCCTACGTCACTGTGGCGCACAGACATTGCCATGCGTAGCCAGTAATCCAGCGCGTCTTCTTCATGGCGACGGGTATTTTGCAGCGAGGCAGGAAGCTGCTGCGGCCAGTGGGTCACGGGCGAAACGCCAATTTGATACAGATAGGCAACGCCCTGTTGCCACACCTGGCTGCCCTGAATGTTGAACTGCTCATGCAACGGTTTTGGCTGTTTACCGGCGAACAGGGCACGCAGCCAGTAAGGCTCTCCAAATCCGCCGCTTAGGTTCATCATGTGGCGAAAAGCGTGCGTAGGACGGGGGTGACAGGCAATGGCATTTAAAAAGGAGATAACGGCATAATCACAGCACAGCTGCGCGCCCAGCCACTGCGAGTCTTCGACTTCGTGCTCGGGCCCGTGTTCATTGCGGATAACCCAGGCCTGTTCGTGCCAGAACATACCCAATAAACAGTGAGCATGGTAGCTGGTTGGGTACTGCTGCTGCCAGTCCCCAAGAATTTCGAGACGCTGAGTGGCCGTTTCTTCCTTAGAAAACAACGTATCGGGATGCATCATCAGACCGTAGGCATTGTCAGCCTCACTCTGATTTTGCCAACCGCGCATTTGTGACAACAGCCACTCGTCGAGTTTGAGAAAACGGCGGGTTGCCAGCAGCATCTGTGCCCTGGCGATGTTGTCTTGCTTGTCCGGTTGTTGCATGCGATTCCTTTTGACCTGTTCGATAGTCGAAATATGCCAGTGTAACGACCCTGTTGGCTCGCGACAGCGGGATTGCTCTTATAGTAACGGAATCCCTGAAGGTCTTCTTGCCTAACTGTCGACAAAAAATCCTTGAGGCAGTAAGGCAGACGGGATGTACTGCTCTGTGGCCCAGAATAAGCGATCCCTACCTGAGTATTAATTAATCATCAGGAGCCAACGCCTTGTTTTTATTTACTGATTTAAATACCAAATATTAATAAAATATTGAGCATAAAATGCTTTTATTCTGTAATGAATGCGGAAAATAGAAGGAATAATGATTTTAATTCACGGAGTAAAATAAATGATTAATGAAGAAATTTTGTGCATAAACGAAAAGATACGTAAATAACAGAGTTATGACGTCGCGAAACTACCGCACAAATAGCAAAAAAAAACCGGCCAAAAGGCCGGCTGTTGTTTCCAAATACAGGGGATAATGAAAGTAATAAATAACAAATAATGATGATAGCGAGAGTGATTATATAGGATGGAGTTAATTTTGATTTATCACTTAGTGCGCTTTGTGTTTTTTTATCCCATTGAAAATAAGTAATTTTTTTGTTCCTTAACACTATGTGCTATATTTTTCGCATTTACGTTGCTGACAATTGCCTCCTAAATTACAATTTTACTTACATTTATTAATTAATAAGCAACACTATCGCGTATTCAGTATCATTTTCTCGGTAGATTAATAGTTATAAATCCTGAGAATAGGTCTGCCTGTCGAGCAAATCAATTTTTAAACATTCGTAAATTTACGATCCAGTGGCGGCCGCTCGACACTTTTATGAGGATAGACAAATGAAACTTCGTGCTCTTTCAATCCTGATTCCTGCTTTATTGGTTGCGGGAACAGCCAGTGCGGCAGAAATCTACAATAAAGACGGCAATATATTAGACCTGAACGGTAAAATTGACGCAGAACATTACTTCTCAAGCAATGCAGCCGATGACGGCGATCAGTCTTACCTGCGTTTCGGTTTTGACGGTCAAACTAAAATCAGCGATCAGCTTACTGGCTATGGTCAATGGGAGTATCAGGCAGCTCTGAATACCTCTGAAGCCGAAGGTACAGCCAACAGCTACACGCGCGTAGGTTTTGCCGGTTTGAAATTTGGTGACTGGGGTTCACTGGATTATGGCCGCAATTACGGCGTAATGTATGACGTGGGTTCATGGACCGACGTTTTGCCTGAGTTCGGTGGTGACACTTACAGCTCAGACAACTTTATGGAGCAGCGCGGCAACGGTATGGTCACTTACCGTAATAACAACTTCTTTGGTCTGGTTGATGGACTGCATTTTGCTCTGCAATACCAGGGTAAAAATGACAACCCGGGCGGCGAAGCGAGTGGTCGATCTGCTCAGGCTGAAAACGGCGACGGCTATGGCCTCTCTGCCTCCTATGACCTCGGTTGGGGCATTAGCGCAGCGGCGGCATTTAGCAGTTCTGACCGCACCACGGGTCAAAATGAACTGGCTTATGGCCGCGGCGATAAAGCGCAGGCAACCAGCGGCGGCTTGAAGTACGATGCCAACAATGTTTACCTCGCCGCCATGTATACCCACACAGAGAACCTGACCCGCATCGGTTCTGCTGACAACGACGTCGACGGTTTTGCCAGCAAGGCAAACAACTTTGAAGCCGTGGCTCAGTACCAGTTTGACAGCGGACTGCGTCCTTCTTTGGCATATCTGCAGTCACGCGGTAAAGATATGGGGCAGTACGGTACCCAGGATATTGAAAAGTATATTGATGTCGGTACTTACTACTACTTCAATAAGAATATGTCTACCTTCGTTGATTATAAAATCAACCTGTTGGACGACACAGAATTTACCCGCGCTGCCGGTGTCAATACCGACAACGTGGTGGCAGTGGGCCTGATTTATCAGTTCTAAGCATTGCCTTTTACAGACACAGATACAAAAAAACGCGGCCCAGGCTGCGTTTTTTTGTAGGCGCTCACTTATTAACTGCTTCCGCCTTAGCCGACCACTGGCTGATTAAAATCTCCAGCATGTTTTGTATAAACCGAACGGCGGGCTGCGCCTGGTTCTCCATTTGAGCTTTAACAATCGCGCCGTCAATGAGCAGCGCCACGCATTCGGCCTGTTCGGAAATATTCTCGGATTCCGCCAGATAACCGGCGACCACTGCGGCCATTTCGCGTTTATGACTAACGGAAAGCCTCTGAACCTCGGGCAGTGCCACGGCATATTCCAGACTGCTGTTGATGAAGGCGCAGCCACGAAAATCGTCTCCTGTAAACCACTCCTGCAGAGTCGATGCCAGCGCGGCAGGCAGCGGCAACGCTGTAGAATAACGGCCTAACGCCTGGCGAAACCACACCATCCAATGCTGATGACGATAGTGCAAAAAGGCCAGAATCAGTGCGTCCTTACTGGGATAATGCCGATAAAACGTCACTTTGGTTACACCGGCCTGTTTAATAATCAGGTCGATACCCGTCGCCCGGATCCCGTCACGATAAAAAAGCGCATGCGCGGTGTGCAGGATGCGTTCTTTCGCCGCCAGTAGCGGTGTTTCGACGACAGTAGGGGATTGCATATTCATTTCGCTGCTCTTTATTTTTATCAAACTATTTCATTACGTGAGTGTAGACAATTCTGTCTACCTGCGCTAGTGTATTTGATGTAGACAGAGTTGTCTACGTGATGAGTTATCCCTTCTTTTTAAAAATTATTGAGGTCGTTATGTCTGAAAAAAACCTATCCCCATTGAAAAAACCGCTTCCTCCTTTTAACCGCGAAAGCGCAGCTGAAAAGGTGAGACTGGCTGAAGATGCATGGAACAGCCGAGACCCGCAGCGCGTTAGCCAGGTTTATTCCGAGGACACGCGCTGGCGCAACCGCAGCGAGTTTGTTAGCGGGCAGCACAATGTCGTCGATTTTTTGGCGCGTAAATGGACCAAGGAGCTGGATTATCGATTGATCAAGGAGCTATGGGCCTTTGACGGCGAACGTATTGCCGTTCGCTTTGCCTATGAGTGGCACGACGACTCGGGGAATTGGTTCCGCAGCTTTGGCAACGAAAACTGGGCTTTTAACGAGCAGGGGCTGATGTTTGAACGTCACGCCTGCATTAACGATTTGCCAATTAAAGAGTCCGAACGCAAATTTCACTGGCCGTTGGGGCGTAGACCCGACGATCATCCGGGTCTCAGCGAGCTGGGCTTTTAGTCAGGCAGATTTTTGATGAATAAGGTGCAGCGGTGGAGCAACATCGAGTGTGATATCCGGGTTTTGACGAAATTCGTGAGGGGTGATGTTAAAACGCTTGCGGAACATGTAGGTAAAGTGGGACTGCGAACCAAAACCAAAGTCCATTGCGATATCAAAAATCGATGAATCACTGCTGCTCAACTGATAAACCGCGCTGGCCAGACGCCTCTCGCGGATGTACTTGCCCAGAGAAATGCCGGTCGATTCTTTGAAGATCTTCTGCATGTGCCAAAGTGAGTAGCCGGAGTATTCCGCCAGCTCCTCGAGATGGATAACTCTTCCCAAATGGCCTTCAATCCATTTGCTGAGTGCGCTGACGATAGTCAGGTGGAGGTCTTGTGCCATAGCCTGTCAGTGATTAGTTTCGATGAGATGATTATACACAAATTCCCCGCCGAGGCGGATAGTGAGAAAGGGTCAGGCGCTTGAGGGTGTTAGCGTAGCAGGATCCAGTGGATAATGCGGGCAATGGCATCGTCTAACACCACAATGCCAACGAGGATTGCGAGCACCATCAAAATAAAACGCTTACCGGTGGGCAAAATTCTGTCTCCTGACTCTTGCTGCCTAGGTTGTTAACTCCAGGGACTGGTTCCGTGCATATTCAGGGCTATCACGGTTATGCAGACTGCGAGAAAAACAAAAGCAACGATAAATAGCCGTTTCATACCGGTAGTCACTGTTAATGAGTGGGAAATAGAGGCGAAAGGTACAAAATTTACCGCTATAAATCCAGTGACCCGCCAGGAAATAAATGGCTTTTACCGTTATTTACCCAGAAAACGGTAAATCAGCCTGATTCCGTTCATTTACCGCGCCGTCATGGCGCTCACTGAGCGCCTTTCTCTTTCAGCTTAACAGCCTTGTTGGTTGATACAACCGTTGTTGGCGGTGTTTCTGGAACCAGCGCATCCGGCGCGATATTCATATGGTTCAATACCTGACCCATAATTTCACCGAATATTGGACCGGCTACCGATCCGCCGAAGTGCTTACCTGCCTGCGGATTGTTCACCATTACCACCAGCGCGACGCGCGGGTTACTGGCGGGAGCAACGCCTGCGGTGTAGTTGATATAACCGCCGTCATATTTGCCAGAAGGGCCCATTTTCTCGGCCGTACCGGTTTTAATCGCCAGACGATAACCCGGAACCGCCGCGCTTAATCCGCTGCCGCCGGGCAAGGCATCGCTTTCCATCATGTGTACTACTGTTTCGACCACGTTCTTATCCATAACGCGCGTACCCAGCACCGGCGGGGTGACTTTAGTTATCGACAATGGACGATAAATACCGAAGGAGCCGATGGTGGCATATTCACGAGCAATCTGTAGAGGCGTCACGCGCAGGCCATAGCCAAACGCAAAGGTGGCGCGTTCGATATCTGCCCAGCGTTCGCGGTGCAGAGGGAAGTAACCCCCACTTTCGCCACCTATGCCCAAGTCGGTCGGCTTGCCCAGACCAAAGGAGTGATACTGGTCGACAAGCACCTGCGCAGGCATTGCCAAAGCAATATGTGATACGCCAATGTCACTGGATTTTTGCAGTACGCCGGTAATGGTCAGTGCCGATTCGTGTCCAACGTCGCGGATCAAGTGGCCATTGACGGTGTAAGGGCGGGTATCGAGCACTGTGTCAGGGCGAATAATATTGTGTGCGAGGCCGGACATCACCACCAGCGGCTTAACGGTTGAGCCGGGTTCAAAACTGTCGCTAACCGCCACGTTACGCATGTCTTTGGCATCGACGCCTGCGTAGTTGTTTGGATTGAATGACGGATAGGAGGCCATCCCCAATATTTCGCCGGTGTTCACGTCTACCATGACTGCCGCGCCGGAGTCCGCCTGGTTGAGCATCACGCCTTTTCGCAACGCGGCATAGACCACATATTGAATATAGCTGTCGATGCTGAGATTTACCGTCGGCGGCTGCTCGGGTGGCACGTCCTTGAGAATGCCGATCACATTGCCTTGACCGTCCTGACGAAATTCACGCATACCCGGTTTGCCCTGGAGCAGGGTATTGAAACCGCGCTCTAGACCGGTCAAACCTTCGTTATCCGTTCCCACTACGCCAACCAGATTGGCTGCCGCTTCGCTCATAGGATAATAGCGGCTGTCGTCGTGCTGTAAAATTATGCCGCCGAGGTGCAGTTCACCAATATCTTTGGCAATTCCCTGTTCGATTTTTCTGCCGAGGAACACAAAGCGACGTTTAGGGTCAACGGTGATGATTTGCTGGAGCTGGGAAAGCGGCATATCTAGCGCCGAGGCCAGATACTGCCATTTTGGGCTGTTTAAATCACTGTGCAGCTGAGCAATACGATAAGGGTCGGCAATCACGTCTTTTGAAGCCACGCTCAGGGCAAGAGGGTGGCCATTGCGGTCGGCGATAGTACCGCGACCGGCAGGAATAATTTGTGTGCGCAGCGAGCGCTGATCGGCTTGTCGTTCCAGCATCGGGCGATTGAGCAACTGCAAATACCCGACACGTCCCAGAAGCAGCCCCATACAGCAGACGATACCTAAGCAAATCAACGCGAAACGTTTAGAATAAAAATTGGGTTGGGCGCTGTTTTTCTTTGGATTTGGCATCTATTACTTCGCAATGTCATTAAAATATTTTATCTTCTAGGGCTATCTTATAATAAGCCACCGTATTGATATGTTTATTTCAATTGCGCTTTGTAAGTAAATAAGAATGGATCACTCATAAGAGAGCCATTCGTCGGCCTCATCAAACATCTCTTCAAGCATTTGATTCAGCTGTGACTTTTCTTGCTTAGACGCGCCGTGCGTACTCAAGCCGTTCGCCTGCATTGCTTTGACTTTTATTTCCGCATCGGGAAACATTCGGTGAACCCGCTTGGTTAATTCCTGCGTTATCTTTTCACTCGCGCCGGGAATACCCGCAACGTTTCTTTTGTCATAGCTTAGTTCAACCCGCATAGCCCGCTCTCTTATCTTATCTATCTCATCGGAAAAGCCAATGCCACATTTTTGGCTGGATAAATATACAGTTAAACCTCCGCGGGGCCAAGCCCTTATTCAGAGTTTATTGAGAGAGCTATCGAGAATTTGGTTTGTTGAACAGGCCCGCCAGGCGCCAAAGTCCCATCACCAAAAAACCGAGCAGAGCGGCGGCAATTCCCGTGCGGGTGATGAAACCTGCAAAGCCTAACTCCGGTGGCATTTCACCCGCCATATTACTGTTGGAGGGCATGGACGGCTCAGGAAATGAAAGGAAATAGATGAACGACAAACTGCCGATGCCAATGAGAAAACTGCACAACAGCCAATAGGCTTTTTTCAGACCTTTTGCACGGACGGCGAGACTCATCACGGTGCCAAAAATGATAACGATAAACACAATCGCTACAATAAGTATCAGGACTTCCTGTTTCATCAACTGCGTCTCCTCTCGAATCAGTGTTTTGTTGCATCATTGCATAACTGAATACTAATCCCGTGAGGGAAGGGAGGCAATCGGTAAACAAGAGAACTCTTATTGTCTAATAAACATAAAACGGCTAACGTTATTTGTGTAAAAAGAAAGATGAAACAAGAACGACAAACTCGAAAAGGAGAGCATTATGGGTTTCTGGAGAATACTTTTTACCATCCTTATCCCACCGCTGGGTGTTTTAATCGGCAAAGGCTTTGGCTGGGCATTTATTATTAATATCATTCTGACTATCTGCGGCTATTTCCCAGGTCTGATTCACGGCTTCTGGGTTCAGACCAAAAAATCTTAAGCATTATCCCCTTAACCTGCTGCGGCGGGTTAAGGGTTTCCTGCCGCTCCTCTGCCTTTCTTAATGTGTGGTTAAGGTCATCACGATACGCTAAGCGAAGTATCGTTTGAGAGAAACCTTAATGCGTACAAAATATAAACCCGTACAAATTGCACTTCACTGGCTGATATTCCTGCTGGTGGCCGCTACCTATAGCACTATTGAACTTCGTGGCTACATTCCTAAAAGCCTTCCTCAACATCAATGGCTTACTCTGTTGCATTTCAGTTTTGGTGCCAGCGTACTGGCCATGATGGTCCTGCGCGTTTTTGTTAGACTGATGTACGTTACGCCCGCAATTAACCCCGCGCCAAAAGTATGGCAGCACAGGCTCGGTGAGTTAATGCATCTGACTGTCTATATATTATTTATCAGTATCCCCATACTCGGTGTGCTCTCTTTATACTTTAAGGGCGACGTGTGGACACTTTTCACGCTTAATATGCCGGTTTCTTTCGAGCATAATCCACTGCTGTCAAAAAAGATTAAATCGCTTCACGAACTGATGGCAAACTGCGGATATTATTTAATCGGGCTGCACGCCGCGGCCGCGCTTTTCCATCACTACTGCCTACACGATAATACGCTGCTCAGAATGATGCCAGGTAACAAAAGCATAAATACACAACGTAAGAAGCCCCCTATATCACAAAAGTAGAGAAGAGGGGGCCGGTGATAACATGCACAAGCTGGCTAATAAATTAAGATGTCTCAATAGACCGTTTTTACGAATGCCAACAGATCTTCATTTAACTTATCCTGATGCGTTAATGCAAAACCGTGCGGCGCACCGTCATACGTTTTGAGCTGGGCATTGGCAATCATTTTAGCCGCCAGCTTACCGGTGGCTTCGAAAGGTACGATTTGGTCTTGGGTGCCGTGAATGACCAGAGTGGGAACATCGATTTTAGAAATATCGCCGCGAAAATCCGTTTCTGAAAATGCCGTCACACAATCGATGGTGCCCTTCAGCGAGGCTAGCAGCGCGATGTTCAGCGTCTGGGTGAGCGCACCTTCCGAGACGGTCATCCCTTTGTTAATGCCATAGAACGGGGTGGCGAAATCACTGATAAACTGCGCGCGGTCTTTACGCAATCCGTCTTTTATGCCATCAAACACTGACTTTTCAACGCCTTCTGGGTGATCGTCAGTTTTGATGAAAATAGGCGTAACCGCGCCGAGCAAAACGAGGCTGCTGATGCGGTCAGTGCCATAGTTGCCAATGTAGCGAGTTACGTCTCCGCCGCCCATTGAGAAACCCACTAGGGTAATGTCATCCAGGTCTAGATGCTCAATAAGCCCACGAATATCGGCGGCAAACGTATCGTAATCATACCCTGTCCACGGCTGATCGGAACGTCCGAAACCGCGCCGGTCGAAGGCGATCGCTCTGTAGCCACGTTCGGCCAGAAAATTCATCTGGCTGTCCCACATATCTGCATCCAAAGGCCAGCCGTGGCTGAAAAGGATGGGTTTACCCGTACCCCAGTCTTTATAATAGAGTTGAGTGCCGTCTTGTGTTGTGAATTTGCTCATGCTGATCCCTTATCTGTCAGTCGTAAAAGTTGCGTTGTGTAGCAACAACACTACCTCGTTGAAACAAATAATGATAAGGCAAGATTTTTGATAACTTGTTGAATAAATTTATCAGAATCAGGCCCCTCTATAAGCTGTTAATGCAGGCGCAATTAACAATTATAGACGGGCCTCAGAGAGGTGATTAAAAACAGGGCGGGACGAGCGTCGCCTCAGCCCTCAAAGCCCACGTGGCCAATAAACGGCAGGCGCAGGCCTGGCGATTTAAAATCTACGCCAAGATTCAAGCCTAACACGTTGACTTCAACCCCTTCTTGAGCCCCTACGTTTAGGCCCAGAACGCCTAGCAGAGAAACTTGTACACCTTTACCTGAGGGCGGTAATCCCACGGGACTGGACAGAGGACGATAGTCTTTACCGATGGCGTTGGAGGGCATATCCAGCTCAAGTGCGGGAACTTCTCTGCCAATGTGAGCAATAAATGTGTTGCTGTTTGGGCCAGGCCACGCGTGATAGGTTTGTGGATAAGGATAACGGGCGACCGCGGCCTGAATTTGCGGGATCATCGCTTCGGCAGCTGCGCCGCGGTGGTCGACGAGGAGAGTCGGTTTAGCACCGAACCAGTAGCCGTCGGGTATTGCATAGTTACGGCGAACCACTCCGCCGCTGCCCCAGCCAATCACATCGAAACGAGTGAACTCATTTTCGCCGGCCTTCTTGAATATTATCCAGGTATGAACGGCAAACAATCCGCGCCAGCCGTAGGTAGAGGCCGCATAAACTTGAACAATGGCGGTATTGCTAAGCTGAGTCGGATTGGGTGCCAGCAATGCAGAGTCGCGACGTGCCGTTGACCAGTTTTGCCCCACGGCATCGCCCTTACTTTGCGATGCTTTGGCATAGCTATAGCCAAACGACAAAAGCAAGACGACGATATAAACCAGACTGAACCATTTCACGTAATTCATTGCTTTTCTCTTTGGCATTCCCATGAATCACTAACCTAATGTAAACCCCTGCGGGTGGCAAGCGCGCGGACCGTGGCGGCAACATGCAATGAGTAACGAAATTACCGCCGTCGTGAGCCTTCCAAAGATGTTTTTGCAATAAAAATGTCATACAGCGGTGCTAGCGTTGAGTTATTACAGGCTAATGATTTGATTATAAGGGAAAGTTAATGAAAATTCGGTTATCGCTCATTGCGGCCACTTTGCTGCTCGCTCAGCAGGCACAGGCGGTTTCATTGCCACAGGCGGCTTCGTTGGCGAACGGCACCTCTCCGGCTTCAACCAGTCAGGCGTTTAACGCGCTGGAGGCTCAGTCACTGCAGGCGGAAATCAACGCCTTGAAAGGCAGTGCCGCATCGCTGACTCGCGGGCAGTTGGAGAAGGCCAGGCAAAATAGTACTCAGGCCGACGGCGCATGGCTGAAAGCCAGCGGTTATGACTTTCAGACCAAGGCCAATCAGCAGGCTGGAATAGAACTGTTGTCTGGTTTTAGCAAGCTGCCGGACTCAACGCTGAAGGCCAGCCTCGAGACCGTTACG
Organism: Rouxiella sp. S1S-2; assembly: GCF_009208105.1. NCBI lineage: Bacteria > Pseudomonadati > Pseudomonadota > Gammaproteobacteria > Enterobacterales > Yersiniaceae > Rouxiella > Rouxiella sp. S1S-2. The sequence goes on from NZ_WFKL01000001.1 coordinate 1,748,188, forward strand.
GCGATTAATCGTGATGCCACGCAGGGGATGCGTCATCAGGCACTTGCCGACGCCGAAGGCATCAGCTATCTCTATTTTTTGGCCGATGCCATGGGTCCACGCTTGGGTAAAGCCTTCTTAACGGCGTATGACAAAGGCGAAATCAGCAAAGCTGCGGCGCTTATCAAGGCCAGTGAAGTCAGCACCGGTGCCGCTAAAAAACACTTTAACTATGCCCGACCGTTCCTTATAAAGGGTAATACCATTCATTTAGTGCCTGACGATACGGTCGTTAAAGATAATCAGCCCTATACCGCCGACGGCGGCTCTTTTCCAAGTGGGCACACGAATACTGGCTACACCGACGCCCTGCTGATGGCCCAAATGATACCCGAGCGCTATGACTCTCTGGTGGAGCGTGGTGCGCGTTACGGCTACTCACGCATTGTGCTCGGGGTGCATTACCCGCTCGATATTATGGGCTCCAGGATGATCACCCAGCGCAACGTTGCGCACTATCTCAACGATCCGCGTTATGTGGTTTTGTTTAACGAGGCCAAAGATCAACTGCGCGCCGCGTTGGAGAAAGAGTGTGGAACCTCGCTTGCCGAGTGCGCCAAAACCGCAGGCAAGGATGACCCTTATCGTTCTGCCGACATGAAGGCGTTTTATCGTTTCACCATGAGTTACAACCTGCCGAAACAGCAGGCGGCATCGCAGCTTACTGTGCCAAAAGGAGCTGAAGTGTTGCTGCATGCGGCTCTGCCAAAGGTTTCTACGTCCCAGCTTCGCCAGCTGATGGTGAAAACCGCACTACCGGCTGGCTATCCGCTTTCAGGCACTACGCCTGAGCAGGCCTTCTGGCAGCGTCTTGATTTACCGGCTGCCTACGCGCTGGGTAAGTCAGAACACGCTCGTTAATTGTAAAAAGCTCAACGGGGAGAAAGGTAAGGCAGTTTCCCCGTTGAGGCTTATGCCCTCTTAACTTTGGCAGAAACGAACTCGATTGCCGAACGGATCATAAACTTCGAGAACCTTTCCCCAGTCCTGTTCAACAATATCTGGACGTCCGTAGCCATACTGTTTGGCCTGTAGCTCATCCCTCAGCAGTTCAATATTTTGCATTGAGACAAATATCGTCGAGCCGGGACTGGCGTCGCCGTGGTGTTCAGAAAGATGGATGTGCAGCCCGTCCCTGACCAGTCCTAAATACAGCGGCAGATGCGGCTCGAAGCGGTGTTCAAACTCCACGTTAAAACCCATGAAATCTAGATAAAACTCACGTGCTTTGGTTTCATCAAACATTCTTAATATCGGAATGGTTTTGTCGAAAGTAATCGCAGGGGAGGGGGCTTGCCGCTCGAGCATCGCAGAGGCGGTATTCCAGTCTCGAAAACCCATTTGCTGAGCCACTAATTCGAGCGCTGCCGAGTAAGAGATGTCTTGATTACGCGATGTGAGTGACGTGTGCAGTCGTTTGGCCATTTGTTTGGCCTGATCGATAGAAAACATTGTTCCTCCTGTAGCCGAGGCGTGTTGGTACTCGCATTGCCAAACCTCGGCGTTCAAGAGAGACGAACGATTCGGAGATAAACATGCTTTCACCATCCCCTGTCGGGTGCGAGCGGCGGGCAGCATGGGCCCGTATTGATAATACACAACGGACATGGAATTCGGAAGCTATCTTATAAGTAACGGCGGCGCTGATTTAGGCCGCGTTTTGTGGGGTAAATCATGAATTTGTCGGCGGACAAAGCCAGAAAGGAACAATTGTCTATACTTGAAAGGCGCCGACAATATTTCACATTCAAGGAGAACCTAGTGAAAAAAACAGCTTTAGTAGTATTTATCCTAACCTCACTGTCAGTATTTACCGTAGCCGGATGCTCTTCAAATCAGGCAATCAAAACGACGGATGGAAAAACGATAGTGACAAGCGGCAAGCCGCAAATTGATAACGACACCGGACTGGTTTCTTATAAAAATGCGCAAACGGGCAAAACTGAGCAAATAAACCGTAATCAGATTAGTAACATGAGTGAACTGGACAATTAATCCGAAGGAGAGGTCAATGAAAAAACTCATCATCTTACCTATGGCTGCCGTGCTGTGTCTGGCTGCATTGACGGGGTGTACACGTACCAGCTATGCAATTCATACTAATGATGCGCGTACGATAATCAGTGATGGTAAACCGAAAGAAACTGACGCGGGCCTGCTGGGCTACACCGATGCCAACGGGGTTAAGCAGCAGATAAATAAATCAGAGGTCAAGGAAGTCTCCGAAATACCTAACTGATTGTAAAAATGAGCCTCTTTGCTCGTTAAAAAAGCTGCCTGCGGGCAGCTTTTTACGTTGAAACGTTGGCGTTACGTCAACCTAAATAAGTCGTAGTTTGGTCTCTACGGCTACGCCAATAATCTCGCAATCATCTTTAATAAGCGCCATTGGCCAGGTTGGATTTAACCCTTTCAAATACTTCTGCCCGGCATCGATAACATATTTTTTGAACGTCGCCTCCGTTGAGTCCTGGAATTTGGCGATGACCAGGTCTCCACTGACTGCGTCACGCGAGGTATCAAAAAGCGTATAAGTCCCTTCAGGAATACTAATACCCAAAGGGGCAGTCATCGAGTCATTATTGACCTGAGTCCAAAACCCGTCGCCCATTAAAGGGGCATCGGATTCAAACCACAAGTTTATATTTTTTAATGAATTAACATCCAACGGAACGCCCAAGTTCGCAGCCTGAACGTGCGTTAATACCGGATACCTAATACACAATGTGTTGGGTTGGATTTCCGATTCTGTTTTATCAAAGTCAATCCCATACATCAGATGCGTGGGGGAACAGTCTAATGCAAAGCTAAGGGATATAAGATTACTTCCTTTAGGTTCGCTCTCACCATTCTCCCACTGAGAGATGGTGACGTGGGAAACACGCAGTGAATTGGCAAGCTCCCTCTGGGTAAGTTCTTTGCTTTTCCTTAGCTTGTAAATACGGTCGCCAATATTCCCCTCAAGAATAAAACGTTTCGCCAGGATATCTCTTTGTTTCTTATCCATCTTCAAAATCCTAATCAGTTTAACTTATCAGACTACTTTGCCGGGTACTGCCTCTGGCGAGCGCCTATCATATGACTGATTTAGGTTATATCAAATACTATTTAAATTTTGAGGGGGATGATGCTGGATATTGCATAAATTAGTCTTCGAAAGATAAAGGTTTAGGTCGAGGGCGGGCCATTAAAATATGAATGTCAATATCCTCGACATGTTCATCCTCAGCGTGGGCCAAAAGATAGATATAGTTGTCAATTCTTGATAAGTGCCTGGTTATCAAGAATTTTTCCTTTCTTTGCAATTGGGGGGCCTTTTTTGTAGTATCTTTTAATCTCTTTTCAAGTGTCATCGGCGAGGGATAAAACTCAACAAACCGTTCTCCCTGCCATTCGAGAGGCAGTACTGCACCGTTATAACCGTGACCAAAGACAATACAATCACACTTCATCTTTTTCCTTTTAGGCCGCAGGGTCTAATTTATAATAATTATTAAGAGGGCGAAGGATGTCATAAGCCGCATCGATTTACATGCTAACTAATTGCTTTTAACCTTAGCAACTAAAATGATTAATTGACGTAAAGCGTCAGCGTGAGGGAGTGAAAAATGCCGATCTCTGTCACTCACTCTGAGTTGAGTAAATATTAATGTAATTAATAATCTGCAAACGATTTTTCAATGACCTAACAATAATTAACGCTTTTTTGAGCGAAATGTTAATATGTGTAAATTTAATTAAAGTTAACAAAATGAATGGCGAACGCTTTTGTTTGCTGTGCAAAAAATAGCCGGTTTCGGGGATGGACATAAACTGGCTATATTTTAAATATGTGAAGCGTTAAGCTAGGCATTCATTTATGAGTTAAACCCGATGTACATCAAGTAATGGGAAGGTGGAGATAACAATTGGTCGATGAAAAAGCAGCGAACCAGGATGATGTCCATGCTGTAATAGGTTATGCAGTAGCGTTATTGCTTGAGGCAGAGCGGCCTGTACATCTGCATGAGATTGCGGCCTTGCTTAAGCATGAGGCAGAAAAGGCTTCTAATGAAGTGTTCAAACATAATTGCCTAAACGCGCTGCGCCTTATAGCTGAGAAAATGAACTGATCCCCATTAATTGCCCGTTTGGTATATTATAACGCCGGGGTATAGCTCGCAAAGCCATAATTTAAGTAAACTTAAATTATGCTATTTCTAAATATCTCAGGACTGTCTTGTTAGCTTCAGTTAATGGTTTTTCACATTCTTCACCGATCACCCTTTTCAGATGTTGCGAATTTTAACCTCGTAATAAACATTAAAGATCGGGAAGTGATTGCAGACCATGTTGCTGGCGAATAATGTTTACAAGCTCTCTGAGGGCGGGATGACCGTGTCGGCGGCTGCTGTAATACATATGAAACGGTGCACCGTAGGCGGCGAAGTCACCGAGTACCTTTACCAATACTCCCTGAGTTAACTCCTCTTCTATTCTTGATTCCAAAAAATAGCCCAATCCCAAACCCGCCCTGGCGGCAGAAATCGTTGTTGCTGTATCTTTTATTGAGATCAGTCCGGGTACGTTCATGGTGACAGTGTTTTCTGCCTTGCCAAGCTCCCACCTGAAACTTGCATTATTTCCTAGCAACAGTTGCAGACAGTTGTGCTGCGCGAGGTCTGAAAGGGTATAAGGTGTACCGTGGCGCTCGAGATAATCGGGTGAAGCGGCAATTATCCACTGCTGGTCGCCGGTAAGCGGCACGGCAATCATGTCTTCCGGCACCAGGTGGCCGTAGCGCACGCCAGCATCAAAACCCTCGGCGGTAATATCCACCGGCCTGTCCTCAATCACAATGGTCAGTTTGACGTCCGCGCAACGTTCTGAAAATGCCTGCAATGCTGGGGTGATAAGCAGATGCGCAGCATCGGCAAACACGTTGATCCGCAGCTCGCCAAATCGCCCTCGGCCCGGTGCATTAATCGTCTCAAGTGCCGATGAAATGGCATCAAATCCTCCGGCGAGCCTTTCGGCCAAGTCCATCCCTAGCGCGGTAGAGGACACGGCGCGGCTGGTTCTGTTGAGTAATCTTGCATCTAAACGTGTTTCCAGGCGACGTACCGCATGGCTTACGGCTGAAGATGAAAGCCCCAGTTCGATGGCGGCGAGCTTAAAGCTTCTACAGCGCAGCACCGTCAAGAAAACCTGTAGGTCAGCGAAGTCAATCCGTTGCATATTCAAGATGAATCATAATCACTGTTTGGATGAATGTAGCTCATCTTTTATCACGAGTGTTCCCCGCGCGTAAACGATAAGCTCGCTGAACTCTTTTCCGCTATTGCGAAACGCGTTGAGTTTACGAGTATTTCAGTGCCGGTTATGTCAGTTGAATCTTAAGGAATGAATGCATGAAACAGAGAATTTTGGGTCGCACAGGACAGAGTGTCTCAGAAATTGGGTTTGGGGCATGGGCCATTGGGGGAACCTGGGGCGAAGTCAGTATGCAGGATGCCGAAGCTGCGCTGCACGCCGCGCTGGATGCGGGCATTACCTTTATTGATACAGCCGATGTGTATGGCGATGGCCGTTCAGAAAAAATTATTGCCAAGGTGCTCAATGAGCGTGGCGGAGAACGCCCTTATGTTGCCACCAAGCTGGGAAGACGTCTCTCCCCGCACGTTGCACAGGGCTATACGGCGAAAAATCTGAATGAGTTTATTGACCGATCGTTAGAAAACTTGCAAACGGACTCGCTGGATCTGGTGCAGCTGCACTGTCCACCGACTGAGATTTACTACACGCCGGAAGTGTTCGGCGTGATGGATGACATGGTTGCCGCCGGCAAAATTCGCCACTATGGCGTGTCCGTCGAGAAAGTTGAAGAGGGGCTTAAGGCGCTAGAGTTTGCCAATGTTTCTTCTATCCAGCTGATATATAACATTTTTAGACAGCGTCCGGCGGAGCTGCTTCTCCACGAAGCTAAAAGGCGTGATGTCGGCATTATTGCCCGCGTTCCGCTCGCATCAGGCCTTTTAACGGGTAAAATGCGTGCTGATACCGCTTTCTCGGCAGACGATCATCGTGCGTTTAACCGCAACGGCGAAGCCTTCGACAAGGGCGAAACGTTTTCCGGCGTACCTTACGACGTAGCACTGGACGCCGTCGAAGATATCCGACGTTTTGTCACCGGCGACGTCACGATGGCGATGTTTGCGCTGCGTTGGATTTTGATGAACGAAAACGTCACCGTGGTTATTCCCGGCTCGAAAAGCAAAGCGCAGTCTGAGGCGAATGCCCGCGCCAGCGAAATCGCTGCACTTTCTGACGAAACAATGATTGCGCTGAAAAGCATCTATCAGGAAAAAATCGCGCCGTGGGTCCATCAGCGCTGGTAATCATCCGTGGTTACTCATGTGGAGTTTGTCACCCCGAATACGGGTGGCATGCCACACATTAACGGTGTTTCTCGGGTTTATGCGGGCGTCCGCAGACGTTCAATATGAATAGTAAGGAACATCTTTTCATCAAGACTCATGGTGTAGTTGTGATTGCTATTTAACCAACCCTCAATTTTTTCCGTGCAGCGATAGGATGTAGGCAGTTTTTCCTTAATGTCGACATAAAGCGACGCGTCGTCGAGTGAGAACGGGCTGTTATTCATCATACGCATTGAGAAAAACTTTAGATGGGTGACGATGCGCTGAAAGCTTAATGAGTTTTCATTCAACTCTATGCGCAGGTACAGCTTTATAATATTCAGTATATCTTTAATCAGATTTGCGGAGTGCATCGTATCGTGCATGTTGCCACTGTGCCGGCAGTTAACGATGTGCAAGGCAATAAACCCGGCTTCCTCCTGCGGAAGGGTGACTGACATCGACCGGTTAATTAAGTCAATCGCCTCTTTCGCCATGCCGTACTCTTCGGGATAGAAAATTTGGATATCCCAGGCCAGAGGATTACGAATCAGCTGGTTTTTACTGGCGCGGGTTATGGCGTAATAAATATGGTCACTTAATGCCAGAATAAGAGACAGCTGTGAGGCTATGGCGAATGTGCGCTCTATATTGCTGACTATTTTTCTCGACGTTTGAATGATTTCATCGGGGATATTACTGAACAGCTGGCGCCATGAATTTGTGACATCGTCATTTTTCTCAAGATACTGCGCTTCAAACAGCGCGGGATCAGCCGCATCTCCCGGCTTTTTGCCAAAACCAATTCCCCGACCCAATGCCACAAGCGTTTCTTCCTGCAGGTTTTCTACCACAATCGCATTGTTGCTTAATACTTTTATTATTTTCATGGCACGCTTACCGGTAATAAATCGGGGTGGCGTGTGATGCCCTGCGGCATCACACTGTTGTTCACTCAGGCATGGTGACTAAGGCCGTTGTTTTTTATCAGCTCACCATACCAGTAAGCGCTTTTCTTCTTGATACGTTTCAGGTCTTTAAGGTCAAACTCATCGCGATTAACGAAGATAAAACCATAGCGCTTGGCGCAGCCCTGATGAGTGGAAATCAGGTCTATTGCTGACCATGGCGTATACCCCAGGACCTCCACGCCGTCGGTAATGGCCAACTGCATTTGGTGAATATGCGCCTGCAGATAATCAATCCTGTATTGGTCATTAATGGTGCCGTCTTTCTCCAATTTATCAAACGCGCCAATGCCGTTTTCGGTTATTAGCAGCGGCAGGTTATAGCGGCTATAAATGGCGCGTAGCGTATTGCGAAAGCCCACGGGATCAATTTCGGTGCCGAATTGGGTGCGCGGTAAATAGTCGTTTGCTGCCCCGCGATGAACGCCGTCTTCGCCCGACTTCAAATATTTATTGCCCCCGCGAACGACTTCGTCATGCCCGTCGCCCCGACTGGCTTCAACCGTTTGCGTGGTGTAATAGTTAAAGGCGAGGTAGTCCGGCTTTCCTGCCGCCAATATCGCCTCATCCCCCTGCTGCATGTCAGGAAGCAGACCTTTTTCTTGCAGATAGGCCCACGCCAGATGGTTATATTTTCCGTGCACCGCCATATCCAAATAAAGCCAGTTACGGATAGCGTTGTAGTTTTCGGCGGCCAAAACGTCTTCAGGCTTTGGCGTTGCCGCATAAATCAGGGCAATATTTGGAGCGGGTCCAATTTTAGATGACGGGTATTTTTCATGCAGCCGAGACATCACCTGCGCCTGAGCCACCATCATATGATGATTCTGCTGGTAGAGATTTTTCTTGTCGTGCTGGACTTTGGGGTCAACGGTACCTAGCGCATTTCCCTGTAAAATCATCAGGTTTTGCTCATTTATAGTCAACCAATACTTGACCTTGTCACCAAACGCATCAAACACCACGTCGGCATAGCGGACGAAGGCGTCGACCGTAACGCGATTGTGCCAGCCGCCTTTTTCCATCAGTGCCTGCGGAAGATCAAAGTGATACAAGGTGACAATCGGCTCCATGCCTTGTGCTCTGATTTCATCAATCAGTCGGTGATAAAAGTCGATACCCGCCTGATTTATCTTGCCTTCACCGGCAGGGATGATGCGCGTCCAGGCTATTGAAAAACGGTAGGCGCGCAGGCCAATTTCAGCCAAAAGGGCAATATCTTCTTTATATTTATGATAATGATCGCTGGCGACGGTGAAGTCCGTCGTGCCCTCAGGATATTCCTTGCGTGCATCAATAACTGAGGGGCCTTTGCCGTCGGTATTCCATGCGCCTTCGACTTGATAGGCTGAGGTTGAGGCTCCCCAGAAAAAATCATCAGGAAAAGGTTTGAGGTTTTTATAGCGCATATTTGCTCCCATTCTATTTATGAAAGTGACAGTAACACCGCGCCCGATTCCGTGCGCTCCGTCTGCTGATGTTTAATGGATTGATATCTTTCAGGATTAGTGACAATGACCGGGATAACCGTGTCATATCCGGCATGACGAATTTCCTCGAGGTCACATTCCACCAACAGTTCACCCTGGGTGACACGCTGGCCCTCACTGACCCGCATTTTGAAGAACTGCCCCTTGAGCTTGATGGTGTCTAGCCCAATGTGGATGAGCACTTCTGCGCCACTGTCTGACAGCAGGTGCATGGCGTGACCGCTGGCAAAAGTTGAAACCACGGTTCCATTGATGGGGGAAACAATGTGTCCGCAGAGTGGCTCTATAGCGACGCCACTGCCGACGACGCCGGATGAAAAGACATTGTCATTGACCTTTTCCAGCGGGATCACTTTTCCACTGACCGGTGCCCAAATTTGCTCCGCCGTGATGGCGTTCATTGCACGAGCGGGGGAAGGCACATTGCCAATCGGCTGTAACTCGACCTCTTTATTCACCGGCGTAGGTGCTTCTTCAATCGGGTCTTCAAAGCCGACGAGGTAAGTTAATACCGCTGAAAGTACGAAGGAGACGCTGATACCGATAAGCAGACCGATAAATCCATCGCCGTAAAAAATAGGCAATGTGACCAGGCTTGGAATGCCGAGTGAAATAGCGCCGCTGCCTGAATAACCGACGATGCCACCGCCGACGGCCGACGCCACGACCGCGCATATAAACGGCTTTTTCAGCTTCAGGGTTATGCCATAGACCGCGGGTTCGGTGATGCCAAATATTGAGGAAACAAAGGCACCGCTGGCCAGCGTCTTCAGTTTTTTATTCTTGGTTTTCAGCAGCACGGCCAATACGGCACCCGCCTGAGCAAAAACGGCAGGGACGGTCGCGGCCTTGAGCGTACTTTTCCCCAACACGCTTATTTCATTAATAATCACCGGTGTGAAGGCCCAGTGCATGCCGAAAATAACAAACACCTGCCAGCCTGCGGCGAAGAGTGCGCTGGCAATAATCGGATTAAAACTAAATATTTTGACAAATACACTGGCCACGGCCTCACTGGCAAATACCCCGACCGGACCTATAGTCAGTAATGTTAATGGCACCATTACCAGCAGCAAAATAAACGGCAGAATGACGTTACGGACCGTTTCATGAATATAGTTTTTGATTAAACGATCGAGCAGTGACATGACGTACACCGCTAAAATGATGGGCAATACGGTACCGGTATATTTCATCATCATCACGGGCAGGCCAAAAAAGCTCACCTCACTGTGATTGCTGAAGAATGCCACAATATCGGGATACACCAGCGCGCCGGCTAATGTGACTGAAACAAAAACGTCGGTTTTAAATTTACGTGCCGCGGTAATCGCCAGCAGCATTGGCAAGAAGTAAAACAGGCTGTCGGAGGCGGACTGCAGGATAACCGCCGAACTTTCTTTTTTATCGAGCCATCCGTTAGCAAAGGCTATTGCCAGCAGGCCTTTGATAATACCGGATGCGGCCATAGCGCCGAGCAAAGGGGTGAAAATTGACGAGATAACATCAATCAGTCTGCCTATCAGCGGTCCCTTTGCATCCGAGGATTTATTCTGAGCCTGAGCACTGTCGTCCTGAGAAATAAACTTCTCTAATTCACGATAGATTTCAGCGACTTTATTGCCGACGACCACCTGAAATTGTCCGCCGGACTGAACCGTAGTGATGACCCCATCCAGCTGTTCCAGCCCGGCAATGTCAACATTGCTTTTATTATTAAGGGTAAAGCGCAGCCGCGTTGCGCAGTGAACTAACTCGGCAACATTGCTATCGCCACCCACTTTGATAAGAATTTTTTCAGCCAGTTCCTGATTATTCATTGCTGCCCCAGTGTAAGCATATTAGTGAGTTTTTTTAGGCAAAAAAAAACCTGACGCGCAATGCATATATATTTATGCATTGCGCGTCAGGTTTCGCTCGGATAAACCGATAACGTCCAGATCCCTATGCTAATGAAAATAGGCGGCCGAACACAATCACCGGTTTATAAGTCTGTGAGGAAAGTCACAATGATAAGTGACAATTTTATTTACGAAATTTTGGAAGTAGAGGGGAAGTGTTAATAAAATTCCCATTAGAAAATAAATAATAATCAGTGAATAAAATGAGGTGGAGCGTGATTTTTCGGCGTAATTTCTCATTGTGCTGTTTATTATCAGCCTGGGAAGATGTCTACGGCGGCGAATAATATCGGCGGCGGATAAAAATATTCCGCCGCCTCCGATGAGAGGACCTTACATCATCTCGCCATTGCTGGAAATGACCTGGCGATACCAGTCAAAGCTTTTTTTCTTCGAGCGGGCAAAGGTGCCTGTGCCGTCGTCATTCTTATCAACATAAATAAAACCATAGCGCTTGCTATATTGTCCGGTGGTAAAAGAAACGCAGTCGATACAGCCCCATGGGGTGTAGCCCATGACATCAACACCGTCGTCGAGTACAGCGATTTTCATCTGCTCGATGTGCGAACGCAGGTAGGCAATACGATAATCATCGTTTACTTGCCCCTTATCATCTTTCACATCGATAGCACCAAATCCGTTTTCAACGATAAACAGCGGTTTCTGATAACGCTCATACAAAATATTGAGCACATAGCGCAGCCCGACCGGGTCAATCTGCCATCCCCAGTCCGAGGCCTTCACGTAAGGATTAGGCACGCTGCCTTCAAAACCAGATAACGCAGAGCCGGTCCCCGCTTCGGCGCTGCTGACGGCATTACTCATGTAATAGCTCAGGCCGATGTAATCAGCACAGCCTTCACGCAGCGTTTTGTCATCATCGGCATGCATGGCAATCTGATAGCCTTTACGCTGCCACTCTTTCAAAATATAAGAAGGGTAGTAGCCGCGCATATGCACATCGCCAAACAAAAAACGCTCGCGCATAGCTTCTTGCGCGTACATGACATCGTCTGGATTACAGGAGTAGGCATAGAGTGGAACCATGGCAATCATGCAACCAATCTGCAGACTCGGGTTGATGTCATGCCCCAGCTTGACCACCTGCGCACTTGCCACAAATTGGTGATGTAAAACTTGATACATACACTCTTCAGGGTTCTCTTCCTCGGTAAATACTACCCCCGAGCAGCAGTATCCAAACAACGGCGTTTTCCAGTTACGCTGGTTGTTTATCTCATTAAAGGTCATCCAGTATTTGACCTTATGCTCAAAATGCTTGATAACCGCCTCACTGAATCTGACGAACAGGTCCAGAACTTTACGGTTTTTCCAGCCACCGTATTCGGTGACCAGATGGTTAGGCATTTCAAAATGCGACAGCGTGACCACCGGCTGGATATTATGTTTGAGCAGTTCATCAAACATGTCGTCGTAGAATTTCAGGCCTGCTTCATTTGGCTCCAGCTCGTCACCGTTTGGGAAGATGCGCGACCAGGCAATCGACGTTCGGAAGCATTTGAAACCCATCTCGGCGAATAACGCGATATCATCGCGGTAATGATGATAAAAATCAGACGCTTCATGGTTAGCGTAGCGCAGGCCCTCTTTAATACCATCGGTAATTACGCGGTCTACGCCGTGCGAACCGCTGGTTAAAACGTCAACAATACTGAGTCCTTTGCCGCCCTGATCCCAGCCGCCTTCAACCTGGTGTGCCGCGACTGCGCCACCCCACATAAAATCATTAGATAATTTATTTTTCATAACTCACTTCTTTCGGTAGTCGATCAGGCCGCGTTCGTCGCAGCAGCGACGCGTTTCTCGGCAGGAATGTCTTCTTTAAATCCGCCGAGCCAGGTAAATACAATCCCCAGCGAGAAGGCGACGCAGATAGACAAAATAAAGCCGAGGAATTGGGTCATATGACCTTCTTTGAAGAACACCGGCAGCACGGCAATACCTGGAATGCAGTAACTCCATGAAACCGCATTAAAAGCGCCCGCAACGGCACCGCCAATCGCGCCCGCCAGACAACCGCAAATCATCGGTGTTTTCAGTCGCAACGCAACACCATAAATTGCAGGCTCGGTAATGCCGAACAGCGCCGTCAGGCCAGCGGAAAGGGACAGGCGTTTCATTTCATCGTCTTTTGATTTCAGATACACGCCAAACACCGCGCCAGCCATGCCAAAGACTGCGGAGGCCTGAAGGCCGGTGAAGGTGTCATACCCTAACGTGGCGTAATTGCCTACGGTGACCGGCGTAATCCCCCAATGAACGCCCAGCGTAACCAGCGGCATCCAGGCGCCACCGACCACAAATCCGGCAATCGACGGGCTAAGGTGGTAAAGCGTGTTGTAGACTCCGCCGATTGCGCCGCCAATCATGTTGCCCACCGGACCAAACGCCAGCAGCGTTAATGGCACCATAATGGCGAGGCAAAACATTGGCGTGAACATATTGCGAATAACCAGCGGCAGAATGCGCTCAAAAAATCGCTGCACGTAAGACATGATCCACACCATCAAGATGATAGGTATCACCGATGAGGTGTAGCTCAGGTATTCAACCGGCAACCCAAGGAAGGTGAGGGGAGCGGCGTTAAGCGGAATGCCGGCAACTTCGACCAATACTTTGGCGATGTCCGGGTTTTCTACCGCCGATTTCATCAGCGCCTGCATGGCAGGGTCGGCGGAATTGGCCATCAGGATCTTGTTGGCCGACAGCATGCTGAGGTAGTCGGGCGAAACCAGCGCACAGGCGGCAATGACGGCCGTGAAAGGGTTAACGTTAAACTTTTTCGCCGCGGTGAAGGCGACCATCACCGGCAAAAATGTGAAACCTGTCCACGAAACAAAATTAAGTATGCGATAGGTACCGCTGGCCGGATCGACCCAGCCGAGGGCGGCAAAAAGAGAAATTATGCCCTGTAAAACGCCACAGGCAGCCAATGGGTAGAGGAACGGTGCAAAAATGCTGGAAATAATGTCCATCAGGCGATTGACGATACCGACATTCGGCGCGGTCACGGCCACACTTTCATCAATATTTAACAGCTTTTGCACTTCACGGTAAGCGTCCCCGACGTGGTTGCCAATGACAACCTGTAATTGTCCACCGGCCTCGACGGCCGTTATTACACCTTTAACTCGTTTTAATGTGTCTTTATCAACCTGCGAATTATCTTTTAAAATAAATCTTAATCTTGTGGCACAATGTGTGACGCTAATCACATTATTATCGCCACCGATCAAGTTGACGATTTCTCTCGCCGATTCAGCATAGTTAATTGCCATGAGGTGTCTTCCATTGCGATTGGTTTAATTTAAGTCAAAAGTGCTTAAATATTCAAAACGAATGGTAGAAAAAGAAGCAACCAATGTCACGCGATAACAATATTCAACGGATGTAACTTGTGACATATCCGAAACGCCCTGTGACGTTAAACGGAAATTTTATTTACCAGCTTCCTGCCGATCGATTCAAGTATATATATAACCGGTACCTGAGTCGTAATATCGTATTCATTCTCTATTAACAGTCTGGATACGTGATAGGAAACGTTAAAGTCTGCCATTTTTGACAGTGTTGATTGGTTATTACTGGTGATACTAATGACCTTGCAGTGGTGAATAAGAAATTGCTTGGCTAATTTAATTATCTCCGGCGTTTCTCCAGACACGGAAAGCACGATGGCAACTGCATTTTTGTACATGTCGGTCGTTACCGGATAGTAAGGATCATCAATGTGATTACTGAACTTGCCGATGTTGGAGAAGAACCGCGCACCATACTTGCCCAGCGTTCCTGAGCTGCCTGCGCCGACGAAAATGACACGCTCTGCGGCAACAATATGTTCTGCCGCATTGTCAATCAGTTGGTCAAAATCATCGTTATTTATACTTTTAAAGAAACTGAGTATTTCATCCGCGCCGTGTGGGAGATGTATTTTCTTCTCTTGCTCGAGATAGAGTTTTAAATAAGCCTTGAATTCGGAATAACCTTCGAATTCCATTTTCTTACAAAAGCGCGATACTGTAGCGGTGGATACTTCAGAATTAACCGCCAACTCTCTTATGGTCATATAAATAACGGTGTTCAAATTTTTTATGACGTAGTTATAAACTTTGTTCTCAAGAGAATTAAATGTCGATACGGTTTTATGGTTAAACATTCATCTATCTCTTTGTTCAGGTTGTCAAGTTGAGGCCAACGGCAGTGATACACCGTGTGACATTATGATTATTTTCAGGCGCTCAACTCCATTTCTATTGAAACTACTATTCAAAAGTGTGATCGATAGCACAAGGATATACCACGCCTAGCGCTTCACGAGCTACGTCGAGGATAGATATCATTTGCTGTGAAAGCGCATGGCTGATTATTGGACTTTCGGTAGCCCCCTGACGCAGTAATTCACAGAAATGGTCGGTTTCGTAGTTCAGACCGCCGCCTTCGAAAGGCACGTCAAGCTCCACCACGCGACCTCCAACATAGTGAACGGTGGCGCGAGACGGATTCCACCAGTTTTCGTGTATTGTTACGCTTCCCTTCGTACCGGCTATCACGGCATCACCTTTACCGTCTACATCCAGCCCGCTGAATAATTGGGAAATACCCTTTTCGTGCAATACATTAAGGCTGGCAAAAATATCGACGCCAGATTCGCCGACTCGGCCCAATGTCTGCACTTTCAGCGGTTTGCCCAAGAAGTAAATGGCCAAAAAGGCTTCATAGATGCCGATGTTTAATAATGATCCGCCGCCTAATTCTAATTTAAAGGAGGGATGATTCTCTGGCGCGTCGGGGATTGAGCTGCCTGCACGAACGAATTTGATGTCACCAATAGGCTCATCGTTGAGCTGTTGGGTTAAACGTTGAAAAAGCGGGAAAAATGGCGGTTTCATTGCCTCCATAAACAGTACATTAGCTTCAATGGCGGCGTCCTGGATCTTTTTAAGCGCTTTGGCACTGACGGCGGCGGGTTTTTCACACAACACTGCACATTTTGCTGCGAAAGCCCGCAGCGCATAGTCCGCATGGCTGTCTTGCAGGGTCGCAATATAAAGTGCGTCGATGCTGTTAACCATTTCCTCAAAAGTCGCAAATGCCTGGGTTGAATACTGCGCGGCAAATCTTGCACTTTCGCTTTCGCGACGCGCCCACACGCCTGTCAGCGTAGTGTTTGGCACAAAATTGAGCCCCTGCGCGAATCGTCCTGCGATGTTACCGACTCCAACAATCCCCCAGCGTAGCGGTACAGAAGGAACAGCCTTAGGCGTTGAACTTTCAATGCGTGAGTTATCTGGCATGCAAAACAACCTATTTTATTGATAATTATATGTATTTATCTTGCGCTCATTTCGTTCAAACGGGCAGTATCAATTTCATTAAACGTTTTGTCAGCGCTTTGCTGTCATGTTTACCGCGCTCCCACACGTCTTCGAACTCGTCCAGGATGCTGACATAATCCGAGCTGTCCAAGATAGCATCGTTGAGGGCGGGTAATCATGCGCTGCTATCAAAAACACAGCCTATTCGACAATTTCAATCAAGTTTCCATCGGGGTCTTTAATCACTGCCTCGTAATAACCATCGCCAGTGGTACGCGGGCGAGAGACCAGAATTGCGAGTGCTTCAGCCTTTCTTGCCAGAGCATCCACCTTATCCTTCCCACCCACTGATATTGCCAGGTGCGCCCATCCGCAGGTGCTATTATCAGGCAGCCATTCGGTAAGCCCTGGCTTGGTCATTAATTCTACGGCAATGTCGTCCGCTATTTTTACAAAATAGGACTCAAACCCCAGATTGGTCTGGCTGCTGTATTTCTCGTTAATCTCTGCGTCGAAAAAATTGACCCAGAAACGCGCCTGCGTTTCCAGACTCGAGGTCCATAAAGCAATGTGTGCGATTTTCATGTTAAGCGTCTCCTCGGATTTTCATATTTTTGTTCAAAATAATGCTGAGCATTAAAACCACCACCATTAGCGCCGCCACAAAAACAAAGGCATGCGGTAATGAACTGTGGTGAGCAATAAAGCCGATCAATGCCGGGCCAGCCAGCACGCCGATATAGCCCAGAGTGGTAACGGCAGGTACGGCGACCCTTTGCGGCATGCTTTTCTGTTTGCCTATCTGGCTGAACATCACGGGTACGATATTGGCGCAACCCGCACCAATCAGCAGATAGCCTGTTAGCAGAAGAGGGAGGGCGTCGGAGGTAAATATTAAGCAAAACCCAATGAAGGCCATGATGGCGCCGTACACCACCACGCGAAGCTGACCAAAGCGTTTTATAATCGCATCACCGCCAAGACGCCCGACGGTCATTGCCGTGGCAAAGCAGATAAAGCCAAGCCCACCCAGAGAATCGGCTACGTTTCTGACTTCAACCAGATAAACAGCGCTCCAGTCGAGCACCGTCCCTTCGGCAAGGAAAACAATAAAGCAAATCACGCCCAAGAGCAGAACCTCTCCTTTCGGGATGGCAAAGGCCGGGCCTTCTGCCGGATTGGCATACGACAGTAAATGACGAAAGCTGACAGTGATCAGCACGCAGACCACGACTGCCACCATGAGCGTTGAGATGAATATGCTGAACCCCAGACTCATCAGACTGGTCATCAGCCCCGCGCCTGCGATGCCCCCCACGCTATACATGCCGTGAAATCCCGACATCAGTGGCGTATTTTCATTTTTCTCCACCAAAATGGCCTGAATATTCATCGTGCAGTCGGTCAGCCCAACGCCAACGCCAAACATAAGCAAAAGTAGACCTAGAATGACGGGATTATTGGCCAGAATTAAAAAGGGCATCGACAGCAGAATAATAATTACCGCGCAGGAAATGACCTTTCGGCAGCCAAAGCGGGAGGATAATAGTCCGGCTAATGGCATAGAAATAATGGCTCCGCCGCCCAAACACAATAACAGCACGCCGAGCAGTGCGTCGTTTACACCGGTATTCATTTTGGCGAAGGGCACCATTGCCGCCCATGATGATGTGGCCAAACCGGCAATAAAAAATACACATCTCGTCGCTATCTTTTCATTCATCTTAAATCTCTAATTGGTGAGTTATTGAAGCTTAAATGCTCAAGTTATAGGCATCAGTAATTGCAAAATATGCTGGTGCACGGCCTGCGATCCGCTGGCGATGATCATATTGCTGGCACCGGGCAGGCGGCTTTCATAAACCGTGAAAAGGCCACCGGCATTCTGTATCAGAATAAGCGCAGGCATAAATTCGGCGATCGACTCTGCCGCAATGATGCAAATATCAAGGTAACCCGTTGCCAACATCGCCATGGCGTAATAAGGGTCGCCCTGGCGTGTCACTAATACCCGCTGGCGTATTTCTTTAACCCAACCGCTGCCGGTTGTGAAATCAAAGTCGGTATTGATATGCAGAATTGCCTGATCCAAACGAATATTCTGGCGAGTTGACAGCGTAAATTCGCCCATCGGACTGAAGATTCGCGTCGGCGTACCGTCAGACCAAAAACGTTCACGGGTAAAAGGATGACTTAACATGCACATTTCAGTAACGCCATTGATGGCTAGCCCGATTAACATGCCGATGCAGGAAACGCCTTGCACCTTGCTGGCGAACTGTTTGATAACCCATTCAAATTCACTGCTCGCTGAGGCTGGCATCAGACAAGAGGTGTGAACTACGTGGGTAGGGTAAGCGTTAAGAATGTGTTTTTTTATCTCCTCCTCAATTTCTTGAGGTATGTCTTCCCGCAATTCACCGTTGAGCGATCCTGCTTCCTCAGTTGCATAACGTGGACGAGAGGGGGTGAGAATCTTATGCTCGGCCAGCGCAGCCAGCTGATGGAGAAAGTTGATATCAGGCAGGGTTAACATTTTTCAGGACACTTCTCCGGTAAAGGGACGTTGACAGACACAGTAGCGATGCACGATCATGCTCCTTATTGCTCAGTGTTTATTTATTTAGGAGTTTACGTGCTCGATTATGCAGCTTTCCCTAAGGAACGACAAGCCCTCATTAAACAGATACTCCTGGACAGTGGCCGGGTGGTTTGCAACGAACTTGCTGCGCAGCTCAAGGTGTCAGAACACACTATTCGTCGTGATTTACATGAGCTTAGTAAGAAAGGGGTGTGTAAGAAAGTCTATGGCGGTGCTGTAATAGCATTGCCTGAAGCCGGTGATTTCTCTGGTCGTCGGGATATAAATAGAGATAAAAAGAGCAGTATCGCGCATAAATGTGCACAACTGGTCAAGCACGGCAGCTGTATTTTTATCGACAGCGGGACGACTAATTTAGCCATTGCCGACGCGCTGCCTGCCGATATGGCCCTCACGGTCGTGACAAACTCTGCGGAGATTGCCGTCATTTTGTTAAAAAAACCGTTATTTGAAGTGATTATGCTGGGAGGGCAGATTCAGCGAGCCTCCGGAGGATGCGTGGGGACTTCCGCCGTCACTCAGTTGAAAGGGGTAATGTTTGATCAAGGGTTTATTGGTGGTTGCGCGATGGCCCCAGAAACAGGTCTAACGGGGTTTGACTATGCAGACTGCGAATTTAAAAAAGCCATCATTGGTCAGTGTAATGAAACCCTTGTTGGACTCACTGCCGATAAAATTCCGGCCGTGGCCCGCTACGTTGTCGCCGACAGCAGTCAGATTGATGTGATGGTGGTTGAAGAAAATATCAGCCGCGAGTACTACTCCGCCTTTCGTGAGCATGATATCCGCATCTACACGGTGTAATGAGTGATGGGCAATTCAGCGCCGATTTAATCAGAAGAGGCAACCTTGGGTGATTGCCTCTTGGCCGGTGCATTGATATTCAGTGTCGTCGGGAAGTTAGCGCATCAATTAACGATTAAGGGACGCCGTTATAACCATCGAGATAAGCTTCAGTTGCGCCTTTAGCAATCATTTGTTGCTGCGTAATCGGATCATCAACGGTATAGGTATGACCGGCATACATGGCTTTGTCGCCACCCTGAATTACGCCGCTTGTACCTATTAAATGGGCACGCTCCATAGCTTGAACGGGGGTCATCCCAGAAGCCTGATCTCGTTTACCGATATCATAGAACTGCTGCATAACGGGTTTCATCACTCTGATATTGTCGGCCGTTAAAGGACGAGTATTGGGATCAAAGTGGTTTTGTGCAATTTCTTGAGCGACGTGGCGAGCATTTCTGTCAACGCTAGTTTGTTGACTGTTGCAGGCGGAAAGTACAAGCGAAATAGAAACGGCGAGAGGTAAAATCCCTTTCTTCAACATTAGGTTATCTTCCTGATTTTATTAGCTGAAAAACCATTAAACACCAGAGTGATCGGCAAGTAAATATGTTCAGATTGATAACGGGAATATTTGTAGGGCTAGAGGGTTATGCAGTTTCAAACATAAAGTAAAGGGGCTAACCTTTCGATTAACCCCTTGATCTATCTACAATAGTTGGTCGGCATGAGAGGATTTGAACCTCCGACCCTCGCCCCCCCAGGACGATGCGCTACCAAGCTGCGCTACATGCCGATTCTGTTTAAACAGTCTACGCATTCGGGCTTTAAAATCAATATGCTGTGCTCACGACTGCTTCAATTTTAAACAGTTAGTTCGCTACAAATCGTTTCTGATTGGTCAGCACCTGTAACAGCAGGCCCAGTTCCGGGCGCTGGTCTTTAAGCTCAAGGCCATTGCTGTCATAGGCGTGATAGTTGCCGTTATTGTCCAGTCGAATGGTCTGCGTAGGTGTCGTTATCACCAGTGCGCCGTCGTTGCTGCTGGAAACCCAGTTGTTGGTCCGACGTGCGGCAAACAGGTCTTCACCCTGTGAATAGTCAGCCGGTGAGGTGGTGACGTGCAACAGGCGCTGCATTAGTGTCGTCATTACGTCTTCATGGGCGGTCAGTTTGTTTACCGTTTGAGCCGGCGTGCCCGGCCAATGGATAACCAGCGGAACTTGAATCTGTGCTGTATCCATCGCGTTTTGCTGGGCATTAAGGTCAACGCCCTTCGAACCGGTAATGACTACCACCGTATTGCTGAGCATGCCTTTGTCCTGGAGCTTTTTGAGTACCTCGGCGATTTGCTGGTCAACTTCCTCGGCCCCTTGCTGATAGCGTCGATTGATCGTTGCTGCAGAAGATTTTTTACCGTCTTTACCAGGAGCTATAGCGCCAGTGGTACCGCTAAAGCTGAGATAAGAGAACCACGGGCGTGTGCTTCTTGCGTTCAGCCACTGCTCCCATTGCTGGGTGGTTTGCGCATCGTCCTGACTTGTTGCCGGCGGCAGTGAGAAGTCGGAAAGCAGTGCCTGTCGATAAAGCGGACTGTTAAAACCGTCGGAGGCAAACAGGCCAAATTCATAATTTTGCTGAGCAAGAGAGGTCATCAATGCCGACGGTTTGCGTGAGGTTATAATCCCCTCAAGATAGGTTGGGGAGATGCCATAAAATAGCCCAAACAGCCCCGTATCATCCTGATTACCTGAGCTAAAGTGATGCGTGAAATTCACATTGTTGCTGGCAAATTGGCTCAACTGCGGCAGACTTTTCGACATTGTGGTGGCATTCAGGCCATTGACCACGATCATCAGTAAATTATAGTTACTGCCTTTATCACGGAAACTGATGGTGTTCAGCGGATATTCGACTGAAATCGCTTCAGGATCACCTTGTTCAATTAGACGCTGCTGATAAGCCTGAGCATCAAGCAGGCCATGCTTTTCAAGGAATTTACGCGCCGTCATCGGGTACGACAGTGGCAGATTGGAGCGCTGCATGGTGATAGGGCGGTAGAAATTGGCGTCAGCCCAAATGTACATCAGGTGCGAAGCAAAGAAGCAGCAAATAAACAGGACTACCAACGGCTTGGCAAAGCTGCGGCGGTTGAGGCTGCGCAGTTTTTGCCATGCCCAAGTGCCAAATAGCATCTCTATCAGGAAAATAATCGGCACGCAGATAAACATTAACTGCCAGTCACGTGCCAATTCGGCCTGACCGGGGTTCACCACCAGCTCCCACACCACGGGGTTAATATGCAGGTGGAAACGGGTAAACACTTCAGTGTCTACCAGCAGCAGCGTGAGCCCTGTTGTGGCGAGTATGGCCGAGAGGAATCGCAGCAATCGCTGCGACATCACCACAAACGTCAGTGGGAAAACGATCAGCAGATAAACGGCAAAGCCGACAAAGCTGAAATGACCTAGCCAACTGACCAGCGCGTAAATCCTGCCTTCAAGCGAGGAGGGCCAGTCAGAAACAAATAGATATCTGCTACCGAGTCCAAGACTAAGCAGAATATTGAATAGGGCGAACCAGTGCCCCCAGCTAACCATCTGGGATACTTTTTCGCGATAGCGTGGACTATTTGTCACCATAAAAGGATTTGGCTAAATATTAAATTAATGGGCTTTGTCTTCTCTTATAGATGCTTGCAAGGCATCGGCAAACGAACGTCCCAGAACTTTACGCTGAGCAGGAGCGACGCTGGTGTTGATAAGGTTAGTCACCATATTGCCTAAAACCATTAGAGAAAGGTCGGTTGGCGCGCGGTGTTTTTCCAGAACGGTGGCTAACTCAGACAGCAGTTGCTCAACGTGTTCGTCACTATAACGGGATGATTGTGGCATAGATTAATGTGCTCAAAGCTTTACAAAGTCCAATATCTTAACTTATCGCGGCATGAGTTTCCGCATTTTTATAACGTTAATAACGCTGGGTTAGTGTCTGCCCCTGTTACCAGAGGTTTCGAGTGTACGGGTAATGGCTTGCAGCAGGTGCGCTTCAGTGTTTGAATACGCGGCGCAGGGGAATACCCTAAATGAACAGGAGATGGTCAAATGAGTCTGGATCTCGAGCAAATTGCTCTACACCAGTTGAATAAACGCGACGAGCAGACGCTGGATGTTGTGCTGCGCGATACCCTTTTAACCCCGAATGCGGCGGTTGAAGAGATGATGGCCGAGCTTCATCGTGTTTACAGCGCCAAGAACAAAGCTTATGGCCTGTTTAATGAAGACAGCGAGCTGGCCACTGCGCTGCGCGGCTGTCGCCAGGGTGACGAAGATTTTCTCGGATTTAGTCGTGCCGCGACCGGTCGTCTGCGCGACGAGCTGGCGAAATATCCTTTTGCCGAAGGCGGCGTTGTGCTGTTCTGCCACTATCGTTTTCTGGCGGTCGAGTATTTGCTGGTTGCCGTGCTGAGCAGCCGCAGCAGCATGCGCGTAAACGAGCAGCTTGACGTGAGCAGCATTCATTATCTCGATATCAACCACGCCGATATCGTGGCGCGTATTGATCTGACCGAATGGGAAACTAACCCGGAATCAACGCGTTATCTGACGTTCCTCAAGGGCCGAGTAGGCCGTAAAGTCTCTGACTTCTTTATGGATTTTCTCGGTGCTTCAGTGGGTCTGGATACCAAGGCGCAAAACCGCGGGCTGTTGCAGGCCGTTGATGACTACTGCGCACAAGCGCAGCTAGATAAGAATGAACGACAGAACTACCGTCAGCAGGTGTATACCTACTGCAATGATCAGTTGCAGGCGGGTGAAGAGATTGAATTGCAGGAGCTGGCGCAGGAGTTGCCGCCGCTGGGCGATAAAGACTTTAAACAATTTTCGACCGATCAGGGTTATGAGTTGGAAGAGAGCTTCCCAGCCGACCGCAGTACGCTGCGTCAGTTGACTAAGTTTGCCGGCAGCGGCGGGGGCGTGAGTATCAACTTCGACGCCATGCTGATGGGCGAACGAATCTTTTGGGATCCGGCGACTGATACGTTGACGATTAAAGGCACGCCGCCGAACCTGCGTGACCAGTTGCAGCGTCGTTCTGGCAGCGGTAACAGCTGAGTTTCACCAAAATCAGACAATAAAAAACGCCGCATTAAGCGGCGTTTTTTATTGTTCTCGCGTAGGCGTCCCTATGCGCATCTACTCAGTTTGCGATTAAACGCGAACGAAGTCGATGTGAGCCAGTTTTGGCTTGAACGGGTGACGCTGTACAGCTTGAACTTTAACTTTGGTTTCTTTACCGTCGATAACCAGAGTAATTGCTTCGCTGTAAAATTCCGCTTTCAGTTCCTGGTTCTTTACAGAGTCATGGTCCAACTCGATAGAGATAGGTTCAGCAGAGCCACCGTAAACGATAGCTGGGAATTTGTTTGCTGCGCGCAGGCGGCGGCTCGCACCCTTACCCTGCGCAGTACGTACTTGTGCATTAATAGTAGTCATGATTTTTCTCTTAATAAGAAAATTACTGTTACAGGCGACCCAGCAACAGGTGATAGATCTTCGCTTCGCACATGGCGAAAGCGGGCGGTATGTTACCGAAGTATCACCCGCACGGCAAATGATTAATCCCTGAATATGTCTTAAACCGCTAACCTCGCAGCTCGTGGGCACGGCGAAAACGGCCCTGATAATCGAAGATCTTCTCGCGAATTTGCCAGAACCTGCCTTTCATACGCGCGACAACAAAATCGGGATGCCGCAGTAGCGCCTGTTGGGCAATGATATCTGCCGCGCTGTTCCACACCAGTTCAACGCCAGGTGCGCGCTGATGCGGGCGCATAAAGTTATGCAAAAAGGCCGTTCGCTGGGCCGACGTTTGCAGGCGATAGCGTTCGCTGGCGTTCGCGCCGTCCTCATCGTAATAGGTAATTTTTAACCATTCGCCTTTGTCATCTTTGCCGGCTTCAAGGCTCATACCGCCGCAGCGCAGCACGAGAGCGTCTTTCAGCCGCTGTGCCGCTTTGAGCATATCGTCGGGGTCGACCAATATTTCCTGACACTGATGACACCGGCGGGCAGCAATGTCGTTTTCCGCACCGCAGTGTGGGCAGCTTTTAAAGCGAAAGCGAAAATCGCACTGCTCGCGATTGTCTTCATCATCTTCAAGAATGCCCTGACAGCGGCGTCCAAAGTGTTCGATAACAGTGCCGTCTTCCGTGGTTTTTCCCCAAAAAATATTGGCGAAGCCGCAGGCGGGACAAAAAACCTGCACCGGTTTATTGTCACCGGCGGGTTTATGACTGCCTACTTCAGGGGTAAACAAGTCGTGCGGATTGCCTGCGTAGTCAAGGATCAGGCAATCGGTCTTATCCGGTGCCAGTCGCAGCCCTCGGCCCACAATTTGCTGGTAAAGACTCACTGACTCGGTAGGGCGCAAAATAGCAATTAAATCAACGTGCGGCGCATCAAAGCCGGTAGTAAGCACCGAAACGTTAACGAGATAACGCAATTTTTGCTGTTTAAATGCGTTAATTAACTGGTCTCTGTCCTGGGCTGACGTTTGCGCACTCACCAGTGCCGTCTCTCCGGCGGGCAGCAGTTTGAATACTTCGCCTGCGTGCTCCACCGTCGAACAGAAAACCATCGCACCTTTGCGATCTTTTGCAAAATCTACAATCTGATTAACAATGTGTGGCGTGATGCGCGCCTGCTGACGCAGTTCGAGGTTGAGATCCGCTTCGGCGAACAGCCCATTGCTGTTGGGCTGCAGGCGGCTGAAATCATACTGCACCACCGGCATATCTAGACGCTCCGGCGGTACCAGAAACTGATGTTTTATCATGTAGCGCAGCGGCAACTCGTAAATACAGTCGCGAAACAGACATTTATCATCACCGCGCACCATACCCTGATAGTGAAACTGATAAATCCAGCCTTTACCGAGGCGATAAGGCGTGGCGGTCAGTCCCAATAATCTGAGACGCGGATTTTGACTGCGCAGATGAGTAATAATTTGCTGATACTGGCTGTTGTCATCGTCGCTGATGCGGTGACATTCGTCGATAATCAACAGAGAAAATGCGCTGTCGAACTTATCCAGATTGGGCGCAACCGACTGTACGCTGCCAAATACCACCTTCCCCTGGCTTTGCTTGATGTTTAGCCCAGCGGCAAAAATATCGGCATCCAGTCCGTAAGAGAGATATTTCGAGTGATTCTGCGCCACAAGTTCTTTGACGTGCGCGAGCACCAATACGCGCCCTCGGGCAACCCTTGCCAGCTCGGCAATCACCAGACTTTTCCCCGCACCGGTAGGCAGTACGATAGCGGCAGGCGCATCGTGGCGTCGAAAATGCTGCAGCGTGGCGTCTACGGCTTCTTGCTGATAAGGGCGGAGTGTAAAGGGAATGGCTTGCATGACGACCCAAAACTTTCTGTGGCAGATAAAAACAGAGTGGCAGTATGCCAATTATTCTCTCACAAGGCGAACGGCGCTCAAGTAACCTGCATTAAAATTTAGTCTGCTAAGTTTTACAGATAGACGCGACATTTAATCGCAAGGCCCGCTATAATAGACGCTCTCAACGGCAGGCAGACTGCCCATTCAAATTCATTAAATAATACTTTTACACCCTGCGGTTGCAGCATTATGCAGCAGCGGGGTGTTGTGTTTTATTAAAGCGCGAGCACTCCATGCTCGCCAGGACAGGCTAAGTAGATTCAATGCGATTGGACAAGTTTTTATCTCAACAGTTAGGCGTAAGCCGTGCGTTAGTCGCGCGTGAACTGCGTGCAAAGCGTGTTACCGTAGACGGCGAAGTGGTCAAGAGCGGATCGTTAAAATTGACCCCAGAAATGTCTGTTGAATTTGACGGCAACGTGCTGGAGCAAATTACCGGCTTCCGTTATTTCATGTTGAACAAGCCGCAGGGCTACGTCTGTTCGACCGATGATCCTGATCATCCTACCGTGCTTTATTTCCTTGAAGAGCCGGTTGCCTACAAGCTTCACGCCGCGGGTCGTCTTGATATCGACACCACGGGTTTAGTCCTGATGACCGACGACGGCCAGTGGTCGCACCGTATCACCTCACCGAAACATCACTGTGAAAAAACCTATCTGGTAACGCTTGAGCTGCCGCTGGCAGAAGATACCGCCGAGCAGTTCACCGCCGGTGTTCAGTTGCATAATGAAGACTCGCTGACCAAGCCTGCACAGCTTGAGCAGGTAAGTGAGCACGTGGTGCGTTTAACCATCAGCGAAGGTCGCTATCACCAAGTGAAACGCATGTTCGCCGCCGTGGGTAACCGCGTGGTTGAGTTGCACCGTGAGCGTATTGGCGACATTACTATGGACGAAGACCTTGAACCAGGCGAATACCGCCCATTGACTGAGGCAGAGATTGCCTCCGTGGTCGTTCCTCGCTAGTCATCTGAATGACAGGTTTTCATTTTTAACAGGAGCTGTAAAAAGTGCAAGAACCGCGGACATCCCATTTAGGTCTGATCCTGATATTGGGACTGTTGTCGATGTTGATGCCGTTGGCTATCGACATGTATCTGCCGAGTATGCCAATGATTGCTCAGGAGTTTGGCGTTCCGGCTGGCAGTGTGCAAATGACGCTGAGTGCCTATGTATTGGGCTTTGCCGTGGGGCAGCTATTTTATGGCCCGATGGCTGACAGCCTCGGTCGTAAACCGGTCATTTTTTGGGGCGCGCTGGTTTTTGCCATTGCTGCCGCAGCCTGTGCACTGTCAAACTCGGTAGAACAACTGGTCAATATGCGCTTTTTGCACGGCCTTTCAGCGGCGGCAGCCAGCGTAGTTATAAATGCCCTGATGCGCGATATGTTCACTAAAGACGAATTCTCGCGAATGATGTCTTTCGTGGTGCTGGTGATGACCGTTGCGCCTCTGCTGGCCCCAATGCTTGGGGGGGCTTTGATGCTGTGGTTCAGCTGGCACGCTATTTTTTGGGCGATGGCGATTGCCGCCCTGATAGCGGCAGTGTTGGTCGCGGTGTTTATTAAAGAAACGCTGCCCAAAGAGCGCAGGCAGCGATTTCACATGCGCACCAGTCTGGGCAACTTTGCCACACTGTTTCGCCACAAGCGCGTGCTGAGCTATATGCTGGCCAGCGGTTTCTCGTTTGCCGGCATGTTCTCGTTTCTCAGCGCAGGTCCATTTGTTTACATCGAACTTAACGGTGTTTCACCACAGAATTTCGGCTTCTATTTTGCGTTGAACGTGGTGTTTCTGGTGATCCTGACCTTTTTTAACAGCCGCAACGTGCGTCGCTTGGGTGCGGTAAAAATGTTCCGTCTCGGCCTGATGATTCAGCTGACAATGGGCCTTTGGCTGCTGGCTGTCAGCGCTTTCGGATTAGGCTTCTGGGCATTGGTATTCGGTGTAGCGGGCTATGTGGGTTGTATCGCAATGGTAACGTCGAATGCCATGGCGGTGATTATGGATGACTTCCCGCACATGGCTGGAACTGCCGCATCGCTGGCAGGGACGATTCGTTTTGGCACCGGCGCGCTGGTGGGTTCACTGTTGGCGATGTTCCCGGCGCACAGCGCCTGGCCGATGGTGGGGTCAATGGCGTTCTGTATTATCGCGTCAGTCGTGCTGTATCTTTACGCCAGCAGGCCGCCAAAGGTGGCAGTAGATAAAACGGCTAACTCCTCGTAGTTCAGTGCCCTTCAATCCTCTCCCTGCAATGCGAAAACGTAGGCAGGGAGAGGGTCTTCAAACATTACTCGTCAAAGTACCAGTAACCGCTATTCACTAGTGCGCAGAGCAGTGCAAGGAAGGAAGGGTCTTCCAGCGCGTCGCCGAGCATAGCCTGGGTTACGCTCAGATTACGGCTTAAGGCATCCGCAGCCGCAGTATGCTCGGTGACGATTGGCTCGCCGTTCACATAGCAGCGATCGCCGACTTTCAGGACGCGAAGTCCACCCAAACGTTGCAGTGCCTCGCCTGATTCGAGAAACTCGTAAACTTCGCCTGGCTGATAAGGCGGCTCCGGTGGCGCAACGTCAAGCTCGTGGCGCGACTGTGAAATAAACTCGCCAAACCAGCTGTTGAAGTGTTCCGGGCTGGCCACCAGGTCGGTCATCATATTACGCAGTCCGTCGAGCTCGTGCTGTTGAACCTCGGCAGGATGTTCGCGCCTGACCAATTCAGGATCGCTGTAGCGTTTGCTGCCCAGCTCGCGTGATAACACATAGTCAGCGAATCCACTGACCATTTCACGTGAACTTGGTGCGCGGAACCCAACCGAATAGTTAATGGCGTTTTCCAGCGAATAGCCTTCGTGCGGGAATCCAGGCGGAATATAGATAATGTCACCGGGTTCCATCTCTTCATCGATGATGGCATCGAAAGGTTCAACCTGCAGCAAGTCGGGGTGCGGAGAGTGCTGTTTCATCGCAATCTTCTCGCCCACGCGCCAGCGACGACGGCCGGTACCTTGAATGATGAAGACGTCATATTGGTCGAGGTGTGGTCCCACGCCACCGCCCGGCACTGAGAAGGAGACCATCAGGTCATCCATTCGCCAATCGGGGATTTGACGGAAAGGGCACATCAGGCGTGCTGAAGGCTCATGCCAATGGTCTACGGCCTGAACCAGAATGGACCAATTTGTTTCGCCAAGGTGATCGTAGCTTTCAAAGGGACCGTGGCTTACCTGCCAGCGGCCTTTTTCGTGGCTGACAAGACGGCTGTCTACTTCGCTTTCCATTGCCAGCCCCGCCAGCTCATCCGGGGAAAGGGGATCGATAAAATTTTTAAAGCCACGTTTAAGCAGGACCGGACGTTTCTGCCAATAACGCGCGAGAAAGTCGTCCCAGTCTAAATCAAGTTGATAATCCATTTGTCTTTTCCACGGATTGCTGATGTCTGACAAGGATTATAACGGAACATCACCGTGCTGGCTTAGGCAATCGCCAGCAATTTTTCACAATAGCGCTAATTCTTCGAGACGTATTCCAGAGTGGGCAAAGTGCGCTTCTTTTAGGCTTGGTCGCTGTCATACTGCTGGCCAAAGGAGATACGCATGCTGGCACCGCCAAGCTCGCTGTCGCCAATCAGAATTTTGCCGCTATATTGTTCAATGATTTCGCTGGCAAGCGAAAGGCCAAGGCCCTGACCCGGACGGAGGGTATCGGCTCGTTGGCCGCGTTTGAAAATAAGCTCACGTTGATGCTCGGCGATCCCTGGACCGTCGTCCTCGACCAGAATCACTAATTCGTTTTCTGTATGAATAGCGCTGATTTCCACAAACTCGAGGCAATATTTGCAGGCATTATCGATGACGTTGCCCAGCACTTCCATAAAGTCGTTTTTCTCACCGATGAAGGTAATTTCGGGCGAGATGTCCAGCGTCAGTACCACGCCTTTGCGCTGATAAACTTTATTCAAGGCGGAACAAAGGCTGTCGAGAAGGGCGGGCACGGAGTGGATCTCACGGACCAGAATCAGGTGCTCGGACCTCAGTGTGGCGCGATGCAGATAATAACCAATCTGCTGAGAAATGCGGCTTATCTGTTCCAGCATAATCGGCTCAGCTTTTTCGATGCTCATTTCTTTGCCGTTACGCAGGGATCGAAGTGTAGTTTGCAGGACCGCCAGCGGCGTTTTAAGACTGTGAGTCAAATCGGCAAGCGTCGTGCGGTAGCGATCGTAACGGCCACGTTCACTGCTGAGAAGAATATTCAGGTTACGTACCAGGCCGCGCAGCTCAAGCGGCGTCTGCTCATCAAGCAAATCACGCTCTTTGGTCTCAAGCTCGGCAACCTGAATAATCAGCGACTTGATAGGTCGCAGGCTCCAGTAGGCAACCAGCCACAGCAGCGGCACCACCAGCAGCAGGTTTGCCAGCAGCACATAGCTGAACCATTGCCACACTAAATCGGAGTGCTGTAACTCCTGTGGAATACTGTCGACCACGACAATGTTCAGCGCAGGCAAGCGTGAGGTTGCAGGATAGGTATTTACCGCTACCGAGTGGGTCATGGCGGTAGCGTTGGTCTGGTCATAGGATTTTAGTCGGTCTTGCGCCTGCGGGTTATTGCCCACCACTTCACTGGAGGTGAGGGTGTCGGTATCAAGGTCGTAGAAACCAGCTTTGTTGAGCCAGGACTTGCTGATTTGCGCTTCCAGATCCGGTACGCGGCGCTGAGCCCACAGCAGCTTGCCGTTGCTATCATAGATAAATACCAACGTTGGAAAGTTGATATCCAGGTCGGGTGGCACGTTGATCGTTAATTTATCGTCGTGCCACTGCGCCAGGCTGAAAAACAGATTACTTTCGCCCCGCAGCAAACGATAGGCTGTTTTATCGAAGCTGACCAGATACCCGACCACGGCCACCAGGCCGTAGGCGAGAGAAAGCGCCAGCACGACTGCGGCGGTAGCCATCATGTAGCGCGAGCGGAGCGAGAAGGGATTCTTGTTTTTCGGGATCACTGTTTTATGGCCGAATAAGTTTTAGGCACGAATATCAAAGCGGTAGCCTTGACCACGAACAGTTGTAATGACTTCAACCGGATGCTCCACCTGCAGTTTTTTGCGCAGTCTGCCCATCAGCACGTCAACGGTGTGGCTTTCACGCAACTCCGCATCGGGATAAAGCTGAAGCATCAGGCTGTCTTTACTTACTACTTTTCCGGCGTTACGGATCAGCGTTTCAATAATAGTGTATTCAAAAGCGGTCAGTTTTACCGGTTGCTCATTTACTGTCAATTCGCGGCGTGACAGGTCAATGGTAAACGGCGGTAGGGCAATAATCTGCGAAGCGAGTCCGCTGTTGCGACGCATAAGTGCCTGCATGCGGGCGATGACTTCTTCAAGATGGAAAGGCTTAGTGACATAGTCATCAGCACCGGCTTCAAGCACGGCGACTTTATCCTGCCAACTTTCGCGGGCAGTCAGAACCAGAATAGGCAGTTTGACCTGATGATTACGCCAGCGCTGAATCATGCTCAACCCGTCTTCGCCCGGCAGTCCGAGGTCGACGATAGCAATATCAGGCGCGTGCTCCTGCAAAAAATAGTCAGCTTCCTTGGCATCTTCCGCCGAGTCAACCTGATTGCCCATTTCGCGCAGTTGCACTGAAAGGTGATGGCGTAATAACGCATTATCTTCAACGACTAAAATTCGCATAACTTTCTCCGGTTTCGGCTTGGCTCATTATCATCGTCAGAAGATAAACCTGATATCAACCATAAGATGGAAAATATAAACGAAATATAAACGAGAAAAGAAAGGCACGCCTGGTTATTTTTTCATACTGTGAGTATTTCGGCATTACGTGGCCGTTACGATAATAAAAAAGGGGAGAAAACCGACGTTTTCTCCCCTTTGAATCAGGACTGAAATTTACGAGAAATTACTTCAGTTCGTCAACCATCGTGGCAGCACGACCAATATAATTGGCCGGCGTCATGGCCTTCAGGCGCACTTTCTCTTCTTCCGGCAGTTCGAGGCTGTCGATGAACACTTTCATGCCTTCTGCGTCAACACGTTTGCCGCGTGTCAGCTCTTTTAACTTCTCGTAAGGCTTCTCGATGCCGTAGCGACGCATGACTGTCTGGATAGGTTCAGCCAGCACTTCCCAGTTGCGATCGAGTTCGCCCACCAGATTGGCTTCGTTGACTTCCAACTTGCTGATGCCTTTTTGGGTTGCCTGATAGGCAATCAGCGCATAGCCCAGGCCGACACCGAGATTACGCAGCACGGTCGAATCGGTCAGGTCACGCTGCCAGCGCGAAACAGGCAGTTTGCTTGCCAGGTGGCCGAGCACGGCGTTTGAAAGACCCAAGTTGCCTTCGGAGTTTTCAAAGTCAATCGGGTTAACTTTATGCGGCATGGTTGAAGAACCAATCTCACCGGCAATGGTTTTTTGTTTGAAGTGGTTAAGCGCAATGTAACCCCAAATGTCTCTGTCGAAGTCGATCAGAATGGTGTTAAAGCGCGCCACGCAGTCAAACAGTTCGGCGATATAGTCGTGCGGCTCGATTTGCGTAGTATACGGGTTCCAGTTAATGCCCAGTGACGTCACAAATTCTTCGCTGAACTGGTGCCAGTTCACTTCAGGGTAGGCAACGATGTGGGCATTATAGTTGCCTACTGCACCGTTGATTTTACCCAGAATTTCGATCTGTTGCAGCTGTTTGACCTGACGGTCCATACGGTAGGCCACGTTGGCAAACTCTTTACCTACGGTAGAGGGCGTTGCTGGCTGGCCGTGCGTGCGGGAAAGCAGTGGAATGTCGCGATACTGGTGCGCCAGTGCTTTGATAGAATCGATAATTTTCAACCAGTAAGGCAATACGACGTCTTGACGCGCGGTTTGCAGCATCAGCGCGTGCGACAGGTTGTTAATGTCTTCTGAAGTACAGGCAAAGTGGATAAACTCAGAAACAGCATGCAGCGCGTGAATATTGGCCACTTTTTCTTTCAGGAAATATTCCACAGCCTTAACGTCATGGTTAGTGGTTTTTTCGATATCTTTTATACGCTGAGCGTCTTTTTCATCGAAATTGGCCACTAACTGGTCAAGGAAAGCGTTTGCGTCGGCATCAAAAGCAGGGACTTCTTTAATTTCTGCGCAGGTGGCCAGTTTTTGCAGCCAACGTACTTCAACCTGCACGCGAAACTTCAGCAGGCCAAACTCGCTGAAAATTGTGCGCAGCGCGCTGACTTTGTCACCGTAGCGTCCATCAACGGGGGAAACGGCTGTCAGTGAGGATAATTCCATCGGTAGCAACTCCAGAGCTTATTAACAGTAGAATTTCATACCTGCGCGGTGCAGGTATGGTAAATCAGATTTTCAGCAACGGGCGAGAATAGCTTTTGCCTGTTCGAACAATCGGTTACGAGAAAACATTAGCTGCAGGCGACCACCGCCTACTTGCTGCCACAGTACTGCTGCGCGGATACCCGCGAGAAGCAAGGCACGAACTTTAGCCTGAATCTGGGTGTTCTGCAAAATCGCCGGCGAACCCACAACCTGAATTCGCGGACCGGCCGGGCTAACGATATCGACATAAATCGAGGCCAGAGAGCTGATAACCTGCTCAGATTCAAGGTCGAAGTGAGCCAGTTGACGATCAAGCTGATCGATACGCAGACTCAATTGATCCATTGATGATTTCTTGGCATGAAGTTTACGCTCCAGCACCATCAGGCTCAACGTATAGCGCGTAAGTTCAGCGCCCAAACCCTGCCGATTCGCGTTAAGCACGCCCAGCAACGTTTCGAGACCCATTTTGAGATTAGCTTCATTATTACCGTATACCGCAAGCGTAGACGCCGGATTCATTTCGAGCAGGCTGCGCAGGGAAACAGTCATCTCTTCTTTGGCGCAAGTACCTTCGTGGGCAAGCTGTTGAACTAAACGCGCAGACTGGCACATTCCAGCCAATGCCAGCGTAATGTCATAATAATTTTTGGCCACGGTTACTCCTGTAAGCGCTGTTCGACAGCAAGGTTCTGCGACTTTTGCGGATGTCCAACTAATGGCGACAGATCATGCCATAAAATGACGGCTAAACACAGAGCCGAAAAGCAGGGAATCTCCCTCATCAACCGATAAGATAGGGGTTATAGCCTAAACTTTGCTTTAGTCATGAGACTTCGCCTAGATTTGTTGATTAAATAAGCGCAGAAGCCACTTTCAATATTTATCAAAAAAGGAAGAGTAGATGAAGACGTTAGCGTGGTATGCCGTGTGTTCAATGATTTCTTTGACAGCATTTAGCGCTGTTGCCGAGATGCCGGGTAAGTCGATAGATCAACGAACACAGAGCTGCTCTAAAAATGCGGTAACAACGATAGATTCAGAAACCTGCCTGCAAAATGGCTATGCGGAGTGGGACAAAGAGCTCAACGTGCAATATCAGGCGCTGCTTAAAGGGCAATCCGCTGAGGCAAAAAAAGCCATTGTTCAGTCCCAGCGCGATTGGCTGACGTACCAAAAATCCTATTTTGCCGCATTGGACAGTTTTTATCGTCAACAGCAGGGGACTATTTGGGGCATAGTCGATGCGCAGGCCAAGCTGGATTTTATCCGCGCAAAAGCGATTGAGTTAAATACCTGGCAGGGAAGTACGGATGTGAGCGGAGGGCAGGGATAAGCGGTAACGAGAGATAAAGTACAGGACATCATTGCTGCCCTGTACTTTAAGATATCTTTAACCGTTAAACTAACGGAATGCGCTGTTCAATAACGCCGCCGCCAAGGCAAATTTCACCCCGATAAAACACGGCAGACTGGCCTGGTGTTACAGCAGCAACGGGCGATTCGAAGCGAACTTCGATGCGATTGTCGTTTAAAGGTGTAATCACGCAGGGAATATCTTCCTGGCGATAGCGTGTTTTGACAACGCAATGCAGAGGAGCTGTTATTGGCTGTCGATCGACCCAGTCAAGTTGCTGAGCAATCAGACCAACCGACATCAGGCGTGGATGTTCATGACCCTGCGCAACATACAAAATGTTGTTGGCAACATCTTTATCCACCACGTACCAAGGATCTTCACCGCCGTCTTTTTGACCGCCAATGCCCAGACCCTTGCGCTGACCCAGCGTGTGATACATCAAGCCCTGATGCTGGCCCATGTCCTGGCCGTCAACGCTCTTGATTGGGCCAGGCTGCGCGGGCAGGTAGCGTCCAAGAAAATCGCGGAATTTGCGCTCACCGATGAAGCAGATACCCGTCGAATCTTTTTTCTTGGCGGTAACTAACTCTTGCTCTTCGGCAATACGGCGCACTTCTGGCTTCTCAAGCTCGCCCACTGGGAACAGACTTTTGGCAATCTGGTCGCTTCCCAAGGTATAAAGGAAGTAGCTCTGGTCTTTATTGCCGTCGAGGCCGCGTAAAAGCTGGCTCTTGCCATGGCTGTCCTGGCGGCGCACGTAGTGTCCGGTTGCAATATAATCCGCGCCCAGGTCTTCCGCTGCGAACTCAAGGAATGCTTTAAATTTTATCTCTTTGTTGCACAGAATGTCGGGATTAGGCGTGCGTCCGGCCTTGTATTCCTGCAGAAAATGCTCGAATACGTTGTCCCAATACTCTGCGGCAAAATTAATGGTGTGCAGCTTGATACCCAGCTTGTCGCTTACCGCTTGCGCATCGGCAAGGTCAGTTGCGGCCGAGCAGTACTCTTCATCGTCGTCCTCTTCCCAATTCTTCATAAAGAGTCCCTCGACCTGATACCCCTGTTGTTGCAGCAGGTAAGCAGATACTGAGGAGTCGACACCGCCGGACATTCCGACGATCACTTTTTTCTGGCTGTTGTCAGACATAGCAGTTCCAAAACATAGAATCATAACCCGTTAAACGCCGTCCACACGAGGATGAAGGCCGCGCGCCGACTGCATTTCGTTCGGGGGCATAAAAAATAGCAGGCAAAATTTTATCACGTTGTACGTAGGGCTGCACAGGTGAATGGTGCTACGCCGCAGACGGTGATGGCTTATACATTATAATTGCCGAGAACTTCCAACGGGTAACGTGCGGTCTGTTGATACAGGCGAATACTCTCGGCAACGAGCGGCGAGCGAAGATGATGGGAGCTAAATATTTCTTCGGCGCTCAGCCACCGGCAGCCGGAAATGTCGCTGTCCTGCGGGGTTGTAGCCACAATTTCGGGTAAATCAATCACGAAACAAAAACGCAGGAATGAGGTCTGATCTGGCGCCTGCCATTGATGCAAACCCATGAAAAATTGCGGGGCTGCGTCTATGCCGGTTTCTTCAAATAGTTCGCGACGCGCGGCGGCAATCAACGTTTCATTCGCTTCAAGGTGACCGGCCGGCTGATTTAGCGTTAGCCTGCCGTGAATAATTTCGTCAACCAGCAAAAACTTGCCTTCGGCCTGAACCACGCAGGCGACGGTGACATTCGGTTTAAACATGCGTTATCTCCTTCCATTCACCCGGCGCCAAATCACCCAGTGTCAGCTCACCCATGCTGTAGCGAATAAGCCGTAACGTAGGATAGCCGATATGCGCGGTCATGCGTCGCACCTGACGGTTTTTACCTTCATATAGGGTGATTTTTAGCCAGCTGGTAGGAATGCTTTTGCGCTCACGAATTGGCGGAACGCGTTCCCAAAGCCACGCGGGCTGGTCTACGACCTCAATACCAGCGGGCAATGTTTTCCCATCTTTAAGCGGCAACCCGCGGCTAAAGGCCATCAGTGCAGCTTCGTCGGGCACGCCCTCGACCTGTGCAAAATATATTTTGGCCGTGCGTTTGCCGGGTTGAGTCAATTTTGCCTGCAGTTGCCCGTCATTGGTCAGCACCAAAAGACCTTCGCTGTCTCTATCGAGTCGACCCGCGGCATACACATTTTCGACTGAAATATAGTCCTTCAGCGTGGCGCGTCCAGCTTCGTCAGTAAACTGTGGCAGCACGTCAAAAGGCTTGTTGAAAAGAAGGACTTTTCGTTCCTCTTTTAACAAAATTTTATCCTTATGTGGCTTGGTGCTGAAACGTTTAATGCTGTGATTTTTAACAAAGAATTTATTCATAGTCGTTGTGATGGCGAATTATTGGCGCATTATACTTGAAAATTGTTTGCGATTGGCGTCGGGAAAATATTCAAGTAGTATTGACCCGCATCCTACAAATATTTAACAAATAATGCGCTGAAGGAGAGGTTAATGGAAAGCAAAGTAGTTGTTCCGGCTAAAGGTACCAAGATTACCGTTGATGCCAAGGGTAAACTGGTTGTTCCTAATAATCCTATCATCCCTTTTATTGAGGGAGACGGTATCGGTGTTGATGTTACTCCGGCAATGCTCAAAGTTGTCGATGCAGCTGTTCAGAAGGCTTACAACGGTGAGCGCAAAATTTCCTGGATGGAAATCTACACCGGTGAGAAATCTGTAGAGCTGTACGGCCAAGACGTCTGGTTACCGCAGGAAACGCTGGATCTGATCCGCGATTACCGCGTTGCCATCAAAGGCCCGCTCACTACGCCGGTCGGCGGCGGCATTCGTTCCCTGAACGTAGCCCTGCGCCAACAGTTAGACCTGTATATCTGTCTGCGT
This sequence comes from Rouxiella sp. S1S-2, assembly GCF_009208105.1. Taxonomy (NCBI): domain Bacteria; kingdom Pseudomonadati; phylum Pseudomonadota; class Gammaproteobacteria; order Enterobacterales; family Yersiniaceae; genus Rouxiella; species Rouxiella sp. S1S-2. The sequence goes on from NZ_WFKL01000001.1 coordinate 1,785,769, forward strand.
CCGGTTCGTTATTACACCGGCACGCCAAGCCCGGTTAAGCGCCCTGAAGATATCGACATGGTTATCTTCCGCGAAAACTCCGAAGATATCTATGCCGGTATCGAGTGGAAAGCCGGTTCTGCTGAAGCGGACAAAGTGATCAAATTTCTGCAAGACGAAATGGGCGTCAACAAAATCCGTTTCCCACAGGACTGCGGCATTGGCGTGAAACCTTGCTCTGAAGAGGGCACCAAGCGTTTAGTACGTGCGGCTATTGAATACACTATCACTAACGATCGTGATTCACTGACGCTGGTACACAAAGGCAACATCATGAAATTCACCGAAGGTGCGTTCAAAGATTGGGGTTACCAGCTGGCTCGTGAAGAGTTCGGCGGTGAACTGATTGACGGCGGTCCTTGGGTCAAAATTAAGAACCCAAACAACGGCAAAGATATCATCATTAAAGACGTTATCGCCGATGCATTCCTGCAGCAAATCCTGCTGCGCCCTGCAGAATATGATGTTATCGCTTGTATGAACCTCAACGGCGACTACATTTCCGACGCCCTCGCGGCACAGGTTGGCGGTATTGGTATTGCTCCCGGTGCCAACATTGGTTCCGAATGCGCGCTGTTTGAAGCGACCCACGGTACCGCACCAAAATATGCCGGTCAGGATAAGGTGAACCCAGGTTCAGTGATCCTCTCTGCAGAAATGATGCTGCGTCATATGGAATGGTTCGAAGCGGCCGATCTGATTGTGAAGGGAATGGAAGCGGCGATTGCCAAGAAAACCGTGACTTACGATTTCGAACGTCTGATGGACGGCGCTAAGCTGTTGAAATGTTCAGAGTTTGGCGATGCGATGATCGCGAATATGTAATGTCGGGAAACCGAGATGCACGAGACGGGAGCCGAAAGGGTCCCGTTTTTTTTAGGACAACATGATCCTTCTGCAAAACTCCTGCAAAACCCTTCTGCAAAACTGTACAATAAACAACCTATCCTATACTGCGAGAACCACCCATCCTTTCCCTCTATCGTCATTATATTTATCTGTCATGTCCTGATTTTTATGCCCTAGCAGCTTCTGAGTATCGACTCCCTGAGCGCGATAGAGTCTCTCGGATAATGAACGTTGTTCATGGAATGTCGGTGGGGTGCCTTCGGTCCATTTGAGGCCGCTCCTATCCCTGGCTCGGGAGAAGGCCATAGTAATAGAACTACTCGATACAGGCCCACCTCGTTTAGCTAGGCCTGTGGTGTGGTGGATATGGAGAATATGAGGACTGATGATCCTGTCGCGGCAACGGCTTATTACTTCTTTGAGGGTCATGCTCAATTCATCGCATCGAAGAGCGACCGGAATAGCCAGTTTCATACCCGTCTTCTCCTGTATTATATGGAGATGGTCATCCCAAACATCTGAAAATTTCATTCTGGCAATATCCCCGAGACGTTGTCCGGTCACAATGGCAAGAAGCATGGAGTTTTGAACGTATCTTTGACTTGTTTCGGCTGCTGCAAAAACTGTTCTCCATTCTTCTAAATTGAAACGTTCGCGCTGGACTTTATTATTTGGTTGTTTGGTCGCCAAGGCAGGGTTATATCCCGGCTTCACTTCACCGGCATGTTGCGCCTCTTTGTATACATCAATTAAAACCATCCTGACGACCTGAGCCATTCTTCTCTGACCCTTTTTCTTATAATTCTCAATAAGTCTGGCAATATCTTTTGCCCCAATTGATTGCAGTTCCATAAGGCCGCACTCGCGTCGGAATAATTCTATTGGGGTGATTTTTTGTTTAAACGTGTTGAGTTTTATTTCGCCATCTTTCAGTCTGTCTTCTTGGATTTTGATATAACGATCCAGCCAGGTTGTTACTGTTATTGATAGCCCAAAGTTTTCACTGACACGTTCTTTAATTTTGAAAAGCTGATTTGTTTGTTGCTCGGCAAATCTCCCATTTGCTTCAATCGCAATGGCTTTTGCCTCTTCCTTGTCATCACCTAATCCATGAAACTTGCCGGTAATGGGATGTTTATATCGCCAATAGACTTTATTTGTTCTGGCATCGGTTGAGCAAAAAAGACCCTGAACAGTAACGTTATATTTACGGGGTCGTGCCATCTTCCAGGATCCTCATTAATCGTGGACTGTCATTTTTTTTAATAACTGGCTTATCTGACATACCAATAAATCTGGCTGTTTTATCAACACGCCAGCATCGTCCTGCTTTGAAAGGTGGAGGGAATATCATGCCATTTTGAGCATATTTAAGCAGGGTAGGCATGCTAGGAATGGGTATGGTGAACTCATCAACGGCCCACTCATCTAAAGTTTGTGTTCTTGCCATATCATTCTCACCCCTTTGTTATTGAGTGTATTTTCTGCTCATCGTCCATGCGTACTAAGCGTGTCTTGCCAGCACCGTTCGCAGCTAATTAATGGTTTACGTCACTCATGAAAGCCATTAAAGCCAAAAGCATTACGTTTGTTTTTATTGCACTGGGGTACAGTACGATTTTACTCTGATCGATGCCGGTAAAGTTTTCTAATACCGCTGAAATTGCCTCATTTGCGCAGCTAAAGTCACCTAAGGTCGAGCCGTTAGGTAAAACTATTGCTTGTGATTTTCCCTGACTTTCAGTTTTAACCATATATCCTATTAGCGTTTTATCCAGTTTTAACTTAACGATATTGTCATGAAGGTTTATTATATTTAATGTAGGGGTCACGTTGGCCATTCCTCTATTTTGAACTCTATTTTGAGTGAATTAACTTATTCCGTTAAATTAAAATTATCTCCAAAGTTAAAATTATTATTTACTTTCGGCGTTTTTCGCCGCTTATCGGATGCAGTCTTTCCCGCTGTCAGAACTAAAACCCTCGAAAGCGCTGTGCCGTTCGATGAGCCTAATATTAGTGATGCGAATTATTAAAATCAAGCGTAATAGTAATAATAATATGCGTAATGATGATTTATCGATGATTTTAAAGGCGATTTAGTCACAAAAAAACCGCCTCAAGAGGGCGGTAAATTGCTAAGAAGGGAATTTAGTGAGGATTATTGCTTTCTGGCAGCGAGTAATTCTTCAAAAAGTCGATCGTAATTTTCTGTTTTGGTTTTCAGCTCTTTGAGGTGCTGCTCTTTTTCACTTTCAGGTAAACGATTGAAAATCTCAATAAGTTCAGCTTGCTGGGGCTTTAGCAGACGCCATCCGACACTATCAACTTGCTCTGTAGAAGGCGAAGAGCTACGGATATAGTTCATCAAATCAGTCAGACTGGGATCAATCTCTTCTGGTTTTACCTGGAGAAGAACCGCAAATTTGAGGACCGCATCTGTATTTAAAGGAATTTTTCCTCTCAGATACTGACTTACCGTTGCCTGCGTACTAAACCCGAGCGCATCTGCCGCCTTTTCTTGAGTAAGGCGCAATTCAACTTTCTTTTTGTTCCAAATAGCGTGCAGACGAGCCGCATTATCAGGAAGTTTATCTGGGATATTTTCGTTCATGAGTCCATTTTATTGGTAACGCTAATAAACGACAAAGCGTAATACGCTTGACTATAAATATTCGCAACACTAATATTTAGGCGACCAAACAAAGGAGTTGTCATGAAGCTTAAAGAATATCTAAGAGTTAACAAAATCCCTCAGCACAAGTTTGCTCTCACCGTTGGACGTTCACAAGGATATATAAGCCAAGTTTTATCTGGACGATACATTCTGCGTGGCAAGGTTGCTCGTCAGTGGTCAGAGGCCACGGCTTTTCAGGTTACCCCGCATGATCTTAATGCGGAAGATTACCCAAACCTTACGGACGGGATCCCTCCCGATCGGCTGTCAAACGTCACTGCTGCCTAAGTTTCGATAAATGGAAACCAAACACCATCACCTTCTTGAATCGGCCAAAGTCGTGAAGAGACAGGCCAAACTGTGCGCACATATCCAATAGCGTGAGGTATGACCAATGAAAAGACTTCGATGCATCGGCGGTAAATTTTGTTACGGCAGTATGCCGATCAACAAGACATCAATGCGCGCCGTTATTCGCAAAATAGCCAAACGTCGCATCAACCAGCAGTTGGCGCGACAGGTGAAGGCTTTCCACATCATTTCAAATAATCAGGGCTGGTAATCATGGCAGCACCTCTCCCTATGCGGCTGGATTAACAGGAGTATTTATGCGTGATTTTGCGAAGATATCACCCACATTTTGGATGGGAAGCACTCAGAAAAAAATCAGGGAATTGGGTTCCGAGGCTTTAGTGGTGTCTCTCTATCTCATGACTTGCCCGCACTCCAACATGATCGGGCTTTATTATCTGCCGATTATCTATCTGGCCCATGAAACTGGTCTGGGCGTTGAAGGGGCTAAGGAGGGGCTTGCAAGAGCTGAAAGTGTCGGTTTCTGCCGTTATGACCCTGAATCTGAGATGGTGTGGATCCCAGGTATGGCGCATAGCCAAATTGGCAGGTGCTTAAAGGCCACGGATAAGCAGTGCAAAGGTGTTCAAAATACCTATGACTTATTGCCTGACAACCCCTATCTATCGGACTTTTTCCTGATGTATCGGGATGATTATCATCTACACAACCGGCGATATTTTACCTGCGAAAATCCCAAGGCACCTGGAGGGGCTTCTGAGGGGCTTGCAAGCAAGGAGAACGAGAAGGAGCAGGAGAAAGAGAATAAAACCCCACACAGCGCGCGAGAAGAATTTTTGCCGGCTTCGTTAGATGTTCAAATTGCGGATAATTTTTTGAACGAGTCATCCCCAATGACTATCGAGATCGGCGATCCCGCAGACTTTCCCATGACCGGTAACTGGTTACCCCAGAAGGATTTTTTGCACCGAGTATCTGGCTATGTAGCCGATGAGTTACTGAATTTTGTGATGTTCTGGCAGGCCGGTGGCAAAGTTTTTAATCAGGCACAGTGGGAGCAGAAGTTCGAACGCAGCATCATGAATTATCGTAAGCAGTCGACCAGAAATTTACGACAAAAAACAGGAGGTTTATATGCAAAAGCAACCGCAGGATGCGCATTTGTCAGCAATGCTGTCCGACAGGTCAGGGCCGCACGAAACGCCGAACGTATCCGACAGGGCTTGGTTGTTCTGGGAGACTATGGCGACGATTTATGCCAATCGCTGGTTGGCAAAAAATGGGGCAGCACCCACATCGCTCTGGATAGCCAAGGTGTCGCAGTGTTCTGACGATCAATTGGCGTTCTCGACCAAGCGCTGCATGGACCGCTGTTCGGCTGGAGAGCATTGGCCGCCAGATTTGGCAGAATTTAGCGCTATCGCCGGTGAGTACTCCGTCAACCCGCTAGGGCTGGGCGTGGAGGAGGTGATGACTGAATATTGGCGCTACATCAAACACTACTGGAAATACGACACCGCTGAAGATTTTCCCTGGGCTCATCCTGTCTATTATCAAGTCTGCACACTAATGCGACGGGAAGGGGCCAAACGCCATTTATCACAGGCAGAACTCACCATACTGGCGAAGCGGCAGCTTGATAAATGGGTTAAGCACGTTGAAAAGGGTTTTTCTATACCGCCGGTTCGCACCATATTAAATGCGCCTGTACGACCCGTTGGCTCAACACCGGCGCAGCAGCTCGCAGCCGGTCAACGCTATGTGAAGTGAGAAGGGCGGACCAGCTTCTTTCCAAACTAAGTGGGTTATAAAATACACCGTTCCTATCCTCTTATGAGATAAGTTCGCTCGCGGTCATCGGCAAAGTACGGCGCAATGCTGAGCTGAATTTGTGCTAACGCTGATTCTGATATTTTAAGGGCTAGACTTATAAAGGTTAAACATTTTTAAAAACATTGATTTTAAATTATTAATTAAGATATTAGTATCTTGCTATAGTAATTTGTAAGTAAACCGTAAAGATAGAGAGGAATAATGAAGTATAAATCTGTGAAGTCTGTGTGCTTGGCAGCCTTTCTTATGGCCAGCCATAATGCTTTTGCTGAAGAAAGTGCCCTTCAAGAAGGCGGCAAACCTTTAAGTGTAGTTACCAGCGATGGTAAAGAAAGAACCATAAGTGATTGTAAGCAATTTACCTTTTTAAGATTGAATGATTTGAAAATATCAAAAATAAACGGGTTATCTGATCCGGACTGGATAGATGCTAAAAACTCCCTTACAGGTTGTTACATAGATTGGTACGTCAAGGAAAACAAACTAACTTTAGATAACACTGCCAAAACTCCAAACATCAAAGATGTGCTCTCACACTTTCCAGCAAGCGAGGCTTACTTTGTAAACAAAGATGAGCAGGCTAAAATTAAAAAAAATAGCTCCGGTAAGTCAATTCTCGAATATACACCTTCTCTAAAAATTAATGATAGGAAAATGATTTCTGATAAAGAAGGGGTAAGCTATAGTGTATGGTGGTTTGCAAGTTATAAAAATGAAAATGGCGATTTGGTCAGTTTTATAACCATTGGTTCTGGAGTAACTCAAGGTACTCAATCTATTTTGAAAAGTTACATAATAAAATCAACCCAAGGTAAAATCTGGGACGTCAAAGAATTAGATGAGAACTCACCAATTTGAAAATCAAGCCCCCATCTAATGGGGGCCATAATATTAACCCTTAGCGGCAGAAAGTAGCTGGTTTTTAGTAGCATCATTTCGTGCATCTTGAATTCCAGTTCTGTGAGATTCAGCTGCTGCAGTATTCCAATCTCGACGGTTTATGGCTGCATTGAAATTCGGAAACTCATTTTTTAAATTTGTAAGACCAAGGTTATAAATCATATCATGCAAAGCAACTTTGGCGTCTGCTGGGAAGTCACCATAGCCAGAGTACAAGCTCTCCAGTGCTGATTGATCGCTAATGGTACGAGTTATTAGTGACTGACCAATTTGATCATCATTAAGAACAATGCTGCTTGCGGCCCAAGCTGATCTTTTATTCTTAATAGTTGGATCATTGAAGACATCTTTCACATGTTGATATGCTGCTGCGACCTGATCATCACTCGCTGAAGTATAAGATATTTCGTCATCTCCATGTGCGTGGAAAGTATTCCTTTTACCGAATTTCATTTTTTTTGCATCATCTACATTAGACAGAAGAGTGCCAATACCCACGGTTACGTTGCCTTTAGTATCCGCATACATATTATGTACGAGCCCTTCCCACTTAATCGTGTTATCTACAATGCGTGCAAGTTCGTCAGAACCAATTCCTGCATTTGATGCTGCTTTATTGTAATTATTTAAATTTAAATATCCACCATGTGTTGTTCCTGGTTGTGCTGTGGCTGTGTTATTACCAGTACTTCCTGCTTTGTAGGAAGTACTTCCAAATTGACTTGGATCATAGTTAGTAATATCACCATAAGGTGTCTGACTCACACCCCAGCCATCACCTTGATTATCGTTAATACCACTCATTCTCATTTCCTTTTTAAAATTTAATTGAAGCTGATTAGTACACAGTAGAGATGCTGTGTTTATATACAGTAATTGTGGGGTGATTTATTTGCAAGGTTTATTTAGATTTTTATAACTAACTAAAATTAGCTTGCTGGTATTCAGTGTTAGACCGTTTCAAAACGTGATGCTTACATAAGAAGCAAGCATGAAGGTTTTATGATTAATTCATTGATTTTATTATTAAATGAGTGAATTTTTTAACGAGAGGTTGAGAGGGTTTCTCTTAGCGGGAAAAATTGTTGTTACTCAGTCACGGGCCAATGTGGTGTCTGGAGAATTGATGTTATAGAAAAGTTTACATTTGAGTGAAAATCAATCGCAAGAGAGTGGTTATACATAGTCAATAATTTGCGATATCTTTTTCACATTTTTTAATAGTCACAAGCTGTAATTTCTCGATTTTCATTTATCGATATGTTGTAAGACGACATATACATATGTAGGAGTGGTTAAACTAAATCTATTAATTATATGCATTTGTATTTGATTTATTTTTGGCTAATTGTTGAACATGTGCGGGCAGGGATGCAACAAGGGATTGCACGTTAAAACAAGTTGAAACAAGGGGTTGGGATGAAAGGTTATATACCTATCAAAGGAGTGAAATTTGCTTTGCCTGAAAACGGGCGGGTACTGGTTTTTATTGAAAATGGGAAAATGTCGAGCGCAGAATTATTACGCCCCGACCAGCATGTCGCAAGTCTGGCTGTATTGCTCGAACTAGCAGGTCAGGCCGGATATCGTGTCACAAAGCCTGAATTAGATTAACGACAAAACTAAGTGAGGCGTTATAGTGTCGTTGTCAGCCTGAACAACTGATAACCCTTGAAACCGCTGTGTCTCCTTCAAAAATTGAGGTGAGAATGACACAGCTATCTACGAACAAAACAGCCCCTGTAGTATCGATGCCCGCTAATTGTAATGCTTGGGTATTAGCGTGCCTGACAATTGCTTCCTTCGAATATACCAAACAGTATGCTGGCGAACAGCTGCTGGCGGTGCTGCTATGACTCGCTTAATAGATGAGGGAAGGGATATACATACCCTTTTGGAACTTTGGGGAGCTTGGGCAGCCAGTGATAACAGCGGGCTGGATTTCTCCAACGTTGCGGCCGGATTTAGAGGTCTGCTGCCGTCGACGTCAAAGACTCGGATGCAGTGTAATGACGATGAAGGGATTTTGATCGACGGCTGCGTGGCGCGTTTAAAACAGCACAGGCCAAAGGAGTATGAGTTGGTGGTGCTGCACTTTGTCTATGGGGTGTCGTTGAGAGCAATAGCTAAAAGGCGGAAGTGTTCTGATGGGACGGTTAGGAAGGATATGGGGATGGCTGAGGGGTTTATTGAAGGTAGAATTTTGTCGTAACTATTGTACTTCGCCACTAGCCATTAATAGCAGCGAAGTTTCAAATTTATTTATTGTAATATTTAATTTTTTAAATATTTAAAACATTAGGTATACGGGGTTTTTTCGGGGTATTTATACTATCTTCATCGCTGCTTTCAATATATTCTGTGAGGAATGTGTTATCTTTTAAATATTTTTTTACTTCATGTATGTTCATTATAAATGAATTGCTGATGTAATCTTCATCACTACTCTCAGTAGTATTGGTTCTGATTGTGCTTGGGGAAATTTGGTCTTGATCTGATGCTTCATTTACTTTGGTTATTGTTGTCCAATTTTTGAGTGTGGCTGAGTCATCATCACTGGATTCAATTGTAAATGTGCGAGAAGTATGTCCCATGCTTAAAAGTGCACCGTGATTTATTTCTATCTTTTCAATTGTCTCGCTATATAGCATAATATAAGGTTTCATTTTGCATCTCCTGATATAAACTGTTGGTTGGATAATTGCTGTGAGACTCTATAATAATGTTATTTCCTGAGTTACTAGGTTTTACTACTTGTGGTATATAGGAAAGCGACAGCGTGATTATACCAATCACAATTATTCTATACATATACTTTTCTGAGTTTTTTAGTATACCTACAAAATACTCTGTATCATTTTTACTTGCTGTCCAATCTCTATACAATGACTTTGCTAGCGCATCTGATCCACTGTCTGTCCTTAAGTCTTTAAATGAAGATCTGTGAAAACTATTTACGGAAAGTCCTTTTTTTATGAAAAAAGCTAAAGAAATATTGTCAAATATTATAATTAAAATCAAATAATAATAAATTGTTTGAATTATCAAAAATTCGCAATTGAAATTTACAGTAAATAAATAAGTAATTACACCAAAAAAAGCCAGCATAATAGTTAAATAATAGGATATCCTATTATATACATTGCTTATCGAATCATTGCATTCAGAAATACGCTGAGTGAGGAAGGCCTCTTGTTGATTTAATTGATTTAGTTCTAACTTTGATGATACATTTTGTTCGTATTGTTTAACAAGAGTATCAATGCATTGACTACCAATTCTTTTTTGAATCGAATCAAATTTTAAACTATAAAAAAATTTAAAATTTTTCCTTGAAAAGACAGTCGTCCCTATTATTTTATAGGTGAGAAAATATAATATCTTCTCACCTAGCGGGATTTGTAGGAATGATATTCGGAAGTCCCTAAAATTATTTTTCCCATCAACTGTATCAAAGTTCATATCATGTGATACATGCAGTAGCAGCGAGCAATTAAAAATTTTCGCTAAGAAATAAAGAGATTTATTAATCATTTAAATATCTCAATATTGATTTTGATATTTGCAAGTCAGTTTCTTGCTCAAGCCAAGCCCATTGTCCATTTGCATTCATTTCTAAAAAAAACCACTCACATTGGGATATTATAAAATCGAAACAACCAAATTTCAATCCATAATTATCCATGTAATTTAAACATTTTTCTTTGATACTTTGCGGTAATTTATATTTTGAGTATGAAATGATATTATCTTTTTTTCTCCAATCAATCTTGTTCTCTGATTCTATCTTAACTGTGAAGTCCTCTTGGTCAACGAAAGTAGCTCTAATTTCGAAATCCTTGGTTGTATATTCTTGAAAATAACTTGGCGAGAATTTTAAAAAATTCGTACATTTACTCTTATCATAAATATTTGTTTGCACGTATTCTTTCTCATATTGACTTTCAATCAAACCAGAAGATAAAGGTTTGACAATTGCTGTTTCAAACCCGCTTATAGCGATACTTTCATGATTATTTGTTATCAGGTAGTTAGGTATGTTAAAACCATAAGACTCTGCGACTCTTGTTTGTAATATTTTATTGTCAGCCCTTCTCATTAGCGAGGGTTTAGATAAACATCTTCGCTCAAAAGATTCAACAATCCCATCTATTAAAGAGAAAACCTCTCTGAAGCAATGCGTCCAATATTTATAGTCAATTTTTTTATCAAGATCTTCAGGTGTAGGTTTTCTATAATATATTGATTGGCAATTTGACTCCCTAAGTATTCCATTATTTTTTGATGAAATCACAAAACCTTCTCTTGTAAAAGAAATTTTGTAATCAGAAAAAAAGTCTACATTTAGTTTGTAAAAATTGTTTACTCCATGTTTATTAACTATATAGTCGATAGTTTTGTCAAAGCTTGATGTTACTACAAGTATCATTTTGCTCTCCTTTGCAGTATTTTTATAACTTTATATTACAAAAATCCTAACGCGTACGCAAAACATCTTGTAACCTGTTAAGAGTGGTCACTTAACACGGTGCTTACGAAATCCCAACCCTGATCAGTGGGAGTGTTGTTGTTAGTACCAAAAAAAACCCTTTCTCTTACGAGTCAGGGCTTTTTTGTATGTGGAAATAGGCGGCAGTATCCGCGCCTCAACATCGACCTCTCAAGACGCTTACGTGAGCACAAGCAACCTAAAACTCCCTGCTACACACCCGCACCGGATGATACCTATCCAAAAGGCCACTTCCGATCTATGAAAAGTACTTTAAATTCAGATGGTTTTAATCTATTTAACGCCGATTCACTTCAATTTATTCAGACCTTACCCGACAACTGTATCGACCTGATCGCCACTGACCCGCCTTACTTTCGAGTTAAAACCTGCTCCTGGGATAACCAATGGAAAAGTGAGCAAGACTATTTAGCTTGGCTCGATGAGATGATCGGGCAGTTCTGGCGAGTGTTGAAACCGTCGGGCAGCTTATATATGTTTTGCAGTTCGTGGCTGGTGTCCGATACAGAGAGTTTGCTGCGACAGCGGTTGAAAATATTGAATCACATAATTTGGGCTAAGCCCTCTGGCCCGTGGAACCTTCAAAATAAAGCCAGCCTGAGGTGTTTCTTTCCGGCGACTGAGCGTGTTCTCTTTGCAGAACATTATGCAGGGCCTTATAAGCCGAAGAATAATGGCTACACGGATAAATGCCGCGAGTTAAAACAAAACGTGTTTAGACCGTTAATCGACTATTTCAGGGATGCTCGTCGATTTCTCGGTATTTCTTCAAAGGCCATCAATCAGGCCACGGGTAAACAAATGTCCAGCCACTGGTTCAGCGACAGTCAGTGGCAGTTGCCGAATCAGCAGGATTATTGCGCTTTGCAGTCTCTTTTTCAGCGTCTGGCGATTGAAAAATGCCAGGCTGGTGGACTGGGTCGATGCTATCAAGACCTTAAGGCGGAGCATCAAGTTTTAAGTAAAAGCTACCATGAACTACAGAATGAGTATTCATCATTACGAAGACCCTTTGTTGTCTCATCCAGCGTGCCGTTTACCGATGTCTGGCATTATCCTTCGGTACCCTATTATCCAGGCAAACACCCTTGCGAGAAACCGGCGGCAATGATGGACCACATCGTTCAAGCCAGCTCACGCGAAGGTGATGTTGTGGCCGACTTTTTCATGGGATCGGGAGCAACGATAAAGGCTGCCATTAAGCACCGACGAAATTTTATTGGGGTCGAACTGGAGGCCGAGCGGTTCCAGCAAACACAGACTGAAATTCTTGAGGCCCATAGCGGGCCTTTTTCTTTTATGCGTTTCCAGCAAGATGGCGACAGGCGGAGATCATGAAAATGCAAAATAGCCCTTATACGTGGTCAGGATGGGTTGAATTATTCCAATCGTGGTGGCGGGGTGATGTGCCTATAGGTGGTGTGCTTTTATCCGTGGTCATGGCAGTACTGCGGGTGGCCTACACTGGAGGCGGATGGAAAAAAACATTTCTTGAAGGACTAATCTGCGGAGGTCTGACCCTCACAGCAGTCTCTGCTCTCGATTATTTTTCACTGCACAAAGATTTGACTCCAGCTGTGGGCGGGTTGATTGGATTCATGGGGGTCGAGCAAATCCGACGTTTGGCATTTCGTTTTGTCGGCAACCGATTAGATGGTGGGCATCGTAATGAAAATAAGTAGCCAAGGGATCGGTTTGATTAAGCAGTTCGAAGGCCTAAGGCTCTCGGCATATCGATGCAGCGCGGGGGTGTTAACGATTGGCTATGGCCACACATCTAATGTGCAGTCGGGACAAGTAATAACCAAAGCTCAAGCCGAGTTGTTTTTAACAGATGATTTAGTAGTGGTAGAGCGGGCGGTTGGAAGACTCGTAAGTGTCTCATTAACCCAGAACCAATATGACGCAATATCATCGTTTGTCTTTAATCTCGGTTGTCGAAAATTCTCTCGTTCAACGCTCCTCAAGAAATTAAGCATAGCTGATTTTGACGGTGCTGCTAATCAGTTCGGGCGCTGGGTGAGGGCAAAGGGAAAAGTGAGCGGCGGTTTGGTAGCACGTCGTAAAATTGAGGCGGAGTTGTTCCTGTTATGAAAACGATAATGATAGCTGCGGCGCTGGCGTTCGTTGCTGGTGGATGCTGGTGGGCAGAGAATTTGCACTGGACTAAAGAAGTATTCCGTTTGCAGAAGAATCATAGTGTTCAACTCAAGGCTATAAGTGATAGGGCATTGATAGATATCAGTGTTGTTTTAGAACGGACACAATTGGCGCAACGGCTAGCCGCTGAGCTTGATAAAAAATATACCAAGGAGCTGGCCGATGCGCTGGTCAAAAATGAAAAGCTCAAGGCTGATGTTACTAATGGTTCTCGGCGGGGGCTGTTCGCCCGCGCCAATCTTGCCACCTGTCAGCTTGCAAAAGATCGAGCCTCCGCAACCGGCAGCGTGGGCGATGCAGACCAAGTCGAACTCTCTGCAGCTGCTGGACGCACTGTTCTCGCTATCCGGGAAGGGATAGTGAAGGACCAAGCGAAATTGGAGTATTTACAGCGGTATCTGGAAATGGTCGCTACAAAAAATAGATTAAAAATACCGGCAAATACGCCAGTATGAATTTATAATTATTGCCAAATTGGAGCAGTAGATGAATCATAAAATTCTATAACAATATTACGAGAGCTTAAAAATGCATTTGCATTAGCAATCGAGCGTAAGTTTGAGTGGGAATTCTCATCACCATAAATGCCAACAAAAATTTTCTCAACGTTACTTTCCTTAATTTTATCGAAAATATGCCTGTCATTTTCATCAATAGAGTGGCCATGGATAAAAAGATTACCGCTAAGCTTTTTTAAAGACAAATAACATGAATTTAAATAAGGGTTATGTTTTATTCGTTCGAGCTTTTTGTCAGCAGTTGGTTCTGAAACGAACAAAGGGAAGTTACCATTATTAAGATTTGTTCTTACTTGTTCAGAGATACTCTCATTTAAGTTACCATTGAAAGCTATTTTATGAATAGATGTTCCGGTATCGTACAAATGAAGACCACCATGTAAAAAGAAGATGCTCTGTTCTTCACGAGCGATCCAAGTTGTACCCATAAAGCCATCAGAATGGTTGTATCCTAATGGGTGTACTTCTGATTTGTTGATAATCCAATAAAGAAGAAGATCATAGTTTAAGGTAAATACTTTATCAAATTGTGAAATAAAAGGCTTTGCTATAGAATATTGAGGGATAGATACTCTGCTAGATCTCGCTGGATGAGTATCTGAAATTACGTTAATTAACGAGTTTTTCAATTGATTTTTATCTTGCTCAAACTCATCAACAAGGTTTAATTGAGGTCTGTAAATTTCACAAATACGTTTAGCGGAATCTAACGATAGCATTATTTTTTCAAAATCAAAAGTATCAAAAATACTGAAAATATGACGAATTGCAACATCACGTGGACCGAAGTTTGCTGAAGCTAACAGGTTTTTATAATTAAAAATAGCCGCATCCCACGATTGGGAAAAACCATTACCTAACAAGATTGATGGAACTGCACCCTCTAGTGAATCAATTTTTTGATCGAAACTTTCAAATGGCATTTTTATTCCTTAATCGGTTATATGGGAAGATTCTATTTAAATAGTATATCTAAAATTTGATAAAACAAGACCTATAAAATAATTTCATCATGATTGGTTTTTTCATTAATTCATTCCCAAGCCCCTATATATCGCAGGGGCTTCATAATGCGCAAGCAAAGCCGCTCAGCTTCCCCTGCCTGCTCACTCTGAGCTTGGTCGCTGGTGGCTTTTTTTATTCCCGCAAAACCTGCCGATTTCCACGGGTCCTCCCTGACATTTCAATTACCGAGAGGGGGAAACATCGCGGAAAGCGGCTGGTTTTTGAGTTTTTATCGCGACAGCAGCAGGTCCCGCAACCGGCTGTAAGCATTGAGGAATTTCTATTTTAACCTGTCGATTTATTGCTGCGGCCGACATCTCTCCCACCTCTACCATCATGATTTAATGAACAAATCTTGCAAATCACCTGTCAGCGTGAGGCGCTATGTCAACGATAAGCAATCTGGGGGATGCCTATCACTGGAGTGTGGCGAAGATTGCTGAAGCATTTGGATTAAACCGCAGCACGGTGAAAAAGCGTTTGCTGGATGCCAACACAACCATCGCCGCCACGGTGCGCGGCAATCCTGTTTACGCCCTGAAAGATATCGGCCCGATTTTGTTCGCCGCCGACGCGCCCGCCGGTCCTGAACGTCAGCACGACCCCTCGACGATGTCGCCCAAAGATCGCAAAGACTGGTTCCAGTCGGAAAATGAAAGGGTGAAGCTTGAAGCCTCGCTCAAGCAGCTGGTTCCTGCGTCGGACGTGCATCGTGAGATGGCGCTAATCCTGAAATCTGTTTCTCAGGTTCTCGACACCTGGCCCGACAAGCTTGAACGCGACCGGGGTTGGCTACCTGACCAAATAGCTGAAGCGCAGCGGGCTATCGACGAGATCCGTGAGGTGATGGCGGCTGAAATCCTCACCGCCGAGGACGTAGACGATGAGTAATGACCCTTACGCCTCAGCAAGCGCGATTCGTCGGGACGTCTCCGCCTTGCTCAAAGCTCCGCGCCGCATGCCGGTGGCCGATGCAGTCTCAAAATTTATGCGCGTGCCCGACGGCGGCGGCAGTTCTTCACCATGGGACGCCGCCTTAACGCCGTACATCATTGAACCGATGAACTGTCTGGCATCGCGCAGTTTTGATACGGTGGTATTCGTCGGTCCGGCGCGGACGGGCAAAACGATTGGGCTGATCGACGGCTGGATCGTTTACACCATCGTCTGCGACCCGTCAGATTTTCTGCTGATCCAGATGACTGAAGAGAAAGCCCGCGAGCACTCAAAGAAGCGTCTGGACCGCACTTTCCGCGTCAGTAAAGCCGTTAAAAAGCGCCTGAGCCCGCGCACCAATGACAACAACGTTCACGATAAGACATTCCGTGCCGGTAACTATTTAAAAATCGGATGGCCGTCGATCAACATCATGTCGTCGTCGGATTACAAGTTTGTGGCGCTGACCGACTACGACCGCTGGCCAGATGACGTCGACGGAGAGGGCGATGGCTACACCATTGCCTCAAAGCGAAACACCACCTTTATGTCATCCGGAATGACTCTGGTCGAAAGTTCTCCCGGACGCGAAATCGTCGACGGTAAATGGCGGCGAAAATCACTCCATGAAGCTCCGCCGACCACTGGTATTTTGTCGCTGTATAACCTCGGCGATCGTCGGCGCTGGTACTGGCCTTGCCCGCAATGCAGCGAGTATTTCCAGCCGGAGATGGCTGCAATGACTGGCTACCGCGATATTGCTGACCCAGTAAAGGCCAGTGAGGCGGCAATGGTTGAGTGCCCACACTGTCACCTGCAGATCAAACCAAAGGAAAAGCGTCAGCTCAATCAGCAGGGCGTCTGGCTACGCGAGGGCGAGACTATCGATAAACAAGGGCGGCGAGGCGGCGAGCCACGCCATTCCCGTATCGCCTCTTTCTGGATGGAAGGTCCCGCAGCGGCCTACCAGACGTGGGCGCAGATGGTTTACAAATTGCTCTGTGCCGAGCAGGTTTTTGAGACCACCGGCAGCGAGCAAACCTTGCGCGCGATCATCAACACCGACTGGGGTCGGCCCTATTTGCCGAAGGCCGCCGGTGAGCAGCGCCGCAGTGATGAACTGATGGCGCGCGCCAAGGATTACGGCAAACGACTGGTGCCAGTCGAAGTGCGGTTTCTTATGGCCGCCGTCGATGTGCAGGCCGGCAAGAATCGCCGGTTCGTGGTGCAAATTATCGGTTACGGCGAACAGGGGGAGCGCTGGCTGATTGACCGCTACAACATCAAGCAGTCCTTACGTTGTGACGATGCCGGCGAGTCTTTACCCATTCACCCTGGCGCATTTGCAGAAGACTGGGACCTGCTGATATCTGATGTTTTAAACAAATCCTACCGGTTGGCTGATGATGATGAAAAACGCATGCCGGTGCTGGCGATGGCCGTCGACACCGGCGGTGAAGATGGTGTGACCGATAACGCCTATAAATTTTGGCGTCGATGTCGCAAAAACGGTTGCCATAAACGGGTCTATTTAGTGAAAGGCGACAGCAACCGCCGTCAAAAATCCGTCACCAAAACCTATCCCGACAACTCTGAGCGTAGCGACCGGCGGGCAGATGCACGCGGCGATGTGCCGGTGTATTTACTACAAACCGACATATTCAAAGACCAGCTTAAAAATTCACTGGATCGCGACGTCCCTGGCACAGGATTTATTCATTTCCCCGCGTGGATAGGCGAGTGGTTTTATGACGAGCTGACCTATGAAGAACGCGGCCTTGACGGCAAATGGAGTAAGCCGGGCAAAGGTGCTAATGAAGCGATGGATCTTTTCTGCTACGTCCACGCTATCGCCTTTCTGCGTGGCTATGAGCGAATTAAATGGGAAAAGCCGCCTGCCTGGGCCGAGATCCAGAGTCTTAACCCCAACGTATTTACCGAAAACGCATCCGGAGATCCGCACATCGTGACAACCCAAAATAGAAAACAATCGTCTGACCCCGCACCAGCCAAACAAGCCAGCAGTGGCGCATCCGGTTGGTTAACTGGCGGCAGTGGCGGCGGACAAGGCTGGCTTTCATGACCGTTACCGAAGTCAAAACCATGCTCGATTGCGTGCGGCAGGCCTATCAGGATTCACTGGACGGCAAAGCGGTTTCCTTCACCGGCCTCAACGGCCGCGCGGTCACCCATCATGACCCGGTTGCCATGCGCAAGGAGCTGGAGTATTGGGAAACGCGCTATCAGCGGGCGATTAAACCTAGCGACACACATAAGCTGGCCCGATTTACATAAGGCGAAATGATGAACCTGTTAGAAAAGGGTATTGCGCTGTTCTCGCCTGGCTGGGCCTCGACGCGCGCCAAGCATCGCAATCTGGTGAACGCCTATGAAGCCGCCAGCCCATCGCGCCTGCACAAAGCCAAAAAAGAGACACAGTCAGCCGATAACGCGGTGTTTGCAGGCGGTGTGTCACTGCGCGAACAGGCGCGCTGGTTGGATGAAAACCACGACATCGTGATCGGCATTCTCGACAAGCTCGAGGAGCGAGTGGTCGGCGCGCGAGGTATTCAAATTGAGCCGCAGCCGTTGACCTTTGACGGCAAGTTACATGAAGCATTCGCCTCGACGCTCTCTACGTGGTGGTCTGAGTGGTCAATAAGGCCAGAAGTTACCGGTCAATACACCCGTGCCGAGATGGAGCGAATGTTGCTACGTTCGGCATTACGCGACGGTGAAGTGTTTGAGCAACTGGTGCGCGGTCCTGTTGCCGGTCTCAATCATGCCACTAAAATTCAACTCTCTATCGAAATGCTCGAAGCCGATTTTGTGCCGTTTACCGAAAGCCTCAGTGAGTCGACGCAGGTCCAGCAGGGCATTGAAATCAACAGCTGGGGCAGGCCCGTGGCCTATAGCGTTTACAAATATCATCCCGCCAGCACCGTGCGCATGACCTCCGGCGCCAAACGGGTACGGGCGGAGAACATGCTGCATCTGGCGATGCGAAAACGTCTGCATCAGAAGCGCGGTGTCAGCTTGTTGCACGGCGTGATCACCCGACTGGCCGACATTAAAGATTATGAAGAATCCGAGCGCGTCGCCGCCCGTATTGCTGCTGCGCTGGGGTTTTATATCAAACGTGGCGATGCCGCGAGTTGGGAGCAGGGCGACGAGCAGGATGAAGAAACCAAAAATCGGCTATTCGATATCTCACCCGGAATGATTTTTGACGGCCTAAAGCCCGGTGAAGATTTAGGCATGGTCGAATCCAATCGACCGAACGTACATCTCTATGAGTTTCGCAACAGCCAACTTCGTGCCGTCGCCGGGGGCACACGCAGCAGTTATTCCAGCATTGCCCGCGACTACAACGGCACTTATTCCTCTCAGCGACAGGAGCTGGTGGAGGGGTTTGAAGGTTACAACGTGCTGCAAAACTGGTTTGTGGGCCAGCACAGCCGACCGATTTATCGCAGTTGGATAGATATGTTCAAACTCTCAGGCATTCCCATTCCAGACGACGTTGACCCCGCCTCGCTTTATAACGCGATTTATCTTGGCCCGGTAATGCCCTGGATTGATCCGGTGAAAGAGGCGCTGGCGTGGAAGGCGATTGTGCGCGGCGGAGCCGGTACCGAATCTGAATGGATACGTGCCCGTGGCCAGTCGACGCAGGAAGTCAGGCGACAGCGCCTGCGTGAAATTGAATATAACCGCGAGCAAGGTCTGATTTTTGACTCTGATGCAGCCAACGACTCAGGAGCAAAAAGTAATGAGCTATCCGACGATGACGACGAACCACCGAAGAAAAACAAGCCTGATTAACCCGCGAGCCACACTGTCAAATGTGGCCAAAATCGAAAGCTGGTACCAGATTAAGGCCGCAGATCAAACCGGCGGAATGGTTGAAGTGTACCTCTACGACCTGATCGGCTCGTGGGGAATTTCAGCCCAACAGTTTCTCAGTGATTGCAGGGACAGCGGCGTGTTTACAGCCTCGGCGATTGAGTTGCACATTCACAGCCCCGGCGGCGACATCATGGACGGCTTCGCGATTTTTAATACTTTCGGTCGTCTCACCACACCGATCAATATCTATATCGACGGCGTCGCAGCCAGCATGGCCTCGGTGATTGCTTGCCTGCCGAATGCCACGCTCCACATGCCGGAAAATGCCTGGCTGATGGTGCATAAACCGTGGGGTGGCGTTGCTGGAGATGCGGACGAAATCCGCGATTACGCCGAGTGGATGGATCGCAATGAATCACTGCTGGTGTCGGCCTATGAGAATAAATCCGGCCTCGGCCGCCAGGAAATTGCCGCGTTGTTAAAAGCGGAAACGTGGATGAACGGGGTGGAGGCCAAAGAGAAGGGCTTTGCCGACATTATCGAACCGGCGCTGGTCGCGGCTGCTTCACTCAATACCAACAAATTAAAGGAATATAAAAATATGCCTCAGCAAATTAATGCCCTGTTTGGCGCGCGAGCCACCGCGCCAGAAATTCCGGTTCCTGTAGTCACCGCAGCGCTACAGAATATCGATATCAACGCGTTGGCAGTACAGCTGCAGCAGCAAATGCAGGTCGCCAACACAGAACGCATTAGTAAAATCAACGCGGTGTTTGAGGCCTTTCCTCAATTTGGCGAGTTAAAAGCGGCATGCCTGGCTGACATTGTTTGTACCGACAGCGGTGCGCAGGAGAAATTGCTCAAAGCACTTGCCACGGGTACCACGCCAACTGCCGGGCACAATGCGCATATTCACGCCGGTAACGGCAATCTGGTGGGCGATTCTATCCGCGCATCAGTGATGACCCGCGCGGGTTACGCAGAAGCTGAAAAGGACAACGATTACAACGGCTTTACCCTGCGCGAGCTGGCCCGCGCGTCATTGACTGACCGAGGTATCAGCCTCTCTGGGCAATCTTCCCCAATGGCGATGGTCGGCATGGCATTTACCCATTCGCGCTCGGACTTCGGAAATATCCTGATGGACGTGGCGCACAAGGCAGCACTGCTCGGCTGGGACGAGGCGGACGAAACTTTCGATAAATGGACCCGCAAAGGCACGCTGACAGACTTTAAAACCTCGCACCGCGTTGGCCTTAACTCGATTGCCTCGCTGCGTAAAGTTCGCGAAGGCGCGGAGTACAAATACATCACTGTCGGCGACAAAGCCGAAGAGATCGCGCTGGCCACCTATGGCGAATTGTTCTCCATCACCCGCCAGACCATCATCAATGATGACCTGCATATGCTGACTCGCATCCCGATGGGCATGGGCAGTGCGGCGCGTGCCACGGTTGGCGATTTGGTTTACGCCGTGCTGACCGGCAATATGAAAATGAAGGACGGCAAGCCGCTGTTCAGTGGTGACCATAAAAACTTGGTAGGCGCGGCGCTGGATATCGAGGGACTCGATCTGGCCCGTAAGACGATGCTGTTGCAGGAGTCGAATGGTCGCAAACTGAACATCCGCCCGGCGTATATGCTGGTGCCGGTGGCTCTGGAGTCTCGGGCCAATCAGCTGATTAAATCAACCAGTGTGCCCGGTGTTGATGCCAACAGCGGCATTGTTAACCCAATCCAAAATTTCGCCACAGTGATCGCCGAGGCGCGGTTTGATTCCTTCAATAATAAGGAGTGGTATCTCTGCGCCGCGCAGGGACGCGACACGATAGAAATCGCCTATCTCGACGGTGTCGACGCCCCATACCTCGAACAGCAGCAGGGATTCACTATTGATGGCGCTGCTTTTAAGGTACGTATCGATGCCGGTGTCGCACCGATAGATCATCGTGGATTAATTAAATCGACCGGTACTAAATAAGACTATTTGCAGCCTTAATCAGCGAAACAGAGTCATTACTGATATGGATATTGCTGTAGGATGCATAAAGTAAAAATAATTATGAGAATTATAAATGCTGGGTCATACGCATGATATTTTACATCACGAACTTCAAGGTTTTGATGTTTTTAAATATACGGACATACGATTCAATTTTTTTGGAGAAAAAAGTAGGGAGATTGTTTTTAAATTGGTTTTTTGTAAGCAAAATGAATTCTGTAATTCAATATTAAAACAGTTTTGTGGAGATGAACTAAAATCGCCCATAATTAGCGCTGTTAGTTTTTATAATGTTAAAGCGGAAGATAACGATCAATGTAATTCTTTATTTGAAAAGCCTCCGGATGCGCCAAATCTTTCCGCTTCTGAAGCATTATACGTCTATCATACGTTAGTTGACATAATACTCAGAATAGCTGATTATGAATCTATAGATATTTTGACGTTCCAGGCATATAGCGAGAAACTCAGGCGAGTGTACGACAGGCTTGTTAAAAAATATGCTAAGTCCAAAAATCTCCAAGTACATGCCGAGGGGGCTTTTTATGTCATATGGACAAGAAAAAAATACGATGGACATTGATTACAAAGCAATTCGTGAACAGAAAACAGCACAGTTCCTGCAATTTCTTGAAGCTAAGAAAAAAGCTGAGCAGAACGGTGAAGTCGTGACAAAACGAATTCAATAAATCTTCATAAATATTGAAGGTCCCTGAATGGGGCCTTTTTGTTTTATAGCACTACATCCCTAAGGGACGGCTTCGGCCGTCCCTTTTTCATTTCTATCGAGGTAAATCATGGCAAAAAACCATTTGCAGGACGGCAATACGCTCGACTGGAGCAATGGCAGCGATACGAAAGTGTTCTCAGGACAGGCGGTTATCTTGGGTAGCATTGTCGGCGTGGCGTGTAGCGATGTTCCTGCCGGTAGCGCTGGCGTATTGTTTATGTCGGGCGTGTTTACGCTGCCTAAAGTCCCGGCTGAAACCTGGAAAATTGGCACTTCGTTGTTCTTTCATCCTTCTGGCGCTCTGACCGTCAATTCTAAGGAGGGAGCGGATAAGCCGGTTTGGTTCGCCCGCGCCGGAACCGCGTGGTCAGCACAGGAGGCGGGTGACTCGCAGGCATTCGTTCGCCTGGGATATTGATGAGCCGCTTCTTAATGAGAATGAAAACTGTCGACAGGCAGGTCGACCGGCAATTTGCCGAGCAGCAGCCGGTGTTTTTGCTTATAGATTCTGAGAGACGGCCAGTCACCGGCATTTTTGAGAGTCCGGATGCGTCAATGAAAATCAGCGGCGGTGGTGAGATAGAAGACTGTGCTCCGGCGTTCAGCCTCTATACCGCCGACATGAAGGGGCTGAAAAAGCGTCATCAAATCCTTATGGGGACCGAAAGTTGGTGGGTGACACATGTAGGCTCGGATGAAGCGGGGCGGACGCGCGTTCGGCTGGCAAACGGAGAGCCTGGCAAACCTGCCCCAGTGATAGATAGCTGGAGCAAATAAGATGTCCGGACGCGAGCGTCTATTACAGCGCAATTTGCCTGTCGATATCGATTTAGGCGCATTGCAAAAGATTGCGGTTTCGGTCAGAGCAACCCATAAACAGTATATGAGTGCCTACGGTCGCGCTCTGAGCCGAACAGCCGCCACGCTGCGCAAGCGGGCAATGGCCGACATTAAAACCGGCTTGGCACCGCGAAGTTTGGTAATGGTTCGCAAGCGCCTGCTGTCGTTTCGCTTGATGCGCGGCGCGGCGCTGGATGAAGGGAAAATCTGGTTAGGACTGAACGCTGTCAAAGTGAAAGACCTTAAAGGTCGCATCCGTGGACGAGTTCGCCCACATCATGACCTGCATTCACCAATAACCGGCCGTTTTATCGCTGGACGTCGCAAAACCACTGAGACAGGCTTCGATCCGAAAGGCAGCCTGCTGTCGTCACAAAATTTCATCAATGGTGAAGTGGGGCGCACCCGCAGCGGCAGGCGAACGGTGGTAATACGCGATCCCCAAACTCGCCGTACCAAAGAAGCTGAAGTCGATATCTACGAGCCAATGCTTAACGTCATTGAAGACAACGCCTTCGCCGATGTCCCCGCGATTTTCCTTCATCATTTTGAAACCGATTTACGAGGCCGCATTAAGGCCCGCATCTCTCTTTAAGGAACCCTATGGCCGAACCGCTGCTGCTGGGCGCTTATCACCGCGCCGTTCTCGGCTCATTGAGAAAATTATCATGGGTAAAAGATGCCGATACTTATCCCGAAAAGATCACCCAGCTGGTTACCCCAGCCGTTTACCTCTCGGTAGAAGGCTGGGACCCAGCTGCAACGTCAGCGGGGCAAACCAATGTTTCGCTGAGTGCTTCGCTTTATGTGGTCATCGACCGCTCCAGCGACATCGAAGAGAAACCGGATATTTACGTGCGTGCAGCAGCGGCGGACATCACCCAATGGATTGAGGGGCAACAGTTTGGGTTACCACACATTGAACCGGCGATTTTCATGGGAGCGTCTGAGGACAACTTTGATCCAAACATGGATGATTATCTGGTCTGGCGAATTTCCTACGAACAATTGGCCGCGTTTGGGGCAGATCCTACTGCTATCACTAGCGCGCTGATCAAAAAAGCTTATTTGGGCGTAGTACCCGATGTTGGAGAAGAACACGTTGCCGATTATCGATTGATTTATCAGGCTAAAATCGAGGCGCTGGAACAAGATGGAGCAACTGCTCGGTGATTTACAGCGACGGCTGGCCAACATCGTTCGGCGAGGTGTGATCCACTCGGTTAAGCATGTCGGTATCCCCAAATGTCGCGTCACCATCGGCGAGCTAATAACCGGCTGGCTGCCGCTGTGCCAGAGCTTCGCGGGCGCTAACCGTTCCGACTCCAACCCTTGCGCCGTTGGCGACCCTGTCACTGTGCTTTCAGAAGCCGGAGACCTTAAAAATGGCCGCGTTTTCCCAGGCTGGAACACCGGACAAATGCCAGTTCCTACCGGCAGTGAAAGCGAGCACATCACCCAATTTGCTGACGGCACTGAAATCCGTTACGACCGTGCCGCGCATGCGTTGACTATCAAACTGACTGAAAACGGGACTTATAAAATCACAGGCAAGGGCACGCTCGAGGGACCGGTCGAAATCACTGAAACCCTAACCGTGCAGGGTGAAACGAAGCTTAATGCCGATACTGCCGTGAAGGGGAAAATCGGTGCGAGCGGGGATATTTCTGACGGTGAAGGGTCAATGGCGAAGGTTCGTGAAGTCTACAACAGCCATAACCACCCCGGAGATAGCGGGGGAACCACGAATAAACCGAACCAACCTATGTGACCTGCTGCGGCAGGTTTTCTATTTCTGGCGCTTATTTACAGGAGGTCGGATGGCCGAATTACATGGCGTTGAAACCATTGAGATTATTGCAGGTACTGTGGCCGTTACTACCATTGCGACTGCAGTGATTGGATTGGTTGGCACCGCGCCTAAAGCGTCGAAAGGTACTCAGGCGACCGGTTCGTACAGTACGCCGCTGCTGCAAAATCAGCTCTTATTTAAGAGCAAGCAGCCAGGCCGATTACGTAATCAAATGCGGGTGGTGGCTATCGGCGCTAAACCGGATGCCAAAATTCCAGCGCCAGTACCCACCGTCGCGGCTTATAAAGATGCGACGCTTACTGTCACGCTGGGTTGCGACGCCACTGGAAAAATCACGGCCACCGCCGCGCAGGTTTTTAATACCGTAAATGGGCTAGCTGTGAGTGAGATTTTAATGGAGAGGACGGCGGCGGCAGGCATTGTTATGCCTTTTGCCTTAACGCTCTCCGGCGGCGAAGATGAGCCTTTCCCACTTAACAAACCGGTGGCGATTGTCGGCACAACGCAAATGAAAAAGCTGGGTGAGGCCGGTACGTTGCATCAGGCGTTGACGGATATTAATGACCAGCGTACGGCGCTCATCATTGTGGTTCGAGTCATTGAAGACGCCGATGTTGCCAAACAGCGCGCTGCATTGCTGGCGGGTATGCAAAGCTGGTCTAAGACCAAGGCTTTAACCGGTTATCAACCCCGCGTGCTGATAGCCACCGGTTTTAGTGAAGACGACGTCATCGGCAAGGGGCTGGAAACAGCGGCCAACAAGCTGCGCGCCGTTGCTTACGTTGACTGTGCACCAATGGCCACTGCGGCCGAGGTGGCGCAGCGTCGGCAAACGTTCGGTGCGCGCGTTGAACTTTTGCGCTCCCGAGTGTGTATCGCTAACGCCGCCGGAGAGCTGGTTTACCTGCCGTACTCTGCCCGTGCCGCCGGGCTACGCGCCCGCATCGATATGGAACGCGGCTGGTGGTGGAGTAAGTCGAATCAAGACATTTATAATATTCTTGGCGTCGAGCAGGTCGATGAATTCATTCTCGGTGAGCCAAATTGCCAGGCGAATCTGCTCAACATGGAAAACATCAGCACCATTATTCGCCGCGACGGCTTTAAGCATTGGGGAAACCGGCTTTGTACCTCTAATCCGCAATGGCGTTTCGAGTCGGTACGCCGCACGGCAGACGTTATCGAAGACAGCATCCAGGAAACGGTGATGCTCTACAACGACCGGCCGCTTGATAAGCAAAACGCTGATGACATTGTCGGCACTATTAATGCCTATATACGTCAGCTGGTGGGGCTTAAGGCGATATTTGGCGGCAGAGCCTGGCCGGACGAGGAGTTGAACACCGCCGAGTCACTGGCATCGGGCGTTATCTATATTAATTATGATTTCGGGCCAAAATCGCCCACCGAGCGCATCTCTTTGCGAGTGCGTGTGAATAATGATTACGCCCTGCTGGAGATGGACACTCAATGAATAAAAACACGCTTCGTGTCTGGACTTTCTTCACCCAGCGTGGCCGTGTTGCCGGTGCGCATGAATACACACCACCCGAACTGTCTATCTTAAAAACAGATATTCGCACCGGTGCACAGGACGCCCCAACGCCGCTGGACGACGGTATGGAAGCGCTGAATTGTCAGGTTAAGTTCTACGGTATAGATACCGACGTGCTGGCCAGCTTCGGGTTCATCAGCGGACGTCGGCCACGCTTCACCGCCTACGAGGGTTATCTCAGCAACGGACTGGCGCTGGGCACGATGGAAGAGATCGAAGGCTTTGTGCAGAAGGTATCGCGGGATCCGCGCGGTAATCAGGGGATGTCAGAGAACGCGGTCACTGTCGATATCGCCATCAGCTATTACAAGCAAAGCCTTGAAGGCGTAGAGCTGTTTGAGATAGACACCGAGCGGTTTATCCGCCGCGTTAACGGCGTGAATCAGCTCGGTGGATTGGCGGCCAAGGTACGACTTTAGCTAATGGGTTTGACCTGCTCCCCGTGATACTACACAACTTGATTATTTACTCAGCCTAAAGTCTGGGCGGGCCTTTCTGTCCTTAAGTAAACCCTCGTTATCAAAATAGCGGCTGGGCCAAATCTCCGAGGGATGAACGTTCAGGCGGTTAGCGATCAGCCATTCGCCCTTGGGCCAAGGGCGAATTAACGCATTAGCCAGAGTGGAAGAACTTAACCGATTTTGACGAGAAAGTGCTGCTAAGGTGGTGTTTGCTTTGTGCAGTGCTGCAATGATGTCGGCATGATGCCAGTTGTCCCTTTCCATATTCATCCTTAAAAACTGTTAACGATACACGTCCAAGTAACTTCAAAGTTGTTAAATATCCTAATTTGGGATATTTGGCTTTATGGAAGATATTCGATTTTGGGATATTTTTCAAAGGGAGATTACTTGTATGGCATCCGTTTACGCAGAAGACTATCAATATGTGATCAGCATGCTGAAAAAGGCGCGTAAAGACAGAGGAATTACACAGGTTCAGCTATCGGAAGCGTTTGGTCGACCTCAGTCCTTCATCGCCAAGGTTGAGAACGGCGAGAGAAGACTGGATATCGTGGAGTTTTTACATCTGTCTCGGTTATTGAACCTCGAGCCGAGCGCGGTAATAGATAAGATCTACCGCAAACGCGAACCGCTTAAACTGTAAAAGGGCGGGAAGGGCGCAATCTGCTGATGATGATTGGCTGATGCTAATCGATTAATTCTTTATGCTGACAGCGTCATCCGGGCCAGTCAAAACCCTGTATCTTGGCAGTACTTCGGGGGACTATTTGTCATGGACGGCTTCCTTGAGATTGATGTGCTCAATTGCAGCTAAGATATACGACGAGTTGAAAGTAACGTCTTGATAGGTTACCGGGGTAATGCTGCCCGTCTTTATAAACCTCTTATGAAACTCCTCTAACTCAGTTTGACGCAATGGGCGCTTATTCCCTTTGGAGTTTAGGATAAACAGTCGGCCATCTTCACTGTAAACCTTGAAAGGCTTCTTGCGGGCAGCGGTGAATAGCTCTACCGGGTTAACAAAGAAAGCGGTCATCATGCTTAAAAATTTATCTGAAGACAAATCACTGATTAACTTCATAGCCACCTCTAAAAATAAAACTGTTTTAATATAATTCGTAGGCTATCTAAGCCTTTTAACATTCTATTAGAGCTATCAGCCATGTTAATCTCTAACCATCGAAAGAGCCGCTTTAACGTATGTTTCGTCTGGTTTAAATCTCGACATGTGACGTAGGCAGATCACTGGGATTTTTTTTCCGTTGATCGTTGCAATAAACGCGAACGTGGTGTGATAGCCCCTTGGTTGGGAATACTTTAGGGTAGAAATATCGCCAAAATGTTTAAGCAAGAGACTGGCCGCTGAGAGGGAGGCAAGGCTGTTGCTGTAAGCGACAATCACGTCAGGAGAGCATAAGGACAGGGTTATATGCTCAAAGAAACCCATCGAGTTTTTTACTATATCTGGAAGTGTTTGATTGAAGCATAAAGCCTCTTTCTTCAGGGATGCCGCATTGGTTGAGCACATCAATAGAGCATTGGTATAGATAACATCTTGCCAGTCATAGCCCAGCCAAAAGGGAATTTGCTGCAACCTGTTTGCAAGATGCTTAATCCCCCAAGCTCCCTCTGTACCGCATTGTACATTTGAGACATGCGGTGATGCGTGATCATTAATAATAGACGTCGAATTTGTCATTTTTGAATCTACGGACGAGCCATTGAATCCCATAATGACCAGTCTTTTTCTCGCAGGCTCGGAAGCCAGAACTTGGAAGGCGGTATCGTAGGGGCGTCCAGGCAAATCACTCAAGTTAAATTGGGCGAGACCATCCAATATAAAATTCTTTGTTTTATTCATAAATACCCAGAGTAATTGTTGGACATTGATTTATTTTTAATTATGCATATTTATATTAACTGCAATTAGTCCTAAAACAACTTAATTGTTGAGTTATTGCACACTTATATAAATGGGTTGCTGTATGATTATCGTACTGCGGCATATCCGCAGTCGGAATTAGCGTTTCGAAAACTTCTTGATACCTAGCTTGGCCTTAAGGACAGGGTTACTATAGGTATGGCCTGTTACACCCCAATGGTGGCTCAGGCGGGGGCTTCGAAAGAAGCGCCGGTTTCCAAGAGGTCCGGTAACGCTAACTCCGCCTGGGCTACCACCAAAGAGATTAGCGTCTCTGGTGGTAGCTATTAAACAATCCTTTTGGAGGTGGCTTCATGGCTATCACACTTTTTTATCTATACCCACCATTTATTCGTACACATCCAGCCATTTGGGTGGTGCATTATGATTGATGCAACCCCGCTGACCGTTGAAGAAATCCTCGAACAATGCCAATCCTTATCTCAAGCGATTATTGAAGTCACACATCCCAGGACGAGAGAATCACTGATATTTATTTTGTCTGAAAAAATCGATGACTTAACTTGTTTGATGAGTGAAGAAGACATCTTAGACAAAACCCGGAGACAAGTTCTGATGGTTGAAGATATTAGTGTTTAACTGCTATTAGCAGCTTATCTTAATTTAATTATATTCAAACTGACTAAATTAAAAGCATTATTTCAACACGCTAGGCTCACAAGCCCTGACGTTTATTGATTATCACAGCGATTTAATTTACGGCCCTTATGGGCCGTTTTTTTATGGAGGAACATCATGAATTATCCCGGCAGTTTGGAAACTATCACGCTTTATAGCCCTTTAACGCTCGAGAACGGCAGCGAGCTTAAGACGGTCACCATGCGTGAGCCGTTAGTGCGTGACCGGCTGGTTTATGCAAAAGATCGCGGCACTGAAGAGGCAAGAGAGGCGCGCATGCTGGCGTTGTTGTGCGGTATCAATGATAACGATATGGAGTCGCTCACGGCGGCCGACATGATCCAGCTGCAGGACACCTTCAATAATTTTATGTTACCGCCCGCCAAACGTCCGAAGCCGAAATCCAGCGATGTTTAAGGTTGCTCGGGCGGCGATTGAATTTCTCTATGGCCGACTATCTGGCCATGCCTTTTAACGCATTTTTCGAACTTTTATGGCAGGAAGCCGAGGCGGTGGAACGTGGGCGGACTCAGTCAAAACCTTAAAGCTACGATAACCTTCGGCGGCAAGCTGGCCAGCAGTTGGACCCAGTCGACCGAGGGTATAAGGAAAGGCTTAAAAACGGTCGACCAGCAGTCGCAAAAACTGACCAAGCAACAAAAAGAGCTGGCTGCTCAGATGAAAAAGTCGAAGCTGGCGGGCAAAGATATCGCCAGCTTGAAACGTGAATACAGCGGCATTACCAAAGAAATCAAAAAGGCCAGCGCGGCACAGGAGGCGCTTAACCGCGACCTGCAGCGCGTTGAAAAAATCAAACGGTACAAGGGGTTGGGGCGAGGAATGATGGGCAAAACGCTGGGCGCCGCGTCATCAATGTTTCCCGGTGGTTTATCTATGGGCGGAGTTGGGTTGACCGCCGCGGCAATGGGCACGCTACTTTCACCGGTTGCGCTAAACGCTCGGACAGCGGAAAAGGCGGGAAAGGCCAAAAGCTATGGCGTGGGCGTGGAGACCTACAATGCATGGGACTCGCTGGGAAAGAACTTCGGGCTGGACGGTGACCACTTTGGTGACCTGTTTGAGGAGTATTTGCATAAATCCGGCGAGTATAAACAGACCGGCAAAATGGGTTCGCTTGAAGACGCTTTTTCCACGCTCGGCTTTGGTGCCGGGGATTTTGCAGGCCTCAGCGACATTGAGCAATTCAATAAAATCATTGAGCGGGCGCTGTCCCTTAAAGACGAATCGAAGGGATCCTTTGCACTGGACTCACTGTTTGGCGGCGAAGCGAGCAAGGTGATGATGTTAATTAAGCGCTCAGGCAAAGGCTATCAGGACCTGATAAACGAGCAGAAACGCTACAACATCGTAACCCAGCAGGGGGCCGACGGGGCGCATCGCGGCAATATTGCGGTCAATAATCTCAGTACCGTTTTACGTTCTGGCGCAGAAGAGATAGCCGGTGCATTAGGCAACGAATTGGCCCTGCAGGTGGTAAAGGTTGCCGCTGATCTTGCCGATTGGTTTAAAAATGGCGGGGTCAGCACCATAACCCGCGCACTTCGCGACGAGTGGTATCCCAAGGTGCTTACGTTTGGTAACGGGCTGGTGTACGTCGGCAAAATCGCTTTCGCGCTGGCTAAGAAACTCTCCTGGCTTTTGCCCAACGATAAAGAGAATAAGAAAAGTATTCTCAAAAGCGTCGCGAGCGGCGGCTCGGTCGATATTGCCCGCATTCAGGCCGAGAGTAAGGGGCTGGGGGAATGGTTCGCTCAGAACGTCGATAAGCCTGAGGTCATTAACACTCTCCGTAACCAGTGGAATGACGTCGAGCAGGAGGCCGGTTTCTGGAAGTCCCACTTTATGCCGGACGAGTTGCATGAGCGGACCAGCCAAACCCTGCTTGAATCGGTCGACGGCAAAGATAATGAGGCTTTTCCCTTCGATTTTGATGCGCAATTCAACAAGCAGCGCAACGACCTGGGCGATCCCGCCCCCTCTTCCGAAAACATGTTAGGCCGTTGGCCATCACTGATGCAGACCCTGTCAAAACTGGAGAGCAACCACCCCGGGCCGCGCGTCGAAGACAACCGACGGCAGGAGCTGAACATCAATATTTATCCCTTGCCGGGACAAAGCGAAAATCAACTGGCAGAGGCGGCGTTAAGCAAGGCCAGGAGCGCAGACGTTTTCAACGGCAATAATGCCCTCTATGACTCGGGGAGCAACTGGTAATGGCCATAACCGACAGAGTGATTGGCGCGGTCGAGCAAAGCGGATTTTCGACCCGCCGCGCGCTGACCGCCAACGACCCGCCGCAGGTGATGCTGATGGTAGGCACCTTCGAATTTGCCATCGATACCGCCGCCTATAACCAGCTGGTTCGGGAAGCCAGCTGGCGCTGGAGTGGCCAGGAGCGCATCGGCAAACAGGATCTGCTGCAGTTCACCGGCAAAGAACCTCGCACCATCAAGCTGGCCGGTGAAGCCCATGCGTTTTTTCGCAAGGGCATGGCGGCGCTAGATGAACTCTACACCCTTGCTGACAAAGCCGAGCCGCAGCAGCTGGTCAGCGGTCATGGCGACGTATTGGGCTGGTGGGTGGTAACCGATTATGCTGACACAACGTCCACGTTTCTTCCGGGTGGCGTGCCGCGTCATAAAACTTTCACTCTGACGATAAAACACTATGCCGACGAATTATCTAACCCGTGAAGGGGACGTGCTCGATGCCATTTGCTTCAAACATTACGGCGCGGTAAATGTCAGCCAGACGCTGGTTGCAGTGCTTGATGCCAATCCCGGTCTGGCCGAACTTGATGCGGTTTATCCCGCCGGTATTTCGATTCAACTGCCCATACTCGACTTACCTCTAGCCAGCTCAGCGATACAGCTGTGGGATTAATGATGCCGCAAACAACAGAGTTTCGGCCCGAGTTTAGCCTAGCCGCCGAGGGGAAAGACATCACCCAGGCACTGCGCACTAGCTTGATTGACTTGCGCCTGACGGATAACGGCGGCGCGACGGCTAGGGCCGATGAATTACACATCACTTTGCTGGCCGAGAGCCTGCCGCTACCGACTAAGGGCGCTCGGCTAAATCTCGGCCTGGGATTTAACGGCGTACTGCAGGATAAAGGCTGGTTTGTGGTGAGCGGGGTGGCCAGCAGTGGGCCGCCGAGAAAAGTGGTTATCTTTGCCACCGCCGCGCCGATGAACAGCCAGAAGCAGGTCGGAAACGTGCAAAGCCATAAAACGCGCAGTTGGGACGCCGTGACGCTCGGCGACGTGGTGAAAACCGTAGCCACCGACAATGGCCTGAAACCTAAAATCACCACCAAACTCGCCGCCATCGCCATTGCTCATCTCGACCAGATTGCAGAGTCCGATGCCAACCTGCTGACACGACTGGCCCGTTCGTATAACGCGGTGAGCAAACCCAGCGGCGGATATTGGCTTTTCCTCGAGCAGGGAGAAGCAACGACCGTCAGCGGTAAAGGTCTGGCCGCGATCACGGTGACACCCAGTGACGTCTCAAGCTGGAGTTACAGCGAAGGACAGCGCGGCGCGACCACCGGCAAGGCCACGAACAAGGGCAAGCAGGGAAAAGGTAAGATTGGCGTCGCCTATTATGATGAACAAACCGGTCATACCCGCGTGGTGCATAAAGAGCATGAGGGGCCAGATATCACCAATCCTTTCACTCAGTCCGAAGAATTGCAGGCAAGCCAACAGGCAACCGCCAAACAGACCCAGGCCAACCGCAACCAGCAGCGTATGACTCTCAGCGGTGCCTGTCGACCGTGGCACCTTCCGTTAACTGCCGAAGCGCGGATCACAACCTACCGATTTGGCGAACGCGAGGACCGCAGTTGGCTGATTGAGTCTATGACCTATCAACTGAACGCCGGCGGAATGTCAGTCGAGTTTGCACTGGTTGTTGATATTAATCCGTCGTCGAACCAAAAAAAGAAGAAAGCCAAAACAACGCCGGGGCCTGATTACTTCGGCTGACAGAGCACCTAATCAGGAGTCTTTATGCAGGGAGTTAGCGCTAAAACCGGAAAACGTCTTTCCGGTACCGCCCATCTGCGGCAGTCAATTATCGATATTCTCACCACACCTAAAGGGTCCCGCGTACTGCGTCGCGACTACGGCAGTGACCTGCATGATCGGGTCGATAACCCCCTAGATGAGAGCAATCGGATACGCATTATTTCCGCAACGGCCACCGCGCTGGCGAGATGGGAGCCGCGATTAACGGTGACGCGCATTCAGGTCATAAAGCAGGAGGAGAGTGTCGTCGAAATTTCTATCGAGGGGACGCATAAAGAAACCGGCTTATCCATTACCTTCAACAGGATCCCGCTCAATGGCCATCAGTCCTAAAACCATAAATCTCTCTGAACTGGCCGTACCCGACGCGGTGCATGTACCTCACCCTGAAGTGATTTTCAATTCATGGTTAGCCAGGCTGCGCAGTCTCGACTCGCAGTTCGATGCGTTGGTTGAGTCCGACCCCGCATTTAAGCAGGGCGAGGTATTAACCTATCAAACCACGTTGTTGCTCCAGCGAGTAAATGACTCGGTACGCGGCGTGTTGCTGGCCAGCGCACAAAAGGCCGATTTGGACCAGTTAGGGGCGGGGTTTAACGTCTCAAGACTGGAGATAATCGCGGCGCAACCCGAGGTCGTCCCTCCTGTTGCGGCCGTAATGGAAGACGATGAAGCATTCCGGACGCGTATTCAGCTCAGTTGGTCACAGCTCAATACCGCCGGAAGCCGTGATGCCTATCGCTTTCATGCAAAATCTGCCGACGCTGACGTTCTCGACGCCGAATGTTATGGTCCTGAAACTCATGGACGCCCCGGGGAGATAGATGTTTATGTCTTATCCCGCACCGGCGACGGCGCAGCATCAGAGGCATTACTCAACAAAGTTCGCTCGGCGCTCAATGAAGATGAAACCCGGCCCTTGAGTGACTGTGTGATAGTCAGGTCGGCAACCATCAACCATTATGTTGTAGCCGCAGACCTGGAGATACCGGAAGGACCCGACCCGCAACTGGTGCTTAACAACGCCGCCAGCGCGCTTTTTATGTACATCAAGAAGATCCAGCGTATTGAAGCCGATATCCCGATGTCGGGAATTTATCGCGCATTGCATCAGCCAGGCGTCCAACAGGTTCACTTGATGACGCCTGTCGAAGGGGTAAATGCGGCCACCGGAGTCGCGCCTTACTGTGACCAAATCACTATCCGGTTGTATCGGGGAGATAAACAGGATGACCTTCACATCCCTCTTACCGCTGAACGCTGAACGTGCCGAACGCACGCTCGAGCAAGCCTCCGTTTCGACAATCATAAATATACCGGTGCTCGTTCGCCAGGCGAAGGATCCGCAAAAATGCCCCTACGCGCTGTTGCCGTGGTTAGCCTGGGAATATGCCGTCGACAGCTGGGAGGCCGATTGGAGCGAGCAACAAAAGCGGCAGGTGATACAGGACGCAGCCTACATTCATCAGCATCGCGGAACAGCGGGCGCGGTGCGGCGTTCTCTAAGTGCGGTAGGCTTCTCGACCACGGTTATCGAATGGTGGCAAGACGCCCCGCGAGCGATGCCCTACACCTTTCGCGTGCAGGTTTACAGCACGACAACCATCTCCATACCCCTCTACGACCAGATACGCCGACAGACCGATAAATCTAAAAACCTCCGCAGCTGGCTCAGCTCAATCGATGTGATTTCAGATATTGGCAGCACGGGCCTTTATTACATTGGCGGCGCGGTGACTGGGCATATTGATGTGGATATTCAAGGAAAGGAAACGGGCAATGTCTGAGTATTACAGTGTTATCACCCACGCGGGAAGACGTTTGGCGGCCGATGCCGTCGCCACAAGCGAGACGATAGTGTTGACGCACTTTGTAATCGGCGACGGAAAAGGTAAAGAGCAGGTTCCCAAACCTGAGGCGACGAAATTGGTCAACGAAGTTTATCGCGGAGAAATTGCCAGCCTGTCGGTCTCGCCAGATCAGGATAACCAGATGATGGCGATGCTGGTTTTACCTACCGGCGTGGGAGGATTCACCGTCCGTGAGATTGGCTTATTAACCGACAGGGGCGAGCTATACGCTATTGCCAGCAGTGCCGCGCTT
Organism: Rouxiella sp. S1S-2; assembly: GCF_009208105.1. Lineage (NCBI taxonomy): Bacteria > Pseudomonadati > Pseudomonadota > Gammaproteobacteria > Enterobacterales > Yersiniaceae > Rouxiella > Rouxiella sp. S1S-2. Next base: position 1,821,479 of record NZ_WFKL01000001.1, read on the forward strand.
GAGAAACCGGTGTCCGGCGTGAGCATTAACCTGCAGTTTCGCCTGGCAGTCTCAGATTCCAAAAATATAACGCTGAAAGTGGCGACAGGAGACGGGCTGTTTTTACGGATAGACCAGAACGGTGCCGATGCGGCGGATAAAGACACGTTTTTGGCAAATATTGGCGGACTTCCAGTGATCCGGCAGGATTATTGGGGGGATTTGAATGAAATGGATCATCGGTGTCTTGGCATTTATCAGGTTACCCATGATGAATTCGCAACAACGGCCCTCAATTATCCCGAGGCGCTCGGCGGCTCTCTATCCGTGTTGCGGGGAGGATTTGGGATGCAGCAGGAATATACGACGAGGAGAGGGACCAAATATGTGCGCGAGCTTAGCGGTGAATGGAAGGGTGAAAATGGGCCTTGGGGCGAGTGGGTGGCTTTCTATAACACCGCCAATAAGCCTAAAGCTGCCGATGTTATCGGCCTGCTGGGCAGTGAATATCCAATTGGCGCACCGATCCCGTGGCCCTCGGACGTAGCGCCTGCCGGTATGGCGCTAATGGTGGGCCAACAATTTAATAAAACGGCCTACCCCCATCTTGCTATTGCCTATCCCTCCGGCGTTATCCCCGATATGCGCAGCCAGGTCATTAAAGGTACGCCCGTAGGAGGACGCAAAGCGCTCTCCTTTGAGATGGACGCCATTAAGTCTCACGGACATAACGCCAGCGCCGACAATACCGATTTGGGCCGTAAAACAACCAGTTGGTTTGATTATGGATCTAAGGTCTCAACCGGTTTTGACTATGGTTCGAAAACCACCGACGTGCAGGGTTGGCACGACCATCTGGGCGGAGTGGCTGCACCTGGCGGCAAATGGGGAGATTTTCGAACGGGAACGGACAACACGGGATGGTACGAGAAAAATAGAACCAGCTGGGAAGGAAGTCATGCGCACAGCGTTTTTATCGGCGGGCACGATCACTGGACCAATATCGGCGGGCACAACCACTACATCGATATGGGTGTACACAGCCACACCATCCGCATCTCCCCGAGCGGGCAAGCAGAAAACACCGTCAAAAACATCGCATTTAACTACATCGTGAGGCTCGCATAATGTTTCAAATGACAGATAAACCCCAAACCATAAAAATCTATAACCTGCGTGCCGATACTCAAGAGTATATCGGGGCAGGGGATGCCCACATTCCGGCTCACACGGGATTACCGGCGCATTGCACTGAGCTAGCGCCGCCCATAGCAAAGAAAGGGACTGTGGCGATCTTTAAAAGCGGCAAATGGATTATCAGTGAGGATTATCGCGGTACTAAGGTATATAGCACCGAGACCGGGTTATCCGTATACATCGAGACACCGGGAGCTCTGCCGGGCAACACAACGACGGTGGCTCCTGCAACAACGTGGGACCGATGGGACGGGAAGGGCTGGGTGTTTGACGAGGTGGCAGAGCAGGTACATCTAACGGCTGAGGCTGAAAAGCAACAGGCAGAACAGATGCGAGCAGCCGAGGTAGAGATTACTCTGCTGCAAAGGGCTGAAAAGCACGGGATGGCGACAGAGGCAGATCTGGAAAGATTGGAGGCGTTGGAGAGGTGGACGGTGGAATTGGGGCGGATGTCGCTCATCCCTGGGTAGCAGGCGAAAAAAAACCTCTGGGTTAGCAGAGGTTCATTCCTTCAAAGGAGCCGCGTATCTTTTACGTATCCTTTTCTGTCTCGATGGTGTCAGTGTGTAGTCCTTACCGCGCTCATAACTTACTGGTTTGTCTGAGTTTGTCCGGTCACTGTCCTATCTAATTTGGTGGAGCTGGGGGGATTTGAACCCCCGGACGGTTTAAGTGCGTAATTTCATCTGACATAGACTCCATTCGCATCTTAATTGACTGTCTGTTCGCAAACAATTTGACCACCTCCAGCAGAAAATTAGCGGTAAACCGGACTTCTCGCCACATGCATTGCTGACTGCTAAGTGCCAAGTATAGTCATTCGAACCCTGAGAGTTACACTTTTAAGTGATTCAGGTCAGCTGGTTTCCTTTTAAACCAAACTAATAGATTATGGATTCTCACCTTTGTTCTGAAAAGGATTAAAACATGAGTGTTCGATTTCCACCCAAACTCATACCAGGAGATTTGATTGCGATAACAGCCCCATCCTCTGGTGTTCCTCAACACCTGCACCCCAGGCTGGAACTTGCGATAGGTAACCTTAAGAAAAAAGGTTTCAGAGTTCTCGAAGGAAGGTGCTTGCGTTCGCAGCACAAAAATAAAAGCTCTTGTAAAACCTCTCGCGCAGAAGAGTTAATGTCTTATTTAACTGACCCGGAAATAAAAGCTGTTATGCCACCATGGGGAGGTGATCTTGCGATGGAGTTGCTTGAGTTGATTGATTTTAATCTGTTAGCTCAGTCTGAACCAAAATGGTTTGTGGGTTATTCAGATCTTAGTACGCTTCATTTTCCACTAACTACGCTTTCTGGTTGGGCCACTTTGCATGGACCCAATTTAATGGATCTTGGTGCTCAAGAGTTAGACTCTACCACACAGGCTGTATGGGATATTTTGGGGTCTACCCGGGGAAGTGTAGTTAAACAGAACTCTTCAGAAGCATTTCAAACTGATGAAAATCAGTGGGGAACAGCGACAAATGAAGGTTTCAATCTGACTCAGAAAACGCAGTGGAAACACCTGGATGGAGTTACATCTTCAGCTAAGTTTAGTGGGTGCCTAATTGGTGGCTGCCTCGAAATAATATCCAGATTAGCAGGCACGCCGTTCGGAAATTTGCCTTTGTTTAAGGCACAAAATAGCGGACAAGGAGTTATTCTCTATTTTGAAAATGTAGAAATGGCTCCCTGTGAATTAACGCGCGCATTATTCAGCTTACGCTTACAGGGTTGGTTGAATAATTTAAGCGGTATTCTTATAGGCAGAAGTGCGGCACCCGATGTAAACGATCCGACCAAACATAACTATATGGACGCCCTCAGGGCCGCTTTAGAAGATATTGCTGTGCCCGTGCTTTATGATGTGGATATTGGTCACATGCCGCCTCAACTTTCGCTGGTGAATGGGGCAAGTGCAACTGTTTTATTCACTGAAAATGGATGTTCAATAACTCAACAACTATAGGAAAAATAATTTCAAATGTAAAAGCGGGCGAGGCTGTATTTTGCATAAACGTCCGCTCCTCGCTCACAGCAGACTTTCAGCGTCACGTGTTTGTCTGCTGTGTGCCAAAAGCGGAAGTTCGCATTTGTCACAACTATCAGGATGTAGGGCTATTATGGGCATGTGTTAATCAATCGGGAGCAGGTCAGACCTCCAACAAAATTAACTTGTACGCCGGTACCAGAAGCGGAACGTTTATAAAACTTGTCAAAAGTGTTATAACTTCAACATTACTACTGCTTTAATATATTTAGCTAGCATTTAATTTAAACTTATGTAATCACTTTTATTGACGGAAAAGAAAATGGAGCATAGTACATTTCATAAGAGCCTAAATTTTAACAAGCTGATTATCCTCGATTGCCTGCCTGAAAATGATTACCAGACAGCAAGGCACCTTCATGAAAACCTAAGCGACAAAGGATTTGGAAGTGGTATTTCCTTGCTTAAAATTGAAAATGAAAAAAAATTTCGAGATATATTGCAAGATATAAAGGAGATGTTCAGTCCTGAGTTAAACATTGGTTTCCAACCAATTATTCACATTGAAGCTCATGGTAATTCACTGTCAATGGAACTGCCAGATAAAAGTATCATTCCATGGAGTGATCTTGCTGATAACCTCAGAATTATTAATAAATTTATGTGCAATCAACTTATCACATTTATTGGAACCTGTCATGGTTACCACTTTATTTATAATAATCACACAATTAAAGAATTCGCACCTGTTTATTTTTGCATTGCACCCCTAGAACAAATTCCCGCTATTGATATTGAAAATTCAGCACTTACTTTCTATAAAAACTTATTTGCAACAGGAAATTTAACACTTTCCGCTAAACTTTTGGATTCAAAAAAACTTTACACTTACAATTCTGATTATATGCTTCATCGAGCTTTTCATGAAACAATGCAAAAAAATCATAGAGGGATAGCCTTAAAGACAAGAAGAGAAACCTTAATCACTGAGGCAATTATGAGTTTGGGTGAAGCTTGGATTAAAATGAGTCCAAAAGATAAACATGATTATCTCAATAGAGCAAGAAAATTACTGGATGTTTCTTTGAAAAGTAAGGAATCGCTCAGAGCAGAGTTTGAAAAATTATCAATCGGTTACATGGGTTATGTAAATGGAGATGTTTTCGAAGAAATTTGGAAACATATGAATCATAACAAACAAGGGAAAATATATTGAGACCGTCATTATGTCCGCTCCTCGCTCAAAGCTGCCGGTCAACTTGCCCTCAGATGTTTAAAATTTTGTTGTAAACGAAAAAATAATTTGCGAACAGGCCGTCAAGCAAAATGCGAATACCAATATAAGAAAATAAGCGGGGGCGGTGCACCAAAAGCCTTCTGCAAAACTAAATTTATTCCTTGTTAATTCAGTTGGTTACAAACTGCTTTTAAAGCACTTACTTCGATGCCGTTACCGGTGATTTTATCATTTAATTCAATTAATTAACGTCATTACTGCCGCCTGCTGCTGCGTCATATGGAATGGTTCGAAGCGGCCGACCTGATTGTGAAGGGAATGGAAGCGGCGATTGCCAAGAAAACCGTGACCTACGATTTCGAACGTCTGATGGACGGCGCTAAGCTGTTGAAATGTTCAGAGTTTGGCGATGCGATGATCGCGAATATGTAATGTCGGGAAACCGAGATGCATGAGACGGGAGCCGAAAGGGTCCCGTTTTTTTTAGGACAATATGAGCTTTCTGCAAAACTCCTGCAAAACCCTTCTGCAAAAAAACGACCCGTTTTCATTATGGCTTCGGTCCAAAAACTCCGATCGTGCGCACCTCTCAAGTTTTTTCTAACTCTTTTCACTTTTCCAAATTATCGCTTGGGCAGCAATCACGGTTTTTTTATCAGAGTCGTAGGTCACTGCTGGATTTCCATAAAGCTCATATCCAAGATCGAGTGCAGCAGAAACACGATGGCAGAAGGATGCGTCATCCGGACCAGTCAAAATCCTGTATCTTGGCAGTCCTTCGGGGGGATTATTCGTCATGGCGGGTCTCCTTAAGATTGATGTGCTTAATAGACGCTAAGAGATAAGACGAGTAGAAAGTAACGTCGCGACGCGCCCTTTTTGGGCTTAAAGAGTGTTGCTGTGAGCCTATACAGGTTGCCTGAACTTTTCCAAGAGTGAAATCGATAATGAATGGAATTTAAAATTCAGAGAACGTCGATCAGCTCAAACTCTTCTACAACCAGTTCCATATCGTAGGTATAAGTCCCCGCTCTTTCGAAAAACTCTTGGTGGCCGGTACTCCAATACTGAAGACTGAGATCTCCTTCGCCTTCTTTTTTAGCGATGTCTTCAGTGACATCGCAGAAACGAATCAGCCTCATGGCGATCGTTCTGATGACACAGACCGGCTTTTGTTCGCCGTTTAAAATAATGTTGTAACAGCCAATTGTGGGCGGTGTTTCTTCTGATTTTAAAGCAGTCAGTGAGCTACATCCTGCCGTTTTTATTCCTTTAATAACTAGATTTGATAATTCATTAGCCATTTCTGGGGTATCTCCAAACTGCCATACAAGGGCATCAGGGTATTTTTGCTTGAGTATCGCCATTGTGTTTATCATAAATTCCCATTAAATCAATCCATTAATTGAATAAATTATCATACTAAAATGTGGCAATCCGAACAGATATTATGTTGGTTAGATGAGATGGCGATCAAAATTTTATGAAAGGTAGGGATCATGAGAGCAGGAATAAAGGAAAAAATTATTAGGATCTGCGAGGCTAAAATTGCGGCAAATTCGAAAAGGCGACAAAGATAAAATCACTCATATTGTCGGCGTAAATTTGCATGCTTTAGGCCATCGGTAATATCATTTTAAGCGGTGTTTACTCATTTATGAAGGTAAAAGAAGAGAAGGTTCCTCTCGTTTTTTGAATCATTTGATTTTTGGGGATCTCGTAAACAGCAAATTCCCCGGATATTCTCTTCATGCCGGGTAACATGTTTCTTTTCATGTGCTGACTCTCTGATATGTCAATCTCACCATTTGGCATTATCGTTATCTGTCCTTTTGCGCCCCGGTAATGCACGAAATTACTTCTTACCAGATAGCGATGGCCATCGGCGCCTGTCATCGGGACCTCAATAGCCGTACAGGTTACTATTATATTTGTCTTTTCTGGATTTTTCATACCAATTAAGTGATTAATTAGTGCTGCTTCAAAAGGCGTGTCTTTTGCTTTAATAAGGTGAGTTTCTCCTGCAGCATATTTCTTATCAAGTCCAATAGAGTCCATGTAACAGAAACTATACTCACTGGATGTTTCTAATATATCTTTATATTTTGCGTAAATCGTGAACGGTTGCTTTATTACATTCATTACTTTATTAATTTTTTTAGTGAAATGGGAGGCTTCTCGGTTTTCGTTTTTAGTCCCTATGTGCTGAGTTAATACGTTATGTGCTGTTATGGCATCTGGATACATTTGACCTCTTCCTTGCCGGGTTAAAAAGTAAAAAACCAACCTTAGAAGGTTGGTTTGAGTAAAAGCATCACAGTAGAATTTTAAGGGCCAGCGGCTGAGTGGTGGCCCGATATTGTGATTATTTCTGCGCTTCTGCTGCTTTCTCTTTTTTAGCTTTAGCCGCCATGTGATGGCCGACTACGCAACCGCCAACAGCACCTAACACAGCGTGGTGGTGGGCAACGTGACCGGCCACAGCACCCACGGCTGCGCCTTTCAAGCAACCTTCTGCACGAGCCATAGAAGTGGCAGACATTAAAACCGCAAATACAGCAAAGCTACAGGCAATCTTACGCATATTTATATCCCCAAAGGAAGAATGAACTCAGTGTAAAACATGTCATAAGTCCTGGTAGGCTGTCATCGCCGCTTCTGTAAGCAAGTGATGCTTTTGTTACGAGCAAATTGGCGGTGCATTGGCGTCAGGCTGACAGTGGCAAAGTATGCAGCCTGACGCCGTTTACAATTAAGGGATTTTTCGGCGTAGTTTTATGGCAGTTTAAGATTGGTTTAATCAATATTTTGTTTTAAAGTGGTTTAAACTGTATAAATAACACTCAGTATGAGTCCGTGTTTCAGTTTTACTCTGCGAAACGAATAAGGATGCCGCTATGTCCAATCAAGAGCAGTTAGAGGCGCTGATGGCGCGTATCGAAGCGCTGGAACAACGCGAGAAGCAACTTACCTATGCCTCAAATGCCTATCAGGCTATTTTGACGACTCTGCTAGGTAATCTTGATAAAAACACCCGAGACAAAGTGATCCATATGGTCGATCAGGCCCATGATATTGCCTATGCCCGTGCCAACCTTGAGCAAAAGAGTAATATTCTCGGTGCAGATGATATCACGCAGCGTATTTTTCTGTTTGCTCAGGGGCGCGCTGCCCAGTCAAGATAACAACGCTTTTTTTTGATAGCACTCAGAATACCTTCCATCGGCGTTCTCCTGCTATGAGCGCCGGTCTGTTCTCAACATGTTGATCGCCGCACCTATCAAAATGCGTTGTTGAACGCCGGCCGCGGCCAACTCGTGTTCGAGATATTTAACCAACGAATCTGCCGCGAGGGGTTCACCTCGATGCTGCAGCTGGATCACTGCCTCACCAATAATGCGGGCAACTTCGTCCCAAAGAGGTTGGATCTCGCTTTCCGAGAAATGCATAGGGCCTCCCATCTGTACGAATAATCTCCAATTTATCATCTGAGTAAACAGAGGCAAGTTTAATAAATAAACAATGCCTGAGGAGGGGAGGTTGTGAGGTGGTGATTTCAGAAATGAGCCCCGCCTTTCAGAGACTTGGCGGGGCTGTCTAGAGAAATGTAAAACTGAACTCAGTGCTTAATCACATACAGATCTTTGGCATAAACACGGCCCTGCGGGTCATGATTATCAAATCCGCCGATAAAAGGTTTAACCAGTTTGGCACTCACGTAGTGATAAAGCGGCACTATCGGCGCCTGAGAACTCAGAATATCTTCAGCTTTCTGATAGTCTTTTTCGACCTGATCTTTGCTGGTGGCCGCCAGCGCATCGTCCAGAACTTTATCGTACTCCGCATTACTGAATTTAGGCGTATTCTCGCTGTTGTCAGTGCGGAAGGTGTTCAGGAAGGTTGAAGGCTCATTGTAGTCGGCTATCCATGCATAACGCACCACGTCATAATTACCCTGATGCATCGTGTCGAGCATGGTTTTCCATTCCTGATTCTGCAGGACTGCGGTCACGCCCAGATTTTTCTTCCACATAGATGAGGCCGCGATGGCAATGTGCTGGTGGGACTCGCTGGTGTTATACAGCAGATTGAATTTTAGAGGGTGCTGGGGACCAAATCCAGCGTCTGCCAGCAGCTTGCGGGCCTCTTCGTTGCGCTGTTCCTGCGTTTGTTTTGCCATCGCTGACGGTTTAAACGTATAGCCACCGGTATTGTCAGGCGTGATGGTATAAGCCGCCGTTTGACCCTGGCCCAATACCTTATTGGCAATAATATCGCGGTCTAATCCGAGGCTAAGCGCTTGTCGAACGCGCACGTCGTTGAACGGTGGTTTCTGATTATTAAACGCATAGTAATAAACCCCAAGATAAGGGTTAGTGTGCACCTGCGAGCCGAGCTCTTTTTTCAACGAAGCAAACTGCACTTCAGGAATGGTGAGGGTAATATCGATTTCCCCGGCCTTGTAGCGGTTGATATCCGCAGCCCCGGAGGCAATAGGCAAATAGGTCATCTGTGTGAGAACGGTGTGGGCATTGTCCCAGTATTTATCGTTTCTGACGGCGGTGACGCGTTCATTCACCGTCCAGCTGTTCAATTTGAAAGGGCCGCTGCTGACCAGATTGCCCGGCTGCGTCCATTTATCGCCAAATTTCTCGACGTTGGCCTGGCTTACCGGGAACAAGGAATAATGGGCAATCATTTGCAGGAAATATGACATCGGTCGCGTCAGTTCAACTTGTACGGTCTGGGCATCCAGCGCCTTGACGCCGAGCTGATCGGCTGGCATTTTCCCGGCAATGATGCTGTCGGCATTCACTACGTGCACGGTGCCAAGATAGCTTTCATACGGAGAAACTGTTTTAGGGTCGATTAGGCGTCGCCAGCTGTAAACGACGTCCTGGGCAGTAATTGGAGAGCCATCAGACCAGCGCAGTCCGGGACGCAAATGGAATATCCAGGTTTTGTTATCTTTGGTTTCCCAGCTTTCGGCCAGTTCCGGGCGCGCTTTACCGTTGTCATCAATACTGACTAAACCGACAAACAGGTCGCCGAGAATATTACTTTCGACGCTGCTCTCTGCCTTTTGCAGGTCCAGCGTTGCGGGTTCAGAACCATTATTACGCACAACTTCCTGTTTCTGCGCCAGTTCGACCCCAGCAGGTACGTTGGCGGCGTTAACCATTAATGGAGATAAACAAAGACCTGTAATCAATAGTGCAAGAGGAAGTCGTTTAAATCCTGTGTTGCATCTTTGCATCGTCATTTTCCCATTCAAATTAATATTCGATATATCAATAAGTAACAGGTCATAAATAACGCTATTAGGATAATTAATCAATACGTAATGAAGCGTTTTGATACAGCCTTCATTAAGTATTAGAAGTCTGCATGAGTATGTGCCGGGATCCAATAGCCGTCGATAAACTCTTCAATCGGATAGCATCCTGCCTGATTCAGGCCCTGCTGGCGCATGGCGACCCGACATTCTGTAACGGTGTTAAAGGCGTCTACCACTAAATCGTCACAGCCTCCGCCGAGATAACATACGGTTAAAACCAGTGCGAACATCTTTGCCTCCTTTCGTTTTACTCAATTAATCATAGAAGCTTTGGCGAGATTCAGCTGCGGCGTGTTATCCTTTGCGCCGTTTTTTTATGAATAATATTGAGTACCGAGGAGTTACGGGGATGTCACAGAGCTTATCTAAAGAACAGGAACTTGAGTCAGATTTGGTTGCGTGCCAACTGGTAATTAAACAAATCCTGGATGTTATCGACATCATAGCGCCAACAGAAGTGCGTGATAAAATGTCACATCAGTTGAAAAACATCGATTTTAGTACGCATCCTGCGGGCGCCGATCCGGTAACTCGTCGTGCGATTGAAAAAGCAATTTCGTTGATCGAGCTTAAGTTTACCAAGCACGACAGCTAGGACGGGTCGCGAGAGAGCTTTTGCGGAGTACTCTCTATAACGCGTTGCCGAAAAAGCCCGCAGGCAAGCCTGCGGGTATCTGTCTTTAACGGCTAGGATTTGTCTACGACGTCACCTACTTGCTTGAAAATAGGGCAGTTAGCAACGCCAACAATGCCACTGTCACTGTGAATATATTGGGAGTCAACGATCCCTCTCGCAGTGAGATAGTGGCATTTCAGGCCCAGACCCGCAGCATTTTCGCTACTGCCGACGGTCACACCGTAGCCTGAAAACAGGAAAACCGCGTAGATAACCGCTAATACAACAATTGTTTTAATCACGCTCATTCCTTATTCTCTCTTAATGACTCTGACTAAAGTCACGGTAAAGTATAAACATAAATCGTACATCAACGCTTCTCTAATACTCTGAAAAAAATCATGAAAGATTGAGGAAACATTCCATGTTGTGCATTGGCTTTAGCCCAGATAGGGGCTTCTCCGTTTGAAGTTTGTTTAACTTATACAGAGTAGGATAGATTGATGTTTTACTACGTCTTGGACGCAGATTTTGGGCATCAATAAGCGCGTGATAACTCCTAAGAGATCTGCCATCAAACTGAAAAAACCCCTTTTTAGCGTCAGGAAAGTCGTTGCTTTCGTCGTTTTCCTGTTGCTGTGTGTAGGGCTTTATCTCCTTGCTCTGAATAGCTATTGCGATCAGGGAGGCAGCTTCGATCTTGGAATTTGCTCGGTCACATCATTTATCCCTTGGTAGGCTTTAAATCCCGTCAGAAGCGTCTGTTTTTTCGCGAATACCTTCCCTGTATTTCAGACAATGATAAGATAGGCGTCTGGTTAATCAAGTTGTAGGGTTGTCAATGTTCAGTGAAGTCATGGGCCAATCAAGCCTGGCCACCGTTGTGTTGGGTCTGCTATCCGCACTGTTATTTTTACTGGTGTGGTTCGTGGTTAACCGTGCCAGCGTTAAGGCAAATTTGCAGGTCCAGTTGTTGACTGAAATCGCTGAGCAGCAGCGCCGTCAAACTGAACTATTGGAAGTATTAGTCAAGGCGCAGGGCAATGAGACGCCTGAAACCGTTGAAGATGACTCGGCCTTTGGATTGAGGGGCTTTATCCCCGAAAGATAATTGAGTTTATGACAAAAAAGCCGCCTTTATGGCGGCTTTTGCGTTCATAAAACTGTCTTAATTCTGATGTAGCTTGTCTCATGACAACTTGGCTGGGTGAAAGACAGATGATTAAATGGTCTGAAGAACACGATAACGAACTGAATCACAACGTTGCTTTGCTGACAGGTGAAGAGCCTGATAAATGGTATCCCTACGGCGGCGTGAAAGGAAAAGACTACTGCAACAACCCCTCTGATGCGTGGCCGATTATATGCGCCAATAAAATCAGCATAAATTTCAATGAATTGCCAGAAAATAAAGACTGGTCTGCTCAAATTTCCAGTTCGGAAGGTCAATGGCAGGCAAGCTGTACGCGACCTTTGCGCGCGGCAATGATTTGTTTCTTGTTAAGTAAGACTTGCGCGTAACAAAAAGCGCGGAGATACTCAATCTGTTACAAGCTATAAACAAAGCAGTGATTCGAATAAGCGTCGCATAAAGCGATGAGTATCAAGTGATTAATGTTTCCTCATTTCGACAGCAGTGTCTAAGGCGGAGTCCATTATGAAGCGCATCATTAAAGGTGATAAAACTCTCTCTCATCTGGTCGTGGCTCACGCAGCCATCGACAGTCATGAAAAAGCCTATGGCAAAAGACGCCAGGGCTGGCCCTCAACTTACCTGATCAAATACAAAGACGCCCGTGTTGCCGTGGAAGTGGTAACGCGTCGGCAGTCCTACGTTGCGACTTTAATGATTGGAGCCCGAAACCTTACCAAGCTTTGTGGGATGGCAGCCTGAAGTACGGCTGACAGTGTAGTCACATAACTAACCCTGTTTTTGTAATAGCTCAAAGACCCTGCCGACGTTAAAAGCGTCTGCAGGGTCTTTTTTTGCAACTGAATACGCCTCAAAAATGCCTGATATTAGCTTAAGTGGCTGCGCGAACACCGGTTGCACTTTTTGTAGTGAAAAGCATTTAACCTTTATGATACTAAAGAGAGAGACGTTGAATAAATATTCAACCTTTGCCTGCAAAATTTTCGATAAGGGAAATCATGGCTGAAAAAAATCCCTACTATGACCCGGCGAAGCCGCACCATACTCCCCAAGGGTTCACAAATCCCGAACCCGATGTGCGTCAGTCAGGCGACTTTAAGCGTTGGCGTAAAGAGCGTAAGGAGCAAGGTGTTCCTCGGCCTCCGCACAGCGGCTATGAGCAGTTTATAAACGAATGGTGTCAGACGCCGGATTTCAGTGGTACGGAAGACCGACTGTGGTTCTTGGGGCATGCGTGCCTGCTGCTGCGTGTGGCTGGACGCTATGTTCTGACCGATCCCGTGCTTTCTGAGCGCGCTTCTCCACTGAGTTTCTATGGCCCGCGTCGTAAAACGCCTGCAGCAGTGAGCGTGGCGGACCTGCCCGTAATAGATTATGTGATGATTTCACACAATCACTACGATCATCTTGATAGATCAACCATTCGTAAATTGGTTAAACGCTTTCCACAGGCCATTTTCCTGGTTCCCTTGGGGATGAAACCCTGGCTTGAACGTCAGGGTGCCCATTTCATCGAAGAACTGGATTGGTGGGATGCGCTTATTATGGACGGTGTGAGTTTTCATGCGGTACCCGCGCGCCACTGGAGTATGCGTACGCCCTGGGATAGAAATCGCTCATTGTGGTGTGGCTGGGTCGTTAAGCATCATGAATTGAGCTTCTACTTTTCAGGCGACAGTGCTTACAGCGAACAGTTTTCTCAAATCGGACAGCGGCTTGGCCCCTTTGATATTGCAGCGATTCCCATCGGGGCCTATGCACCAAGATGGTTCATGCAGTCTCATCATATGGATCCTCAACAGGCGGTAGAGGTGTTTAAAGAGACCCGATGTCATCGCGCTATTCCCATTCATTGGGGGGTATTCGAATTGGCTGATGAATCGTTGGACGAACCGCCAAAAGAATTAGTCAGTGCGATTGAGCAGGGCGGATTGAGTGCAGAAAACTTCTCTCCGTTAAAAATAGGGCAACATATTTCGTTATGAAAATTGAGACGCGATATTTCTGGAGGATTAGAAATTAGCGTCTGAGTTTTTCGGATGAGACATTTTATCAATTAGAAACAGCACAATAAAACCTCCCTTGTTAATATCTTGTTAAGATAAACCCGCTAAATTGTCTGTGCCAAACAAAAAATGTCAGTTCCGCTATACAGAACAATCACTCGTTAAATCTCATTAATCGAATGTCGGCCAGAGATAATTTGATTTTTAGCCTATATGGCAGATGTTTTGACCAAGGTTTGCGTATCCCTCTGCTGTAGCCTCCTTGCCAGACGGCATTGGTACTGGTTTGCAATGCGCTTACTGATGTGTCACGGGGCAAATGCCTCTCGACCAACGGGGTAAAAAGCCGGTTGTGGAAATATTAAATAATAAAAATGCTAACTGGTTCACGGTTATTCTAAATTTGATTATTGAATATGCTTTGCCATGTTTTGAATATATTGTTTGAATTTTACACATTCCGTTTAATATAAATTTCATCAAATTGTAAAATCATTGCTGTAGGGCAATTTTTTACTGTCATCTTTTATAAAAACGGGGCTTGAAGCGGGGGAGGCGGTGAACTTCCTTATGACTCAGAACTTTATTTATATGTTTCAAAACCCGCACGCTTAAGGTGCAGTGGAATACGGGTTGATAGGACGTTTGCACCAGAGTAGTACCATTATGTCTGTATTGGTTACTGCATAATCAATCAATTTAGTCATTGAGGCAGATCAACTTTCGTACTGATGGCCTGCTTTCCTGTCAGTAGTGGGTTGGGGGAAAAATGACGCCTGGTAAACCTCAAGAACCCTGCTATGACTGCCTGAGTTGGTCCAAGAGACCGATTCTGTATTAGCAGCAGATACACTGAAACGCTTGCGTATTCGTGATTTCTGTTATATCAAATACAATAATAATTCAATTAAAGCTGATTTTAACTCTTACTGTTCGGCGTTTATTGATCAATAATCAGCGGTGAACGGTTATTGATTTGTTTGTGAGGCCCTGTTTTCTTCTGTGCAAAAAATAGCAGGGCTACCAACCTATTTTCGTCTGCATTGGCAGTAAGTGCCTTTAACCGGCTCAAATATGTGCGACAGGTCCATCACTGATTAAAAATGGCTTGCCATTAAATTCAGAGTATGTGATAACGCATCTGGGTAAAACGAGGTACAGTTCTGTATATGTGTGGCATTTTCAGTAAAGAAGTTTTGAGTAAAGACGTTATCGTTGAATACCGCTTCTCTGCCGATTTTTATCTTAGTGCCTCAAGCAGTAACGACTCAAGTTTGTCTGTGTAACGCCGCAGGGCGGTTTAAACAATCCAAAGGAAATACTCAAAATGGCAAAGATCAAAGGTCAAGTTAAGTGGTTCAACGAGTCTAAAGGCTTCGGTTTCATCACTCCAGCTGACGGCAGCAAAGACGTGTTCGTACACTTCTCTGCAATCCAGGGTAACGGCTTCAAAACTCTGGCTGAAGGCCAGAACGTTGAGTTCGAAATCCAAGATGGCCAGAAAGGCCCATCTGCAGTTAACGTAACTGCAATCTAAGCAGCGTTAGCTGTAAAAAAAACCCGCCTTGGTGCGGGTTTTTTGTTTTTGTACTTTTAAGTGATTTTAAGCCCCTCTCTCAGTCGGGCAGGATGATTATTCCCGATTGCTGATTGCGGCCGCTGATGCCGGGTTTGGAAGGGTCTACTGCGCGTTGCAAACTATTGCGACGAAAGCTGGTGTACTTAAACTGGGCGTTCGGTGTCTGCTCTGTGACTGTTTCAGCAGTGTTGGGCGTGCAAATGGTGCAACTCCCAGTGAAATCCACCGCCGAAAAACCGGCCTGAATCAGTTTGGCATGGGCTATGGCGCCAAGGTCAAGATGCCGATAGGACGGCGAAATAAGCGCTGGCGGAAGACTCAAACCCTGTTGGAACTCATCGACCAACTCCTGGCTTACCTCATAGCAGCAGGCACCCGCAGCCGGGCCGATCGACGCAACCCAGTCCGCGGTTGAACCCTGTCGATTAATGCGCTGTGCCATTTGCTCGATAATGCCGTGGCGCAATCCTCGCCATCCGGCATGCACCGCCCCCACCGCGCCACCGTCTTTGCGGCTAAAAATTATCGGCAAACAGTCTGCGGTAAACACGGCCAGTAGAATTCCTGGCAATTCGGTATAAAACCCGTCAGCTTCGCCGCAGTGTTGTCGGGGTACGGTGACATCGACAATATTTAAGCCGTGAACCTGTTTTTTAGTGGGTAGGCTGTCGCTGTAGGGCCGCAACGAAATAGGTAACAATGCTTCTTTACTGCCAAATCCGTGTTGAATTCGCGGTACTTGGCTGAGCAGGGCAGAAAAATCACTCATGGCATCAAACGATCGCTATTGGTTGATAAGGTCGGTTAGGGAATAGAACCGGGCTAAAAATGACTTCTTAGCAGTGTAGCCTTGGGCGAGGGCCGCTTGCTACCGTATTTTTTTGCCGTTTTTATAAGCCGCCGCTGCCGGGCAAAAGTTGCAACTGTCACGCTGCTTCTTTAGACTTGGACCCCGTAATTTTGCAAGACACCGGCGCCCAATTCCCTGGTGCATCACCTTTCTGGAAATATGCATGACCTATCAATGTCCTCTTTGTCATCTTCCTTTGCAACGCCTTGATAAACAATGGCGCTGCGAAAACAATCATCAGTTCGACAATGCCAAAGAGGGATACGTAAACCTTTTGCCCGTGCAGCATAAACGGTCTAAACAACCGGGTGACAGCGCCGAGATGATGCTTTCACGCCGCACTTTTCTGGAAGGGGCACACTACCAGCCGCTGCGTGACAGAGTGGTTGCGCTGCTTGACCAGCATCTGAGTGCTGAAGCCGATGCGTTGCTGGATATTGGCTGTGGTGAAGGTTATTACACCTCGGCAATGGAGCAGGCGCTTAATGCCCGTCGTCGCATACAGGTTTATGGGCTTGATGTTGCCAAGGTTGCCGTCCGTTATGCCGCTAAACGCTATCCTGACGTGGCGTTCTGCGTTGCCTCAAGCCATCGCCTGCCTTTTGCCGACGCCTCTCTGGATGCGATTGTGCGCATATACGCGCCCTGCAAAGCCGCCGAGCTGCATCGTGCGCTTAAACCCTCAGGATTAGTGCTAACCGTAGCGCCCGGACCGCGGCATTTATATCAGTTAAAAGCCTGCATTTATTCTGAAGTTCAGCTTCACAGTGACGCAGAAGAGAGTTTGGAAGGTTTTGAGCGAGTGAGCACCGAGTCACTGGAGTACAGCATGAACCTTAATGGCAAACAGGCTTTTGATTTATTACAGATGACGCCGTTCGCCTGGCGAGCAACCGAAGCGGTGATGGCCGAGCTATCGCAGCGTGAGAGCTTTAGCTGTGAAACTGACTTCGTGATAAGCCTGTTTCGCCGTAAAGAGTCGGCTATTGGTAGCTGACCATGACCTTATAAATTCTCTCAAGGTCATCAAGTTCACTCACCCTGACCAGCAATTTCTTCTGCTCAAGCTGTATCACCAGCACGCCGTCTTCGGAGAGGTTCATCGTTTGGATCCGTGCGTAGTGGATGAAGATATTGGCGTAATAGAAGCCGGTGGGTTTCAACAGCATTTTAGGCCAGCGGATAAACGAAATATAAAACGCCACCAGGCCTAAGCTAATCAGCAGGTACGTAGTGATCGGACTGCCGTGTGCGTTAACGTTGTTGTAGAGCAGGATAGCCACCAGGCCGATAAAAATGATCGCGTCAATTTTGTTTCTGCGTTGCAGATTAACCCTGAGCAAGGTTTTGCCGTTCTTTTTATCCATGATGAATTCATCATAAACCGCATAGGCCAACAGCAAAAAAGTAAAAATAACCAGTGCGATATCTGTCAACGTCATGCCGAAATTTCCTCCTGATAAAAAACGGGGGCTTGATTAGCCCCCGATTGATGCTGAGCGATTAGCGGCCTAATAGACCAATCCAATAGCCGAAAATACCCAATACGAAGAAGCCCATGATGATCCACAGCGCATTGACTTTCTTACGCAGCAGCCACATACAGCCGAAAGTCAGCAGCAGCGGCACCAGGCCTGGCATTAACTGATCGAGAATGCCCTGTACGGTGGTCACCGTGGTTTTTCCGGTACTGTCGGTTATCTCTGAAACCACCAGCGGTATGTTAACGTGCGTCCACTTATTGACCAGCGCCCCCATCACAAAGAGGCCGAGAATTGACGCCCCCTCAGTCAGTTTTTGCAGGAATCCGCCGCCCATATCGTTAACGATATCAACACCTTTTTTGTAGCCATAGGCCACGCCGTAGTAACGGTTAAGCAGGCGTACCAGGTTAAACAGTACAAAGAACAGCAGCGGACCCAGCAGGCTCCCGCTCATCGCGATACCTGCACCCAATGCTGCAAACACCGGACGTACTGTACCCCAGAAGATGGGGTCGCCCACGCCGGCCAACGGACCCATCAGACCCACTTTAAGGCCGTTGATTGCCGCATCGTCGATAGGCGCGCCGTTGGCACGCTGTTCTTCCATCGCCAGGGTTACACCAAGAACCGGTGCCGCCACGTAAGGATGGGTGTTAAAGAACTCCAGGTGACGTTTGATCGCCTGTTTGCGGTCGTCGTTGTTTTCAGGATAAAGACGGCGAATAGCCGGCACCATGCAGTAACAGAAGCCGAGCGCCTGCATGCGTTCAAAGTTCCATGACCCCTGGAACAGGTTTGAGCGCAGGAACACACCGCGAATATCGCCGGGTGTGAGTTTTTTCTCTTGAGTTTTATCAACCATTTCTCTCACCCTAGTCCAATTCGTTGTCGAGATCGTTAATACCCTGAGCCGGTCCGGCAGCCTGTGAAGACTTGTTGTACTTCGGACTCAACTGGATATACAGCACTGCCATCACCACACCAATTACGCCCAGCGCAACCAGGTTGAAGTTGGTGAATGCCGCGGTAACGAAGCCCAGATAGAAGAAGGGCATCAGGTATCCAGCGCGCATCATGTTGATGACCATGGCGTAACCTACTACCACGATCATGCCACCGGCGATGTTCAGACCGCTGGTAACGACTTCTGGGATGGCGCTCAGCATGCTTTGAACGACGCTGGTTCCGACTGAAACAGCAACAATCGCGGCAGGAATGGCAATACGCATCGCCTGCAGAATAAGCGCCGAAACGTGTATCCACGAAATGGCACTGAGATTGCCTTTTTCTGCCGCCTTGTCAGCTGCGTGCTGGAAAGCCACGGTAATAGTACGAACGATGATGGTTAATACCTGACCTGCTGCGGCCAGAGGGATGGCCAACGCGATACCTGCACCAATCGACTGCCCACCGGCAATAACCAGAATAGTTGAGATTATCGACGCGAGAGCGGCATCAGGCGCCACGGCGGCACCGATGTTCATCCAACCCAGCGCGATCATTTCGAGGGTACCCCCGATAATGATCCCGGTTTTCATATCGCCGAGAACAATACCGATTAACGTACAGGCCACTAATGGACGGTGAAACTGAAACTCATCCAGAATGGATTCCATTCCGGCAATACATGCGACAATAAATATCAGCACAATTTGTAGTGTGGTGATCTCCATTGACCTTCTCCTATAAAAAAGGAAGCTGAGTAAAATAATGCCGACCTAAATCGTCCGCAGCATGAGCGCTAGCCGGACGCTTTGCGCTGGCTTCATTAATTCATCTTGTTAATCAAATCCATCATCTTCAGACGACTGTCCGAGGAAACTTTGCGCACTTCGAGTTCGATACCTCTATCATTTAATTTCTTAAATGCTTCAATATCTTTTTGGTCAACGGAAACGGCATTGGTTACCTGCGTTTTACCCTGCTTAAACGCCATGCCCCCGATGTTGACGGTGCTAAGTTTTACGCCGCCTTCAACAACACGAACAACGTCAGTCGGGTTGGTGAACAGTAACATAACGCGATCGCCGGCATATTTCGGGTTGTCATAAACGCGAATAGCTTTCGCAACGTCAACAACGTGGGCCGTTACGCCTGGAGGCGCAACCTGAGTCAGCAACGTTTTACGCACCGTGTCGGCGGCGACTTCATCGCTGATAACAATGATGCGGTTTACGTTGGTCTCTTTGGTCCAGCGGGTCGCAACCTGTCCATGAATTAAACGGTCATCGATGCGTGCCAGGCCAATTTTCATGTGGTCATTGGGACCGAGTGGTTTAGCTGGCGCGGCGGGTTTTGCAGCCGGTGGGGGAGTAACGGGCTTATCACTCTCAGGTTCGTCATGCTTTAAGGCTCTAACGCCTAACCGACCTGTTTCGAGCGCAATACTGGTGAGCTCGGAAAGGGAAGGGTTGTCGTCGCGTCCCATAAACGTTTCGACCATCATTGGAATGTTAACTCCGGTGACGACCTCGTAATTTTCTTTATCGATGACGATGCGGCTGGCGGCGTTAAACGGGCTGCCACCCCAGGTATCCACCAAAAACAGCACGCCGCTTTGGGTGTCTAAACCTTCAAGCTTTGCGGTGTATTTTTCAACCAGTGTATCGGCGTTTTCCCCAGGGACGAAATCGATATAGGCAACGTTTTCTTGCTCGCCTATTAACATTTCCGTCGTTTTCAGCAGCTGTTCCGCCGCTGAACCATGAGTGCCGATGATAATAGCTATACTCACTCGCTACCTCCTCTTTTAACCCGCTTTGCGGATTCTGCACATAAGTGATGGAGCTTTTATAATTCACCAATGGTTTCCTTTGGCGAATGCTGTGTTCCCTACATTATTTTTGAGTTAAAAAAACTCTCCATTCCTTTTGTTTCTGAAAAATCAACAAACAAACATCAAAAATCGCGGCCGAAAGTCTCGACTCGATTTATTTTAGTGCGTGAAAAAATAAATTATGTGACGACAGTCAGTAATTCAGAGATGCATAAGGGCCGGATCGGCCTGATTTGAGCATTTAAATGATTTATCGCATAAAACAACTCTCAGCATAGGTGCAGTTAGGCTAATGCGCCTTAAAAGGAACTTTGCATCGAGAAGTAGACCTGTTACATTGTATTTCCAATTATTACACAGGAGTACCGGGCATCAGCCCACCTTATGGACCGTCACCGAAGACGCTTTACCTCGCTCGCAACCACAATATTTTTGACTCCCCAGAAAGCGATATACCCAAGGCTTGGCCACTGCGCCAAAACGCCTGTTTCAGGAACAACAGCCTTTCTAAAACCGTGCTCATTATTTTCCAATGGCTTACCGCCAAAGGTTGCTCCCGATCGCCTGTTTTTTGAACCCAAGTTACGCGTTAGTGGAAACGCTACTGACCGTGCCTTTCTTTCTGATTACTCAATGCGGAGTCTGATATGGAATTTTTAATGGACCCTTCGATTTGGGTCGGTTTGCTGACACTGATCGTGTTAGAGATTGTGCTGGGGATCGACAACCTGGTATTTATTGCTATTTTGGCCGACAAACTGCCGCCAAAACAGCGAGATAAAGCACGCATTATCGGTTTGTCACTGGCGCTGATTATGCGCCTGGGACTGCTCTCTCTGATTTCGTGGATGGTGAAACTCACCACTCCGCTGTTTAGCATTGCACAATTCACCTTCTCGGGACGTGACCTGATCCTGTTGGTCGGCGGACTTTTCCTGTTGTTTAAAGCCACCAGCGAGCTGCATGAACGGCTGGAAGGGCACAATGACATAGGCGGTAATAACCGCGGATATTCCAGTTTCTGGTCGGTCGTGGCGCAAATCGTGGTGCTGGATGCCGTGTTTTCGCTCGATGCGGTCATTACGGCCGTGGGTATGGTGAACAACCTTGCCGTGATGATGACCGCCGTGGTTATCGCCATGGGCGTCATGCTGCTGGCATCTAAGTCGTTGACGCGCTTCGTGAATGCGCATCCTACGGTCGTTGTATTGTGTCTTAGCTTCCTGCTGATGATCGGCCTTAGCCTGATTGCCGAAGGATTTGGCTTCCATATTCCGAAAGGATACCTCTACGCGGCGATTGGCTTCTCGGTTCTGATTGAGTTGTTTAACCAGATTGCGCGCCGAAACTTCCTGAAAAGTCAGTCACATCGCCCGATGCGTGAACGCACCGCCGAAGCAATTCATCGACTGATGGGCGGTAAGCGCGATAATCATCAGCATGAAGACGACAATCACGACGCCGCCAAGCCGAAGGATGAAACGTTCGCCGAAGAAGAGCGTTTTATGATAAGTGGCGTGTTGACCCTGGCCTCGCGCACACTGCGCAGCATTATGACGCCACGCAACGACATCTCATGGGTTGACTGTGAACGTTCTGCCGCAGATATCCGCGAACAGTTACTGGATACGCCGCACAGTTTGTTCCCGATTTGCCGACAGTCTCTGGACGACGTCATCGGCGTGGTGCGAGCAAAAGATCTGCTGGTGGCGCTGGAAAACGGTGAGGATATCGTGGCTTATGCCGAGAAAACGCCTCCCATCGTGGTGCCCGAAACCATGGACGTTATCAAGCTGCTGGCGGTTCTGCGTCGCGCGAAAGGGCGTTTAGTGGTGGTAAGCAACGAGTTTGGCGTTATTCAAGGTCTGGTGACGCCGCTTGACGTACTCGAAGCGATAGCCGGTGAATTCCCCGACGAAGACGAAACGCCTGACGTAGTGGTTGATGGTGACGGCTGGATGGCAAAAGGCGGCACGGACCTGCACTCGCTTGAACAACTGCTTAACACCTATGACCTGGTCAGCCCGAATGCCGACTATGCAACCCTTGCAGGTCTGCTGCTTTCGCAATCCGGGCAGATGCCTGTTGAGGGGGAAATTATTGAAATACCCCCTCTGCGCTTTGAAGTGATTGAAGTGGCTGAATACCGCATCGAACGTGTGCGTATTACCAAAATCTCCTCCCACGATGGGCGAGACCAAGAAGAGTAATCTGTAAAAAGGGCAGGCATTTTTCAATGCCTGCCCTCGTTGGCGCGAGCCTGCTTAACGCCCTTTAAGCATTAATCACACTGAACTTTAATCGCCAACCCGCCACGGGATGTTTCGCGGTATTTCGAGTTCATGTCTTTGCCGGTTTCATACATCGTTTCAATTACTTTATCTAACGATACGCGCGGCTCGCTGGTGCGACGCAGCGCCATGCGCGATGAGTTGATGGCTTTCACCGACGCGATAGCATTGCGTTCGATACAAGGAACCTGAACCTGTCCTGCAACAGGGTCACAGGTCAGACCCAAATTATGCTCCATACCAATTTCAGCTGCCACGCAAACCTGCTCTGGGCTGCCGCCGAGCAGTTCTGTGAGACCTGCCGCCGCCATTGAGCAAGCCACGCCCACTTCACCCTGACATCCGACTTCTGCTCCTGAAATTGACGCATTCATCTTATAAAGGATGCCGATAGCGCCTGATGTCAGGAAATAGCGTTGGTAAATGTCCGGGCTGACTGAGCCGATAAACTTGTCGTAGTAGGCCAGCACGGCGGGAACAATGCCGCAGGCGCCGTTGGTAGGTGCTGTTACAACGCGGCCACCTGCAGCGTTCTCTTCGTTTACCGCCAGCGCAAACATATTCACCCAATCAATCACTACCATGGGATCGTTGGAGAGCTTGTCGTTCGACACTAGCATGCGGCGCAACGCCGAGGCACGGCGCGGAACGCGCAGCGGGCCAGGCAGCACGCCTTCAGTATTGAGGCCACGATCGATACAGGCCTGCATAGTCTGCCAAATCGTTTCGAAATAGCGGTCAATTTCGGCTTTGCTATGCTGGGCCAGCTCGTTTTTCATCATCAGGCCCGACAGAGAAAGGCCGGTTTCACGACATTTTTGCAGCATTTCACTGGCCGAATTAAAGGCGTAGGGCACAGTCACCTGGTCTAAAACAGGTTGGCCAAAATGCTCGTCGTCGACGATAAATCCGCCGCCTACCGAATAATAAGTTTTGCTGTAAACCCTCTTTTCGCCAACGAATGCGTGGATCTGCATACCGTTTTCGTGACGCGAAAGATTCTCGCTGCGAAAGACCATGCCGCTGTCCCGAGGGAAGTCCACCTCATGCTGGGTATCGCCAACGGGCAAACGCTGGCGCTGTTCTACGTCTTTAATAAAGTGCGGAATGGCATCGATATCGACGGTATCAGGCTTGTTACCGGCGAGGCCTAATATAATGGCGACGTCGGTATGGTGACCTTTACCGGTCAGTGACAACGAACCGTAAACGTCGACGGCGATGCGCGTAACGTCGTGCAACAGGTTTTTTTCCAACAGGTCGTCGGCAAACTGTTTGCCTGCTTTCATTGGGCCGAGGGTGTGGGAACTCGACGGGCCGATACCCACCTTAAACATGTCGAAAACACTGATCACGTAATGACTCCTGATTGGGGCAAATCGGCTGCAGGTCATTCTTGGGTGGCCAGACTTGCCCAAACTTTGTTTATTTATTGTTCACTTGTTAGATCTATAGTGTAAAAGGGCATGAGGGATAGCACAGCGGTTTTCGCATGAAATAAAGTAATTCGTCGCATTAGAGAAAAGCAAGATGGGACGCAGCTCACAGAGTAATCTTACCGGCCAATCTGTTTCGCCAGCTGTAAAATAATTCCTGCGGTCATTCCCCATACAAACTGCTCTTCATACCACGAAAGATAAACTCGGCGACTGACGCCGGCGCGGTGGAAATCAAGCGGATGATAGCGCGCCAGGTTGAGCGCTTCCTGAAGAGGAATTTCAAACAGTTCGGCCACTTCATCCTCATTAGGATGCAGCGGGACATCAACCGGCAGCAGTCCAACAATCGGCGTGACCTGAAATCCGCTGCTGCTGTCTACCGGATTCAACTGCCCCAGCACGCGCACCGAGGCGGGCGGAATCGCCACTTCTTCGTGAGCTTCACGCAAGGCAGTAAACACCAGCGACAGGTCTGACTCATCGACAGAACCGCCCGGGAACGCGACCTGGCCCGCATGCTTTCTGAGTTTATCCGATCGGCGAGTCAGCAATAGCGTAGGTTCTTCCCGACAGATAATCGGCACCAGCACGGCGGCTTGACGACGACCCGACGCCCTGTGGACAGTTTGTGTTGGAAGGTGTAACTGAAACTGACGCACAAACTCTTCCACCGCCGGAGGCAGCGGCTGAGAGTTGACGTCACCGAAGGCATTCATTGCACGACGTCCTGGCCGAGCAACGGCAAAATGCGGGCGACTTTATCAAAGGTTTCCTGATATTCCGCCTGCTCCTGACTGTCGGCCACAATACCGCCACCGGCCCAGCAGAACATATTTCCTTGTTCGGTCAACAGCGTGCGAATGGTGATATTACTGTCCATGGTGCCGCAGCAGCTGATGTAGGCGATGCTGCCGCAGTAGCCATTTCGGCGCTGGGGTTCGAGCTGTTCGATAATCTGCATTGCTCTGATTTTTGGCGCGCCGGTAATCGATCCACCCGGAAAACATGCGCGCAGCAGGCTGGCCGGATGACACGCGGCGGGCAGTCTGGCGGTGATCGTGCTCACCAAGTGATGCACGGCGGGGAAAGGTTCGACCACAAACAGTTCGGGCACTTTCACGCTGCCCGGCGTGGCTACGCGACCAATGTCGTTACGCAGTAAATCGACGATCATCAGATTCTCGGCGCGATCTTTCTCTGAACGCGCCAGACGCTGTGCCTGAAGCCGGTCAGTTTCTGGATTTTCACTGCGTGGCAGAGTGCCCTTAATGGGACGCGTCTGCACTCTGTCCTGCTCCAGCCAGATAAAACGCTCCGGAGACAGGCTGAGAACCGCATTGTCAGGCAATCGCAGGAAGGCCGAAAACGGTGCACGGTTCGTGTTGTTCAGCCGCAGAAACGCCTGCCATTCATCACCTTCATATTCTGCTTTAAAACGCTGAGCCAAATTGATTTGATAACAGTCGCCGCTGTGTAAATACTCCTGCACCTGCCTGAATTTTTCACCGTACTCCTCGCGGGTCATGTTCGCCTGCCACGTTGAGGTCAGTCGGAAATCAACCGCAGATTTTTTGACCTGATGCTGCATTAGCCATTCATAACGCTGATTAATATCACCGTGAGACAGCAACGTCAGCCGCTGTAGCTTGTGGTCGGCAATCAGCGCCCAGTCATAGATGCCCATTGCCATGTCTGGCAGCGCGATATCTTTTTCAGCCTGCGAGGGCAGGGCTTCGACAGTTCTGCCAAGATCATAGCCCAACAGCCCAAGCGCACCGCCCTGAAAAGGCAAGTCAGGGGTAAACACAGCCTGCAGACCGCTACTCTCAAGCTCTTGTTGCAATAATAAGAAAGGATCAGCATGTCGGGTTTCGATTTGCGTCGGCGATGTCTCAAGACGTTCGATGTCAGTCGTCCCGTCGCGGGTTGTCAGCGTGACTATCGGATCGGCGACCAGGATATCAAAACGGTTATGCGCATGCCGGGCAGAGCCGGAGTGCAGCAGCATCGCCCAAGGCAAAGAAGAGAGTGGCGCAAAGCAGGTGAGCAACGCATCAGGCTGATAAGGTAAGACTTTACATTCAATGGATTGGGCGGCTGACATGGTTTCGGCAAAGTTCCTGACGTGATGACAATGCAATTCTGGCGAGAGGATCCTAGCATAGATTTGATGCGGGTAGGTCATTGGAAGATTAAGGCGTATAATGCTCGGCTAAGCTCGCAACATTTACGTTATTTGAAGACAGGAACACTCTTATGCTCACTGGTATGCCTTCACTTTCACACAAAGAGCAGCAAGAAGCCGCAGATCGTATTCATGTATTAATGCAGGAAGGCATGAGCAGCGGTGAGGCTATCGCCACGGTTGCCGCCGAAATTCGTGAAACCCACAAAGGTGACCGCGTGACGGTTATTTTTGATGATGAAGATGATGAATAAACTATTCTGAAAAGAGTGGCCGTTGCAGCGGACTTATCACTTTGCGTAAAGTACCTTTTATTATGCAAAGTATTGTTTATGCCAAGTGCAACGGCCAGATAAATCTATTCAAAAGTCAGTGTGTAAGGTTCTACAGCACCAACCCTGCAAGGTTAGCCCTTTACGACTACCGCTGCGGCTGCCCTGATTGCCGTTTCAACGGCTTGCTCAACGGTATCGCCAATCGACAGCGCTACGCCTAAACGACGTTTGCCGACAATTTCTGGTTTGCCAAATAAACGCACCTGATTCGATCCTACCAAAGCCCGATCCAAACCGCTGAAGCTCACATTATTACTGGTCAGCTCAGGCAAAATTACGGCAGAAGCGGCAGGGCCGAACTGGCGAATAGTCCCGATTGGCAGGCCAAGGAATGCGCGCACGTGCAGCGCAAATTCGGAAAGATCCTGAGAAATCAACGTCACCATGCCGGTGTCGTGTGGGCGAGGGGACACTTCGCTAAACACCACTTCATCACCGCAAACAAACAGTTCAACGCCAAACAGGCCATGACCGCCCAGTGCTTCAACGACGCTTTTGGCGATGTCTTTCGCGCGCTGTAACGCCAGTTCGGTCATTTGCTGCGGTTGCCAGGATTCGCGGTAGTCGCCGTCTTCCTGACGATGGCCAATAGGGGCGCAGAAGTGAATGCCGTCAACGGCGCTAATGGTCAGCAGGGTTATCTCAAAATCAAACTTCACCAGGCCTTCAATGATTACGCGACCGCCGCCGGCACGACCACCCAGCTGCGCGTAGTCCCATGCTGCCTGCAGCGTTTCTTCGCCGCGGATCAGACTCTGTCCTTTACCAGAAGAACTCATTACCGGCTTAATGATGCACGGGTAACCAATTTCCTGCACCGCCTGCTTAAAGCTGGCTTCGTCATCGGCAAAGCGGTAGGTAGAGGTCGGTAATTTCAGCGTTTCGGCGGCCAGACGACGGATACCCTCGCGGTTCATGGTCAGGCGGGTGGCTTCGGCGCAAGGCACCACGTTGTGACCCTGTTTTTCCAGCTCAACCAGCATGCTGGTGGCAATCGCTTCAATTTCCGGCACGATAAAGTCAGGGCGTTCGCTTTCAATTAGCTGTTTAAGCGCTTCGCCATCGAGCATGTTGACAACATGGCTGCGGTGGGCAACCTGCATTGCAGGCGCATCGGCATATCTGTCGACGGCGATGACTTCCAGACCGAGACGTTGGCATTCAATGGCCACCTCTTTGCCCAGTTCGCCAGAGCCCAATAACATGACGCGGGTAGCGTCGGTGCGCAGTGCAGTTCCAATGGTTAACATAGCGGGATACCTAACTCGTTGTCAGTGATGATGATAGATTTGTTGCGGTTAATAACCTTATTTCCGGCGATCCCGGATCTGTTTCGGCGCATTATATAGGAAAATCCTGTGCTACGAAAACGTTTGCGTTGTTTCGTCACGATTTGCGTGCAGGCGCTGAATATGCGTTAATAGTTGGGCATCCGCGATCGAGGCGGCTGCTTTTTTTAAAGTAAAGGATAGTAAAATGAGCAAGTTAACTGGTCAGGTAAAATGGTTCAACGAAAGCAAAGGTTTTGGTTTCATCACCCCTGCTGATGGTTCTAAAGACGTTTTCGTACATTTTTCTGCAATTCATAGCGATGGTTTCAAAACTCTGGCTGAAGGTCAGAACGTAGAATTCACCATTCAAGACAGCCCACGTGGCCCGTCTGCTGCCAACGTCGTCGCGCTGTAATCAGTTTTCTGACTTTCCAGGTCAGGCCGCCAAGGTTTTTGGCAACTGAAAATACAAGATAACGTTATTCTAAAACCCGCCTGCGTTGCGGGTTTTTTTGACGCCGTGAAACAGCACTGAGGCGTAATTTCCCCTTCTCTGTTATTATCATCAGTAATACATGGCGCTGACTGTCTCGCGCCGCTTCGTTTTTATTCGCCTTATATAAAGAGTTATCGCCTTGAGCACGCATTCTTTCTCCACCCTGACTTTGCCATCTGAACAACTTTCCAACCTTGAAGAGCTGGGCTATGCCCAAATGACGCCTATTCAGGAAGCCTCGCTGCCTGCGATTTTGCTCGGGCAAGACGTTCGCGCCAAGGCAAAAACCGGCAGTGGCAAAACGGCCGCCTTTGGTATTGGTTTGCTGGACAAAATTACCGTTGGCGATTTCGTTTGTCAGTCGCTGGTGCTGTGTCCAACCCGTGAACTGGCGGATCAGGTCAGTAAAGAACTCCGTCGCCTTGCGCGTTTCACTCAGAACATTAAAATTCTGACCCTGTGTGGTGGCCAGCCTATCGCGCCACAGCTCGACTCGCTGGTGCATCAGCCGCATATCGTCGTCGGCACGCCGGGACGCATTCAGGAACACCTGCGCAAGGGCACGCTCAAACTCGATAAGCTGAAAGTTTTAGTGCTTGATGAAGCCGATCGCATGCTCGATATGGGCTTTAGCGAAGACATCGAAGACGTGGTCAGCTACACGCCACCTTCTCGCCAGACGCTGCTGTTTTCCGCGACCTATCCGGAAGGCATCGATCGCATCAGCGGTAAGTTCCAGCGCCAGCCGCTGAACGTTGAAATTGAAGGCGGCGATGACGTGGCCGATATCGAGCAGGTGTTTATTGAAGCCGATCGCCACAGCCGTTTGTCGCTGCTGGCCGCCGTGCTTTATCAGCATCAGCCGACCTCGTGCGTTGTATTCTGCAACACCAAGCGCGACTGTCAGGAAGTGGCCGACACGTTGGCCAGCAAAGGCATTAGCGTGCTGGCGCTCAACGGTGATTTAGAACAGCGCGACCGCGACCGGGTATTGATTCGCTTCTCTAACGGCAGTTGCCGTGTGCTGGTCGCGACCGACGTGGCCGCGCGCGGTCTTGATATTAAACAGCTTGGGTTGGTGATTAACTACGAGCTGTCCTTCGACCCTGAAGTGCACGTGCACCGCGTAGGGCGTACCGGTCGCGCAGGCACCAGTGGCCAGGCAATTAGCCTGGTAGCGCCGCAGGAAATGGTGCGCGTTCACGCACTCGAAGATTACCTGAATCAGAAATTCAAATGGCAGTCAGCCTCGCAAAGCCTGTCTGCCGCGGCAACGACGCTTGAGCCAGAAATGGTGACGCTGTGCATCGACGGCGGTCGTAAAGCAAAAATTCGCCCGGGCGATATCCTCGGCGCACTGACCGGTGATGCGGGCCTGACTGCTGCCGACGTCGGAAAAATTGATATGTTCCCGATTCATGCCTATGTGGCAATCCGCAAAAATAGCGCCAAAAAAGCCTTACAGCGTTTGCAGGAAGGCAAAATCAAGGGCAAGAACTGTAAGGCCTTTTTGCTGCGTTAAGTAAAATTGAGGAAAATGAGACCCGTAATGATGACACCTCCAAAGGCTGAAAAACGTCCGTATCCTATAACTACGCACGGCGATACGCGCGTGGACGACTATTATTGGCTGCGCGACGATGAGCGCAGCGATGAAGACGTGCTCAATTATCTTCAGGCTGAAAATACCTGGACCGAGCAGGTAATGCAGCCGCATCAGGCTTTGCGAGAGGCGCTGTATCAGGAAATGGTCGACCGTATTCCTCAGCAGGATCATTCAGTTCCTTATGTGAAGCACGGCTACCGTTATCAGACTCGCTATGAGCCGGGTAATGAGTATGCTATCTACTTTCGTCAACCCGCAGCAGAATCAGAGCAGTGGCAAACGCTCATCGACGGCAACGAACGCGCGGCTGAAGGTGAGTTTTACACGCTGGGTGGATTAGACGTCAGTCCGGATAATGCCAAACTGCTGGTGGCCGAAGATTTTCTGTCACGCCGCCAGTATGATATTCGCGTTAAAAATCTGAGCGACGGCAGCTGGTCTGAGGAAGTTCTGAGTAATACCTCAGGAAGTGCTGAGTGGGCCAACGACTCAAAAACCCTTTTCTATGTGCGCAAACACAAGACCACGCTGCTGCCTTATCAGGTTTATCGTCATGAAGTAGGGACCGACCCGGTGGACGATGTGCTGATTTATGAAGAGAAAGACGATACTTTTTACGTCGGCCTCGACAAAACCACCTCCGAGCGCTATATCCTTATTCATTTAGACAGCACGACGACCTCTGAAGTGTTGCTGCTCGACGCCGATAATCCTTTGGCCGAGCCAAAGATGTTTTTATCGCGCCGCAAAGACCATGAATACGCTTTCGATCATTATCTGGGTAACTTCTATATTCGCTCCAATAAAGACGGCAAAAACTTTGGTCTTTATAAAAGTGAAACCGCCGATGAAGCCAGCTGGCAGACGCTGATCGCCGCGCGCGATGACGTAATGCTTGAAGGTTTTAGCCTGTTCCGCGACTGGTTGGTTATCGAAGAGCGTCAGGATGGGCTGACCCATTTGCGCCAGATCCACTGGAAGACCAGTGAAGAGAAATCGCTGACATTTGACGATCCAACTTATGTCACCTGGCTCTCATTCAATCCGGATCCTAATACTTCATTGTTGCGTTACGGCTATTCCTCAATGACCACGGCCAGCTCATTGTTTGAGTTAGATCTCGACAGCGGCGAGCGCACGCTATTGAAGCAGCAGGAAGTGAAAGACTTTGACTCGGCTAATTACCGCAGCGAACGCGTGTGGGTCACTGCCCGCGACGGTGTGAAAGTGCCCGTATCGCTGGTTTATCGCCATGAGCTGTTTAAACCTGGGCATAATCCTCTGTTGATCTACGCCTATGGATCTTACGGCAGCAGCATGGATCCGGGCTTCAGTGGAAGCCGTCTTAGCCTGCTGGATCGTGGCTTTGTCTTTGCTTTGGCGCACATTCGCGGCGGTGCTGATTTGGGTCAACAGTGGTATGACGATGGCAAGTTGTTTAACAAAATGAACACATTCCACGACTTTATCGACGTGACGGAAGAATTGGTCAAACAGCAGTTTGGCGCGAAAGATAAAGTGTATGCGATGGGCGGCAGTGCAGGTGGGTTGCTGATGGGCGCTATTATCAATCAGGCACCCACGCTTTATCACGGCATTGTGGCACAGGTGCCGTTTGTTGACGTGGTCACCACCATGCTTGACGAGTCTATTCCTCTGACTACTGGCGAATATGATGAATGGGGCAATCCAAATGACAAAGCCTATTACGACTATATCTTGCAATACAGTCCGTACGATCAGGTTAAGGCGCAGGATTATCCGCACATGCTGGTGACAACCGGTTTACATGACTCTCAGGTGCAGTATTGGGAGCCTGCTAAATGGGTTGCCAAACTGCGTGACCTAAAAACGGATAATCACCAGCTGTTGATGTACACCGACATGGACTCCGGTCACGGTGGTAAGTCGGGACGTTTTAAAGCGTATGAAGATATTGCGATGGAGTACGCGTTTGTGATTGCGCTTAATCAGCAGTAATCAGAACTTCTTCATATAAAAATCAGTATAAAAAAGAGAGAGCCTGTGCTCTCTCTTTTGCCTCTGGCAGATTATGATTTACAGCCAAGCTGACTACTTCTGCAGGAAGTAATTCAGGCTGTACTTCATGTCGGCACTCAGATCGGCGATAGACTTTAACATCCAACGCAAATATCCCGGGTCTTGCTGTGCGATTTCAGCAATCTTCTGCCCTCGGTATTTCCCGAACTTCAGCGTGCGCAGCAGAGTAGGGCGCTCGGTGATAGCAACCATCTGCTCTGCCTCCCAACCCGATTCGTTGAGAATGCGCTGAAGCAGTGCCGCGGTGACATAGCAGTCGTATAATGCACGATGGGGATGTAAATGTTCAGGCGGGTAAGCCTCTAACGCAAGACTGCTGCGCAAGTTTTGCAGACTATAGCTAGGCTGGTTTGGGAATAACTCGCGCGCCAGCTTGACAGTGCAGATCCATTGACCGTTCATTTCAGGCAGCATGGCGCGGTCGAAAGCCGCATTGTGCGCGACATAAAATGGATGATCCTGATACCTTCTCACCGCAACGGCAATCCGAGGCTTATCCTCAACCATCTCTTCAGTAATATGGTGAATTGCCATGGCCTGAGGACTGATTTCACGGTCTGGGCAGACCAAATCACTCATTGGCCGAGTGATGGCTCCGTTAACCACGTCGACCGAGGCAATCTCCACCACGCCGCCGTTGAACCCGCAGGTTTCTGTATCAATCACCCTGAAAGTCATTTCTTTGCTCCTGTAATTTAAATTCCCTGATAGCTTACCAGTTCAACGTGCCCCTTCCATCCCTGTGGCGTCAGTGTGGCAATAGCCAGTGCGTCCTGATTGGCGGGTGCAACCACAATTTCATGCCCTAGCTCAGACCATATCGCGCTTTTTCCTGCCGGGATCCAGCCGCCGGTGGGGGCGCAGTGGTTTGCCATGATCACGGTCATTGCGTGTTTCTCGGCGTAGCAGCGCATCATTGCGCTCTCTTTGTCGTAGCTTGGCTTTGAAATTAATACCCCTGCACCATAAATATCGGCGCCATTATCAGCAGCAAATTGTGGGTGAGAAGGTACACCGATGTCCGCGCAGATAGCCAGGCCCAACGTTTTGTTGCCCAGGGGTAATAGAGGTCCACCTTGACCTGCAGTGAAAAATGCCTCTTCTGCACCGTGTAAATGTTGTTTGGTATAAGAGTAGAGAGTGCCGTCTGGCGAGAAAACGATCGCGCCAATAAACAGAGCATCACCGTCCGAGCAGCACAGAGGGGCACCAATAACAATCGTCATATCATGAGTTTTTGCCTGATTTCTCAGCGTTTCGAGACGTGGGTCCTGAAGCGTGATGCCAAGCTTACGAGCAAGCTCTGGCTCATAACCGGTCAGCGAAAGCTCTGGAAAAATGAGCAGTTTTACCTGCTGCTTGGCAGCAAGGGCCACAACGTGGGCATGGTGTTTAAGGTTTACGTCGATATTACCGGCCAGGCAGGTGATTTGCGCCGCAGCAATAATAAAGTGACTCATGAAATGTTCTCGGATGATTGCAACTTAGGCCATTAACAAAAAACCCGCGCTTGGCGGGTTTATTTTGCTGCGAATTCAGTATGTATTACGCTGAGGTCTTTTTGGCACGTTTCTCAGCCTTTTTCTCGGCTGGGGTTTTCAGTGGCTTTTTCTTCGCATTCTTTTTGCTATCCATTCCTTTACTCATATACGCCTCTCTAAATCGGGTGGATTGGGTTGCTATGCTATTTACTGCCTATTTACGCAAAGTTGCAATAGGGCACGTCAACTTTTCAGACAATAGACTGTTAAACCAGACTTTTTGGTCAACGAAGAGGCAACTGGCGATTATCTGTGCGATGTTGATGAATTACTGTGCTCTTGGTCGAAATTTTTGGCCTTTTTTGTCCAGGAAGCGGGAAGGTGATTGACCCCCTTGTCCGGTTAGGCTGATAGTAAAGAGGAGTAAGCAAATCAATACACTGGACTGAAAAAATAACAGGAAATGTTATGCGTAAATTAAAAGGGTTGTATTTACCTCGGGAAGCATACGCCAGTGGATTGCTGGATACGGGCGATGGGCATCAAATTTATTGGGAAAGAAGCGGTAACCCTAAGGGTAAACCCGCGGTATTTTTACACGGCGGGCCAGGCGGCGGTTGCTCGGCTGTGCATCGTCAACTGTTTGATCCGAACGACTATGACGTCATGCTGTTCGACCAGCGTGGCTGTGGCCGCTCCTTACCGCACGCCAGTCTTGAAAACAACACCACCTGGCATCTTGTTGAGGACATCGAGCGCTTGCGTGAGATGGCTGGGGTTGATAAATGGTTGGTATTTGGTGGCTCTTGGGGCTCCACGCTAGCCTTGGCGTATGCGCAGAAACATCCCGATCGCGTCAGCGAATTGGTAATGCGCGGTATTTTTACTATCCGCAAAGAGGAACTGTTGTGGTATTACCAAGACGGGGCGTCGCGCTTCTTCCCTGACAAATGGCAAAACGTTCTTTCAATTTTATCTGAGGAAGAGCGTAAAGATGTTATTGCCTCCTACCGCGCGCGATTGACTAGCTCAAATCGCCAGGTGCAGCTTGAAGCGGCAAAAATCTGGAGCCTGTGGGAAGGGGAGACGGTGACGCTGCTGCCCACCGAAGACTCGGCGTCTTTTGGAGAAGACGAGTTTGCGCTGGCATTCGCACGCATTGAAAACCACTACTTTACCCATTTGGGCTTTATGGATACCGACGATCAACTGCTGCATGACGTCGACAAGATTCGTCACATTCCTGCAGTCATTGTTCACGGCCGCTATGACATGGCGTGTCAGGTGCAGAATGCGTGGGATTTGGCAAAAGCCTGGCCCGAAGCTGAGCTGCACATCATCGAAGGTGCGGGCCACTCATTTAATGAGCCCGGTATACTCGACCAACTGATCCGTGCTAATCAGAAGTTTGCCCGTAACTGACAGAGTTCTGCTGTTTATCCCGTCTGCCCGATAGCCAAAACTATTTTTGTTTGGGCTCGTAAGGCAGGCGGGAATATTTATGTGACTCTGCACGGTAAAAAGCCACGCGTTCACGAAAATAGTCGCGTAAATGCGCTTGCTGCTCACGTTCTACAATCTCCGAGACGACGGGCATATTGTAACGTTCCTTGAACGCAACGGCAGAGGCAGCCAGGTCTACGTTGATTTTATCCATCTCGTCTTTGCTAATTTCCGCCAGATTACGGTTCATCTTTCTCTTCCTGCTAATCGATTCTTTCCACATTGTACAAGAGCGCGAGGCTCAGGTGAATGCTTGGCGTTAATGATTAAAAATCGAGTTAACGTAAATGAGATTACTAATCATTTATATTCATGGTTTGAAATTCCTATTAATTAACCTAAATAGAGCGGCTAATAAAAAACAATCGAAATAAGAATGATTCTTTTTAATGCGGTAAATTCAGTAAATAATTCTCAATAACAATATCTTGCTCAGTTTGTGTAAAATATAAAACCATTTTTATCAGTATGTTATATTAATTCTTTGATTTTAATTCGATTAGTGAAAACAACCCTTTTTATTTCAAATAGAGTTGGGCATAATGCTCACAAATAACGCAAACAAAACTAATTCAATTAAGAATATTAAATTCTGGAGACTCATCGTGCTTAAAGAAGATATGATCAAGCAGCTCAACGAACAACTGAATCTTGAATTCTACTCGGCTAATTTATATTTGCAGATGAGTGCCTGGTGCAGTGATAAAGGTTTTGAAGGTGCGGCTGCATTTTTGATGGAGCACTCTCGCGAAGAGATGGACCACATGCATCGCCTGTTCAAATATGTCAGCGACACCGGCGCACTGCCGCTGTTGGGCACTATCGAAGCGCCGCGCGCCGATTTTGAATCACTGTCTGACGTTTTCCATCTTGCTTACAAGCATGAGCAGCTGATCACCGAAGAGATCAACAAACTTGCCGACCTGGCAATGACCACCAAAGATTACTCTACCTTCAACTTCCTGCAGTGGTATGTCGCAGAGCAGCATGAAGAAGAGACTCTGTTCAAATCTGTGCTCGATAAACTCGGCTTGGTTAGCAACACCGGCAATGGCCTGTTCTTTGTCGATAAAGATCTGAAGAACATGGTCGGTCAATCGCCTGCAGCCTGAGTTTTCTAAGTCTTGCATCAACGCAGAGCCTGATTATCATGCTCTGCGTTTTTATTTTATCCTTAGTATTCATAGGATTATTCCCGCGCCCTCTCTGAACTTTTCGTGCGAAATCTGCTCAATTCTTTAATTCAGTAATCATTACCCATTAATTTTGACAGAATCTGGCGGCGGTTTGCGCTAAAGTTGCGCGTAAATTTCATGTTCAGCTAGCCAAGGATAAATTGTGTCTATTAAAAAACTGATGCGTATGCGTACTCTCGGTACTGCCTGTGTTTTAGCTGCAGGTTTGATTTCACAACAGGCTTTTGCCCACGCCCATCTCAAAAGCGAGACTCCGGCGGCAGACAGCCAGGTCAGCGTTGCGCCAGGCGAACTGACATTAGGTTTCAGCGAAGGTG
Organism: Rouxiella sp. S1S-2; assembly: GCF_009208105.1. NCBI lineage: Bacteria > Pseudomonadati > Pseudomonadota > Gammaproteobacteria > Enterobacterales > Yersiniaceae > Rouxiella > Rouxiella sp. S1S-2. The sequence continues at coordinate 1,857,861 of NZ_WFKL01000001.1, forward strand.
TCGAGCCAAACTTCAGCAAGGTTGAGGTTAGTGGTCCAGATAATAAAGCCGTTAAAACCGGTGAGTTTAAGCTCGCCACCAACGACAATACTCAGGTTTTAATCTCCCTGCCTGTGCCGCTCACCAGTGGGAAATATGTCGTTTCATGGCACGTTGTTTCCGTTGATGGACATAAAACCCAAGGTAAATACACCTTTACAGTGAAATAACGACATGAGTTTGGCGTCGCTTTTTGTTCTATGCCGATTTGTGCACTTTGTTTCAGTTATGCAGCTGTTTGGTGCCTGCGTTTTTACCCGACTTTTATCGCCGGAAGGATTTTCGGCGGTTTTAGCGCGTAAAAACCAGACGCTAATTTTAACTTCAGCCTTCGTCTCGGCGTTTACCTCATTCCTGATGCTGGCAGTTCAGGCGGGAGTGATGGGCAACGGGTGGACAGACACCATCAACCTTAATGTTTGGATGTTAGTACTGACTACCACTTTTGGTGATGTTTGGCGCTGGCATATGTTGATGTCAGTTTGCGCACTGTTACTGCTTCTCATCGACAGATTACCTGGGCGATATCTGCTAGTGCTGCTGCTTAGTGCGGGAATGCTGATAGGGCAGGCGTTGATTGGACATGCAGCCATGCGTGAAGGGGCGTGCGGATTTTTGCAACGCGCCAACCATGCGTTGCATCTGCTCAGCGCGGCATACTGGTTCGGCAGTCTGGTTCCTTTGTTGACCTGCATGGCATTGACTCATCAATCCGCTTATCGACCGGCAGCAATTGTGACACTGCTGCGCTTTTCGACCTGGGGTCATATTGCCGTAGCCGTAGTGATATTGACCGGTGTAATTAATGGCGGACTGATTCTGCAACGTTGGCCCACCAATATGCATTCACCGTATGAATTACTGTTGGTGTGTAAAACCTTGCTAGTGGCAGTCATGGTCGTTGCGGCGGTCTATAACCGTTACCGGCTTGTACCGCAGCTTGCGCATCACTCGCCCCTTGCGCAGCAACGGACAATAGCCGTTTGCTGGTTAGAGCTGGGTTTAGCCCTTTTGGTCATTGCTTTGGTAAGCCTTTTTGCTACCCTGTCTCCCAATTAAGCATCCAGATAATGCGCCATGGATGAGACTGGCAACAAGATTGATTTTGAAAAAGTGAAACGAGGAAGAGTCATGAAGAAAACACTGCTGGGGTGCCTGTTGTTCACCCTCTCTGCCAGCTGTTTTGCAGCCCCGCAAGTTGTTACCGTAAGCCGCCTGGAATATGGAAAAACATGGGCCTTTACCCGTGAAGAAGTCATGCTGCAGTGTCGACCTGGTAAAGCCCTGTTCGTGATTAATGACAGCACGTTGGCTCAGTATCCTCTCAACGACGTTGCGACGCAGCGGGTCAAAGAGGGTAAGGTCAGTGCTCAGCCGTTGAGTATTATTCAGTTAGATGACCCTAAAAATCCCGGGCATAAAATGAGCCTGACTCCGTTCATCGAACGCGCCGTTACGCTCTGCTAGTTTTGGACGACCCAGAGGCTGACCCGTCGGCCTCTGAAAACTCCCTAAACAACGCCCTCAGGGGCTCACACCGGCAATGTTAATATTATGTTTTGCGAATGTTGTCACAAAACGTTATTAATTCCGCAAAGTTATTATCACCACGCGTCAAACTTGCTGGTAAAGCATCCATCCTCGGCTACGCTTTAAGTTGTAAGGCTTAACCGCCTGCATCAATGCCAACTTTTAGCGCACGGCTCTCTCCCAAGAGCCATTTCCCTAGACCGAATATAGGAATCGTATTCGGTCTTTTTTTTACTTACTGATTTTAAAGTGTTTTATTCTTTAAGCTCGAAATTTCCACGAAATATCATATCCGGTCTTTAAAGAATCACGTATTCCTTCCCTCGAGTATCCAGCTACTTATCGGTCATTTTGACTGACTTATGCCCTAATAATTTCCTCGCGAAATCCTTCCCTTTTTCCGTATCATAAAGTCGACCCGCCAGGCTACGTATCTCGTGATAAGTCGGTGGGGATCCCTTAAAGATAAGCCCATTAACATTACATTCGCCTATACGATCCGTTTGCTCTGTCTTAGGGAGGGGTCACCAGTGAAATGCATGGCTGGTGGGCTTTCAGGCGGCCTGAACTTTTGCGAGCGTGAAGTCAATTTTATACGTCTGACCCAAAATCTGCCCGCAGTTGCGCAACCCTAACGAAGGTAGCTTGGGCCTCCGAGTGGCTAACGTACTCTTAACCGCTTGTTGATCATCAAAAATCGGCAGATTATATCTGCAAGTTGAATTTCATACGGTAAGCATTATGCTCATCAGCATTGAGGAGGCCCGTAATAATAGCGCCGACAGTCGCTTGGCCTGTACTCTCGCTGCGGTTGCTGGAGCTTTAAATACGGCGGCATTTGAGGCCGTAGGTTTTTTCTCTGCCAATATGACAGGGAACGTCTCTTCACTATCCGATCATCTCGCCAAAGCAAGCTTTGGTCCCGGCATGTTTTTTCTGTCAATCGTCGGTATTTTTATTGCCGGAGCGGCTTTCTCCACAACTCTCATCAATGCGGGCCGTAGGAAGAACATTCGTTCCATCTATGCGCTTAATATCCTGATTGAAGGCGCCGCACTCGTTCTGTTGGGCATTGTTGAGACTTGGTCAACGCTGGTTTCACCTGGTGTCGTATTGATCCTGAGCCTTAGTTTTTTAATGGGGCTACAGAATGCGGTCGTTACACGAATATCGAATGCGCGTGTAAGAACAACCCATGTCTCTGGGACGTCCACCGACATTGGCATTGAATTAGCCATGCTTTTCGATGTAGTGAGAAGGAAGGAATCACCCAAAGATGCGCCACTTTACCTTGAGCGTCTCAGGCTCCATTTTTTTACCCTAATGGCATTTCTCGTTGGCGGAGTGGGAGGGATATGGCTCTTTCGCTTAATAGGCTATCGTTTTTTAATTTTAATTGGATGCCTGCTAATTTATTTAGCCTTGAACGCCACACTGCGAAAGCATCCTACGTAAATAATTTGTAGCCGCCTGCGGGCGGTTTTTTGTTGCCTGAAATTTGCCATAACTCTCTTATTGCACCTTTTTAAGCGCTGCTGTAGCATCCTTTTTTACCTGCACAGGAAGTAATGATGAACCCGCAAATCCGTATTGCTTTGGTTGGTGATTTTCGTTCTGAAGTCGTTGCCCACCAGGCTATCCCTCTCGCTGTACAACTCGCTGCTGAATCTCTTCAACTCAACGTCTCTGCCCAATGGCTTCCCACCCCCAGCGTGATAGATGCTTCTGTACTGGCAGATTTTGACGCTATTTGGGTGGTTCCGGCGAGTCCCTATCTACACGATGCTGGTGCTTTTCTGGCAATCACCTGGGCACGCGAAAATAATGTTCCTTTTCTGGGAAGCTGCGGTGGTTTTCAGTATGCAACCGTTGAATATGCTCGCAATGTACTGGGCTGGGAAGATGCTGCGCATGCTGAAACTGACGCTGAAGGTCGCATGGTGATCCTTCCATTGGCCTGCTCTCTGATTGAGAAAACCGGTGACATTCGTATTAAAGAAGGTTCAGTTATTGCCAAGGCATACGGCCAGCTCTATACCCATGAGGGCTATCACTGCAGTTTTGGGGTAAATCCAGATTTCGTCTCGGAGCTTGAGGACTATCAGCTGCGTATTAGTGCCTGGGACAGCGAAGGGGACGTGCGGGGTATTGAATTGCCTGACCATAAATTCTTTGTTGCTACACTGTTCCAGTCTGAGCGTGCGGCCCTTCGTGGAGAGCTTTCGCCGTTAGTCGTTGAGTTGATCAGAGCGGCCAGCCAATGATCTAGGCGTTAGTTTTGGCATATTACAAGTGCCAATTCTCAGAGTGGGTAACTTTCATCACAAGACACACGCTTTTACCGTGTCCTGTGATGGAGGTGTCATATTAGGTCATCTGGCGTTTTATAAACGACGCTTTCAAGCGCATTTCTATAGACATCCAACTGCACGACATCTGTTTCAATCTCTAAAAGCTCAAGAAGTTTAATCATAATCGCTTTATTACTGATGAGTTTTCCATGTGTGGAAAGCTCGATTTTTATATCTTGGATAACTTCTAATTCACTTTTAAGAACTTTTGCACGAAAAGGGGAATTATCTAACTCAACGCTGTTAATTTGAGACATTTTCTAACCCCATAAACAGTAAAAAAATACCACTGAAGGTGGAAATCAAGTATCCCCTTCAGTGGCAATGCAAAGCATCTTCGTTACGAGCTCCAGTTGAGCTGCATTAAACTTATACACAAATTTCAATCTGTACAACTTATGCGTAAGCATTTTGTGCTATTTAACTTAACTTAAACAGCAAATTTCGCATCTTCTCGATTTGTAACGAATTAAAGAAAAGTTAAATTTTTTAGTAAGTTGTCGTCAGAGCAGCGTAATGTTCAGTATGGGAGCAAGGGACAGGAGGTAGAAGTGCGTCAGGCGGAGCAGATTTTTAAAAACTCAAACCAAGGGCACAAATAAAAATCAAGAAATGTTCTACGCTTACGGCAAGTCGGTAAATAAAACGTAGTAACAATCTGCATAAGACAGGTGTGTTCGTGAAAACCCTCATCCAAAAGGAACTGAAAAATGAGCGAAGCAATGTTTGAGCAAGCGCCATTACAACTGCTAACACAGTTTACATTGGGTGACAAAGTCACATTAGTGACTTTTCCCGTTGGGGATCCGCCGGTTAGCTACCGATTGGAAGCCAAGATTACCGAAGCAGACGATGGTAACTTTGAAGGTGAGATAACGAAGGTGATACCCTTGGGCCGTGAGGAATTTGCGCAGCAGCATTTTCATACGGGCGGGCACGTTGAGTTTCAAAGTGGAAATATTCTCGGAAACGCACCATAAGAATATATTCAATTTTCAACTTTCGTTAGATTAGAGGCCTTCTCTTCTCTTCTCTGCACTGAGGGTTAACCGAATTTTTGCCTTCGGTGCAGTTTGAAATCAGAAATCGCCGATTCAAGCGTAATGAGTACTCTGCCACGGTTTAGCTCTGTGAACTTTGTATCGCTTCATTGGCGATAAATTTTTCTTTTGTTAAATCGCGGAGACTCTAACGTGCGAAAGTTAATCCTGATTTGTGCTGCGCTGGTGATGGCAGGATGTTCAAGCGGCCCCTATGAGCCAACTCAACAGGTTCTTCAGGCCTACACCACACAAAAACCGAATACCACGAAAATCCGCGTACACCGCAAACCTCAACTTTCAGGATCTATTCTTGATGAGAGCTGTCCGTTAATCGTCTACGTCGATAACAAAGAAGCGGCAGGTCTCCAGAAGAATCAGTACGTTGACCTGTACTTGCCTAACGGTGTGCACAGTTTGAAAGTGAAATTTTCCTGTGCGATAACACCAATTGATAAAGCTATGACCATTGAGCTTGATGGCACGCCGCAGACCTTTGAAACGGCTTTAAATACCAATGCTGCCGAGCGCTATAGTTTGACTAGAGTGAAATAAAGTTATGTCCCTGATTACGCAAGAAGAACGCCTGATTCTGGTTGATGAACAGGATAATAAGGTCGGCATCGGCAGCAAGATGCAGGTACACCAACAGGGTGCACTGCATCGGGCATTTTCGGTGTTTATTTTTGATAGTCAGGGACGGCTAATGTTACAGCAGCGCGCCAGCGGGAAATATCACTCTGGCGGGCTGTGGACCAACTCTTGCTGCGGGCATCCACGACCCGATGAAAGCAACCTCGAAGCGGCAACGCGCCGTCTTAATGAAGAGATGGGATTCACCTGTATGTTGCATGAGGTCGATCAGATTTTATATCGCGTTGATGTTTCAAATGGCCTGATCGAAAACGAATACAATCACACATTTATTGGGCTGTTCAACCGCATACCGGCGCTTAACCCTGAAGAAGCGGAAGGTTGGCAGTGGATGACGGTATCCGATATTTTTGACGCCATCAACCACTCTCCATTGCAATTTACTGCATGGTTCAAAGTGATTCTGGCCCATTTCGGGCAGCAGGCTATCCAGCAGTGGGCGGATCGTTTTTGCTAAGTGATACCCGCGTTTTTCCGTCTTTGGCTGCTTCAGTCCTGATTATTTTATGAAGTTTTCCATCACGAAAATGCAGGGCAACGCCATCATCTGCAGCATAGGCCGGGAAAATATTCTGCTCTGCCAGCAGGGTGTTAAAAGATTCTTCACGCCCTGCTTCCGCACCAAAGTGCGGACACATAACGCCCGTAATTAAACCAAGGCCAGGAATCAGGGAATAACCTCCGCCGGAGTCCGAGTGCCCCAAATCAAACCAGCAAATGGCCCCCGCACTGACCCCGCATAACACTGCGCCGCGGCGCATCGCTGATTTTACCAGTTGATCGATTGAAAATTCTCTCCAGATGGCCAGCATGGCGCGAGTATTTCCGCCTGCAACAAAGATAACGTCTGCCCGCGAAATCAGGTCGTCAACCTGATTTGACGTAGGGTAAGGGGTTCGAAACAACGCCAGACTGCTGACATCATATCCCGCGGAGGTAAATTTTTGTTCAAATTGCTCAATTCGCTCCGGCACGTCACCGCTGGCAGTTGAAATGTAGAGTATCCTGGGCGCACTTTTGTGAGTTAAAGATAAAATGTAGTTGTCGATAGGGGTTATTTGCAGTAAATCTTCATCACTTTCGCCACCAATCGCGACTATATTTGCCTGATTCGATACAACGGTTTCAGCATTCGCTTCCATCCTGACCTCTCCTCAAGTAAAACGCATATCTTTCACTATAATAGAAAATTCGAGCTGCAATCATCGCCAGAGGAGCAAGGGTATGCGTTATATCCTCTTTGCGTTATTTTTATTGGTCGTGGGTGTGACGACTTTTCCTTGGTTGAAGAGTCAACTCCCGGCGCAGTACAATCCTTTCACGCCGATGTCGGTGACCGATCCGCCTGGCCTCATTACTCAGTATAAACTCAGAAGATTAAGCAAAAATCAGGATGCCTGTCTGGCCGTGTTAGACAGAGCAAAAGCTGATGGCTTGATCAATTTCCAAACAGTTGCCTCTTCGGATGGACAGTGTCCGCTTAACGGCGCAGTGCGAGTACAAAACTTTGGATCGGTTTCACTGAGCTCAAGTTTTCTTGCCAGTTGCCCTCTGGCGGTAAGCACTACAATGTTTGTTGCCCAGGCGGCGAGTCCGATGGCACAAAGGGTATTAGGCGAAAAATTGATTCGCATCGATCATCTTGGCAGCTATGCCTGTCGAAATATTTATCACCGTGCGCAGGGGAGGCTTAGCGAACATGCCACGGCAGACGCGTTGGATGTGGCAATGTTCAGAATGAGCGGTGGAGAAAATATTAGCGTGGCGTCAGGGTGGAAGCGGGAAGGGCGAGAGTCAGACTTTTTGCATCAGGTTTTTGCTACTGGATGCCCATTTTTCGGCAATATTATCGGTCCCGATTATAATGCAGCGCACGCCAATCATTTTCATCTCGGCATGCGCTGGTTTGGTTTCTGTCGTTAAATTTTCTCGTTCAGATAACGTTCAACCAAACGGGTCCAGTAGGCCACGCCGAACGGTAAACTTTCGTCATTAAAATTATAAGCCGGATTATGTAACACCGCACTGTCGCCATTCCCTAAGCGCAGGAAGCAGCCAGGCTTTTGCTGCAGGAAGTACGCGAAGTCTTCGCTGCCCGAAATTGGCGGTAAATCGGCAACCACGTTCTCTTCACCCAGTAGTTCTTGCGCGACCTGGGTGGCAAAGTCGGTTTCCCGTTGATGATTGACCAGCACAGGATAGCCGGGCACATACTCAATCTCAGCGCGCGCACCGTAGCCTTCGGCGTGGTTGGTGACCAATGAGCGGATGCGTTGTTCAAGGATTTTGCGGACGCCTGCGTCAAACGAACGAACGCTCATCTCAAGGCGTGCGGAATCAGGGATAACGTTGGCCGCGTGACCAGAATGCAGTGAGCCGATGGTAATGACGGCGGTTTCATTCGGATCGATGTTGCGTGAAATCACGCTTTGCAGTGCTACGACCAGGCTGCTGGCAACCAGAATCGGGTCTACGGTCATGTGAGGACGTGCCGCATGTCCACCTTTGCCGTGAACGGTGATGTTAACGGTGTCGCAGGCCGCCATAAATGGGCCCGGACGGAACATCATTTTACCAACCGGATATCCGGGATGGTTGTGCAGGCCGTAGACGGCATCACAGGGGAATCTGTCAAACAGGCCTTCAGCCAGCATACGTTCCGCGCCGCTGTTAAACCCAATTTCTTCCGCTGGCTGGAAAATTAAATGCACGGTGCCTGAAAAGTTGCGGCTGCGCGCCAGCTGTTGTGCAGCGCCAAGCAGCATGGTGGTGTGGCCGTCGTGACCGCAGGCGTGCATTTTTCCGCTCACCTGACTGGCATACTCAAGGCCAGTTTGTTCAGTAATCGGCAGTGCATCCATGTCGGCGCGAATGCCAACAGAGCGTGTGCCGTTCCCCACTTTTAAAGAGCCCACTACGCCGTGGCCGCCTAAGCCGGTCGTCACTTCAAAACCTAATGCATGCAGCCTGTTGGCCACCAGTTCAGCCGTCTTGGCTTCTTCATTAGATAATTCTGGATTTTGGTGCAGATGTTGGCGAATCTCACGCAGGCCAGATTCAAGATCGGCTACGTCAGCAACGGTGCAAAGATTTTTATTATTCATGTCAGATAATCTGTCTCTTTAAAGAGGGTCAGCCCGGTGGGACCGAGCCACGACGTGTTTAAGTCTACAGCATGCAATGTATGAACCTGGATGGCAATGCCCATACGGCACATGTCATGCAGGACGGGGTATCCCCCTGTATCTGATTGAAAGTGTAGGAGAGCGTGTTGTAAAAAGCCCCCGCAGGCGCAGCCTGTTGTGCTTGAACAAAGTGGGTGAGGGAATAGCCGAAGCGAATTGATGAATTTTGAAGTTCTTAAGTCAAAAATGTGGTTTTTTTAGACCCCGATGACGTTATAAAGTGTATTCATTGGTTACCAGCTAATAAAATAGCTGCTTTTTCTTGCACAAGCTGACACCCTATAAGAATCAGCGAACAAAATTCTATTAAACTTTATTATTATCGTATTTTCGCTGCCTGCTGTGCCTTGAGAACGATTGCGGGCCTCAGCGTCAAATCTCATCATTTTCAGTCATAAGGGAATCGGATGATTTATTCCGAAACACTAAAACATGTCATGAATTTCAGTGCCTTGACATTGGTTCTGGCAACCACTTTCAGTACCCCGGCCCACGCTGATGACGCTTGGTTACGGGCGTGCGCCAATGCAAAAACTGCCGACGGCTGCCAGCAACCTTTTCAACAAGGTTTAGCACCGGTATTAATGGGCTCAAGCCGCGATGAGCAGGGGCTTTGGGGCTACATTGACACGTCTGGACAGATGGCTATCGAACCGGCTTATCGCGAAGCACGCGGTTTTGTAAACGATTTGGCCGCGGTTAAAAAAGACGACCTGTTTGGCTATATAGATGTAAAAGGCAATTTTGCTATTGCGCCACGCTTTACGCGAGCCACCGATTTTAACAGTCAGGGCACGGCGCTGGTGGTCACTGACAACCGGCTGGCCCTGATTGACCGCAAGGGTGCGGTGATAAAAACGCTGCCGTTCGCCGCATCTTTAGACTCAGAAGGCTTTAAGCCGGGCCAATCTTTGGCCAGCGTGCAAATGCAGATTTCTCCTGCCCTGTGGAACGCCTCTACTGGCCGTTCTCTGGCGTTGCCCGATGATGTGATGAACCTTGACGAGCCACAGTCGGGGCTGATACCCGCACAAGTGCGTGATACGGGACAAAGCGGTTATTGGGGCTATCTCGACGATAACGGCGGATGGGCAATTGAACCGGTTAAGCTCAAAACGCGCAACGAGCCGGTGCTCAATGGCGACGTTATTGCGGTGAAAGGAAAGTCAAGTTGGGTATTTGTCGATAAATCCGGCGTGAGTCTGAGTAAAGAGCAGTTTAAGTCGGTTAAGCCGCTCAGCTCGGGCAGTTGGCTAGTTGTTGATGCAAATAATACTCAGCAATTACTCAGTAATAAATTAGAAAAAATTCAGGACATCCCGGCCGATCAGGCGGACGCTTTTCAGGCGTGGGGCAATTGGTTAGTCGGTAAAGGTGCCAAGGGTGTCGTCATGATTGGCCCTGATAACCGCGTCATTGATGTTAAAGCCACCCGGCCTCAATTGCTCAGTCAGAATGGTCACTTGTGGATACTGCAGGCCGATAGCCGTCAGGGTGAGGATAAGTCCGCCCAACTGGTTCAAATTTATGACGCCAACGGTGTAGGGCTCGTCACGCCGTCGACGCTGACAGCGCTCAATGAGTACAAAGTTCAACCGCTGGATACTCGGTCGCTTGAAGATGCCACTGCCAACAGTCAATCCGCCGGCTTGCCTATGGCGTTGTTAACGCCTGTCGACAAAAAGAAAACGCCTTCTGTTCTTACTGCCCAAGGTGAAATTTTCACCAGTCCCCAGTGGGCTGCCATTGGGCCTGTCGGACTTCGCGGTCCATTGGTGGTGAAAACTGAAAATGGCACCGTAGGCGCGATTGACGCCAATGGTCAGTGGGCCATTCAGCCTAAATTTAAACAAATTACGCCTTTCGACGGCGCCTATACCTGGGCCAGCGTGGTTGATGATAAAAACGTTGAAAGCCGCAAGGTGATTGACACTCAGGGCAACGTTATTGATATTCCGACGCGCGTGATTCAAACCGCGCAGGGCATCTCCGGTCCCGACTTGCTCTACACTCAGGGGGACGACAGCGCACGGCGCTGGGGTATTTGGGATATTGCGGCCAATAGCGGCAAAATAGCCCCCAAGTTTATCCAGCTTGAGTCTTTCCACGAGGGCTATGCTCTCGCCAAGGTTGATTCAGGATGGGGCGTTATCGACGGCAAAGGTCAGTGGGCGATCGCCCCTGATGCAGCCCAAAGCGGTAAACCTCAGCCGGTTGGCGACAGCATTTTCGTGGTTTCCGACGGTGACCAGCCCGGAGAGCACAGCGACAGCAACCGTCGCTACAGCTTGTATAGCGCCGTGACCGGTCTGGCGTTGGCCACGGATTTGCTGAGTAACCCGCAGAAGGTGGGCGATAGCCACTGGTTGATTCAGCCGTCAAATGGCGGGGTCGGTTTAATGGACGATGATGGCCGTTCGGTCGTCAGCAAAGAAATCGTGCCCGAATCCGTTCATGTAGAGGGCAATTGGGCGTTGCTGCACTTTGGCCCACACTTCGGTGCCATTGACAGTCAGGGTGACTGGCAGATTGCACCGGTTTATTCGGCTGCACTGAATTTTATTGCGCCGCAGAACTGGGCGAGTGCCTTGAGCGACAAGCGTATTACTCTGATTGATGCTAACGGCGTTGAGCCTTTGCAAGATAAAGAGGGCGCACAGCCTCTGGCCTCTATGGACCGTATTGCAATGAATGACGATAACACCGGAGAAACGGTGCTCTATGACACGCAGGGTAATGAAATTAAACGTTATTCTGGCTTAAGCAGCATTGCAGTTGCCCAGTCTAGTGAAGGTATGGTGCCACTTCGCGGCAGCAATGGACTGTATGGTTTTATCGATTCTAGCGGTAAGGCGTTGATCGGTTCCTACTTTACTCAGGTTGGCGCAATGAAAGACACGCGCGCCAAAGCGGTGAAGCAGGATACCTACGGTTCACAAATTGGTTATATCAACGGCACGGGCACTTTTACGCTGCTGCCAAAGTTTGATTGGGCCACTGATTTTAGTGAAAAACGCGCTTGGGTTGCGGCAAAAGGGCTAGTACAGCTGATAAATACTGACGGTGCCGTTCAGGCGCAGCTGCCGATACGCTGCAATCAGCGGGTTATTGTCGATGCCAAAGACAAGCAAACTTGGCCTGCTAAAACAGTAAGTTGTGCAAGTTCTGCGCAGGCCGGAGGTGCACAATGAATCTCATGAACACGACACTGCTGGCGCGCACCGTTCGTCAAATGTTAACCACCGGTGGCGCGCTGGGCCTGATGGCCTTTGCGATGCCGTCGTTAGCGGCTGAAACTGACGCCTCTTGCTTTGCTCCCAGCGCCACGACAGAGAGTACGCAGCGCGCCGAAATGGCCCTGTCTGCCACGCAAAATATCTGTATTCGGGCTGTGCACGAAGGACGCGCAGCCTTACTGCTGCCTGACGCACAACAGGCCATTGATGACGTTGCACTGACCAAAGGGCTGAGCGGCCACCGTTGGGGATTCCTCGACAATCAGGGACAGCTGGTTATCAAACCTGTTTTCGAACAGGTTGGAGATTTCCACTACGGGTTGGCGGCGGCGAAGCAGAAAGGCAAGTGGGGTTACATCGATTCAACCGGCAATTGGGCGATTCAGCCCACTTTTGACAAAGCAGGAACCTTTACTCAGGTTGAACTTGCCGTGGTCATTAATGCAGGTAAACCGGAAATTATTAATCGCAAAGGTCAAACGGTGGGTAAACCGCTCGATGAGCTGGTGGATGACGTTCAGCTTGGCGACGGTAATCCAGCTCGATTGGCTCTGGATTACAAAACGGTGCTGCTCTCGCCGGACGACCAGCGTCACGTCGCCAGCGATAAAATGGAAGTGGTACAGCCTTTTGGTCAGAGTGACCTGTTTATTGCGCGTGACAGCGATAGCGGCTTTGGTATTGCCGACCAAAATCTGGCATGGCGTATCAATCCACAGTTTAGCGATATTACGTTAAGCGACGTGAACAGCGCGCTGGCCATGGCTAAAACGTCAGCCGGGGTGCAACTAATACGTGCTGATGGCACGCTGGTGGAACAGGTTTATCAGTCAGTAAAAGCGCTAAACAGCCACTTCTGGCTGGCGAAAACGGCAGATAAAAATAGCCTGTTGGACAACGGTGGCAACCTGCTTGCTTCTTTAAGCAATGAAGCTGTCGCCGGATTGACTGTGCAGGGCGACTTTTTACTCGACAACAGTGCGAAAGAAAGTCTGACTGTGTATGTGCCAGGCAAAAAACAGCCAGTCACGCTGCCAAAAGAGAGCACGCCTTCCGATCAGCCGACCGGTCTTTTTCTACTGACGACGCGCGGTGAGCAAAACAAGGTCAACGCGATAATCTCTCCCGACGGTAATTTGATTGGCGGAGCTCAGGCTGTCAGCTGGCTGGCGCAGGTGAACAATGCCGAGGTGATTAATGGTCGTCTGTGGCTGCATGACGATCGTGGGCAGGTGATCAACATTGTTGATAACACGGGTAAAATGCTGCTGAGTGCGAAAAATGTTTCGCTATTAAACGATTACCGCATCCAGCCGCTCAATCAGCCGCAGAGCGACAGCAGTGCGCCGTTGGCACTGGTGCGTCCCGATTCCGATGACCCTAAGCCAGGTACCGGATTTATTCGCGCCGACGGCAGTGTTCAGCTCGAAAGCAAATGGCAGGACATTCAAGCCGCCGACAGCAGTGAGTCGGCACAGGGCGGCATGGCGCAACAATTTATTGTTAAAACAGCCCAAGGAACCGGCGTGATTGACGCGCAGGGGAAAACCATTATTCCTCTGACCGAAGACAATATAGCCCCTTACGTTAACGGCTACGCCTTCGACTATCAGGATGGAAAATTGACGGTCATTGACGCCAGCGGCAAACATTTTGCGCTGCCTAACGTCTTTGAGATGCAGTCGATTGGCAATGGCTGGTTCAGGTTCCGCGAAACGGCTGCCGAAGGCGCTGCGTGGGGTATTTATGACGTCGTGGGCCAAAAGGTCATTGCCGAGCCGGTTTATCAGTCGGTTGGCACCTATTCCAACGGGTTGGCCGACGTTCAACTGCCAAACGGTCTGTGGGGCATTATCGATGCCTCCGGTAAAGCGCGAGTGAAGGCAGATTATGCCAGTGTGCGTCGCATTAACAGCGCACTGTGGCAACTGACTTTGCCGTTGAAAACGGCAGAGCAAACGGCCTCAAGCGTTCAGTCGGCGATTATCGGCAACGACGGCAAGGAGCGGATAGCACCGACTACCGATCTGAGCGTCAATCAGTTTAACGATGGGCGTATTCTTACCAGTTCGGCCGAAGGTCAATCGTGGCTGCTCAACGCGCAGGGCGATATTGAACTGCACGAGCAGCAGACGAAGATCACCGCCGTGGGCGATTGGGTGAAACTTTCTCGTCAGCCGCAGATTGGTTATTTAAACTCACAGGGTATTTGGCAGATACAGCCGCAAATTTTACCCAGTTCGGCGTTTGTGAACTCGCGTGCTCTGCGCATTCAGCCACAGGGCACCGAACTTATCGACGAGAAGGGCGCGCGGGTAGCCGCCATGCCTGAAGGAAACTGGGTTCTGCCGCAAAACAGCGACATGTCGCTCTCTTACGACAGCGACGACGGCAAACCGAGCACTCGCTATGTTGACTCAACGGGCAAGCTGGCGATCACCGTCTCAGGCATTGGCAGCCGTATGCAAGGCGGTCAGGCAGTATTAACCAAATCTGATGGCAGCAAAACCTGGATTGACGCACAGGGACACCCGGCACCTGCGGTGAACTTTGCCGATCTCGGGGTGATTTCCGAAGGGCTGGCGTTTGCCAAAGTGGGTGAAGACTACGGATTTGTTAACGCGCAGGGCAGCTTTGTTATCCCACCGGTATTTAAGGCCGTCTCTGCCTTCAACAGTGGCGTGACGATAGTGTCGACCCGGAAAATGTCGATGATGGTGGACGCGACCGGCAAACCGCTGGCACGCGTTGACCGTGAATGCGGTGTGCAGGTGCTTTACGGCAGTGGCAATGTCCGTCAGTGGCCACAAAGCCTGCCGGTTAAGTGCCCGTGATCGATTATTAAAATTTCGTGCTAATGTTTACAGGGTGAACTCTGTAGGCCGGTTAAATTAAAAGGATAAATTATGCTTACTCCTCTCCCGCAAAAGTACAAAGACGCCGAGCGTTGGTCTTTTGGAGACAATGAGGCGCAGGCCGATGATTTGGCGAAGAAAGTCATCGCCGGTGTGAAAACTGCGACCTGCGCCAATCTTGACGATGATGGCACCCCTGAAGTGGGTGAAGTCTTTGTGGTGGTTGACGGTAAAAATCACCCGGTTTGCGCGGTTAAACTCACGGAAGTAAAACAGGTGCCTTTTGACCTGGTCACCGAAGAGCATGCCTATGCAGAAGGTGAGGGCGATCGCACGCTGGCTTCCTGGCGCGTTGAGCTTCAGCGCTTCTTTGAAGCCTACGATATGTTCTCCCCGGACATGCCGCTGCTGCTGATGAAATTCGAGCTGGTTGAAACCTTCTGATTGACCCCGACGGCCCGCTTTTGCGCGTTGGCCGTCGCATTCAAAAATCCCGCCATAACCTGCTAATGCCCTGGAGAATCAATCTCATGTCGTTTGCTGCCAATAAAAAATCGTCGAGGATGCCTGTCGAGCAACGGGTACCGTATTTCAGCCAATGGGAGTCACCCTCTTCGGCTCCCGATATTCTGAGTGGCGAAAAGGATTTGCGGGATATCGACGTTTGGCCAGAATCCGGTGCACTGTCTCAGGCGGAGTTTATCGAGTGGGCCAATCACGTTTGCGGCATGTGTTGCCTGAAAATGGCGCTGGCCGCCACCACGGGAGAAGTGGTGCCTGTCCTTGAACTGACACGTCGAAGCATGCCCTATGGCGCCTATGTGCGCGAAGGGGACAATATCCGCGGGCTTATCTATGCACCCTTCGTCGAGTTTTTAAAACAAGAGCTTAACGTTTCCGCACAGGTCAGGGTCGAGCTTATCGCCGACGATATTGCCCATGAGCTGCGGCGATATCGTTTCTTTATTGCTTCCGTGCATCCCGGCATTCGCCACCCTGACAACGTGCCGCCCCGCACGGGGGGGCATCTGGTGTTGGTCACCGCCGTTGAGCAGGGCGTTATCACCTTTCATAATCCCTCAGGGCACAACGAAGCGACACAGTCTTACGTGCAACTGCCGGTGACGCAATTTGCCCGATTTTTTGCCGGGCGCGGCGTGGCGCTAATGTCTTTAACTACTCAAGACGCATAATCCACTCATCTTTCTGGCTGTCATACTTTTCTTTGTATAACACGGAGTGACGGCCATCCAATACGGCGGGCACGCTGACATTGTCATCCCATGCATCAAGCTGCATACATAAGTCAGGATCGGATTTACACGGTATATACACTTTGTCACCGCCTTTGGCTTCAGGTGACGACAGCTGTGCATCATCTATTTCAAAACTGCCGATTCGAATGCTGGATTTTCCCATGAGATGCCCCTTGTTAAATTTTACTATTCAATAGCTCACTACAGGTATGACCAGTTGAGCCAGCTTTGAGAATAGCTTATTGTGCAAAAAGTGCCATAGGAAAACGCTAAGCAGAAAAATTCCAGCAGGTGATAGGAGAGTCACGGCGGGCCTGAATCAATCAGGCCCGCCGTGAAGACGGGGGGGGATCAATTTTTCGGAATGGCGGTTCCCCACTGCTGCCAGTCTTTAGGTTCTTCAGGCATCAGCAGGAAATGGCGTCCGGTGGAGGCTTTTGGCGCCACTGGCGTCGTTGGCGGGGTGGCAAAGGCGATTCCCCCGCGGATAAACTGCTGGAAGGTGCCGCTTTTGAAGCTGCCGCCAGTCAGACCGAACTGTAAATTATATCCAGAGGCCAGCCAGAAGGTGGTGTTATCGCGCACCAGGTATTGATACTTTTTGCTGATGCGTAGCGAAACGTTAACGCGATCGGCCATTTCACCCAGTCGGAATCCGGTTACAGTGCCCACTTCAATGCCGCGGAACAGCACCGGCGTACCGATTTGCAGCGAACCTACCTCGGTAGCATCAACCACAATCGCCAAACCGTCGGTATAGCGCGAATCGGTGATGGTGGCGGTTTGCAAATCAAAGGTGCGATTAGACGGACCTTTACCGGCTTCAACGTTGATATACGGCTGCAGCAAAGTATCGAGATTCTGCACGCCAGCCGCTGAAATCTCGGGAGAAACAATCGAGAAACGGGTGCCAAGGCGAGCAAAAGTATCGACATATTCTGGATAGAGTACGGCTTTGGCCGCCACCTGATTCAACTGGGGGTCAAGCTTGAGTGATTCAACCTGGCCGATAGTGATGCCCAGGTAGCGGATTGGCATTCCTGGCGAAATCTTACTGGCGTCGTAAGTATTGAGGGTGATCTGGCTACCTACTGCGCGTGCGGCGGTTTCGTTATCATACAGCACGCGCTTGGTGCCTTTACTGACCGTCACCCCTTCGAGGTTGTCAAAACTGATGGCACCTTTCAACGCACGGTCAAGCGGTGACGCCTGCACGGTGAGACCGCTGCCGTTAAGCTGCACCTTGGCACCGCCTTCGGCCCAGAAAATAGTTTTCGCGGTCAACAGATTGCGATACTCAGGACTGATGTAGACATCTACCTCAAACTCGTTGGCCTTCGGACGCACGCTGACAATTTCACCGACCTGGAATTTACGGTACAGCACCACAGAGCCGGTCTGTACGTCTGGCAGACTTTTGGCGGTGAGAGTCAGCGTGGTAGAAGGTTTGTCGCCTTTAATACCCTGTTCGGCCTTCTCTGAATTGCTGTAGAGCGGATATTGACCTGATGGTGCGCCTTTAGTCCCCGGCAACACGCGAATTCCGCCGTCGATCCACTCCTGCGCACTGGCGCCGAGTACTTCCATGCCGTCGAGGCCCAGCTTGACGTCGACACGGCTGTTGACCACAAACTTGCTGTCCAGATGCAGAAGATTCTTGTACTGAGAGCTTACAGCGATATTAAAGACAATGCCTGCGTCAGTCAGCGTGCGGTCAAGCACTTGACCAATCACGATGCCGTGCAGCAGCAGCGGCTGGCCTGAATCAATGCCGTAGCTTTGTGGCGCAAGCAGTTGCAGAGTCAGTACACCCGGGTCCTGCAGCATGCGCTTGCTGCTGTCGAGCACGGTGAAGTGGTTTTGTGGCGCACCTTCTCCAGGAATGAGATCCAGCGTATTGCCGGTCAGCAACTGGCTTATCTTGGCATTATTGAGGCTGATTTTAGGACTGTTCATTTCGATGCGCGTACCGCTACGCATCATGTCGATAACTGACGGATCGACAGTCAGCTTGCCGGTGACCTTGTTGTCAGGCTGCAGCGTGACTTTGGTCAGCGTACCGACCTGAAGACCCTGATACATCAGCGGTGTGCGCCCTTCAGTGAGGCCATCCCCACTGGGTAAATCAAGATTGATGTCTACGCCCCGCTGGCTCTGTGCTAGATCGGGGTAAAGCTCATACGACTGATCAGCCTTGGCCTGATTGCCATCGGCAGGGGAGTCGAGCGCAATGGCGCCATTGACCAGCGCGGCCAGGCTTTCCATTTCAACTTTTGCCCCACTGAGGCTAAAGTCACCTTTAAACCCGGAGACGTTCCAGAAGCGGCTGTTATCTTTCACTAAATGCGCAAAGCGTTTGTCGATAAGCACGTCGATAGTCACGCCATTGTTGCCTGCTTCAATATCGTAATCATAGACTTTCCCGACGGGAATTTTGCGGTAGTAGACCAGCGAGCCGGTGCTCAATGAGCCTAAATCCCTTGAGTGAAGATGGATCATTAACTCGCCAGTATTGAGACGATATTTAGGCTGTGTGTCGAGGGCAGTAAAGTGATCTTGCTCCTTGCCGCTGCCCGGCATCATGCCGATATAGTTACCGCCAACCAGCGCATCGAGTCCGGAAATACCGGCCAGCGAGGCTTTGGGCGTCACCAGCCAGAACTGGGTGCCTTCGCGCAGAGAATCGGCCAGCTCGCTGCGGATACTGACCTTGACCATAATAGTACGCAGGTCTTTACTCAGGCTGAGAGACTGAACGGTACCTACCTCAACCCCTTGATAACGCACCGGAGTACGACCGGCAACGATCCCCGCCGCCGACTGGAAGTCGATGGTGACGGTGGTGCCTTGTTCCTGATAATTACTGTAGATAAGCCAGCCGGCAATCAGCAGCGCAATGAACGGCAGCAGCCAGAAAGGGGAGATCCGGCGTCGATTTTTGACCCGTGCTTCAGTCGGTGTATTCGGCGTTTCTTGTTGCATGTGCGTCCCAAATCAGGCGGCTGTCGAGCCATTCAACGGCAAGAATAGTCAGTATCACGGCAGAACCAAAGTAAAAAGCGGCCGGACCCATAGTAAATGAGAGTAACTGGTCGCGGTTGACCAATGACATCATCAGTGAAATAACGAATAAATCCAGCATTGACCAGCGGCCAATCCAGGTAACCAGTCGCAGCAGGCGAATGCGGGTTTTCAACCCTTGGTGCGCCTTGAAGTGAATGCTTAACAGCAGTGTCAGTAGCACAATGACCTTGGTAAAAGGCACCAGCACGCTGGCAATAAACACGATAGCGGCAATCGGCACATTACCGGAAGTGGCCAGCGACACGACGCCGGAAAAAATCGTATCTTTAAGTTGCTGGCCATTGGCATAGATAATCGAAATGGGCAGCAGGTTGGCCGGCACGAGTAGCACCATCGCCGAGATAAGCGCTGCCCAGGTTTTTTGCAGACTGTGCTTGTAGCGAAGCGACATGGGAACATGGCAGCGTGGACAGCGACCTCGCACATCGGGGTGACCGGTAAACTTGCACGACAGGCACAGCACCAGAGACTGAGGCACGCCTTTTGGGCGACGCTGCGGATAAAACTCTTCCCACAGTTGTTCGATATTGAGGTTAATCAGCGTCAGCGTCACCAGAATCGTCATCATGATATAGGCCACCAGAGCGGGTCCCATATCAATATCGGCGTACTCTTTCACCTTGATGCAGGCAACTGCCATACCGATAAGATAGATATCGAGCATCACCCAGTCTTTAAGCCTGTCGAGCATCAGCAGCACCGGCTTGAGATTCATACCAAATTTACTGCCAAAATGCAGATACAAAATCGAGCCTGCGAGCGTGAGGGGGGCGCCAACGGTACAGAAGGCCACCATGCTGGCGGTCAGCGGTGATCCCTGGCTCGACATTTGCCAGATACCTTCAAACAGGCTGGCGTCAATGCGGGTACCCAGCAAGCGAATACTGATTAAAGGTTCGGTATAGGCAAAAGGCATTAAAACCAGAATACTGATGGCAATGACTATCAGGCGAGGCAGAGAACAGACTTTGCCTTTCTCAACTTTGCTATTGCAGCGCGGGCAGTGCGCAGTTTGCGTCCTGCGCAGGGCGGGCAAAGTGAAAAGGTAGTCGCACTCGCTGCAACGCTGATAGCGCGTTTGTGGCAGCGGGCCTGATATTGTGTTTATTTTCATAGGGCCTGTTTGCAAATGACCTGCAGTAGAAATTATGGCTGATTGTCTCAAAAAGCAGACATTTTGGTTATCTGGCGATGTTAACGCCAAGAAGGTCAGGATTTTTAGATAAAATAACGTATCATGCAAACGTCAGAACATAAATTGTCTTTGGCAAAACATATATTGTAGGCCAGTCTTTTTGAAGACACATAGGATTAACCTTGCCGAGATACGCATTTATTGCTTATTTTATAGAGGCTAAGCGTGCAAAATAGCGGTCTACCCTCTGGTTATAATGGTTACAACATGACTAAAGAAGCATTCTACACGGAATTAAAACGTGACCTGAACGCGTTAATCGCTGGGGAAAACAATTTTATTGCAACATTGTCCAATGTCAGTGCCTTGCTTTACGAGCGTCTTGAGGGCGTGAACTGGGCGGGATTTTATCTGATGGACGGCTCCTCGCTGGTTCTGGGTCCGTTTCAGGGCAAAATTGCCTGTGTGCGCATTCCGGTAGGTAAAGGCGTATGTGGAACGGCCGTTGCCGAAAACGCGGTACAACGCGTGGGTGATGTGCATGCCTTCCCTGGCCATATAGCCTGTGATGCTGCCAGCAATGCAGAAATCGTCTTACCTATTACCGTTGCAGGTCAGGTTATAGGTGTTTTAGATATCGATAGCACTATTTATCAACGCTTCGACGAAGTGGATGAACAGGGGCTAACAGAATTGGTAGCCGGGCTTTGCAAGCACCTGGAAAACAGTGGTGCTGCAAAATATGTCAATTTGATCGCAAGTTGATCGACGGATAACGTAGCATTTACGGACGGGGTCATTATAATGACGCCTGTTCATGCCTGCGCCGGTTGGCAAACCCGTTGTAATCAGGAAATTTCATGGAAAATCAACCTAAGTTGAACAGTAGTAAAGAAGTCATCGCCTTTTTGGCAGAGCGTTTCCCGCTTTGCTTTAGCGCCGAAGGTGAAGCGCGCCCATTAAAGATCGGTATCTTTCAGGATCTGGTAGAGCGCGTTCAGGGCGAAGAGAATTTGAGCAAGACACAATTGCGCTCTGCTCTGCGTCTTTATACCTCTAGTTGGCGTTATTTGTATGGCGTCAAAGTTGGCGCTCAGCGCGTTGACCTTGACGGCAATGCCTGTGGTGTTCTTGAAGAACAGCACGTTGAGCATGCCCGTAAACAATTGGAAGAAGCGAAAGCCCGCGTTCAGGCACAACGTGCTGAACAACAGGCTAAGCGTCGTGAAGCTAACGGTGAAAACGCCGAGCCGCGTCGCCCACGTCCGGCAGCAAAAAAACCTGCTCCGCGTCGTGAAAATGCGCCTGCCGCTGTTGCTGGTCAAGAAAATCGCAAACCGCGCACTCCACGTCCCGCACGTGAGGTGAGCCAACCGCGTCAGGTGCCAGTTACAGATATCACCAAGCTGCAAATTGGCCAGGAAATCAAAGTCAGAGCAGGTCAGAGTGCTATGGACGCCACCGTTTTGGAAATTGCAAAAGATGGCGTTCGCGTACAACTCTCTTCGGGTCTGGCGATGATCGTGCGCGCAGAACACTTGCAGTTCTGATACGGAGGCCAACTCAGGCATGAACAAACTTGTCAGATTAAGCGTGATTGCGGGTCTGCTTTTTGCGGGAACAGGTCTGGTTAACACCAGCTTTGCGAATGATAGTGCACCGGTCACTATCAGTCAGCTCCCAAAATTGGCACAAGAACCACAGGACGCAACGGTGAGTGAGCGTGTTACCGCACGCTTTACCCGTTCGCACTATCGTCAATTCAGTCTTGATGCAGATTTTTCGGGTAAAATTTTCGATCGTTACCTGAACATGCTCGATAATGGCCATAACGTACTCATGGCTTCAGATGTTGCCCAATTTGCCGACAAGCGCGGCACGCTGGGTGAAGAGTTGAAATCCGGTCAGTTGGTTACGCCGTACGCACTGTATAATCTGGCGCAAAAACGTCGTTTTGAGCGTTATCAATATGCTTTGTCCGTGCTTGAGCGCCCGATGGATTTCACCGGAAATGACACTATAACCCTCGATCGTACCAAATCTCCGTGGCCGAAAGATTCCACTGAGCTGGACCATCTTTGGGATCAGAAAGTCAAATATGACGAACTGAACCTTAAGCTGACCGGTAAGAACGATCAGGAAATTCGCGACATTCTCGGCAAGCGCTATCGCTTTGCGATGAAACGCCTTACGCAAAGCAACAGCGAAGACGTTTTCCAACTGGTGATGAACGCGTTTGCGCACGAAATTGATCCACATACCAACTATCTGTCCCCGCGCAGCACTGAGCAATTTAATACCGAAATGAGCCTGTCTCTGGAAGGTATTGGTGCGGTTCTGCAGGGCGATGACGACTATACCGTGATCAACTCGATGGTAGCAGGTGGCCCGGCGGCCAAAAGCAAAACCATTGCAGTAGGCGACCGTATCGTTGGCGTCGGCCAGACAGGTAAGCCTATGGTTGATGTGATTGGCTGGCGTCTTGACGACGTTGTCTCGCTCATCAAGGGACCAAAAGGCAGCAAGGTTCGTCTGGAAGTTCTGCCAGCGGGCAAGGGAACCAAAACGCGTACTATTACGTTAACTCGTGAGAAAATCCGTCTTGAAGACCGCGCCGTGAAGTTGACCATCAAAAAAGTCGGTAACGAAAAAGTTGCCGTGATGGATATTCCTGGCTTCTACGTTGGCCTGACCGATGACGTTAAAGTTCAGCTGCAGAAAATGGCCAAGCAGAACGTTAACAGCCTGGTTATCGACCTGCGTACCAACGGCGGAGGCGCGCTGACCGAGGCGGTTTCTCTGTCTGGACTGTTCTTCCCGAGCGGCCCTGTTGTGCAGGTTCGTGACAACAACGGTCACATCCGCCAAGACAGCGACACCGACGGCGTGGTGTATTACAAAGGCCCGCTTGTGGTGCTGGTTGACCGCTACAGTGCTTCGGCTTCCGAAATCTTTGCGGCAGCAATGCAAGATTATGGTCGCGCGCTTATCGTGGGTGAGCCTACCTTCGGTAAAGGGACCGTTCAGCAATACCGTTCATTGAACCGTATTTACGATCAGATGCTGCGTCCTGAATGGCCAGCTCTGGGCTCTGTGCAGTACACCATCCAAAAATTCTATCGAATTAACGGTGGCAGTACTCAACGCAAAGGCGTTACGCCAGACATCGTCATGCCTACGGGCCTGATCGACAATGACGTGGGTGAAAGATTTGAAGACAACGCCATGCCTTGGGACAGTATTAATGCTGCGACGTATACCAAGACGGGTGACCTGCAACCTTTTATCCCTGAACTGCTGAAAGAGCACGATGCGCGTATAGCCAAAGATCCTGAGTTCCAGTACATCCAGCAGGATATTGCAAAATACAATGCCAACAAGACCAAGCGCGACGTTGTCTCTCTGAATTACGCCCAGCGTGATAAAGAAGATAAAGAAGATGACGCGATTCGTTTAACTCGCTTAAATGAGCGCTTTAAACGTGACGGCAAAAAGCCCATTAAATCTCTCGACGATTTACCGAAAGATTATATTGCGCCGGACCCTTACCTCGACGAGGCGGACCATATTGCCGTTGACTTGTCTAAGCTTGAAAAAGCGCAGGACAGCCAGTCGAAGTAGGTCTTAATGCTGCAGCAGTGAAGGTCTTTTTAAATAGCGCACTCCGGTGCGCTTTTTTATTTTTTATTTATCTGCAATTTTTAGCTGCGATTTATCTACAAAACGCTTCAAAATGTAAAGTATTGTGAATTAGCGCCTTTGAATTGCCTTACCCCTTGAATCCTGTCAGTAAGCCCATAGGATCAGGTTATCCTGTCTGATTAAGACGGTATGAATGTTCCAACGATGACAACAACAATGAGGAAGTATTAATTTTATGATGCGTATAGCGTTGTTCCTGTTAACTAACCTGGCAGTAATGGTGGTTTTCGGGCTGGTACTCAGCCTGACAGGCATTCGTTCTAGCAGCGTGATGGGACTGATGATTATGGCCGGTCTGTTCGGCTTTGGTGGTGCGTTTGTCTCTTTGCTGATGTCTAAATGGATGGCGTTACGCTCGGTGGGTGGAGAAGTGATTGAGCAGCCGCGCAATGAAACCGAACGCTGGCTCCTAAACGTGGTCAGTCGTCAGTCACAGCAGGCGGGCATTAAAATGCCACAGGTTGCAATTTATCATGCACCCGACATTAACGCCTTTGCGACCGGCGCCCGACGCGATGCATCACTGGTGGCGGTCAGTACTGGCCTGCTACAAAGCATGAGCCAAGACGAGGCCGAGGCCGTTATCGCCCATGAAATCAGTCATATATCAAACGGTGACATGGTGACAATGACCCTGGTTCAGGGCATTGTGAACACCTTCGTTATCTTTATTTCACGTATTTTGGCGCAAATCGCCTCGGGCTTTTTGTCCGGCAACCGCGACAATGAAGAGAGCGGCAACGGCAATCCGCTGGTCTATTTTGCGGTTTCAATGGTGCTTGAACTGGTGTTTGGTATTGCTGCCAGCATCATTACCATGTGGTTCTCACGCCACCGCGAATTTCACGCCGACGCGGGTTCTGCCAAGCTGGTAGGGCGCGAGAAAATGATTGCCGCGTTGCAGCGTTTAAAAACCAGTCATGAGCCGCAGGAAGCGAGCAGCATGATGGCGCTGTGTATTAACGGCAAGTCCAAGACCTTTAGCGAGCTGTTTATGTCGCACCCACCGTTGGACAAGCGTATTGAAGCGCTGCGCAGTGGTGAATACCTGAAGTAGTTTTTAAATCTCAGGCAGTAGATTACTCAAAAGAAAAAGGCCCGGCAGCATATGCCGGGCCTTTTATTTTTTATTAAAACGAACAGACTGTTTAAACTTTTTGCTGAGTCACTGATTTCTGAGTCATGCGCATAATACTGATGAATGCGCCACCCAGCGCCAGTGAACCGGCGAGGATCAGCGAGGCGTGGGTGCCGTGGTTGCCGAACAGATTGAACATTAATGCCACCATCGCGGCGCCTGTTGATTGACCCAACAACCGCGCGGTACCCAACATGCCGCTGGCGCCACCACTGCGGCTGCGCGGCGCAGAAGAAACAATAGTGTGGTTGTTTGGTGACTGGAACAGGCCAAAACCGGCACCGCAGATTATCATTCGCCAGATAATATTCAGATGCGAAGGGTGGTCTGGCAGCAGCGCCAGGGAGTAGAGTCCCAACGAAAAGACCACCAGTCCAATACCACCAAGGAAACCTGCGTGGAAGCGTTCAACCAAACGTCCGGCAATCGGTGCCATCACCATCGTCGCCAGCGGCCACGGGGTTAGCAGCAGTCCGGTCGAGACGGCGTCGAGGCCTAATGAATTTTGCAGGAAGAACGGCAGCGAAACAAACGCCAGCATCTGCGCGGCAAATGAACACATTGACGTGCCTATCGACAGCGTAAAAATGGGAATGCGTAGCAGGTCGACCGGCAACAGCGGCGAGGTCTTGTTTAGCTGACGACGTACAAAGAACCAGCCGACGATCACCAGTACGATAACTTCACCGAGGATAAGCAGTCTATTTTGCCCCTGCGCAAAGCCGCTGATGGCGCTGATAAGCAGGCCGAAGGTCAACGCATTCATTATCCCGCTGATAAAATCGAATTTCTGCCCCGAGGACTTTGTGGAGTTGGCGGGCAAGAACTTCAATCCCATACAAAAGGCAATCAGCCCGATAGGCAGGTTGATAGCGAACAACCACGGCCAGTTGGCGAAGGAGAGGATGGCCGCCGCAACCGTCGGTCCTGCCGCGGAAGAGACCGCGACGATCAGCGCGTTAATGCCCATTCCACGCCCAAGAAAACGCTGCGGATAAATTATTCTCACCAGGGCCACGTTTACGCTCATGATGCAGGCCGCGCCAAAGCCCTGTAACACACGGGCAACGGTCAAGGTCATTAATGAATCTGACAGCGCACAAGCCAGCGACGTGAAGCTGAAAACGACCAGGCCTATCATGTAAACACGGCGGTAGCCGAAGATTTCGCCCAGTGAGGCTAATGAGAGCAGCGAAATAGTGATTGCTAACTGATAGGCATTTACTATCCAAATTGACGACGCGGGGCTGGCGTGCAGGTCTTGGGCAATGGTCGGCAGTGCCACGTTGGCAATCGCGCCGTCGAGCACGGAAACGGTGATGCCCAAAGCAATCGTCAGTATTGCCCCATAGCGTTGGGGAGTAGGAAGTCCATCATTAACCGTGGTTATCATGTCTGATCGTCAGCGTTGTGCTAGTAAGAGTGGCAAATATTACCATGCTAACTACCCGGCGTCTGAATTCGCAGGGCGTGGGTGAACTTTATTAATTGTAACGAGAATTAACATTTAGCTCACAATTTCTTTTTTTCGGTTCACTCTTACAGAAATGCTGTTCCATTTTTAATGAAACAAAAAAAGTATCTGTCGCCCATTTATGGAATAATGCTCAAAATATAAATCAGGCAGGTAAAAAGATTATGGCTATCGCAGATCTTGATAAGCAACCCGATTCCGTTTCATCGGTACTTAAAGTGTTCGGCATTTTACAGGCTCTGGGTGATGAGCGCGAAATTGGCATCACTGAACTTTCACAGCGCGTCATGATGTCCAAAAGCACAGTCTATCGTTTTCTTCAAACGATGAAGTCTTTGGGATATGTCGACCAGGAAGGGGAGTCGGAAAAATACACGCTGACCCTCAAGCTGTTTGAACTGGGTGCTAAAGCGCTGCAGAATGTTGATCTTATTCGCAGTGCTGACATTCAAATGCGTGAAATATCGCGTCTGACCCGTGAAACCATTCACCTCGGCGCGCTCGACGAAGACGGCATTGTTTACATCCATAAAATTGATTCGATGTATAACCTGCGCATGCATTCGCGCATTGGTCGCCGTAATCCTCTGCACAGTACCGCCATTGGTAAAGTCCTGCTGGCCTGGGGCGAGCAGAACGACGTAGACGCCCTGCTGGCGGATATGCAGTTTACTCGCAGCACCGAGCATACGGTGATGGATGCGCCAAGCTTGGTTAAAGTACTCGAGCAAGTACGCAGCCAAGGTTATGGCGAAGATAACGAGGAGCAGGAGCAGGGGCTGCGCTGTATCGCGGTGCCAGTATTCGACCGCTTTGGGGTGGTGATTGCCGGCCTGAGTATCTCCTTCCCGACCATTCGCTTCTCGGAGGAGAGCAAAAGTGATTACGTGGCCATGCTGCATACTGCGGCGCGTAATATCTCCGAACAGCTGGGATATCATCAGTATCCGTTTTAAATAGCGTATCAAGCGCGGCTAGAATGCATAAAAAAGGCGAAGCACAGGGCTTCGCCTTTTTACCTTTCAATAGATGCGATTAACGATGCGCCAGCTCGGCGTGCTCTTCTTCATCCATCACTTTTTTATCAGTAAGTTTAAGCAGCTGGCTGGTAATTGTACCCGCAGTCATTGAACCACTGACGTTAAGTGCGGTACGGCCCATATCAATCAACGGCTCGATTGAAATCAGCAGCGCAACCAGCGTAACTGGCAGGCCCATGGCAGGCAGCACAATAAGCGCGGCGAATGTCGCACCGCCGCCCACGCCTGCAACACCCGCAGAACTCAGTGTCACGATACCGACCAGCGTCGCAATCCACATCGGCTCAAACGGATTGATGCCTACTGTTGGCGCAACCATCACCGCCAGCATAGTCGGATAAAGACCCGCACAACCGTTTTGGCCAATCGTCGCACCAAAAGAAGCGGCAAAACTGGCGATAGATTCAGGAATACCTAAACGACGAGTCTGTGCTTCTACGCTCAGCGGAATGGTTGCTGCGCTCGAACGGCTGGTAAAGGCGAAAGACAGTACTGGCCATACTTTGCGGAAGAACTTCGCCGGGTTTACGCCGGTGAAGGAGAGCAGCAGAGCGTGCACGACGAACATAATTGCCAGACCGAGGTAAGAAGCCACCACGAAGCTGCCAAGTTTGATGATGTCATGGATGTTTGAACCGGCCACCACTTTGGTCATCAGCGCCAATACGCCATACGGGGTCAGTTTCATCACCAAGCGTACTAGTTTCATCACCCATGATTGCAGGATGTCGATGAAGGCTAATACTTTAGGGCCTTTCTCGGCGTCGTCTTTCACCAGTTGCAGGGCGGCAACGCCCACGAAAGCGGCAAAGATAACCACGCTGATAATAGAGGTTGGGCTTGCACCAGTCAGGTCGGCAAAGGGGTTTTTAGGGATGAATGACAGCACCATCTGTGGCACGGTAAGGTCAGCCACTTTACCCACATAGTTGGTTTGTATTGCTGCTAAACGCGCCGTTTCCTGCGTGCCCTGTACCAGACCTTCTGCGGTGAGACCGAACAGCTTGGTAACGAAGACCCCAACCAGCGCGGCAATCAGCGTGGTGAACAACAGGGTACCGATGGTCAGGAAACTGATTTTACCCAATGAAGAGGCGTTGTGCAGACGTGCAACCGCGCTCAGAATTGAGACAAATACCAGCGGCATTACGATCATTTGCAACAGTTGCACATAGCCGTTACCGACGATGTTAAACCAGGTAATCGATGTTTTGAGTACCGCGCTGTCCGGGCCATAAATCAGCTGTAACGCGAGACCAAATACCACACCGACTACCAGGCCAACCAAGACCTTTTTTGCCAGACTCCATTGTGTACGGCTAGATTTAGCCAACAGCAAAAGGAGGGCAACGAAAACCACCACGTTTAATACGAGCGGAAGATTCATACCCAAGCTCCAGAGATAACTTTAATTAAATGTACTAGTGAGTACTGCCTTTAGAAGGGTGCACCAGTGTATTTCGCTGATGCATAGGGTATCAGATCAAAAGAGGGATTTATTATAACCAAAAGGAATGGGCTATTACTTTGGGTTATATCTAGCCAATTGATTGGTAAGTAATAATTATTTTAAGTGCCCACAATGTGCCCTAGCTTCGATGTATGGGCTGCATTGTTCGGGATTTATGCATTCTTGATAACTAGACCTTTGTGTCGTATAGTGTGACTACACAACTACGGTGCATCGAAGATGATTAAGAGCTTCAGACACAAAGGATTGGAGACGTTTTATAGGACAGGCTCTACTGCGGGAATTCAGGCTATGCATGAATCTCGGCTGCGAAAACAGCTGTTCGCGTTAAGTAAGGCTAAAAAACCTTCTGATATGAGTGCTCCGGGATGGGACCTCCACCCATTGAAGGGTAACGAGGCCGGTGTGTGGTCTGTGTCGGTTCATGGTAACTGGCGCATGACATTTCGTTTTGATGAAGATGGCGATGCCGTCCTTGTCGATTACCGCGATTATCACTGATGGAGGTTGCTATGCACATGTTTAATCCGCCGCATCCAGGCGAGGTTCTGCGGGACTATCTGGAAGGCGTTAGCGTCACTGACGCAGCGATTGCCCTGAAAATCACACGTACTCAGTTGTCTCGCATTCTAAATGCGCACGCGGCAATTACTGCTGACATGGCGCTGCGCTTGTCTTGCCTGCTTGGTACGAGTGCCGAGATGTGGGTCAATATGCAGTCTGAATATGAGTTGTGGCAAGCATCCCAAAAGCCTCGCCCAATTATTGAGCCGCTGCAAAGACATTCCCTTTGTGCATAAAAAAGCCCGCAGTTTGCGGGTTTTTTTGTTCTCTCTCAATCACATGATGCGCGACGAAATCCACGGCGGCCATCCTCTTGGACGGTTGTTTTTCCGTCAGTCGGCGAGATCGGGACAGAAAGTAAAGAGATCCTTGTTAAAACATTATGTTATCCAACGAGTTAAACCTCTGTTCTTCACGTTAAATAGCAATTCTCTGCAAAACCTTGCGCTGAGTGCAAAACCAATCGGGCTGTTTAATCACCGCCATCAGGTTAAATACTTCAAAATGAAGCTCAAGCCGTGCGGGTTGATTGCACCGATAATGGGCGTCCAGTTCGGCCAAAACAAGGTAAGGCCAACCATCAACAGGCAGAAGGTACGTTCAAGCTGATTGCCTTTTTGGCTGCTGATCAGCGGCAATCGAAAACGCCAGCGACATGGCCAAAGCAGCGGCACCCCGGCAGGCGTAAGCATATCGGCGATAATGTGGCTTAAATACCCAATCACCATGGCGTGCAGCGCATCTATAGGAATAACCCAGTCGTGCGGCAGTTTAGTTTTAAGCAAAAAAATGCCTGCCGCAACCGCCAGCAAACTGTGGGTGAATCCGCGATGGCCAAACATGCGGGCCATCGGTTGCGATATCCATTTTAGTCGCTGACCAAGCAGTGATTTAGGATGATCGATATCCGGTAGCAACGAGGTTAGAAGAGACGCAGGAATAATATGCCACCAGTCGCCGTGGGCGAGTTCGGGTGACAGCTGTGCCTTTTTGGCAAACACTGCGCAAGCAATAGAAAAAATGAGATGACCTTCCGCAGTCATAATGCATCCGAACTGAATAACTGTTATTTTATCCAGTATAGAGGAAAGCGGTTTTATGCGGAAGGTGTTACCCTGTAACTATTTGTCAATTTATTGAAAAATAGATTTAAAATAGTGTTTTTGTGACAGTGTCATGGCCGTTTTTGTCACTACCTGGCCAACCATCCGCCGTCTACTGCCAGAGTGTAGCCATTAACATAGTCCGAAGCACTCGACGCCAGAAACACCACCGGTCCCATAATGTCCTGCTGTTCGCCCCACCGCCCGGCGGGAATACGGTCAAGTATTTCCTGACTGCGGCTTTCATCCGCGCGCAGTTGTTCGGTGTTATTGGTCACCATGTAGCCCGGAGCAATGGCGTTAACGTTAATATTGTATTTTGCCCACTCATTGGCCAGCAGTCGGGTAATGCCCATCACGGCGCTTTTCGACGCAGTATAGGAAGGCACACGGATGCCGCCCTGAAAAGAGAGCATTGAGGCGATGTTAATGATTTTTCCGCCGCGGCCCTGCTTGATAAACTGCCGAGCCACGGCCTGCGCCATAAAGAACAGCGTTTTGCTGTTGACGTTCATCACGTCGTCCCAGTCTTGTTCGCTAAACGCCAACGCATCTTCTCGACGAATGATCCCGGCATTATTAACCAGAATATCAATGTGTTCGAACTCGCTGACGGCACTTTCGAGCAGGCGTGGGATAGATTCAATGCTGGTCAGGTCAGCGCGTAAATCAAGAAATCGCCGACCCAGTGCGTGTATCTTGTCGAGCGTTTGATGGGGTTCGGAGCGATTAACACCAATTATATCGCATCCCGCCTGCGCCAGGCCGACGGCCATGGCCTGTCCCAATCCGGTATTGCAGCCGGTGACCAACGCCACTTTCCCTTGTAAATCAAAACTGTTAAGCACCATGATTGACTCTCTTATTTACCGTTCAAACTGAATGTTCATTCAAACTGCCTGGCGCCGATGATGCAGCCGCGCCCGCAGTGAATGCAGATAAATTCAGTGGGTAAAAATTATCTCAGCTCGTTAATGGCCACGTGGTCCATATCATCAAATACCTGATTTTCACCGACCATGCCCCAAATGAAGGTGTAACGCTTGGTGCCAACCCCCGAGTGAATCGACCAGCTTGGTGAAATCACTGCCTGCTCGTTGTGCACCAACAGGTGACGGGTTTCTTGTGGCTGCCCCATCATGTGAAACACGGCGGTGTCTTCGTCCATATCAAAGTAGAAATAGACTTCCATGCGGCGCTCGTGCGTGTGGCACGGCATTGTATTCCACAGGCTGCCTGGCTCAAGTTTGGTGAGGCCCATGGTGAGTTGGCAGGTTTCTAGCACGTCAGGAACGATAAACTTATTGATGGTGCGCCGGTTACCGGTTGCCGCATCGCCCAGCGTGGTGGGTGAGGCTTCGGCCAGCGTGATTTTTTTGTCTGGGAATCGGCTGTGCGCCGGTGCGCTGTTGTAATAAAACTTGGCAGGAAGCAGGGCATCTACACTGCTGAACTCGACCTGTTTTGCCCCTTTGCCGACGTAAAGCGCTTCTTCATTGCCAATTTCGTAGGTTTTGCCATCAACCACAACCAGGCCTGGCCCACCAATGTTGATGATGCCCAGTTCGCGTCGCTCAAGAAAATAGCTGACGCCCAACTGTTTACCTACTTCATTGCCCACGGACACCACGCTATAAACCGGCATCACGCCGCCAACAATGATGCGGTCAATGTGGCTGTAAGTAAGGGTGTAAGTATCTTTTTCAAAGATTTTCTCAATCAGAAACTCGCGGCGAAGTCCTGCGGTATCGAGTTGTTTGGCGTGATCGCTATGAATACTTTGACGGACTTGCATGTCATTGCCTCTTCTTCGGGTACAAAATGAAAAGGGGAGTCAGAAGGAAAATTCCAATACCCCGCTAATCCTCAATGAAAGAAGCATAGGACCATTGGCATATGAATTCAATAAAAATGAAATGATGTTTTAATTTTTGAGTGTGACGTCATGCTTTATGTCATTAACGCAAAAAAAAGACGGACTTTACAGCCCGTCTTTCTCGTTTGTTTGGATGATGCGTGGGTTAACCCAGATGTTCGACGGTCAGCTCGGTTAACGATGAAAGTTTGACATCGGCCAGGGACCAGCGCGGGTCTCCGCTTAGCGCGTGGTCTGGCACCACGATTGAGCGCATACGGGCGGCCTTGGTGGCAATCATACCGTTAAAAGAGTCTTCCAGCGTGACGCAGTCTAGCGGGTCGACACCCAGGCTTTCAGCGGCAAGTAAATAGACTTCTGGATGAGGTTTGCTGTAGGCCAGATGCTCAGCTGATGTGCGGGTCTGGAAATAGCCCTCCAGACTAAACATCTCTAATACTTTATCGAGCATATGCAGAGGTGAAGCGGAAGCCAGACCAATTTTAAGTCCACGGGCCTGACAAAGCTGTAACGCTTGTATTACGCCGGGCAGCAGCGGTTTCTTTTCTTCAACCAGTTCAATCGTGCGGGCAATAATTCGTGCAGTCACTTCTGCCTCGTTGGGGCCTTTCCAGGGCAAGGCCTGTGCCCAGAGACGTACAGTCTGATCGATACGCAGACCTAATGTATGCGGGATCAGATGTTTTTTAGTGATATCGACCCCAATGCTTGAAAAAATTTCCAGCTCAGACTGCATCCACAACGGCTCGGAATCAATTAATAGGCCATCCATGTCAAAAATTGCGGCTTGAACGGGTTTTACATGACTCATTTTTACCACTCCCGATTACACTGAATTATCTAGATTGAAAAAGAGCATAACACAGTCGTTTGGGGCACTCAGTGCAGAAATAATGAGCCATTAAAAGATGTTAACTAAAATTTTGGGCGTGTTTCGTTAACTACGGGTAAACTGACGTTTCTAATGAGACGTCCTAACGAGGGGAATTCATGACGTATCAACAGGCAGGGCGCGTCGCCGTCTTAAAAAGGATCCTGGGGTGGGTGATTTTTATACCTGCGTTGCTTTCAACGGTGATCTCACTGCTTAATTTCTTTTATGAGCAAACCAAAGCCGAAAAAGGAATCAATGCAGTAATGATTGATTTTGTTCATGTTATGGTTGACATGGCCAAGTTTAACACCCCTTTTCTGAACGTTTTTTGGTACAACGCGCCGTTACCTGTCCTAGGACAGGGCATCACCAGCGCAAATATCATGTTCATTGTGATTTACTGGCTTATTTTCGTGGGCCTTGCCCTGCAGGCAAGCGGAGCACGTATGTCGCGACAGGTGCGACACATTCGTGAGGGTGTTCAAGATCAGCTAATCCTGGAACAAACAAAAGTTACAGACGCGAGAACGCAGCAGCAGTTGGAAGAGCGGATTATTATTCCCCGTCACACCATTTTTTTGCAAATTTTCCCGCTGTATATCTTGCCGCTTATTATCGCCATCGTTGCATACTTCGTATTGAAATTATTAGGCTTGTTGGGCTAATAAATAACGTAAAATATCGATGTTATAAGCCCGGTCATATTTTTGTGACTGGGCTTTATTCAGATAATTCCTAACACCACTGCCGTTTTAGTTGTCACGTAATAATCTTTCTACCGCCCGTTCTGCGACCACCATATGCTGACCGCCAAACAGATTGCTGCGGTTCAATAAATAGTAAAGTTGATAGACCGACTGCCGCTCAATATAGCCACTGGGCAACGGGGTAATACTTTGATATCCGTCAATCAGTTGCGAGGGAACATTAGGATAGAGCGGCAGCATGGCCAAATCACATTCTCGGTCTCCCCAATAGCAGGCGGGATCGAAAATTATTGGCCCTTCACTGGACAGTGCGCAGTTATGCGGCCAAAGATCGCCGTGCAACAGGGACGGTTGGGGCTGATGATTTTGCAGCCTGGCGCGTACGCGCTCAATGATCAGCTCGGTGTCGCCAAAGTTCATGCCTTTTTCGGCGGCCAATTGCAGCTGCCATCCGATACGCTGCTGCGAGAAAAAGGTCGCCCAGCGCCGCTGCCACGCATTGGGCTGCGGGACTGTCGCAAGTTCATTGTCAAAATCGAGGCCAAACTCAAGCTGTTCACTCCACTGATGTAGACTGGCCAGCTGCTGACCCAAAACAAAAGCATTTTCAACATCAAGCAAGGTGAGGGGGAGATATTCTAGCAGTAAAAAGCTGTAATCTCTGTCGCTACCGACGCCATAAACCTGAGGCACGCGCACCGTATGGCTCTTAGCGAGCAGAGCAAGCTGGTCAGCTTCTGCGGCAAACAGTGGGAGCATCTCTCGGGAATTACACTTCACAAAAACGTCTTTGTCACCATAGCTAACGCGCCATGCGGGATGAATCTCCCCGCCCGGCAGCTCTACGCGTTCACGAATTTCTGCACTGCCCAGATGTTCACTCAACAGACGATTAACGGCTTGCCACATGGTATCACCCCTTCTGACTGGCCAGATAATTCATTAAGTTAGCTTTTTTACGGCATGAAAACCCCGATCGCGCGCACAGGCTCTGCGCCTGACGGTGAAATTTAACACAGCGAGACCGAACGGCTCGTTAATTACAAATGAAGAAATAACATTAAAAAATGCTATATAACCAAAATCTGACATTAATACAGGAATTATCCGATCGACTAATTCCCCAGATCCTTGTTTCATCTACCATTATTAATAATAGACGAAAAATATATTCTAGTGTTTAAAAAATGTGTATATGCTTGCTTTCGTCCTGGTCGCGAGAGATCTCAAGTGAAACTAAAATTTGTTTATTTGACGACTGCGCTATTACTGGCGGGGTGCGCAAAAGAACCCCCCATGCAAACAAGTAAATTGCTACCGAATAAACCTTTCGTCGAAGACTCTTCCTCGTTGATGCATCAGGGTCCCTACGGAAGCGTTATTAAACAGGCCGCCAGCACCTATGGTGTTGATGAGACACTCGTAAAAGCCATTATTCAGGTTGAATCAGGATTTAATCCTGGTGCCGTGAGCAAGTCGAACGCCGTGGGATTAATGCAGTTGAAAGCCTCCACCGCCGGACGAGACGCCTACCGACTTAAAGGACGCTATGGGCAACCGAGCACCCATGAACTAAAAGATCCGCGAGTAAATATTGATTTGGGTACCGCTTACCTAAGCATGTTGCAGCAGCAGCTGGCCGGGATAAATAATCCTCAAACCCTGCGCTATGCCACTACGGTTGCTTATGTAAACGGAGCTGGAGCACTGTTGAGAACCTTTTCGAAAGACCGGGTTTATGCCGTGGCGAAAATCAATCAACTGACGCCAGAGCAGTTCTACAAACACATTCAGCAGAATCATCCCGCCCCTCAGGCGCCGCGCTATCTGTGGAAAGTGAACACGGCCTATCTGGCCATGCGCTAACCTGTACGTACCGTCTTTTACGATACAATCCTCCCTTTAATGGCACGGCTGGTAACGGGAGGATTTTTAATATCCAGGCGCTCATCGATACGTTTTCCGCACGTTATGCAACCCACAACTCGCAATTACACGAAAAAAATCAAGATTTAGCGCATCGGGCTGCTGGAAAAGTGCGCTTTACGGGTGTTACACTCTAGCCAGTTTTTTGCGTCACATCCTCGGCTCTGCCGTTTTTGGGCTTAGGCGTGTATATATTTGGCAAGGTAAAGCTAAATAGCGCAATTAACCAACTGAATTCAAATACATATATTTTTCTATATGTGCTCTGTCGTGTGGGGCACCACTGTAGATGAGGAAAGAACATGCCTGTTATTACTCTCCCTGATGGAAGTCAGCGTCAGTTTGATCATCCCGTTTCCCCTTATGATGTTGCCCTGGATATCGGTCCAGGTCTGGCAAAAGCCTGTATCGCCGGTCGTGTGAACGGTGAGCTGGTGGATGCTGGCGACCTTATCGAGAACGATGCTCAATTAGCCATTATTACCGCGAAGGACGAGGCTGGTTTAGAAATTCTCCGCCACTCCTGTGCGCACCTGTTGGGTCATGCTATCAAGCAACTGTGGCCTAACACTAAAATGGCCATTGGTCCTACTATCGACAACGGTTTTTATTACGATGTTGACCTGGACCGCACGCTGACTCAGGAAGATATCGATCTGCTTGAAAAGCGCATGCACGAGCTGGCTGAAAAGAATTACGACGTTATTAAAAAGAAAGTCAGCTGGCAGGAAGCGCGCGACACCTTCGAGAGTCGCGGTGAGCAGTACAAGATTGCCATTCTTGATGAAAACATCAGTCATGACGACCGTCCTGGCCTGTATCATCACGAAGAATATGTTGATATGTGCCGCGGTCCGCACGTACCCAATATGCGTTTTTGCCATCACTTTAAGCTGCAGAAAACCTCTGGCGCTTACTGGCGTGGTGACAGCGACAATAAAATGTTGCAGCGCATCTACGGCACGGCCTGGGCGGATAAAAAGCAGTTAAATTCTTACCTGCAACGTCTGGAAGAAGCGGGCAAGCGCGATCACCGTAAAATTGGTAAGCAGCTTGACCTCTACCACATGCAGGAAGAAGCGCCGGGTATGGTGTTCTGGCACAACGACGGCTGGACTATCTTCCGTGAGCTGGAAGCCTTCGTGCGCATGAAGCTGAAGTCTTATCAGTATCAGGAAGTCAAAGGTCCGTTTATGATGGACCGCGTGCTGTGGGAAAAAACCGGCCACTGGGACAACTACAAAGATGCGATGTTCACCACCTCTTCCGAGAACCGTGAATACTGCATCAAGCCGATGAACTGTCCGGGTCACGTGCAGATTTTCAATCAAGGATTGAAGTCTTACCGCGATTTGCCGCTGCGTATGGCTGAATTTGGCAGTTGTCACCGTAATGAACCTTCGGGTGCGTTACACGGACTGATGCGCGTGCGCGGATTCACTCAGGACGATGCCCATATCTTCTGTACAGAAGAGCAGGTTCGTGATGAAGTGAACAGCTGCATCAAAATGGTCTACGATATGTACGGTACTTTTGGCTTTGAAAAGATTGTGGTCAAGCTGTCGACCCGTCCTCTCAAGCGCATCGGTACTGATGAAATGTGGGACCGTGCAGAAAAAGACCTGGCCGCTGCGTTAGTCGAAAATAACATCGCTTTCGAATATCAGCCGGGCGAAGGTGCCTTCTACGGACCAAAAATTGAATTTACCTTGCATGATTGTTTGGATCGTGCGTGGCAGTGTGGTACCGTGCAGCTCGACTTTTCATTACCGGAGCGTTTAGACGCGACTTACATCGGCGAAAGCAACGATCGTAAAACCCCGGTTATGATTCACCGAGCAATTTTGGGTTCAATGGAACGCTTCATTGGTATTCTGACTGAAGAATACGCGGGCTTCTTCCCGACCTGGATTGCACCGGTACAGGTAGTGGTAATGAATATTACTGATACACAGGCTGCCTACGTCGAAGAATTAACCAAGAAACTGCAAGATGCAGGTATTCGCGTTAAAGCCGACTTGAGAAATGAGAAGATTGGCTTTAAAATCCGCGAACACACGCTGCGTCGTGTTCCCTACATGTTAGTTTGTGGCGATAAAGAGGTCGAAGCAGGCAAAGTTGCCGTTCGTACTCGCCGTGGCAAAGACTTGGGAAGCATGGACGTCAGCGAAGTCGTTGACAAACTGCTGGCGGAAATCCGCAGCAGAAGTCTTCATCAACTGGAGGAATAAAGTATTAAAGGCGGAAAACGAGTTCAACCGGCGCGTCCTAATCGCATTAACAGAGAAATTCGCGCCCTAGAAGTTCGCCTAACAGGCGTCGAAGGCGAACAACTTGGTATTGTGAGTCTAAATGAAGCTCTTGAAAAAGCTGAGGAAGCTGGTGTTGATTTAGTAGAAATCAGTCCGAATGCCGAGCCGCCGGTTTGCCGAATCATGGATTACGGCAAGTTCCTCTACGAGAAGAGCAAATCGACTAAAGAACAGAAAAAGAAA
Source organism: Rouxiella sp. S1S-2 (assembly GCF_009208105.1). Classification (NCBI taxonomy): domain Bacteria; kingdom Pseudomonadati; phylum Pseudomonadota; class Gammaproteobacteria; order Enterobacterales; family Yersiniaceae; genus Rouxiella; species Rouxiella sp. S1S-2. The sequence goes on from NZ_WFKL01000001.1 coordinate 1,896,596, forward strand.
CAAAAAGTTATTCAGGTTAAGGAAATTAAATTCCGACCTGGTACAGATGATGGCGACTATCAGGTCAAACTACGCAACCTGATTCGCTTTCTGGAAGATGGCGATAAAGCCAAAATCACGCTGCGTTTCCGCGGACGTGAAATGGCGCACCAGCAGATCGGTATGGAAGTGCTTAACCGCGTCCGTAAAGACCTGTGTGAAGATATTGATCTGGCAGTGGTCGAATCCTTCCCTACGAAGATCGAAGGCCGTCAGATGATTATGGTGCTCGCACCCAAGAAGAAACAATAAGGCTCTACAAGTAGCCTGAACCACAGCGTGCTTGCACGCTGTGGTTCAAGTTCGCCTTACTGATTCATGTTATTAACAATGCGAAGTGGAATTATTAATAATGCCAAAGATCAAAACAGTACGCGGCGCCGCTAAACGCTTCAAAAAGACTGCCAATGGCGGTTTTAAGCGTAAGCACGCTAACCTGCGTCATATTCTGACCAAAAAATCGACTAAGCGTAAACGTCACCTGCGTCCAAAAGGCATGGTATCCAAGAACGATTTGGGTCTCGTTGCTGCATGTTTGCCGTACGCTTAAAAATATATCTGTTTTAAGATATATCACTTTTTTTTAATCAAGAATAAAACTCAGGAGAGCATATGGCTCGCGTAAAACGTGGTGTGATTGCACGTGCACGTCACAAGAAAATTTTAAAGCAGGCGAAAGGTTACTACGGTGCCCGTTCGCGCGTATATCGTGTTGCATTCCAGGCTGTTATCAAAGCTGGTCAATACGCTTACCGTGACCGTCGTCAAAAGAAACGTCAGTTCCGTCAGCTGTGGATCGCGCGTATCAACGCAGCAGCTCGTCAGAACGACATGTCTTACAGCAAATTCATTAACGGCTTGAAAAAAGCTTCTATTGAAATTGACCGTAAGATCTTGGCTGACATCGCAGTATTCGACAAAGTGGCATTCTCTGCACTGGTCGAGAAAGCGAAAGCAGCTCTGGCGTAAGTCAGGTGAAAGAGGGAGCTTGCTCCCTCTTTTATATTGTGTTGATAAAACCGTAAATACTTAAGGTAACGCAAGCATGAATGCTGCTATTTTCCGCTTCTTTTTTTACTTTAGCGCCTGATTCAGGAAGGCTTTCGCGCGTAAGAGAAGAAACGGAAACTAGCGCTAAAGCCTCCCCTGTGGAGGCTTTTTTTTTGCTATTACCGGTCTTAATTAATTTACTCATACTTTTATTTCACATCGGGTCATATCGACCAGAAGAAGAGGAAAGCAATGTCACATCTCGCAGAACTGGTTGCCAATGCCAAGGCAGCCGTAGAGAGTGCCCAGGACGTCGTCGCGCTAGATTTAGTGCGCGTCGAATATTTAGGCAAGAAAGGGCATTTGACCCTACAGATGACTTCACTGCGTGAAGTGCCAGCCGAAGAACGTCCGGCGGCCGGTGCGGTGATTAACCAGGCCAAGCAGGAAGTTCAGGACGCACTTAACGCGCGTAAAAATGACCTGGAATCTGCTGCACTGAACGCACGTCTGGCACAGGAGACTATCGACGTTTCCCTGCCGGGTCGTCGTATCGAGAACGGCGGCCTGCACCCGGTGACCCGCACTATCGATCGTATCGAAACCTTCTTCGGCGAGCTTGGCTTTTCGGTTGAGACCGGCCCTGAAATCGAAGATGACTACCACAACTTTGATGCCCTGAATATTCCAGGCCACCATCCGGCGCGTGCCGATCACGACACCTTCTGGTTTGATGCCACCCGTTTGCTGCGCACCCAGACTTCTGGCGTGCAGATCCGCACCATGAAAAATCAGCAGCCGCCAATCCGCATCATTGCGCCGGGCCGTGTTTATCGTAACGATTACGACCAGACTCACACGCCGATGTTCCATCAGATGGAAGGCCTGATTGTTGATAAAGACATCAGCTTCAGCAATCTGAAGGGCACGCTGCACGATTTCCTGAACAACTTCTTTGAAGCCGATTTGCAGATTCGTTTCCGTCCTTCCTATTTCCCCTTCACCGAGCCTTCTGCCGAAGTGGACGTGATGGGTAAAAATGGCAAATGGCTTGAAGTGCTGGGCTGCGGCATGGTTCACCCGAACGTGTTGCGCAACGTGGGCATCGATCCGGAAATTTACTCCGGTTTCGCCTTCGGTATGGGCATGGAACGTCTGACCATGCTGCGCTACGGCGTGACGGATCTGCGTGCATTCTTCGAAAACGATCTGCGTTTCCTCAAACAGTTTAAGTAAGGCGGGAATATCACATGAAATTCAGTGAACTCTGGTTGCGTGAGTGGGTAAACCCAGCCATCAGCAGCGAAGAATTATCAGAACAAATTACCATGGCCGGTTTAGAAGTTGACGGCGTTGATGCCGTTGCCGGTGCTTTTCACGGCGTAGTAGTGGGTGAAGTGGTTGAGTGCGGCCAACATCCAAATGCTGACAAACTGCGCGTGACTAAAATCAACGTTGGCGGCGATCGCCTGCTTGATATCGTTTGCGGTGCGCCAAACTGCCGTCAGGGGCTTAAAGTGGCCGTGGCTACCGTAGGCGCCGTGTTGCCGGGCGATTTCAAAATCAAGGCAGCAAAACTTCGCGGCGAACCTTCTGAAGGCATGCTGTGCTCGTTTTCTGAATTGGGTATCAACGTTGAGAGTGAAGGTATTATTGAGCTGCCGCTGGACGCGCCCATTGGCACCGACATTCGCGAGTTCCTTAAGCTTGACGACAACACCATTGAAATCAGCGTGACGCCTAACCGTGCCGACTGCCTGGGTATCATGGGTATTGCCCGCGATGTCGCGGTGGTCAGTCAGTTACCGCTGAACGAGCCGGACATGTCACCGGTTGCTGCAACCATCGACGACACGCTGCCTATCGACGTTCAGGCGACCGAAGCCTGTCCGCGCTATTTGGGCCGCGTTGTTAAAGGCATTAACGTTGCCGCGGCGACCCCGCTGTGGATGAGTGAAAAACTGCGTCGTTGCGGTATTCGTTCAATCGACCCAGTGGTTGATATCACCAACTATGTGCTGCTTGAGCTGGGTCAGCCAATGCACGCCTTCGATTTGAATCGCATTGAGGGTGGCATCGTTGTTCGTCTCGCGCAGAAAGACGAACCGCTGACGCTGCTGGACGGTACTACGGTTAAATTAAACGATGACGTTCTGGTGATCGCTGACCACAAGAAAGCGCTGGCCATGGGCGGCATTTTTGGCGGTGAACATTCCGGCGTCAATGAGCAGACTCAAGACGTGCTGCTTGAGTGCGCATTCTTCAATCCGCTGTCGATTACTGGCCGTGCACGTCGTCAGGGCCTGCACACTGACGCATCGCATCGTTATGAACGCGGCGTAGACTCGCAGCTACAGCATAAAGCTATTGAGCGTGCTACCGCGCTGTTGCTTGAAATTTGCGGCGGACAGGCGGGTCCGATTATTGATGCGACTACCGAGTCTGCACTGCCTAAAGCGGCGAAGATTACTCTGCGCCGTGAAAAGCTCGATCGTCTGATCGGTCATCACGTTGAAGATGCTCAGGTTACCGATATTCTTCAGCGTCTGGGCTTTAAGGTAGAGGTTCTGGCCGGAAGCTGGGTTGCTCTTGCGCCAAGCTGGCGCTTCGATATGCAAATCGAAGAGGACCTGGTTGAAGAAGTTGCCCGTATTTATGGCTACAACAATATTCCTGACGTGCCGGTAAAAGCGAATCTGGAAATGACCAAACACCGTGAGGCGGATCTTTCGCTAAAGCGTGTGAAAAACCTGCTGGTCGATCGCGGTTTCCAGGAAGCGATCACCTACAGCTTTGTCGATCCTAAGGTTCAGCAGTGGCTTCACCCGGGTGAAGAGGTGCTGTTGTTACCAAGCCCAATCTCGATTGAAATGTCTGCAATGCGCCTGTCTCTTTGGACCGGTCTGCTCTCTGCGGTGGTTAATAACCAGAATCGTCAGCAAAATCGCGTACGTTTATTCGAAAGCGGCCTGCGTTTTGTTCCTGATTCCGCAGCTTATTTAGGTATCCGTCAGGATGTCATGCTGTCAGGCGTCATTTCTGGCAACAAAAATGAAGAGCATTGGGACCTGGCGCGCCAGTCGGTTGACTACTACGATTTGAAGGGCGATCTTGAAGCGATTCTTGAACTTACCGGCAAATTAGACCAGATTCAGTTCAAGCCAGAAGTTAACCCTGCACTGCATCCGGGGCAGAGTGCGGCAATTTATTTACACGGCGAACGTATTGGTTTCATTGGAGTAGTGCATCCTGAGCTGGAACGTAAGCTCGACCTGAACGGCCGTACTGTGGTGTTTGAAATGCTGTGGAATAAGCTCGCAGACCGCGTCCTGCCTGATGCGCGCGAGATTTCTCGCTTCCCTGCGAACCGTCGCGACATCGCTGTTGTAGTGCCCGAAAACGTCGCCGCAGACGATATTTTGGTAGAGTGTAAGAAAGTTGGCGCAAATCAGGTAGTTGGCGTAAACTTATTTGACGTGTACCGTGGCAAGGGCGTGGCGGACGGTTATAAAAGTCTGGCTATCAGCCTGGTATTGCAGGATACCGCTCGTACACTGGAAGAAGAGGAGATCGCCGCTACTGTTGCAAGATGTGTAGAGGCTCTAAAACAGCGATTCCAAGCATCCTTGAGGGATTGAACCTATGGCGCTTACTAAAGCTGAAATGTCAGAACACCTGTTTGAAAAGCTCGGGCTGAGCAAACGGGATGCCAAAGACCTGGTTGAGCTGTTCTTTGAAGAGGTACGTCGTGCTTTAGAGAACGGTGAACAAGTTAAATTGTCTGGCTTTGGCAATTTCGATCTGCGTGACAAAAACCAACGTCCGGGGCGTAACCCGAAAACTGGCGAGGACATTCCAATTACGGCGCGCCGTGTGGTGACCTTCCGTCCAGGACAGAAGTTAAAAAGTCGGGTGGAAAACGCCACCCCGAAAGAATAAGCAACACTGATAAAAAGGCCGCGAAAGCGGCCTTTTTTTTTGCAAAAAAGTGCAAGCGACAACAAATCAACCACGCTGGTATTGTGGCGCATTAACGAGAGCCGTGGTTTGATAGTCATCAACGTTGCGCATCTTGCTTTATGTATTAGGTTAAAAGCATTAATTTAAATATGTCCAAACTGTGTCGTTTGAAAGGGAATCGGCAGAAGTGAAAAGATAGTGTTAATTCATTGGGTTCTTCAAGAATAGTCTGATAGATTAATTTCCGTAGCTACTGAAGTTAATACTTGGTGAATGTTTTATCTATAAATATCAATATCAGGGATTACTTTATAAAAAAAAGGGACCGAAGTCCCTTAGTGCAATACGGCTTTTTAATTTAAGAAAAATAATTCATAAACTAATTATCAGGCCAGCTAAATAAATCGAGGTGAATTCATTCAATGATAAGTATGGATAACACCACGATTAGGCTGACTGAATTTTTAACGACCCGGACCGCCGCCGTGCCAACCGCCGCCGCCGCCACCACCATGACCGCCACCCGGGCCCCAGAACGGCGGAAAGATACAGCCACTTAGGCTGCAGGCGACCAGAGCTACAGTAACAAATGCCAATATACGACGCATAATAATTATTCCTTTGTTTGATTAAACAGTTCGATTATAGATAAAACAATAAATAACTGTTGTCAGACTAACGTTAAGAGATGTTAGCGCAGTTATGAAAGCTGAATAATATTTACGCAAGACTCTGCTGATTTATTTCTGCGGGGTAATATATGTTGTCTTATTGTAAGGTCGTTGCAAGTAATCTGAAAATCTCTTTTATTCTCATGGTAAGCTATAATTCCCCTTGATATAAAAAACACGTAGAACAATAAAATTAAGGTGAATATTTTGAAAAAATCTCATTTGATGCTGTGCATAGCTCTGGCCCTTCCTGCCGTTGGTCTAATGAATGCTGCGCAGGCGAATGTCTCTGTCGACGTGAATGTTCCAGGTGCATCAATTCACATCGGTGATAAAAATAACCGCGGTGATTACTGGGATGGATACGACTGGCGGACTCCTCAGTGGTGGCGCGAGCACCAAAACAAACGCATGGGCGAGCGCAATAATCGCGGCATGTACTGGCACGGCAATCGTTGGGAGTCTGCTCCACCGCCTAAACACAACGGCGGTAAGCCAGTTCGTCCGCAGCCGGAACACCATGAACAGCGCGGCGAACCCAATCATGGACAGCAGGGCCATGGTCCTCAGGGTAACGGTGTGCAGGGCAATCAGGGGCACGGACAGCCAGTGCCTCCTAACGGTCAGCATAACTAATCGTTTAACTTATACCGCGTTTATCCCCATACAAGCTGCCGCATTCCGATGCGGTGGCTTTTTTTTCATATTTTTCAAAGCTCCCCTGCATTAAACCTTCAAATATGGCGTTAACCTGAGAGAAGCTGATCCCAGAATATTCTCGCTAGCGTACGCAATTTCAACAGTTCTGGTTCGCTATTCTCAATGATTGACGCGCTTGTCTTAACGACTCTGCTGTTGATGCAAATTATAGTCTCCCTATAAATAGCTGAATTTAAAGTTTTATTAGGGAAAGTTGATGATGAAGGGAAACATTAAATTATTGGCGTTATTGATTGGCGCAACGTTGAGCGGCTCGGCATTGGCGTCGACTCCAGGCATTGCAAATATCACTAACCAAAACGAACTGACCGGTTACCAGCTCGTGGAGTCTGCCAACTGGGAGGTCGCGTATGAAAAAAGAGTCAAGCGCCACGAAAAAGTACAGATCACGGTAACGTGGGATATTGCAAAGGATAGCTCTGCCAGCAAGGCTCGCCTGCTGGTCGACGGGACTGAAAAGTGGCAGGGTGCTGGCAGTCAAAAATTCGCGACATTCGAAATGTCCAAAGGCGGAAACTACGCGGTGGTTGTTGAACTCTGCAATGCTGAGGGCTGCACCACGAGTCAGCCTGCAAGTCTGACTATTGCTGATACTGACGGGAGCCATTTGGCCCCTCTGTTTAATGATTTACTTGAGAATAACAAACCCTATACCCAGACCCCCGGCACTGTGGTAGGTACCTATTTCCCAGAATGGGGCGTATATGGTCGTCAATTCACTGTTGATAAAATCCCGGCCCACAATCTCACCCATATTTTATACGGTTTTATCCCTGTTTGTGGCGGCGAGGGGATCAACGACAGCCTGAAAGAGGGTAACCCTGAGAGCTATAAGGCGCTAATGAACGCGTGTGAAGGCCGACAGGACTTTAAAGTCGCTATTCATGATCCTTACGCGGCGTTGGACATGGGGGCGATTGAAGGTCAAGCCTATGCGGGTAGCTACGGTAAATTGATGGCGCTAAAAAAAGCCTATCCACATTTGAAAATTCTTCCTTCAATAGGCGGTTGGACGCTTTCTGACCCGTTCTATCAGTTTGATAATGCGGAAAAACGAAAAGTTTTTGTGGCATCCGTTAAAGAGTTTCTTGAAAGCTGGAAGTTCTTTGATGGCGTAGATATCGATTGGGAATATCCGGGCGGCGGCGGGGCAAATCCGGATCTTGGGGAAGGGCACGACAGGCAGACGTATACCACATTAATGAAAGAGTTACGCGAAATGCTCGATGAGCTATCGAAAAAGTATGGCAAGAAGTTTGAGTTATCCTCTGCTATTGCGGGCACTGTCTCGAAGATTGACCCCGTTGACTATGGAACTGCCCAGCAGTATATGGATCATATATTTGTGATGAGCTACGACTATTCGGGCAGCTATGATCTTAATCGTCTCAATCACCATACGAATCTCGGTAGCGAAAATGACATTGGGGTGGTGACAGAACACAGTGCTACCCACGCCGTAGAGGCACTGCTGGCTCAGCGCGTCGCGCCGGAAAAAATTGTTGTAGGCATTGCCAAATATGGGAAAGCCTGGAGCGGCGTGCATGATTATCAGTCAGGGAAACCCTTTACCGGTAAAGCAAAAGGACCGATGGTGAATGGGGTTGCTGACCCCGGAAACGCCACCTATAAAGAGATTGCCGAGAAATTTTCAAAGGGTGATTTTAAGCAGTTCTATGATGAAAAAGCGCAATCCCCTTATATTTTTAACGAAAAAACTGGCGATCTTATCAGCTATGACAACGCGCGTTCGACGTTGGCCAAAGGTAATTATGTCAGGCAGCAACATCTTGGCGGCCTCTTCTCATGGGAGGTCAGCATGGATAATGGCGATTTGCTCAACGCAATGAATGAAGGATTAGGGAATCGACCTTTTACTCCAAAAGAGTATGAGAGTGGGCATGCCTATCACAAAGACGATATTGTTAAATCGCAAGGAAAATACTACCAGTGCAAGGTTACAGGTTGGTGTGGCCAGGTAGGTACTGACAGTTATTATGCGCCGGGAGCCGGCCTTTACTGGCAGCAGGCGTGGGAACGAGTATAGGTAGCAGGATAACGTTCATCTCCCTGAAACGTTAATATCTCCGGGTTCTGTTCACCACAGAACCCGATTTTTTTTAGTCGTCTCAATGCCTGTGAAACACATCGTTTAATCGCAGCTTATAAGCCTATAGAGTTAACTGCTTAATCTGGGTAGGATAATCATTCTGGTGATCGGGATGCAATCTGATACTCACTCGCTTATGCAACAGGACGTCGCTGCTCTATGTCATCGCTTCCAACATTTACCCAGCTGGAACAGCAGCAAAAAAGCCGCGATGCTCGTCGCTTGCTGATACTGGGATTATTGCTGGTTCTGGTTTTGATGCTCAGCTTGTGTGCGGGCGACAGCTGGATCTGGCCCAGCGAATGGCTAACCCCTTCAGCTAAACTTTTTATTTGGCAGATTCGGCTTCCACGTGCGCTGGCCGTAATACTGGTTGGGGCAGGGCTTGCCGTTTGCGGTGCGGTAATGCAGTCGCTGTTTGAAAATTCATTGGCCGAACCGGGACTGCTGGGCGTTGCCAGCGGGGCGGGCGTGGCGTTAGTACTCTGTGTGATGTTCGGTCACGGCCTGCTACCGGTGTGGATGATGAGCCTAGCCTCGGTTTGTGGCGCACTGCTCGTCACGTTCCTTTTGCTCTATTATGCACGCAGGCGCTTTTTCAGCCATTCACGACTGCTGCTGGTGGGCGTTGCGATTGGCATTATCTGCAGCGCCATCATGACCTGGGCAGTGTATTTTAGTTCGAGCATTGATTTGCGTCAGTTGATGTACTGGATGATGGGCGGCTTTGGCGGTATCGATTGGCGTCAATCCTGGCTGGGGGTGTTGATGATACCGGTGCTAGTCTGGCTTTGCTGGCAGGGACGGTCGCTTAATTTATTGGCACTTGGCGTAAATCAGGCACAGCAGCTGGGTCTGCCCGTCGTTCTGTGGCGCAATGTGTTGGTACTGGCAATGGGGTGGATAGTCGGCATTAGCGTTGCCTTGGCCGGTGTTATTGGTTTTGTTGGCTTGGTGATCCCCCATCTTTTGCGCCTGACCGGCATGACAGATCAACGCCGCCTGTTGCCCGCTTGTGCGTTGGCCGGAGGCTCTGTGCTGCTGCTGGCGGACGTGATTGCGCGTGTCGCTCTTTATTCGGCCGAGCTGCCGGTTGGCGTGGTTACCGCCGTGTTAGGCGCACCCCTGTTTATTTGGCTGCTGACGCGGGCCGAGCGTACCGATTAACCTGTCGTTTGCAGCCTTCAACTCAGAATTTACTATCATCATCGTTCTTAACCGAACCCCGACAATAGGATATGACTCATGAGTAACGCGATTTATGCAACGCCTTTGACCACTATCGATGGCAAATCTACCACCCTTGGCGCATACGAGGGCAAGGTATTGCTGGTAGTGAACGTAGCCTCGCAGTGCGGCCTGACTAAACAGTATGAAGGATTGGAAAATCTGTATCAGACCTGGCACGAGCAGGGCTTTGAAGTGCTGGGATTCCCTTGCAACGAGTTTGGCGCTCAGGAGCCCGGTACGGAAGAAGAGATCCAGACGTTCTGTACCACCCAGTTTGGCGTTAAATTCCCAATGTTCAGTAAAATAGAAGTTAACGGTGAGGGGCGTCATCCTTTATATACGGCGTTAATTGCGGAAAAACCCCAGGCAATAAAGCCAGAAGGCAGCGAATTTTATCAACGTTTAGCCAGCAAAGGCCGCGAGCCGCTGAAAGCAGAAAATATTCTGTGGAATTTCGAGAAGTTCCTGATTGGGCGCCATGGCGAAGTTATCCAGCGGTTTGCACCGGATATGACGCCCGAAGATGCTTTGTTGAACGATGCCGTAAAACAGGCCGTGCAAAAATAAGCAGCAGTATGAAAAGGGCGGATAATTTCCGCCCTAAAATTTTTAAACGCTGTCAATAAATGGTTCGTTTATGCTGCAATTAAATCAACTGAACGTTGTTTCACGTTTTTTACCTTTCAGTATCGAAGTATCACCGGGAACACGCGTTCATATTATTGGCCCTAATGGCGCAGGAAAGAGTAGCCTTTTGGCAAGTATTGCCGGCATGTTGAATGCCGAAGGTGAAGTATCAATTGCGGGCCAATTAATCAGCAGTCTTTCAGGGCGCGAGCTTTCACGATTTCGCAGCTATTTGTGCCAGCAATATTTACCCCTTTCGGTCATGCCCGTATTCCAATATTTATCATTGCATCAACCGGCAGAGGTTAACGCCGCGCAGCTTGAAGAAACGTTAATGATGTTATGTGAGCGGCTGCATTTGGCGGACAAACTTTCTAAGCCTGTGACACAGCTTTCTGGGGGAGAATGGCAGCGCGTTCGGCTGGTCGCAACACTGTTACAAGTTTGGCCGACCTTGAATCCGCAGGGGGCACTTTTATTGCTTGATGAACCCGCAAATAGCCTTGATATTGCCCACCAGCTTGCTATTGATCTGATCGTCAATGAATTTTGCGCTGCGGGAGGCATTGCCATTATCAGCGATCATGACCTGAATCACACGCTACATCAGGCGTCGCAGGTTTGGCTGATGTCAAAAGGTGAGGTAATTGCGGCAGGACCTTGTGAGGCGGTTTTAAAACCCGCTAACCTTTCTCCGGTATACGGTGTTTATTTCCAGTTGCAGCATTTTTCAGGAAAACCGTGGATTATGGCCTCTTAATGTCACAAATTTAAAAAAATAAATAATTTCACTGCTATGTTATTTGTAAGAATTAAATACCTCGTTAATAAAAATTGATTTCTTTTCTGGTCATTATTAGCTAGTGTGCGTTATCACCTCTGAAAGCTTGCAAGGATTGCTAGCATCGCCTCTTTAGTTGATTTACAACAATGAATTAGCTAATAGCCTGTAAACAATTCTTTTCTCTCAGAACGCTTGAATATCCTTAATGTTAAATTAAGCTTAAACAACAATAATATTGCCATTGTTTATAGGGTGGCGTTTACTCTACGTTAAATAAACAGACGATACAGTTTGCCCTGACCCACATGCCCTTTTTGCCGTCCTTAAATTACAGGATATGCTACATGGATAACTTTTTACCCTTCTCCCGTCCTTCAATGGGAGACGAAGAAATCAAGGCTGTTGAGCAAGTATTACGCTCTGGATGGATTACCACCGGACCGCAAACTCATCAGTTGGAGCAGGACTTTTCAGCGGCATTTGGCTGTAAACACGCTATAGCGGTGAGTTCTGCAACAGGGGGTATGCATGTAACGCTGATGGCGTTGGGAATAGGCCCGGGTGATGAAGTCATTACGCCTTCTCAAACGTGGGTTTCTACTCTGAACATGATTGTGCTTCTTGGCGCCGAGCCGGTAATGATCGATGTAGACCCGAACACCCTGATGGTCCGTCCTGAAGACGTTGCTGCTGCCATTACCCCCAAAACCAAAGCTATTATTCCCGTGCATTATGCGGGTGCCTCGCTGGATCTCGACCCGCTTTATGCGCTGGCCGAAGAACATAATATCCCTCTAATTGAAGACGCAGCCCACGCGGCAGGTACGCAGTATCGCGGCCGCTGGATTGGTGCTCAGGGTACCGCGGTGTTCTCATTCCACGCCATCAAGAACATGACCTGTGCCGAAGGGGGACTGGTTGCCACTGATGACGATGAACTGGCTGCCAAGGTCCGTGCTTTGAAATTCCACGGTCTGGCGGTTGACGCTTTTGACCGTCAGGTGCAGGGCCGACGTCCACAGGCCGAAGTGATTGAACCTGGCTTTAAATATAATCTTTCTGATATTCACGCCGCCATTGCCGTTGTGCAGTTGAAGCGTTTACCCGAAATGAATGCCAGACGTGCCGAGTTGGCCAGTCTTTATCTTGAAAAACTGCAGGGCACGCCGTTCCTGCCGATGCAGGTACCGACCTATCCTCATTTGCACACCTGGCACCTGTTCATGATCCGCGTGGATGAAGAACGCTGCGGTATCAGTCGCGACCTGCTGATGGAGCGTCTGAAAGAGCGTGGGATCGGGACGGGACTGCACTTCCGCGCGGCCCACACCCAGAAATATTATCGTGAACGTTACCCTGACTTGTCACTGCCAAACAGCGAGTGGAACACTGCGCGCCTGTGCAGTTTACCTCTGTTCCCTGACATGCAGGACAGTGACGTTGATCGCGTTGTTGACGCGCTTAAATCCCTGCTGGAGAAGTAAGTAGTGGCTCAGTTTGAAGTGATTAAAAAAGTTTCCGTGGTAATACCGGTATTCAATGAGGAAGACAGCCTTCCAATATTGATTTCTCGTACGGTTGCTGCGTGCCGCAAGCTCGCGCAACCGTTTGAAATCATTCTGATTGATGACGGCAGCACCGACAATTCAGCTCAAATGCTGACTGAGTATGCTGAACAGCCTGAAAACTGCGTCATTGCCGTGCTCCTTAACCGTAACTACGGACAGCACTCGGCCATAATGGCCGGTTTTAATCAGGTCAGCGGTGACTTGATTATTACCCTCGACGCCGACTTGCAGAACCCGCCGGAAGAAATACCGCGCCTGGTGCTGAAAGCGGAAGAAGGGTATGACGTAGTGGGCACCGTGCGTGCCAATCGTCGTGACACCTGGTTCCGTAAAAGCGCTTCGAAGGTCATCAATATGATGATTCAACGCGCCACCGGAAAATCGATGGGCGATTACGGCTGCATGCTGCGTGCCTATCGTCGCCATATTATCGAGGCGATGCTGCACTGCCACGAGCGCAGTACGTTCATTCCCATTCTTGCCAATACCTTTGCGCGTAAAACGGTCGAGATCCCGGTACAGCACGCCGAGCGCGAGTTTGGTGATTCAAAATACAGCCTGATGAAGCTGGTCAATCTGATGTTTGACCTGATCACCTGTTTAACCACCACGCCGTTGAGAATGCTCAGCGTTGTCGGCAGTTTTATTGCCCTGTTCGGCTTCGTGCTGGCATTAGTGTTGATTCTAATGCGCGTTATTTTGGGTCCCGAATGGGCAGCAGAGGGCGTGTTCACGCTGTTTGCACTGTTATTTATGTTTATAGGTGCGCAATTTGTCGGGATGGGACTGCTGGGTGAATACATCGGTCGTATCTATAACGACGTGCGCGCGCGTCCACGCTATTTTGTTCAAAAAGTCATCGGTGCACAGCCCGTTGATGTCGATACAGATCAGGAAAATAAATAATGAAAGCGATTGTTTTTGCCTACCATGATATTGGTTGCGTTGGCTTAAAAGCTCTGGTTGAAGCAGGCTATGACGTTCAGGCTGTGTTTACCCATACCGATTCACCTGACGAAAATAACTTTTTCGCCTCGGTAGCTCGCACGGGCGCGGAACTGAATTTACCGGTTTATGCACCGGAAGATGTAAATCACCCGCTTTGGCTTAATCGCATTCGCGACCTGCAACCGGACGTGATCTTCTCTTTCTACTACCGCAATATGCTGAGCGAAGAGCTGTTGGCTCTCGCCCCGCAGGGTGGCTTCAACCTGCACGGCTCGCTGCTGCCTCATTATCGCGGTCGCGCACCGGTTAACTGGGCATTGGTTAACGGTGAAACTGAAACTGGCGTTACACTGCACAAAATGGTTAAGCGCCCGGATGCCGGCGACATTGTTGGCCAGAAAGCCGTCAGTATCGACGCACAGGACACCGCATTAACGCTGCATGGTAAAGTGCGCGAAGCTGCACAGGCGTTGCTGAAAGCGCAACTTCCTTCCATGCTTGAGGGCGATTTCACCCTAACACCGCAGGACGAGTCCAAGGCCAGCTACTATGGTCGCCGCACAGCCGCCGACGGTGAAATCCATTGGCAAAAGTCTGCTACCCAAATCAATAACCTGATCCGTGCAGTGACCGAACCTTATCCTGGCGCATTCAGCTTCCTGGGTGAGCGTAAGATGGTTATCTGGCGCGCGCGCGTGCTGGAACAGGCTCACGACAAACAGCCAGGCACCGTGTTAAGCAGTGATCCGCTGGTGATCGCCTGCGGTGAAGGCGCACTGGAAATCGTTGCCGGTCAGAACGAATCAGGGCTTTATGTGCAGGGTACCCGTTTGGCAAGTGAAATGGGTATTATGCCAAACGTTCGCCTCTCACCACGCCCAACGGCGGTAATGAAGCGTCGTACTCGCGTGCTGATTTTAGGCGTTAACGGCTTTATCGGTAACCACCTCAGCGAGCGCCTGCTGCGCGATGGCAACTACGAAATTTACGGTCTGGATATCAGTTCAGATGCCATCAGCCGCTTCATGGGCAATCCTAATTTCCACTTTGTTGAAGGTGATATCAGCATTCACTCCGAGTGGATTGAATACCACATCAAGAAATGTGACGTTGTGCTGCCGCTGGTGGCAATCGCTACGCCGATTGAATACACCCGTAATCCACTGCGCGTGTTTGAGCTGGACTTCGAAGAGAACCTTAAGATCGTTCGCGACTGCGTTAAATACAAAAAACGCATCATCTTCCCATCCACGTCCGAAGTTTATGGCATGTGTGATGACAAAGAGTTTGATGAAGACACCTCACGTCTGATTGTCGGTCCTATCAACAAACAGCGTTGGATCTACTCGGTTTCCAAGCAGCTGCTTGACCGCGTTATTTGGGCTTACGGTGCTAAAGAAGGTCTGCGCTTTACGCTGTTCCGTCCGTTTAACTGGATGGGACCTCGTCTGGACAACCTGGATGCTGCACGTATCGGCAGCTCGCGCGCCATTACTCAGTTGATCCTCAATCTGGTTGAAGGTTCACCGATTAAGCTGATTGATGGCGGTGAGCAGAAACGTTGCTTTACCGATATCAACGACGGCGTTGAAGCGTTGTTCCGCATCATTGAAAACAAAGACAGCCTGTGTGATGGGCAAATCATTAACATTGGTAACCCAACCAACGAAGCCAGCATCCGCGAATTGGCTGAAATGCTGCTGAAAAGCTTTGAAGCGCATCCACTGCGTGACCAGTTCCCGCCGTTTGCCGGATTCAAAATGGTTGAGAGCAGCGCTTATTACGGTAAAGGGTATCAGGACGTTGAGCACCGCACGCCGAGCATCAAGAACGCGCGCCGCCTGCTGAACTGGCAGCCTGAAGTCAGCATGGATAAAACGGTAGATGCAACGCTGGACTTCTTCCTGCGCACCGTTGAATCACCTGCCGAGAAAGGATAAGGCTTTGACCGAAATGAAAAAAGTAGGCCTGAGAATTGATGTAGATACCTGGAGCGGCACCCAAAAAGGGGTTCCTGAGTTGTTAAGGCTTCTGGATAAGCATCACATCAAAGGCAGTTTCTTTTTCAGCGTTGGGCCGGACAACATGGGGCGCCATTTATGGCGCCTTTTGCGTCCCCGTTTTTTGTGGAAAATGCTGCGTTCTAATGCGGCATCGCTCTACGGAATGGATATCCTGATTGCCGGTACTGCCTGGCCCGGCAAGCTGATCGCTAAAGCGTTTGCGCCGTTAATGAAGCAGACGGCTGATGCCGGTCACGAAATCGGGTTACATGCCTGGGACCATCAGGGATGGCAGGCCAAGGTTGAAAAGTGGACACCAACGCAGCTTGAGCAGCAGGTTCGCAAAGGACTTACCGCGCTGGAAAACAGTATCGGTCGTCCGGTGGACTGTTCGGCCGTTGCCGGATGGCGCGGTGACCAACGTGTTATTGACGTTAAAGAGAAATTTAACTTTCGCTATAACAGCGACTGCCGCGGTACGGCACCGTTTCTCCCGCTTTTAGCCAATGGACAACCGGGAACTGTGCAAATACCGGTGACCTTGCCCACTTATGATGAAGTGATTGGTACGCAGGTTAAGGCAGACGGTTTTAACGATTTCATTCTGGACGCTATTGCGCGCGATGAAGGCGTACCGGTATATACCATTCATGCCGAGGTTGAGGGCATGTCACTGTCTGCCATGTTCGATCAATTACTGACACGAGCAGAGCAGCAGGGGATCAAATTTTGTCCACTGGGTGAGTTATTGCCCGCCGACAGCAAAACGTTACCCACCGGTCGCGTCGTGCGTTCGGCGTTTCCAGGTCGAGAAGGGTGGTTAGGCTGCCAGCAGAAAGGATTAGACTGAATGTCGAACAGTATTAAACGCGCTTACGGTTTTATGTTGCTGTTGTTTTTTGTGCTGATTTATTTGGTGCCTTTAGATTTACGTTCGCTTTGGCAACCTGATGAAACGCGTTATGCAGAAATCAGCCGCGAAATGCTGCAGCGGGGCGACTGGATAGTCCCCCACTTTATGGGCCTGCGTTATTTCGAAAAGCCGGTTGCGGGCTATTGGTTCAATAATATCGGCCAGATGATTTTTGGTCATTCTAACTTCGCCGTCCGCGTTGGATCTGTGTTCTCAACGGCGATGAGTGCACTGCTGGTGTTCTGGCTAGCTAACCTGATGTGGCGCAATCGCACTAAGGCTTATACGGCCACGCTGATTTACCTCTCCTGTGCGCTGGTTTTCGGCATAGGTACCTACAGCGTACTGGACCCCATGATCACGCTGTGGATGACGGCGGCGATGGTCAGCGCCTACTTTTGTTTACGGGTTAATTCAACAAAAGCGAAAGCGTTGAGCTGGATAGCGCTGGGCCTGGCCTGCGGTATGGGCTTTATGACCAAAGGCTTTTTGGCGCTCGCGGTGCCGGTTATTGCCGTTTTACCTATCGTTTGGCGCGAAAAACGCTTTAAAACCCTGTTCGCCTGGGGGCCTCTGGCCATAGTGAGTGCCGTGGCAATCAGTCTGCCGTGGGTGATAGCCATTGCGCAGCGCGAGCCGGATTTTTGGCGCTATTTCTTTTGGGTTGAGCATATTCAGCGTTTTGCTGAAAAAAATGCCCAGCACAGTGCGCCTTTCTGGTATTACATTCCGGTGCTCATGCTTGGCACACTGCCTTGGCTGGCGTTAGTACCAGGTGCTCTGGCCAGCGGATGGAAGAAAAGAGTGCTGCGTCCCGAGCTATTTTTCCTGCTTAGCTGGGCGATTATGCCGCTTATTTTCTTCAGCATTGCCAAGGGAAAATTGCCAACCTATATTCTGCCTTGCTTTGCCCCGCTCGCGCTACTGATGGCCGACTACTTTGAACAGGTCCGTCAATCGGTTAATTCGCGAGTGCTCAAGGCTAACGGCATCATCAATATCCTGTTCGGGGTGGTGGGTATTATTGCGTTGCTGGTGGTGTCGGGGCTGTTCCCGCTGCACGTTAAGCCGATTTATACCCGCGTTGAGCTGTATAAACTTCTCATTGCCTTGCTGTGTTTCGCCGTTTGGGGACTTGCCGGTGCGTTAAGTATGACGCTGCCCCGCCGTTGGTATTGGGCCGCCGCCTGCCCGCTGGTGCTTTCGCTGCTGATTGGTCAGGCTATCCCGCAAAAAGTGGTGGACTCCAAACAGCCTCAGGAATTTATCTTGCAGAACATTCAGACTCTGCAGCAGAGCAAATATGTGCTGAGTGACGACGTCGGCTTTGCGGCTGCGCTGGGTTGGGAGCTTGAACGCAGCGACATTCTGATGTTTGATGAAAAAGGTGAACTGGAGTACGGGCTGAACTACCCGGATGCAAAAGGTCATTATATCAGCGGCAAAGACTTCCCTTCATGGCTGTTGAAAGCTCGGGAGCAGGGTGACGTTTCAGTGGTTATCAAGCTGGATCATGATTTGCAAACTACGGCAAATCTGCCGCCGGCCGACAACGAAATCAGCGCCGGTCGCTTCAGGCTGCTGGTGTACAAAAAACTGCCATGATGGGCTATTTGTTGGTTCTGGTTGTTAGCATCCTGACCTGTGCGGGGCAACTTTGTCAGAAAAAAGCCGCACAGCTGGGTCAGCACCAGGTCACGGGTAACCTGGGGGCGATCCTCCGCTGGCTGATACTTGCCATTTTTCTGATGGGCTGTGGATTATTGCTGTGGCTGCGCGTTTTGCAGCTGCTGCCGCTGAGCGTAGCCTATCCGATGCTGAGTCTGAATTTTGTACTCATTACCTTTAGTGCCAATTGGTTTTTTGACGAGGCAATCGACCGCCGACACTGGATAGGCGTAGCATTTATTATGCTGGGTATTTTGCTGATGGGGTTAAGCGCGTGAAGGGACTTGGATGGGGTATCTCTAGCCTGCTTTTGGTGAGTGCGGCGCAGTTACTGATGAAATGGGGCATGACCCATATGCCAATTTTTTCACTGGATCAGTTTGTTTTTTCGCTAGTTATCAATAATCTGCTGCCCGTTTTCATCGTCTGCTGCGGTATTGCAGGCTATGCATTATCCATGGCTTGCTGGTTCTTTGCTCTGCGTCAAATGCCCCTTAACCGTGCCTACAGTTTGCTGAGCCTGAGTTATGCGCTGGTCTATCTCGGCGCAGTTTGCCTGCCTTGGTTTAACGAAAACGTGCATTGGCTCAAGTCACTCGGTGCGTTTTTCATCCTGTTCGGCGTTTGGCTTATTCACAGTAAACCCGGCGTTCACGCAGAAAAATAATCCCATTCTCAGCCTTCGCCTTTGCAAATATCGCAGATAGTAGTTGGACGGCGGATAAAATAGCGCTAAATTCTTTTAATCCTTAGATAACGGTAAGTTATCCAAAATGCACAACCGCTCAGGAATTTTGTATATATTGTTGGCATTGATGGCGCTGATCCTCAGCGGCTGTAGCGGCCATGCACCGCCGCCAAGCGGGAGAATGGCCAACTCTGCTGTCGTTGTGGCTCAGCTGAACGATCAACTGAGCCAGTGGCACGGTACGCCTTATCGCTACGGTGGGTTGAGCCGAGGCGGTATTGATTGCTCAGGCTTCGTTTTCCGCACATTCCGCGATCGATTCGGCGTTATTCTTCCACGCAGCACCGCGGCACAAACCGAGGTTGGCACCAAAATTTCGCGTAAAGAACTGCTTCCTGGCGATCTGGTATTCTTTAAAACCGGTGCAGGTGAAAACGGTCTCCACGTGGGCATCTATGATTCTGGAAATGAATTCATTCACGCCTCAACCAGTCGAGGTGTAGTGCGTTCTTCGCTGGATAACGTCTATTGGCGCAAGGTTTACTGGCAGGCACGCCGAATTTAACTTCAGGACGAACATTGATGACCGCTTTACGCCTTCTGCTTTCTGACTCTTACGATCCGTGGTTTAACCTGGCGGTTGAAGATTGCATCTTTCGCCAAATGACCACTCAGCGCGTGTTGTTCCTGTGGCGAAATGCCGAAACCGTGGTCATCGGGCAGGGGCAAAATCCGTGGAAAGAGTGCAACACTGCCCGCATGGAGCTGGATGGTATTCGGCTGGCGCGACGCAGCAGCGGCGGCGGCGCGGTGTTTCACGATTTAGGTAACACTTGCTTCACGTTTATGGCCGGTAAACCCGAATACGATAAAAGTGTTTCGACGCAGATAATCCTCAACGCATTGTCGAGCCTCGGCATTCGCGCCAGCGCATCGGGACGAAATGATTTAGTGGCGCTAACCGGCGAGGGTGAGAGAAAAATCTCCGGCTCAGCTTATCGCGAAACGTTGAACAGTGGTTTTCACCACGGCACGCTGCTGCTGCATGCCGATCTTAGTCGGCTGGCCAACTACCTCAATCCCGACCCTAAGAAACTGCAGGCCAAAGGGATTACCTCGGTGCGCTCTCGGGTGGCTAATCTTAGCGAGTTTGTAAAAGACATCAATCATCAGCAGATAAGTGAAGCAATTACCGAGGCTTTTTTTGACTGGTACGGTGCACGGGTAGAGCCAGAAATTATCTCTCCTGACGTTTTCCCCGACCTGCCGGGATTTGCTGAACAGTTTGAGAAGCAGAGCAGCTGGCAGTGGAACTTCGGTAAAGCCCCCGCGTTTAGCCACGAGCTCAATGAGCGGTTTACCTGGGGTGGGGTTGATATCCATTTTGACGTTGAAAAAGGACGCATCAGCCGCGCACAACTGTTTACCGACAGCCTGAATCCCGAACCGCTTAATAATTTCGCCCATCGTCTGGTTGGGCAAAAGTATCATGCTGACGACGTTATCATGGCCTGTCAGGCCTCGTGCGCTCAGTTTCCTGATTTTCGTGATGAGTTAGAACAGCTGCAACACTGGATGGTGGGTTGCATCCAATAAAAACCGTAGGGCGAGAAAAAGCCCATACCGCCGCCGCAATCCAGCCTACGATCGTCCAGCCCAAGAGCAGATTTAACGCAAAGATCGCCGGGAGATTGTTATGCTTCCTGTGATCAGCAACCAGAAAGGGCAGGAAATAGCCCGCGACCGCAAGAATAACGGCGACCGGTACCAACATTTCACCTGTAGTCACTTATTAACTCACTGAAAAATTAGAATTCAGCACTTTAAATTTGTTGCCTGGAAATTTCAATTGCAATCGCATTTGCTAACAATGTTGTCTTTTTTTTGCCCGCTATCACAGCCGCAAAAAGGCTTTCCGTCAGGGGAAAATAGTTTCTCCCCCTGACGGAAAATTGGCCTTTATTAAGACTGCCAGCCCAGTCCCAGGCTTTTTTGCAACGCGACATAGTCCAGCGCTAAATCGGTCTGTGACTGAATACGCTTTTGGCTCGCGCTTAGACGAGTGCGCTGCGTGTCGAGTACGTCAATCAGGCTGGCTACACCCGCATTATAGCGCTGCTTCATCAGCACATCGTCGCGGTCTGCCCCCTGTTCAACCGTCATGTAACTCACCAGTGTCTGTCGCTGTTCGCCATAGCGGGAAAGTGAACCATTGGCGTCACGCAGGGCATCGAGCACCGTTTTTCGCCATTGGGCTTCGGCTTCATCGCGTTGCGCCTTGGCGACGTTTATTTGCGAACGAATGCGACCAAAATCGAGAATGTTCCACTGCAGCATCGGCACGAGCAGCCATGACTGGTTGCTTTGGTTGAAGACCTGGCTACCGGTATCACTGCTGAAACCAAGAATGCCGCGAAGGGTGATTTTAGGATACAAATCCGCGACGTGTTCACCAACGGTTGCGGTGCTGGCCGCCAGTTTACGTTCGGCATTGCGCACATCCGGACGTCGGCGCAACAGGTCTGTGGGGTCTCCCACTTTGATTTCACCCGGTTGAGCAGGTAGCTTCACAGCACCGGAAAGCAGGTCGTCCAGTGCGCCCGGCGTAAGGCCGGATAAAAACGCCAACTGATCTTTGTAGCCGTTTATCTGTGCGCGCTGAGTGGGCAACTCAGCCTGACTGTTTTCAAACTGGGTTTGCAGTCGATTAACGTCGCTCTCGTTAGCCGCGCCGCGTGCCTGACGTTGACGAGTCAGGTTTAGCATTTGCTGTTGCAATACGAGATTCTGCTGCAAATTGGCCAGTTGCTCCTGCGCGCCACAGAGTTGAAGATAATTACTGGCCACCTCGGCGGCAATGGCCACCTGCGTGTCGGCCAGACTAGCTTCGCTTGCCTGCTGCTGAGCGCGGCCTGCCTCGGTGGCACGGCGCTGTCCGCCAAACAAATCAAGCTCCCAGCTGGCGTCAAAGCCGCTGCTGTAGAGGTTGAGCGGGTTGTTTAACGATAAGTCTCCCGTGCTGCTCTCTGGCAATTTGGCACGTACCAGAGCGCCGCTGGCGTCAAGTTTTGGCAGCTGTTGTGCCTGATCCCCCGCCAGTGACGCCCGCGACTGCTGCAGACGTGCACGGGCGATATCGATATCAGGGTTGTGCTGCATGGCCTTCATAATCAACTGGTTAAGCCTGCTGTCGTTAAATGCTAACCACCATTGAGACTGCACCTGCCCACTGCTGACACCCGAAGCAGGCAGGCGGGTAAATGTCGACGTGAGCGGCACACTCGGCGTTCCGTGATAGTCAGGTCCTACGCTGCAGCCGGTCAGCAGAAGCGCTAGACTGCCCAGCGGGACAAATCGCAATAATTTATTGTTCATTTTCTGTCACTTATTAGTTAAACGTGGGGTGCGTAACAACAGCGCCAGTGGAATACAACACACCAGAGCCACGCCCAGTACGAAAAACGATTCTGAGTAAGTCATTACCAGCGCCTGCTGGGAAATCTCGTTGGCCAGCTGCCCCATGGCCTGCATTTTTGCATGCACCATGTCGCCACTTCGGCTAAAAAACTGACTCGTACTGGCCGATATTCGGCTGTCTGCCAGCGGCGAGTTAGCGGTCACAGATTCTCGAATAATGTCATCATGGAGTTTTCTCTGGCGGTCAATAAAGATGCCTAGCAGCGCCAGCCCCACCGAGCCGCCGAGGTTACGCATCATGTTGTACAGTCCGGCTGCATCGGCAACTTCATCGTCGTTTACCGCCGCCATCGACGCCTGATTGAGCGGCATCATCGCCATGATTTGTCCGGCACCTCGCAGCAGCTGCGACCAGAAAAAATCATCCCCGGTGCTTTGGGTAGTCATCGAAATATCGAGAAAACAGCTCAGTGCAAAGAAACCAATGCCAGTGATGACCAACAGCCTTGTGTCGACACTGCGCAGCATGCGTGGCAATACCGGCATTAGCATCAGGCTCGGAATACCGGATACCAGCAATACCATCCCCGACTGCTGCGCGTTGTATCCCACGATGCCGCTCAGAAACTGTGGCAGCAGATAGAGCACGCAGTACAGCCCCATGCCGAGCACGAATATGATAACCAGCACGCTGACAAAGCGCGGGTTGCGCAATAAAGAGAGGCGGATAACCGGTTTTTTGGCGGTGAACTGCGAGATGCTGAGCAGGATAAAACCGGCCACCATCGCCACTGTGAGCCAGATAATCAGCGTGGAATCAAACCAGTTATCGCGCTGACCCTCTTCAAGCACCACGGTAAGGCAACTGAGCCCGACGCTGAGCCCGATAATGCCCAGCCAGTCTGCCTCCATAAAGCCTTCCCAGTGCGGTTTTTCCTTGGGTAATCCGCTTAATAGCAGGGCGATCAGGCCGATCCCCACCGGAAGATTGAGGAAGAAACACCAGTTCCAACTGACGTTTTCAGTCAGCCAACCCCCGAGTACTGGGCCCATTACCGGCCCGAGGATCACAATAACCCCAAAAATGGACATCCCCAGCGGTAACTGCCTGCGCGGCAGCCGGGTACGTATGATCATCTGTGCGGTAGGGATCATCGCTCCGCCGGCAAAACCCTGACCAACGCGGCCAATGATCATCTGCGTCAGGCTGCTCGAGACGCCACACATCACGGAAAAAGCGATAAACAGCAGCGCACACCAAAGCAAGAAGTTGCGCAGCCCGAGCAGGCGACTAAGCCAGGCTGCCAGAGGGATCATCACAATTTCTGACAGCAGGTAGCCGGTGGAAATCCACGTGCCTTCAGTGCCCGTTGCACCAATCTCGCCCTGAATTTGCGGCAGGGCCGAGTTAGTAATCGAAATATCCAGCGTCGCCATTAACGCACCCAACGCACCGGCAAATACGGCTATCCAGTCGGTGACCGAGGCAGAGGGCTGAGTTTGCTCAAGCGTGGTGCTGCTCATGGCTGCGCCTGATGCTGATTAGGGTGAGTGTTGACATCCACCGTTACTGACATGCCCGCCAGCAGGCGTTTTACAGCGTCGCTGGTGTCAGTAATACGAATACGTACCGGCACGCGCTGAACGATTTTAGTGAAGTTTCCGGTGGCATTATCCGGCGGGAGCAGGGCAAACAGCGAGCCGGTTCCTGGGGCGAAACTGTCAACTACGCCGCTAAAATCGTGGTCGGGAAACGCGTCGACGTGCAGCGTTGCCGCTTGGCCAGGCAACATGTGGGTAAGCTGAGTCTCTTTAAAATTGGCGACCAAATAGAGATCGTTCTCAGGCACAACGGTCAGCAGGCGCGTGCCCGGCTGTACGTATTGGCCAACGCGTACGGCGCGATCGCCAACGCGGCCATCCTGCGGGCTATAAATGACTGTGCCACGATAATCAATATCGGACTGCGCACGGTTTGCCTCTGCGGACGCAAGCTGTGCCTTGGCCTGTTCTATCTGCGCATGCATCGACTGAATTTGCGCCGAAGCTGATTTCACTGCGGCGACGTTGGCATCATAATCTGCCTGCGCCTGGTCGCGACTGCGGCGCAGTTCAGCCAGTTTTTCCTGATTTTCTGCACCGCTTGCAGCCAGAGGAAGGTAGCGCTGATATTCACGATTCGAATAGTTGAGTTGAACCTGAGCAGAACGCTGCTGCGCCTGAGCCTGTTCTATCTGTGCATTCTGTCGATTAATCTCGGCGGTGGCCTGATCGATAGCTGCGCGATCGGCCATGATATTGGCAGAAGCCTGATTCAGTCTGGCTTGATATTGGTCGTCTTCGAGCTGTACCACTGGCTGACCGGCTTTAACCCACTCGTTATCTTTAACCAAAACTTTGGACACATAGCCCGAAACCTTTGGCGCCAGTGTCACACTGTCGGCCTGCAGATAGGCATCATCGGTTGATTCGTTGTAACGAGCGATGAAAAACCAATATAAGAATGCTATCAGCGCAATCAGGACCGCCACCGCGACAACGCGGAAAATAATACGGCGTTTTCTATTGGGTTGGGACTTTACGTTTACCGCAGGTGGGGCTTCTGAAGGCGTTGTCATCGAGGCTAGTAACACAGAGAGAACCTTATAAGTGAATTTATTACACTTGAGATAAATATTCCAAATGGGACAATTGTGTCAAGTGATATACTTTTATTATGCAAATTGACTGTTATAATTCGCATGTTTTGCTACAGGAATTGATTAATGAATGATGACAGCCTCCCGAAACAGCTTCGCCATCCGCCTTCTGGCGGCTATGCCCGCGGTGATGAAACCCGGCAACGTATCATCGACAGCGCGATAATTCTGTTTGGAGAATTAGGCTTTGAAGGCGCCTCGACGCGAGCGATTGCAAAACTGGCTGGCGTGAACACGCCCGCACTGCAGTATTATTTCGAGAATAAAGAAGGGCTGTACGTCACCTGTGTGGACTTTTTGGCGCAGGAGAGTTATGACTGGTTCGCCCCTCTGCTCAAGCATATTGAGCTGTTGAAAAATCCTGATGCCGAAACCTGCATTGAAATGTTTTGCCAGATGCTGGAGACCGTGCTTGAGCGCGTGTTAAACAATAAGGCCGTGCATCAGCGGCGCCTTTTTCACGTTCGAATCAAAATGGGGCAGGGGCCAGAAAGGGCAGCAAGTCTGTTCAATGAAAAACTTCTCTGCCACATTCATCTTGCCGGTGTCACGTTGGTTTCGCGCATAACGGGCAGTTCGCTTGATGATGAGCAGGCGCAAATCAGAGTGCTTTCGCTGTTTGGCCTCGCCACGACGTTTTATACCGTGAAGCATCCGGCATTAGGTTCCAGCGATGGCAATGAGTTCCCCTATGATAAAATGTCATTAATCAAACGTAACGTTCGCGAGCAGTGCCAGGTACTTATGCGCAGCTGGATGGTTTAAAGAGGGCTTATGCCGCAATTCGAACACCACTATTTCGACCAATTACCCGGTTTTTATACTGAACTGCAACCTACGCCGCTTAAGAGCGCAAAACTGCTGTATCACAGTGTGCCACTGGCGGAAGAGTTGGGGCTCGATGCATCCTTGTTCAAGACTGAAAATTCGGCCTATTGGAGCGGTGAGAAGCTGTTTCCTGGCATGAAGCCTTTGGCTCAGGTTTACAGCGGCCATCAGTTTGGTCAATGGGCCGGTCAGCTCGGCGATGGGCGCGGCCTGCTGCTCGGTGAACAAAAATTGTCCGACGGGCGTTATTTCGACTGGCATTTAAAGGGCGCAGGGCTGACTCCCTACTCACGCATGGGCGACGGCCGTGCTGTTTTGCGCTCTGTGATACGCGAGTTTCTTGCCTCAGAGGCGTTGCATCATCTGAGTATCCCTACCACCCGTGCGTTAACTATTGTCACCAGCGAAGAGCCGGTTTATCGCGAGCAGACAGAACGCGGTGCAATGCTGATTCGCGTAGCGCCAAGTCACATCCGTTTTGGGCACTTCGAGCATTTTTATTACCGCAAACAGCCAGAACAGGTCGCCATGCTGGCTGACTACGCGATTGAACATTTTTGGCCAACACTCGCTGGGGAGAAAGACCGCTATCTGCTGTGGTTCACCGACGTGGTGGCACGTACGGCAAGCTTGGTTGCGAAATGGCAGAGCGTTGGTTTTGCTCACGGCGTAATGAATACTGACAATATGTCGATTCTAGGCCTGACCCTCGACTTTGGGCCTTATGGTTTCCTCGACGACTATAAGCCGGACTTTATCTGTAATCATACCGACAGTCAGGGGCGTTATAGTTTTGATAACCAACCTGCGGTGGCTTACTGGAATTTACATCGGCTGGCGCAGGCATTATCGGGGCTGATGTCGACCGAACACTTGCAGACTGCCATTGCTGCCTACGAACCGACGCTGATGGCCGAATATGGCAGACTGATGCGCGCCAAGCTGGGTTTGTTCAGTGAAAATAAGCAAGACAACGCCTTGCTGACCGATTTATTGAGTCTGATGGCCAAAGAGGGGCGCGATCATACGCAGACCTTCCGCCTGCTTAGCGAGGTTGAACAGGCCGATGCAGGGTCACGTTTGCGTGATGAGTTTATTGACCGCGAGGCGTTTGACACGTGGTATCAGGCTTATCGTCAACGCCTGTTGCTTGATCAAAAAGACGATAGCGAGCGGCAACAGGCGATGAAGCAGGTTAATCCGCGCGTAATCTTGCGCAACTACCTGGCGCAGGAAGCCATTGAAGGCGCTGAAGTGGATGACATAACTCAACTGACGGCGCTGCATAATGCGCTGCAGCAGCCTTACAGCGACGACCCACGTTTTGATAAACAGGCTGCATTGCCGCCGGACTGGGGCAAACATCTCGAAGTTTCTTGCTCAAGCTAAGTCTATAACACGCCCTAACCCGCATGGTTCAGGGCGTGAAAACTGATTTTTCTCTGATTATTTCCTTATTTTCTCTTCATTAGTGGCGTAAAAATACCTGCGGAACCGGACTCTCCGGGTGATTTACCACGCCCAGGTCAGCACCATACCAACGCTGTAACACCTCTGTTTGCAACACCTCCTTTGGCGTTCCCGCGGCCACCAACTCTCCCTGATGCAGCAGCAGGATCCGGTCAGCATAGAGCGCGGCCAGGTTCAAATCATGCAATACACAGCAAACGGCAAGCGGCGACTGGCGGGTTAAGCGATGCAGTAAACGCAAGCTGTGCTGCTGGTGATAAAGGTCCAGCGCCGAGGTAGGTTCGTCGAGAAATAGCCAGCGGGGGGAAGGGTTGGCACTCCACAGTTGAATAAGCACCCGCGCAAGCTGTACGCGCTGCTGCTCTCCGCCTGAAAGTTGCCGATAATCTCTGTCGGCCAGTGAAAGGCAGTCGGTCTGCTCAAGCACCTGTTGTAAAGCAACCTGCAGCTGAGCATTGTTGTGCGGTGAACGTCCGAGGCTCACAATTTGCCGCACGCTGTAGCCAAAAGCCAGCTCGCTGTTTTGGCGCATAACCGCGCGGGTGCGTGCCAACTCCAGCGGGTTCCAGCGTGTGAGCGGACGACTCATCAGCTTACAGTCGCCAGCCTCCGGCGTAAGATACCCGGTTAACAGTCGCAGCAGGGTGGACTTTCCTGCCCCATTGGGACCAATCAGTGCGACCAGTTCCCCGCTGGCCAACTGCAGCGAAATATCTTTAATAAGCCTGCGATTACCCGCCATATAAGACAGATGGCTGGCCTCAAGGAGGTTCTTAGCCTGAACTTCAGGATTATAGAAGGTTGCATCAGTCACGGCGTTGTCCTCCTGCCCGTAATATCAGCCACAGGAAGTAGGGTCCACCCAGCAATGCCGTGAGCAGGCCAACCGGCATTTCGGCTGGGGCGACCACCGTTCGGGCCAAAGTGTCGGCCAATAACAGCAGGCAAGCGCCACCCAGTGCAGAGCCCGGCAGCAGCCAGCGATGATCGGCACCGACTTGCATTCGCAGCAGGTGAGGAATGACCAAACCAATGAAGCCGATAATACCGCAAACGGCCACACAGGCCCCCACCAGAAGGGCGCTCAGCAGCAGCAAAATGCGCTGAGTCTGCCGCACATTCACCCCAAGATAGTGCGCATCTTCATCACCAAGCTGCAGCAAATTCAGTTTGCGGGCCAAAAATTGGGTGGCAAAACTGGCGGGAATTATGATTGTTGCCGCGACGGTTAGCGTAGACCACTGTGCCTGACCAAGCGTACCCATGCTCCACAGCGAAAACTGACGCAGCTGGCTGTCGTTGCTGACATAGGTGAGAACGCCCACGGCCGCGCCGCAAATAGCATTGATGGCGATACCGGCCAGCAGCAGCCTTGAAAGTCCGTGCTGGCCCATCCGGCTGAGCATGAAGACGATAAACGAGATAACCAGACTGCCGCAGAAGGCCGCCAGCATTTGGCTATACAGCGCCATCACCGGTAACAGTGGCAGAGGAAAAACAATCATCAGCGCCACAAAAAGCGCTGCGCCGCTGCTTATTCCCAGTAGCCCGGGGTCCGCCAGCGGATTGCGAAAAACACCCTGCATCACGGTGCCCGAGCAGGCAAGACCACACCCCACAACCATCGCCAGCAGCACGCGCGGCAGGCGAATAGTGACCCAGATTTGCCACAGTTCATTGTCAAACGGGCGATGCAGAAGCGTTGGAATCGAAAGGGCGAGGGCGCCGCTGTTGGCCGCCATCACCGCTAAAACAATCAGCAACACCCCCAGCCCGAGTAAAATCCATACCTGATTGGCAACCCGCTGCCGCAGTGGCGTGCTGATGCTACTCATTTTACTTGTTCCGCCGCCTGGCGAAGTTTTGCCAGTACGGCCGGTGTTTCAAGACCAAAGCCTAGCAGTGCCATATCATCCACTACCAGCACGCGTTTGTTTCTTCCTGCTGGGGTTAACGCCATACCGGGAAGTTGCCATACGTTGTCGATGCCGCCCAGTGTTTTAACCCCATCCGGGGTCAACAGCAGCAGGTCCGGTGCGGCTGCCACAATGCCTTCCTGAGAAAGTGGGCGGTAGCGGCTAAAACCCTGCATCGCATTCTGCGCTCCGGCTGAGGTGATAATCGCATCGGCGGCGGTATTTTGCCCCGCGGCCATCGCGCTCATTCCGCCGTGACTCATGATAAACAATACCTTAACGTGAAGCGGCGTGCCTTTAACGGCATTTAACTGACTGTGATAAGCAGCAATCAGTTTATCGCCCTCGGCCTGCCGATTTAACGCCGTCGCCACCACTTCAATTTTTTGCACTACGGTGTCGAGCGTTGGGTTGCCAGGCACGCGCACGACCTTGACATTACTTTGTGCAACCTGCTGCAGCGCTAGGGAAGGCTGAGCCAAATCAGAACTCAGCACCAGCGTCGGCCTGGTCGAAAGAATGCCTTCGGCGTTGAGTTGACGCATATACCCAACATCCGGCAGTTTGGTTGCCTTATCTGGATGTGTGCTCGTGCTGTCACGGGCAACCAGCTCGTCACCGGCGCCCAATGCATAAACGATTTCTGTCACATCGCCGCCGATGCTGACTATTCGTTCTGCGGCCTGCGCCGATGAAAGTGCTGCGAGACATATGCCCGCCAGCGCAAATTTTAAACCCGTTTTCATGCGGCTACACCCCGTGCGAGGAGGGCAGAAATCTGGTCGCGCCAGACGCTTTGTTCGGGATTGCCTTCCGTACGTTGGCCAAATAGCTGGGCAATTTGGCTGCCGTCGGCGGCAAAAAGCTCCAGGCTGGTGACAAAACCGTCTTTTGTCGGCTTGCGTGTGACCCAGCTTTCGGCAATCGCAGATTCAACTACGTGCAAGGTAAAACGCGCATTGAACACATTAATCCATTCGCCGTGCGGCACAACTTTTTCGATTTGACCGGTAAAAATCTGCACACAGCCTTTATTGCTGACAAAAATCATTACTTCATTCTGATGTTCGCAGGCACCGTGCAGAATTTGCGTCAGTGAACCGTTATCAACCTGATAGGCCAGGTCATCGCCGACTGCGCGGAATGCCTGCTGACGAGTAAGGTTGCGGCGGCGAAGCAGTTGGAAGAACTGATGAACGTCTGTCATTTCACGCCATTCTGCATCAAGACCCTGCATATCACCGGTTACCAGTGTGGTAACTTCTGCGGCTTTAAGGGTGAGTGGCAGAGCTGATGTAGTACTGTAGGTTTCAACCAGTTCGGCCCATTTTTGACTGTCAGTTTCGTCGGTGGCATACACTTTGTGTACGGCATGACCCTGCGCATCAAAAAATTGGAAACTGTGACGAGGCCCTTTCGGTGAGGCTTCAGTCAGCGCATAAATGGCCTGCCACTGACTTAGAAACAGACGTAAGTCCAGCGCGCGCGGGTTAAGAATCAGTCCGGCGTGACCCTTCAAATGTTGATTTTTATATTCGCCCTGCTGCTCATGAACCGCAAACTCATTGCGAGTAATTGATTTTGTGCCACCCACATTTTCGAGTGCCGCCAGCAGCGTACGTGCATCCACGTCCAGCCTTACAGCGTCAAAGGAGACACGTGCTTCAGTCAGCTCGGCTTCACTGACACCCAGAATACCGGCTAAGTCCCTGGCGTATTTCCCCGGGTTCTGTTCTTTAGCTTGCAGATAAGTTTCATAGCTGACTTGGGTCATGGGCATCTTCTCGTGAGTGGATAGTCGTACAGAGATCAATGTTAATAGGAATTGATATCAAATTGATAATCATTATCAAGTCAATGTAAGATCACATCAAGCGATATTTGATAACAAACTTAGCAGAGAACACTACCCGTCAAGGGGGAGGGTGCAGGGTTTATCTAGGCTTTGGCATAAGGTTTTTGTAGCGTTTAAACTTGATGTTTACTATATCGACAATGTTTGCTGAGTTGCGGGACACATTTGCTTATATTGTTGTCATATTACATGCTAAAAACTCTGCAATAGACAGTCTTGTACAGGGCTAAGTGCGTGAGTGATTACGTAGCTTTTTCGTGCTATTACCTTTATGAATGATGATTGTATTTCTGATGGATAAGTAACGATATATCAACGCGTACTTAAATGAGTAATTTTCAAACTCATTAGAAAAAAAGGTTCATGATAGACATGAACCTTTTTGCAATAACTCGGAACAGTAGGGGTGATTTTTATCCGCGTATTAGTTAAAACGCACCCCAAAATACGCTATTGCCATCAGGCCTCGAAGCGAGTGCGGGTGGCTTCTGCCAGCATATCGAGCAGCGTCTCGGTATCGCCCCAGTTCAGGCAAGGGTCGGTGATGGATTGACCATAAACCAGCGGTTCGCCGTTTACCATTTTCTGCGTGCCTTCAATCAGGAAACTTTCGGCCATAATCCCGGCAATGCCATTGCCGCCGTCGCGAATTTGGTCACAAATATCCTGCGCTACGTCAAGTTGTCGGCGGTGCTGTTTCTGACAGTTTCCGTGGCTGAAGTCCACCACCAGGCGCTGCGGGAGGTCAAATTCTGCCAGGTTAGCACAGGCCTCGGCGATGTCTTTGGCATGATAGTTTGGCGTTTTACCGCCGCGCATGATCACATGGCCATAAGGGTTACCGGAGGTGCGGTAGACTGTCATTTGTCCGCTCTTGTCCGGAGACAGGAACATATGGCTCACCCGGGCGGCGCGAATGGCATCGATAGCAATTTGCGTATTGCCGTCGGTACCATTTTTAAATCCGACCGGGCAGGAGAGCGCCGAGGCCATTTCACGGTGAATCTGGCTTTCAGTGGTGCGTGCGCCGATAGCGCCCCAGCTGATTAAATCGGCAAAATACTGGCCGATAACCATATCGAGAAACTCGGTTGCCGTCGGCATACCTATTTCATTGATGGCCAGCAACACTTTACGCGCCAGTTCAATACCGTGATTGACGCGATAGCTGCCGTTGAGATCCGGATCGGAAATGAGGCCTTTCCAACCTACAACGGTGCGCGGCTTTTCAAAATAGGTACGCATGACAATCTCGAGACTGTCCTGGTATTTTTCACGCAATACGTTGAGTTTGCCCGCGTAATCTATTGCGGCTTCAATATCGTGTATCGAGCATGGGCCGACAACAACCAGAAGACGTTTGTCTTCGCCGCTGATGATTTTCTCAATTCTTTCACGCGAGGCCGTAACGTTTGTTGCAACAGAAGGTGTAATCGGCAGTTTTTCAGCCAGTGCCATAGGCGTTATCAGACTGCCGACGCGCGTCGTACGCAGTTCATCCGTTTGTGACATGTGATTCTCTAAAATTTGTTTCTTCTCAACGGCAGGAGTGCCGGGAAGTGATGAATGTCACAATAACGCAAAATCAGCGCTTTTCAACTCCCGTTGGCACGGAATATTACCTACATCAGTAAATCTGGCACATATCGTTAGAATTCGACCTATTCACGATGGTAATCACGCCCGCAGACGCGAAAAATCGGTGTTAGAACATGCGGCGACTCATACCAAAACTGTCAAGAATTTTAGCCGAGATCTCTTCTACCGAATAATTGGTACTGTTGAGATATCGAATCTGATTTTTTCTAAACAGCGCCTCAACTTCCGAGACTTCCATTCTGCACTGTCTTAATGAGGCGTAACGGCTGTTTTCGACGCGCTCCTGACGAATAGCAGAAAGGCGTTCTGGATTGATGGTGAGACCAAACAGTTTGTGGTGATGAGGCTTCAGCGCGGCAGGAAGCTGGATATTATCCATGTCGTCGGCGGTAAACGGGTAATTTGCTGCACGTATCCCAAACTGCAGCGCCAGGTAAAGGCTGGTGGGCGTCTTACCGCAGCGGGAAACGCCCAGTAAAATAACCTGTGCCTGTTCAAGATTGCGCAGCGAGATGCCGTCATCATGAGCCAGGGTGTAATCAATGGCGGCAATACGCGCATCATATTTGCTGATATTGCTGGCAGTAAGGCCGTGAGTGCGGTTGGCAATCGGTGAGGGGTCAACGCCTAGCTCATTTTGCAGCGGAGCCACCAGCGCTTGAACGATGTCCTGACAAAACCCCTGACTGCTGGCAATAATGTCGCGTACCTGGGTTGAAATAATCGAATAAAATACCAGTGGTCTGATGCCGGTCTTTTCATAGATATCATTTATCTGCTGGCAAACCGCTTTTGCGCGGCCTTCGTTTTCAACAAACGGCAGCGAAAAGGTCGTGGCATTGACCGGAAACTGCGACAGTACCGCATGGCCAAGCACTTCGGCAGTGATGGCCGTACCGTCAGATATATAAAATACGCATCTATCCATGAGCCTCCCGACTCTCTATCTTCCACGCTGCAGGGGTTACCTCGCCTTTACGCAACATGAAATTTTTGAGTTATATTTAATTCAATAATTCTTCATTCCATTATTAACGCGTTTTTTCCTAATAAAAAGGGGTGTCGAACATTGTGATGATGTTTTCGAGACCTTGCGCATTTCTATTGAAAATAATGAAATGACATTTCAATTTTTTCGAGCATTATCGATAGATTTTATAAACTTCAGCAGCGCGTCAGCAGACAGTGTGATGTTTATTTTATAGGCAAATTCAGCGGCCTGGATGGCTGATTTACAACAAAATTTCGTGTTTTTGGCTTTTCTGATAAAAAAGCCGCAGAAGAATAGTCTTAAAGCAAAAAATATTGATTTGCTGTATCGATTCACCTGTCCTATAGATATGGATCATTATGCTAGTCTAAAATTGTTGAGTATTACTCAACCAACATTTTATGAATTCGTCTTTTGACGCGCACCCTCTAATTTTAGCCCTAAAAATAGAAAGGATTGTTTCATGGCCAATCTCGATGCTGATTTGCGCAATGTCATCTGGTACAACCAGTTGGGTATGCACGACGTAGATAAAGTAGGGGGCAAAAATGCGTCCCTGGGGGAAATGATCACTAATTTGACTGATTTAGGTGTTTCGGTGCCTAACGGCTTCGCAACCTCCTCTCAGGCCTTTATAGACTTCCTCGATCAAAGCGGCGTGAACAAGCGTATCTATGACTTGCTCGATCAAACCGACGTTGATGATATTGCTCAACTGGCCAAGGCAGGTTCCCAGATACGACAATGGATTGTGGAAACGCCATTCCTGCCGGAGATGGAAAAAGATCTTCGTGAAGCCTATCAGCAACTTTCTGAGGGTGAACCGGACGCGTCGTTTGCTGTACGCTCATCCGCTACCGCCGAAGATATGCCGGATGCCTCCTTTGCCGGCCAGCAGGAAACTTTCCTTAACGTTCAGGGCTTTGACGCAGTGTTGATCGCCGTGAAACACGTTTATGCCTCTCTGTTTAACGACCGTGCCATCTCATATCGCGTGCATCAGGGCTATACCCACCGCGGCGTAGCGCTCTCCGCAGGCGTTCAGCGCATGGTGCGTTCCGACCTCGCGGCTGCCGGTGTGATGTTCACCATCGATACCGAATCAGGTTTTGATCAGGTGGTCTTTATTACTTCGGCCTACGGTTTAGGCGAAATGGTGGTACAGGGCGCAGTAAACCCTGATGAATTCTATGTGCATAAACCGACGCTTGAGAAAAATAAGCCGTCGATTGTGCGCCGTACTATGGGCTCGAAGAAAATTCGCATGGTTTACGCCGACAGCCAGGAACACGGCAAACAGGTGCAAATCGAAGACGTGCCTGAAGAACTGAGCCAACGCTTCTCATTGACCGATCAGGAAATACAAGACCTGGCGCGTCAGGCGCTGCTGATTGAAAAACATTACGGTCGCCCGATGGATATCGAATGGGCAAAAGACGGTCATAACGGCAAGCTTTACATCGTTCAGGCGCGTCCTGAAACTGTCCGCTCCAACGGTCAAGTGATGGAGCGCTACCAGCTGAATGGCAAAAGCAAGGTGCTGGTGGAAGGCCGTGCGATTGGCCACCGTATCGGTGCCGGCCCGGTGAAAATTATTCATAACATCAGTGAGATGCACCACGTTAAGGCGGGCGATATATTGGTGACCGACATGACCGACCCTGATTGGGAGCCAATCATGAAAAAGGCGTCGGCTATCGTCACCAACCGCGGTGGGCGCACCTGTCACGCGGCAATTATTGCCCGTGAGCTGGGTATTCCGGCGGTAGTAGGGTGCGGCGATGCGACGGAACGCCTGACTGAAGGCCAAAAAGTAACCGTCTCTTGCTCGGAAGGCGATACCGGTTACGTGTATCAGGACGAGCTGGACTTTGTTGTGCAGAGTTCAGAAGTCAACGAGCTACCTGAATTACCGCTTAAAATCATGATGAATATCGGTAACCCTGACCGTGCCTTTGACTTTGCCTGCTTGCCAAATGAAGGAGTAGGACTGGCGCGCCTTGAGTTTATTATTAACCGCATGATCGGCGTGCATCCTAAAGCCCTGCTTGAGTTTGATAAACAGGAACCGGCCATTCAGGAAGAGATTAAAAAGCTGATTCAAGGTTACGATTCTCCTGTTGAGTACTACGTTGCCCGCCTTACTGAAGGAATTGCGACTCTTGGGGCGGCATTCTGGCCAAAAAGAGTCATTGTGCGTCTGTCAGACTTCAAGTCTAACGAATACGCCAACCTAGTCGGTGGCGAGAAATACGAGCCTCACGAAGAGAACCCAATGCTTGGTTTCCGTGGCGCGGGTCGCTACGTTTCCGAGAACTTCCGTGACTGTTTTGCGCTGGAATGTGATGCAATGAAGCGCGTACGTAACGACATGGGGCTGACTAACGTTGAAGTGATGATTCCGTTTGTTCGCACCGTAGCGCAGGCTGAAGCGGTAGTCGCTGAACTGGCCAATCAGGGGCTTAAGCGCGGTGAAAATGGACTGAAAGTGATCATGATGTGCGAAATTCCCTCTAATGCACTGTTGGCAGACCAGTTCCTTGAACACTTTGACGGCTTCTCGATTGGTTCTAACGACATGACTCAGTTGGCTCTCGGTCTCGACCGAGATTCAGGCGTGGTGTCTGAACTGTTTGACGAGCGGAATGAGGCGGTAAAAATGCTGCTATCGATGGCCATTAAAGCGGCCAAAAAACAGGGCAAATACGTGGGCATCTGTGGTCAGGGACCTTCTGACCATCAGGACTTTGCACAGTGGTTGATGGATGAGGGCATAGACAGCCTTTCTCTAAACCCTGACACCGTGGTGCAAACCTGGTTAGCCTTGGCTGAAAAATAAAATTTATTCAGACCTACAGTCATTGAGTTAATGAAAACCGCGAACGTTTAATGTGTTCGCGGTTTTTTTATACCGCTGTAAATATAATTTCAAATCCTACACTGACGGCGGGGTAAGCTATTGCAGAAGAAATGAGTATAAATATGCGTGACGATTAAATTTTATTTTAATCATTCAAACTAAATTTATAGAAGCGGGATATAAGGCTTTTTGAGTCAAAATAGAGTAAAAAAAAGGCCCGTCATAAATGACAGGCAAAGACTACACACAGCAATTCTTTGGCATGCATACTTGGGGAAAGCCTGCATATAAATCATGGGGTTGAAAATTCAACTGTTATTAATACTAAGATCCAAAGCCATGTTAGTCTCTAAGAATTTTCTTAATAGAAATTTATAGTTTTCAGTGAGTAAGAATTTCAAATTAATCGACAGGCGGGGATAAGAATTAATTGAAGGGTATTTGTAGGGGTAAATTAACCTACCCGGAAGTATTTTGAAATACCCCCAGGCAGTATATTATACGCGTTTATTCTCCGAGAAGTTTGTTTACTTCTTCGATATCTTTTTCGGGCTGAGGGGCTTCATTTATCCAAAGTGAAATCAAACGATAAGAAACGGCTAACACCACCGGCCCGATAAACAGACCAATCATCCCGAAAGCAACCAGCCCGCCAATAACGCCAGACAGAATAAGCAGTATCGGTAAATCAGCACCCATATGAATCAGCATTGGACGCAGCACGCTGTCGAGTGAGCCAACGACGCAACTCCAAACCAGCAGCACCGTGCCCCAGGTATTATCGCCGGTCCAGTACAGCCAGATAATTGCCGGAATTAACACCAGCAGTGGCCCAATTTGCGCTACACAGCATACGAACATCACGACCGTAAGCAGCGTTGCGTATTGAACGCCGACAATGGCCAGGCCAATGCCGCCGAGAACTGATTGCACAATGGCAGTCACCACCACGCCCAGCGCTACGGCGCGTATTGCCTGACCGGCAAGAATGACGGCCGCATCACCCCGGTCACCCGCCAGGCGAATGGCGAAATGGCGAATGCCCATTCCTACGTGTTCTCCACGACTGTAAAGCAGGGCGCTGAACAGCAGCATCAGCGAACAGTGCAGGATAAATCGGCCAATGTTGGCGGCCTGTGACACAAACCAGCCTGCCGTCTGCCCCACGTAGGGTTGTACTTTTGCCAGCAGTGCGCTTCCGCCGCTGTTAATGAGGGTGTGCCAGCCGCTGTAGGTTTTGCTACCAATTAAAGGAATAGACTGGAGCCAGGCAAAATCAGGTAAATGCAGTCGTGAAGGATTGCTGGCGAGTTTGGCCAGCGGCGCACCGTTTTCCACTGCGCTGGAAATAAGCAGTGCGATAGGCAAAACGAACAGAAGGATAAGCAGCACCGTCATGACGATTACCGCCAAAAATCGGCGTCCCCACAGCAGGGACTGAATTTTTATCATCACCGGCCAGGTTGCAATAACGATCATTCCCGCCCAGGCAAATCCCAAGATAAAAGGTTTGACCACCCAAATACTGGCGATCGTCATTAAGGCTATAAACAGCACGCCAAACATGATTTGCGGTAAATCATAACGCTTGTTCGGGAGATTCATTAATCATTCTCGTATCAGAAAGCAAAGGCAGGCGGCCAGAAATTGGCCTTAATCGGTCCTCTTAAGGATGGCGCATTATGCGGGGTTTTAGAAGCGCTGGAAAACGAAGTATGGTAGTTTTTAAGTTGCTTTAGACAGGGTGGATGCGTTTTACGGATCCAGCGGCCGCCTACAGGCCTGCAAACAACAACAAAGACAGAGTCGTAATCAATGATCCCACAAATTTCTCAGGCACCCGGCGTCATTCAACTGGTGCTCGACTTTTTGGAAGCGTTAAAGAAAGACGGTTTTACGGGTGACATGGCAACCAGCTACGCCGATCGTCTGACTATGGCGACCGACAACAGCGTTTATCAGCTTTTACCTGATGCGGTGTTGTTTCCGCGCGCCACCTCCGACGTGGCTCTGCTGGGCAGGCTGGCGGGTCAGGAGCGTTTCAAATCGCTGGTGTTTTCCCCGCGCGGTGGCGGCACTGGCACCAACGGTCAGTCACTGAACCGCGGTATTGTGGTTGATATGTCCAGACATATGAACCGCATCCTCGATATTGATACCCAAGCGGGTTGGGTAAAGGTTGAAGCTGGCGTTATTAAAGACCAGTTAAATGACTTCCTGCGTCCGTTAGGCTATTTCTTCTCTCCGGAGCTTTCTACCAGTAACCGCGCCACGTTGGGCGGCATGATTAACACTGATGCGTCGGGTCAGGGTTCTCTGGTTTACGGAAAGACGTCCGACCATGTGCTTGGTGTGCGCGCAATCGTTCTCGGCGGTGAGCTGCTCGATACCCACGCGATGCCTACGCCGCTGGCCGAGCAGCTTGGTGAAGAGAATTCTACTGTTGGCCGAATTTATCGCACCGTGCTGGAAAGCTGTCGCGATAATCGTCAACGGGTTATCGACAAATTCCCCAAACTTAACCGCTTCCTCACCGGTTATGACCTGCGCCACGTGTTCAGCGATGATTTACAGACCTTTAATCTGACGCGCATTTTGACCGGTTCTGAAGGAACGCTGGCCTTTATTACTGAAGCACGTTTGAATTTAACGCCGATCCCGAAAGTCAGACGCCTGGTGAACATCAAGTATGACTCCTTCAATTCGGCGCTGCGCAATGCGCCCTTGATGGTTGATGCTAAAGCGCTGTCGGTTGAAACCGTTGATTCAAAAGTACTTAATCTCGCGCGTGAAGACATTGTGTGGCATACAGTCAGTGAATACATCACCGATGTGCCGGGCAAAGATATGCAGGGTCTGAACATCGTCGAGTTTGCCGGTGATGACTCGAGTCTGATTGAGCAGCAGGTTGAATCTCTTTGCGAGCGCCTCGATGGGCTGATTCGCGATGAAGAGGGCGGGGTGATTGGCTATCAGATTTGTGCCGACCTTGCTGGAATTGAGCGTATTTATAATATGCGCAAAAAATCCGTTGGCCTGTTGGGTAACGCCAAGGGTGCCGCCAAGCCGCTGCCGTTTGCCGAAGATACCTGCGTACCGCCTGAGCATCTTGCCGATTATATCGTTGAGTTTCGTGCGTTGCTCGACAGTCATAATCTGAGTTATGGCATGTTTGGCCACGTAGATGCGGGTGTTTTACACGTGCGTCCGGCGCTCGACATGTGCGACCCGCAGCAGGAGATGCTGCTTAAAAAGATTTCTGATGAAGTGGTCGCACTGACAGCCAAATACGGTGGATTACTGTGGGGAGAGCACGGCAAAGGTTTTCGTGCTGAATACAGTCCGGCCTTCTTTGGCGATGAGCTGTTTCACGAGCTGCGCCGTATTAAAACCGCCTTTGATCCAGCTAACCGGCTAAACCCAGGGAAAATTTGTTCCCCGCTTGACTGCGATGAGCCGATGATGAAGGTTGATGCGGCCAAGCGCGGTACGCTGGATCGCCGTATTCCCGTCGAGGTGCGCACGGCATTTCGCGGCGCGATGGAGTGCAACGGCAACGGGCTGTGCTTTAACTATGATGTGAAGAGTCCGATGTGCCCGTCGTTTAAAATCACCGCGAGTCGTATTCACTCGCCAAAGGGTCGCGCCGGTATGGTGCGCGAATGGCTGAGGCTGTTGTCGGAGCAGGGCGTTGAACCGCTGGTGCTCGAACAGGCACTGCCGCAGCAGTCGATGAGCTTTAGAACGCTAATTGAGAAAACGCGCAACAGTTGGTATGCCAGCAAGGGTGAGTATGACTTCTCGCATGAAGTGAAAGACGCCATGTCCGGCTGTCTGGCCTGCAAAGCCTGTTCAACCCAGTGTCCGATTAAAATCGATGTACCCGGTTTTCGCTCGCGCTTCCTGCAGCTCTATCACACCCGCTATCTGCGTCCGGTCAGCGATTACGTGGTGGCCGGCGTAGAAAGCTATGCGCCACTCATGTCCCGCGCGCCCAAAGTGTTTAACTTTTTCTTTAAGCAGCCGTGGGTTCGTGAACTCAGCCGCAAAAGTGTCGGCATGGTCGACCTTCCTCTGCTCTCAACGCCTACTTTACGTGAACAGCTTTCCGCAAACGCTAGCGCCACCATGACGCTGGAGCAGCTCGAAAGCATTCCGCCTGCCGAGCGCGCGCAGTATGTATTAATCGTGCAGGATCCGTTTACCAGCTATTACGATGCGCAGGTTGTCGCCGATTTTGTCCGTCTGGTTGAGAAACTCAACCTTAAGCCGGTGGTACTGCCGTTCTCGCCAAACGGCAAGGCGCAGCATGTTAAAGGTTTTTTGCAGCGCTTTGCTAAAACCGCTAAAAAAACTTCACTGTTTCTTAATCGCGTGTCGCAGCTGGGCATGCCGATGGTGGGCGTCGACCCCGCGTTGGTGCTGTGTTACCGCGATGAGTATAAAGAGATCCTCGGTCAGTCGCGCGGCTCCTTCCAGGTACAGCTGGTGCATGAGTGGTTAAGCACTTTGCTGGCCGACAGGCCTGAAATGCAGCAGAGTGGCGAGTCGTGGTATCTGTTTGGTCACTGTACTGAAAGCACCGCGCTGCCGACCAGCGGCAAGCAGTGGGGCGATATCTTTGCCCGCTTCGGTGCCAAACTTGAAAACGTTAGCGTCGGCTGCTGCGGCATGGCGGGAACTTACGGCCACGAAACCAAAAATATCGAGAACTCACTCGGTATTTATGAGCTTTCATGGCATCAATCACTGCAGCGCCTTCCACGCCAACGCTGTCTGGCAACCGGCTATTCTTGCCGCAGTCAGGTAAAACGTATTGAAGGTAATGGACTTCGTCATCCGCTACAGGCGTTGGTTGAACTGATTTAACAATCAAGGAGAGAGTAAAGTGGCACTTTGGAAACGCGAAACCACGCTCGAAGAGCTTAACAAAACCAGTCAGGGATGCATGGTTGGGCACGTTGGCATCGAGTTTACTTTGCTGGCCGAAGACCGCCTTGAGGCGACAATGCCGGTTGATTCGCGCACTACGCAGCCTTTCAAACTGCTGCACGGCGGTGCGTCGGTGGTGTTGGCGGAATCCTTGGGCTCAATGGCCGGCTATTTATGTACTCAAGGCGACCAGCAAATCGTGGGAATTGAGGTGAATGCCAATCATCTGCGTGCCGCACACAGCGGTTATGTGAGGGGGGTGTGTCAGCCTTTACACGTTGGCCGTCGTAATCAGGTTTGGGAAATAAAGATATTTGATGAAGGTGATCATTTGTGCTGTATTTCCCGGTTGACCACCGCCGTTATCGATCTCTGACAAGGTTTTAGTGCTAAAATAATAACTGAGGGTGAAGGTAATAGCGGCCTTCACCCTTATTGTTTATAAGGGTAATAAGCGTTGTTTTATATTAGTGGCGTTATTAACCACACAAATAATAAGATTATTCCGCGCTTTGGTAGACTATTTGCTATTAAAGTTGGAAAGGTACACGCTTAACAAAATCAGTTTGAAACGCTGTCGCTTTTTCCCAGATGCCCATCATGGCATAATACTGGCAAATGAGCTTTAGAGTGTGGCGGGCGAAGTGGTAGCTCTGTACGTGAAAAAGTTCGCTACGTTGCGGGTTATTAATTTCCAATATCAATTGGTTATGAAGTTTACACAGCGCATGAAGATAACTAGGGTCATCGCCGTTTTGCAGGCAGAGATTGGCCATATCGAGACAAAGACTGTTATAGCTTTTCAGTTGACTTATATCGGCATCGTCGCGCTTTAATGCTGCATCGGCTAAATAAAAGTCGACGGTTGCATCGCGTACATTAAATTTATATTCGTCGATTTTAGCCTGAAGCCACGCATTTACCGATTGAGCCATGAGCACATTCCGATTTGAATGATAACTATTATCATATTTAAAATCATCATATTGGCAAAAATGCTGCGAATCAACGTTTTCTAACACCTTTTTTGACCCCGTTCAATGTAGGGGCATAAGGCAAAAAGAGCCTTATTTGCCGATAGGATGGGGGAAATACATAAATAGGTATTTCCGATGAATGTTTTGTCGTAGTAAAACAGAGGCAGCGGAAAGTGCGTTCGAAGGCGAGTTTTATCAATTTTTAACAAAAAATTGACAACTTATTCAATTAGTTGATGAGGTGCCTTGATGAAGCCCTGAAATGGCGGCACCTCTCTTACGGACCTGTGCAGGGCCATTTAGCGTCCGTAATCGCTATAACCTCTTAAAACAAGAGGTTGAAGTGACATGTGTAATCACTAAAATAGAGACCATAGGGTTGTCTATTAATAACCTGATATCTATGAGGTAGACAGATGCAAACCGAAAATGTCGCCACGTTCTCATTGGATGACAACGTATGGCAAGGCGTGACGCTGACTGATTCTGCGGCCAAGCAGGTCAACACATTGGTCACTCAAGACCCTGAAGTCAAAGGGCTACAGCTTTCAGTCAAACAGTCAGGCTGCGCGGGTTTTGCCTACGTGCTTGATTTGACTAAGCAACCGGCCAGCGATGATCTGGTGTTCGAGCGCAATGGTGCTCACCTGTATATTCCGTTGAAAGCCATGCCTTTCATCGATGGAACAGAAGTTGATTATGTCCACGAAGGGCTGAATCAAATCTTCAAGTTCAACAATCCAAAAGCTCAGCATGCCTGCGGGTGTGGGGAAAGCTTTGGCCTGTAATTTTCATGTAATCAAAGCGATGTAACTAATATGTCAAGAAGCAACGTAGAAGTTCCAGACAACGTGCAGTCTTGGGCTGGCGAAAAAAATAACTACAAAGAAGGTTTTTTCACCGCGCTTGAAACCGATGAACTCGCATCCGGCATCAACGAAGATG
Source organism: Rouxiella sp. S1S-2 (assembly GCF_009208105.1). Lineage (NCBI taxonomy): Bacteria > Pseudomonadati > Pseudomonadota > Gammaproteobacteria > Enterobacterales > Yersiniaceae > Rouxiella > Rouxiella sp. S1S-2. The sequence continues at coordinate 1,940,004 of NZ_WFKL01000001.1, forward strand.
TCGTCCGCGCCATTTCCGCTAAGCGTGATGAGCCGGAGTGGATGCTAGAGTTCCGTCTGAAGGCTTTCCGTGCTTGGCTCAAAATGGAAGAACCGCACTGGCTCAAAGGTAAATATACACCTTTGGATTACCAGGATTACAGCTACTATTCTGCGCCTTCATGCGGCAGCTGTGACGATGCCTGCGGCTCTCAGCCAGGTGCCACGCAGCAGTCTACGGCAGACTCGCTGGCAATGCCTGCGCTTGATAAAAACTACCTGACCAGCGAAGTAGAAAAAGCATTCGATCAGTTAGGTATCCCGGTACGCGAAGGCAAAGAAGTGGCCGTTGATGCCATCTTTGACTCCGTGTCGGTCTCTACCACTTACCGCGATAAACTGGCCGAATCAGGCGTTATTTTCTGCTCGTTCGGTGAAGCCATTCACGACTACCCAGAGCTGGTGCAACAGTATTTGGGCACCGTAGTTCCGCCGGAAGACAACTTCTTTGCTGCCCTGAACGCCGCGGTCGCTTCCGATGGCACCTTTGTATATATTCCTAAAGGCGTGCGTTGCCCGATGGAGCTGTCCACGTATTTCCGTATCAATGCGGCGAAAACCGGCCAGTTCGAACGTACTATCCTGATTGCCGATGAAGGCAGCTACGTTAGCTACATCGAAGGCTGTTCTGCCCCCGTGCGTGATACCTATCAGCTGCACGCGGCGGTGGTTGAAGTCATCATTCTTAAAGATGCCGAAGTGAAGTATTCCACCGTACAGAACTGGTTCTCTGGCAGCGAAGAGAGCAGCGGCGGCATTCTGAATTTTGTTACCAAGCGCGCAATTTGCGAAGGCTCAGGCTCTAAAATGTCCTGGACCCAGTCAGAAACTGGCTCAGCCATTACCTGGAAATACCCGAGCGTTATCCTTAAAGGTGATAATTCGGTAGGTGAGTTCTTCTCGGTCGCGCTGACCAGCGGCAAGCAGCAGGCCGATACTGGAACCAAAATGATCCACATTGGTAAAAACACCAAGTCGACCATTATCGCGAAAGGTATCTCAGCAGGACGCAGTCAAAACAGCTATCGCGGTCTGGTTAAAATCCTGCCTTCTGCCGAGAACGCACGTAACTTTACCCAGTGTGACTCAATGCTGATTGGTGCCGACTGTGGCGCGCACACGTTCCCGTACATTGAAGTGCGCAACAACAGTGCGCAGCTTGAGCATGAAGCCACAACCTCAAAAATTGGTGAAGATCAGCTGTTCTACTGCCTGCAGCGCGGGATCAGTGAAGATGATGCTATCTCAATGATTGTTAATGGTTTCTGTAAAGACGTATTCTCCGAGCTGCCGTTAGAATTCGCCGTTGAAGCTCAAAAGCTTCTGGCAATCAGCCTAGAACACAGTGTTGGCTAATGCTGCACTTGAAGAAAAACAGAATAAGCAGAAACACGAGCGCACAGACGCAAAATCAAGGATACACATGTTAAGCATTAAGAATTTAAAAGTCCGCGTAGAAGAAAAGGAAATTCTTAAGGGGTTAGATCTCGAGATCAAGCCAGGCGAAGTGCACGCTATTATGGGCCCAAACGGTTCAGGTAAAAGTACGCTTTCCGCCACCCTTGCGGGCCGTGAAGATTATGAAGTTACTGAGGGTACTGTTGAGTTTAACGGTAAAGACCTTCTGGAATTAGACCCTGAAGATCGCGCCGGTGAAGGCGTTTTCATGGCATTTCAATACCCGGTTGAAATCCCTGGCGTCAGCAACAACTTCTTCCTGCAAACTGCAGTCAATGCGGTACGTAAATATCGCGAACAGCCGCCAATGGATCGCTTCGATTTTGCCGACTTTATGGACGAAAAAATCGAACTGCTGAAAATGCCTGCGGACCTGCTGACGCGCTCTGTCAACGTTGGCTTCTCCGGCGGTGAGAAAAAGCGTAACGACATTCTGCAAATGGCCGCGCTTGAGCCAAGTCTGTGCATTCTTGATGAAACCGACTCAGGTCTGGACATCGATGCCTTGAAAACCGTTGCTAACGGCGTTAACGCGCTGCGTGATGGTAAGCGTGCCTTTATTATTGTGACTCACTACCAGCGTATCCTCGACTATATCAAACCTGATTTCGTGCACGTACTGTCACAGGGTCGCATCGTAAAATCGGGTGATTTTAGCTTGGTTAAACAGTTGGAGGAGCAAGGTTATGGCTGGCTTACCGACGAAGAGTAATGCACCTGCAGCCGGTAGCTCGCATGCCATGCAGCAGTTTTACCGTCTGTTTGAAAGCGTAGGTGGCGAACAGTCTTCCCATGCCCACAATCACTGGCAGCAGGTTCTGCGCCTTGGTTTCCCGCATGCCAAAATGGAAGACTGGAAATATACACCGGTCGCCCCTTTGTTGGGCAATCAGTTCTTTTTACCTGAAGAACAGACATTGTCCGCCGAGAAGTTTGAAGCACTGGTGTTACCTATTGATGCGTACCGTCTGGTGTTTGTTGATGGGCGTTTCAGCCAGGCGCTGAGTGACTCTGCCACCGGCGAGTTTGAGATTGAAAAGCTGACACCCGCTATTCAACAAACGCTGCCCGAAGCCGTTGAGTCAGAAGTTTTCCTGCACCTGACGGAGAGTCTGGCACAGCACGGCCTTAAAATCCGTTTGCCCAAGGGCAAGCACGCTGAGAAGCCGCTGTATTTGTTGCACATCAGCAGCGGTCGCGACAAATCACGTGAAGTGAACACGGTACATCACCGCTATCACGTTGAGATTGAGAGCGGGGCCAATGCTGAAATTATTGAGCATTACGTCAGCCTGAACGACCTTGGTCATTTCACCGGCGCCCGTTTGACGGCAAACGTTGGCGATAACGCGACGCTAAGCCATTACAAACTGTCTTTCGAAAGTCAGGCAAGCTTCCACTTTGCCCATAACGATTTGGTTATTGGCCGTGATGCGAATGTTTCAAGCAACAGCTTCCTGTTGGGTGCTGGCCTGACGCGTCATCACACCAGTGCGCGTCACGACGGTGAAGGCAGCAATCTGAACATGAACAGCCTGCTGTTGCCGATGGATTCTGAACTTGCCGATACTCGTACTTATCTTGAGCATAACAAAGGCTATTGCAACAGCCACCAGTTGCATAAGGTCATTGTTAACGATAAGGCCAAGGCAGTATTCAACGGTATGATTTACGTTGCTAAAGACGCAATCAAAACCGATGGCAAGATGACCAATAATAACTTGCTGCTGAGTGATAAGGCAGAAGTTGATACCAAACCGCAGCTCGTTATCTGGGCTGACGACGTCAAGTGCGGACACGGTGCCACCGTGGGGCGTATGGACGAGGAGCAACTTTTCTATCTTCGTGCTCGCGGTATTAATGCGTTTGATGCGCGTAACATGATTATCTTTGCTTTTGCAGCCGAGCTGACTGAAGCCATCGAAAATGAAACATTGCGCAAAGTCGTTATTGCACGGATTGCAGGTCGACTTAATCGAGGTAAGTAATGAGTTTTCCACTGGAAAGAGTGCGTAGTGACTTCCCTTTACTGAGCCGCGACGTTAATGGTAAGCCTTTGGCTTACCTTGACAGCGCTGCCAGTGCGCAGAAACCGCGTCAGGTTATCGACCGCGAGAGTGCATTCTATCAGCATGACTACGCCGCCGTGCACCGTGGGATCCACACCCTCAGCGTTGAAGCTACCGAGCAGATGGAAAACGTTCGTAAGCAGGCCGCCGCATTTATTAATGCGGCATCTGCCGAAGAAATTGTGTTTGTGAAGGGCACGACCGAGGCTATCAACTTGGTCGCTAATACCTTTGGCCGCACCAAGTTGTCCGCTGGCGATCGCATTATCATCACCGAAATGGAGCACCATGCGAACATCGTTCCGTGGCAGATGATTGCTAAAGAGCGCGGTTTGCATATCGATGTCTGGCATCTCACGCCGCAGGGCGAGCTGGATATGGAACAGTTTGCTTCATTGCTCACGCCGCAAACCAAGCTTCTGGCGCTGACCCACGTGTCAAACGTGTTGGGCACCCGCAACCCGATTGAAACCATTATTCCCCAGGCAAAAGCTGCTGGCCTGTATGTGCTGGTGGACGGTGCGCAAGCGGTAATGCATCACAAGGTTGACGTTCAGGCGCTTGACTGCGATTTCTACGTGTTCTCTGGCCACAAACTTTATGGTCCAACCGGTATTGGTATCCTTTACGGTAAAGCGGCACTGCTTGACGAAATGCCACCTTGGGAAGGCGGTGGTTCGATGATCAAACACGTTAGTCTCACCGAAGGCACTACCTACGTTAAAGCGCCTTGGCGTTTTGAAGCGGGTTCACCCAATACCGGTGGGATGATCGGCCTCGGCGCAGCGTTTGACTATGTCAACGAGCTTGGCCTTGATGCAATTCATGAATATGAAAATGCCCTGATGAGCTACGCGCTTGAGGCGATGGCGCAGATCCCTGATATTCATATTTATGGGCCTGCGATTCGTTCTGGCGTGATTGCTTTTAACTTGGGCAATCATCACGCGTATGACGTGGGCAGCTTCCTTGACCAATACGGTATTGCCATTCGCACCGGTCACCATTGTGCGATGCCGCTCATGTCGTTCTTCGGCGTCCCGGCAATGTGCCGCGCTTCTCTTGCGATGTATAATACCCGTGAAGAAGTAGACCGTTTGGTTGCAGGACTTAAACGTATTAGCCTGCTGCTGGGTTAACAATAAGCAACAAGCAGGATGGTTTTTTATGGCAAATTTGCCAGATAAGCAAAAGTTGGTTAAGAATTTTTCCCGGTGCCCGAACTGGGAAGAAAAATACTTGTACGTTATCGAACTTGGCGCGCTGTTGGCACCGCTGAGTGATGAAAATCGTCAAGCGCAGAATCTCATCTCTGGTTGTCAAAGCCAGGTGTGGATTGTGATGCAGACCGATGACAACGGCCAGATTACGTTTTTGGGCGACAGCGATGCCGCTATTGTCAAAGGTCTGCTGGCGATTGTTTTCAGCCTGTATCACGGATTAACGGCGGAAGAAGTGGTGGCGCTAGACGTTCGCCCCTTCTTTGGTGAGCTCGAACTGAGTCAGCATCTTACCCCGTCCCGATCTCAGGGGCTGGAAGCGATGATCCGTGCTATCCGTGCAAAAGCGACGGTGATGGCCTAAGGTTTTTCCCGTTCAAAATTGCGTTGCTTGTAGCCCGACTTGTTAGGAATGTTCTGCTAATGAGTTGGGCTAATTAATGGTCCTCAGATTTTTTTTCCTGATTTATTTCTGATTTTTCAGCATCTTAATCTCTTAGTTTTTCCTAAATTACGCCCGACCAGGAGATCGTAACATCTTGATTTCAGAAGCGTAAATTGTCTTTCAGCTCGGTACTGCTAGTATTAACTCACATAATGAACGACTCTTCAGCACTGTACTGAATCAGTCGAACACTCCACTGAGTAGGAATTAGCATGAAACTTTCTTTGCCTCTAATGGGAATGCTTTTCGCCACCGTGTTTACCGCCGGGATCAATGCTTCCTTGGCTGCCGACTATCCGCTTCCAGCCGAAAATAGCCGACTCATTGGCGAAAACACCACCTACGTCGTGCCCAACGACGGCAAGCCGCTTGAGGCCATCGCTGCCAAGTTTCAAATAGGGCTTATTGCCATGCTTGAGGCTAACCCTGGTGTTGACCCTTTGCTACCAAAACCGGGCACGGTATTGACTATTCCCAGCCAGATGCTGTTGCCTGACACCAAACGTGAAGGGATAGTGATAAATCTGGCTGAGTTGCGCCTCTATTACTATCCAAAAGGCGAGAGCAAAGTGGTGGTTTACCCGATTGGCATCGGCCAGTTGGGTCGAAATACGCCTGAAATGGTCACGTCCGTCAGCCAGAAAATTCCCAACCCGACCTGGACGCCTACCCCCAACATTCGCAAAGTTTATTTGAAAGAGCAGGGGATCACTCTGCCGGGCGTGGTTCCGGCGGGACCTGAGAATCCAATGGGGCTATTTGCCATGCGTTTAGCTGCGGGTCAGGGCCATTATCTGATACACGGTACCAATGCCAATTTTGGTATCGGGATGCGCGTCAGTTCAGGCTGCATACGCCTGCGACCCGATGATATTGAAGCGCTGTTCAACAGCGTGCCTAAAGGCACTCGCGTTCAGGTAATTAATCAACCTATCAAGTTCGACATAGAACCCGATGGGAAACGCTACGTTGAGGTTCATCAGCCGCTATCACGCACTGAAAAAGACGATCCACAAACTATGCCAATTGCCATCAGTTCCAGTCTCAAGAAATTTAAATCCAGTGACGAAACCAACAAAGACGTACTGACAAGCGCCATTGAGCGCCGCTCAGGCATGCCAGTATTGGTGAATACCGGTACTGAAGAAACGAACACGCCACCGGCAGCAGCCATGTAATCGCAGCGGTCTTAGTCAGTAATGCGGTTTAAACGCCACCAGAACGCTTTGGTGGCGTTTTTATTTAAATACTTTTAACGAGTAGGCTTGCGATAGTGCGTCTGTCTGGGTGTGATTAAGGCGGGCTAGTGCGGGCAGAGAGTGTGGTGGGGATATTTAGGTAAAAAAATGGCGCACAATGTGCGCCATTTCACTATGAGAAGTAAATATTACTTCTTGTAAGCGTGAGCTTGGTTGTCAAGACGTTGGTTAGCACGTGCTGCGTCGTCTTTAGCTGCTTGGGTGTCAGCTTTAACTGCTGCAACGTCGTTGCTCAACTGATCAACTTTAGAGTTCAGAGTTGAAACGTCAGAAGACAGTTGGTCGATTTTAGCATTGCTTGAACAACCAGCCAGCAGAGTAGAAGCCAGGATTACTGCGCCCAGTACCAGTTTAGTGCGATTCATTATAAAACCCTCTAGATTAAGTTAATCTCCATGTAGCGTTACAAGTATTACACAAACCTTTTTCTAATGAGAATAAATTTTTATCGCCAAATGCTTTATTTTGCTCGTTCGCTCAAAGAAGCATCTTTTTTTACATAAAACTTGAAAAACGTTATCTAAAACAGGCTGATTCCATGAGACTTGTCCCATTTTCAGAACATCGTATTTGACAGCCTTTTTGGAAAATACAGAAAAACGGTCAAAAAAAACGCCGCATTTCGCGGCGTTTTATAATTGTTTAACCTAATTAGGATTAAACAGTGTGAACTGAAGAGGTGTTCGTGGTGCCACTTGGAACCAATGCACCTGAAACCATAACCACTTTATCGCCTTTTTGTGCGAGGCCACTTTCGAGTGCAGCCTCTTTACCAATGCGATAGAAATCGTCAGTTGATGCAATTTCTTTCACCAGTTGGGTGATAACACCCTTAGTGAGGATCAGCTGACGCGCGGTCACTTCATTGGTAGTTAATGCCAAAATGGTGGCATTAGGGAAGTATTTACGCACGGCGATCGCCGATTTGCCGCCGTTGGTTGCGACAACAATCAGCGGTGCATCCAGCTTCTCAGCCATTTCTACCGCACCGCGGCATACGGCTTCGGTGATGCGCAGTTTACGGCTGTCGTTCTGACCGTCGATACGGCTCTGCATGACACGATCCGTACGCTCACAGATAGTGGCCATAATGCGAACAGCTTCCAGTGGATATTTCCCTTTGGCACTTTCGCCAGAGAGCATAACTGCATCGGTGCCATCGATGATGGCGTTTGCCACGTCGCCCGCTTCTGCGCGTGTTGGACGCGGGTTTTTAATCATCGAGTCAAGCATTTGCGTTGCAGTGATAACCACTTTACGTGCGCGGTTACATTTCTCGATCATCATTTTCTGCGCGAAAATAACTTCTTCTACAGGAATTTCAACGCCGAGGTCACCACGAGCAACCATGATGCCGTCTGAAGCTTCGAGGATTTCGTCAAAGTTGTTCAGGCCTTCCTGATTTTCGATTTTAGAAATGATCTGGATGTGTTCGCCACCGTGTGCTTTCAGATGTTCGCGAATTTCGATTACGTCTGAACGTTTACGAATGAAAGAAGCCGCAACGAAGTCCACGCCTTGCTCACAGCCGAAAATCAGGTCGCGTTTGTCTTTTTCTGCCAGTGCTGGCAGGGCGATAGAAACGCCAGGCAGGTTAACGCCTTTGTTTTCACCCAGATCACCGTTGTTTAGCACTTTACAGGTCACTTCAGTGTCGGTGACTTGAGTGACTTCCATTCCGATTAGACCATCGTCGACCAGAACCGTGTTGCCCACTTTCAGGTCAGCTGCGAAGCCTGCGTAGGTTACCGCAACGCGTTCGCTGTTACCGATGACACTCTGGTCGGTAGTAAAGACGAAAGTTTGGCCCGCAACCAGGGAAGCGTCTTTGCCGCCTTCCAGTTTGATGGTACGGATTTCTGGACCTTTGGTGTCAAGCAGGATACCGGCTTTCTGGCCTGTTTTGGCCATAACGTTGCGGATGTTCTTAATGCGCTGACCGTGCTCTTCATAATCACCGTGAGAAAAATTCAAACGCATGACGTTCATACCTGCATCAAGCAGTTTAGTCAGCATCTCTTCGGATTCAGTTTTTGGTCCGATAGTACAAACAATTTTAGTCTTTTTCATGACGATTTTTTCTACAAGTTGTGATGGATAGGATAAGAGTGCGCAAGGCGGTAATGCGGTCACCGTTCGCGCTGAATGGTTTTCTGACCTGGTTTGAGAAAAACGTTAGTTTGAGCAAAACATTTCTAAGAATAGGCGAGTGCAGGAGAAACGTTGTGTAAAATTCGACGGGCACGCAACTGTATGGACGAGTTTTAATCGTTTTAGGGGTGAAAATGCTTGTTATATGACGATATCGATAGATCAAGGGGCTGAATCCATTCAATCTAAGAAACTGTGCCAGTTTGTTGGCTCATAGTATAGAGGGTTCGAGGGAGGGAAACCAATCAAAAATTAGCAGCGTGCGCAAGAGAATGGGCTTATCCGCAGCTTTGTTGCGCAATCGTTCAAAAGCCGGCATCGAATGCTAACAAACGCAAGGCAAGTATTAACAATTTGAAATTTGCGTTAACGGCACTGTTATAAAATGGGCGATAGCGGGGGAACGTCTGGATCATTGGAAAAAGAAAAAGGCAATGTGAATCAGTAAAAAATCAGGGTAATAAGGCGGTATCAGATGATGTGTTGCGGGAGTCTATAAAGTTTCCGAGGTAACGCGCTTTGCATTGGTGCGTCCGAGTGGACTCGAACCACCGACCCCCACCATGTCAAGGTGGTGCTCTAACCAACTGAGCTACGGACGCACATCATGCAACGTTTGAATCCTGAGATATTTGGTGCGTCCGAGTGGACTCGAACCACCGACCCCCACCATGTCAAGGTGGTGCTCTAACCAACTGAGCTACGGACGCATCGTTATCTCTGTCTGCCAGTCTGGCAGCGGGGACGAATATTAACGGCCTACCGGAGTGCTGGCAAGGGAAAAAATGCATTTTAATGACATATTGCAGCTGATTGCTGCGCGAGTGCTCATTGCGTTTATTTTTTGCACATTAATTGCAGTGCGCTGCCTTTAAACAGCGCACCGAGGGTGGGGGGATATTGGATGGAACTAGCGTCCCGCTCGCTGCAAAATAGAGAACGAGGACTGTTTTTGTATCCATCGCACGCGCCACGACATCATGGTGGCGGCAAACGTCAACCCAATGATAAACCCGCACCAGAATCCGCTAGGGCCCATGGCTGGAACCAGATAATCGGTGAGCGCCAGCAGATAACCGATAGGAAGCCCCAAAATCCAGTAGGCGGTAAAGGTGATATAAAAAATTGAGCGGGTATCTTTATAGCCGCGCAGCACGCCACTGCTTATCACCTGAACGGCGTCCGATATCTGGAAAATAGCTGCAAACAGCATCAGATGCGAGGCGAGGGTGACCACTTCCGGATTGTCGTTATACAGCCGCGCAATATGAACGCGGAAAATAACGGCGAGCGTAGCAATGATGCAGGCCATCACAATACCGGTCGCCACGCTGGTACGGGCCGACACTTTGGCCCCCTGCGGGTTTGATTCGCCGAGGCGAGAACCGACGCGAATGGTGGCCGCAACGCCCAGCGAAAGCGGCACAACAAACATCAACGAGCCCACGTTGAGAGCGATTTGATGACTTGCCACCGCCACAATGCCCAACGGCGAAACCAGCAACGCCACAACCGCAAACAGGGTGACCTCAAAAAATAACGCCAGTGCAACGGGTAAACCCAGCTGCGTCAGGCGCTTAAGCACCTGCCAGTCAGGTTTGGCAAAGGGTTTGGTCGCGACGATATCGCGCAATGAATAGGTGCGCTTGGTATAGATGCGCATCATGATGAACATTACCCAGTAAACCGTGCCTGTTGCCACACCGCAGCCAACGCCACCCAGTGCCGGGGCGCCGAATTTGCCATAGATAAAAATGTAGTTAACCGGGATATTCACCAGCAGACCGATAAAGCCAAATACCATGCCGGGTTTGGTTTTCGACAGCCCTTCACACTGGTCGCGAAGCACCTGGAAAAACAGATAGCCCGGTGCGCCCCACATAATGGCCCGCAGATACCCAATCGCTTTCTCTTTAAGCAGAGGGTCGATGTTGTGCATCAGGCCAATCATTAAGTCACAGTTATAAATAACCACCATCACCAGCACTGAAACGCCACCGGCCAGCCAGAAACCTTGCTGAACCTGATCGCCTATTTTGTCGCGTCGACCTGCACCGTTAAGATGCGCGACGGTGGGAGTTAATGACAATAAAAGACCGTGGCCAAACAGTATGGCGGGCAGCCATATTGATGTGCCTACGGCAACCGCAGCCATATCGGTAGCGCTGACCGATCCTGCCATAATGGTGTCAACTACACCCATCGAGGTTTGAGCAATTTGAGCCAGGATAACGGGGATAGCGAGAGCCAATAAACTACGCGCTTCTGTAAGGTACTTCTGCACGCATACACCTTTTTATAATGATTAAGAAACTAAAAAAGCCACCCGAGGGTGACGATAATATACTGAGGAATAGTCGAAAGATTGTACCTCGTCATGCTTTTTAAGCAAATCGCATGCTGAAATTTCATGAACTGCCGCAGTTATAGTATTTAGTATATTCAGCGTTTGTGACGTTTTTTCCGCGCAGCCTGAATGTTGGCCTGTTGTTTGGGGTTCGCGTGCTTTCTTCTGTTCTTGAATTTGGCTTTCACGTCAATCTGCGGCAAACTTATCAATATTATATTTTGGAATTTTAATTGAATTGAAGAGGCACACCCTATGTTTACCGGAATAGTACAGGGCACTGGCACTCTGGTGTCCGTTGTCGAAAAACCTAACTTCAGAACGCATGTGGTTAAAATGCCGGCCGAGATGCTGCCAAATCTGGCGCTGGGCGCCTCGGTTGCCCACAACGGCTGTTGTTTAACGGTAACCAAGGTTGAAAATGACTTGGTCAGTTTTGATTTAATTAAAGAGACGCTGCGCCTGACCAACTTGGGTGACCTGCAGGTTGGGGACGAGGTTAATTTAGAGCGTGCGGCCAGCTTTAACGACGAAATTGGCGGCCATTTAATGTCAGGCCACATTGTTTGCACCGCAGAAGTTCAAAAAATTCTGACATCAGAAAATAATCGTCAAATATGGTTCCGCCTGCCGCATCCAGATTACATGAAGTATATTTTACACAAAGGTTATATCGGCATTGACGGTATCAGTCTGACGGTTGGAGAGGTGACCAGCAGCCGTTTTTGTGTGCATCTTATTCCTGAGACGCTGGAGCGTACCACGCTGGGTGCAAAACGTCTGGGCGATAAAATCAATATTGAAATTGACCCGCAAACACAGGCAATTGTCGATACCGTTGAACGCGTACTTGCCAGTCGTGAAGCCGCGATGGCCGCCGCAGCAGCCTTGGCCGAACAGCCGAAATAAGTGTAGTCCGGTTCAATAACGTGCTGGAATAGCCGCCGGATAGGTTATTAGGCGTGTGAAAAGTAAGAGTTTGCGCGTAAATGCAAAAAGCCGAAAACAATAAAATTTGTTTTCGGCTTTTTAGTATTTGAATCTTGTTCGCAAACAAACTCAGCGCGGTACGCGAATGCCACCCTCAACGCCGTTAGGGCTGAGCACCACCTGCCATAACTGAATATCGCGCGCACGGAATGCACCTGCGCAAGCGTTCAGATAATAGGTGAACATGCGGTAGAACCGGTCGGAATAATTGTCTGCGATAGTAGGCCATGACGCCAGAAAACGGTCATACCAGGCCATTAATGTTCTGTCGTAGTCTGAGCCGATATTGTGCCAGTCCTCCATCACGAATAATCCCTCGGTAGTCTGCGCAATATGTTTCACCGACGGCAAGCAGCCGTTGGGGAATATATATTTATCAATCCACGGATCAACGTTGAGGTCGGTTCTGTTGGCGCCAATAGTGTGCAGCAGGAAAAGACCGTCAGGTTTAATATTACGCTTTACCACGTCGAAATAGGTTTGGTAATTTTTAGGCCCAACGTGTTCAAACATGCCGACGGAAACAATCCTGTCAAACTGATCGTTTAAGTCACGATAGTCCTGCAGCAAGATAGTGACATCAAGGCCTTCGCAGCGTTCCTGAGCCATTTTTTGCTGTTCGGCAGAGATAGTGACACCAAAAACGCTTACGCCGTAGTTTCTGGCGGCATATTCCGCCAAACCACCCCAACCGCAGCCAATATCAAGCAAACGCTGCCCTGGTTGCAGTTGCAGCTTATCGCAAATCATTTTTAATTTGGCTTCTTGTGCCTGCTCAAGCGTGGTGGCGTCTTTCCAGTATGCACATGAATATTGCATAAACGGGTCGAGCATTTTACTAAAGAGATCATTACCGAGGTCGTAATGTTCTTTACCGACAATCCACGCGCGTTTGCGAGATTGCAGGTTGGTCAGTCGCGCCGCAGCAATGCGCAACGTATCTTTGAGGTGATGCGGGAGTTTATCTTCAAGCCCCGCCTCTACGACGCGATGAAAGAACATGTCTAATCTTTCACATTCCCACCAGCCGTCCATATAACTCTCGCCAAGGCCTAGAGAGCCGTCCTGGAGCACGCGCTTAAAAAAGTCGGGATTTTTAACTTTAATGTCAAAAGGGCGGGTTCCATTAACTTCAATGCCTGCCATCGTTAACATTTCGCTCGCGATTCGGTACCAATGATTGTCTTGAATACTCAAGTCTTCTACACACGATGAACTCATAGCTTCTCCATCACTTTCTCTTCTGACTTATTAACCTGCTTTAAAAGCAACGGCCATTTGCAGGTCTTTATGAGAACAGGCGATTTATCCGCCTTGTCTGAAATATGACTATGAACAGAGGAAAATACAGAGGACACCTGACGATAATTCGCCGCGGTGAAAGCATCCTTGCACTAAAAATGTGACGCGTTTCGCGCGCCTAAAAGTTACTGTGATAAAAGTTTTGTAAAAGTGATATTTTATTATGTTGTTTTGAGTATAAGCTCGCCTGCGCGCATTCTCAATATTAAATCGCTGCAGGCGCATCTATTGTTCAAGTTATTGTACCGCAAGGGTATTATTGCAATCAGTTAGCATGCTCTGCTTCTGGATGTCCAGACTTCTCTTCCTTCGCCGAAAGCGTTAAAAGAAAATATCCAATCCCGACAAGCCCAACCGTCGACAGCATTACCGTCACCGTAGAGAACAACGGCTGCTCGATAAATGCAGAAACCATCATGCTGGCGAAAAAACACAAACCTAACTGTAGCGTATTTTGCAATGCTGCAGCCTTGCCTGTATTGGCAGGAAATGCCATTAGTGCATTTGCCACTACAATCGGGTAACAGGCACCGTTAACTAACGCCATCAGACAGAATGGGATTAACAGGGTCACCAGTGTTGATTGCGTCATTGTCGCAATAAAATAAAGTGACACGACGCTTACAGCATAGCCCACTAATAGCCAAGGCAATAGGCGGGTGCCTTCAATTTTACTGATAAGCATTCTGCAGCCGTAACCACCGAGTAAAAAGGCTATCGTTTGAGGAACATAGCTTAGGCCAATGGCTGAGGGTCCGTATCCCATTTCACTTAAAATAAAAGGTGAGCCGGTCAGCCAGGCAAAAAATCCAGCCGAGGAGGCGGAGTAAATCAGCACGTTTCCGGTATAGACACGCGATGACAGCATGGCGGTAAGCCCACTTTGCGGCTGCAGCTTCTCGGCAATCGATTTTTTAGTTTCCCGCAGGGTAAAAGTAAACATCAGCAACAGAGCACTGATAACCAGCAGCAGTGCGAAAATCACTCGCCAGTTAAAATGGTTGAGCACCCAGGCACCCACCAGCGGCGCCAGTGCAGGTGAAAGCGCGACCAACGGCATAATGCTGGCAAACGTACGTTTTGCAACCGATGCAGAGTAACGGTCAACCACCAGTGCCTGCCAGCTTACCGCCGCTGCACATACCCCAACCGCCTGCATAAAACGCAGAACCAGCAGTAACTCGGTGCTCTGCACCCAGATCATGCCAAGGCAGCTGATTGAAAAGAGGCTTAGACCGGCGAGTAAAATCGGCTTGCGGCCAAAGCGGTCGGAGAGCGGGCCCCAAAATAGCTGTGCGGCGGCAAAGCCTGCCAGAAAAATGCTCAGGCTCGAGCTGATCGCGCTGGCAGAGGTGCCGAGGTTATCTTGCATCTCGCTGAATGCCGGTAAATACATGTCAGTTGCCAGAAAGCCGAGCATGCTCAGCCCAGCAAGGTAGAGTAAAAAGCCAAATGAGGGTTTCATGATGTTCTCTTATAATACGAAAAAGTAGCTAAAAGTGTTGTAGGGGTGTTGCCAGTGGCGCAGTGTATCTGCTTGGCTTGTGGGTTGTGAAACGTTAATATTTGCACCCTAGGATGAAAAAAATTGAAAGCAAGAGGACGGCGCCAATGAGGTTTGAAACAGGTGGCAGCAATGTGGTCTGAATATTCTCTGGAAGTGGTGGACGCCGTGGCCCGCAATGGCAGCTTTACCGCGGCTGCACAGGAGCTTAATCGTGTGCCCTCAGCCATCAGTTATCAGGTGCGGCAGTTGGAGGAGTGGCTGGCCGTTCCGCTGTTTGAACGCCGTCACCGCGACGTGGAGTTAACGCCTGCCGGCCGTATTTTTGTTGATGAAGCGCGCGTGCTTATCAAAAAAATGATATCAACCCGTCGTCAGTGTCAGCAGGTGGCTAATGGTTGGAGCGGCCAGCTGCGTGTAGCAGTAGACCGTATCGTCAAGCCTGACCGCGTGCGGCAGCTGGTGGTTGATTTCTATCGGGTATTTCCTGATACCGAGCTGTTGATTCAGGGCGAGGTATTTAACGGGGTATGGGACGCTTTGGCAGACGATCGTGCTGACGTGGCGATTGGCGCAACCAGCGCGGTGCCGGTCGGCGGGCGTTTTAGCTTTCGCGATATGGGCACGCTGCCGTGGCACTGTGTAGTGAGTGCCCAGCATCCGTTGGCTGCTCATAAAGGCGCATTAAACGATGAGGCCCTGCGTCCTTATCCGGCGCTGTGTATTGAAGATACTTCAAGAAGTCTACCCAAAAGAGATACCTGGACACTCGATAACCAGCGCCGCCTGGTGGTCCCAGACTGGACCTGTGCCATTGATTGCCTGTGTGAGGGGTTGTGCGTTGGCATGCTGCCGGTGCACATGGTTGAGTCGTGGCTAGCGCAAAAAAAACTGGTGGTGCTTGAGTTGGCCAACAGCTTTCCTGAAAGTCCGTGCTGCCTGACCTGGGATCAGCGTAACCATTCACTGGCGCTTGACTGGCTGCTTGACTACCTTGGGGAAAGTGAGACCTTGAACGAGGAATGGCTGCGCTAAAGAAATGCTGCCCTTGGCGCGGCTGAGGGCCAGCGTGAAGGGCAAGTTAGGCTAATAAGTGTATTAACGGCGATAGTCAAGATACGGGCCATCGGCCACTGAGCGCCTTTCAACCAGCTTGGGCTTCACCTCAATGGTTTGCTGTATTTCGCGCTTGCTGATAATGCGGTCAAGCAGCATGGTAAAGGCCATTTCTCCAAGGCGTTCTTTCGGTTGATGTACGGTGGTGAGTGCCGGTGAAAAATAACGCGCATTGCGAACGTTATCATAACCAATGACCGAAATGTCTTGAGGAACGCGCAGACCCATTTCGTCGGCTGCACAAATCGCGCCCATTGCCATGACGTCACCGCCGCAGAATACTGCGGTAGGGCGCTGCTTCTGGTTTAGGATTTTTTGCATCGCCTGGTAACCGGATTCGGGTTCGAAATCGCCCTGAACTACCCATTCATCTCGCACTTCAATGTTGGCTTCGTTTAACGCTTTCAGGAAACCACGGTAGCGGCCACCGCCGGTGTTGCGGTTAAGCTGGCCGGGTATGGCGCCAATATCGCGATGGCCACGCTCAATCAGGTAGCGACCCGCCAGATAACCGCCCTCGAAGGCGTTATCAATGATGGAGTCGGTGAAGTCGTTTTGCGCTTCGCCCCAGTCCATGACTACCATTGGAATAGACCGGTACTCTTCCAGCATGGCAAGGAGTTCAGCGGGATATTCTGCACACATTACCAGCAGGCCATCGACGCGTTTTTGCGCCAGCATAGCGAGATAGGCAGTCTGTTTTTCAAAATCATTATGCGAATTACACAAAATCAGCGTGTAGCCTTTGGCGAAGCAGCTATTTTCGACCGCTTCAATAACTTCGGCAAAATAGGGCGCTTCACTTGAGGTTGCCAGCAGGCCGATTGATTTAGTGTTATTAACCTTCAGGCTACGCGCGACGGCACTGGGAGAATAGTGCAAATCTTTGATAGCGGCGCGAACAGCAGCTTTGGTTTCTTCGGCGACGAATCGGGTTTTATTGATGACGTGCGACACGGTTGTAGTCGAAACACCGGCGCGCTTAGCGACATCTTTTATCGTGGCCATGTAAAAATCACTCCTGAACTAACCATTTTCAGCACGTTAGTTTTTTGTTAATCGTTTGCCTGCGTGCATTCAACTGCATAAATCATTTTAAGCAGTCAAATCGTTGGATGGTTCCAGAAAGGCCTGAAAGAAGCGTCGGGCAACTACGACCGGGCACACAGCGTGGTAACCGCTAATTTTCTCTTATAACTCAAAAAAGGGAAAGCCAAATTTTTGCTTTAGAGTAAAGTGATAGTGTTGTGTACTTTCTAAATGGACGTTTTGGCGAGATTTAGGCAGAATAAGATGGCGTACAAAATGTAGGGTTTTTGCCCCTTTTATCTCGTAAGGAGTTCACGTGGATACTAACCTGAAATATTCATTAATGACCGTAGTCTGCGCACTCGCGATGATTGTTGCTTTTAGCTTCACCGCAGTCATGCACTAATTTTTAGCGCGAGAACGGAAAAGGGCGATTTCTTATCACAGAAATCGCCCTTTTCTATTTTACCAAAACGACGCACCGTTTTAGTCTTAAACCATTCGTTAAATGCTATTCACAGGTTTCAGCGAGAAATCATTATTTAACGAATCGTTTTTGGCGTCATCACCCGGCGAGCACCCACATAGTGGTCTTGCCAGTAGTTATCTGCCAGATAACTAATTTTAATCTCTTCACCGGTGCGCGGTGACTGAATAAATTTGCCGTTGCCGAGATAAACGCCTACGTGATCGGCTGCGCCGCGTTTTGTTATTCTAAAGAACACCAGATCGCCCGACTCAAGTTCACCGCGTGCAACCGGTGCTGCATCACGCAAATGGTACATCTCATTGGCGGTGCGAGGCATTTTAATTCGCATTAAATCTTTGTACGCGTAATAGACCAAACCGCTGCAATCAAATCCGGTGTTAGGTGAGGTACCACCCCAGCGATAAGGCTTGCCGACCTGGTGCATCAGCTTGTTCATCGCGGTCTCTTTCGCGTGCAGGTATTTCTTCTTATGTGCTGCGCTTAACGTGAGCGGTGCGCAGGATTCTGTTTTTGCCTGATGCTTACGGTGTCGGCCGTAGGCTTTTTTCGGTTCTTTCGCGCAGACCACGTTGGTCGTGCTGGCAAGAGAAGTTGTAATATTTTTAATTTCTCGTTTCGGCTTTTCAGCCTGATGTTTCGCCAGCTTTCGGCTGACCGGCTTTTCGGCCTTGTGTCTTACTAACTTAGTACTGGTAGGGTGTTTAGCTTCCACCTTCGTTTTGGCATGCACCTTTTCTTTTGTCTTACTGTGTTCTTTTGCTTTTGATTGTTCTTTTACCGGAACAACTTTGGTCTTCTTATTGCTTCTGGCAACGACCTTTCGCTTTCGTCGTTCATCAGGCTTTGCCTGACTTACGTGCGCTTCCGCTTGCTTTGCAGAAACGCGACTGCTTGGCGAAGCATGCGCCAAATTCAAAAAAAGCTGGGTAAACAGCAGCACAAAAAGCGTAAACATTAAACGCATGGCGTCGCTACCAATATTAGGCCGAAGTTAAACATCAAAAGATGTCCCAGTATTCCCCAAAAGCGGGAGACAAAACAGCACGAATTGCTTCGATTCTAATTCATATTGTGAGTAAAAGTTAATAACTTTTTTTTTGGGCGAAATATAAGCTATAACGCTGAAAAATTAACCTAAATTCAGAGGCTTAAACTCACCTTACCCAAAGGATCTTGTCAAGATCGTTTGGGTTAAAGTCACAGAATAAAAATGTTATTCTATATGAATGTTTATTTTTGCACTGTTTTGGTAATCAGGGATACTATCACCGACATTAGGGTGATGCATCAACTTAGGCTTATTTAGCGTGTAAAGACCCTACAAAAAATGACGTTTTCATCTGAGCGCTGCCCTCGTTACAATGGCAGACAGTTGATCAGGTTTTTCCCGATTTAAGCTTTTGCGACATAAATACGACGTAACAGCCAATTAATGGCTTGAGGAAGCAAAAAATGACCACCACTATTGAAAAAATCCAACAACAGGTTTCCGAGAACCCAATTCTTCTTTATATGAAAGGCTCTCCTAAACTGCCAAGCTGCGGTTTCTCTGCACAGGCCGTTCAGGCGCTGTCAGCCTGCGGCGAGCGTTTCGCCTATGTCGATATCCTGCAAAACCCGGATATCCGCGCCGAAATGCCAAAATTCGCTAACTGGCCAACCTTCCCACAGCTGTGGGTTGACGGTGAACTTGTCGGCGGCTGCGATATCGTCATCGAAATGTATCAGCGTGGCGAACTTCAGCAGTTGATCAAAGAAACGGCCGAGAAATACAAATCTCAGGAAGAGCAGCCAGAATAAGCCGTCTCGACTCTGATAAAGAACGGCCAGGATAGCTGCTTTTCAGATTAATGAAGAACCCCACTTTTGTGTGGGGTTTTTTTATGAGGTCGTGAAGCCGATAACGTGAAATCCACAGCGGGAGGTAGGGCGCTCGGGCCTAACCTTGGGGTTGATGAACGCGCTATGGCTTGTATATTGACCAAGCCAATCTGGTTAATGAGTCAGCGTAGGAGTGCAACATGATAAATCATCTTGATCATCTGGTATTAACCACCCACGACGTGAAAGCGTGTGTCGATTTTTATACCCGAGTATTGGGTTTTACGCTTGAACAGTTTGGGGCAAATAGGTTAGCGCTTAAGTTTGGTGAACAAAAAATAAATATCCACGAGTATGGTAAAGAAATAGAACCCAAAGCACACCTGCCTGTTCCGGGGTCTCTCGACCTTTGTTTTATCGCTTCACTGCCTATCGAACAGGTTAAATTAAAATTAGAAAGCCATCATTGGCCGATTCTTGAAGGGCCAGTGAATAGAACCGGCGCGCAGGGGCCGATTGTTTCATTATATATGCGAGACCCCGATCTGAACCTCATCGAGATATCACGTTATATTGCTCAGCCTTCCTCGGGAAACTAAAAATGAGTGTCATAAAAAAAGCGGCGTTGAAAAGCCGCTGATTTTTTTAATTTTTAGAACTTTATTCCCGCCGAGCTTATTGCTCCGGGTCGCCGGTTTCTTCTGCGGCGATCGGCAGTGGCCAGCCGCCTAAACGTTTCCAGCGGTTGACCAGTTCACAGAACAATTCTGCAGTTTGCTCGGTGTCGTACAACGCCGAGTGCGCCTGCGCGCTGTCAAAAACAATCCCGGCGCTAATGCAGGCTTTTGCCAGCACGGTTTGCCCCAGCACCAGCCCGCTCAACGCCGCAGTATCAAACGTGGCGAACGGGTGGAAAGGGTTGCGCTTTAGGCCCGCGCGTTCGGCCGCGGCCATCAGGAAGCTATGGTCGAAATTGGCGTTGTGCGCAACAATAATCGCCCGATTGCAGTCCTGCTCCTTCATTCCCTTGCGGATAGCTTTAAAAATGGCGTGCAGTGCATCGTACTCGCTCACCGCACCGCGCAGGGGATTGGTTGGGTCGATGCCGTTAAAGGCCAGCGCTTCAGGATGCAAAATCGATCCCTCAAAAGGCTCCACGTGAAAATGCAGCGTTTCGTCGTTGTGCAGCCATCCGTCTTCGTCCATACGCAAGGTTACGGTTGCAATTTCAAGCAGGGCGTCAGTCTGGGCATTAAACCCGGCGGTTTCTACATCAATTACCACGGGATAAAACCCACGGAAACGACCTTTCAGGGCGTTAATGTCACTTTTGTCAGCCATCTTTATCTTATCTTTAACGAATTCAGCGCGCATTATGGCAAATTTTTGAGCCAGATGCAGGAGGGAGAAGCAAATAGAAGAAAGGGCGCTGAATTAGCGCCCCGAAGTCACGATGTGAAAAGGGTTTAGTTGCCCAGACCCTGACCGGCGTGTTTGGACTCGATAAGCTCGATTTTGTAGCCGTCTGGGTCTTCAACGAAGGCGATAATGGTGGAGCCGCCTTTAACCGGGCCTGCCTCACGCACTACGCTGCCGCCCGCGTTGCGAATGTCTTCGCAGGTTTGTGCCACGTCATCAACGCCCAGCGCCAGGTGACCGAATGCGGTACCGTGGTCATAGCTGTCAACGCCGTAGTTGTAAGTCAATTCAATGACCGCACCTTTGCTTTCGTCTTCATAGCCAACGAAGGTCAAATCATATTTGTATTCGGTATTTTGACTGGTGCGCAGTACGCGCATGCCCAGCACTTCAGTGTAAAATTTAATCGAGCGCTGCATGTCGCCAACGCGGAGCATGGTATGGAGTAAACGCATAATTTCCTCTGATTTCCAGTTAAAATCTCTTGAATACTAGACTAACTGAATGAAATTGCTTTGTCTTTAGGACTGCGCCCAACAGCGCAGTCTGTAATCAACGTGGAAATAAAAAGGGGATGCCTTACAGCGTTGGGTAGTCGGTATAACCCTGTGCGCCGCCGCCGTAGAAAGATTCTGGCTGTGGGGCGTTCAATGGGGCATGACTTTTTAAACGCTCAACCAGGTCTGGGTTAGCGATATAGCTGCGGCCGAAAGCAACGGCGTCGATGTACCCTTTCTCAATCAGTTCTTCACCTTTCTCAGCGGTGTAGGCACCCGCGCCGACAATTACGCCTTTGTAGTGCTGGCGAATAACTTTACGGAATTCCTCGGTATAAGCCTTGCCGCCTGCCCAATCTGGCTCTGAAATGTGTAGATACGCCAGGTTGCGCTTGTTCAGCTCATCCAGTAGATAGACTGCCGCGGCTTCTTGATCTTCACCGTTGTCCAGGCCGTTGAATGGGCCCATCGGTGAAATACGAATGCCTACGCGCTCAGCGCCGATTTCAGCCACGGTGGCGTCAACCACTTCCAGCGTCAGGCGAGTGCGGTTTTCAATGCTGCCGCCGTACTGGTCTTCACGCACGTTTGAGGCCGGTGACAGGAACTGGTGCAGCAAATAGCCGTGGGCGGCGTGCAGTTCGATATAGTCAAAGTCTGCTTCGCGAGAATTAGCGGCCGCCTGACGGAAGTCATTAACAATGCCCGGAATTTCACCAATTTCAAGTGCGCGTGGCGTTGAACAATCTTCACGAACCGCATTGCCATGTTCGTCACGCAGGCTGGTGCGGGTGCCTGCGGCAATAGCAGAAGGCGCGACCGGCGCCAGATTACCGGGCTGCAGGCTGGTGTGCGAAATACGGCCTACGTGCCAAAGCTGCACGGCAATATTGCCCCCTTTAGCATGAACACCCGCAACAATTTTTTTCCACGCGGCGGTTTGCTCAGGCGTGTGCAAACCCGGTGCACCGGCATAGCCTTTCGCCTGGAAAGAAACCTGCGTTGCTTCGGTTATAATCAGCCCGGAACTATGACGTTGAGCATAGTACTCGCCCATCAGTGGCGTCGGGATATCACCCGGTTCAATACTGCGCAAGCGGGTTAACGGTGCCATGAATACGCGATTAGGTAAGGTTTTATTGCCGACGATGAGGGGGGTAAAAAGCTGGGTCATGGTTAATCCTTTCTCTAAAAATTAGACTAGTCGATTACTGAATAATCCCTACACGTTAATAGACCGATCAGTCTAGGTCAACCCGACCCGCATTCGATAGCTCATTTTGCTACGTAGAGATGCATCACTTCTGTCGATCTGGTATAAAATGTATCCAACTTGTTAATTATTTATCCTTTATATTTACTAAGGCGGAGGAATTTTGGCTCAGCAGCTTGAGTTTTTTGACATCCCCAGCCCGTGCCGTGGTGTATGTCAGGCAGGTCCTAACGGTTTTTGTCGTGGTTGCTTTCGCAGCCGCGAGGAGCGTTTTGGCTGGATGAACATGAATGATGTCGAAAAGCGTCACGTACTGCGGCTCTGTCACCAGCGTTATCTGCGTTTGAAACGCGCGACCAAGCCTTCTGACGATCCCGCCCCTGAACAGCCTTCTCTGTTTTAAAATCCCTTTTAAATCAATAAAAAATTGCCGAAAGCAGCTATGCTTGCTGCTAAATAACGAGATAAGGAAATAAATCGCATGGAACAACGTACGCGCATTGCACCGCAAGGACCGGAATTTTCCACGATGATCTGTGGATATTGGCGGTTGATGGAGTGGGGCATGACAGCGCAACAACTGTTGGCCTTTATCGAGCAGCACGTCGAGTTGGGAATGACTACCGCCGATCATGCCGACATTTACGGAAACTATCAGTGTGAGGCTGCCTTTGGTGCGGCGATGAAATTGAAGCCGGCGCTGCGTGAGAAGATGCAGTTGGTGAGTAAATGTGGCATTTCAACCACCGCCGCCCCGGGTAATCGCATCGGCCACTACATTACCGATAAAGCCTACATTGTTGCGCAGGCAGAGCGCTCGCTGGTGAATTTGCACACCGATTATCTTGACCTACTGCTTATCCACCGTCCCGATCCGCTGATGGACGCGGACGATACCGCAGAGGGTCTTATCGCGCTGCATCAAAGTGGTAAAGTGAAACATTTTGGCGTGTCAAACTTCACACCCGCACAGTTTCAACTGCTGCAATCTAGGCTGCCGTTTGCACTGGTGACCAATCAGGTCGAGATTTCACCGATACACCAGCCGGCTATCCTTGACGGTACTTTGGATAGTTGCCAGCAGGCGCGCATCCACCCCATGGCCTGGTCCTGTCTGGGGCAGGGACGGATATTTAATGATGCAGAGTTCAAGCCATTGCGCGACGAGCTGCAAAAAGTGGCCGAAGAGGTCGGTGCGCTGACTATCGATCAGGTCATTTACGCCTGGATTATGCGTTTACCTTCAAAGCCACTGCCTATCCTTGGCACCGGTAAGATTGAGCGTGTTGTCTCCGCGTGGGAGGCATTATCGCTTAATCTTGACCGCCAGCAGTGGTTCCGCATTCGCAAGGCGGCGTTAGGTTACGACGTACCGTAAAAAGTATCAGGCAGGTTTGGGCGCAGGCTCGCTAGGGCCTGTTGTCACGTCCTCAATATTTATCGCCGACTGCAACTGTGAAAGCGAGCAATAAAGACGCCAGATAACGCCCGCCAACTGGCGCGCAGAAGCATCCGGATGGCGCGCCAGTACCTCGCTAATACGCTGCAGCTCGGCCAGGCTCGCCTCGAGGCGCTGATGACTGACTCCGCGTTCGGTCATAATCCCCTTCAGGCAGTGAATACAGATATCCCGCACTTTGGACAGTGGATTTGACCGCGTTTCCCACTCTCTCAGCTGCCACACGATGTGGCTACAGTTGAGCAATACCACGCCCCAGCGCAGGAGCCAGGTGCGAGAGAGCTGATCCTGGCTCTGGTTAAGCAGGTTGACGCGATAGTAAATCAGCGATTCAAACTGCAAGTGTGAAAGCTGCGGCCTGCGGCTGAGCTGGTCGATAAAATCACGGCGCAGCGCGCGGATCAGGCGGCGGCTTTTGCGCTGGTCCGAGCTGGGGCGTAACACCTGAAAGGCTATTCCCGCCAGCATGATGCCGGCTATTTTTGCCAGCCCGTCATTGATAAAGGATTGATAGTCGTAGGTGGGGGGATTCGTCACCGCCAAAAACGATCCACCAAACACGATAAGCTGTCCCCAAAGGGCGGCATAGCGTTTCAACTGCAATTTGCACAGCTGCATGGTGGTGAGCATCGGCAATAAAAAGGCGCAAAATAGCCAAAAGTCGTTGATTTGTACCATCAGGCCAAACTTCAGGATGTAGCAGCTAATAAACAGCAAAACCAGTGACTTGGTTAGCAGGGTGATGCTGTTGATGGGGGAGGCGGTGGAGGAATAAAGCACGCAGCCGATGGCCGCCAGAGTCACGCCCGCTGCGCCGGAATCCCACTGCGTGTTAATCCAGTAGGCGCAGGCAATCACGATGCAAATAAAGGTGCGAAAACCGCTGTAAGCTGCTTCGTAGCTGTCAGCGTGGCGAGTCAGGCGGCTGACCTTCGGCGCTCGTATCTGCTCCACGGCAACCAAATTGGCATTTTCGACCTGCTGTAACAGGTGTTCGGTGCGCAGATAAAGCCAGCAGAAATCGCGTAGACGCTGCCAAAATGCGTGGTGCCGGTAGTCGGCCGGATCCTGTGGACGAATAAGCGTCAGGGTTTTTGCTAACTGATATTGCGTCATATCAGGCTCGCGGAGCTGCTCGAGCAACGTAGCCAAAACCTGATTAAGGTTTTCGGGTGGGTTAGGCCAATTGAGCATCATCCTGCGCAGGCTGGAAATATAGCTGGTCAGCCGCAGCTGCTGGTGCAGCAGGTAGTTGAGTAAATTATTCTGCTGGCGCAGTCGGTAGTGACTCCAGAATGCCTGAATGCGTAGCAGATTCAGTGTCAGAATCTGATTGATTACCCCTTCATGCGACACGCGGATCTGATGGGTCACTTCACTGCGCCACAGCAGCTGCGCGTGCTCAAGCAGTTGCACATGCATCTTGCGCAGCGACGTCAGCAGCGCATCGCCGTCGGAGGTGCTGGGCAGCACCATCATCATAAAGGCGCCGCACAAAATTCCGGTAATGACTTCGCAAACCCTAGCCTGCGCGATATCGAAAATGGTGCCGGTGTCGGTGACGTTAACCGTTGAGAAGGCGATGATGGCCGCCGTGTATCCGGCCAGCGCAAAGGCGTAAGAGACATTGTTTTGATAGAGGTTTGACACGTAGGTGCACAAGCCTAACCACGCCGCAATAAAGAGCGTGAACAGCCAAGGATCATTGAGGCAGTGTCCGGCAATCAGGACCGCCGCCGACGCGCCGAGTACGCTGCCGAACACGCGGCCAATACTTTTGCTTATCACGCCACCGACGGTGGGAAAACTGACCACGGCGGCCGAGGTCAGTGCCCAGTAAGGTTCGTCAAGCTCCAGCACAAAGGCAATCCACAGCGCGAGACACATGGCGATAGAATTACGCAACGCATAGCGCCACTGAGCCGCCGTTGCTTTACCCCACAGCGTATTTTTCCATTCCAGCCACGAGAGATTCACGCGTTTGCCTTAATAATGAATTGAAATTGTGCAGGTCGTGCCCGCCACTAAAACCAAATTCAGCGGTATATTCTCAATTTTTATTCTCACCGGAACGCGCTGCGCCAGTCTCACCCACGGCACATTCGGTTTTACATCAAGTAATAAGCCGGTTGAGCTTTCTACGCTCTGGTCATATATGGCTCGGCCAATACTTTCAACCTGCCCCTTAAGTGGAATATTGCCGTTATACAAAATAATATCGGCCTGATTCCCGACGTTGATGTGTTTAAGTTTTGTTTCTTCGAAATAGCCTAAAACATAAAACGAATGTGCATCGATGAGCGCGACTAAGGGCGTTCCCGTGGAGGCATAGTTACCTTTGCGAGCCTGAAGGTTAGTGATAAAGCCGTCTGTTGGGGCAAATATTGTGGTTTTGCTTAAATTCCAGCGCGCCTGTTCTAGCGCAGCCCGGGCAGAGGCAAGACTCGCCTGCATTGACTTGGCTTCCAGAACGGACTGATCCAGAGACTCGCTGGAGATAACCTCGCGTCCCAGCTTTTGCCTGCGTAGCGCCTCATGGTTCGCCTTGTCAACGTCGGCCTGTGCTTTGTCTACCGAGGCCTGTGCGTTATCGACCGCAATTTGGAAAGGCACCGGGTCAAGCTTAAACAGAACCTCTCCCACATGGACATATTGATTGTCATGAACCGTAATATCGGTGATTCTTCCGGACACTTCTGGTGTGATATCAACTAATTCGGCGCGAACTTTTCCATCACGCGTCCACGGCGACTGCATGTAATAGTTCCACATCAACCAACCAGCACAGAGTGCGACGGCAACCACCGCTATCGTTGAAAAATATTTAATTGTCTTAAATTTCATCTTTTTTTACTCGTTCACGATAAGAAACAGTGCAGCGCATATTGAAATGACAAATAGAGATAAATCCATCAACGTCGGATGCCATATCTCACCAGAATAGATCCAGTCCCGCAGCAGATGATGAATTAATAGCCAAATGAGTAGCCCAAGTAAAAAAGCTTTAAAAATAGGAGGGAAATAAAGGGAGGCACCCAGGACAAGATCTTGGAGAAAAGGACCAGAATGGAACATTTGGGCAATCACAATATTAATCTCTGCATCGGGTTGTGTTATAAATAACCTGCTTCTAAGTGCGTATTGGCATTTGGGGCACACGTCTCAGATTAATTGTATAAGGTATTACGTTTTTTGATTCGTAATTTTACGATTAAATACAAGAGAACTAAGCTAAACTCTGGGGAGTTATCTTAGCATGCTAATTATAAGGAGAGTGCATTGGAATCGAATCTTGGGTCAGATCTCGCACGATTAGTTCGTGTCTGGCGTGCGTTGATTGACGACCGACTTAAGCCGTTGGAGCTGACGCAAACGCATTGGGTTACTTTGCATAACATCAATATGTTGCCGCCTGAGCAGTCACAAATTCAGTTGGCGAAGGCGATTGGTATTGAACAGCCCTCTTTGGTCAGAACGCTGGATCAACTTGAGGAGAAGAGGTTGATAACCCGTCAGACCTGCGCCAGCGATCGTCGCGCTAAACGTATTAAACTGACAGACGAGGCTGCACCTATCATCAATCAGATGGAAACGGTGATTACCGATACTCGCAAGGAAATTTTATCGGGTATGTCCTCTACCGATATCACTCTGCTGCTTGAAATGCTGGCCAGATTAGAAAAAAATATTTCTTCATTGCAGAACAAACCTTAACGATAGCAAACAGCAACGCGCACGTTTTTTGGCTGCTTTGAATATGAGTTTGAAAAAAAATCGGAACCTTGTTACCAGGGATTCCGATTTTTTTGTGCCCGTCTTTTGTCTACAACGTACGTCTACAGTCAAGACGAGCAATGCTTGCGGGGGTGTTAAACGCTTGGAGAAACGGTAATGGTGCTGCCGCTGCTCGCCATGCTGACACGTTGGCCAACATAGTATTTGGTATTGCTGTCGGCTTTTTGCACCACCATGATGGTGTTGCCATCGTCTTTACGGACCTGAAGCTCAACGCCGTTAGAGCGGTTCAATGCGCTTGAAACGCCCTGGCCCGCTACAGCACCGGCTACAGCACCGCCCGCCGTTGCGAGGCTGCGGCCTGCGCCACCGCCGATGGTGTTACCGAGGAAGCCACCTAACACAGCCCCGCCGATTGCGCCGATCACGTTGTTTTCGTCGCCACCTTGAATTTGTACCGGACGCACAGAGACCAGCGTGCCGTAAGTTACATACTGAACCTGTTTCGCCTGAGAGGCTGAGTAAACATTGCCCGACAGTGCGTTGTCGCTAACACAACCCGCGAGGGAAGTGCCCATCAGAGCGACGATGAGAATACGCTTGATCATAAAAAAGCTCCTGTTTAATTACACGCCGACGTTGCTGGCGCTTCGACGTTTGAAATCGGGACACAGTTCAACATCATTGTAGATAGCGTCAGCTACTATCATAACTCAAACTGGTGATTATCTTATAGACACGCCTATCAACTAATAATAAACGTTGGTTTAATTTTGCGAGATTAGCAAAAAAATAACCGGTCTAAATCATTTCTTTGTGACAGCCTGCGCGACGACTTCGCAGACAAAAAACGCACGCAGGTCGCATATCTCGGATAAAAGACAAAGTAAAACATAGCGTTGCTGGAAGAGTTCTGTTTTATTAAACGTCTATCCTTACCGCTTTTCTGAGGGAGTTCAAAAGATGCTATCAATGAAGTCAGGCCGTTATATTGGCGTTATGTCCGGCACCAGCCTTGATGGTGTTGATGTGGTTCTGGCGGCAATTGATGAGCGGATGGTGGCTCAGCAGGCAAGTTATCTGCATCCCATACCTCAGGCAATTAAAGATGCAGTGCTCGGTATGTGTCAGGGGCAGGCGGTAACGCTGGCGCAGGTGGGTGAGCTGGACGCCCAGCTGGGGCAGCTATTTGCTGAAGCCGTGCTAGGTCTTATAAAGCAGTCGGGCATTGCCGCTGAAGAAGTGACGGCGATAGGCTGTCACGGACAAACCGTGTGGCACCAGCCCAAGGGCGACACCCCTTTTTCCATGCAGCTCGGCGACAATAATCGCATTGCGGCGATGACCGGTATCACCACCATTGGTGATTTTCGCCGCCGCGACATGGCCTGGGGCGGGCAGGGTGCACCGTTGGTTCCCGCTTTTCATCAAGCGCTGTTGGCGCACCCTACCGAGCGGCGGATGATCCTTAACATTGGTGGCATCGCCAATCTGTCTTTGCTGCTGCCAGGACAGCCGATTCGCGGCTATGATACTGGCCCAGGTAACATGCTAATGGACGCCTGGATTTGGCAACATAAGCAACGCCCTTACGACCAGAATGCTGAATGGGCCAGCGAAGGGCACGTCGACCTGACTCTGCTACAGCACATGCTTGCCGACCCCTATTTCTCAGAGCCTGCACCTAAAAGCACCGGGCGTGAGTATTTTAATCAGTCCTGGCTTGATAAACAGCTGGCGCAGGTGCATCCACTCTCGCCTGAGGACGTGCAGGCGACGCTAGCCGAGCTGACGGCTACCAGCATTACCGAGCAGGTACAGCTTGCGGGAGGTTGCGACAGGCTGTTGGTGTGCGGCGGCGGTGCGCGTAATCCGTTAGTGATGGCACGAATGTCGGCCATGCTGCCGGGTACCGAGGTGAGCAGCACCGATGCGTTTGGCGTCAGCGGTGACGACATGGAGGCGCTGGCCTTTGCCTGGCTGGCATTTCGCACGCTCTCTGGCAAGCCCGGCAACCTGCCTTCGGTCACCGGTGCCAGCCGTGAGACTGTACTGGGTGCGATTTATCCGGTTTTTTCAAACACTCCCCGCCAGTAGGCTAAGATAACCGACGATTGACCTGCCTTTTCGGCGTATAAAACAGGGGAAAGAGTCTATGGATATAAAAATAAAAACGGCGCTGCTGGCGCTGGCGGGTGTTGCGCTCTCGGGTTGTAGCCTGATGGACCATAAACCCGCACAGTCTGATAAAGCTGTACTCCATTACACCTGCGGCACTACGCCGTTGACCGTCACGCTCAACAAACCGGCGCGTGAGGTTTCACTGGTGCTCGACGGTATCCAGCTGCACCTGCCGCAGGTAGAGGCGGCCTCAGGCACGCGCTACAGCGACGGCCATTATACTTTCTGGTCTAAAGGGAATGCGGCACTGGTGCAACGTGGTGATGACGTCATCATCAATGATTGTGATCTGCTGAACAGTGGAGCAAAATAAACGCATCCCATTCATTACTGTGTGTTGACTCTATATGGCTGAAAATAGTGAATTTGATGTCGCAGACTTGCGACGTGAATATATTCGCGGTGGTCTGCGCCGCAAAGATTTGACGGCTGAGCCGCTGCCGCTGTTTGAGCGGTGGCTCAAGCAGGCGTGCGAGGCCAAGCTGCCTGACCCGACCGCCATGTGCGTGGCGACGGTGGATGAAAACGGTCAGCCTTATCAACGCATCGTGCTACTCAAGCACTTTGATGAAAAAGGAATGGTGTTCTTTACCAACCTAGGCAGTCGTAAGGCCCAGCAGTTGGCGGTGAATCCGCGCATTAGCCTACTTTTCCCGTGGCACATGCTTGACCGTCAGGTCATCGTGTTGGGTCAGGCCGAGCGTTTACCTACGCTGGACGTGATGAAGTATTTCACCAGTCGTCCAAAAGACAGTCAGATTGGCGCCTGGGTTTCCCAGCAGTCAACGCGCATCTCGGCGCGCGGAATTCTTGAAAGCAAATTCCTTGAGCTTAAGCAGAAATTCAGTCAGGGCGAGGTGCCGTTGCCGAGCTTCTGGGGCGGTTTCCGCGTTAAATTTGACTCTATGGAGTTTTGGCAGGGTGGCGAACATCGCCTGCATGACCGCTTTATTTATCAGCGCGAAGGCGCCAGTGACGTCAATTCCCCGACAACGGGTTGGAAAATAGACCGTCTCGCCCCGTAAGCCGCTAAAAGTTGTCTGAAAACCTAGCGCTTGCCTCGCGAGCGCTTTATTCTATGTCTCTTACGTGACAAACGCGTGGATACTCTCCGCAGAGGGTGTCGGCGCGTTTTTTTGCACTATTAATTTCGATAAACTATTTCCCAGAATTGATGGAGTTTTTGATGGCCAGCAGCAACTTGATTCAACAATTGCAGGAGCGGGGGTTAATTGCCCAGGTTACGGACGAAAAAGCGTTAGCAGAGCGACTGGCGCAAGGGCCAATTGCACTCTATTGCGGTTTCGATCCTACCGCCGATAGTCTGCATTTGGGCCATCTGGTGCCTTTGCTGTGCCTGAAACGCTTCCAGCTCGACGGCCACAAGCCGGTGGCTCTGGTCGGGGGCGCAACGGGTCTTATTGGCGACCCAAGCTTTAAAGCCAGCGAACGTAAGCTGAACACAAACGAAACTGTGAATGAGTGGGTTGAAAAAATCCGTCAGCAGGTTTCGCCATTCCTGGACTTTAGCTGTGGTGAGAACAGCGCTATCACTGCCAACAACTACGACTGGTTTGGCGGCATGAACGTGCTGACTTTCCTGCGGGATATCGGCAAGCATTTCTCTGTGAATCAGATGATTAACAAAGAAGCGGTGAAGCAGCGCCTTAACCGTGACGACAGCGGCATCTCTTTCACCGAATTCTCCTATAACCTGTTGCAGGGCTACGATTTCTCTTCTCTGTATGGTCTGCATCAGGTTGAGCTGCAAATCGGCGGCTCTGACCAGTGGGGCAACATCACCTCTGGTATTGACCTGACCCGTCGTCTGCACCAAAAGCAGGTATTTGGCCTGACGGTACCGCTTATCACCAAAGCCGATGGCACCAAATTTGGTAAAACCGAAGGCGGCGCGGTGTGGTTGGATCCGAAGAAAACCAGTCCGTACAAGTTCTACCAATTCTGGATTAATACCGCCGATGCCGACGTTTACCGCTTCCTGAAATTCTTTACGTTCATGAGCCTCGAAGATATTAACGTGCTGGAAGAAGAAGACAAAAACAGCGGTAAGGCACCGCGCGCGCAGTACGTGCTGGCCGAACTGGTTACTGGCATGGTGCACGGAGAGGAGGGCCTGGCGGCGGCACGTCGTATTACCGCGAGCCTGTTCTCCGGGTCACTGAGTGACATGACCGAGGCTGACTTCGCCCAACTGGCGCAGGACGGCATGCCGACCATCGAGCTGGAAGGTGACGCTGACTTGCAGCATGCGCTGGTTACCTCCGAGCTGGAGCCTTCCCGAGGCCGTGCCCGTACCGCGATTACGTCCAATGCTGTGGTAGTGAACGGTGAGAAACAGGCTGACCCTGAATACAAATTCAGCGCCAACGATCGTCTGTTTGATCGCTACACGCTGCTGCGCCGAGGCAAGAAGAACTACTGCTTGGCAGTCTGGAAATAATTCACTGAATCCACTCACGGGCGCGCTCAACCTCTGCGCCCGTGGGTTATATCACTTACCCGTTGCGCCATCATTGCTGATGACGTCGGCATCGGACCCAGCATGAAAAATATTCTCTCGATTCAATCCCACACCGTTTTTGGTCACGCAGGCAACAGCGCGGCAGAGTTTCCTATGCGCCGCATGGGCGCAAACGTTTGGCCGCTGAATACCGTTCAGTTCTCCAACCATACGCAATACGGCCATTGGACCGGTTGCGTGATGCCAGCCAGTCATCTGACTGACATTGTGCGCGGAATCGCCGAAATTGACCGTCTAAAAGACTGCGATGCGGTGCTCAGTGGATACATCGGTTCTGCAGAGCAGGGCGAACACATTCTGCAGATTGTTAAACAGGTGAAAGAAGCGAATCCCAACGCGTGGTATTTTTGTGACCCGGTAATGGGGCACCCTGAAAAGGGCTGCATTGTTGCGCCTGGCGTAGCCGAGTTTCACTGCAAGCTGGCGTTGGTGAACTGCGATATAATTGCGCCAAACCTGCTGGAGTTGGAAATGCTCAGCGGTTGCACCGTCAGCAACGTTGAAGAGTCGGTGGCGGCGGCGCGTGAACTGATCGCCAAAGGGCCAAAAGTGGTGCTTATCAAGCATCTGAGCCGCGCCGGATATCACAGCGATCGTTTTGAAATGCTGCTGGTCACCGCCGAAGAAGCCTGGCACATTCATCGCCCATTGGTTGATTTTGGCGTGCGTCAGCCGGTTGGCGTAGGCGATTTAACCAGCGGACTGTTGCTGGTGGACTTGCTGAAGGGCGAGGCGCTGGATAAAGCGTTAGAGCACGTAACGGCCGCAGTGTATGAAGTCATGCTGGCAACCCATTCGATGGGGGAGTATGAGCTACAGGTTGTGGCCGCGCAGGACAAGATTGTTAATCCTGGTCATCACTTCCCGGCGGTTAAGCTTTAAGCTAAACGTTGGCTGATTTTTCACGCTTTGGTGGGTGAAAAGCAGAAAGAGGGGGGAACTTGCGGGGTGGAGAAAAATTTTATTTCTCAGTCGCTTGCTTCCCCACCCCCACCTTACCCCGCAAGGGGGGAAAGGGCTAAATGAAGATATTACTTCAGGCCTTCAGCCACCAAGGCGGCGTCAACCGCTGGGCGTGATGCTACGCGGTCAAGATACTCATTCAGATCACTGAGTGCAGACAGGTCAAATTTCAACGCTTTTGCCCAACCCATGACCGTAAACAGATAAGCATCGGCCACGCTAAAGCGGTTACCGAGCAGGAACTGCTTACCTTTCAATGAAGAATTAACGTAGGCAAATTTTTTGTCGAGTGCTTCGCGGGTCACGACTTTAAACTCATCAGGCGTTTTAGGATTGAACAGCGGGCTAAAGCCTTTATGCAGTTCGGTCGCCACGTAGTTGAGCCACTCAAGTGCATGATAGCGCGCCAGCGAACCCACTTCCGGCAGCAGTTGGCGGTCAGGTTTCTGATCCGCAATGTACTGAACAATCGCCACGCCTTCAGTGAGTATGGTGCCGTCATCAAGTAACAGCGTCGGGATTTGTCCTTTAGGATTGACCTGGAAGAAGTCATCACCCTGCTCGGTTTTTTTGGTGGCCAAATCAACGCGGGTGATAGTGAAATCAATACCGGCCTCACGCAAAACGATGTGAGGAGAAAGCGAACAAGCACCTGGTTTATAATAAAGTTTCATACAAACTCCGTCTGATAAGTTGGCCCTATCCTAGTGGGGGGCAGGGCAATTGTCAGGAACTAAATCGTAAAAAGAGGTGATTGTTTATATTATACGCTATCTGCTGACGCTGTTGAGGTAATCCTTAACCGCTTCTTCAACGTTGACCGGCGCAGGCAGCAGCGGTGCACGCAGTTCGTTTTTCATCATGCCGTCGAGCGACAGGGCAAATTTAATCGCCGCCGGATTCGGGGCAGAGAACATCAGGCGGATCATTGGCATGAGTTCAAAGAAATTTTTGCGCGCCGCGTTTAAATCACCCGCTTCAACTTGTTTCACCAAGGCCACAAACTTTTCCGGGAAAATATGCGACGAGGCCGCAATAGCCCCTGTGCCGCCCATGCACAGTGTCGAGAGAATCTGCCCGTCTTCACCGGACATAACGTCAAGCTCGCCGTCGGCGATGAGTGAACAGGTGAGATCATGGCTGCCGCCGCAGTCCTTGATAGCCACAATGCGCGGATGTTTGGCCAGGCGTCGCAGCGTCTCCAGCTCAAGGTGGATGCCGGTGCGATAAGGCACGTTATACACCACGATGGGCACGCTGGACTTGTCAGCCAGTTCGGTAAACCAGACTTCGAGTGCGGCCTGCGAAGGGCGAATATAGTAAGGAGCCGGCAGTAAAATAGCGGCAATCGGTCGCTGGGTAATGGCCTGCTGCATCGCCTGCACGCTCGGCAGATGTGTACCTGAAAGGCCCATCATCACTTTCTCGCCCGGGACGACGTT
Organism: Rouxiella sp. S1S-2; assembly: GCF_009208105.1. Classification (NCBI taxonomy): domain Bacteria; kingdom Pseudomonadati; phylum Pseudomonadota; class Gammaproteobacteria; order Enterobacterales; family Yersiniaceae; genus Rouxiella; species Rouxiella sp. S1S-2. Next base: position 1,974,694 of record NZ_WFKL01000001.1, read on the forward strand.
AAGCACCGCGTCGAGCACCTGCAACTGTTCTTCTTCGCTGAGCATGGGGGCTTCACCCGTGGTGCCGCACACAACAACGCCCGCCACGCCTTGTTTCATCACGTGATGACACAAAGACGACAGCGCAGCGAAATCAATTTCGCCCTGATTGAAAGGTGTAACCAGTGGAACCCAAATACCAGAAAATGTTGACATAATTTATACGTATGACCTGAAGGTCACCCAAAAAAGTGTAGGGGAAGGCTTTCAAAACCTATTGATAAGTTGCCGTTTTCCAGCTTACAAAGAGTTTGCGGTAAAAACCCTGCCTCGGCTAATGGAATGATTTAATAAGGCCGCTAGCATTATTGATGCCGCTAATAATGATGTTTTTTACGTCGCTTTAGGACCTTTTCCTGCAGGTGTTAAAGAGGGTAAATGTTGATGCTGCGAGCCACTGCTGGCTCCTGAATCAAACCGGCAAGTTAGAGCGGGGGAGGCGTAGGAGGATTCGCGTGTTTTTCGCGATATTCACGGCGGTAGGCGCGCGACTTCATGCGGCCTTCAAGCCACAGATAGGTGCAGACGATGCAAACGCCGCCGGAGAAAATAATATTACGCATATCACGGTCATAGAAAAATACCAACATGCAGTCAAGCGCGGCGACAATGGCAAACCATTTGTGCACGTGCGAAAGCTTGCGGGTTTCTGCATTGAGGCGTTTTAACTGACGTCCTTCATCCAGGACTTTGCGTTTTTCCATGATGGCCTTCCTGGTGAACGTAGGTATGAATTAAATATAACAAAACGAATAAGCAAATACTGGGCCGTAATGCAAAATATCCGCATTTTTTGTCAAAAATGCTTACAGAGTGGTTTCAATAGTTTTCATCACACAGCTTATCTTGTCGCGCAGCCACATTATGGCCGGATCACTATCGGCATGAGCGGGCCACACCAGGACATTCGGAAACTCCTCTAATTCTAACGGTACCGGGCTGCACGCGAGATTAAATGCCGCACTGTAGCGCTGGGCAATTCTTTTTGGCAGTGTCACTAGCACCGGCGAATGTTCGGCAAATGACAGCAGCGTGAGAAAGTTCGGTGCCGCAAAAATGGCATTCAAGGTGGCACCGGCGCGGTTAAATGCCCCTTCAATGCATCCCATCAGCGTTTCGTTAAACGATATCAGCGCATGAGGTTGGGTGAGGTAGTCCTGTCGGCCAATGGGTGCGCTAAACGGCAATAACTTTGGATTAAAGCAGCAGGTGAGCTGTTCGTTAAAAAGTGCTTCACTGCTGTGCCACTGGCCCTGTTCGCCAAAGCAGCCAACCGCCAGGTCTATTTCGCCACTGTCGAGAACCGCCCTGATATTTTTACGCTCCACGTGGCGGGCAACAATCTTGAGTCCGGGCGCATTACGCTGCAAATCGACCATCAGCATTGGCAGTAGATGCACCGCCAGTTCACTAGAACAGCCGACGCGAAACAGGCGTTGAGCAGTGGTTGAATCAAACCCTTCGGTGAACGCCAGCGCATCCTCGGCTTTTTGCAGCACGGGCCGGATACGTAGGCTGAGGCTTCGCGCGCGGCTAGTAGGCTGCATACTTTGCCCAACGCGGACAAACAGCGGATCGCCAAATAGCATACGCAGTGTTTTTAACGAATGGCTCATGGCAGGCTGCTGGATCTTCAGCCGTGCTGCGGCGCGGGTCACATTTAACTCTTCCATCATTGCATCAAAAGCAATCAGCAGGTTGAGGTCAAAATTACGTAAATTGAAATGGTCGATAGTGGTCATGATTGGCATCGATTTGAGTAATGAGTGGGTTATTTATACGATGCTTTCACTAACAAAACAAGTGAAGGCAACCATCATGAGCGAAGCGCAATTATCCTATCTGGTAGGAGATTTACGCATTACCCGTATTTCTGAAATGAGTTTGCAGGGAGGATCACCACAAGAGTTGTTTAACCGAGATTTTAATGCTGAGCAGTTCGCCGACTACTGCGACAAGTCAACGGAGCATGACCTGCAGGCCGACGGCGAACACCTGAGGCAGAGCATTCACAGCTGGCTGGTACAGTCGCCCGAGTACACATTGCTTATCGACGCCGGATCAGGAAATGAAAAGGAGCGGCCTAATGCGCCCATTTTTCATCATCTGAATACCGATTTTTTGACTCGGCTTGCCAGTCTTGGCGTGTCGCCAGAGTCAATTGACTATGTGTTGTTAACCCATTTACACGTTGACCACGTGGGCTGGAATACCCAACAGGTTGACGGCAAATGGGTGCCCACATTTCCCAATGCGACCTACCTCTTTTCTGCCATTGAGGCCCGTTACTACGCCAGCACCGCCAGCCACAATGAGGTTAACCGTACAAGCCTCGGCGTTTACGAAGACAGCATTTTGCCACTGATAAAGGCCGGACTCGTCAAACTGATTGGCAAAGAGGGCGGTGAAGTGCTTAACGGCGTGCGCTTTATTCCCACGCCGGGTCACAGCATCGACCATATGTCGATAAGCATTGAGTCTGGCGGCGACGTGGCGTTTTTTGCCGGTGATCTGATGCACCACCCACTGCAGGTTTACAACACCGAATGGAACACCCGCTACTGCGAATTTCCCGCACAGGCCTCGGCTTCACGGCGTTGGGGGCTTGAATTCGCCGCCGACAGCGGTGCCTTGTGGTTTAGCACTCACTTTGCCGGTACGTCGGTAGGCCGGGTGTATCGAGAAGACGAACAGTTCAGTTGGCAGTACCGTTAACAAATTTATCCTATTGAACAACAAGATTATTTGGAGCAAAAATGACACATACTTACTCAACGGCGATACGGCCTGACGTTGACTCACTGGTTAGCGATCGTTTTACCATCAACAGTGATACAACGGAGATCTTATTGCATATACGCCATCGTCGTCTGGCCGACCTTGAGACGTTCAACGCCGATAATACACTGGTGATGGTTCATGGCGCGAGCTATTCGTCCGGAAGCCTGTATGACGTACGCTATAACGGCATGTCGTTCATCGACTATTTGGCATTAAGCGGGCTGAACGTTTATGCACTGGATGTGCGTGGATACGGCCATTCAACCCGTCCTGCTGAAATGTCGCTGCCTGCCGAAGAAAATCCTCCGCTGTACGGTACGGAAATTGGCATCCGTGACCTCAATCAGGTGGTTGATTGGGTGAGGGAAAAGCATCAACTCGAACGGGTGCAAATCTTTGGCATGTCGTGGGGGGGCAGCGTGGCAGGTGCCTTTACCAGCCGCTATAACGATAAGGTTAACAAGCTGGTGGTGCTGGCACCGCAGTGGCTTAACTCGGGGCCGATGCGCATCGACAACGGGGGTAAAATCGGTGCTTATCGGCTTATTCCCGTCGCGCAGGGGAAAGCCAACTGGCTGGCCGCCGCGCCGGCGGAGCATCGCGATGGGTTGATCCCCGAGGGTTGGTTTGAGGCCTGGGCAAAGCAAACGCTGGCAGAGGACCCGCAGAGTCTGGAATCAACGCCTGCCGTTTTGCGCGCGGTGAGCGGTCCGGTTCAGGACGTGCGTGACTTCTGGGCGGTGGGCAAGCCGTTTTATCGACCGCAGGACGTTGCCCGACCGGTGCTGTTGGTGCACGGTGAATGGGATGCCGATGTACCGCTGCGCATAATGAGTGACTATTTCACCTCGTTCACACAGGCACCCATCAGGCGCTGGGTCGAAATCGGCGAAAGTACCCACATGATGCTGATGGAGAAAAATCGCCTTCAGGCCTATCGTGCGGTGAGTGACTTTTATCTGCGACAGGAGCCGGAAGAATAAAAAAAGGGGGAACATAATCATTATGTTCCCCCTTTCTTATCTCACCTACTACAGTAGGTGCGAATTATCAGACCAGTTCAATGACGTCGAATTTAGCTTCGGCGCTGACGTCGGCATCGTAATCAACACCTTTCAGACCGAAACCAAACAGACGCAGGAACTCGTCTTTGTAACCCTGATAATCGGTCAACTGATAGATGTTGTCATCATTGAGCTGTGACCAGATAACGCCACAGGTTTTCTGAACTTCATCACGCAGTTCCCAGTCGTCAAGACGCAGACGGTTTTTCTCGTCAGTTTCCGGCACTGAGTTATTGTAAAGCTTGGTCGCGAACAGACGTTGGATCTGCTCGATAGTGCCTTCGTGAATACCTTGCTCTTTCATGATCTTGAAAGCGATAGAGATATACAGTGGCATGACCGGGATAGCAGCAGAAGCTTGGGTAACCACTGATTTCAGCACGGCCACGTTGGCAGAACCGCCTTTGGCTTTCAGTCTGCTGTCGATAGCCTGAGCCGCGCGATCGAGGTCTTCTTTCGCTTTGCCCAGCGTACCGTGCCAGTAGATTGGCCAGGTCAGTTCGGTACCAATGTAGGAGTAAGCCACGGACTTAGCGTTATCGGCCAGCACGCCAGCGTCGGCGAGGGCGTTCATCCACAGTTCCCAGTCCTGACCGCCCATCACCTGAATGGTGTCGGCGATTTCCTGCTCGTTGGCCGGCTCAACCACGGCGCTGACCAGCTTGTCTTTGTTGGTGTCCAGTGCGGTTGACTCATAGGGTTCGCCGATTGGCTTGAGCGCAGAACGCACCAGCTCGCCTGAATCAGGCAGTTTACGCACTGGAGAAGCCAATGAATAAACCACCAGGTCGATTTGACCCAGGTCTTCTTTAATCAGTTTGATCACGGTATCGCGGCATTCGTTGGAGAATGCATCGCCGTTAATGCTTTTTGAATACAAGCCTTCTTCTTTTGCCGCTTTATCGAAAGCCGCAGAGTTGTACCAGCCAGCCGAACCTGTTTTGCTTTCGCTGCCCGGTTTTTCGAAGAACACCCCAATGGTGGCAGCATCTGCACCAAACGCGGCGTTAATTCTTGAGGCAAGCCCATAACCAGTGGAGGCACCAATGACCAGGACGCGTTTTGGCCCGTCTTTCAGTTTGCCTTGCGCTTTCACGTATGCAATTTGCTCACGCACGTTGGCTTCACAGCCGATTGGGTGAGTGGTCGTACAGATAAAACCACGAATTTTAGGTTTGATAATCATGACAAGGCTTATCTTGTTGGTTATTAATGGAGGGTAATATTACCTTATTTTCGCGACAACCTTAAGACTCTGCTTTTGTATGTGAGCGAAATGTGCGGATTAATTTGCTGCGAAGAGGGCGGTCAGGGGAAAAGAGGATAAGAAATAAACACGTCGATAAACCCCGCCGCCAATGCGGGGCGGGGTGATTACACATTATCGGCAGTATCAGGACTGGGATAATGCGGCTTTAGGCTGTGGCTCTTTATCATCACTGACGCGGTCAAGCGTCATGCGATGCAGCTTGGAGGCCGTCAGCAGCATCAAAATAGCAATCACGCCGGTCACGATGCCAATCTGCATAAACACATGGCTGTAAATAGCCAGTGACGCATGCGCATCGTTGATGTCAGATGGCACGGCGGTCAGCGCGGCCACTTTACCGGCAATAATCGCCGCGGCCGCGGTGGTTAAATACCATGAACCCATGATAAAGCCCATCAGACGCTGCGGAACCAGCTGTGCCACCATCGCCAGACCCAGACCCGAGATCATCAGCTCACCAATACTTTGCAGCGCATAGCTCAGCACCAGCCAGTTTACTGAAACAATACCGGCTTCATTGGCGAAGCTTGCACCCCACGGCAGAACCAGGAAGGCCAGTGAACACAACACCATACCAATCGCGAACTTGTGCGGCATCGGCATGCGGTTACCCAGCTTGGCATAAACGGCGGCCAAAATCGGGCTGGCGAGCATGATCCAGAACGGGTTGAGCGCCTGGTATTGCTCAGGCTGAAAATCGATACCCAGCAGGTGATTGTTGACGTTGTGAATCGCAAAGAAGTTCAACGACGTTGGCATCTGGCTGTAGAGCACGAAGAATACAATGGCTTCGAGCATCAGCAAGAACGCGACGATCATTTTACGACGAGCAAGGCCTTGCAGCGTGAACGTTTCTTTGCCGAAGATAAAGATGATGCAAACAGACACCACCGCCAGCGCCCAGCGAGCAATTGACTGGTTGTGCAGCAAGAAGCTGGAAATCGCTACCAGAGCCACCACGCCAATCACAACCATCAGCAGTTTGCCGTAGTTTACCGGCTTGAAGTCAGGTTTTGAGCCGTGGTCTTTTACCCAGCGGCGGCAGAACATAAAGTTCACCAGAGTAATAAGCATGCCCACTACGCTCAGGGAGAACGCCACGCTCCAGCCGTACTTGGCCGCCAGATACGGCGTTGCCAGCATGGAGAAGAAGGAGCCGATGTTCACCGACATGTAGTACATGGTGAAAGCGCCGTCGAGACGTGGGTCATCTTTCTCGTAGCAGGTTGAAAGCAAAGAGGAGGGATTTGCTTTAAACAGGCCACTGCCCACGGCGATGGTCGCCATACCCATGTAAACCCAGAAAATATCGTGACCGGAATAAGCGACCTGAGCATAGCCCAGCGCCAGCACCAGAGCGCCGAGAATAATGACGCGTTTGGAACCCAGCACTTTGTCTCCCAGCCATCCGCCAATGGCAACGAAGCCATAAACCAGTGCACTGAAAGAGGAGAACAGGGTGATGGAGTCTGCTTCACTCAGGCCAAGCATTTTGACCAGATAGACTGCCATGATCCCCTGCAGGCCGTAGTAACCAAATCGCTCCCATAATTCGATGGAAAAAATAAGGTAGAACGCGCGGGGCTGTTTGAAGGCGTTCATGCTGACGCTTTCATTTTTAGTCGGTGTTGAGTTTGTCTTTGACACTAATACCTCTGTTTATCTCTTCCTGCCTCATAGACGGGCAGCACATAAGTAGTGCAGATACGCACTCTTTGCATAGTTATAGGATGTATGACGGCGGGTAATGTTCACTATCTTGGCGATTCAGGCAAGCTTTTTGTTATATTCCGTTACAGTTATTCTTGGCAGTCTGATTAAACTCTAATCGAATTGTTACGCGGGATTTAAAATTGGGTTTAATTAAATAGTTGAATTTATATGCTGATTAATTATCAATCACTCGTTAGGCGGTGTTAATCGCTGCTCTTTGATGCATTATCGGATTTATGGTGTGACTTAATAAGAATTTGCTGAGTGCAAACTCTGCAATAGCGTACTTTAACAGGATATTATAAATGGGTGCTTTGAGGGGTTTTGCAAGCGTTTTTAAGCCGACGATTGTAATGTGATATTCGTCACTATTTAACACTAAATTTTAGATAGGAATTAAGAAACGTATCGATCAAGGCGGTAGAAAGCAGAAGGGATGACTATGAAAAGGTCATCACGGGGTGATTTACCCTGCAATGACCCTGTAAATCATTGGGTTAGGCTAGCTCGGATGCGCCCAGTGTTTGAATCAGGCGATTCAACCAACCAAACAGCGCACTGCTGAGTAAAATATCGAGAGTTTGCTGATGCGTATAGCCCGCATCGAGCAAGGGCTGCAGGGCTGAGGCATCAAATTTCTCAGGCGTTTGCGTCAGCGTTTTCACCGCTTTTACCAGCGGATCTTGCTCAGCAACACCCGCATGCTGGGGTTCTGACTCCACGAACAGGCTATCAATATGTCCAGAGGCGCCGCCGATTTCGAGATAATAACGGCCATGGATGCCCGCACAGAATAAACAGCCGTTGATACGTGAGGTGGCCGCCGCTGCCCACTCTTTAAGCGCCGACTTTTCATCGCCAGGCTGCTGCATAATGTGCGTTGTTAATGCTGAAAGTGCCTCAAGCGAACCGGCGTCTTGTAACAGCAGGCGATAAAATGAAGAGTCCCGTGCGTCTGGGGCGCTAAAATCCAGGACATCCAACTGCTCCCGCGTGGCCTTTGCTAAGTCCACTTCGGGTAAAAATGATTGCCAGCGTCGCAGCTGCAGTGAAAATCCACTCTGCTTTGCCTCTTCGGGATGCGAAAAACCCGGTAAAACTGTGGCAGGGCGACCGGCCAGCGCATTAACGACCGCCAGCAGACGCGCCTGAAAACTCACAAAACCTATCAGCTGGGTGAAAACCACAATGTCTTGCGCACTCAGGCCTACGTCGCTGAGCTGAGTCAGCATAGCGCGGTTAATCAGCGTCGGTTGAGTCGCCAACAGTCTGGCATATTGTGCGAGGTGCGTCTGACGAATATTGCTCTCGCGTGACGCGTCCGGGCAGTTTAGTGGCGCAAGGCGTGCGGCAAAATGCGTGCACAAAGGCTGAATACCTGTTACCTGAGCGACGGTGAGTGCACTGCTCAGGCGGTCATAAAGGGAAAGTGTCTGATGGCGTGAAAGTGACACGCTTTTAGGAAACAGCTTGTTATAGGCGGTTTGCGCAGCAAACAGTAAACCGTTTCGCTGAGTCAGTAAACGGCGTAACGAAGGCTCAATCTTTTGTTCAAGACCTAAGAGAAAACTGTCAGATTCGTTCGTTTGACAGGGATCCAGTAAGGTGTGGCGCTGCTGGCTGGTCTGGGTTTCATGATACCAGCCATCAAGAGCGGCCCGGCGCTGTTGTTCCATCTTCGAGTCCTTTGCTTGAGGCAATTTCAGACTCTATCCTTGCCGATAGCGTGCACCATATAAAATACTGTTAAGTGATAAATAATAGCTAAAAGGAATAGCAAAACAAAAAAATGGACTATAAAAGGATAAGGCAGTAGAGAAGTGAACAAATATCCGCCGGGCCATACTTGAGGGCATGACCCGGGCAAGATCAGAAAATTTTCGCATCGCGCCGCGCGGCATCAGCGTTTAGTGCCTCGCTAAAATGACCGGCGACCAGTCTTTTGGTCAGGTCGTGCAGCGGCGCTGCCAACACCTCGTCAGTATTACCGCGCTCAACCACTTCGCCATTGTGCATCACTAATACCTGATCGCTAATGTGCTTCATCATCCCAAGATGCTGCGTCACATAGATGTAGGCAATGCCCTGCTTTTCCTGCAGCTCAAGCATCATGTTGATGATTTGCGAACGCATCGACATGTCGAGCGAAGCCAAAGCCTCGTCGGCAACAATCACTTTGGGTTGCAGAATCAGCGCACGGGCCAGTGCCACGCGCTGCACCTGTCCGGAGGCCAACATGTGCGGATAATAATTGGCGTGGTCCGGCAGCAGTCCCACCTGGCGCAGCGTTTGGTTGATGCGCGTCTCGCGCTCCTGCGCTTCCATATTACTGGTCAGGCGCAGCGGTGCTTCAAGAATCTGGCCGATGCGCTGACGCGGATTGAGTGAGGTCGTGGGGTCCTGAAAAATCATGCGTATCAACTGGCTCCGGTTGCGATAATCACCAAACTTAACGCTTTGGTCATCAACCAAAATTTCGCCGTCGGTGGGTTCAATCATGCCGACCAGCATTTTAGCCAGCGTCGATTTACCCGAACCGTTTTCGCCAATGATCGCCAGCGTCTGCTTCGGCCGCAGCGTGAAATTGACCGGCTTGACCGCCTGTAGATTCATTTTGCGGAACAGGCCGGTACGATAGCGGAAGGTTTTGCACAAATTGCGTACTTCTAGCAGCGTCTCGCCCATTATTGCTCCTCCATATTAAGTGGAAAGTGGCATGCATAGGCGTGCGTTTTCGCCAACCGCAGGCGCGGTGTTTCGATACATTTTTTTTGCGCATACGGGCAGCGCGGCCCGAGCCTACAGCCAATCGGCAGGTGTTCCAGCGAAGGGATAGCCCCTGGCAGGGTGTTCAAGCGACTTTTATGCGGCAGTGAACGGCCAAAGTCAGGCATCGCGCGAATGAGCGCCTGTGTATAAGGATGATGCGGCGCCGCCAGCAGATCCTCACACAGGGCACTTTCTACCGTTTGGCCGCAGTACAGCACGTTAACCCGATTGGCCCACTTGCTCATCATCTGCAAATCATGACTGATCAGCAAAATGGTGGTGTTGTTATTTTGATTAAGACGCGCCAGCAGACGAAAAATCTGCGCCTGGGTGGTGGGTTCCATGGCGTTGGTTGGCTCATCGGCAATCAGCAGCCGTGGCTGGTTGGCCAGCGCAATGGCAATCATCACTTTTTGGCACTCGCCCTCAGTCAGCTCATACGGGAAGCTGGCCATAATGTCTTTATGGTCCTTGATCCCCACGCGGTGCAGCAGCTCGATTGCACGACGTTTTCGCCATCTAAAACGCTGATACCATAAGCCTTTATAGGTCCAGCCAGGAATGGCCTGCATCAGTTGGCGACCAATGCTTTCCGAAGGATCCAGACAGGACTGCGGCTCCTGAAAAATCATCGAAATATTGTGGCCAATCAGCTTACGCCGTTCACGCGGACTGAGTCGCAGCAGGTCGATATCGTCAAAACGCATGCGGTCAGCCGTGACGCGCCAGTTGTCTTTGGTGACCCCGCAAATGGCTTTGGCAATCAGACTTTTCCCCGAACCTGATTCACCTACCAGTCCGCGAACTTCGCCAGCAGTGAGGGTCATACTGACGCGATCGACCGCCTTTACCGGGCCGTCGGAGGTCATAAATTCTATGGTCAGGTTGCGAATATCCAGTAACGGCATTATTTCACCCCGGCAATAATGGCGCGACGAATACCATCGCCCAGCAGATTGATAAGCAGCACGCTAATCAGAATAGCTGCACCGGGCAGCATAACGGTCCACGGCGCAACGTAGACCAGCTCAAGCGAGTCACCGAGCATCGCGCCCCATTCTGGTGAGGGCAGCTGCGCACCGAGGTCGAGAAATCCGAGCGCGGCAATGTCCATAATGGCCATCGACAGTGCACGCGTGAACTCTGTCACCAGCACCGCCACAATATTAGGCAGTACCGCATAGCGCAGAATTTGCAGCGTGGTTGCGCCGTCAAGACGAACCGCCACCACGTACTCTTTTTCCAGCTCGTCGTGCACGGCAACGTACAGCGTGCGTGCCATGCGAGGCAGGAGTGCCATCCACACCGCCAGAAAGGCGTGCTCAAGTTTGGGACCAATAAACGCCACCACCACAATCGCCAGCAGTAAAGAGGGAATAGAGAGCAAAGTGTCAAGCACGTGGTTAAGCACCGCCGAGCGGATGCCGCGCGTGCTTCCGGCCAGCACGCCGATGATCACCGCACAGAATGCCGCCGCCAGAGTGACCAGAATTGCACCGCCGATCGTGGGTGCCGCACCGCTGAGAATGCGGCTTAGCAGGTCGCGGCCGAGGTCATCAGTGCCTAAAAAGAATGAAACGTCGCCATAGCGTGACCACGAAGGCGGCAGCAGTTGATAGCCCAGAAACTGCTGGTCGAGTTGATAAGGTGCGAGCAGGGCGCCAAAAATGCACAAGAAAACCAACCCTATTACCCCGTAAAAGCCAATCATCGACAGGCTATCGCGATAGAAAATGTGCCACGTATAGCGCAGCGGGCTGGGTACTTGTTTTTCGCGGTAAACGTTATCGGAAGGCATACCATTCCTTGTGTTTCAATGGGTTCAACATCGCGCCTAAAATATCCGAGAGTACATTGACCACAATAACCAGCGAACCGGCCACCATCACGCCGGCTGAAATTGCGGCATAGTCCTGCTGGCGAATGGCGTTGACCAGCCAGCGACCAAGGCCCGGCCAGTTGAACACCACTTCGGTTATCATCGCCAGCGTCAACATGGTTGAAAATTGCAGGCCAAGCTGGGGAATAATCGGCGGCAGGGCGTTGTGCAGCACGTGGCGGCGAATAATAGTGAAGCGCGACAGGCCCCGGGTGGCAGCGGCCTTAACGTAATTTTTTGATAGCACGTCGTCAGTGCTGATGCGCATCAGGCGGATAACTTCGGTAGTCGGTGCGACCGCCAGTGCGGCAATCGGCAGCACCATGTGTTTCAACGCGCTAACGATCATTTCGTGGCGATAGGGCGAATGAGATAGCCAGGCGTCAACCAGCGTAAATCCGGTGACTGGTTTTAGCTGATAAAGCAGGTCAATGCGCCCTGAGACCGGTAGCCAACCGAGCTGGAGCGAAAAGAACAGCATCAGCAGCAGTGCCAGCCAGAAAATGGGAATCGAAAAGCCGAGCAGGGCCAGCGTGCTTATAGTGACATCTGGCCATTTTCCGCGCATCACGCCTGCCGTTATCCCAAGCGGAATGCCGATGAGCAGCGCTAACACGAAGGCCAAAATACACAGCTCCATGGTAGCCGGGAACACGCTAAGCAGTTGGCCACTGATAGGTTCCCCGTTGATGCTCGAGACCCCAAAATCAAACTGTGCCATTCCGCTAAAGAAGAAGCGGTAAGCGTCCCACAATGAGGCACCCTGCAGCGGGGCATGCGGCGTAAAATAACTCAGGCTGAATGCGACAAGGCTGAGCAGAAACAGGGTAATAATCAGCAGCAGCAGGCGGCGCAAAATGAAGATAATCACGGTGCTTTCCCCCCTGACTGAATTTGAGTGCTGGCATCAGCATTGTCTTTACCCGTGTCGCGATAGACACCGGCAAAAGAGGCGTTGCCGAACGGGCTTAAAACTAAACCTTTAATATCGTAGCGATAGGCCTGCAGACGTAACGAAGACGCCAGCGGCAGCACGGGTAGCTCTTTCTCGAGAATGCTTTGTGCCTGCTGGTAGTAATCAATGCGTTGCGAGAGCTGCTGAGAAAGCAGCGCCTGATGCAGCAGGCCGTCAAATTCCGGGCTGCACCAGTGAGCATAGTTGGTCTGCGAATGAATTGCCGCACAGCTGAGCACCGGACGGAAAAAACTGTCCGGGTCGTTGCTGTCGGTAGACCAGCCCGAGAGCGTGAGGTCGTGATTCATCTCCATCAGGCGCGCCTCCTGAAAACGGCCCTCAACCGGCACGATGATCACCTTGATACCGACCTGCGCCAAATCCGCCTGAATCAGCTCGGCGGTTTTTAACGGACTCGGGTTGTAGGATTGTGAAATTATCGGCACCCAAAGGTGCAGCACCAGATTCTTTTTATTCAGACTTTCGAGGATCTTGCGCGCTTTATCGGGATTATATTCGGTGACTTTGGCGTTGCTGTCGTAGGCCCACGACGCGCGCGGCAGCACAGAGGCCGCGGTCTCGGCGGTGCCGTAATAAATTGACTGCATCAGGCGCTGGTTATTGATAGACAGCGCCACGGCTTCGCGCACACGCACATCGTCCAACGGCGGTTTACTGGTGTTAAACGCCAGATAGGCCACGTTCATGCCGGGACGCAGCGTCAGGCGCAGGCGTGGGTCGTCACGCAGAATCGACAGCTGACTGGCGGCCGGATACGCTAGCACGTCGCACTCGCCGGTTAGCAGTTTAGACAAACGTCCCGTGCCGCCAACGCCCATATCAATCACCACCTGCTGCATGCGTGGCACGCCTTTCCAATACTGCCCGTTGCGCGCCAGTCGTACGAACTGACCTGCGCGGTAGTCGTCAAGCTGGAAAGGACCTGTGCCTACCGGCTGGCGGTCGATCTGCTCTTCGATACCCTTTTTTTGCAGGTTGTTGGCATATTCAGCCGAAAGAATGGGCGAATAGTGGGTCGCCAGATGCCACAGGAAAGACGCATCGGGATTATTGAGCTGGATTTCGACGGTGTAATCATCAATTTTCTTTACGCTTTTCACCGTCTTGGCGAACTGTAAACTGTCGAAATACGGATAGTCGCTGCCGTTGACACTGTGATAGTGGTTCTTTTCATCGATGATGCGGCTGATGCTAAACACAACGTCATCGGCGTTCATCATGCGCGTTGGGGTGAACCAGGGTGTGGTTTGAAAAGGCACGTCTTTACGCAGATGGAAGCGGTAGGTCGCACCGTTGTCGAGCACGTCCCAGCTTTGCGCAAGCTCGGGTATCAGGCGATAGGTATAAGGGTCGACGTCCAGCAGGCGGTCATAAAGCTGCGCCGCAAGCGTATCGATCACGATACCGCTGCTAACTTTCTGCGGGTTAAAAGTGTTTACCATGCCATTGACGCAGTAAACGAACCCGCTTTGACGAATATCATTGGCGGCAGCAGGCAGGGTAGCTGGATGCGTTTTTACGCCGGAGTCTTTGCCCGCGGGGAGCGTTTCGGCGGAAATTGTGGCAGCAAAACCCGCCGTAGAAAGACCGGCAAGTAGCAGCATCCAAAGAGTTAAACGACGCATAAGGGCTTCAAATGTAAGTAAGCAATTTACTAAGTGTACCGCACTCTGCAAGACACCCCAATGCATTGCGTAAACAATAGCTGAGCGAGTAGCCGCAAGGTCTGTATGGTAATGAGAAATATTCTCAACAAACTGCTTTACAGATGGTACTGATAACTATTATCATCTTTTTACCGACTGAGGAGCGACCCGCCATGGGACGTAAAACAGCCGGTACGACATTGCTCACATTGCTTCCAGTATTACTTGGCCAGCTCGGGTGCTGGCTTTTTTTTGTCTGCTATTTTTTGAAATAGTAAACTTTTTCCTCAGTTATCATCCTGGGCATTCACCTGCATTCCATGCTTTTTCAATATTCCTCTCAGCTGATGATAAGTCAGCCCCAATAAATCGGCCGCGCGTCGCTGATTAAATTTCGCCTGTTTCAGAGCCTGTTCAATTAAATTTTTCTCAACCCCGCTGAGCCACTCTTTACTGTCAACCGGCAGGGTAGGAAGCGCCAGTTCATCGCGCTCGGCATTGGCCGGTGTAAAGACCGCCGAGGGCGTGCGGCTAAACGGATTCAAGACAATATTGTCGAGTGCGGTATCGCTGTTGCCGTGGCGGTACATGGAGCGCTCAACCACGTTCTTTAACTCTCTCACGTTGCCCGGCCAGCCATAGTCCAGCAGCGTCTGCTGCGCCTGCTCGGTAAAGCCTGGAAATAAAGGCAGTGAAAGTTCACGGCACATCTGAATGGCAAAATGCTCGGCCAGTAGCATGATGTCTTGCTGGCGCTCACGCAGTGGCGGCAGTTGAATCACGTCAAACGCTAGCCTGTCCAGCAGGTCGGCGCGAAACTTGCCGGCCGCTGCCAGTGCGGGCAGATCATCGTTGGTGGCGCAAACTAGCCGCACGTCAACCTGCAGCGGTTGACTGCCGCCGACGCGCTCAAGATGCCCGTATTCAATCACCCGCAGCAGTTTTTCCTGCACCAGCATCGGGGCGGTTGCCAGCTCATCAAGAAATAAGGTGCCGCCGTCTGCGCGCTCAAAGCGCCCAAGATGGCGCTTTTGCGCACCGGTAAAGGCACCCGCCTCATGACCAAACAGCTCAGAGTCGAGCAGGCTTTCATTTAATGCCGCGCAGTTAAGTGAAATAAACGGTCCCTGCCAACGCCCGGACAAGTAGTGCAGGCGGTGGGCTATCAGCTCTTTACCGGTGCCGCGCTCACCGGTGACCAGCACCGGTTTATTCAGTCTGGCAAGCTGCGAGACCTGTTCTAATACTTCTACAAATGAATTGGCTTCGCCGAGCAGGTTATCAATGGTGGCTGTCATGGTGAATTTTACCAACCCTTAGTTAATTTAATCAGTTCAGAATTAAGCCTAGCAGAAGTTGAAATAAAAAAACTGTTTTTATTCAGCAAGATAATAAATTTAAAAAGTTGGCACGGGTCTTGTAATAACCAATACAGGATTACTCGCCATCGCGAGATTAGCGTTGGCCTAATTACCGGCCCTTTGGGTCAAATGATAAGTCAAAGAGGAATGTTCATTATGGGTATTTTTTCTCGTTTCGCGGATATCGTAAACGCCAACATCAACACACTGCTCGATAAGGCAGAAGATCCGCAGAAGTTGGTGCGACTGATGATTCAGGAAATGGAAGACACGCTGGTGGAAGTACGTTCTACCTCAGCACGCGCGTTGGCCGAGAAGAAACAGCTTAATCGCCGTATCGAGCAGGGTGAAGCACAGCAAAGAGAGTGGCAGGACAAGGCCGAGCTGGCTTTGCGCAAAGACAAAGATGACCTGGCTCGTGCCGCGCTTATCGAGAAGCAAAAATTGGTTGAACTGGTTACTACGCTCAAACATGAAGTGACCATCGTGAATGAAACGCTGGACCGCATGAAGTCAGAGATTGGCGAACTTGAAAGCAAGTTGACCGAAACGCGCGCCCGTCAACAGGCGTTAACTTTGCGTCATCAGGCCGCATCATCGTCACGTGACGTTCGTCGTCAGCTCGACAGCGGTAAAATTGACGAAGCCATGGCGCGCTTTGAGCATTTTGAACGCCGCATTGATAGTATGGAAGCCGAAGCTGAATCAATGAGCATTGGCAAAAAGAAATCACTGGACCAGCAGTTTGCCGAACTGAAAGCCGATGATGAAATCAGCGCGCAGATTGAGGCATTAAAAGCCAGAATGCAGACTAACAAGGACGCATAACAGTTCTCTGCATCCGCGGCATTTTATTGAAGAGATCCTAAAGGAGTAGACATGAGCGTTCTTTTTTTAGCCATTCCACTGACAATATTTGTGTTATTTGTCGCGCCGATTTGGCTGTGGCTGCACTACAGCAATCGTTCGCAAAGCGGCAGTCAGTTGAGTCAACATGAGTATCAGGATTTACAGCAGCTTACCGGTGAAGCGCGTCGCATGCGTGAGAGGATCCAGGCGCTAGAAGAAATTCTTGATGCCGAACATCCGGGCTGGAGGCAATCATGATGCCGACAACCCTCTCACAAAGAAAGCTTTACCGCGTGCCGGAAGAGGGCGTGCTGAAAGGGGTGTGTGCCGGACTGGCACACTACCTCGGCGTTCCGGTCAAGTTGCTGCGCCTGATTGTCGTTCTGTCACTGTTTTTCGGCCTGTTTATGTTTACGGTGGTGGGCTATTTCCTGCTGGCCTGGCTGCTTGAACCGGTGCCAGCGCAGAGTTTTAACGACGAGAATGCGGTTTCTGCGGGTGATTTACTGGCGGAGGCCGACCGTGAGCTTAACGCTAGCGAACAGCGCCTGAGACAAGTTGAGCGCTATGTGACCTCAGAAACCTTTGGCGTTCGCAGCCGCTTCCGCGACCTGTAGTCACAATATGGGTCGAAATAAGTTGTACCATTATCTGCACTATTTTCAGTAAGAACAGTAAATCTGCATTTTGTCGGTTTATTCAGGAGGACAGTTTTATGCGCTATGCGTCAGCCGTGGCAACATCAGCAAAAAGTGGCCTGTTGAAGAAGGCCTTCAAATTTATCATTATGGTCGTGCTCACCTTCGCTCCGGCGGGGGTGGCCGCCAAAGTTTTAGGTGTACTAGGCAGGGGACCTCTGCGCTATCTTTTAGCCCTGTTTTTAGAGCCTTTGGTAAGACGGATATTAACCGCAGTGTTTGGGCGCTATGCCAGGGAGCGTAATGAAAAGACTACAAAATGAATTCTCGTCAATGGTCAACCGCGGGTTAGACCGTCATTTACGTCTTGCTGTTACCGGCCTGAGTCGCAGCGGTAAGACGGCTTTTATTACCTCGTTAGTTAATCAATTACTCCACGTTCACAGCGGTTCTCGTCTGCCGCTGTTTTCTGTCGTGCGCGAAGAACGACTGCTGGGGATCAAACGCGTCCCGCAGCGCGACATGGGCGTTTCGCGTTTTACCTACGATGAAGGCATCGCTCAGCTTTACGGCACGCCTCCAGCCTGGCCTACGCCAACGCGGGGCGTCAGTGAAATTAGACTGGCGCTGCGTTTTCGCTCCAATGACTCACTGCTGCGTCATTTCAAGGATACCTCAACGCTGTATCTCGAAATTGTTGACTATCCCGGCGAGTGGCTGCTGGATTTGCCCATGCTCGAGCAGGACTATCTGAGCTGGTCACGGCAAATGGCGGCGCTGCTGCAGGGACAACGAGCCGAGTGGGCTGCACCGTGGCTGGCGTTGTGCCAGCAGTGTGACCCGCTGGCACCGGCTGACGAAAATCTGCTGGCGGCTATCGCGCAGGCCTACACCGATTATTTGGTGCGCTGTAAAGATCAAGGCCTGCATTTTATTCAGCCTGGCCGATTCGTTTTACCTGGCGACCTTGCCGGTGCGCCCGCGCTGCAATTTTTCCCCTGGCCCGCGCTGCATCAATACAGCGACAGTCAGCTAGCACAGGCCGACAAGCACAGTAATATTGGCATGCTCCGTCAGCGCTTTGACTATTACTGCACCAATATTGTGAAAGGCTTCTACAAAGAACATTTCGTCCGCTTTGACCGACAAATTGTGCTGGTGGACTGCCTGCAGCCCCTGAACAGCGGTCCTCAGGCCTTTAATGACATGCGTCTGGCCCTGACTCAGTTGATGCAAAGTTTTCATTACGGCAAACGTACGCTGTTTCGTCGGCTGTTTTCGCCGTGTATCGACAAGCTGATGTTTGCTGCCACCAAGGCTGACCATATTACCGGTGACCAGCACGCCAATCTGGTGTCGCTGTTGCAGCAACTGGTGCAGGAGGCGTGGCAAAACGCTGCGTTTGAAGGCATAAGCATGGACTGCGCAGGGCTGGCCTCGGTGCAGGCCACGGAAAGCGGGCTGGTTAATTATCAGGGCCAGTCGGTTCCTGCTATCAAGGGACACCGCCTCGAAGACGGCCAACCTATTACGGTTTATCCCGGAGAAGTTCCCGCTCGTCTGCCGGGCAACGCCTTTTGGGAACAGCAGGGATTCCACTTTGACGATTTTCGTCCCCGACAGATGAACATTGATGTGCCGATGCCGCATATCAGGATGGACGCTGTGATGGAGTTTTTATTGGGAGATAAAATGCGATGAGCGAGCCGCTGAAACCGCGTATCAATTTCGAACACACAATTAAAGCCGCTGAAGAGCCGACCCTGCGCGCGGCGCAAAGCTTTGAAGGCGCACAGGCCGAAAACTTTTTGGCCGTGCCCGATGCAGACCCTTTACTGGCCGACGACGGTCAAGCGGAAGCGGTGGTGAGTCGCGCGTTAAAACCGCGCCGCAGCCTGTGGAGTAAAATGGTGCGCTTGGGCGTGGTGGTCTTTGCCGCCAGCGTGGTGGGACAGGGCGTTCAGTGGGTGCATCAGGCCTGGATACAGCAGGACTGGATAGCGCTCGGCGCCTGCACCGCAGGCGGTCTTATTGTGGTTGCCGGAGCTGGGTCGGTGCTGACCGAATGGCGGCGTTTATACCGTCTGCGCCAGCGGGCCGACGAACGTGATACGGCAACTGACCTGCTACACAGCCACGCATTGGGTCAGGGGCGTGCTTTTTGCGAGAAATTGGCACGGCAGGCCGGTTTGGACCAAAGCCATCCCGCGCTTCAACGTTGGCTGGCATCATTGCATGAAACCCACAGCGATCGTGAAGTGGTTGAGCTATATGCACGACTGGTTCAGCCAGTGCTGGACGGGCAGGCACGGCGTGAAATTAGCCATTCTGCCGCTGAATCTGCGCTGATGATTGCCGTTAGTCCGTTGGCTATTGTTGATATGGCATTTATCGCCTGGCGAAACCTGCGACTGGTCAACCGTATCGCATCGCTGTATGGCATTGAGCTGGGCTATTACAGTCGGATCCGGCTGTTTCGTTTGGTGTTACTCAATATTGCTTTCGCCGGTGCTACAGAGCTGGTGCGCGAAGTGGGAATGGACTGGATTTCTCAGGATTTGGCGGCGCGGCTCTCTGCCCGTGCGGCGCAGGGGATCGGTGCAGGTTTACTGACTGCGCGGCTGGGGATTAAAACAATGGAGCTTTGTCGCCCGCTGCCGTGGCTGGAAGGTGACAAACCACGCCTGGGGGATTTTCGCACCGAACTTATCGGTAAATTGAAATCGACCATGACTAAAGCGAATAAAACTACGTGAAAATAGCGCGGATAAAAAGATGAAACACTCGGAAATTGTTTAGGATAAAGCAGGGATGCAACAGTGAGATGGTGGTGGGGGAAGGATTCGAACCTTCGAAGTCGATGACGGCAGATTTACAGTCTGCTCCCTTTGGCCGCTCGGGAACCCCACCACGAAATTCGTGGATTTCTCATTACTCATAAAACAGTACAACGACGCTTTGTCGTACACCTGCCGCGTGGCTTGTCGCGGTAAGCGGGGCGCATCATATCAAATGAAACGCTGCTGTAAAGTCTTGAAACGCAGAAAATAGTTTGAATGCTTTTTTTTTGCGCTGGCGGGCGTTTTACTGAACAAAATCAGCCGCCAGCGCTTGTCAGCTGCTTACAAAATAACCGTGCGGTTGCCGTAGACAAATACGCGCTGTGCCAGCACTTTATAGATAGCGCGGCTAAGGACGTTTTTCTCTACGTCGCGTCCCGCCCGCATCATATCGTCTGCAGTGTAAGTGTGATCAACGTGAATAACGTCCTGCATGATAATCGGACCTTCATCGAGGCTGTCATTCACATAGTGCGCCGTTGCGCCGATGATCTTCACGCCGCGCTCATAGGCTTGATGATAAGGACGAGCGCCGATAAACGCTGGCAGGAAAGAGTGGTGAATATTGATCACTTGATGTGGGTAGTGCTGAACAAATCCCGGCGTCAATACGCGCATATACTTCGCCAAAACCACGTAATCTGGCTGATACTGGTCAATCTGTTCCATCATTGCGCTGTCGTGCTGTTCGCGGGTCAGACCTTCATGACTTACCAGATGGAAGGGAATATCGAAGCGCTCAACCAGCGTTTTCAACGTTTCATGATTACCAATAACAGCGGCAATCTCCACGTCCAGCCCGCCGTATACTGATTTCATCAGCAGGTCACCCAGGCAGTGCGCTTCTTTGGTTACCAAAATAACGATGCGACGGCGGTCGGTACTTTGCAGCTCACGAACCGAGCCTTTTGGCAAGGCGCTGTCGAGATCGGCCAACAGCGTCGTGTCGTTAAAAATGCCTTCAAGCTCTGTGCGCATGAAAAATCGACCAGTGCGGTGATCGACATATTCATTGTTTTGAACGATATTCAGTTCATGTTTGTAGCAAATATTGGTAATTTTCGCGATCAGGCCTTTCGCATCGGGGCAGATAGTGCGAAGAACTTTAGTTTGTATGTTGTGTTGTGACATTTGGATCCTGTCTCCCCAATAGGGATCGGGGGGTAAATTAAGTTATATGTCTATATTATGGGGCGCATTATGCCGTGTTATTGCGCGCAGCACTTCTTATATTTTTTGCCGGAACCGCAGGGGCACGGATCGTTTCGACCGGTCTGCGGCTTTATACCGTCTATATAATACCAGCGTTCATTGGCGCGTAGAAAGCGTGAACGCTCGTGAATAAGCACCGGAGCAGAACCGTCACTGTCCTGATAACGCGCCGAGAATTCAACAAAACCCTCGCCGGCATTTTTTCCGGGCGCGGTGGCGATAACCCGTAATCCTAACCAGTGCGTTGACGCAAACCCTTCAAGCAACGCATGGCTAAAATCGGCGGCGTGGCAGTCGGGATGCCAGGTCGAAATGAGATAATCGGAATTTTGGGTCACATAAGCACTGTAGCGTGAGCGCATCAGTACTTCTGGCGTGGCCGCAGGCCGTACGCCGGTTATTGCCGGTTGGCAACATTGTTCAAATTCTGACTCGCTGCCGCAGGGGCAAAGTCTTGTCACATTAACTCCAGTCGCTGACAGCACGCAGCGTGCACTATTGAATGCGGAAGGGCGGTATGTTACCTAACAATGTCACTCGGTGACAACGCGCAACCGGCAGCAAATCCTTTGTCATTAGGCAAAGATAGGAAAAATAATGTCACGACAGTTAAAGATAGGCCTGGCTTTAGGGTCAGGAGCCGCAAAGGGTTGGGCACACATTGGTGTTATTAATGCCCTGGAAGAGCTGGGGATAAAGGTGGATATCGTCGCCGGATGTTCGGTGGGATCGATGGTGGGGGCTGCTTACGTGAGCGGCCGTCTGCCTGCAATGGAGGGTTGGGTACGTTCGTTTAGCTATTGGGACGTATTGCGGCTGATGGATTTTTCGTGGCGTCGTGGCGGTTTACTGCGCGGTGAGCGAGTGTTCAACGCCGTGTCGCAGCTGCTGCGTATCAGTGACTTTGAGCAGTGCAATCGCAAATTTGGCGCGGTGGCCACCAATCTCAGTACCGGACGCGAGCTGTGGCTCACCAAGGGCGATTTGCATCAGGCGGTACGCGCCTCGTGCAGCATGCCGGGGCTGCTGGCTCCGGTGTGGTTTAACGGCTATTGGCTGGTGGATGGCGCGGTGGTAAATCCGGTACCGGTATCACTCACGCGGGCAATGGGCGCCGATATTGTGATTGCGGTCGACCTCCAGCACGACGCGCATTTAATGCAGCAGGAGCTGCTGTCAGTGCAGGCGAATCCCGACAATCTCGATGATGAAAAAGAGCTTAGCTGGCGCGATAAAATTCGACAGAAGCTGGCCCGTCCGCCAACGCGGCAAAGCATTCTGGCACCGACGGCGATGGAGATCATGTCGACCTCAATTCAGGTGCTGGAGAACCGGTTAAAACGCTATCGCATGGCGGGCGATCCGCCGGACGTTATCCTGCAACCTTACTGCCCACAAATCTCCACCCTTGATTTCCATCGCGCGGAAGAGGCGATAGAAGCAGGGCGTCTGGCGGTCGAAAAACAGATGGATCAGCTATTGCCATTGATTAAAAACAATCAATTCTGAACGGCTTAGCAACAAACGCGCGATATCTGATAATTCTGACGGGCAAAATTTTAGTTTATAGGCCACTATTAGGGGTAAGAGATTCTGGGAGACCCTGATGGACAAGCCACTTACAAGCAAGCACATTCTGATCGTCGAAGACGAAGCCGTTTTCCGGTCGGTACTCGCAGGTTATGTAAGTTCGCTCGGCGCCACGTTTACTGAGGCAGTTAACGGCCTCGAAGCCCTGTCTCTGGTCGAGGAGTTTCCACCAGACTTAATCCTTTGTGACCTCGCGATGCCCGAAATGGGCGGCATAGAGTTCGTTGAAAACCTTCGCCTTCAGGGCAACAAAACCCCAGTATTGGTCATTTCCGCCACTGACAAAATGACAGACGTTGCCACCATGCTTCGTCTGGGCGTGGAGGACGTGCTGCTTAAACCGGTTAAAGATCTCAACCGTCTCAAAGATGCTTTGCTCACGAGCCTTTATCCAAAGCTCTTTTCCTCACAGGCGATGGACAAAAGTGACCTGATTCAGGACTGGGAAGCGCTTTGCCGCAACCCGCACGAGGCCGCAAGACTTCTGCAGGAGCTTCAACCGCCGGTTCAGCAAACGCTGGCCCACTGTCGCATCAACTATCGTCAGCTCACCATGGCCCAGCAGTCTGGTCTGGTGCTCGATATTGCCGCGCTGTCGTCCAAGGATCTCGGTTTTTACTGTCTGGACGTGACGCGTGCGAATGATAACGGCGTGCTTGCCGCCTTATTGCTGCGTGCCATCTTCAACGGTCTGCTGCGCGAGCACCTCAGTAATCAAAACCAACGGCTGCCGCAGATGTCGACCTTGCTTAAAGAAGTCAATCATTTGCTCAAACAGGCACGTCTTGAGGGGCAATTTCCCCTGTTGATGGGCTATTACAACGCAGAACAAAAAAATCTGATATTGGTTTCAGCGGGACTGCATGCCAATATCAACACGGGTTCAAACCAGATTCAGCTGAGTAACGGTGTACCTCTCGGTACGTTAGGTTCGTCCTATTCCAATCAGGTCAGTCAGCGTTGCGAAGCGTGGCAGTGTCAGGTTTGGGGAGCCGGTGGACGACTGCGTTTAATGCTTTCTGCAGAATAATTCAACGGTGGTTTTCTCACAGCTTGCGTCTGGAATTTTGCCAAAATTGCCTTAAGCTGCCGTTATTACGAACTATTTCCCAAGACTATTCCTATCTACACCTCGCCCACTGCCGCATCTTCTACATCGCACGGTCCTCTTAAACTGTTATACTGCTGCCCAATAATAGAGGCAGCTACTTCGGGGTACTCCGGAAATAGCGGCACTTGCGCATTAATGGAACTGCCCTGGCGGCCAATGCGCTGAGTAATTGTACGGAGTAGCAGAATTTCAGTGCCCTGGATTTTGATTTGATGAAAACCGCATTGAAGAACCCGGTTATTTTTGATGGCCGCAATTTGTATGATCCTGAGCGACTCGAAAAACGTGGTTTACCTATTATGGGATCGGCCGTGGCGTATCAGTGGATCCGGTATTGTAAGGAGATGGCATGAATTATTTAGTAACAGGTGCAGCAGGTTTCGTGGGCTATTTCGTTTCTCTACGACTGTTGGAGGAAGGACACCAGGTGACCGGTCTGGATAATCTTAATGATTACTATGACGTCAATTTGAAATTGGCACGGGTTCAGAAGCTGGAAGATAAACCGGGCTTCAAGTTTGTTAAATTGGATCTAGCCGATCGCGAAGGGATGACCGCACTTTTTGCCGAGAATAAGTTTGAGCGTGTAATACATTTAGCCGCACAGGCAGGCGTTCGCTATTCGATCGATAACCCTTTGGCCTATGTGGATGCCAATTTAGTGGGTTTTGTTAACGTACTTGAAGGCTGTCGTCATAATAAAGTGCAGCATTTACTTTATGCTTCTTCAAGCTCCGTTTATGGAATGAACCGTAAGCAGCCATTTGATACACAGGATAATGTAGACCATCCAATTTCACTTTATGCGGCGACCAAAAAAGCTAACGAGTTAATGGCCCATACTTATTCTCACCTGTATGGATTGCCGACGACCGGAATGCGCTTCTTTACCGTTTATGGTCCTTGGGGCCGTCCTGACATGGCGTTATTCAAGTTTACGAAGGCGATTATTGCAGATCAAAGTATCGACGTTTATAACCACGGCGAAATGCGCCGAGATTTTACTTATGTCGAAGACGTTGCCGAGTCTGTAATGCGCTTGCAGGATATTATTCCGCAGGCTCAGCCTGATTGGACCGTAGAGACCGGTAATGGCTCTCAGAGCTCCGCGCCTTACGTGCTATATAACATAGGTAATAGCAATCCTATCAAGCTGATGACTTATATAGAGGCTCTGGAGGATGCGTTAGGCGTTGAGGCGAAGAAAAATATGATGCCAATGCAGCCAGGTGACGTCCACGAGACCAGCTCGGACAGTACACCGCTGTATAAGGCCACCGGCTTTAAGCCGCAGACGTCTGTTAAAGAGGGCGTCAAAAAATTTGTAGACTGGTATAAAGATTATTATCAGTGTTAAAAGAACCCGATAAAAGTACGGGATAAACTAAGGCTGCGGATGCGGCCTTTTTTATGGCTGATGTTTAAGTCGGGATATGCGAAGGATAAACGAAGGTGACTAATTATTGCCCAATGCGGGTTTGTAAACGACCTAAATAAAAAGCCACCGCGTGAGCAGTGGCTTTGTAAAACATTTTTTGAGACTGATGTACAGCCGAGCAAAATTACAGCAGGAAATCATCCAGCTGTTTGCCGTCGTCGATTGCTTTCTTGATTACAGCAGGAGTACGACCCTGGCCGGTCCAAGTTTTGCTTTCGCCGTTCTCGTCGATGTATTTGTATTTAGCAGGACGTGCAGCACGCTTAGTTTTGCCCGTTGCTTTAGTTGCTGCCATAGTCTGCAGCAATTCATTTGGATCGATGCCGTCAGCGATCAGCATTTCGCGGTATTGTTGCAGTTTACGAGTGCGCTCTTCAATTTCAGCAGCGGCCTGAGTATCTTCTTCACGGCGCTCATTAACAACAACTTCTAATTTCTCTAGCATTTCTTCAAGAGTTTCCAGAGTACATTCACGAGCCTGGGCACGGAGGGTACGGATGTTGTTCAGGATTTTTAATGCTTCGCTCATTATACTAGTCTCAATTTAAATAGGTGGGGGGCGTTGCGGTAATAATAGAATGCTCTTCTGTATTCTGCAATAGCCAATTTGTTATGTTGACGCGAATTTACCATTTATTAGCAATAATATTTCTTGCCGCTACAAATATAAGCGCGATAGTGGAGCTATTAAAGTTATGACTATAAGGCAAATTGATTAGCGCTTTGTGCGGCGCGCGGCAGGTTTTTAATCGCCTCTTTTATAACCTCGGGTTGAGGTTACAAATATCAATAGGCCTTACGTATAACTGACCAGACTGCAACATCGTTAAGGCTTATCCATTTTAGCTATATGTGCTTTAGGTCAGTTGATAAAGGCGAGAGGCTTAACGGTGGCGTTTATAACCGTCGAAAAAGAGTAAGATTTTAATTATTGATTTACACGGCTTGTTTTTGTGATCTGATGCTAGTTTTTCAAGCATCATTAACTAATTAGGACAAAGAGTAATATCAAATTCGGATTGTAAGCAGCTGTAATTTCAGCCACCTTTATTGACATTCTACTCGCAATTTTTAAACTCGAATTTTAAACGCTAGCTATACACATCCTGTGTATGCTCCCTGCGTCTTGGCGAATGCCGCGCTGCCAATAGGTTAAAGCGGTGTGATACAATTGAAAGCAAGAGGCGTTATCGGAATTCATTATACTGTTGGAGTTACGGGCTCATGGCTCAACTTTATTTTTATTATTCAGCAATGAATGCTGGAAAATCTACATCTTTGTTACAATCTTCATATAATTACCAAGAACGGGGGATGCGCACTTTAGTTCTAACGGCAAAGCTCGACGACCGCTTTGGCGTTGGCAAGGTCACCTCGCGTATTGGATTATCTTCTGACGCCGAGCTTTATAACACGGACACCGACTTACTCAACCTGATTGCAGAAGAACATAATGCGCAAACGTTACACTGCGTGTTAATTGATGAAAGTCAGTTTCTAACGCGGCAACAGGTTGAGCAACTTACCGACGTTGTAGACCAGCTTGATATCCCGGTGTTGTGTTATGGATTGCGGACTGATTTTCGCGGTGAGCTATTCAAAGGCAGTCAGTATTTGCTGGCATGGGCAGATAAACTGGTTGAGCTTAAAACTATCTGCCACTGCGGGCGCAAGGCAAATCAGACGCTCAGGCTCGATGAGCAGGGCAGAGCCCTTCACGATGGCGCGCAGGTGGTTATAGGCGGCAATGAGCGCTACGTTTCCGTCTGCCGTAAGCATTATAAAGACGCGATGGCACAGGACAGGGATTGAGCCGATAACGATCCCCCGCCGTTGGTAGCCTATTATTTAACGCCAATGGCCGTTCATATAATGATTAATATGCGTAATGTATCAAGCATAAAAAAACCCGCCAATGGGCGGGTTTTTGTTTATTTAACCGTTGATGCTTACTATTTTTTAGCTTTTTTAATGGCCGGTGCTTTTGCAGCAGACGCGGCTTTCGTTACCGGCTGAGCCTTGTCTTCAATCACACTCAGCGGCAGTTCTTCGCTAAATTTATTACCGTAGTAAGTATCCATCAGAATCTGTTTCAACTCTGAGATCAGAGGGTAACGCGGGTTGGCCCCGGTACATTGGTCATCAAACGCATCTTCTGACAGCTTGTCTACTTTCGCCAAGAAGTCAGACTCCTGAACACCTGCTTCGCGAATAGAGGTTGGAATACCCAGCTCAGCTTTGATTTCATCGAGCCATGTCAGCAGTTTTTCAATTTTCTGCGCGGTACGGTCACCGACTGCACTCAGACCCAGATGGTCAGCAATTTCTGCGTAGCGACGACGTGCCTGAGGGCGGTCGTACTGGCTGAAGGCCGTTTGCTTGGTTGGGTTGTCATTCGCGTTGTAGCGGATAACGTTCGAAATCAACATGGCGTTGGCAAGGCCGTGTGGAATGTGGAATTCAGAACCCAATTTGTGCGCCATTGAGTGACAAACACCCAAGAAGGCATTGGCAAACGCGATACCGGCAATCGTCGCTGCATTGTGAACGCGTTCACGAGCAACCGGATTTTTCGCCCCTTCTTTATAGCTGGCAGGCAAGAACTCTTTCAGCAGTTTTAATGCCTGCAATGCCTGACCATCGGAGAACTCATTCGCGAGTACGGAAACATAAGCCTCGAGTGCGTGGGTAACGGCGTCAAGACCACCGAATGCGCACAGTGATTTCGGCATGTTCATCACCAGGTTGGCATCGACAATCGCCATATCCGGCGTCAGCGCGTAGTCGGCCAGTGGATATTTTTGACCGGTCGCGTCGTCGGTGACCACGGCAAACGGCGTCACTTCTGAACCGGTACCTGAGGTGGTGGTGATAGCAATCATTTTAGCTTTCACGCCCATTTTCGGGAACTTGTAGATGCGTTTACGGATGTCCATAAAGCGCAACGCCAGGTCTTCGAAATGCGTTTCCGGATGTTCGTACAGCACCCACATGATTTTAGCCGCATCCATCGGAGAACCACCGCCGAGGGCGATAATGACGTCTGGCTTGAAGGAGTTCATCTGCTCGGCACCTTTGCGCACGATGCTCAGCGTTGGGTCAGCTTCCACTTCAAAAAACACTTCTGTTTCGATACCGTGACTTTTCAGAACGCGCGTCACCTGGTCGGCATAGCCGTTGTTAAACAGATAGCGGTCAGTGACGATAAAGGCGCGTTTGGCCCCGTCAGTCGCCACTTCTTCGAGCGCGATAGGCAGTGAGCCGCGACGGAAGTAGATAGATTTTGGAAGTTTATGCCACAACATGTTTTCTGCTCGCTTCGCTACAGTTTTCTTGTTGATTAAGTGTTTCGGACCGACGTTTTCAGAAATGGAGTTACCCCCCCAAGAGCCGCAACCCAGCGTCAGGGAAGGCGCGAGTTTGAAGTTGTAAAGGTCGCCGATACCCCCCTGTGAGGCCGGGGTGTTAATCAGGATACGCGCCGTTTTCATTTTGTCGCCGAAGTAACGAACGCGCTCTGGTTGATTGTCCTGGTCGGTATAGAGGCATGATGTGTGGCCGATGCCGCCCATCGTGACCAGTTTCTCTGCTTTATCAACCGCATCTTCGAAGTTTTTAGCACGGTACATGGCAAGCGTTGGTGACAGTTTTTCGTGAGCGAAAGGCTCTGACTCGTCGACTTTACTGACTTCACCAATCAATACTTTGGTATTAGAAGGCACTGAAATACCAGCCATTTCGGCAATTTTAGTCGCAGGCTGGCCCACGATGTCGGCATTAAGACCGCCGTTTTTGAGAATAATGTCTTGAACCGCTTTCAGCTCTTTGCCGACTAAAATGTAGCCGCCGTGTGATTTGAAACGCTCTCTTACGGATTCGTAGGCTGAGTCAACCACGATAACGGACTGTTCAGAAGCACAAATTACGCCGTTATCGAACGTTTTGGACATCAGTATGGAAGCAACGACGCGTTTAATGTCAGCGGTTTCATCAACCACCACCGGCGTATTACCTGCGCCTACGCCGATAGCCGGTTTACCTGAGCTATAGGCGGCTTTCACCATGCCTGGTCCACCCGTGGCAAGGATAAGGTTTAAATCCGGGTGATGCATCAGTTCGTTGGATAAAGGCACGCTTGGCGCGTCAATCCAGCCGATAATGTCTTTAGGTGCGCCGGCTTTAATGGCAGCGTCGAGAACAATTTTTGCAGCCTTGATAGTGGCTTTAGCGGCGCGTGGATGCGGAGAGAAAATAATCGCGTTACGCGTTTTAAGGCTAATCAACGCTTTGAAGATAGCGGTTGAGGTTGGGTTGGTGGTTGGAACGATACCGCAGATGATGCCAATCGGTTCAGCAATAGTGATGGTGCCGTAGGTTTCATCTTCGGCCACGACGCCACAGGTTTTCTCATCTTTATAGGCGTTGTAGATATACTCTGAAGCAAAGTGATTTTTAATGACCTTGTCTTCAACGATGCCCATGCCGGATTCTTCAACGGCCAATTTAGCCAGAGGAATACGTGCATCAGCAGCGGCGAGGGCGGCGGCTCGGAAGATTTTATCAACCTGCTCTTGTGTGAACTCTGCGTACTCACGCTGTGCTTTTTTTACCCGAGCGACTAGTTCGTTCAGTTCAGCGACGTTTGTGACAGCCATGGTGTTCTCCTGAGAATGTTAAACTTTTTTAGAAAATATTTGAAAAAGCCGAGCCAAGATGCAACCAAGTATAGTCGTAGGCGGTAATGCTGCCGGAACAATTATAAGTGACTATTTATCAGATGATTGTTAGCTAAGTTCTCCTATTTTCTCAAAAAGCTCTAACCTTATTTCAAAAGCGCAGTACATAAATTGTTAAAATCAGGGGTAAGTCCCACATTTGTTCTGCTGTACTTACGTTCTGATTTTGTTGCTATGAGACAAGCTTACTCACTTATGAGGAGGCTGAATATGATCCAGATCAAGAGATATTGCGTAGCTGACACCTTTCAGCTGGCTAATTGTTAATTTTGGTGAGCAAGTGATGGTAAATTGTTAAATATTCGATCGCGGCTTTGAATCGTCTATTTGTAATGATTTTTTATTAGAATTAATAACTGTTATATCTTTTAAAAGTGGTGGTAAATCCCGTTGAACTCCGTGGCGTGACGGCAGTAATTCCAGTACATTAGCGCCCATTAATAACTTCTATCTGCAACCCTTGTGCGGAGCACTGCGTGAGTCAGACAATTTTGGATTTTTCAGGTTATATCAAGTTCTTTGTTGGCCTGTTTGCCTTGGTTAATCCGGTCGGAATTCTGCCGGTTTTCATCAGCATGACCAGTTACCAACCTGCCACGGGGCGTGATAAAACCAATATGACCGCCAATCTCACCGTGGCGATCATTCTGTGTACCTCACTTTTTCTAGGCGATTCCATTCTGCAGGTATTTGGCATTTCGATAGATTCTTTCCGCATTGCGGGGGGGATCCTGGTGGTGACCATTGCCATGTCGATGATCAGCGGCAAGCTGGGTGAAGACAAACAGAATAAGCAGGAAAAATCGGAGACAGCCATCCGTGAAAATGTGGGCGTCGTTCCTCTTGCTTTGCCTTTAATGGCCGGTCCGGGCGCCATTAGCTCCACCATTGTCTGGAGCACGCGTTATCACAGTTGGGCAAATCTTTTTGGTTTTACCCTGGCGATCGTCATTTTTTGTTTCTGCTGCTGGCTACTGTTTCGCGCCGCCCCGTTAGTTATGAAATTGCTGGGTCAAACCGGCATTAACGTGATTACCCGTATCATGGGTTTATTGCTGATGGCCGTCGGCATAGAGTTTATTGTGACCGGGTTAAAATCGACCTTCCCGGGCCTGCTTTGAATCTGACAGCGCGTTCAGTTTTACCGCGTGAACAGTCTTATGACTAAGCTTTGGCGGTGGATGCATTGAGCTGCGTCCGCCGACCATGCTGCCTTGGCGAACAGCCTATCACCCGTTTGAAGGCTTTTCCGAAAGCGCTTTCCGATTCGTATCCCAGCCTGCTGGCGATAACCGTCAATGAGTCATTAGAGTTTTCTAGCCTGTCACAGGCCAAAAGCATTCGCCATCGCGTTAGATACTCTATGGGCGAGGTGCCTGCCGTCTCTTTAAAGCGCAGGGCAAAGTTGGATCGCGACATGCCGATTCGAGAGGCCAGTTTATCCAGCGTCCAGTCAAACCCTGGCTCGTCGTGGATGCAGGTCAGCGCAGCGTTCAGTTGTTTATCCGCCAGAGCAAAAAGCCAGCCTGCGCTAGGATTGCCTGCCAGATGCAGTCTTAGTGCCTGAATCAGCATGGTGTAAGCCAACTGTTGGGTAATTAAGGAGCTTCCCGGCTGTGGAAAACGCACCTCTTGCGAAATCCTGTCGAGAGACCAGCGAATGGCCGCCTTATCCGATTCATTCTGAATATGAACTACCGGCGGCAGTGAGCCTAAAAGCATCTCCGCATGATTGCCCGTCAGTACAAAGTGTCCTCCCACCATAAAACACGGATCGTCACCGCGCTTCGTCACCTCTGTCCCGAGTTTACCCTCGTCGCGAAGCACCCTGAAGTCGATGGGGCTAGCCGTCAGGCTCGTTGCCAGGCAGAAAGGTGGACCTGGCGGTAAAATGTAGCAGTCGCCGGGAGTCAGAAGTAGAGGCTCGACAATGCCTGAGACGGTGAGCCAACACTGGCCTGAAACCACGGCATAACATTTGATTCCTTCATGCTGTGGCCACTGAATAGCCATATTGTCGGCGAGCGCAACGCCGCCGGTGACATAGCTACGCGGCTTAAGCAAAGACAACCAATCAGAAAGTGGATCCATCATGACTCCGGACGATTAGACCAATAATAAGGATTTTAGAGCATTGTTCGTACTGCTCTCCCTGTTTACAGTAAATCGTTCAGGACAGCAACTCAGTCCTTGGTTAATGTTAGGGGTGATTTACTATGCGTATTTTTGTTACTGGCGCGACCGGTTTTTTGGGCACGGCGATTATTGAAGAACTCACTAAAGTCGGTCATCAGGTACTAGGCCTGACGCGTTCTGAGGAAGGCGCACAATTGCTGACCTCGCGCGGCGTCGATGTTCACTTTGGTGATATTGAAGACCTCGACAGCCTGCGCCGCGGCGCTGAATTGTCTGATGGGGTAATACATACCGCTTTTAATCACGATTTTTCAAAGTTTGCGGCAAATTGTGAAGCAGACCGTCAGGTCGTTGAAGCAATAGGAGCAGTGCTTAAGGGGTCTTCGCGGCCCTTTGTTGTGACTTCGGTGGCGGCACTTGGCGCCAAGGGACCCGGACTGGTGGCCACGGAAGAGACCTTTAACATTGACTCACCCATTTTGCGCAGAATTTCTGAATTAGAGACGGACAAATTAGTGAAACAGGGGGTAAACGTTTCAATAGTACGTCTGCCGCAGGTTCACGATAGGCTTAAACAAGGGTTGATTACCTACCTGATCGCAGTGGCGAGAGAGAAAGGTGTTTCGGCCTATGTGGGTCAAGGAGATAAGCGTTGGGCCGCTGTTCACCTCAGTGACTGTGCTCGGCTTTATGTATTGGCGCTGGAAAGGAATAGTGCCGGGAGCCGATACAATGCCGTGGCAGAAGAGGGCGTGTCTCACAAACAAATAGCGGAGGCTATTGCTCTTGGCCTGAATGTTCCGCTGAAGAGCCTTGATGCTGAAAGTGCTGATAGTCATTTTAGTTGGCTCGCGCCGTTTATGAGCAGTGATATGTCAGCGTCCAGCGCGATTACCCAGAAACTGCTGCAATGGAGTCCAACGGGACCGGGGCTTATCTCTGACCTTCAGCAGATGGACTACCGTTAGCACATACTCTCTTTTGAAGCGTGTACGTAATAATAAATACTCCCGCCTATCAGGCCCATAAGCTTGGGCCATTTTCGCTTCACTCGTTATCTTTAACGTCACATTATCAACTGACGCAGATGCTCAAATAGACTGGAGTCTGTCAGCTCAAGATATTTACTGAAAATCCTGCCCACTAACACCCCGAGTTTAATCCTTTTTATTAAATTTCACTGCTGAGTCATTTAAGTCAGAGATCACACTTTTGCTTAATTATTACTTAAACTAATAATGCCTCGCCTTATAATAGTGCATCTAATGACCCTTAATTGGGCTTTTGCACTCAAATGTGGCGTAAAGTCGCGTTCTATCTCCTAATGCCTATCAACTCGCTATTTCTGTTGCTTTTCTTCGCCTATTTAGGCCCTTTTTTTAACTTTTATTGCCCGTTTTGTCGTTAAATTAGTCACATCATTCTGTAGGGCTTGTACATGCTGTTTCGAGATGTTATTAGTGTTTACCGCGCAGTTAACAGGGGTTTATTCTTAAAAGTAACCTAATGTTAACGGAATCTGTCAGCTCGATTTTTAAGCGCGAAAATGACTTAATTTTTGATTTTAATTTTTAAAAAATTTTTTAAAAACAATGAATTATGTTTTGGCTGACCGTCTTGATCGGACGGGTCCGTCGACTGATAGCGGTGTTTAAAAGAGAATTGGTTAACATTTCTGTAAAATTTATTGGCGCGGTTTCACGGCATCTGATAATTTTCGGACCACTTCTTAAGGGAAAATATTTCGACACTTTGTCGAATTGAGAACGGATCTTGCTATAGCTTTTATGCAAAGTACTCAGGCTTGTAAAGTCAGGTAGTAAGGCGTGTTCTTTTTCATTTTTTCTGGAGTACCCGAAGTTGATTAGAAAACAAACCCAGCAAGCTGCAGCGCCTGCTCTAAGGCGTCACTCCTCAAAAGCTACGCAGCCTGGGGTAAAACACTCTCCTTTGCCCGATATCCGTTTTTATACTCAATTTATTCGCCAGAAAATAGACACTCTTCGCTAGTCGATTTTTTAATTAGCGGTACTGCTTTGCACATTTCCAGCAATGGAATGTGAATAAAAGCCATAGTCAGTAAAGTTTTCGCGAGGTATGAATCGTTGTATTTCGCGGATGTTATGAATAATTGGATAAAAAAATTCTGAAAGAATTGACAGCATAAAGAGGCGTTTAACGGTCTTTATCTCTGTAATCCGGTAATTCGACAGCAGGCAGTAAAAGTCATGCAATTAGGGAAGGGTCAATCACCTGGATTGACTGACTACTTACCGTTTATACGCGGGCAATTCGTTCCTGCCCGTGATGAAGGGTTTAACCCGGTAGGGGTTGACCTGTTAATCAGGCATATAATAACAACTGGAGTTGATAGTAATGACCAACATCACAAAAAAACATCTTCTCGCCGCCGCTATTCTGGCTGCAGTCGGTGCAGTAACCTCCGTTAGCAGCTTCGCGGCAGTCGTTCCGGCCGGTGTACAACTGTCCGATAAACAAGAGCTGGTTCGCAATAACGGCTCAGAAGTTCAGTCACTTGATCCGCACAAAGTTGAAGGTGTGCCTGAGTCCAACGTTATCCGTGACCTGCTTGAAGGCCTGGTTAATACCTCGGTAAAAGACGGCAGCGTTATTCCTGGCGTGGCTGAGAGCTGGGACAACAAAGACTTTAAAGTGTGGACCTTCCACCTGCGTAAAGACGCTAAATGGTCGAATGGTCAACCGGTTACCGCCGCTGATTTCGTCTACAGCTGGGAACGTTTAGCCGACCCTAAAACGGCTTCTCCGTATGAAAGTTACCTGCAATACGGCCACATTGTTAATATCGACGATATTATCGCCGGTAAGAAAAGCCCGGACACCCTCGGCGTGAAAGCCATCGACGACCATACTCTGGAAGTCACTCTGAGCGAGCCGGTGCCTTATTTCGTTAAAATGCTGTCCCACACCGCGATGAAACCGGTGTATAAGCCAGCCGTCGAGAAATTCGGCGACAAATGGACCCAGCCAGAAAACTACGTCAGCAATGGTGCCTATAAGCTGAAAACCTGGACCGTTAACGAACGTATCGTTCTGGTACGTAACCCTGAATACTGGGACAACGCGAAAACCGTGCTGAACCAAGTCACTTTCCTGCCTATCTCGTCTGAAGTTTCTGACGTTAACCGCTACCGCAGCGGCGAGATCGACATGACTTATAACAACTTGCCGATCGAGCTGTTCTCCAAGCTCAAGAAAGATATTCCTGATCAGCTGCACGCCGACCCGTACCTGTGCACCTACTACTATGAAATCAACAACCAGAAAGCGCCATTCACCGATAACCGCGTACGTACCGCGCTTAAACTGGGCCTGGACCGCGATATCATCGTGAATAAAGTGAAAGCACAGGGCGACCTGCCGGCTTATGGCTTCACGCCTCCTTACACCGATGGCACTGACGGCAAATTGACGCCTCCGGCCTGGTTTAAAGAAACTCAAGAGCAACGCAATGCCGAAGGCAGAAAACTGCTGGCTGAAGCGGGCTTTACCAAAGACAAACCACTGACCTTCAGCCTGCTGTATAACTCTTCAGACCTGCATAAGAAACTGGCAATCGCCGCGGCGGCAATCTGGAAGAAAAACTTGGGTGTCGACGTGAAACTCGAAAACCAAGAGTGGAAAACCTTCCTCGAAACGCGTCATCAGGGCAACTTTGACGTGGCGC
This sequence comes from Rouxiella sp. S1S-2, assembly GCF_009208105.1. Lineage (NCBI taxonomy): Bacteria > Pseudomonadati > Pseudomonadota > Gammaproteobacteria > Enterobacterales > Yersiniaceae > Rouxiella > Rouxiella sp. S1S-2. Next base: position 2,010,448 of record NZ_WFKL01000001.1, read on the forward strand.
GTGCGGGCTGGTGTTCGGATTACAACGAACCTACCTCGTTCCTGAATATCATGCTGTCAGACAGCAGCAACAACACTTCTCACTATAAGAGCCCGGCGTTTGACAAGTTTATTGCCGATGCGCTGAAAGTGAAAACTGACCAAGAGCGTGCGGCTATTTACCAGCAGGCTGAACAGCAGCTGGATAAAGACTCGGCGATTGTGCCTGTTTATTACTATGTAAATGCCCGTTTAGTTAAACAATATGTGGGTGGCTACACCGGTAAAGATCCACAGGATAACGTTTACGATAAAGATCTCTACATCATCAAACACTAATTAAGTGTGAGAGCGGGGCGGTTTCCCGAGCAGCCCCGCTCTTGATTATGATTTTTAGAGAACGAGTAACACGCTGAGCAAAGCAGGTACGAGCAATGTTAAAGTTTATTTTCCGCCGTTGTCTGGAAGCGATCCCGACGCTTTTCATTCTGATCACGATTTCGTTTTTTATGATGCGTCTTGCGCCGGGTAGCCCGTTTACCGGAGAGCGCAACCTTCCTCCAGAAGTGATGGCGAACATTGAGGCGAAATATCACCTTAATGACCCGATGTATAAGCAGTATTTCCACTATTTAGAGCAGTTGGCCAAGGGTGATTTCGGCCCGTCGTTTAAATATAAAGACTATAGCGTCAACGATTTGGTGGCCACCTCATTCCCGGTTTCGGCGAAGTTAGGACTGGCCGCATTTTTGCTGGCTATCGTTCTCGGCGTTTCCGCTGGCGTTATTGCCGCGCTTAATCAAAACACTAAATGGGACTATACGGTAATGGGCATTGCCATGACTGGGGTCGTTATCCCCAGTTTCGTGGTCGCCCCACTGTTGGTATTAGTCTTCTCCATCATGCTGAAATGGCTGCCTGGCGGCGGCTGGCACAACGGTGGATTCAAATATATGGTGCTGCCCATGGTGGCCCTGTCTCTGGCTTATATTGCCAGCATCGCGCGTATTACTCGTGGCTCGATGATTGAAGTGCTGCACTCCAACTTTATCCGCACCGCGCGCGCCAAGGGCCTGCCACTGCACCGGATTATTTTCCGTCATGCGCTTAAACCGGCCTTATTACCGGTGATTTCTTATATGGGACCGGCCTTTGTCGGGATCATTACCGGCTCAATGGTGATTGAAAGTATTTATGGATTACCCGGTATCGGCCAGCTGTTTGTTAACGGTGCATTAAACCGTGACTACTCGTTGGTATTAAGCCTGACCATTTTGGTTGGCGCTTTAACGATTCTGTTTAACGCGATCGTCGACGTGCTGTACGCCGTTATCGATCCGAAAATCCGTTATTAATGCTGGAGCACGCCAATGATGTTAACTAAGAAAAAAAGCAGCGAAGCTCTGGAAAACTTCACAGAGAAGCTGGAAATAGAAGGGCGCAGCCTCTGGCAAGACGCCCGCCGTCGTTTTATTCACAACCGCGCGGCCGTCGCAAGCCTGGCGGTACTGCTGGTGATTGCCCTGTTTGTAACCTTTGCGCCCATGCTGGCACATTTCCGCTACGACGATACTGACTGGAATATGATGTCGGCCGCACCGGACATGTCTTCCGGCCACTACTTCGGTACAGACTCCTCAGGCCGTGACCTGCTTGTGCGCGTAGCCATCGGTGGACGAATTTCTCTGCTGGTCGGCGTCTCTGCGGCATTTGTCGCGGTTATTCTGGGTACGCTTTACGGGTCTATTTCAGGTTATCTGGGCGGTAAAACCGACTCGGCAATGATGCGTCTGCTTGAAATACTCAACTCTTTCCCGTTCATGTTTTTCGTTATTCTGCTGGTCACCTTCTTTGGTCAAAATATCTTCCTGATTTTTGTCGCCATCGGCATGGTTTCCTGGCTGGACATGGCGCGTATCGTTCGTGGCCAAACCCTGAGCCTCAAACGCAAAGAGTTTATTGAAGCGGCACTGGTGAGCGGCGTGTCAACCCGCAACATCGTGCTGCGTCATATCGTGCCGAATGTACTGGGCGTAGTCGTGGTTTACGCCTCGCTGCTGGTGCCAAGCATGATCTTGTTTGAATCGTTCCTGAGCTTCTTGGGCTTGGGTACGCAGGAGCCGTTAAGCAGCTGGGGCGCACTGCTCAGCGACGGCGCCAACTCGATGGAAGTTTCACCGTGGCTGCTGTTTTTCCCGGCAGGTTTCTTGGTGATCACCCTGTTTTGTTTCAACTTTATCGGCGACGGGCTGCGTGATGCGCTCGATCCGAAAGATCGTTAAGGAGTGCGATGATGAGCACCATTGAACATAGCAATAGCACTCCGCAGGCCGCCAATTCCAATGCGGCACCTATTCTGTTGGATGTTAAAGACCTGCGCGTGACCTTTGGCACGCCAGACGGCGACGTGACGGCGGTTAACGATTTGAACTTTGACCTGCGCGCCGGTGAAACGCTGGGTATCGTCGGTGAGTCGGGTTCAGGTAAATCACAGACTGCTTTTGCGCTGATGGGCCTGTTGGCCAGCAACGGAAGGATTGGCGGATCGGCTAAATTTAACGGCCGCGAGATCCTCAACCTGCCGCCAAAGCAGTTAAACAAGCTGCGTGCCGAGCAGATCTCGATGATTTTCCAGGACCCGATGACCTCATTAAATCCTTATATGAAGGTCGGCGAGCAGCTGATGGAGGTGCTGATTCAGCACAAACACATGAGCCGCTCAGAAGCATTTGAAGGTTCTGTGCGCATGCTCGACGCCGTGAAAATGCCTGAAGCGCGTAAGCGTATGAAGATGTACCCGCATGAGTTTTCAGGCGGCATGCGTCAGCGTGTAATGATAGCGATGGCACTGCTGTGCAGTCCTAAACTGTTGATCGCCGACGAACCGACGACCGCACTGGACGTGACCGTTCAGGCGCAGATCATGACGCTGCTTAACGAACTGAAAAGAGAGTTCAACACCGCCATTATCATGATTACCCATGACCTGGGCGTGGTGGCAGGCATTTGCGACAAAGTGCTGGTGATGTATGCCGGGCGCACCATGGAGTACGGTCAGGCACGCGACGTGTTTTATCGCCCGAGCCACCCTTATTCCATTGGCCTGCTTAAAGCGGTACCACGTCTGGACGCCGAGGGCGAAGCGATGCTGACTATCCCCGGCAACCCGCCTAACCTACTGCGTTTGCCAAAAGGTTGTCCGTTCCAGCCGCGCTGCCAGTACGCAACCGAAATTTGTACGACCACGCCGTCGCTTGAGCACTTTGGCGAAGGCCGCATGCGCGCCTGCTTTAAGCCAGTGGAGGAGCTAGTATGAGTGAAGTCACCCCTGTAATCCCTTCTACAGACGCCGCGCCCGAAGTGACGAGAAAAGTGTTGCTTGAAGTCGCCGATTTGAAAGTACATTTCGACATTAAAGATGGCAAGCAGTGGTTTTGGCAGCCGTCAAAAACCCTGAAAGCAGTTGATGGCGTGACCCTGCGCCTGTACGAGGGCGAAACGCTGGGCGTGGTCGGTGAGTCGGGCTGTGGAAAATCAACCTTTGCGCGTGCGCTGATAGGTCTGGTCAAGGCCACCGACGGGCACGTTGCCTGGTTGGGCAAAGACTTGCTGAATATGTCGGACGCCGAATGGCGCAGTACGCGCAGCGATATTCAGATGATCTTCCAGGATCCGCTGGCCTCGCTTAATCCTCGTATGAATATCGGTGAGATCATCGCCGAGCCGCTGCGTACCTATTATCCTAAAATGCCTAAATTGCAGGTGAAAGAGAAGGTGAAGGCGATGATGTTGAAGGTGGGGCTGCTGCCTAACCTGATCAACCGTTATCCGCACGAATTCTCCGGCGGTCAGTGTCAGCGTATCGGTATTGCGCGCGCGCTGATCCTTGAGCCTAAACTGGTGATTTGTGACGAGCCGGTGTCCGCGCTGGATGTGTCGATTCAGGCACAGGTGGTTAACCTGCTGCAACAGCTGCAGCGCGAGATGGGGCTGTCGCTTATCTTTATCGCCCATGACTTGGCGGTAGTGAAGCACATTTCTGACCGCGTACTGGTGATGTATCTGGGGCATGCCGTGGAGCTTGGCACCTATGACGAGGTGTACCACAATCCGCTGCACCCTTATACCCGTGCGTTGATGTCGGCGGTGCCGGTGCCTGACCCGGACAAAGAGCGTAATAAGACCATTCAGCTGCTGGAAGGGGAGTTACCTTCCCCCATCAATCCGCCATCTGGCTGCGTATTCCGCACGCGTTGCCCGATTGCCGGACCTGAGTGTGCCAAAACGCGTCCACTGCTTGAGGGCAGCTTCCGCCATGCGGTGTCGTGTCTTAAGGTCGATCCGCTCTAATTAACTGCAGTAAGCCTTTAGTGGATTGAAGTCATAAAAAACCCCGCAGCAATTGGCGGGGTTTTTCTTAATCTGCATCTGCGGCTGATGAATGTTCAGCAGGCAGAATGAAGTCTGGAAATCACTCTTTCCACAGAATATGGCACAGTTTATGGTCTTTTTCGCGACACAGCAGCACGCGGGCAAAGACGTCATTGATAGGCTCGCCGTCTGCGTCGCCCAGTCCAATCACCACTTCGGCGAAGAAATCAGGATTCAAGTCGAAGTCTACGTGTTCAACCCAGTCTTCGGCAGGGTCGTAAAGCTCTGCGCCACCGCGTTCTTCAAACTGCAGGTTAAAGATAAGGATATCTGCGGGATCCAGGTTATCTCCGGCCAGTTCGAGGAAGATGTCGTAAGCTTGCTCAAGGGTTTCGTCTTCGGTCAGGCGATTATTCAGATCCATATTCTTCTCATTCAATAGTGTGTGGTGTGACAAGCAGCCGACCGGAGCCGGCTGCTTATGACATTACCTATTAGAACATTCTCGGTGCCGATTTTACAGTAATGGACTGAAAAAGTAGAACAGGCGTTCAACGATGCGATGCCAGAATGGACGCTTGAGCCACTCTTTAGGGTCAAGAAGGCGCGAGCGGGCGAGATAATCTTCCTGCACGACGGCCAAATCGCCGCCAAATCCGGCGTCATCAATGACCAGTGTTATCTCGAAGTTAAGCCATAGGCTTCGCATATCAAGATTTACTGTACCAACAAGGCTAAGCTGCCCGTCGACCAGGATGCTCTTGGTGTGCAGCAGCCCGCCCTCAAACTGATAGATTTTAACCCCGGCTTCGAGCAATTCGTTAAAGAACGCGCGGCTTGCCCAGTTCACCATCATTGAATCATTTTTCATCGGCAAGATAATGCTGACATCAACGCCGCGCTGTGCCGCGGTGCAAATGGCGTGCAGCAGGTCATCGCTCGGGACGAGATAAGGCGTGGTCATCACCAGCTGTTCGCGTGAAGAATAGCAGGCGGTGAGCAGGGCCTGATGAATCATGTCCTCAGGGAAACCTGGCCCTGAGGCAATGACCTGAATTGTGTGGCCGCTTTCCTGCTCAAACGGCATCTGATTGACGTCAGGTTCCGGCGGCAGAATGCGTCGTCCGGTTTCAATTTCCCAGTCACACGAGTAGACAATACCCATCGTTGTGGCAACCGGTCCTTCCATGCGGGCCATTAAATCAACCCACTGACCCACACCCGCGTCCTGCTTGAAGAAACGTGGATCTACCATGTTCATACTGCCGGTGTAGGCAACATAGTTGTCTATCAACACCACTTTGCGGTGCTGGCGCAGATCCATGCGGCGCAGGAATACGCGGAACAGGTTAACCTTTAGCGCTTCGACCACTTCAATGCCAGCATTGCGCATCATCGCGGGATAAGGGCTACGGAAAAACTGCAGGCTTCCGGCTGAATCAAGCATTAAACGGCAGTGAACGCCGCGTCTGGATGCGGCCATCAGCGATTCGGCAACCTGATCGACCAGTCCACCAGGTTGCCAAATATAGAACACCATTTCGATGTTGTGCCGTGCAAGCTCGATGTCACGCATAATGGATTTCAGCGTGTCGTCGCTGGTGGTCAGCAGCTGTAGCTGATTACCCTTGACCCCGGCAATGCCCTGACGGCGCTCGCAAAGTTGGAACAGTGATTTGGCGACATCGCTGTTTTCACTGGCAAAAATTCGATGACAGCCCTTCAGGTCGTTGAGCCAGCGCGCCGTTGAAGGCCACATAGCCTTTGCGCGCTCCGCCCGACGTTTGCCCAAATGAAGTTCGCCAAACGACAGATAAGCAATGATCCCTACCAGAGGAATAATGAAAATTATCAGTAACCAGGCCATTGCGGAAGGAACCGCGCGGCGCTTCATTAAAATGCGTAACGTTACGCCAGCAATTATTAACCAATAACCAAAGACGATGAGCCAACTGATTACTGTATAAAATGTTGTCATAGGGGCGAAAAATCCTGTTCGCGAGCAATCTGGTGAGTTTACGCAGAGTGAATCAAAGGATAAACCTTATATATAATTTTATCTGCAGCTTCAATCAGCTAGCTCTGATTGAATTGTCGGCAAAGTTAATAATCTGCAGTAGCCTGTAATTAAGCGTAGCTAAAACTATCAATAACAGGTCAAGGTTGATCTATAATGTTGACGCTATTTGCACAGAGGCCCTTTATAAAGGAATATTTGTTGTATGAAACGCAGTAGAAATGAAGTTGGCCGGTGGCGTATGCAGCGTCAATCTCAGAGGCGGAAAAACCGTTGGCTTGAGGGCCAGTCGCGACGTTATCGCCATATTTATCGTATTCGGGCGATCCACTCTCTGCAACACCAGCGACTCAGTTTGTATACCGTTATTAACGAATGGTAAGTCCAATTGGGCGCGTAATGCGCCTTTTCACGGGTCCTCCCTGCGTATCCTCTTTATTGTTTCAGCCCTATCGATCGTTTTTGCGAAACAGAGCACCGCATTTGGGGCAAACCAGCGTAGCATTTTTGCGCACCTTCACGCTTATCTGCTCGGTTGTTGCCTGACATTCAGGGCAAACGACCTTGGTAGTTTTACTGGTCAAAAACTTCAATCCGTCGAAGAATGACATAATTGCGTAACCTCACTGGTTGGGGTAATCAGTTTACCACGTAAGCAAGAGGTTAGCTTGGCACTTCAGATTAAGATTAAATTAAAAGAAGCAGGGTGGACCTGCTTCAGAGAAAAGGGACATTTCACGTCATAGCGAACGTTGTAGACAGTGTATTAAGCTGGTTTAGAGAGTCTTTTTAAACGGTTTGACAGTCACTTTGTGGTAAACGCCCGCCAACATGTAGGGATCAACCTCAGCCCAGCTCTTGGCGGCTTCGAGGGTTTCGAACTCCGCAATGACCAGTGAACCTGTCATGCCCGCATCGCCAGGCTCCTCGCTGTCAATAGCCGGAAGCGGTCCGGCCACCAGTACGCGGCCATCTGCTTTCAAGTTTTGCAGACGCTCAAGATGCGCAGGACGCGCGATGCGTCTTTTTTCCAGAGAGTGGGGAACATCTTCAGAATAAATCATGTAAAGCATGGCTCACCTTATCTTTTGTTGTAAAAATATCGAACAGTCGCAAACGAATTCGATCTTATGAGGTCAATTACAATAACCAAACCCCGGGCTTTGCGAAAGAGGCCAGAATGAATCAAAAGTGCAGTATTTGAGAATAGTTTTCATCTGCTTATTGAATATGATTGCTATTTGCATTTACACTTGCGGCTTCACGGGGAAATTGAATCACTATGCAGCCAAGAGCGATGTCTTTAACTAATGCCATGCCGTTAAAAAAACAGTCAATTATTCGCAAAGTAACTCTGCCGGCCATCCTGTCCATCGGCATACACGCTGCCGTCATCGCGGCTTTACTGTATGTCACTATTACTGACGCCGTTAAGATGCCGAAGCAAGAAGAACACGTCATGAGCGTGACTATGGTGAATCCTGAAACGTTTGCTCCGCCACCAACGCCACAGCCTGAGGTGCAACCGCAGCCTGAACCGGAGCCAGAACCCGAGATTAAGCCCGAGCCTGTGGTGACACAGCCTGTTGCCGTGCCTTTGCCTGAGCCAAAACCGAAGCCTAAGCCGAAACCCAAACCGGAGAAAAAACCGGTCGAGAAACCGAAGCCTAAGCCGCATCCTCAGCCGAAGCCGGTTGAGAAAACGCAGGAGGTTGCCAAGGCAGAGTCTGCGCCCTTGTCATCGCAGAAAGCACCGCTTGCACCTGCGACAAAGCCTGCCGCGCAGACAACCGGCAGCAGCAGTGGTCCCCGACCGCTTGACAGAACTAAGCCGCAGTATCCCGCGCGTGCCTATGCGTTGCGCATTGAAGGGCGCGTGAAAGTTCAGTTCGACGTTGACAGCGACGGTCGCGTAGACAACATCCGCATCCTGTCGGCCGAGCCGCGCAATATGTTTGAACGAGAAGTGAAAATGGCGATGAACAAGTGGCGTTATGAGGCTAAAGAGGCCAAAAATCTGACGGTAACGCTGGTATTTAAAATGAACGGCAGCGGTGGCGTAGAGGAGTAATCTTTCTCACTTAATACCGCATCTTTTATAAGGGATAAAACTTTGGTTTATCCCTTTTTTATTATTAGTGTCAAATACGTATTATAATTACTCAGAGTTCTCTGCCATTACTCCCACCATTTTTTATTCCTTGATGATATTTTTTTAAACACAGTCTCATTTATTGTCTATCCTCTAAAGTATCGATGGTTATTTATGCTTATTATTTGTAATAAGTAAGCATAAATTATTGACGATCGCGTTATTTGTACTATCAATGCATATCCATTGCCGATTTTTAAATGATCTAGTCTGGTCATCAATGGGTTGCATCGAGAACTGTTGCTTTATGTCATTAATTTATAGAGGAAATAATTATGACGCATCACGAACCCACTCTTTATCCATCTCCTGATGGGGTTGCTGCGGACGCATACCGGACTCATTTGTTGAAACGTATTTCATGGGGTCCAGTATTCGCCGGCGTTATTTTGGCCATAGTGACGTACATGTTGCTTTCGATGCTCGGCACGGCAATCGGCGCATCGACCGTCGATCCCCTGCAGGAAAATAATCCACTGAGTGGGCTGGGCACTGGCGCATTAATCTGGATGTTGGCCAACGTACTTATCTCGTATGCGGTTGGCGGCTATGTTGCAGGCCGTCTGGCAAGTAGAGAGGGGGCATTTCACGGCGTGCTCTCCTGGGGCGTTGTGACGCTTATTTCGGCCTACATCGTGGCGATGCTGTTTAGCAGCGCCATCGGTGGCGCGATGAACGTGGCGGGTGAAGGCCTTAAAGCCGTTGGCAGCGGCATTGCCAGCGCAGTTCCACAGGCCGGTGGAATGGTTAAAAATCAGCTACAGCAGGCCAACATTAATCTCGACGATTTGCAAAATGAGCTAACCACCACGCTGCGGCAAACCGGAAAGCCTGAACTCCAACCCGAAAACCTACAGCGTCAGGCGCAGGGCGAGGCTAACAAGGCAGAGGCGGCCGCCCAGTCAGGCAGTTCTCAGTCACCGGATCAGGACCTTAAGCAGTGGCTAAGTGGTGTCATTGAACGCGGAGACAGCACTTTGCAGGCGGCTGACCGCGACGCGCTGAAAAATATCATCAAGGCGCGTACCGGCAAAACCGATCAGGAAGCTGATCAAATCGTGGATAAAGCCCAGCAGGCGTATGCTCAGGCTTATCAGAAATATCAGCAACTGAAGGCCGATGCAGAACAGAAAGCGCGGGAAGTTGCAGATAAAGCGGCGGCTGAGCTATCTAAAGCCAGCTGGTTTGCCTTTGTTCTGCTGGTCATTGGCGGCGTAGTGGCCGGATTTGCTGGCGAGTTGGGTCTGCGTACTCAAACTCATCGTGTGACTTATACCGATAGCACGCCAACGGATAGAAATTTAAAACGTTAACGTTGTAGCGTTAATCAAGGTAAGTGATAGGACTTATTCGCGGTCAAGTTATTGACCGCGAATAAAAGAGAGAGCGGGGCGGGGGCTTAATTCAACTAGTCGTCAATTGAACCGGCTGAATCAACGCTAAAATTACTGCGTCCGTCAGGCAATTTACGTGATTTACCTTCTTCATCAACGGCAACGTAGGTAAACACTGCTTCAGTAGCAATATAGCGCTGACCTATCGGCTCAGAAGAGACTTTTTTAACCCAAACCTCAACGTTAATGGTAATTGAGCTGTTGCCGGTTTTAATGCAGCGCGCGTAGCAACAAACGACGTCACCCACTGCTACGGGTTTCAGAAAGGTCATGCCGTCAACGCGAACCGTGACTACGCGACCCTTGGCTATTTCTTTAGCCTGGATTGCGCCGCCCATATCCATTTGAGACATTAACCAACCGCCAAAAATATCGCCATTTGCATTGGTGTCTGCAGGCATTGCCAATGTGCGTAACACCATTTCGCCATTGGGTAACTTATGTTTATCGTTCATATCGATGGGCTTCACATTGAAAATTAAGAATGCATCCCCTCTAACTTTTAAATCTGCCGATACTGCCGTTTCACTCTACCTCCCCAGTCGCCTACCTGAGTAAACGTCCTAGGATGTATTAGCTTGCTGCACTACTGCAGGTCGAAAACTGTTGGGGAACGACTATTTTTTTTCTTCTTTTTCTTCTTCAGGCATGTGTCTGAAGATATAAATGCCGCTTAACAGCGTGAATACCAGAGTCAGAACGGTAAGACCAAATACTTTGAAGTTAACCCACACGTTTTCAGGCAACCAGAAAGCCACATAAATGTTGGCCAGACCACAGAGCAGGAAAAAAATTGCCCATGCGATATTCAGTTTGCCCCAGACTGCATCGGGTAACGTCAGCTCTTTCCCCAGCATCCGCTGAATCAGCGGTTTCTTCAAAATCAGTTGACTGACCAGCAATGCGCCAGAGAACAAGACATAAATAACCGTTACTTTCCATTTGATAAACAGATCATCGTGGAACACCAACGTCAGGGTGCCAAACACTGCCACCATAACAAAGGTAATTAAGGTCATTTTTTCCACTTTGCGGTACTTGATCCAAGTGAAGATCAGCGCCAGCGCGGTGGCGGCAATGAGCGCGCCGGATGCAACATAGATGTCGTAAAGCTTGTAAAAAACAAAAAAAACAACCAGGGGAAGAAAATCAAGGAGCTGCTTCATACTTCATTCCATATTATAGGTAAGAGCTGACTATACCGTATCCTTTATGTGCCTTCAAAATGCAGGCTATAAATAAAAGGGGCGTCAGTGCGCCCCGGTTTACTTATCTTAAAATCGGTTCTTAGCTGCGTAATTTGCTGTAAAGGCGGAACAGATAAATCAGCAGGTAGGCTGAAATCAAATTGCTCACTGCGCTTAACACCACCGTGGCCACTTCAGGGCCAAGAAACTTAAGGTGGCTTACTGCCAGCAGAACCAGCATTTTAGCCGCCAGCCATAGCATGATTGCAGGAATAATCACTCGGCTGTTGGCAAAGGCCAGTTTGGCACTCACTTTAATCGATTTGAAGATGCCAATTTTTTCGGTCGATACAATAATCGGCGCGAGAGAAACGGCAACGGCGATGATCAGGCCTGGGACAATAAACAGTGTCAAACCAAGCTGCACAACAATGGTACACAGCAGCATCAGAACCAGCAGACGCGGCAGAATAGGCGCAGCAGAGCCAATCGAACGCAGGGCACTGGTGCGCCCGCCCGCCGAGACCTGCTGAATCAGGGTTAGCATGCCACCCACCAGCAGCACGTTTCCTACCAGCGCAGAGAATGTCGCTGCCGCCGAAACCTTAAGCAGCACCATTTGTTGATCAGGCGTCATCGACTGGATGATTTCCTGAATACTCATGCCCGCCGTATCGGAAAGAGAGTCACTGCCGCTGGTGAGCAGGCTAAGCTGGTCGCTGCCCGGTGTAAAAGCGTGGTTCAAAATGACGGTAATAAATGCGGTCAACAGGGCCAAAAGCAAAATGCTGCCGAGTTGGTTACGCATAAAATTGAAACTGTCACGGTACAACGTACTGGCCGTGATAGGCATGAATGCTCCTTGGGGTATCTAAAATGTTTCCGAACCGGGATTGTACCCTGTAATGACCGCGCTGGCACCCCGGCAATCGTTGCAAACTCTGTACTTACGAACTATTACGCTTGCTCGTATTTTATACAGCGCTGTGTTAGTCCACTTTGGGTTTAATAACCCGATTTATAAAGAATAAATAAAGGGACAATGACATTGAAAAATAATTCAATTGCAAGATAAATAAATGAAAGATCGCTCTTTTTGCGTAAAGAGGCTTGCTTGTTTATTTTTTTAAATTAGGATGCAATGAGTTTACTTACCTTAGCTGCGAATATGAAAATTCTTTTGATTAGACGTGACAATATTGGTGATCTGATTTTAACAACACCGCTTATTGCAACGCTTGCAGGGCAACAAACCGTCAAGCTTGATTTGCTGGTTAATACCTATAATAAAGATGTATTAGAAGGGAACCCGCATGTTGGCAAAGTTCACCTTTATTGCAAATCCCACCACCGTAAGCCAGGGCAAACCTTGCTTGGTGTCTATTTCCAACGGCTGAAAACGATTCTCGCGATTCGATTTGGCCGTTACGACGTGGCGATAGTGGGCAGCACCGACAAGCGTCCGCTTCAGTGGGCGAAAATGTCCGGAGCAAAACGTATTATTGCGATGGGTGCTAACGGACCGGATTGCGTCACTGACAAGATTGTCAGTGTTAAAGGTCGGCATATCGTCGAGGAGCTGAATGCGCTGGCAAGTCCTTTGGGCATTAACGAAGCGCCGGGGCCGCTCGAGCTGTATGTTTCAACGAACGAAATTGACAGCATGGCCGAAAAATTTCGCATCAGTCGCGATAAACCGGTTTATGGCGTACAAATTAGCTCCCGCAAGCCGCAGCAGCGCTGGCAGGTCGAAAAATTTATTGAATTCATCAAACGGCTGTCTGCCCATGAGGATTGCCAGATAGTGCTGTTCTGGTCTCCCGGGGCCGACGATAACCCTGAGCATCCTGGCGATGACAATAAAGCTCAGCAAATTGTTGACGCCTGCCGAGACACTAATCTGATTGCCTTGCCGACTTTCAGTATTCGCGAGCTTATGGCGGCGATGTCGCTGTGTGATCAGATTATTACCAGTGATGGCGGTGCCTTACACATTGCTGCGGGTGTGCAAAAACCGGTGGTCGCGCTGTTTGGTAACAGCGATGTCGATTATTGGGGCCCGTGGAAAGTGCCTAGCGCAGTGCTTAAAGGGCCATCTGACGATGTTGGACTGCTGGAAGTCGACGAAGTTTATAACCAGTTTATTGGTCTGCGTATCAAAGTTATGACAGCAGATCAGGACCTCTGTGCTTAATCCTCATTAAATAAACGCCGGAGCATTCCGGCGTTTTACTGTCTAACTTTATCCTCTTACTCCCTAAATGACGAATGCTGCTAACGAGACCGCTTCCACTAAAGGAGGCAGCCCATATCGTGCGCGTGCACGACAGCAGGCTTCATTCGTCACACCGTTTAATCCTGACTGGTCAAACTCGCGACAAGGCGTTGGGCGGTTCAGATAGATGGAGCACGAAACCGATTGACCAATTTCACCTTCAAGCGCCACACACCGCGGCGATCGGGCATTGGTGCCTTGCATACAGCTTAAGAAGGGAGTGACTTGCTCCGTCAACGCCTGCGGAACAACGCCGCCAGCTTCTTCAGATTCAGCCCAATAAAATGAAACACGGAAGTAGGCGCAACAGGCGCCGCAGGATACGCACGGATTATTAATATCGCTCATTTTGGACGCTACCGTGAAGGGAGACATGAAACCAAAAACAAACAGTGAGTGAGCAACTTACGCACTCACGAAATTTTCCGCAATAGGTATTTTTTGGATTGGTATTGCTGCAAAAAAAACCATCAATTGATCTAGATCAATCCCTTTGTTTTTAATGAGTTATAATTAATTTAACAAAGTGCAATTACATCAATTTTCATATAAAAACCTGAACTCGCTACGGTAAATGTTTTGCGGAGTGTGGCTAAATACTCCGCAAATAACCACAACGAGGGAATGGATAATGAAAGCAGCACATTGGGCACTGCTCGCGGCCGCCGTTTTACCAACGGTAGCCAGTGCCAATCAGGCGGGAGATGTGATCGTTCGCGTAGGGAGTGCAACGGTAAGACCTTCGGCGAATTCACCGAGCGTATTAGGATCGCTTGGTTCATTTAATGCCAGCAACAATACGCAGGTTGGCCTGACCTTGGGCTACATGTGGACCGATAATATCGGCACAGAATTGCTGGCCGCAACGCCGTTCAGGCATAAAATCGGTCTCAATGGCATGGGTGATATCGCGACGGTAAGGCAACTGCCGCCGTCGTTGATGGCGCAGTATTACTTTGGCAATAAAGAAGACAAACTGCGGCCGTATCTTGGCCTCGGCGTAAACTACACCACTTTCTATCACGCACGTTTCAATCAAACGGGTTCAGACGCCGGTTTAACCGACCTGAGCATGAAGCATTCGTGGGGATGGGCAACGCAGGCGGGTATCGACTACAACATCAATAAAAACTGGCTGCTGAATGCGTCGGTATGGTGGATGGACATTGATACCACTGCCAGGTTTAAAGCCGGTGGGGAGCAGCAGTCGGTCAGCACCCAGTTAAATCCTTGGGTCTTTATGTTTGCCGTGGGCTATAAGTTCTAATAACCGTCATAAACTAAGCCTGAAGAAAAGGCGTCATCGCGACGCCTTTCATTATATTGATCAACTCACTGCCTTAACGTGCAGGATTAAATCATTATTTAATCTGTGTGTCGTTTTCTACGGAACGCACACCGGCTACGCCTTTAGTGACGGTAACGGCCCTGCTTGCTTCTGAGGCAGAAGTGACAAATCCACTCAGCTGTACGCGACCTTTAAAGGTCTCGACGCTGATTTCACGTGACTTGATTGTTTTATCTGCCAGCAGGGCAGACTTAACTTTAGTCGTCACAACGGTGTCATCAAGATAGCCACCTGTTCCTTCCTGCTTTGCCGTTGGCGCACAGGCTGCGAGAGCTGTAACAACCACTGCCGCCATGCAAATAGCTGAAAGACTTTTTAATAGCTTCATATTTTACTCTCCATGCAATTTGTTATCAGAAACTAATGAGTTCATCTAAGCAACTTATCCGGTAAATAATTAATCTGGCGCAGACAAGTGCCTGATTAAAAATCATAAACAATCAGCAAATTAAGTGTGGTTCAAAAGTGCGGGATCGCCAATTTCGAAAGGTAAAAAAGTTAAAAATATTTTTTAAAAAAAGGCCCCGGTCACAGGATGACAGGGGCCTTAGTAGGTATAAATCTGAATCCGTTAGCTGCGGGTCGCGGCCTTCATGTCAGTGACAAAACGTGACAACTGAACCAGCATTTCCGCCGGATTATCTTGATTTTTTTCAATGATACGTACTATCGCCGAGCCTGAAATCGCCCCCGCTGCGCCTGCGGCCAATGACTCTTTCACCTGTGAAGGTTCAGAAATACCAAAGCCTTGCAGTGGCGGTGCAGCATTATATTCACGCAGCTTATCAACAAGGTGATTAAGCGGCGTAACTGCGCGTTTTTCCGTGCCGGTTACGCCAGCGCGGGAAAGCAGATAGGTATAACCTCTGCCGTGCGAAGCAATTTCGCGCAGAAGGTCGTCGCTGGCGTTTGGCGGACAAATAAAGATTGGCGCCACTGCGTGACGCAACGCTGCGGCTCTGTACGGTGCAGATTCTTCAAGCGGTACGTCTGCTATCAGAACCGAGTCAACGCCCACTTCGGCACAGCGTGCATAAAACGCGTCAATGCCGTTGTGGAACACCAGGTTAGCGTACATCAGCAAACCAATAGGAATAGTGGGATGCTTTTGACGGATTTTCTCCAGCATGCCAAAACAAATTGTTGGCGTTACACCGGAGGCAAAGGCGCGCAGGTTGGCATTTTGAATCGTTGGGCCGTCGGCCAGCGGGTCCGAGAACGGAATACCCAGCTCAAGGGCGTCGGCACCGGCTTCGATCAGTGTGTCGATAATCGCCAATGAGTGCTCAGGATTCGGATCACCCAGCGTTACGAAGGGAACGAATGCGCCTTCTTTTTGGCTCTCTAAACGCTTGAAAAGCTGTTGATAGCGTTCCATTAGATTTCTCCCCGGGCAGTCAGAATATCATGAACGGTAAATATGTCTTTATCGCCGCGGCCAGAGAGGTTTACGACCAAAATCTGTTCTTTTTGCGGTTCTTCTTTAATCATTTTAAGGGCATAAGCCAGCGCATGAGAAGACTCCAGCGCAGGAATGATACCTTCGCTGCGAGACAGTTCTTTGAATGCTTCCAGCGCCTCGTCATCGGTGATAGAGACGTAGTCAGCGCGGCCGATACTGTTCAAAAATGCGTGCTGTGGGCCGACGGAAGGGAAGTCTAAACCGGCAGAAATCGAGTAGGACTCTTCAATTTGACCTTCTGACGTCTGCATCATCGGCGCTTTCATGCCGAAATAGATACCCACAGGTGCGTGCTTGAGCGGCGCGCCATGCTGCCCGGTTTCGATACCCAAACCGGCTGGCTCCACGCCAATCAGTTTTACGGAGATGTCGTCGATAAAGTCAGCAAACATGCCAATTGCGTTGGAACCGCCGCCCACGCAGGCGATAACGGCGTCTGGCAGACAACCTTCGCGCGCCTGCATTTGTGCTTTAGTTTCTTCACCGATCATGCGCTGGAACTCGCGAACGATCGTCGGATAAGGGTGCGGGCCTGCGGCGGTGCCAAGCATATAATGTGCTTTTTCATAGCTGCCAGACCAGTCGCGCAGCGCTTCATTACAAGCATCTTTCAGCGTCGCTGAGCCGCTGTGCACCGGAATAACTTCTGCACCCATCAAACGCATGCGGAATACGTTAGGCGACTGACGTTCAACGTCTTTAGCACCCATATAAATACGGCACTTCAAACCGAGCAGGGCACAGGCAAGCGCCGATGCTACGCCGTGTTGACCGGCACCGGTTTCGGCGATAATTTCGGTTTTACCCATACGTTTTGCCAGTAAAGCCTGGCCCAACACCTGGTTAGTTTTGTGTGCGCCGCCGTGCAGCAGGTCTTCACGCTTAAGATAAAGTTTAGTTTTGGTGCCTGCCGTCAGGTTTTTGCACAGCGTTAACGCAGTAGGACGACCGGCATAGTTTTTAAGCAAATCGATAAACTCGGCCTGAAACGCCGGGTCGCTCTGGGCAGTTACAAAGGCTTCTTCAAGCTGCACCAGCGCGGGCATTAAAATTTGTGGCACATACATGCCGCCAAATTCACCGAAGTAGGGATTAAGTAAGGTCATATTATTTCTTCCTATACACTAATTTAGTAAGCGCGCAGCGTCTGAAATACGGCGGTAATTTTGTCCGCATCTTTAATGCCAGGCTCGCGTTCTACGCCAGAATTGAAATCCAGACCAGCACAGCCCAACTGAGCGGCTTCTACGCAGTTATCTGCGCCCAGCCCTCCGGCCAACAGTACGTTGTCGAGTTTTTCGCCGGCCAGTTTGCTCCAGTCAAAGCGTTGACCCGTGCCGCCTTTGCCGTTGTCGAGCACATAACGCTGCACGTGCTCCAGGTCGCGGGCAGGAATCGACTCTTTAACGCTCAGCGCTTTCCAGATTTGACAACTCTGCGGCAGAATTTCGCGCAGGTGGCGAATATAACTTTGATCTTCTTCACCGTGTAACTGCACGGCAAACAGGTTCAACGCTTTGGCTTTGTCGGCAACCGCTGAGGCCTCTGCGTCACGGAACACACCGACGTATTTCAACGGTGCGCCGCTTTGCACCTGCCTCGCCTGCACGCTATCGATAAAGCGCGGAGAGCCCTCAACAAAAATCAGTCCACCGTAGATTGCACCGGCCTGATAGGCGACGTTCGCATCCTGCGGGCGAGTCAGTCCGCAAATTTTGTTTTCACCCAACAGCACGCGTCGAACGGCGCTGGTGAGGTCGTTTTCAGACATCAAGGCGCTGCCAATCAGGAATCCATTGGCAAAGCGGCTCAGTTCACGAATTTGCGCGTAGTCATTGATGCCCGATTCGCTAATAACCGTTACGCCGTGCGGCACACGTGGAGCCAGCTCGCGAGTCCGCTGTAAGTCAATAGACAGGTCACGCAGGTCGCGGTTGTTAATGCCCACCACTTTGGCTTTAAGCTGCACTGCGCGGTCTAGCTCTTCTTCATTGCTGGCCTCGGTCAACACGCCCATATTGAGGCTGTGTGCCACGGCCGCAAGCTGAACGTACTGCTCGTCATCAAGTACTGACAGCATCAGCAAAATGGCATCGGCCTGATAAAAACGGGCCAAATGAATCTGATAGGGATCAATGATAAAGTCTTTGCACAGCACTGGCTGAGTCACCGCAGCGCTCACCAGCGGCAGAAAATCAAAGCTGCCCTGAAAATACTTCTCGTCGGTGAGCACTGAGATAGCTGAAGCAAAGTCTTTGTATACCCCCGCGATTTCTACCGGATCAAAGTTTTCACGAATAACACCTTTGGATGGAGAGGCCTTTTTGCACTCAAGAATGAAGACAGTTCTGGCACCCTGCAGTGCGTGATAAAAGCCGCGCTGGCTGGGTTTGATTTCATTTTGAAAACTGGCCAGCGGTTGCTGTTCTTTACGCGCCGCAACCCAAACTTCTTTGTCGCGAACAATTTTGTGGAGCACGGTTTCCTGCTGCATCACTTATCCTCTTGCTGCCAATGCGGTAACGCGTCGGAAAGGTTCACCGCTGCGCATTACTGCCAACGCTTTCTGTGCGTTTAATTTTAAATCTTCATGACCAAAAAGTCGTAATAACATTGCCACGTTGGCGGCAACGGCGGCTTCGTGGGCCGGGTCGCCATTACCTTGTAACAAGCGTGCAAGAATGTCACGGTTTTCTTCGGGCTCTCCGCCCAGCAGTGCAGAAATCGGATAGTTGTCTAATCCGAAGTCCTGCGGAGTCAATTCGTAGGTGACAATCTCACCATTTTTAAGCTCGGCTACCTGGGTTGGCGCGTGGATGGCGACCTCGTCCATGCCGCCGCCGTGAACCACTGCCGCACGCTCATAACCGAGGGTGCGCAGCGTTTCAGCGATGGGACGCACCAGTTCCGGGCTGTAAACACCAATCAGCGCCAGCGGTGGACGTGCTGGGTTAATCAGAGGGCCTAAAACGTTAAACAGCGTGCGGGTTTTCAGCGCTTTACGCACCGGCATCGCGTGGCGAAAACCGGTGTGATACTGCGGCGCGAACAGGAAGCACAGGCCTAGTTCATCCAACGCCGCGCGTGAATCTGCTGCCGGCATGTCAAGGCGGATGCCGAAAGCAGCGAGCAAGTCTGACGAACCTGAACGGCTCGATACGCTGCGATTGCCGTGTTTGGCCACCGGCGCACCGCAGCAGGCCGCCACAAAAGCGCTGGCAGTGGAGATATTAATGCTGTTGGTACCGTCGCCGCCGGTCCCCACGATATCGGCAAACTTATAATCGGGACGCGGGAAAGGCTCGGCGTCGGCCAGCAACGCTTTGGCAGCACCGGCAATTTCTGCCGGTTGTTCGCCACGCACTTTCATGCTGATTAGCGCTGCGGCCAACTGAGCGGGGTCAAGTTCACCCCTGACGATAGCACTGAACAGGGTCTGGCTCTCTTGCTGAGTCATCGGCTGTGCCTGGTAAAGGTTTTCCAGAATACCTGCGATATTTTGCGTTTCCATGACCGTTCTCCTTACGCCAAAGCCCAGGCCAATGTCTGTTCCAACAGACGGGCACCCTGAGAGGTTAGAATTGATTCTGGGTGGAATTGGAAGCCGCAAACGCGGTCGGCGTCGTGACGAACCGCCATCACCATCTCGCCAAACTGGGCGTTTACGGTCAATCCTTCAGGAATTTGGCTACCGACCAGCGAGTGATAACGCGCGACCGGCAGCGGGTTGTTCATTCCGGCAAACATGCCCTGCTCATCGTGAGTAATAGAAGAGGCTTTACCGTGCAGAATTTCACCCGCCTGACCGACGTGTCCGCCGTAGGTTTCAACGATAGCCTGATGGCCAAGGCAGATACCGATAATCGGCAGTTGCCCGCGCAGGCGGCGCAGCAGCTCCGGCATGCATCCTGCTTCAGAAGGGGTACCCGGGCCCGGCGAAAGCAGCAACACCGGCTTTTCCATCTGGCTCAGTTTCTCGACGATGATATCGGCCGGGATCTGGTTACGATAAATCACCACGTGGTGGCCGCTTGAGCGCAGTTGATCGACCAGGTTGTAGGTAAATGAGTCTACGTTGTCGATAAGTAAAATGTCGGCCATCTTAAAACACCTCTTTAACATGATGGGCTGTGGCGATGGCGCGCAGCACGGCACGGGCTTTATTACGGGTTTCGTCTGCTTCGGCCTGCGGTACAGAATCCAGTACCACGCCGCCGCCTGCCTGCACGGTAGCAATACCGTCTTCAACGTAGGCAGAGCGAATAACGATGCAGGTGTCGAGGTCGCCGTGGGCGGTTAAATAGCCGACGGCACCGCCGTAGCTGCCGCGGCGAGAGCCTTCAGATTCTGCAATCAGCTGCATGGCGCGCACTTTTGGCGCGCCGGTCAGTGTGCCCATGTTCATCACCGCCTGATAGGCATGCAACACGTCGAGGTCGGCGCGCAGAGTGCCCACTACGCGAGAAACCAGATGCATAACCACGGAATAGCGGTCAACCTTAGTCAGGTCGGCGACGTAGCGGCTGCCGGGTTCGCAGATGCGCGCTAAGTCATTTCGCGCCAAGTCAACCAGCATTAAATGTTCGGCCAGCTCTTTGTGGTCGGTGCGCATTTCGAGTTCGATGCGGCTGTCGAGGTCGGCATCCAGAGAACCATCTGCGCGGCGTCCGCGAGGGCGAGTCCCGGCGATAGGGTAGATTTCAATCTGACGGCTGGTGGCTTCATACTTCAGCGCGCTCTCAGGCGAGGCGCCAAAAAGAGTGAAATCGTTATCCTGCATGAAGAACATATAAGGACTTGGGTTGCTATTCTTCAGTGTTTCATAGGCCGCCAGCGGAGCAGGGCAAGGCAAGGAGAAGCGGCGTGAAGGCACGACCTGGAAGATTTCTCCTGCGCGAATCGCCACTTTCATCTGCTCAACGACGCCGCCAAATACCTCATCACTCTGATTGCAGCTTAGCTGCATGTTTTGAACAGTTTGCTGAGGGATGTCGTGTGGAGGCTGCTGTAACTGGTGCTGCAACTGCTCAAGGCGCTCAACCAGACGCTGTTTTTCATCCTGATTAGGCGTAAACAGGCTGGCCTGTAGACGGCTGGTGCGTTTCTGATGGTCGAGCACCAGCAGCGTTTCTGCCAGATAGAAGCAGAAGTCTGGGCAACGCTGATCGGCGCGCAGCTGAGGCAAATCTTCAAAGCCTGCAACCAAATCATAGGCAAACAGGCCGCCTAGGAACATAGCTTCGCGTTCTTCTACAGGCGACTCAACCAGATTCAGCACATTGCGTAGCGCGTCGAATACAGATTTGGAACGCAGGCGCGCGTCTTCATCCTGTAGGGTATCGATAACCGGGAAGGTCAGTTCACGGCCGTTGGGACGTGCGGTATTAATGACGTCTTCCGGCAGTGAAGCATCCAGCAGCGGCAGCAGAGAGGCACCGTTGACGGTCAGCGCCTGAATGTTTACCACGCGACCCATAGCCGTGATGCGCAGGGCACTGTCAACAATCAGCAGACTCTTAAGGCTTTGTTTAGTATTGATTTCTGCACTTTCTAGCAGCAACGTAGCGGGGCGTGCACCGCACAGTTGGTGGAAAATTGCTGTCGGATCACCACGGTGACTTCCTTGTGATGTCAACAGTTCCAGTTTATGTCGTTGATTACTCATGATTATTCCTAAAATTTATCCACAAAAAAGCCCGCATTATGCGGGCTTCGGGTATCTGCAGCGTCTGACGACAGCTATGCGCAATTACACCGCCCGCGAAGGGGAGGCGCGCCACCAGCTGTTTGAAGAAGTCATGTTATTTTTCATCATCAGTCGCTCTTGTGAGTTGTGCTTGCCTGAATTCGGTTGTCACAGTCTCCTGTGAACTTACGTACTAGTTAACTAGTTCATGGGTCTAAAGTCAACCTTCTTTTTCAGTATTCTCACGATTTAAACCGTAATGCCAGATTGCGGTAACCCCAATGTGGCTTACGGGTTATGATAGTGGCAGTTTTCTATAATAGGTTTATCCGCAATTACTATGACTTCCAGCTTATCCGACAATCCTGCATTCACACTTTATGACTTGCACAGCCACACTACCGCATCTGACGGTTACCTGACACCCGAGGAGCTGGTGGCGCGGGCAGTAGAAATGCGCGTCGGCGTTTTAGCGATTACCGATCACGATAATACCGACGGTTTGGCGCGGGCGGCGGCGGCAATCGCCGAGCAGACATTGCCGCTACAGCTGATTAACGGCGTTGAAATCTCGACCCTGTGGGAGAACCACGAGATCCATATTGTTGGCCTGCGCATTGACCCGGAACATCCGGCGATGGTCGCGTTGCTTAAAAAACAGGCACAGCTGCGCGTTGAGCGGGCGCAGGAAATTGGCCGTCGATTGGCAAAGGCGCGCATTGAAGGTGCATGGGAAGGGGCACTGCGTCATGCCAACGGCGGCGCAGTAACGCGTGCGCACTTTGCTCGTTATTTGGTTGAGATAGGCGCGGCCGACAATATCGCCAAAGTATTCAAAAAGTATCTCGCAAAGGGCAATACCGGCTACGTTCCGCCTCAGTGGTGTACAATAGAAGAAGCGATTGATGTGATTCATCAATCTGGCGGCCAGGCCGTCGTCGCACATCCGGGGCGATATGAGCTGTCAACCAAGTGGCTCAAGCGGCTGCTTGCCTATTTTGCCGCACAGGGTGGCGATGCGATGGAAGTTGCGCAATGTCAGCAGGCGCCGCACGAGCGCACGCAGCACGCGGCATTTGCCCGAGATTATAATTTACTGGCGTCGCAGGGTTCCGATTTTCATCAACCCTGCTCGTGGATAGAGCTGGGCCGCAAGCTTTGGCTGCCGGCCGGGGTAGAGCCGGTGTGGCGCGATTGGCCGACCTGCTGAACGGGTTATATTGCACTCGCCAACAAGGAGTAAAGAGGATTTATTATGAGTCAGTACTTTTATATCCATCCAGAAAATCCGCAGCCACGCCTGATTAACCAGGCAGTGGATATGCTGCGCAAAGGGTCGGTAATTGTTTACCCGACCGATTCCGGTTACGCCTTGGGCTGCCGTCTTGAAGACAAAGCCTCTATGGAGCGTATCTGCCGCATTCGCCAGCTTGACGGTAACCACAACTTTACTTTGGTGTGCCGCGACTTGTCTGAACTGTCGACCTATGCTTATGTTGATAATACCGCCTTTCGTTTAATCAAAAACAACACGCCGGGTAATTACACCTTTATTCTGAAAGCGACCAAAGAAGTGCCGCGTCGCCTGATGAGTGAAAAGCGTAAAACGATTGGCCTGCGCGTGCCTTCAAATCCGATAGCGTTGGCGCTGCTCGACGTGCTGGGTGAGCCGTTGATGTCGACCACCCTGATGCTGCCCGGCAATGATTTCGCCGAGTCAGATCCTGAAGAGATCAAAGATTCTATCGGTAAACTGGTTGATTTGATTATTGATGGTGGTTCGCTGGGTCAACAACCTACCACGGTCATTGATTTAACTGACTCAGTGCCTGAAGTCGTGCGCGAAGGAGCAGGCGACCCCGCGCCGTTCCGCTAACATCATCCCCACGCATTAAGTGTAAGGGCGGGCAGTCATTAAATGTGACTGCCCGTTTTATTTACTGTGTTTTAAACATCGTGTTTTTTCTGTGTGCGGTTAATTCCGAGCACTGAACTGGTGCGTGCTGCGTATTAATAGTGCAAAAAAACCCCTTCATTGTTTCATTTCCTACTCCACTTCGAAGCTTCATCCCCAGTGATTCCGCTTACATTATCGTCTTTAAAGAAATTGGCATCGTGCTTGCATTGGTTGTACATACAAGTTAGTACATGTCAGGTCTGCATGATGATGGGATGCAGGTGCCCTGTTAAAACACTCCGTAATGTGGTTGGAAACTTAATGATTTCATTTGAGAACATAAGCAAATTTTACCCAGACGGTACGGTGGCGGTAGACCGGCTGTCGTTCAGCGCCCCGACGGCAAAAATCACCATGCTGGTAGGGCCTTCGGGATGCGGCAAAACGACCTCACTTCGGATGATCAACCGATTAATCGAGCCTTCTTCTGGATCTATTTTGCTTAACGGTCAATCAACGGCGGGGATGGACCTGGTTAAACTTCGGCGCAAGATTGGTTATGTCATTCAGAATGCCGGTCTGTTTCCCCACAAAACGGTTCAAGACAACATTGCCGTCACTGCGCTGCTCAACGGGGCAACGCGGCAGGCGGCGCGTAAAAAGTCCCTGGAGCTTTTAGAGCTGGTGGGACTTTCAACCGCAATGGCAGAACGCTATCCGTGGCAGTTATCCGGTGGTCAGCAGCAAAGGGTAGGCGTGGCACGCGCACTGGCTTCAGATCCTGAGTTTATGCTGATGGACGAGCCTTTTAGCGCCGTCGACCCAGTGGTGCGTGAGCAGCTACAGGACGAGTTTTTACGTTTGCAGCGTGAAATCGGTAAAACAATCATCATGGTGACTCATGATATTGATGAAGCGATGAAATTAGGCGATCAGGTCGCGGTATTTCGACCGGGAGGTCGTCTGGCACAGATTGCCGCGCCGGTTAAGCTGTTAAATGAGCCTGAAGATACCTTTATTGCAGACTTTATCGGTCGCGATCGCGGCTACCGTAAACTGTCTTTTGACGCTATTCCTGAAAATATCCGGCTCAATAAAGAGAAGATGATTACGACAGGATTTTCGGTCAGCGATGCGAAAGCAATCGCGGGTCATGAACAGTGGGTTTTAGTGGTCGAGAATAATATTCCACTTGGCTGGTTTGACGTTAACAGTAATAAACTGACCGTTGAAGCCGAAGATATTAATCTTGGCAGCACCTTTGCCCCAAAAAATGGCACTTTGCGGCAATTAATGGATTCAATACTCAGCTCCCCCTGCCACCGAGGTATTGTTGTTGATGAAAATCAGCGATTTATCGGTACGGCCAATATTGAGCAGGCATTTTCGCTTTCTCACTCGTCTAATGTGAGGTAACGCCATGCGCTTCGATTGGTTGTTTGAGCAAAGGGACAATATATTAACGCTGCTGGGATGGCATATCTATTTGTCTCTCGTTCCGGTATTAATCGGCCTGGCTTTGGCTATTCCGGTGGGTGGATTGCTTCAACGCTGCGGGAAATTTAAAGACGGCATTCTTAATATCATCGGGCTACTGTATACCCTTCCTTCTCTGGCCTTATTTGTATTACTGCCGGGCCTGCTAGGCACCAAAATTCTCGATACCATCAACGTGGTCGTCGCATTAACAATTTATGCCTTTGCACTATTGATTCGCACCGTCTGTGACGGCCTGGACTCCGTGCCGCCAGAAACGCATCAGGCGGCGATCGCGATGGGATACCGTCCCGTGCAGCGGTTTATCAGCGTTGAACTGCCGTTGGCGGTGCCGGTGATTGCAGCGGGCATGCGGGTGGTCGTGGTGTCTAACGTCAGTATCGTATCAATTTCGGCGCTGGTCGGCATGCCACAGCTGGGCGCGTTATTTACTCAGGGTTTTCAACTGCATTTCTTGACGCCGATTATCGCCGGTATTTTTTTGTGCATTCTGTTGGCTTTGCTGCTGGACAACCTTGTCCTGCGCACCGGCAATAAAATGACCCGCTGGCAACCGAAAAGGAGTGCAAAATGATTAACTGGCTGCTCGACTCTGCGCATTGGTTAAATGACGACGGGTTATTAATGCTTATTTTGCAGCACCTGATTTATAGCGTTGAGGCGTTGGCCGTGGCGGTCATTATTGCCTTTCCCGTCGGCTGTTATGTTGGCCACACCGGCAAAGGAGCCACTGTATTAATTGGCAGTGCCAATGCTATGCGGGCGTTGCCATCATTTGGTCTTATTATTCTGCTGGTGATTATATTTGGTCCAGTGTTTGAATCGGATCTGGCCTTTATTATCCCGTGTCTTATTGTACTGATTGTGCTCGCGCTACCGCCGATAATGATGGGGGTGTACTCCGGTATTAGGGCTATTGATCCCTCAATAATTGACGCCGCCATTGGCATGGGCTATTCACCGTGGAAATTACTGCTGACGGTTGAAATTCCCTGTGCGCTGGCGCTCATATTATCCGGCATTAGAAGTGCTGCATTACAAATAATCTCGACGGCCACCATCGCCGCGTATGTTTCTCTCGGCGGCTTAGGACGTCTGATTATTGACGGTCGCGCCCAGAATGATTACCCGCAAATGGTTTCGGGTGCCGTAATGGTTGGAATTTTAGCGTTACTGGTTGATGTTTTATTCTCTTTTTTAATTCGTTTAATGGTCTCACCAGGAATACGGCAGCGGCAACGCCGTCGTCGGAAAGCCCCTTCTTTATCGAACAGTTAATCCATCTAATAATTCATTATCGGAGCCTGACAAAATGAAATTGAAAAATTTGCTCACCGTTGCACTGTTCTCAGCCGTTGTCGTTCATGCCCCGGCAGTTTTTGCTGCTGAAGCCACAGACACAATAATCATTGGTTCAGCGGACTTCCCGGAAAGCCAGCTGATTGCCATCATTTATCAGCAAGCGCTGGCAGCTAAACACGTGAAAGTAGAAACCAAGCTAAACATCGGCAGCCGTGAAGTGTACATGCCTGCGCTGCTCGACGGGTCGATTAATCTGATCCCCGAATACAGCGGCGCAACGCTGAGCTATCTCGACGAGAAAGCGCAGGCGCATGCTCCTGAAGACGTGGCGGCCGCGCTGGCGAAAGCGTTGCCCGCAAAAATAAAAATGCTCGAGATTTCTACAGCCCAAGACAGCGATGTGCTGGCCGTCACCGAGAAAACGGCGAAGAAATTTAATCTGAAAGACATCAGTGATTTGTCTCCGGTTGCTAAAACCCTCGTGCTGGGTGGTCCGGCAGAGTGGAAAACCCGTCGTGAAGGTGTGAAGGGGCTGAACGAAGTCTACGGCCTTACTTTTAAAAATTTTAAAATTCTCGACGTTGCGGGCCCGCTTACCCTGTCAGCACTGACCAATAATCAGATTCAGGCGGCGGATATGACCTCAACCGACCCTGCGATGAAAACGAAAAATCTGGTGGCATTGACCGATTCCAAACACCTGTTCCCTGCGCAAAACATCGTCCCTTTGATTGCCAAAGACAAAGACAGCGCTGTGGTGGAACAAACCCTTAACGCCGTTTCCAAACAGTTGACCACCAGCGACCTGATCGACATGAACGGCAAGCTGGCTAATTTCGTGAGCGTCGACGTCGTCGCTAAAGAGTGGCTGACTCAACACGGTCTGGATAAATAATGACTCAATCCGTCACATTAGGTACCGCCGAAACCTCAGTCAGCGAGATTGCTGCAATTGCCTACGGCGCCGAGGTATTGCTTGAGGCGTCGGCATTGGATGGCATGCTGAACGTTCATGAAAAAATCCGCCAGGCAATTGCAGATAATAAAGTGATCTACGGGCTGACCACCGGCGTGGGGGATTTGGTTACCCAGCGTTTATCCCCTGAGCAGATTTCTGGCGTTCAGCTCAACATGTTGAAAAGTCATGCCTGCGGTATTGGGCCGGTTCTGGCGCTGCACGAGGTGCGGGCGATGATGGCGGTGATGATTAAATCACTGTTGCAGGGATTTAGCGGCGTGAGTCCCTCGCTGGTGCAGACTATGGCCGAGATGCTCAACAAAGGCGTGGTTCCCTGGTCACCCGCTAAAGGGTCGGTGGGTTATCTGATAGCCACCGCGCATATCGGGCTGTCGGTGTTCGGCTATGGGAAATCATACTATCTGGGCGAACTTTTACCGGCCCGAGAGGCATTGGAGCGGGCGGGCATTGCCGTGCGCACTCCTGGCCCGCGGGAAGGGCACGCTCTGGTCAGTGGAACCTATGAAATTACCGCGTTGGGTTGTCTGGCCGCAGAATCCTTGAGTGCACTGGTTCCAGTGGCCGATGCTGCCGGAGGCATGAGTCTTGAAGTGCTTAAAGGCAATACTCGGGGCTATGATGCGCGGCTTCATGCACTGCGCCCGCACGAGGGGCAGCATGAAACGGCACGCATACTGCGTGCTTTACTCCGCGACAGCGAGATCCTCGACTCGTATCGCGACTTTCGGGTGCAGGATGCGCTGAGTCTGCGTTGTATTCCACAAATCCACGGCGCGGTGCGTGATGTGCTGAGCTATTGCCAGAAAACACTGACTACCGAGGTCAATTCAGTCACTGATAATCCGGTATTTATGATTGAAGACGGTGAACTCAACGTGTTGCCCGGCGGCAACGGACACGGCGCACCGGTGGCACTGTGTCTTGACGCGCTGGCCATTGCTATTGCACAACTGAGCACCGGTTCGCAGGCGCGGTCCGATCGCCTGACCAACAGTCATCTCAGTGGTTTGCCCGCCTTTCTCGTGGCCGACGGCGGGGCGAATTCGGGCATGATGATCCCGCCTTATGCCGCTGCGGCGCTGGCCGGTGAGAACCGTGCACTGGCGGCTCCTGCCAGCGTGCATACCGTTTCTACCTGTGCCGGACAGGAAGACCACATTTCCATGGGCGTTACGGCGGCACGCAATGCGATTGATGCCGTTGACAATGCGATTGATATCGTGGCGATAGAAATTTTATGTGCCACACAGGCGGTGGAATTTCACCGACCGCTGCGCGCCTCTGCCGGAACTGAATTGGTGCTTGCACTGGTTCGCCAGCGGGTGGTGTTCAGGCAAAGTGACACGGAAATGTACCCGGACATGCTGGCCGTGCGCGAGTTGATTAAGCAAGGGGACATTTATCAGGCACTCAAACCGATTATTTTCCCGACAGCCGTCAATGGAGAATCAGCATGACCACCCACAACGCTTCTCGTCCGCTTCAAGGGGTGAAGGTTCTCGACCTTTCCCGTGTGCTGGCCGGTCCTTACTGCGCCTCTTTGCTCAATGATTTAGGGGCGGAAGTGACCAAGATTGAAATGCCAGGAACGGGGGATGACTCCCGCGCTTTCACACCGCATCTACACGGTGAAAGTAGCTATTTCATGCTGCTCAATCATGGCAAAAAGAGCCTGACCCTGAATCTGAAATCGCCTGAAGGTCGTGCCTTGTTAGAGCAGCTTATCGAGAGTGCCGACGTCTTGGTCGAAAATTTCCGTCCCGGAGTCACTTCAAGACTCGGCCTCGACTATGACGCGGTTAAAAAGATCAACCCGAAGCTGATTTACGCCAGTATTTCTGGCTTTGGTCAGCAGGGACCGCTTGCGCACAAGGCAGCCTATGACCACGTGATCCAGGCGATGGGCGGTATTATGCAGGTCACCGGCTGGGCAAACGGCGAACCGACGCGGGTGGGGGATGCGATTGGCGACGTGGTCTCTGGTCTTTACTGCTCATGGGGGATCCTTGCGGCGCTTTTACAACGCGGGATAACCGGTCAGGGGCAGCACATTGATGTTGCCATGCTCGATGCCATGGTCTCGATGCAAATGGTTTCACTGACTCAATTGTTGGGCGGAATGCCACTAGCCGGACGCTTGGGCAATTCGCATCCGATCAGCGCACCGATGGACAGCTATCGCGCCGCCGATGGTTATCTGGTCATCGCGGTGGCCAATGACAGCCTTTTCCGCCGTCTGGCAGAGGCCATCGGCAAACCCGAGCTGACGCAAGACGCGCGATTTGCCGCTGACCCGCAGCGGCTCAAACATCAATACGAACTGCGGGTGCTGATTGAAGCGTGGTTACACGATAAATCAATCGTTGAAGCGCTGGCGTTACTCGATCAATTTGGCATTCCTGCCGCGCCGGTTTGGGGGCTGGATGAAGTATTGAAAAGCCCGCACGTGGTCGAACGGGGATTATTACATCAGGTTATTCATCCGGTTGCCGGTGAAGTGACTATTTTACCGCAGCCGGTAAAAATGAGCGGCATGACTGAGCTACCAGAATTAATGCCACCAAGACTGGGCGAACACACCCGTGAAATTCTCGGTGAAAGGCTCGGTCTTTCAGCGGCGGAGATGGATAAACTTCAGCAGCAGGGCGTCATTTAGGTGAGGATAGAGTCAATGGAATCAACGCAAATCGCAGTGATTGGTGCGGGCACCATGGGGGCAAGGATCGCCGCCGTATTCGCCGCCAAGGGCTTTAAGGTTTCTCTTTATTCGCGCACGGAGCAATCGCTGCACAATGCGGCTAAGGTTATCGATAGCATTCAGTCAGGGCTGGCCTCGTCCGTCATCTTCACTACCTCTTTACGTGAAAGTTTACAGGACGCAAAAATTGTTTCCGAGAACATTGCGGAGGCTCTGGCGCTTAAACAGCAGCTGTTTCAAGAGATTGAAAAGTACGTTAGCGATGACTGTCTGCTTACCACCAATACCTCCAGCGTGCCGGTGGGGCAGATTGCCAAAGTCTTGGCTACGCCCGCCAGATTTATTGGTTTGCACTGGTTCAACCCCGCAGACGTGATGCCGATGGTTGAAATTGTTTGTGGCCCTGAAACACACGAAGAGACCCGCAGGCAGGCCGAGACGCTTTGCGCGCTTCTCGACAAGCAAACGGTGACCATCAATAAGGAAGCGCCGGGGTTTATCGTCAACCGCCTGCAGTACGCTATGCTGCGCGAGGCTCTGCATCTGGTCACCGCCGGGATTGGCAGTATTGAGGATGTCGATTTCGCGGTGCAAAGCACGCTGGCCCCGCGTTGGTCGGCAATGGGGCCGCTCAAACTGATGGATTTTGCCGGACTGGATACGGTGAAGAACGTGGCCGCAATTTTATTACCCGAGTTGTCCAATGACAATGTGTTGCCGCCGTGGCTGCTGCAACGCGTTGAGCAGGGAAAACTCGGCACTAAAAGCGGTGAAGGGTTTTACCGCTGGAGCGCAGATGAAATCGAGCAAGGCCTGCAGCACCGCAACGACACCGTTCGGTCAATCAACGGGATGCAAAAATCATGAGTGAGCTTATCACCTGCGAGCATCATCAGGGGGTCGCGCATATTGGTCTTAATCGACCTGAAAAATTAAACGCCCTCAGCGCTGAAATGCTCACTCAATTATTGGACACGTTGCTTGAGTTGGATGCGGATAAATTGACCCGCGCGGTAGTTATTTCTGGGTCTTCGCGCGCCTTTGCCGCTGGCGCTGATACCGGAACGCTGGCAACTGCCTCGGCAATTGCGCTGTATACTAGCGGTTTTAGTGAGAAATGGGACAGCATTGCGGCAATTAATAAACCCATTATTGCGGCGTTATCCGGCTATGCGCTGGGTGGCGGCCTTGAGTTGGCTCTGTTGTGCGATATAGTCATTGCCGATGAGACCGCCATTTTTGGCTTGCCGGAAACGCATATTGGTATTATTCCCGGCGCGGGAGGCACCCAGCGTCTGGTGAAAGCGGTCGGAAAATCACTGGCGATGGAGATGATCCTCGCGGGACGTAAATTAAATGCCGATGAAGCACTCTCTTTTGGTTTAATTAGCCGAATGACTTCCCCTGAGCAATTGATAGAGCAGGCATTAAAGATAGCTCAGAACATTTGCCGTGCCTCGCCGTTAGCAAATTTGATGGCAAAACGCGCCGTGCTCGCCAGTTTTGATATGGGGTTAACGGCCGGTGTCAGCTATGAACGTTCGCTTTCGGCGCTGATTGCCGCCAGTGAAGACAGAACTGAAGGCATGAGAGCGCTGTCGGCGAAAGAGCAGGGGAAATTTACGGGCGACTGATTTGTCGGTGAACAATGTATTCGCGAAGCGCTCGCAGTGCACAACGGAAGGTGAGAATAATGTCAGCAAATAAAACGTTATCAGAGGTGATTGCTGAGACTGGGGATGAACCCTCTCCGCTCTACAAGCAGGTTAAGCAGGGCATCATAAATCAGATCCTTCACGGGCACTGGCAGCCGCATCAGCGCGTGCCGTCCGAAAGTGAGTTGGTCTCTGAGCTTGGGTTTAGCCGGATGACGATTAATCGGGCACTGCGAGAATTATCCACCGAAGGGTATCTGCTGCGTTTACAAGGCGTCGGGACTTTTGTGAATGAGATGAAAGCCTTCACGCCGATGCTTGAAGTCAATAATATTTCAGATGAAATAAAGAGCCGCGGGCATTTTCATACCTCGCGGGTTTTACTTATTCAAAAACAAACGGCCAGCGACAGTCAGGCGATGCAATTTAATCTCCGCCCGGGGAGTCAATTGTTTCATTCGGTGATTGTGCACTATGAAAATGATAATCCGGTGCAGTTAGAGGACAGGGTGGTTAACCCGGAAGTCGCGCCGCTTTATTTACAGCAAGACTTCACCAAAACCACGCCTTTTGCCTATCTATCACAGTTGGCGCCTCTTACAGCGGGTGAGCATACCGTTGAAGCGGTTATCGCCAATGAAGAAGAGCAGCGATTGCTGCAAATCAATAAGACCGAAGCCTGCCTGCAAATACTGCGCCGCAC
Source organism: Rouxiella sp. S1S-2 (assembly GCF_009208105.1). Lineage (NCBI taxonomy): Bacteria > Pseudomonadati > Pseudomonadota > Gammaproteobacteria > Enterobacterales > Yersiniaceae > Rouxiella > Rouxiella sp. S1S-2. The sequence continues at coordinate 2,043,049 of NZ_WFKL01000001.1, forward strand.
CTGGCATCAGGAAAAAGTCGTGACCTGCGCACGGCTACTCTATCCGGGCGGACGCTATAAAATGTTTGGGCGATTTCAGAAGTAAGTCAGCAAGCCCCGCTGGTTTTAGAGGAATCTTTTAGCTTAAAATTGATGTAATATGCTCGCTTGCGCAGCGTCAGGTGTGGCACTTTTAGTGGCATACTTGACACAATAATGTGTGACAGATTATAGAGTTAGGGCCAAAATCGCCGTAACTTATTGAAAGTAGAATAGACAATGACGCCTGTGAAGGCGACAAAAGAGGCTGCTCAATGAGCGAGAAGTTTAATTCCAATAAGCAAAGAAACGATAAATTTTCATCTGATAAGCCACGCTCCCAGCGCAGTGATTCAGACAAGCCGCGCGGCAAAAAGCCCGGCGCCGAAAAATCCCGTATAGAAACTGCCCGCGGTGGAAAGTCCACGGCGGAGAAATCAGGTGCAGCCAATGCTCGCACCGACAAGTTACGTAGCGACAAGCCGCGTAACGGCAAACCACAGGGCGATAAGCCGCGCACTAACAAGCCGCGCAGTGAATCCCTGATCGTTAAAAAAGTCAGCGATGAAGAAGTCGATGACGCACCGAAATACGAAAAGCCCAAGAACTCTGTCGACGATGGTGAAGGTCTGCAAAGCGAGAAGCTGCAGAAAGTCCTCGCCCGCGCAGGTCACGGTTCTCGTCGTGAAGTTGAAGCGATGATTCAGGCTGGACGCGTCAGCGTTGACGGTAAAATTTCTACCCTCGGCGACCGCGTTGAAATGACCGCAGGCACCAAGATCCGTCTTGACGGCCACGTGCTGTCAATCATTGAAGCTCAGGACACCGTATGCCGCGTGCTGGCCTACTACAAGCCAGAAGGCGAACTCTGTACTCGCAGTGATCCGGAAGGCCGTCCGACCGTGTTCGACAGACTGCCAAAAATGCGTGGTTCACGTTGGGTTGCCGTAGGCCGCCTTGACGTCAACACCTCAGGCCTGCTGTTGTTCACCACCGACGGTGAGCTGGCTAACCGCCTGATGCACCCAAGCCGTGAAGTTGAACGCGAATATGCTGTGCGCGTATTTGGTCAGATTGACGATGAAAAAATCAAACAGCTGAGCCGTGGCGTGCAGCTCGAAGACGGTCCTGCTGCTTTCCGCACTATTAAATACCAGGGCGGAGAAGGGCTGAACCAGTGGTACAACGTGACGCTGACAGAGGGCCGTAACCGTGAGGTTCGTCGTCTGTGGGAAGCCGTTGGCGTTCAGGTTAGCCGTTTGATCCGCGTTCGCTATGGCGACCTGAACTTGCCTAAAGGCCTGCCTCGCGGCGGTTATAAAGAGCTGGATCTGCCGGACATCAACTATCTGCGTCAGCTGGTTGAAATGAGCGAAGAGACGGTGAGCAAGATGCCGGTCGAGCGCGATCGTCGTCGTGTTAAAGCCAACCAGATCCGCCGTGCGGTTAAACGCCACACTCAGGTTGCGCCTTCGCGTCGCAGCAACGGTCCAGCCAAGCGTTAATCTCGCCAGCTTGATCAAAATAAAAACCGCAGCCAGAAGCTGCGGTTTTTTTTGGTCCGTATCTTGATAACGCGATTACCAGTCAATGCCCTGCTGGGCCATAATCCCTGCATCAAAGGCATGTTTCACAGGACGTAGCTCGCTAACGGTGTCGGCCAGCTCAAGCAGACTGCGATGGCAGCCTCGTCCGGTGATAATTACCGTCTGATGCGACGGCCGCGCATTCAGCGCATCGATCACTTCTTGCAGGTCGAGGTAGCCGAAGCTGACCATGTAGGTCAGTTCATCGAGTACCACCAAATTAAGCGAGGCATCGGCAAGCATGCGTTTTCCATGCTGCCAGACGGCCTGACAGGCCAGCGTATCGGTCTCTTTATTCTGTGTATCCCAGGTAAAACCGGTCGCCATTACCTGAAATTCGACGCCGTGCGGCTCCAGCAGATTACGCTCACCGTTGGGCCATTCGCCCTTGATAAACTGGATAACACCCGCGCGTTGGCCGTGTCCGACTGCGCGGGTCACAGTGCCGAAAGCGCCGGTAGTTTTACCTTTGCCGTTGCCGGTCAAGACTATCAAAATCCCGCGTGCTTCTTTTGCGGCTTCGATGCGGGCATCAACCTGTTCTTTTAGTTTCTGCTGACGCTGCTGGTGGCGGTCTGTGCTCATATTTTTACTCGAATTATTCGGCTGCGCCGGGTTTACGACCGGGTTGGGCGTCATAACTGGTGCCGGTTTTACGGCGGCTGTCATCACCCATTAAATAAAGATAAAGTGGCATGATATCGGCCGGCGTTTTAAGTTTTTGACTGTCTTCTTTCGGGAACGCAGATGCCCGCATACTGGTGCGCGTTCCACCCGGATTGATGCAATTAACCCGTAAGTTGGTCTGTTTATACTCATCGGCCAGCACCTGCATTAACCCTTCGGTGGCAAATTTTGACACCGCGTAGGTTCCCCAGCCGCTGCGGCCTTCACGGCCCACGCTGGAGGTGGTAAATACCAGAGAGGAACTGTGAGATTTTAATAGCAAAGGCAACAGACTTTGCGTCAGCATAAAGGCGGCATTAACGTTAACTTGCATCACGTCGTGCCAGTCTTGAAGTTGGATATCTTTAACCGGAACGATTTCGCCGAGCAGCCCGGCATTGTGCAGCACGCCGTCGAGGTGAGGCACCCATTGCGCAATACGTTCAGCAACCTGATGGCAGTCCTGCTGAGAGGCGTGCAGCAAATCGAGTGTGATAACCTCGGCGGGAAGCAGGCCTCTAGCGGCAATCTCCTGCTGAACGTTGAGCAGTTTGCTTTCAGTGCGGCCCAGTAAAATAATCTTCGCACCAAAGCGGGCGTAGGTCAGTGCGGCTTCGCGACCAATGCCATCACCGGCTCCGGTGACGAGGATGATACGTTGGCGGAGCAAGTCGGATTTAGGATGATAATGCACAGAAATTGTCCTCTATATAAGGTGCCGGGACGCGGAGGCAAAGGCCTTCAACGCATCATTACAACCCGTTTGCAGGGAGTAACAACCTCAACCGTGAACAAACGAATTGACAGAATTTGTAGTGTAAATGGATTAATAATTGCTGTTATATGCCTGAAATGGACATGACATTCAATGATTAACCCACTTTGTCGCAGATCATTTGTAACAAAATTGAATCTTATGCGCATCATGTTTAAACAACTTTACGCAATAAACGCGAAAATGCAGTGTCTCTTTGTTTCCAGGGCCTTTTCAGGCAAGACGCATCGGCAACGATTGTCTAGAATGAACGTTGTATCTTATCAGAATGTTAAAAGGCGGTATTTGTGGATTTACTTTCTCTGTATGGGCTTTTTTTGGCCAAAATAGTCACTGTTGTAGTGGCCATCGGCGCACTCGTGGTGCTGTTTGTAGGACTCCGCCAGCGTAAATCATCAGGCAAGGGCGAGCTGCGTCTGACGGATTTAGGTGAAGAATATCGTGAAATGCAGCGTGAGATGCGTACCGCGCGTCTCACACCGGCTGAGCAAAAACTCAGCATTAAAGCTTTCAAAAAACAAGAAAAAACCGAATCTAAACTTAAAAAACAGCAGGCGAAAACAGGAGGCACACCGACCAAGGCTTGCCTTTACGTGCTCGATTTTAAAGGCAGCATGGACGCGCACGAAGTGACTTCGCTGCGTGAAGAGATCACGGCAGTGCTCGCCGTCGCCACCCCGCAGGATGAAGTGTTACTGCGTCTTGAAAGCCCGGGCGGCGTGGTGCACGGCTATGGCTTGGCGTCCTCACAGCTGGCGCGCCTGACCCAGGCCGGCATTCGTTTGACGGTGGCGGTTGATAAAGTCGCCGCCAGCGGTGGTTATATGATGGCCTGCGTTGCCGACCGCATCGTCGCCGCGCCGTTTGCCATTATTGGTTCCATCGGCGTAGTGGCACAGATCCCCAACTTCAGCCGTTTACTGAAAAAGAGCAACATCGACGTCGAGCTGCACACCGCCGGTCAGTACAAGCGAACCTTAACGCTGTTTGGCGAAAACACCGAGGAAGGCCGTGAGAAATTCCGTGAAGACTTAAATGAAACTCACGTGTTGTTCAAAGAGTTCGTGCACGAACATCGTCCGTCTCTGGATATTGATTCTGTGGCGACCGGTGAGCACTGGTTTGGGACGCAAGCGCGTGAAAAGGGGCTGGTTGATGCGATTGGCACCAGCGACGATTTACTTATTGCCGAAATGAAAAATCATGAAGTGATCGCGGTGCGTTATGCGCGTCGTAAACGCATGATGGATCGCTTTACCGGTAGCGCCGCAGAAAGCGTCGATCGCCTGTTTTTACGCTGGTTACAGCGAGGCGAAAAACCGCTTTTGTAAGTTTAATAAAAGGGACTTCGGTCCCTTTTTTTATCATCTAATGACTGTCTTTCTATTAATGAATAGACGCATCGCGTTGATGAAAAAATAAACTATTTTTGCAGGTGGTATTTATCTGAAAAAAGATGGGCCAAGTGTTTAAACATATTAAAGACGGCAGTTGTTTTTGCGGTGGGTAATCCTTGTTGATCGAGGAAGAATTCTCCACGAAAAACCAAAACTTCGCCTTTTTGTTCAACTTCTGTTGCTATCATTCCCTGAAGATAATCGCCATGCTGGCGAATAACTTTATTTGCTTCTATAAGTAGTGCATCAGTACTTATTGCCACAGTGTGGGTCTGCATAAAAAAGTGCCTCTCACTATAATCATTAATCTAATTGTAATCCCGCAGATGACATGACCGCAATCCCGCTGTAGGCAAGGCCTGTTGACATTGCACATATAATGTTCAGATTGGCAGAAAGTGCATTTACGTGCTAATTAGGTTGCGTGGCAATTTTTATCAGGTAGAGTGTGGGATTTTCTGGCTTAGGGTGGAATGATTTGTTTACGCTCGAAGGTTGCCTGGTGCCATGATTGCGATTTCCTTACCCCTGTCCGGGTTCCAATCCGCAAGACTTTATTGGATTGTGCCTCTGGAGGACGGTTGGGAAGGGTGAAAAAAAATGGTTGATCTCCTGACTCAGTGCCGCAATATAAAAAAAGACATTAAATGTGCCGCGGCATAAACAAGACAAAATCTTCTTTCCGAGAAGAATAATTTAGGTAAAAGGTAATTATGGGCAAAGCTCTCGTAATAGTTGAGTCCCCGGCAAAAGCCAAAACGATTAATAAATATTTAGGAAATGACTACGTGGTTAAGTCCAGCGTCGGTCATATTCGCGATTTGCCAACTAGCGGTTCTGCGACTAAAAAAAGCGCTGACTCAACCGAAGAAAAGACAAAGAAAAAAGTAAAAAAGGATGAGAAAACGGCCCTTGTTAATCGCATGGGTGTTGACCCCTACCACGGCTGGGAAGCGCAGTACGAAATACTGCCCGGCAAAGAAAAAGTGGTGGCCGAGCTAAAAGCGCTCGCAGAAAAAGCAGACCACATCTATCTCGCAACTGACCTTGACCGCGAAGGGGAAGCCATTGCCTGGCACCTGCGGGAAGTGATTGGTGGTGACGATAAGCGTTTTAGTCGCGTTGTTTTCAACGAGATTACCAAAAACGCCATTCAACAAGCGTTTGAAAAACCGGGCGAACTGAATATCGACCGCGTCAATGCTCAGCAGGCACGCCGTTTCATGGACCGGGTGGTGGGCTATATGGTCTCCCCGCTGCTGTGGAAAAAAATTGCCCGTGGGCTGTCGGCAGGACGCGTTCAGTCCGTTGCCGTACGTCTGGTGGTTGAGCGTGAGAAAGAGATCAAGGCCTTCGTTCCCGAAGAGTATTGGGAGTTGCACGCCGATCTTCAGTCTAAAGAGAGCATTGCGCTGCAGATGGAGGTGACTCATCACCTCGAAAAAGCCTTTAAACCGGTTAATCGCGAACAGACTCACGCCGCCGTTGCCCTGCTTGAAAAAGCGCGCTACGACGTGGTTGACCGTGAAGACAAACCGACCAGCAGCAAACCGGGTGCACCTTTTATTACCTCCACGCTGCAGCAGGCGGCCAGTACCCGTCTGAGCTTTGGCGTGAAAAAGACTATGATGATGGCCCAGCGTCTTTATGAAGCCGGTCACATTACCTACATGCGTACCGACTCAACCAATCTGAGTAAAGACGCGGTAGAAATGGTGCGTGGCTATATTAATGACAACTTTGGTGCCAAGTACCTGCCGAAAGCGCCGAACTTGTACAGCAACAAAGAAAACTCCCAGGAAGCGCACGAAGCGATTCGTCCTTCTGATGTGAGCGTAGTGTCTGAACAACTCAAAGACATGGAAGCGGATGCGCAGAGACTGTATCAGCTTATCTGGCGTCAGTTTGTAGCCTGTCAGATGATGCCGGCGCAGTACGACTCCACCACGCTGACGGTCAAGGCCGGTGATTATTCACTGCGTGCCAAAGGACGTACTCTGCGCTTTGACGGTTGGACTCACGTGATGCCTGCCTTGCGCAAAGGCGACGAAGACCGCACGCTACCTCCTATTGAAGTGGGTAGCACGCTTGAATTGCAGCAGCTGTTGCCGACTCAGCACTTTACCAAGCCGCCTGCGCGATTCAGCGAAGCGTCTCTGGTTAAAGAACTTGAAAAGCGTGGCATTGGCCGACCTTCCACCTATGCGTCGATCATTTCGACCATACAGGACAGGGGCTATGTTCACGTTGAGAATCGACGTTTTTATGCCGAAAAAATGGGCGAAATCGTCACCGATCGCCTCGAAGATAACTTCCGCGAGCTGATGAACTACGATTTTACCGCGCGCATGGAAGATGGACTGGATCAGGTTGCTAACAACCAGGCCGAGTGGAAAGGCGTTCTGGACGATTTCTTCGCTCAGTTCAGCAAGCAGCTTGAAACCGCCGAAAAAGATCCGGAAGAGGGCGGAATGCGTCCTAACCAGATGGTGATGACCAGCATTGATTGCCCGACCTGCGGACGTGAGATGGGTATTCGCACCGCCACCACTGGCGTGTTCCTCGGCTGTTCGGGCTATGCTCTTCCACCGAAAGAGCGCTGCAAAACCACCATTAACCTGGTGCCGGAGTCGGAAGTTCTTAACATCCTCGAAGGGGATGATGCCGAAACCAACGCGCTGCGTGCCCGTCGTCGCTGTACTAAATGCGGCACGGCCATGGACAGCTACCTGATCGATACCAACCGTAAACTGCACGTCTGTGGTAATAATCCAGAGTGTGACGGTTACGAAATCGAAGAGGGTGAGTTCCGCATCAAGGGTTATGACGGTCCAATCGTTGAGTGTGACAAGTGTGGTTCTGAAATGCACCTGAAGCTTGGGCGTTTTGGTAAGTACATGGGTTGTACCAACGAGACCTGCAAGAATACCCGCAAGATTTTGCGCAATGGCGATGTTGCACCGCCGAAGGAAGACCCCGTTCCGCTGCCTGAGCTGCCTTGCGAGAAGTCAGATGCCTATTTCGTGCTGCGCGATGGGGCTGCTGGCGTGTTCCTTGCGGCCAATACTTTCCCTAAATCACGCGAAACCCGTGCACCGTTAGTGGAAGAGTTGCTGCGATTTAAAGACCGCCTGCCAGAAAAACTGAGCTATCTGGCCGATGCGCCAGTTGCTGATCCAGAAGGCAACAAGTCTATGGTGCGTTTCAGCCGTAAGACCAAGCAGCAATACGTTTCCTCTGAGAAAGACGGTAAAGCCACCGGCTGGTCAGCGTTTTACGTTGATGGCAAGTGGGTTGAAGGCAAAAAATAAGCTTTCGCTGCCTAAAGTTAAGATAAACTGAAAAACCAGCCACCACGGCTGGTTTTTTTATTGTAATAAGGTCAATCACCGTTAGACTTTATTGCCGTAAGCATGCTCATTGTGCGGTGCTAAGACGTCTTGAGTTTTTTGTAGACAGGCAGCGGATAAAATTGATTGAATAATGATACAGTTGTTATATAAAATAATCTTTTTATGCATTATTAGAATTAACCGGCTCCAATAATACCGGCCCATACAATAAAGAGATCCCCGTTCCTTTCTGCCAGCAACGAGAGTGAAGAAAGTAGCCAGGGCTTAAAACTAGGATGGTATAAGATATGAAATTGCAGCAACTGCGTTACATCGTAGAAGTTGTTAATCACAATCTGAACGTCTCTTCGACGGCAGAAGGCCTCTACACCTCACAGCCAGGCATCAGCAAACAAGTGCGCATGCTTGAAGATGAACTTGGGATCCAGATTTTTGCCCGCAGTGGTAAACACCTCACCCAGGTGACACCTGCGGGACAGGAAATTATCCGTATCGCTCGCGAAGTGCTGTCTAAGGTTGATGCAATCAAAGCCGTAGCCGGTGAACACACTTATCCAGATAAAGGCTCGTTGTATGTGGCAACTACCCATACACAGGCCCGCTACGCGCTTCCTAACGTCATCAAAGGCTTTATTGAACGTTACCCGCGTGTATCTCTGCACATGCATCAGGGCTCACCAACGCAAATCGCCGAAGCTGTGTCTAAAGGTAATGCTGACTTTGCCATCGCCACCGAGGCGCTGCATCTCTACGATGACCTGATAATGCTACCATGTTACCACTGGAACCGTGCGGTTGTGGTTCAGCCAGATCACCCGCTGGCGGGAAAAGAAAAAGTGACCATTGAGGAACTGGCGGCATATCCGATAGTGACTTATACCTTTGGTTTTACCGGGCGCTCAGAACTGGATACGGCGTTTAATCGCGCTGGCCTTACGCCACGCATCGTGTTTACCGCAACCGACGCTGACGTCATTAAAACCTATGTGCGACTGGGCCTTGGCGTTGGCGTGATTGCCAGCATGGCGGTTGATCCGGTGCAGGATCCTGACTTGGTCACCGTCGATGCCAGCGATATTTTCACCCACAGTACCACCAAAATCGGTTTCCGTCGCAGCACCTTCCTGCGCAGCTATATGTACGATTTTATTCAGCGATTCGCGCCGCATCTCACGCGTGACGTGGTAGACAGTGCGATTGCGCTGCGTTCAAACGAAGACATTGAAGCTCTGTTCAAAGACGTTAAACTGCCACACAAATAATGCCTGCTGCTCAGGGTTAGCACCTGACGAAAAGGCCGCACCATAGTGTGCGGTCTTTTACTTAAATAAGATTGCCCCCCATTTCAGTCCATTCCCTGTTACCACCCTCTGGCAAAGCAGCTTTCCACTTTGAAAGTTAACACTTTGTGTTGTTATTAAAATGTTAATTATAATCTGTGTTATCTTTATAAGAACACCTACCCTCTGGCGGGTCTTTCTCGTCAGCTAAACTAGAATGTTTAAGTAACATACTAAAAAAGAGCGTTAAAAGGAGAAGCTATGTCGTCCGATCTTCGCAAGAATAGTCAGGATAAGCTGGCAAACCTCGATAAGGAATATCACTTTTACAGCTTACCCAAAGCCGCTGCCACCCTTGGCAATATCGACCGGCTGCCAAAATCCATGAAGGTGTTGCTGGAAAATCTGCTGCGTAATATCGATGGCGATACCGTGACTGAAGATGATCTTCAGGCCATCGTTGACTGGCAAAAAACGGGCCATGCCGATAAAGAAATCGCCTACCGTCCCGCTCGCGTACTTATGCAAGACTTTACCGGCGTGCCTGCGGTGGTTGACCTTGCCGCCATGCGTCAGGCCGTAGAGCGGCTTGGCGGCAACGTGAATCAGGTGAATCCCCTGACGCCGGTTGACCTGGTTATTGACCACTCGGTTACCGTAGACGAGTTTGGCGATCGCGCGGCGTTCGGTGAAAACGTCAAGCTGGAAATGGAGCGCAACCATGAACGCTATATATTCCTTCGCTGGGGGCAGAAAGCCTTTAACCGCTTCCGCGTTGTGCCACCTGGCACTGGCATTTGCCATCAGGTGAACCTTGAATACCTCGGGCAAACTGTGTGGCACGAGCAGCAGGACGGAAGGGAAGTGGCCTATCCCGACACGCTGGTCGGCACCGACTCCCATACCACCATGATTAACGGCCTTGGCGTGTTAGGCTGGGGCTGTGGGGGTATTGAGGCCGAAGCCGCTATGCTCGGACAGCCAGTGTCGATGCTTATTCCCGACGTTGTAGGTTTTAAATTACTCGGTAAACTCGGCGAGGGCATCACCGCCACCGACCTGGTATTAACCGTCACCCAAATGCTGCGCAAGCACGGCGTGGTGGGCAAGTTTGTCGAGTTTTATGGTGATGGCCTGGCTGATTTACCGCTGGCGGACCGCGCGACCATCGCTAACATGTCACCAGAATTTGGCGCCACCTGCGGATTCTTTCCAGTGGATGAAGTGACGCTGAGCTACATGAAACTCAGCGGGCGCAGCGACGAGCAGATTGCACTGGTTCACGCCTACAGCAAAGCGCAGGGGCTGTGGCGTGAGAAGGGCGATGAGCCTATTTTCACCAGTACTCTTGAGTTGGACATGGCGTTGGTCGAGTCAAGCCTTGCTGGACCCAAACGCCCACAGGACCGGGTGGCATTGCCCAACGTTCCCCAGGCCTTCAAGGCAGCCACCGAGCTTGAGCTGGGTAATAATTCAGCGACTCACAGCGAGAGCGTTGATTTCAGCTATAAAAATCAGGCACTACAGCTCAAGACTGGCGCAGTGGTGATTGCCGCGATTACCTCGTGTACTAATACTTCAAACCCAAGTGTGCTGATGGCGGCAGGTCTGCTGGCTAAAAATGCCGCCGCCAAGGGGCTAAAAAGCAAGCCGTGGGTAAAAACGTCGTTGGCACCGGGTTCCAAAGTAGTGACCGAATATCTAAATGCCGCCGGACTGATGCCCGAGCTGGAGAAGTTAGGTTTCAACCTGGTGGGCTACGGCTGTACTACCTGTATTGGTAACTCCGGCCCGCTGCCTGAGCCGATTGAAACGGCGATTAAGCAGGGCGATTTAACGGTGGGTGCCGTGTTGTCGGGCAACCGCAACTTTGAAGGACGTATTCACCCGTTAATTAAAACCAACTGGCTAGCCTCGCCGCCGCTGGTCGTAGCCTATGCGCTGGCGGGCAATATGTCGGTTGATCTCACTCACGACCCGCTGGGCGAAGACCAGGCCGGCAATCCGGTGTATCTGCGTGATATTTGGCCGACGTCTAACGAGATTGCCAAAGCGGTGGAGCAGGTGAAAACCGAGATGTTCCACAAAGAATATGCCGAAGTGTTTAACGGCGACAAGGACTGGCAGAATATCAAGGTTGAAGGCACGCCGACTTATGCATGGCAGGAAGATTCGACCTATATTCGCCATCCGCCGTTCTTTAGCGACATGAAGGTCGAACCCGATCCGATTCAGGACATTAAAGATGCCCGCATTCTGGCGATTTTGGCTGACTCAGTGACCACCGACCATATTTCACCGGCGGGGAATATCAAAAAAGAGAGTCCAGCGGGGCGTTACCTTGAGGAACACGGCGTGCTGCCCAACGACTTTAACTCCTACGGTTCACGTCGTGGTAATCACGAGGTGATGATGCGCGGAACCTTTGCCAACATTCGTATTCGTAACGAAATGGTGCCTGGCGTTGAAGGCGGCGTAACCCGGCATATTCCTTCCAACGATCAACTGGCTATTTACGATGCCGCAATGCGCTATCAGCAGAGCGGTGTGCCGTTAGCGGTGATTGCGGGTAAAGAGTATGGGTCAGGTTCAAGCCGTGACTGGGCGGCGAAAGGCCCGCGGCTGCTCGGTGTTCGCGTGGTAATTGCGGAATCCTTTGAGCGTATTCACCGTTCAAACCTGATTGGCATGGGGATTTTGCCATTGGAATTCCCGGTAGGCGTGACGCGCAAAACGTTGAATTTGAAGGGCGATGAAACCATTAGCGTGAGCGGTATGCAAACGCTGAAACCGGGTCAGGACGTGCCGGTGCACATTACCTACGCTGATGGCAAAAAAGAGGTCATTTATGCGCGAAGCCGAATCGATACCGGCAATGAGCTGACCTACTTTGAAAACGGCGGTATTTTGCACTACGTGATCCGTAAAATGCTTTAACACAGCGAGTTTCAGCTGCCATAGACAATAAAAAAAGCACCGAATTTTCGGTGCTTTTTCTTTGGCTATCGTCTGATTAATTAAAAATTACTTATCCAGTAGATGGCCCATTTTTGCTGCCTTGGTCGCCAGATAGTGCTCGTTTTTCGGGTTACGGCCAACGATGAGCGGTACACGTTCAACGATATTGATCCCCGCTTCGGTCAAAATCTCGACCTTTTTCGGGTTGTTGGTCAACAGGCGAACGGCTTCAACGCCCAGCAGTTTGAACATATCGGCACACAGGGTAAAGTCGCGTTCGTCGGCAGCAAACCCTAACTGATGGTTAGCTTCAACGGTGTCGTAACCTTTATCCTGCAGCGCATAGGCGCGGATCTTGTTCAGCAGGCCAATGTTGCGGCCCTCCTGACGGTGATACATCAAAATACCACGGCCCTCTTCGGCGATGCTATTCAATGCCGCTTCGAGTTGAAAACCACAGTCGCAGCGCAGGCTGAACAGCGCATCACCCGTCAGACACTCTGAATGAACGCGTGCAAGCACCGGCGTTTCGCCCGTGATGTCACCGAAAACCAGCGCCAGATGATCGTGTCCGGTTGCCAATTCTTCAAAACCCACCATCAGGAAATCTCCCCATGGCGTTGGCAGTTTGGCTTCTGCCACCCGTTTCAGCTGCATGTTACTCTCCAAAACCTGCAAATATTCTTAATTCTTGTGGCGCATCCTACGTAGAGATCCTCAGGTTGACCAGTAAAAATCAGCCGACTCCCGAACATAACCATACTCACAAGTATATCATTCCCGGCTGGACTGCGTTGCAGGCCGCTGCGTAGAATGCGCATTATACATTTCATTTTCATGAATCTTTAGATATTAGGGTCATACAATGCTTCAAATCGCTATAAGGACGTGCAGTGCAGCCTTGTTCCTGTTACTGATGCCCGCGCTGGTGTGGTTAAGCGGATGGGGTTGGGCCCCAGGCATGAGTGACATTATCTTACGCCCATTTTATGCGATAACCGAGACGGTAAGTGCTCCGTGGGGAATGCTGACCAATATTGTGCTGTGTCTCTGGTTTCTATGGTGTCTGCGCTATCGTCTTAAACCGGCTATCGTTTTAGTGCTGCTGTTAAGCGCGGCGGTGCTGATCGGCCAAGGCGTAAAAAGCTACGTCAAGCGGCAGGTGCAAGAGCCGAGACCTTATGTGCAATGGCTTGGTAAAACGCAGTCAATGGACGTCACGGCGTTTTATGAACAGAAAAAGAAGGCTCGCAGTCTGCAGGTTAAAAATGAAGTGCAGGACAACGCACAAATACCCGGTTGGCTGGGGAAAAGCTGGCAGGCCGACACCGGATTCGCTTTCCCGTCCGGCCATACAATGTTTGCCGCAAGCTGGGCTCTGCTAGGCGTAGGGCTGCTGTGGCCGCGCCGTCACTATAAAACTGTTGCTGTGCTGCTGGTGTGGGCATCGCTGGTTATGGGCAGTCGCCTGCTGCTCGGCATGCACTGGCCGAGGGATCTTATGGCCTCGGTGGGCATCAGTTGGGTGCTGGTGACGCTGGCCTGCTGGCTGGCACAAAGGCTCTGCGGACCCTTTGCACCGCCTCCCGAGGAGCAAAAAGAGATCCAGAGTCGTGAGCCGGAATAACCTTCAAGGGGCTTTAATTTTGATTTCCTGTCCCCATATATTCAACATGGCTATACATACACAGTCGGATTAACGTCTGATTTGGGTCGGGTAAAGACTGTTTACTCGACTCCAGCTTTCCGACTGTATGAACTTTCTTCTATCTCGGCATAATCCGGTCTCAACATTTCCCAGCTGCGGCGGGAAATGCTAACTTATTAGTTAAGGACGTCAGTTTTTGGCATAATTTATCCGGACTCTCCGGCATTACAGGAATGAATGTGAAATATTTGCTGATTTTTTTGTTCGTGCTGGTCATCGTCGTGATCTCAATCACTCTGGGTGCCCATAACGATCAGGTAGTTACCTTCAATTATTTACTGGCACAGGGCGATTACCGCGTATCGACTTTGTTAGCGGTGCTGTTCGCAACCGGCTTTGTGTTGGGATGGATTATCTGCGGTCTGTTTTATTTGCGTGTGCGCCTGTCGCTCGGCCGTGCGCAGCGAAAGATCAAGCGTCTGGAGCAGCAAATTGCCCCGGCAACGACCGAACCTGCGGTGCAGCAGTATCCGGTCACTAAGGAATAATCTTCTATGTTAGAACTGCTGTTTCTGTTATTGCCCGTCGCCGCCGCTTACGGCTGGTACATGGGGCGCAGAAGTTCACAACAGGATAAACAGCAAAGTGCCAACCGTTTATCGCGTGAATATGTGGCAGGGGTAAACTTTTTACTCTCCAATCAGCAAGATAAAGCGGTAGATCTGTTCCTTGATATGTTGAAAGAGGACAGTAACACCGTTGAGGCGCACCTGACTCTGGGTAACCTTTTCCGCTCCCGCGGTGAGGTTGACCGTGCCATCCGAATTCACCAGTCGCTGATGGAAAGCGCATCGCTGACCTTCGAGCAGCGTCTGTTGGCCGTTCAGCAGCTGGGGCGTGACTACATGGCCGCCGGTTTTTACGACCGCGCTGAAGAAATGTTTAACCAGTTGGTGAAGGAAGAAGACTTCAAACTGTTTGCTTTGCAGCAACTGCTGGTTATCCATCAGGCGACCAGCGATTGGCAGAGTGCAATTGACGTTGCCGAGAAGCTGGTTAAGCTAGGTAAAGAGAATAAACGTCAGGAAATTGCCCACTTTTACTGCGAGCTTGCCCTGCAGGCGATGGCCGGTGATGATTTAGACAAAGCCAGCGGGTTGCTTAAGAAGGCTGCATCGGCTGATAAACTCTGTGCTCGCGTGTCGATTATGCAGGGGCGTATTCTGCTGGCCCAGAGCGAATACGCGAAAGCCGCCGATGCACTCAAGCGCGTTCTCGAGCAGGACAAAGAGGTGGTGAGTGAAACGCTCCCAATGCTGCAGGAGTGCTATCAGCATCTGGATAACCGACTGGAGTGGGCGGAGTTTCTAAAACGCTGCGTTGATGAGAACACCGGTGCCACTGCAGAGTTAATGCTGGCCGAGATTTTGCAGCAGGAAGAGGGGCGCGAAGTTGCGCAACTCTACATTAACCGCCAACTTCAGCGTCATCCCACAATGCGCGTATTTCATCACCTGATGGATTACCACTTGGCGGATGCCGAAGACGGTCGAGCGAAAGAGAGCCTGGTGCTGCTGAGAGACATGGTGGGCGAGCAAATCCGTACCAAACCACGCTATCGCTGCCACAAGTGCGGGTTTACTGCGCATTCACTTTATTGGCATTGCCCGTCATGCCGCGCCTGGGCAACGGTAAAACCGATTCGCGGTCTTGACGGACAATAAATAAAAGAGTCGGTTATTTCTTTTTGTTCGGCGCTTTGCTGAGCAATTGACGTAATTTTTTGAGTTCTTTTTGGGTGAGTGCCGGTTCGGTATGTTCACCCAAATGCTGATTATCTACTTCAATCTCTGATTCTTCGGCTTTTATGACTTTTTTCCCTTTTTTATCATCTGCTGGTTTTTCATCGTGAGTGGCAAAGCTTTTTTCTAGACGGGCCCAGACTTCTGCGCTTAAGGAATGTTGTGCGTCAGCGGCGGCATTTTTGATAAGCTCCTTGAGCTCTGCCGGAATTTTAATGGTTAACGTCGTTATCTCACTCATATTTAAGCCTTCCTGATAATAAAACATCAAACTAAGTCAGCTAAATGCTGCTGTCTACCCATTCACAAAAAATTCATAAAAATGTAACGATTCCGTCACTAAATCGTCGTGAAACGATCGGCTGGGCTTTATGACGGATGCCATGTAGAATGCGGGCGTCAGAATTTTGTCCTGATGTCCTTTCCTATAAAAATTGCAAAAGGTGGAAGAAATGAAGTCTGAAAATAACCCTCATAACAACGACTTGAAATCATCTCCTATTGTAGTCGCGCTGGATTACGCCAATAAGTCAGCAGCGTTGGATTTTGTTGACCGCATTGACCCACGCGATTGCCGTCTGAAAATCGGAAAAGAGATGTTTACGCTGTTTGGTCCAGAACTGGTAAGAGACCTGCAATCCCGAAATTTTGATGTGTTCCTGGATCTTAAATTCCACGATATTCCCAACACTGTCGCCCACGCGGTAGCCGCCGCCGCCGACTTGGGGGTGTGGATGGTTAACGTTCATGCCAGCGGGGGGGCGCGCATGATGACGGCGGCTAAAAATGCGCTGAGTTCTTTTGGCAAAGACGCGCCTTTACTGATTGCCGTGACCGTGCTGACCAGCATGGAAGCCAGCGATTTGGCCGATCTTGGCATCAGCCTTAGCCCCGCGGATTATGCACTACGCCTGGCTACCCTAACTCGCGACTGTGGCCTGGACGGCGTTGTCTGCTCAGCTCAGGAAGCCGTGAGCTTCAAAAATAATCTGGGTCAGGCGTTTAAATTGGTGACACCCGGCATTCGCCCTGCTGGAAGCGCCGCCGATGACCAACGCCGTGTCATGACGCCACAGGATGCGCAGGCTGCGGGCGTAGATTACATGGTGATTGGCCGACCTATTACCCAATCAGCCGACCCCGCGCAAACGCTGCGAGATATTCACGCATCTCTGGCATAAAGGAGCTGGTTTCATGAAAAATGATGATAACAGCCGCCTGGTGTATTCCACCGACTCCGGCAGAATTGACGAGCCAAAAACGAAGGTTGAGCGGCCGAAGGGCGACGGTATTGTGCGTATTCAGCGCCAGACCAGTGGCCGAAAGGGCAAAGGGGTGTGTCTCATTACTGGCATTGATGCTGACGACGCTGCGCTAGACAAGCTGGCCGCCGAACTTAAAAAGAAGTGTGGCTGCGGTGGCTCGGTTAAAGACGGCGTGATTGAAATCCAGGGTGATAAACGGGACTTGTTAAAACAGTTACTTGAAGCGAAAGGGATGAAAGTAAAATTAGCGGGAGGTTAACAACTCGCAAACTGTGTTTTCAAAACCTCAGCAACACGGTTTTAAAATTTGAGTAACACTTTATCAAAGTAACAATCTGCCGCACAAGTTAACAAGCAGCAGATTGTTATTAAATAAAATTCAATTGCGCGTTCCCATTTATTTTTAAAATGGAAACGGCAGGCTCAGAGATTTAATGAGTGAAAGATTAAATTTCATATTAAGCACTTAGAATTAATTTGCTTTAAGTTACTGTGTTATTGAATTGTTTTCTTATTTGTTTACCTGATGGCCAACAATACCACCGACGGCTGCGCCACCAAGGGTACCCAGCGCACTGCCGTTGGTAAGAACTGCACCACCGAGCGCACCTACACCCGCACCAATAGCGGTATTACGGCCGCGGTGAGACATGTTGCCACACGCACTCACGGACATCACAATTACAAGCACTAATCCAACACTGGCAATACGTTTATTTAATAGCATTGTCATTCTCCTCAGAAAGGATCTCACTAAATTTCATTGTTAAGTATAGTTAATAACTGGCTTCTCCGCGGGATTAACATAAATTACTGCGAACTGTCTCCCACGAACAGGTAAATAGTCTTAATTCACTGTAAGTCTCTTTAGTAACAGCACAAAAGGCTACTTTGATTTTTATTTAAAATAGTGGGCCAATACTTCTTTCAACTGTGCAATCACCTCGATTCTGTTATGTCCACCGCCTGACAGTTTTGCGATTGCAGCAGAAGTACACTTACTCTTTAGCTATTTTCACCATACCCACCAACGTCCAGTGCTCCGAAAATAGGGTAAAGCGCCCATTAAGGACATTCCGATGCTTAAGCAATTAAAACAACAGGTACTCGAAGCCAATCTGGCCCTGCCGCGCCATCATCTGGTGACATTTACCTGGGGCAACGTCAGTGCCGTCGACAGACAGCAGGGGCTGATGGTGATCAAACCCTCGGGCGTGGACTATGAACGTATGAGTCTGGAGGACATGGTGGTGGTCGACATTGAGACTGGCCGAGTGGTTGAAGGCAGTAAAAAACCGTCTTCAGATACGGATACTCACCGCGCACTTTATCTGCATTTTGCACAAATTGGCGGCATCGTTCACACCCATTCCCGACACGCCACTATCTGGGCGCAGGCGGGGTTGGATATTCCTGCCTGGGGAACCACGCATGCCGACTATTTCTACGGCGCCATTCCCTGTACGCGTAAAATGACCGAACAGGAAATAGCCGGGCGTTACGAATGGCAGACCGGTGAAGTGATTATTGAAACCTTTACCGAGCGCGGGCTTTCGGCTCAAGACGTTCCGGCGGTTCTGGTGCATTCTCACGGTCCGTTTGCCTGGGGAAGTGACGCCGACAGCGCAGTGCACAACGCCGTAGTGCTTGAAGAAGTGGCCTATATGGGCATTTTTTCACAGCAGTTAACGCCTAGACTCGGCAAAATGCAGCAATCATTGCTGGACAAACATTATTTACGCAAGCACGGGAAAACGGCCTATTACGGGCAATAACCCCTGCAGAAGGTCCGATTAAGACGATTGTTCACGTTATAACAATGCCCGCATCTCTTTGGATGCGGGTTTTTTTTAGCCCACATCACAAAAAAGAAACTACAGACCTTTAAAAAAGAAACAGCGTTTCATTTTTATGTGTTTGATCACTTTTATTAAATCAATAAGGCTTTAATTTAGCACCCAGCAGCGAGTCATTTTCGCTTTTCAGCCGAACCCTCGGCTCATTCGCCTCAATTGATGCTCTACTGACTAGGTGGGTATAACATGCATATCAAACGTGCAATCGAAAAAGTCCCCGGTGGGATGATGCTGGTTCCGCTGTTTATCGGCGCGCTCTGTCATACTTTTGCCCCTGATTCCGGCAAATATTTAGGTTCCTTCAGCAATGGCCTGATTACCGGCACAGTGCCTATTTTGGCAGTATGGTTTTTCTGCATGGGAGCATCAATTAAACTCAGTGCGACCGGCACCGTTTTACGTAAATCTGGCACGCTGGTGGTGACAAAAATTGCCGTTGCCTGGGTGGTTGCCGCACTGGCTTCACGATTTATTCCTGAACACGGCGTTGAAATAGGCTTTTTCGCTGGCCTTTCTACGCTAGCGCTGGTCGCCTCAATGGACATGACCAACGGCGGGTTATATGCCTCAATAATGCAGCAATACGGCTCGAAGGAAGAGGCTGGGGCATTCGTGCTGATGTCGTTAGAGTCCGGGCCGCTAATGACCATGGTGATTCTTGGTACTGCAGGTATTGCCTCGTTTGAACCTCACGTCTTTGTGGGCGCGGTGCTGCCGTTCCTGGTCGGTTTTGCGCTGGGCAATATTGACCCCGAGCTGAGGGAATTCTTTGGTAAGGCTGTACAAACGCTGATCCCGTTCTTTGCCTTTGCACTGGGTAACACCATCAATCTCACCGTCATTGCGCAAACCGGCCTGTTGGGCGTGCTGCTGGGACTTTCTGTTATCATCATCACCGGTATTCCACTGATGCTTGCCGATAAATTTATTGGTGGAGGTGATGGAACGGCGGGCATTGCCGCCTCGAGCTCGGCGGGTGCGGCGGTGGCAACACCGGTACTGATTGCAGAAATGGTGCCGCAGTTTAAGGCCGTTGCACCGGCCGCCACTGCACTGGTTG
Source organism: Rouxiella sp. S1S-2 (assembly GCF_009208105.1). Lineage (NCBI taxonomy): Bacteria > Pseudomonadati > Pseudomonadota > Gammaproteobacteria > Enterobacterales > Yersiniaceae > Rouxiella > Rouxiella sp. S1S-2. Next base: position 2,062,713 of record NZ_WFKL01000001.1, read on the forward strand.
CCACCTCTGTGATAGTCACCTCAGTACTGGTACCTATTTTGACTGCTATGTGGTCACGGCGGATTAAAAATAGGGCGGTTAATGGCAAGGTTAATATCGAAGACCAAATGGCCAGAATCAAATAATTGTCATCACTCAGGGCTGCTCGATTAACAGCCCTGAAAGCATTTAATTAATGACCAGCGTCATTTTTTTGTGTTTAACACCGTCCAGCATGAGGGTCTCAACCGTTTTAAAGCCATAACCCGCATACATCTTCTCCAGATAAGGCTTGGCGTCATCGGCCAGCAGTGAAAGCCGGTTGAGCTGATATTTTATAGCTAAAATCTTAGCCGCATCCATCAAGTAGCGCGATAGCTTCTGCCCACGAAACTCAGGGTAAATGGCTAATGAATCGATATAAAGCTCATCATCTTCCGCTTCTCTGACATCAGCAAGTGGCGTCGTTGAATGGGCAATAAAGGTCGGCTCAAGGAACCCAGGAAAGGCCAAAATACAACCTGCCAATTGCTCGTCAACGAAGCACACCTGAGTGAATAGATAGCTAAAATAGACGTCGTCGCGTGCAAAGTCTTGCCGATAAATCCGTTTGGCCTGCTGCAAATCTGATTGCCCCGTTAAATATAACAATGCATTCTCGTCTGCAAAACTAATCAGGTCGATAACGTCCACTGCATCGGCGGGCGTGGCAGGGCGAACCGTGGCTAAGTTAACGTTCATTGGAATAATCATCTTGCTGTACGGACTGAGGGATTAGGTGATAGTACGCCTGTAAAAAGACACAGGCGTACCAGGGGATCAATTAATCACAACTTTCTCAGCAATTTTAGCCAACTGAGTTGCTGAGTTTATTAACAAGGACATTTCCCAAGCTTGCCTGCTTCGCTGGGGAAGCGGGCGTTAAGGCAATAGCGATGAAACTCCTTTTCACTCATGGGGGTCTGCTCAGGATGATGGAGTTGCACATGACGCACATAGTTTGGATAATCCTGCACGCCAACCATCAGTCGAAAGCTTTGTGCAACGCCTTTGCCAATGAATTTTATCCACTGACGCAGGTTTACAGGACGAGGCGGGCGAAACTCCAGCGGATGACAGCGAATAATCGTCATCGAACTTCTTAAGGTAACGCGATAGGGCAAATCGTTGTCAGACATGACGAGCCTCTCGGTGAGTGGCCAGCGGGCTGGTTTCGTGCACCGTTGGCGTCGGAGATTTCAACGCTCTGCGAATGACAAAGAAAGCTGAAATCAACATAGTGACGGCAACCAGCATGAAGAAACCACACAGAGCCGCATTGATCTGATTGTTAATCACAATGGTATGCATATCTGCCAGCGTTTTTGCCGGTTTGATAATGATGCCATTGTTGATGCCCGCAGAGAATTTATTGGCCTGAGCCAAAAATCCAATTGACGGATTTTCATGGAACATTTTCTGCCAACCGGCAGTCATTGAGGTAATAAACAGCCACACTGTCGGTAAAATGGTCACCCACGCATATCGCTGTTTCTTCATTTTAAACAATACAACGGTTCCGAGGATAAGCGCCATTGAGGCCAACATCTGGTTACCGATACCAAACAGCGGCCAGAGGGTGTTAATTCCACCAAGAGGATCAACAACGCCCTGATAAACAAAGAATCCCCAGCCCGCAACGGCCACGCTGGTACCCGCAATGGTGCCCACCCAAGAGCGATTATTTGCCAGTGAAGGGATGGCCACGCCGACCAGATCCTGCACCATAAAACGACAAGCTCGCGTACCGGCATCAACCGCGGTCAGAATAAACAGTGCTTCAAACAAGATGGCAAAGTGATACCAGAACGCCATCATTGCGCGGCTGTTAAATACGTCACTGATGATGTGCGCCATACCCACTGCGAAAGTCGGGGCTCCACCTGCACGGGAGAGAATCGACTGTTCGCCAACGTCTCTGGCAATAACGGTGAGCATTTCAGGCGTTACCACGAATCCCCAGCTGTTAATCACTTGGGAAGCCGTTTCAACCGTGGTGCCAATTAAGGCCGCCGGTGAGTTCATGGCAAAGTAGACGCCGGGGTCGATTACAGAGGCGCAGATGAGCGCCATAATCGCCACGAATGACTCCATAAGCATGGCGCCGTAGCCGATAAAGCGAATGTGACTCTCTTTCTCGATAAGTTTCGGCGTAGTACCGCTGGCGACAAGAGCGTGGAAGCCGGAAATAGAACCACAGGCAATAGTAATAAACAGAAACGGGAAGAGGCCACCGGAGAACACGGGGCCGCTGCCGTCGATAAACTTAGTCACCGCAGGCATTTTCATCTCAGGCATGGCAAAGATAATCCCTACCGCCAGTCCCAAAATAACGCCAATTTTTAAGAATGTGGAGAGATAATCACGTGGTGCAAGCAGCAACCAAACCGGCAGCACGGAGGCTATAAAGCCATAAATAACCAGTACCCACGTCAACGTCGTGCCGTGCAGCGTAAAGAACGGTCCCCAATATGGGTCCTGCGCCACGTTGCCGCCGTAGATAATCGCCAACATCATCAGCACAAAGCCGATAATTGAAACCTCGGCAATTTTACCTGGGCGAATAAAACGCATATAAATGCCCATAAATAGCGCAATAGGGATAGTCGCGGCAATCGTGAACAAGCCCCAAGGGCTGTCGGCAAGTGCTTTAACGACGACCAGAGCCAAAGCGGAGAGAATAATAATCATCACGCCAAGTGCGCCTAGCATGGTCACTACGCCGGCGAACTGCCCCAACTCCTGTTTAGCCATCTCGCCCAGCGAGCGACCATCGCGGCGAGTTGAAATAAAGAGGATCAGGAAATCCTGAACCGCACCGGCCAGCATGACACCCACCAGGATCCAGATAGTACCGGGTAAAAAACCCATTTGTGCGGCCAAAATCGGGCCAACCAAAGGACCCGCACCGGCGATGGCTGCAAAGTGATGGCCAAACAGCACCCATTTATTGGTGGGAACATAGTCCAGTCCGTCATTTTTGCGCAAAGCCGGCGTAACTCGGCGGTCATCCAAACCAAAGACTTTTTTTGCAATGAACAAACTGTAGAAACGATAGGCGATGCTGTAGCAGGCAATGGCTGCAATGACCAGCCATACCGCATTAACGTGTTCGCCACGGCTAAGTGCCAACATGCCAAAAGCAAAGGCTCCCACTAACGCCACCGCTAGCCAGATAATTCCGGACTTGACGTTCGTCATGATAAACAACTCCTCAATGTGCAACCTTTGTGGTCGCTATTGTTTGTGTAATACGCAAGGCAAGAAACAGATAGTCCATTTCTTTCAGAGTTAACTGTTTGCAGTCATTGAGGATTACAGCTCAAAAAGCACTGTTTCACAGCCACTAAGTGAAATTGAAAATCAGAAGTGTGATGCAGCAAACGCTTTGCGTGAAGCCGGCCTGAGAGGACTGAGTTAACAGCGCAGTGGCGCACAGTTTTGCCAAAAAAAAACCGGCCAAAGAGGCCGGTTCGTTGACAAACAAAACGTAAGAATTAAAGGTCAATGATAGGTTGACTATCAGGCAGCCGGTTTAGCTGCATCAGCTTTGTGCTCACGATGGTGTTCAGCCATTTTCTCTGCGCGTTTCTGATAGTTCTCATTAAACTGCTTTTGCTGTTCAGGAGTCAGCAGGTTATACATCTTGTTCTCAATCTTCGCACGCTCAAGCATACGGGCAGACTGAGCCTGAGAAATTTGGTCAATTTCGCCTTTCACTTTGGCTTCATCGAAGCTGTTTGACGCCACCAACCCGTGCAGGGTATCCATCTGTTTTTTCATTTCGCCGCGGTCATGATGCATACCTGAGTCTTTCCACAGCGCTTTCATTTGGGTGCGCTGTTGTTCTGTCAGGTTCAAACCGGCGAAAGGATTAAATTGACGCGGGCCTTTATGATGTTCCATTTTGCCCTGAGTCTGTGCTTGTGCTTGTGCTTGTGCTTGTGCTTGTGCTTGTGCTTGTGCGCCGGTCGCAGGAGTAGTTTCTGCAGCAAAGGCAAAAGAAGCAGAGCTAAGAGCCAGAGTGGAAGCCACAATCATTGCGGTAAGTTTGCGCATAATTCAATTCCTCATTGTTCTGTTATAGCCAGATTCTGTACCAGCTAGTGTTGTTACGTTCATTCAGCGGGATGTAACGCTGCTGACTTGACGAAATACAGTCTAACGGGTTAATTGAATAGTAGTGCGAGGTACTGTAAAAGACTGCAAGCAGGCATGTCATATTTCAGACGATCGTGGAGAAAGTGTTTAGAATTCGTAAGCCTACGGTCGAGCTGACAGGAATCGGCATGTGATGCCCAGAGCCACAGTGCTCAGAATCCCAATGTAGAATGCCTTAATTAACGGCCTGGCGGCACAGTAAAATAAACTATAACAGTAAGTGATAAACAATGACTGTGACGAGATATAAGCAGTTAGCCCAGACCCTGCGCCGACAAATAGAAGCACAAGTCTGGCTGCCCACAGAGAAGTTGCCTTCTTTGCGAGAAAGCTGCAAACAGTCTGGGCTCAGCCTGATGACTGTTTTGCAAGCCTATCAATTACTCGAGAGTCAGGGGCTTATTATTTCACGCCCGCAGTCCGGCTATTACGTGGCTACGCGGGATATACCTCGAGACATGCCTCAACTCTTGCATGCTGCCGAGCAAATAGACGTTAATGACGCTATTTTTGACATTCTAAAGGCGGGTCAAGATCCGGGGATTGTGCCTTTTGGGTCTGCTTTTCCCGACCCAACGCTGTTTCCTCAGCCAAGCTTGGCGCGCTCCCTCGCCAGTGCGGTACGACGCATGTCCCCGCACAGCGCTATTGCCAATTTGCCACCCGGAAATGAAGAATTGCGCCGCAATATCGCCAAACGTTATGCCCAGCAGGGAATTGACGTCACACCCGACGAAATTGTTATTACCTCTGGAGCTATGGAGTCTCTGGGGCTTAGTCTACAGGTGGTGACTCAACCTGGAGATTGGGTCGCAATTGAATCTCCAGCATTTTATGGCGTTTTACAGGCTATCGAACGTCGTAAATTAAAGGCGGTGGCTATTCCAATGGACACGCAGCAAGGCATCGATTTAGAGGCGTTGCAGCAGGCAATAGCGACTTACCCGATAAAAGCCTGTTGGCTGATGTCAAACTTTCAAAATCCATTAGGATGTACGCTGGCGGAAGAAAAGAAACAGAAATTGGTCGATATACTGCAAGAGAATGACGTTGCTCTGATTGAAGACGACGTCTATGCGGAGCTTTATTTTAACGAAGAGCGACCTATGCCGCTAAAGATGTCGTCTTATCGTCAGCAAATTTTGCACTGCTCGTCGTTCTCGAAATGTCTGGCACCCGGTTTTCGAGTTGGCTGGGTTGCAGCAGGCGCCTACGCATCGCGGATCCAACGACTGCAGTTAATGAGCACACTTTCAGCTAGCGTTCCAATACAGTTGGCACTGGCTGATTTTTTGCATCAGGGCAGTTATGACACGCATTTAAAGCGTTTGCGGCGGCAGCTTGAACTTCGTCAAACCACGATGCGTAATATGATAGTGAAAACCTTTCCAACGGGTACGTCAGTAACTCAACCCACAGGGGGATATTTCTTGTGGGTAAATCTGGGTGAAAATATTGATGCGACAAAAATATATCAGTTGGCACTGGCTCAGGGTATCAGTGTTGCTCCCGGTACGATGTTTGCGGTAGATGATCGTTATCGCCACTGTCTTCGCCTAAATACTTCTTTTGAATGGAACACGCGCGCAGAAACTGCCCTGCAGACACTGGCTAATTTGGTACATTCTGAAAAAAATAGGCGCGAATAAATGCACTACGTTGCGTTCGTTATATTTAAATTATCTTAAAAGAGCGTTTTATAAAATAAAAATAGCCAAGCTTATGCTATTTAATTAAATAAAACGACAAGGTAAATTATATTAATGAAACTTGATGGTGCAATGTCTAATTTTAAATCGCATCCTACCGATAGCCAGATGCATGTGCAAACAAAAGTAGAGAATTATGCAGCAGCAGATATAGGATTAACAATCAATTATCAGGATCCCGATGCACCACCTGAAAATATTATAGAAAAAATGTCAGAATGTAAAAAGTCTTGGATAGCTGCACTCCTACGTCCTTTCGATATGTGTTATCACCTTTGCAATGATGCAAGGCAAATTTTAACCGAAAGTTATCAAAATAGAATTAATGATACGCTGGGTAGTTTTGAAGAATCTATTGAAAATATGCAACTTGAGCTAAAAGAACTTTTAGGGTATGAAGATTTTAATCAGTTATCACGTTTATACATGATTTGCACAGAATGTAAGGAGAAAGTAGATGAAATTAGCCTGCTGCACGCGAAAGAAAAAAAGATGTTTGACAGTATTAACGCCCATGGGACTGATTGTAACAATAAGAAAAAAAATGACATTACACCTGAGTATACCAATGCACAGATTAAAAAAATGTCAGATTTTGAGACGCTTAATAACAAATTAAACGAAAAAAAAATCTTGTATAAAAAGGCGAAGAGTGAAATTGATGCTGTAATATCCTCCCTTGAAGTAAGTTCATTAACGAAGTCAATGCTGTATATATTGAACGAAGGTGCGAATTTGAGAACGCCGTTGCTCTTAGAGCAACTTGCCTTTACAACGGCCGTGCCAGAAATACCCGGCGCTTACTCTAAAGTTGGCATTCAGATGCAAATAGTATTCCCGTCTAGAGGTGCGATAAAGAAATTATTTAACAGTAAACCGATAGAAAATATATTTATTCAGCCATTTTTTCACCTTGAGGAAGGGATAAGTGGTGCTGCAGATCTTTCAGAATATATGGAGTTACCCTTTAATGTAAAGTTAGCGGCGGGCGCACTGCGCGTCAATCACTTTGGCATAAATATCCCAATCAATAGAAGCAAGGTGAAGTGGCAATGTGAAAAGGTTAATTATGTTATTGAAATGGTGAACCGGTTTGAGGGGGGAGTTAATCTAACTGGCGATAAATTATCAACTCCTTTAAGTTTACAGCTTAAAGTCGGCGTTGACACGGTGAGGCAACTTGTTTTCTCCAGCAATAAAACCGGAACAACGCGTTTCATGGTTCAACTTGCTTTGCGTGCAATAGGAGCAGTGGCGACAGGCTATGCCGCATTGGCCTTGGGTGCATCGGCCCCAACGGCCAAAGCGTGTTCCATGGTGGGGGCAGACGCTGTCGGGGTGTTGTGTGAAATGATAGAAATTATTGAGCCAGATTGTATTGTGGATATTATAGAACCACTAACTCTGGGGATTGATTTTTCGGCAAACACCAAAATACAAGTTCCATATTTAGGCACTTTAGACTTTCTTTCAATGCAACGTCTTAATTCTGGTTTTGTCGTTGAACATGATATTAAAAAAGATGAGATTATGGGTACTGATAATTCGAAGAATACAATGCTCAGCGCTACATCAATGAATGAAATGGAAATAAGACACAGAAAATCGTCAGTGACAAACAAGAGTGCATCCATTCCATCAAGTTGTGTAACCACTGTTTAATCTTTATATGTGAAAAATGTAGGGTTTGCAGATCTGTAAACACGAGTGACTGTCTGCGAGATAGATTAGACAGTCACTCTTTCGTCATGAATAAACCATTATCCCCTCTCGATACTTTGACAATGAAGATAGCCTTTTTTTGCTTTGTCCCAATAATCTTGACGGAAACCTCCAGGGGTAGTCACGGTTGATGTTTGGGGTAAAACTATCCTGGCACATAATAAGTCTCTCTTTCGCAATATATTTAAATTATTGCCTAAAGCATGCGTAAGTTTTTCTTTTTGGTTTTTATTGAGTGAGCCAAGAGCGTCAGAAAGAAGAGTTTTATGCCTTATTCTGTTCGATTCGCTATCCTCTTCAAGTGAATAATACCAAGTTAGTGTGCCGGCTTTTGCATAAAATAGTACGGCCTGCTGGTAATTATTAGCATTGATACACTCCAGCATGTCTTGATACAGATTTTCCGGGTTACTGTCAAAACTGTCGATTCCGCTATTACAATATTGTGTCGAGATGATAGCAGTCGCAGGTGATGGGCTTACCGTTGAAGTACAGCCCGAAGAAAAAAAAAGCAAAAAGGTCAAGCCTGAGAAAATCGATTTCGTATTTGAGTTAACTTTATTATTTACCACGCAATGGATTCCTTCTCCTCTTTCATCCTCTCGTCAAACTCCGTCGATATTTGATTTAAAATAAAGTTATTGAATAGTTTGCGAGATTTTATAATGTCTTCAGGTGTATATTTGGGTGGGACAGTATTTTTAAGTCTCTCTGCTAAAGGTATAGGCATTACAGAAGAGGAATCCCCTTTATTGACATTATCTGTATTATTTGTGTTAATATTTAACATTATTTCTCCGAGATGAAGTTGGTTTTATTTTACGAGTCTCACTGCGAGATCATTCAGAAGTCGTTGGATTGAATTGCTAGACAGAGTATTACAATCTTTTTCAAGCTGCTGACAATAATTAGCCTCTATTCTCTGCTGTTCAACCCACACATCGGGTGAAAACTCGGCAAGATTACTTTTGTATTTAATTATAAAACGATTATCAGTATGTTGTTCAATTACGACCTTTCCAGACCATATAGAAGCTATGTAGGATGAAAGTTCGGTTTGTTGTTTAAGCGTCATTTTAGGTACAAGCAAAAAAAGCGGGGAATGCTCTTCGTCGGGTATAACATCGGCCAACCAATGTTCTAAAAGTAATGGGAATATTTCAGGACTATTCAACGCATCACGAAGATTTTTTAGCATACTTTCATGAGTTTTAGAATAGAATTGCAAATGTATCGACTGGCCATTATCAATATAATCTGCGACAGCATTTATCGATAGTGTTATTCCAGCCTGATATCCTGCGCTTTGTGCTGACATACGGATGGTTTGCGCCTCAATATTTGCCTGTTTGATAATTTTTGATGCATTGTGCTGCGCCTGTTTCAATATGTTCTCAACTCTTTCCCTCTGTTTTAGAGCAGAAGCCGGGATTAGTATGCCTTCAATAGATTCAATCACGTTAGGGGAGATAATGGTTTTTTGTATATTGAATAGCCAATTTGAAGTCAATATAAGAGACAGTTGATAGAAAATGATATGAATTTTTCTGCAGGTGTCTTTCATCAAATAATAGCGGAATACGCTGTATTAATGACTGTGGGATGTGTTCGTTAAACCCCATCAGTATCTGCAAGCCGCTAGCCATAAGCGTATCGAGCTGTACGGGATGACAGAGCCGAATCGGCTGCTCGTTATCAGATGGGTGAGAACAAAAGTCTTGAACATATTTTTCCATATTTCGAAACTCCCCTTGGTAAAGTAGGGGAGCACGATACTGTTTGCAGGCTAACAGAAAGACAACGTGAGGCAAAATTGGCCAATTCTCAACCATTGTTTCAGTTATAGAACCGACTTTTATTTTGAAGCTATCAACAGACAACTTGTAGTGCCGAATTAACAAGGTATTAAGCACACTCTGACAGCCAGCGGAATTCAACATCTTGGGCAATACAAAACGTCCAGGATGAATCCATCCGCACGGGTCGAATAAGATATGCTGTAAAGAAGTCTGCTCAGCCATTTGATACATCTCGTATTGAGAATCTTTGCCAAAATTTATACCCAACAACAGCAATAAGTAATATCGGTAGAATGGCAAGCCACCAATAAAGCGTTAAAGGTGATGATGCCGATTTTACGATAGGCATCATGGGCAATAGCGTGGGCGATCGTGTTAGAACGACAGAAATATTGTCATAACTTAGATTATTAAAACTATTTTTTAACAATCTTTTTACATCACTTATCATCAGCGTTGAGTCAATATTACGGTCATAGCTAATAAGAGCTGCAACGTGTTCTGGATCATTTTTTCTTCCATTAGCTCCTGAGTCAAAATGATAGCTGACATGAATCTGTGCTGAAGTTATCCCCTCAAGGGCTACAAGTGACTGCTCCAGGCGTTGCTCAATAGCCGAATATAACCTGGCCGTTTCGGCCAGGGGTGAGGATATGAGTGAGTCTGAAGGAAACATTTGCGCTATTTCCATTCTGGGTTTTGAAGGTAGATTATAGATTCGCAAAAGGTCAACTGATGTGCTGAAATCCTTAGGATCAACAGAAACACGATATCCTTCTTTAGCTATATCTTTCTTTTCAGCATCTATTTTATTCCTCTGTAAAAGAGCAATAACTTCGTTAGCCTGCCTCTGTTCAAGGCCTTTAAGCAGTTCCTGCTGCCTGCAACCAGTGAGGAGTAAAATGGATATACCAAGTATAAAATATTGAGCTTTCATGCACGCAGCAACGTCTCGACAGCACTGGTAGCCTTTCTGGTCAGTGCGCTAATAAGGGAGACCTCAATATTATAATCCGCTGTTTGCTGCTGAATCGAAAATAACTGCTCGGGAGAGCTGGGAGGATTAACACTGCTTAATTGGCTTAAAACATGTTGTTTTTGCGTATGAAAAATCTCGGCATTATTTGCATAAGCGGAAACCAATTGCTGGTCTAATGTTAATTGAGCATTATCGAAATTATCGATATCACTACGGCGAGCAATAAGGCTGCCTAGCGCTTGGGGAACGAGCATGAAAAATCCTTGTTATAAAAGTTCTTATTAACGGAAGTTGGAGATAGTTGCTGCTGCAATATCTTTATAAGCTTTTACAGTACTTGATTGCGCATTGCAGAATAGCGTGTAGGCTGATAGTGCCGCCTGGTAATTAGCAAGCAAGACTGGGTTTGACGTGTCACTGTCTTTTCCTGTCAAAGCCAAAAGTGTATCTTCAACCTTTTTGCGAAGAGGTATGGCTGATGTATTAAATCTTTCTGACATACCAATGACAAATTCACGGGGGACTGTGGGTGTTGTATCGATGTCCGGCATTTTATTCTCCTTTATTACAGGTTGTTGAGTAACCAATGATTAGGGGTGACTTTAACATAACTGTTACCCCCATACTTATATGACGTATTTGCCGTAGGGTCATCCTGCAAGTTAACGGCGAATTTTACATGTTGCTGTAAATAAATAACGTTAAGCAACTTTATTTGCTGTAATTCTTCATCATTCAAAATCCCAGAAATTATAAATAACACCTTACTGCTGCTGTTTTGCCTTTTATAATTTATTGACATAGCACGTAGCAATATTTCTGCATCATCAGCACTGATTAGAGATTCTGCAGTGGGGGATGCGGTATATTTTTTTGATTTAATGATAGGAAGACTGCGAGGAGGCTCCATATTGAGTTTGGCTGTTTTTAATGTACCATTACTCTCACCTTTCAAAAATATGAAAATTGCAATAGTAATTATTGGCAAAAAAATGTAGCTTATTATTTTAGGTGATTTGATTATTGATTTATTTTTTTTAATATTTTCAATGTTTTTTTCAAAGATACTGAAATCCCAAGGGTCGCCATTTTCTTTAACTATAAAATTCAAAGTTCCAATGGTGATTAAACAGTTAAAAGGTTCGTGCTTAATTAAGGTTTCTACATCGCCTAGTTTTCTAATTGATACATGAGGCTCACCATTATTGATAATTTCAAAATTAACACCGCCATGTTCTACAGGGATAATAAAAGTATTTTTACCATCGTGTGAACCAATTTCTAACACGTGAGCTGGTGCAACAACAAACGTTGCTACACCTTCAACCAGCTCGAATTCACAACCACATAATGGACTGTTCATAAGACGTAATGTAAGTGTTTTTTTCGGAAGTGGCCTCAATGCCCTCTCAGTGATCATTATAAAAGTAATTCCTAGTGCCGATTAAGCAGATGAAAATAGAGTAGTGGGAAAGAGATGAAAGATCATGATTTCTTTATGACCAAATATGATCAGTTTTAATTGTGGCAAGAAGTGATAATCGCAAGAAGTCATAAAGTTCATAAATTTCAATATCATATTTCCATCAAGATAGAAGATGACCTTCTGGCTAGAATATAACTCTTCGAATGGACTTATATTTGCAGGTAGTTGAATCTATGCGCTTAGAAACAATTTCGCACATCATCAATGTGGGTGGTTTTGTTAAAATCACAGAAAAGAAACTGTGGCTAATTGAAGTCGTTGATTCCATTTCGTGTGAAATAGTATGTAATGTTAAAAGTATTGATGAAGACACATTGGTTCTTAATGGGACTTGGCGTGGATTAATTGCACTTGATACTATGCTATTAAAAATAGTAAAAGGTAAATTGCGCTATTATGAAATAGACTTAATGAGACTGGCCAAGTTACAGGTATTTATCGATTGCTCTTCAGATAAACTAGAGGCCGGGCACATACGCGAGTTTAACGGAATTTCCCTTTCAAAAGAAATTAGAACAACCAGCCCTAGTGACATGGAATCTTGGCTTTTGCAACAGGCGATGCGTGCAGATAATGATTCAGACCCGATTGTGAATTTCTTACGCCAAACTGAATGTTATAACTTGGTCAATTTTTTACTCTCTGCAACTAATGATAATAATCAGTGCCTGCAAAATTTATGTGTGCGTTATGGTCTTTCTGCAGCACACTTCCGGCGTTTATCGCGGCATGCCTTGGGACATACGACTAAAGTGACTTTGCGAGAGTGGCGTATGACAAAGGCTATTTTAGCATTCATAAATGAACCCAAAAATATGACAGATATTGCCTTTGCTCATGGATATTCTTCACTATCGCACTTTTCTAATGATGTGAAGAAAATGTTAGGGATGACGCCAAGGGCGTTAAGGAAATCAATTCTTGATGTGGTAATGAAATAATAATGAATGCATATGTAGCTACAATAAAAAAAACGATTTTTATTTCTATATTTTTTTCTACGTTTACTTGTCTTAGCGCAGAGCCTATAAATAATGAAAATGTAGATGGTTATGTTGCAACTAACGAAAGTATAAGTGGTTTTTTCGGCGCATTATCTTCAGTGATAAATAAACCTGTAATACTTAGTAAACTTGCTGCACGTAAAAAACTGAGTGGTGATATATCTCTCTCTGAGCCACTGTTACAACTCGAAAGCGTATGTAATAGACTTGGTCTTATTTGGTACAGTAACGAATCAACAATTTATGTCTACGATGCATCCGAAATGCACAGTAGAATTATCACACTGAAAAATATTTCATTCGATTTTTTCACACGCTATCTACGAAAAATAGGACTCCTTGATAAAAGATATCCCCTACGTGGAGAGGCGAGCAGCAGAACTTTCTTTATTTCTGGGCCACCAGGTTACATTGAATCAATAGACCAGCTTGCCTTAACATTAGATGAACAGGACATCAGCCGTCGTGATGTTGATTCGGTATCAATATTCTACTTAAGTAATACATTTGCAGAGGACCGAATATATTCCTATCGCGATGAGCGTATCATCGTGCCCGGCATTGCTTCTGTATTAACTAAGCTGTTCACGGGTATAACACCCGTGAAGACATCTATAGTGCTGCCAAAAAACACAACTCCTGGCATGAGACTTCCTTCACCTGGAGTGCCAACGGCCAACGCAGATGAACAAAAAGAGAGTGTTCCTGAGAAAAATATTGTTTTCAATGGAACCTCGTCGATGCAGATAATCTCTAACCCTGGGAACAATAGCCTATTGATAAAAGGCAGTGAGCAGCAGATAAAACATGCACAAAATTTGATAGCTGCGTTGGATAAGCCACGTAGACACATTGAGCTCTCAGTATGGATTGTAGATCTCAAAAGGAGCACCTTAGACCAATTGGGGGCCAATTGGAGCGGTAACTTTACATTAGGTAAGCAGCTGGGGTTTTCACTCAATGCAGGATGGGATGGGTCGGCAGCAGCTAACAATATATCCAGTACTTTAGACGGCGGTCAGTTTGTTGCAAAAATTATTGCCCTCAGTCAGAAAAATTTAGCCAATATAATATCTCGACCCGTTATTCTTACCCAAGAGAACATTCCTGCAGTATTTGATGCAAGCCACAGCATATATACCCGTCTACTGGGGGAACATAACGTAGAGTTACAGAAAATTACCTATGGTACATCCGTGAGTGTGCTGCCTCGATTTACACAAGATAATGAAATCGAGATGATGCTTAATGTAGAAGACGGAAATGCCAATGGTACACAAGGAGGAAGTGAAAGCGCTACATCTTCTTTACCGGTGGTGGGTCAAACGAATATAAGTACTGTTGCTCGTGTACCCCGCGGTAAGAGCTTATTGATAGGAGGCTACACGCGAGATGAAGATCAGAACGATAATGCAAAAATTCCCTTATTAGGTGACATACCATTTATTGGTGCATTGTTTCGCTATCGGATAGCACATAATAATCAGACAGTTCGCGTTTTTTTGATTCAACCAAAGGAAATCTTATCGGCTAATATTACAGATTCTAATACTGTTTCTAACGAAATGCTTACTTCAACCCCTTTAAGGGATTGGAAGCAAAACTTGGCACTAAGCTTATTTTGAGCCGTATAAACCCGGACTCTTCACACTTAGCTGCGCTTAGGCTTCGTGAGCAACAACGAAGCAAGGCTCAAACTGAAAAAGAATCAGTAAACAGCAAAGTTATTGATGAAGGAGCACAGGATAATGCCGATCTGTTTGTTACAGAAGCAGATTCAGCCAACGAACTTATTTCGAGAGCATCACAAGCCGTCGATGAAAGCCTGCTTGCCTCTTCGCAATTTAGGACAAGGCGCGATTTGAGTTTAAAAAGTGGTGCTGATACGGAGAACAACTTTGATTCAATTTTAGAAGAGAATACTGTTCATAAAATAGCTCAGTTACTTAAATTTATCAGTGGCGTTGAGGGAAATAGTATACGTGAGATGCTTTTTAAATTTATGAAACTATTCCCGGATGAAAGTGACAGGGTGCAGTTGCTGAGGAAACTGCTGGCAAAAAAAAATATCGATGAAGCTACAAAATCTACGCTCAAGATCTTGCTTGAAAGCATAGAGAAAGAAGCAGAACCAAAAAGCCTAAAGGCTGGTATCAATGTTGCCATGAAAGCACTATTGTTTGGCCGCTCTTTAGGAGTAAGTTCATCTCTGCTGCGTAATTGCTATCGAAATTTCTTGGAGACAAATAAAAATGAAACGCACATTTATCTCTATTGGATAACGCTTTTTGGCTATAAAAAAAGGAAGAAAATATTAAGGTTTGTAGAAAGTGCCCTACTAATAGATATAGATTCAATGGATCCAAGTTGCTCTCTTGTTGAGTTCGGCCAGGTATTGGCTCGGTTAAATCAGTTGAAGAAGCTACGTACAGTGGACGAAGATTTTATAAAGGTTTTAATGAGGGCAGCTAATTATCGAGATCTAAATCAGGGGGAAGAAGATTGTTTGCTTTTTTTATTTTGTATTTTAACAGATGCTGAGCACGTTAAAAATTATCTGCATGAGTTGTTGGGAAAAAATTCGATAGTTAATGAAGAGAATGGGTGTGTTTTATTAATTCAGATTGTATGTAATTTATGTAAATGTCTTCCTGTTGAGTTTTTCGAAAATGCTGACGATAAGGTGCTTTTAGAAAAAAAATTATCAGAAATTCTGGCTTTTCATTTCAATAGTGAAGTGACTAAAAAGCATTATCTACAACAATAGATTTTAGGAATGTACAAAGATGCAACGTGTAACACTACTTCTAAGAAAGCATCCTGAACTTATAATATTGTTGTTAATGGTTACTATAATAGCCATGCTTATTGTTCCATTACCAACGTACTTGGTAGATTTTCTTATTGCATTGAATATAGTTATCTCAATGTTAGTTTTTCTTTCATCTTTTTATATAGATGGGATATTGAGTTTTTCTACATTCCCTGCAGTACTCCTTATTACGACCCTTTTTCGGCTGTCACTATCAATAAGTACCAGCCGTTTGATTCTCAATGATGCTGATGCAGGTGAAATCATTGAGACCTTTGGATTATATGTAATTGGCGATAATTTAATCGTTGGTTTCGTGATTTTTTTCATTGTCACTATCACCCAATTTATGGTGATTACTAAGGGCGCCGAACGCGTTGCCGAAGTCGCAGCGCGTTTCTCGTTAGATGCAATGCCAGGTAAACAAATGAGCATTGATGCTGATGTGAAGGCAGGAACACTCGATGCAGATCAAGCAAAAGATCGCAGAAGTATTCTTGAACGCGAGAGTCAGCTTTACGGTTCATTTGATGGTGCAATGAAGTTTATTAAAGGTGATGCCATTGCGGGAATTATTATCATTTTTGTGAATTTTATCGGCGGCATCAGTGTCGGTATGAATCAGCACGGCATGGCGATGTCTGAAGCTCTGCATACTTACACAATGTTGACTATTGGTGATGGTTTGGTTGCGCAAATACCCTCACTCTTAATCGCTGTGAGTGCCGGATTTATTGTTACTCGTGTAAACGGTGAGGGGGATAATATGGGGAAGAAAATATTATCTCAGTTAATTAATCAACCTTTTATTATCGGTGTTGCTGCGATTTTGACATTGGGCGTTGGTATGTTACCTGGTTTTCCAATGATAGTATTCTTCCTGTTATCCATGGTTTTGTCTGGCACTTTTTGGTTCAAAATCAGAAATCAGAAGCTTAATGCCAATAATACCAGTACTGCCGGTGTTTCTAATGAAGAGGGGGGGGAAACACTTGGGACGGGGCTGGATAGCACGATGAAGATAATTAATAATCTTGACAGTATCAATGCAGAAGCTGTTCCATTGATTTTACTTTTACCTCCTGAAGAACTTCAAAAGCTTGTTGACCAGAATCTTGCTGGTCATATCCGCAGCCAATTTTTTATTGATTATGGAATACATCTCCCAGAGTTTGCCTTGAGAAGTACTTCGAGTAGTAACAACAGTGTAACCTTATTGATCAATGAAATTAAAGCAGCAAGTTTTATAGTCCATTTTGATAAAATAAGAGTCATCAATAAATTAGACGAAATAGAAATACTCGATATTGAGACCATCCGCGACAGCAGTGGCGTTTGGGTTGATGTCAGTGAGAAAGCAAATATCAATAATTTGGGGTATCTGTCTAGAACGGCTATTGATGAACTTTACTCATGTCTTTCAATAGAGTTATCTCATCATATAAATGAGTTTTTTGGGGTGCAAGAAGCAAAAGCGATGTCCGATCGATTGGAACAATCATGTCCGGAGTTAATTAAAGAAGTTTTGAGACACATGACAATGCAAAAAATATCAGAAATTCTGCAAAGATTGTCGTCTGAAAGAATTTCGATTCGCAATATGAAATTGATCATGGAAGCACTTGCTTTGTGGGCGCCGAAAGAAAAAGATGTTATTTTACTGGTTGAACACGTTCGCAGTACATTATCTCGGTATATTTGTGATAAATTTTCTATTAACAGTCAGTTGCGCGTTATTATGGTTACCTCTGAAACAGAAGATACATTTAGGCAAGGTATAAGAACCTCATCCGGTGGTTCATTTCTTAATATTGAACCAGCAGTAGCAGATCAGTTAATGGATGGATTTACTGCAGTATTGCAAAACTATGATTCTGAATTTAAAGATATCGTCATAATTTCTTCCGTTGACATAAGGCGGTTTATTAAGAAATTTATTGAAACAAAATTCAGAGATATTGCAGTAATGTCGTTTGGTGAACTTTCGCAGCACGTTAATGTTGACGTCATCCAAACAATATAAGCAGGCAATGAAATGCGAAGACCTAAAATTTTGACTCAGCTGGTACACCCCTTAGTTCTGCGCTCGGCAATAATTGAGGCAGAGCTTGCGGGGGTGAAAATTGGAGAAATATGTGATATCCGACGAAATTTATACAGTACTGAGGTCATCGCTCGTGCTCAAGTATTAGGATTTAATCAACATCGGACGATGCTTAGTCTTTTGGGCAATGCAAATGGTCTGTCACGAGATTGTGTTTTACATCCCACCGGTGATGAGCTGAAGATAAATTTAGGTAATTTTTTGTTGGGTACTGTTGTTGACCCTTACGGTAAAGTTATTGAGCAAATGGTTGATGCGTCGCAAATTACTGATATTGAAACTCGAGTCATACAAGGATCAGCGCCTGGTTGGCAGTCTCGACGCGGGATCTATAAACCGCTATTGACTGGGATTCGTGCTCTCGATGGTTTGATTACCTGCGGCATAGGACAACGACTGGGTATTTTTGCTTCAGCAGGGTGTGGAAAGACGACATTAATGCATATGCTGATTAAACACATTGATGCCGATATATTTATTATTGGCCTGATTGGCGAGCGTGGAAGAGAAGTGGCTGAGTTTATGGATGTACTTCGCCAATCTGGACGTAAACAAGATTGCGTTATGGTATTCGCAACCTCAGATTATTCTTCTCTTGACCGTTGTAATGCAGTACTGGTTGCCACAACTATTGCCGAATACTTCCGTGATAATGGCAAGAATGTTGTGCTCTTCATCGACTCAATTACACGTTATACCAGGGCTTTACGTGATCTTGCTCTAGCCGCAGGTGAAGCACCGGCTAGAAGAGGGTATCCAGCATCAGTATTTGAAAATTTGCCGCGGCTGCTTGAAAGACCAGGTAATATCGAAGTCGGCAGTATTACGGCTTTCTATACGATTTTACTCGAAAGCGATGATGAGGGTGATCCCATTGCTAATGAAATTAGGTCAATTCTTGATGGACATATTTATCTAAGTCGTGAACTTGCAGCAAAAAACCATTACCCAGCCATTGATGTTTTACACAGTCTAAGCAGGGTGGCGAGTCAAGTTTGCGAACCGGACCATATTTTGGATGCAGCTGCTATTCGCCGAACTATGACCAAACTTGAAGAGTTGAAAATATTTTTAGACTTAGGTGAATACAAGCAGGGCGAAAATGCTGAAAACGATAGGGCGATCGCTTTGCGCGAGCCTATATGTGAATGGCTATGTCAACCAATGCATAAAGCCGTCAATTTTTCAGAGGTAAAGCAAGGAATGCGTAAACTTGCACCGTAAATACTTAATATTACTCAAACATAGTAAGGCATTGATGTCTCTCAACCAGGTGAAATTGATAAAATTACAGAGAGGACATGAGTATTTATTAAAGCAACAGCAGCTCTTATACTCCCAGAAGATGACACTACAGCAGTTAATTAAAAGTTTGCATGTATGTGGTTTAACGGATAGAGCAGGATTGTTTTCCGCTCAACGAAAACTGGCTGTATTAAGACGCCAGCTTTTAGTTTTAACTCAGCAACAGCAAACGTTGAATGAAAAAATTAAAGAAAATTCACAAATGGTCGTTGACGCGAAGATGATATTGAATGCAACAAAGCGTAAGGTTGACAAATATATCTACTTGCAGCGGAACACTCTTTTCAAAAGAGAATTGCAGCTCAACCAACAGGAAGAATCGGAAATGGAAGAGATTATTTTATGGAAAACTTAAGTGTCAAAAAAATGATAACAACACCTAATCTTGAATCAAAGTCAGATAAAGTTATCTCTCTTGAAGATAGAGTGTTTCTTAAATATAAAGATAAAAAAAAGAATTCATCAATTGAAAACATGAGTTTCAATGTCGCCACATTCAAATTGTTATGTAACGATGTAAACATGCATGTGATGATAAATAATAAAATAAATCACGAAAGTATGTCTAGCCATCTTACTGAATTATTCAAAGACAAACAGACGCTTTCAGATTTACAACCTGTGGAATTGATAAGGATAGACGTTTTATCTTCTGGTCAATTAAAACAGCTCTTGAGGAAAGATCAGGTTGTCAATACTAATTTCCTTAACCAGGATGTTAATGAAACGGATTTTTTACGTTCAGGAAAAGAATTTTATCATCGCAACACAACGAGGCCGGATACTAGTATTAAACACCTTGCGACTTTTCAGCGTGAAATGATTTCAGAACAGTCAATGCTATTAGATAATAATGACCTTATACCTGCCGCTGAGCATTCGTACGAGCTTAAGAAGGAAAATAAAAGTGATAATAATGTCATAGCCAACGTAATATTGCCTCATGCAGTGAATGAACGTGATCCTATTGCCAAGATTATGGTTAACAAACAGGCAATGCCATCTACTCAATTATTGCCCGAAGAGAAGGTGACAATTGATCCGGCTGCGAAATCAAGTGAACCCATAACTTATAATTTTCAAAAAATTCCTGGTGAGCACAGTGTTAAGATTCATCCCCTAACACAGGTTCAGTTATCACTACAACCCTCATCAATACTTGTGCAGAATTTATTACAACAGCAGAAGGGCTATAGCGATACTTCGGCTGAATGGTTGTTATCAGCTGATTCAATTTTGGAAGATGAAAACGAGAGTGATAACCCACAGTGATCGAAAATCGTATGCGAAAAATAATCAGTCGTGATAACGAATGTCAGAGGGTTATTCAACTTTGGAAGACTGAGGGTTTAAATGTAAAATATTCCCCCCTTCCTTCAAACATCCCTCTGCTTAGTTTCCGTGCAGATTCTGAGTGGCAAGGATTGATAGACCTTCATGAATGGTTTTTCAACGTGTTCCCTGAAAGCAGTAAGCTGGCCAAAGAAAGTTGGAGCAATGAGGATGTAATTAATTTATTTAGGAGATGTAAATACCCTTTAAATTTGAGTCCAGTAGAGTTGAAATATAAACAACTCACAGACCATAAATTGTTTAATTATAATGAAGGCAGCCTCAGGCAGCTACTTCAATTAACTACTCCACAAGGAAACCTATGGATAAGCGAACTCCCCAAATCATTGGATAAAAAAAATGCGCCAATGATTTGCAAGCAAGTGATAGATAACATTACTTTAAAGTTGAACTTCTCAATAGGTAACAGTGTAATTTCTTTAGCGTTGCTAAGGCAATTAAAGATAGGTGATGCAGTTTTAATTAAGCATTCAAATAGTAAATTGTACATTAATAATAAAAAAATAGGTTTATACAAACAAAAGGATGATTTGATGAACGTTAAGGCTGATCATGAAAATGATTATATTGAACAAAATATCTATAGCGAACGTAATGATACTCCAAAAATTCAAGGAGTATCATTACGTTCACAGATTCCAGTGCAGCTAACCTTTATTCTTCAACAAAGCATAGTTACCGTTGCCGAGCTTGAATGTTTATTCAATGGGCAGGTTTTACCTTGTGATATAGATATTGGTAAAAAAATTGTTATTCTGGCTAATGGTCTTAATATCGGACATGGAGAATTAATATGGGTTGATGAAAAACCAGGGATTCTGATTAGTTCACTGGAAAGTAGACTATGCCCGTAAATAACGATATTCCGCTAATTGGCGTACTTGCTTTTGCCACTTTGCTACCTTTCTTGATAGCATGTGGTACCTGTTATATAAAATTTTCGATTGTTTTTATTATGGTTCGTAATGCCCTAGGGTTGCAACAGATACCTTCAAACATGACACTCAATGCTGTTGCCTTAATGCTAGCGATGTTTGTGATGAGCCCTATAGTAAAAAATGGTTATGATAATTACTTAACCAGTAAAACAGATTTGAATAATATTAGTTCAGTAAGCGATTATCTAAATGACGGAATTGATGGCTATCGGGCCTACTTAACGCGTTATACTGACCCTGAATTAAGCAGTTTTTTTGAGGGATTACAGAGCCATAATGATATGCAAATAAAGGGTGATGAAAATGATGAGAGAGCGTTATCCATATTTTCACTACTTCCGGCTTATGCGCTAAGTGAGATAAAAAGTGCATTTAAAATTGGATTTTACATTTACTTGCCATTCGTTGTTATTGATTTATTAATATCATGTATTTTGTTGGCATTAGGTATGATGATGATGAGCCCCGTTACTATTTCAGTACCTATAAAGCTGGTGCTATTTGTTGTAATGGACGGATGGACCCTGCTGAGTAAAGGGTTAATATTACAGTATATGGACTTCCCTTCCTGAGAGCTTTGTAATGAATGATATGCTTTATGCAGGTAACAAAGTTTTATATTTGGTTTTAATACTCTCTGCTGGCCCGATTGCCGTTGCTACTTTAGTGGGTTTACTCGTTGGACTTATTCAAACCGTAACGCAATTACAGGAACAAACGTTGCCTTTCGGTATAAAGTTGCTCAGTGTTACACTTTGTCTATTTCTACTATCCGGATGGTATGGGGAAATTCTGTTGGCTTACGCGAAGGAAGTCGTCAGACTTGCATTCGCACGTTAAGTCTTGGGAAAATATGTTTATACAATTTAATGAGGTGTTTTATCATTGGCTAGGTATTATGGGATTATCTTCTGCTAGGATTATGCCAATATTTTTGCTGCTGCCATTTTTAAATAATAATATTGTTAGTTATGTTATAAGGTTGCCTGTTGCTATGCTTGTAGGCATTGCACTGTGGCCAGAAAATTCAACAGTTATGCTCACTCTTTACAGTATCGATTACTTCTCATTGATCATCAAAGAATCAACGATTGGTTTGTTATTAGGATGCTTGATGAGTCTCCCCTTTTGGGTTCTGCATGCAGTGGGTTGTATTATTGACAATCAGCGTGGTGCGACCATCAGTAGTAGTATAGACCCCATCAGTGGAGTAGACACTTCTGAACTAGCGAATTTCTTCAATCTCTTTTGTGCTGTAATATTTTTAGAATCTGGTGGCCTCGTTGTTGCTCTTGGTGTTATAAGAGAAAGTTATATTCTTTTCAACCCCCTCACTTTTGCCGTGCCAAAATTTGAACCAATTCTCATGTTCATCAATGAAATTATGAATCAGTCAATAAGAATAGCTAGTCCACTTATTGCTTTATTTTTGATGACTGAGGCCACCTTGGGTTTACTTTCACGCTTTGCTCCCCAGATGAATGTTTTTTCATTGGCTTTGACAGTCAAGAGTTTTCTTGGTTTTTTAATCTTGATTATTTATTTGCCATCATTACTTCCCGAGAGTGTAAAAACCTTGAATTTCACGCTAGAAAAATTAATTTTGAGGGAGATGTAACGGTATGTCTCTTAGCAAAACGGAAAAACCGACACAAAAGAAGATAAAGGATGCTGTTAAAAAAGGCCAATCATTTAAATCCAAAGACTCTATTATAGCTTGCCTTATTTTGATCGGTGTAAATTACCTGGTGACATTCGATTTTGTTGGTCGTCTGGCAAAAGTATGGATTTATACTTTAGAAAAAGGATTCGAAGACCCGCTTGATGAATATTTTTTTAAGGTATTCGGCCTGGCATTAAAGATTATCGTTCCTTTTTTCATTCTTTGTACTTGTTGCACTGTGTTGCCCTCATTGATTCAAACAGGTTTCGCGATGGCAACTAAGATCTTTAAATTGAATTTTAATGCCTTAAATCCTGTTAATGGTTTCAAAAAGCTTTTTAGCATGCGCACTGTTAAGGATACGGTTAAAACATTACTTTATCTAACTGTTTTTATAGTCGTTGCATTGAGCTTGTGGGATGACAATAAGGTGTTATTGCTGTCTCAACGGTATGCAAATCTTAAACAGATTTTATTTTTTTGGGGCTATTTACTACAACAGCTAGTCACAACTTGTCTATTAGGTATGTTGTTTATTATGGTTCTTGATTCTGTAGCTGAATATTTCATTTATATAAAAGAGTTGAAAATGGATAAGCAGGAGGTTAAACGTGAAAGAACGGATCAGGACGGTAATCCTGAGATAAAATCTATGCGTAGGAGTTTACACATTGAACTGCTTGATGAGCAAACGAAACGTGACATCGAAGGCTCAAAAGTCATTGTAGTAAATCCAACCCATATTGCAATTGGAATTTACTTCAACGTTGATGTTGTTCCTATTCCTTTTATTTCTGTTATCGAAACTAATCAATGTGCGTTGGCAGTTAAAAAATATGCCCGTGAAATGGGTATTCCCGTATTGGAAAACGCTGCTTTGGCTAGACGTATATTTAAAACCCACGCAAAATACACTTTTATAAGTCTTGATGAACTGGATGCGGTTCTGCGAATATTATTTATGTTAGAGCAGATCGACATGGCCTGGATTAGTGACGAGACGGTTGAACTTGCCGAGGGCGAAAATGAATCTAAGGAAAATGAAGATCAGAATGAGCGATATTTATGAGAGCCTTAAACGTATTAATGTTGTAATTTGAGTATATTACAGAGCCTACGATATCCTGAGCAGTTAAGGAGTTTTCATGGAACGAAGTGATACGGCTAATAACGATAACCTTGCCGAGATGTTGCTTGAGTGTTTGAATGACCACACTACATTAAAAGATATCCATCAAATACCTGATGATATGATGAATAGTCTCTATGCCTATGCCTATCAGTTTTATCAACAGGGTAAATTAGATAATGCAGAAACTTTTTTCCAGTTCTTGTGTATGTATGATTTTTATAATACCGATTACTTTATGGGTCTTGCTGCCGTTTATCAATTGAAAAAACAATATCAGAAAGCTGCCGATCTTTATGCGGTAGTTTTCGCTATGGATGGAAATGACTATCGCAGCGTTTTTTATGCAGGCCAATGTCAGTTGATGCTTGAAGAGTCAATGAAAGCTCATCATTGTTTTGAACTCGTTTCTGAGCATAGCAATGATGCCGAATTGTTGCGTAAAGCCCACTCTTATCTAAATAACATGAAGGTGCACGAGGAGCCGGTGCCCGAGTGTGACTTTCAACAATTATAACCTTTAACGGAGAGTATTAATGGGTGAAATTACTTTACAACCTGGTATACGGCCTTCCTTTATCATTGAAGTGAGTGAAAGTCTGACCCACCTTGATGTGATTGCAGAAATTAATAAAAAAAATTTAATTCAGACAAAAGCACAACATAAAGCAACTGAATCTTTGACCGTTGAAACTGAAAAAAAAAGTGCCACTGCTGCTAACCGCGTGAGTGATGGTCGGCCTAAGCTTGCGCTGCCAGTTAAGGTAAATGAAAGCAAATATTCTGATTTTACGACACTGATTGCCCAGTTTAAGGCTCTTTTATCTGATAATGAAACCGATAAGCTTAAAAATAATCTGCAGCATTTAAACGCGATGAGTCAGGCTAAAACTGCCAGTAATGCTCTTAAGGGCAAAGAATATGAAAATGCTTTACAGGCAAGCGATAAGGCATTTGATACCGCCAAAGATGACACCAGTGCGCTAGCTTTAGCAAAAGATATCTATGAACAGAGTAAACTGAGTCAATCGAACGCAGAACAAAGGTTAGCCAGTCTTTCTCCTGAAGATCCTCAGTATCAAGAAGCTAAGAATGAATTAGACAAAGCAACCATTGCCAAGTCTGTGGCGAATCTGGCATTAGGCCTATGCAGTCAGAAAGCTCAGACTTCCGCCAACATAGCGATGGTGGCGCTCAAAATGGCGGATCAGCTTTTAGGAAAGTTGCTCAATTCCAGCGGAGTCGATCCTGTCCTTATATCCGCTACGTATAAAAAACATCTTACAGGTCTGGCTGCTATGACTCTGCTGATGGGGGAGTTGTCCAAATTACTGGGTGATAATGCCGACAGTAAAATACAGGCGAATGCTGAACTGTCTAAACAGCTCCATGAATCACGACAGAAAGAGATGAAGATTAAGGCTGAAGAACAGGCTGAGGCGATTCGTAAAGCTGAACACCTTAATAAAGTCATGGGCTGTGTTGGAAAAATACTAGGAGGGCTACTTACTGCGGTAAGCATTTTGGGTGCTGTGTTTACCGGCGGAGCAAGTTTGGCCTTGGCCGCAGTTGGCATCGCTTTGATGGTTGCCGACCCTATTGTCAAAGCTATCACCGGTGAAAGTATAACCGATAGGGTAATGGCTCCTATTATGGAGCATGTTATTCAGCCCATGATAAAATTTTTTGCAGACGCTATACAATCTTTCATGAAAGGCACCGGACTTGATAAAAAACTGGGTGAAAATGTCAGTGAAATTATTGCCACAATTGTCGCAACCCTAGTGACTGTAGTGACGATTATCGTCGCTAGTCTGGTAGCAAAGAGTGCCGGCTCAGCAATGCTTAAAAAAATAATGCCGGCGTTAGAGAAGGCAATCGCTGCCTTCATTAAAAAGACAATTCCTAATGTTGTGAGGAATTCCGGCAGATTGGTATCGGGTGCCGCAAAAACCTCGATAAAGCGTTTAGGGAAAAACTTGGGGCTGGCGCAAAATCCGGCGTCAATGGCACGATTAAAACTCACTGCGAGAGTAGCAGAACTGGGCACTGCGGCGGCTAAAACATCTGTCGATTCTGCGCATAATATTATTTCAGGGATTGCAACCAAAGATATCGCAGAAGATGAAGCTGAAATAACCATAGCGATGGCAGATACTAAAGCAATCAGTAAATATCTAAAATTAGCAGTTGAAATATTCACTGCAGAATCAAAAGCAAGTATGGATTTAGTCAATGAAATATCCACTTTAAATATTTCAAGACAACAAACCAATATGTCAATCTTGAATGCGCTCAGGGCATGATATTTTAAATATAAGGCTAATGTATGATTGAAACTAATGGTTGTAATGGATATAAACAATTTAATGCTTCCAGAATGTTTAATGAAAACATCAAAGAGAAAAAAATCATCAATGATACTGATAACTCTATTCTTGCCTCTAAGAGAGAGGTAAATAAAGTTATTATTGATAATATTACTGTAAGTTCGGCTGCCGTTAATTCCGCTGCCCCGGAGCTTAAAAAAAATCAGGTTGAAACCACAATGGGTTATGGATTAATGATAGTCCTGTTGCAGTATTGCCTAAGGGAGATGGCTACCAACGAGGTTCTAAGAGGCTCCGACGCTATGGTGTTGTCTGAAAAATCTGTACGAATTCAGGCAACTGCTATCCAACAAGAGGGTAATAAGCACTTCCAGGCCAGTCTCACTGGCGCGATAGTTAATATGTCACTCGTTGGTACAAGCACGTTGATGGGCAGTCGGAATGCTAAAAAACAGCACGATGCTGAAATCAAGAATATTGATCCAAAGAAAGGAAGTACTGCGTTACCTTCGAAAGATGCCGTCAAAAATATAGATAACACTGAAGCTGATTATCAAAAGAAGTTAGATAAAAATAGCAGGGCCCACAATAAAATTAATGGTTATAATAATGAAAAAACAACGGCGCTAAATGAAGACATTAGAAGGCTCGAGGGCGAACATGCTTCTTTGGTAAACAATGTTCGTAACCCTGAAGATAAAATTAAAATAAAAGCTAAAGCATTAGAAATAAAAGATAAAAAAATTGAATTAGATAATCATGAAAAGCAAAGTATAAATGCTCTCGATGAGCAAAGAGCCCAGATGCTGTCTTTAGAGGCAGAGAGAAACCGTAAACTACAGAAAGCCGGCAGTGAACCTGAAATAACCTCTGAAGTGCAAAAGATCGCCAGTAATGAATTTGATAAATTGAATCTAGACAAAGGAGCTATGTATTCCCACATGAAATATCAAGCACTTAATTCGGTAGCCGGTTCAATATCTCAAGCGTTTACGAGTGGTATGGAGATTCGTGCAAGTGATGAAAGAGCAGCAGGAATAATAAAAGGAATGGAAGGCAATGTTAATAATAAAACGTCAGATAATGCTCAAGAAAGAACGTCGGTTTTAAAAAAATTGGTCAACGAGATGATTGATACATTGAATGCAATTCAAAGAGATAGAATGAATTCCATGGCTGCTATAGCCGGTAATATCAGGTCGGCTTAACTATTGAGATTAAATTAATGACTATAAATGTTAACGTTCAATCCATTGGTTTTCAACAATTCAAGCTTCCGACTGAGGATAATAGCATCTCCGTTGTTGAGCCAGATGACAGTTTGGTACGCAGTGAATCTGCTTATTTAAATAAATTCTATTCTAGTAATATTGATCGGGCCATGATTCAGTTTGACAATATAAACCAAGGTCATGATAAAGTCAGTCGGGAGATTCAGGCTCATTGCCTGCAGCAGAATCTGGCCGGTCTCGACGCGCAGCTAAAATTCGTTAAGGCATACAATAATCTTGAATTTATGGCTGAAGAAACCGCACTGAATAAACAGTTCTCTGCACAGCTTAAAAACGCCCTTGGCCCTAATAATATAGCTCTTATTTCCAGTGCCGGCGCTGAAGATAAAACTCTCGCTGAACACGTTATAGGTATAATTGGAGGTGTTAAATCAAGTTATTATGACGTCTTTGAAGGGGCATTAAGTAAGTATATTGAGTTTTATAAAAAATTTAGTGATATCATTTCGGCAATGGGAAAGTGGGTTGAGAAAAAAGGTGACAATGGTAATTTGGTGTTTAAATTTGGTGAATTAGAGAAAGTGCTTAAAGAGCTCATGGAAGAATACACACCAAAAAACGGTCTAACAAACCAACTTTACCCTATCGATCATACTAAAAACGTCTCGAAAGCTGAAGCCGAGAAGTGGGCAAAGGATATGGGGCTTCCCGCCAGCAGCGTTTTGCATTCACCAATCGGAGGGGACCGTTATTATGTTGCTATAGACACCGCTCCAGTAAAAAAGATGCTTGAAAGTCTTTTAGATAAACTGAAAGTGGATAATGAAGGTAAACCTTTGCTTGATAGTAATGGAAAACCGGTGCATGCGGGCAACGATATGGAGATCACTAACACTCAATATCAGGCATGGCTTGCCGGTTTTAACGCCCAGGAAGAACAAATAAAGACCACGGTTCAATCTTTAACTGGGCGTTACAGTAATGCCAATTCTGTTTACGATAACATGATAAAAGTGTTGTCAAGTACGGTCAGCACTCTTGCAGATATGGCTAAACGTTTCTTTTCTTTCTAGTTGATAAAAAGATAAGTAATCTCCTCTTCGTTAATTTAATGGCTTTTTTCAGTGGATGTTGATACGGGGATTACGATATCTAAACTAACCTTAATATGTTGTTGACCAGAAATTTCAACATAAGAAAAGTTTTTTCCAAATAGGCTTTCCAGTATCCCCTGATATAAAATGGGTGTTTGCTCGGGTGCAACTTCATTGTTAGAGTCTGTAAGTTTTTTCGTTTCTGCTACGAAAATATAACCTTTCGAGTAAATCGTTTGAATATAAACATTTTGTTGATCTTGCTGGAATGTTTTTCTGAGAACGTAAATGCAACGTGCTAGCGACTCTTCTGATACTATAGTAGATCCCCACACTTGGTCTAACAATTCATTTTTTCCAACAAGCTTACCTGCCGATTCTATAAGGACCCTTAAAACAGCTAACTCCTTCGCCCCTGTTCTTATAAAACTATTGTTCTTCATGAGTTGGTTATCTTGTGTAAGAATAAAATCAAAAAATTTATAACCTACGTTTCTAAGTCCATCCTGACGATACATATCTATTCCCTTGTTTATAGTTGACAGATTAGATCATGTCTGACTTCAATTTTATTTACAATGATAATGCGCAGTTTTATTGATGCGTATTCTAGATTATTAATCTGATAAATTAATATATTTATATTTTTGAAGTTTATTGGATTTATTAAAATATAAAGGTTAACTATATTATTACTAACTCACATTTAGGTGAATCTTTATGATTTTGACAATATGACATCTTCTCTGTGTGAGAGCAAAACCGTCGATATCCTAAATGTTGTCATATTTTAGTGCTTGCAGAGCATTAATTTGGTGCAAACTTCGCTTTTTGAAATTCCTCATTGCGCATTAGATCACAAAAATTGAAGATAATTTTCAATTTATTGAGTTGCATAGTCATTCTGCAAGCCACATGCCAGTAAAGGGCTTTTTCATAAATATTCACTTTTTATGCACTAAATGTGAATGGTGGGCGGTTTTAACTTGTTGTTTTTTGGTGGTCATCCCTTTTTTATTCACTTTTTTCCTTTGCTGGCACGATGTCTGCACTCTATTATCAGTCTAACGCTCAGGTACAGATTGTACCTTTTCAAAGAATATCCCTCTTTAAACGAGGGGTAGGGATCTTGCACCCTGAATTTAGAGAATTGAGCATCGAGTGATAGTTAATCACCCGTGTAGACATGAGCGTCACGTTGACTAAAGTAAAACAATGATGAGGTTGATATGGAACACCAAGTAACCCGCCAACAGTTTAATGAGTATATGGTGCCGGTATATGCACCTGCCGAATTTATTCCGGTGCACGGTGCCGGATCTTGGCTGTGGGACCAAACGGGTAAAGACTATGTTGATTTTGCCGGAGGTATTGCGGTTAACGCACTGGGCCATCGTCATCCGGCCGTTTTACAGGCCCTGATCGAACAGGCAGAAAAAGTTTGGCATTTGGGTAACGGTTATACCAATGAGCCCGTTCTCCGCTTGGCTAAAAAGCTGGTCGACGCGACCTTCGCCGACAAAGTATTTTTCTGTAATTCGGGCGCTGAAGCTAACGAAGGCGCACTTAAGCTTGCGCGCTTGGTTGGACACGCTAAAAATGCGCACCAGAAAACCGAAATTATTGCTTTTAACAACGCATTCCACGGCCGCACGCTGTTTACCGTCAGCGCTGGTGGACAACCCAAATATTCGCAGGACTTTGCTCCTTTGCCGCCCGCTATTACCCATCTCCCATTTAATGACCTTGCTGCGGTGGCCGACCATATTTCGTCACGCACCTGTGCTGTCATTGTTGAGCCTATTCAGGGTGAGGGCGGTGTTGTTCCTGCCGACCCTGAATTCCTCAAGGGGCTGCGTCAGTTGTGTACACAACACGACGCGGTGCTGATTTTTGACGAAGTTCAAACCGGCGTTGGTAGAACTGGCGAGCTTTATGCTTATCAGGCTTACGGTGTGGTGCCTGATATTTTGACGACCGCCAAAGCCTTGGGCGGCGGTTTCCCTATCGGCGCAATGCTAACCGTTGACAGCCTCGCCGAGCACTTCCAGCCAGGCACTCACGGCACGACCTACGGCGGAAATCCACTTGCGACTGCGGTGGCCGGAAAAGTGCTGGAGCTTATCAATACGCCAGAGGTGTTGGGCGGCGTTGCACTGCGCCACCAGTGGTTTACCGATCGCCTGAATCAAATTAATCACCAGTACCACGTGTTTTCAGAAATCCGCGGTATGGGTTTGCTGATCGGCGCCGAGATGAGCGAACGTTTTAAGGGGCAGGCTAAGCAACTTAACCAGTTAGCAGCGGAAGAAGGTCTGATATCGCTGATAGCGGGTCCGAACGTGCTGCGATTCGCGCCTTCGCTGATAATACCGCAGGCCGACATCGAAGAAGGTTTAAACCGACTTGAACGTGCTGTTGCCCGGCTGTGTGCCTGAAACCAGCGTCATCTTTTGAAGTGAGGTAATTATCATGATGTTGATTCGTCCTGTGCGGCTCGGCGATATCGCCGATATCCTGCAGTTGTCAGGTAAGACCGGCATCGGTTTAACGTCTTTGCCTAAAGATGAAGCGCACCTGCGTACGCGGATTGAGCGGTCAGTCGCCACCTGGAACGGGGATTTAAGTAAATCTGAGCAAGGGTATCTGTTCGTGCTTGAAGACCTCACTCAGCACAAAGTGGTGGGCGTCAGCGCGCTTGAGGTAGCGGTTGGGCTCAGTGAACCTTGGTATAACTTCCGTCTCGGTACGCTGGTGCATGCCTCCAAGAGTCTGAATATCTACAAACCTGTTCCGACGCTGTTTTTAAGCAATGACCACACTGGCTACAGCGAGCTCTGCACGCTTTTTCTGGACCCAGATTATCGCCACAGCAAAAACGGACAGCTACTGTCGAAGGTTCGTTTTCTGTTTATGGCGGCGTTTCGCGACAGATTTTCGCCCAAAGTTATCGCCGAGATGCGCGGCGTTTCCGACGACAATGGCCATTCTCCCTTCTGGGACAGTCTGGGCCAGCACTTCTTCGGCATGGAGTTTGCCGAGGCCGACAGACTCACAGGCATGGGGCAGAAATCCTTTATTGCCGAGTTGATGCCCAAGCATCCGCTGTACACCGATTTACTCAGCGCCGAGGCGCGGGCAGTGATGGGGCAGGTTCATCCACAGACCGCTCCGGCCCGTTCATTGCTGGAGGCCGAAGGGCTGCGCTATCAGGGCTACGTCGATATCTTTGACGGCGGACCTACGCTTGAAGGCGACATAGACAGCCTGCGGGCCGTGAAAGAGAGTCGACTGCTGCCGGCGATTGTAGGCCACAGCGATTCTTTAGCCGATGAAACCTGCTATCTGGTCGCCAATGAAAACTATGCGGATTTCCGGGCAATATTAGTCACCGGAGATTCTGACCCATCAAGGTTGGTGCTTGACGCCGAATCTGCACGGGCGCTTGGCGTCACCTCCGGCGCAACGCTGCGCGTGGTGCCGCTGTTTACCGCTACAGGGCAAGGCACCTCAACCCGACAATTATCACAAGCGAGTGAACTATGACCCATCCAGCACTTTTTATTCAGGGACAGTGGCGCAGCGGACAGGGCGTGCTGCTGGAGAAATCAAATCCGGTTAGCAATGAACTGCTTTGGTCTGCCCTAAGCGCCAGCTCGCAGGACGTAGAGTCTGCGTGTCAGGCCGCCCGCGAGGCATTCCCCGCCTGGGCTCGCCAGACGCTTGCCCAGCGTGCGGAAATTATTCAACGTTTTGCCGCGCTGCTCACCGAAAATAAAACCAAACTGGCTGAGACCATCAGTCTGGAAACCAGTAAGCCGCGTTGGGAAACCCTGACCGAGGTGCAGGCGATGATTGGCAAAGTGGCTATCTCGCTTGAAGCCAACCAGCAGCGTACCGGTGAAAAACATACGCCGATGCCCGACGGTGAAGCGGTGTTGCGCCATCGTCCTCACGGCGTGCTGGCGGTATTTGGTCCCTACAACTTCCCAGGACATTTACCGAATGGGCACATTGTTCCTGCTCTGCTGGCGGGCAATACGCTGGTGTTCAAACCTAGCGAGCTCACCCCAGCCACCGCTGAAGCCACGCTCAAGCTCTGGGAGCAGGCAGGGCTTCCTGCAGGCGTGCTGAACTTGGTTCAGGGCGGCCGTTCTACCGGTGAAGCGCTGGCGGCCTCGTCACAGCTCGACGGCCTGCTGTTTACCGGCAGTGCTGGAACGGGTTATCAGTTACACCGACAATTGGCCGGACAGCCGGAGAAAATTCTTGCGCTGGAAATGGGGGGTAATAACGCGCTGATCGTTGAACCGGTGCAGGACATCGATGCCGCCGTTAACCTGACGATTCAATCGGCGTTTATTTCAGCGGGTCAGCGCTGCACCTGCGCACGTCGCCTGTTGGTTAAGCAGGGTCAGGCGGGGGATGTATTCCTCAAACGTCTGGTCGAGGTGACAAGCGCGTTGCGCGTTGGGGCCTGGGACGCAGAACCTCAGCCGTTCATCGGTGGCGTTATTTCTGATACAGCAGCGCGCAATATGCTCAACGCACAGGCGTCTTTGGTTGAGCTGGGTGGAAAATCATTATTGACCCTGGCTCGCCTAAGCCCTGACAACACCTTGCTCTCGCCGGGCATCATCGACTTGACCGACGTTGCAGGCGTGCCGGACGAAGAACACTTTGGGCCGTTGCTGAGCGTGATTCGCTATGCTGATTTTGATGAGGCAATCAGGCTGGCAAATCAAACTCGCTTTGGCTTGGCAACCGGCCTGATATCAGAACAGCGCGAGCAGTTTGACCGTTTGCTGCTCGAAGCCAGAGCCGGCATTGTTAACTGGAACAAGCCGTTGACCGGTGCCTCCAGCAATGCACCTTTCGGCGGGGTAGGTGCCTCTGGCAACCACCGTGCCAGCGCCTATTACGCCGCCGACTACTGCGCGTGGCCCATGGCGTCACTGGAAACTAACCGTATTGAGCTCCCTTCCGCGCTATCGCCGGGGATTGATTTTGGACAAGCAAAGTAACCCCCCTCACCATCGCTGGAGAACATGATGTCTGGATATGAAGTCAATTTTGATGGTTTGGTGGGTCTGACGCATCACTACGCGGGGCTGTCATTTGGCAACGAAGCCTCTACCCGTAACCAAAGCGCGGTCGCTAATCCCAAACTGGCGGCCAGGCAGGGCCTGTTAAAGATGAAGGCCTTGAGTGACCTTGGTTTTAAGCAGGGGGTATTGCCTCCTCACGAGCGTCCTCACTTGGCCACGCTGCGCCAAATGGGGTTTCACGGCAGCGACGCACAGGTGTTGTCGCAGGCCAATGCTTACGCGCCGCGCCTGCTTTCGTCGCTAAGCTCGGCTTCTGCGATGTGGGTTGCCAACGCTGCCACCGTTTCACCCTCCGCCGACAGCGCCGATGGGCGCGTGCATTTCACCGTCGCCAACCTCAACAACAAGTTTCACCGCGCCATTGAGGCAGACACGACCTCGGCTATTCTGCGCGGTACATTTAGTCATGCGCAACACTTTGCGCACCACGCCGCGCTGCCGCAGATGGCAAGCCTTGGCGACGAAGGCGCGGCTAACCATAATCGTCTTTGCGTGGAATATGACCGACCCGGCGTACAGGTGTTTGTTTATGGTCGTGATGGGCTGGTCACCGGCAATAACGAACCGGTACGCTATCCGGCCAGACAGACCCGGCTTGCCAGTGACGCAGTGGCACGATTGCATCAGCTTGACGCGTCACGCACGGTGTTTATTCAGCAGGATCCGCAAGCTATCGACAGCGGCGTTTTTCACAATGACGTCATCTCGGTCAGCAATCGTCAGGTGCTGTTCCATCACCAGCAGGCGTTTGTAAACCAGCAGGCGGCGTTTGATGAAATTCGCCGCAAAATGGCCAGCGTCGAATGTGAATTCCAGCCGATTGAAGTGCCACAATCGCGTGTTTCACTTGATGACGCCGTCGCGACCTATCTGTTTAACAGCCAGTTGCTCAGCAAGGCCGACGGCAAAATGACCATTGTGGTGCCAGAAGAATCGCGCCAGCATGCTGCCGTGTGGGACTATTTGTCCGATCTGCGCGACAACGGAGGTCCTATCAATCAAATAGAAGTCTTCGACCTGCGCGAAAGCATGCGCAATGGTGGTGGCCCAGCCTGTTTAAGACTGCGGGTAGCGCTTAACGAAACCGAGCTGGCGGCGGTAAATCAGGCTTCTCTGATGAATGACGTGCTGTTTAATCGACTCAATGTTTGGGTCGACAAACACTATCGTGACCGCATGCAGCAGGAAGATTTAGCCGATCCACAGCTATTGACCGAGGTTCGCCACGCGCTTGACGAGCTCACGCAAATACTGCAGTTAGGGAGTATCTATCCTTTCCAGCAGTTCTGAAGCCGTTAAATTCACGTTAAGGAGCCTGAGTCATGTTTGACGTATTAACACTGACAATGGAGGGAACGCCTCCCGTTCAGCCGGTCGGACAATTGCCTCATCTCGACTGGCAATGGCTGGCGGAAGGCGTGCTTGAGCTTTCCCCGCGGCAGCCTTGCACCCGAGCCGTCGTGCTTTCAGCGGGGGTACACGGCAATGAAACCGCCCCGATTGAGCTGTTGAATGAGTTGGTGGCCGAGCTGCTGACAGGAACGCGGCCACTCAATGTTCGCCTGCTGGTGGTGTTGGGGAATCCGCCGTCAATGCGAGCCAATAAACGCTTTGTGCAGGCGGACATGAACCGCATGTTCGGCGGGCGTCATGCCCGCTTTCCCCTGAGTGAGGAAACCGTACGGGCGCAGCAGCTCGAGCATCTTTTAGCGCAGTTCTTCCGCAGTGCTACGGCGGCCGGCACCACGCAGCGCTATCATTACGACCTGCATACGGCGATCCGCGGCTCTCTGCACCTGCGTTTTGGCCTGCTGCCTTTCCAACCGCGTCCTCACGCGCCAGAGATGCTGCAGTGGTTGGAAAGGGCAGGGTTAGAGGCGTTGGTTTATCACCGTTCGCCTGGCGGCACGTTTACCCATTTCAGCAGTGAAGTTTTTCAGGCCGAGAGCTGTACACTGGAGTTGGGCAAAGCGCTGCCGTTTGGGGGTAATGATCTTGGTCAGTTTAGCCAGATAAAACGGGCACTTGAGGCATTGGTCAGTGATGTTCCTGCCGTCGAGCGTCAAGGTGAGCCGATGAAGCATTACCAGGTGGTGCAGGATATTTTGCGTGAACAGCAGGACTTCGCGCTGCATATTCCTGCCGATGCGCTCAACTTCACGGCTTATCCGCAAGGCTACATGCTGGCCGAACAATCAGGTAAAACCTATCGCGTGGAGCATCGCGAGGAAGTGGTGCTGTTTCCGAACCCTAACGTGGCGTTGGGGCTGAGGGCAGGGCTAATGCTGGTGTTGAAATCGTAGACTAACCTTACAAAAAGCCGCCTGCATGGCAGGCGGCGGGGTACAACGGTTAATTTTTAAAACGTGAAATTAGATTGCTTTCCACAGTGAGAAGGCGGCAACTGGGTTCCAGGACTCAATTGCAGAGTGTGGTTGCAGGCAACGATATTTTTTGCCCTGATAGGTCACTACGGTGCCTGCTTTATAGGCAGTCCCTGTTTTCCAATCACTTTCGGAAGGCGCAACAACCGTGTCGTCACTGGTTTTAGCCGTAAACGTCGCGCTTGCAGCGGATTGCACACCCTTGGCCGTTTCAGCAATAACGTAATAGCGATAAGTCGTGCCTGCGGTGAGACCACTTTCACGTAACTCTGAGTTCGCGGTGGTGGCAGTCTTAACGCCGTTACGATAAACGTGATACTTCGTTACGGTCACGTTATTGACAGGTTTCCAGCTTAGGTTCAGAGAGTTTTTAGTCACTGAATGTACAGCCAGGCCGTTCGGTGCATGCGGATGAACGACAGCGTCTTCTTCATCTTGAACGATTTTTGCATTAACCGTTTCACTTGCCTGAGAACGATTGCCTGCTGCGTCGTGAGCTACAACATGGTAGCTGTGTTCAATACCCGCTACAGCCGCGTTGTCTTTCCATGTTGTGAAAGGCGTTGCATCAGTCTTTCTGCTGTCACGATAAATCCAATAACCGGTAACCCCAACGTTATCGGTCGAAGGCTGCCAGTTAAGAGTGATAACCTTACCCGTTACGCTTGCCTGCAGATTACCCGGTGCTGTCGGTGCGGTATAGTCTACATCTGGGGCTGGTGTAGAATTGTCGCCCGCCGCTTCCCGCATATCATTGATGTATTCTACCTGGTGTTCCAGGTTCATCTGTTGATTGTTCGAACCCAACGCCCACACAAAAAATCCGCCATAATTATTCTTTGCCTGCCATTCTGCACGCGCAACGTTATTCTCTTTTGTTTCTACAAATCTATTGCCCGGAGCCCACTGGTCATTAATTGTGGTACCAAGGACAATCTTTGACTTGTCGCCAACCGCGTTGGCGTAGTTATTCATTGCCACGGCATACTTGAAGTCACGACCTGCGTCATAAGCCATCACATTGTAAAAGTCGAACACGCCTTTACTGCCAGTCAGCAGTGGCAGCACTTCACCAGAGTGGTCGGATCCAATGAAAGAACAATTTCCGCTATCTGAGCCGTTTAGGCACTCAATCGGATCGGCGCCCACGTGATAAGTGGTCAAGCTAAGCAATTTCGTGCTGTTTGCTCCGATCAATTGACGTATGCGCTGGGCTAGCAGGAGAAGGTTATTGTTTTCTTGCGGAGTAAGGCGCGCTCCTTTTTCGAAATCAAAATCTATGCCATCGAGATATACAGTTCCCGCTTTTTGGTAATGGGTCATGTTGCATGGAGTATCGCTGGACGAGCATTCACCCTGCATCTCTTCAGGTTTAAGATTCTTTTTATAAACCGGGAAGCCTGTATCCAGAAGTTTGACCAAGCCTTGTGCGATGTTTTCACGAGCCGCTGGCGAGTCTAAATATGCCCACATCCTTTCATAGGTTTCACCGCCAAAGGCGACCATCATTTTCTTTTCAGGATGATCGAGTTTAATCGTTGTCCAGGTTTCGTAAGCGGTTCTATCTAATGACCATTCATTGTATTTGGGAATCGAGATGATATGGTCAGACGAATTGATGTTACCCGCAGCATCCCATTCTCCAAAAGAGAGCAGGAAGGTATCAACTTTGGTGTTCTCCAGGTCTGTATGTGCATTAAGTGGCAGTCCCCACGAGGTCAAATAACTGATCGTGCGGTTTTGGTCGGCCGCCAATGCAGGCTGTGTCAGTAATGCAGCCCCAACCAATAAAGCTATACGTAACTTGTTCAACATGAATCCTATAAAAGTAAAAGGTATTTTCGTTGAACAATTTATACACAACATGGGCTGGAGAAACTTCTGCACTTCATTAAGACTTTTAGTATGTGAAGGTCAGCAAAACCGTAATATTACCGAATTTCATTCACATAGACGTAATTATCAGTGCTAAAGCGATGATGCGCCAAGATAACCGGCAGTGCGCTTTGGTCAAAAGATACCTCGTCAATCACCATTACCGCGTGGGGTGCAGTGAGCTCCAGCAGTCGCAAGTCCTCGTCATTGGCAAGCACAGCCGTGATCTGTTCACGCACCGCCGCCACGCGCACGCCGTATTTTTCCAGCAGAAAACGATAAAGCAGCGGGGGCAGATTTTCGGCCTTCGGGAAGTCGGGCAGGCGATCGGCGGCGAGTACCAACTGCTCATGCATGGTCGGTGCGTCTTTTATTTTTCGTAAACGTTTAAGACGAATAACCGGTGCTTGCACCGAAATATTGAGCTTCTCCGCTTCATATTCACTCGCATGGCCTGTCTGATAATCAAGCAAGATAGTGTGCGAATGCACCAGTGACCCGTCACGGCCGTGCAAGCGAAAATATTGGAAAAAATAGCTCAAATTGTGCAGCGGAGCCCAGCCGGTCACCACCGTGCCGGTTTTACGCCGCCTCATCAGCATGCCTTCGGTGGTCAGGGCCGACAGCGCTTTCCTCACCGTGCCTACCGATACACCAAAATCAGCCGCCAGCGCATTTTCGCTTGGCAACACCATGCCCGGCGTCAGTTGCCCCATCAGAATAGATTCGCTGATATGACGTTTCACGACCTCATACAGCGGCGCGCCTTCCCTGTCGCTTAAACGAGCAAAGCTGCTTGCTTCCTGCTCACCTTTATTTTGTTGGCTCATACCTGATTACCTATTGACCTGAAGGGATATCTGCTTTATCTATAAACTATATAGAAATAGGACTGAGTGAGTATAGCATGCCGTTTAAAGGAAGTTTGCAAATTGCATTAGATTCCATCGGCCAGGATTCAAAGGCCATTTTACAAGACCTGAGTCAAATGCTCGAGGTGGATACCTGTTTCCCGCCGGGTACTGGCTATCCGGCTTTTGCTGACCTGATGCAGTCTTTGCTTACGCCAATGGGATTCTCTTTTAAACGCGCTATTGTGCCCGAAGCGCTGTGGCAAACGCCGGACGGCAGTGCGCAGGGTGAACGAGTAAACCTGATTGCTTCATTCGACGGCGGTGCCCGTGAGGCCTGCAATCTGTATTTTCATGTCGATACCGTTCCGGCGGGCGATGGCTGGACTCATCCACCGCTGGCGTTGACGCAGGTGGATAACAAGCTGATAGGGCGCGGCAGCGCTGACATGAAAGGCACCATTGTTGCCACGCTGGCGGCTATTCGTGCCGCACAGCGCACAGGACTGGCGCTGCGGTTCAACCCTGTGCTGCTGCTGTGCACTGACGAAGAGGGCGGTCTATATCCTGGTGTTCGCTATCTGGCGGAGCAAAAGCTGTTTGCAGGCCACATGCTGAGCTTCAACGGCGGTGCGGTGCCGCGTATCTGGGGTGGCTGTTTCGGCAGTATCGACCTCAAAATCAGCGTAATCGGTCGCTCTGCACATTCAGGCGATCCGGTCGGCGGCATCAACGCCATTGAACAAAGCCTGCCGCTGCTTAACGCGCTGCATGCACTGAAACTGCAGGTCGAGCAGCGTGAGTCGGCGATGCCGTCACCGCCGCACTATGAGGGGCGTCCGCTGACCTCGCGACTGACGCTGGCAGCGGTGCAGGGCGGCAGCAAAGGCTCAACCATTCCTGCACGTTTTGACCTGCTGGTTAATCGTCGCTATTCGCCAGAGGAGCCGTTCGAGCACGTATGGCGCGAACTGTCCACCTGCATTGAGCAGGCAATGGCCGGTTCGGCGGCGCTGGCAGTTGAATATCATCTTATTGGACATCTGGCCCCGGTCAGTGACCCAGGCGGTCCACACTGGCCGCGCTGGCTGTCGGCACTCAGTCAGGGCTTCGGTTTTGACGCAAACGATTTCGCCGTGTGGGGATCGTCTACCAGCTCTGATATGGGTTGGGTGCAGCAGGCCGGTATTAAAGAAATTTTGCTGGGTGGGTTAGCCCGCCCCGAGAATCGAATCCATGCGTCGGACGAGTACACCACGATGCAGGATATCGTTGCTTTGGCTCAGTCAATTTTGGCCTATTTATCGGCCGATTTTCAGCCCGAGTAATTTTTAGATTTATTTTTTATTTAAAACACCAATTCGCCAACCCAGGGTATTTCTGACTAACCAGTGAGGAAGTAATCATGTGTGCAATGAAAGACGTTAACCGCCGCCAGTTCATCGCAGGCACCACCGTATTGACCGGTGCAGCCATGCTTCCCGGGTCCGCTAAAGCCGCCGCACCTGCCTCCAGTGGCACGCCTGCCACAGGCACACCACGCCGCGGTGGGGTGCTGCGCATCAGTGTCGATCAGGCTGCCAACATGCTCAATCCCCAGCAGGCGAGGGTCAATCCCGAATATCTGCTGGCCGAATTGCTCTATAGCGGTCTGACCCGACTCACGCAGGACATGAAAGCCGAGGCTGACCTGGCGGTGAGCTGGAAGCCGAATGCGGACCTTTCACAGTGGACCTTTACCCTGCGCAAAGGCCTGACATTCCACGACGGTTCAAGCTG
Organism: Rouxiella sp. S1S-2; assembly: GCF_009208105.1. Taxonomy (NCBI): domain Bacteria; kingdom Pseudomonadati; phylum Pseudomonadota; class Gammaproteobacteria; order Enterobacterales; family Yersiniaceae; genus Rouxiella; species Rouxiella sp. S1S-2. The sequence goes on from NZ_WFKL01000001.1 coordinate 2,103,548, forward strand.
CACCGCCAAAGACGTGGTTGCCAGCCTTAACGCCATTCTCGACAGCAAAAATGCCTCACCGGGTCAGCGCAATATCGGGCCGATTAAAACCATTACCGCCAGCGATGACGCCACCGTGGTGATAACCACCGACGGCGCCTATGCCGACCTGCCAGTGATGCTGGCCTATCCCGACGCCAAAATCGTTCCCGCCGCAATCGCCGAAGGGCAGTTGGCGCGCCTGAGCAAAGAGGCTATTGGTACCGGTCCGTTCAAGCTAGTGTCGTTTGACCCCGAGCGGCTGGTGGTGGTCGAGCGCAATCCGCACTATTACGACCCAGAGCGCCCGTACCTCGACCGTGTGGAAGTGGTGGTTTATCCCGATGCCATTGCCGAAGGGTCTGCACTGATTTCCGGCGATACCGACCTGATGCAGGCGGTACAGTCCACTGAATTTCCGCGTCTGTCAAAATCGACGGGCGTTATTCCTTTGCGTGTACCGGCCGGGCAGTTTCTTAACGTTAACATGGCCTGCGACGCCAAACCGTTCAACGATGTCCGCGTGCGTCAGGCGCTGGCGCTGTGCGTAGACCGCGCCGCGATGGTGGACTTTGTGGCTAACGGTTTCGGCACGCCGGGCAACGATACCCCGCTTAACACCGCCTATCAGTATTACCTGAAAGAGCCTTTAAAGCAGGCCAACTATGCCAAAGCCAAAGCGCTGCTGGCCGAAGCGGGCTATCCGGACGGGCTGGATATCACACTGATTGCCTCCGATAAACCGTCAACGCGCACCCAGCTTGGCGTGGCGCTGCGCGAAATGGCTAAACCGGCGGGATTTCGCATCAACGTGCAGACCATGGCCAACAGCACCTATCTGGATCAGGTGTGGAAGAAGGGCAATTTCTACGTCGGTTTCTACAACATGCAGGCCACGGCGGATGCGGTGTTCTCGCTGCTGTATACCTCAAAGGCCTCGTGGAACGAAACGCGCTGGAACAACGCCGATTTTGACAAGGTGGTGCAGTCAGCGCGTGAAACCGACGACGTAGCCAAACGCAGCGAGCTTTATGGTCAGGCGCAGAAACTGATGCACGAACAGGTGCCGTCAATGATCCCAACTTTCTTCGACCTGCTGGCCGCCAGCCGTGATTACGTTGCCGGTTATCAGTTAAATCCGCGCGGTGCCGTATTCCGTCTCGACCATGTTTGGCTGACGGCAAAAGCGCCAAACCGTAAATAAGCAGGGGGCAGTGTGACGGCGAGTTATCTTTTAAAACGTTTGATGCTGGTGATTTACACCCTGCTGGTGGTGTCGCTGCTGGTGTTTGGCATTACCCAACTGCTGCCCGCCGATGCGGCGGTGACGCTGTTGGGCCAAAATGCCACGCCAGAAGCATTGGCGGCGGTACGGGCAAGGTTGGGGCTTGATGCTCCGGCCTGGCTACAGTATTGGCACTGGCTCCGCGGCGTGTTGCACGGTGATTTTGGCGTGTCGATGCGCAACGGATTACCGGTGGCGCCGACTATTTTGGCGGCGCTCGGGCGTTCGCTGCTGTTGGCGGCCTGCGCGCTGGTGCTGATGCTGATTATTGCGATTCCACTGGGGATTTGGGCCGCCGTTCGCCGAGGTAAAATGGCCGATATGCTGGTCAGTGTCCTTTCCTACGTGGGCATTTCGTTTCCGGAGTTTGTGACTGCCACACTGCTTTTACTGCTGTTCGCCGACGTTTGGCAAGTGCTGCCCGCCACCGGTTATGTTCCGCTGACGGAAGATTTTTGGGGCGGCGTAAGTCACCTCATTTTACCCTCCGTGACCGTGGCACTCATTCTAGTGGCGCACGTTTCGCGCATGGTGCGCTCGGAAATGGTTGACGTGCTGCAAACTGATTATATCCGCGCCGCCCACCTCAAAGGCCTGTCAAAGCGCCGAGTGCTGTGGCGTCATGCCCTGCGCAACGGCCTGTTGCCGACGATTACTATCGTTGCCCTCGACGTGGGTTATCTGCTTGGCGGTATCGTGGTGGTCGAAGAAATTTATGCTATCCCAGGCATTGGCCGCGAGCTGATTGTTGCCGTGCAGGCCAGAGATTTACCGACCATTCAGGCGGGCGTACTTATTCTTGCCGCCACTTATTCAATCGTCAATTTCCTGGCCGATTTGGCCTATGTCTATCTTGATAAGCGGATCAGTTATGCGTGATGTAATAAAGCATTTAGTCCGCTCTCCGCAGGGCGCCGTTGGACTGTTTATTTTAATTATTGCCGCACTGATGGTGTTGGGGGGCGCGCATATTGCCCCTTACGACCCCGAGGCGCTGTCAATAATGGCACGTTATAAGCCGCCTGGCCTTGAACACTGGCTCGGCACCGACCAGCTTGGCCGCGATATTTTTAGCCGAGTCATGATAGGGGCTCGCGCCACTATCGTGCTGTCGCTGTTGGCCACGCTGATGGCGATGGTGATAGGTGCCATTGTTGGCACCGCCAGCGCTTACCTCGGCGGAAAAGTCGATGAAGCGATTATGCGCACCATGGACGCGGTCATGTCGATCCCCAGCCTGCTGTTTGCGCTGCTCATTGTCAGTACCCTCGGGCAGAGCAGTTTCAACGCCGTGCTGGCAATAACCATTGCTTTTATTCCCGGCATGGTGCGCATCGCGCGCAGCGTTTCACTGGCCGCGCGTCAGCAGGACTACGTTAATGCCGCGATTGCCCGCGGGGAGTCGACAACTTATATCATTTTACGCGAAATGCTGCCCAACATCGTGGCACCTATCATCGTTGAGGCGACTATCCGCGTAGCCTTCGCCATCATGCTGTTTGCCACGTTGAGCTTCCTTGGGCTGGGCGCCCAGCCGCCCGAGCCGGAGTGGGGGCTGATGGTCTCCGACGGACGCGCGTATTTCTTCAACGCGCCATGGATGATGTTGGCACCGGGCATCGCCATCGCCCTGATTGCCATTGGTTTTAACCTGCTCGGCGATGGCCTGCGCGATGCGCTGAACCCAAGGAGCCATTGATGACTCTTATTGCGACACAATCTGACGCCGTTTTATCGATAGAGGATTACAGCCTCGACTATTTGCTGCCAAAGGGTGATGCCCTGCAGGTGCTAAAAAACATCAACTTGAGTGTTAAACGCGGTGAAGTGGTGGGACTGGTGGGCGAATCTGGCTCAGGTAAAACCACGCTGGGTTGGTCGATTATGCGCTACATGGCCGCCAACGCCCGCGAACGCAGCGGAAAAATCATGCTGCAGGGGCATGACCTGCGCCAGATGCCGCAAAACCAGATTGAAGGACTGCGCGGCGGCAAGCTGGGCATGATTTTTCAGGATCCAAGCGCCTCGCTTAACCCAACGCTGACGCTGGGCGAGCAGGTGACAGAAGTGCTGATTCGCCATCGCGGACTCAATGGCAAACAGGCGATGGAGCTGGGTATTCAACTGCTCACCGACGTCGAGCTTAAAAATCCGGCGGCGATGATGCAGCGCTATCCGCATCAGGTTTCCGGGGGTGAAAAACAGCGCGTGCTGATTGCTACCGCCTTTGCCTGTCAGCCCGACTGCCTGATTTTTGACGAACCCACTACCGCACTGGATGTGATCAGTTCGGCGCAAATTCTGGAGCTGTTTGCCCGCCTGCGCGAAGAGACCGGTGTGGCGTCACTGTATATATCTCACGATTTGGCGCTGGTTTCCTCGGTGGCCGACAGCGTGTGCGTGCTGGAAAAAGGGCATATCGTGGAGCAGGCCGCGGCTAACAATTTGTTTTCTTCTGCGCAGCATGCCTACACGCAGAAGCTGGTGGCCGCCGTGCCTGACCCAGCACATCGCCTGGTGGATGACGCACCGGTCTCAAACCAGCCGCTGTTACGTCTTGACGGCGTGAGCATCGATTATGGCCATCACGGCGTCATCGACAGGCTGTTGCGCCGCAAAAATACTCAAACTCGCGCCGCCTCTGACGTCAGTTTTACGCTACATCAGGGCGAAATCCTCGGCATTGTCGGCGAGTCAGGCTCGGGTAAATCTACCCTGGCCAAGGCGCTGACCGGACTGGTGCCGTTTAGCGGCAAACTCGATTTCAGCGGCTATAGCCTGTACGGCAAAGGCGAAATGGACAAAGAGTACCGCCGTAGGGTGCAGATGATTTTTCAACACCCCGATGCGTCGCTTAATCCCCGCCAGCGTATTGGCGAAATTATTGCCCGCCCGCTGCGCCTGTACGGGCTGCCAAAAGGTGAAACTGAAGCACAGGCGGTGGCCAGATTGCTCGAAGACGTGCGCCTGCCTGCCGAATTTGCACGGCGCTTTCCCCACGAGCTTTCCGGCGGCCAAAAGCAGCGCGTCGCCATTGCCCGCGCCTTTGCCAATCCACCCGATTTAGTGATTTGCGATGAAATTACCGCCGCGCTCGACGTGTCGGTACAGGCGACGGTGATTGAGCTGCTCCTGACGCTGCGCCAGCGCTATGGCACCGCTTATCTTTTTATTACTCACGACTTGAATCTGGTGCGGCAAATCGCCCATCGCGTCGCGGTGATGTATCGCGGTGATTTGGTCGAGATGCTGCCCGGCAAAGAGATGCGGCAACACGCGAAGCATAACTATACCCAAGCGCTGCTGGCGGCGGTGCATACGCCTGCCGCAGGCGCCCTGGAACCCCAACGTATTGAACTCTCCTGAATGAAAGGTTTACCGATGAATTCTGAACAGCTTTTGGCTTCGATAGATGATGAATATTGCCTGAGTTTTCTGGCGCGCATGGTGCAACATAAAAGCTACAGCGCTACCGACGGTGAGCGCAGGTTAGCGGAGTACATGGCCAGTCAGATGCAGGCGCTGGGGCTTGAGACTCAGCTTCAACCGGTTCCGGGAGACCGTTTAAATGCGATTGGCACACTGCCAGGCGTGGGCGGCGGCGGCAACAGCCTGCTGTTTAACGGGCATCTTGATACCAATCCGGTGACCGAAGGCTGGACCGTTGACCCGTGGGAAGGGAAAATTGACGACGAGTTTATCTACGGCATCGGCGTGTCGAATATGAAGGCCGGTGACGCCGCCTATTTCTGTGCGCTGAAAACGCTGATTGACGCGGGGGTCAAGCTCAAGGGCGACGTTATTCTGACCTACGTTGTGGGCGAGTTGCAGGGCGGGGTGGGCACTATCGCTGCTATAGAACAGGGCATCAAGGCCGATTACTTTATCAATTCCGAACCCACCGACGTGCAGGCGCTGACCATGCACGCGGGGTCACTGATGTTCACCATCGAGCTGACCGGCGATACCCGCCACTTATCTAAGCGCGAGGAGGCGGTAGACGCCATCGTCGCGGCGATTGAGCTCATTCCACAAATCAATGCCATGACGTTTACCGGTGCTGAAACTGCCGATCATTTGAAAATTAACCGTGGGCATATCGGGTCAATTCATGGGGCATTGGGCCGCGAGTTGCAGGACTGGCGTCCACCACAGGTGGCGGATTTTGTGCGTTTGAAAGGATCAGCGCGATTTGCACCTGGCCAAACCGTTGACGGAGTATTGGTCGATATTCAGCATCTGCTCGATGCGCTGTGTGCAAAATATCCCGGCCTGCAGGCCGAGCTGATTGACGATGGCAAACGCGACCGCCCAACCATGCTGCCGTTTGAAGTCTCTGGCGAATCGCCGATTGTCAAAGCGGTCGGGCGCGCCTATCGTCAGATTCGCGGTGAAGATCAGCCTACCGGCGTCATTACCCCTCCGGCTTTTTACGGGACCGACGCGGCGCACTTTTACCAGATGTTAGGAATGGAAGGCATCGTTTGCGGTCCGGGCGGAAAATTCAATACCATGCCGGACGAGCGTGTGCACATTCGCGATTTTCTGGACATTGTGCGCATCTATCTGCTGGCGATCCTAGAGATTTGCCAACCGGTTGAGGAATAACCCATGCCTGCGCCTGTCAACACGTCTGCTTTGATTCGTACGCGTGAGGCGATGCGTGCAGCAGGTTCAGACCTGCTGCTTATTGACCACGCCGAGCTGCTGTTTTGGCTAACCGGCTTTACCGTATCCGAAACGATGTATCGCGCCTGTTTGGTTCCCCTTCACGGGGAGCCTTGGATAGTGTTGCGCGCGCTGGACGCGGCACCGTGCACGCAGTCCGGCTGGATAAGTGACATTGTCACTTATCATGATGATGAAAACCCGTGGCAGTGCGTCGCCAACAGCATTATTGCACGAGGATTTCAGCGCGCAGCGCTAGGTGCTGATTATCACTCTTACGGCATGACAGTTTATACCCTGCAGCAGCTTGCTGGCCGACTGCCTGAGGTACACTGGATAGAAATGAGCGGCGTCAGCGACAGCCTGCGACAGGCTAAATTCCCCACCGAAATCGATAAACTGCGGCAGGCGGCCGGGGTCGCCGACAGGGCTTATTTGGCCATTGAGCAGCAGGTGCACGCGGGGTGGCGAGTGCGTGATGTTGCGGCGCTGTGTGCGGGTATTTTTCTGCGCGAAGGGGCTGACAGCGGTGAAACCGGTCCGATAGTCCGTTCAGTGGGTGACAGTGGTTTTTTACATGCGCAGACGCATGACGAGACCCTGAATCGCGCCGATATTTTACATGTTGAACTGACGCCAAAAGTCGATTATTACAGCGCGCGGTTGATGCGACCGTTTATCGTCGGCGGTCCTTCCACGCAGCAGTCATCGGTCTCTGCTCAGCTGATTGCTCTTCAGGATCAGCAAATTGCCGCGATGAAACCCGGCGTTTGTGCCGCTGAAATCGATGCCATCGTGCGCGACGGCGTGCTCAATGCCGGACTGCGCGGTGAATACGGTAATGTCACCGGCTATGCGCTGGGAATTTATGGCCGCACGCCGCGGCCGAGCGATTTCTCACACTGCTTTACCCCTGAGTCGCACTGGTGGCTGGAGGAAAACAGTGTGTTTCATATGTATACCTCTGCGCAGGGGCTGGCGTTCAGTGAAACGGTGTGGGTTACGCCCGAAGGTGGCGTGCGCCTTAGCCAACTGCCACGGAAGCTTTTTTCCCTGCATGAGTGTCCAGATGACCGTTTGCCAATATAGTTTGCACAACATCTAAACTTCCTTATTACCAAATCGCTGAGTAATGCTATGATTTCTTCTAAAGAAATACCCCGCAAGACTCAGTGAATTAGGAAAATAATGGGCTTTAAAGCGCTGCAAAAATCCGATTGGGTAAACGTGTTGATTGCTATTCCCGCCGGGATTATTGCTGCATTAGTGACCATCGGTTTTCGTCTGGCGATTAGCGGCATAAACGGCCTGATGTTTACCGATGGTTCGGATATAACCCGTGCTTTCCGTGAATATCCTCTCCTGGCCTGGCCGCTCATCACCACCATCGGCGGTCTGGTGGCCGGTTTCATTCTGTATTGGGCAATGCGCCATGAGTCACGCAACGGTAAAATGCCCGATTATCTCGACGTTATCGATCAACGGCTGCCGGGTATTCCGGTGGTCAGCACTTTGCTGCGTTCACTGTCGTCGCTGGCCAGTATCGCCAGCGGAGGCTCTATCGGTCGAGAAGGCGCGATGGTACAACTTTCGGCGCTCAGCGGCAGCCTGCTAGGGCGCTTTAGCCGATTTTCAACCCTGCATCAGTCCGACGTAATTGCCATGGCCGCCGCCGGAGGGTTGGCTGCGGTCTATCACGCGCCGTTTGCCGGTGCGCTGTTTGTCGCCGAAATCGCCTTTGGCGTCACTGCCGTTCAACGGCTTATTCCGCTGTTTATTTCCGCCTCGGTGGCCGTGTTGACGGTGCGTTCCCTGACCCACTATGCCCCGCTTTATCTCTATTCATCCGCCGTATTTAGCCCGACGCCGAGTGCGATTATTACCGTACTGGCGATAGGCGCTATTACCGGCATTTTGGGTCCGCTGTTTATTGCCTCGATTGATAAAGTCCGCAAGACGATGCAACCGATAAGCCATCCCGCGCTGCGTCTGGGGCTGGGTGGGCTGGCGGTAGGGCTGGTGGCTATGGTTTCGCCGCTGGTGCTGGGTAACGGCTTTGAAGTGATCGACCTTATTCTCAACAACGGCAATCTGCACACTTCGCTGCTGCTGTTGCTGGTGCTAAAAATTGTCGCGACGGCAATTACTGTCGGCTCAGGTGCGGTGGGTGGGCTGTTTACCCCGTCGCTGCTGATTGGCGCGGCGGGCGGGGCGCTGGTTTGTACCTGTCTGCAGTGGATGGGGTTAGATCCCGGGCCAATGGGGCTGTATGCCGCGATTGGCATGAGTGCGCTGTTGGCCGCGACCAGCCATGCACCGCTGATGTCGATTATGATGGCGTTTGAAATGACCCTCAACAGCTCGCTGCTGTTCCCGCTGATGCTGGCTACGGCGATTTCTTACGTAGTGGCCTCGCGCTTCAAGGCCAGCGGAACTTATCCGGTGTTAACCCGCCATAATGCACGCTTTGCGGCAAAAAGTGATTTTGAAAACGGCACGGTCGCCGAGCTGATGTGCCCATGTTCTAAGATGTATATTGACGCGACGCTCGCAGAAGTGGTGAGTGAAGGGCTGAAACAGCGCACGCGTTTTGTCTACGTTGTCGACAGAGAAGAGCGTTTTCTCGGCGTGGTACCGACCAACGTGCTAGCCAGTGGCATTATCGACGGTACGCTGAGCAAAGAGAGCCGCATTGACACCTACATTGAGCACGAATTTATCGTGCTTTATCAGCAGTCGAGCTACGAGCAGGCTTGGGCAACGTTCAGTTCGTCACCGCTTGAACGCCTGCCGGTGCTTGAAAACGCCCAATCGCGCCGCCTGCTGGGTGTAATCACCAAAGCGGCACTGCTGAGTAAGGCGAAAGATTTTCTGTAGTTCGGTCAACTACCCCCAAATAGCCAGTCACGTCTCCTGACATAAATAAGCGCTCATATATGGGCGATAAAACCTTAATTATCAATAAATTAAACTATAGTCCTTTCTACTCCATAAGGGGTATGTCCACCGTCTTCCTTTTGTCTCTCTCAATCAGGATTGATCGCCGTCAAAGGGGACCGGGCTTCCCGTGCCTACCCTAGCGGCAATTTTAATAATGTCATCCTGCGTTGTTGTCTGTGGGCAACGCCACGCATTTTTTTGAAGACAATGAACGACAGTGCGCCTCAGGCGTCTGCATCAGGAGGTTTCTGGATGAGCAAGTTTCTTGACCGGTTTCGTTATTTTAAACAACTGGCCGAACCGTTTGCCGATGGGCACGGGCAAACGTTAAACACCAATCGCGATTGGGAAGACGGCTACCGCAGCCGCTGGCAGCACGATAAAATTGTGCGCTCTACCCACGGCGTGAACTGCACCGGCTCCTGCAGCTGGAAAATTTACGTCAAGAACGGTCTGGTCACCTGGGAAACGCAGCAGACCGACTATCCGCGCACGCGTCCGGACTTGCCTAACCATGAGCCACGCGGCTGCCCGCGCGGTGCAAGCTACTCCTGGTATCTTTACAGCGCCAACCGCCTGAAGTATCCCCTGATGCGTAAAAAGCTGATCCAGCTTTGGCGTGAGGCCAAGCTTCAGCACAGCGATCCGGTCGATGCCTGGGGTTCAATCGTCAGTGACCCTGAGAAATCTAAAACCTATAAAGTGGCGCGCGGACGCGGCGGGTTCGTCCGTTCGAGCTGGCAGGAAGTGAATGAACTGATTGCTGCCGCCAATGTTTACACCGCCAAGACCTTTGGTCCGGATCGCATTCTCGGCTTTTCGCCTATTCCCGCGATGTCGATGGTGTCCTACGCCGCCGGTTCGCGCTATTTGTCGCTAATTGGCGGCGTGTGCCTGAGCTTTTATGACTGGTACTGCGACCTGCCACCGGCCTCGCCAATGACCTGGGGTGAACAAACAGACGTTCCTGAGTCGGCCGACTGGTACAACTCGTCCTACATTATCGCCTGGGGCTCAAACCTGCCGCAGACGCGCACGCCCGATGCGCATTTTTTCAGTGAAGTTCGCTACAAAGGCACCAAAACGGTCGCCATCACACCAGACTACGCCGAAGTGGCCAAGCTTTGTGACCACTGGCTAGCGCCGAAACAAGGTACTGATAGCGCGCTGGCGCTGGCGATGGGACACGTTATTCTCAAATCTTTCCATCTGGATAATCCAAGCACCTACTTCATTGATTATGTGCGGCGCTACACCGACATGCCGATGCTGGTGCTGCTCGAACCGCGCGAAGGGGGCCATTTTGCCGCCGGCCGTATGCTGCGAGCCTCTGACCTGGTCGATAATCTGGGCCAGGAAAATAATCCGCAGTGGAAGACTATCGCACTTGATGAACACAGCAGTGAATTGGTGTCTCCGCTAGGCTCGATAGGCTATCGCTGGGGTGAAAAAGGGCAGTGGAATCTTGAAGCACGGGAAGGAAAAGACCAGCAGGAGGTTAAGCTCGCACTTAGCCTGCTTGGTCAGCACGACGACGTGGTTGAGGTGGGCTTCCCCTATTTTGGCGGTATTACGCACGAGCATTTCAGCAGTGTGGCGCTGGAAGAAATTCTGCTGCACAAGCTGCCGGTCAAACGCATTCGTTTGGCGGACGGCACGGAGGCGCAGGTCGCTAGCGTATACGACCTCACGCTGGCGAACTACGGCATTGAACGCGGTCTGGGTGACGAAAACTGTGCGCAAAGCTTTGATGACGTAAAAGCCTACAGTCCGGCGTGGGCCGAAAAAATCACCGGCGTGTCACAGCAAAATATTATTCGCATTGCCAGCGAGTTTGCAGATACCGCCGACAAAACCCACGGACGTTCGATGATTATCGTCGGCGCGGGCCTAAATCACTGGTATCACATGGACATGAACTACCGCGGCCTCATCAATATGCTGATTTTCTGCGGCTGTGTGGGCCAGAGCGGTGGCGGCTGGGCGCACTATGTCGGGCAGGAAAAACTGCGTCCGCAAACCGGTTGGCAACCGCTGGCCTTTGGCCTCGACTGGCAGCGACCGCCGCGTCAGATGAACGGAACTTCCTTCTTTTATAACCATTCAAGCCAGTGGCGCTATGAAACAGTGGCACCACAGTCGCTGCTTTCGCCTTTGGCCGATGCGTCCCGCTTTACCGGCAGCTTGATCGATTTCAACGTACGGGCCGAAAGAATGGGGTGGCTACCCTCGGCACCGCAGCTCAACGTTAATCCGTTGAATCTTGCCAAAATGGCTCAGTCGGCGGGGCAAAAGCTACAGGATTTCGCCGTCGATAGCCTAAAAAACGGCAGCATCCGCTTTGCCGCCGAACAGCCCGACGAGCCGCAAAACTATCCACGTAATCTTTTCGTCTGGCGATCCAACCTGCTGGGCTCCTCCGGTAAAGGTCATGAATACCTGCTCAAGTATCTACTCGGTACTGAAAACGGCATTCAGGGGAAAGATCTCGGTATTCAGGGTGAAACGCTGCCGGAAGAGGTTGAATGGCAAGACAAAGGCGGCGAGGGCAAGCTGGATTTGGTGGTTACGCTCGATTTTCGTCTGTCGAGCACCTGTCTCTACTCCGATATCGTGCTGCCGACTGCCACCTGGTATGAGAAAGACGACATGAATACCTCGGATATGCATCCCTTTATTCATCCGCTCTCTGCCGCCGTTGACCCTGCGTGGGAATCGAAAAGCGACTGGGACATCTATAAAGGCCTGGCGAAGGCGTTTTCGCGCGTTTGCGTCGGGCATTTAGGAGTAGAAACGGACCTGGTGACATTGCCTATCCAGCATGACTCTGCCGCTGAACTGGCCCAGCCGCTGGGCGTTGAGGAGTGGAAAAAGGGCGAGTGCGACCTTATTCCGGGCGTTACCGCACCGCATCTGGTGGCGGTTGAGCGCGATTATCCCAACACTTATGCGCGATTTACCGCGTTGGGTCCGTTACTCGATAAACTGGGCAATGGTGGTAAAGGCATTAACTGGAATACCGACAGTGAAATCGAGCTGTTGAAAAAACTTAACTATACCCAACCCACCGGTGTGGCAACGGGGCGGCCGAAGATTGAAACAGCGATCGACGCGGCAGAAATTATTCTGACGCTGGCACCGGAAACCAACGGTCAGGTGGCGGTTAAAGCCTGGCAGGCGCTGGGCGAATTTACCGGCATTGACCATCGCCATCTTGCACTGAATAAAGAAGACGAGAAAATCCGTTTCCGCGACCTTCAGGCGCAGCCACGCAAGATAATTTCCAGTCCGACCTGGTCGGGCCTTGAAGACGAACACGTCTCTTATAACGCCTGTTATACCAACGTGCATGAGCTTATCCCTTGGCGCACGCTGAGTGGCCGCCAGCAGATTTATCAGGATCACGAATGGATGCGCGCGTTTGGCGAAAGCCTGCTGGTCTATCGTCCGCCGATTGATACCCGTGCCGCGCAGCCTTTTTTGAATGCCAAACCGAATGGCAACCCTGAAATGGCGCTGAATTTCATCACACCGCATCAGAAATGGGGCATACATTCGACCTACAGCGACAATCTGCTGATGTTAACGCTGTCGCGCGGGGGGCCGATTGTCTGGCTGAGTGAGGACGATGCCCGTCAGTTGGGCGTTACCGATAACGACTGGATTGAGGCGTTTAACGCCAACGGCTCACTGACCGCGCGGGCGGTGGTCAGCCAACGCGTTCCATCAGGCATGACCATGATGTACCACGCGCAGGAGCGTCTGGTGAATATTCCCGGCTCGGAAATCACCCAGCAGCGCGGCGGCATTCATAACTCGGTCACCCGTGTCACGCCAAAACCCACGCACATGATTGGCGGCTATGCCCAGCAGTCATACGGCTTCAACTACTACGGCACCGTGGGTTCAAATCGCGACGATTTTGTGGTGGTGCGAAAAATGAGTCGTATTGACTGGTTAGACGGCGAAGGCAATGACAGCGTGCAGGAGAGTGTTAAATGAAAATTCGTTCACAGGTTGGCATGGTTTTGAACCTGGATAAATGCATCGGCTGCCACACTTGCTCCGTGACCTGTAAAAACGTCTGGACCAGCCGTGAGGGCGTGGAATATGGCTGGTTCAACAACGTTGAAACAAAACCAGGCATCGGTTTTCCTAATGACTGGGAAAATCAGCAGAAATGGAAGGGCGGCTGGATCCGTAAAATCGGCGGCAGACTGCAGCCGAGAATGGGCAATAAGCTGCAACTGCTTTCAAAGATTTTCGTGAATCCGCACATGCCAGAAATCGACGACTATTACGAACCGTTTGATTTCGATTATCAGCATTTACACAACGCTAAAGAGGGCAAGCATCAGCCGATTGCGCGCCCGCGTTCGCTGATTACCGGCCAAAGAATGGATAAAATCGTCGGCGGGCCCAACTGGGAGGACGACCTCGGCGGCGAGTTTTCGACCCGTTCGGCCGACAGCAATTTCGCCAACATGCAGAAAGAGATGTACGGCGAGTTTGAAAACACCTTCATGATGTATTTGCCGCGCCTGTGCGAGCACTGCCTCAATCCTGCTTGCGTGGCGACCTGTCCAAGTGGCGCTATTTATAAGCGCGACGAAGACGGCATCGTACTGATAGATCAGGACAAATGTCGCGGGTGGCGTATGTGCCTGACCGGCTGTCCGTACAAAAAAATCTACTTCAACTGGAAAAGCGGCAAGTCGGAAAAATGTATTTTCTGCTACCCGCGCATTGAAGCCGGACAACCCACCGTGTGCTCAGAAACCTGCGTGGGCCGCATTCGCTATCTTGGCGTGTTGCTGTACGACGCTGACAGGATTGAGCAGGCCGCCAGCGTTGAAAATGAAAAAAATCTCTACCAGAGTCAGATGGATATCTTCCTTAATCCACACGATCCGCAGGTGATTTCTGAAGCGCTGAAGCAGGGAATTCCGCAGTCGGTTCTTGACGCCGCTCAGCAGTCACCGGTGTATAAAATGGCGATGGAATGGAAGCTGGCGTTGCCGCTGCATCCTGAATATCGCACCTTACCGATGGTGTGGTACGTGCCTCCGCTGTCGCCGATTCAGTCCGCCGCCGACGCTGGCGCCATGCCGCACACCGGCGTACTGCCTGACGTCGAAAGCTTGCGCATCCCGGTGCAGTATCTGGCCAATCTGTTGACTGCCGGGGATACCCAACCGGTGCTGCTGGCATTGAAACGCATGCTGGCAATGCGCCACTTCAAGCGTGCTGAAACGGTCGATGGCGTTATTGACACCGCCGCGCTCGAACAGGTCGGGCTGAGCCAGGAACAGGCGCAGGAGATGTACCGCTATCTGGCGATTGCCAATTATGAGGATCGTTTTGTGGTGCCTTCAAGTCACCGCGAGCTGGCGCGCGAGGCGTTTCCTGAAAGTAAAAGCTGCGGTTTCAGCTTCGGCGATGGCTGCCACGGCAGTGACGGCAAATTTAACCTGTTCAACAGTAAACGCATTGACGCCATTGATGTCAGCCCGCGCACGCCTGGAGCCGCTAAATGAAAACCCTGCAAATAATTGCCCGCCTGCTGGATTACCCTGACGATGCACTTTGGGCGCACCGGCAAGAGTTGCTGACGCTGCTGGCCGAGACCGACGAACTTGACCGCATCTCTGCCAACCGCCTTGCCGAATTTATCCGCCAGTTTTGTACCGCCGAGCTGCTCGATCGGCAGGCCGAATACTGCAGCCTGTTTGATCGCGGACGCGCCACCTCATTGCTGCTGTTTGAACACGTTCACGGCGAGTCACGCGATCGCGGGCAGGCGATGGTCGATCTTCTGGCTCAATACCGCGCTGCCGGTCTGGAGCTGGATTGCAAAGAACTGCCGGATTATCTGCCGCTCTACCTTGAATATCTCGCCACCCTCACTCAGGGCGAAGCCAAAGCGGGTTTGGTCGATATTGCGCCGATCCTCGCGCTTCTGGCGGCGCGTATCAAGCAACGCGATAGCCATTACGCGCTACTGCTAGAGCTGTTGCTCACCCTTTCTGGCGTAGAAATCACCGCCGAGGGCGTCGCCGAAAAATTGCAAAACGAGAGTCGCGACGACACGCCGCAGGCCCTGGACGCGGTCTGGGAAGAGGAGCAAATCAAATTCCTCGGCGAGCAGGGCTGTATCAGTGATGAAGAAAAGGCTCACAGCCAACGTTTTGCCGGTGCTGTTGCGCCGCAGTACATCAATCTTGACGTAAATTCTGACGTCTTTAACGTCAGGGAGTCACGCCCATGAGTTTCTTTAATAGCTTCTTTTTTGATATTTATCCGTATATTGCCGGCACAGTGTTTTTGGCCGGCAGTTGGCTGCGCTATGACTACGGTCAATACAGTTGGCGTGCCGGATCCAGCCAGCTGCTTGACAAAAAAGGGCTGCGCATTGCCTCGCCGCTGTTTCACATCGGCATTATCGGCATATTTTTCGGCCATTTTGTTGGCATGCTAACGCCGCACTGGATGTATGAACCGTTTCTGTCGATTGCCGCCAAGCAGCAGTTAGCGATGGTAGCGGGGGGAATTTGTGGCCTGATGACTCTGGTGGGCGGGGCAATGCTGCTTAAGCGACGCTTAACCAACAAGCGTGTGCGGGCCACCTCAAGCATCGGCGATATCCTGATTATCGCGCTACTGGTCGTGCAGGTTTGTCTTGGTCTGGGCACCATTCCTTTTTCGGCGCAGCATATGGACGGCAGCGAAATGATGAAACTGGTCGGTTGGGCGCAGGCGGTAGTAACTTTCCACGGCGGTGCTTCAACGCATCTTAACGGCGTCGCGCTGATTTTTCGCCTGCACATGGTGCTCGGCATGACGCTGTTCCTGCTGTTCCCGTTCTGCAGACTGGTGCATATCTGGAGCGCGCCCGTGGAATACCTCACCCGCCGCTATCAGTTGGTACGCAACCGCCGTTAAGCGCAAATTTTCCCCATAGTCCCCTCCTCAAAGATTGAGGAGGGGACTCACCCGCTAGAAGCGGTGTATACCTTTAGTTGTGATGCCTTTGCATTTAACTCTTCCCGCCCTCTTTTCATTGCATTAACACTTACCGCGTATTCCTCAAATAAATATTAATATTGATAACTATTTTCATTTAGAATCTGACTCGGTAATCAATTTTCATTAAAAGGATGCATGATGCTCCGCCGTTTCTTCTCCTATTACAGACCTTATAAAAAGCTGTTCTATCTCGATTTCGGCTGCGCTATTTTGGGTGGCTTATTAGAACTCGGTTTTCCGATGGCAGTAAAACTGTTCATCGACAAGCTACTGCCTGCGCATGACTGGGTGCTTATTCTGACCGCGGCGGTCGCTCTGCTGGCAATTTATCTGCTCAATACCGGGCTGATGGCGATTGTGAACTATTGGGGGCACGCGCTGGGGGTGGGCATTGAAACCGATATGCGTACTCAGGCCTTTAATCATCTGCAGAAGCTGTCTTTTCACTATTACGACAATACTAAGACCGGTCACATTATTACTCACGTCACCAAAGATCTTGAAGAAGTGGGCGAGGTGGCTCACCACGGGCCGGAAGATCTGTTTATTGCCATCATGACCTTTATCGGCGCATTTATCCTGATGGCTACCGTCCACCTGCAACTGGCACTGATGACGATTATTATCGTGCCTTTTATGGCCTGGTTGGTGGGGCGCTATGGGGCACAGATGACCGAAACCTGGCGCAGACTGTTTGGGCAGGTGGGTAATTTCAATGCTCGCGTCGCTGAAAGCATTGGCGGTATCCGCGTGGTTAAGGCTTTTGCCAACGAGCGTCACGAAGAAAAGCTGTTTGCCACCGACAATGCCAATTATCGCACCACCAAGCTGCGCGCTTACCGCATCATGACCGCCAGTATTACTCTCAGTTATTTAAGTACTCGCCTGGTGCAACTGGTGGTGATGATTGCCGGCACCTGGTACGTGGTAAACGGTACACTGAGCTACGGCGGCTTCGTGGGCTTCTTGTTGCTGGTGGAAGTCTTCTTCCGACCCGTAGATAAAATCACCTCGGTAATGGAAAGCTATCCGAAAGGGATTGCCGGATTTAAACGCTTTACCCAACTTATTGACACCGATCCCGATATTGTCGATAAGCAGGATGCGGTAGACGTGGCACATCTGCAGGGCAATATTTGCTATCGCGACGTGGTGTTCGGTTATACCCCGGCGAGCAAAATTCTTGACGGTATTAATCTGACTATCGTGGCCGGTGAAACGCTGGCCTTTGTTGGGCCTTCGGGGGCGGGAAAAACGACGCTGTGCTCACTGTTGCCCCGCTTCTATGACGTTAGCAGCGGCAGTATCACTATCGACGGTGTCGACATTCGTGATATGACCCAGCGCTCGTTACGCAACAATATCGGCATCGTTCAGCAGGACGTGTTCCTGTTTGGCGGCACAATCCGCGAAAACATCCTTTATGGCAAGCTGGACGCCAGCGATGCAGACATTTGGGAAGCGGCGAGAAGAGCACGCCTCGATGAGATGATTGCCGATTTGCCGCAGGGGATGGAGACGATTATTGGTGAGCGTGGCGTTAAGCTTAGCGGCGGTCAAAAGCAGCGTCTGTCGATTGCGCGCATCTTTTTAAAGAATCCGCCGATACTGATCCTCGACGAAGCCACGTCGGCGCTGGATACCGCAACCGAGCAGGCGATTCAGCAATCTCTTTCCGAACTTTCCGTGGGCAGAACCACGCTGGTTATCGCGCACCGTCTGGCAACTATCCAAAATGCGGATCGTATTGTGGTTGTCGATAAAGAAGGGATTATAGAGGAGGGCAGTCATCACACGCTGTTGGCGCTCGGTGGACGTTATGCTGCGTTGCATGCTGCACAGTTCAGAGACGTTGCAGAAAGTTAGCAGAAAACCATTTTTGTCATCTTACAGGCGGCGCTCCTCACGCCGCCTAATCCTCTAACGACGTTTTTAAACTAAACTATTCCCGCTAAAACCCTTCAAGCCTTTGTTCAAAACAATAACTGCTGTTTATTAATTGCCCGTTTCGGGCATTTATATTTCTGAGTAATGTTCATTTTAATAACGCCCGTCATTATGAGTCTATTATTTTTATTCAATATTTGACTTAAATAATACTTCGTTGATGAAGGCGGTATAAATATTTAATAGTTAAATCGCGACTTAACTTGCGTGGATTTCGCATATAAACCGAAAACTTTGAAAACACTTACTCTGCTATGCACTTTTTAAAGGCAAGTGATCTATTTCTCATTTAATTATTTTAATGATTGTTAACAGAAAAAAACGCTTTGAAAAACGTGGCCTACAGCACATTAAAAATACGTTTCTTTAAGTATTTTGCACCCCAAAAGCACTCTGCACTATTTTGGTGCAAGGTGTTATGCAAAAAACGCATTAAATCAGTAAGTTACAAACTGAAGATTGAAATTATTTGTTACATCTCTTTTCGGTAGTTTAACTAATTTAGGCGAACTTTTTCATTTTAACTTTTCGTGCTTAGTGCTAAGGTTCGATTCGATTTACAGATAGCAGCAATTATAAATATTAAGAAACTCGCAGCCTGATATTAAAATTTGGCACGGGAAACCTATATAAAAAATTCTAGGAACTTAAATAATGATGAAGCGCAGTGTTTTGGCCGTAGCGGTCTCTTTAATTGTTGTAACCACAGGTGCAAGTGCCGCAGAGATTTATAACAAAGATGGCAACCAGCTGGATCTGTATGGCCGCGTTAACGGCAAACACTATTTCAGTAACGGCACCAGCAATAACGGTGACGGTTCTTATATGCGTTTAGGCTTTAAAGGCCAAACCAAAATTAATGATTTGCTGACCGGTTATGGCCAGTGGGAATATCAAAACAGCCTGAGCAACTCTGAAGGTGCAGACGCACTTAACGGCAACAAAACCCGTCTTGGTTTCGCCGGTCTGAAATTCGCTCAATACGGTTCATTCGACTATGGCCGTAACTACGGCGTAGTGTACGACGCTATCGGCTACACCGACATGCTGCCAGAATACGGCGGCGACTCAGGTTACACCGACAACTTCATGGTGGGTCGCTCAAGCGGTCTGGCAACTTACCGTAACAAAGGCTTCTTCGGCCTGGTTGACGGTCTTAACTTCGCATTGCAGTATCAGGGCAAAAACGAAGCGACTAGCGTAACGACTTCTTCACGCCCAACCAGCCGTGCTAACGGTGACGGTTATGGCGCGTCTCTGAGCTACGAAGACATCGGCGGCACTGGCATCGGCGCGGTTATCGCAGGTTCACGCTCTGACCGTACCAACGCACAGTCAGCGGCAGCTATCGGCGGCGGCGACGAAGCCTCAGCATGGTCTGCAGCGCTGAAATACGATGCTAACCAGTTCTACCTGGCAACTATGGTTGAACAAACCCGTAAGCAGACCAGCATCACTGCAAACGGCATTTCAGGCTTTGCTAACAAAACTCAGATTTTTGAAGCTGTTGCACAGTACCAGTTCCTGAATGGCTTCCGTCCATCAGTGGGCTACGTAACCAACAAAGCGAAAGACGTTGAAGGCGTGGGCGATGCTTACCTCTACAAATACGTTTCAGTGGGTGCGTACTACTACTTCAACAAAAACATGTACACCTACGTTGACTACAAAATCAACACTCTGAGTGACAGCGATGCAAGCAAACTGGGCGGCAACAAGAAAGACGTCACTACCGTCAGCTTGACCTACCGTTTCTAAGTCTTAAAGACGTCAGAGTCATCGTATTACCCTTATCTGTGTCTGAAAAAGGTAATCTCAAAGGCAGGGCCAATTGGCTCTGCCTTTTTTTGGTCATCTGTTGGCGGCGCAAACAACAGGTACGTGATTCAAGCTGATGAATTGCTCTTACTTGATTTTGGATGATATTCTTCCCACAGCGTTGAGTTTTGCTCCCAGGGAGGGGCAACTTGGCGCCCTTTGTTGTAGAAAAACATTTTGCCGGTGAGTGCTATTCTATTTCTAAAGGCAAATCTCAATTCAGAGTTGGTATAGCTATCGTTATACTTATAAACAACCCAAGTGTCACTGATATCATCAAGTAAGAAGTGTATTTTTATTTTGTCATCAACCATGGCCATCTGCAGTCCACTCTTACATTTGGTTTTAATGTACTTTATAATAAAATTATCATCCAGTGGTGAGTCACAATCTGTATAGTTAATGCTTTTGGCCAATATATTACCCGTATTAAACTTGGTGTTTTTTTCTAGTGATAGAAAAGTTTTCCAATGGTGATAGGGATTAATTTTGTACTGCTGTGCAACGGTTTTATCAAATGAGACAATAGCGTTATATTTTCTGCTTAATGATTGTCTTATTACGTCAATTTTTTCTTCCGTTGCATTGCGTTCAAGTCGCTTAAATGTTTTTATGTATTTATGATCTCGCAAGGGTTTATAAATTTGATTTTCCATTGCTTCAATATATGCGTCAATAGTATAAGCAGAGTTTTTTAATATTCCACATGGGCGCAAGATGCTAGCACAGCGAGTTCTTGTCCTCATTAAACCATATATTAAATCCCCTTTATGATAATTTTCTTCAAAATCTTGCCACGCTATTGGTACTGATGGTCTATTAGTCCTTATATTGTTAACATTGCTTGAGCAATCTGTGATGAAATCTTGCATTATACTGGTCGGGGATATGAAGTTATTATTGCTGATGCACTTTATGCGAGTAGACGGTTGGGTATTATTAAGTGGGTTCATGACACATATTCTCAAACAACTGTGCGTTATACAGTCAATGTTTTAATGGCAGGCTTGATCAGTAATAATTATATTCATGTCGAGGCAAAATTGAAAATGCCCGTTTCAAGAGTCATCATTATTGTTATGGCTTCACACTCGCCGGCCTGTAGCTCGCCCACAGCATCGGGTCTTGCTCCCAGGGAGGGGCAACAACTTTCCCTTTTTCATAAAAATAGACCTTTCCTGCCAGCTTGTTTTTATTTCGAAATGCATAACGTAATTCGGAGGCGGTAATAGCATATTTGTTTTTATTGACGACTAAACTGAAGTCTATGTCATCCAGTAAAAAATGCACTTTTATTGAATCATCTATAATCGCCATTTCAATGCCGCCTTTACTCATGCTTTTAGCGACTTGCATGATGAAATGATGTTTATTGTCATTGTGTTTTATTGTAATGTCAGTAAAGCTTTTTGCGAAAATAGTGCCTACATTGAACCTCTCAATCTTATTAAGGGATAAGTATTTTTCCCAATGAGGGAAAGGGAATTCTTTTTTTATTTTATCTTTAATTTCATTGAATGAAATGAATGAATTAAACATCTCGACGAGTTTGTTTTTAAATTCTTCGCTACAAACTCCGTGCTCTTTTAATCGATGCTTAGCGCATTCAGCTAAAAAATTTTTGTCTTCAAAGGGCGCTGTAACATAGCTATCACTGTGATTTAAATAAGCATCTATTTCATGAGGTGTTACATTAAACTGAAGATCTAAATTTGGGTCACGCGCGCACTCATCTCTGTTGGATGTAAATCCGTAAAGTAAGTCTCCATTTTTAAAATTACTTGTTAAAGATGTACCTTTTGAGGGTGTGCAGGTTTTAATTTTTACCATTTTTATGAAAGTTTGTGTTTCATTACTCAAAATAATTTCATGACTGTTAATTGATGCTTTGAAGCTTTCCGTGATTAATTTAGAAGGCGCTGTCTGCTCATCCGGAGTTGCATTAGCCTTAACGGGCAACGATATGGAGGGCCTTACGGCAGAAAACATATTAAAACCCTTTAATAAAGAAAGTAAGTCGTTATTTTCACAGGTTTGAGTTTATCCGAAGAATACAATTCGCTGAATTATAAATTTTAAAAATACCCATGCGGGCCAAGAGCATTAGGCCTGCTATTACAGCACCCATAGCCTAAGGGTATACCCTGCAACCAAACAAGTATTCGCGGGTTTTGGCAAGGCGTGAAATAGTCAGGGTGTCAGGCAACGCAGGTTGCTACTTCCTACAACTATTGACGAGAGAAACTCATGCAACAAATCCCAATGCCATACCTGTTATTTTTAGGTGACGTCATGGATCCACTGGCGGCGAAAACGGCGCGTGGCATCCACGTTTTTCGTCCAGAGTCCTGCGTCGGCCAGATTCGTCTGGCTACCGATTCAGTCTCTCTGGGGCTGGAAGAGATGGATATCGCCACCGCGAAGGCGCGTGGTGCACAAACGATGGTATTGGGGACTGCGAATGCCGGTGGCAAGCTGCCCGCTCATTGGATTGAATCAATTAAAACGGCTATTCGCACCGGTTTGAACGTGGCTAACGGACTGCATCAAGGCTTGAACGATATTCCTGAGCTGGTCGAGCTCGCTGCCGAGCACAGGGTACAGCTGTTCGACGTTCGCCACATGCGTCCTGAACTTGATGTGGGCAGCGGCAAAAAACGCAGCGGAAAAAGAATTCTGACCGTCGGCACAGACTGCTCCGTCGGCAAAATGTATACCTCACTGGCGTTAGAATCTGCGATGCGCGATATCGGCATGAAGGCAGATTTTCGCGCCACCGGCCAAACCGGCGTGCTGGTTGCCGGTGCCGGTATTGCCATTGATGCGGTCATCGCCGACTTTATTTCCGGTGCGGTGGAATCGCTTTCTCCCGCCAATGAAGAAGACCATTGGGACATCATTGAAGGTCAAGGCTCCCTTTATCATCCGTCGTTTGCCGGTGTGAGTATGGGCTTGATCCACGGCGCACAGGCGCACCTGTTGGTGATGTGCCATGAGCTGGGTCGCAAACACATGCGCCACCTGCCGCACCAGTTTATGCCGACGCTGAAACAGTGTGTAGACACCAATCTGGCGGCCGCCAGCCTGACCAACCCTGGCGTACAGCTTGCCGGTTTCTCCCTGAACACCTCTGGCGTTGATGAAGCCGAAGCTAAAGCTGCACTGGCTGAAATCAGCCGTGAGTTTGGCGTTCCTGCTACTGACCCAGTGCGTTTCGGCATCAGCGATCTGGCGCAGGCCATCAAGGACCGTGGCTTATGATCCATTTTGATTTTCAGACAATAGCGCTTCCACTGGCCCGTCCTTTTGCTATCTCGCGCGGCGTGCGCACGGCCGTAACCGTAGTGCGCGTTACACTGACCGACGGCGAGATTATCGCCATGGGCGAGTGTACCCCAACAGCGCATTATCAGGAATCAGCGGAAAGCGTGTGCGAACAGCTGGCAAGCGTTCGCGCACAGGTTGAATCCGGTTTAACCCGCGAGGCGCTGCAGCAGGCGCTGCCTATTGGCTCGGCGCGTAATGCGCTCGATTGTGCAATGTGGCGTCTTGATGCTGCAAAACAGGGCAAATCAGTTTGGCAACTGCTTGATATGCAAGCCCCTGAAAGCGTGATCACCGCCGAAACGCTGAGTCTTGATACGCTGGAAAATATGGCAAGCGCGGCGGCAGACGCCGTTTCCCGTGGCGCAAAACTGCTCAAAATCAAGCTCAACCGCGAGCAAATTATTGAGAAAGTGGCGGCCATACGCCACGCCGCACCGCAGGTCACGCTGGTGATTGACGCCAACGAAGCCTGGCTGGGGCTGGATCTCGAAAGCCTGTTTCAGGCGCTGCACGAATTCAACATTGCGATGATCGAACAGCCTTTACCTGCGGGCAACGATAAAGACTTGGTGCGTTGTTTGCATCCTATTCCCATCTGCGCCGACGAAAGCTGTCATCAGCGTTCCGATATTGCCGCACTGCGCGACCGCTACGAGATGATCAACATCAAGCTCGATAAATGCGGTGGGCTGACTGAAGCGTTGGCCATGGCGACTGAGGCCAAAGCATTAGGGTTGCGTTTGATGGTCGGCTGCATGCTCGGCTCTTCGCTGGCGATGGAAGCAGCGCTGCCGGTGGCAGTTCAGGCGGAACGGGTGGATCTCGACGGGCCGATCTGGCTTGCCGAGGACTATCAACCCGCGCTGCGCTACCAGCAGGGCGAAGTCTGGCTTTAAACATAATGATAATAAAGGAGCACGCTTTTGATGACTGAAATGCCCGTTAGTGAGGCGCCCTCAACCGAGTCTGCAGACCCGTCGCTGTCGGAAAGCCGCAACAGGCCCATTCTTCAGGTAAAAGATTTGTCGGTCAGTTTTAACGGCCGACGTGGTAAGACTCAGGCACTCAAAGGCGTCTCTTTTTCAATTAATAAAGGTGAAGTGGTCGCCGTAGTGGGTGAAAGCGGCTCGGGGAAATCGGTCACGTCATTGAGCATTATGGGACTGCTGGCCGATTCGGCAAAAATCGACGGTGGCAGCATTGATTTCACCACCCGCAGCGGGGTTAAACATTCTCTGGTGAAGATGGGCCCTGAGGCGCGGCGGAAAATGCGCGGCCAGGAAATGTCGATGATTTTTCAGGAGCCAATGACCTCGCTCAATCCGGTATTGCGGGTGGGGGATCAGTTAACGGAAGGCCTGATTGACCACGGC
Organism: Rouxiella sp. S1S-2; assembly: GCF_009208105.1. Classification (NCBI taxonomy): domain Bacteria; kingdom Pseudomonadati; phylum Pseudomonadota; class Gammaproteobacteria; order Enterobacterales; family Yersiniaceae; genus Rouxiella; species Rouxiella sp. S1S-2. The sequence goes on from NZ_WFKL01000001.1 coordinate 2,127,950, forward strand.
ATCAGTAACAAAGCGCAAGCAATGGTCAAGGCACGCGAGCTTTTAAAGCAGGTGCGCATTCCTGACATTGAGCGAATTTTAAAGTGTTATCCGCATGAGCTTTCCGGCGGCATGCGTCAGCGCGTGATGATTGCTCAGGCGCTGGCGTGTTCTCCCGCGCTGTTGATTGCCGACGAGCCGACCACCGCGCTGGACGTCACCGTTCAGGCGCGTATTTTACAAATCCTGCGTGACCTGCAGCGCGGCTCCGATATGGCGGTGCTGTTTATCACCCACGACATGGGGGTTGTGGCAGAAATTGCCGACCGCGTGGTGGTGATGTACCACGGTGAAGTGGTTGAAGAGGGCAGCGTGGAGCAAATTTTTGCCCACGCGCAGCATCCTTATACGCGCGCTCTACTGGCGGCCGTGCCCAAGTTGGGCGACATGAGCGGTCTGCCTTGGCCGCGCCGTTTCCCGCTGATCCATAAAGAAGGCGAGCCTCTTCCCGACCTTCAGCCGCCGTTGTCCTCCGGTGACCAAACCACCGCCGACTACAGCGTGGCGCCCCTGCTCGACGTGCGCGGGCTGCGGGTGTGTTATCCGATTCGCTCAGGCATTTTGTCGCGTATTTCTCAGGAAGTGCACGCAGTAGAACAAATTGACTTCTCCATCTGGCCGGGTGAAACGCTGGCGCTGGTGGGTGAAAGCGGCTGTGGTAAATCCACCACCGGTCGCGCCATTCTGCGACTGGTCGGCAGTGAGTCAGAGAGTATTCATCTTGAAGGCAAGGAAATTACCCTGCTACGCGATAAGCCTTTTCAGGCAGTGCGGCGGCAGATTCAGATGGTATTTCAAGACCCCTATGCCTCACTTAATCCGCGTCTTACGGTCGGTTTTTCTATTGCTGAACCGCTGCTACTCCACGGCCTTGCCCGTTCGCTGGCTGATGCTACGCCAACCGTAAATAACCTGCTTAACAGTGTCGGGCTGGAGCCATCAGTGGCCCGCCGTTATCCCCACGAGTTTTCGGGCGGTCAGCGGCAGCGAATCGCCATTGCCCGCGCGATGGCGCTTAAACCGCAGGTCATTATTGCCGACGAAGCCGTTTCGGCGCTGGATGTTTCCATTCAGGCGCAGGTGGTTAATTTGATGATGGATCTGCAGCGCGATACCGGCGTTGCCTGGCTGTTTATCTCTCACGATATGGCGGTGGTTGAGCGCATTGCCAACCGCGTTGCGGTGATGTACCTCGGACAAATTGTCGAAATCGGCCCGCGCGACGCCATCTTTAGCAATCCTCAGCATCCCTATACCCAACGTTTACTCAAATCTGTGCCGATTGCCGACCCCACCAAAAGGGCCGTACGCAGCTTTGATGACACTGAAGTGAAGTCGCCGGTCCATCCGGCAGGGTTACAAGTAGAAAAAGTAAAATACCGTCAGGTAAATAATCACCATTGGGTCGCTGTTTTTTAAATTTTCGGGACACTCACAGGAGAAGTACATGCATTCGATGTTAAATCGCAAAACTTTGCTGGCCGCCAGCCTGGCGCTTTGCTTCACCAGCTCGACGTTTGCCAAAGATCTCAGTATTTCGATGTACGCGGATGTCACGGGCTTTGACCCGCATGACACCACCGACACCCTGAGTTATTCGGTCCAGACCGGTATTTTCCAGCGCCTGTTTGAATTTGATAACAAAATGAAAGTGATCCCGTTGCTGGCGACCGACTACACCAGCAACGACTCTGCCACCGTATTCACCATTAACCTGCGCCAGGGGGTGACCTTCCAGGACGGCACGCCGTTTAATGCCGAAGCGGTAAAAGTTAACCTCGACAGACTGGCTAATCCGGCCAATCATCTGAAGCGTAATGGCCTGTTCAGCATGATTCAAACCGTGGAGGTGACCTCGCCTTATCAGGTGAAAATTACTCTCAACAAGCCATTTGGCGCGATGATCAACACCTTGGCGCACCCGTCTGCGGTGATGCACAGCCCGGCTTCTTTGAAAGCTTATCCAAACGAAGCTGACCTGAGTGTGCATCCGGTCGGTACCGGTCCATTCAAATTTGTTGAATGGCAGCAGGGTAAAGACGTCAAGCTGGTGAAGTATGACAATTACTGGCAAAAGGGGTGGCCAAAAGTTGACTCGGTGACCTTCTACCCGACGCCGGAAGACTCCACTCAGGTGGCGAAGCTGAAGTCTGGTGCGGTGCAGGCGGTGTATCCGCTGCCGTCTGATCTGGTGGATACGGTGAAAAGTGACCCTAAACTCGACATTCAGAGCGACGCGGGTATCTACCTTTATTACATCGCTTTCAACACCCAAATGAAAGAGTTTAAAGATGTGCGCGTGCGTCAGGCAATTAACTATGCCATTGACCGCAATTTGTGGCTGAAAGTCGGTTTCGCCGGACTGGGTGAACCTTCGACCTCGCCGCTGCCGAAAAACGTTCAGTTCTATCAGAAACAAACCTCACCCGATTACAGCTACAACATAGCAAAAGCGAAAGCGTTGCTGAAAGAGGCGGGCTATCCCAACGGCTTCGACGTTGAAATGTGGAGTTCAAACAAAACTGACCGCATTCGCACCGGCCAGTTTATCAAACAGCAGCTGGGGCTGATTGGCGTGCGCGTTAAGCAGGTCCCAATGGACGCGGGCAGCATCACGCAAAAACTGTGGAGCACGCCGAATCCGGCTGACGCCAAGGTGCAGATGTACTACGGCGCATGGTCAACGTCGACCGGCGACGCCGACTGGGCGCTGCGTCCGCTGTTTGCCACAGAGTCATTTATTCCGAAAGGCTACAACGTCTCTTACTACAGCAATAAGGCCGTGGATGCAGATATTGCTGCCGGACTGCAAACTGCGGATATGAGCAAACGCAAAGCCGCCTACGACGATGCGCAAAAGCTGCTGTGGGCCGATGCGCCGGTGGCCTATCTCGGTTCGCCTGACAACCTGGTGGGTAAAACCAAGGATTTGTCCGGCGTGTTTATGCTGGCAGACGGCACGCTGTTGTTTAATCAGGCTCAGTTTAAGTAACGCCATCATGGCTCCAACGGTGGGCTAACGCTAAAAAAGCGTGGTTTGTTCGAGAGAAGTACGGGCAGGATCACCTGCCCGTGACCCTGCATTGTGAATGCTTTTGGGTATCGTTTATTGAGCGGGGAATGAGACTTTATGCTGACGTATTTTATTCGCCGAATACTGGAAATGATCCCGGTTTTGCTGGTGGTGTCATTACTGATATTTGGTTTTATCAAGCTGCTGCCGGGTGACCCTGCACGTATTTATGCCGGTCAGGATGCCTCACTTGAGCAGGTAGAGTCAGCGCGGCAACTGCTTGGTTTAAACGCACCGCTACCCGCACAGTATTGGCGCTGGATAAGCGGAGTATTTCACGGCGATTTGGGCACGACTTATCGCACGCGCCAGCCGGTGATGAGTGTGATAGAGGCCGGGTTTATGCCCACCTTGTATCTGGCGATGGCCGGTTTTGCCTGGTCGGTGGTCTTGGGGCTGGTTATCGGCGTTTGGGCGGCGCTCAAGCGCGGAAAATGGCAGGACTGGACGCTGATGACCTTCGCCATCGGGGGGATTTCAATGCCGCCGTTTTGGCTTGGCCTGCTGTTAATACAGTTTGTGGCGATGCCGTTCGGGATTTTTTCAGTCAGCGGCTTTAATAAACCGACCGACATTATTTTGCCTGCCATTACGCTAGGATCCTCGGTGGCCGCTGTGATGGCGAGATTTACCCGCTCGGCATTTCTCGACGTGGCGCAGGAGGACTATGTGCGTACCGCCAATGCCAAAGGGTTGCGTTCAAGGTTAGTGACCTGGAAACATGTGATGCGCAATGCGCTGATCCCAGTTATCACCATGCTTGGTCTGCAGTTTGGATTCCTGCTTGGCGGCTCTATTATCGTAGAAGCAGTTTTCAGCTGGCCCGGTCTGGGATGGCTGCTTATTCAGTCGATTCAAACGCAGGATCAGCCGGTGATTCAGGCGCTGGTGATGCTGTTTGTATTCGAATTTATTGTGATTAATACGCTGGTCGACCTGCTTTATGCGGTGGTTAACCCGTCTATCAGACTGAGTTAGGAGCGAAGATGGTTCAGCCCGCCAATACCCTGCCGCCGTTGGATCCTGCCAACGTCGCCAGCCGTTCGGACGATGATATTCAGGCTCCTTGGCTGGATTTTCTTCAGTCTTTTATTCGCCACCCCATGGCGATTATCTCCTCTATTTTTATTCTGTTTCTGCTGCTGGTGGCAATATTTGCTCCGTGGATTGCGCCTTATGATCCGCAGGTTCCCGACTGGATGGCCTTGGGTGCCGGTCCCTCTGCCGCGCACTGGTTTGGCACCGATGACCTCGGGCGTGATGTGCTTAGCCGTATTATTTATGGTGCGCGTATTTCGCTTTACGTCGGATTACTGTCGGTTACGCTAGGCATGGTGCTGGGCGTGATTCTTGGACTGCTTGCCGGTTACTACGGCAAGTGGCTCGATATGCTGATTATGCGCGGGTCCGACGTGCTGTTCGCGTTTCCCGGCGTGATGCTGGCCATCGCCGTTGTCGCCATTCTTGGCCCGGGTTTGAATAATGTGATTATTGCAGTGGCGGTGTTTAGCGTGCCGGTATTTGCCCGCATTGTGCGCGCCTCCACGCTGTCGATTAAGCAAAGTGCCTACGTTGAGGCGGTGCGCTGCGTCGGTGCGCCAGATCGCGTCGTGCTGCTGCGCCACATTCTTCCCGGCACCTTGTCGAACGTGATTGTCTATTTCACCATGCGTATCGGCACCAGTATTTTGACCGCCGCCAGCCTGAGTTTCATCGGTTTAGGACCCGAGCCGGACGTGCCTGAGTGGGGCAATATTCTGGCGATGAGCCGCAATATGATGATGGCAGGTAAATGGAACGTCAGCGTATTTCCGGGGCTGGCGATATTTTTGACCGTGCTGGCGTTTAACCTGCTGGGTGATGCGTTACGCGATACGCTCGACCCTAAACTTAAAAAATAAATCACCGTCGTCATCAACACTGCAGCGGTGTTGGCTGCGTTCGCTTACCCCCGGTCACGGACTTGAGTCAGCTCCCGGGTATGCACTCGCTTGCCGCCTTGCTGCAGCGTAGGTGATTGGCGATATTTATAATAGTTGGATATTACATGCATGCAGATAATTTTACCTCGCAGGGCGTACGCGCACTATTGAACCGCTGGCGTGAAAGTCGGCTGATATTTACCCCGCGTTTTGCGACCGGTGCTACCAACAGTATCAGCGACGTGGCGGGGGTGATGGTAGGTCACAGCACGCTGAGCGACGGGGATATTCAGACCGGTGTCACGGCCATTGTGCCTCCAGGCGACAATCTTTATACCCATCCTTTGCCCTGCGGTGCGGCAGTGTTGAACGGTTTTGCCAAGCCGATGGGGCTGACGCAAATAATGGAGCTTGGCGAGTTGCAAACGCCGATTTTACTCAGCAACACCTTCGCCGTCGGCACGCTGTTTAACGCGATGGTGAGGCAGAGCTGCGTCAATTTTCCGCAGATTGGCAGAGGCAGCGCTACCGTGAATCCACTGGTGCTGGAGTGTAACGACGCCTTCCTGAACGATATTCAGGCGATGGCCGTTGGTGAGCACAATGCACAGGATGCGTTGCAGTCGGCTTCTAAACGCTTTACGCGCGGCAGCGTTGGCGCGGGGCGTGGCATGAGCTGTTTCGGACTGAAAGGCGGGATCGGCACGGCGTCGCGTCGTGATGAAAAACAAGATATTCAGCTTGGGGTGCTGGTGTTGGCCAACTTTGGCGTGTTGTCGGAACTGACTCTCGATGGCGTGCGCATCGGCGCAGATATTGAACGCCTACTGCCCGAACTCGCGCCGCAGGTTGATGCCGGTTCAATCATTATCATCATGGCCTGCGATCGCTATCTCGACAGCCGCCAATTGACGCGCATTGCCCGCCGTGCGGGCGCAGGACTTGGCCGGCTGGGCAGCTATTGGGGGCACGGATCGGGGGACATCGCGGTCGCGTTTTCTACCCGCCGCGCGGGCGAACTGCTGCCCGATGAGCAACTTGAATCGCTGCTGGCGATGGCGGCCGATGCAACGGAACAGGCCGTTCTGGATGCGATGCTGGCGGCCGAAACGGTGGTGGGTTATCAGCAGCACTCGCGTTTAGGTCTGAGCGAGGTTCTGGATAGCCTGGCCGCCCCCGGTTTTTAGAGTCGACAGTTTGAATCGACAGTTTGAGTCGATAATCTACATCATCAATTTAAAGAGACCAAAGATGAAAGTGTTTATTTCTGCCGATATAGAAGGCATCGCCGGAGTTATGCGCCCTGAACAATGCAGTCCCGGCCACGTTGAGTATGAAACCGCCCGCGGACTGATGGAGCAAGAGGTCAATGCGGCCATCTGTGGTGCGTTTGACGCAGGCGCAACCGAAGTTGTCGTCGCCGACAGTCACGCCATGATGCAGAACCTGCGCGCCGCTAATATCGACCCACGAGCACGACTGGTACAGGGCAAACCGCGCGGTTTATCGATGCTCGAAGGACTGCAGCAGGGCGGTTACGACGGCATGATGTTTGTAGGATTTCACAGCGCCGCCGGGGAGAAGGGCGTGTTGGCGCACACTATTAATGGCCGTGCTTTTTACCGCATCAAACTCAATGGCAGCGTGATGGGCGAAACGGATCTCTATGCCGCACTCGGTGGTGAACTGAACGTTCCGCTGTGGTTGGTGACCGGTGACGACCAGTTGGAGCAGTGGGTAGGGCGCCACTATCCTGACGTCAATTATGTGTGTGTAAAACGCGCGATTTCTGCCAATGCCGCCGAGTCGCTAAGCCCTGATGTTTCACGCGATAAAATTCGCCAACAGGCGACAAAAGCAGTCACGACGGCGCGTAAAAGTGTTGAACGTCGCTTTGGCTCCCCGCACAAGCTAGAGCTGATGGTGGCTAAACCGGTCTTGGCCGACCTGTTCTGCATGATACCCGGCGTAGAGCGCATTGACGGCATTACCGTCGGTTATAGCAGCCCGAACGTTGCGACCATCATCAGCCTGCTTGGCGCTTTCTCTTATCTGGCGTCAACGCAAAATTAAAAATCGTGCGTTATCGTTTTTATTTTTACAGCCATGAGCCGAATGAACCTGCAGATATTCATGTTGATAAGGACAGTGCAACGGCTAAAATAGGGTGACATAATTTGAGCGTTGCAAGTAGCGTGGGATTCCCCTCACATTAACTCCGTGCGCTATCTCTTTCTTCTGCCCGCACTGACTGATAGTGCAGAATATATCCGTCATCCACAGGGAAGGGCAGCATGCGTTTGCGTCATATTGAAGTGTTTCAGGCGGTATTGCAGGCCGGCAGCGTGAGTGGCGCGGCGCGGTTGCTCAACGTATCGCAACCCAATGTTAGTCGGGTGCTGAGTCATGCCGAGCAGCTGCTAGGGTTTACCTTGTTTGACCGCACCCCGCAGGGGCTGATAGTGACGCCAGAAGGCCGCCGCCTAATGCCTGAGGTCGAGGCACTTTTTAGCCATATTCAGGCGATTGGATTTTTAGCCGAGCAGCTGCGTCAGGGAGAAGGTCAGCACGTGAGAATTGGCTCTGCTCACGCCCTGGGCCACAGCGTGATGGCACCGGTACTGGTGGATTTTCATCGTAAAATGCCCGCCGGCACTGTCGAACTGGTGACCGGACATTTTAATACCCTCAGCCAGGATCTTATCCAGTACAAAATGGATTTTGCCCTGGCGTTTGGCGAGCAGGTTTCTGCCGAACTGGTTTCAGAAACGCTGTACTCTGCCAACATGGTCGCCCTGCTGCCGCTTGATTGTACGACTGAAGGGCCGGTGACGCTGAAGTGGTTGTGTGAAAATAATTTACTGATGCTCCAGCAGCAGGACCCACTCGGACAGGTGCTCAATCGGGTATTGCGCGAACAGGGCCTCACCCCGCGAGCTTCCGTGCACATTAAAACCTATTCGGTTATTGCCGATATGGTCTTGGCCGGTGGCGGCGTTGGTGTGGTCGACACTTTTACCGCACAGCGCTACGTTAATCAGCTCAACATTGTGCCGGTGGTTGAAACTTTGCCGTTTGAGGTGATTTTACTCAGCCGCCGCGACCAGCCTCAGTCACAGGTTGGCTTGGCGTTGCAACAGCTAATCCGCCATAAGCTGTGGGAAATCAGTGAACATATTGCGGGCTAGTTGCCAATAAAAAACAAGGGTGCATCGCTGCGCCCTTGTTGTGCTTTTCCAGTCTTATTCCTCGCGCAGATTTTTACGCAGGCTTTTCACGTCGCCACTGCTGACCGCAGCCGCCGAATTCCCCCAGCTGTTGCGAATGTAAGTCAGCACATTAGCCACGTCGGCGTCGCTCATATTGTCAGCAAACGACGGCATGCCCGGCGCAGTAGGCGCGGCGTGGGTATCCACAGGACGACTGCCGGCCAGCACCACGTGGATTAGCGAGGTCGCATTGTCACTGACAATGAGCGGCGAGTTCGCCAGCCGTGGGAATAACCCTTCCTGACCCGCGCCGTTAGGCGTATGACACGCAGAACAGCGGTCAGCATAAATTGCTTTCCCGGCGATCATGCTGCTGTCATTGGTTTTTATCGGCTCAGGGGCCTTTGACCCACTGTCGTGGCCACTGTCCTTAAGATAAACTGCCACCGCCTTCAAGTCTGCGTCGGTCCACAGGTTCGACGAGTTTTTAACCTCCTCGGCCATCGGGCCAGACGCCATGTCGAAGCGATTTGAACCGTTTTTCAGGTAGGCGGTAATATCTTCAATCGTCCATTTCCCCAGACCTGTATGATTATTAACGGTGATGTCCGGAGCCATCCAGCCTTCAACCACGGCACCTCGCAGAAACTCGCTATTTTTGTCCCCGCCGAGCAGATTTTTCGGCGTATGACAGGTGCCGCAGTGCCCTAGTCCCTCCACAATATACGCGCCGCGGTTCCAGTCAGCGGACTTCTTCAAATCGGGAATGAACGCGCCTTGATCAAAGTTAATCCAGTTCCAGGCGATCAGGCTCGTACGAATGTTGAACGGGAAGGGCAGTTGATTGGTTTGCACCGCGTTATGCACCGGCTGTAGGGTTTGCAGATATTCCCAAATCGCCCGATTGTCTGCTTTCGTCACCTTGGTATAGGCGGTAAAAGGCATCGCGCCATACAGCCTGATCCCATCATGACCTACGCCTTCTGACATGGCACGTTGAAAATCATCAAACGTCCACTTGCCAATTCCGGTATCGGGATCGGGGGTAATATTGGCACCCATCAGCACGCCAAACGGTGTTTGCAGGGACACGCCACCGGCAAAAGGTTTGCTGCCTTCAACGCCGGAAGTGTGACAGGCGGCGCAGTCGCCCAGCACCGCCAGATAGCGGCCGCGCTCAACCTGAGAATAGTCCCCATTGCCGGCCGCGTGGGCTAACGTGCTGACGCCCAGTGCCAGCAGTGCCAGAGAGAATGACCTCAGTTTTTTCATGCAATCATCTCCCCAGGATTTTTCAGATAGCGCTCGCGAATCGCTTCGGCCGCTTTGAACGCCAGTGCACCAACAGTTCCGGTTGGGTTATAGCCTGGGTTTTGCGGGAAAGCAGAAGCGCCGACCACAAACAGGTTAGGCACGTCCCACACTTGCAGATATTTGTTTACCGAACTGGTCGAGGGGTCAGCCCCCATAACAAACCCGCCGCAAACGTGTGAAGACTGGTAAGGCGTCCCGTTCCAGTGCCCCTTAGTGGGGCTTTCAACGTACTGACGCGGATTCATTGCTTTGGCGATTTCACCCACTTTATCGGTGCAGTATTGCGCCATTTTCAAGTCGTTCTGCGGAAAGTCGAAGGTCACACGCAGCAGCGGGCGACCCAGTGGATCTTTATAGGTCGGATCGAGCGAAAGATAGTTGGTGCGTATAGTGTAACTGCTGGCCTCGCAGCCTATCGACATACTGCTCAAATAGTTTTTGACCGTCGCCTGCTTCCACTCTTTGCCCCATTTAGGCGTACCCGGTGGCACCGGCCGGTAGCCGATAGGGGCCGCGCCAATTGGCGTGACGCGAATACTGCCGCCGCCGAAGAAGCCGAGTCCACTGTGGTCAAAGTTATCGTTGTTGTATTCGTCAATTCCCATGCCGACGGCACCGGCGCCAATAAACGGGTTAAAGTTTTTGTCGTCAAAGAACAGCTGCACGCCGTTGGCCGTCTGGTAGGCGTAGTTGCGGCCGGTGGTGCCGGTATTGCTCACCGGATCATAAGGTTTGCCAATCCCAGAGAGTAGCATCAGGCGCACGTTTTCAAAGGTATAGGCGCTAACCACCACCAGTTCCGCGGGCTGTTCCCACTCATCGCCGGAGGAGTCGATATAGATAACGCCGGTCGCCTTTTTACCGCTTGAATCCATCACCACTTTCATCACTTCACAGCTGGTGCGCGCTTCAAAATTGTTCTTACGGATCAAAGCAGGCAGAACCGTAGTGATGGCACTGGCTTTCGAATAGTTTGCGCAGCCGTAGTTGGTGCAAAAGCCGCAGAAGGTGCAAGGGCCCATTTTCACGCCGAGTGGGTTAGTGTAAGGCTCGGAAATAAGCGAAGAAGGCACTGGGAAGGCTTTATAGCCCATGTTGCGTGCGGCTTCGGCAAACAGCGTGGGGCCGTAGGGTTGGTCCATTGGGCGAGTCGGGTACTCAATGGAGCGCATCCCTTCGAAAGGATTGCCGCCTTCATGATGTTCACCGTTAACGTTGGCGGCCTTGCCCGAAACGCCGGCCAGGCGTTCAAACGAGGCGTAGTGCGGCTCCATTTCGCTCCAGTCTGTGCCCCAGTCTTGCAGAACCAGCTCGGAAGGCATTTCTTTGGCGCCGTATTTTTCCAGCAGATAGCTGCGTAACCTAAATTCGTTTGGCTGGAAGCGGAAGGTAATGCCCGCCCAGTGGTTGCCCGCACCGCCTGTGCCGTTGCCCGGGTGGAACGAACCCCATTCGCGCATCGGTAGCGCGGTTTGCGAGGGATTATTACGAATAGTAATGGTGTTTTGACGGTTGCGCAGCATCAATTCTTCACGGCTGTTGTAGCGCAGCTCGTCAGCAACGGTTGCAATATTAAAATCACGCGCAGTGTCGCGCCACGGGCCGCGTTCAATCGCCACTACGTCGAGGCCTGCTTCAGTCAGCTCGTGCGCAATAATCGATCCCGCCCAGCCGAGACCAATGACGACCACGTCGGTCTTGGGGAGTTTCTTCGCCATAATATGATGTCCTTAAGCCGTGGCCCTTAGCTTTTTGATACCTTCCACGCATCGCCGCCGGAGATGCTGAGAGGTTCGAGATCCAGTTTTTGGTTATGCTTGCCAATATATTCGCGGTAGTCGTAGCGTGCGCCCGGAAATCCGAGCATCTTCCACGACACCATGTTGCGATTACCGCCGTAGATAGGATCAGCAAAGAAACCCTCCATGGTGTTTTTCAGCACGATGGCGAAAAACAGTTTGGAGTCGATAGGGTTCTTAAAACTGGATGCATTAAGGTCAATTTTTCCACTTTCCAGACCGGAGAGCACCTCGTCTTGCTGGTCAGCAGTCAGGTCTTTAAAGGATTTTTTAAAGCTGTTCTGGGTGTACTCTTCAAGGGCAGCAAGCCCGATACGATAGCGCTGCTGTGGTACCAAGGGGGACTGGTCGCCCTGTTCCGGCGTGCCTGGCTGGAAAGGGCCCTGCATGTAAAGACGTTCATAGGTGCCATAGAACCCGACCATCTGGCGGTCAATAAAGACCGCACAACCCGCTTCTTTACCGCCGATGCTGAGATTGTCGGCCGGAATAAGCCGGTCAACAATGGCTTCGAGGGCCGCCGCTTCAGCATCGTTAAAGAACACCCAGCCATCGGTTTCAATTTGCGGAGGAGGACTGCTGTCGAAAGGACTCCAGGTAGGTGTACCTTTAAGGCTGACGGCGTTGGCCGCCTTTGCCGCGCCGAGAACGGCGGATGCGGCTGAAAACGTTAGAATTTGCCGACGAGTAATGCCCGGCAAGGTTTTTTTGCTCATCTTGTTCCCCTGTTTATTTTTATTTATAAACGCAGCAGATGCAGCGCTTTCAACACATTGATATAAGTAGGGAATTACATGTATTTACGCTGTTTTTTTTAATAAAACTAAAAAGAGTGATGACGTTCTAAGTGAATAATCAACTCAGTCGGATGACGTAATCCCTCACTGTTACTAGGGAAGAATAGGATACTTAGCATTGTAAATGAAATGTATATTTATGTTATTTAGGTGTAATTTATGTATGTAATTTGTGTATTTTTAGTGTTTTTAATACCACGATTGCTCATAAAAAGTTAGGCAGGGCGGGTGGAAAAAACATTTAAATTAATAGGGTTAGCGTGGATTTCACGGCCAGTTATGTCTCTGTGTTGAAACGTAATTAAAACGATCATTGATGCCTAAAAAGATCACACGAATTGCAACACTCCTCACATCCTTTTCAGAAATTGTACTTAATGAATTTCCCCCAATACTTGAATTTCTGGCCTCGTCCGGTAAGATCAACGCTTAATAGATAAATGTGTGGATTATGACCGACGTCACAAAAAAAATATTAAATTCTAGTAAGCACCCCTATTGCTCCGTGGCGTTGTTTTTGAACATCGTGATAATGGGCATGGCGATAAACTGTGTCTTTTATCCCCTCAGCGCTCAGGCGTTTATCAGTGACTCGACCCTCACCCTTAACCCCGGCATCGACTATTCTGCGCCCGCGTCTGCAGCCAACTCTCCCTTTAACAGTGGCGCTGGGGACGTAAACCCCAACGCCTTGCCTGATCTCGGGAGCAGTGTGAATAACGGTCAGGCCGCGCAAAGTATGGCTTTCGAAACCAAGGTAGCCACTACGCTGAAACAGTTTGGCGAAGACAGCACCGCCAGCGGCAGCGATGATCCTTTGCGTGAGCAGGCCGAAGCGCTGGCCATGCAGCAGGCCGCCCGTCTGGTGAAGCAGGAAACTTCCAGCCTGCTTTCTCCACTGGGCACTACCACCATTAATTTTGACGTTAACGGCGGAAATCTGAGCGGCAGTTCGGCCTCGTTACTGAGTCCGCTTTACCTAAGCAAAACCCTGTTAACCTATAGCCAAATTGGCATTCAACACCTTAATAACGCCGACGTGGGTAACTTTGGTCTCGGGCAGCGCTGGTCGCAAGGCGCCTGGATGCTGGGCTATAACGCCTTTCTCGATGATGACTTTGTGAGTGAGTTAAAACGCGGTAGTGTGGGTGCCGAAGCCTGGACCGATTATCTGCATTTTTCCGCCAACTACTATCAGCCTATTTCTGGTTATCACCCCGAATCTCAGGGGTCGGCAACGCTACGCCGCATGGCGGCAGGGTATGATATTCGCACCCGCGCCTATCTGCCTTTTTATCGGCAAATTGGCGCTACCCTTAGCTATGAGCAGTACCGCGGCGATCGGGTGGATTTGTTTGGCGATGGCAATTATCAAAGTAACCCTTCAGCGCTGTCACTGGGTGTGAATTACACGCCGGTACCCCTGTTTACGGTAAGCGCTGAGCGACAACAGGGGCAGAGTGGTGATAATCAGGATCTGTTTCAGCTGTCTTTGACCTATAAAATTGGCGTGCCGCTGAGCCAGCAGCTTTCCACGCAGTACGTGGCCGACAGCCATTCACTGCGCGGCAGTCGTTTTGACGTGGTAGACAGAAATAATATTCCGGTATTGGAGTTTCGCCAGCGTAAAACGCTGTCGGTATACTTGGCAACGCCGCCCTGGATTCTACAGCCGGGTGAGAGCCTGCCGCTTAAACTGGATATTCGAGCGGTAAATAAAATTCAGGCACTGAGCTGGCAGGGTGACACGCAGGCGCTGAGTCTGACCTCGGCGAAGACCAACAGTAATCCCGACGGTTGGACGGTGATTGTGCCCAAATGGGACGACAGCCCGGGAGCCAACAACAGTTATCGTCTGTCGGTGACGGCGGTTGACAGTAAGCAGCAGAACGTCACTTCAAACTGGATAACGCTTACCGTTCCGCCACCGCTCAGTGCCAGTTCTCCTCAGTACAACCTGAGTTTCGACCATGATGACAACGCTGATAACTGATATTTTTGTGATATTGCCTTAAATGTGACTGCTTTGCAGAACCCACACCGCGGCTTCGACGCGCGATTTAAGCTTCATTTTTTTCAGCAGATGCTTAACGTGAACCTTGACCGTGCTTTCAGTAATGTTAAGCCGACGGGCGATCATTTTGTTTGGTAAGCCTTCGGCGATAAGCTTTATGATGTCGCGCTCGCGCGGCGTCAAACACTGGATATCGCGGTTGGTGCTTGGGCGGCTTTCGCGCAGGCTGGCGGCCAACACCGGGGTCAGTGTTTCACTCAAGACCATCTTGCCCGAAGCCGCATGACGCAGGGCAATCAGTAAATCCTCAGGCTCCATGTCTTTAAGCAAATAGCCGTCGGCCCCGCGTTTAAGCGCCGTGACGACGTCATCTTCATTATTGGAAACACTGAACACCACAATCCGCCCGGATAAGTCAATTTCACGCATTTTATCCAGCGTATCGAGGCCGTTCATGCCCGGCATGTTCAAATCCAGTAAAATCAGATCTGGATCGAGCCGTTTTGCCAATTCTACGCCCTGTTCGCCACCGCTGGCTTCGCCAATAACCTGTAGCATCGAGTCCAGCGCGATAAGCTGTTTGACGCCGTTTCGTAACATGGGATGGTCATCAATCAACAGGATGGTGGAAGGGTTGAGGTCACTCATACGTGCTCCTTGTGGGTAAGGGGAGAGGAGTCAGGGCAAAATTTTACTCTGACCAAGGTGCCGCCGCCGTCGCGCGAAGTGACTTGGCACTCGCCTTGTAAACTACTTGCTCTGTCCCGCATTATCATTAATCCATAGTGATTTTGACGCAGCGCTTCAGCGGGAAGTCCGCTACCGTTATCGGCAATTTGCATCGTAACTTGGCCGTTTTCATGCTGCAGGCTGAGTGAAACCTGCGTCGCCGCGGCGTGTTTATAGATATTATTCAGCGCCTCCCGCGCAATGTGCAGCAAATGTACGCCCTGATGAGCCGGGATCAGACGCGGCGGTAGCTGATAGTCAAAGGTAACCTGTAGACCCATGCGTTTCGTAAATTCATCCACCGTATGCTGCAGCGCCGAGCGCAGCCCGGGCGCGGTAAGCTTGAGTCGGAAGGTGGTAAGCAGCTCGCGCAGTTGACTGTATGCGGTGTTTAACTCATCTCGCATTTGCTTGATTAATAAACTATTTTCTTCATTGGGTGGCGGGGTTTGCATTTGCAAACAGGCAATCTGAATTTTCAGGCATGAGAGAGACTGTGCCAATGAGTCATGCAGTTCGCGGGCGATGGTGGAGCGCTCTTCCATTAGCATCAGTTGCTGATGATTGTCAGTTTGGCGGTCGAGCGTCAATGCGCTAGCCAACTGCTCCAGCAGAGTGCCGATCAGCTGCTGCTGGTCGTGCGTTAACGACTGTCCGTGAGGCAACCTTGCCAACAGTAGCCCATAATTTTCATCACCATCGCGCAATCGCCAGTTCAATGAGGCAGACTCTTCAAGCTCCGGAAACGCTTCGGTCTCTCCCCACGCCAGGCGCGGCGAGTGTGATTTCTGGCTGTCAATTTCGTGAAAGAATTCGGCGCTGTTGTTGTCATACAGGCGAAGCTGAATAGCCCTCAGCGGGGTCAGACTTTGCAGCTCCTGCAACACCTGCGGCAGTTTTTGCTCCAGCGATTGGCTAGTGTGCAGCTGTCGACTTACGCGATACAGAAAATCCAGCATCTGATTTTTATGCTGCAGGCTGCTGGTTTTTTCTTCGACCTTTTGGGCCAGGCTGGTGACCATTTCGGCCAGCGCCGCCGACATGCTGTCGAGCGCCTCGCCAAGCCGGTCCATTTCATTTTTGGCCATATTGGCGTTCATATCGCCGTGACGATAGCGCTGGGTAAAGTCGCCTTGTGTTACCGCCTTGGCCTGTGCCAGCAGTTGCCGCCAGGGTTTTTGCAAACGTAGCCGTAAAAAATAGAGCGTCAGCAGCAAAAAAATCAGCGTTAGTGCAATACCTGCCGCCTGAACCAGCGTTATCAGCATCAGATGATGTTCAGTTTTTTGGTCGAGCGCCGCAACCAGCGTGTCGAGCTGGCTAACAAACTCGGCGACTTCCGGCTTGGCCTGCTGCGGCCCGCTGGACTTCTGTAGTTCGGGTTTCAACGACCGCTGCCAGTAATCAAGTATTGCCGCGTACTGCGTTTTCAATCCTTCGCGCGCCACGGCGTTAGATAACTCGATGCTGTTCTGGTCTGCTTCAATCTGGCGTAAATAGGCATCGTCCTTTGAGGTTAACGGCAGCGTCGCCAGCAGTCGGTAGCTCTGCATGCGCAGCGATCCAGCCTTGTTAATGGCGTGAGCATTACCTTGAATGCTTTGTGCCATCCATGAAGCGACGCTCATGCCTGTGACGCCCAGCAGCCCTAAAAGCAGCATCAGCAGGATAATTTGTTTAACCAGTGAAAGTCGGGCCAGTGCAGATTTAATCGTACTCTCCTCCCCGGGAAGTCGGGCTGGGCGCATTTTTCACCATCTTACGGCGGAACCCTATACCCATAAAGTATTACTCAGGCCATTAGTCGCGCCGAGGTTGACGCATATCAACACTCAGGCCGTGTCCACTGCCTAAGGTGCACCTCAATTAGACTGAATTAACCTGGTGAGGTAGGTATGACTGACGGTACATCATTGCGCAATGAAAAAACGCCCCGCGTGTTAAAAGACTGGCGTCCAGAAGACCGTGACTTTTGGAATGCCAAAGGGCATCGCATCGCCCGCCGTAATTTATGGATTTCGGTTCCCTGTCTATTGCTGGGATTTTGCGTGTGGATGCTGTTCAGCGCCGTGGCGGTTAATCTGAATAAAGTCGGCTTTGCGTTCACCACGGAACAACTGTTTATGCTGACGGCTATTCCTTCAGTTTCAGGTGCAATACTGCGTGTCCCTTATTCCTTTATGACGCCACTGTTTGGCGGACGCCGCTGGACCGCTATCAGCACGCTATTTTTGCTGCTGCCCTGCCTTTGGCTAGGCTTCGCGGTTCAGAACACCTCGACCGCCTATTCTACCTTCCTTATTATTGCCTTGCTCTGCGGTTTTGGCGGTGCCAACTTTGCATCGAGCATGTCGAACATCAGCTTTTTCTACCCAAAATCGCATCAGGGTGCGGCACTTGGCATTAACGGTGGCCTGGGGAATCTTGGCGTAAGCGTGATGCAGCTGGTGGCACCGTTAGCGGTTTCGGTGGCAATTTTTGGCTTCTTTGGCACACAGGGCAAAGAGCTGGCCAACGGCAGTATACTGTGGCTACAAAATGCCGCGTGGATCTGGGTGCCATTTTTGATGCTGGCAACGTTGGCCGCCTGGTTTGGCATGAATGATATCGCCTCATCCAAGGCGTCAATCCGCCAACAGCTGCCGGTGTTGAAACGGGGTCATCTGTGGGTGATGAGCATGTTGTATTTGGCGGCCTTTGGCTCGTTCATTGGCTTCTCTGCCGGTTTTGCCGTCCTGACCAAGACTCAGTTCCCCGACGTAGAAATCATGCACTACGCGTTCTTTGGCCCGTTCTTTGGCGCGCTGGCCCGCTCGTTCGGCGGCATGCTGTCTGACAAACTGGGTGGCGTAAAAGTGACGCTGGTTAATTACTTGATGATGACCCTTTTTGCAGCGCTGCTATTCCTTACGCTGCCGGTTAACGGGCAGGGCGGCAATTTTATCGCTTTCTTTGCCCTGTTTATGGCACTGTTCCTGACGGCGGGGTTGGGCAGTGGATCCACCTACCAGATGATCGCGATAATATTCCGTAAAACTACCGCCGATCGTGCAATTGCGCAGGGTAAAAGCCCTGAACAGGCACAGCAGGCAGCCGTTACTGACACCGCCGCCGCGTTGGGCTTTATTTCATCCATCGGCGCGATCGGCGGATTTTTCATTCCGCAGGCATTTGGTATGTCACTGGCGATGACCGGCTCACCGGCCGGTGCAATGAAAGTATTCTTGCTGTTTTATCTGGTCTGCGCAGCGGTGACGTTCTGCGTATATGGACGTAAAAGTGCCCAGCCAGGGGGTAAGAAGCGTAAATAACCTGCCATTTGCGGCAGGTTTTGCTTTCTTCTTCCATACTGTTTGAATGGTTATTTCTCCTTTTGGAGCAGTATGTTTACTCATCGACTCGTTTTTCCTGCCAGCGTGCTGCGCGGCCGCGGCGCTATCCACCATCTTGGTGCCGTATGTGGCCGCCTCGGGCAGCGTGCGTTATTGGTGGGGGGAGCACGCGGCATTGCCAGCGTCGAGGAGAAAGTGGCCGATCAGCTAGACCAGCAAATGGTCAGCTATCTAGGTCATGACACCCTGAGCGGCACGTGCTGTGAAGAGGAAATTAAACAGCTGGCCGACAGGCTTAAACGTCAGGGCGTCGAAGTCGTGATTGCCACCGGCGGCGGCAGGGCGCTTGATACGGCAAAAGCCGCTGGCGTGTTGTGCAATATTCCGCTTGTCACCTTACCCAGCATTGCCGGAACCTGTTCTGCGATCACTCCCTTGGCTTTTCGCTATCATCAAAACGGCCAGTTTCGCGATATGTTCCCTTTGGCCTACGGGCCTGCCGCCGTGGTGATTGACGCCGATTTGCTGGCGACTTCGCCGCTGCATTGGTTGTCTGCAGGACTCGGCGATACCCTCGCCAAGTGGTATGAGTATCGAGCCATTAGTGATATGAATACGCTATCGGGACTTTCAGGCGTTGCGCGCACCAACAGCGAACTCTGTTTCACGCTGATAAAACACTACGCCGCCGATGCCTGTCAGGCTATCCGACAGGGGCAAGCCAACCTTGCTCTGGAGCAGGTGCTCGATGCTATTTTTCTTTACGCCGGTCTCACGTCAATAATGAGCAACGGCGCGCACACTGGGGCGGCTCACGCGCTGTACGACGGATTTACCGCCTGTGATAAAACGCGCCACGTCGCCCACGGACTGCTGGTGGGATTCGGTAATCTCTGTTTATTGGCGCTGGAAAACCGCAGTGATGAAGAACTGCTGGCAGCACTGTCTCTCGCACGCGCCAGCGCTATTCCGGTACATCTAAACGAAATTAATTCAGATCTTAACGATGCGGATATTAATCTCATCATCGAAAGAAGTTTACGTGCGCCCGATATGGCGAATATGCCGACAGAAATCACCCAGCAACAGATGCAGGAAGCGATTCAGCGTGTTCAACGACTCAGTTATGTAAAAACATAATCCCCGGTCTTTTCTTCCCTTCAGAATGCTCGTTTTGTGATATTTATTAATGATCAATATCAATGTTGAACCTATTGGTACGGCGTACTCTTTTTTCATTTTTATGGAGAAATTTATGCCGAATATCATGGACGTAACACTGGGAGTGCCTAGCTGTTTTTACAGCAAAGCAGCATTAAACAACACGACTGCAATTTCAGTGGCGTCAGAGGCAATCGTAGATATTAACAACAATAATTTAGAGATGAAGACATTTAGCTTTCCGCCTCCCGCTTCTGAAAACATCACCTCGACAATGGGTGAAATTCGCGCCAGCAACCAACAGCAGGGGATAAAGGATGCGGTCCTTACGATAGAAGATGAATCAAAGATAGAGCAGGTACCCCAGGCTCCATCAAGAGTCGCATTGTCTAAAGTGCTGCTCGTCGGCACTATTGGCGCACTGGCGCTGACCGGTGGCGTCGCGGGCTGGTTTAGACTTGACTTGGGGCTTGGCCGAGGTTATTCGGGGAGTCGTGAAGCGCACATGAGACATGCGTTAGAAATGGCCAGAAATCCTAATAATATGAATATGTTTCATAATGATCACTAACGGATAAAAACTTTGCCCGTTATATTCCAATTATTTAACAGTTTTTTAAGCAGGTTGATAACCGACATGTCTGAAAAGATTTTTGCCGCCAATCCCTGGCGCGCAAGGCGTTGTGGTTAACGCTACAGCGTATGGATATCAATGCCGTCGCCAATGCTGCTATTTTGGTAGTAAGCGCGCGGAACTTCGACCTGATACTGCTGGTCACCATAGGCCACTTCCAAAATGTATTTTTCGTTTTCATAAGACTCGATCGGAATAAACCCGAAAAAGCCCTCTGCAACGCTGATGGTGCGCGAAGAGGGCACCGCATAGCGATGAACAATTTTGGCTCTGAGTGGCTCTTGCTTGCCGGTGATGTGGTTCCATACCAGATTGACAGGTTGCGACAGAGTGCTGAGCACGCCTGAGGCCAGCGAGTTCAGATCGCTTAAATTGGTCTTCAACGCGGAGGTTGAGTACCAGGCAGAGCGATCGTCAGGCTTACGTGTTGTCATAATTGTTACCTCGTGACAGTCTCGTTGGTCTATATATAACCTAATTACTATATTTTTCTGTCGCTAAGATCCAATCATTTTTTCAACTAAGTTAAGCCAAACAGAAGGTATCGGGCGATAAATTGCCTGCTAATCGCTTATGCAGTGGGGATTCGGCGGCGTTTTTCGGCTAGCAGCAGCGGGCAGGACGGGCACATGGCAATGTCCGGCAATTCGTGGCGCAGGCAGCACTGGCGGCGAAAAAGTGGGCTTTCAGGGTCGTGCGGATTTTCTGGGCGCAGTGGCTGAAACAGCGGATTTTTTCTTCCTGCCGAAAGTTCTCTTGCATCCAGTAACGCTTTGCCTTCGCTAATATCGGCCTTAACCAACTCAGCCTGCTGTATTCCCCAGCCCACGCGAACCGCCGCATTACCCCAGTAAATGCTGGGCTTTAGCCCCGAGAGGTCAGCCATCGCCTGACAAACGGGACGCAGGTGTTGTTCAATCATCTCTTCGAAACGCAGCAGTGGCGCCTCAACGCTCGGGGTAAACGCTGTTCCTTCACCCCGCAGATAAATCTGCGAGGGCAGGCCTTCCTGCTGCAGACTTAAAAACAGCTGCTCGGGACGGATAGGCAGTTGCCAGTTGTGGCTTAACGAAACGATCACCCAGGTTGGCAGCAAGTAGGCAAAATACCACTGCGACCACATTGAAATACGCGCACGGCGTTTGTCCGTGTGGCCCGCATCTTCGGCGTGAAATGTTAAATAGCGCTCAAGCAAACTGGCACAGCCCTGCTCGGTCGTCAGCAGGCTTAAGGGAAGGGCATCCGTTACGTCGGGAGACATAAACTTCAGCTGATCCGCAACCCAAGGCAGCGGGCCGCCACGAAAGCTATCGAAAAGTGTCTGCATAGTCAGGTTTAATAAAATCAGCCAATACGTTAAAGATAAATCATAGATACCGAAGAGTATCTAAATCCCAACAGAAATAATAATGATTTCTATTTGTATTGGCATTGGTGGCTATTTTGCGCTTAATAATCGTGCAAGACTAAAGCAGGTTCGCCTGCTGCAAGATGTGCCTTACCTGCGACTTTTTGTCATCGCTTAACGGCTGGGCAGGGCGTAAAGCGTTTACCTGCACCTCAACGCCAACCAGACTGATGGCATATTTTATGACGTTATAAAACGGCACGTCTACTGCGTACAGCGGCGGTAACCACGAAAGGCGCTGCTGCCATTCCACTGCTTTACTGAAATCTTTGTCACACCAGGCCTGATAGATGCCGCAGGTAATTTGCGGTGCAAAATTGGCGCTGGCAGGAATAGCTCCCGCACCGCCCAGAATCAGCGTACCAAAGAGGTATTCGTCATAGCCGGCGAATACTGCAAAATCCGCTCTCACCGGTAACACTGCCTGAATCGTCTCGCGGAGGTGATTAAGGCTGTCGACAGTGTCTTTGAGTCCTACGATGTTGTGATAATTTTCCGCCAACTTTTTGATAACCGCCACCGGGATAGACTGCCCTGTGAGCGCGGGGAAGTTATAAATCATTATCGGCAGGTCGAGGTTTTCGGCCAAATAGCTGTAGTGCAGATAAATGTTTTCATCCGACAGCGGGTTGTAATAGGGATTGACCACCACCACGCCGTCGGCACCGGCATTTTTGGCATGCTGGGCAAAGGCAAGCGTTGCCTCAGTGCCTGGATGCGCCGCGCCTATCAATACTGGTACGCGTTTGTTGACGTACGCGGTGCAAAACGTGGCAACTTCATGGCGTAGTGCCTCGGACATATGCGCAAATTCACCGGCGCTGCCCAGAAAAAATAGCCCATTGACGCCGCCAGCGATTGTGAAATCAATCAGGCGTTTCATCGCTTCTTTGTCGAGCCGTTCGTTGTGGTCAAAAAGGGTAGGAACCGGAGGGATCACGCCGTAAAATAGGGAAGCGGTCATTATTTTTCTCCATGCTTATTAATAAAAAAAGAAACATCCTTCATTTATAGAACGATGTTTCATTTTTATATATAGCGTGGGGGAAATTACAGCGCCTTAAGCGGGAAAGTTGAAGCGCTGTCACATCTTGAGGATTTACATCACCAGCGCCTGCCCGTCTTTACGCGACTCGCTGGCGGCCAGATAATGCCCCTCGGGGTGACGAACGATCACCTGTGCGCCGCCAAAGCTGTGGCCCTGCAGCGGGTCTTCAACCTGCAGGTCGTGGCCCATTGCTCGCAGCGCTGCCAGTGTGTTGGTATCCAGCGTCGATTCAATGGCGACCTTACGGCCTTCAATCACCCGCCAGCGCGGAGCATCGATAGCCGCCTGCGGATTTTGCCCATAAAGCATAATGCGAATCGCCAACTGCAAATGTCCCTGAGCCTGCATTGGGCCGCCCATCAGCCCAAATGACATCAGCGGCTTGCCATCGCCGTCGGTGGCAAAAGCTGGAATAATGGTGGTAAACGGGCGCTTGTTAGGCGCGACGCAGTTGGCATGCGCCGGGTTGAGCACAAAGCCGCAGCCGCGGTTCTGCATGCTAATACCGGTGCCGGGCACCACAATGCCAGACCCAAAGCCCATGTAGTTAGACTGAATAAACGACACCATCATGCCGCTGGCATCGGCGGTGGTGAGATATACCGTGCCGCCGGGCTTCGGTGAACCGTACGTGACATCGCTGGCACGCAGGGGATCAATCAGGCTGGCCCGCTGTTGCAAATATTCGTCGCTGAGCAGGTGCTCGGGGCTGAAATGCATGTGATCAACGTCGGCAATGTGCTGGTCGAGGTCGGCGAGAGCCAGTTTCATCGCCTCAATCGACAGGTGCAGCGTCTGTACCGAGTCGACCGGCTGAGAGCCGAAATCCAGTTTTTCTAATATACCCAACGCAATCAGTGTGGCGATACCCTGTCCGTTAGGCGGCAGTTCGTGCACGGTGCCCCCGGCGAAGGATTGGGTCATAGTCTCCACCCAGTCAACTTTATGATTTGCCAGATCGTCGAGGGTCATAGCACCGCCAAATTCGCGGCAGTGGGCAATGATTTTTTCTGCCAGCTCGCCACGATAAAAAGCCTCACCTTTGGTTTTGGCAATCAGCTCCAGCGTGTCGGCCAGCGCTGGATTACGGAAGATTTCGCCAATTTCGGGCGCTGCGCCATTGGGGATAAAACATTCGCTAAAGCCGGGTTGGTCGGCAAGCTTTTTGGCCGCTATTTTCCACAGGCGGTCGATCAGCGGTGAAACCGGGAAACCGTGACGCGCGTAGTCGATAGCCGGTTGAGCCAGCGTAGTCAGCGGCAGCGTGCCGAATTTTTTCGCCAGCTCGACCCAGGCCGACACGGCGCCGGGGACGCTAACCGAGTTCCAACCGTATGTCGGCACGGCGTCTTGGTCGGCGAAATATTCGGCAGTCCAGGCAGCGGGTGAGCGGCCAGAGGCATTCAGGGCGTGCATCTCCTTGCCGTCCCAAACGATAGCAAACGCATCACTGCCCACGCCGCAGCCGCTCGGTTCAACCACGGTCAGCGCCATCGCAGTGGCCACGGCGGCATCCACGGCGTTACCGCCGAGCATCAGCATGCGCATTCCTGCCTGAGCGGCCAGAGGCTGAGAGGCAGATACAGCATTGGCACCCATCATGCTTGGGCGCAGAGTAGGGTAAGCGACATTAAAATCGTAAGACTGAGACATCATGACTCCTGCAAAAGAGAACCTGTTTTATTGTGATATTCACGGCAAGGCGACGCAGCACGGCATCCACGGAGCAAGAATTGCTAGCAGATCAAACGCTATCACAATCTGTACAGCTATCACCGCGCTTTTGTTCGACAAAAATTTGCTAAGGGTCTAATCCAAGAGCAGCAACAGATTAAATAATGAACCGATGATGACGGAGATAAATGTCGAAACGTACCTGGCTACTCGCCAGAACATGCACCTTGCCGGTACGTCTTGTGATCGATGGCCGTGTTGTATAAATTAAATTTAAGAATCGGCACGTTGCCCGATAATGACTCATAAAAGAATGAGATGCAGATGAGAACGTTGAAGTTAGGTCATTCAGGTTTAGAGGTGTCAGCCGTCTTGATGATGCCGCCGCCGCAAGCAGTCTGGTTCTGACCGCAGAAGAAATACACACCCTTGAAGCGCCCTATATTCCGCACAATGTTGCTGAGCACGATTAGCTTAGGTTCGGTCAGCGTTTTCTTCTGCCTGCCAAATGTCGCTCATTACCGTCTCGAGTTTTTTAAATAGCCGATAGCGCGGTTCGTGAAACGCCAACAGTTCGGCTCTGGGCAGAAGCGGCTGCGGGCTGACGGTGACGACCTGTGCCACGCCTGTCGACAAATTCGACCAAATCCCCACGCCCACCCCAGCACAAATTGCGGCGCCTAGGGCACCGGTCTCTTTGCAGCGGGTTACGCGTATTGGAATGCCCAGTACGTCGGCAAACATCTGCGGCCAGATGCTGCTGCGCGCTGCGCCGCCGGAGAGTGTCGCCTGTTCAAACGCTATGCCCGCCGCGCGCAGCCTGTCGATGTGCGCGCGATGGGCAAAGATGACCCCTTCAAACAACGCATAGAGCATATCAGCGCGGGTGTGCCATCCGCCGAGACCATAGAAACCGGCCTTGGCAGGCCCTGCTTTGCGACTCGAGTAAAGATAAGGGTGATAGATAGGTAACTGATTATTGGGTGTTACGCTGGCGACAATGTCACTGCTGCGCGTGGCACCCTGTCCCGCTCGACCGTCGTCAAACTCGCGCAGGAACCAGTCAAGATTGGCCGCCGAGGTGGCGCTGGCTTCAATTGCCATATAGCGGTCGCATTCAATGACCGAATTCATAAAGACTGGCCGTAAATAGTCCGGTTTATCAACCACCACCTGATTAATGCTCCAGGTTCCCGCGACAATGGAGGCCTCGCCGGTGTTGACTACGCCAGAACCGACCGCGCTGGCAACGACGTCGAAAATGCCGGCAACTATCGGTGTTCCCACGGTCAGGCCGGTCAGCGCGGCGGCTTTTTGGGTCACCGTACCGACCACTTCACAGGATTCATGCAGCGGCGGCAGTAAAGGCAGGGCGTCGGCGATGTCATACAACGCCATCAGCTCGGAGTCATAATTTCTATGGGCGTAATAAAGCAGGCCAGCTCCGGCGGCGTCCGAATAGTCGCCAGAGATTTCACCGCTGAGAAAATGGACGATAACGTCTTTGGCAAACAGCACGTGTCCCAATTGGTGATAAAGGTCGAACCGGTGGCGTTTGAGCCAGCTTAAGAGGATTGGCGTGGCAGCGGGCCAGGGTTTTTGCAAGGAGCGCTGATAGATAGCATGGTCGCTGCCGTCAGTTTCCAGCTCGTGCACGCGGGCAGCGGCGCGATGATCGATAGACTGGATCCCCAGCAGCGGCCGACGCTGTTTGTCGAGCGCATAAAGTCCGTTACCGTGACCGGCGGCACCGACCGCAATCACCTGCAAGTTATGCTGCGCTGCCTGAGCGAGACAGTCGCGGATAGCGCGCGTTACGCCGTGGTAAATATCCTCAAGCGGCCGCTCGGCGAAACCCGGCTGCGGCTGGTGGGTTTCGCCTGCACATTCCGCGACAGACAGCACTCTGCCCTGCAGGTCAAACAGCACCGCTTTAATCATGGTATTACCCGCGTCGATCCCCAACAGGCATTGACTCATAGCGTGACTCCACGACAATAACGAGGGGGAAATTTCATCAGTAGCGCTGATAAATTTCCAGCGCGTCGGCGCCGCTCGCGCCCTGATGAATGATAGCCATCAGCGCCTTGACCACCTGTGAAGGATTGCTGTGCTGATACACGTTGCGGCCATAGACCATGCCCGACGCGCCCTGCGCCATGAGCGCGGCGGTTTTGTCCAGCACGGCAGAAAGTTCCCCTTTGCCGCCGCCGCGCACCAGCGTTGGGCAGCGTGCCGCCTCGACCACGAGATGAAAATCTTCGACGTTTTCGGTCGGGTCGGCCTTGATAATGTCGGCCCCTAATTCGCGCGCCAGTCTCACTAATGGCACAATTCTGCTGACGTCGCCGAGCGATCCATAGGCGGCACCCTGGCCGGCGGGGGCCATGACCAAGGGTTCAACCATCAGCGGCATGGCGTATTTTTCACAGGCGTGGCGCAGGCGACCAATGTTTTCGACACACTGGCGGAAAATGCCGGGTTCGTCGGGGATCATGTACAGGTTCACGACCACGGCGGCGGCATCCATTTGTAGGGCGGCGAGAATAGGCGCATCGGGATTGTGCAATACTGCCCACATTTCGCGGTGGCGCGCGGCGTTATAGGCATTACCTACGTCTGTGCGCATAACCAGTGCCGGTTTTTTCTGTGCCGCATACTGCAATAAATCTGCTTGCCCGTAGTTGACCTGAATGGCATCCGGCTGTGCGGCAATCAGGCTGGTCATCACGCTGCTGATGTCCTCCAACCCAATCAGAAAGTCTGGCTCGTTGGCAATGCCGTGGTCGATAGCGACATCCAGACACTTTCCGTTAGTAAATAAACGGTTAAGTCTGACCTTATTCGTTGCTGACATGAAGATGGCCCTCATTGAGATGCGTAGGGTAAAGCCCGGTCAGCCCGTGAAGGCTGGCAAGGCGTGAAAGCGTTGTTTGCAGATGTTGGGCGCTGCTCGCCGAGTCCCAGCCAAGTTCGGCAGCCAATAATTTACCCACTTCCGACACGCGCGCTTGGGTCAGTTGTCCGCCAATCGCCATCGGCGTTCGGCGCACCAGCAGGTCTTCGAGCGTTTGTACCTGCTCATGCTGAATGAGATAACGCAGCTCGTTGCGGCTGTACTCAGGGAAGTGTTCGAGCGGACTGTCAGCGTCAAGCGTCATAAACGCGGCAATGTCGGCGGCGGCTGTACCGTAACGGGTAAGTAGTTGACTGATGCGCGCATTCCCCAGGTCGGTCTGCTGGCTAATACGCTGTACCCAATCAGCCATTTTTTCGTCGGCGGGGTAATTTTTTCCGCCGCCGATAGCCAGATCTTCAGTGTACACTCGGCGTTTTTCGCCAAGCAGGTTTAACACTTTATCTGCCGCCTGCTCGCCAAATCGGCGAAACGTGGTCCACTTTCCGCCCACCAGACACAGGGTAGAATAGTCGCGACCGGCTTCTGGCGGCAGCAGAACCAAAGAGTGATTGCGCGAGATCCGACCGTTTAGCGTGCTGTCGCTGGCGGGCAGGGGGCGCACGCCGCTGAAGGTATACAGTACGTCGCTGTCGTTAATCGTAAACTCTGGAAAGATAAATTTCAGTGATTCGAGGATGTAGCGCTGCTCGTCGGCTTCACAAATCACGTCGTCAGGATTATCAATGCGGATATCGGTCGAGCCGACTAGCACGTTGCCAAACCACGGAAACATGATGCAAACCCGACCTTCCTGATTTTCGTAATAAACCATTTCACCGTTGAGGGCGGCCAGCAGCGGCGGATGGCGAACTATCAGGTGCGACCCTTTAGTACCGCCAATCAGTTTCTTAGCCGACCGACCCTGTACCAGCGTACTGTTCAGTCTGTCTATCCAGGCTCCGGTCGCGTTGACCACCACGTGCGGACGTAGCCTAAACTGCTGCCCGCTGAGTGTGTCCTGCAACGTGAGGGTCTCACCATCGCTGGCGATGAGTTTTACATAATTTAAACCCAGCGCTTGTGGATTAGCCTGCTCGGCGTCGTTAATCAGCTCAATTCCCAACCTCTCGGGCTGACTTATCCAGGCGTCATAATACGTGGCGCTGCATTTAACCCAATGGGCGAAGTCTGGCCAGCGCTGCTGCGTTGCGCGTTGGCTATTGAGTTGGTGGCGGGGCATTGAGCCGTGTTGACGGGTATAAAGGTCGTACATTGATAGGCCGGTCTTAATGATTAATGCGCCGCGACGGGAGGGACGTTCGCTGAGGCGCAAAAAGCGTTTACCCGCATTAATCAACCCGCCGCTCCAGCTGTCGATGGGCACCGTTGTGCGCAGGGGGTGAACATAGTGTGGTGCGTTTTTCAGTAGCCGGTCGCGCTCCTGAACCGACTCTTTGACGAGGGTAAACTCACCGGTTTCGAGGTAGCGCAGTCCGCCGTGGATCATCCGCGAGAGGGCACCGCTGGCGGCCTGGCACCAGTCTCCCTGTTCAATCATCACCACAGGAATGCCCTGCAGCGCCAGTTCGCGGAAGGTGCTGATGCCGTTGATGCCGCCGCCGACAATGACCACAGGCGTGGCCGTCAGTTGCTGCATTTTATCGATTTTCTCCGCGCGAAGTTCGCCGCAGTTCTCTACCTGACTGAACATGTTGACCTCCTTTTACTGCCGTTTTCGGCAACGTCAGACTCAGCGCGCTAATCCTTAACGAGGTAAAAATAAATGATAAATTCAAGAATCCAGTTCATTAAGAGGTATAGGAGAGGTGGGCGCCGAGGGGCAACAAAACTTTTGTAATACTTTCTGGAGTGTGATCCAGGTCAGTGGGGAACTGAGGATCTTTTAAACATCACGCTGCGCAAAGGGGCCGCGTGATGTTTTACGGGGTCGGACCTTATGACTGAATCAATCGATGCTGAGGATGGCGTGCGTGGCAATCATTGCCTGAGAAAGTGCGGTGCCGTCGCGCAGGGTAAGGCGCATTCCTTCAGAGAGATCCGCCACTTCGGCGCTAAGCTTCACCACCAGGCACTCCAGCGCTTCACACTGGTTTGAGGTAATGTCGTAAGAGTAGCGGTCGTGCCAGTTTTGCCAGTAGCACATTAGCCGGTCGCGCCCGCTGATGGCCAGGTTGGAAAATATCAGTTCGAGTTCAGAAACATAGTTGTGGAAGTAGTCCTCCAGCAGTGCCTGGCCGTATTGTTCTTTTGACTTGAAATAGTGATAGAACGACCCTTTGGGCACACCGGCAGTTTGCAGAAGCTCGTTGAGCCCTACGCTGGTGAAGCCCTTGGCCTCCAACATCCGAGCGATAATATCACTCACTAGACCAGTCGTCTAGTGAGTGTCGGCTGCAGCGTGCTGGCTAGTGCGCAAAAACTGGCGGATTCAGTTAGGCGCTTTCGCTGATCCTGGCCTTGCGCAGACGATTTATGCTGATAATGAAGGCAAAAATGGTTGCCGCCACCGCCACCCACAGGCTCGTGCTTACGCCCTGTGCTTCAGTTAGCGCATTTGAGATAAATACACCGCCTGAATGCATAGAGATTGAAAGAATAACGCCGACCAACGCCGCGCCAAGACATTGGCCGAGCGTGCGCATTATCGCCAAAACGCCCGACGCATAGCCGCTGTTCTCCCGTGAGACGTTGGACAGCATTTCGCGATTGTTGGGGCTTTGGAAACAGCCGAATCCTATCCCGCACAGCAAACTGCGCAAACCAATATCCCAGTAGGCCGGGTTGTCTGGCAGTACTGCCAGCAGCACCAGCCCGAGCGTAAAGAGGCCCAATCCCACGGTTGAGATTAATGCCGGTGAATAGCGATCTGAAAGCCTTCCCGCATAGGGCGCGGCCAGAATAATGCCTATCGGCCAAGGCGTAAAAAGCAGTGCTGAACCAAACGCACTGTAGCCATAAACGCTTTGGAACAGAAACGGCAGTGCCACGAAAGTGATCCCCTGACCGACAAACGAAGACAAAGAGGTTAACGCCGCCAGCGAAAACCGCGCCGACGCAAACATTCCAAGCGGCAGCAAAGGCTTTACGGCTCGACGCTGTTGCCAGACAAACGCCCAACCGGCCACCACGGCCGTTGCGCCATAAGCGGCTGCCGCCATCATTGCATCCTCGCTCTGAGTGTGTGAAAAGCTACTGGCGGCCATCACCAGCGCACCCAGCGCCACGGCAGATAACAGTGCACCGGCAAAATCGAAAGGCTCTTTAGTCTGTGGACGATTTGCCGGAATGGCGCGAAGTGCCAGTAATATAGCCATCGCACCCAGCGGAATATTAATGGCAAACAGCCATTGCCATCCCAGTACCGTTAATAGCGTGCCGCCAAAAATGGGCGCGACAGCGGTACAGGTGGCAATCAATAGCGCATTGATCCCCAATATTCGTCCCAGCAAACGGTTTGGGAAAGACTGACGAAGGACAGCCGGCGCAATGCTCAGCGTCGCTGCGCCGCCAATGCCCTGCAGCAGTCGCATTCCGATCAACATATCAAGCGAAGAGGAAAGGGCACAGCCAAGAGACGCCAGCGTGAACACGATAAGACCTAAAATAAACAGGGTACGAAAGCCAAATCGACTGGCTAACGCGGCAAAAATTGCCAACGTCATGGCAGCAGAGAGCAGGTAACCATTAGCCACCCATACTGCGTCAGATGCTGAAACGTTTAACGATTGAGCAATTCGCGGCAGGGCAATGTTGACGATAGAGCCGTCGAATACTGCCATGGTAGTGGTGGTCATTACGGCCGCCATGGCTAAAAGCCGCTGTTGACCGGGCAGTCCTTCATCCCCAGGTTGGTCGGAAAATAACACCATTGTAAAAAACCTCAGTTATTAATTACCCGATTGGCAATGCAATGACTATAGTCACCCTCGATATAGGGCGGAAGACGCAACGGTTGCATTTATAAGCTGCATCAAACGCCTTCCATGATTGTCTACCAAGGGATACGATGAGTGATGACTGAACCCGACCTTAACTTACTCATTGCGCTCGACGCGCTGCTGGCCGAAGCAAGCGTGGCCGGCGCGGCGCGGCGTTTACATCTTAGCGCTTCGGCGATGAGCCGCACGCTGGGCCGCCTGCGCAGTGTGACGGGCGATCCGCTGCTGGTGCGCGCAGGCCGGAATATGGTGATGACGCCCTATGCCGAAGCTATACGCGAGCGCACTCAGCGCGCTGTTTCAGAGGCACGGGCAGTGCTTCACCCTCAGTTGGTTGAGCTTGATTTATCGACGCTGCGCCAAACCTTTACCCTGCGTGCCAACGATGGTTTTGTACAGGCATTTGGCGCGGCGCTGATTGCGGCGGCGGCAAAAGAGGCTCCAGGAGTCTGTTTATGTTTTATGCCAAAGCCGGAGAAAAGTGCAAAATATCTGCGC
The DNA here is from genome assembly GCF_009208105.1 of Rouxiella sp. S1S-2. Lineage (NCBI taxonomy): Bacteria > Pseudomonadati > Pseudomonadota > Gammaproteobacteria > Enterobacterales > Yersiniaceae > Rouxiella > Rouxiella sp. S1S-2. Next base: position 2,159,459 of record NZ_WFKL01000001.1, read on the forward strand.
GAAGGGCTGGTGAGTCTCGAAATAGGCGTGCTCGGGGAGATGGGGCCAGAAATACGGCTGCAGGCGCTATTTAGAGACCGATTTGTTGGCGTGGTCAGAAAAGGGCATCCGTTTGAAGATTACCCTACGGTGACCGCCGAACGGTATGTGGACTTTGCACACGTCGTGGCCTCACGGCGGGGAGAAAAAACCGGTCCGGTGGATCAAGGGCTGGCCGAACGGGGTCTGCAACGCAAGGTTGCCGCGATAGTCCCTAACTTCTCCGCGGCTATAGCGGTTGCTCGGGCGTCCGACCTGGTGGCGTTGGTGCCTGCCTCTTTTGTCAATATTCAACCTCAAGGTGAGGCACCTGCGCTTTACATTTTCGAGCTGCCGGTAAAAACCCACATCATCACTATTTCGCAAATGTGGCATCCGCGCTCAGAGGTTGACCCGGCCCACCGCTGGCTGCGGCAGTTGGTGTTGCGAGTGTGTCGTCAACGGGTGCCCAATGGCTGAGTAAACGCCTCATCTATCGGTTTGTGTTATACCCTCAAAACAAAGCGCTATTGGCTACCGCGTCCCGCTGTCATTACTCTAGGTCGGACACTTGGTCTTCCCTCAACCCTCACTGACTTTCGCCGCCGCCAGACTGGATGGCACGCCTTCATCGCGGCAGTCGGATGCTATGACTTTGGAATCCCAGCACCATGCCTGATATCGCCGATCGCTTGAAGAATGTTACTGTTTCTGCCTCCGTTGCTATGACACAAAAGGCGCGCGACCTTGCTGCGCAGGGCGTGAGCGTGGTTACGCTCTCAACCGGCGAGCCAGATTTCCCTACGCCGCCGCACGCGATTGAGGCTGCCTATGCCGCCGCGCTCGGCGGTGACACGCGTTATCCGCCGACTGACGGTACGCCAACGCTGCGCGCGGCCATTGCGCGTAAATTTAAGCGTGATAACAATCTTGACTACGACGTGTCGCAGATAATTACCGCCGGCGGAGCCAAGCAGATTATCTTTAACGCCATGATGGCGACCATTAATGCCGGGGATGAAGTGATAATCCCGACGCCTTCATGGATAAGCTATGCCGATATCGTCAAGTTTGCCGGGGGGACGCCTGTTCCTGTCGCCTGTCCGCAGGAGAACGGTTTTAAGCCTTACCCTACAGATTTAGAAGCGGCAATTACGCCTAAAACTAAATGGTTGTTATTGAATTATCCCAGTAATCCAACCGGTTCTGTGGCCACCCGCGCCGAGATTCAGGCTATCGCCGACGTCATGTTGCGCCATCCCAACGTGTGGATAATGACCGATGACATCTATGAGCATCTCATTTATGACGAGGTGACGTTTTACACGCTGGCAGAGGTGGAGCCGCGGCTGTTTGACCGCGTATTGACCGTTAACGGCGTGTCCAAGGCCTACTCCATGACCGGCTGGCGTCTCGGCTTTTGCGGCGGACCTACAGAGCTGATTAAAGCCATGAGTAATGTGAATACGCAAAACAGCGGCGGGGTGACGACCTTGACGCAAGCTGCCGCCGTGGCGGTGCTCGATGGCCCGCAAAGCCTGCTTAAAGAGCGTGCCGAGATTTATCGTCAGCGCCGTGATTACGTGCTTGAACGTCTTTCTACCCTTGAAGGCCTGAGTTGCCATAAGCCGCAGGGGGCTTTTTATCTGTTCGCCAATATTGCCGCCTTTATCGGCAAGACCACTGCCGGTGGCCGCAAGATTAACAACGATGCAGATTTTGTGATGGCATTGATTGAAGAAAAACACGTCGTGACTGTGCAGGGAGCGGCCTACGGCATGAGCCCTTACTTCCGTCTTTCTTACGCCACCAGCATGGAGATGCTCAAGGAAGGCTGCGACCGCATCGCCGCTTTTTGCGAAAGCATGGTATAAGCCTTATAGAAGAGAGAATGAAAAACGGGACCCTGGCGGGTCCCTTTTTATTAGCTCACCTGCAGTCTGGCAGACTGCACAGACAGGCGATTTAGCCAGAGCCTGATTTCATCACCCACGCGAATGGCTTCGTGAGCATCGCACTGAATGAGTTGAATCGACTCTCCGGCCTGAACCTGCCCCAGCCGCCATAAATCCTCTTCAATAATACCCGCTATTTTGGGATAGCCGCCGGCAGTGTTGGCATCACTCAGTTGCACTATCGGTTCTCCCGCCGGAGGGACTTGCACCACGCCGGGCACTAACCCATAGGAGCGCATCTCGAGGGTTTGCGAAGGTATTATCGGCTCACCGGACAGGCGATAGCCGGTGCGATTGCTGTGCACTGAGACTTTCCAGCACTGCGACCAGAAGCGTGCGTGGTCGGCCGAAAAAAGCGCGTACTCTCCGGCTGGAATAGCCCGCAGTTGCACCACGCCGTCGGCACGGCTGGGAAACAGCTCCGGCATGGCAATCTGCGGCGGCACAATCCCTACACCCTCAGCGCACAGCGGCGGTGCCTGAGTTTCCCCCAGTGGAAGGACGTCGCCCGTTTGCAGCGATCTTCCACAGTGTCCGCCAAAGCTGCCGCGCAGGGCGGTACTGCGCGAGCCCAGCACCAGTGGCACATCAATTCCTCCGGCGACGCACAGATAGCAGCGTGCGCCCTGGCGAGGGAAAGACAGTTCCAGCTCTTGTCCTTTTTTAACCGAACAGCCCCACCACGGCGGCAGTTCTGCGCCATCTAGCCGTGCGCGGCAGTCTGCACCCGTGATGGCAATGTTGGTATCACCTAAAAAACGCACCCGAAAGGGGAAGAGTTGAATTTCTATTGCGGCCGCGTTTTCATCGTTGCCCAATAAAATATTGCCGGCACGCAGCGCCAGCGGGTCCATCACGCCAGCAATCGACACGCCAAGATGGCGAAATTCTCTGCGACCCAAATCCTGTACGGTGTTTAGCGCACCCGTTTTAATCATCTCAATCACAGCTCAATCCTTGCGGGCACAAAACGAACCGTATCGCCCGGCGTCATTAATGCAGGAGGTTCTGCGGTCGGGTCAAAAACGTCAATCTCGGCGAAGCCGATGGCGTTCCAGCCGTTAGGACCGGTCAACGCTGAAACGCCGGTCTGTTCACCGCCGATGGTTACGGTACCCTTAAGCATATTAAGTGAGGGAATATTTTTCCTCGGCGTGGCGAGGGCGGGGTCAAGGCCGTGTAGATAGGCAAAACCCGGGGCGCTGCCGAGGGCAAAAACAGTGTAGGTTGCCTGATGATGGCGACGCACGACCTCGGTGGCCGAAAGCCCACTGTGATGACAAACGTCCTCAAGGTCGGTGGCATGTTTACCGCCGTAAATTACCGGAATTTCAATCAGTTTCCCGTCAGGCATCACGTCCTGCGCCTGCTGCCATTGATTTTGCAGCATCAGCAGGGTGGCGTCGTAGTCAATCGGCGTCTGGCGGAAAACCACCAGCAGATTGGTGACGCCTGGGATCAGCGATTCAACGTCTGTCCACTGCCGCAGTGAAGCCGCGAGGGACCATATTCGTCGTTGTGAAGGCAGGTCGAATTTGCCCGGCGCCTCAACCAGCCACGCCCGGCTGCCAATGGTTGAAACCTTTATCGCGTCCCGTGGACTTCTTTTTCCAGCAAGCATTTTTAATCCCATGTTTGGCCAGCTCAGCATATCGCGAGTATATAAGCGCGTTTTTTTACTGCATAAGAGGGAAACACTGTATGGCGATATGCTTTTTGTATGACCCTTGGCGGATTGCTGCCGCCGGGTTGTCTTCAATACACTAACGCGGAAATATTGAGAAACTATTATTCTGCTAAATTGCTATCTGAAACTTTATCCTAAATTCTATCTGAAATATAAATAAGAACATTTAATCTCACTTTACTTATTGACAATGTTATATGTCGTGGGTAAATTGCACGGGCCGGAAGTTGCGGCCTTTCTTAACTCAACATAAGAGCCTAATGGACACTGTATCGAGTAGCTTCCCGAATATCGCTTCTAAAGCGATTCGGAATATTAAATATGAAATTGACTGTGATCGTTTCATCGTTTTGGTGTGCTTCGCCGGAGCCTAACGCTCTTGTGTTACCTCACCTCAACCTGAATTATTACGGTCCAGAGGTGTGTTATGAACGTCAAATCTACTCTTTTCCCAATCGTCAAGATGTCAACGTTAACGTTGCGCGTTCGGCCGTCCCGAGACAGGGCGCAGGCTGAGTATAAAAAGTGCGATGATCTGACATTTTTGCGTAAAATCAGCCAATTAAATCATCGTGTAATCAACTGGCGCGTCAGTCCTGTCACCTTCCAGCTTGAACAACGTTGCTCCTTTTCCGACAGCGAAGACCCACAAAGTCGATGCTTCTCTGCCTGATTCAGTCTGCGGCCTGATATAAAGCCTGAATTCCTCTTATGGGATTAATTTAGCTTTAGCGAGCCGTACTGAATTTGCCATTATTTATGTCACGAGAATATTCCGTGTTTTTCAAAACGCCGATTTCGCCTGCACGTAAATAAAATAAATTAATTATCTCCCAGTCTATTTATTTATTAATAAATGGGCGGAAGTTTTGCACCACATATATTACAACACCGATTGCCTGAGCGATGAGAAATAGTTTTGGCTGCCAAAAATTTGGCATCTGCCGTTAACTTCATCTTCATTGCGTGGCGACAGGAGTACTATCATGACCGTACAAAAAAATAATGTTGTAGAGAAAAAACAACGCGATAACAAAAATCGTAAGTCCAACGGCCTTTCCATGCGTGCCGTCCAAGAGGCCAAGAACGGCGTTGCGGTAACGCTGCTCAACCTTAATACCACCAAAGAAGGACTGCTAAACGCCAGCGCAACCGACCGTCTGGAAAAGGATGGCTATAACGAAGTCGCACACGACCGGCCACCTCATGCACTTATCCAGTTAATCAAGGCTTTCAACAACCCGTTTATTTACATTTTGGGCATGCTGGCCTGCATCAGTTTTGTCACCGACTACTGGCTGCCCATCCACCACGGCGAGGACGGAGATCTGACCACGGTTATCATCATCGGCACCATGGTTAGCCTCAGTGGACTGGTTCGTTTTTGGCAGGAACACCGCTCGGCGAAGTCGGCGGAAGCGCTGAAAGCCATGGTACGTACCACCGCGACGGTACTGCGTCGCAAGCACCTTGGTGAAGTGGGCAAGCTGCGTGAAATACCGATGCGTGAACTGGTGGTGGGCGATATTGTTCAGTTGTATGCCGGCGATATGATCCCCGCCGACGTGCGGTTAATTGAATCTCGAGACTTGTTTATCAGCCAGGCGGTATTAACAGGCGAAGCACTGCCGGTCGAGAAATATGACACGCTGGGTGATGTGGCACAGAAGTCCGCCAGCGATGAGTCTGGCGAAAACGATAATCTGCTGGATATTCCCAATATCTGTTTTATGGGCACCAACGTGGTCAGCGGCACGGCATTAGCCGTGGTCGTCGCGACCGGCCCGCGCACCTACTTTGGCTCGCTGGCGAAAGCCATTGTCGGTACGCGGGTCCAAACGGCCTTCGACCGCGGCGTCAACAGCGTCAGTTGGCTGCTTATTCGGTTCATGCTGGTGATGGTGCCGGTGGTGTTTCTGATTAACGGCGTGATGAAAGGCGAATGGTGGGATGCGTTACTGTTTTCCCTGGCGGTTGCAGTAGGACTGACCCCGGAAATGCTGCCGATGATTGTCAGCGCTAACCTGGCAAAAGGCGCGGTAGCGATGGCCAAGCGCAAGGTGGTGGTTAAGCGTCTTAACGCTATTCAAAACCTGGGTGCGATGGACGTGCTGTGTACCGATAAAACCGGCACGCTGACGCAGGATAAAATTATCCTCGAGCATCATATTGATACGCTGGGACAGAAGAATGAGGCGGTGTTATCGCTGGCGTGGCTCAACAGTTATCACCAGAGCGGCATCAAAAACCTGATGGATCAGGCGGTTATTTATTTTTCTGAAAACGAACCAAAATTTGTTAAACCACAGGGTTTCAGCAAAGTTGACGAAATGCCTTTCGATTTTATCCGCCGTCGCTTGTCGATTGTGCTTAAGGATACGCGCGGCAATCACCTGTTGGTCTGTAAAGGTGCCGTGGAGGAGATGCTGAGCATTTCGACTCGGCTGGTAGAAAACGATCAGTGGGTCGAGCTGAGTGATGCACATCGCGAGGCGTTGCTGGACAGGGCCAATGATTACAACAAGCAAGGGTTCCGCGTGCTGGTGGTGGCGACGCGTGAGATCCACAAAAGTGAGGCTAAAAAACAATACTCCACCGGCGATGAGTCAGCGCTGATTATTCGCGGATTCCTGACCTTCTTGGATCCGCCGAAAGAAACGGCAGGTCCAGCCATTGCGGCCCTGCGCAGCATCGGCGTTGCCGTGAAAGTGCTCACAGGGGATAACGCCGTCGTTACCACCCGTATTTGCCGTCAGGTTGGACTCGAACCGGGTGAGCCGCTACTGGGGCCTCAGCTGGAACGTATCGATGACGCGGCGCTCAAGGTGTTGGTGGAAGAGCGCACGGTGTTTGCCAAACTGACGCCGCTGCAAAAATCCAGAGTGCTAAAGGCCCTGCAATCCAACGGCCACACCGTCGGATTTTTGGGCGACGGCATTAATGATGCACCGGCACTGCGCGACGCCGACGTCGGGATTTCAGTAGACAGCGGCACTGATATTGCCAAAGAGTCGGCAGATATTATTCTGCTTGAAAAGAGCCTGATGGTGCTGGAAGAGGGCGTGCTGAAAGGGCGCGAGACCTTCGGCAATATCATGAAGTACCTGAATATGACTGCCAGCTCCAACTTTGGCAACGTGTTCTCGGTCTTGGTCGCCAGTGCTTTCATTCCGTTCTTGCCGATGATGGCAATTCAGCTGCTGCTGCAAAATCTGATGTATGACATTTCACAGCTGGCGCTGCCTTGGGACACCATCGACAAGGAGTTTTTGGAAAAACCACGCAAGTGGGATGCCAGAAACATTGGACGCTTTATGGTGTGGATTGGGCCAACGTCGTCAATCTTTGATATGACCACTTTTGCCCTGATGTGGTACGTGTTCGGCGCAAATAGCGAACATATGCAGACGCTGTTCCAGTCTGGTTGGTTTATTGAAGGCTTGCTGTCGCAGACGCTGGTCGTGCACATGCTGCGCACACAAAAAATACCGTTTATTCAAAGTACCGCTTCATTGCCGGTGATGTTGATGACCGGGCTGATTATGGCCGTGGGTATATATGTGCCGTTTTCGCCTCTCGGACCGCTGGTCGGGCTTCAAGCGCTGCCTTGGGAGTATTTCCCGTGGTTGGCAGGCACATTATTTGCCTACTGCTGTGTCGCGCAGGGAATGAAAACGTTCTATATGCGTCGCTTCAAGCAGTGGCACTAAAGGGAATAACTCACCGTAGGGAAATCACCGTTTTTAACTAAACCATCAGGTGCCTAACTGTGCTTAATACCGCTTCACTTTCATTCACCCAGGTTTGTTGCCCGGGAAAGGGGAAGCGGCTTGCATAAACCGTCTGACATTCTAGCGACATGTTATAGCCAAGGGTGCGGAATAACGTGGTTCTGTTGCAAACTCTAGGGGGAGTATAATTTATCTATGGCGGTTAATGCTTGCGGTAGAAATATAAAAACGCCGCTTTGTTAAATTTTATTACCCTGTGTTTTTAAAAAAATTAACTTCAGCGAGTGGGGCACCAAGTGCACTATATTTGTAAGTCAATCTTGATCACAAAATTCACTTGCTCTTGTTGGTTGCCCTATAAAACCCGATTAAATAAATTGGTATGATTTTATTTCAGGCGTAATATTAAGCGCATATAGCAGGAAATGAAGATTTAAAACCGTTGTAAACGGTGGGAACTTCGGAGGATATATGAAAGTAGCTACAGTGATTGCCTCTAACGGTTTAATTGCTAAGGAGTTATTATACGTTGCAAATAATACAGTCGGCCATGCAAGTAATGTATCAGCAATAGACTTTGATTATGGTGAAAGTCTGGAGGAACTTGTTGCTCGTTACAGAGCTGTACTTCATAACCTTAATGTTCAGAATGGTGTTCTTTTTTTAATTGCCGGTGAATACAGTTGTCATTTGTATGTTGCCGGTCAGTTTGTTATTGAGAATAAAAATAGTGCGATTGTTACCGGCGTTAATCTGCCGATGTTAGTTTCATTATTACTTACAGATAAACAGGAAACAGATCCCCACATATTGGCAAAGAAAGCGCAACAATATGGAAAGGCTGGGATTTACTCCGTTGATAAAAATAACTTAGGAGGAGTTGAATCAGTGGGGGGTATATTTTGGTAAGAGGGTAAGTTACTTCGTAAAACAACTAAACAACTAAACAACTAAACAACTAAACAACTAAACAATTTTTTATTTTGAGGTAATTATGCCTGAAGTTAAATGTAAAGCAGTACTTTTTGATCTTGATGGCACCTTAGTTGATTCATGTTCATCTATAGAAAACTTCTGGTCTAGGTGGGCGATAAAAAACCATATAGATGTTAATTATGTTCTTTCGGTGATACACGGTAGAAATATTGAGGAAGCCCTGAAACTGATTTCCCCCTATTTTCATAATGAAGACTGTATTGAGGAAATTAAAGTCCTTGCCATAGAAGAGTTAAGTCATGTCAGTCCCGTTGCTGGCGCAGTGGATTTTATGAAGAAAATACCCGTAAAACGTATTGCTATCGTGACTTCGGGTGCCTGGAAAGTTGCCATTGCCAGTATCCGCGGTGCCGGTCTGTCCGTACCCGACTTGGTTATCACCTCTGAAGATGTTTGGAATGATAAACCCGACCCAGAACCCTATCTGAAAGCCACGCAACTATTAGATGTGCAACCTGATGATTGCCTGGTTTTTGAGGATGCAGATTGCGGAATACAATCTGCCATTGCTGCTGGAATGCGAGTTATTGCTGTCGGGTCATTCAGTCATCGTCTGAAAAATCGTCAAGATGGCATGCAGCTTGATAATTACAAAAATATTCTGGTTGATATCGAGGGTGATTTAATTACTTTGAGCTGGTGATGTCTCATATAAACAAATAAATACTGAAATTTGCAAGGCTCCGGTATTTATTTGCTCAGCTTATGATGTTTGGCGATTGATTAAAAAACTCAAAACGGATTAAAAGCAGCAGGATAGACAACAGGCTAAGGCGAAGTATTAAGGTGAACGACGATGAGAGTATTAATTTGTGCGGGTCGGTTTTATGCCGACACCAATACGCTGACGCAGGTCTTGGATTTATATCACCAATCCCATCCAATAAAGGTGTTAATTCACGGCGGCCATCAACTGTTGGGGGCCAGCATTGAAGGCTGGGCGCGTGACGCCGACGTTCACGTCGTGCGATATCCTGCTAACTGGGCAATGCACGGACGACACGCCGAAATTCGCCGCAATCTTTTTATGCTTGACGACTGTAGGCCCGATATCATTTTGGCGCTTACCGGCGGAGATGACACGGCAGAGTGCATTAAAATGGCTAAGCGCGTGGGGGTAAAAGTCATTGAGGTTAATTTATAAAAGCCGCCAGGCAAGTCGGAATTTATCGCGAAATTGAAGGCTTGATGGGATTAATGCGCTAGATTTAAGATCACATTAATTCCCACATCGCAACGACAAAGGACTGTTATGACCCCTTTTCATTTACGTATCGCCAGGCCTGTTGCTGATTTGCAACGAAGTTATGAAATGTATCATCGTGGACTCGGCCTGGAGAAAATTGGGGAATTCAAAGACCATCAATCATTTAGCGGGATCATGATGGGGCATTCGAATTTCGCGTGGCATCTTGAATTCACCGTTTGCCACTCGCACCCCGTAAAACCGCAGCCGTCGGCCGAAGACTTGTTAGTGCTGTATTTGCCAGACGGCGAGGAGTGGCAAAGGATTTGCGATAACGCGGCGGCTGTCGGATTCACCTGTGTGGCTTCTTTTAATCCCTACTGGGATGTGTCCGGCAAGACCTTCATTGATCATGATGGCTACCGCGTGGTTTTACAAAATAGGGCCTGGGTGCGAGACGTTTTGTGATAAACGCGACGGTTATTTTTGCCGTGAGACGCTAGTTTGATCCTCACGGCCGAGGATGAGTAAGGGATAAAAACGCAATAAAGGAGCCCTTATGAGTAAACAGCAAAACCGCGAAGAAATAGTCAAATGGCTTCGCAATATGGATAGCTTAAAACGCTGGTTTTGTATCATCGGCGTTGTGCTCGCGTTCTGCGCTTTGGTGAACTATTTTCATGCTGAATCTGGCTCTCCCGGACTCATCTTACAGCTGCTTCTGGCCGCTGGCTGTATGGGGTATTGCCTGTTTCTGTCGTATAAAATCACTCAAATAGAGTCTGACCTGCACCAGCATCAATAGCTGGATGCCCAACGTCATATCCCTGTCTCATTCTCTTTATCTAATGCGAAGAGACAAACTCCGAGCCAGCGTGAAGCGGCGGCACGGCGAAATTTTCTCGCATGCGGCGGGTTTCTTCAGCCGGCGGCAGTCCAAATAGGCGTTTAAACTCGCGGTTGAACTGCGAGGCGCTTTCATAGCCAACGGTCTGACTGGCAACTGCTGCCGTTATTCCCTCTCTCACCATCAGCAATCGCGCCTGATGCAAACGCGTCGACTTCACGTACTGCATGGGCGATGTCTGCGTTATCGCTTTGAAATAACTGTGAAAAGTCGGCACACTCATCCCCGCTTCACCCGCCAGTTGGTTGAGATTCAGCGCATCCGCATAGGTAGCGTGGATACGGCGCAGCGCCTTGCCAATTTTACCGAACTGACCGTGCATCATTAATGCCGATCGCATAGCGTGACCCTGAGCACCGGTTAGAACACGAAAGTACAGCTCACGCAGCAACGCTGGCCCGAGTATCGCAGCATCAAGCGGCTTGTTCATGGCTTCTAAAAAGTGAAGCACCGAGGCTTTAATCTCGGCGTCCATCGGGCTGGAAATCATGCTTTCGGGCGGCGAGACGCTGGCAGATTCGCCCATTCGGTCTATTTGTATCAATAATTCTGCCGCCAGTTGAAAATCCAGGTGCAAATAGATGGCCAGTAAAGGCTGTTCCGGCGAGGCATCGGTTTCCATGACGAAGGGGACCGGTACCGATACGGCCAGATAGTGCTGCTGGTCATACACATAAGTTTGATTACCAAAATACCCCCGCTTACATCCCTGACAAACAATGATAATGCCCGGGTCATAAAGCACTGGCGTGCGTGCAAGAGGGCGGTCTGAGCGTAAAAAACGCACGCTCGGCAAAGACGTCAGATTATATCCTTCTTTTGGCGCGAGGGTGCTCAGCAGCGAAACCATGCGCCGTTGGTCTGCGTCCCAATCATTGGCAGACGTTACAGGATTGTTCATTTGAATGCCGCCTCATAGGAATAGGCAATAAAAAGAGAGTTATCGGCCTAAAAATTCACCGGTTTAGAGAATAGTATGCCTATGTCTCTTAACAAGCAGGAGTTTTTTTATGTCCACATCAAAAATTATTTTCATCACCGGCGTCAGCAGCGGATTTGGTCGCGCCTTGGCTCAGGAAGCATTGAACGACGGGCATCGCGTGGTGGGCACTGTACGCAGTGAATCGGCAAAAAAGGAATTTGAATCACTCGACTCAACGCGCGCCTTTGCCCGTATTCTAGATGTGACCAATTTTGCCGCCATCGACAATATTGTTGCCGACGTGGAGGCCAGCGTTGGCCCCGTTGATGTGCTGGTTAACAACGCAGGGTATGGTCATGAAGGTGTGATGGAGGAATCGGCGCTGGAAGAAATGAAGCGCCAGTTCGACGTCAACGTGTTTGGCGCGGTGGCGATGATTAAAGCGCTGCTGCCGTTTATGCGCCAACGTCGTCGCGGGCATATTCTCAATATCACCTCGATGGGCGGCTTTATTACCATGCCGGGCATTGCCTATTACTGCGGCAGTAAGTTCGCGCTGGAAGGCATCTCTGAGGTTCTGGTTAAAGAACTTAAGCCGTTCAATATTGCCGTGACCGCGGTTGCTCCAGGATCGTTTCGTACCGATTGGGCAGGTCGTTCGATGGTGCGCACGCCAAGAACATTGGCCGATTATGACCCTTTATTTGACCCTATTCGTCAGGCTCGTGAAGAAAAAAACGGCAAGCAGCTTGGGGACCCTGTAAAAGCGGCACGGGCAATGCTGTCGGTAATTGCCAGCGATGCGCCTCCTGCCCACTTGCTGCTGGGAAGCGATGCGCTAGGGCTGGTTCGTGGAAAGTTACAGGCCTATGCGGCTGAAATTGACGCATGGGAGCACCTGACCCGTTCAACCGACGGTTAGGACGTCTTCCTCAGCTTCTGCAGGTCGCGAGGATGACTGAAACAGACCTGCGGGTGCGTGGTCTGTAACGTTTCGATGCGCGTATAGCCCCACGCGACGGCTCCGAAGGCAATATTGGCCTCTTCGGCGGCTTTAGCATCGCGCGTTTCATCACCAATATAAATAGCTTCACTTGAGGCTATTTTAAGACTCTTGATGATTCTGCTGATTTTCTTCGCTTTACCAAATATTGAGGCGCCGCAGTCAATACGCTCAAAGTCTTTACAAATCTGCGCGCCGAGTACTGTACGTACCACGGCCTCTGAGTTTGAGCTGGTCAATGCCAGCCGCAGTCCATCTTCACGCAGGGCAGTCAGGCTCTCGATAATGCCGGCGAACGGTTGAATAGACGCGGCGTTATTGTTCATCGCATTCCTAAAGTCCAATGTCACCCGAGGCAGCTTCCATAGCGGCAAATTAATGCTGCGAAGGATTTGCTGGGTGCTCATACTCCTCAGGGCATTGACCTCATCATTAGCGAATTGTTTTAAACCATTGCGCTCGGCGATAGCGGGATAATTTTCTGCAAAAACCGGAAAAGTATCGGCGAGGGTGCCATCAAAGTCGAAAATGACCAGCCTGTAGCTCATCGAATGCGTGCCTATTTTAGGGTTTTCATCGTTTACGCGTTGTCCACGTGGGTCGCCAACGGGGGGGGAGTATTACCCCGCGTCGAGCGCCAACAAATTAGCGAGCCAATACTCACCATTGCCGCACCTTGCCAAAAGGAAGTGGCCAGCGGGGCATTGAGGATTATTGCCGCCAGAGCGGAAGAAAAAATGGGAATGAAGTAGGACGCTGTGGCAAGTATCGCGACGTTACCGTGCAAAATCCCTATATTCCAGGCGGCATAACCACAGCCTAGCGCCCCCGCCGCCAGCACGAGACTGACCAGCGTATGGGCGCTAAAATTCATCGGCACCGAAGCCCCAAAGGCATACTTAAGCCATAAAGTGAGGGCGGTCAGAATAAAAAACAGCGTGATACCGTTTTTACCCTCGGCTTTTTTACGGGTCAAAATGCAGTAAAAAGACCAGATAAAAGCACCGGCGAACGCGAGACCGTAGCTGAGTGGATTGGTTTTTACATTTGCCCAGATTGACGTCACGGAAAGCCCGTTATCGCCACTCAGCACCCAACACAGGCCGATAAATGAGAGCAACATCCCCGGGATAATATACAGGCTGGCTTTTTGTTGCTTAAACAGTACGGACATTAAAATCGTCATACTTGGCCACAGATAATTAACCATGCCGACTTCAATGGCCTGACTGCGGGTGAGGGCAAAGCCGAGTGAAAGCGCCAGACAGATTTCATAGCTGACAAACAACAGGCTGCCGAGGTAAAGATAGGCGCGGGGGAATTTCCGGATATCGGGAAATCCCACGGTAAACACCAGCAGCACGGATGCCAGGCTGTAAATCATCGCCGCGCCGCCAACCGGGCCTAATCCCTCGGAAACGCCGCGGATCAGGCCTGCAACGGCGCTAAAGAACACGATGGCCATCAAACCTACCAGTGTGGCTTTCTTTCCAGACATTTTAAAAATCGCAGCCTCAGAGAACGTGACCCCATACCTTAGCACTATCCTTAGCACTGTGTGAAATCGGCGTCACCGCTCAATTGAAGGATTTTCCTTACTGCTACCTGCGTTCTTCACGCAGGGCTGCCAAACTCTTTTGCTGGACGCCTTGTTGAAGATTATTCGGTGCGAGCCACGCCTCAAACGCGTCTTTCACCAGGGGCCATTCGCTGTCGATAATTGAAAACCATGCGGTATCGCGAGTTCTTCCCTTATAAACGCCGGCCTGCCGAAACTGACCTTCAAAAGTGAAGCCTAAGCGCTGTGCGGCGCGACGAGAAGGGGCGTTCAAACTGTCACATTTCCACTCATAGCGGCGATAACCTAAGGTTTCAAAAGCATATTTCATCAGCAAGTAGTGCGCCTCAGTCGCCTGCACGGTGCGCTGGAGAAGGGGAGAAAATACGACAAACCCCACTTCAATGGCGCCGTTTGGCGCATCAATGCGCATCAGAGAAATCGTGCCCTCTGCCTGGTTGCTGTCGAGATTTATCACCGCGTAATGCATCGGGTCGGGGCTGCTGGCGGCAGTTTGTAGATAAGCGCCGTAGTCGGCTTCGTTGTTAAAGGGACCACAGCTCAGGTAGGTCCAACCGCGTTGGTCATCCGCCGTGCTCCAGGCTTGCCAGAGGTCGGCGGCGTGCTGGTCGACATTTAAAGGTTCCAGGCGGCAGAACCTGCCCTCCATGACAATGCGTTCAGGCAGCGGACGTGGCTGCCAGTCGGATATCGGCAAACCCACGGGCTGGTTAAAACTGTTTAGCGTATTGGACATACTAACCTCTCGAGAACGTTGGAATTTATAAAGACTGTATGACTCAAGTGGCTTTATTTAAAGAGCCAGATTTATACAGTTTCAGTAGACCACTATCTCGGCAAGAGGCATTTATCAGCCACACTGGCTACTCCCGCAGGTGCTGCGTCGGCAGGGCGGTGGTGTATTTCACTTGGCTTAGGGCAAAACTTGATCGAATGCTGGCCACCCCGTCAATTTGCGTGAGGCAGTCCATCATCAGTGCCTGATATTTTTGCAAGTTTTCAACCACGACCCGCAGCATGAAATCGGATTCCCCGGTCATCAGATAACACTCCATCACCTCTGGGCGCTCACTGACCGAATCGGTAAAGCGTTTCAGTGAATCTTTGTCCTGCTGCTTGAGAGAAACATGCACAAAAACGTTGACCGCCAGCCCTAAAGCCAAGGGGTCAACCAACATGGCCGATCCGCGAATAATACCTTTATCGCGCATGTCCGCCACCCGTCGCCAGCACGGAGAAACCGAAAGACCGACAATTTCTGCCAGCTCGGCGTTGCTGATGTCGGCGTTTTGCTGCAATACGTCAAGAATACGCAGACTGGTTTCATCTAATATTATTTTATCTAGAGACATAAATAATCTTAAATCATCAATTATGAGGAAAATTTACCCTTAAAATAGCACCAGAGGGAAAAATGAGAACAGTTTTTTTTCGCGCCGTTTAATAAAATAATTCATCGACAACCTTTATCCCGAGAGCGCGCCATGAGTACGTTAAACAACGAACCTGTAAACAATGCGGTGGGTCACCCAACGCGGCCTGCAACCCTGGTCTGGCTGGTCGTGATGGTGGTGCTTTGGGGGCTGAGCTGGCCTGCGACCAAGCTGGCGCTAAACGTTGTCCCACCTCTGTGGTTGGCGGCGATACGTTTTGGCTCTGCCGGGCTGTGCTTGTTTCTGTTTGTCGCCGCTCGCGGAAAACTGCGCTTTCCTTCGCGTGCCGACTGGCCGGTGGTTGCGAGTGTGGGCGTGTTGCAGATGATGGTTTTTACCGGTCTGGGCATGATTGCGATGCAGCACACGGATACCAGTCATGCGGTGCTGCTGGCCTACACGACACCGCTGTGGGGGATCCTGACCTCATGGCTTTTGATGCGCAACGCCCCCTCGAAATTACAGATTATTGCCTTGATTACCGGGCTGATAGGTATCGCGATGATTTGTTCTCCTGCCGAGATGGACTGGAGCAAACCGGGCGTAATGATAGGCTGTAGTTTATTGATTATTGGCGCAATTTCGTGGTCGCTGGTTATCGTTCATGTGCGCCATCATCAGTGGACTGATACGCCGCTGTCACTGGCACCGTGGCAGATGCTGCTCGCGACCGTTCCGCTCACGCTGTTTGCGGCAGTGATTGACGGCTCTCCCTCCGCCATTGTGCTCACACCGCACCTGCTTTGGCTGCTGTTTTTTATTGGCCCGGTCGCGACCTCGGTTTGCTTTGTTATTTCAACCGAACACGGCAGGCGGATTAGCGTGTTTGCTATGTCAAACTTCACCCTCGGCGTGCCGTTAATCGGGGCTGCTGCCTCAGTGGCTATTCTCGGCAGTCATCTCTCTTCACTATTTATTGGCGGGCTGGTACTGGTATTTTTAGGGGTCTCAATGACCGCGCTTTCCGGTAAGAAGAAAAGCTGAGGTTTGCGCAGGCGTTTACGATTTTAGGATTATTGAGCGGTGTAGGGGGAGATTTCTCCCCTATCAACCATACTGCTGCTGGTGGGCTTTCTTGCGTTTGATATAGTCCGCGTCTGCGCGCAGTTGGTCCCAGTAGCTTTTGAATATCGCCGCCGAGGCGGCTTTTTCATCATCAATATTGCGCGCATTGAGGGTTTTATCCTCGGCATATTTGCGGCCGCCGGGATAATTGGCATAGCGGCGAGCGCGGGTATAGCCCATTTGAATGAATTTTCGTGCCATATCCATTCCAACAAAATCATCATCTTGCCGATACTTTTCAAACAGCGTCATAATGGCCAGCGCAGAGGTTTTTGCAATCTTGGGCGTTTTAAATCGCCAATGCGGCAAAATCTCTGACTTATAAGGTTCAACCATCAACACTCCCTGTTCGCCGCGACCCACCTGATAAAGCTCAGGATGCTGTCGAAAATTGATATGTTTAAAATCCTGCTGATAGTTAAACGCTTTCATCATCACTCCCTTGATAAAGGTGCCGTTCTTATGACGAAGAAAACCGTCGGCGAACGGCTGATATCAGGTCAGTGTAGTTGAAGGTGGAGTAAATTTTTTCACTCATAAAAGCTCACCGGTTATTTATCTTTACCCCGCTGCGGCACATCGTCTGAAAATCGTGCGCTGATGGCGTCGCGTTCATAACCCTGACGTTCAGTAAGAATATGATACAACTCGGGGCGTCTGCCGTGAGTCCAGCGGCGTCCGGTGCTCATGGCGAGCAAGGAAAGGTCGAGTTCTGCGCTGACCATTGCATCTGCCGCGGCCCACGTTTCCTCAATAATACGTCCATAGGGGTCAAGGATCATCGCATTGCCGGTGCGCACTTCGTCGTCGTCCGCGCCTATGCCGTTGCTAAATAAAATAAACAGACCGTTGTCGTGGGCGCGGGCAGGAAGCCAGCGCAGCAGCCATTCACGACCGTTGATGCCCCTTATCGCCGCCGTCATCTCCTGCTTGCGGGTTGCCCGCTGTTCCCATAAATCTAACGCAATCGGCTTCATGCCGAAGGGGCTGCGAGAGTGTGTGCCGCCGGTCTGATGAGGGGCCAACAGAATATCTGCCCCGAGCAAGGCAGTGGCACGAACGTTTTCAACCAGATTATTGTCCCAGCAGATGAGGATCCCCACTTTAACACCCCACGGCGTGTCAAAAACGGTGAAATTATTGCCGCTGCTGATTGCCGTGTGCTCAAACGCGTGCAGCTTGCGGTGGATGTGCACGCTACCGTCCGGCATGCAGGCGGCGTAGGCGTTATAAAGACGGCCATCCGGTGCGCGTTCAATGAATCCGGCACCAATGAGCATCTGATGTTTTTCGGCCAAAGAACGGATCAGCGCCAGTGAAGGACCGGTGGAAACAGATTCTGCCAGCGCCTCAACCTGTACCGAATTCAGCTTCGGGACGTGCCAATAGCCGGTAATACACATTTCGGGAAAGGCGAGGATTTTTACCTGCTGCACGCAAGCCTGCTCGATGAATTTCTCCATCATTAGAAGATTATATTTCTTGTTACCGGCCTGATGCTGAAACTGTACCACTGCGGTTTTTAAAGAGGCTTTATCACCCATGACGGTTCTCCAAAGGTACTCGGGATTGTTATTGAGGTTGGTATTACAGCAAGGTGGCTGATAACTTTATAATCAAATGTTTTTTTAATCTGATAACCAATTGGAATGCAAAATGAACCTACGTTTGCTTAAGGCGTTTGTGACACTGGCTGAGAAGGGCAATTATGCTGAAACGGCGCTAGCGCTGGCGGTTTCACAACCGGCGCTTACCAAACAGATCAATCTTCTTGAATCGACCCTTGGTGTGGCTCTTTTCTCGCGCGGGCGGCACGGCACGACGTTGACGGCTGCGGGTAAGCGTTTACTGCCTGAGGCGGAGAAAGTCATCAAACAGGCGACGGTGTTCCTTCAGCATGCGGCTCAGGTTGCAAAGGGCGGTGAAGGACTTATGGCGGTCGGTTTTGGGCTGTCGAGTTTCTATTTCGCACCGCGTTGCATCGCGCAATTTCGCAGCCGTTATCCAGGCGTGGATGTGTCACTGGAGGATCTTCCCTCCGAGCAGCAGTGTGGGATGTTGCAAAGCGCAGACCTGCAGGTGGGATTTGTTCGCGTCCCTGCTAAAGCGCCGCTGGAATATCACCGGTTATTTGAGGATCGGCTGGTGCTAGTGACGCCAGATAATAGCCCGCGGGATGTTCAACAGTGGCTGAAGGCCCTGCCTTTACTGCGGCTTTATCATGAACGTGGACGCGGGCTGAATGTGCAAACCGACCAATTTTTGCAGCAAAACACACTTGCTATCTCTACGACACAGCAAGTTGAAGACATACAGACCATCGTTGCACTGGTCTTGGCAGGAATCGGCGTTGCGCTATTGCCGCAAAGTGTCGCGCACATTGCTCCTCCGGGTTTGCACGTCATCGCGCTCGCGGGAGAGGCCGTTCAATGGCAGGTAGGTATTGCCTGGGACCCACGTGTCAATGATGCCGTCCGCGATAACTTTATCGCGATGGTAAAACGAGGGTAACCATGGTGAGTCAAGGCTTCGTCTTTTAGATCAATCTTATCCTGCCTGCCAAATCAATTTTATGTGATCTGCATACAATTTCCACAGACTGATCATTTTCTAAACTTGCGCCTATGATATCTTGCTCATGTGTTAAATATATATTGCTCATATGAGCAAACTCATAAAGCCAGCGTTTGGAGATGAACAGTGAAAGCATTCGAGCTCAACGTCGCAGACGGTATACCGTTTAAGAGCTATGAGAACGTGTTCAAATACCTGCATGAAAAACTCACCATGGCGGGCATTGTTAAAGAAAGTTATCTGGAGGCGTTGATTGCCAGAGAGCGGGAGTACCCTACCGGGATTGAGCTGGACGGTTACGCCGTGGCTATTCCGCACTGTGATACTGAACATGCCCTTAAGCCTTCAATTTATATTTTGCGTACGCCACAGCCGATTTTAGTGAATCAGGCAGACGGAGATAACCAGCTGGAAACACAGCTGATTATTAATTTGGTGGTCACAAATCCTCTCGACCAGCTCCAATTATTAAAATCGCTGTTCAGTAATCTTCAGGATAAAGACTTTTATAAAAAATTATTAGAACTCCCTGCAGAAGAGGCGAAAAGCCTTTTCAATTCTAAAGTCGTTGCATAAAAAAAAATGGAGTAGATATGATTCACATTCTTGTTGCCTGTGGAAGTGGTGTTGCCACTTCAACCCTCGCTGCTGATGAAGTTAAATCAGTCTGCGAGGAGTATGGGATCACTCGCTATAAAATTAATAAATGCAGCATGAGTGAGTTGATAGGTGAAATAAATAATGCCGACATTGTGCTCACAACAAATAATTATAAAGGGGAGATAGATAAGCCTTACATGAACATTATGGGATTTGTCACAGGGATAAATGAAGACGCGTTAAGGAAAAAGTTGGGTGTCGTTTTACAGCAGCTTGCTAATAAAGAGTAGGACACGATAATGGACTCTGTAATTAATATTATCCATACAATTTTCAACTTGGGCGCTTCGGCTATTCTTCCTATTGTTATTGCCCTATTGGGAATATTTTTTAGGATGAAATTCTCTGAGGCCATAAAGTCTGGGCTGATGGTAGGCGTTGGATTTATTGGCTTAACACTGGTGGTGAAATTGCTATCCAGTTCATTGGAACCGGCCGTTAGCCACTATGCGAAATTGGGTTCCGGTTATACTATTCTCGATGTAGGATGGCCCGCAGTGGGGGCGGCCTCATGGGTTGCACCTTTTGCAGCATTGGCTATTCCACTGGGATTGGCAATTAATCTCCTGCTGGTGCGACTCAAACTCACCAAAACAATGAATGTCGATATCTGGAACTATATGCATTTCCTGATCCCAGGAGCCTTGGCCTATTTTCTGTTTGGCAGTTTCTGGATTGGCCTGGGTATCACACTCGTCATGTCGGTTATCGCGTTATTTATCGGCGATCTTATTGCTAAACGCTGGCAGGACTACTTTGGTCTTGAAGGCACCACCTGCACCACAATTATCTATTCTGGCTGGGGAATACCCATTGCCATGTTGGTCAATAAAATCATCGATTTTATTCCCGGGCTCAACAAGATGGATATCAGCCTTGAAACGGCCAACCGGCGTCTGGGTGTATTGGGCACGCCTATTATTATTGGCTTTTTAGTCGGTATTTTGCTTGCTGCGCTAACGCGTCAAGACCTTACTGTCACTATCAATATGGCCATGGGTATCGCTGCTGTGATGGTGTTAATGCCCAAAGTGGTCAGCGTGCTGATGGACGGCCTTTCACCCATAGGTAAGGCGGCTAAAAACTTCATGACCAAACGGATGGGGCCTGGCTCGGAATTAAATATTGGTATGGATATCGCGCTGGGTTTAGGTGATGCCACGACCATCACGACCACGGTTATTTCCATTCCTCTGGTTATATTATGTGCGCTGATACTGCCGGGGATCCAGTTTTTCCCCGTAGGACTGTTAATGTCGGTCTGCTATATCTCGGTAGGTTGTACGATGGCAAGTAAAGGGAATTTGCTGTGCTCCATTATTTCGACGGTCGTATTTTGTGTCATTACCTTGTATCTCGCAGCCTATGTCGCACCAGGTGCCACAAAAATGCTCAATAGTGCCGGTGTGAGTATCTCGGGTCAGGGAACTGATGTGACATTCTCCGAAATATGGAACGTTATTATTTATTGGGTTTATGGCCTCGTACATTAAAATTCACTTATTTTACTCTGAGGTATGAAAATGGCTGAAATACTCCCCTCAATTTTTGGTGCCGACCTGATGGCGTTAAAAAGTGAGATAACTTTTCTGGAGGCACAGGGATTTAGGACTCTGCATCTGGATATGATGGATGGTAGCCTGGTGCCTAATATTGCGTTTGGCCCCGATCACGTTAGCGTAATTAAAAAGAACACTGTCATGAAGGTCGATGTGCATCTTATGGTGTCGGCACCCGAAAAAATAATTGATAAAGTGATTGCTGCTGGTGTCGATATGATTTCAATTCATTATGAAGCGACAATTCATCATATTGACATTCTGCAAAAAATACGCAAGGCCGGAATTAAGGCCGGTATTGTTTATAATCCTTCAACGCCGCTGTCGAGTCTGAAGTATTTACTTGCCTACGTCGACTACGTGTTGATTATGTCAATTAATCCGGGCCATTGGGGACAGCGTTTCCTTGAGCTTACCTTTGAAAGAGTACAGGAGGCTCGCGATATTATTGGAAATAAGGATATCGCAATTGAAATTGACGGGGGCGTTAACGCAGAAATAGCCACCAGGCTGAGAGAGGCAGGCGTCTCACTTATTGTGGTGGGAGGGGAACTTTTTAATGGCAATAAAATTGAAAATGCTGCGCGCCTGAATGCAGCGATTGCCAAATAGAGACGTATCCTTTAATTAGTTAATTTCAAGAGGCTATTATGAAAGCGGTAAACTTTTACGGTGCTCGAGATTTACGTCTGGAAGAAATTCCAGAACCTAAAATCAAAGGCGATACGGACGTTATTGTTCAGGTTAAAGCGGCCGGAGTGTGCGGTTCTGATACCTCGAAATATGCCAAATTCGGGCCGCATACGGCAGGGATGACGTTGGGGCACGAATTTGCGGGCGTTGTTGTTGAAGTGGGGCGCAGTGTGAAGAACCTCGCACTCGGCGATCGCGTTACCGGTTGTCCTGCTTTGTTTGACGGCGAGGACTACTTTTATCTCAAAGGGGAGTTTGCCCGCAGCGATAATCTTCATGCGATGAGCGCCAAAGTTCCCGGTTGTTTCGCTGATTTCGTGAACATGCCGGCGCAGAATCTGGTGAAAATCCCTGATTCTCTGGATTACCAAAGTGCGTCAATGATAGAGCCTTCAACCGTGGTGTTGCATGGTCTTTATCGTACCTCTTTTACCGTAGGCGATGACGTGGTTATTGTGGGCGCGGGCGGCAGTATCGGCCTGCTTTGTATTCAGTGGGCTCGCGTTTGGGGCGCGCGACAAATTATTGCGATAGACGTTGATGACCGTAAGCTGGAGATGTGCATTCAGAACGGGGCCGATAAAACGATCAATGCGGCCAAAGAAAATGTGCTTGAGGTGTTGGCTGAATACACCCACGGCTTAAATGCCGATCTGGTGATTGAAGCTGCCGGAAGTGCTATCACCGCCTCACAGGTGTTTGCCTATGCCAAAAAAGGCGGCGAGGTCCTGTTATTGGGCATTCCCTATGCCGATGTTCACGTTGAACGGTTCTACTTTGAGAAGATTATGCGCAGTGAGCTGAAAGTATTAGGCTCGTGGAGCTGTGTATCGGCCCCGTTCCCCGGTAAAGAATGGCAGAACAGCGTACATTTTTTCAATAAAAAAGCGATACGTCCGGAGCTCATCATCACGCATCGGCTGCCGCTTGGTAAGGCACCTGATATCTTCAATGCTATCGTTGATCGCACTGAGCTGGTCGGCAAAGCGCTGTTGCTCCCGGAGCTCTAACTGCCATTACTCATAAAGCATGAAAACTGATACTCTCGCAGGCATAGGGAGTATTAGCGCTCATCGGCGATTGGTGAGTATACGATGTCTAGAGAGCAGGTATTAGTGGATGAAAAAAGCAGTGGCGGAAAATAATAGTAAAAAATGGCTTTCTGATAATCCAAAATATATTTATTCATTTGTGGCAAAAAAATACTTCTCTGAAATGAAGACAAAAAGTGAAATAGCCGATGAAATGGGTATTTCCCGATTTAAAGTTGCCCGCCTGATTGCCGAGGCGATAGAAAATGAATACGTAAAATTTGTATTCCCCAAGCAGCAAGCACTTGATGAAGAGCTGGCTCAGAATATCTGTAATAAGTACTCACTTAACGATGCTGTCGTTCTGTCAATGATTGATTCGTACGGCGACAGGCAACTGCTTACCGATAAACTGGGTATCGTTACCGCTAATTACCTCAGTGATCATCTCAAGCAGGATATGAAAGTGGGCATTGCCTGGGGTCGCGTATTATCAAGCACTGTCAGTACCCTGCGTGAACTTCCGCCACTGCACGTTGTTCAACTTGCCGGCGTGCATCCCAAGATAGAGTTTAGCCAAAGCCCTATTGATTTAATTCATAAAATTGCATCAATAAGCAACGGTAAGGCTTACCCAATCTATTTGCCGATGTGGGTCGATGACGAGAATGTCGCCAGGCAAATCGCCAATGACCAGTTTGTAGCTGAAGCTCGCCGGTTTTATACCAACCTTGACGTCATTATCACCGGCATTGGGGCCTGGAAGTCAGGCTCGTCGAGCCTGTTTAACATCTTCCCTGATGAGTGGCGTGAAGGCCTTTTGGCTCATGACGTATGTGCTGATATATGTACTACATTCATCGACTCAAAGGGCAAGGTTATTGAAAGCCCGATAGACAAGCTCGGGTTTGGAATTAGTCATGAGCAGATAAAAAAAACCAATAACGTTATTGGCGTGGCGGGCGGTGAAGATAAGTATGAAGCCGTACTGGCATCGCTGCGTTCCGGGATCCTCGATACATTAATTACGGATTTTGATACCGCTGTTAAATTAATGGACGAGAACTGATTTTAATTTTCTTCATTGCGTAAGGTAATCCGATGAGTATACGCCAATTAACTCAGCAAATTCTGTCTGAGTTAACATACAATTCTCAGTATATTGAAGACGCGGAGTTGGAAAGTCTTGTCACGGCTATACGCCAGGCGAAACACATTTTTCTTGCTGGAGCGGGGCGGAGCGGCATCGGAATTCGTGGACTGGCTAATCGGTTGATGCATTTAGGCTTTAGCGTCAGTCTGGTCGGAGAGATAAGTTCGCCTCACACCAAAGCGGGAGATTTGCTGATTGTCGCCTCGGGATCGGGCGAAACGGGCAGTCTGGTGTCTTTGGCCAACAAAGCCAAATCGGCAACGGTCAGCATTGCTACGGTAACAATGGATAGAGAATCGTCAATCGCAAGGTTGGCGGACGTTGTCGTCATGTTGCCTGGCGTTTCTCCAAAACTTAAAAATCAGGGCATCGACATTACGTCGATCCAGCCAATGGGATCGGCCTTTGAACAACTCTGTTTTCTGGTTTATGACGCCGTCGTGCTGTCGCTGATGGCGGAGATGGGTGAAACCTCAGAAAGGATGTTTACCCGGCATGCCGATTTAGAATAAAAGAAAAAGCCCTGACTGTTGCAGCCAGGGCTTTTAGGTTACTTCTAACTTAAGATTGAACATTAATACACTTAATAACTTGGTACGTTATTGATACTGCTTCAAATGTACATGTTTGAAGGGTTATCCAACATGCTCATTCCCCGCGCGATATATACTCTTGATGCGTGGCTTTACTTTCATTGCGATGTTGTTAAAAGTCTTCCTGGAAGACGTTATCGCAACTAAACATTGTTGAAACATAGCCTTACATCATCGCGTTTTGTTCCACACCCTGCGATTGTCGGTACTGACTGCGTGGCCTTAGTGCGTGGTCAGGTAAGAATATTATTATTCTTCGCCTCGACATTCCCAAAAAACACACTTCGTAGCCTTTATCGCAATATATAAAATCAGTGAAACGGCCTCCTTATTTTATTACATAAGAAAAAGTTCACATCAACGGTTAGCTATTTATCGCTGCCGTTGAAATCCACTCTACGGGTATTTCAAATAGAGTCAATACTGTTTTTAATGCCATGCTTTTATAAACATGTTTTTATTATCAGTAGTCTCATGTTTCAACCGCCATCAGGCCTCGAGTGTTTCTATCGGCTCTGTCGACGAGGCCAACGCTGCACGCACAGCATGCGTGCAGCGTTGTTTTACATGGGGAAAGTTGGACAACGTGGCGCTGAAGTGTCAGCTATATATCATTTTTATTTATATAAATAAAAATGATACATATTTTGGTTGTGTTGACCGCTGTCACGACCTTGCCTTGCTGCATGCCTAAAAAATACGCCGCCCTGGCGAGTGCAGCTTTTTGCAACGCATGAAACCGGTTACGTATAAGGTTTTTTTATGAGTTTTGTTTTTAAATAACCTTTTTTTTCAGTTATTTAAGGTGGTTTTGGATTGGGCTGTATGCGCTAAAAATCACAGATGAATCTGTTTTTTTTTGCCCAATAAAATTAGTAGTTAATTAATGATTAGCGTGATATTTAACTCGTTAATGCCGAGAGAAATGATTCAGCAAATGTGACTGACAACGCTAAATTGTGGATTTGCTCTCATTAGTTAATTTCAAACTAGCGCAACGATCGCTATTACATTATATTCACTAATGTGTTTGTTAACTGCATATCATAAAAATATTGCTTTCCATCATGAGGGTTAAGATATGAAATCAAAGTTGGCACCGAGTTTACTTTTATCTTGCATGGCCTTAGCTATGATCCCCTCTGCAAATGCAGACGTTGCGTCGGGAACTTTTCGCGTCCTCATTACTATCGTTAAGTCTTGCGCCGTGACTGCAGGTACGGCCTCCGACATTAACCTTGGGTCAACCGTTTCTTCCAGCCAAACGAACGTCACGGCAAATAACACAATCAATGTTAATTGTTCTAAAACGACTCCTTACTTTATTGGTTTGGCTCCGTCCGGTGCAAACGGCGGTGGGTCTACGGGCGCGGGCGCGATGTCTTCACTTGCCAACGCCGCAACAAATACCGATAAAGTCCCTTATCAGTTGACTCAGGGTTCACCAACGGGGCAGGTATGGGGAAATACCGCAACGACCACTGCCGCAGGGAATGGCGTGGCGGGAATTGGGTCCGGAGTGGCACAGCCTTATACCGTTTATGCAACTGCAGCGAGCGCCAACTTTACCCCTGATGCTTATGCCGACGTCGTTACCGTCAATGTTAATTACTGAGCCAGTATTCATTATCCAGACAATAATTAAATATTAATTCAGAAATAAGCGACTGAACCAGAATTACCGATCCAGGATAGGAGATGTATGTTGAAATTGCTTGTGCGGCAGTTTGTTTTCGCATGCTTGTTAGGGACAACGGTTTGGGGAACCGAGGCTGCTGCCAGCGGCCTGCAGGTTTCTCCGGTAACATTAACGCTACCGGGCAATGAAAATGCCGGTGGCCTTTGGTTAAGCAATGAAGGCGACAACGTCGTTAATGCTCAGGTTCGGGTCTATCGCTGGAGTCAAAATAACTACGGCGACAGTCTTGCTACTTCTCAAGGATTGGTTGCCAGTCCTCCTATGCTGGCGTTGGCACCCGGTGAGAAACAGCTGATACGCATAATACGCACCGGGCCTTCTTCTGCAGTTCAAGAAGATGCATATCGATTATCTATCGATGAATTGCCCCCCACGACGCTGCAAAAAAATAAGTTAGAGTTTGTTTTGCATTATTCAGTACCTGTATTTATTCAACCTGCAAACATGCCCCCGAGTACGGTTAAGCTACAGTGGACGCTTGTGCATGTGGGTAAGAATTCTTTTATGGAAGTTCATAATCAGGGAAATAGCCATGCTCAGTTATCAGCAGCAACCTATATAAATACTCAAGGTGTTCGTAAAACAATTACCCCTGGACTATTAGGTTACGTTCTTCCCGGAGCGACTATGCGCTGGGTATTACCAGTCTCTGGCGATAACTCTATCCATGGTAGCAAGATTGAAGTAACGATAAATGGTGAAAAAAACCTACAGAACTTATAAGAATCCACGGCGTTTGGCGAAAATAGTTTTACTAAACGGAATATTAATATCATGTGGCGCGATCGCGGACGTTAATAATGTTAACGGCGCGGCGCAAGGAATTATTAATGATAAAACGCACGTTCCCGGCGTCGACTTATATCTTGATGTAACCGTTAATGGCAATCATGCTGGCCTGGCACACTTTGGTTATGCCGATCAAAAATTATACGCAAGTGCTGCAAACCTGCGGCAGTTAGGGTTTCGGCTGCCGAAAGAGAACACCGATGCGGTGTGTCTGAATGATATTGCGCAGTTGCAAATAGATTATGATGCCCATCTGCAAACGCTGGCGCTGCATGCGCCCTTGGGTATATTGGATTTAGGCACCACTGAGCTTAATCAGTTGGATGCCGAACGCGCTACGGTATCTAACTCCCGTGGTGTGCTGCTGAACTATGATATTTATACCGCACAACAACAAGGCATCACCGCGAATACTTTTACCGAGCTGCGCGCTTTTAATTCAGCCGGGGTATTCAGTTCAACCCAGCTTACGCAGTATGCAGAGCAGAATAATAATGTAGGCCAACGTAAAGAATTCAGCCGTCTGGATACCAGCTGGCGTTCATCCTTTCCCGATAAATTATTGGCATTGACGATGGGTGATACATTGACCAGTTCATTATCATGGTCACGCCCCACGCGCATTGCCGGTATTCAGATTGGCACCGATTATAGCCTGCAGCCTTATCTACGCACTGCGCCTCTGCCGTCTTTTTTAGGCTCGGCAACATTACCTTCCAGCGTTGAACTGTTTGTTAATGGCATGAAGTATTACAACGGTCAGGTTCCAGCGGGAAATTTTGAAATCAACACCATGCCGAATATTACTGGAGCCGGTAATGCACAGGTGGTAATGACCGACGCTTTGGGCAGAACAACGACACAGAGTTTCTCTTTTTATAATGACCAACAGTTGCTGCGCCAGGGGTTAACCGACTGGTCGGCCGAGTTGGGCGTAGTACGTAAAAATTATGGCTACTCTTCCTATGATTACGGCAGTTCGCCCGCGGTCAGCGGCACTTGGCGCTATGGCGTAAGCAATAGCTTTACCGCCGGCGTGCACTCTGAAGCCACCGACGGGCTTGCAAACGGTGGGGTGAGCAGCGACTGGATACCCGGTGCCCGCAGCGGCACGTTTTCAACCTCGCTGGCGGTCAGCACCGACCGAGGCAAGAGTGGTTCCCTCTACAGCGCGGGGTATCGCTGGTCTCAAAATCAATTGAGCTTCGCCGCCAGCGCCACGGCCACCACCGGTAATTATCATGATGTCGCGACCCACTACGGCAGCGCACCACCGGCACTGAATGGCAACGCCGTGGTTGGTTTTGATACGGGATATTTCGGCAATTTCAGTGTGGGCTATTTGCAGTTTCGCTACCCGCAAGAAAGCGCGATACGCTACGCCACCGCCAACTGGTTTAAGTCATTGTCCGACAGGGTATATCTTAACGCCGGTTTCAATCAAAACATCGATAACAACAGCGATCGCAGCGTCTATTTGACGGTATCGGTGACGCTCAGCGATCGTCTTTCCGCCAGCACCAGCGTGCAGCGAAACAACGATCAAACTGGCTATCTGCTTAACGCTGCTCAGTCACTGCCGTCTGAAGGGGGCTGGGGCTGGAACGTTGCCGCCAATCAGCAAAGTTCGCAGCAAAGCGGGCAGGGTGAGGTGGGTTATCAGGGGCGTTACGGAAAAGTTTACACCGGGTATAGCAGCTTGCCGGATACTCATTATGGCTATGCGGGAGCCAGTGGTGCCGTAGTGATGATGGGCGGTGGCCTGTTTGCCACTCGGGAAATAAATAATGGTTTTGCGGTAGTTTCTACCGACGGCGTGCCAAATGTACCGATCAAACTGCAAAATAATCTCGTGGGCACCAGCAATGATAAAGGGCTGTTACTGGTCACGCCACTGAACAGTTATCAAAAAAATCTGTTAACTATCGACCCTCTGGATTTGCCCTCCAACACGCGTATTACCCGAGTTAATGCTTACGCAACGCCGGGCGACCGGTCTGGCACTTTGGTGAACTTTACGATTACGCCAGTGAGGGCCGCGCAGGTGATATTAACCGATGCTCAAGGCAAGGTTATACCGGAGGGCAGTCAAGTGCAGCTTAATTCCAGCCAGGGACAGAGTGTGCCAGTGGGATTCGATGGAATGGTCTACTTCGACTCACTGGAACTACACAACCGACTGTTGGTGACCACGGCCACGGGCGTCTGTTCCGTTCAATTCGACTATCCCCTTAAGGCTGAGGGTATTCTACAAATTGGCCCGTTAGTCTGTAGGTAGGGCTTACGAGGTTAAGGAGTCATCAAAATGCGGTTAAGAAATCTTTTTTTATTGGGCGTGTTAGGGCTCTGTCCCACTCTGAGCTATGCGATAACCTGCACCTTCAGCGGGGGTTCGAACGTTAATTTTGGCCCGGTTGCCCCGATGGTAGCGGCGACGAACAACACCTCGATGACCTTTAACTATTCTTGCACCAAAGGCGTGCTTGAAACGCTGGCCGGTGTGAACATGTGTGTCAATATTGGAGCCTCTACCAGCACCTCGCAGATTAATCCGCGCAGCATGGCGAAGACAGTCACGCCCGCAAGCAGCCTTAACTATCAGTTATATCAGGGGTCGGTAAACGGCACTGTGTGGGGGAGCCAATACGTCGCGGGCTCCTCGCCGGTTATTATCAACCTGGGTCTGCTGTCGGCGATTATTCCCACAACCGGAAGCCTGACCGTCTATGGACAGCTCATAACACCACAGACCACGGCCGCGCCAGGCAGCTATGCAGATAATTTTACGGCGATTAACGCCAGCGCGACGTATAATGTTGGACTATTAGTTCCCCCGGCGGGCTGTGGCACAACGGCAGGCCCCACCTTTAGTTTTATCGTGATGGCCACGATAACTAAACAGTGTAACGTCACGACCAATGGCAATATTAGTCTTGGCCCGGTCAATAATAGGGCTGTGAATACCACCTCCAGCAATACCCTCAGTGTGAACTGCACTAACACCACGCCTTATACCGTGGGCCTGTCGCCTTCAAATAACAGCACCGTAGGCAGCGGTGTGATGGTGGCGAGCGCGCCGAACACCGATCAGGTTGCTTATCAATTAAGCTCCACGCCGGGACCCAATGGCACGGTTTGGGGCAGCACCGCGCTGAACAGCGTTGCCGGCACGGGTACAGGTTCTGCAACCAGCTACACGGTTTATGCCACTGTCCCGAATGCCAATCATATTCCCGGCAATTATGCCGATACCGTGACCGTCAACGTGACTTATTGAATGCGCAAATTGGGTTTACCTCCAGGTTAATTTGCCGCGACCGGGCGTGAACCCTCCTGACTTATTACTGCCGTTTTACCGCTCAGGGCAAAGGCCGAAATGAAGGTGAACAGCAGGGCGATACAGCCAAGGATTAAATAAGAAGTTTTGAAACCGTAGCTGACATACATCAGACCTGCGGCATAAGACATGCCTATTGCCGACAACTGCTTGAAGAAGCAATAACCCCATAAATAAATCGACGCAGAAAGATTAACGTTAAACTGGGTGGTGATGTATTTGAATATGCCTACCAACAGGAACGGCACTTCAAACATATGCAGGGTTTTGAGGAAAATCACTGCGGTAACCGAATCTGCCTGCGACGAACCGATAATGCGTACTGACATAATCAATCCGGCAATCAGTAGGGCGTTTTTACCACCAATGCGGTTGATGATTAGCGGCGCAAAAAACATGATAAAGGCGTTTAAAAACTCACCCAGCGTGGTGACATAGCCGAACGCCTGTGTACCGGCATGCCTGTCGCTGAAAAACGAGGTGAAAAAGTTGGCAAACTGCTGGTCAAACACGTCGTACACGCAGGCAACCCCGACGATATACATCACCAGAAACCAAAATTTTCGCATTTTCAGCAGCCCTAACGCCGCTTTTAGCTTAATCGGTTTATGGTTCAACGCCAGCCCGTCCGCCACTGCGAGTGCATTATTTTTCTCAGGTTTAAATAGATAAAGCAGACCTGCTAATACCAGGGCAAAGCTCGATGCCAGCCAAAACGCGAACTGGTTATTAATGGTAAACATATAACCGACAATCGAGGCGCAAATCGCCCAGCCGATACACCCAAATAACCTGGCGCGGCCATACTCAAATTGACTGCGACGGCTGACCTTTTCAATGTAGGCTTCAATTGCAGGCGAACCCCCGCTGCACACCAAGCCAAGATAAATACCGCACAGCAACGCGCCCAATAAAAAGTTGCTTTGCAGCAGCGGTGAAAACACATAAATAAACAGCGGTGCCAGAAACAGCAGCAGAACAATGATCATCCACAGCAAATGTTTCTTTAAACCAAATTTGTCAGTCACGAAGCCAAAAACGGGCTGAAATACCAAGGCAAACAGCGCCATGCTGGCGAACACTAATCCGGTTTGTTGTTGGTCGAGCTGATTGACGTCGTGCAGCCAGATTGGAAAGAAGGGCAGCACTGCGCCCATGATAAAGAAGTAGAAAAAACAGAAAGCACCGAAGATCCAAAAATTCTTGTTTCTTAAATAAAACATGGCTCACCGTCCCAGATAGACGGCGCAGGTATCCCTGCGCCTTGTGTGTTTGGAGGAGGTTGGATAATTAGTGGTAGGCGGGAAGCCAGCTGCCGTGAGCCTCAATCAGTTCATCGCACAGCTTGCGAATATCATCGATCGAAAGTTCGGCAGAGGTATGTGGGTCCAGCAGTGCCGCATGGTAGATTGCATCGCGTTTGCGGGTGACGGCGGCCTCAATGGTCAACAGCTGCGTATTGATGTTGGTGCGGTTCAGCGCGGCCAGCTGTTCGGGCAAATTGCCCACGAAGCACGGGGAGATCCCTTGTCCATCGACCAGGCAGGGAACTTCAACGCAGGCCTCGCTAGGCAGATTAGTGATTAAACCGGTATTGAGCACGTTGCCACCAATTTTATACGGCCTGTCGGTTTCGATGGCTTCGATGATATAAGAGGCATACTCATGGCTGCGGGTGTGGGTCAGGCTGTCGTCGTGAGTCAGCGCCAACTTCTGTTGCTGCCATTTTTCAATCTGCTCAATGCATCGACGAGGATATTCATCCAGAGGAATGTTAAAACGATCAATGAGTTCTGGATAATTACGCTTGATCCAGTAAGGCATATATTCGGCATTATGCTCAGAGGATTCAGTCACGTAATAGCCGAAGGTTTTCATAATTTCATGACGCACCATGTCATCATGTTTGCCCTGTAGCGCATTGGCGCGACGTTTTATTTCTGGGTACAGGTCCTCACCGTGGCGGCGAATGTCCAGTAGCCACGCCATATGATTGATGCCAGCAATGTGGAACTGCACGTCATCGGTAGGCATATCGACACTTTGCAGCAGCGTTTGAGCACAGACCTGAACGCTGTGACACAGTCCCACCGTTTTTACGCCGGTATGACGCAGCATGGCGCCGGTAAGTGCCGCCATCGGGTTGGTATAATTCAACAGCCAAGCGTCCGGGCACACGGCTTCGATATCACGAGCGAAATCAAACATCACCGGCAGGGTACGCAGCGCGCGAAAGATGCCGCCAATGCCGAGAGTATCGGCAATGGTTTGCTGCAGGCCGTATTTTTTGGCAAGGGTGAAATCGGTGATGGTGCACGGGTCGTAGCCACCGACCTGAATGGCATTCACCACATAATTGGCATTTTTCAATGCCGCAAGGCGATTTTCGACGCCAAGGTAGGGCGTTATCTTTGCCCGACCTGCGTTAGTATTGCGGTTTATATTGCTTAACATTGCTAAAGATTCATTGAGTCGTGCGCTATCAATATCATAAAGCGCAATATCAACTTCTTTCAGTGACGGCGTCGCCATAATATCGCCGAGTACGTTTTTCGCGAAGATGGTACTGCCTGCGCCCATAAAAGTGACTTTAATCATGCTATTTCTCCATTGCTGCCGTTTTCGATAAGCTGAAATTACCCTGCAACCTGCGGCTGAGATATAGACGAATGTGACCTTGTTATGGCGAAAAATGACGCACGATGAAAACTGTGAGCAAGATCCTAATCTGTTAGTCTTACGGCCACACAACCTCAACTACACTGGTACTGTAGGAAAAAAAATAGAGGCTGTGACTGATGCATAAGAGTTTTACTCTGAGCCGCACCGACAATATCGAGTTAAATCTGTACCAGTATGGCGAGGAAAATTGCGAGAAATGCCACCGCTTTGGTCCCGCGGTGCGTCAGCATTATCTATTCCATTATGTGATTAGTGGTACCGGTGTTTTGCACAGCGATTACGGTTCATTTCCCGTCGCGGCGGGCGAGGGATTTTTGATCCATCCGCATGACGTCACTACCTACTGCGCCGACAAACACGACCCCTGGCATTACATGTGGCTGGAGGTGGACGGGCTGATTGCCAACAAGATTTTTGAAGAATGCCGCCTCAGTCGCCAATTCCCCATTTATCGGCCCCATCAGCCTGAAGAAAATCCCAATGCCGAACACTTTTTGCGGCAAATAGTCACCCACGGTGATGAGCATCGCCTGAAGGTGCTCGGCCTGTGTTATCTGTTTTTCTCGGCGCTCATCGGTAATATGCAGCAGGAGACCGCCGAACAGCATAATGACAAGGCGCAGCATCTGCGAAAAGCAGTCAAACAGATTGAAAACCGCTATCACGAAAACCTCACCATTGAGAGCCTGTCTGCCCACTGCAATATTAACCGCAGCTATTTGTGCCGACTGTTCAAGGGAAAATACGGTATTGGGCCCAAAGAGTATTTGCTCAATTTCCGCATGAGTATCGCCATCAGCCTGCTGTGTAATGAACACACAGCGGTGAAAGTGGTGGGCATTTCGGTGGGATATGAAAACCAGCTTCATTTCTCAAAAGCCTTCAAACAGGTGCACGGCGTGTCACCGACGCAGTGGCGTCAGGCGTACTTCTCATCGACGATAAACGGCCACTAACTCACCTCTCAATTGTTATTTTCACTCAAGCGTGCCAGCGGGAATCAAGCCAGAACAGCCTGTTGCCAGGCTAAAGACCCGGACAAACGCAGGCTTATGCTAATAACTTAAGAATTATTGCTTAATCCGCATTTAACTCCTCACCCAACCGATACTACAGTTACCTTTCGTGTTAATGATTAACAGGGTAGTTAATGTGAGCAGTGATAACTTTATAAATCAGCATAATATTTTGGTTCATCAAATTTCCAGGCCCCACGGCGAGCCTCTCGCAGAGAATTTTCGCTTTGTTGAGCAGCCTCTGGAATCCTTGGGAGAAGGGGCTGCCTGGGTTGAAAACGTCCATTTCTCTGTCGATCCTTATATGCGGGAATGTATGGACGGCGACTGGGAATTAAACGAACCATTAGAGGGCAGAACGATTGGGCGAGTGATACGCTCGAATGCGCCAGCACTGCATCCAGGCGATTGGGTATTACACCGCAAAGGTTGGCGGACCTATGCACAGGTGACGCCGGAAGAAGGTCGCGTCATTGCCCCCGTTGCGGGCGTGCCGTTACGTGCATGGCTCAGTCTGCTAGGAGGTACGGGACTTACCGCTTGGGTGGCATTGACCAAAATTGCCCGTTTGCAGCCCGGTGAGTCACTGTATGTCTCCTCGGCGGCAGGCGGGGTGGGTTCGGCAGCGGCGCAGTTTGCGGCTCTGCTTGGTGCAAAACGCATTGTTGGTAGCACACGCAATGCTGAAAAATCCAAAATTCTGACTGAGAGACTCGGTTATACCGATGCGTTTGTCTATGAATCTGGCAAGGTAAGCGCTCAGTTACGTGATGTCATTCCTGAAGGCATCGATGTTTATCTGGACAATGTGGGCGGTGAACAGCTAGAGGCTGCTATTGCTGCATTTAAAGATTTTGGGCGCGCGGCGCTTATCGGCGCAGTCGCGCAATATAGTGCGTTAACGCCGCCCGTTGCCCCTTATAATCTGTTTGATATTGTGGGTAAGAGCTTAACTCTGCAAGGCTTCCTGGTGCGCGACTATAAAAATTTACAGGACGAGCTGGAGGAATTCATTATTCCTCATATTCAAAGTGGAAGAGTGGTGCCAGAAGACACAGTGACCCACGGTTTTAATAATATTGTAGACGCTTTTCTTTCCATGCTAAAAGGTGGAAACCTTGGTAAGGCGATCGTCAGTATAGAGTAATAATATAAATAGGTAAGAAAACAGCGCAATTTATATTGCGCTGTTTTCGCTTGTCTGCAATTAGCCATTTATTCTTATGGTTATTATCTTTTGTGGTAATTAATAATACTTATCCATTAAACTTATTTAAATAAATTTAACTTAAGGTTTATTGTCGAGCTGTTAAGGGTGTGCTTTATCAATGATTGTATTTTATAGCAGAGGTGAGTTATGTCGATAATAGAGGTAGAGAATAAAGATATTTATAATGATACTTTTTTCCATACGTTGCAGCATTTGAAATCTACGGAAGCATATCGTCACTTCCTTGAGTTCTCTCGCAGCGCCGGCCATTTTCCTCTGGCCGATTATCAGAATGAAAAGATTGAAGTCTGGTGCAGTAACGACTATCTGGGAATGGGGCAGGATCAGCAAGTTATTAATGATTTCAAGGCTTCACTGAGCCGGTATGGTGCGGGTTCTGGGGGGTCACGTAATATCTCGGGGAACACCCTGGCGCACGTAGCTCTGGAAAAGAGATTGGCCGATCTTTATCAGCGAGAGAGTGCTCTGGTTTTTAATAATGGATATTTAGCCAATACGGAAAGTTTAGGTGTTCTGGTCGGGCTATTTGATAACATTAAGGTTTACTCCGATGAACTGAATCACCGCTCTATTATTGAGGGGCTTAAAAAGAGTAAGGTCGAGAAGTATATATTCAAACATAATGATTTAAAACATCTAGAGATTGGGCTTTCTCTTGAGCCTTTTGAACGGCCTAAGATTATTGTGTTTGAGTCTATTTATTCCATGGACGGTGATTTCGCACCCGTCGAAGAGATTGTACGCTTGGCCAAGAAATATAATGCCTTAACCTTTATCGATGAAACACATTCTTTCGGCGTATTAGGTGAGCGCGGATTAGGATTAATTGAAGCGCTGCAGGTTAGAGATATTGACTTTATTCAGGGTGGGTTTGGTAAGGCTATAGGCACCACGGGCGGGTTTATTGTCGGCGACAGAGATGCGGTTGACTGCATCCGCAGCCTTGCTCCCGGTTTTATCTTCACTACATCACTGCCACCGGCATTACTGGAGGCTACGCTGACCAGCATCAATAAGGTAGTAGCCGCCCCCGGCAGGCGAAAGAAATTATTTCTAAACGTGCGCCATTTGAAAGCGGCACTGCGTCGGCACCAGATTGATTTTATTGATGCAGAAAGCCATATCCTGCCCATTATTATTCCTGGATTAGCCAGAATAAAAGCCGTCTCCGATAAGCTTCTCAAGCAGTTTAAAATTTATGTGCAACCCATTAATTATCCTTCCGTACCGCGCGGACAAGAGCGTTTTCGCGTGACCGTGACGCCGGATCATTCACTTGAGCAGATAGAGCGTTTTGCCTCCGCCTTAAAAAGCGCACTCGATCTTTCCTGAGGAATTAAAAATGAGAATTGAAAAAGTTAGCAATTATATCGGTGCAGAAATTCATGATGTTTCTATTCGCGATATTCGTGTACCTGAAGTTCGCGACCGCGTACTGCATGCATTACACGAAAATGAACTGCTTATTTTTAAAGGGCTCGATATTTCCCCTGGGGAACAGGTTGAACTGGCACGTGTAATCGGGGAACCAGTACCCTTTGTAATGAGTCAATATCGTCACCCTGAACACCCGGAGATAATGATCTCCTCCAATGAGGTGGTTAACGGTAAGGCTTACGGTGTGCCGAGAGTGGGTAATTTCTGGCATCAGGATTCGTCTTATACCGATAATCCGACGACCTACACGCTGTTGCACGGTATAAATATTCCGCAATGGAGCGGGGACACGCTTTTTTCCAGCGCGGGGAATGTTTATGACAGGCTCTCACCGCATTGGAAAGACAAAATTGCCGGACGTGATGCGGTTCATACGGTCAGGAAACGTTTTAAAATCCGCCCGGAGCACGCCGGATATTCTATTACCGAATTAATGAAAAAGGCCGATGAACTCCATCCTCCCGTCACTCATCCACTGGTGAAAATCGATCCCTATACCAAACTACCGTATTTATACGGTGCTAAAGACTATCTCGACTACGTTATTGGTTTTGATGCCAATGAAAACCAGGAGTTTCTCAATTTAGTCGAAGCGTTAGTCACCGATCCTGGTCATGGCTATCGACATAAGTGGACTAAGGGCGACCTGCTGCTGTGGAAAACCGAGACGGCCTACCATGCAGTGACCGACGTCGAAGATAATCAGTCAAGAACAGTTCACCGAGTGGCGGTGAAATAATGACGCGCGCAGGCATTACCGCGTTTGAAACTGTCATCCCGCCGGGCAACGTGTCCCGGCAGGATATTGCACGGCTGTCGGGTGTGGACGCTAAAGAGCTGGAGGAAATTCTTCCTGCTCCCTTTCTCTCTGTATTCGACACCGACAAAAGCGATTGGGAGTATGCGACCGAGGCTGCGCGGAAGGTGCTGGAGCAGGGGAATGTGGCTGCATCGCAGCTGGACTGGATTATCTACTGCGGCTCCGGCGTGTGGGATAAGCCTTTTTGGTCTCCCGCCGCCAAAGTCGCAGAACAGTTAGGTGCGACTCAGGCGCACTGTTTTGAAGTCGTTAACTTCTGTAATGCGGGGGCAACGGGTATTGCCATTGCTACCGGCTGGGTTAATGCCAATCCCGAGAAAACGGCGCTGGTGATTATCTGCGATCGGTTAAGTGGTTTGATAGACCATGCTGACTCCGCATCTCGTGCCTTGTTTAATTTTGGCGATAGCGCGACGGCGCTGCTGGTTGGCGTCGAACGTCCTTTGCTTACTCTGTCGGCCTGCGATATGCAGACTGACCCGACATGGTGCGATATGTATCAGGGGGAGTATCGCCAGGGGCGGGTGCTTGCGCGTAAAAACTATACCCGTAAAGGCCTGCTGCAGGTGTATGTGGAGATGCTCAGCCAATTACTTGACCGCAGCCTGTCGAAAACGGGTCTGAATTTGCTCGATATTAGATTTTTGCTCATTAATCAGGGCGATATCAATGTCCATAACGCCTTGCTTACGCGACTGGCATTGCCCAGTGAGCGCAGTGTATTTAACTATCATGCCAACGGTCATCTGGGCGGCGGTGATAACTGGATAGCGCTGCGCCAACTGCTGAAAACGCAACGATTGCAAAAGGGCGACATGCTGGCGATGGCTACCAGTGCGATGGGATTCAGCTGGGGAATTTCCCTGTTTGAGGTGACTCGATGAAAATACTGATTTTGCACCAGGCCCCTTTCAAAAAGATGCGCTATGACCATGTCATCGATCACCAGCAGCATCAGGTCACCTATATCGGATTAGCGAAGCATCTGAGTGACCTGCCTGAGGCGTTGCGTTATCAAAAAATAGTGCTCCCGCCCGCGGCGGAAAAGAATCTGGTGTCTGAAGTGCTGGCTCGGGTGAGTCCAAGTGATGACTACTCCTCACTGCTTGCCCTGTCGGAATATGGCATCCTTGAGGCTTGTCATATTCGCGCAGAACTGGGGCTGGCCGGAC
Source organism: Rouxiella sp. S1S-2 (assembly GCF_009208105.1). Classification (NCBI taxonomy): domain Bacteria; kingdom Pseudomonadati; phylum Pseudomonadota; class Gammaproteobacteria; order Enterobacterales; family Yersiniaceae; genus Rouxiella; species Rouxiella sp. S1S-2. The sequence goes on from NZ_WFKL01000001.1 coordinate 2,198,387, forward strand.
CGTCCTATGAGCAAATCGAAGTGGTTCGAGACAAGGTAAAAATGAAGCAGCGGATTGCTGCTCGGGGCACACTGCGTTACCCGCGTTTTATTGATGCTCCAGAGCAAGTTATCCAGGGAGGCTGGAGGGGGAAAACAATCAGTAAGCCACGTGACGGTGCGTCGAGTCAGGGGATCACCCTGCATGAAAGCTTTGCGGCAGCGGTGGAGTATGTTGAGGATAAAACGGGATGGAACAACTACGAGCTTGAAGAGTTTATCGATGCACCGCTTTATCATTTTGACGGCGTGGTTATCGCAGGGGAGGTTCAGCACCTGCTGGCCAGTCGCTACATCAATTCACCGTTGAAGTACCTCGCCGGTGTGCCAGTGGGATCTTTCCAGGTGGTGCTAAACGATACGTTTCGCCGGTTCATCGATGAAGTGATTGCCGCACTTGGAATAGTGCGCGGTTGCTTTCACATCGAGGCATTTTACGATGGAGAAACATGCATATTTCTTGAGGCTGCCAATCGCCTCGGCGGTGCCCGTATCGTAGAGACCCACCGCTCAAGAACCGGCGTGCATCTGCCTTCGGTGGAAATAAGCGATTACCTTGCACTGCCTTTGCCTCGTCAACAGCCGGCTTCAACGCACTATTTTGGATTTTTGCTCTATCCAGCTCATCACTCGCTCGACGCGCAAATGCTGAATATCCCTGAGGGAATATTGAGCAGCCCTCATCTGGTCAGTTTTCAACGTACAGGCGCACAGGCCGATATTCTTACCTATAACGAAGACCTTCTGCCTCTGTCACTGATTGCTCGCGCAGAGACGCCACACCAATTACAACTCTTCCTGCAGCGATGTTTAACGGAAATTTCGACTCACTGAGTTCACCGAAAAACACAATTTATCCAATAACTTTAGCAGGGTGACATCATGCAATTTTTGACCGATCGTATTATCACACTGGCGGCGCTGTTTGACGATTTACAACAACACGCCGAGTGGGCGGATCCCCTCCCCGCCAGGCAGGCTGAGCAGATCAGGGCGCTGCTGGATGCAACGGCGTTAGAGCAGGTGGTGCAGATAAGGCTAGGAAATGTGCATGCACTTCCGTGGGTCTACTATCCCTACACCAACGAGGTAACCGAATTGTTGCCGCTCGGGTCTGTAACCTTGAAAAGCGCCAGTCTGGAAGGTGAGGTGCGCGGAGTGCTGCTCGCGTGGCTGACCGGTAATCAGGTCTCTCTGGACAGCGGCTTTGAACCATTTTGGCAGCAAATCATTGAAAGAGCATCTCGACTGAAGACGTTTGCGCCGTTCAATCTTGCGCTGACCCATGCGCCGCAAGACTCTGCGCCGGTTATTTTTATTCCCGAACAGACCCACGCCAGCGTGCAGGGGAAAGCTGGGATCCGCTATCAGGTTGCTCCGGGAGCCAGCGCGCCTTATGCACTGTCGGTGGATTTACTGGATGCCTGGAGCGCACCGCTGATTGTAAAAGTGCATCACGCAGGCGTTTCCCTAAGCGAAGCTCGCCGTCAATTAAGTCCCGACGAACGTCGCCAGCGGCTCGACAGTCGGCTGCGTTTCCTACTCTATAAGACCCAACGGCTACCTCATTACCAGCAGGTTGCACAGCCGCAAACAGTGGCAGAGCTGCACCAATTGCCGGTGTTGACCAAGCAGGCGCTGGAACAGGGCTCGCCGCCGTATGGTAGAGCAATGGCGTCTCAGGCACCGCCTTCCGGTGAGGTGCTAGTGTCAGGGTCTAGCGGCGGCAAGACGCGCTATATTCCTTACTCGCGTGATGACTGGCAAAACATGATCCATGAAGCGGTACAAACCCTTTATGACATCGGACTGGCGGCGGGTGACCGAGTGGTTAACACGCTTTACGGCGGCCATATGTATGGTGGCATGCTGACCTCTTCTCAGGAGCTGGCGCTGATGCCGGTGGAGGCCTACACAGTAGGTCAGAATATTACGCCACAAGAGTTGGTTTACTTACATCAGACGTTTGATATCAATACTATTATTGGCATCCCCAGCCTGCTCGATACGCTGCTTTCGCAGGCAAAACAAATCGACCCACAGTTCCGCATTGAAAAAGTCATTTATGGTGGGGCGCTATGGCCTGAACACCGTAAAGAAGGGTTAATCGAGACGCTGGGTATTAAGACGTTTCACAGTATTCTGGCGGCCAATGACGGTGCGCAGATTGGTTACCAGTCTCCGCCATTGCAGGGCGTCGAGCATTATCTGGTTGATGATTATAACTATGTTGAAATAGCTGATGACCACGGAAATCCCGTGGCCGACGGCGAGCGTGGGCATATTTTACTGACCAATTGGCAAAAATTTGAATATCCTCTTATTCGCTACAAAATCGGTGACGTTGGGCGCATTGTCCCGCAGCGGGATGGCGGTCGAGTACTCGAGTTTTTGGGGCGTAGCGATGGTCTAATCATTCTAAATGGTCGTAAAGCGCTTTATTATCAACAGGTTGCTGATGTGTTGTCTGAGGCTGGTATTGGTCAGCTGCAGCTGACCATTAGTCAAAAGGGGCATCAGGAAACGTTGCAGGTAAGCATTGAGGCTCCCCAGCCGTTGGATACACAGGCGCTTGAGCAAAATTTGCAGGCAGCCTTACCCTCCCTGCGCCCGGGTGACGGCGTGTCAATCGAGCTGCTGGATTTTCGCGTCAGGGTCGTGCAGGTCGAACAACTTGCGCGTCATCCGGTCAGCGGAAAAATTCGTTTGGTAGAGGACCTGCGTTTTTCTCGTCCCGAGGAGGTCGCATGATCCCTGCAAAAAAATTCCCAGCGTTGGGGAGCAGTTTTTTTCCTCATGAAACCTTGTTGATGGGGGCGGGGCCCGTTCCACAACCCCCGTCCGTAAGACAGGCGAATACGCACATTGCCAGCCACCTCGGAGAAAGGATGGATGGGGTAGTTGAGCAACTTAAGGCGATGGCGCGCTATGCCTTTCAGACGATTACCCCTTGGGTTTTTGGCCTTTCCGGGCCCGGCTCCGCGGCGGCGGAAATGGCAATCGGTAATCTGGTTCATCGCGGCTCACGTGTGCTGGCAATTAGCTCCGGGCATTTTGGTTTGCGCATGTTCGAGATGGCACAACGGCATAAAGCCTCGGTGATACTTTTTGAATTCGACGGCAAGGATGCGTTCCCGTTGGACAGGCTTCGCGCACTGCTTGAACAGCAAGATTTTGACGTGGTCACGCTGGTTCACGGCGAAACATCGTCTACGACTCTCAATCCCGAGCTGTCTTCAATTGCTGCGCTGTGTAAGAAGCACCGCGCGCTGGTGGTGGTTGACACGGTGTGCACGCTCGGAACAACCGAAGTATTGATGGATAACTGGCAGTTGGACGTGGTGTTCTGCGGTGGGCAAAAGGGGCTGTCGTCGATCCCCGGAGTGTCGCTGATTGCCTTCTCGCCCGAGGCGTGGGAGAGCGTGGTTCAGCGCAACTTTATCCCGACTCAGTGGTGCTATGACGCATTGCTGGCGAAGGAGTTCTGGCATCACCATCGATATCACTACACCGCACCGGTGAACGGTATTTTTGCTCTGCATGAGGCGCTGCGGCTTCTAAACGAAGAGACGCTTCCTCTGCGTATTGAGCGCCATCGGCGGAGTTCGCAGGGGGTACAAAAGGCAATCGTGAAATTTGGACTGACGTTGGCGGCACCGGTTGCAACTCGGCTGGATGCGGTGGTTGGATTTCATCTGCCGCTTTGGCTCTCTTCAGCGGCGTTAATCGACCATCTGCTGCAGCAGCACCATGTTGAAATTTCTGCCTCTTTTGGATCTCCGCTACTACGTATTGGACAAATGGGTGAGCAATGCCGTCCTGCAAACGTACTCCGCCTGGTCAATGCGCTTGGCGAATCCCTTGAAGCATTGGGGCATCCTGTTGATCTGGCGGGGGCTATTGATGCGGTATGGGCACAGTTTGGTCACAAGGAGTTGTTGCAATATGATTAGAAATTCTTTTTTAAGACCGCTGTTTATCCTGGATTTTATTTTACATTTTAGCCGGGCGCTGACCTTCACCTTTTTCCCGATTTATCTCTCTCATACGCTGGGCTTTAATCCGCTACTGACAGGCTACGCGCTGGGTGGCAGTTTGGTGATCGCCACGCTGGCGGGAGTCTATTGCGGCATCTTGGTCGACAGATTTACCCCCTTGCGCGCGCTGCTGTTGGCTATTTTGATCTCTGTACTGGTCTATGCCGTGCTGCCTGCTTCTCGCCAATTTACTCAGGTGTTTATTCTGCTGGTCATTATTGAGGTGGCCTTCACGACGATGCACCTTTCGGTCAAGTCACTTTTGACTGGTTTATTGCCCGCTGAACAGCGCAGCGCGGCGTATTCTATAAGTTATACGCTCATTAATATTGCCTTTTGCAGTGCGCCGATTCTGGGCATCACCATCAGCCAGTTTGCCGTTCGTGCACCGATGTGGCTTTCGGGAGGATTGAGTTTCATTTCGTTGCTGATCCTCCTGATGTTCTATCGTCGCTATCATGCGCATCTGCGGGTAGTTCGTCCGCAACGCGGTCCTAAAACCGGCCTGAAGCAGACTTTTAAAGTGTTGGCGACGGATAATCGGCTGCAACTTTTTATGCTCGGAGGCCTGTTTAGCGCATTGGTATATGCGCGATTCGCCACTTATTTATCGCAGTATTTAGGGTATGTGGTCAGTGAGTCGGAGGCGCTAAGGTTGATTACGCTGATCGTGAGCATTAATGCCGCGACCGTTATTATGCTGCAATACGTAATAGGGAAAAGAATAACCCATAAGAATATGGTGTTCAGCGTAATGATTGGCAGCGGTTTGTTGATATGCGGTTTGTTGTTTTATCAGGTATCGGAGCTGACTATATTCTGGATTATCGCCACCGTGTTGTTTTCTCTGGGTGAGGTGATTATTGTTCCCTCCGAATTTCTGTTTATCGACGCGATTGCCAGAGACGATATGAAAGGCGCTTACTTTGGCGTACAGAATATTTCGATGTTAGGCGGAGGCGCGAACGCAATACTGTTTGGCTATTTACTTGATAGCCATCTCGCTCGGCCCTCGGCGATATTCTATTTCCTTATGCTATTTGCCGTGTTGGGATGCGCACTTTACCTCATCGGGATCCGCCAAAAACGGGCCGTCACCGCAGTGGATAAGTTGTGAGGACAAAGAGTGCGTAATTTGGCGTCCTGTTATTTTATGTTTATTTTAATTCGTTCTCCATTTTGTGCTCAAATTCACTGTTTGTTTATCTTAATTTCTTAATAGATTATCGATATAATGGATATGGCGACGAATTGACTTAATTTTTTTGAAAGTTCTGGTTTGTAAAATACTTTTATGGGTAAAGTAATCACATTCGCAAAATGGGGTAGTAAACCCTGAGTGTTATTGATAAGAGCCGTTATTCTTTTTGAGTAAACGCTCAATTTATCCTTAAGGAAAAACATGAAATTCATTGATGAAACTCTTGAAAACGTTGCGCCTCAAATTATTCCCTTAATTGCCAGCTATCTTCCTGAATTGATTTCCATTCGCCATGATATTCATCAACACCCAGAAATTGGTTTTGAAGAGGTGAGAACCTCGGCAATTGTAGCCGAAAAGCTGGCATCATGGGGAATAGAGGTCATTCGTGGTTATGGTGGCACGGGGGTTATTGGCAGGCTTCGGGGCAAGCATACCGATAATAAACGCACAGTGGGACTGCGTGCCGATATGGATGCGTTACCCATGCACGAAGACACAGGATTACCGTTTTCCTCGGTTTACCCCGGCAAGTTTCACGGCTGTGGTCACGATGCGCACACCACCATTCTGCTTGGCGCGGCCCGTTATCTTGCCCAGACACGTGATTTTTCTGGTACGGTCATTTTTGTCTTTCAGCCGGCGGAGGAGGGGCTGGGTGGCGCAAGAGCCATGATTGCCGATGGTCTGTTCCGCGATTTTCCGATGGATGAAATTTACGGCCTGCACAACGCGCCAGCGGCCTATTCACAACCTAATTTGCTTCGCGTTTCTGCTGGGGTGTCATTGGCGGGGGCCGATTTCTTCGACATTCGCCTAAAGGGCAAAGGTGCCCACGCCGCGCACCCCGATGCTGCTTATGATCCTATTCCCGCCGTAGGCGCGCTGATTCAGGCACTGCAAACCATAGTCAGTCGCAATATTTCTCCCTCAGATCCTACCGTGGTGTCAATTACGCGCATTGAGGCAGGTTCTGCCTACAACGTTATCCCCGAAAGTGCAGTTCTTTCTGGCACCGTACGGGCATTTTCTGACAGCGTTCGTGAGGCAATACGTAAGCGTATTCGTGAAATTTCGTCTAATACCGCGGCGGCTCACAACCTCACGGCCGAGGTCGATATTCGAGACGTTTTCTCTGTGCTGAGCAATGATGCAGAGGCTGCGGAATTTGTCAGTGAAGTAGGGCGTGAAGTGTTGGGAAATAGCCGCGTGTCGAACATCTCAAAACCGAGCATGGGCAGTGAAGATTTTGCCGATATGCTCAAGCATGCGCCGGGCGCTTTCTTTACGCTGGGCCATAGCGGAGAGAAGCCGGTGCATAATCCGGGATTCATCATCGACGATGCTATTTTGCCCGTGGGCGCAACGTTGTTTGCAAGACTGATTGAAAAAAGGCTTGTTCCGCTGACGCGTTGACCGCCGTTGCTTCTCTGGCGTCATTTGAAGGGGTCACTATACAGACTGATGTTTCTCATGCGATTGGCAAAATTTGACATTAATTTATGAAAAACGTGCTTGAAGATGGACTTCCTAACCCACAGCGATTGGGGGCTATTTTGACCCTGGCGCTGGGTATTACCGTGCCGGTATTAGACAGTTCGCTGGCCAATGTGGCGCTACCCACCATTGCTCGCGACTTCAATGCCAGTGCCGCGTCATCGATATGGATAGTCAATGCTTATCAGCTCGCTATCACCGTGTCATTGCTGTCGCTCGCTTCACTGGGGGAAATCTTTGGCTATAAACGGGTTTATCAGATTGGGCTACTGGTCTTTAGTTTTACGTCGCTGGGCTGCGCAATGTCAGATTCACTGCTCTCGCTTACCGTCGCCAGAATCTTACAAGGCTTTGGAGCGGCTGCCATTCTGAGTGTCAATATGGCAATGATTAAAATCATCTACCCGAAAAAACTGCTGGCGCGTGGAATAGCGACTGGCGCTATTATCGTTTCTGTATCGGCCTCTGCAGGCCCTACCGTGGCGGGGATCATACTCTCAATCGCTTCCTGGCCTTGGCTATTTGCCATTAACTTGCCAATTGGAATAATTGCACTGTGTATGGGGTTCAAATATTTGCCGGAAAATCCGCTTAAAAACCCTGGGCGACGGTTTGATTTTATTAGCAGCCTGCTGAATGCGCTAACGTTTGGTTTATTTATTAGTGCTATCAGCGGCTATGCTCAGGGGGTTAATCATCATTTGATATTTGCTGAGGTAGTCAGCTTAATTATTATCGGTGGGTTTTATATTCGTCGAGAACTCTCCCGTCCGCTGCCTCTTTTACCGCTAGATTTACTGCGTATTCCTATTTTTAGCTTGTCCCTGTGCACGTCAATGTGTTCTTTTGCCGCCTATACGCTGGCGTTTGTTTCTCTGCCGTTTTTCTTGCAGAACTCCCTGCGCCTGGATGCCGGTTCTACCGGGTTATTAATGACCGCTTGGCCATTGGCGACGATGTTGATGGCGCCTTTTTCTGGCCGTTTGGTGGGGCGCTATCATTCTGGCGTGCTGGGTGGAATAGGCTTGCTTATATTTTCTTGCGGCCTGTTTGCTTTAGCGCTGCTGCCACCAGACCCTGCACATTTAAATATTGTTTGGCGCATGCTCTTGTGCGGCGCAGGTTTTGGTTTATTCCAGTCTCCCAACAACCACACCATCGTTTCATCTGCGCCGAGCAACAGGAGCGGGGGAGCCAGCGGGCTGTTAGGCACGGCGCGCGTACTGGGGCAAACTGTGGGTGCAGCACTGGTTGCACTGATGTTTAACCTGTTTTTAACCCATGGAACTTACGCCTCTCTCATGCTGGCAGGTACATTGGCGGTAAGCGCGGCGATCATTAGCATAACGCGTGTGATGCAAAAACCGGCGTTGGCAAACATTTGAGAGCAGGGCGACGGGAATTAATCTTGCGGTATCGATACGATAAAACGCCGCATTGAGGAATGAAAAAAGGCCCTGAATGTGGCATTCATGGCCTTTAAGCGTTGTCGAATGTTGTGTGAAACATCACTCAAAACGTCATAACGTCCACCCATCCACAAACAACAGAATCAACGTATTCCAATCTATTTGCGGTCAAGGGAATATTTTCCCGGGCCAATAAGCGCCAGCAAAATTAAGCCGCCGACAATCGCCACATTCTTGTAAAAGTTAATCTCATTCGCATAATGCGCTGCGCCAGTCATGGTCCAGAAAGGGTGACCAATTAACGCTGTGACCACCGTATAGGCGGCCATAATCAGCGCCAGTGGTCGGGTGTAAAAACCCAAGATTAGGGCAATACCGACAAAAAACTCGAGCACGACCGCCACAATGGCCGATAACGTTGGAAACGGGGAGCCGGTTGAACTCATATAAGTGATTGTCCCACTGAATCCGACCAGTTTTTCATAGCCGAAAATAACAAATAAAAGCATCAGCAGTATGCGCGTGACGAGCAGTGTGGCATCACTGTATTTGGCAATGGAAAAATAGCGCATTTTATATTCCTGTTTATTTAAGCAATTGATTTAATGCGATCAAGTGTCATCGTTTTTCTCAGGCCTTAAAACAAAGACTTAAGACTTTCTCAACACGACTTTCAAACTTGTTCTTAGATTCGGTAACTGAGCGCCGACAATGATGCTAAATGCCTCGCTGCGGACTCGGCGCTGAACGCACTTTAACTCCTTCGTTAATGGGCATAAACTGCATAAATGGATAACATATTCCCAAAAATGGCATAATGATGAGATTCGATCCGGCAGACATGGTGTTGTTTACCTACGTGGTTGAGGAAGGAAGCTTTTCAGGGGCCGCCGAACGTCTTGATATTCCAAATTCAACGGTGTCGAGGCGTATTTCCACGCTGGAGAATCAGCTCGGTGAAAGGTTGCTGATAAGGACTACGCGCAAGATGGTCATCACCGAATACGGGAAGGCTGTCCTGCGTCATGCGCAGCAAATTTCAGCCGAAATGGAAGCCATGCTGGCCCTCACCGAGCACCGGCAGGCAAAGCCTTCCGGGCAGTTACGCATATCTCTGCCCGGCGATTTCTCTCAAAATATGATTGGTGCACTGTTAGCGGACTTTATCGAGAGGTATCCAGACGTGACGCTGGATATCGATTCCTCTCAGCAGCGCGTGGATATTATTGGTGAAAGTTATGATGTCGCGTTGCGGATGGGCGACCTGCAAAACGATTCAACGCTGGTGGCCAGGCAGCTAAGCACCTTTCGAGTGGCGCTCTATGCGGCTCCTTCATTTATCAAAAAGCATGGGACTATTCACCATCCCGAGGAGTTAATGGCGCGCGCCGTACTGAGACTGCGCACCCGCGTAGGAGAAATAGCGCCCTGGAAACTCACTCAAGGCAGAGAGTCTTGGGAGGGAAGCCCGCCGGTGCGTGCAGTCGCCAACTCACCGAACGTGTTAATTAATCTGGCGCGTCTTGGCGCGGGGATAACCAGCGTAACGACACATTTTGCCCATCCTTTTCTGGCGAGTGGAGAATTGGTTAGAGTACTTGAGGATTGGGAATGTCCGGGCGTGCCGGTTTGGGCCGTTTTCCCCGGAAGACGCTTAATGCCATCACGGACCCGCGTTTTCATCGACAATCTGGTGGCCAGTTTTGAGAAATTTACCTCAACGTATTGAGTTGATATTTTTTAGAAGGTTAATTCTTTGTTAATAAGTTTTGCTTATATAGCATGCAGCTATTGATATGAGTTTTTGTTCGTAGTGCAGTTTTATAGCCTGTGTAATCCTCTGCTTTACAAGATAAAAATGCCCGCTGGCGCAGGGTCTGCGGTTAACAATTTCTGCCAATTTGGCGGTGTCTTATAAGGAAAATACATGGCTATTAACGCACGTTCTTTGTCCTCCCTTTCCGCGCTGACGCTGCTGGTACTGAGCGGTGTCACCACCTTCGCCGCCCATGCTGACCAATTGGCGGATATTAAAAAAGCGGGTGTTATCAACGTAGCTACCTTTGACTCAAATCCGCCGTTCGGTTCAGTCGATGCTAAAACTCATGACATTGTGGGCTACGATGTAGACTTCGCTAAAGCGCTTGCCAAATCCCTTGGCGTGAAGCTCAAATTGGTGCCGACCAATCCTGCTAACCGTATTCCACTGCTGCAGTCTGGCAAGGCTGACATTATCGTTGCCGATATTACTATCACGCCAGAACGTGCCAAAGTGGTGGACTTCTCGGTACCTTATTTCGTGACCGGTCAGCAATTTTTGGTCCCGGCAGCTTCACCTGACAAACTGGATGCTTACGCTACGGCGCGCATCGGTGTAGTGAAGGGCACCACCGGCGAACAGGAGTTGCATACCCGCTTCCCTCAGTCGCGCGTGTTAGCGTATGACGATATTCCGCTGGCGCTTTCTGCCCTCCGTAGCGGCAACGTACAGGCCATCACTCAGGACAGCACCATTTTGGCCGGTTTGCTCGATGGTGCGCCGGACAAAGCAAAATACAAAGTATTGCCTGAATTGTTGAGCAAAGAAGAGATCGGCGTGGGTGTTAAAAAAGGTGAAACCAGCCTGCTGAAAGCGGTAAACGATGAGTTGCTGAGTCTGGAAAAAACGGGTGAAGCCACCAAAATTTATAATGTCTGGTTTGGACCACAAACTAAATCACCCCAACCGCGTTTGTTTAAGATCGAAGCAAAATAATCAGGCAGGCAGCTAATGCAGCAACCTTCTTCAACAACCGCAGACTCGTCTGCGGTTTTTTCGTATCCACAGCCTGACGGCAAACCGCTCGCGGTTGAGTTTCGTCAGGTCAGTAAATCGTTTGGCCCGCATCAGGTGATCCGCAATGTCGATTTGCGCGTTACCGCCGGTGAAGTGGTCGCGGTGTGTGGCCCGTCTGGTTCGGGGAAATCCACGCTGATCCGTATGATTAATCATCTTGAGACGCTGACCAGCGGCGAGATCCTGGTTCACACTCAGCCGACATCTGGGCTGAGCGGCAAAGCGCTGCGTGAATTACGCACCCACATCGGTTTCGTATTTCAGCAGTTCAATCTCTATGCCCATCTTGATGCGCTGGACAACGTTAGTCTGGCGCTGGTGAAAGTACACGGCTGGAAGCCGGTACAGGCGCGCCAAAAGGCCAGCGAACTGCTGGAGCGCGTAGGGCTGGCGGACCGTGCACATCACTTTCCTTCGCAGCTTTCCGGTGGTCAGCAGCAGCGGGTGGCGATCGCCCGAGCGCTGGTGACCGACCCGAAAATTATCCTTTTTGATGAGCCGACCTCGGCACTTGACCCAGAGATGATCGGCGAAGTCCTGCAGGTGATGCAAGCGCTGGCGCACAGTGGCATCACCATGATTGTGGTCACCCACGAGATGAGTTTTGCTCGTGAGATTGCTGATCGTGTCGTGTTTATGGACGGCGGGGAAATTCTCGAGCAGGCGGATCCGGAGAGTTTTTTCACCCGTCCGGTGCACCCACGTGCACAGCGTTTCTTGCAAAAAGTCTTGTTCCCATTACAGGCGGCAACCGGGAGGGAGCTTTGATGACGTGGCATCTGGATTGGGCCGGGGTATTAACCGGTCAGCCGCTGCAGTGGATCATCTCCGGCTTTCTCACCACGCTTTACGTGACCATTGCGGGCAGCGCACTGGCGACTTTACTGACGCTGTTGCTGCTGGCGCTGCGTTTAGCACCGGGGCGCGTTGGGCGCAGTGTGGTGGCGGTGTATGTTTCTATTTTTCGCAATACCCCCTTGCTGGTGCAGCTGTTGTTCTGGTACTTCGCCGCTTACGGCGCGCTGCCGCAGGGGCTGAGATTATACATCGGCGACGTGCATCTTTGGGCAGTTCTACCGGTTAATGTTTCATGGCTGACGCCAGAATTTCTCTGCGCCGGCTGGGGGCTGGCGCTATTTAGCGCGGCATTTTTGCTCGAAGAGGTACAGGCCGGACTCAATTCAGTGCCTCACGGGCAGACCGAAGCGGCGATGTCTCAGGGGTTTAGCCGCTGGGCGATGCTGCGCCACGTGTTGTTGCCGCAGGGGCTGATTAACGCCTGGCAGCCGATAGCCGGGCAGTATCTCAATCTAATGAAGCTCTCGTCGCTGGCGACAGGTATTGGTTTCTCTGAACTCACCTACCAGATTAGCCAGATTGAGAGCTACAACGCCCATGCACTGGAAGGGTTTGCCGTCGGCACCGTGCTCTATCTGCTGCTCGGTTTGGTGATGGGTTGGCTAATGATGGCGCTCGGCCCACGTCGGCCAAATAAGCGCCAGCCGCTACTGTTGGCTGCGGTGAAAGCGCAGGGAGAAGGTCATGGCGTTTGATTATTCGGTACTGCACGACAATTTCACCTATCTGCTGTGGGGGAGAGTGGCCGACGGCGATCCGGGCGGCGTATTGCTGACGCTGATTATGGCGATATCTGCGGGTGCTCTTTCGCTGGTTTTGGGCGTTGCGATGGCCGCACTGGCGTGGCGGTTTGGCGGCTGGACGCGGCGTGCGCTATTTATCTGGGCTGACTTTATTCGCGGTATTCCGCTTATTTTTGTTATTTTTTGGCTCTACTTCCTGATGCCGGTGGTGTTTGGCAGCGCCATCCCCGGTACGCTGACGGTGATATTAGCGCTGGCGTGGTTCACCTCAGCAGCGGTGATGCATTCGACGCTGTCCGGACTAGAGTCTTTGCCTGCCGGACAGAGCGAGGCGGGATTAGCGTCGGGCTTCAGCCAGTGGCAGATACTGCGGGTATTGCTATTACCGCAGGCCTTGTCGAACCTATTGCCATCCTATCTTGGGTTGCTGATTTCGCTGCTAAAAGACACCTCACTTGCGTTTATCGTCAATGTCCCAGAGCTGACCACCGTTGCCGGCCAGGTCAATAACCGCGTGCAAATCTATCCGGCAGAGATTTTCCTATTCATTGGGCTTATCTATTACCTGCTGTGCGCTACGCTGGCGGCAGTTGCCGGGAAATGGATGAACAAAAAAACGAAGGCGCAGCAGCCCGATATTACGCGCGTTCAGGGAATTTAAGGCCGCTAATGGCCGCGGCTAAAACAGCGCGCTAAACGGTCAATAACCTTGACCAACTCAGACTGCGGCAGGGCGAAATTAAGACGCATAAAACCCTCGCCGTTAGTCCCAAATTTAAGCCCGCTGTTGGGTAGCAAACCCGCATCTTTAATCAGACGTTGCTGCAATTGAGCATGCGTTAAACCGCTTTTTCTGAAATCCAGCCACGCCAGATAGGTGCCCTCGGTGTGGAATAAGGTCACGTTGGCGATATCTTGCAGCCCTTTTTCAAGCAGCGCATAGTTACCGCGTAGTGTTTCAATCAGCGCATCAAGCCAGGGCGCTCCGTGTCGATAGGCAGCATCGCAGGCAATCATCCCCAGCATATTCGGCTGATGAACGCTTAACTCTTCTAACTCATCACTCAGCTTTTTTCTGATTTCGGCATTTTTAATCACCAGATGGGTAATCGGTAAACCGCTGAGATTGAAGGGCTTACAGGGGGATGTAAAGGTAATGGTAAAATCAGCAAACTGTGGATTGAGGCTGGCGACCGGCGTGTAGGGCGTATCGCCGATAATCAGGTCCTGATGCACATCATCGGACAGGAGTAATAATCCGTGGTGCTGACAAAGCTCGGCAATCTGCCTTAATTCTTCTGACCGCCAAACTTTGCCAATCGGGTTGTGCGGATTACACAGGATCAATATTCGGCTACGCGACGTAATTGCGGCGTGGAGGCGGGCGATATCCAATGAATAGCTGCGTTCATTTTCAACTAACGGCACGTCAATAACGCGGCGGCCGGTATGCTTGATAATACGATTAAACGTGCTGAACCCGGGTGAGAAGATAATCACCTCGTCATCGGGCTGACTGTTGGCTCGAATGGCAATATCCATCGCGCTAATAACCGACTCACAGGGCAGCACCCATTGTGGGTCGATTCTCCAGCCGTGACGAACCTCCTGCCAGCCGCAAAAGAGTGCAAAAAAGTCCGCTGGCCACTCGCTGTAGCCAAAAATGCCGTGCTCAACCGCCTGCTGCAGGGCGTCGACCACCACGGGCGGGGATTTGAAATCCATATCGGCAATCCACAGTGGGATCACCGGTCCAGACAGGCTGTCGGCAAATTCATTGACCTCCAACCATTTAGTGGACAAGCGTGAACGGCGGTCAATCACCGTCTTAAAGTCAAATTTTCTGCTCAAGGCTTTTCCTCCAGTATTCATTGAGGCCCATGACATTGGCTGTGTTTGGGGCATTAATAGGCCAGGAAAAATATCACGTCTCCTCTCGATAAGAGACTTGAGCAAATAAATAAATCTAAATATATTGGCGTTTACTGTCATGAATACACGTTATTAATACAATAATCTGCAGCGGTGTTAATTTTCTGAGCGGTCACCAAACCAATATTCTGCCGTAACGCCCCCGTCCATCAGGAAATCGCTGCCCGTAATAAAGGCACCTTCTTCCCCCATCAGTAGAGCACCCACGTTGCCCACTTCATCAGGTGTCCCGCCGCGTCCGACGGCGCTGCCCTCGAGCATTTTTCTGTATCCCGGTCCGCGTGGGCCATTAAGTTCATCACGAGCAAGCGGTGTGAAAATGATGCCGGGGCTGATGGTGTTGATGCGCGCTCCGCGCTTACCCCAGCGCACGGCTTCGGCCATGACTCTCAGGGCGTTGCCACGTTTTGAAATCTGATAAGCATTCAGTGGATCGACTACCCGATCGGGTTGCAGCATGGCCAGGCTCAACAATTCATCAGCCGGCGTGGTAGCCAAAGCTTTATTTTGTTCAGCCGTTAGGGCCGGCAGGCGGTGGCCAGACATCGAGGCAATAACTACCCCAGCCGTAAGCAGCATCCACCCGCTTTTGCGTTGATGATCGATGCACTTCGCTACTCAGAATAGCGGGTCCGCAATTGCTGTGGACCCGCTTGGGTCTTAACGGCCGACACGAGCCTGATGTTCCGGAGAGTAACGTTCGCCGACGATTTTTACTTTTTCAAGCGCCTGTGTGACCTGAAGTAAGTCATCCTGAGAAAGAATAATTTCAGCAGCGCCCAGGTTTTCCTCCAGCCTGTGGACTTTGGTGGTGCCCGGGATGGGAACAATCCACGGTTTTTGTGCCAGCAACCAAGCCAGCGCGATTTGAGCTGACGTCACATGTTTATCAGCTGCGAGTTCAGCCAGTAAAGTGACCAGTTTTTCATTAGCTTCAATCGCTTGCGCGGCGAAACGCGGCACGGTGCTGCGGTAATCATCCTGACCAAACGTCGTCCCTGACTTGATCGAGCCGGTCAGGAAGCCTTTGCCTAGTGGGCTAAAGGGTACAAAACCGATACCCAGTTCCTCCAGCAACGGCAGGATCTCCTGCTCAGGCTCGCGCCACCACATGGAGTATTCGCTTTGCAGGGCAGTGACAGGTTGTACCGCATGCGCACGACGAAGGGTTTGCGCACCCGCTTCGGACAGACCGAAATGCTTGACTTTACCTTCAGCTATCAGGTCTTTCACCGTTCCCGCGACATCTTCAATGGGGACATCCGGATCAACACGGTGTTGATACAACAGGTCAATAACGTCTGTCTTGAGACGGCGTAATGATCCTTCAACGGCTTCACGGATATGCTCCGGACGACTGTTTAAAACCTGCTGCTTGTTATCATTGCCAAAGGTGAAACCAAACTTGGTGGCGATGACGACGCGATCGCGAAAGGGTTTCAAGGCTTCGCCGACAACCTCTTCATTCACAAATGGGCCATACACTTCGGCGGTATCGAAGAAAGTGACGCCGCGTTCAACTGCTGTCTGAATGAGTTCGATAGCCTGACGGGTATCTGTCGCCGGGCCGTAGCCGTGGCTGAGACCCATGCAACCAAGTCCAAGGGCCGATACTTCGAGTCCGGATTTTCCCAGATAACGTTTTTGCATTGAATGAATTCCTCTTTTATTGCGGCTTAAACATCAAGTTTGCGGCCGGTCAGCCATTCCACCCTCGCGGGATCGCGATGAGAGAAGAATGCACTGGTTGCGGTATCAAGGGCGGCAATCTGCAGCATATCTTCAGAACTGAGTTCAAAATCGAGAAGGGTAATGTTTTCTTCCATGCGCTCTTTCCGCACCGTTTTAGCCAGCGAAACGATGCCGCGCTGGAAGATCCACCGCAGAACAACCTGACCCACGCTTTTGCCGTACTTTTGGCCAATCGCCGTTAACACAGGATGCTGGAACAGACCATTTTTACCTTCTGCAAACGGTGCCCAAGCTTCCGGCTGAATGCCACGGCTTTGATTCCATGGAACGGCATTTAACTGCTGGTTGAAGGGGTTAACTTCAATCTGGTTTACTGCAGGGGCAACGTTGTTGAAAGCGATAAGATCAGCCAGTCTGTCAGGATGGAAGTTACTGACACCAATAGCGCGAATTTTGCCTGCCTGTTGCAGTTCTTCCATGGCACGCCACGCACCATGGACATCACCGTAAGGCTGGTGAATCAGGTACAGGTCAACGTAGTCAAGTTGCAGTCGATTCAGAGAGCGTTCGAACTGTGCTTTAGCGCCTTCGTAATGGGTATCCTGCAGCCAAAGTTTGGTTGTCACAAAGAGTTCGTTACGTGCGATACCGCTCTGCTTCAGTGCGTTCCCGACCTGGGTTTCGTTCTGGTAAGAGGCTGCAGTATCGATCAGGCGATATCCCGTTTCGATGGCATCAATAACGGCTCTCTCGCATTCAGTGGCATCCGTCATTTGGAATACACCAAACCCCAGTAAGGGCATTTCAATGCCGTTGTTCAGTTTTACAGTTTGCATGACGTTATCCTTCCGTTGTTATGTTGGAAAGCATAACGCAAACTGTTTTATTGGATTAGGTGGGATAATCAGCTAGGGTTTATTAGTCCGATTCATTAATATTGGCTGACGCGATAGCCGCGCTCGTCAATTACCCCTTCACCGTCCTCTTTGGCAAACGCCCCCCGCTGCGGGTCCGGCAGAATATCCAGAACCACTTCTGACGGGCGACAGAGCCTGGTGCCAAGCGAAGTCACCACCACCGGGCGATTGATCAGGATCGGATGAGCTAACATGGCGTCCAGCAGCTTGTCATCGCTGAACCGGCCTTCCGCCAGCCCCAGCTGCGTATAGGGCTCGGTATTTTTGCGAAGGAGTTCGCCCACGCTGATCCCCATATCCGCAATCAGTTTTTTTAACTCATCGCGGGTCGGCGGCGTTTCCAGATACAGAATGACTGCCGGTTCTACGCCGCTGTTGCGGATTAACGCCAGGGTATTACGGGACGTCCCGCAGGCGGGGTTGTGGTAGAGGGTAATATCAGTCATGAGCGGTTCTCCAGACGGGACCGTACCGGCCCTTTAATAACTTAAACGGACAGGCGCAAGGCCAGCGCGGCCAGCGTCACGAAAAGCACCGGCAGGGTCATAACGATGCCCACGCGGAAATAGTAGCCCCAGCTTATCCTGATATTTTTCTGAGCCAGAACGTGCAGCCAGAGCAGAGTAGCCAGACTGCCTATAGGGGTGATTTTCGGGCCGAGGTCGCAGCCGATAATGTTCGCGTAAATCATCGCCTCCTTCACCACGCCCTGCGCAGTAGTGCCTTCAATGGACAGCGCGCCAACCAGCACCGTTGGCATATTGTTCATCACCGAAGAGAGCGCCGCTGTCAAGAAACCGGTGCCGAGCGTTGCACCCCAAATGCCGTGCTCTGCAAACCGGTTCAGGGCAATAGAAAGATAATCCGTCAGGCCGGCGTTGCGCAGGCCATATACCACCAGATACATGCCCAGTGAGAAGATAACGATCTGCCAGGGCGCGCCTTTCAGCACCTTACGGGTATCAATGATCTGGCCTTTATGGGCAACCAGCCAGAGAATAAACGCCGCCACTGCCGCTACCAGGCTTACCGGCACGCCGAGCGGCTCCAGGGCAAAAAAGCCGATCAGCAGCAGAAGCAATACCACCCAGCCGGCTTTAAAAGTGCGTGAGTCGCGTATGGCTTCCCGTGGCGCTTTCAGCTTTGTCAGGTCATAACTGACCGGAATATCCCGGCGAAAGAACAGGTGCAGCATCATTAGCGTGGCGGCCACGGAGGCAAGATTGACCGGAACCATCACCGAGGCGTACTCGCTGAAACCTAATTTAAAGAAGTCAGCCGTGACGATATTCACCAGGTTTGAGACGATCAGCGGCAGGCTTGCGGTATCGGCGATAAAGCCTGCCGCCATCACAAACGCCAGCGTGGCACCGGCACTGAAGCCCAGCGCCAGCAGCATAGCGATAACAATCGGCGTCAGGATCAGTGCCGCGCCATCGTTGGCAAACAATGCCGCCACCGACGCGCCCAGCAGCACGATATAAGTGAACAGCAGTCTGCCTTTACCGCCTCCCCAGCGTGACACGTGCAGCGCGATCCACTCAAAAAAGCCGGACTCATCCAGCAGCAGGCTGATAATAATGACGGCGATAAAGGTGGCCGTGGCGTTCCAGACAATCTGCCAGACGATCGGAATATCATCGGGGTGAACCACGCCGGTCAGCAGCGCCAGCGCGGCACCAATGACGGCACTCCAGCCTATACTCAGCCTTTTCGGTTGCCAGATGACCAAAACCAACGTCAGGACAAATATCGCGATCGCCAGAAACATAACCGTTTCTCCTTAAAGATAACTGCCGCAAAAACGGGATGATGAAAATTGAGGCATAACATATTTATTTAAACGCATATGTTAAGGCAAAATTTTAAATACAGACAGGCTTGCCGTAGGGAGTGCCGTTGTCGCGTTCGGCTTGCTGGCTGAGCTTAAGAATGTCATCCCGCTGACACAGGTAAGCCTGCTCAATGACTACCGCTGCCCACGCAGGCATGTGTGGTGACAGACGATAATGGATCCATTTGCCGTCACGCCTGTCGAGAAGGAGACCGCTTTCTCTCAGCAGGGCAAGGTGCCGGGATATTTTTGGCTGCGTTTCTTTCAGGGTGGATGAAAGCTCACAGACGCAGAGCTCACCTTTCTCGCGCAGTAGCAGCACCAGGCTCAGTCGCGTATCGTCAGACAGATTTTTGAAAAGTTGCAGGGGCAGAAGTTGCGGCATGAGAATTCCTGAGTAAAAGATTAAAGCAAGTGTCGCTTCTTGTCAGTGTTGAGTCAATAACATATTCATAATTTCATATGTATTCACTCTTCTTTCTCTGTAATACGCGTCAGATGAATCACCAGATACAGCAACTCATCGTTGGACATCACCATTTCCAGCAGGTTTTTAATGTAATCGCGGATCAGCAGCGCGCAGCGGTAAACGTGGGGATATTCCCGGATGACCTGCGAGAAGATGAAATTATCCTTGGAAACCACCTGCTTTTTTTCCACCATCCGCTGGATGAAGAACTGCATGTGAACCAGAAAGCGGGCGTAATTGAGCGAGTCTGTGTCGATGCTGATGCGAAAGTGATACTGAATAATATTGAAAATATCCTTCAGCATTTTCACCGACAGCAGCGTATGTTCCATGTTTTGCACATCGGTTTGGCCGTTGACCAGATGAAAGGCGATATTAGCCGCCTCTTCTTCCGGAAGCTGGATATTCAGGCGCTGATTGATATACGCCAGCGCCTGCAGGGCCACGGTGAATTCATGGGGGTAGAAACGCTTCACCTCGAACAACAATCGGTTCTGGATGCTGATGCCCTTGTGATAACGTTCAATGGCGAAACTGATATGATCGACCAGTGTGAAAAAGATTTGTTCGTTAACGCCTCCTTTCAGCCCGGCATTCGCCAGGCCGAGGATCATCTGCACAATCTCAATATGCGCTTCCGGCGTATCCTCTATCAGACGAAGATATTCACGGCCTTTCTGATTATCTTGTACCGCATAAATTTTCTCGATGCTTGCCGGGTCGAGAACGTCACCCACTTTGCCGCCAAAGCCAATACCCTTGCCCATGACGATAACTTCGTTGTTATCGCTATCCGTTGATAGCACCAGGCTATTATTGAGTACCTTAATGACCTTCATCTTCTCAGCCATAAACCTCTTTTATTTAGCGATGTACGCCATTTGACGCGATTAAGCGCTGATACCAGCCGAAGCTGTTTTTTCTGATACGTCGCAGATCCATCAAGTCCTTTTCACCCCGGTTCACGTAGATAAATCCGTAACGCTTGGCGTAGCCCTGATGCGTACTGACTACATCGATAGCGGCCCACGGGCAATATCCAAGAAGCTCAACACCATCGTTGATCGCAAGCTGCATCTGCTCAACATGCTGACGCATAAATTCAATGCGGTAATCATCATTGATTGACCCATCCGGCAGCAAGGTATCCGGTGCGCCAATGCCATTTTCCGTAATCAAAATAGGCAGGTGATAGCGCTCGCAGGTTTTGCGCAATGTCAGACGCAGCCCCACGGGATCGATCACCCAGCCATACTGCGTTTTAGCCACAAACGGATTTTCTGCGGCGCGATAGACGCCCGGTTCTCCCAGCATAATTTGTTGGTCGCCCGCCCGCGCGCTGATGTCTGAAGCATCACCGCGGCTGGCGGCGAGGGTCGCCGTTGAATAGTAGTTGATCGCCACATAATCCGGCTTCCCTTGCAAAAGGAGCAATGCGTCCTCGGGTTCCATCACCGGCGCCAAATCGCGATCTTCGAGATAGCGCCATGCAAGCGCGTTGTAACGACCATGAACCGCGACATCAAGAAAACTCCAGCAACGCAGGGTTTCCCAGTTATGGGCAGCGAGGGCATCCAGCGGATGGCAGGTTTCCTGATACATCGACGTTGTGTTAATGGCCGGGCCGATTTTCCCCGCAGGACAGCGCTGATGACAACGCGCCATCACTCTGGCTTGCGCCACCATCATATGATGATTTTGCTGGTACAACACCTTCTTCGGCGGTAACTCGCCCCCCTTAGGCAACCCGATCGCGCCTGGGTGCAGAATCAGCGTATTTTGTTCATTGATGGTCAGCCAGTATTTTATTTTGCTACCAAAGGCGGTGAATAAAACGTCGGCGTATTCCACAAACGCATCGATCGTCTCTCTGTTCGCCCATCCTCCTTTTTGTTCGAGCACGTACGGCAGATCGAAATGATAGAGCGTCACCACCGGCTCAATACCGTGGAGCAGTAACTCGTCAATCAGTTGCTGATAAAATGCCAGCCCAGCCTGATTTACCTCGCCGGTGCCCGCCGGCAGGATACGCGTCCAGGCAACCGAGAAACGGTAGGCCTTCAGGCCCAGTTCAGCGAAGAGAGCAACGTCTTCGCGAAAACGGTGGTAGTGATCGCTGGCAACAGTAAAATCGGCGGTCTCTTCAGGATGAATCAGCATGTCAACAACCGACGGACTTTTACCGTCTTCATTCCATGCCCCTTCTACCTGATAAGCCGACGTCGACGCGCCCCACAAAAAATCTTTTGGAAACCCTTCCAGTGTCTGAAAAATCATGCGTTCTCCTTATCATCGTTCAGCGTGATGATCTGCTCACCAAAAGCGACGTTCCCCGGGTTGCGGCACATCAGTTGCGGATATTCTTCACTGTTAACCACCAGTATCGGTGTGATGATCTCGTAGCCCAATGCGGTGATGGCGGCAATATCAAAACGCACCAGTTCATCACCCACTTTGACGCGATCCCCCACCTGAATCTCAGAGGTAAAATGCTGACCGGCCAAATTGACGGTATCAATGCCGATATGCATCAAAATTTCCACACCCTTTTCGCCGCGTATCCCGACAGCGTGTCGGGAGGGCAGAAACGTCACCACTTCACCATCAACCGGTGCGCGCAACAGCCCTTCGTGAGGGATAATTGCGATACCTTGTCCTAAAAGTCCTTGTGAAAAGACATCATCACTCACCTGATCCAGCGCCACTAACTCACCGGCGAGCGGGCTAGCTATCGGTTGTTGTGCGGCGCATACCGGTGTCGCATCCTGCTGGTCTGCCACGTCATCCACCGGATCGTCAAAGCCTAAAATCCAGGTCAACGCAAACGTCACAACGATAGCGATCGCGCAGGTAATCAGCGCATGGACGATGTTCATCGGGTTTTCGCCGATAAATGCCGGTAATGCTGCCAGCCCTGGCGAGACAAACGCGTAGCGAACCAGACCACTCAACCCGGCATAAATACCGGCACATCCGCCGCCGATCATCGCCGCAATGAGCGGTCTGCGCAGTTTCAGCGTCACGCCATACAACGAGGGTTCGGTTATGCCGAGCAGGGCGGTAAAACCGGCCGAAGAGGCTAGCTGACGGAGATTTTTATTCTTAGTGCGAAACGCCACGCACAGTGTCGCCGCGCCCTGAGCAATGTTGGAAGCCAGCATGCCCGGCCCGTTAATCATCTCAAAACCATTCCTGGTGAGCTGTCCGGTAGCAATCGGAGTCATTGCCCACGCGGTGCCGGTGATCACCAGGAACGGCTGCAATCCCCCCATCAACATCGGGATCAGCCAGCTGGCTTTACCATCGATGGCCGCTGCACCGCTGGCCACCACGTCATTGAGGAAAATACCAAACGGTCCGACCACCACCAGTGCCAACGGCGCAGTAACCAGTAAGATAATCATTGGTTTGGTGAAGAACTTGATCATACTCGGTGAGACTTTCTCGGCAAAGCGCTCGATATACGACATCAGCCAGACGGTGAAAATAATCGGCAACACTGAACCGGCATAATCAGCCAGACGTACCGGGATCCCGATAAAATCAATCGCCGTGCCCGCCGCTCTCATCTGCGCCAGATTAGGATGCAATAGCGCACCCGCGATCGTCATGGCCAGAATCGGATTACATTCGAATTTGATCGAGGCACCGTACGCCAGCAGCACCGGCAGGAAAAAAAAAGCCGCGTCAGAAAGGGTATCCAGCAAGTGATAGGTCGGGCTGGTGGCGCTTATTACGCCGGTCAGTTTTAAAATCGCCAACAACGCTTTGATCATCCCCGCGCCGGTAATGGCCGGAATAACCGGCGTGAAAGTGGTCGAAATCACGCTGATGATTTGCGAAATAATTCCGCCTTTGGTTTTCTGCTTTTGCTGCATGCCGGTTTGCCCGCTGAGATCGCCTATCTCTTTTTGCATCGCGCGGAAGGTTTGCTGCACGTTGTTACCCACCACAATCTGGAATTGCCCCCCGCGCTCGACCACGCTTATCACGCCCGACAACGCTTCGATAGCTTTTGCATTGACCTTGGCGTCATCGTTAAACTCCATCCGTAAACGTGTAGCGCAATGCGTCAGTTTATTGACGTTCTGTTTGCCTCCCACGTGCGTCAAAATCTCAATACCCAGCTGTGTGTAGTCCATATGTTTTCCCTGGTGAAAAAAAGCAAAAAAAAAGACCAAAATGAAAATGCACCTCCCCTGAGAAGAAGTGCATTCTTATTTTGGTCTTGCCTGCCTGAGCAGTAACACGCCTCAATAAAAATGCGTTGGCAACCGGTATGAACGCGTTGCGTCTGGAGTATCGCCATAAGGCTATCTGGTCAGCAACAGCGAAAATTATTTTTTGCGAAGGGCATCACGAACTATTTAAAAAGCGGAGCCTTCAGCACGGCTCCGACACCAGCCCCGTCAGCGCGTGGCCCTTGTGATAATGATATGTTCGACCGGATCCAGCAAGCCAGTCATTTCATAATGATGCGCCACCACAAATGACCAATTGCTGGCCAGTAATGGCTGCAGCAGAGGGTGACAGTAAATAACAGACAAGACTGGCCACTTCCTGCGGCTGGATAAAACGCCCTATAGGCGGTAATTTAGGGGGAGAACTCTGTCGCTGAGGGGTAGATAGCATCGGTGTTTGAGTCGCGCCAGGTGCCACAACATTGACAGTAATGCCCCGCGGCGCCAATTCGGCAGCCCAGCTTCTGGCCATGCCAATCATCGCAGACTTAGTGGCCACGTACTGGCTGCGCCCGGCAACGCCTGACGATGTACGGCTACCAAGCAGCACAATTCTGCCGCCGTCCGGCATTTTATCCACCAAACGATCGGCCAGTACTTCAGCAACGCCAATATGAAGTTTCCACAACATTTCACTGGCTTGAAAATCCAGCTGACCTAGCCGCGCGGCTTTCATCATACCGGCGGCGTGAATGACTGCATCGATGGGCGGCAACTCTTCCAGTAAGCTAGCCAGCTTAACGGTATCGGTTATATCCAGAGACAGGCTGGTGAAATGGGGGGACGGGTCAAGCACTTCGCGGCGCGCTAACCCAGTCACTTTCCACCCCTGAGCCAACAATGTTTGGCATACCGTTTCACCGATGCCGGAACTGCATCCCGTTACCAGCGCATGTTTTACGTTCGCATCGTCCATGATTTACACCTTCATGGTAGAAAACGGGATTTTAAACACAGCCTTACGTACCACCGCTGGACGTTTGTTGCAGCATAATGCACGGTGCGGTTCCCCCGGTGCGAAAGTCACAAAATCACCGCTACGCAGCAAAATCTGATTGGATAAACGGGAATTTTCAAGGATAAAGAGATCCGGTTTTCGCTCCACCGCATACTGACCGATAACGCTGTGGGTATCGAAACCAATAATTTCCTCCCCTTCTAGCACGACCTGAATATCCAGCCATTGTTGGTGGAACTCAGTGTGCCGCTCATCTGCAGGCGAAGTGTTAGCATTAGCGATACTGCAAAACCAGGCTGCTCCCTCAGGTTGGAATCGTCCATCTTCCCGTGCACGGAGTGCTTCCAGCGAACATGCCGGCAACGTAAGGACCTGCAGTAGGGCATCGGGTAGGGTAGCCATTTCTAGTGAGTGTAAATTTCCTGCAATCATGCTCATGCTCCTGATGAAATAGCCCGCATCAAGCGGGCAAAGTGAGTTTCAGCTTTTCACCCAAGATTCATCGACGCATACGTATTTAATGGCTTGTCGATAGAAGGTAAAAGCAATGTGCAGTTCGCCATTCGGCCCCTGTTTGATGCTCGGGTAAGAGAATTCGCGGTTCAGCTTTTGCTGAGAATTGTTGGTCATGCAATATCCATCACCCGTTTCAAGATTCCGTTGATAAGGCCATGTGAGACCCCCATCTTCGGAAATGGCGAGTGTCATCGGCGCACGCGGAGCGCCCCAAAAAGCACTTCTCTTGCCGGGTTCTACCTTCGCCTCAGCACGTTCATCGCCTTCGTCATCTTCGATTTCATCGTAAAGTGATGCACGACGCTCACTGGCATCTGCGGCACTCATTTTGTTAAATACCAATGCCAAATGGCCGTTGAGAAGGGTGGTCACCTGAATAGAAGAGTTATTGTTCGGCAGCTCCGTGGGCTGGGGTGACGTCCAACTGTTGCCGCCGTCATGGGAGCGGCTTTGGTAGACAAAATCCGCCCAGCGACTCCGGTACAGCGCCAGCAGACTCCCATCAGACAAGGGTGTAATGTTCATATGCACGCAACCGGTGCTTTCCGGCACCCTAACATCTCGCCAGGTTTTCCCTTTATCGGTGGATATTTTTACCGCGCTGTCGTCGTTGTTACCGACCCATTTTTCACCCGGTTTTGTGCGGCAATAGAACACCGGAAGTAACCATTCTCCCGTTGCTAACACAGTAACCGGTTGACGAATAAAGGTGCCGGGTTGGTCGAGCAGGGTACCGATCTCTCCCCAACTTTTTCCCCAATCCTGAGATTGTCGAAAACGCACAATTGCGGTTTCCTGATTTCCCGATTTTTGCGCGGTATACATCAACCAAAGCACGTTATCGGGGTCGAGAAACAGCACCGGATTTTGTTCTGAGCGGCTGTCATCTTCAGATAATTTTACTGGCTGGCTCCACGCCCGTGCACCGTTATCAAGACGCGACATATAGATAGAGATATCTGCTATACCCTCTTGCGTACCGCCAAACCACGCACACAGTAGGCTACCGTCGGGCATAGGCAGCAGATTCGCTGCATGGTTTTGTGGACAGTCGGACGGCAGCATGGCATCCATACGTGCTGCGTCATCCTCTGCAGCCTTAATGAATCCGATACTGTCGATGTTTAACGTATTGAGGGTCATCTTAATGCTCCTGACTTTGAAATAATGTGCGAATCCTTATGCTTCACTGCGCGCTGAGGGATCATGCGGTCAATCACCATGATGATCGCCGGAGTGACCAACGCAATGTACATATTGTTGATCCCAAACGGATCACCAAGCAGATACCACACAGAGGTCACGACACAGGCTCCAATCAAACCAACATTAGCGCCGCGTGCACTTTTAAAGAACGGCAGGTAGAAGGCCATAACGGCGACGACGGATATCGACAGGCGGATAGCACGGGTGAAGAAAGAAAGCTTGAGCACCTCAGGGACCAACAGCACGAAGATCAGTGGCAGAAAACCAATGAGCAATGAGAGCCAGCGGGTCATTTTAAACTCGCGCTCCGGCGTTGGATTGCGGTACGGCACGTAGAAATCTTTCACAATAAGCGAGGCTATAGCGAGTGCGACAGTACTGACGCTGACGAAAATCGATGCCACCAAAGACGTGGTCACCAGGCCTGCAAGCCAAGGATTCATGTCCTGAATGAAGATGGGCAAGGCGTAGAGACTGTTCATTTCTGGATGCAGGAATTTTGCCGCTACGCCAATCATGCCAATGGCTAGCGCAATGGGAATGCAGAAAAAGAATGCAACCCACGTCGCGCGCTTCGCAGATTCTGCGCTTTTGGTGGAAGAAATTGCCTGAATCACAAACTGAGTACAGAAGATGGAACCGATGGTTCCGATCAGCCACGCAAAAATAGTGCTGGCGCCAATGCTGCCGTCCCAGGTCCAATAGAAGTCAGGCATTTCTTTCACCATCGGCATGACACCCCCGGTCATATGCAGGGCGATACCCAGAATGATCAGGACGCCAATATACTTAATGGCGCTGTGCAGCATGGTGACCCACGCCATGCCCTTCATTCCCCCGAACGCGAAATAGAATGTACTGACTACGGCAGTAATAAATGCCGCGACGGGCAGATTAACTTTCAGAACGGTGGAAATCGCCGCCGCCCCGCTGACGTAGTTACCCACATTGACCAGCAACAACGCATAAATCATGATGATTGAAATTATGTTTTTAGTGGTGTTGCCGTATTTCTCCGCAATGGCACCTGAGATGGTGATTTTCCCCGTATTATAAATACGTTTCACCAGCAGCAGACCAAAGATCGGGAAGCCGATTGCGGCTCCCAGGATTGACCAAGAGGCGGCAAATCCCCCTTCAAATGCGGCTTGCGCCGTACCGATAGTGGATTTTGCACCAATATATTCCGACATCAGCAGCACGCCGACGATAAAGGCCGGCATCGCACGCGATCCCTCCATGAAATCACCGGTATTTTTACTTCGTAATCGATAGGTTAACCAAGTAGTGAACAGGATGTAGGCTAATACGATGCCAATAATGATAAACGTATCTGATGAGCTAAATTCTTTCATTTTTTCCTCACACAGCGCGTAGGGGGACCCCGCCTGCACATTTTCATACGCAGGTGTAGAGTTGAGACAGAAGGTAAGGCGCGGTTAACCGCGCAAATTAAAATCTTTAATAACGGCCAGGATCTTATTCGTATCGTCCTGCGTAAAGTCCACCGGATACCGGCTTTCACCCACGTTATAGCCGAGCAAATTCACGGCTTTTTTAACGACGGCCGGTGAAAAAGCAATACCGTAGAGATGGGTACGGATCTGATTGATGTCTGCCTGGACGGCTTCTGCCGCTGCGGCATTTTTTTCCTGCAAATGCCGATAAACCGCATTCACCTGTGCCGGAATAATATTGGCAATGCCTGAGATGCAACCGATGCTGCCTTCGGTAAACCCACGATAAATAAGCGAGTCAGGTCCGGTTAGCACACTAAAATCGGTAAATTGCTTACTCACTTCATGGAACCCCTGCAGGCTTTCCCATGAACCGGCACTGTCCTTAATTCCTTTAATATTTGGATGATTGGCCAACTCGCGAACAATGGCGGGCGTTAAGGTATTACCGGTTCGCGCAGGAATGTTATAGAGATACACGGGAACGGTCAGAGCATCGGCAACCGCACGAAAATGTGCAATCAGTTCCTGCGGGCGCAGCGTCGCAAACCACGGGGTAATCACCGACACGGCGCGCACGCCTAACGTCTCGATATGCTTGCCTAAGCGGATAGTGGCGGAGGTTGAAATCTCACCCACGTGCGACATGACGCCCGTGTCACTCCCCGCCGCTTCAAGACATATCTCGGTCACCCGAATCTTCTCCTGCTCGTTGAGCATAAAAAATTCGCCGTTAGTGCCATTACAGAAAATGTTGTTTCCAGCCTGTTGTTGACGTTTCACCTGCTCGCGCAATGCGACGCCGTCGAGCTCCCCACTCGCGGAGAAAGGGGTCACTATCGCGGTATAGACTCCAGTAATATTATTCATCTTATTCTCTTCACGTCGGTGTAATTAGATACGAAATAAGGTGTTAGCGAATACTCTGATAAATTTCTTCTAGGTGTTTTTTCTCAATCGGCATGGGCACATTTTTAATCAAACGTTGTACCTCTATTGCCCCTTGCGACAAATAAGCAATGTCATCAGGTGTGATGTTCAACTGGCTTAATTTGACCGGTAAGTCCAGGCGGTGAACGAGTGCGTCAAAATATTCCACCAAGGCGTGGGATTTGTCCTCTTCACCCAACAGCAGGTCAGCATCGGGTATCAGGTCGTAAGCCTGGGCGAACTTACTCACCGCGGCAGGTCTGATAAATGCCATACAGGGTGCCAGCAGAATGGCGTTAGCGATGCCGTGAGGAATGTGATATTTCCCGCCGAGCGGGTATGACATAGCGTGTACCAGATGTGTACCCGCATGGGCAATCGATGCACCGCCATAATAAGATGCCCAAAGCATATTCAAGCGAGCTTCAAGATCCCCCGGTTCTGTCACGGTTGTTTCGATGCTGGCGAATAACTTTTTCATTCCAACCAGCGCGTAATTATCACTGACCGGATTGGCTATCACTGACGTGAAACATTCGAATAAATGGCATAGGGCATCGATGCCGGTCGAGGCCGCAATGCGCGCGGGCATGCTGGTCGTCAGTTCTGGCACCAGTGCCACGTAATCGGGCAGCATGACCGGTGTAATAATGCCGATTTTGGTTTCTTTTTCAGGGATTGCCAGAATGGCGTTGGGCGTGGCTTCTGAACCCGTGCCGGCGGTGGCAGGAATGAGCAGGGAGGTTGTACGTCGCTGGGGTTTCTCACCGGCCAACAGGCCGTTTAATGTCACTTTTTCATCTCCCGCACACAGCAGCGACAGCAGTTTGGCCACATCCAGCACGCTTCCTCCGCCCACGCCGATCACCATATCGGCGCGCTGCTTGTTTAGCGTTTTAAGGATAGCAGCAACGTCATGTTGGCTCGGCTCGGGAGGAACGCTGTCGATTATACGCACGCTGCAGCCAGCACTGTTTAACTGGTCGAGCAGCGATTGCACGGGTGCCAATCCAATAATATTTTTATCGCTAACCAGCACCACCTGATGTTTTCCAGCCAGTAAATAGCCGATGTCATGCAACGACTGATAACCACTGATGATTGTGCTGCCTATATTCATGCTTGCATTTCCTGTCATTAAGTCTTGGTAAGAGTGAGCTCAATCATTAAGGTCGATACTCCTCACATCGTCAGGGGAATTTATAGGCGAAATTGAAGTTGAATAATTTGAAGTTGCTCACATATAATCAATCATGATTGAATATAATCATATCCAGCAAATAAACCTGACTTTATCATCACGGAGCCATGATGGCCGAAACAGTGACAACCACAGACCCTCGAGCGCCAGTGCAAATTCTGGTGATCGCCGATGACTTTACTGGAGCGAACGACACCGGGGTGGCATTGGTTGAGCATGGGATGGCCGTTTGCGTGCGATTTGATCTGACCCATTGCACAAAGAGTGAAGGGGATAGACGGGCATCAATTTATAGCACCGACAGCCGCGCATTAAACGCTACTGAGGCGGCACAAAGCGTGAGAAGGGTTATTCAGGCTGCTTTGCCGACATTTTCAAGCCGCCGCTGGGTGTTCAAAAAAATGGATTCTACGCTTCGTGGCAACCCCGGGGCAGAAACAGAAGCTGCCCTGATGGCGCTTGATTGCCCGCTGGCAATTGTTGCCACCGCGGTGCCTGACTTGGGCCGCGTGGTGATAGAAGGACTCTGTTATGTCAATGGTTGCCTGCTCACAGACACCGAATTTGGTACCGACCCCAAAACGCCGGTGAACACGGCAAGCGTGGGCAAGCGCCTCGCAGAACAAACGGCACTGCGCCAGCATCATGTTTCACTTCACGCGCTTCGTGCCAATGACTTTCAGACCCAACTTACCGCGCTGGTGGATGCGGGTATTCGCATTGTGATTGCTGACAGCCAAACGTCAGAAGACTTGGCGCGTCTTGTCCAGGCTGCCGAGACTTTGCCATTCAGACCGCTGCTGGTTGGCGCATCCGGATTAAGTCAGGCGTTGGCCAGCCATTGTTTGAGCGGAATTAAGACGTCCACCCCCTTTGAGGTGCGCAGGCCAGCTCCCGTGCTGGCCGTAGTCGGCTCAATGAGTGAAGCGGCTGCGGGACAGATTGCTTTTGCTTTGCAGCACCGTTCGGCCGCGCTCATTAATATTGACGTGCTTATGCTCTTTACAGATAGAGCAACACAGTGGCTGACCCAACTCTCGACGCAGATTTGCAGCGCAATCGAGAAGGGAAAGCACTGCATTGTCAGTACTTGTCAAAACACAGATCAGAGGCAGTACGTTGCTCAATTTTGCCAGCAAAATCAAATCAGCCGCCAGCACATGGGGAACAGCATTGCCACGTTTATCGGGCAGCTAATTCAACACGTTTTTCAGAAAATTGAAACACGACCGGGCGGCGTTTATTTGTCCGGCGGTGACATCGCCCTGGCCGTTGCGCGCGCACTGGGTGCTACAGGGTTTGAGATTAAAGGCCAGATAGCGGGCTGCGTTCCTTGGGGATATCTGCAAGAGAGTCAGATTGAATGTCTCCCCGTGCTGACCAAAGCGGGCGGATTCGGCCATGAAAATACACTACTTGAAGTTTTACGCTTTATTGAGGAGAAGTTGAGTGAATAAAATTATTGCAGTAACTATGGGCGATCCTGCTGGTATTGGCCCGGAAATCATTCTTAAAGCGCTAGCTGAAGGTGAGTTGTCTGGTACAAAAGCGGTCGTGGTCGGTTGTGCCGCTACATTTCGCCGTATCCTCGCATTGGGGATAACCCCGGCGGCTGAGTTGCGAGTCATTAATGACGTTTCACAGGCACATTTTGCGCCGGGCGTCATCAATGTCATTGATGAGCCACTGGCCCATCCCGATGCGCTAGTGCCTGGAAAAGTGCAGAAAGAGGCGGGAGATTTAGCATACCGCTGTGTGAAACGCGCAACAGAGCTGGCCATGGCCGGACAAGTTCAAGGGGTTGCGACTGCACCACTAAACAAAGAAGCCTTGCATTCTGCCGGGCATATTTATCCGGGGCATACAGAATTACTGGCGAAACTGACTCACAGTCGTGACTACGCCATGGTGCTTTTTACTGAAAAACTCAAAGTTATCCATGTGACGACTCATATTGCACTGCGCAAGTTCCTCGATACGTTGAATCAAGACCGCGTCGAAACGGTTATTCAAATGGCGGACACTTTCCTGCGTCGTGTTGGCTATGATAATCCACGCATTGCCGTAGCCGGTGTGAATCCCCATGCCGGTGAAAATGGCCTGTTTGGTGATGAAGAAATCAAGATTGTTGGGCCATCTGTCGAAAAAATGAAAGCTCAAGGTCTTAACGTCGTTGGCCCATGCCCACCGGATACCGTGTTCCTTCAAACCTATGAAGGCATGTACGACATTGTGGTGGCAATGTATCATGACCAGGGACATATCCCTTTGAAGCTCATGGGATTTTATGACGGTGTAAACATTACCGCCGGATTGCCGTTCATCCGAACATCAGCAGATCATGGCACTGCGTTTGATATTGCGTGGACAGGAAAAGCCAAGTCTGAGAGCATGGCGATATCAATTCAGTTAGCCGTTCAACTGGCGTAATCCTACGTCAGCAGCGCAGGGAAAAAGGAATCACGTTGACCGGACAAAGCCGCCTCGATCAGATTATGGATTTTCTGAAAAGTCATAACCTGGTCACCGTTGAACAGCTGGTTGCCGCTATTTCGGCATCCCCGGCAACCATTCGCCGCGACCTGATAAAATTGGATGAACAGGGCGTAATCAGCCGCAGCCACGGCGGGGTTACGCTTAACCGCTTTATCCCCAACCAGCCAACCACCAATGAGAAACTCCAGCTAAGCCTGCAAGAAAAGCAGGTTATCGCCGAAGTCGCGGCATCGATGGTAAAACCGGGTGATGCCGTCGTGCTAGACGCGGGAACAACCATGCTTGAACTTGCCCGCAACTTGACACATTTTCCACTAAGGGTGATCACCGCAGATTTGCGGATCGCGCTGTTTTTATCCGAGTTCAAACAAATTGAAGTAACTATCATAGGTGGGCGCATAGACGACAGCAGTCAGTCCTGCGTGGGTGAACATGGGAGAAAGTTGCTAAGAAGCATGTATCCGGATATCGCGTTTATCAGCTGTAATTCGTGGAGCCTGGACAAAGGCATCACCACACCCACAGAAGAAAAAGCGGGGCTAAAGCAGGATCTGGCAAAAAATGCTCGTCGTCGTGTCTTGCTGGCAGATAGCAGTAAATACGGCGCATACTCATTATTTTGCGTCTCTCAGCTGACTGAAATGACCGACATAATTACCGATAAAGGGTTGAATACAGATATCCGTCAATTATTAGATGAGCAACCCTTTAATCTGACATTGGCCTGAATACGATAAAGTATTGTCATTGATATGACGCTACCCTATTAGCCTAAACCATCCTGAGCGGGTAAAGTTTCATCATTGAAAGCGGTGATCTGATGAACACTAAAAACATCCTTCAGTGAGAGCAGCTCCGCCTCATGGAGCGCCGCTAATCGAGATAAGCGAAGTTTGCCTTCCTCCAGTAAATGAACTTCAACACGTCGGCGATCGGTCGTACTTTTTTTTCTCTCAATAAGTCCCAGGAGTTCACAACGAGTCAGCAAAGCAACGGTGCCATGATGTTTCATTTGTAAACGCTCGGCAATCTCCCCTACGGTAGCCCAGCTTCTTCCCGGAAATCCCTCAACGTGCAACATCAGAAGATACTGCAAGGGGGTAAGCTCTTCTTTTTTAGCCACTTCCTCACTGAAATGTAAAAATCTCCGCAGTTGATAGCGAAATTCGGAAAGGGCTTCGTATTGACTTTTTTTCATATTCTGACCTGTAAATCGAAAATAATTAGGGTTGAAACACACCTTATATATATCATAACATGATGTATATAAGGTGTGTCTGACCTTCGAGTTATGACTCATCCGTAAAGAAGTTTGTTAATCGGTGTGCTCATTTCTGTTCCGAAGGCTCAACCAGGGGCTGTCGAAAAGGGCGTTCCAATGGACATTTTGAGGCTGGCGGAAACGTGAACTTAATCACAAAAAATGATGACCACTTGACCCAATTTTCCTATGCAAAAAAACCGGTATCTCAAGCCAGAACTCTCTTCATAAGGCATTTTTTAAATGTTGAAAAACAATAATCCAATGGACCCGTTGCACGGCTCGATTCCAATTTCGCCTTCGCTAGAAGTTTCCCTTATTAATGCCCATATGGCAAAAAAGTCTCAACCGTTGACCCGACGTGTGCTCTGGATTGGAGCCCTTAGTCTCGTTTTAGGGGGAGTATCAGCCATCGTCGCTAATTTATTAGTTCGATTAATAGGATTAGTGACAAATTTCAGTTTTTTTGGTCGCATATCTACCGAATTCAGCAGCCCAACAAATAATCAACTTGGCTTGTGGGTCATCGTGGTACCTGTTATTGGCGGTCTGTTTGTGGGTGCTATGGCAAAGTGGGGATCGAAAGCAATCCGTGGACATGGCATTCCGGAAGCGATGGAACAGGTTCTAATAAATGAAAGCCGTATTCCAGCACGCATGACTTGGTTAAAACCAATATCCTCGGCCATTGTTATTGGCACCGGTGGCCCTTTCGGCGCAGAAGGTCCTATTATTGCTACCGGTGGAGCATTGGGTTCTCTAATGGGGCAGCTTATAAAGGTTACCACCGACGAACGTAAAACATTACTTGCCGCCGGAGCCGCTGCGGGTATGGCCGCTATCTTTGCTGCGCCCATTTCAGCGATATTATTGGCTATTGAACTTCTCCTGTTTGAGCGTCGTGCTCGCTCGCTAATACCTGTTGCTCTTGCTGTCGTTACCGCGACAAGCGTGCGCTATGCCCTGGAAGGCAGCACACCTATATTTGCCATGTCCTCGATTGCCATTCCTGGCATCATCGCACTGATTATCTATACCATGCTAGGAGCGATACTCGGTGTGGCGGCCATCGGCGTCACAAAATTTACTTATGCGGTAGAGGATTTTTTCGAGAAATTACCGATTCACTGGGTGTTTTGGCCGGCGATTGGCGGATTGGTTATCGGCGTAGTGGGTTTCATAGAACCGCAAACATTAGGGGTGGGTTATAACAACATAGCCACTCTCCTGAATGGCAATATGGCTCTTAATGCTATGATTGCGTTGTGTTTTTTTAAATTTTTATCGTGGTCTATCGCGTTAGGAAGTGGTACGTCCGGAGGTACACTGGCACCGTTATTTATGGTAGGTGGCGCGCTAGGTGGAATAATAGGGACGGTATTGTCAGTGCATTTTCCCGAATTTGGTGTTGATCCACGTATCGCTGCGCTTGTAGGTATGGCTGCGTTGTTTGCAGGAGCATCCCGCGCTTTTATGACCTCGGTAATTTTTGCATTTGAAACAACTCAGCAGCCTCACGGCCTTCTTCCGCTATTATCCGGATGTGCAGCAGCTTATCTGGTATCAGGCCTGATGATGCGCCAAACCATCATGACGGAAAAGATTCATCGCCGTGGCGTAAGAGTTCCTGCTGATTATGGAAGTGATTACCTGGATCTCATCCCGGTAGGCGCAATTTGTAGCCGCAATGTTATTGTTCTCGAGGCCGCTCAGTCTTTGATTGAGGTGAGAAAATGGTTAGAACAAGATACAGAGCAGGCTCGTCATCAAGGTTTTCCCGTTCGTAAAGGTGAGCATATTGTGGGTATTGTGACTCGCAAGGATTTGGCTAATATTAATCTTCGGGATAATTTGACTATTCGGGATTGTATTAATCGTCCGCCACTCGTTGTTCAGGAAAGCCATTCTGCACGCGAGGCTGCCGACCATATGGTTGATGCTGCCGTTGGCCGACTCATCGTTGTTGCCGATAATAATCTCGAAAAGATGGTAGGAATTGTCACGCGAGGAGACCTTTTGGCCGCGCATTCACAACGGTTGAAAGAAAAAAACCATCTATAACAGCTTGCTTGCCATAATAATGAGAAGTTGGCTTTAAAGAACGACGTCAGCTGGGCAAAAGGGAGCAGCATTTTTAAAACCATTCATTTTATCCTCTCTTCGGCTAGGCAAGTTCGTTTCGGTATGTGCTGCTCTTGAGCAGCACATACCTATAACTACTTTGCTCTATAAGCGTTGTGCACGCACACGTATGGGGATGAGATCGGTGAAAATCGGAACATCTGCCATCACCTCAGGCACTTCCGGGGAGGAAAAGACAGTCTCCATTGCCGCCTCATCCCGGAAGATGCATTCGCAAACGGCGACCGTTCCCGTTTCTTCGCGTGCAGGATAGAACGCGGCGACGTTTAACAAACCATACTTACCCCATGAACGCATCACCAGCGGGAGATGCACATTATTGTAATGTTCCCGATCAAATCGGTCCTCCGGCGTTCCTTGATAAGTCACATACACAACCACCTGCGAATCATAAATACTCATAGTTTTCTCCTGGTAGATGAATCAATATTTTTTGCGTTACTTAAAAGTGCATAATTTAACGGACTGCTTGCTCTTTAAACGCAGACATATCAGCAGATTGCCGAGCAAGCTTAATAGCCAGTCCTGCCCCCAAAGCCAGACAGAAAGCGATACAGAGAATTGAGACAAGAAATGCATGCGTGATATTTGCCGCGGTATCACGGTCGCCGAGAAGTGTGTAAAAAACCCCTCCAATGACAGCAACGCTTAGCGCGGTACTGATTTGTAACGTTGAACTCGCTATCCCGGCAATCATGCCCGAGAAAGCAGGGGCAACACGGCTTGTTAACATCCGCATCAATGTTGGCAGCCCAAGACCCTGTCCAAAGCCGATGACAAACAGCAGTAAAGCAAGCGGTAGGGTTGAGGGCGACGCCCCAATGGCTGTATTTGAGATTAAGCATGCCATACCAATCAATCCCACGGTTTCCAACCCCATGCCAATCGGATTGACATAGTTTCCTGCAAAACGCTTTAAATAAGCTGTCAACAGTGGGCCTAGCAGTAATCCGCCACCGAATGGCAGAAACACCAGTCCCGCGCTTAGCGCACTTTTATGCAAGGCACTTTGCAAATAGACCGAAAAGATCAGAAAGAAAACGCCGATGGAGTAAAACATTAATGCAACCACTAAGCCTCTCCCCAAACCCGGCATGCGCAGAATTACCGGGTCGATCAGCGGCGTACCGCCCCTCTGACTAAGCCGAGTCTCATAGCGCCAGAACAGACTTGCCAGCAGTGGTACAGCGATGAACGATAACCATACCCACCAAGGCCATCCGGCGGCACGGCCCTCGATTAAAGGTACGATCAGCAGACTCAGTGTCACTATGGATAACAGCACGCCGCCGGGATCCAATTTGGCTGCATGCTTGGCCCGCGTTTCTTTTAGTAAAGGGAGACCGAACAGGATGACCAGCAGTGCGATTGGCAAGTTAACGAGAAAAATGGCTCGCCATCCTACACCAAACAGGTTCAATGAAATCAAGATGCCACCCAGTGCCTGCCCGATAACGGAAGCCAGACCAAACATCGCGCCATACAGGCTGAGTGCGAGCGGTTTTTCAGATTCGGGAAAAATAACCTGAATAGAGGCAAGTGCTTGAGGTGCCATTACAGCTGCCGTCAAGCCTTGCAAAATACGCCCGGCAATGAGCATCCATGGAGACCCTGCAAAGCCACACAGCACTGATGCGCCCGTAAAGCCTATAAGGCCAATAAAAAACATTCGGCCACGTCCGTAAAGGTCACCTAACCGACCACCGGTAATTAATGTCACAGCATAAAATGCTGCGTAGGAGGAAATAACTAATTGTTCTGCTGAGGAGGACGTGCCTAACTCTCCCTGAATCGAAGGAAGCGCAACATTGACAATAAAAAAATCAAGCGGCGGGAGGAACGTGCCAACCAGCAGTACCATAAACATGGCCCAGCGCCGTGGCTCAGCAGGTTTAGCATTAGTTGTCGACATAAAAGCCTCTTTATGGAACCGATCGGTTCCTTATTGGGTAAAAAAATCTTATTCCAGAATACGCATTGCACAATCTATCAAAGCGATCATGTCTGCTTCAGGCGCTCCAGTTTTACCCAGCACTCGCATCCCTTGGATTTGGCATACCAGAAAACGCGCCATAACCTGCTCATCGCGTTCTGGGATCTCACCGTTTGCCTGACCGCGTACGATGGCACCCGCGTAAAGTTGCTGCAATCGTCGGAACATGCGTCCGGTTCGCTCTGCCACCTCAGCATCATGCGCCGCCATTTCAGTAGCTAACGAAACGACGAGACATCCACGTAATCCTGGATCACCTGATGAAAGTTGAGCGTAGCGTAACAGTGACTCACGAATTGTATTCTTAGCCTTGCCAGGTTGGGACAGTAAATCTGCAGTCTCCCGTAACCCTTTGGACATGTACAAATCAAGCGCGGCCAATAACAGACCTTTTTTATCGCCGAATGCCTTGTAGAGGCTACCGCGCGATAATCCGGTGCCTGCGATTAAATCGGGCAAGGATGTTGCTTCATATCCTTTATCCCAAAAGACGTGCATGGCATCATGGGCTGCGGCGTCAAGTTCAAATTCACGCGGTCGCCCACTGCCAGTCGGATTTGCCATGGATGTCTCTGCCTTTTTATCGTACACTTAGAAACTGATTGGTTCCTATTTTAGCGTCAACGTTAAGAGAACATCAAGTTTTAAATGCGTATGGCTTTGAGGCTAATGCGTTACCGAGCAACGTACCTGCTTTGTTTCCTTATATAAAATACTTGTGCTGTCACGCCGACTACCAGAGCGATGGCAATAAACCCGAGAATTCCGCTGAGCAAAGGAGATTGTGGGTCTGTGACAATAGGGTGGCTGTCAGGCACTCTGCGCAATGTTTCAGATACTGTCGGGACCATCAGAAAAAATGCGGTCAGACTCAGTATGATGGTTTCCAGGTATAAGCCCGCTTGCCCTTTCCAGGGGATGAAACCCACAGTGTAACCTGCGAGTAACAGTAAGAGAGTGACGGCACCAATTGCCGGACTTATGGGCTGATGTGCCACCAGAAAAACGGTGCAACAGCCGATCAACATGCAAAAGAAGTAGGCCACGCCCGCCTTTGACCGAGGAACTATGCGGCCATGTTTGATGAACATATAAGCGGCCAATGGAACGGCGGGTAGGCTTCCTAATGTGTGTACCCAACCAAGCGGAGTTATTCCGAACATTCGACTATTCCTGTTTGATAGATCTTTTGAAGGAGATAACCTTCATCGCTGTAAAGTGTCATTAATGACAGCGATGAAGCGTTAATATTACGATGCTTAAGCTATCAGAACCAAGGTGGAACCGACATGACCGAATCACTCGAAAATTTGACCATTCTTCCAGAGATGCGCTTGGACGGGCTGGCATCAGGGGATCTTCTCTCGCAGGTATTGGCCCAAATTCGCCTCACCGGGGATCGCGTCTACTCTTGCACATTGGCATTGGGTGAACGGCTTGAATTGGATGCAAAAAGTGCCCACGTCTGCGTGCTTCGAAGCGGTGAGATGCAGATAGAGGGCATCGATGGGCAGCAAGTTACAATCAGTCAGGGCGATATTGTATTGCTTCCTCACGACTCGGCATCAGTAAATATCATCATGAGTGAGGGGGATGCGCAGGTCGTTATTTGTCGATTTTGGTTCGATGTCAGCAGTTTTCAAGCGATGCTGTTTGCAATGCCCAATCTTATCCATATCAAACAGATCGATACGGCTACTTGGGCAGAAGGCATACTTCATTTTATGTTGTTAGAGGCTAATGACTCGCAGCCAGGTGGCGCATTGATGGTTTCACGTTTGATAGATCTCACCGTTATTCGAATCCTAAGAACATGGGTCCAACAGGGATCTGCATCAGGATGGCTTGGAGGCCTGTCTGATGAAAACATTGCCCGTACACTTAGAGCAATCCATGAAAAACCCGGACAACAATGGCGCATTGATGCACTTGCTTCGATAGCTGGAATGTCACGATCAGGGTTTTGTGAACGCTTTAATCGCTTGGTGGGACGTTCACCGCTGCGCTATCAAAATGAATGGCGACTCAGGCTGGCAAAAGCCATGCTTTCAAAAAAAGATAGCCGCATAGGTAAAGTAGGTTTTGCCGTAGGCTATGAATCCGAAGCGTCTTTCAGCCGGGCATACAAAGCTTATTTTGGCCGATCCCCTCGAGACGATATTAACCAGAAAATGTCTGAGGGGCGCTTAAGCGGGTAGGGGAAGCGCCTGCTGGACGTGATGCTAATTGGGTGACGGTGGTGTCGTTTTAGGGGAAATGGTATGCCAGTACGCTTGTGGGGTGGTTTATAGAATATGAGTAAGCTTGCACCATAATGCAGGCTCAATGACTACGTAAAACTGCAGCGCAGCAAGATGACTTTGGCGCGGTACTTCACCGTTTTGAGGGACGAAGTTAGCAGGTGAATTAACCTTCCACTGATAATTCATTGAGTCTGTTATTAGGGGCTACGTTTTTTAAGTTACCATTTCAATATATTCCCCGAATAATCAATAAAATGATGTCCTCCTTTGCCGCTCCAGGCCATGACCTGCTTGGTAATGCCATCAGTACTTTCTTCAATCGTCAGCGTGGCATTTTTTCCGCCCATATCAGTTTGTACCCAGCCAGGATGGACCGATAACAGTGTATGGTTTTTCAGTTGAGTTTCACTTAATAGTCCCCGTGTAAGCATATTGAGGGCGGCTTTACTGGCGGCATATAAGGGATAAGTCGCTGAGCTGTTTTCATTCAAACTCGCCAACTGGGAAGTCATCAATGCCAGTACACCCGTTTGTGGTTTTAACAGGGGCAAAAGTTCTGACGCACAGCGAACCGGAGAGAAAGTGTTGGTCATGAAAAGCGAGAAGATATCATGGTCACTCGCCTGCGTGACTTCCTGATGCGCCGGGCCATAGACGCCAGCATTGATGAATATAAGGTCAAATTGATGGCCTGAAAGCTGGTCTTTCAACGCCTGCCTCTGTACTTGATCATTTATATCTGCCGTCAGCCATTTGACGGACGCAGGACTGTCCTTCGGGGATGTTCCTCGAGACGTGGCAGCGACCTGCCAGCCACGCCCGGATAGCTGTTTGACGATGCCTAGACCGATTCCGCGCGACGCACCTATGATGAGAGCTGAAGAGGACATATTCATATTTCCTTTCTGTAGGCAGTGGGTTATTAAAACGTAGCGTACAACCCTCGAGAGCCATTGGCCGTGATGCTGTTAACCTGTTAATAAATAAAATTGATAATCTGGCTAGTGCTGCCCGGCGACAGATGCTGGAATGGCCGTTTGTGGTTCGCGCCAGTGCCTGAAAAGTGCCCGTTCATCCGCATTTTTGCCGTCGTATTTTTTCATCTCGAAGTTATGATTGTGATAGGCCAACTTGAGCAGCGGAATTTTGGTTTCGAGCAGTGAAAGATTGAGTAGGTCGGCATGTGGATATTGACTTCGCCACCCTTGGTAGAAATCACCGGGACGATTACGGGAAAATGTAACTCATTGAAAATGGGTGTAGCGAGGGTATAGGGCGCCAAAACGGTCGTATTGTCCATTTCACACACCCGAATAAGGCGTTATTCAAGCAGTAAATATTTAAAAAATCACAATTTTATCGGTTAAAACAGCGAGATTAACGTTGATCGTGACTGTTCAAAAGGCAATGTTTTAAACCCGCATAACATATCCCCCTGTCTGGAAACAGGGGGATAATGGGTCAGAAAAGTCATCTACAGAGCATTTCCGACGCGGAAAACTTCACGTTTAAAAAATTTAAACGTTAAAAAGGAAGTTCATCACGTCGCCGTCTTTAACGATGTAGTCTTTACCCTCTGAACGCATTTTACCGGCTTCTTTAGCGCCTTGCTCCCCCTTGAAGGACACAAAGTCGTCAAAACCGATGGTTTGTGCGCGGATAAATCCTTTCTCGAAGTCGGTGTGGATCTTACCGGCAGCCTGTGGTGCGGTCGCGCCAACAGGAATAGTCCACGCACGCACTTCTTTCACGCCTGCGGTGAAATAGGTTTGCAGGCTCAGCAGTTCGTAACCCGCGC
Source organism: Rouxiella sp. S1S-2 (assembly GCF_009208105.1). NCBI lineage: Bacteria > Pseudomonadati > Pseudomonadota > Gammaproteobacteria > Enterobacterales > Yersiniaceae > Rouxiella > Rouxiella sp. S1S-2. The sequence goes on from NZ_WFKL01000001.1 coordinate 2,240,292, forward strand.
GGATCACACGGTTCAGACCTGGCTCTTCCAGACCCATCTCAGCCATAAATTCGGCGCGGTCTTCATCTTCCAGCTCGGCGATGTCAGATTCAACGGCGGCACACACGGCAACCACGACAGAACCTTCGGCATCAGCGATAGCGCGAACTTTATCGAGATACGGGTTATTTTCGTAACCGTCTTCGTTTACATTGGCGATATACATGGTAGGTTTCAGCGTCAGGAAGCTCAGGTAGCGAATGGCCGCTCGGTCTTCATCGCTCAGGTCTAGCGCGCGCAGCATACCGGCTTGCTCAAGCTGCGGCAGGCATTTTTCCAACGCGGCCAGTTCAGCCTTAGCGTCTTTATCGCCGCCCTTAGCTTTTTTCTGTACGCGATGAATAGCGCGTTCGCAGGTTTCAAGGTCGGAAAGGGCCAGTTCGGTATTGATAACGTCAATGTCATCAACCGGATCGACTTTGTTGTTTACGTGAATGATGTTGTCATTTTCAAAACAACGCACCACGTGGCCGATGGCTTCGGTTTCGCGAATGTTGGTCAGGAACTGGTTACCCAGGCCTTCGCCTTTTGACGCGCCTTTAACCAGGCCCGCGATATCAACGAATTCCATGGTAGTAGGAACAACGCGCTGTGGTTTAACAATCTCAGACAGTTTGTCGAGACGTGGGTCAGGCATTGGCACAACACCGGTATTAGGCTCGATAGTACAGAACGGGAAATTGGCCGCTTCGATACCCGCTTTGGTCAGCGCATTAAAAAGAGTTGATTTACCGACGTTCGGCAGGCCGACGATACCGCATTTGAATCCCATGTTTTATATCACCTTAATATCTTAATAATCAGGCGGTTAAGTTAATTTGCCTGAGGTAATGACCATAATTTCGCTTATTATACACAGTTTGAGTGCTTAACTCGATCCGCATCTTTTTTAAGGCTCAAAACAAACGTGGTGCTGCGCTTTTGAACACCGTTTCGGGCATTAATTGTTGCCTCGATCGCATGATTTACCGATACTGTTTTAAAAATTAACTAATGAGAGCGATGCCGGATGTACTTCTTGCTTAGTCCACCCTGAGTTTTGCCCCCACATATTAAGGGTATTCACCCTGATTTATCGCCCGCTGATCGTTTGCATCAGTCTGGGCTGCACTCTTTTGACCTAACTTTTAACCTAAGATAGTGGACTTTCTGATGTTAACTCTGAAAAACTTCAGGGCGGCGGACGTTAAAAATGACGTTCTGGCCGGCTTTGTGGTGGCAGTTTCAATGATCCCCGAAGCGGTGGGATTCTCGTTGGTTGCCGGCTTATCCCCCATTGTTGGGCTGCATACGGCTTTTATTATCGGCATTGTTACGGCGCTGTTTGGCGGCAAGCCGGGAATGGTTTCGGGTGCGGCGGGTTCGATTGTGGTGGTGTTGATGAGTCTGGCCGCACAGCACGGCATGGGATACGTGCTGTGGGCAACGCTGTTTGCCGGACTGATTCAAATCGCGATTGGCGTATTACGTTTGGGCAAATTCATTCGCCTGGTGCCGTTGCCGGCAATCCACGGATTTGTTAACGGGTTGGCGATTGTGATTATGCTGGCGCAGCTGCATATGATTGCCGGGCAGGGGATGCTGATGTATGCGCTAGTGCTGTTGGCCGTTGCGGTTGTGGTCATCTTCCCCAAAATCACCCGCGTTATTCCTTCCTCGCTGGCTGCGCTGATTATTGTTTCTGCCGTGGCGATTGGTTTTCATCTGCAAACCCTGCGCGTTGGTGACCTGGCCGATATTTCAGGAACATTGCCAAGCTTTGCGCTCCCTACCGCACCCTTTACGCTGGATATGCTGAAAGTGGTGCTGCCTTACGCCGTGGTGATTGCCTTGGTGGGTCTGATTGAATCGCTGTTAACCATGACGGTACTTGATGAGATGGGCGGCAAAAAAGGTAATGGTAATCGTGAGAGTATCGCGCAGGGCGCGGGCAATACGATTTGCGGCCTGTTTGGATGTTTCGCCGGTTGCGCGATGATAGGCCAGTCGATTATTAACTTTACCTCTGGTGGTCGTGGCCGTATATCAGGCACGGTTGGGGCGATTTTGCTGATTCTATTCGTGGTCAGTCTGGCTGATTATATTGGGCTTATTCCCGTCGCCGCGCTGGCGGGTATTATGCTGGTGGTGTGTTACAACACCTTTGAGTGGAGCTCGTTTCGTCGCCTACGCCGTATGCCGAAATCCGATGCGCTGGTGATGGTGGCAGTGACGCTGATCACTATTTTTACCGATTTAGCGGTGGCGGTTATCAGCGGCGTAATTATTTCTGCGTTGGTCTTTGCCTGGCAGCACGCGCGCATTACGGTTCGCAGCCGTCAGCAGAAGGGGGAATGGGGGGTGTATAAACTCGAAGGCCCACTGTTCTTTGGCTCTACCGCGGCCTTTGCCGAACTGTTTACGCCTGAAAGCGATCCGCAAAATGTGGTGTTGGACTTTTCCTCTACGCGGGTCATGGATTCGAGCGGCGTAGAGGCGATTGACAAAATTACCGCACGCTATCTTGATGCGGGCAAATCTATCAGGCTGCGTCATCTGAGTGCCGACTGTGTGAGGCTGCTCGCTAAAGCGGGGCCGTTCTGCAGTCACGAACTTGACGACCCAGATTATTACGTTGCGGAAGATGATTACCAGACTGAGGATACATCAGTCAGTAAAGAGACCTTTAAGCTCAGGACGTAATTCCTTAATAATCAAAGGGGAGAGTGTAGTCGCTGCTCCCCCATCCTAGCCTTCCCCCGACGATGAAGGCATCAAATCAACGACGCGGCGGGGAAGGGATTAAAAAGTTTTAAACTTCCGCCTTAAAAGTGTGCAGTCGGTTCATCGCCTTCAATAACCCATCTTTCATCAAAATATCGGTACAGCGCAGCGACTCGTCGATAGCGGCATCAATCAGCTTTTGTTCGCTGGTAGGGGGCTTGCCGAGAACAAATCCCACGACTTTATTGCGATCGCCCGGATGACCAATGCCAATGCGCAGACGATAAAAGTTCGGGTTGTTGCCCAGCCGGTTCTGAATGTCTTTCAGCCCGTTGTGACCGCCATTGCCGCCGCCAAGCTTGATTTTTGCCACGCCGGGAGGAATATCCAGTTCGTCGTGTGCGACCAGTATTTCGTCAGGTTCGACGCGGTAGAAGTTCGCCATGGCAATCACTGCTTTGCCACTCAGGTTCATGAAAGTCGTGGGAACCAGCAGGCGAACGTCTTGCCCATTGAGTGACAAACGCGCCGTGTAGCCGAAAAATTTGCTCTCTTCCTTTAACTGTTGGTTATGCTGACGCGCCAATAAATCAACATACCAGGCGCCGGCATTGTGGCGGGTCTGGGCATATTCGGCACCTGGATTTGCCAGGCCAACGATTAATTTAATGCTGCTCACGCTCATTTCGCTTCTTGAAAGAATAATCTGGCCGATAGTTTACCCGTGCTTTGCCGTCGTGCCAAACCGCACAAGAAATTAAGCGCCAATTAGTTCAGAATCTAATAGTTGCAATTAATAACTATTAGATTTTCAAGCAGATAAACGGTAAGAAGCGTAAAGATTTGTCATTTTTCATCTCCACACTGTGATCGTCCCCGCAACCTGTTGCTCTATGCCGGACTATAATTTGTACAGGATGAAGTTCACGCTTTGCACTGACGCAAAGAAACCCAACGGATTACCGGAGGCGACGTATGAAACGTAAAAACGCAACAGTATGCGGCAATGTGTTAATGGGATTGGGATTAGTGACCATGATTGGCGGGGTAGGGTACTCAATCCTTAACCAGCTGCCGAATCTCGGCTTACCGCAGTTCTTTGCTCACGGCGCAATTATGTGCATTTTTATCGGCGCGCTACTGTGGCTGACCGGGGCCAGGGTCGGCGGGCGCGAAGGCGTAGTCGATCGTTACTATTGGGTGCGTCATTATGATGCCCGCTGCCGTAAAGGCCATAAGCATTCATAAGGTTAACTATTAAATCCTGATTTTAGCGCTGACAAACTAAAAAGCCCCGGCTAAACATTAGCTGGGGCTTTTTGTTATTAATCACTCACCTGGTGGAAACAGTGATTAATGCTCGAACATCGCTGAAATCGATTCTTCATTACTGATACGGCGTATGGCTTCAGCCAGCATGCCGGACAGGGTCAGAGTACGAACGTTTTTCAGGGCGCGAATTTCTGCTGACAGCGGAATGGTATCGCAAACAATCACTTCATCAAGCACGGAGTGTTTGATGTTTTCAACCGCATTGCCGGAGAAAATTGGGTGAGTCGCATAAGCAAAGACGCGCTTTGCACCGCGTTCTTTCAGTGCTTCTGCGGCTTTACACAATGTACCGCCGGTGTCGATCATGTCATCAACAAGGATACAGTCGCGGCCGGTAACGTCACCGATGATGTGCATCACCTGCGAAACGTTTGCGCGTGGGCGACGTTTATCGATGATGGCCATGTCGGTGTCGTTGAGCAACTTGGCAACGGCACGGGCACGTACTACGCCGCCGATGTCTGGAGAAACCACGATTGGGTTTTCCAGGTTTTGCTGCAACATATCTTCGAGCAGGATTGGGCTGCCAAACACGTTATCAACCGGGACATCGAAGAAGCCCTGGATTTGCTCTGCGTGCAAATCAACGGTTAATACGCGGTCAACACCAACGCTGGAAAGAAAGTCTGCAACAACTTTGGCGGTGATAGGAACACGCGCTGAACGCACGCGGCGATCCTGACGTGCATAACCGAAGTAAGGGATAACTGCCGTGATGCGACCGGCAGACGCGCGCCGGAGTGCATCCACCATCACCACTAATTCCATCAGGTTGTCGTTAGTAGGCGCGCAAGTGGATTGGATAATGAAAATATCTCCGCCACGTACATTTTCGTTAATTTGCACACTTACTTCGCCGTCGCTGAAACGACTAACGGCGGCATCACCTAAGCTGGTGTATAAACGGTTGGCAATTCGTTGTGCTAGTTCCGGGATGGCGTTACCAGCAAAAAGCTTCATATCAGGCACGAGAAGAACCTCAGGCTTGCGTCCAGAAAAGATACGGCACATGGCTCCACCGGGCGGTGAGCGAAGCCACAGCAATATACATAGGTACATCTTACCTTTCTTCTTTCCCCTTGCAGGCGTTGCCCCCTGCGCGGGAAAGTCTGTCGGGTATACAGATTAAATCTAAAAATTCCAAGAGGCTGGCAAAGAACAGACACAATAACGGGAAACTGTGATTGTCTACGCTTTGGCTGCGGCTCTCATCAGCTCGGCGCGGGTTTTATGCAGAGGCGAAACGTTAACGCCTTGGGCAACAAAACCGTTGATCCATGCCGGAGCTTTACTCAGCACCTCGCGGGCGGACGCCTCTGTGTCAAATTCGGCAAACACACAGGCACCTGTACCAGTGAGGCGCGACGGCGCGTATTCTAGCAGCCATGAAAGCAGCTGTTCAACCTCGTAAAAACGTTTTCTTGCAATCGGTTCACAATCATTGCTGTAATCTGTGTGCAATAGCACATCAATCGAGCGCTTTGGCGTATTACGAATCAATTCAGGATCGCCAAAAATTGCCGGCGTTGGAATGCTGACGCCGGGATGAGCAACAAGATACCATTTTTCTGCCGGTGAAACCGGTTTTAACACCTCACCGATGCCTTCGGCAAATGCCGAGTGACCCATCACGAACACCGGCACGTCGGCGCCCAAACTTACGCCAAGCTCGGCCAGCTGGTTGTCGCTAAGTCCACAGTTCCACAGCATGTTCAGTGCAATCAGCGTCGTTGCGGCATTAGATGACCCACCGCCGAGACCGCCGCCCATGGGCAAACGTTTCTCAAGGACAATATCGGCGCCGCAGGCAGCAGACGCGTGATGCTGTAACAATTTTGCAGCCCGCACAATAAGGTTCTGCTCATCCGGCACGCCAACAATCGAGGGGATGAGCGTAATTTTATTGTCATCACGCGGCGTAAAGGCCAAGCTGTCGCCGTAGTCAATAAACTGAAACAGCGTTTGCAGGTCATGATAGCCGTTGGCGCGCTGACCGGTGATATAGAGAAACAAATTGAGTTTAGCCGGAGATGGCCAGATTTGCGTCATCTCAGTTTAATGTCCAGCTGTCCATTTTCAATTTAATTCTCTGTGACCCTTGAGCCATCTCGAGACGGTTAGGTAGTGACGGCGTCGTGGTGGTGTCGTAGCTTTGATAGGTAACACTGCCGTTCAGGCCTTGCTGCTTGTAGTTGACCTGACGCAGGCGATATTGGCTGTCGAGGCTGAAGTCGCTGCTGTCACCCGGCAGGCCCAGCATCCACTGACGCAGGTTGACCAGCGGAATCGACATCCCGGTCAGTTTCTGAATCATGTCGTCAGGATTGTCGCTGGTGTACTGTTTGCCCTGATTGTTGGTCAGCTGTGCAACGCCGTTTTGCACTTTAAGTTCCATTTCTGTGCTGCCAAGTGGGTTGGTCAACAGCAGGCGGTAGCTTTGCGGGGAGTATTGCTGCCAGAAGAAGCGTGCATAAACTTTTTGTTTATCAGAGATATAAGCAAAGGCACCGCGTGTTTGATAATGCTCGAGTTGTTTAACCTGCTGTTCGTGCTGACGCCACTCGGGGGACGTTGGACTGGTTGACGGCCCGGTAGTCGGCGAAAAGGTCGAACAGGCTGTCAGCACCAGACTGGCGAGAGGGAGCAGGCGGAGCAGGTTTACTTTATGCATTGGCATAACGAGTCGGGTCCTTTCATTAGAAGCGCATAGCAGACGCAGGCAGTTTAGCATAAGCCCGTCATCCTTGAGTTTGAAAAATCACGCGATGGTGAGGCAGTCATCGTGGCTTTAACAGTCGGTAATTGTAATCAGCTTTGTCTGTTTGTGGGGGTAGAAATGTTGTAAATGATAATCACTCGCTGTTGCCAAGTGCCTTTAATCACAGCTTTTTATAAAAACCGGACAGATAGTGCGGTGTGGCTTTTATTGATCTCGCGCATCTTGTAGAATGCGCCTCAGACGTAAACCCATACAAAGAAAAGTCTCAATTCGACTATCGCTCCCATGACCCTACTTGCATTAGGCATTAACCATAAAACCGCCCCGATATCTCTGCGTGAAAAGATTACGTTTTCGCCAGATACTATCGAGCAGGCGCTCTCAAGTCTGCTTCAGCAACCGCTGGTGCAGGGGGGCGTCGTGTTGTCTACCTGTAACCGTACCGAGCTTTATCTCAGCGTCGAGCAGCAGGAGCAACTACAGGGTAAAGGGGGAGTGCATGAGCAACTGGTGACGTGGTTGTGTGACTACCATCATCTGAGTGCAGATGATGTTAAAAAGAGTCTTTACTGGCATCAGGATAACGCCGCAGTTAGTCATCTGATGCGCGTTGCCAGCGGTCTGGATTCGCTGGTTCTCGGTGAACCGCAGATTCTGGGGCAGGTTAAAAAAGCCTTTGCAGAATCGCAGCATGGTCAGGCCGTGTCCGGTGAGCTTGAGCGTTTATTCCAAAAATCATTCTCGGTCGCAAAACGCGTGCGCACTGAAACAGACATTGGTGCCAGTGCCGTTTCTGTCGCTTTTGCTGCCTGTACGCTGGCGCGTCAAATCTTTGAGTCCCTGTCTGAAGTCAACGTGCTGCTGGTCGGCGCGGGTGAAACTATTGAACTGGTGGCGCGTCATCTGCGCGAGCACAAAGTGCGTCATATGATGATTGCCAACCGCACGCGTGAGCGCGCTCAGCTGCTGGCCGATGAGGTCGGGGCGGAAGTGGTTTCGCTTCAGGATATAGATTCGCGGTTGGCCGAGGCCGACATTATTATCAGCTCTACCGCCAGTCCGCTGCCTATTATCGGCAAGGGCATGGTTGAGCGTGCGCTCAAGGCGCGTCGCAATCAGCCTATGCTGATGGTCGATATTGCCGTTCCGCGCGATATCGAGCCTGAAGTGGGCAAATTGGCCAACGCCTACCTCTACAGCGTTGATGACCTGCACAGCATTATTCAAAATAATCTTGCCCAACGTAAGGCGGCTGCTGTTCAGGCTGAATCTATCGTTGAGCAGGAAAGCTCCAATTTTATGGCCTGGCTGCGTTCTCAGGGCGCGGTTGAAGTTATTCGTGATTATCGCTCCCGCGCCGACACCGTACGCGCCGATATGGAAGCAAAAGCCCTGGCGGCAATTGCTCAGGGCGCTGATGTACAAAGCGTTATTCACGATCTGGCCCATAAACTCACCAACCGCCTCATCCATGCACCTACCCGGTCACTTCAGCAGGCAGCCAGCGATGGCGATGTTGAGCGTTTGCAAATTTTACGCGATAGTCTCGGGTTAGATCAGTAAACTACCTAAAAGGTCGAGTACCGAAAGGCGGCCAACACACCTGCGTCTGGATGGATGTTGGGTTCAGTTTTTATTATCACAGGGTTAAACACTACGCATGAAGCCTTCTATTGTTGCCAAACTGGAAGTGTTACAAGAGCGCCATGAAGAAGTTGAGGCAATGCTCGGCGATGCCGCCGTGATTGCCGATCAGGACAAATTCCGCAATCTTTCCCGTGAATACGCTCAGTTGAGCGACGTTTCCGCCTGTTTTCTAACCTGGCGTCAGGCACAGGAAGACCTGGCCGCCGCGCAGGAGATGCTCGACGATCCCGAGATGCGCGAAATGGCGCAGGATGAAATCAAACAGTGCCAGAACAAACTCGAAGAGCTTGAGCAAGAACTGCAACTGCTGCTTTTACCCAAAGACCCCGACGACGAACGTGGCTGCTTCCTTGAAGTGCGTGCCGGTACCGGCGGCGACGAAGCCGCGATATTTGCTGGCGATCTGTTCCGCATGTACAGCCGTTACGCCGAAACGCGCCGCTGGCGTGTAGAGATTATCAGCGCCAACGACGGTGAGCACGGCGGCTATAAGGAGGTGATTGCCAAAGTCAGTGGCGACGGCGTTTATGGTCAGTTCAAATTCGAATCGGGCGGACATCGCGTTCAGCGTGTGCCTGAAACCGAGTCACAGGGCCGTATTCACACCTCGGCCTGCACCGTGGCGGTAATGCCTGAAGTACCAGAAGCCGAAATGCCGGAAATCAACGCCGGTGACCTGCGCATCGACACCTTCCGTTCATCCGGTGCGGGCGGTCAGCACGTTAACACCACCGACTCTGCAATCCGTATTACCCACTTGCCAACCGGCATTGTAGTTGAATGTCAGGACGAACGTTCTCAGCACAAAAACAAAGCCAAGGCGTTGTCAGTGTTGGGGGCGCGTATTCGTGCGGCAGAAGTGGCAAAGCGTCAGCTCGAAGAGGCCTCTACTCGTCGTAACCTGCTGGGCAGCGGCGACCGATCTGACCGTAACCGCACTTACAACTTCCCGCAGGGAAGAGTGACCGACCACCGTATCAACCTGACAATTTATCGTCTTGATGAAGTGATGGAAGGCAAGCTTGATATGCTTATACAACCGATTGTGCAGGAATATCAGGCCGACCAGCTCGCCGCGTTGTCCGAGCAGGAATAATGGACTTTACCCGCTGGCTGACCCAAGCTATTGGTCGTCTGGCGGCCAGCGACAGCCCCAAGCGAGATGCTGAAATCTTGCTGGGGCACGTTACTGGTCGTGCACGAACGTTTATTATGGCATTTGGTGAAACAATGCTCACCGAGCCGCAGCAGCTACAGCTTGAGTTACTGCTGAGCCGACGCGAGAAGGGCGAACCCGTCGCCTATCTGGTCGGTGAACGCGAGTTCTGGTCACTTCCGCTGTCCGTTTCCCCCGCCACACTCATTCCTCGTCCTGATACAGAATGTCTGGTTGAGCAGGCTCTGTTGCGCCTCGGCAGCACGCCTGCCTGCGCGCTGGATTTAGGTACGGGAACCGGAGCCATTGCGCTGGCATTGGCCAGCGAACGTCCAGACTGTGAGTTTACCGGCGTAGACCTCCAACCGGAGGCCGTAGCGCTGGCGCAGTACAACGCCAGAAAACTTGCGATCCCTAATGCAGAATTCTTGCAGGGTAGCTGGTTTACACCGGTAAGTGGCCGCACCTTTCAGCTCATTGTCAGTAATCCTCCCTATATAGACGCAACCGATCCGCATCTTGATGAGGGCGACGTTCGCTTTGAACCCGCCACGGCGTTGATTGCCGACAATAAAGGGCTGGCAGACATTGATTATATTACGACCCACGCACCGGCGTTTCTTAAACCGCAGGGCTGGTTGTTGTTGGAGCACGGTTGGCAGCAGGGTGAGTCGGTGAGGGCCATCTTGCTGTCTGCCGGTTTTATCGCCGTCGAGACCATAAAGGATTATGGCGATAATGACCGAGTTTCGTTTGGACAATGGCCCGGCTTGCCGCCTGTTTAACGCAGAATCTCTTATTCCCTGCCCCCGATTTGGCGTAAAGATGGCCACCCGGAATACATTGTGCATGGGGAAATTCGCGCAGTGATTGAGCCTCAGGATTAACCTGATAAAAAAGGAAGCAGCAATGTCGTCATATATTTGGGTGAAAAATTTCCATATCGTAGTAATAACTGTCAGTATCGTTCTGTTTATTCTGCGATTTTTTTGGAAATGGGCAAACTCTCCGCTCGCGCAGAAACGCTGGGTGAAAATAGTGCCACACATTGTCGACACTTTTATGCTGATAAGCGGTATCTGGCTGGTGGTTATTACCCATTTTTATCCGTTTTCCCCACAAGGTTCATGGCTGACCGAAAAGCTTTTTGGCGTTATTATCTATATCGCCCTTGGATTTATGGCTCTGGGGTCAGGCAAAAACGGCTCGCGCAGCCAAAAGACGCGTTGGGTGGCTTTTATTCTGGCCTTGGGTTGTTTGTATTTGATTGTTAAGCTGGCTATGACAAAAGTACCGCTGCTAATGGGATAACTATGAGCGCTATTGCTGATTTTGAATTTAATGAAGCGCCATTAAGCGCAGGTGTCATCCTGGTAACGCAGGCAATTCGCTTTGATTTTAAAGCCGATGACGTAAATCGTCAGTTGCAGGTTCTGGTTGAAGAAGCCCGAAGCAAGGTACCTGAAGAACTGAGTCAGGATCAGCAGCTTGAAGTTTTAATTGAGTTATTTTATCGCACTTGGGGTTTTGGCGGAGCGGGGGGCGTTTACCGCCTGTCCGATGCAATGTGGATAGATAAGGTTCTGGCCTCGCGTCAGGGTACGCCGGTTTCATTGGGCGTAATTTTCCTGCATATTGCTCACGCGCTTGAGCTGCCGTTGATGCCGGTAATTTTCCCGACTCAACTTATTCTGCGTGCCGACTGGCTCGATGAAGAGATGTGGCTGGTGAATCCGCTTAACGGCGAAACCCTGAGTGAACATGTTTTGGAAGTGTGGCTTAAAGGTAATCTGGGCGTAAGCGCCGTCATTGAGGACGATGACCTCGAAGAAGCCGATCATACGATGATTATCCGCAAAATGTTGGATACGCTTAAAGCCGCGCTAATGGAAGAAAAACAGATGGAACTGGCGCTGAGTGCCAGTGAAGCGGTTCTTGAGTTTGATCCCGACGATCCTTATGAAATTCGCGATCGCGGGCTGATTTATGCACAGCTTGACTGTAATCACGTGGCGATTTCCGACCTCAATTACTTCGTCGAACAGTGCCCTGAAGACCCGATATCAGAAGTGATAAAAATTCAAATTCACTCAATTGAACAGAAACAAATAACGTTACATTAGCAGCCTAAGTAGCTGTGACATCGACATTTGTACCATTACTTTAATATAGATTAAGGTCAAAGCATGAAACATAAAGTGGTTAGCATTAAGGACATCAACGTAGCAAACGATTTGCCGTTTGTGTTGTTTGGCGGTATGAACGTGCTGGAATCACGTGACATGGCGATGCGCGTCTGTGAGCACTACGTGAAAGTGACGGACAAACTCGGCATTCCTTATGTTTTCAAAGCCTCTTTTGATAAGGCCAACCGTTCTTCAATTCACTCTTATCGCGGCCCGGGCCTGGATGAAGGGATGAAGATTTTCCAGGACCTGAAAGCGGCGTTTGGCGTGAAAATCATTACCGACGTTCACGAAAGCTGGCAGGCACAGCCGGTTGCGGACGTGGTTGACGTGATTCAGCTACCTGCATTTCTGGCACGTCAGACCGACTTGGTTGAAGCGATGGCGAAAACCGGCGCGGTCATTAACGTTAAAAAACCACAGTTCGTCAGCCCGGGCCAAATGGGTAACATCGTCGATAAATTCAAAGAAGGTGGCAACGATCAGGTTATTCTTTGCGATCGCGGCAGTAACTTCGGCTATGACAACCTGGTTGTCGATATGCTCGGTATGAACGTGATGATTAACGCCACTGGCGGCCATCCGGTTATCTTCGATGTGACTCACGCGTTGCAGACCCGTGACCCGTTTGGTGCAGCCTCTGGCGGCCGTCGTGCGCAGGTTGCCGAGTTGGCGCGTGCTGGCATGGCGGTGGGCATTGCCGGCCTGTTTATCGAAGCACACGAAGACCCTGCTAACGCGAAATGCGACGGTCCTTCAGCACTGCCACTTGAGAAGCTTGAGCCTTTCCTGGTGCAGATGAAAGCTATCGACGACCTGGTGAAAAGCTTCCCGGCTCTCGACACCAGCAAGTAATCTCACGCAGATTTAAAACATTGAAGGCGGCCTATGGGTCGCCTTTTTTAATGGCTTTTTATACCAGAAAACAGAAGGTTTTATCGGTTTTCGACAGTTTCTCTTCTGCATGCAGGTAGTATTGGACATTAACCAGGTAGGTTAGTTGAAATATTCAAAGGAATGAAAAATGAGAAGCATACCGACCCTGACATTGCAGATTAAGGCCTTCATTTATGGCTCTCAGGGGGATGACAAGATTGATAAATCCCGAATTACAAACACTATTCTGCGGGATAAAATCACCCACGATAATTTCCCGCATGCCGCTATAACTTCGCCTGAAGATCTTTGTGAAAGACTTAGCCGTTTTAATAATATTGCTCTAGATAACGAATCGGTACTGTTGTTTAAAAATCAGTTCGATGATTATCGCTTTAGTGTTAACAAGACCATTCTCGCAGCCGCAGCCCCAGGCTCCAAGAAGGAATGCAGCATTCATGCGGTAACGTCGTCATTACTCAATACCTCAAGCTTTACACACGACATGCTTATGGCGATTAAACAGCTACGAGAATTTAGCCGCTTAAATGCTGCACCTCTGTTGTTTGGCGACCAGATGTCTGCTGAAGGAAAGCGAGTGAAACCTTCCAAAGCTGACGTAGAGCGTTATCAGTCAGAAACGCTCTCCTGCGATGAGTTCCAGTCGATAGGCAAATCAGTGGCTGCCGGATTAGCAAAACAGATGCTGATTGTTCTGGTCACCGATACGGAACATTCCATGTTGAGCCTGACTCGGATCTTTAATGTCGATGACAAGTATACACATCGCAACTATAAGGAATTTGAGGAATACTTTTCACGAATTTATGATTGGATAGAGGGGAAAACGGACACGTTGCCCGATGTGCTTTCTCTTGAGGCGAATAGCGTCGAGGCAAGTCGAATCTTTAACGTAAAATACTAAAGCGATTCTTGCGGTAACAGCAAAGAAAAAGGCCCTGATTTTCATCAGGGCCTTTTTCTATAATTTGGCGGTGAGAGAGGGGTTCGAACCCTCGATACGCGTTAGCGTATACACACTTTCCAGGCGTGCTCCTTCAGCCACTCAGACACCTCACCGTTTCGTCACACCGCTGTGCAGTGCAACGGGGCGGTACTATAGGGAGACAACCCTTTTGGGTCAAGGATTATTTCCCGAATGCTACTTGTATGATTAGGAGTTCGACAATGTGTTTAAAAAACGCTCACTTATGTTGCGTTATGGCCAGTGCGAGCGGAATAAACGCGTTTGCCATCGTTAAGTCGTTTCCTACAAAACGAAAATGGCCCTGATTTTCATCAGGGCCATTTTCTATAATTTGGCGGTGAGAGAGGGGTTCGAACCCTCGATACGCGTTAGCGTATACACACTTTCCAGGCGTGCTCCTTCAGCCACTCAGACACCTCACCGTAAGTCGAGCCAACACGCTGTGCTGCTCAACGGTCGCTAATGTAGGGAAATCTACGACCAGCGTCAATAGACTTTTCACCGTTATGCTCCGATTAGCGAAATTAAAAGCAATTTGCTGATTTATAGAACAAAAAAACGTTTTTATTCATCGTGAGTTCCCGTCGTTTTTATTCATTTACTCTCGCAACGACGGGGTTTGCCCGTTTTGAAGATAAAAGCAACGCATAACGCTTTGAAATGATTTTTCGCAATAAATGCTGTGAATTTGCATCAACGCAGCGGTATAACATGGGTCGGCTTGAAAACCAGAGCATAAAAATCCGCCGAGTTTTTGAGCACGTTTATTATCACCTTCTTATTTACCAAGCTCATCAATAAGCTTTTAACAAGGCAGTACAGGGGTTCGTTTTGAGTCATTTAGAAAATACATCACATCATCGCTCGGTAATACCGGCGGGTTCCGGCGCACTATTTTTCATTCAAACCTTTTCGACCTTAGGATTTGCCGTACTTTATTCCACGCTGGTGCTGTATGCCACCAAGCGTCTGGGCTTCAGCGAAAACGATGCCAACGCCATTATGGGTGTCTTTGGTGCTTTCAACTACGGCCTGCACATGTTTGGTGGCTACCTCGGCGGCCGCTATCTGAGTAACCGTAATCTGTTCGTACTCGGGATGGTGCTGCAGGTTATCGGCTGCGCACTGATTGCTGTCGCGGGCGTGAACGGACTCTACTGGGGGTTGGCAATGTTCTTGACCGGCAGCGGGCTAAACGTCACCTGCCTGAACATGATGCTGACCCAGCGCTTTGCGCCAGAAGACGACCGCCGCGAGTCTGCCTTCCTGTGGAACTACGCCGGAATGAATCTTGGATTCTTTATCGGTTTTGCAGTTGCGGGTTATTTCCAACTGAGTGACAACTACCGCGCACTGTTTATGTTCGCCACCTTAGGCAATGCGGTTGCTATTTTAGTGACCCTGTCACGTTGGAATATCCTGAAGGATATTAACACGCCGCTTAAGCAGGCCACTTCTCGCCAGTTTAGACAGCGCATGCTGATAGGTATCGCCATTTTGGTGGTGCTGGTGCCAATTATCCGCGTCATGCTGACGCACGCGGCCTTCAGCAGCTACTTCGTGGTGGCGCTGGGTATCGTGATATTTATTATCATGGGCGTAGTGACCACCCGTCATCGTCAGCAGGATGAGAAAAGCCGCATGGTGGCTTATCTGCTGCTGGCTGCAGGCTCTCTGGTATTTTGGACGCTGTATCAGCTCGCCCCTATGGGACTGATGTTGTTCTCAGAAAACAACATTAACCTGAATGTTTATGGTTTTCGCGTAGCGCCGCAGTGGATCCAGGACATTAATACCGTGGTCATCGTCGTGGGCGGCCCGCTGATGGCTCTTTGGTTCAAACGTCTTCGCCAACGCGGCTGGCGTATTGATATTCCGCTGCAGTTCTCGGGAGCCTTGTTCTGCATTGGCATTGGTATGCTGGTACTGCCGTTGGGTATTCACTTTGCCGGCAGTGATGGCCTGATGGCCTTTAAGTGGATAGTGATCAGCTATGTTTTCCAGAGTGTGGGTGAGCTGATGATCTCTCCGATCGGCTACGCGATGATAGGCAAACTCGCTCCGGCACGTTATCAGGGCGTAATGATGGGCTGCTGGATGATGGTGACTGGGGTAGCATCCGTGCTGGCCAGCTACGTTTCGGGTCTGATGCCGGCCAATACCGGCAGCACGCCGTTACTGACCAATCCTGGCTACAGTGAAGTATTTAATGCTTTGGGATGGGGTTCGGTGGCGACCGGCGTGGTGCTGATGCTGCTGATTCCGCTCCTGCGTCGTCTGATTCAACGGGTTCCCGCGTAACCACCGCGAAAATTGCATGCTCAGGCCCTGACTCTCAGGGCCTTTTTTTTAAACAATTTTTTGCAAGCAAAGGTTGCATCCTGGTGATTTTAGATGAAATCTAACAGAGCTAAGGAGGCACCTAGATGAATATAATTTTCTACCACCCTACATTTGATTCAAAGCCATGGATTCAGGGCATCAATCAGCGACTTTCTGACGCCAAGGTTCGCGCCTGGCATCGTGAAGATAACGCCCCTGCCGATTACGCGCTAGTGTGGCATCCACCGCAGGAGATGCTGGCACCGCGCACTGAGTTAAAAGGCATTTTTGTGATGGGCGCGGGCGTTGACGCTATTCTCACCCAAGAGCAGCGTCACCCCGGTACGCTGCCCGCCGGCGTACCGCTTATCCGACTCGAAGACACCGGCATGGCGCTGCAAATGCAGGAATATGCGTTGGCTAGCGTACTGCGCTATTTTCGTCGTATGGATGAATATCAGCTATTTCAACAGCAGAAGCAGTGGCGCCCGCTGCCGGCGCATCAGCACAGCGAATTTACGATTGGCATTCTTGGCGCAGGGGTGCTGGGAAGTGCGGTGGCACAAAAATTAACTGAACTGAAATTCAAGGTTCGCAGCTGGAGCCGCACGCCAAAATCACTGCCGGGCGTTGAAAGTTTTTACGGCGATGATCGGCTGGCTGATTTTGCCAAAGGCTGCAAACTGTTGATCAATTTGCTGCCAAATACGCCACAGACCGCGGGCATCCTCAATAAAAATTTGTTTGCCCAACTGCGCAGCGGTGCTTATTTGATTAATCTAGGCAGGGGTATGCATCTGGTTGAAGGTGATCTGCTCAAGGCGCTCGATGGCGGACAAATTGCGGCCGCGACGTTAGACGTGTTTGTTGAGGAACCTATGCAGCGCATGCACCCATTTTGGTCACATCCGCGTGTTAGCGTCACCCCTCATATCGGTGCCGACACGCTCCCTGAAGAAGCCATGGACAATATTGTTGCCAATATCAGGGCCATTGAATCAGGGCGTGAGCCGATAGGATTGGTTGACCGCACGCTAGGATATTAACCTTCGCGGCGAACTCACCTTTAACGTTTGTCAGCCCATGTCTGACAGACCATTAACGCCGTCGCGGCTTACACTGCGGCGGCCTGATTATTCAGGAGCTAGCTATGTTTCCCGTTGACTTACATATGCATACCGTTGCCAGTACTCACGCCTACAGTACCCTGCACGACTATATCGATGAGGCTCAACAAAAGGGCATCAAGCTGTTTGCTATCACCGATCACGGTCCCGATATGGCTGATGCGCCTCACTATTGGCACTTTATGAACATGCAAGTTTGGCCACGCGTTACCGACGGCGTGGGCATTTTGCGCAGTATCGAGTCCAATATAAAAAATATAGACGGCGATATCGACTGCACGGGACCGATGCTGACGGCGGTGGATTTTGTCATTGCTGGTTTCCACGAGCCGGTGATGCCCCCGGTGGATAAAGAAACCCACACGCAGGCAATGATAGCTGCCATGGCCGGTGGCGAAGTACACATTATTAGCCATCCAGGCAACCCGAAATATCCAGTAGATATCCCTGCTATTGCAGCAGCAGCCGCGAAGTATAACGTGGCGCTTGAGCTGAATAATTCATCTTTTACCCATTCCCGTAAGGGCAGTGAGCCAAACTGTCGGGCGATTGTGGCGGCGGTGAAAGAGGCGGGTGGGTGGCTGGCGCTGGGATCAGATTCGCATATTGCCTATTCTCTCGGGGGTTTTGAGCACTGTGAGCGTATAATTAAGGAAGTCGGTTTCCCTGAAGATCGCATTCTAAACGTCAGTCCACGCCGGTTCCTGGACTTTCTGCAACAACGCGGTCGTCCGGCAATTGCAGAATTCAGCGAACTGTGACATTGTCACGCAAATTTTTGCTTTGCCAACTTTTATGTTGCCAACCTTAGTCAGGTTTTTACTATGAATGAGTTTTCGATCGTTTGCCGCGTGCTGGGCACCCTGTTTTACCGTCAGCCGCAAGACCCGCTGCTGGTACCGCTGTTTGGCCTGATTCAGCAGGGTAAGTTGCGCGAACATTGGCCGCTGGAGCAGGACGCGTTGCTGCTTCGCTTGCAGCAAAGCGCTGACCCACAGGCGCTGGCCGCCGAGTTTAACCACCTGTTTGTCGGTAATGAATCCGCGGTGTCTCCATTTCGCAGCAGCTATGTGGAAGGTGATTCCGAACAGGAGGTGCGCACTTTCCTCAAGCAGCGCGGTATGCCATTAAGCGAAGCCCCGGCCGACCACTTTGGCGCAATGCTGCTCGCCGCTTCCTGGCTTGAAGACCAGTCACAGCAGGACGAAGCAGCGGCACAAATCGCGCTGTTTGATGAATATATGCTGCCATGGTGTGGAAAGTTTCTGGGTAAGGTAGAAGCCCACGCAACCAGTGGTTTCTACCGCACGCTGTCTGAAATCAGCCGTGAAGCGATCACTGCCATGCGCGATGAGCTTGAAGAAGCACTGCCGGAAGATATTGAAGACGGTGAAGAAGACGAGCAGTAAGCCCTGACTTTATGAAAAGAGGGGATAAAAAAACGCCTGAGGTGACGCGCAAGAGGCTTTACGTGCACAGACTCAGGCGTTTTCTTTTAATCAGTAAACGGGATCACCAGTTCGCCCGGCTTCACTTCAATTCCTTTGGCCAGCTTTTTGGCCATCGCTTCACCTTTGCTGCGATCGCTGCTCAGCACGTAGGCCGGTTTCTGATCAAAGTATGATTTCAACGACTGATTCAGGTAAGGCATCAGACCTTTGATCACCGACTGCATTTTTTCCGGTTTAACGGTGTAGTCGACAACTTCCATATCTTTCAGATAAATCGCGCCTTCGTCTTTGTTAAAGCTTGGTGTCGCCTTCAACGTGAGCGTCATGTTGGCCTTTTGCGCGCCAAACAGCGAGTTAACATCAATATCGGCATCGCCGGTCAGCGTGACTTTTCCAGGCTCCGCTCGGCCAATCTGGCTGCTCAAATTGGTTAACGTAATGCGTGCGTCTACCAGCCCGGGCACGCCAAGCTGTTTTTGGAAGTCATTGTGTTTGTGCAGGTAATCATTAACTTCCTGCTCGCTCAGCGAGTATTGGGTAAGGTGATTACATCCGGCAAGCAGGCCGGTAAAGATCAGGGCAGCGGTCCCTAAAAATAACTTTCTCATGACGTCCTCAATTGACAGGTAGAAGGCGCCTAGTATGCCTGCTTTTTAAATGACGAGGGAAGATAATCGGGGAGGTGAATACCAAGGACCGCACCGAAAGCGCAGTCCTTGTGCAAACATTGCGCTAGCTGGCGATGCTGGTTAGCAAGTTTATCTGTGTCTGCTTGGCCATGTTGTCGCGATAGGCCTGTACGCGAGTCGGCAATTCGATGCCTTTAACAATCGACAACGAGCGCAGTACAGGGAACAGGTGGATATCGTCCTGCGAAAGCTCGCCGTTTACCGCATTGGGCGCTTTGATGAGCTTGTCCAAATCACGCAGGTCCTGATTAATTTTCTTCACCAGTCCCGGCGAATGCTGCAAATGCTCTTTGAAATCGCCCATTTTTGCCTGCTTTTTATCACTGAAGTACTGACGAGCCTGCGGGGTCGCGAACTCTTCAAAAGGCGCGCTGGCAAAGCGGGGGATCAGCAGTTTTTGCGTGTACTCAGAGACGTGACGCAGCCAGGTCTCGACTGCAGCGCTGAGCGGGCCGGTGAGCAGGGGGTTGCGGTCCGAGTTATCAACATATGTCACTATGTCGAGGCTCTCTGGCATAAAGCTGCCATCTTGTTTCTGCAGGATGGGCACCATCTTCTGACCGACCATCGACGTTGGCGTTTTCTCGTCGTCATTGAGCAGTGCTTTTACTTCAACCGGAAGATTCTTAAGGCCAAAAATCATGCGCGCTTTCACGCAGTAGGGGCAGTGTTCATAAACATATAACTTCATAGTACGTCGCTCCTTTTGTACCGGCCGAGGTGTTGCCTCAGCCGTTAGGTTTTCAGTGACCAGAGGCGTGTCAGTTAATGAGTATGGTGAAGATTGGCGGTGAGATCAAACCGCCAAACAGGTTTTAGGACGGCACCTAGGGCAGCTGATTTCCACTCAGCATCGCGGGTTCTATGCGACGCAAATAAAACTGCCAATAGAGACCGGCGAGAGTGATTAGCCCGACAATACCCAGTAAAAACCACGGTAATTGAGGGAGTTGCAGTGCGCGACCCGTGTCGTACATCCATCCACCGCCGGTGTAACCTATTGCGCCGCCGATGGCCAGCCCGAGACGGCTAAAGCCCATGTAGCTGCCGCGTGCGCGTGCGTCGGCCAGTGACGCGCTCAGCGTTTCGCGAGCGGGTTCAGCAATAATTGCCCCGATATAGAAGAAGCCAATTAGCAGCAGCAGGGGATTAAGTCCGCTCACCATGCCGACGGGAAGTAGACTCAGCGTCATAATAAGCAGGCCGCACATCAGGCGTTTTTCGAGGCTGAAACGCGTTTCACTCCAACGTGCAATGGGATAAAGCAGGGTCAGAGAGAGTGCTGCCTCAATTGCATACATCCATTTTACTGCCGTGGGTGTTCCGGCCATGTCATTCACCGCGATGGGCAGCATCAGCATCACCTGTACGGTGAGCATGTAATAGCCGGTCAGCGTTAATACATAGCTGATAAAGCGTTTGTCGCGCAGGACGCGCATCATGCCTTCGCGCATGGGCGCACGTCCGGCAGAAATGCGGTAAGCGGGCAGGAAAATGGCGTTAAACAGCGCCGCGAGGACGAAGATGCCCGCCCCGACCCAGCAGACGAAGTGAAAGTTATACTGCAGTAGCCAACTGCCGATCAGCGCGCCAATGACCGCCCCCGAGCTGTCTTGCATCATTAACAGCGAGAAGAAACGGCTGCGTTCGCGTGGACGAATGAGCTTAATGACCAATGCGGTGCGCGGTGGATCAAATAATGTGCCGCCGAGGCCGGACAAAATGCATGAACACACGAGTATCCAGGGGCTGTCCGCCAGCGCCATGGTGGCAAAACCCGACGCCCGCAGCAGCATGCCGGTAATTATCATCGGTTTGGCACCAAAACGGTCAGCGATGGCACCGCCAAAAATCCCCAGTCCCTGCTGCGTGAGTTGTCTTAGCCCAAGCGCCAGGCCCACTGCCATCGCGGCCCAACCGAGTTGGTCAACGAAGCGGATTGAAATAAGCGGGAAGACGACAAAGAACCCTAATATGACTAAAGCGTTGTCAAACAATAAGAAAAACTTTCCCAAGCTGCGCGCTTGCGATACCAGAGACATGTGTCACCCTGACCAAAAATTGGCATCCATTCCGAAAGATGCTGAGAAAAAGAATCCCCCTCAGTCTGAACCGGAAACAGGCAATTAGATAGGGCGCTATAGATAATATTTTTTTATCGTCAAGAGGCGAGTAGACTGGCAAAATCAGAGAGCAGTGACTGAAACTATTGAATAAATCTTCGGCTAATTCAACATAGAGTACGGGTCTCGGCTATGATGCAGTGAGGGGCAGTGCGGGTGGTTGTAGATAAGCGGGAAGAGCGACGACTATTTCCTATGAAATGTTCTTATCGAGCCGCACACAACGTGGAGGAAAGGGATGTTTGGCTATCGATCAGCGGCACCAAAAGTGCGGCTTACTACAGACAGAATGGTGCTGCGTTTAGTCTATGAACGCGACGCACATCGTCTTGCGGATTATTATGCAGAAAACCGCGCGTTTTTAAAGCCGTGGGAGCCAATCAGGGACGAAAGCCACTGTTATCCTTCGGGTTGGCAGGCGCGACTTAGCCTGATTAATGAGATGCAAAAACAGGGAACGGCCTACTATTTTATTCTGCTCGACTCCGATGAGAATCAGGTCCGTGGCGTGGCAAATTTTAGCAACGTACTGCGCGGTTCCTTCCACGCCTGCTTTCTGGGCTATTCCCTTGGACAGCAATGGCAGGGGCAGGGATTGATGCAGGAAGCGTTGCAGTCGCTTATTCGTTACATGCAGCGTCAGCAGAAAATGCACCGCATTATGGCGAACTACATGCCACATAACCATCGCAGTGGCGACTTACTCGAACGTTTGGGCTTTGAGCGTGAAGGCTATGCGAAAGACTTTTTGCTGATTGATGGGAAATGGCAGGATCACGTTTTGATGGCCTTAACGGACTATCAATGGCTGCCTCCGAGATAAGGAATGAGAGCATCATGAAATTCGAATTCAGCGCCAAAGAAGCGCGAGTTATTGGCTGTATGTTGGAAAAACAAGTGACTACGCCGGAGCAGTATCCGCTCAGTCTTAATGGCCTCACTACCGCCTGTAATCAAAAGACCAATCGTGAACCGGTGCTGGACCTCAGTGAGTCAGAGGTTCAGCAAACCCTCGATTTACTGCTGCGTAAACACCTCATTCGTTCGGTCAGCGGCAGTCGTACCATGAAGTACGAACATCGTTTTTGTAATTCAGAGTTTGGAAATCTTAAATTCTCGCCTGCAGAAGTTGCCCTCGCCGCCACGCTGCTGCTGCGCGGTGCTCAAACGCCGGGAGAGTTACGCACACGTACCCATCGGCTGCATGATTTTGCTGATGTGACCGACGTTGAGCGCACCCTTAACGAGATGGCCAGTCGCGAAGACGGCCCATTTTGCGTGCGACTGGCGCGCGAGCCGGGCAAGCGTGAAAGCCGCTACATGCATCTGTTTAGCGGTGAAGTCAGCGATGTCGCCACTGATGACGAACCGTTCATTCCAGCCGGTTTGTCGGCCACTGCTTCGCGTGATGGGTTAGCAGAGCGAATTGGCGTGCTTGAAACCGAGGTCAACGAGCTGAAGCAGCGCCTAAATCATCTGCTTGAAAGGCTCGCTGACTAGGGAGGGGCTATGAGTAAACTACGTATTGGCGTCGTCGGGCTCGGCGGTATTGCACAAAAGGCCTATCTGCCGATTCTGGCTCAGGCTAATGACTGGGCGCTGGCCGGTGGCTTTTCACCCAATCAGACCAAAGCGCAGGCTGTGTGCGACAGTTATCGTTTTAGATGTTATTCAAAGCTTGATGCCTTGGCAGCCGACTGTGATGCGGTATTTGTTCACAGCAGCACCGAGTCGCATTTTAACGTAGTGAGTCAGTTGCTCAACGCGGGCGTTCACGTTTACGTTGACAAACCTTTGGCCGCCACGCTGTCGCAGGCCGAACAGCTTATCGAGTTGGCACAGCGTCGAGGCAAGGCGCTGATGGTGGGCTTCAATCGCCGCTTTGCTCCCCTCTACCTGCAGTTAAAACAGCAGTTGGCTCTGCGAGAGCACGCGCCGGCATCGATTCGCGTCGATAAACACCGTGCCGATAGCGTAGGCCCGAATGATCTGCCGTTTACGTTGTTGGACGATTATCTGCATGTGGTAGATACCGCACTATGGCTCGCTGGCGACGATGTAAAGCGGGTGGGGGGGCAAATTAACTGTAACCCCGACAATCAGCTGATTTATGCCGAACACCAGTTTGTTTGCGGCGACCGGCGAATCACCACCTCGATGCATCGCCGTGCGGGCACTCAGCGCGAGTCGATTCAGGCAGTAAGCGACGGGGGATGGTATCAGGTAAACGATATGCGCCAATGGCAGCAGGAGCAGACGGACGGCATCAGTGAGCAACCGATCGCCGGATGGCAGACTACCCTGGCCCAGCGCGGTTTCGAGGGCGCGGTGCGGCACTTTATTGACTGTGTTACCCATCAAACATCCCCTGAAACCAGCGGCGAGCAGGCGATTGTTGCACAAAGAATTATCGAACAATTACTGCAGGAACAACGATTAGTCTGATAATTGTGCAGGGGAAACAAGTTATAACAACTGCCTGTAGCTATTGTATTTTTGATACGTAGACTATACGCACTTCCGAACCTTGCCGGTGCCCCGTTGAAGGGTTTACCGGCCATAAGAATAAGTCACATGAATCTACTGAAGTCTCTAGCTGCCGTCAGTTCAATGACGATGTTTTCACGCGTGCTGGGTTTTGCCCGTGATGCGATAGTTGCCCGAGTATTCGGGGCAGGAATGGTAACCGATGCTTTTTTCGTTGCCTTCAAATTACCTAACTTGCTGCGCCGTATTTTTGCCGAGGGTGCTTTTTCTCAGGCTTTTGTCCCTATTTTAGCGGAGTATAAAAGCCAGCAGGGTGAAGAGGCGACCCGTACCTTTATTGCCTTTGTGTCTGGTTTACTCACGCTGGTGCTGGCACTGGTGACGATCGCCGGCATGCTGGCTGCGCCCTGGGTTATTTACATCACCGCGCCGGGTTTTGCCGACACGCCAGACAAATTTGCGCTGACAACTTCGCTGCTGCGCGTGACGTTTCCCTATATTTTGCTGATTTCACTCGCGTCGCTGGCGGGGGCCATTCTTAATACCTGGAACCGTTTCTCGATTCCGGCCTTTGCTCCTACCTTCCTTAACGTCAGCATGATCCTATTTGCACTCTTTGCCGCACCGTATTTCCATCCGCCGGTCATGGCGCTGGCGTGGGCGGTGGTCGCGGGTGGCGTGTTGCAGCTTGGCTATCAACTACCGCACCTGAAAAAAATTGGCATGCTGGTGTTGCCGCGTCTGAATCTCAAAGATGCGGGCGTGTGGCGCGTGATGCGCCAGATGGGACCGGCTATCCTTGGCGTATCGGTAAGCCAGATTTCACTGATCATTAACACGATTTTTGCCTCGTTTCTGGTTTCCGGCTCCGTGTCGTGGATGTACTACGCCGACCGCCTGATGGAGTTTCCTTCCGGCGTGCTGGGCGTTGCCTTGGGCACCATTTTGCTGCCTTCGCTGGCACGCAGTTTTTCCAGCGGTAACCATAAAGAATATAATCGTCTGATGGACTGGGGTCTGCGTCTGTGCTTCCTGCTGGCGCTGCCGAGCTCGGTGGCGTTGGGCATTCTGGCTAAGCCATTGACCGTTGCACTGTTCCAGTACGGCAAGTTTAGCGCCTTCGATGCCTCGATGACCCAGCGCGCGCTGGTGGCTTATTCGGTTGGATTGATGGGGCTTATCGTTGTAAAAGTGCTTGCGCCGGGCTTCTACTCGCGTCAGGACATTAAAACGCCGGTAAAAATCGCTATCATTACCCTGATTATGACGCAGGTAATGAACCTGGCCTTTATCGGGCCGCTTAAACATGCTGGCCTATCGCTTTCAATCGGCCTCGCCGCCTGTCTGAATGCCTCACTGCTTTACTGGCAACTGCGCAAGCAGGACATTTTTCAGCCACAGCCGGGCTGGCGGAGTTTCTTAATCCGCTTGATTATTGCCGTTATTGCCATGGCCGCAGCGCTGGTGGGTATGATGTACGTAATGCCGGACTGGTCGGTGGGCGGCATGACCATGCGACTCTTGCGTCTTGCTGCGGTAGTGGTGGTGGGCGTGGTGGTCTATTTCGGTGTGCTGGGCCTATTGGGCTTTAAAGTTAAGGACTACGCGCGAAGCTAGCTTTCATCATACGCCATGCATAAAAAAGGCCGCTTTCGCGGCCTTTTTTATACGTCATCACGCAGGGGTTACATGCGTTCTACGGTTTCAATACCCAGAGTATCAAGGCCGGTTTTCAGGGTTCTTTGAGTCAGCAGCGCCAGCTTCAGGCGGCTGTTGCGCACGCTTTCGTCTTCGGCGTTGAGAATAGGGCAGTCTTCGTAGAAACCGGAGAACAGACCTGCAACGTCGTAGAGGTAGGCACACATCATGTGTGGCGTGCCTTCGCGGGCAACGCTGGTTAACACTTCTTCAAACTGCAGCAGACGGGTGGCCAGCGCTGTTTCACGCTCTTCGGTGAGTACCATCGGCTGAGTCAGGCTGTTTACGTCGATTTCAGCACGTTTAAAGATTGATGCCACACGGGTATAGGCATATTGCATGTACGGTGCAGTATTGCCTTCAAACGCCAGCATGTTGTCCCAGTCGAAGATGTAGTCAGTGGTGCGACTCTTCGACAAATCGGCGTATTTGATTGCACCGATACCGACCGCGTTAACCAGGCTTTCAAGTTCGTCGTGCGGCATATCGGGATTCTTGACCAAAATAAGCTCACGGGCGCGAACGATGGCTTCGTCCAGCAAATCAGAAAGTTTGATGGTTCCGCCTGCACGGGTTTTAAACGGTTTGCCGTCTTTGCCCAGCATCATGCCAAACGCATGGTGTTCAAGGGTCACGGAGTCTGGCACATAGCCCGCCTTACGCACGATGGTCCAGGCTTGCATCAGATGCTGGTGCTGACGAGAGTCGATGTAGTAAAGCACGCGGTCCGCGCCGAGCGTTTCATAGCGATATTTTGCGCAGGCAATGTCGGTGGTGGTGTAAAGGTAACCACCATCCTTTTTACGAATGATGACGCCCATCGGGTCGCCATCTTTGTTTTTATATTCGTCCAGATAAACGACTACAGCGCCTTCGCTGTCGACCGCCAAACCTTTGTCCTGGAGGTCGGAAACAATGCCTGGCAGCATGCTGTTATAAAGGCTTTCACCCATCACGTCATCACGGCTGAGCGTAACGTTCATGCGATCGTAGGTAATCTGATTTTGTGCCATGGTCACGTCAACCAGCTTGCGCCACATCTGCAGCAGGTATTCGTCACCGCCCTGAAGTTTTACCACGTAAGCACGGGCACGAAGGGCAAACTCTTCGTCTTCATCATAGTTTTTCTTGGCGGCGCGGTAGAACTCTTCGAGGTCGGAAAGCTTCATGTCCCCGGCGTTTTCATTCTGCACTTTCTCGAGGTAAGCAATCAGCATCCCAAACTGCGTGCCCCAGTCGCCGACGTGGTTGGCGCGAATAACTTTGTGGCCCAACAGTTCATTGGTACGCGCTGCCGCGTCACCAATAATGGTCGAGCGAATGTGACCCACGTGCATCTCTTTGGCCACGTTTGGCGCAGAATAGTCGATAACAATCGTCTGCTGCTCAACCGGCGAAATACCCAGCTTAGCATCAGCCAAAGCGGCATCGGCGTTAGCAGCAACGAAGCCGCTGTCGAGAAAGATGTTGATAAAACCTGGGCCCGCGATTTCAACCTTGGAAGCGATACCGGCAAGGTCCAACAGCGCCACTACTTTTTCTGCCAGTTGTCGTGGCGGCATTGCTAATTTTTTAGCAACGGACATCACGCCATTGGCCTGATAGTCACCAAACTGTGCTTTTGCAGACTGGCGAACCTGTGCTTCGCTGTCCGTCGGAGCACCTGCGGCAACAAGTGCCTGGCAAATTTTTTCTGAAAGAAGGGCCTGTATATTCACCGGATTACCTTAAATGACTAAACATATAACACCGTAACGGTGCCATCTTGATTGACTGGCATGAACAGACGTCGAGCACTTATTGTCCCATCGTCCACTCCTGACTTTAATGATGGGCATTTATAACATATTCGCCAACTTGAGTCAGTATTGTAGGCGGGAATATCCCCTTCCTCTTTCACGTTATTAACAGGGCTTTAGTCAGTGTAGAACTGGCAACAGACGAAGGGGTTGTGTAAATTAAGCGCCCCAGGTCACAGAGAGAGAAAAAAACATGACAACAATAAATAACGTGCCGGAGTTAGAAGACCTGGTGGCAGATCTGCCGCGTTTCAATCAACTTTTGGCCGCCTTTGCCGAAAAGTTGCAGCTTAATCTGGCAGAGTTTCATGCCGATCATATTTCTGTTCGCTGCCACCAGAACACCACCGCCGACCGATGGCGCAAAGGGTTTAGCCAGTGTGGTTCTTTACTTAATGAAACTGAAATTAACGGCCGCCCCATTTGCCTGTTTGACCTGCCGCAGCCATTACGCGTAGGCCCCTGGCAAATAGACCTGATTGAACTGCCTTACCCGGGGGATAAACGTTACCCGCATGAGGGGTGGGAGCACGTCGAGTTGGTCTTAAGCGGGGGGGCAGAAGGTTTTTATGCCCGTGCGCTTGCTCAGTTGGCCGATGAAGCGCTGGTGGCGCCGGGGATCAAACTGAAACAAAGCTCACCCAAGGGCGAGCATGAAAGACTGGCAAACCCGACGTTGGCGATTACCGACGGCACCCTTACTATCAAGTTTCACCCGCACAGTCTGCGCGAAATAGTGGCCAGCGAGCGAGATTAATACAGGCAATTTGCCCGGGCATTTTCCATACGATCAACCGCTTTTTCACGTAAGGCTCACTGCAGTTGGCTGAAATCCGCCCCTCAGCGCTTTTGCCGGACCTCAATTACGCGGGGCGACAGCAACTCTGTATCGGCGACCTAAAGCGGGATAACGTCAGCGTCGGGAAATTTATTTCATTTAAGGCTATCGCTGTGACTGCGGTCGATCCATTCATCAAAATTGAATGTCATAGTTAGCTTTCCTAAGCAGGCAGTGGGGCAGGATGCTCATGCTTGAGGCTACGCGACATGGCCCCCTACAAACATGTGTTGTAGCATAGGGCCGTAATCAGGAGAGACCACATGACTAAGTTAGAAGTGTGTTGTTATAGCGTGGACTGTGCATTAACGGCAGAGCTAGCCGGAGCCGATCGCGTCGAACTATGCGCGAGTCAGGCTGACGGCGGCATTACGCCAAGCTATGGAACATTAAAGCTGGCCAGAGAAAAGGTGAATATTCCCGTTCATCCAATTGTTCGCCCGCGAGGCGGTGATTTTTGCTATAGCCAAAGCGAATTTGACGTTCTTAAAAGTGATATTGCCTGCGTCCGTGACCTGGGTTTTCCTGGGGTAGTGGTCGGCATGCTCGACGCCGAGGGGCATATTGATATGCCGCGCATGTGGGAAGTGATGGCGCTTTGCGGTGATATGGCAGTCACTTTCCACCGCGCGTTTGATATGTGCCTAAACCCAAAGGTTGCGCTTGAGCAATTGACTCAGCTGGGCGTGGCGCGCATTCTGACATCGGGGCAACAGCAGAATGCCGAGGTGGGCATTTCAATGCTGCGTGAACTAAACAGCCTGACGCGTGGTCCAATCATTATGGCAGGCGCGGGCGTGCGCTTAACCAATCTGCAGAAGTTTGTTGATATTGGTTTGAAAGAGCTGCACAGCTCGGCAGGACGTCAGGTATTTTCGTCCATGCGCTACCGTAAAGCGGGCGTATCAATGAGTTCCGATACCGATTTTGATGAATTCAGTCGTTATTGCGTAGATGGCGATATCGTCGCAGCAATGAAAAATGCCTTGGAATTTGACGATTCGGTCAGCCGTACGGCGTAGGGGGACAGGGTTCCCTGTATTGCCGGCCGGGTCAAATCGATAAAGATTTACCGGGTCCCAGGACCCTTTTGCGTCGCCCTGCGCAAGTACCAGGCCCCGTCATTTTGGCGGGGCTTTTTTTATTAAAAACAATAAGTTAAGTTTGTCGGGGGTACTGTAGGGATACTGGGTAATGCAATAACATCCAACAATTAACGAAAAAGAGCAGTAATTTAACCAACAAAAAAGGCCTTTAAAGGCCTTTTAGTATTTTATGTTTTAGTATTTGTTCACCGAGGCATGCAAAGCTCGACCCTCTTTGCGTTGCTTATCGATGAACTCAGCGAGGTCCGTTATATGAATCATGCGCGGTGCTTTTTGGCTATCGCCCACTCTAAAAGTTGGGATCGGTAATTGGTAAAGTGCGGCTTTTCTTTCCGCTGTAGCGGGGTTCATACCGAAATATTTCTCGCAGACAGAAGAGACTGGAACGGTCGAAGTTTCAAACTCAGCCATCAATAAAAATACTGTGTTCATGGGTTAGCTCCCCGCAGATGAGATTCCAGCTTTTCAACCAATACCAACAGGTATCGTTTTTGATTTATTTCACCCTTAAGCTCACCTACCTGCTGCTCTGAAACTGCCAGCGTGGCATCCAACACTTTAAGCTGATCGGTCAGTACAATGCTGGTAGGTACCGTAATGGTGTCAGGAAACTCAATTTCCCTCGGTCTATCTGGGTTCCGTGGTGAAATGTTACCAGCCTGATATTTAATGCGATTGGTCAACACCATTGAACCACACGCCGATCCTTGCGCTGCAACGGTTTTCTGTTGTTCTCCAGCCTTAAATTTTGGCTTTTGGTCAACACCTGCTGACCACCGGTAAAACGAGCGCTGACCATCTTTACGTAAGGTCACGACACCTTTATCCACGTCTTTAGCCAGGCGGCCACTAATGCTTTTCTGCTCGACGTTTGCAGCCTCAGCCAGCTCACGTGGTGTGACTTCTCCTTTCGATTCGCGCAGCAACGTACGAATAAGCGCGATCGCCGGCACGGTGATTTCCTTATTTACCTTCTCGACTGCAGCAGGCGCAGGTTCTGACGTTGCCTTTACAGAATCCGGCTGCCGGGTCACCACGTTGGTAACCTGTTGACCACGAGGTGCGCCGTTGACCACCTTTCCTGTCAGTTGGTATTGCCCAGTAATGCACCGGACTGTGCCTTTGCGCATCTGATTAACCAGCATGGCGTTAACAACGCTTTCAGACTGGCTCATGTAGCTTGCTAGCGCCTCGATATCGCAGGGGGCGATTGTATCCAGTGCTTCCATCAAAGTAATTTTTTCGCTCATGTCACACTGCTCCTATCGCTTTTTCAACCACTCGATAGCCCCGTTTCCGGGGCTTCTTGATTGGCTCAATTTTTACTGGTGCCACCTTAGGCGCATCAGGGCGTTCAATGCTCAACCCAGTGCTCATGCGTCGCTTATTGTTCATCGCCCAGATGATGCGTGCTGTATGGTCACATCCATCATCGATTTTTACGCTGGCCTGAACCTGAGTATCTTTGATATCAATGCGCGGAAACTCACCAAGTCTTCTTAAAGTCGGCATTAGTTAGCCTCCTTTCTGTACAACTCCCCCATTACAACCTTGTAGGCACGCATTACATGCACGGTGCGACCGGTAATCTCAGTTTTGCGCTGAATGAGTCCAGAGCTGGTGGCACGAACGCCGGTACGAAGCAGAGCAGCATCAACACATCGGTTGTGCTGGCCGACCCGCGGCAGCCAGCTAGTGAGGGTGAGCGTTGCGGTCACGCCATGATCGTCATATTCAATTTTCATCGATAACCCCCTGGAGCATGTCAAAGGTCTCTTCTTTTACCGGCATAATCACTAAGAGTGGGTTACCGAAGAAACGATTAATGATGGGGTCCAAAACCAGGAGGCACGGGGCAGATTTACCCGTGGGCTTGAACCGTACGACGCCAGTACCATCGCCAAACATGCGGTGAGGCAGTGACAATGCCTTTACACTGAACATCGGCAGTTCATGCGTCAGATCTGCATCGGCTGGCATAATCTTTGAAAAGTCGGGATATTTGCTTTCGATGTGATCGAGGGCGTTATAGCCGACTACTTCCTCATCTTCATTGAGGTGTGAGGCATACCATTTGCCTTTCATCTGCAAGATCGCTGTACCTTCTGCACTCACTGGGATTTCCCCGTGCACGATGAACACGCCATCGATATCGGTTTCAGCGCCGTGCTCCATCATGACCGCCGCCCAGCCATTCGTTGCCTTGATGTGAGTGGGGGTGATGTAGACCCCTTTCAGGTATTCGCGTGTTTCTTTATCATCAGCTACACAGCAAAGTGCGGCGCGAAGAATGTCAGTTGGAAAGAACATTATTTTGCCTCCGGGGTGTAAACGGCTTTGTCGTGGCTGAATTCACCGTTCCAAGTGGTTTTCATCGGCAGCTCACTTTTCAGGTATAGGGCATACAGACGGTGACAACCCTTTTCCAGGAGGACCGGCGTCTTTTTACGAAATGGTTCCTTGCCATGAGGTTTAATCTCCGTTTCTTCTTCGGTGAGATATTTGTCACGGGCATATGAGGCAACGCGCCAGCGGGGGTCTTTCTCCGGGTCACGCTGCTCGTTAAAAATCCAGTCACGGCTAAACGCCCACCACATCACTTTGCTGGTATTGACGCCATTCAGGCATTTGCAGAACGAAGGGATAGTCATACCTTTGGCGAAATGTTTTTCCAGACTTTCGACGGCTGTACTCAGATGCTGGTTTTGCAGGCCTAAAGCTTCGAGCTTCTCTTCTGCTTCCAAAACCATCAGCGCCAGTTGCTTGCGGCCAATGGCTGCCGGGTCCATCGGAGCAGCCAGCACATCACGCTTCGTGAAATAAAATTCACTGAGATCATTGAAGTAGTCCCACGACTGATCTGTTTCGAGAATCTTTGCATGGTTCGCCGCACCGCGCTCAGTCCAGAGGGTGAGAGATCTGGCTTTGGGGGAAATTTGTACTCCTCTCGAAGAGTTGCGCAAAATTTCTACTTCCTCGCCGGAAAGCTTGAAATAATGCCTACCTTCTACAAACCGTGATTTGTTACGATTGAAGTTGTTGGTGATCATCTGCTCTGTTGCGCCATACCCTGCAGCTAACTGCTCAGTTGTCGCCACGCGCTGACCGCGATACTCGATAGCCTGCAAATCTTTGGCATCCACTTGCGTCAGTTCAGTTTTTGTATTCATTTTTTGTCTCCAAATGCGCGGCGGATTGTCTTTTTTAGTTTCTTGCCGTTATTAACTGAGCAATAAAGCTCAGCCAGTTCTTGTGCCAGCATGACTTCACCGGTTTCCTCATCAACAAAATGCTGATTGGGGTTGTTTTTGATAAATTCCTGCACCATTGGCATCTCTAAAAATTCCCCTGGGCTGTAAATATGGCTTTTGCGTCGTTCGTGCTTTGCAGTTGGTACTCGGTGGAGCGACACCACACCAAATACCTTTGCGTTGTCTTGGTTTGCCATGCTGCTCCTACCTCAGTGCAAATTAGCTGGAACGGTCAATTTTCCCTTGCGAAATGCCGCGATCCCTTCAATAAATACGTTGTCGATAAAATCTCGCATCCACGTAGAGCTATCCTGTTCGCGTTTAATACGATCGCCCTGGTAAAACCTCATTACCGCGAGATAGCGTTCACCTGGGTTTTCCTGAAGGATCACAGCCTCGACTTGATGCTGGAGTAATAGCTCAATAACGTTCTGGTCAACGAGCATTGCTGCGTGCCCGTGCACGAATACATCATCACCATCCGGAGTGACACCGAACCGCCTACGGCATTCGAGTAGATATGTAATGGCCTCAACCGAGCGAGCCTGCTTGCAGAAAAGCTCTGCATATTCGTGCAGCTCCGCATCGGAAAGTGGCTCACCCGATTTGATACGCGCACCATCTACCAGCCACAAAGGAGCCTCAACACCAGACTGGCTGATAAACTCAATCAACTGCTCAACATTCATATTTTCAACTTTCATGCTAATACTCCTTTTCCGAAGTTCAGGGCGCAGGATTCCCCGACCAAAAGGCCGTAATTTATTTTTGATTACGCGTTACTAATTAAAACGGTTTTGCTTTAGTCAGTGCCTGATATTCAGCGATCAATTTGTCGTGCTTAGTTTTCCACTTTTCAATTTCGCGTTGCTTTGCAAAAATTAAACGGATTCGACGCATACAGCGGGAATGAGCTTCCCAATATTCCTTTCTCACTTCACCACGACGCCAAATAGTCTGGTCATCACGGTCAATCTTCACATCAGGATGACGAGAAGGGCGGAGAGCACGGTCAAATACTTTCTGTGTCATGAAGTGGGCAAGGTTATTAATTGCAGCACTACGACTGAAATACTTTCTGAATCGACCATGACGAGATACGTAATAAACAGGCGTTTGATTGATACGAATCGCCATATCTATACCGCCATCGCTGAGATCATCACCATCTTCAAAGCGGTTGTAGTCAATTTTATCAGCTTTCATTTATATCCTACCTGCTCAGAAACCAAACAAATATCCCGCCTGATTTGATTAATGTTTATGGAAAGAAGAGTTATTAATGATGATTCCTTTATGTTTCCTGCGACTTCATCACCCAGGTGCTCAGAAAGAATATCTAATGACAACTCAACTCTCTGTAGCCTTGCCGAAATATCGTTCAATTCTAAATAGGGAGATTTCTGTTTAGCCTGCTTCATATGCCAAACCTCTTTTCGCTTCGCTGGCAATGATTTCTAAAATTCCAATTGCCAAATCGATTTGTTTTTTGTCATCAACCAAAAAGGCCGCTGCTTTGGCTAACACTTCAATTTTGATCAGAGCATCTTCAGGATGCATTGGCTCAGGCTTATCCATGAGAGCCCCTTAATGTTGGAAGTTTGCAGGCCAGCGACAAAACATAATCACGAGCCAACTGGCTGCGGGCCTCTCGTTCGCTGCATGCGGTCACGCGGCGCATGACTGGCTGAGACTTCGCATCAGAGCGCAAGATAGATGCAAACACGTAAATGGCTGTGCTAGTATTCATACAAACTTGTGAGCTACCCTGGAAAGTGTTCGTTAAGTTTAGGCTCTGGTTAATTCTGGGCGTTTTAACCAGAGCCGCCTTATTTTGGAATACATCCATCATTTTAACTCCTCAATAACACCAGTTAGATTATCAATCACTGGGTTTAGTAGTTTAATAACACCTTCAATTACTAAACGATCTTCCATCTCAATGTCAGGAACCAGTGCAAGATTTAAAATAGCAACCGCAGATTCAACGTTGGATAGTGAAATTGTAATTTCAGATGCTGCACAGAATGAAATGGTCTTATTCATGCATTCTTCCATTTAATAGGTTACTTAAAGTTTTTTTAAATGGTTCTGAGGAATTAATGATTTTCATTGCCTCTGCGTTGATTTCATCTTTTGTTGAAAAAGCGCAAATCAATATCTGAAATTTTCCGTATTTTTTATATAAAGCATAAATAGGATTGTTAACATCGGGTATTAATCTAATAAACGCTGATGTTTCATCTTGAGTTTCATAAAAATGAGTAAATACCCCCTTGTTATCCACTAAAGGAAATGTGTGATATTCACCTGGTGCAATACGTAGAGTAACGTTTTCGAATGTTGTTAAGTCATAGTTCGTATTCTTCATCTTTTCAACTCAGTTGTTTGCTGATGAGATGAACAATACGCAATGTATTAATGATGGTCAATACAAAATGGATTAATGTTGTGTATTTTTTTATATCCAACTGATATTGAGGTGTTTTTTATAGCGAAAAAAAAGCCGCTGTGCGCGGCTTGAGGGGTTACTATGGTATATTGGTTATTTTGGCATCAACTACGACGCCTAAAATTTTACAATTCCCATTTATTGGAATTATTGGATACTGAGGGTTTAAGGGTTTCAAAAATTTCTGACCTGCATCAAATACCAATTTTTTGAAAGTTGCCTCATTATCAAAGTCTAGTTTAGCAACAACCAGTTTCCCATTATGTGGTTCTACCTCAGGATCAATAAGTATCACCATTCCTTCAGGAATGCTCAACCCAACAGGTGACGTCATGGAGTCGCCTTTTACATCTAACCAAAATGAATTGTCAGAACACTCAACCGTTGTTTCATACCAACGATCAATGCTTTTGCGATGATATGGCTCGATAGCTTCAGCCCATTCACCAGCGCTGACCCAGCTTAATACTGGATACTTACCGGCTGGCTTATGCCATGAATGGAATGAGATATTGGATTCGTCAGTTGGGTTCGACACAGAACCATCTGAATGAATCATAAACTTATGTAGGTTAAGAATTTTAAAGATTTGGGCTATCACCTCTAAACTTGGTTCTCGCCGCCCATTCAGCCAATGCCCAAGCCCACCCTGAGTTACACCTAACGTTTCTGCTAGACGTTCCTGAGTCATGTTCAGTTCTTTCATTCTGGACTTTGCCAGGTCTTGCCATTTCTGTTTCATGTGCATGATTATTACAATCCGTATTTTTAGATCAAGGTTCATATTGTATTATTTACACGCTCATGTATAGTACATATTGTATTATTAACTGGGTGAGTGATAGGCATGTTTGAACTCAAGCGTTTAAGAAAAAATGCAAAGTTAACTCAAGAAGAATTGGCTTCTTTAGTTGGAGCGAGTCAAGGCGCAATAAGCCACTATGAAACTGGGAGGCGTATTCCTGACGTAAACACCTGCCGGGCACTTGTTAGTGTGCTGAGTTTTGACGGAAATAAATTATCAATTGAGGATCTTTTTCCTCATTCTGCAGGCCCTGAACATGCAGGCCTGATGAGTGTTTCAGGCCGCTTAAAGACTTCCAGGACAACTTCGTGAGGGCTGACGAATGAGTATGGAATTAATGACCAAGGCATTCAAAATCAAGGTTGGTAATCCTCTGAGGAAGCTCATCCTGATTAAACTGGCGGATAACGCCAGCGATAAAGGCGAATGCTGGCCAAGCTTTCAGCATATTGCCGACCAGTGCGAAATAAGCCGCCGTTCGGTTATCAATCACATCGACGCGCTTTGTGATTGCGGGCTGCTCAAAAAAG
Source organism: Rouxiella sp. S1S-2 (assembly GCF_009208105.1). Lineage (NCBI taxonomy): Bacteria > Pseudomonadati > Pseudomonadota > Gammaproteobacteria > Enterobacterales > Yersiniaceae > Rouxiella > Rouxiella sp. S1S-2. Next base: position 2,276,616 of record NZ_WFKL01000001.1, read on the forward strand.
AGCTTCGACTAGGAGTAAAAGGCAATGCGAGCAATCTCTATTACCTCACTTTAGATGGTGCAGGAGATTCACTAGGGGGTGGTGCAGCATATTCACCACATAGTGCAGGAGATTCACCAGGTGGTGCAGGAGATTCACTAGGGGGTGGTGCAGGAGCTGCACCCAGAATCAGTCACTCTTTTGAATCAGTCATAGAATCAGTCATAGAACCTAAATCTATTGGTGCACAGGCTGACGCTAGTCCATCGGCACAACCTGCAAAACAGGAATATTCTCCAGAGTTTGAACAAGCCTGGCAGGCATACCCAAAACGCGCAGGGGGAAATCCTAAGCACTCCGCCTACAAGTCCTGGAATGCCCGTCTCCGCGAGAAGGTGACTCCGGCGGACATGTTGGCTGGGGTTCGTCGATACGCCGCGTTTTTGACCTCGACGGGGAAAACAGGCACCGAATTCGTGAAGCAGGCCGCCACGTTCTTTGGACCCGATCGGCACTTCGATGAGGCATGGTTGGTCACGGCATCGGTATCAAGGCAGCAAAGACACACCGGATTTGCAGAATGCGATTATGGCACCACACAAAAACCGGCATGGGCGAGGGGGAAATCATGAATAATTTTACGCACCAACGGGCTCAGGAACAGTCTGAACTTACAGTTCAATTGAGCGAACTGCAAGAGGAAATGGCCTTCACAAAGGGTATTGCAGGACCGTTATACAGTGCCTTCGTGATTCAGGAGCCTCAGCAGGCCAACTGTGAGTTGCATGGTCACTTTGAACAAAACTATCTCACACTCGAATACCGCGGGCGCCTTTCTGAGAGGCGATCACGTTGCCCGCATTGTTTGAAAAATGCGATTGATGCAGCCGAAATACGAAAACGCCAGATCCGGATAGACGAACTGACTGAACAGGCCAATATCCCCCCGCGCTTCACGGGCAGCGAATTCAACAATTTTGACATTCTTAACATCTGCGCCAGCCAGAATCTCTCCGTACTGCGCGACTATGCAGCCTCATGGCCAACCATGCTGGCCGCCGGCACGAGCCTGATCATGTGTGGTAAACCCGGCACCGGTAAAAATCATCTGGCTGTCGCATTGGCGAAGGATATTATTCGCAACCACGAAAGCGCCGTCCTCATGACGTCTGTCATGCGTATTATCCGTGCCGTGCGCCGCAGCTGGGACAAGGGTGCAGACATGCGGGAAGAAGACGTGATCGGGATTTACACCAGCCGCGACCTGCTGATCATTGATGAAGTTGGCATTCAGTACGGCAGCGATTCTGAAAAAATCATCCTGTTCGACATCCTGAATGCCCGTTACGAAGACATGCTGCCTACCGTGTTAATCAGCAATCTTGCACCAGTGGAAATCGCCGAAGTGATTGGCGAGCGCCTGATGGACCGCATGGTTGAGGGGGATGGCGCGACATTAATATTTGACTGGCCGAGTTACCGCAGCCGGAAAGGAGCAGTATCCGCATGAGCATCTGGCGTGACGAGGACATTGAGGGCGCCGTGATTGGCGGTATTTTTCAGCGGGGCGTTGACTCCGAGGTGATGGAGATAATTTCTACACTTCCCATCACCACCTTTGGGAACTGGCAGTATCAGGAGATATTCCAGGGCATTATCAATCAGGCGAAAGCGAAGGGCGTGATTGACCCCATCCTGTTGTGTGAGGCGATGCCCCGGCATGAAGCGACAATTCTGGAAGCTGCCGCCAAGGCCTGGGCAAAATCATCGTTGAAGCACTATGCGATGGTCTTGAAGCGTAACGCGACGCTCAGAATGGCAGAGGATGTGTTAGAAAGCGCTATGAAACGCATCCAGTCGGCTACCAGCAGCGAGCAGGCAATAATGATACTGGATGATGTCAAGGCAAAAGTGGCCTCGCTGAGCACCGCTGAGGAGGTTTTAAGGGCTATCCATATTAACGATTTATTGCCTCAGATTACCGACAGGCTTCAGGACAAAATGGACGGTCGTTCAGAAGGCCGAACCGTGCTCACCGGTATCGAAGAGTTGGACACGTTGACGGGCGGTCTAGACCAGACAGATTTAGTGCTGCTGGCAGCACGCCCTTCGATGGGAAAAACCGAAATGGTGTTGGACATCATTGACAAGGTGACAGAGCAGGGCCAGGGCATTCTGTTTTTCAGCATGGAAATGGGGGCTATCCAGATCGCCGAAAGGCAGGTAGCTGGCGCCGGTCACTTCTCCACCTCCAAGCTCAAATCGCCTGACAGATTGAATGACGAAGACTGGGCCAGAATAGCCAGCGGTATTCAGCGAATGACAGATCGTAAAATCTGGATTATCGACGCCACTGACTTGAACGCCGAGCAAATTAAGCAAAAGGCAATCAGGCATAAGCTTGAATATCCAGAGATCGCGCTGGTGGCCGTAGACTACCTTGGGCTGATTAAGCTTCAGGGAAAAAACCGCCATGACCTTGAGGTGGGCGAAGTATCAAAGTGTCTAAAATCGCTGGCTAAGACGAATAAGACCCCCGTCATCGCCCTTAGCCAACTGTCTCGCAGTGTAGAAACACGACCGAATAAACGTCCGGTTAACGCCGACCTCAAAAACTCAGGAGAAATTGAAGCGGATGCCGACATCATCATGATGCTTTACCGCGATGAGGTTTATAACGAGGAGAGCACAGCGCGAGGAATTGCCGAAATCAACGTGACTAAAAACCGCAATGGCGCACTTGGAACCGTTTACCGCAGTTTTCGCAACGGCCACTTTCAGCCCATCGACCAGGCCGAGGCTTATAATTTGTGCAGAGAGCAACCGGAATCCAATAGTCGTCGCTATTCAAACCGAGGGAGAGCAGCATAATGCGTGATATTTCGATGGTGTTGGAACGCTGGGGAGCATGGGCGGCCAGTGGTAAAAGCAATCACGGTTACCCGCGAACTGCTGCAGGACTTTCCCGACTACTACCTGCGAGCCGTGCAGGCCGAGTATCTTGTTGTGACGACGACGGCATGCAGCTAAACGAAGCCATGATTAGGCTGAGCAAAAAAGACGAGTATCTGTGCTCACTCATTGAGTGGTACTACATCGACAATCTTAACCTGCGGGTTATGGGCAAAAAATTGGGTATTTCATATAACACGGTAGCTATGCGCCTACAGACTGCTGAGGGCTTTATTGACGGGTGTCTTTGGGCACTAGATATCCGTCTTGAGATGGACCGAGAATGCCGAAAAGAAAGTATTGTAGCCTTTGAACTCAAAAAAGTTGCGTCATGACAAATCCGTGATTAATCTGCTAAGAGTGGTTACTTAGTCACGTAGCTTACACAGTTCAAGATTTGCACTTTGGCTGGTTTTTTAGTAAAAAATGGCATCACTATTATACAGTTATATGCTATTTTTTCGTGATGAAAACCCCGTATTTTAAGGTGCCATCATGAGCGGAATATGCAGTTGCAATGTAAGGCTAGATGATTCTCAATACTGTATTGATAGTTTTGGTAACACTTTTAAGTCATGCCCGCGATGTTCACAAATTTCAGGGCATCATGTCTTCTACACAACAGATGAATTTGGTGAGAAAGATATGGGGGATGGGCGTGTTTTATTGCAGACTTATTGTCCATCATGCAGAAGCTACAAAAATCGTCCTCTTGTGCCAGCATTTGAGTGCAAATAAAACGTACATATCAAAAATGTAACGAGCTTGTTCGACCTTCGCACTCAATTAAAACCTACATTATACAGAAAGTATTCTCCGTTCCTGGCAAGTTACTTGAATTATTAGCAGCCTAATAAGTTTCAATTTTTCAAAGGGTCACTTCGGTGGCCCTTTTTTATGCCCAAATTTAGCGCCGAGCATTCACCCTCAAATGACCCCCGTGTCGCCTCATGCTCCGGCGCTAACCCTTTCGACTACAGCACACAGCCAACAACCGTTGGAGGTGGAGACTATGAAGATGAATCAACAGTCTGGAAACATTGTCACTCAGTTCTTTGCGTGGCTGGCAACCATTGCTGCGGCACTGGGATGGACAACGCAGGACTTTGTATATTTCATTTTTGGTGCAATAGGCGTGGTTATATCATTGTTATCTTTTGTTCTGGGGAGAATTGATGCTCGTTACAAAAAGCGTGAAGAAGCCAAGCGTACAAAAATAATTGAAGACATGGCAAATGAGGCGAGAAAGGTTCCGTTAGAAGAGCGACATAGCGCTATCAAGGTGCTTTCAGATGCTGCGGCTAAGGCTGATTCATAATGGCAAATCTGAAAACAAAACTCAGTGCAGCCATGCTGATGCTAATTGCCGCTGGCGCTTCTGCACCGGTAATGATGGACCAGTTGCAGAAAGAAAAGGAAGGCAAAAGGCTTAATGCCTACGCCGACACGGGGGGCGTCTGGACCATTTGTGGTGGTGTGACGCGTGTAAATGGTAGGTCAGTTGTAAAGGGCATGCGGTTAACGCAGGCACAATGCGATGTGATTGATAAGGCCGGGCAGTTAAGCGCTTTAGCTTGGGTTGAGCGCAATGTGCACGTACCGCTGACGGAACCGCAAAAAGTCGGTATAGCATCGTTCTGCCCGTGGAATATAGGCCCTGCTAAATGCCTTCCCTCAACGTTCTATCGAAAGTTGAATGCTGGCGACCGGCTGGGTGCCTGCGCCGAAATAAAGCGCTGGATATTTGATGGTGGTAAAGATTGCCGCATCCGTTTTAACAACTGTTATGGGCAGGTGTTGCGCCGCGACCAGGAAAGCGAACTGACATGCTGGGGGTTAGATGGCAGATAAAATTTATCGCATAGCTGCCCTGGTGATGCAGGTTTGTATAGGGTTGCTGATGTGGATTGCTTTCCACTACTACGGCAAGTCCGTGGCACAAGCTGACACACTGGCCAATGCTGTGCAGCAAAAGAACGAAGCCGAATTCATCATCAAATCACAGGCGTTGAGTGTCGGCATATTCAACCAGATTGCCGGAGCAACCCTCAATGTTCAAAAGGCTAACGTATCTGCCAGTCAGGATAGGCAGGTCATTATCAAGACTGTGCTCAAAGCTGACGCCTGCGCGGTACAGCCTGTTCATGCTGCCGCTGCTGGTAGCCTGCTCGAGCACTATAACGCAATACGTAAAGGTTCCAGCAACGCCGATACCGGCAAGCCTGCTGGCACAGTGCGAGGCATCCCCGCCGCCCGATGACCCACTGACATACGGCGGCTCAGTGCTTTGGAATGAACTGCTGTTGACGGACCTGCAGAGCTGCAATGCCCAGATATCTGGCATCAAGCAGATTGAAAATACCAAAGGTTTCAATTAGCAGAGCATTTAATGATAACCATTCTCATCTAAGGGCCAATTAAAGCTCGGAATGCCGTGATATTGCATGTAATGAGAATTGTTATCATTAAAATGGGCGTTTATAGTGAATTTCCATGTAAATGATAATTATTATCGCTTGGGTCCTCCCTGGGGGGGCTACGCCACGGGGCGGCGTACTCGCGGAAAACGGCTAGTTTTCGTTATCCAGGGTCATCATCATCATCCGCGCAGGTTATTGATTTTAAAATGGCCTGTTTTCGCAAGATGTCGAATCGTTTAAAAAGTGTTCACCATCATGGACCAAGAAATCGCGTCTCTCAAACTCAACATTAACCAGCTCGCCGGGATAACGGGCGTGCACAGGCAAACGGTCGCCGTACGCCTCAAAAATGTTGAGCCAGCACCGGGCAGCAATGCAAAACTGAAGCTCTTTGCGGTGACAGATGTGTTGACCGAATTAATGATCCCCACAGTCTCGGGTGATGTGAACGACATGACACCGTCCGATCGGCTTTCTCATTGGAAAGCTGAAAACGAGCGCATCGAATTTGAGAGGACTGTCGGGCAACTTATTCCAGCCGAAGACGTCGCTCGAGAGTTTTCGATGATGGCTAAGGCCGTTGTTCAGGTACTCGAGACCTTGCCGGACATTCTGGAGCGCGATTGTGCGCTGGCGCCGGCGGCAGTAATGCGGGTGCAAAACATCATTGACGATCTGCGTGACCAAATCGCGCAAAAGGTCATTGACGCAGAACAGGAGGAGGAAACGACTGAGGAGGATTGATGGCAAAGCGGGCGACTGCCAGGGACATCCGAAAAGATGTGGCTGGTATACTTCGAGCACCGCGCCGCATGCAGGTTGCCGATGCGGTTAGCCAGTATATGCGTGTGCCGATGGGGGCGGGAAACTCGGTCCCCTGGGATCCAAATCTGGCCCCCTACGTTATTGAGCCAATGAACTGCCTGGCATCGCGAGAGTACGATGCTGTCGTTTTCATCGGACCGTCGCGAACCGGTAAAACTATCGGTCTCATTGATGGCTGGATTGTCTATAACGTGGTCTGTGACCCTTCAGATATGTTGCTTGTCCAGATGACCGAGGAAAAAGCGCGTGAGCACAGCAAGAAGCGTCTGGATCGCACGTTCCGTAATAGCCCGGAAGTCGCCAAAAAGCTCAGCCCACGGCGCAATGATAACAACGTCTATGACCGAACCTTTCGCGCGGGTAACTATCTGAAAATCGGCTGGCCATCGATAAATATTATGTCCTCGTCTGACTATAAATGCGTAGCGCTAACTGACTATGACCGCTTCCCCGAAGATATCGACGGCGAAGGGGACGGGTTCACGCTGGGTTCGAAACGTACCACGACGTTTATGTCCGCTGGCATGACGCTGGTGGAGACCTCACCTGGCCGAGATATCAAAGACACAAAATGGAAACGCAGTTCTCCCCATGAGGCTCCGCCGACTACCGGAGGGTTATCTTTATACAATCGAGGTGACCGCCGCCGGTGGTATTGGCCATGTCCTCATTGCGGAGAACATTTCCAGCCATCAAGGGACGTGGTTCAGGGGTATCAGGGTATTAATGACCCGGTGATCGCCAGTGAGTCGGCCTACATTGAGTGCCCGCATTGTCAGGCAAAAATCATGCCCAGCGAAAAGCGCGCACTGAATATGAAGGGAGTCTGGCTACGTGAAGGGGAGCGAATTAATACCGCCGGGATTAAGACCGGGGTAGCGCGCCGTTCGCGCATCGCCTCGTTCTGGATGGAAGGCCCAGCCGCCGCCTATCAAACGCTTTCTCAGTTGGTTTATAAGTTGCTGTCTGCCCAGCAGGATTACGCGATGAACGGCAGCGAGGAAACGTTGAAGGCGGTCACCAACACTGACTGGGGTCTTCCGTATTTTCCTCAATCCAGCCTGGAACAGCGTAAATCAGAAACACTGATGGCTCGTTCAGAGCCGGTGACTAAGCGCCGTGTACCCGAGGGCGTGCGTTTCCTTGTTGCCACGGTTGACGTTCAGGGGGGTAAAAATCGGCGCTTCGTTGTTCAGGTGGTCGGGTATGGCGCCCAAGGCGAGCGCTGGATTGTTGACCGCTACAACATACGTCAATCGATGCGGTTCGGCCCTAACGGAGAGAGCCTGCCCATTGACCCTGCGGGATATCTGGAGGACTGGGATCTGCTCAGAACGGATGTTCTCGACAAAGTCTGGCCAATGGACAGCAACCCCAATGTCGGTATACCTGTTCTGGCGATGGCGGTTGACTCCGGCGGCGAGGATGGGGTCACGGGTAACGCCTACGATTTTTGGCGCAGATGCCGCCGAGACAGTGTTCACAAACGCGTGTACCTGTTTAAGGGAGACAGCACGACGCGCAGTAAATTGATAACTAAAACCCTGCCAGATAACACCGACAGGCCGAACCGTCGCGCCGAGGCGCGAGGCGATGTGCCTTTATATCTTTTGCAAACCAATGCACTCAAAGACCGGATCAGTAACGCGCTCGAACGCGAAACGCTGGGCGCTAACTATGTGCATTTCCCAGACTGGCTGGGAGAGTGGTTCTATGACGAATTGACCTACGAAGAACGTGACACGGACGGTAAGTGGCATAAGCCGGGGAAAGGGGCTAACGAGGCGTTTGACCTGATGGTGTATGCCCACGCATTGGTTATCTTGCGCGGCTATGAGCGGATCAACTGGGATAAACCGCCGCCCTGGGCGCAGCCGGTTGAAGTGTTACCTCAAGTTGCCGCAGTAGAAAAGCCCGCCGTTATCCCCCAGACCAAAGTACCTAAACCCAAAAAACAGAAGGCCCCTAAAGAGGATAAACCCTCCGCATGGGCAACATCACCAACAGGAGGCTGGGTATGAATCAGGCCGACATTGAAGACATGATCCAGCAGTACCTGAATGCTGAGAAAGCTGTGTTGCAAGGGAAGTCGATCACCTTTAACGGGCAGTCGATGACGATGGAAAACCTCAGTGAGATACGCAGCGGCCGTGAAAGCTGGGAGCGGCGCCTGAGTGCGTTTATGTCTGCCAGGCGTCGCCGGCCGCAATACAAGCTGGCGAGGTTTCCACGATGAGTCTTCTAGATGATGCAATAGGTCTGTTCTCGCCGAAGTGGAAGGCAGCACGTTTGCAATCTCAGTTGAAAATCCATGCGTACGAAGCGGCCATGCCGACGCGTACGCATCGGGCCAAGCGGGAAAATCGCAACGCCAATCAGATGAATCAGTTCGGCGGGCGTTCTTTACGCGAGCAGGCACGGTGGCTCGACAGCAATCATGATTTAGTGATTGGCCTGCTGGATAAACTGGAGGAGCGCGTTGTGGGCTCTCGGGGGATTGTTGTCGATCCGCAGCCCCTCCTTAAAACTGGACTGATGGCGGATGACCTCTCCAAGCAGATCAGAGCCGCATGGGCTGAATGGTCCGTTTCACCGGAGGTCACCGGACAATTTACCCGCCCTGTGCTCGAGCGCCTCATGGCACGGACCTGGCTACGAGATGGCGAGGTGTTCGGGCAGGTTGTCTCCGGCAATGCACAGGGGTTAACCCCCTCGGCAAAAATACCTTTCTGGATCGAAGCCCTTGAACCCGATTATGTCCCGCTTGAAGCGAATGACACGGGGAAAGGGCTTTGTCAGGGCGTTTACCTGAATGACTGGGGTTGCCCGACCAAATACATGGTTTATAAAAACCTCGTTACGTCGGGAATTGCACTGGGGAATACCAAAGACATCTCGGCCGATAACATGCTGCATCTCAAGTTCACGCGCCGCCTGCATCAGGTTCGCGGTAACAGTTTGCTTTCAGGGATCCTGATCCGCTTGAGTGCGCTCAAGGAATATGAGGATTCGGAGTTAACCGCAGCGCGTATCGCCGCCGCCTTGGGCATGTACATCAAGAAAGGGGACGGTCAGTCTTATGACGAAACCAAGGAGGACGACAGGGAGGTCAATATAGAGCCTGGCATGCTCTATGACGATTTATTGCCGGGTGAAGACATCGGGATGATCAAATCTGACCGACCCAACCCTAACCTTGAGACGTTTCGAAACGGCCAGCTTCGCGCCGTAGCCGCGGGTAGTCGGGGCAGTTTTTCCAGTATTTCCCGCAACTATAACGGAACCTACAGCGCTCAACGACAGGAGCTAGTGGAGTCGTTTGAAGGCTACAGCATCCTGCAGGATGCGTTTATCGCCGCCGTCACCCGCCCGATGTATCGCAGTTGGCTGAAAATGGCGATCAGTGCCGGAGTGATTACGGTCCCGGTTGATGTTGACAGGAGTACGCTTTTCAATGCCGTGTACAGCGGCCCTGTTATGCCGTGGATTGACCCGCTAAAAGAGGCTAACTCATGGCGCGTGCTACTGCGCGGCGGTGCAGCGACAGAAGGGGACTGGATCCGCGCACGCGGTGCGAATCCGGGGGATGTTAAACGTCGCCGTAAGGCGGAAGTTGATGAAAACAGAAAGCTGGATTTGGTGTTCGACACGGACCCGGCAAATGATAAAGGGGCAGCCAGTGCGCAAGAGCAACAGCAAGACAAAAAAGGGTAATCAGTTTATGGCGCCGCATGCCTCAGCCGCGGACAAGAGCTGGTTCCGAATGAAAGTCAGCGGCGAGAAGTCCGCGGACATTTTTATCTACGACGAGATTGGCTACTGGGGTGTCACGGCCAAAATATTTGCCAACAGCTTAAAAGCGCTCGGGGATTTGGATCATATCAACCTGCATATTCACTCTCCGGGTGGGGATGTGTTCGACGGTATTGCTATCTATAACCTGCTAAATAGCCATTCGGCGTCAAAAACGGTGTATATCGACGGTCTGGCGGCCTCTATGGCCTCAGTTATCGCGATGGTAGGCAATCCCATCATCATGCCTGAGAACGCCATGATGATGATCCACAAGCCCTGGGGCATTACTGGCGGTGACGCCAACGATATGCGCGACTATGCCGACCTTTTGGATAAGGTCGAGGACGTGCTTATCCCGTCTTACGCCAAAAAAACGGGCAAAAGCACCGAAGAACTGGCCGCCATGCTGGGGGAAGAGACTTGGATGACGGCACAGGAGTGTCTGGAACACGGCTTTGCTGACGAAATATCTACCGCGGTTCAGGCAATGGCCCGCATAAATTCAAAACGTATCGAGGAATTCGACGCTATGCCAAACTCACTGAAAAACATGATCACTAAACCGAAGGCCACTGTTCAGCAGCCTGCCCCTGCACCGACGCCACAGCCAGCACCGCAGCCGTCCAATCTGGACGAAGCGACTATTCGTAATCAGGTATTGGCCGCGCAAAAACAGCGCGTCACTGGCATCAAAGATCTGTTTGCGATGTTTGGCGGGCGCCATCAGGAACTGCAGGCTGAATGCGTCGAAGATATCGATTGCACAGTCGAGCAGGCCAAGGACAAGCTTCTGACGATGCTGGGCAAAGACACTACGCCGTCCAATAAAAACGGAAATGTGCACATCCATGCAGGAAATGGCAACTTCACCGGCGACGGTATTCGTCAGGCGCTGATGTCCCGCGCGGGCTATGAAGACCGCCAGAGCGATAACGTTTATAACGGCATGACGTTGCGTGAGTGGGCCCGAATGTCCCTTACCGAGCGCGGTGTGGGTGTAGCCGCCTATAACCCGATGCAAATGATTGGCATGGCCATGACGCACAGCACGTCGGATTTTGGAAATATTCTTCTCGATGTCGCGAATAAGTCTCTGCTGCAGGGGTGGGAAGATGCGGGTGAAACGTTCGAAGACTGGACCAAAAAAGGGCAACTTAGCGACTTTAAAACGGCTCACCGCGTAGGTGCTGGTGGCTTCCCGGCGCTGCGTAAGGTGCGCGAGGGCGCAGAATACAAATATGTCACCACGTCTGACCGCGGCGAGCAGATTGCGCTGGCCACCTACGGTGAAATCTTCTCAATCACGCGACAGGCCATCATCAATGATGACCTAAACCAGATGACGGATGTGCCGCTCAAGATGGGCCGTGCGGCTAAAGGAACCATTGGCGATCTGGTGTATGCCGTATTGACCACCAACCCTAAACTGTCTGACGGCAAGGCGTTGTTTAGCACGGACCATAAGAACCTGGGAACGGGTGGAATGGATGTCACCAGTCTGGATGCAGCACGCCAGCTGATGCGCACGCAGAAAGAGTCCAGCACCGGGCGTTCATTGAACATTCGACCTGCCTTCCTGCTGGTCCCGACCGTGCTGGAAACTGCTGCCAATCAGACCATCAAGTCTGCCAGCGTTAAGGGCGCCGATGTGAATGCCGGCATCATCAACCCGATCCAGAACTTTGCGACGGTTATTGCCGAAGCGCGCCTGGATGATAAAAGTGCGAAAGAATGGTACTTGGCCGCTGCACAAGGTATGGATACCATCGAGGTCGCTTATCTCAACGGTGTTGACCTGCCTTATATCGACCAGCAGGAAGGGTTTAACTCGGACGGGATCGCGACCAAAGTTCGCATCGATGCCGGAGTGGCACCGCTCGACTACCGCGGTTTGGTCAAATCTTCCGGCCAGTAATCGCAACATCCCTCACGCTTTGTAAACGCCCGCCAGGGCTTTTTTTATACCTGAAATTCGGCCTGCGTAGGGCCGTTTGGAGAACATCTCATGGCTAAGAATTTTATTCAGAACGGTAACACCATTACGATTGCCAACGGCGGTGACGCAGAAATTACCAGCGGAAGTGTGGTGGCAGTGGGTGACATCGTCGCGGTGGCCATCACGGATATTGCGGTTTCCGGCACGGGCGAAGGGCTTGCTGAAGGCGTGTTTTTGCTGCCCAAACTGGCAGCTGATGTCATTTCAGCAGGTACCAAGGTTTATATCAAATCCGGTGCAATCCAGTTGGCAGCAGCGGATGCGGTATTGGCCGGTCATGCATGGGAGTCGGCCGGTGCGGGGGAAACCGTGATCGACGTGAAAATCAATGGCTAACGCCTTTGATGCGCTCGCGGCACGGATGGACAGCGTGACGCTGCAGCGTTTCGGCAAGCCAATAACCATCAACGGTAATGACGTTGTTGCCGTTGAGGCCCATTTCTTGCCGGAAATGGGGGCGTTAATTGGCGATGGGCTGTCCGTTGTGGTGTTTTCTGACGCCTATAAACCCCGTAAAAACGACACCGTTTCGTATCTGGGAAAACCCTATATTGTCACCCGCAACCAGCTGTTTAACGGCAAACCTCACATATGGCTTGAGTAGGGAGGTCGCATGTCGATCAAAGGGTTAGAACAGGCACTGGTGAATCTGAGTCGCATCAGTGACACCGCCGTGCCAAAAGCCTCAGCGCAGGCGGTCAACCGCGTTGCCGGGCGCGCCGTCAGCCGCAGCAGCTCACGAGTAGCCAAAGAAACCAAGGTTCCCCGAAAGTTGGTCAAACAGCGCGCCCGCCTTAAAAAGGCAACGATGCGTCGCCCAATCGCGACTTTGAAAATCAACCGGGGAAACCTGCCCGCCATTAAGCTCGGTGCGGCCCGTATGCAGATCTCTCGCAAGAAAGGCAACGTACGGGGAAGGGGCAGTGTGCTGAAAATCGGGAAGTTCACGTTTAGAAACGCATTCCTTCAACGGCTCGCGAACGGCCGATGGCAGGTTATGCAGCGTAGCGGCAAGCCGCGTTATCCGATCGATGTAGTGAAAATTCCCCTCACCAGCCCGTTGACCTCTGCCTATAAAGACGAAACCAACACGCTGCTGGCAAGTGATATGCCCAAAGAGTTAAGGGCCGCGCTAAACAACCAACTGAGGTTAATTATTTCACGATGATTAAACATCCGCTTATTCGTCAAGCCGTCCTGGACGTCCTGAAACAATCCATCACTGACGAGCCGGTCACCTGGTATGACGGCCGGCCCGCATTTATCGAGGCGGATGATTTGCCAGTGGTGGCCGTTTATATCAGCGATGCCGCGCCAACGGGGGAAACGCTGGATTTCGATGAGTGGTCTGCAACGCTTCACATCGAGGTCTTTCTCAAGGCCGTCAGCCCGGACTCGATGCTGGATAGTTGGGTAGAACAGAAAATCTATCCGGCTATCCAAGATATTCCCGCGCTATCAACACTACTGGAAACCATGTCACCGCAGGGGTACGACTACCAGCGAGATGATGAGATGGCGACCTGGGGGTCTGCAGACCTTCGTTATTCCATAAATTATTTCATGTGAGGAAATTATGACCACACCAAATCCACTGGCGCCGACCAAAGGCGCACGCACGACGTTATGGGTTTACAAAGGTACGGGCGACCCGTATGCCAACCCGCTCTCTAACGTTGACTGGTACCGCCTAGCTCAAATTAAAGACATTACACCCGGTGAACTGACCGCTGATTCGTATGACGACAACTACGTTGATGATGATAATGCGGATTGGGCGTCCACTGCACAGGGTCAAAAATCTGCCGGTGAGGCGAGTTTTACTCTGGCATGGAAACCCGGTGAAACGGGGCAGCAGAATCTTATCGCCTGGTTTGAAGAGGGCAGCGACAATGCTTACAAGATCCTTTATCCAAACGGTGTAGCCGATGTTTATACCGGTTGGGTAAGCAGCCTGGGCAAAGCCTTGACGGCCAATGAAGTCATTACGCGCACGGTGAAAGTGACTAACAAGGGTAAACCACAGTTGGCGGAAGCCAATATTGCCGTGGTTTCTGTCACCGGTGTAACGGCGACGCCCGCCACCGTTACAACGACCGTGGGCACATCGAAAACGGTACAAATCGCTGTTGCCCCGACGACAGCCTCTGACAAGAACTTCATGGCGACGTCCACCGCCTCAAATATTGCGACAGTGAGCGTGAGCAATGGTGTTCTGACCATTACCGGCATTGCAGTAGGGACGGCGAGTATCGTTGTTGTCACCAATGACAGCCAGAAGGCTCTTGTTATCCCCGTGACCGTTTCTTAATTTCCTGCTGATAAAAGCGGGGGGGGGGTATCCCCCGTTTACTGGAGAACCCGATGTTTCTAAAAACTGAACCCTTCACTTTCAACAGTGAAACCGTCACTTTGTTTGAGCTTTCGGCTCTGCAGCGCATTGAGTATCTAAAGTACCTTGCCAAGGACGTGCAATCGCTTGCACAGGAGGAGAAAGAGGCCTCAATTCTTCAAGCTGAGCTGGTCGAGAAAACTATCCGCAGCAGTGCAATGCTGGTGGCCATGTCACTTTGGCACAATGACGTAAATGGACACTCTGTGCAGACATTGAGTGATACCTTGCTTTCCACTTGGCCAGTTACGGCACTGGGGCAAGCAGACTTGCAGGTAAAACGGATCTCTGGACTTATCCCAGAAGACGACATCCAGCCGGTGGCAGAAGAAGCACAAACTAACGTCCCTGCCGTATCGGTGGAAAAGTCCTCGCCGGTGAGCTGAGGTTTGTCATGCGGCTGGCTCGGGAGTTTAACCGCCCCGATTGGCGCATGATGCTTGCCGGTATGACCTCAACGGAACTGGGCGAGTGGGCTGTATTTTATCGAGACCATTATTTTCAAGATAGCCTGATGGATGCGCATTTTTCTAATTTAAGCCATCTTGCCGTTTCTCTGATGTGCAAAAAGCATGATTTAACCCCCGCCAGCTTCAGCCTGCTTTGCCCAAAAACCGTAGATATCGAACCTAGCGATGAACAATTAATGTCACTCGCTGAAAGCATAAGTGGAGGAATGCGTTATGTCCCAGCCAGTGGGTGATCTCGTTGTTAACCTCGACGCCAATGCGGCTAAATTTGATGAACAACTCGCCTTCGCACGTAAGCAATTGGGTGGGCTGGCCGATGATTCAGACTTTGCAGGCAAAAAAGGCGAGCAGTCATTCAATAAGCAGGAGTTGGCTGCCCGGCGCGCCGGTATTTCAGTCGGGCAATATAAAGCGGCGATGCGAACGCTACCCGCACAGTTTACCGACATTGCGACGCAGCTAGCTGGGGGCCAGAGCCCGTGGCTTATCCTGCTCCAACAGGGCGGCCAAATTAAGGACTCATTTGGCGGACTCCGGCCCACATTTTCCGCGCTAATGGGCACGATTAACCCGGTTATGGTCGGCGTCGCCGGATTAACAGTGGCCGTGGGCGCACTGGCTTATTCTTTTTATACGGGACAGGCTGTCACCAGCGAATTTAACAAATCGCTTATTCTTACCGGTGACCGTGCTGGCCAGACGGCTAACAACTTATTGTTTATCGCCGAGGCGATGGACAAAAACGGCACTTCTTTCACAAGCAGTAAAGATGCGCTGATGGCACTGGCGAAAGCCGGCGCCAATTTAGGGACCAGTTACCAGGGGGTGGCGACGGACATTGCCAATCTCTCTGATGCGACCGGGACGAAGGTTGAACAACTGGCTGCAGTGTTCGGAAAAATAACCTCTGATCCAGAAAGCGGCCTCAAGGCGATGGCGCAGCAATACGGCAATGTCACCGCACAACAACTCGATTATGTGAAGTCCCTGCAGGATGCCGGAAAATACACGGATGCGCTAAGTTATGCCAACGGTGTCGCGGCGCAGGGTTTCCGGTCTATGGCCAGTGATATCAAAAATGACATGGGGTCACTGGAGACGGCAGCAGATGCGGTCGGCGACGCATTTAAATCCATGTGGAATGGTCTGCTGAGCATCGGTCGAGCACAGTCGCTGCAATCCCAGTTATCCGATGCCACCGATAAGCTGTATGACCTCGACAAGGCTTTACGCAACTCAAGCGCCCAGGGCCAGCAGCGTCTTGGCCTTGAAACTGCACGCGATCAGGCTCGCCAGGCAGTGAGCACGATCACCGACCAGCTGCATGCGGAACAGAGGAAAACCGAGGAGAAGCAAAAGCAGGCGACGCTTGAGCAAAGCTCTTTGCTCAATCAGCAACATTTTCAGTCTATCTCCGATGCCGGGCAAACCAAAGAACAGCAGAGGACGGCCGAGTACCAGCGGTTAAACGAGTATATTGCTGAACGCCGGAAGCTTAATCAGGCACTGAGCAACGATGAAATAGCCCAGATTAAAAAAGGGATTGAGGAGAAATACAAAGATCCGAAAACGCCCAAGGCTAAAGGTATCAGTGTCTCCGCCGGTGACCGAGCTTCTGATGGTGTCAGCGCCGAAACGCTTGCCCTACAGACGCAGCTGAAAGTCCTGCAGCAACACAGCAATGTGAGCGAGACCATTAGCCAGCAACGTAAAAACCTTTGGGAGACCCAGGCAAAGTTTACTGTGCTCGAGCAGGCAGCCCAAACGCGAGTATTAAGTAAATCTGAGCAGTCACTGCTGGCTGATAAGGATAAAATTCTTGCTCAGGCAGAGGTCAATGCACAACTCGGTGACCAGATTGTTGCTCAACAAGAACTGACAAAACTGCAGGAGACGCTGCGCGGTAAAGAGGAGAAAACGCTTACCCTCACGAGGCAAAGGCTTGACCTGCTGCAACGTCTCAAGTCGAACGGTGGTATTAATCCTCAGGTGTACGAAAAGACGTCTCGGGATATTGCTAAAAAGTCTATCACTGACCTGCCGCAGGATGTTCAGCGCTCAATGCGCAAATCGACGGAGTTTGGTGGTGGATTATCGGGGACCTTTGGCGGTGACATTAGCCAACTGACCCAGTTGCAGGCGCAATCAAAAGACCTTCAGACCTGGTATCAGAGTAATTTATCCGCGCTGACTGAATACCGGCAGCAGCGTGCCGATCTGAATGCTCAGTGGGATGAGCAGGAGCTGGCATTGCGTAAAAAGCATGCCGAAGCTGAACAGAATATTGAGCTGCAGAAGAATCAGATCATCACTAGCACCATCCAGTCAAGCCTCGGGTCAATGGTCGATATTACCCGGACAGCCTTCGGGGAAAAATCCTCAATCTATAAAACGGCTTTTATTGCCGACAAAGCCTATGCAGTCGCACAGTCGTTCCTTGCTATTCAGACCGGTATCGCCCAGGCCGCGGCCAATCCCTTCCCTTATAACCTGGTCGCAATGGCCTCTGTCGCGGCAGCGACGGCAAGTATTGTTTCAAACATTCAGTCGGTTGCTTTAACGGGAATGGCGCATGACGGTATTGAGAATGTGCCGGAAACGGGGACGTGGTTACTGCAAAAGGGTGAGCGAGTAACGACCGCGAGTACATCCGCCAAGCTTGATGCGACGCTCGAGCAAGTACAGCAACAGCGGCAGGAGAACAGCAAAGGGGCAGGGGATATCCATTTCCACAATTCTTATACCGGGCAGCCGGATGAAACCACAATGCGGGCAATAGAAAGCAGCAATCGCAGAATGGCGAAGCAGCTTAAAAAGGAGCTCACCTCTGATGTAATCAATCCGCAGGGGGAGTTTGGTCACTCATTAAGGGCAGTTTATCCCAATAGAAGGAGGAGCTGATGCCCGATATTTATTATCCTCACGACTATCTTCCTGCCCCGCTGCTGCCGACGTCGGGCGAATATGGTTTTAAACCAGTGAGCCCTTTGCTGCGCTCGCCGTTAACCTCCGGCCGAGCCCGTCAGCGTAGGGCGTTTACTTCCGCTCCAACGCAAACGTCCGTGAAGTGGCTGTTCAAGAAGGATGGGCAGGCGCAGTATTTTGAAGCCTGGTTTAAGCATGTGCTTTCTGACGGTGTAGCGTGGTTTTACATGAAGCTTAAAACGCCGTTAGGCGTTGAGCTTTATAAATGCCGGTTTACCGATATCTATGACGGCCCTTACTTTTTAGCCCCTAGGGGATGGCAATTCAGTGCGACGCTGGAGCTGTGGGAGCGGCCAGTTTTACCGGCCGAATCGCTTGAGTTCCCCGATTACATCGTGAACGGCGATATTATCGACATTGCCGCTAACAGGGAGTGGCCACAGTCATGACGACTTCACCAATACTCAACCGAATCTATGCGTCAGGCGGCAAAGAGGTCCCCATCCATACCCTTGAAATTAAGGTTGGAGATAAAACCTACCGTCTGGCAAACGGCTGGGACGATATCACGGCAACGCTGGAAGATGGCAGTGCTCAGGCGTTTACCGCGTCTGGGTGTGATATCGCGTTACCCGCCAGAAATGCCGACGGCACGCAGGATCTGAAATTTGCGATCAGCAACATTGATGGGGTGGTGTCTACGGCGATCCGTAACTCCCTCGATAATTTGGATAATGCCTCGCTGACCTATCGCTGCTATCTCGACACGGATTTAAGCGCGCCGGCGAAACCGCCCTTTACCCTAAACATAAAATCAGGCTACTGGACGGCTCCCGAGGTGCAAATTACCGCGGGCTACATGAATATCCTCGATACGGCATGGCCGCGCCACCGCTATACCCTTCCCGAGTACCCCGGTCTGCGATACATGCAATAAGGAGTTCCCATGTTCAACCCTGATAAATACCTTTCAGTTATTTGGCTGAAGGGCGGCAGAACATACCCAAAACTAGACTGCTACGGCGTCATCACCGAAATAAGGCGCGACCTGGGACTTGTCTTGTGGCCGGATTTTGCCGGCATCACTAAAGATGATGACGGACTTGATGTAGAGGCCCGCGGGTTCATGAAGGCGTTAACCGCCTGCGAGCCTTGCGAAGGTGCCGGCGTGGCGTGTTATGCCGGTAGTGTTGTTACTCATGTCGGTATTGTGGTGAAGCTGAACGGTGAGCTTTACGTGGCCGAGTGTAATCCAAAAACAAACGTGACTTTCCTGCCTCTGGTGCGATTCAAGCGCCGCTTTATCAAGGTGGAATTCTGGCAATGACGATTAAAATTTTCCCTTCGCATCTCCCGGGCGAACCGCTGGAAGTACACGAACATGATGGGCTGACCCTCCATGACTGGTTCAAAAAAAATGTGGCAGGTTATGAAAAGGGCATGCAGCAGCCCGTGGTGGTAGAGCTCAATGGACGGAAAGTCCCGGGCACAGAGTGGGCGCTATGCATGCTCAAACCTGATAGCCAGGTACATATCTATCCCGTCCCTTACGGTACCGGTGCAGAGGTGGCCGCTTTTGCCGCTATTGCCGTGGCTGTCGCCTCGGCGGCTTACTCTATTTATATGATGAGCACGCTGGACACGAGTGGGGGAACCTCTTCCAGCAGTGATGCGCTGAGCCTCAACCCGGCACAGGCTAACACCGCCAAGCTTGGCGATCCCATTCGCGAGGTATTTGGTCGCTACCGCATTTTCCCTGATTACGTCGTGCAGCCTGTTTCGCGCTTTGTGGATAAAACATCCTATGAGACCCGAATGTTTTTAAGTTTGGGGCGCGGCAATTTCTCCCTGACGAATGGGGATATCAAGGTGGGCTCGACGCCGATTTCCGCCTTTGGCAGTGATTTTAGTTACACGGTTTATCCCCCAGGTGCAGATGTTTCCGGGGATAACCGGTCTGAAAACTGGTTCAACAGCACAGAAGTGGGAAGCACATCAGGGGGCGGTACCGGTCTGGATATGGGAACATCATCTCCTGACCAGGATACGGTAACGGCCGACGCGGCGACTTTTTCGGGTACCTCCATTTCATTCATCGGCGCCAGAGTGGATGAAGAAGATACGGCCAGCCTGCCTGCCACCTGGGCTGCGGGTACGGTGTTAACCCTCATTGCGCCCGATACGTTTAGTGTCGGCGTGACGGGATTATACAGCCTTATTTCAGGTGACAGTCTGTCTGAGTTGCAGCCTTTTGTGGGGATGCCGGTCACGCTTAATTATAACGGGTCTAATTATGACCTGTTTATCTCCAGCTATAGCCCAGCAGTAGACCCGGTACCGGGAGTGGGGGGCAGCGCTGCCACACTCAAGGCCAGTGCAGCGCCGACGACCTATGACTTTTCGGTAAATACCGAGACGTTCACCGTGGTATGGGAGGGCACGACGTATTCACTCTCATTAATAACCGATTACAGCAACATGAGTAGCCTGGTTGATGCACTCACCAGCCAACTGTCTAATTCAGGTTTAGTCGCCGTTGATAACTCGGGTCGGATCTCGATTGTCGAGGCGTTAAGTCCCTACACTGGCGGCACGATAAATAGCAGCGCGTTGCCGGTCTCCCTTTTTGGGAGCTCGCCAGAGTCTGTATCCGGTACAGCTTCAAGCGGTGGGTCGGCGGGTATCAAAACAAGCGTAACGCTTGCCTACGATTCGGCGATAGGTACTCCCTTCAGTGGGCTTCCTGTGGGATCTGAAAGGCTGGCGATAGGTCTTCGGGGGAACGAGTACCAGATAATCACCCTTGACGCATTGACCCTCACCGTTAACCGTTTACACGACGGTGCAGTGGACGATGCGTGGCTGGGTTTCAATACGCGTACCGTGCTGGACTTTGTTGTGTCGGGCATCAATGACGATGAGAAATGGTTAGGCCCGTTTCTTGCCTGTCCTGAGAACGAAATAACCGACACGTTTGAAGTGGATTTCTCGTTTCCAAACGGCGTGTGCGGCTTCGACAGTAAAGGCAATAAACGTATACGTCACGTTGAATGGGAAATTCAGTGGCGTAACTATGCCGAGGGTAACGGATGGAAAAGCCGCAAGGGTATTTATGCCGAACAGAACCCCAACGGCATAGGGTTCAATGAAAGTTTTCAGTTAGGTACCGCGGGGCTGGTGGAGGTGCGTTGTCGTCGCCGGAACGACCAGGGAAGCAATAATGCCCGCGACAGTATGTATTGGAAGACGCTGCGTTCTCGCCTGCGAGCACGGCCAAAATCTTATGCCGGCGTCACCACAATGGGCGTAACTTTTGTGACCGGAAGCAAGATAGCTGCTCAATCAGACCGGCGAATTAATGCCGTTGTTACCCGTAATTATGACAACGGTGGAGACCGCACGATCAGCGGGGCAATTTACCATATTCTGACGTCGCTGGGCTTTCGGAAGAGTGAAATTGACCAGGCGGCGATGGAGTCCTTAGAACGTCAGTATTGGACCCCGCGTGGGGAGACCTTCGATTTTTCTGCCGATGGGGATAACAAGTCGGCACTGGAAACCATCCAGATGATCACCACTGCCGGCATGGGTTATTTCCTGCTTTCTGACGGCCTGGCATCAGTAGGCAGAGAGGGGGTAAAGAATTGGACCGGCATCATCAGCCCACAAGAGACGACGGAGTATCTGCAAACGGCTTTTTCTGCTCCCTCTCAGGATGATTATGACGGTGTGGATGTCACCTATATCGACGGCACTACCTGGGCATCAGAAACCGCGCAATGCCGGACGACGGATAATCCGACGCCGATGAAGATTGAGGCCTACACGCTGGACGGCGTCGTTGACCGCGACCGTGCGTACAGGCTCGGCATGCGTCGCCTGATGAAGTATCGCCAGCAGCGGTTAAATCACTCGACGTCTACGGAAATGGACGCGCTTTGCTACAACTACGGCGATCGGATTGTGCTGACCGATGACATACCCGGGCATGACACCATCAGTTGTCTGGTTGTGGGGGCGGAAAAGGAGGGCAGTCTGATCCGGTTATTAAGCAGCGAACCGCTCGACTGGCGCTTTAATAATCCGCGCTGCCTTATTCGCTTTCAGGACGGCAGCGCCTCGCCGCTTCTGACGCCAAGTAAAGTTGATGATTACACGCTGACCCTGCCTTTGACTGATGCACTTAACTTTGACAGTTGGGAATTTGATGACCCCTCCATAGAGCCGCCTAGGCTGATTTTCTGTTCTTCTGAACGGATAGGTTACGACGCGCTCGTAGAAGAGATATCACCTTCTTCAGATGGCACCTGCGCAGTGAAAGCCCGGCAATACAGGGCCAGTTTTTATGATTATGACGATGCCACTTATCCCGGCGATGTCGCCTGAATACATAACCCGCTTCGGCGGGTTTTTTCATTTAATGAGGCCAGCATGACCACATACGGCACCCTGGACCCGATTGGATCGGGAAAAGCAAAAAACTTCTTCGATAATGCCCAGAATATGGACTACTGGGCAAATAGCCCAAGTCTGGTGGAGTATCCCGATCGTTTTGGCGTCAAACGAACGACCATCAATGGAATGCAGGTCAAATTCTCTGCGCAGATGGTCAGCCAGGCGCTGCAGTTCAACACCCAAATTACGCAGCAGGCGGCAAAGTTTGACACACAGATCAAACAAGAGGATATGGACTGGCGTATTCAGAACGAGTCTCAGCGGCATGCCGCCGCTGCTGCACTGCAACAGCAGGCACTGAATTATTATTCCATGATTCAGGCATCTGGATTTCAGGTGGCAGGTATTTATGCCGCTGGCCTAGAGATCAAGGATTACAACAAAGTTGTCGTCGTTGATGGTGTTGTTTATAAACCTCAACCCACTACAGCGGTCCCCTTTGTCCTGACGGGGATCCCGGCCACAGACCTACCCAAGTTTTACGCGATAGGAGACGGCCAGCTTAAAACGCAAATGGCGCTACCGAATGGCCTGAGTTTATCGGGTCACTTTACGGGCGGTAACGCCGCTCAGGCATTAACCTATGTGACGCCCGAGCTGTTTGGCGCTGGGAAAACGGGAGACGATACGGGGGCGATCCAGAACGCCATTGATTTTGCGATAGCCAACAAGATTTCTACCGTGATGGGGTGTAACTCCTACAACATCAGCAACACGTTGTTAATTGCGGGTGCCGGTGTGCAAGGGGTAGAAGTTCGGCTGATGCAGCTCAAGGTCATGGATACCTTTATTTCGCCAAAGGATAAAAACGGCAAGGTTGAAGACATCGGCCTGTGGAACGCACCGCCTACCGTGCGCATTGGTGACAACGCCTCCAACATGGCCAACATCAATCTGCATATCGATTACATTGACGGCAACAACCGTGCGGACGGAGTCGCCAACTTCGGTTTTGGCTACTCGCTGTCGCATATTCATATTGGCTACGCGGTCAATTGCATCAAGGTTGTTGCTTCAGGTAAGCATCTTTGGCCCAACGCCTCCATTCGGTTCACTGGCTTTTACTGGGTCAATAACTGGATCGGCATGGTCGTGGAAAATTCCACCTCCGGCACCTCACCCATTGTTGAAGGCTGGAAGATTGAGATCTGCTTTATGGCCGCCAACAGGTATGGCGGGATCTGGATGTGTAAATCCGGCCATTATGCGCAGATACGTGGAGACCTTGATTTTAACGGACGCTGGCTTTCAGTAGGCCGCCTGTCGGCAGAAACCAATCTGGGCACGATGGACGGTCTTAAAGGGCTGCGCATCACCAATGGCACCACGCAGTCTGAATTCTTGTTCCGTTACACCTATCAGGGCCGTATTTATGTAGTACTGGCCGAAGGTCGAAACGTCTCCATCGGTGAAAGCACCGGTAGCAGCTATAAGGCCGGTGACGTCCTGACCTGTACCACGATGCCTGCAGTAAGTCTCACGCTCGATGGCGTCAGCGTCTGTGCAGATAATCCTTCTGGCACAAACTTCTTTGACATCCTTCATGACTTTGACGGCCAGCCCTTTTCCGCGATGACCATTGACTGCGGTTACCTTTCGACGGTTATCGGCAGCATGCTGCACACCAACGACATTCGATTCCATAACTCGTTTAACCGTATTTCAAGCTCCACGAATGGCCTTGCCGTCGGTAACTCGGGCGAGGTGATGTCGCTGCATAACCTGGCGCATTCCGATGACCCGTTTCTCAACCTGAGCCGCAAGTGGGTAAACATCGACCGTAAAATTTACCAGAAGGAGCACAAGTACACCGGCAGCGAGGTACTGGCGACGGTGGCGAGCAGCGACAGCGCCTACCTTGACGTGCTGGCCGTTCATGACCTGGGAACGGACAAGACCGCTGACGAGGGCAGCAAGTATCGCATAGAGATTGGGTCAAACTATCAAGGCTGCGGCGCATCCTTTGATATCTGGCTCAAGGGGGAAGGGAATGTCTCGGTGACCAAGCGCACTATGCTCAACCGCGCGTTTAAATTCCGCTGGGTAGAGATACTGGGTTCCGATGGGGTGACGCCGGTAGGTATCATGCTCCAGCTTCGCCAGCAGGCGCAGTCGAGTATCAACTTTTTAATTAACATCGTGAGGGCGAACTGATGGCCGAACCGAGAGTTTTATACGACTCCGAAGATACCCATGTGCCTGTCGATGGGGAGAGTGTCATCGTCGAGGGTGATCAGGGCGAGATGGTGGTCCTTTCCTCACTGATCCAGAAGGCCGCCGCCTCCTACAATCCCGCTGACCTGCGTGAAATTTACGGCGTAGCCAAGCGGATAAGCGAACAGGCGGGCGAGGTACCGCTTGGCGGATTGGCCGAACCGAAAATATCAGACCTGACGTTAAACGATACCACGATTGAGGACGCCAAGGTCGTGGCGATTATCGCCCAGCACGCCGAGGCAATTTCCCGGCATAACATTGTCATTACGCAACTGGTGAAACAGATAAACACGTTCTTTGCCTATGCGCATAACGAGAAGGTTCTTATCCCTTACACCGCCCCGACCGTATCGAGCACTCAGGAGTAATCATGGCACTTGTTGGAAAATATACATTTAACGGCCAGGAGATTGCGGCAGCGTATGTCGTGATCAAGGCCGTGGAGTTCAAAACTCAATATACCGCCATGGTTTCCCTGGCGGTTTACTCCTCGAAAGAGGCGTACGGTGTCGGTATGTCGCCGGTCAGCGATTTTATGATGAGTTTTATCTATGACGGTGCATCGGCCCCCTGGGATTACTTTGAAAAGGCCGCGCTCGCGAGCGATTCGTTCCCCGGTTTTATTCAGGAGCAAACGGTGCAAATAGTCCTACCCGTTGTTAGTAGTCGGCCAACGGCATTACTTCCTACCGGACCAGCGTCATCCGAGGTAGGTGATGAGCAAAAATCCTCTGATGAAGAAGCATCAACTGAGTAGATAGACGCTGAAACCGAAGCGAGCGTAGCTAACGATATGTTAATAAACTGCATGCCGTCACTCCCCAAGATTGGTTCTTACCCTACATATAGTTGAATAAAGAAAAACTCAATGGGAGTAGAAAATCCACGTTTTCTATAGTTAAACAGGCTCTTCATAGGTCAGCATGTCATTCGCAATGGGAGTGATACTCAGGTACCCTGATGTCAGATATGTGCATGAAAAATGACAAAAAAAAACAAATTCACGACCTAAATCATGTTCTAGGACGCCCGGATACCGAACCTGATATATATAAGTTACACAATTCATCTCTACAGGATTATTTATGATGTGCATACGAGCTTTTTTTTTATTGACTATGACCCTTTACTGCATACAAGGGCAGGCATCTCCAGGCTTTCGCCAGATAACGCTATCAGACCCAAAGTCCGAAACTCTAAATTTGACTGTGTGGTATCCAGCAGCTTCTGAGGGAAGAACAGTTAATATAGGAAGTAATCCGGCTTTCGTTGGTGTTACGGTAAACCCCGATGCACCGCCATTACCTGGATTACATCCTCTCTTAGTTATTTCACACGGATATAACGGAAACTGGCGGAATCTGTCCTGGATTGCTGTCGCGATGGCTGCAGAGGGGTATATTGTTGCCGCCCCGGATCATCCGGGCACTACTACTTTTGATCAGAATCCGATAGATGCTAAAAAATTGTGGCGACGTCCGCACGATATTTCTCGGGTTATTGATTTCGTCATAGATTCTCCCGCACTTTTCGGGGCAACGGACAAGGGACGTATTGCTGCTTTAGGGCATTCTCTTGGCGGATGGACGGTGATGTCGCTGGCGGGTGCGCGATTTAAACCCTCCCTGTTTATCCACGATTGTCAAAACCATTCCAAACGGGGCGACTGCCAGTTAACAGAAAAACTGGGTATCAATGAAACGCTTTCCCAGGAAAAAATATCCTCAAATAACAGGGATGTAAGGATCCGGGCTGTAGTCTCTCTAGATCTAGGATTAGCACCTGGATTTACCCCTGCCAGTCTAAATGCTATTAATATTCCTGTCCTGATTTTAGCTGCACAGGAGGACACATTGGCAGAATTACCCGCAGGACAGGAGTCTGGATACCTTGCTGCCGAAATGAATCCAAACAGGAGGCAATATGAGATCGTTGAAGGCGCGACGCATTTCAGTTTTATGCAGCTTTGTAAACCCGGCGCTGAAAATATCCTAAACGAAGAATCGCCTGGCGACGATGTTGTTTGCCAAGATGGTCCTCTTGCAAAGAGAGCGAATATTCATCAAAAGCTGGTTCGTAAGATCAGTGCATTTCTGAATTCTACGCTTAATTACGCTGCATCTTCTGTCGGTACAAGGTAGGTGATACACCAGAAACTCGTAGAAATTCACGATTGAAATTTGATTTAGTAGTGAAGCCAGACTCAAACATTATATCCGTCACAGGCAATGGGGTGTCTAACAGCCGTTCCTTAGCCCATTCAATCCTGAAGCCATTGATCCACTGCGATACATTGCACTGACTTACAGAATTGACTGCACTTGAAAGATGTCGTGCTGGTATGCCTGTTTTTCTGGCCAGAATACTCAGTGTTAGGTCGGGATTAAGATAAATTTTTGTGTCGCGAACTTGTTTCTCGAGTTTACTATAAATCTCATCAAACTCTCCCGCGGGTACTAAAATACTCTCGGGGGCTATTTCTTCAGGCTTATCATTTCCTGATACAGCTGTCTGTCCCGCACTGACAATAGCCGCAGCGATGAGAGGAAGCAGTGTCATTTGGAAAATGACAATCATACCCGGAGCCTGTTTTCCACCGGTGATGCTGAAGTCAAATGTAACCGCAAGATCTGTCAATGCAGATATACAAAGAAAGCAGCCTGCAAAAAAAGCCATCTTTACCGTATATATTGATTCCGCCAGACGGTTCAGCGTGAAGTTACGCTCCCCCTGCCATGCAATACGAAAGAGGCCACATCCGTATCCTGTAAAAATGATAAATAGGATGAAATCAGTCGCCGCCGGCCAAACCATCCTTAGCAATAAGGCAATGGTTGGGGGTAAAAGCAGCAATACCCAGCGATGCTGCTTGCTGTTTTCAGTCATTGAGATGAAACTGTGCCATGCGAGAGGGGGTAGAAGTATTGCCAAGACGGATTGAATATTCCTGAGCATGGCTGACTCGTACTCCCAGCGCAGAGTGCTTACAGAAAGAAGGACTGTGCAGGCGATAAGAAAACGAAGTGTACCGCTGTGGCGATTTTTTTCAGTAAATAGCGCCATTACTATTAAAATCAATAGCGCAAACAAAGTAATAACAGGAAAGGGAACAGAAAACATAACCACAGTACCATCATAAAAATTCACAACGTATATTTGCATACATAAAGGTAATATGTCTCCTTCAACGTGATAAAAACAGTATAACAATCCATTAAGACGCGATTTGTCTCTGGAAGATTTATCTCATCTCTAACTCGTCCCCTTCTTTGCTGAACCATCTGACCCTCTCTCATATGGACGAATGACCTCAACCCCCTTAATTAATACATCCTGATGTTAGTCATGCCTTAACCTGTTGTGAGAAAAATTGCGAACTGCAGCATTTCGCGCAAAGCAGTCAGTTAGACTTTGCTCTGACAGTTAAAATTTTCGTTAGATACGACCAAGTGATTTGCGAACACATATCCAAATGACATGAGAATGGGGGATCGATTGGTGCGAAGACTCAAACTGAGTAACTCTAACTGGTCAAACAAATAAAGTTTCCTTCCTTATCAGTCAGATAGTGCAACTCATAAAAACCAGCCTTCACCTCACTAAAATGTATCTTTGAGCTGTATGTATGAACAGTTTTTAAGGGTAAGTAAGTGCCACGTTATAACAACAAAGGAATTGCATTAGACAATGCCGTGAAGATCGACCCATAGGGCAGGCGCGAAGAAATAACTAGTAATTTTGTTACTGAACTTGAGAGGGTCAATTAGTATATGTTATTGAAGGAAGCCAATGAGTGGATCGAGATTTGTACACAATTTCCGTGATATCTCGACCGAAGAGGGGGAAGCTCGGACGTTCCAGATGTACAATCCAAACGGGGCCGTTGATATGGCATTTCCACCATCTGCAGCGTACTACGCAGAGCAGAGGGTAACACCGAAACAGTTAGTGAGGTGGGACGGCAATCAGCCCGTCCTTCTGGTAAAGGCGGAAAGCTGCAGCTGGCATGCTGGTATCGAAAAGGATGCTGTGCTGATTGTTAACAAAGCTCGAAAACCCGTTGATAGCAGTATTGTCATTGTTGTTCACATGGGGGAGTTTAAAGATAAGAGACTGAAGCTTTACCCAACCGCCTGCTTACAGTCGTTCGATATTCCGGATGGTGTTCGCCTTATTGAAGGGGGGATCAGGAGGGAGAGGAAAAGATAGTGTTGGGTGTGAACATATATAGCATCAACTATGCCTACACTGAAGAGATTGATTATTGCTTGTAATATGAGCGTAAAGAAAAAAAAGCCCGAAACTACGCGGGCTAATTAATAGTCAGTGTTCAAAGTTTGGGTGTAGAAAAATCGTCAGTATCTTCAGAAGAAATTTAGACTGAAGGCTCATCGGACAATTTCATTATATCTATAATTTGTGGTTTTTCCACGAATATTTATTTTTTTCTTCTTTGAAATTATTTTTTTTGATGACTAAACAGTTGAAAATATGATGCAAGATCATGGAAGGTATCCATTTACCAAGGCATTAATTTCTTTCTCCAAACATTATTCCCTTTACGTTTTAACTTGAAAAATATCAATGGTGAAAACCAAGAAAGAACTAGTAAAAACACAAGGATTATAATAATTGAAGAAAAGTCAATTATTGTTATAAGTAAAACTATCGTTATCAGGATAGTTATTGTAAATAGAATTAACCTTATAGACGAAATTCTTGCTCTATCTAGTGTGTTAATGTGGTTTTTGAACATCTGTGCACCGCACTGAAAACATTCATTAGGACTTTTAGTTAGATTGCTTTCACAAAAGGGACACTGCTGATAATGGTTTTCTTTGTTAATTATTGAGGTCTTCTTCATAAAATCCGCTGAGTGTAATTATTAAAAATATCCCAGCTAAAACAAAGCCAGGCTAATTGATCTTTAATTTTTTTTGGGATGTGGAAATCCCTTTTTTATAGATAATATAGATTTTTCCTAAAAGCTAGCGGAATTTACTGTTGTGTGTGGGGGGAAGTTGTGGTTAAAAACTTGTGAGTGTGTAAGTGTGTGATTTTTATTATTTTTATTATTTTTATGAATTTTATTCATTTTTTTGATTATTTTCCACGCAAGGATACCATCGAATCAGGGGGCAGGGCGAAATTGGATTTTTTACTATAGACAAAGTTGTAATTTTAGCTATTTAAACTTTTCTTTCTAAGGTGAATTTAAGAAAAAAACGATCAATATCAATGATTTAATAATTATCAATATGAAAAAACTTGATCAATTTCAATGCCTTATGTATGTTGTGTGGGCTGTTTAGGTCGTGATTGTACAAGCACGAGCAGTTATGAGCTTAATCTCAACACCAAGGGAATTTACTCACAGCACTGTGGAGGGGCATTAATGATCGTTTTACAGAAAAAAGAACTAGTGGAGTTATTCAAAAGAGGTTTAGGCCTTTCCAATGTTGATAGTTCTAAAAGTATTGCGATATTGAAGAATGTATATTCTGATCCCGTGATAGTTAATGCTGCCATAGAAGCAGCAGAGTTTATTGGAGTAAATTTTTATATTGTGGAAGTAATCGAAGGGGTTGATAATGTTCATTATGAAAATATGATTGTTTATAATAATGGGCAGGTACTAAATGGTTACAATATTGGTCAATCAACTTTAGAGTCAGTTGACTTGGTTTTTGAAACCCTTGAGTCCGCCACTGATGGCATCAATTGACTTTTAAGATTCTCGAATGGCCGCATAATGAAAAACTCTAAAAAAGAAATCCTCCATTCAGATGCTTGCCGGCTTATCGGTGAGGCCGCTTTAAGTTTTGCAATGAAAGGTATAGAAGCTGATAAGAAATCTATAGCTAATTTTTTTGGTAAAGAACTTAGCGAGGATCTCTCTACAGATAGTTACAGAAAAGAATTATTAACCTACACTATAGGGCTTTTGCAAGAGCCTGATGAAAAATTCTAATTAAATTATAAAGCCTTTGGACTGCTCAAGCCCTTCTTTATCTTAAGAAGAACGCTAACTGGGATTTAAAGGAATAATCTCTGTGATTTTACAAGATTATACCAATCGTTAATTTCACTCAATCTGTCATGAAGACAACTCTTTGCTATCAGTGGACATTAAAATTATCACTGCAAAAATCCAACCGTAGACTGACTCGCTCACTGAAGGAGTAACAAGATATGGGAAGAATGCCTGCATATGGGAAGTCAGCAGCTGATTACGAAGAGATGTAATTGTTGCTATCCTTGAGTCCAGGAAAATGACGCTAGAAAACACTGTGGACAAAGGCATTCTGTTTATGCAGCAAAGCATGTGCGAAAGGGGATATGATGGGTAAAAAAAACCGGCGATGTGCCGGCGAGAAAGGAATACTACTGAAGGTTTATTATTGTTATTCGGGTAGGAACAAAAAACCAGACTCTGGGGCCCGGTTATTTTTGGACTTAGTTATGGTAATTTATAGACTTACCAGCAGCCGTATACATATGGTCGAAATATTTGGCCATATCGTCTGTACTATGGATGTTGAAGATATTATCAGCATATCCTTCAACCAAATTGAGTTGGGGAATTCCGATCTTATCCTCTCTAGCTGTTTTGGCCGCATAGACAACGAAAGATTTTACTTTACCTAATAAAGCTTCTTTGGCTTTTGCAATTGTAATCGCTTTAAGCGCTGAATCTCCCATTTTCTGCTTTAGGCTGTCATTCCGCAGATCAAGGGTTTCGGTCAAATGGTAAGCGCCATTTTTAAGCAAAAGCTCAGCGTAGATGCCTTCTTCCTCAGATATCGGGTAATTTGAAACAACGCGATGGTTATTTATCTCATTGATATCTTTACCTAAAATACCAGCCTTACCGAAGATTTCTTTTAGCTCAGTAATTATTCTCTTATTTTGAGGAGCTCTATTGCTGGCGAATGAAGGGTTAACATACAACTTCATCAATGACTCAATTTTATTGTCATAATCAGTCACGTTTTTTAGTGTAAATACACCATGAGCAGATAACTGAAGGCTCCCAGATAAGACCTTGGAAAGAGAGTCGAAATCCTTCGTCAAAGAATAAATCCATTCAATTTCATTGGAAAATTCATTTAAAGAGTTAAGGTTTATTAAGCTTGTCACGGCTTTTAATTTTCGTGCATTCTGCAAGACTCTAATATCTAAGCCGAATTCGCCACACACGACAAGACCGACATTAATGGACTCTGCTCTTACAGGGTCCGGTATCATTCGTATGATACTAAATTTAAAACGGTTCATCGTGTGACCTCGCTCTCTACACTACTCAGACGTTCCATACGTGATTCGCTATCCCACCACGATATCAAAGCTTGTTTCTGCAAGGCGCTGAGCCATGCTTCAGGCATTCCAGAAAAAATATAGTCTATCGCCTTACTGTCTAGAGTTCTAAGTTTATCCAAAACATTACAGGCGCTTGCGGTAAGATCGGCATCGGAACCTATTACCTGTTTTATAATAGCCCAAACTAGGTTTGTTTTGCAGTCAGCCGGTAACAATGCTGATCCGATTTTGTTCGGCCATCCATGAACCAATGAAGATAAACCAAAGTCGAATGCTTCAACAGCAACCGTATTTTGTCGAGTTTGAACATAAAGATAGTTGTTGAAATGACGATCAACATTATAAATAAACTGGTCATAGGCGTAGATCGCCCACAGCTGTTTTTTCAGATAAAAAGAGGCATTTTTCAGCAATTCTGACCATTGGTTAACAACGAGAGCATCTCTATATGCCGCTAAATTTATTTTTGAACCAAAAAAAAGCTCTTGACTCTCAGGTTCTAATAGAACCCTACATGTTGGCGTTGGAACACTGCACATCTCAGCCAACTTAGTACAAAACCATTCAGAGGCCGGAACATGTAACGGAAACGTAACTTGAACCTGAGAATTTTCACCATCTCTAATGCCTTTAGTTGCATATTCCAAGCCGTCATTCGCAATCGCAAAGCTTTTCAGATGTACCGTACTTCTATTCGGCGGCGTCCACTCTTCAATTTCGAGACCAAAAAGCGGGTGCTGCTCTGTCGGGCTATCATCAGCTTTTAGAGGTTTTTGGTTAGGCTCCAAGATTACTCTCTTCTATTCAGCTTCCCTGAAAATATAGTGTGCGCCTCGATCTCTGCCAAGTGCGCCGCTGTATGTACTTCATCGGCAAATACCTCAAAAACTTCAGGCCGCATCACCCGCCGTGAGCAGCGCCACCACTGGCAAAGAACCAGATCATGAAGCCTGCTGCACCAAGAAGTACGATAACTGGTGGCAAAAATCTAAATTTCATTAGGTGCAAATCCTTCTGTTAGGGGAGTGTCTGTTCAGGCAACCGAGCCTTAAGCCTAATGTTCCATCATAGCCTGCCGCGCATCCAGCACAAATACTATGTATTTATAAGGAGATATGAAAGGAGGAATTTCTCCCCTTCAGCAATAGAATTGCCAGAGTTTTACTCCGCATCACTATGAAGGTGAGATCATTTCGCCACGTAGGCCTTCTTATTATCCTGTAATGCTGCAAATTTATCGTGCAGACTCTGAGGAAAAATTTCTCTGTACACATTCCATAAAGTCGATAATGACTTATGCCCGGTAACCTGGGCAACTTCTTCAAGACTGAACCCCGCCTCAAACAGCCTGCTCGCCCCCTCACGCCTGAGATCATGATATCTCAAATCAAGAATTCCAAGTTCGTCACGTTCTTGCCGGTAGGTTTGAGTTATTGTTCTTGATTTATATGGAAAGATATATTCATGTTCTTCTGGTTGTCGATTTAAAATTTCCCATGCCTCACCAAGCAACGGAACAATCATGTGGTTGCCAATTTTTTTCTTTGGGTCTTTACGATCTCTGACTAAAACAGCCTTTGATGCCTTATCAACATCACTCCAAAGAAGTCTAGTGACTTCACCGATCCTCATGCAGGACAGAATCGAAAACATGAAGATATCAGCATAAGGAATCCCATGATAAGAGGTGGACTGTCTGCTTCTTAAAGAAATCATCAGCAAATCTATCTCTTCACTTGTTGGACGGCGGTTACGAGTGTTTCCAGTACCAATCATATTCATGCGGAACATAACATTACGAGCAGCAATGAATTCTGTAATATTAGCGTTGATACCAAATAAAGGTTTTGCTGAATTCAAAACAGCGCCAATGTAATTGATATCGTGCGCTGCTGTTGATGGCGATACTTTTTGGCGTCTATAATCGCAGTGTGTGATAAAACTTTGCTGAGTAAGCTTACTCAACGGTAAGTCTGAAATCTCATGTTTTTTTATTAAATTCAACGCATCACGCTTAGAACGACCAAAGGTCACATGCTCATGCTTCATGTATTTTGAGATGAGTTCACCTAGGGTTAATTCTGAGCTAGATTGATTATCATCAGACTTCGAATGCTTATTTGGAATGCCATACTGTTCAATGTGAGCAACGCGAGCTCTTCCCCATGCCTTTGCCAAAGATATTTTTGCGAAAGTTTTTCTTTCACGATGAATGAACTCTCCACCTTCTTTAACGCTGAGGGTGCATCGATATTTTATAGCACCATCTTTCAAGGTTCTTTTTTCAACACTAAACGAAGCCATAAGCATTTTCCTTTTTAGACTCCCAATACAGGGGGTACTGTAGGGGGTACTGATGGCAATAAAATAGCTTAAAAAGAATCAAAATGCATCATAAAGCACAGTACAAATATACAGGTGTTAATATAATTCATTGTTTTATATGTTATTTTTATTGTTATTTTTTGGTGGGTGCCCGTCATCTTGGCGGGGCTTTTTTTATCTTACTGTCCTATTCGTGCTTGAAATAAGAGTTTTGCCCTAACTTAAATAAGGTTGATTTTTTTTATTTTTATTAATTATTGACTTGGATGAATTAAAATTAATTTATTTTTACTATTTTTACTATTTTTACTATTTTTTAATGTTAAGTGAATGAGTTTATATTGAATGTATGAATATTAATTAATCTTTATATGGATTTTTGGTTGTCTAGGGTGTATCCATCAGCGATGTGTAAATTTTAATTTTTCATTAATACTTTTGCTGGAGTGAGATGTTGAATGCTGTGGCCTAATACACTAAGGTTTGGTTGGTGTTAAAATATCATAAGGCTCCTGGGGTTTAACTAACAAGCTGATTAATGTGTGAATTTTGAGTTAGCATCAATCAGTGCGAGAGCAGCATAATAAAAAATCGTTCCATACATGGTGTGAATTAATTATTTAATTATCCTCTATTGAACATCCGGTTATGAGGGTGTTAAGGCATCATATTACAGCCGCAGATTTTAATACTGACTGTAATTTTTTTGATTACGGGCTTTCTTCCTTACAGGCCATCTCCTTACATCTTGAAATGCTGTAGATTTTATGATGATCATGCCCCTTGGCCCCGATTTGGCGAGAGAGTTGTCTATATCACCCACTTACATAGGTTATTTGGGAGGAGGCTATACGCTTGCGGCAGCGCTTTCATCGTTATTTACGGCCAAGTTTATTGATAACTTTGATCGTAAACACGTGACGATTGTCGCTCTGCTTGGACTGACATTATCGACGT
Source organism: Rouxiella sp. S1S-2 (assembly GCF_009208105.1). Lineage (NCBI taxonomy): Bacteria > Pseudomonadati > Pseudomonadota > Gammaproteobacteria > Enterobacterales > Yersiniaceae > Rouxiella > Rouxiella sp. S1S-2. The sequence goes on from NZ_WFKL01000001.1 coordinate 2,311,644, forward strand.
TATTATGTGGATTTGCCTGGGATATGCAAAGTCTCTTCATCGCTCGCCTGTTTGCTGGCCTATTTGCAGGGCCTGCAACGTCTATTGCGCTGGCAATCGTAACTGATCAGGTACCTACGGCACAGCGAGGGCGAGCAATGGCTATTGTTATGGGCGCTTTCTCAGTCGCTGCCATTGGCGGTGTACCCTTTGGGTTGAAGCTGGCACTCTGGTACAGCTGGAGCACCCCCTTCTTTGTCGTGAGTTTGTGTGGCGTGATAACGCTCATTGCCGTATGGGCGTTATTACCTAATATGACCCACCATCTCGACGATAAAAATCAACAGCCACAGACGGGCGTCTTATTGCTTAACCTCCTTGGAAAATCGCCAGTGCAGGGAGCTTGTACTGGCTTGTAAATGAGTTCATTCATTAATATATAAAAGCAGACTAATTTTCAAATTGCCTGTGCGGTTTAATTATTTATTGAGGGGATCTGTTGAAGCTCAGTGTAAATCCTCAGCCCTTGCTCTTTTCCTATGCAAACATCATTATCGGCGCCCTGTGATGGGCCGGGAATACGCAAGATTGCATCACAGTGCTGAAGTAAACGATGAGCAACGGGATATAAAAATGCCTCGCTGACTTCATCACCTATTTTCTGTGAACCGGCTGTCAATATGAGCATTCTTTTCATGAATTCACCTGTAAAATTTGGTTCATCGCCAAATGCTGAAGCAGCATAATTGTTTTTGCATCCTGAATTTCGCCATTCCTGACTGCGGACAGTGCCTGCTCAAAAGACCATTCCAATACTTCAATATCTTCGCCTTCATCAGCCAGTCCTCCACCGGCACCGCTGCGATTGTGCTCTGCGTACTCAGCAATAAAAAAGAACAGCTTTTCCGTGACCGATCCTGGGCTCATATAAGCTTCAAATACCTTCTCGACGGCGGTGACTTTTAAGCCGGTCTCTTCCTCCGCTTCTGCAATAATACGTTTCTCGGGAGAAGCGTTATCCAATAACCCCGCAGCCGCCTCTATCAGGAAACCGCTGTGGCCGTTGATATAAACGGGAAGGCGGAATTGTCGGGTCAGCACGACGGTTTGCTTGGCTTTGTTATAAAGCAGGATGACTGCGCCATTTCCGCGATCGTAAGCTTCTCGGCTCTGTTCCTGCCAGCGGCCGTCTCGGCGTAAAAGTTCAAAGGTGTATTTTTTGAGCGTATACCAGTTATCAGACAGTAGTTGCTCTCTGATATGTCGGACTTTTTGCTGTTCTTTGTGCATGTTTTTGCTCCTTTAGGATGACAAGAAACACGCTATCATGCACAATCGTGCAATATCAAGATCAATCGTGAATGGTGTCAGAAATGTTATCGAGCCAGAGAAAGCAGCTTATTTTGGAAATTTTAGCGCGCGAGAAACAGGTTTTATCCCGGGAGTTGAGTCAGAGATTTGCTATATCAGAAGACTCAATTCGTCGTGATTTAAGGGAGTTAGCGGCTGAGGGACTTCTTCAGCGAGTTCACGGTGGGGCCTTAACCGTCTCTGCTGCGATTGCACCGTTTCAAGTAAGAAAAAGCGTGCAGATACCGTCAAAGAAAATCATTGCGCAGAAGGCGATAACGCTTATTCAACCAGGATATATCGTTATTGTTGACGGAGGCACAACCTCTGAGGAATTGATCAAGCTGTTACCCAAAGACTTGGCTTTTACCGTAGTCACCCACAGTCCTACAATCGCAGTCGGACTGATAGATTTTCCTCTGGTTGATGTGATAGTTATCGGCGGTCAGTTATATAAGCACTCCGTGGTCACCACGGGTGCAGCAATGATTGAATCCATCCGCAGAATCAATGCCGATCTCTTTTTTATGGGCGTAACAGGTGTACACAAGCGAGCCGGATTTACGACAGGTAACTATGAAGAGGCCTGTGTGAAAAAAGCACTTTCTGAAAGAGCCGCTGAAACAGTGGTAATGGCTTCACCTGAAAAAATTAATTCAGCCTCTGCGTTTGCTATTGATGACCTGAATATGGCCAGCACTTTATTGATTGACGGCAGCCTGGATGAAGACATGAGCAGATTACTTGAAAGCATGCAAATTACCGTACTGTAGAGGGGTAGCGGTTCTGCCTGGATAAATAAACCGTTACCAGGCATAAGCCGCTGTTACAGTCATCTGTTTGTATCAGTTCTGAAGTCTTAACAAACTCGTTTGTTCCTTCCCAAATTATATGCAGCTACTTGTTTGTAAAATGGCTATAAAGCGGCCTAATCTATAGCAGGTTGAAAAACGTAATGACCGTCTTTCGGCACGATATAACCCACGCCGGGGAACGGAAAGTGGGGGGCAAAAATCAATTCACGATCCGCCGCGACTTCTTTCAGCACAGTTTTGCGGTTTGCAATACCTTCTGCCCGATCGTTGTCAAAGCTTATCGCCCATTCAGGTTTGGCGAGTGAAATAATTGAGCTATGGGCAGAGTCGGCAATGTCGAAGATACGCGCCTTTCCAGAGGTAATTTGGTAGCCAACGTGACCCGGCGTATGACCCTGCAAGGGCACGGACTGAATATCAGGCATGACGGTATCGCCCGGTGTAAAGGTCTTGACCTGAGGTTTGATAACGTTGACCAACGCGGCCATTTTGGGCATGGTTTGTAACCATGTCCAGTCAGGTGAAGAGATTTTTACCACCGCGTTAGGGAAAGTCTGTTTGCCGTCTGCCGTCACCAGACCACCGATATGATCTCGATGAACATGGGTTATTAACACATCGGTTATCTGCTCAGGCGTATGGCCAGATTTGATGAGACTTTGCACCAGCAGGCCTTGCGCACTGGGTCCCAGGCCGGTATCGATAAGAATATTTTTATTGCCGTCTTTCACAAACAGAGCGTCGACATCCAGCTTAATCTGCCCCGTGGGTGCTCCGGCTGCCGCTAAAACACTCGCCACTGACTTCTCACCCGCGTCAACACCGAGAACTTTTCCATCATTTGGCAAGAGAGAAGACTTGTCGTGCAGCGTCGTCACTTCAATTTTACCGATGTGGAACGTCTTGAACGCGGGGGCGTCAGTCACCGCCGCGTCGGCCAATGCATTTGACGTATAGCATGCGGCTAAAATGGCTGAAAAAATGAGGGTTTTCATCATATTGAGTGTTCTCTGCATGAGTTTAACTGCGTGAGGGGGCGTGTTCGCGCGGACGTTCACGATACTCTCGTGGTGAGCAGTGCATTATTCGTTTAAAGGCATTGCTAAAAGCACTGTCTGAATCATAGCCCAATGATTGCGCTACGGCTGAAACCGTTACGTTTCCAACGGCTAAACGTCGGCTAGCGAGCTGCATACGCCAGCGCAGTAAATATTCTAATGGCCCAAAGCCGACCTTCTGTTTGAAACTCAAGGCAAAGGTCGAGCGTGATACCCCTGCGATATCCGCCAGTTGCTGAACGCTCCAGCGTTTAGCCGGTTCGGCATGCATAGCTTCCAATGCGCTATTAACCCTTGGGTCTGAAAGCGCAAATAGCCATCCTGCTGGGCTGTCTTGTTCAACCCCCAGATACTGGCGCAGGACTTGAATCAGCATAATGTTACCCAGTTGCTGCGCCATCATTGCACCGCCGGGCGAAGCGTTGGACAATTCTTGTACCAACAGAGCCAAGGCCCAACGCAGAATCGGCGCAGAATCAGTATGCGCATTGACCACCGCCACGGTGGGCAGACTATCAAGCAACAGGCGCGCCTCTTGCCCATAATTAAACCCACCACCAATCATGAAAAAATCTTGTTCAGACCCATATTGCATAACGCCTTTCACTGCATCTCGAAATATATCGACGGCGTTTTCAGTGACAATTTCCAATGCGCTCGCCAAGATAAAAGCCCGCGGACGAGTCAAAATAAAACAGTCGCCTGGTTGCAAATGAATCGGTGCAGGTTCGCCTTCGACCGTCAACCAGCAGCTGCCTTCTACCACAGCATTAAATTTAATCTTCGTCGGCGGCGGAAAATGCATGCCCCAATCTCCACCGGTGCGCAACCCTAAAACATAGGCTTTGTCAGCATTGAGCTGTGAGAGTACGTCTGAAAGTGGGTCCATTTCACGGCTCCGTTATTTTCTGGCTCACGACATTATGCGCGGACCATACCCGATAGGCTTACTTCTACAATAGCATCATAGCGTCAGACTGATGTGGCATGTCACACTAAATCAGACGATCTCGACAATACTACGGACGTTAGTGCATTCAAAGTCTGGTGAATATCCCTCATTATGGGTTGTCGGCTACCCGATGACCCCGGGGTTATCTTACGATTCAACCACATTGGAACTGACTTTATGACCACTCAACAACAACCACTGAATTCTGGATTCGACAAACATTCAACGGCCAGCGACGTGTTAGGCCAGCGCAACCTGATGGGTATCAATGTCATTGTGACGGGTGGCTATTCAGGTATTGGATTGGAAACGGTGCGCGTACTGGCGCAAGCCGGTGCGCAGGTGAGAGTACCTACACGCGATATGGAAAAAGCGCAAGAGGCGCTAAAGGGGATCCCCAACGTTGAGACTGACTTTTTAGATCTTATGGACCCCGTTTCGATTGATGCCTTCGCCGAACGCTTTGTACAGACTGGACGAGCGCTGCATATTTTGATTAACAGCGCAGGCGTGATGGCTTCCCCGCTGAAACGTGATGCACGAGGCAACGAATGGCAATTTTCCACCAACCATCTGGGGCATTATCAATTGACCGCACGTTTACTCCCTGCGCTGAAGAAAGCTAAGGGTGCACGAGTGGTCTGTGTTTCTTCACGCGGTCATCGCTTTACTGGAGTTGATATGGTCGATCCTAATTTTAATCAGCGCCCGTATGACAAATGGTTGGCCTACGGTCAATCTAAAACGGCCAACGCCTTGTTCGCACTGGAACTCGATAAGCTCGGCGAGAAGCACAACATCCGTGCTTTCTCCCTGCATCCGGGCGCTATCTATACTGCACTGACTCGCCACATGGAACGGAGTGATTTCGAGCTCGTTGGTGCACTCAAAGAAAACGGTGAACTAAAAACCACCGAAGATGCAGGTTTCAAAACGGTCGAGCAGGGCGCGGCGACGCAGGTATGGTGCGCGATAGATCCGATTCTGGCCGGGAAGGGCGGTGTCTACTGCGACGATGTTAACATTGCTGCATTCGCCACTGAGGACGGAGCCGAAATCGGCGTCAGCTCTTGGGCGGCAGACCCCGCTGCTGCGAGACGTTTGTGGGAATTGAGCGAGAAATTAACCGGCGTGCGCTACGTCTGGTAGCGAGTTGCTGTAATAGCCTCTGAAATTATTCTGCTTGTGCCGCCAACACCGGCCAAAGTAGCGTATAGCTAATAAATCCTCGAATAAAATCGTCGACTCAAACGTTAACATCAGACATCCGTCTGGAGAGTCTCGTATGCTGCGTGTATCGACCTTTTTATCCTTATCTATCGCCTATTCAGCGATGGCATGTGCCAACCCAGTTCAGTATGCGATTAACACCCAGAAAACCTCCGTCGAGGTTTTCTGGACACTCGCCGGTCACGCTATTTCTCATGCGCAGCTAACACACATCACGGGTGCTATTACGTTTGATAGCAATAAGGATTTTGACGATAAAATCGTTGTTAATATCCCCCTCTATTCTCTGAATGCTCAGAACATCCTGCTGACGAACGAACTCAAAAGCGGTACTTTTTTCGATGAAGCACACTTTCCCCTCGCGCACTTTACTAGCACCAGAGTGATTGACATTGGCGGGGGTCACTATCGGGTTTTAGGTTCTCTACAGATTAAAAATATTCAGCGGCCAGTAATACTAGACGCCGAGATTGTTCCCGATAATCATCTAAATGCGTTAAAAAGGGGGATGAGCCTGCATGCCAACACCACTATTTCTCGCTCAGCATTCGGTATGGACAGTTATTTATTGCTGGTGGCAGACCCGATTAAGATTGATATTAATATTGAAGCCAGTATGAGCTGATAGCGCGTTATCGGACGCGCTGAATGACTCCGCACCTGCACAATTTTTATATAACCCGCCACGATTTTTACGCTTTTTTAACATGCCAGTCGGTTTAATTAGCTGAGTTAAGGATATCGGCTTTTAAACAGAGAATATGGCAATGAAAAATCATCGCTTAATCGATAGTGAGTCTCTTGCAAACAGTGGCACGCCCAAGGCATTGATTGAACAGCAGCGCATAAAAATGCTCTCTCCCCGGAGATGGTATCGAGGCGCGTTCTGCGTCAACACGGATAAAAAACTGCTGAACTTCAGCTTTATCCAGAAAGCATTGCCTTGCACTCAAGATGCGCGAGTCAGTGACGTTCGTAATGTTGAGATCAGGGTACACAACAGTTTGTGTTTCGGTTTATACAGAAACGACAGACAGATTGGATTTGCGCGAATAATCACAGATTTGGCCGATATTGCCGTCATTAGCGACGTTTTTATCACGCCGGAATACCGCTACATCGGCCTTGGCTCCTGGCTGGTAGACTGCTGTCTTGCCCATCCCGCCACGCATGCATGCAGTACCGTACTCTGTTGTTTACAGGTGCCGCAGGCGAATATTGACTCCCATTGAAAGCAACGCTTATCAGGTAAAAAACGATGTCAGGTTTAATTCTGGTTTCTCATAATTTGCACCAGCATTCGGTGCTTTCTTCAATCTACGACGGGATTATGTCCCTGCGTGGCGGGATTTGGGTGAGTTGGAACGGCGATGTGGTTGAGGACGACCCAGATGCACGTCATCCGCTGTCGTTTCGTGTCGGCAACAAGTATGACACGCTCACCTTTCCTCTCACTCATGAAGAGTGCGAAGAGGGTTATTACGGGTATGTTTATCAAGGATTATGGCCCGTTTTTCACCAGCGTCCGGATCTTGCACGTTTCACTACTGAAGGCCTCAAACAGTATCTCAAACTTAACGAGACCTATGCGAGAGCCGTAACCGAATACGCGATGCCGGATGACGCTATCTGGATACAGGATTATCACCTTATCCCCAGCATCAAATTAATTCGCGATGCCGGCCTCACTAATCGCATAGGCTTCTGTTTTCACCAATCATTTCCGGCGGGGCAATCATTTGAAGCCATTCCCGATTGGCATAGTCTGATAGGCTCGCTGCTGTGCTGTGACCTGATAGGCTTTCAAACGGTGCAGGACATGAATAATTTCCTGCTGTGGGTAGAAACGGAGTTTAGGATTGAGCACCTTGGCCAAACCACTTTCCGTATTCATGGCAGGGTAATTTCCACCGGCGTTTTTCCTGTCGGGATTGATACCAGCGTGTCTGTGTGCCTAAAAGAGAGCAATAGCTGCCGCTTTATGGAAAGGCAGTGCAAGGAGACGCTTCCGGCAAATATTATTCTCAGTGGGGGACATCTTGATGATATTACAGGATTTCCCAACCGGATCCGTGGGATGGACATTTTGTTAAAGATGCATCCCGAATATGCAAAATCCACCACGTTGCTTCAACTGACCACGCCTTCAAACGCCACGGAATCGCTTGAAAAAACGCTAAAGGAAGAGCTGAAAGGGCTCACCGATACTCATGCAGTCAGCTTTATCAGCCAGGATTTTAGCCAGGAAGAATTGTGCGGGATTTATCGGGCATCGCGCGTGGCATTAGTGACACCATTGATGGCGGGCATGAGTCTGATGGCGAGAATGTACGTAGCCTCTCAAGACTCTGACAACCCCGGCGTGCTGATTTTGTCACAGTTTGCAGGTGACACCGAGTCGATGAAAGGGGCCATCATTGTAAACCCTTACGACCCCAATGCGATTGCCGATGCGCTAAATTCGGCGCTGAAACTGCCGCTTGCCGAAAGGAAAAAACGCCACGCTCATCTGCTCGCAGAAGTAAACAGGCACGACAGCCACTGGTGGGCCGACTGCTTTCTTAAGCGCCTCGATAACCCTGAGACTGAAGACGCGATGCAAATAAAAGGAAGTGTGGTGTTAACGGCGGGGTTTAGCGGGCGTATTCGTTATTAAAGCAGATAAATTCCTAAGTGATAAAAAGCCCCCTTACGCTGTGGGGCTTTCTCTATGAGCGCCAATTGATAAAGATAATCTCAGCTGTCCTTTACAATACAGCCAGAAGCCCTTACGGCGGCAATAATTTCATCGCAATCAAAACACTCTCTATCATCGTGGATTTCATCGTGAGAGTGTCTTTGGGGTAAAATAACAACGGGCTTCGCTTGAGCATGCAGGTACAGTGGAAACCATTCACCGCAGGACCTGTCAATATGGTCGCCATTGAACATAGTCCCACAAGTACCCGATCGCATTTCTACCAACTCTTCTTCGTCGGTCCATGCGACAGGTGTGTGGGTGCTTTTTAACAGTGCAAGCTCCGCTTCTACGGCTTCTGCACGCTTACAAACCTCGGCCCATCGATCGCGTTCGGCGGTTAATGCAGCATTCATGACGCTGAGTTTTTCTGACTTGTCTATCAGAGCACGAAGATGACCCTTGGCGACAAAGCCGATGACTTCTTGTGTCACTTGCTCCAAAGAGGGAATGCCGTTGGCTGACTCAACAGTATTTAGAATGCTAGAGGCTGCCACGCGTAATGCTGCTATTTCATGTGTCATTTCAAACCCCTGTCTTGATCCCTATCATAAATAGCATACTCAACCGACTGTGCTTTTCGCAACAGACGAAGTTTGTCAGGCTGTTAAGGGGATCGAAACGATTGGTACAAATCATTGCCGCATATGTAGTAAAAGAGCCATCAACTTGCGCTGATGGCTCAATAAAAAAGGGTGCTAGTAGTTATCTTTTTTGGAACAGCTGTGTGTAAATATTATGCGGTTGGCATAATAACCCTAATCTGCAGTAGATCAACACAGGTGAGGAAATTTCATACAGCCGTCCAGAGATTTATACCACTTTACTTCCGGCCTAACAGATAACCAATCACAATACCGACCGCACCTGCAACCGCGACACCGGCAAATGGATTTTCTTTTACCTGATCGACTGCGGTCGACACGGCATCTTTCGCGGCATAGCTGGCTTGAGAAGCATATTTGCGCGCTGCACCTTTTGCCTGATGTTCAGGGGAGTCAGTAGCATCACCAAAAGCTTCCTGCGCTGCACCCGCTACTTGTTTTACTTTATCTTCTGCTTGATTAAACATAATTGAACTCTCCTTATTGGTCGTTAAATAAGGTTAGCAGACAAAAAACTACTTAGTTTTTTTCTTGCCAATAAAGTCACTAATTGGGCTTTTTTAAGGAAAATCCTATGAAAACTGGACGAAAAATCAACGACCTGGCAGGGTCTTGCAGCCACTGTCATTTGAGGGCGGTGCCACCTTCGGATACTTGCCGTCCGGTGTGATGTAGACCTGGGTGGTGGCAACATAGCCGTCCATAAAGGTGGCTTCGACAAACGTTGCCTGCCATCCCGGACCGTTATAATTCAAGGAGGTACTCACATTATTACCTGCTCCGACGGTGAGCGGCGTAGGGGTGTAGGTAATACCGCAGGCGAAGCGGAAATCTCTGGCTGCAGAATTCGTCGCCGTCCAGCGCAGTACTTTTCGCGGCTTCTCCGAGAAGTGGACAGTGAGGTTCTGGCTATTGCTCTGCCTGTAAGGCGCAGTGGTAATAACAGGCAACGGTCTATCGTCCTGCAGGCGATTGATAAAGGCAATCAGTGACTGCTGAATGTAATCCTGAATCCCGAGATGTCCGGTATTTGGCGCGATGCGCAGTGACTTAATACCTGGCAATTTTTCATAATAGAAACGGGAATTATCAGGGGGAAAAAAATCATCGCCGCTGGCATTAACAATATATTTTGGGATCGCGAGTCCTGACTGCGCCCGAGTGCCCAAATATTGCATCGGGTCAATAATGTTTAACATTTTCAAAAAGTCTGAATTGTTAACTAAACGGTCTATCCCCTGATTGTAATAGGGCGCAAAAGCAATCGGCCAGTTCCCACCGTAGGTTTTATACATGTTCAAGATTGCCGACTTGGTATTAAGTACGTCAATGACAAAAGGCACGATAGCGACGACGTTCGGGTCAGAAATTGCCGTTAACCAGGTTGCCCATCCTCGTTTAGAGGCCCCGGCAACGATAAACTCGTCGATATGCCACCGCACTAGCTCTTTTTTAGCCAGCCTGATGGTTTGAGAGATGGTGGCCGTCATCGGAATTTGCAGTGGCAACTGCTGTCTTTTAGACGGTTGCTCGGTATATAACTTCCAGGTGCGTGCGATGCTGTCGTCTTCTTCCAGCGGTTTATTATCCTGCTGATAAATTAAATCACGCGTCGGGATGGTTTTCAGTGAAATGACAATGGTATTCGTTTGCTGCACCACTTTTAACAGGCTATCGTCGCTTATATCGACGGCAATCAGCGCCTTGGGTGACTTGGGAGAGCGGGGAATACCTATCGTCACATCCTCTTTCCACTGAGCAGGACTGACTAAACTTTCTGGCGACCAGGACTGTGAAATCATCTGATATTTCCTGATTTCCACATTCTCAAACATCTCGGTGCTGACCAAGGCGTAGTTTAAAGGCATTGCCGCCAGCTGCTGGCGGTAGCATGAAATGACCTGCGAAGGTGCATTGCTGTTAATCAGGTTACAGCCCGGTGCGACGGGAGTCTGCTGGGCAAAAACGTGACCCGCCGTAAGCGCGGTGAAAGCCAGCAACAGATTTAGCGTTTTCATTATTCATCCTCAATTAAATGAATAGGATTTTATTTATCGAATTGCGATGAATGGCAAAGCTGACGTTTTATTTTCCGCTCCCTTAACACGAGGGCATCGTCGACGTAAAGGAGCGGGAGAGGCTAGGGCTTATTTGCAATCAGCAAGGCTCGACGTGGCGCGGGATAACCTTCCACTGTTTTAGTGCTGTCATTCGGGTCGAGGAATTCGGCAAGCGACTCGCTGGTCATCCAGGAAGTGCGATGCTGTTCCTCTGTCGTGGTGAGGCTCACGTCGGCAATACGTACATTGACGAAACCGCACTTGATGAGCCAGCCCTTCAACGCCTCGGCGGAGGGAATAAAGTAGATATTATTCATTTGGGCATAGCGATCGCCCGGTACCAGCACTTGATGACTGTCGCCTTCAATTACGATGGTTTCCAGCACCAGCTCGCCGCCGCTAACCAGCTGATTTTTTAACTGCAGCAGATGGTCTAGCGGTGAGCGCCGGTGGTACAGCACGCCCATTGAAAATAGTGTGTCAAACGCATTAAGCTCAGGAAGCTGTTCTATACCCAGCGGCAATAAATGCGCACGCTGATCGCCGCCCAGCAGTTTACGCACCGCCTCAAACTGGCATAAAAAAAGCTGCATAGGGTCAATGCCGACCGCAAAATGCGCACCAGCACCAATCATGCGCCACATGTGGTATCCGCTTCCGCACCCCACGTCCAGTACCGTGCGTCCGGCCAAAGAGGAAATATGCGGCAGTACGCGATCCCACTTCCAGTCTGAACGCCATTCGGTTTCTATTTCAATGTCATACAGGGAAAACGGGCCTTTACGCCATGGCATTAAATTACGCAGCAGGTTTTCCATGCCTTCAAGCTGGCCTTTTGGCAGCGGCGCCAGCGTATTGGCGGTCACGCTGTGCAGCAGATCCAGGCGTTCAGGCTGTAGCAGCGGCAGGCGGTCTACAGCGTTGAACCACATTTTGAACTTGCCGTGAAGCGACTCTTTTTGCCAGGCGGTAAGCTGCGAGGGCAGGGTATTCAACCATGGGCTGAGTGGCCCTTTGGCAATAGCGCGATAAAAATCACCAAACTCGATCACGCCGATTCTCCCGCTTTAATGGCAATCAAAGAGCCGAAGTTGAAGCATTGGAACCACACTTCCGCGTGTTCAAACCCGGCCTGATGCAGACGGGCTTTGTGTGTCTCAACGGAGTCGGTCAGCATGACGTTCTCTAGCATGCTGCGCTTTTGACTGATTTCGAGCTCGCTGTAGCCGTTGGCACGCTTAAAATCATGGTGCATGTTGAACAGCAGTTCGCCCACGTCGGCGTCGTTAAAGCTGAACTTCTCAGACAGCACCAAGGCGGCACCCGGACGCATACCCTGATAAACCTGATTTAACAGGCGCTGGCGGTCGGCAGGTTGCAAGAATTGTAGCGTAAAGTTGAGCACCACCATCGAAGCATCTTTTAACTCAACGTCGAGAATATCGGCCTCAATCACGCTAACCGGCGTCTCGGCGCGAAAGGCGTCAATATGACGGCGGCAGCGTTCGACCATGGCTGGAGAATTATCCACCGCGATGATTTCACAGCCCGGCACGGTAATGTTGCGACGCATTGAAAGCGTAGCGGCACCCAGCGAACAGCCGAGATCGTAGACCTTGCTGTTTGGCTTAACAAAACGCTCTGCCAGCATGCCAATCATCGAAATAATATTTGAATAGCCCGGCACTGAACGCTGGATCATATCAGGAAAGACTTCCGCGACGCGTTCGTCAAAGGTCCAGTCGCCGAGTTTATCTATCGGAGCAGAAAAAAGTTTATCTTGGTTAGTCATAGTGCCGAGTCAGACCAAAAAGTAAAAAGGGGAGCAAAAAAAACGGATTTGCTGTTATGGGGGCGGAGTTTATCAGATTCCGTCCCGCGGATACCCGAAAAAAATGCCCCTCAGCGCAGGTTACGGTGGGGGGGTTAAAATAAAGAGTCTTGCTCTGGCCAATCGGGTTCAGGCCCTACCGCGGGTAAATGTTGGCGCAGCGTTCGCCACAGCGCCTGAGCCTGCTGCGGGGCATCGCTACAGTCTGGAGAGTGAATGAACAGATAGGGGGCGTGACCCTGCTTCTGCCAGTCGACCAGTTTTTCAATCCACTGCGCAAACCACTGCTGATTAACCGCTAAATCATCGCCACCGATGAAACGCACAATCGGCCGAGTCGCGGTCACTATCGCATGCACCGGCAACTGCGGTTTTTTTCTTTTCGCCTCAAGCACTGCCTCAGTAATGCTGGTGGCGTGATGTACCGGACGGCTGTCGAGCAGCGTGCGGTTTATTCCGCGCTGATGCAGACCGCGGTTCAGCGCGCGCTCCTCTTCGCCTTTGTTGAAAAACAGCAGGTTGCGTACTTCAACACCGTAGTCAAAGCCTTTGGGTAGCGCATCAAGAAAGCGCCACAGACGGTCGAGGTCACGGGGAGCAAAGGCGGCAGGCAGCTGTAGCCAAAGTTGGCCGATACGATTTTCAAGCGGCGCGAGGCATTGATAAAAAGCATCAAGATCCTGCCGGCAGTTTTGCAGTGCGGCTTTGTGACTGATGGTCGAGGGAAATTTAAAACAGAAGCGGAAGTCATCGTGGGTCATATCGCGCCAGCGCATCACGATTTCAGGCTTTGGCAGCGCGTAAAACGTCGTATTGCCTTCAACACAGTTAAAATAGCGCGCGTAGTCGGCGAGGTCGTGCAGGCCAAGGCTGTTCCATGCGCTGTGATGCCACTGAGGAAGTCCAATATACATGTCGGATACCGTCCTTTCGACTGTCCTTTTAACCGAGGTTAATAAAATAAAACGCCGCCCGGAGGCGGCGTTGGCTGACATCAAGCAGGGTAACCTTACTCCGCGATGGCAGCAAGCACCTCTTCAGTGGAACGAACGCGACTGATGCGCGGGAAAATAAACTGCACGCTTGACTGGTGATGGTCGTTATTGTGTGCGCTGCACGCATCTTCGGCAATCACTAATTCAAAGCCCAGTTCCCAGGCGTTACGCGCGGTAGACTCAACGCCGATGTTGGTGGAGATGCCGCACAGTACCACGGTTTTGATGCCGCGACGGCGCAGTTGCAGCTCCAAATCGGTGCCGTAGAATGCGCCCCATTGGCGTTTTACAACCTGGAGGTCTTTGTCAGTTACGTTAAGTTGCTCAGGGAATTCCCACCAGTTATCAGGCAGGCTAGCAGCCGGAGCTGAAGCATCAACCGGCTGCTTCAGCGCTTCATCGAAGGTGGCTGACCAACCCACGCGTACCATGAACACCGGTGCGCCCAGGGTGTTAAAGCGAGTTTTTAGCTCAGTGGCTTTGTCCAATACTTGCTGTGCGGAGTGTGGGCCACCGGCATACGGCAAAATGCCTTTTTGCAAATCGATGACGACCAGAGCGGTTGTTTTAGGATCAAGTTTCAAAGACATAAGAAGAGACTCGCAAATTTATAGAAGGAGAAACCCACGTACCTGCACTGCGTCCTGGCGATGGCAGTTACTTAGGGTACTAAGAATTCTCTAAGAGTTTATGTCAACCAGGTAGGGGAGATGTTAGGAAATTTGTTAAATTATGTGTGAGAAGGCGTCTGAGCGAATTTCAGCTGCATCTACTGCGTGTTCGCTCTTATCGTCTGCGCGAAATTCCTTTATAATGACCGCCTTTTTTCGACCCATATTACTCCGATTCTCACAGGCCGTGAGATCAAAGGGATACCGTTATGCGTACTGAATATTGTGGCAAGCTAAATTCGTCCAACGTTGGCCAGGAAGTGACTTTGTGCGGTTGGGTTAACCGCCGTCGCGATCTGGGTGGTTTGATCTTCATCGATTTGCGCGACCGTGAAGGCATCGTGCAGGTATTTTTCGATCCGGATCAAAGCACGGCGTACGAATTGGCATCAGAACTGCGTAATGAGTTTTGCGTGCAGTTGACCGGTACCGTTCGCGCGCGTCCTGAAAGCCAGTTTAATAAAGACATGGCCACCGGTGAAGTGGAAGTGTTTGCCAGCCAGCTGAACATCATTAACCGTTCTGAGCCACTGCCGCTGGACTCCAACCAGACCAATACCGAAGAAGCGCGTCTGAAATACCGCTATCTTGACCTGCGTCGTCCCGACATGGCCAACCGCCTGAAAACTCGCGCACGCATCACCAGCCTGGTGCGCCGCTTTATGGACAGCCACGACTTCCTCGACATCGAAACGCCGATGCTGACTAAGGCTACGCCAGAAGGCGCACGTGACTATTTGGTGCCGAGCCGCGTACACAAAGGCAAGTTTTATGCGCTGCCGCAGTCCCCACAGCTGTTTAAACAACTGTTAATGATGTCGGGCTTCGATCGCTACTATCAAATCGTTAAGTGCTTCCGTGATGAGGACTTGCGTGCAGACCGTCAGCCTGAATTCACCCAGATCGACGTTGAAACTTCCTTCATGACCGCCGAACAGGTGCGTGAAATTATGGAGAAATTGGCGCGTGAGCTGTGGCTTGAAGTTAAAGGTGTGGCCCTGGGCGATTTCCCTATCATGACGTTTGCCGAAGCCATGCGTCGCTATGGTTCTGATAAACCGGATCTGCGTAATCCGATGGAACTGGTCGACGTTGCTGACCTGTTCAAAACTATCGAGTTCAAAGTCTTTGCCGATCCGGCCAATGACCCTAAAGGCCGCGTTGCCGCACTGCGCGTTCCTGGCGCCGCCCAGCTGAGCCGTAAGCAAATCGACGAATACGCCAAGTTCATCGAGATTTATGGCGCGAAAGGTCTGGCTTACATCAAAGTCAACGAAGTGGCGAAAGGCCTTGAAGGTATTCAAAGCCCGGTGGCTAAATTCCTGAACGCCGAGCTGCTGAGAGCGCTGATCGAGCGTACTCAGGCGCAGGACGGTGACATGATTTTCTTCGGCGCGGCCAGTGCTAAAATTGTTACCGATGCTATCGGCGCGCTGCGTTTGAAAATCGGTCGTGATTTGAAAATTACTAACGAATCCGCGTGGGCCCCGCTGTGGGTTGTTGACTTCCCGATGTTTGAAGACACCGATGAAGGCGGCCTGACTGCGATGCACCATCCGTTCACTGCGCCTAAAGAGATGAATGCGCAGGAGCTGGCTTCTAACCCGACGTCGGCCATTGCCAATGCCTACGACATGGTGATCAACGGTTATGAAGTGGGTGGCGGTTCGGTGCGTATTCACCGCGGTGAAATGCAGCAGGCGGTATTCAGCATTCTGGGTATTACCGAGCAAGAGCAGCGCGAGAAGTTCGGCTTCCTGCTCGACGCCTTGAAATACGGCGCTCCACCGCACGCAGGCCTGGCGTTTGGTCTTGACCGCCTGGTCATGCTATTAACCGGTACTGACAACATTCGCGACGTTATTGCCTTCCCGAAAACCACGGCAGCGGCCTGCCTGATGACGGAAGCACCAAACTTTGCCAATCCTGCATCACTGGTTGAGCTGGGCATTAGCATCATTGCTAAAAAAGCGGCACCTGACGCAAATCCAGAGAATGAGTAATGAGCTATAAGCGTCCTGAGTCGATACTGGTTGTCATCTATGCCAGCAACAACGGCCGGGTGCTGATGCTCCAGCGGCGTGATGACATCGAATTCTGGCAGTCGGTTACCGGCAGTCTGGAAGACGGTGAATCACCCGCACAAACCGCGCAGCGTGAGGTTTTGGAGGAGGTTGGCATCGATATTGCCGGCGAAAATCTGGTCTTGCAGAACTGCGAGCGCTGCGTTGAGTTTGAACTGTTTGCGCACCTGCGCCATCGCTATGCTCCGGGCGTGACCTGGAATAAAGAGCACTGGTTCTGCCTGGCATTGCCCGAAGAACGTGACATTGTTCTGACCGAGCATCACGCCTATCGATGGCTGGACAAAGCGGCTGCGGCCGCGTTTACCAAGTCACCGAGCAACCAGCAGGCGATTGAAGAATTTGTTATTTATTAGGTCTTTACACGAAACGTTCAAGATTCAGCGTACAAGACTGTCGATTATCTAAATGAGTTCAGCCTGGCTAAGGCTTATGGAGATTTTTTATGGCAGGTCACAGTAAGTGGGCCAACACCAAACACCGCAAAGCAGCACAAGACTCAAAACGCGGTAAAATTTTCACCAAAATTATTCGTGAGCTGGTAACCGCGGCGAAGCTGGGCGGTGGCGATCCGGGTGCCAACCCACGTCTTCGTGCGGCTATTGACAAAGCGTTGTCCAACAACATGACGCGCGACACCCTGAACCGTGCAATTGCACGCGGCGTGGGCGGTGATGATGATAGCAACATGGAAACCATCATCTATGAAGGCTACGGTCCGGGCGGCACTGCCGTCATGGTTGAATGCCTGAGTGATAACCGTAACCGCACCGTTGCCGAAGTTCGTCACGCCTTCAACAAAACCGGCGGCAACCTCGGTACCGACGGTTCGGTGGCTTACCTGTTCACCAAAACCGGCGTGATCACCTTTGCACCGGGTCAGGATGAAGACGTTATCATGGAAGCGGCGCTCGAGGCCGGTGCTGACGACGTTCAGACCTTTGACGACGGCGCAATCGACGTTTATACCGCATGGGAAAGCGTGGGTGATGTGAAAGACGCATTGGCCGCGGCAGGTTTTGTCGCCGATCAGGCAGAAGTGACCATGATCCCGGCAACTAAAACCGACATGGATGCCGACACCGCGCCTAAGTTGCTGCGTCTTATCGACATGCTTGAAGACTGTGATGATGTGCAGGAGGTTTACCACAACGGTGAAATCTCCGACGAGATTGCAGAAACACTGTAATCTACTCCTCAGCCGGAGGCGCGACGGGCTCGCGTTTTCCGGCTGGCTTTACGGACATCCTCGGTCCGGTTTGTTTTTTATCTCAATTCCAGACAAACTTGCCAGCAGAACACCCCGTTTAAGACGCAGGAAACTGTGTTTTTTACGAGAGACAGTCGACGGGTTAAGGGTTATCCCAAGAGAAGGTATCAATAAGCTATGGCTATAATTCTGGGGATTGACCCCGGTTCACGCGTAACAGGCTATGGCATTATTCGCCAAGAAGGCAGGCAGCTCAGCTATTTGGGCAGCGGATGCATTCGCACGGTAGTGACCGATATGCCGGGGCGCTTAAAGCTTATCTACGCGGGCGTTACCGAAATCATTACCCAATTTCAACCGGACTTCTTTGCCATTGAGTCGGTGTTTATGGCTAAAAATCCTGACTCGGCGCTCAAGCTGGGGCAGGCACGCGGTGCGGCGATTGTGGCGGCGGTCAATCAGGATTTGCCGGTGTTTGAATACGCCGCACGTCAGGTTAAACAAACGGTGGTCGGTACTGGCGCCGCCGAAAAAAGTCAGGTGCAGCACATGGTCCGCTCGCTGCTCAAGCTGCCGGCCAATCCTCAATCGGATGCCGCCGATGCGTTGGCCATTGCCATTACTCACTGCCATATGAGCCAAAATGCGCTTCGTCTGAGTACCGACAAACTCCAGATGGCGCGTGGCAGAATGCGATAATTAAGACTGGATATCTATCCAGCTCTTTTCTATGATATAAACGATAAAAATTTCAGTCACTCTGCGGGCGTTGCTCGGGGGGTTAATCCGCAAAGGAAGGTAAAAGTGATAGGTCGTCTCAGAGGCGTTATTCTGGAAAAACAGCCACCGCTGGTGCTGCTGGAAACCAACGGCGTGGGTTATGAAGTACATATGCCGATGACCTGTTTTTACGAACTGCCGGAGCTTGGTCAGGAAGCAATTGTTTTCACTCAGTTTATTGTTCGTGAAGACGCGCAACTTCTGTACGGTTTTAATGACAAACAGGAGCGCGCGCTGTTTCGCGAGCTGATTAAAGTCAATGGCGTAGGCCCGAAGCTGGCGCTGGCCATTCTTTCCGGTATGTCCGCTCAGCAGTTCGTGAGTGCTGTAGAGAAAGAAGAAATCACCAGTCTGATTAAACTCCCAGGTGTCGGTAAAAAGACTGCTGAGCGCCTGGTAGTCGAAATGAAGGATCGCTTTAAAGGCCTTAATGGCGATCTGTTCAACAGCCCAACGGATATTAACTTGCCGGCTGCCGCATCCAAGGCTAACGAGTCTGATGCTGAAGGTGAAGCCGTTGCCGCACTTATCTCATTGGGTTATAAGCCACCTGAGGCCAGCCGGATGATCAGTAAAGTGGCCAAGCCGGGTGCAGAGTGCGAAACATTGATTAGAGAAGCGCTGCGCGCGGCTCTGTGAGGTAACAGATGATAGAAGCTGACCGTCTTATTTCTTCTGGCGTGATTAGTGAAGAAGAAGTTATCGACAGAGCGATACGCCCTAAACGGTTGTCCGAATACGTCGGGCAGCCTCACGTGCGTTCGCAAATGGAGATCTTCATTCAGGCAGCTAAACAGCGCGGAGACGCGCTGGATCACCTGCTGATTTTTGGCCCGCCCGGGCTGGGTAAAACCACACTGGCCAATATTGTCGCTAATGAAATGGGCGTGAATCTGCGCACGACTTCCGGACCCGTGCTTGAAAAAGCCGGTGATCTTGCGGCGATGCTAACCAATCTTGAACCGCACGATGTCCTTTTTATCGATGAAATTCACCGCCTATCTCCGGTGGTAGAAGAGGTGTTGTATCCGGCGATGGAAGACTATCAGCTGGATATCATGATCGGCGAGGGCCCAGCGGCGCGTTCTATCAAACTCGATTTGCCGCCGTTTACGCTGGTGGGTGCAACAACACGCGCGGGTTCGTTGACGTCGCCACTGCGTGACCGTTTTGGTATCGTGCAGCGCCTTGAATTTTATCAGGTTGCCGATTTGCAGCACATCGTTGGCCGCAGTGCGACCTGTCTGGGGCTGGAGCTGTCAGAAGAGGGGGCGCATCAAATTGCCCGCCGTTCGCGTGGTACGCCGCGTATTGCCAACCGCCTGCTGCGACGGGTGCGTGATTTTGCCGAGGTTAAAGGCGACGGTACGATTAACGGTGACACGGCCAACGGCGCGCTGGATATGCTCGACGTCGATGCCGAAGGTTTTGACTACATGGACCGTAAGCTGCTGCTGGCGATTATCGACAAGTTTATGGGCGGACCCGTCGGGCTCGACAACCTCGCTGCCGCAATTGGTGAAGAGCGTGAAACCATTGAAGACGTGATTGAACCCTTTCTAATTCAGCAAGGCTTCATTCAGCGTACTCCGAGGGGAAGAATGGCCACTCATCACGCCTATAAGCATTTCGGGATGTCGAGGCCGGAGTAGCAACAACACGCCAGCTCAACCTTCTCACCTCCCCAAATTTGGGGAGGTTTTTGGAAAGGCCCTTCGACGCTACTTTAAGCAATTTGCTTTTTGAGCAAACTCCCCATAAACATCACCGACGCACAAAGCACCACCGAAGGTCCTGCCGGAGTGTCATAAAATGCTGACAGCCCGAGCCCACCCGTTACAGCAATCATCCCTACCAATACTGCGAAATAGGCCATCTGCTCGGGCGTTTTGGCAAAACGACGTGCGGTCGCGGCCGGGATGATGAGCAACGACGTGATGATCAACGCGCCGACAAACTTCATGGCCAGACCAATAGTGAGCGCAGTGACCAGCATAAGAATAATGCGCGAGCGCTGTAGATTTACACCGTCAACGTGCGCCAGCTCGGGACTGATGGTCATTGAAAGCAGATTACGCCATTGCCAGCACAGCACGGCAACCACCAGCGCAACACCCGCCCCAATGAGCCAGATATCGCTCAGCGTGACGGAAAGCAGGTCGCCAAAGAGGTAGGCCATCAAGTCTACCCGCACACCCGACATCAAACTTACGACCACTAATCC
This sequence comes from Rouxiella sp. S1S-2, assembly GCF_009208105.1. Taxonomy (NCBI): domain Bacteria; kingdom Pseudomonadati; phylum Pseudomonadota; class Gammaproteobacteria; order Enterobacterales; family Yersiniaceae; genus Rouxiella; species Rouxiella sp. S1S-2. Next base: position 2,332,225 of record NZ_WFKL01000001.1, read on the forward strand.
CAGCGACAGCGCGCTGTGCGCCATGATGCCCAGCAGTGTATCGACCGCCAGGTACGGTTTGCGTTCCAGCACGACTAACATTAACGCCAGCAACAGGGTGACAACAATAACCGCGTAGAAAGGGTTTACGTTTAGCAGCAGACCAAAAGCCACGCCCAGCAGTGAGGCATGGGCAAGCGTATCGCCAAAATAGGACATCCGCCGCCAGACCACAAAAGAACCCAGTGGGCCAGCCGCACCTGCCAACAAAATACCCGCCAGCCATCCCGGCAGTAACAACTCGATCATTGGTCTCGGCCTCCGGTATTGCGCAAAACTATTTTTCCCTGTAAATCATGTCGATGGTTGTGGTGATGACGATAAATTGCCAACTGCTCGGCACCGCGATTACCGAACATGGCAATGAATTCGGGATGCGACGAGACCACTTCCGGTGTGCCGGAACAGCAAATGTGCTGATTAAGACAAAGCACCTCGTCAGTTTTGGCCATCACCAGATGTAAGTCGTGAGAGACCATCATCACCGCGCATCCTAGCTCTTGGCGAAGGCGGTCGATTAAATCGTAAAGGGCAACCTGACCATTAACGTCAACGCCCTGCGTGGGCTCATCAAGTACCAGCAGCTGCGGTGAGTTGAGCAGCGCGCGAGCCAAAAGCACGCGCTGATTCTCACCCCCTGACAGTCTTTGCATCGGCTGATCAATCAGGTGGGCTGCCTGCACGCGTTTGAGCGCGGGTAAAATATCCTCACGTTTTGCGCCAGGCTTGAGGCGCATAAAGCGCGCAACGGTCAGCGGCAGGGTGGCATCAAGATGGATTTTTTGCGGCACATAGCCGATTTTTAAGTCCGGTATCTGAAAGTGTGTGCCGCTGGTGGGCGCCACTAATCCCAGCACTACACGTACCAGAGTGGATTTACCGGCACCGTTCGGCCCAAGCACAGTAAGAATCTTGTCTGCCTGGAGCGAAAGTGAGACATCAGAAAGCACGCGGCGGTTACCGAATGTGACAGAAATATTTTTCAGCGAAGCGAGAGTGGACATTTCAGTTACGTCTTGCAGAACAATTCGAATGTTATAATATTGCGTTTTTTAGAAAATAACCATGTATGGAGTCGAAAAACTGCGTATTGTCAGTCACTTTATTTGCCGATAATCTGCTTGCTCGCCTTCGGCGAACAGTGCAAAACCGAGTCATAAACCGGGCTTACTAACGATAAAAATGAAGAAGCCTACAACAAACCATTTGAAACCAGAGGAATCAATGAAACTGATAAAAATAGCGGCGGTTAAAAAAACCATGAAAATTAAATCCTCACCGCTCACTGTAAAATCTCTGTTGGCCCACGCCGCCTTGGCCGCGACGCTGCTGAGCGCCAGCCCTGCCTACGCTGCCGTATTAGCCTCTTTACGTCCGTTGGGTTTTATCTCTGCGGCGATTACCGAGGGGATAACCCCGACAGAAGTTTTGTTGCCTGACGGGGCGTCACCCCATGACTATGCGCTTCGACCTTCGGACCTTCAACGAATGCGCAGTGCAGATTTAGTGGTATGGATTGGCCCGGGCATGGAAGCTTTTATGAGCAAGTCAGTAGCACAACTGCCTCCAAATCGCGTGGTGGACGTTTCGGCGATACCCGAGGTTAAAGCGCTACTTTTAGCCAGCGATGAAGAAGAATCGCATGAACATAATATTCACAACATTAATGTGTCTACAGAAAAACATAAAGAAGGACAGTACAACATGCACCTCTGGCTTTCGCCGGAGATTGCAAAATTGACCGCTATCGCAATTCACGCAAAATTATTGGAACTAATGCCGCAAAAGAAGGACCAATTAGACGCTAACTTGCGTCAATTTGAGGATGAATTGACAAAAACTGACGTAAAGCTTGGTAACATGCTGCAACCTGTTCAGGGGAAGGGATATTTTGTTTTTCACGATGCCTATGGCTACTTTGAAAAACACTACGGACTGTCGCCGTTGGGCCACTTTACCGTCAATCCCGAAATCCAACCTGGAGCACAGCGACTACATCAAATTCGAACACAGTTGGTTGAGCAAAAAGCGGTATGTGTTTTTGCTGAGCCACAGTTCAGGCCGGCCGTAATTACTGCCGTTGCCCAGGGAACAAAAGTGCGTATGGGCACCTTGGATCCGCTGGGGAGCGGGATCGCACTGACCAAGGACAGTTATGTGAACTTCCTGTCACATCTGACTTCTCAGTACGTGAGCTGCCTGGAGTAAGCCTATAAGGACCGTATTAAGTGCAGCTATTAGCCCGATCTATTGCTCTGGCATATAACAATCTTCCACGACCCCATCGCGTTATGCTGGGGTCATTGACTGTCGTAACCCTCGCCGTGGCCGTCTGGAAACCCTTTGTATATCATACAGATCAAGATTCTTATCAGAATAAACCCATCGCTAAGCAAGTTCTACTCGACACTCAACAAGTGCGCTCTCTGCTGCCTGAGGCGAGTGAACCCATAGATGATAATGATTCCCCTCCCGCGACGGACATTCCTCAGGATGAACTGGATGATAAAACCGAAAATGAAACGGGCGTACATGAGTATGTCGTTTCAACCGGTGATACGCTCAGCAGTATTCTGAATCAGTACGGCATTGATATGTCGGACATCTCTGCGTTGGCCGCGCAAAACACCGATCTGCGTAACTTGAAAATTGGTCAGCAACTGTCGTGGACGGTCAACGATGACGGTGAACTACAGCGCGTAACGTGGGAAAAATCGCGTCGCGAAACGGTGACCTACGACAAAAGCGGCAGTGGTTTTAAAGCCTCGACCCAAACTCTGAAAGGAGAATGGCAGGACAAAGTATTAAAAGGCACGCTAGACGGCAGTTTCGTCAGCAGCGCAAAAGATGCGGGCTTGAGCAATGCCGAAATTGGCGCGGTGGTCAAGGCATTGCAATGGCAAATGGACTTCAAAAAATTACGCAAAGGTGACCAGTTTTCCGTGCTGATGTCCCGCGAAATGCTTGACGGAAAAAGTCAGCAGAGTGAACTGTCAGGCGTGCATTTGCGCAGCGGCGGTAAAGATTATTATGCTATTCGCGCCGATGACGGCAAATTTTATGACCGTTCCGGCAGCGGGCTGGCGCGTGGTTTCCTGCGCTTTCCCACCCTCAAGCAGTATCGAATTTCATCAAACTTCAATCCGCGTCGTATGAATCCTGTAACCGGTCGTATAGCCCCGCATCGAGGGGTGGATTTTGCGGTGCCTATCGGTACGCCGGTTTTGGCCGTGGGAGATGGCGAGGTTGTGGTGGTTAACAGCGGCGGCGCTGCCGGTAACTATGTTGCGATTCGCCACGGCCGGCAGTATATGACTCGCTATATGCATTTGCGTAAAGCATTGGTTAAGCCTGGGCAAAAGATTAAACGCGGCGACCGAATAGCGTTGTCGGGCAATACCGGACGTTCAACCGGTCCGCATCTCCATTTCGAAGTATGGATTAACAACATTGCTGTCAATCCGCTAACCGCCAAGCTGCCGCGGTCAGAAGGTCTGAGTGGTAAAGACCTTAGAGACTATTTGGCGACTGTGCGCGAGGTTATGCCTCAGCTAAAAATCTAAAGATTTTCTTCTGCTTAAAGAGTGTCGCTTGTTCAAGCCGGGCGACACTATTCATTGCAAAATAATTCACTGCACCTATCATTGTGCGATTGGATTATATAATTAGTATAAAAGTTTACGAGTTAACGCATGCAACCAGAAACAAAAACGAACGACGAGTTTATCCCGCAGTTTCAAAAATCCTTCTACCTTCCGCGCTACTGGGGCGTGTGGCTGGGTGTGGGCGCAATGGCGGCAATGGCTTACGTTCCTGCATCTGTTCGCGACCCAATACTGGGTGCCCTTGGGCGCTTGGCCGGTAAGCTGGCAAAAGGGGCTAGGCGTCGTGCGCAAATTAATTTGCTTTATTGCATGCCCGAACTGCCCGAAGCCCGGCGAGAAGCGATTATTGACGACATGTTTGCCGCTGCCCCTCAGTCTATGGTGATGATGGCAGAGCTGGCGCTGCGCGGTGATAATCCGCAGATTCTTAAACGCGTTAAATGGCACAATAAAGAGATCGTTGACCAATTGGCGGCCGAGGGAAGAAATATTATTTTCCTGGTGCCACACGGTTGGGCGGTAGATATTCCAGCGATGCTGATGGCGGCAGACGGGCATCCCATGGCGGCGATGTTCCACCATCAAAAAAATGCGTTAACCGATTATTTCTGGAATTCGGTGCGCCGTCGTTTTGGTGGACGCCTGCACGCGCGTAGCAAAGGCATCAAGCCTTTTGTCAGCTCGGTGCGAAACGGCTATTGGGGTTACTATTTGCCTGATCAGGATCACGGTGCCGAACACAGCGAATTCGTTGACTTCTTTGCGACCTACAAGGCGACGCTGCCGGCATTAGGACGCCTGATGAAGGTCTGCCGCGCTGAAATCGTGCCGCTTTTCCCCGCATATGACGCAAAAAATCACTGCCTGAACATTCACGTTCGCGCCCCGATGGCAGGCTTGGATACGGGCGATGATGTCACCATAGCGCGACGCATGAATGAAGAGGTCGAGCATTTAGTCGCGCCAAACCCTGAGCAATATACTTGGATACTCAAGCTGCTTAAAACCCGCAAGCCTGGCGAACAAGAGCCGTACACGCGCGACGAGCTTTATCCCAAGTAGAGGTGATGTGAATACGCGTGACCCGTAGCTTCAATAAAAAAACCGGCCAAGGCCGGTTTTTTCGTTACTGAGGACGCGTGGGGTTATTCTACCGTCAGTACGCGGCTGGTGTTGGTGGTGCCGGTCGTGCTCATCACGTCACCCTGAGTGACGATAACCAGGTCGCCTGAGAGCAGATATCCCTTGTCACGCAGCAGGTTAACCGCATCCACGGCGGCGGCGACGCCATCGTTGTTGCTGTCGAAGAACACCGGCGTCACGCCGCGATAAAGTGCCGTGAGGTTCAACGTATGCTCATGGCGAGACATGGCGAAAATAGGCAGTCCAGAGCTGATGCGAGACATCACCAGTGGCGTTCTGCCTGATTCTGTCATGGAGATAATCGCGGTAACGCCTTTAAGGTGGTTTGCCGCGTACATTGAAGACATCGCAATGGTATCTTCAATATTATCGAATTCAACGTCCAGGCGGTGCTTGGAGACGTTTATGCTTGGAATTTTTTCGGCACCCACGCAAACGCGTGCCATCGCGGCCACGGTTTCAGCCGGATATTGGCCAGCAGCAGTTTCTGCCGAGAGCATCACGGCGTCGGTACCATCGAGCACGGCGTTCGCCACGTCCATCACTTCGGCGCGGGTCGGCATCGGGTTGGTTATCATCGACTCCATCATCTGGGTTGCGGTAATCACTGCACGGTTAAGGGTGCGCGCGCGGCGGATCAGTTTTTTCTGAATACCCACCAATTCAGGGTCGCCGATTTCAACGCCCAAATCACCGCGTGCCACCATCACCACGTCAGAGGCCAGAATGATATCGTCCATCGCGGCGTCAGAGGCCACGGCTTCTGCGCGTTCAACCTTGGAGACAATTTTGGCATGGCAGCCTGCATCGCGAGCCAGACGGCGCGCATAGTTAAGATCTTCGCCGGTACGTGGGAAGGAGACAGCCAAAAAGTCGACGCCAATTTTTGCGGCAATGAGAATGTCGGCTTTGTCTTTTTCAGTCAGGGCTTCGGCAGAGAGTCCGCCGCCGAGCTTGTTAATGCCTTTATTATTGGAAAGAGGGCCGCCAATGGTAACTTCGGTGAAAATTTTAGAGCCCTGAACTTCGATGACCTTGAGCTGTACCCGTCCGTCGTCTAACAGCAGAATATCGCCAGGTACCACGTCGTCAGGAAGGCCTTTGTAATCGATACCGACTTTTTCTTTATCGCCTTCACCCTTGCTCATGTTGGCGTCAAGCAGGAACTTATCGCCAATATTGAGGAAGACTTTGCCTTCTTTAAAGGTGGAAACACGAATTTTCGGACCCTGCAAGTCACCGAGGATAGCCACGTGGCGCCCCAGTTTAGCCGCGATTTCACGCACTTTATCAGCGCGGAGCTGGTGGTCTTCAGCGGTACCGTGAGAGAAGTTGAGGCGAACAACGTTGGCACCGGCGGCAATAATCTTTTCCAAATTATTATCGCGATCCGTTGCCGGTCCGAGAGTGGTGACAATTTTGGTTCTTCTGAGCCGTCTGGACATGCATTACTCCGTTGACTTGTGAAGCATTGTTGCTGCTAAAAACCTGGACAACACGATAAAGGGTGATGATTGTAATTTTAATACAAAATTGTTTCACCCGTTGCTGACACGACCTGTCGTTATCACGGCAGCCTTGGGGCCGACCGACTGTTATCCCGGCAATTTTATCTGGCTCGCGCGTGGGGGTAATAAAACGCGATCCCACGGCGGCCAGACCCCTAGAATTAACAACATCGTAACAAATATGGTGAGATAAAAAAATCCGTTACCGCAGGGATTTATTCAAATCTCGGGGGTGCATAAACACCTTTATCAAACCGTGAATCTCTCAATGATTCTTTGACGCGCTTCAGATTATCTCTAAATTTCGCCCCGCGACGCAGTGTAAATCCGGTGGCAAGCACGTCAATCAGCGTTAACTGTGCCAAACGAGAGATCATCGGCATATAAACGTCTGTATCTTCTGGCACGTCCAATAGAATAGAAAGCGTTGCCTCATGTGCCAGCGGTGTGTCTTTTGAGGTGATGGCAATGACCGTTGCGTCGTTATCGCGGGCAAGGTGAGCCAGCTCAACTAAGTTTTTCGTGCGGCCGGTGTGAGAAATCAGCACAACAACGTCACCTTCGCCCGAATTCATACAGCTCATTCGCTGCATTACGATATCATCGAAATAGATGACCGGGATGTTAAAGCGAAAAAACTTGTTCATCGCGTCGTGGGCGACGGCCGCAGAGGCTCCGAGGCCGAAGAATGAGATTTTTTTTGCCTGGGTGAGAAGATCGACCGCGCGATTCACCGCGGTGATATCGAGCGTATTTTTAACCTGCTCCAGGCTGGCCATCGTGGATTCAAAAATTTTTGTGCTATAGGCCTCAACGCTGTCGGTTTCTTCAACGTTGCGGTTTACGTAAGGTGTTCCGTTAGCCAGACTTTGGGCAAGCTGCAGTTTGAAGTCTGGAAAGCCCTTGGTTTCAAGGCGACGACAAAAGCGATTGACCGTGGGTTCACTCACATCAGCCATTTTTGCCAGCGTTGCGATACTGGAATGGATTGCAGTCTGGGGCGAAGCAAGGATGACTTCAGCAACTTTTCTTTCTGATTTGCTGAGGATATCCAAAAAGCTGAGGATTTTTTCCAGCGTATTCATGGGTGACCACTCAATAGGTTTCATCGATTTCAACGAAAAGGAGAAATCATGTCAGTTTGATGAAAATATACTACGATGCTGAACGAGGTGGCAGAGACAATCTGGTGAAAACCAAGCTTTTTTATCCAGAATATGAGCCAAGTCTAAGTTTCAATATGGTAATTAATGTTCAAATTTGTCATAAAATTACAGTTACTCCTGCTTACAGGTTAGCCGATTTAACAAACATGACAAATTATGTGGTTTTTTAATCATTTATTAATGCCTTAGATCTTGGTTTACTGCCCTTGCCCGATCAGAGTACATTGTTGCTGAAACGCGATATCTGTTGAAATAAAATTACAACCTAACCCATCGCATTCGGGATGCAGGCAGCGTTGATGCTGCATTTTGAAAGATAAGGTTATCCTGCTCTAAGGAGAAGAACATGGCGGTAAACCAACCAGCCCAGGCGTGTGACCTGGTAATTTTCGGTGCTAAAGGCGACCTTGCACGCCGTAAGCTGTTGCCTTCCCTGTATCAGCTCGAAAAAGCTGGACATATTCACGACGATACTAAAATCATCGGCGTAGGCCGCGCCGAGTGGGACAAAGCTGCTTATACCGAGGTGGTAAAAGAAGCGCTGACCACCTTCATGAAAGAGAAACTGGACCCGGAGCTGTGGGAAAAACTCAGTGCTCGCCTGGAATTTTGTAATCTCGACGTTAACGATCTCAAGCATTTCACCCGTCTGGGCAAAATGCTCGACACCAGCAAGCGCACCACCATTAACTACTTTGCGATGCCGCCGAGTACTTTTTCCGCAATCTGTAAAGGTCTGGGTGAAGCTGGGCTGAACAAAGAGCCTGCGCGCGTTGTAATGGAAAAACCGCTCGGTACTGACCTGAAATCATCTCAGGAAATTAACGACGGCGTGGCGAAGTATTTCAATGAAACTCAGGTTTACCGTATTGACCACTACTTAGGTAAAGAGACGGTGTTGAACCTGTTGGCGTTGCGCTTTGCTAACAACCTGTTTGCCACTAACTGGGACAACCGTACCATTGACCACGTGCAGATAACCGTGGCCGAAGAAGTGGGTATCGAAGGCCGTTGGGGCTATTTCGATAAAGCGGGCCAGATGCGCGACATGATCCAGAACCATCTGTTGCAGATCCTGACCATGATTGCCATGTCGCCGCCGGCCGATTTGTCTACCGACCGTATTCGCGACGAGAAAGTTAAAGTGCTGCGATCACTGCGTCGTATTGACCAGTCCAACGTGCGCGAAACGACCGTGCGCGGTCAATATACTGCCGGTTTTGTTCAGGGCAAAAAAGTGCCTGGCTACCTCGAAGAAGAGGGCGCGAACAAAAACAGCAATACTGAAAGCTTCGTGTCTATTCGCGTAGACATCGACAACTGGCAGTGGGCGGGCGTGCCATTCTACCTGCGCACCGGTAAGCGTTTGCCGACCAAGTGTTCAGAAGTCGTGGTTTACTTCAAGAGCCCGGCTCTGAACTTGTTCAGCGACTCCTACCAGCAACTGCCACAAAACAAATTGACCATTCGCCTGCAGCCGGACGAAGGTATCGAAATTGAAGTACTGAACAAAGTGCCGGGTCTCGAGCACAAACACCGTCTGCAAACCACCAAGCTTGACCTGAGCTTCTCCGAAACTTTCAACGAGCAGCACATTGCCGATGCCTACGAGCGTCTGCTGTTGGAAACCATGCGTGGTATCCAGGCGCTGTTCGTACGTCGTGACGAAGTCGAAGAAGCCTGGAAATGGGTTGATGGCATCATGGACGCATGGTCTGCAGAAAACGAAGCGCCTAAGCCTTATCAGGCGGGAACGTGGGGACCCGTTGCCTCGGTGGCAATGATTACCCGTGATGGCCGTTCATGGAACGAGTTCGGCTAATCCACCGTCTTTTAACGGTACGTCTGTATTAAGGGGCAACACATGGCCAATTTCGTCGAGTTTTCCGGTGCGGCGGCGCTAAACCAAAACTTATCCGGCAAAATTGCAGATGCATTGCGCCAGGGCATTGCGGACCGCGGTCAGGCAAGTCTGATTATCTCGGGTGGCAGAACGCCGCTCGAGCTGTTCAGGCAGCTTGCAAAGCAGGAGCTGGATTGGAGTCGGGTGGTGATAACGCTTGCCGATGAGCGCTGGGTCGCTACCGACAATGGGTCGAGCAACGAAAAGCTGGTACGCAACAGTTTGCTGCAGGGTGAGGTGGCGAAGGCCACCTTCATTGCGCTTAAAAACGACGCCGTTACGGCAGTGGAAGGTGAGACTCAGGCTGAAAAAGCGCTAGCCGCTTTGGTATTGCCGGCGGATATCACGCTTCTGGGTATGGGCGATGACGGCCATACCGCTTCTCTTTTCCCAGGCAGCGCCAATCTGGTTCAGGCGCTGGACCTGCATTCTACCCGACGCTGCGTGGCTATCACGCCGCTTACGGCACCGCTCGAGCGCATGACGCTGACGTTGCCAGTATTGCTCGACAGTCGGCGAATCTATGTATTGTTGGCCGGTGAAGCTAAACGTGACGTTTACGAACGTGCGGCAAAAGGCACCGATCAGAATGAGATGCCTGTGAGGGCAGTATTGAATCAACAACAGACGCCGGTCGAGGTTTACTGGACCGCATAGCGGGCACGAATGGAGACAAAGATGAAGAGTTGGAAAACAAGCGCAGAACAGATCCTGACCTCAGGTCCGGTTGTTCCGGTCATCGTTATCAACAAGCTGGAGCACGCGGTTCCGCTAGCAAAAGCGTTGGTGGCCGGTGGCGTTCGCGTGCTTGAAGTGACGTTGCGCACCGCCTGCGCCATTGATGCGATTAGGGCGATTGCCAAAGAGGTCCCAGAGGCTATTATTGGTGCAGGAACCGTTCTTAACCCTGAGCAACTGGCCGAAGTGACAGAGGCGGGTGCGCAATTTGCTATCAGTCCTGGCTTGACCGAGCCTCTACTGAAAGCCGCCAACGCCGGTCCAATCCCGCTTATTCCTGGAATAAGCACGGTTTCGGAGCTGATGTTAGGTCTGGACGCCGGTCTGCGTGAGTTTAAATTCTTCCCGGCTGAGGCCAACGGCGGCGTTAAGGCGTTGCAGGCTATCGCCGGTCCTTTTCCACAGGTTCGTTTCTGCCCAACGGGTGGTATTACGCCGGGCAACTATCGCGACTATCTGGCGCTTAAAAGCGTGCTGTGTATCGGTGGGTCGTGGTTAGTGCCCGCCGATGCCTTAGAAAACGGCGACTACGCGCGTATTACTGAGCTGGCACGTGAAGCGGTTGCGGGTGCAAAAGCCTAACGTGTTTTAATGTTCGCGTATCACTCACGACAATAATTGAAAAAGCCTCCCAACGACGTTGTGGAGGCTTTTTTTTAACCCACAATATAAATAATCGCTAAGCGATTAATCAGATCGCGGCAACAACTTTGATTTCAACTTTATACTTCGGGTTCATCAGATTGGCCTGCACGGTGCAGCGCACGGGTGCATTGCCCGGTGAAACCCATGCGTCCCAGGCTTCGTTCATCGCCGCGAAATCAGCGCCGTCGACCAGAAAAATAGTCGCGTCAAGGATTTTGCTCTTGTGAGACCCCACTTCTACCAGCGCGGCGTCGATGATTGCCAGCGTTTCTGCGGTTTGATCTTTGGCGTTGGCATCCAGATTTTCCGGCACGCTGGTGTAATAAACCGTGCCATTGTGGACAACGATATCTGACATCCGTGGCTCGGGTCTAATGCGTTGAATTGACATAAAGAGTGCTCCTGAAAGTCGCTGTTTTAATGATGGGTAACAGGGTATCACATCAATGGCCGACAATGGACTTACAGATGGTGGTGGTACGCGAGGGCAAGGATTGGCATAATCAGCGCTGATTCTACTACTGTGGGTTTAGCGTGATAGACGATTTCGCAACAGACGGCGCCCTGGCGCAGAAAATTGAGGGCTTCAAACCCCGTGAACCACAGCGTCTGATGGCGAATGCCGTTGCTCTGGCGATAAAAAACAAGCAGGGATTAGTGGTCGAAGCAGGAACCGGTACCGGCAAAACTTACGCTTATTTGGCACCTGCACTGCGTTCGGGCAAAAAGGTCATTATCTCGACCGGCTCTAAAGCGCTGCAGGATCAGCTCTATTCCCGTGACCTACCAAAAGTGGCCAGCGCGCTGAAATTCAAAGGTAAACTGGCGCTGCTTAAAGGCCGCTCCAACTATCTCTGCCTTGAACGCCTCGATCAGCAGTCTATGACCGGGGGCGAATTGGCCAGTCAGTCACTCAGCGATTTGGCGCATTTGCGCAGCTGGTCGGCGAAGACGGAAGAGGGTGATATCAGCACTTGTAACGTGGTGGCTGAAGACAGCTACGTCTGGCCGCTGGTCACCAGCACCAACGACAACTGCCTCGGCAGCGACTGCCCGATGTACAAAGAGTGTTTCGTGGTAAAAGCCCGGCGCAAGGCGATGGATGCCGACGTGGTGGTGGTCAATCATCATCTTTTTATGGCCGACATGGTGGTTAAAGAGAGCGGCTTTGGCGAGCTTATTCCTACCGCAGATGTGATGATCTTCGATGAAGCGCACCAGATACCGGACATTGCCAGCCAGTACTTCGGGCAGCAGCTTTCAAGCCGCCAACTGCTTGACCTGTCTAAAGACATCACCATTGCCTATCGCACTGAAGTGCGAGACTCTGCGCAGTTGCAGAAAAGTGCCGACCGGTTGGCGCAGAGTGCCCAAGATTTTCGACTGGCGCTGGGCGAACCTGGTTTTCGCGGTAACCTGCGTGACGTGTTGGCCGACAACGGCATTCAGCGTGCGCTGTTGCTACTCGACGATGCACTTGAACTTTGCTATGACGTGATGAAGCTTTCACTCGGCCGCTCTGCGCTGCTTGATGCCGCCTTTGAACGCGCCACGCTCTACCGCAATCGTCTCAAACGCCTTAAAGATGTCAACGTTCCCGGCTACAGTTACTGGTACGAGTGCAATTCGCGTCATTTTACCCTTGCCCTGACGCCGCTTTCAGTTACCGATAAATTTCGTGAGCTGATGGAAGACAAGCCCGGGGCCTGGGTGTTTACCTCAGCAACCCTGTCGGTAAATGAAAAACTCGAGCATTTCACTCAGCGACTGGGTTTGGAAGGCGCGGAGACATTGCTGCTGGCGAGTCCGTTCGACTTTGCCAATCAGGCACTGCTCTGCGTGCCACGTTATCTGCCTTCGCCCAACGAGCGGGGTAGCTCACGCCAGCTGGCGAAAATGCTGCGTCCGCTGATTGAGGCCAATGAAGGTCGCTGCTTCTTCCTGTGCACCTCACATCTCATGATGCGTGAGTTGGCCGAAGCGTTTCGTGCCAGCATGACGCTGCCGGTGCTGGTTCAGGGAGAAACCAGTAAAGGGCAGCTTCTTGCGCAATTTGTCGAGGCTGGAAACGCACTGCTGGTGGCAACCAGCAGTTTCTGGGAAGGCGTCGACGTGCGTGGAGAAACATTGTCGCTGGTGATTATTGATAAATTACCCTTCACTTCGCCTGACGATCCTTTGCTTAAGGCGCGCATCGAGGACTGTCGGTTACGCGGCGGTGACCCTTTCAACGAGGTGCAGCTTCCCGATGCCGTCATTACGCTCAAACAGGGCGTAGGGCGTTTAATACGCGATACCGATGATCGCGGCGTAATGGTCATTTGTGACAACCGGTTAGTGATGCGCCCCTATGGCGAAGTTTTTCTTAACAGTCTGCCGCCGACGCCGCGAACCCGCTCGCTTGAGCAGGCAATCAGTTTTTTGCAGAAGAGCTGATATGCTATGATTGCGCGATACCCACTGCGTTGAAATATTTTGGGTATCTCAATGTTATTTTTTATTTCCCGCCTGAGGTTTGGCATGTCCACGCGAATTTTAGCAATTGATACGGCAACCGAAGCCTGTTCTGTTGCGTTGTACAACACGGCAACGTCAGCCGAAAATGGCGAAACGCTGGCTTATTTTGAACTCTGCGCCCGAGAGCATACTCAACGTATTCTTCCCATGGTTCAACAGATTCTGGCAGAGGCTGGGCTGACGCTTAATCAGCTGGATGCGCTGGCCTTCGGACGCGGTCCGGGTAGCTTCACCGGCGTGCGCATCGGCATTGGCATCGCTCAGGGGCTGGCGTTTGGCGCCGAATTGCCTGTGTTGCCAATCTCGACCCTTCAAACAATGGCGCAGGGCGCATACCGACAAACCGGTGCCGAGCAGGTATTGACGGCTATTGATGCGCGCATGGGTGAGGTTTACTGGGGCAAATATACCCGTCAATCTTCTGGTGTTTGGGAAGGTGAAAGCACTGAAGCGGTATTAAAACCGCAACAGCTGGCTGAGCACGAGGTCTCGCTTCAGGGCCGCTGGGCAACAGCAGGTACCGGATGGCAAACCTATCCTCAGCTAATAGGTTCAACAGCCGTTGAACTTGTTAACGGTAATATGTTGCTGCCACAGGCGGAAGATATGTTACCTCTCGCGCTGGTTGCGTGGGAGAGGGGAGTGAGGGTCAATGCCGCAGAGGCTGAACCGACTTACCTGCGTAATGAGGTGACGTGGAAAAAGCTTCCTGGCCGATAAGTATCGGCAACTTGTGCATGAAATCGTGGTCAAAATAGATAATGTACCCAGGGGTATTTACCATGCGTAAGATGTTCGCAAGCAAAAAAAGTGTCGCCTTGGCAGTTGGCCTCAGTGTTTTGCTGCTTTCCGGCTGTGTTACGGTGCCGGATTCAATTCGCGGCACCACTGAAACGCCGCAGATGAACCTGGTGGCCGTGCAGGGTGCACCGCAAATTTATGTTGGCCAGGAAGCGCGCTTTGGTGGCCGTGTTGTCTCGGTGGCTAATGATAAAAATCGTACGCGACTCGAAATCGCCGCCGTACCACTGGATTCAAGTGCAGCGCCTGTGTTGGGTGAGCCTTCAATCGGACGTATTGTGGCTTACTACAACGGTTTCCTCGACCCAGTCGATTTCCGCAATCAATTGGTAACGGTAGTGGGGCCGATTACGGGTGCTGAAAATGGCACCATTGGCAATGCCCCTTATCGGTTTGTCACGCTCAACGTAAACGGTTATAAACGCTGGAGAGAAGTGAAAGAAGTGGTGATGCCACCTCAGCCGATGGGACCTTGGGGTTGGGGATACGGAGGCCCTTATGATCCACGGTGGGGGCGAGGATTTGGCCCGGCGTGGGGGGGGTGGTATGACACCGGCCCGGCACGGGTCGAAACCGTCGTCACAGAATAATTCACCACCGCAGGGGGCACCTCCACCACATGGACCGCCTGCGAGCCACACCCCACCGCCCGCGCAGAATCATCCGCAGCGGGCGGTTCAAATACGTCCACCGCCGGTAAAGAAATAACTTGTGGTGCGTGGTAAGGCGAGTTGAATTATCATCAGGTGGGAGTTATCACCCACTTGATTTATTTGCGTTTAATTTTGACCTTTATCAACCTTTAATTAACTTATTGCTTCAATTTTACGCCATTAGTCATTTTTCTGTAATACTATAAGTGGCCCTGCAAGTTTTTTAACACAGTGCAGGTAAATATCCACTCTCACAGGAACGTGAAAATGAATGAAAACCCAATAAAAGATATGATGCTGCCTGCCTCTTGGAGTACGGTAAGTATTACGCCTGAAGATACTCAAAACTCTGCGGATTTTTTCTTTGGCCTTCACTTTGAATACTGCCTAGATGAGGGTGAAACATTACCGTCGGCAAAAGATATTATTGTTACGTTAAACATTAATACTGCAAGAATAATGATCGAGAACTTACAATCATGGGTGAGCTATATAGAAAGTGGCTCATCCATTCCTTATGGTTTGGCAAGTCATTAATTTGATGAAATTAAGTTCTTAAATAACAACGGCTCACTATTTCATATCAAAAATATTTTCTATAAATCCATCAATCTGGCGGCTTTCTGTCGCCATTTTTATCAGTAATAATTGGTTGTAATGATATTGTATAGTTGGATTTGGATAGACCAACGGTTAAGCTTGCATTCATGAATCTTAGTATGCAAATAACGTTATTTTATTAGTGGGTTTTAATTAATCAAGTAACACCCTTGCTGTATTTATAAAATAGAAGAGGATTTTTAACTTGTTATTATTTTGGATGAGTAACCTTTGCGTAGGGTTATTAATAAGGGCGGTGAATGGTCTTGATTCATTGAGTAAGGTAATTAACTTTTATGCACTCCGCTTATACAAATAACCCGGACCCTGCGTGGTGTTGATGAGTATTAGTCGTTATACTTCGTAAATCGAATGGATTCTCGCGTTTTGTTAATAGCCGATTTAAACGGCAATCTTAGTTTTTCCATCAGGAGCGGGCTGAAATTAGTGACCGGCCTCTCAACCTAAACATTGTTTAAAGCTTAGCTGGTAAGATGAGTTAAAATATTGTTAAGGGTGTGGTAAAAGTGCGTCATTGAGAGCGCGTAGATAATGAAATCAGGAGTGATACCTTGGAAAAGGTCTGGCTAAAACGTTACCCGGCGGATGTTCCTGAAAACATCGATCCGAACCGCTACAGCTCGTTGGTCGAGATGTTTGAAAACGCAGTGCTTCGCTACGCGGATAATCCGGCGTTTATCAACATGGGCGAGGTGATGACCTTCCGCAAGCTTGAGGAGCGCAGCCGCGCGTTCGCTGCCTATCTACAAAATGAGCTTGGGCTTAAGAAGGGTGACCGTATAGCTCTGATGATGCCTAATCTTCTGCAGTACCCGATTGCGCTTTTTGGTGCGCTGAGAGCGGGGTTGACCGTCGTCAACGTCAATCCACTTTATACGCCGCGCGAACTTGAGCATCAGCTAAACGACAGCGGCGCAAGTGCTATCGTGATTGTGTCTAACTTTGCCCACACCCTTGAAAAAGTGGTGTACAACACGCAGATAAAGCACGTTATTCTCACCCGTATGGGTGATCAGCTTTCGCCGGCCAAGGCTACGCTGGTTAACTTTGTCGTTAAATATATCAAGCGGCTGGTGCCAAAATACCATTTGCCCAACGCTATCTCTTTTCGCAGCGTCATCCAGCTTGGCCGCCGTATGCAGTATGTTAAGCCTGACGTTATCAATGATGATATCGCATTTTTACAATACACCGGTGGCACCACTGGCGTGGCGAAGGGCGCGATGCTGACCCACCGCAACATGCAGGCGAATCTTGAGCAGTGCAAGGCCGCTTACGGTCCTTTGCTTCGCCCGGGGCAGGAGCTTATTGTGACGGCACTCCCGCTCTATCATATTTTTGCTCTGACTATTAACTGTATGTTCTTTATAGAATTGGGCGGCCGCAGCCTGCTTATTACTAATCCGCGTGATATTCCGGGCCTGGTTAAAGAGCTGGCACGCTATCCGTTTACGGCAATTAGCGGCGTGAATACGTTGTTCAACGCCATGCTTAATAACGAAGAGTTTAAAAAGCTCGACTTCTCCCCTCTGCGGCTTTCCGTCGGCGGGGGGGCCGCGGTACAAAAATCCGTGGCCGACCGCTGGGAGCAACTCACTGGCCATCATCTGCTTGAAGGCTATGGCCTGACTGAATGCGCACCGCTGGTGACCGGTAACCCGTATGACCTTAAGCATTACAGCGGCAGTATCGGCCTGCCTGTACCTTCTACCGAAATTCGTTTAGTTGACGATAACGGGCAGGAAGTCGCACTGGGTGAGCCGGGAGAGCTGCAGGTGAAGGGCCCTCAGGTGATGCTGGGGTACTGGCAGCGGCCAGAAGCCACCGATGAAGTGTTAAAAGATGGCTGGCTCTCAACCGGAGATATCGCTACAGTGGACAAAGAGGGTTTTTTACGTATCGTTGATCGTAAAAAAGACATGATTCTGGTTTCAGGTTTTAATGTATACCCGAACGAAGTAGAAGAGGTTGTTTCGCAGCATGCCAAAGTGCTTGAGGTTGCGGCCATAGGTGTTCCGAGCCAATCAACCGGCGAAAAGGTCAAGATTTGCGTGGTTAAACGCGATGCTTCACTGACGGTTGAAGAGTTGCTCGACCACTGTCGGCGCAATCTTACCGGCTACAAAGTGCCAAAAGTTGTAGAGTTTCGCGACGAGCTGCCGAAATCAAACGTGGGTAAGATTTTGCGCCGTGAGCTGCGTGATGAAGAAAGTAAGCCGAAAGCGCCAGACAGGCAAAACGCCGCCTGAGGCCAAAACGCTGCTTTTTACATCAACCAAATGCCGCCTTCACTCAACGCCGGATTAAGTCCGGCGTTTTCACGTTATAATGCACGTAACGCGAAGCAGTAATTGTTTTCTAATTCCCGGCGGCAGGAAGCATGCCGACCCGGTTTCTAACAGCGAAAAGAGAAAAAGCTTTGAATTATCAGTTGATCGTTAGCAATGAAGACTTGGCAAAGGTTTGTCAGCAGGCGCAACAGTTTAGCGAAATTGCGCTTGATACCGAATTTGTCAGAACCCGTACTTACTATCCACAGCTGGGTTTGATACAGCTTTATGATGGTGAAAACCTAACGCTTATCGACCCCTTGCCGATTACGGCCTGGCAGCCGTTTATTGATTTATTGACCGACAAAAACGTGGTCAAATTTTTGCACGCAGGCAGTGAAGACCTCGAAGTTTTCCTCAATGCCTTTGGCGTGTTGCCCGTCCCGTTTATCGATAGTCAAATTTTGGCTGCCTTTAGCGGACGTCCGCTTTCCTGCGGTTTTGCCCGCCTGGTCGCTGAAACTACGCAAATCGAGCTGGACAAAAGCGAGTCCCGTACCGACTGGATGGCCAGGCCATTAACCCAAAAGCAGTGTGATTATGCCGCTGCCGACGTACTATATTTGCTGCCGCTTGCGCGCCAGCTTCAGCAGGAAACCATTGAGGCTGGCTGGATAGACGCGGCTCTGGATGAATGCCTGTCTCTTTGCCGTCGCCGACAGGAAGTACTCCAGCCTGAACTGGCCTATCTCGAAATTGGCAATGCCTGGCAACTGCGTCCTCGCCAGTTGGCCTGTTTGCAAAAACTGGCCTCATGGCGCCTGACTCAGGCCCGTCAGCGTGATTTGGCCGTAAACTTTGTGGTGCGTGAAGAGAACCTGTGGCAGGTGGCTCGTTATCAACCAAAATCGTTGGGCGAGCTTGAGGCGCTTGGCCTTAGCGGACCTGAGATCCGTTATCACGGGCGTACGCTGCTGGCGCTGGTGGCCGAGGCTGAAACGGTCAACGATTCGGCGCTGCCTGCACCGATTGCCAATTTGATTGACCAGCCAGGCTACAAGAAGGTCTTTAAAGATATTAAAGCACTGATTCAGACTGTCAGTGAAGAGACCGGATTGAGCGTTGAACTGCTGGCTTCACGCCGTCAAATTAACCAGATGCTTAATGAGCACTGGCAGCTTAAAACCAAAGAGCATCAGCCGGAACTGGTGAGTGGATGGCGCGGTAAACTGCTCGCAGAGCGACTGGCCGAGATTTTGGCGCAGTATTGATTAGCTTAATTATTTATTCAGCGTGAGGGTCGATATTGCCTCGACCCTAAGCCTCCCCGAAGGGGGGGCTAAAAGCTACCTTAGCCAATAAATGAAAAAACAGTGTAATCGGCATCGTTGAATTTAAACTCGGCAACCGAGTTGATTCCCATACTTTTATGGGCCTGAATTGACGGGCCGTTATCGTTGCGAATAAACAGGATGCCCTCCCTGCCTTTAAGCTTTTTTTTCAACGCATTAAACAACTTTTTGGCCAGTCCCTGACCTCTTGTTGATTGACTTACGCAGATGGGCCCGTAGATGTAGGCATTTTCACGGCCCTGATAAGCAGAAAGCATCGCCTTAACAACCGGAATGTTAGCGTTGCGTGACAAGTTCGACGTCATTAAAAAGCCAACAATTTCACTGCCTCGACGGGCCACAATGAGCGGCATGTCATCCATCATAGCCTCGACCGTTTCTCTTGGAACAGTGGCAGAAAGCGTGCCACCGTTAGAGGCGAGATTCTCTTCCAGTAATTGCATAATCCCGTTGAGATCTTGATGAATAGCGATGCCGATATCGACGTGTTGCTCAGACATTTTTTTCCTCAGAGAAGTGAGTATTTTTACTTATCAAACAATACTCACCGTTACGCAGGAATCAACTGTTTTCAGGCTCTTTTTACTCTCAATCAGACCTGCCAGAGTGCAGGTCGAATGACCGGATCTTCATCGCCCCTAAAAGCGGCGGTCGCGTTATATGACCGGAGCAACCGTCAGTAATATATTCGCGAACCGCCGCTGTTCACCGGTGGCGATAACCAGCAACGTGTGGTCAGACTTTACCGCGGCATAAAACGGTTCGCGTGCAAGATAACCAATAGGGCAGCTTTCGGGCAGCAGTTGCCTATATTCGATATCGATAGTGTTAATAAAATCCTGCGGGTAGGACATTAACGTGGCTTTTTCCACGTTAATACAGGTGAGTATTTTTTCCAGAACCAGCGTGGCCGAGAGAGTTCCGGGCGACAGGTTTAAGTAAACGATCGCTGCATTTTGCGGCGCATTGGTGACAAACGCATAGTTGCTGTCGGCGATTAAAATTTGGGTTTTGTGCCCACATTTTGCCAGAGCATATAATAATTCTGGATGAATGATAGTGGATTTAATCATCTTGATTCTCTGAAAATGCAGGCAGCCGCAGCGTGCTGCCTGCAGGTTGCTTACATGCGATAACTTCCACCGTTGATATCAATGGTGGCACCCGACACAAAACCATCATATTGCGCGGCGAGGAAGGTAATAACACTTGCTACATCTTCCGGCGTACCTGCTCTGCCCAGTGGAATACTATTGATTGTTTCTTCGGCCGATTCTTTGGTGGTATGGCGTGCATGAAAACGCGTGCCCAAGATAAGCCCCGGAGCAACGGCGTTGACCCGAATGCCATATTCGCCCAGTTCCGCTGCCAAAGAGCGTGTCCAGGTCAGTACCGCCCCTTTGGTCGCAGAATAAACCAGAGAGCCAGAATGACCCCCTGCGCGACCCGCCAGAGAAGCCAGGTTGATGATGCTGGCACCTTCTGGCGCTGCTTTTAATAACGGCAGGGCTGCCTGGGTGACATTCAGTAGGGTGGTCATATTAACGTCCAGAACCGTTTGCCAGAACTGGCGGTCTATTTCGCCCAGCCATTTTCGACCCACAATACCGCCGACGTTATTAACCAGGATATCTATGCCACCCAGAAATTCAGCGGCGGCCAACACACAGCCCTCGGCATCATCGGTAGCAATAAGGTCAGCATAGCGATAGGCAGCGCGTTGCCCCAGCGATTGTGCCAATTCGACCAAGGCTTTCGGACCTTGTTCATCGCTGTGATAGTGAAGATAGATATCGCAGCCTGCTCTGATTAACTGTTCGGCGGTTGCGCGACCAATGCCTTGTTCAGCGCCGGTAATAAAAACTTTCCTACCTGTAAGCTTGCCCATGATTTACTCCTATGTAATTGATGTAAATTTAAAATTTATTTTAATTAAGAATTAATGACGCCTTCACGCTGTCTGGCGCAGTAGAAAATACAGACCAGACCGGTTATCAGCAGGCTCAAAGACAAGAAAACCAGTCCCGGTGTATTGCTGTGGGTCATATCTTTCATAACGCCTACCGCATAAGGGGCGAAAAAACCGCCGAGATTTCCGATACAGTTCACCACGGCTAGTCCCGCGGCGGCCGCGGCACCGGTCGAGATATTGGCTGGCATCGATAGAAAGGGGGGCACGGCTGTGTAGATCCCAACGGCGGCAATGCTTAAAAAAGAGAGTGAAATAAACACGTTATATTTAAAGAAAATGATTGCTCCCACCAGTCCACACGCCGCAACCACCATACTGAGACCGGCGAATATGCCGAGTTTTTTTGTTTTAGTGGCCCACAGACTCCACGGATAAACCAGCAGTGCAGCCAGTCCGTAGGGAATTAGCGCCAGCAGGCTGACCTGGAAAATATTGTCACCAGAAATTGACGTAATAATCGAAGGCAGCCACATGCCAAAGCCGTAAATTCCGCACACCATGCCGAAATTAAGCATGGCGTAGAGCAGGTATTTGGGATTTTTAATTCCTTTCAGGAAGTCGGCTAGCGTTATTTTTGAACCAGACTTGGAGCGGGTGGTGCTGTCCATCAGCCAGGCTTTTTCCTCCACGTCGAGATAACCCACCTCTTTTGGGGAATTTTTCATCAGAAACGGGATCAGCAAACCAATAATAATCGGTGGCGCACCTTCAATAATAAACAGCAGTTGCCATGGCTCAAACCCTAGCCAGCTGTGGTCAATGTTGAGAATGAATCCAGAGAGGGGTGAGCCAAGGGCATTTGACAGCGGCTGTACGATAATAAACATCCCGAGGATTTTCGTGCGATATTTCTGTGGAAAGAAAACGGTAAAATAATAAACAACAGAGGGGAAGAAACCTGCTTCGCAGACGCCTAACATAAAGCGACAAATATACAGTTCAGTTGGTGTTTTAACAAAAGCAAGCAGGGTGGCGAATATCCCCCATGAAATTAGAATTCGCGCAAACCAAATGCGTGGGCCGAACTTAATTGTTCCTGCATTGCTGGGGATTTCAAAAATGAAATAACCAATAAAAAATATTCCAGATGCGAATCCAAAAGCAGATGCGGTTAATCCTAAACTGTTTTCCAACGCCATTGCTGCATACGCCATATTGTTTCTGTCAAGGAATGCCAGAAAATATAATAGCGTCATCAAGGGGACAATATGCAGCGTCAATTTCCTTATTGTGCTGCGCTCAATATCCTGCACTGTTCTTTTATTCATAATAAGCTGTTTCCGAATTTGGCTAATACTTATCCTGACAAAGATTAATCGCTCTTCGTCGACATGATTTTTTACTGCGTGTTGCTACGTTATTTCAGGGCAAAAGTAGTATCAGGCGGCGGTCACTTTTACCGATTGACGGCACACTAAAGTCGGGGGAAAGAGAAACTCTCCGGGCGGCAGAGAAGGGTCATTGAGTCGGCTTATGATACGTTCAACCATAACCTGAGCCATTTCTGACTGAGGTGGCATAACTGATGTCAGTCCGGGTTCTGCAAAGGCAGATAGTGAAATATTATCAATGCCGACAATCGAGACGTCGTGAGGAACCTGCACCCCAGCGGCGCGAAGTCCGGTCATCAGTCCAATACCGAGTGCATCATTAATGGCCACAATGCCCTCTGGAAAGGGCGTTATGGCCAACACTTTTGCGGTCAGTGCCAAACCCAGCTCGAACATTTCCGTGTCGCCATATTCACTGCAGGCTTTGCCCTCGACAATTCTTTCGTGGAGTGACAAACGCTGATTTTTTAATACAGTCAAAAAACCATCGATTTTGTGACTGCGACTCATCGTGAGCGTGGATTCGGTCGCAAAAATGATATTTTTACAGCCGCGTTCAACCAGATGCTGAGCTGCAAGATATCCCGCACGGGTATTGTCCATCGACACACTGTCAAAAATGCGTGTATCGCTCGCCGTAGTCTCCGGAAACCTATTGTCATAACTGACAATAGTCATTCCCTTTTCAGCTGCCCGAACAAAATGGGTTTGGCGGATATCGCTCGCAGCCACAATGATGCCGAGTACGCCGTGAGAAAACATATCTTCAATGAACGCGCGCTCCTCATCTTCCTGACGGTAGGAGTTGCCGAGAAGTACGCGATAATTGTACGCTCGGGCAGATAAATCCACTTCGTGAGCCAGTGCCGAAAAGCTGGGATTGACGATAGAGGGCACCAGCAGGCCGATGATCTTTGCCTGACCGTCATTAAGCGGAACCGCGGCTTTTACGGGGTTGTAGCCAAGCTCGCTCATCGCCTGTTCAATCCTTAAGCGGGTTGCATTACTCATATGGCTAATGCGGTTATTCAAAAGATTAGAGACGCTGCTAATAGAAACACCGGCCAGCCGAGCAACGTCACGAATATTAGCCATCTTGTTGGTATTCCCCATTTTCCAGGTGCTATCTGCAAACAATACTGTCGATGCCTGCAGCATGCCCCTTATGATTCTCTTTGCTGATGCTGAGTAACTTATAAGGGAAGAATGCGGCAAGCAAGCCACAATCTGATCGATAAGCAGGCAGATAACGTTTTTGTGAAAACAGTCATAGGGCGGCTTGGGTGTTTACTAAACAAGGTAGGGGTTAACGCGGCAAATTTGTTCTCAGCAAGCGAATGCTCGCTGGATGAGACAGAGGAACCCGTAAAGTACGTCGGGGGTTGCTATGCCGCTCTGGGTTATTAGCGCTCTCTGTTACACTGGGCTATACGTCAGAAAGTGCATTTAGCAATGCATGTAAACCTGTGGTTGGCATGTCACCGCGAAACTATCAGTGAGAGCGGCAACATAGTCCTTTAAATGATAAGAGGGCAACGTGTTTTATGTCCGAGCCTGCTAATCACTCTGCTTGATATCTTCGGCAAATCTGCGCATCAACCGCACAAGGTCAGTGACATCTTCACTGTCCCAATTCGCAAAAATAGCCTGCCCAATTCTTTCGCGGGCCTCATCTATTCTGTCGGTCATCGCTTTGCCTTTTTGGGTAATAATCGATTCTCTGACGCGGCGGTCAGTGGCTTTTCCCTGCCTGTCGACGAGGCCCAAGGTTTCTAACTTGGCAATCTGACGACTGACCGTGGTGTAATCGCGGCCAACGCGGTCAGCAAGTTCGACCACGCCAATCGGGCCAAGGCGCTCGACGAGTACCAACAGCGGGAACAATGCCCGGTCAAGTGAAATACCGGCTTCTTTTACCATGGCTTCGTCGCGTTGAGGGCGATTCATCACGCCAACAATTTCAACCAAGGCTCCATGGAGTTCACGCAATTGAATGTTAATGGGTGTATTTTGCACGCTTTTTATTGACAAGCTGTTTCTCCTCTGATTATTGTGTGCATAATACACATATGGAGAGAAAAATGGCAGAGCAATTTTCAGTAGACGTACTCATTTGTGGTGCCGGTGCGGCTGGTTTAACACTGGCGATAGATCTTGCCCGACGGGGGATCTCTTTCCGACTGGTTGAAAAAATGGCTGTGCCGTTCGGCGGCTCACGCGGCAAGGGCATTCAGCCTCGCACCCAGGAAATTTTCCAAGACCTCGGCATTCTTGAGCGGATAGTTGCCGCCGGTGACGCCTATCCTCCACTGCGCAAATACCTTGATGACGGCAGCTTCGCTGAATCCGATATTATGGAACGTAAGGATCCTACACCTGCAGAGCCTTATAAACAGCCGCTGATGCTGCCGCAATTTATGACTGAGGGCATGATGCGTCAGCGCCTTGAAGAGCTAGGCCACCGGCCCGAATTTGACCGCGAGTTAACCGGATTCGAGCAGGACTCGCAGGGGGTAACGGTGCATCTTTCTGGTTGCGCTGGCAAAGAGGCTTTCCGCGTGCGCTGGCTGGTGGGTGCCGATGGCGGTCGCAGTTTCGTGCGTCATGCGCTAGGCATCGACTTCCCAGGCAAAAGTCTCGGTATGCAAGCCCTCGTGGCTGATACTCAGCTGACGGGCCTGACTCGCGATGTTTGGCACTGTTTTAACCAGAGCGATAAGGCGCGTATGTTGATGATTTGTCCACTCGCCGGTACCGAAATGTTTCAAATACAGGCACCTGCTACTCTCGACGAAGAACCTGACCTTTCTGCCGAAGGACTCACGGCGATGGTCGCCGATCGCACAGGGCGCAGTGATATTAAGATCCAATCCGTATCCTGGGCATCTGCTTACAAAATGAATGCCAGGTTGGCTGAGTCCTATCGCTCAGAGCGCGTATTTCTTATCGGTGATGCTGCTCATATTCATCCTCCGACCGGAGGGCAGGGTCTAAACACTAGCGTGCAGGATGCCTATAATCTGGGATGGAAACTTGCCGCAGCTGCTCAGGGCGCGCCTGACGAACTGCTCGATACTTATAATGAAGAGCGCCGACCGGTGGCGGCGGTAATGTTAGGTCTGGCAACGCAGTTGCTCGACGCACAGAAGCAGGGCGAGATGCGACGAGGCCGTGAGGTACAACAGCTGGATATAGGCTATCCTGAATCCTCATTGTCTCTCGAAACTCTCGGGCATGAGCGCATATTGCATGCAGGCGACCGCGCGCCAGATGCGCCAGTCAGTACACCAGCAGGGCAACCGATAAGATTATTTGATTTATTTAAAGGATCGCACTGGACACTCCTGACTTACCAGTGCGATGCGGCTGCGTTAAAACAGCCTGCAGGGCTGCATGTTTATCGATTCAGTGCAGAAGGTGACCTCAATGATAACGCCGGGCATTTTCTTGATGCCTATGGTCTCACTGCGGGGGAATGGATTTTAGTGCGGCCTGACGGTTATATTGGTGCCATAGTGACGTCTAAAGACGTGGAAAGACTGGAAAATTATTTCCTTCAAGTTGGATTATCTTGGTAACATCATGAAAAAGCAGGATTTTATATCTCAAGATCTTCTGAGTAAAATTTATCAATACCAAGGCGCTGCACTCACAAAACTGCCTTCTGAACGCAAGCTTGCAGAGGAGTATGGGGTGGCGCGTTCGACGATTAGAAAATCTATTGAACACTTAATCAGTATTGGGATAATAAGCGTCCTGCCAGGTTCAGGGATCTTCATCAATGAGCGGGTGAAAAATAATCCGCTGATTTATAATTCAGTGTCGAAAAGTCGATTCGATGAAATGCGTTATAAGCTCGTAACGCTCCATAAAACACTGGCCTCAGCCGAACAACAAATTATTTTCAACCTTTCGGTAGGGGCCTATGTATGGCAGTTCTGTCGGCTTCGATTTATTGCTCAAAGATGTGTGCAAATTGATAACTCAATCATACCTGTTGACACCTTGCCCGTTCTGAATCAGAAAATAATTGAAAGCTCTTTGCAAAAATATCTCATTGATAGAGGTTTGAGTGTTTCGCATAATATTACCCGTTACCGATCAGTGATAATCAGCAAAGAGCAGGCGGAATTACTCAAGTGTCGTCGAGGACTCCCTGCTATGCACATCAACAGTCGCGGAGTCCTGAATACGGGAGAGATATTTATTTTAACCGATATCATTGATATCGATTATGACTGCACTTTTAGCATTCCCTTTAATCACGAAAATATTATGCGCAGGTCATCTATTTAAGGTGTATGGATTGCACCGTTAGGTAACCGGCTTTGAGTCCACTCATGCGGACGGTATTCAAGCGGATATTGGGCGGCCGTTGCTTCACATAATTCAACGCCTATCCCAGGTTGTTCATTAGCATAGAGATATCCATTGTCGGCGGAACGGTGGGCACCCGGGAATACACTTAAGGTTTTTTCACCAGGGGCAATAAACTCCTGTATTGCCGCGTTGTGAAGATGAATATTAAGGTGTGTATTTACCGCTGCGCCGATAGGGGTCATGTCCGGTGGACCGTGCCAGGCCAACTGAATACCAAAGTTTTGGCATAGAATAGCCAGTTTTATGGCAGGAGTAATCCCCCCGAGCTGGGACACATGGCAACGAATAAAGTCGATGCGTCTATTAATCACCAAATCTTGCCACTCGGCGGGATTATTAAACAATTCACCCATCGCCAAAGGTACGGACGTTTGTTGACGGATTTGTTGCAACCAGCCGCTTTGCTGTGGGGAGATAATATCTTCAATATAGAACGGATTATATTTTTCAATCGCCTTAGCCAAGCGAATGCACTGATGTGGGAATAACCGCTCATGAACATCATGCAGTATATGGAAAGTATTATTGTATTTTTCACGTAATGCTTTAAACATCAAAACAGTATTATCGATGTACTCGTCCTGATCGTAATAAGCCCCTTGAATTGGAGAGCGAGTCGCATGCAGATTTTCAGGAGTGCCGCCATAAAACCCTAATTGGCACCTTATATGCCTGTAACCGTTCTTGAGCATATTATCGATTTGAGGATAAAGCCCCTCTAAGGTATCCGCTGTGGCATGGCCATAAACCGCGATGGCATCTTTCGATTTCCCCCCCCATAATTGATAGAGTGGCATCTTGGCAATTTTAGCTTTGATATCCCACAGCGCCATATCAACGCCCGATACGGCATTATTGATAACGGGACCGTTGCGCCAGTAGGCATTGACCATCATCATTTGCCACAGATCTTCAATATTATTCGCATCGCGGCCCAAGAGTAGAGGCTTGAGATATTCATCGACCATCGTTTTTACCGCTAATGGACGTTGTTGAAACGTAGCACACCCATAGCCCGTAATGCCTTTATCGGTACAAACCTTAACGGTGACAAGATTGTGCCTATCGGGCTTGGTTATTATGCATTCGAGTCCGGTTATAAGGGTCGGGTCCATGGTTGCTCCTGATAAATAATTTTATCTCATGGGCATAATTATCAACGCATTGTGGCGTAAATTTCCAGCTATTTATTTTGGTATGGTTTTCGCGTGTCATGATGAGAAAAAACGGACCAATTCTAGATAACGGCTCATAATGACTAAAGTTGAGCAGAATCTGTGACTCGCATCATATTTATTCACAAGTTATCACCAGCCTCAACGGGTAAGCTTTATCCATTATTACCTGGGTTATCCCCCTTTCAGGAGTTTTTATGGATATTCTTACCGACGCTTATACGAATAAAAATAATACTGCCGTCAGTGATGTAGATTCAAAAATAGAAAGTGTTTTGTCACTGATGGGTGGCGGCGAAAATATTGTCAACGCCTGGCACTGCATGACACGTCTGCGATTTGAGGTCGAAAGTGAAAACAACGTCGATCAGGATGAAATAAGAAAGTTACCGGGAGTATTGGGTGCTCAGTTTCAAAATGGTCAATTTCAAATTGTAATAGGTCCTAACGTTAATCACTGGCATCAAAAAATTCAGGACAGGCTAGATAATATAACCAGTAATACCGTCGAGCTTGATAATAACGAGCGTAAGCTAAAGTCCCGTGGGGTAGTGGCTTTGCTCATGGATACGGTATCGGGCGTATTTGGACCCATTGTGCCGGCGATTGCCGGGGCTGGCATGATAAAAGGCTTGCTAGCAGGTTTTATAGCGTTGAATATAATCTCTGCAAAAAGTGAAACAGTCGTTATTCTGGATATTATTTCAAGCGGGGTATTTTATTTTCTGCCATTTTTCCTGGCTATTTCTGCTGCAAAAATGTTCAAGACTAACGAGTATATTGCTGCCGCCGTTGCCGCATGCCTGATGTACCCGACACTTATTGAGGCCGCTAAGGCATTAGCCGGTCATCAAGCCGGTGCAACGGATATTTACTGGTTTGCAGGGCTTTTACCGGTATCAGTGATGAATTATTCTGCCAGCGTTTTACCCATTATTTTCTCTATTCTCGCAATGAGTTATATCCATCGTTTTGTCGATAAATATATGCCAGATGTCTTAAAAACCGTCGTTACGCCTACGCTCACGCTGTTTATTAGTGCACTGGTCGCCCTGACGGTTATTGGTCCTGCCGGGGTGTGGTTTGGTAAAGGGTTAGCCTGGTGCGTGCAAAGTCTGTTTACTTTATCGCCAGTATTGGCGGGATTAATCGTGGGAACTATAAGGCCACTCGCGGTCTTCACCGGTATGCATCATGCGATGACACCTATCGCATTACAAAACTTCAGCGACCTCGGATACGATATGCTCATGCCGATGATGTTCATGGCCAATATGTCGATTACCGGTTCAACTTTGGCTATTTGGTTTATAAAACGTCATAGCGCGGACAGTGCTATTATTCTCTCTGCGGCTATTTCCGGGCTTTTAGGCATTGAAGAGCCAGCATTGTTTGGCGTATTGGCCCGTGAGCGCAAGGCGTTTATTGCAGTGACCATTGCCAGCGCGGTTGCCTCTGCTTTTATTGCCTTTTTTGGGGTAAGAATCTATGGCTATATCCTCTCAAGTATATTCAGTCTACCCGCCTACATTGGCCCCTATTTCATTTACGCCCTTATGGGAGTCTCGCTCTCTCTGGGATTATCCTTTTTCCTGACACTGTTGTTAGTTCGAAAACAAAGGGCCAATTGAGCATGTGGAACATCTAAAGCAGAGGATTATCTGTCTTGGTGGGGTTGCGCGCCATGCTGACTCTACATGCAATGGTTTTCCTATTAGCGTGGATGGAAGAGGGGAGCCTACCTTAGCGAAGCGCGCAGGGTAAATTAGGGCAGATAAATATTTTTATAAATTTATAGACGACTGGTCTGTTAGCTGTTAGCTTAAGTGCATGGACGCAGCCAAAGAACAATAGATCGTTGATATTCACTGTGTGAATTATCAACAGTATGCTGAGTCGACTCGACCATGCCAAATACATTCATGTATCTCCCGCTGAGGGAAATACGCGGCGCTGATGAAGGCGCTTTTTTTTAAACGCTTAACTATACGACTGGTCTAATAGTGGCACTTAACCCACCAAGCAGGAGACTTACAATGAAAATTCTTATGGTTCTGACTTCACATGATCAGCTGGGTAATACTGGACGTAAAACGGGATTCTGGCTGGAAGAACTGGCTGCACCTTACTACGCGTTTAAAGACGCTGGCGCCGAGATAACACTGGCTTCGCCCAAAGGCGGCAACCCGCCACTTGATCCTAAAAGCAATGAGCCAGATTTCCAGACTGAACAAACTCATCGCTTCGAGGCCGACGCTGAGGCTGTGGCGCAGCTCGCGACGACGGTTCGCCTCGATAGCGTATCACAGTCCGACTACGACGCTGTTTTCTACCCTGGCGGTCACGGTCCCCTGTGGGATCTGGCTGAAGACGCGCATTCAATCGCGCTGATTGAAGCCTTCCTGGCGGCAAACAAGCACGTTGCTCTGGTTTGTCATGCGCCTGGCGTTCTGCGTCACGTAAAAACGCCGGAGGGCAAACCGCTGGTTGAAGGCAAAAAAGTGACCGGCTTTACCAACACGGAAGAGGAAGCGGTTGGCCTGACTAACGTGGTGCCTTTCCTGGTCGAAGACGAGCTGATTGCCAAAGGCGGAATTTATTCCAAAGGGGCAGACTGGAGTTCTTATGTTGTCAGCGACGGCCTGCTGATCACCGGTCAAAACCCGACGTCTTCAACGGCGACCGCGGCACAACTTATCAAACAGCTGGCAGAATAAGGGTAATTAGGGGGAGGATGCGGCTTGAAGCAATCCTCCACCGGATAAGTAAGAATATCTGCTCCCGCCAATTAAAGCGAACAAGTGGCGCCTGAGTCATGGCAGCAATGATTAAGTCATGAATGCATTGTTGATACGAATTTTCGCGACGCATTTAAATGGCCCTTTCTTGACAGTAACAACGAGGTGCAAGAGTGTGCGGTCCGAGCCAGGTTAAAGTTCTCTAATGTCGAGGTCTGCCTGCAGGCGACCTGTGCTTGCCTGGGTATTACTCGCTTACCGACGTTTGTCGCGGGTGACAAGCTGTGCAGTAAAAAAATGGTTCCCGTCTTGGCGAACAGTGAGGTATCGTCCTTAGGGTTAGTTGCTCTCTGTCCGCCAGCTAATGAGCTGAACGGCGCGGACTGTGCCCATCAGCTTTACACTCAAGCAGATGCGACCTCTACCGGACGCGCTCGCAATTCGATCCTTAATCCGTTTTGACGCTGCTTATCATGGCATATTTAAATGCAATCGGAATCAACTGCGGGAATTCAGCTATTTAAATTCTTATCTTAAGCCTGTTCTTGATATTCCAGGCATTTGCGATACGGTAAATATTGACCACATTAAGCAGGGCTATTATTTAATTAAAGCCCTCACCCCAAATATGATTGTTCCGGCTGGGCCAGACTTAAGCC
The DNA here is from genome assembly GCF_009208105.1 of Rouxiella sp. S1S-2. Classification (NCBI taxonomy): domain Bacteria; kingdom Pseudomonadati; phylum Pseudomonadota; class Gammaproteobacteria; order Enterobacterales; family Yersiniaceae; genus Rouxiella; species Rouxiella sp. S1S-2. The sequence continues at coordinate 2,363,441 of NZ_WFKL01000001.1, forward strand.
AGTATGGATTATAAGGATGACGCGATGACCAAGAAAATAGTGATATTGCTACATGGAGTCGGGAGCAGTGGCGATGATTTGTTGCCCTTGGCGCAGAGTTGGGCAGAAGTCCTTCCTGATACCGTTTTTGTTAGCCCTAATGCGCCTATGCGTTTTGATCAGGGGTTTGGACATCAATGGTTTAGCATTTCAGGGGTCACTGTCGATAATCGGTCTCAACGAGTAGAAGCAGCAAGACCAAATTTTGATGCCGTGATAAGGGGCATTCTTGAGCAAAATGCGATAGATCCTGTCAAAGATAAAGTTATCCTGGTTGGATTCTCGCAGGGGTCGATTATGGCCCTGGACGCATTGGTCAATGACCGTTTTCCTCTTGCTGCTGTGGTGGCATTTTCAGGACGTCTTGCTTCTGTTGAACCTTTTACACCCTCGCATACGACTAAGGTATTACTGATCCACGGTAAGTTTGACCAAGTTATCCCGTGGACAGAAAGCCAGTCAGCGGAGCAAAGGCTCAACGCGGTTGGGGTAGATGTTCAGCTATCGCTGGAGGAGGGCACGCCGCATACTATCAGTCCTGCCGGTGCCCGAATTGCAGCAAGATTTATTGCCGCGATCTGAGATTGCTGCGAGATCTTTTTAATATTGTGTCACTGGATCCCTACGGGGGCAATTTCGCGCCACATCTTTTGGATTTGGCAGAATTTAACCCCGACGCGGTAAAACCTTGTTAGTTGCGCTTTTATTGCACCCGTAATAACTCCCCCTGTCCAAAAACAGGGGGCCATCATACATCGTCGATCATTTCGGTGCTTCTTCCGACTCGGGTAGAGTCACGTTAAGCTCTAGAACCGATATATCGTCGCCTTTTTGCTCGAACTGAACGTGAAGCATTTCAGGGTCAATCTGAATGTACTTACAGATGACGGCTAAAATATCACGCTTAAGATCCGGCAAATAAGCGGGTTCACTGTCCCCTCGACGCCGTTCGGCTACGATGATCTGTAGCCGTTCCTTGGCTATATTGGCTGTCGGTTTTTTGCGGGACAAAAAGAAATCTAACAAGGCCATGGTTTATCCCCCAAACAGGCGTTTCAGAAAACTCTTCTTCTCTTCCTCAATAAAACGGAACGGGCGTTCCTCACCCAGCAAACGACTGACGGTGTCATCGTATGCCTTACCCGCGTCGGATTCCTGGTCCAGAATAACCGGTTCGCCCTGGTTGGACGCGCGCAGTACAGACTGATCTTCAGGAATAACGCCAACCAGAGGAATGCGCAAAATTTCTAGCACATCTTCCATGCTCAGCATGTCACCACGGCTCACGCGGCCCGGGTTGTAACGCGTCAGGAGCAGGTGTTCCTTGATAGGATCCTGGCCCCTTTCTGCACGACGAGATTTTGAAGACAAAATACCGAGGATGCGATCGGAGTCACGAACAGAAGAGACTTCAGGGTTAGTGGTAATGACGGCTTCATCGGCAAAGTACAGAGCCATCAGCGCGCCGGTTTCAATGCCCGCCGGTGAGTCACAAACAATGAAGTCAAACTCCATCTCACCGAGGTCATTCAGAATTTTTTCAACGCCATCACGGGTCAACGCGTCTTTGTCACGCGTTTGTGATGCCGGTAAAATAAACAGATTTTCAGTGCGCTTATCTTTGATAAGTGCTTGATTCAGTGTGGCATCACCCTGAATTACATTGACAAAATCATACACAACGCGACGTTCACAACCCATGATCAGGTCGAGATTACGCAAACCGATGTCGAAATCAATGACGACGGTTTTTTTGCCTTTTTGGGCCAGGCCGGTAGCAATGGCAGCGCTTGAAGTGGTCTTGCCAACGCCCCCTTTACCCGATGTAACAACAATTATGCGTGCCATGTAAGGATTCCTTGTCAAAGGTCGTAGTGTCTGCCCCAATCCCCCTCAGGGTAGAAGTTGCAGAGACTTAATATAAAGGTTGTACGGTTAACACGTTATCCAGAAGGCTAAGTTTCGCGGCCTGTCCAAAAAAACTGGACGGGATTTGATCGCTTAACCAGTACTGACCTGCGATAGAGACTAGCTCAGCGCCCAGATAGGTGCAAAAAATCTGACAATTCGTATCACCCGCAGCGCCGGCCAAAGCTCGACCACGCATCATGCCGTAAATATGAATATTGCCATCGGCAATCAGTTCGGCACCGGCACTTACGCTGCTGGTTACAATAAGATCGCTGTTACGGGCATAAATTTGTTGACCTGAACGGACTGGCGAACTGACAATCCGCGTTTTGGCGGGCGCGTTATCCGGCACAATGGCAACCGGGGCCGGCGGTTCAGCAACGACACGCTTCGCACGACCTTCGCTCAGCAGCGGCAAACCAGTACGAGAAATCGCACGTTTTTGCTGCTCATCTTTGCACCCACTGATGCCGACAACGCGAAAGCCTGCAGAAACGACAGCCTGTTGAATGTTTTTCCAGTCTGCATCACCAGTCAGTGCTGCAACGTTAATAACAACAGGGGCATTTTTTAGAAAAGCCGGAGCCTGCTCCACCTTTTCCTGCAATGCCTGATGAATAACCTCGGGTTGTGCACTATATAAATGAACAACTGACAAGGTAAAACTGCTGCCTTTTAGTTCTATTGGCGATTGTGACATCTATCCTGACTCAGTCTCAGCAACTTTAAATCCCCGGAATACCACACGGGGGGCGATATTCCGATGTACGTTATGCATGGTATAGTTACCGCTATATCTAGGCAAGCCACCGTTCCAATAAAATAGAGTTAAAAAAATGCTTTGTGCAATTTATAGAAGTACTAAACGTGATCAGACCTACCTATATGTCGAAAAAAAAGACGATTTCACGCAGGTTCCTGAAGAACTGATGAAAAGTTTTGGTAAGCCGGACTTTGCGATGGTGATAAATCTGGCCACCCGCAAGAAATTAGCCAACGCGGACATTGAGAGAGTCAAACAGATGCTGACCGAGCAAGGCTATTACGTCCAGGTTCCTCCTCCGGTTGAAAATTTATTAAATCTTCATCTGGATGCAGACAAAAAATAATCAGATTATTCTAGGGAAAGTCTGACATTTCCCGCCTTTTATGAAAATGAGAGGCGGGCAGCTTGCATTCATTCTCGCGCTGCTGCAGGTTAAACTTTATGTGGAACAGAGTTCGCCGAAAGGTTCGCCATAAAAGGAAGCACGCGATGAGAATGTCGATAATTACCCTGGCGATGGGCGCCGTCATGTTGAGCAGCTGTGCCAACGATAAAAACCACGCCGCGACGGTAGCTTCACCCGCCGCGCCTTCATCCACCGCCGCGCCGGTTACCCCTAAAGCTGGGCAAACGACCCTGGCAGAAGAGGGCCGAAACCCCGCAGAGTTTCCTGCCTATGTTGAACAATTAAAACAAAAAGCCAGGCAGCAGGGAATAAGCCAGCCAACAATAGACAGCGCCTTTGCCAACGTACATTTTATTGACAGGGCAATCAGTTCAGATAAGAACCAGCTTGAAAACAAAATTACCCTCGACGACTACCTTCGTCGGGTGCTTCCTGCGGCTAAAATTACTCAAGGTCAGGCCCTTTATCAGCAAAACACCGCCTCTTTGCAGCGCGCCAGCGGTCACTATGGCGTTCAACCGCAGTATATCGTTGCGCTGTGGGGTATGGAGAGCGGTTATGGAAAGATACAGGGAAAGGATGATGTATTTTCAGCGCTCGCCACCTTGGCCTTTGAGGGGCGTCGAGAAGCCTTTTTCACCAATGAGTTAATCGCGGCGCTGACTATTGTTGATAAGGGTAAGGCGACCAGCGAAATGATGAAGGGATCGTGGGCCGGTGCCATGGGCCAATCGCAGTTTATGCCGAGTTCGTACCTCAGATACGGTGCTGACGGTGACGGTGACGGTAAAATTGATATCTGGAACAACACTGACGATGTGTTTGCCTCAACCGCCAATTATCTTGCCAGCGAGGGGTGGAAAAACAATCAGGAGTGGGGGCAGGAGATAAAACTCCCTGCAGGATTTGATACTGCTTTGCTGGGCCTTAAAAACGAACAGATGCGCAGCGTGAGCGACTGGCAGCAAAAAGGCATTACCTCGGCCGATGGCAAACCTTTACCTGCTTCTGTGATGCGTGCCTGGGTTATTACCCCCGATTCGGATCAGGGCAGGGCATTTCTGGTTTACGATAACTTTAGGACCATCATGCATTGGAACCGTTCGTATTACTTCGCTATCAGCGTAGGCATGATGGCCGATGATATCGCCGGTGCCAGCGCTCAATAAGTGTCGCTTTCCATTAACACTGCGTGAAAGGGAGAGTCTTATGTATCAGCATCGTGATTGGCAGGGTGCACTTCTGGAATTACCCGTCAGTAAAGTTGTTTGCGTCGGTAACAACTACGCCGAGCATATTAAAGAAATGGCTGGTCGCCGTCATAAAAACGGTGATGATGAATCTGCCGAACCTCTGGTCTTTATTAAACCTGAAACCGCGCTTTGCGACATTCTTCAACCGATTGCAGTGCCTAAGGAATTAGGTGCGGTGCATCATGAGATTGAGCTGGCGGTGTTGATAGGCTCTCCGCTGAAACAGGCCACTGAGGCGAGAGTGGCTGAGGCGATAGCAGGTTATGGGATTGCGCTCGATTTAACGCTGAGAGAACTACAGGCCGGGTTTATCAAGCAAGGACAGCCGTGGGAAAGAGCCAAGGGCTTTGACGGTTCCTGTCCCATGTCGGGTTTTATCTCTGTAGCTGAACTTGGCGATGCGCAGCAGGCCGAACTACAGTTAAGTGTCAACGGCGAGGTGCGTCAGCAGGGCAACACGCGGGATATGTTGACCCCGATTTTGCCATTGATCGCCTTTATGAGTCGTTTTTTTACGCTGCGTGCGGGCGATATTGTTATTACTGGCACGCCTCAGGGCGTAGGGCCGCTGGTCGCCGGTGACAGTATTGAGGTGTCGCTTAACGGCAGAAAGCTCAATACCCGCGTAATTTAACCGCCGGGCCTGCGCCGATTCAGCCAGCTAAGTGCACTTTGCTTGCATCTGGCGCCCAAAGCGTCTATATAGTCAGCCTCATTTTATTTTAACCGGATGCCACTATGACCCAACTCGCTTTTTGGCAGCAAAAGACGCTGCCTGAAATGACTGACGACGAATGGGAAGCTTTGTGCGACGGTTGTGGGCAATGCTGTTTACATAAGTTAATTGATGAAGACACGGACGAGATTTACTTCACCAACGTTGCCTGCAACCAGTTGAACATCAAGTCTTGCCAGTGTCGCAATTACGAAAATCGCTTCAACCTTGAAGAGGACTGCATCAAACTTACCCGTGAGAACCTCACCAAGTTTGACTGGCTGCCGCCAACCTGCGCCTACCGTTTAATCGGTGAAGGGAAAGATCTGCTGCCGTGGCATCCTTTGCTACATAAAGCCTCAAAATCGGCCATGCATACCGCCCGTATTTCTGTACGCAATATCGCCGTACGTGAAGATGACGTGGTTGACTGGCAGGACCATATACTTAATAAGCCGCAGTGGACTAAGTAAGGTGCTGATTATTAAAACTAAATGCCCTAGCCAATCCTTGGCTAAGGCACAGACGGGGCACTCGACGTTCAGGGAGAAAATTTTCTTTTGTTCCTAAAGACTGTCGATTAGATCGGGGCCTTGATTTCTTCGTCTGGCGGCGACAAGAAGTCATCAATCACTTCTTGGCTGATTTCATCGTCGGCATTTTCAATAAGAGATGTCATTTCAAGCAACTCCTGGAATTTTGAGAGCAATAATTCTGCATCTGATTTTATTAAATCATCAGAGGATGCAAGGACTGAATTTATTGCTTTCGATACACTACCGATCATTTCTGAGGCGCCACCCTCTTTGCCTATGGTCAACATCAGCGCACTGATGATGAGGGACTGAGCTTCTACCTGCGCGGTAAGTTGTTTAGATTCAGCATCCATTCTGGATATTTTTGCCAACATGTGAATAATAACGTTCCTCATAACACCCCCTTTAGAACAATAGGTTATTCAATGACTAACCACCGTTTCGCCAATTCTGTAAATGGCTAAAATGTGATTTATTTATTGTGATTTACTTATGGTCAAAATCTACTATGCATGAAAAAGTCTCGGCTGAGGTAGTGGAGCATCACAGTGAACGAATAATTTCTGGCAATTTATTTTGAACAACTGTTAATGGGATGAATAGTATGTTGATACATAGGACTTTTTGCCTCAGGGGCGGACATCGGAGAGGCAAAATTTGCAAGTTTGTTCACATCAACGGCAGAAGCTGCTATTTTGATTGCTCCTTGAGCAAGTCGGAATACTCTTATGGCGAGATTTACAGTCAGGGTGGAGCTGAGGGATCCTCACGAGTCGGATTATCTTGAACTTCACAAAATAATGGAGCTTAAAGGTTTTTCCAGAACGCTCACAACCAATACTTCCGGTGTCGTCTATCAACTTCCTGTCGGTGAATATGCCTATGAAAGCGAGACGATGGATAATGTGGCCGTTGGCAAGCTGGTGGAAGCTATTGCAGAAAAAATAAGACCTAATCCGATGATATTGGTGACTCAGTCTGCCGGTCGGTATGTATTAAATTTAACGCGAATATAAAATATCTCTCGAAGTAAATTGTCTATTTTTTGCATGAAATTATTAATAATACCCTAATAAAAAACCCACTTGTCGGTGGGTTTTTGTATTTTGATATAGAACAAGTCGAGAGAGAATGGGTTAAAAACCGACTCGAAAAGGTTTTTTTGCCTTTTTAGCCGCGTCGATCGGATCTTCGTTTTTTAGCCACTCATCGTATCGCTGATAGGACTCAATAAATTTCACAAAATAGCTTACGTCATTCATCGGTTCGGTACTGCTGTCCATATATTTAGACGCCAGTTTAAATGCATCTTCGTTATCAAATTTCATCGTTGGCCCCTTTAATCATAATAAGATTAAAATACAATCATTCGGTGCATTTATGCAACAATTAGTTCTTGTCATTTCTTGGCATCTGATGAGCGGGTAGGAGTGTTAATATACCCTGTCACCCGAGTCAGCTAGGGGTATATTAAAATTTATTAACGTTTTCAGATCAAATTTTTCAGATCAATAATAGTAACGGCCTGGACCATTATGGTAATAGCCGCCGTGATACCCACCGTGGTCATGGTGATAGCCACCGGGGAATATGCAGCCGCTGAGTGAGGCAATGAGCGCCAGAACTGCAAAAAACTTAAAAGTATTTTTCATGGTTTACCTCCAATATTCAATAATGAAAGTATCCAATAATGCTAAATATTTACTATCAACTTTATCCTAAAATTTTTTCGTTTAGAAAGAAGGTAAAATTTTAGGTCAAAAAGATGTAAAAAAGCCCACCATAAGGTGGGCATAAAGAATATCCAAGATTTACACACATATGCTACGTAATAGCATTCTTTACACTATCACTCTGGGGCCGCTGCAGTTGTTTGAAATGCGTAATTTTTCCCTATAAACTTTACGCTATTTGTTACAAGATATATTTTATTGCGCTTGTCTTTATTGCAGCTGCATTACTGGCCATTCCAGGATGCAAAAAGTTATCGATTAAATTTCCCCAACCTGTTGACTAACCGTGACGCAGCGCCTCAATAAGTAATGAAAATACATGGGTATGCTGTTTTCGACTGGGATAGTAAAGATGATAACCCGTAAACTCCTGGCACCAGTCATCCAGAACCTGAATAAGTGTACCGGATTTTAACTGTTCCTGAACCACGTCTTCTGGAACGCAGGTTAATCCAAAACCTGATTCCGCTGCGTTTATTCTTTCTTGAAGATGATTGAAAGTAAGTTGTCCAGACACTTTGACTTTACGCTCAACGCCGTCTTTCTCAAACTCCCAAACATAAACACTGCCGAGCGACGGAAGACTGAGGTTGATGCACTTATGCTGCTGTAAATCCTGCGGAATAACCGGTACGGGGTACTCTTTAAAATACGCCGGCGATCCCACGACAATCATACGAAAGTCGGGGCCTATTTTTACCGCAATCATATCTTGCTGTAATCTTTCCCCAAGCCGCACGCCTGCATCAAAACGGCCGTCTACGATATCGGTAAAGGCATTATCGACAATCAGCTCAACGTTTATCTGCGGATATTTGGCGAGGAATGGCTTAAGTTTTGGCCAAAGAATGGCTCTTGTTGCATGCTCACCAGCAGAAAGGCGAATATTTCCGGCCGCTATTCCATTGAGTCGGGTAATTACCTCAAGTTCATATTCCAAATCGGCCAGCCTCGGTTGAAGGCTGGCAATCAGTTTTTCACCGGCTTCCGTTGGCGCAACGTTACGGGTGGTACGGGTGAGGAGTCGCAAATTTAGCCGAGCCTCAAGCCCATTCATGGCGTGACTCAGCGCCGATTGAGAGACCCCAAGCTTGCCTGCAGCTTTGGTGAAGCTTCTCTCACGCGCTACCACGAGAAACGACATAAGGTCGTTTAAGTTTTCCTTTAACACATCGCGCCTCTGTTCCGGATTATTTGATTTTGTTTAACTGTTTCCACGTTTGAAAAACCGCTATCTGAGCTCGGAGCCACTCGCGCTTTTTACCTTAGCGCCAGGGCAGGCGGTTAAAATAACCTGTATTTTGCTTTGCGAGATTTTGTGGAGTTTTTTTACACTGTTCTTTCCCGGATTGCACTCTTGCTTGCTATTGGGCAAGTAAAATTTTCCAGAAGGCGTAGGGGAGGTGCCGCCAGGACAACCCGGCATACCTGGTCTACCGTTGACACCGGGGGTGCCGTTTCCACCGTTAGCACCCGAAGATACGCCGCCTTTACCTCCGGCACCGCCATTACCTGCATAAGTTAATGGAACAGTCAGGGTGATAAACACTGCACAAATCATCATCTTGAGACGTATATGGGACATATATTCTCCTGTTTATGCCACTCATTAAAGCAGAAAATCAGAAGCCGTACAGCACGGCCAGACTCACTAATGTCTGATTGGCGCGAAAGACGATCGGACTCTCTTTTGCGTGGTCTCCCAACCAGATGTAATCAGCACTGACGGCGGTACTCCAGCGTGGCGTAAATTGATGGCTCCAGCTCACGTTATTGTCAAATCCGTAAAATCCGCCCGAAGTTTGATAGGTAGCATAGCCAGAATGAAGGCTTTGCGGGTGATTCACGCCATAAAAGGTATTCATATAGCGGCTGTCGCCAAACAACGCGGTTCCCTGAATAGCAACGGTATCGATATTATTCTGGAAGGGAACCAAGGTTGCCGACGTTTGATACTGCACGCCCTGCGAGTCGCTCACGGGAAGGGTTGCTTTTCCCTCAAACGACAGCCAGGGCGTCGCCATCCAGCCAACGGCGACGGCGGTATTGACGGCACCCCTGATATTGCCCATGCCTTTTAATTCATTTGAACCGTCACGCCAGCCTGAATTTCTGTCAGAACGACCAAAACTGTACCCAAGGGTATGTTCAAGATAAAGGCCGTTTTCGCTTTGCAGGTCGTAACCGAGCCCTTTTAATGAATCAAAGAAAAAGGCGTTATCGCGTGCCTGAACAACGGGCATAACCTGCCAGTGCCGGTTGTCGGAACCGCTGTAGCGAGGGGCGTTTTCACTGCCTATCCCCACAGTTAAACTCTCTTGAGGAGTGCTGCCTGTATCACCCCATGCGCCAGTGGCGATCCCGGTCAGTGAAAAACAGGTCATATACAGCAGCTTTCTGGCAATCATACTTACTCCTCGGCACGCAACATTCATTAAATTGAACGAAAAAACGGCAGTGTTTGAATCGCTCTGTATGATGAGCCAGTATCAGTAAACTGTCAGTGTCTAATCAGGAAATAGTAAGGAAAAATTGTGTCACTTTTGCAGCGTGTAATCTTTAGAGACACTTGAGGGCGATGCCGAGTGACATGTGATACGCAGGTGAATCATCTACAGCGTTATGTGGGAGGAGATTAAACACTATGCTGACAAAAGAAAAAGGCCTCTCGGTTGAGAAGCCTTTTGTCGTCCACGCTTAAAACCTAGCGGCCAAACAGGTCGCGGCGTTTGGTTTTTACAAACTGTGCGATAACCACTAAAACGGCAACCAGCATGAAGAAAGCGAAGACGCCAACCAGCCACTGAGGCATGCTCAGAGTAAACAGGGTCCAGCTTCTTTCTGCGCAATCACCGGTCGCAACAAACACGCTTGGCAGCCATTTATCCAGCGGTAACCAGCTTGGAAAACGAGCGGCAAAATCGCAGGTTGCGAACGGAGAAGGGTGCAGCTGAATCATGGTGTGCTGCCATGCGAGGCGAATTCCCTCCCACGCGCTGTATAGCCAGATAACAATGGCGCCGTAGCGCAACCAGGTTGCAGGCGCAACAGCCCCGACCAGGCCAGCACCCATGATGCCAAACAGTGCGCAGCGTTCGTAAATGCACATTACACAGGGTTTTAACAACATAACGTGTTGGAAATAGAGCGCAACCATCTCGAGGACAAAAGCGGTCAATGCCATCAAGAGCCAAGCACCGCGCCCCTGCGAGCAGCGGTTAAGATATTGCAACATAGGTTTATTTTCCATGCAGTAAGTCATCGACAGGCAGTGTAAACCAAATCAACCTGTCTGCCAGCGGATATAAGAGAATTTCACAAAAAAAAGCACCTTAAATCGGCGTCTTGCGACCCTTAGTACTCTCTATTCCATACCGTCAACAACGCTTAAACATCCTTGAAATAATTCAAATGTATCTCATTAATTTAAAATACAAAAATTTGCAAACTCATGCACATTTTCAACATAAGTACTCAAGGGACGCTATAACCTAAGATTTTCATCTGGTATGATGAGATGAATTATAACTTGTGAAAAAGCAGCTTATCGAGGCTGTAACGGAAAGCCAAAAATATGGTTATCAAGGCACAAAGTCCTGCCGGTTTTGCAGAAGAATATATTATTGAAAGTATTTGGAATAGTCGATTTCCACCAGGATCGATTCTGCCAGCGGAAAGAGAGCTTTCCGAACTGATTGGCGTAACCCGCACGACACTGCGTGAGGTTTTACAGCGTCTGGCACGCGACGGATGGTTAACCATCCAGCACGGTAAACCGACAAAAGTGAACAACTTTTGGGAAACGTCTGGCCTTAGTATTCTAGAAACGCTTGCGCGTCTTGATCATGAGAGCGTCCCGCAGCTTATCGAAAATCTGTTGTCAGTGCGAACCAACATTGCCACTATCTTTATCCGCAAAGCGATGCGCTCCAATCCGGAAGAAACGCAAAAAGTATTGGCCAAGGCTTCCATCACCGCCGACACCTCCGAGGCTTATACCGAGCTAGATTACGGTATTTATCGCGGTTTGGCCTTTGCATCAGGAAACCCCATTTACGGTCTGATTATTAACGGACTGCGTGGATTATACACCCGCGTTGGACGTTACTATTTCTCCAACCCTGAAGCGCGCAAATTGGCGCTGACCTTCTATCTGAAATTGTCTTCTATTTGTGAAGAAAAACAGTATGACCAAATAGTTGACTGCGTTCGCGGTTACGGGAGAGACAGCGGTGCTATCTGGCACAATATGCAGGTGAGTATGCCGAAAGACCTGACCGACCAGCGTCGCTAATCGACGCGTTGGTGAATGAGGAAAAATGAAAAGGGCGCTGATGCGCCCTTTTTTAATGAGAGTTAAATAGAATTAAAGCGCAGAAGGGCGCGGAGGACAGCGGTCGAGCATTTCGACGCTTCCGTCTTCGTTAAGCTGCTCCATGTAGACGTCAAATCCCCACAGGCGATGAATGTGTTTCATCACTTCGCGGCGACTCTTGTCGAGCGGTGCGCGATCCTGCGGTATGTAGCGCAGCGTCAGTGAGCGGTCACCGCGTAAATCGACGTTCCATACCTGAATATTCGGCTCGTGGTTGCTGAGGTTGTACTGTGCCGAAAGCTCCTGGCGTATCGCTCGATAGCCTTCTTCATTGTGAATCGATGAGATCTCGAGATAATTATTATGGTCGTCGTCCAGCACCGTGAACAAACGAAAATCACGCATTACTTTAGGTGATAGAAACTGGCTGATAAAGCTTTCGTCTTTAAAGTCACGCATTGCAAAATGCAGCGTCTCAAGCCAGTCCGAACCAGCAATATCAGGGAACCAATATTTGTCCTCTTCGGTAGGCGACTCACAGATGCGTTTTAAATCCTGGAACATGGCAAAGCCCAGTGCATAAGGGTTTATACCGCTGTAATACGGGCTATTGTATGGCGGTTGGAATACCACGTTGGTATGGCTATGCAAAAACTCCAGAATAAAGCGGTCGCTCACTTTTCCTTCATCATACAAATGGTTCAGAATAGTGTAGTGCCAGAAGGTTGCCCAACCTTCGTTCATCACCTGAGTTTGTTTTTGCGGATAAAAATACTGGCTGATTTTGCGTACAATGCGCAAAATTTCGCGCTGCCACGGTTCCAGAAGCGGCGCATTTTTTTCCATAAAGTACAGCAAGTTTTCCTGCGGTTCTGAAGGGAATCGGCGAACCTGCTCTGGCGCATCCTCTTTGTCGCGGCGAGGCAAAGTCTTCCACAGCGTATTCACCTGGCTCTGCAGATAAGCTTCTCGGCTCTCCTGACGGGCTTTTTCTTCGGTAAGCGAAATTTTTTGCGGACGTTTATAGCGATCCACACCGTAATTCATCAGTGCGTGGCAGGAGTCGAGCAGGCGTTCCACTTCCTCTACGCCGTAGCGCTCTTCGCATTGACTAATGTAGCGGCGGGCAAAAATCAGGTAATCCACAATCGAACTGGCATCAGTCCAGCTGCGGAACAGGTAGTTATTTTTGAAAAACGAGTTGTGTCCATAGCAAGCATGCGCCATCACCAATGCCTGCATAGTGATGGTGTTCTCTTCCATCAGATAGGCGATACAAGGATTGGAGTTGATCACAATCTCGTAGGCCAGACCCTGCTGGCCGTGCTTATAGCGCTGCTCGGTTTCGATAAACTTTTTACCGAAAGACCAGTGTGCATAGTTGATAGGCATGCCAACGCTGGAATAAGCATCCATCATTTGTTCTGAGGTGATTATCTCGATTTGATGCGGGTATGTCTCCAGCCGATAGCTTTTGGCCACCCGATCAATTTCTTCAAGATAAACCTGGAGTAACTCAAACGTCCAGTCTGGTCCGTCACTTAAACGTTTGTCTTCAGTTTTGTGTTCCTGGGTCTTTGTCGTCATCAGCGCACCCTCAGTCAGTTACGGACGCAACCTATGTTTTAAAAATATGCATCCACTGTTAATCGTAGTTCAATCATGGATCATGTGTAGGGCGTTGAGCATATTTTTAATCATTTTCATTACGTTAAGGATTTTACAGTTTTAGCGGAGGCAGAATCGGGCCAATTTCCTCATGCCCTCTGCTTTTTAAAGCCTCCCAAATCCGCTCATTTTCCGTGTGACTTTCAGCGTCCATCTATCGACCATACACTTTAACGCGCATTGTGTAATCAGCTTGCCCTATTTGTTTTGCGATAAAAACAACGTTTCCATAGGGGCTAGACTCCAGCAAGCATGGATGTGATGCTGTTATTGGATACTGGCAAGAAACCAGGTTCCAGGCTTATCGATGGTCAAGCTCTGAGGATACTGCTTGCCCTGCCGTTCAACGCTAAGCTTATGCTCTCCTGCAGGCAATGCGAGTTTAACCTGCCCATTTTCACCGCGTAAAACGTCCTGCTTGTTGCCGTCCAGCGTCAACACGTCGTCGGCGTTTAAGAGTAAATAGACGTTGGCGATCGCTGTAATGGGGGCAGCCGATGCCGCCGGTGATACCGTTGCTGATACACTTTGCGTTGGCAGTTTAGCAGTAGCAGGCGATGCCGCCGGCGCCTCGGGAACCCTAGGCGTCTCAGCCACAGGCTGGGCGTTTGAAGCCTGAGCGACTAACTTTTCAGGTGGCGAATTTTTATCAGAGGCACCACGATGCCACAGCAGTGTGGTAATCAAAATCACTGCCAGTGCAGCAACGGGAGCCGTTAATTTCCAGTGAATACCACGCCTCGCCAAGGTTGAAGAGGCAGGTTCTGTATGATGTATTGCGAAATTGACCGCCAGTGTTGGCATCGGTTCTGCGGATGTAACGACGATGGCGGGCGGCAATGAGTCAGCGTCTGTAGTGTGCAGGGTATCGAGCACGTCACGTGCGGTGGCAATCGGCAGCGTCATTAAATTTGCTAATTCATCTACCGACTGCGGCCGATCGGCAGGTGCCAACGCCAGTGCCTTATCAATGGCCGACAGCAGGTTGAGTGAATAGCCTTTAAGCTGGCGCTCAGCCAGCGGCAACAGAGTATCCTCGATGCTGCGCACCACGCTGACCGGCGGTGCCTCACCCACAATCAGCGTATAAAGTACGGCGCCCAGCGCATAAATATCCGTCCACGGACCTTGTTCACCATCGCCGTCGTCAGTGTATTGTTCAATCGGCGCATAGCCGGGTTTAAGCATGATTTCTGTTTCATCCGACAGGTTGCCAATCTCCTTACGCGCCGATCCAAAGTCCAGCAGAACGGGAAGTGCATTTTCCTGAATCTGGATATTATCCAGGGAGATATCGCGATGAAGATAGCCTGCGTTGTGCAGCGTTTTTAACGCGCTGAACAGCGGCGGCAGCAGTTGGCGAATAAAATCTTCATTGATGATTTGTGGTGTTTTTTGCTGCAATAGCTTTAGCGTTTGACCGCTGTAAAGCAGGGTCGCCATATAGGCCGTCCCGTTGTTTTGCCAAAATCGCAGCACGTGCAGCAGGCAAGGGTGATTGAAGTTGGCCAGCAGCCTGGCTTCCTGAATAAAGCTGTTGAGACCGGCGTGGAAAATTTTTGCAAAACGCTCGCTGCGCAAGCCAAGGCTCATGTCCTCATTGCGCACTGCCATGGAACCGGGCATGAACTCCTTTATGGCAATCATGCGTTCGAGCTGGCTGTCCCACACTCGATAAACAATGCCGAAGCCACCGCCGCCGATCACCTCTTTGATTTCAAATTCGTTAAATTGATATCCGACCGGCAGGGCCGCAAGTGTCGTTAGATTATTCTGAAGTCCCGACATGAGTTAACTCCGTGATGCAGGCATTAGGCGTTGAATTGGTATTGAAAGTCGTTTTGTTGATAACTGACTTCAAGCTGCTGATAGCGCTGACTTTCACCGGTGGCGGAGAGCAGCAACTGGCTGATTTGTGGCAGCAGTGTTTGCGTGAGGATCGCATCCACCATGCGTCCACCGGACTCGTTTTCCGTGCAGCGGCGCACGACCTGTTCCGCCACCGATGGCGTAAAGTGCGCGGTAATACCGTGGTTTTCGAGCAGGCGGCGTTGAATACGCGCCAGCTGAAGGTTAACGATACTGGCCAGCATCTCGTCGCTCAGCGGGTAATACGGCACGATTAACAGTCGCCCGAGCAGCGCAGCGGGAAAAATTTCCAGCAAAGGCTTGCGAAGCAAACTCACCAAGGCTTCGGGCTGCGGCAACTGAGCAGGGTTGGCGCAGGTGCTCTGAATCAGCTCGGTGCCCACGTTCGAGGTGAGAATAATCACCGTGTTGCGAAAATCAATGCGTCGTCCTTCGCCGTCCTCCATCCAGCCTTTGTCAAACACCTGGAAAAATATCTCGTGCACGTCGGGGTGCGCTTTTTCAATCTCATCGAGCAGCACAACGCTGTAGGGCCGACGGCGAACAGCTTCGGTCAGTACGCCGCCTTCACCGTAGCCGACATAACCCGGAGGCGCGCCTTTCAATGTTGATACGGTATGCGCCTCCTGAAACTCACTCATGTTGATGGTAATCACGTTTTGTTCACCGCCGTACAGGCTTTCGGCCAGCGCCAGCGCACTTTCCGTTTTACCGACGCCCGACGGACCACACAGCATAAACACACCTACCGGCTTGTTAGGGTCGTCAAGCTGCGCCCGGGAAGTGCGAATGCGCCGCGCGATGGCATCCAGTGCGTGCTGCTGGCCGACCACGCGCTTGTTCAGCGTATCGGCGAGCTGTAAGACGGCATTGATTTCATTTTTAACCATTCGTCCCAGCGGAATACCGGTCCAATCGGAGACGACTGCGGCCACCACGCTGGCATCAACCGCCGGATAAATCAGCGGTGATTCACCCTGCAATCCGAGCAACTGATGCTGTATTTCGCGAAGGTCTTCACGTAGTGCTGCAGCTTCTTCATTTTGTGTTTCACCAAGCTGCTGGCGTTTTTGACTGATTTCCCGGGTCAGGGCCAACTCTTGCTGCCAGCGGGCGTCGAGCGTTTTCTGCAACTGCTGTTGTTCATCAAGCAGTTTGCTGATTGAATCCGCTCGCACGGGCTCGGCTAAACCGAGGCGAATTTCACGCGCGACGATGCCTTGTTCAATTTTTAGTGCCGCAATGCGGTGGCGGCAATCCTCAAGCTGCGGCGGGGGATTATGTTGGCTCACCGCCACGCGCGCGCAGGCAGTATCAAGCAGCGCCACGGCCTTATCCGGCAATTGCCGAGCGGGAATGTAGCGGTGCGACAGGCGCACGGCGGCCTCAACGGCTTCATCGAGCAGCAGTACCTGATGATGTTCCTCAAGTGATGCGGCAATATTGCGCAGCATCAGCCGTGCTTTCTCTTCACTCGGCTCAGCGACCTGAATCACCTGAAAACGACGGGTCAATGCAGGGTCTTTCTCGATATATTTTTTATACTCGGACCAGGTGGTTGCCCCCACCGTACGAAGCTGGCCGCGCGCCAGGGCCGGTTTGAGCAGATTGGCAGCGTCGCCGGTTCCCTGTTGGCCGCCTGCGCCAATAAGCTGGTGGATCTCGTCGATAAACAGCACCACCGGCGTCGGGCTAGACTGAACCTCATTAATCACTGCCTGCAGACGTGCCTCAAACTCGCCTTTCATCCCCGCACCGGCCTGCAGCATGCCGATGTCCAACAGCCACAGCTGCACGTCGCGCAGGGCGGGCGGGACTTCACCTGAGGCTATTCTTAGCGCCAGACCTTCCGCGACCGCTGTTTTCCCCACGCCGGCCTCACCGGTCAGCAACGGGTTATTTTGCCGACGGCGCATCAAAATATCGATAATCTGGCGGATCTCTTCATCGCGCCCGGCCACGGGATCAATTTTCCCTTCGCGTGCGGCGTAGGTCAGGTCCTGACCATATTTTTCCAGCGTTTTTCCCGAGCCTATTTCTGCTTTCGACGGCTCAGCATTCGCCGACGAGGGCGAAAGTTTTGATTCATCACTGCGGGCAAAAATAAGCTCGAACTGGCTGAGCAGGTCGTCGGCACTCAAGCGGTCGAATTGGGAAGAAATCGAGGTTAAGACGCTGCGCAGGCTAAACGTTTTTACGATGCCGAGCAGCAGCACGCCGCCGCGGATTTTATCGGAAGAGAACTTCAGTGAGCAGTAGACCCAGGCGCGTTCTACCGCATTGTCGATGTGTTCTGAAATATCCGAAATGGCGCTCGCCCCACGCGGCAGGCGGTCGAGTGCCGCAGTAATATCACGTGCCAATGCCGCCTCATCCAAGTCAAAATGACCCATGGCAGCCTGTAAATCACCGTTGGGCTGTTGCATCAGTTGATGCAGCCAGTGTGCCAACTCCACGTAGGGATTGCCGCGAAGTTTACAGAAGGCGGCGGCACTCTCTAGCGTGGAGAACAGCGGCGCGTTGAGTTTGTTAAACAGGGCGGAACGACTGATTTCAGACATGATTTTCCTTAATAAGATTCGGTACTAAACACTAATTCACCGCGATCTAACGCCTGCGGCTGCTCGCCCAGCCAACTGCTGTAGCCCAGCCGCTGACCGGCTCCGATGCGCACGCCCGCGACGTCTTGCTGTCGCAAAATAAGCCGCAGTTCCCAGACATATTCTATGCCGAGGTATTGCCGCACCCAGTCGCGAAGCTGTTTTGCCAGCGGCCTGTCAGGAAGGAACTGCTCATAGCTGGCGAGCCGCAACGGGCCTAACTCGATGCGAAATTTATGCTGAATGTCGCGCACCGCCACGCCCAAAAACATGCTCTGACCCAGACGTGGCATTGCACGTCCGCCGCGCAGCTGCGCCTGTTCCTTATTACCGACATGCATCCACTGTGGCACGTTGGCGACTATCCGGACCGCGACCTTGAAATAAAACGCGAGAATTTTCTCCAGCCCTTCGGGGTCATGGCGCTGACGCGTCAGATGCCCGGCGACAGCAAAAGGGGCATGTTCGTTAATGCTGTCGCGATTTTGCTGTGCCGGTAATCCTCGACCTGTCAGGCTGGCCAGATAGTGATTGAAACGTCGGTTATCTTCGCGGTCGAGCGACACCGTAGGCTGCGCGTCTGCCCAGGCCCGATAGAAAAGCAGCGTTAGCCGGTGGTGAAAAATATCCAGAAAACGCGTCATGCTGTTGTCGCCATACTGACTGACACGCTGCTGGGCATATTCGGTAAGGTGCAGTGGCAGCGGGCCGTTGGGACCGAATAGGCCAAAGCTGTAGATGGAGATATCGTGCAGCGGTGACTCTTCACGGCGCTTAACGCTGGCGACCGTTGAGGGGGCAAAGGCCAGCGAAGGGGACTGCCCGATGCGCACGGGTTCATAGTGCGGATGCGGTGCCTGACCCAATAAATAACGCTGTCCCGCCTGCGCATCGAGGCGGCGCAGCAGCTGGAACAGGTCATAGTGATAGGGGGATGCCATCAGCGCCTGCCAGAAATCCTCCGACAAGCGGCCAATCACTCGAAATCGTGCGGTCTCGGGCGCCGTTTCTATTTCAATGTCGGTTTCGCTCATATCAACATCCTTTTGCCCATGCGCGGCGGCCAGTAGCCGATTTCACCTTTTTGCAGGCCGCTCAGCGTCATTTCGGTAAAGGCATTAATTGACACCATGCGGGCGAACAACTTTTCGAGCACGCTGCCCAGCAGCCAGGGACTCATACCGGAAAAAGATTGCTCATCGACGATCAGATTAATGGCCACGCCGCGGGCAAAAACGATCGGCCCCGGTTCGGGAACGCGGCGATAAACCGACTCGAGTTTGCAGTGGCGGATGCCGTCAATTTGCTTGCCAATGGCGGCTTCCGCGAGATTGGCATACAGGCCGAGCTGTTGGCGCAGCGCGGCGGCACCCTGCGCGGCATCAACGTCCATCAGGCTGAGGTAGTCGAGCTGAAGCTGGCTGATAAGTTTCCAGGAAATGGCGCCCTCGGCCAGCGCCGGACGAGGAGCAGTCGGGCCTTTGCGCATCACCACTTTTCGCACCGGTGCCGACGTGGGCAGGGTGAAATCGTCCTGTCCCTGCTGCATTAAAATCAGCGGTAGGTCGCGATTGGTGCAAAGCACATCGGCCATCAGGTATTTCAAATCGGGTGACCACGGCGACTGCTGCTCGTCAATCAGCGAAATAAATACTTCAGAGCCGATATAACCGGTACGTGTGCCGTAATTTCGCGCATTTTCTGACAGAGTGCGCTGTTCGCGACGTGCCGAGAAATAGGCGCCATAGTTGCGGTTATCTTCACTAAAAGTGTTCCAGAAAGGGCGGAATATCTGCTCTTTCTCCATAGCTTTTCCACTGCCGTAGAGCTTTTGAACCGAGTAAATCTCGTAGTCCAGCGGACTGGCGTTGTCGACCACCAAATGGTATTCGTTAGTGAGTTCATTGACATTAATGCGCTCGGCGCTGCGGCTAAACAGGTTAATCGCGGGCGTGCAGTACATCGCCAGATGGTTTTTATCCACTACGCGCTCCAACTCACTCTGGGCCTTATCGAGCAGGATCAAAATATCAAACTGCTGTTTTTCGCGGCTTGCAGCAATCAGCGGGCGCATGCCTGAAATACTGAAAAACATGAAACGGCTGGGGAAGGCAAAATACTCCTGCAGTAGCCGATAACCGCTGAAATTGCGTAAGTCGTCAGGCAACAGCGCCTGCCCAGAGTCGAATCCTTCCTGGCGCAGCGCATTGTCGGGCAGTAGTTGATAATTCCCCTCCGGTGACGGCGTTTGGCACACCACGCCTACGCTGTGCTGCATCAGCAGTTCAAGCAGGCCCAGTGCATGCCCGTCGGGTCCACTCAGGTGAAAATCGAGCTTGTCGAACGCCATCCGGCTAAGGGGAACGTCACCCTCGCTGTGCAATCGGATGCGCAGCGCGCTGACCGCACCGCGGCTTTGCAGCTCTGAAGAGGGCAGCGGCAAATCGGCCGGAATGCCGCCCAACTCTACGCTGTCTATTTTCAGCGGCAGCAGCGTAACGTCGTGCGCGGTCTGATATTTGCAGGTAATACCGCGGCGCTTCATGGTTTGATTTTCAATCATGGTGCCGCGAGGAAGGGTAAAGCCGCTGTTGATATTGCCTTTAGTCTTATCTGGTTGCAGTTCGATAATGGCCATCGACGGCGTGGGGGCCAGATAATTGGGGTAGATCATTTCCAGCAGTCGCTGGGAAAAACGCGGAAACTCGGCATCCATTTTCAACTGCACGCGAGAGGTCAAAAAGGCGAAGCCTTCCATTAACCGCTCAACGTAAGGGTCAGCGACCTCGATACCGCGCATGCCCAATCTTCCTGCTACTTTAGGATTTCGCTCGGCAAATTCGGCGCCCATTTCGCGCAGATACGTCAGCTCGCGGTTGTAATATTCAAGCAGTTTGCGATTCATAATTAGCCGATATCCTTAAGTTCAAAACGACCGATCTCCAAATCAATATCGGTACGAAACAGAAACTCCAGCGGCCACGGCACGCACCATAAATTACCCTTTATTTCAATCGACAGAATGTTATGCGTATCCAGTGATTTAGGGTCGGTAATGCATTTCACCTGCAAATCTCGCGCAATAATCCTGGGTTCAAAGTTGATGATGGCCTGCGTAAGGCGCTTCTGAATATCGTTCCATTCAATGTCTGACATACGTTTACCTGCCAGCGGGGCGACACCAAAATTGAGCACCGATGAGCGAACCTGATCAAAGGCATCGAGGCCGTGCTGCTGTTCATTGTTGACGCAGTTAAACAGCCATTGCAGGTCACGCAGCACCTGACGGCGAAGTTGACTGTGGGTGATGACGTTTTTAGCTGGGTTAAACTCGCGCTTTTCGGGTTCGTCGTCGGTCAGTCGGTCGAGCAGCGCCGGTTGCACCGTATCGCGGTGAGTCAAACGCGGATTATTTTCCCGCGTCTGGTAGCCCGCACGGTAAAGGTCATCGCCTTCCGGCATTAAAGAAGAGGGCTTCATAATTTCGGCTCCGGCAGAGGGGTTATCAGGCAGATTGGCTGAACGCGGAGTAAATGGATTATTTACCGTCAGCCTGAATGGCCTTAGCCAGCGTATCTGCGGCGGGATTGCGCCATTCAGGATGCAGTTTTTCGACGGTGACGGCGTTGAGCGGGATGCTCGTGCCGGTTAATCCCCACTGTTGACTCAGGGTTTTCAGCGACGGACTGTCTGTACCCGCCTGATGTAGAATGGCCATTTTCCCGTTGAATCGCCACGCACGGGCGGCGCTGTCGAAGGGCAGGATCAGCCAGCTGTTGTTGGCCGTTGCATTGGCGAGGATCAGCCGCTGATTATTGGCGCTGACCACTGACATCCCCTTTTTTTGCGCATCGGCGGGCAGGTCAAGCAGCGGATAGCCGCTAACGTACAGCAGCGCCTCGGCACTGCCGTTGAGCCATTTTTGCGCGTCACAGTGCAGCGTTTTTTGCCCGCTGGGGAAAAACTGTGCAGAGGATGCATTGCCCCAATAGGTTCGAAAATGACAGGCATCGGGCGTGTCGAAGACGCTGACCGGCGTAGCGTCGGCCGCCTGGGGAGACGGCAGGACAGCAGGTGTGGGGGCAGCGTTCTCAGGAGCCAAGGCGGGGGTTTTCGCTTGGTCGGCAACCACCTTCCAGCCATTTTTACTCAGTGCAGTACCTTTCTGCTGAAGCTGCCCTTTGGCATCCACAGCCTGCCAATGAAGGGTTATTAGCCTGCGACACTCTTTGTGCATCAATTCACCGACGGCGGGCAGAAAATCTTCTAGCGCGGCTGCATCAAACTTTTTTTGACTCACCACGCGCAGCGGCAGCGCAGGCGCGCACCAACTGCTGGCGAGCGGGCTTTTAACGTCGTCGAGGTAGGCCGCCTGTTTAGTGCCGGGCGACCAGGCAATGCGATAATCCTGCCCCCAGGCCGCAGAAGACAGCCCAAGCAGGCACAAGGGCCAAATCCATACTTTCATAATTTCTCTCGCCTATTTTTCAGGGGCGAACAAAATGCGCTGCGCGTCGCTCAGCGAATGCAACAGGGTCGTGTCTTGAGGATTGCCGACCCAAACGGCAACGGCGCTGAAATTGTCTTTTTTTTCAGAACGCTTGAGGATTTCAAGCATCAGTACCAGCCATTCTTGAGGCGAGTTGACCATGCGCAGGGTCTGTTCCATTTCGTCAGTGCTGAGGTCGTGCCAGAATCCATCGGTGCACAGCAAAAAAACGTCGCCATCCTCAAGGGCAAGCACATCGCTGTAGCTGGCTTCGCGCTGCTCGTGCATGCCCAGCGCAAAATAGAGCAGATTACTGTTAACGCCCTGCGTCTGATAACCGGCGTCTTTCATTTGCTGCACCAGACTGTGGTCGCGAGTGTGCTCCATCAGATACCCACGGCGAAAGGCATAAAGCCGGCTGTCACCGGCGTGGGCCCAATAGGACAGCCGATAATCGCGGTCAATAAACAGGCTAACCAACGTGGTGCCCATGTTTTTGAGCGCGTCATTTTGCCGCTGTGCATTAAGGATGGCCTGATTGGCGCGGCCAATATGCTGAGGAATATGCTGCGCATCAAGATGATCTTCGCCCTTGAAGTGGTTAACCAGCGTGTCACAGGCTATTTTTGCCGCCACGTCTCCACCAGGAATTCCGGCAATGCCGTCACACACGACGAAGCAGGCCGAACGATCGCCTACCACTTCGCCAATGCAGTCCTGATTACTGTCGCGAATGCCCTGATTAGTCGTTGATGCAAAAGTAATATTCATTATTTTCCCTGTTGGGTTTGCAGGTCTTTGTACTGGTCCACTTCAACGTCGTAGGCGTGCAGGAAGGCTTCCCCAAACAGGGTGTGAAAATCATCCTCAATTTCTCCCGACGTTTTTTGATAATTTTTAATGAAGTAGTCCCACAGCGCCGCTTTGCGCTTAGTCGACAGCGCAAGGCGCGGGAGTTGGCCCTCTTCCCGCGCCTTGGTTTCTAGCAGCTCCGGGTTGAACGACTGCAGCATGGCGGCAATAATCGCCCTGATACCGGCGATCATGCCAAGCTGGTGGGCCTGTAAATCAATCAGCGCGTCACGCACTGCCTGTTCTGGCTGCATAAAGCCCGGCATTTGCGTGCCAAACATCTGCATCAGCACCGTTTTTCCCGACGGCAGCAGTTTGAACGGGTTATTGGCTTCGTCGAGGATCATGGTCATTTCTGCTTTCACGCCGCGTTTAAGCATTGAGCGCGACGACAGCAGGGCCACTGTACCCTGTGAAAAAAGGCTGACCACTTGCCCCAGCAGACGCAGCTGATTCTCACCAAATTCCGGCTGGTTATGCATCTCGTTAAGGCCGATGCCCTCCAGCAAGCCCTGCAGCAGGTTGCCTTCCAGCATGGCATTGTCGTGACTATTTTGACGGGCGGGCTGGCGTTGATATGAAACCGGGTCGATGCTCATTCGACCGGCCGAAAGCGAGGGCTGCGGCGCGATTTTCTCTTCCGACGGAGAAGGTGGGGCTTCTGGTTGCAGCGAGGTGAGCGAAGCCTCGTCAATCGGTTCAACCGCCGCCGGTTGCGGTTTTATCTGCGCCGCTGGGGTAAATTCCGGCTCGTCGGGTGCGGCCTGAAAATGCTCCGGCGGCGTAAGCGGCTGGGCATTATCGACCATCAATCCAAACAGATCATTGTTTTCAGAAGAAGAGGGGGCGCCGCCGAACAGCGCCAGCGGGTCTATCTCCTGCTGTTGCGCGGGGTCGGATTTAGGCGGCAAAGCATCCTGCGCCAGCAGCGTGCTTGGCGTCGAATTTTTAAGAATATGTTCCTGCTCGAACGGGCTGTCGGCGGTAAACAAGCGCGTTGGGTCAGTCTCTCGTTTATTGAGCTGATGTAAACTGGCGGGATTGTGAATTTGAGAGAGAGGATCGACCGGATTCAGCTCTTCACGGGTCAATTCGGTCAGCGGATTATCCTTGTCTTTGCGCGCTTGGGCCGCGGCGTGTTCCTGCGTTTCAGCCGGTTTCGTAACGAAAAATTCGTCGGCCAGGCTGTCCCATATCTCACCGGGGATCGCGGTTGCCGTGCCAGATGACAGGTTTGACGGCATCGCACTGGCGGGTTTTACAGGCTCGGCGTGCAGCGCCGTATTCTGCTGTAACGAGGAAACGGCAATGACATAGTCGCCAATGCCGAGCTGGTCTCCGTCCTGCAGTTCAACCTGACGGCCACGTTCCAGCGGAATACCGTTGAACTCGACGTTAATCACGTTGCCACGGTTGGTCAGGCGGCATTCACCCTCTGCAGAAATGTGCACCAACGCCTGCAAACGTGAAATGGCCCGATTTTCATCAGGTAAGGTGAAATTATTGTCCTCGCTGCGCCCAATCGTGCCGCCGGGTGGGGCAAAGTCGCAGCTGGTTTGTGGTGGCTGAACGCCATTTTTACTTTTTACGAGAGTAAATCGCATAGTCGCAACCTGAGGCAGTGGAACAACACAGCCTTCTCCCGCTTTTTGAGCGGGGGAAGGCCAGGATGGAGGGGGTAATTAAGAACCGGTGTTCTGTTTGATGTCCCAGGTGAATTCGGTTGATGCACCTTGACCACCGGTGTCCAGCTGTACCCAGTACTCGCTCTTGACCGACGCGGCCTGGAAGGAGTAGTTAATGCCGACCGTGTCGTCAGTGTGGGCACCGATATATTGGACGGCTGTCACCAGAACCTGGGTCAAAACAATTTGGGTATATTCCACCTGATTGCCCCCCGCTTTGCAGACGGAAAGGGTAATGGTGGGAATATGTTCGCCGTTGGCACAGTATTTCATCAGGCTTGGCGTGGCTTTGTCGATCAACGCATTGACGTGCAGGTCGTTGAAGTAAACCTTACCGGCGCCGCCGCCGCCGCCGACGTTCATATTGTTGGGCTGGTTCGCTCCCCACGAGAAAGATAAAATATCGGACCATCCGGTGTGGTTTGAATCTTTTGATTCGCCCGTAACGCCGCTAACCTGCAAGAACATTGAAATAGCCATAATTGAAAAACTCCATCATTAAATGTGTAAACGACTAATAAAGAAGGGGGGCAAGAAAGTGAAAACAATGAAACGTTATGCCTGCTTTTGTTTAAGCGAGGGCAGTTTTGATACCAGGCGTAGTGAAACCGTCAGCCCTTCGAGCTGATAGTGCGGACGCAGGAAGAATTTAGCCGAGTAGTAACCCGGATTATCTTCAATCTCTTCGACCTGGATTTGTGCATCGGCCAGTGGCTTACGCGATTTAGTTTGCTGCGATGAGTTTGCCGGATCACCGTCCACGTAGTGAACGATCCACTCATTTAACCAGCGCTCCATGTCCTGACGCTCGTGGAAAGAACCAATTTTGTCGCGCACGATGCATTTCAAATAGTGTGCGAAGCGGCAGCAGGCGAACAGGTAAGGCAGTCGAGCCGCCAGTTGAGCGTTGGCGCTGGCATCTGCGTCGTAATATTCCTCCGGCTTTTGCAGCGACTGTGCACCGATGAAGGCGGCAAAGTCTGAGTTTTTGCGGTGAATCAGCGGAATAAAACCATTTTTCGCCAACTCGGCTTCACGGCGATCGCTGATGGCGATTTCAGTCGGACACTTCATGTCTACACCGCCGTCGTCGCTTGGAAACACGTGGCAGGGAAGATTCTCAACCGAGCCGCCGGACTCCACGCCGCGAATCGAGGTACACCAGCCAAACTCTTTAAAGGAGCGATTGATGTTGGCGCCCATGGCGTAGGCCGAGTTGGCCCAGGTGTAATTTTTATGCGTGGCCCCTTCGGTGTCTTCTTCAAAGTCAAAACTGTCGACCGGATTGGTGCGAATTCCGTAAGGCAGACGGGAGAGAAAACGCGGCATCACCAGGCCGAGATAACGCGTATCCTCGGTTTCGCGCAGCGTTCGCCACGCCGCATATTCGGTATTCTGGAATATTTTGGTCAGGTCGCGCGGATTGGCCAACTCCTGCCAACTTTCCATTTGCAGCGCATTCGGCGACGCGCCTGCAATAAATGGACAGTGCGCCGCGGCGCTAATTTTGGCTATTTCACCCAGCATTTCGACATCCTGCGGGCTGTGGTCGAAGTAATAATCACCAATCAGACAGCCAAACGGCTCGCCGCCAAACTGGCCATACTCTTCTTCATACACTTTCTTAAACAACGGCCCCTGATCCCAGCCGATGCCTTTATGGCGTTTCAGATTGCGCCCCAGCTCTTTCTTGCTGATATTCATGACGCGAATCTTCAACATCTCATCGGTTTCAGTATTGTTGACCAAATAATGCAGGCCACGCCATGCGCCCTCGAGCTTCTGGAAAGACTCGTGGTGCATTATCTGATTCACCTGCTGAGAAAGCTTGAGGTCTATTTCAGCAATCAATGCCTGGATAGTGCGGTAAGCGTCGGTTGAAACCGGCACAGTGTTTTGCAGCGCCTGCTCGGCGAGCGTTTTTACCGCGTTTTCTATGGCATCACGGGCAGAATCTGTTTTGGGTTTGAACTCTTTATTCAGCAACGCACTGAATTCATCCTGCGAAAAACCCGCTTGTCGGGTTTGCTGCTCAAGGGATTGGGTTGATGAATTACTCATGATTTTTCTCCGTGCTGCTCTCTTCTTCTACGTTGTTTGCCGGTTTAGCGGCGGCGGTCAGCGATTTAAGCAGGGTGGGGTTTTTGAGGATTTCTGAAATCAACTCTTCAGCGCCGTTTTTGCCGTCCATATAGGAGAGCAGGTTTGACAGCTGGGTGCGGGCATCGAGCAGTTGGTCAAGAGGTTCAACGCGGCGAACGATAGCGTCGGGTGAAAAATCTTCCATACTGTTAAACGTGAGATCTACACCCAACATTCCTTTTCCCGTCAAGGTGTTATCCACGTGATAGGCGATGTGTGGCTGTAGGGACTTCATGCGCTCATCAAAGTTGTCGATATCGATTTCAAGAAACTTGCGCTCCTCAATCGGCATTTGGTCCTGTTGCGATTGGCCCACTAAGTCCGCCATCACGCCCATGACAAACGGGATCTGAATTTTGCGTTCGGATCCGTAAATCTCAACGTCATACTCTATCTGCACGCGCGGTGCACGATTACGGGCAATGAATTTCTGCCCGCTACGGGCTTTTTTTGTGCCGGGAAAATTGGCCATCGGGTATCTCCATCAAGTAAATGCACTGCGTTTTAAAATTTGTCTGCAAGGCTGAATTTAAGCGTCTGTACGACCCAACACCCCTTTCAGTTGATTGACGGCATCCGGTGCCAGTTCACGAATAATTTCCAGAAAATCGAGTTGTATAAGCCGCTCGACGCGTTCAAGCATCATCGGTGCCGGATGGCTGGGCTCGTAGTGACGAAAATACTGTTTAACCTTTTCCAGCATCAGCTGGGCGTCCTCTTTTGAGGTGAGCTGCACCTGTCGCCAGTCGGTTTCGGGCGCTTTTATTAGCGCAGCAGCCGTCGCAGGTTGCAGATTTTCAGCGCTTGATTGTTGGGCTGCATGCAGGTCCTGCGCCTCCTGCAGACTCTGGCGATAAGCTTGTAACAATGCCGAGAGGTTTCTAAAAAGTGCCGACAAATCAGGCATACCGCTTTCGCCAAAATGCTCGGTTACGTCGTGATGCAACTGATGCAAATGGCTGTCGATACTCAGCAGCAGTTGAACGGCGTCGTTTTCTCCCTCAGACAACTCCTGCTGAAGTCGAGCCAGGCCACCGGGGTAACTGGCGCACTCGCTTTTGCTGCCGTCAATCAGGGCAGTAGCGTCACGAAAACTTATTTCGCCGCTGGCGCTTTTGAACAATTTTGCCTGCCGCAGCGCCGCCATCAGCGACGATTGTTCGCTCAGGCTGGCCAGTGCGTTGATGCGCAGCAGCGGATCTGCTTCGCCGTCAAATTCCAGTTCCGGAAAGAGTTGCGGCCAATATTTTTCACTGACGCCGGTCACTAATCGCAGACCGGCATCAAACCCTTCAAGGCCATTGAGATGGGTCCATGCTTCAGTGAGGGGTAAAATTATTCGCAAATCCTTGGTTCTCATCAGCAGTGCCTGGCCCTGTTTTTCAACCAGACGCCAGTCCGCCGCCTCGGCGGGAATAATAGTTTTGCCGAACTGCTGCTCTGCCTTCCCTTCGCAGGACCGTTCAAAGGCCATAAATTCGGCGTCGTATTCCAGATTTTCCCCGCAGGGGTGCTCATCGCTGACGGGTGCCAGCAGGGGTTCGATATTCATCCACAGACCTGCCTGTAAACGTAAAGTGAGGGGCGTTATTCAAACATCGGCGGATATAGGCCGTTGTGCCCGGTGTGTCTGGCGTTTGCCGACTGAAACAGCAGAGAAAAAAGACGCGTGGTGAAATTACCGCTGTGAACGTGGGTAAACAGCGGGCTGCCGTCACTTTGATTCGTCCACCAAAAGCTGGTGTACTGCGACGGATTGAAATAGTCCTCAACCTGCGGCCAGTTGAGTGAGCTTGGGATATCGCGATAGCCAATAACGTCAAAAATATCCGAAAGCTCGCGGGTGTCGGGCTTTTCAAGCGGCAGCATGCGCAGCAATGACTGGTCAAGCTGGTCGGCAGTACTGCGCTGATTCACCGCTGCATTGAGCGTCATGCCCAGTTGGCGATACCACAGACCGGCGGTTCTGAGCTGCAGCGGATGCCACTCTTCCAGCGTCAGCAGATTCATGGCGCAGATGGGATACTGCCGGCCGACTCTGTCCTGCGCGGGCAGCAGGCATCCCATCTGAATGTACTGTCCGCCAAGCGTCGCCGGAACAATAAAATTCCACACCGGAGCCATCGCAAACTGAGTGACCGGTACGCCAGTGGCTGGCTGCTGTTTCTGCCAGGCTATGCCGGACTGAAACCAGTGTGACCAGCTGTTGACTAGCGCGTCCGGCAGGCGGCGACGCAAAAAGTCGCCGTTGCCGGGAAGTTTTCCATACCAGCCGGGCACGAGCCTGTCGGGTGAAGAAGGTTGCATCATCTTGTTTCCTTTCAGGCCTCAGGGACAGCTAAAGCCCGGAAGCTGGAGGGGGTTACGAATGCTGTTGGCGGTGTATTCCAGTACCACCTGTCGCCCGCCGATGCTGAATCTCGCCAGATGACTGAGGCTGGTGTTACCCGGTGACAGTCTGGCCTTGCCGAACAGGCGATTAAGCGCCCACGGGCCGGAGGTCGAGAGCGTATCGGTGGTGCCGTCGGTTAACCCGAGCTGCATTCGCACCTGTCCGGTTTGCCCAGGACCCGGCCAACTCACCACCTGCGGCGTTTGTGGGCCGTGGCTGTAGCGCAACAGTTGTCCGTCAACGTCCAGCGTCAAATTAAGGATGTTGTTATCCATGCTGACTGGCGTGATAGTGACCCGATATGCCGGGGTGGTTGAACCGTTGGCAAAAAATGCGTCGCGGATCACCTGTGCCTGCTGAAAGGGGCGTAAAACTGACTCGCTGCCCGGCAGGCTTTTACCGTCTACGCCCGGTGCAAATCGCCAACTGGCGTGAGTGGTGTCCACCTTATTGGCCAGATTCTCACGAAAAAAGGTGTCCATCAGACCGGTTCCGGGCGCAAACATGCGGGCCAGATCGTCGGGCGTAACGTCGACCGATGCGCTGTGCACCAGCGGATAGCGACCGGCGATAGCCTGGCGGCAGAAACTGCCCACCTCAACACTGCTGCGTTTTTGCACGTTGACCATGTCGCGGCGCTGTGTGTCGCTGCTGGCACCGACCGCCAGCGAGAGCAGCATGGAGCGAAACGGCTCCGGCTCTCGACCCGCATCGGCCTGCATTCTTGAAATTACGTCGCCCAAAGGTGCCTGCATGCCACTGTTAGAGGCGTCTTGCACCGCCGTGAGATAGCTATACAGATCGTCGATGTCTTTTAACTGCTCGTCGAAAGGAATGGTTTTGCTTTTCTCATCGCTGAACTGTGCTTGCTCAATGATGGGCGCAAAATGGGCCATTACGCGCTGTTCGGGATCCTCCAGGTTACCGTCCTGCGCAGCCTTTCTGGCGCGAAACAGCGCCTGTAATGTTTGCGTGGCGGTATTGGTAAACATCGCGCTGCCTTTCTCAATCATCCCCTGCGTGCTTTTCTTTTCGGCCCGTTCCAGCGTGACGTTTCGACTAACGTTAATCATTAGATTACGCATTGGCGAGGTGCGCCCGGACAGCATGCGCGCGGTGTTTATGCGCTGGCTGAGGTCTGCAATGTGATTGAGTTGAATATCGCCGAGCAGCGCGTCCCAATGCGCGATAAAGTCGTCCATGTAAAGACGGCGCACGGTGTCTTCCATCTCTTTTTGCCCCACTGAATCCCCCTGGCGATTAAGTACCCAGACGTCATCCTGGCGAATGCTGGCGGTCACGCTGTCGATGCTTTTATTAAAGCCGTCCCAGTAACCCTTTGGCGTAAACAGCGTGGGAATACCGTTGGTAATGGGTTGGCCGCTCTTGCGTGAGAAGGCCAGCTCGGTTTGAGGTCCTCCGAGGTCAACCAGCGTGACAATACCAGTGTCATTGGACAGCAGCAGGCGCTTGAGTCGGCCATAAACCCGCTGCGCAACCGGTGCGCGATTAATCACATTTTGCTCGCGCAGTATCAACGCGTCGTCACGTTCAAACGGGGACGTGTTGATTTGCTCGTCCAGCAACTGTGCCAAGTGATAATCAATCTGTTTCAACTGCTCCTGCGTTACGCCTGCGGGCAGTTGGCGCTGGAGATTGAGCATAATCCAGGTACGCAGCAGCTTGCCGTCGTACTGTTTTGGCCTGTACAGCATTTGGTAGGCTTTCAGCGCCTCATAGCTGTAATCCACATCGCTGCCGTCGTCGCTGCGTAGCCAGCCGGTGACTTGCTGGGCGACAATCGGCAACAGCAGCTGTTTGAGGGCTTTTTGATACAGCGATTGCGAGGCGTCAATTACTGGGTCACCGCGATAAAGCCCGGCCTGCCAAGAATAGGGCGGGGAATTGACGTCGATTTTCGGCGTTTCCGGCAGATCTACCAAACGGCTTAACAGCGGCTGCAGCGTGTAAATATCGCTCTGGCTCAGCGGCGGCGGCAGCGCGCTTTGTGTTTCCACTGGCAGAACCTTAGCCTGCACCTCGGCAAGATACTGTTTGTTATGATGATAGCTTAGCAGCCACCAGGCCACGGCAATCAGTAAAAGCAGGGTCATCAGACCGTATCCCACCCAGTTAAACAGGCGATTGCGCACTTCCCACCAGCGATTGCTGCCTGCCAGTCCTGATTCCTGAAAAATCACCTTTTTCAGCAGCCCCTGCAGAAAGAAACTCCTGCCATGCGCGGCAGGAATAGGGTTGTCTGCATCAAGGTTCTGCCAGTCATTGCCCCGCGTATCGCTCGCCAGAGGCGGGAGGTTCAAGGCGCGATTGAGTTGGGCCATCACTCGGTCAAATGGCAGGCCTTCCTGGGTTGCGCTGGTGAAGTAAACGCCGCGTGG
Organism: Rouxiella sp. S1S-2; assembly: GCF_009208105.1. Lineage (NCBI taxonomy): Bacteria > Pseudomonadati > Pseudomonadota > Gammaproteobacteria > Enterobacterales > Yersiniaceae > Rouxiella > Rouxiella sp. S1S-2. The sequence continues at coordinate 2,395,211 of NZ_WFKL01000001.1, forward strand.
CCGCAGTGGACGTTCAAATCCAGAACCGGCAAACAGTACGCCGAGATACTGCTTCAGCACCGGTTGCAATGACAGAAACTCCTGCGGAAACAGATAGCTTTCGGCGCGTTTTTGGCTATCGTGCTCAACAATCATAATGTCGGACAGGCCGTCGTTCAGGCGCTGATGCAGACGGGAAAATTGCTGGTCAAATGCCTGTGGCAGATTTAACTCACTGTCGCGCCACGGCCAGGTGAAACCCCAAATCTGGTCACGCTGTTCTTTATTAAACTCGGAAAAGTAGGCGGTAAAACCTTTGAGCAAGTCACTTTTGGTGACCATGATGTAAACCGGAAACTGAATGCCCAGTTGTTCGTGCAGTTCGAGCAAGCGTTGACGCAGCGCGGTGGCTTGCGCATGGCGAGCCTGTTCCGACTCGCTGAGCAAATCGGCCACGCTGACGGTAACCATTACGCCGTTAATGGGCTGCCGCGCGCGGTATTTTTTAAGCAGCGACATAAAGCTGCGCCACTCTCCCGCATCCTGTTCGTGCTGACTTTCCTGCGTGGTGTAGCGACCCGCGGTGTCGAGCAAAATGGCCTCGTCGGTAAACCACCAGTCACAGTTGCGGGTTCCGCCTATGCCACGCAGTGCCGTTTTACCAAAGCGTTCGGCCAACGGGAAGTGCAGACCCGAGTTGACCAGCGCCGTTGTTTTACCCGCGCCCGGTGCGCCAATGATGATGTACCACGGCAGCTGATAGAGATATTGGCGGCTGAAATACTGCATCCACATCGGCCATTTACGCGCTTTAGGATCCACAAAACGGGCTTTTTTCAGTAATTGGGTCGCTTCGCTAAAGCGTTCAGCAAGCAGCTTCTGTTCAGGATTGTCTTCAATCGGGGCCGCTTCTTCCGGCGCGTTATGGCTTGACTCAAGCCTTCTGACCAAACGACGGTTCTGCCACGAACGCCACAGGCGCGGCACCAGGCGAAAGCTCAGCCACAGCAGATAAAGCACCAGTACGGCAGCAAAGCGATTGAATTCGGACTCCAGCGGACGGTAATCGCCAATCGATACCAGCGGACCGATGCTCCAGACCATGACGCAAATCGCCGTAATGCCGACAAAACCCCACAATAGCCTGCTGGTGATAATGGATAATAAAGTTCTCAACATTGCGGGAAATTTCCTTATCGCAAACTATTCAGTTCGGTCTGAGTTTGTTTTGGTGCCACCATTAGCGTTATTTCTACCCGGCGATTGCGGGCGCGGTTGTCGGCCGTGGTGTTGGGCGCGAGCGGGTCGTTTTCACCACGCCCCTCGGCGCGAATGCGGCTCGGGTTGTTAAGGTTGCCGCCCAGCAATTGCTGAACCGACTGCGCACGCGCCAGCGACAGCTCATAGTTGGAGCTGAAGCGGTGGCTTTTAATGGGGACGTTATCCGTGTAACCGGTGATAAGAATTTGCCCGCTGACGTTGTCCATCGCCTGTGCAATACGTTCAATAACCGGTAAATACTGTAGGTGGACATTGGTGGAGGCTGAATCAAACAGGCCATCGCCGCGCAGGATAACCACGCTTTTATCCGACTCGTCACGCACGGTAACCAGCCCTTGGGCAATTTCTTTACTCAAGAATCGGCGCAAATCGAGCGGCGTTTCCAGCGGCTTCGCCGGATGCGGGATATCAATTTGCGGCAGATTAATTTGATAAATAGCCGAAAGCACCGGGCTGGTGAACTGCCCCAGCCGCAGATTAAGGCCGATGTAGAACAGGCAGCCTATAAGCGCCATCAGCGCTGCCCAGGCCCACACCGGGATAAGCGGTCGCCAGAGTTTTTGCTGCACCGGCTCGTCGGTCGGCTGCCCAGAAAGGGGAGGCGCATAGCCACCGCGCACCGTACGGATAACCTGTAGCAGCCGCTGCTTCATCGTTTCAAGCTGGGAGCGGCCGTTTTCCAGTATCCGATAGCGCCCCTCAAAGCCCAGCAGTAGGCAAACATTGATCAGTTCAAGCAGGTAAATGTGCTCCTGCGGATTTTGTGAAAGCTTGGCCAGCAGTTGAAAAAACTTCTCGCCGCCCCAGGTTTCATTGTGGAAGGTCACCAGCAAACCGCTGCGCGGCCAAACGTTACGACTGCCCCACGGCGTGAGCGACGCCGCTTCATCGAGCGCAGTGCACAAACAATAGCGCGCGCCAATAATCACTTCATACGGCAGACGTGCCTGCTGGCAGCGCACTTCGAAGCGGCGTACCTCGTCGATCAACTGGCCGCGCAGGGTATCGGGGCTGTCGTGGGTAGCCGAATGGCGAATGTGTGGAATCGCGTTAAGCAGCGGATTTGCCACCGAGACCAGGGGATTAATTCCGGCATTGAGTGGTGCGGCGGCGTCAGTGTCCGAACCGTTTGTCATAGCGTTTGGCTGTGTCATGAAAATGTGAAAGTCCTATTCAGACGCGCAGATTGCGCAAAGCCCAAAGTTGCATGTCCAGTCCGGGGAAATCTCCGGCCAGATGCAGGGCAAAAGCTTCAGATTTTTCCATTTGCCGCCAGAGATCGCCGCTTTTTTCCAGCTCAAAATAGAGATAGCCGGCGTGCCAGGGGATCTGGCGCGGGGCAGCAGGCATGGCGCGCAGCGTGATCCCCGGCAATTGGAGCTGAACCAGGTCACGGATGCGGGTCACCGGTGCAATCTTCATCTGTGCCGGGAAGTGAGTCATTAATGTTTCGCTGGACACGTCGGCACGCACTGCCAGCACAAAGCCGAGTTCGCGGATCATGTTGACGTCGGAAACGGTGGCGACAAACAGCCCGTGTGAGCGCTCGGTCAGCGTCAGCTGCTGCGCATTTTCTTCCATGACCAACGACAGCCCTTGACGGAGATGAATCATTAATTTGCCAAAACTCCAGGCCAGATTGTCATGGTCATAAACCGGCAGGGTATCGCCTGGCGTACGGGTTGCCGACCAGGTAGAAAGCTCGGTGGCAAATTGCAACCATTCACTGAACAGGCGCTCGGGATGCAGCTGAGGCAGATGACGACCGTGCGTAATTTGTCCGATGTGACGATTGATAAGCGCCAGCAGCATGAAGTCGATCATTTCCGAATTTCCGCCACGACCGGCCTGCTGCAGCCGCTGGCTCATTTGTTCGCTGCGCTGGTTGAGCACGCCGTGTAAATCATTAATAAAGGCAGTTATCTGCGGCGCAGCCTGAGTATTGAGCACCGGGGGAATAAACTGTGGGTCAAGTTTCAAGGCGCGGTCGGTGTGACGTCCGCTGATGCGCGCGACGCCAACCGCCGTCCATTCTGCATTCAGGTCGCTTTCAAGCATCAAACGAAAGCGCAGTTTGCCAAACTGCATGGCTGCGGTACCCACCGATGAGGCATTGAGGTCATCGACCTCGTTTTCAAAGGTTACCAGGCGTGCCAGTGAATCAGCTGATTCATTAAAAATGACTTCATTACGGCCGCTGCGGCACTCCGGTAGTGCCAGAACCACGTTGACGTCGCTCTGATTCTCGGGCAGCGCGAGCGGTGCGGGGCCATTCTCAGCGCCAGTAATAGTAAACGGGGTGCCATCGGGCATGATGCCAGTGGCGGTATTGATAGCCAGCTTGCCCTGTTGCAGCAGTGAGGCGTCAAGCTCAAGTGACATGAATCCCCAGTAATAGGGCGTTTGTATTTTTCCCCAGCTGCGGCTGTAGGCCTCAAGCCAGCGTTCTGATTGTTGAAAATGGTGGGGGCGCAAAAACATCCCTTCGGTCCATATCACCTTATCTGCTGTTTTCATTCGACCTTCCATCAATCAGGATTAGTTTTTGTCTTGCTGAATGCTTAAACCACTGCCGGTGGCAATAACGTGTGCCTTCATTTCGTCGGCCGAGATTTGCCAGAACTTATAGAAATTGGTGCTTTTGGGTTGCGGCAGTGGCAGAGATATTCGCCACTTTTTGCCGTTGATGCTCTGATATTCGGCGATAATACCGAGATAGTGCGCGTCCAGCGGTGGCTGACCGGTTAGCGTGTGCATTGGTTGGCCCTGCGTCAGGAAAAACTGACCGGTGTCGAGCAGGTTGCTGCCCAGCAAGTTGGTGGCTTGAGTTTGCAGCGAGTAAAAATCGGCGGACATAAAGTCGGCATCGGATTTAAGCAACAGCACGCGAACTTTGAGTGGGGCACCGGCGTTGGTGGCCGCTGTGGTGTCCATTTGCAGCCGATAATTGGCGGGCACCTCGTGCGAAGATGACATGCAGCCTGCCAGCAGCAAGGGCAGCAGCGCACCAGCCAAGCGTGCGCCAACGGAGAGTTTGATCATCATTACCGCCCTGATAACTATTTAATAACCCAGGTAGCCGAGCTTCCCTTACGACAGGCCTGACTTCCGCCGTCTACCTTCACGCACTGCTTTTGCGCCACGTGCTGCCGATGTTGGGCCACAACACCGTCATACAGGTCACTTTTTACTGCTGATTTGAGTGGCGCATAACCAATAAGTTGATGATCTGCCCGGTCGGAAACAGCCAGCCAGTCGCTTTCGGCAATGCCCAGCACCTCAATGTGTTCGCCATTAGCAATGTATTTAATTAACTTGCCTTGGTAGCCCGGGCTGCTCATTACCGACGTGGTGTACAGCGTGCGATAGTCGAGATTAAGCGGCGTAAAGGTTGTAGGAGGTTGAACAATGTGACGATAGGTCAAGGTCATGCCGCTGATTTTGCTGCTGATAATTGTGTCGTCGGTGGGTGCCTGGCAACCTGCCAGCGCAAAGAGTAAAGACAAGCTTATGATTTTTTTCAAAAATCCCTCTCTTACATTAATGTGTAGTCTGGCGGTTTCAAGTGGCAAGAATCATTAAAATATGCTGACTTGGCGTAATACGCGCGCCGACGGCATTGGTCGAATTTTGCAGTGTTGTACTGGTCATGCGCGTGACCGGTGAACCCTGTATCAGCACGGTGACCGAACCGGTGGTATGACGCGAAGGACCCATAAAAGTGCTGGATATCACGCCGCCGTCTGTACCGGCTTCATCACCGTTGGTGATAGGCGTAAGAGTCATCAAGTTATGTGCGGGCATATTCTCGATCAGAATATTGTTAGCGCGCGGTATAGCGGTGCTGCCCAAGGCGATGTTGGTAAAAGTAACGGGTACTGGGGTTTTACAGACGTCGGGCAACGCCTGATCAGTACCGCCGCACTGGCAGTTGGCAAACATAATGGCTCCTGTTTTCCCCAAAAGGGCTGTACTTGACTCACCGAGCCAAATTTCAGCCCATATGTATCTGTTTGGCATCAACCTTGGTCAGCGTTTTGCTGGAGATGAGGGTGGTGTGAGCGTGCATGCGAGTAAATTGTTCGACTCTGACGTCGAGCTGGCCCGCGCGTACCTGCTCAAGCTGCGTGGTTTTTCGCAGCAGGCGATGGCTGATTTGAGTCATACTTTGCCACACAGTTTCACAGCATTTTCCCATCACACGGCTGACGTTGACCCAAGCGGAAAGAGTTTTGCCTCGGTAGTTCATATTGCCGACCTGGCACTCGCCCTCTTCGGCGTTGAGAACAAACTGCCGACTGCTCAGCGACAGCGTGTCGGAAGACGCAATATGTAGCGAGCCTTCAACGCTTATCACCGCCGGTTGCTGCTTATCGGCGCGAGTTAGTATCGCCAGCAGCCAAAGCTGTTCGCCGCAGTTGGCGAGCAGCACGCTGTCATCGATTTGTGGCGCGAGCAGGCAGCTTGCGGCGCGCTGGCAAATCCAGCCACGACCTTCGCTGTGCACCAGCACCGAACCATCGGGCTTTATCTCCCGCACTTGCCCTGAGGTTTGGGCCGGCAAGGCAGGGGAGACAAAAGGTTGTTTAACGGCAAGACTCATGGCAATTACCTTGTGATGTTGTTCGACGCACGGCTACTGCGCCAGTCCTGTGCGGCAAAAAGGGCTTCATCTTTTTCAATAATGCCGCTTCGCGATGAGAACTGTGCCTCGTCCTGTTGGGCGCGGTGAAAGCGGCTGCGAATGAAATGCGCCTCGCGAAAATCGGCCTTACTGACGTCGGCATTTGAAAAATCGCTGTTGCCCAGCTCGCAGTGATTAAAACGCGCCCCGCGGGCCTGGCAGTTTTGCATGACCGCCTGAAACAACCGGGCGTCGCTAAAGTCACTGCCGGTCAGCACGGCGGCGGAAAAGACAGCCTGACTAAACTGTCCGCGCTGGCATACGGCTTCACGTAGATTGGCACCGGGAAACAGAGCCTGTGCGGCGTTGACGTCACACAAGTTCGCCTGTTGTAATGAGGCTTGGCTAAAGTTGCACTGGGCCAGCGTGGCATGTGAGAAATCAACCTGGTCGAGTTTATTCTCGGTAAACTGGCAGCCGGTAAAGTCCTGTCCGCTGTAAACATTTTCACGATGATCACAGCGAAAGAACACGCTGCGCACAAACGTGCTGTCTCGGAGGGGGGTGGTGCGAAAGTCCAGATTCATGAAGGTGCCTTGCTGGCAATCAACGTCGCTAAAATCGGCCCCACGCACTGACGTATCAATAAATCCGCTTTTCTCTAAGCAGGCAAAATTGAAACGACTTTCTTCCAATGAACCCTCGTTGAACTGAGTATTTAAGTGAATTGAGGAATCAAAATCACCTTCCTCAAGCTGACATTGGTTAAACAGACAGTCCTGAAAAACGCATTCAGCAAAGTTTGCACCTGTCATGCTGCACTGGTTAAACAGTGTTTCCTTCAGGTTCGCCGTGCTAAATATGGCGCCGTTTAACGTGCACTCGCTAAATTGCGTATCGTGCAAATTACAGCCAATGAAATTGGCAGCGGTAAAATTGATGTCGATAAAACAGCCGCCCGAGAGGTCAAGTCCGATGAGGGACAGGGCGTCCAACTGTGCATTTTCAATAATTTCGCCTTGCTTGATGGCCTGCACCAGACTCGCTGCGCTGTAAAGCTTCATACCTGCTCCTTGTCGCGGCGCGGCAGCGTTTTTATGCCATCGGTATAAGCATCATCAAACAGGGTACCGCCTTCACTAACCGACTGCGACAGGTCGGCGCGAAACAGGTTGCAGCCGCGAAGGTCACAGTCGGTGAGTATACTTTTTTGCATTAGTGCGCCAATCAGTGTGCTGTCGGTTAGCGCTGCGCCGCGAAAGTCAGTACGAATAAACAGGCACTCGCTCGCCGTCACCCATTGCATTTTTGCGTTGTGCAACGTCGCTTCGCTAAAGTCGCAATTGTGCAGACTCGCCTGAGAAAAATCGGCTTCAGTCAGGACTAGCTGACGCAGGTTGCATTCGACTAATTGCGCCTGGCGAAAATAGGCCGCCAGCAGCGTTGTGCCTGAGACGAAGGCGCACTGATTCAGACGAGCGGCGTGGAAATTGACCTTGGGAGCCGTGCAAGTGACCAAGGTGACGCCGCTGAGGGTAGTTTTTTGCAAGTTCAATCCGCTAATTTCGCACTCAACAAACGAGGTTTGCTTCAGCGTGGCGCCGCTAAAATCTAAGTCGTCGAGCGTTAACTGCATAAACAAACACTGGTCTATCGCACTCTCATGAAAGCGGCAGTGGGCCAGTGTGGCCTGATTAATCATTAAATCCTTAAGCAGCGCGCGGTCGAAAATACAATGTTCAAGCAGGGCATCTTCTAACTGAATATCTTGCAGACTTGCGCCTGAGAAGTCAGTGTTAACACACTGCGCCAGCGAGAGATTAGCCCCATCAAACAGCGCCGATTTCGCAGAAGTATGATGCAGTTCAACGCGTACTAGCACGGCATGGCGAAAATCTGCTTCATCAAGAAGGCAGTGGCTAAAATCAACGTTCTCAAGCAGCGCCGAAGAAAAATCGGCACCCCGCAGGTCCATATCCGAAAGGTCAGCGGCGGTAAAATCCTGTCCGCTGAAATCGCCATCGTCGTTCATGATCGCCTGTACTCGCTGGCGCAGCCGCAGTGATTGAGCAGGAAGTGGACGTCTCGGTGCATTTTGATGCTGTGCCGACAGCTGATAAGTCTGATAAATAGCCGATGTGCTCTGGGCAAATTTTTTATCGCTGACGCCGAGCAGTAGACGATTCCTTTGCAACATCTGCTGCTGATGATGGTAATTTTCTGCGCCGCCCGGCAGGTCTTGATGGTCAGGAAGCACGTGCTCGGCGCGGTCGAGCGCTTCATCATACATGGACTCAAGCCGCTGCTGACTCTGTTCGGCCTCATGCTCCAGGCGCATGATGTAATCGTATAAGTCTTCGTTCTGCCTCGGACCCGGTCTTTGCGACACCGGCACTAATTGGTCGATGTCCATGCCTTGTTGCAGCAGCCTTTCTCGCTGTTGTTCTCTGATAACATTTTCACGATTGAGAATATTGTCTTTCATCGGGCTTTGCTGCAGCGGTAACTCCATGTCACCCCAAGCGCCGATAGCGCTTTCGGGCAGTAGATCCTTTTCACGGTAGCTCAGCAAAATCGCATGCTCGGCCTCGGTGCGCTGTTGCAATACCTTGCGATAATGGTTGGTCGAGCGCGCCTGCCCGCGCTGCTCGAGAGCAGGCATCAGGGTCAGCACGTCTGCAGCATCATCTTGGTTAATTCGTGCGCTGCCGTGCCAAATCAACACCATCTGTTGCCGATGCGGGAAGAAATGCACCGTAGTGTGCCGCAGTATAATCTCCTCAAACAGCACCTCGCCTTGGCGCTGGCGTTGCATAAAACAACGGGCTTGCCACAGCGGCAGATTACCTTCCAGCCGAGGAAAATGCGGGTGCATATTTTCAATCGACCACGCCGCGCCCGCCGGAAGCTCGGGCTGCTCAAACCACTGATCGCTCTCGGCGTTGTTAAAAGCGCGCCAGTCGATGTCGCGCGCAAAACCTGGATACTCGTGCTGCTGCCACTCCTGGTCATACTCTTGCCCCATCAGCCTTGCGCGGCGGGGTTCTGAGAGCGGCAGTGCATCAAAGCTTGCAGGAGTGGAAGTGTCTTGCGGTTGTTGAACACGGTGCGAAATGTGTTCCACATTTGGCAGGCGTTGCGGGTTTTCTACATAAGCATGACCGCCAAAGGTATGCGCCCAGTCAAGAGGAATACTCTCAAACGGTTGAGGCGTGGAGGCTTTATCATCCTGCCAATAACGGTCGCCACTAACGTGGAGCGCTTTGCTCAGCTCAGCCAAATTAATTCTTGCGATTGACTGATTTTTCACCCCTAATTTCGTGTCAGGCCAGGCAAAACCGGTCGCCAGAAACTCGGCGTTTGACTTAGGTAAGCCATAATCTAGCACGCCACCGCTGGATTTTAGCTCTTGGGCAGCAAGCTGCCACAGCTCCTGATCCGGCCGCAGCTTGGGCGTTGCGCTCATATCGGCCAGTGCTAAAACGGAAATACCCAGATGATGCTGACGTTGCCAGCGGTAGGGACGCTGAATCAATCCCAGACGCAAAGGTTTTATAATTTTCATAAATTACCTGCAAAGTGCGGGTTAACCCGAGCAAGAAATAGCGCTATCTATTTCCCCGAGTACCTTTATTGCCCTTATTCCCTTTGTTACCTTTGTCTCCCTTATCGCCTTTGTCGCCTTTATCGCCTTTGTCACCTTGGTCGCCCTTATCGCCCTTATCGCCCTTATCGCCTTTATCGCCTTTGTCACCTTGGTCGCCCTTATCGCCCTTATCGCCTTTGTCACCTTGGTCTCCTTTCGGACCCGCAGGGCCCGGTTCAGGTTCGGCAGGTGGCGATTCGGGCTTGGTGGCCTGACCGCCTTCGTCTTTGAATTTTGTTTCAGCATCGCTGTCTTTCTTGCGCGCGTCCTTTTTATCAAGCTTGGTTTTGTCTTTGCGGTAAGCCTGCTTGTCTTTGAGATCTTTAATTTTTGACTGTATTTCAGTCAGTGCTGATGATTCACCCTCTGCCGGCATGGCACCTGAATTAATCGACATCAGCATGGTGCGAATTTGATAAAATGGGACTTGGGTAAAACGTTTGGTGTCGGACTTATAATCGACAATTGTTTTGGTGCGTGACAGATAGGTGTAACCCATGGCGACACCCTTAATACCAAAATCGCTGGTTGTTGCGGTCACAGATGAAATGGAATTAATCGTACCGTTGAGGCCATTGACCGACAGGCCAATGCCGGTGGCGGAGAAACTGGCGCCGGTTGTCACCCAATATGACCCGCGGGAGGTGTGATTGGTGGTCGGTGCCGTTACCGAAACGGTATCGTCACTGGTTATCTCAATTTTGCCCGGCGACCAAATTTTGATTGCTTCATCGCTGGTGGAGGCGGAATAGAGTTTTACATTGTCTTTGGCGGAGACGTTGAGGTTTTTTTGCGAATGAAGATCCAGGGTTTCTTCGCCTTCGGCGTCGTCGAAATAGAGATAACTGCCGTTAGTGACTTCCGTGCTGCCCTTGCTACGACTCCAGATGCCTGATTTAGTTTCTGACCATTCACCGGCGACCGCCTCTGTGCCATCGCTGGAGGTTACCGCGATCGGTAGTGTGTGCAAATTATTGAAAACACGGCCAATGATTAAAGGTGCATGCGGATCGCCGTTAATAAAATCAACGATTACCTCTTCGCCAACGCGTGGAACCTGATAGCTGCCGTACTGATTTCCGGCCCAGGCGCTGGAAACGCGCAGCCAGCAGGAGTAAAGCTCTTGCTCGTTTTCAGGTTTGTACCAGAGAAATTTCACTTTCACCCGACCGTATTGGTCGGTTGAAATTGTTTCATCACCCGTGCCGGGATCCTTAACCACCATAGCCGTCTGCGGACCATTGGTGCGCGGCCAGGACGTTACGCGCTGAGAGCGGTAGTTGACGGTGGCCGGGATGACTGAAAATACGAAGCGATGCTCGTTGGTGTCTTCGTCGTTGGTGGCGTAGCTGTTTTCAGTCAGCGTGTAGGTTACCTCGGTTATCAGGAACTCCTTACCCTCATCACTGGCGCGCGGGGCTTTTGACAGCGTAAAGGTGTACCCCGGCGCAAGACCAAATGCATCACCTTCACCGTAGTTTTTAGCCTGAAGGGCGACATATTCCTGCTGCCTGATTTTTGTATATTGGGTGCCATCAGCTGGCTCGGCGTAGTGCCCCGGCCATTCTGTACGCGTTGCCGTGTTGCCCGCCTGAGATTGACTTATTTGGCCGGTAGACGAGAGATCAGCGTCTGATTTCAGGTAATTATAATCATCATGTCGATACATACTCGGGCTGATAGATTCGGTGACATGCCAAGTATCAATGCTCTCTTCATTGACGTAGAGTCCGCTGCTCGCCTGATGATATTCGATGGTTGAATAACCGGTAAACGGCTCATGGGCGGTGGGCGAGTCTGCTAGCACAAGAGTTTGGCTATCCATCTGATGTGTAAAGTAAAAGTACATCCCTTCATGTTCCATCAGACGGCTGATAAATTCGAATATAGACTCCTGATATTGAACGCAGTATTCCCATACGCGGTAAGTGCCACTGAGTTTATCTTCAAAGGTGATATTAAATTCACCGAGCAGCGCGGTGATAATTTCTTTGACTGATTTGTTCTCCCAGATACGAAAACCATAGTTTTGCGTCAAGTACCAAAGGTTCGGGCGTACCGTTGCCCGGTAAACGTAATATTGCTCTAGATGCGGCTCATGACCCACAAAATCCATACGCGTAACAATGCCGCTGAGATAGCGAGTTGTGAACGGATTGGGCCGCAATTCCAATGTAAGCGGTTGGCCTAATAGTCCTTTGATATCAATTGAATTGTCAGTGCTGAGTAATTCAATGTTGAATTCATAACAGCCTGATAATATTTCTCTTCCAGACATGGATTTAAATAATAAACCACTGCCGAGAGACGTGTGTGCAATGACAACGCGATCCATAGAAAATGATATCCTTCAGGCATAGCTACCGCACGACTGCGGAGAAATAAAATCTCTTTAGCTCGATTGAAATAAAACGATTTCATTGATTACTAAATCTTGACATTGCCTTTACAAATAATCGATCCGCATAATTTGATCAAGATAGGAATTGTCCTAAAGGTTACTATTCTTCTTATGTATTATTTTTATTACAAGATACAAGCAGGTTTTTTAAATAAAAACCCAAGACAACATTCTATGTAAACCATTGATTTTAATTAATTAAATTGATTAAATTTTAGGATTGTTTTTTATTTAATTAACAGGTTGTGAATTTAAATTATTTTTATGATGTTTGATCTTGTGTGGTTGCTTTTGTGCTTTTTTTAAGGGTTTGGAATAAATTTTTTATTTATTTATTTTGATTTCATGAGTGGATAGTTTCTTCTTGTTACTAAGTTTAGTCGTCGAATTTATTAACTTTTCTTATGACGTGCAATAAGGATTAATTTATCCATAACTGAGGGTGAATTTACCTATTTATACGTATAAATGGATGTTGTTACTTTTGTAATAATTATTTATGCGCATAAATAAGGGTGTTGCGTCGGGTGGGGAACTGATTTGTAAATATTTTTATCTGCGTGAGTTTAATTCATTTGCACAATGAGTGAATTTCAAATAAGTATTTAGGTAATACTAATCCTATTGTGTTGTCATTAGGTTAGCTATCGGAGAAAGATATGGATACGACAGAAGAGGACTATAGAAAAATTTGTCAGGCCACACTCGACGGTTTACAGGGTGAATTAGCCAATGGCGGAACTTACCTCACCATCGATTCCAGATTACGCCTCGAATACTCTAAACTGGTTAAGGCGGCCTCAAATGAACTCAGCGCGAAGGCGACACGTGGATTGATCAGCTGGGAGCAAGCGGCGGCAGAAGCGCAGGAGATGCGCAACGCGATAATGGAGATGATCCGCGGACGCAGCACGCCGTTAGGGCGGGCCATGGCGCAGCAACTCAAGCGCGAGGGTAAAACGCTTAATGCGCTCATTGCCAACAAAACACGCCAAAGTTTTGGTGAATCGGCGATTTTCGATAACCTGAGCGAACTGCAAAAAAACAAGATTTATGGCGATATTGTTAAGTCAGCGGGGAAGTCCAATCCGCGCGTTAATGCCAAAATGCTTTACTATTCTCGGGCGGGTAAGGGGTTGCTCATACTGTCTCTCGCCGTTTCTGTGTATGTAATTACTACCTCCGACGATAAAGTTGCTGCAGTCAAACAGGAAGCTGCGGTGACCGGCAGTGGCATTGTTGGAGGAATGGCCGGCGGAGCCGTGGCTGGCTTAATGTGCGGTCCGGGTGCGCCGGTTTGTGTGACCATTGGGGCATTTGTCGGCGGCGCTCTGGCGTCAATGGGCATGAGTCTTGCCTGGTAGTAGGTGGGGAGAAATGATGAATTTTACCGATGCCATAACGTTAAAAGTTATTAATGAAGACACTGAGTTTACGCCCGCCAAAAGCGAGATTTTGTTCAATGATGCGCCAACCGGCAGGGTTATTGAGGGCAAAGTGCTCGAAAAAGCCGTGGCGCTTGAAACAGGCTATTTGCTGTTTATTACAGACGATATCCCCGATGAGGAGTTTTTAACGCTGCTGCTGTGCGACAAAAATTTCTCTGTGCTTGATAAAGCGACGCTCGGCGCGGCGATGTCTACCGGCGACTTACGCGAGATTGAATTGAGGGGCGACGACGTGCATTTTCGCTTTATCGGCGATACGCTTTGGCGTCTACGGCCGCTCGCACAGCCGTCGCTACGCTTGCCCCTGGTCAGTGATCCACGCGGTGTGTCGCGTCCTCTGGGCCTACGCCAATATTTTACGCTTCAGGCGGACCCAAAGCGCGGCGGTTGAGGGGGGGTATTATTTAAGTGGATTACACGGCTTTGCGTATAAGAATTTCTTATCGTTCAGTCGAGATGGCACAGCTCGGCTCCTTTTGTTGATCATTGAATACCCAATGGCTTGCCAGCGCCAATAGGCCAACGCCCAACGCTCCATAGAGCATAACGTCGCTAAATCCGGCATTCAGTGCTTCAGCGGCCAGTGTCGTTGAGTGTGCCAGCGTCGCTATTTCGGGCGGTAAATTCTTTCCCGCCGCAATGCCTTCGGCTATGGATTGCCAATAGTGAGCGTCTGGCACCGAAGGAAAGTGAGCCATTAAACGATTGCGAATGCCTGTAACCAATATTGTGCCCATTAATGCAATATTAATCGCTAGGGTGATAAGTCGCGCACTCATGTCCATCCCCGAAGCCATTCCCGCGCGGCTCGCGGGCAGGGAGCCAGTCGTCGTGTGAGTGACCGGAGTATTGGTGAGGCCCAGCGCGATGCCCGCCATTAATGCACCTGGCAGTATGCCAACAGAGTGATTGATACCGTACCTCATCAGCAAAAAACCGCCGCCAATGCCCAGCAATCCCAGAGGAATGATTTTGGCGGCGCCGAACTTGTTCACCCACCGTGCGGCCAGCGGTGGCATCAGCAGAGTCGGCAGGGTGTAAGCCAGCAATGAAAGGCCGGAGGCAATGATGTCAGTCCCTACCGCGCTCTGATAATACAGGGGCAGATAAATCATCAGCGGCCAAAAGCTAAAATTCATCCCGGCGGAGCCAAGCAGCGCGCCGAGGAAGGGGCGATTGCGAAACACTGAAAAATCAAACATGGGATGCGCATGGCGGCGTTCGATGAAAATAAAAAGTGTGGCGCAGACTGCCGCAAAAGACAGGATCCCCAACGCCAGAGTACTGACGTAGCCTATCTCACCGCCCTGAGTGATATAGAAGGTGATGGCTAATACGGTTAATGAGAGAGTCACCATGCCGCCGATGTCTAAGGCGTGAGCCTGTGGGTCACGTGATTCGACAACATTCTTTGCCGCCAGAATAAGCGTGATGATCGCAATGAAAACGTGGACTAAAAAGACCCACTGCCAGCTGGCTAGTGTCACAATGACGCCACCAATCAGTGGGCCAAATCCCAGTCCAAAGCCGAAGACCACTCCCCATGCGGTGAAGGCGCGGTTGCGAGCTTTACCCGGCGCGAACTGCGACGACAAAATTGCAATCAGGCAGATAAGCATTGCTCCGCCGCTAATTCCCTGCAAAAAGCGCCCCACGATCATCATCGGCGCAGTGGTAGATATCCCGCACAGCAGCGACGTCAGGCCGAAGGCAATGATACTGATGATAAATAAACGTCTGCGGCCAAACCTGTCGGCTAGCGTGCCTGTTGCCATCAGCACGGTGGTGCAGGCCAGGGTATAAGCATTCATTACCCACTGCAGTTGCGTAAAGTTGGCACCTATCTGTTTTTCCAGCACCGGAAGAATGACCGGAACGCTGGAGATTTCCAGCCCCGACATCAGAGCGGCCAGACAAACGGCGGTGAGCGCCAGCCTATTTTGAATCATTGAAGGAATGGCCATAAGAAAGTCCTATGAAACTTTAGAAGCTGCCAGCATGAAAGAAAGGCGCCGCACTGGAAATATGCACCAATGCCATATATCGTCAATATTATGCCAAATACGCTAACGCGCTCTACCTCACCCCCCGCAGTTTCACCGCCGCTAAACCGGCGTTTGGTGCTGCTCGCTTATGAATGCCTGTGCACCTTCGAGTTTGGTACTGCCGTCGAGGCCTTTGGGCGCGCCGATGAAGCTACCGGCGAACCGCTTTATGACATGGTCGTAGCCTCGGTTGAAACGGGGGTTTTCAGCGCTCAGGGCGGAATACGGCTGGTGGTCGACGGAGGTCTTGAACTGCTCGAGGGCGCTGGCACGATAGTTATTCCAGGCTGGCGCAGTATTGATGCACCGCCTTCGCCCGGTCTGATTGATGCTTTGCAGCAGGCACACGCCAACGGCACCCGTATTGTGTCGATTTGCGCCGGAAGTTTTGTTCTGGCGGCGGCGGGCTTGCTTGATGGAAAACGTGCCACCGCGCATTGGAACAGTACTGATGCGCTGGCCCAGCGTTATCCAAAAATCCAGGTGATGCACGGCGTAATTTATGTGGATGAGGGCAGTGTTATCACTTCTTCCGGTGGGGCGGCGGGCGTTGATTTATGCCTGCACCTGATTCGGCGCGACTTTGGCGCAACGGTTGCGAATCGGGCGGCGCGAAGAATGGTTACCCCTACACATCGTGAGGGCGGGCAGGCGCAGTACCTTGCCATGCCGGTTACCGCGCGTCAGGGCAAAAGTCTTTCACCTCTGCTCGACCGTCTGCGCGCCCGATTGGACAAGCCTCTGGCAATCGCTCAGCTTGCGGCCGAGTCGGGTATGAGCAGGCGCACATTTTTACGTCGTTTTCAGGAATCAACCGGCACCAGTCCAGGAGAGTGGATGCTGAGTATTCGATTGCAAAATGCCTGCCGACTGCTCGAGAGTGAAACGTTAAGCATTGAGCTTATTGCCGAGCAATCCGGCTTCGGTTCCGCTGAAACTTTACGCCATCATTTCCGCCGTCGTTTAGGCATAACGCCGTCCGAATACCGCAGGCAGGCCTGAATGCAGGCGCACATTATCTTTTTTCAAAAAAAACAGCTTTATAAATATCGGCTGTTGCCCGTTGGGCGTAAAAGGTAGCTTGAATAGAGAATGCCAGTGAGTGGGATTTTTTTAGTATAATATTCTAAATTAACTGCTTTAAACTAGTTTTTAATTCTGCTATGAAGTTTGCTTCAATTTGTTCAATGCCCAGTGATAGCAATGCTGTCATTGCTATCAAAATGCCGAAGATTACCTCCGGATAGCAGAAAATGTTGCGTTATATCGTTATTTAATCGCAGGTATTGCAAAGTTATTCAGTTTATCCGATAAATGTTTGTGAAATTCTTCACAATTTTGGCAGCGAGTGTTGGTGGATTACAGCTAACAGGTTAATTTCTGCGTCAGAATATTATGCTTTATAGGGCGTCAAACTGGAGTCGAGTATGCGAGTGGTGATTTTAGGCAGTGGTGTAGTAGGTGTCGCCAGTGCGTGGTATCTGGCCAAGGCCGGACATGAGGTCACGGTTATTGACCGTCAGGCCGGTCCAGCTGAGGAAACCAGTGCGGGAAACGCGGGTCAGATTTCACCGGGCTATGCGGCGCCCTGGGCTGCTCCCGGCGTTCCATTGAAGGCCATTAAATGGATGTTTCAACGTCACGCTCCCTTGGCTATACGCCTCGACGGCACCAGTAATCAGTTGAAGTGGATGTGGCAAATGCTGCGCAACTGCGACATGCGCCATTATCAAACCAATAAAAGCCGTATGGTACGTTTGGCAGAGTACAGCCGCGACTGTTTGAAAGCGCTGCGTGAAGACACCGGTATTCAGTATGAAGGCCGTCAGGGCGGCACGCTCCAGTTATTCCGTACCGAACAACAGTTTGCCAGCGCGGCGAAGGATATCGCCGTGCTCGAAGAAGCTGGAGTGCCTTATCAACTGCTTGAATCGCATCAGCTTGCCAGCGCTGAACCCGCATTGGCGCAGGTTGCACATAAACTGACCGGCGGCCTGCGTTTACCTAATGACGAAACCGGTGACTGCCAGCTGTTTACTCGCCAACTGGCAGAGATGGCGCGGCAGGCGGGCGTTACCTTTGAGTTCAATAAAAGCGTGGATCGCTTGCTGGTGGATAATGGCCAGATTTCCGGCGTGCTGTGTGGTACAGAAATTGTGAAAGCCGACGCCTATGTGGTGGCTTTTGGCTCTTATTCAACGGCGCTGTTGGCAGATTTGGTCTCTATTCCGGTTTATCCGCTTAAAGGCTATTCGTTAACGATCCCGATTACTGACGAAGCCGCCGCACCGTTTTCAACCGTGCTGGATGAAACCTATAAAATTGCGATTACCCGTTTCGATCAGCGTATTCGCGTGGGGGGTATGGCCGAAATTGTTGGCTTTAATACCCAACTTGCCAAGGCACGCCGTGAAACGCTGGAAATGGTGGTTAAAGATTTGTACCCGAACGGTGGAAGAGTAGAAGACGCGACGTTCTGGACCGGGCTGCGTCCAATGACACCAGACGGTACGCCTATCGTGGGTAAAACATCTCTGAAAAATCTGTATCTGAATACCGGTCACGGCACACTCGGCTGGACGATGGCCTGCGGTTCAGGGCAGCTGCTCGCGGACATCATGTCCGGCGTGACGCCAGCTATCCCTTCTGAGGATCTAGGCGTTGCGCGCTACAGTGCCGGGTTTGTCGCACCCTCTGACACCCACCATAAAATGCATCCGATAGGTTAAGGGGCTTTTGGGGGAAGATAGGCTATTAATGCGTCGTTTTAGATGTTCAGTTAAGGAAGAGTTATTCAGGAGTTTTCATGCCACGCCCGATTTCTGCCACCCTGTCGATGCCTGCTTTGCAAAACAATCTGCAGGTTGTTCGCCACCGTTCTGCCCATAGTAAAATATGGTCGGTGGTAAAAGCTAATGCCTACGGGCACGGTATTTCTCGAATTTGGCAAAGCCTGCGCAGTAGCGACGGTTTTGCTTTACTTGATTTTAATGAAGCTATTCTGCTTCGAGAGTCCGGTTGGCAGGGGCCTATCCTGTTGTTGGAAGGTTTTTTTAGCGCGAGCGACCTGAGTGAAGTGAGTTATTATCGCTTGACCACTGCCGTGCACAGCCGTTGGCAATTAGCGGCACTGGCCACGTTGCACGTAGCGGCACCGCTGGATATTTATCTGAAAGTGAACAGCGGTATGAATCGCCTGGGGTTTGCGCCCTCGGAGGTCAGTGAAATATGGCACCAGTTGAATGCCATGCCGCAGGTAGGGCAAATCACGCTAATGAGCCATTTCGCCAGTGCTGACAGCGAAGAGGGTGTTAAATGGCAGGTGGATAAATTCGAGCAGGGCACCCAAGCGTTGCCTGGGCCGCGCTCGCTGGCCAATTCGGCGGCGACGCTTTGGCATCCAACGA
The DNA here is from genome assembly GCF_009208105.1 of Rouxiella sp. S1S-2. Taxonomy (NCBI): domain Bacteria; kingdom Pseudomonadati; phylum Pseudomonadota; class Gammaproteobacteria; order Enterobacterales; family Yersiniaceae; genus Rouxiella; species Rouxiella sp. S1S-2. The sequence continues at coordinate 2,414,042 of NZ_WFKL01000001.1, forward strand.
CGCATCATGACTGGGTGCGCCCAGGCATCATCCTTTATGGCGCTTCGCCGAGCGGCAGAGTTGAAGACATCGCGGATACCGGGCTGTTGCCAGTGATGCAGTTGAACAGTGAAATTATAGCCGTGCAAAATTTATCTCCTGGCGACCGTGTCGGTTACAGTGGTCGTTATCGCGCCGAAGGTCATCAGCGCATCGGCGTGGTGGCCTGCGGATACGCGGACGGCTACCCGCGCCATGCCCCAAGTGGAACACCGGTAATGGTGGGCGGGGTTAAGACCCGCACTTTAGGGACTGTATCAATGGACATGATTATGGTTGATTTAACGCCGTGCCCTGAGGCGCAGATTGGCTCTCAGGTTGAACTTTGGGGCAACCAACTACCGATTGATGAGGTTGCCGCCTCGGCAGGTACTTTGGGATATGAGCTAATGAGTGCATTGGCCCCGAGAGTGCCGGTGAATGTGAAGCTGTAGTTTTCTTGTCGAATAAAAAGCGGGCACCCATCGGCGCCCGCTTTTTATTTAGGTTTTTAACTCAGTTTAGATATTATGCTTTTGACCGTTTTGCTGCGACGCTTTGCCGTCCAGGCCATGACAAATGCGGTCAACATGACTATTGCCAGACTGGCCTTTGGCGGCAGAGGTAATGCCATCGCTACCAGTCCCAGAGCCGCTCCTCCGGCCATCTGTACAAATCCGACCAACGCTGAAGCGATACCCGCTTCACTGGAGTATGGCTCAAGCGCATAGCTGGTGGCTGGCCCAATGACAAAGGCCAAGCCTGCACAGGCGCTGGCAACGGGCAGCATATACACCCAGGTTTCAAGCTGGGTTGCTACAGGCAACAGTGCAAGGCCAGCAAACAGTGCTGCGCCGCCTATCAGCATCAATACGGCGCCAGTAGCCAGGCAAATCGGGCGACCCACCTTACGGATGATGCGGTTAGCAATATAGCTCATCAGCATTATCCAGAAGCCATTGGCACCAAACACCAGTGAAAACTCGAGTGGCGAAAGGCCACCTGTGCTCATCAATACTGTGGGTGCGAGAGAAACATAGGTTAACGCCATACCCATCGCACCGGCGTTGACCAGAGCAAAGGCGATAAAATTGCCGTCACGCAAAATGCGCCAATATTGGCGCAGCGGCAGGCTGCCCACCGCTTTGGTATTCGCCGGACGTGTCTCGGGTAAAAATGCCAACACTAAGACCATGACAACCAGCGTATAGCCTAACAGCGCCCAAAAAGGGGCACGCCAGCCGTAGTATTGAGCAATCAGGCCACCCATCAGCGGGGCAAGGGCGGGTACAATATTTAACGTGCCGTTTAAAAAGCCGTATGCCCGTGCGGCGTCATCGCCGGAAAGTCGGTCGCGTACGCTGCTGAAAAGCACCACAGAAGTACAGCAAACGCCCAGGCTTTGCACCACGCGCGACCCCATAAACATGGCAGCATTAATCGACGTCGCCGCAATCGTGACCCCGACAACGTATAGAAGGATGCCGGCAATCGCCATGGGGCGGCGGCCATATCTGTCAACCAGCGGGCCAGCAATCAGCTGTCCTAGCCCCAGCACCAATATAAACAGCGAGATAGAAGACTGGATCACGCTCTCGCTGCTGTTCAAACCTAGGGCAATCGCCGGAATCGCAGGAAGATAGAGGTCGATGCCCAAGGGACCGAGCAAAACCAGAGTGAGTAATAAAAAGAGGAATTTTTGCATAGCGTTGCGGCGAATCCATTCTAAAAAGAGGAGCAAGAGTAATGATTTAGCGGCGAAATGAAAAGTGAAGCCTGAGTGAAAGAGAGAATAAAACGGAGAAACAGGCAGCATTTGCGGGACATCTCGCAAGATGTCCCATATCAGTCAGGATTTACTTCCAAAAATCATCAAACACGGTCACCGGCGGCTGGCGTTTATGCTCAGTGCGCAGATACCAGTTTTCAATGATTTTCGCATACTGCGATTCAACCGTTTTACCTTCCAGATAGTCGTCAATTAGCTCATAGGTGACGCCAAGAGCCGCTTCGTCAGGCAAGGCAGGGCGGTTATCTTCAAGGTCTGCGGTCGGCGCTTTGGTATAAAGATGCTCAGGGCAGCCAAGGTGTTTGAGCAAGGCTTTCCCCTGGCGTTTGTTCAGGCGAAAAATGGGGTTAATGTCAGTGCCGCCATCACCGTATTTGGTGAAGAATCCGGTCACCGCCTCAGCCGCGTGATCGGTGCCAACGACCAGTCCCGCTTTCATTCCCGCAATGCTGTACTGGGCTTTCATGCGTTCACGTGCTTTTTCGTTACCTTTAATAAAGTCGCTCAACTCGATGCCGATATCGCGTAACGTTGCTTCGCTGGCCAGTACGGAGTTTTTAATATTAACCGTTAACACATTGTTTGGCTTAATAAATTCAATTGCATCAAGACAGTCTGACTCATCGGCCTGCACACCATAAGGCAGGCGTACGGCGATAAACTGGTAACCTGCATCTGGCGATTCTTTGCGCAATTCGTTAATTGCCGTTTGGCAAAGTTTGCCGGTAAGAGTAGAATCCTGCCCGCCGCTTATGCCAAGTACCAACGATTTAATGAATGGGTGGGCGCGCAGGTAACTTTTTAGGAAATCGACGCTGATGCGAACTTCCTGCTCGGCATTGATTTGTGGTTTAACGTGCAGAGCCTGGATAATCTCTTGCTGAAGTGCCATGACCATTCCTCCTGAGGCTGCCAGCGAAAATCGCGGCAAAGAATTCTTTATTAAGACAGTTAGTCTAAAGCTAACCTGCTCCGGAGAAAAGGACAAGGTTCGAGGCGGGTTGGTAGGAAATTATGCACACACAGCTTTTTCGATACCGGTGTGCGTACGACAGGAACAGGCATTTGGGTGCAGGTCTATAGGTTGGACAGGGCAAAACGTTTATATTTCCGACATAATTGAAGGTCAGAAATCAATGAGTCAAAGCGTAATGTTTTTGTATATTTATATTTCAGGAAATATATAAACCTAAGAATGCTCTAAAAAACCAGCCATCGGAAGGATATTAATGGTCTGGTGTTGTATATTTATGGACTGTGAATTATGCAAAATACCACAGTTGTAATCTTCTGAATCAATTAGAAGAGTGCCACCTCGGGTATTATTATATCGTTGGCTTCGAGTCGTGTTTTTGCCTTAAATCTATTGGGGATTTCAAAATGTTTTATCGGGTTGTTCGTCGTTTACCAGCTTGCGCGCTCGTGTGTGGTGCGGCGCTGTTTAGTGTTTCAAGTCTTGCCGATACCGATGTATTCACCGCGCTAGATAACCCAGCTACTGCGAAGAAAGACTTCGACGGTAACGTGCAGGCGGGTTACAGCGCGCAAACCGGCAATACAAGTAACAATAATCTTAATGCTAACACCACTATGACGTGGTTTCAGCCAAATACTGCCTACAGTATCTGGGGCTCTGCGGTTAACACCTCTTCTTCTGGTGTACGTTCTTCAGAAAAATATCAGGCGGGTGCACGTACGCGTTACAACCTGTCAGACGTTAACTACCTTTTCGGACAGGCTAATTGGTTGACTGACCGCTTCAACGGTTACCACGCGCGTGATACCGCAACCTTGGGTTATGGTCGTCAGATCTGGAATGGCCCTGTTCACACGCTGAACCTCGAAGCCGGTCCAGGCGTTCGTCACGATGAATATCAGCAGGGCGGTAATGCCACTAAAGCTATCGCTTATGCTTCCGGTACTTATTCATACCAGATTAGCGATACGGCTAAATTCAGTGAAGGTGTGTCCGTATTGGCTAATGATGATACAACTGTTAACTCTGAAACCGCGCTTTCAGTCGCTATTAACAAGAGTTTCTCACTTAAACTGGCTTACGATATTACTTATAACACCAAGCCACCTTCAAGTGCGCCGGATAAAACCGATACCGTTACTTCAATTAACCTGGTATACGGTCTGTAATCCTCCAGAGTTAATGCGTTTGATTGAAAAGTCGGCATGATTGCCGGCTTTTTTTATATCTAGAAACGGTCAGTAACTGCCCCATTTGAGTACGTTACTGCTAGCAGTATTATTGGAAAAGCCGATGAGATTGATTGATGGATAAAAAACATACAGTTTGTATTGGTGCGAAAAATATCCAATTTTAGAGTGGGAATGAGGGTGGGTTCAGATTATTAAAATTATAAGGCATTGATAATATTGTTAATGTGTGACATTGAGATTGGCCTTTCCCAGCCTGTAACTTTCGTCACCAAAGGATTTAACCCTTCTTTTATTAAGGTTATTGTGGCTAGCATATTATTATGCATTTCGATGATTGTTCATCAGCGGTACGTATGTCTTTGATCATACATTGTCATTAATAATACATAAGTATCGGTTGAGTATATAAACTAATCTACTGGTGAAATCAGCCTAATAATGCACTTTTTTTGTGCAATCAGCCCAGAAATTTTATGAAAAGTACGCTTTCAAATAAGTCATTAATATGAGTAATGACTGTTTAAGTTGTGTGAAAATATGAGATTCAGGTCACTATTTATTAAATTAAACCCGCATCAAAGACATCTATTTGAAGGTATGGGATTTTCATCACTATTTTGCCTACGATCTTATGACAACATTTATTTAACAAATAATAAATGAGGTTGAAATCATGCTGACTTACAACGAAAAGGTTTGGATAGGGATCTTCGGCTTGTGTACGCTGTTTTGGATGTCGTTGGCTGCGGCAGGGGTGTATGCTGTTGTTTGATTATAAATACAGCATAGATAAAGGCGCATTTGCATTGATAACCGCTCTAAAAAAGTCCTGCTTGCTTAGCTGAAGATTATGACAGTAACAAACTTTAATCCTCTATAGCGCACCAGCAGGACTTTCTCCTCTCAGAACTCTGCTAATCCTAAGCTCTATCACCACGCTAATTCGCACTGTCTTTTACAGCCTTTTTCTCTTCCAGATCACTTTATTTTTATTCTTTGCCCTGAAATAGATATAGGGCAGAGCAATTGAAAGCGCTAGAGCAACGGCAAATATGATTATCAACAACGTAGGTTTGGGAGAAGTGGGGTACAAATTATAAAAACTTAACGAACAAACGATGAGAAGAAATATGATGCTCCATCGCCGGCGTTGTCTAGCAGACGTGTCAATATAGCCCTTGATCATATCGGCTTTGCAGTTAGGACAATGCGTAATCTCTGCGGGCATTTCGGTGTTACAAATCGAACAAACGTTGATTTCTGATTTCAGTTTCTTAATCATGCATGATACCGCTATGTAGTAGTATGTTTACATTGATAAAATATCCCATGCGGTCGCATAGGGTAATTGTTGAACTGTTGTACAGCTATGTTGCTGAATCATAAGATGTGTCAATAGTTTAGAACAATGTTCCGTAGGATAGCAAATGCTTAACTGAAAAAACCCTTAAGAATGATTAAACTATGCAATATCGCAGGGATCCTTTTGCCTTCAGCCGGGTAAAGCGGCTTTTTAATGCGAAATGAGGAGGATGTTGATGGGGCGGAGCATCTTGAGATCCCCCGATAAAGTGCAAAAATCTTAGCCTTATCGGGGGTAATTAGGTGCGAATCACAATGGAATGTTTTTTCTTTTCCATATGACATTTTGCTTGTTTTTTAGTCTGAATATGTAATATGGAACAAACATCGATAATAGAAATGAAACAATCACCAGCGAGGCTGCGAATAAAAAACTTCCCGAAAGTGGATAGAAATAATAAAAATAAATTCCTAACACCAAGATAAGAACCGAACGAATAATATTTATTTTTCTTCTTTCTCTGCTATTAATATGCCCTTGAACTTTTTCAGCGCCGCATTTTATGCAACGGTGAGAGTTTTCAGCTAAATCGCTATTGCAAAAGGGACAAACATTTTGTTCTGATATTTCATCAACGTTCATTATAGATACCACGCTAGTGCTGTGTAATAAAGTATTTCCCCCCTCTATCCCTGAGTTAAACCTTAAGGTTTGATGTTTTTACCCACAAACAACAATGACGCCAAACAATAGCGTCATTGAGAATTTATTGAAATTTATTCAACAGAGTGGAGATAGACTACGCTTAGTTTATGACAAAGTATCGATAATTTTGTTAATGCTTCTGTTTAGGGATAATCTGAGAGCATTAAAAGGAGTGATTAATGATTTTAGAAAACATTAATTGAGTTAACCTATTGTTTTAGATTGATAATTTCCTTTTTTCGCCACTAACTCTTAGCAACTGGCTGACACATTCGGTGGCCACAAACCTGAGAGAGGGATAAAGCAACTATTATGTTTTCTACTTATTTTTCGAACTTAATCCCACATTGATTCGGTATCTGGCACCCGTTGGCCCACAGAATCAGCGGCCCTGAAGATTCAACACTAACATGTCGATGAATAGTCGAACTTTAGCGGCAAGATGTTTTCTATTGGGGTAAATAGCATGGATAGGTATTTCATTACCTTGATACTCAGGTAATACCTTTACAAGACGCTTTGCCAACACATCACTTTCAGCCAAAAATGAAGGCACAAACGCAATACCCATCCCTTCAACCGCCGCATCTTTAATCGCTTCGCCACTGTCAAAACGGAGACGCCGGTTGCCATCAACAGAAACAATGATTCCGTCACTCTTTGTCATTTGCCAGACTCCCGAGCCAGCGTGTAACCCATATATAAGTCTAGGGTGGGTAGCCAAATCTGAAATATCCTTGGGCTGACCTAACACACGCAGGAGAGTCTGCCTCGGTAAGAGATGGACTGGATCCTCTGTGCAGCGTCGAATTCCTAAACCGACTTGCGCGTACTTTTTTAGACGGCGAGCTGCCGACACATCCCGATGCCTCACCCATTTTTGCCGATGTCAGAGGCCTGGCACCCACGCTGATACAAATTGGCGAAAATGAGATCATGCTCAGTGGGGCAACGCGACTGGCGTGTCATTTGGGCGATAATCGAGTCAGAACCTCACTCGAAATATGGCCTGGTATGTTCCACGTCTGGCATCTGTTTGCTGGGCTGCTTCCTGAGGCAGATCAGGCTTTACGTAACGCCGTGAGATTCCTTGAAGATGCACTGCCGGTGATAAAAGAAGAGTAGATTTGCGTTTTTGATAAGCATAAAAGAACAGCCGGAAGGTGATTATAACCGGCTGTTCTATGCCAAGAGCATGCTGAATAACGTCAAAAAAAGATGAATTTTAATAGGTAATGTTGGCATAGTCTTCAATACCGCTCATAAAAAACTGTTTATTTTCAATGCTGAGATTGTTCATAGATGAAAGCAATGTTTTTGCTTCTATCATCAAACCTGCTTTTGTTGTTATAGCTTTTACCTCATTTCTTTGCAGGAAGAAGGTGAGCAACTGAGCGATATTGACGCCTTCGATATCAATATCAATGCCGTGCAATCGTCCTTGAAGTACCCCTGTTACAATGTGCTGACAAATTCCATAATCACAAATTCGATTTTCAAATTCTATTCCATGTGCTAAAGCGCTAACAAAAGCAACTCGACAATTTTCTCTTTCATTTATGACGGCTTCGTTCTCCCCATCTGCACCATCGGGAGTATAACCTTTAATGAAATGCCAAACTTGTGCGACAAACATTTTACCTGTCATGGGTATTTTCTTGTACAACAGCGATTGATAATTCAATAAAGGAGGGAAATTTGAAATAGGAGCATGGTCGCCGGATAAGAGAATAACCCCCAAGGTTTGCTTTGCTTTCATCACAGACGCAGGGTCTTTTACGATATAACCTTCTAAATACTTTATCAATTCTTTAAGATTACGTTTCACATTTCTGCTGCTCATACGCGGTTGTGTTTTGAAGAAATTATACATAGCCGAGAAAGTAGCGTCTTCACGTTTAGGTTCATGGATGCGAGCCCCATTAAGGTGTGCTTCAAGTAATTCCTTATCATAGCTAATCTTGGACGCAGTTGACCGTATATATTGGTAAAATAATAATGCACCTATAATTATGGGGGTGGCAATTTTTATGGCTTTTAAATAGTCGAAGTGATCATAATCAACAGGGGCTCCTATTTCTCTTTCATTATGATTGTGATTAGGTTCCCATATTGTTAGTGCCGTATTTATATTAGAAATCGATACTATTTTTTCAGCAAGAAAATTCACCCTTTTATTACAGGTATCAAGCGCAGCAGGGATGTGTCCGGAAGTTAACGCTGTGTACTTAGTTAGGATTGAATTTAACATTTATGTAAGATCCTCGAAGTAATTCAATTAATCTCAAGATAAGGAATAGATTAAAAATACCCCCCCCCCCGCACAAAGAGCAATTTTTTAATGAAGTGAAGAATGTACATGACGGGAGTTGAAATATATCTGATGCCTGTATGATATGTAACCCGTAATTAACTCATTATTTTATTTTTAACAAATAATCAATGCGCTACTCTCGGCATGAGTCACGTTATATCAATAGAGCATCAACGACTTAAGAAGAGCTAAGAGGAATGATTTTTTTCGACAGATACTCTAGACCGCTGCCCAATTTTGCCAGCAGCTGTTTGGCCTGATTTCTTCTTTCGGTTGTCGTGTAGTGATGCGATGTTTTGGCCGCAAATATGATGACGTTGCCACTTGGCACGCGGCAGTAGAGAACCTCATCAAATAACTGATGCAATGCATAAACCATTGGGCTTTCGGCTCGGGGGATCTCGTGATAGTTCAATACCAGCCAACTATGATCGCGCATTTTTTTTAGGCATGTGCTTAAAAAATATTCTGTTCCTTGAATGGGATCCATAGCAAAGGCGGAGTACAGGTCTGAGAAAATAAGGTCATAATGAGGCGTGTTGGTTTTACGCAGGTAGCTTTCAGCATCGTCGATGTAATAAGAGATTTTGTCTGACACGGGTAATGAAAAACATTCTTGGGCGATGGAAAGAACACCTGCTCTTAACTCAACGACATCAAGGGTCAATGTATCATCAATAGCGTGCAGTGTGCGTACGAGTGCTCCGCCCCCAAGCCCCAAAATCAGTACGTTATGCGCAGTGGTAAAACCTACGGCCATCAACATGGCTTTTATATAGTTATGAACCGGTAAGTTAATATCGCTTTTGAGCATTTTGCTCTGCTCATTGATCCCTTCAAAACGCAGGATCCGGTAGTCTCCAGAGTCAGCGACAACAATGTCGCCATACTCATCAGTGACTTGTAAAACGATATCCCCTTTAGGAATAAGTGTCTGACCTTTCAATAGGTCGCCAATTAATGCCATGTCAAATACTCAATGTTGCCACATTTTTCAAAGGGTGATTATACCCGATGAAGATCTCAGCGGGCACTGTTCTTTTGTTTGAAACCTGTTTGCCACTGTCGCATCAGGTCAGAATTTTTTTCTCTGGGACCCCGCGGAATGTTCAAGACCTATAGGCGCAGTGTTGAGTCTACTTTACATTTTGCTCAGTGTTGTATTTTGGCGTGAGGTCTCTCGTGACAAGCAAGAGCGCAATAACAGCCCCAGCAGCCATTCCTGACACCATCGGTAATGGGCGTCCGTTGGTAAAAATGCCTACTACGGCAACCATTGCGGCACCGGTCAACATTTGCAGCGTACCCATTAATGCTGATGCGGTGCCTGCATTTTCACCGTGCTGGTCGAGCGCTAGTACGCTGGTAGTAGGTATGATCAATCCCATGAAAGCCGAGGCCACGAAATAGAGCAAGATTAACATCCAGATGTTATCACCGCCGGCAGCAAAGTAGGCAAACATCGTGAGCGTTGCCATTGCGCAACCAATCACTGCACCTTTGACTAATTTCACCATACCAAAGCGTTTACCCAGCGTCGCGGTGAACTGCGCACTGGCGATGAAAGAGGCAGCGTTGATGCCAAAGCTTATGCTGTAAACCGTGGGTGAAAGCCCATAATGGCTAATCATCACGAACGACGAGTTTGCCAAATAGGTAAAGAATCCCGCCATGCTAAAGCTACCAATGAATACCAGCAGCAAAAAATGGCGGTCGAGCAGCAGCAATTTATAAGCGGACAGGGCGCTGGTGAGACTGCTCTTGCTTCGATCAGATTTCGGCCGTGTTTCATTGAGCAGTTTCGCCATCATAATCAGACCGATAATCGCCGCAAAGGTGACTGCCCAGAATACGCCGCGCCATCCTGCAAAAGTGATAACCGCACTTCCTACCAGTGGCGCCAGGATCGGAGACACGCTAAACACTAACATCAGCAGAGACATGAGTCGTGCAGCATCCGTACCGGTGTGCAAATCGCGTACCACCGCTCGGGGAATCGCCATTCCTGCGGCAGCACCCAGCCCCTGTATAAAGCGCAGTAAGACCAGCGTATGAATATCGTTAACCAATGCACACCCTACACTGGCTAAGGCGAATAACAGCAGTCCGGCATAAAGGGGGGATTTACGGCCAAACATGTCGGAGAGCGGGCCATAGAGCAGTTGGCCTGCACCCAACGCAAGAAAGAAGGAGGTCAGACTCATTTGTACAGTGCCGATATCAGCTTGTAAACTCGATCCTATCGACGGCAGTGCGGGTAAATACATGTCTATGGCAAAAGGCCCGATAGCCGACAGTAGGCCCAGCACTATCGCCATTTTAAAGAATGATTTGGAACGCATTTTTTACAATCTCGTTATGTGTTTAATGAGTTTTTTCGACGAATTAAGAGCGCGCCTGATAAGGATGTCATTGACGGCCTTCGAGCTAAGATTGCCCCGCAATAAGCGGCCCTATCTATACCACGGAGCAGGGGAATTATTTATGACCACCGCTTACAGTAAGCACTTCACCGGTTATCCAGCCGGCTTCATCGGAGGCCAGAAAAGAGACGGCAGACGCGATGTCTTCAGGTAGTCCCATCCGGCCCAGTGGGGTTTGAGCAATCATAGCTCGCGTCATTTCATTGGGTTCCGACATAAATGCGGCGGTTCCTTCAGTCTGCGTAGGGCCAGGGCTAACAGTGTTAACTCTAATTTTTCTCGCGCCAAGCTCCTTGGCGAGCACCGCGGTGATCCCTTCGGCAGCTTTCTTGCTTGCCACATAAACGGTAGAGGACGGTGGAGTCATCGTGGTGATATTGGAACCAATATTGATAATTGAACCGCCTTCTTTCAGGTGTTGTGAGGCCGCCTGGATGGTCAGGAGTGGCGCTAATACATTGATATTAAAGACGCGGTGAAAATGATCTTCAGAAATGCTTTCCAGCGGATTAAATTCATAAACACCGGCATTATTGACTAATATATCTAAGCGTCCAAAAGACGATATAGCCGCTTCGATTACCCGTTGTGCATCTTCTGCCAGAGAAACGTCGCCCTGTATGGCAACAGCCGAGCCACCTCGGGATACAATGTCAGAGACGACCCATTCGGCTCCTGCCTTGCTGGACGCATAGTTCACCACAACTGAAGCCCCATGCAGTGCCAGATTTCGTGCGATCGCTGCCCCAATACCTTTGGAGGCCCCTGTAACCACTGCCACTTTTTCACTTAATGTTTGGCTCATGCTGATTGCTCCGGTTATTGCTTAACGACAAATTGTGCCAAGGAGGTAGGCGTTGGTTATCCAAGGTCGGTTTGTCTTTCTAAATCCCGCGCAGCGAGAGTTGATGACGTCACTGTGGATTTTAGATAGATTCTTACCGACCGGTAAGAAATATTTGCGCATAATATACTGACAGTCAAGTTACGTTTTCAATTGAAGAGTATTTATGCCGAAAGTCATTCAGGAAAAAAACGCGGCGAGTCGTGTCGGACGCCCTAGAGCTTTTGATGAAAATCAAGCATTAGACGCTGCAATGGGGGTTTTCGCCACTAGCGGTTTTGAGGCTGCATCGCTAACAGCGCTTACTGAAGCGATGGGCATTAACCGAGTCAGTATGTATGCAACGTTCGGCAACAAAGAATCGCTGTTTATACGTGCTTTTGAACGATACACGCGTTTGGCTGAGGAGCACGGGGCACGGTGTCTAGCCACGGGTAGCGCAAAACAGGGATTGCTTACTTTACTTAAAGACTGTGTTGAGCGATTTACTTCAAAAGAACGGGATGGGGTATGCTTTATGACCCAGTCTCCCCTGGTTAACGTCGGTGCAACGCTGGAAACGAGCAACGACTTTTCAAGCAAACGTAATGCTCTTGAAGCGCTACTACAACGTCATTTTGAGCGCGCTGTAGAGAAGGGAGAACTGCCAGATATTTCCGTCGTTAAAAGAATGGCCAGCTTCTACACGGTGGTCATTCACGGCATGGCCTTGCAGGCTCAACATGGTACAACACGTGAAGAGTTGCTCGATGCCATTGATGTTGCAATAAGTGCATGGCCTGCAAGGGGTAAGGCTGTTGCAAAATAGATAAAAACCTTAATATTGCCGGAATTTTGTTTCTACATGGCGCTGGATTTCGGAATGGAGTCAGATGTACAAGCACTTAAAAAGATAAAAAAAGCCGGAAGATAATCCAACCGGCTGTTTTTATTAGTTAATTATCAATTATCGGCAGTTTGCTTATGGAATAATTCACGGAATACTGGGTAAATATCCTCCGGCTCGCGAATATGTTGCATGGCAAAGTTTGAGAATTGCTGCTGCAAAACTTCATATTCACGCCACAGCGTCTGATGTGCACGACGGGTTATTTCAATGTAGCTGTAATAACGTACCATCGGCAGTATTTTCTGTGCCAAAAGCTGGTGGCACAGCGGCGAGTCATCGGCCCAATTATCTCCGTCAGAAGCCTGCGCGGCGTAGATGTTCCACTGTGCAGGGTCATAGCGTTCCTGAATCACTTCATCCATCAGCTTCAGCGCACTGGAGACGATGGTTCCCCCCGTTTCCTGAGAGTAGAAGAACTCCTGTTCATCCACCTCTTTTGCCTGGGTATGGTGACGAATATAAACCACGTCGACGTTTTTATAGGTTCGGCTCAGGAACAGATAGAGCAGAATATAGAAACGTTTGGCCATGTCTTTGGTTGCCTGATCCATTGAACCAGAAACGTCCATCAAACAGAACATCACCGCCTGACTTGAAGGCTCTGGGCGACGCTCATAGTTTTTATATCGCAGGTCAAAAGTATCAATAAACGGAACCTTGGCGATTTTTTGCCGCAGTTCGGCTATCTCTTTTTTAATTCGCTCCTCTTCCAGCAGCTGTGCAGGCTCACTGTTTTCAACCTCTGAAAGGTTGGATTCGAGTTCTCGCAGCGCGCGTTTTTTACCTGCTGACATCGCCGTACGGCGTGCCAGCGAATTTTGCAAAGAACGTACAACGCTAATATTGGCCGGCACACCATTAGAGGTGTAACCGGAGCGATGCGTTTTGTATTCAGTGAGCTGCTTGAACTGATTTTTCTTCAAATTCGGCAGCGCCAAGTCCTCGAATAACAGGTCGAGGTACTCGTCTTTGGATATTTGGAAAGAGAATTCGTCTTCACCTTCGCCATCCTGGCTCGCATCGCCTTTGCCACCGCCGCCACCGCCGCCACTGGGAGGGCGCTCGATACGGTCGTTGGTTATAAAGTGGTCGTTACCAGGATGAACGCGGTGACGCAAGCCACCGCGGCCCTGATGGAACATGGGTTCGTTGATATCCGCATTGGGGATCGAAACTGACTCCCCGCTGCTAACGTCGGTAACCGAACGCTTATTGATGGCTTCGGCGATCGACTGTTTTATTTGCGACTTATAGCGGCGTAAAAAGCGCTGGCGGTTAACCGCGCTTTTATTCTTGCCATTCAGTCGACGGTCAATAAAGTACGTCATATAGCCCCCAAACAACGTTGCCAACGATCCCCGCTTTACCTGCTGTTCTCGTTACGATGATTTCCTCACGCGCAGATACCATTCACAAAGCAGGCGAACCTGTTTGCGTGTATATCCTTTTTCCATCATTCGGTCGACAAAGTCATCGTGTTTCTTCTGCTCATCGGTCGAAGTTTTGGCGTTAAAGGAGATAACAGGCAGCAGCTCCTCGGTATTGGAGAACATTTTCTTCTCAATAACCGTGCGCAACTTCTCGTAACTTGTCCAGTTCGGATTGCGGCCGCTGTTGTTAGCACGGGCACGCAGCACGAAGTTCACGATTTCATTACGGAAATCTTTAGGGTTACTGATACCGGCCGGTTTCTCTATTTTTTCCAGTTCTGCGTTTAAAGCTTCACGGTCGAACAGTTGGCCCGTGTCTGGGTCACGATATTCCTGATCCTGTATCCAGAAATCGGCGTAGGTGACATAACGGTCAAAAATGTTCTGTCCGTATTCCGAGTAAGACTCAAGATAGGCGGTCTGGATCTCTTTACCGATAAACTCGGCGTATTTAGGGATCAGGTAACCTTTGAGGTGCTCAAGATATTTCTCGGCGATATCCTGCGGGAATTGTTCACGTTCAATCTGTTGTTCAAGCACATAGAACAGATGAACGGGGTTGGCCGCAACTTCGGCATGATCGAAGTTAAAGACACGCGAGAGTATTTTGAAGGCGAAACGTGTAGAAAGACCGTTCATCCCCTCATCAACGCCGCCATAGTCACGATATTCTTGATACGACTTGGCTTTCGGATCGGTATCTTTCAGGCTCTCACCGTCGTAAACCCGCATCTTAGAGTACGAGCTGGAGTTCTCCGGCGTTTTCAGGCGTGAAAGGATAGAGAACCGGGCCAGCGTTTCCAGCGTTCCAGGTGCGCAGGGGGCATGCACCAGTTCACTGTTGCTGAGCAGTTTGTCGTAAATTTTGATCTCTTCCGACACGCGCAGGCAGTAAGGCACCTTGACGATATACACGCGGTCGAGGAAGGCTTCGTTGTTTTTGTTGTTGCGGAAAGTCACCCACTCCGATTCGTTGGAGTGCGCCAGGATAATACCGTTAAACGGCAGGGCAGAAATTCCCTCGGTGCCGTTGTAGTTACCTTCCTGCGTCGCGGTTAGCAGCGGGTGCAGTACCTTGATAGGTGCCTTAAACATCTCGACAAATTCCATCACCCCTTGGTTAGCGCGGCAAAGTGCGCCGGAATAACCGTAGGCGTCTGGATCATTTTGCGCATGGTTTTCGAGTTTGCGAATATCTACCTTACCGACCAGCGCCGAGATGTCCTGGTTGTTTTCGTCACCGGGCTCCGTTTTAGCAATCGCAATCTGTTCCAGAATGGACGGCCAGACTTTTACGACTTTAAATTTGGTAATATCGCCGCCGAATTCGTGCAGGCGTTTTGCCGCCCACGGCGACATAATGGTGCCGAGATAGCGGGTGGGGATGTTGTATTCTTTTTCGAGAATGTGGGCATCTTCCTGCGGATTAAACAGGCAGAGTGGATGATCGTTTACCGGGCTGCGTTCGCCGTTGGCACTGAGCACGTAAATCGGCACTCGTTGCATTAGCGCTTTTAATCGTTCAGCCAGCGATGACTTACCGCCGCCGACCGGACCCAGCAGATAGAGGATCTGTTTCTTCTCTTCAAGGCCTTGGGCAGCATGTTTGAGGTAGGAGACAATCTGTTCAATCGCATCTTCCATGCCATAGAACTCTTCAAAGGCAGGATAGCGGGCAACAACGCGGTTGGAGAATAAACGCGACAGGCGGGGTTCAAGCGCTGTGTCGACCATGACGGGTTCACCTATTGCCATCAACAGGCGTTCCGCGGCATTGACATAAGCACTGCGATCTTGCCGAGCGATGGTAAGAAATTCCTGCAGTGTGAACTCTTCATCCTTGGCAGCTTCATAGCGCTGGCGATAATGGTCAAATATGTTCATAAATGCCCGTCCTTCGTTATTTAGCACAGGTTAAAGAGAGCCGATAACGCGGTGGAACAGCTCCCGGAAGAAAAATTCCCCAACTGACACTCTCTTAGAGATTTAGCAACCCTTATGCCAACTTGTCGTTGCTCTATTTAATTGAGTAGAGTCATGGTAACTGTCATGAGCAACACGCGCAGGTTACGTCATCAGTTGGTTTTTTCTCCTATTAATAAGCGTAGTTTGACCTTTGAAAAATTTCCTGTGCTAAATCGCCGTTTTTTAAGCCATATCAATGACTCAGTTGCTGTGGTATTACTTTGAAGCCTTGCAGGACGGGGGGTACAGGCGAAATGAGCAATTTTTGGTCATAATTATTTAATAATCAGCATATAAATTATTCGGTTGGTTTAGGTTTTTGTGCGCTATCCCTGACGCTTTATGACGAATCATTTACACTACTGTCGTTTATACTTTTGGGAATGAATTTAATGAAAGCTTCTTACATCAAAACTCTGCCTCTTGCGGCGGTTGTTGCCATGCTTTGCCAGTCTGCGCATGCAGACGGACTGTCTCTGGGCGCTGCTGCTTTAGGGAGCACCAGTGTTTACCGTGGCGATAACACCCGTTTTTATCCGGCTCCTGTTATCGACTATCAGGGTGACAGCTTCTACGTCCATTCGCTTCTGGCAGGATATTATCTCTGGAAAGACCCGCAAAATCAGTTAAGTCTCGTAGCAGCTTATAATCCGTTCGGTTACAGACCAAGCCACAGCGACGATGACCAAATGAAACGTTTGGACAAGCGTCACGGCACATTAATGGCCGGTCTTTCTTACTCTCACAACGCTGAGTGGGGCACCATTCGCAGCATGCTCACCGGTGATACGCTGGACCAAAGCAACGGTATTGTTGGCGATGTGGCTTACCTTTATGCCTTTAAAGGGGATAAATGGACCGTAGTGCCGGGCGTGGGTGTGATGTGGAACAGCGCCAATCAGAATAAATACTACTACGGCATTAGCAGCAGTGAATCACGCCGCAGCGGATTAGACAGCTACAAGCCTGGCGACAGCTTCAACCCATACGTTGAAGTTTCTGCACGCTACAGCTTTGCTCCACAGTGGCAGGCATTCTTCACCGGACGTTACATCCGTCTGGCCGACGAAGTGAAAGACAGCCCAATGGTAGACAAATCTTATACCGGTGTAGTGATGACCGGCATAAGCTATACCTTCTAACAGCGGGTAACAGCCCCACAAAGCACTGTGGTGGTGCAATGGATGCATTTTAATGGGGCGTTTCGCCCCATTTGCACATCTAAAGAGCAATCGCATTATGAAGTGTTGTTTTGCGATATGCCTCACATTATGGCCGGTAGGCCTTACGTGCTTTTAAAACGTGCCACCGGTGCCTGCTGAATAAACACCTGAACAGGAGCTGCAGATGAACGCGAAAACCGTACAATTTCCCAATGGAATAGAGGTTCCCGCCATCGGACAAGGCACTTGGTTCATGGGCGAGCAGGAGTCGGCATTTCGTTCTGAAGTCAATGCGTTACGCCAGGGCATCGATTTAGGTATGACACTGATTGATAGCGCTGAAATGTATGCCGACGGTGGCGCTGAGCGCGTGGTGGGAGAGGCGATATCTGGCCGCAGGGACGAGGTATTTTTGGTCTCGAAAGTCTATCCGCAAAATGCTGGGGGTGTCAAAGCTGTCAACGCCTGCGAGCAGAGTCTACAGCGCTTGAAAACCGATACCCTGGACCTCTATCTGTTGCACTGGCGTGGATCTATTGGGCTGGATGAAACCGTGCTGGCGATGGAGTCTTTGCAAAAAACCGGAAAAATTCGCCATTGGGGCGTGTCGAATTTAGACACTGAAGACATGGCGCAACTGTGGCAGGTGCCAGGCGGTGAAAACTGTGTGACAAATCAGGTGCTGTATCATGCCGCATCGCGAGGTATTGAATACGACCTACTTCCGTGGTCTCGCGAGCATCAGATGCCGCTCATGGCTTACTGTCCGCTGGCTCAGGCGGGAAATTTGCGTCAAGAGGTGTTGCATCATCCGGTGATGCAGCAACTGGCACGGGCCAGAGGCGTCAGCAGTGCGCAGATTGCACTGGCCTGGGTTACCCGCAGTGATAACGTGATTGCCATTCCCAAAGCCGTTCAGCCCACACACGTAGAAGAGAACGCCGCAGCTCTGACTCTGCGCCTTAATCCTGATGAAATTGCTCTGATTGAACAGGCATTTCCCGCACCGGCGGAAAAAACCCGTCTCGATATCGTTTAAGCCCCTCTTTTATTAGCAAAAAAAGAACGCCGAGGCGTTCTTTAACATTTTTCCACTTTGCGCATCCTAAATCATTCAATAGCGATTTTTATGGCCAAACGCGCCGGCGTGGTAGAGGTGCTGATCTGCGAGCGGGAAACAGCAGCCGTTTCCACGCAGACCATAGTTTTATAGCCGTCGTCGGCCATGTCTTTCATGGATGCGGAGTTTTCAGCGCCCGGATTCCAGCTCACGACGTCACTGTTACCCTGATGCTCGACGCGGAGGGTGCGGTTGAGAGCCGAGTCAACAATCAGGCTTTTAGCTTCAGGTCGGGTGAAGATTCTGTCCACCTGACCGTCAAAAGTCAGCGCGCCTTCCAGCACTGCCTGCTCGCCCGCAGCGACTTTATCGATATACGGCTGCCCCAGCCCCTCCACTTTAACCTCGGCAATATCGCCAATTTCAAAGTAGGCGTGAAGTGCGCTGGTGGTTTCGAAATCACCGAATGATTCAAGCTCGATAGAACACTGCTCACCGAGGGTGAAATGCGCATGCAGGGTAAAGGCGTGTGGCCAGAGCGTACGCGTTTCTTCACTGTCTTTTAACGTAAGAGTCAGCTTTACGCCGGCTTCATCTTCACTCTGTGCCGTTAACTGCCAAGGCAGGTTACGGGCGAAGCCGTGGGATGGTTTGCCTGCTGGGCCAAACCACGGCCAGCAAATGGGCACACCGCCGCGAATGGCAACGCCAGGCTGAAATGCGGTCTCACTGCTAAGCCAGATAACCGGTTTTTGCCCGGCAGGTTGCCAACTCAGCAGATGAGCACCCTGAAGCGCTATTGCCGCACGTCCTGTGGGATGGTTAACAACCAATATCGGCAGGTCAGCAATTTGACACTGCGTAATAGCAGGGGAGAGCTGTTTCAAAACGGGGAGGGTAAAAAGCTGTTCGGTCATCATTTAGTCCTGTGCAATGTCTGGTGTGAACTAAGACAGGTGAAAACTGACTGGATGAGTGATTTAAACAGAAAAGGGCGACTTTCGTCGCCCTTTGTCAGTTCACTTTATCTGCAACGAATTATTTGTTGGCGATATGAGTGATCAGATCCAGAACTTTATTTGAGTAGCCAGTTTCGTTATCGTACCAAGAAACCAGTTTCACAAAGTTGTCGTTCAGGGCGATACCAGCTTTAGCATCGAATACAGAAGTCAGTTTTTCGCCGTTAAAATCGGTAGAAACTACTTCGTCTTCAGTGTAGCCCAGAATGCCTTTCAGTTCGTTCTCTGAAGCGCGTTTCAGCTCAGCACAAATTTCTTTGTAAGTGGCTGGTTTTTCCAGACGTGCAGTCAGGTCAACAACGGAAACGTTCGGAGTCGGTACGCGGAAAGCCATACCGGTCAGTTTGCCGTTCAGCGCTGGAATAACTTTACCGACTGCTTTAGCAGCACCAGTAGAAGATGGGATGATGTTCTGGGATGCGCCGCGGCCGCCGCGCCAGTCTTTGTGAGACGGGCCATCAACAGTTTTCTGAGTAGCGGTAGTTGCATGTACAGTGGTCATCAGTGCTTCAACGATGCCGAACTTGTCGTTGATAACTTTAGCCAGTGGAGCCAGGCAGTTAGTGGTGCACGATGCGTTAGAAACGATCTTCTGACCAGCATATTCATTATGGTTAACGCCCATAACAAACATAGGGGTGTCATCTTTAGATGGACCCGTCAGAACCACTTTCTTGGCGCCAGCTTCGATGTGCTTGTTGGCAGTTTCTTCGGTCAGGAAGATACCGGTCGCTTCCGCTACAACGTCAACGTTCACTTCATTCCATTTCAGGTTAGCTGGGTCACGCTCAGCGGTAACGCGGATGGTTTTGCCGTTAACAACCAGATGACCGTCTTTCACTTCAACGGTGCCTTCGAAACGACCGTGAGTTGAGTCATATTTCAGCATGTATGCCATGTAGTCAGCGTCTAACAGATCGTTGATTGCAACGATTTCGATGTCAGAGCGTTCTTGCGCAGCACGGAAAACGATGCGACCGATACGGCCAAAACCGTTGATACCTACTTTGATAGTCATATATTCCACCAGCTATTTTTCAGTGAATAAAAGGTTGGTTGTAAAATTACAAAAACCTTGGTGAGCGTCAAGCGGAATCGTGTCAATTATTGCTGTAAGTCAAAGGGTGCCCCTACAATTGTTCGCTTATTGAACGTTCCGTTTCTAAATCAGCTGTTACGCATATTGGGGCGTAATGCCGATGTTTAAACGCCCCTAGAATCAAATGTGTGATCGCAATCACACATAGTCTTGTCTCAGCACCAATGGCATAGAGTTTAAGCCAAAACGGGCTGACTCGTTGTTACTTTTTTGTTATAATTGACTGTTATTTTAGTTGATTTTTTTATCTCGAAGAGAACGGCAACTATGGCCAACGAAATCAAAGATACCCCACAAAATCCACAACTTACTGATATACAACGCTATGTGACTCAGGAGCGCGGTACCGAAAGGCCGTACACTGGAAAACTGCTGCACAATACGCGCGACGGTATTTACCATTGTCTGTGCTGTAATGCGCCGTTGTTTTACTCTGATACGAAATTCGATGCCGGATGCGGCTGGCCAAGCTTTTATCAGCCCGTCACGCATGACGCCATCAAGTATCTTACCGACAACACGCACGGCATGGAGCGCGTAGAGATCCGTTGCTCAAATTGCGATGCACATTTGGGGCACGTCTTCCCAGACGGCCCAGAGCCAACTGGTGACCGATACTGTGTAAATTCCGCCTCAATGAGCTTTATTGACGGCGAAAATGGTGACAAAACGGCTGGCTAATGGCTGCTTTTGCGCTGCACACTGTTGTCTTAAAATGCAGAGCAAAACGGCATTAATAAAGTCACAAAATCGATTCAGCCAGTTATTCAAGGCGTGTGAATAATTGGCTGAATAATTCCGCTGAGCGAGGAGTTTGAAATGGAAATCCATGAACTGGTCGATGTCATGACGCCTGAAATTTACCAACGCCTTGCGCTTGCAGTAGAGTTAGGTAAATGGCCCGACGGGGTAAGGCTCACCGAGCTGCAAAAAGAGCACAGCCTGCAGGTAGTGATGCTTTATCAGGCACGTCACAACGTTGATGCTCAGCATATGACGGTGGGGACCAACGGGCAGATCGTGACAAAAAGTAAGCAGGAATTGAAGCAGCAGTTTCAGGACGTAATTAGACTTAAACCGCAGTAAGCCGTAAACCGACGGTCTCAGTCTGTATTCACGACTTTCGGGTTTAGACGCCGCGTTTTGAACCCGAAACGCTATGTCCCGCATTCGCCTCAAGCCGCCAGATGTCTATCCAGCCAATAAGCGCCAACGCCGCCATAAACACAAACGCCAGCTTAAAACTTATTCCCGGTCCCGACTGCCACGCTCCCTAGTGAGCGACCTGTTCACCAAAACGAATACCCAGCGCCCCAAGGATCGAAGCCAAATCCAACCTGCAGCATCAGCGGCAGCAGGAAAGGCACAGCCCCAGCTTGGCAAGTAGGCCAAGCGGAACGTTTATCAGGAAAATCCAGTGCCAAGAAGCGTACTGAGTGATAAAACCGCCCAGCGGCGGCCCAGCCACAAAGCGGAATAAACACCGCCAAAACGCCGCAGCTACCAGCAGGGCAAGTGCAGAGATGCCTGCCGATGCCGGTTTAGTCTCATGCATCATCACCCATCCAGCAAAAGTCAGCGGCCGGTCAGATATTCGGTATAACAATTTTAAAAGTTATCATACATCTTTGTTGGGGGCACGTTGGGTATATTGACCGCCGATCGCGACATAAAGCTGTACGGCGTTTATTTTGCTGTCGAGTACGTTTTGTAGCAGATTAAGACTGGCCTGTCGGCGGGCGCGTTGTGCATCAATCCACGGCTGAATATCGGTGCTGCCGTGCTGCCAGCGTGCACGCGTTAGCCGTTCAGCCTCCTGCGCCAGTGTCAGGGATTCACGCAAATATTGCCCCTGTTCGATGAGCTGCTGGCGTGCCGAAAGCGCATCTTCCGTCTCCATTAACGCCTGCATCAACGTTTTCCTGAAATTAACGGCCTCGGCCTCATAAATAACGTGCGCACTTTGACGCGTGATGCGCGCAGTGTTGAATTGAATAAAAGGCAACACCAGCGTGGCGGCGAGCGAACCTACCGGATTAGCCAGATAATGTTTCAACGTTGGGCTGGCTGTGCCATAGCCTGCTGTAAGCGTTAACGAGGGATAAAAGCTCAATGCTGTGGCGTCTGAGTTTGCCAGACTGCTGCGAACGCGCAGCTCTGCCGCGTGAACGTCAGCGCGTCTAGCCAACAGGTCTGCAGGAATCCCAACGGCGGGCGTAGGCAGGGGTGTGTCTTGCAGAGAGTCAAGTTCATGCTGTTGTGTTTGTGGCAGGTCTCCCATCAGTATAGAAAATGTACGGCGTGACTCAAACAGACGCTGTTGATTGGCTGACAGCACGACCCGCAGGTCGGCCACAGAACGCTGGGCAAACGTCAGGTCTCCTTGCGAAGTGGCGCCCGACTGATAACGTATTTGCGCCAATTGCAGTGTATTTCGCGCATCTTCCAGGTCTGCACGAGTGTTAGCCTGCAGACGATTCAGGTAGCCCAACTGCCAGCGCGCAATCGCTACTGAGGCGCAAAGGGCTAAACGGGCAGAAAGCCAGTCACTCTCACTGGCCTGTGCGTCCAAATTGGCGGCGTCACGCTGTGCCAGCTCTGCACCCCAAATATCCAGCGGATAATTGAGCGAAACGTTCATACCCGCTGAACGTGACATCCAAGGTGAAACCCCGTTAACCTCGGTCATTGAGCGCGACACCCCAGCGCTAAATGCCACCGCCGTTGAGGGCCAGCGCGTAAGGCCGGTCAGACTGGCCTTCAGCTGCGCCAGCTTCATCCGCAAGGCACTTAACTTGAGGTCATCATTTTGCCGCAAAGCCTGCTTCAATAGTGCGGGCAGCGCAGGGTCGCCGAGTGAAGCCCAAAAGTTATCGTTGTCGCGGGTGGCAGACGTGGACTGGGGGGCCGAAAGCCAATGTGCGGGCAGTCTCGGCGTGGGTGGGGGGGCGCTGCGCAGTGCGCTACAGCCGCTGAGTGCCAGTGTTAATCCGCTAATAACGGCCCAGTGTAAACAGAAATACCTCATTCGCGAGCCAACGCCTCTGCGGGGTCGAGGCGCGCGGCCTTCCACGCCGGTAGCCATCCCGATAACACGCCTACCAGCACCGCGCAGCCGACCGCTGTAAAGATGGCACCGGATGAAAATACCAGTTTCCAGGACTGTATAAACAGCGAAAGCAGGGTACCCATCGTCAATGAAACGGCGACACCGACGGTCGCCCCGGCCAGACACAGCAGCACCGCCTCAGTTAAAAATTGCCGCTGAATATCCTGCTGGCGAGCCCCAACGGCCATGCGTACCCCCGTTTCACGGGTGCGCTCGCTTACTGATACCAGCATAATATTCATCACCCCAATGCCGCCAACCAGTAGCGAAATCAGTGCGATGATGGAGAGAAAAAGCGTCAGGGCGAAGCTGGTTTTCTCGACTGAGCTGACGAAGGCCGCACTGTCCTGCATGAAAAAGTCCTGTCGACCGTGCAGGCGAGTCAACAGTTTTTGTATTGACTGCTTGGCCGCATCGCTGGAGACATGATCGTCGAGGGAAACGGCCAGTGAGTTGAACCAGTCCTGCCCCAGCAGGCGACTGTTGGCGGTGCTCCACGGCAGCCACAGATTTAGCGCAGTTCCTGCGTAGGCGGAGGTGCTGCGCATAACGCCCACAACCTTGCAGGGCAGCGTGCCGACTAAAATAATTTGACCCAATGGGTGAGTTCCGCTTGGGAAAAGCTTTCTTTGAAGATTTTCATCAATGACCACGACCGATGACTGTCTGCTCACATCAAGGGAAATCAGGCTGCGCCCGATGACTGGCAGCAGATTATTGGTTTTCATGAACTCGGCACTGACGCCATTAACATTGGCGCTGGTGTCTGTTCGTCGCCAGCGAATGGGTAACGTGCTGCTAACTTTTGGCGCGACGGCCGTTATCCAGCGCTGCTGTGACAGCAATGTTAGGTCTCGCCTACCTAAGGCGCGCAGGCTAGAAGAGGGGTCATCACCAAATCCTTTGCCGGGATACAGTGTTATGACGTTTGCCCCCAGCGTAGATAAGGTGTTCAGCACGTATTGTTTTGCCCCTTCACCTGCGGCATTAAGAGACACCACCGAGACAATGCCGATGACAATACCAAGCAACGTGAGGCCAGAGCGCATTCTGTGTGCCAGTAGCGTAAGACTGGCGCTCCACAGCAAATCATAAGCAGCTTCCCAGCGAGAGCGCCATGAGCGTTGTGTCGGCAAGTTTGCTTTAACGAAAGGCAGAGAGGGGGATGAAGGCTGCTCACGGTCAGGCGGCGCGTGCGGCGCGTCAGAGACGATTTTTCCGTCCGACAGGGTGATAATACGATCGGCATAATCAGCAACCTGCGGGTCATGGGTGATAATAATCACCGTGTGTCCTTGCCGGTGCAGATGTTGTAATAACTGCATCACCTCACGACCGTGGCGACTGTCCAGTGCACCGGTTGGTTCATCGGCTAAA
Source organism: Rouxiella sp. S1S-2 (assembly GCF_009208105.1). NCBI lineage: Bacteria > Pseudomonadati > Pseudomonadota > Gammaproteobacteria > Enterobacterales > Yersiniaceae > Rouxiella > Rouxiella sp. S1S-2. Next base: position 2,438,718 of record NZ_WFKL01000001.1, read on the forward strand.
ATAATCTCGCCGCCGTTGACCAGCGCCCGCGCGATACCGACTCGCTGCTGTTGGCCACCGGAAAGTCGCGCCACGTTTCGCGCTTCAAACTCGGCTAACCCCAGTTGGGCGAGAAGTTGACGGGCTTTGTTCTGGCGCTGCATTCGCGTTTGATGGGCATAGCGAGCGGGGACTTCAACGTTTTCCAACACGGTCAGTGCAGGAATAAGATGGTAGCGCTGAAAAATAAAGCCAAATCGCTGTCGACGCAAAAGAGCGCGGTCATCGCTGGACAGCCGCTGAACGTTTTGCCCCTCTACCTGATAGACGCCGCTGGTGGGGGTATCCAAACATCCTATGACGTTCATCAGCGTTGATTTTCCCGAGCCTGAAGGCCCCACGATCGCCACCATTTCACCGGCCTTAATGCTCAGAGAAATGTTATGCAACACGGTAATTTCCTCTGCGCCCGTTGAAAAGCGGCGGCAGATATTGTGCAAATAAAGCAGCGTCTGCTGCGAAGGGGGCGAGGACTGTGTCGTTATCATGAAGGACTCACGCAGTCACCGACCAGTTGCAATGTTTCTCCGTCACGTAGTCCTGATTTGACTTCAATTTGTGAGCCGTTATCAATGCCGGTAGTAATTTTTCGTAGCGTAACCTTGCCGTCGGCTGTGACCACGGTGACTTGATAATCATTTTCCGCCAGAGGCAACCCCAAGGCCGTGACGGGAATGGAGAGCGCATTTTCAACACGACTGAGCACTACGCTCACCTGCGCCGTCATCTCTGGCCGCAGTCTACCCTGCGTGTTAGCAACGTCGAATAATGCGCTGAAGAAAATAGCATTATTAATTTTCTCCGCTGCGGGTTCGAGGGCTTTTATTCGGCTGCAAAAAGATTTTTCTGTGCCCCCCAGTGTAGTAAAACAGGCCATCAAACCCTTGTGGATGCGGTCGATATCGGCTTCGGGAATTTGTGCGCGCACCGTCATCGTACTGAGGTCGGCAATTTGCAAAATGACCGGTATTTCGTAAGAGGCGACAATGGTTTGTCCCTGCTGTGTGTTGACCGAGACCACCGTACCGCTGACCGGTGCAATAATTTGCGTGTAGCCCAGGTTGGTTTTCGCGGTATCGACGCGAATCTTTTGTTGATGGATTTGAGAGTCCATCGAGATTAGCTGCGCTTGCTGCACCTGTAAATCGGCCTGCGCAGCTTCCAAATCCTGACGTGAAGCGGCATTTTGCGCCACCATATCTCGCTGGCGCTGCAGCATCAGGCGCGATCTCTTCACTAACGCCTGATTAGCCTCTTTCTGTGCCAATAGGCTGTTAAGCATCACTTCGGCGTCCTGTAACGCATTTTGAGAAAGTGCAGGATCGATTTCACCCAATAGTTGACCTTTATCAACAAAATCACCCGGCGCAACGTTTAAACGGGTTAGCTGCCCCGAAGCTTGAGATCCGACGTCAACCTGCCTGACGGGTTGAAGAACGCCGCTGGCCAATACTGTCTCTTCCAGTGTCTGTCGGGTTACCGAGGTAGTAGGTAGGGGGAGGCGTTTCACGGGTCTTAATAAAGTGAACCCCAAAGCCAGTAACCCCAGTAATATCAAAAAAAACACCGCGCCTGCCCTGCTGTTCATTAATTTTAGTTTGGGTGGTATTTTAAAAGTGCGCATTTTAAATGCTTGCTAAATAATGAAGGGGGAGTATGAGGCTATAGCTGTTGTTTGTTATTTTCATTCGGCCATTGATCTCCTTTATATTTGAACCCTCCCACAGACAGGAGGGTTCAAAAAATTATTACTGCAGACGCTTCACCATTAATTCAACGATTAAGGCAGGCATTTAATCATTTGTTCAACGGTTGCGCCAGGCAGCATGCCTAAAACTTGCTGCTTTAATGCCTCAATTTGAGCCGGTGTCAGCCCTTGCAGACCGGTGGCTGGCAGTATGGAGTTCACTACGATACATACGGCGGCGTCAGGCACCGGAATGGGCAAACCAGGCAGCAAGTCTGCGTGGGCAGTCGAACTCATACCAACGGCCCCAAGTAAAACAAATGCAGCTCCAAGCGATTTAAATTTGTTCATAATAATTTCCCTTATTCCTTAAGGTAAATAACATTGCGGAGATAACGGTTGCAAATATTTGCGAAACGTTTCTTAGCGTCAAAGTAAAATGGTAATTAACTTTGACGAAATGAAAGTTAGTTCAGGCGCGGAGTTTTGTATATGCTTTTTTATTTATATTTGGAATGTACGGTGATTTTAAGAAATAGTGCAGTGAGTTTATGATTTATTAATTGGTGACAATGATGACTTTTAGTTTAATTATATTTTATAATTATTATTAAGGTCATAATTCCTTCCTTGCCCTTAAGATAGGGGCTAAGGAAGGAAATCATCTTGTCGATTAAAGAGGGTCGTACTCGCCGGTGCCTTCTGGCCACGGTGTTAACAGATCATAACCGGTTTCAGTCACCGCAATAGTATGCTCCCACTGGGCCGAGAGCGAGCGGTCTTTGGTCACAACAGTCCAGCCGTCAGACAGCACGCTGGTGGCCGCTTTACCGGCGTTGATCATCGGTTCGATGGTAAAAATCATCCCCGCTTCCAGCACTAAACCTTCGCCAGGGCGACCATAGTGCAACACCTGTGGATCGGTATGATACTCCTCACCTACGCCGTGACCGCAGTACTCCCTTACCACCGAAAAGCCATTGCTTTCAGCAACCTGCTGAATAGCCGCGCCCACGTCGCCAAGTGTCGCACCCGGGCGTACCGTTTTAATGCCGGCAACCATCGACTGATACGTGACCTCGACCAAGCGCTGACCGCGAATCGTCGGTTTGCCTACGTAATACATACGGCTGGTGTCACCGTACCAGCCGTCTTGAATAATGGCCACGTCGATGTTGACGATGTCACCGTCTTTGAGTTTTTTATCCGCAGGAATGCCGTGGCAGACCACGTGGTTAACCGAGGTACATGAGGTTTTGGTGTAACCGTGATAACCAATATTGGCCGGGATCACTTTCAGTTCATTGACGATAAAGTCGTGACACAGTTGGTCAATCTCGTCAGTAGTCGCGCCGACTTTCACGTAAGGCTTGATAAACTCGAGCACTTTGGCTGCGGTATTTCCCGCGATGCGGGCCTTCTCGATTTCCTGCTGGGTATGGATTTTTACTGAGCTCATATTTATTCGACTTCTTTTAGTGAGGAACAGGGCGCGACTTACTCAAAGTGGCCCAATTCATTGAATTTTTGTCATTAATGGCTGCGTGGAGCCTTCATTTTCATATCGTGAAGTGCAGGGTGCCAACCAGCTCAGACAAGTTCTGCACTTTGGCACCCGCCCGCTGCATCTCGTCAATTGCCCGCTTGCTGTCACCGGGTTCAAGGTTTACGCCTCGACAGCCGTCGCCAAGCAGTGTGACCTGATAGCCCAGTGCCAACGCATCAAGCACGCTAAATTTGACGCAGTAGTCTGTGGCGAGCCCCATAACAATCACATGCTCAATCTGCGCCTGCTGCAGCCAGTCGTGGAGCAGGGTGGCCGCGCGCCTGCCATTGTCGTAAAAGGCACTGTAACTGTCGATAGCGCTGTCTTGCCCTTTATAAACAATATAATCGAGGGCCGCCGTGTTGAGGTCGGGATGAAAATCGGCGCCGTGCTGACCCTGCACACAGTGTACTGGCCACCATACTTGGGGCAACCCGTCGAGCTCGCCCAACGTCCAGGCTTCGGCCTGGGAATTTACAGCGAAACTGCGATGGTTGGCTGGATGCCAATCCTGTGAGGCGACCACGGTAATATTGGCATGGCGGCAGGCTGCAATGGCCAGATTGGCAATGTTTATTGTCTCATCAGCTTCTGCCACCGCCAGCGCGCCGCTTTGGCAAAAGTCATTTTGTAGGTCGATCAACAACAGCGCAGATTTCATTGAGTGTCCTTAAACGGTTAATTCACCACGCAGGTCTTGCTGCATCAGATCACGTGTCTCACTGGCAGAAAGCGACTGACTCAGCAGGTAGTGTAGCTTGGTCAGCGTGGCCTCAACGGTCATATCAAAGCCGCTAATAACGCCCGCATGTGCCAGGGCATTGCCGGTGGCGTAACCGCCCATATTCACTTTGCCGGAAATGCACTGAGTCAGGTTTACCACCACGATACCGCGCTCGGAGGCCTCTTTCAGCTCTTTGAGCAGGTCGCCTTTCTGTGGGGCATTACCCACGCCATAAGACCGCAAAATAAGCGCTTTTACCGGCTGTTGCAGAAAGTTACGCACGACTTCGGCGGAAATCCCTGGATAAATGGTCACTACGCCAATGGGTTGAGGGGTGATGTTGTGCACACGCAGCTGGCCGGTGGGTGCAGGAATTGACGGCGTAGACAGTCGACGAATGTGAATACCAGCCTCAAGCAGGGGTGACATATTCGGCGAGGCAAAAGCGTCAAAGCCGTCGGCGTGCGCCTTGGTGCTGCGATTGCCGCGATAAAGACGATTGTTGAAGAACAAGGTCACTTCATTAACCGGATGGTTGGCCGCGATATACAGTGAATTCAGCAGGTTAATCTGACCGTCTGAGCGCAGAGCTTCCAAAGGTATTTGTGACCCTGTCACGATTACGGGCTTGCCAAGGTTTTCAAGCATAAACGACAGCGCGGAGGCGGTGAACGCCATCGTGTCGGTGCCGTGCAGAATAACAAAACCATCGTACTGGTCGTAATGTGCCTGTATGTCGTCGGCGATGTGCTGCCAGTCTTCCGGGGTCATATCCGAAGAGTCCATCAGCGGTGAATACTCCTGAATGTGAAAATCAGGCATTTCGGGACGATGGAACTCTGGCATCAGGGCTAACTGGCGCTGGAGATGGCCGGATACAGGAATATAGCCCTGTTCTGAACGTTGCATGCCGATGGTACCGCCGGTGTAGGCAACGTAAATCGATTTTTTAGTCATTAGCACAATTCTTTTTTTTAATCAGCCAGACAGGCCAGGTGGGGGGATTATAAAGGCAGAGTGCTTGAATAAAAAGAATGTCCTTTTTTTCTTGCGAGTGTAAGCCGCACCAAGTGCTCAATGGTTGATTCCCGCACTGTGATCATCGCAAGAATTTTCTCCTCACCCCAGATGATTGTCTGCAACGTTGGTCGTCTCCTCTTATATGCCGGTGTAACAAAATAATTCAAAGTATAGGCAAATGTATCAAGGCGGTTCGTGACAAAGCTTTTATGCGGACGCTTAACCCAGTGATGGGGCGCGGGAATCTGAATTTCCAATTTGGAAAAATAAATCCAGGCATGTAAAAGGACGTTAAATAATGAAATTTTCAAAAAGTATTTTGTCACTTGCGGTAGCAATGACGCTACCTGCAGCGCTATTAATGCCTACTACGGCACAGGCTCATGGCTATATTTCTACGCCGACTGCGCGAAATGTGATGTGTCATAAGGAAATGAATCATGAGACCACGCCAGGATGCGTGGCATGGAAGAATGCCGGCAACGTGGGTTTGACTGAGCTCGGGGGTCATACCAACCGGGGCGGCAGAAATTACATGAATGAAATTCAAGACGGCGCGGTGTGCTCATCAAACTATAGAGGCATCAACATTGGTCTCGCGAAGGGCGACTGGCCTATCTCTCCCCTGAAAGTAAATGCTGACGGTAGCGTCGACCTTTCCTATAAATATACCGCCGTTCACGGTACCGACCATATCGCATTCTACATTACTAAATCTGAGTATAACCCGGCGAACCCGTTGAAATGGAGCGACCTGGAATTGTTGGGCCGCAGAGACGGTGATGCGAATAGCCAAGTTAATCCCAACCCCAACGCGCCAGACAGTAATAATGAGACTCACTTTAACTTTAAATTACCTTCACAACAGGCGGGCCGACATGTCATTTTCGCCGCCTGGCCTGTCTCTAAAAATCACGGTACCAATGAAGTATTTACCACCTGTGCTGACGTAGAAATTACCAATAATGGCGTATCAACGCCGGGTTGGGAAAGAGTGGGTGACGGGATTAAGGCCGATGAGAATATTAAAGCAGGCACCACCGTGCGCTTCCGCCTGTTTGATTCAATGAAAGCCGGATCAGTCGCGTTTGAAACCGAGTTCACCGCCTCAAACAATTTGGCTAAAAAAGACTGGTTATTTAAGTTGGCAAAACAAATTAATGCAGAAACCCATTTAGCCAAAGTCGGCACCTTGAAAAATAACGAAGTTACCCTCGGCGCCGCTGCCGCCTATTACGACGTTTATACCAAAAGTAGCCATAAATACAGCAGCGCGGTTTATCTTGAGGCTGCCGAAGATGACGATCAACCCGTCAAGCCGCCGGTCAACCAAAATCAGGCCTTTTTAGATGGTCTAAACTTCACCGTTACTCCAACGGTGAATCCTAATCAGGTTACGTTTAAAGGCGTCACGGTGTCTAATACGCAAGCCACGGGCAATGTGTCTTATGTTTGGACGCTGCCTAACAATGCTCAAATAACGGGCGAGGGCAAAGATAGTCAAAGCTTTGTGATAGAAAGAATTAAAAAAGAGCAAAATCTGCAGGTTAGCGTCAAGGTTAACGCTGGCAAGCTCTCTAAAACGCTAAAACAGTCGATTGTTGTTCCTGCAAAAGCGGACAATGATCAGGGTAATGAAACGCAATACCCGCAGTATGTTGCAGGCCAAAAGTATGCGCCTGGCGATAAAGTGTCTGCCAACGGCAGCAACTATCAGTGTAAAGCCGTACCACACGGTTGGTGGTGTGCTCAGGCAGCATACAACCCGGCCGGAAGCTACGGCAGCGATGCATGGAATAAAATCTAGCGTTCTACAGGTTATCTGTATAAGAAAATAACCTGCAAAAAAAATGGCCCCGCGAAGGGGCCATTTTTTATGCTAAAGGCATGACAAGTAATGAAGGTTTTTTTACTTCACCTCACCGCAAGTGAGACACATCGCATAGCGATTTTGCGGGTCGTTCAGGTTATCAAACAAATCGGCCTGCGCGCTCATTTTCAGCGCCACGTCGGCAACCGGCGCAGGCAGATAAGCCTGTGCCACGGCAGGCAACATCGCGTGCACCGACGCATTCATTTGCGAAAACAGCATGTCGCTGATGCTCGGTTGGTCAACGTACCAGTTCAACTGCCAAGTGGGCAGTTTCGCCAGCTCGGCGGCCTTTTTAACCGCGTCATCAAAGTCGCCCAGCTGATCTACCAGCCCGTTAGCCTTGGCATCTGTTCCGATCCACACGTGGCCCTGAGCGATTTGGTCAATCTGCTCTGGGGTTTTATTACGCGCCTTGGCAACCAGGCCGAGGAAGGTTTTATAGCCATTCTCGATGTTCATCTGCATCATCTGCGAGAACTCCGGTGGCAGAGCCTTGGTCACCGCAATATCGGCCAGCGGCGAGGTTGCCACGCCGTCGGTGTGCACGCCAAACTGGCCCAGCGTATCCTGATAGGTGTTGATCACCCCAAAGATACCGATTGAACCGGTGAGCGTGCTAGGGCTGGCGATAATGTAGTTGGCTGGCGTTGAAATCCAGTAACCGCCCGACGCCGCCATGCCGCCCATTGAAACGACAACGGGTTTACCCGCGGCTCGGGCCGCGGCCAGTTCTGAGCGGATAACTTCGGAGGCGCTGACGCTGCCGCCCGGGCTGTTCACACGAAAAACAATCGCCTTAACTTTAGGGTCGAGGCGCGCCTGACGAATCTGCTCAGCGGTAGTGTCACCGCCCACATCGCCCGGCTGGCCTTCACCGTCAATGATGGCACCGTTGGCAAAGATAACCGCGATTTGCGCCGCGTTGTCGTCCTGCTTAATTTTCGGCGAATAGTCTTCAATGGTGGTGTAGTTGAAGTCTTTCTTCTGCTTGTTGAATCCGAATGCTTTAATCATCGCCTCGTCGGCATCACCGCGTGAGGCCAGTTCGTCAACCAGTTTGTTTTTCAGCGCGTATTGAGCCGTGTCTCCGCCCACTTCCTGCAGACCACTCAGCATACCTGCAGCACCAGGGAATAACTGTTCAGGCGTCAACTGACGGTTGGCAGAAACAGTATTGAGATAGTTGTTCCACAGGCCAGTGACCCAACGAGTATCGGCATCTCGTGCAGCCGGAGACATATCGTCGCGCATCATCGGTTCAACCGCTGATTTATAGGTGCCCACGCGGAAGATATTGGTGGTCACTTTCAGCTTGTCGAGCAACGTTTTGTAGTACAGCGTGTTGGTCGCAAAGCCGTGCAGGTCGACGGTACCCATCGGAGAAAGATAGATTTTGTTGGCAAAGCTGGCCAGATAGTACTGCGTCTGGTTATAGCTGTCGCCGACTGCATAGATGGGTTTGCCAGAGTCGCGAAACTCGCGCAGGGCCTTACCAATGTAGTGCAGCGAAGCCTGATCGGTGCCGGTAAAGTCGGTGAGAGACAGCACCAGGCCGGTGATATTACTGTCATCTTTGGCGGCACGAATCGTATCGACCACGTCAAACAGCGAGGTTTCCTGCAGGCGATTGCTTGAGGTGCCCAACAGTTCACGTCCCAGTTGGCGAACCTTGTTATTCACCGTGGGTTTATCGACCACACTTCCGCTCAAGTCAACCAGCAGTGCGCCTTTGCTTGGCGTTTCGACGGGTTTTGACTGCAACTGGAAATAAATTCCCACGCCGACCAAAATGATCAGCACCAGGAAAAGATTAAGAATAAATTCTCTTACAAAATTAAGCAGACGCCATGTCCACCTAAAAAAACCGGCGATGATTCGCCACAGTATGCGCATGTTCTCTCCATTAAGAGCGACTAGTGCTGCTATCCTAATGACCTGCCGGATAAAAGTCAGCTTTAAATCATTTCATAATTTGGCAGAGAGGTGGGGGCTGATAGCCAGGGTCAGGCGGGTTATGTTAACGTTAAGCGAATACAACTCATTATCAGGAGAGATTTATGGACGCTCTGGACCTGCTTTTAAACCGCCGTTCCGCCTCACGCCTTGCCGCTCCCGCGCCTTCTGGCGACGTTCTGCAAAACATCATCAACGCCGGTATGCGTGCGCCTGACCACGGGGCACTTCAACCGTGGCGCTTTGTGATTGTGGAAAATGATGGCCTGACTCGTTTTAGCAACTTGCTGAGAAGTGCGGCAGAGAAAGACGGCATGGACGAGAAGGCGATTGAGAAAGCCACTCAGGCACCGATGCGCGCCCCGCAAATCATCACCATTATCGCTGACGTAAAAGAGAGCGCCAAAGTGCCAGAGTGGGAACAGGTTGTTTCCGCAGGCTGCGCTGTTCAGGCGATGCAGATGGCCGCCTTGGCTCAGGGTTTTAACGGCATCTGGCGTACCGGTGCCTGGACTGAGCACGCCGCCGTGCGCAAAGCGTTTGGCTGCGAAGAGAAAGACCACATCGTTGGCTTCCTCTACCTCGGGACTCCGCAGTTGAAATCCAGCACCCAGGTGATCCCGGCCGACAGCGCCGCTTTTGTCAGTTATTTCTAAAATCTACACGTAAAACAGCCCCATCCTAACCTTCCCCTGCTGAAAAAAGAGCGGGGGAAGGAACTCAGGCAACGTCTCGTCACTCTTTGACTGAACGCCGTGTTTTTAGCTCCCCTCGACATTGGGTGAGGGTTAGGCTGGGGCAGCCGACGCCCGGCCCAAAATGCACTGCTCAGCCGTGTAAACATTAAGCTATTATTCCCTGATTTATCCGATAATTCCTTTTTTAGCCGTTTTTGTGAGCGAACGTCCCGCCCAAGTCATAATCCTGACTTATCAATTGTTGGCGCAGCGGCTAACATAGGGAGAACTAAAGGACGAGTTGTCACCCTCTGCCAGTGAGCCATGCCTGATGCGACTATTTATTGCCGAAAAACCCAGCCTTGCCAGAGCAATCGCTGATGTATTGCCCAAACCCCATCGACGGGGTGACGGATATATTGCCTGCGGCAGTCAGGACGTGGTCACCTGGTGCGTCGGACACTTGCTGGAGCAGGCGCAGCCGGATGCCTACAACAGCCGCTTTGCACGCTGGGCGCTTGAAGATCTGCCGATTATCCCGGATAAATGGCAGCTTCAGCCGCGCGCTTCCGTCGCTAAACAGCTGAATGTTATTAAGAGGCTGTTGCTCGAGGCCAGTGAAGTGGTTCACGCCGGTGACCCTGATCGCGAGGGGCAACTGTTGGTGGATGAAGTTCTCGATTATCTCGAACTGGTGCCCGAAAAGCGTCAGCAGGTGCAACGCTGTCTGGTAAATGACCTCAATCCGCAGGCGGTTGAGCGCGCGGTTTCCAGAATGCGCGACAACAAAGAATTTATTCCGCTGTGCGTTTCCGCGCTGGCCCGTTCGCGCGCTGACTGGCTGTATGGCATCAATATGACCCGCGCTTATACCATTCTCGGGCGCAATGCCGGTTATAACGGCGTGCTGTCGGTCGGGCGAGTACAAACGCCGGTGCTCGGGCTGGTGGTGCGCCGCGATGAAGAGATTGAAAACTTTGTGCCCAGAGACTTCTTTGAGGTCAAGGCACACATTGTTACCCCCGCCGACGAGCGTTTTGTGGCTATCTGGCAGCCTAGCGAATCCTGTGAACCCTTTCAGGACGAAGAAGGGCGACTCCTTCATCGCCCGCTTGCCGACCATGTGGTAGCGCGTATCGGCGGCCAGCCGGCTATCGTTAGTGGTTATAATGACAAGCGCGAATCCGAAGTCTCACCGCTGCCGTTTTCGCTGTCTACGCTGCAAATCGAAGGGGCTAAAGCTTTTAACCTGAGTGCACAGAAGATCCTTGATATCTGCCAGCGGCTGTATGAAACGCATAAACTGATTACTTACCCACGTTCCGACAGCCGCTATTTGCCGGAGGAGCATTTTGCCGGGCGTCATTCGGTGTTAAACGCCATTAGCGTTCATCAGCCGGACCTGATGCCGCAGCCTGCGCTGGATACTGACAAGCGTAACCGCTGCTGGGACGATAAAAAAGTGGATGCGCACCACGCGATTATTCCCACCGCGCGCAGCAGTCGCGTTAACCTGACTGAAGATGAAAGCAAAATTTATGGCATGATTGCCCGCCAGTATCTGATGCAGTTTTGCGCCGATGCAGTATTTCGCAAGTGCGTGATTGACCTGGATATCGCCGGTGGCAAGTTCGTTGCCAAGGCGCGTTTTCTGGCCGAGGCCGGGTGGCGTACGCTGCTTGGCAGCAAAGAGCGCGATGAAGAGAACGAAGGTACGCCGCTGCCGGTGGTTGCCAAGGGTGATGAGCTGTTGTGCGAACGGGGTGAAGTGGTGGAGCGGCAAACTCAGCCGCCTAGACCGTTTACCGACGCCACGCTGCTGTCGGCGATGACCGGGATTGCGCGTTTTGTACAAGACAAGGCGCTCAAAAAGATCCTGCGTGCCACCGATGGACTCGGCACCGAAGCGACCCGCGCAGGCATTATCGAGCTGCTGTTCCGCCGTGAGTTCTTGTACAAGAAAGGGCGCTATATTCACTCCAGCGATACCGGCAGGGCGCTCATTCACTCCTTGCCGGACATTGCCGCCAGACCGGATATGACCGCCGATTGGGAATCAACCTTGACGCGCATCAGCGAGAAGAACTGCCGCTATCAGGATTTTATGCAGCCACTGGTCAGCACGTTGCAAGACTTGATTGTTCAGGCCAAGCAAAATCGCGTATCACCGGCGTTTCGCACTATTCCTTCCAAGCCGAATTCATTCAAAGCGAAGGCTAGCTCATCTAAATCAAAAACAGGTGACGCACCGAAGCGCAAACGTGCTGCCCCTAAATCAGACCAGGCCGCTGAGTAATGTCCGCAATATACGCGTTGAGCAGGGGAATATCCGCCGGAGCCAGCGGAAAGGAAAACGCTTCGAGAGGCGTAACCCAGCGCACTTCGCTGTGACAACGTAACGCAATATTGCCGCTGAAACCGCTGACTCGCCACGCGTGCAGCTCAATCAGGCGTTCGCCCTGCTGCCAGGTATTGCTGGCAACCCATTTTTCCACTTGAGCATGAATGTTAAGTTCTTCACTCAGCTCTCTGAACAATGCTTCCCGCTGTGTTTCACCGACTTCAACTTTTCCACCGGGAAACTCCCACATGCCGGCCAAATCGCTTTGGCCGTCGCGGCAGGCCAGAAGAATGTGGCCGTCGCGCTCTATAATGGCGGCGACCACCTCTACCGGTTTCAACGGTTTCACTTCAGGTCAAACTCGGCCCAAACGGGTGCGTGGTCCGAAGGTTTTTCCATCGCACGCGTCTCGTAGTCAATGCCGGTCGCTATGCAGCGTGCCGCTAACGGCTGGCTAGCCAGCACCAGGTCGATACGCAGGCCGCGGTTGTCGTCAAAGCCTTTTGAACGATAGTCAAACCACGAGAAGCGGTCGTTAACCTCAGGATTCGCCGAGCGGAAGGTGTCAACTAAACCCCAGCCCTTAAGGCGCTCCATCCACTCTCGCTCTTCCGGCAGGAACGAGCATTTGCCGGTGCGCAACCAGCGTTTACGGCTGTCTTCGCCGATGCCGATATCCAGGTCAGTTGGGCTGATATTCACATCGCCCATCACCACGACCGGGTTTTCAACCGCCATTTGCTGCTGTAAATAGTCCTGCAAATCCTGGTAAAAACGCTGTTTGGCCGGGAATTTAGTCGGATGGTCGCGGCTTTCTCCCTGCGGGAAGTAGCCGTTGATCACCGTTAGCAGACCGTGCGGAGTTTGAATGTCGGCCATGATAATGCGGCGCTGCGCATCTTCTTCATCGCCAGGAAATCCGCGACGCACCGCCACAGGAGCTTCTTTGGTCAGCAGTGCCACGCCGTAGTGGCCTTTCTGGCCGTGATAAAAGACGTGATAGCCATGCTGGCTGACCTCTTCAAGCGGGAACATGTCGTCATGGACTTTTGTTTCCTGCAGGCCGATGACGTCTGGCTGATGTTGTTCGATGATGGCGGCAAGCTGATGAGGGCGAGCGCGCAATCCGTTGATATTAAAAGAGACGAACTTCATAGTCGGGAACCATTTGGCATTGAAATCAGGCGATGATGTTAGCAGAGTTTTTTGTCAAATGTAACGCGCCTTGGCGGCGTAAGTTGCCGCATTCAGAGGCGGGCGGCGCAAGAAATACTCAGCGTGGGTGATGATTTCGACAGGGCGCTAATTTTCTGTCAACATTTTGTGACAGTCTCTTTTTACAGTGCCCACGACAGGGTATTATAAGCCTATGAATTTTTGCGTTTCCTGAAAAAGGTCTACACTGATGCGCCTTGAAGTATTTTGCGAAGACCGTCTGGGTCTTGCCAGAGAGTTGCTCGATTTATTAGTGCTGCGCAGTATTGATCTGCATGGGATAGAAATCGCCTCAATCGGGCGTATTTACCTCAACTTCTCGCAGCTTGATTTTGATACCTTCCGCGCGCTGATGGCAGAAATTCGCCGCATTGAAGGCGTGACCGACGTCAGAACCGTGCCTTTCATGCCTTCCGAACGTGAACACCGCGCCTTGCGTGCGTTGCTGGTCTCAATGCCTGAGCCGGTATTTTCCATCGACATGAAAGGCAAGATTGAGCAGGCCAACCCCGCAGCGCAGGCCCTTTTTGAGCTTGACGATGCGAGGATCCGCAATCACACCGCCGCCAGTCTAATCAACGGCTACAACTTCACCCGTTGGCTTGAAATGGACAGCACCCGTCCGCACACCGAGCGTGTGGTGATCCACGGGCAAGATTTTTTGATGGACCTCACGCCGATTCAGCTCGACGATGAAAACGAATCGAATGAAGTGGTGGGTGCCGTGGTGATGCTTAAATCTGCCGCACGTATGGGCCGCCAACTGCAAGATTTGACCATCAATGACGAGCGTGAATTTGACCATATTGTGGCCGTCAGCCCAAAAATGCGTCAAGTCCTTGAGCAGGCTAAAAAGTTGGCAATGCTTGATGCCCCGCTGTTGATCGTTGGTGATACTGGCACCGGTAAAGATTTGTTGGCACGCGCCTGTCACCTGCGCAGTGCGCGCGGCAAAAATGCGTTCCTCGGACTTAATTGCGCCTCACTGCCTGACGACGTGGTCGAGAGTGAGCTATTTGGCTACGCGCCGGGCGCGTATCCTAATGCCGTTGAAGGTAAAAAAGGCTTCTTTGAGCAGGCTAACGGCGGCTCGGTGCTGCTTGATGAAATTGGCGAAATGTCGCCAAGAATGCAGATAAAGCTGCTGCGTTTTCTCAACGACGGCACCTTCCGCCGCGTAGGTGAGGAGCATGAGGTGCGTGTTGACGTCCGAGTTATCTGTGCGACGCAGAAAAATCTGGTTGAGCTGGTGCAGCGCGGCGATTTCCGCGAAGATCTCTATTATCGTCTCAACGTGCTGACCGTGACGCTGCCCCCGCTGCGCGATCGTCCTACTGACATTATGCCGCTGACCGAGCTGTTTGTAGCGCGCTTTGCCGATGAGCAGGGCATGGCGCGACCAAAACTCAACGCCCAACTGAGCAGTTATTTAACCCACTACGGCTGGCCGGGCAATGTGCGTCAGTTGAAAAACGCCGTTTATCGCGCCCTGACTCAGCTCGAAGGCAACGAGCTTCGCCCGCAGGACATCGCGTTGCCTGATTTTGACGTCGAAGTTACGCTGGGTGAAGAGGCGTTAAACGGCTCGCTTGACGATATCAGCAAGCGCTTTGAGCGTTCCGTGCTGACCCGCCTGTATCGCACTTATCCGAGCACGCGAAAATTGGCTAAGCGTTTAGGCGTTTCGCACACTGCAATTGCCAACAAACTGCGTGAATATGGCTTAAGCAGTCGCAGGCCAGAAGGTGACGGCGAAGAATAAATCGCCCTCGTTGGCCTAAAAAATCCCGCTATCCGGCGGGATTTTTTGTTTCTATTCCTGATGCAAAGACTGCATCACGCGCGCGTGTTCGTTGGCCTCAAGGCAGACAAACTCCGGTAGCAGATTGGCCGCGGCCTGCTTCAAGGCTTCAATTAATGCCAGCACTATGGGACGCGGCGGTTTTGACAGCGGCGTAGTGACGCCAAAGTAATACGGAATATCGACATCAAGCTCCCTCAGTACGACTCCCAACAGCGGCAGCCCATAGGCGGTGACCGGTTCAAGAATGGCAACGCCTAATCCTGCGCGAATGCAAGCCAAGATATTTACTGAAGAGTTGGTTTCAATAATCCCCGCCGGTTTAACATTGGCCCTGCGCAATACCTGCTCATACCGCCTGCGCAGGCGGTATGGATTGTAGGGTGTAATCAGTTTGCGGGCGGCTAAATCGCCGAGCGAAATCTGACTTTTTTGCGCCAACGGATCGTCTTCTTTCAGCGCCAATACGCAGCGTGACTGACCAATCCAATGCACCTGAACCCCCTGATGTTCAAGGGGCAGGCTGCTAATGCCTAACTCGGCCTGGGCGGTAATAATGGCGTGCGCCGTTTGCTCGGCCGAGTCGCTCAGAATTTGCACCGCATCGTCCAGGCTTATTTTTGCCAGCGCCATGGGAAGTAAACCTGAAGCCATAGACGGCGTCGCGGCAACCAGCAGCGGCGTTTTTTCTTCTTTCCAGATTTCATTGGCCCGCCGTCTTATCTGCTGCAGTGAAATCAACGCTGTCTCAACGTATTCGTGCAGGCGCAATGCCTGCTCGGTCGGATGAATACGCGGCCCGTTGCGCAAAAAAAGCGGGTAGCCGATTGCATTTTCCAAATCCTGAATCAGCCGAGTGACGGCAGGCTGCGAGCGCTGCAGAACTTTGGCTGCCGCCGTCACGCTGCCCGACGAGATAACCGCAGAGAAAGCCTCTAACTGTCGAAGATCCAGATCGTTAAGGGAAGTCATTTTCGGCATCCGTAAGTCCTTAATTTTTCATTAGCGGCAATTTTAATTGCATTTTTAGAATAAGCTAATTATTAATTAGTATTAAGAATTCGCATACACAATGAATCATAATGCGTTTTTCATATAATTGAATATAAGTATTTAATATACGTTAGCTGATAAACAGAGGTATTAATTATGTCCGCACGGGTTGATAACGAAACCGGATTGGATGCGCTCGAAAAACGACTGGCTGAAGACCTGTCTTTGCTGGAACTGCCTGCGAAACCGTGGGTTCCAGCGCGCATGCATGACGGCGCACCCGTGCGCGACGTGGTTGTCATCGGTGCTGGTATGTGTGGACTCGCCGCCACCGCCAAGTTGGTACTGTCTGGCATCAATAACGTGGTTGCCTACGATGCCGCTCCGGCAGGACTTGAAGGACCGTGGGCTACTTTTGCCCGCATGGAAACGCTTCGCTCGCCAAAAAGCCTGCACGGTCCGGCACTCGGCCTGCCGCAGCTCACTTTTCGCGCCTGGTTCACGGCGCAGTGGGGAAGTGATGTCTGGGCGTCGCTGGACAAAATCCCAAAAAATCAGTGGATGGATTATCTGATTTGGTACCGCCGGGTTCTGGCGCTGCCGGTACAAAATGGCGTACGTATGACCGCTATCGCACCCGCCGGTGATCTGATTGCACTGGACCTTGGAGGCGCGCAGACAGGGCGGGTTTATACGCGACACCTGGTGCTGGCCACCGGTCGTTCTGGACTCGGCGGTTTTGCGGTTCCTGATTTCCTCAAGGGCGTTGACAGCGGCTATTGGGCACACTCTGCCGATGATATTGATTTTACCGCCCTCAAAGGCAAACGTTTGGCCGTTATCGGGGCGGGCGCCTCGTCAATGGACAATGCCGCCACCGCGCTTGAGTCCGGCGCAGAATCGGTAGATTTGCTTATCCGCCGTAAAGAGATGCCGCGCATCAACAAAATGACCGGCATTGGCAGTCAGGGCGTGGTGCACGGCATGCATCAGTTGCCCGATGCGTGGAAGTGGAAGTTTGTTGACTATACCGCGATGACCCAAACGCCACCGCCGCGCAGTTCGACTCTGCGCGTGTCTCACCATGCCAATGCCCGCTTCCTGCTTGACTGCGGCATAAAGTCGGTAAAAGAAGACGCCGGAGAACTGCTGATTGACACCACGCAGGGGCGGCTGCGCTATGACTTCCTGATTGCTGCCACCGGTTTCTCCAACGACTTCAGTGGCCGTCCGGAGTTTGCCGCTTTGGCTCCACATATTCGCAGTTGGGCGGATGGCCGCTATACGCCGCAGATGGGGACGCCGCGCGCCAATCTTTTGGAATCGCCCGACCTTGGGCCGGCGTTTGAATTTCGCGAACGGGTGCCCGGCACCTGCCCGATGCTGGCGCAGATTCACTGCTTTAACGATGCGGCAATGCTCACCCATGGCAAGGTCTCAGGCGATATTCCGGCGGTCAGCGCCGGGGCTGAGCGTTTGGTGCGCGGTATAACTGCCGCGCTGTTTGCCCGTGATGTTGACACCCATTTTGCCAATTTGGTCGCCTATGACATTCCTGAACTGCAGGGCGACGAATGGACTGATTCTACTCCCTTACTCAAGAAGGATACCGCATTGTGATCGATGCAATAGATAAGGCCGCCGGTCTTTCTCCCGATGATGCGCTGTTCGAAACGCGGCGCTTTCGCCCTGAATTTGTTCAGGGTGCCGAGCTTTGCCGCCTCTCGGTGCTGCAACCGGCAAACACTCAGGCACTGGGGCACGATTTTCGCCTCGCGGTGGCTTTGCGCATCGCATCATTAAACAGCGACACGTCGCTGATTGATGATTATTCAACCCAGCTGGACGCACTGGATGCCGATGCCGCAACGTTGGCCTTTGCCAAGGGTGAGGTAAATCTTGAACAGCCGTTGGCCGCCATCGCCCGTCACGTTGATTTAGTGACGCTGACGCCGAGTGAGGCACAGGCTGGCGATATCAGGCTGCTTGAACTGGCTGGACTTGATAGCGGGCAAATCGTCGCGCTTTCCGAGCTGATTGCCTTTGTTAATTTTCAAGCCAAAGTCGCCAGCGGATTGCGCCTGATGAGGTTGCTATGATCCCCTCCGTAAGCCTGAAACCACTGACCTGGCATCCTTATCTCGCCCCGGTTGAGGTTGCCGATGCCACGCCTGAGCAGCTTGAAGCGATGAAGGTGACGCCGTCTAACAAAAAGATATCGGAGTATGTGCGCACGCTGGCACATGATCCCGAGAGCTACGTTGCCCGCACGGTGCTGTTTAACGCCATTATGTACGTCGAAGGGGGCCTGGCCCACGCCGACCGCGAACTCGGCGCGCTGGGGGCTTCAATCGTCAATGGCTGCAAGTTTTGTGCCGTGGTTCACGCCCGTCGCCATGCCAATCTGACTAAAAGTAACGACGTGGTCAGTGCGCTATATTTTGAGCAACCCGAACTGCTCGGCCCCCGCGATTCGGCAGTGTATCGCTTTGCGCGTCGACTTTCAGCGGTGCCGTCGCAGGCAACGGTAGAGGATACCGCTGCTCTGAGAGCCGTAGGATTGAACGATGCTGAAATTATTGACCTGATCCACGCCGTGTCGATTTTTGGCTGGGCCAATCGCCTGATGCACGTTCTCGGCCACGCCGACAGCGGGAAATAACCTTGATTAACGTCAACGCACCCGAAAGGAAACTATCCAGACATGCTTGAATTGCAAAACATAAAGCTCTCCTATGGAAGCTCACCGATTCTTAACGGCGTTAATCTCTCGGTAAAGCGCGGTGACGTGGTATCAATTATCGGCCCCAGCGGTACCGGTAAAACTACGCTGCTGAGATGTATTAACTATTTGGCCAAACCGTCGTCCGGCAGCATTGCCTTTGACCAGATTCAGATGGACTACCAATCGGTCGACAAACAGGCCATTCAGGCTATTCGTTTGCGCACGGCGATGGTTTTTCAGCAGTTTAACGTCTTCAAAAACATGACCGTGGTGCAAAACGTGATGGACCCCTTAGTGGTGGTTCAGCGCAAATCGGTAGATGAGGCAAGAAAAATTGCCCTTGAAGAGCTTGAGCGCGTTGGTCTGTCCGGAAAAGTTGACCACTATCCTTCACAACTTTCCGGCGGCCAGCTGCAACGCACGGGTATTGCACGCGCGCTGGCAGTGCGACCGGATGTGATCCTTTTCGACGAACCGACCTCTTCACTGGACCCTGAGCTGGTGGGCGAAGTGTTGAAAGTGATTAAGGACGTGACCTCATCCGGCATTACTTCGCTGCTGGTGACTCATGAAATGCAGTTTGCCAAAAGCGTTTCAAACCGCATCGTATTTATGGACCAGGGCGTGGTGGCTGCCGAAGGGAGTCCAGGCGACATTTTTGAGAGTCCGGCAAATCCGCGTCTTGCCCAGTTCCTCCGTTCTGAACATTCATATAACTCATAAAAAAGGATAACAACAATGCCTGCAAATAAATCGACTTTACGCCGCCGTTTCAGCCTTGCTCTGCTGGGTGGTGTGGCTATCGCTGCCTCCTCAATCGGCTATGCCCATGCCGACGTGCGGGTGATTAAAATTGCGACTGCCGCGGAATCAAAACCACTTTCGTGGGGCGCTATCGGCGTTGAACCTCAGGGCTATGAGCCGGACCTGTTGAGAGCCATCAACGCCAAGCTGCCTCAGTACAAATTTGAAATGGAAGGCGCCGGAGAAATCGCTCAGGAAACGGGCCTCGCTACCGGTAAATACGACATGGCAACCGCCGGTTTTTATATTGCCCCCGAGCGCAGCAAACAATTCCTGATCCCGTCCAATCCTGAAGGGGCCAGCCTGATGAAAATCTACAGCCGTAAAGACAGTAATATCAGCGAGATGAAAGACCTGGTGGGCAAAAACATCGTTCCAGTGACCGCTGGCGGTGGTGTTTATAAATTTGTTAACCAATGGCAGCAGGAAAACAGCGGATACAAACTCAATATTAGCGCCTCCAGCGCCGGTGTGCCTTATCCGGACCGCCTGAAAGAAGTTCAGGGCGGCAAATATGACGCGCTTATTTTGCCTTCGAACCTTGGTGAGCAGACCGTGATTGATAACCTGAAGCTTAATATTAAAGCCAGCGAGCCGGTGGCCATCAAAAACACCTACGTGCTTATCCATCGTTCAGATGAAAACAAAGTGTTGGCAGACGATGTAAACAAGGCGCTTAAAGAGCTTAAAGACGATGGCACGATGGCCAAGCTGTCGCAGAAGTGGTTCGGCGAGGACGTGGTTAAATACATCAAGTAGGGTACATAGCCTAACCTAACCCCTCTTTCTTTGGTCAACGGTCAAAGCTGAAATTACATTTAGGAGTGTTTCAACGTGGATCTTACTACCATGATTCCCGAGCTACTCTCGGCTTTGCCGTTGACGCTAGCGATTATGTTTGTGGCGCTTATTGCCGGCTTCCTGCTGGCATTGATTGCGACAACCTTCCGAGTGCGCAGAATATGGGGCATTAGCCAACTGGCAGACCTCTACGTGTCCTACGCCCGCAGCGTGCCGGTTGTGCTGCAACTGTTTGTGGCTTTTTACGGCCTGCCCATTTTTGTTGGACTGTTTGGCATGAAAGACTTCATCACGCCGACGCTGGCCTCAATGGTGGGGTTGAGCCTGTATCACGGCGGCTATTTATCCGAGGTGATGCGGCCTGCGTATTTGGCCGTTGAGCGCGGACAGCACGACGCCGCCGACAGTCTGGGGTACAGCTTTTACCAAAAAGTGACCCGCATTGCCGGCCCGCAGGCGTTACACATTGGCCTGCCGGGTTATGGAAACGCCATTATTTACCTGATCCACAACGTGGCGCTGGTGATGTACATCGGGGCCGCCGACGTCATGGCAACAGCGCATCTGATTATGGAACGCTCTTATAATCAGTACCAGTTTGGAACCTATCTGGTACTCGGCGTTATCTATTCGGTACTGTGCCTGATTGCCTGGCTTATCGTGCGTTTCTTCGAGCTTCGTTTGTCTAAATACACCTCGAAGAATGCGCCCACCAAGATAAAGCTCACGGCGAGCATCTGACAGAGAGAAGGTCACTAAGCTATGTTTGATATCGATGTATTGATTCCGGATTTTTGGAGTATTTTAGACGCGGTACCCAATACGCTACTGATGGCGTTGACGATATTCGTCTTTTCGACCTTAATCGGCGGTCTGTTTGCGTTTATTGAGCACAAAAAGATACCGGTGCTGCGCCAACTGGTGGTGGCGTACAAAGTCACTTTCAAAGGCATTCCGATGGTGGTGATGATTTTCCTCGCCTACTACGGTTTACCGACGGCAGTGCACTTCACCGCGTCACTGTTCGGGATTGACTATAACGGTCACTCATTGCCGAATTGGGTGATCATTATCGTCGCCTTGAGCGCCTGCGTAGCGGCATTTCAGGCCGAGGTTATCAAAGGGGCGTTAAACTCGTTTGACAGCGGTCAGGCCGATGCGGCCCATTCACTGGGGTATACCGGCAGTCAGCTGTTTCGGCGGGTGCTGTTCCCACAGATGATTATTGCGGCCATTCCTGACTTGGCCAACTCGTTCATGGTGATTATGAAGGCGCTTTCACTGGCCTTTGCGATTGAAGTGGTCGATATATTTGCCCAAGCGCAGCTAGCGGCGGCACTCAATTATTACTATCTCGAAGCTTTTTTGGTGGCAGTGGTGTTTTACATGGTGATCGCCTACGTGGTAACCAAGATTGCCGACAAGCTTGAAGCAGCACTTAGGATCCGCACCTAGTCCCTGAATTTAAGTATTAAAAAAGCCGGTCAGCGCTGCCGACCGGCTTTAAACGTGCTTAAGACGTTATTCTTATACATCAGCAGCTAACCGACTATAGTTGTCTGCCAATCTCAGCAATCAGTTAATTTCAGGATGCTGATCGATAAGGTTCTTTCTCTTACCCTGCAGTTCCGCAATTTGCGCATCGATATCTTCGATTTTCTGTTCGATATTATCATGATGCTCCTGCAAAATTTCTACCGCTTCCGCTCTGTCAGACGCTGCAGGCGTTGCCCCTTTCAACGGCTTGTTGGCGGTTTCTTTCATATACACACCGGTAACGAGCCCAATAACCGCAACCACCATCAGGTAGTAGGCAGGCATAAACAGGTTATTGGTCGCTTCAACCAGCCAGGCAGCAATCGTTGGCGTGAGGCCAGCAACCAGCACCGAAATGTTGAAGGCGATAGCCAGCGCGCTGTAGCGAATATTAGTTGGGAACATCGCGGGCAAGGTGGATGCCATAACGCCGATAAAGCAGTTGAGCAACACGGCAAGAATAAGCAGACCGAGGAATATCAGACCAATCACGTTGCTTTGAATCAAAATGAAGCACGGAATTGCCAGAATAAACAGACCGATACTGCCGATAATCACGAATGGCTTACGGCCAAAACGGTCACTCAACAACCCCATAAACGGTTGTACAAACAGCATACCGACCATGATGGCAATAATGATCAGCAGACCGTGATCTTCCGAGTAGTGAAGGCTGTGCGAAAGGTAGCTCGGCATGTAGGTCAGCAGCATGTAATAGGTGACGTTGGTGGCGATCACCATACCTACACTGATAATCAATGCCCTCCACTGCTTGGTGAAAATTTCGCGGAACGACACTCTCGGCGGTTCTGCAATCTCTTTACGCGAGTTGCTGTCGATTTTGTCAACGTGCTGCTGGAAGGTGGGCGTTTCCTCCAGCGCGTGGCGCAGATAAATACCGATTAGACCCAAAGGTGCAGCAATAAAGAACGGCAGACGCCAGCCCCAATCCAGGAAGTTTTGGTCCCCAACGATGCTGGTTATCAGAATAACTACGCCTGCGCCGAGAATAAAACCGGCGATGGAGCCGAAATCAAGCCAGCTGCCCAGGAAGCCGCGTTTTCTGTCCGGAGAATACTCCGCCACAAAAATGGCCGCACCGGTATATTCGCCACCCACCGAGAAACCCTGCGCCAATTTGGCTAACAGAAGCAGAATAGGCGCCCAGATACCTATGCTGGCATAGGAGGGTATCAGGCCGATACAGAAGGTACTGACCGACATGATGATGATGGTAATTGAAAGCACTTTTTGGCGACCAAACTTGTCACCGAGCCTTCCAAAGAACAGACCGCCAAGAGGACGGACGAGGAAGGGAACAGAGAAGGTTGCCAGCGCGGCAATCATCTGCAGACCCGGATCTGCACCCGGGAAAAACACCTGACCCAGCGCGACGGCCACGAAGCCATAGACACCAAAGTCGAACCACTCCATGGCATTACCCAGAGCCGCTGCGGTGATAGCTTTTTTAAGCTTGCTATCGTCAATGATCGTAATGTCATTGATATGCATCGGTTTAACACGTTTCTTTCTTAATTTAATCATATACTTCCCTTGTCTAAACTCACTCCACAATTTTAAGCGGGAGAAACTTTACTCTGAATACACGGCCTTAAGCATAAGTATTATAGGAGGTTTAACGAAGGAGGCAAAAAGTTAACCCCCTGCGCTAAGGATAAATATTTATTGATGTCCGCAACCCCTACTTTGCGAGCAGCGAACCCAGGGGTAAGGTCATCAGACGATATCGCCTGCCTCATAATGTAGAAATCAACATGCGTATGAAAAGCAGTCTGGGCACGCTGGCAGTGGCGGCCATACCTGGACTCGCTCTGGTGTATTACCTGCCAGGTAAACGAAAAAACTTCGCTGTCGACTCAGGCAGTTAAAGCCGCCATGGCGCGTACTGACACTATTTATAGGATCGCGGATTCGACCAAGTACCATCCCGATGTGGAGCAGGCGCTCAGTGACTTTGGTCGCGGTGGATTGCCTCTTTATGTGATTTATCCCGCAGACGGTGGCAAACGGGTCATGCTAGCGCAGGTGCTGACGCCGGGCATCGTTATTTACGCACTCGATCACGCAACGCAAAATGGGATCAAATCGTGAAGGGCAGAAATATAAAAGCCTGCTGTCATAGGCCTTGTTGACACTGTGTTTGTCAAACTTAGCGATAATAATCTATAAAAAAGCCCCACCGAATGGCGGGGCCTGATAGTCGGTAAATTAATTATTTCAGAACGGCAATGGCAGCGTCATAGTTTGGTTCGTCGGTGATTTCACCCACCAGTTCGCTGTGCAGCACGTTATCTTGCTCATCGAGCACGACAACTGCACGCGATGTCAGGCCAGCCAGAGGGCCGTCGGTGATAGCAACGCCGTAGGCTGATTTGAAATCGTCGCCGCGTAGGGTGGAGAGCGTCACCACGTTAGCCAAGCCTTCTGCGCCACAGAATCGAGACTGTGCGAAAGGCAGGTCGCCAGAAATACACAGCACCACGGTGTTGTCGAGTTCGCCAACTACCTGGTTGAATTTACGCACGGACGCGGCGCAAACGCCGGTATCAACGCTTGGGAAAATATTCAGGACTTTACGTTTACCGGCGAAGCTGCTCAATGCGACGTCTGACAGGTCTTTAGCGACCAGAGTGAACGGCTTGGCGACGTCGCCTTTTTGCGGCAACTGACCCGCAACGCTAACAGGATTGCCTTGAAGATGTACGGTCTGAGTCATGATTTATCCTTAATGCGATGTTGCAAGAGTGCTCAAGTTTACAGGCACTTTGTTGCAAAAGTATGGGTTTTTCAATCAGTTCAAGTTTAAGTTAACAATCGGGTCTTTAAAAGGTCAATTTACAGTGTGGAAACTTTTCGTTTTCGCCGGTTCGTTCGCCAGTCAAAAATGTCTTGCCCAACGCCCCTCGACTATAATCATCAAAGCCTCGCTGCATCTTGCCCGACGGCGTTTTGATGGAGTAGTGAATGAGAAGCGTACGCTTTTATCCTGAAGCCTGGCCGCTGCATACGGCCTTTGTTATTGCTCGCGGCAGTCGTAGTGAAGCGCGTGTTATTGTGGTCGACATTGAAGAGGACGGGGTGGTTGGCACCGGCGAGTGCACGCCGTACCCGCATTATGGTGAAAGTGAAATTTCAGTGATGGCCCAGCTGGAATCTGTGAGTCAGCCTATTGAAAACGGCGCTGACCGTCATGCAATCGAAAAGCTGTTGCCCGCGGGCGCGGCGAGAAATGCCCTGGACTCGGCGCTGTGGAATTTACAACAGCGGCAGAGCGGTAAAACACTGTGGCAACTTACCGATACTCATCCCGCGGCTTCAATCAGTATGGCGCAAACGCTGAGCGTTGATACTCCCGAGGCGATGGCAGAAGCGGCGATTGCCCATCAGCAAAATGGCGCAACGTTGCTCAAAATTAAACTCGATAATCACTTTATTACCGAACGTATGGTGGCAATTCGCACGGCGGTGCCCAATGTCTCCCTGATCGTTGATGCCAACGAGTCCTGGCAAAGCGAAGGGCTGGCGTCGCGCTGCCAACTGCTAGCCGACCTCGGCGTGTTGATGCTTGAACAGCCACTGCCCGCGGGTCAGGATGAAGGATTGGCAAACTTTATTCATCCGCTGCCCATTTGCGCCGATGAAAGCTGTCATACCGCTGAGGACGTGCCGTTGTTGGCCGGTCGCTATGAGATGGTCAATATTAAATTGGATAAAACAGGAGGGCTCACCGCCGCGCTGAAGCTGGCAACTGCTGCCCGGGAAACTGGGCTGGAAATTATGCTCGGTTGCATGCTTTGCACCTCACGCGCGGTTCGCGCAGCGCTGCCATTAACGGAGGGAGCAAAGTTTATCGATCTTGATGGGCCTACATGGCTAGAAAAAGACGTGGTGCCCGGCCTGGCGTTTCACGGCGGGGTGATAGATTTACAGGCAACGGGTGATTGAATGATCGGCTATAAAGCGTAGTGCGCATCAAACCCCGGCGGCATTAACCCCGGGGCTTGAGATGTTGTACGGTGATCTTAGTGCAATGGCCTTAACGTGGAAAACTACTTCTTGGCCAACGGATCAAATACGGTGTAAGGCGCACAGGTATAAACCTGGCCCGCCATGGAGAGCTGGTAAAGCTCTGCACCTTTGGTGCCCGCTGAGTTTTCATTAATGCCGAATTTGATCACCGTATTTGAGGGATCGGGCGTAAATGTTTTAGTGTCTGCGTTGTAAGTGGAAAGTGTGTACTTCACTTTGTCACTCTCATCGGCAGTACGGTTGCCAAAATAAATCTGCGAAGCGTTAGTTTTAGGATCGGTAATCTGCATAACCATCGTGTCATCGCTGGCGATCGCGCTGGTCAGCACCTTCATTCCGCCGCAGTGTGTGTATCCCGCTGCCGTGTAATCACCAATCATATCAGCGGCATGTACCACATTGGCCATAGATCCAATAACCAGCAGTGACAGAAGCATTTTTTTCATTTTGTTATTTAACCTGATGTAAAAGGGGCGTTATGTTTGCAAAAGCGTGAAGCCTCGTTAGCGTAGTGTATGAATTCGTATCTCAGCGTCTATTTCTTCAATGCAAGAAAGTATGTCAGGCTATGCCCGGCGCACCTGTTGACCTTAAATTCGTTCAAAGCTGACCCGCCTTTACGTTCAAAATGCCCGCCGGTATAAATTTATCGACAGTGACTACATCTTGAAACACTCTTACGCGGTGCACACACACCTTCATCGGGCGCACATGTCATTATTAGCCTGTTTATCGGTTACTGCCACTGTACGCTTTTAAAACCGATGTGTTGGAGCTTCAAAGAGTTAACGCTAGACTTATATAAATGAGAAGAGAAAGTGAGGAATAACGTGGACGTGATTAAGGGTGAAGAACTACAGGTCTCTGACGCAGTTTATGCGTATCAGCTCGACGGCAAAGGTGGCGTGAGCGAGATTGACACGAATTGCGAAGCCAGTATCGCTAAACCCTGCTGGCTGCACCTCGACTATTCCATGCCCAACAGTGAAAAATGGATTAACAGTACGCCCGTTTTACCCGACAGCGTGCGGGAAGCCTTGGCCGGCGAAAGTATCCGGCCTAAAGTGCTGCGCATGGGCGACGGCACATTGATCACGCTGCGCAGTATCAATCTCAATGCCAATGCGCGTCCGGATCAGCTGGTCACCATTCGTGTATATCTTACAGATAAAATGATTGTTTCCACGCGTCATCGCAAAGTGTTTTCGATGAATGAAATCATCAATGACATGCAGCAAGGAACAGGCCCCACGGATACCGGCAGCTGGCTGGTGGAGATGTGTGATGCGCTGACCGATCACACCAGCGATTTTATTGAAGATCTGCACGATAAAATAATCGATTTTGAAGATGCTCTGTTGGAGCAGCAGGTGCCTGAGCGTGGACAAATGGCGTTACTGCGTAAGCAACTGATCGTACTGCGTCGCTACATGTCACCGCAGCGTGACGTGTTTGCCCGACTGGCCAGTGAGCGTTTTCCGTGGATGACTGACGACGAGCGCCGCCGTATGCAGGAAATTTCTGACCGTCTGGGACGGGGCCTCGATGATTTAGATTCAAGCATTGCGCGCACGGCGGTGCTGTCTGACGAAATCAGTTCACTGATGGCCGACGCGCTGAATCGCCGCACCTATACTATGTCGCTGCTGGCGATGGTCTTCCTGCCAACCACCTTCCTGACCGGCCTGTTTGGCGTCAATTTGGGCGGCATACCCGGTGCCAGCAATCACATGAGCTTTGCGGTGTTCTGCGCTTTGCTGGTGATTCTGGTTGGCGGCGTGGCGTGGTGGATGAAGCGCAGCAAGTGGTTGTAACGGTTAAATAGTGTTTTAAAAATACATAAAAAAAAGCCGGTCATAGACCGGCATTATTCGAATCAATTACGCTATGCAATAATTCTAAAATTCTTAAATAAGACAATATGGAGCACAACGCCCATCGCTTGACGTTGCATTCACCTGCGATATGAATACTGCGCTAATCGCGGCGAGCGGATATTGATTTAGCGCAACTTTTTATCGGTAAAATATCAATCTATTACACGCCGACCAGATAAAGCTGAACATTCGATTGAGCAGCAAGCGGATGGTCAAAAATGTGCAGATACAGAAACCAGGCTTTCAATATATCCTGCTGGCTGAGCGCGTTAAGTTGATCAATGTGTACGTCACACAGCAGGCCAAACAGCATCTCTGGGTCATGCATGATCAAACGAATCATCAACTGTTCGCTGGCAAACAGATGTCTAAAGAAAGCCGCGTGCTGCTTCTTATCGACTAGCTCAAATTCACGCTGTTGCATAAATTTTTCAACATCCGTTGACTGATAAAATACGCGCTCCTGCTCTTGCCAGGTATCAACCTCATTGATCATAACGGTCCTGATTCGCGTCTGTAATCGGAGCAAAAATGCCGAGTCTGTGAGTTCAGCAAGTGCATAGGGGCTGGAAAGTCTATGCTTTACCCGTGTTGAAAATTCCAGCGCGGTTTTAGGCGATCCGGCTACGCCCGCCGGATGAGTTTGCGAATGCGTGCCGCGTTCTGGCCCGGCGTTTACCTGCAGCAAATCATCGTTTTGCTCAATGCTCAGCGGTTGTGCGGCGGCGAAGCGTTTTTCCGCCATGTCGCTCGACCCTGCGCTGAAATCTTTCAAACCGGCTGAAAGTATCAGTTGCACTGGCCAGGCATTGTTAATAGACATTAACGGCAGGTCCTGCATCGATACTGCGGGGCGTAACAGGTGAAGACTTTCTGAAAAATGAGCATTTTTCCAATAGGCTAACGAGTTCTCAAGAGCTGACTGCCACACCACTAAATGCTGACACACTCCGTGGTTGTGCCGAGTATTTTCGGGAAGTGTGAGTAGGCGATTAATCAGCTCGTTATCTTCTGGCACACCGCTCGCCAATAGCTTTAACGTATCTAATGCCTGCTGCCAGTCCACTTGAAGCGCTTCTGTATGCTCTTCATCATCTAGATATTGCCAGGCAGAGTTAAAATCGTCAGTGGTGGAGTGAGGCTGCTCACCATAGTGGCTGAAAAAATAATTTTCAGCCTGTCGATGCTGCTCTAAAAGTCGTCGTGGCAATAACGGGGGCAGGGCCGAGTGTCGAGAAGGGGGGATGGCCGTAAGAGATTGTAAGACACTGATTGAGCGCCTGATGTAGCCTTTCGCCAATACAATCCAGTTCAGAAGGTTTTGATACTGCTCACCCTGATGATGATCCTTTTCTATGATTATCACCATTTGTTCAAACACTAATTGCTTAAGCTTCAAAACGCTGGCGGCGGCAGAACTTTCTTCAGGGTGGTAAAGATTAGCCTCACGCCAGTTAAAAATATTCCACAAACTGGCTTCAACGTGCAGCACGTTCTGTGTTTGAGCCTCTACGACGGCATAAAATTCCTGTCCCATTCCCCTAAAATGCTGGCGAAGATGCGCTAGCTCAAACTCTGCCGAATCGCTTAGCTCAAAGCGATAGGGTAGCAGACTGTCTGAGCCGATCATCGTTTGAGTATTATTGTTCAGGCGCGCCTGCCAGTGCCTTAACGGCGTCTGGCTAGTCTCCAGTGATAAATTATCCAGCGAGTTGTGCAGCAGCAGCGGAAAAAACTGGGGTTGTGCGAGTGCCTGCTGCCTAACGATAAAGTTAACGACAGTGATATCAAATCCCTGTGCCGGTGACAGGGTGCCAGAAGCGATGACATCCTGTGGCCAGTCTGCAGGAACCGTGGGTGAAATTTGCAAAATCCCTTGTGCGTCCATCACCCGATAGCCGACCCGTTTAAAATTATCTTCGGCAAAAATAAAAACTACACTCCCGTCGTTTCTTTGCAAAACGCGAGGTGAAGGCACCATTTTATTACTCACATCCCGCGGCCTAATCTGTTGCAGATAAGAGCTGACAGAAAAATTCCCTGCAGCAATAAAACGTTTGGCCTGAGTGCCTGAAATAAGACGCCATGCATTACGCGCCAGCCATTTCCATTGACTCATTTCAACTGCAGCGGCAGGTAAACGTATTTTTAGAGAAAAATGCTGGTCCGACGAAACGTGGCGATCGTGTGGCTGAAAATCCAGACGACACTCCCCCTCTGGCGTGCTATGTAGCGTCATTGGCAGGGTTTTGTTTTGAGTTCCGGGGCAAAAATAGACGTGAGTCGTGGGCGCAGACGCTTCAGTAAAAACGCCCGGCAGAGACGGGTGTTTAACGGCCCTGGCCGGTAAAAGGAGGGCGTCCATCTTCACACAGTGTAGTTGCCAAGCCAGCGCAATAGAGCGGTCAAAAAAGTCATTCAGGGATATTTTACCCTGCTGGAGAATATGCAATTCTTGCTCAAGTCCATTAAAGTTATCCAGGGCTTGCCAGATTGACTCATAGGCTGGACTGTCCGGCAGTGGATAAAATTTCTCACGATTGTCGGCCATGCTGGCAAACAGAACACGACGATCGGCCACCTGCCAGCCGAGATAGCCAAAATGGGTCAGTGGGTCCCACCAAAAACCGATGAAGCCTGTTACTGGCAAATCCAGCAATGAGACTCCACCCGCCGCTGGCAACGTTTCGCGCAAAAGAGTGGCAATTTCAGGCCACTGAGTCTCATTTCCCATCACTCGACTGACAGCTTGATTGAATGCGACGACTGATTGAGCCGCCGGGCGCTGCTGCCATTGCACAACATCAGGATGTTCGGACAGACTCGCCAAATGTTGTGACTGCCGGGAAATTTGCAAATATTGGGCGTCATCACTGAGAGCGAAGAAGAAAAATCGCTGCGCCAGCCAGTCCTCAAATTGACGCTTTTGCTCAGCAAAATCTGCCTCATTGATAGACCGGGTAAGCGTGGATAATTTATCGTCAACCTCTGTCTGAAGCAGATCAAAAAGCGGCATGGAGAGGCTGCCGTTATTAATTTGGGTGGCGTGCGCGGAGAGGTATAGGGTTAAGGTGAGCGGTTGAAGAAAATGGCGTTCAACATCAGCCATGCCAAAACAGAGTCGTGACAGGGTGAGATTATCTGTATGAGTTGGCATTTGTCTAAAAATCAGCGGTACGAACTGAGGATTTCCCAGCGGCAGAAGCAAACTCTTGCCACTTTCAGGCAGTCTGAAGGCGATCGCTGCCGTTTTGCCCCTTTGCCCATTGCCACTCGCTTCCTGATACCAGGTAACCTCTATCCCTTTTTGCGAGGCTGCCAGAATAAAATCATTGAGCTGGACGGGCGGCAGTATTGAAAATGCCGTAGTGAGCAATTGGCGCTGCGCCTGCAGGTTGTTTTTCAGTAAGTCTTTCAATTGCTGCCACTGTGGCTCCCCTTTGGGAGTAAAAAGCAGTTGACTGAGGCTGTTAACCAGACGCTGATTTACCCTCACGCACGCCAAGAGAGGAATTTGCATCTCTGCTACATTTTGCACGCTTGCCGCCAGGGTTTGCAGCGCACTTGCCGAATAGTGATGGGTGGTGTCGATAGTATGGGACGGATTTAATAAGGCGATTTGCTGAATCGCGAGGGAATTAGCCGGGATAATGCCTGCGTCCTGCAGCGCGTTACGCGAAAGTTGCAGCAAAACTTCGGGATAAGCTGCGGTAATTCCTAAGCGCTGGGCAATGATGGCACCCAGACATAGCCATTGAGAAGAGAGACTTAGCAACGGCGCTTCACTTAACAGCGGCTCAACGGCAGCCAGCAGGGGCGCGAAAGAGAGCAAATGATTAACTACGGCCGCAGTCAATCTGCTTAAAGCGTGATGATTTTTCTCGCTTTTGTCTTTCATTTTGAACGAATAAAGGGTGACAATATCTTTTATTTGCCCCTTCACAAAATTCACATTAAACAGTTCGCTGAGCCGCGGTGAGTCCAGAGAGAACGATGTCTGCAGGTGATTAAAAATAAAGTCAAATAGCGGTAAACTTGCAGGATGGGCCTGCTGTAGTGCATGACACAACAGTTGCAACAGCATACTTTTATCAATTTTTATCTTTTCTGGAACGAGGTGTTGCAGAGCGATTAATTGATAGTCGATGATGCTGCCATTCTCATCAATCAGGTTGTTAATTAATATCGCCACGTCCAACAAAGGTGTTTGCTGGGGCACTGTTGCCAGGTCGAACCATGCAGCGTAGAGCCTTTCATGCAAGGGGGCCGAGGATGATGCCGCGAAGTATTGAAGCAAGGGCTTTATTTCTGAGAAATTAAGGGTATCTTCCTCGATGCAAGCCAATGGATAGAGTAGGCGAGAGGGAGGAGTTTGGCGTTTCACTCGCTGAGAGGCGCTATACATAAAATCGTTATTTAAAAAAGTAAACCAATAGCCATTATCCTGCTGATAAACATGGCAAAAAAGTAATTCTTGATGCAGGTGACAGCTTTCAATCATGGCAGCTGTTACATCTTCAATAAATTGCGCATTGACCACGTCGTCCATCACTATTTTTTCTGGCAGAATAATGCGTCTTTTTTGCCACGCGTTGCTGAGTTTTTGAGTCACATTGAGTAAAAAGGCTTGCAGGTTTTGATAATGCATATCTGCAAACAGCCGCGGCTGTAGCGCAGCCATCCAGGCATTTTGTGCCGGGGGTAAACTCCATTCTTCACAAGGAAATGTA
Source organism: Rouxiella sp. S1S-2 (assembly GCF_009208105.1). NCBI lineage: Bacteria > Pseudomonadati > Pseudomonadota > Gammaproteobacteria > Enterobacterales > Yersiniaceae > Rouxiella > Rouxiella sp. S1S-2. Next base: position 2,471,110 of record NZ_WFKL01000001.1, read on the forward strand.
GCTAATGCTTTGGCGGTATATTCAATACGGGCAAAAGACGCATAAACCGTAGCGATCATATCAGTAACTTGAAGATAATTTTGGGTATAGCTTGCGTGTGTTGGCATCCGTTCTGCGCCGTAGAGGCTATGATTTCTTATCCCTTCATTAAATATCTCTATAGTTGGACTGAAAAGCGTGATGTAGGCAGGTTTATTTTCGGTTATTTGTTTAATGTAAAACGAGACTTTTTTAATTACCGCGATATGAAACTGTTGCTGTAAAAGAGAACGATGAAGACCAAAAATTGTGAATTTATCCAGCTCATAAGATAAAAATTTCTCAATTCTAGCAACATGTTGCCCATTATGATCTCGATGACTGTATTGCGAATAATGTAATAAACTTGAGCTTTTCGTCATCAGAATATGATGAACCATAAAAATATAAGTTGATTCTACCGCTTGAATATTATCGCGTAAGGCGAATTTAATTAGACTTATACTCTGATCAATAAGTGCGTTTTGCTCAGCCGTTAATAGGGTGTCTTTAAGCATGGCGCGAGGGTTTGCGATTCGATTTTTATAATATTTAAGAAGTACCGCTTCACTAAGGGGTTTTCCATTGTTTTCTGGCGTAATACCATTCTCGGTAAAGTAAAATTCACCTTGAGATAAAATTTGATGAGTGTAGCTTCGTATGGGGACCGTGAGGGATATGAAGCAAAACATTGATAGCCGATCGTAATTTTCAGCCACCAACCAACCTTCTTTTTCAGCTTTGGAAATAATGGCTGTGGGAGAGGCCCTTTGCAATGCTTTGAAAAATAGCTTTCGATACAGCACAGGATCCTGATTTTTCACATCAAATATATTATGGATAACGTTATAGGCTTTGTTATTCTCCACGTTGCAGGTAACATTATCAAACCCAGAGAGCGAATTTTTTTGTTTCGGTTTTATTGTCGTCCCGCTTCGCGTAGCATACGGCGACGAAGTGTTTTCGATTTTATTGTGAAGGTATAATTTCTTTACGCTCATTTTTGCCATATTAAAACCCCATGGTCTGAAAAACGAAAGCATATTATTTTCAGGCCGTAGCGTAAGATAAGGGAAAGCAACAAAAATAGGCGTTGAGAGTAAACTGGCAGCGGAGGATTTTATTTTACCTCGCAGGTCACTTATTTGTGTAGTAAGTAATTCTAGCTGTTTTTCCTGTGCAATGAGTTGTTCAGTAAACTCGGGTGGATATCGCATGTGGCTTGAGTGTGGCTGTGTATAAGCCGCATTTAAGTTTTTCCTGAATAAAACCAGTTCGCTTTTTTTTAACCATGACTTTAGATGATGTTGTCGATAAGACTGGATAAGTGTCGTCATTGAATTTCTAATATTGTATCCTAGATAGAAATCAGCGGCGCAAATGGCAGCCTGAAACAGTGGCAGACCCATTGAGGGAGGGGTAATGTCCTCTTGGGTTGAAAATATATCCCGATAAAGTTCATAGCAGCTATAAAATGGGAGTGTTTCAATAAGTTGTTTTAAACTACCTTTAACATTGCTGCGTTCCGCATCAGTGAAGTGGGCGACATGATTTCTTTTTTGTATATAAGTAAGCAACTCTTTTCTGTCGCGAATGAGTTCTTTTTTTAATGCAATGACAGAGCTTATATTATTTTCAGTAAGCAGATTTTCTTCAAATTTCACAATGATATCAATAGGGTTTTTAAAATCCTTACAGAGTCTATTTTTGTAAAACTGGTAGCGTTCAGAGAAATAATCCCAGGTTTTATCCCATGAACTGTACAACGTTGTTGTCGGTTGTTGAGCCTCTTTACAGGGTTCAAAAAACGTTTGGTCATCATGGAAAATATAATTCTCATCCAGAGTTTTATAGGATAATCGAATAATGTCTTTTGTTTGATTTATCGGCAGCCTGAAAATGGGGAGTTGTCGTTGATGATTACGGCTTGCTTCGATATTTATGGCGTAGTAGCGTCTCTCATCTGTATGGTTATTATAGACAAAGAAAACCTTGCCCATCTGCTGATAAGGTCGAGTATTATAGGTAATCTTTTTAAGGACTGGAGGATGAATCTTCAACCCTTTTGGCATTAGCATGTAGCGTAGTAATTTAAAACGCTTGACCTCTACACCGACCGAGTAAAAAAGACTGTGGGGATTGTTGAAAAATGTAAGCTCCTCCTCGGTAAGCAGGGCGATAGCTCTGGAAATCACGTCATTATATAACTCACAGGCGCTGGCGATCATCTGTTTATTCGCATTGTCATACATTAAATTTAAAGTGGTAAGTTTGCTGTGGGGCTTAAGTGTAAAGCTTTTTTGAATGGCGTTGTCGGTATGAAGGTAGTGGCGTAACGTTATCGGAATTTTTTCTGGCAATAAATTAAATACCACCGTTAATCCATCTTCAAAACTACGAATGACATCACGAAAGCTTTTACATTTCCTCAGTATTCTAATATTTCTATCGTATGTGCCCTGGTTATTGACTATTAATGCATGGGTGTCGAAATTTTGCGGTAAAAATATATCAATGTCGGAGTATTCTGATTGTATGACATCATCGAGTGTTATCGCAGGTAGGCTTTCAAGTTTGAGATCGTATTCGTGATATTCGTAAAAATCTTTATTAATTTTTTTGTGAATGGCTTCCAGAGAAGCTTCTTTGTCAGAGACAGGACTAAGATGTGGATAGCAATTAAATCTCGATATAATAAATTCATCTATACGACCTTCGATGAGTGCCTGGCTGAAATCTTTATTCTGTATAGGGGAGTCCTTGGCGAGTTTTTTTTCAACGAAATTCATGCAATAGTATAAATTTTTAGAGTGTAAAAGTTCATCTTCTTTCCCATTTCTTTCAAGCAACAGCGCTTCAGGAACAATTTGAGAAAGTATAAAATTTGTGATTTTGATAAGCTTTGATGTATCGGCAATCCCTAATTCGATATAATATCTGGCCACGGAAATACGCAAGGTTTGCAGTGTCTTTTTTATCGTGGTCCCTGTTAATCCCTCTGAATTGTTTAGCCAGATTTCCTTGGCTTCAATACCGACACGATATATCAGACGATTAATACTCCAGACTTGTTGAGAGATGCCTGGTCCCAGAAGTATCGACAGAGTATCCAGCAAGTGCTGGTTCATTTTATGACTATCGACACTGGTAAATTCCGTGATATTTCCGACATAAAGGAATCGTTCAGCCTGAGCGAATTGAAGATCACCCTTGTCATCAAACAGAGTATTGAAGAGTTGAATTGCCAGCGGAGCTCCCGTTTTGTCAGAGCCAAGGAAATTTTTAGTGGTATTTAACGCTCGCAAACAAATATTTGTAGGCATATTTACAGCGACACTTTTCTCAGCCTGACGCGGAAGGCGCGAAGTTGCTAACTCATCTTCGGTAGACGGCTGCCAACCCACTTTAGCCAAGTAGGTTAAGGTGGTGAGTAATGCGGCCCCTCCAAAGAGGCTAACTTTGACTCCCCGCCAGTCTTTACTGACAGAGGTTGCCGCTAATGCGGCAGAGCCAATCAATAACGGGGAAGACGCGGCGAGTTCACTCATCGAATTCATGGGCGTCTCTGACGTTGAGTGGCTAACTGCAGGCATATTTCGCTTTCCCAGCCACGGCGTGAGTTCCCCCAATAACATCTTTTTTTCAATATTCTGATAATGTAGATAATGAGATTCTGCACTCAAAGTGGCACGCAGCCTCGGCGTAATAGCATGGTTCACGGCTCTCTCAAGCGCTTTTTCAGCTCTCGACTCACTGAAAGGACTACTGTGATGACGTAGAAACCAGTTCTTCAACCAAACCTGTTTGTTTTGAGCGTAATGCTCACTGACTTCTGACAGTGAGCAGATGCTTTGTATTATTTTTATCCCGTGCGTAAGGGTGTTCGGTTTAACTGAGTTCTCGAGCAGAAGGCCGGAGAGACGCAACGCGGTATACCCACCCAGCATCAACGTCATGCCCATTGTCACAGTTTCAACCAGGTCACTGCATGTTAAAAGCTGCTTAATCGGGATAATAACCTGAAGATGCAGGCTCACCAGTAATTCCGGTTGTTGCAAATTTTCACAGGCGCAGATTTTAAGGCCGGTAAAGGCCAAAGTGTTCAGCGTAGCAATAACGCGTTGCGTCAACGATACGTTGTTGGCCTCAAGCCAGGTCAGAAGCAGCGGGGGAAGACTGGTAAGAGTCACCGCCAGGGTCGTCGCGCCCACGGCTTTATAAACGAGAGCACTCAATAACGTCAGGCTGCCCGTTATTCCGGCCTGATAGACAATATCAGCGCCTCGTTGCCCACAAAATAGCGCGGCGGCCAGCAGCTTACTCAATTCAGGATGAATCGTATGCAGTAGGTTGTTGGCAGCCTCTGTCCGACTCAGTTGCTGTAACTGATAGCCTATAGCCTGCTTAATTGATTGCCCAAGGGTATGTAAAACCGAGCTGGATAACAAAGGGGCGTGCGGCTCAATGGGGCGAGGGCTCCAGGGCTGCGAATCGCAAGCGTCGTAATAATCCTCCTCCTCATTATAAAGAGAGGCGACTTCAATGTTTTGATTGGCAATTTTTTCAACGCTGTCAACGAAAGAGGTTGATGAGATAGCAGGGCTTGGGTGTGAAGTATGGCCACTGGCGACGACCGTCATCTGGCGCACATTGTTTTCTATAATCATTTATTGACTTATAACCCATAGATTTATCAAAGAATTTACTTTAGCAAACTAAGTGTTAATGCTTTTGCAGATACCGCGCATCCCCTCCCAGGCCTTACTCTTTTCATCCATAAAGATATCTAGACATCCATACGTTCGTTTTGTAGAGTGTCCAATATTAAACAAATCCTAACGGCTTAGGGTAATACTGCTAAAAATGAATAATAACATTGTGATACTGGATGGCGGCATGGGCCGTGAACTTGCCCGAATGGGTGCACCGTTTCGTCAGCCAGAGTGGTCTGCACTAGCATTGATGGAGGCGCCGCACTTTGTTCGGCAGGCGCACGATGCCTTTATTGCTGCCGGTTCGCAGGTTATTAGCACCAACAGCTATGCCGTCGTGCCGTTTCACGTCAGCGACGAGGTGTTTGCACAACGCGGTGCACAACTCATTGCCCTGTCAGGGAAACTGGCGCGAGAAGCCGCGGACGCCGCCCCCTCAGCGGTTAAGGTTGCAGGTTCACTGCCACCGGTGCTCGGCTCCTATCGTCCAGACCTGTTTGAACCCGTTAAGGCGCGTGGACTTCTCGACGTGCTGGTGGCTCAACTCAGTCCACACGTTGATTATTGGTTGGCGGAAACGCAAAGCTCGGTGGCGGAAGTTGAGCTAGTGCGTGAAGCATTGGGCGACGACAAACGTCCGCTGTGGCTGTCGTTTACACTTGAAGACAGCCTGAACGAGCAGGGCGCTGCACTGTTGCGTTCTGGTGAATCGATTACAGACGCGGTGAACGCGGTGTTGCGATTAGACGCCAAAGCGGTGTTGTTCAACTGCAGCCGCCCAGAAGTCATGGCCAGTGCGGTGCAAGAGGCGAGCCGCGTGGCGAAACACCACCAGGCTCACCTCGAAATTGGCGTCTATGCCAACGCCTTTGAGCCATCTGATAACAAACGCGGGGCCAACGAAGGTCTGAGCGAGATGCGTAAAGATACTGACCCACAGGGCTATTTGAGCTTTGCTGAAGAGTGGGTAACCGCGGGTGCCACGATGGTTGGCGGCTGCTGCGGTATAGGCCCTGAGCACATTGCGGCACTGGCTCAGGCGCTTGGCGCAAAACAATAATATCCAAAAAGTATTTTTGTCTTTTCACTGGCAGTTTTAAGGCATTTTTGAAACAGCGGAATAGAGAGGGTCACTCCTCGCTAAGGGAAACATTCATGATAGATCGTCGTTCGTTTATCAAAAGCGCAGGAGCAATCTCTGTTGCTGCGGCAACGGGCTCACTGTGGCCGTTTTCAAACGCCTTTGCAGAGCAAGCTGCTGTGCCTAAAAAAGGCGGTCATCTGGTTGTCGGCGTTGATAATGCCTCCAGCACTGACCGCCTTGATCCGGCATTCTGGTTTGAAACCTATATGTATTTTGTCGGCTCGCAGATTTTTAACAGCTTGGTCGAAATTGATGAGAAGGCCGCGCTGGCGCCTTCGTTGGCCGAGTCCTGGTCATCCGCCGATAACAGTAAAACCTGGGTGTTGAAAATTCGTCAGGGCGTACAGTTTCACGACGGACGCGCACTGGGTGCGAAAGACGTGGTTTATTCGCTCAACCACCACCGCGGTGAAAAGTCGACCTCGCCCGTTAAAGGCTATCTCGAGCCAGTTGAGTCAATTACGGCTAGCGGAGACCATGAAGTCACCATTAAGCTGAACTCGCCAGACGTTGAATTCGTCTGGCTATTGAGTGCAGTGCACTTTGTCATCACCGCCGAAAATGAAAGTTTTGATAAAGGCATCGGCACCGGTGCGTTTATTCTTGAGAAGTTCCAGCCGGGCGTAACCACTCTGACCAAGCGCAATCCAAACCACTGGAACAGTGCGCGCGGGCACGTTGATTCGGTTGAAACGCTGGCCATGAACGATTCAACCGCACGCGTTGCAGCATTGGTCAGTGGTTCGGCGCAGCTGATTAACCGCGTTAATCCGCGTATCGTAGGCCGCATTCAGCACATGCCAAACATTCAACTGGTACGTGCGAAAGACAGCGCGATTTACACCTTCCCCGGCCTGTCTAATATTGCGCCTTTCGACAATGTTGATGGCCGTTTGGCACTGAAATACGCCATTGACCGCAAGCAGATTATTGATACCGTGCTCGGCGGCTTTGCCAGCGTGGCCAATGATAATCCCTTCTTCCCGTCGAATCGTTATTTCGCCGCCGACATTCCACAGCGCCCCTATGACCCGGATCAGGCGCGTTTCCATTGGAAAAAATCAGGCTTTAGCGGTCCATTAACGCTTTCAGTCGCCGATGCAGGCTTTCCCGGATCGGTCGATGCGGCGCAGCTGTATCAACAGTCGGCGGCGAAGGCCGGTATCGATATCAAGGTGGATCACGTGCCGGACGATGCCTTCTGGAATGATACCTGGCAGAAGAAAGTGTTCGTTTCTTCCAACTGGGCTAGCCGCCCAACCGCCGACGCCATGCTGTCGCTGGTGTTCACCAGTCAGTCTTCGTGGAACGAGTCTGCCTGGCACGTGCCAGCCTTTGACGCAATGGTGAAAGCTGCTCGCGGCGAGGCAGACGAAGCCAGACGCAAGCAAATTTATCATGATATTCAGGTGATGCTGGTGGACCAGGGCAGTGAAGTTATCCCGCTTTACGCCGATGCGCTGGACGGCTGCTCGACTAAGATTAAAGGCTTTACCTCTATTCCCGGCATGCCATTAAGCGGCAACCGTGCGGCAGAGAAAGTCTGGATTGAAAGCTAATACGCGGGATAGAGAGTAGGTAAAAGTCATGTCGGAACTTTCTGCGCAACGGCCTTCGGGCCGTTCATCTTTGCTGCGCTTGGTTGCACTGCGTCTATGCTACGGCTTGCTGATGGTGCTGGCCGTGTCGGTGCTGATATTTATTGGCGTACAGCTGTTGCCGGGCAATGCCGCTACTGCCATTCTCGGACAAACCGCGACGCCGGATGCCATCCGCGAACTCAACCTTCAACTGGGGCTAGACAAGCCTGCCGTCGGTCGCTACCTAAGCTGGTTGGCGGGCATTCTGCACGGTGATTTTGGCATCAGTTACACCAGCCGTCAGGCCATTGCTGGACCGCTGTTTACCCGCCTCGGGAATACGCTATTTCTAGCCGGATGTACCGCGGTGATTGCCGTGCCGCTGGCGCTGGCGATAGGTTTTTTGTCAGTGCGCTATCAGGGTGGGATCATCGATACCCTACTTAACGGCGTGGCGCGCGCGGCCGTGGCGCTGCCTGAGTTCTTCTCCGGTTACCTGCTGATTCTTATCTTCGCCATTACGTTGGCATGGGCGCCGAGCAACAGCACGCTGTCTGACTCGATGTCGTTGTCGGCCAGACTTTCAGCGATTGCGCTGCCGTGCGCCACGCTGGTGCTGGCGATTGTTGGACACATGAGCAACATGACCCGCGCAGCACTCATCGCCGCTCAAAGCGCTGCCTACGTTGACACTGCGTTGCTTAAGGGATTAACGCCGGCGCGTATTCTCTGGCGTCACGTATTACCCAACGCGCTGGGGCCGATTATCAATGTGGTTGCCATCAATCTGGCCTATTTAATGGTTGGCGTGGTTATCGTTGAAAACGTATTTGTCTATCCCGGCTTGGGGCAGTATATGGTCGACAGCATCAGCAAGCGCGATATTCCTGTGATGCAGGACTGTGCGCTGCTGCTGGCGGGAATTTATATTTTGCTGAATCTTCTGGCCGACGTACTGGCGCTGGTCGCCAACCCGCGTCTACGCCACAGCCGTTAAGCGCTGCTCAAGGAATTGTTTAGATGCCCGCATTAAAACCCACGGCAATTTTAGGACTGACAGGGCTGACTCTGTTTGTACTAATTGCTCTTTTTGCTCCCTGGCTGGCGCCCTATGCGCCAGATAAAGTCATCGGTATGGCCTGGCAGGCACCGGACGCGACGCTGCGTCTCGGCACCGACAATTTGGGACGCGACCTGCTGTCGCGCATGATTTGGGGCACGCGAGTGTCACTTGGCGTGACGGCACTTGCCGCCCTGTTGGCCTTTGCTGTCGGCTGCACGCTCGGTTTTATCGCCGGTGTCAGCGGCGGCTGGCTGGATCAGACCATTTCGCGCATCAACGATATTGTGATGGCTATCCCGACGCTGATTTTTGCGCTGATCGTGTTGGCCGTATTGCCGAAAACTATTCTAACGCTGACGCTGGTGTTAGGCCTGCTGGAGTCGACTCGCGTGCTGCGGGTGGCGCGTGCGCTGGCGGTGGATATTGGCGTGATGGAGTTTGTCGACGTCGCCAGATTGCGCGGTGAAAGCCTCGTTTGGATCCTTTGGCGGGTGATTTTACCTAATGCCCTGCAAACGCTAATTGCCGAGTTTGGCCTGCGTTTTATCTTTATTTTGCTGTTCCTCTCAGCGCTCTCTTTCCTCGGGCTGGGTATTCAGCCGCCGACGGCAGACTGGGGCGGATTGGCGCGTGATAACAAAGACGGCATTCTGTTTGGCGTCTGGGCCGCGCTGGTTCCTGGTGGTGCAATTGCAGTCCTGGCGTTGGCGATTAACGCAGTCGCCGACTGGCTAATGAGCGGTACATCACGCTCCTGGGGAGGCCACCATGGCTGATGCTAAACAGACTCCGCTGCTGAGCGTTGAGCAGTTAGTGGTGGTGTCAGCCGATAAGGTGAAGCGTAGATTGGTCGATAATGTCTCCTTCGAGCTGCGGGCGGGAGAAGTGTTGGGCCTGATTGGCGAGTCCGGTGCCGGCAAATCGACCATCGGTTTAGCCATACTCGGACACTGTCGCGACGGTATGCGCATTGAGTCCGGCAAAATTCAGTTTAAAGATACCGACCTGAATCGTCAGTCGCCGCGACAGCTGAGGACGATTCGCGGCAGAAAAATTGCCTACGTTGCCCAGTCTGCAGGGGCAGCGTTTAATCCGGCTATTACCCTCGGTGAGCAGGTCATTGAGGCCACTCTCAAGCACCGCATTTTGCCGCGTCAGCAGGCGCAGGCCAAAGCGATTGAGCTTTTTAGCCAGTTAGGGCTGCCGGACCCGGCACAGTTTTATCAGCGTTATCCGCATCAGGTGTCTGGCGGTCAGCTCCAACGCGCGATGATTGCCATGGCGCTGTGTGCGGGTCCTGAACTGCTTATTTTTGATGAACCTACCACCGCGCTAGACGTTACGACCCAGCTCGGCGTGCTCAAGGCGATAGCTGAGGTGATTCGTATTTCCGGCGTGGCGGCGATTTACATTTCTCACGACCTGGCGGTGGTGGCACAAATCAGTGACCGCATTATGGTGTTACAGCATGGTAAAACCGTTGAGCATGCACCGACCCGTCAACTGTTGATCTCACCGGCTGAGGACTATACACGACGCCTGCTCAATGCGCAGGGCGAACATCGCGAGCCGATGCCGATGAATCAGCCTGAACTGCTGCGTATCGACAATATCAGTGCGAGATATCATCATCAGCCAGTCTTGAAAAATGTCACACTGTCACTTCCTCGCGGCAGAACGCTGGCGGTAATTGGTGAATCAGGATCGGGGAAATCAACGTTGGGCAAGGTCATTTGCGGCCTGCATGTCCCGCAAAACGGCAGCGTGAGCCTCGCTAATCAGCCGTTGGCTGCTGGTCTAAAATCCCGCACTCGGCAACAACTGCGAGATATTCAGCTTATCCATCAAATTCCTGATACCGCGCTGAATCCAAAAGAGATGATCGGCAGGCAGATTTCCCGCGTGCTGGAATGTTTTACCTCACTCAATCGTAAACAGCGTGAGGCGCGCGTGGCAGAGCTACTGGCACAGGTAGGGCTTAATAGTGAACTTGCAGCGCGTTACCCGGCTGCGCTTTCCGGCGGGCAAAAACAGCGTGTTTGCATCGCACGGGCGTTGGCCGCTGAGCCAAAACTGATTATTTGTGACGAACCCACCTCGGCGCTGGACCCGCTTGTGGCACGCGACGTGTTGGCGCTGCTGCGGCAGATTCAGGAGCAAACGGGGATATCTTACCTGTTTATCACTCACGATTTACAGGTGGTGCGCGAAGTGGCTGATGAAGTGGCCGTGCTGTTTAAAGGGGAGATAGTTCGCAACGGTTCAGTGTTTACCACACTGGCAGAACCGCTGGACAATTACACCCGCGAACTGTTGCGCTCAGTGCCAGAGATGCGCATCGGTTGGCTCCAGGAGCAGACCGCTTAGGGAACTCACAGGTAATAAAAAACGCGCCGGAACATGGCGTTTTCGGCGCGTTATTTTTTGACTTTTAAGCTGGCTTGACCGTTCTGGACCGTTATTTTATCTGTACGACATCCAGACGTTCAACAACCATATCGTCTTCAGCCTGCCAGCCCACCGGCTGTAAGGGGATATCTTCTCGGTCAAAAGCCAGGTCGCCGCCGTCAATCACTTCACCGCCGTGGTGAATCGCCTTGAAGTCGAACAAGTGGGTGTCATTCAAATGTGAAGGCACCACGTTTTGCATCGCGCTGAACATGGTTTCGATACGGCCAGGGTAGCGTTTGTCCCAGTCCTTGAGCATATCGCCAATTACCTGACGCTGCAGATTGGGCTGCGAGCCGCAAAGGTTGCAAGGAATAATCGGGTATTCACGGGCAATGGCAAAACGTTCGATGTCTTTTTCACGGCAGTAGGCCAGCGGACGAATAACGATGTGTTTACCGTCGTCGCTCATCAGCTTAGGAGGCATCCCTTTCAGCTTGCCGCCGTAGAACATGTTCAGAAACAGCGTTTGCAGGATATCATCGCGGTGGTGGCCCAGCGCAATTTTAGTACAGCCCAGCTCGGTAGCGGTACGATATAAAATTCCGCGACGCAGGCGAGAGCAGAGTGAACAGGTCGTTTTGCCTTCGGGGATCTTGTCTTTAACGATGGCGTAGGTGTTCTCTTCAACAATCTTGTACTCAACACCTTGCTTCTCAAGATATTCCGGCAGAATGTGAGCCGGGAAACCAGGCTGTTTTTGATCAAGATTGACGGCAATCAGCGAGAAGTTGACCGGCGCGCTCTGCTGTAAATTGCGCAAAATTTCCAGCATGGTGTAGCTGTCTTTGCCACCGGACAGGCAGACCATAATGCGGTCGCCTTCTTCAATCATGCCAAAGTCTGCAATGGCTTTGCCGACATCACGACGCAGACGCTTTTGCAGCTTGTTCAGGTTGACCTGATCTTTTTTGGTAATCTCTTGTTTTTCAAACATTAATTCGACGCTCAAAATCTAAAAAGGGGCACCGTTGCGGCTAGGGAGGAGTGACGCCCGCCCACAAAGTCCAGCATACAGTTGAATGGCGTGTATGTTACGGATTACGCGGGCGAAAGCCAACACGTTTTACTGGGTAAGACGGTTGTGCTTTTAACGTTTCGTTACCTTTATTATCATCACTCTAAGATTACATCTCGTTCCCCAAGATTGGCGGAATGGTTAAAAATACTGCATCGTCATGATTGATGAGAGATTCTCATCGGTGAAATGGCCAATCGGTAAAAAGGGCGGGCAATGGATCATTTTAAGAAAGCTAAAATCGTAGTGACATGTTTAGCGTTGTTCGGCACTGGCTCAGCGTTGGCGAACGAGGCTGGCCCAAATGCGTTGGCGTTTATGCAAGCCAATCAGCTGCAGCAGGTAAAGCAGTTGCTAGAGCAGGGTAAGGCGACGGAGCCAACCCAGGAGGCTTATAAAAGGCTAATTGCCTCAGCTGATTCAGCGCTTAAACAGCCTAGCCTCAGCGTGATGGATAAGGGCATGACGCCGCCAAGTGGCAGCAAGCATGACTATCTTAGTCTCAGCGCTTACTGGTGGGCAGACGCTGATAAGGCCAATGGGCTGCCGTGGGTCAGACGCGATGGTCAAGTCAATCCGGCGAGCAAAAATAATCTAAGTGATGGTGTACGACTGGCCACTTTCACCGCAAGAGTGCAGGACCTCACGCTGGCCTGGTATTTTTCCGGGCAGCAACGCTATGCTGATAAAGCCGCCAGCCTGCTGCGCGCCTGGTTTATTGACCCCACTACGCGCATGAACCCTAATCTGAACTATGCGCAGGGCGTGCCGGGAATGACATCAGGGAGGCACGACGGAGTGCTCGACGGGCGCTATTTTTCCACCCGCATCGTCGATTCATTGCTGATGCTGCGCGGTAATGCTGCATGGTCGGCTCATGACGACGAAGCCATGCACCAGTGGATGCAGCAGTATCTGCAGTGGCTGCACACCAGCCCGCTGGCGATTAAAGAGAGTAAAGCCAAGAATAACCACGGCAACTGGTATGCAACGCAGGTTGCAGGCATCGCCTGGTATCTCAACAAGCCAGACCTTATCAAAAAAATGGTGGCGCTGACTGAGAGTAAGCTTGAAACTCAGCTTAAACCTGACGGAACACAGCCGCTTGAGCTGGCGCGAACCCGTTCTTTTCACTACAGCTATTTCAATCTGCAGGCTGTCAGCCTGCTGGCAACGGTGGCAAAGGAAAACGGGCAGGACCTGTGGAATTATCACACGGCCAACGGCGGCGGGGTGCTGAAATCATTAGATTTTATGGCGCAGTTCGTTAGTGGGACAAAACCATGGCCTTACAAGAGCCTTGACCAGATTGGTGTGCGCGTGGTGCCTCTGCTTTCATGGGCGGATAATGGTACCGGACAGAACCGATATCAGCAGCAGATCCGCTCTGCTCACTATCTATTTACTGACACACAGACTAACGACGGCAAGGCAGGGAATAAAGAGACGCAACCGAAGCCTCATAAAGACGCGACACGTGGAGCAACAATTGAGGCGCAGAGAGAAACCTGGTTAACCTCGCTGCCCTTGTGGGCTGAATAATCAGTGACTAAGGGCAGCCGATAGGTTGCCCAATATATTTATTTCATCGCTGAAGTCAATGCGGCTACAGCAGCCGAGTATCGGACCAGTCCGGTGGCATGAAAACAGAAAGGACAGTCGGTGTTTCGTTTTCCATACTGACAATCGCGGCTTCGAGCTGTTTATGATGCTTTTCTTTTTGATTGGTGTGAGTTATGGCTTAATTCACGTCGACGCGCTTAATTCCGTCAACCGACATTATTGCTTCATATAATGTCTCTATTTTTTGGCGCGGAGACAGTACGACGTCCATGACCAGGTCGCATTTGGTGTCGTCATCGTCTTTTTGACTAACTTTAATATGTCCTGGCCGAATACGCATTTTTTGCAGCGCAATTAATACCAGCGGCACGCTTTGGGGTTTCAGTCGAATTTCAATCAAGTGATGATGGCCGATAAGGCGATTGCTGATTTGGCGAAACACCTCAAGAACAATTAGCGTTAAAAATGCACCGTAAACGCCAATCTCATACAAACCGCTACCAATGACTAAGCCGATAGCCGCGGTTACCCAAAGTCCGGCGGCAGTTGTTAGACCTTTGACCACCTGCTTCTGGATGATAATAGTCCCGGCGCCGAGAAAACCCATGCCGCTAACCACCTGAGCCGCCACGCGACTGGGGTCAAAACTGACGTGAGTCTGACTCAGAATATCGTCAAAACCGTATTTCGAGACAATCATAAACATCGCGCTGCCGATGCCCACCAATATGTGAGTACGGAGCCCGGCCTCTTTAGCGCGCAGTTGGCGCTCAATGCCGATGAATCCGCCAAGCACGCCTGCCAGCGCAATACGCATTAAAAAATCTGTAAGCATAGTATTTCCTCCCTTTTTATTATTCCATCGCCGACCCGCATTTTCTGTGACTTAATAAGAATTTCGGGTTAATTGCTGGGTATTTTATGAGCAGAATAAATAACAAAGAGAAAAAATCTGTTTCTGGATATAAATTTTTAAGAAAAGTGGCTATTTACTTCTTTTCAGCACTCGACGTTAGCAGAAAAGCTCGGCTATGATGACATTCGTTTAAATTATAGAAATAATCATCCGGGAGCAGGGTTGATGAGATCTGCGTTACGATTTTTACTGGCTGGCGCCACGTTGATTTTAGCTGCATGCAGCAGCAATAAAGAAACTGCAGAAGTTCCACAGCAGGGTAATAGCTTCAACATTGCCCATCGTAACCTGAACGCGGGCGGTCCTGCTGCCGCAGCCTGTTCTCTGGCCGGCGGCAGCCTTCAGCTTGCCCGTCAACTCGACGGCAGTTCGGTGGGTATGTGCCAAATGACTAACGGACGCCGATGCGCGGAGTCTGCCGTGATGAGTGGCACCTGTAGCTAAAGCGTTTAGTTCACCCACTCTTTGGCGCGATACACCAGCACGTGCGGGCCTTCGGTCAATGTTAGTTGATTTGACTGCAGGCTGACGTTAACCCCTTTTTGCAGCATCGCGCCTATCAGTTGGTCACCTTTATTAAGCAGGGGGTCGGAGCACATCATTTGCGTTGACGCCAGCTGCTTGACGGTCAACAACTCATTCTCGAGTTGGCCCTGACCCATAAAGCGATTACACATCGCGCCGGATACATGCATTTTCTCGCCAAATTCGATAGACGGTTTACCGCCGTGCTGGGCGATAACCGGCGTACCGTCGAGTGTTAACAGCTCGAAGCGATGGTGTTGCAGATCTTTTGCCGTCAATTCGGCCGACTGGGCGCTACAACCGCTGATGGCAACGGCGGCCAGCAGGGTGCCTAGCATAGTTATTTTTTTCATCTTCTCTCCTGAAGAACATTCCATTGATTTGCCTCTTATCTTACGCCTTGACGATGTTTGGGCAAGCTTCGCCTTTGGAAAGCTTATCAAGATTCGCAAGCGTGGTCTGAGAAATACTGGTTAACGCCTCACTGGTCAGGAAAGCCTGATGACCGGTAAACAGCACGTTGTGGCAGGAAGATAAGCGGCGGAAGACGTCGTCGAGCACAACCTCGTTAGACTTGTCTTCAAAGAACAGGTCGCGTTCGTTTTCGTAGACGTCCATGCCGAGTGCGCCAATTTTCTGCTGCTTGAGGGCCTCAATAGCGGCACTGGCGTCGAGCAAGGCACCGCGACTGGTGTTAATAATCATCACCCCGTCTTTCATTTTGTTAAAGGACTTCTGGTTCAGCAGGTGATGATTCTCGGTGGTCAGCGGACAGTGCAGTGAAATAATGTCCGACTGTGCATACAGGGTGTCTAAGTCGACGTACTCGGCACCTAACTCAAGAGCCAGCGGGCTGGGATAAGGATCGAAGGCTAAAATACGCATGCCAAAGCCTTTGAGGATACGCATCGCGGCGACGCCGATTTTGCCTGTGCCGATGATCCCAACAGTGCGCTGGTGCATATTAAAACCGGTTAACCCCTCAAGCGAAAAGTTCGCCTCGCGGGTACGTTGGTACGCGCGGTGAATATGGCGATTCAGGCACAGCATTAGGCCGACAGCATGTTCAGCGACCGCCTCGGGAGAGTAGGCCGGTACGCGAACTACATCAATGCCCAACTCTTTAGCGGCGGCGAGGTCGACGTTGTTAAATCCGGCACAGCGCAGTGCGAGCGTTTTTATCCCCAGCGCCGCAAGCTCGGTAAGTACTTCACGGCTGCCGTCGTCGTTAACAAAAATACACACTGCGTCGCATCCAGCGGCCGTTTTTGCCGTCGCCTGACCCAGCATAAAATCAAAAAATATCAGCTCAAATCCATACTGCTGATTGACCAGCTCAAAGTATTTGCGGTCATAATTCTTGGTACTGTATACGGCCAGTTTCATGCTCTGTACTCCGACAAGTGAGTTGTCCATTAACGAGAAGCGCCGCTTAAAAATAGCACTGGGCACCCTCGCAAACAAAGGGTAGCCAATTGTAACGTTATTTTTATGCTATCTTGCTGATGTTATAAAAATATCAGGATATTTCATGAGGAAAGGACTTAAACATCTTCTGCTGACACTGCTAACGGTGGCGATGGTGCTCGTGTTGCTGTTGATTACGCTATGGAAAACGCTGCCACAGTGGCTTCCTGCCGTCGCCAAACATTGGCTACCGCCGGGGACTCAGCTTAGTTTTTCTTCCTCGCCAAGTTGGTCTGATGGCGAACTTATTCTGCCTGGCGTACGCTATTTGGCGCAAGATTGCCTGCTTGCCGATGCTCAAAATGTTCGCCTGAATAAGCCGTCGACCGGCTGGGATCTCCAGCTCGATGCCTTGAATATCGACACCGCCTGTCTGAGTAAACTCCCTGCCAGTGAGGGCAGTGGCGCACTTTCTCTGGCCGATATTCAAAAACAGTTGCCGTTCGGCCAGCTGCATATCGCCAACCTGAACGTGACGCCGTGGCAGCAGTATGCCGGTGACTTGCAGGTCATCAACGACGGTAAAACGCAGACGTTGCACTATAAAGGTAAGGCACTGAATTTTGATGCTGCGTTGGATAATCAGCAATGGCTGGTCATTGATACACTGAGCCTGATGCCGCCCGGCGGTGACGAACCGCTGCAGCTGGCGGGTAAATTAATGCTGCCCGCTGCGCTCGATACGCTTCCCGCCGAGGGCGAGCTGCGCGGTGAAGTGCACACTGCGCTGGTGCCGCATCCGATTGAGATCAGCCTGAACTGGCAGGAAAAGAGCGGGCAGCTCAGCCTGACAGAACAGGGGCAATCCCAGCCGCTGATCAACCTGCCGTGGCAGCTTGGCGACAAACAAATTCAAATTTTACAAGGGCAGTGGCGTTGGCCGTATGCCGCGCAGCCGCTTTCCGGTGGACTGAACCTGACGCTGAACAACTGGAGCGACAAACTTGACCAAACGACGTTGAGCGGACGCCTCAACGTGCTAACTCAGGGGCACAATGGTAAGGGCAACGCCGTTCTGACCCTCGGTCCCGGCAGGGTCGGACTGCTCGACAGCGATATTGCCTTTCAACTAACCGGACAGGCCAATCTGCCGCAAATTTCTCTGAGCGCATCCTTCCCAGGTACGCTCAACGGGTCGGTGCTCAACCCAGTAATTGCGCTGCACAGCGGCGCACTGTTACGCGCGTGGGGGAAACCGACCCCGACGCTGAGCCTGCAGGATGCGCGCTGGCCGCTGGCGGGTATTAAGCTCAGTGCGCAGGGGGTAAGTGGGCCGTTGCAGGCAATTGTACGAGTCAGTGATGCTTATTGGGGGCCGTTCCAGCTGCATCTCAACGGGAAGGCTCAGGACTTTTGGCCCGATAAAGGCGCGTGGGATTTTAACTACTGGGGCAATGGGCAGTTACCGCCGCTTAACGGGCGCTGGGACGTGGCGGGTAAGGGCAGTTGGCATGACACGCTGATGACGTTGACTCAGCTGTCTGCCGGTTTTAATCGCCTGAGCTACGGGCTGGTTAACGTCGATGCACCACGGTTAACGTTGACCCAGCCGCTCATTTGGCAGCGGCCCGTGCCTGCTCGTTATGAACATTCTCAGCCAGCCTTGGTGCCTGATTTCAACGGTGCGATAAGGCTTGTAGCGCAAAAAATTTCACTCGAAAATGGCGGCTACCTGCCTCCGGCCGAGCTTAGCCTGGCGTTTAAAGGCGACAACCCGATGAATATTACGCTTAACGGCCAGCTTGAAGCACTGCCGATTGGCCCTATCAAGTTGAACGGACGTTGGGACGGTGAACGACTGCGTGGACAGGGATGGTGGCCAAAACAGGATTTAACTGCCTTTCAAAGCCTGTTGTCGCCAGACCTGAATATCAAACTGCGCGGTGGCAGTTTCTATGCACAGTCGGCGTTTTCCGCCGCGCGTGGACAGGGATTTGTCGCCGGGGGCCACTGGGTGGTTAAAAATGGCAGCATGTGGTTAAAGGACGGCGATTTGAGCGGCCTGGATTTCTCGCTGTCCTACCGACTGAAAAATCAAAAGTGGCAGTTTGGCACCAAGTCGCCGGTCAGCCTGCGTATTGGTGAGTTGAATAACCTGTTCCAGATGCAAAATATCACTGCCGAGTTGCAGGGCAGCTATCCCTGGACCGAGGCCTCGCCACTGCGCCTGACACACGTTGGCATGGACGCGCTGCTCGGACACATCAGCCTGTCTGCACTGCGCTTGCCGCAGCACGACCCCGCGGTGTTAAAGCTGCAAAAAATAGACCTCAGTGCGCTGTTTACCGCCTTGAAACCCAAGCAGATGGCGATGTCTGGCCGCGTCAACGGTGAACTTCCGCTGTATGTTGACAACCCGAAATGGTTGATTCATGACGGCTGGATTGCCAACGACGGGGGTCTGACGCTGCGATTAGACCCGCAGTTCGCCGCGGCGATGGCCGGTGACAACGTGGCTAACCGTTTGGTTATCCAGCTGCTTCAGTACCTTGAAATTCACCGCTCGTATGCCAAAGTCAGCCTGGATAATCTGGGGGAATTAACGATGGCGGCGCAAATTTTCGGGGTTAACAATACTGAGGGCAAGCAGCGCGAAATTCATCTCAACTATACCCATCAGGAAAATATCTATCAGCTGTGGCGCAGTCTGCGCTTCGGCGACAATTTACAGGAATGGCTGCAGCAGCAGCTTTCTGCTTCACCATCGTCGGCTTCTGCTAACAAGGATAATGAATTGAGGAAGGAACAATGAATCCTATACCGGCCTGTATCACGGCATTGAGCCTGTCACTGATGCTCAGCGGCTGCGTGCCGCGTATCGAAATAGCGACGCCCACGGCGCCGATTACGATCAATATGAATGTCAAAATTGAGCATGAGATTCATATCAAAGTGGATAAAGACGTCGAAGACTTGTTGAAAAACAAAGGCGATCTCTTTTAAGGATGCGGCGATGAAATTGTTAAAAGGTAAAGCTTTGGCATTGACCATTATGCTGTGCGGCTGGCTGTTTTGCAGTTCCGCATTGGCACTAACCCTCGAACAGGCCAAACAGCAGGGCCGCGTGGGTGAGACGTTGAGCGGGTATCTGGCGCCGGTCAAACAGGATGCTGAAACGTTGGCGTTAATTAAACGCATTAATCAGGCGCGTGAACAGCAGTACCAGGACGTGGCGAGAAATAACCAGGTTAGCACCGCCGATGTGGCCAAGCTTGCCGGGCAAAAATTGGTGTCGCGAGCCGCGCAGGGTGAGTATGTACGCGGCATTAACGGGCAGTGGTTGCAAAAATAGCCCAAAAAAAAGCGCGCTCTATTGAGCGCGCAACATTTACTACAACACTGTCGGCACACATGACGATTCTAAAGGTAATTACCCAACAGTGAAGCGACTGAAATTACGCTGCAGCAACCTGTTTGATAGCTGCGTCGATAGCGGCTTTAGCATCGGCCTGCGCTTTGGTCGCAACTTCTGGACCGTAAGCGATGCCTTCAGCGAACACAAACTCAACGTCGGTCATGCCCAGGAAGCCCAGGAACAGGCTCAGGTATGGAGCAACCAGGTCGCTTGGGGTATCTTTGTGAATGCCACCGCGGCTGGTCAGGACGATAACGCGTTTGCCTTTGATCAGGCCTTCTGGACCTTTCTCCGTGTATTTAAAAGTCACACCGGCGCGCGCTACCAGGTCAAAGTAGTTCTTCAACTGAGTGGGGATGTTGAAGTTGTACATCGGTGCAGAGATAACGATAACGTCGTTAGCCTGCAGCTCTTCGATAAGCGTGTTAGACAGCGCCAGCGCTTCTTCCTGACGTGCAGTCAGTGCCGCATCGGAAGGACGCAGTGCGCCAACCAGCTCACCGTCAAGCACCGGGATTGGATCCGCAGCCAAATCACGCACGGTAACCTGTGAAGCGCTGTTGGTGGCTTGGAATTGAGCAACGAAGTAGTCTGCCAGTTGGTTGGTCTGAGAGAAGTTAGCCAGAATACTTGATTTTAGAACCAGTACTTTACTCATTTAAAATTCCTTCGCTGAGTGGGGTCATACAGGGACGAGGCGTCCCGAGAATGTTTTCTACTTTATTCATAAAACTTTCTCAGTGATAGTGCAATATTTCGAGATCCAACATCGAATTTTTTGAATGACTTGATCGTAAGTTGGCCGACAGCCACTAAACAGTCGCCATCTTTTAGAAACCGCAATCGCTTGTGATAACATAGTGTTATTCAGGCAAGGCCCGCGCCTGCCGACCATCAAGGAATCTCGCACGTGAAATCAACGCTCGCGGCACTATCAGCACAACTTGACGGGCTGATGCTACGTGACCGACAACGTCTGCAACGCCGTTTGCAGGGCGCTAAAAAAATTAATGACCCTCAGGCTTTGCAAGGACTGACTCAGGAGCTGGAAAACGCATTTCAACAGGGGCTGCAAAAAGTCAGCAGCCGTGAAGCATCACGCCCCAAGATTGCCTACCCTGATAATTTGCCGGTCAGTCAGAAGAAGCAGGACATTTTCGAAGCCATTCGCGATCATCAGGTGGTGATCGTCGCCGGTGAAACGGGATCAGGGAAAACCACGCAGATCCCGAAAATTTGCATGGAATTGGGCCGCGGCATTAAAGGCCTGATTGGCCACACCCAGCCGCGCAGGCTGGCGGCGCGCACGGTGGCAAACCGCATTGCTGACGAGCTTGAAACTAGCCTCGGCAACACTGTGGGCTATAAGGTCCGTTTTAACGATCAGGTGAGTGAAAATACCCTGGTCAAGCTGATGACCGACGGTATTCTGCTGGCCGAAATCCAGCAGGACAGAATGCTGATGCAATACGACACCCTGATCATTGATGAGGCGCACGAGCGCAGCCTTAATATCGATTTTATCCTCGGGTATTTGCGTCAACTGCTGCCCAAGCGGCCTGATTTAAAAGTCATTATCACTTCCGCGACCATTGATCCGCAGCGTTTCTCAAAGCACTTCAATAATGCGCCTATTATTGAGGTTTCTGGCCGCACTTATCCGGTTGATGTACGTTATCGTCCGGTTGTTGACGATGCAGACGACGGCGATCGCGACCAGTTGCAGGCTATTTTTGACGCGGTTGACGAGCTGGGCCGTGAAAGCCGTGGCGATATTCTGATCTTTATGAGCGGCGAGCGCGAAATACGCGATACCGCCGATGCGCTAAATCGCCTTGATTTGCCAAACACTGAGGTTCTGCCGCTGTACGCGCGTTTGTCTAACAGCGAACAGAACCGTGTGTTTCAGTCGCACTCGGGTCGCCGCATCGTGCTGGCGACCAACGTCGCCGAAACGTCACTCACCGTGCCGGGCATTAAATACGTTATCGACCCCGGCACGGCGCGAATTAGCCGCTACAGTTTCCGCACCAAGGTGCAACGGTTGCCGATTGAAGCCGTTTCACAGGCTTCGGCTAACCAGCGTAAGGGCCGCTGCGGACGCGTTTCTGACGGTATTTGTATTCGTCTTTATTCGGAGCAGGACTTTCTCTCGCGGCCTGAGTTTACCGATCCTGAAATTCTGCGTACTAATCTGGCCTCCGTTATCCTACAGATGACCTCGCTGGGGCTGGGCGATATTTCGGCGTTCCCGTTTGTGGAAGCCCCCGACAAGCGCAATATTCAGGACGGTGTGAGGCTTCTTGAAGAGCTGGGTGCGATTAATACCCCAGAAAACGGTCGCTACACCCTGACAGAACAAGGGCGCAGTCTTGCCCAGTTGCCGGTGGATCCGCGTTTGGCGCGCATGGTGCTTGAGGCGCAGAAAAATAGCTGCCTGCGCGAGGTGATGATTATCACCGCCGCGCTGTCGATTCAGGACCCGCGTGAACGCCCAATGGACAAACAGCAGGCCTCTGATGAAAAACATCGTCGATTTGCTGATAAAGACTCGGATTTCCTGGCCTTTGTTAACCTGTGGGACTATCTGCAGGAGCAACAAAAGGCGTTGTCGTCTGCGCAGTTCCGCAAGCTGTGTCGTAGCGATTTCCTTAACTATTTGCGCGTTCGTGAATGGCAGGACATCTATACCCAACTGCGTCAGGTCGTGAAAGAGCTGGGTCTGCGCATTAATAGCACCGCCGCGGACTACCGCAGCGTGCACTGTGCGCTGCTGACCGGTCTGCTTTCGCACGTCGGCCAGAAAGACGTTGAGAAGCAAGAGTTTACCGGCGCTCGCAATGCCCGCTTTTCCATATTCCCAGGTTCGGGACTTTTCAAAAAGCCGCCTAAATGGGCAATCGTCGCTGAACTGGTTGAAACAAGCCGACTTTGGGGGCGCATCGCAGCTAAAATTGAGCCTGAATGGATTGAGCCACTGGCACAACATTTAGTGAAATACAGCTACAGCGAACCGCACTGGGAGAAATCTCAGGGCGCAGTGATGGCTGATGAAAAAGTGACCCTGTTTGGCTTGCCGATCGTCATAGCACGTCGCGTAAACTACGGCAGCATAGACGCTGTGGTTTCCCGCGAGCTGTTTATTCGCCATGCGCTGGTCGAGGGTGACTGGCAAACGCGTCACGCCTTCTTCCGCGACAATCAGCGCCTGCGTAATGAGGTCGAAGAGTTGGAGCACAAGTCCCGCCGTCGCGATATTTTGGTCGATGACGAGACGCTATTCCTGTTTTATGAGCAGCGAGTGGGCCGAGAGGTGGTTTCCGGCAAACATTTCGATACCTGGTGGAAAACGCAGCCCACCGACAGCCTGAACTTTGAAAAAAGCATGCTTATCAAAGAGGGGGCGGGCAAAATTAGCGCCCTCGATTATCCTAATTTCTGGCATCAGGGAAATATTAAGCTGCGGGTTACCTACCAGTTTGAACCTGGCACAGAGGCTGACGGCGTTACCGTACACATTCCGCTGCCGTTGCTTAATCAAATTGAGGAACAGGGCTTTGACTGGCAGATCCCGGGCATTCGCCGCGAACTGGTCATGGCGTTGATCAAATCGCTGCCCAAACCGACTCGCCGCAATTTCGTGCCCGCACCCAACTATGCCGACGCCTTTTTAGGCCGAGCCACACCGTTTGAACTGCCACTGCTCGAGTCAATGGAGCGTGAACTGCGCAGAATGACGGGCGTTACGGTGTCACGTGACGATTGGCAGCTTGAACAGGTGCCCGATCATCTTAAAATGACGTTTCGCATCGTGGACGACAAAAACAAGCCGCTGCGCGAGGGAAAAAGCCTGACGGCATTGAAATCAACGCTGAAAGAGCAGGTCCAGCAAACGCTTTCTGCAGTGGCGGACGACGGCATTGAGCAAAACAATCTCCATGTCTGGAGCTTTGGTGCTTTGCCTGACTGCTATGAGCAAAAGCGCGGCGGCTATGAAGTGAAAGCTTATCCTGCGTTGGTGGATGAAAAAGACAGCATTGCAATCAAACTGTTCGACAGCGAGCTTGAGCAGTCACAGGCAATGTGGCGGGGTACACGGCGTTTATTGCTGCTGAACATTCCATCACCTATCAAGTATCTGCATGAAAAATTGCCTAATAAGGCCAAGCTGGGGCTCTATTTTAACCCTTATGGCAAAGTGCTTGACCTGATAGATGACTGTATTTCCTGCGGCATTGACAAACTGATTGCCGAGTCAGGCGGGCCGGTGTGGAGCGAAGAGAAGTTTGCTGTCCTGCATGAGCACGTGCGTGCGCATCTTAATGAAACGGTGGTGGGCATTGCGACGCAGGTCGAGCAAATTCTGACTACCGTGTTCAACATTAATAAGCGACTCAAAGGGCGCATTGATATGACGATGGCACTGGCGCTATCGGATATTAAAGCGCAGATGTCGGGGCTTATCTATCGCGGTTTTGTGACGCAAAATGGCTGGAAGCGCATTCCAGATACGCTGAGGTATTTGCAGGCCATTGAAAAACGCATGGACAAGTTGGCAATGGATCCGCACCGTGACCGCGCTCAAATGCTAAAAGTAGAAAGCGTGCAGCAGAAGTGGCAACAATGGCTGAACAAACTGCCGCCGGTGCGTCAGGTCAGTGAGGAAGTGCAAGAAGTGAGGTGGATGCTCGAAGAGCTGCGCGTCAGTTACTTCGCGCAGCAGCTCGGAACGCCTTATCCTATCTCGGATAAACGTATTTTGCAGACCATTGAGCAGCTGGCTTAATTAGCCAGCTGGTGACCACTTAATTCAACCAACGCTGCCCTGATTGCCGGAACGGCCAGGGCACGATTATCTGCTAAATAACGGTCTTGCGCGGCGGGTGCCGAACTTTGGATCCCAATCAACGTCCATTTACCGTTTTGTTTCAGCAACAGCGGTGAACCGCTGTCGCCCGGCAGCGTATCGCAACGATGCGACATGACGCCCGGCTGAGCCCATCCGGTAATCAGACAGTCCTGATGACTGTACAAATCATCGAGGTGATCCTCAGGATATCCTGCCTGTGTCACTTTACGATCGTTGGCTTTCAACGCTGCGGTGAGTTCGTCACGCGTGCCTTCCCACAGAGGCAGTGGTTTAATAGGCAGTTTTTGTTTTTCATCGGTAATGCGCACTAGGGCAAAATCATAAGACGCGGCCTGCGGTGGCACAATCCAACCCTCGCCGTCGGCTTTCAGTTTCTTTCCCAGCGCCGGGTCAACCAGCGTTTGTAGCTTGGTTATCTGGTAGCGCCATTTTTGATGTTGCGAGATAAAGCGTAGGGCAATCACTTTGTCGATTTTTCCCGGCGGTGCCAGCACGCAGTGTCCCGCAGTCAGAACCAAATGTTCCGAGATGAGCGTGGCGGTGCAGAGATTACCGCTGGCAGTTTCAATCTGGCCAATCGCTTGCCACGGCCAGCTTTTAACTTCACTCACGTGTGTACGATGATCCTGGCCAAAAAAAAGGGCAGTTTTTTCTTTAAGGCTTATTGTGTCTGAATCGCTGTCCGAGTCGGTTGAGTCGGCATGAGCAGGAAGGGCGAAGCAGAAAAAGCACAAGACAAGCGGTAAAGCTATGCGCATATCATTTTGACCTTAAGTGCGGGGATTGACCGGGAGCCAATTATTAAGATGTTGATTATAGCTGGTAATAGCTTTCAGGTAATAGGAGGTTTAGATAAATCAAATGTATGAGGTTGGCTAATTATGCGTTCCGATATATTACGTTGCAGTCTAGAAATAGAAGAATAACGTAATCAGACCCAGCAAAATTAGAGAACTCAGGGTGATTTCGAACAGGTAGCGTCGCAGCATCGTCCATCAATACCTCAAGATTGCCTGGTTGATAATACCCGTCTATTTGGAACGTAGGGTACGTAGGCCGGAGAAAAAAACACCCGGCGAACCGGGTGTCAAATAATCAGTCTTGATAATGGTGAGACGAGTTGCTCACAAAGACTTATTACTTAGCTGCTGGAGCAGCTTTTTTAGCGTGTTTTTTCACGTGTTTTTTAGCAGCCTGCGCTTTCTGAGCAACTGGCTTCTTAGCAGCGTGTTTTTTTACGTGTTTTTTAGCAGCCTGTGCTTTCTGAGCAACTGGCTTCTTAGCAGCGTGTTTTTTCACGTGTTTTTTAGCAGCCTGTGCTTTCTGAGCAACTGGCTTCTTAGCAGCGTGTTTTTTCACGTGTTTTTTAGCAGCCTGCGCTTTCTGAGCAACTGGCTTCTTAGCAGCGTGTTTTTTCACGTGTTTTTTAGCAGCCTGTGCTTTCTGAGCAACTGGCTTCTTAGCAGCGTGTTTTTTCACGTGTTTTTTAGCAGCCTGCGCTTTCTGAGCAACTGGCTTCTTAGCAGCGTGTTTTTTCACGTGTTTTTTAGCAGCCTGCGCTTTCTGTGCAACTTTCTTCTTGGTAGCGTGTTTCTTAACATGTTTTTTAGCAGCCTGAGCTTTTGCAGCAGGGGCAGCAGTAGTTGTGGTGGTTGCAGCAGCAGCTGGAGCAGCAGTAGTTTCAGCGGCGAATGCTGCAGAAGACAGGCCCATTGCAGCGGCAATTACCAGAGCTAATACTTTTTTCATCGTTAATTCCTCAGAATTTAATTTATGTATCCACCCCACTGCGGGGCCGGTAGGAGAATACTAGGCTTGTTAGTGTTCGCTGTCCGTGAGTGATTGGTTTCGGCGTGTAACGGTATGTACAAATTAATTAGTTATTATTATTCATTGTGTTAGTTTGTTTTGAGTCAGGGTGTTACCTTGAATGCACAAGATTTAGTTACAACATACTTATTAATTCAGTGACTCATGGCCTCTGAAAGCCTCTAAATGTCTGTAATTAAGCGGGATCTGTGACAGGGGATTAAGCAAATTCTGCAGTAAAGAGCAGGCAATTCCCCAGGCCGTGGGGAAAAAGGCCTGAGGAGAGCTTTTTAATTAAAAATAACACGCCACTGTGAGGGGAATTTACAGATAACGGCTTTCGAGATGCTTGCGGAAATAGTCGGTATTCAAAGTTTCACCCGTGGCGTTAGTAATCAGCTGGTCGGTTGAGAAACGGCTGCCGTGTTGCCAGATGTTTTGATTTAACCATTGGAACAGGGCCGTCAAATCACCACGAGAAATATCATCCTGCAGCGTCGGAATAGCTTTATTGGCCGTTTGGAACAGCTGTGCTGCATACATTGCACCCAGTGTATATGTCGGGAAATATCCAAACCCGCCGTCCGTCCAGTGAATATCCTGCATACAGCCGTTGGTGTAATTACCGATGGTGTCGAGTCCCAGATACTGCTGCATTTTGCTGCTCCACAGTGCCGGAATATCTTCAACTTCAATTTCACCCTCGATCAATGCCTGCTCAATTTCGTAACGGAGAATAATATGCGCCGGATAGCTGACTTCGTCGGCATCCACACGAATAAGCCCCGGCTGTACGCGTTGGTTAAGGTTAATGAAACCTTGTTCACTCAGTCCTTCGCGTTGGCCAAACTGTTCAATGACCAGTGGATAAACTGACTTAAGGAACACTTCGCTGCAGCCCAGTTGCATTTCAAACAGCAGGCTTTGAGATTCGTGAACGCCCATTGAACGGGCATTGGAAACCGGCTGACCCAGCCACTCTTTCGGCAAATTTTGCTCGTAGCGCGCATGGCCCGTTTCATGGATTACGCCCATCATAGCAGTGATAAATTCGTCCTGACGGTAGCGCGTAGTAATACGAACATCCTGCGGGACGCCGCCGCAGAAAGGGTGCGCGCTGATGTCGAGACGGCCTGCATCAAAGTTAAAGCCCAGGCGTTTCATTACGCTCAGCCCCAGCTCTTTCTGCTTGCTGATATCAAAGGGGCCCTGCGGCTGTACAAACTGCAGAGATTTTTGCTTTTCAACGACTTTCTGCAGCAGCTGTGGCAACCAGGTTTTTAAATCACCAAAAATAACGTCGAGCTTACCTGCCGTCATTCCGGGTTCATAGAGGTCCAGCAACGAGTCGTAACGACTAATACCGGCGGCCTGTGAACGTAACGTGGCTTCCTGACGGCTCAGTTTGACCACTTCGCGCAGATTATCGACAAATCCTTCCCAGTCATTAGCCGGACGTTGGCGACGCCACGCGTGCTCACAGCGCGCTCCGGCCAATGATTTTGCTTCAACCAGGCTTTCTGGCAGCAGGGCGGAATGCTGATATTGGCGCGCCATTTCACGCAGGTTGGACTGCTCGAGGTCGTTGAGGTCTTCCTGCTTGGCTTGCTCCAGCCACTCGCCGACCTTGCCCGCGGTCAGAATTTGGTGCTGGAGTACACTGAGCTCAGCTAAGGCTTCAGAACGTGCTTTGCTGCCTTCCGGTGGCATCATGGTCTGCATGTCCCATCCGGCGATGGACGAAAGATGGCTGAAACGCGACAAGCGGGTAAACGTTGCGCGTAACTGTGAATAAGCTGTCGTCATGGAGTACTCCGTACTTTAAAAATAATATGAATAGCGGGGCCTGGGTAGGGGCCCGCGCAGGCACGATTATTGTGGTTCTATTGCGAGATTGAAGGCCGGTTTAATCGGCCAGCTAAAGCGAATACTGGCGCCGCCGAGCGGGCTGCTGTCGACCATAACGCGTCCCTGATAGGCCACCGCGATTGAATGAACGATGGCCAGTCCGAGTCCACAGCCGCCGGTTGCGCGGTCGCGGCTTGGGTCGAGGCGTACAAAGGGTTCGAATATTCGCAGCCGCTCTTCCGGCGGAATGCCCGGGCCGTCGTCCTCAACCTGTAGGCTGGCTTCTTCTCCCTCCTGCCACAGGCTGATGCGCAGTTTTGCGTTGGCGTAGCGCTGGGCGTTGTTGACCAGATTGTCGAGCACCCGCTCCATTAAGCGTAGATCTACGCCGCCAAAGTCTGCCGCTTTGGTGACGTCGAGTTCAATTTCATGTTCGGTATTTACCAGCCGGAAATCGTCCGCTTTGTCTTCAATCCACTCCGGCAGATTGATTTTAGTTAAATGCAGTGCCACCTGTGGGCGATCCAGACGGGCGTAGGTCAGCAGTTCATCAATAAGCGACTCTAACTGACCAATGTCGCGATTAATGGCCTGTTGTTCCGCCTCAGGAATATTTTCACTGATCGCCAACCGATAGCGCAAACGCACCAGTGGCGTTCGCAGCTCGTGCGCGATGCCGTCGATCAGCTGTTTCTTGCTGGCAATCAGGGTATTAATGTTGTCTGCCATTTGGTTAAAGGCAATACCCAGCCGGTTTAGGCTCGACGTCGAGTCAAAGTTGGTTCGCTCGTCCAAATACCCATTGCCGAGCCGCTGAGCGGAGTTCTCAAGCTTGAGCAGGTCCTGCCAGTGGGGGCGCATCCATAAAAATACCGGCAGAGCTAATGACAGGCCGATAAAAATAAGCAGTCCCAAATCGAGCAGCCGCATTTCGTGCATATAAAACAGATAAGGGATGGGGCCGACAACCAACACATAATTACTGCGCGGAACGCGCTGTATAAAAGTGTATTCACTGTCGAGAGCAACAATTTCGCCGTCACGCAGTTGATCATTCAGCGCCGGGCTCAGTTTACGCTTGCCTAATGGCTCGATGTGCAACTTGAATGAGAGATTCAACTCAAGCGTGCTGATGGTTTTGTTCCAGTCCTTGATCGGAATTTCACGCAGCTCACTGCGCATTAAATAGAGTGAGCTTTTCATCAGGTCGTTCATCGACTGACGACCAGTGCGCTCCGCAGTTACTTTATAAACCAGCCCGACCAGCATCGCCATAACCAGAAAACACACCAGTAGCAGCAGAAAGAACTGAACAAAAAGTTTTCTCATCCCTGCACCGACTCCCAGGCATTAGGCGCAAATAAGTAGCCTTTGTTGCGGACGGTCTTGATACGAAAAGGCTCAAGGGCGTTATCGTAAAGTTTGCGGCGCAGGCGTGAAATGGCAACGTCGATACTGCGATCCAGCCCGTCGTAGCTCACACCGCGCAGATTAAGCAGCAGCGCCTCGCGGTCCATGATTCGACCGGCGTGAGTGGCCAATTCCCAAAGCAGGTCGAAGTCCGAGGTTGAGAGCGTAATCGTTTCATCACCTAGCGTGACTTCGCGGTTGACGGGATCAATACACAGCTGGCCGAAGTGCAGGGCATTGCCTTTTTGAATCGGTTTGCCGGTTTTTTCTGGCTCAACCTGACTGGTTGGACGCTGACGAAGGTGCAGGCGCAGGCGCGCCAGCAGCACGGCGGGTGGCGTCGTTTTAAGAATATAGTCATTGGCGCCCATTTCGAGCGACAGAATATGGTTCATGTCGCTGTCCAATGAGGTCAGCAACACGATAGGGCCGTCGTAGGCCGGACGCAGGTCGCGACAGAGCGTCATGCCGTCTTTGCCAGGTAACATGATGTCAAGTAACACCAAATCAGGCTCTTCAAGCTCGATTCTTGCCTGAGCGGTGTCGCCACGAGGTTCAACCAGAACCTCAATGTCATGCTTACCCAAATAGGCGGCGATAAGCTTACCAACCTCGGCGTCATCTTCTACAAAAACGATTTTATTCATGGGTTTGCTGTTAACGTGAAAATCGGATCACAGCATAGCGCGAGCGGGCCATCAACGCTATGTCACCGTAGGGAAAAGTCTACATTAACGCAGTCTTCGGCCGCCGTCGACACAGTGTGTTTTGCCGGTCACATAGTTGCTGCGCAGGATGTAATCAACCAGGCTAACAATTTCGCCTTCACCTGGTTCAATTTTCATCAACGATTTATTTAAGGCGTGTTCACGATACTCGGCGTCGTCGTCGGGATTAAACAATATGAGGGCCGGAGCAATCGAATTAACTTTGACCTCAGGGGCCAGCTTTCGTGCGAAAGACAGGGTCATGTTATCGAGCGCTGCCTTACTCGCCGAGTAGGCAATATGTTTTTTACTGCCTTTTTCGACCACGAAATCAGTAATATGAATGATATCTGCTCCTGCCGTACCCTGACCACGAAGACACGCCTCAAGCTCCAGATTGAGCAAGTAGGGCGTATAAACGTGAATTTGCAGCATCATAGCCATGGTGTCCTGCGGGGCCGTGTCCGGCGATTCGGCCACCCATGCGCTGGCATTGTGAATAATGCCGCGTAGCTTGCTGGTGTTGGCTTTCACTTTTTCAGCGAATGCCAAAATGCCGGCGTTGTCGGAGAAGTCAGCCTGAATACAGCAGGCACCTTTCTCAGTCAGGCTATCGAGCGCAGGGTAAGGGTGACGATAGCTGACAATCACCGGAATATTTTGCTGCAGTAATGACTCGGCCAGCGCCAGTCCAATTCTCTTTGCTCCACCGGTGATAAGCACCGGCGCAGCAGGGGTTAATTCGGTCAAGTAAAGCTCCTGAACTCTCTGGCAAAGTATCAATAAACTATGTCATTATATAGGGCAAACTGTGTCATCATATAAGGCTATGCCATTATATAGATGATTGTGTTTCTCGTTTCAAAACATTATCTTCAAAAAGTAAGGTCTTTTCTAACGTGGTTAGAAGGGTTAGCACTGGCCCAAAGAGGAATGGAGATGGCTGATAGTCGCCTGGCACCCGATGTGCGCAGTGAAAAAGCGTCCTTCGATTATATGGAATACCTGTCTGCATCGTGTAAGAAACAATGGAGTTTTCTCGATGCTATCTACGGCGTATTGCCTTTTTTTGGCATGGTGCTGAGGTCACGCACTACTCAGGAAAAGTCCAAGCAGGACAAACTTAACGCACTGGCTTTACAGGTTGTTTCTACCCAGGTGAGTGACGAAATCAACATCGTACGCCTAATTGAATTGGCCCAGCAGCAGAGCATGTACAGTATAGATATCCATTTGCCTTACTCCCTGACTGAAGAACAGCTTTCCGCCATCGAAAAAGAGTGCAGGCATCCGCTGAAATTGACGCAAAATGATGAGCATTTGGCGGTAGAAATTTTGCAGCAATCCTCAAAGCATTAATCTTGCGATAAAAAATTCAAATTAAAAGGGGCTGATTATGATCAGCCCCTTTTAGATCGTTAATGCGTCTATTCGGTCTTACTTGAACAGATCAGCGGTCACAGTCAGGTTACCGCCACTTTTGTTCTGCCACTGACGAGTCACGTGGTAGAACTTGGCACCCTTATCAGCGGCGCGCTTAGCCACTTCTTCAGAAACGTCGGTCATGCTGTTGAAGTGACCGGTGAAGGTAACGGAGTCAAACGGTGTCATCTGTGCCGCTGTCACGTTATTCACTTCTTCCACTTTTCTGCCGTCTGGCAGAGTCACGGAGTAGCGCTTGCCGGTAGACGATTGCGTTTCAAAGAACAGGCCTACGCTGCGGCTTGGGCTTGAGGAAGAGGCGACGCCGGGAATTTCAACTTTCTTGGCTTCGGCACCCCCCGCGGCGAGCGCTGCACGGCCTGCGTCAGAATCGTAAGGAATCGCATCAGGGCTTTGCGTTACGCGTTTTGGGGCATCTTTTTTATAGATAAACGCCGTGACGTACTGATTGCCGCCGTTGTTGGCATCAATTTGACGCACGATAAAGAATGAGTAAGCACCTTTGGCTTTCGCCGCTTTAGCAATGGATTCAATCACGTCAGGCTGGCTGCGGAAGAAACCGCTTACAGTAACAGTATCGAAAGGTTCAAGCTGGAAGGCCACTTCTTTAGGCAGCTGTTTAACGCCGCTTACGCCATTAACGCTGTTAAGCACCGGTTCCGGAGCGGCTTTTGGCGCATCCTTGTGGAACAGGTCAACCACCACGCGCCAGTTGCCACTGTCGTTGGCGCTGTTGGTGTCTTGAATATAGTAGTAGTCCGCGCCAAGTTTATCGGCACGTTTTGATGCTTCGTCTGACGCATCACCCAAGTTGTTAAATCGACCAGTAAATGCAATGCGATCAAAGGGCTTAAGGGCGGCTGCTTTCCCGGGACTGATTTCTTCTGCTGCCTGAGCTGCAGACAAAACAGAGAATTGCGAGATTAATAAAACAACGGCCGATGCGATGATCGTTTTCGTCTGCTTCATAAAAAATCCTTTCACCTTGCGCAGTAATGTTGAAACATGCTGAATTATTGATGTGTAACAGATTAGCTGCCGATTATTGCATGTAATAATCAAGAGCGCTTGAGTAATTTTTTAAGCGCTCAAACATGTTAATCGCTACCTGGGTCACTTTATTTTTCTCCAATAACTTATATAAGTTTAATGATCGAGTAAATAAGTGAAATAAATGTTAATTATTTACATTTTACTCACTTTTCATCCCATTAGGCAGGCCTTGCTGACAAATTAAGAGAGTGATTGATCTCGTATAATTAGCACATTGAAGTGAATTAAATATGAAATTTGCTCACTTGGCAGTGCTATCGCATCTTATGCCGTCTTTAGGTGATTTAATCCTCATAAATCAGGTTTCTATATGGCTTATTAATCAGATATTCAGTAGGTTATAGCCGACCTGAAAAATACGTCAGTCATTCGGCGATACAAGCCGACAGGTTTTACATTTTATCTCTACATCGATGACGAGCATCATCAAATAAAAGGGTGAAAGGAATAATTATGCGTATTGGTATACCAAGAGAACGGTTGACCAATGAAGCCCGTGTTGCAGCAACGCCCAAAACGGTGGAACAACTGCTGAAACTCGGCTTTACAGTCGCCATTGAGCAAGGCGCGGGTAAACTGGCCAGTTTTGACGATGCCGCTTATGAAATCGTCGGCGCGACGGTAGAAGCGGGTGATGCTGTCTGGCAATCTGACATCGTTTTGAAGGTGAATGCGCCTTTAGACGCTGAAATCGACAAACTGCAGGCGGGATCGACACTGGTAAGTTTTATCTGGCCAGCACAAAACCCTGAACTGATTCAAAAACTGGCCGACCGGAACGTTACCGCGTTGGCTATGGATTCTGTACCGCGTATTTCCCGTGCACAGTCGATGGATGCGCTGAGTTCGATGGCCAATATCGCCGGTTATCGTGCCATTGTTGAAGCCGCGCACGAATTTGGCCGCTTCTTCACCGGTCAAATCACCGCCGCAGGCAAAGTGCCACCGGCCAAAGTGATGATAATCGGTGCCGGAGTCGCCGGTTTGGCAGCAATTGGCGCCGCGGGCAGCTTGGGGGCAATTGTTCGCGCCTTCGACACTCGTCCTGAAGTGAAAGAACAAGTGCAAAGTATGGGCGCAGAATTCCTCGAGCTGGACTTTGAGGAAGAGGCCGGCAGCGGCGATGGCTACGCTAAAGTGATGTCTGATGCCTTTATTAAGGCCGAGATGGCGCTGTTCGCCGCCCAGGCAGAAGACGTTGATATTATCGTCACAACGGCACTTATTCCGGGTCGTCCGGCACCGAAGCTTATCACCCGAGAAATGGTCGCTTCAATGAAACCGGGCAGCGTGATTGTCGATCTCGCGGCGCAAACCGGCGGAAACTGCGAGCTGACAGTAGCCGACACCATTACCGTAACGCCAAACGGGGTGAAAATTATTGGCTATACCGATTTACCCAGCCGTTTACCGACCCAGTCTTCTCAGCTTTACGGCACCAACCTGCTTAACTTGCTGAAGCTGCTGTGCAAAGAGAAAAACGGTGAAATCGAGATCGACTTCGAAGATACCGTCGTGCGCGGAGTCACGGTCGTCAAAGCAGGAGAAATTACCTGGCCAGCGCCGCCGATTCAGGTTTCTGCCCAGCCCCAGGCAGCAAAAGTTGCAGCGCCGGCCCCTAAGGCCGAGGCTAAACCGACCTCAAAGTGGACCAAGTACATCATTATGGCCATCGCCATCGTGCTGTTTGGTTGGCTGGCAAACGTTGCGCCGAAAGAGTTCCTGTCTCACTTTACCGTTTTCGCACTGTCCTGTGTGGTGGGTTATTACGTGGTCTGGAACGTCAGTCACGCATTGCACACGCCGCTGATGGCGGTAACCAACGCGATTTCAGGGATTATCGTGGTCGGGGCATTACTGCAAATTGGTCACGGCGGATGGGTGAGTTTCCTCTCTTTTGTTGCCGTACTGATTGCCAGTATCAATATTTTTGGCGGATTTACCGTCACTCAGCGCATGCTGAAAATGTTTCGCAAGAATTAAGGGATAGCCTATGTCTGGGGGTCTAGTTACAGCTGCATACATTGTTGCCGCTATTTTGTTTATTTGCAGCCTTGCGGGATTGTCGAAGCATGAGACATCCAAGCAGGGGAATATTTTTGGTATCACAGGAATGGCGATTGCACTAATCGTCACTATTCTCGGTCCCGACTCCGGCCACGTCGGCTGGATTATTGTGGCAATGGTT
Organism: Rouxiella sp. S1S-2; assembly: GCF_009208105.1. NCBI lineage: Bacteria > Pseudomonadati > Pseudomonadota > Gammaproteobacteria > Enterobacterales > Yersiniaceae > Rouxiella > Rouxiella sp. S1S-2. Next base: position 2,506,247 of record NZ_WFKL01000001.1, read on the forward strand.
ATCGGCGGTGCAATAGGTATCTACCTGGCGCGTAAAGTTGAAATGACCCAAATGCCAGAGCTGGTGGCTATTTTGCACAGCTTTGTGGGTCTCGCTGCGGTATTGGTCGGCTTTAACAGCTACCTTGACCACGGCAGTATCGCGATGGAAGGAGTGATGGAGAATATCCATCTGACGGAAGTGTTCCTCGGCATCTTTATTGGTGCGGTCACCTTCACCGGTTCTATCGTTGCATTCGGCAAGCTGCGCGGTACTTTCTCTTCAAAACCGCTGGCCCTGCCACATCGCCACAAGCTGAACCTGGCCGCGTTGGTGGTGTCTTTCGCACTGCTGATTATTTTTGTTCGCTCAGAAAGCGTGGGCGCACAGGTGTTTGCACTGCTGATTATGACCCTGATAGCGCTGGCTTTTGGCTGGCATCTGGTGTCGTCCATCGGCGGTGCGGATATGCCGGTGGTGGTCTCAATGCTTAACTCGTACTCGGGTTGGGCGGCGGCGGCGGCGGGCTTTATGCTCAGCAATGACCTGTTGATCGTGACCGGTGCGCTGGTCGGTTCTTCCGGTGCCATCCTCTCCTACATCATGTGTAAGGCAATGAACCGCTCATTTATCAGCGTGATTGCCGGTGGCTTTGGCACCGACAGCTCCTCAACGGGTGACGCGGAAGAAATGGGTGAATACCGCGAAGCCAGTGCTGAGGACGTGGCTGATATGTTGAAAAACGCCAGCTCGGTCATCATCACTCCGGGATACGGCATGGCGGTGGCACAGGCGCAGTATCCGGTCCAGGATATTACCGCCAGACTGCGTGCCAAGGGCATCAAAGTTCGCTTCGGTATTCATCCGGTCGCGGGACGCTTGCCAGGCCACATGAACGTGCTGTTGGCTGAGGCTAAAGTACCTTACGACATCGTGCTGGAAATGGACGAAATCAACGACGATTTCAGCGATACCGACGTGGTGCTGGTTATCGGCGCCAACGACACGGTGAACCCTGCAGCACAGGAAGATCCGCGTAGCCCGATTGCGGGAATGCCGGTGTTGGAAGTATGGAAAGCGCACAACGTCATCGTCTTTAAACGCTCGATGAGCACCGGCTATGCCGGCGTGCAAAACCCACTGTTCTTTAAAGAAAATACGCAGATGCTGTTTGGCGATGCCAAAGAGAGCGTAGAGGCGATTCTGCGCGCGCTCTAGGATTCGCATTGGTGCTGTTAATAAAAGGCAGGCCTCTGAATACCGAGTGATCCTAATTGTCTATTAAATATAAAAAACCCCGGTTAATCGGGGTTTTTTACTTGAATGGGTTGCCACAAGAATTTTCTTCATTTTACTTCCCCGCTTCTTCATCAGTTTACTCATGTTCTTCTTAATAAATCGGTAGCATAAGTTTGATCATGAATTTTCATTAAATTCATGATCTTATAAAAACTTAAGGTTTATAAAAAGGAATTTAATTATGCTGTTACCTCGTAAGAAATTACTCGCCTTACTGGTTGCGACCTTTGCTATGCCAATAGCGCCGACGGTGTTTGCTCATGGCACGATTATCGATCCTCCGTCGCGTCATAAAGTCTGCTATGACAAACATGGGCACTGGAACGGTACGTTAACTGGTGCATGTCGCGCGGCATTAGAAGCAAACGGGACAGGGGCTTTTGATAACTGGAATGGTTATACCGGCTTTGCCGTGTCTCCTCACGGAGTGGAACAGGCCAAAAAAGGTATCCCCAACGGAAAGCTTTGCTCAGGTACTACCCCGTATGATGCTTTTAACCAGCCTCGTTCAGATTGGGAAACCAAAACGATCGAACCTGATGCGAATGGCATAGTGCAAATGAAGTATGTCCATACAGCAATGCATTCGCCTTCCTTTATTGAGTTTTATATCAGTAAAAAGAACGTTGACGTTACCAAGAAAAAACTAGGTTGGGATGACGTTGAGCTAATCCATACGTTTAACATCCAGTCTGGAGATCTGAGTCCGACTCATACCATTAACGTTCCCATTCCAGAAGGCCGTACAGGTAAGAGCATCATCTTCACCCGCTGGCAGCGCATTGATCCTGCCGGCGAAGGTTTTTATGCCTGCAGTGATGTAAATATCACCGCACGCTCGGGTGCTGAAACCCCCGATCCAGACGATCAGCCGGGTGGTGAAGATGACGCGGTTCAGGGGCAGTGGTTTGAAAGCGGGAAATTCATTCAGAGTGAAAAAGTCGCCGTCGGTGATAAAGTTCGTTTCCGCATCATGGGCGGGGCAAAAGGCAATGAGCTGATAGATATCAAATTTCTGATCACCGAAAACAATCTTAAGGGTAATAAGTGGATTGCTAATTTGGCGAAGAAAATTAACACCAATTATTCTAATGATGTGCTGATTGGTCAAATGACCGACAGCGGCGTGGTGGAATTTAATGGTAAAACCCCGCGCAAAAACAGTGTTTACTTAAACAGCAAAACGAATGGGTTTGCTATCTCCATTATCAAAGCGGCGAACGAAGGGGATAATGGTTCTGAACAAGATGGCACTATTATCGTTGATGGCGCTTCCATCATGGGTGTGCAAACGCTTAATCAGTTTGATCAAAATGGTACACCAAACCTTAAGTTGACTGTTAAGTCTGCGAAACAGACACGGTTAAACGTTAAACTGATGGGGCCTTTGGGTATGGCTGCCTACGGCGGTGCTGCCATGCAGGCAGGTCAAGAGTATAATATTGATATTGAAGGTATTGATGGCAATACTAATAACGTAGCAGGCAAGTACCAGCTGTTTATCAATGCCAATGATATCGAAAAAATTGTTGATATGACCTTCACCATGAATAACAAGCAGGCTCTTTCAAACGTGGGGAATATCCAGTCGACAGGAGCTGTCACTTCTGAGAAATTCCAGGTAGACGTCATGCAGGGCAAAAAAATCATTGAGCAGGCTACGCTAATGCTGCCTAAAGATAAGCTGGGTCATTATGACTGGCCTAAATTCTTGGCCGATGCTATCAATCAGCAGATGTTTAACGTGCGGGTGAAAACTAAAGATGCGGTAACGGGAGAAATGACGGGAGCGCCGACCTATAGCCAAGCTGCCAACCGTTTCATGGTACCAAATTCGCAATACACCGTGACCTATAAAAATATTAAATAATCTTATATTCACGAGGCCGTAAAAACGAAAACGGTGTGTTATCAGCGCTGGTCTGTTGAGTATTCATCGGCAATGCGCTAATAGTCAAAAGGACGCATGATCTCTCATGAGTCCTTTTTTTATCTCTGAGTTTCAGGTTGGTCGCTACTCGTCGTCGTGCTCTTCGATATCTTCTGCCGTTAACGGGCAAACGAAATCATCAGGTTTAATGGCCAGCAGGTCACATTTTAGATGGTCGATCACCTGTTCGGTAGTGTTACCGAGAAAGGCGGCAGACAGACCGGTGCGGCCGATAGCCCCCAGTACCACGACGCCCGCCTGCAGGTGCTCCGCAAGGTCTGGGATGACCTCTTCTGGCAGGCCTTTTTCGACGTGAGTGTATTTTTCGTCTAGATGGAATTTCTGTCGTAGCGCCTTCATGGCAATCAAATGTTGACCGCGGATGGCGTCGTTATAAACGCTGGGATCAAAGTCAGGCAGTTCAATGGCAATATTAATCGGCGTAACGGGGTAGGCACCGACCAGATGAACTTCCGTCTGATTAACGTGTGAGGCCAGCTCTATGCTCTCTTTAACCAGCTTGATATTAAGCGGGTCATGATAAGGCTCCTCGCTTGAGAGGTTAACTGCCACCACAGCCTTGCCGCCTTCGGGCCAGGGTTGGTCTTTCACCATCCACACGGGGCAAGGGCATTTACGCAGCAGATTCCAGTCGGTCGGGGTGAAAATAACCGATTCGAGCCGGTCATGCTGGTGAGCCATTTTTAACAGTAGGTCATGTCCACCGTTGAGCACTTCATTAATGATCGCTTCAAAGGGTTTGTTGTGCCACACCACTTTAATATCTATCTCTATCCCTGCTTCAACGTAGTAATGACATTGTTCTGCAATCCATGCGGTACGCTCACTTATCACACCCTGGCGCATCGCTGTGCGCTCTTCAGGAGAAAGCATGGTGGTCATTTCATAGGAAAAGTCATAGATAGACAGAAAGGCTTTAATCTTCCCGCCGTTGCGTTGAACCAGATACACCGCGCGGCGAAGCGCCGGCTGATCGTCCTGGTTAGGGTCTATAGCGACCAGAAGGTTCTGATACTTGGCCAAGGGAGCCTCCTTAATTCTGTGATTGAAAGCGCGTAGGGCGCCATTTTCTCAAGGAAAGTCAAAACCCTAACTATTCATTCAGTAAACACAAACTTAAGCCAAAACCTACTAAAAGAAAACTAAAAAGTGGTGGCGGGGAATATTGCTCATGCTTTTAAGAATTACCTTGATAATCGATCCAAAAAGTCAGCGCTATAGATAGAGAATAAACCAGGATGGGGAAACAAGACAGGTCACAAATTGAACCGGATCAATAAACTCAATCATTTATTGATCCGGTGCTACAGGTTGTAGAAAACCGGCAGATAAAGAGGTATCAGGAAGCCAATGAGACGGGATGCCCTGCGAGCACCGACAGCGCGTTATGGTCTTCAATGGTAATGTATTTACCCTTAACGCTAAGCATGCCTGATTTCTGGAAACGACCGAGCAGGCGGCTAATGGTCTCAACCGTCAGTCCGAGATAGTTGCCGATATCACCACGGGTCATCGTTAGGCGAAACTCACGTTGCGAGAAACCACGTTGGGCAAATCGACGCGCAAGATTATAGATGAAGGCCGACAAACGCTCTTCCGCATTCTTTTTCGACAGCAGCAGGATCATGTCCTGATCGCCTTTGATCTCACCGCTCATCAAACGCATCATTTGCTGACGCAGTTTAGGCATTTTACCCGAAAGGTCATCAACGGTTTCAAACGGAATTTCACAGACCATTGAAGTCTCGAGCGCCTGGGCAAAGCTTGGATGCTGCACAGTCGCAATGGCATCAAAGCCCACTAAATCCCCCGCCAGATGAAAACCAGTTATTTGCTCATCACCTTGTTCAGTGATGGTATAGCTTTTAATGGTACCTGAACGAATAGCATAGAGAGACTTAAGCTCGTCACCGGCTTTAAAAAGCGTTTGGCCTTTCTGGATCGGTTTCTTACGCTCAATGATGTTATCGAGTTGATCGAGTTCGTGTTCATTTAAGGTGAAGGGAATACACAGTTGACTAATGCTGCAGTCTTGGCAGTGGATTGCACAACCACCAGATTGGATACGACGAATAATACGCTTTTCCGTGATCATAGGTTTCGCTCTCGCAATATTGATATGCGTCAATTTTAACATCTTTTACCGGAACTGATAAGTGGAAGATTTGTTTTGGCACGGGTATTTACTTAAAAACCACGATTTTTAAAGGGTTTTTTTTAATTATTTATCAATCTGAGCGCAAATAAAGCACGGTAATGCGAATGAGATGAGAAGAAATATATAAAACCAGTTTAATTTTCTGCATTTTTTTTGCCTGTCTGACGAGGGTAATGATCAGGAGGAGGTAAATTTATTGCTATAAAACACAATAAAACAGGTTGATTATATATACATTAAAATCATGCATTTAGGTCATTATCTTTTTTGTGACAATATCTGTGCCAAAAATGAGGAACAATCGTTTTTTTTGTGATGTTGATTTTAATTGTTACTACAATGTTATTTGTCGGGTGCTTGAGCTAGGTTCGGTAATTAACCTTTCGTAAACAAAAGCAAAGGCATCAGACTGCTAATTGACAGCTTTTTTGGAAAGAATGGGGTTATTATTTTTGCTAAAGTTTATTCCAAACGTTTAGAAAAAGCGTAGGCCAGCAAATAATTCATACGGGGAGAGGGTGATCGATGTGTGCTAATAATCTGCAACAACTAACAGCTCATCGCGTCCCTGTGATGAGCTGCAAGGCTAATTAAACATTGCCTTTATTATCTTCTTCAACAGCATCGTGCAGGCGCTCAAGCATGTCGGGGAATGCAGACTGAACGCGGCTCCAGCTTGGAATAAACGGTTTTTCACTAGGCGTATCAACGAAGGCCAGACCGGCTTCCATAATCGCGCCTGAAAACAGTTCAACCGCCGACTCTTCACTGTGGCGGTCAAATTTAAGTCCATTCATTTTGGCGTCGTGCTCAAAACCATCAATCATATCCAGCGCATTGCGGTAATAGGTCGCTTTCAGCACCCGGAAAGACTCGGCGGTAATGGGCACGCCTAAAATCGCCATCTTACGATATAGCGCCTTGGTAATATCAATACTCATGCGTTGCAGGCCGTTGCTGGCGTCTTCTTCCGACATTGGCTGATGTTTGTGGTCATAGTTGTCGGCAATATCCACCTGACAAATACGCTTGGTGGCCGTATTACGGTGCAGCTCGGAGAGTACGCCGATTTCCAAACCCCAGTCGCTCGGGATGCGCAGGTCGTTAAGCACATGAGTGCGCATGGCGAATTCGCCGGAAAGTGGATAGCGGAAGCTGCGTAAATACTCCAAAAATTCTGACTTTCCGTAGACAATTTGCAGCGATTTGAGCAGCGGGAACACCAGTAAGCGACCTACGCGACCGTTAAATTTGCCGTCGGCGACGCGCGCGTAATACCCTTTGCAGAAGTCATAATGGAAGTTGGGGTTCGCTACCGGATACATCAAGCGTGCCAGCATTTCACGGGTATAAGTGACAATGTCACAGTCGTGCAAACCTACGACTGTCGTGCGCCGCGATGCGAGCGTATAGCCCACACAGAACCACACATTGCGCCCCTTGCCGGGTTCCATTGGCGACAAGTTCTCTTTTTTAAGCTCCTCGTCAAGCGCCTTGAGGCGCGGGCCGTCGTTCCACAAAATTCGATGACGCTGGGGAAGTCGAGAGAAGAATTCACGGGCAAACAAGAACTGATCGCGGTCGGCGCGATCCAGACCAATGACAATTTCCTCCAGATAAGGCACCTTGGTCAGCTCGTCGACAATCTTGCTCAGGGCCGGACCCTCAAGCTCAGAGAACAGCGACGGCAGTATAAGGCCCATCGAGCGGCGACCCGAGAACACTTGCAGGTCATATTCCAGTTCTTCTAATTTTCTTTTCGTCAAATTGTGAAAATTAGTGATGACGCCATCCTGATAAAAGTCGCTCATAGGAACCTCAATCTTAATAATCAAAAAGTTAAAAGAAAAATCAAAGACGAATATAATGGTCTAAACCCTGCTTCCAACCTTCTGGACCACGTTGCGTGGTGCGAAAAGCGTGTTCTTCATTTTCAAGTGTCATGGCGTGTGGGTGGTGCCCAAGAATAACCACCGCACAGTGTGTTGCATTAAGCATACCAATATCATTGGGGCCATCGCCCAGGCTAATGCTGAGCACTGGCTTGCCAGATTGCTGCTCATACTGCTCGCTCAGCCACTTGACCGCCGGGCCTTTACCGGCATCTTTGCCCATCACGTGCCAGAAGCGGCCGCCGCGAGTAAGTGCCAGATTTTCCTCATGCAGATATTTTTCGAATCGAGCAAAATCGAGGTCATTACCGAACCAGATGAGGGGTTCGGATGCCTCACGCTGCATGGCCAGTTTGGCGTTTTCTAATTTAAGTCCGGTCCAGTCCACGACCTGTTGTGTGCTAACGTCGCCAAAACCTCTAAATTCAAAGTCATATCTCTGGCGGAGGTTAATCAGAGTGCGGCGGATGTCCTCATAAGAGGTGCCATTAAAGTGTCCGGTCGAGTTATCTTTTTCGCCGTGCCAATCGCTTGGCAGGCTAATCGTCGCGCCATTTTCTGCAATAAAGGGATGCTGAGTCAGCCTAAGCTGTTGTTGCAACTGAGCGACCTCGGCAGCCGTTTTGCTGGTGGTCAAGATTACCGGCACCTGCGCCGCACTCAGTCGGTCGAGCCATTCCTGTGCCGGCTGCCAACTGTAGGTGTGATGGTCGAGCAGCGACCCGTCAAGGTCTGTAAATACAAGAAGATTGTCATCAAGGTACGGCATTGTTTCTCCTCAATTTGAATGGAAACAAAGAGGACACTGAATCTTAATCTCTCTGCTCCAACGGTTAAGTATATACCTAATTTAATAACCCACTTTTTTGAACATGAAATAACAGGCCGAGTTACAGGGAGTTATGCGCAACGGTCTGCCCGTGAACCCGGGATCTACGTGTGAAATATTGCAGCTGGCCGGTTTTTCTATACACTCAGTTTTATGACCCTCGTTGCTCGCGAACGTGCTTTATAGCGGGCTTAAAGTGGCGCTGTGTGGTTTAAATAAAGGGATAAATCGGGGAGGCAAGCGATGAAAAATGATGACCAGAATGAGGGTCTTCTGTTCTTTCAGGAAATGGCTGACGTGCAGAAACTCTCAGATAATAATCAGGTAGTTTATTTAAAAAATCAGCATAAAACGGCCAAAGTGCAGGATCCAGAACTGACGCAGCCTGAAAATATTCTGACCACCGGATTTCTTGATATTATTGAGTGTGCTACTCCTCTTGAATACAAGCAGCCCGGTGTACAGCAGGGCGTGCTCGACAAACTGCGCCAGGGTAAATATCCGCTCGAGGCGAGTCTTAATCTGTTACGCAAACCGGTAGAGACCTGCCGCCAGGAGTTGTTTAGCTTCTTTCTGCAGGCGCAGGCACGAAGCCTGCGGACCTTGCTGGTGGTGCACGGGCGCGGAAGGCACGATCAGAGTCACGCTAACATTGTGCGCAGCTACCTCGCCAAATGGCTAAAACAGCTCGATGAGGTTCAGGCGTTCAGCGTGGCTGTTGGCAAAGACGGTGGCGCGGGAGCCTGCTACATTGCCTTGAAAAAATCCGCCGAAGCCAAACAGGAAAATTGGGAGCGGCATGCTAAACGCAGCCGTTAACTGTTTATTAAACGAAAGAAAACTTAACGCAATACTGCGTTCGTCGTTAACGCCGGGTTTAGTTTGGGTTGTATAATGTGTGCCGATAAATTTTGGTATCACATTAATCCTGCGTTTTGCTAAGTGAGTTTTCATGTTGTTCACACGCCACCTTCTTTCTGCCCCAGCCATTCTTGGCTGCGCGGTTCTACTCAGCGCCTGCGGTCCGGACAAAGACGCGCCGCAGTCTGTGGTTATCACAGGGAAAACCATGGGCACCTATTATCGGGTCAGCGTGGTAGGACTCGATAAAAGCCGTGAACCGCAATTGCGCCAGCAGATTGAAGACCAGCTTAAAGAAGACGACCACGAACTCTCGACCTATAAAAACGATTCCGTACTCTCACGCTTTAATCAATACAGCGGTACCGAGCCGCAGCCGATCAGCTCAGGCATGGCCGATGCGATTATTACTTCGTTGAGAATAGGGCAAAAAACGGGTGGGGCGATGGATATTACCGTGGGTCCGCTGGTTAACCTATGGGGATTTGGCCCGACCAAAGAGCCGATTAAGATGCCGACGCAGCAACAGATTGATACCGCCAAGGGCGAAATCGGTCTGCAGCATCTAAAAGTGATTCAGCAGTACGACGGTGACTATTTGCAAAAAGATAAGCCCGACATGTATGTCGATTTATCCACCGTAGGTGAAGGTTATGCCACAGACCATCTGGCGCGGCTGGTTGAGGCCAACGGTATCAGTGATTATCTGGTGTCGGTCGGCGGTGCCGTAGTGTCTCGTGGTAAAAATCCAGAAGGTAAAACGTGGCAGGTGGCAATTCAAAAGCCCACCGACAAAGAAGATGCGGTGCAGGCGATTGTCGATTTGCAGGGCATGGGCATCAGCACCTCTGGCAGCTATCGCAACTATTATGAACTCGACGGAAAACGCCTTTCGCACATTATCGATCCCGCTACTGGACGTCCTATCACGCATAAACTGGTTTCGGCCACGGTCATTGCCTCCTCTGCGCTAGAGGCCGACGGTTGGGACACGGGTCTAATGGTGCTGGGGACTAAAAAGGCCTTGGCGCTGGCGGAGAAAGAGCATTTGGCGGTCTATTTAATCACCAAGGAAGGCGATGGCTTTAAAACCACTATGACCCCTCAGTTCAAGGCGTACCTGCGCAAGGCCGACTAACCGGCTGCATTATGTTCTAAGAACACTCTTAAAAATAACCCGCAGTGCCTTTATTTGCGGGTTATTAGCGTAACAAACCGATTTTTTTACAATTTACCTTTTGGTCGGTTACGACAAGTTGGGCAGTATCTGTTTTCAGGGGAGCATTTTTTTCTCGGCATATTCCAGCTTCACCGCTGCAGATTTGCTGTGAAAAAAGAGTTATCCCTACATTGTCTTCAAAGAAGCGGCTGTTTTCTACGTTGCTGAAGTCACAAACTCATCTTTAAACGTTTTATGGTCGTCATGTCATTTTTTTCCCGAGTCTTTCATTCTGGGTTTACCCGTCACGCAGTTCCACTGTCTTTACTGTTGATCTGTTTCATTGCGCACAACGCTTGTGCTAAAACAGTGCCGCGTATGCTTTCGCGCTCGGTGCTGGTCATTAATGCATCGAACGGACGGGTGCTTTACCAGAAGAATACCGCCCGAGCTTACCCTATGGCATCGCTGACCAAGCTGATGACAGCCATGGTGGTTCTCGACAGTAAACAATCGTTGAGTCAGAAAATCACCGTGACGCCCGCCGATCGTGACCTGCTAAAGAACACTCACTCGCGGCTGTCCATTGGTTCCACTTTGTCGCGTAAAGACATGCTGCATATTGCGCTGATGTCGTCAGAGAATCGCGCCGCCGCTGCGCTGAGTCGTTACTATCCGGGCGGGCGCCGCGCATTTGTGCGCCAGATGAATCGCAAGGCTCAGGCCTACGGTATGCGCAATACCCATTTTTACGATCCCACAGGCTTGACGCCGCGCAATACCGCCTCGGCGCATGACCTGGCAATTATGGCTAAACATGCCTATCGCTATGCGCTTATTCGTCAACTTTCCACCGACACACATTACGTGGTGCATCCGGGGCGAGGTCAGCTGGTTTACCGCAGTTCTGACGGTCTGATTAACAATAAAACCTGGAATATTGTCTTGCAGAAGACCGGTTTCACCGATCAGGCCGGGCACTGTCTGATCGTCTATACGCGAATAAAGGGCCAGGACGTGCTGATGATTATTGCCGGTGGACCGCGCAGCTATTCACATTATCACGATGCGCTGGGGCTAAAAGCGTGGCTAATGCACGGTAATCTGTAAACACCCGTTAAGTAAACCGGGCGTTGTCTAAAGGGGGAAGAGGGGGCGGTTATTTGGAGAGGCCGATCAGCTCAAACAGCACCACCGTGCGCGATGGGCAGATGTATTCACGGCCAAAGTCAAAGTTGTGCTCGTTGATATCATCAGGCTGGAAGGTATCGAGAATGTGCCGCCAGCTTTCTCCGTGTGCGACATAAGGCAGCGAAAAAACGACCTCCTCGTGCGCGGCATTAAACAGCAGCAAAATGGTGCTCAGTGAACCATAGCGAATCAGACCGGTAGGCTGAGCACGTCCGTCGAGCAGCATACCAATGCTTTTGGCGTGAGGGTCGCTCCAGGCATCACCGGTCATTTCGTCGCCGTTGGGCTGAAACCAACTCACGTCCTTTACATCGAGTTTTTCATGCAGTTCACCGGTGAGAAAACGCCCACGATGCAGAATTGGAAATCTTTTTCGCAGGGCAATGAGTCGATAGGTGAATAAAATCAGCGATTTACCTTTGTCTTGAATGTTCCAGTTAACCCAGGCGATCGGCGTGTCCTGACAGTAGGCATTATTGTTGCCGTTCTGCGAACGGGCGAACTCATCGCCGGCGAGCAGCATCGGCGTTCCCTGCGAGAAGAACAGCGTGGCCAGCATGTTGCGCATTTGACGCACTCTCAGTTCATTAATGGTCGGATCGTCCGTTGGGCCCTCAACGCCGTAGTTGGCTGAAATATTGTTGTCGGTGCCGTCCTGACTGTCCTCACCATTCTGCTCATTGTGTTTGTGCTGATAAGAAACCAAGTCATTGAGGGTGAAGCCGTCGTGGGCGGTGATGAAGTTTACCGAGGCGTAAGGCTTGCGGCCGCGATGGTTGAAAAGGTCGGCCGATCCGGAGAGGCGAGTCGTGAAGTCTGCAAGTTGACCTTCGTCACCGCGCCAAAATTTGCGCACCGAATCGCGAAAACGATCGTTCCATTCGACCCAGCCGGGTGGAAAGCCGCCCACCTGATAACCGCCGGGGCCACAGTCCCAAGGCTCGGCAATCAGTTTACACTGGCTCAACACAGGGTCCTGACGGCAGGTATCGAGAAAGCCGCAGCCCTCGTCGAAACCATAGCTTTCGCGACCTAAAATGGTGGCCAAGTCGAAACGGAAGCCGTCAACCTGCATTTCTGTGGCCCAGTAGCGCAGTGAATCGGTCACCATTTGCAGTACGCGCGGGTGACTCAGATTAAGTGTGTTGCCCGTGCCGGTGTCGTTAATGTAGTAGCGCTTGTTTTCGGGCATCAGGCGATAATAACTGGCGTTATCAATACCTTTAAATGACAGCGTTGGGCCTAGCTCGTTACCTTCGGCGGTGTGGTTATACACCACGTCGAGAATTACCTCGATTTCAGCGGCGTGCAGCGTGGCAATCATCTGCTTGAATTCGTTAACTGTGTGGGTCGCCATATATTGCGGATGCGGCGCAAAAAAACTTAAGGTGTTGTAACCCCAGAAGTTATGCAAACCTTTGTCCTGTAAATGGCGGTCATCGGTAAAGGCGTGGATAGGCATCAGCTCAATCGACGTTACTCCCAGCGACTTGATGTAATCAACAATTTGCGGCGTAGTCATCGCCGAAAACGTGCCGCGCAGGTGTTCGGGAACTGCCGGATGGCGCATGGTGTAGCCGCGTACGTGGGTCTCATAAATAATGGTATGTTCCCATGGAACCGGATTTTTACGTGAGCGGGACCATGAAAATGCAGGGTCGATAACTCGGCATTTCGGTAAAAACGCCGCACTGTCGCGGTCATCAATATGCAGGTCTTTCTTGTCGCTTTCCATGTCGTAGGCGAAGAGGGCGTCGTCCCATTTTAAATCGCCGACGATTTGCTTGGCGTAAGGATCCAACAGCAGCTTGGCGGGGTTAAAACGGTGACCATCGTGTGGCGCATACGGGCCGTAAACGCGGTAGCCATACAGCAAACCTGGGCGGGCGTCGGGCAGATACCCGTGCCACACTTCGTCAGTATATTCAGGAAGCTCAATGCGGTCGTACTCTTCGCCCTGGTCGTTGAACAGGCAAAGTTCAACTTTGGAGGCATTGGCTGAAAACAGGGCGAAATTCACCCCCAGACCGTCCCATGTGGCACCTAATGGCACCGGTAGTCCTTCGCGAACGCGGGTTTTATGGCCGCTATCAAAATCCTTGACCCTTTCTCCGTCACTGTAGGGATAAATTAAACGTACGCCTTGGTCTGAAACTTCAACATCGACGGCTGCTTGGGGTTTACTGGAAGTATCGACTGTTGCGGTCGGTTTAACCGATTTCTTTGGTGGGGCTTTGGCCATCGTCAAGTGATCTCCGAAAGAGGTTACGAACAATAATGTGCAAAGCGCATCTCTGGAGTGTAGACGATGTGGATTAAACGCACCTTGAAACAGATGATCTGGCTGAAAAGCTGTACAAGTTTAAGTTGTTACATGATAGTAAATAGCCTGCTGGAACTCATTTTACAAGGCTGAAAATCCGCTTTGTTATGGCGCAATTGCGTCTGTTTTTTACCCGAGGGAAGTCGTGATGACAATCGCTTTGTTGTGCCATATTGAACCCGATGCCGGTTATCCGGCACAGTTTGAAGCCGCAGGTTTTACCCTTTATTACGCCACTACCGCCGAACAACGTGCCGAGCTTGACCCCAAAATTGCGGCTGAAATTCGTGCGGTGCTCACCGTGGGTTCGATTGGATTATCAGCTTCACAGATGGACAGTCTGCCCAAGCTTGAGATTATCTGTGCGCAGGGCGTAGGTTTTGAACTTATCGATACCCAGGCGGCCAAGGCGCGAAATATTCAGGTAACACACGGTCCGGGAACCAATAACTCGGCGGTGGCTGACCATACTTTGGCGCTAATGTTAGCCATCACTCGCCGCGTTCCCTATCTCGACCATCGCGTTCGCACCGGTAAATGGACGCAATCACGTATCACACTGCCCGGCATGTTTGGCAAAAAACTCGGCATTATTGGCATGGGCAATATTGGTCATCAAATAGCGCAGCGCTGCGCCGGGGGGTTCAATATGCCGGTGGGATATTTTAATCGTCGACAGATAACCGACAGCCCATGGCAATATTTTGAGAGCAGACAGGCACTGGCAAAATGGGCTGATTATTTGGTGGTCGCCACGCCCGGCGGTAAAGATACCGTAAAATTGGTGGACGCCGAGGTGTTGCGCGAGCTTGGCCCTGAAGGATATCTCATTAATATCGCGCGCGGCACTGTGGTAGATACCGCGGCATTGATAGATAGCCTGCAGTACGGTGGTATTGCCGGTGCGGCCCTCGACGTCATTGACGGTGAACCTGAGGTGCCTGAAGCGTTGATTCCCATGACCAAAAATTTGGTGCTAACGCCGCATACGGCAGGCCGTTCACCGGAGGCGATGGACAATATGATGAAGCTGGTTTTGAACAATCTTGCGGCCCACTTCAGCGGTAAAGCCGTGTTAACGCCGGTTAAGGCGTAGTTCAAAATAGGCTTTTGCGCATAATAAAAGCGCCCTTATTAGTAAAAAGCATAAGTAACGGTTTTTTCGTATTTGTCCTAAAGGTTACGAGAACGTAACAATAGGCATCATGGAAAACTAATAGGGGTGCACGGTGAATTTCCAACAGCTAAAAATTATACGGGAATCAGCGCGCTGCAATTACAACCTGACTGAAGTCTCAAATATGCTTTTTACTTCACAGTCGGGCGTCAGCCGCCACATTCGCGAGCTTGAAGACGAGCTCGGGGTTGAAATATTTATTCGTCGCGGTAAGCGGTTATTGGGATTAACCGAGCCGGGTAAAGAGCTGCTGTCTGTAGCCGAGCGTATCCTCAACGAAGCGCAAAATATTCGTCGTCTAGCCGACATTTTCTCTAAGGAGGATGCCGGTGTATTAACGATTGCCACGACTCACACCCAGGCTCGTTACAGTTTGCCTCGGGTGATTAAAGCGTTCCGCGCGGTTTATCCCGCAGTGCGTCTGGAGCTGCATCAGGGGTCGCCTCAGGAAGTGCTGGCCATGCTGCTTAGCGGACAGGCCGACGTGGCAATAGCCAGTGAAAAGCTGATTAATGACCCCTCTGTTGCGTCATTCCCTTATTATCGCTGGCATCACGCCGTTCTGGTTCCGGACGGCCATCCGTTACTTGAGCAGCAGCCGGTAACCCTGCAGCAGCTCAGTGAATACTCGCTCGTCACCTATCGTCAGGGCATTACCGGCCGCTCGCGGGTTGACAGCGCCTTTGAGCAAAACGGGCTTAATCCTGACATCGTGCTCAGCGCGCAGGACTCGGACGTCATTAAAACTTATGTCGAGTTAGGTTTAGGCGTGGGTATTCTGGCGGATAAAGCCTTTGATGCCGACAGAGACCGTGGATTGCAACTTATTAATGCAGAACATCTTTTTGAGTCGAACACCGTTTGGCTTGGCCTAAAGCGCTCCCAGTTACAACGTAACTATGTTTGGCGCTTTATTGAGCTGTGTAATCAGAGCCTGTCGATTAATGAAATCAAAGAGAAGGTTTTCAAACAGCCGCAGAGTGATAGCGATGTGGTGATTGATTACCAAATCTAGATTTTTGATTGGGTTTTACTGGCAAATTTGAGTTTAAGGGCATGCGCTGGGCCACCGCCCAGTGCGCAAAGCGTATACCTTTGAAGTTAAAATTTTCCCCGTTTGCTCCAAACCACACTTCGCATCACCACTCCGGTGAGGTATAGTCCGCTTTTTCCGGAGAAACCATGCTGACCAACTCATCCATTCGTCTTAACAAATATATCAGTGAGAGCGGCATCTGTTCTCGCCGTGACGCCGATCGTTACGTCGAACAGGGCAACGTTTTCATTAACGGTAAGCGTGCCGCAGTCGGTGATCAGGTTTTCCCAGGTGACGTTGTCAAAGTTAATGGGCAGCTTATCGAACCGCGTGATGAAGAAGACTTGGTGCTGATCGCTTTGAATAAGCCGGTGGGTATTATCACCACCATGGAAGAAGGCGAGCGTGACAACATCAGTGATTACGTTAACCACAGCAAGCGTGTTTTCCCCATTGGACGTTTAGATAAAGATTCCCAGGGGCTGATTTTTCTCACCAACCACGGTGATTTAGTTAATAAAATCCTGCGCGCTGGCAACAATCACGAAAAAGAGTACCTGGTTACGGTAAATAAGCCGATTACCGACGAGTTTATTCAGGGGCTGGGCGCCGGTGTGCCAATGCTGGGAACCGTCACAAAAAAATGTAAAGTGAAAAAAGAAGCACCGATGGTGTTTCGCATTACGCTGGTGCAGGGGCTTAACCGTCAGATTCGCCGCATGTGTAAACATTTTGGTTTTGAAGTGACCAAGCTTGAGCGCACGCGCATCATGAACGTCAATCTGAAAGGGTTGCCGCTGGGTGAATGGCGCGATTTGACCGACGATGAACTGGTCGAACTTTTCAAACTGATTGAAAACTCATCGTCTGAAGATAAACCGGCAAAAAAGGCGCCAGCCAAAACTGCTGGCGTTAAAAAACCAAACATCAGCAAGCCAAAAACTGCTGAAAAGCCTGATGGCAATGCCTCATCCCGCAAGCGCTTTGCTCAGGCCGGCCGTAAGAAAAAAGGGCGTTAATCCTGTATTACAGGCTGTCACCTATCTACTAAGGACAGAGGCACCGAGCCGCTGTCCTCAATATTCATACACCCTTCTGGTCGAGCATACCCTTCAACTGTAAGCTCATACCTTGCACTCCTGCGATTGAGAAGCCATCAGGCGTTATCTACCCTGGTCAGCCCATTGCACGAAGAGAAATCAATAATTAACATTTGATTAGCGATAATATGAATTTTGCATCGTTTTCGCCGGTGCTAGCCTGCATATCACTGTCTCAATCCGAGCCTTAGATTTGTGGAGCCTCTGTTATGCCTGATTCCTTTAATTCTCCCCCTCTGCGCCACACGGCCGAACTCCTGCAGGCGCTGCGCAATGGCCAGGAAGTGGCTATTGTCGACCTGCGTGAAGAGGCCGATTTCGCCAGCGGGCATCCGTTGTTTGCTGCTAATTTGCCACTTTCTAAGCTTGAAATAGAAGTGCTGGACCGCATACCGAGTCGAACGACACCGATTACGTTGTATGACAACGGGCAGCGCTACAATCAGCGTACTGATACGCGCCTGACCGAGGTCGCCTATCAGCGTCTTAAGGCGCTGGGCTATGTGGACGTTGCGCTGCTGGCGGGGGATCTTGAGGGCTGGCAGGAAGCGGGCGGAGAAGTCTTCGCAGGCGTCAACGTGCCGAACAAGGCTTTCAAGGCCTGGAGCCAGTACAACGGACAATCACCGGTGGCGAGCGAGCTGTTTGAGCCGGAAAGCCTGAACCAGGCCAGCAGTTTGGCCAAACGCGTGGGCGTGCAGAGTATCGATTTGTCACAGCTCATTCAGTGGCAGGCTGACAGTCAGCGAACGCTGTATCTGTTTGACGTTCGCACGCTTGAAGAGTATCAGGCCGGTCATCTGCCGGGTGCGCGTCACGTTACCGGCGAACAACTGCTGCAACAAACTGAACACTATGCCAGCGTGCGCGGAGCAAGAATTGTGTTGCTTGACGACAACGGGCAGCGTGCAAATATCGTCGCCTCGTGGTTAGCCCAGCAGAACTGGCGCGTGTTTGTGCTGGGCTTTGACGCTAACAATGCCAATGCGGTGAGTGAGTTATTTACAGCAACCGGCAATGGCAGCGTGACATCTGCTCCCGTACCGGCCATTGAAAGCATCGACGGCGAACAACTGGAGCAGTGGCTGGCAGAGGGCGATACGGGCATTATCGATTTAACGATCAGCGCCAACTTTCGCAACCGACGTATTCCTGGCGCGGTGTTTACCGCCCGCAGTCAGCTGCCGCAGGCATTAGCGCAGCAGCCTGGGCACAAACGCTGGGTTGTCACCTGCGGCAGTGGGTTTTTAGCCCGTTACGCCGTCACTGAAGTGGCGGGATTAACCGGTGTGCCTGCCTATTTATTGGACGGTGGTACGCTGAAGTGGATTGCCGAAGACCGACCTTTGGAACACGGCGATTCGCCTTATCTACGTAATCCGCGCGATAAATATCTGAACCCGGAAGAAAACGCCGATGCCGGACATGAGGCGAAGACAGGCATTAAAGCGTGGGATGACGGGCTAGTGGCACAGCTTGAGCGCGATAACACCCACGGATTTCGTCAGCCAGCAAGAGGTGAGGTGTAGAGTACGCCATAAAAATGGGCAGCCGAGGCTGCCCATAAACAAGTAAAGATAAATTTTAGCGACGACCGCGGGGGTGCGTTCTGGCGGTCCAGTCATATGTTGCCGACGTGCTTGGCGTTGCGTTGGCTTTGGCTCGGCGCTTTTCAGCACGGGCTTTGCTGGCGACTTTTTCTTTCTCGGCCATCAGCGTATCAATATAATCGTCTTTGATACGGTTGTTCTCGGAGTTGGTCAGTTCACGTCCCTGAGCTTTTCTTGCCCGGTCTAACTGAGTTTTTAACTCCCGTTGTTCGCTTTCCGTCATGTCTTGTTGCGTCAATCTTTTCATTACTTTTGCGTCCCTCTGAGGAAAGTGTCCTCCAGTGTAGTCGTTAACGTCTAAAAAACTCAGAGATAACGCATTATTTAATTAAGTTGTCTGTGGTTTTTTCTTGGCTTTGACCGTCACGCCGGGAAATTGAATCAGTGGCAGGCGGGTTGATTGCCAAAACGCCAGCAGCGCCAGAACCGCGCAAACGGCAAGACCTATGTCAATCGCATTCACCATGGCACTGCGCGCCAGCGGGTAATACTGGGCATACTGCGGGTTGAGCGGCTGCAGCAGCACCTGTGGGTCAGAGAAATAGCGCAGCACCGCGTCGGGAACCGTGGCGTCATTGGCCTGCAGCAGTTTACTGCCCACGTGAACATTATAAAGCTTAGTCACACCCGCGCCGGTGAGCGCGGTGCCAAGCAGGCCGCCAACCAGACGCAGGGACTGTGTGAGTGCGGTTGCTATGCCGAGAAATTCACGCGGGGCCAGCGTCTGGATAAAAATGGTGACGTTCAGCAAGATGAAACCAATGCCAATACCCGCCATCATCATTAACCCCATCAGCACGCCAAAGTGACCGTGACTGCCCACCAGCGCTAAAATCGCGCAGGCGGTAGCTGCGACCAAAAATCCCATCTGTGGTAAACGCATCGGATTTTGCATACGGGTCACGATACGGCCATTGATAATAGCGCTAATGGTAATACTCACGCCCATTGGCGTAACTAACCACGCGGCCTGTTTCGGCGAATAGCCATAGCCTCCCTGGAACAGCAGCGGCATAAAGTACAGCAGAGTGAACAACACCGCACCAATCAGCACGGAAATAATAAACAGCTGCTTAATCGGACCAATGGCAAACAGCGGCGGCGGGAGAATGGGCGAATGCGCGCGACGCTGTTGAAAAATCAGCAGGGCAGCACTGAGGCCGCAGGCAAGCATGAGCCCCAGTAGCGTAAAGGCTGAGCCGTTGCTCGGCAGAAACTCCGCCAAAAGCTGCATGCTGCCCAGCACGCACATAATCAGCAGCGCACCCAGCCAGTCGAGGCGAATCGCGGCCTTTTTCTCCGGTTTGAAGTAGGGCAGGTAAATCCACGACACCACCAGCGCTAACACACCCAGCGGTAAATTAAGATAGAACACTGAACGCCAGCCGTACTGCTCGGTTAAAATCCCGCCAAGTGTAGGCCCCAGGGCGTTGACAATGCTGAAGGCGGTGCTGAACAAAATCTGCCAGCGCAGACGCTGACGGGTATCGGGAAACAGTTCTGGAATACAGGCAAAGGCGGTGCCCACTAGCATGCCGCCGCCAATGCCCTGCACCGCGCGCCACAGAATCAACATCTGCATACTGCTGGCAAACGAGCACAGCGCCGAAGAGAGCGTGAACAGCACGGTCGCAGCGATAACAAAATATTTACGGCCATAGTAGTCGCCGAGGCGACCAAAAATAGGCACGGTGATAATAGAGGTCAGCAGATAGCTGGTGGCTACCCAGGCGTAGAGATTAAAGTCTCCCAAATCAGCAACGATATAGGGCATGGCGTTGCCTATAACCGTTTGATCTAATGCTGATAACATTAATACCAGCGCCAGCCCGAGAACGGCCAGCAGTGAGCGACGGAAAGTCAACGGTGAGGCAACTACTGAATCAGTCATTAAACATGCTCTGCGGCAAAAAATAGGGAAGAAACAACGATCTGGTGCAGCATAAACCTGGCAATCCCTGGCATTAGCCTAGGGCAATATTACGTGAGGCGGCACGGCCAAATCCAAGAGGAGTTTCAAATAACATAATCAGTTTTACTTATAGTTGTGCAAACTCCGCAGTGCCTCAAGCGCCTCTATCACTTTCTGCAGGCCTTTGTTCAGTGGCTTGTCCTGGCGTAACACCAGCCCAAGTTGACGCTCAAGCACCGGTTCGAGGTGGCAAAACGTCAACGCGCCTGACGTATCGTCCGCCATCGCCAGTTGCGGAACAATGCTGAACCCAAGACCCGCACTTACCATCTGTTTAATGGCTTCAATACTGCCTAATTCCATGATGGGGCGCGGCTTTAAACCTTGCTGATGAAACCAGCTGTCGATCAGAAGTCGCGTGCTGCTGCCGCGTTCAAAGAGGATCAGCGGCAGGTTGGCCCACACCTCGGGCGTCATATTTTGCAACGTTTGGCGTGTGTTTGCCGCGCCGAGAAGCAGAAACGGCTCGTGATAAAGTGGCGTTATCGAGACGTTTTTACCTGCTGCCGGCAGGGTGACCAGTGCCAAATCAAGGCGATTTTCCTCTACGGCTTTTACCATTTCATCGGTATTTCCAATGCGTACCGTCACTCCCAGGCCTGGCCATTCAACCTTGAGTCGGCCAAGCAGCGGCGGCAGTAGATGAATACAGGCGGTAGCACCGGTGCCCAGGGTCACATTGCCGCTCACGCCCTGCGAATGAATCGCCATGGCCTGCAGGGTGAGGTCGATGCTGTTATCAATATTGGGGATCTGTTCCAGCAGTGTGAGACCGGCAGCCGTAGGTTTCATTCTTTTGGCGATACGCTCGAGCAGTTTCAGATTAAAAAAACGTTCCAGCTGGCGTATTTGCAGGCTCACCGCCGGTTGGGTGAGTCCTAATATTTCAGCGGCGTGAGAAAAGCTGCCGTGACGTACCACCAGTTTGAAGGTGGCGAGTTGGTCCAGATTGATCGTTGTCGCAGTATTTCGAGTCATACCAAAGTTTTTCTTATGCTGATGATAAGTTCACAAAGCTACATTAACTTAACTGTTTACTTTACTCTTTAAATCAATGCAATCACCGAGGTGAGAAAGAGTCATGTTATTGGAGAGTGACGCTACAAACGGCGTTGAGCTGGCGGACGCCAGTGAGTCGGATATGTCGGCAGTACAGCAAATTTATGCGCACCACGTTATTCATGGACTATCCAGTTTTGAAACTGAAGCGCCTACGTTGGAAGAGATGCTGCTGCGCCGTAAAAATGTGTTGAGCAAAGGCCTGCCATATTTAGTGGCACGTCAGCAGGGAGAAGTGGTCGGTTACTGCTACCTTTCACCCTACAGGCCGCGCTACGCCTATCGTTTCACCGTGGAAGGTTCGGTATATATCGCCGAAGGACAGCAGGGAAAAGGTCTCGGTAAAAAGCTGATGGCCGAGGCGATTGCGCGCGCTGAACGTGGCGGTTGGCGTCAAATGATGGCGGTGATTGGCAACAGCGAAAATATGGCTTCGCTGCGGCTGCATCAGGCATTGGGTTTTCAGGTAATTGGTCAATTGACCGGGGTGGGTTATAAGCACGGCCGCTGGTTAAACACCATTATGATGCAAAGAACGCTGGGTGAGGGCGACACGACGTCACCGCATGATTGCGAAAAATAACGATAATCATTATCATCCAAGGCTTTGAAAATGACTTTTGAGGCCTTATGCGTTTTTCCAATTGGGCAATGGCCGTTGCAATAGCGATTGGCGGCGGGACAGGGGTTTACCAGGTACAGGCCAAAACGGTCACCGATATCTTTCAGCGCCGTGTGGAAGTGCCCGACAATCCGCAGCGCATCGTGCTGGGCGAAAGCCGTATGCTTTACAGTCTGGCGCTGATTGAAAATGGCGACCCCTCAGCAAACGTGGTCGGCTGGCCGGGCGACATGGCCCATTATGATCCGCAAAGCTGGCAAATATACCTTAAAGCCTTCCCGCATATTGCCACCATCCCACAGTTAGGAAACACCGGTTATGACCAGATGAGTGCGGAAAAAATTCTCGCACTTCGCCCTGATTTGGTTATTTTGCCGCGCTACGCCAAAAAGCCGTCAGGTGAAGGTTCAATTGAACAGCAGTTGCAAAATGCCGGCGTGCCGTTTATCTACGTTGATTTCCGAGTCGATCAGCTTAATAACACCATTCCCAGCCTCAAGTTATTGGGAGAAGTGCTGAATACCCAGCAAAAGGCAGAGCGGTTTATTACCTTTTATCAGCAACACATGAACCACATTTCCAAGACGCTGGCGGCCTATCATGGGCCAAAGCCGACGGTGATGCTGCAACTGCATTTAGGCAGAAGAGAGAGCTGTTGTACCACCGTGTCAAAAGGCAATCTGGCCGACCTGCTTCAATTTGCCGGCGGCGATAATATTGCCAAAAAAGCCTTTAAAGGGGTCTACGGGGAGATGAATCCTGAGTCGGTTATTGCCGCGAAGCCGGATATTTATATTACCACCGGCATGTCCGGGCCGGAAAGGCCGGACGATTTGCAAATGGGGCCGTTAGTCAGCGTACAGCAGGCTCAGGACAGCTTCAAAAAGCTGATGTCGCAGCAGCCTATTTTGTCGAGCCTGCAGGCTGTGCGCGAGGGTAAAGCCTACAGCCTGTGGCACAATTTTTACTTAAGTCCTTATCATCTGATCGATGTCGAAATATTTGCCAAAGTATTTTATCCCGAGCTATTCGCCTCACTCAATCCTGACCAAACGCTTAACGATATTTATCAGCAATTTTTGCCGATTCAGCTCACGGGTACTTACTGGACTCCTCTTTCCGCGCAGCCATAAATCCCCTGCCGGTCTGTACCGGCAGGGGGATTGCGGTTAAAAGTCTACGCTGGCTGAAAGCACCAGATTACGGGTCTCTCCTTCTTCTACGCGCAGATTACCGGCGCTGGAGGTGTAGTACTCCTTGTTAAAAATATTATTAATGTTAAGCCGCAGTTGAGTGTGTTTGCCCAGCAGCGCGTTGTCCCAGGTGATGAAAGCATCCGCGACCGTATAGGCTGGCATGGTGAAGCTGTTCTCAGGGTCACCCGCGCGTGAGCCTACATAGCGCGCACCGCCGCCGAGGCGCACGTCGCCCTGAACCGGCACCCAACGCAAGGTATGGCTGACATACAGGCTGCCCATATTGGTCGGCGCATTCACCAAACGGTTGCCGACGTTGCTTTGCGACACATTGTCTTCAACTATCTCGGTTTTATCGTAGGCATAGTTGGCGCTGAGGTTCCAATCTTTGGCAATCTCACCGTTCATTTCCAGCTCTATACCGGTTGAGCGCGCCTTGGGAATATTGCGTGTGACGCCGTTGATAAATACCGACATGTCTTTTTCATCAATGCGATACAGTGCCATCGTGGCGTCCAGGCGTGGCGTTATCTGCCATTTGCTGCCCACTTCATAGGTGGTACCTAGCTCTGGCTGAGCGGTATTGCCATCGTCATCGACGCTGGTGGACGGGGTAAACGACTTGCTGAAATTGCCATAAAAGGACAGTACTTCATTAAGCTTGTAAACCAGCCCAATCTGCGGCAGAAACTTGTTCTCAGTGTCGTTCTGCGTTTCGGTCGGCGTTACAAAGCCGTATGAACTTTTTTGATTGTAATGCTGATAGCGGCCGCCGATCACTCCAATCCACTGGTCGGTAAAATGAATGCTATCCTTGGCATAAACCGAATGATTATAGAGGGTTGAACGCAGATTGCTGCTGCTGTCGAGATAGGTCGAACTGTTAGTAATGGGCGAGACGCCGTAAACCGGGTCGTACATACTAAAGTTTGAGTTGACCTTACCGCGATAGGAGTACTGTTTGTAGGTCTCAACTTTCTCATAATCGGCGCCAATCAGCAGGTCATGTTTCATGCCCAAAATCTGTGGGTCGCCTATCCAGTCCCACGACGTCAGGCTGGTTTGATGGTTAAATCCGCGGTTGGCGTCTGCACGGCGCGACACTGCGCCAGTAGTGGTGTTAATGGCCGTCGCGCGGACTTCGTTGCTGTCGTAGCGGCGCTGCATCCAGGCATAAGTGAAACGCGTTTTCCATTCTGGCGTCAGCTCATATTCCCAGGTGGTGTTGAGGCGTTTGTTTTTGCCCCATGCATGGTTGGCCAGTTCGTCAAGTCGGCGCTCATAGGGAATGCTAAGCGGTTTGCCATTAATGAAAGCCGTGCCGCGATCGTAAGGGATATCGTATTTATATTCCTGATAACTGATGTTGAAACTGGCTTTTTCCCCGAACCAGCTTAGGGAAGGGGCGATGAGGGTATGCTGGTCTTTGCCAAAGTTGCGCCAGTAATCTTCGGACTGCCGTTCGGCTATGAGCCGGAAAGCGAAGCCGTTGCCCAGCGGGCCGGTGATATCAATCGCGCCAGAACCGCCGCCGAAGCCGCCAGTACGGCCACTCACTCGCGTATTCCATTGATACTGCGGTTTTTTACTGATGATATTGATGACGCCGCCCGGGTTCTGAATGCCGTACAGCAGAGAGGCTGAGCCTTTAAGCACTTCAACGTGGTCGGTGGTAGCACCAAAACCGAGCCCCTGGTTGCTGCGCACGCCGTCGAGCAGAATTGACCCATCGCTGTTGGCGCCAAACCCGCGTTTAACAAAACCGTCCTCCGTGCCGCCGAGGGTGTTGCCCTGCGTAACGCCGCTGACAAACTTCATCGCCTCATCCAACGAGGTCACTTGATAATCTTCAATCATCGACTGGGTTACGACGCTCACTGACTGTGGCGTTTCGTTAAGCGGGGTTGCGGTTTTGGTGGCCGTAGAGGCTTGGCTGGCACTGTATTCAATCGGATAAGCATCGGCTACATCGGCGGTAATCGTCATCACCGAGGCATTATTCTCAGCCGCAGTAGCGGTGGCAGCCAGCGAAGGCGTGGCGTGCAGAATGGTCAGTGCCAGTACGCCTGGTTTAAAATAGCGCCCTGGTTGCGGGTTGCTTATACGCCCATGGGTACTGTTTTTTATGGTTTTTATAGAAATCGACAAAATGATAATCCCTGAAAATGCAAATGATAACGCGTTGCATTCTAATTATCATTTTTGTCAATTTACACTATTTTTTACAAATGATTTTAATGAGCATTCTGCGTTAATGTTTGACGACTTAGCTGATAGATATCTTTTGACTCCAGCACCCTGTCTCCTTCGCCGCGCCTTGCCGCATTGAGCATGGCCAAGCCGACATTTACGGTAGTCAAAATAATCCCCGGCATTAACGGTCTGGCGATAACGATAAAGGGCCAAAGGATCGGGTAGAGCAGGCGATAGGCTTTCGTTTTAGACTTCACGCCGTGTAGGGGTTGTATTATTCCAGGACGGAAAAGATAAACGGCCTTAAAGGGCAGAGCCAGCAGGGCATTTTCAGTTTTCCCTTTCACGCGCGCCCACATGCTTTTACCGCGTTCTGTGCTGTCGGTGCCCGCACCGCTGACATAGACAAACGTCATCATTGCATTGAGACGCTGCAATGTTTTCGCGACAGACAGCGTCAAGTCATAGGTAATGTGCGCATAATCAGCTTCACTCATCCCGTAAGAAGACACGCCGAGGCAGAAGAAGCACGCATCGAGGCCCTCAAGCTGCGATTCAATGTCGGTGAGGTCAAACAAATCGCCATGAACAATTTCTTTCAGCTTATCATCGCGCTTGCCAATCGGCGTTCGGCCCAACACGACCGTTTCGCTAACGTCATTCGCCAGCAAGGTCTCACGCAGCACGCCCTGACCGACCATACCCGTTGCACCCAGAATTAAAATTCGCATGATGACACCTCAAAAGCCGGAAGAGTGAAATGACACGCCACCAAAAGATGGCGTGCAGAAGAGCTCATTATTCAACGGGGTTATACTTGATATATTTATTCGTGCAGTTAAACAGAGCCATATATTTCAGCGTGCCGCCAGGGCCTTTAGCCTCAAACGGGACGTGATACGTGCCTTTATCTTCTTTCACATTGTCTGAGATAAACGACAGGCTTGGGACTTGAGTACCGAGGTTATCTTTGTCATTGCCCCAGTTTGGCAGCTTATTTTCCATAAAATCACGGGTGACCAAATCCATTGCATTTTGCGGCGTCACGGTCGCGCAGGCCTCTGGAGAAGTGCGCTGCATCCACATTGGATAGACATATGTCATACCGATAGTCAGCACCACCATGGCGAACACCACACAAATCATGGCACCTAAAACCATTTTACCCGTCTTTCCAATCACAATAACTCCTGAGTCTTACTGACTAATATTAAAAATTTCACTCGCCAAGAGTACGATATAAGGGAGGTTTCTTAAATGGAAATTGGTGTTTTTATATTTATCTCCTTACCCATTTATGGCGGGGGAATGGGGGTAAAAGCAGAAAGTTATCCCACAGCACATTGACCTAAACGGCTGTTCAGACCCATCAGCGATCGAGTTCATATCCCCTTACAGATGGCAGCTAAAATCCCCGCTCGTAAGTGCTAGCCTTTTTGGTAGATTAATAACATCAAAATTCAAAGCACAATTGCCGTAAACAAGGAGTAGGACATGAGTCAGCAACCCACCGTTGCAGTATTGGGATTAGGTGCCATGGGGCATGCATTTGCCGCTAACCTGGTCAAAAAAGGTTTTACCACTCGTGTATGGAACCGCACCGCCGCGCGCGGTGAAGACCTGGTCAAGGCGGGCGCCGTAGCCGGTAAAACCCCACGTGAAACCGTTGAAGGCGTTGATGTCGTCATCGCCATGCTTTCAGACGGTGAGACCACGCTCTCGGTATTTAATGGCGAAGACGGCCTGCTGGCCGGACTTAAACCCGGCGGGATCGTCGTGCAGATGGGCACCATCGGCGTTGATGCGACCGAAACACTGATTGCACTGTTGAAAAAACAACGCCCCGACGCCGTATATATCGATGCGCCAGTGTCCGGCACCAAAGGACCGGCCGAGCAAGCACAGATTGTGGTACTGGCCAGTGGCGATCGCGAAGCGGGTGCCGCAGTTGAGCCGGTGTTTGCCGCTATTTCCAAAGGTGTTAAATGGCTGGGAGAAGCCGGACGTGCGTCAAAAATGAAGCTGGTCGTTAACGCTTGGCTTATCTCGATGGTTGAAGGGATTGCCGAAAGCTCACAGCTTGCAGAAGAGCTCGGCTTTACCACTGACGAACTTTGGGGCGTACTGGACGGCGGTCCATTAGCAGTGCCTTACATCAAAGGCAAAATGGATATGTTCAAATCCGATGACTACACCCCGCAAATGCAGCTTACATGGGCTCTGAAAGACATTAATTTGGCGCTTAAAGCAGGTGGCTCACGCACGCTGCCGCTGATGACCAATATTAGCCAGACCTGGCAAAAAGCCGTAGATGCTGGATACGGTGACAGTGACCTTTCCGTGGTCTATCGTTATCTTGGCGCTAATAAAAACAACAAGTAATCACTGTGCTGCCGTGACTTGGCGCATGGCAGCGTTCATTCTCATATTGTCATCACGTTTTTCTCACATCTTCCTCAGTAATGACGGCGTTTTCCTCATACCGCTTCCCCTTGTGGCGCAGCAGAATCGTCACCCAGATTTAATAAAAACGTCATTTAACATCGTTAGCTTAAACCCTGCTTGATTTAGAAATTGTGAATTTTCATTCTCAACTGCGGGATGCAACGTTGATGTCTGCTATTGAAATTTCCCACCTCAGTAAATCTTTTGGATCTCAAACCGTTCTTAATGACGTGTCGCTGCATATTCGGCACGGCGAGTTTGTGGCGGTATTAGGCCCCTCCGGCTGCGGTAAAACCACACTGCTGCGCACTATCGCCGGATTTGAGCAGATCGATCGCGGAACCATCAGCATTGGCGGGCGCAAAGTTTCCTCAGATGAGGGGCATATTCCGCCTGAACAGCGCCAGCTGGCTATCGTGTTTCAAAACTACGCCCTCTGGCCGCACATGTCGGTTGAAGAAAACGTGGCCTACAGCCTCAAGGTGAACGGCGTAGGCAACGCAGAGCGTCGTCAGCGCACGGCCAAGGCTTTGCAAATGGTCGGACTTGAGGCTTTTGGGACGCGGCGTCCTGCCGATCTCTCCGGCGGGCAGCGCCAGAGAGTCGCCCTCGCGCGCTGCCTGGTCGCCCAGCCTTCGGTTGTTCTACTCGATGAACCGCTGGCCAATCTCGATGTGCATCTGCGTGCGGCAATGGAAGAGGAGTTTGCTCAGTTTCATCGTCATACGGGCGCAACGCTTCTCTATATCACTCACGACCAACAGGAGGCGATGGCGATTGCCGACCGCGTGGTGGTGATGGACGCCGGCAAAGTGATGCAGTTTGCCACCCCGCAAACCCTGTATCTGGAACCGGCCAATGAAATGGTCGCCCGATTTATTGATGACGGCAGGGTGATTGACGTTGAAAACGTTCGCCCGTGCGGCCCAGGTTTGGCAGACGTCAGCCTGCTGGACGTGGCGTATCGTTTGCGTGCCAGCCAGCAGCAGAGTCCTCAATCTAAAGGAAAAATCTGCCTGCATGCGGCCTCACTGCGCGAAGCCGAAAACGATGAACCCGGTTTTGTCGTCACCCTTAAACGTATCACCTATCGAGGTGGCTACAGCCAACTGGACGTAGAACCAGAGGGCGCTGAATCACAGCATCTGACTTATCACCTGAGCTATATTGGTGAGAGGCGCATTGGCGATAGAATTCGCCTCACGCTGGTCGATGGCTGGGTTATTCCTGATTGCAATGAATGAGTTAACAATATCTCTTTTACTTAAAGGACCAGGT
The DNA here is from genome assembly GCF_009208105.1 of Rouxiella sp. S1S-2. Classification (NCBI taxonomy): domain Bacteria; kingdom Pseudomonadati; phylum Pseudomonadota; class Gammaproteobacteria; order Enterobacterales; family Yersiniaceae; genus Rouxiella; species Rouxiella sp. S1S-2. The sequence goes on from NZ_WFKL01000001.1 coordinate 2,535,577, forward strand.
TATGCACATCACATTTGCTACTACAGCCAAAAAAATGATCGCAAAAAGTTCAACTATCGCACTGTTGGTGACCAGCGCATTGGCGTTACCGCAGTGGGCGCATGCTGATGACGCGCCAACCGGAAAACTGGTTGTCTATACTTCGCAGGCGCCGGAAATAGCCCAACAGACGATCGACGCGTTTAAAGCGGCTTATCCTTCTTTGCAAGTAGAGTGGACGCGCAACGGCACCACTCAATTGATGAACGTGCTGCATACCGAGATGATGGCCGGAGAAGTTAAAGCCGATGTGCTGCTGGTGGCTGATTCAATCAACCTCGGTGCCCTGAAGAAAGAGGGCAAGCTGATGTCTTATCCGCAGGCACCGGTCGGAAATATTAGCCCAGGATTTTATGATAAAGATAAAACCTGGTTTGGTACCAAAATAATCGCCACGGTGATTGGCTACAACACTAAAAATGCCAAACCGGTTGACTCATGGATGGCGCTGACCACGGCAGATAATAAAGGTCAGGTGGCAGTACCTAGCCCGCTGTATTCAGGCGCGGCGCTTTACAATCTGCATACCGCGATTAATACCCCGACGATTGGCTGGGAGTTTTACCAAAAGCTAGCGGCCAACGGCGTGACGCCTGAGGGAGGCAACGGACCTGCGCTTAAGGCCGTCGCCAGCGGGTTGGATAAATACGGTGTGATTACCGATGCCGATATTATTTTAGCCAGGCAAAAAGGGTCACCGATTGACCTGATTTATCCTAAAGAGGGGGTTTCATTTGTTACCGAACCGGTGGCCATACTGTCCTCAGCACACAACGTGCCTGCCGCGAAAGCCTTTGTAGACTTCCTGCTCTCTAAAAAGGGCCAGGAGCTGGTGGTAAAACAGGGCAATCGCCCGATTGATGAGAGCGTCCCTGCACCTGCCGGTTTTACACCGATTGATAAAATTAAGCTGCTTACCCTCGATTCAGACAAAGCCGTTGAAGACGATAAACAGGTACGCGCTAAATTTACTCAAATTTTCGGCGGGTAATGCTATGAGCGTAATAGGTGAGATGACGCGAGCGGCCGCCTTTAAAAGACTTTCGGCGTGGCGCAGCGAAAGGGCCGTGTTGTGGTTTTTGGCCCTGATGATTGGCATCCTGTCGGTTGCTCCATTGACCCGACTCGTCTGGGCCGCCATTGCGCCAGAAGGGATATTCGATGCAGCTCGCCTGTTACACATTATTGGCACGCAAAAAGTGTTGCAGGCTACCTTCAATACGATAGGCATTGCGCTGTCCGCCACGTTGCTGGCGATGCTGACCGGCACGCTGGCGGCATTGCTGGTTGCGTTGACGAATCTGCGCGGCAAGCAGTTGTGGGTGTTCACGTTTATTCTGCCGCTGATGATACCACCTCAGGTCATAGCACTGGCGTGGATCCAAGCGTTGTCACCTTCCAGCCCGCTGCTGACGGGGGTAGTCGGCATCTTTAACGGGCTGGGATTACCGCTAAATTTGGGTAATCAGCAGCCTCTCTATTCGGCCTCCGGCATTATTATTCTGCTGGGTTTACACAATGCGCCGCTGGTTTTTCTTACCGTGCGCGCGGGGCTAAGACGTTTACCGGCTGATTTAGTTGAAGCCGCACGCATCACCGGCGCGTCGCCGCTGCGAGTTTTATTTACCGTGATTCTCCCTCTGGCGCGCCCGGCAATTTTTGCCGGTGCCGCGCTTTCTTTTGTGGCCGCCGCCGGTAATTTTGGTATTCAGGCGATGCTGGGCATCCCCGGGCGCGTACCCACGCTGATCACGTTGGTGTATCAGCGGCTCAATAGCTACGGACCTTCGGCATTGCCCGATATGGCCGTGCTGTCTCTGTTAATTGCGCTCATAACCTTCGCTGGGTTAGCGTTAAGCCGCTATTTAGGCGGACGTCGTGACGTCCGCGTCTCCGGCTCACCGCGCCTTCTCACTCAGTCACTCGGCGGCTGGCGTTTGCCGGTCGAGGGTATGGCTTGGCTGTGGATCCTGATAACGCTGCTGTTGCCACTTTCTGCGCTGATGACCACGTCGCTGACTCGGGGTTTTGGCCAGGTGCTTAGTTGGCGAACACTGACCTTTGAAAACTACCTGAATGCCCTGTGGCAATATCCGGCAATTCATCAGGCGTTTTTTACCAGCCTGGGATTAACCCTACTGGCGGTGGTTATCCTGACTGTTGCCTCACTGTTTTTGGCCTATTTCCTCAGTTGGCAGCGCAGTCGTTTAGTCAGCGTGTTGCAGATGTCAACCGAGTTGGCCTATGCGCTACCCGGGATTGTGACCGGCATAGCTGCCATTCTGTTTTTCCTCAAGCCGTTACCACTGATAAACGTCAGTATTTACGGCACGGTGTGGATAATTCTTGCGGCCTATCTGTCTAATTTTTTGGCGCTGGTGCTGCGTCCCACGTTGGCCGGTTTTGCGCAGATTGAACGTTCACTTGACGAGGCAGCACAGATTTCCGGTGCCGGCTTTATGCGCCGCATGTGGGACATTTTAATGCCGCTGGCGGCACCTTCGGCGATGGCGGGGGCAATTCTGGTGTTTCTGACCGCGCTGAATGAAATTCAGGTTTCAATTCTTTTGGTCACTTCCAGCACACAAACGTTAGGGCCGATGGTTATCTTCCTTGATGAAGGAGGGTCCTCAACCCTCGCGGCAGCGGTGGGGTGTCTGATGATTGTGGTGATTCTGCTGTTTATGCTACTGGCATCGCTGTTTGCCAAACGCCTGCCGGAAGGCATATTGCCCTGGCGCGCGTAAGATCTTTCTGTGTTTTTCGACCCCAATTGCCGCTGTGCTACAGTTGTTATTAGCGGTGAGTCAGCAAGGATTACCCCATAACCGTTATAAAGGTGAAAGGAGAAAACATGACTAAGGTCGCAATCGTGGGCGCACACGGGCAAATTGGACAGTTTATTATCAAGCACTTACGTGCGCAGGGGCATGAGGCTCTTGGCATTGTGCGTAAAGAAGAGCAGGTGTCTAGGTTGAGAAAACTGGGTGCCGAAAGCCTGTTGCTTGATATCGAATCTGCCACCGTTGATCAGTTGGCCTCGGGACTCAAGGGTGTTGATGCGGTGATATTTGCCGCCGGTGCCGGACCTGGCTCCTCAGCGGAGAGAAAACGCACCGTCGACTATGACGGTTCTGTGCTGCTGGCCGACGCCGCTAAAAAGGCCGGTATTACACGCTACGTGCAGATTTCAGCCATTGGTGTCGATGATCCTATCAAGCCGGATACCGACCCTGTCTGGAAAGCCTATGTAGAGGCCAAGCGTGATGCCGATATTTCGCTACGTAAAAGCGGGCTGGATTGGACCATCATCCGCCCGGGTCCTCTGACCGATGACAAAGCCACTGGGCTTGTCACGCTGGAAGAACATGCGGGAAGAGGTGAAGTTTCCCGCGAAGACGTAGCGCTGGTGGCCGTTGCCACGGTGGTAGAAGACGCCTCGATTGGCAAACAGTGGGAATTGCGCAACGGCAATACGCCCATTCGTGATGCAGTCAGCCAGTAGGCGTTGATAAGGACGTTCAATAGAGGACGTCCTGTCCGAAAATTTGCCAGTTTCGTTATATTAGTTAAAGTATAAACCCAGTAAGCCCCGAAAATAAAAAACGGGGCTTACTAAATCATAAAAATATTGGTCAAATCATTTAACCCCATGAATTATTTCACTAACTAATATCATTTTTTACTGGATTCTCTTTCCTTCCGTACTTTCTTTAAATATCTACCTGGCCATATATCTTCAGGCGTTACACCAATAACATTCGCAATTACACGCTCTCTTTTTGGCCAAAGCTGGCTAATCTAGGGGTAAATATCGGACGGCCTTACTATTAAGCCAATGCCACTTTACTGCAGCTCATGCGTACGGCGGCCAGCAGGCAAAGTGAGTAGCCAAACAGCTCGATGCCTTCTTCGACCAGATTTTTAACCAGACGCACGTTATCACCGGCCACTGCCGCCTGCCAGATAGAGTGAATACCCATCACGCGGGAGAAGACCAAAATAGTCACCAGGCCAAACATCAATATGGAGAATGACTCATTGGCAACCAGCGCATTCAGGCCGTTAAGGGTGGTTTTAGGTGTAAATGCTGCCCAGCAGAGGCTGTAAATTGCCAACATACTGGCAAAGTAGACCCAGGCACCCAAGTGAATCATGTCAAACAGCGCGTCAAGCTCGCGAAACAGCATGCAGCCAAAGAAGCCCGCCGCGAGGATAAAACCGCCGCGCAGGGATTTTTGTCGACGCGACTGAATGAAAAATAGCACTGCGGTGATGAACAGGAATGCTTCCTGAACAATCTCGGTGGTTGAGATCTCTTTAACCTGGTCTTTCAGTATGACGACATCGAAAAACAGGATACTGGCAGAAAAAGCAGCGCAGGCTGCTAAAAGGACAAACAAGACGACTTGCTTTAGGAGTGGATTTTTCATAGTAGCTATCCGTAAACATAAAATTGCGGGCATACTACGGGGCTGAAAAATTTAATACTGCGCAAAGTGTGCGGCTCGCCATAGGGGGTATTGATAACATCATAGCCTCTTGCATCCGGCGCTCTGCTGCACATAGAATTAATGACTGCAGGTGGTTTCGACATTGAGGAAACAATGAGCAATAACACGACTACGGCCAAACAACTGGAAGTAAAGCGCATCGTAGATGTTCTTTCCAAGGCAATTGCTCAACATCGGCTGCGCCCGGGGTCTCGCCTGATTGAGGCACAAATTGTGGAAGCGTTGAACGCCAACCGTAATCATGTTCAGGTTGCGCTGCAGCGCTTGGCGATGCAGCGCATCGTGGATATCGAACCCAATCGCGGTGCTATGGTGTCTCAACCTACGGCCAAAGAGGCGAGGGAGGTGTTTGTCGCCCGTCGGGCCATTGAACGTGCAATTGTTGAAACCATCACGCCCGAGCTGATGCGTCGTCATCGTCACCGTATCGCAACCCATCTTCGCAATGAGCGTGAAGCCACCAATGACACCGACCGTCGCGCAATAGTGCGTGAGCTGAGCGAATTTCACCTGATGCTGGGTGAAATTTGTGGCAATGAAGTGCTGAGCGAGGTGCTGGCAAACCTGATGGTGCGCAGCTCGCTGATTGTCGCGCTTTATCAGCGTAATGATGTTCCGTCATGCCAGTCTGACGAACATCAGGCCATTATTACCGCACTTGAAGCCGGTGATAATGAGCAAGCGGTGGCGGTTATGATTGAACATCTCGAAGAGTTGGAATCACAGCTTGAGCTTGAGGAGCAGCCTACCAGCGAGGTGAATCTGCGTCAGGCGCTGGCCGACCTCTAAACACTCGCCGCCTTATTTAGGCGGCGTTATTGCCTGATTCTTCGGTGAAAATTTTCACGTCAGGTCGTTCAAACGTTTTCTTCCCTGCTTTAAACCCCATCAGCGGCGGCGTTATTTCTGCCACCACAGCCGCGGCATTCACTGCATTAAATACCACAAAGTCTGCACGGCATCCCGGCGTCAGGCCGTAGTTTTCTAACCGCAACAGGCGGGCCGACTCGGTTGAAATCCACGCCAGGCAACGCAGTAATTCCGCCTCGGTCGCCAGCTGACTGACGTTGGCAAAAAGATTGGCCTGCCGCACCAGCGAAGCATCGCCGTAGGGGGTGAAGGGATTGGCAATATTATTGCTCGACAGTGAACAGGTTACGCCGCAAACATCGAGACAGGCCAAGGGGGCCAATCCTCGTGGACGATTATGAAAATGCTCTCTGCCGGTGAGAAACAGATCCGTAGCGGGTAATGACGTGATGCTGACACCCGCCGCCGCCATCTGTTTACCGAGTGCGACTACCTGCTCGCGCGGCAACGCCGAAAGTTTAGTCACGTGACCTACCGTAACGCGTCCCTGACGCCCAAATTGTTGCGTATATTCGATAACCTTAGGCAGTGTCATCTCCTCGGGAGAAAGGTCGAAATCAAGATGAAAATCAAGACAGCAGTCGTATTCCACCGCCATTTCAAACAATCGCTCGATTTGCCCCAACGGGGAACTGTCAGTGTAAGGACAGCCGCCCAATACCTCTGCACCTTGTTCAAGCGCCTGACGTAATAACGCCTCGGTACCCGGATTATTCAGCATTCCCTCCTGCGGGAATACGCAAATCTCCAGCGTAATTGCCCACGCATAGTCCTTCTGCAGTCGGCGTACGGCGTTAAATCCCTGCAGACCAATTTGCGGGTCCAGCTCGACGTGTGTGCGCATATGAGTGGTGCCCTGAACAATCGCTTTGTCCAACACGCTGGCACCGCGCTGATAGATATCCTGCTCGGTAAACGCCAACTTTGCCTGGCGAGTTTGCTCCACCGCCTCATGAACCGTACCCGCGTGGAGATCACAGCGTGAAAGAATGCAGGCTTTATCAAGATGGATGTGCGTTTCAATCAATCCGGGCAGCAGCAACTTACCCTGTAAATCGAGCGTAGCGGCACTTTTTTCTGCGTCTGAGGACAGTTTAGCCACGAAGAAACCGTTTTCAACCAGCAGGTTGAGCCGTTGATCTGCCGAGGTCGGCAAACGGGCATTAAAAATTTTCAGTGCTTGGGCAGTATCGCGCATTTATTTCTCCATATTGCTAGCATTAGCATGCATTTTGCTAGCAATATAAGTGCCATTTTGATCAACGCCACCGTAACGGGGTTGGCACTGAAAAATGGCTTCCAGACTGCACATCAACCGTGCACCCTTGCACCATAGGGACTCAATGACACGATAGCGGCCCCCCCGCTGGGAGAAAAAGAGATGAAACAGGAAAATAGTGCCGTAGAGATTGTTAGCAATTTTTTGGCAGCGTCGATGGCACCCGATCCCGTCAAGGCAGCGACTTTTATGGCGGCAGACGTCGTTATTACCTTTACCGGTAAACGTGTGATGCCCGATGCACATCACATCACGGCGTTTAACAAGGATCGCTACGCCTGGGTGAAAAAGTCTATTGGCCAGTATGACTGGATGGACAAGGGTGACCACACGGTGGTGTATTCGAACGGCACGTTGTACGGCGAATGGCCGGACGGTCGGGTATTTGCCGGTAATCGCTATTTGGACCGCTATGAAGTTCGCGACGGTAAAATCACCCGTATGGACGTGTGGAACGACAGCGCCGAGTGGATCCTTGTGCCTGAAATTTCGCAGGGTTAACGGACATTTTGCCGCCTTCATTGTTCAGAAGTTGAAGGCGGCTGAGACGGGATTAAGCGTGTGAATTGAGCGGAAACGACGGCGTGAAAAGAGGGCTACACGGTGGATGCTGAAAGCTTCTTTCTGGATAAGTGAGCATCAGCTTTTCAAATTGCCGCTGCGCCTGATGATGAAGCTGGTCAAGATCAACTCGCCGTTTCACCAATTGCCGGTCCCAAACCACTTTTTCACCGGCAATAATCACCCCGCGCACGTCGCGCCCATTACCGTTAATCACCACCGCCGTAATGGGGTCAAAAATCTGCCCCATCGCCGGCTCGGCGAGTGAAATAATCGTGATATCAGCCTGCGCACCGGGGCAAAGGCGGCCAATATCCTCACGGCCCAATGCCTTTGCCCCGCCCAAAGTAGCCATGCGGTAATAGTCGGCGGCGCTGGCAGCCTGAACATTTTGCGTCACCACGCGGCTTAACAAGGCACCAAGATGCATATTGGTCAGCATATCCGGTGGAAAGGTGTCGGTGCCTAATCCCATATTTACGCCCGCTTCTCTCAGTGGAAGATACTGCTCCAGATACTTGGCGTGACGGCCTGAAACCAGTGGACAAAGCACCAGATTAGCGTCGGAGTCGGCCAGCAGTCTGATATCTCTGGCAATACTGGCCTGCGTCGGTGACTTTCCGCCGAGAAACTGACCGTGCGGCAGCAGCATTTTGTTGTGCAATAGCCCGGCGTCAGCCAGCACCTGCAGCGACGAGCGCCCTTGAAAGCGGCGGTCTACTTCATTGACTTCAAGCTCGCTCTGGCAGCAGTGCAACCGAACGCTGCAGCCCTGACGATGCGCGGTTTCGCTCAGCGCGGCGAGCAGGGCGGGCGTAGAGCCTTCGATGCGATCAGGGGCTAAAAAGCCGCGTAGTATTGGGGACCCGCGGGAATTGATTTCTTCGATAAAACGTTCTGCCTCCTCAAGACCCGCCAGCCCACGTTCTTCGTCAAAGCGCATGCCAATTTGGCCGTCGGCCTCAACCACGCTGTGCCCTGACATAAACGCCGGACCCAGCCACGCCCGCAGTCCGAGAGATTCAGCCACGTCCGCCGCGTGGCGATATTCATCGGTATCCTCAGCCCATTGTCGATACAGAATGGAGGTGATAGGCACTGCGCTGGTCACACCGTTGAGCAACAGATGAGTATAGGCATACAGCTTGTTAAAATTGAGCTCTTCGCGGGAATACAGATCGCGCCGTTGCCAGTCAGCGGCCACCACACGCCCCTTTTGCCAGCCGGGCTGATTGTCAAAACCGAGCACGGTGGTATCGAGGTCGCCCAGTGCGTCGAGGTCAATAAATCCGGGGCCGACCAGCGCATTACCGGCGTTGATTTCCTCATCCACTGCGCCGGCATAATGCTGACCGACAAACAGCACGCGCTCGCCCTGATAAACCACTTCGCCCGGCGAATAGAGCCGGTGGTCGCCGTTTTGATATCCCACCACCCAGGCGGCGCTTAGGCGGGTGATCTTTTGCGCCGCCATCAGAACAGGCACTCACCGGCGGCGGCTACCACTTTCCCGTGCTTGATAACCGTGCGCGGCATCGGCTGAGCGACAATGGCTTCGGCCACCACGCGGGCGGGTAAAAGCACTATGTCGGCGCGACATCCTACCTCAATGCCATAGTTTTCACGCTTCATTACCCGTGCGCCGCCGTAGGTGATAGCGTCCAGTGCGTTGAGCATTTCGCTGTCTTTCCGCCAGCGGTAGCGCAGGCCTACCATCATGGCGCGGTGCAGCATGTCGCCGTTGCCATAGGGGCTCCATGTGTCGCGTATTCCGTCGTTACCGGCGCAGACGTCAACGCCGTGCTCGCGCAGCAGCAGATAAGGCGGTACCGCCACGTCAACCGGCGCAGTAGTGGCGATAGAAATACCCAGCTCGGCCAGCTGTTCGGCAAACCATTTTTGTCGGTCTGCTTCGACCATTCCTAAGCAAAATGCGTGACTAATGGTGACCTTGCCGGCCAGGCCGAATTCACGGGTTTTATCCAGAATGCGTTCCACGCTAAATGCACCGACTTCACCGCGCTCATGCAAATGGATATCTACGCCTTTACCGTATTTTGCTGCCAGGCGGAAAATAATATTTAAATGCGCGATCGGATCTTTTTCATAGGTGCAAGGGTCCAGCCCGCCAATATAATCAGCACCGAGGACAAGCGCCTGCTCAAGGTGTTTCTCCGCACCGGGATTTTCCAAAATGCCGCTTTGCGGAAACGCCACGGTTTCAATATCAATCGCGTGCGCCAGCTTCTCTTTGGTCGCCAGCACACCTTCTATATGACTGACGCCGATTTCATTATCCACATCAATATGCGTGCGGATAAACGAGGTGCCGCGGCTGATGCAGTGTCGCGCAATGCGTTCGGACTGCAGCTGAGGGTCGGGATGATGCTCCCGACGATAGGCACGCTCATTGGCAATGATGTCTGGCAGGTTGCGTGGAACGTCGTTTTCGTACCATTCACGGCCCCACAGGCTTTTATCGATGTGCGCATGGCCGTCAATAAAACCAGGCAACAGCAGTTGATTATTGCCCTCAATCACCTCCGACTGGGCCGCCGCTGCAGAGAGATCGGGCGCGATTTCAACAATCACGCCGTCGTGAATTAACACGTCCAGCGTATCTACGCCGGTAAAAGGACGGACCTGTTTTAAAAGTAATGACGAACTCATCGTGTTTCTCCTGTAATCACTTGCAAAGAAGGGCGCGCCGAGGCGGCCGGATGGTGACATTCAATATGGTGACGCGTAGACATGGCATGGACCGGCGGCGGTGTCTGACGACAAATATCGGTCGCCTGCGGGCAGCGCGGATGAAACGCACAGCCAGTGGGCGGCGAGAGCGCGCTTGGCATCTCGCCTGAAATCGCGACCCTCGCCTGATTCGGTTGGTCAATTTTGGGAATAGCATCGAGCAGCATTCGAGTGTAGGGATGGCCCGGCTGATGGAAAATTTCATCCACCGGACCCAGCTCGACAATACGGCCCAGATACATCACGCCGACGCGGTCAGAAATATGAGCGATGACCGACATATTATGGCTGATAAAGAAGTAGGTCAGGCCCAGCGTTTCCTGCAGGTCACTCATTAGATTAAGCACCTGTGCCTGTACCGAGACGTCCAACGCCGAGGTCGGTTCGTCGCAAATCAAAAAGTCTGGCTGGGTGGCGAGGGCGCGGGCAATTGAAATGCGTTGGCGCTGGCCGCCGGAGAACTCGTGCGGAAATTTAAACATGTCGCTCTCCGCCAGTCCGACCTGACGCAGCAGCGCCGCCACCTGACTGCGCGCCTGCCGCGTCGTGCCAACCCGATTTTGCAATCGCAGCGGCTCAGCAATAATGCGCTCTACACGCCAGCGTGGATTGAGGCTGGCGTAAGGGTCCTGGAATATCATCTGAATCCCGCGGCCGGGGGACGTATCGCCCGGCGTGAGGGCGTGGCCTGCGTGAGATATCGTTCCCTTGGTTGGCGTATAAAGCCCGGCCAGCGCGCGGGCAACGGTGGATTTACCGCAGCCAGATTCGCCCACCAGGCTAAAGGTTTCGCCCTGCTGCACGCTAAAGCTGATGCCTCTCACCGCCTGCAGTTGTTGTTTTGGCTGGCGTTTGAACAAGCTCGGCATAACGCCGCTGCCGACTTCAAAGCTGATATGCAAGTCCTCAACCTGCATAATTGTATGCGCCTGTGGGTTTCTTGCGCTGGCCTCTTCAGTGCCTACAGCTGTCAGTGGAACGGTCTGTTTCATCGTATTCATGGTGGCTCCTTAAATATTCAGACAGGCGACGCGTGTCTCGCCTAGCGTTCGTAGCGAGGGCGACTGCTGACAACATTGTTCAAGCCTTTGCGTGCAACGCGGATGAAAAGAGCAGCCAGTGGGAAGCTGATTAAGGCGCGGCATTGAACCGTCGATTTGCGCCAGACGTGGGCGGCGCGTGGTCAGGCTGGGGATCGAGGCCATCAACCCGCGAGTGTAGGGGTGCCGTGGCTGCAGCAGTACCTGTTGAACCGGCCCGGTTTCAATCAGTTGACCGGCATACATCACCGCCACGCGGTCGCAAATCTCGGCGATTACCCCCATATCATGAGTGATAATCATCACTGCCGTGCCGTGCTGCTTGCACAGGCGTTTCAACAGTCCTAGCACTTGCGCCTGTACTGAAACGTCCAGCGCAGTGGTGGGTTCATCGGCAATCACCAGCTCAGGTTCCACGCACAGCGCCAGGGCGATAATAATGCGTTGGCGCATGCCGCCGGAAAACTGATGGGGATACTGTTCAAGGCGCTGTTCAGCGCTGCTGATACCGACTTCACCCATTAGCTCGATGGCGCGCCTGCGCCCCTGCTCGGCATTGAGTGGCAGGTGAGTGCGAATGGTTTCAATCAGCTGTTCGCCGATGGTCAGCACGGGGTTAAGGCTGGTCAACGGGTCTTGGAAAATACAGCTAATTTTTCTGCCGCGCAGCAGGCGTCGTTCAGCTTCATCGAGATTGTCGATGCGCTGGCCGTTAAAGAATATTTTGCCGCCACTGATGCGCCCAGGGGGTTCAAGCAAACCGGAGACAGCGGAGCCGGTGAGTGATTTACCCGCCCCCGACTCGCCTACGACGCCGAGAATTTCACCGGCGTTGAGTGAAAACGAGACATCACGGATTGCCTGCAGAGCACCTTTACGGTGCATAAACTCAACGCTAAGTCCTTCTACCTGCAGTAACGGAGCCTCAGGAGGGCAAGAAAGCGGGCTGCTGTTCATCGTCGCGTCCTAACGTAGTTTGGGGTTGAGAATATCCCGCAGCCAGTCGCCGAGGATGTTAAAAGCCAGTGACAACGTCACTAATACTAACGCGGGAAATAGCACCACCCACCACTGGCCGGAGAACAGGTATTGATTGCCTTCATTAATAAGCGTGCCTAGCGACGGCTGGTCCGGCGGCATGCCCACGCCGAGAAACGACAGCGTCGCTTCGGTGAGAATAGCCAGCCCCAGATGCAGGGTCGCCAGCACGGAAACCGGACTCAGCACGTTCGGCAGAATATGGGCGAACATGATGTGCACGCTACGACCGCCGCTGATTTTGGAGGCCAGCACGTACTCTTTATGCTTTTCGAGAATGGTGAGACTGCGAATAGTGCGGGCGTACTGCATCCAGCCGGTCAGGGCAATTGAGGCGACGATAATCGGCATCGCCATTTCTCCCTGTATCTCCTTTGGTAAAACCCCGCGCGCCACGCCGCTTATCAACAGTGAAAACATAATGGTCGGGATGCTCAGCATGGCGTCGGCGAAGCGCATGATAAGCGTATCAACCAGCCCGCCGAGGTAGCCACTCAGCACCCCTAGCAGTACGCCGAGCAGCAGAGAAAGGCCGACGCTGATTAAGCCGACAATCAGCGAAATATGCAGGCCATAGAGCATGAGCGACAGCAAATCGCGCCCCTGAACGTCGGTGCCGAGCCAGAAGTGTGCGTCGCCACCGGTCATCCAAGAAGGCGGAAGCTCCGAATTCATCAGGTCAAAGCTCGAGGCGTCAAAAATGGAATAGGGCGCCAGCCAACCGCTGAAAATGCCAGAAACGAGCAGCGCGACGGTCCAAAAAAAGGCCACGACGGTAATTTTTGATTTCCAAAAATAGTAGAGGAAATCGCTGTCTGCTAAGGCGGTCAGGTTTTGCCTGATTAACTGTAGCCGGGTTGGCGCAGCGACTGCGTTAAATTCAGCGGATTGCCGGGAGTCATGATTCATCATAGTTATCTCGCTCAGGACTTTTTCATACGCGGGTCAATCAAGTAATAGAGCAGATCGACCAGGGTATTAATGACAATGAAAATTAATGCGATAAATATCAGGTAAGCCGAGATAACCGGAATATCGACATTATTAATCGCCTGAATAAAAAGCAGCCCCATACCGGGCCATTGGAATACGGTCTCAGTGACAATCGCAAAAGCAATAAGGCCCCCAATTTGTAATCCCACTATTGTCACCACCGGTAATAACGCATTGCGCAGCGCATGGCGATAATAGATGCTGGCCTTGCGCAGGCCGCGCGCCTTGGCGAACTTAATATAGTCTGTGCGCATCACCTCCAGCATTTCCGAACGCACCAGGCGCATAATCAGCGTTATCATAAACAGCGAAAGAGAGAGCGCGGGCAGCACGATGGACTTCCATCCACTCACGCTGAGCAAACCGGTGCTCCACAGGCCAAAATGGATCGTTACGCCGCGTCCGCTGGAGGGAAACATTCCCAGATAAACCGAGAAGACAATAATCAGCAAAATGCCAATCAGGAAGCTGGGCAGCGAGACGCCAATCAGTGATAAAAATTGCACCAACCCCAGCAGCAGACGATTTTTACTGATTGCCGACCACACTCCAAGTGGAAATCCAACCAGCAGGGAGATAATGACGGCCACCAAAACCAGCTCCAGCGTGGCGGGAAGGCGCTCCATAATTAAATGAAAAACGTCTACCTGGTTATAATAGGAAATACCAAAGTCGCCGTGGCAAATGCGCACCACAAAGCGCCCAAACTGGGTCAGCATCGGGTCGCTGAGGCCTAATTTGATGCGTAAATCGGTGCGCTCCTGCTGCGTTGCGCTTTCCGGCAGCATGTTATTGACCGGATCACCCAAATATTGAAACATGCTGAATGAAATAAACGCCACTGCCAACATCAGGCCAATCATTTGCAACAGCCTTCTAAGGATATAACTCAGCATTGTGCGCTCTCCTTATTCTTAATTAGTATTGACTCGGGCATACCAAAGACGCACGACGTTATCCGGACTCTGCTTGAGCGTCAGGTTTTTATTTTCAACCCATACCACCGGCTCATAATGCATGGGCATATAGGGCAAGTCGGCCTGTGCCAGGTTTATTTCCTGACGCAGCATGTCGGTGCGTTTTTTGTCATCAAGTTCTGGAATAGACGCTTCAATGAGCTGGTCAACCTGCTTATTGGAATAACGCGGAATATTAAACATCCCAAAGCCGGTATTATCATTGGTGTGCAGCAGTTGCACTGAAATGCTGTAGGCATCCATAATAGGCAGGTTAGCCCAGCCTAAAACTGCAATATCCGTTTTGCCATTGTCAGTTATCTGGTTATAAACGCTGTTGGTGTGCATCGTTAGAGTGGCCGTTACGCCAATTTTAGCCCAGTAACTTTGCACCGCCTGACACCACTGGGGCGCATTCATATAGGATCCTTCTACGCAGTCAAAAGCCAGCTTGAAGCCTTTGCCATAACCCGCCTCCGCCAGCAGTGCTTTGGCTTTTACCGGGTCGTATCCCAGCTTTATAGCATTGGCCGCGTCATAGCCCGGGATTTGCGGTGCGAGGTAGGTGTTGGCCACCTGCGTCATGCTGCGCATGATTTTTTGCGTGATGGCTTCACGGTTAACCGCCATCATCAACGCCTGCCGCACGCGCAAATCTTTGAGCGGATTTTTGCCCTCAACGTTGCCAGCGTTGAGGGTGTCACGCAGATTAAAGGTCAGGAAATCAACGCGCAGTGAGGGGCTAACCAGCGTTTGAATAGTGGTGTCTTTGCGCAGCCTGTCGATATCCTGCAGCGGCACGCTGGTCACCAAGTCATATTCTTTCGCCAAAATACCCGACAGGCGTGTTGCATCAGAGGTGATAGGCTTGAAGATGATTTGGTCCACATTGCCGACCGAGTTATCTTTATTCCACCAGGTCGGGTTCTTCTTTAATACCATCTGCGATTCGCGCTGGCGGCTCACCAACATAAACGGCCCGGTGCCGTTGGTATTATTGGTGGCATAGCCCTCGGTGCCCTGGCTCATACTGGTCGGTTTGAGGGCGTTGTGCTCCTCCATCCACTCTTTATCCATCATCATCACGCCGCTGAGTTCGTTGAGCGCAATGCCGCTTTTTTGCTTGAGATGAATATCAACGGTGTATTTATCCACCGCAACGGCATCTTTAAGGGTTGATGCGTTGGCGCGAATTCCGGAGTCAGGATCGGTGACGCGCGCAATCGAGGCCACCACGTCGGCAGAGTCAAAATCATCGCCGTTTTGGAATTTCACCCCCTGACGCAGATAAAAACGCAGCGTGGTGTCATTGATAAATTCCCAATGCGTAGCCAGCGTGGGCTGCAGCTTCAAATCGTTATCGCGCTGAAGCAGGGCCTCATAAATGTGGTTTTGAAAAGTCAGCGCTGTCGTTGAGGCAAAGGCATCAGGGTCCAGCGTAGGAATATCGGCGGCAACCGCCCAGCGAACAATATTCTCGGCCTCGGCGGCCTGAGTTGCCATGCAGGTCAGTAAAAGCGGCAGCACGTACTTTTTCATCCGATCTTCCTTCACACAATGATTGGGGGCGATTTTTACTAGCCACATTGCTAGCAATTATTAAAAGCAACCATCGTGCCAAGCAAGTTGTAAAAAGAAAATAATCTTCTTTTCGAGTTATTTCAAAGGGTAATCGGAGGCGTGTCGATGCTGGAGTATAAGGAATGGCGTGGAGATAGTGGCAGTTGCGCACGGAATGGGCAAGCCTGCATTGTGGTGGTGCAAATTGCTAGCAATAAAAAGCCGCCTTGTGTTATAGCTCAATTTAGCCAGGCGGCGAAGTGTTAAAGCAAAGAAGAAGGAGGATTAATGCCCCGCAGTTTTGGACAGCAGATTAATCATTAATACACCGGCGATAATCAGCACCATGCCACCGATGGCATAAGCATCGAGCTTTTGTCCAAAGAACACAAAACCGGCGCAGGCCACCAACACGATGCCCATTCCCGCCCAAATTGCATAGGCGATGCCCACCGGCATTGATTTCAAAACCAACGATAACAGAATGAAAGAGATGATATAGCCGACAACCACCGCCACAGAAGGATAGAAGCGGGTAAAGCCTTCAGAAGCTTTTAACGAGCTGGTGGCAATAACTTCAGAGATAATGGCGATAAAAAGATAAATGTAGGTCATAGCGTCAGTCCGTAGCGGCGTTCAATCGCCTGCTCGGTGAGGTCTCCGGTTGAATTTCAAGAAAATCGTTATTAGAAACGGCGAACAGCATACCATTTTTGGGCGCGAAAATATTGACCCTACACCGGTTTGTTATTTTTAAACCCACAGTGGGGCATTATCGATTAATGCCTTATTGAGCCATCGACCCCTATTATAAATCCTTTAATACTTAATAATAGATACGCATTAAAAGTCAAAAGCAGAATAGAATTATAAGTCCGGCTCATCAATGGCCGTTAGGGCGTGTGGTTATCCGTGATGTTAATAAACCTATTTAACGTTGATAACGTAATGCATCAATAACAATTTTCATTGCTTTAGACGATTGATGGCGGCTTGAATAAAATATGTGTCATCCCTCACAATAAGGTGTCCATTAATCAAGATCCTGTGACAACAGGCCTTTTTGAATATAATCGTTCACCAAATCTTCGGGCACCTGCGCGATGCCAAAACCGTCCACGGCCGCCTCTATCTAAATCTGATGTCAGGACCCATTCTCATTGATATCATGCCGTTAGTCACTTATTCTCCCAATCTGACGCCTGCATCTTATCGATGAGCAACAATATCGGTTAACCCATAGTCGTTGATCATCTCGACGTTGATTTCAGGATACTCTTTGAGGATTTTTGACAGCTTTGGCCACAGAACCGTCTGAATTGAATTCTCTGGTCGCGCCAGGCCATGCCTCTACGCACAGCTATACCGACCCCGGGTATCCGGTCGAAGGTCGTAAGGCCCTATAATTAACCTCCATGATGGTCGCGCTGGTCAAAAGCCGTTCTAGCCTGTTCGACCGCCTGCAGATTTTCACTGGCCCACACCCACACACCGCAAAAAGCGGCACCTAAGGTCATTCCCAAGCTTGTTAATTGGTATTCAACCTTCGGCGGCACGACCGGATACACCGTTCGAGATACCAGCCCGCCGCGCTCCATCGCCCGCAGGGTCTGGGTCAGCATCTTCTGGCTGATGCCGCCAACGGCGTCGGCCAGGCGGCTAAAGCGCAGTGTGCCGTGCTCGGTCAATGCCTCGAGGATCAACATCGTCCATTTGTCGGCGACTCGGCCTATTAGCTCGGTGACCAAATCCTTAATGCGAGGATCGATCTCGACCGGTGGCGTCGCGTTCGAATAGCGCTTTGCATCAGCTATCTGTTGTTCGGTGAAATGGGCAACGCTCATAATCGACACTCTCTTTTAGGTGGGTATGGCACATTTCGGTGCCTTATTTCTATTAGAGAGAATAGGCGTTACGCTGTATTTCGACAACATCCTTTGAGGGCATCACCATGAAAATGCGCGCAAGAACGATCCTGATTACCGGTGGCAGCAGCGGAATCGGCCTGGAGTTAGCCGGGCAGTTAATTGCCGGTGGAAATACGGTACTTATCACGGGGCGGAGCGAACATGCCCTGCAAAGCGCTAAACGTCGTTTTCCCGAACTGCACCTATTCCAAAGCGATGTCAGCAAAGCCGAGGATATTCGCAGCCTTTACGAGCAGATAGCCGCGCATTATCCCAAGCTTGATACCCTGGTGAACAACGCAGGGGTTATGAAGATTGTGCCGCTACAGGAGGCACGACCTCTTGAAACACTTACCCAAGAAGTTGATATCAATCTGGTGGGGCCGATGCGCATGGTGCAGCAGTTCTTGCCACTGCTTAAAGCGCAACCCGATGCCCTGATAATCAACGTTTCATCCGGATTAGCGTTCGTGCCGTTTGCCGTTTCGCCTGTTTACTCTGCCGCCAAGGCGGGCATGCACGCCTACACGCGCTGTCTTCGCGCTCAGCTACAGGGCACGAAAATCAGTGTGGTAGAACTGGCCCCTCCGTTGACCGAAACGCCGCTTTTTTCGGCAGAGTTTAAGGGCAAGATGAAAGGCGAGAAGGGCATGCCGGTAGACGTGCTGATCCGCAAAGCGCTGGTCGCCATTGAGGCCGGAAAACGTGAGATTTGCCCAGGGCAAAGTAACATTCTGAGAGTTGCGAGCCGGCTTGCTCCGGGATTTATTTTCCGTCAGCTGAGCAAGGTCGTGTAAGCCAAGCCTGAGGAATATTAGCGTCAGACTCGGGGCTTCTTCATCAGCGGTACCAAAAAAACGGTCAGCAGGAAGCAGACCATGAGCAGATAAAAGGTGTCTGAGAATGCCATCGTCGTTGCTCCATTCATTACTATTGAAGATAAAGAGTGCAGTGAAATAGACTGTGCATGATCAGGTGAAAAACCCTGCCCGATATTGCGCTGTGCGCGGGTATTTACCCATTCGTTTACCGCGGGGTCTGTGGGTGAAAGATGGTCAGCAAAGTGCATGTTGGTGCGGTTATTGATGACCGTGCCGCAGAGCACAATGCCGATCGCACCACCTAAAGAAATTTATCGGGGACGTGAAAACGTTTAAATTTATTAAAAATTAACGTAGAGGTTAACGTCTGCATTTATTTCAGCTCATTGGCCAGCTCTTTAATAAACGCTGAGACCAAAGGTAATCCTTTAGCTAATACCTCTTTGTTATTGGCAAAACCGATACGCAGATAGCCCTCCATTCTCATGACTTCGCCGGGGGTAAACATCACGCCGTAACGTTTAATTAATTGAATACAAAAATCGCGTGAACCTATCGGCAAGTCGTATTTGAGCAGGGCGGTGGTTCCCGCCAGCGGTTTGGTGTAACTAATGAGTGGCTCATTGGCGACCCACTGATCCAACGTTTGCAGGTTGTCTCGCAGCATTGCCTGATTGCGTTGCAAAATTTTATCGCGGTTTTCCAACGCTAAACAGGCGAAGTAGTCGTCCAGCACGCCGACGCTGATGGTGTTGTAATCGCGATGTACCTCAATGGCTTTCAGTAAATCATGAGGTGCTGCAATCCAGCCGAGACGCAAGCCGGCCAGAGAATATGCCTTGGACATACTGGCGGTACTGATGCCTTTTTCATACAGATCGGCCATCGCGACGCTGTAACCGTCTCCCTGCTGATTGGTGCCGCGGTAGACCTCGTCACAAAGAACCCAGGCGCCAACGCTGCGGGCAATCTCGATGATTTGATGCAGTAATTTTTCATCCATTAACGCGCCGGTGGGGTTATTCGGGTTATTCAAAGCAATGACTTTGGTCTTGTTATCCACCAACGTTTTCAACTCTTCCGGGTCAGGCAGGAAGGCATTTTCTTCGCGCAGCGGCAGAATTTTCACCTCTGCGCCATAGCTGGCAGGAATAGAATAGTGCTGCTGATAGGTCGGTAAAACAGAAATAACCGTATCCCCGGCCTCAACCAGTGTCTGATAAATCAGTGCGTTAGCGCCAATTGCGCCATGAGCAATCATTATGTTGTTCGCCGTTTGGCGGGCGTACTGAGTCGCGATCACCTGCCGAAGTCGCTGTGAGCCGGTTATCTCGCCGTAGGTCATCTTGATATTAAGCATATCGTCAAGAATTGACTCGGTTTTTCCCGTCATTTCGAGCAGCTGGCGCATGGTCAGTGACTCAACGCAGGTTTCAGCAAGGTTGTACTCGCAGCGGTTTTCCCACTCATTCATCCACTGCTCAACGCCGAAGGGTTCAATTTTCATTTCACATATCTCGATTAGGGGAGGAGAAGCAGGTCATCGCATACATAAGGACGGCGGAACGACAGAGGGCTGCTCATTAGTGAACTAAAAAGTACATCATGCACTTTTTGTTTGCAATGGGCCTTTAGCACATGGTTAACTTCCACCCTGCAAAGGCTGTAGCTGACAACAGCTCGGGCTGACGGACGATTCAAGAAAACAGTGGAGAGACAGGTGCTTAAGATTGCCGATAATCATGATTCGCAGTTTGCGTTGCTCAAATCAATAGCCGACGGGTTGGCAGCGCTTTTTTTCCCCAGTGTGGAAGTGGTTATCCATAATGTCACCACCGGTAAAGTGGCCTATATCGCCAATAACCTGTCTAAAAGAAACCCTGGTGATGATGCAGGGTTAGATGAAATGGAATTCAAAGATTTTGAGCGGCTCAGTGGTCCCTATGAAAAACTTAACTGGGATGGCAAAAAGATGCGTTCCATCAGCATAGCCAGCTC
The DNA here is from genome assembly GCF_009208105.1 of Rouxiella sp. S1S-2. Taxonomy (NCBI): domain Bacteria; kingdom Pseudomonadati; phylum Pseudomonadota; class Gammaproteobacteria; order Enterobacterales; family Yersiniaceae; genus Rouxiella; species Rouxiella sp. S1S-2. Next base: position 2,555,904 of record NZ_WFKL01000001.1, read on the forward strand.
AGGCGAAGGGGACGCCGGTTATATTTTATGCGTTAACTTGAGCACCGGTATTTTTGAAGATGCCAAGAATGCCCTCGAACTGTTCCTGTCTGTCACTCGCCTGCAGCCGCAGCCCGCCGAGCTGTTTAAGGATGACTGGCAGGAGAAAATCAACACTTTTTTGCATGAGTGGATACGCAGGCAAAACTCCTCGCTGGCGTCTCTGAGTCGCGAGCAGAAAAAAAGGCTGGTGGTGGATTTACAGCAAGAGGGTGCATTCAGGGCAAAGAACTCGGCGGACTATATTGCCAGCGTACTTTCGCTCGGAAGAACAACTGTTTATAAATATTTACGTGAAATAAAAGATAACGACATGTGATAACTAATCCGTTGCCACGTCATATTATGGCGTGGCTGTCGCCATAATAAAAAGCCAGTACATTACTGTACTGGCTTTTATGCATGAAATAATAGGGCAATTAGAAGTTGTAGTAGAAAGTCGCGATGGTTTCGTCAGACTGGCCCGGTGCATTGGCCAGAGTGCGTTCCAGATAAAGCGAAATGCCGTGGTTGAAGTCTAAAGCCGTACCCAGATAAACGTGGTTGGCCGAGTAGTCTTCTCCGCCTTTCAGCTTAAGTGAATCTGCAGCAACATAAGGCTGGATCGATTTAAAGAACGGCTTGTTGAAGGTAAAGGTATAACCCGCAAAGCCTTCAACGCCATAGCCACTACCGGCAAAGAAGTTGTTTTGATTCACATCTTCACGCTTGCTTGGCACGTAGTCGTCATAGTAGTTGGCCGTGGCAACCAAATACCAGCTTCCCGGCTGCCAGGTCAGAGCAGTAGCCGTGGTTTGCTGGTGGTAGAACTTCTGGTCGCTGCCGTTGTTGCTGTCTTTCACGCGTGCATCGGTTACGGTGTAAACGCCACTCCACGTCAACGTTGGGGTTACGGCATAGTCAACGCCGATGCCTTCACCGCCTACGCGACGGTAGTGCAGGGTGCTATTGGCGGCGTACTCCGTTTCAGGCAACAGGTAGTGGGCCTCAACCGTAAATGCGCCAAAGGTGTTTTTGTACTTGAAGCTTTTGGCCGGACGGTTTCCGCCATCCTGATCGCCATTGATGCCAACACCTTCACCCGCGGCCTGGCCATCATTATCCCACACGTCACTCTTACTGCCGACGATGTCGTAATAAACGCCATATTGTTTACCAAAGGTGAAAGTACCGTAGCGATCGTCTTTGAAGCCATAGTACAGCTTACGTTTTTTCAGCAGGTCAGTTCCGTCAGAATATCCAGACTTAATGTCGAGCAGGTGGTACATATTCACACCCAGCTCGTACATACCAATGATCGAGGTGTGATCGGTCAACGCATAGTCACCGCTGAAGCGGAAACGGGTGCCGCCATCGTGACCGCTTGAGCCGCCGTGGGTTTTGTTTTTAGTGTTTTCGAAAGTGAACTCCGGTCGAATGCTGCCGCCAACTTTTAAGCTCAGCGGTGCCAGCAGAGAATCACTTTGGGTGTTTTTGTCTAAAATAGTGATTTCAGCCTGAGCGCTAGCTGAAAGCACCGATAAAATCGCGCCACCAACGATCATTTGCCCTTTAAAATTACGCATTTACCCTGTCTCCAATCATTTTATTTTTTTTATTTCAGAAATATTACCTTGCACTGCGAATAAATATTTAACATGGCTGTCATAGAGGTGAAAGGATTAAGTGTGATGCAGGTCACGGCTCGACCTGACCAGGACAGCGAATTTTTCTTAATTAGTATGAGTAATTGTAATTTAGTGAAACGACTAAATTCATTACGAGCACATTAAGCTAATTATGTTTAATTAAGAATCAAAGCGGGCATCAAAATAAGTTCACTTCTGAAACGTTTAATTACAGTTTCGTGTGGTTGTGGACTGTAAGTGTAATAGGTTCTTAGCGAGTAAAAGCCGCGTTGGGTGTAAAAGTTATGAGGTTTGTGGCTGGTAATAAACCTGCGTAACTTTCACACCTGAAGATATAACGAGGGGTAAATAGAAGTGTTGACGAAATGACTCACTGAAAGAGCACGGTTATTCGATCGGCACTAAATACTGACAGTTAAAGTATCCCAGCTCGATGTCGTTAAAAATCGGCGTGTGAATTTCAATGTCGACGCCACGGCGGCGGATGAGATGTTCTTTTGCAAGGGCGACTAAATATATTTTGGAGACAAAGTCCTTAAAACCGGTGACATCGCCGGTGTAGGTAAAGCGTGCATACTTACCTTGCTCAATAACTATTTTCTCACAGTTTTGAGTGAAAAATGGCAGCAGATCCCTCTCAAAAGCAACGGTATAGCCCACTTTATAATGGGTATCAGACTCATTATAGTGAGAGTAGTCAACCAGGCCATAGAATCGAGGCGGCGTCACGCCGACTAAAGAGAGATTCCTGGCGATAAGTCGGGTACGAAACTCATGTGAAAAACATTCACCGTTTTCAACGGCACACTTTACCAGGCTTTGATCACCAAAAAGTGACGTTTGATCCAGAGTCACAATGGTCGGTTTGGCGAGAGTTTGTGCCTCAAAATAGTAAGGAGGTAACAGGCCCTGCATATCAAAATATTCCGCACGCCTATAAGCGTAAGGCGTTATTTTGAAATTTTGTCGGAAAGCTCGGGTAAAAGTTTGTTGGGAATCGAAGCCGTATTGCATCGCAATTTCATAAATATCTTTTTTAGTCAGACGCAAAAGCAATGCCGTTTTAGATAAGCGACGACGGCGGCAATATTCACCCAGCGATGTGCCTGTCATATTTTTAAATACTCTTTGCAAATGCCACTTGGAGTATCCGACCTTTTTTGAAATGTTATCGAGGCTTAGATTACTCTCTAGATTTTCCTCAATCCAAAATAGAAGTTCATTAATAACGTTTTCCCGCAAACTGTGAATTTCTTTCATGCTCACCCTTGAATTTGCACTATTGAGAAGATAACGAGGAAAGAATTCTTCTCATGCAGAATGCTATGTTTATCGTATTTTTAAAAGACAACGTAAGCTAAGGATTGTATATAGATTATGTTAACAAGTATTAACATATTGTGGTAATTGGGGGAGGCCTTCGCTAAGTTTTTTAGTGTAGACGTGGAGAAGTCACTCGAACCGGTGTGGCTCAGGCAAGGTGAGGGGCACAGCGAAATACTCAGTAAAAACAGCGATTTCATTAAACATTTGTGAATAAAAAAGCAGTTGATAAAAACATTTTTTTAACATAAAAATTAACGCGGCTGAACTATTTCAGCCTGAGATTAATTTTTACTTTTAGTGATTTAAGGGAACTGTAATGTTTGTAAAAAAATACAATGTAGATGAGAAACATATTGATTTTCAGGGCGTAGTCGATGGCCTTTACTATCCCTTCTATATGGAGTGGGCGCGCCATGCCTTTATGAAAGAGGCGCTGGGACTCGACCTTGAAGAGGAGTTCAATCAGGGTCGTATTCATATGGTGCTTGAATACTCAATGAAATTCCGTAAGAGCCTCCTGAAAGGGGACATGATGGAAGTAACTTGTAAGGTTATGAAAAACGAGAAGAAAAACCGCGCCAACTTTGTTCAGCAAATACTTGTGGACGGCGTTGTCTACTCGGAGGCCACCTTTATTGCCGCTTGCCTGGTTAACGGACGGCCCATTGTTCCAGAGGCGGTTTTGGCCGCAATGGAAGAGTAAGTCTCGTTAATCTTAATTCGCCAGTGTGCTAAAAATAGCGCCAACCGCAGAGGAAAGGCCCATCGCCAGAGCGCTCCAAAACGTCACTCTGACCACGGCGGGAAGTAAAGGCGCGCCGCCCGCTTTAGCGGCAACGCCCCCCAGCACGGCGAGCGAAAACAGCGCTGCAATCGCAATTGAGGGCAGCGCCCACTCTTTTCCGGCCAAAATAGCGACCAGTAAAGGTAAAAAAGCGCCCGCAGAAAAACTCATCGCCGAGGTCCAGGCAGCCTGAAGGGGACGCGCGGTGGTAATTTCAGATATGCCCAGTTCGTCACGCGCGTGTGCGCCCAGCGCGTCATGGCTCATCAACTGTTTTGCCACCTGCCGTGCCAGCGCAGGGTCGAGGCCACGACTCATATAAATTGACGTCAGTTCATGAAATTCGCCCTGGTAATCTGCATCTAACTCTTTCTGCTCCTCCGCCAGCGCGGCTTTTTCCGTGTCTGACTGCGAGGATACGGAAACATATTCCCCCGTTGCCATCGACATCGCGCCAGCCACTAATCCTGCCACGCCGGTCAATAAAATGCTCTGATGAGAGGCATTCGCCGATGCCACGCCTATTAAAAGGCTGGCTGTAGAAACGATGCCGTCATTGGCCCCCAATACCGCCGCTCTGAGCCAGCCAATTTTTTCAATACTGTGCGGTTCTCTGTGCATGTTTTATCCATTGGTTTAATTGATAAATTGTCATCGTGGCTATTTTCTCGAAAGAGTGGCATCGCTGCGGCGAAACGACGTTTATTATCAACCCTTAATGAGCCATGTTTTAGGGCGCTACCCTTTTATAAGTAAATTAACGTAAATTTGAGTAATTAACAGTAATGACGAGACAGGAATGTTTAGCCAAGGTCCAGTTTGAGTTATAAACCGTAAATCCTTGATTAATTGTTCGGTTCACGCCTAATGAAGACCTTTGCGTCGTTAAAGAAAATTCTGTGCATTTCGTGTGTACTGCTGGCAGGGTGTGCGTCCAAGCCCCCTGCAAATAACGCTAATTTAAACGACACTGCCGATAATATAAGCAAAAGAGAGCAGGAGTCGGATTTAATTTCTGTCATCGCCGCCCTGCACGATCAGATGCATTCTTGGCAGGGTACCCCCTACAGCTGGGGTGGCACAAAATTGTCCGGAGTAGACTGCTCGGGATTTGTGTGGCGAACGCTGAAAGACAGATTCAATCTTCCTATGGACAGGGTGACGACGACCGAGCTTATTCAGATGGGCAAGCGTGTGAATCGTAGCCAGCTTCAGCCCGGTGATCTGGTATTTTTCCGTATCGATCGCCAACTGCACGTCGGATTTTACGACACCCAGCAAAACTTCCTTCATGCCTCTTACAGCAAGGGCGTGATGCGATCTTCGCTTGATAATCCCTATTGGAAATCAGTATTTCTCGAAGCACGTAGATTGCCGAAGGAGTATGACGCGCAAATCACCCTGAATTCTAAAAGCCATGAGAACATTTTGGCCAAGAACTGACGGCAGACTGGGTTTTAAAAGGCCGCTTGCGGCCTTTTTTATAATCCTGGGTGAAATTAAGCAGCCATTAATGACTGTTTAATTTGACGTTGAATTTACCGGCCTGGTAGTCAAGAATGGCCTGATTAATTTCCTGCATGTTGTTCATCACGAACGGCCCGTGAGAAACGATCGGTTCGCGGATTTTATCGGCATGGCCAAACAGTATCACCGCATCGTCGACAGCAGTGACAGTCACGCTGTCGTCTGTGCCGTCCAGCTCAATGAGGTGCCATGCCTGCGCCTCGTCATCGCCAATTTGCAAACGACCCTTCACAGTATACAAAAACACTTCACGCGCTGCCGGTGCACGTAGAGTCACTTCAGTGCCTGCGGCAAGCTGCACTGTCATCATGGTGACGTCGGTGAGAGTTTTAATCGGCCCGCTGACGCCGGCCACCTCGCCCGAAATCAAACTCACCGACCCTTTACCGTGACTCAGTGGGATCTGCGGGATTTCTGCAGCCTGCAATCCCACGTAGCGGGGATCGGTCATTTTAAGCCGCGAGGGTAAATTCACCCACAGCTGCAAAATCTCAAGTTCTCCGCCGTGTTTTTTAAATGATTCAGGAGAAAGCTCAGAGTGGATCAGCCCAGAACCAGCGGTCATCCACTGCACGCCACCCGGCCCAATAATACTTTCATGGCCGCCGGTATCTTTATGAGATAGCTCGCCGCGTAAAATAAAAGTAACGGTCTCAAAACCACGATGAGGGTGTGGGCCAAAAGGCAGACCCAAATTATCGGGTGCATAAACCTGCGGGCCGTGATGGTTTAGAAATAAAAAAGGGTCGAGATGTTCCAGCTGTGGACCTGGAACTGGTCTGCGCGTCTGCAAATCGCGGATGTCGTCCCGATACGCTTTGTACTGTTGTGTGATACGGCGGGTCATAATTCTCTCCAATGCTTGCTGGTGTGGCTTATCAAAATAGCGCCTAAGTATTATAGCTAAGCGGCAATGGAGTTATTGCCATAATGCGGAAAATGATTATTAATCTCTAGATTAGTTTCATCCCGTGCGTAACTTAATCCTAGTCTCGCAATAATTGTATCAGGTAATGTTGACGAATATTTCATACTCAACTATATGTTGAAACTCAACAAAAAAAGATGAGTACAGCCTTTGAACTTTAGAACTGATATCAATGGACTAAGAGCCATTGCCGTGATTGCCGTAGTCATCTTTCATTTCAGCGCAACATCAGTTCCTGGTGGTTTTGCCGGTGTTGATATTTTCTTTGTAATATCTGGTTTTTTAATGACGAGCATTATATTAAGAGGACTGGAACCCCCCCCCTTTAGTCTCTTTAAGTTTTATGTCGCACGGGCAAACAGAATAATACCTTCACTTGCCGTGGTCTGTCTGGTACTGCTTGTTCTCGGATGGTTCTATCTTGCCCCGATGGACTATCGAATGCTGGGTAAACACGTCAGCGGCAGTCTGTCCTTTTTATCCAATGTAATATATTGGCGCGAGGCGGGGTACTTTGATGCAGCCTCCAAAGAAAAATGGCTCTTACATACTTGGTCATTATCCGTAGAGTGGCAGTTTTATATTATATACCCCATCATATTGATGGCCTTAAACACGTTATTTTCCCTGGCCGCGATTAAGCGGTTGTTAGTTGTCGGAACCTGCTTAGGGTTTGCCACCTGTATCTTTGTCACCCTAAAATGGCCTACACCTGCCTATTATTTATTTCCTACGCGAGCCTGGGAAATGATGTTTGGTGGTTTGGCGTATATTTATCCCATTGCGTTAAAAGAGGTCTCAAAGAAAGGGGTGGAGCTGTCTGGCTTAACGTTAATCTGCCTCTCCTACTTTTTAATGAACAGCAGCATGCCATGGCCTGGGTACTATGCCTTGGTGCCCGTAGTTGGCAGCTATCTTATTATCATTGCCAACAGGCAGCGCAGTGTACTGACAGATAATGTTATTTTTCGATATCTGGGCAAGTGGTCTTACTCAATTTACCTTTGGCACTGGCCGGTGGTGGTGGTGGGGTACTACTTCAATATCAGTCATTGGTTGTACGTTGGCCTGCCGCTTTCAATCATGCTCGGCTTTGTTAATTATCAACTTGTCGAGTCTTTCAGGTTTACATCTTTCGACCGTTGGACTGCAATACTACAGGTAAAGCCGCTGCATTATGTTGCAATTGTGGGTCTTGCGGGCAGTATAGTTTTTGCTTTCAAAGGACAAAATGAGCTAACCGTTTTTATGACGCCTGAACAGCACCAGGCGTTGAATTCCCTGCAAAATCGCATTGTGATGCCCTATCGTGGAAACGGCTATTGTTTCTATGACTTTAATTCAGATAAAACACTTAAACCAAATAACAAGCAGGCCACTGAGTGTATTTTAGGTGATAAAAGCAAAGCGCCAGACACGCTGCTATTCGGCTCGTCATTTGCGGGAATGTATGACCCTTTACTCGATGAAGTGTTTGATGAAAACGGAAAATCACTTAACTCTGTTTCAACAAATTGGTGCTCACCCATATTAGAAGATAATTTTGTAGGGCCTAAAACAGATATTTCTTATACGCAATGTTTAAGCAATCGTCACTACTTGCACAATGTCATTAAGCAAAAATTATACAAAACCATTATTCTTGCCGATGAATGGGATGTCGTAGAGAATAAGGGATTACTGGGTAGCGTTGAAAATTTGGTCAAGCAGGCCAGTGAAAAGGGTATCAACGTGGTTATTCTGCCGATCCCTAAACAATATACTCAAGACCCTTTGCAACTCTATTACAGAGAGTATTTACGTAATGAGAAGATTGATTTGTCTCAGGATAATATTCCTGGCGAAAGTGACGATTTGATAAATCAAAAGTTGCAAACAATGGCTCAAAAATACAGCAATGTTCATTTCATACCCCGAGACAGTCTCTTTATCAAAAGTGGTTTATTTTATTCAAAAGAACAAAATATTATGGTGCCGTATACCTTGGATGGAGAACACATTTCCATGCTTGGCTCCCAAAGTGCAGCAGAACACTTCTTGCAGTCAGAAGATTACAAAAAAATATTTAAACCCATAATCAATTGAGCCCGATAACTCTGGCTCATTACCGATATCTATTACTCCAGGCGAGAGGATGCGTCTTAGATATAGGGTTCATATGACTCACCAGCATGCACCTTTTAAGTGCAAGTTCATCAACAACCCTGGCACAAAGTAACACCTGGCTTGTATGGCCAGACGGCACATCCATTGCAATTACTTATACTTAATGCCCGAAATTGACCGCGATTTTCACGACGTTAGCGCTTTTTGTTCATACACGACCTTGATGGCCTGAATATTGCTTCCCTGTTAGCAGTAGAAAGGTTACCTGGCAGTGCACAGATAAGTCAGCAGCGTTCAAAAACGGGGTCGGTCATGAATCTTAGACGTTTAAAATATTACGTAAAAATCGTCGATATCGGCAGTCTGACGCAGGCGGCTGAGGTGCTGCATATTGCGCAACCCGCACTCAGCCAGCAGTTGGCGGCGCTGGAGGGCGAACTTGATCAGCAACTCCTCATCCGCACCAAGCGCGGCGTCACCCCGACCGAAGCCGGAAAAATTCTTTACGCCCATGCTCAGACCATTCTTCGCCAGTGTGAACAGGCGCAGAGTGCCGTTGATAACGCCGGCAGCGCGCTGAGTGGTCACGTTTGCGTCGGGCTTGCGCCTTCCACCGCAGCGTCGCTGCTGGCGATGCCGCTGATTCAAGCGGTTAAGGCCCAGCATCCGGGGATTGTGCTGTATCTCAATGAAAACTTTGGGTCGCCGATGAGTGAGCAGATCATGAACGGGCGCATGGACATGGCGGTGATTTATGGCGATCGCCAGGTGCACGGTTTGTCATTCGTTCCGCTTATGAAAGAGGACCTTTATTTGGTGGGATCGGCGCAGGTATCTACGCCTGACATTACCGTTGAACTTGCCGATGTGGTAAAGCGTGAACTCTTTATGCCAAGGCCTTACAACGTCGTGCGCAGGTTGGTGGATGAAACACTGCAGCGCGAAAAGTTGAAGGCCAATATTATTGCAGAAATAGAATCGCCTTCCACGCTCAATGCTGCGGTAACGAGCGGGTTAGGTGTGACCATTTTGCCGGAGTCAGCAGCGCGCGAAATGGCTTCACAACCAGGAGTCTGGCTATCGCGCATCGTTTCGCCCGCGATTCAGGCACCGCTTTCTTTCTGTATGTCTGACCATCTTTCCCTGTCGCCACCGGCGCAGGCGGTAAAAGACATTATGCTGTCGATGATGGTAAAACGCACTCAGGACAATCGTCCTTTGATGCTGGTTCACTAAGCATTGAATCATTAATAAGAGAGTCTTATTACCACACAGGGAAACCCTCTTTCAGGCTGAGAATACGGCGCGCTACAGTTGCCGTTATTCTCAAATTAGCTCGGCTGAGGGTGAGTGTATGCTGCAGAAAACATCTCCCACCTCTCAATTCCGCGCTTTTCCGGTCTCGTTTCGGGCGAATTATCACGTCTGTTGAACGTATAAAACAGCACCGTTCGGCAGCTCCACGACGCGTATTCAGGGTGAAAAATGTTAGCGATTAACGAAATCCGCAAAATTGCGCAAAAGATGCAGGCGTCCGGGTTGGGGAAAATAGAAATCAGTGGCAAAAACTTTTCACTGCGGCTGCACTGCGCCAACAAGGACGAACTGTTTACGGCCCCGCGAACAAAACAGGGGCTGGACATTAAAGCGATTCAACAAGGACGCTTCTGGAACAGGCATCCGCTGCAGCAAAAAGCCGCAATAGAACAGGGTAATAAGGTTAACGCCGGAGACTGCCTGGGTTTCCTGCAGACCGGTGATCTGCTGTTACCGATTCGCAGTCCGCGCGACGGTGAAATTATTTGTCTGGCGGTGAATAACGGTGACCGCGTCGGGCGCGGCAGAAAGCTTTATACACTTCTTCCGTCCGATGACCAATAAAGGAGAAAAAACAATGCGATTCATCGATTTAAACGCCGATCTCGGCGAGGGATTTGGCGATTACCGCATTGCCGACGACAGCGCTCTGATGTCAGTCATAAGCTCCGCCAATATTGCCTGCGGCTTTCACGCCGGAGATGCGGTGATTATGGCTGCAAGCGTGGCGAAGGCAAAAGAGCTAGGCATCGACCTTGGTGCGCACGTTGGCTTCCCCGATTTGTCAGGTTTTGGCCGCCGCCGTATGCAAATAGACACCGCGACGCTGGCACAGTATGTGATTTATCAGCTCGGCGCATTGGCCGGATTTGCCTGCGTGGCCGATTATCCGCTCACGCACATGAGTTTTCACGGCGCACTGGGCAACATGGCAGCCGAAGACGAGGCGCTTGCCATGCCGCTGTTGCGCGCCGTTCAATCGTTTGATGCCAAACTCATTGTTAGCACCACTGCAGGCAATGCGGTAGAGCGCTGTGCACGCGAGCTTGGTATGCCGGTTGCCTGCACGCTGCTGGCCGACCGTGCTTATCACAGCGACGGAATGCTGGTAAGTCGCGGCAAACCGGGTGCGGTGATACACCGCCCAGAGCAGGTGACAGCGCGTATTCGCCAGTGGTTGACGGACGGTACGCTGACCAGCATTGAAGGCGTGGCGATCCCGATGCCTATATCCTCAATTCTTTTACACGGCGATACCGAAGGCGCGGTGGCGCTGGCGAAGCAAATAAGACGCGAGATAGAACACACTCCAGGCTGTGAAATTCGCTCGATTTCACGCCAGCTGGCGACGCATATTTAAAACTTTTACCTGATATAACAACGGAGTGAGTTTGATTAGCAGGGTTCATAAGATGGCCTTATTGCCACACACCCTTTCAGTCTTATCCGTTAACACCGTTACCCGATACATTCGAATTAATCCCCCATTAAACGTCAGACAGGCATTTAATGGACATGTTCAAAGAGGAATTTTTATGCCGTTTTCAGATTATAAAGTCGCGTTGGTGACAGGCGCTTCAGCAGGAATGGGTGAAGCAATCGTTGAGCGTTTGTGCAGCGAAGGATTGACTGTTCACGCCGTCGCTCGTCGCGAAAGCGAACTCAAGACGCTCGCTGCACGAACCGGCTGTATTCCTCATGTTATTGATGTCAGCGACGTCGAGGCATTGACCCGCTTGTGCAGTGAAATTGAGGTTGATGTACTGGTAAACAACGCCGGTATTTCACATCCAGGTTCAATTGCCACTGCCAAAGAAGAGTATGTAGACACGCAGGTCGACGTAAACTTGCGCGCGGTGCTGCACCTCTGCCGCCTCACCGTACCGGGAATGATGGCGCGCGATCGTGGACACATCATCAACATTACGTCTATTGCCGCTATTTATAACTTTGGCGGCAACTCGATTTATCACGCGACTAAAGCCGGCGTTCACGCACTTTCACGCCAGCTGCGCGTTGACTGCTATGGAAAGCGCGTTCGGGTGACCGAAATATGTCCAGGCCGCGTGGCAACTGACATTTTTGGCAACGTGTCTGGCGATAAAGAAGGGGCGAAAAAGCAGTTTATTGATGGTTTTGAGCTGCCAACCGCAAAAGATATTGCTGACACTGTGGCCTTTGCGCTGGCAATGCCGGTTGCGGTCAACATCGGCAATATTGAAATTACGCCAACTCTGCAGGTGCCAGGCGGCCTTTCAACCATGCGACCTGATGACGTTCGCTAAGTATGGCAAGGATTATTCGGCTGAAAGGGGGGCGCGATGGCTGCAGTGAAAAACGGTTTTGACATAGCGGCGGTGATGCAGGGCCAGTATGGCGACATGCTGATAACCGGCATCGAATTGACGTTAAAGCTGGCGATCGGTGCCTGGATATTGGCGATGATTCTGGCGCTGTTGCTGGTGATTATCCGCCTGACGGAGAAGCGTATCGCCGTCGCGCTGGTCAGCCTCTATGTCTCTTACCATCGCAACGTTCCAACGCTGGTGCAACTGATGATGTGGTATTTCGCGATTCCAACGCTATTGCCGCAGGCGCTGCAGGATTGGATAAATAATCAGAATGCCGAATTTATCTTCTCGATGGTTGCGCTGGGGCTGTGTCAGGCCGCGTACTTCTCCGAGGATATTCGCAGCGGTCTGCGCGCCATTCCTGCAGGTCAAACCGAGGCATCGCGCGCACTGGGCATGAGCTATATGAAGTCGATGAGGCTGATTATTCTGCCTCAGGGCATGCGTAACGCGCTGCCGTCGCTTATTAACCACACGGTATTACTGTTTAAAAATACCAGCCTGGCGATGGTGATTGGCGTGGCCGAGCTGACCTACGTGACCCGCGAAATCGAAAATATGACCTTCAGAACCTTTGAAATTTACCTGGTTGCCTCGATGGCGTACCTGTTTTTCTCTCTGCTGTTAATGGGCGGCGGCGCGTTAATCGCCAAACGTTTTCAGCGCGCTGTGGCGAGGTAAGAGGAGATGGCTGATTTCTTTAGCATTGTGCATCAATACTGGATGCTGTTTTTAGTGGGGCAGTATCCGCACGGTTCGCTCGGTGGACTGGCAAATACGCTGCTGCTGTCAGTGGTTGCGATGCTGTTTGCCTTTCCGTTGGGGATTGCGCTGGCGATGGCAAGAATTTCGCCTTTCAAGACAGTACGCAGAGTCGCGGCGGTTTGGGTGTATGTATTCCGCGGCATTCCGCTGATGATGGTAGTGTTTTGGACCTACTTTTGCGTCCCCATGCTGCTGGGGCACGATATCAACGGTTTCGCGACCATGGCCTGCACGCTGGTGATTTATGAAAGCGCCTACATCGCCGAAATCGTCAGAGGCGGCATTCAGGCGCTGCCATCTGGTCAGTACGAAGCATCACGGGCGCTGGGCATGAGTTATTTCAAAACCTTCCGGCTGATTATTTTACCGCAGGCTTTGTACAATATGTTGCCGAGCCTGATAAGTCAGTTGGTTTCGATCATCAAGGACAGCACGTTGGGCTACGTTATCAACGTACAGGAGCTGACTTTTGCGGCAAATCAGGTCAGTAACCAGTTGTTGACTAAACCTTTTCAGGTATTTGCGATAGTTGCACTCAGCTACTACGTCATTTGTTCGAGTTTGACCTGGCTGGCCAATACGTTGGAAAAGCGCATTGCCCGTCAACGTACACGTCATCAAGGGGGGCAGCCGTTGAGTGCGACTGCTGCATTAACCCCAGAAATTACCCAATAAGGAGCAGAGATGACCCCGCTTATTATGTTTAACCAGGTCAATAAATGGTATGGCGAATATCAGGCTCTGACCGACCTGAGCGCGGAGATCCGCAGCGGTGAAGTGGTGGTGGTGTGCGGGCCTTCCGGCTCTGGAAAATCCACGCTCATCCGCACGGTGAATCGTCTTGAGCCAATTCAAAACGGTCAAATTCTGTTTGAAGGTCTGGACATTAACGGTACCAGCACGCGGCTGAATCAACTGCGTACCCGAATTGGCTTTGTCTTTCAGAACTTCAACCTCTTTCCGCATATTTCGGTGCTGGATAATGTGATGATCTCTCCGATTAAAGTGCTCGGCGTGCGCAAGGCACAGGCGAGGAAAGAGGCGATGATATTGCTCGAGCGAGTTGGGCTTTCACACAAAGCTGACGCCTATCCCTTGCAGCTTTCTGGTGGGCAGCAGCAGCGCGTGGCAATAGCGCGAGCGCTGGCCATGAAGCCGCCGGTGATGCTGTTTGATGAACCGACCAGCGCACTCGACCCGGAGATGGTGGGCGAAGTACTAAGCGTGATGCGTGGACTGGCGCAGGAGGGGATGACCATGATGTGCGTCACCCACGAAATGAACTTTGCCCGTGAGGTGGCCGACACTATTTGGTTTATGGACGCCGGTCAAATTCTGGAAAAAGCCCCCCCAGAGCGCTTCTTTACCCGGCCTTCGCATGAGCGTGCTCAGCGTTTTCTGAGCGATTTACGACAACACTGACGGTTCGCCGGGGAGCGATGCCCCAATAGTACCTGCACTTTTGAAATAATTCGTGACGCTGTCACTTAACCTAAACACTATCGGGGTAAGATGCTTATGAAACTCAAAAATCTGTCGTTGGTTCTCCTGCTCAGCCCGCTTGCCTTGACCATTTTGGCTGCAAAGGCGGATATGATGAGTGATATTCAGGCGCGCGGCCAGCTTAACTGCGGCGTGTATTCTGACGTGCCACCGTTTTCTTCACCAGACCCACAAACGCGTCAGTTAGCGGGGATGGACGTAGATTTATGCACCGCGCTTGCCAAGCAGATGGGGCTGAAGTTGAACCTGATGCCGACCTCGGTTGAGGCGCGTATTCCCGTGCTAACCACCGGCCGCGTTGACGTACTGATTGCCAATCTGGCTTACACCAAAACCCGCGCCTCGCAGATTCAATTCAGCGACCCTTACTATGTGGCGCAAGAAAATCTGGTGGTGAAAGCGCCCAACGCGGCAGAGCCCAAAAGCTTCTTTAAAGGCAAACGAATCAGTGCCACCAAAGGCACGACATCAGAGCAGTCTATTTATCTGGCGGGTGCGAAAGCCATTACCTTCCAGGATACGGCGTCTGCCTATTTGGCACTGCAGCAGAACAAATCCGTCGGCTTTGTAACTAATACCATGACGGCGATTAAAATGATTGAGTTGGCGAAGAACGGAGGTGTCGACCTGGCGATGACCTCATTCCCGATGGCGTTAGAGCCGATTGGCATTGGAATGAAACAGGGCGAACCGGCTTTGTTGGCCAAGGTTAACGCCAGCCTGAAGACGATGGACGATGAGGGCACTATAGACAAAATTTGGGACAAATGGATTGGCCCAAATACGGCCTATAAAATGGTGCGTCAGGACAAAGTCCAGCCATTAAGTGCATTGAAATTCGAACCGCTGCAATAGCGAATTGAAATGCCAAGGTTGATTTAACACTTTCCCATCCCGGCTCTCCCCGATAGGCGGATGGTCGGGCAATGCCATGTAGACAGCACCCTTCCTCATACTCCCTTTCCTAAAACCTGCCCATATTCCGTACTTGTCAGATAGCTTCGCGATCGCCTCCGCTATATCTTAATCGCATTAAAACGAGCGCGGCTAAAGCGGAATAATCTCCAGTTAACCCTCTGATAAGTCGCGTTTGTTTTTTCTAAAAACCTTTGAGGCGGGAAAGATGACAAACGTAAAAATGATTGTGATTACGGTTATGCTCAGCGCAGTGACCTTGCTATCAGGCTGTGGTTTACAGAATATGCAGCTTCATCAAGACAGGCAACGTTGTTCGCAATATGGCTATCAGAAAGGCACCGACGCCTTCGCCAAATGCATGCAAAAAACGGCTATTGAACGCGACCGCATGAATATGATCCAGGCTTTCATACCACTAAATGATTAAGATGTGCAGCGGGGGCCGGGAGAATAAAAAGTCTTCTCCCATGCCCACTGATTAGCAGGATTTTGACGTGACGCCGTCTAAAGGGCTTATCCATTTCGGCCAGGCGGTTTTTTGACAGTTATAGCTTGGCGCAGGCTTTATTCCCATCCACTCGAACTCCGGCTTTGGCTGTTGCGGTTCAAAAATTGCAACCGGCTGAGTATCACTCTCCTCCAGCTCGATTTTCGGGCACAGACCCTGACTCGGCCAACTTTCCATACGGCGATAAACCGCAGGGGTGGTGTTAAACTGCTTTTTGAAAGTGCGGGTAAACGTCTGCTGAGAGTCAAACTGGTATTTATCGGCGATGCGCAGAACCGAGTTTTGCGTCAATCTTAGTTCGGTAGCTGCCATCGTCAGGCGGCGTTGGCGAGTGTAAGTCCCCAGCGTTTGACCGGTAAAACTTTTGAACAGGCGTTGCAGGTGCCATTTCGAGTAGCCCGATTTCGCGGCAATGGTATCTAATGTTAAGGACTGATCCAGGTTATGTTCAATCCAATCCAACAGTTCACTGACAATACTTTCGTGATACATATTTTGATTCCCCCGTTGAAGGATGACATTTAGCCACTCCTCACGCTGGACTACAATGCGCAATTCAGCCATATTATTTATCAAATCAGCCAAACCTTAACGGAATCTTAAACAACAATGCCAATCATTCAGTGTGGGACCAATGATTGCGATCGTGTTGCAATCGATGATATCGACCGTCCAGTGGTTGCCTTAGGTGCGTCAAGGGCCAACGGCGCGTGGGAAAAAGCCATGCATCGTCACCGCAAAGCGCAGCTTATTTATACGCTGGAAGGCATTATCAGCTGTGAGTTGGAGCAGGGTGTTTGGGTGGTGCCGCCGCAGTGTGCTATCTGGATCCCCAGCGAGGTTATGCATTCCGCGCGAGGTACGGGCGTCAATCAGTGCTACAGCCTGTTCGTTGAGCCGGATGCCAATCTTTATCTGCCGACCACCTGCTGTACGCTTTCTGTTACCCCTTTACTGCGTGAGCTGCTGCTGCATGCTGCACATTTCCCGTTGCTTTATGACCAACAGGGCCCTGAGGGCAAGATGATTAACGTACTGCTCGATCAGCTTGCCGTAGCAAAAGTGGAGGATTTATACCTGCCGCTGCCGCGCGATAATCGACTGCGTCAACTGACTGACGGTATGCTGCAGGATCCGGCCGACAAGTCTACGTTGGCAGAGTGGGCGGGACGGATCGGCATGAGTGAGCGCAGCTTGACCCGTACTTTTACCAGTCAGGTCGGGGTCAGTGTGCACCGCTGGCGCAAGCAGCTGCACGTCATATTGGCGCTGCAGAAATTGTCTGAGGGTGCCAGCGTGCAAACCGTAGCCCTGGATTTGGGCTATGAAAGCGCCAGCAGCTTCGTCACTATGTTTCGCAAAGCGCAGGGCAAACCACCGGCACGTTACCTCTCTGACTGTGCCAACAGTCCTCAACTGCCAATCCGTGGATTTTCACTGACCGAGAACGTAGCATAGGCCTAAATAATACATTTTTTGAATGAATTAACGGAATGAACAACATTATGGTGTTGGGTAATATTGTACTGATCCCCGGATATATGACCGATGACCGGCTGTGGGATGACATGGTCGAACCTTTGCAACGCCACGGCGGCGTACTGACTTTTGCCCAGTTGGACCAGGGCGAGAGCATGGACGACATGGCGGAGCGCATTATCAAATGCTGTCCGCCGACGTTCGCGCTGCTCGGGTTTTCCATGGGCGGCTACATCGCCCGCAAAATAGTTCAGCGTATCCCTGAGCGTGTCACATCGTTAATTTTAGCGGCCACTTCAAGCCGTGCTGACTCCGAGCAGCAGCAACGCACTAAGGCCAGTGCCGCCGATGCCGTCACGCCGCATTCGTATAATGGCCTGAGTAATGTTTCGCTCGGCTATTCACTCCATCAAGACCGCAGCCGCGATCCCGCGTTGCTCCAGCGCCTGAAAGGAATGGGGCAGAGGCTTGGTTATGATGTTTTTGTTCGCCAGTCTCGGTTAGACCGCAATGCTGACACTGATTTGTTGGCGAAAATTCACTGCCCAACACTGATTATTGCGGCCAAAAACGATCGTATGCGCAGCCTGCAGGAGTCTGAGGAACTGCAGGAAAACATCCCAGGTGCTGAGCTGCGGGTGATTGAAAACTGTGGCCATATGATCCCGCTTGAACAACCCGCGAAATTTTGTGAAGAGATGATTGGCTGGCTGAATAATCGATAAACGCAACGAACTAGAATTGGTAAAAAACAACGGTCGGTGCGCTGAAGATTGTTTTAACGGCAAATTAGTTACAACATACTTATATATTTTTAAACCAAGCCACAATATAAGCCCCTCTGCAGAAATCGCCTGACAGGGCGTAACAGCCCTAGAAAACACACAAACTGATGGATGTCTGAATGTTTAATTACGTGACAATATGTGCGGAGGCGGCTTGACGTTGTGACAGGTATCACGTTTGATAACTGTAAAATACCTGCGGAAATAATAATAATGTCTGAATGCACCACCCTCGAGTCTGAACCACAAACCTCGTCAATGCACCGCTGGCTGGCGGTATTATCGCTTGCGTGCGGGACCTTTATTCTGGTCAACACCGAGTTTTTACCGATTGGCCTGCTGAGCCCTATTGCGCATGCCCTTGGCGTTAGCGAGGGGCAGGCCGGATGGGCCATTATGCTACCCGGTCTGGTGGCTGCTTTAGCCGCTCCGCTGTTGATGCTGTTTTCCCGGCGCTTGAACCGCCGAACATTATTACTGATGCTGTCAGGTAGCATTATCGTCTCAAATGCCATCGCCATGTTTGCTCACAGTTTTCCCGCACTGTTACTTGGGCGATTTATTCTGGGCTTCGGCGTGGGGGGGTTCTGGGCTTTCGCTATTCCAGCGGGTAGAAGGATGGTAAGTGAAGCGCAGGGCGCTCGGGCTATTTCACTGATCAGCGCCGGTGTAGCCGTGGGAACGGTAGCGGGCGTTCCCGCCGGCGCGTTTATCGGCGAGCTTTTCGGTTGGCGTATGGCCTTTACCATGAACACTGTTTTGGCCGTTGCAGTATTCGTTTATCAATGGTTTGCACTGCCTTCACTGCCTGCCAAAAACTCGCTGGGTTTAGGTTCTTTGTTGACCGTGGCAAAAATTAAAGGGGTGCGCCGAGGACTGATTATTGGCATTTTCATGGCCTCCGCGCAATTTTCCGCCTACACCTACCTCGAACCATGGCTGCGATTTCAAGTGCGATTGTCTGCGTCCGATATCTCGCTGCTGCTGATGTGCTACGGCGTTGCAGGACTAATCGGAACTTTCCTTACGGAAGTGACCGTGCGTGAATTTGGCGTGAGGCGTGCATTTTTAGGCAACGTATTACTGCTGGCACTCTCGGTGTTAATCGCTTCGCAGGTTAGCAGCAGCGTTACCGCCGCGTCGACGTTAGTTATTCTTTGGGGGCTGGCATTTGGTGCGCTGCCGGTATGCCTTAATATCTGGATTTATCAGGCCTCGCCTGCCATGTTTGAAAGTGGCTCGGCACTGATGGTTTGTGTATTTCAGATTGCCCTGGCCTGTGGTGCCTTTTTCGGTGGCGTGCTGGCCGATACGCAGGGCACCGCCGCAGCGTTCATTCTGGGCGGTGTACTGGCATTACTGGCCTGCGTAAGCATCTTTGTTTCTCATCCGCAGCAGTCACGGGTTACGGGGCCGTAAAAACTTAACTCAGCTCGCCTTCACGCTGTAACCAGTTGCGATAAAAATGCGGCCAGATTTCAGTCGGCGTTCCGGGTTTGCCCATACCAAAACCGTGACCGCCGCTGGCAAGCTGATGCAGTTCACAGGGAACGTGCATTTTATCGCAGGCCTCTTTCATGATAACGGTATTCATCGGATTGGATATTGGGTCGTCCTTGGCCTGCGCTAAGAACATGGGCGGCGTCTGTGGCGTGACAAAGTTTTGTACTGACCACCGCGCCGCTTCTCGCTCGTCAGCGTGCCTGCCAACCAGAATATGCGCCGTTGACGTATCGGAATAGGGTGCTTCGAGCGTAATTATCGGATAGATAAGCGCGCTAACATCTGGTTTTGCACTGTGGTTGTCAATCTCGTCGATTGCCGAGTAGGACTGAAAATCAGCCCGCACCGAGGCCATACCCAATAAATGCCCACCGGCCGAGAAGCCCAAAACGCCAAGCTTATCTTTACGGATGCCATATTTATTGGCATTCGCACGAATTAACCGCAGCGCACGTTGTGCATCCTGCAAAGGAGCCATTGCGCCCGCCTGCCAACCTTCGTTCGGTAAACGATAGGTAAGCACAAAGGCAGTGATGCCTCTTTCGCTGAGCCACTGTGCGGCAGGATGAGCCTCAGACTCCATTTCTATACGTTTATAGCCTCCACCGGCGGCGATCAGCATGGCCGAGCCGTTTGGATTTTCTGGCTGATAAACGGTGAGATGTGGAGTGCTAACGTTGCTAACGGCCCCACGCTTACTGATTTTCATTGGCCCAACGGGTCCACCGCCGCCGGGAGGTGTTGAAGGCCAGAGCCGCAGTGATTCGGCTGTCTGCGGTTCACTCAGATGCCGTTTTTTTGCGTTTACGCACCCAGCAAGAAATACTGCGCTTGCTCCAATAATAAAATTACGACGGTTCATGTAATCACCTGCTGATAATAAGAATCTGAGTGTAAGTAAGAATTCTGAGTATTCATTAAATTCGTGAGGAATTTCTGATTACCTGGCTAGGATTAACAATGAAAAGTGATGAAATCATGAGGTTATATCAAGATTGATGCTTCATTTCCTTTAGTTTTGAAATGAAATGTGACTTAACATCATCGACATATATAAATATAGCTGCATAAGTAATGCACTTTAAATCCTTTAGGGCGTCTGTTTTGCAATGATAGAGTTTACAGAGATTAACTATGGAGTAGGTTATGTCTCATTCTATCGTTTCAACAATTCCCCTCATTGACCTGTCAAAACTCGACGGCAGTTCGAATGAACGTACTGAATTTCTTGAAGAACTTCGCATTGCCGCGCGTGATGTTGGTTTCTTTTATCTAATAAACCACGGCATTGATTCAACGCTGCTATCTCAAGTACAGACCACTTCCCGACACTTTTTTGCGCTGCCTCAGCCAGAAAAAGACCGGGTTGCTATGGTCAATTCCAAGCATTTCCGTGGTTACAATCGCGCCGCCTCCGAGCGTACGCGTGGACAGCCAGACTGGCGTGAACAGTTTGATCTCGGTGCCGAGCGTTTACCCATAGTACAGGACGAAAACTCACCGGCCTGGTCACGACTTCAGGGACCCAATCAGTGGCCTGAAACGCTGCCTGAGCTTAAACCGCTGCTGTTAAACTGGCAAAAAGCGATGACTGGCATGTCGCTTAAAATTCTTCGCGCCTTTGCCGAGGCGCTGTCTCTTCCGCTAGACGCTTTTGATCCTCTTTATGGCGATAAGCCCAATGAGCATATTAAGCTGATTCGTTATCCGGGAAGAGGTGCCGACGAAAGTAATCAGGGCGTGGGCGCACACAAAGATTCTGGTTTTCTAAGCTTCCTGCTGCAAGACAGACAAAAAGGACTGCAGGTGGAGGTAGAGGACGGCCGCTGGGTAGACGCATTGCCGATTGAGGGCACATTTGTGGTTAATATTGGTGAGCTGCTTGAGTTGGCGACCAACGGTTATCTGCGCGCTACCGTGCACCGTGTTATAGCGCCACCGGCAGAAAGTGAACGTCTTTCGCTAGCCTTCTTCCTCGGAGCCAAGCTTGACGCAATCGTGCCGGTATTTCAGCTGCCGGCAGAGTTGGCGGCTCAGGCAAATGGCCCTGAAAGTGATCCGCAAAACCCTCTGTTGCGCGACGTTGGCTGGAACTATCTGAAAGGGCGTTTGCGCTCGCATCCTGACGTGGCCGAGCGTTTTTACGCTGATATTCTCGTTTCCTGAATAAACATGCTGCTAAGCCATTTATTAGATAATAAATGGCTTAGCTATTCTGTTTTAATTGTTTAGCTCCCGAGAACCAATATGATTGGATAGCCCTAGACGATAAACAATCAAAAAGGGCTATTTGTATGTCGACAGGTAAGATTACGTTTTTGGCATCTTTATTATTAATGGCAGTAAGTTCAGCAGGGCATGCCGCAGATGATACTAAAAAAACCATTACCCTCGGATTTAATCCAGGACCCTATCAGGAGCAATTTGCCAAGGGCGTAGGTCCCTTCCTGGAAGCCAAAGGTTACAAGCTGGTCTACAAAGACTTTAGTGACGGTATTCAGGTCAACAATGCCGTTGATACCGGTGCTATTGACGGTAATATTATGCAGCATCCTATTTATCTGCAGGCTATTAATGAACGGCTTGGCATTAATAATATCGGTATTGTGCAAGTTCCTACCCCACCTATGGGCCTCTACTCCAATAAACACCAGAAGGGTGAAATCCCCAAAGCCGGTGAAACCATCTCGGTACCCAATCAGGCCTCGAACGAATACCGTGCTGCACTGCTGCTTCAGGACCTGGGTTGGATAAAAATTTCCCCAAAATCAGACCCGGCGACCTTCTCGCAAAAAGATATCACTGAAAATCCGTATAAGCTGGTATTTAAAGAAATGGACAATGCGCAGCAAGTTCGCGCCCTGCCGGACGTTGACTACGGTGCTATTCAAGGCAACTTTGCCGTGTCCAGCGGGATAAAGCTCAACAGTGCGCTCAAACTTGAAAATCCGGTCAAAGGCTTTATTAACGTGGTGACTATCGCCGGTAAGAATAAAGATGCGCAGTTTGCCAAAGATATTATCGCCGGTTATCACTCAGCAGAGTTTAAGCACTACATCTTGTCCACTGAGCAGTATCAGGGCTACCTGCTGCCAGACTATTTAAAATAAAAAATATATTTGACTCGCCGGTCACGCTGACTCGCCGGCGAGTCGATGGTTATGCATTAATTATCGGGGCAGGGCAATGATAGAGCTGCAGGACGTTGATAAAGTATTTCAGCGCAAAGGTAAAACCACACGGGCACTTAATAATATCAATTTAAAAATAGAACAGGGGGATATATACGGCATTATTGGCTACAGCGGCGCGGGTAAAAGTACGTTAGTACGGCTTATCAACGCGCTTGAGGCACCCACCTCGGGCAGAGTCGTCGTTAAGGGTAAGGTTATTGGCGATTTTAACCCGAAGCAACTTAGAGAGATGAAAAAAGATATTGGCATGATTTTCCAGGGTTTCAACCTGCTTGAGTCGAAAACTGTATGGAAAAATGTGGCTATTCCACTGATTCTGGCCGGGAAAAGTAAGGCGTTTATCAGCGAGCGTGTTAACGAACTGCTTGAAGTTGTCGGCCTGGCAGATCGTGCAGCCAGTTATCCTGCCGAGCTGTCCGGTGGCCAAAAACAGCGTGTTGGCATTGCCCGGGCACTGGCCACCAACCCTTCGATTCTACTCTGCGACGAGGCCACGTCGGCGCTGGACCCGCAAACAACCTCGCAGATTTTGGTACTTCTCAAACGTATTAGTCAGCAGTTTAATGTGACACTGGTGGTGATTACGCACGAGATGTCGGTGATCCAAAAAATCTGCAATAAAGTGGCAGTGATGGAAAATGGCAGCATTGTGGAACATGGCAACGTACTTGACGTTTTTGGTCAGCCCAAGCATCCCACCACGCTAAATTTTGTTCGCACGCTGGTTCACGACAGCCTACCGGAAAGTATCGATTCTCCGCCGGTCGATAATAACCGCGTTCGCCGTTATCGTCTGGAGTTTCTAGGTGAAACCGCAGGTCAGCCGGTTATTTATCAGATGATTAAGGCCTACGGTGTAGAATTTAATATCCTGTTCGCCAGCATGTCAGAAGTTCAGGAAACCGTTCTTGGGTTTATGATAATTCAGTTAACCGGTGATGCAGAACTGCTGCACAATGCCATTGTTTATTTGCAAAGCTGCGGCGTGCGGGTAGAGGAGTTGCATTAATGTTTGAGACCGCTATCACCTTGGACCAATTTATTGCCGCGATGCAGGACACGCTATTAATGGTCAGCGTTTCTCTGCTGATAGGCTCACTGCTTGGCGTGCCACTGGGTATTTTATTGGTCATTACTCGTCCGGGCGGACTGGTAAATAATCGATTTTTCTATACGGTAATCAACCCTATTATCAATATTGTACGCTCCCTGCCGTTTATCATCTTAATGATATCTATCATCCCGTTTACTCGTTTGGTGGTACATACCACTATTGGTACCGCGGGTGCTATTGTGCCACTCATTATATTTATTGCCCCCTATATTGCGCGTCTGGTTGAGAGCTCGCTGCTGGAAATTAATCCGGGAATTATTGAGGCGGCGAAATCCATGGGCGCGACGCCGCTGCAGGCAATTTGGCACTTTTTACTGCCTGAAGCACTGGCCTCACTCGTTTTAGCACTGACTACCGCAACGATTGGCCTGATTGGCGCCACCGCGATGGCGGGAACCGTAGGCGGCGGTGGCATCGGGGACTTGGCCATTACTTACGGCTATCAGCGCTTTGACACCTTTGCCACGGTTTCTACTGCGGTGGTATTGATTATTGTGGTTCAAGGCCTTCAATCAGTCGGTAATGTGATTTCACGTCGCCTGCGCCGGGAGTAATGACTTAAAAAATATCGCTAACCTGTTGCCGTATCTGCACTATGCAATACCGCAACAGGTTATATTATTGAGTCTGTTCACGCGCTTCTAACTGCAATTTGTCACGTTCCTCATACTTCTCTAGCGCTTTATCAAGCGTGTATTGGTTACTGCTGAGAGGGACGTGGTGGGTATTTTGTACTTGTATATCATTCATGAAAAGTTGATTAAAGGCTGGATATATTCGAGAGGCGATACTGCCAACATAACCCATGATGCTCATAATATTATGTGGCATAGATAAATCCTTTGTTATGTTCAAGCTTGTCTCGCTAAAGCATGAACTATTTGTAAGGTATGAAATGAGTTTATTTTAAAAGGCTGGCGTCGACATTAATAAAATCTGGTTGACTTAAGAAGTCTCACATCTTGATTAATGTACGGCAAGTTATTGTTAGGTGCAGTATGAAGTTAGTCTGTAATTATTGATTTCCTTACTGTGTTTTTAGATGCTTCTAAACTAAATGCCGGAAAATAAATGGTTTGGAGGGTTTGACTAAACATTAAATATATCTTGCTGAATACGGTGTGTCGTTATGCCGTTTTACAGATAAGCAAAGTTAAAAGGATTAGTTCAATTAGCAGCGGTTTATTGGTTTACTGTTTCCAGTCGACGGGGAATACGCCCCAAACAAATCGGTAAATAAGGAGTGTGTGATGGCTAAAAATTTATCCACCAATTCTTTGTGGCAAAGCATTAAGCGCCGATGTTCTGCGACATTCTTTTCACGGTCTCCTGCGGATAGCTCACGGTTAGTTGAATCGCTTCTTGTTACAGGATCCTTATATGGCATCGAACTCGGAAATATTGACCCTTCCTGGTATCGCCAGAAGTAGTCAATATCAGCGGCTATTACGTCGCAGTTATTGGAATGAGCTGTGCTATTTAAACAGCTCGAGTGGTAAGCGGTAAGATGATTTTCTCCTGAAGTAAGAGCAGTAACGTTGTTGAGATCTCCCCGGTCTTGTCGAATGTGATTTTTATCCCAGTTGCGGAGCCTATGACTTTTTCAGTCATAGGTTTTTTTATGCTCTTTTTTGAGTTTTAGTCCATAGCCTAACCTGTTTACTGCCGCTCAAAATTATCGTACACACGGCGGACCAGGCTAAGCAACTGCTGATGCTCTTCCTCACTCAGTCCTTCAATGGCGACTTTTTTAAGCTCTTGCCCCTGCAGATGCATAATTTTTTTCACTTCACGTCCGGCTTCAGTGAGCGTTAAACGCATAATTCTGCGGTCGTCTGCGTCGGGGTCGCTGGTTAGTAGGCCTTTGTCGCGCAGGCCCTTGATAAGCCTGGCAAGTTGCGCTTTATCTCGTTCCATAAAACGTGACAAATCGCCCTGTACAGCGCCTGGATAACGGCCAAGATAACTTAAAACTTTGGCTTCCATATGGGTGATGTCATAGTTTCCATCACGCAGGAGCTCAAACTGTTTGGCGCGATAGCGATGCATAATCATATGCATTATCCACAGCACATCGTCATTGTGGGATTCACTCATTAGTTGACAATGTCTCCTATTCTCATTTAGATTGTTGATATTATCAACCAAGTGGAACAATTTTACCATGACCGACAATTTATCCATCAGCCGCGTGCAACTCATTCGTCATGAAATAAAACGCCGCCAGCTTGACGTGGTGAACGTTGAGCAAATCAGTCCGGGATTTAAACGCATCACCCTCACCGGTGATTCGCTGGCTGATTTTATCAGTGCATCATTTGATGACCACATAAAATTTATTGTTAATCCCGAGGCGGCCGAACCGGCGATGCGCGATTACACACCGCGTTCATACGACAATGTTAAAAAAGAGTTGGTTATAGAATTCGCCATGCACGGAGAAGGGCCTGCCAACCAGTGGGCAGAAAATGTTAAAGCCGGTGACAAAGCTTTTATAGCCGGTCCGCGGGGTTCTCGGGTTATCCCAATGGATTATGACTGGCAGTTGATGCTGGGTGACGAAACGGCATTTCCGGCCATTGCGCGTCGTTTAGAAGAGCTACCGGCTGGGACGCGCGTTACCGTCGTTGCCTTGGCTGCCGACAAGCAGGATCGTCTCACATTTAGCTCACAGGCAAATCCTGAAATTATTTGGGTGGACACCCCAGAGCAGCTAACGGAATGGGCTATCAATCATCAGCTTGCGGCAGGTGAAGGCTTTGTATGGTGTGCCGCCGAGGCCTCGATTATTAAGGCGCTGCGCAACATTTTTGTTGAGGAAAAAGGTCACAACATTAATGCCATACGTACCTCGGCCTATTGGAAAAAAAGAACCGCCGCGTTTCATGAAGAAGTGTCTTAACCGCAGATCTCATCGCGCTTTTTAGCTGCCCCTCAGGGCAGCATATCCCTTCGCGATGCCATAAAAAAGTGCCCCAAATCCACCAACAAAAAATCCAACTGGCCAGTTGGTTTCATAAGAAATCGCGATTGCGAGCCAGACGGTTAAAAGAGCGATGGCAATCGAGAGTAAGACGGCTGCTATAGGTCGCGAAGTCAGCGTGCGTGCCACCGCGGCGGGACCTACCATCAGACTGAATACCAATAGCGCGCCAACCACGGGCAACGCCATGGCGGTTGATAGCGCCAAAATAGCCAAAAACAACAACTCCATTTTTTTGGCTGAAACGCCTTGAACTTCGGCTAACTCCGCTGAAACTGAGCTTATTACCAGTGAGTAAAACAGCTTCGCAGTCAGCCCTATCACCAACAGGCTGGTGATGCCTACCGGCACAAGTTCAGCGCTGCTGACGCCCAGCACTTCGCCAAACAGCAGGGCATAAACCTGCTGTGAATACTGGCTGCTCATGCTTAAAAATACCGTGCCGAGGCTTAACAACATCACCAGCGTCAGGGCGGTTGCCACTTCGTGACGACCATTTTTCGCCAGTTGGTTGATACCTATCACCCCGAGACCGGCAAACGTAATCAGTCCTATAAAGCTGTTTATGCCCAGTAAACTGGCCAGCGCAGCACCGGGAAAAGTGCCAAGGGGAAGAGCATGAGCGGCGAACGAGGCACCGCGCAGCACGATAAAAAATCCGACAAAACCTGCGACAATTGCCACCAATGTCACGACGACCCAAGTGTTAATCATAAAACTGGAGAACATGTTACTGCTTCCTGATGGGGATAAGGTGAGTAGCGGCCAGATAGGCGATGAAAATCAACGCCACAATGAAAAAACTGACCGGCCAACCGTGACCCGGCGTCCAGTAAAAACTGTCGTAGGCCAGCGCAATACCCCCCCACGTTGCTGCAAGGCCGATAATCACGGCGAGTAGAACCGCTGTAAACGGTCGATGGGTGAGCCTGAGCGCGACAGCCGCGGGGCCAATCAGCAGGGCAGTGGAAAGCACGGCGCCCACTGTCATGGCCGAAAGCGTAACCGCCAGTGATAACAGCGACAGATAAATAAGTGACACGAGGCGAGTATTAACGCCCAACACTTCGGCCAACTCTTTGTCGAGAGAGCTGAGCAGCAGGGGGCGATAAATAATACCGATAACCCCCAGCGCGCCGCCCCCAAGCCACAGGGCCAGCGGTATCATTGAAGCGGGTATAGCAAACATCGAGCCAAACATCACAGTGATGGCCGCACCGGTGGTGCTATGGCTGGTGACGTCAAAATAGAGCAACAGTGCCGCCAGTCCGAGCCCCGCACCTAGCACGATGCCGGTCATTAGGTCACGCTCACGTGCGCGGCGAATATCAACCAGCTCCATGCTAAATGAAGCGATTAGCGCCATGCCGAGTAGGCCAATCAGCGGGTTAATGCCCAACAAAAAAGAGAGTGCACCGCCCGCGCTGCTGACGTCGGCCAGTGCGTGCCCTGCAAAAGACTGACCACGAATAACGGTAAAAACGCCGACCACGCCGGAAACGACAGCGGTACCGCCGCCAATAATGAGCGCGGTATGCACGGGCGCACTGGTAAAAAACCCCGGCTCTACTAAGAAATTTATCAGGGAATTCATAGAAAAATCATACTTTCATCAGGTTTTCATCAGGCATAGAAAGGGCGCACGGTTCACTAGAGGCGTTGGCGGCAATCACCAGTACACGGTTCATGACCCGTAAAACCTCAATCGGATGGCCATAGAGTTCGCTTAGCACGCGGCTTTGCACGACGTCATCAGTTTTTCCGCTTGCAGCACGGCCACTGGCGAGGTAAACGATGCTGTCCATGGATGACAGCAGCGGATTCATATCATGCGCCGACAGAAGAATAGTGACCTGATGGGCGCGTGAAAGGTGGCGCAACAGCGCCACAATCTCAGACACACTGCGAATATCAAGATTCGCCAGGGGTTCGTCGAGTAAGAGTAAACGAGGACGGCGGATCAGGGCATGAGCGATAAGCACTCGCTGCTGCTGGCCACCGGAAAGATTACCAATACGCTTATCGGCGAACGCTTCTGCGCCCACTTCTTTGAGCATGGCATCAACCTGCTGTTTCACCTTCTTTGAATTCAGGCTAAGTCCGAGCCGCTGCCCATTAAGCCCCAGCGCCACAAGATCTCTGGCACGTAGGGGGATCTCGGCATCAAGCATGATTTTTTGCGGAACGTATCCCACAGAATTCATACCCGCCTTGCCCGCTTTGCCATCAAGCATCACGCTGCCGCTGTCTAAGGGCTGAAAGCCGAGTAACGTTCTGAGGAGAGTGGTTTTACCCGAGCCGTTAGAACCAATTAACCCGCAGAATTCACCGGCTTTAAGGGAGAAACTCACCCCCTCCAACACGGATTTTCCAGAAAATGATACGCTGAGATTTTCTGCGACCAGCACGCCGCCGTCCTCGGTTGCCATCTTAGTGACTTGCCAGCAGGCTTTCAGTTGAGATTTTGTCTTTCAACGCACTGATAAGCGCCTTGGTTTCTGCCAGCATCCAGCTCTGATAGGTGTAGCCTGGGGTTGGCATGGTTTCATATACGCCGACAATAGGAACGTGGTGGGATTTAGCCTGATTAAGGAAGGTTTCAGTTAATGGATCAGTAACCTGTTGGTTATAAACAAACACTTTAAGAATTCCGTCGCTAAACAGGGCATTTTGCGCCGTGACGTCCTGCGGGGCTGGGTCTGTACCGTTCATAATGGCAGCTTCAAGATTGAAAGGTGTAGCAATTTTTAAACCACCGGCCTGTAGCAAATAGTCACCCACCGGTTCAGTTACGGCAACTTCGGTGCCGGCAAACTGGCTTTTTAACTCGGCAAGAGCCGCGTGCCAAGGCGCAAGAGAAGCTTCAAACTTTTTGGCATTAGCGTCGAAGTAAGCCTTCTGTGCGGGCAATGACGCGCTAAGGTCGGCAGCAATTTGCTTGGCTACTGCTGGCATGGTTTCTGGCTTGTACCACAGATGGGGGTTAGGCGTATTGTCCGGCAGGCCCAAAAGCTGCTGCACGTCAATCACCTTACGCGCGGCGTTGGGTGCTGAAGCAAGAAACTTATTCGTCCAGGCGTCGTAGCCCAAACCATTTTTGACCACTAAATCAGCATGGGCAATTTCAGCTGCAATCTTCGGGCTGGCCTCAAACGTGTGTGGGTCAGTATTAGGATCGGTCTCGATAGCCGTCACTTCCACATATTTACCACCAATTTGCGAAATAACATCAGCATACTGATTTTCAACGCCAACCGCGTGCAGCACGGTTGAAGAGGCCGCTGCCGCTTGTCCGCCATAAACTGTTACCAAAGCCACTGCCGCAGCAATTACTTTTAACTTGTTTTTCATCCCAACCCCTTAGAGAATTATAAAATAACAACCTATTAATTGATATGTTATAACGTTACATCTATAGGGGGTTGATAACAAGCTACCAGAGGTAACCAGTTGTTTGTGAATGTATCGCTAGGCGTGCATTGCGTCCAGCAGAGTGACCATTGCTTTCAAATTCGCCGCCGCCATCCCCCTGCGCCACATCAGCCAAATTTTTATCTTCCCAGCTTGATTGCTTAATGGAAACGCCTTTACGCCGGTTTTACCCGGCATGCCGTCGAGCATGCTTGCAGGGATCAGCGCGAGCCCGGCGCCCGCTGTTACGCAAGCAACAATGCCGTGATAGGACTCCATCTCGTAAATCCTGCCCGGCACCGCATCATCTTGTGCAAACCAGTTTTCAAACAGCCGGCGATACGAACAGTTGGCGCGAAAAGCATAAATAGTCGAGCCCGAAATATCTCGTGCGCGCATGACCGGTGGGTGGTTTAACGCCGAGATCAGAACCATTTCCTCATCAAAAACTGGCACGCCCTCAAGCTCGGGATGTTTTGGTGGTCCATCGACAAAGGCCGCGCTGAATTGGCCAGACATTATCCCGTCAATCATATCGCCTGAGGGACCGGTTGAAAGGTCTAATTCCACCTCGGGGTAGGCCTGGTGGTAGCGGGTAAGCACCGGTGGAATGCGCACCGCCGCGCAGCTCTCGATTGAACCGAGGGTAAAAATCCCGTTTGGTCGATGCCCGGAAACGCTCTGTTTTGCCTCTTCGGACAGCGCCAAAATCCGTTTGGCATAACCCAGAAACGTTTTACCGGGATCGGAAATATGCAATCGCAGCTTTTCACGATGAAACAGTTGGGTGCCAAGCTCATCCTCCAACTGTTTGATTCTTGTTGATATATTTGAAGGTACGCGATGCAGTCGGTCGGCGGCGGCAGTCACGCTGCCTTCTTCGGCCACGGCAACAAAAACGTCGAGTTGGGTGAGGTCCATGAATATCTCCGTGCCATTCTTTCTCAAAATGAGATGGTTATCTTCATTATTATTCATTTTTAAAAATTATTTCACAAGTCTAGTATTGAAGACAGACAGCATATTTCCTCATTAAAAAGGTGGCTTAGATGACTCATTCAACAACGGCGCCAGCGGGCGCAACCTCACGCAATCCGGCTAACGGTGAAGTGCTGAAACATTATCCGTTTGCCACTGCTCAGGAAGTCGATGCGGCGTTACAAGGCACTCAGGATGCCTTTAACAGCTGGAAAAACAGTGCAATGGACGACCGAGTTCGTTTGCTGCAAAACATGGCGCAGGGCTTGCGAGACAATTCAGCGGCTCTGGCTGGAATGATGACTTCAGAGATGGGTAAACCGGTCACTCAGGCCTTGGCTGAAATTGAAAAAAGTGCAGCGCTGTGTGAGTGGTACGCCGAAAACGGTCCGGCGATGCTGGCGGCAGAACCGACGCTGGTTGAAGATGATAAAGCGTGGGTAAACTATTTGCCGCTGGGGCCGGTATTGTCGGTGATGCCGTGGAACTTCCCTGTCTGGCAGGTGTTGCGCGGTGCCGTGCCAATTATTCTGGCCGGTAATAGCTACCTGTTGAAACCCGCGCCCAACGTGATGGGAAGCGCGTATCTTTTACGTGACATTGTCACCAAAGCGGGTGTTCCACAAGGCTTGTTTGATGTTTACAACGCGGATAATGCCGCCGTTGCCGCAAGTATTAAAGACGACAGAATCGCTGCTATTACGTTGACAGGTAGCGTGCGTGCCGGTTCCGCGATTGCCTCAATGGCGGGCGCCGCGCTTAAAAAATGTGTGATGGAGCTTGGCGGCTCCGACGCCTTTGTTGTATTGGCCGATGCTGATATTGACGCGGCGGTGAAGGGCGCCATTGCCGGGCGCTTCATGAACAATGGGCAAATTTGCATTTCGGCTAAACGTATCATTGTTGAAGCATCGATAATGGAAGAGTTCACCGAAAAATTCTTGGCGGCGGTGCAGACGCTTAAAATGGGCGACCCACGTGACGAGTCGACCTATCTCGGCCCGATGGCGCGTTTTGATCTACGCGACGAGTTGGATGGACAGGTTAAAGCAACGTTGGCAGAAGGCGCAACGTTGCTGCTCGGCGGTGAGCCATTGGCAGGAGAAGGCAACTATTATGCACCCACTGTACTGGGCAATGTTAAGCCGGGTATGACCAGCTTTAAACAAGAACTGTTTGGCCCGGTAGCTTCACTTATCAAGGCAAAAGACGCGGACGACGCTATTCGCATGGCAAATGACTCTGAGTTTGGACTGGGAGGCAGTCTGTGGAGCCGCGACATTGAAGCCGCGAAAAATCTTGCCAAGCAGGTTTATACTGGTGGCATGTTCATCAATTCCCCGAGTTTTTCCGACCCGCGCGTACCGATTGGCGGCGTGAAGAAAAGCGGTTTTGGCCGTGAGCTTTCCCACTTTGGTATCCGCGAGTTTACTAACCCGCAAACCTTATGGGTAGAGAAGGGGTAAAAGGTCAATCTTTATAATAAGAAGGTTGCGCTCTCCTCCTAATGTTACCCCGCTTAAAAGAGCGGGGTAACGTTCAATTCATGAGAAGGGTAAGGGTAGGAAAAGCATCTCAGGCTGTCACCCAGAGCACAGTGTCACTGAAGCCCACCTCCAATCGATTCCCACAGTGTAATACGGTTTTCAAAATCGGTTTGTTGCAGGGATACCAAGTCAAGCTGAGTAGACCACAGCGTACGCTGATCGGTGAGCACCGTGAGGTAATCGCCGCTGCCAACCTGATAACTGCGGCGCGCAATGTCGTAACTGCGCTGAGCTGAGGCCACGGCCTGAATTTGGGCGTCCATCTGTTCGTCAAGCGTACTACGGCGCGCCAATGCGTTTGCCACATCTTCGAAGGCGCTTTGTATTGCCTTCTCATAGGCGGCAATCAGGCCCTTTTTCTCGGCTTCTGCGTAGTGCAACTGGGCGATATTACTGCCGCCGGTAAACAGCGGCAGCGAAATACTGGGTGCAAATGACCAGATATCTGCGCCGTGGCTAAACAGACTCGACAGCGAACTGCTGCCAACGCCTGCACTGGCCGTAAGCGAGATAGTCGGGAAGAAGTTCGCCCGCGCAGCGCCTATGTCGGCATTCTCGCTTTTCAGATTATGTTCAGCCTCGATGACATCAGGCCGTCGCAGCAATACCGAAGAAGATACGCCTGCGGGAACAATCTGGATCGCCTGCGGTGACAGACTTTCAATGGTCCCGGGCAGCAGGTTTTTTGGCACCGTTTCGCCCACTAACAGGTTAAGCGCATTGGTGTCCTGTGCCACCAATGTCTGATAGCTGGCAACGCTGGCACGCGCTTGTTGATAGGTCGTCATCGCTTCACTCACGTCTCCCGCTGCGGCAGTGCCTTCTTTGAGTTGCAGTTGAGTAATACGTAATGAATCGGCCGCACTGGCCATGGTTTGCTGCCCGAGCGCCAGGTTGCTTTTATCCGCAGCCAGGGTAATCCAGGCCGTGCTGGTTTCTGACACCAGCGTAATGCGGGTGTTCTGCGCCGTGGCTTCGCTTGCAAGCCACGTCTCTTTTGCTGCACGCGCCAAACTGTGATTACGGCCAAACAAATCCAATTCAAAGCTGCTGACTGCACCGTTGGCTTCTGAAGAACTGCTTAGGCCATCAGAAGCCGTTCGGCTGCGGGTGTGGGTTAAATTGGCGTCAACGGTCGGAAATAGCGAGGCGTTCTGCTCGCCATACAGCGCCCGCGCCGCTTCAATATCAGCAATTGACTGCTGCAGGTCGCGGTTGCTGACCAACGCACGTTCTACCACCTTGTTCAGTCGTTGATCAGTCAGCACGTGCTGCCAATCCGTAAGCACTGTCTTGGCAGCGGAATTTTTACCCTGGTCTGGCCAGGTTTTCGGCACCGGAGCCGCTGGACGCTGATAGTGCGGGTCGAGTGAAATACAGCCGGCTAATAGCATTGACAGGGTGATAATGCTCAGACGGTAAATGTTTTTATGATGAAACATAAGTTACTCCTCGTTCACAGTAGAGCGAGTGAAGACGTGTTTCACCAGCACAAAGAAAAGGGGCACAAAGAAAATAGCCAGCAGCGTCGCGGTTAATGTGCCACCAATAATGCCGGTACCTATCGCGATTCGACTATTTGCCCCGGCACCCGTAGAAAGGGCCAGCGGCATGACGCCCGCGATAAACGCAATCGAGGTCATCAGGATGGGGCGAAGACGCGTTTTTGCCGCCGAGATTGCCGCTGCCGACAGGCTCATTCCCTGCTTGACCGCCGCTTCAGCAAATTCAACGATCAGGATGGCGTTTTTCGACGACAGCCCGATAGTGGTCAGCAGTGCTACCTGGAAGTAAATATCGTTATTTAATCCACGCAGTGACGCGGCGAGCGAGGCCCCCAAAATACCTAGCGGGATAACCAAAATAACCGAGAAGGGCACCGACCAACTCTCATACAGCGCTGCCAGACAGAGGAACACCACCAGGATTGAAATGGCATACAGCACTCCAGTTTGACCGCTGGCAAGCTGCTCCTGCAGCGATAAACCGCTCCAGGCAAAGGTCGAACCTTTCGGTAATTTAGACGCCAGCTCTGCCATTTTGTCCATTGCTGCACCTGAGCTGTAGCCGTCGGTATTTTCTCCGTCTATTTCAAACGCGGTCACGCCGTTATAGCGCGCCAGTGACTGCGGGCCATAGCTCCAGTGGGTGGTGGCAAAGGCAGAGAACGGTGTCATGGTGGTATCTCCGCTGCTGTTGGTGCCACGAACAAACCATTTGTCAAGGTCACTCGGCTGGGACCGGAACGGGCTGTCTCCCTCGATATACACTTCTTTCACACGACCGCGGTCAATAAAATCATCAACGTAGGTGCCGCCCCAGGCACTGCTCAGCGTTGCCGTGACGTCGCTGAGATCAAGGCCCAGCGCTACGGCTTTGTTATTATCGATGTCCACCTGAAGCTGCGGGGTCTCCGGCAAGTCTGCGGCACGCACCGACTGAAGCTCGGGGCTTTTATTGGCCTCGGCGATCAGCTGGTTGCGCATCTTAAGCAATTCATCATGACTGGTGCCGCCGGAAGACATCAGCTCAAAGGTAAAGCCGTTGCTTTGCCCCATACCTGAAACCGCAGGCGGCGTCATCGCGATCACCTTGGCATCGCTAATTTTAGACAGATCTCGGTTAGCTCTTTCGACTATTGCCTGCGCGGTATTGGCCGCACCCGAGCGCTGGTCCCAGTCTTTGAGCGCCACGAACGCCATGCCGACGTTGTCACCGTTGCCATTAAAGTTAAAACCGGTAATTGAAAATACCACGTCGGTATTGGCTTTTTCCTGGTTCAGGAACCAGTTGGTCACCTCGGTATTCACCTGATTGGTACGATTAACCGACGCCCCTGCGGGCAGGGTGAATTGCACCATCACCTGCCCCTGATCCTCATTGGGCAGGAAACTGGTTGGCAGATGCATGACCAGAAAGCCCATACCAGCCGCCAGTAAGGCATAAATTCCCATCATCACGGTTGGGCGGCGTAGGCCTTTTAATACGCCGTGTTTGTAGCGATGTTCAGTGCTGGAATAGAGTCGATTGAAACCGCCAAAAAACCCTTTGTTATGCGGTTTACTTTGGCGCAGTAGGGTTCCGCACAGTGCCGGCGTGAGAGTCAACGCTACCACCACAGACAGCGCCATGGCAGAAATGAGGGTCACGGAAAATTGGCGATAAATAACGCCGGTTGAGCCACCAAAGAAGGCCATCGGCAGGAATACCGCCGAGAGCACCACGGCAATGGCCACCAGGGCGCCGGAGATCTCTTTCATCGACTTTTCAGTGGCGGCGCGCGGCTTGAGTCCTTCCTCAGTCATTATTCGCTCGACGTTTTCAACCACCACAATAGCGTCGTCCACCAAAAGCCCAATGGCGAGCACCATGGCGAACAGCGTCAAAGTATTGATGGTGTAACCGAACGCAGAAAGTATTCCAAAGGTGCCCAGTAGCACTACCGGTACTGCCAGAGCGGGGATAAGCGTGGCGCGAATGTTTTGCAAAAACAGGTACATCACCGCAATCACCAGCGCAATGGCGATCAGCAGTGTTTCCACCACGTCCTGAATCGACAATTTGATAAACTCCGTAGAGTCTTTCGGATAGGCAACGTCATAACCGGCGGGCATGCTGCTGCGATATTTATCGATGGTCGCCTTCACCGCATTGGCGGTATCCAGCGCATTGGCCCCGGCGGCCAGCTGAACGGCAAGGCCAGCGGCTGGGTGTCCGTTGAGTCGTGATGAGGCAATGTAGTCCTGACTGCCCATTTCAACACGCGCGACATCGCCAATGCGCACTACCGATCCGTCGGCCTCGCTCTTAACGATGATATTGCGGAACTGTTCCGGCGTTTGCAGACGAGATTCTGCCTGAACGGTGGCGGTAATCTGCTGCGTTGAAGAGGTCGGTGCGGATCCAATGCTGCCAGCAGAAAGCTGAATGTTTTGCGACGTAATGGCTGTTTCGACGTCAGAAGGCATCAGGCTGTATGCCGCTAACTTGGTCGGATTGAGCCAGATACGCATAGCGTATTGGTTGCCAAACACGTTGAGGCTGCCCACGCCTGGGACGCGCGCCAGCGGATCCTGCATGTTACTGACCAGCCAGTCAGCGATATCATTACTGGTCGCCTTGTCAGTTTTGTCATACAGCGCGGCGATCATCAGGAAGTCGGATTGCGACTTGGTGACCGTAATCCCCGCCTCCTGAACTTCTTCGGGCAGACGTGATTCAGCCTGTTGAAGTTTGTCCTGAACCTGAACCTGTGCAGTATCGGGATTGGTGCCGAGTTTGAAGCTGACGGTTATCTGCACTGTGCCGGATGAGCTGCTGGTCGAGGTGAAATAAAGCAGATTATCAAGTCCGGTAAGCTGTTGCTCGATAACCTGCGTAACGCTGTTTTCTATGGTTTGCGCCGAGGCACCGGTATAGGTGGCTTTAATTCTAACCGACGGCGGTGCCACTTCGGGATACTGCGCTACAGCCATTGATTTGATGGCAATGACCCCGGCCATCATAATCAGCAGTGCGATAACCCAGGCAAAAACGGGCCTGCGGACAAAGAAGCTGGAAAACATCATGCCGCTCCTTGTGTGGTCGATGAGGTCGCACTCAAGCTGGTTTCTACTGGTTTAACAATTTCACCGGCGCTGACTTTAGTGGTCCCTTCAACAATAACGCGATCGCCTGCCTGCAGGCCGCTAACAATGAGATAGTTTTCCCCTGAAGTGGCGCTGGTTATGACGTTGCGAACGACGACTTTATTATCTGCATCAACGACCATCGCCGTGGCGTTACCTTTAGGGTCACGGGTTATAGCCTGCTGCGGTGCCAATATGGCGTTTTCAATGACACCTTCATCTACGCTGGCGTGTACAAACATACCCGGCAATAAAATATGCTGATTGTTAGGGAAGAGGGCGCGCAGTGTCACTGAACCGGTGGCTTCATCAACTGAAACTTCGGTCAGCTCCAGCTTGCCTTTATCGGGGTAAACCGAGCCGTCTTCAAGCGTCAGCGTCACATCTAACGTACTGCTGTTGGTGGCCAGTGCACGTTTACGTAATTGGAGCAGGTCAACGCTTGATCGGGTGAGGTCAACGTACATGCTGTCCAGCGCAGTAATTGTGGTGAGGGCGGTTGTTTGGTCTGCGGTGACCAGAGCACCCGGCGTCACGGTTGAAATGCCGATTCGACCCGAAATAGGCGCGGTAATGCGGGTCCAGTCGAGGTTGATTTTGGCCGATTCCAGCGCGGCCGCTTTTTCAGCAACACTGGCTCTATCTTCACCACAAGTAGCAGTAGCATTGTCGGCGTTCTGCTGTGAAACACCTTGTTCTTTAACCAGAATAGAATAGCGTCTGGCCTGCTGGCAGTCGGCAATAACCAATGCTTTGGCACTTTGCAGCGTGGCGGCCGCCTGATCATAGGTTGCCTTGAAGCTTGATGGGTCAATTTGATACAGCGGCTGGCCTGCTTTTACCTCATCCCCTTCTTTAAACAGGCGACGTTGAATAATACCGCCAACCTGTGGCAATACGCTTGAGGTTAACGTTGCCGTAGTCCGCCCCGTAAGGTCGCTAGTATAAGTGAATGGCTGACTTTTTAAGGTGACGATGCCAACCTGAACGGGGGCAGGTTTATTTTCAGGCGAATTCGCGTCATGACAGCCGCTTAATCCGATGAGGGTTAAAATACATAAAATTCGTAATGGCATAGCAGGATCCCAAAATTAATGGAGTAAATTATTTCAGCGCACAGAGAGCCCTGAGAAAATTATTTCTCATGCCGATCCGTTGGTATCCAAAATGTAGGCGTATTAATTGCAGTGGAGAAATAGCTAAAAATAAAACGTTAGATATCATTTATTCTGTGCGTCGCCTCCTGAATAGTCTGTATGATTTTTTCAATGTCCTCATTATTAATGGATTCATTACGCATTTTAATTTTCACAATTATTTTTAGATTTTCTAAGGCGTAATAAATTTCCGGATTTCTCACGGGGTTTTTCTCCGAAACCAGCGCCTTCAGCTTCTCCAGGATAGTCTCGATATCGAACTTTTTTTCCGCGAGATGTTTCTCACCCAAGGCCGTAATGAAAAATTTTTTTCTATTCTCACCAATGTGTTGTATCTGGGTGTGCCCCAAGTCCTCCAGCATGGTTAGGTTAGGGTAGATCACACCTGCGCTGGGTACGTAGCCACCCATGGAATAATTTTCTATCGATTTTATTATTCCATAACCGTGCGTCGGGTTAATCTTTATAAAATAAAGAACCAACAACAGCAGTTCTTCATTCTTAAATGTTTTACCACGCCTGGCATGATTTTTTTTAGGCGGCACATGAATGGCGTATATTTTTTTCATTTATCGATTTTTATTCTCTCTCAAACGACATTCTCTTTGTCACGCTGTTTAAACACAATTCAAAGGTATCCCCGACAATGCGGTCGGTCAAGATATATCTTAACGTTAACCTTGTTTTTTACTTCTCCTATTGTATTGAAAAATATATGTATTTTTAGAATGTGTGATGATTGTGAGGAACCATTAAACGAAGATGAGTACGTGATGTTGAGAGTTGGCTGCTCATGTCATCACATTGTTTTTAAAGGTATTTATTTTTGTTTTTTACAGATTAGCAAATGTCGCCGGGATTATATTTTCTCTAGAGTGTAAAAGTATCGAAAGTATTCAGTAATTATATTTTACGTAAAGATATTTACAAAGCATTCAGGCGATGAATCAATCATTAAATACACACTTTGTTTCATGCGTTAATAAAATAATGATAATGCAGTACGTTAATAGACAATATCTCCTTATAATACTGTGCTTTGGTAAGGGTTTATTAAACCAGTTTAGTCGAAGGCTGATTTTTCGATGTCTTTACACATCTTCCGCCAGCCTGTTGCGGTTCGCTTAATCTGTTTCAATCGGCGATGCAGCAGGGTATTGATAACCTCTATTCTTTACTTACCTCTAAGCCTGATGACAGTAAATCCTGATGGTACCGCCCTTAAAACGGATACAACGACTTAAGCAGAAGAGAAATTCTCCCCGCCTCAGGTATTTGCAGACGATAGTCGGCCATCACCCCGGCCAAATAGGCAGAGCATGTAAAGGTTCGTGGTTGTTGGGGGACCAGTCTTTCGAGCCATTCACAAATATCCGGCCCTCTCACCAAATCCGGCCAGTCTTCATGGCAGTCGATAATAAATAAAGCTGCCAACAGTCTCAGCGGCCGAGGTGAGTCGGTTTCTATCCCGCAGTAGGCTGAAGACGATAGCGCAGTCAGTACTTTTGCCAGCGTCAAAGACATTATTGCGTTGAGCTGAGCCTCGGTTAATCCTTCAATTTTTTGAAATAACGGTAGGTTGGAACGCATTTTTTCAACGGTTCCCTGCCGGGAAAGTTTTGCCTTTTCACCCTCATAAAACGGGGCAAGCGCAGCGTGGAGTAGGTCCACGTCTTTGGCGGAGGTTAAATTTAATTTGTTTTGCTCCTTACGGCCAAGCAGGTTAATCCAGTGTGTTGCAATCTGTTCTACTCTTCTCACATCATCAGGCTGACGTAGTTCATGAACAGACAATAAATGCCTCATTGCCGCCACTAGATGATTTCCGCCTGCGGACCAGGCTTGTAAGAGTGCGGGAAAACTCTCTAATGTTTTCGCCGTTTGCTGCTGATTTGCCGGCCAGCCCGTTATTGCACCTCTTTCATCACAGGTAAAAATCGAGTACTCCGTGGGCGGCTGGCATGAGTCGATAAGGGCTTCAAAACCCGATCTTGCAAGATAAATGGCTCGGCCCGTGGCGGGATTATAAAACAGGTGATGTTGTGAAAGTTCGGCAGTGGGGTCCATTAAAATATCAGCACAAAGGTGCTTTATCAGTTTATCTAGAGGGGAGAGTTGATACCAAAAATCGGCAATGAAGGGATAGATGGCCATAAGTTGGTGAGCGATAGATTGAAAGCCCATTATTTCGGCGGTAGCCAGATTATTAGACTGGGTTAGTACATCCAACAAGCTATTGAGGACATCATGACGACTATAGCGATCGTTTATTATCACCGCCGGAAGTATTTTATCTTTATAGAGGCTTAATAATAGTCCGGAAATGAAAAGTCTTATGACTGGCGATGTTGAATAACAGCCGTGACGTAGTTCGAGAAGCACCGAATGCATAAGCGAGGGATGCTGTAAGCAGTCTTTGAGGTGAGGGAGAGTGTTAAATTTACCGACTAGCTGTTCTACCCAGTCGACTCTGACATCGTCGTTTTTCAAGGTGGAGAGCGTGTTATAGAAATACGCACCCGTTTCAAGGTTGTTAAGACTGTTGAGGTTGAAATCAATCAACATGTCCGAAGAAAACATGTCATTACTGAGCGTTATATCACCTTTCTTATAGTTGCCAAAATCTGCACCGCTAAAATCGATTGATTGGATCAATGTCAGGTTGTTGATTTTAGCATTGTGAAAACTGACCTCCCGTTTGAAAATTACCTGTTCAAATGACAATCCCTCGGCGTTGATGTTGTTGAAGTTGACCTTATTAAACTTATAGAGATCGTCAATTAAACCCTGTAATGCGACAAATTTTACGTTTGTGAAAGCTGACCCACTGAAGTCTGCATCTTCAATTTTCTCTGACCATCGGTGAGTAATGATAAGGTTTCTGAACGTGCAATTTTTCATCTTACTGTTTGAAAGGTCTGGCGAAATAATTGAATGAGCTGTTAACGGGGATCTGGTGGTATAAAGACCATCAATCTTGCTCCCGTCCCAACAAATTTTCGCCATCTTTATGCCGTACCAATTCAACGATCGCTTGGTGGCCATAAAAGTGCAGTTTAGCATCTCACTCCCGCTCGGCGCCTTCCACTTATAGAAGACAGGGTCGATAAACGTATCTTCATAAAATTTCACCGGTCGGGTGATTTTCTTATACTCGCTGGTGAGATTTTCAAATATTATTCCGCTGAACGTTCTTGGACATTTAGTCCATTTTTTTTCATCCCGCAAAAAATTGAGAAAATCATCATTGTTAATAAATGTGGGTCCGGTATCTATTTTGCGTTCCAAGCTGACGGGACGTCTGAATATGTTCCTTATTCCAATTTGAAGAGTGGCGAAGAGTCCGGTTGGAGGCCTTTCAGGCGACGGGGACCGGGGTGCGGGGGTTGATACGCTGTTCAATGACGACGTTGGCAAAAGATCCATGATGTATACACTCCCTGAGAAATCTCTTATGCCTATATGATGCTCTATCAACGGCTTAGGCCGTTAATGATTAGACATCCATATATTTAGAATCAGCGTTTTATGAGAAATCAGCCTAATCACGCACCTAATCGTCACGATCCGGTCATAAAAAATACATCTACGCTCGCTAGCTTATGCAAATCACTCACTGGCGAGATGCGCAGCCGTTATGAGCAATTATTCATCT
Source organism: Rouxiella sp. S1S-2 (assembly GCF_009208105.1). Taxonomy (NCBI): domain Bacteria; kingdom Pseudomonadati; phylum Pseudomonadota; class Gammaproteobacteria; order Enterobacterales; family Yersiniaceae; genus Rouxiella; species Rouxiella sp. S1S-2. The sequence continues at coordinate 2,598,038 of NZ_WFKL01000001.1, forward strand.
CAACGTTATTTGTCACTGCAAAACATCAGCAAAGGTTGGGGCAGCAAAATTGCTCTCAACAATATTAGTTTTGACGTAAAGGAAGGGGACTTTGTTGCCCTGCTCGGACCCTCCGGTTGCGGTAAATCAACCATGCTTAGAACCATTGCCGGTCTTGAGTATGCGGATCAAGGGTCAATTCAATTACAGCAAAACGATGTCACTCGTCTCACTCCCTCGCAGCGCAGGCTGTCGATGGTGTTTCAGTCCTATGCGCTGTTTCCTCATCTCAACGTGCGTGAAAATCTGCTGTTTGGGCTGAAGGCGCGGGGAGAAGATAAAACCCAGTTTGCTGCACGCCTCGATGAGGTGGCAAAACTGATGGAGCTTGAGGCATTACTCGACCGTTTGCCTTCCCAGCTTTCTGGCGGTCAACAGCAGCGCGTGGCGCTGGGCCGTGCGGTTATCGCCAATAACAAGCTGTGCCTGATGGACGAGCCGCTGTCGAACCTTGATGCTAAGCTGCGTCAAAGCATGCGACGTGAAATTCGCGCGCTGCAAAAAAAGCTCGGTCTGACCATGATCTATGTGACCCACGATCAAACAGAAGCCATGAGCATGGCCGACAAGATTATCTTGCTTAATGACGGCTGCATTGAGCAGCAAGACACGCCGGACAACCTCTATAACAATCCCGCCAGTATTTTTACCGCTCAGTTTATTGGCGCACCGCCGATGAATATTCTGCCGCTGACTCGTCAGGACTCGCACCACTACTTGGGCGATATGCGTACGCCGGTAGTGCAAAACTATCGGGCATCGACCCTGAGCCTTGGGCTGCGCGCGGAAGACATTCAGCTTTGTGCGCCTGAGAGTGCCGCGCTCACCGGTGAAGTCCTGAGCTATGAATATATGGGTTCCGACACGCTGGTGGTGTGCCGATTGGCACAAACCTCAGCAACGTTGACGGTAAAAATCCCCGGCATGCGCCGTTTAGGCGAGGGCAGTACTGTCGGGTTGCAGTGGGCTCAGGCTACGCAGTATTTCTTTTCAACGGCCAACGGTAAACGCTGCTATCACGTCGGAGAAAACGTGCTGGCAATCGACGAAAGAGTAGCCGTGTAATCCGTAATTAATTGTTTAAATTTACTTTATTTTCATCTATTTAAATAAAGCTTACTACACAACAATATCAATATTTCAAGGGAAAACTATGTCTATTGCAATGCGTTTAACACGTGTGGCCACCGCGCTTCTATTGGTATCAACAACCTCGGCTTTTGCCGCTGATCCGATAAAGTTGCAGATGTATTATCCGATTGCCGTAGGGGGAAAAATAACCCATACGGTTGACGGTCTGGTGGCAGACTTTGAAAAAATACACCCTGAAATTAGCATTCAACCGGTTTATACCGGTGACTATGCCACCACGGTGACCAAGGCGTTAACGGCATTTCGTGGGGGCAATGCGCCGCAGATGGCGGTGATTGGCGATATTGAGGCTTATTCACTGATTGATGCTGGCGCGATTGTTCCGGTAAGTGATTTGGCCAATGACCAGGCCGGTAAGGACTGGATTAACGGTTTTTATCCTGCCTTTATTCGCCATATTCAGGGCAAAGTGTGGAGCATTCCCTTCCAGCGCTCAACGGTGGTGCTTTACTGGAACAAACAGGCGTTTGAGAAAGCCGGCCTGAAAGCCGACGAAGCGCCGAAAAACTGGCAGGAAGTGGTCGACTTTGGCAAGAAACTGGTGATCCGCGACGGCAATGACGTTAAGCAGTGGGGCATTGAAATTCCTTCTACGCCAAACGGGTACTGGAACTTCCAGGGGATTGCCGCGACCAACGGTGCACGTCTTGACAACGGCAAAGGCACCGCGGTGACCTTTAACACACCGGCCACGGTTGAGGCACTGCACTGGCTAACCAATTTGGCGCAGAAAGACGGCGTATCACCTAAGGGCGCTATTGCCTGGGGTACCACGCCGCAGGACTTTATCGACGGAAAAACGGCGATGATGGTCACCACCACCGGCAACCTTACGACGGTAAACGATAACGCCAAGTTCCCGTTTGGCGTGGCGATGTTGCCAGAAAAAACACAACGCGGCAGCCCAACCGGCGGTGGCAACCTTTACGTTTTCAAAAATGGCACGCCAGAGCAGCAGAAAGCCGCGCTTGAGTTTATTCGCTGGGTGTCTGCCCCTGAGCAGGCGGCGCGCTGGAGTATTGCAACCGGCTATGTCGCAACCTCACCCGCGGCTTGGGAAACGGATGCCATGAAGCGCTACGTGCAGAAAGTGCCACAGGCGCTAGTCGCCCGCGAGCAGCTCAAATTCTCGCAGCCGGAGCTGTCAACCTATAACAGCGTGCAGATACAAGAGTTAATGAATCACGCCATTGAAGCGGCCGTGACACAAACCAAAACGCCAGAGCAGGCGCTAGAATCAGCGCAGAAGCAGGCCGATCGTCTGCTGAAACCTTACCAATAACGGGACGTTAACATGAGCACGCTTCACACTGTGGCACCCGTTGTGCGTAACAAAGGGCTGTCTTTGCAGCTCTATGGTTATCTGCTGGTATTGCCGGCGCTGGTTTTTCTTATCATGTTTACGCATTATCCAGCGTTGGCCACGGTGTGGGAAAGCGTGTTCAGCGCGGCGAGAAGCGGACACCCAGCCCAGTTTGTCGGGCTGGATAACTACCGTGCGCTGATTGATGACGACACCTTTATGCTGTCATTACGCAATAATTTACTTTACGCGGTGGTCACTATTCCGCTGGCCGTCGGGTTGGCGCTGATGATGGCATTGGCGGTGAATCGTCGACTACGAGGCAATGCCTTGACCCGTGCAGCCTTTTTCATTCCCTCGTTGCTGCCCATGGTAGCGATTGCCAATCTTTGGCTGTTTTTTTATACCCCGCAGCTGGGGCTACTCAACCACCTGCTGTCACTTCTCTCTCTTCCTGCGGTTAACTGGCTCGGCGAGCCGGGCACTGCGCTTTACAGTTTGATGGTGGTTTCAGTTTGGCGTGAGGCGGGATTTTTCATGATTTTTTATCTGGCGGCGTTGCAGCAGATTGACCCCAGGCTCGCCGAAGCGGCGGAAATAGAAGGGGCCTCTCGCGGCTACTTCTTCCGTAAAATTCAGTGGCCGCTGCTGATGCCCACCACGTTATTCATTCTGATTAATGCGTCAATGAACGCCTTCCGCATCGTCGATCAGGTGATTGCGATGACCAACGGTGGCCCAGATAACAGTACCAGCCTGCTGCTGTTTTATATTTATCGCACGGCGTTCAGCTATTGGAATCTGCCTTATGCCTCGGCCATGACCGTGGTGCTGCTGGTGATTCTGGCATCAATCGCGCTAATCAAATTTAACCTGTTGGACAAGCGAGCACATTACCAATGAGCCTGACGATGACGGTTGCGCCGCAACGCGCTTTTTCACTGGGTCGCCTGTGCCTTAATCTGAGCATTTGGCTGGCCGCGCTGCTGTGGTTTTTGCCCATACTGGTCTCTTTCTGGGTGGCCATTCACCCCGCCTCCGAGCAGGGTAGCTTTTCGCTCTTTGCACCGCTGACCCTGCAGAATTTTGTTCACGCCTGGGAGGCCGCGCCGTTTGGCCGCTACTTCATCAACACCACGCTGCTGGTATTAATGATTGTTATCTGCCAGCTTATTCTTGCAACCATGGCGGCCTACGCACTGGTGCGCTTTCGCCTCAGGGGCGCGGGGATAATTTTTTCGCTGATTTTATTGCAGCTGATGATCAGTCCTGACGTGTTGATTCTTAACAACTATCAAACCATTGGCGCACTCGGTCTGCGCGACAGTCTGCTAGGTATTGCGCTGCCTTACTTTGCATCAGCTTTTGCCATTTTTCTGCTGCGTCAAACCTTTAAAAGTATTCCATTGGTGCTGGAGGAAGCGGCGATTGTTGAAGGCGCGAGCCGCTTCTACATCCTTCGACGTATCTATATTCCCCTTGCGAAACCGATTTATATCGCTTTTGCGCTAGTGTCTATTAGCTTTCACTGGAACGATTTCCTTTGGCCGCTGGTGATTACCGACTCGGTAAAAGTACGCCCGCTGACCGTGGGTCTGCAGCTCTTTTCTGCGCCTGAACAAGGCGTGCAGTGGGCACTGATTGGTGCCGCAACCATCATGACATCCTTGCCGCTGTTGGTGCTGTTTTTAGTGTTCCAACGACAGTTCGTGCAGTCCTTTATGCGCGCCGGCATTCGCTAAGCAGGAGTAATAACATGAGCCTTCCATTAAGCGCCGAGCAGCGCCAGGTTTTAGGCAAGGTTGGCGCGCTGTATGACGCACCTTTGCTGTCGGAAACGCCGCATTCAAGCACCACACTGCGCTTTGGGCTGATAGCCGACCCGCAATATGCCGACGCCGAGCCTGGCGTGACGCATCCGCGTTTCTATCGCAACAGCCTGTGCAAGCTAAAAAAGGCAATTAGCGAACTTAACGAGCATCATCTTGAGTTTGTGGTGACGCTGGGTGATTTGGTTGACCGCGACTGGAAAAGCTTTGATGCCGTATTGCCGGTTTATGAGGCATTACGTCACCCCCATGCCGTGGTAATAGGCAATCATGATGCGCAGGTGATCACCGAGTATTTATCCGAGCAAACGCCGGTGCAGGGCTTGCCGAAAAGCTATTATCAATTTGGCCAGCCGGGCTATCGTTTTATCGTGATTGACGGTAACGATCACAGTCTTTACTGCAACCATGGTAACGGCGACGAACGCCAGCAGGCTCAGGCTACGCTCGACAGTTTGATTGCTGAAGGGGCTATACAAGCGCAGAGCTGGAACGGCGGAGTGGGAAGCCAGCAGCTGCAGTGGCTGGAGCAATCGCTGCATCAGGCGCAAGCGCAGCAGGAAACCGTGCTGGTGTTCGGGCATTATCCGCTGGTGCCGGAAAATAAGCACAACCTGTGGAACTGTGAACAGCTCGTTGAGCTGCTGTGCCGCTACGGTGTTCGCGCGTATTTTGCCGGGCACGACCATGAGGGTGGGTATGCACGCGTGGGCGGCACAGACTTTATCACCCTTAAAGGTATGGTGGACGGCGCCGATCGCCTACCTTTTGCCATGGTTGAACTCAAAGCCGGTGAACTGACCGTTAACGGCTACGGCCCTGAAATTAGTCGCGTACTGCCCGCTGCACAGGGTGAAAATGCCGTGGGAACACCGATAAAAGCGTCATTTACCCACTGACAGGCTATGCTGCTGACGTCGGGTGTGAGGCACAGCACCACGTCGTCGGAGCATCGTAAAAAATCAGTGGATAAGCGTTTACCTACGCTTTTTTAAAAATATTATGGTGATACCCCGCAACGCGACTTGCGTCAGTAGCCGTTCAGTAGTACAAAATTAGTACGTGATGTTCGTCACGTTTATCAAGCGTAACCTCATAGCAACTGTGATCTAGCCTATACTTTAATGAGGGCATCAATTGGCGCTGACCGAGACTTCTTAAGCGCTTTCATTGCCCCAGATTGTTTGTTTGAAAATAATTTTTTTGCATCAGGTGAAAATGGGCCGTAACGACATTCAATCAATTGCTAGGAGGAGGAGAAATAATGTCTGAATACCATTATTTGCTTCTGGGCGGAAGCCGCCATGGACAAAAACATGTCGATGAAAATCACCAGTTTTCACTGTTCTTTCGTGGAGACAACTCAGGCGACCTGGCACAGGCCAAAGCCGAGCTTTATGGCGTACAGAACGAGCGTTACAAAGTCTGCCCGGAAAAATGTTCGGATGGAAATTGGTATCTGATAGGTTACTGTGGCGCTTGCCCAGAGATACCGATTGATGAGAAAACTAACCTGTTAATTCACAAAAACATCAAACCTATGATGTAGTGTTGATATGTAAGTTAATATACGTTAAATCAAACCTCGCAATTGCGGGGTTTGTTGCTTTTTTATTGTCCTCAATTCTAGGTTATATATTTTATACTTCTGACTTTGTGATTGTTTGTGTATAAATTATAAGGCATTCTCTTGTGAAGTTAGTTTTCGGTAATTACACTCTTATTTAATTGATTGTAAATAAATCAGTGATCTCATTAAAGTCTATTGCTATCTATATACATTGGAGAAAGAAGGGCATAAAAGTCATCAATTTAACGGGTTGAAATGTTTAGTTTTAAAGAATATCACAAACTGGTTTCCTGGCTATAAGTTAATTAACTCTTAATTATTAATGTCTATTTATTTTTAAGAGCAATGTATGAAAATGTTTATAATAAACCTATTAAGTCAATGCGAGAGAAGAAGGGAAATACTCTATCAATGTTATCAACTTAAATTGGATGTCGAAATATTTGACGCTATTGAAGGCGCATCATTAAATAATGTCTTCTTCGCACAGCAGGTGGTCAACTTCCCTGATTGTAAATTAACTGCAGGTGGAGTGGGGTGTGCATTAAGTCATCGAGCTTGTTACCAGCGAATGATAGACGAAGACTTACCCTTTGCCCTGATCCTGGAAGACAACGCGCGGATTGATGGTCGAGTGGTGAAGGTTGTTAAGCAAATAGAATTAAACGTTAAATAAAAGAAGGGCTTACCGGCATGGTGAGCAGAAAAAATTCGCTTCTATCAATTCAAGAGATTGAAGAAAGTGTTGACGAACAAATTTAATAAAAAAACTCACTGCTCAACGTTTTGAGCAGCATTGGAATATGTTAGTCGAAAAGGGGCTAGAAAGCGTCTCACTGCCGGTTGCAGGTATAGAATATACGATATATTCTTTAAGGCTGTTTCTTAACCCGGCATTATTCCATGCACCCACATTTGGCGCTGCTCGACGTAAAAAACCTCGCTATCCAAACGGCTAACGGGCAGCCGTTGGTTGATGATATTTCCTTTCACGTCAATCGCGGCGAAATGGTGGCGCTGGTGGGGGAGTCCGGCTCTGGGAAAACGCTAAGCTCTCTGGCTTTAATAGGGTTGCTGCCCACAGGTGTGAGCATGACGAATGGCGTTATTAGCCTGAATAATCAGGTTATTTCCAGTTCTGGAACGGATTTTGATGCTTCTATGCGCGGCAAACATCTGGCGATGATTTTTCAGGAACCGATGACCAGCATGAATCCGGTGCTCAAGGTGGGTGAGCAAATAGCTGAAGTGTTGGTGAGACATCACCGTATTAGTTGGAAGCAGGCGCATAAAGAGGCCGTTGAGCTGCTCGACCGCGTAGGCATTATCGAGCCGCAGCGCCGCGCGAAGCAGTATATTCACCAGCTCTCCGGCGGCATGCGTCAAAGAGTGATGATTGCTAGCGCCATCAGCTGTAAGCCGTCGCTTTTGATAGCCGACGAGCCGACTACCGCGCTGGATGTCACTATTCAGGCACAGATCCTTGCGCTATTGCAGGAGCTGCAAAAAGAGATGGCGTTGGGCGTGCTGCTCATCACTCATGACCTCAGTCTGGTTGCGCGCTATGCCGACCGAGCCTGCGTTATGCACCAAGGGAATATTGTTGAGCAGGGCAGCGTGAAGCAACTGTTGACCACTCCGCAAGAACCCTACACGCGTAAGCTTATCGCCGCATCACAACCTGAGCCTAGAACGGTTATGCAGCCCATTAGCGTAGATTTTCCGCTGGTGCGCCTGCGAGAACTTACTAAGAGTTACCCGCAAACTCAGCGGTTGCCGTTTATTGCCGCCAAACGCCAAACCGTATTGCATCCGACTACGCTAGATATTCGACGCGGCGAGATCCTTGGGCTTATCGGTGAATCAGGCTCGGGAAAAACGACACTTGGGCGAGCGATTATCGGTCTGATTGAAACTGACAGCGGTGATATTGAATTCGACGGCGTTTCATTGACTCGGACGTATCAATCTGCACGGCGAAACATGCGCAGCCGGGCTCAGATCATTTTTCAGGACCCTTATGCCAGTCTTAATCCCAACATTACCATCGGCGAGCAAATAGCGGAGCCACTGCGCGTTTACAAACTGCGTCAACCGGCGCTAATAGCGGCGCGCGTTGAAGAATTGCTGAAGCTGGTAGGTTTAGAAGCGCATCACGCTGGCCGTTTACCCCGTGCATTTTCCGGCGGTCAGCGTCAGCGTATCGCCATTGCCAGAGCACTGGCCCTTGAGCCTGAACTGCTGGTGGCGGATGAGGCAGTGTCTGCACTGGATTTATCAGTGCGTGGACAAGTTTTGGCGCTGCTCGACCAATTGCGCCAACGGCTTGGCCTCACCGTGCTGTTTATTAGTCACGATCTCGCGGCGGTCAGACAAGTATGTGATCGCGTAGTGGTGCTTTACCATGGGAAAGTGGTCGAGAGCGGCTTAACTGAGCAGGTATTGGTGGCGCCTAAACACGCCTATACGCAGCAATTGCTTGCCGCTGCCCCCAGCATCACCGAGGCGCTGCGGATACGTGAGGCTAGTTAACTCCCGCTGAACATCGGCAGTTCGCTATGCTCGGCCCACTCGTGCCAGGAGCCAACATAAATCGCCAGATTTTCGTAGCCTGCTACTTTGAGAGCCGCATAAACCGTGGCCGCACGTGCGCCGCGATGGCAGTAGATAATCTGTCGTTCTTGTGGGGAAAGTCCGACCTGTTCAGCACGTTGACGCAGGCTGGCGGTATCGACGAACGCGCCATTTTGCACCACATCTTCCCAAAAAAGTAAAACAGCGCCTGGAATACGGCCCGCGCGCGGGCAGCAGTCGTGGGCAAACTCGCCGTAAAATTCACTTGGACGCCGCGCATCGACCAGCGTAGCCCCCTTAGTCTGGGCATTGATGACTTCGTCACGCGTGGCGACCAGCAGTCTTTCACCCGTTTTACGGCAAGCAACGTCGGTGAATTCGGCATCAATGGTTGCGCTATAGCCATTGCCAGGCAAAAGTTCCCCGCCCGCTAAGCGCCACGCATCGAGGCCGCCGTTAAGAATATAGGCTTCTTTTATCCCGGCAAACTGCGCAAACCAGGCCCCGCGGGGGGATCGCATTCCGACCTGTTGTTCAAAAAATACTGGAGTGACGTTGTCACATAGTTTGAGTTGCTGCCAGGCATGGTGAAAGGCATTAGCCATTTGCTGAATGCCGAACTCTGTACTGTCGGGAATAAAATAGTCGTAAACGTTAAGATGATAAGCCCCCGGTAATGTGCTCTGCTGCCACAGCGCCTTATCGCGCACGTCAACGGTGATAAATTGCTCACCGGCTTTCATTCGGGCTAGCAGGTCAGCGGCTTCAATTAGCATGGTTTATCCTGGTCATAGTGAGAGGCCGAAAAAAGTGACAGTAGCGTGCCTACATTGCGCTCTGTAGCGCGCGTTAGCACTCGTGCTGCCAGAGCAACGTCGAAAACGTTGAGGCCAAAAGATGAGAAATAAACGCTGTCATCGGCTGCGGGTCGCCAGCCGTCAAGCAGCAGATTGCCGAGGTCGGCGTCAACACGGCCGGCGCTAAATTGCCCGGCCCGATACATTTGAAACAGGCTTTTGGCGCTGGATTCGCAAAAATCACCCCACAGGTCGACCACTACGCGGCTGCAGCGGTTGATAGCGGCAAAACTGACCTCGTGATAACCGACCTGAATCACTATTCTGCCGGGTCTGATGGCATCGGCATCAATTAAGGGCTCGGCCGCGCTGGTGCAGGTAAGGATTGCATCATTCTCAAGCGCAATCGCCTGGGGTAAATCCGCGTACTCATGCACCGGCCAAGGCAAAGTGGTCGGAGTATTATTGATTAACAGCTGTGGGCGTCGGTGCCACCAGTTCACGCACTCTAGCTCTGGGAACAGTTGACCGAGCATCTCAAGGTGCGCGATGGCCTGCACCCCGGCCCCTAGCAGCAGTACGCGGCGTACTTTTCGCGGTGCGGCGTAGCGTAGGGCAATGGCTGACACTGCCGCTGTGCGCGCCGCGGTTAAGGCGCTGCTCTCGACTAATCCCAGAGGCAGGCCGCTGTCCGCACGGTTGACCAATGTTAACGGCATTGACTGCGGTAAACCATCGTCTGCATCGGGGCGATGTGCGGTCCACTTGACGCCAACGGCGTTGAAACGTCCGCCAACTTTGGCCGGCAGCGCGTAGGTTTTACCTCGCTCACCCTGCAGCGTAACGTGGATTTCAGCAGGCATTTCCGTTTCACCTTGACGCATAAGCGTGACAACGTCACATGCATCATTAAACGCTTCCTGCGTGTCTGCTCCGCCTAGCTCAGCCACGTTCTGCTGACTCAAGTAGCGAAATCCGCCGTTCATATCAGTGCTCCAGCAGTGTTTTAGCAAACGGGTAAAGCGCCGGAGAACCGCCGCAGTGCACGAAAATTACCCGCGCACCGGCCTGAATTTTCCCTTGTTCCACCAGACTGATTAAGCCGTGCATTGCCTTGCCGGTGTAGACCGGATCCAACAGTACGCCTTCGGCCTGCGCAACCCGATAAATTGCCTCAATGCCACCGGGAGAAGGCACGCCGTAGGCGGTGCCAACAAAACCGTCCTCAATCCAGATATCCTCCGCGGCCCACTGCTGCGGCCACTCCAACAGGTCGGCACAGTCCTGCGCCATATTTGAAATTTTATCCTGAAACCACGCAGCTTTGGCGCTCACGCTAATGCCCACAATTTGTGTCTCGGGCCAGTATTGGCGAGCGCCAACGTAGAGTCCCGCCAACGTACCGCCCGAGCCGGTTGGCGCAACAATCACCTGCGGCGGTTGCTGGCCGCGCGCTTTAAGCTGAGCGTCCATCTCCTCAATGGCGCGAACGTAGCCTAACGCCCCCAGCGGTGTGGCTCCGCCAAGCGGAATAATCAACGCTTTTTCCCCGCGGGCTTCGGCCGCTGCAGCGTGGGCGTTCATGGCGCCTTCTATTTGAGTAAAATAACCGTCAGGATCGAGGAATTCGAGTTCGGCACCGAACAGTTTGTCGAGCAGAAGATTGCCCTGATATACCTCCGGCGGATTACCGCGCAGCACCAGTATCGGCTTCATGCCGAACTTTCGCGCCGCCGCCGCCACCATTCGCGCGTGATTAGACTGGTGCCCGCCGGTAGTTATCACTACCTTGACCTGTTTATTGCAGGCGTCGGCCATTAAATACTCGAGCTTACGCACTTTGTTGCCGCCGCCGCCGAATCCGGTGTAGTCATCGCGTTTGATATCGAGTTCGATACCCAGCGATGCGCCGAGGTTGCTTAGGCGCTCTAGAGGCGTAGGGAAAAAGCCCAGAGCAACGCGTTCAAAATCATTGGATTGTTTCATCATTCAGTCTCTGTTAATTATTTTGAAAATTTGAGATCCAGTCGATTATCGACTGCTGGAAACGAGCCAGACCGCGTAGGGTAACGAACTCGTTTACGCCGTGTGCATTACCGCCGTGACCCAGTCCGCCAATCAAAAATGCCGGCGCTACCTGAGCAAAGGCGTAAGCAGGTGCGCAGCCTGGTGCCCACGGCCAAATTTGAGCTGCGGCTTCCTGACGTTGATAAGCTTCGAGCAGAGCGTTTACGCCTGCGCTATCGTGGGAAAAACGATGACCCGGATAGCTGTCGGCCAGGGAAATTTCGACGCCTGAAAATGCCGGTGCTGACAGTGTTTGCATAATCTGTGCGAGGATTATTTCACCGTCGATGCCCGGCGGTACGCGCAGCGCCAATTCGGCGTTGGCGCTGTGAGGGATAACACCGCGTGCATCGAGCGGACTGCTGCGGATTTCGGCAATCGTCAGCACTGCGCCGTTGATGAGCTGTTGCAGGCACGCCAGCGTATCGCCACTGACCGATAAACGCCGACTGCGACGAAATCGCAGCTCCTCTTGAATGTTGAAGGTTTCGGCAAGTTTGTTAAGAAGCTGATTAGCCGGTGGATCAAGAGGGATTCTGGCAATAACACCGCTTTTTTCAGCGGGTGCAATGGCGTGCAGTGCCTCGACCAGTTTCCATACTGGATTTGCAATCCAATTGGCATTGCTGGCGTGAATGGCCGCCTCAGGACCGCCCCAATTGCCGCCTCTTACCTGCAGGCTGGCGGCGGTCAGGCCGCTAAATCCCAGATAAACACGAGGCTGGCCACCGCCATACTCACACAGTGAAGGGAAAAATACTGCATCGGCCAGACTGACAGGACAGGGGGTTTGCGCGAGATAGCGGCGTAAATAACCGCTGCCAATTTCCTCTTCACCCTCGAGGATAATCTCGATATTTACTTGAAGCCCGTCTGTTTCCTGTAGCGCTTTTAAGGCAGTAAGCATGCCTGCCAGCGGGCCTTTGTTATTTTCTGCTCCGCGTGCGACAAACACGTCGCCAAGCTCTGGCCACGAGCTGAGTCCACCGGTAAAGGGGGCAAACTCCCAGTCTTCTGCATCGGCTGGCATCACATCGTACATGTTGTACAACACCAGCGTTTTACTGGCCTGATTGTCAATGCGCAGATGCACCAGAGGCGGCGCATTTTGCCCAAGCTGCTGGCTGACGGGTAAAACGATTGTTGCGCCAAGCTCGCTGACTATCCACTCTTCGAGCCACTGCGCCAGCGCCGTTTGTTGCTCAAGCTGACCGGCTATGCTGACGAACGGCGTCATGGCGGTCAACAGGTCCAGCGTTGGCCCGAGCGCGGTGGGAACGATAACGGTCACAGGCGTATCCTCGGATTAAGTACCACATAGAGCAAATCAATCACCAGGTTGATGCCGACAAACACCAGGGCGGCGAGTAGCACAATGGCCTGCACCAGCGGGAAGTCGCGGTTTTGAATCGCCTGTACCGCCAGGCGACCAATGCCCGGCCAGGCAAAGATTATTTCGGTGACCAACGCACCGCCGAGCAGTGAGGCGAAGTACATGCCCTGCACGGTGATAACCGGAATCAATGCGTTGCGCAGGCCGTGGCGAACCACGATGCGCCAGCGGCTGAGGCCTTTGGCGCGCGCGGTGCGAATGTAGTCCTGCTGCAACACGTCAATCAGGCTTGAGCGAATCAGCCTAGCAATGGCGCTCATATAATAGGCACCGAGGCTGAACGCGGGCATCACCAACTGGCTCGCGGTGCCATAACCGCTCGAGGGAAGCCAACGCAGATTGAGGCTAAAGAGGATTATCAGTAATAAACCGAGCCAAAAAACAGGGACTGCCTGTCCGCTAAACGCCAGCAGTCGAGACAGGAGGTCCCAAATACTATTTTGATAAAGTGCGCTGATAATGCCCAGCAGCAGGCCGGCCAATGTGCTCCAGCCAAGAGCGGTGATCGCCAGTAGCAGGGTAGCGGGAACCCGCTGTGCGATAAGCTCCGCCACGGGCTGGCTGTAGCGCAGTGAATCGCCAAGATTGCCCTGCAGAACGCTGCTCAGGTAGTGCCAGTATTGCCAGGTAAGCGAACGGTCAAAGCCCATGCTATGGCGAAAATTATCGATTTCCTGCTGGCTTGACCCGGGCGGCATCATCACCGCAGCCGGGTCGCCTGTCAGGTGCAGGCTGTAAAAAATCAGCAACGAAACGCCCAGCATCACCAGTACCGACTGTGCCAAACGTTGCAAAATGTAGCGCAGCATATCAGTCCAGCCTCGTGTGAGTTTTGCGCAGCAGACTGTCACCCAGCAGGTTGCAACCGACCACCAGGGCAGCAATGATCAGCCCGGGATAAAGCACCAGCCACTGTGCCAGCAGCATATAAGAACGCCCTTCACCAATCAGATTACCTAACGTTGGCGTTGGCGGTTGAATGCCCATGCCGAGAAAGCCGATTGAAGCTTCAAGGACGATTAGGCGTGGAATATCGAGCGTGAGTAAAACAATCAGTGGCGTCATGACGTTAGGCAACACGTGGCGCAGCAGTATGCGAGGCGTTGAAAAACCCATTGATTTCACCGACTCAATATACTCAAGCTCGCGAATTTCTAGCGTTTTTGCTCGCGCCACGCGGGCATAAATAGCCCAGCTAGTGACCCCCATAATGATAATAATGTTGCTGAGCGTGGCGCCAAACAGCGCCATCACCAAAAGAATTAGCAAAATAAACGGCACCGCGAGTTGAATGTCCATCAGGCGCATAATCAAGGCATCGAGCCATCCACCCACATAACCGGCAACCATGCCCAATGCTGAGCCCATCACCGCCGCAATCAGCGCCGCCAGCAACACCACCATCAGCGAAAGCCGAGTACCTGAGAGCATGCGAGAAAGGAGATCACGACCTAGCTGATCGGTGCCCAGCCAGTGAAAACCGGTAGCGCCGTGGCTACCGGGGGGTAAAAAAGATGCTGACAGATCGTTGGTCAAAGGATTTGGCAGTGGCAGCCAGGGTGCCAGCAGTGCCGGCACAATCACCAGCAACAGCAGCAGTCCGCCGAGAATGCCGTCGCCATAAAAGCGGCGACGCGGCTTTCTTTGCAGAACTGCGCGCATGAAAATCATTTCAGCCTCAGGTCAAACAGCGGAATACGGGAGTCGGCGCGACCGGCGAAGGTCAGTGCATCAGAGCTGGCATACAGCGCGTCTTCCTTGTACAGCGGGATCAGCGGCTGCTGTTGGGTGACAACTTCCTGCACCTGCTGCAAGATCTTCTCACGTTTTGTCGGGTCTACCGTCAGGCGACTGCTGTTTAACAGCGCGTCCAGCTCGGGCGAATTAACCGTGGAGTAAGGTTCACCCGAGTGCAAAATCGGGTAGAGCGCCGCGTCAGCATCCAGTGTTTGCGTCGAACCCCACGCCAGCATATAGATGGGTGCCTGTTTCTGAGCGGCAACCTGCTGGGTGTAAACCGACCACTCCGGCACTTCTAGCTCGGCTTTAACGCCAATCGCTGCGAGGTCCTGCACGATGGCCTGTGCGACATCAGCACTGGCGATATAGCGGCGAGGTGCTTGAAAACGAATAGTAAAACCTTGCGGATAACCGGCTTCTGCGAGCAATGACTTAGCTTTGGCAATATCCTGCGCTGGGGCGGGAATGGCTTTGTAGCCGAAATCTTTCGGTCCCGCCATGGTGCCGGTTGGCGTACCGAAACCGTGTAGCAGGTCGCGGGTGTATGCCTGCCGATTCAAGGCCAGCGACAGCGCCTGACGAACGCGCACGTCATTAAGCGGTTTTTGGTCATTCTTCAATCCAAGATAAATAGTCAGGCCGCCGTTTTTAACCTGCTCGAGATGAACGCTGGGTTTATTCTTCAGCGCGGGGACTAACTCGGCAGGTACGCCGTCTACCAGTTGTACTTCACCGGTCAGTAGCGCAGTAACGCGTGCGGTGGCCTCGGGAATCGGCCGCCAAGTGACGGTATCGATTGCGGGCTTACCGCGCCAGTAATCAGGATTCGCCTGCATGACCACTTTTTCATCCGGCACGAACGCGCTAAGGGTGTAGGCCCCTGAGCCTATCGGCTTACGCGCAAACTCGGCGGCGCCCACCTTGGTGACGTAGGCCGGGGGCACAATATAAGTGGGATAGCGGCTCATACGTGTTGGCAGCAGTGGATCCGGACCGTTAGTATGGATTATTACCTGATAATCCCCGCTGACTTCGACCGATTTGATCGTGCGTATATAGGAGATAGTGGGGGCATGATTAGCGGGATCCAGAATGCGATCGATAGAGAATTTCACTGCCTGTGCGTTCACCGGCTCGCCGTCGCTAAACTTGACGCCCTGACGAAGCGTGAACTCCCACGTGCTGTCGTCCAATGACTTCCAACGGGTTGCCAAACCTGGGACAAGCTTCATGTTTGCGTCACGCAGTACCAAGGTGTCAAATAGGTTATCAACCAGCGTGGCAGGTTCTTTTAAAAAGCCGGGATCCATCGCCGTTGCCGAAGTGGTTTGTGCAATAAACAGTTCAGAGGCCAGGGCTGCTGGGGCTAGAAGACTCATTAATACAGCCAGCGAAGCCAGCTTGAATGCAGGTATTCTCATCTACGGTCATTCCCAAGGTGAAGCCGTCAAGCGGGTTGACGGAATTAAAGTTAAGTTGTGCACTTTAAAAGTACATCACAAAAACGTTCATTCAATGTTCAATTCCCTAATACATGATATATCCTATATAATGTATTTTTGGCAAGCTACGGATTAAACCGCAAAAGAAAAGCCTAAATTTTGCTAAAGGAAAATGTCACATGTTTGAGATGGAAAAAGCGCAGCGGGTAAGTCTGACCACTCAGGTTGAAGCCAAGCTAAAAGGGGCGTTGATTGTTGGCGTATTGAAGCCGGGGGCGCGATTGGTGACGAAAGAAATAGCCGAACAGCTTGGCACCAGCGTGACGCCCGTGCGTGAAGCCTTGCTTAGGCTGGTATCTGCCGGTGCGCTCGATGCTACGCCCGCACAGGCCTTTTTGGTGCCGAAAATCCCGCTGGCGCGCTATCAGGAAATTACTCTGATCCGCAAAAATCTCGAAGGCCTGGCCGTATTAGAAGCAAGCCAGCAGGTGACACCGGCGGCGATTGACCAGTTAACTGTGCTGAATGCGCGCTTTATGGCGGCAAAAGTTGCCGAAAACGTTGAGGAGGCGCTGCAGGCCAACCGTGAATTTCGTTTTGCACTGTATGCGCAAGCCAATATGCCGACCTTAACTACACTGATTGAGCAACTGTGGGTGCAGATAGGGCCGTGCTTTAACTATCTCTATCCACAGTCTGCGCATGTGGCGCAGGGGCAGCATAATTACGATCAGCTGTTGGTGGCGTTGGCAGCGGGCGACAGCAAGCGCTGTGTCAAACTGATTCATAAATCGATTGATGACGGGGCGGCGATTTTGGAGAAGCACTACTTCTGATTGACCGTTTTTGACTCGGGGGTCTTCCCCATATTTTGATGTGAGCCAAATGCAGAATAAGGATGGTTAAAATTTTGCACGGTTTCAGGGGGAAGTCCCCTCCCCAAATTTTGAGGAGGGCTAGGGTGGCGTGTTGCGGATTAGGCGCTAACCTGTTCTTTCTTCGACGTCTTTTTAGCAGCAAACTGATTTTGCGGTTCGCGCAGTCCAAGGTTTTCGCGCAGAGTATTACCTTCATATTCAGTACGATACAGCCCGCGCTGCTGCAAAATGGGAATGACCTGTTCGACAAAATCATCAAAGGCGGTGGGCGTTCCACCTCGAACGATAAAGCCGTCGGTTGCGCCAAAGGTGAACCAATGTTCGAAGCCATCAGCCACGTCTTTCGCTGTACCAAGGAAGCTCGGTCGTGGTGTAGCGGCTTCCAACGCCGCCTGACGCAGGGTTAATCCGCGCGCTTTAGCATCGTTTTTAATTTTGTCGGTGGTGCTTCGGAAGCTGTTTTGGCCTAAATCACCGATGTCCGGGAACGGCGCATCCAGGTCGTGCTGGCTAAAGTTATAATGCTCAAAATAGCGACCCAAATACTCCAATGCCTTATCGATGGTCACCAGTTGTGCGGTCTGCTGATATTTTTGCTCGGCATCTTCAACCGTGTCACCAATAATCACGCTGGTGCCCTGGAAGACGCGGATATCTTCAGCGTCGCGGCCATTTTCAACCAGTTGACGCTTAACGTCCTGCAGGAATTCGCGGGCCAGTTCAGGCGTTTCCTGACGGGTATAAATGGCGTCGGCAGCCTCGGCGGCAAAGGCTTTGCCCTGATCAGAAGCTCCAGCCTGAAACACAATGGGCCGACCCTGTGGTGAGCGCCCCACGTTAAGTGGTCCCTGTACCGAGTAATATTTACCCTGATGATTCAATGTATGCAGTTTATCGCGGTCAAAAAATTGTCCGCTCTCTTTGTTGCGTACAAACGCATCTTTTTCCCACGAGTCCCACAGACCTTTCGCCACCTGCAGATATTCGCTGGCGATGCGATAGCGCTCGTCGTGTTCTGGATGCTTGTCGCGCGAGAAGTTTTTGGCAGAGCCTTCAAGTGGCGAGGTGACAACGTTCCATCCTGCACGGCCACCGCTCAAGTGGTCGAGGCTGGCAAACTGGCGTGCGACGGTAAACGGCTCACTGTAAGAGGTTGAAAGCGTGGCCACCAGGCCGATTTTTTGCGTGACCAGCGACAGTGCCGAGAGCAGGGTGATGGGCTCAAAGCGATTAAGAAAATGCGGAATCGATTGCTCGGTAATGTAAAGTCCGTCAGCAACAAACAGGAAGTCAAACTTGGCTTTTTCGGCTTGTTTTGCCAGGTTCTGCACGAATTCGACGTTAATGCTGGCATCTGATACGGCATCTGGATGACGCCAGGCCGACATATTCCCCGATGGGCCTTGAATAATCGCACCCAAACGCAACTGTCTTTTTTTGCTCATGCTATTTTCCTTTCCAGAATGCTGAACGCGCTTTGATAGGTCGCGTTATTCGTTTTAAACCAAGCTGCCCGAGTCGGCGACGGTGCGGACGTACTCTTTCTGCTCCTGCGCCTCGTAAATATCTTGTCGAAGAATTTTGCGCAGATAGACCAGCTCGACGCCTAACGGATTGGTGGCAGTGTGAAACGCCTCATAGCCACGGCGCTGATAGAGCGCCGTTAACCAAGGGTGACGAATGGCAGTTGCCAGATAGACGGCGGGGGCTTTTACCTGGTCGCGCAAAAATGTTTCTTCTGCATAGTTAATTATTTTCGCACCATAGCCTTGGCCTTTAGCCTGCTCATTCACTGCAAACCAGTGAATAAACGGCCAAGGCGCGGGCGAAGAGTACTTCGACGGCGTCCAGGGGAATCGCACCGTGGCGGTGGCAGTAATGCCAAGCTCTGTTTCCAGCAGAAAAGTACTTTCGTTACGAATAACCGTGCGAACGTCCTCGACGCTGGCGCGGGTTATCGTGAAATGAATGTTGTGTTCTTGCAGCGAGGCATAGGCTTTTTGCAACATGCTGTGCAGCGCCTGTGCATCTGACTCATTGGCAAGGCGGATAGTTTCACTCATCTCAAATTCCTTAGGCCAGAGCGACGCTGGCGCTGGCTAGCAGCTCAAGCGAACGTAGGCGAGCCTGTGACTGCGCAACCGGAGAATCAATAACGAACTCTTCTACGCCATATTTAGCCTGCAGGGCCTCAAGCTGTTGATGTACTTCTTCGCCGGTACCGACAAGCACGGCGGATTTTCGCTCTTCAATTTTGTGTGATTCGGCTTTCGACTGGCGAATGTAGGCTTCGGCATGCTCCAGGCTGCCGACGTTGACCCGTTGGCCATCGCTGGCCACCACGCGGTAAAGTTGCCCTTCTGCCACCAGTTTTTTCGCCTGTTCGGCGGTGTCGGCTACGATGACTGGCACGGCAAGCAGCGCGCGGCCCCCGTTACTGTCGTGGCTATAGGCCGAGAGTGCACGGGAAATATCGCGTTCGTCCGCATTCAGATGTGCGGCAAAAACAAAGTTCCATCCCAGGCTTGCTGCCAGTCGCGCACTCTCTTCGCTGGCACCCAGCAGGAAGCGTGCGGCCGTTTGCGGTGGCTGCGGCGTGGCGGAAAGTGTGTCGCCATTCTGTTCTCTCACCGGCACGGATAACCAGTCGTTGAGCAGTTTAAGCTGGGCAGCGAAATCGCCTTTTTGTTTGGGATCGACCGCATATTGCAGGGCGTGCGTAGACAGCGGCAGTCCGCCTGGTGCTTTACCTACGCCAAGATCAACACGGCCAGGTGCCAGCGAGGCCAATTGGTTAAAGTTTTCGGCGACTTTAAACGGACTATAATGCTGCAGCATCACGCCGCCTGATCCCACTCGCAGCTTGCGCGTGTGGGCCAGTATCCAGGCAATCACAACTTCGGGTGAAGAGATAGCCAGTCTGTCGGTATTGTGGTGCTCGGCCAGCCAAAAACGGTGATAACCCCATTTTTCAGCCTTCTGCGCCAACTCTAACGTGCGCTTCAGTGCACTGGCGGCGTCCTCATGTTCATCAAGAGGACTTTTATCTAGCAAACTTAAACGGTATCCCATCCTTTTTCCTTTTATGTGCTCAGGGAGTGATACCAGCGATTATTAAATTCAGGAAGATACGAAGTAAAACAACAATAGTTGCTATTAAGTTGCGCTAAATGAGATAGCGAGCAGGGGGGCGGTTTGCGGATGAAAGCAAATAGGCTAAAGTGGCAGTCCTGACCGTTATTCCTCATGTCCGACAGGTAATCATGCCCGCACCGTTAACTGAAGAAACGCTTAATGCACACTGCCAGCAGCTTTTCGCTCTGGTAAAAACACTGAGAATTGACCCATTGGTGCCTGAAAATCAGGTGCTGGATCGGGTGGCACTCAGTTTTCGCAAACTGCTAAATTTTATGGCCCAGCACCATGACGTTAATGCCTGCGCGCTGCTAACCTCGGCCTCTTCACCGTTGGCGCGGGAGCATCTCGCCGAACTCATGCAGGAAAATTTTTCAGCCGCGCAGCTGGGCGGAGTGTTTCGTCAAGATATTCCAGCGGCGCTTTTGGCGCAGTTTTTTACTGGCATGCTGCTGCAGTTGGCACAGTTGGGCGGTGAACCTGCTGTGCGTCATCAGCAGAGCCTGGCTGCGAGCAAACTGTTCTGCGAAGGGGCCTGGACGGGTGCGGAAAGAGGTTAGGCGTTTAAAAATGAGTAACGGTTACTGATAAGGTCCTGGCCCCGTCGATTCGCGAACGATCAGTTCTCCGGGAAAGGGTCTTAGTGCTTCAAATGGCCTGCCTTCCATCATGTCCACTAACTGCCTCAGAGTCGTTTTAATCATCTCTGCCACAGGCACTCTTACGCTGCTGACGGAAGGCATGAAATAGGTGGCCATAGGAATATCATCGAAACCAATCAGTGAGACATCTTGAGGAATACGTTTCCCTGCTGCGTACAAAGAATTTGCCGCACCGATGGCCATATCATCATTGCTGGCAACCAGTGCGGTGAAATGTATGCCACGCTCCAACAACGTTTCGGCGGCTGCAAGCCCGCTGCGCGGTGTCCACGCTCCTTCAACAACCCATTGTTCTCTAAAGGGAATGCCGTGTAGTTCTAGCGCCTCTCGGTATCCCTGCAGGCGACTATCGGCCGAGGGCGACCCCGGCGACCCGCAAATAAAGGCAATATCACGATGACCCGTTTTAATCAGATGACTGACCGCATTGAGGCTGTACTGCTGATGATCGGCATAAACACAGTGTTGGGGACTAAGATCAAGTCGTCGGTTCATCACAATAATGGGTTTGGTTGAGGCAGAGATTATCGCGCTTAGCTCGTCGGCGTTAAGAAAGCAAGGATAGACAATGA
Source organism: Rouxiella sp. S1S-2 (assembly GCF_009208105.1). Taxonomy (NCBI): domain Bacteria; kingdom Pseudomonadati; phylum Pseudomonadota; class Gammaproteobacteria; order Enterobacterales; family Yersiniaceae; genus Rouxiella; species Rouxiella sp. S1S-2. The sequence continues at coordinate 2,619,191 of NZ_WFKL01000001.1, forward strand.
TGCCGTCGCAGCGTAAATCGAGCAGGAATTCTATCGCCTGCCGCTCTTCTTCGGCACTGTGCTTGCCGTCGGCCAGCACCAACTGGCGGCCATAATTTTCAGTTGAGGTTGCGGTCTGAAAGAGCAGCTCAGTAAAATAGGGACCGTTGTATAAAGTGTTACTGACCATCAACCCAATGCTTTGTGATTTGCTGGTCGCCAGATTTCGCGCCAGCAGGTTGGGGCGATAGCCGGTTTCTTCAACGGCTTTAAAAACGCGGTCGCGGGTGGTTTTACTCACATAGCTGTTGCCTGCTAAAACTCTTGAAACCGTGGCTTTTGAAACGCCCGCTTTCTTGGCTACGTCGAGCATGGTTATCATCATTAATCCCCATAAACTGCATTTTTCATTTTAGCTATCGTACCTCGTTATTTATTAAATAAACAAGTTATTCAATAGGGATATAGTCGCTTAATTATTGCTGGTAGTTATACTCATTTCATATGATTTTATATTTATAGCCTTAATATTTTCTGGGGGATTAACGTTAATATTTTCTTAAATTAACAATATTCCCAACGAAGGATTAATTCAGTCATGATGGTCGAAATTAAGCAATTTCATGTCCTTTGCGATCGGCATCACAAATCAAACTAACTAATCTGAAACCGGTTGCAGAAACGAGCTTGCATTGTATATTTTAATTTAAACACTACGCCGAGGGATGAATGATGAATAAGGTCTTACTGTGCTGCGCCGCCGGAATGTCTACCAGTATGCTTGTCCAGCGGATGGAAAAATACGCTACGCAAAATAATATCGACGTTAAAATAAATGCCATCGCTTTTGACGAGTTTAGCGAGCAAATTCATCACTATGACGTGTGTTTGCTCGGGCCACAAATCAAGTACAAGCTGGCCGAATTCAAAGTTATCGCCGACCAACTCAATAAGCCGATTGCCGTGATCAACATGATGGATTACGGCATGATGAACGGCGAGAAAATTCTGAACGAAGCATTAAAAATGCTTACCTCCTATGAGGCAAAATAATGAGCACAATCAGTGAGTCATTATTCAGCGCGATTGAAAACACCATTAGCCCGATTGCGGCAAAACTTTCAAGTCAGCGCCACGTCGTTGCTATCAAAGACGGTTTTATTTCATCAATGCCTTTTCTGATAGTCGGCTCCTTTATGTTGCTTTTTGCCCATCCGCCATTTAGTGCCAACAGCCAGTGGGGCTTCGCGCAGTGGTGGTTGGGCATCGTCGAGCGACATACTGACCAAATCATGATGCCCTATAATATGACCATGGGCATTATGGCGGTTTATATTGCCGCCGCTATTGCCTATAATCTGGCACAAAGTTACAAAATGAACGGCTTTATGGCAGCGATGCTGTCACTTATGGCCTTCCTGGTGGTTGCTTCACCGCAGAGTAATAGTGCACTTCCGGTCGGTTCGTTAGGCGGGGAGGGAATATTTACCGCAATTCTGGTCAGCCTTTATTCCACCGAACTGATGCATTTTTTACAAAAGCATAATATTGGTTTTAAACTGCCGGAGCAGGTGCCGCCGAAAATAAGACAGTCGTTTGATTTGCTTATTCCTATTTTAGCCATTTTTATTACTCTCTTTCCGTTAAGTATTTTTATTCAACATCAGTTTGGCCTGTTATTACCGCAGGCAATTATGTCAGTTTTTGCGCCTATTATCTCGGCCTCAGATTCATTGCCGGCTATTTTAATTGCGGTTTTACTCTGTCACCTCCTGTGGTTTGCTGGCATTCATGGCGCGGTTATCGTCGGGGGTATCTTGCAGGCGTTCTGGTTAACCAATTTGGGCATAAACCAGCAGGAGCTGAACGCAGGGCAACCGATTACGCAAATCTTCATTGAGCCCTTCTGGCAATTCTTTATCGTGGTCGGTGGGTCCGGCTCAACGATGGGACTGGTGTTCCTTTATCTGCGTAGTCGATCGGCGCATCTTCGTTCTATAGGCAAGCTTGGGTTAGTGCCCAGCATGTTCAACATCAATGAACCGGTGATTTTTGGCTCGCCGGTGGTGATGAATCCGCTGCTGTTTATCCCCTTTATTACCGCTCCACTGGTTAACGCCATTATCGCCTATACCGCGACACGCACCAGCCTGGTCAATCATGTGATTTCACTTGCGCCCTGGACTACGCCGGGACCGATAGGCGCCGCGTGGTCAACGGGATGGGACTACCGCGCCATTATTCTGGTTGGTGTACTGCTTTGTGTGTCAACGCTGATTTACTACCCGTTCTTCAAAATGTATGAAAAACAGCTGCTTGAGCAGGAAGAGCCTAGCCTGCAGCCCCAACCAGTGGAGAACTGATTGTGGAACTTGAAAATATTATTATGGAATTGATTATTCACGCCGGAGAGTCACGGTCCTGCTCGATGGAGGCGCTGCGGGCGGCGCGGCAGTCCGATTGGACGTTGGCCGAACAGCATCTCACCGCAGCCAAGGTGGCCGTTCGCGAGGCGCATCTCATTCAAACCCAGCTGATTGGTGCCGACGAAGGCATGGGTAAAATTCCGGTAAGCCTGATTTTAGTTCATGCGCAGGATCACCTTATGAATGCGATGCTCTGTCGTGAGTTAGCCGAAGAGCTTATCTACTGTCACCGCGAAATTTCGAGTTTGAAAAACCGTTAATCAAGGAGCGAGTCATGCAACACCAACAGGTAAAACCTTTTCCCAATGGATTTCTTTGGGGTGCCTCAACCTCAGCTTATCAGGTTGAAGGCGCGTGGAACGAAGAGGGAAAAGGCCCCTCGGTGATTGATAAGGCGATTTTCGATGCAGAGTTGAGCGATTTTAAAGTCACCAGTGACCACTATCATCATCTTGAACAGGATGTTGCACTGTTTGCGGAATTGGGACTGAAAACCTATCGTTTCTCAATCTCCTGGGCACGTTTGTTCCCGCAAGGCAGTGGTGAAATAAATCCTAAGGGTGCAGCATTTTATCAGCGACTTATTGACCTGCTGCATGAGCATAAAATAGAACCTTTGGTCACGCTGTATCATTTTGACCTGCCTTGGGCGCTGCAGGAAAAAGGCGGATGGTCCAATCCTGAAACCGTGACCGCCTTTGAGCACTATGCCCGCACCGCCTTTGAACTCTACGGTGATCGGGTTAAGTACTGGCTGACGATTAATGAACAAAACATGATGATCCTTAAGGGCGAGGTCATCGGCACGTTACCGCCGGGTACGGCAGATCCACAGAAAGTGCTCTATCAGCAGAATCACCACATGATGCTCGCGCAAGCTAAAGCGATGATCGCCTGCCACCGGCTGCTGCCGAATGCCAAAATTGGCCCTGCGCCGAATATATCCAGTGTTTATCCCGCCAGTGCGCGTCCTGAAGACGTTCTTGCTGCCAACAATTTCAGCGCTATCCGCAACTGGTTGTACCTCGATTTGGCTTGCCACGGCGTTTACAACGCAGTGGCGTGGAGCTTTATGGAAGAGAAGGGCTATCTTCCGCGCATTACTGACGAAGAAATGGCGCTGCTGAGACGCGGCAAGCCTGATTTCATTGCATTTAACTATTACGCTTCTGCGACAGTAGGGGCAGCCGATTCGGCTCAGGCACGCGAACATGGCGACCCCGCAAAAGCAGTCGATCAGCAAATGGCGGGCATTGATAGCAGCGTGTATGCAGGAATGAACAACCCTTATCTCAAGAGAAATCAGTTTAACTGGTACATCGACCCCGTTGGTTTTCGTATTACTGCACGCGAAATTTATGAACGCTATCGCCTGCCGTTAATCGTCACAGAAAACGGCTTGGGTGCCTTTGACAAACTGGAAGCGGGCAACAAGATCTATGACGATTACCGCATTGAGTATCTGCAAAAACACCTTGAACAGCTGCAGTTGGCTATCAGTGACGGCGTTGAGATGTTCGGATACTGCCCGTGGTCAGCGATTGATTTGGTCAGTACCCATCAGGGGATCGGTAAGCGCTACGGTTTTATCTACGTTAATCGGGATGAAAAAGACCTGAAAGATCTTGCGCGTTTTAAGAAGAAAAGCTTTGTCTGGTATCAACGCGTTATCAACAGTAATGGCGGTAATCTTGACGCACAAATTGAGTACTGATTCTCTATTAAAGGAATGATTATGTTCAGCAAAAATTTACCTAAAGAGTTTCTTTGGGGCGGGGCCGTTGCGGCTCATCAGGTTGAAGGCGGTTGGGAGCAGGGCGGCAAAGGGCCAAGCATTGTCGATGTGTTAACCGCCGGTGCGCACGGCGTACCGCGTGAAATAACCGACGGTGTACAACCTGGCCACCGTTACCCTAACCATCAGGCAGTGGAATTTTATTCTCATTATAAAGAAGACATTGCGCTGTTTGCACAAATGGGTTTCAAGTGTTTTCGCACCTCCATTGCGTGGTCGCGTATTTTCCCCAACGGTGATGAAAAGCAGCCTAACGAAGCGGGCCTGCAGTTCTATGACGATCTGTTTGACGAGCTGCTTAAGTACAATATACAGCCGGTGATTACCCTGTCTCACTTTGAAATGCCATACCATCTGGTAAAGGAGTACGGCGGTTGGCTCAATCGTAAAGTGGTCGATTTCTTTGTGCATTTCAGCAACGTGGTAATGGAACGCTACAAGGAAAAAGTAAAATATTGGATGACTTTCAACGAGATTAACAACCAGCGTAACTGGAAAATCCCGCTGTTTGGTTACTCCTGTTCCGGAGTCATTTTTCTAGACCAGCCTAATCCCGAGCAGGCGATGTATCAGGTGCTGCATCATCAGTTTGTTGCCAGCGCTAAGGTGGTAAAACGCGGACACGCTATTAATCCTGACTTTCAGATTGGCTGTATGCTAGCGATGGTGCCGATTTATCCATGGTCCTGTGACCCCGACGACGTGATGTTTGCGCAAGAACAAATGCGTCAGCGTTATCTGTTCGGTGATGTGCAAATGCGCGGCTATTATCCGGCCTATATTTTGAAAGAGTGGGAAAACAGAGGCTATACAATTGAAATGCAGCCGGAGGATGCAGCGACGCTGCGTGAAGGCTGTACCGACTACGTAGGCTTTAGCTACTACATGAGCAACGCCGTGCAGTATGCCGCTAAAGACGCACAGGGCAGTATCGAGTCTATCGAAGGCGGCAAACGCAATCCGCACGTAGCCGCCTCGGAGTGGGGATGGCAAATCGACCCGGTTGGACTGCGCTACACGTTGAACGACCTGTATGAGCGCTATCAAAAACCGCTGTTTATTGTTGAAAACGGTTTTGGCGCGGTCGATACTCCGCAATCAGACGGGTCGATTAACGACGATTACCGGATTGACTATCTCCGCGCACACATTGAGCAGATGAAAATAGCGGTTGTTGAAGACGGCGTTGACCTGATGGGCTATACGCCGTGGGGCTGCATCGACTGTGTGTCTTACACTACCGGTCAATACAGCAAGCGCTACGGGTTTATTTATGTTGATAAACACGACGATAACAGCGGGACCCTGAAACGGTCGAAAAAGAAAAGTTTCGACTGGTACAAACAGGTTATTGCCAGCAATGGCGACAATCTCTAGATAAAATGAGGTAGAGAAGGCGGCTGTAGCACATAAATGATTTTTCTACCCACTCCAGCTATGATTGCCGTTATGATGTTAAATAACAAAAAACGGCAACCGCGCTAAGGAGTTATTATGAATAATCAAGAGCCTACCGCCTTCTCAACGGCTTCGGAGGCTATTGACCGCCTCGAAGCGTTGTATGAGGCATCACTGTCCTCACTGCGCGAAGCAATCAGTCAATACATTGAAAACGGCACCGTGCCAGACCTTAAGGCCCGTGCTGCAGGACTGTTTGCCTATCCGCAGCTTGAAGTGAGCTGGGACGGCAGCTCCCAAACGCCGTTTCGCACGCGTGCTTATGGCCGTTTTGCCCATCCGGGAAAATACGTGACCACACTGACGCGCCCTGAACTTTTCAGGAAATACCTGATAAGTCAGCTGTCGATTCTCGAAAAAGACTATGCTGCAACTTTTGTGGTCAGGGCTTCTGAGCAAGAAATGCCTTATCCGTTTGTGATCGACGGCTCTGATTTGGTACTCGACCGCACCATGACCGCCGGTCTGGCACTGCATTTTCCGACTACCGATCTGGCAAAAATCGTTGATGACGTCACTGACGGCATTCAGGCCGCCAGCGACAAATTCCCGCTTTCGCATTTTGACGCGCTGCGCACCGATTTCTCTCTGGCCCGCCTCAAGCACTATACCGGCACGCCGGTTGAGCATTTTCAGTCCTACGTGCTGTTCACCAACTACACCCGCTACGTTGATGAGTTTGTTAGTTGGTCGTGCGCACAGATTCTTGACCCGAATTCGCCGTACGTTGCGCTGTCGTGTGCGGGAGGCAACTATATTACCGAAGAGGACAGCGATCCGTCTCGTACTGCCTCTGACCTGGCGTGGAAGAAGCACCAAATGCCGGCCTATCACCTGATTGCCGAAAACGGGCAGGGCATCACGTTGGTGAACATCGGCGTGGGTCCTTCCAATGCTAAAACCATCTGCGATCATCTTGCGGTACTGCGCCCACACGCCTGGCTGATGATTGGTCACTGCGGTGGCCTGCGCGAAAGCCAGAGTATTGGTGACTACGTGTTGGCCCACGCTTACCTGCGCGATGACCACGTGCTGGACGCGGTACTGCCGCCGGATATCCCAATCCCGAGCATTGCCGAAGTGCAGCGCGCGTTGTATGACGCCACCAAGCTGGTGAGTAATATGCCGGGTGAAGAGGTTAAGCAGCGGTTACGTACCGGCACGGTTGTCACCACTGATGACCGCAACTGGGAGCTGCGTTTCTCGGCGTCGGCGCGTCGTTTTAGCCTGAGCCGTGCCGTCGCGGTGGATATGGAAAGTGCGACCATTGCCGCGCAGGGTTACCGTTTCCGGGTGCCCTACGGCACCCTGCTGTGTGTTTCCGATAAACCGCTGCACGGTGAGATTAAACTGCCGGGGCAGGCAAACCACTTCTATGAAGGGGCTATTTCCGAGCATTTACAAATCGGTATTCAGGCAATTGACCTGCTGCGCGCGGAAGGTGACAAGCTGCACTCGCGCAAACTGCGCACCTTTGATGAGCCGCCGTTCCGCTAATCGCCTGCTATAGATGAAAAAGGTATTGTATAGATAAAATTAGTTCAACAAGTGTCGGGGGGTGACCTCTGCCACCTGTTGGACTCCTTCCTTACTCCCTGAGCCGCTTGATATTTCTCTCCCCACTGCCTAACGCCGCCCTTCTTTAGCACAAAATTAGCATAGCTTATCTAATTTAAGCAGTTGTAAGGTCTTGGCGGTACATTGAAAATGTTAAAACTGCATTTTTTTGTATTTTCACCGGGAAAAAGGTTTATAAATGAAGTTATTAAAAAAGTTGCTGCTTCCTCTCGTGATTGCCGCAAGTGTCCACAGCGTTTGGGCAGCTGATCAGAATGTCCCGTTTTCAAGCTCTTTCCACGTCTCTGCAGATGACGCACTAAAAGCAAAACTGCCTGAGGATATTCTCAAACGTGGTTACATCGTGGCGGGCACTAACCCGAACACCCCGCCGACCACTTTCTATATGGCTGACAATAAAACGCTGGCAGGCCGTGAAATCGATGTGATGACCGCCATAGCCGAAAGGCTGGGCGTAGCGGTTCAGTGGCGTGATACCGGCGGTTTTGACAACATCATTCCTGGTTTGAAATCAGGCCGTTATGACGTCGCATTATCCAACATTAATGCCACCAAGGCGCGTCTGAGTCAGGTCGATTTCATCGGCTATTTCGACGCCTCGCGTCTGGGCATTATTTCACGTAAAGATGCCAACGTTGCGCCGTTTACCTCACTGCAGGATACCTGTGGCAAGCAGGTAGGTGCAGGTGCGGGTACCACACAGCTGCTGCGCCTTGATGAAGCAAGCAAAAAATGCGTCGCCGACGGCAAGCCCGCAATTACTATCGCGACCTTCCCGGATCGTCCTGCGGGCGTTCAGGCAGTGGTCAGCGGGCGTGTCGCCATGTTCTTTGGTCCTTATGAAGGCCTGACCTATCAGGTAAGCAAAGTGCCGGTTCTGACCATGAGCGGTCAGATCACGGTTAACGATGCTCCGGTTTCAATCGCCTTCCCTAAAGCCTCTCCGCTGGAAGATGCGGTGCAGGCCGCGCTGAACTCGCTGATTAAAGACGGTAGCTACCAGAAAATTCTTGATAAGTGGAACATTGGCTACGGCGCGATGAAAGAAGCAAAACGTAACGAAGAGATTTTTTAATGCAAAAGGCAACACCAGAACCGCAGAACGAACTGCGTATTATCGGTAAAAAATACTACGGGCGCTGGTTCAGCGCCTTTGTGGTATTGCTTATTTTACTGGCAGTCGGCAATTCGGTTATCAATAACCCGCGCTTTGAATGGAACGTCATTGCCGAAAATTTCACGGAAGCCTCCATTCTTCACGGTGTCTTGATGACGCTGCAGCTGACGGCAATTTCCGTCATTCTCGGTTTTGCCGGTGGCACCGTACTGGCGTTGATGCGCCTGTCATCCAATCCGGTGCTGTCTGCGGTGAGCTGGGCCTACACGTGGTTCTTCCGCGGCGTGCCGATGCTGGTCCAGCTGTTCCTCTGGTATAACGTTGCCGCGCTGTACCCCAAAATAGCGATCTCGCTGCCGTTCGTTGGTGAGCTGTGGAGCGCCAACGCCAACTCGCTGATCAGTCCGTTTAGCGCGGCGGTGATTGCGCTGGTGATGCATCAATCGGCCTACGCGGCTGAGATTGTGCGCGCCGGTATTCAAAGCGTCGGTCAGGGGCAGTTGGAAGCGGCAAAAGCTCTGGGCTACCGTCCGGCGCAAATTTTCCGTCATACCGTGTTACCGCAGGCGATGCGCGCGATTATGCCACCTGCCGGGAATGAAGTGATCGGTCAGTTGAAAACGACCGCCGTAGTTTCAGTGATTGCGCTGCAGGACGTGCTCTATTCGGCGCAGATTATTTATCAGCGCACTTATGAAGTTATTCCGCTGCTTTTAGTGGCGACGCTGTGGTATCTGCTGATGACGTCAGTACTGTCGGTGGGCCAATACTACGTTGAGCGCTATTTCGGCCGTGGTACGGTGCGCAGTGAAAAACGCTCTTGGATCAAACGCAAAACGCCCGCTCTGGCGGTGAATAAAGAGAGGGCAAACAGCAATGGCTGAGGCTATCGAGTTACGCAATATTACCAAGCGTTTTTCAGGTAATACTATTTTAGACGGCATCAACCTTGATATCACTGCCGGTTCGGTCACGGTGATTTTAGGACCCTCAGGTTCGGGTAAATCGACGCTGCTGCGTTGTATTAACCATCTGGAGAAGCTTGACGGCGGCACTATTCGCATTGGTGGGCATCTGGTGGGATATCAGCAAAAAGGCCACGCGCTGCACGAGTTAAACAGCAAGCAGGTGGCGGCTCAGCGTGCACAAATTGGCATGGTGTTTCAGCAGTTCAATCTGTTCCCGCATCGTACTGTGCTGCAAAACATTATTGATGCACCGATGCGTGTCAAAAAGCAGAATCGTCAGCAGGCAACCTTAAAAGCCCGTTCGCTATTGCAGCAGGTTGGGTTGTCTACGCGTGAAAACGCCTGGCCCGCCGAGCTTTCTGGCGGTCAGCAGCAGCGCGTCGCCATTGCCCGTGCGCTGGCAATGGACCCAGAGGTTATGCTGTTTGATGAACCTACCTCAGCACTCGACCCTGAACTGGTAGGAGAAGTGTTGCAGGTGATTAAAAAACTGGCACACTCAGGCATTACCATGGTCATTGTCACCCATGAGGTCGGCTTTGCCCGTGAAGTGGCGGATAATATCGTCTTTATGGAAGAGGGCAAAATCGTGGCAGCCGGGCCGACTCAGTCGGTGCTCGACGACCAGGAAAACATCCGTGTACGCAACTTCTTATCAACGGTGCTATAGAGGTTAATTACCACTATCCGTGTCCGTTGTTGGCCCTCTTTCAGCCAGGACAAACAGTCTCAATGACCGTGAAATCAACCACTCACAGCTCCCATTGGGGAGCTTTTACCGCTGTTTTGCACGATGATAAACTGGTAGTAACACCTTTTGCTGGCGATCCTGACCCTAGCCCAATCCTTAAAAACTTCGAAAACGCACTGGACCATAAAGTGCGTATTGCCACGCCAATGGTGCGCCGCGGCTGGCTTGAAAACGGCCCGGGGCCAGACGACCGCCGCGGTGACGATGAATATATTGCCATCAGTTGGGAGGAAGCTTACGCGCTGGCCTCCGGTGAGCTTTCTCGCATAGCCGAAGCGCACGGACCTGAGTCTGTTTTTGGCGGCTCATACGGCTGGTCGAGCGCCGGGCGTTTTCATCATGCACAGAGTCAGGTGCACCGTTTCTTAAATACCACCATTGGTGGCTACGTTCGTTCAGTAAACAGCTACAGCTCCGGCGCTGCGTCGGTCATTTTGCCGCACATCGTCGGTGACATGAATGAAATTGCCCGCCGTGGCGTGAGTTGGGAAGAGATTTCAGAACACACCGAAGTGCTATTGTCATTTGGCGGGCTGGCGTTAAAAAACTCACAGGTTGCCAGCGGCGGATTGAGTGAGCACACCGAACGCGGTTTTATTGATAAAGCGGCCAGACGCGGTACAAAATTTATTTCCGTGAGTCCGCTTGAAAGCGACATGCCGGACGAAGCCAACGGTGAATGGCTGCCGATACATCCGGGAACCGATGCTGCACTGATCCTTGCGCTGCTGCACGTATTGAAGGCCAATCAGTGGACCGACGAAGATTTTCTGGCCCGCTACTGTGTGGGCTGGGACAAGCTGGTTGCCTATCTGTGCGGCGCAGAAGACGGTCAGGTACGCGACGCGCAGTGGGCGTCAGAAATTTGCGGCATCAGTGCGGCGCGTATAGAGACGCTGGCCGCTGAGCTGCACGGTAAGCGGGTAATGATTTCGGTGGCGCATGCTTTGCAGCGCGCCGAACACGGCGAACAACCGGTGTGGTTAGGATTGGTGTTGTCCGCTGCACTCGGCCAGCCAGGTCTGCCGGGCGGCGGTTATGGCTATGCACTCGGCGCATTGGGCCATTACGGCAAGCATCATAATCAGGTCTCATTCCCCGCGCTGCCTCAGGGCAAAAACGGCGTGAAGGACTTTATTCCGGTAGCGCGCATCTCTGATATGTTGCTAAATCCTGGGGAAGAATTCCGCTACAACGGCCAGACGTTGCGTTACCCGCACATTAAACTGGCGTGGTGGGCGGGCGGTAATCCGTTCCATCATCATCAGGACTTGGCGCGTCTGCGTCGTGCGTTTAATCAGCTCGATACCTTAATTGTGCATGAAGTTGCCTGGACTGCTACCGCGCGCCACGCTGATATTGTGCTGCCTGCCACCATGACGCTGGAGCGTGAAGACGTGGGCGGGGCGCCGACCGACCGGCATCTGTTTGCCATGCAGCCGGTAGCAAAACCTTTTGGTGAGGCGAAAGACGATTACTCGATTTTTGCCGAGTTGGCAAAACGCCTTGGTCGCGAACAGGTTTTCACCGAAGGGCGCACGGCTAGAGAATGGCTGCAACACCTTTATCATCAGATGCAGGAGAAGTGTGAGCAGCAAAATATCAGCGTGCCGAACTTTGAACAGTTTTGGGAAATTGGCCACCTGCAGCTGCCACAGCTCAAAGACGGTGGCAGACTGCTGCGTAATCTGCGCAACGACCCTGATAAGCATCCTTTGCCGACGCCGAGCGGAAAAATAGAGATTTTTTCGCAGACTATTGCCGATTTTAACGATATGGACTGTCCGGGCCATCCGGTTTGGCTTGAGCCAACGCAAAAGCCCGACAGCCAAAATCCGCTGTATCTGATAGCCAATCAGCCAGCCACTAAGCTGCACAGCCAGCTCGACTATGGCAAGCACAGCGTGAGCCAGAAGCTCGACGGGCGGGAGATTTGTCGGCTGCATCCACACGACGCCTTAAGTCGCGGGATTAAAGTCGGTGATACGGTGATTATCAGTAATTTGCGTGGTGCGGTGTTGGCCAGCGTGGAGATAAGTGAGCAAATTATGCCCGGCGTCATACAGCTACCGACCGGCGCCTGGTATGACCCGCAGGACGCACGCGCGCCAGTGCCGCTATGCCGTCATGGCAACCCTAACGTGTTAACGCTCGACGTGGGAACGTCTTCGTTGGCGCAGGGATGCTGCGGGCAGATTACCACGGTGGATATTGCCCGTTATGAAGGGACGGCTCCGGCAGTTCAGGCTTTTGAACCGCCGGTAGTGTTATACCGCTAAGGTTGGAAAGACGTCAGACGCCTTGCCAGTTCAGGCAGGGCGTCTGACGTTGCCAGTTGGCACAAAGCTTCTATTTCATCCCACATCTGCGGCGAACGCAGCGACAGACAGCTTTGCAGTTTGAGCCGTAAATTCACCCCTTTTGCCACGCTCTGCTGGCGTGTCACGCGGCACGTTAACCGCTCACCGCTTTTGCGTGACAATGTCACTTGATGGAAGCGCTGGGTCGGGTCTATTTCGTCCGGCGGTGCAGTCATGTCCGGGCAGCGACGTACTTTGCTGGCCAACGCATTGATTTCGCTATCGACCGGTCCTTCACCAAAATCACTTAGACTCAGGCGATTGTGCAACAGCGTGGCGGCAATGACGTACTCAAGGCTAAAGCGTGCTTCGATTCCGCTGTGAGGATGTGTCACCGACGCCGCAATATCGCCGCCCGGTGGGAAAGAAACCTCAATGCTGTCGATATCGGCAAACAAATCGGCAGGCGTTTTCTCGCTCTTTTCGAGCCATTCGGCTCGCAGGATAAATGCGGCGTCTGCAGCACTGTGAGTGCCTGCACAGGTAGGATAAGGTTTGAACTCCAGCCCCGGCGATACAATGCGCCACGGCGTGCCCCAGTCGGCCGTCAATTTTTCAAGCTGTTGCTGGCCGCCACCGCCGCTGACAAGAAATGCCTCCAGCACGCCCTCGGACTGACCGTCGAATCCTGAAAGTGCCAGCTTGGTGGCAGTCACTGCAGATTCGGCGGCAAATCCCGCATGCAGCGGCTTAACAGCTGAACCAAACTGGGCGCGCAATCCGCTGGCGCGCGTGGCCGCGATACCCAAAATATTGGCGGTTTGTGACACACTGGCACCTACTAATCTGGCCGCTGCCGCCGCTGCGGCAATCGAACCCAGCGTGGCGGTGCTGTGGTATCCGGCCTTATAGTGCTGCGGACCGGCGGCTAAACCCAGGCGTCCCGCCGTTTCAACGCCAATAATATAGGCATCGAGGAACACATCGCCTTCTTTATCAGCATTTTCCTGCGCCAGCGCAAACAGCGCGGGAAGGATGACGGTGGTCGGATGCCCGCGAAAATCAGGGTGAAAATCGTCAAAGTCCAGCGCATGTCCGGCATAACCGAGCAGCAGGGCGCGAGTTTGTGCATCGTCAGCGCGATAAACCTGCAGCAGACTTTTCAGCGGCGTATCGGCGATATCGCCCTGAACAATCGGCAGGGCGACGGCCACAAAATCGAGCAGACCAGCGCGGGCCCGCTCGCGTGCTTCACTCGTGGGCCTGGCGTTAACGACAAGCTGAGACAGTTGCTGGGTTAACGTCGCAGTAGGCCGTTGGCTCATTGCAATTTTTCCAGCGCCTTGACGGCCAGGCGGTGCAGATAGTCGGCGGTGGGGAACAGGGCCTTGTCGTCAACGCGAAAAGCAGGGTGATGCAGTGCATAAGGGCCACCGGAGCCAACCATAATAAAGGCGCCGCGGATCTGTTGCTGATAAAAGGCGAAATCTTCACCAATCGGGCTGGCTTCTACGGTTAATGCTTCAAAGCCTGCCGACGGCGCGTGCTCAAGGGCAAACTCGACCCACTCGGCGTCATTGACTACGGAAGGAGGGCCCGCCAGCCAGTTCAACGTGATGGTCGCCTCGAAGGCATCGCCTATGCCCTGCAAAATCTGCCGCAGTCTGCGTTCTATAAGCTCGCGCGTGTTCTGGTTAAAAGTGCGTACCGTGCCTTCAAGCCAGGCTTTATCGGGGATGACGTTCCAGGTTGACCCGCTGTGCACTTGCGTAATCGACACCACGGCATTGTGATCGGACGGCACATTGCGACTCAGCAGGGTTTGCACTGCGCCGATTACCTGTCCGAGAATAATAACCGGATCGTTGCCGTCGTGTGGGCGTGCAGCGTGGCTACCGGTGCCGGTAATGGTGATATCAAAGCGGTCAACGCCGGCAGTTAACGCCCCAGCCTTGCTGCCCAGCACGCCAACCGGCAGGGTTGGATCGTTGTGAATACCGAAAATAACGGCGGCATCATCAAGTGCACCGGTAGCTAACAGCGCAGGAGCACCTTCAAAGATTTCTTCGGCCGCCTGAAACAGAATACGCACGCGGCCCGGCAGCGTATGTTCGATTTTTTTCAACAAAATCGCCGCGCCGAGTGCGGCAGAGGCGTGAAAGTCGTGACCACAGGCGTGCATCACGCCCACATTTTGCGACACGTAATCAACGCCCGACTGCTCTTCAATCGGCAGTGCGTCAATGTCCGAGCGCAGAACCACCAAGTGTGGCGAATTAGCGTCGCCCAGTTCAGCCACCAGCCCAGTCTTAAGCGGCAGGTCAACGATGCGGATCTGGTGTTGATCGAGCACGGCTTTTATACGCGCCGTGGTTTCAAACTCATGGTTAGAAAGTTCGGGGAAACGGTGCAGCTCAAGGCGAAACGCCTGAATGAATTGGGCGATATCCTGATGTTCTGGAAGAATTTTCATAATAATGTTCCTTTGCTCAGACCTGTCTAGGCAGGATTAACGTTTTTCCTGGCGAGATAACCACTTATCGTGCGCAGCGGGGTCGAGGATTTTTTTCATAAATAGCGTTATGTGCCCCTTGCCAGAATCTTTTTCGTGCATCGGCTCAAAGCCACGTTTCTTATATAACTCTTTTAACCACGGATGATTTACCGCGGTGCCAAGTGAAACGGCGGGTGCCTTGAGCTGTTTGACGACGATCTCTTGCTCAACCCAGTCTTGAATTTTTTTCCCCCAGCCGTGGCCGCTATAGTCAGGGTGCGCGCCAAACCAGCCGATGTGCGGCAGACCAAACGGGCCGGGTAAGGTACCCCACGGGTAACGCAACGTCACTGAGGAAACCATAATATCGTCTACGAACAGTGCATAAACGTCATGTTCAGTGAGGTGTTTAGTGGCGCGAGCTAAATCGGCCGTAGCAGCATCGAAATGAATCCCGAGAGCCTTAATAGGCGCGTAGGCGGCCAGCATCAGTTCGAGATATTCCTGGTTATCGTCGGTGGTGAGTTGCCTGAAAACTTGGTTCATCAATGTTCTCGTCTTTGCGCGGTGAAATTACGGTCGATGGTGTAATAGATAAGATGCCTGGAAATGCTCTTTTCATTATCTTTTCTTTAACTACACATGCATAGCAAGCTTTGCTCTTTCTTTATCTAAAAATAAGATAAGCAATTGCGAATTATGGAAAAGCGATATACCAGTAAGTGATTGCTTATTTCTTTTTTTCTCGTAGCATTTATTTAAATTAAACGAACAGGTTATCGACGTGCTTGCAATCAAATCCCCTCAGACCTATTACCATAAGTCCGGCATTCGCGCTCAGGTAGGTGAATATATTGCTCCGCTGGCGAAACACATTGCAATCATCACCACCTCGCGTGCCTGGGAAGCCGTTAACCCGGAGCTTGAAACCAGCCTGCAAGCGCATAATATTCAGTACCGCGTCGCATTTCTTGCCGGTGAATGCTCTGACGAAGCGATTGCCGAACACACTGGCAACGTTAAAGCTCAGGGCGCAGAATTGGTGCTGGGCATTGGCGGCGGGCGGGTACTGGACACCGCCAAAGGCGTAGGGAATTTGCTTGCAGACGTAGCGATTGTCACTTTTCCAACCGTGGCGGCCACCTGCGCCGCCTGGTCCCCGATCACCATCGTTTATAATGAGGCCGGCGGGCACGTTCGCAGCCAGCCGCTGACCAAAATGCCCGTGCTGGTGCTGGTCGACAGCGAGGTGATTGCCAATAGCGACGTCCGCTTCCTCAAGGCTGGCATCGTCGACGCACTGGCAAAGTGGTATGAATTCCGTCCTTACCAGCAGAAAAATCGAGACAGTCTGGCGCTAAACCTCAAGGTACAGGCGGCACGCTTCGCCGTAGAGACCTTTATTGAATTCGGCCAGCAGGCGGTTGAAGACAACCAACAGCACAAGGTGACGACCGCGCTGGTGAAAGTGATTGATGCCAACATTGCCGTAGCCGGTATGGCTAACAGCATGCGCGATGATTTCCCTGCGCCAGGCGTGGCCCACGCGCTGCACAACCGCATGACACATCAACCCGAGCTGCACGATTGGCTGCACGGGGAAAAGGTAGGTTATGGACTGCTGCTACAGTCGATTCTTGAAAATAACGGTGGCGCGCCGGACGCCGACCTGCTGGCATTGCTGAAACAGTTCGATGCGCCGCTGCGCCTGCCGCAAACCCTTGGCGATCGTGCAGAGACCCTGCAGGCTATGGCGCAAGAGGTCAAATTTTCCGCGCAAAATGCGGCACGACTGCCGTTCACGCTCTCAGCGACGACCATTCTGCAGGCGCTCGAGGCCACAGACGGTCATTTCTAACCGCCGATGATCATTCAACGCGGTGAGTACGAAAGACATCACCGCGACGCTTCTCATTAAAATTTTGAATCACATTAAGGAACACCATGACCAGGTCCTCAACATCTCCCCGTCAAATGCGCTTAGGTCTGTTTGTACAACCCCTCGGCCACCACGTCAGCGGCTGGCGTCTCACTGAGCGCCTCGGTTCACCAACCGACATTAACTGGCTGATAAGTATCGCTAAAAAGGCTGAAGAAGGCACCTTTGACATGTTTTTTGTGGGCGACGCGCTGGCGACCAACGTGCATCGTTTACCGTCAACCATGGCCCGCCTTGAACCACTGACGCTGCTTTCAGCCGTAGCCGTTAACACCCGACATATCGGCCTGGCGGCTACCGCCTCAACCACCTTTAGTGACCCGTTCACGCTGGCAAGAAGCTTCTCGTCGCTGGACCACATCAGCGGTGGCCGCGCAGCCTGGAACGTGGTGACTTCGTATTCCAATGACGTTGCACGCAATTTTAGTAAAGAAGATATGCCGGGCCACGCCGACCGCTATGCCAAAGCCACCGAGTTTTTAGAAGTCGCGAATAAGCTGTGGGAAGGCTGGCAGGAAGGGGCCGTCATCGCCAACAAAGAGAGCGGCCAGTACTTCGTCGACGACAAAATTAACGAGATAAACCACCGCGGCGAACATTATCAAGTGCAGGGCCCGCTCAATATCACACGTTCACCGCAGGGCAAGCCGGTCATTATTGAAGCCGGTTCTTCCGCTGACGGACAAAAATTGGCCGCGGCCACGGCAGAAGTGGTATTTACCGCCTCCGCCAGTCTGGAAGAAGGTCAGGCGTTTTATCGTTCGCAAAAACAGCAGGTTATTGAGGCCGGTCGCAACCCCGATCACGTGCTGATCCTGCCGGGCGTTATGCCGATCGTTGGCCGCACGCTGGCCGAAGCGAAAGAGACCTGGCGTCAACTGAACCTGCTGGTTGATATTGACAATGGAATCAGGCAGCTTTCTGCACGTTTTGGTCTCGATATGACTCAGTATCCGCTGGATGGACCGGTGCCGGAAATTCCTGCCGTTGAGGGTAACCAGAGCCGCGTGAAGCTGCTGACCGAATTAGCCGAGCGTGAGAATCTGACGCTGCGTGAGCTTGCCGCGATAGCGGCGGGATCCCGTGGGCACCGCGTGATTGTAGGCACAGCTGAAGACATCGCCGACGATCTTCAACTGTGGATTGAGCAACAGGGCGCAGACGGCTTTAACATTATGCCGGCAATTATTCCCGAGCAGCTGGACCTGTTCGTTGAGTTGGTTATCCCGGTGCTGAGAAAACGTGGTCTGTTCCGTGAAAGCTATGAATTCTCGACGCTGCGTGAAAATCTGGGCCTGCCGATTGCCTAAATGGGCGCTGCTTCTCGTTAAAGAGTAGGGGTTATGATGACTGTTGTTGATTCAAAAATCGTGTTGTCGGACCGCGTGCAGCGGGTTTCAATGTCGCCAAACGCCGCGGCCAAGCAGTTGACCAACAGCCTGAAAGAGGCGGGCGTCGATATTGCAGATCTGACGACCGGCGAGCCGGACTTTGATACGCCCGATCATATTAAACAGGCGGCCTATGCCGCCATTAAGCGCGGCGAAACCAAATACACGCCAACGCCGGGCATCAAAGCGCTGCGTCAGTCGGTACAACGTAAACTACTGCGCGAGAACAATCTGCCGTTTGATGCTGACCACATCGTCATTGCCAACGGAGCCAAGCAAATCATTTTCAACGCCTTTGCTGCCACGTTGAACGACGGCGATGAAGTGCTGGTGCCGGTTCCTTACTGGCCGACATTTCCTGACAGCGTGCGTTTTAACGGTGGCATACCGGTATTTTTAAACTGTCCGATTGAGCAGGGTTATAAGCTGACGCCTACTCAACTCGAGCAGGCCATTACCTCACGTACTCGATGGATTATCCTTAACAACCCTGGCAATCCAAGCGGGGCGGTATACACCGCTGATGAACTTTCTGCGCTGGCGAAGGTTCTGCGTCGTCATCCGCAGGTACTGGTGATGCTTGATGAGCTTTATGAACACGTGCTCTTCGACGGTCGTCAGCACGTCAGCTTACTCAACCTAGCCGCCGATTTGCGCGAGCGTACGTTGCTGGTCGGTGGGGTATCGAAAACCTACGCGATGACCGGCTGGCGTATCGGCTATGGTGCGGGGCCAAAAGCCCTGACTCAGGCAATGGCAGTGGTGCAGTCGCAAAACAGCTCTGGCGCCAGTTCGGTAAGCCAGGCGGCAGCAGTGGCGGCGTTCGACGGTGGACTTGAATTCATCAAGCCTCAGGTTGCGGCCTATCAGGCGCGCCGTGACGTACTGGTTGATACGCTTTCTGCAGTTGACGGACTCAAACTGCTGCGACCTGACGGCGCCTTTTTTATTTTCTGCCACTGCGAAGGATTGCTGGGGCGTCAACGCACCGACGGTAAAACGCTAGAGTCAGAGTCTGACGTCATGAATTTCCTGCTTGAAAGCGGCGTGTCTGGCGTCTCAGGCAGTGCCTTTGGCTTATCACCGTACTTCCGCCTGTCTATTGCCACCGAATTTGACACCGTAGCTGAAGCTGGGCGACGTATTGCCGCGGCCTGCGCATTATTAAAGTAATCAAAATGGGCGTGATGTACTTCACTCCCAATTCTTATGTAACAAAGTAATAACACTTTGCGCTGAGTATTTACAAATATAAATATTTAACATCAAATGAATAACACCTATTACTACTAAGGGTTATTCGATGTTAACCAGAAGGCAACTCCTAAAATCTGGCGCTTATTTATCAGGATTCGCAGCACTCAATCCTCTCCTCTCCTGGGCAGTACCTCCTGCACAAAGCAGTGATACTGCAGCTTTTTACACACTTTCGCTCCTACTCACCGGCCGTGCACAGCTAAGTCAGGTGGTTACTCAGCGCGCGCTTCATTGCCTTAGCGAAGAAGATGCGCATTTCCCGTCCCACATGCAGCAATTGGTGAAAGCGCTTGCCGACGCAGGCATTACGCATGCCGATCAACTCAACGGCCACCCGATCATGTCTGAGGCTGGAACCGGTGCCACGGCTAAAAAAATCATTTCTGCCTGGTATCTGGGCTTTACCGGTACGCCGGTGGCGCAGCGCGCGGTCGATAACACCCGTTTTGTCACCTACACCGACGCGCTGATGTATGCACCGACAATTGATGCCACCGTTATTCCAACCTATTCGCGCGGCCATACCAATTACTGGACGCAGCCTCCAGCAACGATAAAAAACGATTAACTCTTTTGATATTTATGTGAGCCAGAGATGACTAAACAATATGATGCCGATGTCATTGTGATCGGTTCGGGCGCGCTGGGCAGCAATGCGGCGTATACCTTGGCCCTTAAGGGCCGCTCGGTGATTATTTTGGAGGCCGGTGAGAAAATCCCGCGCTGGAAAATCGTCGAAAACTTCCGCAACTCCCCCAAAAAAGGCAATTATAATTCGCCTTATCCCAATGAACCTTGGGCACATCACTCCTATGATGAGCAGTATATCGAAAACACAGGTTCATTTGATTTCCGGCCTGGCATGCTGAAACTTGTTGGTGGTACAACCTGGCACTGGGCGGCAGCCTGCTGGCGTTATCTTCCTAATGATATGAAGATTAAAACGCTGTACGGCGTAGGTCGCGACTGGCCGATGGAATATGACCAGCTGGAGCCTTATTACCAAAAAGCCGAAGAAGCGCTGGGCGTTTGCGGCAGTGATACTGATGACCAAAGCGGGCAGGCGGGTCAGCCATTCCCGCCGCGCTCCAAGCCTTATCCGATGGAGCCAGAAGGAGAAACTTACCTTTTTCAGCGGGTGAAAAACCGCCTCAGCCCGGCGGGCTATCATTTTATTCACGAACCTAACGGTCGCGCCACACGGCCCTACGATGGACGCCCCGCATGCAGCGGCAACAACAACTGTATGCCCGTGTGCCCGATTGGATCGATGTACAGCGGCGACAAACATGCACAACATGCCGAAGACGCGGGGGCGCAGCTTCTGACAGATGCCACGGCATGGAAACTTGAAAAGGGGGCTGACGGGAAAATTGTTGCGGTACACGTCCGCAGCTCCAAGGGTGAAGACAAACGTCTGACCGCCAAATATTTCATCGTCGCCGCCCACGGGCTGGAGACGCCGAAACTGCTGCTCATTTCCGACGTCGCCAACAGTTCCGACCAAGTGGGACGTAACCTGATGGACCACACCGGCATGGGGCTGCAGTTTTTAGCCGATGAGCCCGTCTGGCCGGGACGCGGTGCCGTTCAGCAGGGGGGGATTTTCAACTATCGCGACGGCGATTTCCGCAAACAACACGCCGCCATCAAGCATGCAATGTCTAACAACGTCCCCAATATGTCCGTTGCGCAGCGTTTAATCGCGCAGGGCGTAACCGGCAGCGAGCTGGATAAGCAAATTCGCCATCAGGCCGCGCGCTGGGTGGATATCTCTACGGTATTTGAAATTCTCCCGCACGCTACCAACACCGTCAGGCCCAGCACAACGCGTAAAGATGCCCTGGGTATTCCGATGCTGACCGTGCACTACGAGGTGGATGACTATGTAAAAGCGGCGAAAAACGTCGTGGACGCCGATTATAAAAAATTCGTCACTTTGATGGGCGGCACAGTGATTGAAGACAACACCGGCTGGCAAAACCGTGATCACCTGATGGGCACAGTGATCATGGGCGATAACCAGAAAGACTCAGTGGTCAATCATGAGTGCCGCACCTGGGATCACAGCAATCTGTTCCTCGCGACCACGGGCGTTATCCCTGCTTCCGGGGTGATTAACCCAACGTTAACGGGCGTCGCACTCAGTATCCGTGCGGCAGAAATCATCGACAAAGAGATTTGAGCAGAGGACTATCATGAAAACTCGTTTCAAGCTTTTAGCCGCGGCCGTCGTGACCGCGGGACTGTTCAACGTCACTTCGGCGCTGGCCGCTGATGTCTCTACTGCACAATTAATCAAACGCGGTGAATATATTGCGGTGGCCGCTGACTGCGGTGCCTGCCATCGACAGACCCTCGAAGACGGAAAACCTTACGCTGGCGGCTATGCGATTGATTCTCCGATGGGGCGAATCATTGCGAGTAATATCACGCCGTCCAAGCAGTTTGGCATCGGCAATTACAGTGAAAAACAGTTTGCCGATGCGGTACGCAAAGGTGTAGCAAGCGACGGCAGTAATCTCTATCCGGCCATGCCTTATACTGCCTATCACGGTATGACGGATGACGACGTTCACGCGCTCTATACCTACTTTATGCAGGGCGTAGCACCTGTGGACCATGCACCGGAAGCTAAAACGCAGTTGGGCTTCCCGTTTAATGTTCGCCAGATTATGTGGGGCTGGAACTTGCTTTACCGAAGTGATAAACCCTTCGTCAATCAGCCCGGTGCCTCTGATGAACTCAATCGCGGTAAATATCTGGTCGACGTGCTGGGACACTGTAGTACCTGTCACACGCCGCGCAATATGATGATGGCGGAAAACAGTGATAAAAATCTGTCTGGCAGTCCGTTGGGCGGTTGGTATGCACCGAACATAACGCCGGATAAAAGCGGGATTGGTAGCTGGAGTCAGAGTGACATTGTCACTTATCTGAAAACCGGTCATCTTGCGGGCAAAGCGCAAGCGGCGGGGCCGATGGGCGAAGCCGTTGAGCACAGCTTCCGTTACCTAACCGAGGCTGATTTGAATGCAATGGCGATGTGGATCAAGCAGGTTCCAGCTATTTCAACGCCGATTGCGCAGGTCTCGTCTAGTGCACCCGGGGCGACAGATATCAATCTTATTGTTTCCGGACAGGGCAGCCAGTCTTCGCTGGCAGACAGCTCAAGCACCCACGGTGCAGAGCTTTACAACGATGCATGCGCCAGTTGTCACGGTATAGAAGGCCAAGGGACTAAAGACAATTTTTATCCTTCTTTGACCAGCAATACCGCTGTTTCTGGTCCGACGGCACAGAATCTGGTGATGACGGTGGTAGACGGCCTGCATCGCAAAGGCAGTGACAGTGATGTCAGCATGCCCGCTTTTGGTCAGCAGATGAATGATGCCCAGATTGCGGCAGTCAGCAGCTATGTTCGCAGCCAGTTCGGCAATATCAAAGAACCGGTTGCCGTCGATCAGGTCAAAACGTGGCGCAGTGGTGGCGAAACGCCCTTTATCGTACGTTATGTTAACTTGCTGATGGCCGCCGGTGCATTAGCGGTGCTTTTAATTCTGTTTGCATTGCTGCGCTTGCGTAAAAAAGCGTAGGCGACAACTGGCTCGCACATAGTGATCGTTTTCAACGGGGTTATCCCTGTAGGATGTTTAAGCACTTTCAAGTAAATCTTTTTTAGCGGAGAGAACCATGCCACACGTAGATTTGAAGTTTATTACCCGTAATCTGACAGAAACCCAGCAAAACGCTATTTCTGACGACATTATCGCGGTACTGAAGAAGCATTTTGGCAGTTCTGATGACTCGGTCTCGATCAAACTGAATGAAATTCCGGCTGATGACTGGAAAAGCGCCGTGTATGAGCCCATCATCAAGCCCCACCTTGACGAGCTGGTAAAAAAACCAGGCTATAAACTGGA
Organism: Rouxiella sp. S1S-2; assembly: GCF_009208105.1. Lineage (NCBI taxonomy): Bacteria > Pseudomonadati > Pseudomonadota > Gammaproteobacteria > Enterobacterales > Yersiniaceae > Rouxiella > Rouxiella sp. S1S-2. The sequence continues at coordinate 2,642,567 of NZ_WFKL01000001.1, forward strand.
CTAAGTCTCGCCATTATTTTAGCACTGGCCGCTACACCTCTACGGCCAGTGCTGTTATTTAAATTATGTTAACGAAACGTTTACTTTACACCCTCTGTCCGCTTGCTCATTGATGTTCTATTAAAACCTTTAACTTTATAATTTCCTTAATTTAAAATCAGAGCCCTAATGGGCATAAAAAACAGGAAATGCAGCATGAGTGAACAGCAAACTGAACCCCGTAGCGGATTAATCAGCCTGGTTTTTGCAACGCTATTAACTGGAATTGCGGCGGGGATCGGCGGAATGCTTTTAGCCTTGCTGCTACACGCCATCCAGCATTTTGCCTTTGGCTACAGTCCAGACGCTATCATCAGTAATGAAAGTTTCCTCGAAGGCGTTAGCGCCGCCAACGCCTCGCGCAGATTACTGGTGTTAATCGTCTGCGGGCTTATCGCCGGTATTGGTTGGTATTTGCTTTACCGCTTCGGCAAGCCGTTGGTTAGCATTGCCAACGCGGTTAAAAATCCACAAAAACCGATGCCGTTCTTCTCAACGCTTATTCACGCTTTGCTGCAAATTGTTACTGTCGCGCTGGGATCGCCACTGGGGCGTGAAGTTGCGCCACGTGAAGTGGGAGCGATTGGAGCAGGCTGGCTGTCGCAGCGATTTCGCCTCACGCCTTCTGAAACACGGGTGATGGTAGCCTGTGGTGCAGGAGCGGGGCTGGCGGCGGTGTATAACGTTCCGCTTGGTGGCGCGGTGTTTACGCTGGAAGTTCTACTCGGTGCATTCAGTTGGGAACTGTTAATTCCGGCAATCTGTACTTCGTCTATCGCTGCGCTGGTGGCGTGGATAGGGCTGGGCAACGAGTCGCAATATCACCTGCCAGTGCTGAATATTACCTCCGGGCTGGTTATCTGGTCGATTATTTGCGGGCCGCTGTTTGGCATTGCCGCAAACCTTTTTACCCGTGTAATGACTCAGGCGCGCAAAAATGCCAAAAGAAACTGGCAAATGCCGGTGTTTTGCCTGCTGAACTTTGCCATTATCGGGCTGCTTGCCGCCTGGTTTCCGCAGTTGCTGGGCAACGGCAAAGGCCCAGCACAAATCACTTTCGACAGTGAGATAACGCTGGCTTTAGCCGCCGGACTGTTGCTGCTCAAGATGCTTATCATTTGGGGAAGTCTGCGTTCGGGCGCCGAGGGCGGACTGTTGACCCCTGGACTTTCCAACGGCGCACTGCTGGCCTGCATCTTTGGCGTAGTTTGGGATCATTTCTGGCCGGGCACCTCGCTCGGTGCTTTTGCTATTGTTGGCGCGGCGGCCTTTCTTGCCACCTCAATGAAAATGCCGATCACCGCCGTGGTGTTAATCGTGGAGTTTACCCGTGTTAATCACGATTTTCTGATCCCAATTTTATTTGCCGTAACCGGATCTATTGCTACGAGTGCATTGATTAACAAACGCTTTGTACCTTGATTCACGTAATTAATTTTTATCAAAGGGAACGTCATGGATAACAACATTCGCCCAGTGCCATTAGATAAGTCGTATCGTCTGGTTAATCACGGGCCTACGATTCTGGTGTCAGCGCGTCATGACGGCGTTGATGACGTCATGGCGGCAGCCTGGGTCTGCGGATTAGATTTTTCGCCGCCCAAGCTGACTGTGGTCATAGACAAAATAGCCAAAACGCGTGAACTGGTAGAGAAGAGTGGCATTTTTGTTATCCAGATCCCGACGGCAACACAGGCAAAACTGACCCTTGAGTTAGGCACGGTAACAATGCACCAACAGCCCGATAAACTGGCTAATGCCGGCGTCGAGTTGTTCGATATCGAGGGTTTCAACCTGCCTTTTGTGGCGGGCTGTTCGGCATGGCTCGCCTGCAAACTGATCCCAGAGCTGCATAATCAACAAACCTATGACCTGTTTATCGCTGAAATAGTCGGTGCCTGGGCCGATGAGCGGGTGTTTAAAGATGGACATTGGCAGTTCGAACAAGCAAGTCCGTCGCTGCGCAGTTTACACTATGTCGCGGGTGGGCATTTTTATGCTATTGGTGAAGAAATTATTGTCGGTGCAAGCCAAAAGAGTTGAATAATTTCAGTAGATACAAAGGGAAAGCCTACCCGAAGGGTGAAGGGTAATAAGGCGCAAGGTGTTAAAAGATGACTGGACCCGAACATGATGACAATTTTGTCATCATGCGGTCATCCCAACAACCTGCTTGAGCTGTCATTTTGGCGTTACAGACCTAAGATTTTCTTAGCAATCCTAGTGGTTGCGTCTCTGGTTACTCATCTGTGAGGAACATCATGAAAACAGCCAAGCCTGGTTTTTTATCCCTGCGTCGAGCCGGCCCATGGGGCGTATTAATGGGCATTACCGCATTGTTGTGGTGCAGTATTGCCTGGTCATTCGGTGGGGCCGAGCCTGCGGTGGTTATTCCTGCTCCATTAAAAGATGAAGCCGTCGCCACGTCACACTCAGAAACTGCGCTATTTGCCGGGGGATGTTTCTGGGGCGTCGCGGGGGTATTCCAACATGTAAAAGGCGTGACTAAGGTCGTTGCAGGTTATACCGGCGGAGCGGCCGATACGGCAAATTATGAAACCGTGAGCACTGGCGATACTGGCCATGCCGAGTCCGTGCAGGTCACCTTTGACCCTACGCAGGTAAGCTATGGCTCCCTGCTGCAGGTGTTTTTCTCCGTGGCGCATAATCCTACCGAGCTTAACCGCCAGGGACCAGACAGTGGTACACAGTATCGTTCCGCACTGTTTCCTCTTAGTGACGCACAAAAAGATGTAGCGCAGGCCTATATTGTCCAGCTCGATGCCAGCAACGTTTTCGGCAAGCCGCTGGTCACCAAGATTGAAAGTCACAATCATTTTTATCCGGCCGAAGGATATCATCAGAATTACCTGGTAGAGAATCCTGATGCGCCTTATATCGCTATCAACGATATGCCTAAAATTACTGATTTAAAACAGCTATTCCCGACAAGATATCTCATCGACCCCGTACTAACACCAGTATCTGGTTAGTGCTTGTTGCCTTCCTGTGCTGATACACAGGGAGGCAATGTTGTACTTTATTTGCCGTCAGGTTATTGCACGGTGGCTGAGCCGTGTTGTCGATGACCTTTAGGAAAGCCGTTTTTACTGGCCCGCGAAGCAATCAGGTAGCCTAGCAGGGCAAGCATCAATACCACCCATGAGAAGTATTGTGCGCCTGACTGACTCAAAATTAGGCCACCGACCAGGCCGCCAAGAGCAATTGCTGAGTTCCATATCACGACGTTTAAGGAAAGGGCAATGTCAGCGCCATCTCCGGCAGCATCGGCAAGGGCGGTTTGCAACAAGGTAGCCGCACCGCCAAAAGTGACTCCCCATACCGCCACGCCGCAAAAAATAACCACCGGAGAAGCCGAGGCGATGACAAATGCCAGCGCCGTTAAGGCAAACACGCCCAAACTCAACAGAACAGTACGTCGTAGAAAGCGTTCGACTAAGCGTCCAGTTACGAAAATGCCGATTAGCGCGGCAAGGCCAAAGGTAAGTAGCACCAGATCAACACGGGCAGTGAGTCCGGCCAGCGCCACAAACGGAGATATATAGGTGTAGAGAATGTTATGAGCCAGCATCCAAACCATCACTACGGCTAATACCGAGCGCACGCCGGGCATTAATAGCACTTTCCTGACGGACAACGATGATTTTTCAGGTTGTCCGGGGAAATTTGGCACTGACAGCAAAATCCAGCCCATTAACAGCAAAGAAAGCGCTGACATCACCGCAAAAGTGAGACGCCATCCCAGTAAATTACCCATCCATGTTCCTAGCGGAACCCCAAGCGACAGCGCGATGGGGGTGCCCACCATCGCAATGGCCATCGCACGACCCTGAAGCGCGGGCACGACCAAGCGCCTCGCATAACCGGCCAGCAAACTCCAGGCTAGCCCGGCAGACGCGCCGGCCATAAAGCGTACAAACAGCGTAAGAAAATAGTTATCGGAAAGCGCAGTTAGGGTATTAAATATCAAAAAACCTAATACAGTCAGCAAGATAACATGCCGACGCGGCCAGCGCCGGGTGAGCACCGTGAGAGGAATGGCAGCAATAAGCGATCCTGCCGCGTAGGCAGAAATAAGCTGCCCTGCATATGAAATAGAGACGTTTAGACCTGCGCCAATCTGCGGTAGCAAACCAGCAGGAATGGTTTCGGTCATAATGCAGATAAAACCGGTCATTGCAAAAGCCAGTAGCGGCATTATCGGTAAAGTTTGCGCGGGAGCAGGGTGCGAAGAAGAAAATTGAGTAATACGCGTCATTTGTTTCTCACATATATATCGATCAGTACATAAGTTTTGTCATGAGATGGCGGTCTTGTCAATGATTTATATATCACTTAGTATATAAGTCATAATTTGCCGCGAGAGTATGAAAAATGAGAACCGGACGCCCAAGGCAGTTTGACCGCAACCTTGCCGTGCAGCAGGCGATGCACCTTTTCTGGCAAAATGGCTACGAGTCAACTTCGCTGGCACAGCTTAAGGCCGCTATCGGGCAAGGTATTACTGCACCGAGCTTCTATGCAGCTTTCGGCTCAAAAGAGGCGCTGTTCAGAGAAACTGTGAGCTGCTACATGAATTCCCATGGCCGCGTCACCGAGCCGCTGTGGGATGAATCGTTGTCACCACGTGAGGCTATTGAACGTGCTATGCGCCTTTCAGCGCGAATGCAGTGCGAGCAGACGCATCCTAAGGGTTGCATGGTGGCACTCGGGGTAATGTCAGCCTGTTCCCAGGCAAATCAGCAAGTAATGAAACCGCTTGAAGATTCTCGCAATCGCACTCGGCAGGGCCTTAAAGCCTGTATAGAACGCGCAATGGATGACGGTGAACTAAGCTCTTCTACGGATGTTGCAGGCCTTACTGCACTTTTTGACAGTTTTTTACTGGGAATATCGACATTGGTGCGTGACGGTGTCACTCTTGACGCCATTGAAGCCGGTATCACGCAAGTCATGAAACTGTGGGATGTGAACAAGCAGACTTATGGATAATATCGAAAATCTTACTGCCATGGTGGTGTTTGCCCGTGTAGTTGAAACGTTGAGTTTCACCGAAGCTGCAAAATCGCTGCGGCTTTCCAAGTCCTCGGTTAGCCGCGAAATAGCCAGTCTTGAAGTTCGACTTGGCGCGCAGCTGTTGCACCGCACTACGCGTAAAATTGCCGTCACCGACGTGGGAATGAGTTACTACCAGTACTGCAATCGTATTCTCAATGAAATTAAAGGCGCAGAGCATTTTATTCGCCATTTTCATGAAGAACCGATGGGCAATCTGCGACTGATTGCTCCAGTCACTTTTGGCTGCCAGTGCGTAGTGCCGGTACTTAATAACTTCATTAACAATAATATTCACGTCAATGTTGATCTAGACTTAACCGACAGGCCGGTCAACATGGCCGATGAACTGTATGATTTGGCCATCGTCATCACCCGCGACAGGCCTGAAGCGGCTCAGGTAAAACCGCTGATCCCAATCACTTGGGGGCTTTATGCGGCGCCAAAATACGTGGCTAGACTGGCTGAAATTAACCGTCCTGAAGATCTTCCTCGCTATGACTACATTCTTTTCCGCGGCCCTGCGCACACCCTCTCTCTGCCATTTTACAAAGACAAACAGAAGCTCGACATCGACGTGCTCAGCCGTTTTCGCATGAATAACAGTGTGGCATTAATGAGTTCAGCAATTGCCGGGGGTGGCATTGCCTATCTGCCAGACTACATCGCGCAGGATTCAGTTCGCGAGGGTAAACTTGTGCGTTTGTTACCTGACTGGAAGATGGACACTTATCATTCGTGGGTATTATTCAAATCTGAGAATATGCTGTCAGCACGTGTGAGGCTGTTTGTCGATGAGTTGGAGAGAAAGTTGAAAAAAACGTATTCTTCTTAATAAGTTTTTAAAGAATAAAATGTAAAAGGGCGCCTTCAAAGGCGCCCTCAAGCTGGAATACATTCGGACTTAGTAGTAGTTACCTTGACGGTAGTCCCAGGTCAGGAAAATATCAGACATAATTGACATGATTTTATCAACGTCCAGACCTTTGCGGATCAGGATAGGGCAAGGCGTTACACTACGCTGGCCGTTTTGCTCAGGGACCAATGTCCCGTTTTCGTCAACCATTGAAACCATCACACCTTGCTCGTAGCGTGTTTTTTCACTCTCGTTTGGCTGAATGGAGGTCACGTATTCGTTGGCTTCGATAATCAGGTCAGCGTGTGATTCGATACGCTCACCGATGCCTTCCACTTTACCGCGGTTACCTTTGCCTGATGGGTTGGCAGAGCTGGCGAAGGAGAATTTACCATGATTTTCCCACAGTTCTTTGGCCAGAATCTCGCCCGGCTTGCCGAATTTGATCACGAAGCAACTGGTGTCGCGTTTGTCCATCATCATAGTTTTTGAACCATCATCAGGAATGCGTGCTTTAGCGTCTTCTTTCCACGGCAGAATACAACCCAGCAGAATGTCTTTGTCCCAGTGCTGCTGATACAGCGCTTCAATTTCCGGATTCAGCTGAGCGAGTGATTTTAACTGCTCCAATGAGCCACACAGTACTACGCCTGGCTTGTTGCGGTTACGCTCTTTGGCTTCAAATTTACGATCCAGACCTTTCGCATCGGAGGTCATGATGATGTAGCCAACTTTGGTTGGGCAGACAATCATGCCGCCGTCTTTTGATAAGATTTCAACCGCTTCAGGCTGCAAGGCACCATTCCATTGAATTTTTTTGTTAGACATATTTACACCTTTCGATTGCGTTAATGAGGGTATTCGATCACTCGAATCAGTGAATTCATCCTACCCTATTTTTTCAAAACCGCGAGTATACGAAGACATTTTTTGCCATTGTTCCCGTGATGCAACAATTGGCGCACGCAGACAACGATATGCCTTACTGGTGTGCAGGTTTATAGCCTTTACAGCCGTACCATGCGATGTATATGTAGCACAGCAACGGCACCACAAACGACACAAGCAGTGATACATGGTCAGCGACGGCTGCCTGAATGATTGGCATTACCGCGCCACCAACAATACCCATGCACAGAACGCCGGAAGCGCGTCCAGTCAACCCGCCAAGACGGTTCAGTGCCAGTGAGAAAATGGTTGGGAACATGATTGAGTTAAATAGACCCACAGACAGAATGGCCCACATGCTGAAAGTGCCGCGCATGAATATCGCCGAGGCAATCAGCAGCACCACAATCGTTGCATTGAATGCCAGCAGGCGGTTGGCTTTGATACGAGTCATCAATACACTGCCGATAAATCGTCCTACCATTGCGCCGCCCCAATAAAGCGACAACTTTTGGCTGGCATCCACCGCAGAAAGTGAAGCAATGTCGGGACGTTCCAGCAAACTAATTAGATAACTTCCGATAGAAACTTCTGCACCCACGTAGGCAAAAATACCGATAACCCCGAGCACCAAGTGCTTTTGCTTCCACAGGCTTTGTTCTTTGTTATTATCCTGCTCTTTCTCATCATTTATGACTGGCAACTTACTGAATTTTATCACAACGGCAATGAGCACCAGAAGGGCAGTCAGAACCAGATAAGGCATTTGTACCGAGGCTGATTCGCTTGCATAGTAGTGCTGAACCTCACCGGCAGGTAAATGCGCTATCTGATCGGCGGAAAGCACTGCAGCGGAGAGAATAAACATGCCGCCTAACACTGGCCCAATAGTGGTGCCCAGCGAGTTAAACGCCTGAGTAAGATTGAGACGACTGGCCGCCGTTTCAGCGCTACCCAATGAATTAACATACGGATTAGCTGCCACTTGCAGCAGGGTCAGACCCGAAGCGAGAATAAACAGCGACAATAAAAACAGCGGATAAGAGCGTAGCGAAGCCGAAGGATAAAATAGCACGCAGCCAACTGCGGCCACGATAAGGCCCATAATAATACCGGCCTTGTAGCCAAACTTACTGACAACTTTACCGGCAGGATACGACATCACGAAGTAAGCAACGAAGAAGCTGAACTGCACCAATGAAGCCTGGACGTAGCTTAACTCAAACAAAGACTTCAGGTGAGGAACCAAGATGTCATTCAGTGAGGTGATTAAGCCCCACATAAAGAACAGTGCCGTTAGCAGGGCAAGAGGCCCTTTATAACTTTTTGAATTGTCGTTCATAAAAATCCCTGTGACTTACAACTGCCAGATTATCCGCTTTATAGCGCCTCTGACTTGACGATAAAATCCCGACACCTCGAGGAGCATCGTTATCTGACCCTGGTTAAATTAATGCGTAGTTATAAAAGGTGATCTGACGCACATTTTTTGCGTGCGAAAGATTACATAAACTTTTAACGAAGACAAGCTTCCTCTCCCTTATCAGACGATTCAACCCAGGTTGTATAAGGCGAAATAACGTGCTTGCGGGAGGTAAGATTGAGTTGGGTGTGTGATTAAGTGTGATCTGGATCTCATAATTTAGAGGGATAATGAAAAAGTGTAGGTTAATTAAGCGCGAGGTGTATATTTGTTAAACTATTTTAGTTGACGTCTATTAATTCAATTATTTAGCCAACACTTCTCAACTCCCTCGGTGGATAATCTAGCCACTTACCATTCTGTAGTACAATCAGTCCTAAAGGACATCATGCGCAAGCTTACTTCAAACCAGTGGTTTGTACTGACGTTATGGCTAGTCCTTCTTATGCTTTCCGGTGCCACGTTCACTATCAATAATGAAGATTATTCACGCAGTATAAATTTTTTTCTAGACAGGATCCCCTTTCAAGACCCGTCTATGCCCCTGTCCTGGCAAATGAAAACGCATTTCACACCTCAATGGCAGGCTTATTGGTTTAATCCCTACAATGTAATTTTATATAGCTACGCCAGCGTATTATCACTGCTGACTTCTTGGTTCGATTTAATGATTATGGCCTCAATCCTTAAGCTACTCTATTTGGTTGAACTGTTCTTATTAAGCAAGGTTTTTTTAAATTACAAGAAGCCATATCATTATTTTTTGTTCATTTTGCTGATCGTCCCACTTTGTTCATCATCGATACTTGCTTTTCTGGCCTCTTTTTATACTGACATGGTTGTCGTTGTTATACTGCCGATCCTTTGTTATGTCCTAGTCAAACCGGTGAGATATTCGACACTCTCTATTTTCGTATGTGTTCTTATTATTAGTTCTTCTAAATCACAATTTTTTTATTTCCCAATTATCGTTTTTTTATCACTTCTGATATTTGACAGACCGTTTAATAAAAAACAGGCTCTGGTACTGACACTGTGCTTGGTGATGAGTGTGGTTTCGATGCTTTCAATCAGCGGGAGTGCAAATTTAAATAAATATCACGCCAACTATTTTGGTAGCTACCTCTTTCAACAGAACAATAACATCCCCTTGGATAAGGATGCCGATCCTAGTTGTGTAGGTATTGATATATGGCAGTCAAAATGGGATTTGAAACTAGGCGCTATCCCCGCCCCCCCGCATAATAATTGCTATGAGCGTCATCATGCAGAGGTTACTTTTTATAAGCCACTTTATTTTTTCTTGGAAAATCCACTGTTACTGGCCAGCTTGTCCTTTGATAAGGGTATTCAGCATCAAATGACTGAAGACTATTTTAGTATGCGTTATGTGAATAAATATATAGTAAGTCAAGATGCATTGATTACCTATGTAACACAGCTCAAGGACGATATTTTCAAACCTTGGCGTTTTTTAATCAGTTTTCTGATCACTCTTACTTCAATTTTTTTGTATCGCGTACCCAACGCCAAGCTGCTTTTCATCTTGGGTGGTTTTTCCAGCTCGCAGTTTTATGTGACATTTTTTGGTGAGGGGTATCGTGATATGTCGCGTCACCTGTTTGCCATGAATTTCAGCTTCGATTTGCTGATTTTTGTTAGCCTTTTGATGATTATAGAGGGCATACACACGCTGCAAAAAAGTCAGCGTGCAAGTCAATAAAAGCCGTCTTTCGGTTAGATGATCCTCAGCGATTTTGATAAGATTTAAAACTATACGGTTACTGTTAGATAACTGAAGCTGATGATTTTCCCTTTGTGCTGATAATGGAATATGTATGTCAATAAAACTGATTGCGGTTGATATGGACGGTACCTTTCTCAATGATGAGAAATCCTACGATAAAGTTCGTTTTCTTGAACAATATTCCAGTCTTAAAGCGCGAGGCATTCGCTTTGTGGTCGCAAGCGGGAATCAATTCTACCAGTTGGTGCATTACTTCCCCGAAATTCAGCATGAAATCGCTTTTGTCGCCGAAAATGGTGCCTACGTCGTAGACGCTGGTGAAGAGATTCACTGCGGTGAATTTGCTCAAGTACAGATAGCACGCATTCTCGATGTGCTGGCAGACGTGCCTGATATCCAGAAGGTGGTCTGCGGCAAAAATAGCGCCTACGCGCACGTTTCAATGCCTGAAGTGGTGATCGATAAAATGTCGAACCACTATCGACGCCTCAAAAAAGTTGAAGACTTTTATGCGCTTGATGACATTATTTTCAAGTTTTCGCTTGGGGTTCAGCAAGAAGCCGTTCCTGATTTGCTGCAACGGTTGGCGCTTGAAGTGGGTGATATCGCTCAGCCGGTAAACAGTGGATTTGGTTTTATTGACCTGATCGTTCCCGGTCTTCATAAAGCCCACGGCCTGAGCCTGTTACAGGCGCGCTGGAATATAAAAGACCAAGAGGTCGTTGCCATCGGTGACAGCGATAATGACATCGAGATGCTGCGCCATGCTGGTTTCGGTTTTGCGATGGCTAACGCCAGCCCCGCGGTTGTTGAGGTGGCGAGCTATTCAACCACCGACAACAACGATCAGGGTGCGCTGCGGGTCATCGACCGTGTTCTCACTGGCGCAGCACCATTTTAACGGCAAGGGAAAAGTAAAAATGGAGAACAGCAGCACGATAATTGCTCAGTTGCAGCAAGTTTTAAATGCAGAGCAACTTCTTACCCGTGAAAATGATAAAGCCTATTACACCAAGGGATTTCGCGTCGGCCAAGGGCAGGCGCTGGCGGTTGCCATTCCTGAGACGCTATTACAGCTGTGGCAGGTGCTGAAGGCATGTGTGGCCTGCGATAAAATCATTTTAATGCAGGCATCAAATACCGGCGTAACCGGAGGGTCAACGCCCGACGGTAACGACTACGACCGCGAGGTAGTGATTGTCAGCACTCGGCGTATTAAAGGTGTTCAGGTTATTGATAACGCGCAACAGATTATTGCTTTCCCCGGCAGTACGTTAACTGAACTCGAAAAAGCACTGCACCCGCATCAAAAAGAACCCCATTCTGTGATTGGATCCTCCTGCATTGGTGCGTCGGTGATCGGCGGAGTTTGTAATAACTCCGGAGGCTCGCTTATTCGTCGTGGACCGGCGTTTACCGAAAAGTCCCTATTCGCTCAAATAGACAACGACGGTGTGCTATCGCTGGTCAATCACCTAGGCGTATTTCTGGGCACTACCCCTGAGGAAATAATTACTCGCCTTGAAAGTCAGGACTACACCACAGGTACAGAAGCGGATTGGGAAGGTAAAATTTGGGCTGACGATTACGCCTCGGTTATTCGTGACGTTGAGGCCAGCAGCCCGTCGCGATTCAACGGCAATGCGCAGTATCTGCACGACAGCGCGGGCAGTGCCGGTAAAGTGGCGGTTTTTGCGGTGCGCCTGTCGACGTTTGAGCTGGGTGATACCACCCAGACCTACTATATCGGCACCAATGACGAGAGAGAGCTGGTTGAGCTGCGCCGCTATCTTCTGCAAAACCTCAAAGAGCTGCCGCAGCAGGCTGAATATATTCATCGCCATGCTTTTGATATGACGGTGCGTTATTCCAAGCACGTTTATTGGGCGATTGACAGATTAGGGCCGGAAGCGCTGCCTTCATTAATGGCGAAAAAGGCTAAGTGGGATGTACGGGTGAAAAAAGCCGGTTTTCTGCCGCTGAACTTGGTCGACAAGGTATTGCAAAGCGTGAATAACCTGACGCCAAAAAGAGTGGCGAAGCGAATTTTAGATTACCGTGACCAGTTTGAGCATCACCTGATGATCAAAACCGAAGCACGACATGCTCCTGAGCTTCAACGTTTGTTAACCCTGTTTTTCACCGCTCGACAGGGGCAATTTTTTGCTTGTGACGAACGTGAAGAAAAAGATGCGTTTCTGGTGCGCTTTGGCGTAGGTGGATGCACGGTTTCTTACTGCGACTATATGGGCATTGATACTAATCAGCGACTGATGGCCTTTGACGTAGCCTTGCGCCGCAACGACGACCAGTGGCGCATTGTCTTACCGCCGCATCTGCAGGCTCAGGTGCTTGAAGACTCGTGCTGTGGCCACTTTTTCTGCTTTGTTAATCATCAGGATTATATTCTTAAAGCCGGTGTTGATCCGCAGGTGTTCAAACACGAAGTGCTGGAGTATCTCGACCAGCGCGGGGCCAGATATCCTGCAGAACACAACGTGGGTCACCAGTATCATGCGTCCGATGAATATGAACAGCACATGCGACTGCTTGATCCTACCAACAGCTGTAATCCGGGCATTGGCAAAACCAGCAAAAATAAGTTCTGGCTTTAACCTTTAATGCTGCGGTGCCGCATTCTTCAGCATTGCTGAAAACTTGTGGCACCGCGTCTCAAAGATTAAAACCCACCTTTCTGAGCGTTTAACACGTCATAAGCTGCCTTGACCCGAGCCTCATTGGGATAAGACTTGTTGGCCAGAATAATGATTGCCATTTTCCTGGCCGGCACAAACAGCGCGTAGGTCGAGAACCCATTGGTTGAACCGGTTTTGTTGTAAATGGCATTCTGCAGCGGCGCTTGCGGCGGTACTATTGAAGTAGCAGGATGGCCGGCATAAATAATCTTCGCACTGTTGTTTTCCAAAAGAGTATTTAACGGCGTAGGGTACGGATAGCTTTCCCACATCATATCTTGCGTAAATCCACTCACGTGATAATACCCAGTGTGGGTTGCTTCAACGGCCTTATGCCACTGCGTCTCAACCGGTTGAACGTTCATATTAATATTAAGATAACGAATCAGGTCGGCGGAGGTTGATTTCAAGCCATACGCCTCGGCGTCGAGCACACCAGGATTAACCCTGGCCGGCTTATCCTGCTTGTTATAGCCCATCGCATAGTCGGCCATTTTATGGGCAGGCACCTGCACAAAGCTGTTGTGCATGCCGAAAGCCGGTAGCAGGTTTTTTTGCATTACTTCAGTGAAAGGTTGCTTAAGACTGTTAGCCGTGGCCATACCGAGCAGGCCAATGCCCATGTTGGAGTAAATACGCTGGCTACCCGCGGGTTGGGCCGGTTGCCACTGTTTAAACCAGCTCATTAACTGAGCGTCAGTTTTAACACCGTCTGGCTCAAATAAAGGCAGACCTGAGGTGTGGGTAGCGAGATTTAACAGACTGACTTTGTCAAAAGCGGTGCCCTTTAGTTCGGGAATATATCGGCTGGCCGGTTGGTCAAAAGCTATCTTTCCCTCTAACTGTGCCCAGCTTGCCAGCGTCGCGGTAAAGGTTTTACTCAGTGAGCCAATCTCGAACAAAGTATTTTGATTAATAGGACGCCGAGTCTCTTTTGAGGCTATGCCATAATTATAATAGGTCGTTTTGCCGTCGATGCTGACCGCTATCGCCATGCCGGGTATTTGATACTCCTTCATCAGCGGCTCGATAATCTGGTCTACGCGGTTCTTCTCCAGCGCAGCCGCCTGTGCGGCCGATACCGCAGCAATGCTCAGCATCGCGGCACCTATAAATTTCAACATCATGTTGTAAAATCCTTACCAAGAGATCCACTTGGAAAATTCAAAATATCCCGTGTTAAGCTGATATTTTTTATAAATTAACATCAACAACGGGTAGAGTAATATCGAATAAACAGTGTCTATTGTAGCGGCGATGTGCTTTAACAACACACTAAGTTAAAAAGGATTATACGATGAAAACCGTTGCCGTGATGGGAGCCTCAGGTACGTTGGGCACGACTATCGTGCGGATGCTTCTTGAGCGGGGTGTGCATGTCAGAGCCTTGGTCCGGGCAACCACCCACCGCGCAAAACTCGAGGCGCTGGGCGTAACAGATTTTGTGGTGGCGGACTTGATGGATCCGGCATCCTTACAACGGGCCCTGACGCAGGGGCCAGGCATTGACGCGGTAATTTCTAGCGCGGCGGGCTTTACCTCTCACTCCAGACGTACCAAGGATAACGACACTCGGGCGGACATTGAAGGCTATCGACACTGGGTAGACGCGGCCAAAATTGCGCAGGTGCCACGCTTCATCTTTATTTCTATTCTCGAATGCGACAAAGCACCTGGCGTACCGCATTTTTATAAAAAATTCCTGACTGAGCAATATTTGGTGGAAAAGCAGCAGCCTTATCTGTCATTGCGCGCGGCCGCTTTTCTAGACCGCCCTCGGGATGTGGTGGCCGAAAAAGTAAAAAGTGGCGTCTTCCCAGACATTGCGCCAGGCGTGGCTATGGACATGATTTACTCACCCGATCTGGCGCGTTATGCAGTCGAAGCTGCGCTCGACTTACCGGCCTCGGCGCTGAATCAATGTATCGATATTTGCTGTGATGTTCCGGCAACCGGGCCCATGCTCGCGGCGTCCTTCACCCGAATATTGGGCCGACCGATTGTGGCAAAACCGGCATTTTCTTCACTGGTCACCTTTTTTATGCCGCTGATTGCCAAAATCGTCCCCTCGCTTCGCGACGGCGTTGCGGTATTGTTTTGGGTACGAACGGGGGGGTATGTCACGCAAGATCGCCAGACTCAGGAAAAATGGTTTGGCAAGCTGCCGACAATCGAAGATTCTGTTACGCGTTACTGCCAGGACCGTAAATTTTGATAAAAAAAGAGAGACCCGAAAGGTCTCTCTGATTGTTTATCTTCACTTACCCGCCGCCATTCAATGTAGCGGATATCTTTGCTTATTTTGAAGCATTCTTCTGTTCTGTAAAACGACGAAATACCTCAAGCGTTTCGTCGCTGACGTGATGTTCAACGCCTTCGGAGTCCAGGCGTGCTGTTTCAGGGCTGATCCCTAGCGCAATGAAAAACGCTTCAACCACGTTATGACGCTCGCGGTTCTCTGCCGCCAGCTTTTCGCCCTCAGGCGTTAGGAAGGTGCCTCGATAAGGTAACTGGCGCACCAGTCCGGCAGTGGCCAAACGTTTCAGTGTCTTAGCCACTGTTGGCTGAGAAACGCCAAGCCGGGCGGCTAAATCAACTTGCCGAGCTTCACCAAACTCGTGGATCAAATCCGAAATTAGCTCAACATAATCATCCATCAATTCCCGACGATGCGCCTCGCGCACCTGTAAAAAGCCCTGAGCGTGATCTTCCACATCCAGCAATGGACCTACTTTCTTATTTTTCACAACGCCCGCCTCTTACTTGCTTAATGGCTTTTTACCTTTTACCGCCACCACTTTCGTCGCGACGATGAAAGGTATTGTAAACCAACTACGACTATCCACCAATTTTTGATAACTTTGCTTTGGCTATCTAGTATAGCCTATGCTATATCTGTTTAAGGTTTCTTCGTTTTGCGGTTTGTAAGGTGGGAAAGAGCTATGGAAAAGAGCCTCAATTTTTTAAAGTTATTCAGCTATTCACCGTTTCGTCTGCGGCTTTTATTGCTGGGGATGATTGTCGGCATGGTTGGCGGCAACGCGCAGGCTGAAGAAAAAGAAAAAAAGAAGTTCAAAGTTGTTACCACTTTCACCGTGATCCAGGATATCGCCCAGAACGTGGCGGGGGATGCGGCTACCGTTGAGTCCATCACCAAGCCGGGCGCGGAGATCCACGACTACCAGCCAACGCCGCGCGATATCGTAAAAACCCAGTCCGCTGACCTGATCCTGTGGAACGGGTTTAACCTCGAGCGCTGGTTTGGCCGCTTCTTTGCCAACATCAAAAATGTCCCTTCTGTCACGGTAACCGACGGCATCACGCCACTGCCTATCCAGGAAGGGCCTTATTTGGGCAATCCCAATCCGCACGCCTGGATGTCGCCTAACAATGCGCGGGTCTACGTCGAAAATATCCGTGCCGCGCTGGTGAAATACGATCCGCAGCATGCCGAGATCTATAACCAAAATGCTAAAAATTATGCCGAGAAAATTAGCCAGCTGGATGTACCGCTGCGCCAGCGGTTGGTAAAAATTCCGGCTCAGCAGCGCTGGCTCGTGACCAGCGAAGGCGCATTTAGCTATCTGGCTAAAAGTTATGACCTGAAAGAGGCCTATTTGTGGCCAATTAATGCAGAGGAGCAGGGTACGCCTCAGCAAGTCAAGAAATTGATTGATCTGGTGAAGCAGCAAAATATTCCGGTGGTGTTCAGCGAAAGCACTATCTCCGACAAGCCGGCCAGGCAGGTCAGTAAAGAGACGGGGGCAAAATATGGCGGTGTGCTGTATGTCGATTCTCTTTCTACCGGTGAAGGACCGGTGCCAACCTATATTGACCTCCTAAAGGTCACTGTTAGCACCATCGCAGAAGGATTTGGACAATGAGTGAAAGCGGGCTGAAGCTTGACGTTGACAACATCTCGGTCACCTATAATAACGGCCATACTGCAATCTATGACGCCAGTTTCAGCCTTGATGGCGGATCGATTTGCGCACTGCTGGGGGTGAATGGCAGCGGAAAATCGACACTTTTTAAAACCATTATGGGAATTTTGCGGCCAACAACCGGTACGGTAACCTTTAACGGTATCGGTGTTGTACGTGCGCTGAAGCAGAATTTAATCTCTTATGTTCCCCAGTCTGAAGACGTTGACTGGAACTTTCCAGTGCTGGTGCAGGATGTGGTGATGATGGGCCGCTACGGTAAAATGTCGTTCCTGCGTATTCCGTCAAAAGAGGACAAACGGCAGGTGTCTGCGGCCCTTGAGCGTGTGGGATTGACGGACTTGGCACAGCGGCAAATAGGCGAGCTCTCAGGGGGGCAAAAGAAACGGGTGTTTTTGGCTCGCGCACTTGCCCAGCAAGGGCAGGTTATGTTGCTCGATGAGCCCTTTACCGGCGTAGATATTCAAACCGAAAATGCCATTATTGACCTGATGCGTCAGCTGCGTGAAGAAGGGCACTTGATTCTGGTCTCGACCCATAATATCGCCAGCGTGCCGGATTTTTGTGATCGCGTAGTGTTAATCAATCAAACTGTCATCGCCGACGGTGAACTCAGCACCACCTTTACCCAGGAAAATCTCGAGAACACCTTCGGCGGCGCCCTGCGCAATATGGCCTATTTTGCGCAGGAAGCGCCCGCACCGGTGAGGCTGGTGCAATGATTGAACTACTGCTGCAGCCTTTTCAATACAATTACATGGTTAAGGCCATCTGGGTCAGTGCAGGCGTGGGCGCCGTATGCGCATTTTTATCTGCCTATTTGATGCTCAAAGGCTGGTCGCTGATGGGCGATGCGCTGTCGCACTCTGTGGTGCCGGGCGTCGCCGGTGCCTATGCGCTGGGGTTTCCCTATGCTATTGGTGCTTTTGGAACCGGAATTCTGGCCGCACTTTCAATGACCCTGTTGCGCCACTATACGCGGCTGCGTGAAGACGCCATTATCGGCTTCGTTTTTTCAACTTTTTTTGCACTGGGCTTGTTGCTTGTTTCGCTCAATCCAACCGCTGTAAATGTGCAGTCAATCTTGTTTGGTAATATTCTCGGCATCGATGACGCTGACATTTTGCAGGTGCAGATTATCGTAGGCGTTTCGCTGCTGGTGCTGTGTGTGGTGTGGCGCGACCTGCTGGCCGTATTTTTTGATGAACCCCACGCCGTTTCTATCGGGCTTTCTCCGCTGCGGTTGAAAATTATCTTCTTTACGATTTTTAGCGCCTGCAGCGTGGCGGCCCTGCAAACGGTGGGGGCCATATTAGTGATAGCGATGGTGATAACCCCCGGTGCAACGGCTTATCTGCTAACCGATCGTTTCTCGCACTTGTTGCTCATCTCAGTGGCTATCGGTGCCGTGACCAGCGCTGTGGGTGCCTGGCTCAGCTTCTTTTTGGACGGTGCGACCGGCGGCGTTATTGTGACGCTGCAAACCAGCGTATTCCTGCTGGCGTTTCTTTTTGCCCCAAAACACGGTTGGCTAAGCCAGAATTTCCGCACACGCTTTTCAGGAGGCCGCCTGTAATGCTCTCAATAGACTGGCTGCTGGAGCCGATGGGCTTTGCATTTATGCAACGGGCGCTGTTAACCGCCGTGGCGACGGGCATAGTCTGCTCGATTTTTTCCTGTTTTCTGGTGCTTAAAGGTTGGTCGCTCATGGGCGATGCCATTTCTCACGCCGTATTACCCGGCGTAGTGTTGGCATATTTGGTCGGTATTCCGCTGGTCGTTGGCGCGTTTGGTTCGGGACTTTTCTGTGCCATAGCGACGGGTTTTATTAAAGAACACTGCCGTGTTAAAGAAGATTCCGTAATGGGCATCGTCTTCTCTGGGATGTTTGCGGCAGGTCTGGTGTTGTTTTCTCGGGTCAATACCGAACAGCATCTGAGTCATATCCTGTTTGGTAATGTGCTGGGCGTTACGGATGCAGAAATGCTGCAAACGCTGATCATTGCCTCCGCAGTTACGTTAATCATCTTACTGAAGTTTAAAGATTTAATGCTGTTCTGCTTTGATCCGATACAGGCAAAAGTCGTGGGGCTGCCGGTACGATTTTATCATTATGCGCTGCTGTGCCTTCTTTCGTTGACCATTGTGGCCGCACTGCAGGCGGTGGGGGTTATATTGGTGGTGGCGATGCTCATAACGCCGGGCATAACGGCATTTTTATTGTGCAAGACCCTAAAAACTATGCTGCTGGTGTCAGTTACGTCGTCGGTAATTGCCGCCGTCAGTGGCACCTTTGTCAGTTTTTATATCGACGCTGCCACTGGCCCGACGATTGTGGTGATTCAGGCTGCGCTGTTCCTGCTGGCACTGTCGGTACATCTGCTGCGAAAAAGCGTAAAAGCGCACCGAGGGTTCGACGCGGCGAATCGAACTCAGTCATAGCTATTGGTTTCCATCCTGACTATTAAGTGTTAGTCGAAATTTTCAGGTGTAACCAGCCTGAAATCGACCTTGCCGTCGCTGTAGGTATCTGGCATTAATCCGCTTTCCAAATGGCGTAATAATAGCTCGGTGGCCAATTGCGCATGCTGGCGCGCATTCTGGTCCAACGCCATCGATAATATATCATTCTGTAATTGAGAACGTGTAACAGAATATAGCTCATAGGTAATAAAAGTACATTTTCCCGACAAATTATAATTGTCGAGTAATTTACCGATTTCAGAATTACCCAGACCCGTATTATAAATGCCGACGACGTTTTTAGAACGCTGCAGGCTTTGCTCCAAGAGGGTTGCAATTATTGCACGATCGTCGAGACCCGAAAGTACCTCCTGCAGAATAATATGCGTGGCATGCTGCTGCATAACGTCACGGAAACCTTCAATTCGCTGACGATGCGCACGGTAATCAAAGCTGCCGCTCACCATAATAACTTCTCCCGGCTGATTAAGCATTTTACTCATCATCAATCCGGCGGTTCTTCCGGCCTGTAGCTGATTAATGCCTACATGGCATAAGCGTGCCGCATCGGGCAAATCGGTAACAATGGTGATTACCGGTACGTCCCGGGTCTTACAGTGCGCCAAGGCTTCATAAATAACCGGATAGTCTTGTGCAAAAACGACGATACCGTCGCGTTTATCACAGCATTGGTAAAGATGTTCGGCCAGTTTTTCGGGCTGATTTTCAGGAAAGAAAGTGCGGTGAAGCGTGATGCGGCGATAGCCTAGGGTGTCGGCTATTTGGCTAAACTCACGCGCCATCGTCTGGAAGAAATGCGAAATATTAGCGCTCAGAATCACTTCAATTTGCCACGGATGTTGATAAACATCGGGCAAAATGCGTTTTAATCCTAAACTTTGTGCGGCAATAAGCACTTTTTTGGCTTTTTCTGGGGAAACGCCGCCGCGTTCATTGAGTACTCTGTCTACGGTTGCCACACCCACCCCGGCCATTTTTGCCAGCATCTCAAGCGTTGGTTTTTTCATGGTGGCTCCGCGGCAGTTAGCTAAGTAATTTTGCTATTTTGTTAAAAAATCTCGCGGATTATGCAACAAAAGGTCTTGTCCGCAAGCGAGTAATTGTTACTAAAAGTGGCTGTTAAAGGCTTGATGGTTTTCCATCAACACAGAGGTACACAGAAAGTGTGGAAATAATTATGATAGCGACATGTTGTTTATTTATTAAAAATATTATTTAAAAGTGAAATAAAATCTGAGTAATGGGAAAATAATTCGCAGCAGGCGCGTAGTTTCCCCCAGCATACTCCGTGCTCTCCGTGTGAAAATCATATAAATAAATTCTTATTCAAATTTTGTAATTTGATGCGCCTGCTTACGTCCGAAATTTATCACGGCCATAGCATTCTTTCATTTCATTAATTAAGAAAAACCGTATTGGGTCAAATTAACATTAATTAACAGGGGAGTTTTATGAAGCGTAGAGAGTTTATTGCCTCGATTGCCGCATTAGGCGCGGCATCTACTATTCCGGTGGCGGGTGCCGCTGTGATAAGCGGTGGACAGCCGTGGACGCCTGGTAAAGCAGACACGCCACCCGCGCCGCCGAGAAAAGGCGGATTGGCTTATTTTACTCAGGCAGAGTTTGACGTCGTGGGTGCCATTGCTGAAAGACTGATCCCCGCCGATGAATTGAGCATCAGTGGCAAAGAGGCAGGATGCGCTACATTTATCGACCGACAGTTGGCCGGTGATTATGGCCGAGCAGCCACGCAGTATCGGCTTGGGCGTTTTATTAAAGGAACGCCTGAGCAGGGGCCGCAGTCCGCACTCACACCGGCGCAACGCTATCGTCAGGGGCTTTCGGCGCTTAACGACTACGTCCAGCAGCATTATCAGCAGAGTTTTGTACAGCTGTCTGGCACCGAAAAAGACAAAATCCTCACTGCAATGGAAAAAAACCAGCTCAATTTAGGCGCTGAGGTGGAAACCAAACAGCTGTTTGAACAAATTTTGCAGAACGTTCGTGAAGGTTTTCTTTCCGATCCGATTTACGGCGGCAACAAAGACATGGCCAGCTGGAAAATGATTGGCTTTCCCGGTGCACGTTACGACTTCCGCGATCTGCTGGATAAGAAAGGGCAAAAACTCAACATCATCCCGACCAGCCTTGTCGACAATTTACTTTAACATCATCAACTTAATTAACCTTAATCGAATACAGATTATCAAATAACAACCGATTGATTTATTTAAATTTTAAGCAATTGTGAATATTGTAGGGACAATTTTATGAAAAATGTACGCCCAAAAGTTGATGCCGTTATTATTGGTCTGGGTTGGTGCGGATCGTTAATGGCGGAAGAACTGACGCGCGCTGGCTTAAACGTGGTGGCGATAGAACGCGGCCCGTGGGTTGAAACTGCCACCGATTTCCCCCCTTCGGTTGATACTGATGAACTGCGCTGGGACACCCGCCGCAGCATGTTATTACCCCAAGCCATTGAAACCTCTACCTTTCGAAATAACTCCAGCCAACAGGCTTTACCGACTCGCGACTGGAACCTGAACGAAATGGGTAATAACGTGGGGGGGGCGGGCACGCACTGGGCCGGCATGGCCTGGCGTTTTACGCCTTTTGACCTGCAGCCGTACACCATGACGGTGGCGCGCTATGGCAAAGAGAAAATCATGCCTGGACTTATTCTTCAGGATTGGGGCGTGACCTACGATGAGCTTGAACCTTTTTATGACCGATTTGAGAAAATAGCCGGTGTTTCAGGAAAAGCTGGAAAGCTTAATGGAAAAATAATCCCCGGCGGCAATCCGTTTGAAGGCAATCGCAGCAGTGAATATCCACTGCCTCCGCTCGCCACGATGCGTTTGACCGATATCTTCACCGAAGCGAGCCAGAAACTGGGCTATCACCCGTTTATGGTGCCTGCCGGACAGGCTTCACAAGCCTACGTCAATCCCTTGGGCGTACGCATGGGGCCTTGCACCTACTGCGGCTACTGCCTGTATTACGGCTGCGGTAACTTTTCCAAATCCAGTCCAAATGCCTGTGTTATTCCTGCATTAATGCAGCGTGGCAATTTTACCGTGCTAACCGAATCGGCGGTGGTGCGTATAAACAAGGCTGAAGACGGTAAAACAGCCACCGGCGTCACCTATATCGACCGGAACAACCAGGAGTGGGAGCAGCCAGCCGGTATCGTCGTCCTCTCCGCCTTCCAGATGCAGAATGTGCGCATGCTGCTGCTGTCGAAAATTGGCCAACCTTATAATCCGCAGACTAAAAAAGGGGTGGTTGGCCGCGCCTACAACTTCCAGACCGTAGCCGGTGCCAGCCTGTTCTTTAAAGATGAAAATCTTAATCAGTTCATCGGCGCAGGCGCGTTATCGGCGCAAATCGACGATTTTAACGGCGATAACTTTGACCATAGCGACGTAGATTTTATCGGCGGTGCCGGCCTGCTCGTGGTCGCTCGCGGTTCCAGGCCGATAGGTAACGCTGACTTCCTGCCCCCCGAAACGCCGCGCTGGGGCAGTGAATGGAAAAAGGCCTATACCCATGCTTTTCAAAATGCCACCGGCATTTTTGGTCAGGGAACCAGCTATGCCGATGAAGAGAGCTATCTCGACCTCGACCCAGAATACAAAGATAACTACGGCCTGCCGTTACTGCGCCTGACCTACGACTACAACCAAAATGACCGCAACATGGCCAAATACCTGGAAGAGAAAAGTGTCGGCATTGGCAAGGCGATGGGGGCTGAAATCGTGGTTGGCACCAACTCGGCATCGGGCAGCTACTCACCCTACAATCTGGCCAGCGACCACACCATCGGCGGAGCGGTTATGGGCTTAAGCCCTGAAACCAGCGTCCTTAACCGCTATCAGCAGAGTTGGGATTTACACAACTTATTCGTGCTTGGCGCATCGTCGTTTCCCAATAATGCTGGCTACAACCCAACGGGTACCATTGGCGCACTGAGCCTGTGGACGGCCAAAGCCATTATTGATCAATATCTTAAAAACCCAGGGCCGCTGGTAAAGGACTAATATGAAAAAGTTAAAGATTGTTGGCGGCGTTGTTGTGGTGGCAGCGGTCGTAGCCGGGGTTATGCTTTATCAAAATGGCAACACAGAAACGGACAACGTGGCGGATAACGTGACGCTGGCGAAAACGCCGTTGCAAAACGTGGATGCTCAGGCTTTGGCGCGCGGAAAATATGTGGCTATCGCCGGGGACTGCGTGGCTTGCCATACGCTTCCCGGAGGCAAGGGGGCGTTTTCCGGTGGCTATAAAATTGACACACCGTTTGGCGGAATTTATGCCAGCAACATTACCCCAGATGCACAGGACGGAATAGGCAACTGGACCGAGCGCGAGTTTTTCAATGCCGTGCGTCACGGTAAGGGCAAAAACGGGGAAAATCTTTATCCGGCGATGCCTTATAACGCCTACGTGAAAGTCAGCGATCGTGACATGCACGATCTGTGGCTCTACATGCGCTCAGTTGAACCGGTGGCAAACAAAGTTACCGCGACAGATTTGCCTTTCCCTTACAATATTCGGCTGGCGATGATGGGCTGGAACCTGCTGTTCTTCAAAAATGCACCATTCACCGCCGATAGTGCGCAGACAGCGCAGTACAACCGTGGCGCTTATCTGGTTGAGGGACTCGAGCACTGCGCGGCGTGTCATACACCAAAGAATATGATTGGCGGCGACACGTCGGCCTATTTACAGGGCAGTAATTTGGGTGTTTGGCATGCTCCAGAGATAACCAGGAATACCTATACTGGCATTGGCAACTGGAGCAATGAACAGGTTGTTCAGTACCTCAAAACCGGCAGCAATCACGTGGCCGTTGCGTCGGGTCCGATGGCAGAGGCAGTGACCAACTCGACTCAGCATCTCACCGATGACGATTTACAGGCCATTGCTACCTATCTTAAAGCGCAAAAGGGCTCGGACAACAAGGCTCCGGCAGCGTTAACTGCCGACAGCAGCCTGATGAAGCAGGGGGCCAATGTCTATGCGGCTAACTGCTCCGCGTGCCACAACAGCAACGGCAAAGGCATTCCCGGTTTGGCGGCAAGTCTGGCCAATAATCCGGGCATCGTCGCGCCCGATGCTACCACGCTGCTCACCACGGTGCTTGAAGGCGGACGCGGCGCCGTTACTGCCAGTAACCCAACCAGTGGTGCAATGCCGAGCTTCGCCTGGAAACTTTCTGACCAGCAGGTCGCGGCGGCAGTAACTTATATACGAAACTCATGGGGAAATGCCGCCCCGGCGGTAAACGAACAGCAGGCTACCGAAATGCGTGAAAAACTGCATCTGCCAGCTCAAATGGCAAGCCAGTAATTTTTTCCTCTAACCCATACCCCTAACGCCCGCATTTTTCGCGGGCGTTAGGGAAGGACAAATAGGGGGAAACCAAGATTGGTTGAAAAATTATTACTAAAATCACGACGCCTGTTGCTAACCGGCCCAATTCTGCAGCCAGAATGCGTAAGAGCGCGCGAGCCCAACAATTACCCTTAAAATTTACCCCCGCCGGTGGGTTTGATCGCAATCGAAACCAGCCTATTTTACTCGCGAGTTAATGCATTCCAGCTCACAGGGAATAAAGGTTCTACTACCTTTCTTACTAACTCAGCCAATTCTTGAATTTCAGTCTGAGCATGTGAATCAGAACGCTTATTGTAAAAATTAGCGAATGCTAGAAGGTTTCCAGTCCAAAGCCAGTTAACCATCGTACCTTGAGGTAAAACTAAACGAGCCTGCTCAGGAGCAACACCTCTTTTGATATAATTCTCGTATTTATTGATCCCCTCTTCACAATGGCGTCGATAGTCATCCTGAATCGATTTGTGATCAGGGTGTAAACCTCCACTCCCTTGTTTTATAGAGCCTTCAGGTTTAGCGCGAAACTCAGGAATAAATATCTCAGGGGTTGTACTGATGTAACGTCGCGACTCTTCATTCTCAACCAGGCCTGTTTTATGCTTGAAACATTGGGTGCGAATTGGAATCGGTGCCTTCATTTTGATGCTGATTGCAGTATGAGCAAATGGAGTCCAATGACGATCCTGCTGACGTAAATCATCATAAAATTTACGAGCGAGGATCTCTGAGTCGATATTTTGCGTGGAATCAAAACCAATAATTAATTGTTTAATAATTAAGGCAATTTCCTTGCTGCTAACGCCGTAAGCTAAGAAGTTTATTAGACTCTTATTTTGCTCATCGGTGTAGGCTTTGGATTTTACGCCAAATGACAAGCGGGCTGCATTAACCACACTGGTATCATTGCCCATATGGTCTACGTATTCAGCTATCTGTTGAGTCATCAAAATTTCCTCTCTCAGTTAAAACACAACCTATATCCTGTAACTCTTCATTCTTAATATTATCAATCAAGAACATTAACCTTCCATCTTGTTGATATTAATATTTAATTTTTAGCAGTGTTAATATTTAATTGGCATTTGATATTCCCTGTTTAACTTGAGTTTTTTCACCTGTACTCCATTGATTAGTTCACCCCGAGGTTTATAAAATTCGCTTAAGGCACTTGCCAGCCAATAGGAGTAGGGCAGGCAGCCATGAGAGAAAAGCCAACTGATGGCAGGCCAGGTGGAGTGCCCGCGATGCCGTTGAAGCCTTACTGATGAGAACAACAAATCAGACCTAATGATTGACACCATGATGTGTCTTCGGCAAGGTCAGGTTTTGATGTCAAGAGTGTGAATATCATGGGTATTTTATTAAAGGCATTAATCGGCGCGTTGGTCGTAGTATTGATAGGCATCTTATCGAAGTCACGAAACTATTATATTGCGGGTCTCATCCCTCTTTTCCCAACATTTGCGCTCATTGCTCATTATATCGTTGGCAGTGAACGCTCACTTGAAGCTTTACGCACGACAATTCTTTTCGGGATGTGGGCTGTAATCCCATACTTGGCTTATCTAATTTCTTTGTATCTGCTGTTAAATTTCCTCAGGTTGCCGCTCGCGCTAACTGCTGCAGTGGGGTGCTGGATAGTGGTTGCCTGGCTACTGATTCAGGTTTGGAATCGTTGGCATAGTTAGGATAAATCCAAACCTTGAACGAGAAGGCCTTTGGCAACCAGTATTTGTACTAATAGATAATAAACTCAGGCTCATAGCTCACAGGGAAGTTTACTGATCTGGCAATAAAACACACTTTATGGATCTCATGATGAATAGCCGTTGCAGCATCAATATCGGTACCGGTTACTACAGTAATTTTTGGCTTGAGGATGGCTGATATGAAGCGCCCAGCGCCATCTTTCAAAACCTCACCTGTTGCTACCGGTGAGTCTTCATAATCCATCACAGTGATGCCTGCATCAGATGCCAGATGCAAATACCACAGCATATGGCAGGCCGAAAGAGATGAGATAAGCAGGTCTTCCGGATTCATTTTACCAGGGTCACCCCCCAGTATTGGATCATTAGAGCAATGTATTGTTTCCTTTCCGGCTACAGAGATGTCCCACGTTCGTGCATATGAACGATAGCCTGATGTTCCTTTTCCCAGATTGCCCGTCCAAGCAATATGTGACGAATAAATGTGTTCCATAAATTTCCTTCTCCACTTTTAAAAAAAGCATGATTTACCGCAATTCATTGTTAAAATTCGTACACCAATGGCATAATGGTATACCATTTGATAATCATGTAAAGAAGGTTTTATGAGTACGGCTTTTCTTTCAACCGCGGACATGCTTGCCTCTGAACTTAAAAATTTAATTAACAACGGCTCGTTGCGGGATGGGGACAGGCTTGTAGAAAGAGACCTCGCCAGCCAATTTTCTGTCAGCCGCATACCGCTAAGAGAAGCAATCCAGAAACTTGAGCGGGAAGGGTTAGTGGACGTTTACAGAAACCGTGGAGCAGTAGTTAGAACGCTAACCGTTAACGATATTGACGAAATTTATCAACTCCGGGCTTTACTGGAAGGTGATGCTATTTTTCAGAGTCTTCAATACATGGACTCTGAAACTCTTACCCGAGCAGAGCTTGTTCATAAACTTCTTGGTAACGCCACCGAATCAACACAACAGGGACTGTACAACCGTGAATTTCATGAGCTGCTATATCGGAAGTGTAAAAATCAACGCCTGCTGAATATGATCAACGAATTACGTGAGCAGATAGAAAGATATGAGCTCTTGCAGCATCGATTACTGTCTGAAACTCTCAAGTTTCAGGATGAACATGCGCATATTTTAAGAGCCTGTCTAAGCAGCGATCCTGCTGCTGCTCGCGAATGTACAGTTGAACATATTCTTTCTGCCGGACAGATATTAAAAAAATATATTATAAATCGATAATCAAGGGTGCCGCTGTTCGCTATAAAAATCGAAACAACGGAACTGTAGAAACATCCACTCAGGCACAAGGCTGACGACAACCCGGGGCGTTATCCAGAATCTTAGGAATAAGCCCGAGAACATTGCCAAAAAATTCAGCGCGTTACTGTCTGGTTCGTTCACAATCAGTTCATTTTAACGCTTAAAAAGCCTGTTCAACGGTTATTGTCTGCCCGCAGGCGTCCGCCATTTTCACGCTGCAATGAGTGAGCATATTTTGTTGCATCCGAGCCTTAACGGTCTAGATTTAAAAAGCTTTCTGGCCTTCTAAAACAGGACAACGTATATGCATTTAATCATTTTTTGCGATGGAACATGGAATACCCCCGATCAGATGGACAATGGCGTATCGGTGCCAACAAATGTGATTAAACTGCGTAACGCGCTGGAAAAAAGTGATTCTGACGGTCTTGAACAGCGCACTTATTATCATCCTGGCGTCGGGACTAAAGGCGGTTGGCTTAACCGGATGATAGACGGCATTGTCGGCGACGGGCTCGACAAGAACATCATGAGCGCTTACTGCTGGTTAGCAAAAAATTATGAAATTGGTGCGAGCATCTGGCTGTTTGGTTTTAGCCGGGGAGCTTTTACCGTGCGCAGTCTGGGAGGGATGATCGCCCACTGCGGCCTGCTAAATGCACGGCAGGGTGCAATGACCGAGAAAGAGACGTGGTCGGCAGTGCAGGAATTATTCAACCATTATCGTCAGCAGGAACCGGTTGTCGCCAGTGATGAGCGGGTTTTTCACTGCGTGAGCAGTGGGCAACCTTGCAGCCATACCGTGCCGATCCATTTCATCGGCGTTTGGGATACCGTAGGGGCATTGGGCATACCTGACGACGTCGCCTTTCTCAGCCTGCTTAATAATCGGCGTAAATATTGTTTTCACGACACTAGCCTCAGCCCAATAGTAAAAACGGCGCGTCATGCACTTTCTATTGATGAGCGGCGGCAAAACTTTATTCCCACGCTGTGGACCCATATTGAAGAGGGGCAGGACGTGCGCCAAACCTGGTTTCCTGGCGTACATGCCGACGTTGGGGGCGGCTATGCGCAAGTCGGACTCTCCGACGGCGCATTAGGCTGGATGATGACGCAGGCCGAAGAGTATGGATTACGGTTCCGTAAAGACATTCGCCAACAGTTGAGGGATGATCCACTGGGGCAACTCCATGACTCTGCCACGGGTGTGTTTAAAAATTTGCGAACCCGTCCACGCAATGTTCCTTTTTTCTCTGATCAAAGCAGCGAGTTACACACCTCGGCAATGACGCGCCACAACAATCCGCCGCTCAATCAGGGGGACTATTGGCAGAGTCGAAAAATTGAGAAAGAGAAATCCATTAGCGTGGAGATTTTTGCGCGCGAGTACTGGAACGCAACCGGTATTTATCTCGAAGCCGGGGTCAATTATGAGTTCCGTGCCAGCGGAGAGTGGATGGACGGACATATCTCTTGTGGCCCTAAAGGCGACAGTGGCGGCAAGTTCCATCTTGGTAAAATTGCCCAGACATTCTCATCACTGATGGGTTTTGGCGAAACGCTATACCGCAAGATAACCGGTAATTATCAGGCCGATTTCTGGTTCACCAAGCGTCAGGAGGAAGTGGACTGGCTGGCGCTCACGGGTGCGGTGGCGAATGACGCACTCACCGCAGGAGCCAAACCTGGAAGCAACTCTCTGCCGCATGAAATATTTGCCCTTGGTGAGCGTTGCGTATTTACGCCGCAAGCCAGTGGCTATCTTTATGCCTTCACCAACGACGCATGGCAGGCCTATGGCAATAACCGTGGAAGCGTGCGGCTAACCGTGTCAAAGCGCTAACCCGGCGTAACGCTGTCACTGTTTTGCTCAAAAATAAAGCTGTCTGCCGCGGGGAGAAGCGGGCATACTAGCGGCATATGTTTTTACACGCGTGTAGAGCACGTGTGAAATACACGTGTAAATCGATCACTGCTCCCGGAGGGAATTGTGCCAACCTTAACTTTACGTCATAAAAAAACCGTTAGCGTAACGCTGGAACCCGTTCTTTTGGAGCAGGCTCGCAGGGCCGGTATAAATTTGTCGGCTATTCTGGCAGAAGCGTTAAAGTCTAAGCTTCAGCAGTTGGAGGCTGAGGATTGGAAGAGCGAGAATCGTGAAGCCGTGCTGGAGCTTAACCGCATCAGTGACGATCACGGTTTGCTATCGGACGACTACAGGACGTTCTAACTATGCAGTTTATCGTCTATCGTAACACCGGCAATGCCCGCGCATACCCTTATTTACTTGACGTGCAGAGTGATATCATTGGCGAAATGAACACGCGACTGGTTATTCCTCTTTTTCCGTTAAGTAAATTTCATGCGCGGCCTGCCCAGCGGCTTAACCCAGTAGTGAAGGTCGAAGGCGTCGATTATCTGCTCATGACCCATGAAATGGCGAGTATCAGACTCCAGCAGCTCGGCGCAAAAGTGGTGAGTTTGCGCGACTATCGTCATGCCATAAAAAATGCACTGGATTTTCTCCTCGACGGTTTCTAACTCGATTAAATTCCTTCTCCCACATTCTGTGAATGTTTTCTTTACTCTTGCTCCTACGCACCAATTTTGTGCGCTGCCTCGCAAAATATAAATCTTATAAACTCAGCCAGCAGAAGTAATTATTTTTTAGCTGGAAATAAATGCACTCGCGCAGTGCGAGTGCAGGGTTTTACTGGTTATTTTGCACCAAATTAACTCGTGCGCTGTTAATTATTTATTTCCTGTCATAAGAAAATCGAATGCTTCGATAAATCCTCATTGATATTGTTATCTTCGTCACAAGTAGCCTTCTCTAACATCCATTTATAGTTATGATTTTATTGATTTTTATTTTTAACACTTTTTGTTTTTTCTATGCTGCATATCAGGGTTAATTCTTGAAAGTTGACCAACTGGTCTTGAAAAAAACATTGAACATTTATTTTTTAAAATGATAAAACATTCTCATTCGATAATTATTTTTCATTTTACCCCCTACAGTAAGGTCTGAGAAAATGGCATTGGAAACGGCAGAAGTTCGTATTGCTCCACGTTGGATTCGTCCCTCTAAAAACTGGCTGGAGGCATTTTCGCCTTTCCCGGTTGCCAATATTGGTGACGCAATGGAACGCCTGAATATGTGTGATGCTGGCATCATCCCCTTGACCGAAAATACGGCCTTCACCGGCTTTGCATTTCCGGTGCAGGTTACGGCAGGTGATAACGCGGCGGTGATTAAGGCGCTGGACTACATCGAAGAAGGCGACGTGATGATGATCAACGGCATGGGGCATATTGATCGCGCACTGGTTGGCGAACAGCTAACACAGCGTTTTCAACATGCCGGCGCTCGCGGTCAGGTTATCGACGGTGCCGTGCGTGATAAAAAAGTGATCGAATCTACCGGTTTACCGACTTACTCACGTGGCATAAGTCCTGCAGGCCCTTATAAAAACGGTCCTGGTGTCATAGGTGAACCTGTCGCAATCGGCGGCGTGGTGTGCTGCGCGGGTGACATCGTGGTGGCCGACGACGACGGCATCATCATCATCCCATTCTGGAGAGCTGAAGAAGTCCTCGAAAAAGTGAAGGAAGTGGCAAGACGTGAAGCTGAGATGACCGCAGAAGTCACCCAGCAGTACCAATAAATCACAGCGTACAAGACCGGCCCGCATG
Organism: Rouxiella sp. S1S-2; assembly: GCF_009208105.1. NCBI lineage: Bacteria > Pseudomonadati > Pseudomonadota > Gammaproteobacteria > Enterobacterales > Yersiniaceae > Rouxiella > Rouxiella sp. S1S-2. The sequence continues at coordinate 2,673,796 of NZ_WFKL01000001.1, forward strand.
CTGGGCCGGATAACCTCAATACTGTAGCAGGGCAGAACAATGAATAAATCACAGGTTGCATCGATGAATTACGCTTTGCCGGCAAAAGACTCAACAAAAAACAACGTCGTTAAGCGCGCCTCTCTGGCCGGCGGCGTGGGTTCGTTTGTGGAGTGGTATGACTACGGCATTTATGGTCTTTTAGTCAGCACGTTGGTGCTGGTTTTTTCCGCCAATGAAATGAACACCACAGACGCCGGTTTGATGCTGACGTATCTGGGCTTCACCGTCAGTTTTGTAGTCCGTCCCTTTGGTGGCGTAATTTGTGGGTACCTGGGCGATAAAATGGGCCGCCAGAAATTACTCGCCATCTTGCTGTTAATGATCTCTTTAGCCACCGCAGCAATTGGCCTGTTGCCAAGCTATGCCAGCATCGGCTGGGCAGCACCGGCGCTGCTGATTTTACTGCGCATCGTGCAGGGTTTTTCGGCCGGCGGTGAAGTGTCTGGCGCAGGCTCCTTTGTGGCGGAATACGCTGAAGATGACCGCCGCGCGGTGGTGATGTCACCGCTGGTGATGGGGTCGTTTATCGCGCTGCTGTTTGGCAGCCTGTTGATCAGCGGCTTAATTAATATCTACGGCGCCGAGGCTATGAGGGCGTGGGTCTGGCGTGTACCGTTCCTGCTTGCCATTCCGATGGCGCTGATTGGCGTATATATTCGCACCCGTATTCAGGATACGCCGCACTTTCAGATGGTTAAGCAGAACAAAGCCGTAGTGCGTAATCCAATCCGCGAAGTATTAACCTCAAAACGACACCTCAAGGCCATCGCGTTGGCTGTCACACTGCCAGCGGTTAATGGGCCAGGCTACTACGTACTGTTTGTCTACATGCCAACCTATTTGAACAAAGTCATGCACTTTGCCCAGATTCAAAGCCTGATGGTAACCGCGTGCGGGCTGCTGACCATTATTGGTGCCATTCCGATGATGGCCTGGCTTTCTGACCGGCTTGGGCGTAAACCGCTGCTGGTGGCGTCGGCCATTGCTATGGCAGTGCTGGCGTACCCCTGCTTTTGGCTGCTGACGCTGGGCATGATGCCATTGGCCTGCATGGCGTCCATTTTACTGGCCTTTGCCTTTGCCGGTCACGCGGCGGTGATTCAGGCCACGCTGGCGGAAATGTTCCCGACCAACGTGCGCTACAGCGCTTACAGCATCGGTTTCAACCTTTCTACCGTCATTTTTGGCGGTTCCGCACCGCTGCTGATGACCTGGCTTATCGGCCTGACCGGTTTGGCCAGTATTCCAAGTTATATGGTGATCCTGACCGCTGCACTGACTCTGATTAGCACTTTTTATCTGAAAGAAACGGCCGGTAAGCCGCTGCGCGCGGAGTAAGCCGTACCTGAATGCGTTATCTGAGCAATTTGAACATCTGTCGAGGTAATTATGAAACACGCGTCAACATGGCGAATGGGATTTGATATTGGCGGCACGTTTACCGACCTGGTTCTGCTAAACGATGAAACAGGCGTTGCCCTTCGCCATAAAACGTTGACTACGCCACACGATCCGTCCGAAGGCGCCTACACCGGGCTAACGCAGTTAATCGAGATGGCGGGGTTGGCGGCGGGTGATATCCACACCATCACCCACGGCACCACGCTGGCGATTAACGCGCTGTTGGAGCGTCGCGGTGCTAGAACAGCGTTTGTGGTAACGAAGGGATTCCGTGATGTGCTGGTGCTTGGCCGAGAATATCGCTATGACATTTATGACCTCAATGGCGCACCGGCTGCGCCACTGATCCCACGTTCTCAGGCGTATGAAATCAGTGAACGCGTGACGAGTTCTGGTGACGTTGTCACGCCGCTCGATGAGAGTGAAGTGGTGGCGCTGGCTGCCACACTGCGCGCTGAAGGTTATGAAGCGGTGGCAGTGCTTTGCATGCACGCCTACGCGTGGCCCGAACATGAAAATCGGATCGAAGCCATTCTGAGCCGTGAACTGCCGAGCGTATCGATTTCAGTATCGCACAAGGTTTCCCGCGAAATTCGTGAGTACGATCGTGGTGTACTCACCGCCATGAATGCGTTTGTGCAGCCCAAGGCGCGCCATTATATGGCCCGTCTGGAGCACAAGCTGCGCGAAGGCGGTTTTACCTGCGACTGGCTGGTCATGGGTTCCAACGGCGGGCTGATGGCCCCGCAGGTGGCGGCAGATTATCCGACACGCATCATCGAATCTGGCCCAGCCGGTGGCATTGTGGCGACGGCGGCGTTTGCTCGTAAAAATGGTCACCCGCAGGTGCTGGCGTTTGACATGGGCGGCACTACGGCCAAGGCCTGTGTGGTGCGCAACGGCGAACCCTCAATTACCACCGATTACGAAGTGGGTCGCGCCGACCGACTGCTCAAAGGCAGTGGCCTGCCGGTGAAACTTCCGGTGGTGGATATGATTGAAATCGGCGCGGGCGGCGGCAGTATTGCGCGCGTTGACTCACTCGGCCTGCTTGAAATCGGCCCAGAAAGCGCCAGTGCTTACCCAGGACCCGCCTGCTATGGGCGAGGCGGCGAACTTCCCACCGTGACCGATGCCAATCTTGTCCTCGGGCTGCTTGACCCTGATGCTTTTCTGGGTGGCCGCATGGCGCTCGACGTCTCGGCGGCGCGCAGAGCAATCTCCCGTATTGCCGAACCGTTGGGGCTGAGTATTGAAGATGCCGCCTGGGGCATTCATGAAGTGGCTAACAGCAAAATGGCCGAAGCCCTGCGTACGCACTCGGTTGAGAAAAACGTGAGTCCGCACCAGATGACTATGTTGGCATTTGGTGGCGCAGGCCCCAGCCACGCGTGGTCGCTGGCTAAGATTCTCTCAGTCAAAAAAGTCTATTTCCCCAACGGTGCCGGTGTTTATTCCGCCTTCGGCCTGCTCACTGCGCCGCCAAGCGCCGACTTTGTGCGCAGCAGTCGCTGCCGGCTTGAGGCTGCAATCGACATGGTCGCCGTGCAAAAAATCTTTGCCGAAGGTTTCGACGAAGCCTTTACCACGCTGGCGGCGGCGAATGTCGACCCTGCCACCGCCAGCACGCATAAGCTGGCCGATGTGCGCTACGTCGGTCAGGGTTCCGAACTAACCGTCACGCTGCCGCAGGCGTTTGAAGAGCAGGGCAACGTTGGCGCACTCATTGCCGCCTTCGAAGAAGCACACTTCGCCCGCTTTGGCCGCACGCTGCCGGGTCAGGGCGTGGAAGTGGTTAACTGGCGGGGTCGGGTACAAACCACACCGCCGCTGATGAACACCTCTGACAAACAGGCGCAGCCGGATGAAGGCGCACGCGAGAAAACCCTTGCGGTATATCTCGGACGCGACAGCGGCTTCAGCGACTGCCGTGTAGTGCCGCGCAGCCTGATGATAACCGGCGCATGGATAGCCGGACCCGCGCTGTTGCAGGAAAAAGAGTGTGCGATTTATGTCGGGCCGGGTGCGTCCGCGATGCTTGATGAACAAGGCAATATTCTGATGGAGCTGAAATAATGACGACCTCAACCCCTGATAACCTGCGCTTTCTCAATGACCCGATCAGCCTGAGGATCACCTGGGACCGGCTGGTCAGTATTTCTGAAGAGGCGGCGGCCACGTTGGTCAACATGGCGTTTTCCAGCATTATTCGCGAAGTGGGCGACTATTCGTGCCTGTTGATGGACGCCAAGGGCAACTCGTTGGCGCAGCCGAAAACCAGCGTACCGGTGTTTATCGGCACCTTACCGGCGACCGTTCGTCATCTTTTGGCAAAATATCCGGCTGAAACGCTGCGCCCTGGCGACAGTTTGGTGACTAACGATCCGTGGTTGGGTACAGGACACCTTAATGACGTCACTATTGTCACGCCGGTGTTTCGTCATGGGCAGTTGGTGGCCTTCACCGGTTCGGCGGCGCACATGTCAGACATTGGTGGATCGCTGAATATGGGCTCCTCTCGTGACATGTTCGAAGAAGGATTTCTCATCCCGCCCAGCAAGTTAATGCTGGAGGGCGAAGTGAATCAGCAACTGCTTGATCTGCTGCTGGCTAATGTGCGATCGCCGGATCAGGTGGAAGGTGACCTGCACGCTATGCTCGCAGCCAACCAGATTGGTGCCAAGGGACTGTTGGGCCTGATGGACGACCTGAACATTGATTCGGTGGAGCCGCTGGCCGAAAAGATTCATTCGCTGACTGAAAACGCCATGCGTAAAGCGATTGAAGCCGTACCGGACGGGCGTTACGAGGCCGCGGTGGATATCGGTGACTATGAAGGTGACATTCACCTCAACGTGGCTGTTATCGTCGAGGGCAGTAATATCACGATTGACTACGCCGGGTCCTCCGCCGAATCACTGTTTGGCAGCAACTGTCCGATGTCCTTTACCTATGCCTACAGCGTTTACCCACTCAAATGCCTGCTTGAGCCGCATTTACCCAACAACGAAGGCTGTTTCAAGTCGATCACCGTGACGGCGCCGCTGGGTTCAATCGCCAACGCCCGTCCGCCTTGCGCCGTGGAAATGCGCAACCGCGTGGGGCACATGGCGCACGCCGCCATCTTCACCGCATTGTCTGAAATTATGCCTGACCGCGTAATGGGCCACTCAGGCAGTGCGCCGGTGACCTGTGACGTGTTTGCCGGTCAGTTCGACGACGGTCGCCGCTTCGTTGAAAGCCTGTGCGTGAACGGTGGAACAGGGGCAAGACCGGCGGCAGACGGTATCGTAACCGGCTTCCCAGGCAATATGTCCTCAACGCCGGTTGAGCTTATCGAATCCTCGACGCCGCTGCTGTTTACCGAAAAGTCGATTGTACCGGACTCTGGCGGTGCAGGGCGCTATCGCGGCGGCGTGGCCCAACGCATGGTTATCCGCAATACCAGCAAATTCCCCCTGTCGCATAGCATGTTCTACTCGCGTCAAAAGCATCCGGCGCAGGGCGTGTTGGGGGGTGAAGCTGGGGCACCAAACTTTATCGCCATTAACGGCAAACAGCTTGAGAAGCCGGTTGGTCGTCACGACGTGCTGCCCGGCGATGAAGTCACCATTCAAATGCCCGGCGGCGGCGGTAAAAGCCCGGTGGCAGAACGCAGTAAGGCGGCCATTCTGTTTGATTTACAGGAAGGCTATATCACCGAAGAAGGCGCCCTGCGTGACTATGGCGTCTCCACTGAAGCGTTAAAAAGAGGCTAATTATGGATACGCTACAAGGAAAAGTAGTCATCGTGACCGGCGCTGGCAGCGGTATAGGCAAGTGTTCAGCGGAGCTGTTGGCCGCGCGGGGTGCAAAAGTGGTGCTGGTTGGTCGCCGTATTGAGGTGCTTGAAGGCGTTGCTCAGGCCATTCGTGAAAAGGGCGGAGATGCCTGGAGCCGTGCCACACACATTGAAGACAAACAGCAGGTTCAGGCACTGATTAGTTGGGTGAACGACGAGCTGGGGTCGGTCGATATTCTGGTTAATAACGCCGGAAGCGCCAGCAAAACCCTGAATGCCCGCTGGATTGAAGAAGATGAGTGGCAACAGGTGCAGGACGTCAATCTTAAAGCGGTGTTCCTGCTGACGCAGGCGGTGCTGCCGGACATGCTGGCCAAAAAGAACGGCACCATTATTACGGTCTCCTCGTTGGCGGCGCTGCGTCCTAATTTGCTGGGCGGGGCAGCCTACGGTGCGGCCAAGGCCGGTGTGCGCAACTTTATGACGTATTTGCACAATACGTTTCGCAACGACGGTATCCGCTCCACCTGTATTTTACCGGGCGAAGTCAATACACCCATTATGGACAACCGCGCCAATCCGCCGACGCAAAATATACGCGACAACATGGTGCAGCCGGAAGACGTCGCCGAAGCGGTGCTGCTGTGCGCGGGTCTGCCCGCTCGTACGGTGATTGAAGAGCTGATTGTCGCGCCGACGTTTATGCGCGATATCTCGGGCGACCTCGAGCTAAGCCGCTGGAAGGGCGCACCTGCGGGACTGAGCGATTAATAAGCGCGTCTCGTCAGGCTATGAATATTCGTTGATGACTGCATAAATCAAGGTGAAACATGTCTTCTTTAACTAAAAAGTTTATCGCGGCCGAAGCCGTACTGCGTATTGAACGTACCTCATTGCGGGTACAACAGCCGGCATCCAGCGGTGATATGGTCTCACTGGCGATGGGCGAACCGGACTTTGATACCCCGCCACGCATTGTTGAGGCAGCCGCCCAGGCGTTGAGGAACGGCTTCACCCACTATGCGCCACTGCTGGGTGATAAACTGCTGTGCGAGGCGCTGGCCGAAGAAGTGTCAGCGCAGTCCGGCTTTCCGGTCAAGCAGGGCGAAGTGTTGGTCACCCACGGCGGCACAGCAGGACTCGCGGCAGCAATTTTGTCTATCGTCAATCCCGGCGACCGCGTAGTTATCCCCGATCCTACTTATTCCTTGTACGCTGATCTGGTGAACATGGCGGGGGGCGTTTGTGTGCCGATGCCTTGTAAGGCCGATTTACACTGGGATCTCGACCGTTTGGCCAGCAGTTTAGAGGGCGCCAAGCTGTTTGTGTTCTGTAATCCCGGTAATCCTACTGGCATAGTGCACACCCGTGAAGAGATTGAAACACTCGGACGTTTGGTCAATCAGCATGACACGCTGGTGATTGCCGATGAGGCTTACCGTGACTTGGTGTTCACCGGTAAGCCTTTCACGTCGGTGCTGCAGGTGCCGGCTTTTCGGGGGCGTACGTTATTTTGCCAAACATTTTCAAAAAGTTATGCCATGACTGGCTGGCGCGTTGGCTATCTTGCAGGCCCGGCAGATATGATTGCGGCGGCGGCTCGCGTGCACAACAGCGTCAACGGTTCGGTAAATACGGCAGTACAGCGCGCAGCGGTAGTCGCGTTGAAGGAGTGTAAAGATGACGTCAAACGTATGTATGATGTCTATCGTGAACGTCGTATTCTGATGATGGAGGGGCTGTTGGCGATACCCGGGTTAAAGCTTAACGAACCCGAAGGCGCATTTTACTGCTTCCCGTCTTATTCATTGCCTATTCCTGCCATTGATATGGTTGCGTTGCTGCGCGAACAGGGAATTGCCGTGCGACCGGGCAGTGAGTTTGGCGCCGCTGGAGAAGGCCATTTACGGCTCTCCTACGCCGCCAGTAAAGAAGCGATTACCGAAGGCGTTAAACGGCTTAAGCGTGGTCTGGCGTCACTGGGATAAGTAAAGATATACACCATAGGCAGAGAGTGAAATGGCAAAAACGATGCGCAGTGATACCGAAAGGAACCGTAAAAACCTGATCCAGGCTGCTGCACGGCTGTTTGAAGTCGTCGAAGGGCCTATCAGTATGACGGAAATCGCCAATGAGGCCGGTGTTTCCGTGGCTACCGCATACCGCCAGTTTGCCTCGGTAGAGGAAGTATTAAATACCTATCGGCAAGAAGTGGGCCAACTGCTGCTTGAGTACAGTGAAAAACTGAGTGGCAGCGGGCTTGAAAGACTTGAACAGGTCAGCCGCTACTGGGTCAAGCTGGTGCGCCAGCGCGGCGCGGCAATGGTGCCCATGCGTAACCGCCGCGGTTACCTTGAGCGCCTGTGGGAAGGTGCGGAATATCTGTTAGTGCAGGCCAACGCTGTGCGACCTGCGCTGCGCGATTCGATGCAGGAGATGGACCTGCCGGATATCGGCGATAAAGCGGTGTTCTTGTGGAATATCCTTTTCGATCCACGAGAGATTTTTGATTTGATTGATACCGTAGGGCTGAGTGAGAAACAAGTAGGCACTCAACTTATGTCGGTATTAATTGGTGGACTGCGCGGTTTTGCGGTGGCTAACGCTTTCTCCGTAGACGAGTGCCGAATTAAATAGCCGAGTAGCACAATGATTAAATAAGGCGCCGCAGGGACGGTCTGCGGCTACTTATTGCCTTTGCGGTTTAGCGTTAAGTATTTGCCATTAACGATATGCCGTGTAATACGCCCTAAAATTAACGCTTATTTTTATTATCACCCCCGGTGAGGATTTCCTTCGCCTGAATTAAGAGCATCCCCTAATTAAGAGGTTAAATAATGACTGCGCTTTCTTACGTTTCGGACGAAGCAGATTCTGCCTGGGCAACCTATTTGGCACAGGTTGAGCGCGTGCTGCCTTATCTCGGCGATTTGACCCGCTGGGCAGACACCTTACGCCATCCCAAACGGGCATTAATCGTTGATATTCCGCTGGAGATGGACGACGGCAGTGTGCGCCATTTTGAGGGTTACCGCGTGCAACATAATCTGTCACGCGGACCAGGCAAGGGCGGCGTGCGTTATCATCCCGACGTCACGCTTGAAGAAGTGATGGCACTTTCCGCCTGGATGACCATTAAAAGCGCGGTGCTCAACCTGCCGTTTGGCGGCGCTAAAGGCGGGGTGAGGGTTGACCCGCGTGAACTATCGATTAAAGAGCTTGAAAGACTCACCCGTCGCTACACCAGTGAAATTGGCAATATCATTGGGCCGCAGCAGGATATTCCCGCGCCTGATGTCGGCACCAATGCGCAGGTCATGGCGTGGATGATGGACACTTATTCCATGAATGTGGGGGCCACCACCACCGGCGTAGTGACCGGCAAACCTGTGCATCTCGGAGGTTCATTAGGCAGAGTAAAAGCCACCGGTCGAGGCGTATTTGTGACCGGTATGGCGGCGGCTCAGCGTATTGGGCTAGAGGTCGAGGAGTGCCGGGTGGCGGTGCAGGGATTCGGCAACGTCGGCAGCGTTTCTGCCGAGCTATTTTATCAGCGCGGAGCTAAAATTGTGGCAATTCAGGACCACAGCGGCTGCTTATATCATGAAGAGGGCATTGATATCCCAGCTTTGCTGACCTGGCAGCGTGAGCACGGCAGTATTGCCGGTTTTACTCAGGCCGAGAACATTCGTCACGACGCTTTTTGGCTTAAGTCTTTCGATATTCTCATTCCTGCGGCCCTCGAGGGGCAAATTACCGAGATGCGGGCCAGCGCACTGAGCTGCAAGCTGGTGTTGGAAGGGGCGAACGGGCCCACGCTGCCCGCCGCAGATGATATTCTTCGCAAGCGCCAAATTACCGTAGTGCCCGATGTCATTTGTAACGCCGGTGGGGTAACCGTGAGCTATTTCGAATGGGTGCAGGACTTCTCCAGCTTTTTCTGGACTGAAGAAGAAATAAACCAACGCCTCGACAGCATAATGAATGACGCACTCAGTGCCGTATGGAATAAAGCCGAGAGCTTGAACGTGACATTGCGCACCGCAGCCTACGCCGTCGCCTGTGAGCGTATTCTAATGGCGCGTAAGGATCGCGGTTTATATCCCTAAATTCACCCGCCTGATGGCGGGTTTTTTAATCGTCTAATTGTGCTAAGCAACGCTGTTTTACGCATTTAACTTTGTATTTTCCCTTGCGCATAATGTCAGTACACCACTTTCATGCTTAGGGACAATAGCTTATGACGCAGCTCGCCATTTCACATCTCGCCTTTCTTACGCCAGGTAATTATCCCGACGACGCGCCCTGGCAGGGGCTGGAAGAAACTTTACAGCTGTTCGAAACCGGTGAAAGGCTGGGATACAACGGTGCCTGGGTACGTCAGCGCCATCTTGAGCACGGCGTTTCATCAGCCAGCACATTTTTAGCGGCGGCCAGCCAGCGCACCAAAACTATCGAGCTGGGCACGGCGGTCATTCAGGTTGGCTATGAAAGCCCGTTCAGGCTGGCGGAAGATCTTTCTACTGTAGACGTGCTGTCGCGCGGACGTCTAAACGTTGGGCTTAGCGCAGGCCAACCCGCGCACGCCGAGCTATTGGGAGCCGAAGTTTTTAACGAAAATTGGCGCAACGAAGACTTCTCATATAATCGCGTTAAGCGACTGATTGATAATCTTAGCGGTCGCTATTTGGGTGATCAAGAGAGTTTTATCGAGTCTCCCGGCAACCGCCAGCGTCCGAGACTGCAGCCCTATGCCTCAGGACTGACCCATCGTTTGTGGTACGGCGGTGGCTCGCTGCGATCGGTGAAATGGGCAGGGGAAAACAACCTGAACTTGCTGATTGGCAACCTGACGTCGGGCGAGAATACCGACGACTATTATACCGCTCAACTCAGGCAGCTAGAGGTTTATCGCGCTGCTCTGGCGACCCACCATCATGCCAATGCTAACCCTACACCACGTATCGCGCGCGGCCGAGTGATTGTGCCTTTCGACAGCGCCGACGCTGTAACCCGCCGTCGCTATACTGACTTTGCAGCCTCAAGACACGCGCGCACGCTTGCACCGCAGGGCGATCGCCGCACGCTGTTCTCACCGGACCTGGTTGGTAGTGCAGACCAAATTCTTGAACAACTGCACAAGGATCCCCTGCTGCATGAGTTGAGCGAGCTGCGAATCGAACTGCCTTATGAATTCAACATTGAAGAGTATCAGCAGATCCTGACGGACTTTATCGAGCTGATTGCGCCGGAAATTGGCTGGAAGAAGGCGGCGTCCGAGTTAAATCAGACCGCCGCCTAAGAGGGGATTTAAATCCATACCTCAACCACGTGCTGAACGCCGTCATCTTTAATCGGGATCATGGCGTCTGCTAATGGCTGTCCGTCGAGCATGACTCGGGCAAAACCTTCGGCGCGTTTAACCGTTATCTGATACTGGCTGCTGCCTTGCTGATAGGTCACACTCACCTGCGGCCAGTCGGCGGGCAATTGGGTAGTAATGGAGATAAATGCGCCGTGGCGTTTTATGCCCAGCAGTGATTCAACAATCAGACGATAGGCCCAGCCCGCCGAACCGGTATACCAGCTCCAGCCGCCGCGGCCGACGTGTGGGTCTACGCTGTAGATGTCAGCGGTCATGACATAAGGTTCAACCTTATAGCGCTCGGCGGCGTCAGGGGTCAGGCTATGGTTAACCGGATTAATGGCCGCCCACAGCTGCCATGCGCGTTCGGTTTCGCCCATCTCGGCAAAGGCCATCACTGCCCAGATAGCGCCGTGCGTGTACTGACCACCGTTCTCGCGAACGCCTGGCAGGTAACCGCGTATGTAACCCGGATTAGGGCCTTCATCATTAAACGGCGGGGTAAGCAGTTTGATAAGCCCCGCGTTTTCATCAACCAGATGTTTATCGAGCGACGCCATGGCCTGTTTTGTCCGCTGCGGGTCTTCGGCACCCGCCAGCACCGCCCAACTCTGGGCAATGGCATCAATTTGGCACTCCTGATTTAAATGTGATCCTAAGGTTTCACCGCTGTCAAAGTAGCCGCGCAGATACCATTCGCCGTCCCAGGCGTGGTCATAGAGATTTTGCTTAAGCTGTTTGCTCTGTTGTTGACACAGTTTGGCTACCTCGCTTTCGCCCAACTGTTCGGCCAGCACGGCAAAGCGTTGTAACACGTTGAGCAGGAAGAAACCAAGCCAGACGCTCTCACCCACGCCTTTTATACCGACGTTATTCATGCCGTCATTCCAGTCACCGCTGCCCATTAGCGGTAGCCCGTGTTGACCAAACTGCAATCCGTGCCTGATGGCGCGAACGCAGTGCTGGAACAGCGGCTCGCTCAATGCGCTCGGTAGAGGTTGTCCATAAAACGACTCTTCACCGGCGGCCAGCAGGCGCGTTTCGAGGTAGGTGACCGATTGACTGGCGATATCTAGGTCTCCGCTGATGTCGACATAGTGGCAAAGTGCCAGCGGCAGCCACAGATAATCGTCAGAGCAGCGGGTGCGAACGCCTCGACCGGTCGGCGGATGCCACCAGTGTTGCACGTCCCCTTCAACGAACTGACGGCTGGCGCAGAGCAAAATTTGCTCACGCATCCGCTCGGGTGCGGCATGTGCCAGCGCCAGTGAGTCCTGCAACTGGTCTCTAAAACCAAAGGCACCGCCCGACTGATAGTACCCGCTACGGGCCATGATTCGGCTGGCGAGAGTCTGATAAATCAGCCAGCCGTTCACCAGCAAATTTACCGCCGGTTCTGGCGTGATGACCTGAATTTTATCGAGGCGCTGGTGCCAGTAGTGATGAATACGGCACAGGGCCGAACGGGCGGCGTTCTCATTCAAAAATTGCTGAATCAGCTGCTCGGCGTCGTGGGCGTCTCTCCCTACGCCCAAGGCAAACACCAGCGTTCGCTGATCGCCATCAATCAGCGTCGTGGCGGACTGAACCGCGGCGCAAGGGTCAAATCCGGCACCGGTTTTATCCGAGAGCCGCTGCTGCTGCATTGCCGCAGGCAGTGCCAAAGAGCCGTTGCGGCCAATAAACTCACGGCGGTCTCCGCTGACCGAGCAATGCACGCCCGTAACGGCAAAAAAGGCAGTACGCTCACTGTCGCTGCTGCCGTAGTGGTTGGTTGCCAACACGCCACAGCCGCCGCTAACGTTGGCCGATGAGGTAGCAATGTGCATCGCGGATTTTGAACGCAGATCCCCCAGCACCCACTCAACGTAACCGGTGGCGGAGAGTTTACGCGTGCGGCCCGAGACGTTGCTGAGGGTCAAAATAAACAGCTTAACCGGCGACGTTTCATCGACCAGCACTGTCAGTTCACTATCAATGCCTAAATGGCGGTGCTCAAATACGCTGTAGCCAAACCCATGACGACTCAAATAGGCTGCGCCGCTTCGTATTGGCAGCGGCATTGGCGACCAGACTTCAGCGCTTTCTTCATCGCGTAGATAAAACGCCTCACCGCAGCCGTCGCTGACCGGGTCGTTCTCCCATGGGGTGAGTCGGTATTCGTGTGCATTCTCGAACCAGGTGTAGGCCTGTCCGCTTTCTGAAATAACGCAGCCAAAATTGTCGTTGGCAATCACGTTTGCCCACGGCGCGGGGGTGTTTATTTCATCATTAAGCAGAATTTGATACTCGCGCCCATCGGGCGAGAAACCGCCTAATCCGTTGAAATGGGTGAGTTGCTGGGTTTCGAAAATACGCGGCGCAAGATTGAGCGGCAGCAGGTTTTGCATCGGGGCCAGTTTTGGTTGAATGTTTTGCGAAGGCTGCATTATCTGATTCAGCTGATCGACCAATTCCCCGCTGTTGTCGTCGAGGTTGATGACCGCAACACTCATCAGCAGCGTCAAATCTTCCGGCGGGATGTGCTCACTAATCCTGACAAAAATACCGCCATTTTTATCAATCAGGCTAGATTCTGCACCTGCCGCTACTCGATTAAGAATTTCGTTATGCAGTTCCTGCTGGTAGCCCTCGTGCGAGTTGTTGAGAATAACCAAATCTACCGCCAGGCCTTTTAATCTCCAGTAGCTGTGCGCCTGAATCAGCGTGGCAACCAACGGGATGTTCTCGACACGGGTAATCATCAATAAGACGATAGGGAAATCACCGGAAAGTGAATGGCTCCACAGGGAAGACTGTCCGCGTCGGTTACGCATTAGCGTTTGCGCATCGGCACGCATTTCGGCACTGGGGAAAATAATCGAACCCGCCAGTCGGTTAAACAGATTCGCCTGTTCTTCGTTAGCGTTGATCTGCCTCAGAGCGACCTGACTGTGCGAACGTGCGATATTAAATACACGGTCGGCGATATTATTATCGCGATATTTCTCCATCATCGACAGACTTTGAGCGCGCGTTTCAGAAATGCCGTAAACCATATCAATCACCAGCGGTACGCCAGGTTTAAGCACCACGCGCTGGCGAATAGACAAAATGGGGTCCAGAACCGGTCCCTCGCTGTTGTCGAGGGGGCCGGCATTACGCATAGCCAGCGGTGATGCCGGAGTCTGACCACGGCCAATGAAAGCAGCGCGGTCGGTCGCGAAGGAGGTTTCTCGCTCGATTTCGCCGTGAATGGCATTCATGTGAAACAGCCACGGACAGGCCTCACTCTCTTCACGCGGACGCCGATGACAGAGGATACCTTCACGGTCCTGCACCAGTTCGGTTTGCACAAACAGGTTGCTGAAGGCCCGATGCGCCATATCGTTGGCCAGCGGTGCGAGCACGACCTCCGTGTAGGTAGTGACTTCTAGCGTTCGCGGTTGGCGACCGCGGTGGGTCAAGGTCATGCGCCTTATTTCTACGTCGTCCTCGGGTGAGACTACAATTTTGGTATTGATGCTCAACGTGCCGTCGGTACGCATAAACTCGACGCCGGCATCGGTAAACACGGCCTGATAATCGCCGTGGGTATTGCCAAGCGGTTGCCAGGTATTGCTGAAAACCTCACCACTTTTAGGGTCATAGAGGTAGCAAAACGCGCCGTAGTTATCGCGCGTAGCATCTGACCGCCAGCGGGTGAGCGCCAAATTACGCCAAGTGCTGTAACTGCCGCCGGTCTGGGTGACCATCAGATGATATTGGGTGTTGGAGAGCAACTGAACTTCGGGAACGGGACTGTCAACGCGGCTAAACTGCCTGAGGTCAAAGCTGACCTTTTGCAGCGCGTCGAGGGTATCAAATTGCCGCCGCGGGCTGTAAAGCGTGAGTGCGTCCGGCACGCGCTCCTGCAACAACGGAAGTGCAGACTGGAACAGCGGATTCTCGGCAAAACGTTCAACCATCGGCGAATTGAGCAACGTATGTGACAGTGCCAGAAAACTCATGCCCTGATGGTGCGCCATATAAGTACGCACCGTGGAGAAGGTTTCGCCATGATTAAGCCGCGAGCGGGAATAATCCAATGCCTCATAGAAACCGTATTTACCGCGCGCACCTAAACTTTCGAGGCGCAGCAAATTGGTGATGGCAGCCTGAGGGTCGATGATGAGTGCCATAATGGTGGCGTAGGGAGCCACGACCATGTCCTCGCCGAGGCCGCGTTTCAGCCCGAGTCCCGGTACGCCAAAGGCTCGATACTGATAGTTTTGACCGGGATCGAAAGCCGCGTAGGCCGATTCAGAAACACCCCACGGCACATTGTGCTCATCTGCCCAGGCAATTTGTCGATTTACCGCCGCGCGGCACATCTGCACCAGTAGCGTATTGGGATAGGCAGGCATCACCAGCTGCGGCATCAGATATTCAAACATCGAGCCGCTCCACGACATCAAAGAGGGCTGTTTATCAAGCACGGTAAACAACCTGCCGAGTGCAAACCAGCTCTTCAACGGCAGTTGATTGGTTGCAATAGTGAAAAAACTGGTCAGGCGTATTTCAGACGGCAGCAGGTCATAATTTCCGCCATCGAGCTTGTTGGTTTCGCAGTTATAGCCAACGCTGAGCAGCTCGGTTGTTTTCTTGTAGAGGAACTTGAAGTCCATCAGGGCGTGTTCCTGAAGACGCTGTTCAAGCTCGTTGATCAACACCAGCCGTTTACGCGCCAGATTCACCGCCAAAGCAATTTTGTTTTGATCAAGCCCCGGCACTTTATATTCAAGCTGAGACAGGGCACGCAGTGACGGCACTTTTTTGCCTACCGGTTCGTGCTGCATCCAGATAAATAGCAGCTCCCACTCTTGGCAGAACCCGGCTAACTGCTGATTAAGCTCACCCAGCCACTGACTGTTGCTGTCTGGCAATAGCGCAGAAGATACGCCGAGCATGGTATTGAGCTCGCTAAACATTTTGTGCATCGGCAACTGCGTGGCGGTTATCCAATGCTTACGCAGGGTGCACAGTCCGTCTCGCAGACGTGGATTAGCCTCCATTTCAATCAGCAGCAGTGTATCTTCAAGCCCGGCTAGCATCTGCGCGGCGTCGAACACAGGCGCATCACGCAGACCGGCAATTCCGCTGGCAAGCACCAACAAATGCCCCGCCAGGTTGCCGCTGTCTACGCTCGAGACATAGCGGGGATTAAGCGGTGCCAGCGTGCGCGTGTCATACCAGTTATAAAGATGGCCGCGATAGTGCTCGAGCTTGTCCAGCGTGTCGAGCGTCGAGCCGGTGCGCTGTAGCATGGCTCCCTGAGTGAGATAGCCAAAGTCCATGGCGGTCATATTGGCCAGCAACGAAAGACCAATGTTGGTCGGCGAGGTGCGATGGGCAATTTTAGGTTCAGGTACTTCCTGAAAATTATCCGGCGGCAGCCAGTTTTCTTGTTGATTAACAAACGTAGAGAAATAGGACCAAGTTTCACGGCTTGTGCGGCGCAGGAACGTGCGTTGGGTGGTGTAAATTTTTGCCGCAGGCTTGGGGGGGGCCTTGCTTAACCACCCTAGCAGCAGAGGGGCTACCAGCCAAATCAGGCCCAAAGGTCCGGCAAGCCACATAAGTATGGGGTTGTAGTGCATGACCAAAAGGCTCAGCAGGATGGCGGCCAGCGGATTCACCCACATGACCCGGTAAAGATTTTCTGACGAAATGGCGTAACGCGGTTTGTTGACATCACTGCTGCTGGCCCATTCATGCAGGTGCTTATGGCTGACGTTTAACCGCCACAGGGTGATGATAATCGCTTTGAGGGTGTAGTAACTTTCATGCGGTAAGGTGGCAATATAGAGGCCGATACGCAGCAGTCGTGAAATAATACCCAACGTCACCGATTTAACATGCGGAGCGAGCCTGGCCTGCGCGCCCTTGTTCAATAGGTTCAGCAGAAGGGCCGCGGCGCTCGGCAACAGCAGCAGGGTGATAATAAACGTAAGCCAATAATCCCCGTTGGGCACCCAGACCAGTGCACTAACCAGCATGATCAACAGTGATGGCGCGGCCAGACTACGACGCAGGTTATCGAGCAGTTTCCAGCGCGACAACATGCTGAGCGGATTGGCGCAGTGATTGCCGTCGGCCTGTTTTACCCGCAGCCGCAGCCAGTTCAGCAACTGCCAGTCGCCGCGTATCCAGCGGGTACGGCGCGCCACGTCGACCAGATAATTAGCCGGATACTGTTCATACAGCACCACGTCGCTCAACACGCCAGAGCGCGCATAGCAGCCCTCAAGTAAATCATGACTGAGCACCAGATTTTCGGGGCAGGTATTTTCATTGGCACGGGTGAATATATCGACGTCGTAAATTCCTTTGCCAACAAAAGAGCCTTCACCAAATATATCCTGATAAATATCAGAAGACATGGAGGTGTACGGGTCGGTACCTGGCAGGCTGCTGCTGATTGCCGCATAGCGACTTTGCCCATAGCGGGGTATTTCCTCGGCAAGCCGTGGCTGAAGAATGCCGTAGCCCTTAACCACGCGCATCAACTCAGGACTGTAAACGGGCCGGTTAAGCGGATGCGCCATAGTGGCAACCAGTTGATGAGCATGGTCACGGGGCAAAATAGTGTCGCTGTCGAGAGTAATGACGTATTTAATGCCTGCGAGCTGCTGCGGCGTAGCACCCACGTTGGTGGTGAACATGTTTTCTGCGCCACGCAGCCAGCGGTTAAGCGCGGAGAGTTTGCCGCGCTTGCGCTCGTACCCCATCCATACGCCCTGTGCCAGATTGAGTAGACTTTCGCGGTGCAGCAGGGTAAATCGGTTGGCTTCGTCGGGGGAATAGCGCCGATTAAGCTGATTTATTTTGTCGCTAGCATACTCCAGCAGCGTGTCGTCGGTGTGCAGCGTGGCGGTTTTACTGTCGAAGAAGTCGGCGATCAGCGCGAAATAAAGATGTTGATGGCTGTTGCCGAGATAGCAGACCTCAAGACTGTTAATCAGTTTGTCGATCCCGCTGCGGCTGCCGAGCAGGCAAGGGATCGCCACCAGCGTGCTGTGCTCAATGGGAATAGCCTGTGAAAAATCCATACGCGGCAGTGCACGCGGGGTGCGGGTGCGGCTTGCCGTTTCATTCAGCAATTCCATGACGAACTGACTGCACATTATTACGATAGGAATAAGCAGCAACCACAGCGTCCAGCCCATTCCACTGCTGTGGGTCTCGTAAAGCAGGTTGGCGGTGAGCGCCGTGATAAGCAGGCTTAGACTGCCGAGCCATGACAGCAGCGGCGTTTTATTCATCTGATGCCGGAAATAGTTGGTCAACGAGTAGCGAATGTTGAGCTGCTTCTCCAGCTCAACGCGGCCGGAGTCAACCAGGTAATAGCCGACGTGCCGCTGCTGGCTGTGTTCTTGCGCTTGTAGGCTCATGGTCACAACTTTGCTCGCCACTTCTGTTTCAGAATATCGGCAGTGTCGCGCCAATTTTTCAATCACGTGACGGTAGTTGTCACGGGTGGCAAATGACATGTCTGGATAGACCCCGGCCGGATCCTGTTGAAGCGTTTTCTCAACTTCACTGACGCTTTCTGCAAAGTCGGCCCAGTTCATCTCGTTGAGCTTACGCAGACCGGCGATACTATTGCTCACCGAAAGCTGGCTTAATGCCAACTGCTGATTAAAACGCACGATCAGTTCGGCCGAATTCAAGCCCACCTCTGCCAGGCGTTGTTCAATCCAGGTAAGCGGCAGCGCCAGCATAGTGCCGTGACCCTGTAACCTACGCACCAACTCTGCAACAAAGGCACTGGTGCGCGGCGGATTAGTGCGCGCCATGTCGGCAATAACGATGATCAGGCCTGTCGGATCGTTTTCAGCGCTGTCCTGGATTTTAGTCGCCCAGTGCTCCGCCAGATTGCGGTCTTGCTGTGCCTTTGTCACCTCAATACTAATGCGGCGCAGATTCTCGATTAACGCCAGCCGCAACATGCCGGGAAACGCCCACAGCTCACCAAGCTTCAGCGGAGTCACTTTCTGATAGGCCGCAATGAAGCGCGTTAACGTGCTGGCATCCCAATGACCGTCACTGTGGGCAATGGCCTCGGTAGCGATATCATAAATGCGTGGGCAGCTGTGTGGACTGACCAGAGTGGGCAAACCCATGCCAAAGTTTTTTGGCAACAGCTGACGGACAAGTCGTATATGTTCTTCAATCAGATAAAAGTTATCGAGCAGCCATTCGGCGGCGGGCGCGATACTTTTGTCACCGCCTGAGCTCAGAATGTTGCAGTTGCGCGATAACAGCGCTTCGCTATCAGTCAGGCGGTTTAATAAATAGTAAGGCGCTTTTTTGGTTGAAAGCTTGTGCGACTGTGCAAGTATTTCGCCGTATCTTTCCATCTGATCGATAGAAAAAATTTCGGCCGCAATCGGGGCAATCTCGCGATCGTCTTTGTTGTCGCTTAACGTTATTCCCTGTGAGGCTTGGGGGACCCTTTGGTTCTTAATCCATTGAACGAAAGCCATTTTCACAAAAATTTTTCCTCGTGCGTACGCAAGAGGAGGGACATGGTAAACGTAATGAGTACGCACTCAAGGGTGGATGAAGAGATCGTTTGAAATCTTCATGGAGCAGCTAATAAAGAGATAGCCGGATGGTCAAATTATAGCAGCTAAACCGCCGGTCTCTGGGGGAGGCCGTATTCTGGCTCGTTCATTTTGTCCGAAAGTGTCCTTTACTTGGCTTTCCACTGCTTACAGCACTTGCGCTTCAGCATACCACTTCTGCAATCAACGGTTTATATGGGTTTACTTCCTTTATCATCCGCCTGTTTTGGCGTGCTGGTGTGCGTATTTGGCGCTAAAAAATTCTCACGTTGAGTGCGCAACGGCCTGAATAACGGCTGCGAGTATTTTAACCGCGGTCACAATGGCCCCATCAGTGAACCCACCCAAGCCGAGAATTAATCCCGCTTTCGCATTGCCCATCGAATACATCGGTGACACGGCGCGCACAGAGATGCCAGCTGCAAGGGCGCATTTAACCACGGCGCTGTCTTGTAAATCCGCTCTCAGCCACAGCACCATGTGCATTCCCTGGTCGCATGGCTGAAGTTTGGCAAGATCGGGGGGAATGTACTTAATTACCGCCTCAATCAACACCGTTCGCTTTTCAGCATACACACTACGCATGCGGCGAATATGGCGGTCAAGGTGTCCCTCTGCCATAAAACTGGCTAAAACGTGCTGGTCTGCGCTGGGCGGATGGCGGTCAATCAGCATTCTGGCACCGCAGTAGGCGTCAACTAAGATTTCGGGCACCACGGCGTAGCCGAGCCGCAATGAGGGAAACAGGATTTTGCTAAAGGTGCCTAAATAGACCACCCGTTCGGGCGCCAACCCCTGTAACGAGGGAAAAGGATGACCGGCATAGCGTAATTCACTGTCGTAATCGTCTTCTACAATCCATGAACGGTGCGTTTTTGCCCAGTCAATTAAGGCCATTCTTCGCGCCATGCTCAGTGGCATGCCAACCGGATATTGGTGCGAAGGTGTAACGAATGCTGCTCTGGCATCCGCCCCCAGTGCAATGCCGCGTGCCACGTCCAACCCTTCTTCATCGAGCGGCACCCGAATCATTTGTGCCTGCCGACCCGTGGTTTCAAAAATTGAGGTAATACCTGGATAGGCAGGGTCTTCAACCCAGACCTTATCCGCACTGTCTAGCAGAACCTGGGTTGAAAGAAATAATCCCTGCTGAGTTCCGGCCGTGATAATTACCTGCTCGGGGGAGCAGTGTACCGACCGTGATTTTCTGACGTATTCGGCTATTTGCTCACGCAACGCCAGTGCACCCGCCGGCGAACCATAGCCCGACGGGGCTCCCGGGCCTTTTGCCCTGACTCGATTACCTATCCGCCGCCAGATATCATCTGGCAAAGTGCTACCCGCGGGAATAGACACCGCAAAAGGCACCGGTGGCAACACGCTTATTTTGGCTCCTGCTTGGGCATATCGTGCCGCCTGTGCCGAGAGCATGGGCGGCTCGTGCCCCGGTTCGTTGCTAAGCTCGACCGGACGACTTACCTCGGCCAGAACGTTGGCGATGCGGGTGCCGGAACCACGCAGAGCTTCAAAGAATCCCTCGGCGATCAGTTGTTCGAAAGCTTCAATAACCGTGCCTCGAGCTAAATTGAGCGACAGTGCCAGTGTCCGCGTTGAAGGCAGCAGGTCACCGGGCTTCAACTCGCCGCGTTGGAGGGCTTTTTTAAGCGCGTTTGCCAGCTGCAGGCTAAGCTGACCACGTTGTCTGTCGAGTTCACCAATGGCGGGAATATCAACAATTTTGGCTTTTCTGGGCATAGGTAATATGAGTGCTTCTCTGAGAGCGGATTGTGGCTTAGTCAAATTTACCTAAAGTGGTACTTAATCGTAAACCACTATCGCGATAATTTAGCACACTGTGGTGGCGCAGTGCGCCCCTTTGCCATGATGGCCCGGAGGTCACGATGTACATTCCTGCGCAGTTTAAAGAGAAAGACTCTGATACTTTGTTTCAGATGATCGAACACTATCCGCTGGGTACGCTGATAACCCACAGCGAAGGGGCACTTGATGCAATCCATATACCTTTTGAAATCAACAGAGAAGCAGGGGAGGCAGGCTTTTTAATCGCCCACGTGGCGCGGGCTAATCCGGTGTGGCGAAGCGTAGCAAACGGCGACGAGGTGCTGGTGGTATTTCGCGGCGGCGATGCTTATATTTCACCTAACTGGTATCCCTCCAAGCAGCAGACACACAGGCAGGTCCCCACCTGGAATTACCGCGCCGTTCACGTGCGCGGGCAAATCACTTTTCGGGAGGACGAGTCCTTTTTACGTGACGTAGTGGCCAGATTAACCAAGACGCATGAGTCAACCCAGCCAGTTCCCTGGAGCATGGAGGATGCCCCTGCGGACTACATTAGTGCCATGCTGA
This sequence comes from Rouxiella sp. S1S-2, assembly GCF_009208105.1. Lineage (NCBI taxonomy): Bacteria > Pseudomonadati > Pseudomonadota > Gammaproteobacteria > Enterobacterales > Yersiniaceae > Rouxiella > Rouxiella sp. S1S-2. Next base: position 2,695,343 of record NZ_WFKL01000001.1, read on the forward strand.
AGGCAATCGTCGGGGTTGAAATAAAAATTCTGCAGATAACCGGAGCCATGAAGCTGGGGCAAAATAAAAATGCAGTCGATTTGCGAAGCGCAGGGGAAAATGTGATTAACTCTGGTAATGAAATTATGGGGGAAGCAATGCTAAGTCATTTAAAAATAAAGGACTCATGATAGGCATGATCAATAAATAATTATTATTACAAACCAGAGGGAATCATATTTGGTGTCGTAATGTCACATGAAAAAGATAAGGCCATTGGTATTTACTTTGGCTCGTATTTTATACGAATAAATTGTGCCTTATTAAAAAATAATATTTTTTATTTAATAAATTAAAGCATTATAACTATTTTATAAAATAGTTGGCTGCAATTTTTGACATAAAAATGAACTGCACTACTATTAACTCCGAGCATTGTGCTCTTGATTGGGGCTTAATACAGGATGTAATGCTTAAAATGGAAGGCCCTGTTAAATTGATGGAACAAATCCGATAGGAGGATTTATGGCCGAACATCGTGGTGGATCAAAAAATTCTGTGGACGATCATAACAAAGCTTCAGAAACAGGCAAAAAGGGCGGCAAGCACGGTGAAGGTAATTTCGCCAATGACCATGAACGCGCGAGCGAGGCGGGTAAAAAGGGCGGCAAAAATAGTCATGGTGGTCATTAATCCGGTCTTTTGGATAAGTGCATGACAGGTTAAGCAACCCGGCCCACGGTTAATGCCGTGGGCTGAAGGCCAATAAGCTTACCCTCGTAATAACAAGGAAGAATTATGTGTAAGAAAAGCGATTTAGATAAAAATCATGAAGACTTTAAACGGATCAAAGATAATCCTCAGCCAGACTTTACCAAAGACGACCCGCTTAAAATGCCTCAGCATGAAGGTGATTTGTGATTTATTAATATTATTTACCAGGGTTTCTATATTGCGTTATTTATATATTCACACCGTGAATGAATCTTTCAAAAATAAGTTAAAGCCCCCCACAGGTGAGGGACTTCACCTGCCTAAAAGGTGGGTAACGAGTTGATTAATTGACGTGTCCAGGGATGTGCAGGGCGATGAAATACATTATCGACCTCGCCATGTTCGACCACCACGCCGTCCTTCATTACTGCCACCCGATCTGCCAGATGATGCACAACACCAAGATCGTGGGAAATAAACAGCAGCGCCGTACGGTGTTCTGCCTGCATCTCCGCCAGCAGGTCCAGCACCTGAGCCTGCACCGAAACGTCCAGCGCACTCACCGGTTCGTCGGCAACCAGCAGGGCCGGATTAGGAGCAAAAGCTCTGGCGATGGCAATTCGCTGCCGCTGGCCGCCGGAAAGGTCGCGCGGATAGCGGCTGAGAAAGCTGGCGCCCAGCTGAACTTCATCGAGCAGTTGAAGAATACGTTTTTTCCGCTCCTCACCGTAAATCTCCACGCTGTCGAGGCTTTCACCAATGATTTTCTCGACGCTGTAGCGGGGGTCAAACGAGCTAAGTGGATCTTGTGCGATGAGCTGAATTCCCCGGCGGCGCAGACGTCGCACAGACTCAGGGATTTGGCTCCAGCGATGACCCTGTATAGTAATGGTGCCACCACTGGGTTCAGTTAATCCCATCACCATTTTGGCCACCGTGGTTTTCCCTGAACCTGACTCACCGACGATACCCAACGTTTCACCGGCCGCCAGTGAGAAGCTAACGTGGTTAACCACGGTTTTATCGGCGTATTGCTTATACAGCCCGCTGGCGATCAGCACAGGGTCACCGCTGGCAATATTTTTAGCCGGTAACCGTTCGCCGGGTGCGCCGGCAAGTTTGAATCCGCGCGTCTCCGGGCTTGGTACTGCCGCCAGCAGCTGCTGGGTATAAGCATGTTGAGGAGAACGCAGCAGGCGGTGACTGCTGCCTTCTTCAACCACCACACCGTTTTTCATCACCAGCACGCGGTCTGCTAACTGACCGACCACCGAAAGATCATGACTAATTAACAGCAGGCTTTGCCCCTCGTCGCGGCGTTTTTGCAGCAACTCAAGGATTTGTTTTTGAACCGTCATATCCAACGCGGTGGTCGGCTCGTCGGCAATCAGCAAGTTGGGCTTGCCTGCCAGCGCAGTGGCGATTAATGCCCTCTGCCGCAGTCCCCCTGAAAGCTGATGAGGATAGGCCGCAAGCCTGGCCTCGGCGTCGGGAATACCGACCGACTTTAGCAGCGCAATTGACTGAGTGCGCAGGGCGCCGCGTTCGATGCTTTGACTGGCCGCCAGCGCATCGCGCAGTTGTTGTCCTACCTGCCGTAAAGGGTCCAGTGACACCAGCGCATCCTGCAACACATAGCCTATCTGAGTGCCGCGTATTTTACGCCAGCGACGCTGACTGGCGTTGCGCATGTCTTCGCCGTTAATAAAAAAACGATCGGCGGTAACCTGTGCCTTTGCATCCTGAAGTCCCAGCAAACTGCGCGCCGTAACCGTTTTACCCGAGCCGGACTCACCGACGAAGGCGATGGATTCACCGTGTTTCAGTTGCAAATTCAACTGGCTAACCACTGTCTTACCGCTGAAACTGATGTTGAGATTCTGGATATCGATAAACAGAGGCTGACTCATGACTGTTTTCCTTCAAATGCGGCCTGCCAGTAGCGTCCAATGGTGTTGACGGATATCACCGTTAACGTAATAGCTACGCCCGGCCATGCTGCTATCCACCAGGCATTGCGCAGATAATTTCTTCCCTCGGCAAGCATTAGGCCCCATTCGGCAGTAGGCGGTTGAGGGCCCATGCCCAAAAAACTCAAACCGGCAGTGCCGATAATGGCCGTACCCAGACCTAGCGTCGCCAGTGCTGGTACGTGAGCAATAGCGTGCGGCAACACGTGTCGCCACACCAACACGTGTCGTTTGAGGCCAAAGGTTCTGGCCTGTTCAACATATCCGGAAGACATCACTAAAAAGGTTTGCGCTCGGACCACGCGGGTGAAGCGCGGCACGGACGCTACGCCCAATGCAAAGATAAGGTTTGTGGTGCCGGGTCCGGTGAAAGCAATCAGCATCAGTGCCAGCAGCAAGTCGGGAAAAGCCGAAATGACATCTACAGCACGGCTGATGAACTCGTCCAGCGGACCTCTGGCCAGACCCGCCAACAGGCCAAGCAGGCTGCCGACACTCACCGCCAGCGCCATCGATGCCAGGCTTATCAGCAGTGAGTAGCGACTGCCGTAAATAACGCGGGTCAACACGTCGCGGCCCAGTTGGTCGGTGCCGAGCCAGTGTTGCCAAGAAGGCGGCAGCATGGCGTTAATCGGGTCGGCATTGAGCGGCTCATAGTGGCTGATATACCCAGGCAAGATAACCGCCAGCGCGACCAGAAGCAGATAAAGGAGTGCCAGTCCATAGCCAACGGAGTATTGACGTTTTACACCGACTGCCGCGAGTAGTTGACTCATCGGGACGTCTCCTTCGATGCGTCTGCATCGCGCAGACGCGGATCAATCAGTAAATAAAGAATATCGACCAGCGTACTCATTACCACATAGACAAACGCCGAGAAGATAGCGACCGCCAGTACCACGGGCAGGTCTTTACCCAGCACCGCATCCACGGTTATCTTGCCCAGCCCAGGTCGACCGAATACCTGTTCGGTAATCACTGCGCCGCTGAGCAGCCCGCCTATCAGCCAGCCGGTCAGCGTGACCGCCGGTAGGGCGGCATGACGCAGCGCGTGGCGCAGGCGAATAGTAATATTACCCATGCCCCAGGCGCGCAGCGTCAAGGCAAAAGGCTCGTCCAGTGCATCCTCAAGTCCACGGCGAAGCACCTGTGCGACTACCGCACCCTGTGCCAGACCCAGAGAGAGCGCGGGCAGGACCAGTGACGAGAAACTCCGGTCTCCGGCCACCGGGAACCAGCGCAGGGTAAAGCTGAAGACAAACAGCAGCACGATCCCCAACCAAAACGACGGCGTCGAGGCCAGCAGCAGCTCGAGTGAGCCGGCAATGCGGCGACCCCAGCGACGATGCGCCGTTGCCACCGCCATCAGCACGGCAAACACAATGCTCACCACCAGTGCCAGGCCGGTGAGTTTTAGCGTGGGCCACAGTTGATTAAGCACCAGCGCACTGACGTCGGTATTAAGCAGGTAAGAGCGACCAAAATCGCCGTGCAGCACGCGCCACAAATAGCTGAGATATTGCAAATAAAGCGGCTGATCCAGGCCCCATTCTGCACGGATCGCCGCTTCAATCGCCGGCGTGCGTACCTGCTCGCCAATCAGCAAGCTAACAATGTCGCCGGGTGCGAGATACACGCTAATGAAGGACAGCGTCACCGCCGCCCAAAGCACCAGCGCACCGCTCAGCACGCGTCGGGCCATTCGGCCGAAAATAAAAGACTGCCGCGAAATTTTGCGATTTTCCGGCTGTTGTGACGTAAACGTGCTGTCAACGGACATAGTCGTATTCCTCGTAACGCATCGATTGCCGATTAATGCTTGCTCAGCCACACGTCATAGGTATTTTCCGGCATCTGTTTAAACGCACGGAAAGTAATGCCGTGAACGTAGGTCGCGGCGGCAATTTGGTCTTCTGGCTCGTACAGAGGAATTGCCAGCGCCTGTTGTAAAACGGCAAAGTTTTGCAGCTGGCCGTAAAAATCCTTGCGCTTGGCATTGTCCTGCGTCTGCCATGCCCCTTTCAGCAGAGGAATGATTTCCGGTGCGTCGGTGCGGCTGTAGTTAATCGCGCCACCGGCGTTGATCGGCAGATAATGGTTTTCAATATCAATGCCGTCAGTCGGGGTGTTGGAGTTGGCAATTGAGCCAAACTTGCCGTTGTTGCGCACTTCAGTGTAAGTGCCGGAGTCGACATAGCGAATTTTCAAATCGACACCGAGCTTTTGACGCGCCTGCGCCTGGAGCGCCTGGAGCAGCACGTCACGCTGGTCGCGAACCGTGGCCTGTGACTGAATAATCTCAATGGTCAGCGGCTTGCCGTCCTTGGTGCGTATCCCGTCCACGCCCTTGGTGGTCCAACCAGCTTCATCGAGCAGTTTATTGGCCAGCTGTGGATTATTGCCGTATTTACCTTCCAGACTGTTGTCATAAAGGGGGTCAATAGGTGAGGTAATTCCCCACACACGCGTGCGCTGGCCACGATAAATGGATTGCAAGATAGGACCCACGTCCAGTCCCTGTAAAAGTGCCTGACGTACCTTAAGCTCTTCCGTTGGACCGTATTTAACATTTAAAAACAGCGAGTACGGCGTGCCAGTGTTCAGCGCGTGCTGATAGGTAAAGTCCGGATTAGATTTGAACTCACCGGCGTCGTTGCCAGATATTCCCTCAATAACGTCCACCTGACCTGAAAGCAAGGCGCCGGTACGCACCGATGATTCCGGCAAGAATCGATAGGTGACGCTGTTCAGATAAGCCGGTCCCTGATGCGCCGCATTGGCCGAGGCCCAGTTATAGTCAGGGTTGCGTACAAACTCGATCTGCTGCCCTTTCTCATAACGTTTTAAAATGAAAGGGCCGGTACCGATGATTTCAGTACCGCCTGATTTTAACTGCGGCGACTTCCACGATGAGGGAGAAATAAGTTTAAGACTGGAGGCGAAGGAGAGGAAAGGGCTGTAAACCTCTTTCAACGTTACGACCACCGTAGCGTCATCAGGGGTCGTAATACTGTCGATTCGGGTACCAAATACGCCGATACTGGTGCCTGCGCTGTAGGCCGGATCCCCCAAATGACGGAAGTTTTCAGCCACGGCGTTGGCGTTAAACTTTTCGCCATTGGAGAATTTAACATCGTCACGCAGTTTAATCGTGTAGGTTTTTCCGTCTTCAGAAACGGTAATTCCCTTGGCAAGCCAGGGAATATAACTGCCGTCCGCTTTACGTGCCTGCAGTGACTCGTAGGCGGCACGCAGCAAGAGTTCGGTTTTATCCTGACCATTAAGCTGTGGATTGAGCGTGCTCGGCTCAGTTTCAACACCCCACGTCAAGTTTCCGCCCTGTTGAGGCTGTTCTGCGGCATAAAGTGGCTGCGCGGCAGAAATAACTAATAAGGTCAGTCCCGACAAAGAGTGAATAGTGGTTGAATTCTTCATATTTTTCCCATTGAGGTATTAACAATTGAAGGCGTTAATAAAAATCTCTATCACCTTCTTAAAATGTTGCAAAACGATTATTAATGAGGGGTTGCTGATATGTAAAATCACATTAATAGCTTAATAATGAAGGGAAATGACTTACGAAAATTCAGTGTGTAAATAATGAAAATTAAGGCCAGTTTTCATTGATGGTGGTGACGCGCACCGCCGAAGTAGGTTGTAACTAGCACCCATTCAACGGACGCTTTCCAGGCGAGATCTTAAGCATGAAAATAAAGTGCTTAACTTATATTCACCCCGCTGCCTTTATCGTAAAACTGAATATTTAAAGCTCAAAATAGTGTTTCTACTGTTGCGGATTCTGCGGTTTACTCAGTTCAGGCAGTGTTAATTATTCACTACCGACCTCAAATTTTATGTAGATAACGCGAATGCAATTATTGAGGGTTCAAAACTAAGGATAACCGAGTCTTTATTTTGAATCCTTTTTCTTTGGTTTTACAGGGCAGCCATTACACTTCAGAATTTGGATACCAGCATGAGTGATTTAAACGAGTACCTGGCGGAAAAGCGTGCGGCTTTACTCAAGATAAAAGCCCGAGACCCAGAAAAGCTTGCCGTTCAAACTATTAGTGCCAGAGCCAATGCTGAAGGGCGCAGCGGCGTACGACATATTCGTATTCGAGACCACCATATTATCAGCGACAGCCCGCCAGACTTTGCCGGTTATAATCTCGGGCCCGCTTCACCAGAAATATTTTTAGGTTCGCTTTCAAGCTGCCTGACGCATATTTTTCTGATCCACGCGGCGGATTTACAAGTGCCGTTATCTCGCCTTGAAGTTGAGGTGAAAGCTGACGTTGATGCGCGTGGTGGAAAATTTGATGGCTATGAAAACGTGCCTTTTTATCCCTTCAATATTCGTTATAGCGTAGAAATTGACAGCACCGCCAGCAAGGCAGAAGTGGATGCGCTGCATCACGCCGTGGAAAAATGGTGTCCGGTGCTTAATCTAATCAAGAATCCGCAGCCGATTGAAGGCTCATTGGTTTACAAGCAGGTAAAAGAATAAGTACAGCCTCTTGGCAGACTGATTTTATTAACGTATTTATAGTCCTCGTCGTAGTATATTTACTCTCTCCATTGTGGGGCCCATAGCATTCGCCTGCTATGGGTTTTTTATTGTTTCAATATTTATCCATTCCATTCACTCGGTAACCCCGTCATCTGGTACTTTAAACAAGTTCCCCTCCACCAGAAGGTCCGGCCTCATTGAAAAATCCTAATTTTTTTTCCCTCTTTCACCCTGATCGTGAAAAAATCAGAGGGAGTTTCCTTAAAAACATAAATTTCATATGAAATACAGAAGAAGAGGAAAGTTTTATGCGGTACACCTACATACAGAATTTTGAAAATAAAAACCTTTTTTTTATAAGGGTATTTATTTAATGGAAATGTTATAAATGGAGGATCGAGATGAATGGAATGTCAAATGGATTAATAAACAATCAGTTAAGTCAATGTGAAAGTAATGAGGCGTCGCCTGAAGAGTTAAACAACACAATCGGCGCCAGAGAGTTTTGCGAGCTGTCTCTGCAGGATCTTGAGAATCTGTATGCGCTTGGTTACGCGGCATGGCATGAAGGTGATGTTGATAGTGCCACCTATTATTTTGCATATTTATCACAGCTTAACCCCGACGACTATAGATTTATATTTGCCTTTGCCTGTGCACTAAAAAAACAGGGGGAGTATCAACACGCACTCAACCTTTTTAATCATGCAATGTCTATGGCGGCCTCTACAGACTCTTCTCCGTTACATATTGCTATTTGTTTTCAACATCTTGGAGAAATAAATAAATCAAGAGAAGTGTTAAATTCCTACATTGCTCACTGCTTTGAAAAAACAAATGATGAATCACAGTGTCATTCATTGCGACAACAAGCTGAGACATTACTGTTAAGTATTAACGATTAACTCAAGGAAGATAAATCATGTTAAATGCAACAAACTCCGTAAACCTTAATGATCAAGCTCTGCATATTCATATGGAAAGCAATTTTGGGGATTGTAATATTGAAATTAAAAACTTTGATAGTGAAGATTTCATTGCACCACCGCAGGGTCAAAACATTAAGGATAGCGACTGTTTTAAAAATAGATTTGCAAGCGAAGCTATACACCACAACAATAAAGCAGCCAATTTTTCAGTTATAGAAAGAGTGGGGAATATGTCCGCTTCGGCACTTGATCTTGGTGTGGCTTTATTTGCAACGGCAAGCACAGGAGGAACAGGTATTATACCGGCAATAATTAAATTTGCCGCACTAACGAAAGATACAAGCAATGCAATCTCGGCTGTTGTTAACCGTAACAGTGTCGCTAAAGGCGGAGAGGAATCTGAAGGAGGTGGGGATAGCATAAAAAATGCAGCATATTTTGTTGCTGAAAAATGTAATGCAACGCCTCTGCAAGCTAAAAAATACTCTGAATATATTTCATCTTTCTCTAATAACGCTTTGGATGCCTTAGCGATCGCATCAAATATTTATGCTGCCCCAGGCACTTCCGATGCAATTAAAACAACAATGACGGGTGTTTCGGTAGGAAAAATATTCTTAAAATCGGCATTTGAGATAGCTAAACTGAAAGGTATAGATCATACAAATAAAAAAGAACTCTTTGAAACTGCGACAAAACATATCGAAGGCGAAGAAACCGCAAATAAGTTGAAAGAATTAAAAAGTGAAAACACTGAACTGAGACAAAGATTGAATCATAGTCTCCTTAAGAGAAATAATTCGATGTAGTTAACATTGCAGCCGTCGTCTATCGCTTGCTAAAGAAATGACGCCGACTGCACTGAAGTCAACGTCCTATTTTTTATCAACCCAAACGCCGGACAAGTTGCCCTCGATTCCGTCGGCGGTCACGGAATGGTCGTGCACGCGGCGGTTGTAAATAGTAATGAACTGAGGAGAGATAAGACTGATATCCGGCAACTCTTTTTCAACGATTTGCTGGAACTGACGAAACTCTTCAACGCGTTTCTGTGGATCGTTTTCCGTTTGCGCCGCTTCGAGCAGGCGGTCAACTTCCGGATTATGGTAGTCGGAAGCATTGGAGAACGGCACGCCTTTGCGGAAGTTTTTCGACCAGTAGATGCGCTGCACGCCGACGGTGGGGTCAAACAAATTACTGTGGCCGTTCACCGTAAAGGAGAAGTCGCGGTCGGTGTAAATTCGACGAACAAAGGTTGAAAGGTCCTGCGAGCGCAGGGTGACTTTAATGCCCAGTTTCGACAGCGCGGAACGCACGTATTCTGCCGTTTTAAACATGTCTTCAGCGATGGGGTTATAGTCCAGCGTGACGCTAAAGCGCGTGCCGTCCGGACCTTTTTTGTATCCGGCCTGATCCAGCAGGTTATTGGCAGCCTGGATATCAAAGTCATAAGGAGAAGGTGCGGGGTCGCTGTACTCTTTGATACCGGGGGCAATAGGTGACGCGGTCACTTGACCCAGTCCAAAATAGGCGACCTGTAAGATAACGTTGCGATTAATCGCGTGTGCGACTGCCTGCCGAACGCGCAAATCCTTAAAGTGCGGATCGTCGAGGTTAAACTGCAGTGTGGTTACATTAAACGAGTAGCTGTTACCTTTAGTCTCAAAGGCCAACTGTGGCAGTGTTTTGAGGCGTGCGACGTCGTTAAGCGCGACGGGCGTGCGATAACCGAGGTCGGCTTCGCCAGTCTCGAACGCTACCGATCGCGCCGCGGGATCGGGAATAAATTTCACCACTAGCTGGTCGAGATAAGGGCGTGAGTGGTCCCAATAGTTTGGATTGCGTTTGTAGAGGATATAGCTGCCACGCACCCATTTTTCAAAAATGTACGGGCCGGTGCCAATTGGCGCATTATTGTGCGGATTGGTCAGTGCATCGGTGCCTTCATAAATATGACGCGGAATAATGGGTGATTCTGCCGCTGCAAAGGCCTTAATCAGATACGGTGCTGGTTTAGAAAGCACAATTATTGCCGTTAACGGGTCTGGCGTTTCGACCTGCGTCACGTTGGCAAAGGTGCTTGAACCACGCGGGTGGACCTTTTTCAGCAGTTCGATGGAATAGGCCACGTCGGCTGAGGTGAAATCTTTGCCGTCTTGCCATTTAACGTCTGGACGCAGATGGAAGGTGTAGCGCGTACCGTCCGGACTTATTTCCCAGCTTGTTGCCAGCTGGGGCTCGGGTTTGAGATTAAAATCATAGCTCAGCAGGCCTTCGGTAACTTTAGCGCTGACGCTCAGCGCCGGCGTTGCTACGGTGGTTAAAGCAATGAGCGCAGGGGGTTCATAGTTTAAGACTACGTTAAGCGTGCCGCCATGCTGAGGCTGCTCGGCAGAGAGAGCGGTTCCTGTAAGGCTGGCTAAAAGCGCCACGGCACACAGGCTGCGGCGAAAAGAAGAAAGCGTCATTATTATTTAGCTCCGTTGATATGCGTCGTTATCGAGTCTTCTGATTTAAGGAGATAGTCACGCTGTGCCGCTTTATCGCTGACCAGCTGATTGAGCACGTCACGTTTTACGCTATCGGCAAGTCGTTGGGCAGGCGCACCCAGGCCGCCACCGCCGGGGGTTTCAACAATCAGGCGGCTGCCGGGTGGAATGGTTTGCACCCCTTTGCCTGATAACGTTTCACCGGTTGAAAGACGCACTTGACCCGGCGCGCCAGATTGCCCGCCTTCTGCGCCGCGTGCGGGAAAGTCAATGCGGTCCCATGCTGCGCCCAGCGACATGGGTGCATCCTGTCCGTGCGAAAGTTCGATGATTTGGCCCAAACCGCCGCGCTGCTGTCCGGCACCGCCTGAATCCGGTCGATACTCTTTGCGCCAAAATACCACCGGGCTTATTGATTCAAGGATCTCGAGCGACACGTTGCGTACGCCGCTGGGGAATGAGGTGGTTGAAAGACCGTCAAGATGCGGACGCGCTCCGGTGCCGCCGGTGGAGAAGCTGGTAATTGAAAAACGCGGCTGCGAGAGAAAACTTTTCGCATCATAGCCCGGCAGAACGTGACCGCCGGAAAGCTGAATATTCCACAGGCAGGAAGCCCCCTCAGCCGGTACTTCACCGGGGCGCGCCTGACGCAGACAGCCAAACACCACGTCTGGTAACATCTGCCCAATAATATGACGTGAGGTTACCGCCGCCGGATAGGGGGCATTAAGAATCGAGCCTTCCGGTGCAGTCACGCGGATAACGCCCAACGAGCCTGAGTTGTTCGGCACGTCTGGGCCAATCAGGCAACGAATGCCAAATGAGGTATAGGCATCCGTGTAGGCTTTCACGACGTTAATACCTTTGGCCACAAAGTTGGCACTGCCGGTGAAATCAACGTCGATACCCTGATGGCCAAGGGTCAGTTTCGCCTTGAGCAGCAACGGCTCACCGTAGCCATCGACCCACATTTCGGCGTCCCAGCTTCCCTGTGGCCATTCGCGCACCGCATTAAGCATCGCCTGTTCAGATTGATCAAGAATGTATTCACCCGCGGCTTGCAGATTAGGCAAAGCAAATTCGTCGAGTACCTTGATTAGACGGCGTGCGCCAACGTCATTGCAGGCAATGAGTGCGAAGAAGTCGCCCTCAACCTGTTCTGGTTCACGCACGTTAGCCTTAACGATGGACATCACGTTACGGTCCAGCTCACCGCCGTGTACCAGCTTCATCATCGGCAGGAACAAGCCTTCATGATAAATCTGACGACCGTCTGGGCCTGGTCCAAGCCCGCCAATATCAACGACGTGCAGGGTCGAGGCAAACAGAGCCACGGCTTTTTGCTGATAAAACACCGGTGTCACCATCACGATATCGTACAGATGCCCGGTGCCTTTCCAGGGATCGTTGGTGACTAACACGTCGCCGGGATTCAATGTTTCTATCGCAAAGGCGCGCAGGAAATGGACTACCGAATCGGCCATTGAGTTGACGTGGCCCGGCGTGCCGGTGACCGCCTGCGCAACCATGCGACCGTCAGGTAAAAATACGCCTGCAGAAAGGTCTCCGGCTTCACGCGTAGAAGTGCCAAACGCGGTGCGGATCAGCGCCTGTGCCTGCTCTTCAACCACTGAAATCAGGCGATTCCAAATCACTTGATGAATAATGACGTCCTGACTCATGATTTTGCTCCGTCTGCGGGTGCGATTTGTTGCAGCACAAGGTGACCCTCTGCCGTTATGTGCGCCGAAAAGCCTTCATCGACCCAGGTTGATGTTTCAGGTTCGACGACAATCAGCGGCCCGTTCAGCGGCGCTGAGGTTGAAAGCTGTGCGCGGCCGTACACCGGAACGTGAATGCGCTGCTGCTGCCGGGCAGAATAAACTTCGCGCTGGGGCAGCGATGCGTTTGGCGCAGGCGCAACGTGTGGGTTAATAGGTTGGGTGTTAATTTCAGGCGCCGGGGTGCTGGCGGTCACCGTCCAACTGATCGCTTCTACTGCGACGTGGTCTAGGCTGCGGCCATAAAGCTGTCGATAGGCCAGGGTAAATCGTTGGTGTAGCGCCGCAATCGACTGGCTATTAAGTTCACCCGCATCCAGTTCAATAGGCACTTCGTGGCCCTGGCCGGAATAGCGCAAATAAACGCTACGCTGCACACTGATAGGGGATGAGTTGTCGGCCTGCTCAACGACGTGACGCACTTGATGAGTCAGGTCCACCAAAAGTTCGTCCACGGCCTGAGTATCAATATTATCAAGGCGTTGATAGAAACTGCGTACCGCCTGATAGGCAACCGGTGCCCAAAGGAATCCCAATGCGGAGCCCACACCAGCCGCCTGCGGGATAACCACTTTGGTTATCCCGAGCTTGGCGGCGAGGCGAGCGGCGTGCAGCGGTGCCGCACCGCCAAAGGCAACCAGCGTATAGCTCTCAACCTGTTTACCGGACTCACTGGCGTGCACGCGCGCAGCGTTGGCCATGTTTTCGGCAATAATTTCCGTAATAGCCAGCGCGGCGTGGTCAGTATTGAGGCCGAGCGGGGTGGCAATCTGCTGGTCTAGCGCGGCCGCTGCCAACTGGACATTCAGTTCAACCTTGCCACCGGCAAAAGTCGCAGGGTCAAGCAGGCCGAGCTGGGCATTAGCATCGGTTATGGTGACGTCCGTCCCACCCAGATTGTAGCTCACTGGCCCCGGGGAAGACCCGGCGCTGTCTGGCCCCACCTGCAAACGCGAGAGGTTGTCGATGCGGGCGATAGAGCCTCCGCCTGCGCCAATCTCAACCAGGTCGATAACAGGAATACGAATGGGCAACCCCGAGCCTTTTTGATGGCGATGAACGCGACCAAACTCGAAGCTACGTGAAATTTGTGGCTGATAATTATCGATAAAGCAGATTTTTGCCGTGGTGCCGCCCATATCAAACGACAGCACTTTTTCCAGTCCCAGACGCGTGGCGATATTGCTGGCAAGAATGGCCCCACCGGCAGGGCCAGACTCGACCAAACGCACCGGCTCATCAATGCCCGTCTCAAGGGTGGTAATACCGCCGCCCGAGGTCATTAAAAACGGCGGCACGCGCAGGCCTTTATCGCCTAACTGCTGGCGAAGACGGGTAAGATACCCGGCAACCAATGGCTGCACATACGCATTGGCACACACCGTAGACAGACGCTCGTATTCGCGAATTTCGGGACACACTTCGCTGGAGAGCGAGAAGGTGATGTGCGGCAGGCGGGCGCGCAGAATTTCTGCTGTACGTCGCTCGTGTTCGGGATTAACAAAGCTTTGCAGATAGCCAATCGCCACGCTTTCGATGCCCAAAGTTTCCAGCTCTTCGGCCAGTTGGTGCACCTGCTGCTCATTCAGGGCAATACGCACCTTACCCTGTGCGTCAATACGCTCTTCAATACCAAATCGCCAGTGGCGTTCAACCAGCGGCAGCGGTTTTTGTAGAAATACGTCGTACTGCGCGAAACGATCTTCCTGACCGATTTCAACCAAGTCGCGAAATCCTGCGGTGGTGATTAACGCGGTCTTGGCGCCTTTACGCTCTATCAGCGCATTGGTTGCCAGCGTGGTGCCGAGTATCAGCAGGTCAATGTCGGAGAAAGTCAGCGCCGCATCGGTCAGCACGTTTTCAATGCCGGTCAGTACCGCGCGCTCTGGTGCATCGGCACTGGTCAGCACCTTGGCCGAGAAGTGTTCATCACCCTTTAGCAGCACCACATCGGTAAAGGTGCCCCCTACGTCAACCGCCAATCTATTTTTCTGTTTATTAATCTTTGAGGAAGTATTACCCGCTTCAGACATTACCTGACCTTTATCAGTAGCATTATTTTCGACACTTAGTTAACTGAGATAACGACGGGGCTGACTACTGATTTTTTTGGGTTTGTTAAGCTGTTTTATTAATAAAGAACGGGGTGAGACCCAAGCTTATTGCGATGATGTTGGGGTAACGTAAATTGGCAACGGATAACTATTTTATGACCGCCCTGCACGATATTTTATGATGAGGCCGCGTTTTATTGCCGATTATTGGTATAAGCAAAGACAGATTAAGCATTAATGTTCATTCTTGACCGCTGGTAGTCTTTTTTGACCCGTTTTTTATTTTACCGGTCAATACATTATGTTGGAAAAGCGCCACTGGTTTTTGCTGCTTATTTGGCGAACCCTGATTCAGGTGGTCCCCACGCTTCTGGGCATCCTGCTCATTATGTTTATTACTCTTCATTTGATCCCCGGTGACGCGGTTGACGTCATGGCCGGTGAGTCGGGCGGGGCGAGTGAAGCCTCAATGACCCTGATGCGTGAGCAATACGGGCTGAACCTGCCTGCCTGGCAACAGTTTACCCACTGGTTTGCCGATATTTTGCAGGGCAACTTAGGCTTCTCGCCGCGATTTAATGCACCGGTGACGCAGTTAATATTCTCACGCCTCCCGGCCACGCTGGGATTAATGTTGGCGGCACAAATTGTCGCGATGGCGTTTGGTATTCTCTTTGGCGTAGTCATGGCACTGTTTGTCGGTAAATGGCCGGACCGTTTTCTTTCTCTGTTTACCTTGCTGCTTTATTCGCTGCCGGGATTCTGGATCGGATTAATGTTACTGGTGCTGTTTTCAGTGCAGCTTGGTTGGTTGCCGAGCAGCGGTAATGTGACCATCGGTGCGCAGCTTTCGGTATGGGGAACGATTAAAGACAGTGTGAGTCATGCAATTTTGCCGGTATTTTCTCTCGCCAGTTTTTTCATCGCCATTTATTCGCGGCTGACCCGCGCCGCCATGCTCGAAATAGCCCATCAGGATTTTGTGCGTACCGCAAAGGCCAAGGGGATATCCCCCTGGCGTGTCACGGTACACCACGTGCTGCGCTGCGCGCTTATTCCGGTGGTGACCGTAGCGGGGATGCATATTGCGACCTTACTCAGCGGTGCTGCGGTGGTTGAAACCGTTTTTTCCTGGCCTGGATTGGGGCGACTGGCGCTGGACGCCGTCATGGCGCGCGACGTTAACGTGCTGCTCGGTATTCTGTTCTTCTCCTCACTGCTGGTACTGGCCGCTAACTTTGTGGTGGATTTGATCCACACCTGGCTCGACCCACGTATAAAGGTGCGTTGATATGACTGCCATTACTGAACTCACGACTTCACCTCACATTCGACCGCGCTCGGTACTACGACGGTTGCTACATAATCCCGCCGGCGTCGTTGGGCTGCTTATTCTACTGCTGGTCATTGGCATGGCGCTGTTGGCTCCCTGGCTCTATCCCGGCGACCCTCTGGATATGGTCGCTACGCCGCTGTTGTTGCCCGGCGCACAGAGTGCATATCCACTGGGCACCGACGCCATGGGGCGCGATGTGATTGCCGGTATCTTTCACGGGGCGCGCGTTTCTTTGCTCATTGGGGTAAGCGCGACAGTAACAGGACTGCTGATTGGCACACTGTTTGGCAGTATTGGTGGCTATTTTGGCGGTGTTATCGACAACATTTTGGTGCGTATTACCGCGCTGTTTCAAACTATGCCCGCGTTTTTGCTGGTGATTATTCTGCTGGCGATTACTACGCCTTCGGTCACGCTGATTGCCTTGTCGATTGGCGTCACGTCCTGGCCTACCGTGGCGCGGCTGGTGCGGGCAGAGTTCAGGACGCTACGCGACGCCGAGTTTGTACTTGCCGCGCGGACGGGCGGGTTCTCACCCTGGCGGATCATTTTTCAGGAGATCCTGCCTAATGCGCTGCCGGCGATTATTGTTACCTCTTCAGTCATGGTGGCCTCGGCGATTCTGATGGAGTCGGCGCTGGCGTTTCTTGGGCTTGGTGATCCGAACAACGTCAGTTGGGGATCGTTAATTGGCAGCGGCCGCGAGATGCTGCGCAGTGCCTGGTATCTTACCGCCGAGCCAGGATTGGCGCTGGTTATCACTATCCTTGGGCTGAATCTGCTAGGCGATGCCTTGAACGATGCCTTTAATCCACGTTTAAGGAGGCGCTAGATGACGGCACTGTTATCAATAAAAGGACTCAACGTTCGTTTCGGCCAACAGCAGGCGGTAAACAGTCTGGATCTGACGCTAGCGCGTGGGCAGATGCTGGCGCTGGTGGGGGAATCTGGCTGCGGAAAATCGGCAACTGCGCTGTCGATCCTCGGGCTGCTGCCTGACTACGCCAATATTGGCGGCGAAATTAACTTTGAAGGGCAGAATTTGCTGACGCTGCCAGCAAGGCAGCTGCGACAGCTGCGCGGAAACGATATTTCGATGGTGTTTCAGGAGCCGATGACCTCATTGAATCCCGTTCATACCGTCGGCGATCAAATTATTGAAAGTTTGTCGGTGCATCTTGGCCTGTCGCGAAGTTTAGCCAGAAAAAGGGCTATCGAACTGCTTGAGCTGGTTGAGTTGCCCAGTCCCGAAATCCGCGTTGATTATTATCCTCATCAGCTCTCGGGGGGACAGCGTCAGCGGGTGATGATTGCCATGGCCGTGGCCTGTGAACCCAAACTGCTGATTGCCGACGAACCCACCACCGCGCTAGACGTCACGGTACAGGGTAAAATTATGGCGCTAATTGACACGCTGCGAAAATCCATGTCGATGAGCGTGCTGATGATAAGTCATGACCTCGGGCTGATGTCGCAGTGGGCGGATGAAGTGGCGGTGATGTTTGGTGGCCGCAAGCTGGAACAAAACGTCACCGCCGAGTTGTTCAGCCATCCAAAGCATGAATATACCCGAGGGTTGATGGCTGCCTCGCTGCACTACCAACAAAATGTGCACTATCGTCAGCGCTGCCTGACTGAAATTCGCGCGCAAAAAGTGCAAGGAGAGCCGGTATTTTCACTGTTTACGCCGCCGACCCTGAGCTTTCCGTCACTGGATGAAACCTTTGATACACGGCCGTTGCTGGAGGCGCGTCATTTACATGTCTCTTTTCAGCAGAGCGGTCAATCTGTTGACGCGGTCAGTGACGTGAATTTTACGTTGTTTAAAGGCGAAACGTTGGGACTGGTAGGGGAATCAGGCTGCGGGAAGTCAACGCTTTCTCGCACCTTACTGCGGCTGTTAACACCCGATCACGGCCAAATTCTGCTCAATGGCACCGATATCGTCCCGCTGCCGGAGTCTCAACTCACCCCGTTGCGCAGCAAAGTGCAGATGATTTTCCAGGATCCTTTCGCCTCACTCAATCCGCGCCATACGGTAAAAGGCATTCTAGACAGAGTGCTGCGTGTTAACGGTGTTAAAGATAAACATCTGCGTAATCAACGTATCTTGACGATTATCGACCGCGTTGGGCTGCCGCAGCACAGCCTCGACCGTTATGCCCACGAGTTTTCTGGCGGGCAGCGCCAGCGTATTGGCATTGCCCGTGCGTTGATAACTCAGCCCGAGCTGGTGGTATGTGACGAAGCCGTGTCAGCGCTTGACGTCTCTATTCAGGCGCAAATTTTAAACCTTTTGCTGGAGCTGAAAAAAGAGTTTGGGCTGAGCTATTTGTTTATCTCGCACAACCTCGACGTGGTGCGCTACATGGCTGACCGAGTGCTGGTGATGCAGAAAGGTAAAATCGTCGAGTCCGGCGAGGTGCAAAACGTATGGCAACGGCCGCAGCACGCCTATACGCGCGAGCTGCTGTCGTCAGTGGGAAAGTATCAATTTTCAGATGAGAAACAGCAAAGGGAGAGTGCCTGATGTCACTGTTTGATTTAAAAACCACTGCAGATGCGTTGCCCCAGGCCTGGCAGTCCCGCATTTTGGGCCGTGTTGGTCAGGCCAATTTAAAAGTGTTAAAAATGGACGACCGGCAAATAATCGCAGAGGTACATGATTACGATGAAGGGCTGTTGGTAATCGACGGCCTATTGACGCTCAACGTTGGCGGAGAAATCATCAACGTTGAGACTGGGCAGCTTTACGTCGCCAAAGCGGGCATCCCGCATACAGTAGAGTCTGGCAGTTATGGCACGTTGGTGATTATCGATTTACCCGAGGGTTAGCGC
The DNA here is from genome assembly GCF_009208105.1 of Rouxiella sp. S1S-2. Lineage (NCBI taxonomy): Bacteria > Pseudomonadati > Pseudomonadota > Gammaproteobacteria > Enterobacterales > Yersiniaceae > Rouxiella > Rouxiella sp. S1S-2. The sequence continues at coordinate 2,713,946 of NZ_WFKL01000001.1, forward strand.
GTTGAAGTCAACCTGACCGCGTAACGCGATAGCGGTAGATGTGTCATTCTCAAAAGAGCGTTTTCTGAGTCTGCCCTTTGGGAGAATCTGGATTGGTTGCGATTAACTGAAGGGCCGTTGTCACATGCGTCAAATGCAGCAATAGCAGATATCGCTCTTTATCGATCACGTTTTATTGGTTTTGAAAAAGGCATCAAAACGCGATTTTCCTGCATTTTGACACCTTCAGCGCTGTTCACTTGGGTGAATACGTTGCGCTAACCTTTTGCAGGTTCTTGGGTGGCGGGCTTGACGCTGAGGTCCTGATCGAACCATTTTTCTGAAATCTTTCTCAACGTGCCGTCGGCACGAAGCTGTTCCAGAGCGACATCGACCTTTTTACGCAGATCTTCACCACGCGCATCTTTTCTAAACGGCAGGGCGACCTGTTTGACACCAAACGGCTGACCTACCACCTTGAGTGGCAAATTTTTGCGTTTGATCTGGCCGAGTAAAATAACCTGCCCAGAAACGAAGGCGTCAATCTTGCCCTGCGCGACGGCGTTGAAAATGACATCCTGGCCTTCAAAGGTCACCAGCTTTATTTGGTTTTGCGGATCAAACTCTTTTAGCACTTTGGCATAATTTGAGCCTAGGTCTGCCGCCACCGTTTTGCCTTTCATATCCTGTAAGCCGTGAATACTGTCGTTGTTTTTACTCACGGCCAACTGCGCGGCGCTGTAGTAATAAGGCACGCTGAAATCATATTTTAGGCGGCGCTCGGGCGTATCAGCAAAGTTGCCCACGGTATCAATCTTGCCCGTTTCCAGTGAGCCAAGAACCCCGACCCAATCCGAGGTAACCCATTGCACTTTAAAGTTAATTTTCTCGGCAACGGCGTTAAGAATATCGACGCTAAACCCTTTCACTGTGCCGTTTTCGCTAAAATAGTGTGGATAACCGTCGGGCGTAGCGCCTACGCGAAGAACAGGTTTGTCATCAGCCTGGGTTGCCGGTTTATCACAGGCATTAAGCAGCAGTATTGAACAAGCCACTAATGCCAGATTTAACAGCTTCATATTTATTTCCCTGTATTAATTAATGTATGGTTTATTTATGGCTTTTTCGAGACGCCGCTGCAGCTCACTTAGAATAATGGTCAACGCCCAATAAATAAGACCGACGGCAAAATAGGCTTCGAAATACTTCAATGATTCGGTGGCAGCGAGTTTACCGGCAGCCAATAGCTCACTGACACCCAGAGTGAAAGCCAGTGAGGAGTTTTTGATTAACCCAATATAGACATTACCGGTAGCAGGAATGGCATTACGGCACGCCTGCGGAAACAAAATTCGCCATGAGGCCTGAAACAAATTAAGGCCGGAGGCAAGCGAGGCTTCAAGCTGCCCCTTATCAACGGAATCAATGGCTGCACGGAAAATTTCCGCCAAATAGGCAGAAGTATTCAAGCTTAAACCGAGTATCACGGCATTAATGGCACTCATCGAATTTAAGGCGGGGAATATCTGCGGAAGTCCGAAATAGATGATTAATAACTGGACCAGCACCGGCGTGCCGCGAAAGAATGAAATATAAAGGTGAGCAAAAGCTGCAGGTATTTTTCCAGCCCGCAGCAATAGGGCAAATACAATACCAAGCACTGTTGCAAGCAAAATGGATAAGACAGAAATAAGCAGGGTGATGGGAAGGTAGCTGAGAATTTGCGGAATAATACTCAGCATATAGGCAAAATCAAAATTCATGATAAGGAGTTCCGTCGGCTGTATCAGGCAAAATCGTGTAAAAAAGAACGGGTACGGTTCTCTGAGGTGGCGGTAAATATTTGACTCGGTTTGCCCTGTTCAATAATTTTCCCCTGTTCCATGAAAAAGATCCGGTCTGAAACATCGCGGGCAAAGCTCATCTCATGAGTGACAATCATCATGGTCAGGCTGCGTTCTGCCAAGCTTGCTATCAGGTTAAGGACCTCGCGACGCATCTCAGGGTCAAGAGAGGAGGTTGGCTCATCAAGTAAAATAACCTGCGGCTCTACGCTTAAGGCTCGGGCAATGCCAACGCGCTGCTGTTGTCCGCCTGAAAGCGTGGCAGGATAGGCGTCTGCTTTATGTGAAAGACCGACCTGAGCCAGCAGTTCCATTCCACGCTCGCGAGCCTCATTTTTAGTAAATTTGCGGGCGCAAATCAGAATTTCTGTAATGTTCTCCAGCGCAGTTTTATTTTTGAATAAGTTATAGTGCTGAAATACCATTGACGTTTGACGCCGGAAGTCAGCAATTTGCCTGTGCGAGAGGCTTTCTGTGTTGATCTGCTGATCGCCGATTTGCAAACTTCCCGAGTCAGGCTTAACCAGTAAATTAAGTGAACGCAGCAGAGTGGATTTACCTGAACCCGAAGGGCCAATGACAGAAACCACTTCACTGCGTTTTACGCTAAAATTCACGTCTAAAAGAGCCGGAAAATGGTTAAAGCTTTTATTTAGCCCACTGACATTGATCATGCTGCCTCCCAATAATTATCGTTTTCTAATCAAGGGATTATTATCTGACCAGTGCACAACCACAAATGCTTAAAATGACTAATGTTATGGTTTTTTTGAATAAAAATTGTGCTGATTTGATTTTTTTGGTGATAGTGACTTTAAGGATGTGCGATTAAAGCGTAGAAAAAGCGGGCAGAGAATAAACGCATACATTTGCGGTTAAAATACTGCCGCATAGGGTGCGGCAGTATGAGTAACTCAATATTGATTACTGAATTAGCCTACATGCTGGATTACCCGAACCGGTACAGATTTATAAGACGGCGTGCCGCTTTGTTTATCAATATAGTCTAGCGGGATGAGCACGTTTGCCTCTGGATAATAAGCGCCTACTGAGCCGGGAGCGATGTTATAGGCAATGACAGTCATATTTTCCAAACGCAGACTGCTGCCCGCTACCACGGTTTCAATATCCACTAAATCACCGTGTTCGAGACCGCGCTTGTCAAGATCGACATCGCTCATAAACAAGATATCCCGGCGGCCAAACACGCCACGATAGCGATCGTCCAACGCATAAATCGTCGTATTATACTGATCGTGACTGCGCAGCGTTATCATGCGTAATACATCATCACCATCAACGAGTGCGTCCTCGTTTACGCCGTCAAATACCGAGAACATGGCTTTGCCTGAGGCCGTAGTCCATTTGCGCTCCGTTGGCGGCAGGGGCATGCGGAATCCGCCAGGGGTGGCAATTCGTTCATTGTATTTATCAAAACCGGGCACGGTTTTTTCGATGAGGTCACGAACCATACTGTAGTCGGCCACCAACGCCATCCACGGGACTTTACTGTCAGGCAGGGCGGCCTTGGCCATACCAGCAACAATAGCGGGCTCGGAAAGCAGCTGATCAGAAGCAGGCTTAAGCTTGCCGGACGATGCGTGCACCATCGACATTGAGTCCTCAACAGTGACGGATTGCCTTCCGCTGGCCTGCAAATCAAGTTCGGTTCGCCCCAGGCAGGGCAAAATATACGTTTCTTTTGCAACCAGCAGGTGCGAACGATTTAGCTTGGTGCCCACATGCACACTTAAATCGAGGGTTTTCATTGCCGGAAAGCATTTTTCAGGGTCGGGGAGCGCCACCGCCAGATTACCGCCCAGGCAGATGAGCACCTTGGCCGTCCCTTCAACCATAGCCTGCATGGCTTTAACCGCATCGTGGCCGTGCTCTTTAGGCGGAGTAAAACCAAAAACTTGCTCAATCTTTTCTAAAAATGCCGCCGATGGTTTCTCTGTAATCCCAACAGTTCTATTGCCCTGAACGTTTGAGTGACCACGTAAAGGACAAATACCCGCACCAGGCTTGCCCATATTGCCGCGCATCAGCAGCAGGTCGGCGATTAAGCGAACGTTGGCAGTGCCCTTATTATGCTGGGTAATTCCCATGCCATAAGTGACGATAGTGGCCTTCGATTTAGCATAAAGCTCGGCAATTTGTTCGAGATTTTGACGAACCAAACCGCTCTCTTTTTCTATTTCATCCCAGTCCGTGGCGTTAATATCGGCACTCAAAGCTTCAAAACCTTGGGTATGAGCGGCAATAAAGTCTTTATCCAGCACGTCACCCCTGACTTGCTCAAGCAGCAGCAGTGCTTTTATTATCCCTTTAAGCGCGGCAGCGTCACCCCCGGCTTTCACTTGAAAGTAATTTGAGGCGATATCAGTGGAGCTATAGGTCGCCATTTCTATCACACTTTGTGGGTCAGCAAATCGTTCAAGTGCGCGCTCACGAAGCGGATTTAGAACCACGATTGGCACATTTTTTTTCGCCAATTCGTGCAGCGTCCCCATCATACGGGGATGGTTGGTGCCGGGATTATGTCCCATCGAGATAACCAGCTCGGTTTCATCAAAGTCGTCAAGAGAGACGGTGCCTTTACCAATGCCGATAGAGAAGGGCAAGCCGACACTGGTGGCCTCGTGGCACATGTTGGAGCAGTCGGGGAAATTATTGGTGCCGTATTCGCGGGCAAAGAGTTGAAACATATAGGCGGCTTCGTTTGAGGCGCGGCCGGAAGTATAAAACTCTGCTTCATTGGGTGAATGAAGTCCCTGCAACACCTCGGCGATATGGTTAAAGGCCGTTTCCCACTCAACGGGGCGCAGCGTGTCTGTTTCACTGTCGTAGACCAATGGATGGGTCAAACGACCAAAGTTTTCTAACTCGTAGTCCGATTTTTGCAGCAGTGAGGTAACCGTGTTTTGCGCCAAAAACTCCGGCTTAACGCGTTTACTGGTTGCTTCCCACGTGACGGCCTTGGCGCCATTTTCACAAAACTGGAACGTCGAGTGTTGCTCTTTATCTGGCCATGCGCAGCCCGGACAATCAAAACCATCGGGCTGATTGGTGCGAAGCAGCGTGGCCGGCGCCGTCAAATTGTCCATTTGTGTACGCACTGCAATAGCCGTCGCTTTCAACGCTCCCCAGCCACCTGCAGGCCCGTCGTAGGGATGTATGCCGGGAACTGCGCGTCTTTTCTTAGTCATAAAAACTCCTGCAAATAGAGATGAAATACACTCTTTGTACGGATAAGTGTAATCACTGCTCGGGAACTTGAGGCAGAAGGGACCACAAATATTGTAAAAATATGAGTGTGGGTAGGTGTTAAAACTAATCCGATTTTCTGTTATATAAGCCAATACTGGCTTAATCGATAAAGGGGATTTCATGGATTGGATTCAGGCAAAACCAGAGGATGCGATTGAACTCGCGGAGATCAGAGCAGCAGCGATGAGGCCGAGTCTTGAAGAGCTTGGTCGCTATGACGCTCAGCGGGTTAGGAAGCGTTTTCTCGATACCTATGTTGCGGCAGAAACCTTCAAAATCCTTCATCAGGGCACGCTGGCAGGTTTATTTGTGCTGAGAAATAAAGTTGACCATCTTTATTTAGATCATCTTTATGTATTGGCCGAATATCAGAATTTACGATTGGGTAAGGCTGTGATTGAACACATCACCGGGAAGGCAAAAGCCCTTCAGCTTCCCGTTAAGCTGGGTGCACTGCGAGGAAGTCCGGCCAATGCTTTCTATGTAAAGCATGGTTTCATTCAAACTCACGAGGATGAATTCGATATTTATTATGAGCTTCGTGTTTAGTTTTTTTCTCAAGACGAAACCGTAGCCGAACTGATTAAAAAGCATGTTGAAAGGCACGCAATCCGTGCCCTTTTTATAATGATTGTATTTGATTGATTCTCAGGCAAACAGCGTCAAATCGGCTACGATTTTTGAAATCGCTTTCTTGCCACCCACTAATGCGACGCCTGAATATTCCATTTCATTAAGAGGGATGATCGCCACTGCTTCCTGAAAAGAGGCATAATTTTTGGTTTGCTGCCCCTGAACAGGGAAATCTATCAAATCAATATTTCCTAACTCGGCTGCTTTTTGGCGTAGTTCTCGCAGCCGTATTCCAGAACCTGAAAGTACGGCAATACCTAGCGGAATTAATCCGGGGTGGGACACATCGCTAGCATCAACCAAGGGTTGTCCGACGAGCTGCGGGTGCCGCTGGCCAATAGTTAAGGCAATGACCGCGGCCGCATTGGCTGCTCTACCGGGTGTGAGACTTTGATTGAGAACAATGACACAGCGTTCAAGTTTTATATTTTTAACAGTATCTGCAGCGGGGCTTTCAGCAGTAACAACGTCGGTCATTTCAATACTCCTTAAAAATAGCTGTATAGTGTTTTATCAAGATGTTTGTGAAGCAGGTGGACACTATGCTAGAAAGAAAAGGGCACGTATTGAACGCTATTGCACGAGGTGCAGATTAGTACTTTTTAAACCAGTAATGGGGTTTGGTAATGTCATCAATTCAATCTGATATTAATATCTGGCGAAGTCACGAGCTACAGGCCGAGTTGATACACGGACGTTTTGTGGACTATGCCTACGACGTTCATACCCACGAGACAGCCTGTTTTGCCTTGCTTACCGAAGGCAGCATTCGTATTAAAATGCGTGGGACCGAATTTGTTGCACGCAAAGGTGATCTTTATGCCATTGATGCCGATGAGCCCCATGCAGGATGGGCAACCGATGAAAAAGGGTGGCGATTGCGCACTCTGTATGTCGATGTCGCGCATTTACGCCAATTGGTTCGTGGCGAACGTGGTGCCAACCTTCCCGCGCTTGCCGGACCGATTATCAATGACCCAGAGGTTATTGCACATCTCCATGCGCTGCACCAATGCTCCGAAGTTGAAGGGTCGCGCCTTTATCGAGACCGCGCCTATCTCTCTTTTGCCGACCAGCTTTTAGAAAGGCATGTGAAGCACAGTTATCATATTGAGAAAGACGGCAATGAATTGGGGGCAGTAAGAATGGCGCGTGATTTTCTTGATGCGCACTTGCAGGATAACGTCAGTCTGGTAACCATTGCACAGCAAACAGGGCTTCCGCAGTACAAATTATTTCGTGCCTTTGAGCGCACCTACGGCATGACGCCCCATGCCTACCAGCGACAGGCGCGAGTGAGATTCGCCATGCGCCTGCTGCGTCAGGGAGTGACTTTGGTCAATGCTGGTGCGTTGTCGGGTTTTTCAGATCAGGCCCATTTTACACGCTGGTTTAAAAGATTCATGGGCGTCACGCCGGGTCTATATCAAAGGGCTTTTCATCCCTTAGAGTAAGTTTTTACGCATGGCGCGGGTGACGTCTACGAGCTGATACAGGCCTGCCTCAACCTCAGACGCACTACTTTCCTGCGCAAAGCGCATCAGAGCAAGCAGCAGTTTATTGTCTGCATCTGCCGCTAATGTCACTGGGCTAGAGTAATTTAATTGCAATGCCTTGTGTAGCAAAGTGACGTCCGAGGGCAAAATCCCCACCGGACAGCACATCTCAAGCGTTTCGCCCGACTCGTTGAAATAAACAGTCAGATCGCTGTCAATGACTAAAGCCGGATCATCGCCGTCAATTTCCAAGCCTAATGCGTCGTAAAGACGATAAATTATATTGAGCATCTTTTTTCGTTAGCCTTTAACCAGTCGCGAAAGACCCTGTGTCTCTTTCCATACACGGGTATCACCAATTCGTTGGTCATACGATAATTTTAACGCACTGACCTGAATGTTTTTTAATACCTTGTTGCCTGCAGCGCTAGTGTTATAGGTCTGAATCTCATTATTCCCGCCGTTAAGCAGTACCTGCTGAAATATTTTTTGGTTTTTCTCGTCAAGAGGATTAGCGGGCTGAGATAAAGGCTGCCCCTGATGTTGGCTAATGGCCTCGCGTTTTATTTCGGCATCTAACATGCCCGTTCTGTCCTTGCCACTTTTGCAGTTCCAACAAGGCACCGCACCAATTTCATACGCTAGCATGGTTACACGCTGTGCAGCTTTATAAGGTTCACCACCATCCCGATGGTGTGAGTTGCTCGACAGAATCTGTATCAGTTGCTGTGCCAGCTCATTAACTTTTACGGCATTAGCCGGTTGTGTTTTAAGATAGTCACCCACCATACCTCCCAGAGTAGCAGCACCTGGTTTTGTAGAACTTCCTAATAATTGATTGATGGCATCCGCATTGTATTTATCTGATGCAGACCAGCCTAAACCGAATTTTAGCGCTATTTCATTGACGCCGAAATTAAAGGCCGCCACGGCAATATTTATTTTCACCTCCTGCATCTTGCCGTTTTCCCCACGTACTGACAGAACCGATGGCGTTTGTTTGCTCAGCATTTTCCAGGCTTCAATCTGATCTTTGAGCATTACATCTTCTCCCTGGACTTTGCTCGCAGTGACCAGCGCCGTGGACACAATTTGTAAAGGAACGGTGTGCCCGGCCAACGCCCTTTTCAATAATTCAGGTTTGCTGAAGAGTGCCGCGGTCGCCACCTCTTTTGCCCGCGTCAAAGCTCCTGCCTGCCGGGCCGGATCAGACTCTTTCATCGCATACGGCGAGAGAATACCGTGTCGGAGCCCCTTGAATAACGTTTTGGGCTTTCCGCCTTCTCCTGGTACAGATATTTCGGAGGACCATAGGTTTACCGCGTGATTAGCTTCTTTGTCCGATGAGCTACAGACGCCTTTGCCTTCGTAACTTGTCGGGAAAATATCATCATTACCCAGTTTCATGTTCCCGGCAGGGATTAGGGTGCAGGCATAATCTCTTTGGTTATGTGAGATCGTATTATTCAGCGTATTCCACGGCTTATTATTACGCAGGTGTGTACCCGTCTGTGCAAACTGCTCTTTAATAAACGCCTTCGATTCCTTTAACGATACCGTATTTTTACTGCTGTACTTCAGTGCTACATGGTTGATTAACGTTGCATTCAATTTTCGAACTGTACTCTTTTCCTGCTTGGTAGAGGCCCGACTATCATCACCTGAGGTTTTTAAAAGGCCGGGTAAAGATGACAAACCCTGCTTATTCAGCTTGAGCTTATCCATCACACAGTCAGCGGTACTGACGAGCCCCCCTTCGAGTTGTTTTAAAGCGCTTACCGAACGAGTTGAACTTTTGAGGTCTTCACTCTGGACTCTCATTTCCTGTATTTTTAGCTCACCTTTCAGGGGTGATTTTTCACATTTGGTGAGAATAGCTGACCCGCTTTGCATGCCTGAAGTTGGCAGATTCGACTCTACATTATAAGAACTTGGTGATACGTGGATAAAGGGTAGTTTCACTGTGCCTCCTGCACTAAAGAGAGTCGAGCGGGTTTGTGATGATGAAGCTCGCACCACATCATCATAATGAATAGGCAAAGTGTTTCTTTCGAATTTACGCATAAAATTACAGATTTGGGACAATGAAAAATGCTGTCTCAGAATGGGCTGCAGGCCACAAGCAATTTTAAGGAATTAAAATGCATAAAAACTACATTTTAACCATAAAACCGAAAGAAACTCATTATTCATTCGACGATGATATGTCAATAAACATCGCTTTTAATGAGGAATTTACTGTGGCAACTATTGTTCCAACTCCAAAATCTTTCGTATCTAACGAATACCCACACTTATCACCTTCTGAGAAGTCACTGCCAAAAGGCAATGAAGACAGATTGACTGAAGTTAAGGAGCTTTGCAGGAGGGAACATGTTGGCGTTGTCCCTGATCATCTTGTTGAATTACAAGTTTTAGCGAAAGAGAAAAATTGTATTATCGGTATTCGACCGGTCGATGAAATGGCAACGGATTTAATAGAGAAGGGGCACCCGACTAAAGGTTTTCATATTAAGGGTAAAAGTGCAAATTGGGGACCGCAAACGGCCTTTATCTGTGTAAAACAAGAATTGAGTAAGCTTGCCGATCAGCCTCAACGATTGGGTAAATTTAATGAGCAAGTTGAGTCATGTTTGACGGAAGGTTATGCTCAGAAGATACCGTTAGAAATTACTCGTGAGCGGCTTAATTTACTCATCGAAAAGAGTGTTATTAACAATGTAAAATATAATGCTCAAAGGCAACCCATTGAATTAGAATCTAAAACACCGGAGGGTGTTAATCATAAATTTACGTTAGTCCACTCTGACAAAGAACCAGGAGTATACCAGGTCAGGCATGATGGAGTCCCCATTGAAGTGCTGGCACCACCGGGACAAAATAAAAAACCCCTTACAGCGGATTATGATCTTTTGATGATTGCTCCTTCTATTGAAGATTTTGGCGCGCAGGATATGCTGCCCCTTCACGACGTGTCACATGATGTTTTCAAGGCCAGAATAAATAAGTATAAGACACGGCCAGAAAATCTTGCCGACCCTCTAAAGAAAGCTTATGCAAATCCGGCTACTTTTTATAAGCCGCAAGATAAAGAGATTGGTAATGTTTCGTCACGAATTCGCGATATGATCCCTGAGATTAACAAGCGCCTTGTGGGTACCGGAGAGCCAGTTGTACACCATGGCAGCGATACAGCCAGTCCTGCGACTGATATGGAAGCTAATTTCCCTGCAGCTTTTACACTTCCCAAACCATTGGGGCAGTTTGATGAAATTTGTGTGATAAAAGACTTTGAAGAGTTAAAAGCTCTCGTTCTGGCGGCAAAAAATGAAGGCTATCATGTACCGTTAAATCCGCTTTGGGAAAAAAATATTACAGATATTCGTTCTGAAAGCTTTACTGAAGCAAAAAAAAATATTGCGACCAACTTCTCTCGATTTTTACGATAGGTAAAATCCTGCCCAAATGCCTAACCACTTTCCGAAAGGGTGTGGTTTACAGGCTTTAATTACGTCGTATTTCTCCGATAACTGAAGCTTATAGGTAAACTTTAAAGCTTACGCATTATCCAAAGGGCTAACTCCATATTATCTATTGGGTTATAGTGAAATGTATTGATCGGCAAGGTGATGAAGTCATTATTAGTGGGTGTTTAGGGATAAGTAAATGCTATGGAATAGGGCGTTAAAAGAGGAAGTTTGGATATGAAAATTTTTTAGCCTAGGCGTTTGTGAACAACTGACGCCACAGGCTGTAACAGCTTAAAACACAACAATACCAATCCAGGATATGTATTTGTCTAAACGAATGGATTTTTACCCTCGTATATGATGTTTATTTGATGAAAATGTATGTCATTCGATGAAATAACCTCTGTTACATGACTCCCTGAAGTGACCGGAGCCGAATGCAGGTAAAGAGGATTATTGAAGACAAAAATAACGCAATACATAGCACTTGATACGTATTTTTCTTCACCAAAAAATAGAAGGTTATGTGCATTCATGCCATTCATAGCATCCTTAGCAAAGGTGAGGTATACCCCTTTTTTGGCATTTATTCCCCTGCGTTCACTATTTGGATTTGCTGATATTTTTCTTTGCATTTTTATCGCATCAAGTCCTTCCTTAGAAGTGTAATGAATGTAAACAGTTTTACCGTTAAACAAACCATTGTCGATGTGCATGTTAATACGATGGTCTTTACTAAACACAGTGGCTATCTCCATAAATAATAAGCAAGTTTATGCCCAAGTTGCCCCTTCGAGTGCAGCATGAGGCTGAACTCGAAGTCAAATGTGTGAAGAATTATTCGATTTCGGAGATTTCATATTCCCGCACAATTGTGCGGGTTTCAGAACCCCACAGTGACGCTTTTGTTCTTACCTGATGGGTGGCAAATGTCTCTTTATTGGTAAAGAGCTCTTCCACCTTCCAGATGAGAGGATCGGCGGTCTCGGTCACCTCAAAAGAAACGCATCCCGCTTCATCCTTCGTCAGCCTCATATGCTCAGGAAGATGATGACGAACGAGGTTTGATTCCTCAATACTTTTACATACCAAACGTCCACTCAGCTTGATCATTTTTCTCCCTCTATATTCGCAAATAAATTAGCCAATCCACAGCACAACACAGGCTGCAAAAATACAATATCCGCCAAAAAGGTGCCATTTACCGTGTTCAAGCCAGCCCGCAAGCCAGCGTAATGCCAGCAGTCCGGCAATAAAGCTAAACACCATGCCCAACAGGCTTGGCAGCAATATTGATGAAAGCATGCCTGTCGGATAGGCCGAGGGGCCGTTCTGGTAAACGCGTACAAACTCTTTAAGAATAACCACCGGTGTTAGAACAACGGCCAGGGCAAAGCTGAATTCCTCAACGGTTTTTCTAGCCACGCCCAGCGATAAACCCGTTGAAATAGTGGCTCCCGAGCGCGAAAAACCGCGAAAAGGGAGGCAGAGTCCCTGAACAATACCGATGGCCATTGATTGGAAAAGCGAGAGTTCTTTGCTGTGGCTTTCTTTGATTCTGGACGAGACGATGATGAGGATACCTGCAGCGACTAATCCCGAGGCGATCAGTTTGCTGTTGCTAAACAGAGACTCAATTTCGAAAGTTGAGGCATCGCTGGCATAAAACTTTTTAATCAGATGAAGCAGAATGAGTCCCACAATGCCGGTCATCATTGTTGCCAGAATAATGCGCAGTGCATTGTGTTTGAACGCAGCCGCAGAACTGAAATAAGTTTCACGCCATGACCGCCAAAAATGCACGATAACGGCAAACATGGTGCCGGTATGCAACATAACTAATAGTAACGTCATATCTGGTGCACTTGGGTCAAGACCAAGAATTTTTTCAGCCATAATAACGTGCGCCGAACTGGAAACAGGAAGCAACTCGGCAAGCCCCTGAATAATAGCCAATATCAGTATATTCAAAAACGTCATATCTTCTCCGGGGGAAAAACGGGGACAAACATCTGATAGGGATGACTACACTTTCGCCAGCGCCCGCATAACTATATGCGTTGGTTATTACTATTTTAATTTTTATGTGAGGCGCAGAGTATTAATCAAGATTCTGTTTAACCTTCATTTATTTTCATATCGACAAATTTGTCCCAAATGGGGGACAGCCCAAACTACATCAGACTCACCGTTGCGGCCAGTAAAGGAGCACGAAGCAGCTAGGGCATCATGGCGAGACTGCAGTCGGCTTTGCTGATGTGCGGTGGGGGTGAGAGGCAGTACATTTTTCTGCCCAGATATCACCAGCATTGCGCGAAGTGGGGCGAGGGCGATTTGCCAAATCGATGCCATTGAGTGAAGTGACAGCGTAAGGGCCGCCATGCGGCGATCGTAATTTTCCCGGCTGGTTGTAAATTTCCGATAGGAAAACCCTTTATTCGAAAGAAATAAACTGTTGATTAAGGATATTCTTATATTAGGATATTTCTTTTTGATACAAGGATTGTAATAATGTATAAAAATATTAGCATCACGAGTATAAATAATCCCATAGACTCTGACATTCAGAGTGATTTAATTAATACCCCTAAAATTTTCGATCAAAATATAAAATTTTTAGAAGAATCAGCGCCGTCTACTAGCACTATTGATGAAAGAAAGGACTTCCAGAATAAAAAAACTCAAGCCTTAGCTCAAGTACTCATCACTAATCCTATTGGTAAGCAACTTGATTTATCAACTATTGATTTAAACGATATAGACTTTAGTGATTCCATAACGTCTGACATGCTTCAGTACTGTCATAATCCCGAACTCTACACAAATATGTTAGCCAGTATTGACAGCATTGATAGTCAATATAATCCACAGAAAGTGCAGTTAGCCAGTGATTTAATTAAATCACTTATGGATTTCAATATAAACACTTCTAGTATTACGCACCCCTTGATGAATATTCTTTCACAGGATACGTATTGCAATGATACTGCGATAGCAAAATTATTGGAATCCATTGGTGAGAGCACGGAGTTACAGGTTTTCAAGGCGAGCACGAGTAGGGTTGATGCGAAAAATAATTATTCAGATGAGAAGGAAGAATGTAATAATGTTTTAAAAAAATATTTGCAAGGGCAACCATTGAATTTTGGAGAGTCAGATTATCTTTTGAATCTAGAAGAAATAGATTGGTCAAATTGTATGGGTATGGATCTAGATGATATTAATAGCTCGCCGAAAGCGGGTGAAAGCCAGGTCGATTTTAGTGCTGATGATTATAAATTACCGACTATTAGTGGATACGAAAACGCTTTTATTTTAAAAGATAAAAAGAACGAATTTCTCGCTAACGCTTCTTTTATCTTAACAAGAAATCGATTTAAAAATCTCAATGTAAAATCAGGGAATAAAGTCAAACCTGCTGCCCAAGAAAGTGTTAAACGTTTGGAAAGAGCTACTCCACAAGTTATAAACATTCAAAAAAACACCTACGCCCTAGGAACAAAATTAGACTTTACACGAGCAATGGCCGCAGGAGCGGGAAACTGTGGTGAAATGGCCGGTATTTCGGCTCAGATTATAAATAACAGTGGTGGTTATGCAAGGCAATACCTTGTTGATGACAAGGGAACACATGCTTTCACACTGGTCGGCATTCCGCCAAGAACAGCTACTGATAATGTACATTTTTCAGACTATACTGACTGCTGGGCTTTGGACCCTTGGGCCGGCATTGTGTGTAAAGCGGATGAATACACCCAACTCTTCATAGAAAAAATGAATAAATGGGAAAGTGACGGTAAATTAATATTAGACAACGGCCAATGGATTAGTCCTAACAATAAAAACTGGTGTAATGCAGTATCTCAAGGAAATAAGGTACAGAACTATGGAGAAGCCAATTTTGATAATCCGGTAGATTTGGATTTTCTGGCGCAAGTCGAGGAATTTGCAACGTCTCTTATTGATGAACAGATCAATACCCCTGTACCTGCCGAGAGTGTGGGAGAGCATTTTTCGAGCAAACGACACTTACACTCTGGTGTTGATATTCAGACCGCGCCAGTGGCATCTAAACGCTCTAAGTTATCAGATACAGTCGCGCCTGAGCATCTTGCCCCAAAAGCAGGATGGAATGAGAAACTATTTTATAAAGATGTTGATAACTCACTTAAAAATATGATTTCTGAAATAAAAAAATGGCCTACTAATCATTTTTTTAAATTTACAACAAATGAATTTGATAACAAAATAAAAGAAAATCTTCACGCGCTTAGAAGCCAAGTTAATGACAAAAAGTTGATGACTACTGTAGCGCAAGGCATCTACGGTCAAGCAGTTAGAATATACAAGTTATCCATGTCCATTGATGAGAAAATACTACAACCTTTGAAGTTAGAAACGGAAAAAGTTAAGGCAGAGACAAAATTATACATCAATCAGTTGGAAAGTCGGGGGGAATACGAAAACTCGACTACGGAAATTAAAAAGACCTTACAGGTTTGTGATCAATATATCAGTAAATTAGTTGAGCTGCAGGAAATGAGTAATCCCTTGCTGGATAATGATACTCTGAAAAAAATTAGAAAAATGCTTGAACCTTTATCGCTATCGGAATTAAAACAAGCTCTTAATCAGGAAATAGCATCTGTACGTTACCTTGGGCTACCTGTTCGCAAAAACCTGCCAGATTCAAAACACATTGAGCCCATATCTACAGTGCTGAATGCCGTGGATATTGGGGATGTCTCAGCTCGAAAAAATCCCATAAATACAGTTACTGCAAATTCTAGCGCCCATCTGAATACAGTCAGTTTTTCGCAAGTGCACGAGGAGAAAGGCAAGGGGGGGTTAGAGCAGCAAGATCCAACAGAAGTGTTAGCGGGATCACGAGAGGCAATGGAGGCGGGCTTGGATAATTGGCTTGTTTGGTTAAAGGATGCAGAAGCTGCATCATGGGTAACAAAATCTATCTTTACCGGGAAAAACGAATGTGGAGGAGCACTTATTGTAGAGGAAATTTCTGAGGGTTTGCTCACGGCTTTACAGAACAAAAAGTTGAGCCCAGAAAGGGCGTACAGCGCTTTATTCCCGACTAAAAAAATTGAAAAGTTAGATTTTTTAAATTTATTACCACAATTGATGAGTCAGCCCGCGGGCGTGCGGCTCAGCTTGCTTTTAAATGAGTTCAGTAGCAGCAAGGTGGTGGCTGAGGAAATTAAAGAACTCATGATTGAGTCGTGTGTTTTGAGCCAAGGGATCAACAGGAAAATTTTTGAAAAAAATAATTTTTATAATCGAGTGAATATCATTGGGAAAAACTTAAACAAATTGAATGCCAACGATATGGCAAGTAATGAAAATTTAAAAGAGTTTTTACCGCAAGTTCTGCATGCGCAGAGCTTGTTTACAGAGTCGTTGCGCTTATTAGCAGGGGCAGGTTTCATAATGTATAAGGAGCCGGTTTTTTCCTGTGTGAAAAGTGACAATAAGAACGTTGCCAACTTGCGTAAAGCAGTGGAAAGTTCTGTACGAATTCAAGGGCACCTGCAATTTCTTAATCGGCCCATCACGAGGGGAATGCTGCAGGATGCTCAGTTGAAAGACAATGTGAGTTATGCACGTGGCCAGGCCGGAACAGAATTCTGGCTTAACCGATTTGCTGAGGCGAAGGTATCCTCTGATATAAAATCAACCGCAAGACAGCACGAACCTGAACCTGAATGGGTCAAGTGTTTACATGATTTTGCAAAAAATAATGTGAAACTGGCCAAGATAAGTGGCCTTCAAAAAGAAATGGAGTCAGAAATTCAGAGGATTAAGGCGAGAGAAGAATCTCTGGTCAGTAATAATTTACAGCCCGAAGGTTTCAATCCTGTCAGTGTGGCCATCGGTCTGGCCATGGATTTATGGGCTGAAGATCAACAAAGCATGTTAAGACCCGCTGGCCGTGACATTGGGTCAATGACAAGAGAGGGCGAACTGCAGCATGAAATCGCTAACAGACAAAATCTTAATACTGCCAATACAGAGTTGCACAGCGTATGGGCAAAAGCTCTAAGTCTTTTGGAATCTGGCGTGCCAGAAAAGTACCAGGAAAATCTGTTATCAGTGATGGGGGTCTGTGAAACAGCCATACTTGCAAATAATCTTGAAACTTATGTTACGGCATTGAAAACCGTTAACGAAGAGAATGTGCAATTACTTAAGGAACTCTCCGCTAATGAAAGGGTGAGTATGAGCATAGACTCTGGGCGAACTGCAGCTACTCCTGTTGCGAAAGTTGAAAAAACTATTTATTCACCTGACACATCAGCTCCGGTTAAAAAGCCAAGTCGCAGTGCGCTGCTTGCTTGATAAATGATAGCCAGATGTTTGGACTATTGATTGCTCAGACAGGGCGCTTGTTTGGGTAAAGTCGCTGCTGAATTTGAAGGTGGGATCTGATCTGTCGGGATAGAGAAGATAATCATCCACCAATACACTCTATTTAACATAATATACATTATGCGCACCAAGGTAGCGTTACGCGGATTCTGAGGTTTTGGCTTTGTCATGATATGGGGAGTTGTTCATAATGCTGCCTGACAGACTCTCTCCATCAGGCAGCTTTTATTCAGTACGCAGACAGGCTCGACACTATTCCGTGGTCGTAGTTGTTGCGGCGGGAGTTGTTGTCGTTTCTGGCGTCGACGTGGTTGGCGCTGAAGATGTTGGTGTTGACGTGGTTCCCGATGTCGTTGGCGTGGCGTTTGTCGTCGGAGTTGATGTCGCTGCCGGCGTTGTTGTTGTAGGACTTGTCGATGTTGACGGGGTTGTTGTAGATGTTCCTGTTGCTGCAGCCGGCGTTGTTGTTGCCGTCGGAGTCACTATCGACGTTGGTACGGAAGGAACCGTGGTTGCTGTTGGCGCAGTCGGGGTTGTTGGCACAGTTGCTGCTGCCGGTGCGGCCGGTGTATTGAACATGACCTTAGTCGACGGGCGCACAGAGAACTTGGGTGTCGTATCCGTAACGGAATAATTTACGTGCTGTTCAATAGTGGGCGCCGTGGTGACTTCCACTCCAGGGATTGTTACACGCCCTACCATAGAACGCGCATAGCCGCCGATTTGATGTTTACCGGCGCTGACGTGCAGCTCAACCGTTTGACCAATAGCAAGAATACCAGCATCGGTACCATCTACGGTCACATACACCGGCGCACCGTCATCTGCCAACGCTGGAACATGGGTAACTGTTACCACCGTTGGCCCGGAAGAGAAATCTGCAATATTGACTTTAGCCGGAGTTAATGCAGCGCTTGCCGCCGTCTTGGCCGCTGACGTTGCAGCAGTAATCTTTGCACAACCGGTCAGCGTAAGGGCTGCGGTGATGGCAATCAGTGTGAAACGGTTAATCATGTTGCGACGTCTTCCTATCGTATGTTTTTGTGACCCGGCTAACATCATAACTGATAAAGATATTGAGATGAATGTCATGCTGTAAATCTTGACCAAAACCAGACAGTTCACCGCTCTAAATAACAAAAAGCCCGCGATTTATTCGGCGGGCTTAAACATAAGGTCTTGAAAAAGCGATCAGGCTGCTTTAACTGCGCGGATCTTTTTGTCATTATCAAGTTCATCAGTGTCTAGTTTTTCAGACTCTTCAACCTCGCGAGCGCCCTCACCGCCCTTCACTTCTGGTAATTTACTGGTCCGGAGGATGTGCTGAACAGTTTCTTTTTGCTCGGCAAGCAGCAGTGCCACGCTCTCAGCCTGAGACTCTTCGATCGCAAGGCCACTCTGCATTAGCCAATCGGTGAACGCTTCGGCCATATCAAGCATTTTGTCGTAGGCATCCGCTTCTTTCTTGCTGGCAAATGTCATTTTCTCTTCACCTTTTCTGACCACAACGAATTTTGTTTCAACAGCCATGATTGACTCCTTATACTGTAATTATATACAGTCTATCAGCGTTTGTGCAGCATTGCCACTGGTGAGGCCTGAAGATTCTGATCGCGCTACGTGAATTCTGGGTCATCCATGCGGCTGATTGCTGCCAGATTTTTCATTTCACACACCCATTTTTGGGCGTTTATTGCACTAAACTTAAAATCCAGTACAACAATAAAAAACAAAGAGGCATATTAGCGTCAAATAAGTGACATTGTCACTTATCGAGGGTTCCCCGCCCGCTCTAAATAACCGAGACATAGCAACTCAAGCTCGTGGCCAAAAGCGCGAATAGTTTCTGGCTGCGGCTGGCTTTCTAGTAATAAACGTATTGGCCCTACTAGCGCGCCTGAAAACATGAAGGCGGTTGCCTTAAGATCGTTGAAGCAGACATCGGTAGCTGTTTCTAACATGGCTTCAAGCCTGGCGCGGTTACGAGTCTCTATCTCTCGTACATAGTCGCGGGAGTCGAGTTCTCCGGCAACGGAATAAAGCGCCGAGGCCTGAAGCACATTTTCCGTTTTAGCGGCCATAAAAGCGCTAACAACAATATTTACCATCGTCGACAGCGGCAGGTTATGCGCTGATTGGGTGGCAAGCTCCATCGTCTCCGACATCATTTCCAGATGGCGCTGCAATACCGCAAAAAGCAGCGCCTGCTTTTGAGGAAAATATTGATAAAGGGTGCCAACGGAAACGCCGGCCCGCTCTGCGACGCGAATTGTCGTTAAACGCTGCAAACCGTCAGAGAGTAAAACCTGAATAGTGGCTTCAAAAATCGCGTCGACAGTCATCTGCGATCGCGCCTGCTGCGGCTGTTTACGGGGGGTCAGCCCCTTTCCATCATCGATAACCATATGCGAATTCACAATCTGAACAATTATTCATATTCTAGTTAAGCACGTTAACGCTACGTAAACAATGTTCCATAAGGGGTTTATAAATGACTAAAGCAACGCACGCGGGTACTTTTAAACTTGGCGACACTGCGGTGACGCGTATGGGCTATGGGGCAATGCAACTGGCTGGCCCTCATGTTTTTGGCCCCCCAAAAGACCGCAATGCGGCAGTTGCTGTGCTTCGCGCCGCCGTTGAGAGCGGGATTACGCATATCGATACCAGCGATTTTTATGGCCCGCACGTCACTAATCAAATTATTCGCGAGGCGCTTCATCCCTATTCCGATGAGCTGACCATTGTTACCAAAGTCGGTGCTCGCCGCGGCAGCGACGGTTCGTGGAACGTCGCATCATCACCTGCCGAGCTTGAGTCTGCGGTGCATGATAACCTTCGCAATCTTAATCTCGACGTACTGGATGTGGTAAATCTACGCATCATGTTTAATGTAGGTGCACCTTCTGAAGGGGATATTGAAGAGCCTTTATCCGCGCTTGCAAGCTTGCAGGCGAAGGGGTTAATTCGTCATATTGGTCTGAGCAATGTCACTGCGCGTCAGGTTGAACAAGGCCGCAGTATCGCCCGCATTGCGTGTGTGCAAAATATGTATAATCTTGCGCATCGCAACGATGATGCGTTGATTGATTCGCTTGCCGCTGACGGAGTTGCCTATGTGCCATTTTTCCCGCTCGGCGGTTTTTCGCCGCTGCAGACGGACGCACTGAGTCATGCTGCATCAGTATGTGAGGCCACGCCGATGCAGGTCGCCCTCGCCTGGTTATTAAAACGCTCCCCCAACATTTTGCTTATCCCAGGAACCTCGTCCGTTGAGCATCTTAAGCAAAATATTAAGAGTGTTAAACTCGAATTACCGGCAGACGTATTGGAATCTTTGAATAAAATTTAAAATAAAAACGGGTTTGAACTCCATAAGAACAACAGCAGGGATGCTATCATCGACGTGCGTGCCATTTAGTGGGACCGTTAGTGATAAAAAATGTTTATTTGCAGCATATTCAGGAGCTTAATTTGCAGGACGAACCGACGTTAGATTTTCATGACGAACTCATAAAAGCAATGGTTTATTGGATTGAAGCCAATTTAAGTGATCGCTTGACCATGGAAAAGGCCTCAAAAAAAACCGGCTACTCTCGCTGGTATCTCCAGCGTTTGTTTAAAAGTAAAACGGGGTATGTACTTGGAAAATACATCCGTGACCGACGTTTGACGATGGCGGCTATTGCACTGCGCCTTACCGACATGACAATACTCGAGATTTCAGATTACTTTTCCTTTGATTCCCAGCAAACATTCACCCGAACCTTTAAAAAGAATTTTGCCGAAACTCCGGGCAACTATCGTCGTAACGCATCGTGGACGATGAATGGGATTATCCCGCCACTGGCGCTGAAGGAATTTCCGCAACCTGAATATGAGTTTGTAGAGTTACCTGCGATGGCTTTTGTCGGTCAAACAGAGACGTATATTTACCCTTTTGATGCTTTGTATAACAGTAAATATCACGTACATCATCAAGAACTTTCACGCTATCTGACGAATTCTGAAGCGCTGTTTGAAACAGTTTGGGGCTTGTCAGATATCTATCCTGATAGCGAAGAAACCATGCCCAATGCCTTGCAGTTTAAGTACACCGTGGCCCAACAGGTCAGCTTAAAACATCGTTATAACATTAGGGTGCCGGCAAGCAGATATATGAAGATAAACTACACACACGATCTGAGCCGTATTAATGATTTTATACTCTACGTCTATTCTGCGCTGCTTCCGTCGTTAGACCTGAAGTTCATCATGCAGCCAGATTTGGAAAGATTTTCACCAGAACTTCGCCTTAATGGCATTACCTGTGAATACTATATTCCTTTGGAAAGCATTAACACCGGCCGCACAGAATAAAATGCACGGCCGGTCTTTGACATAACTTATTGATGAAAAGCTTACAGCGCCAAATCAACCACAATGCGGCATTTAACTTTACCTGCATGCATACGAGTCAAAATATCGTTGATGTTACTCAGTGGCTCAACGGCGATCGTTGCCACTACTTTGTGTTTTCCGACGAATCATTGTTTTAATCTTTCACTCCTTAAAAGGAAACGGTTTAGAACAGTCCTAATGGCGACGTGTCGTAACTCACGAGCAAATTTTTGGTTTGCTGATATTGATTTAGCGCCATTTTATGCGTTTCACGGCCTACGCCAGATTGTTTGTAGCCGCCAAATGCAGCATGCGCCGGGTAAATGTGATAACAGTTGGTCCAGACTCGGCCCGCTTTGATACTGCGGCCCATTCGATAAGCCAGATTACTGTCGCGCGTCCACACGCCCGCACCCAGTCCAAACTGGGTCTGGTTGGCAATCGACAGCGCCTCGGCCTCATCTTTAAAAGTGGTTACGCCAATAACCGGCCCAAAGATTTCTTCCTGGAAACAACGCATCAGATTGTCGCCCTTGATGAGCGTTGGCTGAATGTAGTAGCCGTTGTCCAGCTCGGCCGAGATACTCGCGCGATTTCCGCCGGTCAGTATCTGACCCCCTTCCTGTTTTGCAATGTCGATATAGGACAGAATTTTGTCGAACTGCTGGCGTGAAGCCTGAGCACCAATCATGGTGTCGGTATCGAGCGGATCGCCACGGCGGATGGTGGCCACTTTTGCCATAACCCTTTCCATAAACGGTGCGTAGATTGACTCATGAATAAGTGCCCGTGACGGACAGGTGCAAACCTCGCCCTGATTAAAGAAGCCGAGCACCAGTCCTTCAACCGCTTTCTCGACAAATTCAGGTTCTGCATCCATAACGTCGGCAAAATAGATGTTCGGTGATTTACCACCCAGCTCAACGGTACAGGGAATGATATTTTCCGCGGCACAGGCCATGATGTGACGCCCCACTGGGGTAGATCCTGTGAAGGCGATTTTAGCGATACGTTTGCTGGTTGCCAGCGCTTCACCGGCTTCTTTACCAAAGCCCTGAACCACGTTCAATACGCCGGCCGGGAAGAGATCGCCCACCAGTTCGAGCAACAGGGTAATACCAAACGGTGTCTGTTCTGCAGGTTTTAAAACCACACAGTTACCTGCTGCCAGCGCAGGCGCTAGCTTCCACGCGGCCATCAACAGGGGGAAGTTCCAGGGAATAATTTGCCCCACCACGCCCAAAGGCTCATGGAAGTGATAAGCCACAGTTTTTTCGTCAATCTCAGCCGCACTGCCTTCTTGAGCGCGCAGGCAACCGGCAAAATAACGGAAGTGATCGACCGCCAGCGGCAGGTCGGCGTTCAGCGTTTCACGAATCGGTTTACCGTTGTCCCAGCTTTCGGCTACGGCGAGATACTCAAGATTGGCTTCAATACGGTCGGCCAGTTGCAGCAGCAAATTTGATCGATATTGAACGCTGGTTTTCCCCCATGCCTCTGCGGCCAAATGGGCGGCATCCAGTGCGGCATTGATATCCCGTGCGTCGGAGCGCGGAAACTGTCCAATATCACTGCCATCAACGGGTGACGTATTCATAAAGTATTGACCGCTTAGCGGTTCGACGAATTTGCCACCGATATAGTTGCCATAGGTCGACTTTAACGAAACCAGTGCATTCGGTGTACCGGGATGTGCATAACGCATCGCAAACTCCTTATTTTGTGTAGGGTATCTCTGACAGAGATGAGCAACCGCGACAGCTTTCTGTTCACGCACCGTTTTGCGGTTACATTATTGTTATTGCAGTCGCCGTGCCAAGTTGAAAACTGCGGTAGAACATAATGTAAAGCTATAATTATCAATAGAATAAAGATCATCTATTTGGGTGTGATGGACTGAATTTCAATAAAATTCTCTATCTGTGTTGCAAATCGCAACACCCTCAAAACCAAGAAGCTACAATATTGCAACACTCTATGCAGGCATGAGGTTATCAATGCAGGGAAATTCGTCAGTCGCCGATATCTCCACCACCGTGACCAGTCCGATACTCAGTGACTCCTGGTTTCGTAGTGAACTTTATGGCCTCGACCGTATGGCCGATGACTTTCCACGCATCCGTCAGGATGAACTTGCCGACCTGCTTGCCAATAACGCGGTATTACAGCAGTTCGCCCAACCTGCGGTAAAAACGCTGGCCGAAAAAATCGCCGACAAACAGTCGGTGGTTATTCTTTCTGACGCCAGCGGACTGGTGCTCAACACCTTTGGTGACATGCAGGCACTGCAAAAAGCCCAACGTTTTGCTCTTGCTCCCGGAAATTTATGGAGTGAATGCGGCCGCGGCACCAATGCCATTGGCACCGCGTTGGCTATCGACGACAGCTGCGAGATCTTTGGCAATCAGCACTATTTAACCAGCAATCAAGGCCTTTACTGCGCCGCCATTCCACTGCAAACACCGAACGGTCAAATTGCCGGTGTGCTGGATATTTCCGGTCCGGCACAGTTTCCGCATCCAAATACGCTGGCATGGGTGAAAGAAGCGGCTAAAAATATCGAATATTTGTGGATGAAGCAGAGCCTGCACCGCGATCAGTGGCTGATGAGCCTGCATCAACAGGTGCAAGGACTTGATAAAGCTGAGGAGTTACTGCTGATATTTTCTGATAACGTTTTAATGGCGGCTAATCGCAGCGCCATGCGCGAGTTAAGCCTCGGGGCCGAAAATTTTGGATTGATCACTTTTCAGCAGCTCTTTCCACAAAATGAACAAGTTGAAAATAACGTCCCGCAAATGTTGGTCACCTGTGGCTATCAGACCTATTATTTTCGCCTACGTGCACCGGCTAGAAACCACTTCCCCTCTGCTGCCGTCAACACGCCGGATCTTACCTGCGCCCTGCGCAACGACGCCAAGAAAATGGTGCGGCTGCTCGACGCCGGAATATCGCTGTGCATTTTGGGTGAAACCGGCTGCGGTAAAGAGTACGTCAGTCGAGCGCTGCATCAGCAAAGTCGCTGGCGTCAGGGCAAATTTATTGCCATCAACTGTGCGGCCATTCCTGAATCACTGATTGAGTCGGAGCTGTTCGGTTATCAGGCTGGCGCATTCACCGGCGCCAGTAAAAATGGCTACATCGGTAAAATTCGCGAGGCGGACGGCGGCGTGCTATTCCTGGATGAAATTGGCGATATGCCGCTGTCGTTACAAACGCGTCTATTGCGCGTGTTGCAGGAGAAAGAGGTCGCGCCGCTGGGTTCAAGCCGTAGCTGGCCGGTCAATTTTGCGGTAGTTTGCGCCACCCATCGGGACCTTGCCCAACGCGTGGCCGACGGCGAGTTTAGAGAGGATTTGCTTTATCGCCTGCGGGAGTTTTCATTGACGATTCCGCCGCTGCGTGACTGGCCAGCGCTGCCTGCTTTCATTTTACAGCTTTGGCAGGAGCTGGGTGGCACCGCACGGGACATTCGTCTGACACCCGGTTTAATTGAAATACTGGCAAAACATCCGTGGCCAGGAAATGTGCGTCAACTGCGCAGTTTGCTCAAGGTGTTGCTTGCTCTTGCCGACGATAATGCGTGTCTCGACTGCAACGCCCTTCCCGCTGATTATCAGCCTAAAGACGTTCAGCCGATTTCCGAACTTCACCAGCACGATGAGCGATTGATCGCGAAAACGCTTCAAAAATTTAACGGAAATATCAGCAAAACGGCGCAGGCGTTGGGTATCGCACGCAGCACGCTGTATCGTCGTGCCGCACGTAGCGCACGGTAGATAAATACGTTATTAATCTATACTATGTTTTCCGAGCCTATCTGGCGTCAACTAATTCAATAGCATTGATATAAAACAAATTCCATTTTCGAAGTTATCATATACTTCATTTTGAAATAATCCTGGAATACATTATTTCAAAAAAGATTAAAACAAAGATTTTAAATATAAAAACTTTAAAATGGATATTTAAAAAATGCAAAAAAGGACGTTATTTCTCATACCTGTTCTGTTGTCGTCAATACCTGCAGCATATGCCTCGGACACGGGCAACTATCCTGACTGTAATGATAATTTCAATTTCACCCGCGCATCAGAAATAGAGCCGGAATTAGTATGGAGAACTGACCGTAATGTTTTATGGCGAGGTGATACAAGGAATGAAGGATTAGATGCCTTTAAAAACGGACTCATCCCCAAAGGTATTGCCAATGGAAACATTGAAGCAGAACAGGATCACGACTGGCGCTGTCATAAAACAGATTCTTTTCGCTCAATTTTTGTGAGCACCACTACAAATAAGAAGGTTGCAATAGCAGCGTTGTACTGGACCGAACCGAAAGCTGAAGGATGGATATATGAAATTTACGCCCCAGGCGGGATTGATCAACAATTATCATCGGGTGGCCAAGCCGGCGTAGGCGAAGCAGAGATTTCTTTTCCAGGCGGAATAAAAGGTAAATTTATTAAGCAGGCTTGTTATTATATAAAAAAAGAACTCCAGTACTGCGAGGATAACTCACATTTTATAGAACCCTCATGGAATGAAAGCCCCGAAAATGTTGCTGCAGCAAATGTCCATCTCGCGAGAGTTGTTCCGAAAGCCCGTTGCGAAACAACTGACTCTTCATCTGCCACCCCAGATAAGCTCTGTCCATTACCCGATATGGCCACCACAACCTACTTTCAGGAAGGACGTAAATTAGCAAATGAGGGGCTGAATATTAATTATGATGTATCGGATCGTGGCCCGGAAAAACCGGAGCGTTGGGTTATGTTGATGACGGGAGATAAAAAATCAGATATCAGCCCTGTTGTTGCAAAGATCCCGGTAACAGCCACCATGCCAGATAAAGGCAATGTCTATGTTTCTCCTGACATGCTGTCACCCCCGGCTTATACATGGCAAAAAATTTATCAGAGATGGTCTCTGGGGATCAGCCATGCAGAGACTAATAATCAGATTGATGGGCCTGCATCCTACATGCATACCGAATATACTCCAGAAAATGGGGATGTTTTGTTGGGTGGCATGTCATCAATTGAACGGACTCCAGGTGTAATGACCCCGGAAGAAGCGGAAGAAGGGTTTAACGTCAAGGTTGTTGGATTGGCTGATCGGGATACCTGGATTTTCACGCAGGTTAAAGATCCTGATACTGGCAGATGGGGAAATTTTGGAAGCTACCAAAAAATAACAGCGGGTTTTAATCACTATCTTAAAATAAAAATCATCAAGCAATGGCATCCTAATGGGGGATTCTTTCGCATAGGATTATCTGAAAGCGTTAATAGTCATGCCGATGTAAAACCATTGGGTAACACACCGTTTGTCACGGTTACCAGAAAATAGTTTCAATGATTTAAATAGTCGGCTTTAGTTAGGCCAGAATAATGTGGGGACATTTCGCCCCACATTATGATGATCGGGCTTAATTAAAACTCGACGTCCTCAAGGCTGAAATATTCCGTCTGGTCGTTATAGGAGAATATTTCGGCGTAACGCCCCCAGTTGACTACCGTATCCAGCGTTTCTTGTGCCGCACTGTCCGATAAGAAGTCTTCAAGTTCCTGTTCAAAACGCACACGCGGCGCACGGTGACCGGGCCGTTCATCAAGCACGGATTTAATCAACGCCGCGAGCGGCACATAGCGCAGCAAATGTTCGGCAAACATCACTTTTCGCTGTTGAGTATCAGACTCGGCAAAGATGCGCGCCTGCGCGGTGAGGAAAATGTCCCCTTCGCGAACATCGGCAAAACCCAGAAACTGCAAAACTTCGGCAATCGGGAAAAGGTCATCCACCTCAAGATGCAGCGTACGGGCGATATCCGGCATGTCGGCTCTGCCGTGGTAGGGTTCACCCGCCAGCGTTTCGGTGAGACCGGCAATCAGGTTAGTTGAAACGTGCGGTAGACGTGTACCCAGCTTAAGGTCTTTTTTAAGCGTATCACTGGCAGGACGTGCGGTCATTTTTGCATACACATCATCAACCAGGCGGCGGAAAACTGGGTCGAGGCGATTGCGCGGATGCGGGAATGGCACTTTTATTTCCGCCACCACGCGGCCAGGATTTGAAGAAAGCACCAATATTCTGTCGCACATGAATACTGCTTCTTCAATATTGTGCGTCACAATCAGCACCGATTTAATAGGCATCTGTCCGTCATTCCACAGGTCAAGCAAGTCGGTGCGCAGCGTTTCAGCGGTTAGCACATCCAGCGCGGAAAACGGTTCGTCCATCAATAACAATGTAGGGTCAACCACCAAGGCGCGGGCAAAACCAACGCGCTGGCGCATGCCGCCGGACAGCTCCCGCGGATAGGCATTTTCAAAACCATCGAGGCCGATAAGGTCGATGGCAGCCAGTGCGCGGGTTCGCCGTTGGGCCGCGGCCACGCCCAAAGCTTCAAGCCCCGCCTCTACGTTTTGCAATACGGTTAACCAAGGGAAAAGCGCAAAGGTTTGAAACACCATCGCCACGCCTTTTGCCGGCCCTTTTAACGGTTCACCGAGATACTCCACGTCGCCAGAACCTGGCGTAATCAACCCTGAAATAATGCGCAGCAGAGTGGATTTTCCCGAGCCGGAACGCCCCAGCAGGCCAACAATCTCGCCTTCATGCAGCGTCAAATTCACGTCATCAAGGATAAGCACTTCACTGTGTGCCTTGTCAAAACCGTGGTTAACGTTTTTAACGGCTAAAATCTCTTTGCGCCCTTCTGACTTTTTGCACGATGCCTCAGAGTTAAACGTTTTTTGATGTTCTTGCATAAGACATTGTCCTTAATCTGCACGGAATCTTGATTCGGCATAAGCGTAAAGGGGTCGCCACAGCAGGCGGTTAAATAGCGTGACAAACAGGGCCATAACGGCAATGCCGAGAATGATTTTTGGAAAATCACCGGCTGCCGTCGTTTGCGCGATATAGGCACCCAAGCCGTGTGCCGTAACCTTGGTGTCGCCCCATTGCACAAACTCTGAAACGATACTGGCGTTCCATGCCCCGCCCGACGCCGTGATGGCACCGGTAATGTAGTAGGGAAAAATGCCAGGCAGCATCACCTGCCGCCACCACTGCCAGCCGCGAATGTGGAAATTTGCCGCCGCTTCACGGTAGTCGTTGGGAAACGCCGTGGTGCCCGCCACTACGTTAAATAATATGTACCACTGTGTGCCTAATACGATGAGCGGCGACAGCCAAATGTCAGGATTAAGGTGGAAGTGGACGATGGTAATCACGAACGCCGGGAACAATAAGTTGGCCGGGAACGCCGCCAGGAATTGCGCAATAGGCTGCACTTTTCCCGCCAGCCCAGGACGCATACCAATCATCACCCCCAGTGGTACCCAGATAAGTGAAGAGATGAGGATTAGCACGCTCACCCGCAGCAGGGTAATCAACCCGAGTACCAGCACGTGTCCGACATCGTCAAAGGTTACGCCGGTTTGCACAAAATCAATCACCCGGTAGGCAATGTAAACCGTCAGCAAAATGACGAATGCCGACCACAGCGTGTCCCCCAAACGAGACATTTTTTTGGCCTCCGCTGCGGGTCGCGATGACTTTAGGGTCGGCAGACGCAGCGGAATTCTGGCTAGCATCGACAACAGTACGCCAAAAGGCGTTAAAAGTTGATGAATCAATCGAGTATGGCGCATCAGATTCAACAGCCATGAGGTCGGTGCATTGGCCGAACTGGTATTCTCCATGCGGAACTTGTCGGCCCAGGCAACCAAAGGCCTGAAAAGCAGCTGATCGTAGGCCAGGATAACCACGGTCATGGTTAACAGAACCCAACCCACAGCGTGTATGTTCTTGCTCAAAATCGCCTGAGCCAGATAGCCGCCGATGCCCGGAAGCGTGAAGGTATTATTTCCCACGGTAATGGCTTCGGAAGCGACGATAAAGAACCACCCTCCCGACATCGACATCATCATGTTCCAAATCAGTCCAGGTACGGCAAAGGGAACATCAAGCTTCCAGAAACGCTGCCAGGCGGTGAGATGGAAACCGCGCGAGACCTCAATCAAATCGCGCGGGACGGTGCGCATCGACTGATAAAAACTGAAGGTCATATTCCATGCCTGACTAGTAAAAAGCGCGAAAATTGCTGCCATTTCAACGCCCAGAACCCGACCCGGGAACAGCGCAATAAAGAAGGTTACGGTAAAAGAGATATATCCCAGCACCGGCACCGACTGCAAAATGTCGAGAATGGGAACCAGCACTTTTTCAGCGCGGCGGCTTTTCGCCGCCAATGTACCGTAGACCAGCGTAAATAACAGCGCCGCCACCATCGCAACCAGCATGCGCAGCGTGGTCCGCAGGGCATATTCGGGGAGATTAGACGGGTCTAGCGAAATAGCCTGCGTTTTTAAGCTCGCTATTGGCATCAGCGTTTGATGAAAGCCCACCGCAGCCATTGCAATAAGGCCAATAATGAGAGGGAAAGCCACGCCATCCCAAAGATTTGGCATGAGCCGCCAGTTTGCGGCATTAACATTAAAGCGAAAGTTCATAAACCCTCTCATGAAATCATCGGGGTGATAAATATAGGCGCCATTATTCAATAGTTTTATTAAACGTATGCTCACTACATCGTGGTGTTCGCCCTAATTTGATAAAAGAGTTTTAATTTATCGTCTCACAAATATGTGACTATTCTGATTATAGCTGTCCGTGGCTTTAACATCGGGATAAAAGCCTGGCTGATGGAGCATTAACTCCCTGAAATGGAACCTTTTGAGGTATGAACAATGTCCAGTGACAACGTAACGCAAGAGCAGGCTCCCGCCAGCAATAAAATGTTGGCCTTGGGTGCATTGGGCGTAGTATTTGGCGATATAGGGACCAGCCCGCTGTATACCCTGAAAACTGTTCTTTTTTTATCGGGTGACAGTCCTACGCCAGGGGTGATACTTGGACTCCTGTCGCTCATTTTTTGGACACTGGTCATCGTGACCTCAATAAAGTACGCACTGTTCGCCATGAAAATGGACAACAGCGGCGAAGGCGGAATACTGGCCTTGATGTCCCTGCTTGTCGATAAGAAAAAACGCCGTCCGTGGGTTATTTTTGCCGGACTGTTTGGCGCAGCCTTGATTTACGGTGATGGTGCCATCACTCCCGCTATATCTGTGCTTTCTGCGTTGGAAGGCATGAACATGATCCTGCCCGAATCCAAACCCTATATCGTTCCGGCCACGGTGGTCATTTTAGTCATACTCTTTGGTTTTCAATCCATCGGCACTGGACGCATTGGCAAGCTATTTGGCCCGATTATGACGCTGTGGTTTATCGTTATTGGCGCGCTGGGGATTTGGGGCATTGTTCAGCATCCTGCGGTGTTGTTGGCGCTTAACCCAGTCTATGGCATTCATTTTTTATTCTCACACGGATTCAGTAGTTTTCTGGTGTTAGGGGGCGTCTTTCTCTGCGTAACCGGTGCGGAAGCACTGTATGCCGATATGGGCCACTTCGGCCGCCGCCCAATCTGGATTGCCTGGTTCGGGTTAGCCTTTCCTAGCCTGTTGCTCAACTATGCCGGTCAGGCCGCGTTAATACTCTCAGGCGCCGACGTGACGCAGAATATTTTCTATCGACTCTGCCCGACGCCCCTGCTCATTCCGCTGGTCATTTTAGCTACCGTGGCCACCATTATCGCCAGTCAGGCGATTATCAGCGGCGCGTTTTCAATGACAAGACAGGCGATTCAGCTGGGATGGTTACCGCGACTGCGAATCAAGCAGACGTCGGCCGAGAGTTATGGGCAAATTTATATCGGTGTTATTAACTGGCTGCTGATGATTGCGACACTGTTTCTTACCGTGACTTTTGAGTCTTCCGATCGATTAGCCGCCGCCTACGGCATCGCTGTTTCATTCACCATGGTGATGACAACTGGATTGCTATTTGTTTCGATGCGGGAAATATGGCGCTGGGGGCTCCCCGCCAGTCTCCTGGCCGCCGGAATATTTATGGTGGTCGATATGAGTTTCCTGATAGCCAATATGGTCAAGATACTTGAGGGTGGTTATATCCCTATCCTCCTGGCGCTGGTGATTTATGCGGTAATGACCGTTTGGCACCGCGGTGTGGAAACCGCATCGCGAATTATTCATGAGAAAACCGTGCCAATAAACGACTACATGGCCGAGATTGAGCGTAACAAAATCCCTCGTGTACCCGGTACCGCCGTGTTCCTCACCCGTTCAACAGGCACGCCAACGGTGATGAGGTGGCACGTTACGCGAAATGGTTCTCTGCACGAGCAGGTCGTGACGCTCAATATTCATATCAATAATATTCCCCGCGTTGCCTCGGGAGACCGGCTTGAAATCCGCGAGATCGCGCCCAATTTCTGGCACATCATCGCGCACTACGGCTTTATCGAACAGCCTGACATCTCAAACCTGTTTGCTTATCAGGGGATCCAAAAGCTGGGACTGGATAATGAAAATATGACCTTTTATGTCGGACACGAAACAATTGTCAAACGCGAAGGTCAAGGACGTTTACCTGTTTGGCAGCGACTTATCTTTTCGATGATGGTGCGTAACAGCGTGCACGTTACCGACCATTATCATTTACCCAGTGATCGTGTGGTTGAGATAAGCCGACAGGTGGCCATTTAATGAAAAAAACCCAGAGACGGGCGACCGTAATGCGACGCCTGACTCCTGGGTTATCTACTTACTGAAGCGTTATTGTTGCCATTGCGGAACAGTTTAAGGCGTGTAGTCCGGTGGCATGCCAGATTCATGTGATGGCGTGTAATCGGGGGGGACATTCGTACCGCCCTGTTCATTGTAGTCTGGCGGCACCTCTTCAAAGGTCGTAGGCGCTACATATCCCGCAGGCATCGGCACTTTGTTACCTTTGGCATACATGCACTGAACATAGACGCTGTTATAACGCCGCTGTATGTCATCATTACTTTGCATTGATGAACCGTTACCCATCGCACTGCCAATCAACAGACCCGACCCCGCACCTATTAATGCTCCCGGCCCCGCATGACCCGACGCGGCGCCCAACAGTGCGCCACCGGCGGCACCAATAAGCGTGCCTCCTACGGCAGTATTCACCGCGCTATCGTTGGCCCGCTGAGAAGCGCCCCCCAAATTGTTTCTGGCATAGATTTGACAGCTTGCATCATCGTTGGTGAACTGCTCATAGCTTTTACCGGTTCCCGGAAGTGCCGTAACGTCAGGACCGGTTGGCGGACTCACACATCCCGCGAGAAGTAAGGTACTCAGAGCAACGGCAGCAGGTGCGCACGCATAAAATTTCATCTTACATGACCTCGATTGCAGCAAATTTCACACGGTTTATTAGTGCGGTGCCACTTTCAACCAACCTGACGGGCAGCGCGGAACCTGAGGATAATACCCCTCTGGACTGCGGCAGTAGTATGAGACGACTGGCGTCGGTTTCTCTACATAGACCCTAGGTGCCGGAGGGGTAACATAAACTACCGGTGGTGGGCCGACGTAGCGCGGCGGTCCCCAATAGTAAGGATCCGGTCCCCAGTAAGGACCGACACCGACCACCACCCTCGGGCCGCCCCAACCTCGGTGGTAATAGCCCCAGGCAAAGGCAGACTGACTTACCCCCAAGCCCATTAACAAGCTGGCACAAACGCCAAATAACATGAGTTTTTTCATCACAGACCTTCGAATGCAGAGACAAGATTGACTGAATCTACTATACGCCGGAGGCCGCGGACTGTTAGGGAGGGTGTGGTAAAACATTCGTAAAATTGAAGCACTAATAATGGAGAGATTGTTTGAATAAATGTCATTGGTGGGAAGTCGGTAATGAAAAAATGCCTGCCACTGATGTCAGTCGGCAGGCATGAGGATATCGCAAAGACAGTGTTACTGGTTTTGCGCGGCGGTTACTCGCCAAACGGTATTACCGGCGTCGTCAGCAATCAGCAGGCCGCCCTGCTTGTCCATCGCCAGCCCGACCGGCAGACCGCGAACCTGTTTCTGGTCGTCGGTGAGAAATCCGGTCACCACTGGTTTTGGCTGACCGACTGGCTTGCCGTCCTTGAAGGCTACATACACCACCTGAT
This sequence comes from Rouxiella sp. S1S-2, assembly GCF_009208105.1. Classification (NCBI taxonomy): domain Bacteria; kingdom Pseudomonadati; phylum Pseudomonadota; class Gammaproteobacteria; order Enterobacterales; family Yersiniaceae; genus Rouxiella; species Rouxiella sp. S1S-2. The sequence continues at coordinate 2,747,484 of NZ_WFKL01000001.1, forward strand.
AGCCGTTTAACGGTTTACGGTTCCAACTGCCGTGCTCACTGATAAACGCCCCGCCGCGATATTCGACCGGTAAATTATCGCCGGTGTAAAACCACAGTCCGAGCGGCGCAACGTGTGAACTCAGCGCATAGTCAGGTTTTATGGCCTTTGCGACCCAGTCTGGGCGCTGAGGACGCACGCGTTGGTCAACGTGCTGGCCGTAATAACTGTACGGCCAGCCGTAAAACGCGTGCTCCTGCACTGAGGTCATATAGTCTGGCACCAAGTCAGCGCCGATTTCGTCACGTTCGTTTACCACGGCCCAAAGCTTGCCAGACTGCGGCTCCCACTGCAGGCCGGTCGGGTTGCGCAGTCCGCTGGCATAAATACGGCTTGCGCCAGTCGCGACGTCAACCTCAAGCACGTCGGCACGTCGATACTCCGCCCCAATGCCGTTTTCAGTAATATTACTGTTCGACCCTACCCCCACGTAAAGCTTGCTGCCGTCGGGGCTGGCGAGCAGTGATTTGGTCCAGTGATGGTTAATTGGCCCGCCTGGCAGGTCGGTCAACTGTGTGCCTGGATCGGTGATTTTTGTTTCACCGCTTTGGTAGTGATATTTCATCAGACTGTCGGCATTGGCGACGTAAAGCTCATTGCCAATCAGCTGCACGCCAAACGGCGAATGCAGATTTTCGAGGAAAATATGTTTTTCCCAGGTTTTGCCGTCACCGCTGGCGTTTCTCAACAGTGTGATGCGGTTGCCGCCAGGGCCGCCCTTGCCCGAGGCTTTTTGCACCATGCCCATGATTAACTCTTTCGGTTTACTGGTAACGCCGGGCGGGCTGTTGGCTTCCACCACTAAAACGTCGCCGTTGGGCAGCACAGTTATCTGCCGCGGATGCATAAATCCATCGGCGACTTTTTCAATTTTTAAACCCTCGGCGACCTTCGGCATTTCACCGCTTTTCCAGGCCGTGCCACTGGGAACTTGCATCGGAGGCAGCAGGAAGTTTTTAGCGGCGGGCAATACCGGGTCGCTGCCAATTTGCTGTTCGGGGGATATTTTTGCCGAGTCGTCACAGCCAACAAGCAGCAGCGGCAATGTGACCGCCAGCGCGGAAAGTGCATAAAGTTTTTTCATAACGCTTCTCCTTAAGCCGTGCGGTCGCGCAGCGCGAGTTGCAGATTGGCCAGCAGCAGTAGGACGACAACCAGCGTAGACAGTGTGACCCCAGCGGGCACTACGGCGAAGGCGTCACGGCTGTGAATGAAGGCGTTGAAAATCGACAGTACGATTGCCAGCGCGTTGGCCCAAAAGTGCAGCTTAATCGGCGAAGTTTGCGGGTAAGCGCTACCAACCCATACCTGTACCAGATTGATCAGCCGAGGGATAATGGCTAAAAAAAGGCCGATAACGATCAGCCAGCTCGCGGCCTGAGTCCAGGCGATTTCTGTGCTGTAAATATAAATAATATCGAAGATCCACGCGGCGGTGAAAAAGCCAATCGGCAACGGATCAAGTAAGGCAAAAACGCCGACGGCCAATGCAGAATGTCTTGAGGATCGTAGAGAGGTCATTCACAAGCTCCTTATGAAAACTGAGTATCAGCGATGCCGTTTGCTGGCAGGCACCGCTGGCTATACTTGTGAAAGATTAGTAAAGTTTATGAATTTATGTGTGCGGATATAAAAAAAAGCGAATTGGGCTGGGCCAGAAAAAACCGGCTAAGGGTGATTTTTTTAACTTACCCTCCCTTTCAGGGAGCTTCGTTTCTCGACATATTCCAGTGCCGTACGCAGCGATTCTTCACTCGGGGAGTTTGGCAGTAAATGGATAGACTCTGTGGATTTCAGCGTACGCGCGACCAGGCGTTCAATCTGCGATGCATCGTGAATATCAACCTCGAGTTCAGCCAGGCTGACCGGCAAATCCAAGCGTTGATACAGCGCAATCAGCTGGTCAACAACCTCAAACTGCTCTAGAAGCGCGCTTTGCACCAGAATGCCGTAGGCGACTTTGGTACCGTGCAGGTAAGCATCGGTTTGCGGTAACGCGGTAAGACCGTTGTGCACTGAATGGGCCGCTGCGATGCGGGTGTAACGTTCTCCCAGACCGCCCACCAGCCCGCCGCCGGCAATAATCGCGTCGATCACATTAATTAACGGCTTGGTCAGCTTTTTCTCAGCCTGCGCCTGTAGCGCAATCTCACTTTCATTAAGTAACACGTCGCGGATGGTTAAGGCCGTATTGAGACCCAACTGTGCGGTTAATGGAACGGCTTCCGGCTGCGGACAGAGAACCACCGCCTCGTACCACTTTGCCAGCGTGTCACCAATACCGGCCAGCAGATAGGCCTTCGGTGCGTGAAGAATTATTGTCGGCTCCACCAGCACCAGATGATTCGCATCATTAAAAATTTCATAATGCAGTGCGGTGCCCTCATCGCTGTACCACACTGAAAGCGGTGTCCAGGCCGCACAGGTGGCGGCAATGGTCGGAATAGCCACCACGTTTAGGCCTAAACGACGCGCAACCACCTTAGCCGTGTCCAGCACCGCGCCGCCGCCAATGCCAATGACCATCTGGCGATCGTCAGCGGCGATATCCACAATGCGTTGAACCTCGCTTTCGCTACAGTGCGCCTTAAACAACGCATGTTTAGCCTGAGCATGACCAAACTCGGACGGAAGAAAATCGCGAGCAGCCGCAAGTGCACGTTCGCCATAAATCCACAGTGCGTTTTGCAACTGCTCCGCCGTGTAAAAGTTTTTAATACGTTCGATTGCACCGGGGAATGAAAAATAGTTTGCGGGGCCAGTCACCACGCGAATATCAGTATCGCTCATTGAAGAACCTTTGATTTATACGTTATTTATCGACTATCAACATCCTACATCTAGCCATCCAGATGGATAATAACTTTTTGGCATAACCTTATTCGCTCATGGGTTCCAATCCGCTAGAATGGCCCGTGCCTATCCGCGGAATGACAGAGAATTTAATGAAGAAGATCACTTTTTACAGTCGCTTTGAGTCAGACATTGTTGCCGGGCGTAAAACAATAACGCTGCGGGATAAAAGCGATGCAGACTATGCGACGGGAGACATCGTTAGCGTGGCGCGCTATGAGGACAATCAGTTTTTCTGCCATATCAAGGTCAATTCAGTTATGCCGGTTAACTATCATCAGCTAAACGACGAGCACGCCAGGCAGGAAAACATGACTCTGGAACAGCTGAAAGCAACGATCGCTGAAATTTATCCCGGGATCGTTGAGCTTTACATGATTGAATTTATGCTCTGCAAGGCGTGAAATCTTCCACGCCTTGGGTTTGTTAACTTATGAAGCCCAGCGAGAGCCGCGAATAATCGAGCAGAAGTTACCTTTATCGAATCCCGGCTGTTTATCGGCAATAACGTCAGCCTTCACATTCCCAAAGGTGGTATGAGGTTTGCCTTTCACGCCGTCATAAAAAGCATTAATGATATCTTCTTTAAACTGCGGGGTACGCGGATGCGCGGCTACCACGGCTTCGCGCTGCTCGTCGTCGTAGCCTTGATAGTTAATGCCCAGCACGTCCATCTCCACCCCCGCCGTAACCAGCGCAATAACCGGGTCCATAAACTCCGGGATCCCCGGCGTGGTATGCAGCGCAATGGCGGTCCACACTTTATCGATATCCGCCTGACTTACGGCGTGGTGGCGTAAAAACTCGCGCGCCGCATTCGCTCCGTCAACTTCAAAACGTTTATCACAGCTGCAGTGGTCGTGCGTCAGGCCCATGTCGTGAAACATACAGCCGATGTACAGCAGCTCGCTGTCGACCGCCAATCCACGCTGTTTTCCCGCCAGCGCGCCCCAGTAATATACGCGGCTTGAGTGATTAAACAGCAGCTCTGATTCAGTATCACGCACCAGTTCGGTGGCCTCACGCGCCATTTTACTGTCGGGAATACGAATGCCGTTAATGTTGAGAGTCATAGTCTGTTCTGCCTGTGTCAGTGTGTGTACAGCCAGAATAAAACGCGGGCGTCGAGTCCTCAATAGTATTAACATGACGATATCAGACATAATGACGCCCTCAGCCACCGGAGCACAAGAATGATCAAGCGCGTGCAGATTTTAGCCATTCCCGGCGTTCAGTTGCTCGACGTTTCAGGGCCATTGGACGTTTTTGCCGAAGTGAATCAGCAATTAGGTCGCAAGGTGTATCAGCTTGAGGTGCTGGCGCTGGAGCAGTTAAAGATTGTTACCTCATCCGGAATTTGTTTACTGGCTGAACGTCTTCTTGACGATAACTGTGATGAATCAGTCGATACCTTTCTTGTGGCAGGTGCGCCAGACATTGCGCAGTTTTCCCCTTCCCAATCGCTGCTTGAGGTCATTGGCCAGCGTGCCTCAAACAGCCGTCGCTATGGTTCGGTGTGCACCGGCGCCCTGCTTCTGGCTGCTACGGGCCTGCTCGATGGTCATCGCGTCACCACTCATTGGTCAGTAGCCGAAGATTTTGCTCGCCGTTTTCCGCAGATACAGGTTGACGCCGACGCGATTTATATTGCCGAAGGTCCCCTTAGAACCGCCGCTGGCGTCACCTCGGGTCTGGATCTGGCGTTGATGATGGTGGAGGAGGATTTTGGGCGCGACGTGGCGATGTTGGTCGCCGCACGGCTGGTGATGTTCTTTAAACGTCCGGGCGGACAAATGCAGTTCAGCCGTTCAGGACGTACGTCGTTAAGTGGCCGTTCCGCGTTGCAAGATTTACAACGCTGGGTTATCGCCAATTTAACCCAGCCGCTGTCAGTGCAGTCGATGGCAGAACACATGGGGGTCAGTCCTCGCCACCTTTCACGTCTTTTTACGCAGGAGATTGGCCTGACGCCGGGTGAATGGCTGGAGCAGGAGCGAATTAACCAGGCGCGTTTTCTGCTGGAGTCATCCGAACTTTCTCCCAAGCAAATCGCCGACAGGTGCGGCTATTCGAGTATTGATATCCTGCGCCGTGCTTTTCATCGACAGCTTAAAACCAGTCCGGCGCAGTACCGCAAATATTATCATCATCAAGTGGGAACCTGAGAAAGCGGACTGTCGGCGTACTCCACGGCGACGGCCTGAAGCCAACGGCAGAAAATATCGGCTTTGCGATTCGGTTTTTGCCTACGCAGGGCTACGTAACTCAACCCACTTTCGATAAATCCGCTGGGGGCCTGTAATCGTCCTGTCTTCACGTCATCTGCCACCAGTGGCCAAGGTGCAATGGCCACCCCCAGACCGGCAATGGCGGCCTCGAGCATAAAATAGAAATGTTCAAACTCGCCCGCGTCACTGCCGCGTGGATTGTCGTTTGCCAGCCGCCGCCAGTCGGCCCATGCACTGCGTCTCGATACGGTATGCAGCAGTGCGGAACCGTTACTCAGTGAGATAGACGGCGCGTGAACAGGTCCGAACTTTTCGTTGAACAACTCAATAACGTCAACGCCAGGCGGCCAAGGGGCTTTCCCCACGCGAACCGCGACATCAACGTTGTTGCCAATCGGGTCAGACGAGGTGCCAGAAGAGTTGAGCCGTACGTGAATGCCGGGATGCGCGGCCTGAAAATGATGCAGACGCGGAATAAGCCAGCGCATAGTAAAGGTACCGGGACAAGACACGTCCAGCGCGCCTTCATCGCTGTCAGCAATCTGACCGATGGCGGCTTCCATTTGGTCGAAGGCGGCGGTTAAGGCAGGTAACAGTGTTTGGCCTGTTTCAGCGAGCCTTGGTGCATGTTTTGAGCCCTCGAACAGCGCCACGCCCAACCACTCCTCAAGCTGTTGCACCTGTCTGCTGACGGCACCGTGTGTCACGTTTAACTCCTCCGCACCTTGCTTAATCAGGCCAAGACGACCTGCGGCTTCAAACGCCCGCAGTGAATTTAACGGAGGTAGCCTTCTTGCCATGTGAATTTTCCTCACTTTGTTCATCCGAAGAACTCGATTAACTGCGATTAAATCACCGAGTAAATTGGCATGCAAAGAATAAGTCAGCATAAAAAATCACATAGCAGGAGAAAAATATCATGATTTATCTGGCCATTGTTTTTCTAGGCGCCTTCGCAGGTTTCGTCAGTGGGATTATCGGCACGGGTGGCTCGATCATTCTATTGCCGATTTTATCGTGGAAGTTTGGGCCGCAGGTGGCGGTGCCCATCATGGCGGTGGCGTCTATTATGAGCAATTTATCGCGGGTGATAATTTGGCGAAAAGAGATTAACTGGCGTGCCTGTTTTACCTACTCCGCGTTGGCTATTCCAGGTGCCGTGTTGGGGGCCAATACGCTGTGGCGCATGCCGGAAAAAATCTCGGACCTGTGTATCGGCATCTTCTTCCTGCTGCTGGTGCCACTGATGTACTGGTCGCGTAAGCATAATTTACGGCTCAATACCTGGCAGTTGGCGAGCTGTGGACTGGTGGTTGGATTTCTCACCGGCATGGTATTTTCAACCGGGCCAATGACAGTGCCTATCTTCTCAGGCTACGGGCTGGTGAAACAGGGGCTGATCGCCACAGAATCAGCGGCATCGTTTATCGTTTTCGTCACCAAGACTTCGACTTTTGGGGCCATTGGTGCCCTGCCGCTGTCGGTTATCCTGTGCGGGTTATTCGTGGGCGCGTCGCAAATCAGCGGCATCTATCTGAGTAAAGGGCTGGTTTCCCGCATGCCTACCCGCCTATTTCACCTTTTAGTTTCAGCAATGATGGTGGCTGCGGGCATCTCGATGGTATGGGACGGTATTACTGCGTAGTTGAGGTGTCGGCTGCAAGAATATGACGACGGAAGCAGTCTGGATGGTGGCTATTGATAATGCCGGTCGCCTCCATCCAGGCATAAACAATCACCGGTCCGACAAAGCTGAAGCCGCGTTTCTTCAACTGTTCGGATATTTCCTCCGACAGTTCGCTGCGCGTTGGAACCGGACCCACATGCTGAATAGGTTTCCCCCCCACCCAGGCCCAAATCCACTGCGAGAAGTCTTCGCCCGCTGCCTGCATGCGTAAATAGGCGCGAGCGTTATTGATCACTGCCTTAATTTTTTGGCGCGAGCGAATGATCTCCGGATTAGTCACCAACCGTTCGATATCGTCCTCATTGAAGACGGCAACTTTCTGCGGATCAAAGCCGCAAAAGGCTTTTCTGAATCCGTCGCGCCGGTTGAGAATGGTACGCCACGACAGCCCTGCCTGAAAGCCATCGAGCATCAGTTTTTCCCACAGTGCGCGGCTATCGTACACCGGAACGCCCCATTCGCGGTCGTGGTAATGTTGCATCAGTGCATCGTTTTTGGTCCACGGACAGCGTACCGGCTCAGTCATCAATTGAATCCTTTAAAAAGCGCTGCGGGCGATAGGCTTTCAGCTCTGCCACCGGCTGGCCCTGAATCTCCTGCGTCACCAGACGCGCCAAAAGAGGTGACAGCGTCACACCACTGTGAGTGACTACAGTGTAATATCCTGTTATTCCAGGCGTCGGGCCAACAATAGGATACCCGTCAGCAGGAAGCGCACGAATCCCCATACGCGCTTGATAATGCGCCGGTTTCAACGCTGCAAGTTTCGGCCAGATGGCCGCGGCTTTACTGATAATATCGGCGGCCAATTCATTAACCCGTGACTGAGGCGTAGATTCATCGATGTCATACACCCCTTCATTCGGACAAAGCAGCGTAACGCCTTCTCCGTCTGGTCGACAATGAAACAGCGGCGTAGCCAACACGTGGCTGACCGGCACAACATCGGCAGGCACGCGGATCAGAATACCGGTGGTTGGCGCAAGCGGGGTCGCCAGTGGATTGGCATAGGGCGCTTTGTCTGACCAGCGACCGCTGGCATTAATGGTTAAATCTGCCTTATGTAATGTGCCGTCAGCGGTTTTAACACCCGTGACAGTGTCACCCACCTGGCTGATTTCAACCACTTTGCTGCCGGTAACAATCTTGGCCCCTTCTTCTGCACTGGCCTGCAGCAGCTGTTGAATATACTGGCGAGTATCAACCCAGCCTTCTGAAGGGAACCAGCCAATCGCCCCTTCATTGCCATTGAGATGCAGTGCAGGCTCACGTTGCTGCAACTGCTCCGCGCTTATCCATTCGGCAGGATAGTGAAAATTTTGCAACTCATCAACGTTGTCGCGCATCGCCTGTTGCTCATTCGCCGCCCGCCATTCAAGACCGCCGATTAAATTAAGCCATGATGCGTGACCAAAACGTCTAGCCAGGTCGCGGTGTGCCTGCATGCCCGCGGCATTGAGACGATGATAGCCTTCCGGCGGCTTGCTGTGGGCGTTTATCCAGGCGAACGAATTAGCGCTGGTGCCTTTACCGGCTTCTCCCGCCTCCAGCAGTGTGACGGCAAACCCTGCCTGGGTCAGTTCCCAGGTCAGTGATGTACCGACCATTCCTGCACCAATTACGATAATTTTCATCAGTTCTCCAGAATTTTGCGGGTCTGCACCAGACTCAGTGCGGGATAAACGGTTTGAAGAAAATCTTGAATAGTTAACTTAATCAATAAAGTAGCCAAGCGAGCGTTGAGGTGCAACATTTTTATCCTCACCGGTGCAGGCAGCACACATGTCATCTGGGTGTCATAAATCACCTTTAGGGTGACTGCACATCAATAAGTCCCAAAGAGGATAGTCCCCATGAATCAGCCTGCCTGTTTGCCGGTAGTGCTCGCCTGTGCCTGCCACTGCGGAAAATGCTCCGCTCTGGAGAACAAATGAGCCCTCAAAAAACCCAACCTGCCGCTATTCGCGTACAGCACGTATTCCATCACTTTGCCACGACACCCGTTCTCAATGACGTGTGCCTTGACGTGCCAAAAGGCACCATCATGGCGCTGCTCGGCCCCTCCGGCTGTGGTAAGAGCACCCTGCTGAAACTGCTTGCCGGGCTGTTGCATCCCGATGACGGACAGCTCTTTTTTGGTGAACATAAGGTAGTTGATGGCCGTTTTAGCCTGCCGCCTGAGCAACGCGATTTAGGCATGGTGTTTCAGGACTATGCGCTGTGGCCGCACTTGAGTGTGGCGCAAAACGTGGCCTTTCCGCTGCAAATGCGCGGTGTGAAAGCGAGTGAGCGTCAACGGCGCACGCTTGAGGCGCTAGACCGCGTTGGGTTGGCCGACTTTGCGCCACGACGCCCAAGCGAGCTGTCGGGCGGGCAGCAGCAGCGCGTCGCCCTGGCCCGCGCCATTGTCGCCGAGCCGCAGATTCTGTTATTCGATGAGCCTCTCTCCAACCTTGACCGCAACCTGCGCGAAAGCCTGTGTGAAGAAATGGCGGTCCTTCTACGTCAGTTAGGCACCACGGCGGTGTATGTCACCCACGACCCGCATGAAGCCAAGGCGCTGGCCCACGGCATTGCCCGTATGGAAAGCGGCGCGATTAAGCGCATCGACTGGCTCGATATTTCTCGTGTTTCTCCCTTTGTTGCATAACTTCTGGTGGATTAAAAAATGCGCATATTGAATAACAAATCTCGACACTCCATTTCACTTAAAACAGGTTTATTGACGGCAATGACTCTCTCTTTTGCACTGGCAACCGGCAGCGCGCAGGCGCTGACTGTCTATACTGCGGGTCCCGGTTCTCTGGCTAAAAAGCTGGCGGCGGGCTATGAAAAACAAACCGGTGTTAAAGTCGATATTTTTCAGGCGACCACCGGTAAAGTAATGGCCCGACTGGACGCCGAACAGGCCAACCCGCAGGCTGACGTGCTGATTTCGGCCTCGTGGGACACGGCGACCAGCCTCGAAAAACGTGACTGGCTGCTGGCTTATGAAAGCCCGAATGCTGAGCACGTTCCCACGCAGTTCAAATCAGCTTATTACGTCGCACAGGGCATATCGGCACTGGGGATAGTCTGGAATACCAAAAGCGGCACGCCGGAGCCGAAAGACTGGCAGGACCTGGCGCAACCATCGTTTAAAGACAAGGTGACCACGCCTGATCCCTCACTGTCAGGCGCGTCGCTGGACCTACTTGAAGGGCTGCAAAATGCGCACGGTGAGCAGGCGTGGAAGCTATTTGGCGACTTAAAAGCCAACGGGGCAATTATTGCCGGACCCAATGCGCAGGCCTTGACGCCAGTGCTACAGGGTGCCAAAGCGGCAGTGTTTGGTGCGGTTGACTATGTCGCTTATAACAGCGTCGAGGCCGGTGAGGCCATCAAGGTTATCTTTCCCTCCAGCGGCACGGTGATTGCGCCACGCCCGATGATGATCCTCAAAAGCACTAAAGAGCCAGCACAGGCGAAAGCCTTTATTGACTATGTGCTCTCGCCCGAGGGGCAAAAACTGGTGGCCGACGCTTGGCTGATGCCCGCACGCGACGATGTGGATGCCAAGCGCCCTCTTTTCAAATCGCTAAAAGTTTTGCCCGCCGATGCTGTCGGCTCCTCAGACCGTAAGCAGGTACTGGATAAATTCGCCACCCTTTTTGCGGCCAACTAGGCCTGATCCGATTGATGTAACCGGCGAAGAAATTCGCCGGTGTCTGGAGCCTCTATGAACAAAAATTCGCTGCTGCCGGTGTTTACTGGCGGCGCACTGCTGCTATTGGTTGCCGTTCCCGTGACTTTTGTGCTGCTGCAGGCCCTATTTCCGCATCTCGATGCGGGCCGTTTCAGCTCACCGTTTAGCGCCTTTGTCAGGCTGTTTACCGACCCACAATTTTCCTCTCTGCTCGGTGGAACCGTTAAACTGGGACTCGGTGTGGCACTGTCTAGTGCGCTGATAGGTATCCCATTGGGCACCCTACGTGGCCTGTTTGTTTTGCCCTATGCCCGTCTTTGGGACGCGCTGTTTCTGATCCCTTTTTTGTTTCCGCCTTATCTTGCAGCGCTGTCGTGGATGCTGGCGCTGCAGTCGCGCGGCTATGTGCAGCAGCTGCTAGGGATTGATCTTAACAACTTTCTGTTTTCGCTGTCGGGTATGGTGTTTGTCATGACGCTTAACGTATTCCCAGTGGTCTATTTTGCCGTTTCGCGCAGTATGGCGGCCAGCGGAAGTCGGCTTGCGGACGTGGCAAGAGTGCACGGTGCCGGGCCTTGGCGGGCATTTATTCGCATCACGCTGCCGCTTGCCCTGCCATCGATGGCCTCAAGCCTGCTGCTGGCTTTTACATTGGCGATTGAAGAGTACGGCGTACCGGCTGCACTGGGCACACGCAGCGGCATTGAGGTGCTGACAACCGGTATAGAACAGCGGTTGGCGGATTGGCCAATCGACATGCCGGGCGCGGCGGGGCTTTCAGTGATACTGGTGGCGATCGCCTGCTGTGCCTACTGCGTACAGCGGGCAATCATCGGTGCAAGAAACGTTGAAACCACCTCGGGTAAGCCGACGGACGCCGTGCCTAAATCCTTGGGGCGCGGGCATTATCCGGTTATTGCATTGTTTGTTATGGTGACTACGGTGGCGGTTGCTTTGCCTCTGGCATCGATGTTGGCCACCGCTTTTACCCGCACGCTTTCAGGTGGACTTTCGGTGGGCAATTTTACCCTGCGCCATTTCGAGGCGCTGTTCGACGTTCAAGGTGACGCCTTGGGGGCGTTGGGCACCAGCCTCAGTTTGGCGCTATTTACCGCATTAATCGTTGGCATTGTAGGATTGCTGGCAGCATGGTTGGTTGTGGCTCAGCGGGTGCGCTTTGCCGCCTGCATTGATGCACTGTCGCTGTTTCCTGCCGCGCTGCCGGGCATTGTGGTTGGCGTAGGGCTGATTTTGGCCTGGAACCGCAGCTTCTGGCCGATAACGCCTTACAATACTTGGGGAATTTTACTGCTTGCCTACTGCTGCCTGTTGTTGCCGTATCCGGTACGCTACGTCAGTGCAGCCATCAAGCAGATTGGCGAAAATCTTGACGCGGCCGCCAGAGTCCATGGTGCCAGTGCGGCGCAGGCGCTGAGGCTGATTATGCTGCCACTGGTTTGGCCAAGTCTGCTGGCGGCGATGATGATGGTGTTTGCCGTTGCCTCACGTGAGCTGGTGACTTCGCTGCTGTTGGCTCCTGCTGGGGTGCAAACGGTGTCGGTGTTTGTCTGGCGGCAGTTTGAGCAGGGTTCGGTTGGCGACGGCATGGCAATGGCCAGTCTGGCCGTGATATTAACGCTGACAGTCATGCTGTTTGCAGTAAGGTTGCAGAACCGACAGGTGCATTAGGTGCCGTGAAATAGCCGCTATTCGGGCGCCGAAGTGGAACTTTTAGCCGCGCGATCGTCATGTCGCCACTCCTTTCTGAGCAGCTTGATGCGATTAAAGGCGTGTCTCGCCAGGCGAAACCACGAAACTTGACGCGGGTCGACCAGCATGCTCAGCGCTCTGGCATAGTCTAGCGTCAGGCCCGGCGTCCAGGCCATGGTCAGCGCTCGCATTCTTATTTGCGATGCAACCCACAGTTCGGGTGTCAACAGCAGAAGTAGCATCACCAGCGGCCCGTTGCCCATCGAACGCGCCACCGCGCCCTCAATGGCCGCATCCAGCGCGCGCGCAACTGTGCTTGAGCAGTTGCGATAGGTCAAATTATAGGTTGAATCCTTTTGATAACGCTGCCAAAACTGATTCAATTTTTCAGCATTATAATTTTTAATCATCACCTGCACGGTTGAGGCACACCACTCTTTTGCCTCAGTTTTGTAGTCCGGCAAAAAGCGGCCCGCTACGTTATTTTCCGGCGTGGCGCGCAGCAGGCTGGCAAACGAACTGCTGGAACGGTCAATCTCATCTTTGGGATAGAGGCTGATATAAATGCCTTCCGGGGATTCAAGTGCAGAATGTCCGGTAGATATGACCCCGTTGATATCCACGGCAGCGATATAACGCCCGACAATCATCTGACCGCGAGCCGGCGCTTTCGAACTGCCGGTTGGCGTCCAGATGTGGACCGTCAACGCCTTGACCGAGGTTGATGCGCTGTCGTTGGTGAAAGAGTTTTCATTATCGATTTTAGGCGGCAGTTTAGAGCCGATAAGTGGGTTTCCGACGGCAATAAACGCTGGATTGACGGTCATTTTTCGCACGCTCATGGCAATGCGCAAAAAGTTAAGACCGGCGAAAAACAGAAATAATCCCAGGAAATACGGCAGCGTGCCAATGTAGTTGGTGGGATAAGGTTGGAAAAAAAACACCGCAAGCAGAATTTCAACCATGCCGCCAATCGCGGCTGCTCGCCAACGGCGGTAGCGCACAACCCACGCTGAAGTGAGCTGCAGCAGCCCGTCGGCCAGAAACAAAAAGCCAAACAGCATCGACAGAATAAAATGACCGTGATGATGACCGGCAAGAATGAGCCCCGCGCACAGCACCACGACCACTCCTTTCACATAGCGTAGGGTCTTTTGCCCGCCCACGCCGGCCCAGGCAACGGTGAGGGTAAAGAAACCGTCGATCATCAACAGCCAGGCAAAGAAGTCGATCGGGAAACTGATCGCGTTATCGAGTCCATCGACAAAAATGGCAATGCCGCTGACCCACCATAAAACGCCCATCGCCATTATGCTACGCCAGCGGTCTCGTAAATAGTCAACGCCAAGCAGCAGTAAAACAAGTCGAGCCATTTTTTTCGCCTGATTATCAAGAAGGTCTGTTACTAATTAAACAGGTGTTTATCTTTTAATCAAACGGAAAAGGCGGGTAAGAGTGGTTCTTTTGGCGGCGTTTTGAGTCAATTACCAGGGAATGGTGGTGCTGTCCCAGCGGGTGAAGGTGCCGCTGGGGCCGTCTGGACCGAGCAAGGCGACGCGCACCACTTCACGGGAGCCGTCTTCAATGGTTGCGGTACCCTGAAAATTGTTCAGCGCCGTTTTGGTAAAACCAGGAGAGACCAGATTAACTTTGATGCCCTCCTCCTCAAGTTCAATCATCATCGCCAGCGTGATGCCGTTAAGTGCCGTTTTAGAGGCGGAATAACCTGGGCTGTAAATATTGCGATAGGGGAAACTTGGATCGGCGTTTAATGCTAAAGACCCCACGCCGCTGGAAACATTGACTATGCGAGCATCGCAAGAGAGGCGCAAAAGCGGCAGCATTGCCTGATATACACTGAGCACTCCGAAGACGTTGGTCTCCCAAATGGCGCGGACCTCATCGATTGAAACATTGCTGGCGCTGTTGATACTGGCGAAGTTTTCGAAGTCGACATTCTCTCTCCCATGCTTCGAAATAGCGGCGTTATTGACCAGCAGGTCCAGGCGACCGAATTCACGGCGAATTCGGTCAGCGGCGGCGGCAATAGACGCACCCTCTGTTACGTCGATCTGCAAGGCTATAGCACCGATCTCTTTTGCTGCGGTCTCACCGCGTTCGAGGTTTCTTGAGCCAAGTAATACGGTGATGCCCTGTGCCGCCAGTTCTTTGGCGACTTGCAGGCCAACGCCTTGGTTAGCGCCGGTAATCAGGGCAATGCGTTTATGTTCAGTCATGTTGTTGTCCTCTCTGTGGGTTTCGATAAATCCAAGATAAACCAGCCAGAGAGGACTGAATATGGTGCAAAGTCCATATTACATGTTTATAAGTCCATTGCTACTATTTCAAAAGCCGGAATAGGCGGCGATAAACTCACCGGCGATCGCCACAGCAATCTCAGCCGGGAGTTTGCCTTTTACATCTGGAAGCCCCACGGGACAACGCATTTTTGCCAATGCGTCTTCGCTAATTCCTTTACCTTGCAGTCGATAATCAAACCTTTTTCGCTTGGTTTCAGAGCCGATCAGGCCAAAATAGTTAAAATCGTTGCGCTTGAGGATCTTCTCACTTAGCGCCAGATCCAGCTGGTGGTCGTGGGTTAACACCATAAAATAGCTGTTGGCGGCCATCTGCTGCACGGTTTCTGCCGGACTTTCGTCAACAATACAGGTAATTTGCGGGTCTACGTGCTCAGGAAATTCGCAGGCCCGCGAGTCAATCCAAGTAATACGGCACGGCAGCATCGACAGAATACTAATCAGGGCGCGGCCTACGTGACCGGCGCCGTAAACGACTACCTGTGGCTGCTGCTGGCACAGCGGCTCAAACAGCACGGTGGCAACACCGCCGCAGCATTGTCCGAGACGCGCACCCAGATTGAATCGCTCCACGCGGCTCTCCTGTGCGCCGTTGCTTAACATTTCGCGGGCGATGGCCGAGGCCTGAAACTCGAGGTTTCCCCCACCGAGGGTGAAATACTGCCCTTCGGCGGTGACCAACATTTTGCATCCGCTGTTGCGCGGCGTAGAACCCTGATGCTCAATCAGGGTTATCATTACGCAGGACTCTCTACGTTGCTGCAGTTGGCTGAGCTGGATTATCCAATCGTCGGTGCGCATAGCGCCTCCTGCAATAACGTGACGCCGCGCAATACGCGCTCTGGCGTAGCCGGCGCGTCAAGCTGGGGATGGATTCGATAATCAGCCACGCTGGCGATGGCGTCTTTGATGGCAGACCACACCGAAATGCCTAACATAAACGGCGGCTCACCCACGGCCTTGGAATGAAAAACGGTGTCCTCGGGATTTTTGCGATTTTCGACCAACTTGACTCTGAGGTCCTGCGGCACGTCGGCAATCGCCGGAATTTTATAGCTCGCAGGCCCGCTGGTTTCTAATCGCCCTTTGCCGTTCCACACCAGCTCTTCCGTGGTTAACCAGCCCATGCCCTGCACAAAACCGCCTTCAACCTGACCGATGTCGATGGCCGGATTTAGCGAATCCCCCACGTCGTGCAGAATATCGGCACGCAGCAGCCGATATTCGCCGGTTAGCGTATCTATTAACACCTCGGAGCAGGCCGCGCCGTAGGAGAAATAGTAAAAAGGATGCCCAGCGGCCTTGCTGCGGTCATAGAAAATCTTTGGCGTTTTGTAGAAACCGGTGCTTGAGAGCGGAACCTGATTAAGCCATGCCTGCTGCACCACCTGCTGAAAGCTGAAATACTGATCTTTTACCCGTACTTGACCGTTGCTGAAACTAACCTCCGCCGTACTAGCGTCGTGGAGGCGCTTTAGCATCTCAATTAATCGTCCCTTGATAATTTCGGCCGCGTTTTGCGCCGCTTTGCCGTTTAAGTCAGCCCCTGATGAGGCGGCCGTTGGCGACGTGTTGGGCACTTTTCCGGTGTCTGTGGCAGTGATCTGAATGGTTGAAAGCGGTACCTGAAATACCTCGGCCACCACCTGAGCGACTTTAGTGTTCAGTCCTTGCCCCATTTCTGTGCCGCCGTGGTTGAGCTGAATACTGCCGTCGGTATACACCAGCACCAGCGCACCGGCCTGATTAAGGAAGCTGGCGGTAAACGAAATCCCAAATTTGACCGGCGTCAGCGCGAGTCCTTTCTTGAGGTATGGACTGTGCAGGTTAAACTGTTTAACCGCCTCACGACGGGCCGCATAGTCAGCACTCTCTTCCAGACTGGCGGTCATCTCATGCAGTAAATTTTGCTCAACCGTCTGAAAATAATGCGTGATATTGCGGTCTTCGGTGCCGTAGTAGTTGATTTTGCGCACCCATAACGGGTCGAGGCCAAGCTCACGGGCAATATGGTCAATTATGTGCTCGATGGCCACCATACCCTGCGGCCCGCCAAATCCGCGGTAGGCAGTGTTTGAAGCAGTGTGCGTTTTGCAGCGATAGCCCGTTATGGTCGCATCCCCCAAATAGTAGGCATTATCGGCATGGAACATGGCGCGGTCGATAATCGAACCTGATAAATCAAGCGAATAGCCGCAATTTCCCGCAAGTTTTATCTCAATGCCGCGGATCTGGCCCTGTGCGGAGTAGCCGACGTCATAAGTGACATAAAACGGATGACGCTTACCGGTGATCATCATGTCGTCCTGTCGAGACAGGCGCATTTTAACCGGCCTGCCGGTGAGATGTGCCGCCAGCGCCGCCAAACAGGCCGTGCCCGCTGCCTGCGTCTCTTTGCCGCCAAAACCCCCGCCCATCCGCCGCATGTCCACCACCACTTTGTGCATCGGCAGGCCTAACACCGAGGCCACCAGTTTCTGCACTTCGGTTGGATGTTGGGTCGAGCTGTAGACCAGCATTGCTCCATCTTCGCCTGGCATTACTGAAGCTATCTGCGTTTCAAGATAAAAGTGTTCCTGACCGCCAATTTCCAGCTCTCCCTGAAGCCGGTTTTGTGCCGCAGCCAGCGCCGCGGCAGAGTCACCACGCTTGTGCTGATGCGGCTCTTCAACGAAGAATTGCTCGGCAAGCGCCTGTTTCACGCTGAGTACGGCGTCGAGTTCACGATACTCAATCACCGCCGCCGCTGCCGCCTGCCGTGCTGCTTCCTGGGTATTTGCCGCAACGACCAGAATCACCTGGCCGTAATATTCGATGCGGTCTTTAGCCAGCAGCGGATCGCCGTGCGTCAGCGGTGCAATGTCCAACTCACCCGGTACGTCGGCCGCGGTGATCACTCTCACCACGCCGGGAATGGTATAGCAAGGCTCTACATCGATACGTAAAATCTCGGCGTGTGCCACGTCGCTGATGCGTGGAGCCAGGTGTAACTGGTTGGGGAACTCGAGCCTGTCGTCAATATATATGGCTTCGCCGCTGACGTGTTTATCGGCGCTTTCGTGTTTCATGCTTTTGCCCGCACCGCTGGACAAACCGGCGCGAAACAGTGCGGCCATCTCTGCCTGTGAAGCAACTGAGGGTAATTTAGACATATTGTGTCACCCGCATCAGCGTATCGGTTGAAGTGGTTTCAATCAGGCAGCGGCGCAGCAGATTTTTTGCCACCTGCATGCGGTACTCTTGACTGGCGCGGAAGTCACTGATCGGCTGATAGTCATGAGTCAGCGCCTGACAGGCACGCTCCACGGTGGCGGCCTGCCACGGTTGACCGATCAGCAGTTTTTCACAGTGCTCTGCCCTTTTGGCCACTGCAGCCATGCCGCCGTAGGCGATAAATGCGTGAGTCACTACACCGTGATTAACCTCAATATGAAACGCGCCGCACACAGCCGAAATATCGTCATCCAGGCGTTTGGACACCTTATACACTTTCAGCGTGCGTGTTGAATCGGCCTCGACGCGGGGAATAAGGATTTGTTCAATAAACTCTCCCGCTTGCAGTGCCGTCTGCTTATAACCCTGATAAAACTGCGCCAGCGGCAGAGTTCGCTGCTGAGAACCGCGACGCAGGCGCAAAGAGGCGCCCAGCGCCAGAAGTACGGGGCCGCCATCACCAATAGGCGAAGCGTTGGCAATATTACCGCCGAAGGTGCCTTGATTACGGATCTGCTGCGAGGCAAAGCGTTCAAGCAGTGCACCGAAATCTGGGAATTCGCTCTCGAGCAGCCCCATGCAATCACTTAACGTTGCGGCGGCGCCGATAATAATCTGCTCGCCGTCGATGAAGGCGGTTTTCATCGCAGGAATATGGCTGAGCGTAATAAGCTGCGTCAGCCGCCGGTGGCGCTGGGTGATCTCAAGTGCCAAATCAGTCCCTCCGGCCACCAGTTTTGCCTCAGGGTTTGCCAGATAGGCAGCCGCCAGTTCCTCAACGGTAGAAGGTAGCAGGTTAAGGTCTTCGTGGTGGCGAATCGTTTGACCCGCGGAGGGGGCAATGGCCTGCAGGCGTTGTAAAGTGACTTTCTCAGCCCGGTCGAACTGATCGACAGGTTGACGCTCACAGGCTTCAAATGCAGCTTCAACAATCGGTCGATAACCGGTACAGCGGCAAAGATTGCCTGAAAGCGCCTGCAGAATATGTTCACGCTTGACCCCGCGCTTGGCGGCCGAGAGGTTTTTTTGCAGTGCAAATACCGACATTACAAATCCTGGCGTACAAAAGCCGCACTGGGAGGCGTGATTATCCGCCATTGCCTGCTGCACGTTGTGCAACTGCCCTTGATGCTTGAGGTCTTCAACAGTAATTAACTGTTTGCCCTGCAAGGCTGAAATGAACGTCAGGCAGGCATTAACCGGCGTATAGCGCAGTGCATCGCCCTGCGGCTCAGCAATAACCACCGTGCAGGCACCACAGTCACCCGAGGCACAGCCTTCTTTGGTGCCACAACGGCCTGCTTCACGGCGCAGATATTGCAAAACCGTCGTGTCTGGCGGCAGAGCGGCTTCTTGTTGCAAATGGTCATTTAATAAAAATTGGATCATAGTCATACCCTGCTCACATTGTTGCTGCCAAAAATTGCTTTCAAACAAACCAATCGATTTGTACAACTGGTCAAATTAATGTTTTAAATAAAGCAATATTGATGCCAACAACCTTTGAGCGGTAATTCATGCAAATCGCAATTAATAACACCCTTAGAGTGCACAACCCCGCAGAATCAGCGTCGTGACTTCACTAATAATGTGCTCACGGTTCTCTTCGCTGCTGCTGATATCGCGATACATATGGTTAACCTGAACCGCAAAATCGGCATAGTACTGGGTCACTGCCCAGATGTTCATAATAAACAGTCGCGCATCGAGCGGTCGGATTTTTCCTTGTTCAATCCACTGATTAATCAGGTTTTCTTTATTGATGATATTGGCAATCGCGCTGGGCCAATACTTGTGCAAATGGTGCCCGCCGCCGAGGACTTCACTGGTAAAAATGCGCGAAAGCTCGGGCTGACGAAACGAGAAATTCATCTTGTTGCGGATATAGCGGCCAAGTACCGCCTCGGGCTCTACCAGACTGTCATCAAACTGAATGATCTCGGCCCAAACGCTTAACACCTTCTGCAGCAGCTCCTCATAAAGCTCCTCTTTACCGGCAATATAATAGTGAAGCTGAGTTTTTTTCATTCCTGCTCGCTGCGCAATCGCTTGCGTGGTTGCGCCTAAAAATCCTTTTTCGCTGAATTCCGCGATGGCTGCCGCGTGAATGCTTTCCATTGTGCGTTCACGGGCTACCCTGACTCGACTGGTGCTGATTTCACTGTTCATATTTGGTGCACTCTGCCTCTTTATGGCGCGAATTTTTGACTCATCTGAGCGGGTTGGCTATCAAGGGTACCCATTTCGGCAACCCCTGATATTTATACAGTGGTTTTATTTTTCTCGCTGATAGACCACTTTGCCGTCAACCAGTGTGCGATAGATGTTGCGGTCATCACCCAGCGTCATCAGCACAAACAACCTCTCGGCCAACGTTTTGCTGTTGCCGCTGCGCAACTGCTGTAAAGCCGTTGCCCCCGGGTCCAGCACCACGAGATCCGCCTCTTTACCGGCATCGAAGTTGCCAATTTTATCATCAAGATGCAGCGCCCGAGCGCCGCCCAGCGTGGCGTGGTAAAACGCCTCAAACGCCGACAGACGATACTTTTGCAGTTGACCGACTTTGTAGGCCTCACTCAGGGTTTGCAGCATATTAAACGTGGTCCCCGCCCCAACGTCGGTCCCCACGCCGAGACGCACTTTTTTCTGCCACGACGCCTGCAAGTTAAACAGGCCGCTGCCGAGGAACAGGTTTGAGGTCGGACAAAAAGCAATGCTCGAGTCGGTGTCGCTGAGGCAGTCCCACTCTTCTTCGTGTAGATGCAGGCAGTGAGCAAAAATGCAGCGCGAACCGGTAAGGTTGTAGTGGTGATAAACATCGAGATAGCGCTGATGCTCGGGGTAAAGTGACTTGACCCAGGAAATTTCGTCAGCATTTTCACTGAGATGGGTTTGCAGATAAATATCGGGATAGTCCGCTTTAATAGCGCGCACCTTTTCGAGCAGCTGTGGCGAAGAGGTTGGCACAAAGCGCGGCGTTAGTGCGTAGCTCAGCCGTTTATGATTGTGCCAACGCTCAATCAGCGTACGGGTGTCGCGTTCGCTCTGCTCTGGCGTTTCGAGCACTGACTCCGGCGCATTTTTATCCATCATTACCTTACCGGCAATCAGACGCATATTCAGCGCCGCCGCCTTGGTGAACAGCGCATCCACCGACTGCGGATGTACTGTGCCAAACACCATTGCGGTGGTGGTGCCGTTGTTAAGCAACTGATCGATGAAGAATGCCGACATGCGTCTGGCGTAGTCTATATCGTGATATTGTGCTTCGGTCGGAAAGGTGTAGTTGCTCAACCACTCGAGCAGTTGCTCACCGTAGGCGCCAATCATTTCAGTTTGTGGATAATGAATATGGGTATCGATAAAACCGGGTATTATCAGTTTGTCGCGATAATCGTCTAAAGGCACTGCAGACGGATTTTGTGCCAGACGTCGCTCGCCCTCTTCACGACTGCCAACCCAGACGATTTTTCCACTATTGAGGAACATCATCCCGTCTTCAATATAACGGGCTTGGCTCTCGACCTCGGCGGGGGTCTCGACTATCTGGCTGAAATCAAAAAAGTTTCCACGAATGGCGCGGGTAATCGTCTGGCTCATAGGTTTACCTGTCTAATTGCAATACTCTTGATCTGGCATGCAGTTTTAAAGAAATTGGTTTTGTTATAGTCCTGTCTTTTTCAAGCAAGGGCTATGCCATTAGTTTGACCAATTGGTCAGTTCAGGTGGTTTTAGTTATAACTTATTGAATATAAAAATTTTATTACACATAATTCTCAACACGTAAGTTCAGGCAGCTGCTAAAATAATGCCTATAACGTTTCCCATTTATTAATTTGAATATGTAGAGTGCAGAACTGCACCAGCAACGAGCAATGTTGCTTTAATTAAGTCAGGGACGTCTTAACCTCGAGAAAGTTATGACCGTACATAAAAAACAGTCTTTGGCTATCGTCACGCTGACGGCGATTGGCGTCGTTTATGGTGACATCGGCACCAGTCCGCTCTATACGCTGCGCGAGTGTTTATCCGGTGAGTGGGGAATTGGCATCAGTCAGGCATCCGTTTTCGGTTTTCTTTCCCTGATTTTTTGGCTGCTCACCAGTGTGGTCTCCATCAAGTATTTGCTGTTTGTACTCAGGGCCGACGACGCCGGTGAAGGCGGTATTTTAACGTTGATGTCACTGGCTGGGCGAAATATAGACACGCGCTATATGCCGATAGTGGTCATTATGGGGCTGATTGGCGGCAGCTTCTTTTACGGTGACGGCGTGATTACGCCAGCCATTTCGGTGATGTCGGCGATTGAGGGGATGGAAATTATTGCACCTAACCTCTCAACCTACGTTGTGCCGCTGTCGGTGGTCATTTTAACCGGGCTGTTTGTGATTCAAAAACACGGCACCGGCAGCATTGGTAAGCTTTTTGCTCCCGTTATGCTGTTGTGGTTTCTTACCCTGGCGGTGATGGGCGTGCGTGGCATTGCGCAGTATCCCGAAATTCTTAAGGCGCTAAACCCCTATTGGGCGTTTAACTTTTTTGTGCAGTATAAGCTGATTTCATTTTTCGCCCTCGGTGCGGCGGTGCTTTCCGTGACCGGTGCCGAAGCGCTTTATGCTGATATGGGGCACTTTACGCGTCCTTCTATCCGCATCGCCTGGTTCAGCATTGTGCTGCCCTCGCTGGTGCTGAACTATTTTGGTCAGGGTGCCCTGCTGTTGCAGCATCCCGAAGCCATCAAGAATCCTTTTTTCCTGCTCGCCCCCGATTGGGCATTAATTCCGCTGCTAATTCTTTCGGCGTTTGCCACCGTGATTGCCTCGCAGGCGGTGATTTCAGGCGTTTTCTCTCTGACGCGACACGCGGTGCGGTTGGGTTATTTACCGCCGATGCGCATTATTTACACCTCAGATAAAGAGTCCGGTCAGATTTATATTCCGGCCATTAACTGGATGCTGTATTTGGCGGTGCTGATCGTCATCGCCAGCTTCAAAAGCTCAAGCAACCTCGCGGCCGCGTATGGCATCGTGGTGACCGGCACGATGGCCCTGACCTCAGTGCTGTTCTGCTTCGTCGCGGTTTATAACTGGCACTGGAATCGCTGGGCGGTTGGGTTACTGTTGGCACTGCTGCTTGCCATTGATATTCCTCTGTTTTCAGCCAATTTGATCAAGGTATTTGCCGGCGGTTGGTTGCCAATTTGTATCGGTATCGCCTTCCTGGTGGTAATGACCACCTGGCGCACCGAGCGTTTTAACGTGTTGCGCAAGATGGCGGAACACGGCAATTCGTTAAGCGCGATGATCACCTCGCTTGAGAAAAACCCGCCGATTCGCGTGCCGGGCACTGCCGTTTACTTGTCGCGCGTGGTCAACGTCATCCCCACCGCGCTGCTGCATAATATGAAGCATAACAAGATATTGCATGAGCGAGTGGTGCTGCTCACTATTCGTACCGAAGAAGTTCCTTACGTGGCCAACGTGCGACGGGTCGAAATTGAACAGCTTTCACCGACTTTCTGGCGGGTAGTCGCAAGTTATGGCTGGCGAGAGAAACCGAATATGGAAGGGATCCTCCAGCGCTGCGCCGTTGATGGACTTAACTGTTTGATGATGCAAACTTCGTTCTTTATGTCGCATGAGGCGTTGATTTTAGGCAAAAGGCCCTGGCACCATCGGGTGCGCGGCATGCTTTTCCTGACGCTGGCGCGAAATGCGCTGCGTTCCCCTGACCTGTTTGAAGTGCCGCCAAATCGGGTGATCGAACTGGGAACGCAGATGGATATTTAAAGGCTTACTCGCCTATTTCAATAGCACTTCGTACTGCGGATTGAACTCGTCAAAAATGGGCAACGCGGCCGCACCGAGCGCCGGGGTATCAATCCCGGTCATGCCCATGCGCAGCCGCATTCCATAGGGATAGCGGCTGCGCACCGAGCTGTAAAGCGGCGTCAGTTTTTTCATCAAACGCTCAACCAGCTCCTGCGGCATCATGCCGCCGATGATCACACACTCAGCGTCAAATACGCATTCCATAATGTTAATAGCCTGGCAGGTTGGCTCAATGACCGTGTCCAGCCATTGGTCAAACAGCTCAGGGTCTACCGCCAACAGGTCTTCCGGCATCGCAGAGACGGGGTCGAGGCCACAACCTTCATACGCCGCCTGCAGTGAGAGATAACGTTCCAGACAGCCGTTATTGCCGCAATAGCAGGCACGCCCGCCAGGTTGCACCACCATATGACCAATCTCGCCCGCATTGTGTGCATGGCCGGTATAAATTCTGCCGTCGGTAAAAATCCCCGCGCCGAGTCCTGTTCCAATATACAGATAAACAAACGAGTTGAGCTGTTTGGCCACGCCGTGAAAACGTTCACCAATGGCCGCTACCGTCGCGTCATTTTCAAGCGTGACCGGCCAACCGGTCGCCGCACTCAGTCTGCTCTCAACGTCAATATTATCCCAGCCGTGCAACGTGGTCGGCCCGAGTGATGAAAGCCCCTCTACCCCAAATGGGCCGGGCATCACAATGCCGATGCCTAGCATCTTACGCCAGTCGATTTTATTATTCTCGCCACCCAAGTCTTGGCGCATTTCTTGCAGTATCTGCTCGATGCATTGCAACGTCGGTTCCGGTTGCGGTTTTTGCACCAGAACAAGGCGGCGAAAGCGCACGTTACCGGTTAAGTCGACCAGCACCACGACCAACGATTGATGGTCTAGGTGAATACCAATCGAGTAGGCGCTGTCGGGGTTGAGAGTCAACGGCGTTGCCGGTTGACCTCTACCTCCGCCGCGGCGGGGCAAATGAGACGACAAGATACCTGCCTGCTCAAGCTCGGTGGCGATATTGGATACGGTTTGCGGCGTTAAAGAAGTGAGACGTGCGATTTCTGCTCGCGTAAGTTCACCATTAAGCCGAATGGCTTCAATGACGACGCGACGATTATGCGCACGAGCATGTTCAAGATTAGTACCAGAAGTTGTCATAACTGCCTATGCACCAAGGGAAAGCTTGCAAGCAGTATGCTGCTAGCGATTAAAGCAATCAAATTGATTTTATTAATGCAGCAGGCATCACAGCGCCGACTGTTAAAAGTATGTTACTTATTAGTGAAAGGTAGTACTGCACGAGATTTATGGTGCACGGATGCTCTAGGTGATAGTGGGTCCATTTTTTTGCCCTCTATTAAAGCAATCAAATTGATTTAATGAATTAACACCTACCCAGCACTAACCGGAGAGAGATGATGATCAAGAGATTACGCCCTGCCACGACCCTGTGTGTGCTTTCTGCCCTCGCCTTTGGCTACTCGGCAAACGCACTGGCAGAAACTACACTTAGCGCTCTTTTTATGACGCAGGCTGCCTACAGTGAAAGCGATATTCGCGCTATGACCGCCGACTTCACCAAGGCGCATCCCGATATCAAAGTAAATCTTGAGTTTGTGCCCTACGAGGCGCTGCACGACAAAATTGTCGCCGCACGCGGTGCCGGAGATAAAGGTTATGACGTCGTGCTTTTCGATGCCATCTGGCCTGCGGAATTCACCAAGTTTGGGTTGCTGCAAGACGTTTCTTCCCGCATCAGCAAAGACGAAGCCGGCAAAATCTTTGACGGCGCGATCTCAACCGTGACCTATAAAGACAAACGCTGGGGCATGCCGTGGATCCTCGACACTAAATACCTCTATTACAACAAAGCCATGCTGGCGAAAGCCGGTATCACTGCCCCACCTAAAACCTGGCAGGAAGTTGAGCAGCAGTCGGAAATTCTTAAGCAAAAAAATATCGTGAAGTATCCGCTGGTCTGGAGCTGGTCACAGTCCGAAGCGCTGATTTGCGATTACACCACGCTGGTTTCGGCGTTCAAAGGCGATTTCTATCAGGGCGGCAAGCTTAACTTCACTAATTCTGGCGCAATGAAAGCCGTGGATTATATGAAAGAGACGCTGGATAAAGGCCTGACCAACCCTAACTCACGCGAATATCTTGAAGAGGACGTGCGCAAGTCGTTCTCTAACGGCGACGCGGCGTTTGCCCTGAACTGGACCTATATGTACAACATGGCTAATGATCCGAAGCAGAGCAAAGTCGCCGGTGACGTGGGCGTGGTGCCAGCTCCGGGCGCAACCGCTGGCGGTGCATCAGGCGTTAATGGCTCGATGGGTCTGGGCATTGCCAAAGCCAGCGCACATGCCAATGAAGCCTGGGAATACATCACGTACATGACGTCTCAACAGGTGCAGGATAAATACGCCAAGCTGAGTCTGCCTATCTGGAAGTCTTCCTATGATGACCCAGCGGTACAGAAAGATCAGGAGCCTCTGATTGCAGCAGCCAAAACCTCATTAAACGTGATGCTGTCACGTCCGGTCACCCCTTCCTACTCTCAGCTTTCGACCATCCTGCAACAAAACCTGCAAAGCGTTCTGCAGGGCAAAGCGTCGGCTACCGATGCGATGGCCGCCGCGACCCAAAGTGCAGACCGTTTACGTTAAGGAATGACAATGCTCAGTTTGCCACAACGTGAGCGTCGTCAGGCATGGGTGCTGTTAGCACCCATGCTGGTGATGATGTTTTTGCTAACTGCCTGGCCGCTGGCCCGCACCCTTTGGCTCAGCTTCACCGATGCCGGACTGATTGGTGACGGTACCTCACCCGCCTGGGTAGGGTCAGACAATTTTATTTATGCCCTGACGGATCCTGATTTTCGGGCGGCCCTTTGGCGCACGCTCTATTTCACCTTCGTGTCGGTGTTTTTTGAAGGCATTATCGGGGTTCTGGTTGCGCTACTGCTGAATCAGAAATTTTGGGGACGCAGTGCGCTGCGCGTGCTGGTTATTCTGCCGTGGGCGCTGCCGACCATCGTCAATGCCACCATGTGGCGGCTTAATTTCAACCCTGACTATGGCAGCATTAATGCCTTGCTGACTCAATTGGGCATTATTGACCATTATCGCAGCTGGCTCGGCTCGCCTGACTCGGCGATCAATGCCGTCATGCTTGCAGACATCTGGAAGAACTACCCGCTGGTCACCCTGTTAACGCTTGCCGCGCTGCAAACCATTCCCGAGGATTTGTTTGAAGCAGCTCGCCTCGACGGCGCGTCGGCCTGGCGTCGTTTTCGTGCGATCACTTTGCCTGCTATTGCGGCCCCGCTCGCGGTGGCACTTATACTGCGCACCATCGACGCCTTTAAAGTCTTCGACATTATTTATGTCATGACCCGCGGCGGCCCGTTGGACAGTACCAAAACGGTCAGCTTTTTCGTCTATCAAGAGTCTTTCAGCTATTTGCGAGCAGGCAGCGGTGCAGCCTACGCAGTGCTGATGACCCTTATCTGCGCACTGTTGATTGCCGTTTATATGCTGATGCTGCTGCGCCAGCGCAAACAGGGAGCCAGTGAATGAAAAAACAAATCCGGACTGTGCTGCTCTATCTGGCCGCCCTGCTGCTTGCCGTCACCATTTTGGCGCCGATGCTGTGGCTGTTTTTGATGAGTGTCAGTTCAAGCACTGATCTGGCGCGTATACCGCTCAGGTGGATCCCGCCGCATTTCGACTTTAGCCGCTATGCCAGTTTGCTCACGCTGCAGGCCGGTCAGCCCGGCGCGTTGTTCCTGCACGCGTTGGCAAACAGTTTGCTGGTTGCCTGCGGAGCCACGGTCATTTCGCTGCTGCTGGCGATACCGGCGGCGTTTAGCTTCTCCCGTTATCCGGGCCGTGACGGCTGGCTTTATGGCAGTCTGGCGATTTATATGGTGCCGCCGGTGGCCTTTGTGCTGCCGCTGTACTTTATTCTCGAACAAATCAGTTTGCTCAACACTCACCTGGGCCTGATTCTGGTCTATTGCTCGATGATCCTGCCGTTTCTGACCTGGATGCTCAAAAACCAGTTCGATTCACTGCCGCTGGATATTGAACAGGCCGCACGTCTGGACGGGCTGCGCTATTGGCAGGTTTTATTGCGTATTACCCTGCCTCTGGCCAAACCTGCACTCGGGGCTTCGGCGATGTTTGGCTGGCTGCTGGCGTGGGATGAATTCTTCTATGCGCTGCTATTTACCAACAACATTGATGCCCAGACGCTGCCAGTTACCATCGCTGGCTTTACCGCCGGACGCGCAACGGACGACGGCCTGATTGCCGCAGTCGGTATTCTGGCCGCCGTTCCTCCGCTATTTATTGCCCTGTGGCTGCAAAAAACGTTGGTTAGCGGTTTAACCAGCGGCGGCAGTAAAGGCTAAGTTTACCCGCACAGATAACAGAGAGTCGTATGAAAAAACCTGAAACCCAGGCCCAGCTGTTTGTGGTGGGTAACCTGAATGTTGATTTAATCATGAGCACGCTCGACCAATGGCCGCAAAAAGGCACAGAAGCCATGCTTGAAAGCAGTTCTCTTCGCCCTGGTGGATCGGCGGGAAACTGCGCGTTGGCGCTGGCGGCGCTGGATACGCCCCACCGTTTGGTTGCTAATCAGGGCAATGACCAGTTTACGCCCTGGCTGGCGGAGATGTTTTCAACCAGTGCGGCGCAGTGGCCGCAGTACGCCTGTGAAACCTCGCTGACCTTTGGCGTGACACACCCCGATCATGAGCGGACCTTCTTTAGTAATCAAGGGCATATAGTTCGCCTGAGTATGGAAGATGTGCTGCAACAGCTGCCGCAGGTAGCCCGCCCTGGCGATTGGGTACTGCTGTGTGGCACTTTTTTGTGTACCGCACTGTTTACACAGTATCCGGCACTGCTGGCTGAGCTTAAAAATCGCGGTTATCAGGTCGCGGTCGATACTGGCTGGCCGCCACAGGACTGGAGTGACGCCCTACGCGAGCAGATTTTACCGTGGTTAATCTACTGCGATGCCCTGCTGCTTAACGAAGTAGAAACCTTGGGTCTAAGCGGCTGTGACAGCCTGCCTGCCGCCGCTGAAAAATTGCTGTCGGCAATGGCTGCCGGTGCAAGCTGCATCATTAAGTGCGGTCCCGACGGTGCACACTGCTGGTCGGCTGAGGGGCATATTTATGATTTGGCTGAATCTATTGAGGTGGTTGATACCATTGGTGCGGGCGATAGTTTTAACGCCGGTTATCTTTCTGCGCTGGTTTACGGTTTAGACAGCGCAACGGCACTGCACTGGGGTATTCGCGTTGCCAGCGCGGCTATTAGCAGTTCACCGCGTCAGTACCCCGACTGGCAAACACTTTTCGCTCAATCCTCATCGGTCACCTCACGGGAGGGACAATAAATGGCAAGCGTTGAACTGGTTAAAGTCGCTAAGAACTATGGCAAACAGCAGGTGCTTAAACCTCTCGACCTGACGATTAATGACGGCAGTTTTACCGTGCTGGTCGGACCGTCAGGATGCGGTAAATCGACCCTGCTGCGCCTACTGGCGGGATTAGAGTCGGTGTCTGACGGTGATATTTTGCTTGATAACAAACAGATCAACAATCTCGACCCCGCGGACCGCGACATCGCTATGGTGTTCCAAAGTTATGCGCTGTATCCGCACCTGACGGTGGCCGAAAATATGGCGTTTCACATGCAGGTGAAGCGTGTGCCTAAGGCCGAGCAGCAAACAAAAGTGTTGCAAGCCGCCAAGGTGTTAGGGATCGACCACCTGTTGAAGCGGCTGCCTAAAGATCTCTCCGGCGGTCAGCGCCAGCGTGTAGCAATGGGACGCGCGCTGGTGCGCAGTCCTAAGGTTTTTCTATTTGATGAACCGTTATCGAACCTGGATGCACAGCTGAGAATGGAGCTGCGCGCTGAAATAAAATCGGTGCATCAGCAGTTTCGTACCACCACGGTCTATGTCACTCACGATCAAGTTGAGGCCATGACGCTGGCTGACTGTATCGTGGTGATGAAAGACGGATTTATCGTGCAGCAGGGCGATCCGCTGGAAATTTATGATCGCCCGGTTAACACCTTTGTGGCGCGTTTTATCGGCTCTCCGCCGATGAATCTTTTCAACGGCACGTTCAGCGAAAAGAATGGGCTGCAGGGCGTACAGTGTGAAAATTTGTGGTTCCCGCTGCCGGAAAAATGGCGTCAAAGTGCGCAGCAATCGGCGGGTAAACCCGTTACGCTGGGTCTGCGGCCGCATGACATCCACCTTGTCGAACACAGCACCCAGCCCGCGGCCACACTGCGACTGCTGGAGGTGACCGGCGAAAGCAGCCTGATGCATATCGACTGGAGTGGGTTCCCGGTGCACGTTCAGTGTGCGGGTCGCGCGCGCGTAACCGTCGACGCCCCGCTGAGCCTCGAGGCCCGCAGCGAAGGTGTTCATCTGTTTGACGCCGCATCGGGGAGTCGCTTACAAGAAATCTAAAACTCGGCCGCTGGACTTATCACACGATATGCCAAAGTCCAGCGGTTGATCCCTTCCTCTGATGCGCTATGCTCAGCTCTTGATTTTCAGTCTTTCTTTTTTCACTATTAAGCAAAAGCTAAGCACTATTACAGCTATTATTCAGGGACTTATTCATGTTCAGGTCAGGGGCTTTCCTTTATATTCAGGCGCTATGCCAATGAAACAACTTTCACTTCCAGGCGGTTATGGTTTGCCACTGCTCGTCGCAGGCGCCATTTTTATGGAAAACCTCGATGCCACGGTTATCGTCACCGCGCTGCCCAAGATGGCTGAAGCGTTTGGCGTGCATGCGATCGACTTAAACATCGGCGTTTCGGCCTATATATTGACCTTGACGGTGTTCATTCCTGCCAGCGGCTGGATTGCCAATCGTTTTGGAACACGGACCATTTTCGCGCTGGCGATTATCTTATTTACCCTCTCTTCCGTGCTGTGCGCGATGAGCACCAGCCTGCCCACTTTCACCGCAGCCCGTATGCTGCAAGGATTTTCTGGTGCCTTGATGGTGCCGGTCGGTAAGCTGGTGGTCCTGCGAAATACCGCTAAGGGTGATTTGATCAAGGCAATTGCCACCATTACCTGGCCGGGTCTGGTTGCACCGATCCTCGGGCCGCCACTGGGCGGATTTATCACCACCTATGCTTCGTGGCACTGGATTTTTATTCTCAATGTGCCGCTCGGTATCATTGCCCTGTTGTTAAGCATTAAACTTATCCCTAATGAAAAAGGTGAAAAAGGCGTGCCCTTCGACGTGACGGGTTTCATCCTTACCGGCGTTGCTTGTCTGGGGTTAATGTTTGGACTGGATCTGTTTAATAAAGGCGGTGCAAGCTACTGGCTGCCCTCGCTTTGCGTAATTGGCAGCCTTGCGGTTGGGGTCTTGGCGGTTAAACACTCATTAAATTCGGTGCATCCACTGCTGCCAATGGTGGCGATGAAAATAAAAAGTTACGGCGTAACAATAATTGGCGGTTCACTGTTCCGCATTGCGATTAGTTCATTGCCCTTCTTACTGCCGTTATTGTTCCAGCTCGGCTACGGTATGAGTGCCTTTAACGCCGGCTTGCTGGTGCTGTCGGTATTTGCCGGTAATTTGGCTATGAAGCCTTTTACCTCAGCCATTCTGTTCCGTTTTCCGTTTAGAAGCATTCTGGTGGTTAATGGATTTCTGAATGCGCTGACCATTTTCGCCTGTGCATTTCTGACACCGTCGGTGCCAACGAGTTTGACCTTCGTTTTGCTGTTTGTGAGCGGCATGACCCGCTCTATGCAGTTCACCGCCATCAATACGCTGGCTTTTTCGCAGGTGCCTAGTGCACAAATGGGCGGTGCCAATACGTTGTTTAATACCGCTCAACAGCTCTCCTCGGGCCTGGGGATCGCCATTGGCGCGCTGGCGCTGCGTGTTGCCGAGCACTTTGAACCGGTGGTAAGCAGTGGCACCTCGCTGGGTAGTTTTCGTCTGGCGTTTATTATCGTGGGATGTTTCGCGCTGCTGGGCATGCTTGACAGTCTAACGCTGAATGCCAAGGACGGTGATGAAATTCGCCAGAAGAAAAAAGTCGCTTCGTAATATTTCAACGGTGAAGGAGAGATAGCTGCTTTCCTCCACTCTGTGTTATTAATAATTGCAAGCTTATGTCGTAATCTTTGCCCTGCGCGCAGGGCTTATTATTTTAAGGAAATCAGAGATGATCGTTTTTGTAACCGGCGCAACAGCCGGATTTGGTGCCGCTATTGCACGCAAATTTGTTAATGCAGGACACCAGGTAATCGCGACGGGCCGTCGTAAAGAACGTTTAGCCGATTTGAAAGCGGAGCTGGGCGATGCGCTGTATGTGACGCAGCTAGACGTTACCGATCGCGCTTCAATCGAACAGGCCATAGCCTCGTTACCCGCCGAATGGCAAAGCATTGATGTGCTGGTCAACAACGCCGGTTTGGCGCTGGGGTTGGAAACAGCGGACAAAGCGTCACTGGATGATTGGGAAACCATGATCGACACCAATACCAAAGGCTTGGTCTACGTCACTCGCGCCGTGTTGCCGGGAATGGTTGAACGCAACGTGGGTCACGTAATCAATATTGGATCGACCGCCGGTAACTGGCCTTATTCAGGCGGTAACGTTTATGGCGCGACAAAGGCGTTTGTGCGTCAGTTCAGCCTTAACCTGCGTACCGACCTGTTTGGCACTAAAGTACGCGTCACCAATATTGAACCGGGCCTGTGCGGCGGCACCGAGTTCTCGAACGTGCGTTTTAAAGGTGACGATACCAAGGTCGGTCAGACTTATGATAAAACCAACCCGCTGACCGCAGAAGACGTGGCTGAATCAGTGTTCTGGGCCTCTACGCTGCCTGCACACGTTAACATTAACTCAATCGAGATGATGCCGGTCAGCCAATCACTGGCGGGACTGCGCGTTCACCGCGACGCGTAATGCTGCTTTGGGTGGTACGACAATGGGCGCCTTAGTAAGGTGCCCTTTTCTATTTAAATCAATGACTCAGTTGGACTTCCAACCGGAGATAATAATGAGCATGCCTGCCAAGGCAACGAGTGCACCCACCCAATCCGAGGTGGCCAGTTTAGCGCCATCAACGTATCGCAACCACAGCAGCGCGGTCATCACATAAACGCCACCATAGGCGGCATACACGCGCCCGCTGGCCGCCGGATGCAGGGTCAGTAACCAGACAAAAAGCGCCAGACTTGCTGCCGCGGGCAGCAATAGCAAAATGTCCCCCCCTCTTCGTAACCAAAGATAAGGCAGATAGCAGCCGATAATTTCGGCCAGTGCAGTGGCAAAAAACAGCAGCGTCGTTTTAAACATTAAGGTAAGACTGACTCCGTAAGTTCAATCGTATATAAACCGTCTTCCCGACTTTAGGTGACGTATGCAGTCAGGGTGGTATAATTTCAGTAATCGCGCTAGCGATGTGTAAACCTATAAGGATGAGCTAATGAATACAACAGTTATGTCTCGATTGCTGCGCCGCATGTTGCCTGTCGCTTTGCTGGTGCTGTCAGGTACCTGGCAAGTTGCCGCTCATGCCGAAACCAACTGTGCAGGCGGTACCTGTGTGTTTGGTGGTAACGGCAATAATGCAATGAGCAATGAAGAAGCGCGTCAAAGCAAAGAGCAATGGAACGCCACTCGTACACTGCGCGATCAGAAAATCAATCGCCAGGAAAAAGATAATGCCAAGTATGACCGTTCCGTTGACTTGCGCGATAGATGCAATGCCAGCCAGAATGTGAATGCCTATTGGGAACCTACCACCCAGCGCTGCCTGGACCGCCGTACCGGCACACAGCTACTGGCGCCATAATTTATTTTTTAGCTAATTGATGTTGTTGTTGATTGCCGTAGTCAAAAGATTGCAGTTCACTGCTAAACTTTGCATACAATCTTTTTAAAAAGGACGTCATTATGAAAAAGACTTTAGTGATTGGACTGGCTTTGTTAACGCTGTCTCCACTGGCTGCAATGGCCTCATGCGACAGCGTTAAAGCTGATATCACCAAGAAAATTGTGGCAAATGGGTTGCCGGAGTCCGGCTTTAAACTCGACATCGTCGCCAATGATCAGGCCGATAAGGCCAGTGGTCAAGTGGTCGGCCACTGTGATAACGACACGCAAAAAATCGTCTATAGCAAAACGTCTGACGGCTCTGATGACACCACTTCAAACCCGAAAACCGGCACCAGTCAGGACGCAGCAGCACAATAATTATCTTTAAAATGTAATGCAGTGCCTAAGCCGTACAGCGCTTAGGCCCTTTTTTTATGCAATATTTCGCAGATTTGGTTGGTGTAGCACTTAACGCCTGCCATCACTTGCCGGTGGGCACCCGTCACGTAAATCAAACACCGCCGTTTTCTGGTAAATAAACAAACGATAATCACAACTCTGAGCCAGATAACGTTCAGGCTTAAAAGCTTTCATCTCAGGCGTGGTATTGCTGAACCCCATTCTAATATTTTGCCCCCAAAACAGCGGGTAATAGCCCCACGAGTAAGATTCGACCAGCATGGGCAATTGAATAATACCAATCAACGGAAAAGCACGCAGGCTCGGCTGGACGTCTGGCGATTGGCCAAGTTGACCGATAAAAGCGAGACTGGTGGCTTCATCCTGCGATATATGTGACAGGTCGGCTTTAATCTGTTGAATAACGTTTACCGTGTAGCTCTGGGTGTTTACTGCCGTATTAAAGCAGGAGATCATCATCACCATGAAATAGAGTAGCGGCACGCAGTATAAGCCTGCCATAAAACGGCTTACCGAGGGGAATGCCTTAATACTTACGTAGAAGCAGAACAAAAACAGGCAGCTGGAGGCAATAATGACGCGTGGAACAAATACCGGGCTCGCCAAAATTGTTGAAAGTCCTGAAACGGTGGCGATAACAACGACCGGTGCGGCTAAAAGCAACAAACCGCTGGCCACCCTAAATCTGGCAGAGATGACCGGTCGACGCAGAGTTGTTAAAAAAAATAGTCTTAGCAATCCAACGAATAAGATGGCCAATGGAAGAACAATTAGCAAGACTCTGAGTCCTGGAAAAGCACTCATATACAGGTCAAAGAATTGAACTATATTGCGCGAAAGAATAGGCACCATGTCTGGGCCTAATGACACTATTTTACTGTGTTGCAGACTGTATTCATCAGTGGGCAGCAGGTTAACGATAACAAGTTTATAAATCAGTACCGCCGCAATACAGGCAAAAAGCTTGTCACTTAAGAATCCGAGCGAGTTTTGTTGTCGGCTCCACAGGCTCACCGTCATTATAACTACGCAGCCGATATAAATATTTAACCCTGTCTGATAGGTCATCATCGTTATTAGCAGCAGCGCCGTAGTCAACAGTACGTGTTTAATTCTAGAAAGACTCAACGACAGACTGGCAATCAACGCTAAGGCGACGGCAAGCAGCATCGTCATCGAGTCGTAGGAGAAGAGCATCGACTGCGCAAGAAACGGATTGAGAGTCATAAACTGCGCTGGCACCAAAGGCCAGTAACCCTTGAGGGGCAACTCCAGTTTTTCAACATAAATGACGCTGGCCACCGCCAGAGACCCCAGTCCCAACAGCAGCGGCAGCGGGGAAACGTCATTTATCACTGAGCTGAATCTGAGTAACTCATTTAATAGCCAAGTTATGGGTCTGCCGTTACTGAGCCAATAACTTCCACTGCCCCCCATGATGCGATAATAATCATCCTGGTAGTAAACTTTATGGGTCAATAAAGGCAAGGTGACCAGTATCCCCACCAAAAAGGTTAACAATATTTTTCTATTACGACTTACCAACTTAATAATAGGCTGGCTGGTGTGCATTTTTTTCTTCCTGATAATGCTTTTGATAAAAGGCCGAGGTAACCAGTGAAATTACTTTTTGCTTTGCACCGGCCGCTGGCCTGCTGGAATAAGCAGTGCTGCAGCCAGTGCGAATATCGATATTGCCGCCGCAAGAATAAATACCCAATGCAGTGACGCCGAAACTTGTTCGATAATGTGCCCCAGTTGATGGGAGGATAATTGCTGCCTTAACGGTTTATCCATCAACGTCTGTACTGGGTCTTGGAGCGCCGGTAAGCGGTGCTGCAAATTAAGATTCAGCGTTGCTCCCAGTATTGCCGTACCTAGCGCGGAGCCAAGCATACGGGTGAACAGTGTAGAGGCGGTTGCGATACCGCGCACCGAAGCTTCTACCGAGTTCTGCACAGAGACTAAAAACGTGGTATTACACAGCCCCATCCCGGCTCCAATCATAAATGAAGCGCATCTCGCCCACGCCAATCCTGAGTCTGCCGTTAACATCAATAGCGACAGGCTACCCGCCACTAAAAGCAGCGCACCAAGCATGACGGTAAATCGATACGAGGTGGCCTGCATTAAATTGCCGCTAAGCGTGCTGGCCAAAGGCCAGCCAATCGACATCAGCGCCAGCGTAGTGCCTGCCTGTAGCGGTGAACCACCCAGAACGCCCTGCACATAAGTGGGTAGAAATGCGCTTATTCCCATCATGCTGGCACCAATGACTAATCCGCCAATATTACCCGCGACCACGACTTTGTTTTGCCACAACGATAAAGGGAATAGCGGTTCTGGCGACCTGCGCTCTTGGCGAATGAGCAGCAGTGTTGCAAGCAATGCAACACCAACCAGCAGCAGCGAGTAATAGCCAAAAGTCTCTGCCTGCAGCAGCGCAAGCAGTAACGCGGCGACAGCGGTTGAAAGCAAAACCGTGCCTGCCATATCCAGCGCGTGCTGTTTTTTGGCCTCTTCAGCGGGTAAGTAGCGCGCCAAAATGATCATCGCGACAACGCCAATGGGGAGATTAATCCAGAATACAATCGACCAGTGAAAATGCTGCACGATAAACGCGCCCAACAGCGGGCCAATAATCGCAGAAACGCCCCACACGCTGGCAAGATACCCCTGTGCTTTTGCTCGCTCATGAGGACCATAAATGTTGGCAATCAGCGTCGTTGCCACCGGAGTAATAGCCCCGGCACCTAACCCCTGCAACGCGCGAAAGGCAATCATCCACACCAATGAGGGCGCGAATCCACACAGCACGGAGCCGCTCAGAAAAAGAAACGTGCCGATAAAAAACATTTTTCTGCAGCCATAAAGGTCCGCCAATCGGCCGTAGATCGGCACAGTGATAGCCTGGGTCAGCAAATAAATGGCGAACACCCAGCCAAGCAGCGAAAAACCACCAAGTTCGGCAATAATACTTGGCATCGCGGTGGCAACAATGGTCACTTCGACCGCTGCCATAAACATTGACAGCATGCAGGCAGTAAGGACTAAGGGACGGTGACGGCTGTCGACGTGGATGTCAGGTAAGGTGTTAGTAGCGATGGTCTTTCTCCTGTTTTGTTCTGCAGGTCAGTATATCAGCGACCTATGACGCGATTCGCGCTTATCGTATCAATTTGGGAGAGAGAACCAGGCAATTTATTAGAAATAAATATCGAATTTATTTGTATTGAAAGACGAGTTACGGACAGGTAGCTAATGTATCACCTTGTGCCGTAGCACAGTAAGTGACATAGGATAAGTCAACCAAAAGGCCACAGGAATAAGCTCCTCCGGCCGTTCTGCTCGTTTAAGAACTATTTATTTATGGCTAGACGCAGCCGCCACTAAGGACGATTGACCGACCAAGGGAGACAGGTCGAGAAATTTGGCCATTTCGCGCGACTCGGCGCGTGGCAGATAAGGTATTTCACCTAACAAGGGAGCCGCAATATTTTGCCTAATAGCGGCAATTGTTTCGCCATAATGTGCCAGGCAGGGATTAATTCTATTGGCAACCCATCCTAGAAGGTGAACGCCATCAGCAATAATAGACTGCGCCGCCATTAATGCCTGACTCACGCAGCCTTCCTGAATGCCCACCACTAAAACAACCGGCATTCGGGTTTGCACCACCCATTCAGAGTAGGACTGCCCTGGGGTGATGAGCGTTCGCCATCCGTCACAGCCTTCGACCACTACAGTATCGGCCTCGAGACGCATAAACTGGAGGCCTGCCGTTATCTGTTCAAAGAGGTCTAGCGGCAGTTCGCTGGTGAAAATGTCCTCATCGGATAAGGCAAAAGGGGTTATTTTTGCTAGCGGGTAGGATATCGAGGAGGATTTTTGTAGGGTTACCGCATCTTTATTACGTACACCATCCGCCAATTCCTGACTACCGGTTGCAATAGGTTTATAACCTAGCACAATTTTTCCCTGCGCTGACATAGCCTGTAAAAGAGCGCGAGAAACAATGGTTTTACCTACACGGGAATCCGTACCCGTTACAAAAAAGTGCGTTAACATAGTCCAGTTTACTCCAGAATGACTCCACTTAATAATTAATCGCCTTGGGAGAAAGCGGCAAATGTGTATTTTAAATGACCAAATATGCATAAATTCTAGGTGATTGTTAAAGAGAGCAACTTGCGTTAGCGCAATGTTTTGTCGAGTTAAGGTTTTGTTGTGGTATAACAGCAAAATACCCAATCACTATTATAGTCACTCTCTTTTAAGGTCGTTATGGTCGATACTCATGCGGTGTTTACTGTTCTTGCCATTTACCTCGCCGGCGTTGTGATCCCGGGTCCTAATTTTGTTGCCGTGGTGCACAAGGCCGTAGCTTCTACACGGGCGTCAGCACTCGCACTGGTTGCCGGGATTGTTGTGGTTAATATATTCTGGGCCAGCTGTGCTATTGCAGGAATTGGTATCGTTTTTGCTGCATTTCCGTGGGTTGCGCTGGTTGTAAAAATACTGGGGGCGGGATATTTAATCTGGTTTGGTTCGCGACTCATTATTAATGCGGGAAACACGTCAGCTGTTTTAAATAATAAGGCAGTGGCTGATAATTTCAGACAATCATTTGTTCAAGGTGTTATTACGAATATCGGCAATCCAAAGTCAATGGCGTTCTATGCGGCCATTTTTTCAACCGCAGCCCCTGCTCACGTCTCTTCAGGAACCTTTATTTCGATGCTGGCAGTCGTCGGCATTGTCGCTACGCTGTGGTATGGTTCTGTCGCCATTATGCTTTCATTGCCTGCCATTTCCACCGCCTATCGACGAGCAAAAAAAGTCATAGACCGCTTCTGCGGCAGCGTGATCGTGTTAATGGGTATTAGGCAGATCGTGAGATAAATTTTCGAAGACTTAACTTTGGGAAGCTGCTCTTACAACAGATATCTAACCTTGTAACAGCTTAACCAGAAGTGAACCGTTATACATTGCATCTTTTACTAACGCAGCGCCGGGCATAGTTCCGTGGTTAAAGAACTGGGTAGATTCCATTTGAATATTCTCGCTGTAAGCGGGTAAGCACTGCTGTTGAATACAGGACATAATCGCCGGATGCAGTATAGATTTTGCTTGATTCAACGGTGAGCCGATCAAAACTTTTTCTGGATTAAACAGGTTAACCATAATCGCCAGAATTCTGCCCACGTTCTGCCCCACGCCGATGATAACGTCGCGCGCCAGAGCATCACCGCGGTTAGCTGCATCGCATAAATTTTCTACCGAAATGGGCTGCGAATTCAGCAGTGAGTTATTGGCCACGGCAAGTCGCTGACGAACAAGTTCGAGGATATTATCAATGCTGGCAAGAGTCTCAAGACACCCGTGATTGCCGCAGTAACAGCGTTTACCGTAGGGATCGACTTGAGTGTGCCCAATCTCCACCACGCTGCTAGTATTGCCGTGTAATATTTGACCGCCGGTGATAACACCTGCGCCGACGTTATCGTCAATAACCACCTGAATAACGTTGCGAAAGCCCCGCGATGCACCATACAACGATTCAGCTTTGGTCCATGCTGCAATGTCATGCTGAATAAACACCGGCAGCCCGCTGCGTTCGGCCAACACGGGTCCCAGTGGCACTGATTCTACGGGATAGAAAGGCATTTTCTGAATAATGCCACGCGGTGCGTCAATCATGCCCGGCAATGTTATCGCCATGGCGGTGAGGCGCTCAAGTTTGCGCTGATGGCGAATAAAGAAGCTGTCGATGTGTGCAACAATGCGGTCCAGGAAAGGCACGGAGTCTTCGGCGGGGAGAGGTACGATGTCTTCAACGACCAATTGACTGCTCAGGTCTCGCAGGCTTAGGGTAAGTGTGCCCAGACTGATGCGTGCAGAAAGGTAATGCCATGCCTGTGTGTCCAGAATAAGCCCCACCGCGGGACGGCCTCTGCTGCCAGGCTCTTGATATTCAGTTTCCTGAACTAAATGCGCCTGCAAAAGCTCGCGAACAATTTTGGTGATACTGGCCGGAGCGAGCTGCGCCTTCTTGGAGAGTTCGATGCGGGAAATTGGACCAAACTGGTCTATTAGTCGGTAGACTGTACCGGCATTAATCTGCTTGATTTGGTCGATGTGTCCCGGCTGGCCTTCCACTATCACTCAACTTGCCTCGTTATTTTTCGCGCTTCGAAATAAATATTAAAGGTTATGTTGTGGCTTTTGTCATTTATCTTCAACTATTTGATTCGATATGTGATTTAGAGCACACAATCCCTTTGCCAACGCAGTAAATTTCAGCATTTCCCCTTTAATCGCCCTCCTCCATCATCATTTTTGCCAGCGCCAAGGCAGGCGCAGAAAGTGGCCGGTGCCGATGGCTGACTAACCATACTTGCGTATTAACCTGCTCATCTTTAAACGAAAGATATTTTACACCGTCAACCTGGATCCTTTTATAGGAAGCAGGCAGGATTGAAACCCCTAAACCGGCCGAAATAAGGCCGATAATGGTTAGCGCTTCCCCGACTTCTTGCGTGATAAAAGGCGTGATGCCTGCCTGAGCAAGGCGATGAAGAATATCGTCATATAATGACGTGCCCACATCTTTTGAGAAGAAGACGAACGGCTGATCGGCCAAATGACTAAAAGTTAGTTCACCCATAGGGAGTTTTGTCAGCGGGTGATCCGCGGGGACTACTGCAACAAGAGGTTCTGACCTGAGCATGTGGTGCTGTAGCACGTCTGGCAATACGCCGTTGCGCATAACACCGAGATCGAGCGTGCCAGCAACCAGCGGCGCCATCTGCTGCTGACTGTTTAACTCTTCTATGCGGATATTAACCTGGGGATGAGCCATACGGAATCGTTGAAAAGTGCGCGATATTTTCTTAAGAAATGGCGCAGACGAGGTGAGTCCAATGGTCAATTTCCCTTCCTCACCACGATGGATCCTCGCAGCCTGTTCCGAGATGTCATGTACTTTATCGACAATAGCCTTAGCCTCTTTCAGAAACATTTCTCCGGCCTGAGTGAGTCGCACGCTGCGATTATTACGCAAAAGCAAAACGGCGCCAATTTGCAATTCGAGCGACTGAATTTGCTGACTCAAGGGGGGTTGAGACATGTTGAGCTTCTCCGCGGCACGGCCAAAATGGAGCTCCTCGGCCACGGCAATAAAATAGCGCAGATGCCTTAGTTCAATATTATTCACATAATCTCCATTGATATCTTTAAAGTATCAAACTGTAGTAATTAATATATTAGAAAAAGTATTCAAACCTGAGTAAAATTTTTTAACACCTCCGTTATAGTTTCAAAGTATTTTACTAAGGATTAAAAGTGAACATCACGCGTCGGCAGTCCGTTACTCACGCGGCTGGCCAATCGGTAAATGATGACGAACTGCAAGGTTCAACTCCGCACGTATCGCCGCAAGAAAAAGACCTGTTCATTAAACGTGGTACACCACAGTTTATTCGCGTGACGCTGGCTTTGTTCTCGGCTGGTTTGGCAACCTTCGCCCTGCTTTACTGTGTCCAACCGATAATGCCCGTGCTCTCGCAGGACTTTGGCGTATCACCGGCAGCCAGCAGCCTTTCACTTTCTGCGGCAACAGGCCTGATGGCAATCGGTTTACTGTTCACCGGCCCTATATCGGATGCAGTCGGACGCAAAAATGTAATGGTTGTAGGCCTGATGCTGGCCGCCGTTTGTACGCTAATCTGCTCAGTGATGACCAGTTGGCACGCTATTTTGGTGATGCGCGCATTGGTTGGCTTGTCTTTAAGCGGCGTTGCTGCCGTTGCCATGACTTACCTAAGTGAAGAGATACACCCTAGCGTGGTAGCCTTCTCAATGGGGCTTTACATTAGTGGCAATTCAATAGGCGGTATGAGCGGTCGTCTGGTGACCGGCGTACTTACCGATTTTGTTTCCTGGCGCATCGCTATTGCCTTTATCGGCGTGTTAGCCCTGCTCTCTGCCAGCATGTTTTGGAAAATACTCCCCGCCTCTCGTCATTTTCGAGCCAGTTCACTGAGCCCGCGCAAGCTGGTAATAAATTTCAAAATTCACTGGCGTGACAGCGGGCTTCCCCTACTGTTTGCCGAGGGATTTCTCTTGATGGGCAGCTTCGTGACCATGTTCAACTACATTGGTTATCGACTGCTTGGCGCGCCTTATCATCTTAGTCAGGCGCTGGTCGGTATTCTATCGATTGCTTATCTGATGGGAACCTATAGCTCACCTAAAGCCGGTGCATTGACCGCTGTCTATGGCCGCGGACCTATCCTGATAGGTGCATTGGTTATGATGCTGGTCGGAATATTGATCACCGCTTTCACTTCGGTTTGGTTAGTGTTTATTGGCATGGCGATGGTTACGGCGGGATTCTTTGCCGCTCACTCGGTAGCAAGCGGCTGGATTGGCAAACGTGCCCGCCGAGCCAAAGGTCAGGCGTCATCGCTTTACTTATTTTGCTACTACGCAGGTTCTAGCGTCGCGGGGACTTTAGGCGGTGTTTTCTGGAATAAATTCTCTTGGACAGGGATCACTGGCTATATTTGCGTAATGCTGGTCATTGCGATAGCAATTGGGTATCGGCTTATGAAACTGCCTGAATCTCGCATTATCCGCAGTTGAAATGTCTCACAGAGTGCTAAAAGGGTTGAGTCGCGTAAATTATGTCACGCAACCTTTTCCCCACAACCCACCTCGCTTCACGTTCAAATCCCCTACTGTTTTACTCAGCGAATCAAGCTTAGACGCTGAGGTGCGCACGGCATTTTATTAACCACAAAATGCATGTTGTAACTAAGTTGTGTTGGTTGATGCTTATGGCAAACATCATTTTTACTCAGAAGCATAAGTGTGCACCATCAAGGTTACTGTACTATATTGTATGTTGTAACTAATTGGAGGGGTAATGGCGAGCTACGATTTGAAATTGCGCTTAAACGAGTGTTTTAAGGAGTTGGAACTGTCGACGGCGGACTTGGCTCGCTTTCTTAATCAACTGGAATTACTGCAGGCAAGGGTATTTTCTCTTCCTGATATTGAAAAAGGTAACGAGCACAATCCTGCCTCGATAATCGAGGTTACCGCTCATCAGGATGAGGCTGCCCACCAGATGGCTTTGCAGCATTTTCAAAAATTGTTTATCCATCATAACGGTTTGAATATCAGCAGTAAATCAGCTGTCAGGCTTCCTGGCGTACTGTGCTATGCGGTCGATCAGGCCGAGTATCAGGCGGCTCAGCTATTGATACAGGAAGTTAATAAGCTCAAGAGTGAACTTGAACACATTGTTACCGTGGAGTCCGGTTTACCTGCCGATCAACGCTTTGATTTTGTACACAGTCAGCTGCGCGGTCTGATCACCCTAAATGCCTACCGATCGATTGGCTATCTGCTGGAACCGGACTCCGTCAGGTTCGGCTGGGCTAATAAGCACATTATTAAGAATCTGAGTCGCGATGAATTGCTAACACAGCTTGAAAAGAGCCTCGCCGCAGGCCGATCGGTGCCGCCTTACACGCGTGAACAGTGGATGGCGAACGTGACTCGAGAGATAAATGACGTGCAGAGGCTGCCCGCACATGCCATTTTAAAAATAAAACGACCGGTCAAAGTACAGCCGATTGCGCGCGTATGGTATCGAAATAGCCAAAAACAGGTGCAACATCCCTGCCCTTCACCCTTTATTGCGCTTTGTCCACGCGGCCCGGTGATGCAAATTCCCAAGCTTGGTGAACTGCCAAACTACGACGCTGGTGCGGTTAAGCATAAATACAAGCCGGAGTCTCAGGCATTAAATCTGTTGATTAAACGCCTGCATCTTTATACCGATCAGCCGATTTAAAGCAAAAAAAGCTCTGCCTGTTGAGAGGCAGAGCTGTGAGTAAAGCAATGTCTTATAAGCTAATTTTTTATAAACTTATAAAAAAGGGCTTATTTTTTCATGCTGCCAACCATGTCTTCCGGACGAACCCACTCATCAAACTGAGCTTCAGTCAGGTAACCCAGCTTCAACGCTGAGGCTTTCAGGGTCAGGCCTTCTTTATGGGCTTTCTTAGCGATTTCTGCCGCTTTGTCATAGCCGATGTGGGTGTTCAAGGCGGTAACCAGCATCAGCGATTCGTTGAGAAGCTGGGTGATGCGGTCACGATTTGGCTCGATGCCTACCGCACAGTGTTCATTGAAACCGCGCATGCCGTCGGCCAGCAGGCGAATTGACTGCAGGTAGTTATGGATCACCATTGGACGGAATACGTTAAGCTCAAAGTTACCCGACGCGCCACCAATGTTAACCGCAACGTCGTTACCTAACACCTGTGCGCAAAGCATGGTCATCGCTTCACACTGCGTCGGGTTAACT
Organism: Rouxiella sp. S1S-2; assembly: GCF_009208105.1. Lineage (NCBI taxonomy): Bacteria > Pseudomonadati > Pseudomonadota > Gammaproteobacteria > Enterobacterales > Yersiniaceae > Rouxiella > Rouxiella sp. S1S-2. The sequence goes on from NZ_WFKL01000001.1 coordinate 2,791,751, forward strand.
TTGCCTGGCATGATCGAGCTGCCTGGTTCATTCTCAGGGATAGAGATTTCACCAATGCCACTGCGCGGGCCTGAAGACAACCAGCGAACGTCGTTGGCGATTTTCATCAGTGAGGCTGCAAGGCCCTTCAACGCACCGTGGCCGTGAACCAAGGCGTCACAGGTAGCCAAGGCTTCAAATTTGTTTGGCGAAGTGACAAACGGCTGTTTAGTCAGGTCGGCAATCGCCTTGGCCACGCGCACGGCGTATTCAGGGTGAGTGTTCAAACCGGTGCCTACCGCCGTGCCGCCCAACGCCAGTTCGGCAATGTGCGGGATACTGGCTTCAATGTGCACCAGACTATGTGCCAACATGGCAGCCCAACCGGAAATTTCCTGACCTAGGGTCAGCGGTGTGGCGTCCTGCAAGTGAGTACGACCAATTTTAACGATATCTTTAAACGCTTCTGCTTTATCACTCAGCGTTTTATGCAGCTCTTTCAATTCTGGGATCAGGTGTTCGCGAACTGAAACCACCGCTGCAACGTGCATTGCCGTCGGGAATACGTCATTGGAGCTCTGGCTTTTATTCACGTCGTCGTTCGGGTGAATCAAACGACCCTCGCCGCGCTCGCCGCCGAGGATTTCACTGCCGCGGTTAGCCAGCACTTCGTTCATGTTCATGTTGGTTTGGGTGCCGGAACCGGTTTGCCAAATAGAAAGCGGGAACTCGGTGACGTGCTTGTCTGCCAGCACTTCGTCGGCGGCGGCAATGATTGCGTTACCACGCTCGGACGGCAGCAGACCTAAATCCATGTTGACGGTAGCGGCAGCACGTTTAGTCTGAGCGAGTGCGTGGATCAGCGCTTTGGGCATTTTTTCTTCTGAAATACGAAAATGCTCTAGTGAACGCTGGGTCTGAGCTCCCCAAAGCTTGTCTGCCGGAACTTCGATTGGCCCCATTGAGTCTTTTTCAATGCGATGAGCTGCCATTACTGTCTCCTTACGCGGTTTCTTCAAAAAATTATAGGTTGCAGGGTACCGACGACGCTCCCAATGCCGTGCCGACGGATAGGCAATTATAACCATAAGGTTAACCAGTTGTTGAAGGAATTATCGGATTTGGCTGCCATCGCACTTTTTATTCATTATCAGTTGCTAAAACGACTTTACTCATTGTTTACTTGTCACCTATTTCTTTCTAAGACTGAGACCCACTAATGAATAAGATGCATAACAATGTACAAAATTACGCCTGGGGAAGTGTTGACGCACTGAGCAAGCTCTATGGCATTCCCAATCCGGACGGTAAACCGATGGCCGAACTGTGGATGGGTGCTCACCCTAAAAGCAGCTCTACCGTGGTCGATGCCGAAGGTAATCAAATCTCGCTGCGTGACGTAATTAGCCAGGATTTAAACGCCAATCTGGGTGAGAAAGTGGCCCGCCGATTTGGCGAACTGCCGTTCCTGTTCAAGGTGCTGTGCGCCCGTCAGGCACTGTCTATTCAGGTTCACCCGAGCAAAAGCAATGCCGTTATCGGCTTTGAGAAAGAGAACAAAGCCGGTGTGCCAATCGATGCGGCTGAACGCAATTATAAGGACGCCAATCACAAACCTGAGCTGGTTTTTGCCCTCACGCCGTTTGCCGCAATGAACGGTTTCCGTGAACTGGGCGAAATTCAGTCGCTGCTGCAGCCCGTTGCAGGTGCACATCCGGACATTGCCAGCTTCCTGATCAACCCTGATTTTGAACATCTCAAAAGGCTGTTTGCCGCCCTGCTCAGCATGAGTGGTGAAAGTAAATCATTGGCGTTGGATATTCTTGATAATGCCCTGCAAAGCCAACACGGCGAGCCTTGGGATACGATTCGCAGCATCGCCATCGACTACCCCGGCGATAGCGGCTTGTTTTCGCCTTTACTGCTCAACGTTATCGAACTTCAGCCCGGCGAGGCGATGTTCCTGTATGCCGAAACGCCGCATGCCTATCTCAACGGCGTAGCGCTGGAAGTGATGGCCAACTCTGACAATGTGCTTCGCGCCGGACTGACGCCAAAATACATTGATATTCCCGAGCTATTGGCCAATTTACAGTTTGTGGCAAAACCGGCCAATACGCTGTTAACCACGCCGGAGCAGCACGGCAATGAGCTGAGTTTCCCGATCCCGGTTGAAGATTTTGCCTTCTCGCTGCATACGCTCGGCGCAGAACCGCAAACGTTGGCTCAGTCAAGCGCGGCCATTATCTTCTGTGTTGAAGGCCAAACCGTGCTCAACAAAGGCGAGCAGCAGGTTGTGCTGCATCCAGGCGAATCTTGTTATATCCCCGCCTTAGATTCCCCAGTGATCGCCAGTGGCAATGGCCGGATTGCGCGGGTATTTAACCAGCTAGGCTAATATCTTTTGATTAAAAAAACGTTCATAAGGGGCAATTTTCCTAAATGCTTGCCGTTTGGGCGATTTTTCTACCACAATGAAAGCAGAATGGCGTTAAGTTTGATAACCTTAACGTTCTGATATTTAGGCTGTCGTTAAAGATAGTAGTTAAAAGGATGAACAGAACTATGAAAAAATCGTTAGTCGCTGTAAGCGTCATTGTTGTACTTGGCGCAGCCTGGACAGGCACTTCGTGGTACACCGGCAAGATGCTCGAGCAGCACATGGGCGAAGTGGTTGCCGATGCCAACACTCAGCTAAAAGCGCATTATCCTCGCGCCGGCGTCAAGCTGGTTTATCAGGACTATCAACGAGGTGTATTTAGCAGCAGCGTCCGATTTGTGCTGCAGCCGGACGGCGATGCGCCTGAAAATGTCCTGAAACAGGGTGATGAAATTGCCTTCCTGGAATCTATTGACCACGGTCCGTTCCCGGCGGCACAGCTTAAAAAATTCAACCTGATCCCGAGCATGGCGTCTGTGCATTCCGAGCTGCAAAATAACGCCACGGTGAAGGACTTGTTTGACGTTACCAAAGGCAAATCTCCGGTCAACGCCGATACCCGCGTCGGCTACAGCGGGGATACGGCCTCGGTGATCAACCTTCTGCCGGTCGAATACCAGAAAAATACCAGCAAATTCGAATTTGCCGGTGCAACAGTCAATCTTGACGTTGCCAAAGACATGCAGAAGATGGACCTGGACGCCAAAACTGACAGCTTCTCGTTCACCTCGCCAAATCAGTGGGGCCAACTTGAAAAAGTAACGCTGTCGGGTCTTAACCTGAAAAGTAACACCCATCAAGGCCAGTTCAAGGTCTCGGTTGGCGACGGCAGCCTGAACGTCGACAATATCGGTATCAACATTGATGGCAAAGATGCTGCACAGCTGGCGGGCTTCAAGCTGAAAAGCAACTTTGGTGAAGAGCAGCAAAACCTGAAAGGCCAGATTGATTACAGCCTGGACTCACTGAAAATTCAGGGCACTGATTTTGGTTCCGGCAAACTCAGTCTAAAAATAGACAAGCTGGATGAACAGGCGCTGAAGCAGTTCTCTGACACATACAATCAGCAGGTTATGCAGCTGATGCAGCAGTCCGAGCAGCTAGACCCGCAGGTTTATCAGCAGCAGGTTACCGCGATGCTGCTGTCCAATCTGCCGATTTTACTGAAGGGAAATCCAAGCATCACCATTGACCCACTGAGCTGGAAAAACAGCAAAGGTGAAAGTACCTTCACGTTGCAGCTTGATATGAAAGACCCTGCGGCCTCAACCACGCCAGCACAGACTGAAGATCAGCTGATTTCCCAGTTGCTCAGCAAGGTTGATGCCAAGCTGACTATCCCGGTAGATATGGCAACCGAGCTGACCACCCAGACCGCGAAAGTTGAAGGTTACAGCGGTGACGACGCCGAGAAATTGGCCAAGCAGCAGGTTCAGGGATTGGCAGCAATGGGCCAGATGTTCAAGCTGACTACCCTGCAAGACAACGCGATCACCAGCACTTTCCACTATGCTGACAACCAGGTTGACTTAAATGGTCAGAAAATGACTTTGCAGCAGTTTGCCGGCCTGTTTGGCGTATTTGGCGGACCGGAAATCCCGGCTCAGCCAGTGCCACAGCAGCAAGCGGTGCCGACTCAGCCTGACGCGCCGGTACCATCCGTTGCGCCAACCACGCCTGCTCAGTAATTTACTCGGTTCAACGGCGCAAAGTTTAGGCTTTGCGCCGCATTAAAGTCACATTACCTACTCAAGATTAAAAACACGCCTTCTCTGGTCCTCGATATAAATTTGTTTTTTCCTGTTTTCTAATCTGGAAAATTCCCTGATTAATTGAGGGGGATTGTGGGGTATTCATTATCTCATTCAATACCCTCTTACCGCCTGTTTCCAGGCCGGGAAAATCATGGCTAACATTCTCTAGGGTGTCTGGCAGTAATGGTCTTGAAAAATTCATTTTCCTTACTGAAATAAGATCATAGCCCAACATCAACACCTCCTAATTAGTTTATATTAAGCCGATCCCCGCTCAATGATCGTCGAATGGATAATAATATCCTGAGTTTCCAGATTCTGCCCTGCGAGGCGCAGCAACAGTCTTCTGGCAGTGGTATGACCAATTTCACGCGCAGAGTTTGATACCGCTGTCAGCGGAGGTTCTGTCAGCGCCAATTCGGGTGAGTCCTCAATACCAATAAGCGCCACCTGTTTTTGAAACAGGCTGTTGAGTGACCCGCCAGCTACCTGATTACCGGTGCGCAAGACGCCAAAATAGGCGCCTAGCGCCACGGAAGATTTATGGCACACAATGGCGCTGATTTTTGGATAGCGGCGCAGTAAATCTTCTGCCGCATCGGCGGCCAGCCGGTGCTGATAATCACACTCTATAATCCATTCACTGCGAAAAGGAAGACCATACTGCAACAGAGTGGCGCAAAAGCCGCCGAGCCGTTCTGCACGAGTTAACGAATTTCCTAGCCCACCCAAATAGGCAATTTGTTTATGCCCTTTGCGAATGAGGTATTCCGTGGCCATTTTGGCCGCCTGCATATTATCAGGACGTACCAAATCTACGCCCTCAGTGCCGCCCGATCGGGAGGCGCAAATTAGTGGCACGCCCTGCTCCAATGCCTTGGCGCGCATGTTTTCATTAAGATAGTGAATACCGCCAGCAATCACAATTCCGTCAACCCCGTGGGTTAACAGGGTGTCGAAACAGCGCGCCAGTCCGCTGGCGGCAGCGCCGCTTTGCAGTAAAAATAGCACTTTGCCCTGCGCTTCAAACATCTCACCTAAGCCCGCCGTCATTTCAGCATAAAACGGCTCGCAAATATCACGCACGATAAGGCCCACCACACCTGACTCGCCGCCACGCAGTGAACTCGCCTGACGGTTGCGCACAAAACCAAGCTGGTCAATCGTATGATTTACCCGCTCACTGGTGGTTTGCGAAATCCGCCCCTTACCGCTGAGCACCAGTGAGACAGTGGCCACTGAGACCCCGGCCGCGAGTGCCACATCAGTAATAGTGATTTTTTTATGACTCATGACTTACCGCGTAATCCTGTTATGAATGCATTAAACCAGGCAACTGCCTCGTCCAGATCCCTTTATAGCAGCTGAAGATAAAACGTTTAACCTAAATTTAAACCACATATCAGGCTTACATTTAATTATGTGAGCCACAACACGCATTAATTAGGTAAAACGTTTTATCTTATCGCCGTTCACACATTTGCAATCTTGAAAACTTTGTTAACCCAGCCCACTTTTCTGCAGGGAGTTTTTATGCCAGCCAGTCGAAATCAACGCGTTACGCTCTGGGAGTTTTTCCAGAGTTTAGGTAAGACCTTTATGCTGCCGGTCGCCCTGCTGTCATTTTGCGGCATCATGCTCGGTATCGGCAGTTCCTTAAGCAGTAATGACGTTATTACGCTGTTACCTGCTCTCGGCCATCCATTGTTCCAATTGGTATTCATCTGGATGAGCAAAGTTGGCTCTTTTGGATTTAGCTATTTGCCGGTTATGTTTGCCATGGCAATCCCGTTGGGTATGGCGCGCGACAACAAAGGTGTCGCCGCTTTCTCCGGTTTTGTCGGCTTCGTCGTGCTTAACCTCGGCACCAATTTCTATTTGACGGTTAAAGGCATTCTGCCCAGCAACGATGCACTGATTCTTAAAGCCAATAATATACAGAATATTCTTGGGATTCAGTCAATTGATACCGGTATTTTGGGCGCCGTCATCGTCGGTATTATTGTTTATCTGCTGCACGAGCGTTTTCACACTATCCGCCTGCCCGATGCGCTAGCCTTCTTCGGCGGTACGCGCTTTGTGCCGATCGTGACCTCGGTCGTGTTGGGACTGTGCGGACTGGTTGTCCCGCTGATCTGGCCGTGGTTCGCCGCGGGAATTACCGGCCTTGGCCGCTTGATTCATGACGCTGGCGTATTTGGCCCGATGATTTTCGGCACCGGTGAGCGTCTGCTGCTGCCCTTTGGCCTACAGCATATTCTGGTCGCTATTATTCGCTTTACCGAAGCGGGCGGCACGATGGACGTGTGTGGACGCGAAGTCAGCGGTGCACTGACCATCTTCCAGGCTCAGCTCTCCTGCCCAACCACCCATGGTTTTTCAGAAAGTGCGACGCAGTTTTTATCGCAAGGTAAAATGCCGGCCTTCCTCGGTGGATTACCGGGTGCGGCACTGGCAATGTATCACTGTGCCAAACCCGAAAATCGTCATAAGATTAAAGGCCTGCTGATTTCTGGCGTCGTGGCCTGCGTCGTGGGCGGCACCACAGAGCCTATCGAATTCCTGTTCTTGTTCGTTGCGCCAGCTTTATATTTACTGCACGCGCTGTTGACCGGTCTGGGCTTCACCGTGATGTCACTGTTGGGTGTAACAATCGGCAATACAGACGGTAACATTATCGATTTCGTGGTGTTTGGTATATTGCACGGCACCGCCACCAAGTGGTATTTGGTGCCTATCGTCGCGGCCATTTGGTTTGCCGGATATTACGTTATTTTTCGCTTCGCCATCATGCGCTTTAATATTAAAACGCCGGGACGCGAATCTGAATCTCTGCCTCAGTCCGCGCCGGTCAATACCGGCAGCAAGTCTGGCTACAACGTACCGGTTATCCTGAGTGCGCTGGGCGGTGCCGACAACATTATCAGTCTCGATAACTGTATCACCCGCCTGCGTCTGTCAGTGCATGATATGTCACGCGTCGACGATGCCGTACTCAAGGCCAATCGGGCTATTGGCGTGGTCCATCTTAACGAGCACAGCCTGCAGGTCGTTATTGGTCCGCAGGTTCAGTCGGTGAAAGATGAACTTGCCAACCTTATGCGTCAGGAAAACCAGTCTTCAACTTCACCTACGCTGGCGGTTTGATGGTTTGATGTTTGGCTGGGTGAGTTTATTCACCCAGCTTTTGTTTTGTGAGGACTTATGTTTGATTTTGATACCCCAATTGACCGCCACGGTACCTGGTGCACCCAGTGGGACTATGTTGCAGACCGTTTCGGACGCGCAGACCTGCTGCCCTTCACTATCTCGGACATGGATTTCGCCACCGCGCCGTGCATAGTAGACGCCCTTCACCAGCGCACACAACACGGCGTGTTTGGCTACAGCCGCTGGCAACAGCAAGACTTCCTCGGCGCTATTGCCCACTGGTACGAAACACGATTCAACAGCCGCATAAAAACTGAGGATCTTATTTATGGCCCCTCGGTTATTTACATGGTGGCGCAGTTTATTCGCCAATGGAGTCAACCGGGCGACGGTGTGTTGACGTTTACCCCTGCCTATGATGCTTTTTATAAAACCATCAGTGGAAATCAGAGAAAAATCATATCTTCGCCATTGCATAAAAAAAACAACCAGTGGCTGATGGACGAATCCTTGCTGGAATCTCAGCTTGCCGACCCCGCCTGCAAAATTCTGCTGCTGTGTAGCCCGCACAATCCTACCGGTAAAGTCTGGACTGCCGCCGAGCTAAACACCCTTGCACAGTTATGTGAGCGCCACCACGTCAAGGTAATTAGCGACGAAATACATATGGACATGGTGTGGGGTAATAATCGTCATATCCCTTGGTGTGAGGTTGGCAGCAAGGACTGGGTGCTAGTCACTTCCGGTTCAAAAACCTTCAATATTCCGGCATTAACCGGTGCCTATGGCCTGGTGAGTCATGCCGAGGATGGCGCAAACTATTTACAACAGCTCAAAAATACCGACGGACTTTCTTCGCCGTCTGTGCTGGCCGTTTTGGCACACATCACCGCCTATCGCCAAGGAGAATCTTGGCTTGAGGCTCTTCACCATTATCTCGAGCGTAATCTTGATTATGTTGCACAGCGGCTTAACCAGGCATTTCCCGAGATAAACTGGCAACCGCCGCAGTCGACCTATTTGGCATGGATAGATATAAAAGCATTAAATATCAATGATGATACGCTTCAGAATGCGTTAATTAACCGTCAGGGCGTAGCCATTATGCCGGGTGCCACCTATGGGCCAGAGGGCCAGGGGTTCTTACGACTCAACGTCGGTTGTCCACGCATAAAGCTGGAACAAGGTCTCGATAAGCTCATTGCTGGTATTCACGCAGTGAGAGAAATGCCGTTGCGGTAGGCCAATCCATCCCAGACAAGGCTTTTTGCCTACGGTAGAAAGCCTTGTCTAATTTCCTGTGACCGTATGGCATACAAAATCAGCAGTCAAACCAGAACGCCGTGCCAGCGGCGCTTGAAAACGCTATAATGGTTTGCACTTTATCTACTATAAAAAATGGGTGCTGCCAATGATTGACTCTCGTCTTCCCCTCACTGATATACACCGCCACCTTGATGGCAACATTCGCGCCCAGACTATTCTTGATTTAGGTCGTCAATTCAATATCTCTCTGCCCGCCAACGAACTTGACGCTTTACGCCCGCACGTGCAAGTGATGGAAACAGCGCCAGATCTGGTGAGTTTCCTGCAAAAGCTCGACTGGGGCGTGGCCGTATTAGGCTCATTGGACGCCTGTCACCGTATTGCACAGGAAAATGTCGCCGATGCGGCAAGAGCCGGTATCCACTATGCCGAACTGCGTTTTTCACCTTATTACATGGCAATGAACCATAAACTCCCGGTCGCGGGCGTGGTTGAAGCCGTGATCGATGGCGTTCGCCGTGGCTGCCGCGACCACGATATTGACGTGAACCTGATTGGGATTTTGAGTCGCACCTTTGGCGAAGAAGCCTGCCTTCAAGAGCTTGACGGCCTGTTGGCGCATAAGGATGGCATTACCGCGCTGGATTTAGCCGGTGACGAGCTGGGCTTTCCCGGTAGCCTGTTTCTCGACCACTTCAACCGCGGGCGCGATGCGGGCTGGCACATAACCGTGCATGCCGGTGAAGCGGCAGGTCCAGAAAGTATCTGGCAGGCTATTCGCGAACTCGGCGCCGAGCGTATTGGCCATGGCGTGAAAGCCGCCGAAGACCCGGAGCTGATGGACTTCCTGGCCAAGCATCAGATTGGTATCGAGTCATGCTTGACCTCAAACATTCAAACCAGCACTGTTTCATCACTTGATAAGCATCCACTGGCCCTCTTCCTGCGCCACGGCGTACTGGCCTCGATCAATACTGACGATCCTGCGGTTCAAGGCATCGAAATTGCGCATGAGTATAAAGTTGCGGCACCGGCTGCGGGCCTGACGGCGGCAGAAATCCGTCAGGCGCAGTTAAACGGCCTGAGCATGGCGTTTCTAAGCGATGCCGACAAGCAGCGTATCCGCGTGAAAGTCGAAGGGTAATTTTTCAGCGTCTAGATTACATAAGCAAGCGCTGCAACGTTAAATCCAAAGGGCCAGAGAGTGTTCTGGCCCTTTGGGGTAATGTCAATTACGGTCAAAAGCTCGTTATCAATGGGGAATCAACACAGTCTTTTGCTGCTGTGCCGATTGTATTCCTAACTCAATTAACTCCATCACGCGAATAGCCTGCTCGGCGGTCACCGGATTTTTACCCTGCCCGTTGATGGCGTCACGCACTCCTGCATAATAAGCCGGATAGTTTCCTGGAATAGTCAGCAGGCTTTTCTCTGCCATCACTCCGTCGTGACTCAGCGTCACCACGCCGTCACGCATGTCATAACCCCAGTCAGGCTGTGGCAAACGCTCGCCGGCTTTAAGGCGATCTTCCTGCGGGTCAAGGCCGTACTTAATGTAACTGCCCTTTTCACCCTGCACAATATAACGTGCCGTTTCAGCCGCCGCATAAACGGTGCCGTGCAGCACAACGCGACGACGAGGATAGGTTAATACGGTGTTGAAATAGTCCACCGCCTTAGCACCCGGCCGCAGCATCGCCTGATCGGATTGAATAGCATCAGGTACGCCAAATAGCTCAATCGCCTGGTCTAACAGGTGTGAACCCAGGTCATACCAAATTCCACTGCCCAACTCCGCCGACTCACGCCAGCGCGTTTGTACCTGTGGACGGAAGCGGTCGTAGTGAGATTCAAAATAGATGATTTCACCGAGTGACCCTTCTTTTATCAAGGCTTTAAGGGTCAGAAAATCGGCGTCCCAGCGGCGGTTGTGAAAGACTGAAAGCAGTTTGCCTTTTTCTTCCGCCAGAATATTTAGCGAACGCGCTTCACCCAGCGTTACGGTAAACGGCTTGTCGACTATCACATGTTTACCGGCTTCCAGCGCCTGCTGCGCAAGCGGGAAATGGGTCGTATTTGGCGTTGGGATCACCACCAAATCGATGGTTGGATCATCGAAAACCTGCTGCGGTGAGTCGACAACCTTCACTGACGGCCAGTCCGCATGAACCTTAGTCGCATCACTGCTCGACACCACCGCCAGCTCCAGGCCCGGCGTGCCGGAAATCAATGGAGAATGGAATGTTTTACTGGCAAAGCCATAGCCAATAATCCCAACGCGTAAAGCAGTTGTCATGGTGTGCTGTCCTTAGATTTGTTACAAAAATGTTGAAGTATTCTACCCCAAAAAGGCACTAATTCATGTACTTGTATCACACTATCTTGCCTCGTTGAGGTAGCGCAACGTGCTATGCCGCTTCCTTCACCCATACGCTAACGCTGCCGCCGTTGCTGCGAAACTCAGCGGCGCCCTGGTCATCACACTGCACCGCAGAATCGACATTGCCGGTTATGTCTTTCCACTGGCTGTTAGAAAATTCATCGCCAAGAATAATGTGTTTAACGCCGTCGCCCTCGTTTGACATCACCACCACGCAGCCGGGTTTTTCCGCCGTTCCGCTGCGCACAAAGGCGATACAGTGCGGGTCGTCCAAATAGTCAGTTTGTACTCCCCAGGCGTACTGCTGGCGCGCGCTTATCAGCGTTTCGAGTTCTGTGACTTTGTTTAGCTCAATTTGGTGAGTATTGCCGTCGTCGCCGCTGTCTTCATAGCTTGCGCCAAACAGGTCAGGATAGAAAATGGCCGGCAGGCCCTGCTCGCGCAGCAGAATCAGCGCATAAGCTAAGGGTTTGAACCAGGGTTCCACAGGGATTTCTAGAGACTGCAACGGTTGGGTGTCATGGTTGGCAACGATAGTCACGGCATGCCAAGGATCGGCCTGCAACAGCGAGCCGTCAAAGACGGTACGTAAATCGTAGTCTTTTCCACCTTTGGAGGCATTATGAAAATTAAGCAGCAAAGGCGCATCAAAGAGCATGGTCTTGCCTTCAACCTGATGAATATACTGCTGCAACTTGTCCGTTTCGAATGACCAGTACTCGGCGACGATGAACATCGGTTCACTCGCAGCCTCTTGAATACTGTCGATCCACTCCTTATAGAACCAGGCAGGAATGTGTTTCACCGCGTCAAGACGAAAGCCAGTGCACGGAACCTGTTCAATCACCCAGCGGGCCCAGAACTTTAACTCCTCTCTGACGGCGTTGTTGCGAAAATCGATATTGGCCCCCATCAGGTAGTCGAAGTTGCCAAACTCATCGTCAACCTCTACGTTCCAGCCTTCAGCAGTATAGTCGTTCACTATCTTGAATACGCCCTGCTCGTCGGGGTTTTCAATGTGATCTACGCCGCTGAAACAGTGATAATCCCAAACAAATTCAGAGTATTGCCCACCACGCCCGGCGAAGGTGAAACGTGTCCACGCCTCGGCGTCGATCACCTCTTCGTCAATTTCTTCGCGATTTTCCTCAGAGACGCGGTTGACTTTGATTTGCTCTTTTTCGTCGGCACCCATTTTGTGGTTGAGCACCACGTCGAGCAACACGCCCACGTTGTGCGAACGCAGTTTTTCAACCGCAGCAATCAGTTGTGCCTTATCTCCGTACTTGGTGGCCACGCTACCTTTTTGGTCAAACTCCCCCAAATCAAAGAGATCATAGGTGTCGTATCCGACTGAATATCCGCCCGACTCCCCTTTACTGGCCGGTGGCAGCCACGCCATGGTGATGCCGATAGAGGCCAGCCACTCGGCCTTTTCGGCAACTTCTGGCCAGAGTTTTCCGCCATCAGGGTAATACCAGTGAAAAAATTGCAGCAGCGTCGGATTTTCCATGTAATGCATTTCCATCTGTGGGAGGTCATTAATAAATAGCCCACTTTTAGGTGTTTTGGAGGGAAGTTGAGGTGATATTTTTAGGAGATGGCGTTGATTATTGAGAGCAAAAATTGGGGACATGCATTAAGAGACTGTTATTCATGCACAATTGGCTGCATGCGCAGCCAATGTTTCGTCATGACATCCTGTCTCAAAACTGATAGGTGGCAGCGTTTTCACTCTGCGTTCGGTATGGCTTGGCCGGGTAATTAATCTCTATGCTGCGGCGACGAAAATCACTTGGGCTAACCCCGACTCTTTTGCGGAAAACGCGGGAGAAATAGAGCTGATCGTCGTAACCCACCACGCGGCCAATCGTGGCTATCGACTCCTGAGTGGTTTGCAACAGCAGTTTGGCGCGGATAACTCTTTGGTCTTCTCGCCAGCGCAGAATGTTTATCCCCACTTGTTCGCGGAAAAGATGCGCAAGGCGTGAAGGGGAAAGGCAAACATGGCGCGCAACTTCATCAATGCGCAGCTCACCTGCCAGATTACCGGTAATAAACTGACAGGCTTCAATCACCCGTGGGTCCATGATTTTTTGCGGACTTTGCGGGTCTTCTTCCATTGCACGCAGCAGCAGTCTTTCGAGCAAATTCATGCCCAACTCCTCGCCAAACCGACGCCCAGACTTTTGAGTCTGTTCGATATTGGCAAACAGGCGGTCAAACTCGAGCAGCAAGGTGTTGTTCGGTAAGGATAAACGACCTACATCGCGGGTTTTTGTGTGCCACTCCAGCCAGTCAGCCCAGTAGGCACGTGGGCGAAAATAGACCCAGCGATGATACCAGCAGTCGCTATGGGTCGAGCGACTGTAAAGATGGCGCGCCTTGGGCGGAAACAGCAGCAGGTCGCCGGGATTGCAATAAAAAGTGTCTTCGCCGTCAAACACTTTTCCCTGGCCCTTCACGGTCAGATTAAGGATAAAACCCTTCATGCCGCCGGGCCTGTCGATAGAAAAATCGAGCGGGCCCTCGGCCTGAATAGGCGTCATTCCTGCGACCAGATATGCATTAAAGCTGTAACCGGGAAGTAACGGATTCGACTGCTGATCTTCAATCATGCGGTGATACATCGGGCCTCCTTAAATCATCACGCTGGTCTACCCATTCTATCGGGCAATAGAATTACTGCCCGATTGCGTTAAAGAATTGTGAAGGAAATACACTTTTCTTGGCATTTAACCTTCGAAAGGCCCATTTAAAAACTGGAATCGTTTACACAGCACGTTTGGCCTTCTGTTTATAGCGGTCGAAAATCACCGCAGCCAGCAGGATCAGACCGCGCACCACGTACTGGGAAAACGGCGAAATGTTCAGCAGATTCATGGCATTTTCCACCGTTCCCAAGATCAGCACGCCGGCGACCACGTAAGAAATTTTACCGATCCCTCCCTTGAGAGAGACACCACCCAGCACACAGGCGGAGATGACGATCAACTCATAACCCAGCGAGGTCATAGGCTGGCCGCTGGTCATGCGTGAAGCCAAGATAATCCCGGCCGCTGCCGACACCAGTCCCGACAGCACAAAGATAATGATTTTAGTGCGCACGACCGGCACCCCGGCCAGACGCGCCGCCTCCTCGTTACCGCCAATAGCCAACGTGTTGCGGCCAAATGTAGTTTTGTTAAGCAGCAGGCCAAAGGCAATCAGGCAGCCCACGGTTATCCAGATGGGCGCAGGAAGCCCAAACCAGTTGGCGTAGCCGAGCGCAAAGAAACGTTCGTCTTCAATGCCCACCGCCTTACCGTCGGAGATGATATATGCCAGTCCACGCACAATTTGCATGGTGGCCAGCGTGGTAATCAACGCATTAATTTTCAGGCGTGCAATAACAAAGCCGTTAACCAAACCAGAAAGCATACCCAGCAGCAGACCCGCGCCAACGCCAATCCATAGGCTTTCGGTTATATTTATCACCACCGCCGTGGTCACGCCCGCACAGGCAATCACCGAGGCTACGGACAGGTCGAAATCTCCCGACGCCAGGCAAAACAACATGCCGCAGGCCACCATGCCGGACATTGATATCGCCAGTCCCAGCCCTTTCATGTTGATAAATGAACTAAAGTTAGGCACGAAGATGCTGCAGGCAATGAACAGCGCGGCAAACACCACCAGCATGCCGTAGCTGTCCCAGATGCGCATCAGGCTTCGGCCCCCGCGCGAAGCGGCGTTCGGCTGCTCAGGTTTGGTTGTATTCGTTGTCATACTGGACATCATTTAACTCCTGCTTTTGCTTAAATCCGCACTGGCGCGCACTCAGGCGGCATCCGGGGTGGTTTCTGGGTTCAATTCGGGGGTACGCAGCATCGCCAACCCCAGCGCTTTCTCTTCTGTTGCCTCTTCGTGGGTCAGCTCTCCGGAAATTGAGCCTTCACGCATCACAATAATTCTGTCGGCCAGCCCCAGCACTTCCGGCAGGTCGCTGGAAGCAAATAGCACGGCGATCCCCTGCCTGGCCAATGCATAAATCACGTTATAAATTTCATGCTTGGCGCCCACATCGATACCTCGCGTTGGCTCATCCAGCAGAATGACTTTCATCTCCTCCGACAGCCAGCGACCAAGAATGGCCTTTTGCTGATTGCCACCTGAAAGATTCATGATCAACTGCTCTGGCCCCGGCGTTTTGATGTTTAATCCTTTAATTTGTTTATCCGCATTAGTCTGCTCCCAGCGGTTGTTGATTAAACACCCGGCCTTCAGGCTTTTACGACGCGCACTGATATTGATATTGTCGCGCACTGAGTGCACAGGAATAATTCCGTCGGCCTTGCGGTCTTCAGGGCACAGCATGATCCCGTGGCGAATCGCTTCGATGGGCGTAGTAATTTTCAGCGGCTTGCCGTCAAGAAAAAGCTGCCCGCCGGTAATTTTGGTACCGCCAAACACCCCTTTCATCAGTTCACTGCGCCCGGCGCCCACCAGCCCAAATAGGCCGACAATCTCGCCCTGACGCACTGTCAGGCTGATAGTGGATTTCACGCCTGGGGCCTTCACCTCATCAAGCTGTAAACGCACATCACCCAGCGGGCGTGGCTGATAGCCATAAACATCCCCTAGGTTACGCCCCACCATTGCCTGCACAAGGCTGTCGTGATTGACCTTCTGCATATCGTTGAAGGTGCGCACATAGCGCCCATCTTTAAACACGGTGATGGCGTCGCTGAGTGCAAAAATCTCCTCCATACGGTGTGAAACATAAATAATCACCCGCCCTTCGGCCCGCAGCTCGCGGATAACCCGAAACAGTTGCTCGATTTCGCGCGCTGACAGCGAACTGGTCGGTTCATCAAAGGCGATAACTTTGGCGTTACGCGCCAGCGCTTTAGCAATTTCGACCATCTGCCACTGGCCGATAGAGAGATATTTCAGCGGCGTATCGGGGTCAATATCCAGCCCCAGATGTTCAAGCTGCAGCTTTGCCTCATAGCGCAGCAGCTTGCGATTAACCCAACCACGACGGCTTGGCAACTGACCGAGATAGATATTTTCCGCCACCGTCATTTCAGGCACCAGGTGCAGCTCCTGATAAATAATTGCCACGCCCGCGTCTAGCGCATCGGTGGTGTGATTAAAGGTCACCGGCTGACCTTTGAGCAGAATTTGTCCCTGACTTGGGCTGTAGTTCCCGCTGAGAATTTTAAGCAGCGTCGATTTTCCCGCGCCATTTTCGCCCATAAGCGCGTGAATTTGACCGGCATAGCAGTCAAAACTAATGCCCTCCAGCGCCTTGACGCCGGGAAATGTTTTACCGATCCCCTGAAAGGTTAAATAGGGTTGGCGAAGATCAAACGCTTCCAGAGAAGGGATCGGCAGAGACGACGATGTGGGAGAGATTGAAGACATAGCGGCAACCTTTTGAACATAAACGTGCGTTAACGCAATGGGTCTTTCCACTGGACAAAACCCATCGCTTACTCTGTGACTTAGCGTGGCAACTCAGTGCCGTTATTTACCGCCCAGACCTTTTTTATCCAGCTCGACCTTAAAGTTGTCGCGGGTGATCAGCACCACGTCGGTCACTTCGGTAAATTTCGGTGGCTCTACGCCCTTGGTTACCCAGTCATTAAGCATCTGAATACTTTTATAGCCATGTACGTCCGGGCTTGGCAGCAGTGAGCCGTAGAAACCGGTCTGCTCTTTTTTCGACAGTTCGTTAACCGCGTCAACACCGTTGATGCCGATGCCAATCACGTTAGCCGCTTTGAAACCTTGTCCCTCGGTGGCACGCACGCCGCCAAGAACGGTGTTGTCATTCATGCCCAGAATTAGCCAGTTTTTAACATTGGGATGCTGCACCAGCAGTGAGTTTCCGGCGTCAAGCGCGCCAGGAATATCGTTGGATTTAGTCGGCACCTTGTAGATTTGTGCCACAGGGAAACCGGCGGCCTTCAGCGCGTCCATTGACCCCGTCGTACGACGACGTGCGGTGTCGAGCTCATCGGCAGTGATCGCCATTACCCCGGTATCAGCCACGTTCCAACCACGTTTCTGCATCTCTTTATAAAGCTCTTGCCCTTGACGTTCGCCAATTTTGCTGGCGGCCATCATCACCAATGGCACGTCATCCATGGGTTTACCCTTGGCATTAACAAACTGGTCATCAACGGCAATCACCTTCAGACCATAGCTTTTGGCCTTGGCCATAATTGCTGGGCCAAGCCGCGGGTCGGGCGTGCAGATAACAAAGCCTTTAGCACCGTTGGCCGCCAGACTGTCTATCGCATTCAGCGTTTTCTCACCGTCGGGGACGGCAATTTTAATCACCTGGAAGCCGAGATCTTTTCCTGCTTTGTCTGCAAATCGCCATTCAGTCTGGAACCACGGCTCTTCCGGTTGCTTGACCAAAAAGCCTAGCTTCTCAGTATCCGCCATAGCTGAATGTGACATAAAAGCAGCCAACCCAATTGCCGCCAACGCCTTAGTGAATTTATGCATGATGCTCTCCGACCTTTTATTGTTGTTACCGGCACAAGTGGGTGCTGGCGTGAAAACGTTATCAGTAGGGTGTTTCTTAAAAAACCGACTAATAAACCTTGATATACGGGTATCGGTGATTGAGTGGAGTCAAGTCGAGGTAAGTTTTAGCTGGAATAATTTCTTAATATGTAGAGCGCTATCACAATTAAAAATTACAGCCATTCTGTGCATATATTCAGCGATTTTAACCAAATAGTAACTTTATGACCGGCCTCACATAACCGATTTAGGGAGCAGAAAAGTACATACTTCCAGCTAATGTCTCCTCACTGCATTCCTGCCGCTGCTTTTATGGTTATCAACAGCAAAAGCCAGACAGGTTTTAACTGGCTCAAACCAGAGACGTTAAGCAAATAAATTTTAAGGGGATAACCATGGCGCAAGGTGCAATTGCTCTTGGTCTGGATTTTGGCAGCGATTCGGTGCGCGTACTGGCAGTGGACTGCCACAGTGGCAAAGAGATGGATACCGACGTGGTCTACTACCCGCGCTGGCAAGAAGGATTGTACTGCCACGCCGGAAAAAACCAGTTCCGACATCATCCGCTTGACTATATAGAGGCGATGGAAAGCGCGATTAAGAATCTGCTTCAGCGCCTGGGACCAGACGCCAGCGCACGCATCATTGGCATCGGTGTTGACTCCACGGGATCAACGCCTGCGCCGATTGACGAACACGGGCAGGTGCTGGCACTGAAACCGGAATTTGCCGACAACCCCAACGCCATGTTTGTGCTGTGGAAAGACCATACTGCAATTAACGAGGCCGAAGAGATAAACCGCCTGTGTCGCAGCGGCGAATTCCCTGACTACACCCGCTACATCGGCGGCGTGTATTCGTCGGAGTGGTTCTGGGCCAAAATTTTGCACGTTTCACGCGAGGACAGCGCAGTACGTGAAGCCGCCGCCTCATGGGTAGAACTTTGCGATTGGGTTCCCGCCCTGCTCTCCAATACCACGGCACCGGCGAGCATTGTGCGCGGCCGCTGCAGCACGGGGCATAAAATGCTCTGGCATCCTTCCTGGGGAGGCTTCCCGCCGCGAGATTTTTTTGCCGCGCTCGACGACTGTCTGGTCGAGAATCTACCTTACCCGCTGTTTAGTGATACGCAAACCGCCGAGAAGCCCGTGGGTCAACTCAGTGCCGAGTGGGCACGGCGCCTCGGACTTTCAACCTCGGTAGTGATTTCCGGCGGTGCCTTTGACTGCCATATGGGCGCGGTCGGCGCCGGTGCTCAGCCCTATACACTAGTTAAAGTGATCGGCACCTCAACCTGCGACATTTTAATTGCTGACAAACAGCGGGTCGGTGACCGAGCTATTGCCGGGATCTGCGGACAAGTCGACGGCAGCGTAGTACCGGAAATGGTTGGCATGGAGGCAGGACAGTCGGCGTTTGGCGATATGTATGCGTGGTTCGGCCAGATTCTGGGCTGGCCGCTGGTGCAGTTAGCCAGCCGTCATCCTGAGCTGAAACCGCAAATCGGCGAGATGAAAAAGACTCTGCTTTCCGACCTCACCGCTGCATGGGCCGCTAATCCAACACTCGATAATTTGCCGCTGGTGCTTGACTGGTTTAACGGTCGCCGCACGCCTTTTGCCAATCAGCGACTGAAGGGCGTGATAACCGATATCAATCTCGGCACCCAGGCACCGGAACTCTTTGGTGGCTTTATTGCTGCCACCGCCTTTGGGGCCCGCGCCATTATGGAGTGTTTCGAGCAGCAGGATATTCCGGTAGAAAACGTGCTGACACTGGGCGGCATTGCCCGTAAGTCACCGGTTATCATGCAGGTTTGCGCCGACGTGATGAACCGACCCCTGCAAATTGTGGCCTCCGATCAGTGCTGTGCTTTGGGTGCCGCTATTTTTGCTGCTACCGCAGCCGGTGAGTTTGCCTCAATTCCTTTAGCGCAGCAGTCAATGGCTTGCGCAATAGAAAAAACGCTACTGCCGGACCCGCAGCGCGCCGCGCAGTTTCAAAAGCTTTATGAGCGCTATCAGCAATGGTGTCAGGCCTCTGAACCGCTTTTTAACACCGCGACGCCGTCTTGATTTACCCGCTGGCGACAGGCCAGCGGCATAACCTTATCGCTAATCGTGCAGGAGCAAAAAATGGACGTTTTTAAACAACTCGAAGTTTGGTTCGTGATCGGCAGTCAAAATTTGTATGGCGCAGAAACGCTGCGCCAGGTGAAAGACAATGCCGAAAAGGTAGTTAACGGACTGAACGCTTCAGCCGGTCTGCCGATTAAACTGGTACTAAAACCGCTGGCCACCACGCCAGACGAAATCACCACCGTCTGCCGTGAAGCCAACTACAGCAATAACTGTATCGGGATAATAACGTGGCTGCACACCTTCTCTCCTGCCAAAATGTGGATTGCCGGACTGAGCATTTTGCATAAACCTTTGATGCAATTTCATACCCAGTTTAACGCCGAGATCCCGTGGGACTCGATGGATATGGACTTTATGAACCTCAATCAAACGGCCCACGGCGGTCGTGAGTTTGGCTTTATCGGTGCACGCATGCGCCAGCAGCATTCGGTTATTACCGGCCATTGGGAAGACAAAGAGAGCCATCGCCGCATTGCGCAATGGATGCGAGTGGCGGCAGCGAAAAATGAGAGCCAACAGCTCAAGCTGGCGCGATTTGGCGATAACATGCGTGAAGTGGCGGTCACCGAGGGTGACAAAGTGGCCGCGCAGATTAAATTTGGTTACACCGTCAGCGCCTACGGCGTGGGTGATTTGGTTAGCGTCATTGAAGAAGTGAGCCGTGGTGACGTCGATACGTTAATTGAGGAATATGAGTCAAGCTATCAACTAACCGATGCGGTGAAACTTCACGGCGAGAAGCGCGAGAACTTGATTGACGCCGCGCGTATCGAGCTGGGCATGACCCGTTTTCTTGAGCAAGGTAACTTTAAGGCCTTCACCACCAACTTTGAAAACCTGTACGGCATGAAGCAGCTACCCGGACTGGCAGTTCAGCGCCTGATGCAAAAAGGTTACGGCTTTGGCGGCGAAGGCGACTGGAAAACGGCGGCGCTGCTGCGCATTATGAAAGTCATGGCCAGCGGCCTGAAGGGCGGCACTTCGTTTATGGAGGACTACACCTATAACTTCCAGACGGACAATGATTTGGTGGTCGGCTCACATATGCTCGAAGTCTGCCCAAGCATTGCTACCGGCGAAAAACCGATTCTGGACGCGCAGTATCTCGGCATTGGCGGGAAGGCTGATCCGGCAAGACTGATATTCTCGACCCCCGCGGGTCCGGCGGTGAACGCCAGCGTTATCGACATGGGCGACCGCTTCCGCCTGCTGGTCAATCTGGTGGATACCATCGAGCAGCCCAAACCGCTGCCAAAACTGCCAGTGGCGCGGGCAATCTGGAAAGCCCAGCCCTCTCTGGCAACCGCAGCCGAAGCGTGGATCCTCGGCGGCGGTGCGCACCATACGGTGTTCTCGCAGGCGCTGGACATCGATTACCTGCGTCTTTACGCCGAGCTGCACAATATCGAGCTACTGGTTATCGACAATCGAACCACGCTGCCGGATTTCAAAAATGAACTGCGGTGGAACGAGGTTTATTACAAGCTTTGCAGTCATTAATTCTTTCGTTTAGCGCCTTCCTTCGCTCATTTCAGTGGGGGAAGGCCCACCGCCTCCTCAACAACCCCCGACGTTGAATAATTCATATCCAACCTCCCTATTTCTAAGGCAAAAAGTGATATTTTTTACGCTGTTGCACAGCAATCACATGATCACGATAGCGACGAATCCATTCCCGCGTTAAGCTATTGCGCCTTGAATGTCTAAATCCGTCGTCTAACGCACCGCTAACACAGGCTGCACCAGATTTGACGGTCGAAAATATCAATGAAATAGGGTTAACTATGTCTCAAAATTCTGGCTATCAGCGTATCGGCGGCTGGCTATTGGCCCCAATGGCGTACCTGATCGTCAATTTGATGAGTGTGGTGTTAATGCTGCTGCTTTATTCAATGGCCATATTTAAGCCTGAATCGCGCGAGTATTTAATCACCAACTCTCAGGCATTTACCATGCAGTGGTATTTCTCTGTCGTCACTACGCTGGTGATGGGCGTATTTACCCTCACCGCGCTGTGGCAATTTTGCCGGCGGGTAAAGTCATTACCAAAAACTTATATTATTTGGCTGCTGTTTACCGTGCTACTGGCCCTAAAAGCTTTTGCTTTTTCGCCCATTAGTGACGACCTTGCCGTGCGCAATTTGTTGTTGCCTCTGCTGGCAGCGGCACTGCTGGTGCCCTATTTCAAGCGCTCCCGTCGGGTTAAAGAAACTTTTACACAATAGTTAGGCACTATCATGACATCATACCTTTTACTGTTTATCGGCACTGTGCTGGTAAACAACTTTGTTCTGGTTAAGTTTCTTGGCCTGTGCCCGTTTATGGGTGTGTCCAAAAAGCTCGAATCGGCCATCGGCATGGGACTCGCCACGACCTTCGTTATTACGCTGTCCAATATTTGCTCGTGGATTGTAAACACCTTTATTCTGATGCCTTTAGGTCTGGTTTATTTGCGGACCATGGCGTTCATTTTGGTGATTGCCGTTGTCGTTCAATTCACCGAAATGGTGGTGCGTAAAACCAGTCCGTCGCTTTATCGTCTTTTAGGCATATTTTTACCGCTTATCACGACCAACTGCGCCGTATTAGGCGTTGCATTGCTCAACATAAACCAACAGCTGAACTTCATGCAGTCTGCTCTCTATGGCTTCGCGGCCTCGATTGGCTTCTCGCTGGTAATGGTGCTGTTTGCCGCCATTCGCGAACGCCTGGTCGTTGCCGACGTCCCAGCGCCATTTCGTGGTTCATCAATTGCATTAGTCACCGCAGGTCTGATGTCTTTGGCCTTTATGGGCTTTACCGGGCTGGTGAAATTCTAATGTTTGAGCTTTGGGTTGCTATTGGTTCACTCAGCGCGATGGCGCTGGTGTTTGGTTTGCTGCTGGGATATGCCTCGCGCCGTTTTGCGGTGGAGGGAAATCCGGTAGTCGATCAGATAGACGATATTCTGCCGCAAAGCCAGTGTGCTCAGTGCGGTTATCCAGGCTGCAAGCCTTACGCCGAGGCAGTAGCCAACGGTGACAAAATCAATAAATGCGTGCCCGGCGGCGAGCCGGTTATGCTGAAACTTGCGACGTTGCTTAACGTTGATCCACAGCCGTTGGACGGTGACGCCGTCGAGGCGGTACCGGTTCGCAGAATTGCTTACATTGATGAAAGCAACTGCATCGGCTGCACCAAGTGCATCCAGGCCTGTCCGGTAGACGCTATTGTTGGTGCGACGCGCGCGGTTCACACCGTCGTCACCGACTTGTGCACCGGCTGTGACCTTTGCGTTGCCCCCTGCCCAACCGACTGCATTGAAATGCTGCCGATTAAAACCACCACCGCGAACTGGAAATGGGACATGAACACCATTCCGGTGCAAATTATTCATGCGGAGTAACATGTTCAATCTGTTTGCTACGCTCAAGAAAGAGAAAATCTGGGACTTTGACGGAGGCATACATCCGCCGGAGATGAAAACTCAGTCTAGCCTGGTGCCCCTGCGCCGGATGCCTCTGCCTGAGCGCTTTATCATTCCTTTACAACAGCATCTTGGACCCGAAGGCGAGCTGTGCGTTAAATCTGGCGATCGGGTTTCAAAAGGCCAGCCGCTGACCACCGGTCGGGGCCGCACGGTGCCGGTTCATGCGCCAACCTCTGGCACGATTAGCGCCATTGAGCCGCATATCACCGCCCACCCTTCGGGTTTGAAAGAGCTGTGTGTCATTATCGACGCCGACGGTGAAGACCGCTGGTGTGAACGGCAGTTTGTTGAGGATTATACTCAGCTCGACGCCGCTGCAATTAATCAGCTGATTCATCAAGCCGGTATTGCCGGTTTGGGCGGCGCGGGTTTCCCAACCGCCAGCAAAATTCAAGGTAGCCTTGGCCATACCAAGATTCTTATCCTGAACGCCGCCGAGTGTGAACCTTATATCACCGCCGACGACCGATTGATGCAGGAGCACGCCGATGAAATTTTGCTCGGTACGCGCATCATGTGCCACATGCTGCATCCTGAGCAGGTATTAATCGGTATCGAGGACAACAAGCCCGAAGCCATTGCCGCCTTAAAAGCCGCTATTAAAAATGAAAATCACCCAGGTGTGAACATTGAGCTGCGCGTGGTGCCAACCAAATACCCTTCCGGCGGAGCGAAACAGCTCACCCGTATTCTCACTGGCAAGGAAGTGCCCAAGGGCAAACACTCCTCCGCGATTGGCGTGCTGATGCAGAACGTCGGCACCGTGTTTGCCATTAAGCGCGCCATTATCGATGCCGAACCGCTGATTGAGCGCGTTGTAACCCTTACCGGTGAGTCGGTTAATAAACCGGGCAATGTTTGGGCCAGACTTGGCACGCCGGTCGCACATCTGATGCGCGAAGGCGATTTTGAGCCACAGAATCAACAAAAGATGGTGATTATGGGCGGGCCGCTGATGGGCTTTACCCTACCGTCACTTGATGTACCGATTGTTAAAATCAGCAACTGTCTGTTGGCACCCTCGGTCAGTGAAATGGGTCAGCCCGAGCAGGAAGAAGCCTGCATCCGCTGTAGCCTTTGCGCCGAATCTTGCCCGGCTGGTCTGTTACCGCAGCAGCTTTACTGGTTCAGTCGCGGTCAGGAACATGAAAAAGCGCGCAACCATAATCTGTTCGACTGCATTGAGTGCGGTGCCTGCGCCTACGTGTGTCCGAGCAATATCCCGCTGGTACAGTACTACCGCCAGGAAAAAGCCGAGATTCGCGCGCTGGATCTCGAAGCCACCCGAGCAACTGAAGCCAAAGCGCGTTTTGAAGCCAAGCAACTGCGCATGGAGCGCGAAAAGCTGGCACGTGATGAAAAGCATAAAAAATCTGCCGTTAAACTTAGCGATGAAGACGCCAGTGTCATTACGCCACAGGTCAGCGCAACAGAGCATAACAAGCCTGCAGTAGACAGTGAGAAAGCCGCCGATCCGCGTCAGGTTGCACTCGCTGCCGCTATCGCCAGAGCTAAGGCCAAAAAAGCCGCCGTGGTGGCCGACGTAGAAGAGGTACCGATTTCCAACGAACCGATCGCCACGCCTGCCGATATGCCCATTGAAGGCGATGCCCGTAAAGCCGCCGTGGCTGCGGCAATTGCCCGCGCCAAGGCGAAAAAAGCGGCAGCTGCCTCCGTCAATGTCGAGGCAGAATTCAAGCCTGAGGCAGCCGAAACCTGTATCGACACGTCACCTGAAGACAAACGTAAAGCTGCCGTGGCCGCAGCAATCGCTCGCGCCAAAGCTAAAAAGGCTGCCGCCTCATCCGAACAGGCTGAAGCAGAACAATCCGTGACACCGTCACCCAAGCCAGTTACAGCGGATACAGTACAATCAGAATCAGAAGGCGATCCCCGTAAAGCTGCCGTAGCAGCAGCGATCGCCCGCGTAAAGGCCCGTAAAGCCGCTCAAGCTCAGACGTTGTCGAGCGAAATGTCGAACGAGGAATAGATGGCTTTTAGAATCGCAAGTTCTCCTTTTACCCATAATCGGCAGAGCACCCGCTCAATTATGCTGATCGTTGTGCTGGCCTGTATTCCGGGCATTGCGGCGCAGGTTTGGTTCTTTGGTTATGGCACGCTCGTGCAGGTGGCGTTGGCTATTTTAATTGCCATTTTGGCGGAAGGTGCCGTTTTACAGTTACGCAAAATGCCTGTTGCAAAACGGCTTGGCGACAACACCGCACTGCTCACCGCCGTGCTGCTCGGCGTAAGTTTACCGCCATTGGCACCGTGGTGGATGATTGTTATAGGCACTATTTTTGCCATTATTATTGCTAAACAGCTTTACGGTGGACTGGGGCAAAACCCGTTTAACCCGGCGATGGTGGGTTATGTTGTGCTGCTTATCTCGTTCCCGGTGCAGATGACAACCTGGCTGCCGCCTGACACCTTGCAGGTCCATCATGTAGGGTTTGTCGATACGCTGCTGACCATTTTTGGCGGCCACGATTCGCACAACATGACCGCCTATCAGCTGCAAATGAATGTCGATGGCATCACGCAGGCCACGCCGCTTGATGGATTTAAAACCGGTCTGCGTTCAGGACACACCGCCGAACAGGTGCTACAGCAACCGCTGTTCAGCGGCATACTTGCCGGTCTTGGCTGGCAGTGGGTAAACCTCGGTTTTCTGGCCGGCGGCGTGTTTCTGATGTGGCGTCGGATTATCAGCTGGCACATTCCAGTCAGCATACTGCTGATGATGGCTTTTTGCGGCACGCTGGCCTGGGTGCTGGACCCAGGCGGCTATTCACCGCCAATCATCGGCCTGTTTTCCGGGGCAACTATGCTGGGTGCATTCTTTATTGCCACCGATCCGGTCACCGCATCCACCACGCCGCGCGGGCGCCTGATTTTTGGCGCGCTGATTGGACTGCTGATCTGGCTGATTCGCGCCTACGGTGGCTATCCTGACGGCGTTGCTTTCGCCGTGCTACTGGCGAACATTACCGTTCCGCTGATTGACCATTACACTCAGCCCCGTGTTTACGGCCATCGCTAAGGAAAAAGTATGTTAGCTACAATGCGCCGCTATGGCGTGACTTTGGCATTTTTCGGCATCCTGATGACGGGTATGACTGCGCTGGTTAATCTTTTAACCAAGCCAACGATTGAGCATCAGGCCCTGCTGCAGCAGAGGAGCCTGTTTGATCAGGTGATCCCTGCCAGCGTGTATGACAACAACATGCAGCAGGAGTGTTACAACGTCACTGATGAATCATTGGGGACGGCTACGCCGCATCGCATGTACCTGGCGCGTAAAAACGGCCAGCCAGTTGCGGCAGTCGTTGAGACTACCGCGCCAGACGGTTATTCTGGTGCAATTCAACTATTGGTTGCCGCTGATTTTCATGGCAAAGTATTCGGTACCCGCGTGCTTGAACAGCATGAGACGCCCGGGCTCGGCGACAAAATTGAAGTGCGCATCTCCGACTGGATCAAAAGCTTTGCTAATCAAACGATTAACGGTGCCAGCGATGCACGTTGGGCGGTTAAAAAGGACGGCGGTATGTTTGATCAATTCACCGGTGCGACCATTACACCGCGGGCCGTGGTCCGCTCTGTAAAACGCACCGCACTCTTTATTGAAACTGTGCCTGCGCAGCTTTCCCACCTCACCCCTTGTGGAGCACGTGATGAGTGAAGCAAAAACACTGATCGTTAACGGACTGTGGAAGAATAACTCCGCGCTGGTTCAATTACTCGGCCTGTGCCCGCTGCTTGCCGTGACTTCCACGGCAACTAATGCACTGGGGCTGGGTTTGGCTACCACCATGGTGCTGACCTGCACCAACGCGATGATTTCAGCCTTCCGACGCTGGGTGCCAAGCGAAATACGTATTCCCATCTACGTGCTAATTATCGCCTCAGTGGTCAGTACCGTGCAGATGTTGATTAACGCCTATGCGTTCGCGCTCTATCAAGCTCTGGGAATTTTTATTCCGCTTATCGTCACCAACTGTATCGTGGTGGGCCGCGCAGAGGCGGTTGCCGCCAACAGTCCGGTGCACCTTGCCGCACTCGACGGCCTGATGACCGGCCTTGGTGCGACGGCAGCCATGTTTACCCTGGGCTCAATGCGCGAAATTATTGGCTCCGGCGTACTGTTTAACGGCGCCGACCTGTTGCTGGGAAGCTGGGCCAAAGTACTGCGCGTGCAGGTGGTTCACTTGGATAATCCCTTCCTGCTGGCGATGTTACCGCCGGGTGCCTTTATTGGTCTTGGCATGCTGCTGGCGGGCAAGTACTTGATTGACCAACGAATGAAGGCACGCGCCGCTGCGCGCGCTGCTCATTCGCTGCCGCAGGGAAATACCGAGAAAGCCTGATGAATAAAGACAAACGCATCAGCATTCTTGAACGTCTGCGAGAGAATAATCCGCACCCAACCACTGAATTGGTGTACACCACCCCTTTCGAGTTGTTAATTGCCGTACTTCTCTCGGCTCAGGCTACTGACGTAAGCGTCAACAAAGCCACTGCCAAACTCTACCCAGTGGCCAATACGCCGCAGGCGATGTGGGACTTAGGCGTTGACGGCGTGAAGGAGTACATCAAAACTATTGGTCTGTTTAACACCAAGGCTGAAAACGTGATTAAAACCTGCCGAATTCTGCTTGATAATCACGCCGGTGAAGTTCCTGAAGACCGTGCCGCGCTGGAAGCGCTGCCAGGCGTGGGGAGAAAAACGGCTAACGTCGTGCTCAACACCGCGTTTGGCTGGCCGACCATTGCCGTAGACACGCACATTTTCCGCGTCTGCAACCGCACGCGTTTTGCACCCGGAGACACCGTTGAAAAGGTGGAGGAAAAGCTGCTGAAAGTCGTCCCCGTTGAATTTAAACTCGACTGCCATCACTGGTTTATTCTGCACGGTCGTTACACCTGCGTGGCGCGAAAACCGCGCTGCGGATCATGCCTGATTGAAGACTTGTGTGAGAGCAAAGAGAAGGTTTACCCGGAAGGGTATTGATTACAAATTTTAGATTAAAGGCATGCGCTTCGCTCACTGGGTCGCCGCCCATTAAGCGAGGCGCATGCAGTTATCCTTAAGAACCTGAATCTTTCCAATTTAAAACTATTACAAGAATGATTTAGCCTGCTTTAATACCACGTCACAAGCTTTGGTTTTCACCTTTTCTTTCAACTGCGTCAGCCCACCTGAGTCTAAGCTACTTAAGTCAACATTCTGACCTTTCCCGGTGTGAAGAATACCGTTGAGTCCATCCTGATAGTCAGCCTTTTGAGCCGTTCCGGCGTTTTGGATGCCAAGCTTATCCATCAGTTTATCTTTAACCGATGTGGCGCTAGTGGCCGAAAGCACGTTATTTTTTACGCAGTACTGCAGAATACCCGCTGCATTAGTGCTGCTTTTGGAGGTCAGATTACTGTTGCTACCGCCGAGTAAAGAAGTGAGCTGGCTCATTGAATAGCCACCTTCCGAGCCGCCACCGGCGTTGCCACTGAGCTGCTGGTTGGCGGCGTCAGATAAAGAGTCAAGGAGGCTGTTGGCAGCCTGCGCGCCGCCGGCCATCAAAAGCCCGCTTGCTGCCAGGGCCAATATGCTGGTACGAAATGCTTTCATCTTTTGCTCCAATCCATTATGCGATTACACGTTGGTTTTCATTCTTAAGCTAATCTTGGCGCGATTGCCAGCGCCCAGCAATAGGATTAAGTCGGATAATGCCTTTCAGATTCAAATGTTTGTTATGTCGGCATCACGCTTGGCTAACCATTGGCTAGCGGCACCAAAAAAATGCTGTGCCAACGGCGTGGCTCTCCCCGTCGGGGCAACCACCAGCGCGGCGTGCCGAGTCATCGGCGCAATGTTCAGCGCACAGCGTTTTAATGACGGTGACATCTCGTCGATCAGATGCCCGCGAGGTACCAGCGCACACCCAAGGCCAACAAAAACGCCCTGCATCAGTTGGAATATTGAGCTGCTTTCCAAAATTGGACGCAGTTCCAGTCCACTGCTGCGAAAGAAGTTATCAAGATAACGTCGGAAATAGCGGCTGGATTCAGACAAACAGAGTGGTAACTCAGCAACCTGCTGTGCATTCAGCTGAGAATATTGCTCAAGTTGCGGAAAATGCTGTGGGTTATAAACTACGTCAACGCCGCCGTCGTGCAATGGAAAGAGCTGAAAACGCAGCTCATTCAGGGTTGAGAATTCGAAGAATCCGATACCGATATCAACGGAATGACTGGCCAAGTCTTCTATCAACCGATCGGCACTGACTTCAGAAACGCGGTAATCCAGTCCGGAATGATCTTCACCGATGCCCTTGAGTAAAGCCGCCAGTGAAATACTGCACTGAGGCATTACTCCAATACGCAGCGTGCCGCTGAGCCCCTGTTTCAAAGAGGCAACCTCAAGTTTCAAACCCTCGTAAACGGAGACAATCTCTCGCGCCCAGCTCAAAACGCGATGACCTTCAGGCGTAAAGCCCTCAAAGTTGTTTCCGCGATTGATCAGACTGAGGTCGAGTTCTTTCTCAAGGTTTTTCAGACGCATTGACAACGTCGGCTGGCTTACAAAGCTGACTTGCGCCGCGCGGCCAAAGTGTTTTTCTCGCTCGAGATTACACAGATAAATGAGTTGTTTTATGTCCAAAGTTTTTGCATTTCATATAGTTAGGTTAAAAATCTTTAGTCCATGTAACGTTATGCACTAACCCGTGTACTAACTTAAAAGCAGAGCATCAAATGAGGGGTTCTTACTCTTTCCAATACAGACATAATATCTGACTCACGCGCTTCGCCAAAATAAAATCACTTCCGGTGAGTGCACATGCGTCAACCTAAAGAATACGAGTAGATATCCTTGGACTTAAAAGTTCGTTAAAAAAAATAGATGTAGTACCCAAAACTGAAATGTAGACGTTGACGAGACTAAACACTCTCCCCTACTATCCTCTGGCTGATAAAAAAATCTCACTAACTATTTAATTAAAAGAAACATTTTCGCACTAGAGCTTTGCTGCTGTAAGCATTAACAGATTTAAACAGCAAAGCGTATTCAGCCTACTTTATGGATGAAGAAGTGAAAAATAAAACAATAGATAGTTTAAAGCTGATTTTTGCGGTAACTGTTGTTGCCATGCATGGCTTTCTCTTGGACTCACAATATAACCGCTATATTTTAGGCGTTTTCACCAATGGATTCTTTAGATCTGCAGTACCCTTCTTTTTTATCGTCAGCGGTTACCTCTTCTTTAAAACGATAAAAAAGAACACGACTAAAAAATGGTTTTCTCACATTATAAAAGTTTATCTAATTTGGTCGATTATATACGCATATAAGTTATCGGCAATATTACAAATTGAAAATGCCAGCGTTTTAAGAAAAATTTATTTAATCATCAGGGCTGAAATAACCGGTGCCGCCCAACTTTGGTTCATTCCAGCATTAATTATTACTGCCTTGCTCTGCCTGCTGTTGAAAAATGCCATACAATGTAAACCTAAAGTCATGCTGGTTTTCATAAGCATACTTTGGATAATTGGCGTTTTATTAAACTGGCGATTTGTCATAGTAGACAGTCCGAATTCATTCTTTTACAGAAATGGTATATTTTACGGCATGCCGATGTTTTTCCTAGGTTATCTCATTGCCAGTAATGAGTGGGTCACTGCCAACTTTAACGGCAAACTGAAAGCTTTGCTGCTATTGGCTATCATTTTTTCGGCGTACGAATCATTAGCATGGACTAAATTTATCAATGATTCCGGAAGTCACTTCATCACGTCAATGGATATGACTTTTTCCGCCCCGTTTTTATCAACCATTTTATTTTTACTCTGTTTACGAAGGCCTGGGATCATTGCTTTATCAGGAATTGAACGCTTAACATCAACCTTTATGTATTACTCGCACATACTTTTTCTTGATGGGGCCTATTTGGTTTTAGCCTATTGTTCAAAATGGATAGGGGTCAATATTCCGTTAAAAGAAATGGCAACGATTGCAGCGGTATTACTGATTATCACCTCTTGCTTCTTTTTTCAAAAAACAATAAAAAGATTAGTTTAACGTAGAGTCAGCTGATAAAACCGTTGGGGCCAAAAACGCTTATACGGTTAACATAAGAAACAGAAAAAATTAAAGGCCTGCCCTTAATGGCACAGACCTTATACAAAACGAAATCTAAACGTTAAGCCACTTAGATTTTCAGCTTGATGTAATCAATGGCGCGACTCACGATGCCGCCCTTAGGCAGGTCTTCCAACGCAACCAGCGGCACGGTTTTAATAATATTACCATTATCAACGATGTTGATGGTGCCCACGGCATCACCCTTCTTAAGCGGTGCGTCAATTTGCGGATTGGTTAACACGTATTGTGCCTTAACCTTTTCGCTGTCTGCCTGCGGAATATTCAAATAAACGTCGTCAAGGCTGCCTACCTTAAGTTGAGGCTTATCACCAAACCACACTTTCTCGGTTGAAACGCTCTGACCGGCCTTGAATACCTGCATGCTTGTAAATTCGCGGAAGCCCCAGGTCAGCAGTTTACGCGCCTGTTCTTCACGACCCTTAGAGCTTTTTCCGCCCATAACCACGGCAATCAGACGGCGATTACCTTCTGTTGCTGAGGCAATGATGTTATAGCCTGCCGTTTCGGTATGACCGGTTTTCAGACCGTCGACGTTGAGGTTTTTATCCCACAGCAGGCCGTTGCGGTTTTGCTGAGTGATGTTGTCATAGGTCAGCGATTTCTCGTCATACATATGATATTCCTCAGGTTCGCCACCGATAATTGCGCGAGAGAGCTTGGCCAAATCATAAGAAGTCGTGAACTGCCCCGGTGCATCGAGGCCGTGAACCGTTTCAAAGTGGGAGTTGGTCAGGCCGAGTTTTTGCACATACTGGTTCATAATGCCCACGAACGCATCCTGGCTGCCTGACACATAGTCAGCCATTGCCACACAGGCGTCGTTGCCAGAGTCGATGATAATGCCCTGAATCAAATTGCGCACAGAAACGCGATCGCCCGGCTTCAAGAACATCAGTGAAGAACCTGCCAAGACTTTATTCCCTGCAACCCAGGCTTCCTGGGGCACGGTAACCACGTCATCCATACTTATCTTGTGCGCATCGAGGGCGCGATCGATGACATATCCTGTCATCAATTTTGTCAGGCTCGCAGGATTGCGGCGTTCGTCAGGATTTCCGGAAGCCAGTACATCGCCGGTAGCGTAATCCATAAGAACAAAAGAAGCAGCATCAATGCTGGGTGGCACTACCTGAAAATCGATCGGTGCTACGGCCCATGCATTACTAGCAGAAACACAGATTACACCGGACAAAATACTTAATACTAAACGCTTCACTTAATCATCCTCAAACGCTCTTTTAAAGTCAGCCCAATCCCTAACCTCAGGGCAGCCGCAAAAGGTAAAAATGTACCATTGGCGGCATAGGTTGCATCAATTTACGCAGAAGCTAAACAATAAGACCTTTGCTGAAAGTTTCACAATGAAACCATTTGCTTACAATTTCGATATCATCCCCATTATTAGTGCGCTCTATCCCACGATTACAACATTCGATTAGACTGCGCCTCATATCCTTCATAAGCTTGTGACATAATATTAACAACCCTGAAGAATTTGACTGAATGGGGTTGTTCTACTCACACCTGCGAAGACCTAAAATGAAATTCAAATCCGAGATTAAACCCTATACCGGCGCGGCTGGCGGTTGGGGTTCGCTGGAAGCTACCACCCGTTACGTTTTCGACAGTAAAAAAGTCCTTTCAAACCTGCGTAACCTGCTGCGCGTTAACCAAGGGCGCGGTTTTGACTGCCCCGGCTGTGCCTGGGGCGATGATAATCACAGCACGTTTAGCTTTTGTGAAAATGGTGCCAAGGCCGTCAGTTGGGAAGCGACGCGCAAGGCGGTTGAACCAGAATTTTTTGCCCAACACAGTGTGGCAAAACTGCGCGAACAAAGTGACTATTTCCTTGAGTATCAGGGGCGTCTGACTCACCCGTTGCGCTACAATCGTACCACCGACCACTACGAGCCTATCGCGTGGGACGCCGCCTTCTCACTGATTGCCAGCCACTTGAACGGGCTTGAAAGTCCTGACCAGGCCGATTTTTACACCTCGGGACGCGCCAGCAACGAAGCCTCTTACCTCTATCAGGTGTTTGGCCGTATGTTCGGCACCAACAACTTTCCTGACTGCTCAAACATGTGTCACGAGGCCAGCGGTGTCGGCCTCAAGCAAAGCATTGGCGTCGGTAAGGGCACTATTCGATTAGACGATTTTGAAAAAGCAGACGCGATTTTTGTATTCGGGCAAAATCCGGGTACCAACCATCCCCGCATGCTGCACAGCCTGCGTCACGCCGCCGATCGCGGTGCAAAAGTAGTGAGTTTCAACACCCTGCGCGAGCGCGGTCTGGAACGTTTTGCCGACCCGCAAAAACCGCTGGAAGTGGTGACCACCAAATCTGGACGCATCAGCTCCGCCTACTATCAGCCAAACCTCGGCGGTGATATGGCGGCTATTCGCGGCATGGTCAAAGTGTTGTTGCAAACTCATCGTCAGCGCATCGCCTCCGGTGAACCTTCACTGTTCGACCAAGAATTTATCGCTCAAAACTGCGTAGGCGTTGATGAGTACTTAGACATCGTTGACCAAACGAGCTGGGAGCACATTACCCAGCAGTCTGGCCTGAGCGAGTTCGAAATTCGTGAAGCCGCCACAGTTTATATGAACGCCGAACGGGTTATCTGCACCTGGGCAATGGGTATTACACAGCATAAACACTCCGTGCCAACAGTGCGTGAAATCACTAACCTGCAACTGCTCTTTGGGCAGCTGGGTAAACCCGGTGCGGGCCTGTGTCCGGTGCGCGGTCACAGTAACGTGCAGGGTAACCGCACTATGGGTATCGATGAGAAAGCGCCAAAAGCGCTGCTCGACAACCTAGAGCGCCATTTTAAATTTACCCCGCCACGCGAACAGGGCCACAATACTGTCGAGGCGCTAGAAGCTATGCTGCGTGGCGAAGCCAAAGTGCTGATTGCCCTGGGTGGCAATCTGGCCGCGGCGGCTCCGGATACTCCACGCACCGAGCAGGCGCTGAGCAACTGTGATTTAACGGTGCAAATCAGCACAAAACTCAACCGCAGTCACCTGACGCCAGGACGTGAAGCGCTGATTTTGCCGACCCTTGGCCGCACCGAGCTGGATATGCAGGCTACCGGATCGCAGTTTATCACCGTTGAAGACTCATTCAGCATGGTGCACGCCTCTGAGGGCGTAGGAATTCCACTCTCTACCGAACAGCGTTCTGAAACGGCGATTGTCTGCGGAATTGCGGACGCGGTGTTGGGTAAACGCTACCTCGACTGGATGGCGCTGGCGGATGATTATAATCTGATCCGTGACCACATTGAGGCTACCATTCCGGGCTTTACTGATTTTAATCAGCGCTGTGATATTAAAGGCGGTTTTTATCTGGGTAATGCCGCAGCAGAGCTTAAATTCAATACGCCAAACGGCAAAGCGAATTTCAGTGCTGCCCCGCTGCCTGAGCGTGTCACGCCGATGGAGCATGAAAACGCTCCGTTTACCCTGCAAACTCTGCGTTCGCACGATCAGTACAACACCACAATTTATGGTCTCGATGACCGCTATCGTGGCGTGTATGGCCAGCGCGAAGTACTGTTCATTCATCCACAAGATCTGGCAGACCTCGGCTTTAAAGACGGCGAACTGGTCGAGATTGAAACCCTGTGGAACGACGGCATTGAACGCAAAGTGAGTGGTTTTAAACTGGTGAGCTATGACATTCCGCGTGGAAATCTCGCCGCCTATTACCCCGAAACTAACCCACTGGTGCCGCTGTCGAGCTTTGGCGATCAGACACATACCCCGACTTCAAAATCTATACCGGTGGCTATTCGCCGCTGTGAGGCTGTGGTAGATACTCGCCGTATTGCCTGATTAACCGTTAATCATAAATAGTATCAGAGGGCACATAGTTATTTATGTGCTCTCTTTTATTGCTTCGATGCAGCATATTAGCCAACCTGCGGCGTGAGATTTCCATAGCGAATGCCGCGGTACACGTCCATCTCATTGCAGGCTTCGCCTGGCCAGCCCATTGGATAAGCCACAATACTGTTATCAGTATTGTCCGCTAGCGCTTCTTTAAGCGTTTTGCTTTGTCGGCGGTGCAGAAAAATAATCTCCACTATTACCTCATCGTTAATATCCTGAGTCACACCATATCTTTGCGCTATACAATTAATAAACTCGGAAGGGTGCAGTGAATAAACCTCTTCACGCCGATACAGTGCGTAATATAACTCAATTTTTCTTCGCTCTGCTTTTAGCTCTCCCGCAGTCGCCCCTAAATAGCGGGTAATTTCATCTTTAAGCATTCTATTACTCTGCATAAAAGGATGGCCTTCGTGTGCGCCTTTCAAACGCCCTGCCAACACCTCTATAAGGCTGAAAGTCTGCATCCGGCCATTTTGCCAATAATTGAACCGAAGTCGCTCCAGCTCGGATTGTAAAAAACCATAACGAATAATCCGACTGTGATAAAATAACCGGGCGGGCATGGTGTAATAAGGCGTTACCATTGATTTAACACTTTCAATGCCCAAACCAGACATCCTGTGCTGATCGAGATGAGTCGCTCTATCACCCAAAAGTTGTTCAGGGGAAGCGTTTATTATTTGATGCAGCATCAATGAAACATCGGCGGGCAACCCTTGAGGAAAGATAAAGACGGGCTTTTGCTGATGGCTAAAGTTATTACACTGTTTATGTCGGTCTATCTCGCGCAGGGGAAACACGCTGAGTATAAACGGTGAAAAATCAATACGCGTAATATTAATCGCATCTGGCTCTACATTTTTATGCATTCTCAAATAGTGGACCAATTTATCCGTAGTAAAGTTTAAATATTCCTGTGGAACTATCCTCAAAAATTGCCAACGATGCACACGGTTATATTCTTTTACATAATCACTAACATTGGCATTGCGGTATGCTTCGAGTAGAACCTGAGTCTGCAGGGTAATAGAATCGGGATAGACTATTTGTACCCCCTGCCTTTTATATTTAATTAAAGCGTCGAGAAGCGATAGTTCCTCACGTCTTATTGTCGATAAAACACCCGCACTGACGGAGTTAGTCTCTTTACAGAAAACCCGACTTTCTTTTAAAGCGAAATTTATTTTCTGCCTATATGACAACAGGTCAATAAAATCATCGGCTTGCATAGACAACACGCGAAAATAGCTGTCAGAAACTGACAAAGACGTTAAACCAGACTCAAGAGCTAATGAAAGAGAAGGCAATTTACCACGGGGAAAAGGTAAACCCAGCAGCAAACTGTCCATTATTATCTTATTCAAATTCGATGCTATTTTTGACTGCTTTTGCAGCAAACTGAAATTCACCCTTTCCTGCTCCGGCACTCTCACAATCCCTTTGCGCTGAAACTCCTGATTTTGCTCAGACGTAAGTTCGATATTTCGTTCAATAGAAACCGGCTTCGCCGTGTCGTTTTTTTTAATTTCGAACTGCAGTTTGAGCTTATCAAAAAAACGAAGTTTGAAGTCAATAATATTGGTATCCTGATACCCACCGTGTTTCTCTTCATTGTATACAGCGAGAACAGATGCCTTAAACACCTCCAGTGCAGCCATTAGAATTACCGAATAGGCCACCGCCTTTATGCCGGTTTTTCTAGTTATCAGGTGGGGTACGTTGGCCAATAATCCATTTGATATCTCTCCCAGAATTTCAATAGTCGCATGAAGGGACTGTTTCTGCCGGTCTTTTATTCTACCGTGTATCATATCGAGGAACATATTAATATCCTCCTCTTTAGCCAATAAACCATCCTCTATTGTATATTTAACAATATTGTTGACCGTCACTTCTCCCTCAAGGGAATACATTGAGCTTGATATGTCATTAAGACTCACCGAAGTTTCGATGGCCCTTATAGAGCTCAGCGACTCTTTCGGCATATGAATATTTTTAGCCCCATTTTTTTCATAATAAAACAGGGATTCGCTCGACGATTGATAAGTGCTGAACGACTCTACGCTTGAACCATGAAACCGAGCAATCATCTCGGACGCAGAGCCAGTGACCTTAACCCCTGCCGCCTCACCCGGCATCTCGG
Source organism: Rouxiella sp. S1S-2 (assembly GCF_009208105.1). Lineage (NCBI taxonomy): Bacteria > Pseudomonadati > Pseudomonadota > Gammaproteobacteria > Enterobacterales > Yersiniaceae > Rouxiella > Rouxiella sp. S1S-2. The sequence continues at coordinate 2,829,062 of NZ_WFKL01000001.1, forward strand.
TGGAGAGAATGAGGCCTCGTCCCGGAGATAGGTAAAGAGTTCCTGAAGAAGAGGTGGTATCGGTGATATCAGAAAAGAGGTCCTGAGGGCGCAAATAAAGGGTGTTTTTTATTGATTTGATTAAGTCGCCGCTTTTATCGGCGACGAATGACAGTGTCGGTGCCTCAACACCGCAAATTATTATTTTTTCAATCGTATCAAACTGCTGATTGCTGACCCCGTCATAGCATCCCCACAGTGGAATAAACGAGGCGAATGAAATATCACTGTACCAATCTTGCATTCTGGTCGTGAACGTACTGCCTGTAAGTTTATTTTTTCTGGGTGTGCTGAAAGCTATATGGTCAACAAAAACTTCGGCTGCCTGAGAAAAATCCGTACCTACGTTAAAAGAGCCGATATTGTTCAACAACAGGCTTAGTTCGCCCTCTATTTCATTAAATCGATGCCCCGTTTTTTCAAAAAAAACCTCTTGAATATTACCCCCTTTAAAGAAATTTCGATTGTTGAGCATTTCATTTTTCACTATATCCTCACTCGCCCCCAAATAGGAACATTCTGCCGAATCATCTATATAGAAAAAATGACGATTATTATTAAATTCAAAGCTCAATACTCCGCCCTGGAAAAGATCACCTTTCCTTAAACTGCGCGACGTCCCTTTTAGCCAGCAAGTGATAAATAGATTGTAAATATTTAGTTTAATTTCCTTTGGACTTGACTGATAAAACCAATTTTCCATAATGAAGTTAAATGTAATGCGCACCGATGTAATAAGAGAGCGTCTAATAATACTAATGCTGTCACTCTTTGAGAGTGTATTATTACCATGATGAAGTGCATAAATTTGTTCAACCACCGTTTGGCTGCTAAAAGCCAGGGCGTCGTGACGTCCAAGCTCAATGGCATTAAATTTATACATCAGACTTATTATTTCCTGGTGTTTATCATTAATCAATCGCTCATGCAATACATCAAGCGACATAAGCTCAATGATAAAGCAAAGCGGAGGATAGGTTAACATTTTCATAAACTTCTGTTTGTTGGCGTTTTTTACAGAGTTATCTGTCAGCAGGTAAATAAAATCATTAGCCCTTTCCATTGGTTTTCCTCGTCGACCTACAGGAAAGTACTGCTCAATTAACATACCTAACATCAGTTTCCATCCGCGCATTTCATGCGTTCGATAAACATTGCCACCTGCACGGTGAAAGGGAAATGAAATGATACCGATCACGCGAGAAAGTCGCGCATCAATGAAATCACTTCCAGAATCTATTTTTATATAGCCTCTTAACTTTACGGCAAGCGATTCGTCGATATTAGACAGGGTGTTAAGCAACGTGTATATTTCAACATACCTGTTCTGCTCAAAAACATTATCAATATTTAATAAATATAAAATATACTTCACGTAACCGTTAACTACCCAAGAGAGAGGTTGTCGACTCATGTCAAGGTTTGCACAGGAATAGAAAAGAGCAATCACCTGGGGTATTACACGCGTATTATTGTCCACATCAGGCTGACCACTGGTCAGAAATGGCATGCAACTGTCACCCAGCATTTTCTCCACCATATTTAAAACGCTGAACGCCTTTATGCCGTTACCGAGCAGCGGTTTATAACAGTAAGTAATGTCATCGTAGGTATAATCATCAGGAAATAATTGCTCAATATTTGGATTCTTAATTAATGTCTTGCTTCTTGCCGCTGTGCTACCGTTTAAAGACCGTGCCTCTTTACGACTTTGCCAACTGAAGGCGGCCTTGGCAGGTAATCTCTGCGCATCGGCGGCGCTGAACAGGCTCATTGTGCGGTCAAGGTGTTGTAACTTTTCTCTTATCCAATCAGCTGCTGTGCCGCCTACCCTCTCTTTATATGCTTTTATCGCCGTTGTAGGACCGCTTTTTTTAAGTACCGGTGTTGGCCTGAAAGCCGCTGAAACCTCCCTCATTGACGTTGCTTTTGTCTCCGATGACGCCGGCACCTCCAAATACACCACCGCATCCCCTTTCGCCGCGTCTATTATTACCGCACTTCGCCCGGTATTTAACTGATAAAAAACCAGCCCTCGGTCAGGATTGAGTTGGCCATCAACGGTTGTCCCTGCGAAGTCTCGTGCAAGGTACGTCCTGTTCGCATCCGGTTTACTTCTACAGCGCGGGCTTTCAATGGTGAGGTAAGGCCCGTAAAACAACGCTGTCGAGTGATGGGAAATACGATAAAGTCGGTTTTCAAGATGAGGACCGTAATAGGGTTGGGCACCTGGAAAAGCGATAACGGGTAAGTGACTAGGATGAGCGCCCGCAGCTTGACGCTCAATATCATTATCCGGTTTTGGTAAAGCGGTTACCTTTAGCCGTTCTCCATTGCTTGGTGCGGCGTTGACCGGGAATAAAATGCGCAGCGGATCACAGGTAATAAGGTGATAAAGCGCGGTTCCCAGTCCGGAAAATAGGCGATCGCCCTCTTTTATAAAAGGAATGAACAGTGCAGTTATCATCTGCCCTGTTATGTAACAACCCTCACGCCGAGATGAAAGAAACTGCAGCAATAGTCGGTCCGAGTCCTCTCCGGTTGCAGTTTTCAGCGCGCCCTCACGCGTCAGTAATTGCTTAAGCTGCTTAAATACCTGTTTATTGAGGTCTGCGGGTATGCCTATTGAAGAAAGACCGGAGGAGGCTAAAAATAAGGTTATTTCCTGTGAAAAGTCATCAACCGTTATTTCCGGCGGGATAAACGGCGGTGGTGAATAAAGCACACTCAGCAGTTGCTTAACCTCGGCAGTCATCAAGGCCTGTCGTGCTTTATCTACGTCAATAATCAGCGCACAAGACCGCTCATTCATCTCACGTTGAAAACAAATACCCAACATGTGCTCTATGTAACTGTTAAGCAGTTCCCCCCCTCTTTGCGCGAGTACTTGCAGTTTTTGTGGAACACCAGCAGAAAGCAACTGGGCTGGTGAGTTCCTTATAGTTTCGATAAAACAAGTTAACTGATTGTACACATTAAGACACGCGTAAAGTGCCGTTGGGTCCGTAATGACCTGCGCGTTCAATGCGGGTAAAATCGGTGCAGGCATAACCCGACGCCTTGTGGTGTTGGCAAACTGCCTATTTTATTGTTGTGTTATTTTTAACCACAGAGATATTCCAGCGCTATCACTTTGCGCTCAATGTTTATTCCTCGCAGGCTAAAAGCCCCGCCAGTAAGTTTCAACCCTTTTTAATCATGGCAAAATAGACAGATGCCGCTTGCCCACAGTGGCCGATTCGCGTAAAACTGTCTGCCGCTAATCGAACCACTCTAACCTCAATCTCTGGACGATATGTTTCAAGATAACCCGCTGCTCGCACAGCTAAAACAGCAACTTCACTCTCAGACGCCACGTGTCGAAGGCATCGTAAAAGGCACTGAGAAAGGCTTTGGCTTTCTTGAAGTAGACGGTCAAAAGAGCTATTTCATTCCGCCTCCGCACATGAAAAAAGTGATGCACGGTGACCGGATTATTGCCTCTGTGCAAACCGAAAAAGAGCGTGAAATCGTTCAGCCAGAAACTTTGGTAGAACCTTTTCTAAGTCGCTTTGTAGGCCGCGTGGTTAAAAAAGACGATCGTCTTTCTATCATGCCGGACCATCCGTTGCTGCGTGAAGCCATTCAATGCCGTACAGGTCGCAACTTCAATCATGAAGTAAATGAAGGCGACTGGTGCGTTGCTGAAATGCGTCGCCATCCGTTGAAAGAAGGCGATCGTGCTTTTCAAGCCGAATTGACTGAGTGGATAACCAACGGTTCTGACGATCTGGCTCCGTGGTGGGTGACCCTGGCACGTCATAATCTGGAGCGTGAAGCGCCAGAATTTGATGTAACCGAGCTGCTGGAACAAGGCCTGACGCGTGAAGACTTGACCGCCCTGCCGTTTGTTACCATCGACAGCGCCAGCACCAAAGATATGGATGACGCGCTGTATGTTAAAGACAACGGCGACGGCACCCTGCAACTGAACATTGCCATTGCAGACCCAACGGCCTACGTGACCGAAGGCAGCGATGCGGACAATTTGGCCCGTAAACGCGCGTTCACTAACTATCTGCCGGGCTTTAACATTCCGATGTTGCCGCGCGAACTTTCAGACAACCTGTGCTCTCTGCTGCCAAATGAACGCCGCCCCGTGCTGGCGTGCAGCGTGACGCTGTCTGCCGATGGCACACTGGGCAACGACATTCGCTTCTTTGCCGCCTGGATCGAGTCAAATGCTAAACTCGTTTATGACGAAGTGTCTGACTGGTTGGAAGGGACTGGCACGGGCGACTGGAAGCCACAGAATGACGCCATCGCCGAGCAAATTAACCTGCTCAAACGCGTATGTGACCTGCGCAGCGCATGGCGCACCGCCAACGCATTGGTGTTCAAAGACAGACCTGATTTCCGCTTCGTGCTGGGCGAAAAAGGCAACGTACTCGAGATTATTGCCGAGCACCGCCGCATTGCCAACCGCATCGTTGAAGAGTGCATGATCGCCGCCAACGTCTGTGCCGCCATTGCGCTACGCGACGGTTTAGGTTTCGGCGTTTACAACGTGCACAACGGCTTTGACCCGCTGCTGGTTGACAATGCCGTGGCTGTGCTGCAGGCCAATGACGTTGAGGCCGATGGCCCTACGCTGCTGACTCTGCCAGGCTTCTGCGCACTGCGCCGCAAGCTTGATGCCATGCCGACCCAGTTCCTCGACAGCCGCATTCGTCGTTTCCAGACCTTTGCAGAAATCAGCACGGTTCCTGGCCCGCACTTCGGCCTTGGGCTGGAAGCTTACGCCACCTGGACCTCACCGATTCGTAAATATGGTGACATGGTTAACCATCGTTTAATTAAAGCGATGATTACTCAGCAGAGCGCCGAGAAGCCACAGGACGACATGACCGTTCAGCTGGCTGAGCGTCGCCGTCTGGGCCGCATGGCCGAGCGTGATGTGGGTGATTGGCTGTATGCGCGTTATCTCGAAGATAAAGTCGGGACTGACGTTAAGTTCAGCGCAGAAGTAATCGACGTGACGCGCGGCGGTCTGCGCGTTCGCCTGCAGGACATTGGCGCGGTAGCCTTTATTCCTGCGCCATTCTTGCACGCCGTTCGCGACGAACTGGTGTGCAGTCAAGATACCGGCACGGTGTTGATCAAAGGCGAAGTCGCTTATCGTCAGAGCGACATTATTGACGTCAACATTGCTGAAGTCCGTATGGAAAACCGCAACGTGATCGCCAAACCTGCTGTCTAAGCCTGTTTAGACAGCCAATCAATAAAAACCTGCCGGCTCGCACCGACAGGTTTTTTTTATGCATTTTTTCCCACCACAGTGTGACAGTGAATGCGCATGTGTTGGCAAAAATGAATGAGAAGGCGTAGAGTTTATTGACTTGATTTTTATTAAATGATTATCATTATCAAAATAGATTCCAAAAAATTATTGTTAACTCGGGAGCACCTGTCGATATGACTTCATACGTTGCCGCCACTGGCGCCACTACCACCTGCTGCATAGTAGGCGGAGGCCCGGCCGGCCTGATGCTTGGCTATTTATTGGCTCTCAAAGGCGTTAGGGTGACTGTGCTCGAAAAACATGACGATTTTCTTCGTGATTTTCGTGGTGATACGATTCATCCCTCCACGCTGGAAATTATTTGGCAACTTGGCTTTCTCGACGAATTTTTAAAGCTCCCACACCAGAGGGCCGAAAAGCTCTATGGTGAAATTGCAGGTAAAGAGTCAACCATTGCCGACTTCACCCGCCTGCCTACACAGTGCAAGTTTATCGCCTTTATGCCTCAGTGGGATTTTCTCAATTTTATCAGCGCCAAGGCCCGTCAGTTGCCTAACTTCACCCTGCTGCAAAACGCCTGCGTGGATGACCTGATTGAACGAGAGGGCAAGATAACAGGCGTTAAAGTGACTACGCTCGAAGGTAAACTTGAGATTAATGCCACATTGGTCGTGGGATGCGACGGGCGTCGCTCGGTAGTGCGCGAAAAAGCCGCTCTCGAGGTGATGAACTTCGGTGCTCCACGTGATGTATTGTGGCTCAGAGTGGCAAAGTTAGACAGTGACCCTCAATGGTCAACCGGCCATCGCGGCCCGCGCAAGGGGTTCATTATGATTGACCGCGGTGACTATTGGCAGTGTGGCTATTCGATACCTAAAGGCAGCTTCGATGACCTGCAACGCCAAGGTCTGCCGATTTTGATTGCCAGCGTAGCCGAGATTTCACCCTTCGATTCAGCGAGGCTCGATAAAGACATCAGTGACTGGAGCCAAGTAAAGCTGTTGCAGATTCGCATCGACCGCCTAAAGCAGTGGGCTAAACCTGGGCTGCTGTGCATCGGTGATTCTGCTCATGCCATGTCCCCGATTGGTGGCGTGGGTGTCAATCTGGCGATTCAGGACGCGGTTGCCACCGCCAATATTGTGGCCCCCAAACTGCTGGCGGGAACCCTGACGCTTAGCGATTTAAAACGCGTGCAGCGACGTCGCACCTTTCCAACCTGGGCGACCCAGTCACTGCAAATTATGATAAGCAAAGCCGGTCAAAAGCCGCGCCGAAAAGCACCGTCGGGCATGGAGCTGTGGCTACGGCAGCGGGCCTTTATTCCGTTTCTGTTTGGAAGACTGATTGGCATCGGCTTCTTTAAGGAAAAATTCAAAATTTAGCCTCTTACAGAGAATTACTTCATTACCCGTAACTGGACTCGGTCATTATAAAAACGGCGATAGGCGAGATATCCGGCAATAATAGTCGATAGACTTGCCGTCGCCAGCAGCATAAAAGTGACCATTATTTGATACTTGATGGCTTTAACAGGGTCAATGCCTGCAAAAATCAGGCCTGACATCATGCCGGGAAGGCTGACCAGACCCACCGTTTTGGCAGCATCAACGGTCGGGATCATTGCTGAACGGATGCTGTCGCGAATGATCGACCCTGAAGCCAGCTTACTGCCCGCGCCAAGGCTCAGCATTTCGAGAATTTTTTGCTGATTATCGGCAAAACGCTGATTAAGATTGCTGTAGCACAGGCCCACGGCAACCATGGCGTTACCCGCAATCATTCCTGAAATCGGGATCACCTGCATCGGTAAAAACTCAATAGATCCAGACAAGATAAGCACCGACAGGGTCAGTAATGTGCCGACGGTGATGGCGATAAACGAGATAATAAAACCGTTATCGATATTACGACTGCGCTTTTGCGCATTCAACGCTGCGTTAACACAGATAAACAGCACCATTAACACTGTGAGCCAGTCGTTGTTAAGTTCGAAAATATATTTGAGCACGTAGCCAACCACGATCAGCTGCACTACTGCCCTCGCCACGCTCCAGATGATGTCTTTTTCCAGCCCAAGCTTCTCTTTTTTACTGACCAGCAGCGCCACCACCACCAGCACCAAGGCTAATGCGAGAGATTCATTGGTAATATTATGCTGATTCATGGCCACTCTCTGTCGATGCTTGGTGCGCCAGCGTAATAACCCGCTTGGCATGGCTTATTTCATGGGTATCGTGAGTCACCCAAATCACCGCTAACTGCTGCTCGCTGACCAATTCAGCAATAATAGCGTTAACGTTTTGCTTGTTTTCGTCGTCCAACGCACTGGTTATTTCATCAAGTAACAACACTTTGGGTAAAAATTGTAAGTTACGCAGCAGCGAAACACGTTGCTTCTCACCGCCTGAAAGTTCCTGAACGTTTTTATCAAGCATCTCCGGCGGCAAATTGACGCGCTTGAGCCATTCAGTCATCCGAGATTTATCGATTTTTTTGCCGCGAATTTGATAGGGCAACGCCAGGTTATCCAACACTGTCTGCCCGAACAGCACCGGCGTTTGAAAACAGTAAGACACCTGCTGACGATAACTTTCCGCCTTGATTTCATTGATTTTTTTACCTTCAAACCTTACTATTCCGCTGGTTGGGGTTTGCAGAGAAGCGACAATTTTCAGCAGCGTACTTTTTCCACTGCCGGAAGGCCCGGTCAGCAATGTGAACTCGCCGGGATTGAGTTCAAACGATGTGGGCCGCAACAATACCTGCTGATTCAGGCTGAAGCTCAAGTCCTGCAAACGCAGTAAAAATTCGGGGGAAGACATATCAGACTCGTTATCAATAATTTGCAGGCGATCTTAACGCATTTTTATCGCCAAATGCTATGGGACAGAGCAACTTGCCGTAGGTGTTCTGAATGTTTAAAAGTGACTGAAACGGACTCACCTACGGGCAATAAGCACAGCGCATACCCTTGACCTTAAGACCTTTGAAAAAATTTTGCGATAAAGACTCATCCCCAATAACGTCGTGACCAGCGCCTTGCTTTTGAAGACGAACGCCACGGCGTCATGACATACTCCATCAGAATAACCAGCAGAAAACTCACCACGCCCAACAGGGCTAAAAAGGCAATCGCCGAGAAAGTGCCCGCCGTGTTCAGGCGCGAATTTGCCTGCAGTAAATAGGCACCCAGGCCACCGCTGGTAGAGGCGGTCCACTCGCCAATGACTGCGCCGGTGACGCTGAACGTTGCCGAGAGCTTAAGCGCAGAAAAAAGCGGCGTGTAAGTTGCGGGAAGTTTGACATAGCGAAAAATACTCCAGCGTGATCCCCCCATCGACTTCACCAGATTAAGCATGTCTTTATCCACTGAATTGAGGCCATCCAACACGTTCACCACCACCGGGAAGAAAACCACCAATCCAACAATCACCAATTTGGGTGCCAACCCAAATCCGAGCCAAATAGTCAGCGCCGCCGCAATGGCAATCACCGGTACCGCCTGACTGGCAATCAGAATGGGATAAAGAATGCTGCGTATCCATGGCGTAGCATCCATCAACACCGCAAAGATGAACCCTGCTCCTGCGCCCAATATAAAGCCCATCAAAAAGGTCACAAAGGTGATGCGAAAGCCCTGTAACAGCACCGGTAAATCGGAAAGTATGTGGTCCCAGGTCTGCTCAGGTGACGGCAACACGTAGGCTGGAATATGATAAATTCGAACCGAAATGTCCCACACCAGCAGCACCAAAATTAACGCCGCCAGCGGCCCGCCTAGGGGTAACAGTAATTTACGCAAAAGAGGTGTGCTGCGAGCATCAGTCATGGGCTAAAGGCTCCTGTTGGTTTTCGCTGGCATTTTCAGTAAAGACCAAATCGAGAATTTGTCTTTTTAACGCGGTAAATTCGGGGCTCGTCAGGCAGGAAAGCGGGCGAGGTCGCGGAATATCTACCGTTAAAATTTCACGAATACGACCTGGGCGAGGCGACATCACCACCACGCGATCGGCCAGATAAACCGCCTCGTCAATATCATGAGTGACAAAAATAACCGTCCGTTTTTGCTCGGCCCAAACGGTCAACAACCATTGCTGCATTGAGAGCCGAGTCTGTGAATCCAGCGCGCCAAAGGGCTCGTCGAGCAGCATGATTTCGTGCTGCATTGCCAACGTTCGCATTAGCGCCACGCGCTGACGCATACCGCCGGACAAAGCCGCAGGATAGTGATTAATAAACTCACCCAGTCCGTAGCGCTGTGCCAGAGCCACGCCTGCTGCTCGCTGCTCCCTGCTGGCGCCGCCTTTAAGAATAGCGCCGAGTACGATATTGTCGATAACCGTCATCCACGGCAGCAGCAGGTCTTTCTGTAACATGTAACCCACGTGACCGCTGCGCCCGGTAACGTCTTCATTACCAATCAGTATCTTGCCAGCATCGGGCATTAGCACGCCGGAAATAAGATTAAAAAGAGTACTCTTACCACAGCCGGAGGGGCCGACTACACAAACAAACTCTCCTTCCTGCACGTCTAAATCGGTAGCGGCCAGCGCGGTCATCGTTCCAAAACGACGTGTCACCTGTTGCAGCGATAACTTCGGGTGTGTCATATCGCACTCTCTCCTTCACATCACAAAATTTCGCAGCCTTCGCGTCCAAACCACACTAAGTCTTCCACTTTCACCGCAACTTCCCCGCGTTGGGCAAAGGGCTCAATCGCCCACGCCCCCCACATCGGCGTATTGTTGCCAGCGTCAATAAATCCGTGAGTGTAGGCCGCACCAGCCGTGAGCGAATGGCCGATATTTCCCAGTAAATCCAGCAGAATAAAACCTTCCTGCGTCAGTCGATGATGTGAAAGTCCAAACAGTTCACTGGCCGGCATTCCCGGGCGGCAGCGCGCCAACGTCTCGTAATGAATACGCTCAAGGTCTTTCAGTGCCTGTGTCGCCTCGGGATAATCGCCTATGACCGCACAGCGGGTACAATCACCCCATGAGCCGTCGGCAGTTATCGGATGCACGTCTACCATCAGCACGTCCCTTTCACCCGCCCGCTGCTCGCCGGGCCCTTGGGTAGGAAAGCAAACTCGCGTATTTTCACCCAGTCCAACGTTGGTGATGGTCCATATCCCCTGCGCTCCCTGTGCTATCAGAAAGTCATGCACCCCCTGTTCGACCTCAGTTTCACTGATGCCACTGCGCGCCGCCTGCACGCCCGCCAGCGCGGCCGCCTTGGCCATACGCTGAGCAGCACGCAGTCCGGCAGGTGCGTCAAAGGCAATGTCAGGCCCAGGGCGATACGCCCAGGCCGGTTTCATGTTCGAAGGCGTACTCATCACGCCCCCTTACGGAAGATATTGATTAGTAAAATATTGATCCGCAGGAAGCGGCGCTTTAACAATGCCTTCGGCCTTGATTGCTGTCAGCAGGCTCTGCCAGATAGCCCCGTCAAGCGCCAAAGATTTGCTGTCGGGCGGTGAAAGCAGTGGAACGGTATCTGCCCACTGCTGTTTGATGTAAACCGGATCGTAAGCTTTGCTGTAGGCGGTGGCGAAGGCCTGTACGCCTTCATCCGGGTGATCTACTGCGTAGGCAATACTTTTCAGCGTGGCACGCATAAAGCCTTTCGCCAGTTCTGGATTCGCCTTCAGCCAGTCCTGATTACCAGCCAGCATAAAGATAGGCGTATTTGGCACACCGTGGGCAATAGCGGGCAGGAACTCCGGCTTTTGCTTGCCTGTAGTGGTCATTTCTGTCCCCTCGGCATTAGTGATACCCGTAATGACGTCAACGCGTTTTTGCAGCAGCAGTGGCACGGTATCGTCGGCTGCAGTCACCATCTGTACATCGTCGAGAGTCAAACCGGCGCTTTTTAGCATCAGCGCCAACTGCGCCTTAGTCCAGGCATCGTTATAAATCCCGACGCTTTTCCCCTTCAATTGGGCAACGGTATAAGGTTTACCCTGCTCGCTGATAATGCCCCAGTTGTTCTCTTTACCGTAACGACCAATCGCCTCGACAGGCGCACCCTGCTCTTTGGCAAATATAATATCCATCACCGTGGTAAAAGCGACGTTGGCGCGCCCGGTGCCGAGAAACTTCATGGTATCCGCTACCGTTGGTGGTGCCACGATATCCAGGTCGATTCCTTCCTGCGCATAGAAACCTTTCTCTTTACCCAGGATCCAGGGGATCCAGAATCCGTCGGCGACCGGCCACTCCTGAATAAACGTCACCTTGGTCAGTGACGCCGCAGAGGCTGTAGCAATTCCTCCCACAGCCGGCAGTAAAGTACTGAGCAATGTTGCTCCAGCCAAAACGGTCCCAGCTAAAAATGTACGTCTCTTCATGTTCATTTCTCCGGCAGTTTTAGAGGAATAATTAGTCAACCCTACTGCATATTGAGGCGGGACAAGATTTTATGTCAATCAATTTATTGAGTATTTTTCAGCTTGATATAAGTAGCCGTTAGGATTGAAAGAAGTTGATTTTTTTAGCCGCTAATCGCGTGTGGACTTCCCCTAAAAACTCATTACAACATGTTAAATAATGGCTTTTGAAAAATAAAATGCAGCGTCAGTAGAATGTAAACTGACGTCCGAAATAGCTAACTGAATGACTTCTCATGCTAAAGCCGGTTGCGTTAAAACCAAATTTATATTCTCCAATTTATAAACATAAAATTGATAGCGTCATTTTTAGATGAATGTATTATTTTTTCAGAAACTAACCACCTTAACTTTGTGCGAAAGAATCGCCCCATAGCTTGTTTTTACAAACAATCCACTACGTAAATTTATCTAAAAGTTAAGTTAGTTCAAAGTTTCGACTAAAATTGACAAAATTAAGCATTTATCGATATTTTTATAATGAAAAATTTTGTGCTTGATCTATGTTACTTATAGGTTATCTATGTATTGCTTTAGATCTGATTCTAACTTGCTTAGTGTTATTTACTCTATTCATGCCAAGCGCATTCCCAACAGGCATCCCAAAAAAGAAGGGTGAACAGTGGAAATTTTAGAAAAATTAAATGCACTCGCAGACAAAGTTAAACAGCAAGCTTCACTGATCCAAACTGAAGAGGCAACCAAAAGCGCATTCGTCATGCCTTTTATAAATCAAATACTGGGTTATGATGTCTTTGATCCTCTTGAAGTTATTCCCGAATTTATATGTGACGTGGGGACTAAAAAAGGAGAGAAAATTGATTACGCCATAATAAAAAATAATGAAATTCAGATACTTATTGAGTGTAAGAAAGTAGGTGAACCGCTAAATATTAAGCATGCAGCGCAGCTATTCAGATATTTTCATGTCACAAGCGCCAGAATTTCAATTCTCACCAACGGTCAAGTTTATAAGTTTTTCACAGACTTGGATGCACCAAATAAAATGGACGAAAAACCATTTTTAGAGTTGGATCTTCTGGACATAGATCACAATGTTGCTCCCGAGTTGTTAAAGTTGACTAAGGGCGCTTTTGACGTTGAATCTATCGTTAATGCAGCAGGTGAGCTTAAGTACGTTAGTCAGATTAAGAAAATTATTACCTCTCAGTTTCAAACCCCTGAAGATGATTTCGTTAAGTTTGTGGCCTCGCGTGTTTACGAAGGGATATTAACGCAAAAAGTTCGAGACCTTTTTTTAACATTGACAAAGAAATCCCTTACGCAGTGGCTAAACGACCAGGTTAACGAAAGACTCAAGTCTGCTCTCAGTACTAACGCACCGCCCGCTCTGCAAGGAGAATCGGTGCAAGAAGTCACTGAAGAACCTGAGGGGGTTCTTAAAGAAGAAAATGGTGTGGTAACGACAGCCGAAGAAATAGAAGGCTATCACATAGTGAAATCGATTATACGAACAGTCGTCACGGCTGACAGAGTGACTTATCGTGATACCAAAAGTTATTTCGGTATCCTCGTAGACGACAATAATAGAAAACCGATATGTCGACTTCACTTGAATCGCAGCCAAATGTATATAGGTTTGTTTGATCAAAGCAAAAATGAAACAAGACATGCTATTAGTGCTCTTGACGATATATATTTATTTACTGATTCACTTACAGAAACAGCAGCCACTTATAAGTAAGCTACTCCCATGTTCAGGTTCTCTGTGACTGCGAGAGCCTGAACGATGCAAAGTCGTTCCCTACTTTTAATATTCACTGAAATTTCAGAAAGATAACGCATTCCATCTCAAATAAACGCCTCATAAATTACATGATAAAATTCCATTAGATAATAGGTATAACGCCTTTTTATTCTATCCGGGACCGATAGCGGCTGATATATTGCTGTATTCGCGCTGTTTATCCAGGAGTCAACATCATGGTCTCAAAACACAACGAAGCCCTCATTACCGTAGCCTGCATTCAGATGGAGCCCATTTTTGGTGAAACGGCGCGCAACGTCGCAACAACCGTGTCGATGATTGAACAGGCGGCGGCCAAAGGCGCCAATTTACTGGTGCTGCCCGAGCTGTGTAATACCGGCTACGTTTTTTCATCACGCGACGAGGCGTTCAGACTTGCTGAAAATATCCCTGATGGTCACTCCTCTCGAGCATGGATTGCCTGCGCAGCACGGCTGAATATTTATCTGGTTGCCGGTATCATCGAGCGTGATGGTGAGAGCCTGTATAATTCGGCGGTCATTATCGGACCAGAAGGATACATTGGCCGCTATCGCAAGGTGCATTTGTGGGGCGACGAAGCGCTGTTCTTTGAACCGGGTAATCTCGGCTTTCCTGTATTTAAAACGCGCATTGGGACAATTGGCTGCCAAATTTGCTACGACTGCTGGTTCCCTGAAAGCTTCAGAATAGCTGCTTTGCAGGGTGCTGAAATTGTCTGCGTGCCGACCAACTGGGTTCCCATTCCAGGTCAGGATCCCACCCGTGAAGCGATGGCAAACATTTTGGTCATGGCAGCCTCACACAGCAATTCGATTTTTATCGCCGCCGCCAACAGAGTCGGTATAGAGCGGGAACAACCCTTTATCGGACAAAGTTTAATTACCAGCTATACCGGCTGGCCGGCCGCCGGTCCCGCCAGTGCGATCAATGCCGAGATAGTAATGGCGACAGTTAATTTGGCCGATGCAAAACGTCATCGCAACTGGAACGATTTTAATCAGGTGTTAAGAGACCGTCGACCGGAAGCGTACAACTTTTCAGGTTCAATCAATGAGTCAATAGGATAAATATCACCTGTATTATAATTCAGTGAGAAGCTCAAACTTTTCCTACTGAATTATATTTTATTTAATCGGTGGCCAATTAAAAAACCAAAATTGTGAACCTGCCTCCCCTGGTCATGTCTACATATAAAATATATATGGCACTAAAAAAAGCGATCCTTTACTATCCCCATAGTAATATTCAAAAATAAAACCACATATTAAATAACGCATGATAATTACAGGACACATAAATAATGCATCTACTGAGGTATTTATCAGGATGGGAAGAGTCTTCTTTTGAAAGTTATAAACAAGCCTACACCCTTTGGGGCGGAAATACAGTAAGCAACCCCCAAATACTCCACTTCTTGCATCAGCGATTTACACTTAATGAACGTTTCTATATTAAAAGAAATAAAAAAGAAGAGCTCATTGGCGGCGTTTGCGTGTGGAATAATACCCATATTGCAGGGGACCAAGCCATAGTTCATTCGAAAAATATCAATCGCTACCCGCTGAGCTTCGATGAAATTATCCTGCCCATTAAACCCGATTGCAGAGTGATATTGCCTTTTCGTAGCAAATTTTTGTCGCAGATTAACAGTCAGTCGGTGCGTAACTGCAGTCACTTACTTGATGCTCGCCGTAAAATTTGCATTGTTCGTTCTGTCAGTGCGAAGACGCGTAGCTCGCGCAACAGAGACCTTAAAAAGTTTATCAACGTCGGTGGCAGCGTCCACGACACCAGTGAATACAGCATTGATGGTCTGTTTTCGCACTACCAGCGGCTGTTCTTTCAACGGCGAAGTGAACACATCAACACGGATTATTTACAAGAGTTAATGGGTGAAATTGAGGATTTAAAGTTTGGCAAAATTTTAGCAATGTGCGGCGAACCCTGCGCCATACAGCTGATGCTACGCTCACAGGACAGCAAAAGCGTTTATCTGGATGGGATCAACACGGGGATGAGTATGCACTACCCTCATCTTTCAATAGGTACGCTTGCAGCATGGGTTAATATTTGTGCCGGTGTTGACTATGGAAAATCAGTAAACAAAAATGTCCGAATCTCATTTGGCAGACCCACTGCTGAGTATAAAGACTACTGGTGTAAAAAAGAGCGTTTATATCGCTGCATCAGCCTTTAAACTTTTTATAGCCCTTGGATAACAACTTTATCACCCAATCAATGAAATACATTAACGGCATGGAGAAATAACACACCAGAGGATAAGTAAAATACATCACACCGATGACTAAAATTAGCCCTACTCCAGTAAGAATATTGAACGAATCCCAGTCCACGCTGTGGAGTACATAAAAAAAACAAAGTGCGTACGCGGCAATGATGGACGTATCGATTATATAAAATGATAAGTTAGCGTTAATTTCGGATTTAACTCTGTCAAACAACCCCGCTTTCATATTATTTCCCGTCATATAAACAGGCATAAGTTTGGCGGAGTTAAAACCGATATGCAATCTAGATTAAAGCTTAATAAGGAATAATAAGGTTTTAAGCTCGATGGAGCAGTTTCTCAATATTTCTTAAATCATCTACGGCCTCTAGCCTCAACGCTTCAAACCATAACGTTTCAGCCTGAGCCACGCTAACTGCCCGCGTTGCCAGCGACATAAATTTATCGCGCAGTTGTTGATCACTCACCGGATTAGCCGGAGCGCCGAGTGCAATATCCACTTTGTGGGTCAACCGCCTGCCGTTTTTGGTGATTAAGGTGACCTCTGGCTCACCGTCGGCGCTGAAGGTGGGGTCAACCTGCAAACTCACTCGGTCAATTGCCGCCAGCAACCTTGGGTCACTCCGTTGCTCGTCCCCGTAGGCATCCAGACCGGCATGTCCATAAACCAGCCGTGCAGCCACCGCATACTTGATGCTCATTTGTGCCGCCGCCAACGTGCTTATCTTTTCATCACCGCACATCTCCTGCAGGAAAGGTGACAGCGTCACCTGAATCTGTTCCACGTCTTCGGCTACAGTCGCCATTTTATCCAATAAAATTCCCGTAGCGTCTATCGCCGCATGCGTACCGCGACAGGAAGCATAAGGTTTGATTGAGCAGCGCATTAGCTTCCATACCTGGCCTAACTCGGCAACCAACGCCTGTTGCTGGGCGCTCGCCGGAGCCACCGTTTTAAGAAAGCCGCCCCAGTGGTCTTCAAAAACTCCAGCAGGGCCAGTTATGCCCGCTTGTGCGCTAAGCGCCGCCAATACCCCACCCTCGGCAGCACGGCCGGCGTGCAGTTTTTTGCTTTGGGAGCCATCATGAATAAACGCCCACAGTCCTCCGCTCAGACTGCCCGCGATACCCAACGCAGAAGAAATTTGTGCTGCGTTTAAGCCTAATAACTTTGCCGATGCCGCTGCTGCGCCGAATACGCCGCAGGTTGAGGTGGAGTGCCACCCCGCCCCGTTGTGTGCAGAATAACCTCCGCAGGCTTCCAGCACGCGACGCGCCACGTCATACCCCAACACCACCGCAGTGATAAATTCTTCACCACTAACCGGTTTGTCGCACAGCGGCAGGACCGCCAGCATAGCCGGGATCACTACGGCACCTGAGTGGTCACAGCCGCCGGTGTCATCAAGTTCCAACGCGTGGCTGGCAATACCGTTTAGTAACGCAGCATTGCGGGCAGAGGTTTTCTCTGCCCGTCCCCACAGCGTGGCAAGCGGTAAACACCCTTCGCTTAAAATAAACTGCGTGACGTCCCGCGCAACTTCACTCGTAGCGCCGACCAGTCCCGCCCCCAGTGTATCAATGATGTGTCGCTTAGCGCGCGCGACCAGTTCGGCGGGTAAATCATCAAAACAGGTGTCGTTAACAAACGCCACCAGCGTTGACTGTACGTCAAGTATTTCACTCATGGCTGAACTCCATGTTGGGTGTGCTGCTGCCAGACTTGTGCCGGATGCGACGCGTCATTTTGTGGCTGCGTCTGCTGCCACCAGTCGGCTATTTCACCCGCTGTCGCTACCCACACGTCGGGATGTGAAGTGATATAGTCGAACAGCTCGGCCAGCAGGCCAATGCGCCCCGCCGTGCCGATGACTTCTGGGTGCAAGCGCAGCACATAGCACAGGCCAAAGCGATAAAAACCGTCGAAATCCATCTTCATATTGCCCAGCGTGTGGCTGTAGGAGGCAATTCGTGACTGCGCCGGGGGCACTGCCGGACTGAGGTTGAATGCAAAATAGGGCTCGTCCTCCAGCTCATAGTGCATCGGAAGTTCAACCAATTTTGAAGGCAAACCGTCGCTCATCGGTTGAAAATAGGGCACATCGTCACCGCGCCACGAAGAACTCCAGTCGATCCCCTCTTCAATAAGCGCATCGGCAAAACCGGGCGCCCAATTGCCGGAAGGAACGCGGAAGCCACGCGGCTTTTCACCGGTCTGCGCCTTAAGAGCAGCCTGCCCCCGTTTGAGGCTCGAGATTTGCTGCTCCAGCGACAAATTATCGAATTGGGCAAACTCATAGCCACAGGTTGCCAGTTCATGACCCGCGCGCGCGATGTGCATGATTTTGTCCGAGTGTTCATCGGCCACCGCACCCGGCACGCACCAACTGCTGCGCAGATTTTTTTCAGCCAGCAGCGCCAACAGCCGGTCAACGCCGCGCAGGGTCCCGTAGCGCCAAACTGACAGCGTTTTCTCGCGCCCCGCCACGGCAGGCACTTGGCTTAGAATGCCCTGAATGTCATTAAAATCGACAGTAATGACCACCGCACAACGCTTGCCCTGCGGCCATTTATCCTGCGTAGTGACAAGATTATTTGACATCGAAGTGCTCCTGTAGCCACCAGTGGGCAACCTCTTGGCAGCGTGCAAACCACACGTCATCACGGCTGCGCAGGTGGGCAAAGAATTGGTCGAGCAGCATGATACGGCCCGGTTTACCCGTAATTTTTGGGTGAAATAAAGTGGTCAGACTCAGCCCCTCGTTCATTGCCCCGTCAAACTCACGGCACCAGTTATCGAGTGTCAGTTCATAGCTGGCGGTGCGGTCCAGACCCGAGGGAAAGTTGGGTTCACGGGTATAAGCGATGGAGGCATAATCGTCCATTTCCCAACGGCCAGGAATTTCCACCAGCGGTTTTTCATAGCCAGGAACCCGAATCAGATACGGCCTGTCGTCACCGCGCATGCTGCTTGAGTAGGTCACACCGGCCTCAATCAACATCGCCGGTGTATCCTGATGCCAGTCGCCAGAGGGCGTGCGAAATCCCTGGGCGCGAATGCCGAGAAATTTCCAGAAAATATCGCGAGATGTCTCCATGACCCAACGCTGTTTTTCTGCGTCAATCGCATAAAAGGACTCATGACGATATCCGTGGTACGCGACTTCATGACCACGCTCGACGATAGCCTGACACTGCTTGGGCCAATTCTCTACCACCCAGGCCGGCACAAAAAATGTCGCCGGTAACTGATAGTCATCCAGCAGGTCCAGCAGTCGCGCCAGCGCCCGATAAGGCCCATAGCCGCCGAAGGTAAAATATTCAGGCTTGTGCCAAATAGAGCCGTTAAGCATGGCATCACCGGTCGGACCATCGAGGTCAAACGCCAGCGCCATACAGCCCCGTTTATCCTGCGGCCAAAGGCTGGCCGCGTTGGAAATCGTCATGAGTTATCCCGCTTTGATTAAATGCCGTTACTTGCCTTTGTTGATGGTCACTTCCTGGATGGCGCCGTCTTGTAGGCCCCATTTAGTCAGTATTTTCAGATAAGTACCGTCGGCTATCATGGCGGTTAACGCCCCTTTCACGCCGTCTATCAGCGCCGTGTCGTCTTTGCTAATGCCAATCCCGGTCACCTGATAGGCGAAGGCTTTGCCAAGCGGTTTGTAGGTGTCTTTTTCAAGATTCATGATGTATGGCAGCGTTTCACTGCCCTGCACCACACCTTCGATACGGCCCTGACGCAGCTGAGTACGTGCATCCGCAGTGCCTTCCGCCCCCACGACGACGATGGCCGGTTTGCCCGCTGGCACGCAGTTGGCCGTGCTCCAGGCTGCAATTTCAGCCGGGAAAGTCGTGCGGCGGCTGGTGCCGACTTTTTTTCCGCATAGGTCGAGCATGGTGTTGATCTCTTTATGCGCCACGGTGGTGTAGAACTGCGGTCCACTGTTGTAATAGTCAACAAAGGTCGCAATATCCTGACGCGGTTTAGTGTCAGTCATCCCGGAGAGGATCATGTCCACGCGTTTGGTGGCTACGGCGTTCACCATCTGCTCAAAACCGATTTCCTGCCAGGTGATTTTGCGGTCTAACCGCTTACCGATTTCCATACCCAAGTCATAGTCCATGCCGGTGAGCTTGTCGGTCGCCGGGTCTTTAAACTCCAACGGCGGATAGTTCGGCATCATCGCCACTTTAATGTCTTCTTTTTGTTTTAAGGCTTCAGCGGCCGATGCGGACTGACTCAACACGACGCCGTTGAGCAATACACCCGCCGCGAGCAGCGATAACAGTGTTTTTTTCATTGATAGATTTCCCCTGTGTATACTTTTTAAATGAGAACGGCAGAAATAAAATTCTGAGTTCTTGGGTTTTGTGGATTCAGCAAGACATCTTCAGGATTACCACTTTCTATAATTCCGCCTTCATCCATAAAGACCACGCGATTCGCCACCTCTCGTGCAAAACCAAGTTCATGGGTGACGACAATCATTGTCATTCCCTCCGCCGCCAGGCCGCGCATCACCGCCAACACTTCACCCACCATCTCGGGGTCCAGCGCCGAGGTCGGCTCGTCGAACAGCATCAGTTTCGGCTTCATCGCCAGCGCGCGGGCAATGGCGACTCGCTGCTGCTGGCCGCCCGAAAGCTCCATCGGATAGGCGTCGCGCTTGTGCGCCAGCCCGACTCTTTCAAGCAGCGCCATCGCCTCCTGCGTCGCCTCTTTCACCGGACGCAGCAGCACCTGGCAAGGTCCTTCGATAATGTTTTCCAGCGCCGTTTTGTCGGGAAACAGGTTAAAGCGCTGGAACACCATGCCGGTTTTCAAACGCTGGCGGGCAATCTGCTTATCGTTAAGCGGATAAAGTTTTTTACCCTCCATGCGATAACCCACCAGCTCGTCATCGACCCAGATACCGCCGCTGTCGATGCGCTCTAACTGGTTAATGCAGCGCAGGAAGGTGCTCTTGCCCGAGCCGCTTGGCCCGATAACGCACATCACTTCACCGTGTTGCACCTCAAGATTGATATTTTTAAGCGCCTGAAAATCGCCAAAGTACTTATTGACGTTGGCGGCTTTAATAATGCTTTTCATCGCAGGCTTCTCCTCAGCTGTTGCGGCGGCGAGTGCCACGCCCAAAGTAACGTTCAAGACGGTTCTGGCCGAACGACAGCAGCGTCACCACCACCAGGTACCAAATACCGGCCACAAACAGCAGCTCCATAACGCGGGCATTGGCGAAGTAAATGGTTTGTGCGTTGTAGAGCAGTTCGGAGTACTGGATCATGCTCGCCAGACTGGTGGTTTTCACCATGCTGATGAATTCATTACCAATAGGAGGAATAATTACCCGCATCGCCTGTGGCAATATGACGCGACGCAGCGCATGAATGCGCGTCATGCCGATAGACTTCGCCGCCTCGTACTGGCCTAAATCGACTGAAATCAGCCCCGCGCGCACCACCTCAGAAGTGTAGGCCCCCTGATTGATGCTCAAACCGAGCAGCGCGGCGGTAAACGGCGTCATAATGTCTACGGTCTGAAAGCTGAACAGCCCAGGAACGGCAATCGTCGGAAAAATCAGTGCCAGGTTGAACCATAGCAGCAGTTGCAGGATCAGCGGCGTACCGCGAAAAATCCAGGTATAGCCCACGGCCACGCTGCTCAGCACTGGATTACTCGACATGCGCATCACCGCGATTATCACGCCGAAAATCACCCCCAGCGCCATCGCCAGAATCGACATCACGATGGTGTTACCCAGCCCGGTCAGAATGGCCTTAGCGGTGAAAAACTGCCCGACAAAGCGCCACTCGATTTTTCCGTGGGCAAAGGCATTAAACAACAGCGCCAACAGCACCAGAATCACCACTGATGCGAAAATTCTGCCGTAGTAGCGCTGCGGAACGTATTGGTACTCACTGAGGTCGATGTCAGAACTTTTCGACTCTGCGCCGTGCGGGCGTATATTCGGCATAAGATGCTCCCTGGTCATTAAAGCGAGAGTCCGCGATACGAAGAGGCCCAGTCGGACTGCTGTTGTATGACGATTTTCAGGCGCGCGATTTGCTCGGCCACGCGTAGCGGTGAGGTCCCGCCCCACCCACTGCGGGCATGAATTGCCGCTTCAAGGGTCAGGCATTCGCGCACCTCTGGCAGCAGTCGGTTATCCACTTCCCGCAGTTGGGCATCGCTCACCTGATGCAGTTCAAGGTTGTACTGCTCGCACACCTGCACCAGCTTGCCGGTAATCTCGTGTGCTTCTTTAAACGGCACGCCGCGGCGCGAAAGCCAGTCGGCCACTTCGGTGGCCAGTGTGAACCCCTGCGGCGCGTGTTCAAGCAGACGCGGCACGTTGACCACCATGGTGTCAATCATTCCGGCCATCGCCGGCAGCACCAACAACAATTGGTCAACGGTGTCGATTGCATTGCGTTTGTCTTCGATCAGGTCGCGATTGTAAGACAACGGCAGTCCTTTCATGGTGGTAAGCATGGCCGTCACGTTGCCTATCAGGCGGCCACTTTTGCCACGGGTGAGTTCGGCAATATCGGGGTTTTTCTTTTGCGGCATGATGGAGCTGCCGGTGGCGTATCCGTCATTCAATTCAACCCAACGGAATTGGCGCGAGGCCCATAGGCACACTTCTTCACAAATGCGCGAAAGATTGACACTCAGCATGCCGCCAGCGAACAAAAATTCAGCCACATGATCGCGGCTGGCAACGGCATCAATCGAGTTTTCACAGGCGCCGTCATAGCCTAAGTCCGCTGCAGAAAGCTCGGGATGCATCGCAATGGCAGAACCCGCCATTGCCGCTGCGCCAAGTGGTGACAGCGCACAGCGTTTATCCCAGTCCTGAAAACGTTGAACATCGCGGGCAAAAGACTGGGCATGGGCCATCAACTGATGCCCGAAAACGATCGGTTGTGCCTGCTGAAGATGAGTAAAGCCCGGTGCCAAGGTGTGGATATGCAACTCCGCCTGCTTGACCAGCGCCTGCTGCAGCTCAAGCAGTGCGGCGACAATTTTGCGGCCGTTATCGCGGAGATAAAGACGCAGGTCATTGGCTGTCTGGTCGTTACGTGAACGCCCAGCACGCAGTTTACCGCCCAACTCCCCCAGACGTTCAGTCAGCATGCGTTCAATGAAGGTATGAACGTCTTCATCGTTTTCAATCGGTTGAACGTCACCGGCGCGGTAATCCACCGCTAACTGGGCAATGGCCGCCACCATCAGCACGGTCTCTTGTGGGTCAAGCAGGCCAGCGCGCTGTAGTTCATAGGCGTGAGCACGACAGCCTTCAAGGTCATATTCGGCAAGGGCGAAATAGTAGTCTGGGCTGCGAGAAAGCGCACTTAGGGCCGCTGCCGGTCCTTGTTTAAAACGTGCACCCCAAAGACGATCTACGGGTTGGGACATTGACTACTCCTTTTGGCCTGGATGTGGCGTTGGCATAAGTGTTGCAATGAAGTACATGAGAAAGCAGTCAGGCGGCGGTATTTTCCAAATCCAGCGTTTCGATACGCCGGTTATGATAAGTCGGAAAATCTTTACCTTATTATTTAACGCCACGACCTTTCTGCTCTCGTAAATTATTAATTGAGACGTCTTGATTGATTTGATGTTGGCTTTATTTGCAGTGGGGGTAAATATTTTATATGGAAAGTCCACTTTCCAAATCAGGAAACACATCACCCACTAAAAGCGATGTAAACCAGCACAGCATTGGGGTTGCAGATTTAAAACTTTTACGTGTATTTAAAACCGTGGTTGAGTCCGGGGGGTTTACTGCTGCCTGCAATGAATTAAATATTGGCCTGGCGGCCATCAGCAAGCAAATTTCAGACCTTGAAGTTCGCTTTGGAATGAAACTGTGCACCCGTGGACGAGAAGGTTTCTTTCTTACCGAACATGGGAAAGTCACCTATCAGGCTTGTCTGGATCTGTTTTCCTCCATCAGTCAATTTCGTGACAAGCTCAATAACGCCCGGCACGACATGTTCGGCGAACTGAACATCGGTATTATCGACAACACGATAACTGACAAAAAATCTCCAGCAATTCAAGCGCTTAGTGAGATGTATCGCAAGGCACCAAAGGTTAGCATTAGGCTGCACGCCACACAGTTGGACGAAATTGAACGCGGCGTTCTCGATGGGCGCTTCACCTGCGGCCTGGTGCCGGTATATCAGGAAAAACCCGAGTTTGATTATTATTTCCTGTATGAGGAAATATCCCACCTTTACTGTGGCGACAAACACCCACTTTATTCGATCCCGCCTGATAAAATAACTGAGAAGCAGGTAAAATCAGCGGAAATCGTTAATCACTTCTATGCCAATCACAGCAAAAAAAATACTTACCTCGAACTTTCATCCTCAAATGCCATTGCCGTTCAGGTAGAGGCCGTAACTATGCTTATTTTAAGTGGGAACTACATTGGCTTCTTACCAAAACATTATGCATTGCACCTTTTTGGGGGTAGCCGATTAAAACCATTACTACCTGATGAAATAAATATTGCCACTCCGTTCAGTCTGGTGGTAAAAAAAGGCAGTGCGCTGAGTTCGGTATTAACACTGTTTCTTAATGCCTTACAAAATGAGGCGAGCGGTCACACATTGCACGCGGGGGCTAAATAATTAGGGTCCAATACTCACCTACACAGCACCATCACGGTGCAGGTGCTGAAGGAGTCTGGTGCAGCTCTCAAAATGCCACACGGCCGCATTAACATTCTTCTCTAAATTTATTTATGAATGTATAACATTAGTGACTTCCACTGCTTACAATTTAAACGCTCCGCGAGGGAAATATGATTCTGTCCGCTGCTTCTGTGCTGTTAGGAAAAAATAAAAACGCGACGAAAACCAAAATCGCTTTGGCATGCTGTCTGGTGATGCTCAGCGGCGCGGCAACGGCGGCTCAACCGGAGGCGGGAACCTTCAAAATGGGCATTGAGCCTTGGCTAGGTTACGGCCAGTGGCACGTCGCCAGTCATGAGGGTATTTTTAAAAAACAGGGTTTGGAAAACGTCGATATTATTAACTTTGCCGAGGATAAAGACATCAACGCGGCGCTGGCCAGCGGTAAAATAGACGGCGCCAATATCGCCACGCACACCGCTATGGCGATGGTTTCTGCCGGTTTACCGATAAAAGTCGTGCTGCTTCTCGACCAAAGTGAAACCGCCGATGCCCTGTTGGTGGGTAAAGACATCACCTCATTGCAACAGCTGAAGGGTAAGCAGGTGGCCTATGAAGAAGGCACCACCAGCGATATTCTGCTGCACAGCGCCATCGCCTCGGCGGGCATGAAATGGGGTGATATTATTCCAGTGCCAATGCCGGCCGACTCCGCAGGCAGTGCACTTATCGCCAAGCGCGTGCCCGCCGCCGTTACCTATGAGCCTTATATTAGCGCAGCCAAAAAGCAGGACCCTTCTCTGACGATGCTCTACAGCGGCTCGTCCGATCCGGGCCTGATCGGCGACGTTTTAGTGGTTCGCGAGTCGGTGATTAAAGACAAACCCGGCCAAGTTGCCGCACTGATTAAAAGCTGGGACGCCGCTCTGACGCATTATCAGGCCAATACGCAGGCAGACCGCGCGATCATCGCCAAAGCCGTCGGTGCCGCACCTGCCGACCTCGAAACCGCGTTTGACGGGGTTAAGTATTATTCGCTGGCGGATAACAAAAAAGTCTTAAGCCACAGCTTCGCCGATCAGACCTTTGTGCACGTGCTCAAAGCCGCCACAGCAGCAGGTTTGATCCCTAAACCGGTGACCGCCGCTCAGGTGATCGATGCTTCCTTCGTCAACGGGCTTTAAACGTGTTAACCAACAAACGTAAGCCACTGAATCTGCTGGTTATAGGACGCCTGCCTTCACGCAGGCTTTTCCTGGGCATTGCGATACTGCTGTTTGCCCTGCTGCTGCTGGCGTGGTGGCTAACCACCCGCAGCGGCGCGGTTCCCGCCATCTTCTTGCCCAAGCTCAGTGACGTGTGGCTAAAAATGGTCAGTCTGGCTCAGGACGGTACACTGTGGGGTGACCTGAAAAGCAGCCTTTACCGCATCAGTGTAGCCTTTATCATTTCATCGCTGATGTCGATAGTCATCGGCGTGCTGGCCGGATGTTATGGTTTTTTCAAAGCGATAACCGAACCGCTGGTCGATTTTATTCGCTATATGCCGGTGGTGGCTTTTGTACCGTTGACCATTCTCTGGACCGGTACTGACGACGTGCAAAAGTTTCTGATTATCTGGATTGGCACCTTCTTTCAGCAGGTGTTAATGGTGATTGACGCGGTGAAGCGGGTGCCGATTGACTTCATTGGGCTAGGCCGCACGCTGGGCATGCCTGACAGAAAAATCTTGTTTAAAATTGTGTTGCCAAGCGCCCTACCGGGAATTTGGGATGCGCTGCGTATCAGCCTTGGCTGGGCGTGGACCTGGCTGGTGCTGGCCGAGTTGGTCGCCTCAACCTCGGGACTGGGCTATCGCATTGTGGTATCACAGCGTTTCTTCCAGACCGACACCATCATCGGCTACATCCTTTTGCTGGGCATTCTCGGGTTAATCAGCGACCAGATTATGCGCGGCGCAGAGCGCGTTTTATTCCGCTACAACAGGAGGCGCAGCTGATGGCGACGTTAAGCATTCGTGATTTACACAAAAGCTTCCAGCAGGGCAAACAGACGCGCGAGGTGCTGCACAATATCTCGCTCGAGATTGCCGATAACGAGTTTGTATCAATAGTTGGCACCTCAGGCTGTGGCAAAAGTACCCTGCTGTCGATTGCCGCCGGGCTTGAAGATTACGACAGCGGCGTGGTGGCGGTTGACGGCAATACCATCACCGGTGCGGGCATCGATCGCGGCGTGGTGTTTCAATCTTACACCCTGCTGCCGTGGTTAACTGTGCGGCAAAATATTGAGTTTGCCCTCAAGGCCGCCCACTACAACCGAGCAGAGTGTCGTAAAATTGCCGATGAGCACATCGAGCTGGTGCAGTTGACGCCGTTTGCCGACGCCTGGCCGAATGAACTTTCCGGCGGCATGAAGCAGCGGGTGGCCATCGCACGGGCGCTTTCATATCGGCCCAAAATTTTACTGATGGACGAGCCTTTCGGCGCGCTCGACGCCATGACGCGCCATCAGATGCAGGAGTTGCTCACCCGTATTTGGGAGCAGCACCGGCTAACCGTGATGTTTGTCACCCACGATATTGAAGAGGCGGTGTATCTCTCTGACCGAATAGTGGTCATGGGTCCAGGCACCATTCAAACCACCTTTAACGTGCCGCTGCCCAGGCCACGCCATGAAGATATGATGGTCAGCAATGCGTTTCTCCTCCTGCAACGCCAGGTTTTACACTGTATTCGTGGTGGGGAACCCAACCCCGCCACCTCACCTTTACGCGGAGTTTGAATATGTCGGCAACCGTAGAACACAACGTTTCTTTTCATGACCTTAGCAGCAGTGATACCTTACCCGAAACCCTGTTTAATCGCACTGAATCAGACCTGTCGTTTTTTATCGAACGCGTTGCGCCGATTATTGAAGCCGTTCGCACCCAGGGTGACGCCGCGCTGCTGAAATTTGCCAGGGACTTTGACGGCGTAACCGATGAGCAGATGAGCATTCTGGCCGAAGACACTGAATTCGCCACCGCCTTTGAGCGCCTTGACCCACAGGTAATTGACTCAATTCGCTTTGCCGCTGAAAACATTCGCGCGTTTCATGAGGCGCAAAAGCCTGAAGAAATGTGGATGAAAGAGATACGCCCCGGTGCGTTTGCCGGTGACAGACACGTGCCCATCGATTCTGTAGCCTGCTATGTGCCGCGGGGTAAAGGGTCATTTCCCAGCGTATTTCTAATGACGACTATCCCTGCGATTGTCGCTGGCGTTCCGCGCTGCGTGGTGATAACTCCGCCTGGCCCCGACGGAAAAGTCGACGACGCCACACTGGTGGCCGCACGGCTGGTGGGCATCACTGAAATTTATAAATGCGGCGGTGCTCAGGGTGTGGCTGCGGTGGCCTATGGCACCGAAAGCGTACCTAAATGCCTTAAAATTGTCGGACCCGGCAGCCCGTGGGTGGTGGCAGCGAAACGTCAGCTTTCTGGTCTGATTGACCCCGGCGTGCCCGCTGGCCCGAGCGAAAGCCTGATTCTGGCGGACGACAGCACCGACGGTGCGCTGGCGGCACTCGACCTGATTATTGAATCTGAACACGGCCCGGACTCGTCGGCTTATCTGGTGACCAACAGCCGTCGCGTAGCACAAGAAGCCATAAAAGCTCTGCCGGATTATTGGGCGTCAATCGATGAAAAACGCGCCGGTTTCTCGCGCTCGGTGCTGTGCGGCACTCACGGCGGCGTGGTGCTCACCAAAGATTTCTCCACCGCCGTAGACTTTGTAAACCGTTACGCCCCCGAGCACCTCGAAATTTTGGCTGAAGAACCGATGGCGGTGATGGGGAAAATCCGCAACGCCGGGGAAATCTTGCTCGGCCACTATACCCCGATCACGTTGGGTAACTTCGTGCTCGGCCCCAACGCGGTACTGCCCACCAACGGCGCGGCGCGGGTTGCCGGTCCACTTTCGGTATTTGACTACATGAAGCGAATTTCGGTGGGTTACGTGACCCGAGAGGGTTATGACCTGCTGGCTGAAAAAGCCCACGCTTTTGCGCTGTATGAAGGTTTTCCAGGCCACGCGTTGGCGGTTTCTGACCTACGCCACCGGCTGTTGGATAAAAAATCAGGAAAAAACTCAGCAAATTAAGGTGAAAGTGATGGACAAAACAACAGGCAAGCAACCTTTAGCTGCTCAGGCACGGGCGCTAAGCAAGGCCGGTGACTGGGATAAAGCCACCCTCACACTGCGCCAGCTGATCAGCGAAGTGACCGGCGTAGCCACGCTTTCATTGACCATCAACCGCGACCAGTACAGCCTTAATTCCCTCAACGGCACGGTCGAACTCGACGACGGTCGTGCACTTTTCTTCAAATATCACAATGAAGAAGGCGAAGATAAAACCATCGAAGAGTATTACAACGCCGAACTGCTGCGCGACAGCGGTTTTCTCGTCGACGTTCCGCTGTATGCCTGCGGTGAGCCAGGCCGACAAATCCTGCTCTACCAACAGCGCTTTGACCGCCGGATGGCCGACGTTTGCCGTAATATCGAGTTAACTCAAGACTGGGTGGCGATGCTGCCGGTGGTGGAGGCTCAGCGCCGCGCCGACCAAGAGATTTGGACCGCAACGCTGCCCACCCTGCACGAGTCCACACTGAATCAGGTCAGCGCCGAACCTATCCATCAACTGTTTTACCACCGCCTGATAAGCGAAGGTCTGGCGCCCGGTTTCGGGGGGCGCGTGGCGAGCTTTTATGTTGATCAAGCGTTTCAGCTTGGCGAAGAACGGCTGTCGTGGCAAAGCCTGAGTAATCTGCGCTGGGTGATAAACGGTGTGCCATACGCGCACAGCCTGCGGCAGCTGTTTGCCGAGGCCGCAGCACGACTCTCTCCAACGGCATTGTCACATCACGGTACCCTTACCGCCCACGGTGACGCGCACAACGCCAATGTCTGGTATGAAACCCGCGGCGAACGGCCTCAGTTGGTCAGTTTTGATCCCGCGTTTGCCGGTCGGCACATTCCCGCGCTGCTGGCAGAAATCAAAGCCACCTTTCACAACATTTTTGCCCATCCGCTGTGGCTGTATGAACCTGCTCGCAGCGCCGAGCTGTACCAGGTGAAAGTGCTGCGTCGCGGTGACACGCTGTATGTTGACCATAACTGGCAGCTCACCCCACTGCGGGCGGCTTTTTTGGACGCCAAGGGCAAGCTTTACTGGCAACCGCTGCTCGACTCACTTCAGCGTCGCGGCCTGTTGCCCGCCAACTGGCAGCGCCTGTTTCGATTGGCGATGTTTTGCTGCCCGACGCTGGTGCTGAATTTACGCGTCGACGGCGGCAGCGGCCATACGCCGGACAGTTCGGCGCTCGGTTTTGCCATGGCCATGATGCTCGGCAGCGAGCCGCTGGACGACGCCAGTGACGACTTTACCGACTGGCTCAACGGCCTGACGCCTGCCGCCGCTGTGCCGCACGAGGAAACTTAATCATGACAACGTCTTCGCTTTTGCCCTCTTTTTCTCTTGCGGGAAAGTGTGCGCTGGTCACAGGCGGCTCACGCGGAATTGGTCAGGCACTGGCGTCCGGTTTGGCACTGGCCGGTGCCAGCGTGGTGATTTGTGGACGCGAGCTTTCAACCCTTGAGGCCGTGGCTAACACTATTGTTGCCCAAGGCGGTGAATGTCGGCCAATGCTGCTGGATATGACCAGACCAGACTCGTTTTCAGCCGCGTTTGAGGCGATTAATCTCGACGCGGACATTCTGATTAACAATGCCGGAACTGAGCAGCTTTGCTCTTCCTTCGACGTGGATGAAGCCCTATGGGACCGCATTATGGATACCAACCTTAAAGGCGCATTCTTCTGCGCTCAGGCAGCGGCAAAACGTATGGCTGCACGCGGCGGAGGCAGCATTCTTAATCTTTGCTCGCTAACCAGCCAGGTCGGCGTGCCGGGTGCGGCGGCCTATGGGGCATCAAAGTCGGCAATGGTCGGGTTGACGCATACGCTTGCCACCGAATGGGCCAGTCAGGGAATTAGAGTCAACGGCATCGGTCCCGGATATTTTCAGACTGAGCTAACGGCCGAATTTTATCAGGATGCCCAATGGTGCGAGAGCATGCGGGCTAAAATACCGCTTGGCCGCTTTGGCAAGCTGGAAGACCTGGTAGGGGCAGCGATATTTTTGAGCAGCCCTGCCGCGGCTTATATTACTGGGCAGGTGCTGTATGTCGACGGCGGATTTTTAGCCTCTATCTAAAGGCGCATCGCGCGCCAATGAAACTCAGAATAAGTTCAGCACATCCGCCATAGACTCAACGCGGGCAAACGCCGCGTATAATGACTCGGCGGTCACAGTATGCGGCATGTTATGCATGTCAGGCGCATGCAGCGAAGCCTGCACTATCGCCTCAAGTTCTTCAGCCGTAAGACTGGCGATTTCGCTCAACCGCAGCGGAACCGCACAGGCGTGTGACAATAACAGTGCTTCGCGTAATTCTTCGTCGCTGCGATTTTCCAGCGCCAGCAGGCACAGGTTGCCCAGCCCGACCAATAATCCGTGACCAAATTCACGCGTTTTATCGCACACGGTAAAGCCTTCATAGATGGCGTGTGCGGCAGCAGCATGAGCACCGCTGCTCATCAGTGAGGTTAATCCGGCAAACATGAAAATGGCGTCAAGTACCTGATCCAGCTCGGCGCTGGTTTTACCTGCACGTACCGCGTCGCAGGCTGCTCCCCCGTAGGTGGCGATCAGGTCATAGCAAATGCGGCTGTTGGCGCTGGAGGACCGGGCAACGCCGGTCAACTCACCCTGATGGCTGCTGATCGCGCGAAACTCGTACCATTTGGCCAGCGTGTCGCCCAAACCTGCCGCCAACCAGCGCAGTGGTGCCTTGGCCAGCAGTTCGCTGTCGATGATTACGCTGGCAGGTGCCTGCGGCAGCGGGTAAAGGTCGCGAAAGTGACCATCGTCAAAGTAGCGAACCGTTAACGGTGTTACCGCGGCGCAGGTGGCGGCAATGGTCGGCACGGCGACTACTGGCACATGGGTTATTACGCCCACCGCTTTGCCGGTGTCGAGGGATTTACCCCCACCGACGCTGATAATAATGTCGGCTGACAGCGCTTCAACCCGCTTGGCCAGGCGCAGAATATTTCCCTCACTGGTTTCACCGCCAAACCACTCGCTGCCGACCAACGTTACCGCCGAGCCTTCGAGGTAATGATTGATTTTATCCACCACGGCGGCCAGTGCCTGATGCCCACCGATGACGATGGCGCGCTGTCCCAGCAGGCTACAAATGTGGCCAATCTGCGACAAAACGCCCGGCCCGCGTAGGATTTGTGCGGGGAAAATAATATTCTGTGCTTGCATCTACTGCCTCTCTCTTTCTATCGCGTTTTATAATGTTAGCAGGCTATCCATTGATAACCCGCTCAATAGACAAGCAATATTTGCGCCAATCGTTTGAACTCGGTCATCCACTGCCCCCAAAAATTATGTCGATTCCAAACTCAGCAGATGCGGCCCTAATTGACTCAGCTCGTTACAGCCGAGTTGCGCCATTGTACGGTCGATTTCGGCGATAATCAGGCTCAGTGCCTTATTAATACCCGCCTCGCCGTGGGCGGCAACGCTAAACAACAGCGGACGCCCCAGCAGCACAGCGTTGGCCCCTAGCGCGAGCGCCTTAACGATGTCCGTGCCGCGCCGAAAGCCACTGTCGATCAATAGCGCAAAATCGGCTCCGCAGGCCTTGCGAATGGCCGGCAACACCTCCATCGGACTGACCGTGCCGTCCAGTTGACGACCGCCGTGATTAGAAATCACGATGCCGTCTGCGCCAAGGTCCTGCGCCTTTTTGGCGTCTTCGACGCTGAGAATACCCTTAATCCACAGCCTGCCCCCCCACTGCTCACGCAGCCAGGCGATTGTGCTCCAGTCAAGTGTGGTATCCATCTGTTCAGAAAAATAGCTTGCCCCGCCTGCGCCGCGCTGTTTGTCGGCAGGAACGTAGGGTTTGAGATTACCAAAGCCCGGCATACCGGCTGGTTTCAACGTGCGCCATACCCATCCCGGATGCAGCGCCACGTCAATCAGGCTGGCAATTGAGAGTTTCATTGGGCGGCGATAGTGGCGTTTGTCCCGCTCGCGATTGCCAAAGTGCACCGCATCAACCGACACCACCAGATTCTCGCAGCCCGCCTGCTTAGCACGCTGCAGCAGACCCAATGTCACCTGTCGATCTTTCAGCACATAAAGCTGAAACCAGTGACGCTCAATATTCTCGGCGGCAATCTCTTCAATTGACGCAGTCGAGACGGTGCTCTGTATATAGGGGATCCCCGCACGCTGCGCCCCGCGCGCCAGTATTAAATCCGCCTCATGGCGCAGCATGCCGTTATAGCCGGTTGGCGCTATCATCACCGGGGCTAAAGCCTGTTTACCCCCGAGTTGAAGATGCAGACTGCGCTGGCTGGCGTTAATCAGCACCGGCGGCACAAAACGCCAGTTATCAAACACCTGCTGATTGTGGCGAAGCGTTACCTCATCGTCAGCGCCGCCGTCCACGTAGCTAAAGGCAAAAGCGGGCAGTTTGGCCTTGGCCTGCTGACGAAAGTCATTCAGATTGAAGGCGTGGCGACGACTCACTCGGCCTCCTGCGCAGTAGACTGAGTGTTAGCCTGCATGGAAATCAGCTCAAGGCTGCGCAAGAAAAGCTGATT
The DNA here is from genome assembly GCF_009208105.1 of Rouxiella sp. S1S-2. Classification (NCBI taxonomy): domain Bacteria; kingdom Pseudomonadati; phylum Pseudomonadota; class Gammaproteobacteria; order Enterobacterales; family Yersiniaceae; genus Rouxiella; species Rouxiella sp. S1S-2. The sequence continues at coordinate 2,862,154 of NZ_WFKL01000001.1, forward strand.
ATCTTGCTCACTGCCCACCGAGACCCGAATCCAGCGTTCATAGCCGGATTCGCGCCACGGTTTAACAATCACGCCATAGGCCAGTAATTGCTCTGCCAGCTCCACACTGGGCCGTTTACAATCGAAAAACACAAAGTTGGCGTGCGATGGCACCACTTCATACCCTTTCTCCCTCAATGCGGCGCTAATTATTGTCCGCTGCTGGCTGACAAACTCCAAGCTGGCGGCGACGTGCGCTTTATCTTCCAGCGCAGCCAGTGCAGCAGCCTGAGCGGAACGGTTGATGTTGAACGGCGTACGGACTCTGTCGAGCAGATTCACCAGTTCAACGTCGCTGGCCAAGCCATAGCCAATGCGCAGGCCCGCCAATCCGTAGGCTTTCGACAGCGTGCGCAGCACAATCCACGGGCGCGTCTGCTGCGCCAATACCCGCAGGCTGTCGGGATAATCAGGGTCTGATTCGCAGTATTCGTAATAGGCCTCATCAATCACTAACACGCAGTCCTGCGGCGCGGCGTCGATAATGCGCTGGAACCCTTCTCGGTTGAGCATGCAGCCGACCGGGTTGGAGGGATTGCTGAAAATAACCAGCTTCACCGGCGTAGACAGCGCCTGCTCCCAGGCCGCAACGTCGAACTGCTTTTGCGCGTCCACCCCAACCATCGTGACTTCTGCCCCCATCATGCGCGGGAAAATCTCATGCAAGCCAAAGGAGGGGATCAGCGTTACCACCCGATCGCCTGGGTTGAGAAACGCAGTACAGAGCATTTGCAGAATTTCTTCCGAGCCGTTACCCATCACCACTTGCTCAAGGCCAACACCGGTCGCAGACGCAATTTTCTGGCGCACCGCGCGACTGGCAGAATCAGGGTAAATCGCACAGCCGGAGGCCTCGGCAATTAACGCGCGGATCACCTGCGGGCTGGCGCCCATCGGGTTTTCATTGCTGGCCAATTTGGCAACGTGTTCAACGCCATATTTTTCACGCACGGCGTCGGCTGACAGCCCTGAATTATAGACCCCAAGCACTCTCGCATCAGGACGCGCCAGGCGCTGTAAACAGACCGCCGCTGATTCAGATTTTGTCCCCACTTCATTCCCCCTCAATGCTTGAAATAAAGAAAACCACAAGAAAAAACGGACAGAAGATCTCCACCCCCTGCCCGTCGGCTATGCTGAAAATGTCATAGTTACGTTGTCACACAATCATAGCATCGGCATATTCACGTCATGAGTTTTAGCACACTCAATCGCCAGCTCATAGCCCGCATCGGCATGACGCATCACGCCCGTAGCCGGGTCATTGAACAGCACGCGCGCCAAACGTTTATCGGCGGCTTCTGTTCCGTCACAGACAATCACCATTCCCGCATGCTGCGAGAAGCCCATGCCGACCCCGCCGCCGTGGTGCAAGCTGACCCAGGTTGCGCCACCGGCAGTGTTTAACAATGCATTGAGCAATGGCCAGTCGGATACGGCATCGGAGCCGTCTTTCATCGCTTCGGTTTCGCGGTTAGGTGACGCTACTGAACCCGTATCAAGATGGTCACGGCCAATCACCACCGGCGCTTTCAGCTCGCCATTGCGTACCATTTCGTTAAACGCCAGACCGGCAATGTGGCGCTCGCCCAGTCCCAGCCAGCAAATCCGCGCCGGCAGGCCCTGGAAAGCAATGCGCTCCCGCGCCATGTCCAGCCAGTTGATCAGGTTGGCGTTGTCTGGGAACAGCTCTTTGAGCTTAGCGTCGGTTTTGTAGATATCCTCAGGGTCACCCGAAAGCGCGACCCAGCGGAACGGACCTTTGCCTTCACAAAATAACGGACGAATATACGCAGGAACAAAGCCAGGGAAATCAAAAGCATTGGCCACACCTTCGTCTTTAGCAACCTGACGGATATTGTTGCCATAGTCCACGGTAGGAATGCCCATCGCATGGAAGTCGAGCATCGCCTGAACGTGTACCGCCATGGACGCACGCGAAGCCTTAATCACTGACTGAGGGTCTGATTCGCGCGCGGCCAGCCACTGTTCCAGCGTCCAGCCCTGCGGCAGATAGCCGTTCAGCGGATCGTGCGCTGAGGTTTGGTCGGTGACGATATCAGGACGTAAGCCGCCCTGCTGCGCACGTTTTACCAGCTCAGGCATGATGTCGGCCGCGTTGCCCAACAGGCCAACAGAAATGGCTTTTTTCTCTGCACAGGCTTTTTCAATCATCGTCAAGGCTTCGTCAATGCTGTGGGCTTTGTAGTCCAGATAGCGGGTGCGAATACGAAAATCAATGCGCGACTCCTGGCACTCAATCGCCAATACGCAAGCGCCTGCCAACACACCGGCCAGAGGCTGTGCACCGCCCATGCCACCCAGACCGGCGGTGAGGATCCACCGACCGCGCAGGTTGCTGTCATAATGCTGACGGCCCGCTTCGGCGAAGGTTTCATAGGTTCCCTGCACAATGCCCTGCGCACCAATGTAGATCCATGAACCGGCAGTCATTTGGCCGTACATCATCAAACCGGCTTTATCCAGCTCGTGAAAATGCTCCCAGTTGGCCCAGTGTGGTACCAGATTTGAGTTGGCAATCAGCACGCGCGGTGCATCCGTGTGGGTGCGGAATATGCCCACTGGCTTACCGGATTGCACCAGCAGCGTTTCGTCTTCTTTCAGGTCGCGCAGGCTTTGCAAGATGCCTTCAAACGCCGGCCAGTTGCGCGCTGCTTTACCAATCCCGCCGTACACCACCAAGTCTTCCGGACGCTCTGCAACGTCGGGGTCGAGGTTGTTTTGAATCATGCGGTAGGCCGCTTCAATCAGCCAGTTTTGACAGCTCAATTCGGTTCCGTGCGGGGCGCGAACAACGCGGGCAACGGCGGTTTTCTGTGGTGAATTCATTTTTCACTCCTCGATAATGTAAAATTTGTTTTTTTAAGTTAATTAAAGCTGGGTAATAAAGACTGTACCGCCGCTGGCCAGAATTCACGGCTGGCCCACAGGCGCATATTTTCGACGTCCGGTGCCATCAGGCGGTCGCGCTCAAGGAAGGCGACTTTTTCGCGCACCGCGCTGATTTCGCCCTCCATCACTGCCGAACTTTTTAGCGGACGGTTAAAATCGATGCCCTGCACCGCTGCCATAGCTTCAATGCCCACGACCACGGCAGTGTTAAAGCACATGTCGCCTAGGCGACGGGCGGCGTAAGTGGCCATTGACACGTGGTCTTCCTGATTGGCGGAGGTTGGCAGGCTATCTACGCTGCCGGGGTGCGCCAGAGACTTGTTCTCTGAGGCCAGTGCGGCGGCGGTGACTTGCGCAATCATAAAGCCAGAGTTAACGCCGCCGTCGTTGACCAAAAATGCCGGCAGGCCTGAAAGACCCGTATCGAGCAGCAGCGCAAGCCGACGTTCCGAAATAGCGCCTATCTCAGCCACCGCTAGCGCGATGATATCGGCGGCAAAGGCCACCGGCTCGGCGTGGAAGTTACCGCCGGAAATTACGTCCCCGGTTTCGGCAAACACCAGCGGGTTATCTGACGCCGCGTTGGCTTCAATCTGCAAAATACGCGCTGAATGTTTAAGGTTATCAAGGCACGCCCCCATCACCTGCGGCACGCAGCGAATGGAGTATGGGTCCTGCACGCGGCCGCAGTTAGCGTGTGAAGTGACAATGTCACTGCCCTCCAGCAATTTCGCCACCGCCGCCGCCACTGCAATCTGGCCTTCCTGACCGCGCGCCTCATGAATACGCGGATCTAAAGGTTTAACTGACCCCTGAATCGCCTCCAGCGACAGCGCACCCGCCACCAAACCCGCCGCAAAGACGCGCTCGCCTTCAAACAGACCGCGCAGCGCGAGTGACGTGGAAACCTGCGTGCCGTTTAACAGTGCCAGTCCCTCTTTTGGCCCCAACACGAACGGTTCAAGCCCCACAGTAGCCAAACCCTCTATTGCAGAAACTTTTTCACCGTTAACGCGCACTTCACCTTCCCCAATCAGCATCAGCGAAAGGTGTGCAAGCGGGGCCAGGTCACCGGATGCGCCCACTGACCCTTTTTCAGGAATACATGGCATCACACCGGCGTTAAACAGCGTAATCAGCGCCTCGATGACGTCAATACGAATGCCGGAGTGGCCGCGAGACAGGCTCAGCACTTTGGTTGCCATCACCAGACGCACCACGTTATCGGGCAGATCTGCGCCTATGCCAACGCTGTGCGAGAGCACCAGATTGCGCTGCAGCTCGGCCAGGCGTTCGGCGGGAATGCTGGTTTGCGCCAGTTTGCCAAAGCCGGTATTAATTCCATAAACCACGCGTCCCTGCTCGACAATGCGCTTGACCGTTTCCTGCGAGGCCAGCACGTTGGCGCGAGCTGAATCAGCCAGTTCTATGCGCACATTGCCCTGATAAATCTTACGCAGCGTGGACAAATCAACCTGACCGGGTTGCAGATGGCAAAGTGTCATATCTGTGGATGAAGAAGCCATAATCTATTCCTGTATAGACAAGTTAGGGTAAACAAAATCCCGGTCTTGCACCTCTCCGGGGATTTTGTTGCTTTGCGGGTTTTTCACCCGCCTTTTAGTGTTCCTGCGTCTGCAATGTTTCGACGCGGATCTCTTCCGTGACTCGCGCTTTGAGATCCATAAACTCTGGCGACGTTTTTAGACGATAGTCACGCGGATGCGGGAAATCGACCGCCACCTCTGTTTTAATTCTTCCGGGACGGGCGCTGAAAATAGCCACTTTGTTAGCCATAAAAATCGCCTCGTCAATATCGTGGGTCACAAACAGCACCGTTTTTCGCGACGACTCCCAAATCGACAACAGCAGCTCTTGCATCATCACGCGGGTCTGATTGTCCAGCGCGCCAAACGGCTCGTCCATCAGCAAGATTTTCGGGTCATTGGCCAGTGCGCGGGCAATGGCGGTCCGCTGCTGCATGCCGCCGGAAAGCTGGCGCGGAAAGTGGTGCTCAAAGCCGCGCAGGCCGACCTTATTAATGAAGTAGTCGCTGCGCTCCTTTTGCGCCGCCTTGCTAACCCCCCTTTCTTCTAGGCCGAAGCAAATATTTTGCTGCACGCTCAGCCACGGAAACAGAGTATAACTTTGGAACACCATGCCACGATCGGCACCCGGACCCTCCACCCGCTCGCCGTCGAGCCACACTTCGCCACGCGTTGGCTGGTCTAGCCCGGCCACAATACGCAGCAGCGTAGATTTGCCGCAGCCCGACGGACCGAGAATAGTAATAAAGTCGTTCTCGTTAACCTGATAGTCCACCGGCAGCAGTGCCTGCGTTTTCTCGCCTTTTGGTCCGGTAAAAATGCGCTCCACCTGACGAACGCTCAGTTTTGGATGATTCATTTCAGCGAACTCCAGACAAACATGCGACGGTTGGCCGCTTTAAACAGGAAATCTGACAACAAACCAATGCAGCCGATGACGATAATGCCGAAAATCATCTGTCCGGTATTGAGCATCGCCTGACTGTCGACAATCATGTGTCCGATACCGCTGGAAGAGCCAATTAGCTCGGCGACGATGACATAAGTCCAGGCCCAACCGAGTACTAAACGCAGCAACTCGGCCACTTCAGGTGCCGCACCGGGAATAATCACCCGACGCACTACGCTGCGGTTGGTCGCACCTAAGGTATACGCGGCCTCGACCAAATCACGACGCGCGGCGCCCACTGTCACCGCCACCATCAGGGTTATCTGGAAAAACGAACCGATGAAAATCACCAGAATCTTTTGCATCTCGCCGATACCGGCCCACAGGATCAGCAAAGGCACAAATGCCGACGCGGGCAGATAGCGACAAAATGAGACAAACGGCTCGAAAAAGGCCTCGATAAGCTTATATGATCCCATCAAAATACCCAGCGGTACGGCAATAATAGAGGCTAATACAAAGCCCCCCAAAACGCGCATCACTGTCATACCAATGTCGTTAGCAAAATTGAACTGGGTGAACAGAAGCCAGCCTTCCTCCAGCATGCTGGCCGGATTGGCCAGAAAAGTCGGAGACACCGCGCCGGTAAAGGTCACCAGCGCCCAGGCGGCAAAAAACACCACAAAGAAACAAAAGCCAAGAAACCAGCGCTGACGCGCAGCAACCGGTCGCAGCGGAACCATCATTGGGTTGTGCCACACCTTTTTGCTTGCCGGCAACGGTGCTGGCTCGCGTTGAACTGACCCAGATAGGTTCTGCGCGATATCAGTAACAGAACGTTGCATTAACGCCTCCTTCTGGCTGTTCACTATTTCGCGACCGTGGCGTTATTGACGAACTGCGGGTCAAATAAGGTGCTGATGTCCGGCGTTTTACGCAAAATTTTCATCTGCGTCAGCAGTGTTGCCGCTTCTTTACTGAAGCTGGTTATTTCACCGCTGAAGAATTTTTTATTTTGGTCGAGGTCCTGCCAGCGCAGATAGCTCGATTCCTCTGCAAACTGCTTGCCGGTTTCCTTCACCGCCGCACCCATGATTTCATTTGATTTTTCAGGGTCTTTCTTAATCATTTCCAGCGCTTCAAAATAGCTATTGACCAGCGCCTGCGCGGCTTTAGGATTCTTTTCAAGGAAGGTTGGCGTACAGCCCAGGGTGTCCATCACCATCGGATACTGCAGGGTAGTAGCCAGAATTTTTCCCTTGTCAGGACTCTGGCGAATGCTAGACAGATAAGGCTCATAGGTCACGGCGGCGTCGTTCTGACCGGCGATAAAGGCGTGTGCGGCGGCGTCTGGCCCCAGCGTTGCAAGCTTGACGTCTTTCATGGTCATGCCGTTTTTATCGAGTATCCACGCCAGCAGGAAGTAGGAAGAGGTGCCGGGTGCATCAACGCCAACAGTCTTGCCTTTAAGGTCGCTAATTTTATTAATGCCCTGGCGCGTGGCAATGCCATCTGCACCATAGGACTTATCAAGCTGCACAATCTGCTTGATAGGCACACCGGCTGCGTTCCAGGTCAAATAGGTTTCTACGGTAGTGGCAGCGCACTGTAGCGAACCGGAGGCAATCGCCAGGTGACGAGACTGCTGTGGCACCATTTTAAGGGTGACGTCCAGACCATTTTTCTTGAAGATCCCAGCCTTATCGGCCAGCGTAAGAGGGGCAAAACCTGTCCAACCAGAAATACCAATCGCCACCGGCGTATCTGCCGCGTGTGCCGCACCGGCGCTAGCGCAGCCGAAGGTCACGGCCAAACTCAATAAGGTAAAAGATTTTTTCAGTCCGGCTTTGGAAAATTTTTTGCTCATTTGCCACTCCTGTCGAAAGTACCTGTCTTGATATAATTGGCTCTTTAAATCATAAACCGAGCCTCTGTCTATTCTTGTCTATACAAGTTAGTCATTACATTAAGGCAAAGTTTATGCCAATTATTAATTGAGGCCTTTACTCGGGCCAGGAACTTAAGAATCCGCGTTCCAACGTTGCCAATGATGACGAAATGGATAACGAAATTGTGTCTGAAAAAATTACTTGCCACCGTGATGGTTTAATTCGGTGCACACCGCGCGCCATTTTGGCGCACAGCCCGGGGTTCACAGCGGCACAATTGCCGCCCACAACAGTTGGCTGTCGGCGCCTTGCGTTGTGAGCAGCAGTTCAAGGGTCACATCCTGAGCGTTCGTCCACACTACCCCCTGTCCGGCGGTAAGGGTTTTCTCACTCTGTAGCAGCCACTCGCCTTTGAGCACCAGCAGCACGCCGCCCATCAGCAGTGGCGCACAAAAATTATCAGTTTTCGCAGTAACCACCGAACGGCAGGTGCCGCGACGGGTCATGATGTTGAAATCGGTGGTCACGCCGCCGGTCAGGCGTGACATCAACGCCACGTCGCCAGAGAAGGCGAAAGGCTCGGCTGGCGTCGTCAGGTGTTTATCGACCACGCCTTCGGCAAACAGATGCGCCCCCTCACCGGTTAGCAACGTAATTGATCGGTCGATACCGGGAAACGCCGAGAACGGGCCATCCTGCGCGAGGGTCGCAATGCTGGCGCGCCAGTTAAAGTCGCTGGCGTCCTGCGGGGTGCTGATTATTTCCCGCGTTTCGCCGCCGCCGTTGCGCCACGGGGTGACCGGCAGGCTGTTGATGCTGAAAAACGTCAGGCTATCGTGAAGCGATGACACTGGGCTCATACCGACTCCTACTCCTGGCCGAGAAGCTTAAGCAACGCGAGGAAATCCGCCGCCGCTTCGGCCTGCTGCGGATGGCGTCCATCAATAATTTTAGCCTCTCCGGCAACCCACACGTCTCTAATTTGTGAGACATCACCGGCAAAAATAAAGCGATTAAGCAGCTGTGCGTCGTCTGCGGCCGCCAGATAAGGACTGTCGTTATCGAGCACTAGCCAGTCTGCACGATAGCCTTTCTCAAGCTTGCCAATTGCCGTCCCGCAGGCCTGCGCGCCGCCCGCCAGCGCTTGGGTGTAAAGCACGTCGCCAACGGAGGCATTATTAGCTGTAGTCAGTCGATTACGACGGGTATCACGCAGCCGCTGCCCGTATTCAAACCAGCGTAGCTCTTCAATTACACTAAGCGAAACGTGGCTGTCAGTACCGATTCCCCAGCGGCCAGCGTGGGCGAGATAATCAACCCCTGGGAAAATGCCGTCACCCAGATTGGCCTCGGTGGTGGGGCACAGTCCTGCCACGGCACCGCTAGTCGCCAGCTGTTTAAGTTCGAATGCGTCGGGATGTGTCGCGTGTATCAGGCACCAGCGCGCATCAATCTCGAGATTGTCGAACAGCCATGCAATAGGCCTTTGTCCACTCCAGGCCAGTGAGTCATTGACCTCTTTCACCTGCTCGGAAATGTGAATATGCACCGGCAGCTGCGCATCGCTTGCGCCAAGTACCTGCTGCATCTGCTCCAGCGAAACGGCACGCAATGAGTGAAAACACAGGCCCTGATTTTGGGTGGTTTTATGGGCAATCTGTTTGGCGATAATCTGCTGCTGGGTTAAATAGCTGTCGACGTTTTGAATGAATCGACGCTGGCCGTGCTGCGGCGCTTGAGCACCAAAACCGGCATAGCTATACAGCACAGGTAGCATAGTGAGACCGATGCCCGCCTGCTCGGCGGCATGGCTAAGATGCGCCGTCATTTCACCGCGGTCAGCATAAGCTTTGCCTTCGGTATCATGGTGCAGATAGTGGAATTCGGCGACCTGGGTATAACCGCCCTTCAACATTTCGATATACAGCTGGCGAGCAATGACGCCTACCTGCAGTGGCGTTAAACGACCAACCATACGGTACATCAGCTCGCGCCAGGTCCAGAAACTGTCCTGCGGATCGCCGGCAACCTCAGCAAGACCGGCCATCACGCGCTGAAATGCGTGCGAATGAAGATTTGGCATGCCGGGAATAACCGGACCTTTCAACCGCGTACAGCCTTCATCGCTGGCGTCGGCGACGACTTCATTGATATAGCCCGTGGTGTTAACATCAAAGCGGACGTTGTGTGCCCAGCCGCTGGGTAATAGCGCGCGAGAGGCAAAATATGCAGGCATAGCTGTGGTCCTGATTAGGTTGAAGTTCTTGATTGATTAAAAAACGGCAAAATAGACATTTTGATCCAACTTTTGAGACTTTATTCACCAACTTGTCTATACATATACATACGCCACGGAGAACTGTAAACTCTCGATGTCGCATTTTTTTAAAATAAAGTTAATAAGTGAGGTGAGTGGCATGTCAGACCAACCGTTGTCCGAACAACAGGTGGTGTCACAACAAATCTTGTCGCAGCTGTCTGCGGCGATAAGCGATACCCCGGCCCCGATTTATCAGCGCGTTAAACAGGCGATAATCGGTCAAATTCGCGCGGGCGTATGGCAACCTCACCAACGCGTGCCGTCAGAAAGCGAATTGGTTAATGAACTCAGCGTCAGCAGAATGACCATCAACCGTGCACTGCGCGAGCTGACCAGTGAGGGGTTTTTAATTCGTATGCAGGGCGTGGGCACCTTTGTGGCCGAGGCAAAAGCCTATACGCCGATGCTCGAAGTGCATAACATCGCCGATGAAATTGCCGAACGCGGCCACCGCCATAGCAGTAAAATACTGGTGTGCGAAGCCCGTCCTGCCGATGCGGAACAGGCATTGCAGCTTGGCATCGCGCGTGGCGAACAGATGTTCTATTCACAAATTGTGCACTTTGAGAATGATATTCCGGTGCAAATTGAAGACCGTTTTGTGAACCCTAAAACGGCCCCAGACTATTTGCAGCAGGTCTACAGCAACAAAACGCCCTACGATTATTTGATGAAAGTTGCGCCGCTCACCTCGGGCGAGCATCGCGTGGAAGCCGTGAGCGCCAGCGCCTCCCAAAGTTCACACCTGCAGTTGAAAGAGCATGAGCCGTGTCTGCTTATCCACCGCCGCACCTGGAGTGGCAATCAGGTGGTTACCTCGGCAAGACTTCTTTACCCCGGTTCGCGCTACCAACTGTTTGGCCGCTTCACCAGCCACGGCTAAGTTGATGCGTCACGGTAAATTATAAGTAAAAGCTATTGCTGCCGTGCTTGCCGCCTGATGTTTTATGCGCTAGCTTGTCTTTGGTTGTCTATACAAGACACGTTTTTGTCAGGAGAGTCTCATGGCGGCACCCTTGCATTCCGAGTCCTCGTTCGAGGGAAAAATTCACTGCGACAGCCTGTGGTTTGGTGCGGATTTAGTAACCCTGCGCGACGGGCGCTACAGCATCATTGAAAACGGCGCAATGGCGGTAAAAGACGGTAAAATTCTATGGATTGGGCCGCTCAGCGAATGCCCTGATTTCTCGGCTCCACAGCGCACTGATTTTGGCGGCGGCATCGTCACCCCCGGTTTTATTGACTGCCATACTCATCTGGTGTTTGGGGGCGACCGCAGCGCGGAGTTCGAGCAGCGCCTCAACGGCGTGAGCTATGCCGACATTGCCGCTCAGGGCGGCGGAATTCTCTCCACTGTCAATGCTACCCGCAGCGCTACCCACCAACAACTGCTTGAACAAGCTGAATTCCGCCTGCGTCCGCTGCTGGCAGAAGGCGTGACATGCATCGAAATTAAATCAGGCTACGGGCTTAGCGAAGAGAGCGAGCTGAAAATGCTGCGGGTGATCCGCGAGCTGGGCGCCACACAGCCGGTTGAAGTCACGTCAACCTGCCTAGCCGCGCACGCGGTTCCGCCTGAGTACAAAGGCAAAGCCGATGATTATATCGACCTGATTTGTGAAAGCCTGCTACCGAAGGTGGCAGCAGAAGATTTAGCCGATGCGGTAGACGCGTTTTGCGAACATTTAGCCTTTTCACCGGATCAGGTTGAGCGTGTGTTTAACAAAGCGACGGCTCTCGGACTGCCGGTGAAACTGCATGCCGAACAGCTCTCCTCTTTGCACGGCAGCACACTGGCGGCTCGTCATCACGCGCTTTCTGCCGATCATCTTGAATACGCGACGGAAACGGACGTCCAGGCGATGGCGGCCAGCGGCACCGTTGCTGTACTGCTGCCAGGTGCTTTTTATCTACTGCGTGAAACACAGTGTCCGCCGGTGGAACTGTTCCGCCGCTATGGCGTGCCTATGGCGCTGGCCAGCGATGCAAATCCGGGCACCTCTCCGGCGCTGTCGCTGCGCCTGATGCTCAATATGGCCTGCACGCTGTTTCGCATGACGCCCGAAGAAGCACTGGCGGGCATTACCTGCCACGGCGCTAAAGCGTTAGGGTTGCAGGACACGCACGGCACGTTAGAGGCTAACAAGGTTGCAGACTTTGTGCACTGGCCGTTGGCGCGTCCGGCAGAACTGGTTTATTGGTTGGGTGGACAACTGCCCTGCACTGTTGTTTATCGAGGAGAAATTCGTTTATGAGTATTGCCAGCCCGTTCCAGTTTATTCAGGGTAGCGCACCGCTGTTGATAAGCATTCCCCACGCCGGTACCCGCCTGACGCCGGAAGTGGCCAGCGGCCTGAGCGACGACGCCCTGCCGCTTTCCGATACCGATTGGCATATTCCCGAGCTTTATGATTTTGCCAAACAGCTGGGGGCCAGCATTATTATCGGTCAGTATTCGCGCTTTGTAATTGATCTAAATCGACCGGCCGATGACAAACCGCTTTACACCACGGCAACCACTGGGCTTTATCCCGATACGCTGTTCGACGGTCGCCCGACCTTTAAGGCAGGCCAGCAGCCAACGGATGCCGAGCGTCAGACTTATCTCGACGAAATTTGGCAGCCGTATCACCAGAAAATTCAGCAGGAGCTGGCCAGCATCAAACAGAAATTTGGTTATGCCATGCTGTTTGACGCCCACTCGATAGCTTCTGTCATTCCGCGCCTGTTCGACGGACAATTACCCGATTTAAATTTGGGAACTAACAGCGGTGAAAGTTGTGCAGCGGAACTGATTGACGTGGTTGAGGCATGCTGTGATGCGCAGAGTCAGTTTACGCACGTGCTAAATGGGCGTTTTAAAGGCGGATACATCACCCGCGCCTATGGTCAACCGGAGACTCATCAGCACGCCATTCAACTCGAGTTGGCGCAGTGTAATTACATGGACGAGATTGAGCCTTATCCTTACGCACCGGCGAAGGCCGAGCAGCTACAAGCCGTGCTTAAACCGATGCTCAGTGGCATGCTGCAGTGGGGCAATAAGCAGTATGGTTGAATCTGCATGACCTGTTGACGACTTCCCCCCGTTTTACAGCGGGGGAAGGCGGGGATGGGGGAGCAAAAAAGTCTGCCCCCCTGCTTATTCATTAAACAGCCGGTCGTAAACGTGCTGCAAGTGCGACTGCATGGCTTTTTTTGCCGCAATCGGATCACGCCCCAATATTGCATCGGTAATGGCCTGATGATCGGCATTCATCTGCAGCGGGAAATCAGTTTCGGCGTAGTGCGATTCCAGGCGAACAAAGCGCGCCGACTCCCGCTTGTTCCACAAGTATTCCATCATGTCGCGCAGGACTTCATTACCGGTCATCTCGCTAATCTGTAAATGAAAGCGCTTATCCTCTTCCAGAAAAACCCGATTATTAATACTCAGGTGGGTCAGTTCCCGATTGATTTCTGCCAGCTTTTCACGCTGGTCATCAGTGCCATTCAACGCCGCAAGCTCGGCGGTGGTGCACTCATAAATTTGACGTGCTTTAATCAACGACTGCAGACTGAACTCTTCTTCAACCGCACTGCTCTGCTGCGAGGGTAATGGATTATTAACGTAAACGCCGTTACCGGTGCGGATCTCGACCCAGCCGGTTATCTCAAGGGCTATCAGCGCTTCACGAATCGATGAACGACTGACCCCAAGCTGCTTGGCGAGGTCGCGCTCTGAGGGGATCATTTGGCCCGGAAGAAATTGCCCACCGTTGATATAGCCAATCAGTAAATTAGAAATTTGCCGGTAAAGTCTTTCTACTTTTAGCGTTGGTAATTCCATTTATTTCCCCGATTTGATTTCAGCTATCTACCTGATTTGTTTTCGACTTTCAAATCGATGCAGGCCGCACTTGCCAATATTTATGACGTTATCATAACGCCAAAAGCTAGCCCACGTCGCCTTTAGCCTATTAAAACGGAAGTTCAATATTGCAGGATTGATCACATTAATTTGTTTAATACTGCTCAATTATACACAGGCCTGATGGCCTGACCAGCAGACGATTGGGCCGGCAGGCATTTCTATTACCGCCTCTACGATAAAAACATAAATAAGGACAGGCTATGCAAGCTTCTTCTCTGGGCAGCGTACTGCCGGAAAACATCGCCAGATCGAACAAAATAAAACGCATCCAAACCGTTTCACTTACCCTGCTGTTCTTGGCCGGGATTATCAACTTTCTCGACCGCGGTTCACTTTCGATTGCTAATCAGGCGATCCGCAGTGACCTAGGCCTTTCTGCCACCGAATTTGGTTTTCTGCTGTCGGCATTTTCTCTCTCCTACGGCATTTCTCAACTGCCGAGTGGCATCCTGCTCGACCGCTTCGGGCCGCGCATTGTGCTCGGCGGTGGCCTGCTGTTTTGGTCGGTGATGCAGGCGCTGGCAGGAAGCGTTAACAGTTTTAGTCATTTCATTATGCTGCGCATCGGGCTTGGCATAGGTGAAGCACCGTTTATGCCCAGCGGTGTAAAAGTGGTCAATGACTGGTTTAATGTTAAAAAGCGTGGCCTGCCGATGGGGATCTTTAACTCATCAACTACATTAGGTCAGGCGTTTGCACCGCCAATTCTGGTTGCGCTGATGCTGGCCTTCGGTTGGCGAATGATGTTTGTGATCATCGGCGTGGCGGGGATTGCTATCGCCGTTTGCTGGTATGTATGGTATCGCAATCGCGAACAGCTGAACCTGTCAGCGGAAGATACCGCCTATCTTGACCAAGGCAGCAAGCCCACGATAAAAACGCGCCTAAGCCTGCGCGAATGGGGATCGCTTTTTAAACGCCGCACCGTGTGGGGCATGATCCTCGGCTTTAGCGGCGTTAACTATACCGGCTGGCTTTATCTGGCTTGGTTACCCGGCTATTTACAAGCCGAACGTGGCCTGAGTCTGGCCAATACAGGCTGGGTTGCGGCGATACCTTTCCTGTTTGGCTCTTTGGGTATGTTGGTCAACGGCGTAGTTGCTGACCGGTTGGCAAACAAGGGTTATTCGCTGTTAAAAAGCCGCAAGACACTGATTTGCTTCGGGCTGGTCTGCTCGGCGGCGTGCACTCTGCTGGTCATTCAGTCATCCAGTACCGCCATGGCAGTGGCCTTTATCAGTCTGGCACTGTTCTTTATTCACTTTGCCGGCACCTCTGCCTGGGGACTGGTTCAAATCATTGCACCTTCACGCATGGTGGCCTCAGTGAGCAGTATTCAGAACTTCGGCAGCTTTATTTTTGCCTCTTTTGCACCGATCGTCACCGGATGGGTGCTCGATACAACCGGCTCGTTTAACTGGGCATTAGTGGTGTGCTCGTGCGTCACCTTTGCCGGTGCGCTGTCATATTTCTTTATCGTGAAAGACCCTATCGAATCGGCCGAGGCCGTCTAAACATTGGTAGCGGCGACTTTGCCGCTACCTTGCATTAATGAGGAGTTAAAAATGGAACAAACATGGCGCTGGTATGGCCCTAACGATCCGGTTTCGCTCGACGATGTGCGTCAGGCTGGCGCAACCGGTGTAGTCACCGCACTGCACCACATTGCCAACGGTGAGGTTTGGCCGGTCGAGGCGATTAAACAGCGGCAGGCAGAATTGGCGGAAAAAGGATTAGTCTGGTCAGTGGTCGAGAGTATTCCGGTGCATGAAGAGATTAAAACCCGCAGCGGGAAGTGTGAACAGCACATCGCCAACTATCAGCAGTCGCTGCGCAATCTTGCCGCCTGTGGTATCACCACCATTTGCTACAATTTTATGCCGGTACTTGACTGGACCCGCACCGATCTGGGCTACCTGCTGCCCGACGGCTCACGCGCGCTGCGTTTTGACCAGACCGCCTTCGCGGCCTTTGAACTGCACATTTTGCAGCGCGACGGCGCGGAGAAAGACTATTCTGCCGATGAGCAACGTCAGGCGACAGAATATTTTGCCTCCATGTCAGAGCAAGAGGTCGAGACGCTGACTGCGAACATTATCGCCGGTCTACCTGGCGCTGAAGAGGGCTACACGCTGGACCAGTTCCGCGCGCGTTTAGCAACTTATGACGGCATCGACAAGGCCGGTTTGCGCGAAAATCTGGCCTATTTCCTGCGTGCCATCGTACCGATTGCCGAGCAGCACGGCCTGCGTCTGGCGGTACATCCTGATGACCCACCGCGCCCTATCCTCGGCCTGCCACGCATCGTTTCAACCATTGAAGATATGCACTGGCTGAAAGAAACGGTGGACAGCGTGCACAACGGGTTTACCTTTTGCACCGGTTCGTACGGCGTTCGTGAAGACAACGACCTGGTAAAAATGCTCGATACCTTCGCCGACCGGGTTCATTTTATTCATCTACGCGCCACGTCGCGTGAAAGTACGCCGGGCAGCTTTCATGAGGCAGATCACCTTGACGGCGACGTGGATATGGTGGCGATTATCAAATCGATTCTTACCGAGGAGCAGCGTCGCCGAGGTGCCAATGATTTGCGCCCGATTCCGATGCGTCCGGATCACGGCCACCAGATGCTTGACGACCTGAAGAAGAAAACCAATCCAGGATACTCAGCGATAGGTCGATTACGTGGACTTGCTGAACTGAGGGGCGTTGAACGGGCGTTAAAGCAGACGTTATGGCTCTGATTTTTATCTAAAAATTTTTTATCGCAAAAATTCAAAGTTTAAATCTTAACAGCATTGAACACTGAGAATATTTTGCAGTTTTAATGTTTCAATGGGCATTTAGCACGCAGCGACGCAACCGGGCAAGAGGTGGAAAGCGCCACCTCTTGCATCTCTGCGCTTATGTCCTCATTTATGAATGCCATTCTCATGTTTGTAGTGTTTATCAGCAACATCGAGCGTGGCAGTCTCAATTCGTCAATTGAGTTTTAAATAAAAGTTTAATCGGGATTCAGGTCGTTTTCTTACTTCTGAAAAAAATCAGAAATTACACTAACCTTTAGGAAAAACTCTGAATAAAATCATAAGCGGTACAATAAACCCTTCTTTTATACCCCTTTCCTGATGACCATAAATTCATTCCGAACAGCCTGATTTTGATAACCACCTCTCAGTCCACGGTTCACAGTCCTGATAAGATAAAAACCTGTGACTTATAATAACTGCCCATTAATTGCATACAGGATTTTAATAGACGATCAAAGCTTACATCTTCATCGGAATAAATATTATGTCGCATCAACACGATAAAACCAAAAAAAACACGCTATCATCAGGAGGGGAAATGTATTCTATAGGAAAAAATACGGTCTGCACTTCAGCACCTGTCGCAAAGCTCTCCTCTGCAGCATTAACAATGGCGAGTGTTCCTTCAAGGATAAATTCTATTAATCCGTCACAGGTATTCGGTCCGCTATCTAACCATCCTGAACCTTTCACTCAACCGTCAGGTTACAGCGGACATCAGCATGTTTATAAGCAGTCAATGATGTCAGTAGGAACTCGGCCGTTTCCTGCGATACGCCAGATGGGAGAACATACTAGAACATCTTTCCCTGACCCTCTCACGAGCAGAGATCGACGTAAACAACAAGCCCCCCGTAGGGTTCCTCAAGCTAAAAATGAACCTGGACAAAGTAAAAGTAATAAAATCACTCCAGATGAGTTCTCTAAGAACCGCATGAAATACATCAGCCTCTTAACAACTAAATTCAATTATTTGGTCAAGAAATCTGAACGTGAGAGAAACACCACACCTCATAGTGAAAGACTTATGCTTACGACGGCCCTTTTATATCACTTACCTATTGAAAACCACAGTGTAGTATCTGAAATAGCAAAAGGAACGTATCTTGATGAAGGAATAATGCTGGCTGCAGTTCCTGCTATCCTTGCAAAGTATAAAAAAAACAAATTAAATAACTCACTTTTAGAAAAATGGATGGATTTACCGGTTAAAAAAATAAGTGATAAAAAACTGACAATAATGAGCGCTAAAGGATCATCAAAAATAGACGACATTGCAGCCCATATGCAATCCCCTCCAACAATGAGTACATTTCAAAAACGGCCTAAAGAAGTTGAGGTTATTACACTCTCGGATTCTTCTGACTCAGATTGTTTGACTCAAACTTCAATATTGAAAGAGAAAAGTTTTAACTTTAATAAGCAGCTGAGATATGTAAAGAGTAACGTAAACGCATATGAAATACTGAAATTTTCTAAATCCGTTATTGGTATAACTCAAGACGACGCTTATTCAAGCGGAAAGTTTATTCCAAACACCATTGTTTCATCAATTGACAAGCTTAACGAATTAGGCCTGATTGAAGAGAGCAAGGGCAGGTTTTATTTGTCAGACTCAGGAGTTAGCATCTTAAAGGCACTAAAAACATCCTCTAAAAGAAGCGAAATTTGACGCAGAGGTTGCCGCTTTTTATCTGATGCTAATTTTGACGGACTGGGACATACGCTGTATGAGGGAATCATAGGGGTCTTGGCGCAGCCCAGTAAGCGCAGAGCATGCCTTTGACCCCATCCTTATGAAACTCAACGTTTTTTAAGGGTTACTCCCCCCACGTGCGTTCTAAAACATTCACCCAGTTCTTGTGGCAAATATTTTCCAGCACCTGCTGGTTGTATCCGGCGCTACGCAGTGCGGCAACCAGCTTGGTCAGGCCTCGCACGTCAACCATGTCCGGTGTCAGGGTTACGCCATCAAAATCAGAGCCGAACCCAACGTTGTTTTCACCCAATTTTTCAACCAGATAATCAACGTGGCGCACCATTTCGTCAACCGTGGCGTCAGCCGATTTTTGGCCATCTTCGCGCAGGAATGACATGCCGAAATTAACGCCAACAAAGCCGTTGCTCTCTTTAATAGCCGCAAGCTGTTTGTCAGTAAGGTTGCGCGATTGAGCACTCAAGGTATGCGCGTTGGAGTGGCTGGCCACCAGCGGTGCATCACTGTGTTGCGCGACCTGCCAAAAGCCTTTTTCATCGAGGTGCGACAGGTCGACCATAATGCGTTTCTGGTTGCAGGCCTTTACCAGCTTGATGCCCAACTCGGTAAGACCTGGGCCAATGTCCGGCGTTGAAGGGAATTTGAACGGCACGCCGTGGCCAAAAATGTTTGGTCGGCTCCAGACCGGTCCAATCGAGCGCAGGCCCATGGCGTAAAACACGTCGAGCAGGTAAAGGTCGGGGTCAATCGCCTCCGCGCCTTCAATATGCATAACTACAGCTAATGCCTGATTTTGTATCGACTGACGAATTTCTGCGGCGTTTCGGCAGATTTTTACCGCGCCTGCGGAAGCTTTTTCAATGCGCAGTAAAAACGCCATCATGCCAATTGTGATGTCGCGCGCAGAATTCAAATCTGGTGTAGGAGAAAAATCAGGATGTTTATTAACACCTTCGAGCAAGAATCGAGTGTCTATACCCGAACTCGGCACGATACTTGCTTGATCAGCTAAGTCAGGGAACGTTGGAGAAGGTACATAGGCCGCAAACAGGCCTCCAGCAAAGCCTGCCTCACGACAGCGCGACAGGTCCATTTGTCCGCAAGCGGGTCCTTCGAGGAATGCCTGCTCTGGATTTTGGCGATGATTTAACCAAAGTTGCATTAAAACATCGTTATGTCCGTCAAATACCGGCACCAGGCTTTCAGTTTCATTGACTTTGCTATTCATAAAAAAGGTCTACCCTTGGTTAAGCACGACAGGAATCAATCAGCCCTCGCTCTTAAAAGGTGCAATTCGTTTCTGAATCGCACCAATGATGAGCAGGATTTCACATTACATTTTCTTGTGAAAAACGGCGCATGCTGGCGCAGCTGTGATGGCGTCCATTAGAGACAAAGCGCAGCGAACAAGTCAAGGGCTAGACATCATAATTTTAAATTTTAAGCATATATATCAACACGATGGGAGTCATCATGGTCACAAGGCGTAATTTTATTACCGGTTTTTCAGCCATTCCAGTTTTATCATATTTGAGTTTCAACAACGTTTTTGCCGCCACCCCAAAATCGATATTGGTGATGGCAATTCAGTTGGACATCATTACCAGCCTTGACCCGCATGAATCCTTCGAATCCGTCGGCAGCGAAGTGACCGGCAATATGTATCAACAACTGGTGAAACCCAAGCTCAGCGCCGCAGACGAAATTGAAGGCGATCTGGCCCTGTCGTGGACCACCTCAGACGATAAAAAAACCTTCACCTTTAAAATGGATCCGAAAGCCAAATTTGCTGACGGCACGCCGGTAACTGCTTCAGATGCCGCCTTCTCGCTGCAGCGCGTCGTTAAGCTTGATAAAAGTCCCGCCTACATCATCAACCAGTTTGGTTACACCAAAGACAACGTTGAACAGCTGATCACCGCCCCTGACGAGCAAACGCTGGTGATTACCACGACTGAACCGGCGTCTGAGTCCTTCCTCCTTTACTGTTTGTCGGCCAACGTTGGCAGCATCGTGCAAAAAACCGCCTGTATGACCAATCAGAAAGGCGACGACCTGGGTAATGCCTGGCTGAAGACCAACAGCGCCGGATCCGGTGCCTTTAAGCTGCGGACCTGGAAGGTCAGTGAAACGGTTATTCTTGAAAGTAATAAAAACAACCCGCACGCCGGTAAGATTGAGCGCGTGATTATGCGCCACATCGTTGACCCCTCTGCACAACTGCTGATGCTGCAAAAAGGCGATATTGATATTGCGCGTAATCTGACGACCGAGCAGCTGCGTCCGCTAAAAGATGACAAAAATTTCACGCTGGTGCAGAAAGGTATTGCGGGTACGTTGATGGTTTCAGGCAACGTGGCGCACCCTAATCTGTCCAAACCGCAGGTTTGGCAGGCGATTAAATGGGCGATTGATTATGAAGGTATTCAACAACACATCATTCCATTGACCCACAAGATTCATCAGAGCTTCCTGCCAGAAGGTTTCCCCGCGGCGGTGAACACCATTATGTACAAACGCGACGTGGCTAAAGCCAAAGCGCTGCTGGCCGAAGCCGGATTCCCTAATGGTTTTGAGATAACGCTCGACCATTACTCCGCCTCGCCGTCTACCGATATCGCGCAGGCCATTCAGTCAAATCTGGGCGAAATCGGCATTAAAGTCACGCTGCTGGCCGCAGAAAGCCGTCAGGTTCTGACCAAGATGCGCGCCCGTCAACAGCAACTGGCACTTACCCAGTGGGGTGCCGACTATTTTGACCCCAACTCTAACGCCGAAGCGTTCTGCAGCAACCCTGACAACAGCGACAAAGCCAAGAGCCGGACGCTGGCGTGGCGCTGCAGCTGGCAGGACAAGACAATTTCCGACCTCAGCACTAAGGCGCTGCACGAGTCAGATCCCGCCACCCGCATTAAGCTTTATGAACAACTGCAGACACAGCATATGGAAACCAGTCCGTTTATGATTATGTTCCAGCCTACGCTGACCGCCGCCTGCCGCCACGACATCACTGGCGTGGTATTGACTGTCATGAGCACCAGCCCATACGAGAAGGTTGTTAAAGCGTGAGCAAGAGACTCAATAGTTTTCTGAGTACCTGCATCAGCGTTTGTCTTACTTTGTTTGGCCTGTCGGTTATTACCTTCTTCATTGGCAGGGTAATGCCGACAGATCCGGTGCTGGCCGCAGTGGGCGATAATGCGCCGGAGTCGGTGGTCGAACGTGTACGTCATGAAATGGGGTTGGATCAGCCCCTGTGGATGCAGTTTTTACACTATCTCAGCCAGTTGGCGCACGGCGACCTCGGCCGCTCTGCGCTAACCTCCAATCTGGTCACCAGTGATATTGCGCGCTACTTCCCCGCTACGCTCGAGCTTGCCACCGCCGCGATTATTATCGCGGCGGTCATCGGCATTCCGCTTGGCGTATGGGCGGCAACGCGTCAGGGAAGCTGGATTGACCAGACCATTCGCGTGGTGTGCCTCGCGGGACACTCGTTGCCGGTATTCGTGCTGGCGTTACTCAGCCTGCTGATTTTCTATTCAGTACTGGGTATTGCACCGGGACCGGGCCGCCAGGACATCATTTATCAGGACATGATCCCGCAGGTGACCGGACTGCTCACGGTGGACTCGCTGCTGGCGGGAGACACCGGTGCGTTCTGGGATGCGCTGGCGCACATGGTGCAGCCGGTGCTGATTCTGGCCTATTTCAGCATGGCCTATATCACCCGAATGACCCGCACCTTCATGCTCAACGCACTCAGCGGGGAATACGTGATAACCGCGCGTGCCAAAGGGCTGTCTGCCCGTCGGGTTATCTGGAAGCATGCGTTCCCGACGGTCGGCGTTCAGCTGATTACCGTGCTGGCGCTGACCTATGCCGGGCTGCTTGAGGGCGCGGTGGTGACAGAAAATGTCTTCTCGTGGCCGGGTCTCGGCCAGTACCTCACTGTTTCGCTAATGAATGCCGACATGAACCCGGTCATCGGTTCTACCTTGCTGATTGGCGCCATTTATGTGCTGCTCAATCTGCTGGCCGACCTTCTCTATCGACTTCTGGATCCTCGCGTAAAATGAACAGCTTAACTTCAAGACCGGGGTCTCGGGCCTGGCTGCTCGATGAAACTCCTAAAACACGCACGCAGGCCGTATGGGGCAGGCGCTACCGCATCTGGCTCGGTTTACGGTCTAATCCGCTGGCGCTGATTGGCCTCATCACCGTGCTCATCGTGTTGGCGATTTCGCTCTGTGCGCCGCTGCTCACCCAATATCATCCGGGGGATCAGGATCTCGCAAACCGACTGGCCAAACCTTCTGCACTGCATCTTCTGGGCACTGACGAACTGGGCCGCGACACGCTGAGCCGCATACTTTACGGCGGTCGCATCACCCTCGGCATGGTCATTATCGTGGTCGCGATTGTGGCCCCGCTCGGTCTGCTGATTGGCTGCGTGGCAGGTTATGCGGGCGGGTTGATTGACCGTATTCTGATGCGTATCACCGACGTGTTTCTGGCTTTCCCACGTTTGATTTTGGCGCTGGCCTTCGTGGCCGCATTAAGGCCCGGCATAGAGAGCGCGATACTCGCGATTGCCCTCACCGCTTGGCCGCCCTACGCGCGTCTCGCCCGCGCTGAAACCATGCAGGTGCGCGGCACGGACTATATCGCCGCCTGCCGCTTAACCGGCGCAACGCCAGCGCGCATCATCATGCGTCACATCATGCCACTGTGCGTGCCGAGTCTGGTGGTGCGCGTGACGCTGGATATGAGTTCAATCATTATCACCGCCGCCAGCCTGGGCTTTTTGGGCATGGGCGCACAGCCGCCTTCGCCGGAATGGGGTGCGATGATTGCCACCGCGCGCCGTTTCCTGTTTAGCGAATGGTGGGTGCCGCTTATTCCGGCTATCGCTATTTTTGTCACCTCGTTGGCCTTTAACTTTCTCGGCGATGGTTTACGTGACGTCCTCGATCCTAAGGAACGCTAATGCTGGTCGATATCAAGAACTTACATATCACTTTTGAAACTCGCAGCGGCAGCTTTGACGCCGTGCGCGGGGTCTCCTTTTCACTGGGCAAAGAGAAGCTCGGCATCGTGGGTGAAAGCGGATCGGGCAAGTCACTGACCGCTCGCTGCCTGATGAACCTGCTACCTTCCAGCGCCAAGTGCCGCGCCGACACCCTATCATTTGATGGCATTGACCTGCGCAACGCCAGCGAAAAGCAGATGCGGCAGATCCGCGGCAAGCGCGTTGGCTTCATTTTGCAGGACCCGAAATACTCGCTGCATCCCGTGATGTCGATTGGTAAACAGGTGGCAGAAGCCTGGCAAACGCACAAAGGCGGCAGCAAGAAACAGGCCATGGAAGCGGCTATTGACCTGCTAGATCAGGTAAAAATTCGTGATCCGCACAAGGTGGCGCAGCGCTATGCCCACGAAGTATCGGGCGGCATGGGCCAGAGGGTGATGATTGCCATGATGTTGGCGCCAGACCCAGAATTAATGATTGCCGACGAACCCACCAGCGCACTCGATGCCACGGTGCAGGCCGAAATTTTGCGCCTGCTTGATGATTTGGTTTCCAGCCGCGGCATGGGCCTGATTTTGATCAGCCACGACCTGCCGCTGGTGTCGAAGTTTTGCGACCGGGTGGCGGTCATGTACGCCGGACGCATTGTTGAAACGCTGCAAGCCGGTGATCTTCGCCATGCTCAACACCCTTACACCCGCGGACTGCTGGAGTGCCTGCCCTCCCTGCTGCACCCAAGGGACCGGTTGCCGATTTTGGTACGCGACGAGGCGTGGAAAACATCATGATTAATTTAGATCAACTGCGCATCTCTTTCGGCGATACCGAGGTGGTGAAAGGCGTCAGTTTTAACGTTGCCAACGGCGAGAGCTTTGGCATTGTCGGCGAAAGCGGCTCGGGTAAATCTACCATTTTGCGCGCGCTGGCCGGGCTTAATCAGCACTGGTCGGGCACGATGGACATCGGCGGTGAACCGCAGTTGCCCAAACGCCCAAAGCGCTTTTATCGTCGTGTGCAAATGGTGTTTCAAGACCCCTACGGCTCGCTGCATCCCCGTCAAACCATCGACCGTATATTGGCCGAACCGCTCGAGGTGCACGGCTTTCTTAATATCGAAAAACGTATTGCCGATGCGCTCAATGAAGTGGCGCTGCCGCAGAGTGTTCGCTTTCGTTTTCCGCATCAGCTCTCAGGCGGCCAGCGTCAACGCGTGGCGATTGCCCGTGCCTTAATCTCTGAACCTCAAATTTTGCTGCTCGATGAACCGACGTCCGCACTCGACGTTTCGGTTCAGGCCGAGATTTTGAACCTGTTGACTGACATCCGTGAGCAAAAGAAATTGACCTATGTGCTGGTCACCCACAATTTAGCGGTGGTAACGCATCTTTGCACCAGAATTGGAGTGATGATCGGTGGTCAAATGGTTGAGCTTGTAAGTGCGAACGATCTACGGGCGGGTAACGTGACACATCCGCATACGGCCGAGCTCAGGAAACTAAGCCTGAACCTCGAAGAACCGGAAATCGATTAAGGCTTAACCCACACTATTAGTCTATCAAACGCCCTTGGCCCCGGCTTCAGGGCGTTTGGCAGAGCAAAATATGGAGACAGGAATGACTTCCACAGCTTCAGTAAATTGGCAAGCAGCACGCTCTGCAGCAAAAAAGATAGCCGACCGTTGGAACCAGCCTGGTGAACCGGGCGGTGCAATTACTCTGTTTGACGCCGCTGAGTTACAGGGAGAGGCCTGCGGCGGTCTGGCGAATTTGACCACTCAAACACCTTTTGCCATTGACAGCGTTGTGCGCTACGCGTCGGTAACTAAGCATATTTTTGCCGCGCTGGCCCTCTTGCGCAGCGATGCGGGTTTATCGAGCGACGATACGCTGGGTCAATACTTGCCGCAGCTTAAAGCGCCGATGTCGCAGGTGACTGTCGGTCAGGCGTTAGACATGACCGGCGGTTTACCTGACGTGCGCGAGACCCTCTCCCTGCTAGGGGTTTCGGTTTATAACGTCACCGACGCCGAGGCACTGATTGATTTTCTGGCCACCGACGGCAGTCTGAATTTCCCCGCAGGGACCGAAATATCTTATTCGAACACCGGCTATCGTTTAGTCGAAACCATTCTGAAGCAGGAAGGTATTTTGTTCGAAGACTTGCTGCAAAGGCATATTGCTCAACCGCTTGATATTGCCTTTCACGCCCCCGAAACCTGGTTTGATATTGTCCCTAATTTGGTCCCCGGCTATTGGAAGTCCGCAGATGGCTGGAAAACCTCCAGCGCCGGTCTGCACCTTTCGGCGTCAGGCAGCCTGACCGGCAGTTTGCGTTCGCTGTCGAGCTGGTTGCAAAGCCTGTTGAAAGACAGCGGTCCCGGTGCTGGCGTACTTAAGCACTTAAGCCAACCTCGCGCGCTCAATGACGGCACGCCAACCGCCTATGGATTAGGCATCACGCATTCTAAAATTGGCGAGCATCAGCTATTAGGTCACGGCGGCTCTCACGCCGGGTACAAAACCTATTTCCTGCTGCATCCCGCGCATAAAATTGGCGTGGCGCTGGTGTCGAATCGCGAAGATACCGCCTCCTACACGGCGCTGCTCGAGGTGATGTCTGCCCTGCTTGACACGCCGCTTCCGGCAAGAAGTACGGCACTGGTCAACGGACTGTATGCCAGCCAGGCCGAACCTTATTGGCTTAACGTTACCGACGGCGTCGCCAGCTATTTGGGTGCAGCCGAGAATCTTTATCAGGATGAAGATGGCAGCGCTGTTTCACTTTCTGCCCACCTGCCGATGCGTTTGCAGATGAAAGGCAGCGCCATTGAGGGTGAGATTGGCTTGGCGAAGCGTTATTTTACACCGGTAGAACCAAATGATTGCCTGCATCTCATTCAGGGCCGCTGGTTCCATCCAGAGTCAAAAGCCGCGTTTGATATTGAGGGCGACAGGCTAATGATGGGTGTTGGCCCGCTGCGCGCCAGTGGAACGCTGACCTCCGTAGGCCAAGGGCGACTGCTGGTAAGTATGCCGGACGGCCCGTGGGAAAAATCGTTCTGCCTTTATTTCCAGGGCTACAACGTGCAGCTGATTTCCAATCGCAG
The DNA here is from genome assembly GCF_009208105.1 of Rouxiella sp. S1S-2. Taxonomy (NCBI): domain Bacteria; kingdom Pseudomonadati; phylum Pseudomonadota; class Gammaproteobacteria; order Enterobacterales; family Yersiniaceae; genus Rouxiella; species Rouxiella sp. S1S-2. The sequence continues at coordinate 2,888,332 of NZ_WFKL01000001.1, forward strand.
CCGCGTGTTAACCTTCCGCCGCGACGAGTGCCGCATCAGTTGGGAACCGACGGCGTAATTTATACTGCGCGCTGGACAATAAAAACCCCTTATTCAGGTCACTGAGCAAGGGGTTTTTATCACTTGGGTCATGGCTCAGGACAAATACGCCGCGCTGTGAAAATCAATCTCCCACTGCAATACTTGTGCATATAAACCTGAAAGCTGGACCTGCTGTGCTTCGCCGAGAGTGGCCGCGCACTTATCCAACTCGACCTTCAACCAGCTGGCCTGATTGATGAAGGTCTCCTCGGCGTGCATCACTACCCACTCTTTAACGTCGGCATCGGCAATTTCTGCCTGACTCACCCGCTTGCACCAATGGTAATACATCCATTCTGCGCCAAACATCAGCGTGAGTATCTGTGCGTAGCTGCCCGTTTCGGCCACCCGCAGCATGCCCTGACTAAAGCGATAAACCTCGGGCGCGCCGCGCAGGTAACTTTCAGGAGTAACGTCTCTGTGCGACATCACCCGTTCAAAATAGGCGATTTGCTCATTGGCCAGCGCGTCCAACACGCCAATCAACCAGCGCCGATGGGTAATATCCGGTGCTTTAATGACCGCATACGAGAAAATTTCGATGGCGGTTGCCACAAAATCGCCCTCAAATACCAGATACTGATTGAACACCTTTGCTGGCAAAATACCCTGTTCGATATCGGTAACAAAGCGGTGCTGCTGCATCGCCTGCCAAACGTCCTGATTTTCACTCAGTAAACGGTCGGTGAAGCTTGGTTGCTGTGACATGACTTATTCTCCAAGCTCGGCCTGAGCCACCGACATAAAGTGTTTAACTCTTTCCGGCTCCACCTGATTCCACCATACGCCGCCGTATTTCAGGGTACTGGCGACAATCACGCCCTGTGTACGCTGCAAAATTTGGCAGATATTATCGGGGGTTACGCCTGAACCTACCAGCAACGGCAGTGAGGTGGCGGCACGTATTTCGTCAATTTCATCCATAGTGGCGCTGTCGCCAGTGCGCTGGCCGGTGGCAATAACCGCATCCGCCTGGAAGAAGTCTACGTCACGCGTTAGCTCGGTAATCGTGCGATCGGCGACAATGGCGTGGCTACCGTGTTTAACATGGCTGTCGGCAAAGACTTTAATATGTTCGGCCCGCAGTTGGGCGCGATAGCGCAGTGCTTTTGCCGCCGCGCCCTCAATGAACCCTTCGTTGGCGATATAGGCATTAGCCCACTGGTTTACACGAACAAAATCAGCGCCACCTGCCAGCGCAGTAGCCAACGCGGGAATAGCCGCATTCGCCAATACGTTAATGCCCAGCGGACAGCCAAACTCTTTTTTAATCCTGTCGGTAATCACTGACATAAACGCCGCAGTTTCATAACCGATATCTTCCGGTTTAGAAAAAGGAACATCACCGTGATTTTCGATAATTAATCCGTGAACACCCCCGGACAAATAAGCCTGCGCATCACTTAGGGCAACATCCATTATTTGGTTAATCGATTTTCCACGATAATTAGGCGAGCCAGGAAAAGGCTCGCAGTGCACTACACCAATTATTGCTTTACTTCTTGAAAATATCTCTTGTATTGCACTGGTTTTTTCTGCTGATATAGACGCCATTGTATTACTCTCCTCAAGGAATATATTATGCAAGTCTTCGTTATCGGCAACATCAGTGTTGACGAAACCTATTTAATTAATGATTTACCGCAAAAAGGATCGTCTATTCACGGTGCTAAAACCCATCAAGACCTTGGTGGAAAAGGGGCCAATCAGGCAATTATCCTTTCACGCTGTGGCATTAACACTACCCTAATTGCCGCCATCGGCAATGATAATCAAGGCCATTGGTGTAAGGAAAAAATAGAGCAAGAGCGTCTTACTTTACGGCCAAACTCACCCAGAGATTGTCGGACCGACACCTCACTAATATTAAACTGCGCCGACGGCGATAATGCTAACATCACCACCACCACGGCCGCTGATGCATTATCAATTAATGATATCGAGCAAGAGTTGTTATTCTCCAAGCCCGGCGACGTTGTATTACAACAGGGTAACTTTAGTCACCAAAAAACGGAGGCTATTTTTAGCCTTGCGCGTCAAAATGGGCTCATTACCGTGTTTAACCCCTCACCGGTAAAAAATACTTTTGCTGAGCTGCTGCCGCTGATTGATATTTTAGTCGTCAATCAGCTCGAGGCCCAACTGCTAGGCAACACAGCCGATTGCATACTCGCCGCCCACACCTTACTCAATGCCGGTGTGGGTCAAGTCGTGGTTACCCTCGGCGCAGAAGGCTCAATGCTGCTCAATGGAACAGGTCTCACTCACGTCGCCGCAGAGCCGGTAAGTGTTAAAGATACCACCGGTGCCGGCGACACCTTTCTCGCCGTGATGCTCGCCTCTTCACTGCTGCGCCAATCGTCCCTTGCCGCCATAGACCTGCAGCGTGCGGCACTCGCTTCCTCTATCACCATTGGCAGAACTGGCACCCTGAGCGCGTTCCCCACGCAATTCGAACTCGCACAGATGCTTAAATAATCACCGAACCCCCAATAAGTCATTGCCGCTGCAGCAAGGCGGCCAGTAAGTTAATCCCCAAGAGCTTACATGAGTAAGCGACTGGGGTTAACGAATGCAGCCAACGCCGCGGCAGCCGCAATGACGACGGGTAATTATTATTTAAACTCTGCGCGAAACTTGTCTACGTTAGCCTTGGTGACCACAGTGGCCGGTACCAAAATTGCCTTGTTAACCGCTTGACCTGCCACAACTTTATTCAGCGCTTTGACGGCTTCGACACCCATGTTTAAGGGGTCTTGTTGCAGTACGGCGGTGACGTAGCCCTGGTCTATGCCTGAGATCGCCTTAGAGGTCAGGTCCCAACCAAAGACTTTAATGTCTTTCTGACGACCCTGATTCTCAACGGCGGCGATGGCACCCAGCAGTGCCGGCTCTCCGGTGGCATAAATTGCGGTCATGCTCGGGTTGCCGGTAATTAAGTTTTCAGCCGCCGTTAAAGCATTGTCCTGAATATTTTGTCCATCAACCACGCCTACTACACTAATACCGCCGTGGCCCTTAAGCGTATTTTCAAAGCCCTTTTGGCGGTCGTTTTGAATCGCTGAGTTTAACGCGCCGACGATCCCAACTTTGGCTTTATCGCCCATATTATTTTTGACATAATCAGTGAAGTAATTGCCAAGTATTTCCCCGCCTTTAATATTATCAACGCCAACCTGCGCTTTCTGCTGACCTGCTGGCAATACGGCATCAATGGCAATCACTGGTATGTTTTTGGCAGCCGCTTCGGCAATGGCAGGCATAATTCCGTTAACATCGATGGCATCAACCATAATCCCTTTCACGCCCTGCTGGATGTAATTTTCAATCGCATCATTTTGCGCAACGGGATTATCATTGGCATTAAATATAATCAGTTTGGCCCCAGATTTTTTGGCTTCTTCGGCGGCCCCTTTATTCATCTGATTAAAAAACAGTGCCTGCTGGTTAATTTGCACCATCGCATAGGTCGGTGCGTCTTTCGCCCAAACACTGCTTGAAAATAATAGGCTCAACGTCATTGCCGCCAGTGTCGAACGCGCGAATTTATTCATCTGCACTGCAACATTTTTCTTACCGGTGTTGGTCAACATAATGACATCCTATAAAATGAGAGAGGACAATAAGAAATACCAGCAGGCATAGCCAAAGGAATTCGCGCAGAAAAAATCGGCGCAATTCCCATGACATGGACCTGTCAGGGTTATTTTTGGGCGGGTCAGATATCAGAATGTACGGCGAAGAATTCGAAGAGTGACGTTCCAAACGACGCTTTTTCGATAAAACAGTGATGCGGGTAAACTGCCAATTACAATTAATCGGCCGAGAAAAATTGTCAAGTATAAAATTTCAGCCGTGCTCCTCATAGGTGACAAAAAGCCGTGACGCAAACAAGAAATAACCCACTGACGTTGCGTTTGGCATATGCTGTCTTGATGTCACCCGCAGAGTCAATTAGCCTAGTTGATACAGGCCCATCCGCCAGGACAGCAGAGAGAAATTATGGCCACTAAACGGGTAGTGTTATCCGACGTTGCACAAATGGCGGGGCTTTCTAAAGCCACCGTTTCGCGATATCTCAACAACAGCATTGTGCTGCCACAGCAAACGGTGGAACGCATTGAACACGCAATCAACACTCTAGGTTATCGAGCCAATAGCCTGGCGCGACGTTTGAGCATGGGCGGCAGTGAAACCATTGGTCTGGTGCTGCCTGATATTGCTAACCCGTTCTTCGCCGAGCTGGCCGACGCGGCTGAAGAGGCGGCGTCTGAACATAAATACAGTCTGGTGCTGTGCGTTACGCGAAATAATCTCGAGAAAGAGTGCCAGTTTATTCGTTGGCTTGACACTCGCCAGGTCGACGGCCTGCTGTTTACCACCAACCGTCCCGATAACGGCCAGCTTTGTCTCGAGCTAAAAGACCAGCGTCACGTGGTGCTGATTGATGAAGATGTGCCGGGCAGCGACGTTCCCAAGGTATTTTCCGACAATGTGCACGGTGGCGAATTAGCCACGCAGGCGTTAATCGACGCCGGACATCAGCATATTGCCTTTGTAGGTGGCCCCGATGAGTTGATGAGCGTGCGCGAAAGGCATCAAGGTTATCGGCAGGCATTGGTTAAAAGCGGCATAAGTTACGACCCGGCATTAGTGCTTTATGGCGACTATGACCGAGGATTTGGTCGTCTGGCGCTGGAAACGTTGCTTGCCCTGCCCACCCCGCCGAGCGCAATTTTTGCTGCCAGTGATTATCTGGCTCTTGGCCTGCTCGACGGCGTTCGCGCTAACGGCCTCAGCGTACCGGATTCGCTGTCACTGGTCGGTTTTGATGACGCGATTTATTCAGACCTGATCACTCCCCGTCTGTCTACCATTCGTCAGTCTGCACGCGAGCTGGGTCGAACGGCGGTTGAAACGCTCATCAAACTGCTTAATGACGACGCTAACGTCAGTCGCGTATCCAGAATTCCCGTCGAGTTAATCTCCAGAGATTCCATTGCCCCCTGGCAGCCAAAACGTTGACAAAACTGCCCCACAGTGGGGCCGTTGCACCGTTTAAGGGCGGGTTGTTTTTTTTACGCTCTCACTTGACTGGCATTTTTACAAAACCTGTGCTGAAAAAAATGACTCAGGGTAAAATATTTTTCACAAGAAATAGCTCATTGTTTTTCATCCGTTTATTGCCCTCCCCATTCCCAGTCAACCCACACGACAAACGACTTTTGTGCAAATATTGGCACGCTTACTGCAAAAACATTCTCGGCGATTCAGATATCCACACTCACTATTTTAGTTAATCGGCTGAGCGGGAAAACAGGTTGCCGTTATTTTTGTCATTTGGGTAAACCGGTTTACAAGGAAAGGAAAATCGGAAATGACCACTAACGGCAGCGCTGTTGTGCGTAGATACGGTGGTACGTTCACCGATTACGCTACCCGCCATCCCCTTTGTGATGGAGCAGATTCATGTCAAGAGAACTTGCAGGCACACCCAGGGTGGAGATGATTAATATCACCAAAACCTATGGTTCGATCCGCTCTCTTCGCGGCGTTAACTTAAGCCTTGCTCCGGGTGAAGTACTCGGACTGGTGGGCGACAACGGCGCGGGTAAATCTACCTTAACCAAGATACTCGCCGGTGCCGTAGTGCCCAGCAGCGGAAAATTGTGCATCGACGGTGAAGAAGTCAATTTCAACAACCCTTCGGACGCACGCCGCTGCCATATTGAGATGGTTTATCAGGACTTGTCACTGTGCGATACGGTTAACGTGGCCGGTAACCTTTTTATGGGCCGTGAACCACAGACTCGCCTGCTGGGTATTCCGTTTCTCGATGAGAAAAAAATGCATGAAGAGGCACGTGAAATGCTGAAAGGTTTGGGGATCTCGATTCCTGATACCCGCCTGCTGGTGCGTAATCTTTCAGGGGGGCAACGTCAAGCGATTGCCATTGCCCGCGCGGCAGCCTTTGAACCTAAAGTATTAATTATGGATGAACCCACCGCCGCATTGGCCGTTGCGGAAGTGGAGGCTGTGCTGGAGTTAATCAGACGCGTTAGCGCTCGCGGGGTCAGCGTAATACTGATAACCCATCGTCTACAGGATCTGTTCCTGGTGTGCGACCGCATCATGGTGATGTATGAAGGCACCAACGTGGCGGACCGAAAAATCGCAGACACCAGCTTATCTGACATCGTTAATTTGATCGTCGGGCAAAAGTTTGAGGCACATTCGGCTCGTGAAACCGTTCATCACTGAGTCTTTCAAAAGGTAAGCCCATGAGCATTATGAATATGTCCAGTCCACGACTGATTAAACATTCGCTGTCGCGCCGCATTTTGCACAATCATTCCGGCGTGGTCAGCATTGCGGTTTTCTTTGTCTTTTGCTGCGTGGTGTTCTCCTTCGCCACCGATGATTTTCTGAGTAAATACAACTGGCTAAATATACTGCGTCAGAGCGCACCATTATTGATTGTGGCGGCGGCGATGACGTTAGTTATCACGACCGGTGGCATTGATTTATCGGTAGGCTCTACGCTGGCGCTGGTGGGTGCACTTTCGGCGATTGCGCTCAACAACTGGGGCTGGTCTTGGCCGGTGGTGCTGCTGGCAGGTCTAGCGCTCGGCGGACTGATCGGTGCTATTAATGGTTATTTTATTGCCTATGAAGGTATACCTGCCTTCATCGTGACGTTGGCTACATTAGCCGTTATTCGCGGCGTGGCGCTGCTGATGACCCAGGGATACTCCATTCCACTGCCCGCCGGGAGCGACTTTATTTGGCTCGGCCGCGCTTGGGTGCTAGGACTACCGCTGCCGGCAATTCTTGGCGTACTGGCGCTGGGACTTGGCCATATTCTGTTGACCCACACCCGTTTTGGCCGCTACGTGACTGCCATCGGCGCTAACGCGGAGGGTGTGCGCCGCGCAGGAGTGAACACCCGTTCAATCACTCTCTGGGTCTATGTGTTAAGCGGCATGTCGGCAGCGTTGGCGGGGATGATTATTACCGCACGTCTTGGCAGCGGTTCGTCGAATCAGGGCGAAGGCTTTGAACTGCAGGTGATTGCCGCCGTGGTATTGGGCAGCACCAGTCTATTCGGCGGTTTTGGCACGATTATCGGCACCCTGCTTGGCGCGCTGTCGATTGCGGTGATTCAAAACGGGCTGATTCTTTCGCACATGTCACCGTTTTATACTCAGATTGCCACTGGCCTGATTATTCTGCTGGCTATCTGGTTGAACACGCGCATCTTTAACCCGGTTCGAACGAGCAAGGGGTAGTCAATGAATAAGCATTCAATATTCCGTCACGCCGACCCTTTCCCGCTGGGCGTTTCCAGCGGCTTTGTAAATACGGTACTGGGGCCAATACCGGTGAGCGAGTTGGGCGTGACCTTAATGCACGAGCATATTTTGCTCGATGCGTCGGGAAAGTGGGTGGCGCCCTGCTGTTGCAGCGATCGCCACATTGCCGAGATGCCGGTAAAAATAGAAAATCTCGGCGAACTGTCGTTAAACCCGCTGGCCAGCCGCGATAACTGCCAACTTTTTGACGCTGATTTAGCGATCGATGAGTTAATGAAGTTTAAGGCTCAGGGCGGTCAAAGCGTGGTCGACCCAACTAATATCGGCATTGGTCGCGACCCTAAAGCGCTGCAGCGCATTTCGCGCTTGACGGGTCTGAACATTATTATGGGCACTGGCTTTTATTTAGAGCCTTCGCATCCGGCCTATGTGAAAACGCATTCTCTGGAAACGCTGACCGAACAGATAATTTATGACATCGGCGGTTTTGACGATAAGCCGGAAGTCATTGCCGGACTGATTGGCGAGATTGGCGTTTCCAGCGCGTTTACTGCCAATGAAGAAAAGTCGCTGCGCGCGGCCGCGCGCGCCAGTGCCGCCACCGGCGTACCCATCGAGGTACATTTACCCGGCTGGGAAAGGCTGGGTCATAAGGTACTGGACGTGCTGGCCGAAGAAGGCGCAGACCTGCACCACACCGTGCTTTGTCATATGAATCCAAGCTTTGCCGATAAAAATTATCAGCGCACGCTGGCCGAACGTGGTGCATTTTTAGAGTACGACATGATTGGCATGAGCTATTTTTATGCTGATGAGAGCGCACAATCGCCCTCAGATGAAGAGAACGCCCGCGCTATTCGCGAGCTTATCGACGATGGTTTTATCAAACAGGTTTTACTTTCGCAGGACGTATTTTTAAAAACCATGCTTACCCGTTTCGGCGGACACGGCTATGGTTATATTCTAAAGCACTTCGTGCCCCGCCTGCGCCGCCATGGCGTCAGTGGAGAACAGCTCGAGCAATTGCTGATTGGCAATCCACAGCGCGTTTTTTGCCACACTTAAATTATCACCAACACCAGGGAAACTCATGCCATCTGCTCTGTCTGTCATTGAACTGACGCAAAAATTGCTGGCTTTTGACACTATAAATCCTCCCGGAAACGAGGAGGAGTGCCTGCTGTGGCTCCGCGATTACCTGCAAACGCAAGGGTTTGAGGTGAGTGAACATCCTTTTGGCGAAAACAGAATGAACCTGATTGCCAGACTCAAAGGCAGCAAATCGGGCGCTCCGCTGGCATTTTCAGGACACCTCGACACAGTGCCGCTGGGCAATGCACCGTGGAAATACCCTCCGTTCGGCGGCGACATTGTCGACGGTAAACTTTTTGGCCGCGGCAGCAGTGACATGAAAGCCGCCGTAGCGGCATTTATCGTTGCCTGCATCGATCAACGTGCGGCCATTAGCGCAGGCACGGGTGTCGTGCTGTTATTAACCGGCGGTGAAGAAACTGGCTGCGACGGCGCGCGAGCGCTTATCAGCTACCTATCGGTTGACTTACCCCGTCCGGCAGCGGTTATTGTCGGCGAGGCCACGGGCAATTATCCGGTGATCGGCCATAAAGGTGCACTGTGGTTGCGCTGCGAAACCCAGGGCAAAACGGCACACGGCGCGATGCCTGAACTGGGTATTAATGCGATTTATTTGGCCGCCGATGCCATTGGTAAAATACGCAGTTTTGAACTCGGGCCGCCGCATCCGTTAATGAAAAAGCCGACGCTCAACGTGGGGACTGTTCGTGGCGGACTGAATATAAACTCAGTGCCGGACCGCGCCAGTTTTGACGTAGACCTACGCACTGACCCGACTCTGGCACATACCGCATTGATTACTCGGTTACAGTGCCACTTAAGTGACGCTGTCACTATCACCACACTGGTTGACCTGCCAGCCGTGCTCACCAACAGCCTGCATCCGTGGATCCAGCAAGTGATTGCAGCCTGCCAATCGCTGCACGATAAGCCGATTTCACCACGCATTGTGCCCTATTTCACTGACGCCGCTGTATTGCTTAACGCCGTGGGCAACCCCCCTTGTGTTATTCTCGGCCCCGGAGAACCTAGCATGGCACACCAAACCGATGAGTATTGCGAGGTGCAACGCCTGACTGAATGCGTGGCACTTTATCAACGGCTTATCGTCGAGTTTTCTAAACCGCTCTGAGCCATACTCACTCACACCTGACTCCCTCCCCGCTATACCTGCGCTGGCACAATGTTGCTTGCGCGTTATACCGATCAGTCATTAATCACTGCTAGCTGCTTCAACTCATTTACAACATTCACATGTTGTTTAGTTCACATTCCAGAATCCCACCAGCTCATTACGTATCATTTGGTTCGCAATAGCACAAATTGCTTAAATCCATGCCGCTCAAGGCCTCCAGGCTGTTTTTTAACTAAATTAACCTAAAAAAACCTCTAATTAATTACTTTACTTACGAAACCATCTATTCACCCAATAAAAGAAGTGAATTAACATCCGGGAAACATTTAAAAATATCTCAGTCACACTTCGGACTTTGTGAACCTCCTGATTCAATAATTTCTTATTTTTATTCATTTTATTAACTGGAAAAGATCATGAAAAAGAGCCTTCTCTCCCTCATTTGCGCTGCCGGTGTGCTGCTAACTCCCCCTTGTGTGATGGCTGCGCTTCATCCTGAACTCGACAACGCACAGGCCCATCAGGTCATTAACAGCGTGAAAGCCACCCTGACTCAGCAGCACAGCACCGGTTGCGTTGCTGTGGTCAACGCCGACGGAAAACTGCTGGCCTTCGACCGTTTCGACGGCTCTCCAGCGGGCTGTGTCGACGCCGCCATTGGCAAAGCGCAAACCTCCGCGCTGTATCACGCTCCTTCGTTGAAATTCATGCAGCGCCTGCAGGGGGGGGAAACGACCGTGCTGGCTATTCCGCACGCTGTACCTCTGGGTGGCGGTTATCCCCTCACGCTGTCGGGCGAAGTCGTGGGCGCAGTGGGCGTAAGCACGCCAAAGCAGGACATTGACAATCAGGCTTCTGAAACCGCCGCAAGCGTCTTGAAGTAACTCTTAACGGAAGAAAACCATGATCAATCTTTCACGCCGCCGAATGGTATTCGGCACTGCCAGTGTGCTGGCTGCCGGGATTGGCAGCCAGCTGTTGGGGAGCAGTGTGTTTGCAACACTGGCGCACGCTGCGCCACCGCTGGCTTCAGCGATTACCATGCCTGAGAACTTCATGCAGCTTTCAAGAAAATTGACTGCCGTGAATGACCTTGAGCCACATCTAGGTCAGGCACTTTACAGCTGGCTGCATCACAGCGAACTCGATGCTCAATTGGACGGATTGGCAACGCTGCTCGACGCCCATAGCGGCGCAGTTGGTGAGCCGCTGCACCAGCTTCTTGCCCAGCAACCGGCGACATTAGGCGAGCTGTATCAACAACTTGTTAATGGTTGGTATCTCGGCGTAGTCGGCAAAGTCGGCAGTCAGGTGTGCATTGGTTTTGAGAATATTGTGAGTTACCAATTGGTAAAAGACAGTGTATTACCCCCAAGTTATGCGGTTGGCGAACCGAACTTTTGGGTCCATAAACCTGACAGCGAGGTGAATACCCATGGCTGATTCATTACACGCCGACGTTATTGTTATCGGTGCCGGTATCGCCGGTTCACTTGCCGCGGAAAAAATGGCCAAGGCCGGAGTTTCGGTACTGATGCTTGAGTCTGGTCCGTTCATCAAACGCGATGAGGCGGTAGAACTGTTCCGCCAATCGCCGCTAAAAGGTGACTTTACCGAACCCTATCCGCCAAAGCCCTGGGCACCACAGCCGAAATTCCAGCCAAAAGATAACAACTATCTGATTCAGAAAGGGCCGGATATTTACGCAGCACAGTATCTGCGAGGTGTGGGTGGTACTACCTGGCACTGGGCCGGACAGGCCTTCCGCCTGCTGCCTAATGACATGAAAATCAAGACGTTGTACGGCGTGGGTCGCGACTGGCCCATTAGCTATGAAGATTTGGAGCCTTACTATACCGAAGCGGAAATTCAGATGGGCGTCTCCGGTGACGACGACTTAGGATCACCGCGATCGGAGCCTTATCCGCTGCCGGGCATTCCTCTTTCCTACGGCTTTGAGCGTATCAAACAGCGCGTAGCACCATTAGGCTACGTGGTCGGGATCGGCCCACAGGCGCGCAACAGCATTCCCTACGATGGCCGCCCTGCCTGCTGCGGTAACAATAACTGCATGCCGGTGTGTCCGATTGACGCCCAGTATCACGGCGGCATTTCGGCCCGCAAAGCGGTAGAGGCTGGTGTGCGGGTGATTGCCAACGCGGTGGTTTACAACATCGAAGCCGATGACAGCGGCAATATCGTCGCGGTGCACTACCTCGACTCACAAAAACAGACTCATAAAGTCACCGGTAAACGCTTTGTGCTGACGGCTAACGGGCTGGAGAGCCCAAAACTGCTGCTTATCTCAACCAGCGAAAAATATCCCAACGGCATTGCCAACAGCTCCGGCATGGTGGGACGCAATCTGATGGACCACCCCGGCACGGCGGTGGAGTTTCTGGCCGATGAACCGGTGTGGTTTGGCCGTGGCCCTATGCGTCCAGGCAGTATCAACAACCTGCGCGACGGGGCGTTTCGCGCCGAGCGTTCTGCGCTGCGCGTTGACCTGGCTAACACGTCGCCGGTGCGCACCTTGACCGAACGCCTTGTTAAGCAGGGTTATTACGGCAAGGCGTTAAACGACAAACTGGCGTATCAGGCCGAGCGTTATGTGCTGTTGAACTGCCTATTAGAAATGCTTCCTGAGCCAGAAAACCGTGTGGTGCCGAGTAAAACAGAGAAAGACGAGTGGGGAATTCCGCGCCTTGAAGTCTATTACCAATTCCCGGACTACGTGCATAAAGGGTATGACCAGTCGATGCTCGATTTCCAGAAAATTGCCACCAGCATGGGCGGCACGGAAGTGGTTTACAGCAAGCGCGGCGTATACAACAACAATCAGCACATTACCGGCACCATGATCATGGGCAGCGACCCAAAAGATTCGGTGGTTGATGGCGACTGTCGCACCCACGACCACCCAAACCTGTTTATCGCCGGTACCGGCATCATGCCTTCTGCTTCCACCGTTAACTCAACGTTAACCGGAACGGCGCTGGCGCTTCGCATGGCGGATACGGTGCTAAAAAGCCTGGCCTGAGTCTTCCAAAGGACTGCGGCAGACCAAAGACGGCTGCCGTATGAGGATGTGAAATGAGAATAAAAATTTTGCTGGCGGCCCTGTTGCCGCTGGCGGCAGCGGCCAGCGCTTTAGCAGACGATGCGTCAAGTTCGGCCGAAATGATTAAACGCGGCGCCTATCTGGCAACGGCGGCAGACTGTACCGCCTGCCATACGGCACCGGGTGCAGCTAAGCACGTTGAGTTTGGCGGCGGTTATCCGCTGGCCTCACCTTTTGGGGTCATTTACGGCACCAATATTTCGTCGGACAAGCAGTTTGGCATTGGTGACTGGAGTGACGACGAGTTTGTTCGCGCCGTGCGCGACGGCGTGGGTAAGGATGGGCAGCAGCTTTATCCGGCCATGCCGTACGACTCGTTCACCAAGATGAAACGTGAAGACGTGCTGGCCATTAAGGCCTACCTGCTTTCGCTGCCCGGCGTACACGCGGCTCCGGCTAAAACTGACCTGTCTTTTCCGTTTAACCAACGCTGGGGCATGACCTTCTGGAAATGGTTTAACTTTGATAAAGGCGCGTTGAAAAACGACCCGGCCAAAAGCGATGACTGGAACCGGGGCCGCTATCTTGTCGATGCTTTGGAACACTGTGGGACCTGCCACACACCGCGTAACTTAACGATGGGGATGGACAATAGCAAAGCCTTCGCCGGGGGAGATTTGGGTTCCTGGGTGGCGTTTAACATCACGCCGGACAAGAATGCCGGTATCGGCAATTGGTCGCAGCAGGATTTGGTGACTTATCTTAAAACCGGCAACGTCGCGGGCAAAGCCTCTGCGTCCGGTGCAATGGCGGAAGCGATTGAACACAGCCTGCAACACTTGACCGACGGTGACCTGAATGCGATTGCTACTTATATCCGCTCAGTCCCGGCGATAAGTGACGACAGGCAAACGCAGCCACGCGACCAGTGGGGTAAAGCGGCTAGCAATGTGTTCGCTGACAGATCCAATGCCGTTAAATTCGACCAGTCCGCTTCTGCCTTGTTTAACAGCAACTGCGCCGCCTGCCACGGTCAGTCCGGTGCGGGTATCGGTAAGGGCTTCCACGCCTATCCGTCACTGTTTAACCACACGACCACCGGCGCGGCCGACAGCCGCAACCTGGTGTCCGTTATTCTCGGTGGCGTACAGCGTCATATGAGTCAGGGCGAAGTCATGATGCCGTCATTTGCCAACCAGCTAACCGATGAGCAGATTGCGCAACTTAGTCAGTATGTCAGCAAGCAGTTTGGGGATCCGGCAGGGGCGACTGTCACGGCTAAGGACGTCGCCAAAATGCGTAAAGCGGCAGACCTGACCTATCCACCGAAAATTGAAGACGGCACTCAGAAATAAATCAGGTTTTTAAGGATTTTTGAGATGACTTCAGGCCGAACATCCGTTCGGCCTTTTCTGCTGATAATCAGTCGCCTGTTTGACTCCCCTTGTTACCCGGCTGAGAAAAGTGGCGTAAGAGTTGAATGCATAACGTTAGCCTCGCGGTAAAGTGTGACCACGTCGCCAATGATCAACAACGCAGGTGTTTCGACGGCATGAAGCTCAATCATCATAGCCAACGTTCCCAACACGCTGGTAATCACCCGCTGCTCGGGCTGAGTGCCGCGCTCAATAATCGCCACCGGCGTACTGGCAGACAGCCCGTGCTGGATTAAACGCTGGCTTATCATGCCACTGCTGGCAAGCCCCATGTAAAACACCAGTGTCTGTCGTTCGACCGCCAACGAGGCCCAATCCACATCCGGATCCCCCTGTGCGCCGTGACCGGTAACAAAACGCACAGACTGCGCCAAGCTTCGATGAGTCAGGGGAATACCGCTGGCAGCCGCGCAGCCCATTGCGGCAGTAATACCCGGCACAGCATGACAAGGCACGTTATGACGCTGGCAGTGCGCCATTTCTTCCCCTCCACGACCAAAAATAAACGGATCGCCGCCCTTTAAACGCACCACCCGCTGGCCTGAAAGCGCTAAATCTACCAGCAGTTGGTTAATGTCTTCCTGTGCCAGCCGATGGTTGCCCGGCGCTTTTCCTACATCGATACGCAGTGCATCAGCCGGGATCAGCGCCATCACTGGCGCAGAAACCAGACGGTCGTAAACCACAACCTCGGCGCACTGAATCACCCGCAGCGCTTTGAGAGTCAGCAGCTCAACGTCGCCCGGCCCCGCGCCAACCAACCAAACTTCACCGCCACACACGGCAGTACGCTGTCCGTCAAGGGTCAATATCTGAGCAATATGATGATGATTTAATGCATACGTAGAAGGGTTCATTTTGACTCTCCAGCCAGCACAGTAAGGGTTTGCGCGGCAAGTATCTTTTTAAGTTCAGGGAGGCATGACCCGCAGTTGGTGCCGCATTTGAGCCTGTCGCCCAACTGTTGCACGCTGCAACCTCCCTCAGCCATCGCCTGCGTGATTTGTACTTCACCCACGCCGAAACAACTGCAGATTATCGCACCGGTCGGCGCTTTGCCGCTGGCCGCCACGCCAGCCAACAGTGACAATCGCGCGTCCGCAGTGCTGGGCGGCAGAGAAAATGCTTCGACTACCGCCTGTCGGTCAAGATTAGGCAGGACAGCGTCGGCATAAAAAGCCAGCGCCAATTCGCCGTCTGACCACGCGAGAAGATGAAATCCCCGTTCACCCAAATCAGCGTACTGACAATTGAACGCCGAAAGGCCATAGCGTCCGTCAAGCCAACGATACCAGTCGATAGGCGTCGACGAGTCGGCCAGCACAAAGTGCGCAATATCAGGCTGGGTAATCCGGCTCCAGTAGGCCACTTCTGGCACCCGCACTGCTGAGTCTCCCGAAGCTACGGGTTCACGAATAAACAGTTCAGCCTGAAACGTGGCGTGCCACCGACGAACATTGACCGGCATCTGTTTACTTTCAGGCTGGCCAGAAAGCGGGTCAATGTGTGCCTCAATCAGCGCATCCACCCTTGCCTGCTGGCTAAATTGGCCATTCCAATGCATGGGCACAAACACGCTGCCGCGCGGCTGTAAGGGATCGGGAACCGCACGCAGCAGCAGCCAGCCGTGCGAGGATGTGACCCTCAGCAAGTCACCGGCTTTGGTTCCTGCTACGTCATCGGGGTGAAACTGGCAATATGGTTCGCTGATGTGCTGCATCAGCCGTGCTGATTTTCCGGTGCGAGTCATGGTATGCCACTGGTCGCGCACGCGGCCAGTGTTCATCACCAGCGGATAACCTGCCGAGGGTTGATTATTCGCCAGTCGCGGCGTAACGGGTATAAACCGTGCTTTGCCGCCGGGATGATAAAATTCACCTTGGGTAAACAGCCGCACCGTTCCGTGGGGACTATTGGCATTTATCGGCCACTGCAGCGGCAGGAGGTTATCCCATTGCTCGTTGCTCAGCTGCGCCAATGCGCTGATATCAAACGCACGCTGACCGTGATTCTCAAACCCCGACAGAGCAGCGTGTTCGCGGAAAATCTCTGCCGGATGCTGATAGCTAAACGCCTCGCCAAAACCCAAGCGCTGCGCCACCTGTGAAAGGATCCACCAGTCTGCCTTGGCCTCGCCGGGTGCGGGCAAAAAACTTCTCTGCCGTGAAACGCAGCGTTCGGAGTTGGTGACCGTGCCGTTCTTTTCCCCCCATCCCAATGCCGGAAGGCAAATATTGGCCACACGAGTGGTGTCGGTATCTCGCATAATATCGGAGACAATCACCAGCGGGCAGCGAGCGAGTCCGGCACGAACGCGGTCGGCATCGGGCAGCGACACCACCGGATTAGTGCCCATTATCCACACCGCTTTTACCTGCCCTTTTTCAATGGCCTGAAATAGCTCAACGGCGTTAAAACCAGGCGTTTTAGTGACATTGTCACTACGCCAAAAACGACCGACGAGGTCAACCTCCTTTTCATCAAAACCCATGTGCGCAGCCAACTGGTTCGCCAGTCCGCCTACCTCGCGCCCGCCCATTGCATTAGGCTGCCCAGTGAGAGAGAAAGGTCCGCAGCCCTCTCGACCAATCGTGCCGGTGGCGAGATGCAGGTTAATGATAGCATTGCATTTATCCACGCCGGAGCTGGACTGATTGATGCCCATCGAATAGAGCGTCACCCAGTTTTCACTCTCGGCCAAGAGATGATAAAACGCCAGCAGCTGCGCTTCGGAAAGTGCGCAGAATTCGGCGGTATTCGCGAGGGTCCACTGCGCTGCCGCATACAACGTTTCTTCGCTCCCCTCAGTGTGCAATCGGACGAAATCGGCATCAATACGGCCTCGCGTGACCATGGCATTGAGGGCACCGTTAAACAGTGCCGCGTCGGAACCGGGTCGCAGCGGCAAATGCAGGTCGGCAATATCGCAGGTCGCCGTTTGCCGGGGGTCAATCACGACCACACGCATTTCAGGACGATTTTTCTTGGCCTGCACCAGCCGTTGATACACCACCGGATGCGCCCAGGCGGTATTCGACCCAACCAGCAGCACGCAGTCGGCAAGTTCAATATCCTGATAATTACCGGGAACAGCATCGGCACCAAAGGCGCGTTTATACCCCACCACCGCCGAGGCCATGCACAGACGTGAGTTGGTGTCCATATTTCCGGCACCAATAAAACCTTTCATCAGCTTGTTGGCGACGTAATAGTCCTCCGTCAACAGCTGACCCGAGCCATAAAAAGCCACCGCCTGGGGTCCAAATTCGGTGATGATTTTTTGCAATCCGCTGGCTACGGCGTCGAGCGCCTGAGGCCAACTTACCGGCTGGCGGTTAATTTCAGGATGCAGCAAACGCCCCTTTAAACTGAGCGTTTCCCCCAGCGCGCTGCCTTTTACACACAGCCGACCGCCGTTTGCCGGATGTAACACATCGCCGGTTGCCGAAAAACCGCTGTCACTGCGCTGCATATTTACCCCGCAGCCCACGCCGCAGTAGGCACAGGTTGTCGCAACGCCCTGCAAGGCGGTGACAGAGTCGGTAGCCGCAGAATTTTTCATAGTTCGGCCAAGGATTCATCACAGACCGGCAAATGCGCCATCGGCTGTGCACCTACCCAAACCCGGCCCTCTTTTATCTGCACCGGCCACCAGTTTAGGGAAAGCTGTGGGTCATCGAGGCTGCGGCCATCCTGCAGGCGAAAACGCTGTTTATAGAGCGGAGAAATAACTATCGGCTCACCTTTCACATCGCCCACCAATCCACGCGCCAGCACGTTGGCATCGCTGTCCGGCTCGAGATTACTGACGGCAAACACTTGCTGAGGATGCGAAGGCAAATGAAATAGTGCAATCTGCGCATCAGCCAATCTTGCCGCTACGCCCGCATTGGCAGGAATAGCACTCAGCGCGCAAACATCGACCCAATCATCCGCCGCCATCATCGGCGAAATTCTCTGCTGTTGTTGCGCGGCGGCCAGGCGCTCTTTGCCGCTCGCGGGTCGCCACTGCTGACGATCGGTGACGTGTATCACCGCTTCATCCGGCTGCTGGCTGTTCACAAACGGCGTAAACAGTGCGAGACGCTCCGGGGAGGCCAACGTGGTCTGCCACTCACATTGGTAGGTGGCGACTACGGCGTTCATTTCGGCCTCAAGCTCGGCACCGATGTGCAGGCTGTCATCCAACACCACCTCACGGAGATAATCCAGACCGCCTTCGAGATTGTTCATCCAGGTGCTAGTGCGCTGCAACCTGTCGGCGGTGCGGATATAAAACATCAAAAAACGGTCAACGGTACGGATCAACTGCTCACGACTCAAGTCCTGCGCCAGTAAATCGGCATGGCGCGGTTTCATTCCCCCATTGCCGCAGACGAACAAATTCCAGCCTTTTTCCGTGGCAATCACCCCTACGTCTTTACTTTGCGCCTCGGCACATTCCCGCGTACAGCCGGAAACTGCCATCTTGATTTTATGCGGCGCGCGAAGACCTTTGTAACGATTTTCCAGCTCCAGCGCCAACCGCGTTGAGTCCTGTACGCCGTAGCGACACCAGGTTGAGCCTACGCAGGACTTGACTGTGCGCAGCGACTTTCCATAGGCGTGGCCGGTTTCAAAACCTGCATCAATCAACTGCTGCCAAATCTCGGGCAGTTGTTCCAGCCGCGCGCCAAACAGGTCGACGCGCTGTCCGCCGGTAATTTTGGTGTAAAGGCTATAGCGCTTGGCGACCTCTCCAATGGCGATCAGCCCGTCTGGCGTAATTTCACCGGCGGGCACGCGTGGCACCACTGAGTAGGTGCCGTCTTTCTGGATATTGGCAAAAAAACGGTCGTTAGTGTCCTGCAGGGGTAAGTGCTGCGGCTTTAGGAGGTAATCATTCCAGCATGACGCCAAAATAGACCCGACCGCCGGTTTGCAAATCTCGCAACCGTTGCCCTGCCCGTGTTTTTCAATCAACGCCTCAAAGGTACGAACATTGCCCACGCGTACCAGGTGATACAGTTCCTGGCGTGAGTAAGCAAAGTGTTCGCACAGGTCTTTTTTAACCTCGACGCCCATCGCAGACAGGGCAAATTCCATCACTTGTTTAGTTAAGGCCGCGCAGCCGCCACAGCCAGTTGCCGCCTTGGTACAACTTTTTATCGCCACCATATCGGCACATCCGCCCTGCACCGCCGCACAAATATCGCCTTTACTGACGTTGTAACAGGAGCATATTTGCGCCCCTTCCGGTAACGCGGCAACGCCGAGGCTCTGCTTCGACCCGCCTTCACTGGCAGGCAAAATCAACGATTCGGGATTGACCGGCAGCGGCATGTTGTTGAGCATCATTTGTAGCAGCGTGCTGTATTCGCCGCTGTCGCCGACCAGTACGGCACCTAGCAGCCTTTTACGGTCTTCCGATACTACGATTTTTTTATACACTTGAGCCGGTCCGTCGACCCAACTGTAGCTCAGACTGCCTGCGGTGCGGCCATGTGCGTCACCGACAGACGCCACCTCCACACCTAACAATTTCAATTTGGTGCTCATGTCTGCACCTTTAAACGCCACCTCACTGCCCAACAACGTGTCGGCCAGCGTGCGTGCCATCTGGTATCCCGGTGCCACCAGACCAAAAATCTGCCCATTCCACAGCGCGCATTCGCCAATGGCAAAAATGGCGGGGTCTGATGTGCGACAGGTGTCGTCTATCACAATGCCGCCGCGTGGCCCAACGTCTAACCCACCGTCGCGCGCCAGCTGGTCGCGCGGGCGAATACCGGCAGAAAACAGCACAAGGTCAGTTTCAAGCCTGCTGCCATCGGCGAATTCCATACAGTAATCATGTTGCTCACCGCTGACGATGGCTCGCGTCTCTTTACCGGTATGCACCCGCACGCCCAGCGCCTCGATTTTTTGCCGCAGCATGGTGGCACCCCCTTCATCAAGCTGCACGCCCATTAGACGCGGTGCAAACTCAACGACGTGAGTTTCCAGGCCCAGGTGAGTCAGCGCATTCGCCGCCTCAAGCCCCAGCAGCCCGCCCCCCACCACCACGCCAACCTGACCTTTATCCGCGCAGGCTTTAATCGCCGCCAAATCATCAAGCGTGCGATAGACCAGACAACCCGGCCCGTCATTGCCTGGGATCGGCGGAACAAAAGGATAGGAGCCGGTGGCCAGCACTAGCACATCGTAGGCGGTTTGACGCCCCTGACGGTCAACGACAAATCGATGTTTCGCATCAATATGCTCAACGCCGTGCGCCAACCGCAGCTCAATACCGCTTTGCTCGAAGAAACCCGCCTCCACCATCGACAGCGACTCGGCCGTTCGTCCTGAGAAAAACTCGGATAAATGAACGCGGTCATAGGCGGGGGTAGACTCTTCGGCAAACACAATGACCTGGTACTGCTGATGCAAGTTGCGCTCAACCAGCTGTTGCAGAAAGTGGTGGCCGACCATGCCGTGACCGGCGACGACTAATACGGGTTTTGACATTGTTTTGCTCCTGGTTACCTGTTGCGGCAACTGAATTTTTTTATCATCTGAGGTCTTCGCGTTGCCACCATCAGGATTGAACACACTGGGCAATGCAGAAGGTAATGCGGGTATGTCTAGCTGCGACAGATACTGCGGGCCCTGGGTGGCATCGCCGAGCAGCAGTACGCCTTTTAGCTGGTTATCGCACAGCAACAGGCGTCGATAGTGCCCCGCCAGCGGATCCCAGCTCTTTTGCACCTGATAACGCCCACCGTCGGCTGTGCCGTTCAACTCTCCAGCACAGAAAAGCTCAATGCCGGTCACTTTCAATCGCAGAGGAAGAGTGATCGCGGTATAAGGCTCGGCGACAACGTCGGCCAGCCTGCAGGCCAGTATCTGCGCCTGCTGCCAGCAGGGTGCAACCAGTCCAAAAGTCATCTCGCCAAGTTGGCAGCACTCTCCAATTGCCGAAATACAGGCATCTGAGGTCCGCATTTGCGCGTCAACCATCACGCCGCGCTCACACCACAGTCCGGCGCGCTGCGCCAGCGCAATCTCTGGCCGTACGCCTGCTGCAACAACCACCCTTTCGGCGGCGAGCGTGCGGCCGTCTTTGAGGATGACGTCACACACTTGCCCCTGAGTATTTCCTGAGTAAGCGTCCGCTTCAGCCCTGAGTAAAATCTGAATACCGCGCTGTTCAAGCAGCTTTTGCAGCCGCTGTGCAGCCTGTTCGTCCAACTGTTGGTCCATTAAACGAGCGCCACGATGCACCAGCGTGACCTTCATGCCGCGAAGCTGCAAAGCGGCAGCCGCTTCGATGCCCAACACCCCACCGCCTATGACCACAGCGGGCTGATGGACCCGCTGCGTGGATAAAATATCGTCCACGTCTTGCTGGGTGCGAAAACCATGAATACCGCCTAAGTGGCTGCCCGGCAGCGTGGGAATAAAGGGCCTGGAACCGGTCGCGAACACCAAATGGTGATAATCAAAAAGCTGAGTACCACAGGCTACCTGACGCCATTCGGGCATGACGTCGGTAACCCGACAATCGTTGAAAAAAGTGACATTGTGACTTTCATACCACGACGGTGCATGGGTAATAATGTCGGCAAAATCTTTCTCGCCTGCCAATACCGGGGTTAGCATAATGCGGTTGTAGGCGGTTTGCGGCTCTTCACCCAAGACCACAATGCGATAACGATTGGGTGCAAGCTGACATACTCGCTCGACCAGACGCACTCCCGCCATCCCATTTCCAATCACCAGCAAAGTCGGTTTTTCCATCGTGATGCCCTGCCCGTTGACTACGCCACAGCCGTCTGTTTTTCGTACAGAAATTGCAGTACCTGTTGGCGATACTGATGAAACAGCGGGTCGTTGGCCAGCGCCAGACGCGAACGCGGTCGCGGCAACTGTACATCGAGCACTTCACCCACCTTGGCCGCCGGACCGTTAGTCATCATCATCACCCGGTCCGAGAGCAGTACCGCTTCATCGACGTCATGGGTTATCAGCAAAATAGTGGTGCGCAGTCGTTGCTGAATCTCCATCACGGCATCCTGCAAGTGCGCCCGTGTCAGAGCATCGAGTGCGCCAAAAGGCTCGTCCATCAGCAACACCTTGGGCTTCATCGCCAGTGCACGGGCAATGCCTACCCGCTGCTTCATGCCGCCTGATATTTCACCCGGCCGTTTATCCATCGCGTGGCTCATATGCACCAGTGCCAGGTTGTGCTCAATCCAGTCGTGCATTTCAGCCTTGCTCATTTGATGTTTAAATACCTGATGCACCGCCAGCGCCACGTTGTCGTAAGTGCTGAGCCACGGCAGCAGCGAATGGTTTTGAAACACTACGCCACGCTCGGGGCCGGGACCGGTAATCTCGTGGTTGTCACACAGCAGCACACCTTCTGATGCCTGACTCAGCCCGGCGATCAGGTTGAGCAAGGTTGATTTCCCGCACCCCGAGTGGCCAATCAGGCTCAGCGTTTCACCCTCGGTAATATCGAAACTGACGTTGTCGAGCGCCAGAAACGGGCCTTTTGCGGTAGCGAAGCTTTGGCTGACGTTTTGTACCCGAATAATGGCTTTTTCACTGTTCATGGCAGTCTCCTATCGGTTGTCGTAGCTAAAGCGGCGAGCAATGGCCATCAGCCCCTGCTCCAGCACCATTCCCACCACGCCAATAAGCAAAATGGCGATGATAATGTTTTCAACGTTGAGGTTGTTCCATTCGTTCCAGATCCAAAAACCTATCCCCACGCCGCCGGTCAACATCTCTGCGGCCACGATAACCAGCCAGGCGATGCCGATGGACAGGCGCACGCCGGTGAGAATATAAGGCAGCACCGCTGGAAAAAGGATTTTGCGCATCACGGTAAATTCACCGAGTTTGAGCACCCGGGCAACGTTGAGGTAGTCCTGCGGAATACGCATTACCCCCTCGGCGGTATTGAGGATCATCGGCCAAATCGAGCAGATGAAAATGGTCCATGCCGAAGCCGGCTCAGCGCGCTGAAATAGCAGCAGACCGATGGGCAACCATGCCAATGGGCTCACTGGGCGCAGCAGTGAAATAATCGGATTGAGCATGCTGGCCACGAAACTAAAACGGCCAATCAGAAATCCGGTCGGGATCCCCACCAGTGCCGCAAGACCAAAGCCGATAGCCACCCTTTTGAGTGAGGCGAGGATGTTCCAGCCAATCCCCATATCATTGGGACCGGCGATGTAGAACGGACTGGCAAAGATAATTTTGGCCGCCTCCCACGTTTTTATCGGCGTGGGAAAGCCTTTGCTGCTCAGCGCGGCAATTTGCCAAATCACCAGCAGCACCACCACGCCGAGCAGCCCCGGGATCGCCTGTTGCATAAAACGGCGGGCTGCCGCCCTGAATTTGCTGGGGTACCCCGGTTTTGTCGGCGGAAGTTGCGCGCCCGCCGTCGCAGTTTTCATGGGTACGATGTCGGCACTGACCGGCTCGCCAGCAAGGGGAATAATCTCGGCACTTTGGGGACGTGGCGTGCTGTTGGCGAATAAAGGTTGGTTGCTCATTAGGCTTTTCTCCTAGCGTTTCATGGCAAAACTGTTGGCGTACTCGGCAGGCTTGCTGCCGTCCCAGATTTTTCCGTCAAACAGCGTGCTGCTGCGCATATCACTCGGCGGTAAATTAATGCCCCCGACCGCCGTGGCAGCCTGCTTGTAAACGTCAATGCGGTTGATCTTCTTTGCCACCGATAAATAGTCGGGATCTTTGTCTAGCAATCCCCAGCGCTTGTGCTGGGTGAGGAACCACATTCCGTCGGAGAGATAGGGATAGTTGACCTGCCCGTCATGGAAAAAGCGCATGCTGTGGCTGTCTTTCCATTTTTTGCCTAGTCCGTTTTCATAGTCACCGAGCATGCGACCCTGAAGGGTTTCAACTGAGGTATTGATATAGGCGCGGGCGGCGACGGTTTGCGCCGTTTCGATGCGGTTGGCGTCCGAGGTGTCAATCCATCGCGAGGCATCGAGCACGGCGGCGGTCAGGGCGCGGGCCGCATTAGGATTAGCTGCGACCCAGCTGGCGGTAGTACCGAGAATTTTTTCAGGATGATCGGGCCAAATATCCTGCGTAGTTGCGGCGGTAAAGCCAATGTCATCGAGGATGGCGCGCTGGTTCCACGGCTCCCCCACGCAGTAGCCGCTCATGTTGCCAATCTTCATATTCACCACCATCTGCGGCGGTGGCACCACCACGTTGCGCACGTCGTTAAACGGATGAATACCATAGTTCGCCAGCCAGTAGTAAAGCCACATGGCGTGGGTGCCAGTCGGGAAAGTTTGCGCAAAGGTGTAAGTCCCCTTAGCGCTGGCCGCGACATATTTACTCAGCGAAGCCCCGTCGGTTACACCCGCTTGTTTGAGTTGATTCGACAAGGTTATCGCCTGACCGTTGTTGTTCAACGCCATCAGCATTGCCATGTCGTGCTGCGGACCCGCCACGCCCAGCTGTAGTCCATAAACCAGACCATAGAGCACGTGTGCTGCATCAAGCTCGCCCGAGACCAGTTTGTCGCGCACCGACGCCCAGCTTGACTCTTTGCTGGCAATAATTTTTATGCCGTATTTTTCATCGAACTTTTTAACCGCCGCCATAATCACCGACGCACAGTCGGTAAGCGGGATAAAGCCCACGCGGATTTCCCTTTTCTCAGGCGCATCGGACCCTGCCGCCCACGCGGAGTTCATTAATCCCGGCAGCATCATGCTGCCGCCCAAGGCCGCGCTTGCTGCGATAAATCGACGACGCGACACCTGTTTTCTCTGGTTCATTGCGGGTCCTTATGGGGTAACAGCAAAAGTGGCTAATAAATTTCAGGCAAAAAAAAAGCGTCCTGTTAGCGCTCAGTTTCCTGAACGCTAACGGACGCCTTTATCCGTAATCCTGACTAAGCCGCCATTGGCTTAGTACTTGTGTAAAAGATAATGCAGCTTACGTGCCAACTTACATTAAACAGCAGAGCCATGGTAAATCAGTGAGTTATGCAATCTGCAATTCCAAACGGGTCCTTTATTGCACTGTCTGACACCTTTTGCACAACCTGATGGCACACTGCCAGTGCAACTACTCCTTAGGGATTACTCGGCTTTTTGGCCAGTAAATCCGCCACCGCCAGCATCGCTTCGGCGATTTCGGCCAGCTTTTTGTTTTGGTTCATCGCCATATCGCGCAACGTTTTATGCGCCTGCTGTTCGCTAAGCCCATGGTGCTGCATTAACAATCCTTTGGCTCGCTCGATGAGTTTGCGTTCGCTTAACGAGGCGCGTAATCCCGCCAGCTCGGCGTCCAGTGCCTGCAGTTGTCGAGACTGCTCTTCAACCAACTCTACTATTGAGCGCCCAAGCTGCGGATTCAGGCCAGCGGTTTGATACTGTTGACCCTCGGCAGCAGCGGACTGCGCCATAAATACCGCGTATTGGGCCTGATGGCCCACCATTGGCAGCTCGAGACTGGCAATGTTCTTCTGCCCAAGACTCAGCGCCTGTTCAGCCTGAGCAATACGCACCTTGCAGCATTCCATCAGCACATCTTCAAGCCGGTCTTCTATCCGTTTCATGCCATCAATACGGGCAGTCGTCACGTCAAACCAGCGTAATGCTACGTCGGTCGGCTCGCCAACCGGTTTGGCGCGGGTGCAGGCTATGCGGCGAAAACGCTCAAACTCACTGCTGTCTAACGTCTGTTGCTGCTGCCACAGCGCCAGACAGCGCGCATCGGCGAATTCTGTAAAGGTCTGGAAGCAACGCTCCTGCCCGTCAATCATCGATAACAGTTGCTGGTGTGCACCGTCGTCAAAATGGCGAGCAGCAAAACCGGCGGCACCCAACGCCCGTTCCTGTCCCGCTAACTCTTTGCCCTGCATAAAACTGAACATCGCCAGCAGCGCACGTGAAATAGTCGGATCGGCCGAGGTGTCAACGGCTTCAAACACCAGCGAGAGATGGCTGTGGATCACGTCGCAGTAAGCGTTCATGGCCTCTGGTTGACCTATTGCGCGCGCTGCAATCTGCTGGCGCAGCGCTGGCAAGATGCTGAGGCTATGCAACACGGTGGCGATGCGGCTAAACAGTCGTGAAGCATTGCCCATAAACTGGCCGCTTTGGTCAAGCTCGCCTAACTTGGCGGCTAAAAGCTGCTGGGCCAACTGAACTTGAGAAGCCCTTTCTCCTAAGCGGTCACCAAAATATTGCCCCTCTGAACAGAGAAAAATGTTGGCCGTTCCTCGCTCACGCTGCAGCACGTGGATAAGCTGGCTCACCACGCCCACCAATTCTCCCATTTGCAGGAGTTGCCGCAGGCAGAGTATTTCACTGTTTTTAGAAGCCAATACAAAGTCCAGGGCAGAAATAGTCATCGGTAAAATGGGTCCAAATAAGCTTAACAATGTTAAGGGCTAAGCAAGAAGTGTGCCGAGGTAGACTTTATAAGATGCAGTTATCTCTAAAATAAAACCCCTACTTTTAGGGTTTACGAAATGAATAATCGGCATGGTTAGCATCGCTTTATAAATTGACTTAAGGGAGAGTGAATATGTAAAACGTGGCACTGCGGGGGAATCGTTTGAAACGCGGCGAGTGATTTCAGTAAAAATTTAGCGTCGAGTTTGGTTTTACGTTTATCTCCTTACACGTAGACTCACTACAGAGGGTAATACTCTGGGTATAACAGATTAACTGTTTTATAGTCACTAAACTTAAACATTGATGCCCCTCAGTTATGACCAAGGGGCATCAATGTTAATTACGCTTCGCCAAGCACAAAGCCTTTCGCCATCGTCACGTGACGATCACACATGTGGTCGATGACGTCGGCGTCGTGGCTCACCAGAATCATCGTCAGGTCACCGGCGGCCTTCAGTTCGTTAAGCAGGTTGAGGATTTCTGCCTGAACGGACATATCCAGCGCCGAGGTCGGCTCGTCGAGTAACAGCAACTTGGGTTTGAGCAGCAGCGCCCTGACAATAGCCACGCGCTGACGCTGGCCGCCGGAAAGCTGATGCGGATAGCGGTGGATAAGCGCGGGGTCTAACCCCACCTGCCGGAAACCTTCAGCGACTTTCTGTTCGATGTCCTGCTCTTTGAGCAGTTTCAACGGTTCACTCAGCGTACGCAGCAGTTTGTGTTTTGGATGCAGAGAAGCATAGGGGTCCTGAAACACCATTTGCACTTCGCGGCGCAGCGAGCCGGTAAACGGTTTGCCCGGTGTCAAACGGTGACCCAGCAACGACATATTGCCACTCCACTGAGTGTTAAGACCGGCCAACACCCACAGCAGTGAAGATTTGCCGCAGCCTGAAGGCCCGACAAGACCAAAGCATTCGCCCTGCGTGATGGTCAAATCAACGTCGTGCACTACCGTTTTGACGTCGTAACCTTGACGATGGGAGACACTGAGCTGGTGCAGCTGGGCGATAATTTCCTGACTCATGACTGCCCCCTCTCACCGCCGAGTTTAGCCAGTAACTCACGGTCCAGCACAGGCAGCACCTCGCCACGCGTAGCCCTGCTCGGGCGACACGACCAGAGGGTATGGGTGTAAGGATGGGTCGAGTGCGCCAGCTGGTCCGACGCGAGGCGGTCAACAATCTGCCCTTTATACATCACCATCACCTGCTCGGTATATTGCGCAACTTGCTGTAAATCGTGGCTTATTAGCAGCAGACCCATATTACGTTCGTCAACCAGACGTTCTATCAATTTCAACACCTGCTCACGCATTTCAAAGTCCAATGCCGATGTCGGTTCGTCGGCTATCAGCCACTGAGGGTGATTTATCAGCGCAATCGCCAGCATGACACGTTGCCCCATGCCGCCCGAGAGCTGGTGCGGATAGAACTTGCTGAGCTGTGCAGGATGCGGCAGGCCGACGGCGTTGAGCATGTCGAGGCGCTGTTCTTTAAGCTCGCTGCGGCTGAATTTTCCGTGCAGGCGCAGCGGTTCTTCCACCTGCTTGCCAATCGACATGGCCGGATTAAGCGCGTGTTTCGGGTCCTGCATTACCATGGCAATACGGTTGCCGCGCAGCTGATTCCATTCGCGCTGTTTTAAATGCGTCAGGTCTTGCCCACCGAGTGTAAGTTGACTGGCCTGCATCTCGCACGGCGACGGCAACAGCCCCATCAACGCCCTTGCGGTCATCGACTTGCCTGAACCTGACTCGCCCACCAGCGCCACCCGCTGCTGGCCCACGCTAAATGAAATGGATTTAACCAGCTCAATCGGCTGCGGGCCCGGCACGTAAACGGTCAGGTCTTTGGCCATCAGCAGGTTGGATGCATCGCCTGCGCCATTAATTGCCGTAGATTCAATCGCCATGACGGGTATCCATTTTATCGCGCAGGCCATCGCCTAACAGGTTAAACGCCAGGCTAGCGAACAGAATCGCCCCGCCCGGCGCGGCGGCCACCCACCATTGGTCAAAGATAACTTTACTGCCTTCGGCTACCATTGAGCCCCATTCTGCGGTTGGCGGCTGTATGCCCATCCCCAAAAATCCGAGTCCGGCGGAAGACAGAATTATGCCACCGAGGCTCAGTGCGGCACGTACCACCGCGCTTGGCAGACACAGCGGTAAAATGTGGCCAAACATCAGGCGAAAACCGCCAATGCCTTGCATACGGGCAGCGGCCAGATAGTCACTGCGGCGCAGCGCCAAGGTCTCGGCGCGGGCCTGTCTGGCGAACGGCGGCCAACTAGTAAACGCCAGCGCCAGCGCGCCGTTCATCAGACCTGGGCCAAGAATCGCCACCAGCGCCAACGCCATCACCAGACTGGGCAATGACAGTACAATGTCGGTGAAACGCATCAGAATACGCTCCACCCAGCCACCAAGATAGCCGGCGCTAATGCCCACCAGCAGGCCAAAAGGAATGGTCAGCAGCAAAATCAGCGACACGAGCAGCAACGTAGGTCTGGCACCAAAAATAACCCGTGAAAGCAGATCTCGGCCAAAACCGTCAGTGCCTAGCCAGTGTTCGGCAGAAGGTGGCATCAGGCGGATTTCGATATGCTGAATGTTGGGGTCAAACGGCGCCAGCCACGGCGCAAACAGCGCGGCCAACAGCAGAATAATCGCCAGCGTGGTGCCGAGAGAAAGCGTAGTCAGTCGACGCGGTCCTCTGCTGGGCGTTACCCGCACCTGGGTCGGTTGTTCAGGAATGAGTTGTGTCATAAAAAGTGCTTACCGGGTTCGCGGATCGAGTAAATAAGTCAGCGCATCAGCCAACGCATTCAGCAGAACAAAACAGGTGCCAATCAGCAGCGTCGAGCCTAAAATTGCCGGCGTATCGGAGGCAAACAGCGCGGTGGTGAGATAACGACCCACGCCGGGCCAGGCAAAGACGGTTTCTGTCAGCACCGCACCTTCAAGCAGGCTGGCATAGGAGAGGCTCAGCACAGTGATAAGCGTACCCAACACGTTGGGAAACACATGACACAGCAGCACGCGTGCGCGACCTGCGCCTTTTGAACGGGCGAGGATCACGTACTCTTTGTTCATTTCGCCCAGCATAGAGGCGCGCAGTAGGCGGGTAATACCGGCCATTGACAGCAGAGCCAGTACAGTAACCGGCAGCCACATGTGCTTAATGGCGTTGAAAAACATCTCGCGATCGCCAGACAGCCAGGTGTCAATCAGCACAAAGCCGGTGCGCGGTTCCAGGGTGTAAAGATAGGCGTCATCAAGCCTGCCCGGACCTCCGGCCCAGTGCAGTACGGCGTAAAACAGCAGTAATCCAAGCAGGCTGAGCCAAAAAATCGGCACCGAATAGCCCAGCAACGACACCAGCCGCACCACGTTATCAATCCAACTGCCTGGTTTATAAACGGAAAGCAGCGCCAGCGTTATGCCCAGCGCCGCGCCGAGAATAATCGCGCAGGTTGCCAGCTCAATGGTGGCCGGGAAAGTATGCATCAGATCGGTAGCCACCGGCTGACCGGTAATGCTCGACATGCCCATATCGCCGTGCGCCAGATGCTGTAAATAGTGCCAAAACTGAACCGGCATCGGTTTATCTAGCCCTAAATCTTTGCGCACCTGCGCATAGGTTGCTTCGCTGGCGTGGTCACCGGCAATCTGCAACGTCGGGTCGAGCGGCGCTAAATGAGAAAGCGCAAAGGTAAAGGCCAGCAGCCCAAGCAGAGTCAGCATTAACGAAACAAGGCCGCCTACCAGGCGGCCCGACCAACGCCAACCCTGTCGGAACAGCCCGACCGGGGGAGTACTGTCTATCATTACTTGGTGACCTTGCTGTAGAACACCATGTCAGGGTTAATGCCCTGTACGTAGCCTTTAATGTTGTCACGTACGGCAATCAGGCTGCGCGCCTGCAGGCCAATCACAAACGGAGAACTTTTCTGCACCGCCAACTGCAGCTGGCGATAATCTGCTACGCGCTTGGCCTTGTCGTTTTCGGCAGTCGCTGCCAGCGTCAGCTTACTAAGTTCTGGAATGCTCCAGTTGGCGCGCCACGCCAGCGTATTGCTGCCATCTTCCGGGTTATAGGCAAAGGCCGCCGCGTTAGTGTTAGGGTCAAAGTAGTCCGGGCCCCACGAGGAGAGCGTTGCGTCGTAGTTGTGTGATTTCACTTTCAGCGAAATTTGCGAGCTCACGCCCGGCTCCAGCTTAACGGTCACGCCGCCCTGAGCAAAGCTCGCCTGCAATGCCTGGGCAATGTCGAGGTACGGTGGCTGGTTGGTCACCGCAATGGTGAAGCTCACATCCTTCAAACCGGCTTTTGCCAGAATTTCTTTTGCCTTGGCCGGGTCAAACTTGTACGGATTGTCGTTCAATGCGCCTAAATAACCGTCCGGCAGGAACGCCTGATGCACCTGGAACTGGCCCTTAAGCAGGTCTTTGGCAATGTGCTCATAGTCAAACAGGTAGCGCGACGCTTCCCAGAAGGCCGGATTACCGAGCGCTGGAGAAGCCTTAACATTGAAATAAAGGAAATAAAGAGAGGCATAAGGCACGGCCAGCGGTTTAACGCCCGGTTTGCCTTCAAGGCCTGCCATTTGGTCAGCACCGAGGTTGCGTGCCATATCTGCGTCGCCCTGCTCAATGAGCAGACGTCGCGCGGCGGCATCGGGCACATTTTTAATCAGCACGGTAGGAATTTTTGGCGCGCCGCCAGGCGAACTCGGGTTAGCCTGCAGCACCAGCACCTGATGCGGCACATAGGTGCGAATTTGATACGGACCGCTGCCTGCGGAGTGGTCACTCAGCCACTGATGGCCGAAGTCGTCACCTTTGGCGTTTTGTGACACCAATTTGGAGTCAACGATAGAAGAAACCGGCGCAGAAAGCAGGCTTAGCACGAAGTTCGGGCTTACGTTTTCGGTCCAGCTGATTTTAACGTGTTGTGCATCGATCTTGGTCAGGAAGCCATCAACGTTTTTAGCGCTCCAACCCAATTGGGTCAGAATAAAGGAAGGCTCAAGGTTAAGTTTCACCACACGCGCGAGTGAATAAATCACGTCATCTGCCGTCAACGGATTACCGCTGGCGAAGGTCGCCTTCGGGTTCAGGGCAAAGGTCACACTTTTGCCGTCACTGCCCGCCTGCCATGAAAGAGCCAGTGTCGGCTTCAAATCGATAGGGTTGTTCGGGTCAGACTGGATTAAACGCTGATAGATATTGTTAAACGCCTGCACAGTGGTCAGTTCAAAACCCTGAGCTGGGTCAAAGCTGGACGCGTCGTCCAGAGACTGAGCAATAACCAGAGTATTGGCCGGTGTCGCCGCCTGTACGGAAAAAGTAGCAGCCATGGCTGCAAAAAGAACGGAAGGAATTATTTTTTTCATTTATAAACGCTCTTATAACTTAGCGAAGTTGCTAATGATTTTGGGAGTGTATGGGAGATATGAAGAGACAATAAAGTCATTTGCGCTCTAACGTTATTCAATTTTTGCATAAAGTGATGCAAATGGTTATAAGTTAGTCAAACCGGTCAGGTTCGACTGATAAATCTTTACTCCCCAACGCCTGCGAAACGTATGGCTGCCTTAATCGGGCAATATCCGCCGTTCAACGACTTGCGCTTTCTTACTTATAGCCTGCTGCTGACGGTTAAACACCTGCAATCTGGATAAATTATTTCGAATTTCTTTAGTCTTAATATCATTAATTTCCAGTTCAATCACCCTGCTCTTATAATTCAATCGAATAAGCTCTTGCTCTGCGCTGTTGCAGGTTGGCGTGAGCAGCACAGTATCGAGCACTTTCTGAAGTTGCTCGGTAATTTTTGAGGAGTTCGCTTCGTTATGCTGTCCCTTTAGTTCAGCCAATCTGTTTTCGAGAACAGCCGTTTTATTGGCATCCCGGTTCAACATCTCAAGCTCTCTATCCACGACAACGAGGGACCGCAGCTGCTGAGTAAGCTCTGCCATCTCGCAGTCGTCATCCCTGATAATGTGCTGATTAGTGGTATTTTTATGCTGAGCGGGTTTAACTGGAATTGCCCCCTCGGCACTGTACGGCCGCACTGTTTCAAGACGCATCTGTTCTTCCGATTCTGCCACCCGCGATAAAATCCCGGTAAAAAGTGCCTGTATTACGTTAATCGACTGCGGCTGAACGTTCTCAGGCGCGTTCATCGCCTGCCTTCTCACGCTTTCACTGTGCTCAAAAAGACGATCCTTTAGCTCTGATGTCCGGCGGGAGGCCTGATTGGCCCACTGAAAGCCAGCGCTAACCCCCGCAATATTGTCAAAGAGGTCAAAAAATTTATGACTTGGCTCTTTTCCCGCTACACTTTTCGCCCTTCTCGCAATATCGCTACAGGTTGCTCTGGCGATATTCAGCTGCTCAATTCGATTAAATTCAGTTTCCACCGCCAATATAAACTGGGGCATTGCCGCAATCAGCTTCGCATGAAGCAGGCCGGTTTCTGTAGCAGCCTTCGGCTTTATGGCTTCATCGGTGTTCTTACATTTCAAATCATATGTTTGAGATTTTAATAATTTCTTCAGTTCACTATTTTTCGGTAACAGGTTTGAACCTTGAAGTTGTTGCACAATCCTTACAGCCTGATTGGATAATGCGCGAGGATGTTTGAACCAGTCTTCAATTGCAGCGTGTTTTAAGCGGTTAAAACCGTCCCTCTCTGACTGCATTATAATCATGGAATGTGCAGCATCGTTTTTTTTGCTTTGCAGAAAGTCCCGGAAGGGTTGGTGTGACTTCGCCCGCTCACCCGCGGCCAACAGTAGCTTAAAGAACTTATGGGTAGTTTGATGCTGCTCGCGGTTAATAAGCGTCAGGGAGCGGGTGCCAAGCGATGTATTCCCCCCCGTCTCGGTCAACATATTTCTGTATACATCTTTAGAGGATATTGCGCCTAGGTCGAACAATAATTGCATTAGCTCAATGTAATACGACAATGCAGCATCGACAGCTGCATTATAGTCGCTAATGCTCGCGAGCCTGGCTCCAATGTTAGCATTCATTTCTACATGCTTTACTGCTGCATCAGGGAATTGCTTTGCTAGTCTGGCCGCTGACAGCAGCGTTGCATAAATTGAGGCAAGCTGTATAGGCGTTGTTAAGAATGAGTCACTCAATGACGGCGTTAACAGCGCTGCATCAGGTGCTGTCAACCGAAAACTTGGGGGGGTTTGGAGCCTTGAGCGCTTAGCGACAGGTGGCACATAAATAAACACAGGCTCGGTGGTGCCGATATTATCCTCTACCGGCTCCTGTTTAATAATTACATCTAATAAGGGATGGGTATCAAGCCAACTCTTGACCTCTTTGCGTGATATTTTCCACCGTATCGAATTCTGATTAATATTCTGCGCACGCTCAGCATCGGACATAATATCCACACCATAATATTGCGACAAATGTATTCCTGTCACCTCCATCAATGTCAGGATTTCAATATTCTCTTTATAAAGTTTTAGCAGTCGTTCCTTTTTTTTTGCAACGTCAACGTCAAAACCTGGATCATACACTACGCCATAAGAGACAAAATATTCCTCACCAGGCGCCACATCCCTTATCGTTATATAAGCATTAAGTCTGTTGCCAATCTGAACCGAGGCCACATTATTTTCTGCCAGTTCAGGTGTATTCGGTAAACAACCTGTATTGATATTGCTCAGGACATTGCCACTTTGATAGGCATCAACGATTATTTTTTCTGTACGTGTCGCCCAACTGTGGGAATAACTGTTTGCAGTGCCTCTTTTTCGCACTATTTTTTTTAAATTTTCAGCGTTGACTAATTCACCGGCATAAATACCTAGCACTGTGTAGGCGGCAACGGGATCGGGTCCAGGATTCAGCACACCCATCCCCAAATTGATTATTTCATCGCTGTCAGGTGCCTGACGGTGCGTCCCCCGGCTGACCATCAGCTTATGCATTCTCTCTGCCTGCGTCGTTTCATGGACAATCTGACGCCGCACTTCCGACAGTAAAGTATTTTTAAGGCGTTTAGCCTTCTCAACATGCAGGGTGTTAAAAACGGCGTGCATTCCGCCCCAGCCTGTCACTTTAATCGTATTTATTTGTTCGAGAGAGCTAAGGCCCAAGGTCTGCAGGGTGAGGCTTTTATGAGGGTCAGTCACAGAGTGAACAATAGGCAGGCTGTTGTCTAATAATGGTCGATGGGTCAGTCGCAAAGTATCGCTATTGGCGACGTTTGCCACCTGCCCAGCGTCGTCGAGTGTTATCTCATCAATGGTCTGTTCAACCCTAGTGGGTTCGGTTTTAATGGTTATGGCAGGCGAAAACATCTGCTTTGCAGCAAGCTGAAGGCGGGACTTTTTAATCTTATAGCTTACCGCGGAAATAAATGTCGTTATGTCGACTTCACAGCGTCTGGCAAAAGTTAACTTGTGAATTTTTGCTTCTTCAAACTTCACCCGATTTGTAAGCCAAACCGTTGTAGCAAGTTCGGAGTTTACTCTGCAATGCGTATTTTCAATAATAGCGTCAATTACATTTTTTTGCTCGGTAGATAGCGCTATTCTCGCCTGACGCTCGCAGCGAACTAACCATTCTAACGACTTCGGGGGGACGTTGGATTTACTGGCGAAAGATTCTAGTGTAATCCTTAATTCATTAAGGATCGTCTGATTATTCAACCAGGCGCAGGATGCTTTGACTACATTATTCAAGCACTTTTCCGCGCATATTATATTATCAATTAAATTTCGTTGCGTGTTCGTGAGTTCGGCATGTACCTTTTTTTCATGTAAAACGTTACGCCTCAGGGAGGTTGGTTTTACTTTACACGCGGAGGCAAATACGGTTTGATTAATATTTGCGCCAGTAAGTTCTTGCTCACAGTCAAGCCACGCGGTTACAGCAAGAGCAAGAGCAGTCTCTTTCTTTTTGGCCTTTGCTATTTTTCTTGAGTCAATAATACGCTGTAATAGCGCTTGCTGAGTCGCGTCGAGAGAAGCTTGTATCTTCTTATATTGAATAACCGCTTGGTTAAATGACTGCACCTTGAGTTCACACGCAGAGACAAAGCTTATTTGATTAATCCCCCGACCCGCCAAACGAGTTGCATTATCCATCCAGACTCTGGCAGATTTAGTGATATCTTTCTTACACCCCGTAGATAAGATGAGGCTCTCTAAAAATGTTTTATTATCCTGAGAAAGCTCAACCGCAACTTTAGTTTCAATAAGAATGTTTTTAGATAAATAGCCTGGATGAAACCCGCATAAGCTAGAATAAGTACTTTGTTTAATTCCTGCTTTCTCTAACTCTATTCCTCTATCGTTCCAAACCCGAGCCGCAAGGGTAATACTATCCTGACAGCCCGTTTCGTGAAATAAAGTATTGATAAGTATTTGCTGTTTCTCATTCAGACTCACGTTTTTCTTTTTAATGAAGGATATTTTACCTACCTGATAACTAAGATTTTTCAAGCCAATATGACAGTAATCGCTAAATACATCTTGCTTGATTTTTTGACGTATAAATGCATCTTTGTACTTTAACCATACGGCGGCAGCTTTGACGGCATTTTCAATGCATCCTTCATCTTGTATTATTTTTTTTATCCTAACTTCCCGCTGTTGCAAGAAGTTGTTGAAAACCTTCTTTTTAAAAGTGGTTAATTGTGGCATCGATGAAGGAAAACCGTGCGATTCAGCATCATGTGAATCATCCCCTCGCGGGTTTTTATTATTTAATCGACTTAAATTAGTATTGACAACTCTCAACACAACACCGTATTTATGGGCAAATATCGGCCTTGAAATTCCTGAGGCAATAAACTCATCCTTGAAGTTTATCATTATCCACGCAGCATTATCTAAACCCCTTGAAATGCCGTATTCATTAATAATACACTGAATAAGCTCTTCCTGCTCAGGAGAAAGAACTTCATTAACTTGTTCTTTTTCATACAAATAATTAAAAAATGAGTGTAGACTAACCTTACTTTGTACGGCAAAAGATCCTGGTGTTATATTCTCCCTTTCAAATTCGGCCTTATTATTCAACCAGACCTGCAGTGTTTTTTCTAAACTCCCCGTGCAGTTTTTTTTAGCAATAATGTTTTCAATATACTGCTGCTGTGCTGCGTTAAGTACCACTCGGGACTGTAACTCCCGAGTAATGCTTTTAGAAAGACTATCAAATTTGACGTTGCAAAACTTGGCAAAATGCTTTCGACCCACTCCTGCTTGCTTCAACTGCCTTTCATTATCTAGCCAAACGATGCTGGCTTTATCTCGGTCAGTACTACAGTCCATAGGGTTAATTATTTTGTCTAACAATTCTTTTTGCGCTGTGGTTAATTCTGGCTTGACTGACTGCCTAAGAACATTGTCTACCACGGTCTTTTGGGTCTTGGAAAGTCCATATGTGGTGCTTTGCTCTCCTAACTTTACCGAATAAGAGACTGGAGTTGCAGCGCTCGCCTCTACTCTACTTACATTATTTAAGAAAGACTGTCTGGAGAAAGATATCCTTGCTGAATTGGTCGTGGATAACCCTGGCAAAGATGGCAGGTAAGATGCAGATCTTTCAACGCCGGTAAATACCGATAAATCGCTCATTTATACTCCTGAATTACAATTCATTAATATGTTATTAATACGCTAATTAAATAAGGCACCATGTGGACGCGCATTAAAAGAAGAGTGAAGATCTATCGATTTGTTAGCAAGAAGAGTTACGCCATATTGAGTATATAAAATAGTTATGAGCGAATAATAATAAATAAGGCTTTTATACAATACGTAAATAACAGTCAGACGTAACGTTTAGGCTTGGCTTTAATGAAAATAACCTGCGGTAAATATCCCCGCAGGTTGACAGAACGGGTGATTAGAAATCGTAAGTCGCCGAAAGCTTGAACTCACGCGGGTCGCCCTGAGTCAGATACCCCCCGGTGGCCGACGCCCAATATTTCTCGTTAGTGACATTTTCTAGCGTTGCACGCCAGGTTAGCGTGCTGTCTTTAACCGGCATAACGTAGCGCAGACCGAGGTCAAGACGCGTCCAGGCGTCTACCTTCAGGGTGTTTTCTTCGTTGGCATACTGTGGTCCAGTACGGATAACCTTGCCGGTTGCCGTTAGGCCGCTCATGCCCGGCAGGTCCCATTCTCCTCCCACCACCCATTGATAGCGCGGAACGCCCACGGCGTCGTTGCCGTTGTAAGCGCCGTCCTGCGTTTTAGTCATGTCCGGGTCCATAAAGGTGGCACTGCCGTTGACGCGAACGCCCAGCAGCGGTTCACCGAACAGATTCAATTCAACGCCGCGGTTGCGCACTTCGCCATAGTTACCGTAGGTGTAGGTATTATTTCCATTGCTGGTGTACATACCGACCGGTTTGGTTATCTCGAAGAACGCCAGCGAGGTGGCTATGCGACCAAAATCTGCCTTAACCCCCACTTCGTTTTGCTTGGAGGTTTCAATGCCTGAAACCTGGCCACCGTTAGTCACCAATACGCTGTTGTAAGTTGTGCCAGCGGTTTCACCCGACTGCAACGCCTCAATATGGTTGGCATAAAACGAAACATGCTCCCACGGCTTCACGACCAGACCAAAGGCTGGCGTGACTTTGGTTTGGTCGAAACTTGAGCTGGCGGCGCCGGTGTAGTCATAGTTCATGACCATCACATTTTGACGGCGTAAACCGGCGATCAACTGCAGGCGATTATCGAGCATTGAAAGGGTGTCTGAAAGCATCACACCTTCGGAACGCGTGCGGTTAGTGACACCCGGACCTGACATATCACCACCGGTATACAGCGTGCCCGGTTGCTGATTTACAGAAACTGGGTCATAGATATTGCTGATAATTGAGCTGCTGCTCAGCGTGTAGGCGCTGCGCACTTTGCGATAAAGCGAGCTCACGCCAAAGTTAACGCTGTGGCTGATAAAGCCGGTATCAAACTTGCCGCGAATACCGGCCTGACCTGAGACGCTGTCGGATCGATACGGCACCGTCATGCGGCTGGACGATGAGTCACCACTGTTGTCAGTGAGCGTCGGCGAGCTGTAGATACCGTCTTCATGGTCATGATTCGCCCCACCGGCGGCATAAACGGTCCAGTTATCAGTGAGATCATACTCGGCTTTCAACAGGCCAAACTCATTGGTCATATCAGTGTAGGCCCACTGCTGGCCGTAGTTACTGGTCGATTTTGGCGCAGAAGGAATTTCGGTGGCGGAGCCGAGATAAACCACTGGGCGGCCGCCGTGAATGGTTTGCTTGGTAACGCCGAAATCAAACGATGTGCGGAATCGATCGCCGCGATAGTCCAGGCCAATCGATCCCATGGTTAGACGTTTTTTCTCATTATCGATGGCGGTATCACCTTCACGATGCACCATGTTTACGCGCACGCCAAACTGATTGTTATCCCCGAAGCGACGCCCCAAATCTAGCGAGCCGCCGGTTTGTGAAGATGAGCCATAATCGAGGGAAACGCGGTTAATCGGGGCATCGGTTGCATGTTTAGGTTCAACGTTAACACTGCCACCGACGCCCGTCCCACCGGGAGGAACGCCGTTCATAAAGGCGCTCGATCCTTTGAGTAGCTCGACGCGGTCGGCCAGCTCCAGCGGCACTATCTGGCGGGGAAGAATGCCGTACACCCCGCCGTAGGACACGTCATCGCCGTCAAGCGGGAAGCCGCGAATAACAAAGGTCTCGGCATAGTTGCCATAGCCATTGGCGGTTTGCACCGAGGCATCGTTGCTCAGCACGTCGCCCAAAGTACGGCTCTGCTGGTCCTGCATCAGTTTAGAGGTAAAACTTACCACGCTGAAAGGCACATTCTGCGCGCTCTGCTCACCTAAAAATCCTAAACGTCCACCGTTGGCGAAACCGCCGTCAAGATAGGCAGGAACTAACTGATCGCCGCCCGATTTAAAAGGCTGGGGTGCAGCGGTGACGGTGATGGTATCGCCGCTTTTCACGCTAGTTGAACTGGCGCCGTTGGCGGCATTCATGGTGGCAGGAGTCGCGGCGGCAAACAACGGCATACTGACCAATGCAAGAGCGGCTGAAATTGAGACTGACAACAGCTTCTGTGGCGTCGAAAGCGCCCGCTTAGCCGATTTTTGCGCGTGCATAGATTTCCCTGAAAGAAAAGATAATGAGAATGGTTATTAGATCGATTCACATTATGAGCAGGCGCACTGCAATTACAACCCCAGGAAACGCGGGTGTTTGACAGTTTTGTGTAAAAGTTCAATTCATGAAGTAAAAAAAAAGCCTTTCTCGAGAGAAAGGCTTTTTTTACCTGACAGAATGGGGTCTCAGGTAAGCTGAATACCCGGCATCGGGGCATCAATGCCTAATAAAACTCTTACCTGGTTGACTAATTCGCTCATGCAGTCATCCCGCATGCCGTAATTTTTTAGTTCTTGTTCAAGCGA
This sequence comes from Rouxiella sp. S1S-2, assembly GCF_009208105.1. NCBI lineage: Bacteria > Pseudomonadati > Pseudomonadota > Gammaproteobacteria > Enterobacterales > Yersiniaceae > Rouxiella > Rouxiella sp. S1S-2. The sequence continues at coordinate 2,928,325 of NZ_WFKL01000001.1, forward strand.
GAAAAGATATTGCGCATTCGTGCCCAGTGGGCCGCTGGCTTTAGCGATGAGTGGCGCGATAACCTGATAGCGAGTGTCGGCTTCAAACAGCGGATGCAGCGGGTTCATAATAAACACTAACGCAGTCACCGTTCTACCGTCCGTCAGTTCAAGGTCGCACCAGGTTGGATTATAGCAGCCGGTGAGCATCTCACGCTTCCACAACAGCTCAAGGTCTTCACGCAATTTTTCTTCCGGCAGGCGGAATGCCAGGCCGGTGGTGCTGCCGCCCTCTTTCAACGCCAGCATACGACCCGGCTGAGCCTGAGTGCCTCGACCCGCGGTTAAACGTAGGCAAAAAGCGCGATGGAAACCGTTAAGGGTGGCAGGACAAGACTCTTCGGAGTCGAAGATAGGATTCCACATCAAAGAACCGTAGCCGAATATCCACACTGGGCTATTGTCCGGTCTTCTCGCCAAGGTACAGTCGAGCGAGGCCGAGCGCTGTTCTGAGGTCAATAACATTGACTCATCAATGCTGCCGAATGCTGTTTTACAGTCTGCGTTACGCAGAAAATCTCGGGTTAACACCATTCATCACCTCCACTCATTAACCTTGCCATAACTTTTTAAGCGTCTTCTCCCTCAGTGAGGATTTATCGAGATAGGAAATTTCTTTATGCCCATACATAAATCAGGCTGATTTAATAAACCATATTCGTTTCTTACTCAGCAATCAAGAATGAGTTTGATCACAAAATGAAAATAAACCATAAAAGTGTAAAAAAAGGCACATTAAGTTGAAATAAAAGCCCTCGACGCTTTTTTATGGCCGAGGGTAATCAGAATAAGATGAGATTAATTGGTGTTTTGCATTTGCTGGGTGAGTAGTGTACGCAGAGGAACACTGCTTTTGATTATTGGGGATTTGATAACGATATAGCTAAAATACTTGTCGATACCAATATTCTTATCAAGTAAAGATTCTATGACTTCCTGATAGTGTTCAATGCTGCGGGTGATGAAACGCAGCAGGTAATCATAACCACCGGTAATCAGATGGCACTCGATAAGCTCATCATATTCGCGGATGCAGTTCTCGAACTTTAAGAACTCTTCTCGACGATGCCCCTGTAAAGTGACTTCGGTAAATACGGTAACGGAGTCGGTGATTTTAGGCAGATTAACGTGCGCTTCATAGCCGGTAATGTACCCCGCGCTTTCGAGGCGCTTCACGCGTTGCAGGCAAGGACTTGGGGACAGGCCCACAGTATCGGCCAGGTTAACGTTACTGATGCGACCGTCTTTCTGCAGCTGAACCAGTATATTGATGTCGATGCGATCAAGTTTTAAAAAGCCGTTCATAGCACCTCACTGTCTTCTTGAGCGTCGACCGAGAATAAAGAGCAGGTTTCCCCCTGCGTCTGATTCGACCCTGAAATTACATATAATCCATGATTAATACACTAGGGTATATCATGATTTTATATCTCAATACCAGAGCCAGACACAGAGAGTTATAATGCCGATTATTTAATCAAAGTTTTGAAATAGTTAGAAAAAATCAGTCAAGGCGGCCGGTTCCACGTGCCAGTGCAATATCAAAGATGTGCATCGCCTCTTCCAACTGTGCATCGGTGGTGACCAACGGCGCAAGGAAGCGAATGGTGTTGCGATACAGGCCGCATTTAATCAGCAACAGTCCAGCATCGCAGGCGCAGTGGAGGATCTTTTCCGTCAAGGCTGCGTCTGGCTTACCGGTGTCATAGTCGACAATTTCAACCGCCTGCATAAAACCCACACCGCGGACTTCGCCGATGCAGGCATACTTCTGCGCTAACTGACGCAGTCTGGCCTCGAGTTGTTGACCCAGTTTTACCGAACGCTCGAGCAAGCGCTCGTTTTCCAGTACATCGAGTACGGCAAGCGCCGCAGCACAGGCCAAAGCGTTACCGCCATATGTGCCACCGAGGCCGCCCGGCGTCGGTGAGTCCATGATTTCGGCTTTGCCCACCACGCCTGAAATAGGCAGCCCACCGCCGAGGCTTTTGGCCACGGTAATCAGGTCAGGGGTGATGTTAGAGTGCTGAAAACCAAACATTTTCCCCGTGCGACCAAAGCCGGTTTGCACTTCATCGCAAATCAATAAAATGCCGTGCTTGTGGGTTAAGTCACGCAGTGCCTGCATAAAGGCTTTTGGCGCAGGCAAGAATCCACCGTCTCCCTGCACCGGCTCAATCATGATTGCCGCCACGCGGTCGGGCAAGGTTTGCGTGGCAAACAGTTTATCCAATGCGTTGAGCGAATCTTCGGGAGTAATACCGTGAAACGCATTCGGATAAGGAATGCGATAAATATCACCGGGGAAAGGCCCAAAGTTTTGTTTATAAGGCTGACTCATACCGGTAAGCGCACAACCTAACAAGGTTCTGCCGTGAAAAGCACCGTCAAATACGATAACGCCGGAGCGATCAGTAAAGGAACGCGCAATTTTGATGGCATTTTCTACCGCCTCGGCGCCGGAAGTGAACAGCACAGATTTATAATGCTCGCCCTTCCCTACCACTTTATTTAGTCGTTTTGCCAACTCGATATAAGGAGGGTAAGCGACCACCTGAAAGCAGGCGTGTGAGACATTTTCTAATTGACGCTGCACGGCTTTAACCACCTCAGGATGATTATGCCCAACGTTTAATACCCCAATACCACCGACAAAATCAAGATAACGCCGACCGTCGTCACCCCAGACCTCAGACCCTTTAGCCTTCGTTACCACCAGAGTGTGTGCCGTGACGATGCCCCGCGGCACGTGCTCTTCACGCAGCGCAAGCCAGTCGATATCATCTTCAATGATAGATTGGGTGTTTAATACATTGTGCATGGTTTACCTCATCAATTAATTCGGGCGCTGTCAGAATTTGATTCAGTATCTCAATACACAGGTTTATTTCGTGCCGTAATGCCGGTTCAGAAAAAATATCATGCGGAAATGGGGCATTGGTAACGCAGTTATTTCTTTAGCATTCAATGTTTATTCGAAGACGCCATTCCCCCGCCTAACCTTCCCCAAACGAACTGAACCCCGAATGTTGGATTTTCTAATCCTCATTTGGGGTTCAGTTCACTTTTCAGCGGGGGAAGGCGGGGATGGGGAGGCAAACGAGTCATTAGCCGAGATATTAATTCATCCAATTAGGAACCGGCAGCTGGATCCGCACGACGTTCGCGAACCATGCCACGCCGTCCGGGATGATGCTGTCATTGAAGTCATAGGCGGGATGATGCAGCGGTGCCAGCGGTTTAGCCCTGCCGTCACCCTGACCAAGCCACAGATAAGCACCCGGTTTTTGCTGCAACATAAATGAGAAATCTTCCGAGGTCAGCGCTGGTTTTGGGGCCACGCCGGATTCAAGACCAGCACGTTTTGCCGCCTGTAGCGCGACGTCAGCCTCGGCTGGAGTATTCACCGTTGCGGGGTAGTAACGATGATATTTCACCTCGGCTTCTAGACCGTGTGCGGCGGGAACGTGTTCTGACATTCGACGCAGGCTGGCTTCGATAATGTCCTGCGCACGAAGGTCGAAACTGCGCACCGTACCCACTATCCGCGCCTCGGCCGGGATCATGTTGTGCGAGAAACCACCCTGTACCTGCGTCACGGTCAACAGTGCCGGATCGGTAGGGTCAATGCAGCGTGAAACAATAGTATTAAGCTGAACCACCAGCTCACTGGTAGCCAGCATGGTGTCAGGTGAAAGATGGGGCTGAGCGGCATGCCCACCGCCGCCATAAACGCGGATATCAAACCTGTCGGCCGCTGCCATTATTGGACCCACACGGGTTTGTGCCACGCCCCGCGCAAGTTCCGGCCAGTTGTGTACGGCAAAAACCGTGTCGCACGGGAAGCGGGTAAACAGGCCGTCTTCGATCATCGCCTTCGCCCCAGCCTGCCCCTCTTCCGCGGGTTGGAAGATAAAGTTTACCGTGCCGTCAAAGTCGGCGGTTTTCGACAGCAGCCAAGCCGCGCCGAGCAGCATAGTGGTGTGTCCGTCGTGGCCGCAGGCGTGCATAACGCCGTGGTGCTTACTCACGTATTCCGGCGCCCCCTGCTCGATAATCGGCAGGGCGTCCATGTCGGCGCGCAGTCCGACACTTTTATTGCTGCTGCCCTTGCGCAGTACGCCTACCACGCCGGTTTTACCGACGCCCTCGTGCACCTCCAGGCCGAGTTCACGCAAAAACGCAGCCACCACTTTCGCCGTACGATGCTCATTAAACCCCAATTCAGGGTGCGCGTGCAGGTCGTGGCGCAGCGTAATAAGGCGCGTCAGCACTTCATTAATCAGTAACCTATCGCCATCAACGGCAACATTGCTCATATCAATATCCCTTGGTTTTATCAATCTCACCCTGCATCGGCAGCCCTTGCTCAAAACGCTGTACGTTATCCAACAGTGCGCCGACTGCCGTTTCAGGCTGTGTCTGGCTGGCAATGTGTGGCGTAATCCATACGCCGGGATGTGACCACAGTGCGTCACCTGCCGGTAGCGGCTCGGGGTCGGTAACATCCAGCACGGCGGCACGTAATTGACCGCTGTCGAGAGCCGCGAGCAGATCCTCGGCCACCAGTTGCTGACCGCGTCCGGTTTGAATAAGTGCGGCACCCGCCGGGAGCTGGGCAAACAGCGCAGCATTCAGCATGCCACGGGTTTGCGGCGTAAGCGGCAACAGGCAAACGAGAATATCACAGCGCGATAAAAACGCTGGCAGTTGCTCCACACCCGCCCACCCCGTCACACCTTGGGGCGTATTGCCGGAGCGGCTCCAACCGTGGCATTCAAAGCCGAAATTTATCAGCGCCTTAAGTGTAGCTTGTCCTAACTCACCCAGCCCCATCACGCCAACGCGCCTTTTACTGGCACTCGCCACGGGATGCCTGCGCCACTCGCCGCGCATCTGCTGTTGAAGATAAAGCGGCATATCGCGATGCAGCGCCAGCGTGGCAAAGGTGACGTATTCGACCATGCCCTGCGTCAGCCCAGGTTCAATCATACGCACCACCGGCAGAGTTGGCGGAAGCTGTTTTAAATCAAACTGGTCGACACCCGCCCCTACTGAAAACAGCACTTTGAGCTGCGGCAGGCGCTGAGCAATTTTTTCAGGTGGTTCCCAGGCCACCAGATAATCTACCTCGGCGAAAACAGCCGGATCGCCCTGACTAAAATCGAGATCTGTCCAATGAATAAAACGAATTTGCGGCGCGAGGTCGGCCAGAATTTGTTGCCAATATTTACCGCGCTGCGGTTCAGATTTATAGAGAAGAGTTTTCACGCTGATCCTTAGCCCATCGCCTGAGTTATCAAGGAGAAGTTGCGCCAGCCCGCAGCGCAAACCCACGGCTCGCCGTCTTTATACATGGTGGTGGGCTTATCAACACACGGCAACCCAAGACCGGTAAGCCACTCGGATAGCCCCAACGCGGCTTCAACGTCAAGGCGTACAAATTTGCCTGCGCTCTTACTGAGCTGCTGGGAGACCAGCAATTTTGCATCGTCGAGACTCGCGGCAATAACCGGCCCAATAACATAGCCACGGCCAAACTTGCGCAGCATGCTGAACCCTGCCGGCTGCCCATTGCGGGTCAGCATCAGGCCTTTTTCAATGCTCGCAGAGCTGGAGGGGTCGAGCAGCGCCTGATACAACACCGACCGCTGCATGCCGCTCGACAGTGCATCAAGCTCGGTCAGGGTCGATACGTCCTGGAGGCCAAGCGAATGGAACTGACAGTCTGCGGCCAACGCAGGCGCAGGCACGGCATGCAGCTCGGGGCTCTGATGCTGACAAATGCCACCGGTAGTCACAAAGCCCAGTTTCTTATACAGCGGTTTGCCCTCCGGCGTGGCGTGCAGGCGAACCTTGGTGCCTTCAAGCTTGGTTAACAGCGTAGTAAGCAACTTTTTACCGACTCCACGGCCCTGACACTCAGGGCTGACAATAACCAACCCCAGCGTCGAGTAATCGCTTCCCCACTTCCAGTAAAGCGCGCTGCCAACGACCCGCCCGGAGGACTCCGCCACCCAGCCTTTGCCACACTCAAAAGCCAGCGTCCAATCCGGCAGGCGGTGGGACCAGCCGACGGCCTGAGAGAGCCCGTGGCAGGCAGGCAAGTCTTCTGCGGTCATTTCACGCAGCACGATATCAGTCATAGTTTGAGGCTCCGCATGGGCTGTTTGTTTAGTCATTTACATCATTCCCGGCTTTTTAATGGCGCTGCCGTCGCTAAAACGGTCATAGCGGAAAGGCGTAGGATCAACCACCGGCACGCTGCCGGTAACCAGGTCAGACATCAAACTGCCCGCCCCCGGTCCAATACCAAAACCGTGCGCACTGTAGCCCGCTGAAATAAACAGGCCTGGCAGTTTATCGACCGACGAGATAACCGGCACCGCGTCGGGCGTGCTGTCAATCATGCCGCCCCACGACTGCACCACTTTCACCGCGCTTAACGCGGGATACTCACGTTTCATGGCCGCAATGCCCTCCTGCACCATGGCGTAGTCTGGTTCAGGGTCGAGGATGCGCACTTTTTCAAACGGTGATCGGGCATCAAATTGCCATTTACCCAGCGCCTCGGGTCCGCTAAAAAATGCGCTTGGACTTAAATGTACCTTAAGATTTTTGCGACGTGCCTGAAAGGTTGAATAGAATTTTTTTGCGTAGCGCAAACCCTGCGGCCCGACCGCCACTCGGCCACGGCCAGACACAGAGAGCGTGTAGCTGCCGTCGAGCTGCGGGCGACAGGCAAAGCCTTCGGTGTAGAGTGGCATCTTTATCACCTGTTCGATTGGCGCGGTGCGCATCGCGGTGCCGATTACATTGCCCAGCGGCAGGTCGATGCCGTGCCGACGACAGAACATTGAGCTCCACGCCCCCCCGGCGCAGACGACCGAACTGGCGCGGATCAGTCCGCGCTCGGTCCACACGCCGCTGACCCGACCGGCGCTGACGTCTAGCCCGCGCACTGCACAGTGCTGAAACACCAGAGCACCGCACTTTTGGGCGGCAATGGCCAATCCTGGGGCGGCCAGCGAAGGCTCCGCGTGGCCGTCGGTTGGCGAGTACACGCCGCCGAGCCATGCGGAAACACTCCCTGCGGTCAGTGACTTGGCGCGCGCTGCGGTGAGAATTTCGCTGTGCATGCCATAGTTTTTAGCCATCTGCCCCCATTTTTCCCAGGCGTCGATCTCTTCCTGCTTTTTGGTCGCATAAATTAGACCCGTGTTACGAAAGCCCAGCTCCTCGCCGGTTTCTTCTTTGAGCTGTTTCCAGCGCTGCAATGCGTGGATAGACAGCGGCAGTTCGCGCTCATCACGGTTTTGCTGACGGCACCAGCCCCAGTTACGGCTCGACTGTTCGGCGCCAATTAACCCTTTCTCAAGCAATACGACCGAGACGCCTTTGCGTGCCAGTTCGTATGCGGTTGCGGCACCGGCTATTCCACCGCCAATCACCACCACGTCGACCGCCTCAGGAAAGAGATGACTGTCTTGTACAAACCTAATCGGTGCTGGCATCGACAACTTATCCTTTTTAACCACGATTAATGGGCACGGGCTACTCGTGATGCCCGTTTTATCCCGTTGTTATTCTTTATGAAAATTCTTAAAAACCAAAGATCAGTCAACCTTTGGCAGGTCGGCCACATCAGCATCCTGCTCTTCCAGCCAGCCCTGTCGAAGCTCCGGCACGGCGCGTTTAAGCCTTTCGTAGTAAAGATGACTCGACGGTTTTTCATAGTCTGCTCGGCTAACCTGAGTCACCATTTTTCCGTCGTTAACGACAATAATATCGTCACAAACCGAACGTACCGCATGCAGGTCGTGGCTGATAAACAGGAAAGAGACGTTGAGCTCGCGGCGCAGTTCGGAAATTAAATCCAGTACCGCCGCGGCGACCACAGAGTCCAGCGCCGAGGTCACTTCATCACACAGAATCAAGTCCGGCTCGGCGGCCAGTGCACGAGCAAGATTAACGCGCTGCTTCTGCCCACCTGACAACCCAGCAGGTTTACGGTGTAAAATGCTGTGCGGCAATCGCACCAAATCGAGTAACTGTTTCAGTCGTGCATTGAGTGCTTTGCCGCGCAGGCCGTGGAAAAATACCAGTGGGCGTTGCAAAATGGTGGCGATGGTCTGGCTTGGGTTCAGCGCGGTGTCGGCCATTTGAAATACAAACTGCACCCGGCGCAGCTCGTCCGCGCTGCGTGCCGACATGTCACCCGCCAAGTAGCTTTCATTAAACAAAATGTAGCCGTCGCTAGGTGCAATCATGCCGGCAATCGCCCGCGCAAGGGTCGTTTTCCCCGAACCAGACTCACCAATAATTCCGATCGCCTGTCCTGGATAAAGCTTGAAATTAATGTCCTTCAGGATGCTGATTTTCGGCTTGCCGTCGGCGTTTAGCGGACCGTATCCAGCGGCCAAGTCGCGCACCTCAAGCAGGCACTTCAGTGGTGCCTCTTCCGGTTGCCACGGACTGTTGCGCGGTTTGTGCTGCGCGGCGTCCAGCAGACTGCGGGTGTAGGCTGACTGCGGGCGATGCAGTAAATCTTCCGTAGTGCCGTATTCGGCTATTTGCCCCTTCAGCAGCACCAAAATTTTGTCGGCCATCTGTGCCACCACCGCCAGGTCATGGCTGACATAAATTGCGGTAGTGCCGCGCTGCTTCACCACTCGGCGAAAGGTTTTCAGCACGTCGAGCTGGGTGGTCACATCAAGCGCGGTAGTCGGCTCGTCGAGAATCACCACCTCGGGGTCACTAATCAGCGCCATTGCCGCCATTACGCGCTGCAATTGGCCGCCCGACACCTGATGCGGATAGCGTTTGCCGATGCTTTCTGGCGCGGGTAGCGCCAGTTCGCGAAACAGTGCCACCGCCTTTTTTTCGGCATCGGTGCGCTTCATGGTGCCGTGAATCAACACCGGTTCGACCACCTGATCCATCAATGTCATTGCCGGATTAAACGACGCGGCGGCACTTTGCGCGATGTAAGAAACGGTGGAGCCGCGAAACTGACTGAGCTGACGCGCAGAAAGACGGTTAACGTCGGTGCCCGCCAGCTGAATGCTGCCACCGCTGATGCGACAGCCGTGGCGCGCATAGCCCATCAACGCCAGCGCAATGGTGGTTTTGCCGGAGCCGGATTCGCCAATCAGCGCCAGCACCTCGCCTTTTTTCACCTCGAAATTGATCCCTGAAACCAGCGTAATCAGCTCATCGGCATCGTTTTTGGCTTGTACTTCCAGGTTGCTCACGCTGACAACGGTCGGCGCACTGAACGGCGTTTTTTGAGTCATGGCGTGGACGTCCGCTAAGGTAAGGGATGCTCTCTTCATGCCACCTCCTCTTCCAGTTCAAGTCTGATAGCCCGGCGCGACTGGAGGCTGTCGATAAATAAGTTCACGCCAATCGTCAGGCTGGCAATCGCCACCGCAGGCACCAACACTGCGGGCGAACCGTCGAACAACGCCTGCAAATTCTCATGCACCAGCGTGCCCCAGTCGGCATAAGGAGGCTGAACGCCAAGCCCCAAAAAACTCAGGCCGCTGAGCAGCAGCACGATGTAAACAAAACGTAGGCCAAAGTCGGTAAGCATCGGATGCAGCATATTGGGCAGCACGTCGGTCAAAGCAATATAGAGTTTGCTTTCACCGCGCAGGTTTGCCGCCTGCACATAGTCCATGGAGCGCAGGTTGGAGGCCATCGCGTAGGCAATGCGGTATGCGCCCGGCCAGTAGGTAATCACCGCCGTGAGAATAAGCATGGGCAGCGACGAGCCAAACACCGCCACCATCAGCAGTGCCATAATTTTACCGGGCATGATCAGCAATGCATCGTTGATACGGCCCAGCAGCTCTTCAAGCCAGCGGCCCGACATGGCGGCCAGCAGTGCTAACAGCGTGCCGCAAACGCTGGCGAGGATAGCGGCGGAGAGCGCCAGCCCAATTGAGTAGCGTGCGCCGTAAAGCACGCGGGTCAGCATGTCGCGTCCGAGGTAGTCAGTTCCCAGCAAAAACGCACGGCTAAAGCCTTCATTGATGCCGCCGCCGGCAATATCTTCAACGCTATAAGGCGCAAGCCAGCCGCCAAACAGCGCTATGCCTAGCCAAAACAGAGTCATGATCAGGCCTGCGCGGCCAGTATTGGATAATGAGCGCCAGAAGTTCAGCGCGGTTTTTAACACCCGAACAGTTTTACGCATCACTGAGTCTCCCGTGAAAAAGGCTTATTGTTTTAGCTTTGGATTAAAAGCAAGGGTGGCAATGTCGGCCAGCAGCAGCAGCACCAGATAGCAGCTGCTGAACAGCATCACGCACAGTTGCACAATGGGCAGGTCGCGATTACTTACCGCATCAACCATTTGGCTGGCGAGTCCGGGATAGCTGAAAATAGTTTCGATAATAATCACCCCACCAAACAGGTAAGAGAGGCTCAGGGAGATGGCGTTGGCGATAGGCCCCACGGCGTTAGGCAGCGCGTGTCGCAGCACCGCCCGCAGCGGTCGTACCCCTTTCAGTAGGGTCATTTCTAGATAGGAACTGTCGAGCTGGTTAATGATGGCTGAACGGGTCATGCGCGCCATTTGCGCCACCAGCACGCAGCAAAGCGTAAATACCGGCAGCGCATAGGCGCGCAGGTAGCCAAGAAAATCCTGGTCGGTCGAACCCAGTGACATCGCCGGAAACCAGTGCAGGCGAACGGCGAACACCATAACGGCGACGGTCGCAACCAGAAACTCCGGTACCGCCACCACCGACATGGTGCCCACCACTAACATACGGTCAATCAGCGAACCCCGTTTCATTGCCGCCGTAATGCCAATAATCACCGCCAGCGGCACGGAAACCAGCGTGGTGATACCTGCCAGCTCGAAAGTGGCGGGAATACGCTGGGCGACCAGCTTGGTCACCGGCATGTTATTGGCGAAGGAGGTGCCGAAATCACCGTGCAGCATGCCGCCGATCCACTCCACGTAGCGCTGCCAAATGGGCAGATTCAGGCCCAGCTGGTCACGTAATGCGGCCACCGTTTCTGGCGTGGCGGCTTGGCCTAGCAGTTGTTGAGCTGCATCGCCCGGCAGCATGCTGGTGATGATGAACACCAGCGCCGAGACGATAAACAGCGTCAACAGGCCTGAACCAATACGACGAAGAATAAGCAACAGGATAAGCTGATTCATTGATACCTCCGGATTACGACGCCAACCACACAAACTCGCTGAAGCGATAGCCCATCATCATGCCGGACGGATAGGACTCGACGCCTTTAACCTTATTGCTGTAACCGTCCAATGCGCTGATAAACAGCGGAATAAGGGTGCCGCAGTGGTTGTAAACCAGTTCCTGCATGTCGCCATACATCTGCTTGCGCTTGGCCTGGTCGCGCTCGCCTCGCGCTGCCGTCACTAACTGATCGAACTGCTCATTTTTCCAGCCGGACTCGTTCCACGGCGCGTCGGACTTGTAGAACTGACTAAACAGCATGTCGAGTGTCGGGCGTGGGTTAACGGAGCCATAAGAGATCGGGTGCTTCATCCAATGCTGCGACCAGTAACCGTCATAAGGAACGCGACGAACTTTTAGATTCATGCCAACTTGAGAGCCGAGCTGCTGCAGGAACTGCGCGCCTTCAACCGCACCTTCAATGTTGTCGGTGGTCACAATCTCCAGACTCGGCTTCACCAGCCCAGATTTCTTGAGATAGAACTTGGCTTTGTCGAGGTCGTTAGGACGCTGCGGCAAGTCTTTATTGAAAAATGGATGCCAAGGTGGAACCGGGTGGTCATTGGCGACAGTACCGAACCCCTGTACCGCCGTTTTCAACAGGGTTTCTCGTGGCTGCAGGTACTTCATCGCCAGCACAAAGTCGGGATTACCGGTGATTGCCGTGTCCTGACGCAGGATCAGGTCGCTGTACATGCCTGACTTACTCTCCAGCACCGAACATAACGTTGAGCCATTGATGCGTTTCACGTCGCGCGAGCTGATGGTTGATACAAAGTGCAGTTCGCCTGAGAGCAGCGCATTGACACGCGCTGCCTGGTCGGTCACGCCCAGCAGTTCCACTTCATCGAGGTGAGGCAGGCCAGGCTTCCAGAAGTTTTTGTTACGTTCGCCCAGCGTACGGGTGCCTGGTGAGAACTCTTTGCAGGTGTAAGGGCCTGTACCCACGGCTTTGCTAAAGTCTTTGGTACCGTCCTGTAGAATAAGAAACGCCGGTGTGCCAAGGATTGACGGCAGGTCAAAGTTGGGCTGTTCGAGCGTAATTTCAACCTCCATTAGGCCGACGGCTTTAATGCTGGCAAACTGCTTGGCCAGTGCGATGGCGGTGGAGGCAATGGCCGGGTCTTTGTGGCGCGACAGTGAAAATACCACGTCCTGAGCGGTAAGCGATTTACCGTCGTGGAAGGTAACGCCCTGACGCAGCTTAACACTCCACGTGACACCGTCACTGCTGCTGATTGACTCCGCCAGCCCCATTTGTGGGATAAGTTTGGTGTCGAGTTCGGTCAGGCCGCTGTAAAACATGTATTGGCGCATATAGTCGCCGCTGTTGTTACCCTTGGCCGGATCCAGCGTGTCGGCAGCAGAAGAGTTGGCAGCAGCGGCGCGCAGCTTGCCCCCTTTTACCGGTGCAGCCTCAGCGGCCCATGCGCTATTAGGCAAACTAATAATGCCGGTACTTAACGCCGCGCCAGCAGACAACGCCTTCATCATGCCGCGACGTGAAATATTGATATCTGACAAGCTTGAAGCTGACTTCGGTGTAGCTGGACCTGATTCTTTACGAAATTTACTCATTGAAATCTCCCCGAATGCGGTATTTACCGAAAAAAGCCGTTGATAGTAGTGGATATTTTTTGCCACCGACTTAGGAAACTTTGTCTTTGGCTTTGTAGTACAGGCCCGCCACTGGCAAGAACCAGGGTTTGCCAAAATAGCCCGGCATCGCCGCCCAGTTGCTGCGCTGCCAAGGGTTACTTACCGGTTTGCCGGTGAGAAGCGCCGCCATCACCTTGCCCATGTACACCGACATTTGTGTGCCGTGACCGCTATAACCCATTGAATAGAAAAGCCCCTCATGCTCACCTGCACGCGGTAATCTGTCGGCGGTCATGTCGACCAGTCCGCCCCAGCAATAGTCGATATCGACCTCGGCAAGCGTTGGGAAAAGCTCGCGCAGTCCCTGACGCAGGACGGCGCCGCTGCGCGCATCGGAGGTGGGGTTACTGATGGCAAATCGCGCACGGCCACCAAAAATCAATCGGTTATCGGCCGTGGTTCGGAAGTAGTTGCCAATATTTAACGAGGTGACGTAGGTACGATTATTGATGAAAGCCTGCTTCAGCTGGGCATCACTGAGTGGCGCGGTAGCAATAATAAAGCTGCCGACCGGCACAATGCGGCGCTGAAACCACGAGAATGGCCCTTTGTCTGAGGTGCCCGTCGCTATCAACACGCGGTTAGCATCAATCACACCGCGCGAAGTAGTGACAGTGTAACGATGCCCGTCAATCTGCTGTAGTGCCGTGACGGGAGTATGGGCATGGATCACCGCGCCTTTAGCGATTGCCGCCTGCGCCAGCCCAATGCCGAATTTGCCCATGTGCATCTGTCCGCCGCCCTTTTGCAGCAGGCCGCCGTGAAACGCATCGGAGCCCACCTCGTCACGAATGTGACTGGCATCAATTAGCTCAACGTTGCTGTCTACCGTGCGCTTTAACAGCTCATAGGTTTTCACCAGTGACGGGAAATGTTTAGCCTTACTGGCAAGCTTGAGTTTGCCGGTGCGGATTAAGTCACAGTCAATGCTCTCTTGCTTAACAATCGACTGCACATACTCCACCGCGTCGGTGTAAGCATGGTAATAAATGGACGCCTGCTCAAGGCCGACGCTTTCAACCAAAGAGGCAAAGTTTTGCGCTACGCCAGTGTTGCAGTGACCGCCGTTGCGCCCGGAAGCCTGGCTCAGTACTTCACCGGCTTCAAGCACCACCACGTCGACACCGGCCAGCGCCAAATTATAAGCCGCTGACAGGCCGGTAAAACCGCCGCCGATCACCACGACGTCGGCCTTGCCCGGAAGCTGACCGACAGCAGCCACGTTCAATGCCGGTGCCGTTGCCTGCCAAAATGATTCAAGTTTCATGCCTGTGCCCCGCTTAATTTACGTACCCTTACCGCATTACCGTGCGACGCGTTTTTTTATAAACCCACAACACCCGGCAGGCCGCCAATATCTTTGATTTCGGTGTAGCCATAGGCAGAATTAGCAGGATCGTGGCCGCGATTGACCCAGACTTTGTTTTTAATGCCCATGTCGTGGCAGGTCATCAGGTCGTAACGCAGGCTAGAAGAGACATGCAGAATGTCTTCAGGACCGCAGCCAAGCTCGTCAAGCATGTATTCAAAGCCACGCATTCTCGGCTTGTAGGACTGTGCCTGCTCGGCGGTAAACACGCGGTGAATCGGTGCACCAAGACGCGGAACGTGATGGGTTATCAAATCGTTCATGGTGTTTGAAAGCAGCACCAGCGGGAATTCTTTAGCCACCGTTGCCAGACCCGCCGGCACGTCGGGATGCGGACCCCAAGTTGCGCAGGCTTCCATAATTCCGGCTCCGTCGCTGTCTTTATATTCGACGCCCCACTTCTTACAGGTTCTGGCCATCGCCTGGCAAACTACGTCGCTGTAAGGTTTCCACGCACCCAGCACCTCATCCATGCGATAGCGGGCGAAGTCAGTAGTGAAGGCCAGCATCTGGTCGGCGATGACGCGGTCGGCGAAAATGGCGCTGGCTGCACCCGCCATGTCGAAGTTAATCAGCGTGCCGTAGCAGTCAAAAGTAATAAACTTAGGTTTGAATACCGCCATGATAATCCCCTTCTTCGAGAGTGAATTCGTGATAAGAAAAGTGATAGAAAGTCTTAAAAATCAATCAGGACACTTTTGTAGCGCAGGCAGGCTTCATACGCCTGACGGCCCAAGTCTTTGCCAATACCAGAGCCGTTAAAGCCGCCGGTCGGGATAATGAAATCGCCCGAGCGGCCATAGCGGTTAATCCACACTGTGCCCGCCGCAAGGCGACGCATGGCGCGCAGAGCACGCTCAATATTCAGGGTATGCACGCCCGCCGCGAGCCCGTAAATGGCATGGTCGGCCAGTGCTAATCCCTGCTCTTCGGTTTCAAAGGTTTGAATGGTCAGCACCGGCCCGAATATCTCTTCCTGTACGGCAACAGACTGAGCGCCCACCCCCGCCAGCAAAGTGGGTTTAAAGAAGTAACCCTGCTCGGTGTTGGCGAAGAATTCGCCACCGGCCAGCAGCTGTGCGCCATCTTTAATGGCGGCCTGCACGATAGATTCGATTTTTTTGGCCTGACGCACGTCGATAATTGGCGCATAACGGCAGGCACCGCTCCAGGTATTGCCAGGCGCTACGCTTTCGCAAAGCGCCACCAGTTTGGCAATCAGCGCATCGGCAATGCCGGACTGCACCACCAGGCGCGTGCCGGCGACGCAGGCCTGACCGCCATTAGCAGTAAAGCCGCGAAAAATACGTGTCGCGACCACGTCAATGTCGCCGGCGTCGTCAAACACCAGTTGCGGGCTTTTACCGCCTAACTCCAGAGTGACGGGTTTCATGCCGTTTAACGCCGCCTGACTCATAATTTGCGCGCCGGTCACCGTTGAGCCGGTAAACGAGACCTTGCGCACCCGCGGATGATTGACCAACGCGCTGCCGCAGCTCGCGCCTCTTCCCTGTACAATATTCAGCACACCGGCGGGTAAACCGGCCTCAATCGCCAGTTCGGCCAGTTTGATGGTGGAAAAAGGCGTTAATTCTGAAGGCTTGAGCACCACCGCATTGCCTGCGGCCAGCGCTGGACCGAGTTTCCACGAAGCCATCGACAGCGGAAAGTTCCACGGCGTGATGGCGCCAATGACGCCATAAGGTTCCGGCACCAGCATGCCAAGACTGCTGCTGCGGGTAGGCAGCACGTCGCCGCTGTATTTGTCGCAACATTCGGCATAGAAGCGAATCGCCTCGGCGGTAAAAGGAATTTCGTGATTGATGACGTCATAAATAGGACGCGTTGAGCTAACGGCCTCAAGCTGGCCCAGCATTACCCGGTGTTCTTCAATCAGACAGGCCCAGCGACGCAGCACTTTCGCTCTCTCACGCGGCGCACAGGTTCCCCAACCGCTTTCAAGCCACGACTGATGGGCGTTCGTGACGGCTAAATCCACCAGCGCCGCGTCGCCGTCTGGAATTTCGCCCAGAAATTGTCCGTCGGAGGGACGATTAACCCGTAGACGTTCACCGTTGCCAGGATGGATTTTGCCGCCAATCAAATGTCCGGCGGGCAACGGCACGTTTTGAGGATTAAAACTCGGCATAGTTAACACTTCCTTTTTTATTTCACGGAGAATAAAAATTAACGTTCACTACGGTGGCAACGGATTAATAACTGCATATATTCATCAATTAGGGCAGCAGGATTATTGCCTAATTCACGGGTGGAAAACTTATTACCTTAGATACCTAGCACAAAGCATGCCATATTATTAAAAACGGAATATGCGGAATACTGAGTTCAAAAAACGTTTTATGCCGTGGCAAAGCCTTAAACTTCTTAAATCCGTTTTTTGATAATCGACTTGAGGAAGGGTGCCGACATCGCTGCACCAGAATGATCTATTTATCTATTTCTCTGCACCAACGAAAACATCACACTTCCCAGGCCAATTGTTAACCTGCTATTATTTATGGATAATTTATGAACGCACTGAGAAAGCACACTTTTCATTCTTGTGAATCATTGATACGGCAGGATATTTTTCAGTCATAAAAAAAGCGGCTACCCATTTCGGGTTAGCCGCTTCCCACAGTAATTACTGGGGCAACTGGGGAGAATATTAATCAAGGCCACCAATATGGAATGATTTCATTTCAAGATATTCTTCAATACCGGCTTTAGCCCCTTCACGCCCTATTCCAGAAAGTTTTATTCCACCAAATGGCGCTATTTCCAATGACACTGAACCGGTATTTAATCCAACCATGCCAAATTCAAGTTTTTCAGCCACTCGCCACGAACGGCGTAAGTTTTCCGTAAAGAAATAAGCCGCTAAGCCAAATGGCGTAGCATTCGCTAAATCGATGGCCTGCTGTTCATCGTCAAAACAGAACAGCGGTGCTACCGGGCCAAATGTCTCTTCGTTGGCAATCAGCATGCTGGCGGTTACGTCGGCCAGCACCGTGGGCTGCACAAAGTTGCCGTTAGCAGCGGCGATCCCGCCAGTGAGTACCCGCGCGCCCTGACTGAGGGCGTCGTCGATATGGCGATTAACTTTCTCGACCGCCGCCTGATTAATCAAGGGTCCCATCTGTGTTCCTGCGACAAAACCGTCACCGACTTTGAGTTTTTTTGTCTCTTCTACCAGCCGGGCCGCGAACTGGTCATAGATGCCGCGCTGCACCAAAATTCGGTTGGCGCAGACGCAGGTTTGGCCGCCGTTGCGGAACTTGCTGACCAGCACACCGGCGAGGGCAAGCTCGATATCAGCATCGTCAAACACGATAAACGGTGCATTGCCTCCCAACTCAAAGCTCAGACGCTTAACCGAATCGGCGCACTGGCGCATTAGCAATTGTCCCACGCGGGTCGATCCGGCGAACGACAGTTTACGCACTAATGGATTGCGGGTCAGTTCGCCACCAATTCCCTGCGGCAAGCCGGTCACCACCTGCAGCACACCGGCAGGAATTCCGGCACGCGATGCCAGTTCAGCCAGCGCCAGTGCACAAAGTGGGGTTAAGTCGGAAGGTTTAACAATCACCGGACACCCAGCAGCAATCGCAGGGGCACATTTGCGGGTAATCATTGCAATCGGAAAGTTCCACGGCGTGATGGCAGCGGCAATACCTACCGGCTGTTTAAGCACCAAAATTCGGCGGTCGCGGGTCGGTGCGGGAAGGGTTTCACCATAAATACGGCGCGCCTCTTCGGCAAACCATTTAACGAAACTGGCGCCATAACGGACTTCGCCACGGGCCTCCTCCAGCGACTTGCCCTGCTCGGCGGTCATCAACATCGCCAGGTCTTCAGTGTTGTCTAAAATCAATTGATGCCACTTTTCAAGCATCGCGGCACGTTCTGCTGCACTGGTCGCGGCAAACGGCAGGCGAACACTTTCTGCCGCCTGAATTGCATCACAGGTATCCTGCTCGTTCATGGCTGGCACCCGTGCAATCACCTCGGCGGTAGAAGGATTAATCACTTCAATCGTTTCTTGACTGCGCGCATCAACCCAGCAACCGTTGATAAATGCCTGCTGGCGGTAAAGTGACGAGTCCTGTAAAGGCAATGGCGACATGTGTTCTCCAATCGGCGCGGGCTGTCGGTAAAAGGCGTGAGATTTACTCTACAGCCTGCGGCGAATTTTTTGTGGGGAATGGGCCATTGGCGACGGCAGAATCTGCGGTATCTGCACAAGATATGAAATTAAGCACTTAGCGGGTTTGGCGATGGATTCTGGGTCAGGCTCACGCCACATTGCTGGGAATATTCCGCCAGCATCTCGTCCACTACGCCCCCGACAATCGCAATGCCCTCGGCGATATGTTCTACCTGGATTGATGAAAAGCCGATGCGCATAAAGTGGGTCGGGCGTGGGTATTGTCCGTCACGAGTGTTGAGGAAATAGCTTTCACCCGACTGGATATAAACGTCGCGCGCATAGGCTCGCTGCGAAAGTTCGTGAGTATTAATGCATTCGGGAAAACGCAGCCACACCGAGCTGCCGCCCTCCGAACTGGCGACCTTGGCCAAGGGAATAAACGTCGTGAGCGCCTGTTGCAGAGTGTGCCACCGCCCTTCGTACTCCTCATGAAAGCGCTTTAAAAGCGACTCGTAATAGCCACCTTTAAGAAACAGCGCCACGGTACGCTGATTGTTGGCCGCCGGATGCCTAATGCTCATCCTCCGCAGTGCGCGTGCTTGGCGGATGAACGGCATCGGCCCGACCAGAAAACCGACCCGCAGTCCAGGTGACAGCAGTTTCGACAGGCTGGTGACGTACACCACGCGGCCTTCGCTATCGATTGATTTCAGCGCGCTTGAAGGCACGCGGCCAAAGCGTGATTCGGTGTCGTAATCATCTTCAATAATGATGAAATCGTGCTCTGCGGCCATTTTCAGCAGTTGGCTGCGCCGAACATGTGACAACGTCACGGTGGTTGGAGACTGATGACTCGGGGTCACGTACAGCACATCGCAACCTATTAACGCCTCGCTGATAATCAATCCATTTTCATCTACCGGTAAAGGTCTCAGCACTGCGCCGTGAAAAATCATCAGGTTACGCACGTCTGGATAAGAAGGGTCTTCAATCCCCACGACCATACCGGGGCGAATCAAACATTGAATGGCCAAAAACAACGCATGCTGAGCGCCCACGGTCACCAGCACCTCCTGAGTCGAGGCGCTGAACCCGCGACGCGGCAACACCCGACGGCGAAAGGCGTCGAGCAGCACCGGATCGTCTTCATCAACATAATCCACGGTCCAGTCATACATGTCATGCAATGACAGCGAATCACGGCTGCACTTGCGCCAGCTGGAAATGGGGAAAATCCAGCGATCGTGCTGCCCATACATAAAGGTGTATTTTTTACTGCGCCAGTCTTGAGGATGCGTAATGTGCTCCAACGCAGCCGGATTGATCATCAGCTTGCTCTCCCAGTCCACCGACGCCGCCGTTGGAACAGGAGGCCGACTCTGCGGCAGCCGCGAAACGGCGTCCTGCGCGACATAAAAGCCGCGCCGCTGTTCGGAAATTAGCACGCCTTCGGCCGCAAGCTCCTCATACACCAGCGTGACAGTATTACGCGATATCTTTAACTGTTCGGCCATTGCGCGGGTTGAAGGCAGCGTTTGCCCCTGTTCAAAATCCCCTTTGGCGATCGCCTCAGAGATTTTTTCGCGCAGCTTTGATTGCAAAGACCCGTGCGACCTGCGGTCAAGCGTGCTGGGAACCGATAAGTTGAGCATTCGAGTCTTTCCTCACAGTCTGTTTTATCAATGATAATGAGATGATTTTACAAGCGTTAACCTGCGGGCTGTGGCGTGCGTATGGCCGGGAACTTATGCAATAATCCATGCAAGATGTCAGCCATCTGTTCGCTCATCGCCTCTTCACTCTCTGGCGCGGGCACGGCGGCGACGGCGGCAAACACCTGATGCTTAAGGAAATGTCGCCAGACGACTGGCATTGATGCCAAAAATTCGGTGAGCAACGCATAGCGGGCGCGGGTCCATACTGTTTCAAACGCGCGGCGGGCGTGGCCATAATCAAAGTGTCCACTGCCCTGATTGGGCATGCTGCTGCGGGTGATTTCCGTTTCAAAAGCGTCAATTGCGCCGTCGTGTATAACCACGCCATAGTCACGGCGCGCCCCTTCCAGACTGACAAAACCGCACTGCACATCACGCAGAACACTCTGCGGTGAGCGTTCTCGTGCCGGACCGTAACCGCCCGCACCGGGGCCAATTAAACGCACGACATCGCCCGGATTACACTTGATGACGTCGATATTCCCGTGCTCGATTTTATGCTCAGTGTCGGGATTCGTCTGGAAGCTGGCGTTTTTTCCGGCACTGCCACCGACTGCACCGGCCGAGGCAAACACCGAACGGTTACGGTTGCGTGCGGTCACCACGGTATTGGGCGCGGTGACTTCAAATTCCATCACCGTTGCCATGCCGCCACGATAGCGCCCCGCGCCGCCGCTGTCAGGGAACAGCCCATAGCGGCGGACCAAAATAGGCACTTCTGCTTCATTGATTTCTACTGGGGTATTTTTAAGAAATGCCGAAAGTCCGCCCGAACCGTCAGGCCCGTCGTGACGCGGCGTACCGCCCGCCCCGCCACCAACCGGCCCCATTGATGCCACCACAGTGCGACTCTGGGCATCGACAGTTTTAATGTTAACAATCGAGTTGCCGCCGGGTGAGTTGGCGGGCAGCCTTTCGGGCACCGCCAGCGAAAACGCGCCGAGCGTGGCAATCTGCGACACGGCACAGGTTAACGAACGCATGCCCACGGCGGCGGGCGCTTCGCAGTTCATGACTGTGCCGCTGGGCAAAATTGCTCGCGTTGGCCGCAGCGTTCCGGCATTAAGCAGCAGCCGACTGTCGAGCGTAGACAGCACGTAGGTCACCCCGACCAAGGCCAGCGGATGCCTTTCACGTCCGCCGGTCGGCATATTTAATGAGGACGTGAGCTGCGGATCGCTGCCAGTGTAGTCCAACTCAAGGGTGTCACCTGTAACGCGCAGCGTAACTGCAATACGGCAGGGATAACCGCCGTCAGTATCTTCGTCAGCATAGTCGGCATAGAAATACTCTCCGTCTGGAATGGTGGCAATAATGTTGCGCGCCTGCTGACAGGCGTAGTCCAAAATACCGTCTACGCCATGCAAAAAATCTTCAATGCCGAAGCGCGCAATAATCTCGTGAACCTTGCGTTCGCCGATATTGACCGAGGCGATTTGTGCATTGAAGTCGCCCCAGTTCTGATCCGGTGCACGAACATTAAGACGCATAATCCGTGCCACATCTTCATTGAGTCTGCCTCCTGAAATAATTTTTAGCGGTGGGATGCGTAATCCCTCTTGCACGATTTCAGTTAACGAACGCGACAGAGAAGCCGGTACCGCGCCGCCAACGTCGGTATTGTGGATATGTCCCACCACAAAGCAGGCAATCTGGCCCTGAAAAAAAACCGGTTTCCAGATATGAATATCGGGTGAATGGGTCGCCACATTACCGGCATAGGAATCATTGGTGATACAAATATCCCCTTCCTGATAGTCTTCGATCAGCGCTAAAACGGGCGCATAATCGATGCCGCCGTACCAGGGTGCACCAAAACTGCGCGGCGAAGCGAAGGCCAACCCTTCTCGCGTCACTATCTGACAGGAGAAATCTTCGGTTTCTTTCACAAACGTTGAGTGGGCGGTGCGCATCAGCGTAAAGGCCATCGCGTCGGCCGCCGCCGCACAGTAATTGGCCAGAATTTGTAAATTGCGTCCATCAATAGCCATGCTGCAACTCCTCAACGCGTTGGGTTGTCGGGGTAATGATCAAGTTACCAAAGGTGTCGACGTCAACCTGCATACCGGTTGGCACACAGGTGGTACAGTCGTCCTGCGCCACAATGGCCGGGCCTGCAAAACATTGACCGGCAAGCAGCTGTTCGCGTCGCACCACCCGCACTTCACGCTGTGCGCCATCCACCCAGGCACTGGCCGTGGACTGCGGGACGATGGCCTCGTTGCTGTAAGCCCGTTTTTTAAGGGCAGGACGCGCGGTGGGGGAACTGATCACCAGCCGTAGATTGATGATTTGTATTGCAGCAGTGGCGTCGCTGTGGCCGAAAATTTTCAGATGTTGCTGGTTAAAGGCTGCACTTATCCAAGCCAGCCGTTCTGCGGAGGGTTCACTCAGTTCCAGCCAGTCGTTTTGCAGCGGCACTTCAATTTCAAACGACTGGCCGCGATAGCGCATATCCGCTGAAAACAGCAGGCTGTAGGGTAAGTCTGCTCCGTGCTCGCGCCGCAGCCACCCCTCGGCTTCCTGCCTGAGCTGAGCCGCGGCGGCGAGCGTTTCACTCAGCGCGCTGGCGTTCAGGTCTCGATACAGGGTGCGGATAAAATCGTTTTTCAGGTCGGCGATTAGACCGCCAAGCGCCGAGAGCACGCCCGGCGTCGGCGGTATCACCACGCCTTTCATATTAAGTTCGCGTGCCAAATAGCAGCCCATCATCGGTCCCGCTCCCCCAAAAGCCAAAAAATAGAACTCGCGAGGATCGATCCCGAAGCGCGAAATTAGGCCACTGGTATCGCTATACATACTTGAAACCGCTAACTGAATAATGGTTTCTGCCGCTTCTTCAATCGTTATTCCCAGCGGTTTTGCCAGCAATGCTATCGCGCGGCGAGCAGCCTCACTGTCTACGCTAACGGCGCTGTAGCCTAACGCCCCGTGGCCGAGCAAACCGCAGGCGGCAAAGGCGTCGGTAACTGTGGCCTGCTCGCCGCCGCGTCCATAACACACCGGGCCTGGCAGCGAACCTGCGCTGTCGGGACCGACTTGCAGCACGCCGAGGCGGTCTATCCACGCTAACGATCCTCCCCCTTGTCCGACTGAGGTCACGGAAACAGAGGGGATAAATATTTGAAATTCACCGATGGTTTCGCCACTGCCGTACTCCGGTCTTCCGTCAATAATGACCGCGACGTCGGCGCTGGTGCCGCCGATATCCAGGCTTAGCAGTTTGTCGTAGCCACACTGATCGGCAATATACCCGGCGCCAATAACGCCAGATGCCGTGCCGGAGAGGATCATCTGCACGCATTCGGCCTTAGCTTGTTCAACGCTCATCACGCCGCCGTTGGACTTGGTTATCCTCGGCGGCACCGGTACACCCATTTCGCTCAGTGCGCGTTCAAAAGCGCCGAGATAGTTGATAACTTTTGGCTGCACGTAGGCGTTGATGGTGGCGGTGATGGTGCGTTCATATTCGCGAATAATGGGCCAGATTTCACCGGAGCAGGAGGTGAGCAGCTCTGGGGCCAGTTCGGTTATCATTTCGCGCACCCGCGCTTCGTTGTCACCATTGCGGTAGGCGTGCAAAAATGACACCACAACCCCTTCGCAGCCCAGTGCTTTGGCCTGTTGCACGGCGGCCATGACCGACGCAGGGTCAACCGGCTGCAGAATACGCCCCTGACTGTCGGTGCGCTCTTTGATAGGAAACACCCGATCACGGCTGATAAGCGGCTCGGGGCGACGGGAGAACAGGTCGTGAATATGCGGTATCTTCAACCGTGCCAGCTCGAGCACGTCCTCGAAGGCCTCAGTGGTGAACAGCGCCAGCTTTACGCCTTTACGTTGAATAACCGCGTTCACCCCAACCGTGGTGCCGTGTGTGAAGTAGTGCACCTCGGCAGGCTCAATACCGAAGTTATCACGCAACTGACTTAAGCCAGTGGTGATTTCACTGCCGGGACTGTCGGGACGTGATAACACCTTAAGGGTGCGAATGCTGTTATCGCGCTCATCAAGCACGGCAAAATCGGTAAACGACCCGCCGATATCTACGCCAATTCGGTAAGTCATGGTGTGTTTCCTTTTGCGATGTAGGGCTTGACGGTGATACAGGTTTCAGCGCATCTCGACGAGGCAGGTCCGGCGGGATTGCCGGGAGTGATTTCCATGATGTTCTGCGGGTGAGTGACCAGGTTCCAACCGGCGCGATGATAAACGGGCTGCGCGTCACGGGTAGTGAGCATCCATTTTGCAACGTCGGATAAGTCTGGATGACTGCGCACCACCTCGGACAGCCAGGTGCCAACGCCCTGCCCGCGAAAATGTGTGTCGATGAAGATGTCCATCACGTAGGCCAGGCGGGAAAAATCAGTGACGATGCGGGCGAAGCCAATCTGCTGTCCCTGATAATAGACGCCCAGCGCTATCGAGTGAGCAATGGATCGCAGCAGGGTCTCCCGCGACTGACCTCTTGCCCAGGAAGACTGGACTGAAAGAAAATAATGAACCTTATCAATATCTAACCGGTGGCGATCGGTACTAATGACATACCCACCGCGCGCCCATTCAACAATTTTATCTTCTATGCCCCAATCCATGCCGCTGCCCTGTCTGATTGCTGTGTAGAATTTCTACATACAGTTAAACCACAGAAAGTTAGGCGGTGTTAGCGCCAGCTAGTGTCATTCGATGGAGCCAGAGAGTTGGGGTCGATGACCAGAATGTCAGGTTGTATCCCCTACCTCTCCTCTATGAAGCGCCTCGTCGGCGGCCGGCGGAGAATCGCGTAGAAAATCGCTAATCCAATTTCACCAATTTAGTCATCAACAGCCTAAAAAGCCGAAGTCTCAGGCGCATAAAGCGCTGTTCGACCTTTAACCCTATTTGTCCCTGATGGCCAAAACGCAGCGTTTTATCACCACGCGGCTTCCAGACTGGCCAGTGTATATCGCCCTCAATGTGGGTGCTTTGTCCGACAGCGTGGCGGGCAAAATTGAGCCAATATTCACTCACCACTTGGGCAAATGCTTGGTCTTGCGGGGTAAATCCGCCCCCCACCACCTGAGAGCTTTCAATCAAATGCATATTGTTCATCACGTAGGGGATTTCGCTGCCGTGCCAAGTACCGTTGGGGCAAAGCGTGCGGGCATTCTCTGACACGTAGTCAAAATAGTAACGCCACCCAGGTGCACCCGCCTTGTACTGAGCCAGCATCGCGACATAGCCCATGGTGGTAAATGCCATATCGCGGCTGATTTGACGGCCCAATTCACCGTCGTCTTTGACGCCGAAATAAAGCCATTTTATTAATCTCAGGCCCAGCGGATGCTGTTTTCTTACCCTTTTTACCACAGTGGCTACGTCAATATTAAAGTAGCTCAGTACGCTGGCCTCATCGCTATTACTGCCGATAATCAGCGGTAGCGGATGCTGTTTTCCCGCTTTGAAAACGTCCATCATCGGCGCGGGCAGCACGCTGTCGCCAGCAATCGGTACCGGTGCAATGCTTAAATTTTTATCCAGCGACCAAAAGCTGTCCGCGGGCAGCTCACGTAGCTGCTCTGCCGTGGCATGCGCCAGCCCAAAATGCTGAGCCAGGGACTCACCTCGGCCCAATGCCTGCCGCCGCGACGTATCAGGTAACGTGTAGGCACTTTGCGCGATCCCCTTCTGGAACAGCCCCTTCGCCAAAGGCGAGGCAAACAGCGAAAGCACGCTGCGGGCGCCGGAAGATTCACCAAAAACCGTCACGTTATCAGGGTCTCCACCGAAGGCAGCGATGTTGTTCTGCACCCATTTCAGGGCCGCAATCTGATCAAGCAAGGCGAAATTATTCACCACTTCGCCCGCCGGATACTCAGCGTCCAGCGCAGGATGGGCAAAGAATCCTAGATGTCCTAGCCGGTAGTTGAGTGTCACCAATACCACACCGCGTGACGCTAGTGGAGCGCCAATATAAGGAGAAAGGCCGCCTGATCCAATGGTATAACCGCCGCCGTGGATCCACACCATCACCGGCTTCTTCTGCTCACGGCTCGGTAATGTCGTCCACACGTTGAGATACAGGCAGTCTTCACTGAACACGCCAGGATCGCCCCCACCGACGGCCGTACAGTATTCCCGGTTTTGCCAGCTTGATTGACCAAAGAGGCGAGCATCCCTCACCCCCTGCCATTTTTCCGCTGGCTGCGGCGCACGCCAGCGAAGTTTGCCAACCGGCGGCGCGGCAAAAGGAATGCCTTTGAAAGTTGCAATCCCGTTTTCCCATTCTCCCGCGACTGTTCCGGAATCGGTGTTGACCAAAGAGGGGTCATCGTTAGCGAGAAACTGCTGGTTGGGCATACTGAATCCTTATCTCATCAACCCATTTATTTGGGCTGCAAATTGTCATCATTTCATATTGCATCGGGTAACGACGCTTTGCTTTGATAAGGCATGTTTATTTCACCTTTCTGTCAGGTCATTGAGTTTCACCGCATCTATTGATTCTAGCTGCTACGCTTGAAGATAGCGCTTTTTGACAGAATTCGGCGCGTTGCGGGCAGCAGTGTTTTAAAAATCTCATTAAGACAACAACCAGCAAGTTAATTTACATATTTTTTCAAAAGCAAATAACCAACAAAATTACCGTTCAACAATATGTTTTTTATACTAATAATATTTTTACAAATAAATTATTAACTGAGTTATACCTGAATTTTTAAGTAGATGACTGGCATAAATGACAGACATACACAAAATTGTGCATGAGTTGTATTTTTACTATCCTTTGAATGTTTTATGGGCTATAATGTAACACGAAATTACTGTTATTTATTAAAGAGGTATCGTTCTCTCTTTCGGATCGGCGCAATGTTTTTCGTCAAGGCTATTTTCACCTTATGCCTTAGCGAGCAGCATCATATAGAAGGAAAATTTCCACCATGGTGTCAGCACAGGACCAACACAAGCAAAAATCCCGTCATAAAGAGTATTCCCTGATTTTCCCTATTATCGCCCTGGTAGTTCTGATGCTTTGGGGCAACAGCAGCAACTTTGGTTACGTGGTCGGCATCAATGCCATCGCTTTAGTCGGTATTCTTGCCAGCGCCTTCAGCGTTGTGCGACACGCCGACGTATTGGCACATCGCCTCGGTGAACCCTACGGCTCCCTCATTTTAAGCCTCTCGGTGGTTATCCTGGAGGTCAGTCTAATATCCGCACTGATGGCAACCGGCGATGCTGCTCCCGCCCTGATGCGCGACACACTATTTTCAATCATTATGATTGTGACGTCCGGACTGGTTGGCTTTGCGCTGCTGCTCGGCGGCCGTAAGTTCGCGACTCAGTACGTTAATCTGGGTGGCATAAAACAGTATTTAATGGCGATATTCCCGCTGGCCATTATTGTGCTGGTGCTGCCTGCGGCACTGCCAGGCGGCAATTTTACGACTCTTCAGGCACTGTTTGTCGCGGCTATTTCTGCGGCCATGTACGGCGTTTTCCTGCTGATTCAGACTAAAACACACCAAAGCCTATTTGTTTACGAACACGAAGATGAAGACGACGATACTCCTCATGGTAAACCGTCTTCACATAAAAGCCTGACCCATGCCCTGTGGTTGGTGGTGCATTTGGTGCTGGTTATCGCCGTCACCAAATTTAATGCTAATCCGCTGGAAATGCTGCTGACCGAACTCAATGCACCGGCGCAGTTTACCGGCTTCCTGGTGGCGCTGCTTATCCTGTCACCTGAAGGTTTGGGCGCATTAAAAGCGGTATTGAAGAATCAGGTACAGCGCGCGATGAATCTGTTTTTTGGTTCAGTATTGGCGACTATCTCGCTGACCGTCCCTGCGGTAACCATTATCGCCACCCTGACCGGACAGCAGCTGATGTTCAGCCTCGAACCTGCCAATATCGTGGTGATGTTGTCAGTATTAATTCTGTGCCAGATCTCTTTCTCGACCGGACGTACTAATGTGCTCAACGGTACCGCTCACCTGGCGCTGTTCTGTGCTTATATGATGATTATTATGCTCTGAGGTTGAGACGCTTTATTTGAATAGCTAATTGACAAGACTGCTAATAATAAAGGCCGCCAAAATTGGCGGCCTTTTCTTCTTTACGCTGCTGCTACAGGATTAACGTAAACTGGGTGTATTATCAGGAGTAGGCGTTCAGCGCATGTTGGCACAAGTCTGAGCGCACACAGTCCTCTTTGGTAAAGCGAATGATGCCGACCATCTCGTCTTCCTGGAAGCGAGTAAGCGCATCCGAAAGTCCTGACACCACGCCGCGTGGTAAATCGCACTGCGTGATATCCCCGTTAACAATAACCGTCACGTTTTCACCGAGACGCGTTAAGAACATTTTCATTTGACTGGCAGTGACGTTCTGGGCTTCGTCCAGAATAACCACTGCGTTTTCGAAAGTACGCCCGCGCATATAGGCGAATGGCGCAATTTCAACTTTCCCTATTTCCGGTCG
Source organism: Rouxiella sp. S1S-2 (assembly GCF_009208105.1). Taxonomy (NCBI): domain Bacteria; kingdom Pseudomonadati; phylum Pseudomonadota; class Gammaproteobacteria; order Enterobacterales; family Yersiniaceae; genus Rouxiella; species Rouxiella sp. S1S-2. Next base: position 2,956,948 of record NZ_WFKL01000001.1, read on the forward strand.
CAGACAGTACTGCATAAAAGATGAACCCAGACGACGAACCAGAATGTCGTAAACCGGCCTGAAATAAGGAGCGAACTTCTCAGAAATATCACCGGGCAGGAAACCGAGGTCTTCATCGGCCTGCAACACCGGACGGGTCACTATAATCCTATCTATCTCTTTATGAATTAACGCCTCTGCCGCTTTCGCAGCGCTGATAAACGTTTTGCCGCAACCTGCTTCGCCTGTGGCAAAAATCAACTGCTTATTCTCTATGGCTAATAAGTAATGACCTTGAGCTTCCGTACGCGCTTCGATAGCGGAGGTATCGCGAGAATCGCGAGCCATGCCGATAGATTCCAAACCGCCCATTTGTACTAGTGAGGTCACTGACTCTTCCTCGCGTTGGCGGTGACTGCGTGAATCACGTCTAATAACACGTTTAGCTTCACGACGAGCTTGGATCACTGCTTTTTGTCTTCCCATAGTGGCACCTTACAGTTTGTTTCACTTAACGCTATAGGCCTAAGGCCCGCACAGTTATGTTTCACACACAGATTAGGTTTTGGTCTCCTTTTAGACCAAGTTGAGCCAATGAATAACGTGAAGAGGAAATAAAATGCAGTCGGTTAATAACTAACCGGCTTCTCCATTTCTTTTCACGTGGAGGCATTGTCATAAATGACAAACCACTGACCATGACAGTCAATAAGCCAGTAAAAAATCCAATGGAGGAGTTGGGTTCATTCAGTGAGAGAGTTAGGTCAGTTAAAGAACGTGGTCGATGAGAAGTCTTGGAAACAGAGATTAAATTGAAAAGTACTCGGATGGATAAAAGAGAGTCGATGTTCTGGCCCTCGTCTGCCGATAAGTCAGGACAACGAGTGGTTGGTGATAAAGCGTTATTTTTACAGCCTAGCCCAAACATGGACTTTACCATTCGCTATCCCCGCAGTTGCTGCTAGTTAATTTCAGTATAACGATATCTGAAAACTTCGCTAGCGGTGTTACTTGAATGTAAAAAAAATATTTGAAGGAGTCAATAGGATCCCAGATCCTTTTTTAGATCTGACTATCCGGCTTTTTTCCGGATAGTTTTCAGAACCGTATCGAGCTGTATCACGGGGAATAAAAAAGGTGCTGCGGAGGATCTTTTTAGGCGATCAAATTCTCTTTGCGCTCTTGCATCAAATAACCATGAATTCCCTTCGCCAGCGCTTTGGCCATTTTAAGCTGGAAACTCGGCTGTTGCAGCAGTTGCTCTTCCTGATGGTTGGTAATAAATGAGGTTTCCACCAGCACAGAGGGTATTCGCGGTGACTTGAGCACCACAAAGCCTGCCTGCTCAATATGGTTATTGTGCATATGATGGACGGTAGAAATGTTGGCGGCCAAATGTTTGCCAAAATCCAGGCTGCGGTTAATAGTTTCTGTCTGATCGAGGTCAAACAAGGTCTGCTTGAGATAGGCATCATTTGTTTTAACATCATTGTCATATATTACATCTACACTGTTTTCACTCTGCGAGAGATAGCGGGCCATCGCGCTCCCTGCCCCGTGCTCGGAAAGAGCAAATACCGATGCGCCAGACACCTGATCATTGGTGAATCCGTCGGCGTGGATAGACACAAACAAATCAGCTTCGTGCTGATGTGCCAGGCTTACGCGGTGATACAGCGGAATAAACACGTCATCTTCGCGCGTCAACACCGCATGTATTTTAAACTCTCTTTGCAACTGCTGCTGAAGGTGTTTGGCGATATCCAATACGACATGCTTTTCATAGGTCCCTTTGCCGCCAATCGCGCCCGGGTCTTTACCCCCGTGCCCTGGGTCAATCATCACTAACAGCGGCCGTTCGGCTATTTTTTTAGCGCTTTGCGGTGAGACCTCCGGCGTTTCTTCTTCTACTACTGCCGGTGTGGCAGCAATAGCCCCCCTCGCTACGGTGACACTAATCAATTTTACGCCGTTGCTGGTTTGATGATTAATTTTTGCCGGCTGATTGAGCTGGAAGACAATACGCGCCGTTTCGGGATTAAAATGGGCTATTTTTGCATGCACAATCCACGGAAACTTTTGCCTTACCACCACCAGCGAGTGCATTAACGACGATGAGAAGGCCGTCATTGAAACGTCAATAACGACCCTGTCTGGATTGTCTAGACTGAATACTCTTGCATGAGGATCGCCTGCCGGAAGAGTAATATGTAAACTGTCGCTGGTTGATTTGAGATCCAACAAAGCTATTTTTTGTGCGGCAAATATCTTTGGCGATACCAGACTCATGCCCATTCCAAAGATAAGCAGTTTTCTTCGGGCTTGATTAATGGTCATAAATTACTCACTCTCCAGGGAGCACGTTAGAAACAAAATTGGCGTGCTTGATTCTGGAGTAGCAACATTCTAGAAACCAGTAACAATCTACTAATAATCCGTTAAATTAATCTCTGTATATTTCTATTTCATTGAATATTTATCAAAGCGCGGTAAATGTATTATTTATTTTCACTTTGACTTACTTATTCATAAATAACATCCACAAACCGTATTCATAAACAACGCACACCAAAGACCCTCGCAACGGATATTAGTCAATTCATTAGACCTGCAGGTCGTTTCCCTCTGCCTGTAAGTGCTTTTCGTACAATGGGTTAAGCAGTATGTTCATAAATAATTGTTCCGTTTGGTTAAAATTTACCGCTTGCGTTTGCCTTTTGGCCCTGCGTGATGTGTCGGATGGCTGCAATACCAGTGCTCGCTCATAGGCAAGCTGAAATAAACCACAAAAAATATCTGGATTATAGTAAGCCATACTAAGTTTGACGTCAGGTTGAGAATAGAGATACTCCACCAGTGGCCTCAGTGATCTCTTCTTCAGAACGTTATCTCTCAAATAGGTTGAATCTGCGATATCTTTATCCCAGAAAAGATTGTAGAAATTACGCAAAGCGCGCTTGTGAGTAAAATTTTTCGAGTGAGCATAAAAATGGCGATAAAACGCGTAGGCGAAGCGGAAGTTTTTAGCGAGATAATCTACAAAAAACTCCTTATCGATCATCAGTTGTTTAGCTAATCTGGCAGCACCGGCAAAGCTGAAATTTTTGGAAATACTGCCTGGTTTTAGGTATATCTCCTCTTGAAATGCATAGTTGATATCATCGAATACTAAATGTCCTAACTCATGGGCTAGCGCGAACTCCAGGAAATGGCTATTTGATAAATAGTCGAACAGATAGATGCTTTTGTCCTCTTCATTGTTATAAACAAAACTGTAAGCACCATCACCAAATATCAGCTTCTCTACCGGCGTTTTGAAACATCCAGAGACTAACTTACTTTCAGACATTCTGTCGGCCACCACCACGATATTGTCAATTTTGAAAGACGCAATCCTTTCTAAATAATTCTTGATTTTCACATTAAATTCATAAAGTTGCCCCGTAGAGAACTCCGCATTAAAAAAGGTGGATAGCAGCTGAGATAGATAATCAGGCGTGGCTAATGCTTCTGAAATTTTAGTCGCCATTTTGTTTAAATTTGTTAATGCACCTACAATCCCCTGATATAAAAAGGGGTAGTTACGCGCTATTTTTTCAGGCGTCGCGGCTTTAATAACATAGTTACCCTCGGCTTTTCCCGCATAACGCATCCTATTCAGCCAGCGATTTAACCAGTGATTGGCTTTTAAATTTCTTGAAATATAAGTATCAAAATAGGCTTTACTGCTGTCTTTAAAGGCCTCTTTAAGCCGTTTATGTTCACTCACCTTCTCTTTCAACGCCTGATATTCAGAAATCAGCTGACTCACCTTAGCCATAAAATCTTCTCTCACCGCCAACTGTTCAGAGCTAAGATTATTTTTATTTTTCAGTGAAGCGGCATACTCAAACAGTTTACTGGAGAAAACCCCCATCTCATTAAAATTAACGACATCCACCTTCCATTCGCCAATATTTACAATAAAGTCGCGTAACATTTTAGGAACAGTTTCCCAGATGTCACTGTATTGCTCAGTAATTTCTTGCGCCAGTGTGGCGCAGTCTATTTTATTTAACACCACCGGATCTGACAGGTTTTTTAACTGTCGGGTTAATGCCTCAAGGGCGGTGGTGCGTGCAGGGCTGTTAAGACGCGGTACAGTTAAATAACCACAGTGCTCGGGAGAAAAAAGCTCGGTGATTAACGCCTGATCCGCAGGATCGTTCCGTTTTTGACGGCGGTAGTCTGAAGTGAGCTTTTGACAAAAGATACCGCGATGCTGACTGTCCCAGGAGAGCCATCGCCCCTGACCGTCAGGATGCCGATAATAAATTTCCCCCTCCGCGTCTTGCCAACCGACCACTATACGCCGCGCACTTTGCTGCTCTATCCAAATTGAATTTATATGCCAACCGGCGGGAATATTTTCGAGCTCACCCAACAAACTGTCATACACATCCTCAGTTCCCGTAAGATGGCTTGACCTGGGGGTCGAACTAAAATGGATGGCATTGTCGCGGAGATAACGTAATTTCCCGTTATGTTGTGCAACCTCAATCCACTGGTCCTCAGGCATGCCTGCGGGGGATATTATATAACTGTTATTATTTGCCGGACGTTTTTTGGCTGGGTAATACCGTGGCCCCTCGGCATTATCCTCCCTCAGGGCAATAAATGGTGCGTTAATTTCCGCAGCCTGACTGTGTGAATATTGAGCCAGATTATCCATTGTCTCCCGCTGGTAAATTGCTGTACGTAACATGGGTATATTTGCGTTATTTAACGTTGTCCGTAGCGTAGCGCCGTCGCTGAGACTCGGCTCTCTTTCAATCAGCGCAAGCAACGAAGGGGTATGATTGGGTATCAGTAACTTATTGTGCTCATCGAGACGAAATACCTTCTTGTGCCCTTCTGCGGTATTGAAAATACAGTACAGGTTGTCATGTAACGGGTCACGCCAGGCGAGATAGGGCAGAAAATTATGCGGTATATCCTGTAAAGCCAGCGTGGCATAGGCGGCCGGTGGTGCCAGGAGAGGGGCTAACTTGGCATTGGCCGTCAGTCGATGTCGAATCTGATTAATTGACAGTAACCCGGTGGTCAATTTCTGCTCGACTTCACTTATCGTTTGGTCCAACTTCGCCAGTATCATTTCATGTGTATCGGTAGCAATATTATCTTCCAGACTCCTTTTCAGCACATTTTTAATCACGTTGCCCACGGTTTTCATCCCCTCTTCCTCTTCACTTCCTGCCGGGAAATAGGCATAGAGGCAAAATGTACCGTCGAGAATAAACGTCCCTATATGCGCATTAATTAAGTCCACCATGGCGTCTTTACAGCTCCCCAGCGGGGTAAGATAAATCAATTCGTTCAAAAGGCGGGAAAACCAGCTTGAATGATGTGCTTCGGGTTTAGCCTCGCGAGCAGGCGAATCAGCGTTCGAAGGCAATATGGGAGAAACAACAGCAACAAACTGTCGTTGTATAATTTCATGCGCCAGATTGCTGGCAGTCTGGGTCCAATTTCTCATACCGATATTGGAATAAAGCTTGCCTTGACTCTCCAGAGTGAAACGGTAGCGCGAAGGTTGAGCAAGGAAAGTGTCTGACAAACGTCCAAGGAATTCGCTTTTACCCTGATGATTCAAGAAATTTTCTCGCTTAATCAACTCATCAGGTAGTGTAGCGGTTAGGTTGAATGCCAACCCTTGAGTCGGATCACTTTGAATCGGCAAGAGGGAAATAAAGTAATCCGTTTTATGCTGCCGGAGGGGCGTCTCACCATTACTGCCGCCGCAGGACAGAAAAAAACCAACATACGGGCCTGATTGGTGCGCATTGCTGCCTTGCACATCAACCATGCGCACGAACTGCAGGTCGACACCGTCAATATTGTGCAGATAACTGAGCAAAATATTTCTGTCTTTCTGCGCCATGGTTTCCAGCGCCAAAGCATAAAGTCTTCGTTTCACGGCAAGAAAGTTTTGATAGGCTTTCACGCGCAATGCATCATCATTCCTTTTGGTGTTTAATTCGGCTGCCAGCCTGCGTTTAGCTTCCAAAAAATGAATGACCAATACCCCTTCGCGCTTAAGGATTTCCGCAGATCGTATTATCCCCAGAGTAAAATAGGCGTCAGGCATATTGAACAGCGCCTCAGTTTCTGAAAATTCATCTATCAGCGCCTCTGGGGAATTATTAAGTAACAAGTCTTGCCCCAGTTCGGCAAGTTCCTTTCGGCTGACGGTAGCGATTGTTTCACCGTCATTTAAGCGCCTGATACCCAGACTCATCATCAAGCCTTCACGCGAGAGGCAAGCGACATCCTGCAAGTCCACCCTGCTCCTGAGCGCCATGAAGGGATATTCAAACTCCATAAGCCGGGTGTGCAAGTGCATCATTCTGATAAACCGGTGCCTTGTCAGGTATTCCGGCAGTGAGTCTTGTTCCCCTTGCATTAAACTCACGATGCCGGATTTAAACAGCTCCTGCATTTCGTTCAAAAGGCCATCAAGCATGCCAAACGTTATCGGCCCTTGGCCATTGGTGAGTCTTCTCATCTGCTGATTGCTGTGGGTGAGTAACTGTCCTGGAAGTGGCATTTGCCTGTCAAGCTGGCTAAATAACAGCGTTGCCAACATAAATTCGGCAACGGGAGAGGCCATCAGTGCGGCTCTCAGCTCTTCGTTTTTATCAAAAGGGGAATCAGACAGCAGAATAGTCAGAAAAATGTTCTCCTCTTCAGGCGATAAGTGCAACTTTTTGTCACTGCCATCCTGTATCACCAACCTTTCAAAAGTAGTGATAACGTCAAGCAACTGCGGATTGTGGCCAGATGCAATACTGACACGAGTCCATCCTGTATTCTGGTTGTCGTGAACGTATTGGTGGATGATTTTCTGCAACCTTTCTAAAGGTAGCCGATGCACCCAGGCGTTAACCTGTTCAAATAAATCACCCATATTTTTAGCTGAAGCGGGCGCAGTGACATCAGTTAAACATTTCATGCAGTCCGGAGGCGTATTATCGGGCGCAAACAGTGGGCCAATCGAGCCATCGTCGGCCAAGATATTTAACTGGTACAGTTCTTCTATCTGCGTTCCGGCATAGGACGCACGGACTCCCGTAGCGGCTCTAAGCTTTTCGAGTAACGCATGACGTTGCACCTGACTTAACTCAAACAGCTTTTCGCGGTAGACCACAGACAAGGCCCCATCATTGATGACGCTTCGGCGACTTCTTGCGCCTGAGGTTGCCACAAACTTTATCCTTGGTGATGACCATGGAGCCGCGCGCGCAGCGGTTTCTGCCGATTCGGCAACGGGAAACCGCAAGGGATCGTTAAAGCCTAATGAGGGTAGCGTCAGAGAAGCTGTGGCGCTGGCGCGAGTATCAACGTTAAGTGCCAGATCGCCAGTACTGAGGACGTAAATTGCGCGATTTTTACTTTCCTCAATTTGTAAATACAACCCGGCTCTGGCTAAATCTGTCACTGCCTCAAGGCTGGCATTGTGTAACGGGGACGCATGACAGCGGTTTAACGGGGTATCGCGACAGCGGCCGATGAATACCGCCGTTGAATCGGGTGCGATGCGATAAGAAGATGTACTGCTAACCGAACCAAAGGCCGGCCTTGTGTCAGGTAAACCCAGTGAGAATGACTCTCTATGGCTAACCTGGGCCTGAGTGTCAAAAAAATCGTCGTTAAAACTCACTGCTGATAGGGCCGAAGTCTGTATCGCATCGCTTTGCCAGGTTAGCGTTTGCGCAGGGATATTCTGCGAGAAAATCGAGTCGATTGAGAATTCGCAGGCTCCGGCTAAATAGCTTGCCAACTCTCGGGTATAAATCGTGGAGGGAGGGGGCTGGAACGGGTGGCCACACCATTTAACAATGAGAGGATAAATCATTAAAAAGGTCGAGGCAGGTCCTAACAGTCGAGTTGAAGACAGCGCATACCCCTCGCTTTTCAAATAGTGATTAAGGCTGGCGAGCACAGGTTGGTGCAGTGACGGATACTCTGCTAGCCCTACGTCAGCCGCCGTGCTCTGGATCTGCTTAATCAGTGAAATGGCTAGCTCAAAGGCACCGTCGCTGAGTTTCCAGATAAAGGCTTTGGGTGATTTTGTCAGTGAAAATGAAACCGGTACCGGTAGGCTATTGACTACGCTGTCGATGACACCTCTGAGGGTATGAACAAACGCGCTGCTTTCATCCGCACTCTCTACCCCCCTACCGTTTAACTCTGTCTTAGTGAATATCGCTTGTTTAATCAGCGGCATCGATGCTCCCCTCGTTAAAATTTAGCGGGCTTTATAGCAGACTTAACGAGCTGAAAACTCTAACAATTCGCTTAACAACTCACTGAGCTAGTTAACCTTATCGTGCAAAACGGGTTAACCACTGGCAGACTCATGGCTATGTTTCAGTTCAGTGACACTCAGGCAGGAAATTAGCGTGCAGATCGAACCGTTACCGCCGCTCAATACTTTAATTGCGTTTGAATGCGTGGCCCGCTATTGCAGTTTTTCTCGCGCCGCCGATGAGCTGAATCTGACTCAAAGCGCCATCAGTCGCCAAATTCTTCAGTTGGAAGAGACGCTGGGCTGTAAGCTGTTTACCCGCACCCAGCGTCAGGTCACGCTTACGCCGCGCGGGGAAGCCTATGCGGCAGATATTCGCAAATCGCTGATAGATATCTCCCACTCTACCGCGGAGGTTATGGGCTGGAGCGGAATGCCGCAGGTTACGCTGGCGTGTACCAGCGCAATGGGTTCCCTGTGGCTCTCTTCTCGACTTTCGGCGCTGCGCCAATCGCTGCCCGATTTGCAGATCCGCCTAAAAATCTCTGACAGTTTTTCGTCTTTAAAAACCTCTGAATTTGACCTGGCTATTTTCTATTTGCGTGAGGCGCCGGAGGGGTTTGTCGCTGAGCCGCTGTTTGACGAAATCTGCTATCCAATGTGCTCCCCGGGCTATGCGAAAACGCTGCCGCACAATGTCAGCGCCGAGGAGATGCTCAATCAGCGGTTGTTGATTCAGGACGATCCGCAGCGCGAGTGGACAGGTTGGCGCGACTGGTTTAGCTCTCAGGGCATTAATCACTTTGCGCCACAGTTAACCTGGCGGGCCAACAGTTATCCATTTCTGGTGCAGTCTGCGGTTCAGGGAGACGGAATATTGCTCGGTTGGGAAGGATTGGTGCAGGACTATATTAATTCTGGTCAGTTGGTGGCCGCGCATCAGGGCAAACTGGCCGCGGCAGGGAAATGTTATTTGATGATCCCGCAAGACCGCTACGTCCGTCCGGTTATCCGCAAGGTGAGCGAATGGTTAAAACAACACGCTGAATAAAGAAATAGTCACACTGGCGGTTGACACTCCACGCTGTTTGTTTTTTGTGCAATTCATTCATTGGAGGGAAATAAAGTATAAAACAACGTTAATTTGCAATTGTACTGTGCATTTGTCCTCTGCGGTAAATATTAAATCCCCCCTCTAATACGCCTGTTTATAATAAGCAGGGCGTTTCTTATAATCGCTTACTCATTAGTATTTATCGTTGGCAGCTTGGTTTTATTAAGAAAGCGGCGTTTTCTTGCCGATTTCATGCCAATTAAGGTAAAAAGCAACCACATTGACTGTGAAATGCAGGATGCCAAATTAAAGTCATGACTCAAAGAATACAGCCCGAACACGCCACCGATAATATTAAGATAGGCATAAATATCAGCATCAACCGCTAGTTTCCGCATTTGAACCAGCGCATAAGCCAACAGATAGCAAAACACGCCAATTAAGCCGACTACCGTGTGCAATTCCATGCCCTACTCCGTTTTTTTTGTCATTCAGTGCAGGGAAATTAAATCTTTTTAGGCTGTCTTGCTGCGCAAATTTCGCATACTCTCATGATAAATTCTCATACTTGTTTCGCAATACGTTTTGATATAACTCATTCAGGCAAATAACAAAATCTACGATGCCTTCACAACAGACACAACAGACGCAACAGACCGGGAGATATTAATGATTGATGATAACGATAAGCACCTGTCCCAATTAATACACAACGCCAAACTTAGCCGTCGCGGCTTTATTACCAGCGCTGCCGCTGTGGGATTAACCACCGCCTATGGTCTGTCGCCATTAAACGCCTTTGCCGCCGAACCCAAGAAGGGTGGCGTATTAAAACTCGGCATGTCCGGCGGCAACACCAGCGATACGCTGGACCCGACATTATTCAGCGACTGGGTGCCATTAAATCAGGCCTATATGTTAATGAACGGCCTGATTGAAATTGACGAAAATAACAAAGCCATACCGGAGCTTTTCTCAGCCTGGGAAGCAAAACCCGGTGCAACCAAGTGGTTATTTACCGTAAGAGACGGTGTGACCTTCCATAACGGCAAAAAACTCACCGCCGAAGATATTATTTACTCGATTAACCTGCATCGTGGCGATAAATCACGCAGCGCCATTAAAACGCAGTTGGCTCCGGTAACCGATATCAGTAAACAGGGGGATAACAAAATTCTGGTCACCCTGTCCAGCGGTAACGCCGACCTGCCCTACCTGCTCGCCGACTACCATCTGGTGGTGGTGCCTGAAGGCTTTACCGACTGGTCACATCCTATCGGCACTGGCGGGTTTATCTTCGATCAGTATGAACCGGGCGTGCGCTCCTATTTCAAACGCAACCCAAACTACTGGAAGCCGGATCGTGCCTTCGTGGACGCCGTCGAAGTGCTGGTCATCAATGACCCCACCGCCCGCACCAATGCGCTGATTTCCGGTCAAGTACACGCAATTAATCGCGTTGACTTCAAGACAGTCGACTTCCTCAAGCGCAGCCCGATGCTCAACATTGTGCGCTCGTCCGGCGGTCAGCACTTTACCTTCCTGATGGACTGCAGCGTAGCGCCTTTCAATGACAACAATATTCGCATGGCGATTAAAGAAGGTATCGATCGGCAGAAAATTCTCGATACCGTGCTGCGCGGCTATGGCTCACTGGGCAATGACCATCCGATCCCGAAAACTGACCGCTTCTTCAACCACCAGCTTGAACAGCGTACCTATGACCCTGACAAGTCGCAGTTCTATCTGAAAAAAGCCGGACTCAGCGAGCTTAAACTTGAACTGTCATCTTCGGACGCGGCGTTTGCCGGTGCCCTTGACGCGGCGGCGCTGTACCAGCAGGAAGCGCAGAAAGGCGGTATTCAGATCAGCATCAAACGCCAGCCAGCGGACAGCTACTGGGATGACGTATGGATGAAAGCACCTTTCAGCATGGGTTACTGGGGCGGCCGCCCGACTGCCGACCAGATGTTCTCGACCGCCTATCAGTCGACGGCAAAATGGAACGATACCCACTGGAAAAACGAGAAATTCGACGCCCTGCTGCTGCAGGCCCGCTCGCTGCTTGATGATGGCAAACGTGCCGAAATTTATGGCGAACTGCAAAGCATCGTGCGTGACGACGGCGGCGCAATGATCCCCCTGTTTGGTGACTATCTCGATGCGGCCAACAAGAAAGTTGGTGGCATCAAACCGCATCCAATGTTCAACTTTATGGGTGGCCGTTTAGCCGAGCGCGTCTGGCTGGAGGGATGATGATTCAGCGTATTTTTTATCGCGTTTTATTAGGTATTGGTACGCTGTGGCTGGTTTCGGTGCTTATTTTCATTGGCACCGAAATGCTGCCGGGCGACGTGGCTACGGCTATTTTAGGCCAAAGCGCCACGCCGGAAACCGTGGCGGCCCTGCGTTTACAATTGGGGCTGGATCAGGCGCCTATTCTGCGTTATCTGCACTGGTTGTTCTCGGTGTTGCACGGTGATTTGGGCAATTCGCTGGCTAACGGCAGGCCGATTAGCCTGGAACTGCTGCCGCGTCTTGGCAACACGCTGTTCCTGGCAGGTTATGCCGCGCTGGTGGCTATTCCGCTGGCGGTGGGTCTGGGCATTGCTTCGGCAATCTGGCGCGGTTCAGTGTTCGACCGCCTGGCCAATACGCTGACACTGCTGAGCATCTCGGTGCCAGAGTTTTTCGTGGGCTATGTGCTGGTGATCCTGTTTGCGATTCGCCTGACTTGGTTCCCAAGTCTGGCCATGGTTGACCCTACCACCACCTTCACCGGCCGACTTTACGTCTGCACCCTGCCGATGCTGACCCTTACGCTAGTGGTACTGGCCCACATGCTGCGCATGACCCGCGCCTCGGTGACCGCTGTGATGGCGAGCCCGTATATCGAAAGCGCGGTGCTTAAAGGTATTTCGCGCTGGCGAATTGTGGTGCAGCACGCGCTGCCCAACGCGCTGGCGCCGATTATCAACGTGGTGGCTTTCAATCTGGCTTATCTGGTGGTGGGCGTCATTTTAGTTGAAGTGGTGTTTGTTTATCCGGGCATTGGTCAGTACATGGTCGATGCGGTAACCAAGCGCGACCTGCCGGTAGTTCAAGCCTGCGGCCTGCTGTTTGGTGGAACCTACATTTTGCTGAACACCACCGCTGACCTGTTGGCCATCTGGTGCAATCCGCGCCTGCGCCACGCCAGATAACGTTAAATGGAACCTGTACACCATGAATAAGAAACGTTCTTTTAGCGCCATTCCCATCTCGGCCTGGATAGGCATTATTATTATTGCCGTGAACCTGATTGGCGCGATATTTGCCCCGTGGTTGGCACCGCATACTGAAACCGAACAGGTGGGTGATATCTGGCTGTTGCCCTCTGCTGCCACGCCATTCGGCACCGACAGTCTGGGGCGCGATATGCTGTCACGCATTCTGTTTGGCGCAAGGACCACGATTGCCATCGCACTGGCCATCACTTTCACCTCTTTCATCATCGGTATTATCAGCGGATTCGCTGCGGCAATTTATGGCAAGTGGATTGACGTAGTCCTGTCGCGCATCGTCGATACGGTGATGTCGATTCCAGTGCTTATTTTTGCCCTGATGGTGCTTTCGGTAATGGGCACCTCGATTCCTGTGCTGGTACTGACCATTGCCCTGCTCGACGCCACGCGGGTGTTTCGCCTTGCCCGCCTGGTGGCGCAGGCTATCGTCTGTCAGGAATATGTTGAAGCAGCCCGTCTTCGCGGTGAAGGCCTTCGTTGGGTGCTGACCAAAGAAATCCTCCCCAATGCCATTCCACCGCTGTTGGCCGAATTTGGCATGCGTTTCTGTTTTACCTTCCTGTTTATCGCCGGCTTGAGCTTCCTGGGGCTGGGCATTCAACCCCCTTACGCCGACTGGGGCAGCATGGTGCGTGACAATGCGCAGGCGATTAACTTTGGTCAATTTGCGCCGCTGTATCCGGCGGCGGCCATTGCACTGCTGACCATCGGCGTCAATCTGGTGGTTGACTGGCTACTGGCCCGCAATAGCCTGCCACATGGAGATCAGGCATGAGCACAAATACCCTTGAAATACGCGGCCTGTGCGTCGACACGCTCGACGGATCACCGCTGGTTAAATCAGTTTCACTTCAGTTGGCACCGGGAGAAGTACTCGGGCTGATTGGTGAGTCTGGGGCCGGGAAATCGACCATTGGATTAGCCGCACTGGGCTATGCACGTCAGGGATGCCGTATCAGCGCCGGTGAAGTGCTGGTCAACGGTACCGATCTGCTCACACTCTCTTCGGACCAGAAACGCCAGTGGCGCGGACGTCGCGTGGCTTACGTGGCGCAAAGCGCAGCGGCTGCCTTTAACCCGGCGTTAACCATTGAGCGTCAGGTGTGTGAAGGCCCCATTCGCCACGGACTGATGAACAAACAGCAGAGCCGCGAATGGGCGGTCACGCTGTTTCGCGCCCTCGACCTGCCGGATCCTGAAAACATCGGTCTACGCTATCCGCATCAGCTTTCTGGCGGACAGCTGCAGCGCGCAATGGCGGCGATGGCAATGTCGTGCAAACCTGATCTATTGGTGATGGACGAACCCACCACGGCGTTGGACGTCACTACGCAGATTGAAGTGCTGGTAATGCTGCGCAAACTGGTACGCGAGTTCAATACCGCTGCGCTGTACATTACCCATGATCTTGCGGTCGTTGCGCAGTTGGCTGACCGAATTCTGGTGCTGCGCCACGGCAGTGAAGTCGAGACCGGCAGCACAGAGTCCATTCTTAATGCCCCGCAGCAGGAATACACACAGCGGCTGGTGGCTGAGCGCGTACACGGCATGACAGAAGACGCCGCACCGAGCAGCATTGAGGCCGAAGCTCCGCTGCTGACCATTGACCAGCTGAGCACCGGCTACAATGGCAAAACGGTGGTCGAGAACGTGAGCCTCTCGCTACCACGCGGAAAAACGCTGGCCGTTATCGGCGAATCGGGCAGCGGAAAAAGTACGCTGGCCCGGGCGCTGGTTGGCCTGCTGTCAGACACCCGTGGAAAAGTGGTTTTTGATGGCGTGACCTTGTCACATAAGTATGCCCAGCGCGACAAAGAAACCCTGCGCCGCATCCAAATGATCTACCAACTGCCGGACGTCGCGCTTAATCCGCGTCAAACCATTCTGGAAATTATCGGCAGACCGGTCGCTTTCTATTTTGGACTCAACAAGCGCCAAGTCAGAGCGCGCGTAGAAGAGCTGCTCAGACTGACCGAACTGCCGCTCAAGCTAATCGACCGTTTGCCGGGAGAACTTTCCGGCGGGCAGAAACAGCGCGTGTGCATTGCCCGTGCGCTGGCGGCTAACCCAGATTTAATTATCTGCGATGAAGCCACCTCGGCGCTGGATCCCTTGGTCGCAGAGGAAGTGCTCAACCTGCTGCGCAGGCTACAGTCACAGCTCGGCCTCTCCTATCTGTTTATCACCCATGACCTGGGCACGGTAAAACGCATCGCCCATCAGGTGGCGGTCATGTACCGCGGTAAGATCGTTGCCAGCGGGGATACTCAGGAAGTATTCAGCCCACCAATGCATGAATACACCGAAAAACTGCTGACGTCCGTGCCAGAGTTGCGCACGGGCTGGCTCGATGAAGTCCTTAATTTGCGTCAGGCAACCCGTAACGACGTGGCCTGAGACATGGAAAAACAGCCTATCGGAGCAGTATGAAACAGATAATCACCGAATTTGCGCACAGCGTGACCCAAATAGAACACCTGTGGTTGCCGCTGAGCGACGGCACGCGCCTCGCCGTGCGACTCTGGTTACCGGACAGCGCCTCAGAGCAGCCGGTGCCGGCCATTCTTGAATACATTCCCTATCGCAAACGCGATGGAACCCGCACTCGCGACGAACCCATGCACGGCTATTTCGCCGGTAACGGTTATGCCGTCGTGCGCGTTGACATGCGCGGCAGCGGCGAATCAGACGGCCTGCTGGCCGACGAATATCTGCTGCTAGAGCAAAATGATGCGCTTGAAGTGATTGAGTGGATAACGTCTCAGGCGTGGTGCAGCGGCAACGTCGGCATGATGGGCAAATCCTGGGGCGGATTCAACTCGCTGCAAGTGGCCGCACGACGCCCCGCCGCGTTAAAAGCCATTATCACCGTATGCTCCACCGACGACCGCTATAACGACGACATTCACTACAAAGGCGGCTGCCTGCTCAACGATAACCTGTGGTGGGGCGGCATTATGCTGGCCTACCAAAGTCGCCCTGCCGATCCGGCATTGGTCGGCGACGGTTGGTACAACGAGTGGCTGCATCGGCTTGAAAACATGCCGTTTTTTCCGGCATTGTGGATGGAGCACCCGCTGCGCGACCGCTACTGGCAGCACGGCTCGGTGTGTGAAGACTGGTCGGCAATTCAGTGCCCGGTGATGGCCATTGGCGGCTGGGCTGATTCCTACAGCAATGCCGTTTTCCGCCTGATGGACAACCTGCAGGTGCCGCGCAAGGCAATTATTGGCCCATGGGCGCATATTTATCCGCAGGACGGCACGCCTGAACCGGCTATCGGCTTCCTGCAAGAGGCACTGCGCTGGTGGGACCATTGGCTGAAAGAGCAACCTAACGACGTGCTGGATGGCCCAATGATTCAGGCCTGGCAGCAGGACAGCCAACCGCCTTCGGCCCTGCGCCCCATCAGTAAAGGCCAGTGGCTGGGCTTTGACGCAGGCACCGCCAGCAACGTGAGCGGTCAAAATTGGTGGCTTACGCGCCGGCAG
The DNA here is from genome assembly GCF_009208105.1 of Rouxiella sp. S1S-2. Classification (NCBI taxonomy): domain Bacteria; kingdom Pseudomonadati; phylum Pseudomonadota; class Gammaproteobacteria; order Enterobacterales; family Yersiniaceae; genus Rouxiella; species Rouxiella sp. S1S-2. Next base: position 2,973,043 of record NZ_WFKL01000001.1, read on the forward strand.
CTTAATTCGCAGCCGGACGCACAGCCCTCAACGCTGGCACTGTGCTCCCCGCAAAGCCACGGCCTGATGGCGGGTGAATGGATGGGTGCGGGCGTACCCGGTGAAAACCCGCCGGACCAACGCGTTGACGACGGTCAGGCCGACATATTCGACAGTGCCCCACTGTCCGAAGCCCTGTCTATTTTCGGCTTTACTGAATTCAGCGTTGAGCTGTCCAGCGATAAACCGGCGGCGATGCTTTATGTCAGGCTCTCCGACGTCGCGCCGGACGGTGCGGTTAACCGCGTGACCCACGGCTGGATGAACCTCAGTCATCTGCAGGGTCAGCACAAATCGGTGCCACTCACTGCCGGTGAAAAAGTGCGCGTCAACGTACAGCTCGACGGCATCTGTCACCGCTTTGCCGCCGGTCATCGGCTGCGGGTCTCTTTGGCCACCACCTATTGGCCGATGGTGTGGCCAATGGCCGAAGCGGCAACGCTGACGCTGGACCTGCAAAGCGCGCAGCTGACGCTGCCGGTTTGTGCTAATCCGCTGGCGATTGACGGGCCCAATCCGTATCCGCAAAGTGCGCCACTGACCGCGCAATCAGTGCTTTCGGCCGGTCGCGTTGACCGCACGCTGAGCTATGACTTCCTGCAGGACAGCTGGACTTCGGTCACCAACGGCGTGGGCGGCGTATTTGGTGAAGGGATTTATCGCTTCGATGACATCGACACCACCGTCGATCACAACCTGCGCCGTGAGCTGACCATTAACAATGCCGACCCGTTATCCGGGCGCTATCTGCTGACGCAAACCATGAAAATGGGCCGTGAAGGCTGGTGGATTGAGGCAGAAATCACCCTCGAAATGCGCAGCGACCTGACACACTTTATCGTCAGCGGTGACATGGTGGTGAGCCTGAACGGTGAGGAAGAGTTCACCAAGTACTGGCATCAAAGAATAGCGCGCTGATCACGCGGTCTTGAAATAATAAAAGCCCGCCGTTCAGTAGACTCGGCGGGCTTTGTTATTGCGTACTATTTACCCTAAAAGAGTCATTAAGATTAGGCTTCAAGCAGACTCTGCCCCAGATAGCGGCTTTCATCTTTAATGCCAGGCAGCGTAAAGAAGAATCCACCGCCGACCGGACGGATATACTCCTCCAGCGGCTCGCCGTTTAGCCTTTTCTGCACATTCAAAAACCCTTTTTCCAGGTCATGCTGATAGCAAATAAACAGCAGCCCCATCTCCAGTTGGCCCGAGTTAGTCACGCCCAGTGAATAGCTGTAACCTCGGCGCAACATCAGGTTGTCGTCCGTCTCTTTGGTACGCGGATTCGCCAGGCGAATATGGGCATCTAACGGGATCACTTTTCCCTCAGGATCTTTACTGTAGTCCGGCACGTCGTGCTCATTTTCCATGCCGAGCGGCGCACCTGAAGCCTTGTGGCGGCCAAAGATGGTCTGCTGCTCCTGCAATGGCGTACGGTCCCAAAACTCAACGCGGAAGGGAATAATCCGCGCCGCCTGATAGCTGCCGCCGACCGACCACGCAGGTTCACCCTGGTCCGGCGTCACCCAGATAGCCTTGTTCATCAGTGGCTGGTCTTTGGTGTCCGGATTCGCGGTGCCATCCTTGAATCCCAGCAGATTAATCGGCGTCTCTTTACCCTGACTGCGCGCGGCGTGCGACGAGATAAAACCGTCGCGACGCCAGCGCACGCTGAGCAGGTCTGGGGTGTATTTTATGATATCGCGCAGCGCGTGCAGCACGGTATCGGCATTGTTGGCACAAATTTGCAACAGCAAATCACCGTGGCACAGCTTGGCGTCGAGCGAGTCATTCGGGAAGCGCTGCATACGCTGCAAACTTTTAGGCTTATGCGCGGCTAAACCAAAGCGTTCGTCAAACAACGAATCCCCCACTGAAAGCGTGAGAGTCATGTTGTCGGGGTAAATATCCGGCCCCATAATACCTGAATCCATCGGTGGAAATTTAGGGTCAACGCTGGGCGCCTTGCCCCCGGTGGTCAAAAACTGAAAGCGCGCCGTGAGCAAGCGAAAAAGGCGCTCGAGGTCGGCCTTGTTAACGGCCAGCACGTCAAACGATACCAGTGACATCGACGCCTGCTGTGGCGTGAGGATACCAGCCTGATGTTCGCCGTGAAAAGGTTGCATGCTGTGGCGTTCATCGGGTGACACGGTGCCGGGCTCATAGCCCTGTTTTGCACCCGGTGCCTGCGCAGCGTGGGTTGCCGCACCGCCGAAGGCGATAGCTCCGCCGAGTAATCCTGCGCCCTTCAGTAAGCGGCGGCGTGAAGAAGAGACGTCCTGCGCCCTATTTTGGGCTTCGTTATTACTATTAGAATTGCTCATTGCTTTGCCTCTACTCACCCGGCGCAATGCACCGGGTGTGACTGATTATTCCAGTCCATTTATTGCCTTGCTGAACGTGGGGGTTAATCGAGACCCAGCACGCCACGCAGTTTGGCCAAGTCCTCGGCCAGAGTAGTGATCGGGCCTTTCATGGCATTACGGTCGGCATCGGACAGTTTTTCATAGTTTTCATAGCCCTCTTTGGTGCGGTATTTATCCAGCAGGGTATCGACAGTTTTAAAGTTGGCATCAATTTTATCCAGCAGCGGCTTGTCGGCTTTTACCAGCAGCGGGCGCAGCAGATTAACGATTTTTTGTGCACCGTCGAGGTTGGCGCGGAAGTCCCACAGGTCGGTGCGGCTGTAGCGGTCTTCTTCACCGCTGATTTTACTTGACGCCACTTCTTCAATCAGACCGGCCGCGCCGCCCACAACTTTGCTCGGCGGGAAAGTCAGGTCAGTGATACGCTTTTGCAGGTCCTGGGTGTCGGCATACAGTCGGTCAGCCAGCTCCGTGGTGCCTTTCGTGGTTTTATCGGCGAAGAGGATTTTCTCTAGGCGGTGGAAGCCGGTAAATTTAGGATCATCGGCCTTTTTCTCGAAGTCATCTTCACGGGCATCGATGCTGCCGTCCAGGTCTGAGAACAGTTCGGCAATAGGTTCGATACGCTCATAGTAAACGCGCGTAGACGGATAAAGCTGCTGGGCCAATGTTAAATTACCCTGCTTGATGGCGTCGGTGAAGGCCTTGGTGTGGCTCACCAGCTCGGCAACCTGTTGCGTTACGTAGACTTTATATTCGGCAATCGGCCCTACCAGCGCCATGGCGTCTGGCTTAACCGAGGTAGCCTCACCCACGGCAGTCACTGTCAGCTTACCTTTCGGATTGCTCAACAGGCCGCAGGTCATGTCGTATTCGCCAGCTTCAAGGTTGGCAGTCATCTTCTGAGTAAAGCCGGGCGCGACGTTTTCACGCTCTTCTATCACCATTACGCCTTTGAGGATTTCCCATTCGAGTCCTTTTTTACTGGCGTTGTGAATAATAAACTGCGTTTTTCCGGCAGGAACGGTCAACTGCATCGGCTCACACTGTTTATCGGTCACCGTAATTTTCACCTGCGGAACCTCAGCGGCAAACAGGCTGGCGCTGAAAGAAAATGCAGGCAGAGACAAAAGCGCAATCTGCAACGCCTTACGGCGAAAGGCAGTACGTGAATCAGACATAAAAAACTCCCAGAGGTAGTGATGTTAGCTGTGCGCTGTTAACTCAACGCTGTGTTTTTTGGCCAACCGCAGAGGCAGAACTCCCCTGCTGTTTACTCGGAAAGAAGAAGAACAGCAGTGCGGGGACCAGATACAGCAAATAGACCAGCACTTCGCTAACCGACGGCGCCTGCTGATAGCCCAACATGCCCTCAAGCAGCGTGCCAAACAGTGAATCCGTCGACAACACGTTGCTCAGGTCGAACGCCGTTGCCTGCAGCCCGTTCCACAGACCCGCCTCGTGGAAGGCACGAATGGCACCCGCCGCCAGCCCGGCCGCCACAAACAGGATAAACAGGCTGGTCCACTTAAAGAATTTGGCCAGCTGTAATTTTACGCCGCCGTAGTAGATGGCAAAGCCGAGAATAATCGCTGCGACCAGCCCCAGCACTGCGCCAATCGGTGCCTCGATGCCAACGTCCTGCTGAAAAGCGGCCAACAGGAAGAACACCGATTCAAGACCCTCACGCGCCACGGCGAAGAACACCATCGCGACCAGCGCCCAGCCTTGACCGCTGCCGGAGTTAAGCGCGTTGTCGATGGCCCCTTCAAGATGCACCTTGATTGACCGCGAGACTTTACGCATCCAGAACACCATGTAAGTCAGGATAAATACCGCCACCAGCGCCACCAGTCCTTCAAACAGCTCCTGCTCTTTTTGCGGGAACTCGCCGGTGGTTTCATTGATAACGATACCCAGTCCAAGACACAGGGCGGCGGCAATAATCACGCCAATCCAGACAATGCCGAGCCACTGCCCGCGCTGAGTCCTTTTTAGATAGCTGGCAATCAGGCTGACTATCAAGGCGGCTTCCAGCCCTTCGCGGAACATAATTAAAAAGGGAACAAACATAGCGGTGACTCCGAAAACGGGTTTGAAAGCACAAAGTCGATATTGCAACCTGCGTACAACTGTAAAGAAGGGTAAAAATGAAAACGATTGTGATTATCATTCCATTGGAAATAAATACAAGTGGAGACTGTAGGATTTTCGAAAATAGTTATTGCGTATTGTGTGATTTCTTAAGGTTAAATTAAGATTGGTGACGAAATAAAAAACCCTCTTCCCTCGCCGTTGAGCCGAAGAAAAGGGTTTAATGCCTAACTATCAATAAATTATAATATTAATGAATTAAACCGTGCGGTACTCCGCTTCTGCGGCGTTAAAGCGTTTTTCGACTGCGGCGGAAGGTTTGCGCCCCATCAGACTGACCACTACGATGGCAATGCAGGCGAAAGCGAAGCCGGGGATAATTTCATACAGGTCCAGCCAGCCGTAGTTTTTCCATACCAGCACGGTCACTGCCCCGACTATCATCCCGGCCAGCGCGCCGTTGCGGGTCATACGCGACCACATCACGGAAATCAAGATAACCGGGCCAAACGCTGCGCCAAAACCGGCCCACGCATAGCTCACCAGACCCAGCACTTTATTTTCAGGGTTGGCCGCCAGCGCGATGGCTACCACCGCCACCACCAGCACCATTAAACGACCGACCCACACCAGTTCCTTCTGGCTGGCGTCCTTACGCAGAAATGCTTTATACAAGTCTTCTGTTATCGCGCTTGAGCACACCAGTAGCTGGCAGCTCAACGTACTCATCACTGCGGCGAGAATGGCAGAAAGCAGCACACCCGCTATCCACGGATTAAACAGGATTTTCGCCAATTCGATAAATACGCGTTCACCATTTTGCGTCACGTTCCCGGCCTCACCCGGATTATTGGCGAAATAGGCAATACCGAAAAAGCCCACCGCGATGGTCCCCGCCAGACACAAGATCATCCAGGTCATGCTGATGCGACGCGCATTTTTAATAGTATGGTGCGAGTCTGCGGCCATGAAGCGCGCCAAAATATGCGGTTGACCGAAATAGCCAAGTCCCCAGCCCAGCAGCGATAAAATCGCAACCAGATTCATGCCTTTAAACATATCGGTGTATTCAGGGTTCTTAGCGCTGATAACCAACATTGAGGAGTCAATACCGCCCACCGCCAGAATAACGATAACCGGCGTGAGGATCAGCGCGAAGATCATCAGCGTAGCCTGCACGGTGTCGGTCCAGCTAATGGCCAGGAATCCGCCGATGAAGGTATAGATGATGGTCGCCGCCGCACCGGCCCACAGTGCAGTTTCATAGGTCATACCGAAGGTGCTTTCAAACAGACGGGCACCGGCTACCACGCCAGATGCACAGTAAATCGTGAAGAAAATCAAAATAACTACGGCGGAGATAATGCGCAGCAGTTTGCTGGAATCTTCAAAACGGTGAGTGAAATAGTCCGGCAACGTCAAGGCGTTATTGTTGGCCTCGGTGTGCACCCGCAGGCGCCCGGCGACCAGCTTCCAGTTGAGATAAGCACCGAGAGTCAAACCGATGGCAATCCAGCTTTCTGAAATCCCCGAAACAAAAATCGCGCCCGGTAACCCCATTAACAGCCAACCGCTCATATCAGAAGCGCCGGCAGAGAGCGCGGTAACGAAACTGCCCAAGCTACGGCCACCGAGGATATAGTCGTCAAAGTTTTTAGTGCGTAAATAGGCGATAAGCCCAATTAAAATCATGCCAAAAATATAGACACAAAATGTCACCAGCATTGGTGTGTTCATTGTCATGCAAGTTCTCCATGTATTTTCTTTAATTATCAGTTCCACCCGAAACGCAGAATTACCCTGTCCGCATCTCTAAGAGTTTGCCGCGAAATGTGCAGGCGCCCTCGTCCTTTCTAACGTGCTACAAAATTTTTCAGCCCGAGGATACTAGTGGAGCACGTTCTGCAGGCCAAGACTTTTAACGCTCATTGAACAATGTGCCAACCTTAAAACTGCAAAGTTGTGACACGGAGTTGCATCTTTTTCACTTGCCCAACCTCAGCAAGTTGCACTTGGTACAACCCTGCAAATAAATTAAGCAACAATCATGCCGTTATTTTTTTGTTAATTTGATCACTAATTTCACCTTCGGCATGGTTCCTGCATTTAACAAGGTTGCACAAAGTTGCAACATCGCAGATAGTAGCGAAAATAACAGGTTTACTGACAACGGAGTTCTTGGGAATGGCAACGACGACTATGGGCGTGAAGCTTGATGAAGCGACGCGTGACAGAATAAAAATCGCCGCGCAGGGCATCGACCGCACGCCCCACTGGCTTATCAAACAGGCTATCTACTCGTATCTTGAGCAGCTTGAATCAGGCACTGGCCTGCTCAATATGACCGGCGCTAACGCGGTCGATAACGAAGACGCCGCCGCGCCTGTGGCGATTGAACACCAGCCATTCCTCGACTTCGCCGAGCAGGTGCATCCTCAGTCGGTGAGCCGTTCGGCCATTACCGCCGCCTATCGCCGCCCAGAGCCAGAATCGGTTGCCATGCTGCTCGAACAAGCGCGTTTGTCCCCGGCTGCAGACAGCGCCGCGCACAAGCTGGCCTATGACCTCGCCAACGCGCTTCGTCACCAAAAAAGTGCAAACGGTCGCGCCGGTATGGTGCAAAGCCTGCTGCAGGAGTTCTCACTCTCCTCCCTCGAGGGCGTGGCGCTGATGTGCCTGGCCGAGGCGCTGTTGCGTATTCCCGACAAACCAACGCGCGATGCGCTGATCCGCGACAAAATCAGCAACGGCAACTGGCAGTCACACCTTGGCCGCAGCCCTTCTTTGTTCGTCAACGCCGCCACCTGGGGTCTGCTGTTTACCGGCCGGCTGGTCGCTACCCACAATGAAGCCAAACTTTCAAACTCGCTGAGCCGTATTATTGGCAAAGGCGGTGAACCGCTGATCCGCAAAGGCGTGGACATGGCGATGCGTCTGATGGGCGAACAGTTTGTAACCGGTGAAACTATCGCGCAGGCGCTGGCCAATGCCCGCAAGCACGAAGACAAAGGTTTCCGCTACTCCTACGACATGCTCGGAGAAGCGGCGCTGACTGAAAAGGATGCCCAGGCTTACCTGGTGTCTTATCAACAGGCGATTCACGCCATCGGCAAAGCCTCTAACGGTCGCGGGATTTATGAAGGTCCGGGCATCTCGATCAAGCTGTCGGCGCTGCACCCGCGCTACAGCCGCGCGCAGTACGAGCGCGTGATGGAAGAGCTTTATCCCCGCCTGCTTTCTCTGACTCTGCAGGCACGCCAGTATGACGTCGGCATTAATATCGACGCCGAAGAGGCCGACCGTCTGGAAATCTCCCTCGATCTGCTGGAAAAACTGTGCTTTGAGCCAGAATTGGCAGGTTGGAACGGCATCGGATTTGTTATTCAGGCCTATCAAAAGCGCTGCCCGATGGTTATCGACTATCTGATCGAGCTGGCGCAGCGCAGCCGCCGTCGTTTGATGATTCGTCTGGTAAAAGGCGCCTATTGGGACAGCGAAATCAAACGCGCTCAGGTTGATGGCCTTGAAGACTATCCGGTCTATACCCGTAAGGTGTATACCGACGTCTCTTATCTGGCCTGCGCGCGCAAGTTACTGGCGGTGCCTAACCTGATTTATCCACAGTTTGCGACCCACAACGCGCACACGCTGGCGGCGATTTATCAGCTGGCGGGCAACAACTACTATCCGGGGCAGTATGAGTTCCAGTGCCTGCACGGTATGGGTGAGCCGCTTTATGAGCAGGTCGTGGGTAAAATTTCCGACGGTAAACTGAACCGCCCTTGCCGCATCTATGCGCCGGTGGGGACGCATGAAACGCTGTTGGCCTATCTGGTACGCCGACTGCTTGAAAACGGGGCCAACACGTCGTTCGTCAACCGCATTGCCGACGCCACGTTGCCTCTGGACGAGCTGGTAGCGGATCCGGTTAAAGCAGTTGAACAACTGGCTGCCGAAGAGGGACAGGTGGGGTTGCCGCATCCGCGCATCGCCCTGCCGCGCAATTTGTACGGCGCAAATCGCGCCAACTCTGCCGGTCTTGACATGTCAAACGAGCACCGTTTGGCGTCGCTTTCAAGCGCCCTATTGACCAGTGCGGCACATCCGCTGCGTGCAGAGCCTATTCTTGGCGCTGCACTGCCCGACGGTGAACTTGCAGGCTCAACGGTTGAAAACGTGATTAACCCCGCCGAGCCGACGGATATTGTCGGTCAGGTGCGCGAAACCACCGACGCAGAAATCAGCCTCGCCCTGGACTGCGCCTCCCATGCGGGCGCTATCTGGTTTGCCACACCGCCGCAGGAGCGCGCGGCCATTTTGCACCGCGCCGGTGAGTTGATGGAGTCGCAGATGCAAAATCTGCTCGGCGTGCTGGTGCGTGAGGCGGGAAAAACCTTTAATAACGCCATTGCCGAAGTGCGTGAAGCGGTTGATTTCCTGCACTATTACGCAGAGCAAATCGAAGAGGCGTTCAGCAACGATAGCCATCGCCCTCTAGGTCCTGTGGTGTGTATCAGTCCGTGGAACTTCCCGCTGGCTATCTTCACCGGACAAATTGCTGCCGCGCTGGCCGCGGGCAACAGCGTATTGGCAAAACCTGCCGAGCAAACGCCGCTGGTTGCCGCCAGTGCGGTGCGTATTATGATTGAAGCCGGTGTGCCTGCGGGCGTGCTGCAGCTGCTGCCCGGACGGGGCGAAACAGTGGGTGCGCGGTTGGTGAATGACGAGCGCGTTCACGGCGTGCTGTTTACCGGTTCCACCGACGTGGCTGGAATTCTGCAGCGCAACATAGCAGGACGCCTCGACGCACAGGGTCGCCCAACGCCGCTGATTGCCGAAACCGGTGGTTTAAATGCCATGATTGTTGACTCTTCTGCACTCACCGAACAGGTGGTGACCGACGTGGTTGCCTCGGCCTTCGACAGCGCCGGTCAGCGTTGTTCTGCCCTGCGTGTGCTGTGTATTCAGGAAGACGTGGCTGAACATACGCTGCAAATGTTGCGCGGCGCGATGGCCGAGTGCCGCATGGGTAATCCTGAGCGCCTCTCTACTGACATTGGTCCGGTGATTGACGCCGAAGCCAAGGCTAACATCGAGAAACACATCGAAGCCCTGCGCGCCAAAGGTCGTAAGGTGTATCAGGCGGCGCAAAATAACGCCGACGACAGCAAAGAGTGGTCGCGCGGCACCTTTATCAAGCCAACGCTTATCGAACTCAACGGCTTTGATGAAATGAAGAAAGAGATTTTTGGCCCCGTGCTGCACGTGGTGCGCTACACCCGTCAAAATCTTGATGCGCTGATCGACCAGATCAATAAGGCGGGTTATGGCCTGACGTTGGGCATACATACACGCATCGACGAGACGATTCAGCGCGTCACCTCGCGGGCCAAGGTCGGTAACCTCTACGTTAACCGTAATATGGTGGGTGCCGTAGTGGGCGTACAGCCGTTTGGTGGCGAAGGCCTTTCGGGCACGGGCCCTAAAGCCGGTGGACCGCTGTACCTTTATCGCCTGCTGGCAAACCGTCCTGAACAAGCCATCAACAGCCTGCTCAATCGGGAGATAAACCCCATGCCACTTGATGCCAGTGTACGTAATGCACTGCTGGAACCGCATCAGGCTTTGAGTGACTGGGCTGCAAAAGATGAGCCTGCGATTACAGCGCTGTGTGGCGATTTTGCACAATGGAGTCAGGGTGGAACACTGCGCACGCTGCAGGGACCCACGGGAGAGCGCAATACTTACGCCCTGCTGCCGCGCGAACGCGTACTGGCCCTGTCCGACAATACCCATGATGCGTTGATTCAGCTCGCCGCGGCAACCTCGACCGGCTGTCGCGTACTTTGGCCTGAAGCCAGCGTGCAGCGAGAATTGTTCACGCGTTTGCCTAAGGTGGTTCAGGCACGTATCGATTTCGCCACCGACTGGGAGAACGCTGACCTTGAGTTTGACGCCGTGATTTATCACGGTGACGCAGACCAACTGCGCGACCTGTGTCAGACCTTGGCGAAACGTTCCGGTGCGATTGTTTCGGTGCAAGGATTCGCACGCGGAGAAACCAACATTCTGCTTGAACGCCTGCTGATTGAACGTTCACTGAGTGTTAACACCGCGGCCGCCGGCGGAAATGCGAGTTTGATGACGATTGGTTGATGTGCTAAACACCTAACCCCACAACCCTCCCCACTCTTTGGCGAGGGTACTTACCCCATAAAACAACGCCACAGGCTGTTGGTGTGCTTACGCTTTAGCCTCTCTCCCCCGCTTTTTTCACTGGAGGAAGAGGCTTGTACGGCTCAACAGATCAAACTCTCAGAAACCCTACAAATCTTTGGCTATTATTATTTTTGCCTTTAGTCCTCCCTCACAATCTATAAATTTCATTTATGTATAGTCAACTACCAAGGGCAAAGGCTATCAAATCCATAGAGTAATACAGGTATGACTTATCAATGGCCGTGTATATCGTAGATACGGAAATCAAATAAAGGGGTATTCCTGTGAGCAATTCAAATGAAACAGAAAAAGCTGCAAAACCTATCGTTGAAGCAGACCGAGAAGCACCAACTGGTAAATGTCCTTTTCATCAAAACAACCCTAATGAAACTGCAGGCGGTGGGACAAATAATCGAGACTGGTGGCCCAATCAGTTAAGAGTTGACCTGCTGAACCAACACTCAAACCGCTCAAACCCGTTGGGCGAAGATTTTAACTATCGTGACGAGTTCGCGAAATTAGACTATTACGCCCTCAAAGGTGATTTGAAGGCATTGCTAACAGAATCGCAACCTTGGTGGCCCGCTGACTGGGGCAGCTACATTGGCCTTTTCATTCGTATGGCATGGCACAGCGCCGGCACCTATCGTTCAGTTGACGGGCGTGGCGGTTCTGGGCGCGGTCAGCAACGCTTTGCACCCTTGAACTCCTGGCCAGACAACGTCAGTCTCGATAAAGCACGCCGTCTGCTGTGGCCAGTCAAACAAAAGTATGGTCAAAAAATTTCCTGGGCCGACCTGTATATCCTTGCCGGTAACGTGGCTCTGGAAAACTCCGGCTTCCGCACCTTCGGTTTTGGCGCAGGACGCCAGGACGTTTGGGAACCGGATCTCGACATCAACTGGGGTGACGAAACAGAGTGGCTTGAACATCGTCACCCGGAATCGCTGGCTCAGTCGCCGTTGGGCGCAACTGAAATGGGGCTAATATACGTTAACCCTGAAGGCCCAAATCACAGTGGTGACCCCGCCTCGGCAGCACCGGCCATTCGCGCCACCTTTGGCAACATGGGCATGAACGATGAAGAGATCGTCGCGCTAATCGCTGGCGGCCATACGCTGGGCAAAACCCACGGCGCAGGCGAAGCCACCCACGTCGGTGACGACCCTGAAGCCGCGCCCATTGAAGCACAGGGCCTCGGTTGGGCCAGCACCTACGGCAGTGGTGTAGGTTCTGATTCCATTACCTCAGGTCTGGAAGTTATCTGGTCGCAGACGCCAACGCAGTGGAGTAACTACTTCTTCGAAAACCTCTTCAAATATGAGTGGGTTCAAACGCGCAGCCCAGCGGGTGCCATACAGTTTGAAGCAGCTGATGCGCCGGATATTATTCCCGATGCCTTTGACTCAGCCAAAAAACACAAGCCAACCATGCTAGTGACTGACCTTACGTTGCGTTTCGACCCAGAATTCGAAAGAATTTCACGTCGTTTCCTCAACGATCCTCAGGCATTTAATGAGTCCTTTGCCCGCGCCTGGTACAAATTAACGCATAGAGATATGGGGCCGAAGGCGCGTTACATCGGACCCGAAGTGCCAAAAGAAGATCTGATTTGGCAAGACCCTCTGCCACAGCCGGTTTATCATCCAACGGCCAGCGATATCGCGCTGATTAAAGAAAAAATTGCCGCTTCTGGCCTCTCCGTCAGTGAACTGACCTCGGTCGCTTGGGCCTCGGCCTCGACCTTCCGCGGTGGCGATAAACGCGGTGGCGCAAACGGTGCGCGTCTGGCGCTGTTGCCGCAAAGAGAATGGGAAGTTAACGCCACAGCCTCTCGCGTTCTACCAACGCTGGAATCTATTCAGAAAGAGTTGCAGAAAGCCTCGTTGGCCGACGTTATTGTTCTTGCCGGTGTGGTGGGTGTGGAGCAGGCAGCTAAAGCGGTAAACGTTGACATTGAGGTGCCTTTCACCCCGGGTCGTGTAGATGCAAGTCAGAGTCAGACGGACGTTGAATCCTTTGACCTGCTCAAACCCAAAGCCGACGGGTTCCGCAACTATCGCGGCGTTCACGGCAAAACGCCAACCGAAAGCCTGTTGATTGACAAGGCGCAGCAGTTGACGCTTACCGTGCCGGAGTTGACCGTGTTGGTTGGCGGGCTGCGCGCACTCGGTGCAAATTACGACAGCACTCAGCGCGGCGTTTTCTCTGACAAAGTGGGCGAACTTAACACTGATTTCTTTGTGAACCTGCTGGACATGCGCAATCAGTGGAAAGCGGTGGACGGCTCTCAAGAGCTGTTTGAAGGACGCGATCGTTTAAGCGGAGAAGTTAAATTCACCGCAACCCGTGCAGACCTGGTGTTTGGATCGAATGCGATTTTGCGTTCGGCGGCAGAGGTTTATGCCAGCGGCGATGCCAAAGAGAAATTTGTTAAAGACTTTGTGGCAGCGTGGACAAGAGTGATGAATCTGGACAGATTTGACATCTAACGGTCTTTAGCGGGGAAAGGGGCCTACTCTTTTCCCGCATTTTCATCCATTAAGCGCTATTTAGTCATTCATATAAAAGAATTTACAGTTTCCGAGCCGTGCCTGAGAAAGGGATAAACGATTGTGCTGAAAGAAAAATTAGCGACCCGCCTGCAGTCGGACATGTTGGGTAATGCCTCTCGGGGTAATCTCGCTCCCCTGAGAGTTATCTGTTCAAACACCAAAGAACATTCACAGGTCATCAGCCTCTACGAGCTGGGCCTTTCCTGTCAGGCCATTGCCACCATCACCGGCTTTCACGAAGAGCAGTTTCAGCATTTTTTCAAATCGTAAAATGCTTGCCCGGACAGAGATTCTTAAGACGCTCAATAAGCCAACGACTCGCCGGCCCCGGAGGCGATGACGTCGAATACACGCCAAACATCGGCAAATTAAGCCCTCCCGTCGGCACGTCCTCAATCAATAATTTCACCAGTCGACCTTCGTGAATATCACGCTCAACCACCCGCGATGGCATGCTGCCCCACCCTAATCCATCGAGCAAAAAAGCATGTTTGGCAAACAGATCGCCGAGCCGCCAGGTAGAGGGCGAAATCACCCCAAATTCCTGTCCCGCCGACAGCTCCGAACGGTCGGTAAGCACCAACTGAACGTGTTTTGAAAGCTCTGATTTCGGCACAGTGCCGGTAAACTGCGCCAGCGGATGCGCCGGCGAGGCCACCATCACTAACTGCACGTCGGTCAACCGCTCTCCGGTTAACGAAGCAGGCATCGTCGGCAGCGGCCCTAAAATACCTACGCTGGCATTACCGTTCAGAATTTGTTGATATCCTCCGCCCAGCGCCTCAACAAACAGCCGCAGCGGCGTACCGGGAAACTGTTCGCGAAACGCCTTGGCCGCCGAGGTGATAGCTTCAAGCGGAAAGAATACGTCAACCACCACCGAGAGTTCCGCTTCCAGCCCAGAGGACATGCCTCGTGCGCGCGCCTTCATAAAATCAATACCGGCAATAATGCCGCGGGCGTCAGCCAGCAGCACCACGCCTGCCGGTGTCAGCTTGGGATAGCGTCCTGAACGGTCGAACAGCAACACGCCCATCTGCCCCTCAAGCCCTTTAATCAAGTCACTAATCACCGACTGCGCCCGATACATTTTACGTGCAGCGGCCGAGAAGCTGCCTTCATCGACGGCGGCGACGAAGGTGCGAAGTTGATCGAGGGAAATACCGTCTAGCATGGCACGACCTTTAAACAAGGATTGTTAACTATCGGCATGACCGATGGATTGCATCGAAATATAACGGCTACTCAGGTGACAAGCAGAGTGAGATAGTAGTGATCGTGTTCAACACGTCAATTACATTTAAACAATCAGGGGTTCACTTTATGTCAATTCTTCACATCGATTCCAGCATTCTTGGTGATTATTCCGTAAGCCGTGCACTGTCAGCCGAGACCGTGGCACGCCAGCAGGCACTGCACCCTGAGGCAAGCGTTCAATATCGTGACCTGGTTCGTGACCCGGCCCTGCACCTTTCAGATAAACACATTGCCGCCTTCCAGGGCGCTGAAGTGACTGAGGCGGCGTTGGGTGCAGACTTGGCGCTCGGCGGGGCTTACATCGACGACCTGTTCGCCGCAGACGTTATTGTTATTGGTGCGCCGATGTACAACTTTTCTATCCCCTCACAGTTGAAAGCCTGGATTGACCGTGTTTGTGTGGCAGGCCGCACCTTCCAATACGGTGCTAACGGCCCGGAAGGCCTGCTGCCAAAAGGGAAAAAAGTGTTCGTAGTTTCTTCACGCGGCGGTTTTTATACCGGAGAAAGCCCAGCGGCGTTCCTCGAGCATCAAGAAACCTACCTAAAGGGGGTACTGGGTTTTATCGGCCTGACCGATGTCACCTTTATTCGCGCTGAAGGCCTCAGCCGTGGTGATGAAGCAAAGGCAACTGCCATTGCCAATGCGCAAGAACTGATTGCTTCACTTTCTTAACAAATTCGCTTTCTTAACAGATAAAGCAACACGCTACTTGCCCGTCGCGGCAGCCAGAACGATAACACGAGGTCTGCATTCACCATGGAAATCGGCATTGACAGTTTTGTGGCACGTTTGCCCAACCCCGCTACGGGCGAGGTGCTTTCCGCCAGTGAGCGGCTTGACAACCTGCTCGAAGAAGTTGAAACCGCCGACAAGGTCGGGTTAGACGTGTTCGGGATTGGTGAGCATCATCGCCCCGAGTTTCTGGATTCGGCCCCGGCTATCATTTTGGCGGCCGCGGCGGCGCGAACTAAAAACATTCGATTAACCAGCGCCGTGACGGTGCTCAGCGCTGCCGATCCGGTGCGGGTATTTCAGGAGTTTGCGACCCTGGACCTTCTCGCTAAAGGCAGAGCCGAAATCGTGGTTGGCCGCGGCTCGTTTGGTGAAGCCTATCCGCTGTTTGGCTTTAAGTTCGAAGATTACGACTCGCTGTTCATCGAAAAGCTGCAGTTACTGCTGCAAATCCGCGAAAATACCCACGTCAATTGGTCGGGTCGCCATCGACCAGCCCTGACCGGACAAGGCATCTACCCCCGTCCCTATCAGGAACAACTTCCTGTGTGGCTCGGCGTAGGCGGTACACCGCAGTCTTTTGCGCGTGCGGGAACGCTGGGTTTGCCGCTGATGGTGGCGATTATCGGCGGTGATTTTAGCCGTTTTCGTCCGCTGGTTGACCTCTACCGCGAAGCCGGACGCCAGGCCGGTCACTCACCCGAGAAGCTAAAAGTCGGCGTGCACGCGCTGGGTTTTGTGGGTAACACCACTGAGGAAGCCAAGGAGAGTTTCTATCCTGGCTGGCGATACATGTTTACCGAAATTGGGCGTGAACGCGGCCGCTCACCGGCAACTCGCGCCCAGTTCGAGGCGATGTGTGGTCCGCATGGCGCATTTTTAATCGGCGATGCGCCCACGGTGGCGGCCAAAATGCTCGCGGCCAGCGAAGCACTCGGCGGCGTGGCGCGTATTACGCTGCAAATGAGCTCCAGCTCGACTGAACACGCGTCAATGAAGCAGTCAATTGAGCTGCTCGGCGATGAGGTTGCGCCGATTATTCGCCGCTCCACTCAGTCCTGGAGCCTGTAATGCACAGGATTATTCGCCGTCTTGTTGAGTAATAGGCCGCAGGACGCGGCAAGGATTGCCCACCGCCACCACGTTTGCCGGAATATTTCGCGTCACCACGCTGCCCGCGCCAATAACGGTGTTATCGCCAATGGTCACACCGGGTAAAATAGTGACCGCCGCCCCAATCCACACATTGCTGCCGACGGTGACCGGCAGCGCAAACTCTAGCCCTTTATTGCGCCGCTCCGCGTCAATCGGATGACCGGCGGTATGAATGCCCACGCCGGGCGCAATAAATACGTTATCGCCAAAAGTGACCGTTGCGCCGTCTAAAATCACCAGATTGTGGTTGGCATAAAAGTTTTCGCCCACGAAGATATTCTTGCCATAGTCACAATAAAAGGGCGGCTCAATCACGATGCTATCGCCACGCTGACCCAACAGAGCGTCAAGCAGTGCGCTGCGCGTTTCGTCATCCCCCGGTCGCGTATGGTTGTAGTCATAGCAGATTGTCTTGGCCGTTTTTCTCATTTCAATCAGCGCACTATCATAGTTAGCATCGTATAAAACGCCATCTTCCACACCGGTCACTTTATTCATAAATCGCCTTTAGTTGCTCATTCACAAGTTCTTAATTCATGCGTTATTGATTCACGACTGATGGCAGGCAGGCTTATCCCCTGCCCATCACAGCGGTTTGTGCCTTTGCACGGCAATAAATCGTACATTCGTACAAATTGATGTCAAGCACATATTCGTACATTTGTACAAATATGACCACTGTGCTACCGTGCTTGCCGATTAAGGAGATTTTTATGGCCACCGCCCCGCGTAAAACCTGGCAGCAAGACCCTCAGCGCAGAACCACCATTGTGCGCGCCACGCTTGATACGATTGCGCTGCACGGCGTTGACGGCACTACGTATCGAAAAATAGCGCAGTGCGCCGCTATTCCACTCGGCTCGGTGACCTATTATTTTCCGAGTATGCAGGAGCTGTTGCTTGAGGCCTTTAGCAGGTTGGCGCAGGACGCGTTTACCGCTTTTGCCGCCACGCTAGAGCGCGCGCAGGACATGACACAGGCCCGTCAGGCCATTGTGGAGATCATTTTTGGTGATGTTACCGCAGGGGATAAAACCAATCAGCTAAGCTATGAACTGTATAGTTATGCCTGCCGTACGCCGGTGATGAAGCAGGTGATGAAAAACTGGATGAGCCAGAGCCGCGCGTCGCTCGAACGCCATTTTTCGCCGCTAGCTGCCGTCGCGCTTGACGCGCTGATAGAAGGCTTAATTTTGCACCGCTCGGTTATCCCGGTGGCTCAGGAAGATGTGTTTCGCATGGTGGCGCAGCTTAGCGAGCTGTAAATTATCAGCGGCGATTGGATTATTTAACTGAAGAAGGCAGATACCCGAAACGCTTAGTAAATCGCTCGGTAAATCGAGCGCGAGAAAGATAACCGCAGGCCTCTGCCACCTGAATAATGCTCCAATCGGTACTCTGCAGCAGCATCAAACCGTGGTGCATTCTCACCTCAATCAGCAACTCGTCAAAACGCACCTGCTCCTCAGATAAACGTCGGCGCAGCGTGGCTTCACTCATCGCCAGTGCGCGCCCCACTTCCCGCGCTGTCCAAGGATGTGCAGGGTTCTCACTGAGCATTAGACGTACTCGGCTTGCCGTACTAGGGGCCTGATACTGGCTAAACACCAGGCCGCGTTCGGCCAGTGCCGCAAGCAGATCAAGCAAACGAAAACGCAGGCGATCTTCGCTAATATCCGGTGACAGTATGCTGTTGCAAACCCACTCCAACGTCGTTTTAAGGTCAGTATCCAGCGGTGTAGATTGCACGGTATTAAGGCCTTTGGGTTCGGCATGGGGCCGTTCACGCTGGAAATGTTCCAGCAATTCGCCGCTAAAGGTCAGGTAAACAGAACGGAAACACTGCTGCGCCCCCGTCGGCGTCTTATGCAAATTAGCCCAGGTGCCCGGTTTTACCAGCAGCAAAGAATCGTTGCTATCGACAGTAAAGTCATCCGTTGCGTTACTCAGACCGAGCGTGCCGGAAACGATAAGCAGCAGCGTTGCGTCCTGAAAATAGAAGTGCGGAATGTACTGTGCGCGACGCAGATAGGGCTGTGCAAGGCTGCACAACCCACGCAGCACAATCGGCGCGCCAGACGGTAGCGGACTGACGCCACCGCTGCGATTATCGAGGGTCGTCGTCATTTCAGATAGCGTTAGCATCGCGTGATTCACTTTACCCCCCAATATTGAACAATATCACTTCACGTCAGGATTCAGCGAATACAGGCCGGTAATACTTGCCTGTGCCAACACGTTGGCTTCCTTTAGCGCCTGTACAACGTTTGGCCCAGTGAGATCACCTTGAACATCCAATTTAGGCGTATCCAGAGCATAAAGGGTAAACGTGTAATGATGAACTATTGTATCGTTCCACGGCGGACAGGGGCCATCATAACCAAAATAATTACCGGCCATCTGCGCATCGCCTGCGAACCAAAGGGTGTAATCATTGATGCCGTGACGCAGACCTTCTGGCGCATCCGGGCCCGCTTTCCCCTGTGGCGTGACGGTATTGGAATGTGAACCGGCGGCAATCTCGCTTAAATTTGCAGGAATGTCCAGTAGTAACCAGTGGTGAAAAGTGATGCGCGGCAGAGCGGCTGGCACCTCTTTTCCTTCCTGATTAACGTCGTCAGCCTTGCCTGGCACATCGGGGTCATGACACACCAGTACAAATGACTGCGTTCCGGCAGGTGCATCGCGCCAGGCCAAGTGTGGATTGTTATTGGAAGAAAGCTCGATATGGCTGGCCCCATTAGGGACAGCAAAGGCGAATTCACCTGGGATAGGCTCACCCTCGCGAAAACTTTGACTCGTTAATTGCATTTGATTTCTCACTGTATTGGGTATTTGATATCAACATGTTACCCAAACAACAGTGGTGGCATAGTCACCCAGCCAATCAAAATCATCACCAAACCCGTCAATGTGAACTGATAAGGCATAAATTTACTCTTTTAGATGACGCATACAGGGGTAGAAAAACAGGTGGAGTGTCCCCCACCTAACAACAGTGCCTACTCCTGCTGATCTTGCAGCGTGGTAATGGTTAACGTGTTATCCACATTCTCGACGTGTACTTTCACTTTGGCCCCCGCCTTCGCGCTGTCCAGCATTTCGGCGTTTTTGGCCTTATAAGCCATAGTCATCGCAGGCATGTGGATGTTCGACAGTGCGCCGTGTTTCAAGGTGATCATGCCGGTATTTTTATCAACGTTCACGACGGTAGCGTCAGTTAACGCCGCTGTAGATGAAGGTTTTTTCTCCGACATTGTCGTCATCGGCATGTTCATATTCATGCCAGCCATCGAATTTGGATTATTCATGGTGTGGGTGTCCGCAAATGCTGAGAGGCTAAAACCGGCAGAGAATGCAGCAGAGAGTGCAGCGGCAAGCAGAGTCATTTTATTTATGTTCATGGTCATTCCTTATCGGAGGGTTGAGTGCCCGAAGCGGGCGTTAAGGGTTGAAGAGATTGACGACGCAGTGCCCGACGCTGCACCAGCAGCCAGGCAACGGGGATAACTAACATCGACAGCAGCGGCGCCGTTATCATGCCGCCGACCATCGGCGCGGCAATGCGCTGCATCACCTCTGAGCCGGTTCCGTGGCCCAGCATGATGGGCAGCAGACCGGCCAATATCACCGCAACGGTCATGGCTTTTGGACGAACACGCTGCACCGCACCTTCGCGGATTGCCGCCAGCAGCAGCGCATGACTCAGCGTTTCTCCGGCCTGCAGTCGTTTGTTCAGCGCTTCTTTCAGATACATCAGCATCACCACGCCAAATTCGGCTGAAACGCCCGCCAGCGAGATAAATCCAACGGCGGTGGCGACTGAAATAGCGTGCCCGAGGACCCAAATCAGCCAGAATCCGCCAATCAGCGCGAAGGGAATGGTCAGCATCAGCAGCAAGGCTTCTGAAATTGAGTTGAAGGTCAGGAACAGCAGCACCAAGATAATTGCCAGCGTGGCGGGAATGACCGTTTTTAAGGTGGATTCAGCGCGTTGCAAATACTCGAACTGCCCCGACCAGGAGAGCGAATATCCCGCCGGTAGCGCCACCGCTTTCCCTACCGCCGCCTGCATATTGCGGACCGCGGTTTGCAGGTCTGTGTTGCGCAGGTCAACATAAACGTAGCCCGCCAGACGAGCATCCTCGCTGCGGATCATCGTGGGTCCGTCGGTAACACTCAGCCTAGCGACATCGCCCAGCTGAATTTGCGCCCCGCTGGCCAGCACCATCGGCAATTGACGCAGTTTCTCGACTGAATCGCGCACTTCCCGTGGATAACGCACATTGATTGGGAAACGCGTGCGGCCATTTAGCACCTCACCGACGTTTTCACCGCCAATGGCAGAGGCAATCACGTCCTCGATGTCACCCACCGCTAAGCCGTAGCGCGCCGCCCTCACTCTGTCGATAGCGACGTCGATATATCGCCCGCCGTTCAGCCGCTCGGCAAACGCCGACGTCACGCCACTCACCGGACGTACGGCGGCGGCAACCTGATCGGCGATCGTGTCGATTTGCGCCAAACTCGGGCCAGAGATACGGATACCCACTGGCGTTTTGATACCGGTTGAGAGCATATCCAGACGGTTGCGGATGGGCGGTACCCACACGTTTGACAGGCCGGGAACCTGCACAATCCGGTCCAACTCGGCCACCAGTTTTTGAGGCGTCATTCCCTGTCGCCACTGGGTACGCGGCTTGAACTGGATCATGGTTTCAAACATCTCCAGCGGCGCGGGATCGGTGGCGCTGTCTGCTCTCCCCGCTTTGCCAAACACCGTGTCAACTTCCGGCACCGTTTTAATAAGCCTGTCGGTAACCTGCAGCAGCTGAGCGGCTTTTTCCGCCGACAGACCTGGCAGTGCGGTCGGCATATACAGCAAATCACCTTCATCCAACGGCGGCATAAACTCCCCGCCCAGTTGCGAGAGCGGCACAGCGGTCAGCCCGAGCAGTACCAGGGCAAGCAACAGCGTGGCCCACGGATGGTTCAACGCTTGCTCCAGCACCGGCCGGTAAATACGAATTAAAAACCGGTTAAGCGGATTAGCGTTTTCATGAGGAATACGTCCACGGATAAGCCAGCCCATCAATACCGGCACCAAGGTAATGGAAAGCAGCGCCGCCGCCGCCAGCGTGTAGGTTTTGGTGAGCGCCAGCGGGCTAAACAGCTTGCCCTCCTGCCCCTCGAGTGAAAACACCGGAATAAACGACAGCGTGATGATTAGCAACGAGAAGAACAGCGCAGGCCCTACCTCAACCGCCGAGTCGGCAATCACCTCCCACCGCTGTTGGCCGGTAAGCACTTTGCCCTCATGCCTTTCAAGGTGTTTATGGGTGTTTTCGACCATCACAATGGCAGCATCAACCATGACACCAATGGCAATCGCGATGCCGCCGAGCGACATCAGGTTGGCATTAACGCCCTGATAATGCATGGCAATAAAAGCCGCCAACACGCCGACCGGCAGCGCAAGAATGGCCACCAGCGCACTGCGGAAATGAAAAAGAAACAGCGCACAAATAACCCCGACCGAAATAAACTCCTCAATCAGTTTGTCGGTCAGGTTATCGACCGCGCGATCGATAAGCTTTGAACGGTCATAAGTGGTCACCACCTCCACGCCGGGCGGCAGTGACTTTTTAAGCTCGGCCAGCTTGTCCTTAACGCCATTGATTGTCGCCCGCGCATTTTTGCCGGATCGCATAATAATCACCCCACCGGCCACTTCGCCCTGACCGTTAAGTTCGGCGATACCGCGACGGATTTCAGGGCCAATTTGAATACGCGCGACATCGCCCAACAACACCGGCGTTCCGTTGACGTCGCTGCGCACTACCACCTGACGAAAATCCTCCGGCGTGTGCAGATAGCCATTGGTTTTAACGATGTAGTCCGCTTCGCCCATTTCCAACACCGAGCCGCCAGTCTCCTGATTCGACTTGCCTAACGCGGTGGTGATGTCGCTTTGCGTGATACCAAAGGCGCGCATTTTATCGGGATCCAGCACCACCTGATATTGCCGCACCATCCCCCCCAGAGACGCCACTTCCGAGACATTGGGCACCGTTTTAAGCTCAAACTTCAGGAACCAGTCATTTAAGGCGCGCAGCTGACCTAAGTCATGCTGACCGGTTTTGTCTACCAGCGCATATTCATAAACCCAGCCTACGCCAGTGGCATCAGGCCCAAGCGACAGCGTTGCACCTTTCGGCAGGCGGCTTTGTACCTGATTGAGAGACTCAAGCACGCGGGAGCGCGCCCAATACTGGTCAGTTTTGTCGTCAAATAGCACATAAATGAAGGCATCGCCAAAGGATGACCAGGCGCGGATTGTTTTCGCACCGGGCACGCCAAGTAGCGTGGTGGTTAAAGGGTACGTGACCTGATCCTCCATAACCTGCGGGGCTTTACCCGGCCATGAGGCTTTGATAATCACCTGAGTGTCGGATAAATCCGGCAGCGCATCGAGCGGCGTTTGCCTCAGGGAATAAATACCCCACGCCAGCAGAAAAAGTGTGCCGATGACCACCAGTAAACGGTTATTGATTGAGGCGCGAATAATACGTGCAATCATGGTTTCGGCCCGCCCACAGCTGTCATGCGGGTCAGTTGCCACCCGTCACCGTCCGCGATGAAGCTGAAATTCACCTTGTCACCTTGTTTGAATGCCTCAAACTCGGCCGAAGCAGGTTTTTTATACATCATGGTCATCGCGGGCCATTGCAGAGCCGGTACCGCCTCATGCGAAAGCGTGATGCTGTCGGGCGTGACCTGTTCGATGACGCCGGTAGATTGATAGGTTTTAATGCGCGCAGTGTTATCCACGCCGGGGTGTTGGCCTACAGCACTGACCGAACCTTGCGTCGGGGTATCGTTTACCGCCGCTTCGGCACCGTCGATGCGGGGCATAACTGACTTTAGGCTCGCTTCGGAGTCGATCAAGAATTGCCCTGAGGCCACGACCTGTTCCCCGGCGTGCAGGCCGCTCTCAACCTCAGTGTCGTCCCCCACTTCGCGCCCCAACGTGACATGGGCAGGTTGCAGACGACCGTCGTCATTTCTCACAATCACGACCGTACGTTTACCGGTCGAAATAATGGCTTCGGAAGGCACCAACAGGCCCAACTTGCCCGCAGATTTCGTGAGCTGTACCCGCATTAGCATGCCCGGCACCCACTCATCGTTGGCATTGTCGATAATGAGCCGCGCCTGTAGCGTCCTGCTGCTGCCGTTAATTTGCGGCAAGATTTGCTGAATTTCGCCGTGCACGGTTCTGTTTGGCTGATTGGCGGGCGTGGCGACAACCTGCATGCCAACCTGCACCTGAGTTGCCAGTGCCTCCGGAATGTCAATCACCAACCACAGCTTGCCCAACCCGTTTACCTTGGCCAGCGTTTGTCCGGGTGCCACCATCGCGCCATCGCGCACGTTCAACTCTCTGACAACGCCGTCACGCGGGGCCGAAATCAACAGGTTATTCTGCACCTTACCGGTTTTAGCTAGCGCGGTGATAAGCTCGGCGGGAATCGACAGAGCGCGCATTTTAGCCTTGGAATCATTGAGTATTGCCGTGTCGAGGCCGCCGCGCTTCAACGCCAGATATTCCTCCTGCGCCGGTAGCCATTCGGGTACAAACAACGAGGCAATCGGATCACCACGATGCACCCGCTGCTGCGGCGCATTGGCGTAAAGGCGGGTGATATAGCCGGTCGCCCGCGTTTGAATCACCTCGGCCAGCGATTCATCAAACTGCGTAGTCCCGATCACCTCAAGGCGGGTTTGCACTTCTGTTTGGCGCACGGTGGCAAAGCGAATGCCCAGGTCCTGCTGCATCGCGGGGTCAATCGCCAGTCCCGGACGTTGATTGTCCTGGGCATATACCGGCACCAACGGCATATCCATAAAGGGGGATTTACCGGATTTATCAAAATGCTGCTGTGGCACCATCGGATCATGCCAATAAAGCACTTTCTGTCCGGCTGAGGGCAACGATGCCGTATCCGCCACCTGCGGCACTGATGGCTGCGCCGAGACGACGTAGCGCCCGGCGAAATAGCCTCCCGCCACCAAAATCATCGCGCAGGCGACGCTCGAAAGCGTGAAAATCACCGATTTATTTTGCATCTGCTGGCACTCCTGAGGTGGCCATCAGAGCGGGCGGAAGAACTTGGTATTCCAGCTGCGCCCACGACAAAGCCACCTCCTGCTGTAGTGCAAGCAGAGAGAGGGTGGCCTCTATTTTTTCTCGCCGGGCGGCAAATACCTTGCTGAGTGCGCCATTACCCGCGCGATAATCGGCTTCGGCCAACTGCACTTTTTGCGTTTCCAGTGGCAAAAGTCCGTGCTGTAACAGCGCAATACGCTGTTGACCTAACGTTAACTGCGAGGAGAGATCGGCGATGTTGGCCTGGATTTGTCGCTGCTTGTCGAGAAATAACTCACGGGCGCGCGTCCCTAATGCCGCATTCGCCTCAACGGCGCGGTCCTGTTTATTGCTGCTGTAGACCGGCAGCGGAATACTCACTCCCACCGAGATCATATTCGTTTTCGGGGCACTGCGGTTTTGATAATCCACTTCCCAGGTCCAATTGGGTGAACGGTCACTGCTGGCCACGGCGGTATTGGCATCGGCCAGCGAAATATCTGCCGAGGCGGCAATCAGTTCGGGCTGTCGAACAGTAAGCTGTTGCAGACTCAAGCTGGCGACGCTGCTTTGTAACGGCGGTAAGCTACCCTGCACACCGTCGGCATCCACACCGGTCCAGCGAGAAAGCGCAATGAGTGCGGCCTGATAACGCTGCTGCGCCTGCAAGCGGATAATTTTTTGCTGCGTCAGTTGAGACTGCACCTCAACCACGTCATTGGACGTTGCATTGGCACCGCGATAAGAGGCACGGGTGGCCGCTATCTCACTGTCCATTTGGCTAATCAACTGGTTATAACTTTCCAACGTGAGTCGCGCATAGTAGGCCGAAAGCCAGGCCGAGGCGGTTTGGATACGTAAAGCGGCAAGATTACTGAGATAGCTGGAATGGGCGCTGTCGACCTTGCGCTCACCCGCAGCAGTGGCGAGGCTGCGCTTTTCTCCTGACACCCACTCCTGCTCAATACCCATGCGTTGCATGGTCATGTCATCATCGCTGACGCTTAAAGGATGACCTCCATCGGCAGGAAGATTATCGATACCGGCTTTTAATACTGGGTCGGGAAGTTGCCCGGCCATCACAGTTTCAGCCTGGCTGGCGCTCATCAGTGAACGATCGGCAATCAACGCTGATGAGTGATTCATGGCGGCCTGTAGTGCAGTATTAAATGAAATGTCGCTGGCCCAGGCAGAACCTGAAGCGAAGAAACTCATTACAACAATCGGAACTAAACGCGGCGATAAAGGGCGCGTTTTAAAATATAAAGACATGGTCGACTCCTGAGAGACGATGCATGTGGCTAAGGCGAGCGGAGAAAGGCGCGTCGAAATTGAGTCTTAGCCTGCCAAACGGCAACGGCTAATTTTCAGAAGGAACTGTCGCAGGCTCCATCGTTTTGACTCAACACGGCCGCAATAATCCCGCTCTTTAGGCCACAGGCACATTCTGGCTAAAGACTGTTAACTGCGTAAGCACGCAAGTACGGATTAATTCAGCGTTTAGTCAAACGACTCTGGGAGGGCGCCAGTTGTTGTCGGTAGAGCCGACCTGAGGCGAATCAGAATAAAGGGGGGTTAAATAAGAAAGTTCGGGGCTAGAATGTGTTTCAGGGGCAGAAACGGGATGGTATAGACCCCCAAAGTGGCACTGAGCGTCCATATTGCACGGCGCTTTTTGCACCGCGTTCTTGCTGTTCATATCGTGCATAGCCATGTCGCCACACTCAGCACCGCTGGCACTCAGGGACATAGCGTCATCCTGCATGGGACACTGACCGGTCAAACCACTGCTTGCCAGCCCAGAAACAGGCAGCATAAGTGATAACCATAACAGCATAACAACGCGGATAATTTTCATAAATTGAATTATATACGGTAACCAGCATCGTTGAACAGGCGTTCAAAAGTAACAAAACGCGAATTCTGGCAATGCCCGAGCGCAGGAACGATAAAGGAAAGTGCAGTCCGAACGCTATCAACGCGAAACG
Source organism: Rouxiella sp. S1S-2 (assembly GCF_009208105.1). Lineage (NCBI taxonomy): Bacteria > Pseudomonadati > Pseudomonadota > Gammaproteobacteria > Enterobacterales > Yersiniaceae > Rouxiella > Rouxiella sp. S1S-2. The sequence continues at coordinate 2,999,597 of NZ_WFKL01000001.1, forward strand.
TAACCTGCGGCGCGGGTAATGGGGTCCAGCGCCGTTTGGCTTTTATCTCTAGCGAGCTGACTCAGGCACCCACGGCCCCTGACGTTTTATTGATGGAAATCCCGCCGTCAGGATGCGCAACTCGGCATCACGCGGGGTATTATCCCCCTGCCCCTGAATGGGGACAATATCCTGCGGGCAGGCTGAAAACGCCACATAGCAGTCCATCTCCGCCTGCAATATGATGTAGTCACCCGGACGCGTCACCGTTGGTAACGTCTTCAACGTGCGCCCATCCGGCTGAACCTGAATGTTCATAAAAATATTAAATGATGCCAGGTTACCGTGCGGCAGTGTTACACCCAACGCTGCCATCCCTTCAAACAAATTGTCGTGGCAGTTACGGTGTGGTTCGGTGCAACCCAGCAGCTCATAGCGACGCGCATCGCACGCGGCCATGAAGGTGTCGTGCACCCCCGGAGAAGTGTCTGCCACCAGCGTCAAAATCGGATGACGCTGGCTGGTAATAAAGCTGTCGCCAACCTGCGGGTTAAGCCGCTGATTCCACACCCGCGTGGCTTCCATGCACATATATTCACTGACATCACTGGCGTTATAGGCCCAACAGTCCACCACCTGCGTGCCGTGCAAATTAACCACCTGCACCGCTTCACCCTTGGCCAGACGCACAGCTTTACCGTGGCGCGCCGCAATTAACTGAATGTCACGATGCTCAAATTCAGCCGACATATTTTCTCTCCTGATTAGTGTTGCATACCGCGACGATAGCGCGTCATGCGTTGTTCAAAATAGCGTGCCAGCCAGTCAATAACGCTGGTCAGCAGCCAGTAACAAAGCGCGACTGTCAAATAAATCTCCAGCGGCGCATAAGTCGTAGAAATCGCCTGCTTCGCGGCATACATAAACTCCTGTACCGAGACAATCGACAGCAGCGCTGAATCCTTGATAAGCCCAATCATCAGTCCCGCCAGCGGCGACAGCATCTGCGGCAGCGTTTGTGGTAACACCACATCGCGCAGCTGTTCGCGCCAACTCAGCCCTAATACGCGGCAGGCTTCCCACTGCCCTGGCGGCAACGTTTCAACGGCAGAGCCAATAACCTGGGCAATATAGGGCGCGTAATAAAGTGTTAACGCCAGCACACCTACCTGCGGTGAGGTAAAGGTGATGTTGTACTCGGGTAAAACGAAATAGAGCAGATAGATAACCACCAGCAGCGGCAACGCCAGCGTCAAACTGGTGTAGAGATGCAACAACCGTCGCAAAAAACGCGGGGCGCGTTTAAATGCTATTGCCATTATCGTGCCCCACAGCAGCGAGCAGAACGCAGCCAATGCACAAAGCTTCAGCGTAGAAATCATGCCAACGCCCAGCGAAGGCAGTGAGTCGATAACCGCATGCCAATCCATTAGGCCGTCCTCCGTTTCGCCTGAAGATGACGCGCCAAGCCAATCAGCGGCAGTGCAATCAGCAGATATCCTGCCGACACCAGCAGCAGCACCTGCGTCGCCTCGTAGGTGCGGGCAATCACGATTTGCCCTGCATAGGTCAGTTCGGTAAGGGCAACCACCGAGGCCAGGGGTGTGGTCTTAAGCAAGATAGTAAACTCATTGACCAGCATCGGCAGGCTTGCACGCATCACCTGCGGATTGATCACGTACCACCACGTCAATAAACGGTTTAGCCCCAGCGTGCGCGCCGCCTCACGCTGTCCACGCGTGACCAGGCTCTGATTAACCCGCAGAATTTCTGCCACATAAGCCCCGCTGTTACACCCTATGGCCAGCACCGCCGCCAGCATCGGATGTCCACCGAGGGCAAGACGTGGCAGGGTAAAAAACACCACAAACAGCTGCACAATTGCCGGGGTACCGCGCATCAAGCTGACATAAAGTCGCCCAAGGGCGCGCCAAAACCACGCACGACGAAGCTGGAGGAAACAGCCAAGCTGCCCCATCACAAGGCTGAGCAGCGCGGCCTGCACGGTGAGACTCAGCGTCACCAAGAGTCCATGCCCTAATTCTGGCAGTGCTGCCAGCACCTGTTGATCCAGCCCAAACATGCGTTATTCCTCGCTAAAAGCCGACAGATTTTCCGCCACCGTAATCCGCAGCGGAGCCGGTTTATCATTGCCCTCAATACCGGTGCTACAGGCCGCAACGATGAACTGCGTATCCACCACCACGCGGCAGGTAATGCTGTCCCCCACCTGAGTACGGTTGATTTCCGGCAAGATTTCACCCTCGCGTGTTAAGCGAACGTGCATAAACAGGTTGATAGGATCCGGCAGTTTCGGCACCTCAATGCCGAGGCGAGCAAGTTCACGGCTCACGGCGTCAATACACCCTTCTTCATCGTGATAGCCGCGCGCCTTGAGCCAGGCCGTGGTCGAGGCAGGCAGCAGCAGGTCATGGCGTTTCACGCTGTCTTTGCCAAGCACCATCATCGGGCGACGACGGTTATTTACCAACCGCATACCTGAGCCCAGCAAATAGCTGTTGCTGAATACGCGAGTGTGATGCACAGACAGCCAAACCGCCGGGTCGGCCATGCTAAAACCGAACAGTGAGGCTACTGCGCCTTCCCCCACTGCGGTAATGCGCAACAGTTGGCCACGCAGCACGCGAATAGAGCCGACTTCGCCGGCATTAATATTGACCGGTGCAGCCACCGGTCGTACCTCACTTTCGGCCCATTGATCACGCATTAACAACATGAGACACCTCCGCGAGATAGCTATTGCTCACCTGGACTTCAATCGGCGTGACCTGCAAACCGTTGCCGGGAATAATATCCTGCGGGCAGGACGAGACTGCGCAAATCAGGTCACACAGCGCTTCAAACACAATGTAGTCTCCTGCCTTGCTGCTCGGATCAGTCACTTCCATACGGCCATCGGCAGTAACCGGCCCGTTTTGGAACAGGTTGAACGGCTCTGGAAGGCTGAAGTAAGTCACACCGTGCGCCTTCATGCCTTCAAGCAGGTTATCTACACAGTTTCGATGGCCTTCGACCCCGAAATCGATGCTGAAGCGAGTCCGATCGCAGGCCGGCACGTTGGCATCGTGCACGCCGTTGGTATCGGTCACTACACGCAGCATGGGGCGATTTTCACTCGACCAAAGCACGTCTCCTGGCTTGAAGAAGATTGAGCGAAGATGTTGACGCGTATGCACCGGCGAGAGTTTTTCATCAAGATTATCGGCGTAAACTGCCACGAAATCGGCGGCCTGCTGCCCTTCGCTATCAATGACCGTGATAAATTGCCCTTTACTGACCTGAAAGGTTTTGCCGTGACCGGCAGGCACTGTCAGTGTTGATTGACACATAGTTACTCCTGAGGAATGAAATCGCTTGCAGGCACGGTGAAAGTGGTGCCGAGATACTGTTTTTGCAGCGCAGAAAGTTCACCGTCTTTCTGCATCGCCAGAATGTGGTCGCTGATGGCTTTATTTAAGCTCAGGTCGTCTTTACGCGTTGCCCACGCCATCCACTGGGAAGGCCCGACTTCGCCAACCTGCGCCACTTTGTTGGGGAATTTCTTCACTACCGGTGCGAGAGCCGAAATGTCGTCAAACACAAAATCGGCGCGGTGAGTCATGAGGGTACTCACAGTTTGGTCGAGCGTATCGACGCTGATAATAGTGATCGGTTTCTTGCCTTCTTTGCTCAGAGTGACGTTAAAACCTTTCAGTAACTGCTCCGGCAAACTGGCGCTTTTTACCGCGCCGCTCAGGCCGGAGAGATCTTCAGGGGTCAATTTTTTACCGCTGAATTTGCTCACGTCACTTTCACGAACCAGTACGCCGTTGACCGTTTTACTGAACGGCGTGGTGAAGAGCACTTTCTTCGCCCGCTCGGCGGTCACGTTCAACGATGACCCTTCGGCATTGAACGAACCAGAAATCAGGCCGGGCAGGATCCCGCTGAAAGCGGTTTTCTGAAATTCCAGTTTCACACCAAGGTCTTTGGCAAACGACTGCATGATTGCCACGCTGTAACCGGTTATCTCGCCGCTGTCGTTGGTGAACTCATACGGCGGGAAAGTAGGGTCTATACCGACGGTGATTTTGCCACTGCTCTTGATGTCTGAAAGTGTGTCGGCCTGTGCGGCCATAGCGGCAGTTAGAGTGAGTAAAGTGACTGCCAGCAGTGCTATTTTTTTCATTATGTTGGTTCCCTGGTGTTGGTGAAATGTCATAACAGACAGAGCAGTTTCCATGCCAGTTTGTCAGGCCTAAGTCAGCGAAAAGCGGCGAGCAACTCTTTTTTCTCAGAGAATCAACAAGAAATTAACGTTTCTTGTTTTTATATTTTAGTTTCTTTAGTTTCACAAAAAGGCGTGCAGAGTGAACGCCAAAGGCGAACCCTGCACTTAAAAGGGGAGAAAAACGCCTGCTGCGCACCAACGAGGTGCGTCACTCGAGTTCATCGAGACTCTGATGCAGGGATTCAACGGTTGCCAGGCGATCATTACTGGCTTTACCCATGCTGCGCGCCACTAGAGAACAGAGCAGATTACATACGCCCGACAGTGCGACGGTGCTGTCAAAAATCAGGCTGCCGTCTGTTTGGCAACGCAGCACCCAGCGCGCATGCTTGGCGGGCTTTCCGGCTAGTACATCGGCGATGTAGAGCATTGGCACGTTCAACTCGTCGAGTGCCGCCATTGCCGCCTCAAGCGCAGGCATACGGCGACGCAGCCCCACGCAAATAACAACATCCTGCGGGCCGAGCGTGGCTAAATGCTCTGCCAGCGAATCGCCGGCGCGCGGCAGAAGGCGGACGTCCGAATGAATATGCACCAAGTCACGGTAAATAAGCAGGGCAATAGTCTGACTGTGGCGCCACCCCATTACGACCACGCGCCGCGACGTGGCGATGGCATCAACGCATGACTCCAGCTGTGCACTCTCCAGCGAACGATAAGTGTTCACCAGATTGGACACCTCTTTCTCAAGATGGCTCTGCATCAGACTGGCGAGCGGAGAGGAACTGGGTGCGGACTGTAGGTAAAGCGGCGAACCGCTATTTTGCATTTCACGCGCCTGACGACGCGCGGCGTCGTAGTTCTCATAGCCGAGGTGACGGAAAAAGCGTGTAGCAGTAGCTTTAGAGACGCCGGCACTTTGTGCCAGTTCGGTCGCGGTATTCATCGCTAACTGCCCTGGAGCTGCTAACAACACATCGGCTAGCCGCTGCTCGTGCAATGAGAGTTGATCCCACTGTTGGCGGATACGGCCTTCTAACGATGCCGTTTTTGCACTCATGGATATTCCCTATAATAGAAAAGTCTCATCCTGCACAGAACTCGGCGGGTTGTCATCATGAATTTACATAACTACGTCTACTCCAGCGACGTATAAATCGCCTGCCTCGCGTCATAGATGAATGCCTGCATTACTGAGCGTCATTAAGATTTTTAAACACTAAATTAAGAAAAAACTTGATGAGTAAAATTAAAGTTAAACGCCAATAATGTTAATTAATTTAAAATAAGAACATTTTAAATAATAAATCTATATATAAACAATACCATCTATCATCCATACAAATGATAGATAGAGACCTATATGTCCCCCTTTTGTTTTCGTAAATATCGCTCATTCGCTTTGCCTTTGCTAATTGTTCTCCCAGTTTCACTGACTCATGCGAATGATATTGGAACGGCGCATTTATCACCGCAGAATAATATTGAGATCACTCCTTTTAGCGTTGAACGATCGCACACTCGCTCCGCAATTGAACGTTCGCGCATTCGCTCTAATGCTGAACGTTTGCGTATTCACTCCCGCGGTGACCGCTCGCGTAATCGCGACGATGCTGAACGTTCGCGTACTCGCCCCCACGGTGAACGTTCGCGCACTCGCTCCCACGATGAACGTTCGCGCACTCGCACCGGCGTTGAACGATCGCGTACTCGCGCAGGCAGTATTATCTCTAAAGGTAATCTGCAACCGGGTTCCACGTTAGTGTTTGAAATTCGTGACAAAGGTTTTAATAATCCCCTAGAGTCCATCCGCCTTAAAATTGATGCCAATAACGCTGACCAATACATTTGGCCACACGCGCTTGCCACTGCAATTAATGCGCAGTCTCTCACCACGCGGGCAGGACAAAGAAAGGGAGATACTAATATTCCTATATACAGTGGATATCTGAATGAGGTCTGGGTTCCCAACGATCTGCCGCTTAATTTCACTTATCGAATCGAAAATTCCGAGTATCAACAACACAAACTTATTCTCGACCGCCTGACCCAAAACGCTATGGCCAAGAATAACCTGGCTAACGTCAAGAAATGGCTTGGACTTGAAAAGAATGGCTCATTCAGCGATATCACGTATCCGGATAATAAAAAGCCGCTGGCCGATAACAAGATTGCCAGCCAGCACCTGCTGAGAGTGCTGGAACTCGCATCTTACGCTCACGAGAATCGTAAAAATTGCCAATCATTAACTGCCGACTGTACGTTTATAAAAGATGTGCAGTCGGCAGCGGTGCGCGGTATGCTGTTTATTATCGCTAAAAAATATAAATATGATAACTGGTGGTTCTCTTCGATTGGCGATCCACGCAGCGTTGCGCGAGTGGCGCTGTTAATCTATCCCGACATTACCCCTGACCAGATGATTAACACTGTCTTACCTTATCTGCGGGTCGCTAACGTTGCCAATGGAGAATATAACTTCGGGGCCAATACTGTTGACTACGCCTCCATCCAGCAGATGTGGTCCACGCTTGCGCTCAACGGTGGCGTAGCCTCCGACGCCGATCTGAAGAAATTCGATGGTTATCTTCGTGAAAGCACTAGCTCGCTTGCGGGCCTTGCCGTGGTTCTTGCCGGTAAAGATGTGAAGGGCTGTGAGGGACTTCGCGCCGATATGTCATTTACCTCTCACTGTGCTCTGGTCAACGGTAAACTGGTTTCGCAAATTTATACTGCGGGCTACGGACAAGTATTTATGGACGGGATCATCTCGGCGCAATATAGCGTTCAGGGTACTGATTATGACGTTCCACAGCAAAATATGGACCTGCTCGAACGCTGGCTAGTTGAGGGCATCGGCTGGTCTGGCTATGCGGGTATCACCGATTTTCACGTCACCGGCCGTGGCCATAGTCGCTCAAGTGGCAGTTTTAACGGGCTGGTAAACAAATTCAGCACACACTTCCTTGCAATGAACCCCAATAGCCCGCGCAAAGAGATGCTGCTGGAATTACTGCATCGTGGTAAAACCGGTGACGAGTCTGATAATAAGCACTATCGCGGCAATCGCTATTTCTGGACTACCGATAATATGGCGCACTTTGGTAGCGCCTATTCATCGTCGCTACGCATGGTTTCGAAACGCACTACCACCTCTGAAAGTGGCAACGGCGAAGGGTTGCAAAGCTATTTCCTTGGCGCAGGCAGCCAGCTAATTACCCGCACCGGCAATGACTACCGTGACATTCAACCAGTATGGAACTGGAAACGCCTGCCGGGTACAACCGCCGAACAGGACACTCTTGCGCTGCCGTTAAATAATTGGGGAAGGACAGCCTACGGAAGCCATCACTTTGTGGGCGGCCTTACCGACGGCATCCGCGGGCTCGCCACCATGGAGCTCGACCGACTCAACATCAAAGGGGCGCGCAAAAGCTATTTCCACTTTGAGGATGCCAATATGAATATGGGGTCAAATATAAATTCCCAGAATTCAAAGGCGGAGGTGATTACCAGCGTCGAGCAGGCATTGCGTCAAGGCAGCATTATGTACCGTCTTAAGAACAGCACCGTTGAACATTATCTTAATGAGGGTCAAACCTTGACCTCGGGTGAGATTGTCTGGGTACAGCATAACGGTATCGAATATATCTTCCCGGATACGCAATCGCAAAGCATTACCGTGCAATCCAAGGCACAGTCCGGCAGTTGGCGTAATCTCAACACCGCGGGTTCGGCGAATACGATGACCAAAGAAGTGTTTAGCCTGTGGTTGAAGCACGGTAAAGGTACAGCAGGACGTTATTTATATTACGTCCACCCTGCTTCAAACTTCCACGATATCGGAACCTACGGAGAGTCAGATAAGCGAGTCGATGAACTTAAAGTCCGCCGTGAAAGTTGGTTACACGCCGTTTTGGATACCCGACACAATCTTGGGATGGCCGCCGTCTTTGAGGTCAAAGACGAATGGATCAAGCTGACCAGCGATCTGGAAGTGAAAACGCCCATGCCGCTGCTGCTGCTGGCGAAACTGAAGGTGAGCCGCGATACCGCTATTACGGTGATCGACCCGACGCAGGATCCAGCCCATAAAAATGTCTTGCTTAAACTTAAGGGACGTTTCTACTGCTGGCAAAACTGCGAAGTGAAGAGCGTGAGTAATGACAAAACTGAAATCCTCATCAACCTCCCTCAGGGACTCGAGTTAGGAAAAAGTGTAACTGCGGGCGTGCACCGATAAAATTGCAGAGATGACGTTAAGGGTGGAGGATATTTCTCCGCCCTTTTTCGTTTGGTCAAATTTAGTCTTAATTACGGTATGAACGTAATTCTGATGTGTATATTAATCGGCGCACTGGGGGCTATCTCATACGCAACGGGTTAGCGATAAATAATTGTAAAAAGCCAGTTCAGGGAACCCATTACCCTCACCTATCGCAGTGAAAGTAACGGTTAAATCCCCACTTAGTGCTGCAAAAATTTCTCGAGGAACTGTTTGGTGCGGTCATGCTGCGGATTGGAGAACAAGTCTTTCGCCGGTCCCTGTTCAACTATTTTACCTTGGTCCATGAATATCGCGCGGTCGGCTACGTCGCGGGCAAAGCTCATTTCGTGGGTGACGATAACCATGGTGCGGTGCTCCAAAGCCAGCGCTTTGATAGTGTTTAACACCTCACCCACCAGCTCAGGGTCCAGCGCAGAAGTCGGTTCGTCAAACAGTATCACTTCAGGATTCATGGCGAGCGCGCGGGCTATGGCGACGCGCTGCTGCTGGCCGCCTGACAGGCGACGCGGATAGGCGCTCTCTTTGCCCACTAGCCCAACCTTGGCCAAAAGCTGCCGCGCATAGGCCTCAGCCTTGGCGCGCGATTCACCTTTAACAATCACTGGACCTTCTATGATGTTCTCCAGCACAGAACGGTGCGGAAACAGGTTAAAGTTCTGGAACACAAACCCCACCTGCTGACGCAGCTTTCGCACCTTCTCTTTCTGTTTGCCTATTGGCACGCTGGCATCAATTTCAATATCGCCCACGGTGATGGTGCCAGCGTCCGGAATTTCCAACAGATTAATGCTTCGCAGCAGCGTGGTCTTACCCGATCCGCTCGGCCCGATAATCGCCACCACTTCACCGGCATTCACCTGCAGGTCGATACCGTGCAGCACCGTTTGACCATGAAATTTTTTGACCAGCTTTTTCACGTCGATGGTACTCATGATGGCTCCTGATCCTGACGGTTAACGCGGTCTTCCAACCGATTTTGCAAATAAGACAATAGAGTGGCCAGCACCCAATAAATGACCGAGGCGGCCAGATACATGGTGAACACCTCCAGCGTACGCGAGGTCACTAACTGCGCCTGGCGGAACAGTTCGGGCACCTGAATAGTGGCGGCCAGTGAGGTATCTTTTACCAATCCGATAAAGCTGTTACCCAGCGGCGGCAGCGCGGTGCGAGCGGCCTGTGGGAGCACAACGCGGCGCAGCGTTTGCCATGAATTCATGCCGATACTGGCAGCGGCCTCCCACTGCCCTTTGTCAATCGACGAGATAGCGGCGCGCAGCGTTTCAGAGGTATAGGCGGCGGTGTTTAGCGACAGGCCAATCATCGCGGAAGGAATGGGGTCCAGCTCTATGCCGAACTGCGGCAGGCCGTAGTAAATCATAAACAGCTGGGCAATAAGTGGCGTGCCGCGAAAGATAGACACGTAAAAGCGCGAGAACCACGACAGTGGCCAGAAATGCGAAAGGCGCATCAGCGCCAGCAGGAAGCCCAGTAACAGTCCGAAAACCATCCCCCCGAGACTAAGCTCGAGGGTAAACAGGGTCCCTTTTAATAAAAAGGGTGCTGAATCCAGCACCAGTTGGAGACTTTCTTGCATCAGGTTCAAACCTTACTTGGTGACGTCAGCGCCAAACCATTTGTCAGAGATTTTCGCCAGCGAGCCGTCTTTCTGCATCTCGGCAATCGCCTTATTAATGGCGGCGACCAGTTCAGGGTTATTTTTACGTATTGCGACACCAGACTCCTGACGAGCAAAAGGTTTACCTGCAACGGCCAGCGTATCACCGGTCTTTGTAACCAGATCTAGCGCCGCCAGGCGGTCAACCAGAATGGCATCAATGCGGCCTACGCGCAGGTCCTGGTATTTCGTTGGGTCATCATCATAGGTACGGATATCAACGCCCGGTTCGTTAGCGCGCAGCCACTGTTCGTAGTTACTGCCTAAACCCACGCCCACTTTTTTGCCTTTCAGGTCATCCGGCGTAGAAAATTTATCTTCGTTGCCTTTTTTGGTCAGAACCTGAATACCGGAAACAGTATAAGGGGTTGAGAAATCATATTTTTTCTCACGCTCCGGGGAAATAGTGACCTGATTGATCACCACGTCAATGCGTTTTGACTCCAGTGAGGCCAGCATGCCGTCCCACTTGGTCGGTGATAATTTTGCCTTAACGCCCATATGCTGAGCCAGCGCTTCGGCGAATTCGACTTCGAAACCGGTCAGTTTGCCGTCGGCACCCTGAAAGCTAAACGGCGGATAAGTCCCTTCCAGCCCGACAATTAACGTGCCGCGCTGTTTGATTTTGTTAAGAACGTCTTCAGATGCTGCAAAAGATGGACTGACCATACCGGCAGTGAATGTCACCGCCATCGCACCCAGAATCAAACGACGACGCAATTGAGAAAAAGCCATACTCACCTCATTCTTTGTTTTAATGGTTGTCATAACGTAGTGTTCGTTACGTTATTTTGATTGAATATAACCAGAAAATCTTAGCATTAATAATTATATGTTAATGCCAGAAGTGCGGATCAACTTAATTCTGCCCTGCCTTGGTCCTACCAATCTAGGTAAATCCTCGACCTTGCTCGCAAAATACAAAATCGCTAACGCCATCAACTTGCTAGGCGGCAACAAATCGTTAACTATTCTCCCCTTCAGCCCTTTCGCAAACAGGCTTGGTCGGACCAAAAAAAGCCAGCCGTGCTTGGTTTTAGAGTCGCCAAGAGGTTTTTATCCTTGCCAGGAGACAGCAATGAATTCATCGCCCGTGCGCGTGGCCGAAAGCCTGATCAGCAGACTGACGTCTTTCATCGATGAGCAGCGCTTCGAGACCGGAATGCGGCTACCCGCCGAGCGGCAGTTAGCTGCAACGTTGGGCGTGTCGCGCTCTTCGTTGCGAGAGGCGATTCAGAAACTGGTCAGCGCCGGTTTGCTGGTGAGTAAGCCAGGCGGTGGCACCTTTTTGCGCGAACGGCATCAGCCCTGGGCAGACGTGCAAATTGTTGCGCCACTGCGCGAGCTGGTTATCAAAGACCCCGACTACCGCTATGACATTCTTGAGGCGCGACACTCGATTGAAGCCAGCACCGCCTGGTACGCCGCGCTTCGTGCCACCGGTTCTGACAAAGAGCAATTGCAGTACGCCTTCGACGCCACGCTGAGGCTTAACGAAAGTGAGAATCCCGATTTAGCCGCACAGGCCGATGTACGTTTTCATCTGGCGATCGCCTCAGCCTCGCACAACGTGGTGCTGCTGCAAACCATGCGCGGTTTTTTTGAACTCATGCAGTCCTCGGTCAGGCAAACTCGGCAACGGATGTACAGCCAGCAGGTGATTTTTTCTAAATTGACCGAACAACACTTCACTTTGCTTGAGGCGATTTTGGCCGGCGAGGCTGAAAAGGCGCGTCAGGCGGCGATGGAACACATCGGTTTTGTTCACACAACCATCAAAACGCTACACGAAGATGAAGCGCGTCAGGCCCGAATTACCCGCCTCCCAAGTTAAAGCGATTAAATAGGTAAATAAGGAAATTGATTGATGATTATTTCAGCCTCCAGCGACTATCGCCCCGCGGCGCAGCGTATTCTTCCACCGTTCCTGTTTCACTACATTGACGGTGGCTCCTATATGGAAACCACCTTAAGACACAACGTTGAGGATTTGTCGCAGATAGCGCTACGTCAACGCGTGTTGAAAAACATGTCCGACCTGAATCTTGAAACCAAACTGTTTAACGAAACGCTGTCGATGCCGGTAGCGCTGGCACCGGTCGGGCTGTGCGGCATGTATGCTCGGCGCGGTGAGGTTCAGGCGGCGCGGGCGGCGGCGCGAAAAGGTATCCCCTTTACGCTCTCGACCGTTTCGGTATGCCCAATTGAAGAAGTCGCACCCGCGATCGACCGGCCTATGTGGTTCCAGCTTTATGTACTTCGTGACCGCGGATTTATGCGCAACGCTCTCGAACGGGCCAAGGCGGCGGGCTGTTCAACGCTGGTGTTTACGGTAGATATGCCCACGCCGGGCGCGCGCTACCGTGACGCGCATTCAGGCATGAGCGGCCCCCATGCTGCAATGCGCCGCTACTGGCAGTCAGTGACGCACCCTAAGTGGGCGTGGGACGTGGGCATTAACGGGCGGCCGCACGACCTGGGCAATATTTCAGCCTATCGAGGCAGTCCGACTGGATTACAAGATTATATTGGCTGGCTGGCCAACAACTTTGATCCTTCAATCTCGTGGAAAGACTTGGAGTGGATCCGCGAATTTTGGGACGGTCCGATGGTGATTAAAGGCATTCTTGATGCCGATGACGCGCGCGACGCCGTGCGCTTTGGTGCCGACGGCATTGTGGTTTCCAATCACGGTGGACGTCAGTTGGACGGTGTCCTTTCCACCGCCCGCGCCCTGCCGGCCATCGCGGATGCGGTGAAAGGCGATATCGCGATTCTGGCCGACAGCGGCATTCGCAACGGGCTGGACGTGGTGCGCATGATTGCGCTGGGTGCCGACACGGTGCTGCTAGGGCGGGCCTACCTCTACGCGTTGGCCACTCATGGCGAACGTGGCGTTGAGGCATTACTGACATTGATTGATAAGGAAATGAGGGTCGCCATGACCCTCACCGGTGCCAAAACGATAGCTGAAATCACGTCTGACCTGCTGGTTCGCGAGCTTGAGAGATAGCGTATGCCGCGCAGAAAACGGAGAGAGGGCTGAGGCATTTTGGCAGGTTGCCGCAGCTCCTCGTTCTATTTACCCACCGCGGCATAGTCGCCAAGGTCGCAAAAGCCCTTTTCGTCGGGAAATCCGCCGGCAGGATTTTAACTAAAAAGCGGCTTAAAGATGGCGTAAATCAGTTTTATAAAAAGTGTAACCGCATCAATCTTCTGCGCGAAATCATGATGGTGAGTGTGATAGAACCTATCGCCACCAACACCAAAAAAATACCAACGGCTACCATTGAGTTGAAGCCAAACTGTTTGAACAGCAACAGGCCCGCAATTCCGCCGATCAAAAACGAGGAAAGGGTCACAAGATGGGTAATCAGTTGACTGCGTTGAACCTTGACCTGTTTTGACGGGTCGCGTCTTAGCAGTGAAGCCATCACCGAGGCGAGTGCAATGCCTATATCCGTGAGCGTGCCGGTAATATGCGTGGAGCGCACCCTTCCGCTCGATAACTGAGTGGAGGTGGAATTATGCACGCCCATTAAAAAACCCAGAAAAATAATTATCTCGTGACTATTACCGTACGAATAATAATACGTTTCAAAAAGAGAAACCAAAACCAGTAATATCCCCTCCAGCAATAGGATAATACTGTAAATTGTACGAATGTTATTTTTCAGCCCGCTGATAGCGAGCAGTCGCGAAGTCACGGACCCTATTACAAACGCGCCGATCATTGCCGCTAGAAACAGGACGTCGCTTAAATCAGTATTAGACACTTCGGAAGAAAGCTGTGAGGTATTTCCCGACATATGGGAGGGAAATATGCCAAATGCCCCTAGCGCCATGGCGTTGAGGATACCCGCCGTGGTGGCAAGCACCAGCGCCAGATTTCTATCATCAGTGTGGGTCCTGCGCCCCTTGCGTCTTATCAGCATGCTTAACATCATCACCTCTTATTAACTCGTTAACGCCTCAGCAAGGCCAAGACCACTTACATTGCCTTTCACGGTCAATTGTTCAGCATAAATAGAGAACTCATGCCCGAGAGTTGACTTATGATTAAAAATCATCCGCGCGTTATTGTTTATCCTGAAAGAGTCATTAAGATGACTTTAAACATTATAGAATATATGTCGAATCGAATACCGCGTTTGTTAAAAGTATTGTAAAGGTTACAAGGTGTGATCTTTTTAAATTACGGGTAAATTTTATTTATTAGCATAAATTATTTATAGGATGAGTTTGCAGAGTTAATTTTCATCAAGCAAAAAGAATAAGCGCCCCATTAAAGGGCGCTTACAGATAATTATTAGTAATTACGCTTCATTATGGGGCATTATTAGCCGGTCAGGCATTATAAATAGGCAAACAGCGCCGGAGAACCTCCGGTGTGAACAAAGAGAATCGGTCCGTCACCTGGGAAACGCTGATGTTCCAACCCGTCAAGTAGCCCCGCCATCGTTTTACCGGTATATACCGGGTCGAGCAGCATTGCCTCAAGTTCGGCAAGAAGCTTAATGGCAGCGTTTCCCTCCTGGCTAGGTTCGCCATAGCGCGGACCAAAATAGGCATCCCACAGCAGAATTTCAGGGGCGTCACCTTCCAGCTCAAGCTTTTGCATCAAGTCTTTGGCAATGGCTTCAACCTTTGGACGCTGCGCCTCGGCAGTTCGTGACACTGTCACACCAACCAGTTGCGTCGTGGGCATCAGTTCGCGCAGCGCCACTGCTAGCCCTGCGTGGGTTCCCGCACTGCCGGAAGCCACCACCACGGCGCTGAAATCAACAAAACCGGCGGAACTTTGTTCAGCAATTTCAATAGCGCACTGCACATAGCCCAATGCACCCAGTGCATTTGATCCGCCAATCGGCACGATATAAGGACGGAAACCCTGCGCCTCAAGCAGCACGGCCTGTTCGGCCATCTGCGCCATCGGGTCGGTCAGCGCGTCGCACATCACCACTTCGGTATTAAACAGGTCGAGCAACATGCGGTTGCCGTTGGTCAGATAATTATGCGCGTCGGTGCCAATCGGGTTCTCCAGCAAAGCCAGGCACTTAAGACCCAGCTTCGCGGCAACGGCCGCCGTTTGACGCACGTGATTCGACTGAATCGCACCGGCGGTAATGAGGGTATCAGCCCCCTCTTCGATGGCAGCAGCAGCGAGAAACTCCAATTTTCTCAGTTTGTTACCTCCGAGCGCCAAAGGCGTGACGTCGTCACGTTTTATATAGATATCGCGACCGACGAAGTCTGAAAGACGATTCAAACGTTCGAGAGGCGTACTGTTCCCTACTAAATCAAGGCGAGAAAATTTTTCTAACTGATGTTTCAGAATCGATAATGAAGATGAATCAGGCAAAGATGAAGGCACGGTGTTCCTCCGAAGCGATGACATAAAGTTATAGGTTTTACAGGCAGGTATGGGAGGAGTATATCAGTGAATATGCCTCTCACCGCGATACTCGCTAAGAAAATATACGCATATTAAAAGGCAGACATCCTGAGATGCCTGCCGAGTTTAGCAATAACGTTATCTATAATGAATGCCGAGTTTCAAGCCTGCTCGAGACAGACAGGGCTGGATGCGCTTTCTTTTTGCCAGGCGAGGTATTGGTCGTACTTTCGCAAAGCAATCCGATAGTTATCCGTCGCTGCAACCGGGACATCGTTAATAATGCGCTGGTGAATACTCTCCCCTTTAATGCTTTCTTGGGGATAATGACTGGCGGCCAAAATTTCGTCCAGTCGGCGCAGGCGAACGACGTACTCCCTGACCGTACTGTGGTTCATTTCGGTCTGCTCAAACAGATATTGCTTGAAGGCAATAATATCAAAATAAGAAGAGTTGCTATTGAAAGAGATCTCGCTGCAAAAACGACACAGTGCGGTGAGTTCTTTAGTCAGACCCCGCCACACCTCTTCGTCTATAAGCTGATCCATTTTTGCAATCGCCTCTTTATTGATAACCTGCCCTTGAAACACCAGAGCCATTCTGTCGAGCTCTTTCCCACATTGAGAACAGTGGGTCTGACTGTGCTTATAATCTTTGAGATACCGGCTCAGAGGCCGTGATTTATTTCCCGCTGGCATAATGAATTCCAAAAAAGTAGTGATACTGCGTAGTGGTAATGGTGGTGGCCTCTTTGGGCCTTTAGTGTGAAGCTTTTAAAGCTCTCGACCAGCTTAAACCAGTCGATCAGCTGTGGACAAGCAATGATTGTGAAACGCGCAATCGATCACCTTCACAATTCCATTAACAGGTTTAAGGATGCCAAAATCAATCTTCAATTAAAACAGCTAATTAATATTTAACATTTTGTTTACTTTGTAAATCTGTGAACACAATCACTTACCAATTGATTGCAAAATGTTAACCGAATAGAATACCCGCTGAGCTGATTAGTCGTGTTATTAAAAAGTAGGGGTTAGCGTGCATTTGTGGTGGGAAGTGATTAAAACAATTTACTGGGGCGGATTGGGTATTGCCGCACTGTTTACGCTCTTAGTGAGTCGTGACTCGTTTAAAATCCGGCTACTGACCTCAGGTATCATCGGATTAACCTGGCCGATGAGCTTGCCGGTAGTAATGTTATTCTCTTTGTTTTAAGTTTACGCTTCTCGCACGCCCCTTATTCACAGATCAACAGCGTCTTCACGAATTAGCAGCGTCAGCACTTCGTAATGCGCCGTGTGCGGGAACATGTCAAACAGCTGAACGCGTTCTATGCGGTAGTTTTTTAGCTCGCGAATATCTTTCGCCATGCTGACGGCATTGCAGCTTGAATAAAGCACCCGAGCCGGTGCCATACTATCAAGATAGTGGCACAGCTCGTTGCCAATACCACGGCGCGGCGGATTCACCAGCACCAGCTCTGGTACGGCGTCGTTACCGGTCGCAAAACCTGTCGAGTCCAAAGCTTTAAACTCAACGTTTTTAAGCCCCAGCCGTGCGGCAGAAATCTTCGCACAAACAATCGCCTCTGCACTGATTTCAATCCCCGTAAGCTGTGTCTCAGGCCCGGCACAGTGCAGGCCAAAACCTCCCACGCCGCAGAATAAGTCCCACATGCTGGAAATATCGCGCTCGGCCACCCAATCGCGGGCGGTGGCGTACAGCGCAGCCGCAACCTGTGGATTGGTTTGAAAGAAACTCTGCGGACGAATAAACAGCGGAACCTGGTTAAAATGCTCCTCAAGCGCCTGCTGGTCGGTCAACGCAATCTCCGTCTCCCCTTCTAAAATCGCCATGTGCACCGGCTGAATATTCACTGATACGACCTGCAGCGCAGGAACCTGCTGCATAAGCCACGGCAACGCGGCGCGCAGTTGCGACAGCTTGGTTTCGGAGCGAAGTACAAAGCGCAGCATCAGTCCACCGCTGTACTGACTTTGGGTCAGCAATAAATGCTTGAGCTCGCCGCGCTTGCGCCCAACGTTGTAGGGGGTAAGCCCGGCTCGGGCGATAAAGGTTTTAAGATGACGAAACACGTCGCTGAAACTTGCGGGATACAGCGGACAATCACAGAGATCGACTGGCGTGCCGTCGCGATGAAGCATGCCGAGCAGCGGGCGCTCAACGCTGCCGCTGACCACCATTTTCGCCTTGTTGCGAAACGCCTGCTCTGCGCCGTAAACCGGCTCGCGCCACTCGCCAACCGGCAGGTCGCCAAGTAAATTGGCTAAATCCTGCTGCTTGTCCGTGAGCTGAGTGGTGTAAGGCTTGTCAAGCCATTGGCATGACCGGCAGGTTCCGGCGGTGTATTGTGCGCAATGCATAAATAATTGACCGTTATCGCTGTTGCGTATTCTGGCAGTTAAAAAGTTGGCGCGAAGTGTATCACTCCACGCGCGTAAAGGCTCACTTATCACGTCGGAAAAAGCGACGGCTGCTGAAAGGCACATAAATGAGCAGCAACACCGCCAGATCAGGCACTTTTCTCTGCATCAGCTCGGCAATTAGCTGCGGCGTGGTGTTGAAATCAAGCCTGAACAG
Source organism: Rouxiella sp. S1S-2 (assembly GCF_009208105.1). Classification (NCBI taxonomy): domain Bacteria; kingdom Pseudomonadati; phylum Pseudomonadota; class Gammaproteobacteria; order Enterobacterales; family Yersiniaceae; genus Rouxiella; species Rouxiella sp. S1S-2. The sequence goes on from NZ_WFKL01000001.1 coordinate 3,017,769, forward strand.
CATCGGGCCTATCCATTCCTCGGAAGCGCAGAACAGGTAAATAACGCTCAACAACTGACAGGCAAGAAACACCCGCCGACTCCAGCTGCTCCCGCGCATCATGGCGTAGGCACACTGGCATTCGAGCAGCACAATCAGCAGGCCCGCCAACATGATAAAACTGTTAAACCACGATTCGCTGCCCACGCTCAGCAGCTCTTTAACACCGACATAGCCGTAGGCGTCAAAAAGTAAAACGAATTCCAGCAGGCGCGTAGCGATGATTGCCGTCGCGCCTGCCATGACCGGAACCGGAATAAAGGCCAGTTTCATACTTCCTTGTTACCCTATTTCTAAAAATAAATCGTATTTAGTGCCGCGTCGCGCGCTGCATGTCTTTCACGCGCTGTTTCTCGGCGCGGTGCATAAACCACCAGGCGATGATCCCGATGATACCCACCACCAGCAGAATTAGCGTCGCCAGCGCATTTATCTCGGGATTGGTCCCTAAACGTACACTGGCAAAAACCAGCATCGGTAGCGTAGTAGAGCCGGGGCCTGCAACAAAGCTGGCGATAACCAGGTCGTCGAGCGACAGCGTGAAGGCCAGCAGCCAGCCGGAAATCAGCGCCGGAGCAATCATCGGAATAGTGATGATAAAGAATACCTTGAGCGGCGTTGCGCCTAAGTCCATCGCCGCCTCTTCTATCGACCGGTCAAGCTCTCGCAGGCGGGCAGAGACCACGACCGCGACATAGGCGCTGCAGAAAGTCACGTGCGCCAACCAGATGGTGAGCATGCCGCGCTCGCCCGGCCAACCTAGCGTGTGGCCCATGGCGACAAACAGCAGTAGTAGCGCCAGACCGGTTATGACATCCGGCATGACCAGCGGTGCGGTCAGCATAAACGCAAAGCCGGTTGAGCCTTTAAAACGGCCATAGCGCACCATAACAACCGCCGCTAGCGTACCGACGACCACCGCCATACTGGCCGCAGCGGTGGCAATAGTCAGGCTCATACTGACCGCGTTTATCATCGCCGAGTCGTGAAACAGTGCGGTATACCAGCGCGTTGACCACCCTGCCCACACGGTGACAAGTTTGGAGCTGTTAAATGAGTAAATCACCAATATCAGCATCGGTGCATAGAGAAAGGCAAAGCCGAGCACCAAAATCACGATGCGCCACGGCGAACGAACAACCGGTAACGGGTTCATGCTTTGTCCCCCAGCTGTTTATTCTGATATTTGTGGAACCACAGAATTGGCATGATCAACAGTAACAACATCACCACAGCCACCGCAGAAGCCACCGGCCAGTCGCGATTGTTAAAGAACTCCTGCCACAAAATACGGCCAATCATGATGCTATCTGGCCCACCGAGCAGTTCAGGTATCACGTATTCACCCACCGCAGGAATAAATACCAGCATCGACCCGGCGATAATACCGCCCTTGGTCAGAGGCACAATGACTTTTACGAAGGTCTTGAACGGCCTGGCACCGAGATCTAAAGAAGCCTCCACCAGCGAGTAGTCCAGCCGCGTCAGTGCGGTATAGATTGGCAACACCATAAACGGCAGATACGAGTAAACGATGCCGATATAAACCGCCAGATTGGTGTGCATAATGACCAGCGGATGGTCGATAACACCCAGCCAGATAAGGAAATTGTTCAATACGCCGTTGTCTTTAAGGATTGCCATCCAGGCATAAACACGGATAAGGAATGACGTCCATGAAGGTAAAATAACTAGCAAAAGCAGTATATTACGGGTGGACGGTTTACTGTGCGCCACCGCCCAGGCTAACGGATAACCAATCAGCAAGCACAGCAGCGTAGAAATTGCGGCCACCTGTAGCGATTGCAGATAAGACTCGATGTACAGCGCGTCGCCTGCCAGTTGAATATAGTTGCCAAAGTTTAGCGCGATATCCAGCACGCCGTCGGCCCAGCTCATCAGGTCGGTGTAGGGTGGAATAGCGCGCGCCATATCGGCAAAGCTGATTTTCAGCACAATCAAAAACGGCAATACGAACAGCAAAATAAACCACACCAACGGCAGCAGGATCACCAGCTTTTTACCGTGCGCCTGTTGGAGCCGCCAGAGCAGCGAACGTGATTTAGCGGGAGGCGCGGCCTCCGGTGGGTCAGTCAACATGGTCATTTTTATCCCCTCGACCTAAACGGTCAACACAACGCAGCTGTCCGCTTCCCAACACAGGCGAACTTCATCGCCCCAGGTTGGCATCCCTTTACGGAAACGATGTCCGTTTTGCAACTGGGCGGTGATCATCTGACCGCTGTGCAATCTGACGTGATAAATCGACAGGTCACCGAGATAGGCAATATTCACCACCTCACCGACAGCGAAGTTACACCCGTCTGCCGGAACCTCTTCGCAGAGCATAATTTTTTCTGGCCGCAGAGCCACAAAGGCCGGTACGCCGTCGATGACTGAGGCGTCGGACGACACTTTCAGCGGATGAATCAAACCGGGACTGCGCAAAATAAGCGCCTCTTCCTCGCGAGATTCGAGCAAACCTTCAAACATGTTAACCGAACCAATAAATTCGGCGCTAAAGCGACTGTTCGGATGCTCATAAATCTCTTCCGGCTCACCAATTTGTACAAACTTGCCGCGATTCATGATGGCGATACGCCCCGCCATGGTCATCGCCTCTTCCTGATCATGGGTCACCATCACACAGGTAGCACCCACGCGCTCGAGAATATCCACCACTTCGAGCTGCATGCGATCACGCAGCTTTTTATCCAGCGCCCCCATCGGCTCATCCAAAAGCAGCAGCTTAGGACGCTTTGCCAGGCTGCGCGCCAGTGCCACACGCTGGCGCTGACCGCCGGAAAGCTGATGTGGCTTGCGTTTGGCAAACTCTTGCATGTGTACCAGCGTCAACATCTCGGCGACGCGGGCCTTGATTTCGGCTGATGGCAGTTTGTCCTGCTTCAGACCAAAAGCAATATTCTGCTCAACAGTCATGTGCGGGAACAGCGCATAGGACTGAAACATCATGTTGATTGGGCGCTGATAAGGCGGAACCTGCGACAAATCCTGCCCGTCGAGCACTATCTGCCCTTTAGTGGGTAACTCAAATCCGGCCAACATACGCAGCAAGGTTGATTTGCCACATCCTGACGCGCCCAACAGAGCAAATATTTCGCCTTTATAGATGGTGAGATTCACATCATCAACGGCGTACTGCCCGTCAAACGATTTTGATAAATTGCGGATTTCCAACAGCGGGGTGAAATCTTTGTGACTTTTTTCACCTTTGTGTCGCTCGCTATTGAGCGGAGTCTGCGGGTTTGGGATAGCGTCGTTCACTCAGAGAGATCTCCGGTAGAAGCGGGTTAGTTAATTTAAGCATAACAGCCCAGCCGAAACTCGCCGGACCAATAGCCAGTAATCTGAGGTATTCACGCCCCAATCTGGAAAGCGAAGCGGCCCCGAAAGCCTTCCGGAGCCGCGAAGTTTGCGCTTCACCTTAGGAGGGCGCTGCGCCTGCTATCTTGCTGATTATTTGCCGCTCTTCACTTTGGTCCACGAACGGGTGATCACGCGGTCAATTTTCGGATCCTGAACTTTGAGGGTGAAGAGTTTGGCACGCACGTCTGCCGGTGGGTAAATACTCGGATTATTGCGAATCTCAGGTTTCACCAGCGGCGTTGCGGCGGCGTTACCACTCGCGTAATAAACCGCATTGCTTATTCCGGCCATCACTTCAGGCTTCATCAAATAGTTGAGGAACTGATAGGCTTCATCGGTATTTTTGGCATCGGCAGGCATCGCGAAGACGTCGAAGAACGCCAGTGCACCCTCTTTAGGAATGCTGTAGGCAATATTAACGCCGTTTTTAGCTTCCTTGGCACGATTAGATGCCTGCACGACATCACCCGCCCAGCCGACCGCCACACAGATATCGCCGTTCGCAAGGTCATTAATGTACTGTGACGAGTGGAAATAACGGATGCTCGGACGCAGTTTCAACAGCAAATCGGTTGCCGTCGTGCTGTAGTCAGTGGCTTTCGTGCTGTTAGGGTCAAGATGCAGATAGTTAAGCACCGTGGCATAAATTTCTGCCGGCGCATCCAGGAATGACACGCCGCAACTTTTCAGCTTCTCGAGGTTTTCAGGCTTTAACACCAAATCCCAACTGTCTACCGGAGCATCTTTACCCAGCGCGGCTTTAACTTTATCAACGTTGTAGCCGATGCCGGTGGTTGCCCACAGATAAGGAATGGCATATTTGTTGTCAGGATCGTGCTGAGCGACCATTTTTAACAGCTCAGGATCGAGATTTTTGTAGTTTGGCAACTTACTCTTATCCAGCGGTTTAAACACGCCGGCGGAGATTTGGCGCTCAAGGAAGCTGGCTGAAGGAACCACCAGATCGAAACCGGTGCTGCCTGCCATCAGCTTGCCTTCCAACACCTCGTTGGAGTCAAAAACGTCGTACACCACTTTAATGCCCGTTTCCTTTTGGAAATTGGCCACTGTGTCAGGCGCAATATAGTCAGACCAGTTATAGATATGCAGCGTTTTATCTTCCGCCGACGCGGAGACTGACGCCGCCATAGCCACACCGGCGATAACGCCAGATAACCACTTTTTACGCAGGGTAAACATCCGTTATGACCTCCAACAGGGGTGATAAAATAAAATATGTCCCGGTTATCGCGCTCATCAGTCCAACAAGGGCTAAACACCGCCTTTGTAAATAAATGAGTCTATTAACCCGTAATTAAATAGATTAGTAAAACTTTACCCATCCGAACATTTTTGTTGCCTACCCTGGCTCAAAGGTACGATGCATAGCCATGCATGCTGTTAACTGCGGCAATGGTGTAATAATTCATTGGTTTTTCAGGCTATCTTACGCGCCACGCAGACTGAGCAGCATAGCGTTGTGAGGCGCATCACACCAGACCTACGGCGAAAAAACGTCATTAATCGATTATTTATGCACTTTGGTCTATACCCTGCGTCATTTCAGGCACGACAAAGAGAAACAACCCGCAATACAGGGCAATATTTAGCATAAAATACTGTGAAAGGCATGAAAGACAGCGCAGCCATCGGGATGGCTGCGCTGTTCAAGAATTCGGCGGAATGAACTTCTGGAGAGAAGGTGCGGTTATCACCGCCTGATGTTTAATGCAGCAGTGGAATATTCAGGCTAACCGGCGGAACGCTTTCGTCTTCGTCACCTACAAACAGCAGGTCGTTGGCATGCGCTTCGAGAATGATCATCGACATTTGCTCTTCGCCCTGCTGCAGGAAGTGGGCGAACTGTTCAACGGTAATGCCGACAGCGACGCTAATTGACTGGCAGACGATAAGCTTTGGCAGGTTGTCGTCCTGAATATCGACAAAGGCTTTCACCGTTAATGAGCTGGCGTTGATTTGGCTAAGGTCAGCCACTAACGGGATTAACGCGGTCGGTTTAACTTCGGCCAGCGAAGAGAAAAGGATAACGTTATCAACCAGGTCAACCTTGGCATCAAAAACGCCGTCGAAGTTTTGCATATGCGGCAAATGAAGAGCCTGACAAGAATCACACTCGAAAAAAGAAATGCCCAGCTGATCGAGCCAGCGTCGTAACAACGCCAAATCAGGGACGATGAGTGAATCCATAATAATCAGCCTCAGTGTGTCAAAAAGCACGATGACGAATCGCAAAAATATCGGAACTCGAAAATCAGTTTACGCAGTTTTTTTACGTAATCGGTCATTTTAAGCGAATAGTTAAGTGCGACAGCTTACGGAAAATTCCCCTTCGACGCCACGATCAATGCCGACATTAGCCATTATTCGCGTAAATTATGGCTGTCATTGACTCAAAAATGACACATCGGTGGTTTATTCGCCGTGTCAGCCGCCAGACTTTAGTTTGAAGCCGGGTTTGGCACGCTGCTGGATGTAGTCAATCATTATGCCGGCGATATCCAGACCGGTGGTGGTTTCTATGCCTTCAAGCCCCGGTGAGGCGTTAACCTCCATCACCAGCGGACCCCGTTCGGCGCGCAGAATATCGACACCGGCCACGTCGAGTCCGAGCGTAAGTGCGGCTTTGATGGCAATTTCTTTTTCCAGCGGCGTGATGTTGACATTGCGCGCCGTGCCACCGCGATGCAGGTTGGAGCGGAAATCATCCGGTTTAGCCTGGCGTTCAATAGCGGCCACCACTTTTTTACCCACCACTAAACAGCGGATATCGCTGCCGTTGGCTTCGCGGATATATTCCTGCACCAGAATATGCGCATTGAGACCACGGAAGGCGTCAATCACGCTTTCTGCTGCCTGCCGGGTCTCTGCCAGCACCACGCCTATCCCCTGCGTACCCTCAACCAGTTTCACCACCAGCGGTGCACCGCCAACCAGCGCAATCAAGTCAGAAGTATCGTCCGGTGAGTGGGCAAATCCGGTGATTGGCAGGTCAATACCTTCGCGGGCAAGGATCTGCATTGAGCGGAGTTTGTCGCGCGCACGGGTGATAGCCACGGATTCGTTTAAGGGAAAACTGCCTAACATTTCAAACTGACGCAGAACGGCCGTCCCATAGAAGGTGATTGCTGAACCAATTCTCGGTATAACCGCCTGATATTTATCAAGCTGACGCCCGCGATAGTGCACGCTGGGCGCAGCGCAGTTGATGTTCATATAGCATGACAGGGGATCGATCACGTCAATTTCATGACCGCGCGACTCCCCCGCTTCCCGAAGGCGTTTGCAAGAATAAAGGCTACCGTCACGGGAAAGGATGGCAATTTTCATCAGACACTCCATTGTCTATTAACGCGTTGCCCAACCCTGTTTGTGCAGTGCGTCAAGCATAAAAGGACGCTGTTCTTTTTTCAGTGTACGCACAATTAAATCGCTCCAGTTATCGCGGCGCGCATTGCTGTCGCGGCGAGTGTAATAAGACTCAAGCTCGGCGTCATACTGCGCAAGTTGGTCTTTATCCAGAGGCTGATAGCTATTTTCGTGCACCAACATACTTTGCGGCATACGCGGTTTAAACGCGTTGACCACCGCCGGATGTCCTACGCAGAAGCCAAACAGCGGCATAACAAATTTTGGCAAATTCAGCAGGGCCACAACATCTTCAACCTTGTTACGTATACCGCCAATAAATACCCCGCCCAAACCCAAAGATTCGGCAGCAGCCATGGCGTTTTGCGCCATCAGCGCGGTGTCGACACAGCCCAACAACAGCTGCTCGGCCAATCCGAGTTCCGCTTCGGGATTGATTTGCAAATTGCGATTGAAATCAGCGCAAAACACCCAAAACTCAGCCGCCGTAGCCACATACTGCTGCCCACCAGTGTACTGCACCAAAGTCTCGCGAAGCGCAGGACTGGTGATGCGGATAATCGATGAACATTGTAAAAAACTCGACGTTGACGCAGCCTGTGCTGCGCCAATAATGGCCTCACGCTGCTCATCGCTCAGCGGCTGGTCGGTAAAAGAGCGCACCGAACTGTGGGAAAGCAGGAGGTCAATAGTGGGCGTCATAATGCATGTCCTTGGTTGAATTTGTGGGGGTAAAAAGTGCCCCTTAAGTCAGCAATGATTCATGTTCGCGGTGCCCATTGCAAGCGCTGGCGCACTAATTGCTTTACCTTAGCGAGCAAAAGTGTGCGGCAAGACATCCGTGCGCTGTTTTTTCATTTAGATAGGTGCAGCACATCAAAGCGACAGGTAATTCCTTCTTTTTTTTCTCATGGGAGACAGGCATAGTAGCCGCATGCATTGAGAGCTCTGCGCTAAATTATAAAAAATTTCTGCGATACGTTTCTCATATTTACTAAATCCTGGTCAAACGGGTGTTTTAAATTCTAAGGAGTCTACATGTTTGCAGTAATTTTCGGGCGTCCTGGCTGTCCTTATTGTGTTCGTGCAAAAGAGTTGGCTGAAAAACTGACTGAAGAACGTGATGATTTCAACTTCCGTTACGTTGATATCCATGCCGAAGGCATCAGCAAGGCGGATCTGGAAAAAACCGTCGGTAAACCTGTTGAGACCGTTCCACAGATTTTCGTCGACCAGAAACACATCGGTGGTTGCACTGATTTTGAAGCCTACGCAAAAGAAAATCTGGCGCTGTATCAACAGTAATAACAGATTGTTAGCGAAAGTTTGATTAAAGGCCCTGCTGAAAAGTGGGGCCTTTTTATTTTCATCACACTCTTAAACTCAACCCCCCCCTAAGGTCATTTTTTAAAATAGCATGACAAATCAGAAGGTAAAGCTGAGCTGTGCCACGGCGCCGTAAGTACGGTCGGTGCCCTTAATAGCCGCCACGTCTAGATGCACAACGCCGAAAGGTGAGAGGCCCACGCCGGCGGTGAGGGCGCTACCGGTGTCCGAAGTCATATTTTTACGATAACCGACGCGCAGCTGTGCCCAGTTCCAGGCATTAAGCTCGGTCCCCACGCTGGCAAATTGACGCTTTTCATCTGTAGCAAATCCGCTCGCAGGCGTTAAATCGACATCCATTGCGGCAGTGAAGAAATCGTTATGCCATGAAACACCCGTCGTCACCTGCGTGCGCACTTTAAACGTTTCTTGCATGCTGTTAACTTTCTGACTTTGCACTATGCGCGGCACGATATTTTGCGCCACGGCACCCAGCGTCCAGTTATCGGTTGGATAAGTCGCAAACCCAATATCACCGTTAAAGTTTGATTGGGTACTGAGGTAGTTTTTGGCGCTTGAATATTTACCGGTATAGTTCTTCAACGTCATGTTGTTGTTATAGACATCTACACGCTGGTATTTAGGCGTAATACCGATTGAAGACTTAACACCGTTAATTTCAAATTCTTTGGCGAACGCAATACCGACGTCAGTTATCGTGGCTGCACGGCCAATCATATGAGATGTCAGTGCATTTTCACCGGCATCAGTGGGATTAAGGGTTCCATTCGCAACACCGTCAAGATATTGCAAGTCACGACCGTTGACTTTGCCTTCTAATGTGGCGGTCCCCCAGGATTTTATTACCAATGCAAACGGCATCACGCTGTTAGGCACTGCTGTCACAATGCCAGCACTGACTTGCCCGGTCGTTTTGGCCTTATTGAGATCTATCAATTTGCTTTTGTATTCGTTGGCTGTAGCCGCAGATACCCTGCCCGTCCCAAGTTCATTTGCGTAATTCTGTCGTGCGTCTTTAACCTGTTTAAGGCCGTCTTGCATATTATTAGGATCGGTTACCTGAGCGCCGACTGAGGGCAAAATCAGGCTGAAATCATCACTCTTACCAAAGCTGGACATCAGTGCAGGGTTGGCCAATGGAGCCGTTCCATAATGGGAAGAGGCTACACCGGTACCGCCCATTGCGTCGTTGCGGGCTTCCATATAAGTGCCTGCTGCATTAACACTTCCAGACAGAGCAAGTAGAACCGATAAAGATATAAGTGAATACTGATTGCCGACAAACTTCATACTTTCCCTTAGATAACACACTATTTTTAGATAGAGAGACACCTTTCACGATGTATTAGGTGAAATACCTATCGTGAAAAAACATAACGTTTTCCCTGGCGCCGTTAAATACAAACAAATAAAAAATATCTTATTAAGAAATATCTCCAATACGTTTTAAATAATTAAAACCAACAATAACACTGAGACACCAACCTGCTTGTACAGCGACTCAAACACATTTTCTTTCGGTGTAAGAATAATACCTGTGGCGTATATGGCATATTGATTCAGATCAGCGGAAAGATATATATGGAAAATAGAGCTGCGAATATAATTACGGGAGCTTTGCCATAAATTACAGGCCAATACAATTTTGGTGATATTTCTATTGGTGCAACAGTGAATATTATTTAATATAAAAGTCAATATTAAATAATAAATAATCAGGCGAGAAGTAAAAAGGCAGAAAATGGGATTAAATGTTAATTAACCGTGGCTTGGGTGCAGGTCTGTATGCACAAACCTGCCTCTGCGTAACACGCTCTTATTGGCGACGCGTTTGCCTGATCCAGACCCGATAAAGCGTCACCAGCATGACCCCCAGCATAGACCAAAATACTGCGCTGGTTAAATAGGCAAGTTCTTCCCAGTAACTGCGGATTTCCAATAAGATATAGTGCCGTATCAGCAGGCACAGGGGGATGCAAATCACCGAGCCGATAAATAAGGCAATAAAATGTTCACCACGGCTTATTAAACTGGCGATTATTCCCGGCAGCAGATACAGCAGCATGCAAATGTCGCCCTCTGGAATAATTCTATTAACATTAACGACATGACCTTTTAACGAAATAAAAACAATTATAAATAACAACCCATTTATCGCGCTGGCTAAAAAGGGAAAAACCCGTTTCATGTCCTCTCTCCATAGTTTATTTAACCTACACCTGCGAGAAATTTGTTGCAGTTGCAGGCAAAACCGAAGCCGTACAGCCACTGTCCATTAAGCTATACATCTGTTTTTACTCTTAAACACTGGCTAAAACTGGCTGTATGCCTTTACAAGGACTAGAATACTGCCCGAGATTTCGGATAAACAGTAACAGCGATTGAGTACGATACGTTGGCTGCGTGACTTGATAAGCAGCATGAATGAATTTATCTCTTGCCGTTATATATTTCAATAAATTGCTGGTAACCAATAAGTAATACCCTGTGAATATAAATGTCGCTAGTTTGTTAAATGGTAATTACATCCTGCTCCTTTTCGTGGTGTTGGCGCTTGGCCTGTGCCTGGGGAAAGTACGACTCGGATCGGTACAATTAGGTAATTCCATTGGAGTTTTAGTCGTTTCCCTTCTTTTAGGGCAACAGAATTTCAGCATCAACACCGAAGCCCTTAATCTCGGTTTCATGCTGTTTATTTTCTGTGTCGGCATCGAAGCTGGCCCTAACTTTTTCTCAATTTTCTTCCGCGACGGTAAAAACTACCTCATGCTCGCATTGGTGATGGTAGGAACTGCCATGCTGTTGGCCTTTGGTTTAGGCCGTTTCTTTGGCTGGGACATCGGCCTGACTGCCGGTATGCTGGCAGGGTCAATGACCTCAACGCCGGTTCTGGTGGGCGCGGGAGATACGCTACGCAACACCCTCGGCAGCACGAAAATGTTAGGTCCCGAGCTGGATAATCTGAGTCTGGGCTATGCTTTAACTTACCTGATTGGTCTGGTCAGCCTGATTTTCGGCGCACGTTATCTGCCAAAATTACAACATCAGGATCTCTCCACCAGCGCCCAGCAAATTGCCCGCGAGCGCGGCCTGGATACCGACAGTCAGCGTAAAGTTTACCTGCCGGTTATTCGCGCCTATCGCGTAGGGCAAGAACTTGTTGCCTGGGCGGATGGAAAAAATCTGCGCGAGCTGGGAATCTATCGTCAAACAGGTTGCTACATCGAACGCATCCGCCGTAACGGCATTCTTGCTACGCCAGATGGCGATGCGGTACTGCAATACGGCGATGAAATCGCACTGGTGGGTTACCCGGACGCACACTCGCGCCTTGACCCAAGTTTTCGTAACGGTAAAGAGGTTTTTGACCGCGACCTGCTCGACATGCGCATTGTCACTGAAGAAATCGTGGTTAAAAATAACAACGCCGTGGGCAAACGTCTCAGCCAGCTCAATCTTACCGATCACGGCTGTTTCCTAAATCGCGTGATCCGCAGTCAGATTGAAATGCCGATTGATGACAGCATCGTGCTCAATAAAGGCGACGTATTGCAGATTAGCGGTGACGCACGACGTGTTAAAAGCGTGGCCGAGCGCATCGGGTTTATCTCGATTCACAGTCAGGTAACCGACCTGCTGGCCTTCTGTGCCTTCTTTATTGTTGGCCTGATGATTGGCCTGATTACCTTCCAGTTTAAAACCATTACGTTCGGCATCGGCAATGCGGCGGGACTGTTATTCGCTGGCATCATGCTCGGCTTCCTGCGCGCCAACCACCCTACTTTCGGCTATATCCCACAGGGGGCGTTGAACATGGTGAAGGAGTTTGGGCTAATGGTGTTCATGGCGGGGGTTGGCTTAAGTGCGGGCGCGGGCATTAACCACGGACTGGGTGCGGTGGGTGGACAAATGCTGGTATCGGGGCTGATAGTCAGCCTGGTGCCGGTGGTTATCTGCTTTATATTTGGCGCCTACGTTCTGCGCATGAACCGCGCACTGCTGTTCGGCGCAATCATGGGTGCACGAACCTGCGCACCGGCGATGGAAATCATTAGCGATACCGCTCGCAGTAACATCCCCGCGCTCGGTTATGCCGGAACTTACGCTATTGCAAACGTATTGCTCACCCTTGCCGGTACGCTGATGGTGATTATTTGGCCCGGCTCATGATGTAACGCATTGACTCGATTAATGCTTTTAAAAAATCAATAATAAATTGTATTTTTTTTGAACCGGGAAGAACTTTCTTTAGTATAAGCAGTCTTAATTATTGCCACTGCTTTACTTTAGAAGTCCCCATATTGGAGAGCCCGTTAGTCCCGCCTGATTAGGTTCAAGACTACCGGGTTTTTTCTTGCCTGCTTTACACAGAGAGCTCAATTTTCGGGCAACGGCCCCGAGTTCAGCATTAGGTTTATAGCGACTTCACCAAGTTGATTATTATGAGCCTTTTTGACTCAGCAAAACCGTACGTTCCTAAAGGCTATAAACCCGTTAATTCTTTGCATTAATTCCAACATCTAACGTTGATATTGTTAACTTTAGGGACATAATTTTCGACTCCAGAGTACGCTTTTTTTCTAGCAGAACGTTAGATACGAGGTCATTATGCGCCGACGGCTCAAGTTTCATTCTTTTATTGTGCAATGTCGTCATTGCTAAATTCTTCCGTAATTCATTATTGAGTATTTTAAGTTGGCTATGAGTTTCCATTACGGTCGTCATCTGCTGGGCTATAGCCTGAGCAGGTGCCATTTTCACCTTGAGCTGTTCAAATTCATTAATCTTATTATTTATGGCTTTATCGAGGCCGCTTTGTTTCGTTGGGTTATTATTGGCTGCCTGAGGAAGGGCAAATTTGGATGACGATGTACGTAGGTACATTGGACCTGGCCCCGTTCTCTTATGCATGTGCCTGCTAGGGCTTAGGGGTAAAGGGGCAACTTCATGAGCATGTTGTTGAGGCGTTGTTTCTAAATTTTCAGGTATTACAACGTTAGGCGCTGACAGCTTAAAGCTGTTGCAAAAACCTTCAATGTCATCCGCTTTATCCATGTAGTTAAGATCGTAGTCAACCCCCGTACCGTTCGCTTTTGCGTCATACTTGTGCTGGATCAACGCCTCTGTTTTTTTCTCTAACTCAAGCGTGCGAACAGAACTTATCTTGCCTTGTGCATCGGTATGGATAAAGCTTATAGATGATATATTTTTCTCACCCATAAACTTTTTAATATCACTAAGATATTGGTCGTCAGACTGTTCTGCCGTTTGCTTCAACTCCTGTGGCATATCCATTAATTTGAGTTTTGAAAACTCGCCGCTCTTAATACCCTCTTTGACCTCATCCAAGGTTTTGTTAACAAGTTTATCAATATTATTATGCCCGTTCCCCGAAGATCCAAGGGTCCCAAAAGGATGAAGAGAGGTAACCGAGTTAACGGCAGTGCGAATAATATTGGATATAAAGCTCATAATTTAAGTCTTCCATGAAGGTAGTAAAAAACACATAAGGTATTCAGTTCTGTTTCTCAGCATCATCTACATTGACTCTGCAAAACCTTACATCCCTGTAGGCCAGAGAATAGTCTTTTACCTGGAAGGAGACTTTCGAAAATCGTCACTAACTATCGGAAATTGACACGCACAATGACGGCCTAGGGATGATAGCGTCCCCACAGAGTAGAGATGACTTCGGCGGTCTCTTTGCAGGCTTGAAGCACAATTTTGGTATCCTGCTGGCTTTTCTCGCTGAAACACTCGGTTAAATGCTGCTTGATTTGTGTCTCGCCGCCGCGCAGCTGGGTGAGTAACATATCGCGAATAATGCCGCGGTCGTCGCGACGTAAGACTTTTTCCAACTCGGTTAATCTGGCCATGTAGCCTCCTGAAATTAAAAGTTAAGCGGCACAGAAATCACCTGCTGCTCGCGGATGAACGTGACGGTGCGGTGAGTTATCGAATAAATTTTGAACCCGCTGGGCAACACTGCTCCTTGCTGGAGGCGCATGCTATTTGCTAACTGCAGATAAACAGATTTTTTGTTGCCACCTACACTGATGATAGCCGAAGGAAGAATATGTTCTGCCTGCACCGCCGTAGGAATATTTTGATAATGTGCCTTTAGGCTGACCTTATCTTGGCTGTTAAAATCGTTGATAATCTGCGTGATTTTGGCAATGCTTTTGGCATCTTTCTCGCCGCTGACCATAAACTCTTTGCCCACCTTGCTGATGCTCAGCCCTTCCATCAACGCATTATTGTGTAACGCATCAACCAGCCGCTGAAACAGTTCCGCCTGGTCGTTAACCACCACCCACTTTTTCAGCAATTTTATTTCATGCAGTCGCATAGTCGTTCTCTGCCAGGCGGCGTCGGACTTGATGGCACCGTGGATCTCTACGCTGCCGGGCGTTTTACCGCTTGTCACCTCAGCCCCCTGATACCCGTTGAGGATCAGCAGTTGACGAACACGCTGGCGCAGCGTATCAGCCCCCATGCTGTCGTCATGAAAATTGAATCCGCGCTGCTGTAACTGGCGGTGTAAATCTTTCAGGCTTTGTGACGATTCCACCAGGCCGCTTAGCCTGACAGTACCGTGGGCATCAATTTCAGCCTCTAAACCGTTCAACTCAAGATCTTTCACGGTTTGTTTTAACCAATGGGCGGCATCAAAAGGCTCTGGTGATTTTTCAGAATGAAACAGAACAGCCCCGCCAATCACCGATCCGGCAAGGAGCAACAGCCCCAACGCGGCCCACATTGGCCATGAAAAAACCTTTTTGGTTTCGCTTTTAGCCACGTAGCGCGTGGGTAAAGGCGGCGAAGTAAGCTGCGTTTCAGGCTTGCCAAGCAGCAGCATCTGCCCCGCCAAGTCAATAACCTTCTCCAGCGGCAGCGTCTGTGTGCAGTCCCAAACTGCGCCATCTACCCAAACCGGCACCGGTGGTGAGAGGGTTACCCCCTCTTCGGTAACGGTAAGTACCGTGCTAACGCCCTCCTCCAGCGGCAGGGCAATATCAGGATCCTCTCCCCCAAGGCGAGTATCCCCGGTGGGGAGATCTAATTCTCGACCAGCCAAAGGACCGTTCAACCACCTGACTTTATAAAAAAAATCCATTCTTTCTCCGGTGTCAGAGTTGTGACGAAGGCTGGGCCTTGATCAGGAACAGGCGAACAGTACTACGACTGGTTTTATTGGTAGAACGGAACAGTTTGCCCACCAGCGGCAAATCCCCAAGCAGCGGGATTTTTCTCTCGTTTTCTCTCACTTCGTCCTGAATAAAGCCGCCAAGCAGTAAGCTTTGACCGGCGCGGAGCAAGGTTTGAGTCGAGACTTCGGAGTTGCGGGTTTGCGGAAGCGGTTCATTAACATTGTGAGACTCTGTCTGCGTGCCATCCTGAATAATCAACTTCAGCATCATTTCAGGGTGGCCGTTTTGATTAATCAGGCGCGGCGTCACTCTGAGCATTGATCCCGTGGTGATGGACTCAAGCTTGGCAACCTTGTCGGAAATAAGTTTGGTGTGGAATGTCACGCTGCGGTCAAGCACAGCCTCGGTGTTATCGAGCGTCACGACGGAAGGCCGCGACAGCACCTGCGCCTTGGCGTTCTCTTCCAGTGCGCTAAGTCTGACCATAAAGCCGCCGGTGTTGGATATTATCGAAGAGAAGCTGCTTGAAGACGGCGCGCCGTTGCTGTTTAGACTGATACCGCCACCGCCGATTTGCGTTGACAGCGACCAGTCGATGCCGAGCGAGTTTAGCTCAGTCGAGTCAACGTCCATGATCATCACCGAAATCTCAATGAGCTTCGGTTTAATATCGAATTTTTTAATCAGCGTGGCGTACATCGGAATATTGATTTTGCGATCACGTACAATCACCGCATTTTGCTGAATATCTGCCGAAAACATCGGCAATGATCGGTCTGCAGGCTGCTGCGCCCCCTGATTCTCTTTCAGCGGCAGGGTACGGCCCTGAGCCATCTCTTTAAGCATGCTAACGATGCCAGGGATAACAATCTCCTGGCCACGATAACTATGCTTAGTGTCACCCGCACTGGCGTATTTCAACGGGAAAAGCTCAATCTTTTCTTGGTTCTGGTCGTGATTCAGCTTTTGCTGGTCAATACGTTTAGCCAACGTATCAACGCGGGTCAGGCAGATGGGGACGCCCTCAACCTGCATAGCGTTTGACGATGGCAGAGCACGAACGCGGCAATGCTTGTTGTCGAGGATATTACTGCCTTCCAACTGGTCAATCAGCTCACTGACCGGCAGATAAGTGGGAGTAATCAGCTTACTACCGACCTCATTAGCTTTATAAACGTGAATCGCCTGCCCGTCATAGTACCAGGCCAGCTTGTGCATGCGGGCCAGTTCGTCCAGGGCTTTACTTGGAGAGACATCCTTTATTACGCCGATAAAAGGTTCATCTACCTTCTCGCTAACCACCACGGGAACACCATAGTTGGCCCCCAAATCATGTAAAACATCGGTGAGCTTGCTGCCACGGCTGGAGAGAAAGAAAGGATCTTCCCCTTTCCAGGGAATAGTTGCCGAGGCGGGGAAATGACACAACATCGAGGCGAGGCCAAAGGCCAAAAATAGTCGTTTTTTCATCTCGATGCTCCAGAATGTTGATGAATTGACAGGCCAGATTTTTCACCGAACCTGATCAGCCAGTCAGCGATATCCTGCTGTTTATTGAGAGAATTTTCCCATTCGATGGATGTTAACGTGGCGTAATTGAGCCGTAAAAGAAATAAACGTTCGTTCTCAACCAGCAGGGAGTCATTAATGCAGGTACGAACCGAGGCGAACCACAGGCATACCCGCTGGAGCCAGTCGATATCAGCGACGATAAGGCCGGTATCCATCGCAATACAAATGCCCTGCGGATAACATCCACACCAGGCACGCTGCTCCCCAACGTCGAGTATCAATCGATCACTATGCTCTTTAGTCACGTGGACCCAGTCCAGCGCGGCAAGGGAGTCAGGGAGTTTCATATCATCTCGATTGCATTAAAATTGAGCGGCTATTTTGCAGATTGAGCGGTTGTTTAGGTATCAGGTGTTGACCTGATTTAATTGAGCGGGTGAATTGATTGCAGAAGCTTTAGGCTATTTGTTGTATAATTCTCAAATAACCCCTTGCTGAAAAGTAGAAAATAATGACAATTCGAGCCATGCAATATCCCGTATCTAAAAGGATTCTATTGGTCGAAGATCATTCTTTACTCAGCGACGGTATTACCCAGCTTATCTCTGCGGTGCCTGATTACGAGGTGGTGGGCGTGGTGGCCGATGGGCTAAAGGTGTACGCAGCCTGTCAGCAGCTGCAACCTGATTTGGTCATTCTCGATTTGGGATTGCCAGGCATGGACGGCAACGACGTTATTCATCAGCTTAAACAGCGCTGGCCTGATTTGACCATTATTGTTCTCACCGCCGACAATAACGAACACCGCGCTAAAGCCGCGCTGGGAGCCGGCGCTATTTCCTATATTCTCAAAAGAAGCCCTCAGCAAACCCTGCTCTCGGCGCTTCAACTGGCTGCGGTAGGGCGTTCATACATCGACCCCTCCCTTGACGAGCAGCAAATTATCAAAACCGATCAGCCCCTTGACGGTCAGGTACGGCTAACGGTCAGAGAGCGGCAGATTTTAAAGCTTATCGCCGAAGGGAGTCGGAATCGCGATATCGCCGAGTGCCTGAAGATAACCGTCAAAACAGTGGAAACCCATCGTTTAAACCTGATGCGCAAACTCGATGCACACAGCGCGGTTGAGTTGACTAACTGGGCGATACGTTTGGGGATCCACAGTTATTAATTTTACGTCTTTAGCGAAAAGTCGGGTTGTCCCCCTCTTCCCTTAGCGAATCAATCAGTGGCTGAATACGTGAAGTCACCGGCCACTCTCCTGCTTTAACCTCCTCCTCAATCTCAGCACAGAGGTCGTGTAGCGCAAGATAGCCGCACAACCCCGCACAGCCCTTAATGGCATGTAACGCCTCCAGCAGCGGTGTCTGTTGATGATTCAACCAACTTTTTTCAATGCGGCCTGCGAAGGTCTTGAAGGTCTGCAAAATTTCAGCCTGCAATTTTTCATCAAACTGTACATCAATCATCGGCTTGTCCAGCGATTCATTGCGCATTAGCTCGACGCCACGCGTCAGCTGGGACATCACCACCGTCTCAATGGCCTGCATCAGCTTAGGCATCTGCAAAGGTTTGGTCAGATAACCGCTAATTCCATTGCCCATCATCGGCTCGCTTTCACCGGACAGCGCATCGGCAGTCAGGACAAATATCGACGTTTCTTCGTCCAGCATGCCAGACTCAGGCAAGCGCCACAGCTGCGCGGTAGCGTAGCCGTCCATTTCCGGCATGCGTAAATCCATCAAGACCATATCGTAAATCCCCTCTCGCCCATAATACAGCGCCTCTTCACCGGAGTGTGCGGTATCGACCTGATGCCCGAGGTCGCGCAGAATTTGACCCAACACGTCGAGATTGGCAGGCACATCATCCACAATGAGCACTTTTAGCGACCACGGACTTTGCATGAGAGGCACCGTATTCTCTTCTTCATAGACATTTCCCTGCAGCAGTTTGTCAAGCGTACGCCACAGCCGTCCGGGGAGATAAACCAGCGCGTGTGACGCTAGCGCATGATTCATGCCCTCAATCGGCGTCAGTCCCCAAAGCTGTAGCTGCCGGTGGAGCTCCACCGGCGCGACTATCTCACCGGATAACAGTCTCTTAGCCATAGGTTTATCCCCCTGCGGCAGCCAAAGGGTGAAGCGCGAGCCTTGTCCTAAACGGCTTGACACCACGATATCGCCGCCCATCGACTGCGCCAGCATCGAGGAAATAGTCAGCCCAAGCCCGTTGCCCCCGCTGTGTTTATTAATCTGCATGAAGGGCTGAAAAATATTCTGCTGCTCAACGTCATCAATACCTACGCCGCTGTCCTCAATACAGAAAACAATCCGATCGCCCTGAGTATCGACGTTCAGTTGCACATAGCCTGACGGCGTAAACTTAATGGCGTTATCCAACAAATTTATCAATATTTGCCTGAAGCGGATGCGGCTTATCAGCACCTCTTCGGGGATATCATTTGCCACCCTCACGGTCAGCCGCAATCCCTTTTCTTCGGCGCCTAGGCGAATCAACATCATGACTTTATCGAGCATCGGCAGCAGTGGAACTCGCTCATAGACCAGCTCCAGTTTGCCGATTTCGATTTGTTGATAGTCCAGGATGTTATTGATCAGAGAGAGGAGATAGTCGGAGGAGAGACTCGCAGTTTCGACCAGCCCCTGCTGCTCAGTCGTAAGCTTCGAGCGCTTCAAAAGCACCAGTGCGCCGACGATGCTGTTCATCGGTGTGCGTATTTCGTGACCAATATTATCGATGTGCTGGCTCTTGATGATGTTCATCAGCTCAACGCTCCGCGGCCCCTTGGCCTGCGGTTGTTTTTGCCTACCGCACAGCGCCCGATAAGCACGACTTACTCCGCGCCACAGCCAATTTGTTTGCCGTTTTTTATTCATGATTTCCAGGCCGCCGAAGCATTTACGTGTGCTGAAAAATGGAGCCTCGGCGCAGTGAACCGCGCTTGAGGCGTTTATTCAGGTGTTTACCCGATAGTTTCAAACCCGCTCTTTGCCGATGATAGCCGCAGCCTGGGAACCCTCCCAAAGCCTTGATCAATAAATTATCAGAGAGACCGGATGGGATTACAAACCGAACGGCGGCTGGAACAGTTTCTGCAGTTGGCAGACCTGCCTTCGACACAGGTTTCAGCGCGGATGGAATTTTCCATGCCGCCGTTTCAGCTGTACGTCGAATGCCTTGAGGAGCACATTTTATTGACCCTGAGTCGAGACATTGAGCCTGCCTATCAAAGCATCGTATTCATCAAATCATTGAGCGTCTGTCATCCGGCCCGCACACAAGGCACGCCCATTCGTACCTGGCAATTGAAAGGAAAACAGATGTTTAGCTGTTCACCGGGTAAATACAGTGAAGTGAATCATTGGCTGGCCTGCCTGCAAACCATGCGGCGTCTTCTCGAAATGATTAACGGAGGTCACCGATGAAAATGATCCAAAAATGGCTGATTATTATTGCCTCGCGTCAGGACATTATGCTGGCAGCGATGTTGCTGCTTGCCGTATTCATGATGATTATCCCACTGCCAACCTGGCTGGTGGATTTCATGATTGCTATCAACCTGACTATATCCGTGATTCTACTGATGATGGCACTGTACATCAGAAACCCGCTGGAATTTGCAACATTTCCCTCAGTTTTGCTGATTACCACCCTGTACAGACTGGCTCTGACCATCAGTACCACCCGTTTGATCCTGCTACAGGCGGACGCCGGGCAGATTGTTTACACCTTTGGTCAGTTTGCGGTCGGCGGCAATCTGGGCGTCGGACTTATCGTGTTCATGATCATCACTATCGTTCAGTTTATCGTTATCACTAAAGGTTCAGAACGTGTGGCCGAAGTGGGTGCGCGCTTCTCGCTCGATGCGATGCCCGGTAAACAGATGAGTATAGATGGTGACATGCGCGCCGGTACCATTGATGCCGAGGAAGCCCGCCGCCTGCGTGGTCTGGTACAGAAAGAGAGTCAACTGTACGGGGCGATGGACGGCGCGATGAAGTTCGTTAAAGGTGATTCAATCGCCGGTATTATCATCATTTTGGTGAATATATTCGGCGGTACGGCCATCGGGATTCTGTCGCACGGCATGAGCGCCAGCGAGGCGATGTCAACCTACGCGATTCTGTCGATCGGTGACGGTCTGGTTAGCCAGATCCCTGCCCTGCTTATCTCCATCACCGCCGGGATTATCGTTACTCGCGTTTCCGGCGAGGAAAAACTCAATTTGGCCGGTGACCTGGCCCATCAGATTGGCTCGCAGTCTCAGGCGCTGACGGTTTCGTGCGCAGTTCTGCTGGTATTTGCGATGATCCCCGGCTTCCCGGCTATTTACTTCATAGGGTTGGCCGCCGGGCTGTTTGGTTGCACTATCTTGGTTAAAAGACGCAAAAAGAATGGGGCCAATGGCGCGAGCGGTCAGGGTGCTGACGCAAGTGGCGAAAACGGCGCTGCCGGGGGTGCCGCCATGACGCCGGGCGCGACGCCGTTAATGATCCGTTTATCGCCCGACCTGATGCGTTCCGGCAAATTTGCGACCAAAGTCGAGGCTTACCGCCATAACAAATTTGAAAAACTCGGCGTTCCTCTTCCCGATATTCAACTCTTCCAGGACACCACGCTGAGCGCTGGCAGCATGCAGATCATGCTGTATCAGGAAGCGGTAATGGTGGTCGATGTTCCCGATGGCCTGCTGCTGGCCGACATAGCCTCACAGACCCTGCCTCAGGCGGAAAAAAACGTGCGTCTGCCGTTCAGCCTGCAAAATTTGCAGTGGATTTCTCCGGTTCATCAGGAAGCGCTTTCGGTGCTCGGCGTTACGCTGCATAAGAATGAAGACCGCCTGATCCACTGCCTGTCGATTCTGGTTGACCGTTACGCCGGGGAATTTATCGGCGTACAGGAAACCCGTTTCCTGATGGACGCAATGGAAGGAAGATACTCTGATCTTATTAAAGAGGTACAGCGACAACTGCCAATAGGCCGTATCGCCGATGTTCTCCAGCGTCTGGTGACGGAGGGCGTCTCTATTCGCGACTTGCGCAGCATATTCGAGGCATTAATCGAATGGGCACCGCGGGAAAAAGACCCCATCATGCTTGTCGAATATGTCCGTATCGGCCTGAGACGTCATCTTGTGACGCGATTTAAAGCCGGTAATCCGTGGATTAACTGCTGGATGATTGGCGACGTTATCGAAGGCATGATCCGTGAAGCAATTCGGCAGACTTCATCTGGCTCCTATTCGGCACTCGATTCCGAGCTTAATCAGGCCATTATCGACCGCATCCGCGACCAAACTAATGAACACGAGCGCAGTACCCACGTGCTGATGACCGCCATCGACGTGCGACGCTTCCTGCGTAAAGTGATCGAACGTGAGTTTTATAACCTTCAGGTTCTCTCCTTCCAGGAAATTGGCGATGAAACCGAACTGCACGTCGCCGGCAACATTGACCTTATAGGAGAAGAATAAATGCGCCTCCCCGACGGCGAAAATATCCTTGCACAGCTTACCGACCGGCTAACACTGCCCGTTGCCGCTCCAAATGCCGGGAGCCTGCTTGCGGGTAAGATTGTTGAAATTGGTCCGACGCTGCTTAAAGCCTCACTCCCCGGTGTCAGCCTGGCTGAAATTTGCCGTCTTGAACCTTCGGGTATTAAAGCCGAAGTAGTGGCAATTAACGGCAATTACGCCATGCTCTCTCCGTTTGCCGAACCGCTGGGCGTGACGAATGGCAGCATGGTGGTGCCGACCGGCAGCGTTCACCAGATTGCCCTAGGCGACTTTCTTCTTGGCCGCGTTCTTGACGGTATGGGCCAGCCACTTGACGGCCATCCCCTGCCAGAAGGCGGTGAATTGCGATCCCTGGAAGGCGCAGCTCCCAATCCCTTAACCCGCCAGCTTATTGATACCCCGTTACCGCTGGGGGTGCGCGCCATTGACGGTATTCTCACCTGTGGCATGGGCCAGCGTATCGGCATTTTCGCCGCAGCAGGCGGCGGGAAAAGTACCCTTTTAGGCATGATCTGCGACGGCAGCCAGGCAGACGTTATTGTGCTGGCGCTTATCGGTGAACGTGGCCGTGAGGTCCGCGAATTTCTCGAACATACCCTGACCGAAGAGGCGCGAGCGCGCTGCATTATGGTGGTTTCAACCTCTGATCGCCCGGCTCTGGAGCGCCTCAAAGCCGCTTACACCGCCACCGCCATTGCCGAATACTTCCGCGACCGCGGCGGCAACGTGCTGCTGATGATGGACTCCCTCACCCGCTTTGCCCGCGCCTCGCGAGAGATTGGCCTTGCGGCGGGGGAACCGTCGGCGGCAGGTGGTTATCCGCCAAGCTTCTTTGCGCGCCTTCCGCGACTGCTCGAACGCGCAGGTCCGGCAGAATTTGGCAGCATTACCGCCATTTATACCGTGCTTGTTGAGGGTGACAATCTGAACGAACCGGTTTCCGATGAGGTGCGTTCAATCCTCGATGGGCACATTGTCCTCTCTCGCAAGCTGGCACAGGCCAACCACTATCCGGCGATTGATATCGCCGCCAGTGTTAGCCGAATCATGGGTCAGGTGACGGAAAAAGACCACCGTGACAACGCGGGTAAACTCCGCCGTCTGATGTCTGCCTGGCAGGAGATCGAACTCTTGGTCCGGGTCGGAGAATATCAGGAAGGACAAGATGAACAGGCCGACGAGGCGATGCAACGCAAAGATGCGATCCGCGAATTTCTCTGCCAATCAGTAACTGAAAAGAATCGCTATGAGGACACGCTGGAACTTTTATGCCAGACACTCAACTGACTCTGAAATCCCTGTTGTCCCTTAAGGTCCGGCGCGAACGCGGGATCAGAAGTGCTATCGCACGTCTCGAAAAACAGTATCAGGAAATCGAAACGCGAAAGGCAACGCTTTTGCAGAACCGTCGCATGCTGTGGAACGAATGGCGACAGTGCAGCAGCAGCGAACAGACGCTAGGACCGCTCGAGATGCGCGCCTACCGTGCCCAGCTTGGTAAATATTATCAGCAAGACCACGATCTGCTGGCTGAGGTAGAAAGCGCAGACAACGAATTAAGTCAACTGCAGGTTGAACAGGACAAGCAACAACATTTACTGCGGCAGATTCTTCTGCAGCAGGAAAAATTGAAAATATTGATGGAGTAAGAGTGCATATATCATCACAGATACAACGCAGAACCGTATCGTTACAGGAAAATGAAGGCGACAACCATGCCTCCGACGATGAAGATAAACGCCGCTTTGCCTTACTGCTCTCGGCCATCTCACCGCGCTCGGCACCGTCCAGCCTGACCAGCAGACTCTGCGACCCGTCAGGACCAAGCGGCGGTTTAAAATTCACCAGAGGCCCGAGCACACTCCTGCTTGAGCAACTGAAGATGCCTAAATACGCCTCGCGCGACGCCTGGCTCAGTTGGCGATTGACCAATGGTCCGCTGGCAGGATTGGAGATTGAGGCCCGATCGAGTGAAACCGAGCTGTTTATTCGCCTCGAGGCCGTTGACCACGAGAAGCTCAGAAAGATTTTAGGCTCGGCCAAACGGCTACAACAAACACTTATCCGCCAGTTTGATCGGGACGTGGTCGTAGAGGTTAAAGATGAAAATCCCGCAGTTAAGTAAAGAGACCGGCAGTCTGGTGGCCAAAGTGGGCAGCGGGCTGCAATGGCTCAACGACAGTGGCGAACTGGTTATCTCTTATCGCCAGCGACCCGCATCACAAGGGCTTATTCTTCACGCCACGTTCGAGGGTGAGCCTCTCACGTTATTGCTCGACGAACAACAATGGTGTCAATGGGTTGCGTCGATGCTTACCGTTCCCTCGTTCGAAATGACGCCCGATGAGTTCAAAGAGTTGCTGAGCATTTGGACACTGGCAGACGCCGGTGAATGCCGAGAAGAAAGCAGTGTTAAATGGCCTCACGGCCTGCGGCTCACACCGGGTAACGCTAGCGCGGAATACGGCTGGCACGTTTACATCCGCCGTGAGCAGCGCGAGCTAGGCTGTTATCTGCTTTCGGGCGGTGAAAAATGGGTCTCGGCGCTGTCTGAAGAGGCCTTTCCGGTCTCAGGTAGTGACACCGTCACTGATATCACACTTTGTATCTCGCTGCTGGCGGGCTGGAGCAGAGTAGACAGTGCCGTGCTTGATATTTTAGGCCCCGGTGACGCCCTCATCTTGCAGCACAGCTGGCAAATTGCCGATGACCAGTTTGGGCTGTTTATCGACAGACCCATCGCGACAGTCCGCCAGGACGACGAACACAACACTTTTATAATTGAGGAAATAATGAGCGACTTTGATGACTGGATGGATGTCACCCCCTCACCTTCGGTTATCTCTTCACAGAGGGATATGCTGGCCAATACTTCTGTTGCCGTTACGGTTGAGGTAAGCAAACTCGAGGTTTCGCTGCAGGCGCTAAGCCAGCTCGAGGTCGGTGGGCAGCTCATGGGTGCCACGCAATACGACGGAATGGTGACGCTAATGGTTGGCGGAAGGCCGATCGCCAGAGGCACTTTACTGCAGATTGACACTCAGCTGGCCGTCAAAATCGAGAGCCTTTGTTAAGTGAAGTTAGGGTCTGCACCTGATGGGACGAGGTGGGATAGTGCGGGATAATATCCGCAACATCCCTTCTTCAGGACCCGAAAATGTCTATATTAGACCAACCTTTGCAGCTGATTGTTCTACTCTTCGCCCTGTCGATCATGCCTCTGCTCATCGTACTCGGCACCTCATTTCTTAAAATTTCGATTGTTTTTTCCCTGCTGCGAAATGCACTGGGTATTCAGCAAATCCCGCCCAACATTGCGCTGTATGGCTTAGCCATGATCCTCAGCATGTTCATCATGGCGCCGGTCGGTCTGGCTATTCAAGACAACATCGCCGTTAACCCGATAAAAATTGAGTCAACGACGTTTATCGACCAAATGGAATCGGAGGTTTTTGCGCCTTACAAAGAGTTCCTCGAACGCAACACCGCACCGCACCAAGTGCACTTCTTCTCTGATATCGGCCATAAAATCTGGCCAGAAAAATATCAAAAACGCATTCCCGACAACTCCCTGCTGGTGATGATCCCGGCATTTACCGTCAGTCAGCTTATTGAAGCCTTCAA
The DNA here is from genome assembly GCF_009208105.1 of Rouxiella sp. S1S-2. Taxonomy (NCBI): domain Bacteria; kingdom Pseudomonadati; phylum Pseudomonadota; class Gammaproteobacteria; order Enterobacterales; family Yersiniaceae; genus Rouxiella; species Rouxiella sp. S1S-2. The sequence goes on from NZ_WFKL01000001.1 coordinate 3,043,755, forward strand.
AATTGGCCTGCTGCTGTTCCTGCCGTTTATTGCCATAGACCTGATCGTTTCCAACGTGCTGCTGGCGATGGGGATGATGATGGTCTCACCAATGACTATCTCCATGCCGCTCAAGCTGCTGGTGTTTGTCCTAATGGGAGGCTGGGAGAAATTGCTTGGCCAACTTGTTCTGTCATTTTCGTAAACGGAGAACGTGATGAGTGAAGCAATGATAACCCAGCTGGCCACGCAGATGATGTGGCTTATCCTGCTGCTGTCTCTGCCCGTCGTGGTAGTGGCCTCAACGGTAGGTGTTATGGTCAGCCTGATACAGGCACTGACCCAGGTGCAGGAACAGACTATTCAGTTTCTGGTGAAGCTGGTTGCGGTCTCCATCACGCTGGCGGTCACTTATCACTGGATGGGCGACATATTGCTCAACTATGCCGGCCTGGCTTTCGATCAAATAACCCAGATGCGTGAATGACATGGCGGGCCTCTGGACTCATTGGATGCCAATTATTGGCATGTGCATGCTGCGCCCGATGGGCGTGTTTCTGCTGATGCCATTGTTTAGCAGCGCCAACCTCGGCGGCACGCTCAATCGCAACGCCCTGCTGCTGGTCATAGCCCTGCCGATGCTGCCGGTGTATGCCGACTGGCAGTCACCAACCAGCACGATGAGCTACGTCATGTTGGCCGTTGGCGAGCTGTGTATCGGATTGGTTATTGGCTTCTGTGCCGCTATTCCGTTTTGGGCACTGGACATGGCCGGTTTTTTGATTGATACCATGCGTGGTTCCTCAATGGCCAGCGTTCTGAACCCAATGCTCGGCCAGCAGTCCTCCCTATTTGGCATCTTCTTTACCCAGTTGTTCAGCGTGCTGTTTTTGATGAGCGGAAGTTTTAACGAGCTGATCAGCGCCATTTACCAGTCTTACGTCACCCTGCCGCCCGGCGGAACACTCAGTTTCGGCCCCGACGGCCTGGCCTTCATTGGCTGCCAGTGGCATCTGATGTACGAGCTATGTCTGCGCTTCTCGATGCCCGCCATCGTGGTGATCATGCTGGTGGATATGTCTATGGGGTTAATAAACCGCTCGGCCCAGCAGCTCAACGTCTTCTTCCTCGCGATGCCTATCAAGAGCGCCTTTGCGCTGTTGATGCTGGTTATCAGCTGCAACTTTGCCTTTGGTGACCTTCGCGCTTACAGCATGCATTTTTCCGAAGTCACCGAGACCATGCTGGACATCTTCCGATGAGCGAAAAAACAGAGAAGCCCACGCACAAAAAGATCCGTGACTCACGCAAGAAAGGCCAGGTTGCCAAGAGTACAGAAATTACCAGCGGTATGCAGCTGGTGGCCGTGCTGGGCTATTTCGGTACCGAGGGAAAAGAGCTTTGGCGGGCGTTACAGGAACTACACGAATTAGCGATCAGCGCAGTCAATCAGCCACTGACCTTTGGGTTAGGCCAGCTTACCGCCGCGTTTACCTCGTTGGCGATACGATTTATCGGCGGTCTGGGCATGCTGCTGCTGTTCATCACTATTTTCACCATCATGGCACAGATTGGGCCGCTGCTGGCGACAGAGGCGCTCAAGCCTTCCTTCAAAAAACTCAACGTTCTCGCCAATTTAAAAAACATGTTTTCGGCAAAGAACCTGTTTGAGTTCTGCAAATCTCTGCTGAAGGTGCTGTTGCTGTCACTTATTTTCTTTTATTTGCTGCGCCAAAACACCCCGTCGATTCAGTTTCTGCCGCTGCATCCAGTCACGACCGGACTGGAGGTCTGTGTTCGCCTGCTGTTTTGGATGCTGCTGTCACTTATCTGTTTTTATGTGGTTATTGGCATCGCCGATATTGCTTTTCAAAAGTATGACAACAATAAAAAAATGATGATGTCTCTTGAGGACATAAAACAAGAGCACAAAAACTCTGAAGGTAATCAGGAGATTAAGCAGAAACGCAAAGAAGTACACCGCGAAATTCAAAGCGGAAGCCTGGCCTCGAACGTGGCCAAGTCTACCGCAGTAGTCAAAAACCCCACCCACGTTGCCGTGTGTATTTTTTACCATCCGGAAACCTCGCCGCTTCCCAAAGTGATTGAAATGGGACGTGACAAACGTGCATTGCATATCATTCATCTTGCTGAAAAAGCAGGTATTCCCGTTGTAGAAAACATTCAAGTTGCACGCAGCCTGGCCGCAGGAACACCGGTGGGTGGCTATATCCCCGCCGAACTGTTTGAACCCGTAGCGCAAATTCTGCGCCTTGCCATGAAACTGGATTATGAAGACGACGACGATGATTAAAAAAAGAACTGCCCTGTTGATTTCCCTTGCCTGCTGCTTGCTTGCTGCAGGTTGTAGCAATCCACTCAGTTGGTTTGACACCCAACCGACAGCGAAAAAATTGTCACCGGTGGTGTTTAGCGCCACCGACGCAAGCGCGACGTCGGTGGCGGCGCTGAACAACTTTCCAAGTGTGCCCAACGGTTTCAGTGATATAAACAACTTCCCCGTTGTGCCGTTAAACTGGACCACGGATCAAGATGTCAAGATACCGGAAACGTTAGCGAATGAAGACGTGCCCGTTACCCAGTTGGCTCAGTCTCAGTCTTCATCGCCAGGCACTGCGCAACTGACGCGTAACACCCAGTATCATCCGATGATTGAGCGAGTGTCAGACGAAGTGGGTATTGACGCCGATTTGCTGCATGCGATGATTAAAGTGGAGTCCAACTACAAACCACAGGCGGTCTCTCACAAAGGCGCGCGCGGATTACTGCAGGTGATGCCCGCGACGGGCAAACGATTCGGCTATACCAACCTGATGGATCCCGAGCATAACCTGCGTGCAGGTGCAACCTATATGAAATGGCTGATTGGACATTTTGATAATGATTTAACGCTGGCGTTGGCTGGCTATAATGCGGGAGAAGGCGCAGTTAAAAAGTATGGCCGCACAGTACCTCCTTATAAAGAAACCCGCCATTACGTTAAAAAAGTCATGGAACACTACAATCACCTGCAAAACAGCAGACCTGATGAGCATGAGATTCAGCTGAGCAACGTTAGTCCGACAACTGAAAGGGTCGTCGGCAAAAAGGTTGAAGCCGTGAGGAGTAAAAAGAGCGCCAAAAAGACGGATAACGGCGACGTGGAGATAACCGATAAACTGCTGGGCCTGCTGCTATCACAACCGAAAACGACGGCCAATAAAAAACACGGCAGTTCAGTCAATGAACACGCCGTGCTGTGAACCTTTAATTGACGCCCGATCACAGAGACTGTGGCAGCTTCTTGCTACAGTTTTTATTCGGGTAAACCAGCCAGGAGTCGCCTTCAATTAGCTGCCAATTCGCTCCTTGAGCAATCAGAACTTTGGCTAAACGCTCCCGCAACGTCGTAACCTCGTCATACAGGCTTTGCAACAGCATGCCTTTCACCAAACGTATCTGCGGCAACGCGCGCTCCAGTTGATGGATAATCTTGATAAAACCCGCCACTGCGCGGTTGTTCTGATTCTCTTTGCTGCAGTTGACAAAATCACAGACGATCAGCTCTTCGTTTTCAAAACGATACACCAGCTCAAAATCTGCATGTTTGATGCGAAAGCCGATAATTAAATCACTGTTGCCAAAACGTTCGACCTGCGGCGCAAAGCCGTTGGCCGCCAGATAGCGGGTGACGATATCAGTTTTTGGGGATGTTGTTGATGTTGTTGTTTGCATTTACTTTCCTTAAAAAGAATACGGCCGAAGCCGCATTCTTTGATGTTGTTGCGAAGAGGGAAATTCCGGATTACATACGGACTTTGTCCAGAATAGCCGCCTGCAGGCGGGTCAATTCGCCGGTCATTTCCAGCATACGGCGTGAAGCTTCAACGGCTTTATCGGCCGCGGCGCTGATGGTCTGGCGGATCTGGTTCGCGTGAGTCTGCTGATAATCAGCCTTTAGCTCGATTTTCTGCGCGTCGCGGGAAATACCCGCGCTCGCCACGCCAATGCTGCCTTCGGCGATTTTACCGTAGGCATTCATGCCATCGCTGACCGCTTTCGTCGCTTCCATAAATTTACCGCCGGCCACATTTGGGCTCACGCCGATTGCGGTAGCGCCCACCAGAGAAACAGCACCCGTCGCGATTTTCACACCCGCATTCATTACGGCTGCTTTGTAGTTGGTTTCGATTGCTTCACTTTTGAGATCAAGCGAGGCAATTTCTTTATCAAAGGCGTTCTTAAACGATGCGCTAACGAAATCGCGTTGGATATCGCGGATTTCACCGTTCATTTTTTGCAGCATCATCATCACTTCATTCAGGGTGCCGATCACGCCTTGGCCATTTACTGCGTCCATTGCGCTGGATGGGGAAGAGATTACCGGTGCTGCATTTACTTGATTAATCGTTGTCATTTTATTGTTTCCATTTAAGTTGGATTTGCCCGCAATCCTGCAGACATTATTTAAGCTTTCGTTAAGTTAATTTTTTAAACAATCTGCCGTCAGGACAGCGAGCCGGTTAGACTGGCTATGTTGTGTCCCGCTTGTTCCATCGTTCTGTCGGAATTAATGTCCGACCCCAGTTGATTCTGGGTCATTTGTTCAATTTTCTTCGCGACCTGATCAGCCAGTTTGCCGAGCGTATCGTCAAGATATCCTTCGTCTTTATCGTCCACCGCGTTCGCCGAGAGGACTTCACCCAGCTGATTTGCCGCCTCGTGGGCTATGTGCTGGGTATCCTTATTGTTTATCAAGGCCAGCGCAGCCAGGTTTTCTGCGACGGTACTTACCGCCTCCAGAAGCTCACGCTGATAGCTGATATCAATCCCCTGATTGCGAATTTCATACGCCACCAGCGCGATGACCGTAATCAGCGGCAACAGCTCCGCCCGCAGATTCCTTTCGCGTTCACGCTGCTCCACAAACAGCGTGTTGATCAAGTCCATAACCTCTGCGCGGCTCATGGGGGCAGTTGACACCGAGTTCGAACCTTCGAGCTCAGTTGCCATCTTGCCGAGTAACTCCGTGGCCACCTCTTTCTCGTGTCCACTGAGCGACGGCGAAAAGACCTTGTCAAACCCCGCGCTTAATTTATCGGTGTTGCCACTGTCGCCCAGCTCATGCAGTACCCCCACCAGTTGCCCTTTATCCAGCATAGGCAGCGTGTCGGTATGAACATCAGATAAACGTGCTTTACCGATGGGCATTGGGCTACTTATTTGTGCCATGGCGGATGACACAGAATCATTCAAACGCGGGCTCATTGCCCCTATGCCAGCCATATAATCTCCCGAGTTACACCATAGATGAAGCTAACTGCGCGTGCGTAATACCCACAGTGTTCAACGTCTGAACCCCTTCTTCAATGATAGAGGACTGGCCTTGCTGAAGTTCGCGCACTCTGTCGATAGCCTTTTTCTTGGCGTCGTCATATAGATCGAAGATCATCTGGTTCCACTGCTGGTCAACGATAAGCGTGTCAATCCTCTTCTGAATCTTGGCGCGCTGAACGTCGATGATGCCGGTGCCCAGGGACTGTGCACCCTTAGTCATCCCCAGAGCAGTTTTCACTACACCGCTGATGGCAGGTGCGCACTTAAAGGCCTCTTTCTGCACCGTGTTACGCAGAGTAGCCAGCACTTGGTCAGTGACTTTTTGGGTCGCCGCATCTTTGCCTTCTTTAAGCGCTTTTTTACCGACACTTTCCAGGCTTTCTTTGACCATTTTTTCTACACCTTCTTCACTGAAGGTTTTCACCATCTTGCTGGTACAGATTTTCTTAATAAAACTTCCACCGGCTTTCTGTCCAACATTGAAGGTCTGTTTAGCCAGCTGGGTGGTGATCAGCTGAGCACTTTCTGCGGCGACCTTTTTGGCAATCTCTGTCGCGGCAGCGGCTATAATCTCCTGACCTCCGGCTTTAGTGGCCGACTTGGCGCCTTCTTTGATAGCGGTGTTCATGATGGCCTCACCGCCCTCTTGCATGACTTTTTTGGTGACGTTTGGCATGATTTTGGCGACGATCGCATTTTTAACCGCGCTGGTGATATCGACCATTGCACCGGCAATTTCAAAGCCCATCTGCACATGACCGGCTTTTGCAGCCATATCGTGATATTTTTCGGCATTATCCGGGTCGACCAGCGCCAGCGTATTGGCAACCGCTTTAACCACCCCGGCACAGCCTGCAAGCAGGTCCATCGCGCCGCCCGCAACCATCATCGGATTGCCGCTCATCGCACCACCCACGATTTTAACCACGCCGGTAACCACTTCTACCGCCGCCACAACCCAGTCCATGACCACGCTGATAATGCCGGCTTTCTTGGCCTTATCCTGCTGTTCAAGATTAGCGGCCATCTGCGCCTTGCGGTCTTCGAGCTGTTCAGCACGCACTCTTTCCTGCTTGTCGGTGAGGATCTTCATCACTTCGCATTTTGAGGTCACCGTATTGCCCAAAATTTCATTCGACAGCAGCGTAGAAGCCATAAACATCGAGTCCATCGGCATCTTGGTGATGGTATCGAGTTTAAGATTTAGCCCTACTTTTTCAGGGTCAGCGCTGGCTTTTTCCGGGTCATTACTGGCCTGTGCCAAAGCGCCCATGACTCTTTCCAAAGCGTCTTCGGCGGCCTTGCGTGGAACAATGCTGCCCGCTAGCCGCGGTGTTGCCAGCGCAGAAATTGCGGCGCTGGTCGCCGCAGAAAACACGGCTGACACGTTTGACGTGGTTTGAGTGATTTTTGTCAGCTGCTGCAGCGAAACCTCAGCAGCGGAGTGAATGCTGTCTTCAGCAACAGCGGTGTTGCCAAAGGAACGATCGAGGGTAATTGTCATGATATTTCTTCCTTGTTAGGGGTCAGCATCCTTTTTGCGCTGTCCTTAATTGCCTGATATTGAGTTTGTTCGCCGCACCACATAATGGAGGCGTTTAGTGCCTTAACTGACTGTTCTTCACATCCCATATACTGCAGGCTGAGCGCCGTAAAAAATGCGCTACGGGGATCGTCTATTTTTAGCGTCGCGACGCGAGTAAAACAGCTAATCGCCTCGCCGTGGTCTTTAAGGCGTTGATGGCATAGTCCTAATGCCAGCAGGTATTCGATATTCCAATGATCCAGCGTGCTGAGCAGCAGATAAATATTGCGCGCTGCGCCAAAGTTACTGGAGCTAAACAACTGACTTGCATAAGCCTCGAGACTTTGAAGATCCTCATCAGCCACGTCTGAAATCATGCGCAGTGAACCCCCGCGCGTAAAGAAGTGCTGGAGAACGTCGCTGTCGCTGGCGTTCTGCAAATCAAAACTATTTTCTAACATCTATAACTCCCTGTGATGGAAGGCTAATCCGGCAGGCTTCTTGCCTGCGCGTACGCGATTAGTCCAAAATTTGTTGACTGTCAGGCAAATGAGCGGCGGTGCTTCTTGGCAATAGCCGTGCGTACTGGCTTCTCGGCTTCTGCAACGGTGGCCTTCTCGGCAACACTCGCCTGGCTTGCCTTTTTGACGCCTACTTTCTCGTCGGGGATCAGCTGTTTCAGTTGCCTTCCCAACTCGTCAAAGGTTTTTCTAACGACGGCGACTTTATCAACGACCGGCTGATGAAGCGGTTTCTCACCTTTAGTCATCACTTCGCTCAACTTTTGCAACTTATTCATTGCAATAGGACAGCGGTCAGCATTGTCATAAATCTTGCCAATTTCGCCCTGAAGCGACTTAAACTCTTCAATTTGCTTTTTAAAGCCGAGACGACGTCTTTGCAGCGCATCGATCATGCTTTTCAGTTCTTCCATTTGCTTCGATTCATTCATTTCTTCTCTCCTCAATATTGAAATTTGCCGGAATGTGCGAACCGAAGGTACGGCATCCCATCACAGGTCATTCATTAGCGAATTGACTGAGCAATCGACTTGGTCGATTCACCGTTCATACTCTGTACGGCGTTGGCCATCGCCACGGCGGTATTAAAACTCTGCATTAGCTGCTGTAATTTTAATTGGCTGCTTTGCACAAAGTCAGTAGCACGCGTAGCGGTGGATTCGAGTGCGCCTTTAATTTCTTCTAGCTGGAACTTATCTAACTTAACCTCTTTGAAGGCAAGTTTTGGTGTAAAATTATCATTAACACAAGCTTTAATTTTATTAATATTTGCAACGGATATGTCATAACCTTTACCGATACCATTATTAACCAAGATCGACGAAAAAAAATCTAAGGATTTCTTTCCATCAATAAGAATACCTGCCTTTTCTAAATTCGTTAAAAGATTTAAAACGTTTGTTACGTGTCCAACGGTTACTGTTCCACCTTTAGCCCCACTTAAAAGCTCATTTAAATAATCAATTCCCTGCTGAATTTTTTCAGATTCAGGCGTCATTACAGGTTCATGACCATTTGCCTTCAAATACTCTTTAATCGATACGCCACCGATCTGAACGTTGTTTTTGTCCATATACTCGATAACGTCCGGCGGCAATTCGCCGACGTCTTTACCGCTTGCCAGCTTAGCAATAATACCTTCAACGCGGTTAGCCATATCGGTAGCGTCGCGGCCTACGCTGGTTTTATCCTGCATCTGCTTAAATTTGCCCTGGGCCAGTTCGGTAAACATCAGCATCATCTCTTCCATGGTGACCATCGCGCCGCCCATCATCGAGTGATTTTGAATTGCTTTAAGATAATCGAGATCGTTTTTAGAAATATCCGTTTCTGCGACTGCACCGGCGTTCAATACATTAACGCTTTCATTAATAGCGGTAGCCATGGTGTTAATTCCTTTTTAAATAATCGGAGAATAATCCCTTCCCCCGATTTTATATTTAGCTTATTACTTAACGAATTGACTGAGCAATCGACTTGGTCGATTCACCGTTCATACTCTGTACGGCGTTGGCCATCGCCACGGCGGTGTTAAAACTCTGCATCAGCTGCTGTAATTTTAATTGGCTGCTTTGCACAAAGTCAGTGGCACGCGTAGCGGTTGATTCGAGTGCGCCTTTAACTTCTTCTAGCTGGAACTTATCTAACTTAACCTCTTTATAGGCAAGTTTTGGTGGAATATTATCTTTTACAAGAGTTTTAATTTCCTCGATACGACCGGCTGTAGCAGTATATCCTTTTGCATCATCACCCTTTAAAATACCAGTGATAGATGAATAGATATTATTACCATTGACAATGATATTTTTATTTTCAAGGGCCTCAAGGGCCTTGAACAGTTCTAAAGTCAATTTGCCGTCTTTTTTACTCACGGCTTCTAATTGTTTAATTATGTTATTAATTTCATCCTGAATTTTTTTAGATTCAGGTGTCATTACAGGTTCATGACCATTGGCCTTCAAATACTCTTTAATTGATACGCCACCGATCTGAACGTTGTTTTTGTCCATATACTCGATAACGTCCGGCGGCAATTCACCGACGTCTTTACCGCTTGCCAGCTTGGCAATAATACCTTCAACGCGGTTAGCCATATCGGTGGCGTCGCGGCCTACGCTGGTTTTATCCTGCATCTGCTTAAATTTGCCCTGCGCCAACTCGGTAAACATCAGCATCATCTCTTCCATGGTGACCATCGCGCCGCCCATCATCGAGTGATTTTGAATTGCTTTAAGATAATCGAGATCGTTTTTGGAAATATCCGTTTCCGGGACTTCGCCGGCGTTCAATACATTAACGCTTTCATTAATAGCGGTAGCCATGGTGTTAATTCCTTTTAAAATAATTGATGAATGTTTTTTAAATAATCGGAGAAAAATCCTTTTCGCCGATTTTATCTTTAGTTTATTAATTAGCGAATTGACTGGGCAATCGATTTAGTCGATTCACCGTTCATACTCTGCACGGCGTTGGCCATCGCTACCGCGGTGTTAAAACTCTGCATCAGCTGTTGTAATTTTAATTGGCTGCTTTGCACAAAGTCAGTGGCACGCGTCGCGGTTGATTCGAGTGCGCCTTTAACTTCTTCGAGTTCGTGTTTATCTAACTTAACGCTACTATATTTGTCATCACGTTTATTCTTCCATCCTTCTAAGTCTTTCTTATATTCTTCAATTTTTTCTGGTGAATGTGTATTTTCACGTATCAAAGTATCATAATATCTAACACACGCCTCTATATTACTGAGATCAAATATAAAATTTTTGTCCCCGCTTACTCCCATTAAATAATCGTCAACAGATTTACCACCAATCAGAATATTATTATTTTTCATGTGCTTGATCACGTCCGGCGGCAATTCGCCGACGTCTTTACCGCTTGCTAGCTTAGCAATAATGCCTTCAACGCGGTTAGCCATATCGGTGGCGTCACGGCCTACGCTGGTTTTATCCTGCATCTGCTTAAATTTACCCTGCGCCAACTCGGTAAACATCAGCATCATCTCTTCCATGGTGACCATCGCGCCGCCCATCATCGAGTGATTTTGCATTGCTTTAAGATAATCGAGATCGTTTTTGGAAATATCCGTTTCCGGGACTTCGCCAGCGTTCAATACATTAACGCTTTCATTAATAGCGGTAGCCATGGTGTTAATTCCTTTTAAAATAATTGATGAATGTTTTTTAAATAATCGGAGAAAAATCCTTTTCGCCGATTTTATATTTAGCTTATTACTTAGCGAATTGACTGGGCAATCGATTTAGTCGATTCACCATTCATACTCTGCACGGCGTTGGCCATCGCCACCGCGGTGTTAAAACTCTGCATCAGCTGTTGTAATTTTAATTGGCTGCTTTGCACAAAGTCGGTGGCGCGAGTGGCGGTTGATTCAAGTGCGCCTTTAACTTCTTCGAGTTCGGCTTTTGACAGGTTAACACCATTTTTTTTATATAAACTCTCAGGATCACCGCCTTCATCTTTAACTGCTTTTGTATATGCGGCTATTTCCCTATTTACTCTCTCAGAATCATTTCGGTGTTCAGGAGCCAGACGCTCTGTATCATTCCAATACAACAGGTTCCATTCAGCATCAGTATGTCCATGAGACTTAAGGTACTCTTCAATGGACTTCCCACCGACCAGAACGTTATTATCTTTCATGTACTTGATCACGTCCTGCGGCAATTCGCCGACGTCTTTACCGCTTGCCAGCTTGGCAATAATGCCTTCAACGCGGTTGGCCAAATCGGTGGCGTCACGGCCTACCGAGGTTTTATCCTGCATCTGCTTAAATTTGCCCTGGGCCAGTTCGGTAAACATCAGCATCATCTCTTCCATGGTGACCATCGCGCCGCCCATCATCGAGTGATTTTGAATTGCTTTAAGATAATCGAGATCGTTTTTGGAAATATCCGTTTCTGCGACTTCGCCAGCGTTCAATACATTAACGCTTTCATTAATAGCGGTAGACATGGTGTTAATTCCTTTTAAAATAATTTATAAATGTTTTTAAATAATCGGAGAAAAATCCTTTCCGCCGATTTTATATTTAGCTTATTAATTAGCGAATTGACTGGGCAATCGATTTAGTCGATTCACCATTCATACTCTGCACGGCGTTGGCCATCGCCACCGCGGTGTTAAAACTCTGCATCAGCTGTTGTAATTTTAATTGGCTGCTTTGCACAAAGTCGGTGGCGCGAGTGGCGGTTGATTCAAGTGCGCCTTTAACTTCTTCGAGTTCGGCTTTGTTAAAATTCACCTTACTCAACGCAGAAATAAGACCAGCTTCAGCGGCTTTCAACCCTGTTTTTGCATTAGCAATATCTTCTGGTGTCTTAGCGTTTTCGAGCTTAGCAACGGCTGACTTAACTGCATTCTGAGCAACAATAATATTAATTTTCGTACTACCTACAGTGGTCGCGTTATACAAATAATCGTCAACAGATTTTCCGCCGATCTGAATATTATTCTTTTTCATATACGCGATAACGTCTGACGGTAATTGCACAACCGCATCACCGTTTTTTAGCTTAGCAATAATGCCTTCAACGCGGTTAGCCATATCGGTGGCGTCACGGCCTACCGAGGTTTTGTCCTGCATCTGCTTAAATTTGCCCTGGGCCAGTTCGGTAAACATCAGCATCATCTCTTCCATGGTGACCATCGCGCCGCCCATCATCGAGTGATTTTGTATTGCTTTAAGATAATCGAGATCGTTTTTGGAAATATCCGTTTCCGCGACTGCTACATCGGCGAGTACACTTACATTTTCGTTGTTGATATTTGACATGATTGGTAATTCCTTTTATTTACTTTCCGTTTTATGTCGCCGACAGAGAATTCCCTGCCGACGGTTGACCGCTTTATTCTTTTACTTTTTTCATTTACTGCTAAATAACTTTTTACTCATAATCGTCGATTAAGAAAAATTATTAACGAATTGACTGAGCGATAGCTTTAGTCGATTCTGCGTTCATGCTCTGTACGGCGTTAGCCATTGCTACCGCGGTGTTAAAGCTCTGCATAAGCTGTTGCAGTTTCAACTGGTCTTGCTGTACGAAGTCAGTAGCACGAGTTGATGCTGATTCCAGGGTGCTCTGAATGGATTTCAGTGCTTTTTTATCTAAACCGCCAGCAGCACCGCCTTCGACTTCAGAATCGCCATCGGCTGATGGCGCTGCAGGGGACGGACGGGTAGTATTGCCTGCTGCTGCAACTTCTTCTGCATTCTCACCGGCAGCACCACTTACTGGGGAAGATTTGGTCGCCATAGCGAATTTGCCGGCGTCTTTATCTTTTTTAGCACCGCCGAGGAAATCTTCCAGCGGTTTATTGTTCACCAGGATGTTATTTTCTTTAATATATTCAAGAATATCTTTATCAAGGGTCGCGGTACCGTCTGCCGTTGCAATACCCGCCAGTGCTGATTCAACCCTTGAGGCCATTTCGGAAGCGTCACGACCAACGTTGGTTTTTTCTCTCATCTGCTCAAACTTCTTAGCAGCCAATTCGGTAAACATCAGCATCATCTCTTCCATGGTGACCATTGCGTCGCCCATGATTGAGTGGTTTTTCATTGCCATCAGATAATCGTTCTTCTGAACGCCAGTCTTCTCTGTAGCTGAAGTAGTTTGTGCTGTGTTTACACGACCTGTATCAATGTGGCTCATTACATATTTCCTGTTAATTGATAGATACTCTTTCACAACGCTTTCCTAAGTAATTTCGCTCCCTGCTGCGCTGTTAGTGGGGCCATACTAGCGGTTCAATAAAAGTAAACTTCCGGTTTTGTGCAAAAACTTCTGTTTTTTTTCACCCTGCTTTTTTATTACCCAATTCAACTCCCCCTCTCTCCAACCGCCAATGTCAGGTCAATACCTGATGTGTTCTAAATCGCATATAGAAGAAAATAAATACGTATTAAAAATTAACTAACGGAAAATACGATGCCAGCAATAAGATTTATCGTAACGAAAAGCGCGATATCTTTTTCGCATAAAGGGGAGTTGCATGATTTTCCGGCTAACAGCCTGATAATTACTGACAATCACGCTAAAATGGTCCGTAAAATCGAAAGTTCCAATACAATTATTATCGATTTTTTTTGTGCTGACCTGCAGCAACTTTATTCATCAGTAACAGAATTGCTTGATTCAAACGTACAACAAACACTGAGTCAGGAACTCATTAAAACGGTGGGTGCGGAACGCGTTGTTATAGAGGTGCTCTATTCGCTCGCGACTTTATCCGCAGACAGTTTTCTTCAATTTTGTTACACCTATTGCCTGACCCGCGAAAGAGCCTATTTCTCAGCGCTATTACGCCAGCGAATTTCAGGTAATAAAGAGTTTTGTCATTTTATTGAAGAAAACTTTCTTCAGCAGTGGACCATTTCGCAAATAGCCGAAAACTTAGATTTACCTTTACGTAAATTCAACCAGCTATTTCAGGACACCTACGGTAAACCAGCCAAACGCTGGCTATTAGAGCGCAGGCTCGAACATGCCAAAAATCTGCTGATTACCACCCCGCTACGCGTTATTGATATCGCGCTGGAGTGCGGTTTTTCGAATCATGCCCATTTTACCGATACGTTTCGTCGCCACTACAGCTGTAATCCGAAACAGGTGCGGGAATATAAACGTCAAGACAGTGTTAACGAATTAAGAATGTGAGGAACAACAATGGATATTGAAGCAGTAACTAATCAGCTTTCGCAACTGGTAGAAAGTGCAGGTAATGAAGTTCAGTCGAAAGTGACTGCCACCGACATGAATGATCCCGCCCAAATGCTGAAAGCACAGTTTGCGATTCAGCAATACTCGATTTTCGTCAGCTATGAGAGTGCCGTTATGAAGGCTGTCAAAGATATGCTTTCGGGGATAATTCAAAAAATATGATCCCGCTTGATGCATCACTCCGCCGACTGATGGTTGAAACCAGCCTGATGGCGGTCAATCACGGCTTTCATACGCAGGCGCGTACCCTTTTGGCCGCACTGCCGCAGCTTAGCGAAAATCATGAGGCAGTGAAAATTATTAAAGCGACGCTGCTGATTGGACTTGGAGAAAGCCAGGCCGCCGCGTTGACTTTGAAAGGCAATGCCTCGCCGGATGCCGAAATATTGCGCCGCCTGATAACCAGCGGTGCACTCACGCACTGACCCTTCACTTATTCGTATGCCACCTAAAGAGAGTTTATTTATGGAAATCACCGCCGCCACACTCAATACCGTAAACACCAGCCTTGATGCCACACAACCCGTGTCTGCCGTGCCAGAAGCCGCAGATATCGAAGCATTTACTCGCGCGCTGTTTGGCAAGGAAAATTCAACGCCGGAAGAAATGGCCGCGAGCGCATTACAGGATAAAAGTGCCACCTTTGCTCAGGCAAAGTCGAACTCACGTGCAACCAGTGAAGTGATTGATAGTCCCGAATTGATGATGAAAGTTCAGTCGACCATGTCCAGGCAAATCCTCGAGGTGGACCTGCTTGCGAAAGTTACAGGCTCACTTTCACAGGGTATTAACAAGCTGACGAGCATGCAATGAAAGGTTATTTCGGCCGCTATGTCCTGCTCTCTCTCCTGGCGCTGTGCCTGACCGGCTGTAAGGTCGATCTCTACAGTGGTCTGACAGAAGCCGATGCGAATCAGATGCTGGCCCTGCTGATGCTGCGTAATATTGACAGTGAAAAGCAGGTGGTAAAAGAAAATAACGTGACGGTTAGAGTCGAACAATCGCAGTTCGTTGACGCCGTAGAGGTATTGCGCCAGCACGGGTTGCCCGCTAAACCGACCGACAGTATGAATGAGATATTCCCGGCGGGCCAGCTCGTTACCTCACCCGTTCAGGAGCAGGCGAAGATAAACTATCTCAAAGAACAGCTGCTGGAGAAAATGCTGCGGGCAATGGACGGCGTCGTGAGTGCTCAGGTGTCGATAGCGGAAAGTATTTCCAGTAATCGTCGTGATGTACCTATTCCCTCTGCCTCAGTGTTTATAAAATTTTCGCCCGGGATCAATATGTTCAGTCGCGAAGGCGATATCAGAAACCTGATATTTAAGGGCGTGCCCAACATGCGGGCCGAAAACATCTCCGTGGTCCTGCAGTCCACCGATTATCGCTATCAGCGTCCGCCAGCGGTTGTTGAAAAGTCCACGCTGCGTAAATGGGCGCCGTGGATTGGGGTGATATTTACACTGTTGGCCGCAGCGGGTGCCTTCATTTGGCTGGCATACCGTCGCCGGATGAAAACAGCATGAGCAATACTCTCTCCGAGCCGCTAAAACGCCTGCATCAGCTCGCCTGGCAAGGGGGGAAATGGATGGACGACGGCTGGTGGACTTCTCTGTCGCTGGCCGCCTGGCAAAATAGTTACCAGCAGCATCCACGTATTCGCCCGCTGCTTGACCGGCTTATTGCCGCACGTCGGGGGTTTCCGCTAAGCCAACTTCCTGCGGCTCTGACCCTCGAGCAGCAAAAATTACTCCAGCTGACTGACCGCCTCCCCCGCCTTTGCACCGCGCTGGGATTGCTGGCGATATCCTGTCCAGACTATTTGATGATGGGCAGTTATCGACGTGTACTCTCAGAGACGCTGGGCGCACGCGGCTGCGATCAGCTGTTGGCGCTGGGAGCGTTTACTTCGCCACAGCCCGCCAGCCTGAGTCCAGAAGACTTGGTTGATCATGCGCAGGAAACAGGCAGCGCGTGGTTGCGCACGGCGGCAGACCACTGTGAGGTCTGTAATGCCCTGCAATTTCTCCTCACACCGGGTTCCTGCGAAACCGTGCCGACATTAGGCTCGCCGGTGCCCTGGTTACTGCGTATAGGACGTTTCATATGAGCCGACTTAATGTTGTCGTCAAACAGCTGTCAGGCAGTTTTTACGACGGGCCGATAATATCGGCCAGCACTCTCGCTGATTACACTCAGGCCGCCGATATTATCGACCGCGCTGAGCATGACGCGTTGGCGCTGCGCAGCAGTGCACAGGAATATCTAGAGGATATAGAGCAACACTGTGCCGAAGCACGCGAAGCCGCCAGGCAGGAGGGTGAGGTTTGGGCGGCAGAAGATGCCCCTTTACACCGTCGTGAGGCCGTCGCTGACGCCGTAGAGTGGCTAATTTCAGAACATCAGTTGGAAAGCGATATTATCCGACGTCTAGAGCCGAAAATGCGCACTATTTTGGCACAGGTGTTCAAAGAATTTTATGTGCAGCAAGATAACTGCCGCCTGCTGCTTGACCGATTGCGAGATACGCTGGATAAATTACTGCAGGAAGAAGCAGGCACCCTTTTTGTCTGCCCGGAACAGTGGGAAGAACTGCGGCTGTCGTTTGCCTCTTATCCCGCTTTGCAGGTCAAAATGAATGAACATCTGGGTCTGGGTGAGGCAAGGCTAGTAACGCCACTGGTGTCTCTGTCTATCAATCTCGAAGATCAGTTGGAATCCATACTCGCTCGCCTGCTTAAAATGAGTGAGGACAATTACTATGCAGATTAAGATTGACTCTTCCGCTGTCCGTTCACCGGTTCACACCCCGCCAAACGCGACTGCACATGCCATTAATCATTCCCCGTTAAGAGCCGCCAACATCAAGGCGACGCAAATCTCTCCGGCAAATTCAGCACTGGAGCTGGCGAAATACGCGCTTGAGCCGGAATTTATGGAAATGGAAGGCGCGTTTCCTACCGATGAAGCCATGTACGAGACACAGGAAAACATCGGTTTCACCATCGGCTCATCACCGGGCAGAGGACGCGGCGGTTCAAGCGGGCCGGGAGGTTCCGACCGTTCGAGACCGCGCAGCATGGTACAAAGACTCGCTAAACAAGCCGGCGATGTTAGCGATGACCAGATTAAAGACTTACGCAGTCGTATTGGCAGCGTTGAAGAATCGGACGAAGTTGATGACCTCCTCAACTCAATGAAGCGCAACGATCTCGACGCGGGTGAAATAGCCTTGATGCTTGGCAGCATGCTCAATGAGGAAAATATTTCTCCTGCGCGACGTAAAAAACTGCAACAGGCCTTGAATAAGGCGATGGAAGACGAAGACTGGCTGCTGCAACTGTTCGGCAGTCTTGAATTTGGCAACCTTAACCGTGCTGCACTGGGTGAACTGCGCCGTCTTTATCAGAAGGCCGCCGACCGTCAGTCTGGTCTCAATTACTGGTTCTCTCAGTTTAGCAAGTTGAAGGATCGTAAGCGTAAAATGAAGACGCTAATCCGCGCCCTCGCCTTCGAGCTTTCAGCCGAGAGCGGCGTAAGCGATATTCGCCTTGCCGCCGTCGTCACCGACCTAAAGCGCATTTTACAGTTCATGACCATCGAGGATCACAGCCAGAGAATGGCCAACGAATTGAAATATCCTGAGGTCACCGGCGATCGCATTACCGAAGAACTGCTGGAGATTGTTGAGCAATCTTGGGTTTACAGCGACTGGCTGTACGACAGAGCCAGTAAACTGTTACCCGATGGGCAATGCCAGCATGGCTATGCACGACGCATGGTTGGACTGGTCAAAATGCTGCCAGAGTTATGTTTCGAAGACTTAGAGCAACGCGAAACCGTGCTTCAGGCATTTAGTGAATATCAGGAACGCCTGGCGGACGAAGAATAATAGCGGGGAGTATTGTTGTACAGGCCCTTACAGGGCCAAATTATTCATCATCGTTATTATACTTCGCGGTTGAGCGACACATCACGCCATAAGTACATCCACTTATTTGAGCACGGGTACCCATGGTTCGCCACAATCCCACGGGCGGGGCTTACCGTGAAAGCAAACTATCTCTGCCCCGAGGGGTATTTCTCCGTTGCCCGTCGCATGTTCAAGTTTCCTATGCTTCTTAACCACATGTTTTTTATAACTGACTATTGAGCGCGGAAACAGCGTTTGCCAGTCAACAGCTTGAGGCAGTAAGGCGGTAATAAAGGTTTGATCGCCTCCCCCAGCGTGAGACTTCATAAACATCTCGGGGTAGCGTAAAAAGGTATCCCACACTGTTGACTTCATTTCTTTGGGAATATACATGATGGAGGAGTTTTTAGTTTCTGCGGGAAAAAAGAAATCAGCAAGCATAGCCATTTTCTTATTGGCGAGTAGTTTTGTTATATCGCCGACAATAACCGTGTCCAGATCAAGATAAAAAATATCATCATCTATTGCTTCAGGATTAAAAATTTCAATCTTTGACCACCAACCTGGCCAGTTATATTTAAATGGAATCGTATTTACGCCAGGAATTTCAATATCTGAAAAACACACCGCATCATAGCCTTTGGGCAATTGGTCATGTATCCATTGTACATGCCTGGCCGTATACTCGCCGCCGGACCGACACACAGTGACTATTTTCATAATTATAATGGACCTCATAATGACACATCACCTCATAAGGAAGTATGAGGTGTAAAACCTAAAATAAACGTCCCTACGCGGCATTTATCACTTAAGTAAAAATATACACTTTTAACTATCAAATGAGACTATCAGACAAACGACCTTTAGTACGATTAATTTGTGCGATTTATTCATATTCTCGTCAAATAAGATCATGAAAACCCATAAATTTAGATCTATTAAACAGTAAGTTACACAAATTACCTTAAAATTACATTATTCTAATAATAAGGAGAATGAATCTCTTCAGCCTCAAAAGTACGTAACACCGCCGGTCGGCTTGATACCCGCTGTAAATATTCACTAAAGCGAAGCCTTGCACGTGCCGGAGAGGCAAAATCGCGGGTCCAACGGGCAAGCATTAAAATAAACAGATCCACTGCGCTACATTTTTCCCCCAGTAAATATGGCCCTTTATTTTCTGCGTGATTTGCCACCAGCGCATCCTCGATAATATCGAGCATAGCGGCAATATTCCTGTAGGCGTTGTGCTTGATGTTGACATCATCAATCAGGCTGTATTTCTGCGGACGGAAATAAATCATCAGCTCGGTTTGCAGTGTATTGGTGAGATAAATTAGCCATTTATAAAACTCTGCACGCTCAACGGTGCCGACCGTCGGGGCAAGATTTTTCTCAGGGTGTTTATCAATTAGGTAGAGGCAAATAGCCGCTGTTTCAGAAATAACCACGCCGTTATCGATCAGCAGAGGAATTTTCCCCGCAGGGTTAAGCGTTAAATACGCCGGACTTTTATGCTGGTTGTTGTTTACGTCTACAGGCACCAACGCATAGGGAACGTTAAGTTCTTCAAGCAGCATATGCGGCGTCAGGCTGGCTTTTCCACGGCAATAATAGAGTTGATACATGTGTCCGATGTTCCCTATAAAATTCACTTGTTGATAATAAATCGTAACTCAATCTTTTCTGACCACAATGCGGCGAATGATTTTCCCTGAAGATTCGCTCACCACTTTCTCATCCATCAACAGCTGTGCGCCGACCAGTCCGTTGATCACCACTCTTTCATCAAAAGACGCATACAGCCGGCCTTTCTCGTCGCGCCTATCTTGGTGTTCGGTCACCCGCCAGCTTAAATAGAGTATGCCCTGACGCTTGAGCAGCATCAGCAGTTTTTGCACAGAAGACTCAATAAGATCAACCGGCAAGTGCATAATCACCGTTTCACACAGCACATTTTCATAGCATTGCTCTTCAATACCCGGTAACGCCGGCAGTGCCGAATGAACAAGGATAAGCTCCGGATGCAGTGCGTGGGCCTGATTTAATAAACCTGTAGAGGCGTCAACGCCAAGGGTGGGGTAGCCATTAGCGCAAAGCCAGGCGGCGTCTCGGCCACTGCCACAGCCAACGTCGATGGTTGGCCCTTGAGTGAAGAATTTTTTAACCGTTTCCCTCAGGTCATTGCCTGCGGGTTGAGACTCCCATTCCTGCGCATAGTGTTCGGCGTTCTGGTCGTAAGTAGTAAGCGTTTTTAAATCCATTGAATACTCGCTGTTCAAAGATGATCGCCAACGATGGCGTGTGATGCAATGCAGGCACTAAAATCGGTGCCTTAAGTAAACTGCCATTTTGTCGAAATTCACGCTCTAATTCTCCATTCGACCTCAACAAACCGATTTTCACCGGCGGATAACGTTAAGAAAATGTTTCCTAATATAAGTTTACTGACGAACTTGACGAACCAAACTGCCAGTGACATATTCAAAGAATGAATACTTATCGCGCTAACAAGTTCACCACTACGACAACAACGCCCCTCACTGGTGGGTCGTAGGTTGTTGCGCGCTGTATAAATGACAACTGAAGCCCCGCCGAAAACGGCAGGGCTTTTTTTTATCCTGACGTGGCCGGCTTAAACAAGGAGAAAACCATGCAGGAAAATACTTCGTCAAATCAGGCATTGCTGGTCATCGATATGCAAATCGGTCAATGTTCGCTGGAGCCACTGCCCTTTGGCCGCGAGGCACTGCTGAGCAACATTAATCAGCTCATTGATCATTTTCATCAGCACCGTCGCCCGGTGTTTTTTGTGCGCCATGCCGGTCCCCCAGGCTCGCCTTACGCGGCCGGGGAGGCTGTCTGGAATGTGGTTCCCGAGTTGAACAGGGATGCCGAGCGCGATATTTTCATTGATAAAAGCCGCGCCAGCTGCTTTGACGGCACACCTCTGGCAGAGTTACTTCACCAACAGCAGATTGACCAGGCAGTGATTGTTGGCCTCAAAACCCAATACTGCGTTGACACTGCCTGTCGCTCAGCGTTGGCTTTGGGGATTAAGCCTATTTTAATCGCCGATGCGCACAGCTGTATTAATACTCCCCAGCTTTCTGCTGCCGATATTATTGCCCACCACAATGCCTGTCTAAATGGCCCGATAGCGCGTGTAATGAACACTGCCGAGTTTTGTCAATCTGAACGTTAATTATTGACCGAGGCTTACTGCGCAAACCTATAAACGGACAAATTTAACGTTGTCCGTTTTTTATTCGATCATCTATATGCATCAACATTAAGATTATTCTTTAAACGTGCACGAAAAATAGCCACCCCACCCCTCTCCTTAAGTATTCCTTAATTTAAATCGAGTAATATCAATGCGATTCATAACCTATACAGAGCTTAAATAAGGTGCATTTATATTTTGTCACACTCTTTACCCTCTGTATCTTAGGCTTTAACGTTGAACTGAATTTGATTTACAAGGTCATTATGTCAGTCAATTTGCAGTAAAATTTTTGCAGTAAACAATTTTCGGCGCCTATTTGCCGACCAAAAGATGAGGGTATAAATGGAACAGCTTAACCACATGCTGTTTACCTGGATTAATGCGACGCCAGATTCGCCAAAGTGGCTGCTGGACATTGCGTTATTCCTGGCAAACGACATGATTTTTATCGTACCAGTGTTAATTATTGGGCTTTGGCTTTGGGGCCGTCATCATCACATTGCTTTTCAACGTGAGCTGGTCAGCAAAACGGCGATAGCGCTGATTTTTGCCATGACTTGCGCCAAGACATTATCCGAGCTATTCCCCCACGCCCGCCCGTTCGTAGAAGGTTTTGGCTTTAATTTCCTGCATCACAGTCCGGACAGCTCCTTTCCGAGCGACCACGGCACGGCGATTTTCACCTTTGCCCTCGCCTTCCTGTTTTGGCATCGTCTGTGGTCAGGTTTAGTGCTGCTGGTTATCGGCATTGGCATTGCGTGGTCACGCGTTTATGTGGGCGTTCACTGGCCAATGGATATGCTGGGTGGTTTTCTGGTGGGTATGCTCGGCTGCCTTTTCTCGCAACTGGTCTGGAACCTGTTTGGTGCGCAAATCGGCTCCGTGCTCGAAAAAATTTATCGCTTTAGTTTTGCTCTGCCCATTCGCAAAGGCTGGGTTCAGGAATAATTAAAAAAAGGCGAGGAATGATTCCTCGCCTTTTTATTTAAGACTGTCGAAACCGTTAGCCTGATTTGCCAAAGAAACTGCCAAACAGACCGCTTATTTTCATCATCACGAAGTCCCAAATGCGGCTAAAGAACCCCCCCTCAGGGACATCGGCTTTCGCCACCAGCGGACGGCTGTCGATCACTTTGCCATCCAGCGAGAAGTTTATCGCGCCGACCACCTGATTCTTGGTAATAGGTGCCTCAAGCTGCGGCTTGGTCAGCGTAAAGCTCGCCTTCAGGTTTTTAAGCTGGCCTTTCGGGAAGGTCAATGAGGCGTCTTCGGCTACACCAAGCGGGACTGTTTTATCCGCTCCAAACCAAACGCGCTGCGTGGTAAAGGCATCGGCGGCCTTAATGGGAGTAATGGTTTCATAGAAACGGAAACCCCAAGTCAGCAGCGATTCACTTTCGCTAAAACGAACACGGTCACTCGGTGCGCCCATTACTACAGCAATCAACCGCATACCGGTGGAGTCCACTGCCGACGACACCAGGTTGTAGCCTGCGCCAGACGTGTAGCCGGTCTTGATACCGTCAACGTTTAGATTAGTGCTCCACAGCAGGCGATTGCGGTTAACCTGACGAATGCGATTAAAAGTGAACTCTTTTTCCTTGTTCATCGCATATTCATCAGGAGTATCGTGGATAAGCGCTCTTGAAAGCAGTGCCATATCTCGCGCTGAGGTGTACTGACCGTCTGAGTCGAGGCCGTGAACGGTTTTAAACTGGGTATTGGTCAGGTTCAACTGCGAAGAGTAGCGATTCATCAGGCCAACAAAGGCATCCTGGCTGCCGGCCACGTAGTCGGCAAGCGCGATACTGGCGTCATTGCCTGACTGAATAACCACGCCTTTGTTCAACTCTGATACCGGAACCTGATCGCCCGGCTTGAGGAACATCAACGATGAGCCACGAAGCACCGGATTGCCGGTCGCCCACGCGTCTTTACCGACGGTGACAATATCGCTTTCGTGAATTTTTCCTGATTTTAACGCTTGGCCAACCACGTAGCTGACCATGATTTTTGACAGGCTGGCAGGGTCAAGTCGCGCATCAGGCTGTGACTCGGCAATAATTTTCCCACTGCCGTAGTCCATCAGCACCCAAGATTTTGCGTTAATTTGCGGGGCAGCTGGCGCGCCCGGAGTCGTAGTTGAAGGGGCTGCCAGCTCGACCGCTTTTGCCGGAGCGGTATCAGCGTGCGCAGCAGGAAACGTCAGCAGTAAAACGGTGCCGCTGAACGTACAAAGAAGGTTCCGTTTGGATAAGAAAGAGATTGTCATAGGTTTATTAGCGCTTCTGTCCGGGTAACTGAAATTTATCTTATCTTTCAATCAGGTTTGAACTCTATCGGTATAAAAAGTACCGTTTTATTCGTCGATAAGAAACCTCTGTAATGTAAAGTTTCTTTGAATAGTAGTCATAATTGCGTTTTTGTGGGCTTTGGATAACGCAATTGTGTGATTTCTGCCAAATTCTCCCTGTTTTCCTGACGATCTGCCATAGGGTAACGGGTGAGAAGCCGGTAGATCTAAATGATTTATCAACATAATCGATTAATCATGTAAAAATCAGTTTAGGCAGCTCGCCCATTCTGCGGCAAGGTTTAACAAAAACTTTCTAAATCTGTATTACGCTTCACAGAAATTTCCGCTAACCTGAAAATAGGTCGTCATTAAACGCGGGAACTCGGTTATGAATTTAGCGCTGTTCGATCTCGATAAAACGCTGATTAGCGATGATAGCGCCAGTCTATGGCTGCACTGGCTGGTTTCTCAAGGCTACACGCCACGCGACAGTTTGCATACTCACCTTAAACATATGCACGCTGTCAGCCACGATGGCGACTCCCCGCCCGACCCTGCCATTATCTCTTCTTACCTTGCACTGACATTGGCCCCCATGAGCGGTTATCACTGTTCTACCGTGTCTGGCTGGGTCGAGCGCTTTGTTCATCGCGATATTTTACCCCGTCTTTATCCGCAGGCCAGACAGCAAATCGCCTGGCATAAAGAGCGCGGCGACTGTATCGCGCTGGTGTCAGCGTCGGGAGAGCATCTGGTGAAAACCGTGGCCCGCCGGCTCGGTGTTGAACACGTTTTTGCGCTGCAGCCAGAAGTTAATGAGGGCGCCCTGTGTTTTACCGGTAATACCCTCGGAGAGTTGACCTTTCATCAGGGCAGTGTACGGCGCATAGAGAGCTGGCTCGCGCAGCCTTCCACCCCGTCTTTTAAACAAACGTATGCCTATAGCGACTCTATTTATGACC
The DNA here is from genome assembly GCF_009208105.1 of Rouxiella sp. S1S-2. Classification (NCBI taxonomy): domain Bacteria; kingdom Pseudomonadati; phylum Pseudomonadota; class Gammaproteobacteria; order Enterobacterales; family Yersiniaceae; genus Rouxiella; species Rouxiella sp. S1S-2. The sequence continues at coordinate 3,068,260 of NZ_WFKL01000001.1, forward strand.
TGCCACTGCTGGAGTTTGTTGATAAACCGAGCGTAGTCAACGGCTGTCGCGCACTGCGTGAGGTTGCCGCACACAGAGGCTGGCCTGACCTAAGTTGGTCACGACACCCGGCGAGAGCGGCGGTGGCCTCTTAATGCGTATTACCTCGTTTAAGCCGCCCCTCACAGGTAAAAGTCGCGTTCAAACGCGGCACTCTCTCGGTTAAGTAATTCGCATCCGAACTCAATAAACTGGCTGAGTGCCGCAGAACGGTGCTTGCCAGCCTGAGTTTGCAGCTGCAGAGTGCGCTGACTCAATTGCTCAATGTTAATCGACTTCATCACTAATCCGTCTCGGCGTGCCTTAAACAGCACCGAAAAATGGCTGCAGGCCACAATGGCACCCGGCGTGCTCAGCATAAAATCGTACAGCGTACTAAAGCGATTACAACTCATTGCGGGCTCAAGAAAAATTCCGCTCATCCGACAAGATAAATCCAATAGCTGGCGTATGGTACTGCTGGGTTCGTTAAGCGCCAGCGGATACGCATGCAGGTCGCTGAGCTTAAGATTTTGATACGCAAGCGGATGATCGGGTCGCATTATCATACGCACGGTGGCCGGATAAGACGCCAATACGTCAACGCCGCGCTCGGGCGACAGGCTAAATTGCAGAGCCAAATCATATTCGCCACTGCGGATATTTTCAGAAACCTGCATTGCCGTGCCAACGTTCAGGTAAAACATCACACCAGGATTAATGGCCCTGAACCGGGCAAACATCTCCGGGAGCAAATCAAATGCCGGACCGTCGGTGCAGGCAATGCGGATTACTGTACGGCGAACCGCTTTCAGACCCTGGATTTCGGCAATCGCAAACTCCATATCCATCATGCTCTTACGCACGTGGTTCTCTAGAATCTGCCCCGCATCGTTGAGCACCATGCCGCGTGCATGACGTTCAAACAGCGTGGCGCCAATGCGTGCCTCAAGCTGCTGAATCTGTCTGCTGATAGCTGAAACTGCGACAAACAGCTGCTTGCTGGCGGCACTGAGCGAGCCGGTATTGGCCACCGCCAAAAAATATCGAATTTCTGTGCTGTGCATATTTTGCCCTAAAACCGTGCATGCCTCTATTTTGTGCATGTCAGCGTTATAATTAAAGCAAAGCTTCATTGCAATTATTATTATTGTGGCAAAGGTAAGTTTTCTATTAGATAGCCAGAGGGTAAAACCCATAAAAAAATAACTAACACAACATCGAGACACTTTATGACAGTTGAAAAAGCAGTGAACCAGGCACTGGGCTGGTTTGACCGCGGCGAATTCAAAGCCGTATTAGCAAGACGCGTTGCGCTGGCGACCGAGAGTCAATCGACGCAGCGTGATGCGCTATTACAGCGCTATTTTGACCAGGAAATAAGTCCTTCACTGCTCGCCATGGGCTTTGAGCTGCAGCTTCTCGATAATCCTCACGCAGCCAACCGCCCTTTCCTTATTGCCACCCTGATTGAAGACCCGGCTTTGCCGACAGTGCTGAGCTATGGCCACGGCGACGTGGTGTTTGGCGACGACGAAAACTGGAGTGAGGGTCTCGACCCGTGGGTGCTGTTTGAAGACGGCGACCGTTGGTATGGCCGCGGCAGTGCCGATAACAAAGGGCAGCACAGCGTTAATCTTGCCGCGCTGGAACAGGTTTTTGCGGCACGAGACGGAAAACTTGGCTTTAACTGCAAGCTGCTGTTCGAAATGGGCGAAGAGATAAGCTCCCCTGGGCTGGCCGACATTTGCCATACTTACAAAGAAGCGTTACGTGCAGACATATTTTTGGCCTCCGACGGACCGCGCCTGAGTGCCGAGCGCCCAACGCTGTTTCTTGGCTCACGCGGTGCGGTTAACTTTCGCCTCACGGTCAATGCACGCGATAAAGACTACCACTCGGGCAACTGGGGCGGGCTACTGCCTAACCCGGGCACGCTGCTGGCCAACGCAGTGTCTTGCCTGATTAATCCACAGGGACAAATGCAAGTTGCAGCTCTTAAACCCCCTGCGGTCAGCGCGGCAATTCGTGAAATTCTTGCCGACGTTGAGGTTGCCTCTACGCCCGGCGACCCTGAAATTGACGTCAACTGGGGTGAGGCGGGTCTGAGTCCGGCAGAACGCCTTTTTGCCTGGAACCAGATGGAAGTGCTGTCATTTTTAACCGGCAACCCGGCTCGGCCGATGAACGCCATTCCGGCGAGTGCCACTGCGGTATGCCAGCTGCGTTTCGTGGTAGGAACCGATTGGAAAAATCTGCAGCAGCACGTGCGTAATCACCTTGATCAACATGGATTCCCGCAGGTTGAGGTTGAATTCCTGCGGGGGTCACCGGCTACCCGATTCGACCCTACCGATCCCTTGGTCGATTGGGTGCTGGACGTGATGCAGCAAAGCAGCGATAAAAAACCAGCGCTGTTACCTAACCTCGGTGGTTCGCTGCCCAATGAAGTGTTTGCCGATATTTTGGGCCTGCCGACGCTGTGGGTTCCGCACTCATACCCGGCCTGCGGACAGCACGCGGTGGATGAGCACATGCTGATTTCGATTGCCCGCGAAGGGCTGGAAATCATGACACGTCTGTTCTGGGATCTGGGCAGTCGCGGTAACTGCCTGCTTGCGGCACACCATCAACACGCGGCCAAAAGTGCTGTTCAGGACGGTGTAAAATGAGCCACATCTCCTCAGCAACCCCTGCCAGCACGGCGGTGAAACCTAGCCTGACCAAAACGCTGTTTGTTACCTGTGTTGGCAACGCATTGGAGTGGTTTGACATCGCGGTCTATGCCTTTTTTGCGGCGTATATCGCCCGAGCCTATTTCCCCACCACCGACCCAACCGTTTCGCTGCTGTTGACGTTCGGCAGTTTTGGCGTCTCATTCCTTATTCGCCCGCTTGGCGCGGTCGTTTTAGGGGCCTTTGCCGATCGCGCAGGTCGTAAAGCCTCCCTTCTGGCCTCCATCGGATTAATGACTCTCGGCAGCCTGATTATCGTGGTGACCCCGTCCTACGCCACGATAGGCATGGCCGCGCCGCTGCTTATTCTGCTGGCGCGCCTGATTCAGGGCTTTTCGGCGGGCGGTGAGTTTGGTAGCTCTACGGCCTTTCTGGTTGAGCATTTCCCAGAGCGCAAGGCATATATCGCCAGTTGGCAGTTCGCCACCCAGGGTGCCAGCACGCTGTTGGCGTCGGCTTTCGGGCTGGGTCTGTCGCAGTGGATGTCCGAGTCTCAGATTCAGGATTGGGGGTGGCGTCTGCCGTTTGCCTTTGGCCTGCTGATTGGCCCGGTGGGTTTATACATCCGCCGCAATATTGATGAGGCCGAGAGTTTTGTTAAATCTGACAAAACGGCATCGCCACTTAAAACGCTGTTTGGCAATCAAAAGTCTCTGCTGTGCATGGCGGTGGGTCTGATGGTGGTGTCAACGGCGGTCAACTATATGCTGAACTACGTGCCAACCTACGCGACCAAGACGCTGCATTTTTCGGGGCAAATTGCCTTCACCGCTACGCTGCTGGCAGGGGTGATTCTCACCGTGGCTACGCCGATAATGGGCCTGTGGGCTGAAAAAGTGGGGCGTTTACCGTTGATGTGGGGCTCGCTTATCTTGCTGCTGGTTACCATTTATCCTGGCTTCTGGCTGATGACCCACTACACCAGCGCGTTCTCGCTGATTGCATTAGTGTGCTGGATGGCGCTGCTAAAATCGGTCTACTTCTCGGCGGTGCCATCAATGATGGCCGACCTGTTCCCGGTTAGCACCCGCGCAAGCGGCATGGCTATTGGCTATAACATTGCAGTGACCGTTTTTGGCGGCTTTGCGCCGTTCATCTGCACCTTGCTCATTACCGCCACCGGAACTAGCCTGGCGCCGAGCTACTACCTGATGATTGTTGCTCTGCTCAGCCTGTGGGCGTTAATCAAATCACAGCAAAACAATCGTTAACCTTCCCTGCCTCGCCGAATCGTCTTCGGCGAGGCCCTTTGAGCCACGTTATTTAGGCGAAATTTTCAGTAATTTACCGGCGCTTTCGTCCGTCAGTACATACACGTAGCCGTCCGGCCCTACCTGCACTTCACGAATGCGCTGCCCCAAATCGGTCAGTATACGCTTCTCGCCCAGCACCCTTTTATTACTGACCTTGAGTTGAATCAGCGTGGTTTCTTTTAACGCGCCCACCAGCAGGGTATTTTTCCACGCTGGGAATTTGGCGTTGTTATAAAACGCCATGCCGCTGACACCAGGAGAAATACGCCAGTAATAGAGCGGGTCCTCCATGCCGTCAATATGGGTGCCTTTGGCTTCTGGAATTGGCATACCAGAATAGTTAATACCGTAGGTTGCCAGCGGCCAGCCGTAGTTGTTCCCCGGCTTGAGAATATTCACCTCATCGCCGCCACGAGGGCCATGTTCGGTTTCCCAAAGATCGCCGCTCCACGGATTAAACGCCAGCGCCTGAGGATTTCGGTTGCCATAGGTATAGATTTCAGGACGTGCACCCAATTGTTTAATGAACGGATTATCTTGTGGGATGCCGCCCTCCGCAGTCAGACGAATGACCTTGCCGCGCAGCGAATTGATATTTTGCGCCTCGATGCGCTGATTGTTATCCCCCAGCGACATCAGAATATTGCCCTGTGGGTCGAAGACTAATTTACCGCCGAGGTTAATTCCGCTCTCAAGGGGCGGTGTTTCAACAAAGATAGTTTTAAAGTTTTCAAGATTAAGCCCATCGGCCGACAGCGTTCCATACCCTAGCTCGGCGTGCGGCTGTCCCTTGTCGTCTTTTTTGGCATAGCTCAGGTAAACCCGCCGTGTTTTGTCAAAATCAGGGGCGATACGCACGTCCCACAGCCCGGCCTGTCCTTCAACCCAAACACTCGGCACGCCGGTAATGGGCGCAGAGATCGGTTTACCCGGCTGCCACAGGCGCAGATTGCCGCCGCGCTCGGTGATAAGCGCACCCTGATTATCGGGTAAAAATGCCAAAGACCACGGATGATTAAGCCCGGTAAGTTCAGTCTGCACTTTTACCGCAACAGTAGGCACCGGTTTGCCTGCGGCCTGCGCGAAAACCAATGCGGGAAGTGAAACCGCGCCCACGGCCAGCATCAGACGCCAAGCGTTTTTTTTATTGATAGCGGAAAGGTTATTGAGTGAAAGCGGCATAGCAGTATCCCTTCTTAAAAAGACTAAACACTAATTTTAGACCAGTAATCTCGACTCTCGTGCGGCGTATTGTATAGGTACTGTAAATTTTAGCTTAGCTAAATCACTGAAAAATCTGGATCTACAAGGCTCAGCACCCCGTCGCACAGGCGGATGACTTATAACCAAAATGAATAATGAATGCGCTAAAAATAATAAATGCAGCCCATTCCTATATTTTACACAAGCGGTTACACTGCTTGCTAAGCCGGACACCTAGCCTTATAGATGTCTAAAAAATACAATTCAGCACTTACACTTTGTGTCGTACTTATTTCTCGATCTCAGCCAACGCCTGACGGAGTCTATAATGAAAAAAATGTCCGCCTCACTGCTCGCTTTGAGCCTGTTTGCCGCCGTTCCCGCCTTTGCGGCTGAGCAGTCGGTGTTGGCCGCCGTACCTGCTGCCATCGCCCAGCACAGTGGCCCGGTGCGTATTGCCGTTATCCGCAATCTGGGTTCTGACGACAATACCACTCAGTTTTTGGCCGGTGCTATCAAACAGGGTCGTGCGCTTGGCTTCAAGGTTGATACCTTTCTGAGCAATGGTGACGACGCTAAATTTCAGGACTTTGTGAATCAGGCTATCAGTCAAAAATACGACGGCATTATTCTTTCTCAGGGCCGCGGTCCTTACTCCAATAACCTGGTCAAGCGAATCACCGCTGCCGGTATTGCGGTATCGGTATTTGATACCGAAGTGACTGAAGGCACGCCGGGCGTGACGGTTACGCGTCAGGATGACACCTCGTTAACCAAGGCATCAGTGGGCGAATTGGTTAAAGATTTCAAGGGTAAAGCCAACATTGTGCGTCTGTGGGTTGCCGGATTCCCACCGATGGAACGCCGCAACGTGACCTATCAGCAGATCCTCAAAGATAACCCGGGCATCCATCAGCTCGAGTCCATCGGCGCGGTTTCTTCCGACGTGCAGGGTGACACCGCCAATCAGGTGGGCGCAATTTTGGCCAAATATCCAAAAGGTAAAATCGATGCTATCTGGGGCGCATGGGACGCCTTTAGCCAGGGTGCCTATAAAGCGCTCAAAGAAAATGGTCGTACAGAAATCAAGCTCTACAGCATTGACGCCTCCAATCAGGACTTGCAGTTGATGCGTGAGAAAGACAGCCCGTGGAAATTCACCGCCGCCGTTGATACCCAACTGATTGGTGCAGTAAACCTGCGTCTGGTGGCGTTGAAAATTGCCGGTGAAAAAACGCCGGACACCTATGAATTCCCTGCACAGGTTATTCCACAGGCTCTGCTAGTGAGCCAGCCGGGCGCAGTTAACGTTAATGCGTTGGGTAAAATCATTCCAGGCTGGGGCAAGTCAGAAGACTTTACCGCGCCGTGGTTTGCTACGCTGGAAGCCAAATACAAGAAGTAATTCCCGCCTTCAATAGCCTGCATCATTGTTAAAAAGCCCGCCTCACCGTTATCACGGCCTTGGCGGGCTTTTTTCTGTTGTGGGTGTTCAACCAATATGTCATAACTTTTATTCATAAGGCCCAACATAACGTGACATAGATCACGCTAGCATCATCGATAATTTAATTGTATGATGAATCAAGTTTTCGACTGGGATAAGGCTATGCGATCCATACTGTCACTACCTATTCAATATATTCGGGCATTTATCCTGATTTATGCCTGTTTATACGCAGGCAACGCGATTTCCGCCCTGCTTCCTATCACCATTCCGGGCAGTATTCTCGGCATGCTGATCCTCTTTACGCTGCTCTCGACGCAAGTCTTGCCTTATAAGTGGGTGAAACCCGGGTGCAGCGTATTAATTCGCTACATGGCGCTGCTGTTTGTGCCCATCGGCGTTGGGGTGATGAACTATTACACTGAGTTGCGCACCCAGTTTGGACCGTTAGTGGTTTCCTGCGTGGTCAGCACGCTGATTGTGCTGCTGATTGTTGCCTTCTCCTCACACTATATGCACCGCGAACGTCCCGTTATTGGCAAACCGGAGAATGAGCAATGAGCGAAATCTGGTGGTCTTTACCCCTGACGCTGCTGGTCTATTTCGCGACCCGCAGGTTGGCAATTAAACTGCGCATGCCGCTGCTTAATCCGTTACTGATGTCGATGGTGGTGATTATTCCGCTGTTACTCATCACACACATTCCCTATGCGCGCTATTTTGCTGGCAGCAAAATTCTCAATGACCTGCTGCAGCCTGCCGTAGTGGCGCTGGCTTTCCCGCTGTATGAGCAGTTGCATCAAATTCGTGCACGCTGGAAATCTATTATCAGTATCTGCTTTATCGGTAGCGTGGTGGCGATGACCACCGGCACGGCCATTGCTCTATGGATGGGTGCCACGCCGGAAATTGCCGCCTCCGTACTGCCAAAATCGGTTACCACGCCGATTGCTATGGCCGCCGCCCAGTCAATTAACGGCATTCCGGCCATCAGTGCGGTGTGCGTGATTTTTGTCGGCATTTTAGGCGCCGTTTTTGGTCACGCCATTTTGAACATTTTCAAAATTACCACTAAAGCCTCGCGCGGGCTGGCAATGGGTAATGCCTCACACGCACTGGGCACCGCCCGCTGTGCGGAAGTTGACTATCAGGAAGGCGCGTTCAGCTCGTTGGCGCTGGTTATCTGCGGCATTATCACCTCTTTACTGGCACCGTTTCTATTCCCGATTCTGTTAAAACTGTTCGGCTAATTCCGCCCCGTAAGGTCATCTTTAGGTGCGGCCTCTTGGGTCGCACCATCGTCTGACACTCGTGCGGTCAAAGGGATCATTTTGGCTCACGCCTCTGCAGGGCCGCTTGTGCATTAAGCCCCTTTTGGCCTGTCACTGCCTCCTTTCTCTCTAAATTTAACTGTGTTGAATTATTGGCCCCCTTATTGCTTGGCAAATAGACATGTATAGATGAGTAGACCCTCTACGCCAATAAGGACTATTGCCATGCAGCCGACACCCAAGACAGAATCTTCATCGTCAACCGACAGTGAATTGCTCAAACACGTCTGGTCGTTAATCGATGAGAAAAAGGGCATCTTTTGGGACCTCAGTGACCGTATCTGGGCCACGCCCGAGGTCAATTACACCGAATTCAAATCCTCTAAAGAACACCTCGAACTGTTGAAAAATCAGGGATTTCGCGTGACCGAAGGCGTAGCCGGTTTACCCACCGCCATGATGGGCGAAGCCGGTGAAGGCGGTCCGATTATCGCCATTCTGGGTGAATATGACGCGCTGCCGGGTCTCAGTCAGCAGGCTGATGTGGCCGAACCCGTCGCACTGGAAGAGGGAGCTAACGGGCACGGCTGCGGTCACAACATGTTGGGTTCATCGGCGCTGCTGGCGGCAACGGCGGTGAAAGATTACCTCGCAGCCAGCGGGCTGCCTGGTCGCGTGCGTTATTATGGATGCCCGGCAGAAGAAGGCGGTTCAGCCAAAGGTTTTATGGTGCGTGCTGGACTGTTTGACGACGTCGATGTTGCTATCTGCTGGCACCCCGGCGCGTTTAACTGCGTGATGGACGCCAACTCCCTCGCCTGTAACGAGCTTAACTACACCTTCTATGGTCGCGCCGCTCACGCCTCCTCGACACCACATTTAGGCCGCAGCGCGCTTGACGCGGTTGAGCTAATGAACGTGGGCATTAACTACCTGCGCGAACACATGCCGAGCAGTGCACGTATTCACTATGCCATTACCGACAGCGGCGGCTTTTCCCCCAACGTGGTACAGGCCAAGGCCACCGTACGCTATCTGGTGCGCACCCGCACCCTGCCGGAACTCACCGAACTGCTTAAACGGGTCGATAAAGTCGCCGAGGGTGCGGCGCTGATGACCGAAACTCGCATGAAACGCAATATTCTCAGCGGTGACGCCAATCTGGTTGGCAATCGCGTACTCGAGGAACTGATGCAATCACATCTTGAGCGGCTCGGCGGACCGGGCTTTAACGACGCAGACTATGCCTATGCGGCACGTTTTCAGCAATCAATGAATCAGGAAGAAATTCGCAGCGCCTATCAGCGTACCGGCTCCGTCTATCGCGCGGGAGAAACGCTGTGTGACTACGTACTGCCGCTCGACCGACCTGAAAGCTCGATGATTGGCTCAACAGACGTCGGTTCAGTGAGCTGGGTGGTGCCGACGGTGCAGTGCCGCAGCGCAACCTACACCATCGGCACGCCGGGGCATTCCTGGCAGTTGGTGGCACAGGGCAAATCGGCGCTGGCGCACAAGGGGTTAACCCACGCCGCCAAGCTGATGGCAAGCACGGCAATCGGCCTTCTGATTGAGCCGCAGCGGATCACCGATGCCAAAGCCGAACACGCCAGCAGACTCGTAGGCACGCCGTTTGTTAACCCGATCCCCAACGACGTGCAGCCGCCGTTTCCCGGTAGTCATTAAGCTCGACCAAACCGGCTAACGACAAGGACAGAGAAATGGGCAATCTGGGATTTTTAGAAACACTGAGTTTCGGCCCCGGCGGATGGGGTCCGATGCTGCTATCGGGGGCATTGATGACAATAGCCCTGTCGCTTTGCGGCTTTTTACTGGCCGGTGTGATAGGCGGCCTGTTCTCGTGGGCAAAAATCTGCGGCAATCGTCCGATTAGGTATCTGGCCGACGCTTACACCACCGTGGTGCGCGGCATCCCTGACCTACTGATCATTTACCTGCTTTATTTTGGCGGCAGTCAGTTACTGACCCACCTCGGCAAGCTGTTCGGTGAAGGGCAATTTATCAGCTTCCCCGGTTTCCTTGCCGGGATGCTGGCGGTTGGGATTGCTGCGGGCGCTCAGCAAACCGAGGTATTTCGCGGCGCGTTTTATGCTATTTCGCCAGGCGAGCTGGAGGCGGCGAAAGCCTTTGGCATGAGCACGCCGGTGCGCATTCGGCGCATTATTATTCCGCTTCTGCTGCGCCATGCGCTGCCGGGAATGGGCAACGTTTGGCAGGTGGTTTTAAAGGCAGCGGCGCTGGTGTCGGTGACCGGTTTGGCCGAGCTGATGAACAAGGCACAAACTGGCGCAGGTTCAACCGGTAAACCTTTTGACTTTTACTGTGCCGCGGCGCTGCTTTACCTGCTGATTTCGGCCTGTTCGGGCTGGTCGCTGCGTAAAGCAGAAGCGCACTATTCACGCGGAGTGAAACGCTAATGGACGTCGAATTTTTGTGGGACACACTCCTGCAGCTGCTGCCGGGCATTCCGCTCACGCTGCAACTGAGCTTTTATTCGGTGGCAATCGGCTTTTGCCTTGCCCTGCTGCTGGCCTTTGCCCGCCTTTCACCCTACCGCTGGCTTAGCGAACCGGCGAGAATTTACGTTTTCTGTTTTCGCGGCACTCCGCTGCTGGTGCAGCTGTTTCTGATTTACTACGGACTGGGTCAGTTCGAAAGCGTGCGCCACAGCTTTTTATGGCCGATGCTGCGCGAACCTTACGGCTGCGCGTTGCTAACACTTTCGCTGTGTACGGCGGCCTACGGCAGCGAAATTTTGCGTGGTGGACTGCTTTCAGTCCCTCATGGTGCTCTTGAAGCCGCCCGTGCCTGCGGAATGTCACGCCTGCTGATGGTGAGGCGGATAATTCTGCCCATCGCGATTCGCCAGGCCCTACCGGCCTATGGCAACGAGCTGATTTCCATGGTGCAGTCCACCTCGCTATGTTCAATCATCACGCTAATGGATATTACCGGCATCGCCGCACAAATTATTTCCGACACTTATCGTGCGCTGGAAGTGTTTATGGTGACCGGCGTGATTTATCTGCTGATCAATTTGGTCATTAGCCGCATCGTGATGCTGCTTGAGTATCGTTTGACGCCACACCTACGCGCCACCATGACGTTAGCCGTTAAAAAACAGCGTGTTATTCAATAACTATCAATACTAAAGGGGTTGTAGAAGATGAAATTGGCAAGCTTGGTTAGTGCTTTATGCTTAACAGCAACGTTAGTCACCAGCTTCAATGGTCACACCGAAGAGGGAAAAAAATGGACCGTAGTGAAAATTGCTACGGAAGGGGCATTCCGTCCATTCAATTTTACTAAACCTGATGGCACGCTCGACGGATTTGAAATCGATCTTTATAAAGTGTTATGCCAGAAAATGAACGTCAAATGCGAAATCGTGGTCCAGCCTTTTGCCGGCGTTATCCCCGCACTCAACGCCGGTAAGTTCGACGCGATTATGGACGGACTTTCTGCCACCGATGCCCGCAGGAAAATTATTGATTTCTCCATTCCTTACAGTAATACCGGGCAAACCTTTGCCGTATTAAAAGACAGCCCGCTGGCCAAGCTCCCTGATTTAGGCAAGCGTTTCTCCTTAACCACCGACGAAGCCGGGGCGCAGGCGGAGGTGGCGAAAATCGCCCCACTGCTGAAAGGCAAAGTGATCGGCGTGCAGGGTTCGTCGATTGGCGAGCAGTTTTTGCAGAAATACATGAAAGACATCGTCACTATTCGTCAGTATAAAACCACTGAAGAGCACGATCTCGACCTGAAGTCCGGCCGCGTTGATATGGTGTTTGCTTCAACCACCTATCTGAACGGCGCCAAGGCTAAAGCAGGCAATGAGAATATACAGCTGGCGGGTCCGCTTTTCATCGGCGGTCTGCTCGGCTCGGGTTCCGCGGTGGGGATTCGTAAAAGCGACCCTGAGCTGAAAAAGATGTTTGACGAGGCGATTACTCAGGTGAAGCAGGACGGCACGCTGAAAACGCTGGCAATCAAATGGTTTGGTATGGATACCGTGCCGCAATAATATGGCGAACGCTTTCAAATACCCTGATTACTTACCCCCGCTCTTTTCGGCGGGGGTAAGTTTGGAAGGGAGGAACAGTGACTCAATGCGTTAAATACGCCCTATCGATAGCCGCTGAATAAACTGTGCCGAAAAATCAGGCATGGGTCCCGCTTCCTCCTCGCGCAGTTCGCAAATGATTCTTCGCGCCGCCTCGCGGCCCATTTCATACACCGGCTGGGCAATTACCGACAGCGGAGGGGAAACAATTTCGGTCCACGGGAAATTATCGAACATCACAAAAGAGAGACTCTCGGGCACGCGCAGACCGCGATGACCCACTTCGCGCAGGACACTCATCGCAATCAGACTGTCAGAGGCGATAAGGGCAGTTGGCGAAGTTTGAGAATTAAACAATGCGTCAATGATGGCGCAAATCGCCGCCTCGCTGCTGGCGTTCCCTTTGATCATCAACGGGTCAAAAGGCACGTTTCTCTGTGCAAACGCCTGCTCCATACCCGCCACGCGCTGCGCCACCGGCGTGACGCCTAACCCCTTGGTCGAGTTGTAAATCCCTTCAAGAGGCATACTGGTGATATAGCTTATCCGCCGATGTCCCGCATCAAGCAGCGCCAGCGTCGCCTCACGGGAAGACGGAGTGAAATCGATGCCGATAGTTTCAACGCCAAGATCAGGTATCGCGCGGTCGAACAGCTTTAGCACCCTGCCGTCAGCCACAATTTGCTGCAGATGTAGATTGTCCTCCACCCGTGATGAACAAGGGGCGATAATGACGCCATCAACCTGTTTTTCAAGCATGACCCGAACGGCATCTTGCTCTACCCGCAGCGTCTCATCACTGTTGCTGAGCAGCACGTGATACCCCGCCTGACGTGCCACGTCTGAGATACCGCGCAGCGCCAAACCAAAGTGCGGATTTTCTATATCGCCGACGATCACCCCCAGCGTATTGGAGCGGCCGGTATTCATGCTGCGTGCCAGCTCGTTCGGCCGATAGGCCAGGCTCTGCGCTGCTGCCATCACTCGGGTCAATACGTCTTCGCTTACCGAGCCATAGCCACCCAGCGCGCGCGCTGCCTGTGCCTTGGAGACCTTCGCCTGACGCGCCACGTCGGCAACCGTAGGGGCTTTGATTCGTGATGAGTTTATGGTCATAAGTTATTCGTATCACAGCTTCCGTTAAGGGTGATTGACGATTCGATAATCCCGTTGCTAGTATCATTGTAACTGATTTGAGACCGGTCTCACAATGACCTCGCTCAATATTCAGAACCTGCATTGAGACCGGTCTCTAAAAAACATAATAGGCCAAAGCTCAATAGTCGTTGATGTTAACTACAACAAAAACGGACTCAATATGAAATCGCAAAAAACCCTGTTCAAACTGGCCAACACTCTGCTTGCTTGCGTGTCACTGTTTTCTATTTTAACCCCGTCGGCAAATGCTGCAGGCGCTCAGGACAACCCTTACGGACTGATCGAACCCGGTGAACTGCGCGTCGCCAGCCTGGGTGACGCCAAGCCTTACACCTTCACCGATGCCTCCGGTAATTTCACCGGTTTTGACGTGGAGTTTTTTACCGACGTGGCGCACCGCATCGGCATTAAAAAGGTGGTGTTTATCGGCCAGGACTTCGCCGGTATTCTGCCCTCCGTCGCCAACGGCCGCTATGACGCAGGCGTTGCCGCTATCGGTATCACCCCCGCGCGTGAAAAAACGGTCGATTTCTCTACCGGATATCTTGCCGGTTATTTGACGGTATTAACGCGCAAAGACTCCGGCGTCAGCGACGTGAATTCTCTCGCCAAGCATCGTTTGGCGGTAGTGCAAGGCACGTTGCAGGAGAATTATGCCCTGCAGCATTTTACGCAAACTGATCTGGTACGTTTTCCAGACAACAATGCCGCTATTTCAGCGTTAAACAACGGGACGGTTGATGCCGACTTCCTCGATTACGAGGCGGCGAAAGACTATGCCACCCGCTTTAACCTGATTCATGCGGCAGATATTCCGTCGTTCGATGCGCCGGCAGGCGTGGCCATTGCCAAGGGCAAGCCGGCGTTTAAAGCCGCGTTGGACAAAGCCATACAGGCCTCAATGCAGGACGGCACCTGGAAAAAGCTGTACGAAAAGTGGTTCCCGGGTTCACCTATGCCGAAACAGTATCTGCCCCACGCGAGTTAAGCGCGCGCGCAATGACACACTGTTCACCCTGCGGTGGGGGCAACCCCACCCTGCTAAAGAGCGAGGCCCACTATGAGTCTGTTCGACATGCTTTCCCGGACTTTCTTCGACTTTCATTCGATGGCCGAGGTGCTGCCCCAACTGTTAAAAGTCGGGCTGATGAATACGCTGATTATCTCGATTGCCGCTACCGTACTCGGGACGACTATCGGGCTGATTCTGGCACTGATGGGCATCTCCCCTTCACGCTGGCTGCGCGCACCGGCACGCATTTATACCGATCTATTTCGCGGGCTGCCGTCAATTTTAACCATTTTACTGATTGGGCAAGGCCTCGCCCGCTACAGCTATGAGCTGTTTGGCCCGTCGCCCTACCCGCTGGGCATTTTTGCCCTCAGCCTGATTGCCAGTGCCTACATGGGTGAAATATTTCGCGCAGGAATTCAAAGCGTTGAAAAGGGTCAGCTTGAGGCCTGCCGCGCACTGGGCATGAGCTACGGTCGCGCCATGCGGTTGGTTATCATCCCACAAGGTATCCGTCGCGTATTACCCGCACTGGTCAATCAGTTTATTGCCATTATCAAAGATTCGTCGCTGGTGTATTTGCTCGGACTGATGGTCAACGAGCGCGAGCTTTTTCGCGTCGGTCAGGACGCCGCCGTACTCACGGGCAACCTCTCGCCACTGATGCTGGCTGGCCTGTTCTATTTAATGATTACCGTGCCAATGACCCATTTGGTGAACTACGTTGACGACAGGTTCCGCACCGGACGCCGCAAAATGACCCGCCCAGTCAGCAGTCTGAAAGAGGTAGATGAAATGCAGCAGATTGCGCCATTAACCAGCGGACGGGGACAATAATATGACGACTTCATCAGTACCCACCCTCAGCGCTGACGAAAACCTGGCCTTTCACGGCGCCAGCGTAGAAATTCGCGACCTGACGCTGGCGTTTGGCGAAATTCAGGTTCTTCGCAAGGTTTCTCTCAAGGTCGCGCCAGGCACCACCACCTGCATTATCGGGCCTTCAGGGTCGGGTAAATCGACCCTGCTGCGCGGCATCAACCGCCTGCATGAACCGCAGTCGGGGGATGTGATTGTTTCGGGGCGCTCGGTATTAAAGGACAAACCCGATGCCCTTCGTTTGCGCATTGGCATGGTGTTTCAACATTTTAATCTGTTCCCTGACCACACCGCATTGGAAAACGTGGCGATGGCACCGTGGAAAATCAAAAAATTGTCCAAAGCGCAGGCTTACCAGTTAGCGGCCGAACGCTTGAAAGAGGTCGGCCTTGAGCAGCGTGCCGATCATCGGCCTCGCTATCTTTCTGGCGGTCAGCAGCAGCGCGTCGCGATTGCCCGTGCGCTGGCCATGGACCCCGAGGTGATGCTGTTTGATGAGGCCACGTCGGCGCTGGATCCCGAGCTGGTCAAGGGCGTGTTGAATCTGATGGCTGACCTGTGTCGGCGCGGCATGACCATGATTGTGGTGACCCACGAGATGGGTTTCGCCCGCAAGGTAGCCGATCAGGTGGTGTTTATGGATGAAGGGGAAATCGTGGAATCCGGCACACCGGGGGAAATTTTTGATAATCCTCAGTCGGCGCGATTACGGCGATTTCTCTCCGAGGTGCTGTAGCTTCTCTCAATTGTTCACGGGATCAATCCAGGCAGAATCAGGTGAATTTCCCCTTTGGCCTGAAGAATTTATTTCTCATTTAACACGCAAAATAAGGCACAACATATGTCAGCAGAAAATAGGCAAAAGGAAATCGCCGTGATGGGCGGTGGGATTATTGGCATCTCCAGCGCGGTACACCTGCTTAGACGCGGACTGGCGGTGACGCTCATTACTGAGGCCGAGAGGGTCTCCGGCGCGTCGGGGCGATCGCTGTCATGGCTAAACTCTGCCGCCGATCGGACGCTGGAATATCATGCGCTGAGAATGGCCGGCATTGATCGCTATCGTACACTTTACGCCCAAAATGAAGCATCGCACGCATGGCTGCGCTTTGACGGCGGACTGTTTTGGGGAGATGAGCAGGCAAAACCGGCCACCCTCGCCCGCCACGCCTATGAGTGCGCCCACGGCTATGCGTCCCAGCTTACCGGCCGCGCAACGGTCAACGCCGTTGATGAACAGGTCGCCAGAGGGGCCGTTTCTGAAACAGCTCTGTATAACCCCGGCGAGGGCTGGGTCAGTCTGCCGCATTTGGCCGATTACCTGCTGGGGGAGTTTCATCGTCTCGGCGGTAAATTGATTGAACATGCAGGAAAATCCGCAGTGATCACTGATAGCGCGGGCAAGACTGCGGGCGTAAAAATGGCTAACGGGGAAACACTCAGCGCCAATGTGGTACTGGTCGCCTGTGGACCACAAACGCCCGACGTGGTTGCTCCGCTGGGCGTGACTATTCCCAACGGATCGCCGCTCTCGATGCTGGTGATTACTGAACCGGTGGAGAAAAGTGTAAAGATAGTCATGAATACGCCGAGAGTGGCGCTACGCCCTAATCCGGGTAACACGCTGGCTCTAGATCACGACTGGTATGAGGCGGCAATCACCCTTGATGATAACGGTCACTATGCTATTGATGAAACCGTGGTCAACGAGTTGGTCGCCGAAGCGGCGAACGTGCTGGCAGGTGAACCGCCGTTAAAGGCGGCGAGCTGGAAAATGGGCCTAAAGCCGGTGCCGGGCGATGGTGAACCCGTGCTGGGTGAACTGCAAAGCGTGCCCGGCTGCTTCGTGGCCTTTACCCATTCGGGGGCAACGCTGGCGCTGATCGTCGGTGAGCTGTTGGCCAGTGAAATCGCCAGCGGTGAAAGACATCCGCTGCTGGCCACTTTCCGTCCTGAACGCTTTAGTGCTTGAAAATAGCAGCCTGAGTCTAAGCAGGCTGCATGTGACTTGAAATAAACTGCTGAAAACGCAGGGAACCCTGAGAGCCGAACAGCTCTTGAGGGGTTCCCTTGCAGTCAATCTCTCCTTGATGCAAAAACACCACCTGATTCGAGACATTGCGCGCAAAGCCCATCTCGTGAGTGACCACCAGCATAGTACGGCCCTCTTCGGCCAGACTGCGCATGACCTTCAATACTTCGCCCACCAGCTCGGGGTCGAGTGCCGAGGTCGGCTCATCAAACAGCATCACATCCGGGTCCATCGCCAATGCACGAGCTATCGCCACACGCTGCTTTTGCCCGCCGGAGAGCTGTGACGGATAAAAATTTTTACGCTCATAAAGCCCCACCCGTTCGAGCAGTGTTTCGGCTTTTTCAACGCACTCTTTGCGGCTTTTCTTCTGCACAAAACGCGGCCCTTCCATGACGTTTTCAAGCACCGTCATGTGCGACCACAGGTTAAAATCTTGAAACACCATGCCGAGGCGCGCGCGAATACTTTCAACCTGTTTACGACTGGCAGCGAGCTGATTCCCCTGTCCGTCGCGCCGCATGTGAATAGTTTCACCGCCGACCGCGACCGTGCCAGAGTCTGGCGTTTCAAGCAGGTTGATACAGCGTAAAAAGGTGCTTTTCCCCGAGCCGCTGGCGCCTAGAATCGAGATAACGTCGCCTTTGCGCGCATCCAGAGAAATGCCTTTTAAAACCTGATGTTCGCCAAAGGATTTGCAGATGTCGATCATTGACAGTGTGATGGGCTGGATCATGGTCGCGTTGCTCCTGTTTATGACTCCGTTTCGTTACAGAGTAAAGCAAGATCAAGGCCAACATCCCGCCGGAGAGTCATTACGCGGCGAGACGCTAGGCTGCAAGCGGGGTTAGTTAATCGGCATGCGAACGGGGTCGGGATAGAGGTAATCAAAGCCTAACTCTTTAACAATGCGGCTGCCGTCAACCAGTTTGCCGCTCGAGTCCTGCGGTTCTGGCGCAAAGGTAGGCTCAGTCAGGCCCAACTTTCTGGCCAGCATGGGATAAAACTGCTGTTTCGCCGGATGAGCCGGTGCGCAAAGATTAAAGGTGTGACCGCCGCGCGGCAGGCTTAGCAACAGTACAATTGCAGCGATAACGTCGTCCTGATGCACCAGATTGACGCCGTGGTTTGCACCTTTGACGTCAGTTTTACCGGCAAGGAAACGTCCGGGATGACGGTCTGCACCTACCAGTCCGGCCAAACGCAGCACGTCAACCGAGGTGTTCGGCAGGCGGTGGAACCACTCCTCAAGCTCTTTCAGCACTCTGCCGCTCGGTGTTACCGGCTGTAGCGGAGAATCTTCCCGCACGGTGCCCATTCCTTCGCCGTAAACCGAGGTGGAGCTGGTAAAAATAATGCGCCCAACCCCGTGTGCCAGCGCGCTGTCGACCAGCATCTGCACCGCCTGAAAATAGAGTTCACTGCCCTCAACGGTTCTTCTGGCGGGCAGCGTAATAATGAGTGCATCAACGTTGAGCAATACGTCGAGGTCGTCAGCGTCACACTCCATCGCCATTTCTGGGGTAAAGTTGAGCTGATAACACTCGACGCCGCTCATTCTGGCGGCTTCTACGCCGTCCAAGGTAGTTTTGCTGCCGACAACCTGGTATCCCCTGGCGTTCAGCGCCATGGCCAGCGGCATTCCGAGCCAGCCTAAACCCATTATCGATACCTTTTTCATGATGCTCTCCAATACTTGCGAACTTTTCTTGCGGTAAGTTTAGCAGGCTACCCCTGCTGAAGGTCTGAAACAACAGCTTAATATGTAATGATTTTTAAGTCATTGTCAGCAATCACATCACCCACAAGTGACTCGGTCTTCTATACAATCCATTCGCACTTATCATTAAATGATGATTAATATTAATAATATTCATCAAATCAGAAAAAGGTTGCACACCTCGGCGCGGTGGTTTAGCTTAATTGACAATTGAATACCAACCTATGGCTGATACAGCGGTAGGTAAATAAAATACTCACACAGAGAAACACACAATGCTCAACATTCTGATTAACCACCATCATCACCATCACCCTGACTAGTCTTTCAGGCAGATTGGTGCTGGGAGACTTTTAAGATCTTCCAGTGGCGCAGAATGCAGCAGAGAGCCCTCGGAAGATTTCTTCCGGGGGTTTTTTTTTACCTGAATTATTTGCTGAATTGTTTGCAGAATTACTTAAATATTAAATTAAATCATAAATATAGAAAGGACAGAGGTCATTATGTTGGACAAAAACCGTTTACGTATCGCCATGCAAAAATCCGGTCGCCTGAGCGACGATTCTCGTGAACTGCTGGCGCGCTGCGGGATCAAAATCAACCTACAGGAGCAGCGTTTGATTGCCTTCGCCGAGAATATGGAAATCGACATTTTGCGCGTTCGCGATGACGATATTCCGGGACTGGTGATGGACGGCGTGGTGGACTTGGGTATTATCGGCGAAAACGTACTGGAAGAAGAGCTGCTGGCGCGCCGCGCCCAAGGCGAAGACCCACGCTACTTCACGCTGCGCCGTCTCGACTTCGGTGGTTGTCGCCTGTCGCTGGCAACGCCGCTGGACTTTGATTATGCCGGTCCTGAGAGCCTGAGTAATAAACGTATCGCCACCTCTTATCCGCACATCCTCAAGCAGTATTTCGATAAAAAGAATCTCGATTTCAAATCCTGCTTACTGAATGGTTCGGTTGAAGTGGCACCGCGCGCAGGTCTGGCCGATGCAATCTGTGACCTGGTATCTACCGGCGCAACGCTTGAAGCCAACGGTCTGAAAGAAGATGAAGTCATTTATCGCTCTAAAGCCTGTTTGATTCAGCGCGACGGCGAAATGCCACAGTCAAAACAGCTGCTGATCGACAAGCTGATGACCCGCATTCAGGGCGTTATTCAGGCACGAGAATCCAAGTACATCATGCTGCACGCGCCCACCGAGCGTCTGGACGAAATCATCGCCCTGCTGCCGGGTGCCGAGCGTCCAACCATTCTGCCGCTGGCCAACGACAAACAGCGCGTCGCTATGCACATGGTCAGCAGCGAGACGCTGTTCTGGGAAACCATGGAAAAACTGAAAGCCTTGGGTGCCAGCTCTATTTTGGTGCTACCAATTGAAAAAATGATGGAGTAAGAAGATGCAAGGCAACGGTTTTTCTACCCCGATTGACTGGCAGCAGTGTGACGAACAGCAGCGCCGCGATTTATTGACGCGCCCTGCTATCGCCGCCTCAGACAGCATTACCGAAACAGTCACTGAAATTTTGACCCGCGTGCGCAATGAGGGAGACAGCGCCCTTCGTGAATACTGCGCGCGATTTGATAAAATCGAGATTGAACAGCTGCGCGTCACTGCTGAACAAATCGAGCAGGCGTCGACGCGTTTAGGTGACGATGTCAAACAGGCAATGGCTATCGCAGTGCGTAATATAGAGACGTTTCATCAGGCGCAGAAGTTGCCGATTGTCGATATCGAAACGCAGCCTGGCGTGCGCTGCCAGCAAATTACCCGCCCGATTGCCTCCGTTGGCCTGTATATTCCGGGGGGATCGGCACCGCTGCCCTCTACCGTGCTGATGCTGGCAACGCCTGCGCGCATTGCCGAGTGCAATAAAGTTATTCTATGCTCGCCGCCGCCGATTGCCGATGCGATCCTTTACGCCGCCAAGCTGTGCGGCGTGACCGAGGTGTATCAACTCGGCGGCGCTCAGGCTATCGCTGCCATGGCCTTTGGCACCGAAAGCGTGCCTAAAGTCGCCAAAATTTTTGGCCCAGGCAATGCCTTTGTCACCGAAGCCAAACGTCAGGTGAGTCAGAATCTGAACGGCGCAGCCATCGACATGCCGGCCGGTCCTTCAGAAGTCTTGGTGATTGCCGACGCCGGTGCTACACCAGACTTTGTGGCCTCCGACCTGCTTTCTCAGGCGGAACACGGCCCAGACTCACAGGTTATTTTGCTCACCCCCGACGCCAACATGGCCAATGCGGTAGCCGTTGCGGTAGAAAATCAGCTTCAGACTCTGTCGCGTAGCGCGATTGCGCGTAAGGCGCTAGAGAGCAGCCGACTGATTGTGGCGAAGGATTTGGCGCAGTGTATTGAAATCAGCAACGCCTACGGCCCCGAGCACCTGATCCTGCAAACCCGTGAACCGGAAGCGCTGGTAGACAGCATTACCAGCGCAGGTTCAGTGTTCCTTGGTGACTGGTCGCCGGAATCCGCGGGGGATTACGCCTCGGGCACCAACCACGTGCTGCCAACATACGGTTATACCGCAACCTGCTCAAGTCTGGGCCTGGCGGATTTCCAGAAACGTATGACCGTTCAGCAATTAACCCCTGACGGCCTGCTGGCATTGGCACCGACGATTGAAATACTGGCTCAGGCCGAGCAGCTTACCGCACATAAAAATGCCGTTACGCTGCGCGTTGCCGCCCTGATGGAGCGTAAATAATGCGTGAGACGACCAATAACCGTGCATCAGTCACCACACTGGCACGTGAAAATGTTCAGCGGTTAACGCCGTATCAGTCGGCGCGTCGGCTCGGCGGCAACGGCGACGTTTGGCTCAATGCTAACGAATACCCACTGGCCCCTACTTTTGAGCTCACGGCGCAAACTTTCAACCGCTATCCTGAATGCCAGCCGGTTGAAGTTATCCGTCGCTACGCGGCCTATGCTGGGGTGCAGCCGGAGCAGGTTCTGGTCTGTCGTGGTGCCGATGAGAGCATTGAACTGCTGATCCGCGCCTTTTGCGAACCGGGCAAAGACGCCATTCTCTACTGCCCACCGACCTACGGCATGTACAGCGTCAGTGCCGAAACCTTTGGCGTTGAAGGCCGCACTGTGATGGCAAAAGAGGACTGGCAGCTTGATTTACCGGCCATTGAGCAGGCGCTGGACGGCGTGAAGCTGGTTTACGTATGTAGTCCTAACAATCCGACCGGCAATTTGATCAATCCTGACGATATTCGCTCACTGCTCGACACCACCCGCGGCAAGGCGATTGTGGCGGTTGACGAAGCCTATATCGAATTTTGCCCGCAAGCCACCGTGGCAGGCTGGCTAAAAGATTACCCACAACTCGCCATCCTGCGTACGCTGTCAAAAGCCTTTGCGCTGGCGGGTTTGCGCTGTGGATTTACACTGGCCAACGCCGAGCTGATTGAACTCCTGATGAAAGTGATCGCGCCGTATCCGCTCTCTACGCCGGTGGCCGACATTGCCGCTCAGGCGCTGAGTGAGCAAGGGTTAACTGCCATGCGTCAGCGCGTTGCCGAGATCACCAACAATCGCCAATGGTTGCAGCAGCAGCTTGAGCAGTGTGACTGCGTCGAGCAGGTATTCGCCAGTGAGAGCAACTATCTTCTGGTACGTTTTACCGCCGCCAGTAGCGTATTTAAGTCGCTGTGGGATCAAGGTATTATCCTGCGAGACCAGAATAAGCAACCGGGGCTTTCCGGATGCCTGCGCATTACTATTGGCACCCGTCAGGAATGCCAGCGCGTCGTTGACGCACTTCGTCCGCTACCGGGCGCAAAATCATCCGTTCGTGATGACTCATTAGTTCGTAACAATAACAGCGCCAGCAAGGAGCCAATGTGAGCCAGTCCCCTATCAGTCAGAAAATCCTTTTTATCGATCGCGACGGTACGCTGATTTCTGAACCACCGGAAGATTTTCAGGTTGACCGTCTCGACAAGTTGGCCTTTGAGCCGGGCGTGATCCCTGGGCTGCTCGCGCTGCAGACCGCCGGTTTTAAACTGGTGATGATCACTAATCAAGATGGACTGGGCACCTCAAGCTTCCCGCAGGAAACCTTTGATCCACCGCATAACCTGATGATGCAGGTGCTGACTTCACAGGGCATCGTCTTTGACGAGGTGCTCATCTGCCCTCACCTGCCCGCCGACGGCTGCGAATGCCGCAAGCCAAAAACACAGCTGGTGCAGAGTTACCTCGACAGCGGCGTGCTGGACCAGGCTAACAGCTATGTCATTGGTGACCGCGAAACTGACATTCAGTTGGCGCAGAACATGGGCATTGCCGGTTTACGCTACCAGCGTGAAAGCCTCGGTTGGGCTGAAATCACCCAACAGCTGACCCAGCGCGACCGTCACGCCAAGGTTAATCGCGTAACTCGCGAAACCGCCATCGACGTTGACGTGTGGCTGGACCGCGAAGGCGGCAGCAAGATTAAAACCGGTGTCGGCTTCTTCGACCACATGCTGGACCAGATTGCCACGCACGGCGGTTTTCGTATGAATATCGAAGTAAAAGGTGACCTGTATATTGACGATCACCACACCGTAGAAGACACCGGTCTGGCGCTGGGCGAAGCCTTAAACAAGGCGCTGGGCGACAAACGCGGGATTGGCCGCTTTGGCTTTGTGCTGCCGATGGACGAATGCCTGGCGCGCTGCGCGCTGGATATCTCAGGCCGTCCGCACCTCGAATACAAGGCCGAATTCAGCTATCAGCGCGTAGGCGATCTGAGCACTGAAATGGTTGAGCACTTCTTCAGCTCACTGTCTTACGCGATGGGCTGCACGCTGCACCTGAAAACCAAAGGCAAAAACGATCATCACCGCGTTGAAAGCCTGTTTAAAGCCTTTGGCCGCACGCTGCGTCAGGCGATCCGCGTCGAGGGCAACACCCTGCCGAGCTCTAAAGGAGTGCTTTAATGGATGTGGTTATTCTTGATACCGGCTGCGCCAATCTGTTTTCGGTCAAGGCGGCGGTAAAGCGACTGGGCTTCGACCCCGTGGTGAGCCGCGATTCAGATATCGTTTTACAGGCAGATAAACTGTTCCTGCCCGGCGTAGGTACCGCACAGGCGGCGATGGACCAAATCATTGAACGTGATTTGGTTGACCTCATTAAGGCCTGCACCCAACCGGTGCTGGGCATCTGTCTCGGCATGCAGCTGTTGGCAAGCTCAAGTGAGGAAAGCGGCGGCATCAACACCTTGGGTATCGTTGATCAAACTGTGATTAAGATGCCCGAGCGCGGCCTGCCGCTACCCCACATGGGCTGGAATCAGGTAACTGCCAAAGCCGGACATCACCTGTTTCGCGGCATTGACGACAACGCCTACTTCTATTTTGTACACAGCTATGCGATGCCGGTATGTGAGAACACCATCGCGCAGACGCAGTACGGCGACGCGTTTACCGCCGCGGTAGAGAAAGATAACTTCTTCGGCGTGCAGTTCCACCCAGAGCGTTCGGGTGCCGCAGGCGCGCAGCTGTTGAAAAACTTTTTGGAGATGTGAACAGCATGATTATCCCCGCTTTAGATTTAATCGAAGGCAGCGTGGTGCGTTTGCATCAGGGCGATTATGGACAGCAGCGCGACTATGGCAATTCGCCGCTGCCGCGCCTGCAGGACTATCAGGCTCAGGGCGCACAGGTGCTGCATCTGGTTGACCTTACGGGTGCTAAAGACCCGGCGGCCCGCCAGATTCCTTTGCTCAAACAGTTAGTCGCGGGCGTTAGCGTTCCAGTACAGGTGGGTGGCGGTATTCGCACCGAGCAGGATGTAGAAGCTCTGCTTGAGGCTGGCGTTTCTCGCGTGGTGGTGGGTTCAACGGCGATAAAAAATCCTGAACAGGTGCAACAGTGGTTCACCCGTTTTGGCGCAGATGCAATAGTGCTGGCGCTGGACGTGCGCATTGATGAAGCCGGCAACAAACACGTAGCGGTCAGCGGCTGGCAGGAAAACTCCGACTCAACGCTGGAACAGGTAGTAGAACAATTTCTACCGTTCGGGCTTAAACACGTTTTGTGTACCGATATCTCACGCGACGGCACCTTAGGTGGCTCCAACGTTGAGCTGTACCGTGAAGTCTGCCAACGTTTTCCTCAGGTGGCATTTCAAGCCTCCGGCGGCATCGGCAATCTGGATGATATCGCCGCCCTGCGCGGCAGTGGTGTGAAAGGCGTGATCGTCGGTCGCGCCCTGCTCGACGGCAAGTTTAACGTAACGGAGGCAATTTCATGCTGGCAAAACGGATAATCCCCTGCCTGGATGTTAAAGACGGTCAGGTAGTGAAAGGCGTGCAGTTCCGTAACCATGAGATAATTGGCGACATTGTGCCGCTGGCAAAACGCTATGCCGAAGAAGGCGCCGACGAGCTGGTATTTTATGACATCACTGCCTCGTCCGACGGCCGTGTAGTGGATAAAAGCTGGATCTCGCGCGTAGCGGAAGTGATTGATATTCCATTCTGCGTGGCAGGCGGCATTAAAAGTATCGAAGACGCAGGCAATATTTTACAGTTCGGGGCCGATAAGATATCTATCAACTCCCCTGCGCTGGCGGATCCGTCGCTGATCACTCGCCTCGCTGACCGCTACGGCGTACAGTGTATCGTGGTCGGTATCGACACCTGGCACGACGCAGCAACCGGCACTTATCAGGTACATCAGTTTACCGGCGACGAAGCACGCACCAAGGTTACTACCTGGCAAACCGTAGACTGGGTAAAAGAAGTGCAGGAACGCGGCGCCGGTGAAATTGTGTTGAACATGATGAATCAGGACGGCGTGCGCAACGGTTACGACCTGCGCCAGTTGAACGCTATTCGCGAAGTGTGCCGCGTGCCATTAATCGCCTCGGGCGGTGCCGGAACACGCGAGCACTTCCTCGACGCCTTTAAACTGGCAAAAGTCGATGGCGCACTGGCAGCCTCGGTGTTCCACAAACAAATCATTAATATCGGTGAGCTTAAACGCTATCTGGCCGAACAAGGCGTGGAGATCCGCTTGTGAGTAATTCAGCAGTCAATGAAGTTAAACCTGTTAAAGATCCGGTTATGCTAAGTACAGAACAGCTGGCACAGCTTGACTGGGAAAAAACCGACAACATGATGCCCGCCATCGTGCAACATGCGGTTTCCGGCGAAGTGCTGATGATGGGCTACATGAATCAGGAAGCCCTCGACGTCACTCAGGCAAC
The DNA here is from genome assembly GCF_009208105.1 of Rouxiella sp. S1S-2. NCBI lineage: Bacteria > Pseudomonadati > Pseudomonadota > Gammaproteobacteria > Enterobacterales > Yersiniaceae > Rouxiella > Rouxiella sp. S1S-2. The sequence goes on from NZ_WFKL01000001.1 coordinate 3,094,298, forward strand.
CGCCAAAGTCACCTTTTTCTCACGCACCAAGCAGCGTCTGTGGACTAAAGGTGAAAGCTCTGGCAACTTCCTTAACGTTGTCAGCATCACGCCGGACTGCGATAACGATACACTGCTGATTCTGGTTAACCCGATTGGCCCAACCTGCCATAAAGGTAACGACAGCTGCTTCCACCCTGCCAGCTCCGACTGGGGTTTCCTCTACCAACTGGAACAGCTGCTGGCATCACGTAAAACAGCAAGCCCGGACAGCTCTTACACCGCCAGTCTTTACGCCAGCGGCACTAAGCGTATTGCGCAGAAAGTTGGTGAAGAAGGCGTGGAAACTGCGCTAGCCGCCACCGTCAACGACCGCTTTGAGCTGAAAAATGAAGCTTCGGATCTGGTGTATCACCTGCTGGTGCTGCTGCAAGATCAGGACCTCGATTTCAGCACGGTGATTGAGAATCTGCGTCAACGTCACACCAAGTAACCTTTTGATAACAACACCACGTAAATCCAAGCTTTACGTGGTGTTTTTTATGACATTATCGAGTACATCCTTTATTCATCCTCTTTTCATATAACCTGAACTCAGGCCACAAAGCTTAGTAAAAAATGATATCACCTTAAAAAGTGATAATTAGCCTTATTTTTCCCGCTAATATTCTTAATTTTAAAAAATCATAACAAACACGCTTAACTTCAAGCCAAACTTTTCTGAAAATGTATTCACGCCAAGATTTGGTCAAAAAATTAGACAGTAAAATTAATCAAATTAATGAATAATTTAATATTCTTTAAAAAGAATGGACTTGCTTCTATTACTTGACAGCATAATGCACTTTTAAATAAAGTACTCCAACTTATGCTAGTACGACCTACAGCCTTTGATGTTTGCACACCATTAGCTAACCAAAGACCGCCGTTTGAAATCATGAAAAGTTAATATTATTTATTTTAAAAATAACTATAACGAACACGCCACTTGTTTTATCCATGAAAAAGCAAAGTCATTGCATATAAAAAGGAGTGTTAATTAAAAATATAAAACTCCAGCCCTATTTAAGAATGGGTAAGAACATTATTTGCCCAACATTTATATTCAACACTTGGCTTCATCAACAGTCTGTGACCCCAGTTACTGCATTATTTAGTTTCAGAGTTAAAGCGCATGTACATTTTTAAAGGCGAGAAGATATCACCATGACGACTTTTTCAGTCGCATCATCCTGTGAAATGCAGAGCGGCTCACCTGACGGTTGCCTGCCTGAAGGGCTACGGCACCGCGAACAGGTACAGCACATTCTTGTTATCAAGCTGCGCCATTATGGCGACGTGCTGCTCACGACGCCGCTGCTAAGTACTCTGCAAATCAATTACCCTAATGCATTGATTGAGCTACTTGTTTACGGCGATACACAATCGATACTGAACGGTTACCCCCATATCGATAAAACGTATTCCGTGGACCGTAGCCTCAAAAACAAAGGAGGTCGAGCACAGTTTCTAGGTGAAAAAGCTTTGTGGAAAACGTTACGCAGAAGTCACTACGACCTGGTGATAAATCTATCCGAACAGTGGCGCGCGGCGCTGTATGCACGTTTTCTGAAACCAACCTTCAGCATCGGATTCAATTATCCGAACCGCAATAATCATCTATGGCGCGCCTGCCATTCATTTTTGGTCAATATGGGCGGCCATCAACAGCAACATACGGTACTTAATAATCTCAGTATCCTTTCCCCTCTAAGATTGCCGGATAAAGTCACGAAAGTGACTCAAAGTTATCAGCAAAGTGATAGAGATAAAGCCAGGCAGTTGATTGATTATTATCGACTTAATGACTACGTGCTGGTGCAGCCAACAGCCCGCTGGGCTTTTAAAACCTGGTCAGCAAGCCGTTTCATTCAGGTTATCAATCATCTTACCGCTGCGGGTGAAACAGTAGTGCTCAGCGCCGGAAAGTCACAGAGTGAAATCAACATATTACGAGAAATTGAGGCGGGCTGCCTGATGCGGCAAAGGGTGGTGAACCTGGCGGGCAGCCTAGAGTTGTCCACGCTCGCTGCGCTGATTGACCAGGCAAAACTGTTTATCGGTGTAGATTCAGCACCGATGCATATGGCCGCCGCGTTGAAAACGCCCTGCGTTGTGCTTTTTGGCCCCAGTAATCTTGCTCAGTGGTCACCCTGGCAAGTTGCACACACGATGCTTTGGGCCGGCAATTATCGCGTACTGCCACAGCCTAATGAGGTCGATACTGATACAGATGAGCGCTATCTCGACGCTATCCCGGTTACAGATGTGATTAACGCCATCGACAACAGGCTCAAGCTCTTATCGTCGGCGGCGTAGGTTTTTTACTGCGATCCTTTCACCCTTTCCAATAATTAGGTCAAAAGTTATGCAAACGTACGCCAATTCACAGCCGTTTAGACTGGCTCCGTTAAAGTATCGACTTTATAGCCTGACCGCTTGTTTGCTCGGCATTGCACTGCCCACGTCAACGGCGCTGATGAATGCCGCGCTGGGCCTGGTCGTTGTTTGCCTGCTGTGGCAAAGAGACTTTCGACTACTAGTATCACTTGTTAAAAAACCTATTGTATGGCTGCCCGCGCTGATGTTTGTTTTGCTAGCCGTCTCGCTTTTTTCAAAGCACCCAGATTATGGCCCCAAAATGCTCGGAAAGTATGGCAAGCTACTGTATATATTACCCTTGGCACTTTTTTTTAACGCCGATGCCAAACTAAAGAGCCGGTTTATCAATGGTTTTTTACTGGCCAACATGCTGATTCTGGCAATCAGTCTGGCAGTCGGGTTGGGGCATATCCCGCTTGGGCATATTGACCCACAAAATCCAACAGTTTTTAAGCTACAAATAACGCAGAACGTTTTCCTGGCCTTTGCCACACTCTTTTGGCTGGCAAAAGCCGTCGCCAGAAATGGCACACGGCGAGCGTGCTACGCAACACTTGCCGTATTGGCCTGCGCCAACATCATACTGATGGTACAGGGGCGAACGGGTTATGTGGCATTGCTGGCCGGCTCGTTAATCTGGATGTTTCTAACCTTTCGCACACGTCACCGACTCGCTATTTTGAGCTGTGGATTGCTAATTGCCACACTGTTGGTAGTCGTGCCCAATCGTGCCGCACAGCGACTCAGTCAGGGCGTTGAGGAAGTACAACAGTGTTTACTGGCTTCTGCGCAGCAGGCAGAACAGGCCTGTAACAACTCAATGGGGCAGCGAACGTCGTTTATTCGGGAATCACTGCATCGAATAAAACAGGCACCGTGGCGAGGAAATGGCGCGGGTGGCTTCTTTTACTCCAATACAAAAACGGGCTACAGCATCAACAATCCGCATAACCAGTACTTATTGGAAACGGTTCAAAATGGCCTGTTAGGTTTGGTAATTTTTTTGACATGGATGATGTTTTGCATGCGCGCGGCGTGGTATCAACCGCTAGCCTGGCGTAATCAGCTGGTGGCGTTGGTCGGCAGTTATCTGGCCTGCGACGTGTTCAACTCATTTTTGCTGGATTCAGCGGAGGGGCATTTATTTATCGTGCTGGCGGCGATACTGGCGGTGGGAGTGAAAATTGATAAAAAAACCTAATTAAGTAATCTTCGTCGGCTCATGCTGAAAGGGATGAAGTCTTGGGTAGGCGGTTAAGTTTAAATCGTTTAATATCATCGCGCACAGCGAGCAACTGATTGTTTACAATCTCAAAGTCCTTATTGACTCATACTATCCCAGGCATCATCCGAATGAAAAATAAAGAGTTAATCTTAACTGTTATCTACCTGCTCATCGGCATGGCTGCCAGTATCTGGGTGGTCAATCTCAATTTCCTTGTCGATTCGGATGTGGCTAACTCGCCGACAGTCTGGCATGAGATAACTCTGCACGGCTGGTCAGTCATGAGAAATTGGCGGCCAACGATAGATAACTGGTATTTCTCTGCCTATCCGATTCATTTTTTGCTGTTTGAAGTCACCGGGGGCACTTCTCCAGAAATATTACGTTGGCTTTCCATTGCGCAGCTGTTCCTTTGCGCCCTGCTGGCAGCGATGATTTGTTATGAACGTAGCAAAAATAGTCTGAGCTTTTTACTGGTGCCATTTTTTTGCGGATTAAGTCATTATGCCCAAGTTTCAGGTTATGTAGCCCACCCTTTCTCCCATAATTTGACCAATCTCTATGGCTTGCTGTGCGTTTATCTTTATCTGGTTAACCTTCGGCATCGCAGCCTAATAATTGATGTTGTGCTCTACCTGCTGGTGATCGTTGCTTCCGTTTCCGACCCATGGCTTCTTGCCGCTTTTTATTTACCACTGCTACTGGTGAATTTCTATGAAATATTTTTCTTAAAGATACGCCATTTCAAGACATTGCTCGTCCCTGCTTTGACCGGCATGGTACTTTTTACCCACACCGTTGAACGTATTTTTCATTTACCCGTTGCTCACTTTAGCTTGGGTTCTCCCCAACAAATGATCGACAATGCGGGCTGGTTTTTGTATGGCCTAGGCGGCATGTTGAATCTGTTCGTCGCGGAACGTGAAAGCCTTTTCAAGATTTCTGCCGTAATAGTGCTGGTACTCTATCTGTTCTCCATAAATAAATCCCCACGCATAAGTAATGTAGATTTCCTGATCCTGATGTCAGTACTTGGCATCTCTTCTGCCTTCATACTTAGCAGCACACCGGGTGCCTATGTAAGCGCACGATTCTTCGTAAACATTGTCTATCTGACCATTGGCGTTATTTTCCTGCAGGCGATCAGCCGTCGAAAAATTATGCTTGTGCCGTTGTTAATCTTGATGATTTCAGGCTACGCTTCCAATTTCATTCAGACGCCGCTTAGGGAGCGCCCTTCTACCTCCAGCGATATCATCGCCTTTATGCAGGCTCACAATCTGCACTATGGGTATGGTCCTTACTGGGGAACCGATTCATTGGCCACCGGTTGGCGCTCGAATTGGCATCAAATCATCAGGCCTGTCACCTTTGATACTTCTACTGGTTTTATTAACTTCGCTGGGCGGCCGCAGACCTTCGATAATTGGTACCAATTTGAGGCAGACAATGCCTGGAAGCGTCAGTTTGTTGCTATTTACAACGACGGAGAACAGTGTCGAGATATCAGGATTTGTTTAGCTGGTCTGAAAAAACAGTTCGGTGTACCCGACGAGACCTTGCAGTTTAGGGATACCACTTTCTATATATACAATAAAAGTCTGATTGGTGCGTTGAGTGCTATTAATTTGCAAAAACAAGGTTCGCTAGCGTTTGGCAGCGAAAACCTTGCTTATTTATGGCCAGAATGGAGTTATAACGAGGATGGCTTTCGCTGGACCGATGGCCTTGAGCCAACGATGCTACTGAATCAGCAATCTGAATGGAAAACAGCTCGATTTACATTACACGCTTCGAATTTTCAACCCATCAAGGGGACCTTAAGTTTTAATGGTGTTGAAATTACAAAGTTTGACCTTGCCCCAGGCAATCATGCCATTGATTTTACTGTGAGGAAGATCAATCCCAGACAATCATCAATTGCATTGGCGTTTCATTTCGAGGTGGTTAAAAGTCCAAAAGACCTGAAAATGAGCGGTGATAAGCGGAGGTTAGGTCTGCAAGCAAGGTCATTAGATTACAGTTTTACAAACTGAATCATATAAATGACGGGTTAGATTGGAAAAGACCTAAAGTTTCCTCGCTCTCGTTAAATTTGGGTACTGCTTGCGATATGTAGCATCAGTGAAGCCACTGAAAAACTGATCCCAGTGGCTTTTTTGCAGAAAATCAGTCTGTAATAATTTTAACTGATATCAGCCCGACCCCCAGTTTTCTATTATCGCCATTAATGCCAAGTTCTAATGGACTCCTGGGATAAGGAGGAACAATGACAATTTTGTTCGCGTTCTCCAAATTAGAAAAATGAATTTTAACGACTGTAGGCTGATCACTAACGACAATACTTTGTTGCTCATTGCCAACAATAACACTGATTGGTTTACCGATATTGGGAGTAAAAGCCTGGGCGGTGATTTCCAGGGTAAAGCCTGTAGGCAATGGCTGAACGTAGGCGAGTGTCACAGCTGGTGCTAAATTAGCATCGCTCCAACGTCCCCAGGATTCCCGATGTGATAAACCAGCAACGCTATCAAAAAAGTTAGGTAGCGCGTCTTGTTTAAAATTGTAGACTGACTCGGCCATCGCCGCTGGTATTTGTTTCGCCATCCTAGGTAGCATAAAAGCACTAAAGTCAGGCAGCAGTTTCATGTTGCCAAACGCACTCAAATGATCGCCATCAAAGAACATAGAGTGCCCTTCGCTCCAAACACTGCAGATCTTACCCGGACACAACACAGGGAACGGATCCCAAATTGTAACAGTGGGCAAAGCACGTATCACCTGTTCATAACTCGCCAGTACGGGTGCACGGTAGGTTTGAAGCAAGTCACGGTCCATTGTCATTCCGTGAGAACAGATAGGGTTATCGCGGTTAAACCAGTCAGAACAGCGATAGGGGGGTAATTTAAAAATAGGTTTAGGTGCATCAAATACGACCTGAACGCCTTTAGAAGTGAAGCTCCGCAGAGTACTGATCGCATATTTTATTGAACGCTCTCGGTTTGACTGCGCCTGTGCACTAAAGAAGGTCTTCTGATGGGATTCCGTGCCGAAGTACACCCACTGGTCCGAGAATCTAGGTAAACGTAAAGAGGCCAGAAGAAGAACATCTCCTGGCTTGACACGCTTATGCAATGCCCGCAGAGAGTCTTGCGTATTTTGCATACACATAGGATTATCAAGGTCGCGTTCAGGCTGGAAGCTAATAAATGGGCACCCACCGTTACTGTAAACATCGATTTCTAGATTATTTTTGATGGCAAACTGTTTATACAAGGCCTCATAAGCCAAAGTATGTGAATCACCAATTACATGCAGCACGTTGTATCGTGAGGGCTTTTCTAACAGGCACCTTTCAGGCTTGAAAACGAGGACCTTAACGCCTTCATCCACTATTGCCTGAGGATTAGCCGTACAGCCGGGATAATCTTCACTCGCTGCAACTCGGTCTGGATACCACAGGTTTGCATCTTTAGTGACTACGCTTGCAGAAATTTTATCAAACTGTGCATCAATGACTAAAGCAGCTTTGTAAGCCAATCCGATAATGCATAAACCCGCAATGATAATAGCCGGATTGTTAAGTTTTTTGCCTGTCCTAATGCGACGAGTCGATTTTTCAACCAGAAAATACGAGAGTGTGGCCAGCAAGAAAGTAATAGCAAGGGCAGCTAATCGCGTTACCCAAGTATCAAGTCCACAGGTCCAGCGGAACAGAACAAACGTTGGCCAATGCCATAGGTAAAGAGAATAGGAACTCTTGCCAAAAAAAAGAATATAGCGGTTGCCGAGCAAAGCCTGCAACCAGGGCAGACAACTCTTTTTATATAAGCTAAATATTATGCCAAGAGTTGATATAACGGCAAGTATTGCGCCAGGCATCGGAAAATTGTTTGGGGTGGAAATGGCGAATGAAATGAGCAATCCAACGAATGCCGATGTACCGATAAAACCGGACAGACTGTCTTGACTACGCCGCCCATCTTTTGAAAATAAGGTGATAATCTGGTACAGCAAAACGCCTGCACCTAATTCCCAAAAACGACCGGGGCTCAAAAAATAAGCATTGGTTGGCTCAACCCTCGACTGCCACGCCGAAAAAATCAGCGATACAACGACCCCAACTCCAAATAACACCACAGACGCACGTTTACCTCGCTGACCATATAACCAGGCACAAAATAAAACGGGGAAAATTAGATAAAATTGTTCCTCGACACCCAGCGACCAAGTATGAGTAAAAGGATTAAAATCTGTAGTAGGCGCAAAATAATCACGACCATTGGCTGCCAGAATAAAGTTACTCAAGCCGGCAAAAGCAAAAAACTGTGTCTGTTGATTAAGGTCACTCAGCCAAGAATTAGGTATAAACAGTGCTGAAACATAGCCGGTTACCAGCAGGCAAACAATTAATGCAGGGAAAATACGCTTAATTCGCCTCGCATAGAAGAAGGCCAAGAAACGCCAAAAGTTCACACCCTTGAAATGGGCTATAGACGCACTGACTACAAAACCTGATATCACAAAAAATACGTCTACCCCGACAAATCCGCCTGGCAGCCAAGATGCGTTAAGATGGTAGATAATGACCGAAATAACGGCCAATGCTCTGAGTCCATCAATGAACGGTATATACTGAGAAGCGGTGTTTTCTAATTTATTAAGCTGCATTTATACTTCACTTAAGGTTTTCCGAAAAAATAATTACAGCACTATACTTCAAAAACCAACACAGTCCATCTAAATCAGTCTCACCCCCATATATCAGACTGTAAGTTTTAACTTAATTATAATAAGTGAATTTTAACAAAGCACCACTTAATCTAGCGATATGAATAATGTATAATTAATACTACGTATTACTAAATTTGATTACGCACGTGTTAAAATTTAGAGCAAAAAAAACCGCCGAAATAAATCGTCGGCGGCTTTAATATTTATAAAAACTGTATATGTGTGTTTACTCAATTACTGCTAACGACTAGTCCAACCACTCGGTGTGGAATACGCCTTCTTTATCGGTGCGTTTGTAAGTATGTGCACCGAAGTAGTCACGCTGTGCCTGGATCAGGTTAGCAGGCAGAACCGCACTGCGGTAGCTGTCATAGTAGTTGATCGCAGCAGAGAACGTTGGGGTCGGGATACCATTCTGAACGGCATAAGACACCACGTCACGCAGCGCTTGCTGATATTCGTCAGCGATGTTTTTGAAGTAAGGCGCCAACAGCAAGTTTGCGATTGAAGCATTTTCAGCATAAGCATCGGTAATTTTCTGCAAGAACTGTGCACGGATGATGCAGCCAGCGCGGAAAATCTTAGCGATTTCACCGTAGTGCAGATCCCAGTTGTTTTCGTCTGATGCCGCTTTCAGCTGTGAGAAGCCCTGAGCGTAAGAAACGATTTTACCCAGGTACAGTGCGCGACGTACTTTCTCGATGAACTCAGCTTTTTCGCCATCAAACGCTTTCACGGTAGGACCGGTCAGCACTTTAGAAGCGGCTACGCGCTGGTCTTTCAGAGAAGACAAGTAGCGGGCAAATACAGATTCGGTGATAAGAGACAGCGGTTCGCCCAAGTCCAGAGAGCTCTGGCTGGTCCACTTACCGGTGCCTTTGTTGGCAGCTTCGTCAAGAATAACATCAACCAGATATTTACCGTCTTCGTCTTTCTTAGTGAAGATGTCTTTGGTGATGTCGATCAGGTAGCTGCTCAGCTCGCCTTTGTTCCACTCAACGAAGGTGCTTGCCAGCTCTTCATTGCTCAGATTCAAGGACTGTTTCAGCAGAGAATAAGCTTCAGCAATCAGCTGCATGTCGCCGTATTCGATACCGTTGTGAACCATTTTGACATAGTGACCCGCACCGTCTGCACCGATGTAAGCAACGCAAGCATCGCCATCGTCAGCACGTGCAGCGATTTGCTCAAGAATTGGAGCAACCAGTTCGTAAGCTTCTTTCTGACCGCCAGGCATGATTGAAGGGCCTTTCAGTGCACCCTCTTCGCCACCGGAAACGCCGGTGCCGATAAAGTTGAAGCCTTGGTCTGAAAGTTCTTTATTACGACGGATAGTGTCTTTGTAGAAGGTGTTGCCGCCATCAATGAGGATGTCACCTTTATCAAGGTGTGGTGTGAGGGAGGCGATAGTTTTGTCTGTCGCTTCGCCTGCTTTCACCATCAGCAAAATACGGCGTGGTTTTTCCAGTGACGCTACGAACTCTTCCACTGTGTAGTATGGAACCAGATTTTTACCCGGATTCTCGGCTACGACTTCATCAGTCTTGTCGCCAGAACGGTTAAAAATAGCAACGGAATAACCACGGCTCTCGATGTTTAACGCCAGGTTACGACCCATTACTGCCATACCGACGACGCCGATCTGTTGTTTGGACATTAGCAACTCCTGTCTGAAATAGTCGATAGCTCGGTGAAGTTCAAACCCCTGTTCTTAGTAGGCTTATTTTCACCGCGCCATACAAATGAACCCAAGCATTGTACATCAGAATGACTGAGGGTGTACCTATCACAGCTATAACTCGCGCAACCACTCAAGTGGTCGGTGCAGTACAGCCTCAGCCACTATGCCGAGCACACAACACTTTACCGGTAACAGCGTCCAATTGCAGTTCAAAAAGAGCGAATTTTACGACATTACTCCGAGCTGGCGCTCGGCTGGTTATTCTACAACCTATTTAGCTAAACCTGAGCAAAAGCAGGGAAATAGGCTGTTAGTTTAAAATGTAAGCTACTGCTTAGCGCGTTAAGTCCTTATAGAGTGCCATGTACTTATTGATCATTTGCTCATAGGTAAAAAAACTCTTATACCGTTTGTAAGCATTCTCGCCTAGCTGCGAAGCGAGTTGGGTATTATTTGCCAATAAATCCATAGCGTTTCGTAATGAACCGACGTTATTGGGCTCAATAACTATTCCAGTTTCATTATGAATATTGATATAGGTCGTACCGGTACCTATTTCACAAGAAATAAGCGGTTTCCCGAACATCGCACCTTCCAATAATGAAATACCAAAGGCTTCAGAGCGCAGATGTGATGGAAAGACTAACCCGTGGCACAGCTTCAGTAACGCAAACTTATCGGCGTCTTCCAGAGCTCCAACAAAAAAGACGTTATCAAGCCTCAGCTGTACCGCTTGCTGTTTTAGTTCAGCTTCGGCTGGACCACCGCCTACAATGACGATGGGATAACTCGCATTTTTAGCCGCGGCCAATAATATGTGCAGTCCCTTATAATAACGAAAAGCGCCGATAAACAGGAAAAATGGCGAAGAAAACTGCTGCGACCAGAAAGCCAGCTTTTCGTCACCCACCGGCGGATAAGATTGCTCATCAATACCAAATGGAATAACGCTGACCTTGTCTTTGAAACACTGCAATACCGGGCTGGTCTGCACATAATTAGGTGATGAGGCAACAATCCGGCTCACGCTCCCCAAGAATTTGTGCATCAGGGGTTTGTAAAACTTGAGGATATTTTTTTGCTTTACCACATCCGAATGATACGAAACAACTGTGGGTTTTTTCACACCGGCCAAAAAATGTATCAAATCCATAAAAGGGTACGGGAAATGATAATGGATAATATCGGCCTTTACGGCGAGCTTTTTAAATTTAGTCAACGCATTTAATGAAAATGGCGTAGAAGCTAACTCGAAAGTAATTTTTGCAGAGGTAATATTATGCTTATGGAAAGAGCTAACGTCAGTGTCACCACGCGGGCTTAATACCAGCACCGTGTTTTCAACATTGAAATTCGCCGTACCTTCAGTTAGCTGGAAAATAACCTGCTCAATTCCGCCAAAAGAGTCTGGATAGTAAGTTTTATAGAAATGTAATACTTTCAACATAAAGACTCTAAACCTTTTTATAGGCCGCTATTGTTTCTTCTGCACAGCGTGCCCAGGAGAATTTTTTAGCCTGTTTTAAGCCGGTCTCAATAGATAATTGGCGCCACTGATTATCTTCAATGCAGCGCTGTATAGCCGCTGTCAGCGCCTCAACATCGAGAGGTTCACACACTAACGCAGCGTCACCCACAACTTCGGGTAGTGAAGCGGCATTTGAGCAAACAACTGGAACGCCCGATGCCATAGATTCTAGCACCGGCAGGCCAAATCCTTCATATAAAGACGGGAAGAGGAAAGTATTCGCCGCGGCAAATAATAATGGCAACTCTTTCGAGGCGACATATCCTAAATACTTAATCCACCCTTCGCGTTCGCCACGCTGGAACCTGAGGTGAATTGCCTCACTACTCCAACCTGAGTAACCACACAGCACTAGCGGGTAATGATTTCTAATGGACAGCGGCAATCTCTCATAGGCATCGAGCAGCGTCGCAATATTTTTTCTAGGCTCAATAGTTCCGGTATACAAGCAATACTTGCCGTGCTCTAAGCCCAGGTTACGCATCAACTCGGCCGTTTCTTCCGGTTTACGTACATAAAACTGCCCGCTGCTTGCCAACGGTGTGGCATCGATTTTATCCAGAGGATAGTTGAAATAACTGGCAATTTCCTGACGTGAGAATTCGGAAACGGTGAGCAGTCTCTCTGCACGCTTAAGCGACAGCAGCAGCTCTTTACGCATGTATTTTACGCGTTCCGGCGGATGGCATTCAGGCCAGGTAAAAATAGATAAATCATGGAACGTAGTGATAGCATTGCCAACATTAGGCGGCAGATAGTAATTTGGGCAGTGAAATATGGCATCGGGTGCCTGCTTCAGCGCACGTGATTTAAGCCAAGGATAGGTATAGCGATAAGCTTCGGTAATCAGCGGATTCTTTTTTAATACGCTTCTCAACTTTGACTCTACGGCACCACTTTCTACCGGCACCGGACGCTGATCAATTAACTGTCTGCCATTGAGGTAGCGCAGCGAACTTATTTCATCGCTGGTTTGAAGATAATTGGTTAATTCCAGCGCATAGCGCCCTATCCCGGTCAGTGGGAATTTTATGCAGTCTGATGAAAATACTAACTTCATTTTTTATACCCATTTGCAATCACAAATAGAAATTATTTGTGAAAGTCCCTGTATGCTAATGAATAACGCTTATTACCCATTAACCACAGGCGTGAATTCTTTAGAACTCATATCTTCAGGAAAATTAAAGCAACATGCGTATTTCAGCATGTTGCGTTTTTATTCACCGACCTGATGCCTATTTAAAGACTTTAGCCCTTAACAGGCCGGTACACATATTTTCTAAACGTCTGGCCACAGTATGATAGTCATGCTGTTGACGCCATTCGTCAGCACGCTGCTGGATTCTAATTGCCTCTGGCGATTTTTGATTAATCGCCGAGATGCCCTCTGCGATATCAGCAACTGAAGTACCATTGAACCTGAATACCGCATCCCCAAGATCGTCAAAAATGGCTAAAGGCGTCACCGCTACCGGTTTATGTGTTGCCATTCCGTATCGCACAGCACCGCTGGCAGACTCACCTGTATTTTGGTAAGCGAAAACCAACACATCAGCATCAGATAATAAACGAAGGCTTTCCTCGTCATCAAGGAAGTCGTTGTACATCTCGATTAAATCTTCAACACCCAATTTAGACGCTGTGGCTTTAAGTTCACGCACCAAATCAGCTGATTCGCTAACCGGATATTCGGCATTGACAAGCCTTAGTCGAACTGGCTTACCTGCTGATTTGAGATAAGCAACGGCCTCAATAAGTTCTTTCAAGCCTTTATGGGGAAGGCAGAAACCATAACTTGCAACTAAAGGTAGAGCATTAGGCTTAGCGACTTTATCTGCTGATTTTGGATAACCCAACACACCGTGTGGGAACAAGGTTACGTTATCGACTATCCCCAAAAGTTTTAAACGATTGATATCGGTTATTGAATGCACAAGCAGACGGTCGCACATTTTTAGCGCATCTGTCATCTCTGACAAACGGAAATTCCAGTGAGGTTCTTTTTCAGGATCAACTGTCGAGTGCATTGCCATAACGATAACTCGCCCGGCGTGGTGGTGCTTTTCAATAAATGCAGAAAGCTCACGGTGATTGAAGAATCCGTAGTTGAATTGAATAACAAGAGTATTCAAGCGCAACGTTTCAATTTGTGCATCAAGTGCATCGAGATAGTTATTTTCTTTTCCAACCACCCAACATCTCAAAACGTTATTTTCATCCACGCCAACCAAGTCGTTAGCTGCGGGAGCAAAGATAACAACTTGATCGCTTGGCATATCGGCAACCAGATGCTGGGAATAGGTTGCAATTCCACATTTGGTATTCCAGGTAGATAACCAGCCTATCCGCGTATCTTCGTGGGCAAGTTCGAAGTTTTTGCGAAGATTAGCAACGGCAGAAGTCGATCGTTGGGCTACATCAGACCATTTAAATTTGGCCATAATAAGCTCACGGCCTTTTAGCGCCATCGCTTTCAGTTTTTCTTCACTCGATTCTACCGCATCTTTCATCGCATGGCCGAGATCATCAACGTTCGCACTGACCCAAGACGATGAGAAAAGTCCAAAATGGGTTTTAGCACGCTCGAACTTATAGTCAACCAACCATGAATTTTCAGGAGTACAGAAATCGAGCTGGCCACTCCAGTTAGTGGTGATGGCAGGAAGCCCACTCAACATGGCTTCAGCAACTGGAAGCCCAAATCCTTCCGCACAGCTTGGGGCAACTAATACGTCACAAAACTCGTACAACGCTTTGAGGTCAGATTCGGCCATATCCTGTTCAATAATGATCAAGTCTGGATAATTGGCGTTGGCCGCACGTTCTTCAGCCAGCCACTGATGAACTTCATTATGTGGATTAGCAAACGTTTTTATTATTAGCGATACGTCATCAGCAGAGGTAAATGCTGCCCCATAGGCAGCCAACATTGCCTGAACCCCTTTTCGAGGGAAACAGGATGAGACATGCAAGAACTTAAATTTTTTGGTTACAAGTTTAGGTGCCGCGCCACTCTGAATACGATCCCAATGCTCGCAACCGTTACCTACATTAAAGACAGGAACCATCGCGCCATTATCAATTAACACCTTGCGAACATGTTCTGAGGTACACAAAACAGCGTCTAATTCACGGTTGAAATTATTGATCCACTCCTGCGGAAAACCCGTTTCTTCCCAAGCATAACAGTGCAAAAGTTTTACATCTGCATTTATGCCTGAGACTCGAGGTGGGTAAAGATTACGGCTTAATACATTAACCGTTCTTGAGCCTTGCTGCTCAATCCGTTGGTGGAACTCTTTAAGATCAGCATTACTCATGTCATTAATAAAGGTCTCACTCGGTGCAAAATCACCTGGCCCTTCCGTTGAGTGTAGTAATACCTCAACATTGTCCTGACTCAAGGCACGAGCAAACTCCCGGTTCACCAGGGCAAGGCTGTAAGAACTGTCAAAAGGACCTTCTACTCGCCAGGATAATTTCTCAATATCGACAGAATGAAGTTCAATTAATTTCGCGTTACGGTCAATGGATTCCGCCGTGGCGCGTAGGTCGTTATCAGTAGGTTTTTCGCGGCAGTTGATTGATGAAATAGCCGTCACAAGCTGTGCAGCTGACACTTTTTCAACAGGAAGAGTCGCAGCATCCTCAATAATATTTTCAAAACAACCTAAAGCAGTTATTCCTGCGTAATCCCAAGAAAACTTTTTAGCCTGAGTAGTTGCGTGTTGCTTCAAACGGGCAAGAAAAGCATCATCACTAAGCGCCTGGTGAAGTTTTTCTTTTATAGAATCAACCGAGTAGGGATCGAAAAGGGCATCTTCATATCCAATAACCTCAGGAATACTTGTTACATTCGAACCGATTGTCGCCGCCCCACAGGTCATGGCTTCCAGTATTGGCAAACCAAATCCTTCATGCAAAGAAGCAAAAACAAACAGCTTAGACAACTGATATAAAACGACTAAATCATGCTCGGAGACATAACCTGTCAAAATCATTTCGTCTTCACGTAACCGTGCACTGTTTGCAATAGTGCGCAGACCGCTACGATCACTATCAGACAACTTACTGACAATAACTAACTGATGTTTATCACGAATTACCGGTGACAGCTTGCTGTAGGCTTCGATTAGACGTCGAAAGTTTTTACGAGAGTCGAATCCACCGGGTGCATAAAGCACTACATCACGAGTAATCCCATAATGTGCTTTAAGGGCAGTAAATTCGGCATCAACCACTTCACTGACAACGAAATGTTCCTCAGTTGCAGCAGAGACAGTGTGAACTTTCTCAAAAGGAACATCCAACCACTCAATAGCTTCCGCGGAGGTATAATCCGAATTAGTCAAAATCAAGTCAGCATTTTTAAGCCAGTTGATTTTTTTAAGATAATATTCTTTGAATGCATCATCCTGAAGATAAACATCTGACTGTACCAAAGGAATCAGATCGTGATGAAGAACTGCTACTTTAGTATTTGAAGAAAATTTGGCAATTGACGTCACGGCGTTATCGACATGGCCTTCAAACAGGCTGGTGATAAAGACGATATCAGGGCGCAGATTATGTAAAAAAACCTCACGGATATATTCTGCACTTTCACTACGCCAGGCATTATCTCTTTCTAATGCCCTTACTGGGCCTGGCGCATGCCATACCACGATATTCTCAGCAGGAAGATATTCACTGAACTGTTTTTTTAAGTCAGCAATTGTTTCAGGAAACAATGATGACAAGGCGATAAAAATTTCGTGCTTTGTGTTGTTGCGAATAATCGCTTTTGCGATAGAAATAGTATAACGGCCAATCCCGCGATAGCGGCTTTCTGTCTGTGCCCCTTGCAGGTCAATAACAATGCGCATTATTACTCTCCGTGCTTATTATTATTTGCATTTTTTAATTGTTCATAAATATCGACAGCCCGGCTAGTCATATTTTCCTGATAAACAACATGACGCTCTCTGGCAATGAGCCCAGTTTGCGAGTTGGGCGCAGAATACAAAACTCGTCGGTAAACGGATTGTATCAGCTTGTATATTCCCAGCTTTTTGGTGGTAGAAAACACAAAGCGTCTAAGCTTAGGGTTATTGTGGAAAACACCCAAGGCAATATTGATTGATTTTTTTAATATTCGCTTAATGACTTGGCGTCCACGTGCCTTGATGCCATGTGTGCGAACAGTATGGACTTGGCTTGAAACCCAACGTAAAGGGTATGTGATTTTCCAAGAGTTACTGCTATGGAAATCAATAACTTGTTGCTGCAGACTTTGATTGTGGGCATGAACAGCTAAAAGCTCATGTTTAGTCTTTTCGAATTCTTGCTGGAAACGTTGCAACTGATTTTCATAGTTGTGAAACTTAGTGGCCTGATTACTTAAGGTTTTGTATATTCTTTTAGCCTGCTCGGCAAGACGCTGGTCATAACGGTTTCCCAGACTATCCAGAGTGACGCCATATTCTTGGTTGAAACACGCGTCAACCAATTGGCTTATCTCTCGGTCGGCCTTCTTTTGGGCAACCAGACCATAATCAGGACTTACGCCTTTTAACACATCGACTAAAGTAACAACCGATTCAGGGTCTCTTAATGCGTTTTTTTCCTGCAAACGTAATATTTTGGTTCTCAAGAAACCATAATAATTCGGGATAAACTCAAGCAGCGATGGAGGCAATGGATGATTATGTGTAGGATCCATGTAAAAAGAACACGTACCCACGCTGATATTCTCGGGATTAGGTGTTTCAATTATCAGTAATCCCCCCGGCTTCAATACTCGCTCAGACTCTTTAACGACAGCTTGCAAAACTTCAAATGGCAAATGTTCTGCGATATGAAATCCGGTAATAGCTAGCAGGCTTTCGTCAGCCTGGCCCCGAAGGAATTCCAGGCAGTCCATTTTCTTGACGTCCAGACCAACCTGCAAGGCACGTTCAAGCATTCCATCATCCAGGTCAACCCCGAATGCCGGAATATTATGATCCTTGAGGATCTCTAGCCATTCACCGCGACCACAGCCTATGTCTGCAACAGCGGCAGAAGGGTCAATTTTGGTTAATGCGGTAATGAATGGGATATAAACTTGTAAACGGTTCTTAATGTCCTGAACGCTGCCGCGGTGTTTCTCTTCAAAAAGGCGATAATAGTCTTCGCTAACTGTATAGAAACTATCTTTCATAAGAACACTCTAGCTCCGTTTGCAACCATGACACACCCATGAATGACAATTTGTCGAGATTGATAACATTAAATACCAAAGCCAAGTCTCGCCACTCATAGTTGTTATTAATATGAGTATCGCGATCGTGTAAAGCCGTCGCGATAGAGAAATTACCTTCTCCCAAATTCATAGGAAATCGATAATTAAAGGTCACCTTTTGACCTGCTTCAAGGTCATTTACTGGCTCTTTCATATGGTATGAGTTAGTGCCGAACACAACTTGACCTAAACGATCTTTGACCTGAAAACCCATTACCAGCTCTTTGATAGGACGATGAATCTCCACTTCAATTTTCAGAGTCACCCGATCGCCAACACCAATATTTTCGGAAACTTTACCGCTGCTATTAATTAATGATATCGCCGAAACCTTTGCATCGCCGTTACCCGAGATGGTCTGAATTTGGCCTGATTCAGTTTTCTCTTGACGAATAGTCACTGCGGATCCGGATTTCTCAGCCAACATGGCATTGTAGAAATCCATGATTTCTTCAGGATTTCCTTCTTTCTCAATTCGACCTTTATTGAGCAAAATCGCGCGATCGCAAATAGACTGAATGGCTGATTTATCGTGAGACACCAGTAAAAGAGTGGTTCCCTTCTCACGGAACTCACGAATACGTGCAAAACTCTTGTGCTGGAAATACGCGTCGCCCACCGAAAGTGCTTCATCAACAATCAGGATATCAGGACGAATTGCAGTAGCGATACTGAAGGCAAGACGTACTTGCATACCGCTCGAGTAAACGCGAACAGGCTCATCGATATAATCACCAATTTCGGCAAAAGCTTCGATTTCAGGCATCAGCTCGGTTATCTGCTGAGAACTCATCCCTAACAATTGGCCTGACATGTAGGCATTTTGCCTGCCGGTAAAATCGGGATGGAAGCCCATTCCCAGCTCAAGCATCGCAGCAACTCTGCCTTCAAGGTGTACTTCACCGGTAGTCGGTTTAGCCGTGCCGGTAATGAGTTTCAAGAGTGTACTTTTGCCGGCGCCGTTGATGCCGATGATACCTAATGCTTCACCAGGCTGAACCTGAAAAGAGATATCATTGAGGATCCACTTTAATTTATGGCGCAGCTTTTTGGTTGGCGATATCCACTCAACGAGTCGCGACGATTTTGAAGGATACTGCTTATAAGCTTTTCCAACATTATTTACTGAAATAAAGCTCATTATAATTCATCCACCATATCTGCAGAATGCTTCTTGAAGAGTCGCATTCCTAACGCACAAAAGATAATCCCTAACAATAATACCGGCCACAAGGAGTACCAGTCAGGCATCTTGTGATAAGCAAAGATTGACTGATAACAAGCCATGAGTCTGGCCATTGGGTTATACATTAAAATATGACGCGCCCATTCTGGCAGTGAGTTGAGAACATAAACAACCGGCGTAAACCAAAACCAAAATTGCAATAAAACCGTTACGAACTGGCCCACGTCACGGAAAAAGACGTTCATTACGCCAAATATCATCCCCAAACCCACGGAAAAGATTAGCTGAACGCACAACAATGGGATCACGGCAAAGAACAGCATGTTCGGGAAATTGCCTGTAAACAGTAAGAATATGATAAATAATGTGAAAATGATTAAGAAATTTAAAACCGCCGATAGAATAACAATGATCGGCAAACAAATTTTAGGAAAGCTCAGCTTCTTAATCAGGTTGGCATTGCCAAGAAAAACGTTTTGGCTTTTATCAAGAATTTCGGTAAACAATGCCCAGGTTAATACGCCAGAACATAGATAAATACTGTAAGCGAATGGCCCCGCCTCGCCAGGCATTCTTGCGCGCATCACTTGGGAAAACACTAAGGTATAAACCAGAATCATGGCTAACGGCTGCAGGACTAGCCAGAGCGCCCCCAGCATACTGGTCTGATAGCGCGCCTGAAAATCTCGCTTAACGCTACTCATGATAAAACCACGGTAGCGATAAATCGCTAATAACATATCTTTCACAGAGCATCCCCACCTAATAACTGGAGGATTTCCGCCGTTTTCTGATTCATCAGTTCGGTATTCCCTTTTGATTCAACGTTCAAACGTACCACCGGCTCGGTATTCGAGGTGCGCAGGTTGAAGCGCCAGTCCGTATACTCGATGCTCAGGCCGTCTGTTAAATCGACATGTTGAGCATCAGCTTCGTAAACGGCTCTGATTTTATCAATGACTTCATTAGCGCCAACAATTTTGCGGTTGATTTCACCTGAAGCAGGGAAAGCCGCCATGCGATCTTCAACCATACTGCTAAGGGTATTGCCTTTAATTGCCAGTAATTCTGCCACCAGCAACCACGGGATCATGCCGCTGTCGCAGTATGCAAAGTCTTTGAAATAGTGATGTGCACTCATTTCGCCGCCGTAGATAGCATCTTCGGCTCTCATACGTTCCTTAATGAAGGCGTGCCCCGTTTTCGACATGACGGCAACACCGCCCTCTTCTTTAACAATGTCTTGGGTATTCCAGGTCAAACGCGGATCGTGGATAATTTTCGCACCCGGATTTTTTTGCAGGAACGCTTTCGCAAGCAATCCAACAATATAATACCCTTCGATAAAGGCACCGGTTTCATCAAACATGAAACAGCGGTCGAAATCGCCGTCGAAGGCAATTCCCATATTGGCTTTCGATTCGATAACCGCGACAGTTGAATCTGCGCGGCATTCCGGCAGCAGCGGGTTAGGGATCCCATTAGGGAAATTACCGTCGGCGTGATGATGAACTTTCACAAACTCTACCGGTACCGCCGCTTTCACAAAACGCTTCTCGATTTCATCGATAACGTGGCCGGCAGCGCCGTTTCCAGAGTTGATCACCAGTTTTAATGGCGTGGTAAAGTTCTTGAGATCGATATAACCCAATAGATGATCCACATAGGCATCCAGCACCGAAATCTGCTTATAGCTGCCGCGTGATTCAGCCGCTACTTCTGCAAACTGATTCTGTTCCGCAAGACGTTTAACATCTTTCAGGCCAGTATCTCCACTAATAGGTTTCGCATCTTCACGTACTAGCTTCATCCCGTTATAATTCATCGGGTTATGACTGGCCGTCACTTCAATTCCACCGTCAATCTTCAAGTGTGCGGTGGCAAAATAAATCTCTTCGGTACCGGCAAGGCCAATATCCAGAATATCAACGCCTGCATCGCGCAATCCGTCAGATAATGCGAGCTTTAGCTCTTCACTTGTTAGCCGTACGTCGCCACCCACGACAATGGTTTTAGGTTTCAGAAACTCGCCATAGGCTCTACCAATGCGGTAAGCAATATCTGTGTTGAGTTCCTCGCCCAATTTTCCACGAATATCATAGGCTTTGAAACAAGTTAACGTAGTCATGTAAACCTCAAATATTAATTACGACCGTAGTGATCTTTAATGCGAATAACGTCATCGTTGCCAAGGTAAGAACCTGAGCGAACTTCAAGGATTTCCAATGGAATTTTCCCAGGGTTTTCCAACGTATGAATTGATCCAATCGGGATAAACGTAGACTGGTTTTCCGTTAACAGGAAAGTCTTTTCACCGATAGTGACCTGTGCAGTACCGGCCAGGATTATCCAATGTTCTGCGCGGTGATGATGCATTTGGGTAGACAATTTGCCGCCAGGATTAACGGTCACACGGTTCACATTGAAGCGATTTTCTGCGACCACCAAATCACTCTTGCCCCACGGGCGGTAAATATCACGGTGGTGTTTGTATTCGCTTCTTTGATTAATTTTAAGGTATTCCACCACTTTTTTGACGTCTTGAACCTGTGATTTATCAATTACCAGCAACGCATCTTTGGTATTAACAATCACCAAGTTTTTAACACCCACTGCCGCCACCATTTTTTCATCGGTATTGATATAGCAACCTTCGGTGTTATGCAGGAAAACGTCACCGGTCAGGGCGTTATTGTTCGTGTCTTTCTCGTTAACTTCCCACAGTGCAGACCATGACCCAACGTCACTCCAACCCGCATCCAGCGGAACGACCATGGCATTAGTAGTCTTTTCCATTACCGCATAATCGACAGATTCGTCAGGACACAGGGCAAAGGACTCTTTATCAACCGTGATGAAGTCCATGCCGTCCGGTAACTCGCACAAAGACTTTTTACAGGCCTCATAGATATCCGGGCGAAATTTCTCCAACTCTTCGAGGTATTTTTTGGCCCGGAACATAAACATCCCGCTGTTCCAATAATACTCGCCCGAAGCAATGTAGGATTCGGCCGTTGGCAGGTTAGGTTTTTCCACGAAACACTTAACTTTATAACCTTCGTCAAGATTACCAATACTGTCACCACGTTGAATGTAGCCGTAGCCTGTTTCAGGACCGGTCGGCACAATTCCGAACGTGACCAAGCTGTTGGCGTTGGCAAATGGAATGGCCTTTTCAACGGCAGCATGGAAGGTTTCAACATCGTGAATAACGTGGTCAGCGGCCAGCACCAACATCACAGGATCATCGCCATCTTTAATGGCATTTAACGCAGCTAACGCAATGGCCGGGGCAGTATTACGGCCCATCGGTTCTAGAATAATGTTATTTGACAGCTTTTTGATCTGTCTTAGTTGCTCAGCCACCAAAAATCGATGCTCTTCATTGCAAATCACGACCGGCTCGCGTACTTCGAGTAAGTCCAAACGCAGCACTGTTTCTTGCAACATCGAGTTGTCACTGTGCAGTCGCAAAAACTGCTTAGGGTAGAGTTCTCTCGACATTGGCCAAAGTCGACTACCGGTACCACCTGCCATGATCACTGGGAGTAACATTTTAATTCCTTAAGGTCTTACCGTGCAGCATTACAGTAACAATGTACCGAACACAAAATTAGACATCCACGCTACCGCCTTGGCCTGAAGCAACCAAAGTACCATAGAGCGCATCACAATTTATCTTTGCATCATAGTGCCGATAAATCTTCCAGAAAATTCCCCAACGTTAACACGATCTAGTTTTTATATACTGAATAATTGGCTAGTGTAGAGATTATCATCTTTATCTTGGGCAGTACTTGGCTGGAGATCAATGATGCTTCTAAACAACAACGAAAAGCACCGAAATTTCGGTGCTTTTTTAAAGGTATTGAGGTAGTGAAAAAGGAGTATTAGATACTCAGAGTTTTCAACCAGGCTTTGAACTGTTCGCCCGTTGCTTTATGGCGCAGGCCATATTCAACGAAGGCTTTCATGTAGCCCAGCTTGTCACCACAGTCGTGTGAACGACCGGTCATGGTGAAGGCTTCAACCGTCTCTTTTTTCATCAACAGCGCAATAGCGTCTGTCAGCTGAATTTCGTTACCGGCACCGTAAGGGGTGATTTCCAGCAGAGGCCAGATGTCTTTGTTGAAGACATAACGCCCTACTACCGCCAGATTAGATGGCGCATCTTTACGCTCTGGCTTCTCAACGATGGCTTTCATTGGCGTACTTTTACCTTGTTCGCCTTCAACGCCATTGCAGTCAACCACGCCGTACTTGGAAACGTCTTCTTCTGGTACTTCTTCAACCATAACCTGGCTATTGCCCGTTTCGTCGAAACGCTTCAACATCGCTGCCAGATTGTCTTTGCGAAGGTCGCAGGAGACTTCATCCATCAGAACGTCTGGAAGGAGTACGGCAAAAGGTGCATCGCCAATCAGAGGGCGCGCGCACAGAACGGCATGACCCAGACCTTTAGACTGGCCCTGACGCACGTTCATGATAGTCACGCCTTTCGGGCAGATAGACTGAATCTCTTCCAGCAGCTGACGCTTAACGCGTGATTCAAGCATGCTTTCAAGTTCAAAAGATGTGTCGAAATGGTTTTCAATCGCATTTTTAGACGAGTGAGTCACCAGGATGATTTCTTTAATGCCGGCGGCAGCACATTCGTTAACGATGTACTGAATCAGTGGCTTATCAACAATAGGCAACATTTCTTTTGGAATAGCCTTTGTTGCTGGCAACATACGTGTGCCAAGTCCGGCAACTGGGATAACAGCTTTTAACATTGTAAGAGATACTCCTCAACACCATAAGATTAAAATTCAGCCAGCGGTTTGCCATGGTTTGTTCACCGCTTTACTAACTGAAGATACTTAAGCAATTGCCTCTACTACCCAATAAATCACTTAAGCAAAGTATAGACTCTAGCCTTGCTTTTGCAGGTTCGACCGACAGTCCCTTGCCTGAATAAGATGTTGTCTTATCACTACGAAATCATTTGTGTCTACGCACGGATTTTCTTAATGCGTTCTACAAATAACATCATAACAGCAGGTTAAGTATGACGGTAAGTCAACCATAAAAAAATAAGATTGTTACCCAAGATTGACTTTTTTTTAAGAAAAATAGGCGAAATAAAGCTGTTATGTTGCCAGTTGCTGCTTTTTCTACCAATCAGAACCTCACGCCAACATTACAATGAGATGAATTAAGGTTAGCTATCTGATTTAAATTTGAAATTTACCTTTTCAGCGACCATTATTCATCATGCGGGCTTCACCGCGTCGAATAAGGTTAAATTGCGATATGGAATGGGTAGCCGATCCGTCGATTTGGGTAGGGCTGGCAACCCTGGTGATCCTCGAGATTGTTTTGGGAATCGACAATCTGATCTTTATCGCTATTCTGGCCGATAAACTCCCCAGACAACAGCGCGAACGTGCACGCGTTACCGGCCTTTTGTTGGCCTTGGTTATGCGCTTGCTGCTGCTGGCGTCTATTTCCTGGCTCTCTACCCTCACCCGACCGCTGATCACTGTTTTCTCACACGCTTTCAGCGCCCGTGACCTTATTATGCTTGCCGGCGGCATATTCCTGCTGTTTAAAGCGACTACCGAACTTAATGAACGCTTGGAGGGCAAAGACGAGGAAAACGCCCAACAGGGCAGTCGCGCCAAATTCTGGCCAGTTGTGGCGCAAATTGTGGTGCTGGATGCGGTTTTCTCACTGGACTCGGTCATTACCGCTGTCGGCATGGTGGAACATCTTCCCGTGATGATGGCAGCGGTCTGTATTGCCATTGCACTGATGCTGCTGGCCAGCCGTCCACTAACGCGTTTTGTTAACGACCATCCGACTATCGTTATTCTGTGTCTGAGTTTCCTGCTGATGATTGGCTTTAGTCTGGTGGCAGAAGGCTTTGGCTATTATATCCCCAAAGGTTATCTCTACGCGGCGATTGGCTTCTCAGTAATGATCGAAATGCTTAACCAACTGGCGCAGTTTAACCGTCGACGTTTTCTCTCTTCCAGCCGGTCGCTGCGTGAACGTACCGCCGAGACGGTGTTACGCGTGCTGCGCGGCAAGCATGAAGAGGCAGAATTAGACTCGCACTCCTCGAGTATGATTGCCGACATCGACCGCGAAGAACACGCAATTTTTAACCAGCAGGAACGGCACATGATCGAACGAGTACTGGGATTGGCCCAGCGATCGGTCAGCAGCGTAATGACATCAAGACACGACGTCGACAATCTCGAGCTTAATGACCCTCCTGAGTTGTTGACCCAGCAAATTGCCAATAATCAGCACACGCGTATTCTGGTTACCGAAGACAGTTCAACCGACGCCCCACTCGGCGTGGTTCACGTGGTTGATTTACTGAAACAACAATTGCTGCATAACGCACTAGACCTGAAAGCCATTATCAAGCAGCCGCTTATTTTTCCCGAACAGCTGTCGTTGCTGGCGGCGCTTGAGCAGTTTAGACAGGCCAAGACCCATTTTGCCTTCGTGGTTGACGAATTTGGCTCGGTTGAAGGCGTAGTTACATTAACCGACGTAATGGAAACTATCGCCGGGAGCCTTCCCGAATCGTCGGCCACGTTGGATGCGCGTCACGATATTGTGCAGTTGGAAGACGGGAGCTGGATAGCCAACGGTTACATGCCGCTGGATGACCTGGTGATGTACCTGCCGCTGCCGATTGAAGAAAAGCGGGAATACCACACCCTTGCCGGTTTACTGATGGAGTATGCGCAAAATATTCCGCAGGAAGGGACGCAGTTACACATTGATAACTATCTGTTTGAACCTCTCGAGGTCAGCAGCCATCGAATTCTAAAAGTGAAGATAACACCGCTGAAACCGGTCGAAGTCGATTACGAAGTCTGAAGAGAGATGACATACTCAGCGCGGTAAATATATACCGCGCTGAGTGCACTAATAACTGCCAAACATAACAATAAAATCACTATTTCCTCAACAGTGACTTATTGTCCTGAATTCCTTTGCTGTCTGAATTCTTGTCTATCCAGCTCTGAATCGCGTTACGCGCGTCTTGCTGCAGCTGCTGGCGTAGAACCTGATCGGCTTTCAGCTCATAGTTAAGCTGATCCCACGGACCATATACGCGGAAAGGAATATCCGTTTTTTGCAGCATGCTGACCAACGCGTTGTCTCCCTGCCAGCCGCCGGTGACTCTCACCAGCAGATTCATGTCCGCCAGTTTGCCTGGGAAATTAACTTTCCCACTGCCCTTAATACCCATCATCGTGGCATCAGCGCTGAGGTCGTTCAGATTTAGCACACCGTTTTTCAGCGCGCCCTGCGCCTGCATTTGCTGGAATTCACTGTAGTAATCGTAGCGCTGCTGGCCTTGTACGCGATTGTTACTGCGGCTGATACCCTGCTGCACCAACTGCTGAATGTTCAAACCTTTGAGGTGGGCATTGGTCATCGCCATTTGCGCATCGCCCTGCCAGTTGGTGTTGAAATCTTCTATTGAAAGCCCTTTGCCCCCCATTTGGCCCTGCATGCTAAAGCTGCCGGTCATCACCTGGGGCAGATTGTAGGCACGCAACAGGTCGCTAATCTCGATATTTTTCAAGTCCGGCGACAGATTGACCATCAGACGCTGGCCTGTAGCATCAAGCGAGCCCGGCAGTGAGAAAGTGCCGTTACCCATGCTGCCACTGAGCGCAGAAAGCTCAACATGCCCGACACGATTCTGCGCCTGCAGATCGAGATTATGAATTTTCAGTCCGCGATAGGTCATATCCACGGCCTTGAGACTGAGTAGCGCATTAAAGCTGGTCAGCACGGAGAGGCTGTCCTGCTGCGCGTCGATGTCTCGTGCAATCACCGGCGCCGACGTCACCGCCTGCGCTTTTTGCTGAGCGCTATCGCTGCCGTTGGGCTGCCAGCCGGAAATGGCGTCCAGGTCCATTTTATCGGACTGTAAATTTAACTGGTAGTCGGGTAAGTCACTCAGCACGGCCTGACCGCTGCCGGTTAACTGGTTATCATTGGCGGATACCGCAAGTTTATTCAGCGTGACGGTGTTGTTGCTTTGCTGATAGCTGGCATTGAGGCTAGCCTGACCGGCAATGCCGTTGGCTGGAATATCTGCACCGCTGAGTTTGTAAGTCAGGTTAGTGATGTCGGCAGAGTACTGACGGGGATAATTTTGCATATTGAGCGTCGCCTCAACGTTCAGCGTAAGATCTCGCTGGTCACGATTGATGCGGCTCGAGAGTTTGATATTGGCCTGCCGATGGTCGTTCTGATCCATTTGCAGGTTAATGTCGCGCACGTTGACCTGGTCGCTTTTGGCCCGCTGCCAGATAAGCAGACTGTCGGCCACGCTCAGTCGGCCGATGTCAAACTTCCAACCACTTTGGGTATCAACAATGCCTTCGTTGCCCGAATTGGTCGCAGGCGCAATCGGCGCATCCGGCTCATTGGCTTCACTGTCAGGCGTAAGACGAATAACAGCGCTTTTCAGCATAACCTGTTTAATCGAAAGCTGATGTGAGAGCAAAGGCAGGAGACGAACGTCAAGACGCATGTTCTCGGCGCTAACAACGGGCTCTTTCGCACCTGGCGCAGTAAGCGAGGTTTGACCGGCCAAAATACTGAGCTGCGGCCAAACGTGCCAGCGAAGTTCACCATCAATTGCCAGTTTATAACCGCTTTTTTGCTCAACACGATTGACCATGTAATCACGGAAGTCATTCGGGTTAATCAAAAAAACCAGCGAGGTCATACCGGCAATAACAACCACCAGTAAAATAACCAACGTCGTCACTAATCTTCTCATGCCTTCCTCTTATCTATTGCCGGCCCTCGCATCCTGCCAGGTCGTATCAGTCTTTATCAATGCGGCTGGCAACCGCACTCTGCTGGTCCCGATACTTGGCGTCCGTTCGACTGTTGTAGGGACGCGCAGCGGGGCCAGAAAGTGGCTCAAAACTTAACGCACCAATCAGCATGCCTGGGCGCAGCGCCAAGGGCAGTTTACCTGAATTATAGAACTCTAAAACAATACGCCCCTGCCAGCCTGGGTCAATGCGGTGCGCAGTAACATGCACCATCAGGCCAAGACGCGCCAGTGAAGAGCGGCCATCAAGCCAGCCAACCAGGTCATTAGGCAGTGTAACGGACTCAAGTGTAACCGCCAGCGCCAGTTCACCGGGATGCAAGAAGAAGGCCTCACCCTCGCGTAGAACAATTTCATTGCTCATCACCCGGTCGAGCGCGGCACCGACTTCATCTTTCGGGCCACTTAAGTCGATAAAGCCTGCATTATGTCCATTGAATACGCGAAAACCGTTTCCCAGACGCACGTCAACCGTCGCACCATTGATACGCTCAATAGGTGGACGCGGTTCAATAGACAATTTACCGTTGTCCATCCAGGCCTCAATATCACGATCGCATAATCTCATGCTTTAACACTCCATTGGCACATATTTGGTAAGATGATCATTCAAAGAACTGGCTAATTTTTGCCTTGAGAATATCGATAGCGATACGGTTTTTACCGCCGCGAGGCACGATGATATCAGCATACTGCTTCGAAGGTTCAATGAACTGCAGGAACATTGGGCGCACCGTTTTCTGGTACTGCGCCATCACAGAATCCATCGAGCGTCCACGTTCGTTAACGTCACGCTTCATACGGCGCATCAGGCAGATGTCCAAAGGCGTATCGACGAAAATCGAGAAGTTCATTTCCTGACGCAGACGCACGTCGGTCAACAGCAGGATCCCTTCAAGGATGATCACTTTCTTTGGCGCCAGCGTCACTGTTTCACTCAGGCGAGTATGCTCAATAAAGCTGTAGCTCGGCAGCTCGATGGCCTTTCCTGATTTCATGGCCTGCAGGTGCTGGAAAAGCAGATTATGATCCATTGCGCTTGGATGGTCGTAGTTGGTTTTAACCCGCTCTTCCATGGTCAAATGGCTCTGATCGCGGTAGTAGCAATCTTCCGGGATAACACCGATATGTTCGTCACCCACCTGGTCGCGTAATTCGCGATACAAGGTACTGGCAATAAGGCTTTTTCCAGAGGCAGATGCGCCAGCGATACCCACGATGACACACTGATGGAACTTGTCAGACATAAAATTAACGACCTGATTTGGAGGTTTGAAGGGCAAGCAGCCTGATGGCGCTTTGATCGCGCCAATTATAGGTACAACACGGTGATGAAGCCAGCCTTAAAGCCACTAAGCGGCTGGCTTAGTTAAATTAATAAGCAAGTGAGCGCTATTTATCCACCGATTGCGCACTCAAAGTGCGCGGAAAGCAATCTCGGTCGGAATGGCGTCACCCCGCCAGTAAAGCTGCGACGCCACTTTTGACGCCAGTTGACGGTAAATCGCCGTAAACTCGCTGTCCGGGTTAGCCATGACCGTAGGTTCGCCGCGGTCGAGGTCTTCACGCAGTGAAATATGCAGCGGCATTTGCGCCAGCAACTCACAGCGGTACTTTTCGGCCAGCTTTTGCGCGCCACCGGTGCCGAAAATAGCCTCATGATGCCCGCACTGGCTACAAATGTGCATGCTCATGTTCTCGACGATGCCTAACACCGGAACATTAACCTTTTCAAACATCACAATGCCCTTCATGGCATCGAGCAGCGCGATGTCCTGCGGCGTGGTCACCACCAGCGCACCGGTCACCGGCACGCTTTGCGCCAGGGTAAGCTGAATGTCACCGGTTCCCGGCGGCATATCGAGAATCAGGTAGTCTAAATCGGGCCAAAGCGTATCCTGAAGCATCTGCAACAGCGCCTTGCTGGCCATAGGGCCACGCCACACCATGGCATTTTCATCGGTGACAAGGTAACCGATGGAGTTAGTCGCCAGCCCGTGCGCTAAAATCGGCGACATATGCTGACCGTCCGGCGACGTCGGGCGCTCATCTTCAGTGCCTAGCATATTGGGGATCGACGGACCATAAATATCGGCGTCAAGCAGACCCACCTTTGCCCCCTCGGCGGCGAGCGCCAGCGCCAGATTAACCGCAGTCGTCGACTTGCCCACCCCCCCCTTGCCTGAACTGATGGCCAAAATATTTCGCACGCCCTTGATGCCGGGCTTGTCATTAGCACGGCGCAGCGTGGCAATATCGTGAGACAGACGCCAGTCAACGCTTTTCGCGCCGGTTGCTCGCAGCAGTTCGGGCGTGGTTAACAGTTTGAGTTGTTCAAAACCTGACTTCCAGGCAAAAGGCAGCACCAGCTCGATGTGCAGCACGTTGTCGAGCAGCACACACTGATGAAGCGCTTTAATGGCGGTCAGGCTTTTTTGTAGCGTAGGGTGGGTAAAAGTGGCTAATACCACGTTAACGGCGGCATGAAGCTCAGCGGGAGTAGCGTTCTCAGGGGATTGTGATTTCATCCCGGCTCCTTGAAATACGGATTTATTATGGAATTCAGTAACAGAGCTGTTTTTTAGAAATGCTCCGCTATCTTACTGTTATAAAAATAGCATAACAGAATCCCCGTTTGTTTACGTAGGGTCGTTCTGTGAGTTACCATCGATACCCCATTCTCAAAAAAGAAAGCAAGCTCTTACTATGGCTCAAGTCGCGAAAAAAATTTTGGTAACCTGTGCACTTCCTTATGCTAACGGTTCAATTCATCTCGGACACATGCTCGAGCACATCCAGGCAGATATCTGGGTCCGTTATCAGCGAATGCGCGGCCACCAAACTCATTTCATCTGCGCCGACGATGCGCACGGCACCCCGATCATGCTTAAAGCACAGCAGATGGGCATTGCGCCGGAGCAAATGATTGAGGAGATGAGCCAGGAGCATCAGAAAGATTTTGCCGGTTTTGGTATCAGCTACGATAACTATCACTCAACGCACAGCGACGAGAACCGCGAACTGTCTACGCTGATTTATAGCCGTCTGAAAGAAAATGGCTTCATCAAGAATCGCACTATTTCTCAGCTTTATGATCCTGAGAAAGGCATGTTCCTGCCCGATCGCTTTGTGAAAGGCACCTGTCCGAAATGTAAATCACCGGACCAATACGGCGATAACTGCGAAGTCTGTGGCGCAACCTACAGCCCAACCGAGCTTATTGACCCTAAATCTGCCGTTTCCGGCGCTACGCCGATCATGCGTGATTCAGAACACTACTTCTTCGATTTGCCTGAATTCAGCGCCATGCTACAGGCGTGGACCCGTTCGGGCGCATTGCAGGAGCAGGTTGCCAATAAAATGCAGGAGTGGTTTGAGTCTGGCCTGCAGCAGTGGGACATCAGCCGCGATGCGCCATACTTCGGCTTCGAAATTCCTGATGCGCCGGGTAAATACTTCTACGTCTGGCTCGACGCGCCGATCGGCTACATGGGTTCATTCAAAAACCTGTGCGACCGTCGCCCTGATTTAGACTTCGATGAGTTCTGGAAAAAAGACGCCACCACTGAGCTGTATCACTTTATTGGCAAGGACATCGTCTATTTCCACAGCCTGTTCTGGCCAGCAATGCTCGAGGGCAGCAACTTCCGCAAACCGACCAACCTGTTTGTCCACGGTTACGTGACGGTAAACGGCGCGAAGATGTCCAAGTCGCGCGGTACTTTTATCAAGGCCAGCACCTATTTGCAGCATCTTGATGCCGACTGTCTGCGCTACTACTACGCCGCCAAGCTTTCTTCACGCATTGACGATATCGACCTGAACCTTGAAGACTTCGTGCAGCGCGTCAACGCCGACATCGTTAACAAAGTGGTCAACCTGGCGTCGCGCAATGCCGGTTTCATCAACAAGCGTTTTGACGGTGTTCTGGCCGAAAAACTGGCTGACGAAGCGCTGTACAAAACCTTTACCGATGCCGCAACCAGCATCGCCGAGGCCTACAGCAGCCGTGAGTCAGGTCGCGCCATTCGTGAAATCATGGCACTGGCAGACCTTGCCAACCGCTATGTTGACGAGCAGGCTCCTTGGATTGTAGCTAAACAGGAAGGCCGCGATGCCGACCTGCAGGCCATCTGTTCAATGGGCATTAACCTGTTCCGTGTTCTGATGACTTACCTCAAGCCGGTTCTGCCTTCTTTGACCGAGCGCACCGAAGCGTTCCTCAATACCGAACTGACCTGGGATGCTATCACCCAGCCGCTGCTGAGCCATAAAGTTAACCCGTTCAAAGCGCTGTTTAACCGCATCGAGCTGGATAAGGTTACGGCGATGGTTGATGCCTCTAAAGAAGACATCGCCTCGGCCAAACCCCCAGTTACCGGCCCATTGGCTGATGCGCCGATTCAGGA
The DNA here is from genome assembly GCF_009208105.1 of Rouxiella sp. S1S-2. Classification (NCBI taxonomy): domain Bacteria; kingdom Pseudomonadati; phylum Pseudomonadota; class Gammaproteobacteria; order Enterobacterales; family Yersiniaceae; genus Rouxiella; species Rouxiella sp. S1S-2. The sequence continues at coordinate 3,126,595 of NZ_WFKL01000001.1, forward strand.
AACCATCAACTTTGACGACTTTGCCAAAGTGGACATGCGCATTGCGCTGATTGAAAGCGCCGACTTGGTGGAAGGTTCTGACAAGCTGCTGCGTCTGCAACTGGATTTAGGCGGCGAGAAGCGTCAGATTTTCTCCGGCATTCGCTCGGCCTATCCAGATCCAAAACTGCTCGAAGGCCGATTAACCATCATGGTCGCCAATCTGGCACCGCGTAAAATGCGTTTCGGCGTTTCTGAAGGCATGGTGATGGCTGCCGGCCCTGGTGGGAAAGATATTTTCCTGCTCAGCCCTGACAGCGGCGCTCAGCCGGGCATGCAGGTGAAGTAAAGGCTTTTGCAACACATTACCGTGAAGCCTGCCCTGTTAATGGGCGGGCTTTTTTATGTCCGGCATATCGCCTTACCTCACTCTTTCAGATAAGCAGATTGTGCGGCGGCAGCCCATAAACTACGACAATCCTTACAATTGCGTGTCGTATCATGGTAATCATTACGTCATTATCACCTTCCACTGCTGTGTACTCTTCCATAAGGGCAAACCATGTTTAATTTCGATTTTTACAACCCTACGCGTGTGCTGTTCGGCGTCGACCGAATTGCAGATATCGGTAAAAATATTCCTGAAAATGCCCGCGTACTGATCACCTACGGCGGCGGCAGTGCTAAAAAATATGGCACGCTGGATGAAGTCCATGCCGCATTAAGTGACCGCGTCACGTTTGAATTTGGCGGTATCGAAGTTAACCCTCATTTAGATACGCTGCTGAAAGCCGTCGATGTTATCAAAGAGAACAAGATTGATTTTCTGCTCGCCGTGGGCGGTGGTTCAGTGGTTGACGGTACCAAGTTTATCGCTGCTGCGGCGCGCTATGAGGGCGACATTTGGCCGTTGTGGGCCGCGCGTCAACCGCTGACAGATGCACTGCCATTAGGCTGCGTGATGACCCTGCCGGCTACTGGCTCTGAGACGAATGACGTCGCCGTGGTCACCAACACTGCACTGGGACAGAAATCCGGCTATAGCCATCCGCTGCTGTTCCCTAAATTTGCCGTATTGGATCCTACTAAGACCTATACCCTGCCGATAACTCAGGTTGCCAACGGCGTGGTTGACGCCTTCATTCACGTTGTCGAACAGTATCTGACTTATCCAGTCTACGGCAAAGTGCAGGACCGTTTTGCCGAAGGCCTGCTGCTCACCTTAATAGAAGAAGGTCCGAAAGCACTCAGTGACCCGCAGAACTATGACGTTCGATCCGCGATAACCTGGTCAGCAACGCTTGCACTAAATGGCCTGATCGGCGTTGGCGTGCCGCAGGACTGGGCAACCCACCGCATTGGTCACCAATTAACGGCGCTTTACGGCATCGACCACGCGCAAACGCTGACTATTTTGCTGCCCGCTCTGCTGCAGGTGCAACGTGAGAGCAAAAAACAGAAGCTACTGCAGTATGCAGAGCGCGTGTGGAATATTACTGCCGGAGACGACGATGCCCGCATTGACGCCGCTATTGCCAAAACGCGTGAATTCTTCGAGTTGATGGGCTTGAAAACACGGCTCAGCGCTCACGGTCATCCTAAGACAGCGATTGATGAAATCCTCGAGAATTTGAAGCGCTTCAACATGTTGCCGATGGGTGAACAGCAGGATATTGACCTAGCGCGAGCCAAAGAGATCCTCACGCTTAGCTACTAACTGATTGAATCAGGCGGGGCCACATTTTCGGCCCTGCCCTGATTATGATTGATATTTATGACAGCTCAGAAAGTCGCTGCGCGGATACAATCAACTCCTGCAACAGCATTTGCCTTCTTTCCATTGGCGTATCACGACTCACCATGAAGCAAAATGCCGCCACCGCCTGTCCCGCGCGGGTGCGGATTGGCGCTGCCATGCAGCAGGTGAAACTGTCGGAAAGCCCCTCGGTCAAATAATATCCCTGAGCCCCTGCGCGGTGAATATCGTCAAGAAACTCCTGCTTATCGATATGACGTCCGTTGGCGAGCACAAAATCTTCATCTGGGATCAGGGCTAAAATGTCCTCCGCCGACCAGTCTCCTAGCAGAAGCCTGCCTGACGCCGTCCATGGAATAGGCACTTTAACACCGATATCTGAGGTTATCTTGAAAGGCTGGGCGTTGCTTTCAGAAAGCACCACTGTATATTTGTTACCTTCAAGCATGCAAAGCTGCACCGTTTCACCGTGCTTCGCCACCAACTCAACCATCAGTTGATGTGAACGGCGGATCAGGTCGTTATGGGTCATGTAGTCCGCACCGTAATAGTGCATCTCACGGCCGAAAAATACGTTACCTTCCGCATTCGACTCCAGCCATCCAGCCTCGGACAAAATACTCACCAGCTCGTAAATGCTCGAACGCGGTGCGCCCGTGGCGTCTATGAGTTCACGCATACTCATCGGCTGGCGTGCCTGATGTAATTGACGAAAGATATCAATCACGCGGTCCACTCCCCTCGCGCGGGGTGCGTTTTCTACCGGCATACTTACTCCCTTATTTATTAAGCCTGTCTCTTTCGTAATAAACCACATCATACACATTGTTTAATGTCACCGGAAACCGAATCCCTTTAATCATCCACATAATTACTCTATAAAAATGCACCATAATAAAGCCCTTATTTAGGGCATCAAGATAAGTATTACTAAAAGTAAAATATAGAGCAGGATCACAAAAGAGTTATTTTAATCAACCCCCACATCAGAAGCTTATCTAAATCCTCGCTTAATTAACAAATAAAGCGCATGCCCTATATTGCAAAATAAATTTCTTTATGCAAATCTAAAAACATCCAGTATCGCAGACATCAGTCTGACATATCGGACAGTAACAACACCGGGGAACGCAGTTTTTTTGATTAAATAAAAATTATAAAACTAAAAATAACCTTAGCTCAGGCTAAAAGAAATCCGAAACTCAGGAGTAACACATGTCAATTAAACGCTATGGCACCGAAGGTGGCGTAGGCACAGGCGGACAGCGATTGCCTTTTGCTCGAGCGGTTGAGGCCGACGGCTGGCTGTATATTTCGGGGCAAACGCCTATGACAGCAGGCGAAGTCGTGGAAGGCGGCATTATCGAGCAAACCAAACTGGCCTTTGATAACTGCCTGCAGATTATGCGTGAAGCCGGCTATGAGGTTAAAGACGTTGTTCATGTCACTGCGGTTTTGACCGATGCACGCTACTTCAGTTCTTTTAACAAAGTATTCAGTGAAGTTTTTGACGGTCATCCTCCAGCAAGAATTTGCAGCGTTCAAGACTTGGTGGTGGACTGTAAGGTAGAAGTTGACATGAAATGCTTCAGAGCCGACCGAAAATAATAATATCGCAATATCTTTTTCTTTTCTCTTGATTAACTTCACGATTTATCTTTGGTCTATTGATATTTAAATTCACCAACCACAGACAAATTATTATTACAACGAGGGTATTGAAATGAATCATATTAAATATAAAGCCCAAACCGCCTGTATTTTTAGCGCGGTAAGTTTATTTGCTTTAATAGGCTGCACACCGACGGACTCTAAAGAGGGAAAGGCCGGTGCCGCGCCCACCTCCACACTGCAAACCGTTTTACAGCGCGGCACACTGCGTGTGGGCGATTGCCTAAGCTTCGCGCCATTCGGCTTCTATGATAAAGCCGGTAATCCAGATGGTTACGACGTCGATTTAGCCAAAGAGCTGGCTAAAGATATGGGCGTCAAGCTGGAAATGGTCAATACCACCAGCGCCAACCGCATCCCGAATCTGCAAACCGACAAGGTTGATGTGGTGTTCTGTAACTTCACCCGCAATCTGGACCGTGCCAAAGAAATTGGCTTCACCCAACCTTACGTGGTGGCCAGCGAGGCTCTGTTGGTCAAAAAATCCAGCGGCATCAAGTCTGCGCATGACATGAACGGTAAAACCATTGCCACGGTGAAAGGTTCCACTAACGGTGATGAAGTCCGTTCAATGAACATTAAAGTTAATATTCAGGAATATGACTCCTCACAGGCGGCAATTCTGGCGGTGAAACAGGGTCAGGCCGATGCGATGATCGAGGATAATAACTTCCTGGCTTATCAGGCCAAGCTCGACCCAACCTTGATGGTTACCGATGAAGCGCTGGTCCCGCTGGAATATAACGCCTTTGGCGTTAAAGCCGGTGACCAGGTGTGGCTCAACTATCTCAATGAATTCCTGTTTGAAATTAATGCGTCGAAGAAAAATGCCGAGCTGTATCAAAAATGGTTTGGTACTACGCCACATTATCCGCTGAACCCTCAGTACTAAAGTTCCTAAAGACGGAGACAGAGAATGAGCTACCAATGGTTAACCCTCGCGGGCTATTTCAATACCTTTATTGAGGCGGCATGGGTAACGCTGCAAGTTACCCTGCTGGCATTTTTGCTGGCGATGACATTGGGTCTGCTGGCGGCGCTGGCTAAAGAATCCGGCTGGTCTGTGCTTCGTCTAATCAGTAACTGCTATATCGAAGTGATCAGAAACACGCCGGTTTTACTGCAAATATTTATCGTTTTTTTCGGGTTACCGTCTCTTGGCATTGTATTAAATGCCTATACCGCCGGTGTGATAGCGCTTGGCGTGAACGTCGGTGCCTATCTGGCAGAAGTATTTCGCGCAGGGATACAGTCGGTTCCCAAAGGGCAAATTGAGGCTGCAACGATATTGGGCATTAGCCGCCGACAGGTGTTTATCAACGTGATTATGCCGCAGGCCGCGCGCGCCGTTTACCCAGCGATTATTAATAATCTGATTCAACTGTTGCTGGGTACTTCCCTGCTTTCTGCCATTGCACTTCCCGAGTTGACCGGCGTGGCGACGGTGATTAACTCCCGCACGTTGCTCTATATACAGACCTTCAGCGTTACCCTGGTTATTTATCTGCTGCTCAGCAATGCGTTCTCATTAATAGGCAACCTGTTGGGACGCCGGATGTTTAATCCTCCGCTGGTGACGCCAGTAAAAAAGTCTTCAGGGTCGGCGATAAAAACTTGGCGGGCAGGCGGTCGTGGAAAATCTTTACCCGCAAATAATCTCAAATCTGGAGACCTGCTATGAGCGATTTAATTCTTTCCAGCTTGCCGCTGCTGTTTAAAGGATTGCTGGTCACCCTGCTGCTTTCGGTGGCATCGATTATCGGCAGTACGCTGCTCGGGTTGCTGGCCGCGGTGTTGCGCACCAGCAATGTTCCTGTGGGGGCGCAAATTGCCCGCGTCTATACCGAACTGTTTCGTGGCACACCGGTGCTGATTACACTGATGTTTATCTACTTCGGCGTTGCCTATTTCGGCTATGAAATCAACCTGTTTGCAGCGGGTATTTTGGGCCTGAGTATATATCAGGGTGCCTATATCTCTGAGGTTTTCCGCGCCGGAATAGAAGCAGTGCCAAAGGGCCAGTGGGAAGTTTCACAAATTCTTGGATTGGATAAACGACAGGCGTTCTTTTCGGTGATATTGCCACAGACGCGTAAAATTGTTCTCCCTCCGCTGGCAGGACAATATCTCTCACTGATTAAAGACACCTCGATTGTCAGCATGATTGGCATGTCGGAGCTGATGCACCAGGGGCAGGCCATCGTTGACCGCATGGGTCAGCCGGTGGTGATTTACCTGCTGGTTGCCGCGCTTTATTTCGCTATTTGCTACCCACTTTCGCGCTGGGTTCAACACCATAATCACACCAGGAGTCAGCTGTCATGAGCAATAACGCTGTCATTAGCCTAAACGGGATCACCAAATCATTCGGCAGTACCCAGGTTCTCAAAGAGATTAGCCTTGACGTAAAAGCGGGCGAAGTGTTGGTGCTGATCGGTGCATCCGGCTCAGGTAAAAGTACTGTACTGCGCATTATGAGCGGTCTGGAAATTGCCGACGGTGGCGAAGTCTGGGTCAATCAGGTTCCGCTGCACGACGCTAAACGAGCCAAAGAGATACGTGGCCACGTCGGCATGGTTTTTCAGCAATTCAACCTGTTCCCACATAAAACGGCGCTCGGAAACGTAACCCTGGCGCTGATTAAGGCGCGAAAAATGTCGGTATCACAAGCCAACAAGCGCGGTATGGAGGCATTGGAGCGCGTGGGACTGGCAGAACGTGCCAATCATTATCCATCACAGCTTTCAGGTGGACAGCAACAGCGCTTGGCGATTGCTCGGGCGTTGGCAGTCGAACCCAAAATCATGTTCTTTGACGAAGCGACCTCCGCACTCGACCCCGAACTGGTGGGCGAAGTGACCGAAGTCATGCGCGGACTGGCACGCGACGGCATGACCATGGTCGTGGTCACCCATGAGATGGGCTTTGCGCGCAAAACTGCCGACCGCGTAGTGTTTATGGACAAAGGCGTGATTGCCGAACAGGGCGCGCCGGAGCAAATCTTTGTGGATCCGCAGAACCCACGCACGCAGCAGTTTTTATCACGCGTGCTGGAACACTGATTCACTCAAGACTCATTGCACCCTCGCTACTTGGAAATAACTATGCACAAAGACATTTTGCCGATGCTCTATAAATCCGTTGCCGGTAACGGCACTGCCCCGCTGCCGATGGGGACGTCGGTACTGGCCTCCCCCGAGGTATTTTCGCCGTTGATGGTGATGAAGCAAAGCGCCATGCGACACAATCTTGCCAGCATGAGTGCATTTTGTCGGCAGCACGGCGTTCGCCATGCCGCTCACGGCAAAACGTCGATGTCACCACAAATCCTACGCGCCGCTGTAGCATCTGGAGCCTGGGGGATTTGCGCGGCCACGCCAGCGCAGGTACGCGCGTTGCGCACATTCGGTATTGAAAAGGTCTTTCTCGCCAATGAACTGGTCGACCCTGCCGCTATTCGCTGGATTGCCGAGTACCAGCGCAACAATCCCCGCAGCGAGTTTATGTGTTACGTCGATTCACTGGCTGGGGTGGCACTGCTTGATGAAGTGATTGCCGAGGTGGGAAGCCGCCTTTGCGTATTGGTCGAGGTTTCCGTGCCCGGCGGACGCACCGGCTGCCGCAGCCTGAGTGAGGCGGTGGCGATTGCCCAAGCAGTGAAAGACAGTCCGAATTTACACCTTGCGGGCGTTGCGGGCTATGAAGGCGCGATTGCCGGAGACCGCAGCGAAGCGTCACTGGCGGCAGTAAGACATTACTGCGCCACCATGATTGCCGCAGCACGGGCGATTGACAACGAAAAGCTGTTTTCAGCAGGAGAAGTACTACTCAGTGCCGGCGGCGGCACCTTCTTTGATATCGTGGTTGACACTTTTTCCGGCGTAAAACTCAGTCAGCCAAGCGTGACACTGATCCGCTCAGGTGCATATATGGCTCATGACGACGGCCTTTATGCTCGCATCGCCCCGTTTTCCCAGCCCCATGCCGAATACAGTTTCCAATCGACCTTGGAGATTTGGGGCCGCGTATTGTCTCGCCCTGAGCCGGAATTAGCTATTCTGGACTTTGGCCGCCGTGACGTACCTTTCGATCAGGACCTGCCGTTGCCACATTTTTTCCGCGACCGCGATGGGGAAAATCCGCGTTCTGCCTCTGAGAGTGTGATTACTGCAGTCAACGATCAGCATGCCTACCTGCGGATCCCCGCGGAGCTGCCTTTGGCTGTGGGAGACTGGGTCGGCTGTGGAATTTCGCATCCATGCACGGCTTTTGACAAGTGGCGTTATCTGCCGCTGATTGACGATGAGTATCGCTGCGTAGGAGAGGTGACGACTTTCTTTTAATCCCTGCCCCCGCGTTGTTCCGCGGGGACAGATTAGGATGGGGGAGCAAAATGTTACTTCGGCCAATTGGGCCACACTTTGCGATTATCATCTCGATTACCATACAGTTTATCGACGTCGCCGCACGACAGTCCAATGTCTTTCAGCTGAGTGCTGTTAAGCCCGCGGAGGATCTTCAGCGTCTGGCGTCGTTCGTGCCAGTGATTAATCGCTCTGACAAATGCAATCCAAACACCCGGCTTCTCATTGACTTTATTCTCATCAATAACATGTGTCGTTTTACCTTCGCCGCTTTCGACACTCTGATGCATACTGACTTCTGCCGCAGCACTCGTTACCCGTTGGCTTGTAAATTGGTCACACTCACAGATTCTTTTCATTTTGACGCCTCCTGTTAACCCTGCACATAGGATCTAACAACGCCGACAAACAATACAGACTCAGTTTTTAATTAATTTAACCGTACAGATCTAGCCAGGAGCACAGATTTAGGCGTAGATTAACGCTATCTGTACTGCAATCAGGTGTGACCATGAATCGCTATGAGCATTTAGCCAATGTATTAGGTGAACGAATTGAACAGGGATTATATCCGGCCGGTCAGCGGCTGCCCTCGGTAAGAACTTTAAGCACTGAACACGGCGTGAGTGTCAGCACCGTTCAGCAGGCTTACCGATCGCTTGAGGATCGTCATCTGGTGGTAGCTCGCCCTAAATCGGGCTATTTTGTTTCTATCAGCAAGCACCTCGCCGCCCTGCCCGCCGTATGCCGCTCACCGCAGCGTCCGGTTGATATTTCACAGTGGGATCTGGTGCTGGGGCAAATTACCAGCCGCGTCATTCCCGGCATGGTGGCATTGGGCGGCGGAACGCCAGACCTTACGCTGCCGAGCCTGAAGCCGTTAAATCGAGCGATGGCACGCGTGGCCCAGCGCACCGACAACAGCATGCTGTACTACGATATTATCGACGGTTCAAAAGAACTGCGTGACCAAATTGCACGCCTGATGATTGACAGCGGCAGCCATATCGATGCGGAAAACCTGGTCATTACCACCGGCTGTCACGAGGCGCTTTCTATTGCCATACGCTCTGTCTGTGAAGTGGGTGATATCGTGGCGGTAGACTCACCAAGCTTTCACGGTGCCATGCAAACCTTGAAGGGTTTTGGCATGAAAGCGCTTGAAATCCCGACAGACCCGATTACCGGCATCAGCATTGAAGCGCTGGAGCTGGCGCTCGAACAATGGCCAATTAAAGCAATACAACTCACGCCGACCTGTAATAACCCACTCGGCTACAACATGCCCGACGATCGTAAAATGGCGCTGCTGCGTCTGGCACAGTGCTACGACATCGCGATTATTGAAGACGACGTTTACGGTGATTTATCCTACCAATATCCGCGACCGGCAACGATCTATTCCTTCGACGACGATGGCCGCGTCCTGTTGTGCAGCTCTTTTTCAAAAACGGTGGCCCCCGGTTTACGGGTCGGTTGGATAGCACCGGGCAGGTATCGCGACCGCGCTATTCACATGAAATATATCAGCACCGGCAATACTGCCACCCAACCGCAGCTGGCGATGGTCGACTTTATCGAGGAAGGTCATTATCAGGCGCATCTGCGCCGCGTGCGTAATCAGTATCAGCTAAATCTTTGTGTGATGACCGACTGGGTGATGAAGTATTTTCCGCAGGGTGTGCGGGTCAGCCGACCACAGGGCGGATTTTTACTGTGGATTGAGCTCGACGAAAAAATCGATACCCAAAGACTTAACCGAATGCTTGAACCTGAAAAGATTCAAATTGCCGTCGGATCAATTTTCTCCGCCTCGGGCAAATACCGTAACTGTATGCGCATCAACTATGCGCAGCTTGACGAGAAAATTGACCGACAGGCCATTAAACGCGTCGGAGAAATTATCCACCAACTCATGGACAACCTATAGCCGTTAGCCCACCTCGTTGAAAGTATTAAAACTGAGTAAAAACTGATATCAGGCTTTTAAGACTGTTTCAGTTTTTACTCACAGATTTTCCAGGTATTACCTGAATGTCTTCGGCACTCAGCGGGCGGCCGTCCTGCGCATGCAGTTTAATCGTCGCGACAGGCTGCTGATGGAGTTTATCTACCGCGCGGCTGCAGGCCTCATTTTCGGCAAAAAGATAGTGATTACCCCACTGCCCAAGCGCGATGAGTATCGGATAAAGATCTTTTCCCTTTTGGGTAAGCACATACTCCTGATACGCCGACCCGTCGGAAGCCGGACCAATATCCAAAATCCCCTCAGCTACCAGCGCCTTAAGCCGCGTACTTAAAATATTTTTAGCCGCGCCCAAACTGCGCTGAAACTCGCTAAAGCGCCTGATGCCGCCCAGTGAGTCGCGTACGATCAGCAGCGTCCACCAGTCGCCAATCAAATCAAGTGAGCGCGCTACCGGGCAAACGCTGTCGTTAAAGCTGGTGCGTTTCATTTATCACTCCGTGCTACTAAAGACGCAGAAAAAACAATCTGGTTGCATTATAAAACCCCCAGTGATAAAAATCATTCAGTTTAATTATGAAACCACACTGTCAATCTCCATCATAAAGGAATACCAACATGAGCCAGACATCAGTAGCCAAACCTTTAGCATTGGTCACCGGCGCATCAACCGGAATAGGCGCAACCTTCGCGGCAAGACTAGCCGACCGCGGTTATGACCTCATTTTGGTCGCACGTGACGGCGCTAAAATGGAAAAACTCGCTGTAGAACTCAGTGGCAAAACCGGAGTTAACATTCGCGTGTTCCCTGCTGATCTCACCGACTCAACCAGCCTGAAAAGCCTTGAGCAGCTCATTCGTGATACCCCGGCGATTTCACTGCTGATCAACAATGCTGGGTCAACGCTGCCGGGTAAATTTAATGACTCAGACGCCGATGCCATCGACGGGTTAATCCGCCTGAACGTTAATTCATTGGCGCGTCTGTCACGCGTGGCGCTCGACGGCCTGCAAAAACACCCGCACGGTGCAGTGATCAACATTGCCTCGGTGCTGGCCTTGGCCCCTGAAATCAGTGGTCCGGTTTATGCCGCCAGCAAGGCCTTTGTACTGGCGTTTACCCAGTCGCTGCAGGTCGAACTGGCCCACAGCGGCGTGTATTTCCAAGTGGTATTGCCGGCGGCAACGCGTACAGACATTTGGGAAAAAGGCGGCAAAAATGTCGATGATATTCAGGGTGTGATGGAAGTCGGCGAGCTGGTTGACGCCGCCCTGGCGGGCTTCGACAAAAGAGAGCCGGTCACTATTCCGCCGCTGCAGGATGAAAACAGATGGCTGGCGCTGGATAACGCCCGTAAAGCGCTGTTGCCTGAGTTTTTACAAAGCCAAGCAGCACCGCGCTACCGTTAATTAAAAATGGGTAACGTATAGGATGTACCCTTAGGACCCGATGCTTGCATCGGGTCCCGTTGCATGTGGTTAACACTCTGAGTACATTGGATAGACTTATTCGTAGAACTTTTTGACCGTCCGTTTATTATCAATCAACAAATGGCAGAGTGAAAATGACTGAATTCGTTATCCCCGTACCGCAAGCTGCATCACTGGCAGTCGAGGGGCAAGACGCCCGCTTCCCGCTGCGCCGCGTGTACTGCGTTGGCCGCAATTATTCCGAGCACGCCCGTGAAATGGGTCACGACCCTGATCGCGAGCCACCGTTCTTTTTCGCCAAGCCGGCCGATGCCGTAGTGCCTGCTGAGGGAGAAGTCCCTTATCCCACTCTGACCTCTGACTTGCACCATGAAGTTGAGCTAGTGGTTGCCATCGGCAAGGGCGGCAAAAACATTGCCGTTGAGCAGGCGCTGGAGCACGTTTGGGGCTATTCGGCAGGTGTCGACTTAACACGACGTGACCTGCAGGCCACGGCTAAAAAGATGGGTCGCCCATGGGACTTTGCCAAAGGGTTTGATGCATCAGCACCGACAATTGCGCTACTGCCGGTCAGTAAGGTGGGTCATCCGGTGCAGGGTAAAATTTGGCTCAATGTTAACGGTGAGCCCCGTCAAATTGGCGACCTGAGCGATCAGATTTGGCAGGTCGCCGACGTTATCAGCTATCTTTCGCAGGCCGTCGAGCTCAAAGCGGGTGACTTGATTTATACCGGTACGCCAGCAGGAGTGGGCGCGATCAACCCAGGCGACACGGTGACCGGCGGCATCGAGGGCGTCGGTGAGTTTAGCTTTACGCTGGGCGCTAAACCCTAGTTTTACCAGGCAGACATAAGCTGGTGAGATATAAAAACGGCCCCCTCAATAGGCGGCCGTTTTTGTTAACACCGATAACACTTATTTCGCGTCAAAACTCTCGGCGTGTTCCTGCTCCAGTGCCTTCACTTCTTTAGCACGGTTGCGCAGGCCGAACCAGCCAAACACCAGCAGAATAACCAGCAGGGGGATCGTCGCCACGGTGTAGGTGCCATTTGGGTAGTCAAATGCCATCAGTACCAGCACGCTGCCCAGGAACAGCAAAGTTAGCCACGAAGTGAACGGTGCGCCCGGCATCTTGAAGGAGACCTCTTTCGCCTTACCCTCTTTAATGGCCTTACGCAGTTTCATCTGGCAAACCACGATAAAGCCCCACGAGCTCAGAATACCCAGTGACGCTATGTTCAGAACGATTTCAAACACCTGCGACGGCACGTAGTAGTTTAGCACCACGCCAACGATGTAAATCGCCACGGTGACCAGAATACCAGCGTACGGCACCTGCTGCTTGCTCATTTTGGACATGAACTTAGGCGCAGAACCGCCCATCGACAGTGAACGCAGAATACGGCCGGTGGAGTACAGACCCGAATTCAGGCTCGACAGCGCCGCAGACAGCACCACGATGTTCATGATGGTACCAATGTACGGCACGCCCAGTTTGCTAAAGAAGGTCACAAACGGACTCTGACCCGCCTGATAGGCATTCCAAGGCAGCAGCAGCACCAATAGCACCACGGACCCAACGTAGAACAACGCGATACGCCAGATAACGCTGTTAATGGCCTTAGGCAGAATTTTTTCAGGCTCTTTGGTTTCACCGGCCGCGGTACCCACCAGCTCAATGGCGGCAAAGGCGAAGACGACGCCCTGCACCAACACCAGCGCAGGCAGCAGACCGTGCGGGAATATACCGCCGTTGTCGGTTATAAGATGTAGACCGGTCGGCTGACCCGCTAACTCTTTACCGGTGCCGAGGAACACCACGCCCACGATGAGGAAGATGGCAATCGCCGCCACCTTGATAAGCGCAAACCAGAACTCCATTTCGGCGAACCACTTCACACCAATCATGTTCATGGTCGCCACTATCGCTAATGCCGCGAGTGCAAACATCCACTGAGGTACGTCGCCAAAGGTGCCCCAATAGTGCATATACAGCGCCACGGCGGTGATATCCACAATACCGGTCATCGCCCAGTTGAGAAAATACATCCAGCCGGCGACGTAAGAGGCTTTTTCACCCAGAAACTCACGGGCGTAGGATACGAAGCTGCCGCTGGTTGGCCGGTGTAAAACCAGTTCGCCCAGCGCGCGCAGAATAAAGAATGAGAAGATACCGCATACCAGATAAACCAACGCCAGCGCAGGACCGGCCATTTGCAGACGCGCACCGGCGCCTAAAAACAGACCGGTACCGATAGAGCCCCCGATAGCAATCATCTGAACCTGACGATTGCCCATACTCTTGTGATAACCTTCCTCATGAGAATCCAGCCAACGCCTTTTGGCTGCGTGTTTTTCTTCCGCAGTTTTTTTATGTCGTTTCATTTCTTACCTGTTCTCCAAAAGAATTCTTTCACGCCCAGCCTTCAACATGAGCAAACGATTGCAATTGCTGACGCCTTTCGTGGCTTTTCGCCACTGTATTATTCTTGACCTACCGAGGTTAACGAGGGGTTAAAACCGGCAACGGCGAAAGATGCTACCCTATTCTCTTGGAGCGTGGCAAAAAAAACCTCATTTTAAATCGTTATAATTCGCGTAATCAGTACAATATTTTGCCTTCTCGCACACTTATTAAACAAAACGACCACAAACATCTTGTGGATGCTTGTGATCTGTTTCAAATTTCCAAAAATAAGCGATTAAAAATACGCTGTAATTTTCACCAAGGCGCTATCTATCTCTCATTCTTGAATCAGAGTGAGGCCAACGTGTCGGCAATGACTGATTTATAGTCGGTTGTCGGGCGACCAATCAGTTTGCTGAGGGTATGGCTGTCGTCAAACAGCCCCCCTTTGCTGGCACCCGCGTCGGAATCAGCCAGCATCAGCGATAGCGCTTCGGGCAGACCCGCCCCCATCAACGCCTGGGCGAAGTCACTCTCGGGAAGATTGACATAGTCCACCGTTTTACCCGACTGGCGGGCAATTTCTGCGGCAAATTCAGCCAAGGAGTAACACGTGTCACCCGCCAACTCGTAAATTTTCCCCGCTTGTCCGTCTAGTACCAGAGCGGCGGCGGCAGCCTCGGCGTAGTCGATACGCGCCGCCGAGGAAATACGCCCCTCGCCCACTGAGCCAATGAATGCGTTGTGCGCCAACGCCGGAGCAATGCTGGCAGCATAATTTTCGGTATACCATCCGTTGCGTAACACCACCACCGGCAGGCCGGATTCAACGAGTGCCGTTTCCGTGGCGCGATGGTCAGCGCCCAGTCCCAACGGCGTGGTGTCTGCGTGCAGAATGCTGGTGTAGGCCAGCAGTTTTACGCCGGCTCTTTTGGCCGCATCAATCACGGCATGATGCTGCGCCTGACGCTTGTCCAGCTCGTTCGAAGAAATGAGCAGCACTTTGTCCACCCCGTTAAATGCCGCATCCAGCGTTTCTGACTGGGAATAGTCGGCTTTACGCACTACCACGCCGAGGTCAGCCAAGTCTTGGGCTTTTTCAGGGCTACGCACGGCAGCAATAATTTGGTCGGCAGGCACGGTTTTCAGCAGAGCATTGATCACCAAACGGCCAAGTTGGCCGGTAGCACCGGTAATTGCGTACATAGTTATTCTCCAATGTGTTGTTGCGGCGAATGATTAGCAGTGACTTAATAATAGTTAAGAAGTAGCCGCTAATGAGGCTTAAGCGGCTTCGCTTGACCCCATGCTATGCGTTATACTAACTTTATGTAAGTACGCACCCTTTAGTTAGTATGGAAAATAATGATGAATAAATCTTCTATCGATATAACCGGTGAGAATATCGCGCTAATCGACCAACCTAGGTCTGAACTTTCTTTTGTTGAACAAGTACGCCGCGGTGAGTTAATGAGTGCAGACTGCCCCTCACGCGAGATCCTGCGCCACATCACCAGTCGTTGGGGCCTGTTGGTGCTTATTTCATTAAGCGAAGAAACTTTGCGATTCAGTGAGTTGCGCAGAAGGATTGGCGGGGTGAGCGAAAAAATGCTGGCTCAAACGCTGCAGTCGCTGGAGGATGACGGATTTATTGACCGCGTGTCTTATCCGGTGGTTCCGCCGCACGTCGAATACAGCCTGACACCTTTGGGTATTGAGGTTAAAGATCAGGTTACCGGCTTGGCTGAATGGCTCGAGAGCAACCTGCATCGTATTATGAAGCAGCGCAAACCCCGTGAGGCCGCGCTGCAAGAATAATGGCTCAGGCTTACTGCCCCTGCAAAGATTTAGTGCGGTTGGCAAAGCTTTTACGCAATTTCTGCAATTTCGGCGGGATCACTGCCATGCAGTAACCGTTGCGTTGCCCTGCTCCTTCCCAATAATCCTGATGGTAGTTCTCAGCGGGATACCAGGTCGCCAGCGGCTCGATGGTGGTAACCACCGGTTGGGTGTTGTCTTCCTGCGCGCGCACAATTGCCGCTTCGGCTTGCACTTTCTGCTGTTCGTTTAGCGGAAAAATAGCTGAACGATACTGGGTGCCGATGTCATTACCCTGACGGTTTAACTGCGTAGGGTCATGGGTGGCAAAACTGATATCCAGCACGTCACCGTAGTTAAGTTTGTCAGCGTCATAACCGATACGGATGGCTTCTGCATGACCCGTCTCGCCCGAACACACTTGTTCATAGGTCGGGTTCTCGGTCAAACCGCCGATGTAGCCGCTCTCAACCGTTTCAACACCGATCACGTCCTTAAATACCGCTTCCGTACACCAGAAACAGCCGCCTGCAACGATTGCGTATTCGATAGTCATTGTTTTCTTCCTCTTCAAAGCACTGTGGTGATGCCACCTTGCCCACAGGCTACACTTTTAAAGTAATTTGAACCAGTAGCCAAGTGAGCAGTGTGTGCTTTATAAATGTCGTGCTTTATAAAGCCTGAGCTTCAGAAGATGGGGGCGCAGTGAAGGGAAACACGCTTATATCCTGCGACTCATCACGCGCACCAGCAGACTGCCTGCTCCTGCAAGGGTGGCCAATGCCACGACGCCCTGCCAGCCGGCTAATTCTAACGCTTTACTGCCCAATGCAGATCCGATCGCCATGCCGATAAACACCACGGTAAACAGCAGCGCGTTAAGACGACCGCGTGCGGCAGGTTCTAATCCATAGACCAGCGTCTGATGTGAAACCAGCGTGGCCTGCACGCCAAGGTCGAACCCGACGGCGCTGAGCACAATCAGCACCAACTGCGCGTGGGGTGAAAGCAGCGGCAGCAGAAACATAGCGGCAAACGACACCATTACCAACGCCGATCCCAACTGCGTAACTTTCGCCGGACCCTGTCGGTCGGCCAACTTTCCTGCCAGCGGCGCAGCCAGCGCACCAGCGGCACCCGCTAGCCCAAAAGCACCCGCTATGCCGCTGCCTAAGTGGTAGGTTTCACTGAGCATAATCGCCAGCGTTGACCAAAATGCGCTAAATCCAACTGAAAGCAGCCCTTGCGAGAGTGCTGCACGACGCAGTGTTTTATAACGTAACCATAAATGACGCATCGAGAGCAGCAGCGCCGTGTAGCTCATGTCGGTGCCGGGCGTAAAGCGCGGCAACACTCGCCACAGTGCAACCCCCACCAGCGCTACGCTAACCGCCGCCAGTTGATACATAGCCCGCCAACCAAAATATTCGGCCACCACGCCGCTGACTACGCGAGAAAGCAATATTCCCACCAGTAAACCGGTCATTACTGTACCGACGGTTTTACCCCGCTGAGCAGCAGGCGCCAGTGCGGCCGAGGCGGGTACAATGTCCTGCGCCAGCGTTGCCGCCGCCCCAATCAGCAAACTGGTCACCAGCAGACTGTGGATCCCCGGCGCGAATCCGCACATTAATAGCGCTACCGTCAGCAGCAAGCTTTTCAACAAAATGATAGTACGTCGGTCAAAACGGTCACCGAGCGGAATAAGAAACAGAATGCCCAGCGCGTAACCGATTTGAGTCAGCGTTGGCACCATGCCAGTTTCACTTAGGGTGGCATTGAGACCCGGCCCCATTATGCCCAGCATCGGCTGGCTGTAATAAATAGAGGCCACGCTCAAGCCGGCGCCCGCCGCTAAGGTAAAAACCATTTTTCCTGGAAGTGCGGCTGTCTCCGCTAAATCCAAATTTTGAGTGTTTTGCAATTCAGACATGCTGTGTCCTTGGGTGTCTTATTTTATCGGTCTAAAAACTGCGGCCAATAGTAGCCAAGACGAAATTCTGTGGTAGCCACCGGAAAGGTAAAACTGTTATACGTATTACGTATGAATAAGACATTTCAAAGCGGCATTGACCGCATAGACCTGATGCACACCTTTATACGCATCGTGGAAAGCGGCAGCCTTTCGGCTGCTGCACAGCAAATGCAGACCAGCCAACCTACCGTAAGTCGAAGACTGCAGGCGCTGGAGCGAATGCTGGGCGCAAAACTTATCCTGCGCACCACCCACGCCATGAAGCTCACCGACGACGGCCAGCGCTGTTTTCGCCATGCAAAACTGCTAATTGAACGCTGGAATGCACTTGAAGATGAACTGCACGGTGCAAGTGACGAGCCTGAAGGCGTACTGCGCGTGCGGGCGCCACACGCGTTTGGCCAGGACCAGCTCATTACGCCGCTGACCGAGTACCTGCAGCGCTACACCAATATGTCGGTTGACTGGATGCTCAATGATCGCTCACCGGATTTTATCGCTGAGCACATTGACTGTGCGATTCAGGTCGGTGAAATCACCGACCCGTCAATCGTAGCCGTGCTGCTGGCTGAAGTGCCACGTATCGTTATAGCCTCACCTACTCTGCTGGCTCGCTTTCCCAAGATTGAAAAAATTAATGATCTTACCGAGCTGCCCTGGATTGCCCTCAGCACCTATTACCGCAATGAGGTCACCCTGCGTCACGAAACTACAAATGAAAACGTCCACTTTGATATTGTGCCCAAAATGAGCACCGACAGTCTCTATGCCGCCCGTAAAGCGGCAGAAGCAGGATTAGGCGCCGCCATTATCTCAGCGTGGATTGTTAAGGAGAACATTACCGACGGCAGTCTGGTCAATATTCTGCCGCAATGGCGAGCCAAGCCATTGCCCGTTTATCTGGTTTATCCCTATGCCAGTTACTATCCTGCGCGGCTGTTAAAATTTATGGAGCTTATTCGTAAGGTAATGCCGGTACTTAGCGGAACTCAGCCTGCGGGTAAATGAAGACACATAGGACTGTTATATTATAACGCTTATAGGTAGTGCGTCAGGAAGCCGCGTTCTTGCTTATTTTTGCGTTTCTTATTCATTTGTTGTTAGCCCATGCGCAGCGCTCGAAATCACCCACATTATTTTGTTCAGAACGTAAACACTTTAATAGTGTAAAAACGCCCCCTACCCTGAAAATTAAACGTATTCTTAATTAATCATTAATACTCTTATTATTTTTGACCGAGTGGCTATAAATATGCGACATAGGTGACTATTAGTTTAGAACAGAAATTAATTCACAAGGCGAAAAGGGATAAAAACGAGAGAAAGTACAGAAAACTTCTCCTGCTGAGTTCTGAATTAAGTATCGAGTGTGAAAATGACAGGCGTGATTATCTAAGAAATGACTCAACCCCTCTTATCGGCCCACCTGACAAGGCTGCTTAGCCAATTTATCCATAAGAAACGTTGATTTTAGGCGATTACCCTAGTCCATAAAGTGCCTTTTATGAGGCAAATGCATGGTTATGTTACAGAAAAAACCTTAGTTTAAAATGCATTAAGGTATTGCGAATCCAAACCAATCGTTATATATATACTTACACATTGTGCCATGGATAGGTCTCAAAAAGATGCAATCAAAAAACCTTGAAAAACATAGCGTTTTACATAAAAAATACGCTAGCTGAGTGACTCCCAAATTGATATGATGCGCGAATTAGGAATCTTCCTAGTTGAACATTTAAGCGACAATTATAGGAGCTGTTCAGCGCTAGAAGCTGTTGTTAAGGGACTCTTAAGTAGAAAACCCTCAAAAACTGCTCTATCCATGCGCGAAAACACTGTAAAAAAACCTGGCGAGAACATAAATGATAATCTTTCTTTGCGACGTAAAAAAATAACAACGCAAGTAAGCAAAGAAATTTTAAGTGCATTTAAATTTTATAATGCTCCTTATATAAATATGAAACTAGAGATTTTAGGTGAGAAGAAAGGTATACAAACGTTGACTTGTACTAAAGAGAATTTGCCGCCAAAAGCTCTCTTTAGCACAAGAAACGAGAAAGAAACCGAGGCTGAAACGAATAACTAAACTCAATGTTTTCAACCTTAGAGTACACATTTATTGCTGACGTAGTTCATGATTTTAAAAACGGCAAGTGCGGAACAAAAATTTATTCTAGCTCGCAGTAACTCTTTCTAAGGCTCAAAGAAATAAATTAGAAAAGCTATTTTATTTGGAACTAAAGGGCTGTTATTGTCTGTTAGCTGGAGTCTGCACTGAGATTATATACATTTTTTTAGCGAATTGGTTGCTACAAGCCAAGGGCGGTAGCGTTACCTTTTCTAAGTCGTAGTCTGAAAACTCTAGAAACAACGCGTGATTTTTCACAATTTTCCGCGCTGCCGAGTTAAAGTACCGGCACAATTACTTGTACTTGTGTCTATTCATTATCACCTGGCCGGAAAGTGATGTAGACAGTGACTCTTAAAAATCGAGATGGTCTGAAACCTATGCACAAAAATCTGTTTAAACTTTCTGCGCTATTCTTTGCTGTGGGCTTTTTGAGCAGCTGTACAGTTGTACCGGGACAGTCGTTAACCACCGGAAATAAAAACGTCGTTGAGGTTCCAGACAGCGATTACGATTTGGACAAACTGGTAAACATTTATCCAATGACGCCAGGGCTTGTTGCCACCATGCAACCCGCCCCTATTATTGCGCGCCCTAACCTTCAGTTGGACACCACACTCAAGAGTTACCAGTATCACATCGGCATTGGCGACGTGCTGATGGTAACTGTCTATGACCACCCAGAGTTGACTACGCCTGCGGGACAATATCGTAGTGCTAGCGATACCGGTAACTGGGTAGGTGCCGATGGCAATATTTTCTATCCTTATATAGGCAAGGTGCACGTTGCAGGCCTGACGCTGGGTGAAGTTCGCACCACCATCGCCAAAAGGCTGGCGACTTTCGTAGAAAGCCCGCAGGTCGATGTCAGCATTGCCTCGTTCCGCTCGCAAAAAGCCTACGTGACGGGCGAAGTGGTTACCTCGGGTCAGCAGCCGATTACCAATATTCCACTGACCGTGATTGACGCAATCAATGCCGCAGGCGGTCTGACTGCCAACGCTGATTGGCGTGATGTTGTTTTAACCCACAATGGTCGCGATGAGCATTTGTCGCTGGAAGCGTTAATGCAGGACGGTGACTTAACTCAAAACCGTCTGCTTTACCCGGGAGATATCCTTTATGTCCCGCGTAACGATGACCTGAAAGTGTTCGTAATGGGTGAAGTGATTAAACCAGGTACATTGAAAATGGACCGCAGCGGCATGACCCTGGCAGAAGCTCTGGGCAATGCTAACGGCATTTCGCAAGATTTGGCCGATGCGACCGGTATCTTTGTTATTCGCAGCACTCGTGAGGGCAAACTGGCTGATAAAAACGATAAGGGCAAAATTGCCAATATCTATCAGCTGAATGCAAAAGACGCATCGTCAATGGTACTGAGCACTAACTTCCAGCTCCAGCCCTATGACATCGTCTATGTAACTACCGCACCAATCGCACGTTGGAACCGCGTAGTCAGCCAAATCGTACCAACGATTACCGGCCTAAACAGCGCGATTGAAAGCGGCTACTACATTCGTAATTGGGATTAACACTACGATCCCGGGTCTCGCAGCTTAACCCAAGGTGAGCAACTTGATGCCCGGGGTCATATTATTCATCTCTGGCGAATCCAGGAAAAGATGATGAAATATTGTCTGGCTATACCCACCTTCAACGGTGGTGGAGTTTGGAAAGAATCAATAGAGAGCATTAAAAAGTATGCACCTGACGACCTTGATGTTCTTGTTATTGATTCCGGGAGTCGCGACGGAACCGCCGTTTTAGCAGAACAGGCCGGATTTAAAGTCGTTAGTATCAGCAGTCAGGAATTCAATCACGGAGGAACGAGAAACCTGGCCGTTGAGTTAGCCCCGGCAGATTGCGAAATTGTGATATTTCTAACACAGGATGCGATCCCCGAAGAAGGAAGCCTGCAAAGACTGGTAGCAACCTTCGAAGATCCCAAAGTCGCATGCGCCTACGGTCGCCAGTTACCCCACCGAGACGCAACGCCGATATCCAGACATGCTCGAAACTTTAATTACACAGCACAAAATCATGTTTACACCCGGGAGGACATCCCCGAGGTTGGTCTTAAAACTGTTTTCACCTCAAACTCGTTCGCTGCCTACCGCATTTCGGTATTTAAAGAATTAGGTGGGTTCCCTTCTAATACTATTCTCGGCGAAGATATGTTTTATGCCGGAAAAGCCGTGTTAGCGGGATATAAAGTTGCCTACGAGGCAGAAGCTATCGTCCGACACTCTCATAATTATACTTCACTTGAAGAATTCAAACGCTATTTTGATATTGGCGTATTTCATGGAAAGGAAACCTGGATACACGATAACTTCGGTGGTGCGGGGGGAGAAGGAAAGAAGTTTATTTTTTCTGAGCTACGATTCTTGCTCAAACACGGAGTGATGTATCTCCCGCGCGCGTGCATTAATAACTTTATGAAAATTGCTGGATATAAGTTAGGGAAGAATTATAAAACCCTGCCTTTCAGATGGGCCCAAAAACTTAGTATGCACAAGCGGTATTGGAAGTAACGACTCCCCTTTGCTTTACTTTATTTGTTGAGGACAAAATGAAAATTATCGTAACAGGTGGTGCTGGCTTTATTGGCTCGGCCGTCGCAAGAAATATTATTCAAAATACCCAAGACAGCGTACTCGTTATTGATAATCTGAGCTACGCCGGTAATCTTGCATCTTTGGCACCGGTCAGTGATGATTCACGTTATCAGTTCGCTCAAATTGATATTTGTGATGCTGAAGCCCTTAACGCTATTTTTGCGGACTACCAACCTGATGCGATAATGCATTTGGCTGCAGAAAGTCACGTAGACCGGTCTATTGATGGCCCGGGTGCTTTCGTACAAACTAACGTGGTGGGTACCTACACTCTGTTGGAAGCAGCACGTCGCTATTGGTTAAGTTTGGCTGAAGACAAGAAAGCGGATTTCCGTTTCCACCATATTTCTACCGATGAAGTTTATGGTGACTTGCACGGCGTGGACGACCTGTTCACCGAAGAAACGCCGTATTCACCAAGCAGTCCCTACTCCGCCACCAAAGCGGCCAGTGACCATCTGGTCAGAGCCTGGACTCGTACCTACGGCCTTCCTACGCTGGTCACCAACTGCTCGAATAACTACGGTCCGTATCACTTCCCCGAGAAGCTGATCCCACTGATTATCCTCAACGCGTTGGCCGGAAAACCGCTTCCAGTTTATGGCAAAGGCGATCAAATCCGTGACTGGCTTTATGTAGAAGACCACGCACGTGCGCTGTACAAAGTGGTTACCGAAGGCAAAATTGGCGAAACTTACAATATCGGCGGTCACAATGAGCGCCAGAATATCGATGTCGTTAATACTATTTGCGATTTACTGGAAGAACTCGTTCCACAGAAACCTGAAGGTGTTAAACACTACCGTGATTTAATTACCTGGGTTGCCGACCGTCCTGGTCACGACAAACGTTATGCTATTGATGCAAGCAAAATTGATCGTGAATTAGGTTGGAAACCGGAAGAAACGTTTGAAAGCGGAATTCGTAAAACGGTTGAATGGTATCTGCAGAACTTCGAGTGGGTAAATACTATTAAAGCGGGTACTTGGACTGAGCGTCTTGGTCTTACAAAATAAATTTTAAGGTGACAGTATCATGAAAGGTATCATTCTGGCTGGTGGTTCAGGAACGCGTTTATATCCCCTTACCCGCGGTGTGTCGAAGCAGCTGCTCCCTATTTATGATAAGCCAATGGTGTATTACCCAATCTCTGTATTAATGCTGGCTGGCATTAAAGATATATTGATTATTACGACACCTGAAGATAACGAAGCATTTGTTCGCCTGTTAGGTGATGGATCACAGTTTGGTATTAATTTAAGTTTTGCTATTCAGCCAAGCCCAGACGGTTTGGCTCAGGCCTTTATTATTGGTGAAGACTTTATTGCCGGAGACAAATGTGCGCTGGTATTAGGCGACAATATCTTCTTCGGTGAAAGTTTCGGCCGTAAGTTGGAACACGCTGTTCAAAATAGTGATGGTGCTACCGTCTTCGGCTATCAGGTTATGGACCCTGAGCGTTTTGGTGTGGTTGAGTTTGACACCGACAATCGTGCGATTTCCATTGAAGAGAAACCGACTCACCCGCGCTCCAACTGGGCGGTGACCGGCCTTTACTTCTATGACCATCACGTGGTTGAAATGGCCAAGCAGATCAAACCTTCTCATCGCGGTGAGCTGGAAATTACCACCTTGAACCAGATGTACATGGATTTAGGTAAGCTGAAGGTTGAACAGTTGGGCCGCGGCTTTGCCTGGTTAGACACCGGCACTCACGATAGCCTGCTTGAAGCTTCTCAATTTATTCACACTATTGAGAAACGTCAGGGCTTCAAAGTGGCCTGCCTTGAAGAGATTGCCTTCCGTAAAGGCTGGATTTCGCGTGAGCAAGTTGCTGAACAAGCGAAAGTTCTGGCTAAAACCGGCTATGGCAAATATCTGACACAGCTGATTGAATCCAAGGAAATCTAACATGGAAATCATCGATACGCCTCTCGTCGGCGTGAAAATTATCCAGCCAAAAATCTTTGGTGATAGCCGTGGTTTCTTTCTAGAAACGTTTGAGAAAAAACGTTATCAAGAAATGTTGAATATTGACCTGGAGTTTGTGCAGGACAACCACTCGCGCTCTTCCAAAGGCGTATTGCGCGGCATGCATTTTCAAACCGCCAATCCTCAAGGAAAACTGGTTCGCGTGGTGCGCGGCGAGGTCTATGACGTTGCCGTAGACATTCGTCCCGATTCTCCCTCTTTCGGCAAGTGGCACGGCGTGCTGCTTTCTGAAGAAAACAAAACCCAATTTTGGGTACCACCAGGTTTGGCACACGGGTTTGTCGTTCTGTCTGACGTTGCTGATTTTGAGTATAAATGCACCAATTATTATGCGCCCGAGCTTGAGGCGTGTTTAATCTGGAATGACCCGGAAGTCGGCATTGAGTGGCCAATCGATAACCCTCTTTTGTCAGAGAAAGACAAACTTGGGAAACCACTGCGGGAACTGGTGAAATGAAAATTTTACTGACCGGCGCCAACGGCCAACTGGGGCGCTGTTTCCAGGACCGCTTACCTGAGGGCTGGCACGTTAAAGCACTCGGTTCTGCGGAACTGGATATCGGCAACGCCTCTCAGGTTGAAGAAGTTGTAAATACATGGAAACCCGATGCCATTGTTAATGCCGGTGCCTACACTGGCGTTGATAAAGCGGAAAGCGAGCCGGAAGCAGCGGCACGGGTTAACACACAAGGGCCTGAAAATCTGGCACTGGCAGCGCGCTCAAGCGGTGCGAAGCTGATTCACGTTTCTACTGACTATGTATTTGATGGCCAAGGCACCCAGCCGTATTTAGAAACCGATCCAACGGCTCCGTTGGGTGTTTACGGCAAGACGAAATTAGACGGTGAGCATGCGGTTCAATCCGTACTGCCCGACGCCGCGATTATTCGTACCGCCTGGGTATTTAGCGAGTATGGCAATAATTTCGTAAAAACCATGGTTAAGCTTTCGGAAAAACGTGATGCACTTGGCATCGTTGGCGATCAACGCGGATGTCCGACCTACGCCGGTGACCTTGCTACGGCAATCATCAAACTGCTCCAGCAGGATGCTGCGGGCGGCATTTATCACTACGGCGGCAATCGTGAAGTTTCATGGTTCGAATTTGCCGATAGAATCTTTGACGTTGCCGTTTCTAAAGGACGCATCGAGAAAAAGCCTGCGCTGAGCGCAGTTACCACCGCGCAGTACCCTACTCCGGCAAAACGTCCGGCGTATTCAGTGCTGGACGGTGAAAAGATTAAAGCTCTGGGAATTGCCCTGTCCGATTGGGACAAGGCGCTAACTGAAATTATCAATAAGTTTTGATGTTGGGCACGACTGTCTTACAGCTAAATCGCCGATACTTTCCGGTGATTTAGCTCATGAATCTTCCGAACGCTGAGACACTATGAGAAAAATAAACGTTATTCTGGCTGCCTATAACGGTGAGAAGTACATAACAGAACAGATACAGTCGATTTTACTCAATTTTACTCATCTACCCGAGTACGACTGCCACCTTTTAGTGTCCGATGATAATTCTTCTGATAACACCTCGGCGATTGTTCAGCGTTTTAATCAACAGGACCCGCGCATTGCGCTGCTTGATAACAGTAAAAAAGGCGGGCCTCGCGAGAACTTTAATTACTTGATCACGCATACTGACGCAGACTACACCTTTTTCAGTGACCAGGATGACCTGTGGTTGCCAAATAAAATGCGTTTGTTTATGGACAGATTTATCGAGTTAGAACAGCAGAAAGCGGGTCCAATATTGATTCACTCGGATCTCTGCGTTGCCGACAAAAACCTGTCTCCGGTGCATCCGTCGATGTTCACCTACCAGAATTTGAATCGAAACCCGGACTTCGCCGCACTTATCGTCAGTAACTCGGTAACCGGCTGCGTAATGGCCCTCAACCGTGAACTGCTGACCGACGTGCAAAACAGTCGCATCGGCGAATCCATCATGCATGACTGGTACATTGCCCTACTGGCATCCGCCACAGGACGTCTCAATTTTATTGATCATTCGCTCATTCTTTATCGCCAGCACGGCAACAATCAGGTAGGCGCGAAGTCAGCCTCTATCCGCGATATGCTGTTGGGTGGTTCGATGAAGAAAAAAATGGCGCTAACGCGTGAGTCGGTGCTCAAAACGCGAGCCCAGGCCCAGCTGTTTCTTGAAGATCACGGCCAACGGTTAAAACCGGAAGACAAAGCGCTGCTGCAGGACTACGTTGAATCCTTTGAAAAAGGCAGCTTCTCCAGATTTAAACTATTTAACAGCCGCGGCATTCGAAAATCCGGTATGTTAAGAAGCGTGTTCTTCTTCATTTTCTACGTACTGGGTCGCTAGAACCGAGGCTGGTTTCGGCATTTATACTCATTTATCCGTTATCGTCATGCCTGGCCAAGCAATGCGGTGCTGCCTTGGTCGGGTAAAAGGTTATTAGAATGTTCACGATCCATGAGCCGAAGAAATTTTTATCGAAAATAGCCATTTTTCTTATAATGGGCCGCAGCGTTTTATGTATTCCAATGATTGGCCTGCATCTGGTTTGCGATTCCCGAGCACTGGCACGCTTCTTTAAACTCATTGCCCCCCTAACGCTGCTTATATTCATCTTTGCCGTGTATTCGCTAAACCAGATTAATGAGCTTAGGTGGGTACTCGGTCAGTCACGTGACATTATGCTGGCGTTTGTGGTGTTTGCTTTTCTGGCTTCAATTCCGGCAAGCTTTGGCGGTGAATTACTGGCCTACCGCTCGCTAAAAAGCGCGGCGATATTTATTGCAGTGGCCAAAGTATTAATCATTGCTATTGGCGCAGTGACCGGTATCGACCCGATGGTTATCATAAAACTCATCACCAAGGTGTGGGATATCCATCTGATGACGCTGGGCGTAGACGACAGCTTTTTGACGCGCTTACAGATCCCGATTGACTCCGCAACGCCGTTCCTGCTTTACGTTGTGGTTAGCGAGCTGCTGCTCAGCAACAAAAACAGAATTAGAAATTATATCGGCTTTGCGCTGTTGCTGATTTCCTTGTTGCTGACCTTCTCGCGATTCTTTTGGGGCTGCGGCCTATTGCTGATGGCATTGAGCTTAATATTTAACTCGAAGTTGTCGACCAAAATGTATTTCATCATCGGTGCCTGCGTGATTGGCTATATCCTTTATGCCTTTACCCCAGTTGGCGATTATTTTGACAAGATTGTTGGCACCCGTTTTGGTGCCAACGTGAATAACTCGGCGTCGGACAGCTTCCGTATTACCCAGAAAGCGGCTCTCAGCCAGCGTATTTATGACAACGTGATATTTGGTCACGGCCTGGGCTACTATCTTCCCAGCCTGATACGCGCATCGGATACGCCCTATCTTTATGAAAACCAGACGCTCTCAATGATAATGAACCTGGGCTTTGTCGGGTCGATATTACTGATGTTAACGCTCGGCATGGTTATTTTCGGCTACTGCTATAACCAGCAAGAAACCAAATTTCTTAATATCATGCTGACCCTGCTTTTCCTGACGCTATGGGTCGCGGGCGGATACTTCAACCCACTGCTGTTTGGGTCTTCTGGAGGTGTAATCCTGTTTTTCTGCGCGCGTCATCATGCAATTGTGAAAAACTTTAAAACGGATTCATCGCCAGAGTTTTCGGCAGCAAGGACTTAACATGAAAACGTTGATTCAACCGTTACGGTCAAGAGCGTTAAAAACTCAGAATCTCAACGAAAGCCTCCAGGCTGCCGAAATGTATGGCTCTTTGTTGCATACCGTGGATATTGGCCAGTATGACGACCCTGCTCTTGAGCAGGCGTTGACTGACGCCGCAGAGGCCTCATTGCCGCCTCTGGTAGCAGTCGCTGAGAAAAGAGATTGCCTGCACATTATTTCCGAAGCTTATATTATTGGCGGTCATACGCGATTAATGGAAAAGCTTGCCGGGATGCACGCTGAGAAGCCGGACCTGTTAATTACCCGCAGCGCCGATGAGAAAGCGTTAACTCGTTGCAAGATGGTGTTCTCAGTGGTGCATGAAATTAAGTCTGTCGACTTAATTGAAAAAATTTCGGAAATTCGTGCGTACTGTGCGCTTTATCAGCGAGTGGTGTTGCATATACACAGCAATGATATTACGACGGTCGTGGCCTGCGGGTTGGTAAAAAAAATACAGCCCCTTAGCGTTTATTTTGTTAATCACGCTGACCACGCCTTCACGTTCGGCAGTTCTATAGCCGACTACTACTTTCAATTAAGCAGTTATGGTGCTCGCCTCGACCGCTTAAAAACGTTGGTCGGAGAAACCTCGTTCCTTGGCATACCGGTTACCGACGTTCGCCCTGTTACATCGGCCGCTGCGGAACTGTCATCACCAGAGCTGATGGTTGATAGTAAACTTAATTTTTTCAGCTCCGGCTCAGCCATTAAGTTCAAGCCTTTTCGGGGTGCAGATATTCGCCCGCTGGTCAGGCGTATTCTTGATACCTGGCCCAAGGCCACCTTCACACTGGTCGGCATCACGCCGCTAACAAACTTTTGGTGGTGGCCGCTTAAATTACGCTACGGCAGCCGACTGAAAATATTGCGCTTTCTTCCCTACGATAAATTTATCGGCCTTTCTCGTGAGGCAGACTTTTATGTAGACAGCTATCCCTTCCCCGGAGGAACAGCATTTGCCGAACAGATCCTTGGCGGCAAACGTGGAATAGGGCTGGTGTCGAAGGTGCAAGGATATTCTCCCGCTGACAAGCTGAAAAAAGAGTCTGTTGATCAAGTTATCGACAAAATAAAAAATTATGCTGACGAAGGTGTGGTTGATGAAATTGTCAGTGTTAACGGTTATGACGCGGTAAAAGCACGCTATCTCGCCTGTTTATACGAAAATACCGCCTCAACGTTCAGTATGGAGAGTTTGGTTCCCTGGAGCGGCGATTCGCAAAGTCTGCTGGTCCGTAAAGAGATATTTGTTCCTGTGAGTCCTGTAGTAATGAAATATATTTTCAAGACCGACAAACAACTTTTTATTAATCTATTTTTACGCATGTCGCTATTTAATAAAGCCTACATTAGCTGGAATGCGGTAAAAGGATGAATTACTTTTCTCAACTCCTTGAAGAACCACAATGAGCGACTACTCTCTATTCGGCCCAGGCGGGTTTATAAGCCGTCACAATCGGCGAAAATAAATATAAATAAGTCCCTGTATTCACCGCCAATTAATTTCACAACATAGTGTAAGAAGGCGGAATAATTGCGTAATTTTCGTCCAAGAATA
Source organism: Rouxiella sp. S1S-2 (assembly GCF_009208105.1). NCBI lineage: Bacteria > Pseudomonadati > Pseudomonadota > Gammaproteobacteria > Enterobacterales > Yersiniaceae > Rouxiella > Rouxiella sp. S1S-2. The sequence continues at coordinate 3,155,974 of NZ_WFKL01000001.1, forward strand.
TCTGTCATAACCATTCTATCTCGGTGGGCTTAGCAATAGATACCGGCTTTAAAATGTGACATTAGTATTGACCTATAAGGTCTCCTAAAAGTCCCAAGTATAACTAATCATAAGGTTAGAGGCGTTATTATGAATTTATTTACACACACTGATGAAAAAGACTCTCTGCAGCCGCCACAGCAGGCCGTCGTCGACTTGGTGACATTCACCGATGAGCGCGGCTGTCTGGTCAGCGTGGAATCAATGAATCAAGTACCGTTTGATATTAAAAGACTGTTTTACATCTTTAATACCAACGCTAATCAGAATCGCGGTTTCCACGCACACCGTAGAGACAAGCAGTTCCTGATCTGCCTGGTGGGTAAACTGCGTGTACGCCTTAATGACGGTACCAAAATCAGCGACCATTGGCTCGACAGCCCATCAAAAGGTCTGCTGGTCAAGGATATGGTTTGGGTCGAAATGCATGACTTCAGCAAGGACTGTGCCTTAGTGGTACTGGCTAGCGAAAAATACGATAAAACTGATTATATTCATGACTATGATGTCTTTGTAGCGGAGGCAAAAGAGAGAAATGAAAACTAAATATTCGGGAAAGACTATTTTTCTGCGTTTTGCCGAAGTTGAGGACTATGAGTTTGTACACAGCCTGCGGGTTGCACCTAAAAGCGCCACCTTTCTTTCCAAGGTTGATGACGATCCGCTTCAGCAAAAGACCTGGCTGACCGAATATAAAAAACGTGAAGCTGCAGGCGTCGAGTTTTACTTCATCATTTCACGTATTGATACCCAGAACCCCGTTGGCTCAATACGCGTTTACAATGTTGATTTTGAAGCAGGAACTGCACAGGTTGGCAGCTGGATCCTGAACGATAACAAAACCATGTCGGCAGGCATTGAGTCAATCCTGCTGATTATTGAAATCATGTCTGACATGAAAATGCCGGTTCTGATTGTTGATGCTCGTAAAGATCACTCAACCGCCCTGCGCTTCATTAAAAAGATATCTCATCGCTATCGCGGAGAAGATGAGACTAATCATTTTTATGAGATAGACGTTCCAGTCTTGTTGGCCACTTTCTATAAAGAAAACCAACACTATGTTTTGCCTGAGCTCCCTGAAAAGGATGTTTGAATGATCAACTTTCTTAACCTCAAGAAGATAAACGCATCCTATGCGGAAGAGTTAAAAGCGGCTTCGGCCCGCGTCATCGACTCTGGATACTATATTCTTGGTCCTGAAGTGCGCACTTTCGAGCAGGAATTCGCAGACTTCTGCGGGGTTAAACATTGTATTGGACTTGCTTCCGGACTGGACGCGTTAGTTCTGATACTGCGCGCATGGAAACTGATGGCCAAACTACAGGACGGTGATGAGGTTATTATTCAGGCCAATGCCTATATCGCCTGCGTGCTTGCCATTACAGAAAACAATCTCAAGCCCGTATTTGTTGAACCGGACGAGCACAGCTACAACATTGATCCTGCAAAGATTCGCGAAGCTATCACGGCCAAGACCCGCGTAATAATGCCTGTGCACTTGTATGGTTATCTCTCTCCAATGCCTGAAATTATGGACATTGCACGTGAGGCTAATCTGTTAGTGCTCGAAGACTGTTCACAGTCTCATGGGGCAAGCCTGGGCGACAAACGTGCAGGTTTCTGGGGCGATGCCTCGGCATTCAGTTTCTACCCTAGTAAAAATTTGGGCGCATTGGCTGACTCAGGTGCGGCAACCACTAACGACGAAGAGCTTGATGCCATGCTTCGCGCACTGCGCAACTATGGTTCTAAAGAGCGCTACTATAACCTTTACCAGGGCGTGAACAGCCGCCTGAGTGAAATGCAGGCTGCCCTGTTAAGCGTCAAACTGAAATATTTCTGGCAGGAAGTCGATAACCGCCGAAGCATTGCAGAGCGTTATCTGGCTGGCATCAAAAACCCGCTGATTACGCTGCCGCAGGTTGATCGCAGTGAACAGCATACTTGGCACTTATTCGTGATCCGCTGCCAACAGCGCGATGCGTTTAAAGCCTATCTTCATGAAAACGGTATCGAAACAATTATTCACTATCCTAAACCGCCTTATCTGCAAGAGGCTTACCCGGAAATGAATCATTTGAGTTTCCCGCTTAATGAACAGATACATGATGAAATTTTGAGCCTTTCCGCCGACCCGTCGCTGTCAGATGCCGACGTTCAGCACATTATTGATACCTGCAACGCGTTTTCAGGTTAACTACCCGTACTCATTTAGCGATGACGTGTGACCTTTCACATGTGAAACCAGCCGGATAATCGTCATATTTACCCCGGCTCTAACCTTAGGTTGTATCGCCTTATGACTATTTCCCGCAGGAAGTTATTTAGCTGGCTGGTGCCTTCAGCCGTTGCTGGTTGGGTGGGTGGACGTGCAAACGCCGCACAGCCTGCTCAGCACGCGCAGGCCGCTCAGGCACAGTTAAACACTGCAGCTTCATTGAAAGAGTTGACAACCCAGACTGGCGCAGGCCTTACCGGCTATGGGATCAAACAGCCTTATGGTAAAGGTACCGTCGGCGCAAAACTCTATAACTTTATTACCATCGAAGATTTTGCCGATGAGAACAGTGCCGCGGGTGATTGGAGTACGGCTATTAGAGCCGCGGTTGAATTTGCTGCCAATGCCGGCATCCACGACGTCTACGGCACCGGGAACTACGAGATAAGCAAACCGGTAATTCTGTCAGGTGCGGTATTAGGTAATAAAGGTCTTAACCTGAGCCTTTCACACGTGGTCGCCAGCAAAAAATGGCCGCGCAATACCACGCTATGGGACGCCACACCGATGATAATCATCGGTGACCACGTTCAGGTCAGCGGATTAAATCTGCGTATTAATATGCTTAACGGCGGCGGTCGCGCCGACGGTATTCGCGCTAACGGCGCCGGGTTCGCACTTTCTCACCTACACATTGGTGATGCGCGAGAGTGTATCAGAGTGGTTGCCAACGGTGAGCAGACCTGGCCTAACGCCTCGGTGCAGCTTACCGGCGATTTTTGGACCGATAACTGGCTCGCTATCTATCTCTCGCGAGGCTCCAAAGGCACCGCCCCCATCTCAGAAGCGTGGAAAATTGACGTAAAGTTTATTGCCGCCAACCGCTATGGCGGAATATTGCTTCGAGGTGGCTCACAGTATGCACAAATAGCCGGTGACCATGACTATAACGGTCGCTACCTTTCCATGTTACGCGTTGATAGTCTTGAGGGCCTGACGCGCGGAACAACGGTTAAGGGAAGCCGGGGCAGTGGTGAAATCCTCACGGCATTTCAGGACAAACATCAGTTTTGGGTGGCCGTTATGGAGCCTCGGGACGTATCAGCTCCAGGGGGCAAGAGCAGTTACTCGACGGGTGAAACGCTGACCTCAAGCACTAAATCTTCGATTAAACGCAAAATTTTAGAAGTACACCGCGCCGCCGATAATGAGTCTGGCACCAACTTTATAGATATTCTGCATGATTTTGAAGGTGAGCCTTTTGCACGCATACAGGCCACTATCGGTTACTGCAGTGGTATTTATGGCAGTTTAATGTTCACCTCTTTTATTACTGCACAAAACAGTTTTTCGGCGCTGACCGATAATATACGTGGCTTAGGGGTTTCGAGTTCAGGCACCATTCTTGCACTTTATAACCGGGCAGAAAGTGATTCCGCTTTTGCTAACATCACCGCTGACTATGTTAATTTCCAGAAAAAACTTTATATGGGGGCGCATTTATATGAGGGTATCGGTACTGCGCAAGTTATTGGCCGTTCTTCATCAGAATTCACCACTCTATTCAGCCTGAAGGAATTTCCTGAAGACCGCTATCTTCAGGAGTTAAATCTGTATAAGGTTTACATCAAGACTAATGTACTTGGTGTTGCTGGGGAGTTTTTAGTTAATCTCACTTCGGACCCTGCTGTTAAGGAGCCGATGATCGCTCAAGCAGTGCTTTGGAATCAGGCAGCCTTTGCCTGGCGAGTCTCTGGATATGATTTCCAGGTCAGGCAAGACTCCGTAGACCAAATGCAATTTGTTGCCAACATATTACGCGTCTAAGGGTTAGGAATATTATGCTGACAGCAAATACCACAATATCAGCCAGCGTTGGTAAGAAAAGGAACCTTTATATCGACTTATACCCTTGAATCAAACGGCCTATGCCGGAAGTGGCTGTTTGGCTACACCCTGAGCTGCTAGCATTTGTTTATACAAAAATTCCTATTAAGCAAAATTCCATAACCAAATTGATTGCGGGATTAACATGTCAGAAAAACAAGACGCAACATTAGCCAAGATAGAGAAAAATTCCAACAATCTGGACTTGGGGCGCTTATATGGCGCAATACTTGACGATCGTTGGCTGGTAGTTATTACGGTAGCCGTTATGATGGTGTTTGGCGTAGTTTTCTACTTTTTCGCCACGCCAATTTACAGTACTGATGCCATGGTGCAGGTTGAAAGTACCGGCGGGAACGCGCTGCTTAGCGATATTTCCAAATACCTGCCTAATGCTGAACCTAAGTCAGATGCACAAATCAAACTGATTAAATCTAAGCTGGTGCAATTTAAAACCATCAAAGATCTAAATCTTGATATTGAACATCAAGAACACTTCTTCCCAATATTCGGCAAGGGATGGGCACGAATGACTCACAAACAGGTGAGCACGCTGTCTATAAATAAGCTTGATGTCCCCCTGAATATGCTTAACCAGTTAATGGTCTTTACCGTAACCGGTCCGAATACCTATACCTTAAGCTTTAATGACAAGACGCTGCTGCAGGGCACCACCGGGCAGGAACAGTCAGCAAACAATATTACTATCAACGTTGATGCGTTGAATGCCACTGCGGGCACTGTTTTTACTGTGCGTAAAGTACCTATGCGCGATGCCTACGACAAGCTGGTCGACAGCTTGGCCGTGCAGGACGCGGGTATCGACACCGGCGTTATTCAGCTTGGCATTAAGGGTGAGAACCCTGAGCGCGACCAGGCCGTGCTCAACAGCATTGCCAGCAACTATCTGTTGCAGAACGTTGAGCGCAATTCGCAGGAAGCGGCAAACAGCCTGGCCTTCCTCAAACAGCAGTTGCCGATGGTGCGCAGCGAGCTTGACTCTTCAGAAGACAAGCTCAACGCTTACCGCATGCAGCGTGATTCAGTCGACATGAACCTCGAGATTCGTTCCTCTCTGGACACCATGGTTAACCTAGACAACTCGCTGAATCAACTGACGTTTAAAGAAGCAGAGATCTCGCAGCTTTATACGCCTGAGCACCCGACATACCGTGCGCTTATCGACCAGCGTAAAGTGCTTGAGAATGAGAAAACCGCACTGAATAAAAAAATCAGCCAGCTTCCTCAAACTCAGCAAGAGCTGATGCGTCTGACGCGTAATGTTGACTCTCAGCAGGAAATCTTCATGCAGTTGCTGCGCAAACAGCAAGAGCTGGGTATCAATAAAGCCAGTACCGTGGGTGACGTGCGTATCGTTGACCACGCAACGTCTGAAATTGCCCCGGTATTCCCGAAATTTGGTCTGATTGAAGTCATGGCGGCTATTCTTGGTGCTTTGATGGCAACTATCTTTATTATCATGAAGATAATGATGCGTCGCGGTATCGAAGGTGCACGTGAGCTTGAAGAACAAGGGATCACTGTTTATGCCAACGTGCCTTTTGCGACCAATCTTTCCCGTTTGGCAAGCATTCCATTCATCAATACCCTGGGTGGAAAAAACAAGAAGGCCAAGAAATCACGCGAAGTTCTCGCCATTACCGACCCGGCAGACCTGACCGTCGAATCCCTTCGTAGCCTTCGTACCAGCTTGCACTTCGCCATGATTGAGGCGAAGAATGACATCCTGATGATTACCGGTGCGGTACCTCAGGCAGGTAAGAGCTTCATCTCCGTTAACCTGGCGGCGGTTATTGCTTTGACCGGTAAGAAAGTGCTGCTGATTGACGCCGATATGCGTCGTGGTTCAGCACATGAATACTTCGGTTTTAACCCACGCGTCGGTCTGTCAACGGTGCTTTCGGGCCAGCAATCCATTGAAGAAGTACTGCACGAAACTGAAATTCCCGAGCTGCAAGTGATAACCCGTGGCCGTACTCCGCCGAACCCGGCAGAGCTTCTGACCAGCAAGCGTTTTGAGGATTTACTTGAGTGGGCCAACCAGAACTATGACCTGGTTGTTATCGATACCCCACCGGTTCTTTCGGTAACGGATGCCAGCATCATCGGTCAGATAGTCGGTACCACCATGATGGTTGCGCGCTTTGAGCTCAACACAGTTAAAGAAATTGAAGTGAGTATCAAACGTCTGGAACAAAGTGGCGTTAGCGTGAAGGGTTGTATTCTGAACGCCATCGTGCGCCGTTCTGCAAACTACTACAGTCAGAACTACAGCTATGACGCGTTCTACACTTACGAGTACAAACGTCATATTGATAAAGACTAACGTCTCCCACGTTTAGTCTCACGCCAGCCTGAAAGTGCCCGACATACGGTACTTACAGGCTGGCATTTTTTTTGATGCATCGTCATGACTTTCCGGATAGAACGTTAACCATGAAACAATACATAGCGAAAATATTCAGCAGCGATTTTTTACGTAAAATATCGTGGAATCTGCTGGGGTATGCCCTGCCGGTGATTGTCGCTATTATTATGATCCCGGTGGTAATGAGACACACAGGTCTGGAACGTTTCGGCGTGCTGACGCTTATCATTGTTCTTATCGGCTCGATGACCGTGTTTGATTTCGGTATTACCCGCTCGGTGACCAACTCGGTCAGAAAATATCTGGATGAGAAAAACGATCGCGCCATGCTAACGGTGGTGAAAACCGGCTGGCTGATGATAACCTGCGTGCTCTTAGTGATATCAGCACTGTTTTGGTTTAAAAGTCAGTGGATTGCCACGCATTTCTTTAATGTGTCAAACCAGGAGATCCGCGACGAAATTGCCGCCAGTATGAAGGTGGTCGCCTTCAGCCTGCCGTTTGTTATTGCTCAAACTATTTTTGTCGGCGTAATGGAAGCCTTTGGCGCCTTTAAAAAAATAAGCCTCGGTAAATCACCTTTTTCGATACTGATGTATCTGGTGCCGATGATTATTTCTTTTTATACCCCGAGTTTGTTCTATATCACGCTCTCACTTTGCCTGCTGCGTTGTATTATGGCGGTGGCGTTTTATCTGATGATGTGCAGCGAAATACGCAAGGTGACACCCCTATCGCTGATGAGCATTGCTCCCACCCGCCACATTGCACTGGAGTTGGCAAAATACGGCGGTTGGGTTTCGGTGGGCAATATCATCGCGCCAATCATGCTGTATATTGACCGCTTCTTTGTCGCCGGAATTGTGGGCGCCAGCGTATTTGCCTATTACACCACCCCGTATGACGTGGTTTCGCGGTTGGCGATTGTGGCTGTCAGCGTGTGCGGCGTTTTATTCCCCATGCTGGTGACCAAGATTGCGCAGGACGTACGCAGTGCGAACTCATACTTTAATAAAGTGATGATGGGCATTTTTGCGATATTGATTATACCGGCGGTGGCCGGTATTTTCCTGTCGAAGTGGTTTCTGTCGGTGTGGATCAGCCCGGATTTTGCCGAACATTCATGGATAATTTTCTCCATGTTTTTGGTGGGCTATCTGCTGCACGGCCTTATTCAACCGGCTTTTGTCTGGATCCAGGCCAGCGGAAAACCGTGGATTATTGCCTGCTGCGAAATTATCGATTTAGCGATGTACGTGGTTTATCTGCCGTGGATGACCCATCACTACGGAATAATCGGTGCGGCCAGCGCGTGGAACTTCCGCATGTTGCTAAACCTGGTGGTATTACATATTCTGCGCTACGTGCTATATAAACGCGACCTGAGAAAAAGCACCGGACTTCAGCCGGTGATTTAATACGTTAACCCACTCGTGAATATAAAAAAGTCCTTGACGCTGCAGCAAACGCCGCTGCAGCGTCAAGGACGAAGGATATTTTACTTATCGCCGAAATGGATCACAGTTCGAATCGATTTACCTTCGTGCATCAGGTCAAACGCTTCATTTATGCTTTCAAGCGGCAGTTTGTGGGTAATGAACGGGTCCAGTTTGATTCTTCCCGCCATGGCATCTTCTACCATCCCAGGCAACTGTGAGCGGCCTTTAACGCCACCGAATGCCGAACCGCGCCATACGCGCCCTGTCACCAGCTGGAATGGACGGGTTTTAATCTCCTGACCTGCCCCTGCCACGCCAATTATCACGCTTTCACCCCAGCCTTTGTGGCAGCACTCTAACGCAGCGCGCATTACGTTCACGTTGCCGATGCATTCAAAGCTGAACTCCACGCCGCCGTCGGTCATTTCTACAATGACGTCCTGAATCGGTTTGTCGAAATCATTAGGGTTAATGCAGTCAGTTGCTCCCATCTCGCGCGCCAGCTCAAACTTGCCCGGATTGGTGTCGATAGCGATTATACGTCCTGCCTTGGCCTGTACCGCGCCCTGAATTGCCGCAAGACCAATCCCGCCCAGTCCAAAAATGGCGACATTGTCACCCTCTTTCACTTTCGCCGTGTTGTGCACGGCACCAATACCGGTCGTCACACCGCAGCCCAACAGGCAGACTTTTTCCAACGGTGCTTCTGGATTAACCTTGGCCAGAGAAATCTCTGCCACCACGGTATATTCACTGAAAGTGCTGGTGCCCATATAGTGATAAATCGGTTGCCCCTGATAGGAGAATCGCGTGGTGCCGTCCGGCATCAGCCCTTTACCCTGGGTGGCACGCACCGCCTGACACAGGTTGGTTTTACCCGATTTACAGAATTTGCACTCGCCGCACTCGGCAGTGTAAAGCGGGATCACATGATCTCCCGCCTGCAGCGTAGTTACGCCTTCGCCGACTTCTACCACAATACCGCCACCTTCATGGCCCAAAACTGCCGGAAATACGCCTTCAGGGTCATCGCCAGACAGCGTGAATGCATCGGTATGGCAAACGCCGGTGTGAGTGATTTTTACCAGCACTTCACCTTTCTTAGGGGGTGCAACGTCAATTTCGACAATTTCAAGAGGTTTGCCGGGACCAAATGCTACGGCTGCACGTGATTTCATAATGCTTCCTAATCGATTGATAACTAATAGCCTTTTTGCCAGATGGCGAGACGGACTATTTTAAATAAGAGCGGATCAGACCCGAAATTTCATCGGTACACTGCGTTCTTTGGTCAAGCGTGGGTTCACCGGTCAATAAGGCATCCTTAAGATGGATCTCTATCATTTCAGCCAATAGACCATTTGCTGCTCCACGAATGGCGGCAATTTGCTGCAGCATGGCGACACAGGGTACGTCGCTGTTTAAAGCGCGTTCAAGAGCCTCAACCTGTCCGCCAATGCGTCGGATACGCGTTAAAACCTTTTTTTTATCTTCTGCTGAATTCGGCATTCGCGATGTCCTTTATACTATAGGGGGGTATAGTATATTCGTTATTGATAACTGGCAACAATTAGTGTAGCCAATTTTAAGCGAACTATTAATGCCACTTTCACTTCAACGCCTGCTTAATTGCGACCGTAATAATTAAAATTGTTGCCCTGACAAGGATTTTTAGATTATGAATAGAGCAATATGCGTGAGATTTGAAACGGTTAATTTCAGATTCTGCTTAACCTTACAGGCTTTGAGGCTTACCCCGCGAGCCTAAGCCGATTTAATGGGTAATGATGAAACTTGCCAATGACGATATTCTTTTCCACCGTGGCAGCCTGCTTGACGCTGAGGGGATGATTTTTGACTCATACAGTCTCGAACAGGATGCTGAAATTAGGGGCGATTACTTCGCCCTATCGCCCGAGACTGGCGTGGCAAACGCTTCACAGCGGCCTTTTAGCGTAGACTATTCGTCACAACACATGCTGCATATCATCAATGGTATGGGGGTAGCTCTCGGGGATTCGGTTATCGGCCTGACGGCAATCAGGGCACTGCAGTATTTAAATCCACAGCTTGCAACCACCCTTTACCGCCCTGCTAAAGCCCCTGACTACGTTGAGCAACTTTATCGACTTGCCGACGGCATAGTGACTCAATGTCGACCTTTACCTTTCTCATTGCAGGCAATTGACGAGCGAGATGTGCGCATTGATGTTGGCAATCACGTGTTTTGGCCCGACTTTTCGACACTGCCGATGATTGACTTTTTTCTTGCCGCGCTGGGCGTTGATCCCAAAGAAATTCCCGGCGAATTGAAACGTAATACCTGGCTGCAGGAGTTGGCCTTGCCTACGCTACCGTCCCCGTGGAATAAAGGCGACTATGTCCTTTTTTGCCCGCAGGCCAGTACGCCAATCCGCACTATTCCCGCTGAATTCCACACCCAACTGGTTGAAAATTTGTGGCGGCAGTATTCGCTACCGGTGTTGGGCTTTGGCTATGTGGATCATGCACAATATACTGATATTAGTAATCTTTCCTCTGATACTGGTCATTTTTTGGCGTGGATCAAACATGCCTCTGCGATGCTTACCTGTGATTCGGCGGCGGTGCATGCCGCAGCGGGTTTCAATATCCCGACGCAGGCCTTTTTTACCTCTATCGTGCCCACACGGCGGGTGCGAGATTATTCGCTTTGTGAGCCTGTTTTCGTTGCCGTGCCTGAGTTAGCGCACCTGCACAGCAGCGCACAGGATTCACACATCGAGTTAGTAAAATTAGCGTATCAACGAGTAATAAACGGCAACTTAACTCCCTAAATAAAAGGAAGGCGGATTGGAACACACGACGACCCGATGGCAACACGGCGATTACGCCCTGACCTCCGATAAATCGACACTTGACCGGCCGTTTATTCACGCATTTTTGAGCCGTTCGACCTGGGCGAAAGGCATCAAAAGCGAAGTGCTGAATACGGCGATTGATCACAGCTTGTGCTTTGGCCTTTATCATCTGGGTAAACAAATTGGCTTTGCCCGGCTGGTAACCGACTTTGCAACATTCGGCTATTTATGTGACGTTTTCGTGATTGATGAATATCAGGGAAAGGGACTGGCGCGATGGATGATGTCGGCGTGCCTGGAGCACCCGACGCTGGCACAGTTGCGACGTATTATGCTGGTAACCTCCACTGCCGCTGGACTGTATGAAAAAGTCGGTTATTCAGCAGTAAACGCTGAAAACTTTGTCTGGCAAATTAATCGACCCGATATTTATCAGCAGGATTAGTACTTTTAATCACCTTCCCCCCTTAAAATATAAAGCCAGCCCTCGCGGGCTGGCTTTTTTTACACTTAATGATTATCAGGACCGTGAAGCAATAATGTCATCCGCCACGTTACGCGGGGCTTCGGCATAGTGGTGAAACTCCATCGTGTAGGTTGCTCTGCCCTGCGACATTGAACGAAGCACGGTGGAATAACCAAACATCTCCGAGAGCGGCACTTCGGCTTTGATAAGCTTACCGCCGCCGCCGAGGATCTCCTCCATGCCCTGCACCATTCCGCGCCGTGAAGAGAGATCACCCATCACGCTACCGGCGTAGTCTTCGGGTGTTTCAACCTCGACGTGCATCATTGGCTCAAGAATCACCGGACTGGCCTGTCTGGCCGCCTCTTTGAAACCAAAGATTGCGGCCATTCTGAAGGCCATTTCCGACGAATCCACCTCGTGATAAGAGCCAAAGGTCAGTGTTACTTTGACATCAACCACCGGATACCCCGCCAAAATGCCGTTGCTCAGCGCCTCAACGACGCCCTTTTCCACGGCAGGAATGAACTCACGCGGCACCACGCCGCCTTTGGTGGCATCGACAAACGCAAAGCCTTTACCGGACTCCTGAGGCTCGAGCGTAAATACCACATGCCCGTACTGCCCTTTGCCCCCAGATTGGCGAACAAATTTGCCATCAACGTCTTCCACTTTCTTGCGCACGGTTTCACGGTAGGTCACCTGCGGCTTGCCGATATTGGCCTCAACGCCGAATTCTCGCTTCATGCGGTCAACGATTATCTCAAGATGAAGCTCGCCCATGCCGGAAATAATTGTCTGCCCAGATTCTTCATCGGTACGAATGCGAAACGATGGATCCTCCGAGGCCAAACGCTGCAACGCGATGCCCATTTTCTCCTGATCGGCCTTGGTTTTTGGCTCAATTGCCTGAGAAATAACCGGCTCAGGAAACTCCATTTTAACCAGCGTTATCAGTGCCGTTGGATCACACAGCGTTTCACCCGTAGTGACGTCCTTCAGCCCCACGCAGGCGGCAATGTCACCGGCACGTATTTCATCAACCTCATGACGTACGTTAGCGTGCATCTGCACGATACGCCCAATGCGCTCTTTCTTGCCACGAATGGGGTTGTAGACACTGTCCCCCTTCGACAATACGCCAGAATAGACGCGCACAAAGGTCAGTTGGCCGACGTACGGGTCAGTCATCAGCTTGAACGCCAGCGCCGAGAACTTTTCGCCATCGTCCGCCTGACGATGAATTTCATTGCCGTCTTCATCACTGCCCACCACCGGTGGAATGTCTAGCGGAGAAGGCATCAGCTCGACTACCGCATCCAGCATGCGCTGCACGCCTTTGTTTTTAAACGCGCTGCCGCACAGCATCGGCTGTATTTCACCGGCGATGGTCCGCTGACGCAGGCCGCAGGTGATTTCATCTTCACTTAAATCACCCCCTTCAAGATATTTAGTCATCAGCTCATCGGACGCTTCCGCCGCGCAGGCAACCATTTTCTCTCGCCACTGTTCGGCGCTAACCTGCAGCTCGGCGGGAATAGGCGCATAGCTGAACGTCATGCCCTGCGTGGCGTCGTCCCAATAAATGGCACGCATTTTACGCAAGTCAACCACGCCAGAAAAATGCTCTTCGCTGCCGATAGGGATAACAATCGGCACCGGATTCGCCTTAAGCCTGTCCACCATCATCTGCCGTACGCGGAAAAAATCGGCGCCCTGACGGTCCATTTTATTGACGAAGGCCAGACGAGGAACCTTGTATTTATTGGCCTGACGCCACACGGTTTCCGACTGCGGCTGCACGCCGCCCACCGAGTCATATACCATCACGGCACCGTCGAGGACGCGCATCGAACGCTCCACCTCAATGGTGAAGTCAACGTGCCCTGGTGTGTCGATAATATTAATACGATGTTCGTCGAACGAATGGTCCATCCCCTGCCAAAAACAGGTTACCGCCGCTGAGGTAATAGTAATGCCACGCTCTTGCTCCTGCGCCATCCAGTCCGTTGTTGCTCCACCGTCATGCACTTCACCTAATTTATGGTTCATGCCGGTGTAGAACAGGATGCGCTCGGTGGTGGTCGTTTTACCGGCGTCGATGTGTGCTGAGATACCGATATTGCGGTAGCGCTCAATAGGAGTTTTGCGAGCCATATAATGTCCTTAGTAGAGGATGGCTAATGGTTAAGGCGGGAACTGTTTCCCGTCGACGTTAATGTTTAGCTACGTGACTGGTTAGCTATAGAACGCAAGCATACTACAATTGTACGAGTATATACGAACAATCGTTATTCGCTATCAGTGCTATCGCTAACGCCTTAAGCCTGACCGTTGCATCGCAAAGAGAGTGTGGGCTATGATCTGGCCTCAAAAAGGGCGACGATGCGCCTTTTATCAAGATCTATTGATTATCGAACAGGAAAACTATGATTGCCAACCATCCGGAACGTGAGCAGATCCGCTTAGAAAATGTTTTGACTGCGTTGGGAAATCCCCTGAGATTGGCAGTAGTGCAAAGGCTGGCAAACGGCGGTGAACATCCCTGCGGTACCCTACTGCAAGGGTTATCCAAGTCAACGCTGACTCACCATTGGCGGGTGCTGCGTGAAAGCGGCGTTATCTGGCAGCGGCCCGACGGGCGGGCCAATTTATTGTCGCTGCGGCGCGAAGATCTGGACGCGCGTTTTCCGGGCCTGCTCGACTCTTTGCTGCACGCGGTTGAAAACGACAGCATCACGCTGGCGTCCACCGCTCGCCATCTGCCTGAAAACAACGCGCCAGAATAATTAAGGCTATTTCGCCTCATCGAGCTGACTTTTCACCAGCGCGCAGAACGTGTTGATCATCGCCGAACTTTGCTGATCTTTGCGCTGCGCCACCTCTTTACGCTGCGCCAAGTACAGTGGCGCGTGCAGTTCGGCGGCGTTGGACAGCGGTAGATATACCACGCCGTCACCGCCCAACCTGACCATACAGGCGGGAACTATTGAGACGCCAAGCCCTGCGCCGACCAGGCTCAGGCAAGAGGTTAAACGCGGTGCCTCCTGAACAATGCGCGGACTGAATCCCGCCCGATAACAGGCCGCCAGAATCGCATCGTAAAGTCCCTGTCCTGCCGGACGTCGGTATAAAATAAATCCTTCATTATTGAGCATGTTAAGCGCCACTGGCTCCCCTGCGTTCTGTGCCAGCGGATGCCCGACCGGCAGCGCAACCATCATCGGCTCTTGTAAAATCCGCTCAATTTTTAGCTCAGGCATGCCCAGCACCGGCGTACGCACAAACGCTACATCCAGCGTTCTATTAACCAATGCCTGCAAAAGCTCAGTACTGCCGGACTCTTCAAGCTGTGCGGTCACCCGCGGATACACTTCACGATATCGGCGCAGCACGTTGGGCACAAAGGCATGCAACGCGGCCGAACTGGTGAATCCGATACGAATATTACCCTGCTTGCCCTCGGTGGCCCGCTGCATGGTGGCACTGAGGTTTTCGGCACGCTGGAGCAGTAATTTCGCCTCTTGAAACAGCACCCTGCCTATTTCGGTCGGCTCTACGCCACGCGGCAAGCGCTCAAGTAACTTAACGCCAAACTCCTCTTCCAGGCTCTGCAATAGTCGGGTCAGCGGCGGCTGTTGAATGTAGAGGCGCTGCGCCGCGCGCGTAATATTGCCCTCTTCAACCACCGTAACAAACGCCCGTAAACGCCGCAGTTCAATATCTGCCATACCTTAAAGGTATCCTTTTTGTTCTTTAAATGAATTAGACACGCTGACACATCAACTGGCATCATACTTAAAAACCATACCTCAATTAACTATTTTAATAACCGAGCGTATTCATGTCAGCACCTTTGAATAGCAATGTCAGTAATGAAAATCTACACGCACATCAGGGCGTCACGCCAAGCTGTCGCGAACTTTTCGTGGGCTTTTTTATTTTGGGGTTAACCGGATTTGGCGGCGTATTGCCGATGGCGCGGCGGATGATCGTTGAGAAAAAACGCTGGTTGAGCGGTGACGAGTTCACTGAGCTGCTAGGCCTGTGCCAATTTTTACCCGGTGGCAACATCATTAATTTGTCGGTTGCGCTCGGTAATGAGTTTCAGGGACTTCGTGGGGCATTAGCGGCGATCCTTGGCCTGATTTGTGCCCCAACCGCCATCGTTGTCGGTCTCGGACTGGTTTATGCTCGCTATCAAAATGACGTGGTGGTTGAACATCTATTTGCCGGTCTCGCCGCAGGTGCAGCCGGACTATTGCTCTCCACTGGCTTCAAGATGCTGCTTCCACTCAAAGGAAAATGGCTGCAGCTGGCTATTGTAATACTCGGGGTTATCGCCATCGCCGTACTGCGTTTACCCATGCTGGCCGTGATGCTGGTTCTGGCACCTATCAGCATTCTGCTGTTCTGGAGAACCCAAAAATGACTGGCATACTGATCACTTTGGCGCTGTTGTTTACCCAGCTTTCAGTGATGGCCTTTGGCGGCGGTAACACCATCCTGCCCGAAATGCAGCGTGAAGTGGTGCAGAATCACCACTGGATGAGTGCCCAGGAGTTCAGCGCCCTGTTTGCGCTGGCGCAGGCTGCACCCGGCCCTAACATGATGATTGTGCCGCTGGTGGGCTGGCAGGTGGCCGGATGGGCCGGCTTGCTGGTGTCATCATTGGCAAAATTTGGCCCGTCGTCGATTATTACGCTTATCGTGATGGGCGGCTGGAAACGCTACAAAGACAAGCCGTGGCGGCGCATAGTCCAAAGCGGTCTTGTGCCGGTCACCGTCGGACTGGTTATTTCCAGCGGCCTGTTAATCGCTAAAGCCTCGGCCACCAGCATCGCACTTGCCGCCGTTATCGCCCTGTGTACGCTGCTGGCGATGAACAAGAAAATTCATCCACTTTGGGTATTGGCGGTGGGCGCCGTGCTCGGACTGGTGCTGGTCTAAACGTCTTCTTATCCAGCAAAACCGCGTTGCGACAATCGACAGGTAGCCTCATGGATGAAGCTCTTGTCGGTTGACCCCTTTTTGAGATTTATATTTTACTTTCATTACGGGCAGTTGAGCGTTAACAAGGAGCAGGCGTATGTCAGTGAATGATGTGGGATTCAGCCATATTGCATTACAGGTTAAAGACCTTCAAAAAAGCATCGAATTTTATCAGCGCTATGCCGGAATGCAGATTATCCATCAGCGTGAGCCCGGCATAGAAGAGGCACAAAAGGTGGCCTGGTTATCAGATTTAACCCGTCCTTTCGCACTGGTACTGGTACAGTCACAAACCACCGTCGACACCCCGTTAGGTCCCTTTGGCCATCTTGGCATCGCCTGCAGTAGCCGCGAAGAAATTGACGCTAAGGTAAAGCTTGCCGAACAGGAAGGCGTTCTGCGCCGAAAAGCACAGCAATCACTGCCACCGGTAGGCTACTGGGCATTCTTCGCCGATCCAGACGGCAACACCCTGGAACTCTCCTGCGGTCAGCAGATTGGGATGGAAATTATTAACGCACGGCAGTCCACGCTCGGCTAAAATGTCGCGCGATAACCCCATCCATAGCGTTTTTTGTATTCCCCCTCTTAGCAAAACGCGACAGAAAGCTGTCGCGTGACGTCTTATGCAAAAACCCACCCTCCTTCTAGAAATTAGGATTGCCAAAGACCTCCCCTGTCTCTCAATGTTGGAAAATGTCACCAAGCATATTAAATAATAATGATACTACTTATCATTTCGTTTACCATGCTTGCGTTTTGGCGTAAGAATCCTGACATAGGCGCTAAACCCTCTGCTTTGATCGCAACGTACTTTATTGACTGTTTGAGAAAACAATTTTTATAGGGAATATGAATCATGTTGTTTGCTTTTCCATTCAAGCGCCTCGCCGTCCTGTGCGCGTTGGCCCTGTGTTCTCCTCTGGCAGCCCTCGCCGATGATACTGTCGTGGTCACTGCGTCACCTTCAGATGCTGCTGATGCACCGACTCAGGGTTACACCGCGAAAACAAGCAAGGCGGCGACCAAGACCGATGCCCCGCTGATCACTACCGGTCAGTCGGTTTCAGTGGTTACTCGCCAACAGATGGACGATCAGAACGCCACCACCGTTAACTCTGCCCTGAACTACACCCCCGGCGTGTTCACCAACTTTGCCGGCGGCGCCACGCGCTACGACACGGTTTCACTGCGCGGTTTCCACGGTGGCGACGTCGATAACGTGTTCCTTGACGGGTTGCGCATGGCCTCCGACGGCGGAAGCTACAATATCGTCCAGGTTGACCCGTGGTTCCTTGAGCGTATTGACGTCATCAAAGGTCCCTCCTCCGCACTTTACGGGCAAAGCATTCCGGGCGGACTGGTGATGGAAACCAGCAAACGCCCGCAGTTTGCCAGTGAAGGCCACGTGCGTTTGTCCGGCGGCAACTTCAATACCCAAGGCGGTGCGTTTGACTATACCGGTGCGATTAATGACCAGTGGGCATTCCGCCTAACCGGCCTGACTCGCAGCAGCGACACCCAGTATGACCACCAGCGCGAAGAGCGCTATGCCCTTTCGCCACAGTTGCTGTGGCAGCCCAATGAAAATACCTCGCTGCTGCTGCGCGCCTATTTGCAGAAAGACCCCTCTGGCGGCTATCACGCGGCTGTGCCAGGCGACGGCAGCATCTACTCCAGCCGTGGCGACAAACTCGGCCGCGGATTCTTTGACGGCGAGAGCTCGCGTAACGAATTCAAACGTTGGGAACAGATATACAGCTATGAGTTCCAGCACAACTTCAATAACACCTGGTCTTTCCGCCAAAACGCTAACTACACCCACTCAAATACCGAACTGCAACAGGTGTATCAGGGTGGCTGGAATGCCGACAGAACGCTGCTAAACCGCTACTACTCCGGCGAGCAGTCTTCGCTTGATTCGTTCGCGATTGATAACCAGCTCGAAGCTGATTTCGCCACTGCGGCGCTACAGCATAAAGTAGTACTAGGCTTTGATTTCCAGCATTACACCAATACGCTGGATGCGCAGGGCGGTTACGCTTCCACGCTTGACCCTTACACCGGCGTCTCGGGCGGCAGCGCCGTTGACCTTTACAGCTCAACGCACGGTAAACGTCGTTATCAGCAGTCTGGCGTTTATTTGCAGGATGACATGGTGTACGACAAGTGGCACATGACGCTGTCCGGCCGCTACGACACGCTGAAAACCAAAAACACCCAATACGAAAGCATTTACGGCGTTGAAACCGACAGCGAACGCAGCGACAAACATTTCAGCAGCCGTGCCTCATTGCTGTACGCCTTCGACAACGGCATTTCGCCTTACGTTAGCTACAGTCAGGCGATGACCCCTTCCGCGCTGTCTGGCCAAAACGGCACGCTGCTTAAACCGATGACCAGCGAGCAGTACGAGGCCGGTTTAAAATACCAGCCGGTGGGCAGTAGCAATATGTACAGCGTCGCGCTGTATGACCTGACGCAAAAAGATGTCGGCAACCGCGTCGTTATCGGCAGTTATTTCGAGCCTGCGGGCAAAGTGCATTCGCAAGGTATCGAGCTTGAAGCACACAGCAAAGTGACCGACCGCCTTAACATCATTGCCGGTTATACCTATAACCGCGTGAGATACGAAGACGCGATTGACGGCACCAGCGGCAATACGCCATATGTCACGCCAAACCAAATGGCCTCCCTGTGGGCGCAGTATGACGCAGGTCTGGGCATTAACGTCGGCGGCGGTGCGCGCTACATCGGCAAGCAGTGGGCCGATAATGCCAACACCCAACGCATTGCCTCCACCACACTGTTTGACGCCTCGGTAAAGGTGAATCTTGCGAGCTTTACCCCGTCACTCAAAGGCGCTTACGTTCAGCTTAATGTCAACAACCTGACCGACAAGAAGTACGTAGCAGCCTGCTACGGCACCAGCTATTGCTACTGGGGCCAGGAGCGCACAGTGGTTGCAACAGTCGGCTACGACTTCTAAGTTTGCCGTATACCCCGTCCCCGCTGCGTACGGATCTTCCGCGCGCAGCATCTTTTCTTGCTTACGCCCCCTTTAGCAAAGGTTACCGCGCCTCCAACAGCGCTGGTTGCCTGCACAAATAAAAACTATAGTCACTGCACTGCCACACATCTTTTAACAACCGAGAGTGAATAGCCTTGGATATCCAACCTTTTAAAATTGCTATCAGTGATGCCAGCATTGACGATCTGAAGCAACGACTGGCTCGCACCCGCTGGCTTGAGACGATTGACTGTCTTGGCTGGCGAGAAGGAACGGATGCGGCATTTCTAAAACGGCTAGTGAGTTACTGGCAGCATACGTTTGACTGGCGCAGGCAAGAAACCAAGCTGAACCAGCTGCCACAATTTACCGCCCAGATTGATCAGCAAAGGGTACATTTTGTCCATCAGAAGGGCTGCGGGCCGGCGCCTATGCCGCTGGTGCTGACCCACGGATGGCCGGGTTCTTTTGTCGAAATGGCTGAAATAGTGCCCATGCTGGCTGACCCTGCCCGCTACGGCGGTGACCCGTACGACGCCTTCGACGTGGTTGTTCCCTCCCTGCCCGGCTATGGATTTTCATCTGCGCCTACGCAAACCGGCATCGGCAGTGCGCAAACGGCCGATTATTGGGCAAAATTAATGCGCGGACTCGGATACGAAAAGTTTGCCGCCCAGGGCGGAGACATCGGCGCCGGCGTGTCAAGCTGGCTGGCGCGAAATTATCCCGAGCGCATTATCGGCGTTCACCTCAACTTTATTCCCGGCTCCTATCGACCTTATCTTGGCGAAGGTGCCACACCCGTCTGCGCCGAAGAGCAGGACTTTCTGGATAAAGTTAGCGCCTGGGCTGCCAGCGAAGGTGCTTACGGTCACCAACAGGGCACGCGTCCGCAAAGTCTGGCCGTGGGGTTGAATGATTCGCCCGCCGGACTCGCCGCCTGGATCACGGAAAAATTTCAGGCCTGGAGCGACTGCCACGGCGACCTCGAACAAGGCATCGGGCTGGATGCGCTACTCACCGATATTTCTGTTTACTGGTTTACGCAAAGTATTGGCTCGTCATTTCGCATGTACGTCGAGGGGCGAGCAATGCCGCTTAGTTTTTCCCAAGGTCAACACGTTCAACCACCGCTGGGTGTGGCGCTGTTTCCGGCCGAGCTGCCGATGCCGCCCCGCTCATGGGTTGAACGCAGCTTTTCAGTACAGCGCTGGACAACAATGTCGCGCGGTGGACACTTTGCCGCTCTGGAATACCCCGAAGATCTGGCGAAAGAAATCCGCGATTTCTTCCGTCCACTGCGCGAAAATGCCCGCTAGAAATCGCTTAGTGAAAGTTAAAGAATCAAAAGAAGCCATCGTTTGTTAGATTTTTGAGAAAGTTTTGGCCTGTTTGAAATATTTCTTTATAATTAGCATCCCTGAAAAGTGATTGGTTACACATCTTGATTCACTCTCAAGCGCCTGTGTACATACAATATAAGGGTCAATCCGGAGGCAGCGTTCCGGGTAAAATCCCATAAACCAGTGCCTGTGTGGCAAGAATAACCTTAGAAAATATGAAAATGAGCATTCGCGCGATCTTTACTTTGGTTTTAGCTGTTGCTGCGTATAGCCAGGCTGCTTCTGCAGTTGTCTATCCACTGCCAGCAAACAATGGCCGTTTAGTTGGTGAAAACATCACCGTTGTCGTTCCACAAAATAACAAACTGCCGTTGGAGCATTTCGCTGCACAGTATCAAATGGGTCTGGCAAACATGCTGGAAGCTAACCCGGGCGTAGACACCTACCTGCCAACGTCTGGCACGGTACTGACTATTCCACAGCAGTTGATCCTGCCCGATACCCCACACGAAGGTCTGGTCATCAACAGTGCAGAAATGCGTGTTTATTACTATCCTAAGGGCACTAACACCGTGGTGGTATTACCCATCGGTATCGGCGAACTGGGTAAAGATACCCCGCTGAACTGGGTGACCACGGTGCAGCATAAAAAAGCCGGTCCTACCTGGACACCGACGGCAAAAATGCATGAAGAATATGCGGCACAGGGTCAATGGTTGCCTGCAACCTTCCCCGCTGGTCCAGATAACCCAATGGGCCTGTATGCGCTTTACGTCGGTCGCCTGTACGCCGTTCACGGTACCAACGCCAACTTTGGTATTGGCCTGCGCGTGAGCCACGGCTGTGTGCGTTTGCGTGACGCCGACATCAAATGGTTGTTCGAAAACGTGCCGGTCGGCACCCGCGTGCAGTTTATCAATGAGCCGGTGAAAACGGCCGTGCTGGCCAACGGTGCGCGTTATATCGAAGTGCATAACCCACTGTCTGCCAATCAGGAAGAGTTTGACTCACAGCAGCCGCTGCCAATCAGCCTTTCTGGCACCAACGCCACAGTGATGGCAAACCCGAGCGTTAACCAGCAGGTGCTTGATAAAGCGATTGCTCTGCGCTCAGGTATGCCGACTCAGGTTAACTAAACGCTAAGCTGTAAACGCTAGCCTCCGCCCGCGCGGGGGCTTTTTTTTGCCCATTTCTTCGTTTTTAACCGTTAATTTCTCCCGGCTATCGCCGCATAACTCTCGCCTATGTCCGCACGGCTTTACTTATTTTTTAATCTTAAGTACAACTTATAGCTGACTAGTCTCGTCGTCAGACTGTTCCGCCTACCGCCCATCTGGAGATTTTATGCCGCAAATTTCTGCCAACGCACTGGCCATCCCTGCATCGGGTATTCGCCGTATTTACGAGTTGGCCTCAGCCCTCGACGATGTCATTCAACTGAGTATTGGTGAACCAGAAAGGCCGGTCGCCCGACACATTCTTGATGCCGGTGCCAGCGCCTGGAATGCCGACGTCACGAATTACACCCCCAACAGCGGAATGGCCCTGCTGCGCTCGGCGATTGCCACCAAGCTGGAACGTGATAATCACTATCGGGTAGACGATGATCAAATCCACGTCACCGCAGGCGGCTCACAGGCGCTGCACATGGCGATGTTATTAACCCTTAGCGCCGGTGACGAGATCCTGATACCCGACCCAGGCTATGCCACTTTTTCGATGATCCCGACACTGCTCGGCGCGGTGCCGGTGCCTTATCACCTAAAAGCAGAAGATGATTTTCAGCCTTCGCTGTCCAATCTTGAGCAATGCGTTACGTCGCGTACCAAAGTGTTACTGATTAACAGCCCATCCAATCCGCTTGGCGTGGTTTACAGTGCTGAAAAACTGACAGAACTGCTACAGTTTGCCGCCAAACACGATTTGTGGGTGATAAGCGATGAGGTTTACGAGTACTTCACCTTTACGCATGCCTTTACCAGCGTCGCATCGCTCGACTCCGACGGCCGGGTATTCAGCGTTTATTCGGTGTCCAAAACCTACGGTCTGACCGGCGGTCGCGTGGGATATCTGGTTACGCCGCCGGGCGTGGCATCCCCCTTTCGTGCCGCGCAGGAAGCCACCGTGAGCTGCGTAAATTCTCCGGCCCAGCTCGCGGTGTTATCCGCCCTTGAAGGGCCGCAGGACTGCGTGCATGAGGCTCGCGTGCACTATGGCAACAACGTTGAAGCTGCCTGCGCGGTACTTGACCAGCGGGGTTTTAAATATCAACGTCCACAGGGCGCATTTTATATCTGGATTGACGTTTCACACGCCAGTGAAGGCGACGTAGCCGCATGGGCAGAACACTTCTTACTGACCCAGCGGGTGGCGGTCGCTCCAGGCATTGCATTTGGCCCAGCCGGTGAAGGTTGGATCCGCATTTGTGCGGCGGGTAAAACAGCGCCTTTACTGGAGGCAGTGAAAAGGCTTCCCGCACCGCACCATGGCTAAAGCAGCAGGGAAGGCGCTAAGTGCATAGGGTAAACAGCCGCTATGCATTTTTTTTCATTTTATGTGCTGATGCGCCGTACAAAAAAAGCTGCACACCGCGTTCAACCATCAATGTAATCTGATCGGGTTTAAACAGCACCGGTTCACGGTGATACAGCACAATGTCAACCTCAGCTCTCATTAGCGAGGTAAACTGTGTCGCCCTGAGCACCGCGTCTCCCGCTGCCAGCTCACCGCTCTCCATAGCAACCCACATCAACTCGGCCAACTTATCCATGCTGTCCTGAGTGCCAGAGGCAAGAAACAGTTCTCCAATATTTGAATGCCCCGCCTCGCCAATCACGCAGCGGTAAATTTTTATCGCCTTGTCATCCGTGACTAAAATTTCGAGCATCCGCTCACCAAAGCGTTGGAGTTTTTGCTCAAGCGTTTTGGAATGGTCACGGTAAGTGGAAAGCTCCGACGCGGCGGCGGCCAGCAACTGTGTGCTGTAGGTCCTCACCACGTTTTCAAACAACTCTTCCTTCGAAGCAAAATAGTTATACAGCGTGGCTTTTGACCCGCCCATCCTTTTGGCGACCTCATTCATTGAGGTGCGTTCATAACCCATCTCCTGAAAAAGCTCTGTAGCCGTATCGATAATAGATTTCCTGCGTTCTTCAGAAAGTGTTCTCATCCCGTCTCCCTTGACAGTTAGATGTTATTACAGAGGCCAATCCGCCTGATTGCACCTTAAAATACGTTACCGTTCGTCCTGTGAACCGCGTACCGCCAATGTAGGTGAAAAAGTAATAAGGCATATCTGGTCTATACTAAATATGAAATGTGTAAACTTAATACTAATTCTAGAGGTAATAATGATTATTTCTGATGAAGCAAAGGGCAACGCTCTGATTGGCGAGGCGGCAATGAACCTTATCTTCAACAGGGAAGATGTGAACGTCAATACGTTGCTGAAAAACCTTAAGAGTATGGCCGAAGTAGAAGCAGATGAAAATCGACTGCTGTTGATGCATGAAGTTTGCCGCTGGTTACAAGGCTATTGCAGCCTCGGGAGCGTGTCTCCTGAAAGGTCAGGCTGGCTCGACTCCAACTACCACGGGAGCAGTGTAGCGCCTTCCAGGCAAACCATCAGGCTAGTCCCTTCACCCAAAAATCGTGGTTAACTCTCTCATTACACGCCAACATGCCTGCAACATTGCGGTCAGTTGGCGTTGTGTTTTTATGTGAAGAATAATCAATTTTATGAATGCATATACAATCTCCTTCCCTCAAATGCGATAAAATATTAACTAACCCCATGATTTATATCGATTAGCATCTTTTGACAAAAAAAATAAACATTCAAATCTAATATAGTTGTACAAAATCGTGCTTGTGTATAACTTTGCGCGTATAAAATTGAGCGTTATCAACCCATCGTGTTAAGGATTACTTATGCGTCAGGACGAATACAGTAAATCACAGATGAGCGATACCCTTTACATGCTTAACAATGTCCCTGCCCTTTCACAGGACGAGACAATGGGTCAAATCGTGGTTGAAATTTTGCGGGCTGGGGTGAGCCTGAATCGTAGAAACTTGTGCACAAAATTGCTGAGTCGAATCGAGAACGCAAAAAACGCTGACGAGGAGAAGCATTACCATGAGCTTATTCGCTTGGTGCTTGAACGTGATTCATAAGTTTTCTGGTATCCTTTAAATAGGCACCTGAATTCCGAGAAGCTGATATGAATAGAAATGACGACGAAAAATTAATTGATATCGTAATGGGTAAAGCCGTACTGGCAATGTTGCACGGCGGCGGCCCGGTTTCTACCGCAGCCCTTGTTGCCGAGCTTAAATCGATGGCAGTTAATGAGAATAATGCGCTCCGTCAGCGTGCCTGTGAAAAAGCAATAATAGAGGTCCGCAATAGCGCCAATGCTACTCGGCAACATACTACCTTTAAGGTCCGCGGAAGCGATAACGTAGGCCATATTTTTTCTTCATCAGGTCCGACTGACGATAAGAAAAAACACTGATCAATTTTAATCGCACGACTTAGTTATAACGGGGCACTTTGCCTTAAGAGGACACGGTACATGCAGCAACTATCTGAAGAGAATGAAATTTTCGAGCATTTCGCAAGCGCAGGCGATCTGTACGCCAGCGAAACAGAAGTTCTGGGTGCTGTGATAAGAAAAATTACTGCGCAGCAAGGTTTCATCACCAAAAAAGCCATTATTTTGAGCCTGCTTGCTAAAATGGAAGCCACGGTCGACGTGGTGGAGCAGGACATCTTGCGTAAAACGCTTGAGTTGGTGGTGGGCATTACCCCAGACGATCCGGACGTATAGGCGTTTAATTCCGCTCTGAAATAAAAACACCGCCCAACAGAGGCGGTTTTTTATGGCCTTCTCTTTGATTCTTAAGCGTTACCCGGCTTCAACACTCAAAAAAGCCTTAAGCTGCGCGCGCTTCGGCAGCGCCGTCATCGCACCTTTTGCGGTGGTTGCCAGTGCACCACAGGCTATTGCCTGAGCCAACGTTGCCGACCACTGCTGCTCTGAAGCATCGAGTCCGCTTTGCGCCAATCCCGCCAACAGGCCCGCCACGAAAGCATCCCCCGCACCGGTGGTGTCAACAACCTTGATAGTCGGTGCCGGATAATGCTCTATCAATGACTTCCGCTGTGCATAAACCATGACGCCCGCTTTGCCCTGCGTCACCAGCAGTAACTTAGGCCGATAACGCTGTACCATGATATCGACAGCCGCTGCAGTCTGCGGCTCTGCGGTTAAAAAGCTCAGCTCATCCTCCGAGACTTTAACCACGTCGGCCAGCAACAGCGCCTGATGCAGGCACTCACGCAGATCCGTTTCGCTGGCCCATAAGTCCAGGCGAATATTGGGGTCGAAGCAAACAATACCCCCTGCCGCGCGCATCCGCTGCATGGCTAATATAGCCGCCGAGCGGGAAGGTTCTGCAGACAGCGATATCGAGCAAAGATGCAGGAGCTGCCCCTTTTCGAAGGTCGGAATATCGCCAGACTGCAGAAACAGGTCGGCACTTGGACGCACCATGAAGGTGAAAGAACGTTCGCCGTCGTCAGTGTTTTCGACAACTACGGTAGAGGTGCGGTGTAAGGCATCTTTAAGCATATAAGTCACGTCTACACCTTCATCAAGCAGGGTATTGTGCAAAAATTTACCGAAGGGATCGTCCCCTACTCGCCCTATAAATGCGCTATCGCCACCCAAACGACGGACGCCGACCGCCACGTTGGCCGGTGCGCCGCCTGGGCACTTTAGAAAACTGTCATCACCCTGAGTGATTAAATCTACCACCGCATCTCCCAACACCCACACTCGATTTTTCATCTTCATTCCCTGCGTGTTATGACTTTATGACCAAAGAGAAAACCGGTTTAGCTTATCAGGCGCAACTGAATTATTACATCAGTGATTGGATTTGCCAGCAAGATCACAATTTCGCTCTTTGCCTGCCTAACATGATTGCAAAGCGACGAGGCCAATGTTTATTGTGTGCAGGAAAACCAGTTTAGCATTTTAGCTAATGTGGTTTTACCATAATAACTAAACCTCTTACGAGTGATTAAAATGATGATCAAACCTCGCTACCTCGCTGTTGCTATTGGTCTTATTCTTTCCAACGCCGCCGTGGGTGCAGAATCTTCCACCAGTGCCATTGAAGCTCGCCTTAACGCGATGGAAAAACGTCTCCAGTTGGCAGAAAACCGCGCCGCCAAGGCCGAAGCGCGCGCCAGCGAAGCCGAAAAACAGGTGAAGCAGCTCGAAACACGCACCGCCAACAATGAAGTGCAAACACGTGAAGTTGCCAAAACGGCCGAGAAAACTCAGCAGCAAACCGCCCGAGTGGCCCAGCGTACCGAAACGCTGGCCAACAACGAAAAGAGCACAACTCACGGCGACGATGGCTTTACATTCAGTGGTTATGCACGCTCGGGCATCATCATGAACGACTCAGGCTCCTCGACGGAGAGCGGCCCTTACGTCACACCTGCCGGCCAGACCGGTGGCGCAGTTGGCCGCCTCGGCAATGAAAACAACACGTACGTCGAAGTGAATCTGGAGCATCGTCAAACCATGGCCAGCGGCGCGACGTCGCGCTACAAGGTGATGTTGGCCGACGGCCAGCGCAGCTATAACGACTGGACCGGCGCCACCAGTGAGCTCAACGTTCGTCAGGCGTTTGTGGAGCTAGGCTCGCTCCCTACCTTCACCGGCGCGTTTAAGGACACCACGCTGTGGGCCGGTAAGCGTTTCGACCGCGACAACTTCGATATTCACTGGCTCGACTCTGACATCATCTTTCTCTCCGGCACCGGCGGCGGTATTTATGACGTGAAATGGGGCGATAACCTGAAAAGTAACTTCTCACTTTACGGGCGAAACTTTGACGACCTTAAAGACGATAACAACAACGATACGCGCATTGAGAACTACATTGTTACCGCCAATAACTTCGCTGGCCCGATTCAGTGGATGATCAGTGGACTGCGCGGCAAGAACAATCAGCAGCGTGAAAATGACGGAATACAGGGCAGCAGCAATGCCGCAGAAACGGGCTTCCATACCCTGTTGGCCTACCACGGTGACAGCTTCTATGGCCTGCGTGAAGGAACGTCTAAAACGGCGCTGTTGTACGGTCACGGCTTAGGGGCAGAAGTGAAGGCTCTTGGTTCCGACGGCCGTCTGACCGCCGATGCCAATACGCTGCGTCTGGCGACTTACGGCATCACACCTTTGAGCAAAGACTGGAGCATTGCACCGGCAATATTGGCGCAGCAAAGCAAGGATCGCTACATTTCAGGGGATGATTACAAATGGGTCACGATTAACGCGCGTCTGATTCAGAAAATAACTGACAACTTCGAGCTGGCTTATGAGGGCAGTTATCAGTATATGAATCTCGACCCTCGAGGCTACAACAGCTACAACAAAGTCAGCGGAGGTTTCTACAAACTGACCTTTGCTCCAACCTTTAAAGTTGGCGATATCAGCGACATGTTGAGCCGACCAGAAATTCGCTTCTTCGCCAGCTATATGGACTGGAGCAAAGAGCTCGACAACTATTCTTCCAGCGATTCGTTCGGCACCGACGGTTTTACCGCAGGCGGACAGTGGAATTTCGGCATTCAAATGGAAACCTGGTTCTAAATAAAGACACCGGTCTGATGAACAAAGATGCGCCTGGCCTGACCGGGCGCCGATTGGCAAGGGTAATTTAAGGGATACTATGAATATCAACGCAATTGCAAACCAACTGCTTCCCCTGTTGGGAGGGAAAGAAAATATTGCCAGCGCGGCACACTGCGCAACGCGGCTGAGACTCGTGCTGATTGACGACAGCATTGTCGATAAAAAGGCCATTGAAAAAGTGGAAGGCGTGAAAGGTTGTTTCAGCAACGCTGGGCAGATTCAGGTCATTTTTGGCACGGGTCTGGTCAATAAAGTCCATGCAGAGTTTATCAAAGCGGCGGGCATCAGTGAATCCAGCAAGTCAGAGGCCGCCAACATTGCGGCGCAGAAACTGAACCCTTTTCAGCGCATTGCGCGCGTGCTGTCGAATATTTTCGTGCCAATCATCCCGGCAATTGTGGCATCCGGCCTGTTGATGGGCCTGCTGGGCATGGTCAAAACCTATGGCTGGGCCAGCCCTGACAGTGCGATTTTTATCATGCTCGACATGTTTAGCTCGGCGGCGTTTATCATTCTGCCGATCCTGATTGGCTTTACTGCCGCTCGCGAGTTTGGCGGTAACCCATTCCTCGGCGCTACGCTCGGCGGCATACTGACTCACCCTGCCCTGACCAATGCCTGGGGCGTGGCGAGCGGTTTCCATACCATGAACTTCTTTGGTCTCGAGATTGCGATGATAGGCTATCAGGGCACCGTGTTTCCGGTGTTGCTGGCAGTGTGGTTTATGAGCTTTATCGAAAAGCGTCTGCGTAAAGTGATCCCCGACGCGCTGGACTTGATCCTCACGCCGTTCCTGACCGTAATTATTTCCGGCTTTATCGCGTTTCTGGTTATTGGCCCTGCCGGTCGCGCATTGGGTGACGGCATCTCTTTCATACTCAGCACGCTGATTACTCACGCAGGCTGGATGGCCGGACTTATTTTTGGCGGGCTGTATTCCGTTATCGTTATTACCGGTATTCATCACAGCTTCCATGCCATTGAGGCCGGACTGCTGGGCAATCCCAATATCGGGGTGAATTTCCTGCTGCCCATCTGGTCGATGGCTAACATTGCCCAAGGCGGCGCGTGTCTGGCGGTGTATTTTAAAACCCGCGATGCGAAAATTAAGGCTATCGCCGTCCCTTCGGCCTTCTCGGCGATGCTGGGTATCACCGAGGCGGCCATTTTTGGTATCAATCTGCGGTTTATGAAACCGTTCCTCGCCGCGCTGGCCGGTGGCGCACTCGGCGGTGCGTGGGTAGTGGCGATGCACGTCAATATGACCGCCGTAGGCCTGACGGCTATCCCGGGTCTGGCGATTGTGCAAGCCAGCTCGATGCTCAGTTACGTTATCGGCCTGCTCATCGCCTTCGGTAGCGCCTTTGTGCTGTCTTTGTTGCTGAAATACAAAACGGAGAGTGAATAATGTCAGAAGCACATTTACTCAAACAGGCCCTGCGCAGCGTGGTGTCGGGGCAGGCTAAAGCCAACGCCTGCGCCTATCGCCCTGGATGGCACCTGGCACCGCCGGTCGGCTTACTTAATGACCCGAATGGTTTCGTGCAGCACAACGGGCGTTATCATCTGTTCTATCAATGGAACCCGCTGGCCTGCGCGCACGGTGCCAAATTTTGGGGGCACTGGAGCTCACTGGACCTCGTCAACTGGCGGCATGAGCCACTGGCGTTGGCCCCGTCAGAAGAGTTTGAATCACACGGCTGCTACTCGGGATCGGCGGTGGTAGATAAGCAGCATCTTACCCTTATTTACACTGGCAACGTGAAATATGCCAACGGCAGCCGCACCGCCTTCCAATGTTTGGCGCGTGAAAACGCCGACGGTGAATTTGACAAAATAGGGCCAGTACTCGACCTGCCGCAGGGCTACACGGGTCACGTACGTGACCCTAAAGTGTGGCAATACGACGGGCACTGGTTCATGGTGCTCGGCGCGCAAAACCTCGACCTGCAAGGCAAAATCCTGCTGCTGCGATCCTCCGATTTACTGACCTGGCATTCTCTTGGCGAAATTGCCGGTTCCGGACTTAACGGGCTGGGTGAATTTGGCTACATGTGGGAATGTCCGGACTTGTTTAGGCTGGCGGAGAGCGATGTGCTGATTTGCTGTCCGCAGGGACTAACCGCCGAGCCGCATCGTTATCTAAACACCTTCCAGTCTGGCTATTTTGTGGGTGAACTTGACTATCAACGCGGTGAATTCCCGCACGGCGACTTTAACGAGCTGGATCTGGGCTTCGAATTTTATGCGCCACAAACTACCTTGAGCGAAGACGGTCGTCGTTTAATGATTGGCTGGATGGGCATTCCTGACGGCGATGAATTCTATCAGCCTACCGTCGAACAGGGTTGGATCCATACTATGACCTGCGTGCGTGAACTGACACTGCAGGCGGGTAAAATAGTGCAGCGCCCTGCCCGTGAGCTGCAGCAGCTTCGTGGAGAAAAACAGACGTGGAGTGGCACCGCACAACAGGCCCCGCGCTGGGGCATTACCCAGGCTGAGGTCGAGATAGAAACTGAGCATCCGTTTAGTGCGCAATTTGGCGAGGCGCTCACGCTGATCTGGGACGGAGAATGCCTGACACTGTCCCGCATAAACCGCCGGACGAATCAGCCCGAAACGCGGTTCTGGCACGGCGTACTGCAACAGCTCACGCTGCTGTGCGACAGCTCAAGCGTTGAAATTTTCATTAATCAGGGTGAGGCGGTGATGTCCTCACGCTATTTTCCAACCTTACCCGCCCGTTTAACGCTGACAGGAAGTAAGCAGATTGCGCTGAGCTACTGGCCGTTGGCGAATTGCATGATAGAATAACCCTCTTGTCCGATAATAAAACGTGGCGCAGTGAAAAAGACAAAACGTATCACCATCAGTGGCATAGCCGAGCTTGCCGGTGTGTCAAAATCGACGGCCAGCCAGGTACTTAACGGCCACAGCAAAAAGTTTCGCATCTCCGATGCCACCCGAGATCGCGTGCTTGCTGTGGCGGCCGAACAACACTATCAGCCCAGCATTCATGCGCGTTCACTTAACGTCACGCGCAGCTTTACGCTCGGGCTGGTAGTACCTGAAATGACCAACTATGGCTTTGCGGCCTACTCCAACGAGCTAGAAACGCTGTGCCGCGAGAAAGGCATGCAGCTGTTGATTGCCTGCACAGATGAAAATACCAGCCAGGAAACGCTGGGCGTCAATAATCTGATCCAGCGCCAGGTCGACGGCCTGATTGTTGCGTCCAGCATGCTCAATGATGCGGAATACGTAAAAATCAGCCAACAGCTGCCGGTGGTGTTGTTTGACCGTCATATGCAAAATAGCGAGCTGCCGCTGGTGGTGTGCGAGGCGATTGAATCCTCTGCCGAGCTGGTTGCCCGCGTGGCAAAACACCATCAGGACGAGTTTTACTTCATTGGCGGGCAGCCGCGTATCTCCCCCACCCGCGACCGACTGGCCGGCTTTCAACGGGGGCTTGAGCGCGCTGGCGTGAGCTGCAAACCTGAGTGGATAGTTTATGGCAATTATCATCCAAGCTCCGGTTATGAGATGTTTGCTAATCTCTGCGCGCGTCTTGGGCGACCACCGAAGGCGCTGTATGTCGCCTCCTGCGGTCTGATGGAGGGCGTATTACGTTACATGAGCCAGCATAAGTTGCTCACCAGCGACATTCACCTTTGCGGCTTCGATGACCACTTTCTCTATGATTCGCTGTCGGTAAAAATTGACACCGTGGCGCAGGACTGCCGGGAACTGGCAATACACTGTTTTGAAATGGTCATCGACCTTATCGATGAAAAACAGCCAGAAAGCATGCATCGTTATCTTTTGCCGACGTTGCATTGGCGCCATGAGCAATCCCTTGAAGCATAAAAAAAGCGCCGAAGATTCGGCGCTTTTTTGCGACTGACTGATTGACGACGCTACTGACTTACAGCGCCATATCGCTCTTGGCAGGCGCGGGAGTGGTCGCTGGCTGTGCATCATTCGCTGCATCGGCCGCTTTCTGAGTCATCTGAATAACCGGAGGTTTCACCAGCTGCAGCGTGGCCGCAGTTTCATCCCATACGCGCTGAGTCAGCGCAGGGTCGTCATTCAGTTTTTGACCAAAGCTCGGCACGATAGCGCGAATTTTGCTCTGCCATTCCGCTGATTTAAACTCTTCTGGGAACAGCTTCTCCATCACGCTAAGCGCAATCGGTGCTGCCGTTGAAGCGCCTGGAGATGCGCCCAACAGGGCGGCAACGGTTTTCTGCTGATCGGTCACGATTTCGGTACCCAGCTTCAGAACACCGCCTTTATCCGCATCTTTCTTGATGATTTGCACACGCTGACCGGCCTGGATAAGTTTCCAGTCTTCTTTCTTGGCATCAGGATAGTACTCTTTCAGCGAAGCGAAGCGATCGTCGTCACTCAACATCACCTGACCAATCAAGTACTTAACCAAGTCAAAATTGTCCAGACCTACGTGGGTCATTGGCATCACGTTGCGGGTAGTGGTGGTGCTCAGCAGGTCAAACAGTGAACCGTTTTTCAGGAACTTGGTCGAGAAGGTGGCGAATGGCCCGAACAGCACCACGCGCTTGCCGTCCAGGTAGCGGGCATCCAGATGCGGTACTGACATCGGAGGTGCGCCCACTGAAGCCTGTCCGTACACTTTTTCTTGATGACGGTTGGCAATTTCCGGGTTTTCAGTCACCAGGAACGATCCCCCCACCGGGAAGCCCGCGTAGTTGTCACCTTCAGGAATACCGGTTTTTTGCAGCAGTTTCAGTGCACCGCCGCCTGCGCCAATAAACACATACTTGGCATCAATCTCACGTTCTGTGCCGCTCTTCACGTCTTTGACCGTCACGTGCCATGAGTTATCGGCGTTACGTTTGAAGTCGGTAACTTCTGAAGAGGTTTCGAGTTTGAAGTTGCTGTTTTTCTTGAGGCTGCCGATCAGCTGACGGGTGATTTCACCGTAGTTGACGTCAGTGCCTACCGGCGTCCAGGTCGCGGCAACTTTCTGCTGCGGGTCGCGCCCTTCCATAATCAGCGGTGCCCATTTCTGGATCTGGCTATGATCGGTAGAGAATTTCATGCCCTGGAACAGCACGGTTTTTTGCAGTGCTTCATAGCGCTTGTTCAGATACTCGACGTTTTTATCGCCCCAAACGAAGCTCATGTGCGGTGTAGAATTGATAAACGAATGCGGATCGTTCAACACGCCGTCTTTAACCTGCGAGGTCCAGAACTGACGCGAGATCATGAAAGCTTCGTTGATCTCCAGCGCTTTGCTGACGTCAATGGTGCCGTCCGGACGCTCAGGCGTATAGTTCAGCTCCATGTTGGCGGAGTGGCCAGTACCGGCATTGTTCCAACCATTGGAGGACTCAAGCGCAACGCCGTCGAGTTTCTCAACCATGAGCTGTTTCCAGCTTGGCTGCAATTCTTCCAGCCAGGTTCCTAACGAGGCACTCATGATGCCGCCGCCGATGAGCAGCACGTCTGTTTTCTCTGGTGAGGTTTCAGCGTGAACCGCTGAACACACTAACAGTGCTGAAAGAGAGAGCGTGGGAAGCAGTTTTTTCGCTTTGTTCATTCCGAGTCTACACTTTGTTATTGATGGTCGTTAAAAAAGTGCGTGGAATTTAAGATATTGTTACCGATAAGTTAAAGTTTTTTTAGTTTATTAACTAATGATATTGGTTTTATGTTTTTTTAGTTACAAAAGAGTCAGCGCTCTTTGTCCCCTCCTCGCCGCTAAAGTTGCGCGTTATACTGCGCCCAAAGCCCGGGTGATGTTTCACAACACGCCAGCACCCTAACCCACTCGATTTGAACAGTTATGATGAGCCAACCACAGCAGCGAAATCCAGTGCAAAAGCGCCCGATCAAACTCAGTACTCTGATGACCCTCATGGTCGGTGCAGTTATCACCACCGTGCTCCTGAGTGTGCATCTTTTGTATAATGCACAGATAGATAACTTCACCCGCATGCATATGCAGGATAAGGCGATGGCCGTGGCGCGCACGCTGGCATCCTCTCCTGAGATTCAGCGCGGGCTCACACTGCCGAGCGAAAACAACCTCATCCAACCGATTGCCAACGCGGTGCGAAATCGCGATGGCCTGCTGTTCATCGTGGTGATTAATATGGACGGCATCCGTTACTCTCACCCCAATCTGCAAAATATCGGCAAGCATTTTGTCGGTGATGACTTTATTCCCGCGCTGAAGGGCCACGAAAACGTCTCAGTTAATCACGGCGTACTGGTCGAGGCGCTGCGAGCATTCACGCCGGTGTACAATGACGCAAACCAGCAAATTGGCGTGGTGGCGGTGGGGATTTCGCTTGATGACGTCGCCCAGCAAATCACTCAAAGTCGCTGGAATATCTTTTGGACTGTGCTGTTCGGTGCGGTGGTCGGCCTGCTGGGTATTCTGATTCTGGTCCGGCGATTAAAGCATATTCTTTTCGGACTTGAACCGTATGAAATTTCCACCCTGTTTGAGCAGCGCCAGGCCATTCTCGAGTCAATCAAAGAAGGCGTCATTGCCGTTGACCAGCACTCCCGCGTCACGCTTATAAACCAGGCCGCGCGCCAACTGCTACGTGAAACCTCCAGCGAGGCGCCGCTCACCGGCGATGCCATCCCCGAGTCGTCTATCATGCTTAGCCATTTACACGAGGCTTTGCATCACGGCAAAGCCTGGCATGATGAAAAACTCAACGTGCGTGGTCGTACGCTTATCAGCAATACGGTGCCGGTGCGCAGCGGACAACAGATTATCGGCGCGGTGTGCACCTTTAGAGACAAAACCGAAATCAGCCAGCTCGGTGAGCGCCTCGACGGCATGGTAAACTATGTTGATGCCCTGACTGAGCGCTCCCATGAGTTTATGAACAAGCTGCACGTCATTTTGGGTCTACTGCACATGAAAAATTATACTCAGTTGGAGGCGTTTATTCTTCAAACCGCCAACAATTACCAGACTGAAATCGGCCTGCTGATGCAGAAGATCAAGTCACCGGTGATTGCCGGATTCCTGTTGAGTAAAATTAATCGGGCATCGGACAGCGGACATCAGTTAACGCTTAACGATGCCAGTCTGCTGCCGGACAACGGCAGCGACGAACAGGTCGCAGTACTCATTACCGTGCTGGGAAATCTGATTGAGAATGCGCTTGAAGCACTCGAGCATCAATCGGAGGGTGAAATTGACGTCATGCTGCATTACCAAAACGGCTGGCTGGCCTGCGAGGTCAGCGACGACGGCCCAGGTATTTCAGCAGAACAACTCGCGGCGATTTTTGACAAAGGCGTATCCTCTAAGGGCAGCGATCGCGGTGTGGGACTGTTCCTGGTTCAACAGCAAACAGAAAGTCTCGGCGGCAGCGTAAGCGTAGAGTCGGAGCCGGGGGTGTATACTCAGTTCTTGATACAGCTTCCGTGGGGAAGAGGAAATACACATCAATGATCAATGTATTAGTAGTAGATGATGACGCGATGGTGGCGGAGTTAAATCGTTGCTACGTTGAGCAGGTCGCAGGATTTCGCTGCTGCGGCACGGCATCTACCCTGCAGCAGGCAAAAGACAAACTCGCGCACGGCCATCCGGCAGTGGATTTAATCCTGCTCGACATCTATATGCAGCAGGAAAACGGCTTGAATTTACTGCCAGAACTGCGCAGCGCAGCGCGTTCAATCGACGTGATTATTATTTCGTCGGCGGCCGACGCGGCAACGATTAAAAGTTCGCTCGACTACGGTGTGGTCGACTACCTGATAAAACCGTTCCAATTTTCGCGTTTTGAAGAGGCATTAAAAGGTTGGCGGCACAAAAAACGCCTGATGGACAACCAGCCATTTTATCAGCAAGCGGACGTTGACCTGCTGATCCACGGTAACGCCCTGACGGCCGACGAGCAAACGCGGTTACCAAAAGGTTTGACCCAGCAGACGTTGCGCACGCTGTGTCAGTGGATCGACAAACATCCGGAAAGCGAATTCTCTACCGATGAGCTGGCGACCGATGTCAGTATTTCGCGTGTTTCCTGCCGAAAATACCTCATTTGGCTGGCACAGATGAACATCCTTTTTACCAGTATTCACTACGGCACTACCGGCAGACCGGTGTATCGCTATCGCCTACAGCCCGAATTTCACCCCCTGCTGCTGCAGTATTGCCAATAATAATTCCCGCCTCGCCAATAAAAAAGACCCGTTACACCGTAACGGGCCTGCTCAATCAACTTTGTCATTAGGGATCAAAACAGTGTGCGTTATTTCAACGCAATGCGCGCGATGCCGTCCCGGCCTTTGGTCGAGCTGTCTTTGTTAAAGTCTTGCTTGAGGGTCACAAACAGCGTCTGCCCGTCTTGTGAAACCAACAGGCTGTTGGGACGCGTGTCGAACGCCCAGCTGTTTTTCACTGCATAGGTGGTGGCATCCAGCTGCAGCACTTTCTTCGACTCGCGCTGGCTGAGGTAAATCTCGTTGCGTTTGGCATTGAATTTAATACCCAGCGCGTCGCCCTCAATGCGCTTGATAACCTTGCCCGTGCGCTCATCAAAGACCAGTGTCGCTTTGCCTTTAGAGTCGTCAGTCACAAACAGGCGGCCGGTTTGCGGGTCTTCTGCCAGATTAAGGAACAGGTAGGATTTGCCGTCGTTGGCCGTCCAGCGCTTCTCGATTTTATGGCTGTGCGGATTGATGACTAACACTTCGCCGCCGCCGTTGGCCGCATAAATACGGTCGGTAACCGGTGAATAAATAATGCCCGTTACCCATTTCCCAGCATTCGGAATGCGCTTTTTCAATTTCAGCGTCTTGGCATCAACCACCCAAATCACGCCAGAATCCGCGACACCGCCGACGTAAAGCGCCCCGGCATGCCAGTAAATTTCACGCGCCGGGACGGGATCACCGTCTTTGGCTTTTTCATTGAAGTTCATGCGTTGCATTACTTTGCCGCTCTTGGCGTCAATTTTCGAAATGCCGCCGTCCAGCGTATTGGTGGTGTAAATCAGGCTGCTGTCGGGATTTTCGGCCAGTGCGAAGTTTTTCAAATCAGTGTGTGTTTCACCTTTGGTGGCCAGCGTTGTAGGATCAAGACGATAAATAATACCGCCGTTTACATCCTTGAATGACTGGGCGCTAGCGACATACAGAGTATTGCCTTCGGCGGAATAAGCCATCTCATACAACCCGTCCCCCAATATGCGCTGCGAAATCTGTGCATCAACCGGTTTTGCCGCAGCCGGTGCAACCACCGGCGTAGCCGCCTGTTTTGCCGGTGCCTGGCAGGCAGAAAGGCTGAAAGCGGCAACAACCGCCAGTGCGACTGCGGCCTTACGCGGACTGAACAAAGATTTCATTCTCAACTCCATAAGTGGATTTACGGCTTCCTTTTCACCCTAGCGGCAGAAGAAAGCTGATAAAAAGAATGAGAATCATACGCATTACAATAATTTTAGTAAACGTCTTATCGTGCCCAAATGCGGGCCTACCCTGCCGTTAATCCTGCAATATCCTTATTAATAACAGGTTGTTACATTTTAGACGTAAACTTACTCAGAAATTTTAAAGCAAATCATTATCATTTCCATTCTCAATAATATTTTATATTTCACGGTAATCATTCATGCTTTTCAACAGCAGGGAACGCAGCACGACGCTGCGCGAGGCGGCATTCAAACACACTTTCCCCCTTACTTTAGTGGCATTAGCGGTGCATGTGCTGGTCAATCCGGCGCTGGCACAGGCGGCCGAAATCACTCTCAGCGCGCCCTCAACGCCTGATGTGATGGTGGTCAATGCCGCGAATGATGACTCCGGCGGCGACCAGCAGGATTACAGCGTAAAAACCACCACTGCGGGCACTAAGTTGCTGCTGACTCCTCGCGACGTGCCGCAGTCGTTAAGTGTTATCACCCAGCAGCGCATGCAGGACCAAAACCTGCAAACGGTGGGCGACGTACTGAATAACACCACCGGCGTCTCGCCTTATATTTATGACAGTGAGCGCTCAAGCTATTATTCACGTGGGTTTATTATTAACAACTACACCTTCGACGGCATTCCGACCTCCGTTAATAATGTGTGGAACTTCGGTGATGCCGGTGATGACACGGCCATTTATGACCGTATTGAAGTGGTACGCGGCGCGACCGGACTGATGACCGGTGCGGGAAATCCGTCGGCTTCGGTGAACATGGTGCGCAAGCAGGCCGACAGCAAAGATTTTACTGGCAATATCAGCGCCAGCTACGGCAGCTGGAACAAACAGCGCTACGTGCTGGACGTCTCTGGTCCGCTGAATCAGGAAGGGACAGTGCGCGGCCGCGTGGTCGCCGGTTATCAGGACCAGGACAGCTGGCTTGACCGCTACCACAGAAACAAAAAGTTTATTTATGGCGTGGTGGACGCCGACGTGAGCGACAGCACGACCCTCTCCCTCGGCTACAGTTTCCAGGAAGACCACACCGGCAATCCGACCTGGGGCGGACTGCCAAGCTGGTATAGCAACGGCAATCGTACTCACTACAGTCGCAGTACCAGCCCGTCGGCAGACTGGGCGCACTACGATATCAACTCGCGCAAAATTTTTGCTAATCTCACGCACAACTTCGACAACGGCTGGAACTTCCGCCTGAATGCGACGCACGCCGAATCAAAGTTCGACGACAAGTTGCTTTATGCCGAAGGCTTCCCGGATGAAATCACCGGTGAAGGGGTCAGCGGCTATGGCAGCAAAGACCGCGGAACCCGCAGGCTAGACTCGGTGGACACCTACGCCAGCGGGCCGTTTGAACTGCTGGGCCGTCAGCATCAGATGGTGGCAGGCGTGACCTACAGCCGTCAGCACAATGTCTATTCGAGCGCCGCAGCGGACATCTCCAGCGACGACATTGGCGATTATAATAATCTTAACGGCAACCTGGCCGACCCTCAGTGGAGCGACTGGGAGCCGGTTTCCGACGACATTGTGCGTCAAAAAGCAGTCTACACCGCCCTGCGCTTCTCACTGACCGATCCGCTTTCTCTGATCGTTGGCGCACGCTATACCCAGTACAGCACGATGGGCACCAGTGCAGAGATGACGAAAAACAACATCACGCCCTACGCTGGCGTAGTTTACGACATTAACGACACCTGGTCGGCCTACGCCAGCTACACCTCTATTTTCCAGCCGCAGTCCTACCGCGACGAATCAGGCAACTATCTCGCCCCGACCACCGGTAAAAACTACGAGACCGGCCTGAAATCGGCCTGGCTGGATGGCCGACTCACCGCGACCTTCGCCGTGTTTCGCATCGAGCAAGACAATTTAGGTCAGGAGATAGACGGCGGATTCGTCAACGGTACCAGTGAGCAGGCCTACTACGCGGCAAAAGGCGTGGTGAGCAAAGGTGCAGAGTTTGAGCTTAACGGCGCGGTTACCGACAATTTGCAGATGACTTTCGGCGCGACCCGCTATGTGGCGACCGACGCGACCGATGGCCGCCCGAATGCGTTTGTTCCGCAAACGACCTTCAAGCTGTTTAGCCGTTATACCCTGCCAATGCTGCCGCAGTTGACCGTCGGCGGGGGTATAAACTGGCAAAACCGCACCTATCAGGACGCCGTCGCACCTTCTGGAGATACCGTGCGCATCTTCCAAAGCAGTTATCCGCTGGCGAGCCTGTTTGCCCGTTATCAAGTGACAAAGCAGCTTGCGCTACAGGCCAACATCGACAACCTGTTTGACCGAACGTATTACAGCTACTTGAGCGATCAGGGCGTGTATGGCGAACCGCGCAGCGCCACTGTCAGCGTGTCATACTCATTCTGATTGAACGGCGAGAGGGAGCTAAAGCAAATTAATGGATATCGCCCCCTCTCGCGCCAAGGCTAAATACGCTTAAAAATCAGAAAAAAATCTCTGACATATTAATTTAATAATTTAAAACTATACCGCACTGTACAGTTTTGTTAGTTTACTTATCTCCCCAAGTTCATGCATAAATTCCTGCGTTGGGTATCGACATCCAGGCACTTTATTTCACCTTTTAAGGGCACATTAATGATCGAAGATAGCACCCTTGGTCCACAGACACCGGAGAGTGTTCTGGCATTGGAAGAAGATGGACGCATTGATGGAAAAATCGCGCTGGTAACCTGCGCAGGGGGTGGG
The DNA here is from genome assembly GCF_009208105.1 of Rouxiella sp. S1S-2. Classification (NCBI taxonomy): domain Bacteria; kingdom Pseudomonadati; phylum Pseudomonadota; class Gammaproteobacteria; order Enterobacterales; family Yersiniaceae; genus Rouxiella; species Rouxiella sp. S1S-2. The sequence goes on from NZ_WFKL01000001.1 coordinate 3,196,481, forward strand.
GTTGGAAGAGTGCACGCTATGTTGTTGGCATCACGCGGCGCGTCGGTGATTGTCGCCGACCACAGTCTGAACGACGGCGAACAGACCGCCGATGATATTCGTTCAGCGGGAGGACGCGCCATTGCTGTAGCGGTGGATATTACGGTTAAATCTCAGGCACGGATGTTGGCTAAATATGCCAGCGGAATATTTGGCGAGCTGGATATTTTGGTTAATAGCGCCGGTTCAGCGTATATTCTACGCGACATTGAAGGGCAGCATGACGGCCACCTTGAGACATTGTTTACCTATAATGTCAGTGCCCCACTCTGTGCGGGTAATAAACGCGTTTGTGCTGGGTGACAGGTAGACATTCCTATGCCTGCTTTAGCGCCCCCTCGGCAGTGGGAAATAATCACCACTGCCGCGTGAAACACTGTCTCTAAATCAAAAATAGTGCGTTCAATATATATCGCTAGTGCTCTTGATCGCAGAAAGACCGAGGTTGGATCTAAAATCTTCCCCGAAATAGTCTTCATCAATCAGTTGTCTTTTTCTAAGCTCCGGTAATAATCCGTTTAGCAATAAATCCTCCTGATCGGGCTGACCTAAGCCGTGCAAAGAAATAACGTCAAGCACGCCTGCGCGATAACGCTCTTCGATAGCATCTGCCAGGGTTTCAGGGGTTCCCGCCACGTACCAATGGCCCGTTTCCTGCGCCTGAATAATCAATTCCCTCAGCGTAAGTCCCTGCAGCGCAAAGCGTTTAAAAATGTCTGCCCTGCCACGACGACGATTAATTAATCCCACTTCTGGCAAAAACTTAGGCGGAATGGGCTGATCCAGCGCGAAGTCACGTAGGTCAATCTCACCGCCCAGCATATCAGCCACCTTCAGCTTGCCCTGCTGGTAGTCGATCCGTTCATGCTTTTCACGCAGACGCCGCGAAACGTCGGTCGCACTTTCACCAATCACCGAGTGGAACGAATTCATGATTAACGGCTTATTCTCATGACGGCCGTAGGCATTGGCGTGCTGATGTACACGCTCGACAAAGCCCAGTGCGTCGTTAAGCGTTGGCTGCGAGGTGTAGATAACCTCGGCATAACGCGCACCAAGAATCAGCCCCTCATCAGACTGACCTGCCTGAAACTGCACCGGACGGTGCTGCGGCGACGGCGGCACGTTCAGCGGGCCTTTCACCTGAAAGAAGGTTCCGCGATGGTCAATAGGATGCAGTTTACGCGGATCAATGCTGATAGAACCGCTGCTGGCACGCCTTACCGCAGCAGGATCGTTAGCATCAAACAGCGCATTAATGACCTCGATAAACTCCGTGGCGCGAGCATAGCGGGTCGCGGGATCCGGCAGGGAAATATCGCCAAAGTTCTCCTCGCCCACTGATGAAGTTACCGCGTTCCAGCCAGCACGACCGCCGCTAACATGGTCCAGGGTACCAATTAGTCTGGCGAGGTTGTACGGATGTTGATAAGTGGTCGACACCGTAGCAATCAGGCCAATGTATTCAGTGACCTGACTGAGAGCAGCAAGCGCAATGATCGGATCCTGACTGCCGGTAGAACCTGCCAGCCCATCGGGGTCGGCCTGCAGCAGGTCGGCGGTAAACAGGCCGGTTATTTTCTCTTTTTCGGCAATTTTGGCGAGCGAAGCTGCACGTGAAATGCCAGAACGACGCTTGTCATCATTCGATGCATAGACCACGCTCCCTGCCCCTACCAGGGTCTTTAGACGCCTGCGAGTTTGGTTACTCAAACTGAACTCCTTTTTTCACTCAAAAGTAAGTTTCAAAATAGAGATAAGAGATTTTTAAGCTACGAAGAAAAAAGCATTTTGTTTCTACAAAAAATAATAAGTCGGCAATTTCCATCTATGACCTTTTATCGCTATGTATAGCAATATTCGTTATTTCATCTTCCTTTTGATTTGGTTTGTTATGAGCCTAATCGCATCTTTTAAGGTTTGTTCCACGCCGATGCGAGCCTCAAATCAAAAAATAAAAAAGGAATAAAATATGCACAACAATCGCCGGGTTAGCGCAGTGGCGTTAGGGCTGTCATTCGCCCTGTTAACAGGGAGTTCATCCGTTTGGGCCGCCGAAAATGCACCCACTCAGGGCGGAACACTGATTTATCTCGAACAGCAGGCACACACCAATCTTTATCCACCGGCGGGCGGCTTTTACCCCAACGGCGGCATACTGAATCAAATTACCGACAAGCTGACTTATCAGAATCCGCAGACCCTGCAAGTCGAGCCGTGGATTGCGGAGTCCTGGACCACCAACGCTGATAAAACCCAGTACACCTTCAAACTGCGTCCCGGTGTCACCTTCTCGGACGGCACACCCCTGGACGCCAACGCAGTGGCCAAAAACTTCGACACCTATGGCTTGGGCAATAAAGAGCATCACCTGCCCGTTTCAGAGGTTATTAATAATTACGACCACAGCGAAGTTATCGACCCTCTGACAGTTAAGTTCTACTTTAAAAAGCCGTCGCCGGGATTCCTGCAAGGCACCGCGACCATCGGTTCAGGCCTGGTTTCGCTGAGCACGCTGGCACGTAACTTTGATGCCCTCGGCGACGCTCGCCATATCATCGGTTCAGGACCTTTTGTGGTCAGTGCGGAAACGCTGGGCCGTGAAGTCGATTTAACCGCCCGCAAAGACTATAACTGGGGGCCTAAAAACCTCAAACAGCAGGGCCGTGCCAATCTTGACGGCATTAAAGTGATCGTCACCGGCGAAGACAGCGTCAGAATTGGCGCACTGCTGGCCGGTCAGGCGGACTTTATTCGTCAGGTGCAGGCCTTTGATGAAAAACAGGCCGCAGAGAAAAAATTCCCAATTTATGCGCCCTCAACGCGCGGCGTGAACGACGGCATCTCATTCCGTCCTGATAACCCGCTGGTGGCCGAGCTGAAAGTTCGCCAGGCGCTGCTGCACGGCGTTGACAGCAAACAGATTGTCTCCACCCTGTTCTCCCCTAACTATCCGCAGGCCACCTCGGTCATCGCCGCGTCGGCTGCGGGCTACGTCAATCTCAGCGACAAGCTGAAGTATGACCCTGAGCTGTCTAAAAAGCTGCTCGACGAAGCGGGCTGGAAACCAGGTCCAAACGGCATCCGTCAAAAAGACGGCAAACCACTGTCACTGACCATTTATGAGTCCCTGCCACAGCCGCAGAACAAAGAGGTTTTGCAGTTAGTGGCCCAACAGTGGAACCAGATAGGCGTCAAGTTGACCATTTTGGCCGGTGACGCAGGCAGCCGAGTTGCCGACAGCCTTGACCCGTTGAAAACACCGGTCAACGTAGTGGAAGTGGGCCGCGCCGACCCTGATGTCATCAAAAGTGAATTTTACCCCACCAACCGTGACGCCCTGCTCCAGCTTGGCGGTCTGAGCAGCAAAGTCAAAAGCTTTAAGGATGACAAGTTGAATGCGCTGCTGGTGGATATCTCGGCCGAAGTTGACCCGCAAAAACGTCTGGCGTTGGCCGGCGATGCGCAGCGCTATCTGCTGGAGCAGGCCTATGACATTCCTATTTTTGAAGAGCCGCAGGTGTTTGCCGGTGCGCCTTATCTGCACGACGTGAGTTTTGAAGCCGTGGGTCGCCCAAGCTTCTACAGCGCGTGGCTGGCCAAACATTAATATCCGGAGTAGACGATGAGCCGATATTTTAGCGGACGCATTGGTCAGGCCCTGTTAGTGCTCTGGGCGGCATTTACCCTGTCGTTTGTGCTGCTGCAGGCGCTGCCCGGTGACGCCATCCTTATCAAGTTTCAGGATCCGTCGATGGGCCTGAGTCCGGCGCAAATCGAAGAGATGCGTGCGGCGTATGGCGCTGACCTGCCGCTGTGGCAACAGTATTTGCATACGCTTGGCAGCTTCCTGCACGGTGACTTCGGTTTTTCGATTCAGGCCGGCGTTCCCGTGACTCAGCTGTTGGTCAGCAATTTCCCTCCCACCCTGCGTCTGGCGATACTCGGCTTTCTGCTGGCGGTGGCACTGGCGGTGTTTATCGCGTTTGCCTCTAACCTGCTGCCGCTGCGCTGGTTGAAGTCAGCGCTGCTGGGGCTACCTGCGCTGTTTATTTCGGTTCCCACCTTTTGGCTGGGTATTGCGCTGATCCAAGTGTTTTCATTTCGCTTGGGATGGATACCGGTTATCAACCCTGGCGAGTGGCTGGGGCTAATTCTGCCGGTGGTCACGCTGGCGGTGCCTATCAGCGCCCCGCTGGCACAGATTCTTATCCGTAGCATCGACAAAGTACAGACCCAGCCTTTTGTTTCCGTTGCCCGTGCCAAAGGCGCGAGCCGCAGTCGCGTGCTTTGGCGCCACGTCGCGCGCAACGCCATGCTGCCCGCGCTGACGATTGCCGGGCTGCTGTTTGGCGAGCTGATTGCCGGTGCATTGGTCACGGAAACAGTATTTGGATTGAACGGTATCGGCCAATTGACCCAGCAGGCGGTGAATAATCAGGATTTAGCCGTGCTGCAAGCGATTGTGGTGATTTCCGCCACCGCCTATGTGGCCATCAATCTGCTGGTCGATTTAGTTTATCCGCTGCTCGACCCACGCTTGAAACCGTCCGTCGGAGTAACCTCATGAGCAGTTTGCCGTTAAGTAAAAATAATAGTGCCGAAAATACCCAGCTGGCGGCGTTTCCACCGGCTTCATCTCGGCGTTTTTCCAGCGTTCAACCCACGCTGATTCTGGCGTGGGTGGTAATTTTGGTGGTGATCCTGTGGGCAATTGCACCCCAGTTATTTACCCCCTACAGCGGCACTGAAGGCATCGCCGGTGCGCAGCGACTGGCTCCGGGTGCGGGCCACTGGCTGGGCACTGACCAACTTGGCCGCGACCTTTATGCACGCATTGTCTACGGCGCATCCCATTCGCTTTCTGGCGCACTGGTTGCGGTATTCCTGGGCCTGCTGTTGGGTAGCGCGCTGGGATTGGCCGCCGCTTCGATAGGCGGCTTAACCGACACTGTGGTTATGCGCATTGTCGACGTACTGCTGTCTATCCCTAGCCTGCTGCTTTCACTGAGTGTGATTATTCTGCTCGGGTTTGGCACCGTACATGCGGCGATTGCCGTAGGGATTACCTCGATTGCCAACTTTGCCCGATTGGCGCGATCTGAAGCCGTTTTGGTGCGCCAAAGCGACTATGTTGAAGCGGCTTACGGCAGCGGCGGCACCTTCATATCGGTACTGTGGCGGCACATTCTGCCCAACTCGCTGACCTCGGTCATCGCCTTCTCGGCCCTGCAGTTTGGTAACGCCATTTTGTCTATTTCAACGCTGAGCTTTCTTGGTTACGGCACACCGCCGCCAACGCCGGAGTGGGGACTGTTGATTGCTGAAGGCCGCAACTACATTTCAACCGCCTGGTGGCTTACTACGTTCCCCGGCATCGTGGTTATTCTCACCGTTTTGGCCGCTAACCGCATCAGCCAGTCATTTCGGAGAACACGCTAATGAGCCAGGCAACGTTTAACGCCTCCCTCAATGCACCGCAGCCGGTGCTTGAGCTGAAAGACGTCTCGATTGTATATCGCAGCGGTCACCAGTCTACCCGCGTGGTCGAGCAGGTCTCCTTCTCGATTCTGCCCGGTGAAGTGGTGGCATTGGTGGGCGAGTCGGGTTCGGGTAAGACGACCACCGCGCAGTCAATCATTGGATTGCTGGCCGAAAATGGTCATATCGAGCACGGCAGCATCTTACTTAACGGCACCGACATCAGCCGCTGGTCCTCACGCCGTCTCGACAGCCTGCGCGGCTCAAGCATCAGTCTGATCCCGCAAGACCCGACCAGCTCGCTGAATCCGGTAAAGACAGTCGGTGAACAGGTCGCAGAAGTGCTGAAGATTCACCGCAAAATGTCGCGCAGGGACCGAGATGCCCGCGTGGTTGAACTCCTGACCCGCGTCGGCCTGAGTCATCCCGAGCAGCGTGCCAAACAATATCCGCATCAGCTTTCTGGCGGCATGAAACAACGCGTGCTGATCGCTATCGCGATTGCGCTGCAGCCGGCACTGATCATTGCCGATGAACCCACCAGCGCGCTGGACGTGCGGGTCCAAAAACGTATTCTCGACCTGATTGACGCACTGCGCCTCGAATTTGGTACTGCCGTGCTGTTTGTCACCCATGATTTGGCGCTGGCCGCCGAACGTGCCGACCGCCTGCTGGTGTTTCGCAAGGGGAAAGTTCAGGAACAGGGTATTACCGCCGAAGTACTGCGATCGCCAAAAAGTGATTACACCCGGCAGCTGTTTACCGATGCGCCAGCGTTAACGCCGCGCACCGGCTCAGCGCTGCCCCGCCCTGTCCAAAGCACCGAGAGTGCCATTGTGGTCCGCAACGTCAGCAAGCATTTCTCACTTGGCGCTAAAAATGCGCCGGCGTTTCGCGCCCTCGACAACGTGTCGTTTCAGGTCACGCGCGGCACTACGCACTCGCTGGTGGGTGAGTCAGGGTCGGGTAAAACCACGCTAGCGCGCCTGCTGCTGGGATTTCAACGCCCCGATGGCGGTCAGCTGTTTGTTGACGGCGTAGACATTGCCCTGCTCTCCGGTGAAGCCCTGCGTCAGGCGCGCAGGAAAATTCAGCTGGTTTATCAGAACCCGTTTGCCTCGCTCGACCCTTCACAAACGCTGTTCAAAGTGATTGAGGAGCCACTGCTTAACTATTTCAAGCTGAGCCGCGAGGAGCGTCAGTTGCGGGTACATGAAATAGCCGAACGCGTCGCGCTGCCCATTGAGCTGCTGCAGCGTAAACCGCACGAGCTTTCCGGCGGCCAGCGCCAGCGCGTGGCCTTGGCGCGGGCACTTATTCTTGAACCGCAGGTGCTGGTGCTCGATGAAGCCACCTCGGCGCTAGACGTTACCGTGCAGGCGCAGATTTTACGTTTACTGGTGCAGCTGCAGCAGGATTTGGGCCTGACCTATCTCTTCATCTCTCACGACTTGGCTACCGTACGCCAGATTTCACACACCGTATCGGTGCTGAACCAGGGAAAACAGGTTGATTACGGCGACGTTGAATCCCTGTTCTCTGACCCTACCGATGCTTACACCCGGGAACTTTTAAGCGCCATTCCTGGGTTTTCGCCTTTGCACGTTGCAGAACCTTCAGCAACCAAGGAGTTTGTATGAGCCAAGCGGCCTCTAAAATCAGCCCTAAACGACTGGGATTCTTTACCCGCCTGCTGGACGACACCAGTGCACAGGAGCGGTACAGACTGGCAACCGAACAAATTGCCCACGCCGAGCAGCAGGGATTTGACTCGGCCTGGATAGCACAGCACCATTTTCATCGCGATGAAGGCGGCCTGCCTGCGCCGCTGGTTTTTCTTGCCTACGTGGCGGCCAATACGCGCCACATTCGCCTCGGCACCGGCGTGATTACGCTGGCAATGGAAAATGCGCTGCGCGTGGCTGAAGACGCCTCGGTGCTGGACTTACTCTCGGGTGGCAGACTGGAAATTGGCCTCGGCTCTGGGGGTACGGCCTCCTCGTTTATTCCCTTTGGCCTAAATATCGACACGCGCGGTGAGGCCTTCGGCAAAAACCTCGACATTCTCCGTCACGCTTGGGCGGGCAAGGCGTTGGAAGGTGAAGGCAACCAGCTTTATCCACCCGCCCAGCACTTAAACCGCCGCGTTTGGCAGGCCACCTTCTCACCCGAAGGCGGTGCGCGTGCGGGTGCCGCGGGTGATGGGCTGATGCTGTCACGCACCCAGCCACGCCCCGAGGGACAGCAGGATTTACCGCTGGACGTGCTGCAAAACAAAATTATTGATGCCTATCTTGAGGCGCTGCCCGCGGGCGTTGAGCCGCGTATTCTCGGTTCTCGCACCGCGTTTGTCAGCGACGACGCCGATGAGGCTAGAAGACTGGCGGCAAAAGGATTGAAGCGACAGGCCGACGGCGCACGTGCGGCGGGAAATCGCTTTAGTGGCAATACCCTCGACGAGCACATCGCCGCCTTTGACGTGCATCTGGGCACAGCAGATCAGGTTATCGCCTCTCTGCAACGCGATACCGCACTGGCACGCGTCACCGATTTGGCGTTTCAGGTGCATTCAATCGATCCGCCGCATCCGTATATTTTGCGCTCGATTGAGCTTATCGCCAAAAAAGTGGCCCCGGCGCTGGGCTGGGTTCGCCGCACGCCGAAAAATATTGCCAAACCTCAACCACTTCATCAGGAACTCTCAAGGGAAACGCTATGACTTCTGCATTTAACCCCACCGATCTGCTGGCAACACTTGCAGAAATCGAGCCAGAATCAGCGCTTGCGCAGGCGCGTGAAACCCGCGATGCGGCCACGGAGCACACGCAGGGAAGCTACAACGCACTGTTTAACAGTAATGAAAACCTCACCGACTTTCCGCTGCATGAACGCCTGTCGCTGGCGCAACAGATTGCCCGCTGGCACGGTGACATACAGCTGGGCGCCCACTATGCCGAACGCCTAAACGCGCTGCAGTCTGATGCTCCCGTGTCGCGCAGTCGCCAGCAAACGGCTCTGGCACACGCTGAGCGGCTGAGCTTTAAACCGGCCAACGCCACCGCAGAGCATCTTGAAGAACTACAAAAAGCCGGTTGGACGCTAAACGCAATTGTGACACTGTCACAACTCATTGCTTTCGTCAGTTTCCAAAGCCGCCTGCTGCGCGGTTACCGCTTAATCAACGGTAAATCCACTGACAATAATGGCCCTCATTCGGTCGGTGCTGCGTTTTGGCGCACCGATGCCAAAACGCACTCGGGTAAAAACGCCCCCCCGGCCTTTACCCAGGACGAGCTTAACTGGGAGCCTTGGATAGCCTCAAAGCCGCTGAAAGACTTCAATGCGGAACAGCAGGAAACGCTGGCGCGCTTTGGCCACTCAGACTCCGACTACTTCCGCCTGCTGGCGCGTAATTTACCGGTGCTGGAGCAGCGTACGCTGACCGACAAAGGCATTTTCTTCACCCCAGGCGGATTGCCGCGCAAAGACCGTGAACTTGCCGCCGCAGTAGCCAGCAAGATTAACGGCTGCATTTTTTGTGCCTCCGTGCACGCCCGCAAAGCAGGACAACTGTCGAAAAATCCTGAAGCCGTTCAGCGCCTGCTGGACACGCCGCCGGGAGAGAGTTTAAGCCATGGTCAGGAAGCAAGATGGCAGGCAGAAATCGACTTTTCTGCCGCGCTTTCTGCCACACCGTCCACGGCCAACGCGCAGCAAATTCAGCAATTGAGAACGCTTGGGTTGAGCGACCTCGAGCTGCTGGATCTTGTGCAATCCACGGCGTTCTTCGCCTGGGCAAACCGATTGATGCTGACCTTGGGTGAGCCTTTCGAGAAATAAGAAAAAAACAAAAACAGGGTTTTATAAACTTTTGATGGAGTCGTTAATGAAGATAAGCAAACAGCAATGGAAATTAAACCAGGTAGCCAAACTGGTATCAGCCTTGGTATTAGTGATGGCGGCAGGCCCGTCATTTGCCGCAGAAACGCCGGTTCAGGGCGGTACGCTTAACGTTGCGCTGGGTAGCGATACGCCGATCATTGACCCGTCAATTACCGGGCAATCAGTAACGGCGCTTATTGACCGCAACGTGGTCGACTCGCTGGTAGGTCAGGCGGAAGATAACCGCTTCACCCCGTGGCTGGCATCAAGCTGGGAGGTGAATGAAAATCACACCGACTATGTGTTCCATCTGCGCAAAGACGTGACCTTCAGCGACGGCACTAAGCTCAATGCCGAGGCGGTGAAATATAATCTGGAACGTATTCTCGACCCTAAAACCACCTCGAGCTACTCTAAATCTTTGTTAGGGCCGATTAAAACCATCACTACGCCAGATGAGTACACCGTTGCTATCCACTACGACACACCGTTTGCTCCGCTGTTGCAGGGATTAAGCTTGCCGTATCTGGGCATTCAGTCGCCGACTTACCTTAAGAATACCCCGAACACCACCAATACCGTGGTCGGTTCCGGTCCGTTTATTCTCAAGTCGTTTGTTAAAGGCAGCGGCAGCCAGCTGACTCGCCGTGCAGACTATCATTGGGGACCGGGGTACGCGGCACACACTGGCCCGGCCTATCTCGAAGCCATCAACTTCAAATACCTGCCGGAGTCTTCGGTGCGTCTTGGTGCGCTGACCAGCGGTCAAATTCAGGCGATTGACGCCGTGCCACCGGTGAACGCCAAAACGGTGAAAACCAATCCGGCGCTTGACGTGAAAACCAAAGAGAACCCGGGAATTGTGCGGGTGCTGTACCTCAACACCTCCAAGGGTCCTTTTACCGATCTGAAGGTTCGTCAGGCATTTTTAACCGCTGTCGATCCCACCTCAGCAGTAAAAGTGGCATTCTTTGGTACGGTCAAAGCGGCCAACAACGTTCTGGGTCCACAGACGCAGTATTACGATCCGGCGGTTGCCAAACTGTGGGGCTTTGACCTGAGCAAGGCCGAGAAGCTGCTCGACGAAGCGGGCTGGACCCGCAAAGACTCCGCCGGTATTCGCACCAAAGACGGCAAACCATTGACCGTTGATTTCGTGTATGACCCAACCACGCTTGAAAGCTCCGACGTCACCTTATTCCAGGCGATTCAATTCCAGGTTAAAAAAGCCGGTATCGATCTTAAGCTGGATCCGGTTGACTCTGGTGGCTTTACCGATCGCACCAACAACAATCAGTACGATGTCGTGTCAAACTTCTATGTGCGTGCCGAGCCGGATATTTTACGCACCGTGTTCCACTCAAACTACACCCCGCCTAAAGGCTCAAACTACAGCCACATTAGCGCATTGGATGCCAAACTGAGCGAAGCCGTTGGTGCACCGGATGCGCAGCGTAAGCAGCTGTATTCCGATATTCAGCATCAGATTATCAGTCAGGCTTACGTCGTGCCTTTATACGTGCCGGCCTATCAGTTGGGCATATCCAAAAAGGTTCACGGTGTCAGTTGGGCAACCAACGCCAAGCCTAATTTTTATGATGCCTGGCTGAGCCATTAATATGCTTTGGACTGCAACACAACGTCTTTTCACCATCCTGGCCGTGCTTTGGGGCGCGGCCACCCTCACGTTTATTGCCCTCAAGATGATACCCGGCGATCCGGTGTCTATTCTCAGCGGCGGTGCCAACGTGGTGGACGATGCTTTTCGCGCCCAGCTGACCCATGAATTCGGGTTGGACCAGCCGCTGTGGCTGCAATATCTGCACTACTGCGGTCAGGCCCTGCTGGGCAATTTTGGACAGAGTTATCAATACCGCGAGCCGGTGATCGGTGTGATTATTGATGCCCTAAAACAAACACTGGTACTGGCGGTGAGTGCTTTGGCTCTGGCGCTGGTATTGGCTATTCTCAATGCGTTAGCGACGGCTGGGCGCTGGCGCTATCTGAGAACCTTCTTTGCCGGACTGGAACTGTGCCTGTTGAGCACGCCGGTTTACTGGCTAGGCATTATTCTACTCAGCGTGTTCAGTTTTAAGATGCATTGGTTCCCGGTCATGGGCAACGACGGTTGGCGCTCGCTGGTGCTGCCGGTTATTACCCTCAGCCTGCCACTGGCGGCGATACTGAGTCAGATTCTGCGAGACGGTTTGGAAGAGGCCCTTTCACAGCCGTTTGCGCTGACGGTGCGCGCACGCGGGGCGGGGGAAACGCATCTTCGCCTGCGTCACGGCCTGCGTCATGCGGCACTGGCGGCTTCAACGCTGACCGGCACTATGCTGGCCAACGTGCTTAGCGGGTCCATTCTGACAGAAACGGTATTTGGCCGCGCAGGGATTGGCAAAATCACCCTGCAGGCAATTGCTAGTCGCGATATGCCGCTGGTACTGGGCATTGTGATGCTTTCCGCTCTGCTCTTCGTTGTTATTAACCTGCTGGTCGATGCCGCCTATCTGGTGGTCGATCCGCGTCTGCGCAAAAGGACCCCTTGAACATGAGCAGCGATCCTTTACTGGTGTTTTCACGCCAGTCCATTAAACAGCGCAGCGGTAATCCGTGGTTGTTACCCAAAACCTTGATACCGGCGGCCGTCGTGCTGCTGCTTATCGTGACCGTCATCTTTCCGCAGTGGTTTACCCCGCTAAAGCCCGATGATATGGACATGGACGCCGTACTCGCCGCACCGACTCTGCACCACTGGTTTGGTACTGATTCACTGGGGCGCGACGTTTTTGCCCGCGTGGTTTACGGCTCCGCGCTGTCACTCAGTATTGGTCTGGGTGCGACCGCCATTGCCTGTGCCGGGGGCATGGCGCTGGGTCTGCTCACCGCGCTGGCGCCGATGGCTATCCGACGCGTGCTGGTACGCCTGCTGGATATTTTGCTGGCCTTCCCTGAACTGTTGCTGGCCCTGCTGGTGATTGCGGTGCTGGGACGCGGGCCTACCAACACGCTGCTTGCAGTAGGATTATCCGGTATTGCCAGCTATGCCCGCCTGCTGCGGTCCCAGGTATTGCAGGTGAAGCTTTCGGGCTATGTCGAACACTCAGTGGCGCTGGGCGAGTCGTCGTTAAGCATTATTTTTCGTCATATTTTACCCAACACGCTGCGGCCACTGCTGATTTTAGCCACCATTGGCGTGGGTCAGTCGGTGCTTACCGCGTCATCGCTCAGCTTTTTAGGCCTTGGCGTCGTGCCGCCCACCGCCGAATGGGGTGCGCTGCTGGCCGACGGACGCGATTATCTCGATGTGGCGCCGTGGATAAGCCTGCTGCCGGCAACCGTGGTTGCGCTGTCGGTTATCGCGATCACTTTGTTCGGGCGTCGTCTACAAACTATTTTGGCAAAAGGGGCCTAAATGTTATGACCCTCAATACGAACGCCTCCTCTCCCCTGCTTATCGTTGAAGACCTGCAGGTTGATTTTCATCAGCCGCAGGGAAACGTTCAGGCCGTAAAAAGTATCTCGTTTCAGGTTAACCCGGGTGAAATAGTGGCGCTGGTCGGCGAGTCCGGCTCAGGAAAATCGGTTACCGCCCGCACGCTGGTCGGTCTCGCGGGTGACAATGCCAATGTACGCGCACGCCTCCTGAGTCTCACGGCGCACGATGGAACGCAAAAAAATCTTTTGGCCCAAAGTGCTGCCGACTGGCAGGCGCTTCGCGGTCGCGAAATCGGCTTTGTTTTGCAAGATGCCTTGGTTTCACTGGATCCGCTGCGCACCATTGGCCGTGAAGTAGCTGAACCGATGCTGATTCATCGGCTTTTTGCGCGCAGCCAGGTGACCGCCCAGGTCGAATCACTGTTATCTCAGGTCGGTATTCCTGACCCGCACAATCGAATTAACCAGTATCCGCACGAGCTGTCGGGCGGATTACGTCAGCGCGCGCTTATCGCCTCTGCGCTGGCGGGCGGACCGAAACTGCTGATTGCCGATGAACCCACAACGGCGCTCGACGTTACGGTTCAGCAGCGTATTTTGGACGTATTTCGTAAATTGGCAGAGGCCGGTCACGGCGTTTTACTGATAACCCATGACCTGTCGGTCGTGGCTCAGGTCGCCGATCGCGTAGTCGTGATGCAGCACGGCGAAGGTGTTGAAAGTGGTCCTGCGGCAGAAGTTTTGGCGGCACCGGCGCATCCTTACACTCAACGTCTGCTGGCAGCCATTCCCGGCGCCCGCACTCGCGGTCGTTGGCTGTCGGGTGAACCCCCGCTGCCGGAAGTGCCTTTGACAACGCAGGAAAATGCGACCCAACGCAGCCGGGAGAGAGACGTCGCCGCGTTAGATGTTCGCAGCGTGTCGGTCGATTTCAGCCGACCCGATGGCGTGAAGCATAACGCGGTAAATCAAGTATCGCTTCAGCTGGCATGGGGGGAAACGCTGGGGTTGGTAGGTGAGTCTGGTTCGGGTAAAACCACCCTCGGCAAAGTGGTGTTGGCCCTGCAAAGTGCGCACCGAGGCGAAGTATGGCTGGCGGGTAAACCCTGGAGCAGCCTTCGTGAAGTTGAGCGTCGGCCTTCACGCGGACGGATCCAAACCATTACTCAAGATCCGCTGGGTTCGTTTGACCCGCAGTATACGGTGGAGCAGATTATTCAGCAGCCGTTAAAACTGCGAGCAAAACTGTCTCCCGCCGCGCTGCGCGCCAGAACGCTTGAACTGGTAAAACTGGTAGGCCTGCATCCCGACCTACTGCTGCGGCGTCCTCAGGCGCTGTCTGGCGGTCAACGGCAGCGGGTTTCAATCGCTCAGGCGCTGGCTTCTGAGCCAGAAATTCTGGTGTGTGATGAACCGGTTTCCGCGCTCGACGTCACCACTCAGGCGCAGGTACTGGACCTGTTGATGGCACTCCAGCGCAAACTGGGCTTGGCGATGCTGTTTATTTCGCATGACCTCGGCGTGGTGCAGCACATGAGTCATCGAATTGCGGTAATGAAAGACGGGAAGATAGTAGAAACTGGAACCACTGAAGAGATAGTCGCCTCGCCGCAGCATCCTTATACTCAAACGCTGTTGGCAAGTCTGATGGTGGCGTGAAGAATACGTAATGGAGCCGTGTCGTATGCACCTATACTCCCTTCCCCTTTGGGGGAAGGGATCACCTTATTAATACAAATACCGAGCAGGAGACCTCCACTACTTAGCTTTTAGCGGCGCTCACTGGTAGGACAGAACCGTGGTATTTTTGCAGAATAAACTCAGCGACTTGCGGTGATTCCAAATCTTTCGCCAAACGTAAAATCCGCGGGTCCGTCGCCAGCTTTTGCGAGGTAACCAGAATATTGGCGTAAGGGTTATCCTTCGCCTTCTCCAGACCCAGCGCATCTTTAGCCGGATCCAGTCCCGCCTCAAGAGCAAAGTTACCGTTGATAACCGCCAGGTCAACGTCAGGCAGCGCACGCGGGATCTGCGGAGATTCAATCTCAAGGATCTTCAGGTGCTTTGGATTACCGATAATATCCAACGGCGTTGCCAAACCTTTCAGATCGGGTTTTAGCGTAATCAAGCCCTGATCCTGCAGCAAATAGAGGCCGCGGCTAAGGTTGGTTTCATTATTTGGGATGGCCACTTTGGCTTTATCAGGCAACTGGCTGTAGTGCTTGTATTTGCTTGAATAAATTCCCAGTGGCTCGATATGCACCTCGGCAGCCACGGCAAATTTAACGCCCAATGCCTTCTCCTGCGTTGCTAAATAAGGACGGTGCTGGAAATAGTTGGCGTCAATGTCGCCATGAGCCAGCAGCTCGTTGGAATTCACGCCGCTAGGAATTTCAATCACCTTCAAATTTAAACCTGGGTCAATTTTCTGCACATAGGCAAGAATCTCGGCGTGCGGCACCGGGTCGGCCGCCACGCGCAAAGGCTCAACGGCATAGGCCGATACGGAAGCAACCAGTACCGCCGCTGCGGTAAGAGGCAAAACAAATTTTTTCAGCATGCTTATAGATCCCAGTAATGTATTTATAAAATGACGGGTGACAAAAAAACCGTTCCACTTCCTTGCCGAAAACAAGTCAGCATAGAATCAAGTGATGCTTTTTTGTTATAAGTCAGAGCATTACACAGGCCAAAAAACGACACTACCAAGAAAAATTGCTAAGTGTCTCAGGAAAATGCATAAGGTTTTCAGGTCACTATTTTCCTTATGCCACCTGTTCACAATGCTTATCAGGATATGTTACTCGTCACCGGCAGTACCCGCTGTTAACGTCGAATTCACATCAAAGATTGGAGTTAATCATGAGTACATCTTCTTCCTTACCGGTGGCAATTGTGACCGGTGGAACCAGCGGCATCGGCCTGGCTGTGGTGCATAATTTGGCTAAAGATCATCAGGTTTACGCATTAGGCAGAAATAAAGACAGTCTTGTGCAACTGCGTTTACTGCAAAACGTTGAGGCGGTGGAGATTGATTTACTGGATTTTGATGCACAGCGGCAGTTCATTAACCGGTTGGCGAAAATTAACGTGCTGGTGCATTCCGCCGCCATCTCTGAGCAAACTACGGTAGCAAAAGCCACACCGGACGTCTGGCAGAGGCAATTTTCGGTTAACGTATTTGCTCCCGCTGAATTAACCCGTCTGGCGCTGCCGGCGTTGCGCGAGCAGAACGGCCAAGTGGTATTTATCAATTCGGGATCGGGTACGCTGGCACTGCCGGGCCACACGGTGTATTCGGCGAGCAAGTTCGCGCTTAATGCGCTGGCTCACGCCCTTCGCGGGGAAGAAAGCGCCAACGGGGTACGGGTAGCTACCGTATCACCCGGCCCAACCGATACGCCAATGAACCGCAACAGCCGTCAACGAGCGGGCAACTTCGCAGAAATCGACCCGCTGGAATACAGCACGCCGGAGTCGGTAGCCAGCGCGGTTCGTCTGGTCGTTTCTGCCAGCGAAGACACACAAATTACCGACGTTAACGTCAGGCCTCGCCACGACAAGGCCAAGCGCTAATAGTGTGTTCAACTCATAAGGCGTTGTCGATATCCGTTGCAAGAGTGATTAATTTTTGCTCCTCAAGCTGCTGCAAACGGTTATTAAGCGCCGCATGAATTGAGGCATAGGCCGTACTCCCGAGGGCCAGGCGCTTTGGCATTATTTTCGCATCTACGGCGGCAATTATGGCCGCCACCGCTTTTTGAGCATCGCCGGTGATAGGGAATTTTTCTCCGTCTACGGCGCGCCTGACCTCACCGGCGGGCGTATTGTCATAGCAACTCATGGGTGTTGCTCTCTCCAGCCCAGCGGCAAAATTTGTTCCGGTAGGTCCAGGTTCAACCAGCATGAAATCGATGCCCAACGGTGCAACCTCCTGCGCTACCGATTCAACAAAACCCTCAATTCCCCACTTGGTGGCGTGATAAAGGCTAAAGTTCGGGTAAGCTATTTGCCCGCCTTCCGATGAAATCTGCACCACGCGTCCCGCCTTTTGCTCACGAAAATAAGGCAGCACGGCGCGGATCAACTGAATCGATCCGGTAAGATTGGTGGCAATTTGACGTTCAATCTGCTCGTCGTTAAGCTCCTCGGCCGCGCCAAATAGCCCGTAACCGGCGTTACTGACTACCACATCAATACGTCCCACCTTGCTGAAGGCTTCTTTCACCCGCGCTCTAATTGCCGGGGTGTTGGTCATATCCAGCGTAAGTACCTGCAAACGGTCGCCAAATTGCTCAGACAGGGCATCAAGCGTGCCCGACTTGCGCAGCGTGGCGATAACTCGGTCTCCTCGTTCAAGCAGACGTTCGGTTAACAGACGGCCAAGGCCGGTAGATGTTCCAGTAATAAACCAGGTTTTAGATATCATATTTACCTCTGTAAGAATAAATCGGCGTTGAGGTATAGATGTTAGCCCCTCTTTATTGTTACGTTAATGACCAATAAATGGGACCTACAGGTGAAATAATGTCACCAATTAACAAGCCAACGCTGGCAGAACTTAGAGCTTTCATGGCCGTTGCTGAGTACAAAAGCTTTCGCCGTGCGGCGGACATGCTCGGCGTGACGCGATCTTCACTGAGCCACGTAATGAAAACGCTGGAAGACACCCTCGGCACGCGGTTGCTGCATCGAACAACCCGCAGCGTCTCGCTTACTGAGGCGGGGGAACGACTGCTCAACAGTCTCGAACCGCTGCTTAACGGGCTGAATGTTGCGCTCGAAAACGTTTCTGGAAATCATAATCACCTGATTGGCCGACTAAGAATTAATGGGAATGAGGGCGGAATTCGCATCCTGCTCGCCAGCATCGTGCCGCAGTTCATGCAGCGTTATCCCCACGTAGAACTCGACCTGGTGGCCGAGGGGGCGCTGGTAGATATTGTTGAAGCAGGCTTTGATGCCGGGATTAGGCTCGCAGAAGCCGTGCCGAAAGACATGATTGCTGTGCGGCTGGGACCGGAGGTGCGTTTTCTTGCCGTCGCCTCGCCTGAATATCTCACGCGCTGTGGCAGGCCAATCGTACCTGACGACCTGTTACAACATCAGTGCCTCCGCCAGAGGCTGCCGAGCGGTAAACGCTACCGGTGGGAGTTTCTCAAACACGGGCAGGAGACCGCGCTGGATGTGCCCGGAATGCTGACCCTTGATAATTTGCAGTTAACGCGCGAGGCGGCCATCGACGGCCTGGGTATTGCCTATCTGCCAGACAGTTATGTCAACGAATCGCTGGCTAACGGCGCGCTGGTGGCGGTCTTGGAAGACTGGTCTCCAGCCATTGCAGGTCTGTGCCTCTACTTCCCGCAGAATCGCCATATGCCGGCAAATCTGCGCGCACTCATAGAGATTATCCGTGAAATTGATGCCGCAACGCGGTAAGATTCATCAAATTAATTAACATTTTTTCTACAAATTTTGCGCTTTAGCATCCGCGGATAATGCATCTGTCCGCACAGTTAGATATTTTAAGAAACAAATTCGCATCGCAGTCTGGTGTTTACAACATTACAATGGTCGGCAGTAAGCTGACACACTTGAAAAGTTTCCCGTTTACCAAAAAGAGACAAGTAACATGACCCAACTAAACAAGAAAATCCCTGCCACGCTAATACCAGGTGATGGTATTGGACCGGAAGTTGTTGAAGCGACTGTCAGAGTTCTCGATGCGCTTGGCCAACCTTTCGAATGGGATGTTAAGCAGGCAGGCGTTGCAGGTGTGGAAGCGGAAGGGGATCCGCTGCCGGCGAGTACATTAGCCAGCATCCGCGAACGTCGTTTAGCGCTGAAAGGTCCGCTTGCTACGCCAATCGGCGGTGGGTTCCGCTCTTCTAACGTGCGTCTGCGCGAAGAATTTGAGCTGTATGCCAACGTACGCCCTGCCAGCACCCTGGTCCCGGGCCGTTTTGAAGACATCGATTTGGTGCTGTTCCGCGAAAACTTGGGCGGTTTCTATGTCTCGCACGAATACTACATTCCGGTAGGCGATGATCCTAAAGCGGTTGCCGTTTCAACCGGCATGAATACCCGTGAGGGAAGCAAACGTATTGCTCGCTATGCGTTTGAATATGCCATTAAAAATAACCGTAAAAAAATCACTATCGTTCACAAGGCCAACATCCTGAAAGCGCTGACCGGCATTTTCCTGGAAGCGGCGCGTGAAGTGGCCAAAGAGTACGAAGGCCGCGTTGAAGTTGACGATATGATTGTTGATGCCTGTGCGATGCAACTGGTTCTGAACCCGTGGCGCTTCGATATGCTGCTGTGTACCAACCTGTTCGGCGACATTCTTTCTGACCAAATCGCCGGTCTGGTCGGTGGTCTGGGCATGGCTCCAGGTGCCAATATCGGTAAAGATGTGGCTATTTTCGAAGCCGTTCACGGCACAGCACCGGATATCGCGGGTAAAGGTCTCGCTAACCCGATCTCCTTGCTGCTGGCTGCTGCCATGATGCTTGACCACGTTGACATGAAAGACAAAGGCGATCGCCTGCGTGCTGCAATTTATGCAGTATTGAACGAAGACAACATTCGCACCGGCGACCTCAAGGGTACGGCAACGACCCGCGAATTCACCGACGCAATTTGCCGTCGTCTGGCTGACTAAGACTGCGCATAGCGTTACCCTGCCCTGTTAATGTCTTAACGGGGCAGACTTATCCCTTCAGAGTTTGCTCCCTCACTCTTTTCCTTGCCCTTGGCCGTTCACCACAATGTTAACATTTTCGTTAAACCTCACCCAAGCAGGTTCAAGGGGGATATAATTCGAGTATCGCTATATATTTAAATATATAGCGATACTCGACGATATGTTCCGGTACATTGCGCTGCATCAGGCTTCAAGGCAGCCGCGACCTATTGAGGTTTTACTATGCTAATCCTTATTCTCGCCTATTTTGGCGGCATTTTGACCATCGCCAGTCCCTGCATTTTGCCGGTATTGCCTTTCGTTTTTGCTCGCTCCGACCAATCTTTTCTGAAATCAGGTTTACCCTTGCTGGCCGGAATGGCGCTGACATTTACGCTGGTTGCCACGCTGGCCGCAGTAGGCGGAGGATGGGTGGTGCAGGCCAATCAGTACGGACGCTGGGTTGCACTGGTGCTGATGGCATTTTTCGGCGTCACGCTGCTGTTCCCGCACATTGGTGACAGAGTGATGCGCCCGCTGGTCTCGGCCGGTAACAAGGTAAGTGAAGCGGCGACCAGCAGTAAAAAATCGCCAACCCGCACCTCTTTCCTGCTGGGTATTGCAACCGGGCTGCTTTGGGCACCGTGTGCAGGCCCGATCCTTGGATTAGTACTCACTGGCGCAGCGCTGCAAGGGGCTAACGTCGGCTCTAGCCTGCTGCTGTTAGCCTACGCCGCGGGCGCCGTGACCTCTTTAATGCTGGCCCTGCTGATCGGTGGCAAAGTTTTCACCGCCATGAAACGCTCTTTGGGTGCGGGGGAATGGATACGCCGAGGGATTGGCGCAGCGATGCTGATAGGCGTGGTGGCCATTGCACTGGGTCTGGATACCGGCCTGCTGACGCGCCTTTCCAATGAAACCACCAGCGGCCTTGAGCAAAAGCTGGTCGATAAATTTGGTCTAAGCCGCACCAATAATCAGTCGCCAAGCGCCGCCGACGAGAACGGTGCGCCGGTCTTGAGCGACCTTGGCCCGATGCCCTCTCTAGACGGTGCCGTCCAGTGGCTTAATTCGCCACCGCTGACCCCGCAGGCGCTGAAAGGCAAAGTGGTATTGATAGATTTTTGGACCTATTCCTGCATTAACTGCCTGCGCGCCCTGCCGTACGTTAAGGCGTGGGCGGATAAATACCGCAGCGAAGGACTGGTGGTTATCGGCGTACATGCCCCTGAGTTTGCCTTTGAGCGCAACGTTAATAACGTGATTCAAGAGTCTAAAAAGTTGGGCATCGACTACCCGATTGCGATTGATAATAACTACAGCATCTGGCGTGCCTTTAATAACCAGTATTGGCCGGCTCACTACTTCATTGATGCCAAAGGCGAAATTCGCTATGAACACTTTGGCGAAGGCGAGTATCCGCAGTCGGAGCGCGTTATTCAGCAACTGCTTAAAGAAGCCGGTGCTAAAAACGTCAGCACCTCAATTAGTCAGGTACAGGCAAAAGGCGTAGAACAAGCCGCCGGTCAGGATAGTGACATCTCACCTGAAACCTATCTGGGTTATATGCGTTCACAGCATTTTGCCTCGGACAATAAGGTGACCGATGCACCGGCGGACTTTACCATTTCAGACCGTCTGGACCTCAACGAGTGGGGCCTGCAGGGAAACTGGACCGTGGGTGATGAAAAAATAACCTTAAATAAGCCTAACGGACGCATTACCTATCGTTTCCACGCTCGCGACCTTCATCTCGTATTAGGTCCGCAGGAACAGGGTAAACAGATCCGCTTTAAGGTCACCCTCGACGGTAAAGAGCCTGGCGAGATGCACGGTTCGGACATCTCCGCCAGCGGGGAAGGCGTGGTGACCGACCAGCGACTCTATCAGCTCATACGCCAGCCGGATGCCGGCAGTGAGCACACCTTCACCATCGAGTTTCTTGATGCGGATGTAAATGCCTACGCCTTTACCTTTGGCTGATAGCGAAATCGAATCATCAACTAACAAGCGCGCAGAAAGGGGCTTCTGCGCCACGCTTACTGCCGCACTTGCTGAGCGTAATGTGCCGGTGGCATACCGACATAACGGGTAAATGCGACGCTAAATGCGCTGGCAGAACCATAGCCCACGCACTCTGCAATATCCCCCATGCTGCCTTCTTTGTTTTGCAGCATCTTTCTGGCCAGCGCCATTCTCCAGGCCAGCAAATACTCCATCGGCGCCACGCCAACGGCTTCTCTAAAGCGTTCAAAAAAGCTTGAACGAGACAGCGCCGCCTCTTTTGCCAACTCCACCACCGTCCATCTACGTCCCGGCGTTTTATGCATTTGCCGTATCGCTGCGGCAAGACGCTCGTCGGCTAATCCGCGTAACAATCCCGTAGAGCCTGCGGTTGCGGTCATGGATCGCAACGCTTCTATCAGTAAAACCTCCAACAGGCGCAGTAAAACGACGTCACGAGCAGGTCGGCGCTGACGTGTTTCATCAGCCACCAACTGAACCAGCGTTGAAAGCCTTTTCTCGCCCCGAACCAGCACCAGCTGTGGCAGAAGTGAAACCAGCAGCGCCGCATCCGGCGAGCCGAACTGACAATATCCAATCAGTAATTGCACCTCTGGCTCCCCTTGTGGAGAACCTATTCGGTAGACTCCCTCAGGATGCAAGGTTGGAGAACTGCTGACTTCTATAGAAAGCTCGGGAGGATAACTTGATGTCGAAAAATCCGATGCTGCCGGGATAAGCACAAAATCGCCCTTTTGCAGAGTAAGCGGCGGTTGCCCATTAAGCTCCAGACTGCAACATCCTTCCAGGATCACCCCATAAAACGGCTTTTCGCTTTGCGTACGATGTGCACGCCATATTCCTGCGCCGTGGACGAGTTTCGAAAAAGGGGCCTGAGGCTGGAGCAACGTAACCACCTCGGCAAGAGGATCGTTCATAACCGGACTCCAACGAATGAAAACTGGACTTTGCAATGTATTAAGTACGGCCGATGGCGCGTAGAGTCAAGTTCTAACGATTTATCTTCAGGAGTTATAATGAAAACTGTGCTGATTACTGGCTGTTCCTCCGGCTTTGGGTTAGAGACCGCAGGCTATTTCTTAAAACAAGGTTGGAAGGTCATTGCCACCATGCGTACCCCGCGTGAAGACCTGCTGCCGCGCTCCGAACACCTGCGCCTGCTTGCCCTTGATGTGACCGACGCAGAAAGCATTCACCACGCGGTTGAAGCCGCCGGTCCCATTGACGCACTGGTCAACAATGCGGGTATTGGCTTGCTGAGTGCTATCGAAGGTACCTCAATGGATCTCGCTCGTGATATTTTCAACACCAATACTTTTGGCACAATGGCGCTGTGTAAGGCGTTTATTCCACAGTTCAGACAGCGAAAATCAGGTGTGATTATAAACGTGACGTCTACGGTCACACTAAAAGCGATCCCGCTGCTTGCCGTTTATACCGCCAGCAAGGCCGCGGTTAATGCCTTTACAGAATCGCTGGCGCTCGAACTCGCGCCCTTTAATATTCGGGTGGGTCTGGTGCTGCCGGGGTTGGCTCCCTCCACCGATTTTGGCAAAAATGCGGCATCGAGAATGCAAAACGTCTTTCCCGAGCCGTATGAGGCTTTTGCCGCGAATTTTTTTGCCAACGCTAAAAACACTGCCGTTGTTACCTACGCGGCCGACGTGGCGCACGCGGTGTGGCAGGCGGTAAACGACCCTTCAGCCCCCATGCGCATCCCCGCCGGTGCCGACGCCGTTGCACTTGCCGCACAGAGCCTTTAGCGTATTGAGAGTAAAGTCAGTAATACCGTAACCCGAAGCCAATGGTTAGGCTTTGGGTTACTCGTCCGAGAAAAAACCGTAACGCCGTTTTATCAAAAAACTACACCACCGCATCCCACAGCAAAGAAACTCCGGCAATCAGCAGCATGGCGTCAATCAACCGATTAAAGACGTTTTCTGAAAGTCTGAGCACAAATCTTTTGCCTATCAGGGTGCCCATAATCAAGGTGCTGCCGACCAAAATGCCGCAAATAAATACCGATGCGGGCAGTGCGCCGATAGCTTCAAAGGTTGAGGCTTTAGCCAAATAGATAGCAAATGAGGCGGCGGCTTCGGTAGATAACAACGCGCCTTTGACTAGGCCGTATCCGGCAAATATAGGGATCGTTATCGGACCGGTTGAGAACACCACGCCGGTCAAATATCCGACCACCGCCCCGACTAGCGCCAACTGGACACTGGTCAACGTGAAGGCCTGTGCTTTTGCCCATCGACGCAGGGGAATGAGCAGCAAAAAGAACAGTCCGATACAGAGGTTTGATAATTCAACCGGCATGACCCATAGCGTGTTTGCCCCCAGAACAGCCGCAGGAATACCGGGGATGGCATAAAGCATAAATGCTTTATAATTGATCTCTTTGCGCCATAAAATCACCCGCGACACGTTGCCCATAATAGCGGCAATGGCCATGATAGGAATAGCCGCCTTGGGGCCAAAAGTGTAGGTCAAAGCCGGTAACAGCATGATGGATGACCCCGTGCCAACTACGCCGCTAAGGGTCCCAGCCAGAACCCCAATCAAGATAATAACGAGATACATCACCGAATTTATTTCCTGCAAGTCTTCATTAACGCGATGTTAGCGGTTAAAAAATTACAATACTCGTGCTAAAACATCACATAACCGTGACTTTAAAGGACAGTAAATGCACCCTCTTCCTCCCCTGACAGCGCTGAAGGCTTTTCTGGTTGCCTGTCATGCAGGCAGTTATACCGCAGCGGCCAAAGAGCTGTGCATCACTCACGGCGCGATAAGCCGTCAAATTCAGGTGGTTGAAAAGTGGTTTGGGGTAAATTTATTCAGCAAGGAGGGTCAGCGGCGTGTACCTACCCCCTACGCCTTGACGCTGGCCCGTGAACTCGGTAGCGCCTTTGACACGCTTTCTGATATTGCGCTGCGTTATGGAAACGGCGGGCGGAATAATGTGTTTAACATCAGCGTGCCAACTACCCTGAGTTTAAAGTGGCTGCTCCCACGAATTGACGATTTTTACGCCCGTTACCCACAGGCTAATTTGCAAATATCCACCGCCAATACCGAACAGCTGCATATTATCGGTCATTATGACCTGTTAATTCGTCGAGAAATCAGCGCGGTGGAGTATTCGGCCATTGCGTTCTTGCAGGACCAGCATTGTCTAATGGCCTCACCGGCGCTGCTTAAACGCTATCCCATTGAGAAACCAGCAGATGTTTTGTTGTGCCCACGGATTGAGACGTTGACTCGCCCAGGCCACTGGAATCAATGGTTTGCCGCGGCGGGCCTGCAACAAATGCCGGTAAGCGGTTTTAGACGTTACGATCATTTTCACGTTTCGCTGCACGCGATGCTTGAAGGGATTGGCGTCGGTCTAGGACCGATCAAGACGCTGTCTACCGAAATTGCGCGTGGTAATCTTGTTCCGCTGTTTACACAAAACACCGTGGCGCCGTGCCTGTATCAGGCGCTGACGCCAGTTGGGGTGCAGAAAACCGTTTTACACCAAGATTTTGAACGCTGGCTGGTCAATCAGGACGGACTCTCTGAGGAATAATAATCCGTCACTTCAGCTCTATGCCTGACTGTTGATTACCGTCGTCATTTGTTGCTCTTTTCTTTGCTTCATTTTCCAAAAAATGAACAGCATGATGAACCACAGCGGCGTGGCACAAAGTGCAGAAAGTGTGTCTGGGTCGAACAGCATAATGACAATCGTAAAGGCAAAAAACGCCAGGCTGAGCCAAGTCATCACAATACCCGCAGGCATTTTAAATGAGGATGCGGCGTGCAAATCAGGGCGCTTTTTGCGATAAACCAGATAAGAAATCAGGATCATCGCCCAACTGTAAATCACCAAAATTGCTGCCAGAGTAGAAACGATAGTGAACAGCGTCATCACGTTCGGCACTAAAAACAGTAAAAGTGTGCCGCTGAGCATGCAAAAACAAGAGAATAACAGGCTGCGTATGGGGATTAACGTGGTTCTCGAAAGGATTCGGAACTGCCAATGGGCGTGTTTCTCGATAGACAGGCCATAAAGCATACGCGTGCTGGAATAAACGCCGCTGTTAGCCGACGACATAGCCGAGGTCAGAGCAACAAAATTGATCACGGCGGCCGCAGCGGGTAACCCGGCTTTGGCAAAAAGCATCACGAACGGACTAACGTCGGGCGAGATAGCCCCCCAGGACGTTACGCCAATAATCACTGTCATCGACAGCATATAGAAAATAATGATCCGCAGCGGCAGCGCATTGATGGCTTTTGGCAAAATTCGCTGCGGATCCTTGGTCTCCGCGGTCATGGTGCCTAGCAGTTCGATGCCGGTATAAGAAAAAATAGCGATTTGGAATCCGGCCAAAAAACCTGCAATGCCGTGCGGCATAAACACTTCTGGGTCACTAAGGTGATGCATTGAGGCGCGTACACCGTCCGGAGAGGTCCAGCCGGTCGCAATCATCCAGCCACCGGTCAAGATAAGCGCCACAATGGTCACCACTTTGATCAGAGCAAACCAAAACTCCGCCTCGCCAAACATCTTGACCGACAGCATGTTGAACAGGCAAAGCAGCCCGAGTGTGAACAGCGCCGGCGCCCAGGCTGACATATGCGGAAACCAGTACTGCATATAGCCGCCGCACACCACCACGTCGGCAATACAGGTAACAACCCAGCTCAACCAGTAGGACCAGCCGAGAAAAAAACTGGCTTTTGGTCCGAGATAATCCGCGACAAAATCCGCGAACGACCGATAGTCGAGACGCGAAAGCAACACCTCACCCATAGCCCGCATTACCATGTACATGAAAAAGCCAACCAGCATGTAGATGATTAAAATGGAAGTACCGGAAACGGCGATATTTTTCCCTGCGCCCATAAAGAGACCCGTGCCAATTGCCCCCCCTAAGGCAATCATCTGAATATGACGCTCACTGAGGCCCCTGTGCAGTTTCTCAGGGGCATCAAGCTTACCGGCAGCGTTTTCCTGTCGTTCTATTTTCTCGAGGGTCATTGCAATTCCTTTAGCCTTGCAGAAAAGTCATGGAGCGGCGAGTTCAGGATGCATGCTGGCGTTGAGCTTTAACAAAGTCAACACTGAAAAATATCATTTCATTCACTTTTTGACCGGTCTCAAAGTTCTGATAATTGGGAAAAAAAAGTTTATTAGTCACTTTAATGAATATAAACTGCATAAATATTCACTCCTTAGAGGTCTCTATTTCTTGTATAACTATTCACTAATTGAATGCCTCACCGATCACAAATAAGCAATTTGCCGTTGTCGTCCATAAACACTCTTTATAAAAGCTGATAACATTATCACCGCATAGTGAAATGCACTTCTCTTCCTCAGCTTCACAAAATAAATGACTTTATTTAAAAAGGCTTTTTTATGGAAAAGTTATCTTACGCGTCAGAAAGCAGTACATCTCCCTGGACAACCTATCTGCGTCAAATCGATCGCGTCGCCCCTTATCTCGGTGACCTTTCACGCTGGATAGACACCCTACGTCATCCGAAACGCGCGCTGATCGTAGATATTCCCCTGCAAATGGATGACGGTACGATCCGTCATTTTGAAGGCTATCGCGTTCAGCACAACCTCTCGCGCGGCCCGGGAAAAGGCGGTATCCGCTACCACCCTGGTGTTGATCTCAACGAAGTTATGGCGCTTTCGGCGTGGATGACCATCAAGTGTGCGGCCGTGAATCTGCCTTATGGCGGAGCGAAAGGCGGCATTCGCGTTGATCCCTTTGCGCTGTCTGACGGTGAGCTGGAGCGACTGACTCGCCGCTACACGAGCGAAATTGGCATCATTATCGGGCCTCAGAAAGACATTCCGGCACCGGACGTCGGGACTAACAGCAAAGTTATGGCTTGGATCATGGACACGTATTCCATGAACCACGGCACCACCATCACCGGCGTTGTGACCGGTAAGCCGATTCATCTCGGCGGCTCACTAGGCCGCGAAAAAGCCACCGGCCGCGGGGTATTTGTTACCGGACGCGAAGTTGCACGCCGCGCAGGTATTGAAACTGAAGGCGCAAGAGTGGCGATTCAAGGATTTGGTAACGTGGGCAGCGAAGCCGCTCGCCTGTTTGCCGAAATCGGCGCACGGATCGTGGTAATTCAAGACCATACGGCAACCTTGTTTAATGACTCCGGCATCGATATGGCGGCGTTGAGTGAGTGGCAAATCCAGCACAGACAAATTGCAGGCTTCCCGGGTGCACAGGAAATCGACAGCGAAGCCTTCTGGACTACGCCGATGGATATTCTTATTCCTGCGGCACTCGAGGGACAAATCACCCGCGAACGCGCACAGCTGCTCAGTTGTAAATTGGTACTTGAAGGTGCCAACGGCCCAACCTTCCCAGAGGCCGACGACATTTTAGCCGAGCGCGGCGTAATTGTCGTGCCAGACGTGGTGTGCAACGCCGGCGGTGTGACGGTCAGCTACTTTGAGTGGGTACAAGACATGGCCAGCTTCTTCTGGAGCGAAGACGAGATTAATGTGCGTATGGACAAACTCATGACCGACGCCATGGTTCACGTTTGGGACAAAGCAAAAGAGAAGGATTGTTCGCTGCGCACGGCGGCCTATATTGTGGCCTGTGAGCGAATTCTGATGGCGCGTAAAGATCGCGGTATTTATCCTGGCTAATACCCCATTCTAGTCTCTGATTAACGCCACACGTCTATTCTGCGGGTGGCGTTTTTTGTTGATGTCACTTTTTGGCAATGTGGAAAAGTCTTTTTTCTGGCATAAAGAACGGCAGGAAAAATCAGGCAGCAACAGGGTGCCTGAAATAATGGATTTATAATAACTGGGTGAAATTTATGCGTAAATTAACAACTGCATTATTGTGTATCGCCGCGTTATTACCGGCTTCATGGGCAAATGCGCAGGTCATTACTAAAGAACAACAGCAAAAAGTTGAAAAGAAAGGCTTGGGCGGCGGTAAAGGTAACGTGGATGCGGCTTTTGCCTTTACACGCGATAAAGCCAAGCCCGATCAGGCAATTAAAGAGCTAAGCTGGCTGACCCTCAAACCGGGTGACTCGATTGGCTATCACCAGCATAAAGATAATGAAGATGCTTATGTGATTGTTTCTGGCACTGGCACATTTAAAGACACCGACGGTAAAGATTATCCGGTTAAAGCCGGTGATATTACTATTGTCCGCAAAGGCGAATCACACGGATTAAGCAACACGGGCAAAGAGCCGTTAGTGATTATTGACGTTATCGCTGCACAGCAATAATAAACTGTCCTGATAATAGAGCGGTGGCAATAATGATGCCGCTCATGCTGCTAAAGTGTATGGCAATATTGAAAACGATCAGCAAAGGAATAAACAGCCGGGTCAATAACGTTGAAGCCAGCGTTTTAATATCCCACGATGTCTGCCCAATCCACCATCAGACCAGCAAATAGCCTAACGGTAAAAAAATGGTCATTCCGCACCCTGCCCCAGCATACTCAAACATTAGCCTCTGGATTAACAGAGGCTAAAATAAGGGTTAGAGCCCAATAGGCTGGTAGCCCTGCCACTCAGGTCTGAAAGCTTTACCGTGACTGCTCGGGGTTAAATGCACATAAAGATCGCCGATTTTATCCAACAGAATGCAATCATCCACGTCTTTAAGATTATCTTTATGCTGATGCAGTGCACCATTAAGCAAAGACTCTACTCCTCTGACTTTAGCCTCTTGTGCATCTCGGGCGACAAACAAATCAAAGGCGTGTAATTCAGCCAACGTCGAAGGGTCATAGGCACCGGCATTAACAAAAAACAGCTTTTTATCGTCCGCCGCAGGCGTCGCCGACAGTGAAACGGCATAGCCGTCCGCCCAATTAATACGCGCATAACCATCAATGTGCACTTTATCCGCGTCGCCAAACCATGCTTCACGCAGCGCAGGCCAAGCATGCTCCGGCTGCTCGGCTGCTACAAACTGAATATCGTGAACTTCAATATTTGATCTTCCGGCATTGCCGCCTAAGTAAAACATATACAGGTACAATCTGAGTTCCTCTTAAATATTACGCCTTCAATGGGGTAAGACAGTACCTTACAATCGCTATATAATAAATAATATAGCGATTAGATAATTAGCAAAAATTTAGCATCTTCTATTCTTATTTACCGGTGGCGGAGAGTAGAGCCACCGTAATAAATGCACGATATTTAATATTTTGCTTAAACCGGCTGCCAGCGATAATGGTCGCCTTCACGGTTAACGTAGCCGACGGAGCTGCCTTCAAAATGAGAGCTGAAATACAGCGTGTGACTCTGTGCCATCTGTTCCAGAATCTGCTGGCGAGTCTCTATCGCCAGGGGCTTATCTACGCAAAATACCGAGACTAACTGGGGGTTTTTAACCTGTTCCAGACAATGCATCACGTCTCCGGCAAATAATCCCTGCTCTCCCTCGGAGCTAAAACGGATCGACATATGACCCACGCAGTGGCCGGGCGTGGGAATATATTCAAAATGTTGGTCTACCGTTCCCCCCGCTGCGGGGATAAAATCGGCTAAACCGGCGGCAACGATTGGCGCAACGCTGTCGGTAAAAGCAGCATATCCCGCCACGGCTCGGCCTTCTTCGGTGAGATAAAACTCATAGCCTTCTTTAGGAAACACATAGCGCGCATTGGGAAAAGTGGGTTGCCATTCACCGTCTTTGAAAGTTGTATTCCAACCTACGTGGTCAGTATGAATATGCGTCATCAAGACATAATCGACCTGATCAGGAGTTACACCCTGCTCGGCCAATCGCTCTAAATAAGGGTTATCGAGATGATTGAATAACGCCGAGGCGCGGGTCTTGCCCTTGCCCACTCCAGCATCAATCAAATATATTTTCCCTTCATTTTTCACCAACCAGCTGTGCACACTGAGCGGCACAACAGGCGTGTCGTCGGCCCAGTCGGGGAAGAGATAGGTTGAACCAAATTCAAGCGTAGTTTCAAATATTTTAGCGACCGTAGCCTGGCCCAAAGCATGTGTAATAGAGGTTTGAGACATGAGGAACTCCAATTAATACTGACAGGTATCAACATAATGAGCACATACGTCACCATAGTGCTCAAATGACAACAGAGTAGTTCCTTTAATTTACTGAAGATAGTGCAGTTAATCATTACCAAAGTGAGCTAACGAGGTAAAACATAAGAAGCTAAAAATTACGCTTATCGCGCGCGTAAAGTGCCGAGTCAAATGAAATGCAGAAAGTCTCATGCACGTGGCATAAATAGCACCGTATCGAAGAGAGAAACCGTGAATGACAGGGCCGTTATATGGCCTTTGTTTGATCTAGAATCTTG
Organism: Rouxiella sp. S1S-2; assembly: GCF_009208105.1. NCBI lineage: Bacteria > Pseudomonadati > Pseudomonadota > Gammaproteobacteria > Enterobacterales > Yersiniaceae > Rouxiella > Rouxiella sp. S1S-2. Next base: position 3,227,390 of record NZ_WFKL01000001.1, read on the forward strand.
AACGAAATGGCTGTTTTCGATTTTAAATCACTTCACCCGGAGATCGTCATAAGAAACCATCACATGCTCGACGAAAGCCGGACGCTGCTTCAGTCGTTCATAGTATTGCTCCAGGGCCGGAAACGATTCGCGCTCAATATCGATGTCAAAATAACGGTAGAGAATATGCCCGAACTGCACATCGGCAAGTGTAAAACCCTCACCGGCAATATAGGCGTGCTTGCTGAGCTGGACTTCGGCAACATCTAAAAATTTATTCAATACCTTCATTGCGTTATCGATGGCTGGTTGGTCTCTGTCTTTGCTGGCGGTTCGCACTACTCGCCAAAAAAGCGGGGCCGTAAAGCTGTGCGAGACGCTGACTTTGGCCCATTCCGTCCATTTATCAACCTGCGCGCACTCTGCCGCACTCGACGGCCAAAAAGCCTCATTGCCATACACTCTCGCGATATAACGCAGGATGGCGCCGGTTTCCCACAACGGTTCATCGTCACCGTCCTGCAATACCGGCACGGTACCGTTGGGGTTCATCGCTAAAAATTCCGGCGTATCGTTGCCGCCAAAACGATGACCGATATCATAACGTTCATAAGGTAAATTCAATTCACCCACACACCACATCAAAGCCTGCACGTTCGATGATGTCTTTCTGCCCCAAATTTTAAGCACAACGCCTCCGGTTAACTATTACCCTATCCATTACCGCATCTACCTGTGCTATTTTCTCTGTGCCACAGGCCGCTAAACTATACCTCTATTACGGCTGAAGAGTGTCAACCGGCTATCGCAAAAAGTAAGGAAACAACATGAAGGTGCCCGACTTTATAAGATTATTGACGTTAGCTGCCATTTGGGGAGCCAGTTTCCTGTTTATGCGTATTGCGGCACCTGAATTTGGAGCGATTAATACCGCGTTTCTACGGGTGCTTTTCGGCTGTAGCGGACTGGCTATTATTTTGCTGATGATGCGAAAAAAGATAGCCTTTAACGGCAAAACTCGGCAAGCGCTGCTGCTTGGCGCGATCAACTCGGGTTTGCCGTTTCTGATGTATTGCCTGGCCGCCCGCTGGCTGCCTGCGGGATACTCCGCCATTTTAAATGCCACCACCCCACTGATGGGCGCGGTGATCGGTTTTTCCTTTTTTGGCGCCACGTTGAACGTCAAGAAGTGGGCAGGCGTGTTTCTTGGACTCGCGGGGATAGTGCTGATAACGTCCACCGGAGAGATGCATTCGACCGCTGACCTGGTGTGGGGCGTAATAGCATGCCTTATTGCCACCGCCTGCTATGGCGTAGCCGGTTTTCTGGCTAAAAAATGGATTTCAGACAAGGGAGGTCTTGAGCCCACGATAGTCGCCTTCGGCAGCCAACTGGGTGCAACCCTGTTCCTTCTGCCTTTCTTTGGCTACACCCTTGCATTCGGACCGGCGGTGAACTGGGCACAGCCCGAGGTGTGGGGCAGCGTGCTGGGGGTTGGTCTACTCTGTACAGCAGTGGCCTATATCCTCTATTTCCGCCTCATCAGCGATATTGGGCCACTCAAAACGCTGTCGGTCACATTTCTGATCCCGCCGTTTGGCGTTTTCTGGAGTTATTTAGTGCTAGGCGAAGAGATTAACTCCGGCTTTATCTTCGGCGGCGTGATTATTTGTATTGCCGTGTGGTTAGCAGTGAGTCCTGATAAAAAGCGCGTGGAGATTATTAGCCTGGCCGATAAGTAAGCCTCAGATTCAATGCTCTTATCGTTCAATCGTTGCTCCACTGTGCCTTAACGGCCTCAATAATAAAGTCCATAACTGCGCGGATTTGCGGCGTATGCCGCAGGTCCGCATGAACCACTATCCAGATTTCTCTGGCAAACGCCTCGCCATCAAAACGTAAACGCTGCAATTGAGGGTCACCGTCGCCCAGAAAGCACGGCAGTCCGGCGACGCCAATACCGGTGCGCACCGCCACGCACTGACTGGTGATATCGCTGACTTCGCACACAACTCGCCGACCGTTTGCTACTTCAAGCAGCCACTTTTGGTGGGTCATCTCCGAAAGCGATGCATCGTAGGCAATAAACTCCCAGCTTTCGGGCGTTTTTGCATGCTCATAATCTTTGCTGGCGTAAAGCGCAAACGGCATTAAACCAATCTTGCGCGCCACACTGCTCTGCTCGGTAGGCCGAAACAGGCGCACGGCAATGTCGGCCTCACGACGGCTGAGTGAAACACTTTGTACCTGACTGGCAATAGAAAGCTGAATATCCGGATAGCGCTGGCGAAAAGCAAACAATTGTTTTGCCAAAAAATTGGCCGCCAGCACTGGCGGGGCACTGACCGACACCTTGCCCACCAGCGGTAACTGTGCAGCGCGAGTCGCTCTTTCGACAGCAAACGCACTGACTTCCATTTGGGCGGCTAACTGAGCCACCTGTTCACCCAGCGGCGTGAGCAGGCAGGCGCGAGGTTGTCTGTCGACCAACCGCACCTGCAGCTTCTCTTCCAGCAGATTCAGGCGACGGCTTACCGTCGCGTGATCGACATGCATTGCCCGCGCCGCGCCCGACAGGCTACCGGCCTGCGCCACGGCGAGAAAGAATCGTAAATCTTGCCAGTCAAACATCTGTGCATATTTCCCAGTCTGCCATGTGCATATACTGAATTTTCGCACGCATGATTTCAACCTATGATTGCTCAATCTTATTATCAGGTGAGCCATCTATGCATAATCAATCCCATCGGCAGCTGCGCTTTATACAATTTGCCGCATGCCTCGGTTTTATCATTGTCCTTCTCGACGTGAGCGTGGTCAACGTGGCGCTTGAGGCATTGCACATAAAATTTCACACAAAAATCAATAATTTACAATGGATTGTTAATGCCTACGCGCTGGTCTTTGCCGCGCTATTGTTAACAGCGGGGGCACTGGGAGACCGACTGGGCGCTAAGCGCGTTTTTATGGTTGGCTTCGCCATTTTTACCCTTGGCTCGGCGGGATGCGGGCTTGCTCCCACACTTTCAGCCCTGATTACAGCGCGAGTTGTTCAGGGCTTGGGCGCGGCACTATTAGTGCCAGCCTCGCTTTCGCTGCTGCGCCAGGTATTTTTAGATGATGAGGCAAGAAGCCGCGCCGTGGGTTGGTGGGCGGCATCGGGCGGAATAGCCTTGGCGGCAGGCCCAGTCATAGGCGGCCTGCTGATAACCAGCATCGGATGGCGCAGTATTTTTTTGATTAATCTCCCGCTGGGCCTGCTGGGCCTATGGGTTGTCGGCCGCTATGCGCCAACTTCACCGGTACAGCCCACGAAAAGCCTCGATATTACGGGGCAGATAACCGGCGCACTCACACTGGCGGCGCTCACTATTGCGCTGACAGAGGCGAGCAGTCTGGGTTGGGAAAACCCATTGATTGCCGTCGCGTTTGCGTGTTTCGTTTTGTTGGGCACTGTGTTTCTGTGGCTTGAGGCACGCAGCCCTTCACCGATGTTGCCGCTCAGTTTATTTCGTAACGCCCCCCTGCGCAGCGCAACGATCATTGGACTGCTGGCTAATCTGACTTTTTATGGCACGGTGTTTACCCTCAGCCTTTATTTTCAGTTTATTCGCGGGTTTACCCCACTGCAAACCGGTATGGCCTTCTTGCCGATGATGGGGGTTTTGGTTGTTTTCAATATCACGGCGGGACGTTTGGTGACGAAGGTGGGAGCGAGAACTCTCGCGGTGAGTGGCTTGCTCATCTCGGCCTGCGGCTATGCACTGTTTTTACCCGGCATTGTGGTCGCATCTTATCCGTTGCTGGTTATCCCGATGCTGATTGCTGGTGGCGGCACTGCCCTGACCATTCCCACCATTACCAACGCTGCGCTGGCGGCAGTGGCGGGCAAGCAGGCTGGTATCGCCTCTGGCCTGCTGAATGCCTCAAGGCAGATAGGTGGAGTCATTGGCGTCGCGCTATTTGGCTTTTTGGTACGCAATCAACAGCCCACCTTTTTTATGTACGGATTCGAACAGGTGGTGATTGTTTCTGCCCTGCTTCTGCTTGTTGCCGCAGGCGTAGCCATACAGGGCTTGCCAGCGCGTAAGGGCTGGACGCGCGCGGTTGGGAGGCAGTGAAACAGAAGTTGCAAACTTAACCCCGCTGACAGTCAGTCCCCGCAGCCTCTGCCTTATGAAACGCTGCCCACACCGGGCAGCGTGGCTTATCGCACAGCAGGATTACCCTACTGATCCTGTCTTATCGACAGCGCCGTGGCGCTGGCCGCGTCAAACAGTGAGAGGCTTTCAATCTGCTCGACCATAATCACCTTGCGAAAATCCATTGCCGAGCGCGGAGACGAATCCAGTGAGATGTCATGTTCGTCGTACCACGCGCTGTAGTTATGCTCTATGCACAGACTCATGGCTTTACCTTCACGATAACCACTGAGCATGGGCACGATCACCACGTTGGCGGTCGCGCTATTTTCGAACGATGCAGTGTGCACCATGCCAATATAAATACGTCGAGATTTCAACGTGATCCATGCCAAATGCCCCTCTTCCATACATTGAAACAGCAATCCTTCAACGCCGTTTGAATGGGTTAGCCTTTTGTAGAGTTCTTTTCTGCCCGCGCTGTTTAAGCGCGCACTGCCCGCCCAGTTAGAGCGATAAATACAGAATATAACCGCCAGGGTCAGCATAATCACCACGGGAGCCTGAATACCCAGAAAGCTCCAGTTGATGAAGTCCATTTGCATGTGGTGATAGCGGTCCGCCAGTGAATATGAGGTCAGATTCATAATGCCGGAAGCGATAAAAAGAACTAACCAAATCAATGCAGTAGCAACCAAACCCTGCAGGACAAAAATGCAGCCATATAAGGCGACCAGAAAATAGACGTCCCAGCCAAAGGTGCGCTTAAATTTAAAGCGGGTCGACAGGTCGCGGCTGGTGTACCAGTAACCACAGACCATCAGTACCATAAAGACAGCTGTTCCCATCTTAAACTCTCCTGAGTGCCTGAACGTGCCGCTGGAAATCCTCTTTCACTTCATTGCTTTTGATATTTACCGAGGCAACACCATCCTCGTTGATAATAATGCGCTCGCCCTCCTCAATCGCTTCCTCAACGTCGCGTCGACTCAACACCTGCAGCAGCGATTCAGGGCTGGAAAATATTGATAATACGAATTTATGCATCGCGGCCTCCATGGATTAATTAATAAGCATGGCAGGCGATATCGCATCTATCCATAAGATAGTTGACGGTTTTATCTTGAAGGGGAAATTTAGGAAAATACGCAATGGGAATGCCGAATGACATTCCCACACTCACGCGAGAGAGGTTACTGAAGAGGCCCACCAAGAATAGTTTCACACATGCCGGCCAGAATACGCTCACCGGTTTCCTGTTTGAGGTCCCGATACCACTGTTCGGTGACTGCCATCTCTTTGCCGTGGGTGACATCGCAGCGCTTGCGGGCCTTTAGCACCAGGTCTTTAACGCGATCGGCGCGTTTTTCCTGATAGCGCAACAGCGCATCTTCAATACCGAGCGAATTGGTTTGCAGCATGGTCGCCAGCACCACCGCGTCCTCCATTGCCGCGCAGCCACCCTGCCCAATGTCCGGGGTGGTGCTGTGAGCCGAGTCACCCAGCAGCGCAATGCGCCCCTTAACCAGTTTCTCAAAGGGTTCGATGTCGTGAATTTCAACCCGATTGGTGGTTTGCGGATTAATTTGAGCAATAAGTTTTTGTACCGGCTCCGCCCAGCCCGCGAAATAACCCTGCAAATCTTCGCACACCGTGCTGCGATCCTGCGCCAACCCTTTTGGCAGCGGCACGTCAAAGAAGAAGTAGAATCGGTTGCCGCTCACCGGCATCAGCGAAACACGCTTGCCTTCCCCCACGAAAGTGGTCCACTGATCGGCCGGAGCAATGCTTTCGTCAATCTCGACCAGACCGTTCCAGTTAACATAACCTGCATAGCGACGCTCGGTAGCGTAGCCCAGCACGTGTTTACGGATCACAGAATGCGTGCCGTCGGCGGCAATCAGCAGGTCACCGGTGGCGGAAGTTCCGTCGTCAAACCACGCCGTTACGCCACTCGCTGATTCTTCAACGTGAGTCACACGCTTGCCAAACTGCACGTCGTTGCGGCCATAGGCGTCGAGGAGCATCGCCTGCAACTCGGCGCGCGCCACCGGATACGGCTGTTCGCCTACGCATTGAATCAGCGGGTCCATGCTGAAACGCGTTAGGGTCTGGCCCTGCTGGTAATCATTGTAAGCCATGTAGCGCATCTGTCCGCCAAGCTGGCGCAGCGCATCTTTCATGCCGAGATAATTCAGGCATTTCACGCCATTAGGCCAGATGGAAATCGCCGCGCCCACCGGTTTGATCTCTTTTACTGCCTCAAAGACCGCAGTTTCGATCCCAAAACGTTTAAGCGCGATTGCCGCACACGTCCCACCAATTCCACCACCAATCACCACAGCTTTCATTTGCTTCTCCTTAAGGTCTCTTTAGGAAAAAGCAATTTCTGTACCAGATTGATTACTGAAGGCAAAATCGCGCCAAGCCTTTGTATACAATCGTTGTATACAAGGCCAATTGAAACAATCGTTACAGCACGAAAAAATACGCACCATAAAAAAGCACATTTCTAAAGCAACGAACCAAAGCGGTGCGTGCTTTAGGCCTTCAACCCCGCGGCCAGCAGGCGAAAAGCATCAATCGCTTTTTCTAAAATGGCATGAGGGTCATCCGCTGCCGCAATCCACAGGGCAGCATTAAGCGCAGCGCCGTTGAGCAAGCGCGCCGCTGCCTCGGGATCGACAGGTTTCAAGGTTCCCTCATCAATCAACGTTTGGATGGTGATTGCCGCCCTGCGCAAACAGGCATTCTGATTCGGCCAGTTCGAGGGGTCTCCCAGCACCGCCGCGCCGTCTAGCAGCATAACGCGCTGGATTTCAGGTTCCAGCGCCATCTCGATATAGGTGATGTTTTCGGCCAAAAATCCCGACCACGCATCGTCTGCCTGTGCCTGAATTTTGTGCAGACGCGCCAGCATCTCAAGATCCATCTGGTCGATAACCGCCTGCAGCAGGCCCTTTTTATCACCAAAGTTGTGGTAAAGCGCGCCGCGCGTCAGGCCCACTTCTGCCGTTAATTCATCCATCGAGGCTGCCGCATAGCCCTTTTCTGCAAAGGCTTTACGCGCGGCCTGAATGAGTTTAGCGCGAGTTTCCTCGACTTTCTGCTCACGTTTTTTTGCCACTTTTCACTCTCCCGCAATAATATACGCCACGTATGTTATTTGACATACGCCACGTATGTAGGATATTAATACATACGCAGCGTATGTTAACACCGATTTCCCCCCTTGTCAGATGTCTAGCTGAAACCTAAAACGTGTTCTAACAGGAGCTAATCCATGAGTAAACGTGAAGCCATCTTCCCCGCCGGTCGCCAGGCACTGTATGAAATTAATAAGTATTCGGCGGCTATTCGCTCAGGCGATTTATTGTTTGTATCGGGACAGGTCGGCAGTAGAGAGGACGGCTCGCCCGACCCCGTTTTCGAGAAACAGGTCCAGCTCGCCTTTGAGAATCTTGTGGCAGTACTGGCCGCAGCCGGATGCACAATCGACGACGTCATTGACGTCACGAGTTTCCACACCGACCCCGCCAACCAGTGGGAAACGCTCAACGCGGTCAGACTCAAGGCCTTTGGAGAACCGCCTTATCCGAACTGGACCGCCGTCGGCGTAAACTGGTTGGCCGGTTTTGACTTCGAAATCAAAGTCATCGCGAGGATCCCACCGGCGTCTTAAGACTGTGCCGCAACAAGCTGCTGCACAAACTCAATGAAGGCGCGCACCTTGGCAGGCGGTAAATGTCGCGACGGGTACAGTGCGTAAAGAGTGAATTTCTCACCCGTCCAGGTGGGCAGCAGCTCGACCAGCAGGCCTTGGGCAATTAAATCACGCACCCCTTCGGCTTTCATTCGCGCTATACCCGCGCCCGCCAGACAGGCAGTCAATAAAGTTTCAGACTCGTTAACCAGCAGTCGGCTGGTAATTTTGGCCGGCGCTGTTTTTCCCTCTTGAGTGTACTCCCACTCCAACGGCAGCCCTGTCATTGAACTTCGCATCTGAATGCATGAATGGCTGGCCAAATCGGCCGGCGTTTGCGGCACCCCGTGTTTTTTTAGATATTTTGGCGAGGCGACGGTCACCGTTTTAGTCTCGAGCAGCCTGCGGGCAATAAGCGATGATGAAGGTGGTTGGCCAAAACGTACGGCAATATCGAATCCTTCTCCCACGATGTCGCCCAGCTGATCAAGCACCATAACGTCAAGCGACAGCCCCGGATATTTATCCAGAAATTCACTGAGGTGCGGCGCGAGTATTCTGCGCGAAAAATAAGCATCGACGTTAACGCGAAGCCGTCCGTGAACGGCGGTAGAAGCCCCCGACGCCAAGCTGACGGCGTCGCCGATTCCCGCCAAAAGCGGGCTAATTTCCTCGTACAGCCGTCGCCCCTCATCGGTGAGTGTGACTGCTCGCGTAGTACGGTCGAACAACCGTATACCGATGCTAGCTTCGAGTCGGCTCACTGAGCGGCTAACGCCAGACGGTGAGAGGCTAAGCGCCTGAGCGGCACGCGCAAAGCTGCCGCTGTGCACAATAGCGGCTAATACGTTGATGTTGGCAAGCAGTCTTCCGTCGAAACTCATCGTTCACTCGTGCTTAAAAGTCACTAAAGTTATGCATCAGTGTGCATTCTGTCAACTTAAAACACACCCTATACTCCTTTCCACAGGTGCACTGGCATCCCTTTCGTCATTCACACCATTTAAGGAACCACAGAATGTACGTCATTACAGGTATTACCGGAAAAGTCGGCGGCGCGGTAGCACGCAATTTACTTAACCGTGGTCAGGCGGTGCGCGCGGTTATACGTGACCCGCGTAAGGCAGACGAATGGCAGGCGCTGGGATGCGACATTGCCGTCGCGGATATGTACGACACCGCCGCGCTCAGTAAGGCCTTTAAGGGGGCAGAAGCGGTGTTTATTCTTCCGCCGTCAGATTTCGATCCCGAGCCGGGTTTTCCCGAAGCAAGAAAAGTGATCGCCGCCGTATTCTGTGCGCTTGAATCTGCCAGGCCGCAAAAGGTGGTGTGTCTTTCAACTATTGGCGCGCAGGCGACGCAGACCAATTTACTGACCCAACGCACGCTAATGGAAGAGTCCTTAAACCAGCTAGACCTGCCTGTCACCTTCCTGCGTCCGGGCTGGTTTATGGAAAACTCGGCGCTCGATATTGAAAACGCGCGTCATAACGGCGTTATCGACAGTTATTTGCAGCCGCTCGACAAGCCGGTGCCGATGGTAGCAACCGCCGACGTGGGGCGTGTGTCCGCCGAGTTAATGCAACAAACCTGGACGGGGAAACGTATCATCGAGCTTGAAGGTCCGGTGCGTATTTCACCTAATGACCTGGCCCACGCCTTTGAGGACGTTTTAGGGCATGAGGTTGCCGCCTCTGCGGTGCCACGCGAAACGTGGGAAGCGCTATTTCGCGCACAGGGCGCCAACCATCCCCTGCCGCGCATCCAGATGATCGACGGTTTCAATGAGGAGTGGATCTGCTTTGAGGGGGATATTGCGAACCGGGTGATTGGCGAGGTTGAGCTGACCACCGTGTTGCGCGGCATGCTGGGCTAACGTCTGGCTAAAACGAAGTAGGCCTAAAGCTTAAAAAAATCCGGAGCCATTACTGACTCCGGATTTTTGTTTTCACACCAGTTTCAGTTTACTGATACCTTGCGGCGGCGTTTATCGAGATCTTTAATAAGCTTGTTGACCTGATCATCGGCAAACATTTCTTCAAGGCTGTGCGAAAGTTTGCGCCGCCAGTTGGGGTATTCGTCGCTGGTGCCAGGCACATTAACCGGCACCGACATGTCGAGCCAGTCTTCGGGCTGTAGCCCCAGCAGCGCGCAGGCACTGTCGGCTACGTAGCGCTGCAAACCGCGGTTGAGCACCGGCGTCATTTCCATCATCTCAGCCTGATGCCCGGTTCTTTTCGCAATGCAGTCGTAATAGTGAAGACCATCGAGCAACCCCTGCCGCGCACGGGCGCGATCGGCATAAAGTCCCTGCAACACTTCTTCATCACGATAAAGTCCGAGCGTTTTGCCCAGCGCCAGGTCGTCGCCCTGCCAGTAGCCGCGCAGCGTGGGCAGGTCGTGGGTGGTAATGGTTGCCATCGCCTGAACCGGATACGACTGCGGCGCGCGGAAATTACTCTCTTCATCACGCTCAAAATAGAGCACTTTATACGAGTAAACGCCGGACTCGCGCAGCTTGCTGACAATTTCTACCGGCACGGTGCCAAGATCTTCACCTATCACCATACAGCGGTGGCGCTGGCTTTCGAGTGATAAAATGGCCAGCAAATCGTCAACTGGGTAATGTACGTAGGCGCCTTTATCCGCCGTTTCTCCCGCTGGGATCCACCAAAGTCTTAGCAGAGTCATGACGTGATCGATGCGCAATGCACCACTGTGCGTCATGTTGGCGCGCAACAGGTCGATAAACGGTTGATAGCCGCGTTTAACCATCACGTGTGGGTCCATCGGGCGTAAATCCCAGTTTTGCCCTAAAGGCCCGAGAATATCAGGTGGCGCGCCCACGGCGGCTTTCAGACAATACAGCTCGCCGTCGCTCCAAGTTTCCGCCCCGCCTTCGACCACGCCAACCGCCAGGTCGCGATACAGCCCTATCGACATGCTCTGCTGCTGGCTGAGCTTATAGGCTTTGGCAAGCTGTGTTTCTGCCAACCACTGCAACCATAAATAAAACTCAACGTCTTGGGCGTGCTGCTCGCAAAATGCTCTGACCGCCGGACCGCGTGCATCATGATACTGCTCCGGCCAGCGGTTCCAACCCAGCGCGACGTGATTCTCCTGCGCCAAATGCTGATACAGGGCGTCAAACGCCGCCTGTAAATACAGACTTTCCCCGCCGTTTTTGACGAAATGAGCCAGTGATTTCACCAGCGGGTCGTGCGCTTTACGCCCAAGGAACTGCGCATAGGCCAGCCGCAGCCCCGTAAGTTTTAACGCCATCACCTGCTCGTAGTCGACCCAGTCACTGGCGCGCACGTCCCGCAATTGCTGCTGAGTTTGTGGCAAATTCCACCACTGTTGCGCCTGTTCACTGCGCGTAAAATCGTCGAGTGCGCCGACATCAATATAAATAACGTTTAACCAGCTGCGTGACGACGGGCTGTAAGGACTGGCGGCTACCGGATTTGCCGGATACAGCGCGTGGATCGGATTAAGGCCAACAAATGCCCCTCCACGTTCGGCGACGTTTTTTAGCATCACACTGAGGTCGCCGAAATCGCCAATGCCCCAGTTGTTGGCCGAGCGCAGGGTGTAAAGCTGCACACAGGCGCCCCACAACTTTTTGCCCGACAGCAAGGCATCGGACTCATAGCAGCGTTTTGGCGCCACGATAACTCGGCAATCCCAATGCTGCTCGCCCTGTGTCAGGGTGAGTTTATGATAACCCTCAGGGATTTTTGCCGGCAGCGCCAAGGTCATTTTTCCGCTTACGCGACCCTGCTGAGTCGCGCCCGTTTCAAGCTGTAGCTTCCAGCCGTATTCGCCATCACCGGCTACCGGCAGCGCCAAGCGATTGCCGGTCACAAAAACTTTAACCACAGGCACCGGCGTTACTTGCGCACTGCTGCCGGGCTCCCAGCCCATCGCCGCCAGCAGATCACGCTTGGTTTCGGCAGCTATCGCCTGCTGTTTGCCGTGGGCATTGATGAACCCCGAGGAAATACCGGCCTCTCTGGCAGCCTGTTCCAGTGCTTTGTTCTCCATTGCATCTCCTTATCGCTTTGCCTGCCAAATCCGTTGTTGATAATCACGAATAGAACGGTCGGCGCTAAACATGCCGACGCGCGCGGTATTAAGAATGGTCGTGCGCGTCCACTGATCCTGATTGCGGTATAACGCATCGACTTTTTTCTGCGCCGCGCAGTAGTCGGCGAAGTCCGCCAACACCAGATAAGGGTCACCGCCGCCCAGCAGACTGTCGAGCATCAGGCTAAATGCCTGCTTATCGCCGTTGCTGAAGGTGCCGTCTTCCAGCTCGCCAAGAATGGCATCAAGATGGGCATCTTTTTTACGCAGCGCAAGCGGGTTGTAGCCTTTCGCCAACAGCGCTTTCACCTGATCGACCGTATTACCGAAGATAAAAATGTTCTCTTCACCGACCTGCTCTGCAATCTCGACGTTGGCACCGTCGAGCGTACCGACGGTCAGTGCTCCGTTCAGTGCCAGCTTCATATTGCCGGTACCGGAGGCCTCTTTACCGGCGGTAGAGATCTGCTCTGACACGTCGGCGGCCGGGATCATCAGCTCAGCTACCGAAACCCGATAATCGGGGATGAACACCACTTTCAGTCTGTCGGCCACCTGCGGATCATTGTTAATCTTTTCCGCCACCTTGTTGATAGCAAAGATGATATTTTTGGCGAGGTAATAACCTGGTGCCGCTTTGGCCCCAAACAGGAACACGCGGGGCACGATATCCAGCTGCGGGTTATCGCGCAGTTGGCGATAGAGCGACAAAATGTGCAGCAGGTTCAAATGCTGGCGTTTATATTCGTGCAGGCGCTTAATCTGCACGTCAAAAATAGCCTCCGGATTGAGCGTAATGCCCATTGTGCGGTGAACGTACTCGGCCAGGCGGATTTTGTTCTCACGCTTAATGAGCTGGTATTGCCGGCAAAAATCGGCGTTATCAACCTGACTTTCGAGGTCCTTCAGCGCGTCGAGGTCATTGACCCATTCGGTTTTCAGCGTGGTGTCAATCAGCGTCGACAGTGCGCGATTGCACTGCTTGAGCCAGCGACGTGGCGTAATGCCGTTGGTCACATTGTGAAATTTATTGGGCCACAGCTGATGGTATTCCGGGAACAGGTCTTTCACCACCAGCTCAGAGTGCAGCGCCGCAACGCCGTTTACCGCAAAGCCGCTGACCACGCACAGGTTAGCCATTCTTACCTGTTTATTCTGATGTACGGAGAGCTTTTCCCACACCGCTTTGTTACCTGGCCACTGTTTTTCAACCACTTTTTTGAAACGGGCATTAATCGCCTTGATCAATGAAAAATGGCGAGGCAGTAGGCTTTTAACCAGTTTTTCGTCCCAACATTCCAGCGCTTCGGGCATCAACGTATGGTTGGTATAGGCAAAGGTCCGACTGGTGATGGCCCAGGCGGCGTCCCATTCCAACTGGTACTCGTCGAGCAAAATGCGCAACAGCTCGGGGATCGCAATGGTCGGATGGGTGTCGTTAAGCTGAATCACCTCAAACTCAGGCAAATCCTCAATTTTGCGACCCAGAAAATGATGGCGGCGTAAAATATCGGCCACCGAGCAGGCACATTGGAAATACTGCTGCATCAAGCGAAGTCGTTTTCCCGCCTGATGATTATCATTCGGATACAGCACTTTGGTTAACTTGGCGGCGTCGATACCTTTCTGCTCGGCCTTGAGAAATTCACCGTCGTTAAACAGCGTCAGGTCAAACGGATGAACGTCGGTCGCCTCCCAAAGACGCAGTGGCTGAGTCACGCCGTTTCTATAACCCACCACCGGCAGGTCGCAAGCCTCACCGCGCAGGCTAAATGCCGGACGCCAGTGCTCTTTTCCGTCCTCATTTTTGACCAGCGATCCCCCAAAAGCAACGTCAACCGACAGTGAACTGTTGCGGCTAAACCACGGATAATTTTCGCGATGCCAGTTGTCCGGCGCCTCCTGCTGCTGGCCATCATCAAACGACTGACGAAACAGGCCGTACTGATAATTCAGGCCATAACCGATCGCCGGTTGGCCCACCGTCGCCATCGAATCCAGAAAACAGGCCGCTAAACGTCCGAGTCCCCCGTTGCCCAGCGCCGGATCGGTTTCCTGCTCCAAGATATCGGCCAAGGCTACGCCCTGCTGTTTGAGAGACTCGCTCACCGTGTCGTACCAGCCGAGATTAAGCAGATTGTTGGCGGTCAGTCGGCCAATCAAAAACTCCATCGAGATATAGTTTACGTGGCGCTGCGGCTGATTCTCCGCCTTGGGCAAGGGTTGTGCGCGAAGCTGTTCTGCAAGCGCCGCGCTGGTAGCAAGCCACCACTGGTGTGACGTCATATCCTGCGACTGCTGTAAACCAAATCCCTGCCACTGGCGTTTTAATGCGGCCTCAAACTGCGCTTTATCTAAAGTCACTTGCATCACTTGCCCTCTTTATTCGGAAACCTTTAAAGAAATTTTCACTATGCTGCGGGTTCTTCGCCGGTGGAGCATCATCCCATCGGGGATTAGTCAGGGATGAGACACGGGGCTTAGCGGGTTGAAATTTAGGGTCAGAAAAATTTCGGAAACTACGTGGCTTAAAAGTGTGATGCAGAGCAACTTAACAACATGAAATAAGGTAATAATGTTGCAATAAATATTTCAAAAGCGGAGTTTAGAAACATTAATTACGCGCTATGAAATAATTCCTTACGCCCCTCCCAGATTTTTATCAAAGGATTGAAAAATGCTGATCCCTTCAAAACTGAGTTGCCCGGTTAGGCAGCAAAATAGTGTAGTTCGCGATCGCTTGCTGACCAAGCTTGCCACGGCACCGAACTACCGTTTGATGCTGGTGACCAGCCCGGCGGGATACGGCAAAACGACGTTAGTGGCCCACTGGGCGGCGGGCAAAAATTGTCTGGGCTGGTATTCACTGGATGAGGGCGACAATCAGCTTGAGCGGTTTGCCAGTTATTTGATTGCCGCCGTGCAGCAGGCGTGCGGCGGCCACTGTGTAAAAAGTGAAGCGCTGAGCCAGAAGCATCAATATGCCAGTCTCTCCACTTTGTTTGCGCAACTGTTCGTGGAGCTTTCTGACTGGCACGGCCCGCTGCTGCTGGTTATTGATGACTACCATCTAATAACGAATGATGCGATTCATGAAGGAATGCGCTTCTTTCTGCGTCATCAGCCCGAAAATGTTCTCTTGGTGCTGTGCTCTCGCACTCTGCCGCAGTTGGGTATTGCCAATATGCGCGTGCGCGAGCAACTGCTCGAGCTTAACGCCACCCACCTGGCTTTTAACCACCATGAAACACAGCAGTTTTTTGACTGTCGCCTAAAAGACCCTATTGACCACGCCGACAGCAATCGGCTGTGCGATGAAGTCGCGGGCTGGGCCACGGCGCTGCAGCTGATCGCCCTTTCGGCGCGGCAGTCTACTCACTCTTCACAGCAGTCAACCCAGCAGTCGGCACGAAAACTTGCCGGGCTGAATGCCAGCCATCTATCCGAATATTTGGTGGATGAGGTGCTTGACCGCGTTGATGGATCCACCCGCGATTTTTTGCTCCGCTGCTCCTTACTGCATTCGATGAATGATGCCCTGATAGTTAAGCTGACCGGTGGCGACAACGGCCAGCAGCGCCTCGAGGAGCTTGAGCGCCAGGGTCTGTTTATTCACCGCATGGATGACAACGGCGAATGGTTCAATTTTCATCCGCTGTTCAGCTCCTTTCTGCGCCAGCGTTGCCAGTGGGAGTTGGCCAGCGAATTGCCTAAAATTCACCGTGCGGCGGCGGAGGGCTGGCTGACACAGGGTTTTCCCGCCGAGGCGATTCATCATGCGCTGGGCGCTGACGACTTGGACCTGCTGCGCGATATTTTGCTGCAGCACGCCTGGGCGCTGTTCAATCAAAGTGAGCTGCCCTTGCTCGAACAGTGTTTAAATGCCTTGCCGTACGATCGGCTGATTCAAAACCCTAAACTGGTGCTGTTGCAGGCCTGGCTGGCACAGAGCCAGCATCGCTATGCCGAGGTTGAGGCGCTGCTGGTAAGGGCAGAGAGCGAGATGATGCAGCGCAATATCGTGATGGAACAGGACCTGACCGCAGAGTTTGACGCCCTGCGCGCCCAGGTTGCCATCAACGACGGCCGACAGGATGAGGCAGAAAAATTGGCCACTGAGGCACTGCGCTTTCTGCCGTATGAGAGTTATTACAGCCGCATTGTCGCGACGTCGGTCACCGGAGAAATCCAGCACTGTAAAGGTGATTTAAGCCGCGCCCTGCCGCTGATGCAGCAAACAGAACAGATCGCGCGTCGTCATGAGTCTTACCACTATGCGCTGTGGGCGCTGCTGCAGCAAAGCGAAATTCTGATTGCTCAGGGCTTTTTGCAGGCCGCCTATGAAACGCAGGATCGCGCCTTTGAACTGGTCAGCGAACAGCACCTTGAACAGTTGCCGATGCACGAATTTTTGCTGCGCCTGCGCTCGCAGCTGCTCTGGTCGTGGGCAAGACTCGACGATGCCGAAGATGCCGCCCGCCGAGGTCTGGAAGTATTAAACAACTTTCAGCAACCGCAGCAGCTGCAGTGTCTGGCGATGCTGGCGAAATGTTCACTGGCGCGTGGCCAACTCGATAACGCGCACCACTATCTTACTCGCTGTGAAAACTTGTTGAAAACCGGGCAGTATCACATCGACTGGTTAACCAATACTGACAAGCCGCGGGTGATTTACTGGCAGATGACCGCCGATAAAGTGGCCGCCCGCCAGTGGCTTCAGCTAGCACGTAAACCCGACATGGCCGATAACCACTTCCAGCAGGGCCAGTGGCGCAATATTGCCCGCGTGCAGATTTTACTTGAACAGTTTGAGCAAGCTGAAGTGGTGCTCGACGAGCTTAATGAAAATGCACGACAGCTGCGTCTCACCAGCGACCTGAACCGGAATTTGCTGCTCAGCAATCTGCTTTATTGGCACACTGGCAGGAAAAGTGAGGCACAGCGTGTGCTGATTGAGGCGCTTGGGCTGGCGAATCGCACCGGATTTATCAGTCACTTTGTGATTGAAGGCGAAATTATGGCCCAGCAGTTGCGCCACCTGCTACAGCTAAATCTGCTGCCGGTGCTTGAACAGCGCCGTGCTCAGCTGATTTTGCGTGAAATCAATCAGCATCATCGCCATAAGTTTGCCAACTTTGACGAAAAATTCGTCAGTAAATTACTGACCCATCCGCAGGTGCCGGAGCTTATCCGCACCAGCCCGCTCACTCAGCGCGAATGGCAGGTGCTGGGACTGATTTATTCGGGCTACAGCAATGACCAAATTGCCGCCGAACTGGTGGTTGCAGCGACCACCATCAAAACCCACATCCGCAATCTTTATCAGAAACTGGGCGTGGTGCATCGTCAGCAAGCCATTCAACAGGCGCAGCATTTGCTGCAGGTGATGGGTTACTGCGCCTAGTCCCTTCCGACCTTAATAGATGAAATTACGGATAAAAAAAAGCACCGACTGTTGTTCGGTGCGTTTTTACTGTCCCTGTTGCCAGCGAATATTCTTAGTGTTTCACACTGTCGATAAAGGTCTGACGTGCCGTTTTTGATCCCAGTCTTTCCGCCTCATCCAGCAGTTTCAGCGCCTTGTCGATGTTACCGCCCTTCACTGCTTTTCTTATTGAGTCGTTGAAATAACGCTCTGAATCACTGAGCAACGGCTCTGCATTTTTAATCGGTGCAGGAGCCGGAGCCGCAGGCTGGGTATTGCCCACCACGACCGGTGCAGCAGCTGCCGGTGCCGAAGAAGGGAACAGTTGACCAATCATCACGTTACCGGTTTTTTGTTCGGCGCTAATTTTAATACTCAGCGTGCCGGTCGGCGTGTGGCGAGCAATCGGGTCTGGAATATCCGGCAGCGCGTTGCCTACGCCAGCCGCGTAGGCCTTAGCCGGGTTCACCATTTGGGTGGTGGCGGCCAAATCCTGCTCGGTGGTATACACCAGTAAATATATTTGCTTCTGTCCCAGCGCAGGCGTCAGCTTCAACGTGCCTTCGAGGCGATCGCTTGAAACAATACCCGGCTTCATATAGGGGAAATAGCTTGAAGGATAAAATGCCGCCGGATGCATCTGCTCGTCCAGCACTAACACGTTTGGCGCATACACCGTTTTTCCGGTGGCGATGCTGGTTAGCGTGATTTCCAGTGAACCTCTGTCAGCAGGCACGGCAAATGCTGCCACGGCCCCCTGAATATCGCCCTGATTAATTTTAGCGCTCCCCTCGCCCAGCGTGACGTCCTGTGTGACCGGCGGAACCAGCGGCGTCCATGAAAGATTATGTAAAGTTTGACTCGAAATAACCGGCGTAGTGTTCTCAACGCCGTTAGCGGCAAACACCCCCGCGGGTGCTGCCGCCAGCAGGCTCAGCGACAAACAGAGTGACAGCAGACTTTTTCTCATTATTGTTTCCTTAATAAACACGATGAAGCGTGGAGCAGGCCCTGACTGCAACCTGCTCGGCCCTTCTTAAATCTCAACGGATGACAGAAATTTTTACCACCAGATTTCCATTTGCGCCCCGAAGGTTACTTCACTGTCTTTACCACGGCTGAAGGTACGGTTGGCGGTGTCGCTCATGGCTAAACCGTTGCTTGCGCCGGTGTCGGTGTTATAGCCCCATTTCTCATCCCAGTTGGCATAGGTGGCGAAAACGCGGATGGCCGGACGTGACCAGATGCTGTCGCCTGCCTGCCACTGTTGAGCGAGAGTGACTTTATATTGGCCGTTACGCTCGTCGGTGCGCTGCGACTTAACGTTGTCATAGCCTACTTCAAGCAGCGTACTCATGATTGGCGTCCATTTGTACATTGGGCGCACGCCCACGGTGTACCAGGTGGTGCCATTGTTATTGTCGCGATTAACGTCTTGATACATCGCCACATACATCAGGCCCCAGGTGTCGTTGAAGTCAATGGCACCGTGGTCGATAACACGGACCATTTTACCGTTGTTATTGACTGATCCGCCGCTGGAATGGCCGTTTGCCGTACCTTGACCCGCATCGGTCATCGAGTCTGAGGCGTACTGCAGCACAAATTTGTTATAGCCGTTATAAATGCTCTGCGTGTGTTCTGCGGTCAGCAAGACTCCGTCTTTGGTGGCGTCGTCGGCCAGCGAATAGCCATCACGCGCATTGGCTCGGCCGTAATCAACACCCAGCTCCAACATGCCGCCTGGGTTGGTTTGCAGGCCTGCTAAACGCACGTCGAACACGTCATTCGAGGTTGGGATTTCTTTACGTTGATCCGCGATATACCCGTATGAACCGCCGCTTTCGGTGTTACGCGTTGCGGCGAAGGAGAGTTTACCGAAGCCGACGTCGATATCTTCCAAACCGGCACCTGGACCGGAAATATCCCAGTAGTAGAAGTCAATCATGTGCACGTCATGACGCTGGTAGAAACGCTTACCGGCCCACATCGTTGCGCCAGGAAGCCAGTCGATCAGGTTCTTACCTATCACGTTAGCTTCGCGAAAAGCCGGATCGGTTGACTCATAATCATTCTGCTGCGAAACGGAATACGCTACGTTACTGTTGAAATAGAAGCTTTTATCACCCTGCTTCCACACTTCTTGACCCAGCCTTAATTCGGCATAAGTTTCACATTCGTTACCGAGGCGATATTTGCTGTCTGCACCCGTTGCCTTAAAGCACTGCTGCTCGCCGCCGCTTCCTGTCCAGCCGATGCCGGAACGGGCATAGCCGGTGAAATCAACGGCCATAACTTGTGTAGAAAAAAGACCTGCCGTCACTGCCAGGGCCAGAGAGGAATTACGCATTGTTATCATCATTTTCTCCTGTGAGGGGATGCGTGCTTTCAAACGCCGAGCTCGGGATGCAATCGTCGACACGCGGTTCCGTCTTCGCGGAACAGGTGGCAGCGGTGTGGCGGCAAACCAATGGCAAATGTTGCACCTTCTTCTACCAGCACCACGTCGTTCTGGCGGTAAACCAGGTTCTGACGAATTGCCGGAATTTGGATGTGGATCTGCGTTTCATTACCTAATTGCTCAACCACCTGCACCTCCCCCGAAAGCGTCACTTCAGCGACGTCGCTCGATAAAAGATGCTCAGGGCGAATGCCTAACGAGAGATTGCTGCCCACTTTCACGTCGGTACCTTCTACCGGCAACCAGACCCGTTGGCGGTTCGGCAGCTCGATTTGCACGCGTGCAGGCTCGGCCTCGGTGATTTTTACCGGCAAAAAGTTCATTTTCGGTGAGCCGATAAAACCGGCCACGAAGCGGTTGGCGGGATAGTGATAAAGTTCAAGCGGCTTGCCGACTTGAGCGATATGTCCGGCGTCGAGCACTACGATTTTGTCGGCCAGCGTCATGGCTTCTACCTGGTCATGCGTGACGTAAATCATGGTGCGTTTTAACCGCTTATGCAGACGCGAAATTTCAATACGCATCTGTACGCGCAGCGCGGCATCCAGATTAGAAAGCGGTTCATCAAGCAGGAACACTGACGGCTCCGAGACCAACGTACGGCCAATCGCCACACGTTGACGCTGCCCGCCCGAAAGCGCTTTTGGGCGACGGTCCAACAGGTGTGCCAACTGCAGCACCTCAGAAACCTGATTAACCTTTTGAGTGATTTCAGCTTTGCCAGCGCCCGCCAGTTTGAGTCCAAAGGACATGTTTTCGGCCACCGACAGGTGCGGATAAAGCGCATAAGACTGAAACACCATGCCAATACCGCGCTCGGCGGGTGGCACTTCATTCATACGCCTGTCGCCAATCTTCAATTCGCCCGAGGTAATGTCCTCGAGACCGGCAATCATGCGCAGCAGTGTTGATTTGCCGCAGCCCGATGGGCCGACAAACACCACAAATTCGCCTTCGTCGATCTCCAGATTGATATCACTGGAAATCACGTTTTCACCAAATGCCTTGTACACGCCGTTAAGGGAAACGCTCGCCATCCTGAACTCCTGTACTTGCTGCCAGCGAGGAAACTGAATGCAATGAAGAGTGAAGGAACCGCAGCTAAGCGTAATCATCCGTAACAAAGTTTTTCATGGGGGAGGAGAAAGGAGGATGGGGTGTTAAGCCAAAGGGCTGAAAGTTCAAACCAAAAATCAGATTCGTGATCTGCCTGGCAAAAAATGAAGCCTAATCCCGCGTGTTTGACCACATATAGCCTAACGCTGGGAGCTACATCACACTCTGAGCCGTGGGGGCGTAGAGAGGGGGATGATGAAGCGGCGGCGGGTTGAATCCACACTGGCGGCGTACCCTGGCTTTCCCGTCTAAGACGAAAACCGACGCCTCACCGCATATAAAAGGATTGGATTATGACGCTCAGCATTAACACTTCTCGAAACAACGTACCTCGGCTTAAAACCATGCTCAGGCACACGCTGGCTCTGTCGGCACTGGCCACGCTGGTGCTGTCATCCCCCGCATTTGCCAAAATAGAAGAAGGCAAACTGGTTATCTGGATTAACGGTGACAAGGGCTACAACGGCCTGGCGGAAGTCGGCAAGAAATTCGAGAAAGACACCGGAATTAAAGTCACGGTTGAACACCCGGACAAACTTGAAGAGAAGTATCCACAGGTGGCTGCCACCGGCGACGGTCCGGACATTATTTTCTGGGCGCACGACCGTTTTGGTGGCTACGCGCAGTCCGGCCTGCTGGCAGAGATCACCCCGGACCAGGCCTTTAAGGACAAGCTGTTCCCGTTCACCTGGGACGCCGCCACCTACAACGGCAAGCTGATTGGCTATCCGGTTGCAGTGGAAGCGCTGTCGCTGATTTACAACAAAGACATTATCAAGGAAGCACCTAAAACCTGGGAAGAGATCCCGGCCCTCGACAAGCAACTGCGCGCCAAAGGCAAAAGCGCCATTATGTGGAACCTGCAGGAGCCGTACTTCACCTGGCCAATCATTGCCGCCGACGGCGGTTACGCCTTCAAATATGAAGACGGCAAATACAATATTAAAGATACCGGCGTAGACAACGCGGGTTCTCAGGCAGGCCTGCAGTTCATCATCGACCTGGTTAAAAACAAACATATCAATGCCGATACCGATTATTCCATTGCCGAAGCTGCCTTTAATAAAGGCCAAACGGCAATGACCATCGACGGCCCGTGGGCATGGTCGAACCTCGACAAAAGCAAAATCAACTATGGCGTAACCCTGCTGCCGACCTTTAAAGGCAAACCGTCTAAACCCTTTGTTGGCGTGCTCACCGCCGGAATTAACGCCGCCAGCCCGAATAAAGAGCTGGCTAAAGAGTTTCTGGAAAATTATCTGATTACCGATGAAGGGCTGGCAGTGGTGAACAAAGACAAACCACTGGGCGCGGTAGCGCTGAAGTCTTATCAGCAACAGCTAGAAAAAGACCCACGCATTGCAGCCACGATGGCCAACTCGAAAAACGGCGAAATTATGCCGAATGTCCCGCAAATGAGCGCCTTCTGGTACGCCGAACGCAGCGCCATTATCAATGCGGTTAACGGCCGTCAAACGGTTCAGCAGGCGTTGAAAGACGTCGAGACTCGCATCACCAAGTAACGGCGCGTGATGCACCGCTTTTAAAGTGAGAGAACGTTACGTTAATAGCGGGGCCAGGCCGGTACGTCTGCGCCCCGTGACTCAAAGGATTGCCCTTATGCCAGTAGCCCAAATCGGTCTGACCGCACGTAAAAAACGGCCGTTTAGTCACGCATTTAAATGGCCACTCATCGGCCTGCTTGCCTGCTTAACCGGTTACTTGATCGTTCGAATGTATGTGCAGGGTGAATACTTATTTGCCATGTTGACCCTCATTCTCTCAAGCCTGGGATTGTATATTTATGGCAACCGTCGCGCGTATTCGTGGCGCTATATTTATCCTGGTCTCGCGGGAATGTCGTTGTTTGTGCTGTTTCCGCTGGTGTGTACTATTGCCATCGCTTTCACCAACTACAGCAGTCTTAACCAGTTAACCTTTGAACGCGCTCAGTCGGTGCTGATGGGGCGCGAGTTTCAGGGTGGCAGCGCGTTAAACTTTTCGCTAATCGCTGCCGGAGACCAGTGGCAGTTAGTCCTTAATGCCCCTGACGGCAGCAATGTGCTGGTGTCGCCGCCATTTGCTTTTGATGCATCCGCGCCAAAAACGCTGGATCTCGTGGCGCAAAGCCAACCCGCCGGTGAAAAGGCCGCGCTAAGGGTGATTACGCAAAATCGTCTGGTGCTAGGTCAGCTATCGGCCAAATTACCCGACGGCGAAATTCTGCGTATGAGCTCACTGCGACAATTTTCCGGAACACAGCCGCTTTATAAGCTGGCAGAAGACGGCAAACAGCTGACCAACGTGCAAACCGGCGCCATTTATCGCCCCAATATGGAGAGTGGTTTTTACCAGGCGGTTAAGCTCGACGCAGACGGAAAATCGCAGTGGCAGGCCGAAAAACTCAGCCCCGGCTTTACTGTCGGTATTGGCTGGAATAATTTTCTGCGCGTATTACATGACGACGGCATAAAGAAACCCTTCCTGTCTATTTTCGTCTGGACGGTTATTTTTGCCCTGCTCACCGTGGTGCTGACCGTTGCAGTAGGCATGATTTTAGCCTGCGTGGTGCAGTGGGAGGCGCTGAAAGGCAAAGCGATTTATCGCATTCTGCTGATTTTACCCTATGCGGTGCCGGCGTTTATTTCGATTCTGATCTTCAAGGGATTATTCAACCAGAGCTTTGGTGAAATCAACCTGATGCTCAATGCGCTGTTTGGCATTAAACCGGCGTGGTTTAGCGATCCGCTTACCGCCAAAAGTATGATTATACTCGTCAATACTTGGCTCGGTTATCCTTACATGATGATCTTGTGCATGGGGCTGCTGAAAGCCATTCCCGACGACTTGTACGAGGCCTCAGCGATGGACGGCGCGACGCCGATGCAGAATTTCTTCCGTATCACGCTGCCGCTGCTGGTAAAACCGCTGACGCCGCTGATGATTGCCAGCTTCGCCTTTAACTTTAATAATTTCGTGCTGATCCAGCTGTTGACCAACGGCGGCCCGGACATGATAGGCACCACTACGCCGGCGGGTCACACCGATTTGCTGGTCAGCTACACCTATCGCATTGCTTTTGAGGGCAGCGGTGGCCAAGACTTCGGGCTGGCGGCGGCGATTGCGACGCTGATATTCCTGCTGGTTGGCGTGCTGGCTGTCGTGAACCTCAAAGCTTCACGACTGAAACTGGACTAAGGAGAGACGACAATGCCGATGGTTAAACCGAAGTCGCAAAAAGTCAGGCTGCTGGTCACGCACCTGCTGCTACTGAGTTTTATCGCGCTGATTTTGTTCCCGTTACTGATGGTATTCGCGATTTCGCTGCGTCCCGGCAACTTTGCCACCGGCAGCCTGATTCCGGACCAGGTGTCGTGGGACCATTGGAAACTGGCGCTGGGGATGTCGGTCACTAACAGCGACGGCAGCATTACGCCACCGCCCTTTCCGGTGATGCTGTGGCTGTGGAACTCAATCAAAATTGCCGGAATTACTGCGGTGGGTATCGTGGCGCTTTCAACCACCTGTGCCTATGCGTTTGCCCGCATGAAGTTTCGCGGCAAAAGCTCACTGTTAAAGGGGATGTTAATTTTCCAGATGTTTCCGGCGGTGCTGTCTCTGGTGGCGCTCTATGCACTGTTTGACCGGCTAGGCATCTATGTGCCGTTTCTTGGGCTTAATACCCACGGCGGGGTGATTTTCGCTTATATGGGGGGTATTGCGCTGCACGTATGGACCATCAAGGGCTATTTTGAAACCATTGACGGCTCACTGGAAGAGGCCGCGGCGCTTGACGGCGCAACACCTTGGCAGGCATTCCGTCTGGTGCTGCTGCCGCTGTCGGTGCCTATTTTGGCGGTCGTATTTATTCTGTCGTTTATTGCCGCCATCACTGAAGTGCCGGTGGCGTCTCTCCTGCTGCGTGACGTCAACAGTTACACGCTGGCGGTTGGCATGCAGCAATACCTCAACCCGCAGAACTATTTGTGGGGAGATTTTGCCGCCGCTGCCATTCTCTCGGCTATTCCGATAACCGCCGTGTTCCTGATTGCGCAACGCTGGCTGGTCGGCGGACTGACAGCGGGAGGCGTTAAAGGTTAACACTGCCCTTGCTTGACTTGTTTACTTTCTGTGTCTTGGGCGACTTAGCTGTCGCCCTTTTTTTTAGCAGATTCTGCGTCTTGTAAAACAGTTTTCAAATGTTATCTTTGAGGAATGACTTTTGATTCAAGGAGATATTGTGATTTTATTAAAGGATATGAACGCTGAGGAATTTGCAAAATATCGCACAATTTTCATCAGTGAATATGCGCAAGATTTGCAAAATACACGCGTATACAGTGCCGAAAAAGCACGTAATCAAGCCAGTGAGACCCTCAATATGATGTTACCCCAGGGTGTCGAGAGCAACGACAATGCCGTTTGGTGCATTAGCCTTTGCGCTGAACCGCAGTCGACGGTCGGCTATCTGTGGGTAGGATTAATCAGGCAGGCTGCCTGGATTAATGATTTTTACATTCTCCCAGACTGGCGCAATCGCGGGTTGGGACGTGCTGCGCTGATGGAAATGAAAGTGCGCCTGAAAGTCATGGGCATTAACGAAGTCGGCCTTCGCGTCGCACCCGAAAATCCGTCCGCCAAGGCCCTGTATGAAAAGTGTGGTTTTCATATTACGGGTATCAATATGTCTCAGAATTTGGATTAATTAAGCCTATCCCTTAAATAAATTATTTTTATCGTCACCCCGTGGCTAGCGCTTTCAATCCCGCGCCGTGGAGGCGAAAATGGTGCATGCCGCCCAGTATCTCGCCACCGAGTGACGTATAAAATCGCCTGGAGTTGTCATTACTTTTTTCCGACATCCAGTCGAGGGTGTTGCACTCACGCTCAAGCGCCAGCCGGCCAATGAATTGCATCAATTTTTTACCTGCGCCATTCCCACGATAACGTTCAGAGATAAACAGCTCTTTGATAAACATCTGTCCCGAGTATCTTGGTGACGGGTAAAGAACATTGATACAGGCAAAGCCAATCACCCGTTCACCCTGCTCTACACGGATAACCGTCACGCCTGAATCTTGGGCGAAAACTCTTGAGGCCAGATAGTGCTGCATCTTATGCAGTTCAACGACTCCCTTACCATAATAGTGCTCCTCCATTTCGGTGAAAATCGCCACCATCCGTTCATACTCATTTTTCTGGCAAATACCGACCGTAATATTCATTTTTTCCTCCCTGATAATTTCCTGAGTTTTAGCGCTAGTTTATGATTTTTTTAAGCTGACTCGGTGTTTGTTTTATCAACCTAACCTTTACCACAAATAATAAAAAGCGTCGTATAGCTTGACGCAGTTAAGCAAGTAGGTAGACTGGGCTACCTACTACTTATAAAACCTACAGGTGACTCCGTGTCCAATGACAAAACTGAAGTGTCTGAAAGTGCCCGCGATCGACTGCTCGGTGCCGCAAGCGTGCTTTTTTACAATGATGGCATTGCCGGTACTGGCATTGATGCGGTGGTAAAAAGAGCCGGTGTCGCCAAGAAAAGCCTTTATAACAATTTTGCTTCCAAAGCTGAACTGGTAGAGACCTACCTAGAGATCCGTCACGACGAGTGGCTCTCACTTTACGCCGCCAGACTGGCTCAGGCGACAACATCACAGCAAAAAGTATTGGCCGTGTTTCAAGCCTATGAAGACCACGCCGAGCACGCTTACGAACGGGGATTCAGAGGCTGTGGTCTATTAAACGCCGCGGCAGAGTTACCCGCCGGCGCTCCGGGCAGGCTGGCGGTTCGTCGGCATAAAGAGCAGGTTGAATCTATCCTTGCCGAACATCTTACCCCGCTAACCGGAGAAGATACTGACAGGGCCAATACCTTAGCCAGACACTTTTCTTTTCTGCTTGAGGGGTCAATATCCCGCGCCGGTCTTGAAGGCAACGGCAACTGCGTGCGTCAGGCGTTCGCCATGGCAAGCATGATGATGGAGGCGCTATGAGTCTAGTGGTCGGCGGTCAACTTTCCGGAACGTTAGCGGTTCTTTTTGCCTCGGTTTTATGGGGCACCACCGGCACCGCGGCAACTTTTGCGCCACAGGTGAGTCCGGTGGCCATTGGCGCCCTCGCGATGGGCGTCGGCGGCCTGCTACAGGCGCTCATTGCGTTGAAAAGCCTTGTTCGTTTTCGCCACAGCCTGCGTCAACACTGGCGCTTGGTACTCACCGGCGGCCTGGCGGTGGGCATTTATCCTTTAGTGTTCTATGCCTCAATGCACCTCGCCGGCGTCACCGTCGGTACGGTAATTTCGATCGGTTCGGCTCCCCTGCTGTCCGCACTTATCGAATATCTGTTTGAAGGCAAACGTCTGTCTGCTCGCTGGATGTTAGGTGCGTGTATTGGAATTGCAGGCATGATTTTACTGTGCCTTGGAAAGGGCGCGGGCCATGATGAGTCGGCAATGTCAGGGGACGTTCTCACCGGCGTCATGCTCGGACTGCTGGCCGGGCTAACCTACGCGCTCTATTCGTGGGCGGCAAGACAGCTAATGCAACAGGGCGTGCCATCCAAAACGTCGATGGGTGCCACCTTCGGTCTCGGTGGTCTGCTGCTGATGCCGGTACTGTTTATCACTGGCGGCCCCCTGCTGGCCTCATGGAATAATGCCGCCGTCGGCACTTATATGGCACTGATCCCGATGTTTGTGGGCTATGTTTGCTACGGCTTTGGGCTAGCGCGCATCCCGTCGAGCAGTGCCACTACACTTACCCTGCTCGAGCCGGTCGTCGCGGCGGTGTTGGCCGTGTGGGTCGTTGGCGAAAAAATATCACCGATTGGCTGGCTGGGAATGGGGATGGTCGGCGTTTGTCTGCTGCTGATAACCGTTCCGGCAAGGCGCTATCAGCCTGCACTTTCCTGATTCTTCAACTTATTTAATTAGGTTGGCAAGATAACGTGCGTTTCCCGTCAATATTCACTTGGTATGACGAAACGCACTTACGCCTCATCAATTTTATGCTTGATATGATATAAATCGTTTTTAACACTCTTCCTTAGCATCATGAATCCATTCATAAAGAAGTTCCTCAACGGCTGTGCACATTTCTGGCCACAACCCATTTTATCTAGCCGCCGTGAACGCCTTGCTGGCTGTGTCGGTGCCGGTATTGGCCTGATTCTGACCGCATGGCTTTGTCATCATGCCTTGGGCGACAGCAGCCCTTGGTTGATTGCGCCGATGGGTGCTTCGGCAGTGCTGATGTTTGCCATTCCAGCCAGTCCATTAGCCCAGCCTTGGGCGATTGTGGGGGGGAACCTGCTGGCAGCGGTTATTGGTGTCACCTGCGCATATTGCCTATCTGACACCGCGCTGGCGGCCGGATTAGCCGTTGCTTTGTCGATTGCGCTAATGTTTCCGCTGCGCTGTCTGCATCCACCTAGCGGTGCCGTGGCCGTGACAGCCGTTCTTGGCGGACCGGCAATTGCCCAGCTGGGATACGGCTTTGCCCTCTATCCGGTGCTGATCAACTCCCTGCTGCTCACTGCTGTCGCCCTGGTGTTTAATAATGCAGTAAAACGCCGCTATCCTCACTCGATGTCGAGCGCGAAAGCGGTGCCGGTCGCAGTAAATCTGCCACAGCCGGGTGTCCGCCAACGCAGGGGAATTCATCGTGAAGACTTGCACGCTGTGCTGGTCGAAAGGGGGGAGGTTCTTGATATTGATGAAGGCGATTTGCTCGAAATTCTCACTCAGGCCGAGGCGCGTGCACAGCGCAGAGCGACAACAAAATCGGCCTAAACAGTCGCTTTAACACTATCGAAAACAGCCAAAACAACCGTCAGCATGCCGCCACCACGTTGGCGGCATGCTGATTACTTCGCTTTCAATCGTGCCATCCGCTGCGGCCATGGATCGACAAAAACACCGCCCTGCTGCCAATGGGCGATTTCGGCCTCGGTGCAAAAACTTCGCGTCAACGCCTCGGTAAATTCAGCTACCCCAGCGCCCTCGCCAATCACCGTCAAGCGACAGTGCCTGTCGCCGAAACGCGAACACTGTTTCGCCACCTGCTGCTCAAGCATTTGCCGCTCCTCTGCCATCAGGCCGCTGTCAGGGTGCGCCAATACACCCGCCTTCCAATAGCTGACAAACTCCAGATTAATGCTGCCCGCCGCCTGATTCCACAGCAGTGCAAGATCGTCACGGCTGGCCATCCAAAAAAAACCTTTGCTACGATGAACCCCTTTGCCCAAAAACTGCTGGCAGGTGTCCCATAATCGCTGGGGATGAAACGGGCGTTTATCCTCTATCACCCGCGTTTCCAACATGTAATCTTCACGTCCCGCAGACGCATCGGCGCGCCCTTGGTGCATCAGTTCCATCTCATCGAGAAGTTGGGCAACCAGATGAAAATTGTAATCCGGCAGCGACGTTAGCATGCTCAAATTTACCTCTCCCCACTGCGTTGCCATAATATCGATATAGGGATTAAGCGGGTGCAGATGGTGGGCAATTTCCCTCACTGCTGAAGCACTGAGTCGGTCGGTTTTGGTCAATAACACCTTGCTCGAGAGCATTATTTGCTCGGCCAACAGGTTTTCGACCCCCTGCGTACCCTGCGCCAGGTGGCGCTGAAAGCCTTCAACCAGTGCCTCGCCGCTGCGGTAATCGTCTCTGAGCATCACCGCATCAGCCAGCGTCAAAAAGCCTTTAAGGGCGACGGTGTTATGCTGCTGAAAATAGCGCAGCAGCGGTGCGGGATGGCTACTGCCCGAGGTTTCTAGCAGCAGTAAATCGGGTTTATATTCATCGTGCAGCTTATTTAATGCTTCATCCAGTCGCCCAATTCCCTGCTCGCTGCTGATACTGGTGGCCGAAATGCTGACGAAGTTTAGCCGCGCCTTGCTCACTAATTCGGTGTTGGCAATAATCACACCGTCAACGTCCAACTCGCTCATGTCGTTAACAATTACCGCCAGCTTCACCTTTTGGTCACGCAGCTTATACAGCAGGCTTTTTAACAGCGTAGTTTTTCCTGCCCCAAGAAAACCATTGAGGATAATCAGCGGCGTTTTTAGCGTTTGAACGATGCCGGAATGTTGCAGACTCACAGCCCATGTTCCCAGGAAGGGATCGGATCGTTAAAACGTGACCACCCTTTTGGACCCTGTTTCATTTCGTCAGCGGTCAGCAGTGCATAATCCAGACGCTCGCGAAGATGCTCCTCGGCCATACTTATGCCGATAAACACCAGCTCCTGTCGTGCATCGCCGATACCGTCAATCCATTTTTCAAGAATGAACTCAAGCGTTTCAGGGTCCTGGGGCCAGTTCTCACGTGGAATGCTCGCCCACCAAGTCCCGGCCATTTCCTGATGCGCAACGCCGCCTGCTTGTGACCATGAACCGGCAAAAGTGGGACGCGTGGCTAACCAAAAATAGCCTTTAGAACGCACAACCCCTTCCAGCTCGCCCTCCATAACGTCCCAGAAGCGTTGCGGATGAAAAGGTCTGCGCGCGCGATAGACAAAATTGGTTATGCCAAACTCTTCTGTCTCAGGCGTATGTTCGCCACGCAACTCCCTAAGCCAGCCGGGTGCCTGCGAGGCTTGCTCAAAATCGAACAGTCCGCTGTTTAGCACTTTATCGAGGCCGACTTTTCCAAACGAGGAGATTTCAATTTTCGCCCGCGGATTAAGGCGGCGAAGTATCGCAAACAGTTGGTCGCACTGAGGGACATCGATAAGGTCAACTTTGTTAAGCAAAATGACATCACAAAATTCAATCTGCTCAATCAATAAATCGACGATGCTGCGTTGGTCCAATTCTCCCAGTGATTCACCGCGCTCGTGCAGCAAGGTATCTGACTGGTAGTCTTTCAAAAAGTTGTAGGCGTCAACAACGGTGACCATCGTGTCGAGACGGGCGATCGCAGACAGGCTTTGCCCCTCATCATCGGCAAAGGTGAAGGTTTCGGCGACGGGCAACGGCTCGGATATCCCCGTTGATTCAATCACCAGATGGTCGAAGCGACCGGCTTTGGCCAACCTGTCGACCTCAATCAGCAAGTCTTCACGCAGCGTACAGCAGATACAGCCATTGCTCATTTCCACCAGCTTCTCGTCAGTCCGCGACAGCTCTGCACCACCGTCACGCACCAACGCGGCGTCAATATTGACCTCCGACATATCATTAACGATGACCGCAACGCGCAGGCCCTGTCGATTATTGAGAATATGATTAAGTAAGGTGGTTTTACCGGCGCCCAGAAATCCAGAAAGCACGGTGACGGGCAAGCGCGTGTCTGGCGCGCCGTTCAGATACGGGTTTGATGACTCTGACATAATGTAGACCTCTACGGACGGGTTATAACACTGTTGATTATATTGTTATGTTATAACATAACAATATAAGATCAAGCTTATCCGTAGAAATTATTGGGTGACTCATCCACAGGCCATATGAATCACCCAGTTCACTCACGCAGTCAGTGTTTCTCGTCGCCTCGCTCGGTGTGAAACACCACGCCAAGCTGAAGGCGGACTTCATCCAGCGTTTGCATCGTCAGTAACGTGTCGTTGACAGGTCTAATCGGCGACTCCGTGAGGCCCTGCTCAACACAAACAGCAAGATGTACGGCCTGATGATAAAGCGAGTCATAGGAGTATTTAGGTTCCAGATAGGTCACTTTATCCTTTTCATTATTAAAAAGGTGGAAATTACCCGGTGCATAAAACATACCTTCAATGAAAATATATCCCTTGTTACCGGCGATAACCGCGCTGCCAGGCGTGTGGCTAAACAGCGTGGTATGGAGCGAGGACTGATGTCCGTGTGCATGTTTGAGTATGATTGATGCCTGTCCGTTGACGCCAGTCGGGGCCGTTTGGCCCGAGGCGAGTATCTGCTCGGCAGGCCCGAGAATACGGGTTGCCAGCGCCACGGGGTAAGAACCTAGGTCCATTAAGGTCCCGCCTGCCAGTTCGGGGCGCATAATGCGATGATCTTCGGTAAAATACTCGCCATGGTCGGCGATAATCGAATGAACTTCTCCGATAATTCCTTGCTCAATCACTTGCTGAATCACATCAAATTTTGGTAGGAAAGCGCTCCACATGGCCTCCATGAGAAACACGCGATGTTCGCGAGCGGCCTGCTGCAAAGACGCCACTTCCCGCGCATTTATCGCTAGGGGTTTTTCCACCAGCACGTGCTTACCCGCGCGAATCGCCTGCATCGCGCAAGCATAGTGGGCAGTATGCGGCGTTGAGATGTACACCACGTCCACATCCCCCCCGTTAAGCAGTTCCTCGATGGAGCCAAACGCCTTGGGGATACCCATTTTTTGCCCAAATTCCTCAGCTTTGGTAATAGAACTCCCCGCCACCGCCAGAATACGTTGGCGGGTATTTTTCTGCAGTGCGGCAACAAACTTTTGTGCAACCCAGCCAGGTCCTACAATGCCCCAGCGCAGCGAAGGGGCACTCATGCCGTCGGGCGTGCGCGCAGCAGGCAGTTGATAATCAAATTTCATTTTAGCTCCCGAAAAAATACGTCCAGATCGACAATATAATTTCAAATAATTATTAATGGAATTTTTATACCAAAAATTTACATAAAATACTGCTAATAGGATCCTGAAAATTACTTACGAAGCATTTTTAGGTGATAACCATCACAAATATGCATTCCAGTTCTCCAGTTAATTTTAAAAAACACCTCGCATTTTTAAATAATTATCATTTATATCAATATCTTAACTAAATTATCATCCAACAATTTCATTTTAAATGTTAATTGAAACTTTTATTCCCATGACTTAGCCTCTCCTGAGTTCAACTCGTCATTTCATAGCTGGAGTGTTAACCATGAGTCAGCCGCTTACACCCGATGTCCTGTTACAGCAGGAAATTAAGTATCGTTTCGATAATGTCGACTTTGATTTCTCCTCGGCGTGGGCCATTGGCAGCGCCATTCGCCAACGTGCCGCCGAGCTGAACGCACCTGTTTCAATTGAAGTTTATGCCTTCGGCCAGACTCTTTTCCTCTCTGCCTTACCCGGATCAAGTGCCGATAATCTTGAATGGATGAAGCGTAAGAGAAATACCGTACTGCGACTTGCCCACTCCTCTCTGTATGCGGGCGTCAACTACGAGCAAACCGGGCAGCGCATGGAGCATCACGCTTTTATCAATCAGGCTCAATACTGCGACCACGGCGGCAGTTTCCCGCTGTTAACCAAGCGCGGCGCCGTTTTTGGTGCGGTCAGTGTCAGCGGCCTGCCTTCGCACGAAGACCACGCGCTGGTGATTTATGGCATCAGCCACTATTTAAACAACCCGCAATAACGGCTTCACGAAGGACGCCACAATGAACAGCGATTACGTAAAACTTGCCATTGCCCCTATCGGCTGGACCAACGACGATATGCCGGCGCTAGGCAGCGAAAACAGTTTTCAGCAGTGCATCAGTGAAATGGCACTTGCAGGGTTTAGCGGCAGCGAAGTGGGCAGCAAATATCCGCGCGATCCCCACCTGCTCAAGCCGGCCCTGCAACTGCGCGGACTGCAGATTTGTAATGCCTGGTTTAGCACCTTCTTCGCCGACGGGCGAAGAGAGGAAACAGTGCAGGAATTCAAGGAAACACTGAGTTTCCTGCACGCCATGGGAGCGAAGGTGATGGGCTGTTCTGAACAAAGCGGAAGCATTCAGGGCAAGGCGCAACCGATTTACGGCGACAGAGTGCAGTTCAACGACGCGCAGTGGCAGCGGATCGTCGAGGGCTACAACCACCTCGCCGAGCTGGCTGCCGAGAAAGGCATATTGGTATGTTTACATCACCACATGGGCACGGGTATTCAAACGCCGGATGAAATCGACCGCTTTATGGCGTCGGTAAATCATAACGTTTATCTGCTGTTTGATACCGGCCACATTTATGCCTCTGAACTCAATCAACAAGCAGTAGAGCAGGTGCTCGAAAAACATCTTGCGCGCATCGCTCACGTTCATCTTAAAGACTGCCGTGCGGACGTTTTACAGCAGGTTATCGCTGAAAAAAGCGCGTTTATGGGCGGAGTATGTCAGGGCATGTTTACCGTGCCAGGCGACGGCGTGATTGATTTTGCACCGCTGTTCGCGCTGCTCGACAAAAGTGGCTACAAGGGTTGGATGGTGGTAGAGGCAGAGCAGGACCCAGCGCGGGCCAATCCTTTGGAATATGCCATCAGGGCGCGCCGCTATATTCGCGAAATGACAAACCTTTAATCATCAAACCTGATTACGCCCATCACAATCCTAATAAGGCGTAATCATAAAAAACTCAGGAGTATCAGATGCAAAAAGCCCTACACGGAATTTCAACCCACTACAGCAACGTATTAACTGATGCAAGAATCGCCAAGCAAACCGGCTATGACAGTCTGGAAATACTCAGCAGCAAACTGGTGCGCTACCTCGATAATGGTGGCACCACCGCCAGATTAAAAGAGGTCGTTGACGGCTATGGTTTGTCAGTAGGTTGTGTCAATGCCCTGCTTGAAATTGAACGCCATCAGGGAGAGCAGAAGAAAACCATGCTGGCCGAAGCAACGCGTTTAACCCGCGCGGCGGCAGAGCTTAACTGCCCGACAGTGCAAATTCTGGCGCTTAACGGCATCGACGACCTGCCAGAGGAACAGGTGATGGATATCATCACTGAAAACGTAAGCGCCATCGCCACTATCGGACAGGAATACGGCGTGCGCTATCAAATTGAAGTGATCGCCTTCACTAAATTCCGCACTCTGGAACAGGGTCTGGAAGTCATCCGCCGCGTCGGTAAAGACAACGTCGGCATGGTGATTGATTTCTGGCACCTCTATGCTTCAGGCTCCAAACCAGAGGACATCGCGCGCCTGGATAAAAACCTGATTTATGGCGTGCATTTCTGTGACGGTCGTCTGCCCAAGCCCGGTGAACCCTGGGACCAGATGGTGCTGCGAAACTGTATGCCGGGCGAAGGTGAAATTGACATTCAGGCCTGGGTTGACGCCGTTAAAGCCACCGGCTACGACGGCATGTGGTCGGCAGAACTCTTCAGCCCCAACCGCTGGGAGTACGATCTCATCGAGATTGCGACTGAGTGTCGTGAGAATATGGTCAAGTATATGGGGTAAATTTCCCTTTAAATTCCGCATTATTCTCACGCCTCTCCCCCCGTTAATATGCTCGGTGTTAGAAGCAAAACTATGTAGATGCACCGCTCTCTTTATTTCAAATGCTACCGTCGGAAACGGCTCGCGGGATGTTGCGACGGCAGCCTGTCGTGATTAAACAGCTTTTTCCTCAGTGAGCCGCTTTCATATTCCGTCTTATAACGTCCGCGCTGCTGTAATTCAGGCACCACTAAATCAATGAAATCGATATAGCTCTGCGGATTGAGGATGCGGGTCAGATTGAAGCCATCAATGCCGCATTCATCCACCCATTTCAGCAGTTCGTCGGCCACCTGCGAAGCACTGCCGACTATCAGAGAGTAGCGCCCGCCCATGGCGTGCTGCTCAAGCAGACGGCGTCGAGTCCAGCCACTGTAGGCTTTGCTCACGGACTCAATCGCCCGCGTTGGTCCGCTTTGAATCGGTTCATCGAGTTCGAACTGCGACAGGTCAATACCGGTCGAACTCGAGAAATGCGCAATGCCTGCTTCGGGGCTGGCGTAGTGTAAATACTCCTGCTCTTTCTCACGCGCTTCGCGCTCGGTGGCGGCAACAATCACGGATACGCCCATGAAAATCTTTATGTCGTCAGGCTGGCGGCCGGCCTGCTGTGCAGCCTGGCGTAGCTTGTTCACCTGCTCACGCGTGCCCTGTCGTGTGCTGCCGCTAACGAAGGTGCATTCGGCGTGGCGGGCGGCAAATTCAATGCCGCGCGATGAACTTCCAGCCTGAAAAAGCAACGGGGTGCGCTGCGGCGATGGCGAAGAAAGGTGATAGCCATCAACCTGATAAAACTCGCCGTGATGATGTACCGGATGAATTTTTGTCGGATCGGCATAAATGCGCTGCTGTCGGTCTGCCACCACCGCGTCGTCTTCCCAGCTGCCTTCCCAGAGCTGGTAACTGACGTCAAGAAACTCGTCAGCCTGATCATAGCGTCGGTCATGACTCAATAACTCCGTTTGCCCCACCGCACGCGCGGCGCTGTCGAGGTAGCCGGTCACAATATTCCAGCCAACGCGGCCGTTGGTCAGATGATCGAGGGTAGAAAAACGCCGCGCGAACGGATAAGGCGCCTCGTAGCTCAGATTGGCGGTGAGTCCGAAGCCGAGATGTTCGGTCACGCTCGCCATCGCTGACACCAGCATCAGCGGGTCGTTGACCGGCAGTTGAATCGACTCTTTGGCGGTTAAGGCTATGCCCTGCTGATAAACGTCGTAAACGCCGAGAATATCGGCAATAAACAGTCCGTCGAACAGCCCGCGCTCCAACGTACGCGCCAGCTCAAGCCAATATTTTAACGAGGTAAACTCGGTGGACTGGTCCTGCGGATGCGTCCACATGCCGTGGTGAATATGGCCCACACAGTTCATATTGAAGGCGTTAAGCAACACTTTCTTGCCGCTCTGACTCATAAGGTGCCTCTTCGCGGCGGAAGTACGCCGTTTAATACATAGTTGCCGATGACCGGATATTTCCAGCGCACCGGGTCGTGCAGCGTGTGCGTGCGTGCATTGCGCCAGTGGCGGTCAAGGTTGTGCTCACGCAGGGCCGATCGCGTGCCGGAGAGTTCAAACAACAAATTCCCCGCCTCCAGCGCCACCTCTGTGGTCCAGGCGCGCGCTGTTGCAACTGACACCGAAGCTGCGGCCACGGTCTGTTCATGCGCGTCAAGCTGTGCGAGGTCTACGGCTTTCCCAGCCTCCTGCAGCAGGGCATCACCCGCCTGTAAACGTGCGGCAAGTTGCCCTGTGCGGTCGAGAGTCAGCGGGTCGTCGCTGGCGCGCGCCAGATTCGAATCAGGCCACGGCCGGGAACGCGTGTTGATAAACAGCAGCATGTCGTTGAATGCAGCGCGGGCAATCCCCTGGTCGATGGCGGCGTGCATAATTTGCGCAACCGGTCCGACAGCAGTCGGTCGCTCAAACGCGCTATGAAACGGCACAATATCTTCAACGTCTACCTCGACTGCCTCAAAAATCACCGTTCCGCTACCGGTGGTGCGCTGCCCGAATCCCGACCAGTCATCGATAACCGTCACTCCCTTCTGATGCCGTGGCACAAACACCAACTGCTCCTGGCCTTCGGCGTTACGCGCCGCTGTAGGAATACGGTCGGCGAACACTGCACCGGTGGCATAAAACTTTCTCCCTTCAAGTAAATAATGCGCGCCGTTTTCCAACACTGTGGTGCTGCGCTGGTGCGCCGTGGGGGACGAAAACTCGGCCAGAGCATTGCCCAAATGCACGCCTTGCAGCACTTCGCGGTAAAACCGCTGCTGCTGTGCCTCACTGCCGTTGACGCGCAGCACTTCGAGGGCATAAAAATGGTTCTGTGGCACTTGGCCGATAGCCGCGTCGGCCTCGCTTAATAGGGCGATAACGTCGGCTAATACCGCTGTTGAAACGGCTATTCCGCCCCATTTTCGCGGGACGGTGATGGCGCCAAGCCCGGAGGCAAACAACTCCTCCAATGGTGCAACGGGCAGCTCGCGGTCTCGGTCGCGGCGGGAAGCATCGACGCGAAATGCCTGGGCCAGTTCACGGGCAACGCTAAGTGCCTGCTCTGGCGAGCTGATAATGTGGGTCGGCCGTTTTGGCTTAATCTGAATTGCGGTCATAAAACGTCCTTATATCCAAGCATGTCGCACCGGATAAACGCCATTAAGGTAATAATTGCCGATGGCGTAATACTTCCAGCGCACCGGGTCATGCAAAGTATGAGTTCGGGCATTACGCCAGTGCCGGTCGAGGCCGTGTTGACTCAGCGTGGCCCTGCTGCCGCCCCACTCCAGCAGTTTTTCACTGGCCTTCAATGCCACCGAGGTGGTCAGCACTTTGGCTTCAGCGACAGCAATAGAGGCCTTGGCGGCTATTTCGGCCGTGAGCTGCGTGGGGTTTATGCCGTCGAGCACGCTGGCTGCCCTTCTTAGCAGAGCCTCGGCAGCGCTCAGTTCAACGTTTACGCGGCCAACGTCGGCCTGCAAATGAGGATCATCGGCATTGTGCGCTACGCCGGCATCGACCCACGGCCGTGACTGGGTGCGAATAAATTCACAGGCTTCATCAAATGCGCCTCGGGCAATGCCCGCATCTATGGCCGCTTGAATCAGCTGTGAAACCGGTCCGCGCAGTGAAGGTTTATCCTCAGCCGGTACCGGCACAATCCACTGTGGATTGACCCACACTTCGTTAAGACGCACGGTGCCGCTGGCGGTGGTGCGTTGACCGACGCCGGACCAGTCATCAATCACCTCAAGCCCGTCGGCAGGTTGAGGTATAAACGCCAACACCGCTTTGCCGTGGTCATCAACGGCGGTGGTGACCACGATGTGAGCAAACAGTGCACCGGTGGAGTAAAATTTTTCGCCGCTCAGGCGCAGTCCATCAGGCCGCTGATGCAGTCGAGCCAGCACTTCACGCGTGTGGTGCGTATTTTTTTCCGGTCCACCGTTGCCAAAGCGCTGGCCTTCTACCACTGCCTTAAACAGCGACTTTTGTTGGCCGTAGGTTCCCTCATCACGTAAATACTGAATCAGACCAAAGTGATTCTGCGGAATTTGGCCCAACGAAGGGTCGGCGGCCGAAATCAGCCGAAACACCTCGGCTACCGTGCGATACGAGAGCCCACCGCCGCCAAACTCTCGCGGTACCGAAATACTGCCCAGACCCAGACGGCTAAACAGTGACAGCGCCTCCAGCGGGTAAATACGCTCTCTGTCACGCCTGACGGCCTCCTTCGCCGCCAGTTCTGCCACGGCACGCGCCGCCTCGAGTGCCTGCCGCTCATCGGTTAAAACGGCCGCTTTAGGTGCGGATCTCGGTGTGAGCTGTTGCGGTTGAGTCATTGCATTTTCCTTATTCACCGTTGCCGATTTGCCAGATAAAGGTCGGTTCATTGCCGTTAACTTCCCAGTCGCCGACGTTGCGTGTTTTATAAATTACCGGATTATGTGAGGCCACGGTGCGCGCATTGCGCCAGTGGCGGTCCAGCGCCTTGCTGGTGCGGGTATCCGATGCGCCGAGGGCATTAAAAAGCTCTGTGGCAGCGCGCGGCACCAGGTCACTGGCAATTACCTGCGCCTTGGCCGAGTCAACCTCCGCCTGCACGTTGGCCTGATGAATCACCGCGTCGTCGCCGCTGTCGTGGAGTTCATAGGCTTTTTGCAGCGAGTGCGTGGCCTGCTGCACCGTCGCATCAACCGCATAGGCCCAGCTCGAAATTTGTCCCACTACCTGTAAGACCTGTACGTCCTGCTTAACCAGTCGAGCGTTGCTGTGGCTATAAATACGTTTGCGCTGGGCCACGCCGTGCGCGGCATCGCGGGTGACAGCGCGCGCAATACCGGCCAGCGTGGATAACAACACGTGTTGATAGAAAGCGGTTTGATAGTGAAAACGCTCGCTGAAATCGTAAACGTGCGCGGCCTCAACCTGCGCTTGCTCAAAACGCGTCGTTCCACTGCCGGTCAGCCGTTGACCAAAGCCGTCCCAGTCGTCTTCACGGACCACGCCGGACTGATGGGTATTGACCAGTACAATCACGTCGCGGCCGTTGTCTTCACGCTGGGCAT
Organism: Rouxiella sp. S1S-2; assembly: GCF_009208105.1. Taxonomy (NCBI): domain Bacteria; kingdom Pseudomonadati; phylum Pseudomonadota; class Gammaproteobacteria; order Enterobacterales; family Yersiniaceae; genus Rouxiella; species Rouxiella sp. S1S-2. The sequence continues at coordinate 3,267,070 of NZ_WFKL01000001.1, forward strand.
ACACGTCGATCCAGTCCGCGTACAGGGTGCCTGTGCTGTAAAATTTATGACCGTTCAGCGTCCAACCGTTTGGCGTCGGGGTTACTTTAGTCACCACCTCGCCCAGCTTGAGGTTGCCGATTTCTGTCCATCCGCTGCCTACCAGCTCACCGTCGATGAAACGTCTAAACCAGCGCTTTCTCTCTTCACTGTCGGGTTGGTTGAGCCTGTCTTCAACAAATGCAAAATGGGCACGCAGCGCCTGCGGCAGATTGGAGTCAGCTTCGGCCAGTTCGGTCAGCAGTTGAAACAGCTGCGGCAGTGAAGCACCCAAGCCGCCCTCTTCGACCGGAATACGAAGCGTGCCAAAGCCTGCCTCCTTCAGCCAGCGAATCGGCTCGAAGGCCAGTGAGCGGGTTGTTTCGCGCTCTACTGCGCCTTCAGCTATGCGAGCAAACAGCGGCCTAAAACGAGCCGCCAAAGTCTCATACTGCGTTGTCAGGGGTTCAGACATGTTGTTCTCCACGGTGGGCGTGATTTTCAGAGTCCTGAATTTCAGGGGCATCAATGTCGTGGCGCGTCGGCTCAAAGCGGACGACCAACAGGAAAACGATGGGGATAATGGCGCTGAGAGAGACTATCCAGAACATGTTGGTGCCAAAGCTGGCCTGCAGAATAGGCAGAATAAACAGTGCCAGCGCGCTGCCGATGCCGGAAAGCGAACGGCTGAAACCGACGCCGGTGGCGCGAATGTGCGTAGGATAGGAAAGTGCTGGGTAGATCATTAACTGCGCCCCGGGACCAAAGCCTTCGGCAAACAGCCATAGACCCAGCATCGCGATGGCAAACACTACGCCGATAATCGCCTGCGGATGACCCATCAGCGCCAGAGAAACCAGGGCAATAAACTGCAGGGCAAAACCGGCAATAGCGACGTGACGCGAAGGGAATTTCCACGCCAGACGCATGCCTAGCAGGCCGCCAGTGAAGGCGAACAGCGCGTTAAGCCCGAGCGAAGCTGAGATAGTTTCAAAGACGCCAGCCCCCAGGAACTGCGCCAGTATCGACGGAAGAAAGAAGGCAATCGCCGTGTACTCAAAGGAGATACACACGTTCATTACGCCCGCAACAAGGGTTCTCTCACGGTAAGGCTTTTGGAACAAAACGCGGAAGCTGACTTTAGGCGGTGTTTTTTTAGCCTCTGCCTGAGAGACCGATTTATCTTCATGCGCATCAATGCCGTAGGAATCTCGCAGAATGCGCGCCGCGCCGCTCAGGTCACCCTGATTGGCAGCCCACAGCGGTGACTCATTCATAAACTTGCTGCGCACCGCAATAATCAGCAGCGCGGGCACGGCACCAAACAGCAGCGAAGCGCGCCACAGCCAGTCGATGTGCTCTTTTGGCAGGACAAAATAAAGTCCGAAAATAATGAAGAAACATACCGAAGAAGCGGCGTACCACATCGGGCACCAGGCCGCCAGCCGCGAGGCTTTGTTGGCTTTACCGGTAAACTTCGAGAACTCCGCCAGGTAGGCCATCGCGACCGGCAAATCAATGCCGACGCCTACCCCCATCAGGAAGCGTGCGCCAATCAGCACCCAAACGTTCGGTGCCAGGCCAGCGGCGATAGCCGAGACCACAAAGAACAGCATGTCGGCCATAAATACCGAGTAACGTCCGTATTTGTCGGTGAGCCAGCCCCCAAGCAAATTACCCACGATGGTGCCAATCATAATTGAGGAGGTCACCAGACCCGTGATTGTTGGTGTCAGGCCAAAGTCTTTAACCACGTCATCAATGCCGTAGGACAGCGTAGTCAGGTCATAGGCATCGAGGAATACGCCCCCCAGCGCAAGGAATACAATCCAGCGGGCATAGCTGTTTTTGTTAGAACGGCTGTTAATCAAGTTGGCGACGTCGCCAACCGAGCGAATCGGCGTTGACTGAGGCGGCGGTGAGGCGATGCCGTCGTCGATGTTTATCGTGCTCATAGTACCCTCGTGTTTTTAATGTAAAGACAAATATTGAGAATGGTTTGCAGGCGAACACATGAAGTTATAAAACGCGGAACAGGGAATAACAAACAACAAATATTGATATTAAATTCATTAAAATCAATAAGTTATATTGTTTTTTAATGCAGCACAAAAACCGGATTAGCATTACGCCAACCCGGTGTGGGATCAAAATATCGAGAATTTACTCTGCCGAGACGGGCACTAAAACACCTCGGACCAATGGGTCATTCGTCTCTTTTAACCACTGCTGCAAACGTGGGTCAGCAAAGGCTTTTTTCAGTTTAATAATATTTTCGTCATTAAGATAAGGCGTACCGATCACCAGCTGCGAAGCAAAGGTTTTTGGCGCGGCAGGGAATAAAATGCCTTTATCACGAGGCACTTTTCCGGCATCAAACTGAGAAACATAGCCAATGGCCGCGTCTACCGAATTTAAAGCGCGAGGCATGGTTAACAAGTCCAGCTCTTTAAACTTAAAGTTATGAGGATTTTCTTTAATATCTGACAATTTCGCGGTCCGTGGCTCAACAGCCGGGTTGAGGCCGATCAGTCCAATACGCTGTAGCAGCCAAAGTGCCTGCCCCTGATTGGCACCGTCGTTTGGCACAACGATTTCGGCCCCCTGCGGCAGCTCATCGATGGAATGATAGCGGTCCGAGTAAATACCAAACGCCCATTGGAACAGCGGCATCGTGGGTGTGAGTGCAAATTTATTGGCGTCAACAACCTGCTTGAGCCACCACTGATGCTGATAAACCGTGGCGGCATACTGACCGTCGGCTACGGCTCTGTCGGCCTGAACCGGATCCTGCAGGCCCACAGCCTCGATTTTAATGCCGTAATCAGGGGCAATATTTTGTGCAACGTACTCGATAAGCTTCTGCTCACCGGCCATTGCGGGTTCAAAGTGCACTTGTAACGTCGTGCCAAACGTCACGGCATGGCGTTGCTGAGAGGTAAAATGCCAGGCCAAGGCGGCGATGACGATTATCGCCACGACCAGCGCTACCCACGGCCAGTTTTTTTTCTTTTTAATTTCAAAATCTTGCTGCGTCATGATGAATGTGTACCCTTTGCGTGTTGAAGAGAGGCGACCAGTCGATCGCCAATAAATTGAATCAATTGAATAGTGACGATAAGCACGACGATGGTGGCAATCATGATGTGGTTATCAAAGCGCTGATAGCCATACACCACGGCCAAATATCCGATACCGCCCGCGCCGATGGTGCCGGCAATGGCGGAATACTCAATCATCGAAATAAGATTCAGAACGATTGCCGCCACAATCGCCGGCAAGGCTTCGCTGATTTGCGCCCGTGAAATTATTTGCCAGGTTGACCCTCCCGAAACCAGCCCTACGGCGGTGACGTCGGCAGGTAATTCCCGCAGCGCGTTTTCCACCAGGCGTGCAAAAAACGGCGTGCCGGCGACAATCATCGGGATCACTGCCGCAGGAATGCCGATGGTGGTACCGGTTAACCAGAAGGTGAAAGGAATAATTGCCGCCATCAGCACCAGAAACGGCAGCGACCGCCCCATATTGACCAGCCAGCTTAGGGCGTGATTAACGCCTGGCTGGACAAACAGTCCGCGTTTGGAGGTGTTGAATAAAACGATGCCCAGCAATCCCCCGAGGGTCACCACAAACAGCATAACGATGCCGACCATCAGCCAGGTTTCAAGATAGGCGGGCAGCATTAGGGTGTGAATTTGGCTCCAGGGTGTGTCCTGACTCATCACATCGACCGATTTCATACTGCCTCCTGCCACAGCTGGGTAGTCTGTATAACGTCCGAGTTAATACCGAGCTGATAGAGCTGTTGAATAAGCGCTTGGGTATCGACTGCCCGATGGTTAAAGCGCACGCCAATGCGCATTCTTCCCGCCAGCCTGTCGCCCACCTTCTCGACGTGGGCAGCCAGCACATCAATCTGCAGATGGTGCTGCTGACTGAGCTGGCTTATCCAATCGGTGGCGAGTCGACGATCGCCATAGCTCAGCTGCAACACCAAATCACTGCTGGCATCAATCGGCTGAAGCGGAAAAAGCTGCTGACCAAGGCGAGATTCTGGTTGGGCAAGCAGTGCCTGAAGCGTGCCGTGTTGTAAAAGCCTGCCGTCACGAATTTCAGCCACCGCATCCGCCGCGCTGCGCACGACGTCCATCTCGTGTGTTATCAACACAATGGCCAAACCAAACTGGTCTCGCAGCTGTTTTAGCAGAGTCAGAATTGATTGCGTTGCCTCGGGATCCAGCCCTGAGGTGGCTTCATCGGCCAACAGCACAGAGGGTTTCAGCGCCAGCGCGCGTGCAATGCCTACCCTTTGGCGCTGCCCACCGGAAAGCTGCGAGGGATAAAATGGGGATTTATCCGTCAGCCCTACGCTTTCGAGCAGTTGCCCAACGTGTCGTTTAATATCTTTTGGTACCACGCCGAGCCACTCCAGCGGCAGCGCGATATTCTCCCAGACCGTTTTTCGCTGCAGCAACGCAGAAGACTGAAAAACGGTACCAATAGCACGGCGCTCACGGCGCAGGGATTCGCCGGAAAGCCTGGACAGGTCTTTGCCATTGACTCGAATACTGCCGGAAGTGGGTTTTTCGAGCAGGCTGATGCATTTTGCCAGCGTCGATTTTCCCGCGCCGCTCGGCCCGACCACTGCGGTAATTGAGGCGGCAGGCACAGTGAGGGAGACGCCTTTTAACACCTCAATCCTCTTACCGTCCGGCGTGGGATACTGTTTATACAGGCTGTCGATTTCAATCATGGCAGGTCCACTCCCACCGGCTGAGTATCTGGCTGAGCGGCGCGGCGATAACCGGCACCCGGATGCGGCTCCTGCAACCGCGCACTCTTGCTAAAAAGTTTTTCACGTAGAGTGCCGGTCTGATAATCCTGTTTGTACACGCCGCGCTTTTGCAGCTCAGGAACCAACAGTTCGACCACGTCGGTGAAGGTTTCGTGGGTCACCGCGTAGGCCAGATTAAAGCCGTCAACGTCGGTTTCCTCTACCCAACTCTGTAACTCATCGGCCACGGTTTGCGCACTGCCCACCAGCAGCGGACCAAAACCGCCGATGCCGACCCAGTCAGCCAGACCCTGCACGGTCCACTGCCGATTCGGATCGGCGGTAGAGAAAGTTTCTACCGCGGATTGAATGGCGTTAGTGTGCAGGTGTTTCAGCACCTGGTCGGGCTGATACTGGCCAAAATCAATGCCGGTCCAGCCAGAAATCAGCGCCAGCGCGCCTTCATAGCTGACATAGCTTTTGTACTCTTGCCATTTGGCCTGCGCCTGCTGGTCGGTTTCCCCCACAATCACCGTTTGCAGATTGAAAATAAGAATGCTGTGCGGGTCACGACCCGCCTCCTCTGCGCGGCGTCGGATATCAGCGACGGTTTTTTTCAGCAACACTTTAGACGGCGCGGCAACGAACACACATTCGGCATGCTCGGCAGCAAACTGTTTTCCACGGCTCGACGCCCCCGCCTGATAAAGGACTGGCGTACGCTGTGGCGAAGGTTCACAAAGGTGAATACCGGGCACCTGGAAGAAGGTTCCCTGATGGTTGATCGGATGTATTTTGCTTGGATCACTGAAAATACCACGCTCACGGTCGCGCAGAATTGCCCCCTCTTCCCAACTGCCCTCAAGCAGCTTATAAACCACTTGCAGATACTCATCGGCATAGTCATAGCGCGCATCGTGCCCAGTTTGCTCTTTATAACCAATATTGCGGGCACCGCTCTCGAGATAGGAAGTCACGATGTTCCAGCCGATACGGCCCTTGGTCAGGTGATCCAGCGTTGAAAGACGGCGTGCGAAAGGGTATGGATGCTCAAAAGAGAGTGACGCCGTCAGACCAAAGCCGAGATGTTCTGTCACCAGCGCCATCGGGGTGATAAGCGCCAGCGGATCGTTAACCGGAACCTGGGTTGCGTTGCGAATAGCGGCATCGTTGTTGCCGTTTAACACGTCATACACGCCCAATACGTCGGCAATAAACAGGCCATCAAACTTGCCGCGCTCAAGCAAACGCGCCAAATCAGTCCAATATGATAAATCTTTATACTGCCAAGAGCGGTCGCGTGGATGCCTCCACAAGCCAGGCGACTGGTGGCCGACACAGTTCATATCAAAAGCATTAAGGCGAATTTCACGTTGCGATGACATAGCGTACTCCTAAGCAAACGGGTCAGTCATGGCCGCCCGATCCAATGGTGTTGTTCCGAGTAAAAATCAGAAATAAATCAGAGTGACATCAGAATAAAATCAGACGTTTTTCAGTGAGGCTGGACATCGACCCTTCAGAGAAGGCACGGCGACATTGAGTAATTGGTGGGCTAGCTTTTCGGCATGTTCAGCCACCTGCGGCAACCCCATCAGCTCGCCAAAGCGGCCTCGCGCGGCGGGGCCGACTACCAGCAGGTGTGGATTGGCCTCTCCCGAGCCGTTCAACGTTTGCGACTGTTGATTAACCCAAATCCCCAACGCCAGCGGGTCAGCCTGAATGAGCCCCTGCGCTGCCAGTTGGCTTAGCAGTGCATCACCGGTCAGCAGTGAACCGTGCGCCGGACCGGTGGTGACGATAATTTTGTCGACGGTCAGTGGCTCAGGTTCAGCACCGCGCGGATGTAGGGTAAGTTGCAGTTCCTTTCCCACTGCGGCAGCACCGGCTAAGCGCGCGGCCCTGACCTGCAGACGCTGTTCTTCCTGCAACTGCTGCAATACCGCACTCACCTGTGGCGCAATACGGTAACGATGTACGTCCCACCACGGACGAAGATGGCGCAGAAAACGTCGCTGTTCCTTGAGGGAAAACTGCTGCCACAGGCGTTGGCCGTTGACGCGAATGTCATCGAGCACAAGCTGCCACGGCAAACTCTGTTCGGCGGCTTGCGCCACTTCATCACGAATACGGCGCAGCCAGCCGCGGGCCGTGGCGCGCTGCGGTTGGGAGTAGTCCAATGCGCGCGGTTCAAATTGTCCGCTGAGATTCGGGCGCGGAAGCTGGCCCCGGCGCGAAAATGCAGTGATAGGTCCGCGATGCCCCTGCCGGTGCAGCGAGGCCACCGCATCTGACATGGTCAGTCCACTGCCAATAATTGCCACTCGGTCGTCGGGCGCTACGGCGGATAATGCATCGGCCTGCCAGGGATTGGCGATCAGCGCGGGAGTATTTTTCAGGGTTTTCAGCACACTCGGCAACGCCGGAGGTGGATGGCTAATGGCCAACACAATGTCGTCGGCCTGATAGCGTTTCCCGCTTGCGGTTATCACACAGCCATCGTCAAAACCGACGGCGTAGTCGCGAATGTGGTTTAGCTCAACCGTCGAAGACGCGGCCGTCTGCGCATACCGTTCGCCGATGTAAGTACCGAAATCCTGACGCTGCGGATAGACTTTCCCGTCGAGCCAGCGGGCATCGGCATCTTTTTCATAGGCAGGTGACGCGCGGAACCAACGGTCAAAATCCCCCTCTTCGTCGGCTGAAAGGTGCATACGTTCGGCGGGAACATTAATACGGTGCGCAGAATCTCGCGTACCATAGGCCACTCCACGCCCGAGCTGGTCGCGAGGTTCAATGACCGTGACTCTGAGTCCAGCACTGCCCCGCCTCGCCAGTTGAATAGCCAGCGCTGTGCCTGAAAATCCGCCACCAACGATGACAATGTGTCGATCAACCATGACTCAACTCCGGCTGCTGCTGACGTTCAAGCTCACGTACCCGCGGAATAACTTCGCGACCAAAGAACTCGACCTCCTCCTGAAAATGCAGGAAACCCAAGAGCATCAGGCTCACACCGGCATTCTTCAGGGCAATAATGCGTTCGGCAATTTGCTGCGGCGTGCCGATCAGATTAGTTTTAAAACCATCATTGTATTGAACCAAATCTTCCAGCGTAGATTTTGCCCAGTTGCCCTCACCTTCCGGAGAGGCGCTACCGGCATTTTTCGCCTCATGCTGGAAGCCTTTAACCGCATCCGGATTGGCCTGGTCGATAATTTGCTGCAGCACCTCTTTTGCCTCTTCCTCGCTTTCACGGGCGATGACAAAGCCGTTAACCCCGACCTTAACTTGATGCTGATTAATCGCGGCTTTATGCTGAATATCTTCAACCTGTTGGCGAATACCCTCTACGCTGTTACCGTTGGTGAAATACCAGTCCGACACGCGGGCCGCCATATCACGCGCGGCGCGAGAGCTTCCGCCCTGGAAAATTTCAGGCAATGGGTTGAGTGGCTTAGGCTTCATGACATAGTTGCGATAGCGATAAAAATCACCGGCAAAGTTGAAGGTTTCTTCCTGCCAAATTCCGCGCAGACAGCGAATGAACTCTTCGGAACGCAAATAACGTTCTTCGTGATCCAGCCACGGCTCGCCGATGGCCTTAAACTCACCCCGGAACCAGCCGCTGACGATATTCACCGCGATGCGTGCGTTGGTCAGGTGACTGATAGTGGCTATCTGTTTGGCCGCCAGCGTCGGATTCCAGGGGCCTGGCAACAGCGCGGCGATCACTTTTAACTTTTCGGTAGCGCCCAGCAGTCCGTGAGAGAACGCCACCGACTCATGCTGGTTGTCTGCGCCATAGCCTGCGGTGAAGCGAATCTGCGTCAGCGCATAGTCAAAACCGGCACGCTCGGCAATTTGCGCCAGCTTGCGGTTATAGTCAAAGTCCCAACTGGTGCGCTGAGGAATATTACTGATAACCAGACCACCAGAGACGTTCGGCACCCAGTAGGCAAATTGGATAGGTTCGTTACTGATTTTATGGCTCATCATTGTTTCCTTAATGGCGAGTATTCTGTTTTACCGGACGACGATCGCCGCCGATGGTTTCACCGAAGGGTCCGGTGTTGACTGTGCGTTGACGCTTTTCCGCGTTCGATGCCAGCGGCAGCAGCGGCATTACTAACTCGGCAAAACGATGCGCTTCTTCAAGGTGCGGATAACCGGAGAAAATAAAGTTGTCTATGCCCAGCGCCTGATACTCGCGAATACGCTCGGCGACCTGCTGCGGATTGCCTACCAGCGCCGTGCCTGCACCACCTCGAACCAGACCCACCCCGGCCCACAGATTCGGAGCGATGCGCAGTCCGTCTCGCGAACCGCCGTGCAGCGCACTCATACGAGCCTGTCCGGTTGAGTCCATGCGGGCAAAGATTTTCTGCGCGGCGGCAATAGTATCTTCATCGAGATGAGCAATCAGGCGGTCTGCCGCAGCCCAGGCTTCCTCTTCGGTTTCGCGCACTATCACATGCAGACGAATGCCATAGCTGAGTTTGCGGCCACGTTTTTCAGCGCGCTGCCGCACTACTGCCAATTTCTCTGCCACCTGCTCCACCGGTTCGCCCCAGGTCAGATAGGTATCAATCTGGTCGGCGGCAACGTCGATAGCCTCGTCGGAAGAACCACCGAAATAGAGCGGCGGGCCGTTTTCTTGGACCGGTGGGAACAGCACCTCAGCACCTTCAACCCGAATATGCTCGCCATGGAAATCTACTTTTTCGCCTTTTAACAGCCGTGTGTAAACGTCAAGAAACTCACGGGTCACCTTGTAACGATCGGCATGACTGAGGAAAATTCCGTCACCCTTGTTCTCAACCGGGTCGCCGCCAGTCACGACGTTAATCAACAAACGTCCCTCAGAAAGACGGTCCAAGGTAGCGGCCATGCGTGCCGCCAGCGTCGGCGGCTGCAGGCCAGGACGTACCGCCACCAGATAACGCAGCTTTTTAGTAATCGGTGCCAACGCCGACGCGACCAGCCACGAATCCTCACAGCTTTTTCCGGTCGGGATCAGCACACCGTAATAGCCAAGGTTGTCAGCGGCCAGTGCAACCTGTTGTAAGTAGGGCAAATCAACGGGACGTCCTCCTTCGGTAGTGCCGAGATAGCGTCCGTCGCCGTGAGTAGGTAAAAACCAGAATACGTTGATGTTGTCCTGCGCTGAGTGGCTCATTATCACTTTCCTATATAACGATATCTGAATTTATTAGATTCAAAACTTCAGTTTGGTTATAAACAACTAAGCAGGAAGCGTGCCAAGACATAATGATTTTATTTTTCTTATATTTCAGAGCATTAGAAATAAATCTTCGCTAAAAACTTGCTGCAAATGCAACACAGGCTGCGATGCCACTGCTGCATTCGCAACATTTTGATGTTTTACCCCCTCGCTCAAGCCTTCACTCGGCGGTATTGTCTGTCTCCCGCCTAATTATCTGGAGTGAAGATGCAGAGTCACGGACCTACGTTGATCGATCCCGCATCGATAGCTTTTCAGACTGTACTTGACCGTCTGGCGCCTACTGACGCTACAGTGCTTATCGTCGGAGAAACCGGTACGGGTAAAGAGGTGGTCGCGCGTTATTTACATCACCATAGCCCGCGCAGGCAGCAACCGTTTCTGGCCGTTAACTGCGGGGCGTTGACTGAAAGTCTGGCGGAGTCTGAACTCTTCGGTCATGAAAAAGGCGCGTTCACCGGCGCGCGCGACCGTCATCAGGGCTGGTTCGAGGCCGCAGAGGGGGGCACGTTACTGCTTGATGAGATTGGCGAGCTGAGCCTGCCGCTGCAGGTTAAGCTGCTACGCGTACTGCAGGAGCGCGAGGTCACGCGCGTGGGGTCGCGTCGTGCCGTGAAGGTTAACGTGAGGGTCATTGCCGCAACACACGTCGATTTAGCGCAGGCCATTCGTGAGCGGCGCTTTCGCGAGGATCTGTATTACCGTTTGAACGTTGCCGCGGTCACACTGCCCCCCCTGCGCCAACGTCGAGAAGATATCCCGCTGCTGGCCGAGCATTTTCTGCGCCTTTATGCCCGTCGCCTGGGGCGTCCGCAGCTGCAACTGAGCGATGAAACCCTGCTGACGTTGATGGAATATCCGTGGCCGGGCAACATTCGTGAACTTGAAAATACCCTGCATAACGCGGTGCTACTGAGTAAAGAACCGGTTATCACACCGCGTCAGCTACGCCTTGGCCCGCTCGCTGCCGACTCGCTGCCGTTTAGCGAAGAGGCACTTGACGAGTTCATGCGCCAGCAGTTGCAAAAAGGTGATGATCAGGTTTATCAACGTGTTATTGATTCATTAGTGCGCAACGCCTTTGAGTTGAGCGGCAACAATCAGCTGCAAACTGCCTCCTTGCTTGGCATCAGTCGCAATACGCTGCGTACACATTTGGGTCATCTCGGGCTAATCAAACCCCGCCGCAGCCTGGCCGTTAGCGGCATCCGTGGAGGAACACCGCTAACGTCGAACGAGCGTGAACTGCGCATCGGCTATCAAAAATTTGGCAATCTCGGCATCCTCAAAGCCCGGCAACTGCTGGAATCTGATTTTTCCAACCGTGGTATCAGCGTTTTATGGAGTGAGTTCCCCGCCGGACCGCAGCTGTTACATGCACTGAGCAACGGTGAAATTGACTTTGGCACCACCGGCGAGGTGCCGCCGTTATTTGCACAGGCTAATGACAATCGTATGCTGTACGTTGCCTGGGAGCCGCCTGCCCCTCAAAGCGTGGCGCTGGTGGTGGCTAATGAAAGCCCGATAGAGACGATCGGCGATCTGCGCGGCAAGCGTATTGCAGTGAATAAAGGCTCGAATGTGCACTACCTGCTAGTGCAAATTCTAGATGAAGCCGGTCTTACACTCGATGACGTGCGAGTGGTCTATTCTCCGCCTAAATACCCGTTAACTCCCAGCGATCACCACGCGGTGGATGCATGGATGATGTGGGATCCGCTGCTCAGCGACGCAGAGCGCGGCGGCCAGCTGCGAGTGATAGCCAATGGCAGCGGTCGGGTTAATAATCATCAGTTTTATCTGGCACACCGCGACTTTGCAGCGCACTCCGCCGATCTGCTACATCATCTGATGGGCGCGCTGGAAAAAACAGGCCGCTATATAGATAACAATCGTGTTGAGGCCGCCACGCTGCTCTCCGCCGAGCTGGGAATGGCGACTGATTCGCTCACTCACGCGTTCGCGCGGCGCAGCCATCAGGCACAAAGAATGGATTTGGGGATTATTCGAGACCAGCAGGCTATAGCCGACAGATTTTACGCACTGGGACTGATCCCGAGGGCGATTAAAGTGCGCGATGCGGTGTGGACCGAGTAGTCCCGCGTCATATACCCCACTTTTATCTAACTTATGCCGTTAATCTATTAAGCCCTTATTACAAATTTTGCTATGTTTTCCGAACTACCAACCTTTTAGCTATATCTATTCCAGGGAAATAAAAATGAAAAAGTTAGTCCTCAACACGATAGCGGCCGCCGTTTTACTCGCCACCGTGCAGGCGGCGCAGGCCGAAACGACGCCGAAAGAGGTGAATATCGGCTACCAGAAAGCCAACATTTTCGCGCTGTTAAAATATCGCGGTACGCTGGATGCCGACTTTAAAAAACAGGGAATTGACGTGCACTGGGTCGAGTTTACCGCGGGTCCGCAGATGCTTGAAGGACTCAACGTCGGCAGTATCGACCTCGCGGCCACCGGCGATGCGCCACCGGTTATTGCCCAGGCGGCCAAGGCTGACCTGGTTTATCTGGCCCACTCCCCGGCGAGTCCGAAAACCGAAGCCATTGTGGTGCCGGAAAACTCGGCCATTAAGACCGTGGCCGACCTAAAAGGTAAACGCGTGGCGCTCAACAAAGGATCCGACGTTAACTACCTGCTGGTGGCCGCACTTGAAAATGCGGGCCTGACTTACAAAGACATCAAGCCGGTCTATTTGGCCCCAAGCGACGCCCGGGCCGCCTTCCAGCGAGGTGCTATCGACGCGTGGGTTATCTGGGATCCGTTCCTGGCCGAAGTTGAAACCAACGCTAAGGCCCGTGAGCTGAAAAACGCTGAGGGATTAGTGCCGCACTACACCTTCTTCCTGGCGAGTAGAAAATTTGCCGAAGGCTATCCGCAGACTGCCGAGAAGCTGATTGATGAGCTGAAAAGCACCAGCGACTGGGCCAACACGCATGCCGATGCAACTGCCGATATTTTATCTAAATCAACCGGTCTGGATAAGAGCATTTGGGCAAAAGCGCTGGCGAGAATGCCGTTTGGCGCCGAGCGTATGACGCCACAAGTGTTTAAAGAGCAGCAGGTACTTGCGGATAAATTCAAAAACGTCGGCCTGTTGCCGGTGGCGGTTAACGTCAACAGCGCCACTTGGTCTCTGGACAAGCACTGATCTTCTTCGCGAGCTCGGCCCACGGCGTTCAACGTAACGTGCGGAGCATTGGGTAATCATTGCCCGCACGTTGTCAGACGATCACATAACGTCTTGTTCATCCGCTTATCGTTAACTGAAATTAGCCTTGTACCATCCAGGGGCAGTTAATACTTTTTCGTCCGGAAGAAGCTTGGTTAAACGTTCTTCACGAACAACAGTATCTATTCTGTAATTGTCCTTGGCAGCGCTTATTGTATTGTGATCTTGATAGGTAATACGCTTGGTTCTGGTAGCCCCTAGGTATTTAGCCACCCAAGCATCATGTGAGAGAATCAGAGGGTCTGTTAAACTGACCATTCCTCTGTCACCAAACTGGTGAGCGGTAATATCAAAAACATAATCCTTCCCCCCTTTTCTTCCCACCACTGCATAGTGATTTCCTGGTATTTTTTCAGCACCGTTAGTCCACATAAACATGCCACGATAACGAACATCAGTAAATCCATTATCTTTCATAAAATTAGCTACTGGCTGCATCATAGCCTCACACTTTCCGCTTGGGGAATTTATCGCCAGTCTAATTTCATTGTTATTTTTCAGATTCACTAAGAGATTTTTCGCATCAATCTCTGTAGCAAGATTGTAATCCACCTTTTTTATCTGTGGGGGATTTTCCGCTACGTTCGAAGGTGCCTGTGGCTTTACTTTCTGATTTGATTTATTGCTCCCAGCTTTCCCACCTCCCGCTAATCCTACATCCGAGTGAGTCTCCCAGCGCTTAGTCTCCGTATTAAAGCGCACCGGCTTGTGGTACCCACTCCTCAGTTCCTGGTCGGGAGTTTTCAATCTTAGAGTCTTGCTACTTGGGTCCAGGAATACCTCGTAGGCGAAACCGTCTTGGTTAATATAATAATTAAAATTTCTCTTGTAAGTGCCGCTATAATTCCCCGTCGTCTGTGGCTCTATACCGCTCAGGTCAACGGTTACTTTCAGGTTGTCATCAAGCCTCAGAGGTCTGGAAGGAGAAGACGGCATTCCTTGGGTTAGCCGTGGTTTTACATTATCGGCATCAAAAAAATTAGTGAAAGCTTTGCTTTTCATGCATCTGCCTGCGAAATCAGCACCCACAGTAATACCATCTAAAACCAAGCCTGAAATGATATTTTGCAAAACATTTGACAATATTTCAGTTTTTTCTTTATAAGTATCTGCAAGCGTAGCGAGGGTTAAGTCTTTGGCTACACTAATACCGGTACTTAGCGCAATTTTGGCCAAAAAAGCCACGATGCCAGAACCTGGTATCCAAGCAGAGACGCCTCCTACCGCATCAAATGCAATACTTACGAGCTGGTCTCTAAGTATTTCATTGGGCGTTTTAACTAATGTATCAATATTTTCTTCCATACGACGGATGCTGGTTTCAGCAGTATCTTTCCCAATATTATGGGAGTCGTTAAATGACAGGCGTGAGTATCTATGTTCAATGGGGATTTTGTTGCCCGTAATAGAAGTCTGGATAAATGTATCAAATCTTTCCCTGTTATCCTGACACTTATTTTTCGTATAAATAGAAAGATGATTCAATATCCAATCCTGATCATTCCTACTCAACTTGTTATCATCTTTGAACTCAATATTGTTACCCAAAGCATCCCAAGCCAAAACATCCGACCCAATACGAAGGGCAACAACTTCCTTTAAGCTTTCTGTATTCAAAGACATCAACAAAGGTGTTTTCTCGCCATTAACGCATTGGTTAAGCTGATGTTTGAAAATATCCTTAACGTTATTTGAATTCAAAAGCTCCTTCGCGGTTGCCTTGAATGATAAATCATAAAAATTAGACAAGTTATTTTTTCTTACTACATTTGTTTTAAGCTCGGCCATTTCAACATTAAATGTCTCCATAACTGCCGAGTGCGAATCTCCCGTAGTAAATAATCCACGTTCGGATCCTGGAAGAATCTTCTGCTGAAATGCACTGGGTATATGGCTATCCCAATTAACTTCCAGGTTAATCCCATGAAACTTACCGCTAACCAGATCGGTTAGCGGTAAAGAATCTGTTATTTTTCTCACTGCAATGTTTGTTCTGCCACTGCCTTCCGTTACCGTTCTCGTCACGTTAATACGGCTGTTAGGTTTCAGAGACTCCGAAAGCATATTTTCATCAATGGCCTTTTGAACATAGTTCCAGATATACGAAGGCGCGTGCAGTTTCGAAAGAACAGTCTTACCGCCATCCAGAACGCCTTCCATATAAGGGGCAACGGCTTTGGTCATAACAAAATTCAGATCCCATGATGATCTGATGTTTTCAAGCTGCGTCTCATGAGATATAACCTGCGTCTCAGCGGGAGGTACAACCTGTGGCTGATTATTAGTGACAAGCGGGGCCGGGGTGTGTCTGGCAGGCGGTGTTTTTCGATTCGTATGACTCGTAAAAAAACCCCCACCACCGAATCCACGTCTTACACGTCCCGCTCTTTCTTGCTCCGGTGCATTCTCCTGCCCCCGCTCGGAAGCATCTGTCGCACGTCTTACACGTCCCGCTCTTTCTTGCTCCGGTGCATTCTCCTGCAACCCCACAGAGGGATCTGCCGCCCGTGTTGAAATGAGAGGGTGCCTCGGGTTCGCTCCCAGAAGGAGGGTCTTCATCGACCCGTCAGCATCTTTGTAATGACTCAGACGCTGACCAGGACCCACATTAATCCCTTTAGTGATGCCATCCTCTCCGGTAATGATATGCAACTGTCCGGGTCCGGTCATGACCGGGTTCGTCTCGTCCGGCACATCATTTTCGCCTCGCTTTTCCCTTATAGCCGGATTGATGGCGGCCGCAATCCCGGCACCGGCCGCTGCGCCAGCCACTACCGGCAGGGCCAGCATCAGCCATTTCTTCAGGTCATTGCCCTCCCGGCTTAACGGCTCAGTGGTGGCGGCGTATACCCCCGCCCGCGACGGGGTCAGTCGCACTGTCTGAGTTTCACTTTCCCCGTTAATATCTGTCGCTGTCGTGCGCAGTGTCACCGCAGACGTACTTTCTTTCCTCCCCTTCAGGCCCGGTATGCCCTCCCCGGAAAGCAGCAGGAACATCACCGACAGCAGCGCGCCCGACGCCGCACCCGCCGCCGCCCCTGTCGCCAACTGCCCCGCATTCAACTCTTGCTCAATGACAAACATGCCCAGCGCCTTCTCCTCCGGCGTCAGCTCCACTTCTTTGGTGAAAAGTTTCATCATCTGGTTTCCCGACCAGCGCACAACTTCCGACAGCCCGTCTGACGCCGCATTTCTCACCAGCGTGGCCAGCTCGCCCCTAACGCTCACCAGGTTGGGTTTCGTGCTGGTGGCCAGCCGTGTCACGGCTTCTGTCGCAAAGTGTACCAGTGACCCCATGTCCGTCAGTTTAAGCTCCAGGGGCAGGGCATGCAGAGTATTGGTCATCTCCTTAAGTTGTCCCTTCATTATCTCTGCAGGCGATACCCCTTCCTCTACCAGGGTTTTCTTTACATTCTCGTGGAGGCTGGCCTGTCGAGCAAAGACCTGAGACACCTCGTCCGGTGACAATGCGCCTAGCGTGGCCGGATTTTTCAGGCTATTCAGGTCAGACTGCACCAGCTCCAACTCCTCGCTCAGACGCATTCGGCTTTCATCGGTCTGCATGTTGACGGCAACCTTCATTGCATCCAGTTCGGCCTGCAACACATTCATCAGGCCGCTAGCGTCTCCGCACTGCTCCTGCAGCCTCCCCAGTTTTTCCTGCAGGGCCAGGACTGCCTTTTGTCGCGATACCAGCGTGTCAACAGAAACAACCTCACGACTGTTGCGCAAAATATCTGTGAGCAGAACATTCTGCATCTGAATGTCACTCCCTAGCGCCTTTCGTTCACCCAGGTCCATGGCGCGGATTTCTTTCCATGCCTCATTCAGGGCCGGAATGTACGGCAGGGCAGCGGCCATTTGACGCAAAAATGGCGAATCGCCCGCGTATAACTGCAGCGCATCGCTGAGAGGCTCAAGCAGTTTTCGGGCCTGTACGGTGTCTTCCTGCTGTATTGCTCGCTTGATTTCCAGTATTGCGCGAGGCTCCAGCACGGCGTGCATCAGCACCTTGTCCACGGCGGTCAGTTTCTCAGGGTCTGCCTGCGCATACGCATTCAGCCACTGCGCCGTATTTCCCCCAAAGTTTATCGGCACATGATTCCCCCCCAGACTCTTGAACGCCATCGCCACGGTGGCCAGCAAAGTTTCAACGGTGGCATTCTTATAATCGTCAGGATTATTTTTGACATCCTCCTTAATGAAGGAGAATACGTCACGATAAAGCCGAACGGGGTCACCGACAGATTGCCCGGGCCAATAGGCGCTGAGCCGAAAAGCGTTAGCCTTTTTCAATACCAAATAAATGGCACTTGCCGCATCCGTGGCCACACCGAAGGTTTTCTTCAATGTTTCGATAGATATATTTTTCACTACCGTCAACGATTTGCCGGTGTCAATCAGCTTCAGTGCCTCCCAGAGTTTTCCCGTGGTGCCAGATGCCGTTGCCACGCCCCCAAGCCGGGACAGGGTCGTGTTGTCTTTCAACAGGGAGCCGACGGCCCCAAGGTTATCATTCAGGCTGATGTCTGCCCGGGTGACCATGTCTGAAAGGCCGGGCATCGTCTTGAGCGCCAGCAGCCACTCTGCAGGCGTGCCCTGAGCCGGAAAACGGGCCAGAGGCTGCGCATACTGCAGCAGATGTGTCTGTACGTATCCGGCTTCCTCAGCGTTAAGCCCCAGAGTTTGCGTAAGCCATTGATTGTCGGCCGTGGCCAGCGTTTCACGTAATGAATCGTTGGTCAGGGCGGCTTTCAGCCACTGCAGGCAGGCGACTTTGTCATCCATTTTCGGCCATTCCGGTAGCCCTTTCGCTTGCAGCTTTCCAGACTGCACCCCTGCGGCTATTTTTTCTCCGACCTTTAGCAGAAGAGACAGCTGTTCCGGCATCACCTTGTCTATCAGGGACCGGACCAGCTCCTGGCTCGTTATGCTGCTGTTATTCCACTGCTGCAACTGATTACCCAGCTCAAGCAGAGGCAGCATCGCCTGGCAGGCGGAGGCCAGCCCTGGAAGGGTGCCTAATTTTTCCACCGGCGCTTTCAACCCACTCAGGTCAGAGGAAGCCAGCCCCATGTGTAATACATCCGCTACGTCACAAAGAATGTCTGTGCCTTTGAAAACAACAGAGCCAGGACAGGCAAGCTTCAGGCTGTTTCGGGCGGTATTCAGCGCCTCTGTCAGTCCCTTCAGGCGGTCGGCCAGGTTTCCGTCCCCGGATAAAAGCGCGGTTCGGGCTTCGCGGATTAACGTTATCACCGGCACAAGTGTTTCGGCGATACGCATGTCCATGCCGGTCAGTTTCAAAGTCGTTTCTAGCAGAACATCGAGGGTCATTTGTTTCAGGCAGTCCTTCATGACGTTCTGCAATGACTGGCCGGACGAAACGGAGAAGTCAGGTGTTGCGCAGGGAGCGGCTTCTGGCACGAGCTGTGCAGAGATAAACGACATCAGCTGTTTTGCCTGAGGTGTAGACAGATGTTTTGCACTCATGTGCAAGGACTGCCCGGTGTCTTTCTTGAATTCTTCGCGGAACTCATCATTGCCCAGAACACCCTCCAGAGTCTGGCAAAACGCCTCATCTTCCTGCCAGCCCTTTCCCTGAGTCATGACCTGGTGCAGCTGCTTTAGGGTATCGTGACTGACACGTTCAGGGAGGCTTTGCATCGGGGTACGCTGACCGTCCAGCACGGAATTGAGCTTATGAAGACCCAGCCGCTGGGAGAGGGAGGAGGAGGAGGGATGCATACAAACACCTTAAAAGGTAAATAGAAAATCAGTTACCGCGATGATGGATGATGTGGTCAGGGAGGGCTTTGGTAAATGGGCGGAAAATTATGTATTTTTGCATTCTTATTTTATCCCCCATACGGTGCATGGGGGCGGGGCATTAATTAAAACGATGTCTCAACGAATTCAATGGCGCGACTTTTTAGCAAAGCCTGAACCTTAATCTGTTCAACGCTGAGCTGCGGGTCATAAAGCCCGGTAGAGAGGTAGGTCAGGCCACTGTCGGCCAGTATAGTGACGATGCGCTTGCCGCTATTTTCTGGCCGCCGGGCAATTTCACGAGCCGCATAAAGCACCGCGCCCGAGGACTCGCCAATCAGGATGCCGTCGGTGGTGGCCACCTCTCTGGCCGCCTGCACTGCTTGCCAGCTTTCGACTGATACCACTTCATCAAACAGCTCTCGGTCGAGGGTCAAGGGTACGCGCTCGGGCAGAACGGTGCTGAAGGCATGAACGCCGGTAATTTCCTTGGCATCGGGGTTTTCTCGGTCGGGAATAGAGTGAATGCCCGGCTCTACAGCAATCAGCTTAATATCCGGTTTCAGCTGTTTGAGGTATTTCCCTGCTCCTGACAGCGTGCCGCCAGTTCCGACTGATGCGATAACAATATCCACCTGTCCAGCCGTTTGCTGCCAAATTTCCGGGCCGGTGCTGTGATAGTGCGCCTGCGGATTGGCCGGATTTTCTAGCTGATAAGTGAAGAAAATATTGGGCTCTTTTAGGATGACGTTATCGGCCAACCACTTGGCGGCGGCAACGAAATCACCGTCGCTTTCTTCAAGAATTTTGTCGAAACCAGGGACCTGGCTAAAAGGAATAATCTCTGCACCGAAAGCGCTGAGAATAGCGAATCGCTCGGCGCTGAGTTTATCGTGTAAATAGACGCGAAACTTATACCCCTTGGCCGCGGCAATGGCCGCCAGTCCGATGCCGGTATTACCGCTGGTGGTATCGACCAGCGTGACACCGGGTTTTAATTGACCGGAACGCTCGGCAGCCTCAATCATGGATAAAGCAATTCGGTCTTTAATACTGTGGTTTGGATTAAAGTATTCCAGCTTGGCAAGCAGGTCGACATTTAATTGAAACTGCTGGCTAAAACGGTTAAGTCTTAATAATGGCGTATTGCCTACAAGCTCGGTAATGGCGTTATGAATTGTCATAATGAACTCCAGAAAAATTAGGCAACGGGAACGTCGGCACCCAGCAGTTGTAACGCTCGTGTGCGCAACTCAACCAAACGCGGGTCATCGCGACGTCGCGGATAAGGCAACGGCACGTCAATCGTTTCAATAATTCGCGCCGGACGAGGGCTGAATATCACCACCCGATTGGCCATCAGCAATGCCTCCTCAACGTCGTGCGTGACCATCAAGGTGGTAAATTTTTGTTCGCGCCACAGCCCAACCAATTCCTGCTGCATGCGGATACGGGTCAGTGAGTCAAGCTTGCCCAGCGGCTCGTCGAGAATAAGCAGTTTGGGATGATTCACCAACGCTCTCGCCAGCGCAGTTCGCTGTGCCATGCCACCAGAAAGCTGGTGCGGCCAGGCATTGGCAAACTGGCTTAACCCAACCTTTTCCAGGGTGTTATCAATATGCCGCCGCCCGTCTTCCGTTAATTTACCCCGTGTTTGCAGACCCAATGAAACGTTGCCCCACACGCTGCGCCACGGGTAAAGCGTTGGGTCTTGGAACACCACCACTCGGCTGGGATCGGGCTGGAGCAGCGGACGTCCATCTTCAAAAATATCGCCGTCGATAGGGTTATCCAGTCCGGCAACCAGGCGCAGCAACGTGGACTTTCCACAGCCAGAAGGCCCCAGCAGTGCCACAAATTCTCCCGGATCGACGTTGAGAGAAACGTCATCCAGCACCGGTAAGGTTTTCCCTTCCAGATAAAAGGCATGACTGACCTGATTAATATTCAGCGCTAAACCTGAAACTGCATTAACTGTTTCGCCTGATGGCATGCTCTACCTCGTCTGCCGTTATTCTGAAATAAAATATTCCGCGTTTTCGAATAAAGGTAAATGCTTAATACCGGTAAAGCTAAGCCTAAAAATGAATAAGCCAAGGATGGCAATATTAATGCGCTATTGTTATTTCAACCGCCACGCCTAATCTGCAACATTACCTAAATATCTATAATTATCGGTAAAAAGACAATAAACAATCGCAGACTTACAAACGGATAATAATGTTTGTTTTCATGACTCATGGGTAAAGCAGGTAAATAACGGGAGTTGGACATAATGGCAGGATTTACAGACTCTTCACGGCGCGTATTTATTCAACGAGCGGGACTCTTGGGCGCGGGGCTAGGCCTCACTTCTGCCCTTCCCGCCTGGGCCGACGGTGCGGCAGTTGACGACGCCAAACTCACCACAGTCAAGCTGGCCTGGGGGCAAACTGCAGTGTGTCAGTCGCCTATTTCAGTGGCGCTTAAGCAGGGATTCTTCAAAAAATATGGCCTTAACGTCGAGCCTGTAAATTTCAGTGGCCCCACTGACTCACTGCTGCAGGCTATTGCTACCGGGCAGGCCGACGGCGGTATCGGTATGGCGCTACGCTGGCTTAAACCGCTGGAACAGGGCTTTGACGTCGACCTGACGGTGGGCACGCACGGTGGATGTATGCGACTGTTGGTGCCTAAGAACTCTGGAATTAACAACGTCCGCGACCTGGTGGGGAAAAACGTGGCGGTCAGCGATCAGGCCAGTCCACTGCGCAACTTCTTTGCTATTCAATTGGCTAAACAGGGCATCGATCCTGACAAACAAGTCAACTGGGTGCAATATCCCGCCGATCTGTTTGGCGAGGCCTTGCGCAAGGGAGAAGTGCAGGCGATTGCCAGCGATGACCCACAAGGATGGCTGATTAAACACCGCTACGACCTTCAGGAAATCGATAACAACATGAACGGTGAATACAGTTCGATGACCTGCTGCGTGCTGGGCCTTCGCGGTTCTCTGGTGCGTGATAATCCGGCGGTGGCAAAAGCCATCACGCAGGCGATTATTGATGCCCAGCAGTGGACTTCTGAACACCCAGCCGAAACGGCTAAAATCTTTGCGCCGTTTGTGCCAGGCAACGTTCCTATCGACGACATCACCGCCATGCTCAAAGAACATACCCATAACCATCATTCAACCGGTGAGCAGCTGCGCGGTGAGGTAGCAACTTACGTCAACGAACTGAAGCTGATTAATGTGATTCGCCCGGACACCAATGCGCAACAGTTTGCAGACCACTACGTGCCGGATCTGTTGCCCGCGTCGCACGACCACATGAATATGAAGATGAGCGGATAAGGGGACACCGATGTCCAGTGAAACGTTAGACCGACTTAATCCAGCTATTGCACTCAATAAGCAAGCCATCACGCCTGCACTGGGTCTGGCAATTGTTGCCTGGTGGGCGCTGGTGGCACTCATGGTTTTCTGGCCCGATAAGCCGGTGGGTTTTGCCCCGCCGCGCTTTGTCGGCGAAACGCATCGCCTGTTCGGTACGCTTGCAGCAGCGCTTACCGTTGCCTCACTACTGGGGCGCGTGCTGCAGTGGCGTTTGCTGTTTTCGCCACTGCAGCGTTCCGCACGCTGGCTGGTGGCGCTGGCGGTGTTGATTGCTATTTGGGAAACGGTTACCGCCAAGCTGGCGCTGCTTCCTGCCCCGTTTTTTGCCCCACCGCGCGCGCTGGTTGAAGCCTACGCCACTGACTGGTATCGCCTTGGCGACAGCGTGCTTAACTCGCTCCGGCTGCTGGCGCTGGGTTTTGTTTTTGGCAGCCTGAGTGGATTTGTCACGGGTATCGCCATCGGCTGGTCTCGTGGCTTGGGCTATTGGGTGCATCCGATTCTGCGCTTTTTAGGACCAGTGCCTTCCACCGCCCTGCTGCCGCTGTCGCTGTATTTCTTTCCATCAAGCTTTTCGGCGGCGATTTTTCTTATCGCACTGGCAACCTGGTTCCCGGTCACCGTATTAACCTGGTCCGGCGTATCCAGCGTTGATAATCGCTATTACGACGTGGCCAGAACGCTGGGCGCCAGCAATCTGTTTCTGATCATGCGGGTCGCGATCCCGGCCTCTTTACCTCACGTTTTTGTCGGGTTGTTTATGGGACTGGGTGCTTCATTTTCGGTACTGGTCGCCGCAGAAATGATGGGGGTGAAGTCGGGATTAGGCTGGTATCTGCAGTGGGCTCAAGGATGGGCAGCGTATGCCAATATGTACGGTGCATTGATTGTGATGGCGCTGCTGTTCTCTTCACTGATAACCCTGCTGTTTGCCGTGCGCGATCGCCTGCTGGCGTGGCAGCAGAGTGCAGTGAAGTGGTAGTCGTGCAGTAGTCATATAGACCGTCACATTGCACTAGAGAGCGTCAAAGCACATATTCATAAATTAACCTGCCCATTTCTCGATAGCCCAAATCGTTGAAATGCAGATGATCAATATAAATATTGTCATTGAGGGCGGGTGATTTTTTCATTAATAGGTTCATGTCATGGTAAGGCAATGCGGCCTGAATGCAACCCTGCTTGATTTGTGACGAATATTTCTCATGCAGATTTGGCGTGCACAGCCGTTGGAACAATCGCCAAAAATTATTGGCACAGGAGTCGATGGCATTAAACATCTCCTCTTCGCGCGGGTGAAAATACTGCTTGCTCCATCGTGACAGCGGTTGAAGAACGAAATGTACGCGCGCGTTGTGACTTTTGGCCAGCTGTTGTATTTGAATAGCCGACTCGATGGTCATTTGCGCGGCACGCTGAATGCGCTGGTCGATATCGATATAAACGTCGGTAAAGAGTTGCTCAACCGAATTCTCATCCGTCTGATCGAGCCAGCCAGTAAATTTCTCGGTAATGCGTGGGATAATTCTTTCTGTTGTGGATTCATTGCTGGAGGCGGAGGCATTTGACACACGTTTCTGACTCTCGCTATATTTGTGCATATAGTGGCTGAATTCGTAGGAGTAATAATATTTACCGTACTCGGTGGTATATTCATCCGGCAGCCCTTCGAGGGTCAATGTATTAAGGCCACTCAAAATAACAACGTTGTTAATCTTCTTTAGACTATGCTCATTGAGCATAAAAATTATCGCCTCCTGCACGCAGTTATAACCCCGCCCGCCAAAATTTAGCCATATCTCTCCGGTAAGTTCGGCAAGCACCGACGCCACTGTGTTAGCGTCTGAGGTTGTGCCGGTTCCCATTGCCGTTGAGCCGCCAATCACGATATTTACCGCGCCGTCGTCAGGAAACTCAGCGGGAGAAACCCATCCTCGGTGAGACTGAGTGAGGCGAAAGCCCATGTCATCGGTATTAATCACCTTAGAGTGGTAATTTTTGGGATGAAAAAACATGGTATAAGGCAGCCAGCGCACGCCCAGATACATAAATTCATCGTATTCGCGCAGCTGCGGCGTTAATTCGTAACAGCGATTAACCGCCTCCCTGTGAGTCATTGTTTTAATTTCCATAGCAATACCTTTCCTGCGAGAACGAATAGAAACGGTTAATCCCGTGGATACTGCGCCAAGTCAGCCCGTTCCTGCCAATGTGGCTGATTGCGCTTGCTGAGCAAAAAGTTGCCAAGTACTAAATAGTCCATCGCAGTGCGCATAAAGCAGCGATAAGCGTCCTGCGGTGATTCAACGATCGGTTCTCCGCACATATTAAAAGAGCTGTTTACCAGCAGCGGACAGCCCGTTTGTTGGTTAAAAGCACTGAGCAGCTGGTAAAACAGTGGGTTATAAACACCGTCCACCGTTTGTACCCGTGCCGAACAGTCAACGTGAGTGACGGCAGGGATTTGTGAACGCACCTCACAAAGTTTCTGAATGCCGGATTTAGTCGATTGCGACTCGGTCAGCGCTAAACGTTTTTGCTTGCAGACAGGATGAGCAAAAAGCATATAGGGACTGGATTTAACAGCGTAAAACCATTCACCAGCGTGTTGTTTTAGTACGGCGGGTGCAAAAGGCCGCAACGATTCACGATTTTTGATTTTAAGATTGATCGCGCTATGCATTTTGGCCTTACGCGCATCACCTAAAATTGAGCGCGCACCGAGCGAGCAGGGACCAAACTCCATGCGCCCTTGAAACCACCCCACGACGTTGCCCTGACTGAGAATTTCTGCCACTTCGCTGCATAGCTTTTGCGGCATAAGCTCAGTGAACTTACACTGTTGACTGAGCAAAAACAGTCTGATTTCGTCACTGCTGTAGGCGGGGCCGAGGTAGCAACCTTTCATACTGTCATTGGCATTGACTACTCTTTTTTGGCCCATGACTTCGTAACATCCCGACAGCGCAGCGCCCAGCGACCCGCCGCAGTCGTCGGACGCCGGTTGGATCCAGACTCGCTCAAAAATATCCGCCCGCGCCAGCCTGCCGTTGACCACGCAGTTCAATGCAACGCCACCGGCCAGGCAAAGCGTTTTAAGTCCAGTTTGCATCTGCCAGTGACGGGCCAGTCTGAGCACCACTTCTTCCAGCACGGACTGTACCGAAGCGGCAAGGTTGAACTCGCGCTGCGTGAGCTCACTCTCTGGCGCACGCGGCGGACCCCCGAATAATGCATTAAATTGCGGTGAGGTCATTTTCTCACCGGTTGCGTAGTCGAAATAGTCCATGTCCATCGTAAAGCTGCCATCATCGGCGACGTGAATAAGATGGCTCATAATCTGCTCATAAAAGATCGGCTCACCGTAGGGGGCAAGCCCCATCAGCTTGTACTCGTCAGTGTCGACCTCAAATCCACAATAGTGCGTAAAAGCCGAATACAGCAGCCCAAGAGAGTGGGGAAAACGCGTTTCCCAAATTTTGGTTAACCGCCCGCCCTCGCCTTTCCAGGCCGTGGTGGTATCCCATTCGCCTACGCCGTCAATGCATAGAACTAACGCTTTTTCAAAAGGTGCGGGGAAAAAAGCCGATGCAGCATGCGAACGATGATGGCTGATATATTCAATGCAGGGTATCGTTGAACTAAATCCTTTTAATTCATTAGACAACTTTCTTTTCACGTAAAGCTTATCAAACAGCCACGTTGGGATATCAAAGAATAACGACCTCACGCCCGCCCAGCCACTGGCAAAGGCTGTAGACATAATCCGTTTGAACTTCTCTTCAGGATCTTCATAATAAAAAACTTTTTTCACCTCACAAAGTGATATGCCGGCAAAACGCAAACAAAAGGCCACGGCATTGCGCGGAAAACATTTATCCAGTTTTATTCGTGTAAAACGTTCCTCCTGCGCGGCGGCAATAATCTCTCCATCACAAATTAACGTTGCAGAACTATCATGAGAATAACAGGAAAGCCCAAGAATATATGTTTTCATCGTTATCCCTTCCAATAGAAATTTGAGAACCCATAAAATCTGATCATTAAGAAAGAAAAGATTTAATATATCCATCACGCAGTAGTGAATAACAAAATAAAAATCGATGAGGCGATTAATAGCAGTAAAAGTAGTGAGCAATATAATGACTGTCAATTATTAACGTCTGCAGTTAGTCTGAATTATTTATTGAGAAAAATGTTATCGCGGCTTTATCGCCGCTTTTTTCGTGAAGTTTTGAGAGTAATTTTTCATATATCCTATAATGAGTTAGGTATGAACTTAGGCGAGACTTTTTTGAGTGATTTTAAGTCATTTTACAGGGGGAATTATGAATTATCTGGCCTGGACGGCGGCTACCGGGGGGTTGCTTTTACTCATGTCATTGTCATATGGCTGGATAAATCGCACACCGGTGCCTATTTTTGGTGTTTATCTGTTGGTCGGCGTGGTTTGCGGTCCTTGGGGCTTCGACGTTTTACGTCTTGACGTGCTGCAGCACTCGACGTTGGTCAGCCGTATTACTGAAATCGCCATCGCCACTTCGCTGTTTATCACCGGACTGAAAATCCGCCTGCCATTAAGAGCCAGTATTTGGAAAATAGGTTTCCGATTGGCTATGCCAGGTATGATTTTAACCGTGCTCGGCGTGATGGTTATCGCCCACTACCTGACCGGCCTATCTTGGCCAATATCTCTGGCACTGGCGGCGATTATTGCCCCTACGGACCCGGTTTTAGCCAGCCTGATTGCCATTAATGATGCACGCGACGACGACAGTTTACGGCTTTCTTTGTCCAGCGAAGCGGGTCTAAACGACGGTACCGCCCTGCCGTTATTGATGCTAGCGCTGCTGTGGCACAACGCCGATGGCGCGCTTTCAACCGAGAAATGGTTACATTGGCTGGCGGTAGACGTGGTCTGGGCATTGGTAGTTGGTCTGGCCATTGGCTATGGACTGGGTCGCCTGATTGGCCTGATTGCCACGCGGTTTCGCCACTCTCAGGGGGACGTCGCGCCCAGCGACTTTATTGCGCTTGCGCTGATCTGTCTGAGTTTTTCACTGGCAATGGCCGTTGATGCCTCTGGATTTTTAGCCGCCTTTGCCGCGGGTGTCGGGCTGCGCAGTGCAGAACTTAGAGTGCAGCAGAAAAATCCGGTAGCGGAGGAGCAGGAAGAAAATCCCCCGGCAGAAATGATGGTCAATCCTCATTTACGCCACGCAATCGAGAAAAGAAGCCCGCTTAAGTCCGTGGGTTTGGTGATTGGCGATGCGCTATCGTTTGGCGACACTATAGAACGTCTGCTGGCGGCAGCTATTGTTATCGTATTGGGTATCACGTTGGCGCAGCATTGGGACGCTATGGGGCTTATTCTGGCCTTCATTCTGTTCTTTATTATTCGCCCGCTGGCGGTGTACATCTCAACCTGGAAGTCTTCTTATTCACGCCAGCAACGTTTATTATTTGGCTGGTTGGGGATCCGCGGAATAGGCAGCCTGAACTATATTGCCTATGCCTATATGCACGGCATGCAGGGCGCAGACGCCGAGGTAATGACTAATTGTGCGCTCACCATTATCACTGCCAGCGTCCTTATCCACGGCATCACCGTGACGCCGCTATTAAACTTCTGGAGCAAAAAATAGCCCATGATGATTTATAATGTTTTTGGCCGTTTCATCGGCGTGAAGCCTGCAACACATGGCTGGCAGGTGTTTCGCGTCGATATGACTGAAAGAAAATTTTCGCGGCTGTACGACATCATCATTCCCGACGAACTGACCGAAGCGGAGATCCCGCTTTGGTTAGGCGACATTTATCATGAAGCGGCCAGCGAACATTCCCCCGACGTCACACGGGTCGAGTAAGGTTTGCTTTTTCAATATGAACAATTTTTACATTAATTAATAAAAATACCGGTATTTACATGACCCCTTTTCTTCTTTCTCAGCTGATCGCCGGCGTCTCTTTTGTATTGGACGTTTCGGCATTTCACTTTTCGCGCCAAAAGACTTTACTGCTTCTTGCACTATCGACCTTTCTGCTATCGATACATTTTTCACTGCTGAGTCAGCCCGCTTCAGCGGCGCTGATGCTGCTGGCGGCGTGCCGCTATGTTACGGCCATTTTTAGCACGCGCCAGGCGCTTTGCTGGATGTTTCTCGCCCTATCGGTACTGTGCTGTTTGTGGGTGTGGCAGGGGCCGAAGGATTTATTCCCGCTGATTGGTAGCCTTTTTGTCACCTATGCTGCCTTTCAAAAACACCCGTCAAGAATGCGTATTTTTACCGTGCTCGGGAGTGGCTTCTGGGTCATTAACAATATTTTATCTGCATCGCCCGTCGCCACGCTGATGGAGCTGGCATTTTTAAGCAGCACGCTACTCTCTTATTTTCGTAATAAACGCGCTTTAGCCAAGGAAAGTCTATGACCAAGAAATCAATTGTCCCCGAAAAAATGCGTTCAGTGGTCGACAAAGCAGGCTATTTGCCTGGGCTGTTGATTGATAATCTTTTGGTAATGTCTGGCCAAATCGGTCGCGATGACCAATTACGTATTCCTGAAAACCCTGAGCAACAGTTTCAACTATGTTGGGATAATCTGGCATGGGTATTAAGTGAGGCGGGGGCTACCTTCGATAACGTCATTGATATCACCAGCTACCACGTGAACATGTCACAGCATATGCCGCTATTCAGAAAAATAAAGGACAGTCGCTTTCCCCGCGCTACCTGCTGCTGGACCTGTATTGGCGTCAGCGAACTGGCCCACCCTGACCTGCTGGTCGAAATAAAATGCACGGCTTACCTGGGTGAAAAAGAGTAAAAAATTTAAATAATCGCGCTATTTATCAACATTAATAACGCGATTATCGTACTTAACCTGCGCCAGCGTAATTCCCTCCCCGTGTTGCGAAGCCCATGCAACCAGCGCCGCAAACGGTTGTTGTAGCGTTCTGCCCAGTGGCGTAATCGAGTATTCAACCGCTACGGGAGAAGAGGTAATAACGCGTCGAAGTACTAACCCATTCCTCTCCAGCCTGCGCAGCGCCTCGGTCAGTGCTTTGTGGGTAATCGGATCCAGCCGACGTTTTATCGCGTTAAATCGCGAGGGCTGATGGCAAACCACGGTCAGAATAAGCACTGACCACTTGTTGGCAATCTGCTCCAAAATCGGCCGCGTGGCGTTGATGTCATAAAGCAAAACGTCTACAGATTTTTCCATCGCGGTTTCCCGTTATATATCTAGGCTACACTCGGTGCGTAATTGACACTAGATATACGCAGTGTATCTTCTGAGGTCAATGATAAACCACACTCAGCGGGTAGCAAAATGCAGAAATTAGTAGGAAAAACGGCGGTGATCACCGGGGGCAATAGCGGTATCGGTCTGGCCATTGCCCAGCGTTTTGTCCTTGAAGGGGCTTACGTTTTTATTATGGGTCGCCGACAGGAAGAGCTGGACAATGCCGTTTCACTGATTGGCCACGGCGTTGAGGCCGTACAGGGCGACGCGACAAATTCGGCAGACCTTGACCGACTGTTTGCGCGTGTCAAATTCGTTCGTGGCAAGCTTGATATTTTGGTCCCCAACTCAGGTATTTCGGAGTACGCAGCGCTGGAAACCATAACCGAAGCGCATTTTGACAAAATCTTCGGCCTCAATGTCCGCGCCGCACTGTTTACTGTGCAGGGCGCCGTCCCGCTGATGTCCGAAGGCGGATCAATCGTACTTATCGGCTCAATTGCCGGCTTTATCGGATCGGCCGGTTACACCGCTTACGGTGCGTCGAAGGCCGCTGTCCGTGCCTATTCGCGCACCTGGACGCGCGAGCTGGCTGGCAAAGGCATTAGAGTCAATACGTTGAGTCCCGGCCCTATCGATACGCCGATGTTTGATGCGGTTTCAGATGAAGTGCGCAAGACACTCACTGATTTAATCCCACTAGGACGCTTAGGTAAACCCGAAGAAGTTGCCGCTGCCGCGCTGTTCCTGGCATCGGACGAAAGCAGTTTTATCGCAGGTTCAGAGCTGTGTATCGACGGCGGAATGGCGCAGGTTTAATGAGGCGGACCTTCAGCCGTCGTCGCTGAAGGTCCTTGAAACGTTAGACGAGTTCAGCTAATGCAGCCGCCGTGAAGCCCTGCAGGGCATCAAGGTTGCCAGTGCGGACTTTTGTCACCCAATGCGGGTCACTCAATAGCGCACGACCTACGGCAATCAGGTCAAACTCGTTGCGGTCCAGACGTTCTATCAGATTATCAAGGCTGGCGGGCTGAGAAGCTTCGCCGGTAAAGGCCGCCATAAAGTCTCCGGAGAGACCGACAGAACCGACGCTGATGGTAGCCGCGCCAGTGAGTTTTTTCGCCCATCCGGCGAAATTAAGCCCACTTTCACCGTCAATCTCAGGGAATTCTGGCTCCCAGAAACGGCGCTGTGAGCAGTGAAGAATATCGACCCCCGCCTCAACCAAAGGCACCAGCCAGTCACTCATTTCTTCCGGCGTCGGTGCCAATCGCACGGTAAAGTCCTGTTGTTTCCACTGGCTGATACGCAAAATTAACGGGAAATCAGGTCCTACCGCCTCACGCATGGCTTTCACTACCTCGGCAGCAAAGCGCGAACGCTGCTTGAGCGTTGGCCCACCGTAAACGTCGGTACGCAAATTAGTGGCTGACCAGAAGAACTGATCAACCAGATAACCGTGCGCACCGTGAATTTCGGCAACGTCAAAACCCAGGCGTTTTGCGTCAGCCGCCGCCTGTGCAAAAGCGGCGATGGTATCGGCGATGGATTCATCACTCATCACATTACCGCGCGGTTGGTCAGGCGCTATCAGGCCTGACGGGCTTTCAACCGGTGCGTCCGGCACCCAGTCGGTCATAAAGCTCGCCACTGAGCCGGTATGCCACAGCTGGGGCCCCATCTTTCCTCCCGCGGCGTGAACGTCATCGATAATCTTTTTCCAACCCGCCAAGGCCTGCTCTCCGTAGAAAAACGGCACGTTAGGCTCATTTCTTGAGGTCGGCCGGTTGATGACCGTCCCTTCGGACAGAATCAGTCCAACCTCACCTTCGGCGCGACGCTGATAATAAGCAGCGATATTATCATCTGGAACGCCGTCTGGCGCGAAAGAGCGCGTCATGGGTGCCATAACAATTCGGTTTTTCAAGGTCAGGCTTTTCAAACGAAAAGGCTGAAACAAAGCATCTACATTGGTGGACGTGGTCACAGGTAATTCTCCGTTTTAAGTTAACGGAATTTATAGTATACCGTGTATACTTAGTGTCAATTAGGCACTGTAAAGCTACCAAGTATACTTAAGGAAACCACGATGTCCACTCAGGTACACACCGTTACCGGTGTCAATTGCCCACACCGGCTGCTGCTCGACCAGATTGCAGATAAATGGTCGGTGCTTATTCTCGCCGCGCTGTGTGAAAAGCCGCAGAGGTTTAATGTGCTTAAACGTGAAATTGAGGGCATTACCCAGAAAGCCCTTACTCAGAGCCTGCGCCGCCTGCAGCGCAACGGCATTGTGGAGCGTCGGGTCATTACTGCCTCACCGGTGGCCGTTGAATATGAGATAACACCGCTGGGTCGCACACTCAAGGCACCCTTTGAGGCGCTTTATACCTGGACGATGGATTATCTGCCAGAAGTTGAACGTGCCCGGCAGGCCTTTGACGCCAGCAATAGTTAACCGGTTTTTCCGGGGGTATCGTGACACTTTATAGCACTGTGCTTTGTGGTTTCGCTTATTCCTGCGGCAACAGAACGCCCTGCCCAGGAATATGTGTTTGAGGGTCAATTACACCTAATGAGCTAACTTCGTCTCTCTTTAAGTCTTTCCAGATACGAGTAATTTCACCTTGCTCGTTTGATTCCAATAAGTAAGCAGAACTTGAAAGCATTATGTTAGGTTTGGTTGACTGTGGCAAAATTGTTGGACTGGAAACATCGCGTTTTTTTCTCTGGGGTATATAGATGTCATCTAATACTTCATTAACAAATCCATCAGATATTTTACCGGCATGTTTTAGTGCATCGATAATTTTTATGGCCTTTTTGGGGTTTTTATCAATGAATTCTAAAGTACGCGTCGCAAGAGAAAATGAATCCGCGTTATAAAACCCAGGTTGTCCGAACGAAATTCTTTTTTCAACACCCTCTAATTTATGGGTAAGTATATCCTTACGCTCACCCAATGTTTTCTTATACACATCAGAAATGGGTGAATTCAAGCGCGCATCGATGTTTTTAATTTCTGTGGTGGCAGCATTTTTTTGTATATTTAACTTTTCCAGATTGAAATAATCATCCATCATCAGATAGTGCGTTGCATCACCAAAAAACCGTCCTTGCGAACCTACGTTAGACTGTTGATGATCTTTTACATTGATATTTAATAGTCCTTTAATATTTGAATAACCTTTTTTCCCCGTTACTCCACGGTAGGCAAAATCCATGGTATCAAGCGTTCCATGTGAAAACTCATGTAGCAATACTACGCCTAGCTCATCTTTACTCCCCCCTACCGCTTTATAAAAATTATTAACACCCTTCTCATAAAAATTTAGATATTCTATTTTGGGCGAAGATGCGCCTGCGTTTGATAGCCTAAACTTGGCGCAATTCATCGCCATAACAGTATTGCTTGTTGAGTCGCTAATGATTTTAACATTGCTTACGGGATCAAACCTTTGTAAATCACTTTTTACATCCTTAAGACTCTGGGTGTATTTATCTTTAAGCAACTTATCATTCCTGCCGAAAAATGCTTCCAGCACGATATTTACCTGACCTTCTTTTTCGGCATTTCTTAAGGACGCCAATGCATTATCAATAGTATTACCGGCTGTTAATTTAGCTGATGCTAAAACTTCAGGCGAGTTTAAATTTTTAATCCGTAGGGAAGATACTGGTTCTACTATTTTCACATTTCGGGTATCACTAATATTCTTCTGTTCTATTCTTGAAAGCAACTTTTCAGCATGTAACCTGCCTGCAGTGAAAAGTCCATCCAGTGCAATATTGGCTATCAAGTTCAATAGCGCTTCTCTAAGTATTTGCGTTTTTTCCTTATAATTGTCAGCAAATGTCGACTTAGCCGCTGTGCCCAGCGCAATGACACCGGCATTCAATCCAGCTCTAAGCAGGAAAGCGCCTATGCCAGCCCCCGGAACTAAACTTGTCACCAGGCTGGCGGCAAAAACACCAAGATCAATAAGGTTCTTTGCAAATCTTTCGCCCTTTGTGGTCACCAACGTATCCATGTCCGCCTTCATTCGTTCAATCTTCTCCAGGGTCGAATCTTCGCCCAGGTCACTGAATTTGCTTAATTTGAAAGGGGATATTTTCACTATCACGTTGAATCGGCTACGAGCTGATTGCTCCAGCTTTTGCTCATCAAACAGTTTTGTACCCGTAACCGAATCTTTAAACTCCCCCTGTTGATAGGCATTCAGGTGTTTAATCACCCACTGCTTCATTTCTCGATTCTCACGCCCTTGGTGAGTGTTGGTGAATTGGATACAAGATCCCGCCACATCCCAGCATAAAATTTTTTCACCAATCTCAAGTGCAACCACATCGGTCACTGTTTTTCGATGAAAGGCTACTTTTTTTAGCACCGTTTCATCGCCCTGTATGAAGGTTTTCAGCAAGATTTTAAAATCTTTTGGCGTGGCGCTGGATTGTTCCAATTCCATGGCGGTGGATAAAAATGATGCTTTATAGATTACCGATATCTCCTCAATGAGAGTATTATTTTTTTTCGTCTCATCGATATATTTAGAAAACGCTGATGTCACCGAAAGGGGAGAGTAATCACGCGAATTATCTTTACTCGAACCGGGCATCAGCGCTTCTTTGAATTCATTGGGAATATCTTTATCCCACTGCATAGTATGATTGGTGGGGAATTTATAACATGCTAAGTCGTAGAGGCTATAATTCTCTATTGTTACCCTTTCGCCGATGACAGGACCAGCGACTTTAACCCTTCTAAGCTGTATAATACTGTCCGGTGTCATACCTAAATCAGGTAAATAGGTGTCGATAGCATTCTGAACATGCTGGCGGATAAAAGAGCAAGCATCAATGCCTTTTATCAAAGAAATAGCCCCTTTATCTAACTGCTCAAGCAATTTCTCTGCGGCTAATAAACCAAAATCATCCGGCCATCCACTTCTTACATTTTCAATAGTAACTAACTCATCCGCCTTACGTTGCTCTTCAAGTCTATGTGATTCATTGGCCGCTAATCGCGCTGATATTTGGTCTAGAATATCCTGACGTTGCAACCTGTTTTTTTCATCTATAATACGTTCCCAGCCGCCAAATAAATCACGTTTTTGACGGATCATATCATCAGTGCTCAACGCCAGCGTACGCATTTCCTCATCATTAAAAATGATTGCCTTGCCGTTTATTTCAAACAATACACCGTCTTGGGTCAATGGGGAATTTGAAAAATTTGGTTTCCCCTCTTCCTTTTCAACATTATTAGGTTCGGTTCTTTTAGTATTGAGGTAATAATAAGCCCCGCCCCCTAGGGTAGAGACGCTCAAGCCAAGGCCTACAGCCGCGAGTAATGGTTTATTGACACGAACCTTTGATGCAAAGTTTTCAGTTTCTGTTGGCATCGTCAAAGGCGTATAAATCGCCTCTGATGACCTGCCCTGAATAAATGTATTCTGCCTGTTGATAGGCTTAGAAGTAAATGGTTCGCTGACCTGTGCGTCATTCATTATTAACTTAGGGAAATTTTTGTTAATGCTGACGTTAAAATTGGCGGTTTTTTTTGATAAAGCCGTATCGTTTGAATCAGTGACTATTATGGGTAACTGGTTTAGCGGGATACTCTCTTCGATATCAGTTGAAGAGCTGCTGCCGCTTGTCACCTTATAAATAGCATAACCCAAGGCGATGATACCCACGAGTCCCCCCATAGCCAGGGCGCTTCTGGCCGAGCCGGACAGAGGTTCACTTTCATTCAGAATATGCCCCTGTGCAAATTCTTTATCTCCCAGATAAACAGGCTCATTGAGCGTAAATCCGTACTTGTCTATCAGCTCTTTCAGTATTTCAATCGGTGTACTTTTCTCTCCTGTGGAAGATACCGTAATGATTTTCGCTTCATCTATCGCCAGAAAATCGGCTTCGGTCACCCCGTCAGTGGGAAGGTTAATATTTGTTGATTCTTTGGCAGGTAGCACCGCCGCATCGGCTACAGGAGGGTTGAAAAAACCTGAAAGGCTGTCAGCGGCCCACGTTTCCAGCTGATTTGTCAGTTGGTTGCGCAATTGCTGCAGTGCGGGGTTTGTACTGCCAACCAGTCTTCCACTCAGTGCACCAGCCCATTCTGTCCACGAAGTTGTTGGCCCTATCTGCGCTATTTCTGCGCGGGCTTCATTAAGTGCCGGTAACATTGGAAGTAAATCGACAAGCGGGGCTATGCCAGCCAGACTGCTGTTCGAGATATAAGGCTTCATCGCATCTCGGATTTCTTCCAGATTCCTGACCACTGCACGCGTCTCTTTCTCCTGAAGGGCCTGATAGAGTTTCCAACCCAAGCCCATTTCCAGATACCCCTGATAAACCCTCTGAGATACCGGGTGGGCAATTGTCGCGGATTTAAGCAACTGACCGATACTTTCCGCCCAGTTTTCAGTCGGAGCACTGTTCCACCAGTTCATCGCCGCTTTTATAGTCGCATCGGTAATTTCTCCCCCCGGCATGATGCCACGATAATCCTGTGAATTTTTGACAATATCCTGGCTCAAGTATTTGGCAAAATTTCTAAGTGACTGTGGCCATGTGGTATCAAATCTGATGTTTTTATAAAAATCGTTACCTTTCTGCGCGGCCAGTAACGCCATTGAGCCAACCGGAGAACTGCCTGCCAAAACCGGAATGGCGGTATGTACCAGTGTCGAAAGCCAGGTGGTTGGGGCAAACATATTGGCAAGAGTCTTCGTTTTTACCCAAGTACTTATATTCGGACTGACAATATCTAGCAGAGCATTGAGTTGCTTTATTGCATCACTTTCCTTACCCATGTCATTCATCTGATAAGTGAATGCCTGCTGTAATGAAGGAGTTTGTTGTTTGAGCCAATCCAGCTGCACCATAAGCTGTTTGTCCAACGGATAAGCCCCCGCTTTTTTGGCCAGTGACAGGCTTTGGCGGATAGCCTCTGCAACCTCCGTACCAAACAGGGTATTGAGCGCTTTAACCCTTTCTGGGGAACTGTCTTCAAAAACGCGGTTTATGCTCTGCCATTTTTTTTCGAAACCAGGATTGGTTGGCAATACACTGAGTAATGTTTGTATTTTTTTATACACTGCATTGCATTGCTCAATCAGTGGTTTCATGGCATCGAACTGCGATAGAAAATCTATAAACGACGCATCGGGGGGTAAGGCATAAAACCCCTGCACCTGAGTTAATAATTGTCTGGCAGGCGTCAGCATACTGTTAACGCCCTGCAGGCTGCTTTTATCTATACCGGGGAGGGAGGATACAATCTGAAGTAACGACTGGGTTACCTCGAGTGATCCCGCTAACAAGCTTAAGCTTGATGTGACGCTTGAGCGGCTCTCTTTTTCGAAGTTATTGGTAATTTTTTGAAGACTATCCAGCGTTATTTTAAAATGATTGAGATACTCCCTGTAATGAGGGCTGAGGCCACTTACTTTTTTACTTTGGTCATCAATAAGACCGCGAATAAGGCGAAGTTTTTCTGTAAAAGTGGCGTCCTGCTTGTGAAAAATTTTCGGTAATTCTCCCCGTATATCTTTCAGTATCCCCAGCAGTCCTTTGGTCTCCAGACCAAGCATGTTTTCAAATACACGTAACAAGGTGCGTTCGGTTACCGCTTTAAGCATTGGAAGTAATGCGTCGCTTGGTGGCAACATGGCGTCTTTACGCTGTCCGACACGGGTAGGCTGGCTTAGGATGTTGTCTGACATTTTATCAGCCCACTCGTCAGTACGAGAGGCGACTGCACCCTTTATGATTTGCAAAAACTCATCCAGCTCAGGGCCGGTAGGATGGTCTGGTTTATCTAGCTGGTTGGACAAAAAGTGATGCTTGTCACTGCTCAGTACAATGCGGCCGTTGGTGCCCTCAGGCTTCACCTTAAATATCGTTGTATTAGATAATTTATCCCGGAACACCTCATCATCAAGGACAAATGTGACTAGCTGGCACACATCTTCATCATTGTGCCAGTCGTCAGACTTATCCAACTTATCAAACAGCGAAACGATTTGAGGATAATAGACAGTCGGAGAGAGATGATAGTCATTCATCAGATCACGGAGAGGACTTTCTATGGATAGAATCTTATGGTCAATAGGCTCAGATTCTTCTCCCCTAGGGTACGGGGTGAAAACTTTCATGAAAATTCGACTCTCATTTCTTGGGTATAAAAAAGAGGGGAACTGTAGTCGAACTCATTATCGAAAATTTACGGAAAGCATCGGAAAGTATTGCTTTTTTACATGAAGAGGATGGGCATCATTGCCCCATCTTGTTTATCAATCTGATTGTGGGTTTACAGAGTGTTGTAACGCGAGGCTTGACGAGTAAATGTCCGCCGTTAGCCCCATCTGGATTAATTTTCTATAGCTATTCAACGTTTTGCACATTCAGCTGGTCAATTCCCCTTCAAATTGCAGGTGTTTTATCCAAGTATAGCCAAGGCTTAATTAGTTAGCATGTGCTATAAGTACATGAAAAATATGGTTTTTTTATTATTTCCTTTATGGCAGAATGGCCGTCTCTTTTAATTAATGGCCTTTTGCCTCCACGGAAAGCCCTTTCGGTCCGTTTTATGAACATTTATGCAATTCTTATTCTAGCGTTTGGTATGTCAATGGATGCGTTTGCCGCAGCAATCGGCAAAGGAGCAACACTGCATAGACCCCCGCTGAAAGAAGCATTACGGACCGGTCTAATCTTCGGCGTAATAGAAGCGATTACACCGATTATCGGTTGGGGTATTGGGCTTGCCGCCAGTCAGTTCGTGATGGCCTGGGACCACTGGGTTGCCTTCGGCCTGCTGCTGGTATTGGGCATTCGGATGATCCACGAAGGCATTAAGAAAGATAATGAACAAGAGGCAGAAGTACAGAACCGTCACGGTTTTTGGCTACTGGTCACGACAGCTATCGCTACCAGCCTTGACGCAATGGCCGTGGGCGTGGGCCTCGCGTTTCTTCAGGTTAATATTTTAGTGATGGCGCTAACGATTGGCGCAGCAACCACTATTATGGCGACCACCGGTATGCTGTTGGGGCGTTTTCTGGGTGCTGCGATTGGTAAATGGGCCGAGATTCTGGGCGGCGTGGTACTGATCGGCATCGGCTCTTCTATTCTCATTGAGCACTTGGGTCTTCTGCGCTAATTTTCGCTAAAGGCTGATTAATTATCCCGCCGCGTGCTTTATCAGTACGCTGTTCATTATAAAGTCATTCGCGAGTTTAAGCATCGCAAAGTCCGGCTTAACCTTGCCATAAACACGCATCCCCTCAAGCAGCATAAATACCGTTTCTGCCATCACTTCTGCCTGCGTATCTGCTTTAAAAACGCCCTGCTGCTGACCACGGCTAAAAATGGTGATGAGATTCTGTTTGATACCATTAAACTTGTACTTCACTTTTTCTCTGACTTCGTCGTCCGCTGGCAAAAGTTCGCTGGCCGCAGCAATCGTAAAGCAGCCGCGCTCACCGTCTTCACCCGTTGACAGCAGCGCGCAGTAATCAAGCGTCTCACGCAGGGCCACGGCGGGTGGTTTTTCTTCGGCTCGCGTCCGCATTCGGCCTAACCCTTCCTCCATATACTGGCTGAGCGCGGCAAAAAATATGCTGCGTTTATCCGGGTACAGCTTGTAAATACTGGCGCTGGCCAGTCCCGAAGCCTGCATCAGATCACTGATCGATGTACCCTGATACCCCTTTAACCAGAAACAGCCAAGTGCGGCATTCAGGAAGTCTTTAGGGTCAAACTCTCTCGGTCTGCCGGGATTTTTTTTCATCATTACTCTCATGCATCAGATGGAATACCTTTGCAAAACATATTGTAGATTGATCACTCTACAAACAAATATTTTTCAGATAACATCGCAATCTCTGCGTTTGAATTGGCAACGCGTTATAAAAATTGGGATTGCGGTGAGTCTATGCTTTCTAACGAAGAATTGAAAACAGAGCAAGTATCCACAACGCCGCTGTTTGCGAGTGCGCTCATTACCTCGCTGGGCTACGTGGTGGTTCAGCTCGACGTGACTATTGTTAACGTGGCGCTGCCGACCTTTGCGCAGGTGTTTAACGCCGGCATCTCCAGTCTTCAGTGGATACCCGACGCCTACGTCGTTGTTTTTGCTGCTCTGCTTTTGGCCGCAGGAGGGTTAGGCGACCGGTTTGGCAACCGGACAGTTAATCTGCTGGGTATTGGAATATTTCTCCTGGCCTCTCTGGCATGCGCATTTTCCTCCAGCATTGAAACCATGATCTTTGGCCGCCTGCTGCAGGGACTGGGCGCGGCGCTGATTGTCCCCTCTTCTCTGGCGATGCTTTCTTTCGCTTGCGGCAATAATCCCCTGCTACGCGCCAAGGCTATCGGCTGGTGGAGCGCCATGGGTGGCATTATTAGCGCGGCAGGCCCTTTCATCGGTGCGATAGTGTTGACTCATATTTCCTGGCACGCTCTGTTTCTGATTAATATTCCGATTTGTGCGGCGGGGTTAATTCTTACGTTTTTTTATATTCCCGAATCGACAGCATATAACAGCCTAAACATTGATACCAAAGGAATATTACTGTTTGTCATTGCCTGTTTTTCGATGATTTACGTGATGATCCAGTTTGGAAAAAGTTTTTCTGTTTCCCGTGACGAAATACTCTTCTTTGGCCTGTTTGTTCTGGCACTGCTCTTCTTAATCGTACATCTTGCTAAATCGAAATACGCCTTTCTCCCTGTTAGTCTGCTAAAAAAACCAGCCTTCTCGCTGAGCCTTTTATTGGCCGCGGCAATGAACTTCTCATTTTACGGATCTCTCTTTTTATTAACCGTTTATTTTCAGGTTTACCGCGGCTTTACCCCAGTGATGACTGGCCTCGCGCTGCTGACCTTCACGGTGATTGCCTTTGCAAATACCCTCAGTGGCTATTTGGCTACCCGGTTCGGCCCGCGTTTTACCTTGACTCTGGGTATTTTGCTTGCCTCCTTGAACTACTTCATTCTTGCCACCCTTACCTATCTCGATGCCGCTTTTTCAACATTTGTCTGCTTCCTATTTTTGATGCCGATTGGCGGCGGGATAGCGACCCCCACTCTTCTGTCTACTTTTCTGCACCAGGCACCGGCCGGGAAAACTGCGACCGCCTCAGCGGCCATAAATACCATGCGTCAAACCGGCAGCGCGATTGGCGTCGCGTTGTTAGGTCTTTTGGTGACAGGGATTCATTTTCCGGTAGGCATCGGTGCGACCATCGGCTTTGTCACCGCGGCGCTAATGATGCTCGGCGGCGCGTTGCTGGTATCCAGGCTTGCTTAACGCGACGCCTGGTGATTTTATAATCATCAATAAAGAATCTATTTCGTTAATAGCCAAGGTGGATACCACGTGCCGCTACAGTCTTCTGAATGGTTCAGCAGTAAAGGGTTCGAATGTTCACGGATCATGGCCGAAAACTTAACCATAAAACCTCAGCTCGATACGCTTGCACGGCTTTGCGGTTTAAGCAAATACCATTTAATACGGCGTTTCACCCAGTTAATTGGCATGCCGCCGTTGCAATATCACATGCAACTGCGGTTACAACGCGCGCGTAACCTGCTGCGCGGCAATGTGCATCCACTGGATGCAGCGCTGGCGTTAGGGTTTTACGATCAAAGCCATTTTATTAATTCTTTTCGCCGAATAATGGGCGTTACGCCCCATCACTATGTACGCCAGCTAAACTCAGACAGCAATAAATTCTCGATAACCTGAGGCAATCACATAAAATGCGATATCGTAAACCACACCAATACTGCGCCACCGCCAATCCACAGAGTCCAGCGCACCGTTTCAAACTGCAACAAAACGGCCATCCCCGTCAACGCCAACGCCAACGCCAACAACGCATAAATCAAATCACCAATGCAGGTGCCAATCCCCAACCAGAATCCGTAAAAATAACCCCGCTGCATCGCCAGCGTAATCATCGCTATATTGGCAATACCAATGTCCAGGCACAGTGAAAGACTGAGTAAAAAACCGCTAGAAAATTGCATCATAGTATCGTCCCCTGATAAGCAAAGCGCTTACTAAAACACAGGGGCAACGACGGGTATTGGAAAAAATTGCGGTTCATTAATTAAGTAATAAAATATCAAGTCAAACAAAACATTTAAATAAAATACTAATATAGTAGAGTGCTATTAATGTAATTAAAACGAGTTATTTACATTGAAATTAAATACGTTAAACCCTGTTAATACGAGTCTCTTTATTCGGGTGCTCTGGATTTTTTTGTCCCGAGCATGAATATTTATTATTAAATAGTTATCTCAATGGCAGAAAGAGAAAGACCCCGAGTTAATGTTAATCAACCGAGGTCTATCGGCATGCATCAGAAACATCAGGTTAGCCTCCGCCTGTTGGCTGAATGACATGAATCTTTGAGCACCCATTTTTTCACATCATCTGCGGCTGTCTTATCACACTGCCGTCAGTAAAGCGATTCAGCCGATAAGCCGACATGTCAGTATAGGTTTTTTCATTCATCACCTGCTGTGTGATAAGCCGTGCAGCACCAGGACCTATACCAAAGCCGTGACCGCTAAAACCTGAGGCGATAATAAATCCGGGGATTTTTTCGCTTTCATCGATAACCGGAACGAGATCGGGTGTGGTATCAATCCAGCCGCCCCATGCGTGATCGACGGCTATCCCTTTCAAAGCAGGAAATGCACGTTCGATTTCAGCCAGCGCCAATCGCAAAATTTGTGCATCGGCAGCAGGGTCCAATACGCGGATTTTTTCGAACGGTGATATCTGGTCAAAAGCCCAATGACCTGCAGCCTCAGGACCATTAAAGAATGAGCTATTAATTCTAAACTTCAGTTTTTTCGCCACTTTGCTACGATACATTGGCAGGAATTTTGTTACATAACGCAGGTTTTGCGGGGCGAGATCCATACGACCCAATCCTGGAACCGCCACCGTGTAGCTGCCGTCCAGCCGACGCCGCATCGCCAGATTGGGCATACTTAAACAGCCTTTGATAACCTCAGGGGCTGAGGTGGTTTTAAAAGCCGTACCGAGAATGTTTGCCGCAGGCAGCTCAATGCCGTGACGCTGGCAAAAACGTGCGCTCCAGGCTCCGCCGCAGCAGATCACCTTATTGGCTTTCACCAGCCCTCGCTCAGTCCATACGCCGGCCACGCGTCCCGCACTTATTTCGAGTCCCCTGACAGCACATTGTTGCTGAATATTGGTCCCTAAACGCTGCGCGCCTATAGCCAATGCGGGCGCAGCCTTGGAAGGTTCTGCTCGACCGTCAGTGGGTGACCAGACACCGCCTTTCCAATCGCCACGACTTCCACTTAACTCTGAGGCCTTTTGCGCCGAAAGCATCTGGCTAGTAAAGCCTTGCGCCTGCGCTTTTTTACCCCAGGCTTCCCATTTTTCGAGGTCGGACTCTTTAGTTGTGCAGTACAAAATACCGCTGCGCCTGAAGCCTAAATCGAGGCCAATCTCTTCACCCAGCTCTCCCCAACGCTGCAGGCTGTTCATCGCCATTGGCAGCTCGTAAAGGTCTCGGTTCTGTTGACGCACCCATCCCCAGTTGCGGCTCGACTGCTCGCCGCCAATCACACCTTTTTCGAGCAGCGCCACCGATACGCCCTGCTTCGCAAGCTCATAGGCGGTAGCGGTGCCGATTATCCCGCCACCAATCACCACAACGTCTACCTCTTTCGGGAAAGAAGTGCTATTTGATACCGCATCAATTTTCACACGCATACATCGACCCTGTCGCAGTAACTCGCTGAGTAATAAGGAAACTTATAGATGCTTATCTGGCTGAACCAGCATTATCCATAAAACCTGCGCTTGCGCAGCGCTATGATTAAATACGTTGTGCAGCAAATTACTTTTGAACTGAAAACTGTCGCCCGGATAAAGCACGGCTTTATCGTCGTCAATTTCAAGCGTCAGCTCCCCGCTTAATAACAGACCGGCTTTTTCACCGTCGCCCACCAGCATCTGCTCCGAGCGCGTCTGGGCAGGCACGTCGATTAGCATAAATTTAATATCGTAATCTCCCTGAGGGGAGAGCAGCGATTTCGCGATGCCATGTTTACCGACATGAAAATGTGGGCGGTCTTGTTCGCGGCGAATATAGTGCTCAATGCCCTGCGTCGTCGCTTCGTCACCTTCAAGAAAGGTCGTCAACGGAACATTTAATACCTGCCGCAGCTGTTCAAGCATGCGAATTGTCGGGTTAGTGAGATTACGTTCAATTTGGCTGATTGTACCGGCAGAAACACCG
Source organism: Rouxiella sp. S1S-2 (assembly GCF_009208105.1). Classification (NCBI taxonomy): domain Bacteria; kingdom Pseudomonadati; phylum Pseudomonadota; class Gammaproteobacteria; order Enterobacterales; family Yersiniaceae; genus Rouxiella; species Rouxiella sp. S1S-2. Next base: position 3,311,050 of record NZ_WFKL01000001.1, read on the forward strand.
GCCAACGTTGCCAATTCGCTAATGGTTAAATTACGTGCTTTGCGCATTTTCTTCAGGCGCAGGCCAATATCCGCCTCCAGCGAACTCACCACGAGCTCAGATCCTTTGAGATTGCTTTTGGTCATCGGGATTTTCCTGTCAAAATACGGCCATGCGCGCAACATTGCTAACGCCAGGGAAATGCGCATTTTGCTCATCCCCCTGAAACACTACTGTGGCATATTCCACTTGGATTTCAACGTTGCCAGCGTGCCATCGGCCTTCATCGCGTTTAACGCATCGTTAATTTTTGCCAAGAGAACGTCATTGCCTTTTTTGACCCCAAACGCCATTGGTGAAACGGCCATCGGCTGATATCCCTCCACCACGTGCAGGCCTTTCAGCATTCCAGCCTTTTCCTGCGCTTTTAATATCGGATAATCGCTCAGCCCACCGGCAATGCGCCCAAGCTGGAGATCACGCGTCATATCAGCCGGACTGTCATACAGCTTAACCTCTTTCGCAATACCGCTATTGATTAGCTTTTGCGCGTAGTCAGTGCCCGATGGACTGCCGATCGTCTGGCCTTTGAAGTCTTTCCAATCAGTATACTTTTGCTTGTTGTCATCACGCACAATCAAACCATCTCCAAACGCCGTCACCTCTTGAGAGTAGGAAATAAACTTCTCACGCGCCGGCGTCGGCGTCATGCCGGCGACAATCATGTCAATTTTACCGGAGATCACGGACTGAATCAGCGTAGGGAATGGCACTGCAGAAAAATCCACGTCCAGCTTCTCCCGCTTGGCCACTTCTCTTGCCACGTCGGGCATAAAACCTTCAATTTTTCCCGTTTTGGTGTCTAAAAATGTAGTGGGTGCGCTGGAGGGTGGCGAACCTGCCGTCAACATCGCAGCGTGAGAGGCAAGGGTAGACGACAACAGTAATATCGCGGCCATGCCGCGGTTAACGTTACGGAGTGAAACCATCGATTTCTGCATGACTGTCCCTCTAGATTTTCAATTGAGTTCAAAGTTGCCCGCGTGCTATTTAATATAATGAATTTTCACTCTTCACTGTCAAGCATCAATTCAAAAAATAATCAATTTTTCAAAAATTATATAATAATCTAATAAAATCAATAAATTATAAATTAAATGACGCTCAAATCCTATTATAAGAAAGCCCTATGACGGAGCATTGCAAAGCCATTGACAGCGAGTCGACGGGTGGTGATATTCATTATAATGAAGAAATGCAGCCACGAATCTCCCTTAGTGGCAATACAAAGGAGAAGAAAAGATGGATTGGAGTAGCATTGGCACCTACGTCCCCTTTTTGCTCAAAGGGGCCGAAACGACGATTTTTATCACCCTTATCTCGCTGGTGATAAGCACACCGCTTGGGCTACTGTGGGTGGCGGGCAAGATGAGTCCGTGGAAGTTTATCTCTTGGCCAGTGTCGGTGATTATCAACATCACCCGCGGCCTACCGATGATCGTCGTACTGTTCTACATCTATTTCGTTTTCCCGGATATTGGGATTACGCTCACCTCACTGCAGGCCAGCGTCATTGGTATAGCCTTCTGTTTTTCAACTTATATTGCCGAAATTTTTCGCTCAGGCATCGAATCTATCGACCGTGGACAGTTCGAGGCCGCGCGCTCAATGGGCATGAGTTTCAGTAAGGCAATGCGCCGAGTGGTGCTGCCGCAGGCGTTTCACGTTGCCCTACCGCCCTACAGTAATACGCTGGTGATGATGCTGAAAGATTCTGCGCTTGCCTCAACCATTGCGGTAACAGAAATGACCCGACAGGGACAGCTTATCGCGGCATCCACCTTTGATAACACGACAGTTTACACCTTGGTTGCCCTCCTCTATTTAGTACTGTGCCTTCCGCTAATGGCGTTAACCAAGCGGCTAGAAACGCGTCGTTTGAGAGGAGCCTGAGATGATTAAAATTAACGAAGTGCATAAACGTTTTGGAAACATCGAGGTTCTGAAAGGTGTGAGCTTTGAGGTCAATAAAGGAGAAGTCGTTTGCCTGATTGGCCCTTCCGGTTCAGGGAAATCTACAATTTTGCGCTGTATTAACGGACTAGAGACTTATGAGGAAGGTGATATTCACGTATTAGATCAGCGGGTTAATAGTAGAGACAAACGGATTAACGACTTGCGCCGCCAGATAGGGATGGTTTTTCAGCGCTTCAATCTTTTTCCACATCGTTCAGTGCTTGAAAATGTGATGGAAGGTCCGATTCACGTCAACGGGGAATCGCGTGCAGCAGCGGAGAAACGCAGCAAAGATCTTCTCGCGCTGGTTGGGTTAGCCGATAAAATTAATGCCTGGCCCGCCCAGCTCTCCGGCGGCCAGCAGCAGCGCGTAGCGATCGCAAGAACACTTGCGCTACAGCCTCAGGCCATACTGTTTGATGAACCGACCTCGGCCCTTGATCCCGAACTGGTAGGTGAAGTGTTGCAGGTCATGCGCACTTTGGCCAGCGAAGGCATGACCATGGTGGTGGTGACGCATGAAATGCAATTTGCCCGAGAAGTTGCCGACCGTGTGTGCTTTTTACACGGTGGATTAATTGTTGAGCAGGGTCCGGCTGACCGCATTTTGGGTAATCCCCAAGAACCCCGGACCCAAGACTTTCTTAAGCGCGTGCTGGGCACAGCCACAGCCACAGCCACAGCCACAGCCACAGCCACAGCCACAGCCACAGCGGCGCATTGTGAAAATTGCCGTTGTGTTAGGTAACTTTTACTTATACCAAAAGTGATTTACGCGCTTCGGCCCACTCCGCAGCCAGCACGCGCGTGAGTTCAAAAGCCGGCATTTCACGGCATAACACGGCTCCCTGGCCCGCCCAATTTGGCGAATAGGAGAAAATGCCTTTTTCCTTGGCCGCCGCGTGCAGTTTCATCGCCGCATCGTAGGCAAAGGGATAGTCAGGGATTTGCCGTTGGCCATCGGGCACTATACTTCGCTGGAAGACACCGATAATTCCGCGAGCAGGCCGCCCAGAAATGGCCGCAGTGATTGCCGTTCTTGCCGCGCCCTCACCTTTCAGGCATTCGCGATGTGCAGCAGTTGCCGAAGATTCAGGGCATAGAATAAATGCCGTGCCGAGCTGCACACCCACGGCACCCAGCCGCATTGCCGCATCTATACCGACACCGTCCATAATTCCCCCTGCGGCAATAACAGGCAGCTCACTGTGGCGTGCAAGAATTCGCAACAGTGGGAAAAGCCCCAATTCGTCATCTTTTTTTGCATCAAAATTACCGCGATGTCCGCCAGCCTCAACGCCTTGGGCAACAATCGCATCAGCATGAACGGACGCTGCCAATTGTGCTTCCTGCAGGTTAGTGACACACACCAGCACTTTGCCGCCGTAGGCATGAATTTTGTCAACGACTGGCTCAGACGGTGCGCCAAAATGAAAACTCACGATGGCCGGCCTGGTCTCAAGCACGACTTCGAGCATTTTTTCGTTAGATTGAAAATTCTGATAAATCTCGTTCAAGACAGTAGGCGCAAGCGCGTCGTGCGCTTGAAAATGCGCGTTAAGATATTCCAGCCATTTCTGATGCACATCATGATTGAGGTTGGGCGCGGTATGACAGAAGAAATTGACGTTGAACGGTCGGTCGGTGAGTGATTTTGTCTTTTGAATTTGCTCGAAAGCCGACTCGGGTTTGGCACTCCCCAGCCCCAGAGACCCGACTCCACCCGCGTTAGAGACCGCCGCCGCCATCTCGGGGGTGCTCACGCCCGCCATCGGCGCCTGGATAATGGGCCATTCAATCTGTAGCTCGGTAAAGATATTCTGGTATTTCATTACTTCCTCTTTTATGAAAGTAATCGGAAAGCAAGAGTCACGGCAGGAGCTTCCGATAGGTTCGAATAATCACCTTTATTCACAGTAGAATAGAGTGCCTATACCGCCGCTGCCAATCCTCCTTATGGAGTAAACGTATTCATTTCAGCGCGATATATCATCAGCGACTTGCTGCTGATGCGCTCATCCTGAGCAGACAGCGGTGATATGACGAAGTTCTGCAACACCTTTCTTTCCAAATTCCTCGAATCATGATTATACTGTATGAATACACAGTACAATCATGGAGCAGTATGATGACTTTTTCTCGCCCAGCAATTTCGCCCGTCGAACTCAACACCCCACTTTTTCAGGATAAGGTGCCCGCGGGGTTTCCCAGTCCGGCACAGGATTACATCGAAAAAGGCATAGATTTAAACAAGTTATGTGTTAATCATCCGGCGGCAACCTACTTCGTGATGGCGACGGGAATGTCGATGATTGATGCGGGGATTTATGAAGGTTCGATGCTGGTGGTGGACCGAAGCCTTGACCCCAAACACGGCGATATCGTCATTGCTTCCGTGGCGGGTGAGTACACCGTTAAACGGCTTTGTACCCACCCGATAGTGAAACTTGAACCAATGAATCCTAACTTTCCCCCGATTATTCTGAACTATGGCGTTGATGAGGTTGAGATTTTTGGCGTCGTTACCTTCAGTATTAACGGGTTTCAGTAAGGAAGCTGGATTTCAATTAACAAAACAGTACTCTTTGCCACCGTTCATTCTATACACATTAAAAGCCGAACAATGCTTTCGCTATGTACCCCGCAGCATCTGAAATTCAAATTGGGCCAGTAAAATTCTCAAGGCCCTATGGCAGCGATTTAGCCGTGCATTCTCACACTTGTTGCTACGGGTAAACGGGGCTGACGTATTTTCGCAGAAGGTGCGGTGGTATCGGCGTAGCCAAATGAAATACCAAACAGCAGGCGATAATCGTCGGACACACCTAATGCCGCCCTAATTATATCCGCATGAAAACCCAGTAATGTCTGTGGAATGCCCGCATAGCCACGCGCAGTGAGGGATAACAAGAAACTTTGTGCATACATACCGATGTCAGAGGCAACACGGATGTTGTCTCCAAATGAAGGCATAAATAAAAAAGCGGCATGTGGTGCGTTAAAAAATTGATAGTTTTTCAAATACATCTCATGACGCTTATCTTTATCATCACGCGCTATCCCTAAAGAATCGTAGTAAAGACGTGCCTGATCCTGGCTACGCGTGTAGTAGTCGCCGAAAAAATCGTCATAAGAGAAGCTAAAATCTGGCGTCTGTTTCCCCGCCAAATCGTTGGCTATCATCGCCTGTGCCAGCTTATTTTTGGTCTCACCTGAGACAACATGCACATTCCAGGGCTGAGTATTGCAGTTAGACGGTGAATACTGTGCATCTTGCAGCACTTCTTGAAGTTGCTCATCGGTTAATGGCGTAGGTAAAAAAGCACGCGTCGAGACACGCTGACGAACGGTTTCATCAAAAGCCAGTATTGGGGTAGTCATAGAAGTCTCCTCTGTGATTGTCGGTCTATTTTATCGAGGAAACGCATTCGAAAAAACACTACAATGGTGTAAAGACCATTGCGGATTACGCACAGATGAATAAGCTCAACCAAATTAACGTCCGCTCTATGCAGCTGTTTCTGGCTATTGTTCGGGAAGGAAATTTGTCTGAAGTTGCTCGCCTTGAAAGTCTGGCACCCTCTTCTCTATCACGCACAGTTCAACAGCTTGAACAGGCACTGGAAACCCAGTTGCTGTACCGCAACACGCGTGCGGTGATTGCTACCGAAACGGGGCTGATTTACGCAGAAACTTTCCGAGAAATGCTGCTCCAGCTTTCAGATGCGCAAACGTTGGTCGACGAGCGCCGCAGTGAACCTGGCGGTCGCATCCGCATTAATGCTCCCATTTCTTTTGGCCTGCGACACATTGCGCCCAGTATCAGTGAGCTTAGCGAGCGCTATCCCGCGCTAAATATCGAATTGAATCTCAACGATGATTACATTGACCCCTTCGCTGATAGCACTGACCTGCTGCTGCGAATTTCATCAATGGAAGATACAGAACTGCACGGTCGCCTGGTCGCAAAGCAGCGCTGTCATTTGGTGGCAAGTCCGGAATATATCAAACGTTATGGCAGCCCGAAAACGCCTGAGGAGCTTCAACAGCATCGCCTGCTGGCCTATCGGGGGAAGAGTGGATTACAACGCTGGAGGTTGCATAAAGGAGAGGAAAACTGGCAGTTTACGCCTGCCGCAAAGATAGTCTCTGATAATGCCGAATTGCTGCTGCAGGCCGCTTTTGACGGTGCGGGAATACTGCTTTTCCCTGACTGGCAGGTTGGCGAGTTACTCAAACGTGGCGTGCTTGTCGAGCTAATGCCCGGCTTTGCTGCTGCTTATGGTCCGGTCGATCAATCGGTGTACCTGCTCTATCCGGGAGGGAAACATCCTTCACTGAATACCCGAGCAGTCATCGACTTCCTGCTACAAAAATTCGGCCAGCCACCTTATTGGCGCTACTAATTTACTGTCAGAAAAATTTTTTACTCGTCAATTCATCGCATTATCATTCTGGCCCATTGGCGACTTCCAAATCTCTGAATGCACAGATACACTGTGTTTATATACAGTGCATCTGAATGCATGCATGACGTCTCACGCACTGACAGACTCATCGTTATGCCCGATTCAGCAGCATCGAATGTGCACAAAGAGGAAATATGTTTAACAGCGCACCCGAGAAATACGATCCACCGATGAACCACAACTTCCCCCCCATTATTCTGCTCGACGGCGGAGACGAGATGGCCAAATTTTCCGTTTTAACTCTCATTAATGACGGGTTCCAGTGATGTTTGCCCTCGCAGACGTTAACTCGTTTTATGCCAGCTGTGAGGCGGTATTCAGGCCCGACTTGAAGGGTCGCCCGATTGTCGTGCTCTCAAACAATGACGGCTGTGTGATTGCCAGAAATACCGAAGCAAAGCTGCTGGGCATAAAAATGGGTGCGCCGTTCTTTAAAATGCGCCGCGAGTGTGAGCAGCATAATGTGGTCATTTTTAGCAGTAACTACGCCCTGTACGCGGATATGTCCATCCGCGTGATGACGGTGCTTGAAGAGATGTCTCCCAAGGTCGAAATTTATTCGATTGATGAAGCTTTTCTGAATCTTGATGGCGTTAGCTACTGTAAAAATCTGGAAGAGTTTGGCCGAGAGGTGAAAGACAAAGTCTACAAATGGACCGGCCTTAGAATTGGTGTCGGCATTGGCCCGACTAAAACACTCGCCAAGTTGGCAAATTTTGCCGCTAAAAAGTGGACTAAAGCAGAGGGCGTGATAGACCTTTCACTGCCTGAGCGGCAACGCGGTCTGATGGCGCGGGTTGGAGTTGAAGAGGTGTGGGGCGTCGGGAGAAGAATCTCTAAAAAGTTGAACGCAATGGGGATAAAAACGGCGCTGGATCTCGCCGATGCTCCAACCAGCCTGATCCGCCAACATTTCAGCGTGGTACTCGAAAGAACCGTGCGTGAACTGCGCGGCGAACCTTGTCTTGAAATGGAGGACATTGCACCGACCAAACAGCAAATTGTCTGTTCGCGTTCGTTTGGCGATCGCGTCTCCCACTATGCGCTAATGCGCGAAGCCATTTGCAGCCATGCATCTCGCGCCGCCGAAAAGCTCAGGATAGAGAAGCAGTACTGCCGCCATATCTCCGCTTTTATCAAGACCAGCCCGTTCGCGCCGGGCGAGATTTACTACGGTAAGATAGCCTCCACGCGCATCGACATCCCGACGCAGGACACGCGCGACATTATCGCTGCCGCAACCCAATGCCTCGATTCAGTTTGGCAGGAGGGTCATCGTTTCCAAAAATGCGGCGTAATGCTCGGTGACTTTTATAACCAAGGCGTTGCCCAACTTGGCCTGTTTGACCAACACCCTCCGCGAGCCAACAGCACGCAGTTAATGGCGGCGCTGGACCATATCCACGAGAAAGGGACAGGCCGCGTCTGGTTTGCTGGCCAGGGTATGACCAAAAGCTGGGAGATGAAGCGCGACATGTTATCGCCCGCCTATACCACGCGATTTAGCGATTTGATGCGGGTGAAAATGTGCTAAACAAAAGCGCTAGATATCGCGCCCTGCATTACAGGGCGCGGAGTGACGTGGGTTTAGCGCACAAAATATTCACAATAAATTTGTACAACGGCAAAATGTTGTATAATTTTAAACGTAGGATGGAGACAGGCGCATCAGCGCATCTTCGGGCAACAGCTTAGGTTAGCTTGAACTTACTGCGACAGGGCCTTAAACCTGTTACGACGGAACTTTTAATCTATTACGACGGAATAATGGAGACCGATAAAATGTTTGAAATTTCTTCTACTCAATTGAAACTGGCAGACCACATACATGCCGTCGATCCTGAACTTCTGTCGGATAACGCTGTAATCGCGTCTCTTTGCCATGAGCTCAAACAGCATCAGGATGCAGTAAGTCATAAAGATATTCTGCTGTGCCTGATCAGGAAAATCGAAGCTGAGCAGGATATAGACCAGCAAGATGCTTACCTGCAGGCGCTGGAATATGCGGTATACAACGCATCTGACGATGAAGAATGAGAGAATGCCGCGTTAAAAAGCTTCTCGATGCGTTTACCTATCATCGAGGCGTTTTTCGTGGCATAAAAAAGCCCTGCTCACCTAAGTGGCAGGGCTAAGTATCAAACCGATTAATCGAGGGATTAACGGTTGATCATCTGGTCACGCTCAGGACCGACAGAAACCATGCTGACGCGCACGCCCATCAGGTCTTCGATGCGCTCAACGTAACGCTGAGCGGCCACCGGCAGGCTTTCGAAAGTACGGCAACCGGTAATATCCTCTTCCCAAGACGCCATCTGCTCGTAAACCGGTGCCAATGCGGCAGTTTGCGGCCAGATTGGGTTTTCAGTGTGCTCACCGGCATAGGCGACACAGATTTTCAGATCAGCCAAGCCAGACAGGCAGTCAATTTTGGTCAGTGCGATTTCGGTAGCAGCCTGTAACTCAACGCCGTTGCGCGTTGCTACGGCATCGAAGTAACCCATATCGCGGGGACGACCGGTGGTCGCACCAAATTCGTTGGCGTTTTCACGGAAGTTATCCTGCTCTTCCATCGCAGTCACCAGCGTACCCGTGCCAACAGAAGAACTGAACGCTTTCGCTACGGCAATCACGCGCTCTGGGCGCAGAGCCGGTAAACCACTGCCGATACCGGCGTAAGCGGCGGTCACGTTTGAAGACGTGGTCCACGGATATTCGCCATAAACCAGGTCGCGACCAGCACCAAGCTGTGCTTCAAACAGCAGGTTAGCGTCTTTTTTCTGCAATGCTTTTAGCGGCTCGGTTACGTTACAGATGAATTCGCGCCACGGTGCAGTCACCTCCAGCAGCCATGCGGTCATTTCTTCCGCAGTCTGGGTGAAGTCGAAGCTTGGATACAGCGCTTTTAGTTGTGGCAGTTTCCAGTCGAGCATGAACTGAATACGTTCCAGCAACACTTCAGGCTGGTTCAACCAACCAATCAGGATGCCTTTTTTCATTACGCGGTCGCCGTAAGCGGGCGCAATACCTTGACGAGTAGAGCCGTAAGCGGCGTCGCCAAGACGTTGTTCTTCAAGAGTATCTTCAAGTGCGTGCAGCGGCAGGCACAGGGTTGCGCGGTCTGAGATGTGCAGTTTCACATCAACACCGGCGGCCTGAACTTCCGCAATTTCCTGGGTCAATGCCGCAGGGCTGATAACCATGCCCGGGCCGAGAACCGCCACGCAGTCTTTGTTGAAAATGCCGCTCGGTAATTGGTGCAGTTTAAAGGTACCGAAGTCGTTAACAACGGTGTGACCCGCGTTGTTACCGCCCTGAAAACGGACGCTTGCTGCGGCATCTGCTGCCAGTAAATCTACGATGCGGCCTTTGCCTTCATCGCCCCAGTTTGCACCTACAACCACAATCGACGGCATACTCAACTCTCCTCATTGATTAAGGCGCTATGCTATGCCTGTGAATTGAATATGAGAAATTAATTATAATTATCATCTCAATAAGAATCTCATATAATAAGGCCTGATTTTCACGATTCAGTCCGCTTAAGGTCAATAATATGCTGGATATTCACTGGTTAAAAACCTTCGTCACGCTGGCGGAGCTGAAGCACTTTGGTAAGGCCGCCGCCGCTTTACACATGACTCAGCCCAACGTCAGCCTACATATCAAGCAGTTAGAACAAACTACGCGGGTTAAACTGATAGAGCGCAATCCCTTCAGGCTGACCCAGGCGGGGTTTCGACTGCTTGATACCAGCCAGAGAACGCTGATGGAGTTGCAGGTTTGTCAGGCCGATCTCAATGCCATTAACGATCAGAGTCGTGGAACCCTGACCATTGCCGCCAGCGATATTATTTCGCGCCTTCTATTGATCAAACCATTTCAGCTCTTTAAGAAAGCGTTTCCGGGCATTGACTTTACGCTGCTTAACACCACCTCGTCGCAGGCGTCGGAGCTGGTCAAAAATGCGAAAGCGGATTTGGGTTTTGTTATCGAGCAGAAAGAGAGCCAACCGCTCTACTTCACCGAGCTGCAGCAGATAAAATGGTGCGCACTGGGCAATAATCTGCAGGCCTGGCAGCAGGAACGGCAACCGGAAAATACCACTCATGCCAACCAGCCCACGCTTATCCTGCTCGGCCACGATACCCGCACCCGTGACCTGCTTGATCAAGCACTGCCGCTGCTGAAATTACCGCGCTACCGGGTGATGGAAGTCGGCAGCGTAGATGCACAAATCGACTGGGCTGAGGCCGGATTTGGCGTGGCAATTGTTCCTGAATTCTCGCTGCGTACCAAAGCCAATCTCACGACCCAAGTCACGCCGCTGCCACAGTTCCCCGCCACCCGTCTTGGCTATATTTTGCGTCAGAATCAAGTCCTTTCCAAAGCGGTAAAGCAGCTGCTTCAGTGGGTGGATCAGGAAATTGTCGACTTACAGCATTAAGTGACGCGGTAACTAATTAGCCACAACCCGTTTAGCACATAATGAACATGCCATCGCTTAAATCTTACTTGCAAGTAAGTTTACTAGTAAGTAAGATTTTAATTAGCACAGAAACTTTTTCCCGGTTTCACTACACGCGCTTCTCTACACATCATGATTATTACAAACTAACCAAAATTTTGAGGGTTGAAATTATGTCGTCCAAATGGCCACTGTTGGCGTTGGCACTGAGTGCTTTTGGGATCGGTACCACCGAGTTCGCGCCCATGGGTTTGCTGCCTACTATTGCCCAAGGCGTCGATGTTTCAATCCCGACGGCCGGTTTATTGATAAGCGCCTATGCGATTGGCGTTATGGTCGGTGCACCGTTGATGACACTGGCATTGGGCCGTTTTCGTCGTAAGTCCTGTCTCCTGATGCTGATGGGCATCTTTATTGTCGGCAACCTTCTCTCTGCCGCCGCGCCAGATTATACGCTGCTGTTGCTTTCTCGTCTGGTAACCAGCATGGCACACGGCGCCTTCTTCGGATTTGGTGCGCTGGTCGCCATGAGTCTGGTGCCTGCCGATAAGCGCGGAAGCGCGGTCTCGCTGATGTTTATGGGGCTGACCATCGCAAATATTGGCGGCGTCCCGGTCGCGACCTGGATTGGTCAAACTATCGGCTGGCGCACCACGTTTGCGGCTACCGCCGTACTGGGGGTTATTGCCCTGTTTGCCTTGGCCAAAACATTGCCCAAAGGTGAAATCGGCAAAATGCCAGAAGTAAAAAAAGAGCTGTCGGTACTGGTGCGTCCGGTCGTGCTGCGCTCGCTGGCGACTACCGTATTGGGTGCAGGTTCAATGTTCACCCTTTATACCTACATCACGCCGATTCTAGAGCAGCTGACCCACGCCTCCGGTGAATTTGTTACCGCGATGCTGATGCTAATTGGTGTCGGTTTTACCCTCGGCAACTACATCAGCGGCAAGCTGGTAGACCGCTCGGTTGACGGCACATTAGTGCTGTTTTTCAGCCTGTTGGCGATTTCGATGTTTGTGTTTTCGTTCTCTGCGACAAGTCACATTGGCGCAGCAATCTCTCTGGTACTGTGGGGAATGATGGCGTTCGGGTTAATTTCACCGCTGCAAATGCGCGTGATGGATGCCGCGCACGAGGCCCCAGGCATGGCGTCATCGGTAAACATCGGCGCCTTTAATCTCGGCAATGCACTGGGTGCAGCCCTCGGTGGCGGTGTGATAAGCTCAGGACTGACCTATGCGTGGATCCCCCCTGCCGGTGCCGTATTGGCTCTGCTGGGCCTGGTTCTGGTGGTCGCCAGCCGCGCGGCAAACCGTGAATTAGCGACCGAAAACGCATAAATCTCCGCTCAAGGATCTATGAAAGTCGTGATGCAGAATAAATCGTCTTCTCTTTCTAAAGGTACTGTCCTTTCTAAAGGAGAGAGAACCCACGCCAACCTTCGCCGCCACGCGGCGGCGGAGTTTGCGAGACTGGGTTTCCATAACACTAAAGTCAGCGATATTGTCAAAGCCACCGGGGTCTCGCAGCCCACCTTCTACTGCTATTTCGAAAGCAAAGAGATGGCCTATGATGACCTGATGACCGAGTTTCGTTCGCGTCTTGAAGCACTGACGCTTACATTTTTGATTGAAGGTGAAGCGCATGCCGATCAAGTGTTCGAACGCGTGGCGCTGAGTTTTCGCATGCTGCTCGACTTTCTGGCTGAAGATCCGGATTTGACGCAGATCGGCTTCTTCCAGCCGCCGGGCTGCACTGCAACCAAAGCGGGACTGGCCAGCTGGATTGCTCAAAACATTGCTAAAGAGCAGCAAAACGGCCTTTATCGTCAAGACATTAGCGCCACGCAGGTTGGTCAATGTTTTGTCGGCATGCTGGACCAGATGGCGCGCATACCAGGCGATGCGCAAAAACGTGAAGAGCTCAGTTTGGGCTGCGCCAGACTGCTGTGTGAAGACATTCGCCAAGGCTGCGTTAAACGCTGAGTTCACAGTCAGCCGTCTTCATTTGCCTAGCGTCGCGGTCAATCTATCAGGCCGCGCCCTTTGGGTAACTGCTCAAAGAATTGCGCATAGTTCGCGCCCTGCACCTCATTTAATACCTCCTGCATCGCCTCAAGTGGCCGGTCTGCCCAGTCGATGCGCACGTCGATATTTGCATAGTCCCTGTCGTGCCATACCTTCAACGCCGCTGATTTCAGCCCACGCCTGTCTCCGCCCTGCTCGGCGGCGGCCTGCATCGCAGCCAGCAAGCGCTGAGGAAAAGCCAGCGTTTTATTCTTAATATAAGACGAAATCAGGCTGTCTAGGGTTTCCGGCCCGCCGAGGAAATTACCCGCCGCCGCCGCATGATCGACTACCCTGCTGCCGACCCATTCATGACACTCACTGCCGCTAGCATGGGCTGTACTTCCTGATTTATCTACTATAATCAATTGCCTCCGCTGTCTTTCCGGGTCGTCTGTCAACAGCAGATCCAGCGTTTTCTGGGCGCTGTATCCGCGTTTAAGCAGTGCCAGCCCCTTGATGCCGTACAGCGGATTGGTCATAGCCTGGGTGGCAATCGCCCCAATTTGGCTATGACCGTGAATAACCAATGCCCCAACGGCCGGTCCTGCTGTGGCGGTAATTGCCCCCAGCATGCCGGTTTCAGGGTCTCGAGCGATGAGAGAAAAAGTCATCCTGCGCTCCATTTATGAGTCTGGATATTGGAAAAATTTACTTAAAAGTTATTTATACGTATAAATTATTGCAATCTGATTAATTTATACCCATAAATATAAAAGAACAACTTTTGCCCAACGCTAACGCCACCTGATGAGGTTGAGATGAAATACGCGCTGCACAAATGGTTTGCCCTACTCTGGATGTGTGCTTGTTGTCTGATGGTTACACCTCGTGTTTTTGCCGCTTCGCCGGCCAACGTCCTGCTGATTGGTCAAGTTGCCGAGCCGCAATCCCTCGACCCTCAGGTCGCCACCGCGGCCAACGACTCGCGAATTCTGGTCAATATTTATGACGGATTAGTGCGCAACGGTGCCGGAAAGCTTGACATTGAACCCTCACTGGCCGAGCGTTGGGAAATTAGCGCGGAGGGTTTGACCTACACCTTCCACCTGCGCCCCAACGTGAAGTTTCAAGACGGCAGCCCGGTGAACGCTGAAGCGGTTAAATTCACCTTTGAACGCATGCTGGACAAGCAAAATCCCTATTACAGTACCGGCCCGTTCCCACTGTCTTTCTTCTTTTCAACGATCGACCATATCAGCACCCCAGACGCGTCAACAATTGTCTTTAGTCTTAAAGAACCGTTTGCGCCCTTTCTCTCCAACCTCGCCACGCCGACCGGTTTGATCGTTTCTCCCGAGGCGGTGAAAAAATATGGCAAGGAGTTTGGACGCCATCCGGTGGGCAGCGGCGCGTTCGGCTTTAGCGAATGGCAGTCAAATCAGCGCGTGGTGCTCAATGCCAATGCCCACTACTGGGACGGCAAACCTGAGCTGCAAACGTTGGTCTTTCGACCAATTACCGACGGCAATACGCGCGTCGCCGAGATGCTCTCCGGCGGGATTGATACGCTGGTTGAAGTACCGCCAGACAGCGTAAAACTGTTCGCCAACAATCCGAAGTTTGAGCTGCATCAGGCCGTGGGTCCGCACGTGTGGTACGTGATGCTAAATACCCAGGTACCGCCCTTTAACGACGTTCGCGTCAGGCAGGCTGTGAACTACGCCATCAACAAGCAGTCGATGGTCGACAATATCCTGCAAGGTTCCGCCGCCGTAGCCGATGGCCCCATTCCTTCCGCCTTTGGCTGGGCACACAGTAACGACGTGAAGCCCTATCCTTATGACCCGCAGAAGGCCCGCGAACTGCTTAAAGCGGCGGGTGCAGAAGGGGCAAAACTGACCTTTTATGTGACAGAAGGCGGCTCCGGCATGCTCGACCCCATTCCCATGGCGACCGCTATTCAGGCTGATCTGAAGGCCGTCGGGCTTGATGTGTCGATTCAGACTTACGAATGGAACACCTACCTGTCGAAGGTCAATGCCGGTTTAAACAAACAAACCAACATGGCGGAAATGGCGTGGATGACCAACGATCCCGATACCCTGCCTTTCCTTACCCTACGCACGCAGGCGTGGCCTGACAAAGGCGGCTTTAACTCCGGTTATTACAGTAATCCTGAGGTAGATGCTCTGCTTGAAAAAGCCCGCTCCAGCACCTCGCAGGAAGAGCGCGGCAGGCTTTATCAGCAGGTGCAGGCTCTGGTGCATCAGGACGCGCCGTGGATTTTCGTCGCCAACTGGAAGCAAAACGCAGTGACTTCCGCGCGGGTGAAAAACTTTGCCCTGCAGCCCAACTTTACCCTGCTGCTCAATCACGTCAGCAAACAATAAGCGGGCGCAGTCTGCGCGCCAATGACGGAGAAACCTTATGTGGAGCTACGTAATCAAACGCCTGTTGGCGACGATACCGATATTCATCGGCCTGTCGCTGATTGTGTTCTTTATTATGTCGATGATCCCGGGTGATCCGGCGCAGGCGTTGCTCGGTGCCTGGGCAACGCCGGAAAACGTGGCGCGAGTCAATCAGGAATTGGGGCTCAACAAGCCCGTTTGGCAACAGTACCTGATTTGGGTCAACAACATGCTGCACGGCGATTTCGGCCGTTCCTACGTGCTCAATCGTCCGGTGATTGACGAGGTTATACAGCGTTTTTCCGCCACCCTGATCCTCGGCGGCACGGCACTGTTGCTCAGCACGGTGCTGGGCCTGTTAGCCGGTATTTTTTCGGCGGTCAGACAGTTTGGTTGGGGTGACCGGCTTATTACCCTGTTGGTATTAATTGGTATTTCACTGCCTTCGTTCTGGATTGGCCTACTGATGATTATGCTCTTTGCGGTTCAGCTGCCGTGGTTTCCGGCGTCCGGCATGGTCGAAGCCTGGGGCGGCGGCGGCTTCACTGACGTGGCTCATCATCTGGTGATGCCCGCCGTCACGCTGTCGATTGTGGCAACCGGCGTCATTGCCCGCCTGACGCGCACCGCGATGCTTGAGGTACTGCGCCAGGACTTTATTCGCACCGCCCGCGCCAAAGGATTAAGTGAGCGAAAAGTGATTTATCGCCACGCTTTTCGCATGGCGCTGGTCTCGGTTATTCCGGTGGTCGGTATTCAGGCCGGATTTGTGCTCGGCGGCGCCGTGTATATTGAAACCGTTTTCCAGTGGCCCGGTCTGGGCGCAATGCTGGTAAAAGCGGTCTCCACCCGCGACCTGCTGCTGGTGCAGGGCGGCGTATTGGTGGCCGCCGCGGCCTACGTGCTGATTAATCTGTTCACCGATATTTTACAGGCGCTCCTGGACCCGAGGTTAAAATCATGACGGACACTCTGGCCCCCACCGCGCGTCCTGCCCGCCACCGCCCCTCCACCTGGTCGCTGCTGCTGCACAATCGGCTGGCGGCCTGCGGATTAGGCGTGCTGCTGATTATTGTATTGGCCGCGCTGCTGGCTCCGCTGCTGCCGATAGCTGACCCAGACGCGACCAATTTGCTCAATCGACTCCAGCCCCCGCTGTCCAATGGCCACCTACTGGGAACCGACGCGCTGGGCCGGGATATGCTGTCGCGCCTGCTGTGGGGAACGCGCGTCTCGCTGGTAGTCGGCATTAGTGCAACGCTTTTGGCGGCATTGCTTGGCACGCTGATTGGCCTTTTAGCCGGGTATGCCGGTGGCCGTACCGACAGTTTATTAATGCGCTTTATCGACATGCTGATGGCCTTCCCGTATATCTTGCTGGCGCTGGCCATCGTCGCGGTGCTTGGCCCTGGGCTACTCAACGCCCTGTACGCCATCGCCATCGTCAATATTCCCTTCTTTGCGCGTAATATCCGCGGACTGACGCTGGGTCTGCGCCAACGTGATTTTATTCAGGCGGCGCGGCTGTCGGGTAAAAATCATTGGCAGGTGCTGTTTAGCGAAGTATTGCCCAACGTGATGCCGATTATTGTAGTCACAATGTCGACCACGCTGGGCTGGATGATCCTCGAGACAGCAGGTTTGTCGTTTCTCGGGCTAGGCACTCAGCCACCGAATGCCGATTTGGGGTCGATGCTAGGACAGGGCCGCGAGCAGATGTTCAGCGCTCCCTTCGTGACGCTGGTGCCCGGAGTGATGATTTTCCTGCTGGTGATGAGCGTTAACCTGCTGGGTGACGGCGTGCGTGACGTACTCGACCCGCGACTGAAGTCGGGCGTGTTGCAGCGCGCCAAAGCCATCACCGACGTGCAGCGCAGCACAATACCCGCACAGAAACAGCCAAGCGCACTGCTGGAGGTAGTTGATTTAAAAGTTAACTTTGGCTCCGGTCCGCAGGCGACGACGGCGGTCAAAGGGGTGAGCTTTCAGGTGGCTAAAGGCGAATGTCTTGGGCTTATCGGTGAAAGTGGCTCAGGAAAAAGCGTGACGGCGCTTTCGATTATGGGACTGGTGGCTTCTCCGCCTGGCGTTATCACCGCAGGCGCGGTCTATGTCGCCGGTGAAGAAATGCTTTCGCTGCCGCCCCAGCAGCTCCAACAGCGCCGCGGCGCCAGAGTGGCCTACATTTTTCAGGATCCGCTGACGACCCTGCATCCCCAGTTCAGCATTGGTTATCAGTTAGCGGAAGCCATTGTTGCCCACCAGCCGCTGAATAAACAGCAGGCAAAAACGCAGGCCGTTGCCCTGCTCGACCGCGTAGGTATTCAGGACGCACAGCAGCGCTACGACGCCTTTCCTCACCAGCTTTCTGGCGGCCAGCGTCAGCGTGTGGGCATTGCCATGGCGTTCGCCAACGACCCTGAAATAATCATCGCCGACGAGCCTACCACTGCGCTCGATGTCACCGTTCAGGCCCGCATACTGGAGCTGTTGCAGCAACTGCGGCGCGAACGCGGGTTAACGCTGCTGTTTATCACTCATGATTTTGGCGTTGTCAGCCAGATTTGCGATCGCGTGGCGGTGATGCAGCGGGGAGAAATTGTTGAAACCGGTGAAACGCGGCAAGTGCTTAATCATCCGCAGCATCCTTACACCCAACGCCTGATTGCCAGCGTGCCGCATCTGGGTCAAGGCCGGCAGTTCCTGCAACGGGTCAGGCGACTTTATGCTTCAGCCGAGGAGAAAACATGAAAACCGTTATTGAGGTACGTAATCTGGTTAAAACCTTTGGCGGCAGAAAAAACTGGTTTTCGAGCGCCGAACATCAGGTGAACGCGGTGAAAAATGTTTCCTTTGATCTCAACGCCGGAGAAACATTGGCCATCGTCGGTGAAAGTGGTTCGGGGAAAAGCACGCTGGCGAGAATGCTGGTCGGCCTTGAGCATCCGACTTCCGGCACGCTGACGCTAATGGGGCAAGACGCGGCACAGTGGCGACAGCGTGGCGCAAAAGCTTTTGGTAAAACGGTGCAATACGTTTTTCAGGATCCGGTGGCTTCACTAAATCCGCGTAAAACCATTGCCGAGACCCTACGCGTGCCGCTGGCCCATCTTTGCGGCTATGCCGATGCGCAGCAAAAACAAAAAATGCAGCAACTTATGCAGGCGGTGAATATGCCCCATGACGCCCTTGCCTGTTATCCACATGAGTTTTCCGGCGGCCAAGCTCAGCGCCTCGCCATTGCCCGTGCGCTGGCGGCGGAAGCAAAAATTTTGGTGCTTGATGAACCGGTCAGTGCACTGGATGTATCGGTGCAGGCGCAAGTTTTATTACTTCTTGAAGAACTAAAACAACAATTTGGCCTATCCTACATATTCATCAGTCACGATTTGGCCGTGGTGGAATCCATCGCCGACCGCGTGGCGGTGATGTATTTGGGAGAATGGGTTGAGTGTGAAGACAACCACACTCTGTTCTCTCGACCTGCTCACTCTTATACCCAAAGTCTGTTGGCAAGCGCACCAAGGCTTATTGCCTTTACGCACTAAGGGTTACTGGCAACACTTTGATTACGGTAAGGAATTTATGAGCAATTATCCTATATCCAAAGAAGGCTCTCCCGTTGCAGATCCGGCTCGACGAAAGCGCACGGACGAGATTGTCGATGAGATAAAAAGGACCATTATCAGCGACAATCTGGTCCCTGGCGATCGACTGCCGCAGGAGAAAGACCTGACCACGCGTTTTGCAGCCGGTAAAGGCACCGTGCGTGAGGCGCTAAAATCACTTGAGGTTCAGGGGCTTATCCGCACTCGCACCGGTCCTGGCGGGGGCGCTTTTATCGAGTCGATGAGTGAAACCCGCGCAATGAGCCTGCTGTCGAATTATCTGTTTACCCGCCAAATTTCAATCAGTGACATTTATGCCCTGCGAAAAGCGCTGGAACCTATTGTGGCGGTCAGCGCCATCAACAATATGGATCAAGCCGGTTTCGACAAGCTTCACGAACTGATTGGCGTTTACGACCATGAGCCTGCGGACGAGCAGGAACGCTGGGATCAGCGCATGGCCGAACTTGATTTCCACGGCGTGGTTGCCAGCTATTCCGATAACGTGCTGCTGGCGTTTATCTGCCATTTCCTGCAGCGTTTGTTAAAGGATTTGGCGGTATGCAAGGACATTTATCAGCGCCCCGAGCCGGTTCAGCGCGGCGCCGGCATTGAATATCAGTACTGCCTGATTGAGGCTATGCGCCGCAAAGACGCGCAAAAGGTGGAACAGATAATGACCGAGCATATGGCTCACGCGGAGAAGGCGATGGTGGCACTTCAGGCCACGCTGGATGAGCGCTTTTTAAGTGATTAACCGTTTTTTATGTCATTAATGGCGAAACAAACGGCCTGTTTATTCAGCAGGCCGTTGATTTGAGGGGATTACTTAAACAGATTGTCCAACCGGTCGTCGTCGATACCCGCTGGTTCAAGGTGCGCAGTCACGTCCGCCGCGCCAAACAGCAGCCTTACGGCGGCCTCTGCCGCATCACCAATGTCATGACCGACGTCGACTGAAAGCTTACCGTCCACTTCAAGATGAAACTCAACGAATACGCGGTCGCCGCCGTTGCGGGTGCGAATATCGTGCACACCTTTAACCCCTTCACAGCTCATTACCGCCGCCCTGACCCGCTTACGATCTTCAACATCAAGTTCACGATCCAGCAGCTGTTTTAAAGCATCGGCCGCCATGCCTTTGGCGTTCCAAATCATATATAAGGAGATCAGCAGCGCGCCCACCGAGTCAGAGCGAGTCCAGCCAAGATAATGTTCCAGCACCAGCGCAAGTAGCACAGCAACGTTTACCGCTACGTCGGTGACATAGTGCGCGCGGTCAGCGGCAATGGCGGTTGAGCCGGTACGCTTAACCACGTAGCTCTGCATCAGTACCAGACCGGCTGCTGCAATCGAGCTGCCAATAATAACCCAAATGCCAAGCCCCAACGCCGCCAATGGCTGAGGATTAAGCAGGCGACCCAGTGATTCTCCGCCAAGTACCAGACCCGCCGCGCCGAGCAACAGCGCCTGTACAAACGCCGCCACGGCCTCGGCTTTGCCATGTCCGTAGCGATGGCCTTTATCGGCCGGACGTCCGGCGTAGCGCACACCTATCAGCGTGACCAGCGAAGCGAGCACGTCAACCAGCCCATCGGCTGCCGAAGTGAGTAATGACATGGAGCCGGTAGCCGCCCATGCCCAAACTTTTACGCTGACGAGAATTAACGCCACTATCAGGGACACCATCGATGCAAATCGAGTAAGGCCTTTATAAGGTCCATCATGACTTGCAGGGGAAGTCGTTGAATCTGTCATACAGTTGTCCTGAAAGGTGCACGGTCTAAATAGGATGAAATGAAATTACTGTGCTGCAGAGGCGTGTACTTTGCCACTTTTCGTATCCGCTATAAAGAATTATCGACCGTTACTGTACAAAGGCCGACCGAACAGCCATAAGGTAAAGGTACTGACTTAAATTTACTTGCTTTTACAACAATATCTTCTAGGGTAAAACGAGCTTCTTTTAAATCCTCGTCATGGCACTCCACGTGCCGACTCTTCGATGAGCAACACAACCAGCGATCATAACAACATGACAGATAACAAAAAAGAGATGGAATCACGCGGCACTGATGCACCAGAAAGTACCCAGTCAGAAATCAAATCAACGCACGTTAAAGCGGGAGAAGGCCATACCAGCCCTGACGATAGCACGGACAGTCAAAAGGATAATGGTGATAAAAAAGACGCTGAGAACCGCAAGGGTCCGGGTAAGAAACCACTCATTATTTTAGGCATTGTGGTGCTGGTTGTGGTGATAGCCGCGGCTATTTTCTGGTTTTTAAACCGTAACCTTGAAACCACTGATGACGCCTTTACTGAAGGCAACACCGTCACTGTTGCGCCTAAAATTGCCGGTTATGTGGTAAATCTGGCGGTTAAAGACAACGAATTTGTCAAAAAAGGTCAGTTGGTGGTGCAGATTGACCCACGTGACGCCACCGCGCAGCGCGATCAGGCCAATGCACAGTTAGGTTTGGCGGTGTCACAGCTTCATCAGGCCCAGGTACAGTTTGATTTGGCTAAAGTACAGTATCCGGCGCAGCTGGCTCAGGCCAAGGCGCAGGAAGCGCGTGCCGAGGCCAACTTGCTCAATGCAACCGCGGATTATCGCCGTCAGCGCGGCGTTGACCCACGCGCAACCTCACAGCAAAACATTGATACCGCCAGCGCTCAACTGCGTTCTGCCAATGCCGACCTGGCCAATGCCAAGGCACAGGTTGACGTTGCCGCGCAGGTTCAACTGCAGATCCGTAACGCCGAAACTAACGTAGAGGCGCGTCAGCAGCAGGTTGAACAGGCCAAGGCCCAGTTGGAAACGGCTAACCTTAACCTTTCCTATGCCGACGTTCGCGCGCCGTTTGACGGCTTCGTGACGATGCGTAATGTGCAGTTGGGTACGCTGGTGCAGGCAGGTTCTTCACTGTTCTCACTGGTTTCTCCAGATATCTGGATAACCGCCAATTTTAAAGAGTCACAGCTTGAACGTATGAAGCCGGGAGACAAGGTTGATGTAAAAATTGACGCCTACCCAAACATTACACTGCACGGTCACGTAGACAGTATTCAGCAGGGTACCGGCTCTCGCTTCTCGGCCTTCCCGGCTGAAAATGCCACCGGCAACTATGTGAAAATCGTTCAACGCGTTCCGGTTAAAATTGTTATCGAAAGCGGACTCGACCCTAAAAAACCGTTGCCATTGGGGCTGTCTGTTGACCCTACGGTAACCGTTGAATGAGTGCCGAACATAGCAGTTGGGTTCCCAAAAGTAATCCGTGGGCGGTGGCCATTGTGGTCACCATCGCGGTATTTATGGAAATTCTGGATACCACCATCGTCAACGTGGCGCTGCCGCACATCGCGGGGTCACTCTCCTCAAGCTACGATGAATCCACCTGGGTACTGACGTCTTATCTGGTGGCCAACGGCATCGTGCTGCCGGTTTCGGCGTTCCTCAGCCGAACGTTTGGCCGCAAAAATTATTTCATGATTTGTATCCTGATGTTTACCGTCTGCTCCTTCCTGTGCGGGATTGCCACCGAACTGTGGCAGATGATCCTATTCCGCCTGCTGCAAGGGTTCTTTGGCGGGGGTTTGCAACCGGTGCAACAGTCAGTATTGCTCGACTATTTTAAAAAAGAAGATCGCGGCAAAGCGTTTGGCCTTTCTTCAATTGCGATTATCGTCGCGCCTATCCTTGGCCCTACTCTCGGCGGTTTAATCACCGACAGCTACAGCTGGCGTTGGGTATTTTTGATCAACATTCCTATTGGGGTTATTGCGCTGATTGCCATTTATCAGCTGCTTGAAGACCCGCCGTGGGAGAAAAAATCTAAGGACAAGCTCAGTATCGACTACATCGGTATTGGCCTGATAACGCTGGGGCTTGGCTGTCTGCAGGTAATGATGGACCGCGGCGAAGATGAAGACTGGTTCCAATCCGGCTTTATCGTGACCTTTGCGGTGTTGGCGATTGTGGGCATTGTGGGGGCCGTTTACTGGCTGCTGTATGCCAAAAAGCCGGTCGTCGACTTACGCTGCCTGAAAGACCGCAACTTTGCCGTCTCGTGCCTGTTGATGGGCGGCATGGCTATGATCCTTTACGGCAGCTCGGTGGTTATCCCGCAGTTGGCTCAGCAGCAGTTAGGCTATACCGCTACCCTTTCCGGTCTGGTGATGTCGCCGGGCGCGTTGCTCATCGTATTCAGTATTCCGCTGGTGCTTAAACTGATGCCCATGGTGCAAACGCGTTACCTGATTGCCTTTGGTTTCACTGTGATGATGCTGTCGTTTATCTATTCAATGACACTGGTACCCAATATCGATTTTGAAACGCTGGTGATGTTCCGCAGCGCGCAGTCGTTAGGGCTGGGCTTCCTGTTTGTGCCGCTGACCACTATTGCGTTTGTGACACTGCCGCAGCGCATGAACGCCGACGGCGCGGCACTGTTTACCATGTTCCGCAACGTCGCGGGATCGATTGGTATTTCGCTGTCCACGGCGGGGGTAACCGAACGTTCGCAGGCCAACAGTGCGCACATGGTGCACAACATGACGCCTTTGAATGAGCAATTTAATTTGGCGGTGCAGAAAGGCGCGGCGGCGATCCGCGACTTTACCAGCCTTGCGGGCGACCCCACCGCGCTGGCAACCAGTCGAATGTATCAAGAGATGGTTTCCCAATCGCGGATCCTCGCCTATATCGATGTGTTCAGCTACTGCGCGATTGTTGCCTGTATTTTGATCCCATTTTGTTTCCTGCTTTCGCCAGTTAAGAGCGAAGGCAATGCCGGAGCCCATTAATATGTCGGCCTATGTATCACGCTTTACCCTTTCTGCTCTGGCACTGGCGCTGGTTGGCTGCTCGGTGGGGCCAGATTATCAGGCGCCGCAGGCGAAAACGCCCAGTGCCTACAATGATGTGAATCATCCGAAGAAAAATCCGGCCGACTCTATCGCCCTGTCGTCTCAGCCGAGCCCACTGTGGTGGAAATCATTTAAAGACCCGCAGCTTGATAGCCTGATTGACCGTGCGATTGCCGGCAATATTTCGCTTCAGCAGGCGGTGCTGCGCATCGCCGGTGCGCGTGAACAGGTGACCCAGGCCAAAGGGGCCTGGATGCCTTCCGTCAACGCCAGCGCCAAGGCCACGCGCCAGCAGCTGGGTCTGCGAGGCGAGTTGGAGTCAACCGGTGCACAGGGTAAAATTGACGCCCTGAGCCCCGAAGCGGCGAGCGCTATCGATACTGCCACCGACCCTATCAATATTTATCAGGGCAGCTTTGATGCCAGCTGGGAGCTTGACCTGTTCGGCGGCACCCGTCGTTCGGTAGAGATGGCCGATGCGCAGACGCAGTCTTCCGTCGAGAGCCGCAACGATGCGCTGGTTTCTCTGCAGGCCGAAGTGGCGCGAACGTATCTGCAACTGCGCGGCGCACAAACGGTGTTGGCAGCTATTCAGACCCAAATAGACGTCGCTCAACAAACGCTGGAACTGACACAGAGTCAGGCCCAACACGGACTGGCACCGCAGCTCGACGTTGAAAACTCACGCGCCCAGCTCGGATCTTTACGCGCCCAGCTGCCGCAGTATGAGTCCCAGCAGCGTCAGGCAATGAACGGGCTAGCCGTGTTACTGGGACAGATCCCAGGCGCACTGGACGGCGAGCTGACGCAGTTTAAACCGCTGCCGACCATTCCGGCCGTTGTGGCCGTGGGCGTACCGTCGGAGCTGGCACGCCGTCGTCCTGACGTGCGCAAGGCCGAGGCAGACCTTCACGCTGCCACCGCCAACATCGGTGTTTCGGTCGCTCAACTGTTCCCGAGTATTTCACTCACCGGGCAATTTGGGATGCGCAACAGCGACTCGGGTTATCTCACCGACTGGAGCAGTCATTTCTATTCGTTCGGTCCACAGGTTTCTATCCCCATTTTCCAGGGTGGACGTCTGGTCTCCAGCGTAAGACTCTCGCGTGCACAGCAGGCCAACGCCGTGCTCAGCTACCGCCAGACGGTGCTCACCGCGCTGCAAGATGTCGATAATGCGCTGGTGAACTATCGCACCGATCAGGACCGAGTCAACGGTCTCGAAGAGTCGGCCAATGCGCTGCAAACCAGCTTTGAACTGGCCACCGACGGCTATAAAAAAGGGTTGTCTTCGTTTATTAACGTGCTTGATGCGCAGCGCCAGTTGGCCCAGGCGCGCCAACAGAGTGCCGAAGCCAAGGTGCAGACCAGTACCGATCTGGTCACCTTGTATAAATCGCTCGGCGGAGGCTGGGAGCCGTATCAGAACTACAAACTGCCGAGCTACAGCGTATTTGGACCGGCGGAAACGGTTAAACCGTAATCATGCTGTCAGGAAGGCCGGAAATCCTCCGGCCTTTTCTCCTCCATTGACCTTCTCACCTACGGGTTATTCCGATGAACATCACCCCCGATGAAAAAAAACCGCAGCCCGACTCCGTGATTTCTAGCGTTGCCTATCGCAATGGAAAAGTGATGCAGCAGGTGACGGTCGAAGACATTAGCGAAGTCATCAAAGAACCTGACACCTTTGTCTGGCTAGGTCTGGTGCAGCCAGACAATGACTACATGCGGCAAATTCAGGAAGAGTTTAGCCTGCACGATTTGGCGATTGAGGACGCACTTACCGCCCATCAGCGGCCTAAAATCGAGCAGTACGGCGAGTCGTTGTTTATCGTGGCTAAAACGGCGCAGCTGGTGGGTGATGTGATTAAATACGGCGAAACACACCTGTTTGTGGGTAAGAATTTTTTAATTACCGTGCGACACGGCGCGTCCTCCAGCTATGCGCAGGTGCGAAAACACGCCGAGGAGTGCCCTGACCTGTTGGCGAAAGGCCCCGGCTATGCGCTTTACGCGGTACTGGACGTGATTGTTGATAACTATCTGACCATTTTGCACGAGTATACCCAGCAGTTTCAGCAGATTGAGTCGAGGATGTTCCAATCGGATTTCGACCAGAATGCGGTGCATGAAGTTTACCGCCTGCGTCGTGAATTGCTCTCTCTGCACAACGCCGCCCTGCCGATGGGCGATATTTGTAATCAGCTGATTCAGCATCACGAAACGCTGGTGCCAAAATCGCTGCGCGCCTATTTGCGCGACGTGCAGGACCATACTCGACAGGTGGTAACCACCACTGACGACATGCGCGAGATGCTGGCCAATGCGATGCACGTTAATCTGGCGCTGGTTTCAGTGCATCAAAACGAAGTAGTGCAGCGCTTAGCGGGCTGGGGCGCGATCCTCGCTATTCCGACGGTGATTTTCAGCCTTTATGGCATGAACTTCAAAGACATGCCTGAGCTTAATGACAGCTGGGGTTATCCGGTAACCTTGGGGGTGACGATAGTGGGTTGCGTGGCGTTATATGTGAAATTGAAAAAGTCTGGATGGTTGTAAATAGGTTTGGAACAGTAGCAGGGTTGAATGCCAACCCTGCCCTTTTACCCGCTTACTCCTCAGTTGGCGCAATCAGCTTATCTGGATTAGCCAAAATCATCGTCTGCGTACGCCCCAGCGATACACCCGCCTCACGCAGCTTCTTGAGGATTTCATATAGCAGATCACTCTTGGTTCTGCTCACCACCCGCGGACTGTTAACGTAGCCGGTCACACTCAGCACGATGCCATCAGGACCGAGCTGGCTGAAGGTGACCGACGGCGCTGGCGTGTCCTGAATTGACTCGTGCGCCTCATAAGCTTCAATCAGCATATTTCGCACGGCTTCCGGGTCAATATCCAGGGGGAAGGTCAAGGCAATCGTCGCTACACCCTGCGCATTACCCATCGTGGCATTACGCACGTTTTGAGAAATAAACTGCGAATTGGGCACAATTACCGTTGAGCGGTCGCTGAGTTGTAGCTCGGTAGCACGCACGTTGATACGGCGAATATCCCCTTCTACCCCGCCGATACTCACTAAATCACCCACTTTAACCGGACGCTCGGTGAGCAAAATCAGGCCGGAGATAAAGTTTTTAACGATTTCCTGTAAGCCAAAACCGATACCTACTGACAGCGCACTGACAATCCACGCCAGCCTGTTCCACTCGATCCCCAGCACCGACAGGGTGACCAGAATAACCAGCACCAGCCCGATGTTAGAAAATAGCGTAACCAAAGAGGCACGCATGCCGCGATCCATCTTGGTTTTCGGCAGAAAATCATTATCGAGCCAGCGTTTTGCTGAGCGCAACACGTACCAGCCAACAATCAGGAAGATGATCGCATTGACCGCGTGGGCGGGAATAATATTAAGGTGTTCAAGTCCCTTGCCGCCCCAGACATCCACCACTTTGCTGAACAATTCCAGCGGCGTCGTGGTGCCAAAGTTACCGCCAAGCAACAGCGTTACGGCAATCAGCAAGAGCAAAGTTTTCGCCACCGCCGACAGCAGCGTAGCCGCCAACGAAAGGTGACGGTCGTCGAGACTCAAAGAGTGTTTAAGCAACCTGCCGCTGGCTGTCGACGGCGAAAACAAGCTTTCGCTGAGGTCGATAGCCATGTGCATCAAAATATACAGGCACGCGATAACCGTGCCGACCCACAGAAGTTCGTAGGTCAGGAACCGCGCCAGCGGAATATAGCCGATCAGCAGCGCGACAAAAATGGCAAACGCAATAACACTGGTGCCCAAATGCAGCAGGCCGGCCAGCGTGGAGCGTGCCTCAGGCTGCTCGCCGTTCGCCAGCAGTTTTCGGCGCAGGCGATTGACGCGCATCGGTGCAAATGCGGCGCTTACCGCCACCAGCAGAGCCGATATGCCGTTACCAAACAGTGTTACCGCGACGCTGGTTCCCACCAAATTATTTATGCCTTCTATCAGACCAAAAATCAGAATAAAGGCCGACAGCATTTTGGGGAAACTGTCGAGAGTTTTGGCCACTGGGTCAGCAATGCCCGGCAGACGCCATGACGGGTGGGAAATAGAAAGCAGTGCCCGCCCCAACCCCACAATTAGCGCAGAGAAAATAGAAAGCTTGACGATCAGATCACCGGTTTCCTGGACCCAGTCGCTCACGTCAGGCATGCGGGTAAAGGCCAGTGAGAACAGTTGCGCCGCGCCGCCGAGGGTCATGATGGTAATCATTGCGGTGGCAAAGGCAAAGAAACTGCGGCGCAGACGGCCCACCGGCAACCAGCGTGGTGTAAGCCAGGCTAGCGGAATATCAAGCACGCGACCGCCAAATATGCCAATCAGAAGCGCCGCAATTAACAGCAGCCCGCTGCCGATGCGCCACTCAGGCTGAAACGCGAGATGCCAGGCATCTTTCATCTGCTGGCGATATTCACCAAAGCGCTCTGAGTCATCGTCCGATGGCGACGTTAGCGCCGACCAGAAATTGCCGCCTAATATACTGCCGGTGTTCAGCGCCAACTGCGTTTTGAGTGCATCACGACGCAGCCCGGCAATCTGTGCAGAGAGGTTATTGGCGCCGGTTTTAATCGCCCCGGCCTGCGCAATCTGGTTATCCAACGCCGTTTTACTGGCATTAAGATCTTTACGCTGCTTAATGACCTGCGGCGTTTCAGGCAGCGCCCCGGCCGCCGGCGCAGGTCCCAATACATCCACTTTGGCCTGCACCTGCTGACGCAAAGGCTGCAAAGCGGTGCCTAATGTGTCGGCGTCACCGGCCAGCTTGAGCGCGTCGTCGTTGAGTCCGCTTAGCGATTTGTCGTTTTTAGCACTGGAAACCTGCTGTTTAATATTATCCAGTCGTTTCTGCAAAGCAGACAGCGCGGCAGGCGCATCAATGGGCTTGGCCGCCGGTGTATCGGCGCTAGATTGCTGTGGGTCATTGGCATCGTCAGACGCCGCGTTGGCCAGCAGTGGGGAAAACGTTAACGCCAATAACAGGGCGACGAGGATCGGTGCCCGGAAAAGCTTTTGCATGAGGTGAATTACCCAAAGTTTTATGTGTCGAAAACGAATTCAAATTTTCAGGAAAGAGAACTAATGGTTTGGGTAATTTTAAACTGTTCAGCAGAGGTATGCTATGTAAGCCAACTCTTAAAAATATAAAACGAAGAAAAAGAGAATGGCGACAGCAGAAAGTACGGGAACCGAGGCCCCCGCATCGATAGAAAGCTAGTTTATAGCCGCCACGGCATCACGCGACGCCTCGTCGCGTTCGCTGCCAATGAGCTCTCGAAGTTGTCCCTGACGCATTTCGAGCAATCGGTCGGCGTGCAGGAAGTAGCGATCGTCATGGCTGATAGCTAATACAGTTTTGCCCATTGCCGTGAGCTGCGGCAACAGATCGCGGTAAAATACGCTGCGAAACTGCGGATCTTGATCTGCAGCCCATTCGTCAAGCAGCAGAAAGTCTCGCCCTTCCGCCGCCGCCAGCAGCAGAGCAACGCGCTTTCGCTGTCCCTGAGAAAGCTGCAGATTGGCAATTTTATTGTTATCGATTTCTAGCTTAGCGGTCATTTTTAAGTGGTTCAGCCAGTTTTCTACAATTTTGGGATCGGGCTTTTGGCCGTTTGGCCCCATCATTTGACCAAACAGGTGGAAATCGGTAAACACCGCTGAGAAAAGTTGGCGATAGTCTTCAATATTTTTTGCCTCTATCACCTCCTCATCGAGCAGAATCTGGCCAGACTGCGGGGTATACAGCCCGGTCAGCAGCATGGCCAGCGTTGATTTTCCACTGCCGTTACCGCCAATCAAAAACACCCTTTCACCGCGCTTGATAGTGAGATTGAGCGGGCCTAAGGCAAACCCCTGTCCCTGATAAGCAAACGTTAAATCACGCAGTTCGAGTCGCTGCCACTGCCTGTTTGGCTGCGCTTGGGCAAACGTTGGGTGGTATTCGGCCAAGCGCAGCGTTTTTAGCTTACTAAAAGCCACTTGTGCAGAGAGCAGAGTCGGTAAGGCCCCCACCGCCTGCAACAGCGGCGTGCGTAAAAACAGCAGCGTCAGTGAAAAAGTTGCAGCAACGGCATTGTTTGACCATCCCAGCGAGTTTGCCATGTAAAACACCATGCCGATGGCGCCGAGCATCATGATATTCGACCAGTTAACCGCACTCAGGTGGAAAGTGTCTGCGCCAATAATATGCTTGCGATAGGTAGCCGCATCCTGCTGATAATCGTCCTGATAAATCTGCTGCGCGCGCTGACGATTAAGCGCCAGCTCTTTGCGACCCTGAATCACCGTTTCATAGTCTTTTTGCAAACGGTCCTCCGCCTCACGCACGTGGCCGAGGTGACTGTAAACTTTCGCCACCAGTTTAAAGCTAACCCAAATCGTTACCACCAGCCAGACGGCGGTTACCGCCAGCATTTTAGGCGATAGCCAGCCCAAATACGCGGCACAACCAAGGGTGAGAATCATGCCCTGAAGCAGCTCGGGAAGGCGCACAAACGCCAGCGTGATATTACGAATATCGCTGCTCAGGCTGGCGAGCAGCTGCGCATTGCCAATCTGTTCGATGCGTTCAATATCAGTATCCATAATGCGTTTGATAAACTGACCGCGCAGCTTATAGACGAAATGGTGCCCGAGGACGGTAAGCGCCAGCTGGGAGCCGAGTGTAATCAGCATCAGCAGCAGTAAAAGCGCCAAAAACTGCGGCAGCACGGCCATAGAGGCGTGTGAAGTTACAATAAGCTTGATATTAATGAAGGCGATGAGTCCAATCCCCAACGCCGCACTGGCCAGGCTTAACGCAATCACGCCGAGGAACGGCCAGCGATATTGTTTAAAAACGACGCGCAAAAGCTCCATCTATCGTTAATCTCTATTAATTTTTTGACTGGACGCAGTGTAAAGGCCCGGCCAATGAGATCAAGACTAATTCTCATTTTCTCTCATACTCTTAAAGTCTGAAAGCGTGCGTAAAAAAGCTGACATACGGTGTCACATCGTCCTAAACTTCTGTAATGGACAAAGAAAATGAACTCAGAAGAAGTAAACGTAACGCGCTGCTGCTGCTGTTAACTGCCGCAGGGCTGTTCGCGATCACCCTTTTTTTGCCGCCAAACTTTTGGGTTTCCGGGTTAAAAGCCATCAGCGAAGCGGCTATGGTGGGCGCACTCGCCGATTGGTTTGCGGTTGTGGCGCTGTTTAAAAGAGTGCCCATCCCCTTTATTGCCTCACATACCGCGATCATTCCCAAAAACAAACACAAGATTGCCGATAATTTGGCGATTTTCGTGCAGGAAAAGTTTCTTGACCCAGGGTCACTGGTACGGTTGATTCGCCAGCATGATCCGGCGAAGGCCATCGGCAACTGGCTGACATCCGAGGATAACGCCCGACAATTTGGCGGATATCTGGTCAGCATCATGCGCAACTTTCTCGATATTACCGACGACCGGCGCATTCAGCAGTTGGTAAAAGACGCGCTCTATGCGGCAATTGATAAGGTTGACCTGTCGAAATCGGTCGCCACACTGCTCGAAAGCCTGACCAAAGACGGTCGACATCAGGCACTGCTGGACCAGGCGATGCAAAAACTTATTGCCCTGCTTGAGCAACCGGCGAGCCGGGAGTTTATTGCCATGCAGATAGTGCGCTGGGTGAAACGTGAGCACCCGATCAAGTCAAAAATGTTGCCAACGGAGTGGCTGGGTGAAAACGGTGCCTCGATGGTGTCAAATGCAGTCAATTCGCTGCTTGATGATATCGGCAACGATCGCGGCCACGCCCTGCGCCAAAGCTTTGACCGGGTTGTGGAAAAATTTATTACTCGTCTGCAAAACGATCCGACAATGGCGGCTAAAGCGGAAGAAATTAAACGTTACCTGAAAAACGATCCAAAGCTTAATCAATATGTTATCGGACTTTGGGGCGATCTGCGTCAGTGGATTAAGGACGATCTTGACCGCCCTGACTCCATGTTGCATGCGCGGGTTACTGAATCAGGCCTGTGGCTCGGAAATATGCTGAGCCGTGACCCTGGTCTGCGTGAGTCGATGAATACACAAATGGAAATACTGGCCGAGAAAATGGCACCTGATTTCGCCCAGTTCCTGACCCGCCACATTAGCGATACAGTTAAAAGTTGGGACGAGAAAGACATGTCGCGACAGATTGAGCTAAATATTGGTAAAGACCTGCAGTTTATTCGTATCAACGGCACGCTGGTCGGTGCGGGGATCGGGCTGATACTTTACCTTATTTCACAACTTCCTCAGGTTGTTCCAATGGTATGGCAATACGTTCGCTAACACGTTACTGACTGATAATAAAAAGTATATTCCCAAGTCGCCTGATAAAAACATGAGTTTTCTTTGAGGCGGCTTGAGAACTCCACGTGTTGTTATTTCACCGTTTTACTGAAGGCATCTACCGCAAGAATGGCATTGGCGACGTCCTCCGGTGTAAGATTCGGGTTAAGATTGCCCAGCGTATCCCCTTCACCTCCCGCTAATGCCCCCACCTTAACCAGATTTTCATAGCTCTCCTGGTCGAGATGCATCTCTTTCAAGGTTGTTGGCATATTGATAGAACGGTAGAAACGCACGTATTTTGCTATCTCGTCATCGGGACGCTGTTCTAGCACCATCTGAGTCAGTGTGCCATAGGCAACCTTTTCGCCGTGCGTAAGATGATGCACGTCACCTTTAATGGCGGTAAAACCGTTGTGAATAGCATGAGCACCGGCAAGACCGGCATTTTCAAATCCCAAACCGGAGAGCAGCGTGTTGGCCTCAACCACTGCATCAACAGCTGGCGTAACCAGCTTTTGTTCAACAGCGGCGTAGGCGCTAAAGCCGTGGGTGAGCAGCGTTTTCTCACAGGCCTCGGCAATGGCCATACCGGCGATAGTCGGCGACCCGCCGACCATTGAAGAGCCGTGGGAGCGCAGCACCGCCTGGGCCTCAACGTAGGTTGCCAAACCGTCGGCAATACCCGAGGCAAAAAGCCTCACCGGTGCTTGAGCACAGACTTGAGTATCCACCAGCACCAGATCAGGATTTTTATCGTAAAAGCGGTAGGTATCAAACACGCCCTCATCGGTATAGATAACCGAGAGTGCGCTACAGGGTGCATCGGTTGACGCGGCGGTAGGGACAATCGCGACACACTGCTTTAATTCGTCGGCGATGGCCTTAACGGTATCCAGCGTTTTACCGCCGCCGAGTCCAACCACGACGTGGGTACCCTGCTTACGCGCCAGGTTTACCAGTCGGGTTATCTCGTTGCTTGAAGCTTCACCGTTAAACAGTTCATAGCTGAATTCAACATTGGCTTTATCCAACGAGCGCTTGACTCGCTCACCGACAATACCCCACACCATTTCATCCGCTATCAGAAAAGATTTTCCGCCTAGCGCGGGGAGGTATTCGCCGAGTTCGTCAATTACGCCACGACCTTGAACGTATTTACGTGGGGAAGAAAAGATAAATTTACTCATAATTCACACCTCTGTATTGGAAGTTTTTATGATTGGTTTTTATGATTGGGAAATAGTCCTTACTGAATGCATGGCGTTCAGCTTAGTCTCCAACACACCAAAACTCATTACCGATGGGTGAAATAATCGTGACTAAATAACTAAAATGTGACATTGAATCAATAAGTTAAAATAATTTTATTCAATATTTAATCTTTACACCTTCAACGAAACAACTTTATAACACTTAGTTAACTTAATAATAATATTCAGTCGGGTTATTATTGATTTGACCGTATTTCTTAAAAACCACTTAGCTTTTGCTTAATTTCAACTATCAAATCTATCTATAAAAACGGTTTTACCTTGCGAAGTCGATCCGCGAAAATAACGCCATCGAGAGAGATAGTCAGTTGCTAAAGCCAGCACGTTGTAAGCTATCTATTTTATTATTAATGATGATTAATAGGAATTTTATGTACAACTTTCAACGTTATCAGGCAAAAGAATTAGCATTGGCCTATATGAGCAGCAAAGCGCACGATTTATCGCCTGAGGAGTTTTTGGAACAGCTGAAAAAAACGGAAGGGTCTTTTGATAATCTGCTTAAGCACGGTCACGACGTTAAAAGCGGTTTATTGGTTAAGGCTTTTTAATTCGTTAAATACCGAAGTCAATGTCACGAGCAAGCAAGAAATAAAGCGAACGCCGTAAAATATACGGCATTCACTTGCACCTGCCACTACTTATCTTCTGAAATCAAAAACTTTCCAGTTTAAGACATCTGGCGATCGTCTACGTACTTACGCTTGTCCGCTGCCGGTGGGAAATACTGATACAACCAGGTTTCACTCAGAGCATGGTCGTGCGAACGCAGGAACATACGAAGCTCAACCGGCTCAACCGAGTCGCTGGTTGGCGTCCAGTCGAAAAGAATGCGATATCCGTCAAACGGCTGAACGTAAAGAATCTCAATGCTGCCTATCTTGCCTGATGACACCGTTATCACTGGTTCGATACCTTTATCAGCGTAGGCTTTGAGCTCCCCACCAATGAAGTCCACGCCAAAACGACGTGCCCACACCGCGGGATAGTGCTCACCTGGCGCCCAGCCTTCTGGGAATCCGCCCATGCCGGTGCGGGTTGCCAATACTTTGGCCATTGGGCTACGCACAGGCGGCTCGCCGCTCCAGTAAAGGCGATAGCTAAAGTCTACTGAATCTCCCGCTTTAATCGGCTTTTCAGGCTGCCAGAAGCACACTACGTTATCGAGGGTTTCGCCGGTGGTCGGGATCTCCATCAGATTAATCGATCCTTTACCCCAGTTGCCTTTTGGCTCTACCCACAGACTAGGTCGCTTGTTGTACCAGCCGATCACGTCCTGATAATCATTGAAATCGTGATCCAGCTGCAGCAAACCAAAACCTTTTGGATTCTCATCTTCATAGGCGTTGAACTGAAGTTTCTGCGGATTGTTCAGCGGACGACAAACCCATTCGCCGTTCCCACGCCACATTGCCAAACGATCGGAGTCGTGGATCTGCGGATGAATAGTGTCACAGCGCATACGCTCGTTGGTGCCACAGCTGAACATGCTGGTCATCGGTGAAATGCCCAGCTGCTTGACGTCTTTACGGGCATGCAAATGCTTGTCGATTTCCATGACTACGCGCGTTGGCTCGCAGTGAATAGTGAAGCGATAGGCTCCGGTGACGCTTGGGCCATCAAGCAGCGCATAAACCACGAAAGTGGTGGAGTCAGCTTTAGGGGTTTCAAACCAGAAAGAGACAAAATCCGGGAACTCTTCCGGCTGGTCGGTGAAGGTGTCTATCGCCACGCCGCGCGCAGACAAACCGTACTGATAGGTGTCGTCAACGGCACGGAAATAGCTGGCACCCAGGAAGGAGACCACGTCGCGCTGTGTCAGCTCAGGTGCCTTGTTCACTTTAAAACCGGCAAATCCAAGATTCGATTTGCCTTCAAGCTGCTTGGTATCAACACCCGCATCGTGATAGTTAAACAACTCTGGGCGGAAGTGGATTTCACGCGCCTGATTCTTGTCACCGTCGAGTGCAAACATCTTCACTCTGCGTTTGAAGCCCATGCCGACGTGGAATAACTCAACGTCCAGCTGGCGGTTTGGAATATCGTGCCACAGTGAATGGGCGTGATCGTACTGAATGCTGTTGTAGGCCTGTGGGGTAAGGTTCGCCAGCGTATCCGGCAGTGCCTCAGGTGCGCCGCCATAGGGTTGTTTCGCTAAAGAAGCGGCCATTTTCTGCAAAACGGAGAAATCAAAGGCGGTAGCGCCGCCGTCGGCTACATTCCCCTGCGCCGCTTCGGCAGAACCGGTGAACAGTGAGGCCATTGCAGGCACACCACAATAGGCAGCAAACGCCATTGAAGCTTTAATAAATGCTCTTCGTTCCATGCCGGAAAGGTTTCCTTTGGCTTAGCAAATGTATGATCCCGACAGCACTTTCTGGGATGCGAGCAAACTCAAACATCGTTAAACAGCGGTGCCATCGAGGTTAAAAATTACGACCTCAAGGCTAACTTAAAATTCACATCACGAGTACCATAAATTGAATTCATTCGGCTAATAAAGTGCTTGCAACATAATGCAGTTCCGGCGTGTTAAGGCTAGAGTACACGCGGGCTGAGCATAAAATATGCATTACCTGTAAAGCCGTTCATCCCTGGCATTACGGCCCGCTTATACAATGATTTTTAAGACCATTCTGTTACACGTCATAAACAAAAAACGCCCGGTATCCTTTCTGAGGATGGCAACCAATGAGCCTTTACGTCCGTAATTTATCTGCTTCAACATGAAAATAAGTCGTTATTCAGCGTCGAATAAATAAGCTAGCGTAGATTTTATTACCGCTTTTCCTCCGTTATTGCGACTTCAACAGGACGTTATTTATGCATTCTCTTTTGCAACACGACTTGGACCACCTACCCGAGATTCTGAAACAGGCCTGTGATACTGCGCTAGCACACCTTAGCGCTCTCCCTGAACGCCCCGTTTGTGCCCCCGAAGAACATCAACACTTAAAGCTCGGTGACGATCGGCTGCCGGAAACCGGCGTGGGAGCGCAGCAGGCAATAGCACAATTCTGGCAAGATTATGCTCAAGGTTTCTCTGCCAGCGCGGGCCCTCGCTACTTCGCGTTTGTCACCGGGGGGGCGACGCCGGCGGCGCTGGCCGCAGATTGGCTAGTGAGCGCGATTGACCAGAATACCCAGTTGCATTTTGACTCTGTAGCATCGGCTATCGAACTGGCAACCATTAGCCAGTTAAAACAGCTGCTGGGGCTGCCGGAGAGCCAGTGCGGCTCTTTTGTCAGCGGCGCCACCATGGCTAACTTTGTTAGCATGGCGATTGCGCGGCAATGGCTGGGACAACAACGCGGCGTAGATGTTGCCCAACAGGGCCTGCACGCACTCGGCCCTATTAGGGTGATTTCTGCGGCGGCGCACTCTAGCAGCGTAAAGGCGTTAAGCATGCTCGGAATTGGCCGCGATGCGCTGGTCAACGTGGCGACGCTGCCCAACAGTGAAGCCATTGACCCGATAGCCCTGGAACAGGCGCTCATCGAAAATGATGGCCTGCCAACCCTGGTGCTGGCCAGTGCCGGAACGGTTAATACCGTGGCCTTCGACAACCTGCCCGCCCTGCTGTCACTGCGTGAACGTTTTGGCTTTTGGCTGCACGTTGATGCGGCGTTTGGCGGCGTAGCTGCAGCATCTACGCGCTATGCGCCACTGCTTGAAGGCTGGCAACAGGCCGACTCTATCACCGTTGATGCTCACAAATGGTTGA
Source organism: Rouxiella sp. S1S-2 (assembly GCF_009208105.1). Lineage (NCBI taxonomy): Bacteria > Pseudomonadati > Pseudomonadota > Gammaproteobacteria > Enterobacterales > Yersiniaceae > Rouxiella > Rouxiella sp. S1S-2. The sequence continues at coordinate 3,348,217 of NZ_WFKL01000001.1, forward strand.
ACGTACCCTACGACAGCGCGGTGCAGTTTACCGCCGGGCAGCATCTCGCCTTGCAGGTTCAGGTATTTCAAAATCACTCTGCCTATCTCGAGCCACCGAGCGTCAGGCCAGACAACTACCTGCATCTTACGCCGGAGAACTCGCGTCGTTTTCGCGCTTTACCGGTCTGGATGGCACTAAAGGCCTATGGCCGTGACGGCATCGCCGAGATTATCGATAGAAACGTTGAATTGGCAAAAAAACTGGCAAGTAAATTAGAACACACCTCGGGATTTAGGCTTTTGACACCGGTTTTACTGAATGTGGTCTGTTTTGCCCTTGATTCCGCCGATGGCACGCCGGTTGAAGTCGCCAGACGTAATCAGTTTCTTAAACTCTTAGACAAAGGGGGCGTGGTTCGCTGCACGGCGACTACGTTAGCCGGTAAACCCGGTATTCGCGCGGCGCTGGTCAACTGGATGACGGAAGAAGTTGATATTGATTTGGCGCTACAATCGATGATTGAATGCAGAAAAGAGGTGTAACGGGCTAATATTCTCGTGCCCCGAACGGGAGAACTCTCCCACCTGCAAAGAAAACTGGACGCAGGTGGGACATTCTACACCAGCAATACGGAGATTAATGCGCGTCACGCGGCTCAACGAAAGTCCCGTCTTTACTTTGTGTTTCGTTAAAGAACCAAATGCCTGCCGGATACTCCTCCAGCGAGACCAGATACATCACCCCTTCATAAAATGTTTCAACTGCCAGAACTTTACCCTCGCGACGCGGACCACCGTCAGTTTTTACCGTCACCAGATCGTTAACCTTCATTAGAGTGCCTCGTGAAATTGATTTGAGCCGCGATGGCGTGAAGTATGGATGTCTTCATCGTCAGTTTATTCTAGTACATTGCGCGAGGGAAATGACAAAGCGCAAGAAAAAGATGAGGAGATACAGAGATTAAGAGGTTGGCGTCGGAAAAGGAAATTATTCTTGAGGCCAAAAAAAGACAATAAAAAACCCGCATCAGCGGGTTTTTGTAATCTACTTTATGCGCTGTAAAACAGCGAATAAGCGAGATTAGATAGCGGTAACGTTAGCCGCTGACGGACCTTTAGCACCGTTCTCGATAGAGAACTGTACGTTCTGGCCTTCAGCCAGGGTCTTGAAACCTTGATCCTGGATTGCAGAGAAATGTACGAATACATCTTTGCTGCCGTCTGCAGGAGTGATGAAGCCAAAGCCTTTAGACTCGTTGAACCACTTAACTTGACCTTTCATCAAATTTGACATGCGAATTACCTTTTAAATATAAATTTTGCCGCCATGGGCATGTTATAGCCGGATTTCAGTCGTTACTTATGGAGGCACTAAGAAGGAAATTCGTCAGATCAGTGTTATCAAAGATAACTCATTAAATTGGAACAACTTTACTCAGGATGTCGTGCATAAATAGGTCTGTACCACAGGCCGAGAGCTATTTACTCATGACTGCCGATCAATAGCAACTCTTTTTAACAGTTACTGTGAGTAATCACCCTAAACTGTCTTATTTACGAGCATAACGATGGTTTAATCATCGTTTATGCTGCTGTTTTTAAATAAGTTGCTGTTAAAAACGGTTTAAGAAAATGGAAATAAAAAAACGCTGAAGGCTTTTATCCGAAATTGATGTCGGGAAAAACATTCAGCGTCAATGGTTTGTGTAGATTGTAAGGAGGTTACTCCATCATTTCTGACACGGCGTGGCGCACGTAGGCCGTGATTTGCGCCAAATCCTCAGCTTTTGCACTGTCTCCGCCAATCGAACGCACCCGGTTCTCAAGATGGCCGATGTCCTGCTCGACTTTATGAGCGATCTGTACTTTAACGATGGTATCAACAGACGAGATAAAAGCCCGCATCACTGCTTTCAGCGCAAAAATTTCAGAGAACGAGTCGTAGGCCAGCTTTTCGGCAGGCGCACTCTGCGGGCTCGGCTTGTTGCGCGGTGGCAGGTTCTTCAGGTTGTCTACGTGTTCAATAATCAGATCTATATCTCTGATTAATTCATCAAAATTCTTAGCCACTGATTTTCCTTCGCTCGGCGAAAGCAGAAGAATACCACTGCGGCAACAGCGGGAGAAGTCGGCAGGGAAAGGAAAGGTGAAATTTAAACAAGAAGCGCCTGTCCACGGCAGTGAACAGGCGCCAGAAACGTCTAAATAACTAAAAAGCGCGGTTTATCACGCGTTTTTCAGTGAGTCCATGTCGATAACGAAGCGATATTTCACGTCGCTGTTCAACATGCGGGTGTAGGCTTCGTTGATCTCATCCATTTTGATCATCTCAACGTCACAGCCGATGTCGTGCTCGGCACAGAAGTCCAGCATTTCTTGAGTTTCAGCAATACCGCCGATCAGTGAACCAACCAGGCTTTTACGGCCCATGATCAGTTTACCGGCGTGAACCGCAGGCTCTACCGGCTCAATCAGACCCACCAGAATATGTACGCCGTCACGTTTTAGCGTGTCGAGGTACGGGTTAAGGTCGTGCTGATGAGGCACGGTGTCGAGAATAAAGTCAAAGTGGCCTTTCACTTCTGCCATCTGTTTTTCATCGGTAGACAGCACAACGTGGTTGGCACCCAGGCGGCGAGCTTCTTGCTCTTTGCCGGCAGAACGGGTGAACAGTGTCACGTCTGCGCCCATCGCGTGAGCAAACTTCAGACCCATGTGGCCCAAACCGCCCAGACCGACGATCGCGACTTTATGGCCCGCTTTCACGCCCCAATGTTTCAATGGAGAGTAAGTGGTGATACCCGCACACAGCAGAGGTGCAGCCGCCTTAAAGTCGAGAGCTTCTGGCACGCGCAGAACAAATTTCTCGGAAACAACGATCTGCTCAGAATAGCCGCCGTAGGTCATCATGTTGTCATGACGGTCAGGCGTGTTGTAGGTCATGGTCGCGCCTTCGAGACAGTACTGCTCGAGGTCTGCTTCGCAATTTTCACAGTGCTGACAAGAGTCAACCATGCAGCCAACGCCGACGGAATCGCCGACTTTAAACTGAGTCACTTTTGAGCCAACGTGCGTCACGTGACCAATGATTTCATGACCTGGAACCAGCGGATAAACGCTCTGGTGCCATTCGTTACGCGCCTGATGGATGTCGGAGTGACAAACGCCGCAGTATTTGATGTCGATAACAACATCGGTATCGCGTGGGTCGCGGCGGATAAAGTTGTGGGGTGCCAGCTCGGTCTCTGGGGACTGTGCGGCAAAACCTCGGACGTTAAGAGTCATCTGTTTTCTCCTGAGGGATAACGAAAGAATTCAGGCGACGACCAGAGGGTCGCCGCCGGTATGGATTATGAAGACTTTAAAAGGAACATCGTTATAACGATCCTCGCCAGTACTTGCCTAAATCTGTTTTTTTCAAGATTTTTGGTTAAGCGCTGCACAGCGTACAGGCTTAACCAATATTTGATACGTCTTGCAGGGACGCTGGAGTAAGAGGGATTAAATCAGTCGTGCAGTTTTCAGCTCACTCTTGAGATAAGCATAGTAGATAGGTGCCGCAACGACACCCGGCAAGCCGAAGGCTGATTCAAATATCAGCATCGCCAGCAGCACTTCCCAGGATTTTGCATTGATGCGCGTACCGACGATCCTGGCGTTCAGGAAGTACTCAACCTTATGAATAATAATCAAATAGCCCAGTACTATGGCTCCTACCCAAAGCGAAATCGACAAACCCACAATACAGATAACCGCATTGGAGATTAAATTCCCCACCACCGGCAGCAGTCCGCAGACGAAGGTAAACACCACCAGCGTTTTCGACAGCGGTAAATGAATGCCGAACATCGGCAAAATGCCGAACAGGAACACGCCCGACAAAACGGTATTGATCAGTGAAATCTGAAATTGTGCAAAAACAACATTGCGAAACGACTGACTCAGCAAACGCATCCGCTGCATCAGGTCATTTTTCAACGGCGCATGCTGTTCTTCTCCAACGCCCCTTTGCAGCGAGATAATCGCCCCCAGAATCATCCCCACCAGCATGGTCACGAAGGTGTGCGCCGCATTTTTTCCCGCTGTTTGCAGCATTACAACGTGCTCGCGCATCCATTGAATAAACTCGCGCTGCAGCTCCTCAAGGTTAGCCGGCAAATAGTGCAGCATCACCGGTGAAAGCCGACTTTGCGCATCGCTAAGCAGGTGACTCACCTTGTCATTAAAGGCCGCCGGATTGCGAACATCGTGCAGCAGGAAGGTCACTATGCCCATCACCGCCAGAATAAGCGCGCTCACCACGACGGTGCTAATCAGCGCCACCACCAGCCAACGCGCACGTTCACCGCGAATGATTTTTTGAAAATGTGGGGTCAGCGCATTAACCAATTCATAAACGATAAAGCCCGAAATAAAACATCCCAATAGATGCAGCGGAAGGATCACGAATAGCCCGCCCAGGATGATAAATAAACTCAGCCAACGGATATGATGTGGTCTCATTATTTGCATTTCTGCATCCTTACTTAACGTAATCACGGGTCACGCCCCGCCCTTTTAAACATCATAGCACTGAACTTTCTTCGCCTAGAATCATAAGCCAGGTTCATCAAACTTTTGACAGGAGAATTCAGTTCTCTATCATCTATTTATTAAAAGTAAACAAAGCAATGTGAACTGACAGGCTAAAACATGACCGATTTAATTCGTGACACTCTTTCTCTGCCGCACGGGCATAACAAACTGCTGCTGCACTCCTGCTGTGCGCCCTGCTCCGGCGAGGTGATGGAGGCTATTCAGGCTTCAGGGATCGAGTACGCGATATTTTTCTATAATCCCAATATTCACCCGCAAAAGGAGTACCTGTTGCGCAAAGAGGAGAACATTCGCTTTGCCGAACAGCATAACATTCCTTTTATCGATGCAGATTACGATACTGATAACTGGTTTGAACGCGCACGCGGCATGGAAAAAGAGCCAGAGCGTGGCATTCGCTGCACCATGTGTTTTGACATGCGCTTCGAGCGAACCGCACTTTACGCGTTTGAGCACGGCTACACCGCTATCTCCAGTTCGCTTGGCATCTCGCGCTGGAAAGACATGAAACAGATCAACGGCTGCGGTCACCGTTCGGCCGCGCCTTATCCGGGAATGGTTTACTGGGACTATAACTGGCGTAAAAAAGGCGGTGCGGCACGCATGGTTGAAATCAGCAAACGCGAACACTTTTATCAACAGGAGTACTGCGGCTGCGTGTACTCACTACGCGACACTAACCTGCATCGTAAATCTCAGGGCCGCGAGCTGATTAAGCTGGGCGTGAAGTTTTATGGGGACGATGAAGACGAATAATACGCCGTGCGTCCCGCCACTCAATAATCCGGCCTTGCGTCGGGTTATGCCCTGCTTTTTCTGCCCGCCTCCACATTATCGCAAAATCCTATGATGCCTCCGACAATGAAACTTGCTTAACGAGCCGCTGCTTGTTACTTTCCGGTCTTGCTGTTTTAAATGCATTTTTAATTAAATATTTTAATAAAAAACATATACCTATAAATCAATCTTATAAGACTGTTTTCACTCTACATCACGCGATTACTTTTGTATAAAAAGTTTAACAACAGGGGTTAAAAAATGTGGGTTCTTATTGGTATTCCCATCGTCGTCCTTGGCTTCGCGCTGCGGTTTAATCCGCTGCTGGTCGTCACTATTGCCGGTATCTCGACCGGTCTGGCCGGCGGTATGCAAACGGTCGAAATCGTTAGCGCATTCGGCAAAGCGTTTACCGACAACCGCTATATGGGGTTGGTGTGGCTCACCCTGCCGGTAATTGCCATTCTCGAGCGCAGCGGGCTGAGAGAGCAGGCTAAGCATCTGATCTCTAAAATACATGCGGCGACCACGGGTCGCGTGCTGATGCTCTATTTTCTAATCCGTCAGTTAACCGCCGCACTGGGTTTGACCTCATTGGGTGGCCACGCACAGATGGTTCGCCCGCTGATCGCACCGATGGCAGAGGCCGCTGCGACCACCAAATATGGCGACTTGCCTAACGACGTACGCCAGAAAATTCGCGCCAATTCGGCTGCGGTGGATAACATCGCGGTATTCTTTGGTGAAGATATTTTTATTGCCGTGCAGTCGATCCTGCTGATCAAAGGCTTTCTGGACCAAAATGGCGTGTTTGTGGAACCGCTGCATCTTTCCGTGTGGGCGATCCCAACGGCCATCGCCGCCCTGATTATCCACTTTATTCGCCTTTGGCTGCTTGACCGCTCGCTTGCCAAACGCTTTGACGGCCAGCACGGGAGCCTCGGCAAATGATCACTTTAAATACCGTATATATTATTGCCGGACTGCTGTTTGCCGCCTTTGCTATTTTTAACCTGCGCGATAACACCAATCCAAAACGTTTCATCAATGCGCTGTTCTGGGGAATTTATGCCATAACCTTCCTGGTCGGCACGGAGTTACCGCATTTTGTTACCGGCTGCATGGCCATTTTACTGGCCGTTATTGCAGGAACCGGTCAGCTAGGTAAAGGTAAAAATGACGCCAACCTGCCCGGCGTTGAGCTTAAGCGCGAAGCCAACGCCAAACGCTTTGGAAACAAACTGTTTATCCCTGCCCTGCTGATTCCGTTGGTCACTCTGGTAGGCACCCTGACACTAAAATATACACCGCTGGTCGAAACCAAGAACGTGACCCTGATTTCGCTGGTTATCGGCACGCTGGTCGCGTTTTTAGTCGCATTATTGATGCTGCGCGACTCGCCAATCAAATCGATTAAAGCCGCGGGACAGACGATGGATACCGTTGGCTGGGCGGCCATTTTGCCTCAGATGCTGGCGGCGCTGGGCGGCCTGTTTGCACTGGCGGGCGTGGGCGGCGTGGTCGCCAATCTGGTCAAAGATGTGATCCCGATGGGCTCACCGCTGGCAATTGTGATCGCCTACACCTTTGGCATGGCATTATTTACTATGATCATGGGTAACGGCTTTGCTGCATTCCCGGTGATGACCGCCGGTATCGGCTTACCGCTGATCGTTCATCAGTTGGGCGGCAATCCGGCCATTATGGGCGCAATCGGCATGCTTTCAGGCTTCTGCGGCACGCTGATGACCCCAATGGCCGCCAACTTCAACATCGTGCCTGCGGCGCTGCTGGAGTTACAGGACAAGTATGCGGTGATCAAAACCCAGGCGATGACCGGGCTGTTACTGCTGCTGGTCAACACGGCGTTTTTGTATTTCTTCGTGTTCCGCTTCTAACTGAAGCTGCACACTCATGGAGGCGGTTAATTGAATCAGCCGAATACCCTACAATTGACGCCAGAGATGGCGTCACGCTTTGCCTCACTGGCGTTAAATCATTTAACCCGTGAATACCCGAATAAGCTGACGCACGCGCTTTCAGGCCCCGAAGACGCACAGGGACCGCGCGCGCTGCACCCTATTTTCTACGGCAGCTATGACTGGCACTCTTGCGTTCACGGCTACTGGCTGCTGCTGCGCCTGCTCGAGCGTTATCCCGAACTGCCAGAGCGTGACAAAATTATTGCCGTGGTAGACGCACATTTTACCGCTGAGAACGTGGCGGGCGAGATGCACTACCTGCAACAAAAACAGCATAACGGCTTCGAACGTCCTTACGGCTGGGCATGGTTTTTGGCGCTGGCTCAACAGCTTGATGCCATGACCTTACCGCAGGCGAAAGGCTGGGCAAAAACGCTGGCACCAATGACTGAATTTTTCGTCAAAAGCTTCTGCGATTTTTTGCCCAAGGCCACTTATCCTCTGCGCGTCGGCAGCCATTTTAATACGGCTTTCGCACTGGCATTGACGCTCGACTACGCCCGCAGTGCGTCGCGTAAAAAGCTGGCTTCATTGATTGAAGAGACGGCGCTGCGCTGGCATCTGGAAGACGTGAACTGTCAAGCGTGGGAACCGGGAGGTGATGAGTTTCTTTCGCCATCGCTAATGGAGGCCGAACTGATGCGCCGCGTATTGGCACCTCAGGCGTTTATTACCTGGTTTGGTCGATTTCTGCCGCATCTGGCGCAGGGGCAGCCTGAAACGCTGTTTGTTCCCGCTACGGTCACCGACCGCACCGACGGAAAAATTGGTCACCTGGATGGATTAAACCTCAGCCGTGCCTGGTGTCAGCGTTCGCTTGCTGCCGCACTGCCTGCTGGGGATGCTCGCATTACCCTGCTGACTCGCTCAGCCGATAAACACTTGAACAGCGCGCTGGGTCATCTCGACAGCGATTATGCGGGTGAACACTGGCTGGCAACGTTTGCCCTGCTGGCATTGGAGGCCTGATAACCACAGGGCCTCTGCCATCACCGAGTTGGGCGAGAACAGAGGCTGTGCCAGCGCTTAGCGAATAATGCCGCGCTTTGAGCGAGCAAAGAAGTGTTCAAAGCACACCAGCATCGAATATTCTTGCTGCTGGTGTGCAATTTCCTCCCTCACGTCCTCGATAGGCTCCGCACAGTGATACATGCGCTGATAAAGCTGGCGAATAATTAGCCTTAAATGCGGGTCCTCGACCCAGCGCAGCAGCGCCGCTTCATTGACCTCAATCGGCCTGCATCTATTACCTTCGGCGAGGACAAACGGCGGAACATCCTGTACCACGCATGAGCCAGCCAACACTTCACAGGCTCGTCCAAGAATACAAAACTGATGCACCGCGGCAAGCTTGCCGAGACACACTTGGTTATCTACCTCAACGTGTCCGGCCAGCACGCCGCCGAGGCCAATTTCAACTGCGTTACCCACCACGCAATCGTGTCCAATATGCACCTGATTAAGAAAAATATTATCATCGCCGATGGTCGTTACGCCCGAACCCTGCACAGTACCGCGATGAAACGTCGCTTTCTGACCAATCTGGTTACGATGGCCAATTTCCAGCCGAGTCGGCTCATTCCGATACTTCAAATCCTGATTAATCTCACCGAGTGAGCAGAATCTATCGATAAAATTATCCCTGCCGATGCGGGTATGTCCGTTAATCACGCCATGGGAAAGAACAATCGTTCCCTCACCTATTTCTACATTGCTTTGAATATGACAAAAGGGACCGATGCGAACGTTTGCACCGATAATCGCGCCCTTTTCAATAATACTGTTACCCGCGATAACGGCAGAAGAGTGGATCACGTTAGAAAATCTCCAGATGTCCCTTCCCCTGAGAACAGGAAAACAAACACCGGCAATTAATTCGCATAAGGCGAAATTAAGGAGGGAATGAGCAGGAAAAGGAGAGTGAATACTCTTTGTCTGCGGTATGCAGGGGGACTCATGCGTTAACAAAGCCCAAACGTGACCTGACTCACATAGACTAAAGAAAAATGGCAGCTAACCCAGCATGGTTTAATTTATATATTTTTTGAACCTTGTAAGGGTTGAACGTTCGTGAAATTAATTATTAATGCTTTCTTAAGCTTAACGGTTCAGCATGTGCGATCGGCTCAACGCGGCATGCGTTAAAGCCAGTTTTTCTTAGGCATCTTTGCCAACCTGAGCCAATTGGAGCCAGCATTGCGAAATTTCATTCCTAAAATCAGCTATTTTTGGCTGACGTTGTTGCTAAGCCTTTATTTCACTTTTGTAGTCAACTTCCCGGTTCTGCAGCATTTTTATCAAATCTTGCATGCTCTTTCGGCTTACAAAATTGGCTTTGCCTTATCTATTCCGGTGGTGCTGTTTGCCGCACTGAACTTTGTATTTACGCCTTTTACCTTTAAACCCCTTTTAAAGCCGTTCTTTATTATCCTGCTACTGATAAGTGCCATCGCCGCCTATGCGCAGCTGGTGTTCCATGTGATATTTGACCGTGGGATGATTGAAAACATTGCTGAAACCCAGCAAAGTGAAGCTTCCTCTTATTTAAACGCGTCTGTCGTTATCTGGTTTGTGCTCACCGGCCTGTTGCCCGCGCTGCTGCTGCTCAAAGTGCCGGTCGTTTATAATCAGACGGTACTTAAACGGCTCGGCGTGCGCGTACTTTCAATGCTTGTCTCACTCGCGCTTATCGGGGGCGTAGCGACCCTTTATTACAAAGACTATGCCTCGGTGGGCCGCAATAACCGTACACTAAATCTCGAAATATTGCCGACCAACTACCTCTACAGCGGTTTTCAGTACATTAATCACAAGTATCTGAGCACGCCGTTGCCGTATGAAAAAGTGGGCACCGATGCCAAACTGGTACAAAAAGCCGGAGAAAAACCGACGCTGATGTTCCTGGTTATTGGCGAAACAGGCCGCGCCCAGAATCAGTCCTTCAACGGGTACGACAAGCCAACCAATAGCTTCACGCAAAAAACGCCGGACACGGTGTTCTTCAATCATGTCAGTTCATGCGGTACGGCCACGGCCGTCTCCGTCCCCTGCATGTTTTCCGACATGAAGCGCGTCGATTTCAACAACGAACGAGCGCATCGCAGTGACAGTTTCCTCGATATTTTACAGCGTGCTGGTGTCTCCGTTTATTGGAAAGACAACGACGAAGGGTGTAAAGGCGTGTGCGATCGTGTGCCAAACGTCACCCTCGATACCAAAAAAGACGGCAAATTCTGCGACGGTGAAACCTGCTACGACGCCGCCTTGCTCGAAAACCTGGACGACAAAATTGTCGATGACGGAAAGAACAAACTGATTGGCTTGCACCTGATAGGCAGCCACGGCCCGACCTATTATCAGCGCTATCCCGACAGTTTCCGCTTCTTTATGCCCGACTGTGAGAGAAGTGATATTGAAAACTGCAGTCACGAACAGCTGGTCAATACCTATGACAATACCGTGCGTTACACCGACTACGTGCTGACGCAGGTGATTGCCAAGGCGAAGCAGTACCAGGACAAGTACAATGTCGTGATGATTTATCTGTCGGACCACGGGGAGTCACTGGGCGAAGATGGCCTCTATCTGCACGGCACGCCTTACAGCGTTGCACCGCCGCAGCAAACTCACGTACCGATGATGTTCTGGCTTTCGCCGCAGTACGCGTCAGCACAGGGAATTTCGCTGAGCTGTTTACAGGCCGAAGCGGCAAAGAATGACTATTCGCAGGATAACCTGTTCCATACCGTTCTTGATGCCATGGACGTTAAAACCGCGGCTATTGATCCCACGCTGGATATCTTTAAGAGCTGTAGAACGGCCCAGTAAATCATGATGAACCGACCCGCCGCTCAATTTCTGCTACAAAGGCGTTGAGCGTCGGGTCATAACTGTGTTTTTCACTGTTGTAGCTCAGATACAGCGCCGTTTTACGCACCGCGCGTTTCCCCAACGGCAGCATGATCAGTTCACCGCTCTGCAAACGCGCCTTTACGCTGTGCAGCGGCACCCAGCCGTAGCCCACGCCGTGTGCAATTGCCTCAATAGCCGATTCAATCGTGGTAAAACTCCAGTTTACCGTCTCATAAGGCTTACGTTTTTCGTCACGCTGCGAGTCCCGGTCTACCAGCGTTATCAATGGGTAACGCGCCAACTCGGTATTGCTAATCGGCACTGTACTCAACAACAGAGGGTGGCCGCTTTTGACCACCGGTACAAACTCCACGTCAACCAACCAGCGGCTGTTAAGGGTATTTTCGGCGGGCTGAGTGGTGATGTAGATATCGGCAGTGCGCGCCTGCAGCTGGCGATCGGTTTCATTACGTAAAATTTCAGTCAACTGCAGCTGGGTGTCGGGAAAAGTCTGTTGAAAAGCCTGCAGGGCTGAAAAAAGGCTTTCTTTGGCAAACACTGCATCCACCACCAGGCTTATCTGCGTGCGTGCTCCCTGACGTAATCCATGCGCTCGGGCCTCAAGCTGAGTAAAGGCTGCGATCAACGGCTGCGCCTGAGACAGCAGCGCTCTGCCCTGCTCGGTTAACTCGGCTTTGCGCCCAACAACTTTCAACAGCGGCAACCCAATCCGCTCCTGTAGGCTAGAAAGCGCATAACTAACTGAAGACTGACTGCGAAACAGCACTGCCGCCGCCTGAGCATAGCTTCCTTCAGTGACCACCGTCTGTAATACAACCCACTGTTCCAGCGTAGTATGTGGCAGTTCCATAGCTAATCCATCTAATTATTAGATATATATCATCGTATATCAGCGTTATTCAATCGAATTTGCAAGGAGTAGATTAGTTCTATCGCAACAAATCACGGCATCACAGGCCATCGAGGAGATAACAATGAGCAGCTTTGATAAAACAGACTTAAGCGGTTTTTTGGGCAAACACGTGGTTTATACCTACGATAATGGCTGGAACTATGAGATCTACGTTAAAAATGCCACCACGCTCGACTACCGCATTCACAGCGGCATCGTGGCCAACCGCTGGGTCAAAGACCAGCATGCCTACATCGTTAGGGTGGCGCAGCTTGTGTATAAAGTTTCATGGACCGAGCCGACCGGAACCGACGTCAGCCTGATAGTCAACCTAGCCGACAAGGTGTTTCACGGCACAATATTCTTTCCGCGCTGGGTGATGAACAATCCTCAAAAAACCGTCTGCTTCCAAAACGAGCATATTGCAAAAATGGAAGCCTACCGCGAGGCAGGTCCGGCTTATCCAACCGAAGTGATTGACGAATTCGCCACTATCACTTTTGTGCGCGACTGTGGTACGGACAATGACGACGTGATTAACTGCGCGGCCAGTGAATTACCCCAAGATTTTCCTGAAAATCTACGTTAATCACTTATTCACGTAAATTGGACATCGTTACGTCGCTCAAAAAGGGGATCCATTATCGCAGGATCCCCCAAATTCATGGGTTCTCATCACTATATTGAGCGATCAATCAACGCAGTACTTTGAACAAGGCCTGATTGAACTTCTCGGGTTCTTCCATCTGTGGGGCATGCCCCAATCCCTTAAATTCAACCAGTTTAGAATGCGGAATAAGCTTCGCCGCCTGCTTGCCTAACACGTTGTAATGCCCCAGCTTTGCCTTGACCTCCGGTGAAGCAATGTCGCTGCCAATCGCGGTGGTATCGGAGGTGCCAATCATCAACGTGGTCGGTACACGCAGATTTTTCAGCTCGTAAAACACCGGCTGGGTAAAGATCATGTCGTAAATCAGCGCCGAATTCCACGCTACCAGCTTGTGCCCAGGACCGTTATTCAGTCCCGCGAGCATATCGACCCAGCGGTCATATTCTGGCTTCCATTTACCGACATAATACGTTTTCAATTCATAGTCGTGGATGCTTTGGGCCGACAGTTTCAATTCGCGGTCATACCATTGATCCACCGTACGATAAGGCGCGCCCTTGGCCTTCCAGTCTTCAAGACCAATAGGATTCACCAGCACCAGTTTTGATACCTGCTGCGGATACATAAGCGCATAGCGCGTAGCCAGCATGCCTCCGGTTGAATGACCGATAATAACGGCTTTGGAAATTTTCAAACTTTTGAGCAAATCGTGGGTATTCGTCGCTAACTGCTGAAAAGTGTATTGATAATGCTCCGGTTTGGTTGAAGAGCAAAAACCTATCTGGTCCGGCGCCACGACGCGGTATCCCTTACCCAGCAATGCCTTAATGGTGTCACCCCACGTCGCGCCGCAGAAATTTTTGCCGTGCATCAGCACCACCGTTTGGCCATTTTTCTTACCCACCGGCTGCACGTCCATATAGCCCATTTGCAGCGGGACACCCTGAGAGTTAAATGAAAAATGTTTAAGTGGATAAGGATAATCAAAACCCTGCAGTTGAGGCCCGTAAGAGGGAGCCTCTGCGGCCACAGCGGCGGCCGAGGTCAACGCGAACGCCAGAAAAGAAACGGAAAGCACTTTTTTGAAAGAACGGATCATGGAATTTCCCAGATAAATTGCCAATATGCGGGCTATAAGAGCCGAATTTTAAGGGGTTTAGCTTCAAGAATGAATCATTAATAGTGACAAATTGTTTAGGCATACTGCCTTATATACTAGAGACAGACTGGCGCAGAGCGCTAAAATTGATTGAAACAGGCACGACGAAAACAATAACGTGAGCTACGTTTGATAAGATGAACGCTCAAGTGGCATAAGTCGCCATTATTGGTACTATTCTTCGGGATTTAAGCCCTACTTTCTTATAACCTACTGAATGTTCACACTTTGCGAGCAAAATCATGATCAAGTGGCCGTGGAAAAGTAATGAACTGATAATTGATAAAAGCGAAGTATGGCAGCAGGCGCTAGACATCCCCCTTTTTTCAGATTTAAACAGCCATGAACAACAGCGGCTCATCCACGTCGCGGGTCAGCTTTTGCAGCAAAAAAAATTGCAACTCCTGCAAGGTGTTGAACTTGAAGAGGCCATGCAGGCGAGAATTGCGCTGCTTTTCGCCCTACCGGTGATGGAACTGGGTGCTGAGTGGCTCGACGGTTTTCATGAGATCCTGCTTTATCCCTCCCCCTTCATCGTGAGTACACCCTGGCAAGACGAGAACGGCATTGTGCATTCCGGCACGCAGACTCAGTCAGGTCAAAGCTGGGATCAGGGTCCAATCGTCCTGAACTGGCTAGACGTACAGGACTCTTTCGACACATCAGGGTTTAATCTGGTTATCCACGAGGCCGCCCACAAGCTTGACATCCGCAACGGCGGCGAGGCGACCGGTATTCCGCCTATTCCGCTACGTGAGGTGGTAGCATGGGAGCATGACTTGCACGCCGCCATGGAAAACCTGCAGGACGAAATTGACATGGTCGGCGAAGAGGCCGCCAGCATGGACGCCTACGCCGCAACAGACCCCGCAGAATGTTTTGCGGTGCTTTCCGAATACTTCTTTAGTGCCCCCGATCTTCTTTCTGAACGCTTCCCACTGGTTTATGGCCATTTCACCCGTTTTTATAAGCAAGATCCCCTGATGCGCCAGGCCCGTGGACGAGTCTGCGACTGTTAGCATTCCACCACGTAAGCCAAAATATGCCGGTGAACGCTGATTTCTGGCTCACTTTGCTCAGTTGCTGAGCAGTCGAACGCCGTATCGTAATTTGGCGTTGACACACCCACGCCCTCTGGATATGATGCGCCCCGTTCACACGATTCCTCTGTAGTTCAGTCGGTAGAACGGCGGACTGTTAATCCGTATGTCACTGGTTCGAGTCCAGTCAGAGGAGCCAAATTTAGAAAAGCCCGCACAAGGAAACTTGCGCGGGCTTTTTGCTTTTACGGTTGTTACTCAGATTGATGGCCTGATTTGGGGGTCGTTTCGCTTCGATTATGGAGTGACCACCCCATGTCTCTTAACGACAGTAAAATCCGCAACTTAAAATCATCTGTTCAACCCTTTAAAATCTTTGGTTCCTAAGGTCAATATCTTTAAAAATAACTACGAATCCAGGCATTATCAGCCATGACAGGTTCTTGCGGATCGATTGCATTACATCGTGCTTCATTAACGCATGTGTAAATAATCCCTCTGTAACTCACTACATCACCCTTCTCAATTTGCCCCATTTTATCAGCACTCAATAAATAGTCATAAGCCGTGATATCAGATACAGCCGGCGAACTATTATCCACCCCACCGCAGTTGCCTTTATCCGCGCCCACAATGCATATTTCAACGTCTAACCGGCGTTCATCAGTAGGTACTGTGATAATTGTTGTAAACTTTGCCTTTTGGCTTTTACTGATACTTGGCGCCATAAATGAAAGCTTGTCATGGTTAATTTCAACCTTGGTATTTTTCAACAACTGCGTAGTCGCGTTGTCCATTTCCCATTTATAGGTGAATTTTTTATTTTGTTCCTCCTTGCCGTTGAGAATATCAAATGAGATCTCTGCTTTAGCCCCGGCGTTTACATAATCAGTAACTTTCACGCCATCACATTTAAAAAACGAACCATCCTGGCAAAATGTATGGGTGATGACATCATACTTACCATTATTGTCCACAACAGCTTGCAAGCGAGACTTACGTGGCAGGAACGAAGGAATACCCGTAGTTGCCGTTTTGCCAGAAGATTTAAGGAATACTGCCCTAACACGTTCAGCTGGGAATTCACCTAACGCTGTATAATTAATAAACCAACTGATGTCATTTTCATTCACATCGGAATTTTTAAGTTCAAAGCGCGCATGTGTTGATTCGCGGCTAATCGTAGTCGGGCCATCAATATATACATTGCTGAGATATTCAGTTGACGCAAAAGCAGTGGAAAAAGCCAGTCCTAGTGAGACACACAATGCAACTTGGGTTATACGTTTCATTCGTTCATCCTTTAACGTTATTATTTACTACTGGTATCAGCAGTGATTGCAATTATACTAATTAAATAAAATAATGTAACCAAGTGTAAATAAATTAGAAATGTCTGCACTTCAGATAGATATTTCCCCTAGAACGTATCATCCCATTGAAAGCACGAATGCTCACGCAAGCGTTTTAAAAAGTCTTGAGGGTATATAGGGTTAGTGCAGTAATATCAGTTTCGGATCTGTGAATAGAGACAAAGGGCGCATGATGCGCCCTTTGTCTCTATTTTTTATCGTCGTGAACTTTCAATAGCCCGGCACGTGGGCGGCTTTCATGATGAGATTTGCAACAGCCACTGGCTGGGATATTAACGATACGTGACTGGATTTTAACTCTATCGTTTGAGCGTGCATACGTTTAGCCATAAAGCGCTCAAGATCGGGGTTAATGGTGCGATCCTCAGTAGATACCGCATAAAACGTTGGCTTGAATTGCCATGCGGCTACTGTCGTTTTGGCCATGGTGATAGCCTTACCCATCGGCTGTTGTACGGCGTAGTAGGCTTTGGCCTCACTGACAGGTAAATCTCCCGCAAAATCATGAATAAACGCCGATTCGCTCAAAGCCCCATAACCGTCATTCCATGTTAAGCCTGCTGAAGCCGGAGCTGCTGGATATTTTTTTGTCAGGGCCGGGTAATCTTCTCCTGCGGCCGGTGCGCGGGCCGCAATATAGACCAGACCTTTCACTTCAGGCTCATTACCGGCTTGGGTGATCACCATTCCGCCATAGGAGTGTGCCACCAGAATAACCGGGCCATTTTGCAAGGCAAGCGCACGTTTAACCGCCGCGACATCATCATCAAGTGAGGTCGTTGGATTTTGTACTGCCGTCACATGGAGGCCTTTTGCCTGAAGCAACGGGATAACCTTAGACCAACTGGAGGCGTCAGCAAATAAGCCATGAACCAGAACAATATTGGTGACTTCCTGTGGAGACGTTGTTTTTGTGCTGGTTGCTGTGTCGGCATGAACAACAGAGGCGCTCATTCCAGCAAGCACAAGGGAGGCGATTAAAGACAGATTGCGTAATTTCATAATGGATACTCAAGTGAAGGTGTGACTCACAATATACCCAGCGAGAACCAACAAAAGTCTGTCGAGAAAATGACAAAATAATGACGTACCAAAAAGCCTAGCTCTTGTGTATAGACTTAATTATTTCTTGAAAGGGTGAAACGAGATAAATCCCCTTATGCGTCAAACTCATAAGGGGATAATTAACAACGACGTTTATTGAGGTAACGCGTAGGCAATCACGAAGTTACCGCGTGGGGTATGCATGAAATGGTGACCTGTCGCGGTAATCACTACAAACTCGCGCCCGCCCTGCTCGTAAACCATCGGTGTAGCCTGCGCACCCGCCGGTAAGGCGACTGACCATATCGTTTTGCCGGTGGTGATATCGATGGCACGGAAAAGGTTATCCGTGGCGGCAGCAATAAAGATAAGACCTGACTGGGTCACCACTGAGCCACCGTTGTTCGGGGTACCAATGTTGATAGGCAAACCGGTCGGCAAGCCAAACGGACCATTCTCGCGCGCGGTGCCCAGCGGGCGATCCCAGACAGTTCGACCATCGCGAATATCAATTGCGCGGATCCCGCCGTACGGTGGCTCTTTGCAAAGCATACCTGTGAACGGGAGCTGCCAGCCAGCATTAACATTTACCGCAACAGGAACGCCTTCTTGTGGATCCCCAGCACCTTCGGCACGCGCTTCGGCGACGGGGTCATTAAGAACATCACGCGCCTTCCAGCCCATAGCATCCGCATCTTTACGGCTGACCAGTTTGGTATAGTTGGGCATGTCATTGTAGTTAGCAATGATCAGGCCTCGGGCCGGATCGAACGCCACACCACCCCAGTCAACGCCCCCGTTGTAACCCGGGTAATCGATGATCGGTTTATCCAGACTCGGTGGCGTAAACCTACCGCGATAATCCGCCTGAGCGAACTGGATACGGCACACCAATTGGTCTATCGGCGTCAGGCCCCACATATTCTCAGGTTTGAGATCAGGCTTGGCCAGCGAATTAAACAGCGAGAAGGGTTGAGTCTTGCTGCGCGCCTGCGGCTCAAGGCCACCCTGCGGCACGGCGCGTTCTTCAACACCGAACAATGATTTACCGGTCGCGCGATTAAGCACGTAGGTTTCACCGTTCTTGGTGGGGAAGATTATTGCCGGAATTTTAGTGCCGTCCGCCTGAGGATAATCGACGAGCGTAGGTGAAGCACCCGGATCGTAATCCCAAACGTCATTATGCGTATTTTGGAACGACCAACGCGGCTGGCCGGTTTCAATATCCAACGCAGTCAGTGAAGGAGAATACTTGTTCTCGTTTGGCGTGCGGCTACTCGAGTAGTAATCCCCTGAAGCGTTGGCTACGGGCAGATACACCAGGCCCAGCTTGTCGTCACCCGTGAAGGGAGCCCATACGTCCGGTGAACCGCGTTTGTACTGATCATCGCCGGTACGCGGCGCGGTGTTTTGGGGATCGGCGGCATCCCATACCCACTTCAGTCGACCCGTCTTGACGTCGTAAGCTTTCGTCACACCTGCCGGACCAAAAGCACGTTGCCCGTCAACCGTGGTGTGGCCAACCACCAGCGTGTCACGGATAACCGCAGGAGGTGAGGTGATTGAGACATAGCCGTGATAAATCTTGCCCATATCATCGGTGATGCTGACCTCGCCGTTCTTGCCGAAGTCCTGACAGCGCTTGCCTGTCTGCGCATCAAGCTCAATAACGCGAGCATCGAGCGTACCGACAATGACGCGGCGTTCACAGGCAGCAGCACCAGAGCTGGCTGCTGTGGTGGAAACGCCAGCGTCCTGATAGTAGGCCATAGAGCGGCATGACGGAGTATAAGGCACCGACTCAGGCGTAATACCCGGATCAAACTCCCACTGCTTCTTGCCTGTTGATGCGTCCAGGGCGACCACTTTATTAAGATAGCCGCAGACATACAGCGTGTTGCCAATCTTCAATGGCGTATTCTGCACGCCCCAGCGGGTATCTTTAGGCACATCGCCCGCTTCGGACTGCCAGGCAACCTGAAGGTTCTTCACATTATCGGGCGTTATCTGCGTGGCTGAAGAGTAACGGTCTGTGGCCTGATTACCACCATAAGATGTCCAGTCAGTAGACGGAATAACGTGATTCACGCCGCTCCCTGTGTCAGCCTGGAATGTATTATCCGTTCCGGTAGGCACGTCCTTCGCTTGTGTAACATGGTACGGCACGAAAGCCAGTCCGCCTGCCACGATGAAAGCCAGCACCAGAATGCCTGATACCGTACGAGATACGCGTCGTGCGAGTCCACGGTGTAAGGTAGGCAGTAAAAACGAGAAGGCGATGGCGAAAATCAGCATCAGGGCGAAACGCGGCACCCATCCCCAGTAATCGGTGCCGGACTCGACGATAGTCCAGATAAGGGTAAAGATGAACAGCACACCAAACCACCCGGTGGCTTTCGATGATCTGCGAGCAAGATATACTGCACTGATAACGCTGAGAATCCCTGCAATCGCGTAGTACCAGTTACCGCCAAGCGCAATAAGCCAAACGCCTCCGGCAATCATGGCTATGCCGAAAAAGCCCAATAAGAGTGCGAGTAACCAACGCCCCACCCTTCCAAAGGCACATTCTGTACTCTTCATGATAGATCCCTAATAGAAAATATAACTCTGTCAGGCAACTTTCGTAGCTTGCTTCGTGAATACTCCTGCCGGGGCTGCAATAAAACGCCCTGAGAATATACAGTGAAGGGGTAACCTGAAGCCGCCCTTTCCTTACGAATCTTGACTCAAGCTTACAATGTGTTTGTTACAATTTATGCTTATTTGTTATTAAATTGAAAACAGACACATTATTAAGGCTCATCATTAGAGAGCTTATTCCGTCATCGGAATTACCAAAAATCAGGCTTAAACTGCCACTCATTATTCTGTAGCAGATTGAGCATCCCCTCTTCATAGAGGATATGGCGCCAACGGGTAAAAAGTCGTAAAAATCACAGATCAATGCCCTGCATCCGCATGCTGGATTCAATAGACCAGCATTGAGGCTGAATAAACGCCAACCGGTGTAAAATTTGTAGCATGAGCAGCGGTGCCAAAGATTCACTCTCTGACTGAAAAGCGGGGATGGCATTAATTTGACTGCTTCTCAACATAGTAGAGGCCATTGGCGATTAAATGACAGTGAAAATGATAATCATTTTTATTTACATATCAAGCCTGTTTTGCATCATTAAGTGACGATTGACGGTGTGAAAGCCCTCTATTCGTGGTGAGTAGAGGGCTTTTTCTCTGCTGTTTAAAGCTATTCGATACCCAGTTGCTGCATAACGCGTTCAATATCGAGGCGAATTTGCTGCTGCAAGGCGGGCTTCTGATGTTTCGCCTTGCGCATCAGCTCACTCTCCAGTCGCTGCTCAAGCTCGCAGAGTCGTGCCAACAGCAAATCTTCATTAGACATCGGCGCATCCGCCTCAACCAGGTGTGGCAGCTTATAGCCAGACTCGGCAGACATCGCACCCTGCACGGTGGTTTTTCCACTGAGCAGTCCATAAACCGGCTCAAGCTGATACCACTCTTCAAGCCTGTTCTCATGCACTAACCAAAAACGATTACAGCTGTTTTCAATCAGTGCCCTGTCGTGACTTACCAGCAGCACTGCGCCGGTAAACTCACGCAGCGTCTCGGCCAGTTCCTCCTTGCCCTCCATGTCGAGGTGGTTGGTGGGTTCATCGAGCAACAACAGCGAGTATTTCGCCAGCGTCAGCCCAACAAACAGCAGGCGCGAGCGTTCACCACCGCTCAAAACGCCCACCCGCTGCTGATGACGCACATAAGGGAAACCGGCACCAATCAGTGCCCTCTTCCGCTGTTCTTCGGTTAACGGCGCAAAGGCGCTTAACGCCTCACTGAGAGTGTCGTCGTCGCGCAACTGCTGAAGGCTCTGGTCGTAATAGCCCACCTCGGCGCGAGGGTGCCAGTTTACGCCCAGTTCACCGTCACCAATTGAACGCCACAGCAGACGCAACATTGAGGATTTCCCACAGCCGTTGCGGCCCATAATCGCAATACGGTCGCCGCTTTTAATCTGCAAATTTTGCAGTGAAAACAGCGGCGCTGCGTCTTTAGCGGGGCAAACGTTCAGTTCGGTGAGCGCCAGCACGCGGTCGGCGTCCAGGCGTTCACCCAACAGCTGCAGTCGCCACGCATTGGCCGCGGCCATCTGCGTTTGGTCATCCTTCATTCGGTCGACCTGCTTCTCCATCTGTTTAGCTTTGCGCGCAAGGCCTTCGTTGTCATAAACCTTGCCCCACATCGCCAGACGGTTTGCACTCTTCTCCACTCTGTCTATTTCGCGCTGTTCGGCGTTATGCCGTTCGGCATCAGTTTTATCGCGATGCGCCAAGGCGGCTCTCGCCTCGCTGCAACTCAATCCAAAGTAGTGCAGCGTTTTATCACGCAGGATCCAGGTGCTATTAGTCAGACTGTCGAGCAGAACCGCGTCGTGGGAAACCAAGATAAAGCTGCCGTTCCACTGCCGTAGAAAATCACCCAGCCACAGCAGCGTGGGCAAATCCAGATGATTACCGGGTTCATCGAGCAGCAGCAGATCAGGTTCGAGGATCAGCGCGCGCGCCAGCATCAAACGCGTATGCTGTCCGCCACTCAGCGTTGATACCGCCTGTGACCAGCTTGAGGGAGCAAAGTCTAGCGTGGCGAGCAGTTTTTCGGCGCGCCAACTTTCGCTGATACGCTGACTTTCAGGCAGACGCTCATTAATAACCTCAAGCAGCGGGCGGGATTTTAAAGATTCAGGCAGATGCTGTTCAATGGTTGCCAACAGGCAGTGACCCGCGCGCGTTACTCTGCCTGAGGTCGGAGATAAATTGCCATTGAGAAGATTGATAAAGGTACTTTTCCCGCTGCCATTGTGGCCGATTAAGCCAACGCGATCGCCCTTTTTAAGATTGAACGAAATCTCAGTCAGCAGAGGACCGAACGGCGTCTCATAGGAGACAGATTGGGCTGATAGTAATGTGCTCATTATGTATTCCAGAATTGCAGGCAATAGAATGCCCGTCGTCAAAAAAGCTGACGACAACCCGGAATGCTGAAGGGAAGTGCGAGGTTAACTCTTGATGTCTTCGCTCAAGCAGGGTTATCGCAGCACGAGGCCGGAAACGCTTGAGCACAGGCGATCACCAAAGAAATGTGAGTGTTTAATCAAATCACATAAAATCATGGGGGTTCCTCCTTATTAGTATCTGGTTGATGAATGATTTCAGTGTATCTTTGATTAAGCGACAGTCAATACTGAAAAAAGGATAAGGCGACAGAGATGGAAAAAAAAACGATTGCTCAAGACCAAATCCGTGACCGTTTTTCCAAAGCCATGTCACGCATGTATCAGCAGGAAGTGCCTCAGTACGGCACGTTGCTGGAAATTGTTAAAGAAACCAACGCGCATTATTTGAGTCAAAACCCCGCTACTTTTGCCACCGAAGAGCAATCCTTGGCGCTAAACCGGCTCGACGTGGAAAGGCACGGTGCAATTCGCCTGGGCAGTGCTCGAGAACTGACCACCATGAAGGACTTGTTCGCAGTGATGGGCATGTCGGCGGTGGGTTATTACGATTTATCAGCAGCCGGTGTGCCGGTGCACTCCACGGCGTTTCGCCCGGTAAGCGACGCGGCGCTGCAGATTAACCCTTTCCGGGTATTCACCTCGCTGCTGCGTCTTGAGCTGATTGATAATCTTGAGCTTAGAGAAAAAGCGCGCCAGATATTGGCGGCGAGAGAAATATTTTCCCCACGCGTACGCGAGCTGATTGCGCTCAGCAAGAAGCAGGCTGGACTCGACGATGCAGAGGCCAACGAGTTCGTCATCGAAGCACTGAAAACCTTCCGCTGGCACAGTGAGGCGTTGGTAGACCTCGAAACGTATACTGCGCTGCTCGAGCATCATCGTCTGATTGCCGACGTGGTGTGTTTTAAGGGGCCGCACATTAATCACCTCACGCCACGAACGCTGGATATCGATACGGTGCAGCATAAAATGCCCGACTACGGCATCACGCCAAAAGAGGTGATCGAAGGGCCGCCCCGCCGCCGCGTGCCAATTTTGCTGCGTCAAACCAGCTTCAAGGCGCTCAGCGAAAAAATCACTTTCATCGACTCGGCGCAGGGCAAACATACTGCTCGGTTTGGCGAAATTGAACAGCGTGGGCTGGCACTGACGCCTCAAGGCCGCGCACTGTATGACAAACTGCTGCTTGAGGCTTCGTCATCTAACACCGCGAAAGATAACGACAGCCATCAGCGTCATTTCGACGCGATTTTTACTGCCTTTCCCGACGAGATTGAGCCACTGCGTTGCCAGGGGTTAGGCTATTTCCGCTATTCCTTGAGTGCTGGTGCAGTCATTCCACAAGACCAACGCGCTCCCGAGCATCTTGACGCACTGATCGAACAGGGTATCGTTGTGGTTACACCGATTATTTATGAAGACTTTTTACCGGTCAGCGCCGCGGGCATTTTCCAGTCCAATCTCGGCACAGAGAAAGGCCACGTCAGCGCCGGAAACCCTAATAAAGCGGCGTTCGAGTCCGCACTGGGTGCTGCCGTTATCGACGAGTTTTCGCTGTATGAAACGATTCAAACGCAGTCAATAAACCAACTGTTTGAACACGACGTGCGGGCCTAAATTGTATTTCTGTGATAAAAACGGAATAATGTACGGCGGCTAACGGCCAGCAAAACCCTACTTTTCAAATAGTTATATATTCATCAATCAGTTAAAACAGAAAAGGCTTTTCGTGACTCAACAAGTAGCGCTGATTACGGGGGCCAGTCGGGGCATTGGGCGACAGGTTGCCGAGCATTTTGCCCAACGGGGCTACAGTCTGATACTGTTGGCCCGTGATCCCTTTGGCCTTGAGGCCGCTGCCAGGTCGCTGCCCATTCAGCCCCATCAGCAGGTGCAAACCATTGCCACCGATATCGGTGATGCACCCGCCGTGGCAGAAAAGATTGCCGCCGCGCTGACTAATGTCTCTCGACTCGACGTGCTGGTGAATGCTGCAGGCATTTTTCGACCGGGATCCAGCCAGGCTACCTTGAGTGACTTTTCTGCCATGCTCGACACCAACGTCACGGCCGTTCATCATCTTTGCCAGCTTTGCATTCCAGCGCTGGCCCGTTCACCGAAGGCGCATATATTTAACCTCTCCTCGGTAAGCGGCATTCAGGCGTTTGGCGGCATTGCAGGCTACGCTGCCAGCAAGCACGCACTGGTTGGCTACAGCCTGTCGTTGAGTCGCGAACTTGCGACGCAGGGCATTAAAGTGACCGTGTTTTGCCCCGACGTGGTCGATACCGACATGGCCCGAGGCTCAGGCCTTGAGTCGCAGCAAATGATTGAAACCCTGGACATTTGTCGGGCTATAGAATTTGTCATGTCATTATCTCCGGCCGCCATGGTGGAACAACTGACGATCGGCCGCATGAGAAGATAATGAACATCATTTGTCCCTCCCAATAATGAGTACCCCTTTTACATGTTGGAACTAAAACAAGTCTCGCACGCGTTCGGCGAGCGTCAGGTATTGAACAATATTAGCCTGCAGCTCAATGAAAAACGCATTGGCGTCGTGGGTAGCAACGGCTGTGGCAAGAGCACATTTGCCCGTCTTCTCAACGGGTTGCTCATTCCGCAGCAGGGTGAGGTTATTGTTGATGGCCTGAACACCCGCGACAACGGAAAAGCCGTCAGGCGCAAAGTGGGGTTTGTGTTCCAGAATCCTGATAATCAGATTGTTTTTCCTATCGTTGAAGAGGACCTGGCGTTTGGCATGAAAAACCTCGGTCTGTCGAAAGAAGTGATCCGCGAACGTATTGATGCCACGCTGGCGCGTTACGACATGGAGTCTTTCAGGCAGCATCCTTCACACTTGCTCAGCGGCGGGCAAAAGCAGTTGATGGCGATTTCCGGCGTATTGGTGATGCAGCCTGATTATATCGTTTTTGATGAACCGACTACGCTGCTGGACCTGCGAAATAAAAAGCGTATTGCGCAGGCGATTAATGAGATGGAACAAAAAACCGTCGTGGTTTCTCACGATTTGGAGTTTTTGCAGGACTTCGAACGCATCCTGGTATTCGAACAGGGAAAAATAGTCATTGATGATATTCCCGCCGTCGCATTACCGGCCTATATCAGGATGATGTCATGACAGTCAGTGAATACCTGCCGGGAAATTCGCTTATTCACCGAATGCCACCGGGGCTGAAAATTTTATTCTTAGCGCTGCTCGGCACGCTGCTTTTCGTATTTCCAAACATGTCGTTTGCCTGCGCCACGCTGGCGATTATTGTGCTGCTCTATCCGCTGGCCGGTATTTCATTTCGGGTCATGCTCAGGCAAATTAGGCCGCTTATGGCTATTTTGGTGCTGCTGTTTTTGGTTCAGCTATTTATGGTGAACTGGCAGTCCGGCACGCTGGTGGTGGTGCGCTTGTGCGCATTGATGCTAACCGCCTCACTGATCACGCTGACCACCCGCAGCTCAGACATGATAGACGCACTCGAAAAACGGCTGTCGTGGTTATATTTCATCGGCGTTAATCCGGCAAAAATCAGTCTTGCACTCTCACTGGCGCTGCGTTTTATTCCGGTTTTGGCGGCCATTACGCATGATGTGCGTGAGGCGCAAAAGGCGCGAGGCTTAAATAACAGCGTGATTGCTGTGGCTATTCCGGTCATTGTCCGCACGCTCAAAATGGCGGATAGTATTGCCGCGGCGCTCGAGGCGCGGGCCTACGATCCACAGTCTCCTTATAGAACCAAAAAATCCTCAAAAAACGAGAAACAGAATGTCGACTAAAGATATTGTTTATATTGCATTATTTGCAGCCATCACCGCCGCGATGGGGCTTTTCCCCGCCTTCACTCTGCCGATTATTGCCGTACCGATCACCGCACAGTCGATGGGACCGATGCTGGCCGGAGCCATTGCGGGTGCCAAGCGAGGCGCATTGGCGATGGTCCTTTTTGACCTGTTAGTGATGATTGGTCTGCCGCTGCTGGCCGGTGGACGCGGGGGGCTAGGGATATTTCTCGGCCCGAGCGGCGGGTTTATTCTCGCCTGGCCGATTGCCGCCTGGGTTATTGGCTATCTGTATGAAAAAAATATACGCTCGCTTACAGTAGCCAAAGAGGCGTTATTTATCACCCTCGGCGGGATTGTGATTATTTACTCGTCGGGCATTCCGTGGATTGCCGCATTTGCTAAGATATCACTTTCACAGGCGGCGATCGGCGCAATGGGCTTTATCCCAGGCGACATTATTAAAGTTATTCTTGCGGTGCTTATCGTCAGGCCGGTCAGAAAAGCCTACCCGACTTTAGAGAGCCGTTAGAATTAAAAAGCTGCGTAGACTATGACGCAGCTTTAATTGACTCACGGGATTTAACGCTTTCACATTCTAATCAAAATCTTGCCTTTGCTGGAATGCGTCAATGCAGCTTCAACAGCATCGGAAATATTCTCCAGGCTAAATTCCGTGGCTATTTCAGTGTGCACTACGCCGCGCTGAATTAACCCCATTACCTGATCAATCTTATTTTGTACAGCCGATTTTTCCTGACTGTGCACCCACTGGCGCAAATGGAAATTCATAAAGCGAATATCCGGTCGTGAGCGCCAGAACTGCGGGGGAACAGGTTTTCCTGACAGCAGCCCATAGTGAATAAATTGTCCGCCAAGGTTCAGCATTTCGGCAAATACCAATGATTCGTCACCGCCGATACAGTCGAAAATAGCCTCCACGCCGCCGCTGCGCTTAATGGCAGCTAACGCCTGCGGATAAGCGGGATCGCTGGAATTATGCACCGACTCGAGCCGACAGTCGTCGAAAATATCAACGTTTTCAGGTTTGCGCACCACGGCTATCGGGGTTAATCCCATATTATTGGCCAGGCGAATAAGCATTTTACCGATCGCCGAGTTCGCGGCGTTAATCAAAATCCGCTGTCCGGGTTTATTGTCCAGCGCCTCGGTGAGCATCAGCAGCGCGGTCATCGGGTTCACGTAGCTGTTCACCGCCTGCCTGTCACTAATGAAATCCGGCAACGTAAAGCACCACTCGGGGCGCGTATCTTTATAAGTCTGCCAGTTGCCCATGCTGCCTATCGGCAACACTCTTTGCCCGACCGGCAGTTGACTCCCCAGCGGTGACTGTTCAATCACCCCAACACCTTCAAAACCCGGTACAAAAGGCACGGCAATACGTGAACGGTAGGCACCAGAAATGGTAATAATATCTGAAGGATTGATGGTGGCATAGACCATTTTAACGCGAGCATCGCCTCGCGCAAGGTCGTGCTGCGCCACATTTTCGAGATGTAAAACGTCGCGG
Organism: Rouxiella sp. S1S-2; assembly: GCF_009208105.1. NCBI lineage: Bacteria > Pseudomonadati > Pseudomonadota > Gammaproteobacteria > Enterobacterales > Yersiniaceae > Rouxiella > Rouxiella sp. S1S-2. Next base: position 3,375,902 of record NZ_WFKL01000001.1, read on the forward strand.
ATATGACCGAACTCTCTGACTATTGCTCTGGTGACCACTTTATCTTTCATGTAAAATTTCTTAAGAGAAGCCGTTTAATGGGCTAGTGTAATGGGTTTAAGGATAATTGAGAATGGGTCGTGTGAATATGGGTTGCATCAATGAATAGCCATAATGAGACTGACTCGTTTCGAGTATCAATGCGCGATATTGATCTCAACGGGCACGTACATAATTCAGTCTATTTAGATTACTTCGAAGATGCCGTAGTTAATCAATTACGCGCCCACGGTATGATGCAGTATTTCCGCCCCGCCACTTCAGGCGTGTCCTATCATGTCAAAAAATGTGAGGCAACATTCCTCCATCCCCTGTCGGTTGACGATATTATTACACCTGTGGTTTATATTGAAAAACTGGGCAACAGCAGTTTGATTTTTAATATCAAACTTGCAGTCAAAGCCCAACAGGTAATTTGTGCCGAAGGAAAACTGGTCTGGGTCTGTGTAAATATTGATGACAATAAACCGCGTCCTATTCCCGAAGAGACGCGAACGCAGCTGATTAATAAATTTACCTTTATTGAGGCAGAAGGTCAGCAGAATAAACCTCTCGGGGAAAATGCGCATCATGCCGGTTCACGATAAAGTTAAATATTACGCTTTAAATAAAGCGGCGCACACCGCCGTTAATATCGAGGAGCAAACCCTGAGCTGGCAGCAGTTGTTCCAGCGCGCGCTGTCAATATTTGCCGCCCTGGTACAAGATCCTGACACAGAACAGACTATCGCCGTGGCGTTGGGTAATGACCTGGAGTTTGTGCCTGCCTGGCTTGCCGCCACCGCCAACAAAAACGTGTGTGCGGTTATCGACCCCCAGTTACCTACCGAGCAACTGCGCGACGTGTTAAACCGACTTTCACCGCGCCTGATTCTGGTGAAGCGTGCGCAAACGGCAATTATTTCGCTGGCAAAAAGCCTAAACATTGACAGCCTGCCGATTGAGGACGTCGAAAACCTCGCCGACGCGCATCTTGGCTTTTATGAAGACGCCTTTGTGCAGGACGTAAACGCCACAACCCCTTTTCTGATTAACTTCACGTCGGGCACCACCAGCACGCCTAAGGCCTTTATGCGTTCTCGTCATTCATGGCGGGAAAGCTTTAGGAACGGTCAGCAGATTTTTGATTTAGCCACCGCATCTTCTACGCTGTTCCCCGGCCCGCTGTTTCACGGCATTGGCCTTTATTGCCTGAATGAATCACTGGATGCAGGCACCTCATTTTATTGTATGCAGAAATGGCAGGCGTCAAAGGCGCTTGAGATTATCCTGACACATCAGGTGCAGCGTCTGGTGCTGGTGCCGACCATGCTGACGGCTTTTGCACGCCTTGAATCGGTCGATGCACCGCATTTTTCAAGCATCACTCACCTGCTCAGCGCCGGTGCCAAGCTCGAAATGAACCACTACCGTACTGCACGCCGGCTTTTTCCCCATGCGCGTATTCAAGAATATTATGGCGCATCGGAACTGGGCTTTATTGCTGTTTCTACTCTGGATGATGAAAATGTCGAGCGCCAGCTGCCAACCGTCGGCCTGCCCTTTCCTGAGGTCAGTTGGTCGATTCGTGATGAGCACGGCCATCCTTTGGCGCAAAACAAACCCGGATTTATTTATCTGACCAGTGCGCAAGTCTGCTCGGGGTATTTGTGGGGCGACGACGGTAACGCCTTTAAAACCGAATCCTGGGGTTCTACCGTGCGCGACATCGGCTATATTAACCCGCAGGGCCAGCTGCACGTCATCGGTCGCAGCGGTGACATGGTGATAAGCGGGGGCAATAATATCTATCTTTCAGAAATTGAATCGGTGCTCAAATCTTACCCAGAGGTTATTGAAGCCGTCGTGCTGGCGGTAGATGATGAATATCTCGGCAAAAAGGCGATCGCCTTTTTCGAAAGTAATATTCTTGAAACCGATCAACTGCCTGCGCTTTGCCGGTCACAGTTGGCGAAATATAAAATCCCTGCCCAGTTCTGCAAGCTGGACCATTGGCCGCTGACGCCAAGCGGAAAAATCAAACGCAGCGTTCTGGAGAAAATGTACATCAATCATGAAATTAAATGACATCGCACTCAACTATCAGCCTGCGCCCGACGGTGAACCGGTTATCGTTGAAGCCTACCGCACACCGGTCGGCAAGGCCTACGGCATGTTTGCTACTCTACCGATGGAAGCGCTGCTTGCCCCGTTATTTCAAAAAATCCTCAGCCACTCAAAAATCGACGCAGCGCAAATAGATGAAGTCATTCTTGGCAATGCCACGGGCGGTGGCGGCAATATTGCAAGGCTGGCCGCCCTGCACGCCGGATTGCCGCAGTCGGTTCCGGCAGTCACTATAGACCGCCAGTGCGGTTCAGGACTTGAGGCGATTATCAACGCCTGTCGCCTGGTTCAGGCCGGTGCCGGTGAGTGTTTTATTGCCGGCGGCGTTGAAAGTGTCAGCACGGCGCCATGGCGGGTAGAAAAACCGACCAGCCTCAAGCAGATGCCGCGTTTTTATGCCCGAGCGCGATTCTCACCCGATGAAATCGGCGACCCAGAGATGGGCTTTGCGGCAGAAAACGTGGCGGTGAAATGTGCGATCAGTCGCCAGCGTCAGGATAATTTTGCATTGCGCAGCCACCAGCGCGCGGTCGAGGCTATCAAAAATGGCCTGTTTACAGACGAAATTGTGCCGGTTGAGGTTGAGGGCAAGCCGCTGGGCCTGGATGAGTGCCCGCGCCACAATGCCTCACTCAGCGCTCTGGAAAAGTTGTCGCCGGTGTTTACAGAAGGAGGAACGGTCACGGCGGGAAACTGCTGTCCTCTGAACGACGGTGCATCGTTAGTGCTGATCATGAGCCGTAAAAAGGCCGTCGAAATGGGTTATACCCGCGGCCTAAGATTTGTTGATGCCTGTAGCGCTGGTGTTGATCCCAACCTTTTGGGACTGGGTCCGGTGCCTGCCACGCAAAAACTGCTCGCCCGCCAATCGGCCCTGAATATAGAAAATATCAGTGTTATTGAGTTCAACGAGGCCTTTGCTGCTCAGGTTCTGGGATCGATTGATGCCCTGAATATTGACGAAAACCGCATCAATCTGCAGGGCGGCGCGATTGCGCTCGGACATCCTTATGGCGCGTCGGGGGGAATTATGGTGACGCGAATTTTTAGCCAACTGATACGCCAGCAAAGCCCCGAGACGCAGGCTAATGACTCACAGTTTGCCATGGCCATGCTGGGCATCGCCGGGGGTATTGGGCTCAGCGCACTGTTTAAAGCCGCTGAGTTTTGATGCCATTACCCGCCCTGAGCCAGGACATAAGGGCGGTATTATTGACCTTTCCATATCGGTTCACGCTTTTCGCTAAAAGCGCGTCCGCTTTCTAAAAAATCATCGCTTTGCTGTATGCACTGCAACTCTTGCGCAATCTGCGCCTCCAGCGTGCTTCGATCGCCATAAAGACCGTGGTTTATCAGCGCATTAGACGCCTGCACCGCCAGTGGTGCATTGCGGGTAATACGGTTCGCTAATTCCAGCGCCACGTTGAGCAGGCTTTCTCTGTCACTAAGCCGATTAATCAGCCCCAGCTCGGCGGCGCGCACCGCCTCCAGCGCGGTGCCGGCGAGAATCATCTCTTTGACCACCGCCGCAGGCAGTAAGCGGGTTAGCTGAGATACACCGCCGCCGACTGGCAGCAGACTGTGACGTGTTTCCGGCAGCGCCAACCGAACGTTTTTCTCCGCAACAAGTAAATCGCACTGCAGCGCCAGCTCCAAACCACCGCCGAAGGCATTACCGTTGAGGGCAGCGACCCACACCTTGCGTCTTGGCATAAATTGCAGAGGATTATATCCTCCGCTGGCATTAAGTAGCCCCTTTCCGCCATCAACAAAGGCTTCATGCAAGTCAGCACCGGCACAAAAGGTTTTTTCACCGCTGCCGGTAAGAATAACCACATCAATGGTCGCGGTTGTTTCCGCATAGGCAACAACCTCGCCCAGCTCTCTCACCATCTGGCTGTTATAGGCGTTGTGAGCCTGCGGCCGATGTAAAGTGACCACAACTACCCGGTCGGTAAGCCGTTGCAGGACAATCGTTTCGAAAGGCTGTTTCTCAAAATCGGTATTATCAGTGCTCATTGGGGGCCTAAACATTGCACAGTCAGTGTTATGAACAACACCGTCATCAGAGAGGTAAATAGTACCTGCCTATTCTGCGCCTCGCCAGCCCAAGGTCCGATACGGCTCAATGTTTCAGGCGCGATAAAACGCAACAGCAATCAAAATCAGCGTCACGCCCGCGATGACCGTGTAAAGGCTTTCCGCCCAGTCGGTGGCTAGTTTTCGGGTCTGAGCACGCAGGTTTCTGTTAATCCACGGCTGTGGGCTGTATTTTTCATTTACCCACAGCAGTAACAGTAGCAGCGTTGCAGCGCCGTTTGCGCGATGATTAAGTTCGGAAGCTAACCCGTTTTGCACCCAGCTTGCCAGGGCAAATAGCAGGCCCACCATGGCCAGCGTGGCCAGTCCTGAAGATAAGACGGTCATAAGGACACGGCCCTGGGTTTGCCGATTGAGTGGTTTAGTTTCTGTCTGTGATTCGCTGCTCATTCTTTTCATCCTCTGTGCGCTTTCACGTCTGTCATAGATAAATTTATTTCATCTATCCAACGTTGCAAATCAAGCTTACATCCCTTACTTTGGGTCAATCAAAGTCAAAGAATTCAGCCATGGATGAAAATATCTCATCATGAAAGAGAAGCGCCTGCCACCGCTTGGGTCACTTAAGGCTTTCGATGCTGTCGCCCGTTTTGGCAGTTTTAAGCGCGCAGCCGATGAAATTGGGGTCACACCTACCGCCATTAGTCATCAGATACGCGTGCTGGAAGAGTCTTTGAACGCGGTGGTTTTTGTGCGCAATGCGCGTGAAGTGACTCTCACAACGGCCGGCTTGAGATTGCAGCAGGCCACCGTGCGCGCCTTTGCCGACCTGCAGGAGGCGGTTAACGACATTTATCGCGCCCAATTGCCACCCGCATTAACCTTGTCCACCACCTCAAACTTTCTCACCCACTGGTTGGTGCCGCGCCTTGCACAGCTCAAGGCCAGCGTTCCGTTGTTGGATTTACGGCTGCACACCAGCGTAGAGTTGGTTGACCTGGTTAAGGATTCAGTAGACGTTGCCATTCGTTACAGTATGCAGCCTGATGAAACGCTGGACTCAACCCTGCTGCACGAAGACAGTTTTGTGCTGGTCGCCAGCCCGAATTTGGAACTCACCCAACGCGATCAGTTGACACGGACCACGCTGTTTCACGTTGAGAATCGTCATATTCCCAATCCTTCTCCCGATTGGCAGCACTGGCATCGCCTTTACGGGCCTGAGTCGTTGAATATCGATGCAGGACTGCGGTTTACCGACGAAACTCACGCCATTCAGGCGGCGATTGCCGGGCAAGGTGTCGCTATTGTCAGTCGCCTGCTGGCAAAAGATTTTATTGATAAAAACATTCTCGTCGTACCGTTTGAACACGCCCTTCCCGGCGGCAAATATTATTTTGTCACCCGTAAGGAGAAGGCCCAACGCGCTGACGTTCAGGCGTTAAAAACCTGGATTATCGGCAGCATCAGCGCATAGTGACGGCGTTATTATCAGCAAACAGCCAGGGCGCTCGAGCACGACGTTTTTGCTCCTGATACAGCGGATCGGCTGCGGGAATACTGTCGATTAGCGAGCGGGTATAATCGCTGGCCGGTCGTGAGAAAAGCTCAAATACCCTTCCCTGCTCCACTACAGCACCGTTTTTTAACACCAGCGCCGACTGACAAAGACTGCGCACCACCGCCAGGTCATGGCTGATAAACAAGCAGGCAAATTGATACTCCTTTTGCAAATTCCTTAACAACGCAAGGATGCTTTCCTGGATTGACACATCCAGCGCGGAGGTCGGCTCGTCGGCAATCAGCAACTGTGGATTAAGCGCAATCGCACGCGCGATGGCAATTCGCTGACATTGGCCGCCAGAAAGCTCGTAGGGATATTTTTGATGCCATTCTGCAGGCAAGCCAACCTGATCAATCAGTGACTTAACTCGCTTCAAAATTTGGCTGTCATTCATGGCACTGTGAGTCTGTAAAGGTTCAGCGACCGATTGCCCCAGCGTCATCCTCGGGTTTAACGAACTTAACGGGTTCTGGAAAATAGCCCCGATGCGCGATTTAATGCTTTTACTGCGCGGCTGATAAATAGGTTCTCCCGCCAGAGTCAGGGTGCCACGGTCTGGTTTTATCACCCCGAGCAGGCTACGCCCGAGCGTGGTTTTACCCGATCCAGACTCTCCCAACAGGCCAAGAAACTCGCCCTTGCCGACGCTGAAAGAGACACCGTTGACAATGGTATGTTTCTTTCCAAAACCTGATGAATAGCTTATGTGCACATCATCGACCTGCAAAAGCGGAGTGAAATTTTCCTTTACCGCGGTTAGCGCGGAGTGAGAGGACGGAATGGCCGCCAACAGCTGCCGCGTATAGGCATTCTCCGGGGTGTGGAACAGCGTTTTGGCCGCGCTGTTTTCGACTATTTTCCCCTGACGCATCACTATCACTCGCTGGGCAATATCGGCCACCACACCCATATCGTGGGTGATGAGCAGCAGCGCCATACCAAACTGCTGATTGAGGCTAAACAGCAAGTCGAGTATCTCTTGCTGGGTGGTCACATCAAGCGCGGTGGTAGGCTCATCGGCAATCAATATTTTCGGTCGTCCGGCCAGCGCCATGGCAATCATAATGCGCTGTATCTGCCCACCCGAGAACTGGTGGGGAAAATTCTTCAGACGTTTCTCCGGCTGCACAATGCCTACCTGTGACAACAGTGCTACGGCGCGGGATTTGCGCTGCCTGGCGTTAAGGTGCGGCTCACACAGGGCGATAGATTCATCCAGCTGTTTGCCTATCGAGAACACGGGGTCGAGTGAGGAACTGGGGTCCTGAAATATCATGGCGATTTCCCGCCCTCTGAGGGCGGAAAGTTGTGCATGATTTAAGTCGAGCAGATCGACCCCTTGAAAGAGGATCTTTCCGCTAATGTCGGCATTCGCTGGCAGCAGGCCCGGAATGGCCTGCGCGATGGCTGACTTTCCGGCACCCGATTCGCCAATCACCGCAACAATTTCACCGGCGTTCAGACTCAGGCTAACCTGATTAACCGCCGTCACCTCACCGCCGTATCCGCGATAGCGCACGGACAGCCCCTTAATACTCAACAGTGGCGGGTTAGCGGGCATGCGTGATAAGCCCCTGCTCCAGCCAGCTGTCTAATCGAGGAATAGCAATGGCGTAAACTTTAAACGCCCTTTTTAGATTCTCGATAGAAACAAACTCATCGGGACCATGCGGAGATCCATGTCCGGCGGGGATAAAATCAGGTCGAACAGAAACGCTTTCACCGTTAAACGACAGCGCCGGATTACGCCCAAAGCCGGGGCCAAAGGTGATGGAGTCTGGCAGCACGCGGGCGTGTGTGCCGCCGCCCATGGTATAAGGCTCGGTTTTAGTGCCTGCAATTGAATCAAAGGTTTGCTGCAGGCGCTGCACCAGCAGGCTATTTTTATCGACGTGCATCGGCGAGTCATCGCGCAATACCGTTAGGTCACCCTTTATCGGTTCAATCGCCCGTTCCAACGCGGCAAACAGCGCCGCCTTGTCGGTGGATATTGGGTAGCGAATATCAAAATAGACCTCAACACCATGCTCACCCGGAATAATCAATCCGCCATTCAGCGTAAGCTTGCCGGTTTGCTGGTCCTCAAAGGCGATGCCTGCGCCCTCACCCCAGGGGTCTTCAAGCAGTTGGGCAATCAGTTTAGCGGCCGCAAGGTCGGCATCGGCAAGCAAGCCTGCGGCAACCGCGGCGTTAAGCAGCAGCGGTATGGCATTTTGGGTGTTTTCAGGGAAAGCCGCGTGCCCAGATTTACCGTGCGAGACCAGCAGAACATCGCTGCCATCAAGGCTTACCGAAACTTTATCTCGCAACGCGACAGGGAGGCCTGCAATGGCGGTTTCAATTTTCGAAAGCGCTGTGTCGGCAAAACGCAGCGTCGCGCTGGCCGGAACCGCATTTTCCGCCACGCCCGCCGAGAGTCGCGTTAACAGCGGACCGGTTGGAATATGCAGAATAAGATTCAGGCCACCTTTTTGCGCATAGTTGACCGGAAAGCCGCCGTCGGTAATCACTGAAAAGCGCGGAACCGGTCCATTTTCGGCAATATATTTAATATCGCCCATGCCAATTTCTTCCGCCCCGCCATAAATAATGCGCAGTTTATGATGCAGTGAGACGCCCAAGTCACGGAAAGCGCGCAGCAGGTAGAGGTCCAACAGCGCCGGGCCTTTGTTATCCGATGCGCCACGCCCAATCACGAACCCCTCTTTGTGAAAAGGCTCGAAAGGAGCAAAGGTCCAGTTGTCGCCGGGCGGAACCACGTCGAGGTGTGAGATTAACCCCAGGTCTTGCGTATCGGTACGATTATCAGAAAGCACAGAAATGGCATATCCCTGATGCTCTTCGGTGGCAAAGCCGAGTTTTTCCGCTTGTGCTTTGACATGCTGAAAAACGTTGTGCACTTCGATGCCAAAGGGCTTGCCGTCCTGCGCTAATTTCTCGTCGGCAATGCTCGGATAAGCCACCCACTTAAGCAGGTCCTGAATAAATTCTTCACGATGTTGCTCAAACCAGTGCTCAATTTTTTCCGAAAAAATCTTTTCCTCTGCGGATAACTTTCCGGTAAAGCCGTTTTCTTGAAGTGATTGACTCATACGTCTCTCCTGTAGAGATAGTTTCAGCTAGGTAAGGTGGATATCTTTAATCGGCACTGCCGGTCGGGGGTTTAGCACTCTTGAAAGTCCCTCACCGATAAAATTGATGGCTAATACCATCAGCACAATCGTCAGTCCTGGCGGGACCCACAGCCACCATTCGTAGTCAATAACCCTGATACTCTGCGCCGCCGAAAGCATATTTCCCCACGAGGGTTGCGGCTGCTTAACGCCCAGTCCGATAAAACTCAGCGCGGCTTCGGCCAGAATGGCATTCGCGACCGCCAGCGTGAGATTAACGATTATCGGCGCATAGGCATTCCTCAGCAGATGCCGATAAACGACAGTAAAACTGTTAACCCCCATCGACTTGGCGGCCTGAACATAGCCACTTTCTCTAAGCGAAAGTAACTCTGCTCGCACCAGTCGGGCTATTCCGGTCCAGTGAAGCACACCAATGATTAAAATAACGTTCCATGAGCTTGCGCCAAGGATAGCGGCGAGCGTAATCGCCATCGCGTAGAAGGGAAAACACATAATAATATCGGTGGCGCGCATAATAAGCATATCGGCAATACCGCTTTTATAACCGGCAATACTGCCCAGTAAAATGCCGAGCACGGCCTGAAAAAATACCGCTGCCAGCGCCACCATGATGGAAACTCGTCCGCCATACAGCAGCCTTGCCAATACGTCGCGGCCAATTTCATCCGTGCCCAACCAATGTTCACCGTTTGGCGGTGCCTCAATACCGTATAAATCCATTTCGTCGGGGCTGTGGGCGGTAAGCCAAGGCGCAAATACCGCCAAAACAGCCAGAATAACCAGCAAGGTTATGCCACTCACAAAATACTTGTCTTTAAACAGCGGGTGTAATCGAGACTTCTGCCGACGGGCGAGGGTTTCATTTTCGAGCATCATGGTGTCAACCTCACTCGTGGATCGGCGAGTGCATAAAGAATGTCGGCGATAATATTAATTGCCAGGGTAATAACGGCCAAAAACAGCACTACGCCCATCAATAACGGGTAGTCACGTGCCTGAATAGCGTCAAAGCTCAAGCGCCCAATGCCCGGCCAATTAAAGATAATTTCAGTCAACAGCGTTGATGAGAGCAGCGCGGGGATCTCCATGCCGATCATTGTTATGAGTGGCTTGGCGGCATTTTTCAGCAAGTGAGGGAAAATCACGCCTGACCTTTTCATCCCTTTGGCAAACAACGCCCTGATGAAATGTTGACGGGTTAGCTCGCTAATGCTGGCGCGCAAATAGCGGCTAAATATCGCGATATTGCCTACTGCCAGGGTCACTGCGGGCAAAACAAGATGTTTGCCAACGTCAATCACTCTGTCGATACCGGTGTCATTACTGCCCAGCGTGGAGACCCCCGAGACCGGAAACCAGTGCAGATTCATGGCAAAGACCTTCACCAACAATATAGCGATGAAAAAGACCGGGATGGATACGATAATAAAAGACAACAGTGAGACGCTGATATCTGCGTAAGAACCCCGTCGCAGGCCGAGATAAATTCCGAGCGGTAAAGCAATCAGCAGGGTAATAAAAAGCGAACTGCCCGCCAGAAGCAGCGTATTTAACACTCTTTCATTGATAAGCGTTAATACCGGTGCACCACTGTGCAGCGAATAACCCAAGTCGCCAAATATCGCACGTGAAGCCCAGCGCAAATATTGAATCCCGACGGGGTCAAGATAACCGGCCTGACGCAGCATTTCCTGCTTTTGCTCGGGCGTGGTTTCGGGTGAAATCATGCCAACAAGTGGATCGCCGGGCTGCAATTTTATTAAGAAGAATACCACCAGCGAGATGCCAATCAGCACCGGTATGGAAATAAGTATTCTGCGTAAAATAACCCTTATCATAAAATTCCCGAAATAGAGTGAACGGGTTTTATAGCCAGTCTGCACTATAAAACCCTGTACTGTGAATGGGTTACTGTTTAACGGTCCAGTTAGTTACATCGGCGAAAGGTTCATACGGATAAGAGTGATAATGCGTCACCCTTTTGCTCAACGCATACCCCTGATTGGGAATGTAGAGCCAGACGTGAGGCACTTCTTCATTGACGGCCTTTAGCCAATCGCCAATATGGGTCTTAAGCTTGTCAGGGTCGATAGTGGCGTTAAACTGATTGGCATCGCCGTCTAACTGCGGCGTGGAAAATCTTTCCCACCAGAAGTTATTATCATATTGCCCGGGCCGGAAAGTTCCGCCCATCAATACGCCGTCATAGCGCTTATTCTTGTCCTGCAAAATGGAGAGCGTTGCGTTAAAGTCGGCGACGTTAAGCACGACATTAATACCTATTTTTTTCAGGTTTTGCTGAATAATAGGTGCTGTCAGTTCACGGGTTCTATTACCCGTCGGATAGTTAAGGGTAAAGATAAAATCCTTGCCGTCCTTATCAACAAAACCGTCACCATTAGTGTCGGACCACCCTGCTTCTTTTAATAGCGCCTTGGCCTTTTCAGGATTGTAGGCGTAATTATTGAGGTCTTTAGGATAGTAAGGGCTGTGCGGATTATCTTTAGTGTTAAACAGTTCGCCGTGTCCGTACAAAAGCTTATCGACAATTGCCTGGCGGTCGATGCCATAGACCAACGCCTGTCTAACCCGCCGGTCAGCCAGATTTTTATTGCGCGTGTCGAGCGATAAATACTGCGCCCCGACGCCCGGTTGTTCAACAATTTGAATACCGGCATTTTTATAAGTTTGTAAATCACGACCGTTCCAGGACGAAAGCTCGGCAATATCAACGTCGCCGTTAATCAGTTCATTTTGAACCGTCTGCGCATTGGATATTTTAAAAATCAGCGTCTTGGTTTTAGGTTCACCGCCGAAGTAGTCTTCGTTTCGTTCAAGTTTGACGTACTGGTCGGGTAAAAATTCCACAAACTTGTAAGGTCCAGTGCCGACCGGTTTTCGCAGCAACTCGGTCGCTTTGTTCCACTCTTTGACTGGCACCTTGCTCCAAATATGTTCGGCCAGTACTGGACGATCGGCAAAATGGGAGAACGCAGCAGCATACGGCGCATTGAAGGTAAAACTGATAGTTTGCGGGTCGATGACCTTGATACCCGCCAGTGTTGACGTCTTACCGGCGTGATAATCCTCATATCCCACCAGGTGTTTCACAAAATCAGGCGTGTCTTTAGGGAATCCGCCATCGGCTTCGGTGGCATAAGTGAAATAGACATCGTTGGTGGTGAAGGCAACGCCATCGTGCCATTTTACACCCGGCCTTAAATGCAGCGTCAGCGTTTTACCGTCATTGGAATAATCGTATTTTTCTGCCAACGACGGTTTGGGATTTTGATTTTCATCAAGCGTAAAAAGACGGCCGAAAACGGTAAATATGATGGCGCGATCATAATCAGTGAAATAAAGAGTAGGATGGAAAGTTCCGCTTGGATTACTCCAGATAGCGTAGCGGATAATACTGTTACTGTTATTATTTTCTGCCGCCGTGACGTTGAACATCGTCAGACTCATGGCAGCAAAAAAGATTGCCTTTGATAATACTTTCATTACTACCCCAGATAAAGTTGCAATAATTCAGTCCGCCAATGATATTTTCGGCGATAAAAGTAAAACGGAGAATCGGTGACAACGCACTAATTTTTAACAAAATTAAGGGCTGACCGAGGGTTATGCAAATACTTTAAATGGTAATGCTTATCTAATAATCAAATCAGTGAGGCTCAGCGCTTTATGGCCGCGATCCACTGCACGAAATAAAGTAATGCGTTATCTGTACTGCAAAAAATAAAGGGATTCTGTACCTTAAAATCTGCCCGATGTCTCAAGTATGATGACTTCATACTTCTTAGATACTGGGATGATCATGACAGGCCTTTCAGCTTTTCTGGCAGGGATGCTGGTATATATCGTCGGAACGGCAACGCCGGGACCGGGAAATCTTTCTATTGCCAATGCCGCCATGAACTATGGACGAAGAGCAGGGTTTACCCTCGCCGCGGGCGTTATTTCCGGTTCGCTGTGTTGGGGGACAATGACCGGTTTCGGCATGTCGGCGCTGCTGACTTCATCAGGCAAATTTATTTTCTGGCTAAAAATCGCCGGTGCCTGTTATCTGCTGTGGCTGGGTTGCAAAGCCGTCAGAAGCGCCGTTGCTAATAAACCTGCATCGGCAAGAAAGCCGCAGACTTCGCCGACTTCAACGCTGGGATTTTATCTTCAAGGCTTGGGCATTCACCTGACCAATCCCAAAGCCGTACTGACCTGGTTTACGGTAACCAGCGTCGGCATGAGCGCCGCCACGCCTTCATGGGGAGTATTCCTGCTGATTGGCAGCTGTGCGTTAACCGGTATGATAATTTTTTGCCTCTACGCGCTAGCATTTTCGGCCCGCTCCGCCGAAGCCTTTTTCTTGCGCACGCGCCGCTATTTCGACCTTATCTGCGCCGGGTTTTATCTGCTCTTCGCCGGAGGATTTATTATTTCATTGTATTAAGCCTAGCGGCTTTTAATTAGTAAGCCCAGGCCGGTCAATATTTGCCACAGAGTAATGGGATAAACCGAGGCGCGCTCTATAACGCCGATAGGAAAAATATTATAGGTAAGGGTGACCATACACAGCAGGCCAAGGCAGCCTAATATCAGGCTTAATGCGCCGTAACGGCGAAATCCCGCTCTGAAACACATCACGCAGCCGACGGTAATTAGACACAAATTACCGCCGGCGATGGCCATGACGGCACCGACCTGATGCGGTGTAACGCCGGTGCTTTCACCGCCGCTGTGAAACAGAGCAATCATCACGCCGCCCACGGCGTGAATTAATCCGGTGGCAATAAACACACCGCGCCCGATACCGTTAAAATTATGGCGCAGCAACCAGCAGGCGATGAAAAACAGTACACCCTCAATCGCAAATCCGCCGTTCATCAGGTCATGCAGTGGGGAACGAAGCGGGATCCCGAGGTCGCTGATGTAGTTTTGACTGTATGAATAGTGTGGATTGGCCCAGCTCAGAGCGCTGAGTTTTTCTGCCAGCAAATATTGTAATCCGCCAAGGCTGAAGCACAGTGCACCCCATTTTTGCCAACCCGTATCACTTCGCATACATTCTCCTATCAGGCTACGCTTTCAACCCGCGGCGGGTCATTTTGCAACTGCTGACGACGGCGCAGGCCTGGGAACCACTTCATCCACAGCGCCACCACAACCAGAGTGCCTATCCCCCCCACCGCCGCGGCGGGAACGGCACCCAGCCAGGCAGCCAGCATGCCGGACTCGAATTCGCCAAGCTGGTTGGAAGTATTAATAAAGATTGAGTTTACCGCGCTAACGCGGCCGCGCATATCGTCCGGGGTATCAAGCTGCACCAGCGCACCGCGAATTACCATACTTATCATGTCAAATCCGCCGAGAGCAAACAGCGCCAGCATTGATAACCACAGGGTACTCGACAGCGCAAACACCAGCGTAGCGACGCCAAAGCCGGCCACGGCGGCAAACATAATCATACCGACATTGCGAGTCAGCGCATGACGGCTGAGCCAGAATCCCACTAGCAGAGCACCTACCGCAGGCGCACCGCGCAGCAGGCCGAGGCCCCACGCACCGGTGTGCAAAATATCGTGAGCAAAAATCGGCAATAGCGCGGTGGCACCGCCGAGCAATACGGCAAACAGGTCGAGTGAGATAACCCCCAGCACGTCAGGGCGGTTGCGGATAAAGTGAATGCCGGCAAACAGCGTTTTGAAGGTAGCCGGCACGCGGCGAGGCAGCGCTTGTTCATATCGCAGGCGACTGACCATAAACACCGAGGTGAAATAAAGCACGGCGCAGACGCCATACACCACCTCAGCTCCGGCGATATACAGCACGCCGCCCAAGGCGGGACCCACCATACCTGCCGCCTGACCGGCAATGCTGTTGGCCGCCATCGCGCGCGGTAATATTGCCGGTGGCACCAGCGCCGGAAGCATCGACAGTAAAGACGGCCCCTCCATGGCTTTAGCCGTTGAGTTGATAAACACCAACCCCAGCACGACCCATTCATCAACGTGATGAGTGAAGGTCAGTACGGCCAGGCCAATAATGGCCAAGCCCTGCACACACTGCGCCAATACTACCACTCGTCGCCTGTCGAACTGATCGGCAATATGTCCGGCAACCAGCGCCAAAGATACTGAGGGCAAAAACTGCACCAGACCAATCAGGCCCAAGTCCAGAGCGCGGCCAGTCAAAGAGTAAATCTGCCAACTCACCACGATGGTCAGCATCTGAAAACCAAAGCTTGAAGAGGCGCGTGCTATCCAAAAGGCGACAAAGGAGCGGTGCTGCAGTAGCGAATCCGGGTTAGCGGAAGGAGGAGGCATGATGGATCCCTGAAAGAAAATAGTTCTATTGTTAATAGTTATTAGACGATGCAATAAATCATTTTTACCATAAAAAATTAACAAAACTAAAAAATATCAATTCTGATGGATAAAAAAACCGCCGAGGCTAAAATTCGGCGGTTATCTTGACTTGGTGCGTGCTGATGAAGGATCTTAGCTAACGGCGCTGAGTGCGTCTGCTGCCCTGCCCCGGCCCGGAATATGGCTCAGCAATTGGCGCGTGTAGTCCGTCTGCGGACTATCAAAAATTTGTGCCACGGCGGCCTGCTCGACCACCTTGCCGTGCTGCATGACCACCACATAATCAGAAATTTGCTTCACCACCGCCAAATCATGAGAAATAAACAGGTAGCTAAGCCCAAGCTCGCGCTGCAAACGGTCAAGCAGCGTTAGAATCTGTGACTGCACGGCAGCGTCCAGCGCCGATACCGGTTCATCTAGCACCACCAGCTCCGGTGAAATCGCCAGTGCGCGGGCGATAGCCACTCGCTGACGCTGCCCACCTGAGAGCGCAGTCGGGCGCACGTCCAGCAAACGCTGCGGCAGTTCTACGCTGTCCATCAGCCACTCGGCGCGCGCTCTCCTGCTCTGTCTATCGCCGATGCGAAAAGCACTCAGCGGCTCGGTAATAATCTCCTCCAGCGTCAGTTTGGGATTCAGCGAAGCATAGGGATTTTGATACACCACCTGCACACGACGGCGAAACGCCTGCCATTCGGCCCGACTCGGTGCGCTAAAATCACGCCCGTCAAACTCAATCTGACCGCTGTCTGGGATTTCAAGGCCCAAAAGCATGCGCACCGTGGTCGATTTCCCCGAGCCTGACTCGCCGACAAGGCTGGTTGTTCCGCCACGCACTACCGGAAATGAAACACCATCGACCGCGGTAAAGCTGCCCTGTCCGCGGCTTGAAGCGAAGCGTTTAACTAATTGGCCGGCACGCAGCAGCACCTCGGTAGGGTGTAAAACTGGCCGACGCGGCACCTCAAAAAAGGCCGGTGAAGCCTGCAGCAACTGCCGCGTATAGGCATGACGCGGCTGATTAAACAGCGCGGAGGCCGGACCGGTTTCAACCACCTTACCGTGCTGCATCACCAGCACGCGGTCTGCCCGTTCAAGCGCCACCTGCAGGTCGTGTGTTATCAACAACAGTGCAATCCCTTTGCTGCGCACAATACCTTCAAGGGCATCCAGCACCTGTTTTTGCACGCTAACGTCCAGCGCGCTGGTCGGTTCATCGGCAATAATCAGTTTCGGATGATGACTCATCGCCATCGCCAACAGTACGCGCTGTCGCATACCGCCGGAAAGCTGATGCGGATAGCTGTGCAATATTCGCTGCGCGTCGTGCAACTCCACTTCGGCCAGCAGGCTTTCAACCCGCAGCGCCGCCTGTTTTTTACCGACGCCGTGCAGCGTCAGCGCCTCAAGCATCTGTTTGCCAATCGTTTGTATTGGGTTGAGCGACTGTGCGGGGTCCTGCGGAACAAAACCGATATCCAGTCCACGCAGCCTTTGCCACTGACGCTGACTGGCATTTTCCAGCCGCTGTCCGGCAAGCTCAATCGAGCCTGAAATGCGGCGTGCCTGCTTGCCCAACAGACCGACCAGCGCTGAAGCGGTGGTCGATTTTCCTGAACCTGAGCCTCCCACAATAGCTAACACTTCACCCGGCGCGAGATGTAAGTCGAGACTGTCGACCGCGCGCAGCGTTTGCCCGTCTTTCAAGACATAGTCAATGATGAGCTGCTCTACCGACAGCAGCACGGGCCGAGCTCCCTGCTGAGCATCCGGTTGAATGTCCTGTTCAATAGTGTGGCTCATTGTTCCTCCGCTCTGTCTTGTATGAACCCGGCTACCCGATTCGTTGCCAACACGGCGAGCACAATCATCAGTCCCGGCAGCGTGGTGTACCACCAGGCGGCGGCAATGTAATTACGGCCTTCGGAGACCAGAAGCCCCCACTCAGGCTGCGGCGGTGGTGCGCCAAACCCCAAAAAACTCAGTGCCGAAACGGAAAGCAGTGCAAACCCCAGCTCAAGCGCCGCCAGCGAAAGCACCGGTGCCAGCGCGTGAGGAATAATATGACGACGGATAATCGTCAGATGGCTGACGCCCCCAGCACGAGCGGCTTCAACAAAGAGATTGACTTTGCTGCGCAACACTTCACCGCGTGACAAACGGGCAAAGGTGGCAATCGATGACAGGCCGACGGCGATAGCAATATGCAGCGTCCCGAAACCCAATACGGTGACAATGGCCATTGCCAGCAGCAGGTTGGGAATGGCCATTAGCACGTCGATAACGCGCATAAACAGCTGATCGGTACGTCCGCCGACATAGCCAGAAACCACCCCAATCGTAGCCCCGACCACCAGCGCAATCGCCACCGAAAACAGCGTTGCCTTAAGTGTCAGCGCGGTACCGAACACGGTGCGACTGTAAATGTCTCGCCCCAAGTGATCAGTGCCAAACCAGTGCAGGCCCGAGGGTGGCTGCAGCGCTACCAGCGGATTGCCAACCAGCGGATCCTGATGGGCAAAAATACCCGGCGCAATGCCCCACAGCGCAACCAGCAGCAAAATCGCCAGGCTAAGCCATAGCGTAAAGGCAAAACGCGCTGTCAAAGCAAGCCGCTGTTCGGCGGGAAGAATGAGGCTCATTTTCCACCTCCTGAAGAAACGCTGCCCAAACGCGGGTCAAGCAGCGGGTAAAGCAAGTCGACCACGAAGTTAACCAGTACAAACACCACCGCTGCTGTCAGCACCACACCCTGCACCACCGGAATATCCTGCGTTGCGACAGCGCCCTGTGCCAGTCGCCCCAGCCCTTCGCGCGAGAAGATAGTTTCGGTGACCACAGCACCGGCCAAAAGATGGCCAAAAATCATGCCAGCCAGCGTCAGCAGAGGTATCGCCGCGTTTGGCAACACGTGCCGCCACAGCAAATGCGCCGTACTCGCGCCTTTAAGCCGCAGTGCGTCGATAAACGGCCTGCGCCACACTTCGGCCAGAGAACGACTCATCACCTGAGCCAGCGTTGCCGCCGTGGGCACCGCTAGCGTTAAGGTCGGCAGCACCAGCGATTGCCATCCCTGATTACCCATTGCCGGAAACCAGGCGTGGCTGAACGAAAAAGCCTGCAACAGCAGCAACCCAAGCCAGAAGGTCGGCAACGCCGCCCCCAGTGAAGGCAATGCCAACAGTGCCGATTTTACTCTTCCCGCGGGCAGTACGCTGACGCCCGCCGCCAGCCCTCCGCCAATCAACACCGCCACCACTAGCGCACAAAGCGCCAGCAGCAACGTCGGTGGCAGCGCCTGCAACACGAGACGCGTTACTGGGTCACCACTCACGATTGAACGCCCCAAATTAAGATGCAACAGGTCCCACAGTGCCCAGGCGTACTGAATATAAAACGGCCTGTCGAGGTGGTACAGCGCCTTAAGCGCATTAACCTGCGCGATGTCCACCGTGCTCTGCTCACCCTGATTGAGCATGATGGTCACCGGGTCAGACGGTAAAATGTAGAGGATCAGAAACGTCAGCGAATACGCCGCCCATAGCACCGCTAAACTCATCAACACCCTCTTCAGCAGCCAATGCAGGCGCAGTCCGGGGACATTGATCTTGTCGATCGGGTTATCCGAGATCCAGGCTTTGTCAGTCATAGCGTTTCCTCTCTCAATCAAGACTTCGGCGCGAGCCAGGTGTCATAAAGCTGGAACCGTGACGATGCATCATAGCGGAAACCGTGCACGTTGCTGCCAGTCGCAATAACGGTCGCCAATTCCACCAGTGGAATAGCGTCGCCATCTGCAATCAGACCCTTAGCGGCGTCAGTCACCAGTTGCTGGCGTTTCACTGTGTCTAACGTCTGGCTTGATTGCTGCAGCGAGGTGTCAATCTCATTGGCTGTGCGCTTGTTGACATTTCGCCCGCCCGGACCGGCGTCAAACACCGTACGTAAAACGTCGGGATCGGAACGCGTCAGGTTATAGAACTCAGTTTCCTGCGTGCCACTCGACTGACGGGCAATCACCTGCCCTATTGGCGCTTTTTCAAGCTGCATATCGATGCCCACTTTTTTAAACTGCTGCTGTACCAGTTCTATAAACGGTGCTGACTGCCAGAAGGTCAGCGTGAAGCTCAACCGCTTGCCGTCTTTCACCCTAATTCCATCCGCACCCAGCACCCACCCGTCTTTTTGCAGCACGTCGGCTGCCGCCTGCGGGTCGTGTTTAAGCTCGCTGCTCAAGTCCTGATACAGTGGCGTAGTCTTCGCTAATACCGAGCTGGCAGGTGCCTGATAACGCGACAAAATAGGCTGTAGCGCAGCTCTGTCGACGGCGAGATTCAGTGCCTGTCGGACGTTTTTATCCGCCATCAGTGCCATCGACTGATTAGGGTAAAGGCTGTAAACCAGCCCTGGATTCGTGCGGGCAATAATCGGTAACTTTTTAGCCAGTATCAGCGGTTCATCCTGCGGCGTAACGCCTGCATTGAGGTCGAGTTGGCCCGACACCAAGCTGCCGAAGCGCACGCCCGATTCGGGAATAACGCGGTACTCAATGCCGTCGAGATAGCTGTCGCCCTGATGTTGCGCCAGGGAAGACGGCCATTTGTAACCGTTGCGGCGGCTGATATCGACCTTCTGGTTGTGAATAAATGTCGAGAGCACAAACGGTCCGGTGCCGACCAACTCGCCCTGACAGCGCGCATCAACCGTGGCCTGCACCGTTTTGCTGGCAAAGAATCCTAAACTCATGGTCGACGTTGCCTGCAGGAACTGCGCATTCGGCTGAGCGAAAACGATGGTGACGTGCTGCGCATCAGGCGTGTCCACTTCTGTGAGGCCCTTCAGGTAGGTTGAAGCCAGCGAGGCGCGCGCCCCCATGGCAACAATCGCCTGCAGATTCTCCTTCACCGATTGGGACGTAAACGCCGTGCCGTCGCTGAAGGTTACGCCGTCGCGCAGAGTAAAGGTAAAGCGGCGGTTGTCGTCACTGACCTGCCAATCGGTGGCCAGCCATGGCACAATTTTACCGGTCGCCGGATCCTGATCTGTTAATGAGTCAGTTAACTGGCGGCCAATATTAAGCGAATTGTTATTCCCTACCTGCTGCGGGTCGAGGCAATTGGGATCGGTATCAATCCCTATTACCAGTTTTCCACCGACGTGCGGCGCTTCGGGTGCCGCTTTATTATCTGCGCTGGAGGAGGCGGCGGGTTTGTCACAGGCGGAGAGCGCCGTGGCCATCATCAGAGGTAAAACAAACCGGCGCAGTCGCGCGCCGGTTATCAAAGAAGTGGTAAAAGGTCCCTGTTGCACGTGCCTATCCTTTTATTTATTTGGCCGCGACGCTGGCGTTAGATTCACGCACTTTGTTCTTATTGGCGTAACGGTTGGTTTTAAACGGAATATCTAAACGCTGGCGCAGTGTTTGCACTTCACTCGTCGGATGCCAGTAGCCACGCTCGGCGAGAATAGGCAGAACCAGACGCGTCACGTCGTCCAGCGCTTCGGTCAATATCGGGCCGCTGATGATAAACCCACTGGCACCGCCGGCTTCAACCCAGCGAATAAAGGTGTCGGCAACCTGCTCAGGCGTGCCAAAGAACTCGCCTTTAGGCAGCGTGGTCTGGAAAGCAATATCGCGCAGCGACAGATTTTCTTCTTTTGCACGACGTTTAATTTGGTCAGTGGTGGAACGGAAGGTGTTTTGTCCCAAATCGCCGACGTCAGGGAACGGTCCGTCGAGTGGATACTGCGAGAAGTCGTGATGGTCAAAGAAGCGACCCAGATAGGCCAGCGCGTCCTCCACCGACAGCAGCGAAAGCAAGTGCTGATATTTGGCTTCGGCCTCTTCTTCGGTTCGGCCAACGATGGGGCTTATCCCTGGGAAAATGCCCACCGGATGACGGTTGTTTTTCGCCACTTCTTTCTGCAGCTTGGCGGCGTATGCCTGCGCCTCTTCCAGCGTGCGCGCATTGGTAAATACCGCGTCGGCCGACTTGCCTGCCAAACCAATACCGGTATCAGACGCGCCCGCCTGGAAGATAACCGGTTGTCCCTGTGGAGAACGTTGAATATTCAACGGGCCTTCAACTGAGAAAAAACGTCCTTCATGATTAAGCTTGTGCAGTTTTGACGCATCAAAAAATACGCCGCTTTCACGGTCACGCGTAAAGGCATCGTCTTCCCACGAGTCCCAAAGCCCCTGCACGACGTTGATATACTCCTCAGCAATCTGATAACGCAGCGAATGCTCTGGATGGTCCTTGCCAAAGTTTTTGGCCGATCCTGCCAGAGGAGAGGTCACCACGTTCCAGCCCGCTCGGCCCTGACTGATGTTATCAACCGACGCCAACTGGCGCGCAACGGTGAACGGATCGCTATAAGAGGTAGAAATTGTGCCCGCCAGGCCAATGCGCTGAGTCGCCGAGGCCAGCGCGGAAAGCAGCGCGATCGGCTCAAAGCGATTCAGGAAGTGCGGCAGGGATTTTTCATTAATGTGCAGACCGTCAGCGACGAACAGGAAGTCGAAGTTTGCCGCTTCGGCGCGCAGGGCCAAATCGCGGAAATAGGGGAAATTAACACTGGCATCAGCCGGGGCTTTTTCATGACGCCAGGAGTTCATATGTCCGCCAGCACCGTGCAGCATCAGGCCTAATTTAATACTTTTCTTGGAATGACTCATTGTAAGCATCCTTATTACAGATAGGTTTTATTTGATATTTCCATAAAACCCACAGCACACTAAATACAAAAACCTTCCATCCTATGCCGGTAATTAGATAACCCCCCACTCAGGGCCATAGAACAGTTTTAACCCATTTTCAATTAATCAATTTGGATAGATAATTTTGTTGTTTTACTTCGACTCGGTGCTCGGGAATAGTGAATTCAACAGCCCAACGAATTAAAATTACAGGATAAATAATAACAATGATGCATAGCGCAAAATTAACTGCCGTCGCCGCGTTACTGGGTATTTCATCGCTGGCAAACGCCGCGAGTTCCGGTATCGATTTAGTGGCAAATGAAACCCCAATCAACACCCCTGCAAGTCCAGAAGCGGTGGCCAAAATACCGACAAATTTCAAATTCGTTAATCCTGGTTATTTAACCGTCGCCGTAGCGGTATTGGGCAGCGCGCCGCCGTTTGGCCTGTTTGCCCGCGACAACAAAACCGTCATCGGCAGTGAGTCTGATATTGCCCGCCTGGTGGCCGATGGTCTCGGTTTGAAACTTAAACTGGTTCCGGCCTCGTGGGAAGACTGGCCGCTGGGTGTGACCTCTGGCAAATACGACGCCGCGACCTACAACATTACAGTGACCAAGGATCGTAAAACCAAATTCGACTTCGCCACCTATCGCCAGGACACGCTGGGCTTCTATGTGAAATCCACCAGCAGCATTACCTCCATAAAATCGGCACCCGATATTGCCGGTAAACGCATCATCGTAGGCTCCGGCACCAATCAGGAGTCCGTACTGTTAGCCTGGGACAAAGAGAATCAGGCCAAAGGTCTGAAAGCCTTTACGCCAATTTATGTGACTGACGACGCGGCTTCAACGCTGGCATTGCAGTCAGGACGCGCTGACGCCACCTTCGGACCTAACGTCTCGGCGGCCTATAAAGCCAAATTGACCGGCACCACCAAATTGGTCGGTATCGTTCCTGGCGGCTGGCCAAAAACCGCCAACATCGCCGTGACATTGAAAAAAGGCAATGGACTGGTCGATGCGGTTCAGGCTTCACTTAACAGCGCAATCGCCAACGGCAGCTATCTGAAAGTGTTAGACCGCTGGGGCGAGAGCGTCGAGAAGATTGACCATTCAGAGATTAACCCGCCGGGCCTCGGCGACTGATTGCAGGAAAGAACCTATGAGCCAGGATAAATTCATACACACGCAGCCTGAGGATCCGCTTATCGTGCCGGTCATCGAAGGTCTGTTTGGTGAATACCGCGCCCGCTACGGCAACATTTTTGGTAATCGCAAAGAGGCGGATGCGATAGGTGCCTACGGTCCACCGGACGGCGTGTTTATTGTCCTGCTTCGCGAGGGGCGCCCAATTGCCATGGGCGCTTATAAACGCTACGACGACAGCACCGCCGAGTTCAAACGCATCTGGACCGACTCTGCGCTACGTCGTCAGGGATTGGCGCAAAAAGTGGTGCTGGAACTTGAGCGATTGGCACAGGCGCAGGGCTATACTCGGGTGTTTCTGACCACCGGATTCCGTCAACCGGAGGCGGTTAATCTTTATCTGTCGCTGGGGTATGAACCGCAGTTTGATACCACCGTCGACAGAGAAACCCTGCTCCAACCTCCTTACAACGGCAGTTTGCCGTTTATTAAACCTTTGATCCCGGCGGTTGCCGCCGTTGTTGCAAACGTCAGCAGTGAAAATCTGACGGAGAAAGCCTATGACTGACCTAAGTCGTCGACCGACCCCTTCTGCCCCTTTGAAGGTCGTACCCGCCCGTTATCCACTGCGCCTGCTGGGCGCAGTTTTCGCCATTTTTATCCTGTTGGGACTGGTGGAATCCATCGCCACTAACCCGCGTTGGGACTGGGGCGTATTTCGCCAATACTTCTTTGAACCGGTGATCCTTTCTGGATTAGCCAGAACCTTGCTGCTTACCCTGTTGGGGACCGTATTTGGTATTATTTTCGGCACCTTGTTGGCGCTGGCCCGTTTATCAAAATCCTATTTATTAAACTCACTGGCGTGGGGCTACATCTGGCTATTCCGCTCGCTTCCTCTGCTGCTGGTGCTGATCGTTCTTTATAACTTCTCTTACCTCTATGACAACCTGTCAATTGGCATTCCATTTACTCATATCGAGTTCTTCAAACACCCGACAGTTGACCTTCTCGACCAGTTTACCGTCGCCGTGCTGGGCCTTTCACTGGTGCAGTCAGCCTACACCGCCGAAATTATTCGCGGTGGCATCGTCGGCGTAGAACAGGGGCAACATGAAGCGGCAGCCGCGCTGGGATTACCCTCTTATCGCCGCACCTTCCGCATTATTTTGCCGCAGGCACTGCGGGCGATTATTCCCACCGGATTTAATGAGGTGATCGGTCTCGCCAAAGGGACAGCGATTGTTTACGTCATCTCGATGCCAGAACTGTTTTATACCGTGCAGATCCTCTACAACCGCACTCAACAGGTGATTCCACTGCTGATGGTGGCCACCGTTTGGTATCTGGTTATCACCACCGTACTCTCCGTTTTTCAATATTACGTTGAACGTTATTTCGCTCGCGGTACTACACGTCAGGTTGCCCTGACTCCCCTGCAACGCCTGCTGCAATGGCGCGCATCACGACCTTAAACAGGAGCAAGAATTATGTCAGAAGCCTTTGATCTCTTTGTTAATCGTCCGGCGCCCATCGCGCCGCAACCTATTAATCCTCTCGGCCGCCGGGCGCAAAATGCCGGACGCATTGAAATCAGCAATCTCAGTAAATCTTACGGCATCTTCAAGGCGCTAAATGATGTCAGCCTGACCATCGAACCCGGCACCGTGACGGTAATTTTAGGGCCGTCAGGATCCGGTAAATCCACCCTTTTACGCACCATCAATCATCTTGAACGGGTTGACGAAGGCTTTATTCAAATCGACGGCGAATACGTAGGCTATCGTCGCAAGGGCCATAAACTTTACGAACTTAAAGAAAAGGCCATTCTGAAACAGCGTATTAACTGCGGCTATGTTTTCCAAAACTTTAACCTGTTTCCACACATGACCGTGCTGGACAACATTATTGAGGCACCTATCGTTCACGGTTTGCTTAATCGCAAACAGGCCATTGAACGTGCCTATGAGCTCCTCGATACCGTGGGTCTGCGCGAGAAGGCCAATGCCTGGCCGCGCCACCTTTCAGGCGGACAGCAGCAGCGCATTGCCATCGCCCGCGCACTGGCGCTTAATCCAAAAGTGATGCTATTTGACGAACCGACCTCCGCACTCGACCCCGAACTGGTGGGTGAAGTGTTGGACGTGATTAAAAAGCTGGCAGAATCCGGCGTCACACTGGTGGTAGTCACCCATGAAATTGGTTTTGCGCGACAGGTTGCCGACCGTGTGGTGTTTATGGTTGACGGTGCTATCGTTGAAACCGGCAGCGCGGCTCAGGTGCTTGATAATCCTCGCCACCACCGCACACGTCGCTTTTTGGAAAAAGTGTTATAGCCCCAAAAACAGGGTTAATACCGCTGCATAAATACAGTCCAGACGCTCTATTTCTCGGCTTGAAAGGCCCGTCGGTCTTTCAAGCCGAGAATTTCAAAAAACGCTGACATCAAATCAACGTCCTGAATAAAGTCCTCGAGCTAAACGGCCTTCCTGGCGCAGACAACGGTATACTGTTTGTCTGCAGGGATAAAAACAGACGGCTGGAGAAAGGCTCTTAACTCATGACAATGGCAGCAAAGGGCGTTTTCCGCTCTCTTCGACTTTTCAACTATCGCGTTTGGGCAGCAGGCTCGCTGGTGTCTAATATTGGAACCTGGATGCAGCGCACCGCGCAGGACTGGCTGGTGCTCACTCAGCTCACCCATCATAATGCCTCCGCGGTGGGGATAGTGATGGCACTGCAGTTTGGCCCGCAGTTGCTGCTCCTGCCTTGGACCGGGTTCGCCGCTGACCACTTTAATCAGCGCAAACTGTTAATGGCAACCCAGGCGACCATGGGAACGCTGGCCATTTTGTTAGGGATATTAACCGTCACCAGTGTCGTTCAACTGTGGCACGTCTATATATTTGCCTTCCTGTTTGGCTGTGTGTCGGCTTTCGATGCGCCCGTGCGGCAGACCTTTGTGGCTGAACTGGTGGGCGATGCAGACCTCTCCAATGCCGTCGCGCTTAACTCCACCTCATTTAATGCCGCCAGAATGGTTGGACCCGCGATTGCCGGACTGACCATTGCCTCGATAGGCACCGGCTGGGCGTTTATGGTGAACGGCGTCAGTTTTATTGCCGTATTGATTTCGCTCTCGCTGTTTCGTACTCATGAGCTGCACCCCAATGCCCGCGCTCACCGCAAACGCGGAAGTTTTACCGAAGGGTTTCGCTATGTCTGGAACAGGCCCGATTTAAAAGCCTCGATGATCATGCTGTTTTTAATTGGCACCTTTGGGCTGAATTACCCGATCTTTCTTTCAACCATGGCGGTTGGAGTCTTTCATACCGATGCGCGCGGTTACGGCATGCTTTCCACCTTTATGGCGATGGGCACCATTTCAGGCGCGCTGATGGCAGCCGGACGAGAACGCCCAAGGTTTAATCTCATGATCGTCGGCTCCGCCGTTTTTGGCATCGGCGGCGTCCTGGCGGCCCTTGCGCCCAACTATTGGCTGTTTGCCGCCTCGCTGATCATTATTGGCGTCGCTGCGCTGACGTTTATGAATACCAGCAGCAGCCTGATGCAGCTTTCAACCGAACCGGCGATGCGCGGACGCGTGATGGCGCTGCGAGTCGGCGTGGCATTGGGTGGAACCCCCATTGGTGCGCCGATTGTGGGATGGATTGCCGACAACTTTGGCCCTCGCTGGTCGATGGGCGTGGGTGCTGCCTCAGGGTTTCTGGCGGCGATAGTAGGCATTTATGCACTGATGCAGCAGAAAAAAAATCCACGGCAGATTATCTAAACAGCCTATTCGGGAAACACACCCTTGAAGCTGGTTTTTTTCCTCGGCTCGGTCATTAACGCCTCAAGCGCTTCAACGCAGGCCAGATAATGCGGCGTTTGCTTGTGGGCATTGACCGCTTCGAGGTCACGATAGGCTTCATAAATATAAAAGCGCGTGGCGACATCATTGTCTTGTAAAACGTCGAAACGCAAATTTCCCGGCTCCCCCAATGCACCAAGATGGTTCAACTTAAACACCCGCAAAAACTCATCCACGCTGTCGGCCTTAACGTTAATTTCAACCATCGTGACTTCCATCTTTTTATTCCTTATTCGTTTACCCGCTGTATCGGCATACAACGAGTTTAGCCAATGCACTTCCTGCGCAGAGGGGTTGTTAAAGGAAATGCAAGACACATCACAATTACCAAACTTAACCGCTTAGATATTTGTTATCACAGCGAAATAGCGCCCACTATTGATCCATCACCTCGCCCGCCGAATATTAAAATAAAGAGAAGATGACTATGAGTTCACTGACAGCTTCATCCACCACGGCGTCTTATCTTATGGCTCTGGATGCCGGAACCGGCAGCATTCGTGCGGTCATTTTCTCTTTGGAGGGGCAGCAAATCGCCGTCGGCCAGGCCGAATGGCAGCACAACCCTGTTTCAGACGTGCCGGGTTCAATGGAATTCGATCTGCATAAAAACTGGCAACTCACCTGCCAATGTATTCGTCAGGCGCTGGCTCTGGCTCATCTTCCCGCCTCGGCCATTGCCGCCGTAGCGGCCTGCTCAATGCGTGAAGGCATTGTGCTTTATGATAAAAGCGGTGAGCCGATTTGGGCTTGCGCCAACGTTGACTCCCGCGCCAGCCGCGAAGTGAGTGAACTTAAAGAGATCCATCAGGGCGAGTTCGAACGCGAAGCGTATCTGCATTCTGGCCAAACGCTGGCGCTGGGTGCCATGCCGCGCCTGCTGTGGTTAGCGCATCATCGTCCGGATATTTATCGCCAGGCGGCTACCTTGACCATGATAAGCGATTGGCTGGCCTACAGGCTGACCGGCGAGCTGGCGGTTGACCCCTCCAATGCGGGCACTACCGGCATGCTGAGCCTCGAAACTCGCCGCTGGCACCCCGAATTGCTCGAACTGGCGGGCCTGCGTGCCGATATTTTGTCTCCGGTACTTGAAACCGGTACTCGGCTTGGCAGCATCAGCGCCGGCAGTGCCGAAGAGTGTGGACTGCAGGCCGGAACACCGGTGGGTATGGGGGGTGGCGACGTGCAGCTTGGGTCACTCGGGTTAGGACTGGTTCACCCTGGGCAAACGGCAGTATTAGGCGGTACTTTCTGGCAGCAGGTGGTAAATTTGCCTCGTCCGATCACCGACCCCGAGATGAATATTCGCATTAACCCGCACGTAATCCCCGGCATGGCACAGGCAGAATGCATTAGCTTCTTCACCGGACTGACCATGCGCTGGTTCCGCGACGCCTTTTGCTCTGAGGAGAAATTACTGGCCGAACGGCTGGGCGTTGACACCTATAGCCTGCTTGAAGATATGGCCGCACGCGTGCCGGTTGGCTCATGGGGCGTGATGCCGATTTTTTCCGACGCGATGCATTTTAAAAGCTGGTACCACGCCGCGCCGTCGTTTATTAATCTGTCAATCGATCCACTTAAGTGCAATAAACAGACCTTGTTTAGGGCACTGGAGGAGAATGCAGCCATCGTGTCGGCCTGTAATCTGGAACTTATCGCCGGATTTTCAGGGGTGAATGCGCCATCGCTGGTGTTTGCAGGCGGGGGTTCCAAGGGAACGCTGTGGAGTCAGATACTGAGCGACGTCACCGGCAAGCCGGTTAAGGTGCCTCAGGTTAAAGAGGCCACAGCGCTAGGATGTGCCATTGCGGCGGGGGTTGCCGCAGGGTTGTATCAATCACTGGCCGAAACGGGCGAGGCGCTGGTGCGTTGGGAGCGGGAATATCAGCCAAACTCAGAAAATCATCAGCAATATATCAGTCAAAAGGCCAACTGGCAGGCGGTTTACGCCGACCAGTTAACGCTGGTAGACAGCGGCTTGACCACTTCAATGTGGAAAGCGCCGGGTCTGTGAATCACCCTACGGCCAGCAGCGGACGCACGTCTTCTCGCTCGCGGCTATCAGCCACCAGTGACAGCAGAATTTTTTGTACCGCCTGCGCAGGCTGCGACAGTGGCAGATGGTCTGAAATGCACAGTGAAAGTGGCGCCTGAATAGACGGGCTGCTGATGCATGACATCCAGGCATTGGCCGGCCCGATGATCGCACGAGCGGCGGATTCAGGTAAAATCGTAGCACCGAGACCGCTGGCAATCGCCGCCGTTAAGGTCCCGGCAGACTCAATTTCACCAATCACTTTCGCTGAAAGCCTTCTTAAGGTCATGGCATCGTCCACCAACTTGCGCAGCACGTCATGGGTGCGCGGCAGGAAGAGATTAAGCTTGGCAACGTCTGAAAGCTCGATGTACTTACCCGGGTTGGGCACGCTGTTGGTCGCCACCAGATAAAGGTCCTCTTTCATCAACGGCACAAACGACAGGCCCTGAATCGCCTTATTGCCGTAAAGCACAGCCATATCCATGCGACCGTTGACCGTCTGGTCGGTCAGTTCACTGCCAAAATTCTCGTTGAGATACAACAAAATACCGGGATGCTGTTCACGCACAGCCTGTAGCAACGGCAACGCCAGCAGTGAGGCCGCTGTTCCTGGTGCCATGCCGACCGACACCTGACCGTTTAGCGCCATACCTGCGCAGTTAACCGCGCTGTGGGCCTGTTCGCACTGGCGTAAAATCGTCTGCGCATGGGCATAAAGAATATTTCCCGCTTCAGTCGGCGTCACCCCACGCTTAGTCCGAATCAAAAGCTGCTGCTTCAATTCTCCCTCTAGCGTAGCCAACTGCTGACTCAGGGCCGGTTGAGCGATATGCAACACATCTGCAGCCTGCGTGAGACTGCCGATATCGACGATTTTCACGAAGTACTTTAAGCGTCTGAGATTCATCTCTGTCTCCATCGAACCTGGTGGTGGTATTAACCGAATGAAATAGGGTCACCCCTAACTAAAGCAAAATTTCTTTATCATAATTTCCGCGAATGAGTTATTCGTCGAAACCTGAGATTTAACAAAGCAAGATCAAGGCCAATCAGGCTGTTAGGAAATAAACTCAGCAAAAAAATCAGGCTAATCACCTATAAAATAAGAAAAAACGATGAGTAATAAGTAAGAAATGGAATAGCGAGGAAAGCATTATTGATAAAACATCCAGTATCTTTGCACCAACATAATGCAAACTTATGACTTTAGGAAAAAAGAAAGCGGCCGCAGCTGAAAAGCTTCCGGCCGCTGAGTCAATGCTAAAGATCAAACGGAAGGGATCATGCCGCCATCAACGCGAACAACCGAGCCGGTCATGTAGGAAGCCTGTCGGCTAGCGAGAAACGCCGCGACCGCGCCGTACTCTTCGGGTTCACCATAGCGGCCTAACGGGATGGTTGCTGCACTTTTGCGCGCCACATCTTCAACCGAAATACCTTCACGCCCTGCTCGCGCTTCATCAAGCTGGCCTAAACGCTTGGTTGAAATGCGCCCCGGCAGAATAATGTTAACGGTGATGCCCTCACTGGCTACTTCGCCAGCCAAGGTTTTCGACCAGCCAACCAGTGCCATACGCAGGGTATTCGACATGCCGAGATTAGCGATGGGGGTCACAACGCCGGAAGAGGTGCTGGTAATAATCCGCCCCCACCCCAGACTGCGCATATCAGGCAATACTTTGTCGGTTAATAGAATCAGCGAACTTACCATGGTAGCAAACTGCATGGCCCAGGTTTCTGGCGCAACGCCGCTGGCCTTCGACGGTGGCGGCCCACCGGAATTATTTACCAGAATCCCCACCGGGCCAAGATACTGATGAATCCCCGCCAGCACTTGGTCAAATTTTTCGGGCTGCGTTAAATCCAACACAAAAGCCATGGCACGACCGCCCTCCGCTTTGATTGTCTCTACGGTTTCGTTCAAAGCCGCTTCTGTGCGGCCACACACTGCCACCACCGCGCCTTCCGCGGCCAATGACAGCGCCATTGCGCGTCCTAGCCCGCCGCCTGCCCCGCTGACCAGCGCAACGCGGCCTCTAATTCCAAAATCCATCACAACCCTCTTTCGTTAGATTTACTGACTTTATTCAAAACCATCTGATAAGCGGACTGCAGGTGTAGACGCATCATTTCGGCCGCGTCGGCCTGCCTTTCTTCAAGCACCGCATCAATGATGGCAACGTGTTCCTGACACCACTCACGCACGCGCTGTTTGTTGGTATAGCTGCCAAATTCCAGCAGGCGGCGCAGGCGGTTCTGCTGCTGAATCGCCTGTAAAACAAAAATATTTCCGCTGAATTCGGCCAGCAACTCGTGAAAGTTTGCGTCAGTTTCAAAAATTTGCCGACCGTCCACGTTGAGAATATCTGGATGATCAATCAGATAAATATGCTGCAGACGCAGTCGCTTAAGCGCACTTTTATCGGCGCGAAAGTTGGGGGAGATAAGGCCGCCAGGCTCTATCATCAGCCGGAATCCGTAGCCGTTACTGAGTGCCACATCGCTGTTTAGCGTGGGTAAAAAAGACCAGCCATGCCCTTTATTGCGGGCGATCAGCCCGTCTTCGGACAGGCGCAGCAGTGTTCGCGACATCACGCCTCGATCGGCGTCATAGCGCTGGGAAATTTCGATTTGGGTCAGGGAATCGGGGAGCTTTCCAGCGATGCGGTCTTTGACCAACTGCTCATATAACTCCTGATCACTGCTGGTCGGGATATCGATGCTGATACGCTGCAGTTCGTCGTAGGCCTTTAGCAGGAAAAATCCCTGATTACGGCGTGCTTCGATAATCTCTAATTCACACAGTAACTTGAGCGCAGCGCGCACCGGCGTGCGAGAAACCCCGGCCATGTCGGCTAATTGTTGCTCACGCAAATGATGGCCTGGCTCAAATTTTGCTTCTCGGATCAGGTCGAGGATTTGGTTAGCCAGACGCCTTCCGCTGGCGGTTGCTGTTTGTGTCATGAAAGCAGGCACCTAAAGTATTTATTGCAATGAATATACAATATCACAGCATTCTTGCTGGGTGAAGCCTGAGCGATAATCCCCTAAATCGTGCAATAACGCACCATAAAAGAGCCTTGACTCACGAACTTAATTGTATTTAATGATACACAAAGAGCAATCCTGCTCATGAGAAGATGGAGTCTGTCATGCTGAAAAAAACTTTTTTGCGTCGATATACCACCCTGTCTCTGGCTGCCCTTTGCCTGAGTTTTCCGTTGGTCAGTCAAGCGGCCTTGCCGTCGTTAGTCACTCCGGGTGAGCTGACTTACGGGACCGCTGCGACCTTCATGCCGTTTGAATTTATCAAAGACGGCAAGCTGAGTGGATTTGATATCGATTTAATTACCGCCCTGTCAAAAAAGCTGTCGCTTAAACCTGCGCCGATGTCTATGGAGTTTAAGGGATTGATCCCTGCGCTGCAGGGCAAGCGCCTCGATATTATTAACTCTGCGATGTACATCAATCCTGCCCGCGCCGAGCAGGTGGATTTTGTGCCTTACCTCAAAATCGGCAGCCGCGTGATTGTTTCCAAGGGAAATCCTGAAAAAATAACCGGCCGCGACCTGTCTCTATGTGGCAAAAATATCGCCGTCACCCTCGGCGGCATTGAAGAGAGTCAGGCCCGCACCGACAATCAGAAATGTCTCGACGCCAAAAAACCGACCCTCACTGTACTGACCTTCCCATCCGCGACTGACTCTGCCGTTGCCGTTGCACAGAAACGTGCCGACGCAGAATACCTTTCCACCCCCGGTGCCGTTGCGCTGCTGAGTGAAAAAGGCGACACCTTCGAAACTACCGGCCCCGAGTTTGAAGCCGAGACTCATATCGGCTTTGCCGTACGTAAAGGCGATACCGAGATGAAATCACTGTTGGAAAGCGGGCTTAAAGACCTCGTCGCCGACGGCAGCTACCAGAAACTGATTCAAAAATGGCAGTTTCCGGCTTCGGTATCGATTTTCTAATGTTTTATTTTGTCCGTTTTATTGTTGCACCAGAGGCAGCGTGGCAAACAGTTTGTCCGCTGACCGATAGCCGTTTTTGCACGTTTCGCTCCCTGACATTGAGGAAAAATCATGTCTGTTGATCTGGTTTGGCAATACCTATTGTCACCGGCGTTCTTTCAGGGCGCAGTAATGACCCTGCTAATCACAGTCTGTTCGCTGTTTTTAGGCATCGTCACTGGCTTGATACTGGCTTTACTTCAGGAGTCCCGCTTTAAGGCGGGCCCTATTTTAGCCTTCTTCTATTTATGGTTATTTCGCGGCACGCCGGTGCTGTTTCAAATCATCTTTGTTTATAACGTGCTGCCAAGCTTTGGCCTGCGCTTTTCAGCCTTTACCTGTGCGGTGATGGCGCTCTCACTCAACGAAGGTGCTTACATGGCCGAAATCCTGCGCTCCGGGCTGCAGGCGGTGAGAAGCGGACAGCGCACGGCAGGCATGGCGCTGGGCATGACCCAAGGTCAGATCATGCGCAAAATTGTGTTGCCCCAGGCGGCGCGCATTATTCTGCCTCCAATGGGTAACCAGATGATAAGCATGCTGAAATCCAGTGCTCTGGTGTCGGTGATAGCCGTACAGGAACTGCTGTTGATAGCCAACCAGACGGCCAGCGCCAGCTTTCGTTATTTTGAAGCGCTGTGTGCCGCCGGCATCTATTACCTCGCGCTGACCACCCTGTTCATGATTGGACAAGCCTGGCTCGAGCGTGCACTGGACCCGAAAAAGCGCAAGAAGCCCGCACTGTCATTGACTGAACGGCTGCTGCGCAGCAGCTCGTCTCACTAACTCGCCAACCCCTAGGGAAAACAGATGAAAACTGAAAAGCCCCTGCTGGAAATCATCGGCGTCGATAAACACTTCGGCAGCCAGCACGTGTTGAAGAACTGCACGCTGAGCGTGGCGCAGGGTGAAACGGTGGTGCTGATCGGGCCATCCGGTTCGGGAAAATCCACCCTGTTGCGCTGCGTTAACCTGCTCGAAACCATTGAAGGCGGCAGCATCTTTTTCCGCCAGAGCGACATCACCAAGGCCGGTGTCGAGCCACACCGTTTACGCCAGGATATTGGCATGGTGTTCCAGAGTTATGAGCTTTTCTCACACCTCACGGCGGCGGAAAACATCATGCTCGCGCCAATGACGGTGCTCGGCGTGAGTCGCGCCGAGGCACAGACACAGGCTCTTGAGTTGCTCGACAAAGTGCGTATTCCTGACAAGGCGGACAGCTTCCCTGACGAACTGTCTGGCGGCCAGCAGCAGCGTGTGGCCATCGCACGTGCGCTGGCAATGAAGCCAAAACTGATGCTATTCGACGAACCGACTTCAGCGCTTGACCCCGAAATGATCCGCGAAGTGGTTGACGTCATGGCCGACCTCAGCGCCGAAGGCATGACCAGCATTGTGGTCACCCATGAAATGGGCTTTGCCCGTCGCGCCGCCAACCACATCGTATTTATGGAAAACGGCGAAATTATTGAATATGCAACCAGCGATAAATTCTTCGGGGGAGAAGTGAGCCAAAGAGCACAACGCTTCCTCGACCAGATTTTGCACTGAGTTATTTTTTCTATGCGCCTCACCAGGGGCATTTTCAGGAGAAATTGATGAAAAACCTATCACCCGATATCGACAGAATGAAGCATGACCTCGCGGCACTCGTGGCTATCAATACCGAGAACCCACCAGGCCGCGAGCGCGAAGCCGCAGAACTTATCAGCGTTTGGCTAAAAGAGGCTGGTTTTGATTTAACGCTCAGCGAATATGAACCGGGACGCACCAACGTCATTGCCCGCCTGGAAAATGGCGTGGGTCCGTGCTTTGCCTTCAACACGCACATTGACGTCGTGCCAGCAGGTACCGGCTGGAGTCAGGATCCGTTCACCCTCACCGAGCGCGACGGCAAACTATTTGGCCGCGGTTCTTGCGATGCTAAAGGGCCGTTGGTGGCAATGATTGAAGCCATGCGTATGCTCGCCGCCGCCCCTGAAAGCTGGTCTGGCACGCTGATGGGTATTTTCGTTGCCGATGAAGAGGTCGCCAGCGAAGGCGCCAAATTTTATGTGCGCGAAGCACCAGCCAAAATTGACTATGCGGTTATCGGCGAACCCACGTCAAACACCACCTATTCGGCGCATAAAGGCAGTCTTCGGCCATTGGTTCGCGTTCACGGCGTTACCGCTCACTCCGGCACGCCTGAACTGGGTGAAAATGCCATTTTCCGCGCGGCACAGCTTTTAGGTCTGGTGGAACAACAGCACGAACACACTGTGCGCTGTCGTTGCCATCCACTGGTGGGTTCGGCCAGCCTGA
Organism: Rouxiella sp. S1S-2; assembly: GCF_009208105.1. NCBI lineage: Bacteria > Pseudomonadati > Pseudomonadota > Gammaproteobacteria > Enterobacterales > Yersiniaceae > Rouxiella > Rouxiella sp. S1S-2. Next base: position 3,411,242 of record NZ_WFKL01000001.1, read on the forward strand.
CCGTCACACGCATCTCGGGCGGTCACGCCGACAACGTGCTGCCCGACAGCTGCGAGCTGCTGCTCGACCGCCGCATGGTACCGGGAGAAGACGAAGAGCAGGTCAAACAAGAGCTGCGTGACCTGCTGACGCTGGCGCATGAAAAATTCGGCGTGCGCAGTGAAATTATCACCTTCAAACCCACTACGGGTGGCGCAACCGAAACTGCCGTTGATGAAGCCATTGTACAGGCCGGTCTTGAAGCCTGCCGCGCTCAGGGCATGGAAGAACCCGGTCCGTTCGGATTCCAGGGTGGCTGTGACCTGGTGCATTTTCGCAGCCTTGGCACCAAGGGCATTGTTATCGGGCCGGGATCGCTTTCGGTCGCGCACAAGCCCGATGAATTTGTTCCGCTGGACGAGTTCATTGCCGCCGGTGATATCTACCGCGATGTCGCTCTGAAAATGATGACGCGAGGATAATCCGGTGAAAGCCACGCTCTATCGCGCCGACCTGCGCTACCCGCATCTGCAACTTTATACCGCCTCGTCCGGCAGCATTGCCGGATTGGACGAGCTGTATCTGCTGCTTGAGGAGAAATCCGTCAGCGGGCTGGGTGAGGTGCGCATTAACATTGCCTACCTCAACGGTTACAGCGCCGAAATAGTGCTCTGCGACGTGATGCGAACTCTTCGTACACTCGATTTAGATCAGTCTGCGAGCCATTTACTGCTTACGCTTGAGACGCAGCTTGTCTCAAGCCTTGCCCCCACGCGCATGCTCTTAGACATGGCACTGCATGACCTGATTGCCCGTCAAAACGGCTGCAGCGTGGCGAGACTGGTCGGCTCTGATTTCCCAGAGCCGGTTTCTTACGCCACTAACCAGACGCTGTTTTGGAGCTCACAAGATCACATGCTAAGTCAGGCCAGCGCCTACATGGAACGCGGCTTTACCCATCTTAAACTTAGGGTGGGGATAGGCTCGCTGGCGGAGGATATTGATCGTATGACTGCCCTTCGTCGCCGCTTTGGCCATGAGGTTCACCTCTCGGCCGATGCTAACGGCCAGTGGCAGCCGGAGCAGGCACGCAGCAATTTGCTGGCGCTGCAAAAGTTTGAATTGAGCTATCTCGAGCAGCCCATTTCGGACGCCAATGCGCATCTCTATCCCACGCTTGCCGCCGCCAGTCCGATACCGCTGATGCTTGATGAAAGCATGAGCTCCGAGGCCGATCTGGCGCGTATTTTGGCGATGGAGGGGAAAGTCTGGGCGCACATCAAGCTGGTGAAGATGGGCGGGATTGCCCCATCGGTTCGCGCAGCACGTCGGCTCAGCGCCGCCGGTATTCCTTTTATGATTGGGCAAATGAACGAAGGTGCAGCAGCCACGGCGGCGGCGCTGCACGTAGCCCACGCCTGCCAACCTGCCCATGCCGAACTTTATGGCGCCGATGGCCTCGCCAACGATCCAGTGCTGGGGCTGACCTATTCCCAGGGTCTGGTGAACTGCGTTGACACCGGAGGGTTAGGCATCACCTTTGATCCATTACAGGCCGAACTTATTCAAACCTTTTCTTCTTAAAAACCTGATTTAAATCTGAGAGCGAGAGTGAATCATGCATAAAACAGAATTGCCAGACCTTGGACGGGTGGTACCGGGTGCAGAGTCCGCGTTTGCGGAGGCCGAATATTCGCTGCGTATTGCGCGTGCACGCCAATTGCTGACCGAGGCGGGTCTGGACCTGATGGTTATCACGGGTCCCGAAAACATTTTTTACCTGACCGGACAACAAACGCCGGGTTATTACACCTTTCAAACGTTGGTGCTGCCGGTTGAAGGCGAACCGGTGTTTGTTATTCGCCAACTCGAATACTTTAACTTTATTTCCAACACCTTTATCCGCGATGCGGCTATCTATACCGATGGTGATAATCCGGTCAACTTCCTGCTCGAAGTATTAAAAACCCGCGGCTGGACGAAAAAGCGCATCGGTATCGACAAGCGTGGCTGGTTCTTGCCGATTGCAGTATACGAGGCGCTGCAGGCCGAGCTGGGCACGATCCACGACGCTGCCGGCGTAATTGAACGACTGCGCGCCGTGAAGTCAGTCGCCGAGCTGGAGAAAATGGCCTTCGCCGCCCGCTACGTTGACGCCGGCATGCTCGCCGGTCGCAACGCCATCGCCGCAGGTGCCAGCGAAAATGATCTGGTTTCCGCCATGATGGGTGCGGCGATTGCCGCTGGCTCAGAATATATGGGGATGGAACCGCTGGTGTCGAGCGGTCCGCGCACCGGTATACCGCACGGCACTTGGCGACGTCGTCGCATTCTCGACGGTGACCCTATTTTCCTTGAAATGGCAGCGACCCACGACCGCTACCACGCCGCGCTAATGCGCTCTGCCTGGCTGGGTAACCCCCCCGCCGTGGCGCTGGAAATGGAAAAAACCTGTCAGGAGGCGTTGCAGGCGGCACTTGATGCGATTCGTCCCGGCGCAACCTGTGAAGCCCCGCACCTCGCCTGCCAGAAAGTGATCGACAAAGCGGGTTATACCGACAATTTTAAAAAACGCACCGGTTACTCGATTGGGATCTCTTTCGCTCCCGACTGGGGCGAGGGAGCCATTCTCAGTCTTTACAGCGGTATTACTACCGAACTGCAGCCGGGCATGACCTTCCATATTCCTCCCGCACTGCGAATTTATGGCGAGTTCACCGTGGGCGTGAGTGAAACCATCGTGGTGACCGACACTGGCTATCGAATTTTAGGCTCTGTCGAACGTCCGCTCTCTTTACTCGAGTAAAGAATGCGTTAGCTAAGAACAGTCTTCGTTTAGAAAGGAAATATTCAATGAAAGATATCAGTGAAAGTCAGGCGCGGCTGCGCGGAATTTTTAATATTACCGTGACCCCTTTTACCGCCAACGGCGAGTTCGACTTTGCCGGTTTGGCCCGCAACGTCGAGCGCGTGATTGAGCTAGGCTACGACGGCATTTTGATTGGCGGCACCTACGGCGAGTTTCCCACCATGACCACCGAAGAGCGCGCCGTGCTGTTTCGCAACGTGATGGACGTCGTTGGCGACCGCGTTCCGGTGATGCTGTGCAGCGCAGGCTCAGACACCCGCGTCGTCGGCGAGTTAACCACGCTGGCGGGCGAACTCGGCGGCCTGCCAATGGTCACGCCACCCTTCGTTTCAGAAGTGACTAATGCGCAGATCGTCAGTTTTTTCAAGAAGATGGCTCCGCTGTCTCGCACCGGCATTCTGGTTTATAACGCGCCCGGCATTGGCATTACTCTGCCGCCGGTAGTGCTGGAGGAGCTGGCCGATATTGAAGGTGTGGTTGGTATTAAGCAGGGCGACCTGAATCCGACGGCTATCGATCAAATTGCCAATCGCCTTGGTGGTCGTCTGCGTCTGTTTTGTGCCTCAGATCTGGCCTTTCTTGGCCCCATGATGTGCGGTTTTGACGGCATCAGCACCACCAACAGCGGCGCCCTGCCCGAACTGATTCTGGCAACTTATCGAGCTTTGGAAAACGGCGACGCCAATACCGCACGCGAACTGCACCAACTGTGGTATCCGTATCGCGCACTGGCACGCCGCCACGGCCAGCCGCAGGTGGTGAAAGCCGCCATGAACCTGCGCGGTTTCGACGGTCATCACGTGCGTTCGCCGCTTAACGACCTTCAGGGCGACGTTATCGAAGAAGTGAAGAGCGAGCTGCTGAGACTAGCAGCCGATAGCCGTTGTGGCGTTACGCTGAAATAAGCTGCTCGCTGTAGAATCACTCCTCTGAGGCCCTCTTGTTGTAAAGAGGGCATTTTTAGTTACTTATTGGCTGCGGCTTTCAGGAACGCACTGATTAACGGATGTGGCCGTTCAGCGGCCGAGGTTAGCTCCGGGTGCCCCTGCACGCCGACATAAAACGGATGCGCAGCATATTCTATTCCATCCGCAATCGTGCCACTGCGGTCAGTGCCAGACACGGTTAATCCGTAGCTTTGCAAATTGGTTTTAAACTGTGGGTTTAGCTGAAAGCGGTGGTTATAGCGCACCGTTGCCTCTTCACCCAACAAGGAGGCAAGCTGGGAATCACTGCACATTTTCATTACGTCGTCGCCCAGTCGGTGCTGCGGATGTCCTGACGTTTGAGCAAGCGGCACAAACGTCTTGAGCGGTGCCAGCGGGTCAGCCTCCGCCAGATTGGCCTGCGTGTTGCCCAACATTTGCTGAATAACCGCCGTCGCCATGGTTTGCATCCCCAGACACAGCCCAAGCACGGGAAGCTCATGCTGTAGGCAGTAGTGTGCAACGCGAATTTGCCCGGCAACGTTTAGCATGTCAGAACCGCCCGGCATCAGTACGCCATCGACATCCTGCAGCGTGCCTAATAATACGTTTTCAGGCGCACGCGGCGGAATAAACACCGTTTCAACGGCCATGCCCAGCGCCTCGGCTGCGTCACCCAATGCCGCTAGCGTCGCGGGATAACTGCCCAACTGGTCAGAGTAAGTGCCGATCAGCGCAATCCGCAATCGGCGAGCGCCCGGCATTGGCGGCGTGCGATGGCCTGCGGTAAAGCGCCCGAAACTGTCGCGCCACCAAAGCCCCTGACCGCTGCTGCCGCGCCCTAATTGATAGCCCTGCGCTACCCGTTCAACTTCTACTAACTGATATTCAACCGAATAGTCTCTGACTGCGCGTGCCAGTTTGGTAAAAGATTCAAGCTGGGATGGCCCAAGAGGAATAACCCAGTCTTTTCCACCGTGCAGGCTGAGGAGGTCGTCAAGCTGCCACACCTTCCCCGCTGATTTTCCACTAAGGCGTTCATACCACAGCAGTCCGCTGGAGACTAATTCACCCTCCGCGGTCACATGCTGGCAGGCGTCGGCATAGCGCTGCTTGTTCCAGTCAACCGGTAGATGAGCTAAACCCACGCCTCGCTGACAGGCAAGTACCGACGCCATTGCGCCATATAGCGCGGGCTCCGGGGTGTTATGTGCAACGAACGTTAATGTCATTTTTTACTTAACCTGATGAAAAAAAATAGTATTAACAGTGATTTTCTGCGAAATCTCTGCCACGACGCCGACAAAATTCTCAGCGAAAGCTGAAGAAAGCATGAGCAATCTTCTAAAAGCCATGATAATTTAAATTGGTTTATTTGATACAAAAAATACAATATTGCTTCAATCTTACAAAAGGGTGAAAGATGTCAGCTGAATTTACTGCGCCAAGAATGCGACGTGTTCGACCATCACCGACGGCGGTTATTTCTGATCGAGTGCGCGCACTGTCTGATGCCGGCGTGGATGTCATCAATCTTGGAGAAGGAGAACTTGATTTCGACACGCCGGAACACATCAAACAGGCAGGCATCGCCGCCATTGTACAAGGTGACACAAAATACACCGCAGTCGCCGGTACAGCAGCACTGAAGCAGGCCATTATCAGTAAATTCTCCCGTGAAAACCAACTTGGCTACCAGCCTAATGAAGTTATCGCCGGGAGTGGTGCAAAACAGCTAATTTTTAACGCACTTCTGGCAACCGTTTCAACAGGAAAAGAAGTTATTATTCCCGCGCCCTACTGGGTTTCCTATCCCGATATGGTGTCCCTGGCCGACGGCGAGCCGCGTATCGTGCCCTGTACCGAAGAAAACGGTTGGAAACTGCAGGCTGCCGACCTCGCTGCCGCCATTATCCCCGCGACCCGCTGGCTGATTCTGAATTCACCCAATAACCCGACCGGTGCCGTTTACAGTGCTGAAGAGCTGCGTGCGTTGGCCGACGTACTCCTTGCAGAGCCGCACGTGTTAATCATGGCCGATGATATTTATGAACACATTTGCCACCCGCCAGCACAGTTTGTGACGCTGGCTCAGGTTGAGCCACGCCTGAACGACCGCATTCTGACGGTAAACGGTGTGTCGAAGGGCTATTCAATGACCGGCTGGCGGATTGGCTATGCCGGAGGTCCGGCCTGGCTGATTTCATCAATGCAAGTCTTGCAGTCTCAGAGCACCTCCAACGCGAGCTCCATCTCTCAGGCCGCGACAGTGGTTGCGCTTGAGCAAGACAATGGCTTCCTGGCCGAATGGCGCGCAATTCTGGATACTCGACGTCAAAAGATGATGGCCTGCATCGCACAAATAGACGGCCTGAGCGCCGACCTGCCGCCCGGTGCGTTCTATGTCTTCGCCAACTGTACGGGGATGTTGGGTAAAACCACGCCGAAAGGGTTAACTATCGGCAGCGACGTAGATTTCGTTGAATATCTTCTGGACGCGGCGCACGTCGCTACGCTGCAGGGTTCAGCGTTTGGGGCATCGCCCTATCTGCGCATCGCCTATGCCATTGACGACGAGCGGCTTGACGAGGCCTGCGCGCGGATTATTCACGCCTGCGCGGCACTCTCGTGACCGCTACAGCAGCTTAGTGCGTATAGAAACGGTGGAAGCCGCATTTTGTGATGATAGGTGTTATTAAACATTATTAAACGTACTTTTTGGCTCAAATCTCAACAACTTGAACAAAGTACCAGCAGTCGCGCACAAATTTGCAGATGCCCTTTGACATGCACCACGGCAGTCGTTATTATTCGCCCCGTTCAAACGATTCCTCTGTAGTTCAGTCGGTAGAACGGCGGACTGTTAATCCGTATGTCACTGGTTCGAGTCCAGTCAGAGGAGCCATATTTATGTTTTCATGCATCTTCACGAATCCTTATACGTTTTAGATTCAACGAGTTAGTGTGAAAAGTCTTCCCGATGCATTTTCATTTCCCCCTCCGCATCGGGCAAGATTGGTGGTCTGATTTGGGGTCATTTCAGTTCGATTATGGAGTGACCACCATATGTCTCTGAACGACACTAAAATCCGCAGTCTCAAGCCTTCTGAAAAACCTTTCAAAGTTTCCGATTCTCATGGCCTGTACCTTTTGGTCAATCCCGGCGGTTCACGTCTCTGGTATCTCAAATATCGTATCAATGGTAAAGAATCCCGGCTTAGCTTAGGGGCTTATCCCGAAGTTTCTCTAGCTAATGCTCGGCAGCAACGTGATGGCATACGTAAGCTGCTTGCGCAGAATATCAATCCAGCCCAGCAACGTATCGCAGAGAAAGCTGCCCGCTCACCGGAAAAATCCTTTAAACACGTTGCAATGAGCTGGCATAAAAGCAACCGAACATGGTCAGAGAACCACGCTATCCGTCTACTTGCCAGCATGAACAATCACATCTTCCCTGTGATTGGACACTTGCCGGTAGCTGAACTGAAACCTCGTCACTTTATCGACCTGCTAAAAGGCATTGAGCAAAAAGGTCTGCTGGAAGTCGCAGCACGTACCCGGCAGCATATGTGCAACATTATGCGACATGCAGTTCATCAGGGGATTATTGAGAGCAATCCGGCGGCGAATCTGGACGGTTTAATCGCCGCTCCCGTTAAACGCCACCACCCAGCCCTTCCACTGGAGCGACTGCCAGAACTTTTAACTCGAGTTGTGGACTACCAGCAAGGACGAAAATTAACCCGCCTGGCAGTATCGCTTACTCTGCACCTGTTCATCCGTTCCAGCGAACTGCGTTTCGCCCGTTGGTCTGAGATCGATTTCAAAAACAGAATTTGGACCATTCCTGCCACTCGAGAGGCCATCCCTGGTGTCCGCTACTCTGGTCGTGGTGCAAAAATGCGCACTCCACATATTGTTCCACTCTCCCGTCAGGCCATCACCATCCTGAAACAAATACGGGACATCTCCGGTCACCAGGTGCTGTTATTCCCCGGAGATCACAATCCGTATAAACCTATGTGTGAAAACACGGTCAACAAGGCACTGCGCCTGATGGGCTATGACACAAAAGATGAAATCTGCGGTCACGGGTTTCGGGCAATGGCCTGTAGTGCCCTTATGGAGTCTGGCCTATGGGCACAGGATGCTGTTGAAAGGCAGATGAGTCACCAAGAACGTAACAGCGTTCGAGCGGCATACATCCATAAAGCAGAATATCTCGATGCCCGTAAAGCGATGATGCAGTGGTGGTCGGATTACCTGGATATGTGCCGGAAAGCGTATGTGCCGCCTTATATTTGTGGGAAGGAAATCAGTTACACAATGAGATAGCCCTTCTGACAAAATAAACCTCAAAAAAAGCCGTATCAGTCTGTACTGGTACGGCATATTTCTGGCGTGTAATGAATGCGAGTTCTTCGTTTCATGGCAACGTCCCCCTTCTTTAAGGATAACGTTGCATCGACCCGTTGAACTCACAGCACGGAGCGGACAAATGCAGGGCACTGGAGGTCGGCTCTGAACGAGGAGCTGAAGTTGATGTTCAACATTTAGACATATAGGTACGTATAGAACCTTTCAAATTACATGAATGAAGACCCGAGAATGGGGAATGGAACATAATTACAGTATGGTTTGCATATTCCCCAAAAAAGCTTCATGGCAGACCGTAATGAGGATGTGCATTCTTGTCGATAGTTCAAAAGATTACTCAGAATTCCTTTGGACACTGCCTGTGAAGGTGTGATATTTATAATATAGTATATGTGAAGGAGGGAATATGGAGAGCTATACATTTGAATTAAAAAATAATGTATTTGGATACTTTCAAAAGGAAGGTAATGATTGCTTTATATATATTGACGCCGGACCTTATTCTAAGGTTAATTATCATCAATGGAGTCACTGGCTGCGAGGGGAAAATAACTATAATGAGACATATCCGGATGCAATCGATAATGACCAAGTATCAAAAGCGATTGGTTATTTTTCTTGGAACCAAGCTTATGACTACTGCCCATATTATCCAATAGTCATTAATCTTTCCCAAAAAACTGAAAGTGGTACATTCTCCCCTCGAATAAACCGAGGAGAACCCAATCTATTCAGTCATCATTATGCCAACACTCAAATGCTTGACGAAATTCGAGCCTTTAGTAATATCTGTAACTCATTAAATGAATTATTTAATCATATAGATCCTGACACCCTTAACTTAAATTGTTTTGGAAGTAAAATAAGAGAGATTTTAATTATTGCATGTACTGAAGTTGAATATTTGCTTCAAAACTTCCTTGTAGATAACAAGTACCCTTCCACTACCCGATTTAGCACCAATGATTATATTAAGTCTCTAAGCCTTCTAAAATTAAATAACTATTCAACAAAGCTCGTTTTCTATCCACAATTGCAAGAATGGTCTCCTTTTAGCGATTGGGATGTTACACACCCGACTGTAAGTTTAGTTTGGTATGATGCATATAATGCTGTTAAACATAACCGTGGTGTTAACAGACAGAAAGCATCACTTAAAACCGTAATCGATGCTGTTGCTGCAATTCATATTTTACTCGAGGCACAATATGGACAAGAAATATTCAACAGCCCCACGCAGTCTAATTTTTATAGTATTTTCAAAACAGTTCAACACCCTATTTTTTCAGTAGATGAACTTCAATGCCCAATAATGAGTCAATCTGAGATATTATGGAATCATAAACAATATTTATTTCTACAAAGCGATATTCATGCTTTGGCCGCAACGGTTAGATGCGGCTAACGTCAGGTCAACTCACAGTGAAAAGTGGAACTAAAGCTGGGATACTTACACGAACATCGAGATATCTGGAGCACAGCGGCTGCGCGCAAGTTTGGTTGCGCTGTTGACTCCGTAAGGCTAATGTTTGCCCCAATTATTTCGCGAAAGAGACCCCGGAAATGATTAAAAATAAATCACTTTGCGCCCCTACTAGTAATCATTAATCAACCCCTTCTCAAACTCCCCACCGTTCTTGCTGAATCTTTTCACCAAGTGATAATCTCCTCCTTCTTCTAGAACTGGCGGCAAGTCATTGTCAACAACAATGATTTGGAAGCGCCTATTTTCTACTCGAGCCTTACTCACCAAACCAAGGAATTGCTTAAATATATTGTTGTAGAGGACTGGGTCTGAGAGGGCTGAGTCATCATCCTTTCTTCCTCTTCGTCCTATATTTTGACCAGGTGTGTCTACCATCAGGAAAGTAGGGAGATTTCCGGCAGTAGAGAGTAAATACTCCATCCTAGATACAAATCCTCCGATAGATGTGATGGTTCTTACGCCGCCGGAAGTTGTGTTGTAATAACTTATATCGCGAAAGTGAGGAATGAATTTATCATTTACATATACGTCATGTACGTTTTGAAGTCCGCTATCGGAAATGTATTTTTTAAATATGCCGCTCAAGCTAGACACTACTTCATCAAGTCCCGTGAGCCCGTCTTCCACCGATTTTATATTGCGCTTTAGTGCAAAAATGACTGAGTTTTTATCGTGAATTCCTTTTGATATATCAGAATATTTGTTGTTGATCGCCAAGTCTCTTTTGGCTGAAGCGATGCTAACCTTTACCTCGACCTTTGCACGTTCAAGCGCTTCGATAGAGGATAAAAGAGCAGATATGTTCTCTATGTTAAATTTGTCGAAGTCAACAGTTAACGTGCCTAGTCTCTTTGATATCTCAGTTTCTTTGTCCATAAGCTCTATCTTTTTAGACCAAATACTTTCTAGTGCTACGTGCACTCCAGAAAGTCTATTCTTAATCGACTTTATTTCTGCTTCTATATCGCTATCACTAAGTTGAGGAGACGCTAAGCTGATCTCACTAGAGCAAAGTGGGCAAGGAAGGGTAGTATCTATAATGTTGCGATTAGATATAGAGGTTCTTGTAAGTTTGGATATATTTAGAGACTCCAGATCGCTCTGGTATGTATTCTTTAGGTTGGAAAAATTCTTATGTTGTTTCTCTAATTCTAGACGCTCTGACTTCAAATGAGAAAGGCTTGATCTCATCTGCACGATTTCGCGCGCCATTTCAAGGGAAACAGCGCTAGAGAACTCATAGTCTGCCTTTAACTTTTCCGCACTTTGTTCCAGTTCGCTAAGGGCAAGTTCTTTTGAAGTGATAAGATTATCACTATCGCTCTGTCCTTTGGGGGTGATATTTACGTCACATAAAAATTTTGAGATGGTAGTTTCAGAAGCTTGCAGGTGGTGTAGAGCTTGTGTCTCCATCTGAAGCTCTTTGTTCAGCAGGGCTAACTTGTCGTCGTGAATGTTGTAAACAAACTTCTGAACTTCAATGTTTTTATTGAACACTGTGGGATTGCCGTAATTCAATAAGCTATCAGCGCCAACTTTTGTTTGTTTTAGGTACATTAATTTCATCAAGTCACGGAAGCTGAGTCGATCAGAGTTCGCCTCATCACGGTACCGAGACTCTTTGATGCTTACTTTAGGAATCCCTAGAGCATCCAAAATAAAATCAGAAATCCAGCCGTCGGGAAGTGATTTTTGCGAGTCGGCAGATAAAAGCATTGGGTATGTCGTCAGGATTAATGAATAGGGAACTCGATATGCCTTCACTGGAGCCGATGAGTCTAAAATAGGCCGTTCGAAGGTGATTACATTACCGTTAAGGTCTACCTCTAAGTATGCGGTTCTACCTTTAGCCAAAATCTCACCATATGTGAGGGTGTCATTACTTCCTCCTAGGCAGTAATCAATCAGATTCAGAATACTAGATTTACCACAGTCCATGTCCCCCCAAATCAAATTTATACCATCTTCAAATGTTGCCTCATACGAGGTATCCATTCCGTGGATAACAATTTTCTTCACAAAGATATAAGGGCTGTTTTCCGCATTCATTTGCTAAGAACTCCTTTATAAAGCACGCTGAGAGACTTGCTCACCAGCGGCTTGAGTAAGCCTATATTAATTTGCCAAATGGGTGGGGCTATCATTGCTTCGGCAAACTTTTTATTAGTCGATGCGACGAGAAAATCATCTCCCTCGCGTGTGATTTCTAAGTAGCCTTCGCTTTCTAACACTAAAACACTTTTCAAAAAATCCTGATAATCTTGGAATGCGCCGTAGCCAATATTGCTTGAGTACAGAACTTCTTTATAAGGTGCTTCCTTCGAAACTCGCTCAAATTTCACGAGAAACTCATGAAATGACTTTGGATTTCTTACCAAAAAATCGAAGAAAGCCGCTTTTTTGATGGATAAAATTTTCTCACCTTTTCTGTTAAATCCTAAAATGCTAACGATCAGCCAGCACCGATAAAGACGCACAAAAAACTCTTCGCGATAATCTATTATCGAAAACATGATGACCTCTACATTTTTGCCAAGATATCTTGGACTCCAATTTTGTCAGACCAAGTAACTTGGTTGGTTAGTTTGTTTGCCAATTGATGAAGTAGTCCCTTCTTGTGCATAAAGTTAATGTAGTTCACGCCACTAACAAGAACTTTAGAGTCTTGCTCCAATAGTAAGTCATGTACTTTAGCAAAGACCTCGTTTGCCTCGAGCTTGCTAGAATGTGCGTTGTAGGATTGTTGGTATAGAGAAAGAACCTTCGTCTGCAGGTCTTGTAGAGTTATCCGGTCCTTTTTATCTGCAGCTTTAGTTATTATCTCTGCGTGAAAGAATGATCCTTTAGCGTCATCAATCCCTTTTTCACCTACGTCCGATAAGATCATTTTAATAACAAATATCTCTTTCTCGTATGAGTTTGATTCCGGTTTGAATACTGTTGTCGCTAACTCGGACATTGTAAAATCATAAATTCGGCTTTTTAGGAATTTAGCTACCTGAGCACAAACAAAATCATTAGGGTCAGATGGTTTGCAAATGGATATATGGTCATGATCAACCACAAATTTATCTGATTTTTTTACAGTAAACGGCAAAGCACTAACCTCGTCGACGCATTCATCATGCAGTGCAATATAGTACTGCGCTTTGGGGAGGCTCTCTTTTGTATCTATCCAAGCATTGTTTAGTGCATCGCTATACGCATTTAATGGCTGAAGCTCTTTGGCATTAAGATTGAATGGACCCAGCAAATATCCAGCAATGGATCCTTTGTGAGGTACTGCGAGAGATAGATAACCAATTGGCTCAGGTGTATCTCCTTTTTCATGGTTTAAAATATAGTCTTTAACGATCAGTCCTCCCAGGCTGTGAGCAATAAATATGACACTGTCATAGCTATTTAGATTGGTCCTGACATAGGTACTTAGCAGTTCACTAATTCGTCTGATGGGTTGGTTCTTCTTAACTTTCCCTGAGCCGAAACCGACTAAACCGAGCAGCCTAACCACCGTAGCAGAATCAAACAAACTGGCAATCTTCGTATAGTAATCAAATTCATAAAAATCATAAGCTTGATCGATTTCATAATCAGCGCTTAGAAAGTCCGAAAAACTAACTCCGTTGTTATTCTTCCAAGTCCCTTCGCCTCCTGTAAACCCGTGTACAAAAACTACGCAACTTTTCTTCATGTTTACTCCGTGTCGCTAGGGAATTTCTCTAGGGGTGAATCTAACGATTAAGAAAAAATGGGTAGATTTATTGTGTATTGGAAGTATTAAGCCCCTTTTTCCTCTTTATCTAAAGTAAGTTACAATCAATTCCTGCACACTTCAATTGTCAAAACAACAATTTCAGTTTCACAAAGGTTTCCCTTTGTGCGTAACTAAGTAAAACAGTTTTTTTGGTCCATTTTGAAGAAAAATGCGAGGCAAATGAATCATCGCCCAAGAGTGGTCCTGTTGTTAGTAGACCAGTTTTAGTTCCACGCACTTTTTGAGATTTCCGGTTTCTCAGCCATCAGCCGGTACTCTTCCGGTGTCAGGTTATTCCGGGATTCATGAGGCTGTTCGCTGTTATATTCAGCCAGCCAGCGCTCGGTGATTTCCCGCGCTTTATTCAGCTTTCTGAACAGATAAAATTCAGTATTTCTGTCCTGTACGTACGGTTGAACCGTTCGATAAAGGTATTCTGCGTTGGCTTGCCAGGCATGATAAATTCCACTATCGCAACATACTCTTCTGCACAGTGTGCCAGTGTCAGCGAGACCAGCTCCGGACCGTTAAGCGCATACCCTGAATCACTTAAAGTGTAACTCTCAGGGTTCGAATGACTATATATGGCACTGAGCCGACAGTTAAATCTCTTTGGACACATTTTCACATAGGATAGACATCTTCGACGTTCCCTCTAGCTACGCTTCATTTTTAGTGAGTAAGAAAGGAACGATCACCCATGCCACAGAACGCTCATACCATATTTACGTAACCCACAACTATTGGTGGTCATTCTGGTGGTCTTGACAGAAAGGGAATTCAGGTTTAGCTTGTTTATTAGCCACTTACTGGCAAAGGCGATCCCAGTCAGAGGAGCCAAATTTAGAGAAGCCCGCTTAAGGAAACTTAAGCGGGCTTTTTGCATTTTACGTTCACCTTCGGCATCCTTGCCCGAAATATATAGCGTTACGAACGCAGTGCCACAGCTTCCTCGTTTTTACACGCCGAGCGTTTGTGATGCACGATACGGCTGGTGAACAGTACGGCTAGCGTTAACAGGCCCGTAGCAATGATTTCAGGACGGTGTTGCGGGTTGAACAGCATAGCGATGAGTATTCCGATGATGAACGCCATGGTTGCCCAGGTCAATCCGGGGAATAACCACATGCGGTAACTCAGTGTTTCACCGCGTGCCTCACGTTTTTTACGCAACACCAGATGTGAGGCAGCAATCACCAGATATACCAACAAAGCAATGGCGCCAGAACTTGCCAGCAGGAACTCAAAGACTGCTGCGGGTGCCAGATAGTTGCAAATCACCGCAATGAATGCCGCTGCAGTCGAGGCGATGACGGCAATCCACGGCGTACCACTTCGCGTGGTGCGTGAAGCGGCGGCGGGCGCATCCTGACGGCGTGACAGCGAATATAGCATGCGTGATGCTGTGTAGAGTGCAGAGTTGAGGCAGCTACAAACAGCTACCAGCACCACCACATCGACAATTTGACGCGCATAGGGAACATTCATCATTTCCATTGCTGTTTGATATGAACCCGATTTCATCAGCGAAGGCGTATTCCACGGCACCAGTGCAACCACGATGAAAATAGACAGCAGATAGAACAGCGTGATACGCCAGATAACCGAGTTGGTCGCTTGTGTGATCTGTTTTTTCGGCTCACGCGATTCGGCGGCGGCGATAGTGACAATTTCGGTGCCCATAAATGAGAACATCGTCGTCAGAATGGCCGCCAGTACCGCACTAATGCCGTTTGGCATAAAGCCCTGCGTAGCATAAAGGTTTGAAATACCCTGTGTACTGCTTCCCGGCATGAGACCCAATATCGCCAGACTGCCCGCAATCAGGAAGGCAACAATGGCAACCACTTTCAGTAGTGCAAACCAAAACTCAAATTCGCCGTAATTCTTCACGCTAAACAGGTTGGTCACTGTCAGGAAGGTAGTAATCGCCAGTGTGTATTCCCAGATTTCAACCTGCGGGAACCAGCCGTACAAAATCGTCCCTGCGGCGTTAGCTTCTAGCGGGATAACCAACACCCAGAACCACCAGTAAAGCCAGCCAATAGTGAAACCTGCCCAGCGCCCCAATGATTTGTCGGCGTAGGAGGAGAAGGATCCAGAATCGGGTGAGGCAATAGCCATTTCAGCCAACATGCGCATAATCAATACCACCAGTGCGCCAGCCGCGATGTAAGCCAGTAACACGGCGGGGCCCGCTTCGGCGATCGCATGGCCGGAGCCGACAAACAGTCCGGCACCAATAACACCGGCAATAGATAACATCCGTACATGACGCGGCTTTAGGCCTTGCGCCAGCACATCGGCATTCTGTGAACTCATTGTTATTCTCCAGATTGTCTCTCGGGTTAGGCACTTTACCGCCCGCCGGCGGCAGGTGAGTCGCCCAGACCGCAGTGCGGGCTGGGTAACCTGGGGGAGGCCTATGAATCTTGATAGGCGTTCAATATGCCGCTGAGGATGTCCAGCGCCTTGCTGAACTGCGCATCAGGAATGGTGAGCGGATAGAGGAAGCGAATCACGTTGCCCTGTGGACCGCAGGTCAACAGCAGTAAACCTCGTGCCATTGCCTGTTGTTGAATTGCCTGAGCCGTTTTCGCCTGTGAAAACTCCACGGCGACCATCGAGCCCAGCGCGCGGATATCGGTGATGGCGGAACAGTTAGCACGCGCACTGCTCAGGAAATCGACCAACTGAGCACCGAGTCGTATGGAGCGTTCACAAAGCTGCTCTTCGGCAATAACATCAAGCACCGCATGCGCCGCCGCGATTGCCAGCGGGTTTCCGGCGTAGGTGCCGCCCAGGCCACCGGGACCCGGTGCGTCCATTATTTCTGCGCGACCACTTACCGCCGACAGCGGCATACCGCCTGCCAAACTTTTCGCCAGGGTGATTAAGTCAGGTTTGACATCGTAATGGTCCATCGCGAAGAGTTTCCCGGTACGGGCAAAGCCGGTTTGCACCTCGTCGGCAATCAGCAAAATTCCGTGTTCATCGGCCAGATTACGTAGGCGGATAAAGAACTCTGGCGGAGCAATGTGAAAGCCCCCCTCCCCCTGCACCGGCTCCAGCACAATCGCCGCCACGTCTTGCGGTGCAATATCCTGCGTGAAGATATCCTGCAGGCTGGCAAGAGCATCTTCAACGCTGATGCCGGTTACCCCATTCGGATAACGCGCATGCCACACTGATGCCGGCATCGGACCAAAGTCGCGTTTATAAGGCGCCACTTTGCCGGTCATTGCCATGGTCATGAAGGTGCGGCCGTGAAAGGCGTTGCCAAAAGTAATAATGCCGTGACGACGTGTTGCCGCGCGTGCCACTTTAACGGCATTCTCTACCGCTTCGGCACCGGTCGAAAAGAAAGCGGTTTTAGCTTTCCCGGCAATGGGCACCACACTGTTGATGCGTTCTGCCAACGCAACATAGCTCTCATAAGGCGTGACCTGAAACGCAGTATGGGTAAATTTGTCTAACTGTTCGACAATCGCCTTAACGATGCGCGGGTGGCGATGGCCGGTGTTCAGCACCGCGATACCGCCAGCAAAATCAATCCAGCTGTTGCCCTCAACGTCATGCAGCGTGGCGTTCTCTGCCTGGTCGATATACCATTGGCAAAGATTTCCGGTGCCGCGTGGGAGTGCGTCATCTTTGCGTTGTTGCAACTGGCTGTTTTTATCTTCCATCACTTTTCCTTAACAATAAGTGTCTTTACAAATCACGACAAACACGCTTATTTATGCCTGTGCTAAGGTTTGTTGCCAGAGCCACTTCCCTAGAAAAGGAGGGATCCAATTGCGGAGTTTGTACGCTGATCATGTATTAGAGCGTTTGAGGTGTTTGCCGGAAGGAACGTTGCAACAGCGTCTGTTGACATGTATGCAGGCTGCAATTGTTGAGGGGATATTTCCACGCGCCACGCGATTACCGGCTACGCGCGATTTGGCGCGCGAACTGTCGGTTTCTCGTAATACCGTTCTCAACGTGTATGAAAATTTGATGTCACAGGGTTACGTCACAGCACGAACCGGTAGCGGCACCTGGGTAGCCGAGACGCTGCCGGAAAGGTGTTTAAATAGCCCACGCAGTGACTGTCTCAGCCTACCGCTGGTGGCTAAAAGGGCTGCCATCTCCAAGCGCGGCGCATCGTTGCTGGGCCACGCCAATGCCTCGCCGTATCAATGGGGTGCCTTTGTGCCAGGTGCACCCGATGTCACCCAGTTTCCACATAAACTTTTTAGTCAAATTCAGGCGCGGCTTAACCGAGAACCCGACATAGACAGGCTGATCTACAGCAGCAATGGCGGTTGTCCGCATCTGCGTCAGGCCTTGGCGGAATATCTCAACGTTGCGCGTTCGGTGCGGGCCGATGCCGACCAAATTATCATCACCGAAGGCATTCATCAGGCTGTGGATTTGGTGACCCGCGTGCTGTGCGATCCCGGCGATCTGGCATGGATTGAAGAACCAGGCTATTGGGGAACTCGCAATCTATTGCGCATCAACGGGCTGAAAATTCAGGCAATGTCCGTGGATGAACAAGGCATTATCCCTCATTTACCGTCGCGAGCGAGTGTCCCGAAAATGGTTTTTGTTACACCGTCACATCAATATCCACTTGGCGTACATCTGAGCCTTGAACGGAGAAAACAGCTACTGGATTTGGCGCGCAAGCATAAAACCTGGCTAGTGGAAGATGATTATGACAGTGAATTTCGCTTTGCCGGTCAGCCCTTTCCTTCACTGCAAGGTTTTGAGCCGGATGCGCCGGTCATTTACATGGGCACCTTCAGTAAAACACTCTATCCGGCACTGCGCCTCGGTTATCTGGTGGTGCCAAAAGCATTAGCGCAACCTCTGCGTGTGGCAGCGGCGGAGCTATATCGAGGTGGGCATCTGCTGGTGCAGCGTGCGCTGGCAGAATTTATTCAAAAAGGGCATTACGTGGCGCATATACGCCGTATGCGCAAACTCTACAGCCAGCGACGCCGCTTTTTGGCCAGTCTGATTGAACGCTACCTCGGCGCAGATTTTATGCCGCAGGTGAATCATGAAGCGGGTTTGCATTTGGTGATAAACCTCCCTGCGAGCTGCGACGATGTGGCTGTTGCCGCTCTGGCACTTCAGCGTGGCGTTAAAGTACGGCCTTTGTCGCAATATTATATGCATCAGCAAGAGCGACGCGGACTGCTGTTAGGTTACGCCTGCGTAGATGAACGCCAGTGCCAGGATGCGTTCGGCGTGCTTAGGGCGTGTTTGATTCAATTGGAGATCGTCGGCCGCTCGGAAAGTCTGAACTCGCGTGCCTGCGGTGAATGAAGCAAATACTGCGATAGAAAATTTTCGACGTCTAACAGCACGACAACAATCGCTATTTGCCTAAGGATGCGCCTTGCAGGCGTTGAGACGACAGTTTAGATAGCCCCTCACTGCCTGCGCCTCCATTCCTCTACCACATCACCCAAGGTTTTTTGAGTATCATTTTTTATCCAGGCCATAAAATCACGATCGAACCGAAAGCTCTCCCCGCATTGCTCAACCAGGAAGCGACGCACGTTCTGTGTGTTTTTATAATTTTTATCCACGATCGTCGCACGAGTAAGAACTGCACTGTGCCAGTCTAGCTCCATCGTTCCGGCTCCTCACTAATAAAGTTAAATTTGAGTATAACGTGTTCCCTTGTACTTTTAGATTTGTTCGCAATACTATCAACTTAACTTTTACAGCAGGCAGGAGAGCCAATGAAATTGTACGGTATGCTGGATTCACCCTACGTTCGTCGCGTGGCCGTTTCGCTTGAACTTTATGGTGTGAAGTTTGAACATCGTCCGTTGTCGGTGTTTACTCATTTTGACGAATTCATCAAAATCAACCCGGTCGTAAAAGCACCGACCTTAGAGCTGGAAAATGGTCAACGTTTAATGGAATCAACGCTGATTATTGACTTCTTCGAAACGCTGGCGGCGCCCGAGCATAAGCTTCTGCCACAAGGTGCAGAGAGGTTGGCCGAAGATTTACAGCTTTTAGGACTGGCGCTGGCGGCCTGCGAAAAAGCGGTGCAGTTCGTTTATGAACACAAGCTGCGGCCCGATGAAAAACAGCATCAGCCTTGGGTTGATCGCGTTACCCAGCAGCTACTGGCCGCCTGTAAAGGTTGGGATTCTGCCCTGGCGGCAAGAAAGGCATCCGAGCGCATCGACCAAGTTTCAGTGACCACCGCCGTGGTCTGGAGCTTTATCCAGTCGAAAATCCCGCAAGTGTTTGCCGACTATGACTTCCCGCATATCGTAAAGCTCACAGAGCAAATGGAAGCACTGCCGGCGTTGCAGAAATACCCTTATCGTTAATGCGTACAGCGGATGTGCAATTTACACCGTAAAACCCTAGTGAGTGCCGTCTGGAAGGTCGACCTCAAGCCGAAGCTTTCCCCCTGCTGCCTCAATGTGGCGTTTCAGGGAAGAAATTCGAGGTCCCTGCCAGGCTTTGCCATGCCCGCTTCGGTGGGCTGCTTAATGCCTACAGCCAGTGCCATTTCAACCTGCGTTTTCTGCACCCGCTCACGCAGCTCACCATGCTTAATGCTGATTATAATTTCTTCTGCGCCAGCCTGCGCTTTTGCGACAACGTCCGATTTCTCTTTCGCCAACATCTCTTCAAGTGTTTACCCATAACAACCGCTCCTGATGAAGGTTTTTTTAGGCGTGTCATGGACCCAATGTCTGCAATTTATCGGCATAGGGTCTGGAATGGGTATTCCAGAAAAGCGCACTCACGCGTATCGTAGAGGCAAACTCATCAAGGTTGTTGATGCAACGAGGTAAAAAATGAACGACAAGGGCGAGGTCCGAAGCGTAAAATAAAATGAAAATGTGCGTTAGATCACGTTTTTATCTGCTACGCTCTATGCCTTATCGCGCTTTTGCCGATAAGGAAAGCACGCTAATCTGGTTGCAAAATCTTCGCAGAGTTCAGCCTCGTGGCCTGGGTTCAAATTACTGCTAATCCATTTTTCCTGGTTTTTAATTTATGCAAACAACGATGTCTTCTCGCTCACAGGGTTGGTTCAGAGTACTGAGTCTGACACTGGCAGCATTTATCTTTAATACCACTGAATTTGTGCCCGTGGGTCTGTTGACGGATATTGCACAAAGCTTCTCAATGACCGCGGCACAGGCTGGCATAATGCTTACCGTGTATGCGTGGGTCGTGGGTCTGTTCTCGCTGCCGTTGATGCTGTTAACCGGTAAACTGGAACGTCGCAAGCTGCTCATCGGCCTCTTTGTGGTGTTTATTGCCAGCCATATTCTCTCCGGCTTTGCCTGGAGTTTTATGACGCTGATGATTTCGCGTGTGGGCATTGCGCTGTCACACGCCATTTTTTGGTCGATCACCGCGTCGTTGGCGCTGCGCGTTGCCCCTCCGGGCAAAAAAGCGCAGGCGCTGGGTCTGTTGACCACCGGTACTGCGCTGGCAATGGTACTGGGATTGCCGCTGGGCCGCGTCATCGGGCAGCTTCTTGGCTGGCGCAGTACGTTCCTTATTATCGGAGCCGTTGCCCTCGTCACGCTGATCTTGCTGGCAAAACTGCTGCCGCCGCTGCCGAGCAACAACTCAGGCTCGTTAAAAAGCGTGCCAGAACTGTTTAAACGCCCGGCATTGATGCTGATGTATCTGCTGACGGTGATCGTTTTTGCCGCGCACTACACGGCGTATAGCTACATCGAACCCTTCCTGCAGAAGGTGTCGGGGATTGGTGCAAACTTCACCACGCTGTTGCTGCTGCTATTTGGATTGGCGGGCATCGTGGGCAGCTACCTCTTTACCCGGTTGAACCACAAATTTCCGTCTGGCGTGCTTATAAGCGCCGTTGCGGTGCTGTTCCTGAGTCTGGTACTGCTGCTGCCGCTGTCGTTTAACACCAACAGCCTGGTGATATTGTCGCTATTCTGGGGCATGGCCATGACCATGATTGGCCTGAGTCTGCAGGTTAAAGTACTGTCGATGGCATCGGACGCCACTGACGTTGCCATGTCGCTGCTGTCGGGTATCATTAATATCGCGATTGGCGGCGGTGCGCTGCTGGGGAGTCAGGTGAGTATCTACCTGAATATGTCGGACGTGGGCTTCATCGGTGGCGCCTTCGCCCTTGTAGGTCTTGGCGTTGCTATTTACACCCTGCGCCGCTACGGCAAGCAGTTTGCCGATTCGGCAATGACCGAAGGCAGCGTCCTGCACTGATTCATTCAGCTTTACTCGGGCAGTGTGGCGGTAACAATACGCCACACTGCCTAGGTACGCGGCGTTTTAGTTGCTCGTATTTCAACCGTGCCGTTATTCCAAAATTGCCATCGCGCTCAGTTCGTCGGTGACCAATCCGCTAATCCAGCCGCCTTTAAGCGCCGCGCGTATCGCACGATGCTTCTCCTCCCCGCCCGCCAGAGCAATAACCGGTTTATCCGGCTTTGACACCAAGCTTACGCTGGTCAAACGCGCGTTAAGCTCACTGTCGATTCGCTGCCCGTCCGCCCCCATAAAGTGCCCGACCATTTCTCCCACTGCGCCAGAAGCGGTGAGTTTTTCAACCTGATCCAAGGTGATAAACCCGTCCAGATGAAGCGGACAGTCGGCTGCAATAGTGCCAATGCCGGTAAAAGTAACGTCTGCCTGGCTGGCTTTTTCACTCACGGTGCGATAAATACGGTGATTACACCAGCCTTCGCGGTCCTGTTCGCTGTCGGCAAATAGCGGCGCGGGCAAAATGAAATAGCGCCCCTGCGTTTTTTCGGCCATCAGTAAAGGAACGTCGTAGCGAGTACAGGAGCCGTCGGCGGCAATCGCGCCTATAAGAGAAACACTGCTGTGCTGCGGGCAGTTAACATCGTCCAATTCATCAATCGCGGCTTTCAAGGTTCGACCCGAGCCCACGCCGATAATGGTTGGCTGCTCACGGCGAATAAACTGTGCCATCACTTCTGCGCCGGCTACGGCAATTGCGTGCAACAATCCTGCTTTACTCATTCCCTGCGTCGGAACCACCTGACACAGGCTCAGGCCATAAATATCGCGGAGCTTTGCCTCGAGCGCCATGCAGTGACCGACCGAGTGTGAAATATGTACGCTGACCAGCCCACTTTCGATAGCACTGGCGACCAGTCTTTGTGCCACCTGCCGCGAAACGCCTAACGCTTCGGCTATCTCATGTTGCGTCTGACCACCAACGTAATACATCCATGCTGCCCGCGCGGCCTGGTCCAGTTTTTTATCATTTTTACTCATCGCTGACCTCCGCCTTCCCCGAATTGATGGCACATTTTATCGGTATTCATCATTTCCGGTGATGAGATTTTACTAAAAGATAACAATTTTGTGAGTTAAAGCCCATTTAACGAGCAAAAGTTTATTTATGCTGAATGTCATTGAGCAAAAGCCCACAGCAAGAGCTTAAGCCCTTAACGGTAACCTTAGCATTATTACTCTCACGGAGCAGACTATGAATCACTCTCAGCCCAAACAGTCCGCAGTATGGCTGCATATTGGCGCAGGATCCTTTCACCGCGCGCACCAGGCCTGGTATCTGCACCGCCTGATAAAGACGGGTGATGAGCAATGGTCGATTGCGCTTGGAAATATTCGTGACGATGCTGCCCCGCTGCTGAATACGCTTGCGGCCCAACAGGGTGAATACGTGCTTGAAACGGTAACCCCGGCCGGTGAGCGTCATTATGAAACCATTACCTCTATCAAAAAAATCATTCCGTGGGACGCTGAGCTGTCGCAGCTGATTGCCCAAGGTGAGAAGCCCGAGACGCGGGTCATCTCTTTTACCGTAACTGAAAGCGGCTACTACCTCGATAATCAGTTTAATCTTGACCAAACACATGACGATATTCGTGCCGACCTGCAGGGGGAATGCCGCACTATTTATGGCGCAATCAGCCATATCCTGCAACAGCGCCAACGCAGTAACGGCGGCCCGGTGACGCTGCTCAACTGCGATAATCTGCGCCACAACGGCAGCCGTTTCCATCAAGGTTTACTGCAGTTTCTTGCGCTGCGTCAAAAGCCCGAGCTGCTTCAGTGGATAGCCGACAATACGTCTTGCCCTAATACTATGGTCGACCGCATCACCCCGCGTCCTTCACCTGAAGTGGCCGTGCGCGTTGAGCAGCACATGGGAAAAGCTTCTCGGGCGCCGGTGATGGCCGAAGCCTTTATTCAGTGGGTGATTGAAGATAATTTTATCGCCGGGCGTCCTCGCCTTGAAAATGTTGGCGTCGAGATGGTTGAGTCGGTACTGCCTTATGAAGAGGCAAAAATTCGCATTCTCAACGCCAGCCACAGTTGCATTGCCTGGGCAGGCACGTTGATAGGTCAGCAATACATTCATGAAAGCACGCAGACCGAGGCGATTAAAAAGATTGCCTACCGCTATGTCACCGAGGATGTGATACCCAGCCTTTCGCCAAGCCCGCTAAATCTCCAGGACTATCGTGATGTGGTGCTTGAGCGCTTCAGTAACCCCTATATTCAGGACACTAATCAGCGCGTTGCCGCCGACGGTTTCTCAAAAATTCCCGGATTCATCACCCCCACGCTGATTGAGTGTTATCAGCGCGGTGAAACACCCGAGGCCACCAGCCTGCTGCCCGCACTGTTCTTTGTATTTATGCACAAGTGGGCGCTAGAGCAGCTACCGTATGAATATCAGGATGGCATTTTAGACCCGCAGGCCGTAAAACAGATGTTTGCGGCTAAAGACCCTGTCGCCGTTTATGCCCGCGACGGCAAACTCTTCGCAGAACTGGCTGAAAAATCCGAATTCGAGGCCCTGCTGCGCCGTTCTATTGCAGGCGTTTACGCGTGGCTTGAGTCTGTAAATGCAGGCTAACAGGAGCAAGACATGTATTTAGGACTGGATTTAGGCACGTCCGAAATCAAAGCGCTGGTGATTGATAATCAGGGCAAAGTGCTGGCCACCGCCGGTGAAGCGCTTGAGGTTCAACGCCCGCATCCGCACTGGTCTGAGCAACATCCTGCGCAATGGTGGCAGGCCACGCAAAACGTGGTCACTACCCTGCGGGAAAAGCTGCCGCATGAATGGCCGGAAATTAGCGCCATTGGCCTGTCAGGGCAGATGCACGGCGCGGTGCTTTTAGGCCGGGAAGGCGACGTGTTGCGCCCTGCAATTTTGTGGAATGACACACGCAGCGCCAAAGCGTGCCAGCAGTTGACACATAGCGCGCCGGAGCTGCATCGAATTACGGGTAATCTGGCGATGCCGGGTTTCACCGCCCCCAAACTGCTGTGGGTAGCGCGCTATGAGCCAGAAATTTTTAGCCAAATAGCCACGGTACTGCTGCCGAAAGATTATCTTCGCTGGAAAATGAGCGGCGATAAAGTGTCAGACATGTCGGACGCTGCCGGTACGCTGTGGCTCGATGTCGCCAAACGCGACTGGTCAGATACGCTGCTCGACGCCTGCGGCCTGACCCGCGACCAAATGCCGCGCTTGGTAGAAGGCAGCGAGGTTTCAGGCTATCTCAACCGCGATATCGCCCGCGCATGGGGATTAAAAAACCAGGTCGTTATCGCAGGCGGCGGCGGTGACAATGCCGCCAGCGCCGTCGGCATCGGCGCCGTTGAACCCGGCGATGCATTTATTTCACTCGGCACCTCGGGCGTACTGTTTGCAGTAAACGAAAAATTCAGCCCCAATCCGCAATCCGCGGTGCACGCCTTCTGTCATGCGCTACCCCAGCGCTGGCACCAGATGAGCGTGATGCTGACCGCGGCCAGTGCGCTACGCTGGTACTGCCAGTTAATTGGCAGCAACGAAACCACGCTGCTGGCGGAAATCGCCCTGCTCACCCAGGCCGAAAAACGGCAGGCTCCGCTGTTTTTACCTTATCTATCAGGTGAACGTACACCCCACAACGACCCTGATGCCGTCGGTGCATTTCACGGCATGACCCATAGCACACAGCGTGCTTCGCTGGGTTATGCGGTGCTCGAGGGCGTGGCTTTTGGCATGGCCGACGGTCTCAGCGTACTTAAAGAATCTGGCACTGAACTGTCGAAATGTTCGTTAGTTGGCGGCGGTGCACGCAGTCACGAATGGGCGCAGCTGATTGCCGATGTGCTTAATCTGACCATCACCACCCATCAGGGAGGAGAAGCCGGTGGTGCATTGGGCGCGGCACGGCTGGGCTGGCTTGCCGTCGGAGGTGAAGTTAAAGAAGTGTGCCGCAAGCCTGAAATAAAACAAACCTTTCTGGCAGATTCTGCGCGTCACCAGGTATTGCAGGTACGTCTGGCAACCTGGCGACAGCTCTATCAACAACAGCGGGAGCTGCGGCGATAGTCACCTAACGTCTCGATAACGCCAGGGACGATATCACACCCCGTTTACCTCGAACTTAACCTACAACTGAGAGAGCAGCGCTCTCTCAGAGGAGCATGCTATGCAAAATAAACAGGCCCACTGGTTTGGCTTGCCGCTTAATTTACTGTGGGGATACATCGCTATCGCCGTGTTTATGAGCGGTGACGGCTTTGAAATGGCATTTCTGTCAAAACACATCACTGACATGGGATTCACCCCCGCCGAGTCGGCGATGGTGTTCACCGTCTATGGTCTGGCCGCGGCAGTGGCGGCATGGAGCTCCGGCGTAGTAGCTGAAATTATTACCCCACAGAAGGCCATGCGCATTGGCTTTATATTGTGGATAGTCATGCACACCCTGTTTATGCTGTTTGGATTAGGGATGAAGAATTACCCGCTGATGCTGCTGTTTTATGGTATTCGCGGGCTGGCGTATCC
This sequence comes from Rouxiella sp. S1S-2, assembly GCF_009208105.1. Taxonomy (NCBI): domain Bacteria; kingdom Pseudomonadati; phylum Pseudomonadota; class Gammaproteobacteria; order Enterobacterales; family Yersiniaceae; genus Rouxiella; species Rouxiella sp. S1S-2. The sequence continues at coordinate 3,437,453 of NZ_WFKL01000001.1, forward strand.
CCTGTTTATCTACTCGTTCGTGATGCTGGTGGTGCAAACGGTTCCCAAGCAGCAGCTCTCTTCAGCGATGGGCTGGTTCTGGGCCATGTACTCGATTGGTATCGGCTGTATCGGCAGCTATTTGCCTAGCTTTACTATCCCGATGTTTGGCGAAACCGGCACGCTGTGGTTCGCGATTGCCTGGGTCGCCATGGGTGGGATCATGGCCCTGACGCTGCTGCGCAACGTGGGTACTGTCAGTGAAAAAGCGAACCTGACGCCGAGGGAAAAGCTCACCGAATTAACGCGTGCGGTGACGATTCTATTCACCAACAAGCATATCTTTATGTCATGCATGATCCGCATCATCAACACCCTTTCACTGTTTGGATTCGCGGTAATCATGCCGATGCTGTTTGTTGGCCGCCTTGGATTTAGCATGTCAGAGTGGCTGCAAATTTGGGCCGTGTTCTTCTTCGTGACTATTTTTACCAACATAATGTGGGGCATTCTTGGCGAGAAAATTGGCTGGCTGCGTCAGGTGCGCTGGTTTGGTTGTATCGGCTGCGCTATCTCCAGCCTGGCTTTTTACTATCTGCCGATGCATTTTGGTCACAACTTTTGGATGGCATTGGTTCCCGCCGTCATGCTCGGCATCACCGTGGCAGCGTTTGTGCCGATGACTGCCGTTTTTCCGGTTCTCGAGCCAAAGCACAAAGGCGCAGCCATTTCGATTTATAATCTTTCAGCCGGTCTGAGCAACTTTGTCGCGCCCGCCATTGCCTCAATAGTGCTGCCGTTCTTCGACATTGTCGGCGTAGTATGGGTTTACACCGGTCTTTATCTGGTGGCGGCAGTACTAACGCTGCTGGTGAAAGTCGAGCAGCCTGGGCACCATAAAGTCCCCGCAGTTGCGATTAAAAATGTTGAATCAACGCCATGATTTTGGTGTCAGCAATTCTTGCTGTCGGATAAAAGCATAAATAAAATGTCGTGCGGCGTGATTCAATGGCTCAAAATACGTCGGGTTATTGCGGGCTATATCGCGCACGACACGTTCATCATAAATCGGTATCTCCATAGCAAATGCTACGCATATTGTCCTGACTTCATGGCGAATATTAACAATTGGATGGGCTTGTTGACGCTCAATTTCACTGACCATCAGGTCCATCGCGTCATAAATGCCAAAACGTTCTGCCAGCGGTTTTCTTAAAAAATTCGACGCGTTGTTTACATTAAAAGGGTGTGAATAAACAGAAGCCCAGCACGGCCTCTTTTTGGAGGTTGACTCTAAAGCCGCTAAATTTTCATGTGGGGTATTATCGGACGCCAGTGTGCCAGTGGGTAAAGGTCGCTTTAATATTGGCTCTTTTGGCACAGTATAAGGGTGATGTCGGTTTCTATTATGGGCTGAAGGCGGTAAAAAAGGTGAAATTATGGGTTGAGGAATGTCAGAAGATGCTGAAGCAATAGCAGGTAATTTGTCACTATTGGCAACTCGATTGATAACGGCCAGCCTAATAGGTACCGCAGGTGCGGTAATGTTCTCAATAGAGAGACTTACTGGCCGTGTAGAACTCACGTTATTTAAGCAGTTATCCATTTTTACTCCTGAGCTTATTCTTTTAGAGTCACAATACCTGTACGATACTTCCCCGATTAATTTTGATTCTATTAAATTTCAATCATTACTCTATTTTTAAAGGGTAAACCCTTCAGGAGTCTTTCGTGAGAATCAACGTGATTGGCACCAGCGGCAGCGGTAAATCAACATTTGCCAAAGCGTTAGCGCACAAGTTAGCCGTGCCTTATATAGAAATGGACGCGCTTTACTGGAAAGCAAACTGGGGTGAAAGCAGTGACGCTGAACTTTTTGCCAAGCTAGAGCAAGCATTGGCGCAGCCTGCCTGGGTATTAGACGGCAACTACAAGCGTACACAGCCGATTAAGTGGCGCAACGTCGAGACGATTATATGGGTGGATTACAGCTTTGGACGAACCCTGTTTCAGGCGGTAAAACGTGCCGTACAGCGCTTGTGGAGCGGCAAAGAAATTTGGGCAGGAACCGGCAATCGTGAAACTTTTCGCAAGAGCTTTCTAAGTCGTGACTCTATTATTCTCTGGACCCTGAAAACATTTTTTAAGAATCGCCGGCAGTATCAAAAACTGATGGGATCACTGCCCAATGATGGCGTAACGTTTATTCGTTTACGGTCCCACAGTCAGGCCGATGACTATATTTCCCGCTTTGCTCTCAAGCACGAAGAAGCAAAAAAAGCCTGACGTAAAAGTCAGGCCCTATTTCAAGAAAATGTCGCGGCAATGCGTGACGCAAACTAGTAATCGACGCCGTTCTCGGCAATATCCATCGCGAAATATGACAGAATAATATCGGCACCGGCACGTTTAATGGCGCCCAGCGTTTCACGAACCACTTTCCGCTCATCAATTGCGCCAGCCTGCGCGGCAAATTTGATCATCGCGTATTCGCCACTGACCTGATAAGCCGCCAAAGGCAGGCGAGAAGCGGCGCGAATGTCGCTGATCACATCCAGATAAGCACCTGCAGGTTTAACCATCAGCGCATCGGCACCTTCGTATTCGTCCATCAATGACTCACGAACGGCTTCGCGGCGGTTCATTGGGTTCATTTGATAGTTTTTACGATTGCCCTGCAACACGCTGCCGCCCGCTTCACGGAACGGTCCGTAGAGTGAAGAGGCAAACTTGGTTGAATACGCCATGATGGAAGTATCGATAAATCCGGCTTCGTCCAGCGCACGGCGGATGGCCTGTACCTGACCATCGGCAGCCGCAGACGGTGCTATAAAATCCGCGCCCGCTGCGGCGGCAACGACCGCCTGTCTGCCCAGATTTTTAAGAGTAGCATCGTTGTCGACGCCATGGTCATGCAACACGCCGCAGTGACCGTGCGAGGTATATTCACAGAAACAGGTGTCAGACATGACAATCATTTCAGGCACAGTGTCTTTACAGATGCGCGCCATACGCGCCACCAGACCGTTTTCGTTCCAGGTGTCACTGCCGGTCTCATCCATATGATGAGAAATACCGAAAGTCATTACCGAACGGATACCGGCCTTAGCATAGCGCTCAATTTCATAAGCCAGTTTCGACTCAGGAATACGCAGAACACCCGGCATGGTTTCAATCACGGTATATTCGGACGTCTCTTCTTCGACAAAGATAGGCAGAACGAGGTCGTTAACGCTGAATTCAGTCTCCTGAAACAGGGCACGCATAGAATCAGACTGTCTCAGGCGACGAGGGCGTAAACTTGGGAACTGATTTGACATGACAACTCCAGCAAAAGCGATATTTCTAACAATAGATACACACGATTATTGGCGCTTATTTTAACCCAATCAAAGATGAATTATTTATCTTTACGTAGCAACTTTCCGCTTAATCCCCCACAGAGGTTATGCCAATACCCAATGGCCCTCGCTGACCTGCTGATAATTACGCGGCAGGGGTTCAAAGCCCAGCGGACGCACCGGACTTTTCAACTCATCGACGTGCAGATGTCGTTTAATACCGCGCCGAGCCGGATCAGGCACCGGCACCGAGGCAATCAGCTTGCGGGTGTAATCATGCTGCGGGTGGTCAAAGATGGCGGCACGCGGGCCAATTTCAACAATTTCACCCAGATACATCACCGCCACCCGATGACTCACCCGCTCGACAACCGCCATATCATGAGAGATAAACAGATAAGAAAGGTTCATGCTTTCTTGTAAATCCAGCAGCAGATTGATCACCTGCGCCTTCACCGACACGTCGAGCGCCGAAACAGATTCGTCGGCCACAATCACTTTAGGGTCCAGCGTCAAGGCGCGAGCAATACAGATGCGCTGACGTTGACCACCGGAAAACTCATGCGGATAGCGGCGCATCATATCTGGCGAAAGCCCAACTTTATTCATTAATGCGGCGGCTTTTTCCAGCGCGTCCGCTTTTCCGGCCAGGCCATGCTGTAATATCGGCTCAATCAGCGCATCGCCAATTTTCATTCGCGGATTAAGGCTGGCAAACGGATCCTGGAAGATCATCTGTATCCGTTGGCGCATCTTGCGCAGCTCCGGCTTGCTCAGATTCATGACGTCAAACCCGTCAAAATTTATCTGCCCGCCGTGGGGCTTGAGTAAGCGGGTAACGGCGCGACCAGTGGTTGATTTTCCACAGCCCGACTCACCCACCAGCGACAGGGTTTCACCTGCGAACAAATCAAAACTGATATTTTCCACCGCGTGAACCGCCCCAACCGGACGACCAAAAATGCCGCCGAGCACCGGAAAACGGGCGCTGAGGTTTTTCACCGACAGCAGCGGGGTTTTATCGGCATCAACGTTGATCAGGCTCTCGCGGGGTTCGCTGGCCAATCCAGTTTGCATATCGATATTAGGAAAACGCAGCGGATGTTCACGGCCGCGCATCGAACCCAAACGCGGCACCGCGGCCAGCAGTGCCCGAGTATAGGGATGCTGCGGGTGCAGAAAAAGGCTCGCCGTTTCCCCACTTTCAACCACTTCCCCCCGGTACATCACCAGCGTGCGGTCGGCAATTTCGGCCACCACCCCCATATCATGGGTAATAAACAGCACCGCCATGCCCTCTTCTTCCTGCAGAGTTTTGATAAGGTCGAGGATCTGCCCCTGAATGGTCACATCAAGCGCAGTGGTGGGTTCATCAGCAATCAGCAGTTTTGGCTTTAGCGCTAGCGCCATGGCAATCATTACGCGCTGGCGCATGCCGCCGGAAAACTGATGCGGATACTCGTCAAATCGCGCGCTGGCATTCGGTATTCGCACTTTTTCCAGCAGCCTGATGGTCTCTTCACGCGCCGCCTTTTTGCCCATGCCACGATGTGTTTTCAGCGTTTCGGCAATCTGGCGACCAATGGTAAAGGTTGGATTAAGCGAGGTCATCGGCTCCTGAAAAATCATCGCGACCTCATTGCCACGGACCTCACGCATCTGCTTCTCGGACAGCCCGGTCAGCGCGCGCTGATTCAGGGTAATAACGCCCTCGATTTTGCTGGTGCGCGCCTTGAGCAGCCGCATTATTGAAAGCGACGTCACGCTTTTACCCGAGCCAGACTCACCGACAATGGCCAGCGTTTCTCCCGGATAGACCTCAAACGATAAATTACGCACCACCGGCAGCCAGTCGTCGTCTCCCTGAAAAGAAGTGGTCAGATTCTCTACTTTTAACACGGGCTGCACAGAGGCCATGGTATTGATCCTTTATATCAGTTAGCAGTCGAACGGGCCGACAGGTGAATTTCAGCGGTGAAGGTAAAATCCCTGTCGAACGGGAAAGTCGGCACGGTTTTTCGGTGACGCGGCAGGCGTTCAACAAATTGATCGACCACGCCGTTGGACAGCGCCATCAGATTTGGATGGGCAATAGGGGCCAATTCTGGTGATAAATAACCTGATTTCACGACCACGATTTTTGCCTGTTGCGGGTCGAGCCCCAGCAGCGTGAAATCGGCAATGTTGTGATAAGGCCTGCGGCGCGCCGAAACCACGACGTCAATGCCGTCAATGCGCAGCACCGCCTGCCTGTCGGCTACATGAGCGGAGTCGGCCAGGCGCAGCACGGTAAATTCGGCGCTAACCTGCGGGCTAGAAGGGTCCAGCGATGCGCCGACAGTCAGGCTTAACGACGCCCCCACACCGGCCTCAAAAGCCGCATCGGTTGCTGGAAGGTCAGTAATTCCGGCCACGATGACGCCGGTTGCGCGCTGCGCGATAAGTTCGCTCAGCAGGTCGGCGCGATCGCCCACGCCACCACCGGTTGGGTTATCACCCGAATCGGCCAACACCACGGGATGCGTTTCGCTGGCTATCGCGTCACGCACGCAGTCCTGCGGCATGTCGGTTTTACACCCAAAAACAAAGTCTTCCCGCACGTCCCAGTAAGCCTGCGCCAGTTTTAGCGCCTGCTGTTCCAACACATCGCGGCGGGTGCCGGTAAAAATGGCCGCCGCCGTGGCGCGTGGCTCATCGGCCCAAACATAGCCCACCATCAGCGAACTGTCCCATATGCCATCAATGTCATCCAGCGCGGGCAAACGTGCATAAAGGCTTTTTGCCGGTTCGTCTTCGGTACTGGTGCGCTCGCCCGGCAGCACCACCGGTATCGGCACCCACAGCAGCGTAGGTTTAACGCCGGTTTGCAGACTCTTCACCAACATCGACACCGAGCGACGCATTGTCTCTTCAACGTCAATGTGCGGCGCGGTGCGGTAGGTCGAAAACATATCAATGGCATCAATGATTTTCTGCGAAACGTTGCCGTGCAAATCGTAACTGACACTTATCGGGCAATCTGGCCCCACCACCTCACGCGCCGCCGTTATCCAGTCACCTTCGGCGTCTTCCATGCCTTCAACGTACATCGCGCCGTGCATCGCCAAATACAGGCCGTCATAAGGTTTATGGGCTTCGAGTCCGGCCAGCATTTCTGCTTTAAACATCTCATAGGTGGCGCGAGAAACCGGTCCTCCGGCAATCGCACGCGCGTGAACGGTCGGCAAAAAGGTCGCTGGATAGTCCTGTAAAAAAGCAAAATACGGAGCGGCCAGCAGCGCTTCATTGCGCACGATGCGGAAATCTTTTTCTTCATTAAGAACAGGATTATAAGTGCTGCATTCAATGTGAATGCCACTGACAGCTATACGCATTGTTTACCTCAGTTGATTTTCAGGTCCGTCAAGAAAACGATGGGCTGCAATGCTTGCCGCGGCGCGAACCCAGGTATCGTCATTGATAGGAAAAGTGTTAACCGGCGTGAGTCCGGCGAATCCGGGCAACACGTTTGTTTCAATCGACTGCTGAACCACTGTGCCTAAAAGGCCGCCAAATGCTCCCTGCTGATGGGCAATGAGAATCAGGCTCGGGTCGATAATTTGAATAAGGTGGGCAATCGCCAGCCCCAGCGCCGAGCCTGCGCGGTGCAAAATTCGGATTGCCGCTGCTGATCCGCTCGTGGCCAACTGTTCCAGTTCGGCGAGGCTGGTCAAAATCAGCCCCTCCTCACGGGCCATTTCCATAATGGCGTTCAGTGAGGCAATAGTGTCGAGGCAGCCACGTTTGCCGCAGCGGCAGGGGGTGCCGTTGAGCTCCAGAGTACAGTGGGCAATTTCACCCGCGCCGCCGTGCAGTCCGCGATGCAACTTCCCGGCAATAAAATGAGCGCTGCCAATGCCTGCGCCGTGGCTTACCAGAGTGAAGGTGTCGAGGTCTCGCGCCTGACCAAAGCGTTTCTCGCTGACCGCCAGCGCTTTGGCGTCATTTTCAATGAACACATCCAGTCCGCTCGCCGCCGCAATCAGCTTCGCCAGCGGCACATCTCGCCAGCCAAGCAGCGCCGACTGGACGCAAATCGACTGATTCTCATCAATAAATCCCGATAACGTCACGCCCATGCCGATTAATCGCGCCGCTGCATCGCTCTGTCCTTCAAGCAGGTCTGGCAAGGCGTGGGCGATATTTTCAGCCAGCAGTTCAGGTTCGCGGCTGAGTACAAATTCGGCGCGGGCAATTATTTCACCTTGTAAATTAATTAGCGCCATCTGTGCGGGGTCTTGCAGCAGCGACACGCCGACAAAATAGGCCCCTTCGGGACGCAGCATCAACCGAACCGACGGCCTTCCCTGACCCGGTCCATTAACGGTTTCCGATTCCTGTAAATATCCGGCGTCGAGCATTTCCCGCACCACACCGCCAATGGCCGCTTTGCTCAGGCCACACAACTGCGCCAATTCAGTACGGCTCAGGCCTTCAGCAGAATTAATCGCCCCTAATATTTGCCGTTGTAATGAACTTAACATTCCGTTTCAGCGCTCTCATTTTTGGCTAATCTGTCTTGACATTAAACTTATAAGATGAATATATCAATGCCAATTAGTTCACAAAATTAACTAAATAATGAAACATAAGCATTTCATATGAAATAAATAAGCGCAGATTGTAGAGAATGCGCTTTAGGCCGTTTTCGAATTCACCGCAACATTGGCAGAGGAAAATCTATGAAAGGTTTCAAAACCATGAGTTCTTCGCGACGTTTAACGCTGCTGGGCTGTGCATTGCTCAGCGCCATCGCCGCCCCTCTTCACGCTGCCACGCTGACGGTGATGCAAAACGAAGCGCCGCGCAGCATGGATCCCGGCAACCAAACCGCCACCTTTACCGCTACCGTACTTGATCCGATGTATGAAGGCCTGCTGAAGATGTCTCCCGAGTTGAAGCTCGAGCCTGCATTGGCAACCTCATGGAGCAGCGACGCCAGTGGACTGATTTGGACCTTCAAACTGCGCAGCGGCGTGACTTTCCACGACGGCACACCTTTTAAAGCCGACGCGGTCGTCGCCAACTTTGCCCGTCATCTTGATGTGAAGCGCGGTTTGGCCGCCAGCGGACGTTTACGCACCTTTATCGACAGCGTGACCAAGGTTGATGACGCAACCGTGGTGTTCAAGCTGAAAAAACCTTATCCGGCTTTTCTCAATCTACTGACCACCGGCGCATGCTTAATGGTCAGCCCAACCGCCGATAAATCTGGCACGCTGGACAGTAAAGCAGTAGGAACCGGCCCGTACAAAATGGTGCAGTACAAAACCGGCGAATACGTGTTGGAAGAAAAATACCCGGGGTACTGGGGCAAGTCGGCTGGACCGGAGGATATTAAGTGGACCTGGAGTGCGGAATCATCCGTGATGAATATGGCGCTGCAGGCCGGTGAAGCCGACGTGATTAACCCGGTGCCGCCACAGTTTGCCAAACAGCTGCAAAACAACCCTAAATTTAAGCTGCACGAAAGTCCGGGCGCGTCAGTGTTTTGGGTCGCCTTAAACACTCAGTTAAAACCGCTCGACGACGTACGCGTGCGTCAGGCGCTTAACTTCGCCACCGACCGCGACGGTTTAGTGCGGGCAATCATGTCCGGCTTCGCCACTCCGGCTAACTCCCCGCTGGCACCGGTAACCCCGGGTTATGACAAAACGCTCAATCCTTATCCGCTGAACGTTGAAAAAGCCAAGGCGCTGTTGAAAGAAGCGGGCTATCCCAACGGTTTCTCAATGTCTATTGCCGTTCAAGGTGCTGATGCCCGCATTGGTCAGGTGCTGCAAAGTATGTGGGCCAAGATTGGCGTGAAGCTTGACGTGCGCCAGATGGAAAGCGGCGTGTGGACCAAGGCCGCCTTTGCCGATCAGGCCGGTAAAAAAGCCGACGGCACCGGCGCCATTCTCGCCTCGTGGTCTTCGGGCGTAAATGGCGCAGACCTGCAGCTTCGACCACTTTACTACAGCGGCAGTTTCGCGCCGGGCGGGGCCAACCTTGGCTTCTTTAGCGATGCAAAACTCGATAACCTGCTCGATACCGCAGCCTCAACGCTCGACGTTAACGCCCGTAATCAGCTCTATGTCCAGGCCCAGCAGGAGATTAATCTTCAGGCTCCTCAGGTGCTGCTCTACTATCAGAACGACCTGTATGCCACCGGCGCGGGCGTGTCTAACGTCTGGATGATCCCCGGCGGAAACGTCATCGTAAAAGACGCGCACAAATAAAGAGTTAACGACGCACTTAACTGTAGGAAACGGCATGAAAGCCTATTTAGCCAAAAAACTGCTGGCCTTTCCGGTCATTTTGATTGGCGTATCGATGCTGATTTTTGTCTCGATACGCGCGCTACCGGGTGACCCCGCGCGCATGATGGCCGGTCCCGAGGCCACGCAGGAGGCCGTCGATCACATGCGTGTGCGGCTGGGGCTGGACCTGCCGTTGGTCACTCAGTACGTGCACTTTGCACGCGACGTGCTGCACGGTAATCTTGGGCTTTCACTTCAGTCCCAGCAGCCGGTGACGCAGGAGATAGGCGAGCGCCTGCCTTATACGCTGGCGCTGGCGGTGCTGGCTTATTTTCTGGCGATTGTGATTGGCGTACCGGCGGGCATGATGGGGGCGATTTATCGCAACCGCTGGCCTGACTACGGCGTGATGCTGTTGGCAATTGCCGGTGCGTCGATTGCTAACTTCTGGCTGGGCCTGATGGCGATGAACACGTTTTCAGTTCAGCTTGGCTGGCTGCCGCTGCTCGGCGCGTCGTCGTGGAAGAGCTATATTCTGCCCTCGGTCACTCTTGCCGTGTTGCCGATGGCGGTAATGGCCAGAATGACCCGTTCGAGCATGCTCGACGTACTGTCGGAGGACTACATCCGCACCGCACGGGCCAAGGGGTTGTCAGCAATGAACATCTATTGCAGTCATGCGTTTCGCAATGCGCTGATCCCGATAGTCACTATTGTGGCACTCAACTTCGGCAGTCTGGTCGGCGGCGCGGTGGTGACGGAGTCAGTATTCAACTGGCCCGGCATCGGCCGTTTACTGGTGGACTCCGTGCGCTATCGCGATTATCCGGTGATTCAGGGCGTGGCGCTGGTCGCCGTCTGCGGCGTCGTGGTGATGAACCTGCTCGGTGAGCTGCTCATCGCCCTGCTCAATCCGAAAATAAGGTTTGAATAATGAGTACCCTGGCAGCCGTGGCGGCGCGTAAAAAAAGCCGCACTACTCTGTTCTTCCGCTGGCTGTGGCGGCATCCGAGCATTACTTTTGGCGGGCTGATCATTGCCGTTATTGTTATTGCCGGGCTGCTTGCGCCGTGGATAACCGGTCACGATCCTTATGCTCAGGATTTGCTTGATACCCTATTGCCCCCTTGCGCCGATCACCTGTTTGGCACCGACGACTATGGTCGTGACATTTTCGCGAGGGTGATTTATGGTGCGCGCATATCCATTCTGGAAGTGCTGCTCAGCGTGGGTTTGGCGATGCTGATTGGCATTCCTCTGGGCGTACTTTCCGGCATGGCAGGGCGCTACGTTGATATGGTTATTATGTGGGTGATGGACATGCTGTTCGCTTTTCCAGGCATCGTGCTGGCGATTTTGGTGGTCAGCATTCTCGGCGGCGGTTTGATCAACTTGCTGATTGCTATCTCGCTGTTTGCCATTCCGGTTTATGCCCGTCTTAGCCGCAACCTGACGCTAGGCCTGAAGCGTATGGAATACGTTGAGGCTGCACAGGCATTGGGTCTGTCCTGGTATCGGATCGTGGTGCACTATATTTTGCGCAACGCTATTGGGCCGATTATTGTGCAATCTACCCTGACCGCCGGTACTGTCATTTTGGCGGCGGCCAGCCTGTCATTTCTTGGTTTGGGCGTACAGCCGCCGATGCCGGAATGGGGTACAATGATGAGTGATGGTCGAAACTTTCTCGGCATAAATATCTACCTCTCGCTGTTCCCCGGTCTGGCAATTATGCTGACCGTGCTCGGCTTTAATGTGCTGGGCGACGGGCTGCGCGACTTACTGGACAAGCGTTCATGATGGTTAACACTGGCTCCGCGGTATTTTGTGCCGATATCGGCGGTTCATTTATTAAATTTGGCCTCTCTCGTCAGCAGGGCGAGGTCACCGAGCTGGCGAAACTGCCGACGCCTGCTGACTCTTGGGACGAATTTGTACTGGCCTTGCAAACTTTGTTGTCGAATCACGGTACTCGTTTGCCCGCCGATACGCCGCTGGCCATTTCCACAGCCGGGCTGGTCTCACCACAAAGTGGCGAAGTGATGGCGACCAATATTCCAGCCTTTGCCGGACACAATCTTGCCGCAGAATTGACGCAAATTCTCAAGCGCAAAGTCAGCGTGGCAAACGATGCCGACTGTTTCGCACTGGCAGAAGCGCACGTGGGTGAGGGTCAGGGGCTGCCAATTGTGATTGGCGTTATTCTCGGTACCGGCGTGGGTGGTGGCATTGTGATTAACGGCCAACTGGTTCGCGGCCACGGCGGCGTTGCCGGCGAATGGGGACACGGGGCTATTACCCGCACTGAACTGCTCGTCGATGGTCAGCGTGTTACCCTGCCGCGCCTGCTCTGCGGATGTGGTCAAACGGGCTGCCTCGACATGTTCGGCGGCGCACGCGGCATGGAAAGGCTGCACCTTGAGCTTCATCAGTTAAGCCACAGCAGCCATCAAATTATTAGCGGCTGGCAAGAGGGCAATTCTCAGTGTGCCTTAACGCTGGAAGTCTGGTTGCAACTGGTCAGCGAACCTCTGGCGCTGCTGGTCAACATTATTGGGCCGTCCAAAATGGTGGTCGGCGGCGGGCTGGCAACGGTAACGCCCTTGATTACCGCACTCGATCAACGGCTGCGAACGCAGACCCTGCATAAATACCCGCAGCCGCTGCTGGTACCGGGTAAGTATGTGAATCAGGGGGGGTTGGTCGGTGCCTCGGTTTTAGGTCGTCAACGCTGAGTCCGGTTTACACGATGTAAAATCAAACCTTAAAAGGTATCGTCACAGGGCTGGCCGATTTTATTGAGCGCGTTGACAACCCCCGCGCGCAACGCCACCAGCGCCCGCTCTTTCTCTTCAATCTGCAATAATTTGCGTGCAAGGCTGGCGCGTTTTTGCTCAACGCTGAACGCGTCATCAACCCAAACAGCCAAAACATCGCCAATCTCTGAAAGGGTAAAGCCCAGCATTTTGGCGTGCTTAATCATCTTTAAGCGCTGTAAATCGACGGCAGAATAAACTTTATAGTTGTTACTGACATTGGGCTGCGGGATTTTCTCCAGCAGTCCTTGACGTTCGTAATAACGCACCGTGTCACGCGGCAGTCCGGCCTTGGCACATAATTCACCGATTCTCATTTTCACCCTCTCTGAAACGTCGCCATGCATTTAACACTAGGCGCTTGACCGTGGACTCACATCAACGGTTTATCCTGTTTTCAGCATATTAGCAAACAGGATAAACAGACATGAAATCTTTCGATTATTCGGGAAAAACCGCACTCATCACCGGCGCATCATCGGGTATTGGGCTCACTATTGCCGAGCAATTGGCGGCGCGCGGCGTTGCACTTATTTTAGTGGCCCGCACGCAGACCAGGCTAGAGGCATTGGCCGACAGGCTCACAAAAAATCACGGCGTCGCCGCTGTCGTTATTGTGCAGGATCTTGGCGCCCCTGATGCAGTCCCCAAACTTATTCAACGGCTAAATGCACTCGCTATCTCACCGGATATATTGGTCAATAACGCAGGCTTCGCCACCTATGGCGTCTTTGAAGACATCGCACTTGAGCGGCAGGAGGAAGAAGTCCGCATTAACTGCCTGACTCCACTGGCGCTGACCCACGCGCTGCTGCCAGCAATGATTAAGCGCGGCGGCGGTGCAATCATTAACGTGGCCTCAACCGCCGCCATGCAGCCGGACCCTTATATGGCGACGTACGGTGCCACTAAAGCTTTTCTCCTCGCCTTTTCAGAAGCGCTATGGGCTGAAAACAGACAGCGCGGCGTACGCGTGCTGGCGCTTTGTCCCGGCGCAACCGAAACGGCATTTTTTGACGTGGTCAATGCTGAAGAAGCTGCGGTTGGGAAAAGGATGTCGGCGAATACCGTGGTTGATATTGGCCTGAAAGCGCTGGATAAAAACCGCAGTTACGTCATTACCGGGTGCAGTAACTGGCTGTTAGGCCAACTGCAGAGGTGGGTGACCCGTAGGCGTATCTTAATCATCGCCGAAAAAATGCTGCGACCAAAGAGCATGAGGGTTTGAGCGTATTCATTATTTGCCCCTCATCCTTGAAATAAGGGGCAAAAGAGCTTACTTCAAATCATAGAAACAGTCGGCGTCGAGAGTAATCTCGGCAATTTTTTGCACCGGCCCGCGCATATTGACCATAAAATCTCCCGAGAAGGAGATGGCCAACTGACCTCCAGGCATGGTAACGGTCACGTTATCATCGACTAATCCAAGTTTGCGCATTGCGCTGGCGGCAGCACAGCTGCTGCTGCCTGATGCTAGCGTGTAACCTGCGCCCCGCTCCCAAATTCCAATGTTGATATTTTCTCTATCAATCACTTCAACAAACTGCACGTTGGTACGCTTGGGAAAAATAGCCAGCGTTTCAATCAGCGGTCCCAGTTGATGCACCCACTGCAGATCGAGCTTTTCAACGCGCACGACGCAATGCGGATTGCCCATCGAAACCAGCGTAACATTCAGGCTATGTCCTGCCACCACCAGCGGCTGGTCGAGCATCTGCTCACCGTCAACGTGTGCAGGCAGCGCAGACGGTGAAAACTTGGCCTGTCCCATATCGACAATCACCTGATGCGCGCCCTCAGTCACCTCACAGCTCACCTGCCCGCCCAGCGTGTTAACCAGAAATGGCGCATGCCCCACTCTTTTAATATCGAAAAGGTAGCGCGCGTAAATACGCAGGCCATTGCCGCTTTTTTCAGCTTCCGAGCCGTCCGGATTAATGATTCGCACACGCGGAACCTCTTCATCATCGATATCGATCAGGAGGCCGTCGGATCCAATGCCATAATTGCGATCGCAAATACGGCTTATCTGCTCCAATGAAAATTGTGCCGCCACACTGTGATGACAAACCAGATAGTCATTACCTAAGCCATGATAGCGATGAAAAAGAGAGGAATGCATAGTCAGCTCTGCCTGTAATAAAGGATGTTAATAACAATATTAATAGGAATGTTAAAAGAATACACCACCGCGTAAATCCTCGGAAGCGCTCGCTCTTCCAACGCTTCACCGCCTTTTTCATTCACTGATTTCACGTTTGAAACAGCCGATCATTTTTCGACACCAGAAAACATCGTTATAAATAAAAATCATACCTCGATAACGATTTTATGGCTGACATTATGCTTTACAGCCCCTAACGTGGTTAAACAGCCAAAGGCAATAATAAATACAACATATTGTTTAATAAATAAAAAATCTTTTAATATTTCTTACTCTCTGCATGGATGCAACGACTTAAAAAACATTAATTTTTTAGAAAGTTTTAATCCGATCACATATTAATAAAAAAAATAGAGAGCATACCCTATGAGTCAGAACAGTATTGTCGATGTAAAAGGCTGGATAGATTCCCGCTCTATTTCGGGCTACCAGTGGCTGATTTTGTCGCTGTGTTTCATCATTATCATGTTTGACGGCTACGATGCCGCCGTCATGGGCTTTATTGCTCCCGCTCTGATGGAAGACTGGGGAATGGGTCGCGGCGCAATGGGGCCGATTTTAGGCGCGGCGATGTTCGGTGTAGCCATCGGCGCACTGGTTGCGGGTCCCTATGCCGACCGCTTTGGCCGCAAACGAATTTTGCTGATTTCAATTATGTGTTTCGCCACCTTTAGTCTGTTAAGTACCTTCGCACGCACGCCGATGGAAATGGCTATTCTGCGTTTTCTTACTGGCTTAGGTCTTGGTGCCGTGATGCCTAATACCGTGACGCTGGTTTCAGAATATATGCCCGAACGCCGCCGCAGTCTGATGATCACTGTCATGTACAGCGGTTTCAACATCGGTTCCGGTGCCGGGGGATTTATTGCCGCCGGTCTGTTGCCGCACTTTGGTTGGAAAGCCGTGCTGTTCGCCGGCGGGGTTGTCCCTTTACTGATGCTGCCGCTGCTGATGTGGATTTTGCCTGAATCGGCGATGTACATGGTGGTGCGCAACGTCGCCAAAGAGAAAATTGAAAAAGTCCTACGACGCGCGGGCGGTGTGTTTACCCGTGAAACAAAATTTGTGCTCAAAGCCCCAGTGATTCAGAAAAAAGCCAAGGTATTACAGTTGTTCACCAAAGGCTATACCAAGGGAACGCTGGTGCTGTGGTTGACCTATTTTATGGGTCTTTTCGTTATCTATCTGCTTAACGGATGGCTGCCCACCATTATGCGTAACAGCGGTTTCTCACTGGAGCGCGCCGCCATTGTTGCCGGTTTATTCCAGCTTGGCGGCACTTTTGGCGGACTGATGGTGGGGGGACTGATGGACAAGTTCAAGGCGCGTCGCGTTATTGCGCTGTTTTATATGGTCGGCATGGGCTGTCTGCTGACGCAAGGGATCGGCAACTTCGGTGCCACCGCGCTGGCCGTGCTGGTGTTCTTCAGCGGCGTCTGTATTAACGGTGCACAAACCGGACTGCAGGCCTTCTCTCCCGCATTTTATCCCACCGAAATGCGCGCTACCGGCGTGTGCTGGATGCACGGTATTGGCCGCACTGGGGCCATTATCAGCTCTTCCACCGGCGGGATTTTACTTGGCTTGTTCTCCGGTCAAAACGTTATTTTCCTGGTTCTGGCCCTTCCGGCACTGCTGGCAGGCCTGAGTATTTTGATGCATCGACCGGCACACCCGCCCGAAATGATCAAAGGCATTGACCTAAATGATATTCCAGCGCTGTCGCGCACCATGAATGTTCGTTAATTCATTGATTAAAAAATAAATTAAAGGTGATGAAGGGAACACCTTCAGACTCTACAAACTGAGGCAAAAGAGGTAAATAAATGGCTAGAATTATTGGCGGATTAGCGGTTTCACATACTCCCACTATCGGTTTCGCTGTCGATCATAACAAACAACAGGAAAGCGCCTGGTCGCCTATTTTTGACAGCTTCGCGCCAATGCAAAAGTGGCTGGACGAGAAAAAACCCGACGTACTTCTGTATGTATTCAATGACCACGTAACCTCGTTCTTCTTTGACCACTATTCGGCCTTTACGCTAGGGATTGACGATCACTATGACGTAGCGGATGAAGGCGGCGGCCCGCGCGATTTGCCCCCTGTTAAGGGACACGCGGCCCTTTCGCAACACATTGGTGCCAGCCTGATGGCCGACGAGTTTGATATGTCGTTCTTTATGGACAAACCGTTGGACCACGGCCTGTTCTCGCCGCTTTCAGCGCTGATGCCGCATACCGAAAGCGGTTGGCCTACGCAGATCGTTCCGCTGCAAATTGGCGTGTTGCAGTTCCCTATTCCCACCGCGCGCCGCTGCTATAAACTCGGCCAGGCCTTGCGCCGCGCCGTTGAAAGCTTTCCCGAAGACCTGACCGTGGCGATTGTCGCAACCGGCGGCGTATCACATCAGGTTCACGGCGAACGCTGCGGGTTTAACAATCCGGAATGGGACGACCAATTCGTCGATATGCTGATTAACGACCCTGAGCGATTAACAGAAATGACCCTTGCCGAATACGCCACGCTGAGCGGAATGGAAGGATCAGAAGAGATCATGTGGCTGGTGATGCGCGGTGCGCTGTCCGCCAATGTAGAAAAACTGCATCAAGCCTATTATCTGCCGTCAATGACCGGCATCGCCACGCTGGTGCTGGAGAATAAATCTCGCGAAGCGCCGGTAGATGTGCAGCAGCGCCAGCGCGATAAAATCGCCCTGCAGATGGCTGGCGTTGAAAAACTGCCGGGAACGTATCCGTTCACCCAGGCACGCAGCCTGAAAGCGTTGCGTATCAACCGCTTCCTGCATCGAATGATCCAACCCGCCTGGCGTGAACGCTTCCTCGTAGAGCAGCAGACAATGTTTGAAGAGAACAAACTCACCAGCGATGAACAATTGATGCTGCGCAGTCTCGACTGGCGCGCCATGATTCAATATGGTGTCAGCTTCTTCCTGTTGGAAAAACTGGGGGCCGTAGTGGGCGTATCTAACCTGCACATTTACTCGGCGATGCGCGGTGAAACGCTGGAGGAGTTCCAGAAAACGCGTAATCAGCAGGTTCTTTATTCAGTATCAGGAAAAGCCAAGGCATGAGCATTTTCGACCAGCCGAAGATCGACACGCATCACCACGTTTTTGATCCGCTCAACTTTCCGTATATCCCGGAGACCGCATATCGCCCGGAGGGGCATGAAATTGCCACCGTGGACTATTACCAGGCCGTGATGCAGGCCTATAACATTCGCCACTCGTTGATTGTTGGGCCAACCTCCGGTTACAACACCGACAGTCGCTGTCTGTTGGATGCGCTTGAAAAAGGTCGCGGGCATTTTCGAGGGATAGCCGTGGTGCCTTTCGACTGCAGCCTTGCGCGGCTGGCAGAACTGAAACAGGCCGGAGTAGTCGGTATCGCGCTCAACGTGGCGATGCTCGGCGTTGCCCCTTTTCTCGAATTTGACGACATGATGGGCAAACTGGCGGAGCTGGACATGTTTGCCGCCATTCAGGTGCAGAATGAGCAACTGCTGGCGCTAATGCCCATGCTCGCGCGCTGCAAAACGAAGCTGCTGTTTGACCATTCAGGTCGTCCCGACGTCAGTGCCGGACTGCATCAACCCGCCTTTCAGGCCCTGCTGTCACTGGCACAGAGCGAGCGCTGCTGGGTCAAACTTTCCGGCCTGTCGAAATTTAGCAAACAGCCTTTTCCCTACCCGGATGGCCATGCCTATCAGCATGCGCTGCTTGGGGCATTTGGCGCAGAGCGCTGTATGTGGGGGTCTGACTGGCCGTTTCTGCGCGCCGAGCACCGTATGGATTTAGGCACATTATTGATGCTGGTTGAGCAGCTTTTCCCTGATGAAAAAACGCAGCAAAAAATCATGTGGGAAACGCCAAAACATTTGTTCGGATTTAAGGATTAAGGAAATATATGCAACGCAAAATTGTGGTACTTAACGGCTGTAATCTCAACCTGCTGGGCACGCGTGAGCCGGAAACGTACGGCCGCGACACCCTCGCCGACGTGGAGGCGTTGTGCCATAAAACCGGTAAAGAGTGCAACGTCGAGATCGCGTTTTTCCAGACTAATCATGAAGGGGAAATGATCGAGAAAATTCAGTCATGCCGTGGTGATGCCGACGCACTGGTGCTCAATGCTGCCGCCTGGACACACACCTCCGTGGCAATACGTGACGCCGTCACAGCGATAAATGTGCCTTTATATGAAGTACATATCACCAATGTTCACCGACGCGACGCCTTCCGTCATCATTCATTCCTGTCTGATATTTCCGTGGGGGTAATTTGCGGATTTGGCATTCAGGGATATGAATATGCGATTAGAAAAGCAGCACTTAGCCTGTAAACCTGGTTTAGATCAATAAACAGTTAATCTCCGTTAACAACATTTGAACAATTTTAACGAGGAGCGTAAACCTGACCTGAGCTCACGCAACGGCAATGAGCACGTCAGCTCTATGCCTTGCGCGTAGCACCTGAAAAAAGACTCAACACATTAAAGGGGATAGTGGTATGTCTAACAATGGAAAAGTGGCTTTAGTAACAGGTGCCGGTCAGGGTATCGGACGTGCAATTGCACTGCGTTTGGCAAAGGAGGGTTTTGCCATTGCGGTTGTGGACTTTAACGCCGAGACGGCAAAAAAAGTGGCGGAAGAAATCAACCACGCGGGCGGTAAAGCTATCGCCCACGTCGCGGATGTTTCTAACCGCGAACAGGTATTCTCTGCCGTCGAGGCTGCGACCAAACAGCTCGGCGGATTCGACGTCATCGTTAACAACGCCGGTATTGCCCCTACAACGCTCATTGAAGACATTACGCCTGAAATAGTTGATAAAGTTTATAACATCAACGTCAAAGGCGTTATCTGGGGTATTCAGGCGGCGGTCAAAGCCTTCAAATCTCTCGGCCACGGCGGCAAAATAATTAATGCCTGCTCTCAGGCGGGCCACGTGGGTAACCCTGAGTTGGCCATTTATAGCTCCAGTAAATTTGCCGTTCGCGGTTTGACGCAAACTGCGGCGCGCGACCTGGCGCCACTAGGGATCACGGTCAATGGTTACTGCCCTGGGATTGTTAAAACGCCGATGTGGGAAGAGATCGACCGTCAAGTTTCTGCGGCAGCGGGTAAACCTGTAGGTTACGGCACCCAGGAATTCGCTAAAAACATCACGCTGAAACGCCTTTCAGAGCCGGAGGATGTGGCTGGCTGCGTTGCTTATCTGGCGAGCGCCGACTCGGACTACATGACCGGCCAGTCGCTGCTGATTGACGGTGGCATGGTGTTCAACTAATCCCGTTTACCCTCCTCGACTCAATCGACCTGTGTGCCGCAAAGGAATGCAGGTCTCTTTCACCGCGAGTCTCGCTTGAATCTCCTGCTGATGCCGCTGATAAACCAGAATAAGCATATACTTTTTGATTCGTTGCCATTTTTTGAGCCATCATAAAAACTTCGTTCATTCCTAAATCCGCAATTCTACACTTTCAAGTCAATAAGGCGCGGCAATGACAGCTCACACTCTCCCCCAACCCGAGTACAGCCGCAATATGCGACTGATTGGTCACAGCAATCAGGGGGGTAAACCTGACGGCGTGCAGGTGATGGTCCATCGCGGCTATGCCTATATAGGGCACATGGTGTCGCAGGGGTTTTCTATTGTTGACGTTCGCGACCCCAAAAATCCCCGCGATGCCGGTTTTGTTGCAGCCCCAGCGGGAACCTGGAACGTGCATTTACAGGCGCATGACGATCTTTTACTGGTGATAAATGCCCGCGATTTGTTCGCCGACGTCCGTTTTGCCGATGAAAAAGTCTATTACACCCGTTCAGTAAGCGAGACCGTACAGGGCAGCAACGCACGCGGCTGGAGTGCCGGTGTGCGCATTTTCGACATTTCAACACCCGACAGGCCGAAAGAAATCAGCTTTTTATCCCTTGACGGTATTGGCGTTCACCGGATTTGGTATGTAGGCGGACGCTGGGCCTATGTTTCAGCCCTGCTGGACGGTTACAGTGACTACATATTTTTGACCCTGGATCTCGCTGACCCGCGTAATCCCCAGATTGCAGGCCGCTGGTGGCTGCCGGGAATGCACACCGCCGGTGGCGAAACACCAAGCTGGCCAGAAGGTAAACGGTATGCGCTGCATCACGCCATTATCAGCGGCGATACGGCCTACGCCAGCTGGCGCGACGGCGGCCTTACACTTCTGGATATTAAAGACAAAAATGCACCGCAGTTAATTTCACATCGTAACTGGAGCCCGCCCTTTGGCGGGGGCACGCATACTGCACTCCCACTGCCGGATCGCGACCTGCTGGTGGTACTCGATGAGGCAGTTCTTGATAATCAGGAAGATGGCGAAAAATTAATTTGGTTGTTCGATATTCGTGAGCCTGCAAACCCAGTAAGCATCGCCACCCTCCCGCAGCCAAATGAAAGAGATTACGTCAGCAAAGGGGCCCACTTTGGCCCACACAATCTGCATGAAAATCGGCCGGGCAGTTTTGTTAGCTCAACGCTAATTTTCGCCACCTATCAAAATGCGGGGGTGCGGGCCTATGACATCAGCAATCCCTATCAGCCAAAAGAAACCGGTGCGCTGGTGCCGGCTGCACCAACGGTGATGATGGACACGCGCCCGGGCCGTCCGCAGATCATTCAATCCTGCGACGTTTTCGTCGATGCACAGGGCATTATTTACAGTACCGACTATAATGGCGGTCTTTCCATTATCGAATATCTTGGTTAATTAATTTAGCGGAGTGATAGTACGGCGGCGGGAATTTTACGGGCATTTTTCCGTCGTCTATTTACCGTATCAATCGTTCTTCTCCCCAGCCGAATTGCCCGCTCATTTCCCATCATTAAGAAAACATGACAAGTCGTCTAGGTATCTGATTTAACAAAGTTGAACCTTGAAAAAGTGAGCACAATGAGGCTACACTGCCAAAGACAATTTTGTGACGGGGATCCTCTATTGCCCGCGATGACTGAAAGGACGAAACAGTCTCGTTTAGCGCTCTTGAGCCTAAGAGAAATTTTTAGCAGGTTCTCATTTATTCGACAGGCGGGTAAGGTTATGAACAAGGAAAATGCAATGACCTGGACACTACGGCATAATGACCCAATTATTTTGGGAGTACCTCTTTAGTGAATAAAACCATGGTCAAAAATATATTGTCGCTCTTTATGATTCAGGGAGCTGGATATATTTTACCCCTTATCACGCTCCCTTATCTGGTCAGAGTGCTCGGCCCCAGCGAATACGGCGTATTAGGATTTTCACTGGCATTCGTGCAATATTTTACCCTCCTCGTTCAGTACGGTTTTGACCTTTCAGCCACCAACAAAATAGCCATTCATAAAGACAATAAGACCTTGGTCAGTCAGGTTTTTTGGGGCGTGCTATTTTGTAAAACAATCCTGGTGGTGCTGGGTGCGCTGGTGATGATGGCAATAATATTGCTGGTTCCCAGTCTTAAAGAGTATTCGACCGTTATTATCGTCTCCTACACTTCGGTCATCGGTGCTGCTTACGTCCCTTCATGGCTGTTCCAGGGAAAAGAAAAAATGGGCTGGATGGCGATATCCAATATTCTGGCCAAAATAGTCACTATTCCGTTTATTTTTATTCTGGTGAGCTCGCCCGCCGACACCTGGATTGTGGCACTCATTACCGGTATAGGATTCATTCTCGGTTCGCTGTTTAGCTTCTATATGATTTATCGTGAAAAGTGGATTGAATGGAGCCGACCAAATCTGGAACAAGTAAAAGAACTGATTCAGGACGGGAGATACATCTTCTTATCCAATATTGCAGGCAGCCTTTATGTAAACAGTATTCCGGTGTTTCTCGGCCTTGCGGCTGGACCGGTTACCGTGGGTTTTTACGTTGCCGCCGACCGCATCAGGCAGGCCGTACAGGGACTGATGAGCCCGGTAACCAGCGTGTTTTATCCACGTATTAGCGCATTAATGTCGACCGATAAAGTGAAAGGCCTAAAAATGATCAGGATGCTACTGGTCGGGCAAAATGCGGTGGCGTTGTTTATGACACTGTTCTTAATGATATTTTCATCGCAAATCATCCATCTTTTTTACGGCGAAACCTATCAGGAATCGGTGTCTATTTTAGCGCTCCTCGCCCCGCTTATTTTCTTTATTAGCGTGAGCACCGTCTTAGGCGTACAGGGAATGCTGATTATTGGGATGAGAAAAGAATTTAGCCAAATTCTCTGGCTTGGCGCTATTCTCAATACCGCGATCATCTTCCCATTGATAGGGTTAGCCGGTGCAGATGGCGCAGCTATTTCTGTGCTGTTTACCGAGGCTCTTGTCGCAATGTTGATTGTTGCCAAAACCAAATCCATATGGAGACGTTCTTAAATGTCTATTGAGCAAAATAACGGTAAATCGACCCCTTTTGCAGGGGTTGTGGTTTGGTACAATCCGACAGAAAAAGAAGTCGAAAACATAAAAAGCTATCTCGACTTTGTGCAACACCTCTATGTTGTCGATAACTCAGCCGGAAATAATTTATCTTTATTGAGTGAGCTAACCCGCGACTCGGACAAAGTAGAATATATCCCGAATCTTGATAACCTGGGCATCGCAACAGCGTTAAATAAGGGGTGCGAGCGTGCCCTGGAACAAGGCTATAACTGGATATTAACCATGGATCAAGACTCGAGTTTTGACCGTGCAGAGATGACTAAATTTATCGATGCCTTCGAAACCAAAAAACTCGAAGACCCGACGATTGCCGTGTTTACCCCGCTGACTAATGAATATCAGCCCGAAGGCTATGCCTCACGCGTTATCACCTCTGGCAACCTCTTAAGCCTTATTGCCTATAAACAAATTGGCGGTTTCGACGATACGTTATTTATCGACGAAGTAGATCACGACCTCTGCTACAAGCTGACCCAGCTTAAGTACACTATTTACACCTTTAGCAACGTGCATATGGAACACAAAATTGGTGACGGGAAATCCCATCCTTTCTTGTATCCACGCAGGCTATACGTTATGCATCACGGTGCAATAAGAAAATATTACATCATCCGCAATCGCTTCCTAATTCGTGACAGGTTCCCTTCCTTCACGAATGATTACGCTAAATTCAATCTTATCTTACTGCTAGGCGTGATTTTTTTTGAAAAACAAAAACTGCTTAAACTGCGCTATATGCTGCGCGGCTACTGCGATTATAAAAAGAATCGCCTTGGTCGAATGAGATAACTGGGCTGTCAATATCGATTCAAGCCTGCACTTTGCGGCCTGAATCGGTATCGTCATACCTTACTCTCCTGCCCTCGACTCCAATCCCGGTGAGACCATATTAAGCAGATGTTTGGCCGATTTACCCTGCGAAGTTCGCCGCCAGGCCAGCGCAACCTGGGTGGTGATTGTCTGACCAGCAATAGGCAAACAGCGAACGTTGTCGGCATTAATTTTACTCAACGATGCGGGCAACAGCGCGTAACCAAAACCGGTCGCAACCATACTTAGCGATGAGGCAATTTGCGGACACTGCTGCCCCAATTTTGGGGTAAATCCCGCCTCCACGCAGGCGGCAATCACCGCATCATATAAACCGGGCGACAGCTCGCGCGGGAAAGTAATCAACGTTTCATTGCGCAGTTCAGAAAGCGCAACGCTCTCCCCCCGACTCAGTGGATGCATCTTCGGCAGCGCAATCACCATCTCCTCGTTATCAATCACCCGCACGTTGAAGTCCTTACTGCGCTCGCAGGGTAATCGAATAAACGCTAAATCAATCACCCCCTCACTGAGGGCGGTCATCAGTCCCGACATATCTTTTTCCTGCGGCTCAAGCTTCACGCCGGGATATTTGTCGCGGTAGTGATGCAACAGAGAAAACACCTGCGGATTAAATGCCGAAGAACTGGCAAATCCGATGCGTAGAAAACCATTCATACCCCGCGCCACGCTGCGAGTACGCTCAAGAGCAGCATCCGACAACTTCAAGATAATCAGCGCATCTTCGTAAAGCACCTTACCCGCTTCGGTGAGCTCAACGCCGCGCGTCAGGCGTTTTAGCAGCGTGGTGCCCACTTCATGTTCAAGTCGTTGAATTTGCTGACTGAGCGGCGGCTGGGAAATACCGAGCCGTTCGGCGGCTCGGGTGAAGTTAGTTGTCTCTGCTACGGCAACAAAATAACGCAGATGACGAAGTTCCATATTAAAAACGTCTCAAAGTAAACACCTCTTCATATTGGAACTCCGGGCCGAATGGAGTCAACCTTTAGTTAATCTTGTTAATGAATTCCCGGAGCATCAGTATGAAAGACTTGGCAATTTCTCGTCCCAACGTCCTCTATCAGGCATCCCTGATGAGTGCCCTGCTCAGCGGCGTTTATGAAGGTGACGTCACCATGGCGCAGCTGCGCGAACACGGTGATTTTGGCCTCGGAACGTTTAATAAACTCGACGGTGAGCTAATAGCCTTTGACGGCAACATCTTTCAGCTGCGCGGCGACGGCACGGCACGACGCGCCAGTCCCGAGCAAAAAACCCCGTTTGCCACTATGACATTCTTTAACCCGACTAATGAATACCACATTACCCGCCCGCACAGCCGTGAAGAGATTCATCAGGTGATTGACGAGGTCGTCGCCAGTCAAAACGCGTTCTGCGCCATGCGTATCGATGGCGATTTTAGCCGCGTCGATACCCGCACGGTGCCGGAGCAGCATCGTCCTTATAAACCGATGCTCGAGGCAGTAAAAGAACAGCCGACGTTTCATATCAAGAACAGCCACGGGGTGCTGATTGGCTTTTTAACCCCTGAATATATGCAAGGGATTAACGTGGCGGGTTACCACGAGCACTTCATTGACCAGGCGCGCCACAGCGGCGGACACGTGCTGGATTATCAGGTTGAGCGCGGCACGCTGAGCTTTGGGACCGTCGAAAAACTCACCATTGATTTCCCGCACGATAAAGATTTTCTCAACGCCAATCTCTCTCCTGAAAATTTGCAGGAAGCCATCCGTTCAGTAGAAAGCTAATAGCCGCAGCGAAAGGAGCTATACGATGAGTAACACAGACAATAATGAAGAGTGGAAATGCGGCGCAGACTTGGTGGTCGCCCAGCTTGAGGCGCAGGGTGTCAAACACGTTTTTGGTATCCCCGGCGCCAAAATAGACCGCGTTTTTGACTCACTGGTCGACTCAAAAATCGAAACCGTGGTGGTCCGTCACGAGGCCAATGCGGCATTCATGGCCGGTGCCGTAGGGCGACTGACCGGCAAAGCAGGGGTTGCGCTGGTGACTTCCGGTCCCGGCTGCTCCAACCTTATTACCGGTGTGGCCACGGCCAACTCTGAAGGTGACCCGATGGTAGCATTAGGCGGTGCCGTTAAACGTGCCGACCATGCAAAACAGGTGCATCAGACCATGGACACGGTCTCGATGTTTCGTCCCGTGACTAAATATTCCGCCGAGGTAACCTCCTCATCGGCGCTGGCAGAAGTGGTCTCAAACGGCTTCCGCGCCGCCGAATTTGGCCGTCCGGGCGCCGCCTTTATTAGCCTGCCCATGGACCTTATCAATAAGCCTACGCGCGGCAAGCTGCTCACTTCCTATTCCCCTACCCTCGGCAGTGCGCCACACGGCGCTATTGTCGAGGTAAGTCGTTTGCTCAAACAGGCCAAGAATCCGGTGCTGCTGCTCGGCCTGATGGCGAGCCAACCGCGCAACGCCGAGGCTATTCGTCGCCTGCTGCATAAAAGCGATTTACCGGTAACCAGCACCTATCAGGCCGCAGGCGTTATCGATCAAAGCGCGTTCCACCGCTTCGCTGGACGCGTCGGCCTGTTCAACAATCAGGCCGGTGACAAACTGCTGCGCAATGCCGACTTGGTTATCACCATCGGCTACAGTCCGGTGGAATATGAGCCAGCACAGTGGAGCAACGGCTCTGCGCGACTGGTGCACATTGACGTAACGCCCGCAGAGCCTGACAGTGAATATCAGCCTGAGGTCGAATTGGTGGGGGATATTGCCGACACTATTGACTTGCTGACGCATGAGATACCCGAGCAGATCGCGCTCAGCCCGCTGGCGGTGGACATTCTCGAAGAACGCCGTTTGCAGCGCCAATTGCTTGACCAAAAGGGCCGCAGCCTGAATCAGTTTGCCATTCACCCTCTGCGACTGGTGCGCGCGATGCAGGACATCGTCAACAGCGACGTCACATTGTGCGTTGACATGGGCAGTTTTCATATCTGGATTGCCCGCTATCTATACAGCTTCCGTGCCCGTCAGGTGTTGATTTCCAACGGTCAACAGACAATGGGCGTTGCACTACCCTGGGCGATCGGCGCCGCGCTGGTCGAGCCGGGCCGCAAAGTCGTCTCGGTTTCAGGCGATGGCGGCTTTATGCAGTCGAGCATGGAGCTGGAAACGGCGGTACGGCTGGGTGTAAACCTGCTGCACATCATCTGGGTCGATCAGGCCTATAATATGGTGGCGATTCAGGAAGAGAAAAAATATCAACGTACCTCCGGTATCCAGTTCGGCCCGATTGATTTTAAAGCCTATGCCGATTCGTTCGGTGCCAAGGGCTTCGCCGTGACATCCGCCGATTCGCTGGAAAAAACGCTGCATGCGGCGATGGACGTCCAGGGTCCTGCCGTGGTGGCCATTCCCGTGGACTACAGCGACAACGCGCTGTTAATGAGTCAATTGAACATGGGCGAAATCTTCTAGGAAATACCGCCCTGGGCACGAATCGCGTCAACCATCGCGCTGGCAGCCGGTGAGAGCAGGCTGCCAGCGCGCAGGGTGATACCAATCGCGCGTCGCGTGTCGGCTAGCTCGACGTTGAGACTGACCAACTCGCCGTTGTCCAACTCGTGCTGCAACTGTCTGGCGGATACCGCCGCCAGCATATCTGAATTGAGCAATAACCCCCGCACCATCGCCAGATCGCCACTTTCTACGACCGCATCCGGCGCAGGAATATTCATCGCCATAAAACTGCTTTCTAATAGACCGCGTGCTGGTGTTTCGGCGCGTGGCAATACCCAGCGTGCGCTGCGCAAAGCTTCAGGACTGAGTGCGGCCTGGCTCAGCGGATGCCCGCGGCGTGCCACAATCACCATCTCTTCGGTAAATAAGGTTTCAGTCACCATGTCTGCCGCATAGTCGCTGGTGCGCAGTGCACCGACGATAAAATCGATCTCTCCCGACCGCAGCTCCGAGGCTAAGGCGGCAAAGGCGCTTTCATTGGTAATAATTTTGATGCCGCCATAGCGCGCAGTCACGGCCAGAATTGCCTGCGGCAGCAGTCGCGTGCGGCTCAGCGGCAGCGCGCCTATCTGTACCGTCCCCACCAGCACCCCTTGACGGGCGGCGATATCGGCGGGAATGTGCCGCAGTTCGTTCAGCGCCCGACGAATATTGGGCACAATTTCCTGACCAGCAAGGCTCGGTATCATTCCCTGCGGCGTTCGCTCCAGCAGCGAGGTGTTTGCGCCATTTTCCAGCACTTTAAGCGCGGCCGACACGGCAGGCTGACTCAGCCCGAGCAGCGTAGCAACGGTTTGCATATGCCGCGTTTTGCACAGGGACACAAAAATCTGCAATCGCCGTACGTTGAACAAATACAGCGGCTCGGTCGGCGCACGGTTCTGCGCCGTTTTACCCTGCAAACGCGCCAGCAGATAGGCGGTTTCATGCAGCTCGGCAATGGCCCGACGTGCACGCGGCAAAACACATTTGCCGAAATCGGTCAGCCGCATGCCGTTGGCGTGGCGCTCGAACAGCGGCACGGATAAATGCTCCTCCAGATCTCGAATAGCGCGGGTAATCGCCGACTGAGTGCGAAAAAGCTCGTCGGCGGCCCGTGAGACACTGCCCTGATCGACAACCTGACAAAATGCGCGGATCTGCATCAGGCTACATAACTCCCTCTCGTGCTTCATCCCCTTCTCCTGCCAGCGTTTTATACGTGAGCTCAACCCGCAATATAAATAAAACGCATACCTGCTGCAATCAAATGAATTACCTCAGACCCGCGGTGACTGACAGCATAGAAATCAGACCACGCAATGCGTTCGTTATCCTCAAACAGTGAAAAATAAGGATTATACACATGACTAACGTCACTCAGGATCAGGCCAACGGCAGCGCCAAAAGCGCCTTGGTTGTCAGCGCCCACTCGGCCGATTTTGTATGGCGTGCGGGCGGCGCTATCGCCCAGCACACCCAGCTGGGCTACCACGTGCACATTGTTTGCCTGTCGTTTGGCGAGCGCGGTGAGTCAGCAAAACTGTGGCGTAAAGGCGAAATGAGTGAAGAAAAAGTCAAAGCTTCGCGACGTGAAGAAGCCATGGCGGCGGCCGAAATCCTCGGTGCCAGCGTCGAATTTTTTGATATGGGTGACTATCCGCTGCGCGCCACAAAAGACGATTTATTCCGTCTGGCCGACATTTACCGCCGCGTGCAACCACATTTTGTACTGACCCACTCCTTGAAAGATCCCTACAACTATGACCACCCGATGGCCACGCATCTGGCGCAGGAGGCACGCATCATTGCCCAGGCTGAAGGCTATAAACCGGGCGAGCCTGTCGTGGCTGCGCCACCGGTTTACTGCTTTGAGCCACACCAGCCGGAGCAGTGCGACTGGAAACCTGACGTGCTGCTCGACATCACCGACGTCTGGGACAAAAAGTATCAGGCCATCCAGTGCATGGCCGGTCAGGAACACCTGTGGGAATATTATACGCGCGTGGCGCAACAGCGTGGCGTGCAGGCGAAACGCAACATCGGTATCACCAGCGGCAAAAATATCGAATACGGCGAGGGTTATCAGAGCATCTTCCCACGTGTAACAGGAGAGCTGGCATGAGCAGCAAAGAAAGTGTGATTCTCGGCAAAAAAGGGGTCGTGGTGCGTAATATACCCCGCGCTGAACCGCTACACGTTGCCGCGCTGGCCAGCTTTGGCGTGGCGACCGTGCACGAAGCTCAGGGCCGTAAGGGACTACTTGATTCGGCTCTGCGCCCCATTGTGCAAAATGTGGCGATTTCTGGCAGTGCCATCACCGTATTGGTCGCGCCGGGCGACAACTGGATGTTTCACGTCGCGGTCGAGCAGTGTCAACCCGGCGATATTCTGGTGGTTGCTCCCACCTCGCCGTGCACTGACGGTTACTTTGGCGACCTGCTGGCCACCTCACTCAAGGCGCGCGGCGTGATAGGCCTGGTGGCAGACGTGGGCGTGCGCGACACCCGCACCCTGCGTGAGATGGGTTTTGCGGTTTGGTCACGTGCCGTTTATGCCCAAGGCACGGTAAAAGAGACGCTGGGTTCGGTGAACATCCCCATCCTTTGCGCCGGTCAGATTATTTATCCCGGTGACGCCATCGTGGCCGATGACGACGGCATTGTGGTCGTTCGCCGTGAGGAAGTCACAAAAGTGGCAGAGGCCAGTCGCCAACGCGAAGTGCTGGAAGAGAGTAAACGTGCGCGGATGGCCGAGGGTGAGCTGGGGTTGGATATTTATAATATGCGTCCAACCCTTGAACAAAAAGGCCTGACCTACTTTGATGACGCCGACGCGCTGAAAAAATCACTACTGGCCTGAGGAGGCTTGATGTTGCAAACCCGAATTCCCTGCACGTTAATGCGCGGTGGCACCTCAAAAGGCGCGTTCTTTCTGGCCGCTGATTTACCCGCTGACCCGTCACTGCGCGACAGCGTGCTGCTGGCGGTGGTGGGTTCGCCGGACCCACGGCAAATTGACGGCGTGGGCGGCGCGGACCCTTTAACCAGCAAGGTGGCCATTATTCGTCGCTCACAGCGTGATGACGCCGACATTGACTACCTCTTTGCCCAAGTCAACGTGGACAAGGCCGTGGTCGACTTCGGGCAAAACTGCGGCAATATTCTGGCCGCCGTCGGCCCTTATGCCATTGAGCAAGGTCTGATTGAGCCGCTGGATAAGCTCACACCGGTGAGAATTTTTATGGAAAATACCGGCCAAATAGCTATCGCTCACGTGCCCACGCCACAGGGATATGTGGAATATGAGGGCAGTCTGCGTATCGACGGCGTTCCGAGAACAGCCGCTGAAATCCTGATTGAATTCGCCGATATTGCCGGGTCGAGCTGCGGCTCACTGCTGCCAACCGGAAACGTTATTGACAGATTCGACGGCATTGAGGTGACCTGCATCGACAACGGTATGCCGGTGGTGCTGTTGCGCGCTGCCAGTCTCGGCCGCACGGGCTATGAAACCCGCCAGCAGCTTGACGACGATGCAGAACTTAAAGCCAGACTGGAGTCTATTCGTCTACAGGCGGGTCCTAAAATGAATCTTGGGGATGTCACACAGCGAACCGTGCCGAAAATGACGCTGGTTGCAGAGCCGCGTAACGGTGGCGCGCTGACCAGCAGGACTTTTATCCCCCACCGCTGCCATGCCTCAATCGGCGTCCTGGGTGCGGTGAGTGTCGCCACCGCCTGCCTGCTGCCAGAGTCGGTAACACAGGGACTGGCCACGGTGCCACAAGGATTACGTCCGCGCATCAGCGTTGAGCATCCGAGCGGCGAATTCAGCGTCGAACTGCAGATACATCCCACCGCCGTTGGCGCTGAAAGCGTGCTCGGATGCGGGCTATTGCGCACAGCGCGCCTGCTATTTACCGGCCACGTCGCGATCCCCGGCAGTCTGTGGGACGGCCGTCATTCTGTTGTCAAGCATTGACAGAGATTGCTCAGGCCACGGGCAACGCCATAAATAATGTATTAAGCAAAGGGGCAGATTTAGTCCTGGCAAAATAGGCTTATCAACCGGCTACAGGTTAAGGTCGAATTAAACCGCCTGCCCCTCTGGCACTTTTTCTTGCAGCAGCGTTAAAGCACGTTCGGCAAGCTTGGCGAAATAGTTCGCCGCAGGGGCGATCAGCGCTTCATCGGGATTGAATCCTTCATGATGCAGCCCAAACTCGCTGGCACTGCCGATACTGACAAAAGCACCCGGCACGTTTTGCAGATAGATGGCAAAATCTTCGCCGCCGAGATGCAAATCGGCCGTACGTACCTTGTAACCCTGTTCTTTAGCGACGCTGGCGCTGAATGTCGCCCAATTTTCGTCGTTGATGAGCACCGGAGGTCCGGCGGTCCAGTTAACGTCTGCCGTTGCGCCACTGGCCTCGACCAGACTTTTAACCAGGTGAATAACGCGTTGCTGCACCTGCGCACGCACGTTAACGTCATGCGTGCGCAGCGTGCCGCCAAACATTACCTCTTCAGGCAACACGTTCCACGTTTTACCGGCATCAATACGCGTGACGCTAAGCACTAAGCTGTCGAGTGTATTAAAGCTACGACTGGTCAAAGCCTGCAATGCCTGAATGACCTGACTGGCGAGCACAATGGTGTCATTGCCCTGCTCAGGGTGCGCCGCGTGCGCGCCTTTGCCACGAATTTTAATGATAAACCGGTCAGCGTTGGCATAAAACGCCCCACCGCGCGTGGCAAAAGTGCCCACCGGAAGACCGGGTTCATTGTGCATACCAAAAATTGCCTGCACGTCCTGCAACGCACCGGCCTTAATAAACTGTTTGGCACCGGTGCAGTTCTCTTCACCCGGTTGAAACAACAAACGAACTCTGCCCGGCAAAGAGGCTTCGCGCGCTTTTAACTGCAAAGCCGCACCGAGAATAACCGAGGTGTGAATATCATGGCCGCAGGCGTGCATTACACCGTCATTCTGCGAGGCATAGGCTAACTGTGTCTGCTCATGAATGGGCAATGCGTCAATATCGGCCCGCAGCGCAATCAGTGATTCGCCCTGCCCTATTTCAGCAATCACGCCGGTTTGAATAGGATAATCAAGGATGCGGATATCGGCCGACTTCAGCCAGTCGCGAATGCGCGAGGTGGTCGCCTGCTCCTGATTTGAGAGCTCGGGCCACGTGTGTAAGGTCCTGCGCCAGTTAATCAGCTGTGCAGCAAAATTTTCGCTCATGCGTTTCTCCCTCCTTTATGTCTGCCTCATAGTGCAAGCACAACCGGTGCGAGTAAAAGAACAATTCTGCGCAAGGGAATGAAAATTCTGGCAATAGGCATAGCACTTTTATGGAAAAGCTTATCGCAAATCCTTGGTTCACGCGCTTGTCACAACTTTGGATGATGGGAACCTGTCCGCTGAGGCGGTGAATCTGCACCATCCCCCTGAAATTCCGCTCAGTCTTTTTATCTCGTTCAAACCCTGAGGATTTTATGACGGACTCATTAATCGAACAGCTGGTTTCCTGGCGGCGCGAGCTGCATCAGCATCCTGAACTCTCCAATCATGAATTTGCGACCACCGAGCGCATTACTGCATGGCTAAAAGAAGCCGACATTCGCGTTCTGCCGCTCAGGATTAAAACGGGCGTGGTGGTTGAGATGGGTCAGGGTGAGCCGCTGATCGCCCTGCGTGCCGACATCGATGCATTGCCAATTGAAGAAGCAACGCATCGGCCTTTCGCCTCAAAAAATGCCGGCGTAATGCACGCCTGCGGCCACGACGTTCACACGTCTATCATGCTCGGAGTCGCCTATCGCCTGAAAGCGCAGGAAAAACAGCTAAAAGGCCGTGTGCGTATACTGTTTCAACCGGCGGAAGAAACGTTTAACGGCGCTCAGCAGCTTATCGACGCCGGTGCGCTTGAGGGTGTGCAGGCTATTTTCGGCATGCACAATGCGCCGGATCTCCCGCTCGGGACCTTGAAAACACGCGGCGGTGCGTTTTATGCCAACGTTGATAGATTTTCAATCACGATCAACGGTAAAGGCGCGCATGCCGCACGTCCTCATGAAGGCATCGATTCCGTGGTCATTGGCAGTCAGATTGTGACCACGCTGCAAACTTTGGCCAGCCGTATTTACAGTGCGCAGGAGTCGGTGGTGGTCAGCGTAACGCGCTTTACCGCAGGCAATACCTGGAATGTGCTGCCGCAAACCGTTGAACTCGAGGGAACGGTGCGCACGCACAATGACACTATTCGCGAAGCGATCCCTCAGCGTATACGTTCATTGATAGACGGCATTGCCGGTGGCTTTGGCGCACGAGCAACACTTGACTGGCAGCCCGGCCCTCCGGCGTTGATTAACACCCCGCAGTGGGCAGACTTTGCCCTGTCGATTGCCAAAGAGAGCGGCTATAACGTTGAGGTCGCCACGCCGCAGATGGGCGGTGAAGACTTTGCTTTTTATCTGCACCACGTCCCCGGCGCTTTTGTCAGTATCGGCAGCGCCAGCGCCTTTGGCCTGCATCATCCAGAGTTTGACCCCAATGAAGCATTAATCGAGCCCGCAGTAGACTATTTTACCGCGCTTGCCCAACGCGCGCTGCACGCAGTAGCGCAGTAGCGGCCGTCGGTTACTTTTGCTAACGGAAAACAGCGGGCAAATAGCCCGCCTTGACTGGAGCAGCGAGGCAGGATTTGCCACTATGGTTTAGTTAATAATTATCATTTAAGGGGATAGATCATGACGACGAACAAACCATTAAACGCTGACCCCCTGCAGTGGGGACACGGAAAAAACGTATTCGAAGTATTTCTGGAACCCACCTGCCCTTACTCCGTTCGCGCTTTTAATAAATTTGACGCACTGCTGGATGAGCTAGGTGAAGACAATATGACGCTGAAAATTCATCTTCAGTCTCAGCCGTGGCATATGTATTCCGGCTTAATCGTGCGCTACATCCTTGCTGCCTCTACCCTGCCCGAAGGAAAAGAAGCGGCAAAAGCAGTATTGAAAGCCGTTGGCGATCATCGTGAAGAGTTCGAATTTACCGATCACTGCACTGGCCCGAATCTTGACGCCACGCCGAACGACATTATCAACCGCCTTGAGCAATACAGCGGCATCAACGCACGTGAAGCCTTCGCGCGTCCGGACTTGCAAAACGTCATCAAGTGGCACAGCAAATACTCGCGCCAAAACGGTATTCACGTTTCGCCTACTTTTATCGTTAACGGATTAGTACAGGCTGATATCGGCAGTGGCGACGAGATTTCCTCCTGGGCAAAACGTATTCAGGGCTAACACCTCTGCGGTTGTTTTACCCCGTTGTGGGCGATAAAAGCCGGTTTTGCCGATTTCTTCAACACTCAGACGCGGTTATGAAGAAAGAGCTTTGACAAGCACGGCTCCCCCCGTTAATATTCGCCCCGTTCAACGATTCCTCTGTAGTTCAGTCGGTAGAACGGCGGACTGTTAATCCGTATGTCACTGGTTCGAGTCCAGTCAGAGGAGCCATATTTAGAAAAGCCTGCACAAGACAACTTGCGCGGGCTTTTTGCTTTTTGGGGATTATGGAATCTCTGGCAGATTCAGATTTTATCCATAACGATGCCGTGTTGAAGGTATAGCGTCAATGCTTTCAGCCAGAAGGCGATTAGATTTCGAGCGGTATACGAAGGCGCCAGAAGTCTGCCACAGGCTGTCACAGGTCAAACTCTGGTTTTTTTGCCGTGTCAACGACTGAAATACCGAGTGGTTTTACCGGGTCCCTTAGGCACATCCAAAGCAACAAACAGCTAACGATTCATTCTTTAAATGACGGTTGATATACGGTTCTCGTAAAACGCGTCAGCGCGAATCGGATAGAGGGCTATTATCAACAGACACTGATAAACATTCTGGCAATGGTTATAACCCATTCGTTTAAAAACCCAGCATCACAGCCGTTTATGGTCATAGCCCATATTAAGGCATGACTAATATCGCGATGTATTAATTATCGGGGCTTAGGGTATTTCATCTCTCTTGTTAATGCTCATATTCATCAGCAACGTGCTGAGATTCTTAGATTACTCGTAGATATAATCAATCCCGCCTGAGTAATGATCGGGCTTTTAAGGCGCACTTCCCAAAAACCATTGACAAACCATTACATTACTAGATGTAAAAATCTATAAATTTTAGTTTGTTTCAGATAAACCCCGCCTCCCGCATTACATATATTTCTACCTAATTAGTCTTCAACACTACATTAGGAAATGTCATGAAATATTCAAGGAACGAAATCTCTAAAACCCGTGCCTCAACGACTCTTTCACGAGTGTGTGCAACCTCATCCACAAATCCGCTGAAAACTACATTATTGCATGAGCTTGCGATTGATGGTTTTTCCTCTATAGCCTCCAGCCCTACCATCGATGGGGCTTATCCAATATGACACGGATGTTTAT
The DNA here is from genome assembly GCF_009208105.1 of Rouxiella sp. S1S-2. Lineage (NCBI taxonomy): Bacteria > Pseudomonadati > Pseudomonadota > Gammaproteobacteria > Enterobacterales > Yersiniaceae > Rouxiella > Rouxiella sp. S1S-2. The sequence goes on from NZ_WFKL01000001.1 coordinate 3,473,280, forward strand.
CTCCAGGCCGGTAAAACAGGCAACCACGGACAAAACTGCCTTGCTAATATACCAGATTAATCAGGTCGTTAAAGACATCCTCAAGGAAACCGGAAAAGCCGTCGGCAACCTTTCCGTAGAGGCTGGCTCAAAAGTAGTATTTGAATTTCACAACGTTCCTCCCATCACCCTTTCCTTGAATGAAGGACACATCTGGCTCCAGACGCCGCTTATCTGGAGGGACGAGTTGCATTTTGCTAAATCTGCAGGTGCCCTTCTGGAGGTACTGCAGTACCCGCTGCCGTGGGTAGTGACCGACCAGCCAGTGCTAGGTCTTCGTGGCCGGGAGCTGCGGGCGCTGGTTGATGAATCGTGTTTCGTCATTGATACCCGGTTCGGAGAACTCCTCGATGCCTTTTATTTACGCAGTTGCCGTCTGCAACAGTGCGCAGGCGAATACTCCAGGCCGTAAATTTGCCAGTCCCTTCCCCCATTATCATAAGAAAAAGAGAAATACATGAACGAAGTTAAGCTCAGCCGTGCGAATGTCTCCACACAGGATACCCACACCACTCAAGCTTCCAAAACAGAACAGAACAGACAGCTGGCACATGCCGATTCCTGGATGGATAAGCTGTCATCGGTGTTTTCGGAGTCAGTGGCTTCATTTACCAATCCACCGGTAGACGAGGCTAAAGCAATGGAACAGCTGAATGATTTGTTTAAAGAGCTGAAAAAAGATGCCAAAAGCCCGCTTAACGGTGGAACAGAACATTCGCTGAGTGTAAAAATCGAAATGGCTCTGAGGAAGCACAAAACAGAGGCGCAGACCCCGTTATCTGACCCAGCAACCTTACTGCGAAAGATGTTAACAGAGGAGAATCTGATTAAGGTTTCCGGTGGGCATTGGTTCGATGGCCTGCATCTTGACGTCGGGATGGATCATCTGTTCGCGCGCATTCTAGGAGCGAATCCTAAGGATGAGAAAGCGATGGCGAAAATTGAACGCATGAATCTGGAACAAACAAAACCCGCCTTGTATCAATGGTTATCAAAAGAGGTTTATGCAGTCGTGGCGAAGGGAACGCCGTCCAAAGCGGATATACAGAAAATCGGCATGTCATATATTAGCAGTGCCGGCGTCGGCATGGCGCTCGCAAGCCTGGGGCCAGTGGGCACCGGTCTGTCAATCGCCTGGTACAGCTGCCAGATTTTAAAGCAGCTCAGTCAGGAAGGCCTCATGAATACGGTCAACTCCCAGATGAAGGCCCAGCTGGATACGTGGATGGGGGCGAAAATGGCGGGAGGGGTTATCTCTGCCGCGGATGACCTGGAACTCTTTACCCATCTCGGAGATTGGTTGAGCGGAATTACCCCTGAGAGTATTGCTGGCAGAATGAACACCCATCAGCCTGGCGCAACGATGGTTGATACCGGAGGAAAGGGACCCGAACTTACGTTACTGACTGCGCCGACAATCAGTGGAGGCGAGAGGGTCCCCAAGAATGTTGATGCCGAAGGCTGGATAGCAAACAGCGTGCTTAACTGGGAAAATACGGACGTCGTTGAAAAGATACTGATGAAAGCAAAAACCTGTTATGAATTCCTGCTTCCGGAACAAGATACAGCCCCAGAGGTGTGTTCAAGCTCGCCTAACAGTGCAAATACTACCGCTATGGCCCTGCCAACCAAGATGGTGAAGAGTGTCGTGGAAGAGGGAATGGCGGAGAAAATACGCGTACTGGACGGTGAGGGGAATTTGAAACAACGCTTACGGCTGGCCAACGCTGACACTCCCGTTGAACTTTCAAATGCCAAAGTGCCAAATAAGATGTCCGGCACGGTAGCTACCACTGTCGCACCTTCAAGGTTTCAGCTCAGACCCGAGAAATCTTCGGGCGGAGAAACCGCTGTCTCCCCGACAGGAAGCAAAATAGAAAACACGGCAGAAAGAACCAATGCGGCTTTGGCAAAGAAGCCTGAAGAGGAAATGCTGTTGCAAGAGATAGGCCGCAGTTTTGTCTCGCCGAGGGATAATTTGCAGGGTGTGAATATAGTCCCAACAGATCCGAGTTATGTCAGCAACATGTTGACAACCCTGGCAGTCACTCTGGTGGCGGGTAAGGCAGCCGGAGCAGTAGCTTTCATGGCACAGCAGTTTAAGACGGCTGAAAGCAAACCGACTTCTCTGTCGGAATTAGCAAATAAACAGCCTGAGCCGGAAAATCCCTTTGCTGCGAATAAACCAATAATTTATCAGGCACTCGACTCTCTTTCCGCAGATGTGATAAGAACTGCCTTTGCAGATCATCCTCATGAATTAAATGAGGACAAGTTATATGAACTTTATTCATATGCAAAAGAGGACTATGCAAAAATTATCATTGAGGGGATAGCTTTTATTTCCGAAAATTATGTTGACAGTAAAATTATTACGGCGATTCAACAGGCAAGAGTCCGTTCTAACCTACCTGATGACGTTGCATTGGTCGACATGTTAAAAAATAAGCAATTTATCCTGGAAATTTCTAAGATGCTAGCGGACGGGCAATTTGAACACCCTTCTCTTCAGGCCTGCAATCTAGAAAAACTAATGGAGCCCATCCTCTCCAGAACGCCAGTAATGGCATTTGATGTAGAAGTTGGTTTGGTTTCGGAGTACTCAAGTAGGTTAACAGCCAAAATCGACAGCTATTTCTTCCCAGACGGCGGTGCAGAAGTGAAACTGGCTGCGATGAAAGCTATTAATGAAAAACCAAAACCTTCGATAATGCAGATGTACGAAAAAGAATATGATAAAATGCATGAGGCCGTATCGAATCAACACGCTTTAAACAAGTTTGGTATGAACGACTATGAATATTGGTATACTGAGAAGGGTGCAGCCAACACAGTTCAAGACTTATCGAGTACAATTACAGATCCAGAACTGGATGGATATATTGTATCTGCAGCGTATAACACTGGGAATGGAATCCCTATTCCGTTGAATAAATATGCTGAGTTTATTGAAAATTTTAATAATGCAAAAGCCAATACAGTAGACTATTTAAAGAATTTTAATATTAATATTTTGGTAGATGACATTTGCCTGGATGAGATAAGAAAAATACCCACACTACAAAATGCGAATCTTGAAGATAGAGTATCGTTGTACGATCTTCACAAAAGAATGGATTTGAGTTTAAAAGAAGTCGCGCTCGGTGGCATCTTTAGAAATTATCCGTCTTCCAGAACTGTAGCCATCTTTAGTAAGGCAGACGAAAAAAAACCGTATCATCAACACGATGTAAAATTCAAAGAATCAGTGATAAAGCTTGCGGGTAACGTTGAAGCCAGACTTGAAGAGACCATCAGGAATAATTTATCTCGGCCTGACGCTAAAAATGTAGTGAAGAATTTTATTGGGATTTCATTTAAGACTCAGCTAATAGATTACATGAAAAAAGCGTCTGTAGAAGACTTACGAGAGTTTGGCCCTGCCATTAATGATATTCTCGCAGGAACAACACAACCTAAGTTAATGGCGGTGCTGGAATATCCGATGTCTAACATCATCGCACTAAAAGGAATAGGTGAACGCTATCTTGCTGTCTCTACGTTGACACAAGAATCTAAGATCGTACCGAACAGACAGGGATTGGAAAATGATCAGAGCTTACAAGATTGGTTATTGCACCACTTGTCTTTCTATGACTCTCAAAGAAATATGGTTAAAACGTCTTTCACGGAAAAATTACTCGATCCTTTACATGGTATCACGCATTATGAATATCCGGTAAAATATAGTGAAACGGGTGATTACACGTCAGACTTGACTCAGCGTCATATTGACAAATTGAATTCCGATCCGGATGTTTTAATAAAAACTCGCTTTGAACAAGAAGTTGATACTGTTCTTTCCGCAGGTATCGATTTTCTAGGGATTCTGTCAGTGGGGGTGATATTCACACCGGCCAGCGCACTGGGCGTATTTTGCTCAGTGGCCATGGGTATGGGTATTTCAGCGATGCAAGTTGCGAAGTACTTTGTAGCAGAAACACCAGATGAAAAGATGGATGCGTTGTTAGAAGCAGTAATGAGTGGTGTATTTGATACGGGTCTAGAGATAACTCAGGCGATAAAATTTTTTCGACAGCAGATGTCATTAGCGATAAAAAGTAGTTTGAAGAATACGCCCAATAATTTCAGGCTGCCAGATTCAAAAACAAATATTGCATCTATACCCGCAGATTATAGAAAAGCGAAACCTATTGCTGAAGGAACAGCGGCAAAAATTTATAGTGTAGACGATTACCTGATTAAAGAATTTAAGCGCCCGTTGAAAGAAGGTGACTTCTCTAAAGATAATTTATTATTAACGCAATCAAAAACAAATAGTTTTTCGGGGGCATTGCATGATGCAAATAATAATGCCGTAGCATTCAACCGTCTTTACGGAGAGGGTTCATCCTTCGTCTTCATTGATAATATTGGAGATTCTAAAATTGTTTCGATGAAAATGCCTAAAATACCGGGTGAATCTTTAGAATCCATTCTAAAGCAAGACAATTTACAACAAATGAAAAATATCAGGAATTCACTGAGTGATGAAAATACTATACAGTCTATAATAGATCGTACACTTGCTGATTTGAAAAAAAATGGTATTATGCATGATGATATCAATCTCGCAAATATCATGTTCAATCCAGAGACTGACAAATTCACCCTGGTAGATTTTGACCGTGCAAGAATAAGCTCTAAAAAAGATGGACTGATCCCAGAACTGTCTGCTTCTCAGATGACCCCGATGGAGAAAAAGTTTAAAGCTGATTTAAATGAATTTAAAAGAAATATTGATAAACTCGAGCAACTAGAAAATAATGCCATCAAATTGGATTTCGATAATCTGGACAACAACCCAAATTTGATCAGTACCTGTTCCCCTCTGATAACTGCCTCAAGACATACGCGGGGAATTATACCCTGTACAGCCGCAAGCTCTGAATTTTTAGATTTCGAGCTTCCGGCCTTGGTCAATAACAGAAAACAACTTATCGATACTGAATTCAATTCACTAAAAGAAGCAGTTGCAAATCACGAAGACATTTTCACCACTACTGTAACCACCCCCAAGGACATCGAAAGATTAAAAGACCCAAACTATCAAGCCAAATTTATATTTGTACAAAATGCCCAAGGCAATCAGCAACTAATTATCGGTGGCATTGGTAAGAAAACTAACGTAAAAACGATTTCCCATCCTTCTTTACTAAGCGAATTAACTATTGATAAAACAGAATTGAAGATACAATCTGCTGGATACTTAGGTATGACAAAAAAAGGTGACGCTTACCTACTCAATACTTCAGGGCACTATAGACCCACTTACGATCATTTACGTGCAGCTCAGAAATTTCTTAGAGAAGTTGTGGGTGTTGAAAATGTTCATAAAGTTAAGTCCTCAACTATTAAATACCTATGGCTACATGCATTTAAAAGAATCATTGGTTGATTACCTAGAAGAAAATAACGGTTAAAATACTAAATTTATTTCTCGCCGGATATTGAAAGCTTGAGAGTTATCGCTTTTCCCAGGGTGTCGAACCCTTATACAAAAAATGCGGTAACTCTCATGATTCATACTAATAATCCCTTAATAGAATATTGGATCGACATTTTTATTCCTGAATTTAAAAATACCTATAATCCCAACCCAATGCTATTCAGATTCAAAGCTGAATATTTTTATTAAACCAAGGCCGACATTCAGGCGTATTGCTTAGAAAATTTATACTCCAGAGTGTTAATCACGGCGCGAACTCTGGCAGAGGGATTCAGGTCCGGATGTAAAACCAGCCATATGGTAGTTAAATCATAAACATCGAATGGATATAATGTTGTTACCGAGCAAACTTCATCATTATAGCGGTATTACTCCTTCTGGCTCCATTTCACGCGCTAAGGTAATAAACGCCTCTTTATTTTTAATCGCATATCCGGAGTTTTGCTTAGTTAATGAACCTTCCTCAACAAATTGTGCAATCACAAACAATAAATGACGGTACGACACCCCCATGTATTCGGCAACTTGGGTGTGCCTTTCGTTATATAAATCAGAATGTTGTGTTAATAATATAAATGCAGCAAGGCGATTCACCAACGGGAATGATTGATTCCTCGTTAAAGATACAATATTTCGATAATTTTTCTGCGTTAAACTCATACAGAGATCGCGTAAAAAAACAGTATCATTTAAAAGCTGAGTTCTATATTGCTTCGCGGGTAAAGCCAGACACCAACACTCCTCAATAGCCTGTACGGCGCGTGATTCATGCTGTTGATCTATTAGCTCAATTTCACCAATAAAACAATTCGGCCCAAAGAAATCAATCAGCGAAATTCGACCATTTGCCAGAGTCGCATAAAGCTTTGCTCGCCCACGGGCGAGATAAAACAAGTGAAAAGGCCGCTCTCCCTCCTTAACAATATAATCACCCGCCATAATGTGAAGCAGTCTAGTTTCCTGCATAACATCAAGCGAAAATTTATGCTGATAGTCAGAATTTTTTATTAATTGGCTCTTAAGATTTTCATTATGGATTTCTTTCATAATCATTTCTCTGTATGAGATTTCTCATATTTAACATACGTTTTTTACTGTTAGGGTTAAAGCGTTGACGTAACACTTTTAACATTTAATTAAATCATATGCATTTTATTGAAACCCTAACAAAGGAAATGAGAGATGGCTCAAAGAAAAATTATACTCGATTGTGATCCGGGTCATGATGATGCTATTGCAATTTTGATGGCGGCAAAACATCCAGCCATTAACCTCCTCGGAATAACTATCGTTGCAGGTAATCAGACTCTGGATAAAACGTTAGTAAATGGATTAAATGTCTGCCAGCAGTTAGGTATCGACGTGCCCGTTTTTGCCGGAATGCCTCTGCCACTAATGCGCCAACAGATCGTGGCCGATAATATTCACGGAGAAACAGGACTTGATGGCCCTGTATTTGGGCCCCTAAAACGCAAAGCAGAGAGCACCCATGCCGTTCAATTTATCATTGATTCGCTGATGGCCAGCGAGGGTGATATCACTCTGGTACCCGTTGCCCCCTTGACCAATATTGCGGTCGCCATGCGTATGCAGCCCGCTATCATCCCTAAAATAAAGGAAATCGTGTTGATGGGCGGTGCCTACGGCACGGGAAACTTTACCCCATCGGCAGAATTCAATATCTATGCAGACCCAGAAGCGGCGCACGTCGTGTTTAGTTCAGGCGCGCCTTTAGTAATGCTGGGCCTTGATTTGACCAACCAGACTGCCTGTACCCCAGACGTCATTTCCCGGATGGAGAAAGCCGGGGGGCCGGCTGGGAAGTTGTTCAGTGACATGATGAATTTCACGCTTAAAACTCAACATGAAAACTACGGCTTAGCCGGTGGGCCGGTACATGATGCTACTTGTATTGGCTATCTCATTAATCCCGAAAGGATTAAAACACGTGATATGTATGTGGAAATCGATGTTAACAGTGGTCCGTGTTATGGACGAACAGTGTGTGATGAGCTTGGTGTTACCGGCAAAGCTGCAAATACAAAAGTCGGGATCACTATTGATACCCAATGGTTTTGGGACCTCGTGGAAGATTGTGTACGAATGTATCACTGATTAAATGCCATAACAGCACCTGCATAAGGCATGCAATAATGTGCAAACCTCATTGCATGCCGATCAACCTAATGGGCTGTTTGCCGTCGCCCATATAGATATCAAATATATCGAGATTTTTAATAACGAGATAATCATTATGGATATAATGAGAAGTGTTTTAGGCATGGGGGTATTACTGGCAATTGCATTTATTATATCAGTAAATAAAAAAAATATCAGTCTGCGGACGGTCGGGGCAGCACTGATACTACAAATAACAATTGGCGGTGCGATTCTCTACTTACCTCCAGGTAAATGGTTAGCTGAGAAAGTTGCTTTTGGCATCCATAATATATTGAATTACAGTGATGCTGGCAGCTCATTTATATTTGGTGCATTAGCGGGACCCGATATGAACAGAGTATTTAACGGTGCTGGGTTTGTATTCGCTTTCCACGTATTACCTGCGATTATATTCATGACCTCTTTAGTGAGTTTGCTTTATTATATTGGCATCATGAAGGTACTGATCAACATTCTCGGTGGTATTTTCCAGAAAGCGCTGAAGATCAGTAAGATTGAGTCTTTTGTTGCCGTCACCACTATTTTTCTAGGGCAGAATGAGATCCCTGCCATCGTTAAACCCTTTATTAATCGCCTCAATCGCAACGAGCTTTTTACCGCAATTTGTAGTGGAATGGCTTCCATTGCCGGTTCGACGATGATTGGCTATGCCGGACTGGGTGTTCCCATAGATTACTTGCTGGCGGCGTCGTTGATGGCGATCCCCGGCGGAATTTTATTTGCTCGTATCCTTAGCCCTGCAACCGAAGAGTCACAAATAGTTTTCGATAACCTGTCCTTTTCAGAAACACCGCCAAAAAGCATCATTGAAGCGGTAGCCTCAGGGGCCATGACAGGGCTAAAGATAGCCGTAGGTGTCGGAACCGTAGTAATGGCTTTTGTCGCGATAATTGCCTTGATAAACGGGATTATCGGCGGCGTGGCTGGTTTATTCGGGTTTGCCCATGCCAGCCTAGAAGGGATATTGGGATTAGCTCTTGCACCCCTTGCGTGGCTTATGGGTGTTGACTGGAACGATGCAACCTTAGCGGGAAGCCTGATTGGTCAAAAACTCGCGATTAATGAGTTTGTTGCCTACCTGAGCTTCTCGCCCTATCTGCAAACTGCCGGCACATTGGATGTTAAAACAATTGCTATCATCTCATTCGCCCTGTGTGGTTTTGCAAACTTTGGATCTATTGGTGTAGTGGTCGGCGCATTTTCTGCCATTGCACCTCAGCGAACCTCAGAAATCGCTCAGTTAGGTCTGCGGGCACTGGCGGCTGCCACACTTTCTAATCTGATGAGTGCCACCATTGCGGGGTTCTTTATCGGAATTACATAATAATATTGAGCCAAGCTTAAGCTGTCCGTAATAGGTGATAACCGCACGACCAGGCTAATTGTTTGTCGATGCGTATATTTCAGCAGTCTGAAGCTTGGCAAGATATGATAATAAAATTGATATGCAGTCTTTTGTAACAATAGATATTTTTCGCGTTTTAGATCCCCTCACATATTGCAAAAATTAACGGGATAAAGAGGCTCTTCACTTATACCACTTTTCGACGTATCTGCCCGACGGTTAACCCTACGGCGAAACCCTACGCTTCGCGATGCATCAATATAGTTAGCCAAGGCGTCCCAAGCCGGATAAACAAACAATAAAACAGCGCCAATTGTCGATGAGTGCTGCCCCAAGGTAAACGCAGCAGTAACCCACACCACTGAAAACAACGCGCGGCTAAAATAATTACGCTCAGCCATTGTTCTGGAGCTAAGCAGCAGTCCTTGACCCTTCACTTTTGTTGACTCCCACTTAATATCAAATTGATATTACCCCATGGATTTTAGCTGTTGCTCCTGTGGGGCAGGCACTCTTGCGTCAGCGCCGGTCTTGATCCTAGACCGGATCATGAAGATGACTCATGTTTAATGAAATTAAATCACTTTTACTCAATCAATGACTCTGGCATAAAATACCCATTAACATAACTATAGACAAAATGAAGACGACTGGGTAACAAAACCAGAAAAATAAATTTGAAAAATCCTGAAAAAGCAACAAGTAAATCAGGTTTTATGTAAAAATTAGGATACCAGATTGCGATGAATACAGAATTGACATTTGCCATTAAAAGCCTTCGTTTCGACGAGAATTATAACCCCTCGGAAAGTACGCGTATCACGACCAATTTTGCTAATTTGGCCAGAGGTGAGAAACGCCAAGATAACTTGCGCAACGCCTTGGTGATGATTGACAATCGTTTCAATTCCCTGGCGCACTGGGATAACCCTAAAGGCGATCGTTATTCTGTTGAACTTGAAATCATCTCTGTTGAGTTGAATATTGATATTCAAGGCAAGGGCAATAGCTTCCCAGTGATCGAAATTCTGAAAACAAATATCGTTGATAAAAAAACTAACGAACGTATTGAAGGCATTTTAGGGAATAACTTTTCCTCTTACGTACGAGATTATGATTTCAGCATCTTATTGTCAGAGCATAATAAAAACCAATCTGAATTTAGCCTCCCAGAAAATTTTGGCAGCTTACATGGTAATATATTTAAACGTTTCATCAACTCAGACACTTACCAAAATAACTTTAATAAGAAACCGGTTATATGCCTAAGTGTGTCGAGTAAAAACACCTATTACCGGACGGGTAACGAGCATCCTGTACTGGGTATAGAATATCAACAAGATGAGTTTTCCTTGACTGATAAGTATTTCGAAAAAATGGGGCTGCGGGCTCGCTATTTCATGCCTGCAAATAGTGTTGCGCCTTTGGCTTTTTATTTTACTGGCGATTTGCTCAGCGATTACACTAATCTGGAACTGATTAGTACCATCAGCACAATGGAAACTTTCCAAAGGATTTACCGACCTGAGATTTACAACGCTAATTCTGCAGCAGGAAAATGCTATCAACCCAGTTTGAATCACCAGGATTATTCTTTAACTCTAATTGTTTATGATCGAGAAGAACGTAGCCAATTGGCTGTTGAGCAAGGGAAGTTTACTGAGGAGCACTTCATTAAACCCTACCACACTATTCTTGAACAATGGTCTGCTAATTCCGTTCTTTGATTAACCAAAAATATAAGGTCATCTATTATGAAAATTTTGTTACCTACTTCGACTGCTGGCAGTTTGCCTAAACCCTCTTGGCTTGCACAACCTGAGACACTTTGGTCACCGTGGAAACTGCAAGATCAGGAATTAATTGACGGCAAACAAGATGCGCTACGTTTGTGCCTGCAAGATCAACTGCAAGCAGGTATTGATATTGTCAGTGATGGTGAGCAAACCCGCCAACATTTTGTCACCACCTTTATTGAGCACCTCAGCGGCGTAGATTTTGAGAAACGTGAGACGGTGAGAATTCGTAATCGCTATGATGCGAGTGTGCCGACAGTCGTGGGTGCTGTGAGTCGCCAAAAGCCCGTTTTTGTAGAAGATGCCAAGTTCTTACGTCAGCAAACCAAGCAACCGATTAAATGGGCCCTGCCCGGTCCCATGACTATGATAGATACCCTCTATGATAATCACTACAAAAGTCGCGAAAAACTGGCGTGGGAATTCGCTAAAATTCTTAATGAAGAAGCCAAAGAATTAGAAGCGGCGGGTGTCGATATTATCCAATTTGATGAGCCTGCATTTAATGTGTTTTTTGATGAGGTGAATGACTGGGGTATTGCCGCGTTAGAAAGAGCCGTTGAAGGCCTCAAATGCGAAACTGCCGTACATATTTGCTATGGCTATGGCATTAAAGCCAATACAGATTGGAAAAAGACGCTGGGGACAGAATGGCGACAATATGAAGAAATCTTCCCTAAACTGCAAAAATCTTCTATCGATATAATTTCGCTGGAATGCCAGAACTCTCATGTGCCAATGGACCTGATTGAACTCATTCGTGGCAAAAAAGTGATGGTTGGGGCTATTGATGTGGCAACCAATACTGTTGAGACACCAGAGGAAGTTGCCGCTACTCTGCGAAAAGCCCTTCAGTTTGTAGATGCCGACAAGCTCTACCCTAGTACCAACTGTGGAATGATCCCATTACCTCGTCGAGTCGCAAGGGGCAAACTGAATGCGTTAAGTTTAGGCGCACATATTGTCCGAAAAGAGCTATCGGCTAAATAATTTCGCCAAGTCGTCGATCAATTGAACGGAACTCAGTCCGGGTTGGGCGAGCGTAACAATCGCCAAATATTCCTCCCCCACCGGACTGAGAGATCCTTGTCATCGTGCACAGAGTAGATTATTAAAAATTTTCCCTTAAACAATCCCTATCCCCTCCTTCTTTCGTTTCTCCTTCTGTTCCATTGTGGGATATATTAGGGGCACTCTCGTAAAATTCTCCCTCTGTAACAGGTAACACCGGCAATGGCTCTGATCCCAAAAAACTACACCCGGCTCGAAAGCGGCTACCGTGAGAAAGCCCTAAAAATTTATCCGTGGGTATGTGGACGCTGCTCGCGCGAGTTTGTTTATTCAAACCTACGCGAATTAACGGTGCACCATATCGATCACGACCATACCAATAACCCGCCAGATGGCAGTAACTGGGAGTTATTGTGCCTGTATTGCCATGACCACGAACACTCTAAGTACACTGAAGCTGACCTGTACGGCACAAACGTTGTGGCGGGTGAGGACGCGCAAAATGATATTGCTGCAGCAACCTATAATCCGTTTGCCGATTTACAGTCGATGCTCAATAAGAAGAAATAGTGTACGCAACGTCGGCGTCTGGCAAAGAGAGATCAACTCCAGGTTGCAGGTGCAGGGCTATGGCAAAAATCATAGGGCAAAAAAAGATATTTGGCGTCAGATATTGAGCCCAAATGCCGTCAGCAGTGCACTTATTTTAGGCGAACGATGGCGCGATTTTGCATAGATCAATGACAGCGGAATTGACGCCTCGGCGTATTCGGGGAGTAGCTCGACCAACTCACCACTCTCAATATATTTGTCGACTGCAAAGTCCATTATTTGCACAATGCCCATCCCGCTAAGTACCGCCTCTAACAGCACGTCGGCTGTATCAACGACGAAATTACCTTTGATATCAAATGACTGTTTTTCTCCTGCGAGAGTATAAAACCACTTGGTGGCACGTCCCGTATTCTGCGCTTTAACAGTCAGGCAGTTATGCTGAACCAATTGCGCAGGCGCGAGAGGAATTCCGCGACTGTCTAAATACTCCGGCGATGCCACGGTGACAAAACGCAAATGCTTGAGGGTTCTCGCGATAAGCCGTGAGTCCTGTATGCTGCCAATCCTTATCGCCGCGTCAAAGCCCTCTTCCACGAGATCAACTAATCGGTCAGTCATGACGGCATCAATAGATAATGCCGGATATCTATCAAGGATCTCTTTGAGGAGGGGAATAATCACTAATCGACCGTAAGCGGAAGGAGTGGTTATTCTTAATTCGCCTTCTGGAAAGACGGTTCTTGCAGTAAGAGATTGTCCGACCTCATCCATTTCATGCATCAGGGCTTGTGAGGACTCATATAAAAATATGCCGTCGCTGGTCAAACTTACGCAATGGGTATTGCGGTTTAACAAAGCAACGCGAAGGTCCAGTTCAAGTCTGGTAATAGCGCGAGAAACCCCAGATTGGGTGAGACCCAATGCCTGTGCGGCTTTGGTGAAACTCTGTGTCTCTCCTACCTTGATAAAGATTTTAAGCGCGTTCAAATCCATCGTTTTTTCCCTTCTGTCCCTGGCGCAATGGCCTCGGTCACTAAATGACTCGGGCAACGTTATCGCTAAAGATACAATATGCTATCAGGAAAAATTAATACTATTATGTGCTTAGTTAAAATATAACGCTATGTCGCTACAGCCATCAACAAATTTTACTATTTTATTAATGAAAAAAGTCATAACGATTATGATTCATATTTCATTTACACAGACCCACAATTAAGGATATTTATTCAAAACGCTTAATCCCTCGAGTAAAATAAAATGAACAAAACCTTTCCACCCGCAATATATGTCTTAGGATTCACTCTGTTTGCCATGACCACATCCGAATACATGGTCGCAGGATTAATCACATCCATGTCCACTGACTTGGGTGTTTCAATTCCTAAAGTTGGATATTTAATTACCCTTTATTCATTAGGCATGGTCCTTGGGGGTCCATTACTTGCCACATTTTTAGTCAAATTGAGTAATAAAGCCGCGTTATTGACCATTACCGGCATATTTCTTGTCGCCCAAGCCGTCGCAACCGTCTCTGCGACCTATGACTTGTTAGCCGTAGCGAGATTCGCGACCGGTTTATCCTCCGCCGCCTTCTTTGGCTTTGCGCTGATGACGGCGGCGAAAATGGTTCCGCCGGAACGCTTTGGCGTCGCAGCCTCGATCGTATTAGGCGGAATGATGATTGCGACGGTTGCCGGACTGCCAATATCAGCCATCCTCGACCAGTATTATGGCTGGAGAGTTTCATTTGCATTAATTATTGCCCTCACCGCACTCGCGGGAATGGGTATTATCCTGATCGTACCGAAATTCCAAGCAGAGGCTAGGGGCAGCATCAAGACTGAATTGGGTTCAATTCTAAACGGGTCAATTTGGAGTGCCTTCATCACCAGCTTCTTTGTTATTGCAGCCACCTTTGCGACATTCAGCTATTTCGTTCCCTATTTCGAAAATACCGTCGGTTTCGATTCATCTTCTATTCCAGCGATTCTCTTCGCTTACGGATGCTTTACGATAATAGGCAATATCTTAGTCGGTCGATTGGCTGATAACTCGCCAGTCAAGGTGGTGTTCATCGGCAGCATCGTGTTGGTTCTGGCCCTGTGTGGACTTTACGTCTTTTACGACAACAAAATATTGGTGCTTATTTCGGTCATGGTACTCGGGCTCACAGGTATTACTCTCACCCCTGCCATGTCCTCACGCGTATTTAAAGCGGCACCGAACACCTCATTGATTAATACCCTGCATACCTCAGTGATTTGCCTTGGCGTCGTGGTCGGTTCTTGGGGCGGTGGCTATGCTATTGACCAAGGTTTTGGCTATCGCTCCCCGGCGCTGATGGGTATTTTTCTTGCCTGTTTGGCGATTGTCACCCTACTGCCTGTTTTGAGAAATCACCAAGAGCCTCAATGACGGAGTGAAGCAGACGCTTACATCCCCGTACGCAATAAGAATCCTCGACGTTATTTTTTAAATTTATGTTTCCTCCCCTCTTTTGTCAGGGTAGTCTCATGTGCCGTCATAAAATGTCGGCCGTAATGTGAGTCACCCTCGACCCATCTTAGTAATAAAAAATCAGTATAAACAGGACAAGTATGGACTCCACCCTCATTTCGACTCCCCCCGTCAAGCAGACGCCTGTACGTAATCGTGCCCGTCGTGCCGCCTGGGGTAGTTTCGCTGGCGCCGTAGTAGACTGGTATGACTTTCTGCTTTATGGCATTACCGCTGCCCTCGTATTTAACCGCGAATTCTTCCCGCAAATAAGCCCGGCGATGGGGACAATTGCCGCTTTAGCGACCTTTGGCGTCGGCTTTTTGTTCCGGCCACTCGGTGGGATAGTCTTCGGCCATTATGGCGATCGCCTTGGCCGCAAACGCATGCTGATGATGACCGTTTGGATAATGGGTTTGGCTACCGCGCTGATAGGCCTGGTGCCAACCTTTAGCATGATTGGTTGGTGGGCACCGGTGCTGCTGGTGACACTGCGTGCAATACAGGGCTTCGCCGTTGGCGGTGAATGGGGAGGTGCGGCCGTGCTTTCAGTCGAAAGTGCGCCCGAGAAGAAAAAGGCTTTCTACAGCAGCGGTGTGCAAATTGGCTATGGCGTCGGGCTGCTGCTCTCTACCGGTCTGGTTTCGCTTATCAGTCATTTGACCACTGATGCACAGTTTCTTAGCTGGGGCTGGCGTATTCCTTTCCTGTTCAGCACCTTATTGGTTTTGGCAGCGCTGTGGGTACGTAAAGGAATCGTTGAGTCCGAAGAATTTGAACAGCAAAGTCAGCTTAATCCGTTGGCAGAAACTAAACGACGCCTGCCCGTGATCGAGGCGTTAATACGCCACCCCAGCGCATTTTTAAAAATCATCGCCCTGCGACTGTGTGAATTACTGACAATGTATATTGTCACCACCTTCGCGCTTAGCTTCTCCACGCAGAATCTTGGCTTACCGCGTGATTTATTCCTTAATATCGGTTTGTTGGTAGGCGGGCTGAGTTGCCTGACCATCCCCTGCTTCGCCTGGCTGGCTGACCGCTTTGGACGGCGGCGCATTTACATCACCGGCGCCTTGGTTGGCACACTGAGTGCGTTCCCGTTCTTTATGGCGCTGGAAGCTCACTCACTGTTCTGGATAGTATTCTTCGCAATTATGCTGGCGAATGTTGCACACGACATGGTGGTCTGCGTGCAGCAGCCGATGTTTACAGAAATGTTTGGCGCACGTTATCGCTACAGTGGCGCGGGTGTGGGTTATCAAGTTGCCAGTGTGGTTGGCGGTGGTTTTACGCCACTGATTGCTGCCACACTGGTCACTTTTTCCGGCGGCAACTGGCACAGCGTGGCCGCCTACCTGCTGGCGGGTTGCCTGCTTTCCGCCGTCACCGCCCTGATGATGAAAGGGACACGTTGAGTAAAAACCTCAAAATGACTTGATGGCTTCTCGGCTAACAGCCATCAAGTTTTTCCTTTCTTTAAAGGTAAAACCTCACACTCAAAGCTGAAGAATTTGCCGTTGTGATCGGAAGAATAGCCCGCCCCTCTCTCACCGTCAAAGCCCTAAGAAATTGTTGATAATGATTAAAGGGCTATCTCCCGCAACAGGTCCAGGAAAAGCGGGATGTTGGGATTCGTATCCTGCATGCGACTGACGGAATAGATGTAACTCAACGCATTAATATCCTGAATGGGCAGGAATAAAATATCTTGACGATTATTTGGAATCGTCGACTTACCCACCAAAGTGACTCCCAGACCGGCGCTGACAAGTGCTAATGCGGTATGAATCTCTATGGCTCGATAAGCAATAACCGGCTGACACTGATTAGCGGCAAACATTCCCATTAACTTTTTGGAAAACTCGCTATTTTCATTATCTGGATAAGATATGAAAGGTAAGCCGGTAAATTCTTTTAATGTTAAGTAACTTTTTGTTGCTAAATAATGACCACGAGGAATGGCTGCCATGAAGGGATCGACCATCAACAGTTCATGATTGAGATCTTTAGCAATAAACTCATCGCCCGATAATTCTCTTGTGATCCCTATATCAATTTTCTCGTCTAAAATAAAATCAGACTGATATTCTGACAACATTTCTTTCAAATTAATCTGAACATTGCTGTTAACCTCTTTAAAGCGCTTAATGGCTGTGGGCAGCAGATTAAACATGACAGAACGCGTAAAGCCTATATTCAATGTCGAAGACTTGTCTTTGACAAACTCTTGCGTATCTTTTTCAAGCTTGTTGAAAAGATAGAGAATTTCCTGCGCTCGTGGATAAAAATAACGACCTAATTTTGTTAATTCCATGGGGCGCGTGCCTCTGTCAAACAATTCCCCCCCCAATTCCTTTTCTAGCGCCGTTATTTGCATACTTATTGCTGTTGAGGCCACAAACAATAATTTTGCTGCCTGACTGGCATTACCTGTTTCAACGACCTTACAAAAATAAACAATTTTCTTTAAGTTCATTTTTTCTTATCCTAAGTTCATTTTTAACTGCTTGTCATTACTTTCATTATACCTAATATTTTATATAAAACCTAAGGAGAGCAATAATGGAAGATGAAGAAATAAAGCATTATATTGAAAAAGCAAAAAGATTGAGCACGCCGGAAATATCCGATGCGCTGGACTACTTCTCTTTGCCTGGTTCATTACTCGGTATCAAACATATCGCCGGTAAACAGACGATAGTGGGTACTGCATGGACCGTGAGATATGTCACAGTTGATAAAGACAACATGGGGACTGTTGGCGATTTTATTGATGACGTGAAACCCACCGATGTCGTTGTTATCGATAACTCAGCGCGCAAAGATTGCACCGTTTGGGGCGGTATACTGAGTCAACTGGCGAATCAGAAAGGAATTGCCGGGACAGTGATTAATGGCGTGTGCCGTGATACCGCAGAGGCTAACGGCGTGGGATATCCCCTTTATGCACTTGGCAATTATATGCGCACAGGTAAAGATCGCGTACAGGTTGCGGCCGTGTGCGAACCGGTGGCAATAAGCGGCGTACTGATCAAGCAGGGTGATTTAATTGTTGCAGATATAGATGGTGTCGTTGTAGTCAGTAAATCACATATTAAAGAGGTTATCAGTCGGGCCCACGCGATGCAGGAAATAGAAAATACTATTTTGCAGGATGCGCTTGCCGGCATGCCTATTTCAGAAGCGAGAAAAAAACATAATTATCATTTATTGCAACGCAACCCAAATAAATAGCGCTGAAAAATAGCACTGAATAACAACATCTATTTATAATAAGGCCCCCTACAATGAGCACATTTGATAATAATATCAGTAAAAGCGACGCAGATAAAATACTGACACTCGGATCGGCAACCATTTATGAAGCCCAAGGCGCTTATGGTGCGCTTGATGCAGGTATTAAACCCGTATCAAACAAAATGAAAGTTGTGGGTCCTGCCGTGACGATTGATATGAGACCGGGCGATAACTTGATGATCCATTATGCATTATTACAGGCAAAAGCCGGAGATGTATTAGTTATCGACTGTAAAGGCTTTTTAGAAGCAGGAGTCTGGGGAGATGTTCTCACCACGCAGGCATTAACGATTGGCCTGGCAGGCATTATTGTTAACGGTGCAGTACGTGATGCAGCAAACATTATCGAGATGGCGTTCCCCGTATTTACACGAGGATTGTCCATTAAAGGAACCGGGAAATCGCAACCAGGAAAGGTCAATGTCCCTGTTACAATCGGAGACTGCACGATTAATCCAGGGGATATTATCATTGGCGATATTGATGGAGTTGTCGTCGTGAAAGCGGATAACATCCACAATGCACTTTCTCAGGCCATTGAGCGCGAAAATAAAGAAAATGTCTTCAAAGAACAGATTGAAAAAGGTGCGACGACGGCAGATCTAATGAAGCTGCATGATACTTTTCGTTTTTTAGGATTATAAGGAAAGCATCATGACGATGAATGTCAAAGAGTCGCTTGCCGATAGGCCGGCGACCCATCACAGATGGTGGGTCGCGGTGCTTTTCTTCCTTATTTATACCATTGCAGCATCAGACAGGGCGAATTTAGGCGTCGTTTTACCTTTTATTCGCAAAGAATTTGTTATGACCAATGCTGAAGCGGGTGGATTAGTCAGCCTATTCCTTCTTGCATATGCGTTAATTCAGTTACCGTCGGCCTGGCTCATTTCACGCTTTGGGGTCAGAAAGGTATTTACGATTTCCATGCTAGCGACCTCCATTGTCACAGGATTAACTGGGCTGGCTAACTCTATTTTTCACTTAAAGATATGCCGAGTGCTGCTAGGCGTTGCCGAGGGGCCTTTACCGATTGGTGTGACGTCCACTATCAATAACTGGTTTCCGTCTAAAGAAAAAGGGATCGCTTCGGGTATATTTTTATCTTCAATAAAACTGGGCCCCGTCATCACGCCGATAGTCGGTGCTGTGATTATTTCGCTATGGGGCTGGAAGGAAGTATTCTTTTTCTTCGCGCTTCCCGGGATTATTTTACCGTTGCTTTGGTATATTTTCGTCACTGATCGCCCTTCCTCCTCGCGTTTTACCAATCAGCAGGAGGTCGACCTGATCAATGAGAAAGTTAATGATATCCAAGGGGGTAATAACGCCGAGTCTCGTTATAGAAAAATCCCCTATCTTGACAAGTTTATCCGTGTCAAACAGATCAAAACGCTGCAAACCACGAAAAGCGTTTATCGCTCATGGAATGTATGGGGTTGCAGCCTGGGATACTGCTTTCAACTGGGCATCTCCAGCTTACTGCTTGCATGGATGCCGACCTATCTCCTGACGGAAAAACATCTGTCAGTGATGGGCATGGGATTTGTCGCAGCCGCTCCCTGGGTCGGCGCGGTACTGGGCAATATTATGGGGGGTATCATATCGGACAAGCTGCTCGCCAAACGTAGAAAGCCAGGCATGATGATATCCGCACTATCAACATCAGTAATGATGCTTCTGCTCATCTATGCGCCAGCAAACCCGGTTCTCTATGCGGCGTTGCTGTTTCTTACAGGATTGTTATTAAGCATTGGATTCTCGGCCTATATGGTTTACCCGATGTCGTTTATCGCCAAGGACAAATTTCCAACGGCGAATGCACTGGTAAACATGGGCGGACAACTCGGCGCCGCCGCGACACCTTTTATAGGCGGTATCATTCTTGACCATTTAGGCTGGAATACTGTGTTTGTCTTTATGGCCTGTATTTCTATCTTAACTTTTTTAATGCTTTTATCCATTGATGAGCCTACCAAGATAAATCAGTGATCGGCGCAAGGCCCGCCTTCTAAGGCGGGCCATCTGTAGACTTGGAAGCACTGATACTCAACATCTACAAAGCCAGTATTTTGCTTAAACATCGTCATGAAACCACAATTGAAACGGGAGCATAGTTCCCCTTCTTCTACTTTGATTTTCAGATTTTATTAATATAAGGATGAGCATCGTGATCAGTTTTACCAATACACCCGATCTTGTTGACGCTTTTTATAATGAGGCCCTCGTCGTTGACGCTGGACTGCTAGATTTTGGTGGAAATAAAAAATTTCATGGCGAAATTCAGACCGTATATTGCTTCGAAGACAGCACGCAGATTGCGGCCAGTCTTGATGACGACGGCACAGGTAAGGTTTTAGTGGTAGATGGCGGTGCTTCAATGAGGATGGCATTAACCGGCGATCAGGTTATTGGTCGCGGACTGGCGAACGGATGGCAAGGTGTGATTCTCAATGGCTGCGTGCGTGACTGGCCGATTGTTCGACAACTTCAAATCGGTGTTAAAGCGCTGGCACCTCATCCCGGTAAACGCCTCAGACGTGGGGATGGAAAACGCAATGTCCCGGTTAATTTCAAAGGCGTGACCTTCATGCCTGGCGACTATATTTTCTGTGACGAGAGCGGCATTGTGGTGCTGCCGCGTGCTATAGCCCTGCGTCTCTGCGTTAGCGAATAGCTCAATTCGCCTAACAGCTCAAAATTCGTTATCATCCGCCCCCACTCTTCATCCGGGTAGCCTGATGTCTACGATTATCGATACCTTTATTGCCCCGCCTTGTCATGACGAGGTAGAGATTCTCTATCAGGACAATAGCCTGGTGCTTATTAATAAACCCGCCGGACTGCTCAGCCTGTCGGGGAAGAATCCGCGAAATTTCGATTCGGTGCATTATCGGCTGGTAAAGCTATTCCCCGGCTGCACCCTGGTCCACCGCCTTGACTTCGGGACTTCCGGGCTGATGGTGATTGCCCTTAATAAGGCGATAAATGCCGCCCTCTGCCAACAGTTTAGCCAGCGCACAGTCACCAAAGTGTACAGCGCACTGCTCTGCGGACATTTGAAAGACGATGAAGGGGTGATAGATGCTGCGATTGCCAAAGACCCGGCACTGTTTCCACTGATGTCGCTTTGCGCCATCAGTGGAAAGCCCGCTCGTTCACGCTATCAGGTTGTTGAACGCTTTTATCGTGAGTCGGAAGACGGGACGATACTGCCGTTGACGCGGGTGCAGCTCACGCCAGAAACCGGGCGCACCCATCAGCTTCGTATCCACTGCCAACTTTTGGGCCACCCTATATTAGGCTGTGACCTGTATGGCGGTCTCCTGCAGCCAGGAACCGAAAGGACTCGGCGGCTGATGCTGCACGCCAGTGAACTGCATTTTGTTCATCCCATTGGCGAAGAGGGGATCAAAGCGCGCACTGACAGTCCGTTCTGAAGATGAACGTGTCAATTACCACATCAAATCATCGGGCACTTTAAAGTCAGCATACGGATCTTCTTCATCCAGCTCTTCCTGACTAAGCGCACTGTTTAATACAATACTGTTAGCATCTCGCTGTGCAATTTTGTCGGCTACAACCGCGGGGATAATAGCGTATTGACTCTCGCCGCTGTTATCAACAACCAAACGAGCTATGGCGAGACGACCACTGATCAGCTGCGTTTGAGTTAGCTTATCCACGGCTATTTTTTTAATTAAATTATTGTCTGTGAAGTTAAAATCAATAGTGCCTTTGACTATATTGATTTTATTCATCTCAATGAGCTGTTTCACCTGGGCTTTGTATTCCCGAGTTAACGCCGCTTGCTTTTGTTGTTCGCTTAACTCTTTATCACGCTCAAGCTGGGCTTTTTTATTTTCTTCTACAGCTTCTCTTGCCTCACGAGCCTGAGCGCGTGATTTTTTAGCCGTTCTTTGGACTTTGGCCATTTTTGTACTGGTCACTAATCCAGCTTTCAGCATCTGCTCTTGTAAGGTGAGTTTTGTCATCTTCTTTTCTAAACCAGTTGAATAATGGGTGGGATTATACCTTTAATTTTTGCCGCTGTTCCAGTTTGCGTCAAAGCAGCGTAGATGCAGAGCAATCTCCGCCGCGCTTGATGCCCTCTCGCGCGAATGATTATCATTTAATGATGAAAAATTAAATAATTTATGCGTAATATAGGCAACGCAGAAGATCCCTGTCTTTCATCATTCGAGAACCAAGTGCCTGCTTTCGAGAAATATTACACTGAATTATATCGGTTTATTAACCGGAAGCTTCGTGACCGCGAACATGCAGAAGACATGGCGCAGGAAACGTTTATCCGCGCACTGACCGTCACGCAACCCGTCAGGTCACATCGGAGTCTGCTGTATCGCATCGCACGTAATTTATTGATCGACCACTATCGACGCCCCGAACTTCTTATGGATGATGTGGCTGAAGACACCGAAAGTGTGCATTTCGCGGCACCGTCACATCTTCAACCTTATGAATACCTTGAAAAGAATCAATATGATGATTTAATGACTCGCACTATAGAAGCCCTGCCGCCGCGCTGTCGTGAAGCCTTTATCCTTCATCGTTTCGACGGCCTGTCGCAAAAGGACGTCGCGCGCCATATGGGAATATCCATCAACATGGTTGAGAAACATATTATCCGCGCCATGACCGCCCTTCGCAGCAGTAACGAACTCTGGCAGCAGGAACACTACGGCGCGAGTCGCAGCAACGGAAATAAGGATGGCCGTGATGAATAGCGCCATTGAAAAAAAATTGTCAGCCGAGGAGCAGGCGGCACGCTGGCTGAGTAAGCAACAGTCCGGTATGTCTGCCAGTGAACAACGCCAGTTTGCCGACTGGATATTGCTTGATGACAACGCCGCGCGCTATCAGGCCATGCAATCTTTGTGGCAGCGCATCGGTGATTTGCCCCAGAAAAACGTGACACGCCTGCGTGATTCACTGCCGGTGAATGCTCCTCAGACTGCCCGTCGCCCTTTCTGGCGTCCTGCGCTGGTCGCTGCTGTGCTTTGTATGGTGTTGGTGTGGCCGCTGTGGCAGTGGCTGGCCCCTCCCGTTATGACGACGGCATTCCACACCGGTCGCGGTGAAACACAACAGCTCACCCTGCCGGATGGCACTGTTCTCAGTCTGGATGCCGAATCACAGGTGCAGGTAGCCTATTATCCGCAGCGCCGCGAAGTCACGCTCGTCAAAGGTCAGGTCTATTTTCAGGTCAACCATCAGGAAGATAAGCCATTCGTGGTGCTGAGCGGGCCGTCGCGCGTCACGGTGCTGGGCACCAGTTTCGGCGTTCGCTATATCCCGCAGTCGATGAGCGGTGATGGCGTGGACGTTGCCGTTAGCAGCGGCGTTGTCCGTATCGGTCCGCGAGCGTGGCTGGCAAATATGCGCTGGCGAGCAATGGCAACGCTGCATCTGGGCGCAGACAAGCCACATCTGATGGTGCTGCGCGCCACGCAGCGGGCAACCAGCGATGCTAACGGGAACCTGACGCGTCAGTTGTCGTTAGCCCCGGATGCCATCGCCGACTGGCGGCAGTCACGAATTAATTTCAACAACACCCCGCTGAATCTGGCGCTGGCCGAGTTCTCGCGCTACGGCGACGTACCCTATAAACCAGCCTCTGCCGACGTCGCAGCTCTCCGTATCAGCGGCAGTTTTAACGCTCATCGCCCGGACAGTTTTGCCCGTGCGCTGCCGAAAGTATTGCCGGTAAAAATCAATATTCAGGCAGGAGAAACGCAGATCGTTAAACGCTAATCCTTCTCTCCTGCCAGGACACCGTGCGCCAAAAGCGTTGCCTCGAAAAAAAGATTAAAAATATTCAGGAGATGACGTCAGGGTTTTGGCGTCAGTCTCGTCTTCAGAAAGGATAATGATTCTTATTTAATTTATTTCTGGGGAAAATGGCATGCCTATTTTTACTGTTTATCGGGGTAGTCGCATTAAATCTGGCCTCACCGCCCTCGCGCTGGCCGTCTGCTCGCCGATAGCCGTGTCTCACGCCGCCGCCGCGATGGCCGTTTCACTTCCTGCTCAGCCGTTAATCAACTCACTGAATGCGTTGGCACAGCAGGCCGGAATACAACTGATTGCCGCACCGGACTCCGTTGCACATAAAAATGCCCCCGCGGTGCAGGGTAATATGACGCTGGAAACCGCGCTCGGGCGACTGTTAAGCGGCAGCGGTCTGGGCTATAGCATTGACAACGGCACCGTGGTGGTTGCACCACAAACGTCTGCTGGAGATACCCTGACCGTCACTGGCCAATACGGCGCTAGCGTCACCGTTCCGCAGCAAAGCAGCTCCGCCACCAAAACCGACACACCGCTGCTGGAAGTGCCTCAGTCAGTCTCGGTGGTGACCCGTGAGCGAATGGACAGGCAAAACGTGCAAAGTGTCACCGAAGCGCTGCGTTATGTTCCTGGCGTAAAAACGGAAACCTACGGCGTTGATCCGAAAGGCTATGACTGGATTTATATTCGTGGATTTAACGCCCTGACGACCAACGATTACCGCGACGGTCTCCGTCAGCTCAACAACAGTTACAGCTATTTCCGCACTGAACCTTACGCGTTGGAGCGTATTGATATTGTGCGCGGACCGTCGTCAACCCTGTTTGGCCTCGGCGATGCGGGCGGTATTGTAAACCGCATCAGCAAACTGCCTTCCGCACAGGGCGTGCACGACGTACAAATCGAACTGGGCAACTTCAACCGCCGTCAGGCGCAGTTTGATATGAGCGACAAAATCGACGATGACAGTCACTATCTTTATCGCGTGATTGGCCTTGTGCGCGACAGCGATACCCAGTTCCAGTATCGCGATGGCCCAGATGTGGAAGATAACCGCGTCTATCTCGCGCCCTCTTTCACCTGGCTACCCAACAGCGATACCAGCCTGACAGTTCGCGCGGACTACCTGCGCGATACATCCGGCGGCACCGTTGCCGTGCTTACCGAGCCGGGTCACAAGGTTACCGATACCCTGCTGGGAGACTATAGCTATAACCGTTTTCGTCAGGAGCAGTTCACCGTGGGGTATGAGCTGAGTCATCAGTTCAACGACGTTTTCCAGGTACGCCAAAATGTGCGCTACGGGCAAACCGACACCATCTTGAACAACTTGCTGCCAGGCTCCGTGAATTTCAACACCGGCACCGTGTCGCGCAATGCCATTCGTTTTGATGAACACATGAACGCGTTCAACATCGATAACCAGTTGCAGGCCGACTTCTCAACTCTGTCGGTCACGCACCGCCTGTTGAGCGGTCTTGATTACAGCCGCCTTGACGGGAATGCCAAGCGCTTCGGCGCCGTCGCTCCAACGCTGAATATCTATAATCCGGTGTACGGCTTGAACATTGCCGATCCGACCTATGCGCTCAATAACAATGATCAGACCACCTCGCAGCTGGGCCTTTACATGCAGGACCAGATTTCGCTGACGCCAAAATGGCTGCTGACCTTGGGCGGTCGCCACGATGACATCAGTTTGCGTACCCAAAACAATCTGACCGACAACACCAGCTGGGTGGATAAAGGCGCGTGGACCGGACGCGCTGGCCTGACCTATCTGGCAGAAAACGGGCTTGCGCCTTATATCAGCTACGCCGAATCATTTGTCCCCAACAGTGGCACTGACAGCAAGAACCGAACGTTCGATCCGAGCAAGGCACATCAGTACGAAATCGGTGTGAAATACCAACCTGATACCAACATGTTGATGACGCTCGCGGCCTTCGATATCACCAAAACTAACGTGCTCACCAACGAAATTGTGAACAATCTGATCACCGGTTATCAGGTCGCGTCCGGCGAAGTGCGTTCGCGTGGTGTTGAAGCGGAAACTACGGTGAAACTGACCGAAAGTCTGGATTTGTTGGCGTCATACACCTATACGGCTACGGAAATTACCGCCAGCAATAACGGTGACCGCGGTAATCAGCAGGCAAATGTGCCAAAACATATGGCATCAACCTGGCTGAACTATGGGTTCCATCAGGGCACGCTGGACGGACTGTTGCTGAGTGCCGGTGTGCGTTACGTCGGCAGCATGTACGGCGATAATGCGAATACAATACCGGTGAAAAACTTTGCGCTAATCGACGCTGGTGCGAAATATCAGGTCAATCGACACGTTTCCGTCGGGTTCAATATACAGAATCTGCTGAATCATCATTATGTTGGCACTTGTGATGACGACACCAGCTGCTATCCGGGACAGGATCGTACATTTATCGGCTCGCTGAAGTACAGCTTCTGATGCCACGTTTGCTAATGAGTCGTCGTGAATGCCTGAGGGCGTTGCTGGTATTGCCTTGGCTCAATACCCCGGCGATGTCAGCAACGCCCGCGCAACGCATTGTTGCGATTAACTGGCTGGCAGCCGAAACGCTATTATCGCTAGGCATTACGCCGCTTGCCGTTTCTGACGTGGGGTACTTTCGCCGCAGAGTTGCAGACCCCGTTTTACCGGCCAACGTTCAGGATATCGGCCCCTTTTGGGAGCCGAATATTGAGCGGGTTGCGGCGCTGAAACCGACGCTTATCCTCAGCGATATGCTCGCTCCCGCTCTTCTCGACAGTCTGCAGCGCATCGCGCCGGTGCAGGTGGTGTCGGTTTATCCCTCAACAAACGATGTGTGGCAGGCATTACTGACCTTTACGGGCGATCTGGGCATAAAATTATCCGCTTCCGCGCAGGCAGCACGGCTTATTGACCACGTAACCACTGCACTAAACAACTGCCAGCAAAGGCTCGGGCACGCCGCAGGTCAACGTATTCTGGTGGTGGTCCGCAGTCAGGACGGAAAATACGCCACGGTGTATGGCAAGAACAGCCTGCCAGACGCGATGCTAACGCGACTTGGGCTGCAAAATGCCTGGAATAAACCGGTGGGTGCGATGGGAACGGCTAACGTGAGTATCGAAAAGCTGACGTCGTTGCCCGCCGATTGGCTGTTTTATACTGAATTACCGACGACGCTGACACAGTTTACCCGCCTGCGTCAGCCCGACGGGCTGTGGCAACAATTGCCTCTGGTGTCGGGAGGACATGCACGGGAACTGACGCACTTCTTCCCTTTTGGAGGCATGGCAACAGCGATCAGTCTGGCGCAACACATCACGCAAGTGCTCTTGGAATCTGAAAAAAATGCGTAAATTACCAGTACTTCCGTGGCTAATTATCGCGTCACTGATGCTTATCTGCGCCTTGCTGCTGGTCAGTAACCTGGGCCAGATACATGCCAGTAACATCCCTTCCACTGCCAGTTTACTGCTGTATTACAGTTTCCTGCCCAGACTGGCGACCGGAATTCTCTGCGGAATGGCACTGGCGACGGCTGGCCTGCTCTTTCAACAGGTGCTGCGTAATCCGTTGGCAGAACCGGCCACGCTTGGCATTGCTGCGGGAGCGAATCTGGCGATGTCGACAAGCATCATAGTGTTTCCCGCCTTGCTGGTTTTCGGTCTGACAAATCTGGCTCTGGCCGGGGCAACGCTAACAGCGCTGGTGCTTTATCTGCTGATTGTCCGTCAGGGGCTCGATCCACTAAAAATTATCCTTACCGGCATGGTGATCAGCCTTTACGGTAACTGTATTAATACGTTAATGGTATTGTTCAATCATGATTATCTCAGTGATCTCTTCAGTTGGCAGGCGGGGTCCCTGAGCCAAAACGGCTGGCCGGTCACACAGTTTTTGCTGTTGCCGGTGCTGCTGCTCATGGCGATGGGTCTTTTACTGGCAAGGCCGCTCATGCTGATTGGGTTATCGGATCAGAGCGCCGGATCGCTGGGACTTTCGGTGGTGAAAATTAGGATAGCAACCCTCACGGTGGCCGTGGCGCTCAGTGCGCTGATCACCAGCCAGGTCGGGATTATTGGTTTTATTGGTCTTGCAGCCCCGGCCCTCGTGAGACTGTCTGGGGTTCGCCGCTTCACACATCAGCTGTTTTTTGTCCCGCTGGCAGGCGCAGGCTTGCTGACGTTGGTCGATCAACTTGCGCAATTTCTTTCTCCTGCCGGAGGAGACTTACCGACTGGCGCACTCGCGGGGCTGCTCAGTGCGCCGCTGATGCTAATGTTGCTGTTTCGTCAGCGCAATCCGACTATTGCCGCTGCGCCATTAAGTACACCGGCAATCCGCACCATAACGAGCAGACACATGACCGGCCTGACTCTGCTATTACTGAGTAGTCTCGCTGTTTCATTATTTTTAAACCGCCCCCTCGACACCACGGCTGTATGGCAACTGCTCGAATGGCGCTGGCCACGCATGCTCGGCGCACTCTGCGCGGGCGCGATGCTGGCGGTTGCAGGCGTGCTTATCCAGCGCCAAAGCGGTAACCCGCTGGCCAGCCCAGAATTACTCGGGATCAGCAGCGGCGCATCGCTGATGGTGGTATTGATGGTTGTTCTGTTCAATCAGCCACTTTCGCAGCTTTTTCCCGCTGCACTGGCGGGCAGTCTGCTGGCTATATTCACTCTATTTATGTTCGGGCTGCGTTCGCGTTTTCAGCCGCAGTCAATGGTCATGGTCGGGCTGTGTCTAACTAACCTGAGTATGGCGCTAAGTATACTTTTGCTGATGAGCGGCGACCCTCGGGCGATGATGTTGCTCAACTGGAGTACAGGTTCCACGGCAGGTATTACGCCTGAACGGGCGATGTGGGGGGCGGCTCAGGCGCTGCTGCTGATCCCCCTCGCCTTGCTGTTACAACGCTGGATCACCTTATTGAGCCTCGGACATCAAACCACGCGGGCGCTGGGTGCCGGACTTCGGCGCAGCAATATGCTAATTCTGCTGCTGGCCGCCGCGCTAACGGCGGGCGGCACGTTGCTTATTGGTCCGCTCAGTTTTGTCGGGTTGATTGCCCCACAGCTAGCACGCTACAGCGGGGCATACCGCTTTCAACCGCAATGTCTGGTCGCGGCACTGTATGGCGCACTGCTGATGGTTATCGCCGACTGGCTCGGTCGCAACATCGCCTGGCCGTGGCCCGTTTCCGCCGGTTTGCTCTGTGCTCTGATCGGTGCACCGTGGTTTTTATGGCTGCTGATAAAATCAGGGAAATAATCCTATTCATCTGATTAAAATAGAGATTATTTGGTTTTCAGCGGCCTAAACGGTTGAGTAAAGTGCATCTGAAATTGTCTTCAATAAATTAACCTTTCATAGGTAGGTTTTACCTATGATCTTGAGTAGGTTTTAACACCCTAAAGTAATTAAGGCATTCCAATATAGATATTCCATTGATGTGTAAAGATAAATAATAAATTAAATTTAAATTACATATAAGAAAATAATGAAAACAGATAACACAGATAACACAGATACTTCATCATTGAATGATATAAAAAATAGACTGCGAGAGTTATCGATTCAGGTTGATAAACTTTCAAAGTTGTATGAAGCGGTAAATAATCCAGACTTAGTGACTGCAACCCCCTTTCCCAAAGCCATGAAAATAACACCTAAAGAGCGGGAGGTTATCTACTTATCAAGTATCGGTAAAACGTATAAAGAAATTGCAGACACTTTGGGCGTTAGAACAACGACGATAAAATTTCACATGCGTAACATTGTGATCAAACTGGGCGTCTGCAATTCCAGGCAGGCAATAAGACACGCCGTTGAAATGAAGCTCGTTGAACATTAATTAATTAATTCAAAAAAATTTAAGGGGTATACTCATTGCATCAATCAGGGATTAGCATTTTAAAAGATGTATGTGCTAACTTTAAAAATCACCAACCCTCACGGTCGTTCTTAAATGAAAACTTCTGCGGATCAAGAAACCTTTTGGGAAGATAACGATCTAAACTTCTCTTCTGACAGAATTCAATAAAATCATCAACATGGCTTACCCCTGCTTTCGAATAAATATTCTGCAGGGCATTTTCTATGGTACGCGGTGATCGGCAAAGCATGGCGCCCATAGTTTTACTGGTCATTCCCTGAATTTTGAGGAAAATGATTTCACACTGCTTCTCCGTGAAGAAATCATCAGGCTTTTCCAGCAAAAGTGAACCCGGTAACCTGCCGCGAATAAAATCATTAGAGCTGAATAATTCTAAATCCTTAATTACACCGACCATGCCAACGCATTCATTTTTTTCATTATAAAACGGTACCTTTTTTGACATGTAAGGAGAGTCAACGGCGCCGGGATGAACCTCAAGTAACGATATTTTTTTCTGAGTAGAAATGACGTGTTTTACCTGCTCCTGCCAGAGTTTTGCAGTCACAACATTATCATAAAGTGCGGCAGGAATTTCATCGTCAATCCGCCCAATAATTGAGTCCGGTGATTTTAAACCAACAAGCTTAGCCAAAGCCATATTAGCATAAACAAAACGAGTATCTTTACCGCGAATAAAAAAAGGAGTGGGCAGTTGATCAAAAGTACGAGTTAGCATTTTAGGTAGAACCAGTTCACTATTGCTCATAATATTTTCTCTCAAAGGGGAAAGGAACAAAACTTTACCATGATCAAATTGATAATTATAAGTTTATTTGCCAGGAATTAGATCTTTATCTATAAATTATAATTACACATAGATGCACTAAATATAATAATAATTCATGATGATTTAAAAAAAAGTAATCACCTATTACACTAATGGCTCAAACACCTTTCCTTAAAATAATCATTATATAAATAAATTCATATCTTTATCATTTGTTATCCAACCTGCTCTTTTAACCCAAAACATAGAGATATTGGAATTGAAGATACCAGTGACGGCAAATGAAGGCTGTGCAGAGAGAAGACGTTCCCTATCTTGCCGCTCCAACTGCTGAGCAAAAATGGTTAATTGTTAAACTCATTTAGCCTATATATCAATAATTTGACTATTTTAACAGCAAGTAACGCGTTATTTGATTTAACCCTTTGACACGCAGGCCAGCAGTCTCTATTATTCGCCTCGTTCACACGATTCCTCTGTAGTTCAGTCGGTAGAACGGCGGACTGTTAATCCGTATGTCACTGGTTCGAGTCCAGTCAGAGGAGCCAAATTTATGTTTTCATGCATCTTCACGAATCTTTATAAGATTTAGATTCAACAAGTTAGTGTGAAAAGTCTTCCCGATGCATTTTCATTTCCCCCTCCGCATCGGGCAAGATTGGTGGTCTGATTTGGGGTCATTTCAGTTCGATTATGGAGTGACCACCATATGTCTCTGAACGACACTAAAATCCGCAGTCTCAAGCCTTCTGAAAAACCTTTCAAAGTTTCCGATTCTCATGGCCTGTACCTTTTGGTCAATCCAGGCGGTTCACGTCTCTGGTATCTCAAATATCGTATAAATGGTAAAGAATCCCGCCTCGGCTTAGGGGCCTATCCCGATGTTTCTCTGGCTTATGCCCGACAACAGCGTGACGGCATCCGTAAACTCCTCGCGCAAAATATCAATCCGGCCCAGCAACGTATCGCAGACAAAGCAGCTCGCTCACCAGAAAAAACCTTTAAACACGTTGCAATGAGTTGGCATAAAAACAATCGAACCTGGTCAGAGAACCACTCTGCCCGTCTGCTTGCCAGCATGAATAATCATATCTTTCCGAAAATCGGACACCTGCCTGTCACAGAACTCAAAGCGCGCCATTTTATCGACCTGCTGAAGGGTATCGAGACAAAAGGTTTGCTGGAAGTCGCGTCCCGAACTCGTCAGCACCTGTGCAATATCATGCGACATGCAGTGCATAAGGGGATAATTGAGAACAACCCGGCGTCTAATCTCGAAGGTATCATTGCAGCACCGGTTAAACGACACTACCCGGCCCTTTCCCTTGAACGATTACCCGAACTGTTGAGTCGCATTGATGGCTATCATCAAGGGCGGGAGTTAACCCGGCTGGCTGTTTCTCTCACCATGTATGTCTTTATTCGCTCCAGCGAACTGCGGTTTGCCCACTGGACGGAGATAAATTTCAGAAACAAAATCTGGACTCTCCCCGCCACACGAGAACCGATCCCCGGTGTCCGCTATTCCTGCAGGGGGGCGAAAATGCGCACGCCGCATATTGTACCGCTGTCACAACAAGCCATCGACATACTGAAGCAGATAAGAGAAATCTCCGGTGACCAAGATCTGGTGTTCCCCAGCGTTCGTAATCCATCTAGACCAATGAGTGAAAATACGGTTAATAAGGCACTGCGGCTGATGAAATATAATACTAAAGAGGATATTTGCGGCCACGGATTCCGAGCAATGGCCTGTAGTGCCCTGATAGAATCAGGCCTCTGGTCACAGGATGCGATTGAGCGTCAGATGAGCCATCAGGAGCGCAATAGCGTACGGGCAGCATATATCCATAAGGCGGAGCATCTGGAAGCCCGCAAGGCAATGATGCAGTGGTGGTCAGATTATCTAGATATGTGCCGGAAAGCGTATGTGCCACCTTATAGTTGTGGTAAGGAAATCAGTTGCACAATGGGATAACCAGTCTGACAAAATAAACCACAAAAATAGCTGTATCAGTCTTTACTGGTACGGCTATTTTCTAGCTTCAATTTGGAGAAATTGTTAAGTCGTTTTATGAGTGCCCTGATACCCATTGATTAAGACATAGTGGTATTAGCCATGTCTGCTATGGCACTGAACAGAACTTTGCTGACATACAGCTAAGCCCAAAGCCTATGCCATCTTGAAGATAAAGGGCCCCCTCTCGTCTGAGCCCCAAAAGATAATGCATTATGCTGCGTTGGCATCTAGCTGCTGTCTTTCTCTACCCCCCATGCGCCAGCTTCGACAATAATGTCGCGTTGCCCCGCCCCACGTCTATGGCACCTGACGGTGCCCGAATACCCAATATTGCCATATCTCACAGCCTGCATCGCTTAAAAGTTAGCGCTAACCCCGTGCCCGCGCTGTAGGCGGGCCGCTTCGCCTGCAAACAACTGTCTTGTGTGTTGCGCGGCTAGCGCCAAAATCATTTTTGATGATACGGCCAGATATGAACGATTACGTCGTTGACTTGACAGTTATGCGTTCCGTTAAAAAATACGCCAAAGCAAGAACCGGCAGCGCAAACCCTATCCACGATGCCAACATCCATCCCCCATTCGCATAAGCCCAGCCCCCTAATGCCGAGCCTACCGCACCACCGATGAAAAAGGTGGTCATGTAGAGACCATTGAGCCGGGCGCGAACTTCCGCGCCCAGTTCGAAGATTTTTCTCTGCCCAAGCGTCATATTGGCTGATACACCAAAGTCGAGCACAATGGCCGCCAGTACCAATAGTCCAAGCGAACAGGATGACCCCGGTGTTGCTATGTGGGTAAAAATAAAGGCCGCCGCCACGGCCAGCATGGCCAGTGCAGTAGCCGGTTGGCTCAATCCCCGGTCTGCAACGCGTCCTGCAATGGGGGCAGCAACGGCACCAGCAACACCCGCGAGTGCAAATAAGGCGATCCCACCCTGCGACAAATTAAAAAGGGGTCCTGCCAACAACAGCGGCGTAGTCGTCCAGAAAAGGCTGAAAGCGGCGAAAAGTGCAGCGTGGTAAAGTGCGCGTCGGCGCAATTCTGGCGTACGGCGTGCTAAATGAACCATGGATATCAACAGTTCACTGTAGTTTAACTTCCCAGAAGGGATGCGCGGCGGTAGTTTTAATGAAAGTACGGCCGCCAACACGACCATGACGGAGGCGGAGGCGAAAAAAACCATATGCCAGGAGTAAAGCTGAGTGAGGAAACTTGATACCGGACGAGCCAGCATGATACCCAGCATCAAGCCACTCATCACGTTGCCTACGACCCGTCCGCGGCTTGCCTCTGGAGCCATATGTGCAGCGTAAGGAACAAGAACCTGAACGGCAACCGTTCCAACACCGATGCCCAACGCCGACAGCAGAAAGGGCAAGGGATGGGCCGACAATCCCGCCCCGGCGAGTGACAATGCAGCAACCGCCAAGAGGAGCAGCGTTAATTTACGATTTTCAATCAAGTCCCCCAATGGCACGATGAGCAGCAAACCCAGTCCATAGCCAATCTGTGTCAAAGTCACGATCAGTCCTGTGGTTGAGGGCGACATTCCGAGTGCGTCACTGATTGGCCCTGCCAATGGCTGTGCATAATATATATTGGCAGCAATCAATCCACAGGCGCTTGCGAGTAGCAGGGTAAGCCAGGACGAAGTAATTTTGGGGCCGGTTCTTGCCGTGTTTAATGAAGGCGAAGTACTCATAGCGAATCTCCAATAAGGGAATGTTTATGTCCTAAATCCATAAAAAATCAACTCAAGCATTTCATCGCGGCATCGGCCACCGCTTTCATGTCTTGCTTACCGCGACCCGTTTTGCCAATCACACGCATACCTTGCAGCACGCAAAGCATCAGGCGCGCAACGTCCTGGCTGTTTAGTTCAGAGGAAATCGAGCTATCTGCCTGCCCTTCGATTATTAGTCTTTTGAGCATCGTTTCACTGCGTGTCAGTGCTCCAGTCACGCGTTGGCTTATCTCGGCGTCGAATGTACTCAAATCGGCCGCTCCACTAATGACCAGGCATCCCAGCTGTCCTTGAGGACCGGACGAGGATTCGGCGAAGAAAACAAGGGCATTATGCAGGCGCTCGCGGCCGCTTTTTCCCTGTTCGATTGCGTTATGCAATTGCGTATCGCGCTCTGCTTTATAATGATCAAAAGCTGCCAGAAATACCGCGCGCTTATCCTTGAAAGCCTTGTAGACACTCCCTGAGGCCAATTCCATTGCAGAAGTCAGGTCTGAGATGGAAGTGGCGTGGTACCCACGTTCACAAAATACTCTTACCGCTTTGCCCAGTGCCTTATCCATATCGAATTCACGGGGGCGGCCACGACTGCGTGAGGTAGTTGACGATTTATCCTGGGGAGAAGGCATATGTGGTACCTATATAGGGAATTATATTTCCCTATATAGCATGAATCGAATGAATGAGTAAAGGCATCATCTATGTATTGCAATACTGTAGGTATACCAGCTTTAGTTCCACGCACTTTTTGAGATTTCCGGTTTTTGATCCCTTCCCAATATTGATGCCAGGATAAATCAGAGATCCGGGTCTGTGTGATCTCCTCCCAATATCGGTGCCAGGATAAATCAGAGATCCGGGCCTGTTGATCCCTTCCCAATATCGGTGCCAGGATAAATCAGAGATCCGGGCCTGTTTGCAGGCTTCGGATAAATTCTGCCGGAGTCTGGTTATTCAGGGATTCATGAGACTGCTACTCTTCTATTCATTCAGCCCGCATTCCGTTATTTCTCGTGCTTCATTCAGTGTTCTGAACAGAAAAAAATCCAGCAATTCATTGCGGTAGGTTTGAAAGATAAGCTCTGGCCCATTATCCAGGCGGATCATGGCTGGGTAGCCACGACTTATTCCTACCCTCTCCAAGAGTCTGACTATGCGTTGCGCTGACAGATTAAGATCGATCTCTATGTCCAATATTTCCCAATTAAAGTCATCAACCACATTGAAGTTAGATTTATGAGGAATTTAACAAATCTTATAGCTCGTCGCAGGCTAATGACGCTGTTCTCTGAAACTAAAAGTGAGAGCTGCGTAACGTTCCCTTAACACGACAATTGACGAATTTATTACGGTGGGTATTGTTTATATCTTACAAACGAGCAAACAAAACTGATCATATGAGCAGAAAACTGAGTATCTAAAACCATAACCCAGTTTGCTTGTCATTCAGTTATCGCTTTCAGCTCTGTCATTTCTTAACGATAGTTCAGAGGTAGTTCAATGAAACAGGACCTTGTTGCGGGTATAGATTCCTCCACCCAGTCTTGTACCGTCATGCTGCGTAGTCTTGAAAATGGCAAGGTGATCGCACAGGCTCGTAAGTTGCACCCACCGACCACGCCGCCGTGTAGCGAGCAGGATCCGCAAGCCTGGTGGGATGCATTAGTCTCCGCGCTCACTGAATTAAAACAGTGGTGGCCACGTATTGCAGGTCTGGCTGTCGGTGGCCAGGGGCACGGCCTCGTCATGCTTGATAATCACGATCGCCCGCTGCGTCCTGCGAAGCTGTGGAATGACACGGAGTCTGCACCGCAGGCGCGTGAATTGTGCAAGAAGATTGCTCCGGAAGAATGGGCACGCCTGACGGGTTCCGTTCCGGGGCCAGCAATGACCATTTCTAAACTGGCCTGGACAGAACAAAATTATCCGGGGCTGCTGGAAAAAGCCCACCGCATCATGCTGCCGTTTGATTATCTGGTTTACCGTCTGAGCGGTAGCTTTGTGTGCGAGCGCGGCGGGGCATCCGGTACGGGTTACTTCAACCCCTTCACCAATAGCTGGGAACCACAGCTGGCAGCGGTGGTTAACAGTCAAATTGACTGGATTTCCCGCTGGCCCACTATCATCCCGTCGCATCAACCTGCAGGCGCGGTGAAGTTGATGCCTGAGCTGGAGGAACTGGCGGGTGCAATCGTGGGTGTCGGGACCGGCGATAACATGTCTGCAGCATTGGGTATGAACCTGAAAACCGGTGATACCGGTATCTCTATCGGGACCAGCGGTACGTTATATGGCATCACCAAGAAGGGGATTACCGACAGCACCGGCACCATCAACGGTTATGCCGATGCGGCCGATCGCTTTATCCCCATGATTACTACACTGAACTCCGCCAAAGTCACCGATACATTTCGCAAAATGCTGCGCGTTACCCCTGACGAATTCGACGAGCTCGCGCTGAGTTCGCCACCCGGCGCCAACGGTCTTCAGCTTGTTCCGTGGCTGGACGGCGAGCGCACCCCCAACCTTCCTGACGCCACGGGACACATGCGCGGATTACGTACCACCACAACGATGCAGGATATGGCTCGCGCCACCGTGGAAGGCGTACTGTGCGGCCTTCTGGCAGGCGGTCTGGTACTGAAACAACATGGCTTCACTGACGACGGTCGCATTGTTGTCACCGGCGGCGGCGCAAAGTCACGAGCCTATCGTCAGATTCTGGCTGACCTGACGGGCAAGCCCGTTTGGATTTCTCCGGTGGGTGAAACGGCAGCCGCGGGTGCAGCCATTCAGGCTGCCGCTGCCGTGCTGGGATGCACAAATATTGAAATGGCCGATCGCTGGAGTGTGCCGCTTGAGAAAGTGGCCGAGCCACAACAAGATGCGCGCCATGTCCTGGACGCTTACGTTACCTATGCCAATGCATTATCAGGAGAGCTGCAATGAGTTCAATAACTACCCCTGCAAAAATCAAACCGCCTAAGCAGCCGCTCAAAGTCCCTGCAGAAGCGGGTATCGCCGTTGTTTTCTTACTGGTCATGCTGGGCGGGTTTATCGCCACGCCTAACTTCCTGACTGTTTCGAACATGATGGTGTTGCTTCTGAACGGCGCGGTCATCGGCTTCCTTTGCCTGGGACAATCCTTTGTCCTGCTGACCGGGGGTATCGACCTCTCCTGCGGCTCCATCGTGGCGATGACCTGCGTGGTTGCGGCTTTGCTGATGGAGAAATTTGGCATTCCGTGGCAGCTTGCCGTACCCATCGTTTTGGCGGTGGGTGCGCTGAGTGGGCTGGTAAATGGTCTGATAATCGAACGCACCGGCGTGCCGCCATTCATTGTCACTTTTGCGATGATGGGGGTTGCGGCATCCATACCACAAATTATCACCGGCGCCGAATCGATACGCGTGACGCAAATTGGTTACAGCCTCATCGGTCAGTCAAAACCGCTGGGTATTCCGTTCCCTGTCATAGCGCTGCTGCTGGCCATTGTTATTGGTGTCATCTTCCTGCGCCGCACCATCACCGGGACTCACATCTATGCGGTAGGCGGTAACGCAGATGCTGCACGCTTATCGGGGATCAGCATTCCACGCATCACCCTGTTGGTGTATGCAATTTCCGGACTTTGTGCGGCATGCGGCGGCCTGATTTATGGATCGCGTCTGATGACAGGCTATCCGACGGCGGGCCGTGGTGACGAACTGTTCTTCTCAATCGCGGGTGCGGTGGTCGGTGGCGTCAGTCTGTTTGGCGGCACTGGCAGCCTTATCGGCGCGATGATTGGCGCCATGCTTATTGCCTCAATATCGAATCTGATGAACGTGCTGAACGTCAGTGCTTACTGGCAGCCGCTGGTCATCGGCCTGATCATTCTGTTCGGCGTCACCTTCGATACCTTACGTACCTCGAAAAAAATCGTGATCCCCTGGCTCAAAGTCAGGAAGTCACGCAAAACACAACAATAATGCTTCTTAAACCCTGACCTACATATATCCAGGAGATAAACATGAAACTCCGTACCACAATCACCGCAGGTG
This sequence comes from Rouxiella sp. S1S-2, assembly GCF_009208105.1. Taxonomy (NCBI): domain Bacteria; kingdom Pseudomonadati; phylum Pseudomonadota; class Gammaproteobacteria; order Enterobacterales; family Yersiniaceae; genus Rouxiella; species Rouxiella sp. S1S-2. The sequence continues at coordinate 3,511,795 of NZ_WFKL01000001.1, forward strand.
CAGCGGTAGTCGCACTGTCCTGCATGCTCGCCGGCTGTAACCGTGAGGATACTGAAAGCACCGTGGGTGCCGGCAAAAAAACATTGGGCGTTACGCTGCCGAACCTCACCAACCCTTATTACGTTGCCATGAAAAAAAGCTTTGAAGACAATGCAGCGGCACAGGGCTTGAACGTAAAAATTTCGATTGCTGATAATGACGACGCCAAGCAACTTTCGCAGGTGCAGAACTTCATTGAACAGAAGGTGGATGCGGTCGCAGTGAACTGCGTCTCCTCAGGCCCGTGCGTGTCGATCATAAACCAGCTTAATCAGGCAAAAATTCCGGCGTTGGCCATCAACATCCTTCCGGATACCGAGGGGATGAAGCAGCAAAACGTCACGCTGGTTCAAGGTGTTCAGACCGATCAGCGTGAAGGCGGCAAGCTCATTGGCCAGCAGCTGTTGAAAGACATTGGTGAAAATGGCACGGCGACAGTGGGTATCGTGGGAGAACCAACATCCATTGCCGCAAACGCACGTGATGAAGGCTTCAAGGAAGCCGTGGCATCCAACAAAAACATTAAGTTCGTCGCGCTGGTCAATGGCAAAGTAGAAGAAACAACCTCCCTGAAAGTCACCACTGAAATGCTGCAGGGCAGGCCAGAAATTAACGTCGTGTACTCAGACACCGAACCTTCCGCGCTCGGGTCACTGGCGGCAATCCAGCAACTGGGGGTCAGTGACAAAGTGAAGCTGTATGCGTTTGTGGATAAAGAAGGCGTCAAAGCCGTTCAGAACAACAGCATATTGAAAGCCGGTGCGATTCAGGAGCCGGTTAAACTGGCTCAGTTGCTGGTTGAAAATGCCAGGAAGAGTCTGAACGGTGAACAGGTTCCAGCCATGATCAACAACCCACCGCTGCTGGTCACCAAAGACAACGCAGCATCGGTAATAGGTTCAGCATACTGACTTAAGTGAAAGGCGAAGAATGATGAATTATGTGGCGAAGCAGGTCAAAATCGGTTTTTCGGGTGTGCAGGTTCTCCACGGTGTGGATTTCAGCGTAAAGCCTGGCGAGATCCACGGCCTCTTTGGCCATAATGGGGCGGGTAAATCAACGCTACTGAAAATCCTGGCGGGCGTTAACACGCAGGATAGCGGAGAGCTGATGATCGGCGAAACGCCGGTGCACCTTGCTTCGCCACGGGATGCACTCAACAAAGGTATTGCTTGTGTGTATCAGGAACTCCGTCTCATTCCCGGCATGAGCGTCTGGCAAAACCTTTTTCTCGGACGTGAATGTCGTAAAGGCAGTGGCTTTATAGATGATGCAAGTATGATCGCGCATACCGAGAAAGTACTAAATGATTACCATCTGAGTTTCAGCGCTACCGCGCTGGTCAAAAATCTGTCACATCCTGAAAAGCAGATGCTGGAAGTGGTTTCTAACCTTGATCGCGACGCCCGTTTTCTTTTCCTCGATGAACCGACGACCGCGCTGGAAGGTGCGCAGGCAGAAGAACTGCTGCAGGCAGTACAACGTATCGCACGCGAAAAGCAGATTGGCGTAGTACTGGTCTCTCATAAATTAGACGAAGTGTTGGGTGTTTGTGATGAAGCAACCGTCATGTGCGGCGGCCGAGTGATTTATAACGAAGGCAAAAAGACGCTGAGCAAAAGCGCCATCATTGACGCTATTGTGGGCGATGCAAATGCTTATCAGGCGCCGTCTAACAGCCGTAGTCTGATCCGCGGCGCGATGGGCAAACCCTGGCTCTCGGTCACCAACCTGCAGACTGATCGCCTGAAAGGCATCAACCTTGAGGCATATCGCGGGGAAATTTTGGGTATATACGGGCTGGCCGGCGCAGGCCGAACGCGCTTGTGCCAGACGCTGTTTGGGTTGGAAACCGTTACCGGTGGTGACATCCGGCTGGGTCACAAAGAATACCATCCTTCTTCACCGGCAAAAGCCATTGATAAGGGGATTGCTTACCTGACAGAAGAACGTAAAAAAGATGGCTTCATTCCTCAGATGTCGAGCTATGCCAACGCCATGCTGCCGGTTCTGAAAAAATTCCGTTCTGGCGGATTTGTCAGTCACAGCGCTGCGCGGCAGGCCGCCGCTGAGTTGCTGAGCAAGATGAATACGCTGGGAACGCTGAGCGGACCGATTAAATCGCTATCCGGAGGCAATCAGCAAAAAGTTCTGCTCGCCAGGGTCATTGCGCAAAACGCCAATCTGGTATTGCTGGATGAGCCGACCAAAGGCGTCGACATTGGGGCAAAAGCGGATATTTATCGCATCATCCATCAGTTGGCAGATAAAGGCTGCTGCGTCATCGTGGTATCGAGTGAGGAAGAGGAATTGCTGGACGTGGCAGATACCATTACGGTGTTCCGACAGGGTAAATGCGATGGTGTGATCATTCCTGCACGCGACCTTAAACCCGCAGATCTTCGCAAAGCCGCATGGGAGCATGCTCAAGCCCAGGCTTAGGGCACTCAATCCCCGGAACAGAACGCATCCAACGGTCAGCTAAGCTGGCCGTTTTTGTTTCAGCATTTGATTAACGTTATAGCTGCCCTCCTGCAGAAGACCCAAATAAATTGCATCAAGTGAGTTACCCCGCATACAGGCTCTGAGCGCTGGCGGAAAATGAGTGGAAAAATGGTGCAATCTGTCATTGGTATATTTGCAACAGGACAGATATTAAGTTGTGCAAAGTGGTTATATGGGAGGGGCAAGAGAAATGGCAGACTTTTACATCTCGGGTATACGCAGAGACAATGCAGGGCAACACATTCAGTACGTTAAAATCATCAAAGCCGGTAATGGGGGGAAGGACGCATCAATTAACTCGCGTCAGTTTGTCGCTGAGTTGATAAATGCCGGTAAGACAAGCTTTCAAACAATTACCTACGTGAATGACAAGTGGGTTTATGGGGCAATGGTTCATGTTATTGGTGGGATTTACCTCACCACCGATCCTAATGATACCAAACGCGATAACCTGGGTAATTTGCCCACTTTTTAATGATGTGATGTTATAAGCGAATGAGCGCTTCCGGCGAAGCGCTCAGTGTCATTACTCAAAATCAGCGTGTCGTTTAAACATGGTTTCACTGTTTTCACGCAGTTGGTCCATGAGTTCAAGCACGATGGCATCGTAGGTGATAAAGCAGAGTTGCTCGAAAGAGGAACCCATTGGCTGCGAAAACTGGCCCGGAGTGCGATCGTTTTCAGTTTTGACCGTTCCCGGTAATACCAGCACGCAGTTGGCCAACTGGCCAATCGCAGAGTCTTTCTTCATAGTGACCAGCGCCACGTCGACACCACACTCAACGGCTTTCTGCGCAAGGCTCTTGAGACTGCCTGTTTCGCCACTGCCTGAACCAATAATTAACAAATCACCCGCTTTCGTATGAGGTGATGAAATTTCCCCGACTACGCTGACCGAGAAGCCTAAATGCAATAAACGGTTAGCGAACGCGCGGATGGCAATACCGCTGCGCCCTGCACCTTGCAGGAAAATATGCTTCGCATTTCTAATCTGCTCGATAAATTTCTGCGCCTGACTATTGTCGATATTGAGCGCGTTTTGCTCTAGTTCCCTGAGAATACTGACAGTATTTTCTTGAACACCCATTTTCTTTTCCTCCGATCAGGCAATTGTACGGCCACCATCCATGAGGATCGTCTGTCCCTGGATGTAAGAATTTGACTTATCAGCAAGGAAGATGGCCAGGTTTGCGACATCATCGATTGTGCCCAGACGACGGACCGGAATTTTCTCCAGTACTGCGTCTAAATCTGCCTGTGTCGGGTAATTAACACGCATCATTTCGCCGGTGTCGATAAGACGCGGCGCGATAGCGTTGACGTTAACACCTTTTGGACCCAACTCCTTCGCCAGACCACGAATAAGACCTTCCCCCCCCGCTTTACTGGCCGGATAGCTCACCCCCCCGCCGGTACCTGACAGCGCAGAACCTGAGGAGATGTAAACGATTGAACCCTGGTTAGTTAAGAAGTCATCGTAGAAGGCTTTGACCGTATTGAATAAACCCGTCAGGTTGATTGAGAGTGTTTTGTTCCACTCTTCGAAAGTAATGTCTTTGACTTTATTAGCAAAAGCGACACCTGCGTTCAAAACCAGAATGTCGATACGGCCATAAGCCTCGATAACTTTTCTGCGCACTTCAGCCAGTGCCTGCGGATCAGAGACGTCCGTTTTGACAAAGAGCGATTTAACATTGCCAAAGGTCAGTTCTTGCGCAGTTTTGATGCCATTAGCCTCGTTATAATCGACAATAACGGTATGCGCACCGCGTTCGGCGAATTGTTTTGCAATTCCTTTACCAATCCCATGCGCACCACCGGTAATTAGCGCAACTTTACCTTCAAAATGACTCATCGGTTGTTCTCCTGAATCTTTGTACTTAACGTGAGAGAAATCCCCCACGTCTGCGATCTACATAATGATTACGCGCTCAATTAAGAGCGCGTGAATGTATGTTGGATACTTAATGCATGACAGACTTTAATGCCTGATAGCTTGCTTTAGGGTTGTCATTAAATAATGCGCCACCGACAACAATTAAATCAGCACCCGCCTCCTGTACTTTTTTCGCTATTTCCAGATTAACGCCACCGTCGACTTCAATTTGAATGTGCCGGCCAGCAATCATTTCTCTGGTTTTCTTAATTTTCTCGAGGCTTTTCTCGATGAAAGTCTGCCCGGGTTGCCCCGGGTTAATGGTCATAATCAGGATGTAATCAATATCGTCCAACAAATATTCCAGAACGCTTTCAGGCGTACCCGGATTGATGACCACACCGGCTTTTCGCCCGGCCTTTTTTATTTTCTGTAAAATAAAATGCACATGCGGCGTTGATTCATAATGCACTGAGATCATTTCTGCGCCGGTATTAATAACATCATCAATATGTCTTTCAGGATTAGCCAGCATCATGTGTACGTCGAAAGTCATTTTGCTGGCTTTTTTCATTGCAGAAATTTGATTCGGCCCAAAGGCAATATTATTTACAAAGGTTCCATCCATTAAATCAACATGCAATATTTCAGTGTTCTCTTCTTCTAAAAAACGGAGCTCATCTTGCAGACTTAAGATATTCGCGCCAAAAATTGATGGTAAAATCTGTGCCATGGTAAGCAAACCTCATTTTTAAAATCAATGGAATACAGTGCTCAACCAATACGTCAATACTTCCCACGGGCCAGTCAGTACAAAGTCCGTACCCTGCCCCTGCAAGCCGACGCCTGCGCCATGCAGGAATTGGGTTGCCCCCGGAGCCACATACCCTCCTAAATACATCACGACAATACTGAACAGTAAGGTTGAAATAATTGAGCGGATGACGTTTCCGTTGCTGGCCATTACGGTCATGGTTGTCATGTAGATGATTGACATCAGAACGCCGATTGGGAAAATCATGATCCCCGGTAAAATCAGTGCGCAAAGCATGGTCAACGGAATGGTGATAACGGTGACGGTGATGGTCGCTGGGTCGCCCAGTGCCAGTGCACAGTCCATACCGATGTTCAGTTCGGCGTCTTTACCCATCTGCTTTTGCATAATCTCTTTGGCACTTTTCCCAATTGGAGACAGTCCTTCCATCAGGACACCCACCACTTTAGGCAGGAGCACCATTACCGCAGCCACCCCCATTGCCATCGGGACAATAGTGGTCACAGGCTGTTTAGTCAGCAGTCCAAGCAGACAACCTACAATGACACCGATGATAGCGGGTTCACCAAACACACCCAGACGTTTCTGTACGCTCTCCAAATCAACGTCGAGCTTGTTCAGGCCGGGGATCAGGTCGATAATTTTATTGACCAGCAGTGCAAAAGGTAATGTCCAGCCTATATGGATCATGGTGGTACAGGTCGTCCCTTCCAGGCCATAATATTTCTGCCAACGGGGAGCAATTAAATCGCCAATAAACAGAGCGATAACGCTAAGTGCGACTGCCACGCCAAAACCGATAAAGAAGCTGTCAAACACGAAATAGGCCAGCGCGCCGGGAACCAGGAAGTGCATATAATTCCAGATATCAACGTTCAGCGTTTTGGTTAATTTAAGCCGAACAAGTAGCAAATTAAGAATAATACCCACTGGAACAACTAAAGCGGCAAAGGGTGCCACCCATGCGGCCGCTCCCACCGCAGGCCATCCGATATCAGCCACAGTGAATCCGCTTCCCAGTTTTGAATAGTAGGCAATTGCCGGCTGCAGGGATGTACTCAACAGATTAACAACCAAACCTAAACCAATGAAACCGATACCCACGGTGATACCAGACTTAATGGCAGCACCGACTTTCATGCGGAAAACCAAACCCAAAATGAAGATGACAAGTGGTAGGATTGCCGTTGCCCCCATGCTTGTTATCGTTAGCATTATGTTTTTTAACATGTCCATCTTGTCATCCCCTATGTTTTCTTATTAGTTTTTAGCCAGCTCTGTTAATAAATCCCCTAGTTTTTTTCGTAACACAGCTTCATTAATCCCGGTGATAAACCCGGCCACACTCATATGCGGTTTTCCGATATCACCTTTGTAGTTATTCGTGGTTAAAATCACATCAGCATTCTGTAATTCAGAAGGAAGTTCTGACATACTGCATTTATTTATTTTGAACTGAGTAATGCCATATTCTGTACACACGGATTTCACTTCATCAGCAGCGATAGTTGACGTTGCGACACCGCTCCCGCAGGCTACGAGGATATTAATCATCATTATGCTCCTGAACTCTTATTGCATGACGGTGGAAATAAAAAGTGCCTGCGCTTTCTCGGAAGGAAGCTCAAGTAAATTTTGATAAAAGTCTTCCATTTGAAGATTACTAAAAAGGGCCTTCAGCAGTTGCAACTGATTAGCCGGATCGGTAACGACCAAATTGATAATGAGTTTGACCCACAATTTATCGTCGCCATCAGCCTGATCAACCTGAACCGGTTCAGGTAAGCGAATAATATAAATCGACGGGCTGTTGGCCTGGTTGCTGTCGCAATGTGGGATCGCCACAGAATAACCATCAAGCAAAATACCGGTTGGATACATGGCTTCGCGTTCGCGCAGTGCTGCCAGATAGGTCTTTTTCACTATCCCTTCTGAATACAGCTTTTCATGGATGTGCTGCAGCACCTCATCGTAATTTTTGAATGCTGCACCATCTGCAACATTAATAGCGACTGTACTCACCTTTTCACCTCGCCTTTTTTGCTCATTAGAGCAAACCAAATAGATCAGATGAGCAGTTATAGCATGCCAATTTTCCGCGCAAACAGAAAACATGCAAAAGTTATAAGCTGATCACAAAATAAATGCATAAGTGCACGCAAATAATTGCTCATATGAGCAATATCGAGTAATTCATCTTTTAGATCAATCAAGTCAACCGGAGAGGGGAAGTAAAATTTTTATTATAAATCAGACGGATAATAGATTTTTTGAAGGTTTATATATGCGAACTGACCTATGTCAGAGGATTTGGCCATGCTCTGATCTAAGTCATGAGGGTTTACTGAATGACTGATAGCAGTGCCTAATGCATGCCTGAGAGGAAGGTGATCAAGGGCGCGGGCTACGCCCCTGTTGCTGATGTTCCGGGATCTATTTCAATCAGGAATTGACAAGCTTCACCGCAGTATCGAAGTCAGTGATTAACACATCTAAAAGGCCTGACTTGAGGGAAGCGACGATGCCTTCATACTTCTGTTCTCCCCCCGCCACACCAATCACGGTTTTCGTGTTACGCAATTGTTCGGTGGAAATACCAAACCCAAGACGGCTCATCGGGCTATCAAGGATCTCGCCTTTACTGTTAACGAGAGTAATGCAGACATCCGCAGCGATATCTTTCTCAAACAGATTTTTTTGCCACGACTCGGGAAAAATATCACACAAACTGGATGAGCCCGTTTTCCAGGCGCCAATACCGGTGATGACAACATCCAGCTGAGAATAATATTGTTGGGTATCCACCACAGCCGGATCACTGGCCAGTTTTTGGGCCAGGCTTTCATCATCCACCCACATCGGCACATACATAGGATGAGCCTTGCCCTGAGAGATAGTCGACAGTCTGTGGATAAGGTCGATCGGGCCCTGGCTAAATTCAATGCCGGGATGAACGCCAGATAGCTGAACAACATCTAATGCCGGCAAGCTGGTGAGTTGACTCACTGTGCTGGATAAAACGCGTCCCCAGGCAATACCAACCTTCATTCCCTCAGCGAGATTATTGTTGAGATAACTTGCAGTGATACCACCCAGCTTCTCATTCAGTTCTTCCTGATTGGACCAGGATTCTGACACGGAAAGCACGATTGCCTTCTGCAGACCATACTTTCCGCAGAGATTAAGTGCGATCTCTTCGTCAAGCAGTTGCTGCTTTGGAAAGAGAAACTTCACATACTCTTCCTTTATTGCCTCATCGATAAGACGCGCCGCTTTAAATCTCGAAATCTCGAGTTCTTCAGCAATCTCAGTTTTGGTCTTCATCTCAACAAAGTAACGTCGGACGACGAGAGAATAGATATAGCGGGGATCGTAACCTGACCAGCGGCTGTTTTTTATACGTTTAGGCATAGAGCATTCCATCTTCATCCAAAGACAATATCAGCTGAGTTAAACTGTTACCCCTGCAATTTACTCATAAGATTACACTTTTACCTGCTCTTTTGACATGAGCAAATGAGTCTTATCTTTTGGCGGTGTGATAGCTGACACATCTGATGATAATGGGTGAAGAGACCAGAGTTTTTTAGACGGTGGCAAGGCTTTACATTATGTGCTCTCAATCAGTGACGCTGTGGCCTGTGATTTCTGTTTTTTGGCGTGAAACGGGTTACATTGCTCATGTGTTCCTCGCAGATAAAAATGCCCATCGGGTGCGGCCTGAGTTCCACCGGGACAACCATTCATCCCAGATTTTCCGTTTTTTCCATTAAGACCAGCCCCACCGTTTTGATTACCGATTACCACGGATCCCCCTTTTCCTCCAGTTCCGCCTTTCCCGCCTTCACCTCCCTGACAGGCAAACGCTATAACGGAAAATCCCGTTAAAAAAAGATAAGAAAACAATTGAGCTCTGTTCATGTCTTTTCTCCAGGTTGCATCGGGTTTCGTTAGTTAGGGTAGCTGATTTACATTTCAATCCGTTCACTTTGCGCTGCGCCATTCTAAAGCAGTACAAAACACATAGCGAAAAGATCTGATAGCCACATAAGCACAAGATAAAAATAGGATTTTAAGGGGTGTACTCATAAAATCCCCACATCCATGTGTGAATTTACCCATTTCGCAGCCAGTGACTCAGAAACTATTTACACGCTATAAGATTGGCCATCTGTTCCTGGTCCGGCAGACCGACGATCTGTTGAAGCATGTTGGCGTGGTTAAGATAATAAATTGCTGGCGTACCGCTTGCCCCCACATCTTCCATCAATTTCTGGTTGTATTGGATCTGCGAGAAAATCGGCTGCGGCGTTTTCTCCAAAAGTGCAGGCTTGTTTTTGCCACCCGACAACTCGAAATCCTGCCAGACCTTCGCGGGGTTTTCAGAAGACAATATCGCAGCCGCGTAACGGCCACTGTCGGGCTGCATGACACCCACTAACTGCGTTTTCATAGCGATTTTATTGTCCTTAATATAGGGCTGCACTTCCTGTCTGAATTTTGTACAGTAAGGACAGAAAGGATCGGCAAACACGACAATCTGACAATTTGCATTATTACTGCCTTCCGTGATACCGGCAGCTTTGGACAGTGTTTTCCACATCTCGCGGCCAGCAGGGATGTAAATCTCCTCTTTTATGACCTGTTCGCTGAGGTTACTTCCATTCTCATCGTACATATAACCTGATATGGCATGTTTTTTATCGGGGGTCAGATAAATTGTCACCCCCGTTCCCTGATATTTTCCCAACCAGCCCTGAACCCCACCGGGAGCCGTGAAGGGTTTGATTATTTCTATACCTTGTTTTTCCAACTGCTTGATCGGTGCGGGAAGCGCTGCGGGCGTTGCTGCCTGAACCTGCGAGCCGATAAGTGCAGCAGATAACGCGAGGATGTATTTGTTCATTCTTATCTCAATATAATACGTACTCATTACGGGCCGTTGTTTAACAAACCTCCAGCCCTCCCGTCACGTGCTAAATGGCACTACTCACCATTATCTCATCGTGACAAATTCTTCTGCCGCAGTTGGGTGAATTGCCACGGTATTGTCGAAGTCTCTCTTCGTTGCTCCCATTTTCAGCGCAACAGCAAAGCCTTGCAGTATTTCATCCATGCCTAAACCGATACCGTGGATACCGACGATTTTCTCTTCCAACCCCACACATACCAGCTTCATGCGGGATGGCTGGCGATGACGCGTCACGCCGGTGTACATGGAGGTAAAAGATGACTGATAAACTTTCACCTGATCATCACCATATTCCTCACGCGCCTGGGGTTCAGTCAGGCCAACGGTACCTATTGTTGGGTGGCTAAAGACGACTGTGGGGATATTGTTGTAATCCAGATACTCATCCGGCTTGTTGTTAAACAAGCGTTCTGAAAGGCGACGGCCCGCAGCAACAGCTGCCGGTGTTAACTCAACCGCACCGGTATTATCACCCACCGCGTAAACACCCGGCACGTTGGTATTCTGATATTTATCAACTTTGACGTACCCTTTTTCATCGAGTTCAACACCCGCCATCTCAACGTTCAACTTGTCATTGGCTGGCTCACGGCCAATCGCCCAGATCAAACAGTCAACCGTTTGTTCACGACCATCTTCCAGCTTCAGTGTCAGGCTGCCGTCTTGGTTTTTGACCACTGCAGTGGGGATCGCTTGGGTGTGCAACGTTGGGCCTTCGACGTTCATGACTTCAACCAGTGTTTCTGTGAGCAACGGGTCAAAACTGCGCAAAGGCCCATGCTTACGTACGAACAAATGGGTTTTTGACCCCAATGCATTGAGAACACCTGCCAGTTCAACAGCAATGTAGCCTGCACCAACAACTGCAGTGCGCTCCGGTAGCGCCTCAAGCGCAAAAAAACCATCTGAATCAATTCCGTATTCCGCTCCCGGAATAGAGGAATGGCTAGGGCGACCACCGGTGGCTATCAATATATGGTCAGCGGTAATCGTTTCCCCGTTGACCTCCACCGTATGCGCGTCCACAAACCGGGCAAAACCTTTGATGACATCTACCTTGTTTTTACCTAACACATTTTCGTATGAAGTATGAATACGATCGATATAGGCACTGCGGTTTTTTAGCAAGGTAGCCCAGTCGAGGCGGTTTAATGTGGTATCGAAGCCATAGTCTGGGCCATAAAGATGAATGGCCTCTGCGATTTGCGCAGCGTGCCACATTATTTTTTTCGGTACACACCCCACATTGACGCAAGTCCCGCCCAACTCCCGGGCTTCTATCAAAGCGCATTTCTGCCCATACATCGCCGCACGGTTGATTGAGGCGATACCACCGCTACCACCACCAATCGCGATATAGTCATAGTGTTTCGTCATTTTGTTCTCCAGGCAGCATCGCTGCGGTCATCGTTCAGGTAGCATCGCCAGAACTGGCACTCAATGCCTTGCTTATGCGGTTGAGCCCCTCAGCAAGCATAGCGCGTGGACAAGCCAGATTAAGGCGGATGTGCCCGTCGCCGTTACTGACAAACATTTGCCCCCCTTCAAGCAATACACCCGCATGTCTGGCAAAAAAGAGGGTTACCTCTTCCTGATTACTGACATCTACCAGACGAGAGATATCAATCCAGGCAAGATAAGTCCCTTCTGGAATGATAAAACGGGCCAGCGGATGATATGTCCCCAGGTAGTCCTGCAGAAAACGGAAGTTCTCGTCAATGTAGTGCCTGACCTGAGTCAACCACTCATCGCACTCGGACCAGGCGGCCTTGTTAGCCACCAGGCTCAGCGGAGAGATAAAATCATCATGCAGGCGAAGCCATTCGGCTCTCACTGAGGCATCAGGGATCATGATGTTTGCCAGCAGGTTACCCGCCAGGTTGAACGTTTTGCTGGTCGACATGCAGGTGATAATTTTATGATTTTCAGGAAAAATTGACGCGGCGGGAATATGCGTGACGCCCGAGCGGGATAAATCACAGTGGATTTCATCAGAAATAACCCACACATCATGTTTAAGGCATAACGCTATCATTTTCTGCAACTCATCACGTCGCCAAACTCGCCCGGTGGGATTATGCGGGTTACAGAGAAAGAAGGCTTTAATTCGCTGCTGGTCATCGCTCAGGGCTTGTTCCATTGCCTCAAAATCTACCGCCCAGTGGCCTTCGTTATTTCTAAGCGGGCAATCGACGACGCGACGACCGCTATAGTCTCCGGCTTTTTTAAACGGTGCGTAAGAAGGGGTCAGGATGAGGATGCTGTCTTCTTCGTGGGTCAGTAACGGCACCAATCGGTTAAGCGCAGGGATAATACCGGGGGAGAAAACAATGCTTTCTTCCTGAAACCGGTATCCGTAATTCCTTTCACACCAGGCCCCAAAAATCTCATAGTAATCCCTGTCATAAATGCGGGTGTAGCCAAGAATTTTTTTATCTAACCGGGAGCGTATGGCTTCAAGCACCGGCTCGGGGGTGGAAAAAGCCATGTCTGCTACCCAGAGGTTTATAAAACCATTGGCCGGTACTTCCGGCGCGGGGCCTTCATGGGCACCAAACATATATTCACGCCAGCCGTCGACGGTTAAGCTGTCTGTCCCTGCCCTGTCCACTGCTTCATCAAAATCGTATTTCATAGAGGTTACCCGATTAGTTTGTCCAAAGAGGTCACAGCGTCACTGATTTTGCTAACGATTAGATATTCCATTGCTTTAAAACCTGAAAAACCATTTGCAGAGTGATCAAGTCATGACTGGCACGTTGATATCAGTGCCGTATTTTCTGACCCGGTGCCTTGATCACCAACAGAATGCCCGCAAGGACTGCCAGCGTTGAAAATGCCATTCTGAGGCTCAGTGACTCGCCCAAAAATGTTACGCCTCCCAGCATCGCCAGACAGGGCACACTCAACTGAACCGTACTGGCTGCAACAGACTCAAGACGAGGTAAAAGTGAATACCACAGCACATAGGCTCCGGCAGAAGCACCGGCACCAGAGAGTATTGCCAGGACAATTCCGATACCGTCGAAGTGCGCTCCCTGGCTAATGAACGGCGACAACACCAGGGCAAAAGGTACAGCAAGGATGAAGTTTGCCGCAGTTGCCTGCGCAGCATCAGGAGAGCGCTTTCCGCAGAGGGTATAAGCCGCCCAGGCAAGGCCTGAAAGCGCCATCAGAACAGCGCTGCCCAAGGGGGGCGCTTTGGCACCAGGTAAGAGAAGAGCAGCCATGCCGGCTACAGCCAGCCCAAGCCCCGTTGCTCTGGAAAAAGACAGCCTTTCCCCATGGAAAAGGCCATGGGCCACCATCGCCAGTTGCACAACGCCAAACAAGAGCAAAGCACCTGTCCCTGTATCCAAATGGATATAGGCAAGGGAGAAACACAGGGCGTAGGCCATAAGAAAGAACCCGCTTTTCAAGCTCCAGACGCCCTGCTTTTTCCCCTCACGTCTCAACAACAGTGGTAACAAGACCACCGCCCCGCTCATCAGGCGAAGGTCACTGAACGTCACCGGATCAATATGTTCGCCTTTCAACGCAATCCGACAGAGCACGGAATTGGCTGCGAATGCCATCATTGCTATCACTATCTTGAATCCAACAGACCGCCCCATCAGCGTGACGCCTCAAAATTAACAAATTACGTGATAATCTATCAATTAGTAGGTAGGATGACAATATCTACTTATGGCAGCCAGACACTAAAATGGTACGCCTTTTCAGGTCATGCACGGAGCATTGGCCTTTATCATTGCCAGATTTATGTGAAGCCGTAGACCCGTTACTAACAAAGGAGAACATATGCAAGATTTCAACGTACTGCTCGAAGCAGCATCAGATTATAACGAATTTGTTGGCGGAGCAGAAGAAGACCGCAACGCATTGCGGCATTTTGAGGGGCTTGCCAACGAGGCATTACCTGACGATGTCATCAGTAAGCTCTCGCAACTTCCGGGTTCGTACAGCATTCTGGTAGCTGCTGAAATGTGGTGCCCCGACTGCCATAAAAACTTGCCTGTAATCCATGCCATTGCCGCGTCAACGCCGGCAATACGTCTGGGTATTATCACCCGCGACAAGGCCGAAGCCGTCTTTAAAGCACACTTTGGTGTCGATAAAGTCAAAATTCCGTTTGCCGTGGTACTGGATGAGAACGCGACTCCGCTGGGGCAGTTTATTGAACGGCCTAAAACCGCTATCGGCAAGAACGGAGAAGTGAGCGAGAGTTACAAAAACGGTGAGCTTCTGGTCGATACCGCCCGCGAATTGACTTCAATTTTTCCAGGAAAATAAGAGAGCGTTAAAGTTAAATTAATTGAATCTCAACTTGAAGGTAATAAACCTGGAAGTTGAGCAATGCCAGGGAAATTATAAAAATAAACCATAGCAACAATGCCCTTAGCCCTGCATCTAAGCAGGGCTTTTTTCGCGTAAAGAAAGCATGCTACGCAGTCTTGTATGTGCAACCAAAATGCTACGCCCATTTATTCAGTGGCCAACGACAGCACCTGCAGCTTCACGAAGCTTTACACGCCCTTTAAATGTAAGCAGAACTCCAGGCAACGATAATCCCGGCAACATATTCCGCATCCTGAGGATGCGTCAGAAGATGATCTGCTTCACCCAGTGAGATAAAGCTTTTGGGGTGTCTGGCGGCTTTAAAAATTTTCTCTGCCTGTTCAATCAGCACGGTATCATCATTGGGAGCGTGAAAAATCAGCAACGGCTTATTCATGGTAAATACCTTTTGCGCTATTTTATGCTCCTGAATGTTATCCAGCATTTGCTTTTTTAGCGTGAATACCCGGCCTGCAAGCTCTACCGGGAAAGCGCCATGGTTCCTGATATCTTCGATATTGTCTTTGAACAACCGCTGTACATGCGTCAATTCGCCTGGCGAACCTATGGTTACGACCGCTCTGGCTTCAGGCACTTTGGCTGCAATAGAGAGGATTGCCGAACCGCCAAGGCTGTGACCAATCAGCAGCGAAGGAGCCTCGTATTCCCGACGAAGATAATCGACCGCGCACAGCAGGTCAGAAATATTCGAGGAAAAATTGGTATTGGAAAAATCGCCTTCGCTGTTGCCTAACCCGGTGAAATCAAAGCGAAGCACCGCAATTGAATTTTCTGTCAGTTTCCTGGCAATGCGTGCAGCACCTTTCAGATCCTTCCCGCAGGTAAAGCAGTGCGCCAACAGGGCAAAGGCTTTTGGATTTTCTGGCAATTCAAGCAACCCGGCAAGTTCCTCACCTTCTGCATTTTTGAAGGTAAATTTCAATTTTTTCATTATGTTAACTTTCAGAATGGTTGAATTACAAGCAAGATACCTATCAGCCGCCCCATCATGGGGCGGCTTTGCGAGGTTACGACGAGCTTATCTGCGAACGGCCATGATACCGGCATCGACATCCCAGATTGCGCCAGTCACCCAAGAGGCTTTGTCGGACAACAGGAAGAAGATGGTATTGGCCACATCTTCCGGCGTGCCGACACGCCCCAGCGGATGGAAAGCGTTCAGCGATTGCATTGCGCCGGCAATGTCTTCTTTCGCCATGAAGCCTTCATAAATCGGGGTATGCACGATCCCTGGCGAGACCGCGTTCACGCGGATACCCGCACTGGCCAGCTCAATGGCCAGGTTGCGTGTCAAGGCGTGGAGACCGGCTTTGGCCATGGAGTACGCGGAAGCCGGTGAGTCGCCGAGTGCGGCTTGCGCGCCAATGGAGCCCACGTTCACAATCGCCCCTTCACGGCCGTCGGCCAGCATGTTCTTCACCACGTCCTGCGTGATGAAGAAGGTTGCCCGGTTCAACATCAGGTACATGTCGTAATCGGCTTCCAAATGCTCGGTAAAGCCTTTCGGCATGAAGATCCCGGCCGCATTGACCATCAGGCTAATATCGCGATGATTAGCATTAATCTCCTGACGAATGGCGTTCATGCCCTCTTCGGTCATCAGGTTTGCCGCAATCACGGACACGGAACCCAGTGGGCTCAGCTCTTTGCGGACCGCTTCTGCCTTGTCTTTTTTATTGCCCGTCAGTACCACGCTGCCACCGGCTTTCAGCACCATACGCGCCGTTTCCAGACCCATGCCGCTGGTGCCACCCACGACAAGCAGTTTTTTGCCTTTAAAGTCATCGCTCATTTTGAACTCCGTTATTTGCAGGGTAGATTTGCCGGCAGTCATGCAGCCGGCTCGTTCAGGTTTCAGATGCTGCAACCGTCAGCGCCGCAGGTCTGGCCGTCGGTTTTTGCCAATTCAGCCGCTTTTTCTTCCCAGACTTGCTTCAACGCGTTCAGGAAGTTGTCCGCAGATTGCGCGCCGCTGATGGCATATTTTTCATTGAGCAGGAACAGCGGGACACCGCTGACCCCGATCGACCGGGCATGGGCTTCATCTTCAGCCACCGATGCACGGAAGGCCTCATTGGCAAGGGCACTTTCAGCGTCGGCTCTGGACATGCCCACTTCTGTAGCTAACGCAATGAGCTCCTGCGGATCGAAAATGGAACGCCCCTCAGTCACACTGGCCCGATAAAACCGTTCTGCCATGGCGTCGCCCATATTGGCGTGACGTGCAGCCGCGAGCAGCGTATGGGCATCTTCGGTATCGCCAAAGAGCATGGTGTCAAAGTTATACTGGAGCCCTTCTGCCTTACCGGCCGTGCCCACCTGATTCATCATCAGTTCCGCCCCATGTTCCCCGCCAAACTTCTTGTAAAGGGCTTTGCGGAACGGCACGGCAGGCCGGTCGCCGGAAATACGGAAACTGTGGTGGCGGACCACGACCTGTTCCTTGTGTTCAAAGGCGGCAAGGCCCTGTTCGAAACGCTTTTTGGCAATCCAACACCAGGGGCAGACCAGATCTGACCAGATATCTATCGTAATAATCGGCTTAAGGGTTTGCATATTGGCTCCTGAATCCCCCATTAATGTCGTCTGGCGGTGCCTCTTTATGTGGGCACCGCAAATACCACCGGCTTCGTGGCGTTAGTTGGCTTCCCAGGCGGGATAATCGGTGTAGCCTTTTTCCGGCGACCCCGTCACGCCGTAATACGTCGTGCGATCGCTTTCAGCCAGCGGCCAGCCGTTCTGCATTCTTTCGACCAGATCAGGGTTGGCGATGTACGGCACGCCAAACGCAACAAGATCCAGTTCGTCTGCCTCAAGTGCGGTTTCGGCAATCTCGCGGGTGAAGCCGCCGGCGGCAATAACGGTGCCCCCCAGAGTTTTACGGAACGCGGCTTTGAAACCGGCAGGTACCGGTGCCTGGGTATAAACAGGTTGATAATAGAGGTGCACATAAGCCAGCTCACGTTGGCCGAGGGCCGCAGCGATACTGGCCCAAATCTCTTCTTCACCTTCATAAGGCGCCAGGTCGTAAATCCGCCCGAACGGTGAAATGCGCAAGCCTACCTTATTGCTACCAATAGCCGCAGAGATGGCATCAACCGTTTCCAGCAGGAACCGCTGACGGTTTTCCACAGAGCCACCGTATTCATCAGTGCGGGGGTTCAGTTCACTGCTGAGGAACTGGTCGAAAATGAAGCCGTTAGCCGCCATGATTTCCACGCCGTCAAACCCGGCCTCCATTGCCAGACGCGCTGAATGGACAAAGTCAGCGGTAACTCGTCGAACTTCTGCGGTTTCCAGCGCACGCGGCTGGCTTGGAACGACAGGCCCCGGTTCGCCAGACTCGGTCAGTGCAAAGACGGTGGTGTTAACCGCTTGTACGGTACCGGCGGAAACTGGCGCGATGTTGCCCGGCTGAATTGAGATATGAGACATCCGGCCCACATGCCACAACTGAGCAAAAATACGACCGCCCTTCGCATGTACCGCATCGGTCACTTTGCGCCAGCCCTGAACGTGTGCAGCGTTGTAGATCCCCGGGGTATACAGATAGCCGCGCCCTTCTTCAGAAACAGGCATGCCTTCGGTAATAAGCAGCCCCGCAGAGGCGCGCTGGGCGTAGTAAAGTGCAACGACGTCATCCGGCACGTCGTTCATTGTGCGGGTGCGGGTCATCGGGGCCATGACCACGCGGTTTTTTAACTGCATGCCTGACAGATTGTAGGGGGTGAACAACTTACTCATCGTATACCTCGCAAGGCGAAAGAGAGAAAAGCCCCGCTGGGGCCGGAGTTAATACTTAGCGGGCCGGGGAGCTGACGATCGCTTCCTGATGCCGGTTAAGCGTATGGCTGCACTATACCTACCTACTAGTTGATTGGTCAATAGATAAAAGAACAAATCATGCTGTCCTTTTGTCACCGGAGACAGGCACAGGGAATGCTGTGTAAGGTGAGCTCCCGTCGGTGAGATGGTCGTCATCCTGTGAAATCAGGGAATTACAAATATCATTATTGGGCGTTATGGAGCTAAGACTGGCCGGTTCAGGGCGGCGAGGAGTCTTTCTCTCCCATTATCATTGGGATATTAATCACCCCGATAGAGAAGAGTAAATGTCCAAACTTCACCTTACTGTTATCAGTACATTATGCCTGGCGTTGTCGAGCCAGGTCGCTTTTTCAGCCAGTTTTACGCTGACAAGTCATGAGCTTGAAAAAAACCGTTTCCCTGCAGCTCAGACCCTGAGTTCACCTTATGGATTTGGGTGCAGCGGTGGAAACCTTGCCCCCTCTTTTAACTGGAGTGGCGCGCCGGCAGGAACTCAAAGCTTCGCTCTCAAAATTTATGATAGGGATGCGCCGACAGGCCTCGGTTGGATCCACTGGCAGGTGGTGAATATTCCCTCATCTCTTCACTCGTTACCGGCTGGGATAACGGCGGATAACAAAAATCTCCCGCAAGGGGCTATTCAGACCCGGACTGATTTCGGTATCCCGGGTTATGGCGGCCCTTGCCCGCCGAAGGGTGAAACGCACCGTTATGAGATCACGCTGACGGCACTTCGTGTCGACAAACTTCCGGGAATAACGGCGGACTCGACGCCCGCCCTGGTCGGCTTTATGGCAAAAGCGAACTCACTGGGCGAAGCGCATCTTCAGATTACGCAGGGCCGCTAACCGCAGCCAGGTTGCCGATAGCCTGGCCGGAAACCCGGACCAGGCTGGGGCTGAACCCGAAGCGGGTTCGAAATCTGGCGGCGAACTTAGACGGATTTTCATAGCCGACTTCCAGGGATATGCGGGTGACTGAAAGATCGGTCACCTGCAAAAGTGTCAGGGCGCGGCACATGCGAATGTCTGTCACCAGATGGGTGAATGACGTATTTTCGGCATGCAGATGGCGTCTCAGGGTGGTGGCCGACATACCAAATTCAGCTGCTACCTGCGCAGTATTCCAGTCTTGTGATATGTCTGCTGCAACGAGTTTGCGGATTTTTATCGCCAGTCCGGTATGTTGTTTCAGCGCGAAGAAAATGCGGTATTCATCCAGCCAACTCAGCATCTCTTCCATACGCCTGGCCACGATACTTTCAGGTATGTTTTCAGTATCTGTAATGGCCTCCGCAGTGTGATAAAAGGCCTGGCGAAAACTGTTGCCTGGCTCTGCCATTTTATTTGCTTCGTTCATGCTCATACGTGGGGCATGCATGAAGCAGTAGTTTTGGACGAAATCGGCACAAAAACTCAGCCATGATGCTTCGTACGTACCCGTTAAAGGTGATGGTGTATTGATGATATCAAAAGAGTGCCCTTCCCCGATGACCACCGCGTCCCCCGCTTCCAGCGTTATCTCCTCTTGCGCCCAGCGGATTATTTTCCTGCCATGGCGGACCAGGATGATTGTGGGTTCATCTATAGTGATATGGCGCATCATCAGGGGCTGCGTATGCAGCACATGCGCTGTACTCCCCACATTAATACGACTGGATAATGTTCTTTCCATCATCGCCTTACGAAAAGGAATAGGCCTGCCCTGTAGGCCGACACTTTATGGATGGGCTTGCTTTTTTATAAAGTAATCCCGATTTTACAATACGGCAGTTTTCTCATTCAGATGGAGTGAATATCATAATCCTCAGCACGCCGTCCACATAAGATGACGCTTATCCATTGATAAAACATGGCATTGTCTTCGCTTAAGCACCTTTCTATCGA
This sequence comes from Rouxiella sp. S1S-2, assembly GCF_009208105.1. NCBI lineage: Bacteria > Pseudomonadati > Pseudomonadota > Gammaproteobacteria > Enterobacterales > Yersiniaceae > Rouxiella > Rouxiella sp. S1S-2. Next base: position 3,532,035 of record NZ_WFKL01000001.1, read on the forward strand.
TGATAGCTTTTTATGTTAATCAAACCAACCAACTGGTAGGTAGAATTACTATCAAGTTACATCCTGCAGGAGTGAATGATGCGTGAATTAACCCTTTACAATGAAGATAATTTTAGAGAAATCGAGAGGCATGAAGGGGTTGCGGTGGTGCGTTTCTCTGCCCCCTGGTGCCCACCTTGTCAGATGAGCGAAGACATTTTTAACCATTTTGCCGAGCAGATAGAAAGCGACGTCAAAGTCGGCAAAGTGAATGTGGATCTGGCACCGGTACTGACCACCAAATATGAAATTTGGGGACTGCCGTCCGTACTGATGTTCAAGGATGGGCAGTTGGTCCAGCGTATACCGGGTGTTAAATCGGCAGGGTTTTATCAGCAAGCATTGTCAGAGCTGAAAAAAGGGCAGTGATGCCATTTTATCTATGTTTAAAAAAGTCTCTTAGCGGTCTGATGCCTCATCGGCAAGCGGTTACCCCTCGCTCAGAGTGATAACCGCTTTGTTATAAAATAACCGACCAGTCTGCTTAGCGTTGGAAGGCCGGCATCAACGCTTTGTTATGTTCGATCACTTCATCCAATGCATTTTCAAGCAGTTGGCCGCTTTTGACCAAGGGATTAATAACCAAAGCGCGCCATGCCGTATACCGATTACCACTGATGGCTGCCTCAATGGTCAATTGCTCAAAGCTTTTCATCAGTTGAATCAGACGAAGTACATCTTCCGGGAAAGGTTCGACATTCAGTGGTATCGGTCCAGAACGGGTGATCATTGAACTGACCTCAACCGCACAGTCATCCGGCAGGCCCGCAATCGCACCATCGTTTCGCGTATTGACATGCATGATGATGCGTTTGTCGTTATATATTGCGCTCATCAATTCACATGCCGCATCCGAATAGTACTGCCCTCCCCGACCTTCCAGCGCTTTCGGTTTCTCGGCGAGTTCCGGGTTTCGATAAATTTCGAATAGTTCTCTTTCGAGCTCCTTTACGATCTCACCACGAGTCCCTTCCCCTTGTGCTTCGCCAAGCTCCTGACGGTACATGTCGTCGCTCATGTAGTAATAACGCAGGTAGGGGCAAGGTATCATTCCCATATTCGCCAACAACCGATCCGGCCATTTGAAAGGAGGAATATTTTTAGGCACCAACGGATCATTCCCCTCTGAAATCAGCTCAATGACCTGAGGAAGCTTATCCTTACCCTCATGATAAATATGGCGCGCAAAAATGAAGTGATTAAGTCCCGCGACCTGCATGATAAATTCATTGATATCGCTGACACCTAAAGCACTGGCAATACCCTTTTGCATAATAACAGGCACGTTGCACAGCCCTACGGTTTTGACTGTGCTGTGTTTCAGTATCGCTTCAGTGACCATTCCCGACGGGTTGGTGAAGTTCAGCAACCAGGCATCCGGGCACAGTTGTTCCATTTCTTTCGCTATAGCCAATGCAATCGGGATAGTGCGGCATGCATTGGCAAATCCACCCAGACCATTGGTCTCCTGACCGATCATGTCGTATTTCAGCGATATCCTTTCGTCGCTGATCCGTGCGTCCAGGCAGCCGGCCCTGAACTGAGAACAAACAAAATCGGCACCGAGCAGTGCTTCTGTGCGGTCAAGGGTTTCATAAACCGGTATATCCAGCCCATTTTTTTCCAGCATCCGTCGGGTGAGGCCCGCGATAATCGCCATTTTTTCACGGCCATCCTCAATATCAACCAGCCATAACTCGCGAATCGGAAATTCATTTTGACGCTTGATAATGCCTTCCATCAGTTCAGGTGTGTAGCTTGAACCCGCTCCAATAACCACTAACTTAAGACCCTTCATTAGATATTCCCCTCATCGTTGTTGTCAGGACGTCTGTTGGGCCAATTAAAGAGGACAAGGGGCTTAGTGGACAAACGATCAATTCCGGGGTATGCATTACTGTAAATAATGCATAAGAGAAAATTAAGAAGGAAAATGATGAATGCTCGCTCAACAGAACATACTGGCACTATTGCATACGTTTGAAACGGCAGCACTGCATATGAGCTTTACTAAGGCGGCGACTACTCTCAATCTGACGCAAGGGGCCGTTAGCCAACGCATTCGTTCTCTTGAATCCATGCTCGGATTCAGACTGTTTATTAGAATGACCAGAAAGCTTCAGTTGACCGATGAAGGGGAGCGTTTACTTGGCGTACTCGCGTTTTCACTTAAACGCATCAGTGATGAAATAGAAGATATTCGCGTGCAGGGGCTAAGAGGAACCTTGTCTGTCGGCCTTCCACCTACCTTCGCTTTTCTCTGGCTGATGCCGCGCTTACCGGTATTTACCGAACGGTGGCCGGGGCTGAATATCAATTTCAGAGTGAGAGCCGGTCTGGTAGATTTTAATCTCGAACGAGTAGATGTCGCTATCTACTACAGTAATCTGAAATACCCCGATCTCTACTGCGAACGGTTATCTGAAGAGACGCTGGTTCCCGTCTGTATTCCATCTCTTGCAAAAAAAATCAGGCAAGCAAACCATTGGTTAGCTGAAGTCCCATTCATTCATACGTCTGAATCCGTTGACTCCCAGAATGTTTTTTCCGAATGGCGAGAATGGTGCAGGGAGTCTGGCAAAAACCTGCCTGTTGAAGATAATTTTTTGAGCTTCAACAATTGTCAGATGTCTATTGAAGCGGCACTCAATGGCGGCGGTATCATCATGGGCAGAAAACGACTCATTCGACATTACCTCGATGAGGGCCGACTGATTGCCCCTTTTGAAATAGAAATACCCGCCGGGCGAGGATATGACCTCATTATGCCACGAGAAAACCTTAACCGACCGGGCGTTCAGGCTTTGGCCGAATGGGTAAGAAATGTGTTTAACGAGGAATAAAGTCTGTTTTCGTTCTGATAAAGGGCAATGTAAGCCATATCAGACCTAATGCCAGAGAGCATGATGAAAATGTATGTCAGAAGTGAAAAAAGGGCAGTCATGCCCTTTTATATTTTCAACGCGATAACTATTGCGCTTTCAGTTGCTTAATCGCATCCAGCGTACGTGCGGAATAGACAACGGCAGCGCCTGCATTCAGGTTGATTGCCACACCCAGGGCTTCAGCAATTTCTTCTTCTGTGGCGCCAGCTTTAACGGCAGCTTCGGCATGGACGGCGATGCAACCATCACAGCGAGTCGTCACCGCACAAGCCAGTGCAATCAGTTCACGCACTTTCGCGCCCAGGAGGTTGGTCTTATTGCCGGCGTTGCCCAAAGCCATGACGCCTTTTAGTGTTTCCGGGGTCAACTTACCCAGATCACCAACACGTTGCATCACTTCTGAGCGGTATTCATTCCAATCTAACATGGGGTCATATCCAGAATTATTTTCTTTTAACAATCATTAGGATCTGTTCAAGCGTATCGTTGAAAAGCTCAGGCTTATTAATCGCCCGGGAAACAACGCTAGCGCCCTCGCATAAATTCAAAATAAGCAGAGCCATTTTTGATGGCAGCAGGTCAGCAGTCAGCTCCCCTGCATCAACACCACGGCTGACAATCTTGGTCAACCAGGCAATCTGCATATCGAAATATTCGGTCGCCTGTACTCTGATATTCGGTGGCAGATTGGCCATTTCCGAAGACAAAGCACAGCACAGCGGCATACGCGACGTGCGATAGCTTTCGATGAAAAGCTCTACATAGGCGGTAAGCATCTGCGCAACCGTATTCTCCGTCGCTTCAATCTGTTCAAATCGGTTTTTGGTATCGGTATGGGCCTGAATCACCACTTGTTCGCCCAAAACGTCTTTGGTTGGGAAGTGGTGATGAATACTGGCCTTAGTGATACCAATGCTCTTTGACAAATCAGCATAGCTGAATGCAGAGTAACCCCGTTCGCGCATCAGATGGTCCGCTTCATTCAGAAGCCTTTCTCGTGTCATGACTGACATATAATCCTCACAATTATAATCTACTAGTTGGTAGATATTATCTGCGCCTGTTGTTCCCTGCAAGGGGACATTAGTTCACAACAGTAATTTAACCTTTCTGATAACGCGTTTTGGTCGGAGTTAATAGCCATCAGGCAGTAGGGAAATGACAGTGTTCAGGCATTTCCCTCTCTGAGCTTTACCTACACCAACCGAGTATCAATATTGACCGGGTTCGCCAACGTATCGTGGATCGGCGAGCTTTCTGGCAGTGCACGAACCATTTCTTCAAGCTGTTCACGGCTGGCGGTCGGACTGGAGAGCTTAACGCCAACACGGATCGCTTTCGCCCCGTTGCGAACTTTTTCGTCAAGACCCAGGAAACCGTTCAGATTAATGTCGAAGTTCAGGTCAAGTTCAATACCATCAAGCTCAATGCCCTTTTCTGCCGCCATCACAGTCAGAGTCGCGGTATAACAGCCGGCAAGTGCCTGCAAAATGTACTCAGCTGGGCCCATACCGCTATCAGTACCCGATAAATCAGCAGGTTCATCGCCAACATTAGCAAATTTTCCGGAGCGACTGGTATCAACCTGGCCGTTCTGGATAGTCGCATGAGTTTCCACACGGACGGATACCCCACCGTTGGATTTACTCTTCATGTTAAAGGTGAGATTGCCCAGCTCTGGCTGCTGGCGAATAGCTTCTCGTGTACCGCGAATAACATTAGCGTCAGCAAAAGGTTTTTTTGAATTAGTCATGACAACTCCTGAAGATGTAGTGTAATTTTAAATGTAGGGTATGTGCGACTCAGCACCAACCTACTAGATGGTAGATTACTCTTTGATAAGAAAATTGTCTACTACTATTGATATTCGCTTTGGAAGACATAACATGGAGACATCGTAAGCTCATGAATTATAAACAAAAATCATTAAGAAGAATCATTATATTACTGATGAAGAAATTTTTAACATCGGATTGTGTAAATCAACAAAGGAACAGATCCCCTGCACTTCTGTCCCGCACTGAGGTATGCAGTGTGCAACTCAGCCCTATCGCTACTGGGCTGTAATAATCGAATCAGATAATTGCTTAAAGCACGAATAAGTAAGGAGTTATATAGTTTGGATAATAAACTACTGAAATCGTTCATTATACTGTCTCAAAGTCGGAGCTACAGAGAAGCTGCTGAGAAACTATTCATTACTCAACCTGCTCTGACAAAGCAGATAAACCTTCTTGAGCAAGAATTAGATTTATCTCTTTTTGAACGTGATAATCATGGTGCAAGACTGAGCGCGGAAGGGGAGATGCTTTACCGGAATGCCCTAGTGCTTGATGAACAAATAAATCACTTTTTATGTGTCGCAAAAAAAATCCGCACAGGCAAAACTGGTAATCTTAATATTGGATATACCTCATCTTTTCTAAATATTATCCCCAATATTATTAATGCATTCAATAACCAATATCCAAATATTAATATAAAACTTATTGAAATGCCTTCAGTACAACAAGAACAAGAGTTACTTAAAGGCCGGATTGATTTAGGTTTTATGCGAAAAACAGAAGGTGATACTTTATCTTTCATGCCACTTGGTAACGATTACCTATGCGTTGTGACTCATCCTGATATAAAAAACAGAAAGAAAAGTATCGATGATTTAATCGACACGCACAATATTATTTTACTAAGTGAAATCAGTAATCCAGAACTCTATCACGTCATCAGTGATTATCTTAAACATCGTCACCTCGACAAGAAACCTGTTCAATATCTGACAAATGTGTATAGCGTGCTGGCTCTAGTTGGATCACGTATGGGGGTCACGCTCCTTCCTCACAGTATAATTTCATTTTTAAAATCCAACTTTTCGTGTGAAGCTTTAACAGACTTTCATAGTGAATGGGTGTTAGGTCTTGCATGGAATAAAAAAGTAGATATTCCTCTACGTACGGAGTTCATTAACAGTGTGGTTGAAAACAATCAAAGTGAAAACTCAAACTCTTAGATTCAAAAAGGAAGTAACTATAGATATAATTACTTCTTAATTTCAAGAAAAGACAATGTAATCATAAGAGATGAATTTAAGACTCTCTCTTCTGGAAACTGCTGTTCTTCCAGCAGTTTCAGCGCATGGTCAAAATTCCCCATCTGAGAGCAGTAATGTGCATCCGAACCGACAGAAACATATCCTCCAGCGGACTTAACTTCTTCGATAATCTCACGGCAGTTTGCCGAACTCCCTTTGCGGGCAACAGCAGAACCACTATTTATTTCTAGTGCGACATTATTTCTGGCAGCCTCAGTGGCAATAGCCCGGTAATCAACAGGAAACTTCGGATTGCCAGGATGAACGATAATTTTCACAGATGGATGATTTATCACTTTCATAAGACAGTCTGTATTTTTTGTTACATCAGAACATGGGGGATACACTGCATCGTGAAATCCCGCCATGACAAAATCGAGTTTTTCAGACATCAGGTTATCGCAATCAATACTGCTGTCCTTATAAATATTGGCTTCAATTCCTTTTAAAATTCGGAGCCCGTCTACTAGTTCTGGGATAGCATTCATATTAAGAAAATGCCACTTGTGAGAGGAATCATCAAGAGCAGGTCCATGATCCGTTATTGCTATCGCCAGCATATTTTTACGCTTAGCCTCCATGATGTATTCAAACACTGAACTGTAGGCATGTGCACTTGCATGAGTATGCATATGCAAGTCGATCAACAGATTCATATATTCCTCTTTTAGTTCAATATACGTAAAAATCCTTGAGCCTTACTTATCTTAACAATAAAAAGACAAAATATTAATAGTGCTGTTAACACCACAGGAAGGGATAAAATACCAAACTGATCCAGTAATAAACCGCCTGCAAGACCGCCACCAGCAATTGCCATATTCCAGATAGTTACCATAAGAGACTGCGCTATATCAGCAGCATTACCAGCAGTGCGTGCAGATGCAGTCTGAAATAATGTTGCACCGCCACCAAAACCCAACCCCCATAAAAGTGCACCGCTCATAACGAAATAAACGTTGTCATGAAATAAAGAAAATAACAAAGACGACATGATGAATAGAGACAATCCGCACAATGTAAGAAACTTAAGATGCTTGTCGATAAACACACCAGTAATTATAATACTGATAACTGCCATCACGCCAAAAACCAACAGAAATGTACTGATAAATTTACTATCCAGTGATGTAATTAAATACGGAGAAATATATGTATACATCATGTTATGACCGAGTGAAAAAATAAAAGTCGCTAATAATATTGTTTTAATTCCTGGTATAGATACCGCTTTACCAACAGAAATACGCTCTGCATGACTTATTCCCGGTTGATCCGGTAAAGTGAATGCACCAGCAATAAAAAGCAAACCGGCCAGTACCGTCATAGTATAAAAAATAGTACGCCAGCCATAAATATTTCCCAAAAATGTTCCTGCAGGAACTCCCAGAGAAAGCGCCAGTGGAACGCCTAGCATGACAATTGTTATCGCCCTACCCTGATGAGCCGGAGCCACCATTCTGCCAGCATAGCCCGCAGCCAGTGCCCATAAGAGACCCGCAAAGATTCCAGCCAAAAAGCGGGCGACAAGCGTAACAATAAACGAATCAACTGCAGCAGTGACAGCATTTGATAAAGCAAACCCTGCCAATGTAATTAATAATAGTTTTTTTCTTGACCAGTGCTGTGTTGCCAGTGTTAAAGGAATAGCCGACAACAGTGAACCGATGGCATACAAAGTCACCCATTGACCCGCTTCGGAAGCGCTTACACTGAAAGTCAGCTCCAGTGAATGAAGAAATCCTGCAGGAAGCGCCTCAGTGAGAATTGAAAGGAAGAGAGCTGCGCCTATGATGCCGAGTTTAAATACGGGTAACCTCGATTTTTCATCTGTCAATTTAATTAATTCAGTCATGCACTTGTCCGTTTATTTAATCATGCCGTAGGCTTTCATGAACTCTTCAGGATAACGTGTGCCTGCAGTTTCATGACTTGATATGATATCAGTGATAGTTGAAATCTGTTCTGGGGTTAACGTTATGTCAGCAGCCTGAATATTTTCATCTAGGAATTGAGGCGTCCGGGTTCCCGGGATTGGAATGATCTTGGGCTCGCTGTTCATTATCCAGGCCAGTGCAAGCTGAGCAGGAGTAATTCCATTGTTCTTGGCAAATGTCCTAAACTCATCAACGATGGCATTGTTTGCTTTAAGATTACTTCCCATAAAACGCGGTAGGTAACGTCGGGAGTCGTTTTCTGAGAGGGTATTGAGATCCTGTAATTTCCCTCCAAGCAATCCCCGACTTACAGGACTGTATGCAACGACAGAAATTCCCAGATTATTACATGTCTCCAGGAGACCATTATTTTCAATATCACGGGACATCAATGAGTATTCTGTCTGAACTGCACTCAAACCAAATTCACCATCCGACAACTTCAGCAACAACTCATGCGCAAGCTTGATGGTTTCGGCGTTAACTTCTGACAGACCGATAGCACCAATTTTGCCATCAGACCTTAATTGATACATTGTCGTCATGGCTTCTCTGAGTATATCCTGATCCTGAATAACCCGGTGCAGGTAATACAAATCAATCCTTCTTTCTAGCCTTTCAGAACTCCTCTCAAAGCAGCTTAAAATATAATCACTACTGTTATTTACTTCCCGGTAAAGAGGATTGTTAACATCCCTAACTATTCCGCATTTTGTCGCCAAAATAATCTCATCTTCAGGGTGTTTATTCAGAACCTTACCGAGAAGTTTTTCATTATGTCCATATCCATAGATATCTGCAGTATCGAGAAAGTTAATTCCCTTCTCAATGACTCGCTCGAGCATTCTCTCTGCATCAATTTCTGACGTCAGACCGTAGAATTCGGACAATCCCATGCAGCCATAACCTTCGGCTGTAACATTCAAAGTAGAATGTCCAAGCTTTATTTTTTTCATAATCGATTACACCTTAAATTATTTAATTTCATAACCAGTGTTTTTCTGTAACCAATTCCTGATCGATTTGAATTAGCATATCCCTTGTAATATCGGCCACTGATGAAGCTATATACTTCACTCCTGTTTCCTGCATTTGTTCTTTTTGATAGTTTGTTACCGGAGTTCCGATAAAACCAGTTCTGTAGTATCTTGCGACCTCAGCCATTCTATTGATATCGTCAATAAATAAGACCTCATCAAAGTCTAAATGAAATATATCTTTAGTGATCTCCATGACACCAGGCCTAATGGAGTTAGTATCGACATATGGCTTTTCTTTATCGAAATATTTTTTTAACGAAGGCATATGTTTGTCAAAAATATATTCCTTTGTCCGTCCGCCGTATGAGGTTACTCTGACATTAAACTCCTGTAAAAGACCAAGAAAACTTTCCGTACCCGGCACAACTTCTATTGGATTTTCCTCAATATACTTCCCATGATGTTGAAAAAACGCTTCTATAGTTTTTTGTGCCGACCATGGCAGTTTGCATGCTAACGACATATTGTGCCCACCTGCAATATGAGGAGAGCCCCAGACCTGTCTTTCCAGCTCTGGTGTATAAACACCTCCGTGTTGTTCAACAAAAGATCTGATTGCTGGGCTGTAGGTATCAGTTAAAAGTACACCATCAACGTCAACAGCGACGAGTTTGATCTTATTGAAAATGCTCATATTCAGGCCTATTCGTTAGAAGAAATGATAAGTGCCCCATTATGGCCACCAAATCCCATTGATAGTTTTAAGGCATGACGGATTTTGAGTTCGCGAGATTCTCCGTAAACAACATCAAGATTAATTTCGGGATCTACAGAACTGAGATTTACTGTAGGTGGAATGATCCCATGTTTAACAGAAAGAATAGTCATTACTGTTTCCACAGCTCCAGCTGCTGCTAATGTATGCCCGATTGCCCCCTTTAATGACGTTACAGAGACATGCCGTCCAATTTCTTTTTCAATGACTCGGCCCTCAGTGACATCATTCAAGCGAGTGGAAGTCCCATGAGCATTGACATACTGGATATCTTCACCTTGTAAGCCCGCGTTGTTCAATGCTTGCTTAATGGCTGCTGACAATCCCACCCCTTGAGGATGAGGTGTGGTTACATGGTAAGCATCCGTTGTAAGACCCGTTCCACTTAAAAGAGCCAGTACCTCTTGCCCCCTCGCGATAGCATGTTTTTTGGACTCCAGAACCACAAAACCGGCTCCCTCACCAATAACAAAACCATCGCGGTCTCGGTCAAAAGGTCTGCTTGCATGAGCGATGTCGGGATTTTTGGACAAAGCTCCTAGACGATTCATACCACTAACGATTAAAGGAACGATTGGAGCTTCAGAAGCACCAGCAATTACCACATCGCAGAGTCCCTGTTTAATCCAATTACAGGCCGTATCAATAGCCGTGATACCAGAAGCACAAGCAGTGCTCACAAGTAAGCTGGGGCCAGTTGCATGGCAGTCAATGGCGATCTGCCCTGCAACCATATTCATCATTGCGCCAGGGATAGTAGAAGGTGACACCATCCGATCACCTTCTGACTGGAGAACCTGCTGTTCATGCAGTAATCGCTCAATCCCGGCAAGTGAGTTTCCTACCACCACTCCAACACGTGCGCCATTCCATGTTTTTGGATCAAGCCCTGCATCCGCTACTGCTTCGCGATATGCAACTAGCGCCAACTGAATAAATCTGTCAATACGCCTTGCCAGACTACGTCCAAGAAATTTATCAGGATCAAAATCCGGAATGCAGCAGGCATGATCAATTTCAAGCCCTTCCAATTTCTCGCATTTTCGTGCCGCTGATTTACCACTGAGGAAAAAATCCCAACTTGCAGCAACATTTATTCCAGCGGGGCACACTAAACCAGTCCCGGTAACAGCAATACGGGTGTTGTTATCCAACATAATTTCACCCCTTATTTTTAATATAATCTGAAATATCTTTTGCTGTGAAATCAGGAAGAATATCCCCATCCGGAATTTTAATATCAAACGCTCGTTCCAAATCAAGCTGAATTTCAATCGTTATAATGGAATCGACACCAAGGCTTTCAAGGTCATTATTTTCCTTGACCTTTTCCTCATTAAGTCCAAAATTCCCTACAAGAATCTCGACAACTTTATCTTTTACCGCATCCATGTTATCACCTCTGCACTAATCAATTACATTGAATGAATATTGCATCTCGGCAATATCCACTCCTCCCTGCCTCAAATGAACATTAAATACCATTATATTATTTGAAACACCTAAAGCTATTACTGAAATAATTTCAACATCTTTATCAAGTTCTGCATAATGAAAGAACTTACTTTTCATTTCAATTAGAACAGGAAATCTACCCACCTCAAATTCATATATCCAAAGTTGGCAGTTTTGTTTACCTGCCTCCATCAACACCATTGCTGGGTAATGGTCCTGAGCATGATCAAAATAAGCTGTATTATCCATATTTACAGCAAGCTTTGAAATTATTTGGTTTTCATTAAAAATAGGCATGTTCACGACAACATTGTTTTCTCCCCTGCGAAACACTCTTTGAGGGATTATTCTCGTTGTTTTATCAAAATCTGTAATTGACTTTGATGAGTAAGCTTTGATTTTTTCTTTCCGCACAACACAATAGGCATTGTCTGTCATGTATTTGACTGACATATACACATCTGCTATATGTAGATGGTCTTGATAAACATCAATATTATATGATTGAGAAAGAAGCTTTTCTTTTACTCGCCGAGTATTACTTGTAACTATTTTCAAACTAACATAATGATTTAATAAGTCAGTGGTAGGAATAAAGTTCGCGGTAAAATTGCAAGCCCACTCAGTTAAAATAAATCGTGTATCTAGTGGTTGTTTTTCATATTTGTGAACAATATATGTTTCAGCCTGCCTAGCACATTCTAACAAATTCATAAGATCAGTCAGAGGTCTAGCATGGTCATTGTAATAATGATGTTCGTGTAACAAGGCATGAGCTAAGTATTCGGTGGAGTTAGACGAATTGCAAAAAGATAAAAAAATCTCATTTTGTTCATTCTTGTGAAGTAATCGCTGATCAAGTAACGGCTCTTCTTTTACTTCAACTTCAGTAACAGACTTCATGCTATACAGGCCTCCACCTTAGAATGGTTGAATTTTATACGCACACCACTTCAGACGTATAATGAATAATTTCTATGGCGTAATAACAAAATGTCATCACACTATTTAGTTTTTTCTTATATCTAAAAATCAATAAAGCCCATCAATCTCATAATACGGCCAATTTCACTGATTGGTTTTATTGTTCGGAAGGAGATGCTTTATGCCAGAAAATGACTCTTACCTAAGTTTTATAAATAGGACTCCAAACTGGTTAACTATTCACGAAGCTGTTGATTTAATAAACGCAACAGCAGAATTTAGAATCAATGATTTTGACATTTATCGCCAAGCATTATATGGGAACATCTATCTTTCCATATACTTCCAATCCCCTCTTGCATTAAGAAAAGTTCACGTGACGAATCAAAAAATAAATCTTAGACCTACAAGTAATTCACTGATTGAAAGGCTATGCCTACTCGAAAAGCACTGTTTCATTAGCAGCCGAAATTTAACTATCAGTACCGAAGGTAAATACATTCACCCTCTGCAAATGATTATTGACACTCCCTTATTGGGATATGAATATGTCCTTGTGCAACGTCTACTTGCCTACTCACTGAACATCCCTCTCCCTATAAATGGAGTGAATAATATGAATTATGGCATTTCCGTTAGTATCAACGGGGAATTATTCCAAGTATTTGAACAAAACACATGGCATGAAAGGATACAACAGCAAAAAATGAAACTACCAGAGGATGTCGCTCAGGAGATTGAAGTTTATATTTCATACGAAAATCGGTGTCAGCAAAAAGGGTACTTCCCAATACATAACTTACCACAAGATGCGTGTTTTGTGATTCGGCATTCGGAACTTGATAAAATAATCAATATTTTCTTTAAGAAAAAAACACCCACAGCGACCTCAACACGTATATCGACACCACTATCTCGTATGTTCTGGCTTGCCTGTAAAAATAATCAGGCGATTAGTCCGTTAATCAAGCAACCGTATAAACTATTATCCATTTTTGAACAATGGGCTTCGGAGGAGGGCATTACTGAACGATTCAGTGGCGACACACTGAAGACTGCCCTTGAACGCGGCTCGCCCCCGTCCATGAATACACAAAAGTAAGATGATGTCCCTTTGCTATGACAGTCCGTATTAAGGGATCGAGTTGCCGTAATACGGGCTCATCAACTTTCTCCACACCACTACTTTGTGTTGTCGTGTTATCTCCCGGCTAGCGCTATATCTGCCACAGGAGAATACCGTGACATCTCATCAGTTATTACGTCTGAAACAGGTTGAAGAAAAAACTGGCTTAAAGCGTTCTCAAATCTATCTGTATATGAAAGACGGTACCTTCCCCCGCTCAATCAAGATTGGCCCGGCCAGTGTCGCCTGGCTCGAATCGGAAATTGACGAATGGATCAATATTAAATTAGTCCGCCGTTCAATAGGCTGAAGGGAGAAAACACCATGATTATCCCGTCACTTAATTACGCCGTATTAACCGATGCCCTACATGCATTGAAGGAGGGCAACATTCGTCACTGTGAATCGCTAGGATTCACTTTCGATGAAATGAATGCCCTCAACCAATTATCACTGGACGAGCTGTTTATCATCAGTCGGGAGTCTGCGCAGTTTTTGGCTGTGACGGTTCATCACGACGCATTACACCTGCTTCTGGCTAAATCCCGTGAGGAGGTTCTGCAGCAACAACGTATCAATCATGCCATCCGGCTTGGGGGGTCAATTGCGCTACTCAACAAGTATTTTGGCCTCACCTCCAACGAAGTTTGCCTTCGCCGCCGGTTACTGGGCGTCCGAGTGCCTTATGGCCGGACGCCAGAGCCGGACGAAGATACGGATGCGGCCATCTGGCTGCAATGGCAACAATGCCGTGTGGCCAGTCTGGAATCAACCGATGCGCTGGACGCCATGATGCAGGTAACGCAAACCCTGCTGGCGAAAGTCGAAGGATTGTCACTGACCATCGTCTGGAAGCGTATCGCACTTTGCGAGCGGGAGGCGTCAGACCGGAGGGCCGCACATGCCGGATGAGATCGACCGCGATCAGGAATTTAATGAGCAACGACTGGAGGAGATGATTGAACAGAGTCGTTTTAAGCCAGGGCCTACGCCATCATTATTCCATTGTCGTGTATGCGGTAAGCCCATTCCTGAAAAGCGACGGCTGGCACTGCCGGGCATAACCACCTGCACGGAATGTCAGGAAAAACTTGAACGCCGAAGACGTTAATAATGGTCACAGAGACATGCAGGAATATTTTCCCTGCATGTCTCTATCATTAACTATAAATCCACAGTTGTCTTTATTAGATATTTCACTTCCTTTTATTTACCCCAAAGCTTATCCCCCTCCACCGCTAATTTATCTCTCTCATTTTAACTTTGAATTTATCGTTCATATACCGCCCCGGATATCTGATCCTGAAAACCTCATTACATAATATTTACCCGTATTGACGTTAATTTGCTTGGATCGGGCATTGCTCTTTAAAAATAAGGTTCTGGCTGTCACGAAACCACAATTCAGGGTGCCGCTGAATGTTCTCGCTGACCCGTTAAAACCGGAATGCAGAATTGGGATGTGACATTTATTTAACTCATCGTTGTTTTTAGTAGAGGAGGTCTCATGCGAAAACCCATTTATCACGTATTTGTCACCCAAGAAAGTCAACCCGATGCACAGGGCGAAATAAACACGTATTGGACCAGGGTTGGCGTGGCGTTCGCTCATAACGGTAAGTCTGGCCTGAATATCATGCTGACACCCGGTATTGCTGTCTCCGGCAAGCTGGTGCTGCTTGAACCCAGAGAAGATAGCGGCATTTCGCAGGATACCGCCTCTGCTTAATCCGCTTTTGACCTTCCTCCGGCAGGGGCTTGGTACACACCCGCCGGGCTGACTGTTAAGAGGCCACCATGCTATCCACCACAGCCTTTCTTACGCTGGCGATGCAGTGCGCCGCCAGCGTTCACCCTTCTACGGCACTTGATGTGGCACGGGTCGAATCCGGTTTGAATCCATATGCCATCGCCGAAATTATGCCCGGTGGTAAAGGCGTGACTTCACATTTCCCCGCCAGTAAGGATGAGGCGGTCAGCCTCACCGCACGTCTGGCGGCAAAGGGCCGACGCTATTCGGTCGGGCTGATGCAAATCACCAGCACCAATTTCCGTCATTACCGCGTGAGTGCCCGTGACCTTCTTAACCCCTGTACCAACCTGTCCGTTTTTGAGCGCATCCTCACCGACTGCTACCGCCGCGGCGGTTCCCTCAAGCGTGCGCTCAGTTGCTACTACTCGGGAAATTTCACGACCGGCCAACAGCCGGAATCCGCGTTTAACCACACCAGCTACATCCAGCGCATCGGCTACGCCGTGCCGTCAACGCGGGAAGACCGGCGGCGACCTCCCGCCGAAATGCTCGCGCCGGAAATCCATTACCCCACCGCCGTCATGCGTGGCGAGCTTAACGATAACGCCACGCCAGTTCTGATATCCCTGCGCTACCCCAATGCCGTGATACGCGGCACATTATCCATTCCCGGCCCCCAGGAGGAACAATGATGAAACGAAAACAGTATGACTGGCCCGTCCTCACTTGCCTGTTAATGGCAAGCCCGGTGCTGGCAGCAGACAGCGGATTTAATAAAGCCAATGAGACGCTGAGTAACACCTCCACCGGCCTGCTCGGACTGGCCGCCGTCACCATCACGCTGGCCACCATGTGGGTGGGATACAAAGTCTTATTTGACGGCAAGAGCCTGCATGACATGCGCAACGTCATCATTGGCGCCATCCTTATCGTCGGTGCGTCAGGTTTCGGTGCCTACTGGGCGTCATAAGGGAGGTAACGATGGCTACGCTGAACAAAGCGCTGACGCGGCCTGCCGCCATAGCCGGCATTCCTCTCGTGCCGTTCGTGATGGTCAGCGGGGCCATCGTCCTGCTGGCGGTCTATGTCAGCTATTACCTGATATTACTGCTTATTCCCGCCTGGCTGGAGATGAAGGCAAAGGCCAGAACCGATATTCACTATTTCGGGCTGCTCTGGCTGGCCTTTAAAACCCGTGGCCGGTTTGGCACCAATAAACATTTTGGTGCCAATGCCCTGCTGGCAAACCGCTATGACGCTGTCGACGTCTCGGAGTTTATTGAAAAAATGAAGTTAAACGAGCGCGTTACGCTGGATAAATACATTCCGTATTCCTCCCATATTCACCCGCACGTCATCAGAAACCGCCAGGGTGATTTGGTTGCCACTTGGGAGCTGGAGGGCACCGTTTTTGAATGCGAGGACGAACACCACCTGACGTTAATGGCGACGCATCTCAATAACGTTATTCGTGCGTATGAAGGTCTGCCGGTCACTTTCTATCTTCACCGTATCCGGGAGAAATACCACGATGGCTTTGACGCGAATTCAGGTATTCCCTTTTCTGATGAAGTGACCCGGCGGTATTACCAGCCGATCAACGAAAAGCCGTTCTGGCGGCACCGGCTGTTTTTCACCGTCTGCTATGTGCCCTTCTCTCCGCTTGAGAAACAGGCCATGAAGGCGCAGCCATCGGGTAAACGCAAAGCGGCGCTGGATGATGCCCTGAAAGTGATGCTGGAACACCGGGAGGCGCTGGATTCGGCGCTGTCCCGCTATACGGCGACGGCGCTGGGGATGTATGAAGACAACGGGCGGGTGTATTCCGCCCAGCTGTCCTTTTATCACCGCCTGCTCACCGGACAGTGGCAAAAGGTGGCGGTCACGCGTGCGCCGTTTTATGAAACGTTAAGCACGCCGGATCTCTTTTTTACCACCGACACTGCCGAGTGCCAGACAGTCGGCGGCTCCCGCTTTTTCCGCAGTCTGGAAATCAAAGATTATTCGCCTGAAACCGCGACCGGCCTGCTGGACGCGCTGCTGTATGCCGAAAGCGAGTACGTGCTGACGCAGTCCTTCACCTGCATGGCCCGCGATGAGGCGCAGAAGCATATTCGTCTGGCGGAAAAGCGCCTGAATTCGGCGGATGACGACGCCATTTCACAGCGTGAAGAGCTGATTGTCCTGCGTGACCTGCTCCAGTCCGGGCATGTGTCCTGCGGGAAATACCACTTCTCCCTGCTGGTATCTTCAGACAGCCCAGAGCAGGTGGTGAAGGATACCAACGCGCTGGCGCAGCCTTTCGCCGACCTCGGCATCATGACAACGCTGTCCACGCTGTCGCTGCCCGCCGCGTACCTGGCGCAACTACCGGGGGTGTATACGCTGCGCCCCCGTCTGGTGGCCGTCAGCAGCCAGAACTTTGCCGACCTGGCGAGCCTGCACAATTTTCATCCTCACAAACGAAACGGCAATCCCTGGGGAGATGCCATCGCCATCCTCAAATCCCCCGGCGGCGGCGGATATTACCTGAACCTGCACGACAGCCAGAGCGGACGGAATGACTTCAACGAAAAAACGCCGGGTAACACAGCGATTATCGGTAAAACCGGCTCAGGCAAAACGATGCTGATGACCATGATGCAGCAACTGATGCAGAAGTACCGCAATCCGGCGACGTTCTCCGCCTCAGCCACAATCCAGCGGTTCACAACGGTGTATTTCGACAAGGACCGGGCGGCGGAGATGGTAATACGCCAGATGAGCGGACGCTACTTCCGTATCCGTACCGGCACTCCCACCGGGTTTAACCCGTTTTCGCTTGCCCCAACCCGGCGGAATATCAGCTTTATCAAACGACTGGTACGTATGCTGTGCCGCCGCAACGGCAAGCCGCTCGATCCGCGCGATGAGGAGCGGATCAGTGCCGCCGTAGATACCATTATGCTCGACTACCCGCCTGAATACCGCAAGTTCGGTATCACCCGGCTGCTGGAAGTCCTGCCGGAGCCGCCAACCACCGACGCCCGCATCAACGGGCTACGTATTCGCCTTAAACAGTGGGCGCAGGGCGGCGAGTTCGGCTGGGTATTCGACAATGAGGAGGACACCTTCAACATCAGCGACATTGATAACGTGGGTATCGACGGTACGGAATTTCTCGATGATGACGATATTCGCGGCCCCGTCACGTTTTATCTGCTTTATCGCGTCACCAGCCTGCTGGACGGTCGCCGGCTGGTGATGTTTATGGACGAGTTCTGGAAATGGCTGGCCGATGTCGAATTCTCCCGCTTCTCACTCAACATGCTGAAGGTGATCCGCAAACTGAACGGTATCTTCGTCCCCGCCACCCAGTCGCCTGATGAAATCGTCAAACACCCGATTGCCCCGGCAATTATTGAACAATGCAGCACGCAGATTTTTCTCGCCAACCCGAAGGCCAGCCGGGCGGATTACGTGGAAAAGATGAAAGTGCCGGAAAGCGTGTACGACATCGTCAGAAACCTCGATCCGGGTGAGCGCTCTATGGTGGTCCTGAAAACGCCGTTACGCGCAGGTGAAACCCGGCCTTTTGTGGCGATGGCGAAAATGGATTTATCGGGCCTCGGGAAACTCACCAAAATGCTGAGCGGGAGCGAAGACAACCTGAAACTGTTCGACACCGTTTATCAGGAAGGAATGCAGCCTGAGGACTGGAAAGCCGCCTTCCTTGAAAAAGCCCTGTAATATTCATGACGGAGGTAATGAAAATGCGGTTCAGAGATATCATACTGGTATTATCACTGTTGATTTCCACCCGGGCGACGAGTGCCGGAATACCGGTATTCGACGCCGTACAGAATACCGAATCCATGAATCAGTGGATCCAGAAACTCCAGCAGTGGCAGGAAACCGTCACCCATTACAGAAGTGAACTGGATGCCTACAAGCAGCAATTAGCCACGGCAACGGGCGTGCGGGACGTTCAGGCATTTCTCCGCGAGGCAAAAAGCCTGAAAACCGATATCGATAATCTCCGTCAGAACGGCATTTCACTGGATGACCTGCTGAGCAACCAAAGCGGTTCTTATTCTTCTGAACTTAATAGCTTGTATAACAAATATAAATCGTTCGATACCTGTAACCCGTCCAGCTCTTCGCAGCGTTATCTGGACAGCTGCAAACAGATGATCCTGAATCAGGCCGTAGCGATAGAAAATACGTCCGAGGTTGAAAACAAGATCACGGGCACGCTCGACGATATATCAGATTTATCAGACCGTATTGCTAATGCGCAGGATTCGAAAGAGTCACAGGACCTGGCTAACGCCATCGCGGCCAAAAGCGTACAATTAAACGCGCTGACCAGCCAGTGGGAGATGTCAGTCAAACAGACTGAACAGCGAACAGTGCTGCTGGAACAGCAAAAACAGAAGGCCTTTCAGCAACAGCAGTTAACTGCGCCCGTTGCCGATCTGAACTCTCTATAGGGAGGTTAACATGTTAAAACCCGTATTAACCTTGTGCGTCATGTCAGGCATGCTCGTCTTATCAGGTTGTAAAGAGACGAAATCAGAAGCCTGGTATAAAGAACATCCCGGTGAAACCTATAAGGTCTATATGCAATGCCTCAGGGATGGTGAGGCAAGCGACAACTGCGAGTTTGCGCACCGGGCAGCATTAATGTTTGCCCAGACAGGGAAACCCGGCATCAGGGAAAAATTCGAGACGCTGTTTCAGCAGGAAGCCCAAAAAAGAAAATCCGTCACTCAGTAAGGTCCCCGCCAACAAAAACAGGGATCCCTCCCTGTTTTTATCCCCTGTCTGTTCCTGACTAATGAGAGGCACCATGTCCGGTGGTATTTTTGTTGGTATGGACAAAAACATCATGGATGGACTTAACGCCGTGTTAAGAGGTCAGTCTTCTACCTACGGCACCCTAATCAGTGTGATTATCGTCAGTTCCTTCACCCTATTTATTACGTATCGCGGGTATCAGACGCTTGGCGGCAAACTCCAGACACCGGTTGAAGATGTTGTCTGGGATGTGGGGCGCATGTTGCTGATCACCACCTTTGTTTTAAACCGCGATGGCTGGCTGAATGCCATCATTGCGGCCATTGAAGGGCTTAAGGACGGCATCAGTGGCGATGATAATGTCTGGGCACTGCTCGACACGGTGTGGGAAAAGGCACAAGCGCTGGGGCAAACGCTGTTTAATCTCGATACCTCCACCTACGTTAAAGTGAATGGCGGTTTTGCCGAGGTGCTGGTCTGGGGCGGTGCAATCTTTCTGTTACTGGCTGCAACCTTTGTCAACCTGCTCGCCGAAATCACCATTCTGTTAATGACCACCACCGCCCCACTCTTTATTTTCTGCCTGCTGTACGGTTTTCTTAAACCCATGTTTGATAACTGGCTGAAAACACTATTTACCGCAATCTTAACGATCATGTTCTCTGCCCTGTCTGTCCGGATCGCCATCAACTACCTGAATAAAATACTGGATGCCGCCACAGCAACGTCTGCTGAAAGCAATATGGTGACCCTGGCGGCGCAATGTTTGCTGGCCGGGATTGCAGCAGGCGTAGTGGTGTATTTTTCAGCGAAAATAGCCACTGCGCTAAGCGGTGCAGCCGTGCAGGCCGTGTTACAGGGTGCAGCCATGAGCGGACTGAGCGGGCTGGTGAGCAAATCTGCCGACGTCGCCAGACCCGGCATAAAGGCCGGGGGCCGACTGACCGCCAAAGGTGGCCTGGCCGCAGCCGCGACAACCGGCAGGTTCATTGCCGCTGGTGCGGGCAAAGCCGGGAACGCCTGGCAGAAACGTGCCACCGCCATCGAAAGCATGAAACGCCAGAATCAGCAGCGTCACCGTTAATCCTCCCGACCACTAATTTGTTTTCTCCGTCACGCCGTGGCCTCTGCCAGCGGTGCGGCCTTCCTGCATTTATCCGATAAGAGGCTTCCATGAAATTCAGCATCTTGCTTCTGGTGCTGTGTGCGCTTACGGGCTGCGCGCAGCATCAGGGCGACCTCCCGCCGGTGTCCGGCGATCCCCAGCCGGTGAATTCCCCCGCCATGATCCAGGAGCTGACTCACCATGTCTGATATTCAGCGCATCATCAATGTCTCGCGCTCTTTTGAATCCATCCTGCTGGAAAAGGAAGAGCGTTCCCGCAAAACTGCCTGGCGGGTGGCCGCTGCCGGGCTGATTCTGGCTGCACTGGCAATTACGGCCATGATTATTCTGCTGCCGCTGAAAACCAC
The DNA here is from genome assembly GCF_009208105.1 of Rouxiella sp. S1S-2. Taxonomy (NCBI): domain Bacteria; kingdom Pseudomonadati; phylum Pseudomonadota; class Gammaproteobacteria; order Enterobacterales; family Yersiniaceae; genus Rouxiella; species Rouxiella sp. S1S-2. The sequence continues at coordinate 3,553,249 of NZ_WFKL01000001.1, forward strand.
TGACATTGAATTGTGGTCGGTGGACAAACAGACCGGTCGTTATGAGTATATGACCCGCATTAAAGAGCGGGATATTGCGTCTGAAAAAGCGCTGGCGCATTCACTGGCGGCACACTATGTCAGGCTCCGTGAGGGATATAATTATTTCTCCCTCCAGCGTGATTATGATGATGTACAGTTATTTAACAGCGACAGCGTGAACCGGGATTATCTGGACGGTTTTAATGGCGACCAGGCTCCGGACGTTATTTTTAATAAAGCCGAATATGTCGTCTATATCGACATTATTTCTAATGTCCATGCGCCTGCCACCGGGCCGGATAACCTGGCAACACTGCGTATTAAACGTACCCTCCGCCGTATTTCTGATAACTCAGTGAAAACGGACTTCTGGAATATCCGCCTCACTTATCGTTATGTCCCGCATCAGCAACTGACGGACAGTCAGCGTGAAGTGAACCCGCTGGGCTTTATCGTCACCAGCTACCAGCACGATAAAGAACTGAGGAGCGAATGATGCTGAAAAACATCCTGCTCCTGACAGGCTTACTCGCGTCATGCGCGACATGGAGCGCCGCCACCCCACGCGGCAGCGCCTATGACAGCCGGATGCAGAACGTATCGTATAACAGCCAGAACGCCACGGTCGTCAATACCCGCCCTGGCTACGTCACCACGCTGCTGTTTGACGACGATGAGACCGTGACTGACGCGCAAGCGGGCTTTCCCAAAGGCTGGACGGTAACGAAAAGTGATAACCGGGTGGACGTCAGCCCGAACCCCATCACCCAGCCGGTGACGGACGCCAGCGGCAACAACGTCAGCCAGGTATTTTTGCCCACGGCAAAGGACTGGAAGACCAACCTCTTCGTGGTGACATCAAAGCGTGATTACAGCCTGGAGCTGAACGTGCTGGACCACGATTCCCCCGCGCAGGCGTTCGTTATCCGTTACCACTATCCGGCCGAGGTTCGCCAGCAATCCGCCAGCGCCGAGCATCAGACGCAGCAGCGTGAAAGACAGGAGAAGCAGCAGATAGCGGCAGCATTCGGACAGGCCAGCATGCCACGCAACTGGCGCTACACCAAACGGGTAGCCGCCGGTTCGACCTCCATCGCACCGGATTTTGCCTGGGATGATGGTCATTTTGCATATATCGGTTTTTCCCCCCTCAGAACCCTGCCTTCCGTTTTCCGGGTGGTTAACGGACGGGAGCAGGCAGTCACGCCCCGGACGGTTAAGCAGGGTAATTACATCGTGATGGTGGTGCCGGCATCACCACAACTGGTGCTGCGTTACGGCACTTCGGTGGTGGGGATCGAAAACGACGGATTCGGGCGCATCCCGATAACCCGCGACGACACTGTTTCACCGTCCGTTACGCTGGAGGCCAAATGACCGATAAACCTGTCCCGGACGAACCGGAAAAAACCACCGCAGAGCGGGAAGCGGAAGCCCGCGAACGCGCCCGTGCGGCAATGGCGTATCAGGAGCCGGAGCAAAGAACACCCCCCGGCCAGCCGGAAGTGACCCGTTTTCGTAAGGTATCCGGTCGCCGCACGCTGATCGTCAGCCTGCTGAGTCTGACTCTGGTGATCGTCCTGGCATCCGGCGGCGATCGTCTTTTCAGTGCATTGAAAGGGGGTAATGAGAAAGAAGCCGACACCGCGCCGCCGCCCTCCGCCGGGAAGACGTTTCATGAGCGTCAAAATCTGGGGATGGACAGTAATCCGTTTGGCCTGTTCGGGCCGCACACACAGGACGGAACAGCCCCTGTCAGCCAGACCGTCTCCTCCGCACCCACCCTGCCACCAGCCCCACCCGACCTGAACAAGGCAGTTGCGCTGGCTGACGGGTTGAACAACGCCCGAACAATGCCGGGCGATAATACACGCACGTCCCCGGGTGAAACGCGCAGCAACGCAGAAACGTCCGACAGTCCGTCATCATCCACGACATACACATCCTGTCCGTCAGTACTGACCAGAGGTAAGGATGGCCGCCTGCGCTGCCCGGAGACTGCCGCGCCGGAAACGGGTAACAACGACAATCCAGACGTCGCCCGTGTCACCGGCGTCAGACGGTTGGGTCTCGATCCTGATCTCTATATCCCGGTGGACCGCTATATCCCGTGTTCGATGATGTGGCGCTTCGTGTCCGATGTCGGGGGGCATATTTCCTGTCTGATCAGTGAAGATGTTTACAGCGCCAGCAACCATGTGACGCTGATCCCGGCGGGAACGGTCGCCCGTGGCATCTACCGCACCGGGGCACTGCAACACGGACGCAGCCGGATGTTTGTGCTGTGGACGGAGCTGCGCACGCCTGAGCCCGGCAGCCTGCAAATCCCGCTCAACAATACGCAGGCCAGCGGCCCACTCGGCGAGGCGGGGATAGCCGGCTGGATCGACAATCACTTCTGGGAGCGCTTCGGCAATGCACTGATGCTCAGTACCGTGCAGGACGTGGCAGCGGCGGCGTCAGATGCTGCACCGGGGAAAGACCGCAATACCGACTACACCGAAAACACCCGCGCCGCCACGGCGGAAATGGCGAAAACGACGCTGGACAACAGCATCAATATCCCGCCCACCCTGTACCTGAATCAGGGTGATGTCATCGGCATCATGACCGGCACCGACATTGATTTCTCATCCGTCTGGCAGCTGCGACTGAAAAAGAGGTGGTATGAACGCTGAAAACCTGTCGCTGGATTTTATGAAAAACCAGCTGTTTGGTGATTTTATTGCGCAGGACGGCCTGACGGATATTGCCGTTAACCGGCCGGGTGAACTGCATACCAAAACCAGGGGGAAATGGCGAAGACATGAAGCCCCGATTACGCTGCGTCAGTGTTACGCCTTTGCCAGAGCGCTGGCGTCGTGGCAGGACGATAATATCGACGACACCTCGCCGATCCTTTCCGCCACGCTTGAGACAGGCGAGCGCATTCAGGCCATTATTCCCCCGGCCTGTGAGCGTAATACCGTGTCTATTACGCTACGCAAACCCTCATTCGGGCAGAAAACACATCAGTCATGGATTGATGCGGGATTTTATAACCGGGTAAGCGGTCAGGAGCGAACGGAAGGCAAAGATGTTGAACTGACCCGCTATTATCAAGGTGGGGATATTTCCCGCTTTATGGAAAAAGCGGTGGAATACGGCAAGACGATTTTTATCGTCGGTGAAACCGGCTCCGGTAAAACCACCTATATGAAAACGCTGCTGCACTATATTCCCCGGCACCTCAGGCTGACCACCATCGAGGACAACCCCGAAATCCGGTTCTATCACCACACCAATTATGTCCATCTCTTTTATCCGGCGGATGCCGGGGATAATGCCATTGTTACGCCTGGCAGACTGATACGCGCCAATTATCGAATGAACCCTGACCGGATATTACTGGCTGAAATTCGCGGACAAGAAGCCTGGGATGCGCTGAAAATCGTCGGTTCCGGGCATGAGGGATTGATAACCTCCCTGCATGCGAGCAGCCCGGAAGAATGTATTGAAGGGTTAATTGACCGGTGCTATGAAAACCCTGACTGCCGGAACATGCCTTTCGACGTGCTGTTACGCAAGGTGCTTAAGAGCATTGATGTGATAGTCAGCATTGATATTCACGGTGACATACGCCGCATGAGTGATGTTTATTTTAAATCACTTCATCTCAATAACATGAGAGGTGTATTCAGCAAAGGACTCCAGTAAATAACTTATCAAATTATGCAACCCTCGTTTAAATATGAAGGTGACCGAAATGAAAAAAGCAATATCCTCCGCATTATTGCTCTGCATTATGGCGTCATGTTCCACCTCCGTCATGCCCGCTGACGCCTGTGAAGTGGTGTTATGCATGTACGGTAAAGCCACCGGGAACGGCGGCGGCAATGAATGCCATTCGGCCGAACGTGCATTCTTTAATATCGTGAAAAAGAACAAGCACGGTTTTCTGCAGGACCATACTGCCGATGCCAGAAAATCGTTCTTACTTGAGTGTGATTCGGCAGACCCGGCAATTATCAGCCAGATTATCAGTAAATTTGGCCGCATGCGTGGTTAATTAGCGGAGGTTATCTTTATGACCAAACCGGGTTTTATTCAGCATCCCTGGACACGTCAGCGCGGGGATTCCATGCGCGCAGCCCGTGTTATTGAGCACATTGAAAATGAGGCAATGCACGGATGCGGCCTTTATTATGAAATTTATCACTATCGCGTTGTCTGCCGGTTATTGCAGTTGCTGCAAACGCTGAACGCCACCGACAGAATAACGCTGACAGAAGAAGCTAACCTACGTGGATTTACGCTGAATGAAACCAGCATTAAAGAAAGTCGTCAGTGTTATTCCAACATCATGAGGGAAATCCGCGAGAGCCAATATTAACCCCCTGCCTTAATTTTATTCGCAGGTCTCCTATAGAGCCAAAATATTTCAGCCGAGTTCGGCTTGAGGCGTGGTGGTTTTCAGGTTTTTACGGCATAGCACATTTTTCACGGATTAAGGAGTGAAGAAATGCGGGCCGTAAAAATGAGGCAGCGGACAGAATTATTTTCGCGGGTTAAGGAGCGAAAATAGTTCAGGCGCCGCGCCTCACCGGCAAACAGCCGCGCCCACGCGGATTTTGCCGGCCGGGGGGAGCCGAATAAATTTCGCCGCCCCAGCGAGCGAAAAGCTGTCGCCCACGACAGCGGTTTATTTGGGGGGCATCGCCCCGCACACCGTCGCGGCTAAGTCTCCGGCCAAAAGCCGGTAGCGTGGCGCGACCACCCTCTTTAAAGGTCAGCTTCCCTTTTATTCCCGCTGCGAGGAACGAGCAAAGGGAAGAAAAAGGCGAAAGCGACCGTCTTAAAGGGGGTGGTCGCGCGTAGCGGGCGACGGTGTGCCGCCTGTGACCTCGGGGGTTTTGGCGAGGCGTTCAGCCGCGACATTACCCCCATGTGACAGGCAATAAGGGCGTCCAGCCCGCATGTACTGGCGCACGCCGTTTCGTGCAGGGAAGCATGTTTACCTGCACATGGCCGCAACGCGGCCACCTTCTTCGTCCCTGACGGTCGCCCCACCTTTTCGCCCGACACCGTGGGGCGAATTGATGGGGCGATATCATGGGGCGAACTGCTGACGAAGGAAGCATCGTGATTTTGAATAAGCTGGCCGTTTCACTGTCGCCGATAGTGAATGGCGCGCTGAGCTTCATGGCTTTTATGCTACAGCACCAGCTGATGCTGGCGCTGTTATCGGGGCTGACGATGCCGTTTTTCGTGTCGATGAAAAGCGATGAACGGCAAAAAGCCCCGTTGTGGCAAAAACTGATTATCGCATTTTCCCTGCTGTGTTTTCTTTCCGGTACCATGGGGCCGGTACTTATCTGGATTTTCCAGTGGCTTTATAAAGACAAAGTAGTCGCCAGTATTCCCGTTCTGGCATGGCCAGTGCTGATTACCTTTACGGTAGCGGGTTTTATTTTACATATTCTGCTGCGCAGGGTATTAACCCCTGAATTAGACAAAATAAAGAAACACCTCGTGAGGAAAACAACGCTTGAACGGGAATTACGCACCGATGTCCGTACGGTGAAATCCCTGCTGCCGGAAACGCTGCATTATGACCCGCTGGATTATATTGATCTCAATAAAGGTATTTTCATCGGTATGGACCGGAATAAATACCCGATGTACCTGCCCTTAAACGACTGGCAAAAACAACACGCGGATATCATCGGGACCACCGGAGCCGGTAAAGGCGTTGCCACCGGGATATTGCTTTATCAAAGCATTCTTGCCGGTGAAGGCGTATTTGTTATGGATCCCAAGGATGATGAATGGGCACCCCACCTTTACCGGAAAGCCTGCGAGGATGCAGGCAAACCTTTTGCCCTGATTGACCTGCGAAAACCCCAATACCAGTTTAACCTGATTGAAGAGATCACCGCCGATGAACTGGAAGAGCTTTTTGTTGCCGGTTTCAGTCTGGCAGAGAAAGGTCAGGAGTCAGACTTTTATCGCATTGACGACCGGAAAGCGGCCCGGATAGCCGCGCAGTTTGTCACCCGAAATACAGCCTCAACCATTCGGGATGTTTATAACGGAGACTACGTTCAGGGTATTGCAGATAAAATAAAAGCCTTTTTCGGGAAAATTGAAGAGCTGGCCTTGCTCAATGCCATTAATGCGCCGAGAGGATTTTCGCTTAATACGATATTTGAGGAAGGCGGTTGCTGCTACGTGATTGGCTCAATGCGCAACAGCAAAATCATTACCACTCAACGCATGTTGCTGGTTCGCCTGTACCAGTTGGCAGAAAGGCGCGAGCGAGTGAAAGACGTGCCCCGCCCCATTGCTATTTATCTTTCCGAACTGAAATACCATTTATCCAGGCCCGCGCTGGAAGGCTTAGGCGCGGCACGCGATAAAGGCGTGCATATTATTATGGACCACCAGTCGATTGCCGATTTAAAAGACTGTCCGGCAGATTTGAAAGGCGACGCCGTTGTCGGCGCAGTCGTTGAGAACGCTAAATTCAAACTGGTTTATCGTGTCATGGATCCTGACACCGCTGAATGGGTGGCCCGGATGTCAGGCACCATATTAGTCGATGATGAGGTCCGCAAAGCGAAAACCGATGCCGTGCTGACAGAGACTATCGACGATGAACGCACCATCAGGCAGGCGGAGCGTTTCTTTACCGACAGTAATATGATCCTGAACTTACCCGATTTTGTCAGCTTCATCTTCACGACAAAAGCACTCCCGTCTGCTTCTCTGATTTCGCCCATCAGGGTGAAAAAACGCGAACTGGAGATTTGTGCCGTGTCGCCCGCGATTGCCGCCACCGCCGCAACGGTAAATATCACCCTGGATTTTAACGAGGAGGAAACTTCCCCCGGACCCGCATCAAAGACGGATATCACCACAACGCGACCCGATCTTTTTTTTGATAATACGGACGAAGAAGACACAACAACACCGAACGCCGATAAAGAGGAAAACCCATCATTGCTGGATTTTTAAAGGGGGAATGATGCTGATCACCGCATACAGCGAACGCCAGACGCGACACCGCGAAAAAATACAACGACTACTGAATTTCCTGAAAGAAGAAACGTACAGTGATTTTAAAACGCTGATGCTGCTGTTTGGCTTCAGGGATCATAAATCGCTGTATTCCCTGCTTTCAAAAGTCGAGGGCATGGGCTTAATACAAAAGCACGTCCTGGTATCGCGCACGATGAAAATTTCATTATGGGGCATAACCAGTGACGGACTGGCCGTCGTATTAACCCCCGACGATGCGTTTTTCCCGGCGCGCTTTGAGCCGTCAAAAATTACCGGCTGGACGCTGGAACATCACCTTGATAATCAGACCGCCCGTATCATCCTTGAGCAAAAAGGCGCATCCGGATGGATAAACGGCGATCGCACAACCTTCCTCAGCCGTTATCAGGTCAGTCACCGCCCTGACGGGCTGATTACCCTGCCCGGCGGCACCGTGATCGCCATTGAGACCGAGCGTCGCCTGAAAACCAGAGCCCGTTACCAGTCGATCATCGCCAGCCATTTGCTGGCCCGGACCCGGAAGAACTGGATTTACGTTTTTTATATCGTGCCGGACCCGCAGAAAAAGCGCGGCCTTGAACGGCTCTTTGACAGCATCAGGCACGTCATCGTTAACCACCAGCACATCCCGCTGGAAACCCGCCACCGGAATGTCTTCCGCATCTATACACTCGACGAGCTGCAACGGCTCGATGTAGACCACGGCATATAGTTCTTCTCTATCACTTACAGTCCCAACCCACCCAACCAGCAGCGTAACGACCTGAAATAATACCCCTTGAAATACTCACCCAAAATCAGAACAGACAGGACACCAGAATGAACAGAGAAACTGACCGACTTTCGGACGTACTGACCGAAATGAGCGCAAAAGCGCTGGTGACATGGATGACACATTCCGCATTGCACGACATACCGCGCGAAGCATTACTGGTTCGCGGCAACGATTTTGTGTATGCCCTACAAGCAAATTTTGTGCTGCTGCGTGATGTTCTGTCAGAAACGCTGGAAGATATTGAGCAGCAGAGCCATGAACTCGAAGAAAGACTAGATAATCTGGAACAGCGGCTACTTGCGCTTCAGGCAGTTGCTGGTAACCGAGAATAGCTGTCCAATCAGCCCTGTCCGTGTGAATTTTTTATTCCACTGTAGAGACATGACTGCTCGGTGCTCGCCTGGCTGCGCTCCGCCTCACTCGTGTCTCTACAGCGTTACTGTTTTAAGCGGCCCTACACACAAAGCCGCATTCCGTTGCGACTCCTTCCTGCTCAGATTTTATCCATCAAATAACGATGCGCTTTCGATGCCGCGCTGGCGGCCTTGAAAATATAGCGTTTGTCGTTCTTCAGTGCTTTCAGCCAGGAAGCAATATAACTTTCATGCTGAACCTCTCCGACAATCCCCAGGTCCGCCATCAGGAACGCGCTTCCCAGTTCGGCGATCAACTCCTCAAACGCATACCCCTCACTGCCAAACTTCCCTTTCATTTCTCGATTCAGCCGACTTTTGGCTCCACTCCAGTGAACCAGCTCATGCAGACCCGTAGCGTAGAAATTGGCAGCATCACTAAAAAGACGGCGTTCCGGTAAATGGATTTCGTCGGTTGATGGTGCGAAATAGGCGTTCTGCCCCTTCTCAATGATGGTTGCACTACTGTTACGGAAAAGCGCTTCCGCCTGCGGTAACGGCTCAAAGGTCTCTGCCGGGAAAACGGCTTCATCACTCAGAGGCAAACCGTCAATTTGCTCAACATTAAACACGGTGAAAGTCTTAAGCATCGGAATATAGTCAGTTTCTCCTTCGTCATTTTCCCTTTCCAGCATGGTATAGAAAATGGCTGTTGTGCCGTGTTCTCCCTTACGTACCTGCCCGCCTTCCGCTTTTGCCTGTTTGTAGGTCATCCAGCGCGAATCATTGAATCCCTGTTCTGACGCACTGCACCACAACAACATGATATTCATTCCACTGTAACCCATACCAGTTGCGTAATTGGACGGTAAACCAGACATACCGGGGGTACGCTGCCACGGACACGCCCAGGGTTTAACACCAGTTTCCAGTGCCGCAATGATGCTGTCAGTGACGGTCTGATAAATATCAGTTTTGGTTTTGGAAAATTTCGTTTTTGAGGAGCCTGACGGGTCCAGCGGGGATACGCTGGTTGCCGATGCGGTGTTAGGGGCGCTAGTCTGAGTATGCAGGGAAATAGTCATGGTTTTTCTCCGTCAGTGGTGTGATTTTCGTCTTCGTATCGCCTGACGGTTCGCTTTCCCGGCATCGTTCCGGCCTGCAAGGGCGCAGAATGCGTGCAATTTACCCTTGCGGGACGGGTTGTGTTGGGAAACGATTAACCGGAAGCTGACGCGGGAACGGAAACCACACGGGAGAAAAAACTTATCCTGCATAGACGGGTATAGCGCCCCTTGCTTCGCAGTGGTGAAATGGGTTTGGGTTTGGGTTTGGGTTTGGGTTTGGGTTTGGGTTTGAGTTTGAGTTTGAGTTTGAGTTTGAGTTTGAGTTTGAGTTTGAGTTTGAGTTTGAGTTTGAGTTTGAGTTTGAGTTTGAGTTTGAGTTTGAGTTTGAGTTTGAGTTTGAGTTTGAGTTTGAGTTTGAGTTTGAGTTTGAGTTTGAGTTTGAGTTTGAGTTTGAGTTTGAGTTTTGTAGTGATGTGATAGACGCCCTTCCCAACATAGCCAGTGCCATACTTTCACTGACTGCGTTAACTCCGGAGTGACATCACATGAACAAGATCAGAGTAGTAGGTATCGATATTGCCAAAGCTATTTTTCAGGTATGTGTCTAGATGATTGATGGTTCGGTTGTCTGGAACAGAAAATATCGCGTCAGAAATTGCTGGATTCGCTTCGCCAGCTTGAGCCGGGTAACGCGTCCTGAGTGTCCAGATTAATGAGAACTTTTCAGGAGTCTGACATCAAGAGCTCGATAGCCTTTTTTCATTTATTATTTATTATTTATTATTTATTATTTCAAAAGCTTGTAACTTTTTCTTCAGCTGGCGTACTCCAGTTTATTCCGAGGTCATAGGAGGTTTTTTTGCGTTTTGCCCTGTAGCTCATTCCGAAACTGTTTTACCCATCGCGCCATTATGAAAAGGCCCCCCATAGCTCTGCTGCATCTGCAACGGTAGAATTTGGGTCAAGAACCAGTTGAGCGAATTCGCGTTTGAACTCTGCGCTGAAATTTCTGCTTTCCAATGGGTACCTGTAATGTACTGAGGTGAGCATATCATTTCTATTCAGGTGGCCAAATCAGTGTGCCACTACACATCTAACAGCGGTAGGGAGACAGGCCACGGCCTACCGGATGCGATGTCCGGATGGCGCGGCTCATCTTCTGGAATTCCGTATTCATCCCTGCTGCAGTCTATCTTACGCATCCAGTAGGCAGCTACGTCATCGGGGCCTCCGTCCGTCACCAATTCAAACAATTTCATCCGCAAACTGCCTGCCGGAACGGGTACAATTTCAAACGTACCTTGCCACGTTTCTGACGGAATATCTTGGGTGATCATTTTATTTATTGTTCGCCAATCCATAAATCTACGATTCAAGCTCCTCTCAAAATTGAGCAGTAATAGTACTCCCTCTTCGTCTGGGCTCTGCGCAATAATACGGGTGAGCGCCTCAAGGCCCGGTGAGATTGGTCCATCTATCAACAAACCGTATATGTACGCACGCAAACCAGAATGAATCTCAAGCTGGTTCCCAAGTATTGTCTCAAAATGCCAGTTATCACTGGATCGGCTTTCAAATACACCCTGAGCAGTTAAGTCGATGATACGGCGCACCGAAGATAGTGTTTCAAGACGTAAAGCGGTGGTTCTCCAGTGGTAGTTCGCATAGAGGCTTGTGTTTTCTTCGGCTAACTTGAAGAGGGCATCTTCTGCATACGGGGAAGGTGAATGGCAAAATCCTCTGACCATCTCTTCCAAAAAATAGGGATCCCGATATGAGGCAGGCAGACTACGAATGACGCTCAAGGCTTCTTCAGGCTCCTTCATAAACGGTAAAAGCCGTAACCACGCTTTTAATTGATACCCTTGCCCCTCGCTTAATATCCACGGTTCAGCGATTGCTTCCTCTATAAGCTCAACGGTACTTTCAACAACGACCTTTGTATCTATACCATCTCCCGATAGCACAATGCTGGTAAGCAAATCTGCTCGTATTTGCCTCGGTGCAACTGCAATGAGAGTTTTGATAACATCATCACGCCGCCCATGAGGCAACTGCGATGCAATAATACCCAGTTCGACAGCAAGCTGTTTTTGTTCGCTCGTCGCGTCTTGCGTAATCAGTTGGTCAATTGCGTTGAATATAGCTTCTGCTTCAAGAGATGTTTCATCAGGGGAATGGGCTAGAACCATATGTTTCGCCTTCACATTTGAGAAATCAACACCACTTAAAAATCGTTTTCCCCTTGATGGAGCGTTTAACGTTCGCCATTGTTCGGCAAGGACTCGTGCCGCTAGCGCACCAAAATATTTGTCACACAGATACGTCTGCATAATTGCAGTTGTTTCTGGAGATTGAATTGCCTGAAAAGCGCTCTGATATTCGCTGAGCATCGGGGTTCTAGCCTCATTAACCGCTTCGCATGGTCTCCACCCGGCTGTCTCCGCTTCTTTTCGAAACTCTCTGTAACGCTGGAGGTTATCGTCCAGCAGTTGTTTCAAAAGAGGTAACTGTTTCACTGATGGGGCAAGACTCGCAAGCATTGCAACTCTTGCTTTTACCCTACGCTTTGCTTTTTCCGAAGCAAGCATACGATTAGCCCACTCTTCAAATAACCGTTGTATCACCAGAACAGTGTCTGCATCGAAAGATCTGCTATAAGATTCCTCACCATTGGGATGGGATAAAAGCAGGTCAGTAAACAATTCAATTAGCCTGTCTTCGGCCGGTACAGCTCGCTTGAGAATAGCTTCAACAAGGCTTGAACCTTGGGTAGAGCCAATACGAGTTCTCAGCCCTTGATAGCGTTTCCATTTGGCCTCTTCGTATTTACCTTCGGCCTGATTACATAACTCAAGATCGGCCAATACATCAATAAGATGACCAACAGCCCCTGGCCCAAGTACTGAGGCCGCGGCGTTAGCACGAGCATCATAGTCTTCAGGGTTAACCAGCACCAGATTCACCAGCATTTCATCTTCTAAAGTAAATCTGGCTGATGCCAGAATACCGCCCACACTAGTACAAAGTGCTCGTCCAGCCCTTACACGCTCTAATAATCCTTCTGCAACAGTTTGAGGATAACTGCGGTGTAGCTTATCGATCAGCTGTTCTTCATTTGATTCAATCTCCATTGTGCTGATGATGCCAACTAATTCAGCGCAATCGTCCTCAGTATTCTCTGTAGCGATCAGCGCGCGAAGCCGATTAGAGGGTGATACGGCCTGCATTTCTTGCCGCTTATGTGCTGTCGCGAGTATTTCTCTAACGTTTTCATCCTGTATCTCATCGGCAACGCCTTTGCTCACAATCAGATCTAAGATTGTGCTATTCACCTCTTGCAACATTTCAGCCACATGGAGATCTGCTCGCCGAAATACCAAAGCATCAATGACGGAGACTTGGACCTGCGAATCAGGGTCATTCTTCGCAATGGAGACAGCAAGATCGAGGCCATCGATACCACTGCGAGATGCTATCTCGGATAAAAGCAATGAACGCATTCTGGGAGACAGGGTATTGATTATTTCTCCTGCCGCCTGCCCGAAAATCGAAGTCCTGAATATTCTGCAATTGCGTAAAGCATGAAGGCTGATCTGCTCATCTTCATCAGAGATCAACGGCCAGACATAATCAAGGAATTCAGGACGGCCGGATGTAATCATGAAACGGACAGCGCGATCCACCGTTCCTGGCGCATGCCAATGAGCCACGAGATTCTGAATAACAGTCGATATTTGCGACCATACATCTTCTGTTGATCGAAAAATCATCTCTGCCGCGAGAATTGGGTCGACCTCAAATGCAGCGATTATCGCCTTGCTACAAATAACCTGCAGTTCCGCATCACCGTATGCCATACGCTCTATGGCAAAAAGTATGGCTTCTTCCCATCTGGGATAGTTAAATACCTCTGCTTTAAGTGCTTCTCGTGTTTCCCGGGCATTGATGTCCGCAATCAACCGGCGTTCAACCAAGTGAGAGGCGTACCATTCCTGAAATTGCTGATGCTGAAACGAATAACCAGGAGTATTCCCTGTACGCATCAGTACATGATTGCTGACGAGCACATCAAGTACAATTTCTGGTTGGGGTTTGATTGCTATCTGCCCGCTGTCCACCAGCAAAGTTGCCGTGTCGGATATCGATTTCCGTGCACTAAAGTCAACAATAGTTGAGTTAACTACCCGCGTGGCAACTTCAGCTAGCCCTTTCATGTAGTCTTGCTGAAATCCATAAGTACCGGAATACAACGCTTCGGCATGACTTGCTTCCTTTTCATGCGCCTCAACAAAATGCCGAAGTATTTGTTCTTTTGTTGTCGGAACCGGGGCGTTTTCTGGAAGTGAGGTCAACGCCATCAGATAGAGAGGTATTGTTACAAGTTCACGTAGGCCAGCGGTACGCCAGGCTTGATCCAAGATCCTTTTGCCATAATTCCCGCGTAAGGCAACTGCGATCTGGATTTGCTGATCCTGATTAAGCGGTAAAAGTGTTACATGTGTTCCTTCAAAAGGAATGTCCCGAGATTGCTTACGCGTCGAGATGATAAAGCTAAGTTCAGGCAGCTCTGCTTTGAGTCTGGTGATTTGAGTTCGAGCACGGGTACGTGCGCTAGCATCCAATTCGTTCCAACCATCAAGTAGTAATACAACACCAGGGTGATTAGCGACCTTACGCAAGTCATCCTCTGAAACATCTCGGAAAGCGGGTCGTTTAAGAATAGAGTCGAGGATCGTCGTATTTTCGGTAGCCCAATCCCCCAGCGACACGACAAGAGGCGTACCAAGGTTTGTAGCCAACATACTTTCCGCTATCTGGAAAAGCGTTGTGGTTTTACCCATTCCTGGCCCGGCGACAAGAATTAAATCATCCAGCCTTATAGCCATCCCTGCGATCGCACTGGTTATTACTGGCTCATCTAAACCTTGAATATCTAACATGAGAGCCACAGGCGAACCTGGCCATTTATGGGTTCGACGGAATACCTCGAGATCATTTACGGCAGCAACCTGAGCCCGCATCACTACCTCTGTATCTGTACACCCTCCAGTACCACGAACCACATCGCTATGCAGTACCCTCTTCCATGCTTCTATTTCTGCCTCTCGTTTCCACTTGAGCAGTTTCTCTACGGTAAACTCTGGATCGCTTGAATCGATTGCTTTACCGTGATCGCGGCACATCCACATACCGTTCTTGGCAGAAGATCGCTCCTCCGGTGACATATTCCCGTCATAGCGAGGCCCACCCGGCGCAGCAGCACATATATGTGCTGCTGTACCGATGTTGATTTCACTTTCCCCATCTGACGTTGCGCCTACTGTCCACTTACGGCACATAGGGAATGAGCATAACCATCCAACACGCTTCGCGATCTGGAGTTTGGTTCGCTCAGAGAAATCATCTCGATTATTCTTGGCCATGCACCCTCAGCAAACACTATGAATATTTACCAAGAAATATATCTGAATCCAAAGCTCATTGGGAAATTATTCAGTCCGTTGATGTGATAAATAACCAATTAATTTTAATCAATTTCAATTAGATAGATGACGAGAATTATGATTTCCAAAGAAGCAATCAGAAGCTGGTAGCGATTCGTTCAAGGAATTAATGTCAGACATTGGCAATACACACATTCATCTCCTCATATCATTGATAATTTTGGGTTTAACGGTATGTTCGACATCAATAACCACACTTAATGAATGGCTATATAATTAGCATCATCTATAGCGGAGATACTCAATGAACGTAATCAGGTTTCTGGAACAGCGTACTAAATTTATCCACTAACTGTACCCTGTTTCAGTAGTTCCCTTCATTGAGCGTATAGGGCTGATCGAGGCTGAAGAGACACCGTTTGAACCTCCCTATAGCGAAAATAGCGAGCCTGCGTTCCTGGAGGATTGGCAGGAGGCATAAAAATTTCCTTCTGTTTCTCGGTCAAACGTGTGTGTCAAGGCTAGCTGGTGCTTCGCACCTCTATAGTTACGTGGCAGCAGAAGGTTTAGATCAAACGCGAGCCAAGTGAAAAGAAAAAGATGTTTAAAAATCGGGGGTGGCTCCTGGGTTATCAGACAGTGTTTGCGGAAAAACTTGGGGGTACGTTTTGTAGACAGTGGTGTGAACATCGCTATGCTGAACAACTCGTTTTGGCGCAAAATCAGATGCAGCACTCTAAGACTTTATTGCGTATCACACCAATATACGCACCGAGTGCTCTGGTTAAACATCTAAATCCTTTTTTCCTTAGCGACCATGAACGCGTACTACTCATTGATATTGAGATCAAAGGCAGTAATATAGATAACATGTAGTTGCTGAGAAACACGCTGTATGTTAATAGCCAGAAGCTCGAAACAGTATTTTCAAAGGTCAGAAAATTCTCCACCTGGTTCGATAGAGCGTACCCTTTGCGGTTGTCCCCCCGCAAAGGGCAAAAATAACAACCTGCTATAAATGCTTAAGATTAACAAAATCCCCCTGTCAATTATCACCAATGGTGAGAATTTGATCCGTAAGCAAAACATTTTCAATGTGTCGATCCCGATAAATCACACAAAAATCCATGCATTAGGCATGGATAGGCTGCACTGCTTTGCTACATATCAGAGCCACGGCCATTGAGTTTGCTTCATGGTTTTAGTCCAAAAAAGTGAATCTTTTAGCTTTGTTCGTCGCTTCTTGCTCGCTGAGTTAAGCAGATCCATATTCAGATCCCAGTATTTGCGTAAAGATAATTTAAGTACTTTCAAGCGGCATCGCTTTAGCCACAATCTCGCTCTTTTATCCATAGTTGCCCCCAATAGCAAGTGTGCAGCGATTGCCTCACTATCGGTAGTCGCCTGGATATAACAGTTGAACCAGTGTCGGGCCCAGCGATTTCGCTCGAAATTTTGGCGGCTGGTTATGTATACGTCTTCCAGCCAACCACCACATGGTATTCGCTTTTCGACCTCCCCCCAAGCAAGCTCCACTCTTTGACTTTCGTTGGCAAAACCCAGTAGTGTAGCGGACATTGCCAGTGACTCTGTATCTCCAGAACTCACAAGCTCAAGTACCTTGTCTACCAACCATGCCGTTTGCCCATGATCTTCAATCTGATTCAAAAGATCGGCAATATCCTGATCGTTAACAACATCCATAAGGGCTTTATTGCGAGCCACATCAGCTATATCGTTCAAAGCTATAAACGGCAGGCAAGCCATGCCCGTTATTTTGAAAGAGTCATCTTTCATTGCCTTTTTGAAGTTGTCCCAAAGTATCAATCCCAATTCGGGGCGTCGGCTCATCAATGCTTCCGCCATCACAAGCAATGGAAACGCAGCCATTAAGTCGACGCTGGATACTCTAATCTCATTCTTAATCTTCTGCTCCAACCAACACCAGAAGTCCTCATCTACACGGTCAAGCAACGTGGCAACTGCAGGCTTATGATTAATCAGAGGGTCAATATTTATACTTCTTCCGGGTGAGTGAAGCCCGTCAATTGCACCTCGGATATAATTCTCATAGCTTCGAATAGCATCTGGATTATCTGGCTCACGTTGCAACCAAAACGCCATAATTTCCTTATCGGCCCGCTCCAACAGCTCAGGGCGCTTAAGAGCCATGCTTGCATTCAACAAGGCAACAGATCGATTGTAGCGTTGCTTTCTGTCGGTAACGTTGTTAGCCGTCCAATTGCTGTTTGCAATAATATTGTAGACAACGGGATTAGTGGAGTAAGCGGAAAGCCCAATAGCCAACTCTGCAATTTCCTCATCTACATGACAAAGCAATGCAGGGAGCTCCGACCACCCATCGATCGAGCTACTATCGGCAAACTCTTCGAACAACATGAGCCAACTCAGTACCGTCTCGCGGTTACTTTCAATCTCAAATCGCCCAAGGATCGACCTAATGTCATCTTGAGTAAAATTTAACAGATCAATATTGATGCTACCCATTAGCCTCCGATCGCACGCTTCCTTTAGTAAAAACTCCAGTTGCGCCAATCCATTACGGCTAGCAAGTTGCAGATCCAGACGTCTGGCGTGCCACCAGTTGAGCTCCTTATGTATTTCAGGAGAATTTTCCTTTAGGACAAAATCGATCCCTGCTTCAAGTACATTGCGTTCATCATCGTTCAATATTGTCAGGAAACCGCGCATTTGCCTCAAAAGCTGTCGAAGAGGTACAGCTGTCATTCTTTCAGCGCCAGTAACCCTCTCACCAACAACCTCGCGTAGCCGGTTCGGATTGGTTCTCGCCAGAATCAGCAATTTGCGACTTGAGGTAACATCAACATCAAAATCAGCAGGACGAATGTGCTCGGTGTCTTTGATCTTATCGGGATCAACATCAACCCTAGGGTTAAGAATGTCATCTTCTGGCATTATAGGGCGTCGACCCGACGTATTGCTAATGGGCCCTACTGATGTATTTAGTTGCCGGCGCTTGTTTTCAGATTGTGGATCGGCGAGAGCTTCAAGAAGCCAGCGCGCAGCGTCAAGCGCTAGCTGATGCCCGGTCTCGTGCAGTCTGTCGACAAGGTCTAACATCTTATTACGTGTTTCCACCGAATCCATACGATTAAGCCGCAACATCCAGGCCAGCTCATCAAAATGACTGTTACTGCCCATCACCGCCCGCGAAATACCCCAGGCAGCGATTGCTTCGATGAAGCGAGCCCGCGGCAATAATGAGATGATGCCGAAGACACGATGACTGAGCCAACTCGGGTTACCGGGACCGCAAAGTTCTATCGCCGGAAAAGCTTCGCGCCCCTCAAATTGCTGCCATGCATCTAGGTTTGCGGCTGTCTTTTCTTGCCGTCGCAGCGAATTTGGCGACGTCTGATCAATACGTCCCAAGACGGTACCTTGTAGCGGGTCACTCCAGAGCAAACCAAGCCAATATGTGATTTTAGCCTCGATCAACGGTGCGACAGCCTCGAACTGATAAGCGTTAGCCAGTCCCTTGATCATAATTTCATCTTTTACGATTGAACCAGAGCTCTCCCCGAGCCAAATCTCCTCTACGATTTGCAGGACTAGTTCAACATCAAGCCCGATGATTCGCCAAAAAGCTTCAAAATCGAGACTCGAGAAATTCTGCTCGGATATCCATCGGCTAAGCAGTGCCCGTCGAACCTGACGTGAGACAGTATTGTCGAGCAAGGCTGTAGTGACAGCTGCTCTGAGTATTTTCACGCCAAGGCTCTGCCCACTAAAGGGGTCGATATGTTCAGCGATAATATCGTTGGCTGTGGCATTCCCATCAGTTGGTTTCAGATGGTGGACCAAAGCCATCCCCAACGCGAATGGTATCAGTGTGGGATTGACTTGGAACCGGTTGGCTTGTCCAGTGGGAACAAGCCATTGTCCAGAAATCAGTTCAGCAACCGTTGATAGCAGATCTGCTCGATCTTTACCGCTGTCTCGCCCCAACTGTTCAATAACACTATGCCGGGTAAGGCTTGTATTATCGATTGAGCTACGCAACTGCATGCCGAGTTCCGTAATAAACATTTGAAACTCGGCATCGCTTATCGCCAACTGTGCGCCACGCAACTCAATACGATGTTTCCAGTCTTCGAATGCAAGCCGTTCCGGCGTGATGTCACCACTCGCAATCAATTCCTGCTGTAGCTCAATCGCCAAAGCTGACAAGCGCGGAACCTTCATCAACGAAAGCATGGCGGTGCTAAAGTTCTCTCTGCTTAAATCATGTTCCTTGAGCAACGCATCAAGTTCACTGTCGTCAAAACGGTCTACCCGAATTTCGCTTGGTCTTGGGATCAAGGACCCGAGTTTTTGCAAATCATTCCAGTGGTCGGGCCAACAACTCATCAGAATAGAGATGCGATGGTTCCACTTGTCATCGAAAGCAGGCTGAATGAGGTCTGCCCAATCTTTTTTTTGCCAGTACTGATTTAATCCATCAATCATCAGCAAGATCTGTGGCCCGTCCGTTCTAAGCTTTACCCATTGCGCTATTCGACGTTGCCAGAACTGAACGCTGCCATGGCTAAGACGCTTTTCAAGAAACTGTGCAATTAATTCACTGAGCGAACCCTGCCCAACCTCCTTTGCAGGTACAAAAAGAGTCAAGGGAAGATCAGCCGCGGCGTTGATCCGTGCGTGCCACCATGACAAAAATAGCCAAGTCTTGCCCAGCCCTTCATCCCCAAGCAGCACTGAGGGCCTACCTGATGTAACCCATTGATCAAGTTGCACTTCATATCTAGGACGAGGAATTCTAGCGCGACCTGGATCGAGTACATCATTGAACTTCCCCCCGAGTCTGCTGGCGGCATTACGGTCATTGCTCAGACCAGTAAGCATCCATTGCTTCATTGCCTCAGTCGCAGCTGCATAGCCGATATCAGGAGCAGTTAGCCGGCACTGGAGGCGATCTGCTGCAGCAAGAAATTCTGGGTGGGATCGGATAGCCGCGGTTATTTCATTGATGTTATCAATACCGTTAAGGTGTCGGTTGAGCGCAGTTTTGGCCTGGATACACAGGACAGCAAGGTCGGGAAGTTGCCCCGGTTCGGCGGGCCAGTCGAGTATCAGTACGGTGATACCAAGCCCCTTCCCTACTAGCGTTAGCTCTTCGTTATCGGTAGCACTGATTGCTCTTGTTGCTGCAAGTATCCAAAGATCCGTTCCATTCTCGCTACGACTTGTTTCAAAAAGCTTGGCCTTTAGAGCATCCACTTTTAGGGTTGTGTTTTCTCCGTAACGTTTTGCTTCAAGAGCAACTTCGAAGAGGTTTAAACCAAGCGAGCGAACATCCGATCCGCCTTGCGGCCCAGACTTAGCAAGTCCAAAATTAAGTTTAGTCACTTCGACCAATATGTCGCGAAGCAATCCTTCAAAACCAAGCGAACCAGCAGGGTCTAATGAACGCAAGGCCTTAGCCAATTGTGACTTGGCATCATTAAATTCCATTCTTTGCCTCATGAAACGTTTTGAGTATCGCAGAACAATCAAGAATACAGCTATAGAGATGAACGCCCGGCGTTGATAGCATCGATTTCCCATCATGAATGATGTTGCAGCACCAATCAGGATCCGTTCTCGATGTTCGCTTTAGCTTTGAGTTCAAATGATCAATGCAACACACTGGTTAAATCGCTATACGGGTGATTCATATTCTAGCGTTTTTCTCGGTCTCTCGGTGAGCTATGGGTCAACACTATAGAATCTTTGTTGGCAATGAATTGATAAGTCAGTTCCTTTTGGAAAATACTGTCTGAGTATCCACCATTTTGCTGGATAACTTGACGCGTGAGTATGTGAGCCTTGTACTCAAGGATAAAATTGTGGAAGGATTTGAAGAAGTGCCCCCGTTAGACGGAATGTTTGCACCGTTAGATGTTCGCAGCGAGCTTAAACAGGCGTTCGTACGATGGCTGCCCAGACCCTACTACACCCGCGTCGCTCTTGGATCAGGAGAAAAGGTGAATGAGCTGGATCTGCTTAGCCTGTGCGAACATTGGCGCCTGGAGTATCCCGGAGAAGCGAAAGACCTGGCAAAAAGCTGGGACGAATCAGAAGAACGGAAGGCTGATGATGGTCCGTTTTTCAACGAACTCGTCCGCTTGGGCTGGGTTTTCTTTGATGGTGGCCGCTGGATCATGCAGGGAACCCCGCTGGGAACACTTTCTCTCATCAACTACCCGAGCCCGAGTACAAAAATCTTTCTTGAGGGTCTCAGCAAGCCCCGACTTATTGCAAAGACTGACCAGCAACCGACGGCAGTTCTTGCTCTCGCAAAGAAAATTCTGGCTGAGTTTTGGCTTGAGCAGTACGTTCCGATTGAAAATCCGGAGTGGTTCCTGAGTCGATTATGGGAGCGACTTTGCCCTGCCGAGCCTATTAATACTGAAAATAATGTGACTTCATTGCAGGCGCCCGTGTCTGAAAATAGGGCTTCATTTAAAGCTGCCAATACTGACGCTGTAGACTGTGCTTTCCTCGAGTGGGCAGCTTGGTGCCATGTCATTAGAGGTTATGGTAAATGGGAACGTCAATGGTCGCTCTCACAGCAGCGATTCTGTCGTGAGGCGGCGCACCGCGCCCTGGCTCGTCAAACGCTGTGGAACGGGTGGGACTGTGATCTTGCTCGTTATGTAAAGGTACTGCAGGAAACATATGCGATCCCTCTGAACCAACTGCGATTCGCAAGCAGTGCGGGAAAGGCGCCACCGCGTACCATAGTTGCAAGGGCCGGCTGGCTTGCAAGTCGCGAAGTCGAACACCTCATGATGGAGCGGCTCATGATGCAACGGCACGGTCCGAATACGGTCAACTTTGCGTTTGGTCTGCTATGTTCCGAACTTGAAAAGACCGATATTGGGCCAGGCATCATGGCTGCAGCTGAGGCAATTCTGTCTTACGCGGTGAATCATCCTATGGCTTTGTTGCAGCTCCGATTCCGTGTCGATTCCAATCCTGGGCTGCTGGTCGATATGCTTTTATACCGGCCAACTGCATGCCTAGCGGCCAAATGGACTATTGAGTGGCAGCCAAAATCGGGTCGCAACAATGATCTTAACAGAGGCCGTGAAGCTCAAACCAAAACATTTGCGGTGCAGGATTCCCTGTCGGTCATTGCTTACCATTTAAACGCAAGTTCGATAAGTCTTGAGGAGTGCGCGTCTTTGATTACCTGGTGCTATACCAGTAGCACTGGCATGGGACGGGCCATTGCAGATCCCCGTCGGCCCGTTGGGCGCCAGCTTCTGGGGATATTCGCCAAGCAAAATGAACAAGTTCAATCTGAAGTGTTACGACACCTCGTGGACCAAGCTGCCTATGAGAACAATATACCCCGCGCGTGTTTTTCCGGTGTACTGGATGGGATGAATAGCCTCCCACTGGTGACGGAGGCTGCAATAAGGCCAGTTATTGCACTCTACTCAGTGTTTGCGCGCAAGCAGCGCCTAGATTGGACAGACGTTGCAGGGTTATCGTCAGACATGGCCGGGCGCCTCGTTGCAGCCGCGTTTGCGCAAGCCACTTCTGACCGTGATACATTTCTGATTCCATTTGACGGCATGGAGCTTATTCATGAGGCTTCGCGCGATGAGGAACCCACTGTCCGCTCCTCTGTTGCCCGGACGATGAGAATACACATACGACTGCTCGCACGTGCTGTATCGGGCTGGCCTTACGAAACCTTACCTTCGGTGCTCTGCGAAGTCCTTAAAAAGCTTATTTCACGCAGTGTTATTGAGCATGATGAAAAAGGGAGAATTGGCGCCCTTACGGACAGGTATAGCCCCACACACTCTCAGAGTCGGGAAACGGGGTCACCTGCACAGGATCTTGCATCCGCGTGGAGTAAACTGGACAAAAGCAATCAGGGAGACTTGTTGCAGGTATTCGGACAATCTGACGATCCCGTTTTTCTCGCCGAGCTTTGTCAGTTCCTGCCCACTACAGCAAAGCCCGGAATCAAAGCAAGATTGCGGCAACTCAAACCAGCTGAAGCATCGGTATTCTGGACCTGGCCCGAGCTACACCATCGTATTGAAACCTTATTGATTGCTGGGGAATATGAGCTTGCCCGGGAACATCTGGAGGATGTCAGGCAGGACGTAGGTAAGGCACCCCAGCAGTACTGGCTTGCACTTTTTGCTCTGGAGTTACAACTGTTTTTAAAAGAGGAGAAATGGACTGCACTGGATAGCACGACGATCCCCTCGAAGCTGGATGCGGCGACAGCACGGCAAGCCAATGATCAGCTTGACTTCTACAGAGCGACCTCGCAGCTTTTGCGCCCTGGTGGCGATCTTGCAAGTGCCCGGACTGAGCTGCAGCGTCTTTCATCACAACCGGGTGCAAGTTCGACATATAGAGATAACTATTTTGCTGTCGCTATTCAACAGATTATTGGACCCACTTCTCACCCGCTGAGTGGGGCGGACAAGTTGACCGGAGAACGTCTGCTTGGAGAAATTAACAACGCTGTTGCTGCTGATAACAAGCTTGCAAGTAATTCATTACTTGCCAATCGTGCATATCTCTTATTCGCCCTACAAAGGCCTGCAGCAGCCCTAGAAAGCGTAGCTAAACGTCGCAGTGAAGTGCGAAGCTCAGAGTTAGAAATGGTCGTCGTACTTGCAAAATACGAGATGGGGCATCAGGACGAGGCGATGGCAATTCTTGATACGGCCATTAAAGAATTCGAGACGGACAAGCGTCTTGTCTTGTTGAAGGAGGACCTACAGGCGGGTACTCCTGCATCCAGTGTCACTTCTGCAACGGTTGCTGTCGACTCTGTTTCATCTATACGTGCCGCCTTGCAGCAGTTGTCTCAGCTCCCAATTTCCCTGGTCGGAGACGTTCTCGGTCCACCTGGGCTTGGTTTCCGTGGATATCTTATACGAGAAGTCTCCAAAGCCGTGGCATCACTTCAACGTATAGCAGGGATGCTCCGCGACAGGAAAAACTCAGCGGATGAAGCAAGGATCGAGAATGACCTTAACAGTGCAGTGCGAGAGATTCTAAGTGCCTCCCTCGCATTAGCTAAATGGGATGTTGCTGACCAGTCTCTCGGTGGAATAACGGCAAACGGAAATCCCGGCGAGAGAGACGCGGTCATTCGGGTGTCGGGACAAGAAATATCTGTTTATGAAGCACTCGTTTGTAAAGGGTTAGACAGGACAAACATCAAGAAGCATTTCGACAAGCTGCTGGCATACGGAACTTGCGATATCTATTTTCACGTTATTTACTCGTATGCACAGGATGTAAAACCCCTCCTTGATTATGTCAGGAGAATGCTTGAGCATGAAATTTTACCATCGCTCTCATACCGTGGTTGCGAGGCATTGACGCCTCCTGATTTTGAGACAAGCGGCTATTTAGCGACCTATAACGTCGACCATCGGGAAATAGCTGTAGTGTTCCTGATTGCTGACCTTAAAATCCGAACCGCCTGAGCTGGTGCTGAGGATTCAGACGGTCACTTAAACGCCCTATTGATATGCGACTGATGGAGGAGTGGAATGGTAAGTGTGGTGAAATTATTGATCATAGATATACCTCTAAAGGCGGTAGCATTAAAATACTCACTGCTTCAACCTAACCGTCAGCCAAGTAATATTTCGCGCAGAATAACACCCCTCATTTTTGTGCTGGGTAAACCGCTGAATAATAGGTTCATTCTTTGTTTAAGCGCTCTTGCGGCGTTTTCCACTTCAGCAACCTTTCAATCGCCGAATCCTCTGACAAGAACTGGCGAGCCAGTTGCAGCCGTTCCATAACCTGCAACTTCTGCTGTACATCAAGCGTTGCCGTATCTGATTCTGCTTCGTGAAAAAACTGCTCCAGCCGTTTGTCTTCAGCCCACTGAACCATAATAGATTTCAGCTCGGTACGGCTGGCACGGTAAGCTTCCTCTTCCCGACCTATCCGCTCCTTTTCAAGATATATGGCGAATTCCCGATCACGCTGGACACACCACTCCTCAGCTTTGATTCTGGCCTCTTCTAGCAGCTTTGAAATTAGCGGAACAGCCTTCTGCATCGCAGAAATCATATTAGGGATCTGGCTAATCAACCCACACTGTTTTGTCTGCCGGAACTGAACCAGCCATTTTGCGGAAGAATAAGGCGAATAAAGTTGCAACAAAAATCGCCCGGTAGGTAGGGTATGTTTCGATACGTGTATCAAATACTCAATATTTTTCCCCCGTATCCACCGTCCCATCTGTTCGTCACGAACATAGCGATTTTTGACTTTTTTCGCCGGAACATACTCCGTCATTTCAGCAAGATTAAACCCAAAGTACATATCACCGACACAAATAATACTTGGCGTATAAGGCCGCCATAAATTGTCCCAGCGATATCCTCCCACTTTTAGATCTTCCTTAATATCAATATCCGTACGATGTAGCCTTTCTCCCGGAGCACCCAGCGTTACCCGATAACCCTTTTTTCCCAGAGCTTCAATGAACCGACTCAGGAACTCAATTGCTTTATCAAATCCCGAATCAGAGACGTTGAGATCCAGTAATTTCTTTTTCGCAGGTTTATAATAGCCATCTTCAGTAACCGAGGAGACTGGCAGATACATTTTAAGATCATTTATCAATCCATAGCCATTACTCGTAACAGAAGCTTGGTTTTGGACTACTGAAGATGCTGCTTTTGATGCCGTAATGGCAGAAGATTGCATTGATGGATTGTCATTCTCACCTACCTTTACCACCTTACCCTTTTTCAGAGCGGGAATTGCAGGCGCAGTCCCTTTCGCCAGCGCTTTCCAATAACCAGCAAGCGGCCTGGGTATGCGCATTTCGCTGCATCGTTTTGCCAGTAACTCAGCACTGATGCCATACAGCACAGTTATACGTTCCGCGGGCTCGCTCCAGACCAAGTGGTACAGCGTTTCCCGATCCTGGGGTAAAGTCGGTGCGGCATCGTGTGGATTAATCTCTGACATTGCGTCTCCCCTCCTTTGGCCTACATTATCAGAAATCTTTGCCTGTGTTGGTGATTGAAAGAAATCTGACCTGCTTTCCCTTGATTGGCGCACCATGGTGTTAGAAATGTCCATTTCATGCTGACAGTAGGAAATCCCTTTGAAGC
The DNA here is from genome assembly GCF_009208105.1 of Rouxiella sp. S1S-2. Lineage (NCBI taxonomy): Bacteria > Pseudomonadati > Pseudomonadota > Gammaproteobacteria > Enterobacterales > Yersiniaceae > Rouxiella > Rouxiella sp. S1S-2. The sequence goes on from NZ_WFKL01000001.1 coordinate 3,579,103, forward strand.
AGCTTTGAGCGATCAGCGGACGTTTACGCTTAGTTCTGTGCTGATAAAAACATCATTAAATAGTATAATTAATCAAAGGGTCATGTGATATCTTTCATAAAGATTAATTCTTAACTTGTAGGATTATTATGTCAGATTTAGAAAAATTCCTGCCAACCTTGAAACGTTTATCTAAATTAGATAAGCTCTCTGAGAATGAAATTTCAAATCAATTCATGAGGAATCATGGCGTAGAACCAGTGATTTCAAAAAGTGAACTTTGTTATGCTTCTTTCGCAGTTAAAATTGATGATTTAAACTTCTTGCTTACCGAAAGGCCAATATCGTACTTAAATAGACATTGGGGACGATGTTCGAATATTCAGTCGCATGCAAATTCACTTGGTATAGCATTACCCCTATATATTGGAGAAGGTACTCTTTCTTCTGCAATCCATGAAATTAAAAGATGTGAAAATCCACTTGATAATTCAAATAAATGGTTGTTCGAAAACTTCTCATTAGAAATTGCAATTGCTTATTTCAACAAATATTTTATAAAGAGCGAATCACTAAAAAACTATAAAACAATTATTTTTGAAGCTATAGAGGCTTTTTATTTGGGATATGATCATATATCTATAATGTCGCTCTTCCCTGTCTTTGAAGGTGGGTTGAGGAACTTACTTGTAAAATTTTGTGATGGTGATAACACAAATACAAGTGCAGACAGATTTGAAAAGGAAATAAGAAAACTCATTATTACATGGGGAAGACGGCAGCTCCCAAATTTTGACTGGCATCCCGGCAAAGGTTATGACATTGAAACTGAGGTGGATTTTTTCACACATTTAAACCCCCAGTGTGATGTGATTAATTCAACCAGATCTTTTTTTAAAAACGTCATATATAAACCAACTGGAGGTGTTAATGAAGGTAGTTTCAATAGACATTTGACACTACATTTGCTGAATCAGGATTTCAATGAGCCATCTAATTTCGTTAGGATTTTCTTGGCGTTAACACATTTAACCTTTGCAGAAAGTCTGATGAACAATAATGTCCCTTTCTTCTGGGAAGGTGTAGATGACAATGACCGACGCATTGCTTCATTCATTTCTAGAAGTGGTGATATTATTTTTGGAATGCGTAGAAAAGAAATTAGTAAGCTTGGGTTAAATTTATACTGATGTAAGCGTAATCTAAAATACAAATCAAGTATAGGTCGTATCCCTCTTTTTTCGATTGCCCTAAAGGAAATTTATAACATCCGCTTTTGGCACGACGCGGATGCATTAACTGAGCGAAGGGGCCACTGTGAGTTAGAAGCGGATGTTAGGAATGGGTATCTGTCCTATAAGCGTAAGAAGTGGTGGGAGACTGTATTGAAATCCTCCCTCTTATGCATTCAAAAAAATGGATCTAGTATTATAAAATCGTTACCCCGCTTCATTACATTTTTGGGGCAAACCAAATCAATATGTAGATTGTTATTCCTGGCATATACAAACAGTATGTCTATGTCATTAACCAAACCAAAAGGATCAGTTGCAGGTTTTTTCCCTTGTCTTATTTCATTTAAAGCTGTTAAAGCCCATGTTTGATAATTTTCACTTTCTTGCTGAGACATTGCAGTTAGTAGTTCGGTTTCTGTGATTGAATACTCTCCGTTAAAGTTTAAATCATTAACAATTCCTAATGGCTCACTATGAAGAAATATTTTAACTACATTTTTTAGGCCAGAGCTAGTAGATAGAATAAGCCTGGCGAAGTGCGGATAACCAGGATCATCTCCAATACGAACAACGGTCGAACCTTTAACTAAAACATCTGTGTATATTCCCGATAAATTATTAGAAATTGCTGTATAACCTTTAGCTTTGTAAGAGTTAATAGATTGTTGTTTTGTCATTTACTTTACCTTACGCCAGAAAGATATCTGCTCAGCACTCTATATTATCCGATATTTGGCTGAGTGGCTTTGACTTTATCAGTAGGTTATCCTGTAAGTATCCCTGCAAAACGAACCATCAATTTTTAGAGAGTCTTTGGCCCCCCAGCTTCCGCTCCTGGCACGAAACGGACAGGCAGGAAAGCCGTCAGGTCTGAATCGGACGATATGCCTGAAGCCAAGTGGACTGACACCCCTAAAGCTAGATTGTTCCTGATATGTAAATGAGATTTATGCATATACACTTCTGGTACAAAGTCGCCACCAAGAAAGAATCTAGGTTTGCTTCGTACCCGCTGTTGGTCCTGCTCCGGGTATGGTTTTTCTGAGGAGAGCAGTGAACCTAACTATAGGCTGTTTCGAAAAGTATTTTGAGTGTGGTTACTCTTTCCAGGGAACCCGCCAGGTACTGCCATCTTTCTTGCCTCTGTACGGCTCACCGCCATTCTCACGTTCATCTGTCCGGAAACATTTTTTACCTTCCTCGCAGAAGACCCATTTTAGACGGGAATTATGGATCTGCTCATTCAGAGATGACAGTTCCGCCCGACGTTGCTGAACCTCGTCCAGTGAAGGGATCAGATATAAAATGGATGCGATAAAAACCAGCATCAATATAAACTGTGTGCCGAGAATATAACACCAGCTCCTAAAATTGAGGTTTTTTGCCGCTTTCTGATACTGCTCTGTTGCTGTTTTGGCTGCATCATTTGCCTGTTGAAATTTGACACTCAGCAGCTCCGCCGCCCTGTTGGCGGTTGTTTCCGCTGAACTATTTATGTTGTGGCGAACACCATCTTCCAGCTTCTGTAGATTGACATTCATCTTGTTAACAAAAGAAGCCAAAGCCACTGTTGCTTCTCTAGCTTTCTCACCATCACGCTCTGCTGCCTCGCGCAGTTTTTCGGCTGCGTCAAAGAACAACTGAACATCACGGTCAGTTAGGCTTTTGTCCACGTTATCTCCCATAGTTCCATCCTCGCTCCATTCGCAGCTCCTTTTTCTCAAGCTCCAGCTCCAGTGCTCTTTCCATTTTCAATTCCCTTTCTTGTCTGTACGTCATCCATTTTTGATGGGACATGTTCAGCGCCATCAGATCCTCCAGCGCAACAAATTCCATGCCGCCCCCAGAATCCACAACCACGATCAGTGCGCCAGAACCTGTTTCTCCCGTACCCTGGCACCAGCGCACAAGCTTCAGATAATCCTTCTCCTGTGTATCCCGTTCATCGTTTCTCGACGAAATAACGTCATCCGCCACGGATTCAATGAACCTCTCCAAAGCAAATGGCTTTTTCGCAGGTTTTTGTGTGTCGAATGCATCAAGATAAGGAGAAAAGAATGCTTCAACCCCTTTCAAAGGAAATGGCGCCGTTTCCACGTACCAGTGGACTCTGCGAGAAATACTCAGCATTTCCTGCTGCTCTTGTATAGTCGGTAATAGTTTTCTGTACCGAGTGAGTTCCTTTTTAGAACGGTTCGCCTGTGCCTTGAACTCGATAAGACGCAATGTACCTGGAAAATCGAGCAGGACATCACCTAGCGCCTTATCTTCCGGAGTCTGCTGCAACAAACTGACAGCCCCCGGAAGATATCCGGATTTGAGCCGTCCTCCTATGGAAACGCCCAATCCATAAAGGAAATTACCAATCACCACGTTTTCATACAGTTTCACGATCGTCCTTCCGCTGCTCAATAACTACGTGATATTTTTTCTTTCACACATCTTTTCTGAGAACACCTTCAAGTATGAAGTTCTCTGCCTCATGGTGCCATACATTATTTATTCTTATAAAAACATTATCGTATAGCTACATACTGGTCTGGTACCACCGGGCCAAGCCGGCACTGATGCCTGCGCTGAGTCATCTAATCTGTCGCTACCGTTCTCGGCGTACTGCTGCCTAATCCAGTGTTGCGGGGTATGACAGTGAATCCGACTGTGGGGAGTTCTAAAAAAATATTTGTAAGCTATGCTGAATCCATACTTAATCTGACACATTCATTATGACCTGTTCCTCATCTTTGAACGTATTGTTAAGTCTGAAACTTCCGCTTCGGAATAAACAGACTGTCAGCTGTTGCACTACAGGGAAAGCCCCTCGTTACTCGCTCCGACTGCGCTTCCTACAAGGAACCCCATTATAATGATCACCCCATGCAGTGGAACTTCTCATACCAGATTTATGTAACCCAAAACTATTGGTGGTCATTCTGGTGGTCTTGACAACAAGTGAATTCAGGTTTAGCTTACTTATTAGCCACTTGCTGGCAAAGGCGATCCCAGTCAGAGGAGCCAAATTTAGAGAAGCCCGCACAAGGAAACTTGCGCGGGCTTTTTGCTTTTTCAATTCCCCCTCTACATCGAGAAGGTTGGCTGGTCTGATTTGGGGGTCATTGAGGTCGATTATGGCGTAGTGATCCGATGTATCATAGCGACACCGCGACCGTCTTTCATCCGGCAATGCTACCGATGTAATGGCGGATTTTCTCTGAAATATTGCACTAAAAAATCAATGCATACCTTTAATCTGGCCGACCCGGAGGGACGCGTTGAATAGACTGCCGAAATATTCGCATTTTGATACCACTGCGGTAGGACATGAATTAACTCCCCGGATTCAAGATGTTTTTGCACATCCCAGAGAGAACGCAGTGCAATCCCGTGCCCTTTCAATGCCCAATTAAGCACCACGCCTCCGCTATTAGAGGACAGCTTGTTTTTCACGTGGACCTGCATAATATCGCTGCCGTTGGTTAATGACCAAAGCCCAAACGACGCGTTGCGTTCCTGGATAAAAAGACAGCGATGTTTTTGTAAATCACTTATCGTTTCCGGCATACCGTAGGTAGCGATATACGCAGGTGACGCACATATTATTCTTTTGTTTTCAAATAACAGCTTAGCTATGTACAGATCCTTTATATCCTCTCCGATGCGAATTTCTATATCAACATCCTCTTCAACCAGATCAACTTCACGATCTGACAGTGTCAGTTTAATATTTAATGCTGGATATATTTTTGATAATTCAGAAACTGCATCGGAAATATGAGACAACCCGAAACCAAAAGAACAGCTTATATTTATTGACCCAATGATAGAATCACGCCATTCGGCTAAATCCGAGATAAACTTATCCATGCTCCCGATAACACTCATCGCACCGGATAGCGCTTTTTCACCATCAGGCGTTAAACGCATCGTTCTATTATTTCTGAAAAAGAGCCGCGTATCTAAATGTTTCTCAAGTATGTTGATTCTTTTACTGATATAAGAAGGCGAAAGCCCGAGTTCAGATGCCGCGCGAGAAAAACTCTTATTTCTGGCGATAGTTAAAAAAACGTGCAGATCTTCAATTAACGGCCAGTGGGTTACCTTATTTTCTTGCGCGCTCATAGTGTTACTCATCTTATATCAAACCATGCTCTATCGATTTCAACAGGAAAACGATGATGAATGGACGTCAGGCGTTCAGAAACGGCAGCAGTGCGTCTAACATTTTATCAGGTATTTCTTCATGCGGCGAATGTCCACAGGGCAAAGCCATTCCCTGGACGTTGTCAGCTTTGTCTTGCCAGGTATGTATTACGTCATACAGCTGACCTACCGTTCCTTTTTCGCCCCATAACAGCTGCAACGGACATGAGATCCTCAGTTCACTGTCATTCGCGTCATCTTCCAGATCGATGGTTGCGGCTGCGCGATAATCTTCACATACCGCATGCAACATTGCCGGGTTGCTATAGCATCGTAAATACTCAGCCCTGATAGCGGGTTCAGTGGCACCCGGCGTCTTTAGTTGGCCATCAAGATGCTTATAAAGGAAGAGCTTTGGGTCAAATCCGATCATCGTTTCAGGCAGTGGCGCAGGTTGTATCAAAAAAAACCACCAAAAATATTGGGTCGCAAAGGTCTTTTCTGTCATGGCGTACATTGTAGCCGTCGGCGCGATATCAATAAACACGCAACGATTGACCCGTTCAGGATAGTCCAGAGCCAAACGATGACCCACGCGCCCACCGCGATCGTGGCCTACGAATGCAAACTTCTCAAACCCTAATACATCCATCAACAAAGCAATATCTTGGGCCATGACTTTCTTCGAGTAATTACGATGAATCTCATCACCCGCCGGTTTATCACTGTCGCCATAGCCCCGCAGATCGGGAAGTATTACGGTAAAGTTTTTCGCCAGCGTCGGGGCTATTTTTCGCCAGGTCACATGATTTTGAGGATGACCATGCAGCAAAACTAACGGCGCGCCTTTTCCGCCCACCGCAACGCGTAGTACGATACCATTAGGTAATGTCACGTCTTGCAAAACAAAACCTGCAATAAAGGGGGAATTATCGACGACGACGATATTTTCTGATTTATCCATAAGAATATTAATACCCTGTTTATCTCTTTGATGATAACTCATCAGGCGACCGTTTTTACTTCATCCACCAGCCAGACTTCACTGACCGTATTGGTTAATTTACCAATGCACTCAATTTCAACCTCAATAACGTCACCCGGCTGGAGAAATAATGGCGGTATTTGTTTTTTACCTACACCACCGGGAGAACCAGTAAGAATTACGTCTCCGGCAGAAAGTGGGGTGAAGGTACTGATGTAAGCAATTAAATCCGCCACCCGATGGATCATGTTTGCCGTATTATCACTCTGCACAATACGCCCGTTCAGTAAGGTACGTAAATTGAGTCTTTGCGGGTTTGGAATTTCATCACAGGTCGTCAGATTGGGGCCAAAAGCCCCCGTCGAAGGCCAGTTTTTTCCTGCGGTATACCACGAATGCTGCCAGTCGCGTACCGAGCCGTCCATATAACAACTATATCCCGCGACATAATTTAGCGCATCGGTGGCATTTACATGAAAACAGTGTTGACCGATAATAACGGCCAGTTCCCCTTCATAATCGAACTCCGAAGAATTAAAGGGCTTTAAGACAGGGTTATTATGCCCCGTCTGACTATCAGCAAACCTCACAAAAAGGGTTGGCGCAGGATTTGATTCATTAAACTCAATGCGCTTATCTGCATAATTCATTCCCGCGCAGATAATTTTCGTTGGATTATTAATAACAGGAAGATAAATAATGTCATCAAAAGAAATGTCAGTGGCGTTGTATTGATATTCTCGGGCAACTGATAAAGCATTTCCCTTCAACAATGACAATAAAGTCGGGTATTTATCACCTATCAACTTTTTAAGATCAATAACGCCAGTGGGTTTTAAAACCCCATACTTTTCACTGTTATTATGGAGAAAGTTAATCAGTTTCATATCTTAACCTTAATCAGAGCATGAACAGTCAGCAAACTAGCCAAGGATTGGCAGACAGATGTTTTTGTTCAAACCCACGAATATCATTTTGATACTGCAACGTGTAATCGATAAAATCCAGGCCTTCTAAGAGCATTTTCCTTTTCAATTCATCTATATTGAACTGAATTACACTTTCGACGCTAATTATACGCTGCTGTTCCAGGTCTATTGTCAGATGGTTATTTTGTGGACTGACGGCAATCGCTTCAAGTTGACTGATAGAAGATGCATCAAGTTCGATAGTGAGCACGCCGTTTCTTTGGCAGTTATCGTTGAAAATACCGGCAAAGCTACTGCCGATTAATGCACGGACTCCCAACTGCTTCAGCCCCCACACCGCGTGTTCACGACTGGAGCCACAGCCAAAATTAGGCCCGACCAAGAGAAATGAGGCATTTTTCCATCCCAATTTGTTCAGAATAAAATTGTTATCGGGTTCACCGTCGGCTTTAAAACGCAGGTCGAAGAACACGCCTCTGTCCAGACCCTGCCTGTCGATGCCTTTCAGAAATTGCTTGGGCATGATGACATCGGTATCGATATTTGAGGACATCATCGGGGCAACCAGCCCTTTGACAATTTTAAACGGTTCCATAATTAAAAACCCTCTTTAACAAGCTGGCGAACATCGGCAAGGTGGCCGGTTATAGCCGCTGCGGCTACCATTGCAGGACTCATCAGGTGCGTTCTGGCTCCAGCGCCCTGCCGCCCGGCAAAGTTGCGGTTGGTGCTGGATGCACAGCGATCGCCCAGGCTTAATACATCCTCATTCATAGCCAGACACATTGAACAACCAGACTGCCGCCATTCAAATCCTGCCTCAATAAAGATTTTCGCTAATCCTTCCTGCTCGGCTCTTTCCCGCACCTGAGTTGAACCAGGCACAATAATTCCCTGCACGTGTTCAGAAATTTTCTTATTCTTTAGCACCTTAGCCACTTCGCGGAGATCTTCAATGCGGCCATTGGTACAAGAGCCAATAAAGGCATGAGTGATGGGAATTTGGGTAAATGGCGTACCGGGTTTTAGATCCATGTAGCGTAAGGCTATTTCCATATCACGCTTTTTAGACAGGTTCTTTTCATCTGCCGGGTTGGGCACACGGTCTGTAATACTTCCCGCCTGGTCTGGACTAATTCCCCACGTCACCTTCGGCGCCATGTCGGCGCAGTCCAGCGTAATTTCTTTATCAAATACCGCGTCGTCATCACTGCGTAGCTGCCGCCAGTGATCCACTGCCTGTTCCCATAGCGCGCCTTTTGGCACACGCGGCGCATCCTGAATATAGCTAAATACTTTCTCGTCTGGCGCCATAAACGCCCCTCTGGCACCGGCCTCCACCGCCATGTTGCATATCGTCATGCGTCCTTCAACGCTAAGATCGGCGATAGTCTGGCCGGAAAACTCAATAGCGTAACCCGTGGCGCCATCGGCTCCTATCTGTTCAATCAACAACATAATGATATCTTTTGCTACGGTCGCGGCAGGCAATTTTCCCTGAACCAACACGCGCATCGCTTTAAGCTTTTTATATACCAATGTCTGTGTGGCCAGCATGTGCTCAATTTCAGACGTCCCGATGCCGAAGCCCAGAGCGCCAAAAGCGCCGTAGGTTGTCGTATGACTATCTCCTGCGGCGATCACCATGCCCGGCATCACCAGTCCCTGTTCATGAGCAACAACATGTTCAATTCCCTGGCGTTTATCCATAACATCGAAGAGTTCCATCTCAAAATCACGACTGTTTTCTTCAAAATATCTCACCTGAAGCTCCCCGCCGGGATCGGTCATTTCAGGCGTTCTTTCAGGCCGTGTGGGATTGACGTGATCAACGTTCAAAAGCGTAGCCGAAGGTTTCCATACCTTTCTGTTGGCTTCACGGAGTCCGCTAAAAGCCTGCGGACTGGTATATTCATTGAGGATCGAACGGTCGATATAAAGGAGAACACTCCCTTCATCATCCAACTGACGAACAATATGAGAATCGACAATTTTATCGTAGAGCGTTTTAGCAGACATTGAGATTCACCCTGGTACCTGTTTAAAGAGGAAGCGCCTTGGCAAGGTGCTTTATTTTGATAATACCCCTGTTTTTAACAAAGTGAATATAAACCGTGATGTACATATGTAGTTATAACAAACACGAATCGTGCACACTCTATCCCTATAGATAATAGGACTTTTATTTGTCATGTTCTCTTTCCAACATCTTGCATCGATAAATGTGACCAAGACCTCTTGTATTAATTATAATGACTTCCGCATTGATTAATGCGGTCTCTATTATGGCGAGAATTATCAAAAATTAACTGCACGGATCGTAATTCATTTAAACACGGATTAAATACAGACATAAAAAAATATGTGATGAATATCAATAATAAAAAGGTGGTTTTTAAATAGGATTTGATGATGTCATGTTGAGCGGCCGGTTATTAATTTTATAATTAACCCTGAAACACTCGGGAGAAACAAATGAACAAGCACTTAGCTAAAAATAGCCTTTGGCGCTATATTCCATTATTACTGATTTTGCCATTGTCAGGCCTTGCAGAACTTGCCTCACTCTACTCTGTTCAGGCCTTATTACCCAAGCTGAGCGAAGTGTATAATATCCCACTAAATCAGGTAGGGTTAATCTTATCGGCTGAGGTTGGATTTCTGGCCTTCGCTATGCTGTTCAGCGGGAGTTTGTCAGACCGCTTTGGACGGAAAAAGATTATTGTTTATTCACTGCTGGCGGGAGGTATTCTAACGCTGCTTTGCGCGACGACGTCATCATGGCACGTGTTAGTTTTTTATCGTGCTTTGCTTGGAATTGCCGTTAGTGGTATTACTGCTGCCGTCACGGTTTACATTACAGAAGAAGTTTCGCCCGCGTTAGCGGGGATCATTACCGGCTATTTTATATTTGGTAATTCACTGGGAAGCATGTCTGGGCGTGTATTGGCAACGCTGATGATGGAGCATATTTCAGTTGAAAGTATTTTCTGCTTTTTCAGCACTGTTTTGCTTCTGATGGCATTGCTGGTATTTATCTTTCTGCCGGCATCAAAAAATTTTTCCGCCGCTCCCTCCCTTAATCTGACAAAGATGTTAAAAGGCGGAAAGGAACACTTTACGAATAGTAAAATATCCGCGTGCTTTATGATTGGATTTATTATTTTCGGTTCTTTCACCTCTGCATTCAACTTCCTGGCTTTCCATCTTCATGGTGAACCCTACCACTTGCCTTATTCACTGATCGCTCTTATTCCGATCAGTTTCTCACTCACTTTTTTTGCAGCTCCCTTCTCAGCAAAAATGGCCATGCGTTATGGCTCAATGAACACATTAAGCCTGCTGTTGATAATGATGCTATGCGGCGCGTTGATTACGTTTATTTCGCCCAGCCTGCCAATATTTATTTTGGGCATTATCTGCTTCTCTGTGGCCTTTTTCTCATCGCATTCCACGTTACTGACCTGGGTAAGTTCTCATGCTCCGCATGCTAAAGGCCAAGCTACTGCGCTTTATCTGCTGTGTTACTACGCCGGTGGCGCGATTATCGGTTATCTAAATGGCTTCGTATTTGCTGCAATGGGCTGGAACGCCGTGGCGATTTCTATTATGAGTCTGTTGGCGATAGGCCTGTTACTCAGTCGTTACCTGCATATCACCGAAAGGAAGGCGAGTGAAATAGGCATCATGAATATGTCATGATGGCTTGTATTCTCCTTCGTCGTTATAAACAGCTTAGGCAGCGCAGAGCGTCCCTTTTCGAGTGACCTTCCGTTAGCCGCGCAAGAAAAAGTGCGCGGGCTTTCTACTTTCTACCGGTCTGATTCAATCGGCGCTCACGATCACTTCGATAAGATTCGGCCTTCCACTGGCAATGGCTGCCTCGATAGCCGGTGCGATATCAGCAGCGTGTCGGATCTGCTGCGCCGGCAACCCCATTGACTGCGCCAATGCCAAATAATTAATGCACGGATTAACGATATCCATCGCGATGAAAGTATTGGTCTGCGCCGAGGAGTAATGCGCCTGATTACGCATGAAATTTTTCAGAATATTGTATTCCTGATTATTCATGACCACGTAGGTTATCGGCAGGTTCTCATGTGCCGCTGTCCACATTGCCTGCGGAGAATACAGAGCCGCACCGTCGCCCACCAGGCATACAACAGGCTGCTTGCCGAGCCCTAAAGAATAACCAATGGCGGCAGGCATGCCCCAGCCCAAAGCTCCACCACGCATGAACGCATACTGCCCCGAGTTGTGGCTGGTTAAAAATTTTCGTACCCATGGTGAAACACACAGCGCTTCATCAACAATCGCCACATCGGGCCCAATCGCCCTCACCACTTCATGCGCGGCAACAATCGGTGCAATGGTCGGCAAAGAGAATTTTTCAGCCACGCTGATTTCCAACTGCTCACGCGCAAATTTACGCTCATCCGCTGCCTGGCTGATTAAGGCGCGATACCGTTGACGATGGGCGTCAGTCACCTCTTTTAATGCTGGTAAAAAAGCGGTCAGCGACGCCTTTATATCGCCAACGATGGAAAGCTTGGTGGCATACGATCGCCCTAAATCGTTCACATCGGCAGAAAGCTGGTAAACGCTGCAACCCTCCGGAACTGCAGGGCCTTCGCTATACAAAATCGTGATCAATGACTTGCCACCCAGCGCAAAAATTGCCTCGTAGTTCATGAGGATCTCGGCTATTCCGGCCGCCGTGGTCGGCATATTGCCGCGCCAAAGCGCATGTGATGTGGGATAGGGAATGCGTGAGGGCCAGGATGACCCATAAACGTGGGCACCCAGCAGCTCGGCAACTTCGATAGTTTCAGCCGTCGCGTGGCTGGTGTGAATTTCATCTCCGGCGATAATCGCCAGCTTGCCGGGCGTACACTGCGCTAAAATCTGGGCCAGACGAGGTAGAGAACCGCCGATCGCTCGCCGGTCAATGTCAGAACCTTCACCGATGCCGACGTCAGTCAGTTGATCCATGATATCCATCGGTAACGAAAGAAATACCGGACCACTCGGTGCCGCGTTGGCATCGTGAAAAGCGCGGCGTAACAGCACTGGCAGTTGTGAGGCGTTTGAAACATCCTGCGCCCATTTGACAGCCGGTGAAGCGATGCTGATCAGGTCGTCATACAGCAGCGGGTCACTGATTGAATGCCGCGTGTCCTGCTGCCCCGCCGTGACCACCAGCGGCGTTTGCGACACTTTTGCATTAAGCAAATTACCCATACCGTGCCCCAGGCCACCTGCGGTATGCAGATTCAAAAAGCCCGGTTTTCCCGAGGCTTGCGCGTAGCCATCCGCCATGGCAACGGCGCTTGCCTCCTGCAGTGCCAGAATATATTTCAGCGCTGGATTGCGTAAAAGCGCATCCATCAACGGCAGTTCCGTCGTGCCGGGATTGCCGAAAATGTACTCTACGCCCTCGCTGTGCAGCGTTTCTAAAAGTACGTCCGCACCCCGTCGATTATTCACGTTTGATGATTTATTCACTATCACGGTAAGTAGACTCCAATCAAGTGTTCTGCACTCATTTTGCAGCCGATGGTGCCTGCTTTAGACGCGGACAATGGAAAATACGCCGACATCGACTACACTTAAATCTCAGGGTATTCACATTCAGGTTGTTGTTTTTATTTTAAAAAAATAAGTCGTTAGCGTGCTATTAACAGATTTATCTGACAGATATTTAATTAAAAGCCGCTGTATATTTTTAACCTATTTTTGCGGTGATTGCCGTCAGAATTTATTATTTCTTTGCTATTGGCTGTGGCGATGGTGAACGAGCCCCCCGTGATATTTCTTTCAGCAACCTGACTTGACGCGCCCTGAATGCTACTGCGGCCAACGCTCGCAGAAATTACTCGCGTAACACGATTCGTTTTGCGTAAACCATGCAGGCAGGAGAACTATTTTGACCACTGTTACACAGGATAATACGGCAGAAACACCGCCCCTTCCCGCGTTAGAAGGTGGCCGATATGCCTTCTTTTTTGATGTCGATGGCACTCTGGCAGAGTTGATACCGGAGCCTGACGATGTGACCATTCCTTCTCACGTACTTGATAACATGCAGACACTGTCCACAGCCTGTGAGGGTGCGGTGGCGCTGGTTTCTGGGCGTTCGATCGAACAGCTGGACCAGTTGGCTTCGCCGCTGTCACTGCCAATGGCAGGCGTTCACGGCGCCGAGATGCGCGATGCTCAAGGCCATCTTCAACGCACCACGCTGCCGGATGAAATTGCTACACCGCTGCTGGCCATGTTGGAAAAAGAGATGACAGCAATGCCCGGCACGCTGCTGGAGGCAAAAGGTATGGCCTTTGCCTTGCACTATCGCCAGGCAATGACCTATCAGCCCCAGGTGTTAGCACTGGCAGAATCTGCCATTGCACAGTTTCCTCAACTTACCCTCCAGCCCGGAAAATGTGTGGTTGAGATAAAACCGCTGGGGGCGGACAAAGGTGCGGCGATCAAGACATTTATGCAACAGCCGCCCTTCATTGGCCGTACGCCCGTGTTTATCGGTGACGATCTCACGGATGAGAAAGGCTTTCAGGCCGTAAATGCGATGAAAGGAATTTCAGTGAAGGTTGGCGCAGGCAAGAGCCATGCCCGTTATCGTCTCAAACAGGTTGCGGATGTTTACGCGTGGCTGGATGAAATGTTGTTGCTACTTACACAAAACATTGAACAAAGTACTAAGAAAAATACCGTGGGTAAGGGGTCAAGGTTATGAGTCGTTTAGTTGTAGTGTCTAACCGTATTGCCATTCCAAACAAGTCCAAAGCCAGCGCGGGCGGGCTTGCGGTAGGGATTCTGGATGCATTGAAAAATACGTCTGGCGTGTGGTTTGGCTGGAGCGGAGAAATAAGCGAAATCTCCGGTGAGGAAGAGGACGAACTGAGTCTGGTCGAAAGTGAAGGCATTACCTATGCCACCGTTCCCCTTAATCAGAACGATTACGACCTTTATTATCTTCAGTTTTCCAACGCCGTTATCTGGCCCGCTTTCCATTATCGAATTGACCTTGTGCAGTTTCAGCGTGAGGCGTGGGACGGTTATTGCAGGGTCAACGATCTGTTTGCCAAACAGCTGCAGGCGCTAATTAAGCCTGACGATATTCTGTGGATCCACGACTATCATTTGCTGCCGTTTGCGGCGGCGTTGCGTAAACTGGGCGTGACCAATCGTATCGGTTTCTTCCTGCATATTCCTTTTCCCACGCCAGAGATTTTCACCGCGCTGCCTACGCACGAAGAGCTGTTAAAAATGATGTGCGAATATGATTTGCTCGGTTTCCAAACGGAAAGCGATCGCAGTGCGTTTCTTGAAAACGTCAGCCAGCTCAGTGAAGTTCCGCAAGCCGCAGGGGAAGTTCATCAGGCTTTTGGCAATACCTTCAGGACCGAAGTTTATCCAATAGGCATCGCGCCCGACAGTATTAAAGAGATGGCCGAAGGACCACTGCCGCCTAAAATGGCCGAAATGAAGCGCGAACTGGGTGACGTACAAAATATTATCTCCTGTGAGCGACTCGATTACACCAAGGGATTGCCTGAGCGTTTTCTGGCCTTCGAGGCCCTGCTCGAGAATTTTCCACAGCATCGCGGCAAAGTTCGCTATTCACAAATCGCGCCGACCTCGCGCGGTGATGTGCTGGCCTATCAGGACCTGCGCCATCAGCTCGAAATGGAAGTTGGGCGCATTAACGGCAAATATGGCTCACTGAACAGCACGCCGTTGTTCTATCTCAATCAGCATTTCGACCGCCGTCTGTTAATGAAACTGTTCCGCTTGACCGATGTTGGGCTAGTCACCCCGCTGCGCGATGGCATGAACCTGGTGGCTAAGGAGTACGTTGCAGCTCAGGATCCCGCCGATCCGGGCGTGCTGGTACTGTCTCGCTTTGCCGGTGCAGCCAATGAGTTATCCGCCGCGCTTATCGTCAACCCGTATGACAGGGACGAAGTGGCAGCGGCGCTTGACCAGGCGCTGACCATGCCGCTCGAGGAACGCATTTCGCGCTACAACGAAATGATGGCCCTGCTGCGTGAAAATGACATTGAGCAATGGGGTAAAAATTATGTCGACGACCTGCAGGCGATCCCGTTAAACAGTCAAGGCCATGACGCCGTGGCACACGAAGCATCCTGATAAAATTGTCCCCCTTAAAATAGCCCGTTAACCCGGGCTATTAATAACTCGTTGCAAACCAAACGGATTTAAATAGACAGCGTCGAGTGGGTAAATAAGTCCGTTTTCCCCACTATAAAGAGTCAGTTACCGAAGTTCAGAATTAAGCGCCGATGTAAACTCCTGTAAAAAGCGTGACGAAGAGCACACTTTCGGCGTAATTGACGGCGCGATTGTCTACAATTAAAGGATATAAGCACGGAATTCACTCCGTAAATTTAGGACACAATAAAGAGGTTTGTCGCTTATGCACAACTCTAAATTACTTGTTATTGAACCAGTGGAATTTGAAATAGACCCAAACAGCCATGTCGATTTAGAGCCGCTGGAGCTGATTTTAGAAAGAATGATGGACGCAGAGCCAGAGCCGGAAATGATCGGAGGCCTGCCCAATTCGGATGCGCTGACCCCCGCAGACCGTTATCTCGAACTTTTCGAGGACGTGCAGTCCGCACACATTTTTGAAGACAGCAAAACCTTTCCCGACTGCGCGCCCAAAATGGACCCGCTCGACATTCTTATTCGCTATCGTAAGGTTAAAAAGCATCCCGGCTTTAGTCTGAAAAACTTCGTGGCGCAGCACTTTTGGCTGACCGCGCACCGCAGCAGCGATTACGTCTCAAATCCGGGAGACACGCTTAAGGAACACATCGATAATCTGTGGCCCGTGCTGACGCGAGAACCGGAAGATCATATTCCTTGGTCTTCCCTGCTTACGCTACCGCAGGCCTACGTCGTGCCCGGCGGGCGGTTTGGTGAAACGTATTATTGGGATTCCTACTTCACCATGCTCGGTCTGGCCGAGAGCGGCAGACACGATCTGCTACGTACCATGGCCGATAATTTCGCATGGATGATCGAAATTTATGGCCACATCCCCAACGGCAACCGCACCTACTACCTAAGCCGATCCCAGCCGCCGGTGTTTGCCCTGATGGTCGAGCTTTTTGAGGAAGACGGCGTTCGCGGTGCGCGTCGGTATTACGATCATCTGATTAAAGAATACGCATTCTGGATGGATGGCTCTGAATCGTTGGCGCCCAATCAGGCCTATCGTCACGTTGTAAGAATGCCCGATGGGGCGTTTTTGAATCGTTACTGGGACGACAGGGATACGCCGCGCGACGAATCCTGGCGTGAAGATGTTGAAACAGCGAAACACTCAAGTCGCCCGGCAAATCAGGTCTACCGCGACCTGCGCGCAGGGGCAGCGTCTGGATGGGACTATTCGTCTCGCTGGCTGCGTGACGCGGGACGTCTTGCGAGTATTCGCACGACTAACTTTATACCGGTTGACCTCAACGCCTTCCTTTATAAGCTTGAAAGCACCATTGCCAACATCGCGTCCCTGAAAGCCGAAAAGGACACCGAGGCGCTATTCCTCCAGCGGGCCGAGGCGAGAAGAACTGCAATGAACCGCTTTCTTTGGGATGAGGATCAGGGCTGTTTTCGCGACTACGACTGGTATCGCCAGCAGATGGCGCTGTTTTCAGCGGCCAGCGTGGTGCCACTTTACGTCGGCCTCGCCACCCACCACCAGGCTGAAAGATTGGCCGAAGCGGTGCGTACCCGCCTGCTCACGCCGGGTGGTGTGATGGCCACAGAATATGAAACCGGTGAACAGTGGGATAAACCTAACGGCTGGGCGCCTTTGCAGTGGATGGCGATTCAGGGCTTTAAAATGTATGGCAATGACGCACTGGGTGACCAGATTGCCCGCAGTTGGTTAAAAACGGTCAATCATTTTTACCAAGAGCATCATAAGCTTATTGAAAAGTACCACATTTCCGGCGACGACTCTCGCGCCGGGGGCGGGGGTGAATACCCGCTTCAGGACGGCTTTGGCTGGACCAACGGCGTTGTGCGAAGACTCATAGGGCTGTACGGTGAGAATTTCGACTGATGTTGTAGATGAGGGGGAGCGGAATCCCCCTCGTGGTTTTTTTAAATCTCACCGGTCACAAACTGCGGTGGCTGGAAGGCGGTTACCTCCGGCAGTGCCTCGTTCCACGCAGCAATATCGACCCAACAGCTTTGTGCGCTGCACCCCTGCCCCAATCGCGAACTGCCGCAGTCTTCAGTCAGTACATTCGGATTACCATGCTTGTCGAGGGATCCGGTTTTTTGCGGATCCTGAGGATCGTACCAGGCACCGGTCGCCATCTGCACCACGCCCGGCCTGATGTCTTCACTGAGGTGAACGCCCGCCAGAATAGCGCCACGGTGGTTAAACACCTTCACTACGCTACCCTCGATGATGCCACGCGCCGCGGCGTCGTGCGGATGTAGCCACAGCGGCTCGCGCTCCTGCACTTTACTGTTGCGACTCACGCTGCCATGATCGTACTGGCTGTGCAAGCGGGTTCGCGGCTGGCTTGAAAGAAGATGCAAAGGCCAGCGGGCGGAGATTTCGCGCTGCTCTGTTTCCTCTTTCTCATACCAAAACGGATGTCCCGGACACTCTTCATAACCAAAATCGGCCACCGTTTGCGAGAAGATTTCAATTTTGCCGGACGGTGTCGTCAGCGGCGAGGCCACAGGATTCTCGCGAAACGCCTGTAGGAAAATCTGCGGCTCTTCCGGCAAGGCGTATTCGAGTTTGCCACGCTGCCAGAACTCGTCAAACGGCGGCAGCTCAATACCGTCGGCCTGTGCACGTGGCATTGAACCTTCATACAGATGGCGTATCCAGGCGGCAGCGTCGCGCCCTTCGGTAAAGCTTTCGCCAAATCCAAGCCGCTCGGCCAGCGCGCTAAAAATGGCGTAGTCATCACGAGATTCCCCCTGCGGCGCAATGTGCTGGCGCATTGCTATCATGAAACCATCGTTACTGGCGCTGCCAATGTCTTCACGCTCAAGCGAGGTGGTCGCAGGAAATACGATATCGGCAAACTTCGCCTGCGAGGTCCAATACTGCTCATGAACAATGACCGTGTCGGGCTGACGCCACGCCTCAACCAGGCGATTTAAATCCTGATGATGATGAAAAGCATTGCCGCCTGCCCAATAAACCACGCGAATGTCAGGATAGCGGCAATCCTGTCCATCAAACTGGTAGGCTCCGCCGGGGTTGAGCAGCATGTCGGAGAGCCGTGCGACCGGGATTTTATCACTTATCGCATTGTGTCCTGCGGGAAAACGCGGACCGGAGAAAGTGCGTCGTTGAGCCCCTGCCAAATTGGTTGAGGCATAGGCAAAACCCAGGCCGCCGCCGGGCGTGCCAATCTGGCCAATCAGCGCCGCTAGCGCAACCGTCGCCCAAAATGTCTGTTCACCCTGCCTTGCGCGCTGCAGCGACCAGGCGATATTGATCATCGTGCGTTTGGACGTCATTTCACGCGCCAGTTGGCGAATAGTGTCTTCCTCAACGCCGGTCAACGCCGCCGCCCACGCTGGCGTTTTGGCCACGCCGTCTTTTTGACCGAGCAGATAGGCCTTAAAAGGGGCAAACCCTACGGTATGGCTGTTTACAAAGGCGTCGTTGTAAAGCGATTCTTCAATCAGCACATAGCTCAACGCCAGCAGCAGTGCCGTATCGCTGCCGGGTTTCAAAGAGAGCCATTCTGCATTCGTCACGCCAGAGAGGTCATTCTTGACCGGGCTGACGTTAATGAATTGGGTGCCATTTTGCTGCATCTGACCAAGCCAGTGCTTGAGCGAATGGTCGTTGGCACCGCCGCCGTTCACCTGTGCATTACGCAGCGGCAGCCCGCCAATCGCGACAAACAGCTCGCAGTGTTCCGCCAATACCGGCCAGTGAGTATGCTGTTTTTGCAACACGTCAAGATCGCCGATAATGTGCGGCAAAAGGCGCTCTGCGGCGGCCAGACTGTAGGTGTTGGTGCTGCCGGTGTAGCCACCCAATTGGTTAAAGAAGCGATGCAGCTGACTCTGGGCATGGTGAAATCTACCCGCGCTTGACCACCCGTAGGACCCGGCATAAAACGCTTCATTGCCGTGGGCTTTCTTCACTCGCGTCAGCTCATCGGCAACCAGTTTAAGCGCGGTATCCCAGCTCACTTCAACAAACGGCTCTTTGCCGCGCCCATGACGCGAGTCGCGGCCGTGCTGCAAATATCCGAGACGTACGGCGGGACGACGAATGCGGCTTGGCCCGTCAACTGCGCCTACCAACGATTGACCAATGGCCGACGGGTTGCGGTCCCACTCAACGGGGTCGATGGCGGTCAACGTTCCTTCAGTCGTGGTAACCCGGTAGGTGCCCCAGTGCATCACGGCGAGATTGTGGTTTGTTGTCATGGCGATGGATTCTAAAATTTTTATGAATCACTGAGTTTACCGCAGTTGGGCACGTTACTTGTTCATCTATTTTTATAACGTTATTCACACAGGAGAAATACAAAAAAACCGGTCGTTTCAGGCGACCGGTTTAGGCAGTAAGAAAAACTTTTAGAGGATAAAATCTCAGGCGTGGCGTTTATCGACCTTTGCCACGATGCGGTCACCAATCCACTGAATACCGCAGACCATGATTATCAGCACCACAATAACCTGCACCATTACCGACGTTTCAAAACGTTGATAACCATAGCGAATAGCCAAATCACCCAATCCACCGGCACCGATGGCTCCGGCCATCGCCGAGGCACCAATCAGCGCCACCAGCGTGACGACAAAACCGGATAAAATGCCCGGCAGCGCCTCGGGAATTAACACGTCCCACACAATGCGCAGTTTACTGGCACCCATTGCGCGAACGGCATCAATCAGCCCTCGGTCGACGTCGCGCAGTGAAACCTCGGCCACGCGCGCAAAATAGGGCGTGGCGGTGATTGAAAGCGGCACCATCGCCGCCCAGGTACCCAATGAGGTGCCAACCAGGAAACGGGTCACGGGGATCAGCGCCACCAGCAGAATGATAAACGGCAACGAACGAAAGCCGTTTATCACCAACCCCAATGAGCGGTTTATCAGACTATTTTCAGAAATCCCACCGGGCGCGGTCATCACCAGAATCAGACCCAGCGGTAAACCAGCCACCAATGAAAACAGACCGGAAACTGCCGTCATCAGCAGCGTTTCTTCAATCGCATTAATCAGTAAATCAAGCATTACGGGTGACATAACCTATCAGCTCCACTTGCGCCTGGTGCTGCTGCAGCCAGTGTAAAATAGTCTGCTCTGCGTCGGTATTGTCTACCGGCACCGCAATGAAAAAACGCACTACGGCGTAGTGCTGAATATGGTCGACCCCGCCCTGAATAAGACGAAAACGACCAGCAAGCTCGGAGGAGAAACGGGTCAGGATCTCGCCCTGCTGCTCCTGCCCTGCACTGTCCTGAGCGGCATAATGCACACTATAAATGGCCTCGCCCGCGCGAAACTGCGTCAGGCGTTCGGACAGTGCTTCCGGCAGTTGCGGCAGCAGTCCACTCAGCAGCGTTCTCGTCAGTTCGGCCTGTGGATGGGCAAAAACCTGCCACACCGGCCCCTGCTCGATGATTTCTCCGGCGTTAATCACCGCCACGCGGTGCGCGACCTTTTTAATCACTTCCATTTCATGAGTGATCAGTAAAACGGTGATACCGAGTTTCTGATTGAGGGACTGCAATAGCGCCAAAATCGAACGCGTTGTTTCTGGATCCAGTGCGGAAGTGGCTTCATCACACAGCAGCAGCGCAGGACTTGCCGCCAGCGCGCGAGCAATCCCTACGCGCTGCTTTTGTCCACCGGACAAGGCCGCAGGATAACTTTGTGCTTTATCCTCCAGACCGACCAGCGCCAGCAGCTCTGCCACTCGCGCCCGACGTTTTGCCTTGTCATAACCGGCGATTTTCAGCGGCAGCGCCACATTTTGCTCAACGGTTTTGGCCGATAACAGATTGAAATGCTGAAAAACCATGCCGACGCGACTGCGCACCGACTGCAGCTCTTTTTCATTCAGACCGGTTATCGGGCTGCCTTCAATTTCGATAGTGCCGTCATCCGGACGTTCAAGTCCGTTCAGGCAGCGGATGAGAGTCGATTTCCCTGCACCGCTGCGGCCTATAATGCCGACTATCTCACCGCGTTTAACAGTTAATGACACATCCTGGAGTGCCTGCGTGTTGCCAAACCGACGATTGACACGCACCAGGCGTACCACGTCTTCGGACTCTGCGGATGAGACTTCTCGTGCCACGCTACCGGCGCCGTGAAGCGCCGTCGTAGTTGAGAGTTTCTTATCCGACGAGTTGGCGGTGAAATGCACCTCGGTCTCAGAGATTACTGTCATAACTTTATTCCTTTACGGCCTTGAGTTGTCTACCACGTCGTTACGCCGGTGCCTTTATAAACGTTGTTAAACACGACCTTCACCTTATCGTTCTGATAAGCACCGACCAGCGTTTTCACCCACGGCGCGTTCACATTCTCTTTCTTGACCGCAATAAAGTTGGTGTAGGGGTTGTTCTTGACCGGCTCTTGCGCAATACGGTCTTGAACGGTCAAGCCACTTTTCAATGCCCAGTCGGTGTTAACAACCGCGGCATCAAGGTCAGGAACCGAGCGGCCAATAATGCCCGAATCCAGCTCTTTGATTTTCAAATGACGCGGGTTGTCGATAATGTCAGCCGTGGTAGCCGCAATACCGGCACCTGGTTTCAGCTTGATAAGACCCACTTCCTGAAGCAGAACGAGCCCACGCGCTTCGTTGGAAGGATCGTTTGGCACGCCAATGACTGCGCCTTCTTTAAAGTCTTTCGCCGATTTCACTTTCTTCGAATACAGGCCAATCGGCCAAACGGCTGTGTCACCCACGCGCACGATGTCGTAGTGATTGACCTTAATTTGGTTATTCAGGAACGGCTGGTGCTGGAACGCATTGGCGTCAATCTCACCTTCCTGCAGGGCTTCATTTGGCTGGTTGTAATCGTTAAAGACCACCGTTTTAACCGTCAGACCTTTGGCCGCCGCTTCTTTAACCACTTCACGCCAGATGTCTTCGTCTTCCCCGCTCATGATGCCGACTTTGATTGAGGTTTTATCCGCCGCATGTGCAACCGACAGAGGCGCCAGCGCGCCGCTGGTGATAAGCACGGCCGTGGTTGCCGCCAGCAGGAAAGCGCGATTCAAGTTTGTTCTGGTTTTTTTAATCATTTTGCGCATCGATGAACCCTTTCATAGGATGAAATCAAACAGTGTGTGGTGACTCCTATCGGCAGTATACCGATGGGCTTATGTCTTTATAATTTCATTTATTGGATATATATATCTTTAATGAATATATAACGACAAAACCAGCCCGTCTGCGCGATAAAATGGTGCAACTTATGAATAAAACAGTGTGATTTTGAAATAATATTTAACATTTACTCACGAAATTAATGATAATGCTTCCCATTAGCAGCAGATAATGATAATTATTACCGCTCAAAATCAGCCCTCTGTCTAGTAGACAGGGTTTCCATTCGGCCGACTTGTACGTCCAGAGAAACTCGAGACAGTTAGGGAAGCTTATTATTTTATGGAGAAAATGATGTCATCTCGTTTTGCACCGGCGAAAGCAGGAATCACCTCAGCACTGCTGCTGACCTCACTCCTTTTCTCATCCTCACTGCTGGCGAATAGTCAGATTTCAGTGGAGAGAAAAGCGGTCGGCAAAGGCGTTTATGAATTGGCCTACAGCGCCAGTCAAAATGCCCTGTTTGTTGCTTCTTCGCAGGGCCGTCAGGAGAAAGCGGGCGCAGTTTATCGCCTTGACCCGGTAAGTCTGGCGGTAAACCAGTCGATTACGACCACGCTTAAGCCTTTCGGCATGGCGCTCAATAATAAAACCAACACCGTATTCTTGGGCAATACCACCAGCAGCGCAGTGACCTCGATTGATGCTAAAACTAATCAAGTCAAAAAAGAGTTGGTGCTGGATAGCCGTCCACGCACTGAGAAGGAGCGCCCTCTGGCGCCGCGCGAGTTGGTAGTAGATGAAGCGACCAACACGCTCTACGTCGGTGGTTTAGGTAAAGAAAGCGTGATTTGGGTAGTAGACGGTGAGAACCTGACCCTGCGCCACACCCTTGAAGGCGTCGGCAAAATGGCCACCGGTCTGGCCATCGATACCAAAGCATCGCGACTTTACGTCACCAACGGCGATGGCGAATTCATCACCATTGACACTAAAACCAATAAAATATTATCGCGCGTCAAAATCGATAACCCGGGCGAGCACTTCTACCTGAACCTCAGTCTCGATACGGCGAAACATCGCGCGTTTGTTACTGACTCTCAAGAAGCCAATGTTCTGGTGCTCGATACGCAAAACGGTAAAGTGCTGCATAAAATCGCCGTGCCCGGATCCCTGGCGGTGTTGTTTAACCCCGCACGCAATGAAGTGTATGTGACCCATCGCGATGCTGGAAAAGTCAGCGTGATCGATGCCGAGAGCTACAAGGTACTGGAGACGCTGGATATGCCGACCCATCCACAAAGTCTGGCTATTTCACCCGACGGCCAAACACTGTACGTCAGCGTGAAGCAGGAATCGAGCCGCCAGAAAGAGGCAACCAGCCCGGACGACGTGGTTCGCGTTACCTTTAAGTAAGCATTAACAGCCCCACCCGCGGCGAGTCAGCGCCATTGGTGGGGCAACGCTGTAGTGATTAAAAAATGTGAGCCCACAACGATCCTCTTTATTGGGGAGAAATCGCTTCGCGCTATAAAGGGCCTGCCCCTATTAAAGCCAGCCGACGCAATAAATAATAATTATTAAAATTTTAAAATGCGTTTTTTATTTTCAATCGGATAATTAAATGAATACCTCAATAGATCATAAAAAAACTGCTCTCGCTATTTTGCTCATGGGCTTTATAAGCAGCACCAGCGCCGCCAATATAAATGAAGACAAAGATCGTGAAAAAGAGGGGGAAGACATCCTCGTTATTCGCGAGACCGCCGAGCAGGAGCTTAAACAACAGGCCGGTGCGTCGATTATTACCGCCGAGGATATAAAACGCACCCCGCCGGTTAACGATCTTTCGGATATCATCCGCAAAATGCCAGGCGTCAACCTCACCGGCAACAGTGCATCGGGCAGTCGTGGCAACAACCGCCAGATTGATATTCGCGGTATGGGTCCGGAAAATACGTTGATTCTGATCGACGGCAATCCGGTCAGGTCACGAGACAGCGTGCGCTACAGCTGGCGCGGCGAGCGCGATACCCGTGGCGATACCAACTGGGTGCCGCCTGAAATGGTTGAACGCATTGAAGTGCTGCGCGGCCCCGCTGCCGCTCACTATGGTTCCGGTGCGGCGGGCGGCGTGGTGAATATTATAACCAAACGTCCAACCAACGACTGGACCGGCTCTCTGTCGCTCTTCACCAATCAACCTGAAAGCGACAAAGAAGGTGCCACCAAACGCGCCAATTTTAGCCTCAGTGGCCCACTGAGCGATGACGACAGCCTGACCATGCGTTTATACGGCAATATTAATAAAACCGATTCTGACAGCTGGAATATCAACACCGTAGAAAACGGATCGCAGGCAGCGGGACGCGAAGGCGTGCGCAACCGCGACATCAACAGCGTATTTTCCTGGAAAATGACCCCCAATCAAATCATCGATTTTGAAGCCGGCTACAGCCGTCAGGGCAATATTTATGCCGGGGACACGCAGTACAGCACCAGCAGCGCCACCACAAGCAATTTGGCTCAATCGGGTGCAGAAACAAACCGACTGTATCGTCAAAACTATGGCATCACCCACAACGGCATTTGGGACTGGGGTCAGTCAAAGCTTAATTTCTCGTATGAGAAGACCAATAATACCCGTCTTGATGAAGGTATGGCGGGCAGCGGCGAGGGTCGTATTACCGATGCGCAAAACTACTCCACCAGTCGACTGCAAAATTATCGCGCCAACGGTGAAGTGTATATTCCGTTCGATTTCTACGCCGATAATATGCTGACGCTCGGCACCGAGTGGACGCGTGAAGAGCTGGAGGATCCGGCATCAACCAGCTTTACTACCTCCTCCGATACGAGTGTGGGTGGGGTTTCAACCAAAGGTTCTGAGCGCAAAAGTAAAAATAGCGCCAGCCTGGGCGCACTCTATTTTGAAGACAATATGGACTTCGCCGGAGGTGCCACCAAGCTTATTCCCGGTCTGCGCTTTGACCACCATACCCAATTTGGCAACAACTTTAGCCCGAGTCTAAATATTCAGCAGGACCTTGGTGACAAGTTCAAACTGAAAGCCGGTATCGCCCGCGTATTTAAAGCGCCTAATCTTTATCAGTCAAATCCTAGCTACATGATGCAGACGCGCGGCAACGGCTGCCCGCTGTCGGTGCCAACCGGAAGCTGCTATTTATTAGGTAATCAGGACTTGGACGCTGAGGTCAGCGTTAACAAAGAGGTTGGCATTCAGTTTAGCGACAGCGGCGTCAACGCTGGCCTGACCTATTTCCGGAATGATTATAAAAATAAAATCATCTCAGGCGAGAATGTTATTGGTAAAACGGCATCGGGTGCGAACGTGCTGCAGTGGCAAAACGGCGGCAAAGCGCTGATTGACGGTTTGGAAGCTAATCTGAAAGTTCCCGTGGTGGAAGACCTGCTGACCTGGAATACCAACGCGACCTACATGTTCCGTTCCAAGCAAAAATCGACCGGCAACCCGCTGTCAATTATTCCTAAATACACCCTCAATACCTCGCTGGACTGGCAGGTCACTGACAAGTTAGCACTTAATACCAACATGACGACCTACGGACGCCAGAAACCGCGCGGAACGCCTGAAAGTAGAACCGAAGCCGGTGGTTTGTCGAAAACCGTGGTCGGGGGATACTCGATTGTCGGCATTGGTGCCAACTACACCATCAATAAGAATCTGCGCATTAGCGGCGGTATCAACAATCTGTTCGACCGCTCGATTTATCGTGCAGATGACGGTGCGTCAACCTATAACGAACCTGGCCGAGCCTACTACGCCGGCGTGACGACTTCGTTCTAACAGCATCACTCGACCCGCAAGCCCGCCTCAGTAATGAGCGGGCTTTAAATCAGGGTCGATATTCAGCCGTGTTGCTTAGAAAACTCAACCTCCAGAGTTTTAATCACGGCTCGAATTCTGGCCGAGCGTTTCAGGTCCGGATGTAAAACTAACCATATATCGACCCAGTCCCTGCTTTGCGGAAACACTCTAATAAGCTTAGGATCCTTATCTGCCATAAATGAAGACAGCAAACCAATGCCCAAACCGTGAGCCGTTGCCGAGCGCAGAAGTATTTGCGAATTGGACTGCAGCACCACGTTAGGGCTAACGAGACTTTCTCCACAAAAATTGTCCCAATGCCTTGGAACTAAATCTCTGGGAAACATCAATAAATCATGCCCCTGAAGTTGAGTACCCTCAATAGGCATGCCTTTTTTTTGAATATACTCCTCGGTGGTGTACAGCCCCATCTCAATGGTAGCTAATCGCTTGATAATCAGCGTTTTCTCTTCAGGCCTTGCGCCACGAATCGCCATATCTGCGCTTCGGTATGAAATATCCGAGATATTGACCGAGGTTAATAATGTCACGGTGATTTCAGGATACTGCTCTCGAAGTTTTTTCAACGCCGGGATAACGAAAACCTCAGCCATGCTGTCCGTCGTGGCGATGCTGACATTACCGCCCATGCTGTCGTCGCCGTTGGAGGCTTTACGACGAATGGCAAGCATGGCGTTTTCCATTTTAATCACATCGGGGAGTAATTCGTCACCTAAGGGGCTGAGGGAAAAATTCTTGGGCGTACGAATAAAAAGTTTCGACCCCAGAGTTTCCTCTAATGCGGTAATGCGTCGGCCAACCGTAGCTTGATCGACAAGCAACTGACCTGCTGCTTTGCGCAAGGTGCCACATCGCGCAAGTGCGAGAAAAAAACGAGCGTCGTCCCAGTTCATTTTCGAATGTCCTTTTCGAGAGCATTGATAAGGTTATTTATTGATAAAGCGCGCGTATCAACCCTGGCAAGCAAATTTTCGGCGTTATGATAGTGGGTTTGCTGTCAGGATGTAAAACTGTAATTGATGCAAAAATGCATCAATGTGATGCGATCATGCATCTTCATACTTTGGAACATTTTGTGGTTATATATTCCACACGTTAGATATTCCACACATTAGATTCAGAGATGCGTTATTTGCGCGTTTCTATCATGACCATGACGGGCATCTATGTCCGCTTTTGTTATTGATAATTTTTGATTTTATATTTTTGGAAATAAATCATGAAGACTCACGCAGAAAAACCGCTCTCTTCCGTTGCATTGTCTGCAGCTGAAAATGACAGTAATGCAATTATATTTATCGAATACCCCAAACCTGAAAGCAACAATTCTGAAGTTATTATTCAGGAATTGGTGTCACATAATATAAAGCACATATTTTTAGTGCCGGGCAAACTTATTTATCCGTTTATTAACGCGATTGATAGCTCCGAAATAAAAGGTATCGTCGGTGCACATGAAACGGCCTGCGGATTTATGGCCGATGGCTATGCGCGAGCCAGCCGAAAATTTGGCGTTTGTCTGGCAATCTCAGGCCCGGGAACCATGAACTTTATTCCCGCGATGGCTGCCGCACAGGCAGACCGCATCCCGGTTCTTTATCTGGCAGGG
Source organism: Rouxiella sp. S1S-2 (assembly GCF_009208105.1). Taxonomy (NCBI): domain Bacteria; kingdom Pseudomonadati; phylum Pseudomonadota; class Gammaproteobacteria; order Enterobacterales; family Yersiniaceae; genus Rouxiella; species Rouxiella sp. S1S-2. Next base: position 3,607,182 of record NZ_WFKL01000001.1, read on the forward strand.
GGTATCTCAACCTATCATGAAGCGCAGGGTGCCTTTCAGGACGGAAGCAACAGTGGTTTAGACGAATTAACCATCGTGAAGCCCCTCTTGAACTCCGCTGTTGAGATCAAGAATGGCAGCACGCTTAAATATGAGTTAAGGCGTAGTTTAATAAGCTTAAATACCCAGCGTAAAGGCCGTGCATATTTAAGTATGCCGGTAGATATTCAAAAAAAGAAAATGACCGAGCATCCCCAGCTGAAACCGCTGAAACCCACTGACAGCTATGAATCTCCTATAGATATTAAAGCATTAGAGAAAGTCTTAAAGCTGCATATTCTAGGCAAATCTAAAGTCGCTATTTTAGCCGGTCACCGCGTAAACAACCGTAGCGATGCCATACTGCTGCATCACCTTGCCGAAAAATATCAAATCCCCGTCGCCACTACGCTGTCGGGAAAAGGTGCGTTCTCTGAAGAACACGCGCTGTCATTGGGCGTTTATGGCTTCGCGGGACATACGCGAGCGGTAGAAACGATTAATGGTGAAGATGTCGATGTTCTGATCGTCTTTGGCTGTGATTTAAGCCAGCGGGACAGTCTAAACTGGACGCCAAAGCTGCATGGCAATAAAAGACTGATATTAATAGATGAAGACTTTGAAAAGTCCTGTTTGCACTATCAGCCGGATGTACAGGTTTTTTCGAATCTCAACGGTGCGCTGCAACACTTAGTGAACGCGGTTGATGAGCACGACACACGGCTGGAAGAGGTAAAAGAATGGCGTAAGGAATGGCTGCAAAAAATAAATAACTTGCCGCTTATCCTCAAGCGCAGCGAACTTCCCTCACAAAATATCAATGAGAAACAGTATATTTATCCAGGTGATGCGATTAAACACCTGCGTCAGCGTATGTCGAGTAACACCAACGTTGTGGTCGATTCCGGCGCTCACCGAATTTTCATGGCGCATTATTGGCAGTCTAACGGCTGTGGCGACTATCATACGTCTAGCTCATTGGCGCCAATGGGTTGGGCGGTGTGCGCGGGTATTGGCATAAAATTGGCCGCGCCGGAAAACGACTGCCTGGTCGTCACCGGTGACGGCTGTATGCTGATGCACGGCATGGAGATTCAAACCGCAGCTCGCTATGGGATTAAGGTCATTTTTGTGGTGATGAACAACAGCGCCCACGGGGCAATGTATATTGATACTTTACACAACCGTGGCATATCCTCCGGCTATACGGCGCTTCCTAATCATGACTGGGTGGCTTTTGCCCACAGCCTTGGCGTGAAGGCAGCACGAGCGTCCACGTTGGATGATGTAGATGCGGCTCTCGACGTTGCCCACGACCACGACGGGCCTTTCCTGATTGAAATAGAAGTTGGAAACGATACGCCACCCAATAGATACTATGCCGACAGTACTTTTGAATTCGAACAACGAATTTCAAATTTATAAGCCAGTCGCTATTTCATTGAGAATAAGCCCGAACTTCTGAACGGGCTTTTAATAAAAAACATAATAAGGGTAATGATAGCATGTACAAAATCGCGTCATTTTTAATTGCCTGCCTAATAATAGCGAATACTGCCACGGCGGCAGAGAACCATAATCAAGATATCACTAAAGAAACGCTGCTAAAAACGGACAGTTCGTGGGAAGGAACAAAATACGCCCCCTATCCCGTCGGGACGCCACAAATAACCATGCTGAGGGTGACAGTAAAACCCAATACTGTCTTGAAATGGCACACTCATCCGTGTATTAGTGCCGTTTACATGACTCAAGGAAACGTAACACTGGTATTAAAAAAGACAGGGCAGAGAAAAACCTTTAATAAAGGTGATTCTTTCACTGATACCGTTGATATTGAGCATCAGGGGCAATCTGGAACATCAGGTGCCGAGATGTTGGTATTCTTTGCCTGTGCAGATAAATTACCGTTAACCGTTAATTCAGCTCACTAAGCAGTCTACATGGAGTCACTATGTTTGCGTTTTGGATGCTGATTGCAAGCGCGTTCTTTGCCCTCATGGGCGTGAGCGTAAAGCTGGTTGCCAATCAGGTCGGCTTTATTGATATCATTTTTTATCGGTCTTTTATCAACATGCTGATTGTTTTATTCTTCATTAAAATAAATAGGTTAGGATTTAAAACTAACCACTTCAAACTTCACATGAAGCGCGCGGTCATTGGCAATTTCGCCATGTACAGTGGCTTCTATGCACTGATACATTTGCCGATTGCTACCGCCACGACGCTGGGCTATACCAATCCGATATTTCAGTCCATCATCACCTTTATCACCAATAAAAAGCAGCTCAGTATAACATTATTACTTTCGGTATTTATCGGGTTTGCAGGCATCTTGGTTCTCCTGCATCCCGACACGTCAAATAATGAAACCAGTGCCGCCGCAGTGGGATTACTTTCAGGACTATTAACGGCATTAGCCTATTTTAATGTCGGTAAATTAGTGCGTGCAGGCGAGCCTGAGCTGCGAGTGGTGTTCTACTTCTCTCTGGTGGGTAGTGTCATTGGTGGTACATTGTTGCTCATTCACGGCTATTCGCCTTTAAATATAAAGACGTTTATGAATGTTTGTGCGATTGGTGTTTTTGGCAGTCTTGGACAAATTTCGATGACCCGCGCCTACGGCAGAGGCAGTGCAATCATTGTCAGTATTCTTTCCTACAGCACAATTATTTTCTCTACCGGATTGGGTTATTTCCTATTCGGCGAACTTCTGACTTCTACATCAATTTTGGGTATTTTACTCATTGTCCTCTCCGGCATCATCGCTATTGTAAGGCGCTCACCCGCTCCTGTGGTGGAAGTGACGCAAGAGAAAATCATTGCCCGCCAGGATGCGGCATCTTGATGCGATAAATTTGCATCAACAATGAACAATGAATGCATTTTTGAACCACTGCAATGCAGTTTTATCGATTTTTACCGCTGCGGCAAACGGCTATGATAGCGCCAGTTCTGATAATCAACGGACTGGCCGAATGAGATTTATTAATAAAATGATTAAGGTGAAAACCGAGTATTCTGGAGAAAAAGATGTCTGATAGTCTTGCTATTAATGAAGCTCCTGCACGCACATCGCATTTTGCAATTTTGCTTTTTCTTGCTTTGGCCTTAATGGCTGCGTTGTTGAACAGCAGTGCCCCCACGCCTTTGTATCCGCTCTATCAACAAGAGTTAGGACTTACGGCGGTGAGTTTGACCATTATTTATGGCGCCTATGCTGCGGGTGTTCTTATATCGCTCTTTGGCGTAGGAAACATGGCGGGCAAAGTCCAGGACTTACGCAGTATGATTGTCCCGGCGTTATTTATGGTCTTTTGCGGTGCGCTGCTATTTGCAAAAGCAGATTCATTTACTCTGCTATTAATTGCCCGTTTATTGGCCGGGATTGGTACCGGTGCCTTAACCGGTGCAGCAAATATTGCTCTGGTTCGTTTTGGGCCCAAGGACAGCGGTAAAGTGGCGGCACTGATTGCCACGCTATCCTTTACGTCAGGCTTGGCATTGGGGCCGATATTTAGCGGCATTGCTTTACAAACTGGATTCCACACGACGTCACTGCCCTTCATGTTTATCATGGCCATTGCATTTATTGCCGCATTGGGGGTAATACTCAAGTGGCCGTCTTCGCCAGCAATTATTGTGCAGACTAAATCGGAAGATCAAGCAGACACTAAAAACAGCAGCCTGCTGTCTGGTTTGCAGGCTACGGGTAAAAACTTCTTCTTGTGTTCCGTTGCCCTGTTTACCTGCTGGGCAGTTGCGGCGAGTATTCTTGCCGTAGGGCCTAGTGTTTCGGAAACACTATTGGGTATTCACAGCCGTGGCGTTTATGGTTATGTTATTGCGGCTTATCTTACTATTGCAGGCATCAGCCAGATTCTAAGTCGTAAAGTTAACGCACGCCATTCACTGATGTACGGATGTTTGGCACAAACATTGTCTGTATTAGTGTTTGCCGGCGCTATTGAGCTGCACTCAGTAATTCTGGCCTGCGTAGGGATGATTATTGGCGGATATGCTTATGGCGCCATTTTTGTCGGTAGCGCGACACTGGTGAATATGATTTCACCTAAAGCCAGTCACGCACGGTTAATATCTTTATTCTATGTTATAGCCTATATTGCCAACTGGATCCCTATTTTACTCGGCGTGGTTATTGATCATGCTAGCCTGTTACTTGCCGTTAATTTATTGTTTATTACCAGTGCAACAGTATGTATTATATTAAGTCTACTGGTTGCACGAGCCAAGTTTATAAAGTAAACATATAGCAAATAAGACGTAACGATTTCCCTGGTGTTGGTGCGTTAATTTCCAGCGTGTTCGCACGCTGGCTTTTTTTGTTTAAATCACGAATTAAGTTCGCCCTCCCCCTTCCCTTACTCACTCTTTTCGAATGACTCTCCATGAGAAAGACAATAAAAAAGCCGTATATTCTTCAACATACGGCTTTTGTGTATTGACGCCTATTAAAGTATATCGGCTAAGGCAGCGTGGTGTTTCAGCGGTGCGAACTCTGTTATATGATAACTCGCCAAATCATGAGACTTAAACGGATCGTCTGCGAGGATAACGTCCAATTCCTCACGCGTGACTTTACTGTTGGCTATTATCACTCCACCTTCGCGTGGTACTTGTGGTCCAGAAGCAATAAAAATGCCCTTATCGTATTGTGCGTCAAGAAATTGACGATGCGCTTCTAAATGCGCGTTAATTTCGTCTATTGGGCTATGGTATTTCACATTAATGATAAACACGCTTGTATCCTCTGGGGTTATTAACGTCAAAGAAAGATATTAATCCGTAAAAAGTCATTACGCCATAAATATCTATACCAACCTCTCCTACGGAACTCATAAATATATTTCAAAATATGCCACTGTTACATAAGTGCATAATCTAGACATAAATAATAAATTACATATTTCTATTTGGCGTTTACGGACGAAGGCTGTCAGATTGTCAGAGCTTAAGTGAAAAGCGTGTTTGATGGCGCCGTTTGCCTAACACACTCCCCTTCAGATATGCCCTGAGGTTCACATGCAATCGTCAAGCCGACGCGTTTTCCTTACCGGACTGATTCGTGCTCTGGTCGTTGTCCCGCTGATGGGCAGCCGACTGGCGCTTGCCGCTGAAACATTTATCCCCTTACGCAAGCTTGCAACGCAAAAAGGGGTTCAGTTTGGCTTCGCCATTGACCCAAAAATGCTGACTACAAATGCCACCTATCGTGATGTGGTGGCGCGTCAGGCAAGTATTTTGGTGCCCGAGAATGCGCTTAAATGGCAGACGGTACACCCTGAGCCACAGCGTTACGACTTTGGTCCAGCCGATACTATCGCCAACTTTGCTGATGAACATAAGCAGCAGATGCGCGGTCACACATTCTGTTGGCATCGCTCCCTGCCAGAATGGGTTCACAAAACGGTGAATTCCGCCAACGCCGAGGCGGTGCTGACGGCGCATATTGCTACCGTTGCCGGCCACTACCGGGGAAAAATAAGTTCCTGGGACGTGGTTAATGAGGCTATTCAGCCCAGCGACGGTCAACCGGGTGGGCTACGTAATTCCTTTTGGTATCAGGTACTCGGACCGCATTATCTCGACATCGCGTTTCACGCCGCGCACAAGGCTGACCCCGATGCCGTGCTTTGCTATAACGACTATGGCCTGGAAACGGACACGCCTTATGGTGAAGGTAGACGAACGGCGATATTGGCTCTGTTACAAGGGCTTAAGCAGCGAGGTGTGCCGGTGCACGGACTGGGGATCCAGTCTCATTTACGCGCAGGAGACACCTTTGGCCCAGGGTTGACGAAGTTCATTCTTGCCGTACACCGTCTGGGGATGGCGGTGTATGTTACCGAGCTGGACGTCGATGACAGTCACCTCACCGGTTCTGTCGCGGCGCGTGACGATATCGTCGCGGCAACCTACAAACGTTATCTTGAAGCCGTCCTCGCCACCAAGGCAGTGTCAACCGTCATTACCTGGGGCGTTTGGGACAGGCCGCATCTTGTGGGTGCTACCACAACACAAGCAAGGTTGGCACAGCGACCGCTGGTTTTTGGCCCTCAGGGAGAAATCAAGCCGGTGAGCTGGGTGGTTGAACACTGTTTTGAAAAGTTGTAGTACTGAGTCAAAAAGCCCGCCGGATTGACTCCGTGTGGGCCTTTTTAAGCTTTATGACCTCGCTTAAAAGTCGATAGACCCTTGAACATAAAACGTTCTTGGCTCACCGACGTACTTGCCGAAGTTGTTGTCGTTGGAGCGAGTAAAGTAACGCTGGTCAAACAGGTTTTTGATACCTGCGCCAACCGTCAGATTCGAGAATTTCTTGCCAAAATGGTATTCACCACGGGCGTTCCACACCATGTAACCCATGATATTACCGTATTGGCCGTCGGCGCTTTCATCAGTAATATATTGCGTTCCAGTGCCCGGTGAAGACTGTTTCGACTGCGCATAGCTGTCCACATTCCACACCCAGTTACCGGTTTCATAACGTGTTCCTGCGGTGAACACCTGACGAGAATAGAACGGCAAATCTTTGCCAGCAAAGGCCCCGTCCTGGGTTTCCGCTTTGGTATAGGTGTAGCTGGTATAGACGCTCACGCCGTCTAATTTATGACTCAGACCGCTTAAGTCATAGCTGAACGCCGTCTCGATACCTTTATGCTTGGTGGCACCGAGATTAGTCCAGCCAACGGTGTTATCAATGTACTGGAGCTGATTGTCGAAGTTGATGTAAAACGCCGTCAACTCGGCTTTGATAATCGTGTCGTCATAGCGCGTACCGACTTCATAGGTGTGCGCTTTTTCCGGCGTCAGGCCAGGCGCAGGCTGATTACCACTCCCGCCTTTGGTCAACTGGAAATACTGCATACTGCCAAACGAGGTGTTGGCGTTGGCAAACAGATTCCACGAATCGGTCAAATGATACATCACGTTAAGCGATGGCAGCGGCTGGCTATACTGCTTCTCACGGCTGATATTGGCAAACGAGTCGTTAACGTGGGTTTTGATACTTTCGTAGCGAATACCTGGCGTTATTGTCCAGTTACCGACGTTTATTGCATCATCAATGTAGAATGCATTGGCCGCCGTGCCACCCGAGGTATGTTGGTAATAGCGTTCGCCAGAGTCTGGAACCGAGAAAGTGGTTGATGGGTCATACCAGCCGGACTGGAAGGCTTTTTCATCCATCGTTTCATTCAGGTAGCGGTATCCCACTGTCACTTCATGCGCCATATCCCAGAAGCGGAACAGCTGCGAGTAGCTAGGTTCGATGGCATAGGTCGTGTAGTGGCGCGGATAGGCGGCTAAACGATTCTGTCCGGCATTTTTGCCCGTCCCCACCGATTCGATGCTGCTGCCGCGGAAGCTGTCGGTGAAATAAGTCAACAACTCAAACTGTTTATCATCTTCCTGATGCTTGTATTTAAACGACATATCTTTGCGGCGACCTTCAAACTGGTCCCACGGGCGCGTCGACTGGAAAGGGTTTTGGGCATACTGCTTAGCTGACAAACCGCCAGGCATTCCCGACGTGGCGTCGTAGTAATGGAAATTGGCCAGCAGCTCGTCATGGTCGGTAATCGCATAACGCGTTTTCAGCATAAAATCGTCGATATCGGTGTTGTCGTTATTATCGCGATATCCCTGACCGTGCAAGCCAGAATAGAGGATCTCTGCACCAAAGCCGTTATCCGCCGTGCCGCCCAGTGAAAAACTGTTCAGCGTTTTCAATCCACCGTGACTGGCACCCTGCGTTTGCGCGCTGACCGACCCTGCAAAATCTTTTGGAATATCTTTGGTGACGAAGTTGATCACACCCCCCACGTTTTGTGGCCCGTAACGTACCGCCCCACCGCCGCGAATGACGTCAACCGATTGCAGGTTACCCACGCCCAAAGGGGCCATCGACAACTGAGGTTGTCCGTAAGGGGCAACGGCTAAGGGAACGCCGTCCATAAGAATGGTTGAACGTGGCGACAAGCGCGAGGTTAAACCACGAACGCCAACGTTCAATGAAATGTCACTGCCGCCAGTACCGTTGCTGTCGCGGACCTGAACGCCGGGTACACCGCGCAGCGTATCCGCAACAGTCTGATCGCCCTGCTCGTGAATTTGCTTTTGGGTAACGATGGAACGTGCACCAGGATGATTGAGCAATACTGTGCTGGTGTCAGGATTGTCCAACCAGTTCCCGACGACGGAAATGGTATCGCCTGATTTATCATTTTGAGTTTTGGTGTCATCAGCGTGCACAGGAAGAGTTAGCGCAACGGAGGCCGCCAGCAAAGATACCTTAAAAAACGGAGGCATTAAGAATTTCCTAGAGAAAGTAAACAGGCGTTATTATGAGAAACGGAATCATAATGATAACTATTTCAACTGTAAATATACGTTAGGATATTGTGAGCAAAAAGGCACAAAAAAATGACAAATATGAATGGAATGAAACATTTGGGGCAAGTGACGGTTTACTGTCAGACAGGGTGGAAAGCTTCCACCTTGTCTGTGGGTAGCACTACTGAGGGGTTGCCCAGAACACTCCGCTGTAGTCGATTGAGGTAAATTTCTGATGCAGCATCTTCATATCTGCCAGTGGGTCGATATCTTTAAACAGGTCCGGGTGCAGGAATTTGGCAATTTCTTCCACTGCGATAATATTGAACGGCATGTCGTAGAACTGATGGTAAAGCGCCAATACGCGCTTTTCTTTCACCGCGCTGAGTACGCTTAACTCTTTACGCTGAGTCAGGTGTGCCAGGCTTTTCTGCACGGTTGCCTCATCGGTGGTGTAACCCAGCGGCACCGCCAGTGAAGATTTGCCGCCTCGTTTCCAATCCGCGCCCGTCATAAGGTAAAAATCAGGGTTGCTGGCAATCAACTGCTCGGTGTTAATGTCCCCGCCCATCATGCCGTTGAACAGCTTGCTGCCGATATTATTGCCCCCGGCGACGTTGATAAACTCACCAAAGCTGCCGGTGCCAAACGTTGAACAGCAGTCATCCCCCGTCAAACCGGCGTGACGTTCGATAAAGACGCTTGGACGCTGCTCAGGTTTTAGCGTGGCGATGCGCTGGCGAATGGTTTCTAGCCTCTGCTGATAAAAATCAATGAAGCTTTGCGCATTTTTCTCTTCGCCAAACACTTTACCCAGCAGCATCATACTCGGCACGGTATTGGCCAATGGTTTTTGGCGAAAATCGATGAACAACACGGGGATCTTCACTTTCTCAAGCAAACTCAGCGTGCCGCTATCCTGCAATTTACCCAGTAAGCCGATATCGAAAATAATCAGATCCGGCTTCACCGTGACTGCATTTTCAACGCTAAAATCTGTGGTGTAAGGGTTATCGAAGGTCGGTATTTTATTAATTTCAGGGAATTTTTTTTCGTAGGCTTGCTTGATGTCAGTTGATTTTTTGGTCAGCCAGTTGTCCCAGGCAACAATATCTTTCAATGGATTTTTAGGATGGATGATATTCAGTGCCAGCAAGGCCCGCGAATCCGCCAGCATCACCCGCTGGGCGGGATGCTCCAGCGTAACCTCGCGGCCAGCGATGTCAGTAACAACAATGGGGGCGGCCTGGGCGAACGCCGACATGAATAATACGCTGGCGGCAACGAATCCGCGTAGATAACCAACTGAACCAGCAAACATGAAGCATTCCTTGAGTAAATAAATAACAGGGCGAAAAGATGATAATGAGTTACAGGTTATCCTTCAAGATGCCGCCGTGCTTGCAGCGGGGATTGCGGGGTCAGTAAAGCACAAATCATGGGTGCAACTTATGAAGATAAAAAAACGCGATTAAAAAACAGCCTTACCTGGAACTATTCTCACCGCCAACGACGCAACCCCCTCTTCCCAAGTCAGCCTGGTTATTCGTCCATGGTGCATGGCACGGCGTTTGATGTTGGGAACTACAGGCTCCTGGCGATTTACTGACACGTTATATAGAACATATTCATGCCGACCCTTGCTGGGATTATAAGGAACTCGATGCGGTACATGATGTGATGATTGATGATCACGAAACATTGGTTCAACTTCTTTTAAAGCTATAAATTTTGCCAGCTGCAGCAAGTCGCATCACCCCACTCTTTTTAGATAAACCATTGTAAGAGATACAAAGGAAGGTTGATTTATCAAATAGAGGAATAAAATGTGTGGCTGATCCGTGATTTTAAATACTTTCATTAATTAACCTTTCAAAACGACATTCTATTAGATAAGGGCTTTCACTAAAAATAACTATATTATTTTAATATTCTATCTTCTCGGTGAATATATTCGATTACCAATGAGTATTTAACACTTTATTTAATTGCAGAATGAAATTTTACATTCCATCAAAAGGTCTTTTAAGGTATTTTCCGCACAGGAATGACATTAAATATCATATCCATTCTGATGCACTTATGCTTAGCCAAAGAGTTTGGCCAGTCCATCGTTCTATTGAACGAAGATATAACAAGCTACTCTATGATAGTTCATTATGTTATTGAGGATACTTTCCATGAATAACGACTCTGTAATACTTCCTAAAATGTTAACGCAGACGCTTAATCAGCTGCCGACACCCTTCTGGATTAGAGATAAAAGCACCCGATACATTTACGCTAACATGGCCATGGCAAAGCTGGCAGGTTTAAAATCACCTGATTCTATAATAGGTCGGCTAGATAATGAGATTCAAGCGGCCCTCTTTGAAGATGAGGTTGCTGCCAAGCTATGGCAACATCAGGTCAAGCATGTTGTAACTACTCAGGAAAAGTTAACATTACTTGAAGTGCATCCTGATTCTGTTGACTATCCTTATATTACGAAAAAAACGCCTTTCTATAATGAATCTAATGAATGTATAGGCATGGCTGTGTCTGCCAGATACTTAGAAGTATTCAGTCCTAATGATTTCATCAGAGGAAAGTTGCCAGGCTCATTACTTCTTACTAAACCAGACGATTTTTTTACAGAGAAAGAATGTGAGATTATCTTCTTTAAACTTCAGGGTATGAGCAGCAAGGATATTGGCAATATCTTATATCTTTCTCCCAGAACAATTGAAAATAGACTGGCAAATATGTATATAAGGTCGGGAGTCAATCATCTCGATGATTTCCGTCAATTTTGTGAAAGTCGTAATCTACATCGTTATCTCCCACATAAATTATTGTTAAATAAAAGAATAGGCTTCGAGGGTGATTTTGACGAAAAAATAATGGGATAATGCTGTCATCACGGCATGATAACCTACCCACGCTTCTGAATGTCTGTAAGAAATCGGAAGCGTTAAGTTTATTAAGGGAAGGATAAAAACCGTCTCAGAAAAGTTATTTTCAGGGATTTTAAAATAAAAAGACGTTAAAAAATACAACTACGGACATCCCATGAGTTGCCACTCAACAATTCGTCTGATGGCCTGTTTAGCGTTGGACACCTCCAGTTTCCTCACCACATTCCTCATGTGAAATTTCACAGTAGATAATTTAATACCAAGAGCAATTGCGATTTCAGGATAAGTTTTTCCTATGCTGACTAAATATATTACTTCCGTCTCTCTACGGGAGATAGTTTTAAAACACAAACAATGCCTGGCGTTACACGACACAGCACTTTCAGTATCTTCAGAAATCAGAAAAGACAGGCTCTTCAGGCTGTTATTTAACTCATGCATAATATTAATTATTTCGGCTAGATGACTTTCATGTGATTTCATGGCATCACTTATTAAAAAAATAAATTGAAGCACTTATTGATAATGTATTTTAATTTTACTCATATAAATAGCGTAGCCTTTATGTCGGGAAATGAGTATCCATTACTCTTTGCCTGCTATCACTCCGAGGGTCTGATGATCTGCGAAAGATTCAACGGCCCAGACCAGAGAAGCTTACTTCGGACTTTTAATCGCTGATTGTCGAAGAAAAATCGTCCAACCTCACAAAACGAGAAGATAACGCCGTCACGTCATTGCGCCACGTATCCGATACCCTATAAGTTACATAATGTTTCCATTATGTTACCAAGGATTAAAATACATGTTAAAAAAATTCAAAGTATCTCTGGTTGCCTTGGCGGTTGTTGTTTCCACTCCGGCCTTTGCCGAGTTTCCTAAAGAATATCCTGCTGATTATCAAAAAACCGTAGAGGCGGCCAAAAAAGAGGGCAAGGTGGTGGTGTATTCGACCACTGACACCAAGGCGGCGGGTCCGTTGATTCAAGGCTTTGAGGCGACTTATCCAGGCGTTAAAGTTGAATACAACGACATGAACAGCACCGAGCTTTATAACCGCTACATCAGCGAACAGGCGGCGGGCGGCACCAGCGGCGACGTGGTGTGGAGTTCATCGATGGACACCGCACTCAAACTGGCCACCGATTATGCCCAGGAATACGCGTCGCCAGAGCAAAGCCAACTGCCAAAATGGGCGGTGTGGAAAGAAAAAGCCTACGGCACTACCTACGAACCGGTGGTCTTTATCTATAACAAACGTCTGATCCCCGCCGCCGACGTTCCGGACTCTCACGCCGCGTTGGCAAAACTGATTGCCAGCCAGACCGATAAATTCAAACGCAAAGTCACCACCTACGATATCGAAAAATCTGGCCTGGGCTTCATGCTATCGGTTCAGGATTTCAAAGCCGATCCTGAGTACTTCAAACGCCTGGCCGATATTGCCAAAGGCGGCCTGACGGTTCAGTCATCCACCGGCACCATGATGGAAAGGGTCTCATCCGGTGAGAATCTCATCGGCTTCAACATCCTCGGCTCCTACGCCGAAGCGCGGGCCAAAACGGACCCTACGCTGGGCATCTCATATCCGAAAGACTATACGCTAGTGCTGTCGCGAGTAAGCTTTATCACAAAAGACACGACCAACGCCAACGCCGCCAAGCTGTGGCTTGACTACGTATTGTCGGAAAAAGGCCAGAGCATTTTGGCGAATCAGGCAGATATCCCCTCTATTCGCAACGATATCGAAGGTAAAAACGACATCGAAGGCCTGACTAAAATACTGGGCAATGCGCTGAAGCCCATTCCGGTAGACGAAAGCCTACTGGAATATCTGCAGCAGAAAAAACGCCTGGACTACATCAAGCAGTGGCGTGAAGCTGCGGCGAAATAAGGTTTTTGCTCCCCGCCCCCCCCTTCTTCCGGTTCTGGGAGGAGGGTTTAACTGGCTGATTTTCTAGCGGATATAGGGTTCGTTATGAGCAGTTTTAGCAGGAAGTGGCAAAGCTTGCCGCGTGGCATTGTGGTGGTAATCACGGCGCTGGCTATTTATGTCCCGCTGTCGTTTATCGTGATTCAGAGTTTCCTTTCCGCCCCTTTTTTTTCGCCTTCCAAAGAGTTCAGTCTGGAGTCGTTTGCCTTTATTTTTACCGACCCTGACTTTTACAAGGCGCTGAAAAGCGGATTTATTCTGGCATTCGGACTGGTGATTATTGCCGTACCGCTGGGTGGGATCCTGGCATTCTTAATGGTCCGAACCGACCTCCCCGGACGACGTTTTATCGAACCGCTGATTCTGGTACCTATTTTCGTCTCGCCAATGGTGCTGGGTTTTGGTTACGTGGTTGCCGCCGGACCGGTAGGCTTCTTCTCGCTTTGGGCCGAATCACTGCTGGGCTTTGTGCCGTGGAACATCTATTCGATGTCCAGCATCGTCGTGATTGCCGGGTTAACCCACGTCCCGCATGCCTACCTTTATATCTCTTCGGCCTTGCGCAGCGTAGGTTCTGACGTGGAAGAGGCAGCAAGAACCGCCGGTGCTTCTCCTCTTCAGGTGATGACCGCGGTCAGTCTGCCGATGGTGCGCCCTTCCATTCTTTATGCGGGCGTGCTGCTGTTCTTCCTTGGGCTGGAAGTGTTTGGGTTGATGCTGGTATTGGGCGACCCGGAAGGCAACATGGTGCTGGCCACCTACCTGTATCAGCTAACCAACAAGCTCGGCACGCCTTCGTATCATCTGATGGCGGCGGTGGCGGTGGTGCTTATTTGCATCACTATTCCACTGGTGATGCTGCAGCGCCGATTGATGCGCACGGCTAACCGCTTTGTGACCATGAAAGGCAAAGCGTCGCAGGCGCGCGCCCTGCCGTTAGGCAAATGGCGCTGGGTAGCCGGTGCGGTGGTGGTGTTTTGGTTAACGGTGACCATCGGTGTACCTCTGGTTGGCGTCGTGTTGCGTGCCTTTATCTCTAACTGGGGCGTCGGCGTTTCTCTCTGGGATGAGCTGTCTCTAAACACCTTCCGCACTATCTGGCAGCAACCAAACCTGCTGCGGGCGATCGTCAACTCGATGGCCATCGGGGTGATCGGCGGCGCGCTGGCGGTGGTGTGTTACCTGTTTATTGGTATCGCCATGCACCGCAAGCCAGACAGCTCCACGCGTTTTCTTGACTACAGTGTGCTGGTTCCGCGCGCGGTGCCGGGACTGCTGGCCGGTCTGGCGTTTTTGTGGGTGTTCCTTTTCGTCCCTATGTGGCTTGACAAATCGCTCAAAGACGGCTGGTTTTCAGCGCTGCCGATGGCCGACTGGCTGCGCGAGCACTTTATTGTCTGGCTCCGTTCCCTGCGCAGCACCATCTTTAGCGTCTGGCTGGCGTATACCGTGGTGTGGATGGCCTATGGCCTGCGGCTTATTTCTTCGACTTTGCTGCAGGTGGCGCCAGAGCTTGAGGAAGCGGCGCGCAGCACCGGTGCAACGCGCGGTCAGATTACGCGCCACGTGACTATTCCCCTCTCTCGCTATGGGTTAATTGGCTCCTGGCTGCTGATGTTCCTGATTTTCGAGCGCGAATATTCCACCGGGGTTTATCTCCTGTCGCCGGGCACGGAAACTATCGGGTCGATGCTGGTTTCGCTGTGGGCGGCGGGAGCGATTGATATCGTCGCGGCACTTTCGTTTATCAATATTCTGCTGGTAGTGCTCGGTCTGGGGATTGCCTTACGTTTTGGAGTTAAATTACATGATTGAAATGAAGGTAGAAAACCTGCATTTAACGTACGGCGACAATCCGGTGCTTAAAGGGGTATCGATGGAGCTGAGGCGGGGTGAAGTGGTTTCGCTGCTCGGCCCTTCGGGCAGTGGCAAAACGACGCTGCTGCGCGCAGTAGCAGGACTGGAAAAGCCCACGCAGGGGAAAATTATCATCGGTCAGAATACGGTATATGCCGGTACCGCGCGCAGTGAAATTCCGGCAGAGGAGCGCAATCTGGGTCTGGTGTTTCAGTCTTACGCGCTGTGGCCGCACAAAACCGTGTTTGAAAACGTGGCCTATCCGCTGAAATTGCGAAAAACCCCCTCAAGCGAGACCAATCAACGCGTGCAAAGCGTGCTCGACCAGCTCGGTTTGGGGCATTTAGGCAAACGTCATCCCCATCAGCTGTCTGGCGGTCAGCAACAGCGCGTGGCGATTGGCCGCGCACTGGTTTACAACCCGCCGGTTATTTTGCTCGATGAACCGCTGTCGAACCTTGACGCCAAACTGCGTGAAGAAGCGCGCGTGTTCCTGCGCGAGCTAATCATCAAGCTGGGTCTGTCGGCACTGATGGTGACCCACGACCAGAACGAGGCGATGGCAATTTCTGACCGAATTCTGCTGCTCAACAACGGCAAAATCGAGCAGGAAGGCACGCCGCAGTCGATGTACGGATCCCCGACTAGCCTGTTCACCGCCGAGTTTATGGGCAGTAATAACCGCCTGCACGGTAAAGTCACCGAAGTGCGCGACGGACAGGCCCGAATCGAAGGCAAAGACTGGGTGCTGTGGGGTAAGGCAGGGGAAGGCGTTCAGGCCGGGGCTGAGGGTACGGCAGTTATTCGCGTCGAGCGGGTGCGGTTGGCCGATGGCCCGGAGGATAATCAGCTGCAGCTTGCGTTGCTGACCAGCATGTATCTCGGCGACCGCTGGGAGTATTTATTCCGCACTCAGGCCGATGATTTTGTCATTCGCGCCTACGGAACAGACGTGCGCGACGCCGCGCTGTGCCGCCTTACGCTTCCGGCCAAGGACGTGTGGATCTTCCCTAAAGCTTAATACTCACTCTCATTCAGGCCCGCTCAAAAGGGCCTGAATGAGGGGGGACAGGCGTGCAACTGCGGGTAATTCCAACAGTACGGTTAGACATTAGGTAAAAAATAGCGTTATGCAAACCTCTGCCAGCACATATTGTCATACAATGTGACAATTTCCAAATGCCGGGCGACTTTCCCCCTCGCGCGGACACTGCTATAACATTTATTGGTGTTAACTTATTGAACTTCCGTCTCAACCTCAGGGAAAATATCATGACTTTACGCTGCGTAATTCTCGATGATTATCAAAATGTCGCTTTGTCTCAGGCCAACTGGTCGGTGCTGGCACCAGAGGTTGAAACGGTAGCGTTGCATAATCCGATTCAGAATCAGGAGCGTTTGGTTGAGGCCTTGGTTGAGGCCGATATTGTGATAATCATGCGCGAACGCACGCCGATTACTCCTCAGTTACTGTCGCGACTGCCGAAACTCAAGCTGCTTATCACCTCGGGAATGCGCAACGCCTCGGTTGATTTGGCGGCAGCGACAGCGCAGGGTGTCACCGTTTGCGGCACCGGCAGCGGCTCGGATGCACCGGTTGAGTTAGCCTGGTCGCTTATCCTTGGTTTGGCGCGTCATCTCACCGTTGAAAACCGCTCAATACGTAACCGCGGCCCGTGGCAGAGTACGCTAGGCGTTGGCCTGCGTGGTAAAACGTTAGGGTTAATTGGATTAGGTAAAATTGGCGAAAAAATGGCGTTGATAGGTCAGGCTTTTGGCATGAAAGTCATTGCCTGGAGTCAAAATCTTACTGCTGAACGCGCAGCCCAGTTGAAGGTAACCTTGGCAGAGTCGAAGCAGGCGTTGCTGAAACACAGCGACTTTGTTTCGTTGCATCTGGTATTAAGCGATCGTAGTCGCGGCATTATTGGCGCAGAAGATCTGGCCTGCATGCGGCCCGGCGCGTTTCTGATTAACACTTCGCGCTCGGCACTGGTCGACCAGGCAGCCCTGCTTGACGCGCTGACCGCGCAAAAAATTGCCGGTGCGGGTCTGGACGTTTTTGATATTGAGCCACTCCCCGACAATCATCCCTACCGTCACTTGCCCAACGTGCTCGCCACGCCGCATCTGGGCTATGTAACAGACGATAACTATCGCATTTACTTTAATGAAGCCATCGAAGACATTCAGGCGTTTATCGCCGGCGCGCCGGTACGTCGGCTGCAATAACGCTCACACGCGGTTACAGCTGGCTTAAACGTCGAACGATACTTTCGCGAACGTTATCAATATGTTTTGCCGCCGCAGCGCGTGCTCCGTCGGCATCACCGCTGCGCAGGGCGGCGATAATTTCCAAATGTTCATGGTGACCGCTGACAAAGCGCTCAGGAACCTGACGCAGGTTGAACATCCGCGTTTTAAGACGCAGGCTTTCAATGTACTGCATCAGCAGCATGTTGCCGCTGTAGTGGGCCAACGCACTGTGCAGGCGGCTGTCAACTTCCCAATCCTCCTGCGGGCTTGGAGTAGTCTCAGCCAGCAGCTTGCGAATTCCAGCTTCGATGGCATCCAGTTCGGCCGTAGGGACCCTTCCGGCCGCCAGACTGGCCGCTTCCGACTCCAGCGTGCGCCTTACGTGCAGCGTTTCTACCAGCTCACGAATTGAAAACTCTTTGACCACCGGTGTACGACCGCCGGTGCGAATGATAAACCCTTCGTTTTCCAACCGGTTAAGCGCATCGCGCACCGGCGTACGTGAAATATTGAGCAGCTCCGCCAGCCGCCGCTCCTGCAGCACGGTATTGACCGGTAACTCCCGATTAATCAGCATATTCAGCAGCACTTCGTAGGCTTTAGTGCTGAGATTCTGCTCGCGCTCACCAATCAAATCAGAGGCTCTTTTGATGGAATCCATGGTGTCATTTCACATTAACAAGACTGATAAAAAAGGCAGGCACGGATGCCTGCCATGCTTTAACTCACGCCCGACGAGTTTCTGAAAAATAAACACTTTCAGAGAGAAAAGTCAGACTATGTCCCGCCATGGCTGATGACACAGTTTACTGAGCAAGCGTGCGTACCGGATCTTTAGGTGCCGGATCGAAGCCCACAATCGGGGTCACGAGTTTAGCATAGGTGCCATCCGCCTTCATATCCGCCAGCGCCTTGTTTACCGCCGCAACCAAATTCGGTTTGCCCTTTTTGAAGGCAAAACCTTTCTGAATAACGCTAACGTAGTCAGGCGTTTGCGTCAGCGGCAAATGCATATCCTTAATCAGATAGGCGTTACCGATAGAGTCGTTGATAACACCGTCAATGTTACCGTTGGCCAGGTCCTGTACGGCGGCTGTCACGTCGATATAGTTTTTAAGCGTCGCGCCGTGGTCTACCGCCAACTGGGCATAGGTTGAAGAAACCTGTGCACCAATGCGCTTACCCTGCAGGTCTTTGGCCGATTTTATATCTGATTTCAAAGGAATAATGATGCGGCCGCCTGACTCAATCCAGCCATCTGAAAAGACAATCGCCTTCTGACGCGCAGGCGTGATGTCCATTGCAGCACTGCTCATATCAAACTGGTTGGCCTGCAGCCCAACCAGAATCGAGTCCCATTTGGTAATCACCGGCGTGTATTCGAGATGCAGGCGACGCGCCACCTCTTTCATGACGCGGATCTCCAGACCGTCGAGCTGACCATTAGGGCCGCGCATGCTGAACGGAGGATCGGTCCCTTCGGTCGCCACGCTCAGCTTGCCCGGGGTGAGCAGTTCCAATTTTCCGGCGCCGTCGGCAGCCGTTGCAAACCAAGGTGTAGCCATCGCAGCGAGAACGGTGGCAATGCTAAGAAAATGCTTAATTTTCATGATGTCACTCTCAATTTATAGATGGAAAGAAGATCGCCTGTGTTGAAAATAGTGTTAAAAACACTGTTAAAACCTTGTCGAAAACTGCGTTTAAAGCGGTAAAACCTTGCTTGGCTCTTCGCTTATATTGACTACGCGTTTATACCGCACGTTCACTGGCCAGTAACGCCAGCAGTTCGGCCATTACCGTCGCACCGAGCAAAGAGGTAATTTGCCCCGGTCCGTCGTACATCGGGCTGATTTCGGTTACATCACAACCCACCATGTTGATGCCTTTCAATGCGCGCAGCAGCAGCAGCGCTTCACGCGCGCTGGGGCCACCGGCCTCTGGGGTTTGCACACCCGGCGCAAACGCCGGATCGATAAAGTCCATATCAAAGGTAATAAAGGTCGGACGACCTGCAGTGCGCTCGGCGATGCGCTGCGCCATCTCTTTTAGCCCCAGCTCAAACATCTGATCGGTGGTAAACACCTCATAACCAAGATCGATTGACTGGGTAATGTCGGAGGTGCGAAACAGTGAACCGCGCAGCCCGACCTGAATAGAACACGACGGGTCAACCAGCTGCTCTTCTACTGCGCGGCGAAACGGCGTTCCGGCGCTGTAGCGTTTGTCGGCAAAATATTTGTCCCACGTGTCGCTGTGCGAGTCGAACTGCACCAGCGCCAGCGGGCCGTGTACCTTAGCCACCGCGCGCAGCTCCGCTAGGGTAATGGAGTGATCACCGCCGATACCGCAGGGGACCACCCCTGCACTTGATAAGGCATAAACCGCCTGCTCGATACGCGCCAGGCACTCCTCCTCATAGCCCGGCACGACGGCAGCATCCCCTGCGTCGGCACAGCGCAGCACATCAAATACGTTGATATCGTTACGATAAGGATTTATCGGGCGCAGCATAATTGACATCGCGCGCACCGCATTCGGCCCAAAGCGTGCGCCGGTTCGAAACGGCGCACCCGAGTCGGAAGGCAGCCCGATAATTGCCGCATCCAGCTGGCTAAGATCCGTGGCCATTGGCAGGCGCATAAAGGTTGGCACGCCGCAAAAGCGTGGAGTTTCCAGTGAATCTGTTGGTAAAACGCTCATAAAAAACCTCGTAGTAATCAGCTAAAGCGTGCCTGACGACGTTCAAGCCAGTCAGAAAGCTCGGTAAGCAGCGTGGTCAGCAGCAGATAAATCAGCGCCGCCGCAATGTAAAACTGAAACGGGCGGAAAGTGGCAGAAATGATGGTTTGCGCGTATAGGGTGATATCGACAACGGTAATGGTCGACAGCAGCGAAGTATTTTTCAGCGTTGAAATGGCTTCGTTAGTCAGTGGCGGCAGCACGATGCGAAACACCTGCGGCAACACGATGCGGCGCATAATTTCACCTTTGCTCATGCCCAGTGCCGAAGCGGACTCCATCTGGCTGCGCGGAATGGCTTTCAGGCCTGAACGGATTATTTCGGCCACGTATGCGCCGCTGTTCATCGCCAGCGCCAACACGCCCGCCACAAAAGGCGACAGGTGAATGCCAATCTGTGGAAAACCGAAATAGACCACAAACACCTGAATCAGCGCCGGTGTACCGCGAATAAACCAGATGTAGAAACGGCCGATACCGCGAAAAAGCTTCACCGGTGAGGTTTTAGCGCTGACCGCCATGAAGCCAAAGACCCAACTGAGCACAATGGTACAAATCGTTATTAACAGAACGGTCCAGGACGCTTCCAGAAAACCCATGCCGTAGGTGTTAATGTCACTCCAGAGTTGATTCATGGCTGGCTCCCCTGCAGGCCTTTACTCTCATTGTGTAAAATATCTTCATGCAAAATGCGACTAAGAAACTGGCGCAGGCGAGGACTCTCGGGATTGTGCAGCACCTGTTTTGGCGGCCCGTCTTCGGCCATCACGCCCTGATCGAAGAACACCACGCGAGACGAGACGTCACGGGCAAAGGCAATTTCGTGCGTCACTAGCAGCATGGTCATCCCCTCGTCGGCCAATGAGGCCATCAGCGACAACACTTCTCCCACCAGCTCGGGGTCCAGTGCCGACGTCACTTCATCAAACAGCATCAGCTGCGGTTTCATCGCCAGTGCGCGGGCTATGGCGACGCGCTGCTGCTGGCCACCAGAAAGCTTGGCCGGATACTGATGGCGTTTTTCATACAACCCAACGCGGCTAAGCAGGCTTTCGGCCAGCTCAATCGCCAACTTGCGCGACATTTTTTTAACCCGCAGCGGCGCTTCAATCACGTTTTCCAGCACGGTCATGTGCGGCCACAGGTTGTAGCTTTGAAATACCATGCCAATGCGCGCACGTAGCAGGCGCAGCTGCTCAACAGTAGGCTGGTCGCGAGCACCCTCACGAAAATCAAAGGAGAACTCATCGAAATTCATAAAACCGCTTTGCGGCATTTCCATCACGTTAAGGCAGCGTAGAAAGGTACTTTTACCTGAACCACTGGCGCCGATAATCGACACCACTTCACCTTTATGCACGTCCAGCGCGACGTTTTTCAGCACGTGCAGGTCACCGTAGCTTTTGTTCAACTCTTTAATGGTCAGCAGCGGGGAATGTGTTTCCATCATTTGGCCTCCTCCGGCACGCTTTTCGCATTGTCGTTAGAGATGCTAAGTCCAATGTCGGCAGGCTGGCGCTGTGCGCCGTTGATCGGGGTGATGTCCTGTGGACAGGCGGAAAGCACCACGTAGATATCCGCATCTGCACGCAGTTGCAATACGTCACCGGCCACCGAGCGCGGCGGAACGCGGTCCAGTTCACCGGCTTCGGTGATGGGCACGTTCATAAACAGATTCAGCGAGGCGGGCGTAAAGGGCAGCGTAATGCCCTGCTCTTGTAGCGCTTCGTGAAAATTGTCGGTACAGCTGCGGTGATATTGCGCACAACCCAGCTCGCGATAGATAGCGGCATTGCACGGACAGAGCAATGTGTCATGACGGCCCGGCGTGGTGTCACCGACCAGCGTGAACATCGCACGGCGGTAAATACTGACCACCGGCATCTGCAGCTGGAAGAAAAGATTGCTGTTAACTGAGCGTGTGTGTTCCATGGAAGAATATTCAAAAGGGTCAGACTGCATCACAGCCCAAGCATCAACAACTTGGTTTCCCTGGAGATTGGTAATGCTTAACACTTGGCCCTTGCGTAACGCTATGGCAGTACCGCGTGTTGCATCCAATACAAAATTGGACAGAGATGAGTCGTTTATGGCGGTCATACAATTCCTCTCGCTATAAAAAAACAGTGCTGTTACTTTCTGGCATTCAAAGTTGGAATTCCTTTGGTATACACAAGAAATGCAATTAAAATGCCAAGCACACTTATTAGGCGAAATGATTTAAAAACCCTCATAAATAGAATGAAAAACATTCCTGAAAAAAGAGCGAAAAAAATGAAAAAATTTTGTCTTATCCCCCAGCCGATACACGCCAGCGGCTTACAAACACTAAGGGAATACGGCGTTGAGCCCTGGGTAGGTGAGGCGGCCTGTAGCAACGCACCGGTGGAAAATGTGGTCGCGGCGATATACCGCAGTGGACAATTTTCGCGCACCAGGATGGTGCAATTGCCTAACCTGCGAGCAATTGGCGTTCACGGCGTCGGCATCGACGGCATCGATCTCGCGGCCGCCACTGATTTAGGCATTGCAGTGTTTAACACCCCAGGAACCAATAACCGCTCGGTGGCGGAACATGCGATAGGACTGATGTTCGCGCTGACCAAACGCCTGCCGGAGTCGGATAGCGCGGTGCGCAAAGGCGCGTTTTCTTTCCGCTTTGAAGGCGGACTGCGTGAGCTTTTCGGCGCGACGTTAGGGGTTGTCGGATTTGGCGCAATTGGTCAACTGACCGCTAAACTGGCGCTTAGTCTGGGAATGAGGGTCCAGGTATTAACGCGAAGCCGTGCCCAAGAGCTGACCGCGCTGGGGCTGGAAAAAGCCGCCAGCCTCGAAACGCTGCTCGCCACCAGTGACATTGTGTCTTTGCATGCGCCTTCACTGCCCGAGACGCAGAAGATGATTGGCCCGATGCAGCTTGCCATGATGAAGTCCTCGGCTTATCTAATTAATACCAGTCGCGGCGCGCTAATCGATGAAGAGGCGCTGATTGCAGCCCTGCAAACTGGCGAAATTGCCGGTGCCGGTCTTGACGTTTTTGCGGTTGAGCCGCTGTCTGCATCAAGCCCACTCACCCAGTTGCCTAACGTGGTGCTCACCCCGCACGCCGCAGCGTCAACGGAACAGGCTTTGATGCGCATGGCAAGCGCCGCGGTCGCGGGTGTACTCGACGTCATCAATGACCGCGCACCGCCGTCGCTGCTTAATCCGCAGATTTGGGAAAGGCGGCGGCGCTAGCCGCCTCAGGCAATAACCTTCGCCATCGGCGCCAGCGTCAGGCCGTTACTTTCAAGCAACGACCGCAGCTGGCGCGCCATCTCTACCGCGCCGGGGGTATCGCCGTGCACACAAATACTGTCAATGCGCGTCGGTAACTTTTTGCCATCAAGAGTAATAATTGCCCGATTCTCGAGCATCGTCATCACCCTTTCCGCCGCTTGGTATGCATCGTGGATGACCGCCCCTGCAAGCTTGCGTGAAACCAGCGCCCCGCTCTCGGTGTACGCGCGATCGGCATAGATCTCGCGCACGACTTTTAGCCCCATTCTCTCGGCGGCCATTTCGGTTTCCATACCCGGCATCACCACCATAATCAGCTCCCTGTCGACGGCATGAATCGCCCGCGCCACTGCCATGGCAAGCTCCGGGTCCTCCGCCGCCATATTGCCCATTGCACCGTGCGTTTTCACATGCTGTAGCGGATACCCCATACTTTCGGCCAAGGCTTTCAGGGCACCAATCTGATAAATAATTTGCCGCTCAATCTGAGCGGGGGATTCACCTAAAATCTGCCGACGGCCAAATCCTTGAATATCGAGAAAACTTGGGTGCGCGCCTGCACCAACGCCGTGGGCCTTTGCTTCTCGGAGGGTGTTGAACATCACGTCAGGATCGCCCGCATGAAAGCCGCAGGCGATATTCGCAGACGTGACAATGCTGAGCATCTCAGTGTCTTCGCCCATTTTCCAGGCACCAAAGCTTTCGCCCATATCACTGTTGAGGTCAATTAACATTTTCTTTCTCCGGCTGATAAACGTGTTGGCACTGTTCTTGCGTGTTGAGTTCGATGCAATGTCTTGGCTGAAATTTGGCAGATGAAATCATGCAAGAGCGCGGCCACATTGTGGATGTATTGACAGCACACCATTGGTATGCCAAAAGTATTCCACACTAAAAGTGTTTTAAAAAGCCCTAAACAGGAGGAAGGCAAAGTGAACGAAATCCCGTGGCGAATTCTGCCGATTGCCGATCAGGCGGTCACCGTAGACTTTGGTGATGTGATTGATGAGGTGATTAATGCCCGCGTGACTGCGTTGGCATCGCGCGTTCGTCAAGGCGCAGTGGCGGGCGTCACGTCGCTGGTTCCTACCTATCGGGCACTCACCGTGGGATACGATCCCACTAAAACGCTACAGTCTGCGCTGATTACAACCCTCACCGTTTTGCTGTCGCAGCCCGATGGCGAAGCAGACCCGGTAAAAATCTGGACTATTCCGGTTAACTACGGCGGCGCACAGGGCGTGGACCTCGAATGGCTGGCGCAAACGCACCGGCTAAGTCCGCAAGAAGTGGTGGAACGTCACGTGGCGGGTTCTTATCGCGTTTACATGATTGGCTTCATGCCCGGCTTTGCCTACCTCGGCGGCCTCGATCCCCTGCTGCACACCTCGCGCCGCGAATCACCGCGCCTAAAAGTTCCGGCCGGAAGCATCAGTATTGGGGGCATGCAAACCGCCGTGGGGTCCGTTGAAGCCCCCAGCGGCTGGCACTTGATTGGCCGCACGCCGGTGCGCAGCTTTGCCCCCGAGCGTGCCAATCCTTTTCTGTTCAGCGCCGGTGACCGCATTTGCTTCACCGCCATTGGCGTTGAGGAATACGCACATTTACAGGCAAAAACTGACTATTTACCCGAGTGGACGTGGCAATGAGCAACGGTTTTGAGGTGTTATCCCCCGGTTTATTTACCAGCCTGCAGGATTTGGGTCGCTTTGGCTTTGAAGCCTGCGGCGTCCCGCCTTCGGGCGCAATGGACGAGATGAGCTTTGCCATTGCCAATGCGTTGGTTGGCAATGACACTAACATTGGTGCATTGGAGTTTACATTAACGGGTGCAACGCTGCGGCTAATCGGCTCCTGCCCGTGCACTTTTGCCGTCACGGGGGATATGGCACTGACGGTTGACGACGTCGCCGTTTCGCCCTATCACCGCCTAGTGTTACTGCCCGGCAGCACGTTGCGGATAACACGGGCACTGAGCGGTGCCAGAGGCTATTTGGCCGTGGCGGGCGGGTTTAATGTTCAACCGGTGATGGGCAGCGTCTCTACTCTGATGCGTGCGGGACTGGGCGGTTTCAACGGTCGTCAGTTGCAAAAAGGCGACTGGCTGGCGTTAAACTTACCCTCTTCATTTACGCCAGACCGGTGCAGTAAACCCCAACAGCGCCCCATGCCACAGCGCGAACGGCGTCCGATCCGCGTGATAGCCGGTCCGCAAGACGACCACTTTGACGCGCAGGCCCTAGGTCAATTTCTGAGTAATGAGTATCGTGTTAGTGAACAAAGCGATCGGATGGGATATCGACTGACCGGCGACCCGCTTGCCCACAGTAAAGGTTTTAATATCATTTCCGATGCTATCGCCCGTGGCAGTATTCAGATCCCCGGCAATGGGCAACCGATCGTTGCCATGAATGACCGACAAACCACTGGCGGTTACCCGAAAATTGCCACTGTGATCCGTGCGGATCTCGCTCGACTTGGGCAGGCTAAACCTGGCGACAGGCTGCGGTTTGAAACGGTCAGCGTGGAGAAAGCCGAATCACTGTGGGCCGGTCGCCAGGCACTGCTTGATGCCTGGTTGAACACGCTGCGTGAGGCTGCTCAGCCAGCCTGATGCTGCTTCTTGATTTTATCGTTACAGCAGGCTTTAGGAATTACGCAGTGAAACGTCGCAGAGATATTGGAGGCACTAAGGCGGGGGAGTTGACAAGGCCTTCCCCCGCGAAAAAGGGCTGGGGAAGGAATGTAGTGCGGTTTACTTGGCTTCGTTGGCTTTGATTTCGCCCATCGCTTTCAGTTTTTTAGACATTTCACGACGTTCTTTCGACAGGTCAGCGTTTTTGATGATGTAGTCATCAACGCGATCTTCATAGTCGCCACGCATGTTGGCAATAATGCCCTGCACGTCGTCGATGCTCATGCCTTGCTTAATGTAATCACTCAGGTTGTCGAGCAGCAACACACGTTTCTGGTTATCGCGGATTTTCTTTTCGTTATCGACAATTTCACGTTGAAGTTTGTTTTTACGACGAAAAATACGCACAAACTCCAGAACGTCCTGGAAACTCGGCTTAGTAGTATTATCCATTTTTACACCTTCGATTAAGTTACACAGATTCATTTACTGACTGCCCGCAATGGCGAACAGATTAGCAGGATTCGGGCTGCGCGACCACAACCGGCTCATGCTTATCCATCGCCATAGTGATTAAATCGCCTAAAGATTTTAGCTGTTCAGTCACCTGCATGCTGAGCCAGACGTAGCCGTAAATTTGCGCTTCGTGGTTCTTGCCGCGGTTCATTGACTGCATCAGGTCCTGCAATTCCTGCGCAGATTCGGTCAACTGGTTGCTGATAGTCAGCTCGTCACCAATGGAACCGTTGCGCAGTAAAACGCTAAGCTTCGCGAGGCAGTCGAGTATCGAGCGTTGGGTATGGCGCAGGGTGCGGGCATTGAGCATAATAAAATGGCTTTCCCGCGAACTCCAATAGGCATCAGCCAATAACTCTAACGTACACAGAAGGTTACGGCAAAGCGTTTGCGTGGCATCAAACACTTCACGTTGAATATGTGACTCTTTGCTTGAAGCCGCGTGCAGTGCGCGCATTTTTATCATCTGCGTCATCGCCTGCTTAAGCTTTTTCTGCAAACGCGGACGCTCGAGCATATTGGGCGAAAGCCAGGCGCTGTGCAGTTTATTGAGCGACATCAGATAGTCAGACATTTGCATGCGCCAGTGAATAAAGGCGCGCTGCGGGTAAATGCTGGAAAAAAGCAGCGCCAGCACCGAGCCGATGAGCACGTCACCGCTTCGCCACAGCGCGGTTTCCATTTCACCGGGTCCTGCACCGATAATGACCGCCAGCGTCACACCCAGCAGCAGCCCCGCATAAGCGCGTTTGCCTAGCGCCAGATAACCACTGGCGAACACCACCAGTCCACACCATGCAAGCATTACCGGCAACGAGTACAGCTCCAGCCACAGCGCAATCATACCGGCAATTGACCCACCTACGGTGCCAATAATCCTTTCGGAAACACGCTGCACCACGTTTCCCCAAAACGAAATCGGGCCCATCACGACTACGAGGGTAATTAACGGCCAGGTCGCCTCGGGAAGATGCGTCAGACGAACAATCATAAAGGTGAGAACAAACGCCAGCCCCATTCGCAACCCGTGGGTAATGCGATAATTGGAATAAATGAGGTTATCTAGCGAGGAAATTTTTTTGTCTAAACGCACAACCGGTACCGCCTGGTTCAACCCGGATAAATAGTAGAGCATTATTTTATCCGAGTTGAACCCGTCGATCACCCCGCTTTTATCAAGGAATCCTCTGGTTTTATCAAGAAATTAGCGGGTTTTCAGATAAAACGTTCAGGATCAGTCTTGAGGGCCTCAACGCATCGACAAAGACGTGATTGGTCGCCACCTGTTTCATCCGCGCCTGGCCCTGTGGCTCACCGCTGTTGGGATTGCTGTCGAAACGCGGAAAGTTGCTGCTGGCGATATCTAACCGAATGCGGTGTCCCTTTTTAAACAGGTTACACGTGGCAAAGGGTTCGACGGTGACTTCAACAATGTCGTCGGCGGTCAGCATTTGCGCCCGATCCCAGCCATGACGATAGCGACTGCGAATAATGCCGTCGGTAATATTCATCGCATAGCCCTGCGGGTAATCCTCGGACGGTGGGTAAACGTCAACCAGCTTCGCGGTAAAGTCGGTGTCGGGTGCCGAACTGGAAATCCACAGTTTGATGGTCACCTCCCCCGCCACCAACAGGTCCTCCTCCAGCACGGGCGTTTGAAAAACAAGCACGTCGGCGCGGGCGCTGAGAGGTAAATTATCACCACGAGTGCCAAAAAATTCGGGACTCTCGCGCTGATCAAACGCACCGCCCTGAAACACCGGCAGACCTGAAGTAACAGAACCGCCGACGGTGGGCACCGGATGATACGGGTCGGCCAGATAGCGCAGCGGCGCGGACTGTGTTTGCCCCAGGACAGGGGAAAGTTGACCGTCATGGTGTAAAAAGAAGGTGGCCGGCCGGCTTCCCTTGAGCGGCCACTGCTCGCCGCTCTGCCATTTACCGCCGTGCTGCAAACGCCCCGCATCGTCCTTCGCTCCGCTGCCGCCGCCCATCACAAACACACTCACCTGATGCGCGGACGGCTCAGTTTGTGCGCTGCTCTTCAACCAACGGTCGAACCAGTCCAACCGGCAGGTTAACCAGTCTTCGGCCACGTTGCCGTCAAAGGCGGCGGCGACGCCAAATTCGGCGTTCCCGCTGAAGGTAACGTTACGATCACCGTGCAGCCAAGGCCCCATGATCAGCCGCTGAGGGGCGGTTTTTTTCTCACAAAACGCGGCAAAGTTTTCGAGCGTCGAGCTGACATAGGCGTCATACCAACTCGACATAAACAGCACCGGCATATCGGGGATGAGTGCAAAACTGTCGGCGGCGTAGAGGCCGTTTTGCCGCCAATACTCGCCAAACTCACCCTGCGACCATTGCTCAAAAAGATAGTTTTCAAATTCAGGCACGTGGCGCAGCGGCGAATGCCCCGGGAACCAGGGCATGTTGGCAAACCAGCTTAAAATATCCTCTTCCCTGAGTGCTTGCTTCACTAAAGGGTTCTGCTGGGCCAGCGGGCTTTCCTGCGACCATTTATAGGCCCACGTTGCCTGCTTAAGCTCAAAAGCGCCGCCCTGACGAATGCCGCACTGAAAGGCATTATGAAACCCTCCAGAGTCGAGCACCATGGTTTTCAGACCCGGTGGATTAAGGCAGGCCATCGCCAACTGAGTATGTGCGGCGTAGGACAGGCCCATGCTACCGATGTCGCCGTTGCACCAAGGTTGTTCAATAATCCATTTCAAGGTGTCAACGCCGTCTACCCCCTCAGAGGTGTATTTGGTAAATACGCCTTCGGAGCCGTAGCAGCCTCGACAGTCCTGAAACACCGCCACATAGCCGCGATTAACCAACGCCTGAGCCATTTCAAGACGGGAAATCATCGTCCCGTCATAATTAACCTCAGAGCGTGACTGGCCGCGCTTGTTGTAAGGCGTACGTTCGATAACCACCGGAAATACGCTGCCGGATGCTGACTCAGGTAAATAGACGTCAGTAGCCAGACGCACGCCGTCGCGCAAGCTGACCATCACATCCTCAAGCAGGATCATTTTTCTAAAAGTTTGCATAAAATTTTCCAAAAAACAGGGGAATTAATAGCCAATTGCCACCGCAAAGGTCAGCATTGCCACCGCCAGAACGGCAAAAATCAGAAACAGCGGCAACACGAATTTGGCCCACTGCGTCCATCCCACCTGAGCGGATGCCAAGAAAATAAGCAGCCCGCTCGAGGTTGGCGTGATCATGTTGGTTAGCCCGTTGCCCATTAAAAAGGCGAACACGGTGGTCTGCGGTGCCACGCCGGTAAGCTGACCCAGCGGGCCAAGAATAGGCATAGTGACGGCCGCCTGCCCCGAAGTAGAAGGAATGACAATGTCGAGTAACAACTGGCAAATAAACATGCCATAGGCCGACATATAAGGACCGTGCTGCCCCACCAGCTGCACCAGCGCGTTGATCATCGTGTCCATCACCCGCCCCTGAGTCAGCACAATTTCAACCGCGGTAGCCAGACCAATCAGCAGACCGGCAATCAGCACTTTTTTCATGCCACTGACAAATGCATCCGCCGAAGCGCTGGCCCCCATTCCGCTCATCAACGCAAAAATCATGCTTAAAAACAGATAGTAGGCTGAAAGTTGCGTGTTTTTCCAATGCCACTGATTGGCGGCGAATACCATAAACGCAATGCCCACTAGCAGTGCTGTCATCATCAGACTGTGGCGCAGTGACAGAGGTTTTACCGAAAAACTGACCTCGACGTCCTGATTAAGCTTGCCGTGACGGCGTATCGCCCACAACACAAACGTGATGCCCACCAGCATAAACAGCGCATAGGCGGTTAATCGGAGGCTCAGACCACTGAAAATTTGTACCCCGACCAGCGGCTGGGCAATCGACAGCGCATAAGGGTTAGTGACCGACGCCAAATATCCGACCTTGACGGCAATCGCTACCACGGCCAGTCCGAGAATGTTCGGCAGTCCGAGACGATTCATGAGCGCTACCACCAGCGGGATCACCAGCAGGTACTCCTTGGCCAGCCCCATAAACGTGCTTCCGGCCGAAAAGACCAGCATCAGTGTCGGCACTAAAACGTAAATATTACCTTTGGTGACGCCCAGCAGGCGCTCCAGCGAGGCCTCAATGGCCCCCGACTGATTAAGCACACCGAACATACCGCCGATAAACAGCACCATAACGATAAGTCCGGCTTGTTTTACAATACCGGCAGGTATCGCCATTATGCCGTCGATAATGCCAACCGGTGCGGCCTGCCCCGCCGGTGGAGCCTCACCCAGGCCTATCATCTGCGACAGTGAAAAATGTTTTTCAATCTGCTGATAAGTGCCGGGGATCACTTTTTGGCCCTGATGCTGAAACTCTCCGGAGCTAAGTATCCAAGTCATCACCACCGCAATCACGACAATAAACAGCAAAACTAACGTCGGGTTCATTTGCTTTGCAGGAGTGAAGCTCTTGCCGGTCTTTAAGCCGGATTCCGTCATGGTGTTGCCCTCTGGTTAAGATAAAACAGCCGTTAAAAGGAGGAGTCGTTCGGGCAGCCTAACTGGCTCGAAATTTCTGCCGCCGCCTGAGTCAGTTGCGCAATAATGTTGTCAGCGTTGATTTCAGCGCGCTGCACCGGGGCGCTGAGGCTTAGCGAAGCTATACAGCGACGCTGGCTGTCGAAAATAGGCACGGCAAACGCCCATACTCCGGGGGTAAGCTCACCTTCAGATCGCGCCAGCCGTTGTTGGCGAATGTTCAGCCATTGCGCAGAAAGTTGAGCGGGACTGTCTGACTGCTGCAGGTATTTGTCCTGCAAGTCATGCGCGGCATAGGCCAACAGCAGCTTGCCGGAAGGCCCTTCGCCCAATTGACGCCGGTTGCCTATCAAGCTGCGCACCTGCAGCGTTTGTTTTGAGGTTCTCGCCGCTATCTGCACCACTTCCTCGCCCTCACAGAGCCTTATCTGCAAGTTTTCATTGAGATGTTGACTCAGCCTGTCGAGCAGCGGTTCTGCAGCCTGCAGCAGCAGGTTTTGACTGCGTGCTCCCACGCCAAGCACCAAAATTTGATGCCCAAGGCGGTAGGTCACCGGGTCTGCACTTTTTTGCACATAAAAACGTGCTTCCAACGTGCACAGCAGGCGGTAAACGCGCGACTTGTTGATGCCACTCAGGCGCGCAATCTCGCTTAACCCCACGCCCGGTTTGTCGGCCAGCAAGTTCAAAAGCTGCAGCGCGCTGTCAACGCTGGCGACGCCCAAATCGCTCATGATAATTCCTTTTATATCAATCGGTTCGTCTATAAAACCGGTGTTTTATTTTTGATGAAATTAAACATTACACGATTCATGAATGATGACAAGGGTGTCCAGATCACAACTGCGCCTCTGCTCACAGTGTTTTATTCTGCTTAAAATGCGTTCGCTGAAGCGTCAATGAATTTATCGGGGCAACGGGATAAGTTTTGGTCTGCGGGAGGGGATATTGCTGGTGTATGACAGTCCGATAAATTTTTAGATATGGGTTTCTAAAAAGGTGCAATTTTTTACAAATGTTAATATTCTGTGATAGTGTCTGAATTCAGTAACTTTACGTTAAATAATATTACAGTTGTTTTGTGTCCACTGATCTCAATCAGAATTAGCGCTGATTCTGAATCGATCGCATTTTGGATTTTCAAATCTAGTCGAGGTGTATTTATGAAGTTTGATAATGAAGATGCTTTCAAACTTGCTTCTAAATTTATGGACAGTAACGCCGAAAAATTGACTGAGGTGACCTACTTTGTGAAATTTTTGGAATCCTACACAAAATTTGATGAATGGCTAAAATCAGAGCATCCCATTGAGTCAGCCAAAAATGCCAAGAAGACGTTGAAGTTCACGTCCTGACAGCAGCCTGCACAGGTAGGCATACTGAATTAAAAAACCCGCCATGGCGGGTTTTTCATTATTAACAAGGTAGGTTTATTCCCCCCTTTAACACATCACTAACTGGCAGGCTTGCAGTCGGAGTACACGTAACCTTCTTTGGCATTGCGCATCACATAGCTGTCACCAAACTTGGCAAACACCATGCCATCAATCGTTTTAGCGGTAAATATCTTGCCGCCGTCGGGCGTCTTAACCGTTTTAAGTTCCGGACTGGTGACGATCCCCTTGCCTTCAGGGCTAATGGAGAACGTGCTGCCGCTGTCGGTCAATTCGCCATTGGCGCTGATCCGCTCAGAATGAACCGTACCATCATCGCCTTCGGTATTGTGCGTCACGCTGCATTGAAAATTTTGAGCAGCAGAGGCCGTTAACGGCAAAGCAAATAAGATGATGATTGATATTAATGATTTTTTTAGCATGCCATCCCCCAACATAATGATATGTACAGAGAATAGCATCGGTGACGCACTGCGGAAAACCCCAATCAGAAAGGATTTAGCCTCCTAGCGCTGATAAATCCGCGTTTCATAGGGGCGCAGTCTTTGCAACTCACCTTCATCGTGATAATTACCCAGCAGTAATTGCCAGCCTTCCAGCGCCAACTGTTGCACATTGACGTCCTGATCCTGGGGACTGAAATTACCGATAACCACCGCCTGGCTGTCGTTCAGCGTCCGGGTGTAGGCATAAATATTCGGGTCAGTGGGCAGCAGCAGTGCATAACTTCCCTCGATAAGCACTGGCATCTGCCGACGCAGAGCAATGAGTGCACGATAAAAATTCAGTATCGAACCGCTGTCTTCGCGTTGACGCGCCACGTTGATTTCACGGTAATTTCCGTTCGCCGGATACCACGGCGTTGCCGCACTAAAACCGCCGTTGGCACTGTCATCCCACTGCATTGGCGTACGTGAGTTATCGCGCCCGCTGCGGCTTAGAAATGCCAGAATATCCGCTTCGTCTCTGCCCTGGCGTCGCATTTCAACCGCGCGTTTTTTAGCGGCCACGTCATCAAAATCATCCAGACTGGCAAAGTGGGTGTTGGTCATGCCCAATTCCTGTCCCTGATAAATAAACGGCGTACCTTTCATCAGGAAATACATCGCGGCAATGGCCGTTGCACTTTCGTGATGGTAATGCTCAACGTCGCCCCAGCCAGATACCACGCGAGGCAGGTCATGATTCTCGACGTACAGCGCATTCCAGCCTTTGTTTTCCAACAAGGTCTGCCAACGGGTAAAGATATTTTTTAACCCTATCAGGTCGAGCCCGGCATCCGGTCTGTCGCGTTGGCCGTCCTGCCACAACTTCACGTGCTCAAACTGAAAGATCATGTTCAGCCTGCCGTGCTGCTCCCCTACCCACGCTTCGCCTTGCTCGGCGGAAGCCCCGTTCATTTCGCCGACGGTGACAATGTCGTAACGATTGAACACTTGCTCGCACATGTCATCGACGTAATCGAGCAGCCCGTCATAGTTCAAATGGCGTTCGAACGACGGCACAAAAGGCAGCCCCAATGGATTGGGCATATCACTCAGAGCCGACTCTTTTTTCATGTGGCAGATGGCGTCTATGCGGAAACCGTCGATGCCTTTGTCGAGCCACCAGCGCATCATCGTGTACACCGCCTCGCGCACTTCTGGGTTCTCCCAGTTGAGGTCCGGCTGTCTTTCTGAAAATAAATGCAGAAAGTACTGCCCGCTGGTGGCGCTGTATTTCCAGGCAGAACCGTTGAAAATACTTTCCCAGTTATTGGGCTCGGCCCCTTTTTTGCCGTCGCGCCAGATGTACCAGTCGCGCTTTGGATTATTACGCGAGGCGCTCGACTCCAAAAACCACGGATGTTCGTCGGAGGTATGGTTTACCACCAAATCAATAATCAGGCGCATACCGCGTGCATGGACTTGCTCAAGCAGGCGGTCAAAATCGGCCATTGTGCCAAACTCTGCCATGATTTGCTGATAATCACTGATGTCATAACCGTTATCATCATTGGGCGATTTGTACATCGGGCAGATCCAAATAAGAGTGATCCCCAAGTCTTGAAGATAATCGAGCTTGTCAGTGATGCCATTCAGGTCACCGATGCCGTCGTCGTTGCTGTCTTTAAAGCTGCGCGGGTAAATCTGGTACGCCACAGCCTCTTTCCACCAGTTTGCCATCATGACCTCTCAAAAATTATTGCAAAAGATTCATAGGGTTGCAGTTCCAGTTGTGCGTCAAGCTGCTCACGCGGCGCACAGTTACTGATAAGACAGCGGCCCTGCAACGACTGCAAATTTTTTGGCACGTCGAGCGTAAGATGCTCGCGCGTGAAGTTATTGATAACCAGCAGCATCTGCTTCTCTAGGGTGCGCAACCAGGCAAACACTTTCGTATGCTCGGCAAAAACTTGCTGAAAATCGCCGTGCACTAAAAGTGGCAGCTGTTTGCGCAAGGCGATCAGTTGCTGATAGTGATAAAAAACAGAGTTGGGATCGGCAAGCGCCGCCGCCACGTTCACTTGCTCATAGTTCGGATTCAATGCAATCCACGGCTGACCGTCGGTAAAACCGGCATTCGCGCTGCTGTCCCACTGCATCGGCGTGCGCGCATTGTCACGTCCGTTGGCGTGTATGCCGCCTATCATCTGCGCGTGGCTTACCCCTTCGGCAATCCGTTCCTGATAAAGATTCAGGCTTTCGATATCGCGATAATCTTCAATATGGGCAAAATGCACGTTGGTCATGCCAATCTCCTCGCCCTGATATATATAGGGCGTCCCCTTTAAGCAGTGGAGTGCGGTGGCGAGCATTTTCGCTGACACCACGCGATACTGGCCATCATCACCAAATTTGGAAACCGCGCGCGGCAAATCGTGATTGCTCCAAAACAGCGAATTCCAGCCGCGATGCGCCAAAGCCGTCTGCCACTTGTTGATCACCGCTTTAAAACGCAGCAGGTCGAAAGGTTGGTTGCACCATTTGCCTTGATGCGGGTCCCAGAAAAGCTTGATGTGCTCAAACTGAAAGACCATCGTCAGCTCTTTGCGCTCCTCGGCGCTGTAAAGCAGGGCATCTTCCGGCGTGGCGCTCCACGCTTCACCCACCGTAATACTGTTGCGTTTACCAAAGGTCGCCCGATTCATCTGCTGAAGATACAGATGAAGATTTTTCCCGTTGGCCATAATTTGTTGATCGACCTCTTTACCAATCAGGTCAATAACGTCCATTCGAAATCCGCCGATACCCTTATCCAACCAGCGATTCATCATGGCGTGAACCTCGACGCGAACGCGAGGATTATCCCAATTTAGATCCGGCTGGCGGGTCGAAAACTGATGCAGATAGTATTCGCCGCTCGGCTTATCGAATGTCCTGGCGCTGCCGCCAAAGTTGGAGCGCAAGTCATTGGGCGGCCCACCGTCGGCGCCAGGTTTTCGCCAAATATAGAAATCACGGTACGCGCTGTTTGTTGAGCTAATTGCATCGATAAACCACGGGTGTTCATCGGAAGTGTGGTTGACC
This sequence comes from Rouxiella sp. S1S-2, assembly GCF_009208105.1. Taxonomy (NCBI): domain Bacteria; kingdom Pseudomonadati; phylum Pseudomonadota; class Gammaproteobacteria; order Enterobacterales; family Yersiniaceae; genus Rouxiella; species Rouxiella sp. S1S-2. The sequence continues at coordinate 3,643,105 of NZ_WFKL01000001.1, forward strand.
ACCAGGTCCATCAAAATATGGATATCACGCGCCTTGGCCTCGACAATGAGACGCTCCATGTCAGCCATTGAGCCAAATATTTCCGCAATGTCCTCGTAGTCGGAGATGTCATAACCATTGTCATCCATGGGCGAGCGGTAAACCGGCGATAACCACAGCAGATTGATGCCAAGCTGCTGCAGATAATCCAGTTTGCTGATAATACCGTTAAGGTCGCCGATACCGTCGCCGTTACTGTCCATAAAGCTGCGCGGATAGACCTGATAAACCACCGCGTCCTTCCAGCCTGGTGCGCTATGCGTATCACTCATCAATTAAGCTTCCCCAAACCCGTTAATGTCTCTTTGACAGGATGCGCTGGAATGCGCGGCCCTTGCTGTCGAACAGGTAGCAGCACTCCACCGGCAGACGCACCCCGACGGTTTCGCCGACGTTAATCGCGGAACGCTCGGCGTGCCTGACGACCCAAGGTTCGCCCGCATTGCCATTGTCCAGATACAGCAGCGTTTCATTGCCCATCTGTTCGACAAACATCACCTCTCCCTGGTATTCGCACTGTTGCCTATCGCCACTTCTAATATGCTCAGGACGAATGCCGATATTCACGCTGCGTCCCTCAGCCGTGGCCGGCGTCGCGATGGGTAACGTCAGCGTTTTGCCGTTGTCCAGTTCGACCACACTGTGTTGTTCACCGGAGTGGCGCAAAATGGCCGGGATAAAATTCATCTTCGGCGAGCCGATAAACTGGGCAACAAACTCATTGGCAGGATGGTCATACAGCTCCAGCGGCGTGCCTACCTGTTCGATATTTCCCTGATTGAGCACCACAATGCGATCCGCCAACGTCATAGCTTCGACCTGATCATGGGTGACATAAATAATGGTGACGCCCAAACGCTTATGCAGGGCGGCAACCTCCATGCGCATCTGCACGCGCAGCGAGGCGTCAAGGTTGGAAAGTGGCTCGTCAAAAAGGAACAGTCTGGGTTCACGCACAATGGCGCGACCAATCGCCACACGCTGACGCTGACCGCCGGACAGGTCTTTCGGCCGCCGGTCCAGCAACGGTTCCAGTTGTAAAATGCGCGCGCATTCCCGCACCCGTTGATCAACCTCCGACGTCGAATACCGCGCCAACTCCAGCGCAAACGCCATGTTCTGATACACGCTCATGTGCGGATAGAGCGCATAGGACTGGAATACCATCCCGATGCCGCGCTCGGCAGGACTGTCGTCATTGACGTAATTACCGTCGATATACATGCCGCCGCCGCTTATCTCTTCCAGCCCGGCAATCATGCGCAGCAGCGTTGACTTACCGCAGCCCGAAGGCCCGACGATCACCACAAACTCCCCGCTTTTAATCTGTAAATCCAGCGAGTGGATGACCTGGGTCTTGGCACCGTAGCGTTTTTGAATATTATCCAGCGTCAGTTGCGCCATATCAGTCTCCGAATTCAGGTTGAAGTCATGCCGGCTGTGCGCCGGCATGGGGGAAGTCTGCGGCTATTTCAGATAATTGAGCCACGGACTCTGACGAGAGATCATCACGTCCACCAGCTCAGGGATCGCCCGGCATTTGTTATTCACCGAATCCACCAGCAGCGCCTGAATAACCAGGTCGCGCGAACCGGTCAGGATCGCCTCGGCGGTCAAGTCATGAATGGCAATCTGATTGCTCAGCAGCCCGCCTATCCCCGCCGGAACGGTGACGTTAATGCCGTGCACGCCCTTGCGGTCAATGATGGCTGGCACCTCTACGGCAATAAACTCTGGCAGTTGCTTGATAAACCCGCGGTTGGGAATATTGACCGCTGACTCCTCGTAACCTGAATCGGTCAATATTCCTTCCATAATCGGCACCACTCTCTCTTTCAACTTAAGTTCTATTTTCGGCTGCGCCTCGCCGAGGTAATTGCGATAGAAAGTATAGAAGTCGAGAATGCCGCGATGGTCACTGACCTCGCCTGCCCAACTGATGTATTCGCCAAAGTGACTGTCGCCGGTGATCGGCAGATGATGGAATTTTTCGAGGATCTCTTTGAATAGTGTGCGATCCGCCCACGGATAACGGCTATCTTTGCCGCCCAGCGCGTGGCGCTCGGTGCTGCCCTCGGTCTCCACCAGTTTGCCGTGGATACGCGTGTAGGCCAGGATATCGCTGTAGCCGGGCAGGGTTGAGAAGTAATCCGGCGCTTTGGCACGTACGTCGGCATAAGCATCTTTGCCGCTGTCTTTGTAACTTGCCTCAAGCAATACGCTGAAATGGTTAAGCCCACCGGCGCGCAGGTTCAGGTTATCGAATGAGGTGCCGAGCATTTCTGGCAGGTAGCGCTCCAGCGAGGCGATTTCGTGGCACATGCCCACAAAGTTCAGCTCAGGAAAGCGGCGATGCACGGTGGTGCAAATGCGGCTCATCGGGTTTGAATAGTTGAACACCCACGCGTTAGGGCAAATATCGGCCACGTCGGCACAGATATCCAGAATAGGCGGAATGATGCGCAGTGAATGGAATAACCCCCCTGGTCCGCCGTTTTCACCATAAACCTGCGCAATGCCGTACTGCTGCGGGATTTGCCAGTCCAGGTCCCACAGGGCAAAACGGTCCCCGACTTCTATCGAAATGATGACAAACTCCGCCCCGCGTAACGCGGTACGGCGATCGGTGGTCGCGCTGATGATAAACGGCAAGTCTTCTTTTGCCAGAAAATCGCGGGCCGTCTTTTCAGTGACCGCCAGCGCAGCGGGATTTATATCCAGCAGCACGATTTCACTGCCGTACAGTGTTTTGCTCTGGAAAATGTCACCCAGCGTGCCGTAGCCAAACTGTGCGCTGCCTGCGCCCACTAATACGATTTTTGTAGCCATATTGGTTCTGTCTCCTGACGGTTGTTATTTGGGCATCAGCCTTTGACTGCGCCATTGGTTAATCCACTGACGATGCGTCGCTGGAAAATCAGCACCACCGCCACAATAGGAAGCGTGACAATCACCGAGGAGGCCATGATGGCTCCCCACGGAAGTTCATATTGAGAAGAGCCTTGCAGCATGCCGATAGCCACCGGCACAGTGCGTTTATCGCTGGAAATAACAAACGTCAGGGCGAACATGAATTCATTCCATGCGCCGATAAACGCCAGCAGTCCGGTGGTGACCAACGACGGCCCCATGATCGGTGCAAAAATGCGGCTGATAATGGTCCAGGTGCTTGCGCCGTCGACGATGGCCGCCTCTTCAAGCTCCTTCGGGATTGCCTTCATGAAGGTGGTCAGGACCCAGATGGTGAACGGCAGCGAAAAAGTGGTGTAAGACAGCACCAGCGCGCCAAGCGAGTCATAAAGCCCCATAAAACGTACCAGTTCAAACATGCCCGACAGCACCGCCACTTGTGGGAACATCGACACGCAAAGAATGGTGAACAGCAGATATTTGCGGCCTTTAAAGTGAATGCGCGACAGGGCAAAAGCGGCGGTGATCGACACCAATAAGCACAGGCCGACCGTCAGCGTGGCCACCACGGCAGAGTTGAACAGGCTACGGGCGATGCCGTTGTCCATCAGCGCCGTGACGTAGTTACTCCAGTTCAATTCATTGGGCAGCCAGACTACGTTGAACAGGTTTTGTCCCGAGCGCAGCGAGGTGATAATCGCGTAATAAAACGGGAACAGGCAGATTAGACAGGCCAGCGTGGCTCCTGCCAGCAAGAGTGAACGATGGGCAAGCTGTTGCTGTTGACGATTCAGTCTCATTATTTTTCCTCTGAATGACGGCGGCGGCCCAGCATCAGGAAGCAGGCTGCAATACCCGCGACCATCATGAATACCAGCACCGATGCGGCGGAACCGGAGCCCATTTCCTGATAACTCACCAGCAAGTCTCGCGCATAGCCGGAGACGGAAACGGTAGCTTCACTGTTCGACGTCAAGATATAAATCAGGTCAAAGACGCGCAGCGCATCCATGACGCGGAAAATAAGCGCCACGATCATCGCCGGCATGATTAACGGCAGAGTGATACGACGAAAACGTTGCCAGGCGTTGGCTCCGTCAATCCTTGCCGCTTCGTATAAATCGCGCGGGATAAGCTGTAGCGCAGCCAGAAGCATCAGCGCCATAAACGGTGTGGTTTTCCAGACGTCGACGATGATCACCGCCCACATTGAAAGCCCAGGATCAGCCACCCAGGCCAGCGGCGTATTGATGACGCCTATTTTGAGCAGCAGGTCATTTACCACGCCGTACTGGTCGTGGAACATCCAGCTCCACATTCTGGCAGACACAATCGTCGGGATAGCCCACGGCACGAGAATGGCGGTGCGCACCAGCCCCTGACCGCGGAACTTCTGATTCATCAGCAGCGCCAGCAGCATGCCGAACACCAGCTCAAGCGAGACCGATATCAGACTAAAGCGCAGCGTGTTGCCCACCGCCAGCCACCAAAGTGGGTCGGCCAGCACGCCGTAATGATGGCCCCCCTCAGCCAGGTCAAAGTAGTTGGCGAATCCAACAAAGTGGTAGTCCTCGGGTGCGTCCAGCATCGCGTCGGTAAAGCTGTAAAACAGCGTGCGAAACAGCGGCCAGCCTGCAACGGCGGCCAGCAACAGAACAGAGGGTGCGAGCAATAGCCAGGCAATACGACTGCGGCGTAGCTGATAACTCGACTTGCTGCGCTTTTGCGCACCGCTGCCAAGGTTATCGTCAGAAAGGGATAAAGAGCGTGTTTCTTGCTTCATGCATCAATCTCCGGACCGTTAATGGGGCGCAGCGCTTAGCGCCATCCTCTGGCTTTAATTCTCTCGAGCCGCTGCTGTAACTCCGCAACCGCCGTCGCGCCGTCGCTGTCACCGCGCAGCACGTTATACGTGGCGTTGTAAATAGCTTTGGAGACCTGAGCGTATTGCCGCTTGGTCTGGGTGGCCGGACGAGGTTTGGCATGAATAAAGACTTCTTTGAAATCGGCAAGATAAGGCGCCTGCGCCAATACCTCGGGGTCGTCATACAGCGCGGTGCGTGATGGCGCCCAGCCGGTTAAGGCCAATGCTTTCTTCTGTGATTCGGCGCTGCTGACAATTTTGAGCAAGGCGATAGCCGCCTTGGGATTCTTGGTATAGGCGCTAATGGCCCAGTGCCAGCCGCCCATGGTGCTGACAGACGTGCCGTCTTCACTTTTTGGTAAAGGCATCACGCCGACCTTGCCACGGATGGCGCTGCTGCGGTCTTCTGCCAGCATGTAGGCATAGGGCCAGTTGCGCATAAACAGCGCATCACCGTTCTGGAACACCGAGCGGGACTCTTCCTCCATGTAGCCCAACGAGCCAGGTGGGACGATTTTCCCCACCCAGGCGGCGGCCATATCCAACGCCTGCGCTGCCCGCGAATTGTTGATGGTGATATTGCCCTGCGCGTCAATAAAGCTGCCGCCCTTCTGCGACTCAACCCATTCCAGTGCGTTACAGGTCAGGCCTTCATAGGCTTTGCCCTGAAACACCAGTCCCCAAAAATTCTTGTGCCCCGCCTCGCGCTCGCCCTGCTGAATACGCGTGGCGATACGGGTCAGGTCTGTCCAGGTCACGGGCGGTTTTTCGCCATATTTTTCTAATAAATCTTTCCGATAAAAAAGCGCACCGGCGTCCATATAGGCAGGAATCGCCTTGACGCGCCCGTTGACGATGTCGTTCTGCAACGAGGTGGGAAAAAAGTCGTTGCGGATGTCAGTGACGCTGTCGGTCAAATCCAGAAGATGTTTATCCAACACGCCAATCCACACGGTATCTGCCTGAAACAAGTCAATGGCCCCCGAATCTTTGGCGGCAAACAGCTGTTGGAATAAAGAAAGTTTTTCGTTCGAGGCGGGAGGAAGACTGATAAAGGCCAGAGTATGGCCGGTTTGCGCTTCAAACTGCTGCTTGATGTAGCTACAGAATTGGCGACCTTCCTTGCTCGGTGGGCACTCCATACGCAGGGTATCTGCTCGTGCCAGACCCGACGTGAGGGCCAACGCGGCAGCAATCAGTCCCGGGATCACTCTTCTCATGGCTTGCTCTCAGATGGTGGCGGGAATACCGTCATGCAAGAAAAATAGCGAAGCCGAGACATTGGCGGAAATTGATTTTCACCGCTACGATATAGAAATTCTCTATATCACCAGTGGAAAATGTGATCTTGGATAAAATTCTACGGCAGTTTATCGAAGTAGCGATGTTCAAAAATGTGAGTCATGCTGCAAACAAACTTTGCCTTAGCCAGCCGACACTTACGCATAATATGAAGAAGCTGGAAGAGAATCTTGGCGTACAGTTGCTGGAGCGGACGTCAACGGGCGTGAAAACCACGGAGTATGGCGATCTTCTGCTTGAACAGGCGCAGATGATGCAGCGTATTTATGAAAATACGCTTACCAAACTGGCATTTATCAAAGCACGTCAGGTGCAGAGTCTGCGGATGGGCACCGGGCACGCCTGGTGGTACATGTTTGTGCGCGACAGTTTTAACGCCTACAGAACGCTGCACCCCACCGTGAATATCCATGTTGATCAGGGAAACCACCTGCGGCTGATGGACCTGCTGCTGGGTGGCGATATCGATTTATTCATTGGCCATGAAATTCAGGGGCTTAACTCGAAGGCGGGCATCAGCTTTACGCCACTTTTTAGCGTGTCCGACAGTCTTTTTGTTCGCCGCGGGCATCCGCTGTGTAATAAGGTTATTGACCCCGTTGAACTGCAGGACTACCCGTGTGTAGAACTGACGCCGGATGAAGGCCGTTTTCAACACATAGTGGAGGATATGCAGCCCAAAAGGCTGGCGCGAAACCTGATGCATCTGGAAGAAAGAGTGATCTGGTCAACTAACTCGATGATGGCGGCGATAGACATGATTAACGACTCTGACGCGGTAATGATCAGTTATCCAAGATGCATGACGGAATATTTTGCCCGCTACAACATTGTGCCGCTACAAAGCAGGCAAAAAAGCCCGCGCTACAACGTGGGCTTTTATATGATGCGTGAAAAGATGGACACGGCGCACGTGGTGCAGATGCAGGAGCTGATGCAGCAACACCTTGAGCCAATACGCCACCTGCTAATTTAGCTATTTTTAGGCATTAATGCCGTTAGTGCTTCATACAATGTCCGGGTATTTCCCGGTCCCACGACCAGATGATACTCGGTGTAGTGCTGCGCCGTGTCGACGTCCAGCACTGACTTAATGTCATCCAATGACTCCAGTCCTCGCCTATCGAGCCGCGAGGTGTCGCGTATTTTTACTCTGATTCTACTGGCACAGTAGCTCATCTTGACGAGGTTTTCCGCACCGCCCATTGCCTTTAGCATTAACGCCGCCAGCTGTTGCTTTTCCATGTTGCCTCCTGATAGCCCTTTGCATTTTCCGCAGCAGCATAAAACCAATATCGGGCGATGTGAAATTGATTTAAACCCGAGCAATATAGAGTTTATCTATATCGCTCGGGTTACATGGGCAAGGTTTGTGAGTAAGTCAGAACAGGTATTTAAACCGCACGCGTGCGCCATAGCGAGGTTGGTGATTGGAGTCACCTTCTGCAGAGGAATTTAACCACGACGTGTAGGCCCCGAGATAAATATTGAAGTTAGGCATATCCATAATGTTCGGCAATTGCCAAGAGGTGTGAAGGGTATGGATATCATAATTACCCGGTGCCAAAATAGCGCAGTCGGTAATGCACTCGCTATCGATACCGGAAATATTAAATTCGGAAATTTTATTATGGGCATAAATGTAACCCACCTCCACCCGATGCCAAAGGGCATTAACACCCGCACTGAAATCTTTTTCTTCTTTTGCATTCATCATCGCGGTATTCAGGTTAATTACGGTGCCGTCCTGCGGGTTATTTTTTAGCGTATTCCACGTCATGGTTAATCCGTAACCCGTACGCCCCGACTGGTCGTTCCATTTCCCGTTATTATCGGTATAGCCATAGGCATTATTGACCAGATTGCTTTCCATCGCCGCCGCAACGGAATAGTCACCAGACTGCCATGCAATGACTGGCCGGACATACACGGCATTTTTCTGATTTTCCAACGCCATTCCGTGATAACGCTGGTCGACATACAGCGAGCTGCCATCTTCTACCAGATTGTTGACTTCAAAATACCAGTGACCGATATTTTTGCTTAACTGAAGGTTGCCACCGCTGTTGCTGCGCCCGCGCCCCTCTTTCATCATGTAAATATAGCCATAGCCGTCGCTATAAAGATTGTTCGCAGTATTGCCGGAATACTCGACAAAAGTGTCCTGATTAAGCGGGAACATGTCATAGGCTTCAAAGCGCCCCACTTTCACCTGCCAGTCATTTTGTTGGCCAAAGAAGAAGGCTGCATCGTCGAGATTCATTTTGCCATTCATATCCGCCAGCGGCTGTACGTTGAATCCGGCATACTGGCCGTTAGTCATTTTTTGTATGCCCTCCACGCCCAATAAAATCCGACCATTAATGTCCCAGCGCTCTTTATTACCCGGTGCCCAGTTTTTATTGGCGCTGGTTTTTAAAGAGGTCAGGCTTCCTGTACGACTGGCACCGTCGAGATTAAATTCAACGTCACCATAAAATTTAAGCGAAGCGTCCTTATTTAATTTAATCATTGATTCACTTTCATTCTTATTGGCGGCAACTGTACTACTTTTAACCTCAATCGGCCGCTGTTTTAATTTTACTATTTCCGCCTCGGCCTTATCGGCACGCATTTCGGCGGACTGCAGACGCTGCTCAAGTAATGCAAAGCGCTGTTCTACCGTTAAAGAGGATTGTGAATAAGCCGTCCCAGAGAATACACTGACGCACAGCATCAGTCCGATTTTTTTATTCATCGAATTAATCCTTGCTTGTTAATATAGAAAGTAAAAGCGAACCAAGTCTGCCCCGATATTCGGGGCAGAGCTTTTTATATAATTATTTTAAATTCCAGCTGCCACACTCTTTTATAATTGCGGTCCCAGACCAGGCAAAAAGCGTTAGCTGACGCTGCTGCGGGTAAATACGGCTGCTGAGGCAGGCCTCCCCGTCATTAACGAAGACTTCAACCGAAGAGCGGTCAAAAAACAGCCTCAGATTTAGCTCTGTCGTTCGCGGCAGCGGCACGCTCCGTTGTCCACAAAGCCCCAGTTGCGGATAATTGCGCTCAAGAACCAGACGTTGCGACTGACTATCGATATAAAGCCGCATGCCGTCTTGCAAGGCAATGCCATACTGCTCGGCATCGCTGGCGGCGAGGTTCCAGTTGAGAACAACTTCCGCTGTTTCACAGTGTTCCATCACGCACAGCGCTTTATTTTGCAGCGTACTGACTGACCAGCGGGAAAAGTCTTGCCGTAGCGCTTCAACCTCTCTCGCAGGCCGCATTTGCACGCGGTTGTCTTCGGTTAATGTCAGCTCTCGGGGCAGTGAAAGCATGCCGGCCCATCCGTCCTGCTGCTCGGGCAAAGGAGACTCCCACATATCCATCCAACCAATAACGATGCGGCGGCCGTCCGGCGTTAAGAAACTTTGCGGCGCATAAAAATCGTGACCGTGGTCAAGCTCGTGAAATGTAGTTTCTTGCACGAAGGCCTCGCCCGGCTGCCAATGCCCAACAATATAGCCACTCTGGAATAAATTCCGATTCGCATAGCCCTGCGCTGCGATGCCCTGCGGGGAAAACATCAGCACCTGCTTATCCTGTAGCGTAAAGAAGTCTGGGCATTCCCACATAAAACCCATGCCCGCCGGCGCTTCGGCCAAAATGCCTTCGTCGTGCCAATGATGCAGGTCTTCTGAACGGTAGAGCCTGACCATGCCGGTATCTTCAACGCGCGCGCCGACCACCATGTACCACATCCCGTTCTCGCACCACACCTTAGGGTCACGGAAGTGATGCAGTCCCGCGGGGGTATCGAGCACCAGCCCCTCACGCCTAAAGTGAACACCGTCCCGGCTGGTGGCCAGACATTGCACCTGGTAAAGATTCTCGTCGCAGGTGTTATCGCCGTGAAACTTGTGGCCGGTGTAAATCAGCGCCAACGCCTCACCGTTGACCACCGCCGAGCCTGAGAAACAGCCGTCTTTATCTTCCGGCCCTTCCGGCGCGAGTGCGACGGGCAGATGCTCCCAGTGCAGCAAGTCGCGACTGCGGGCGTGTCCCCAGTGCATTGGCCCCCACTCGGTGGAATAGGGATGATGTTGATAAAATGCGTGATACCAACCGTCGAACCATACCAGCCCGTTAGGATCATTCATCCAGCCCGCGCGGGCCGCCAGGTGATACTCGGGATACCAGCGCATCGTTAGCTGCTCGCGTTTAGCGGCCAGGGTATGTTCAGCTTTTTCTATCAATAACGTCATAATCATTCACTCTTATTTCATTCAAACGGACGAGGGGTGCGGCATTACGTCTTCGGGTGCGGGTTTGTGACTGCTGAGAAGAAAAATTGAGATAAAGGTGGTGCAGAACACCATCAGCCCCATGAGTAGATAGGACTGCGCGAAACCGTATTTTTCATAGCTGTAGCCCGCCAGTGGCGAAAGAAAGGTGGCGATAACGGAGCTAGTACAGGCAAAGCCCACAAGATAAAGCGTGGAGGAGAGCCGCTTGTCGAAGTTCAGACTGTTATATTTGAAGACTGAAACCAACAGAATCGGCAGTTCAACCGCGTGCAGCAGTTTGGTAATGGAGATAAGCACCGGCCCTTCCACTATCCCTGAGGACATCATGCGCAGCGCCATTACCATGCCAGCAAAGATCAGTCCGTTTTTAGCGCCAATGCGGTTTACCAGCCACGGCGCACAGAACATGCCCGCCGCTTCAAGAAATACCTGGAAAGAGTTCAGGTAGCCGTACATCGCATTCCCCTCCCGCAGGGTCGCAAACTGCGAAGAGAAATAGACCGGGAACTGCTGATCGTAAACGCCATAAATGCAGGTTCCGACCACGAAAAATACTAACGCCCAGAAACGTGGCAGCGTTAACAAACGCAACGCGTCTTCTAAGGTTACTTTTTCTGCGCCCAGTTCCACCCTTTCCAGACTGGCTGGGGTGCTCACTTTGAGCCGCGCTAGCAGCGCAAAGAACACCAGCCCCGCGCATGACGCAAGCAGGAAGTTAAGTTTTGGATTGATGTTGAAAAGAATACCGGCAAAAAAGGTCGCCACGGCCCAGCCAAGTGACCCCCACATGCGGGCTTTACCAAATTCAAAGGTACTCTGACGTGACACTCGCTCGGTGTAGGACTCAAGGACGCCAATCCCACCGTTAAAAGTCAGGCCGATGAACACCCCGCCGAAGATACTGCCCAGCAGGATGTTGATACTGAGCAGATAACCAAAAATCACATACGCCGGACCGGAAAAAATAAGCAGCGCAGTGATATACCACAGCAGGTTTTTGCGTAAGGCAAGCCGGTCCTGAATAAAGCCATAGCAAACCTGTGCGCAAAGCGCCGACACTGACAGCACGGAAAAGATGACGCCGGTATCCATGGCTTTTAACCCGACTTCTTGATGAAGCCAGATGGAAAGCAGAGAACTGGACGATGACCAGCTCACAAAAAAGAAAAACAGCAATGCACTTAACAGCGGGTAATTTTGAGAATGATGTTTTTTCATCATGGCAGTCTCAGTAGGAAAGATAATGAAATGGTAACGTTAACATATTACTCTTCTCACGCAATTTAAGGCGAACTTATGATGTTAATCACATAAGTTAACGTTAACATAGCGTATCTGAGAGCGCGATCATGATTTAATGTTGATTGTCGCTATGGCACAGTGAAATATTGAGAACAACATTATCTCCCCATCCTTTTACTTCAGAATGGGAGTTGTATAGCCTTGTATATTTGCAGGCATGGCCCGAGATTTCCTCGAATCAGGACAGAAACTTATGGCGTCGTTAAAAGATGTGGCAAAGCTGGCGAACGTGTCGTTAATGACGGTATCGCGTGCCTTGAATAGCCCGGAAAGGCTTAAACCCGACACGCTTGCCTGTGTGCAGGCCGCCATTAGTGAATTAAATTATGTGCCCGACCTGTCAGCCAAAAAGGTGCGCGGAGCGCGGGCAACGCCGAATACCGTCGGCGTGCTGGCGCTTGATACGGTAACCACCCCTTTTTCCGTAGAGATCACGTTGTCGATTGAAGAAACCGCTCGCGCCCACGGGTGGAACAGTTTTGTGGTCAATATGTTCTCCGACGACAGTCCTGAAACCATGGTCGACCTGCTGCTCTCCCATCGGCCAAGCGGCATTATTTATACGACAATGGGGCTGCGACAGGTGCCGGTTCCGCCTAAACTGCTCTCTCTTCCCTGCGTATTGGCCAACTGTGAAAGCCTGCATGAGCCGGTTGCCAGCTATATTCCTGACGATGAACAGGGCCAGTACGAGGGGGTGAAAGCGTTGCTACAGGCGGGTTATCGCCGACCACTTTGCCTGCACCTGCCGGCACAGCATTTGGCAACAATTCGCCGCCGCAAGGGGCTGGCGCGTGCCTGTCGTGAAGCCGGTATTGACCCCGATTCTCTGCTACACCGCTATATGGACTTCGGCGACGAGCACTATCGGGATATTCCGGCGATGATGGCAGCGCACATGCCGCAGGGTAAGCCGACGTTTGATTCCGTGGTGTGTGGTAACGATCGCGTTGCTTTCATGGTCTATCAAATTCTTCTGGCGCGAGGTGTGCGCATTCCGCAAGACGTCGGCGTGCTGGGCTACGACAATATGGTGGGCATTGGCGACCTGTTTTTGCCCCCACTGTCGACGGTGCAATTGCCCCACTACGAAATTGGCCGCCTGAGCGCGCTGCACATTATTAACGGGGATCGGCATCGTGAAACCGTTCGCGTTGAAAGCCCGTGGCTTCAACGCGAATCGATGTAAGGAAAGGGTCGGGAAGGTTAAATCACATACAAATCCAGATACTCATTCACCGCCATCTGCTCGAGTTTCTCCCGATCCAGCGAGGCGTTGAGAATACGCTGCTGCTGTTTTTCAGGGAACTGGCGGGCCAAATTGATTTTGAATTTCTCAATCAACAGCGGAATACCTTCCTGACGACGGCGGGCGTGGCCAATCGGATATTCCACCAGCACTTCGTCGAATTGGCTGCCATCGTTAAACTCAACACTGATGCCGTTACCGATCGCCCGTTTTTGCGGGTCGTGATAGTCCTGAGTCAATGTGACGTCCTCAACACAGGTAATTTTTTCCCGCAGCGTGTCGATACGCGAATCGGCGGCAATATCGTCCTCATAATCTCCGGCGGTCAAACGCCCGAATATCAGCGGAACGGCCACCATATATTGAATACAGTGGTCTCGGTCGGCCGGATTATTGAGCGGTCCCTGCTTGTCGATAATGCGAATACAGGCCTGATGAGTGCGAATGGTGATGGCCTTGATATCGTCAACGCCCTTCCCCGCCCGCTGCAATTTTTGTTGCACCGTGATAGCCGCCTCAACCGCCGTCTGCGCATGGAACTCGGCGGGGTATGAGATCTTGAACAGCACGTTTTCCATCACATAACTGCCATAGGGCCGCTGAAACTGGAACGGTTCGCCGTTAAACAGCACGTCATAGAAGCCCCAGGTTTTGGCGGTTAACGCGGAGGGATATCCCATCTCGCCGGTTTTGGCCATCAGGGCCAAACGCACGGCTCGTGAAGTCGCATCGCCCGCCGCCCAAGACTTGCGAGATCCCGTGTTTGGCGCATGGCGATAGGTACGCAGGGACTGCCCGTCTATCCAGGCATTGGATACGGCACTCAAAATTTCGTCACGCGTCAGGCCGAGCATCTCGGCCACTACCGCCGTTGAGGCCACCTTAACCAGCAGGACGTGGTCCAGCCCGACCCGATTAAAGGCGTTTTCCAATGCCAGACAGCCTTGGATCTCATGCGCCTTAATCATGCCGGTCAATACATGCCATAGGGTTAATGGCGCTTTGCCCGCCGCCACGGCGGTGCGAGAAAGCCAGTCGGCAGTAGCTAACACGCCGCCGAGATTATCGGAAGGATGGCCCCATTCGGCCGCCAGCCAAGTGTCATTAAAATCTAGCCAGCGGATCATCGTGCCGATATTAAACGCCGCCTGCACCGGGTCAAGCTGGAACTGCGTGCCGGGAACCCTCGCCCCCTGCGGCACCACCGTGCCCGGTACTATCGGCCCCAACAGCTTTTTACAGGCCGGATATTCCAGCGCTTCAAGTCCGCAACCCAGCGTATCAAGCAGGCAATAATGCGCCGTTTCATACGCCTTTTGAGAGCTGATTTTGTACTGCATGACGTAATCGACAATATCCACTATCGCGGCGTCATACGGTTGTCGGGCCGACACATTCAGTGAAGATGACATGGGGTTCCTTAACGTTTATCCAGTGGAATAAAGGGCAAATCATCGGGGCCGATATAATGCGCCGCCGGGCGGATGATTTTATTGTCTTTGCGCTGTTCGATAATATGCGCCGCCCAGCCGCTGGTGCGGGCCATCACAAACAGTGGCGTAAACATCGCGGTCGGTATGCCCATTTGGTGATAAGCCACGGCAGAAAACCAGTCCAGATTGGGGAACATTTTTTTCTCATCCCACATCACCGTTTCCAGACGACTGGCAATGGCAAAGATTTTCTCGTCACCCGCCTGCTGTGAAAGCTCCAGGGCAACCTGCTTGATCACACTATGTCGCGGGTCGGCCAAGGTATAGACCGGATGCCCAAAGCCAATCACCACTTCTTTATTGGCCAGCCGTTTTTTGATGTCGCTTTCGGCCTCATCGGGGGAGAGATAACGCTGCTGAATGTCCAGTGCGACTTCGTTGGCACCGCCGTGTTTTTTACCGCGCAAAGCTCCGATAGCGCCGGTAATTGCCGAATAAATATCCGAGCCGGTGCCGGCGATAACGCGCGCAGTAAAGGTAGACGCGTTGAATTCATGCTCGGCATAAAGGATAAGCGAAGTGTGCATCGCCTTAATCCACCGTTCGTCGGGCGCCTCACCGTGCAGCAAATGCAGGAAATGTCCGCCAATGGATTCATCGTCGGTTTCGACCTGAATACGGTTACCGTGATGGCTGTAGTGGTACCAATAAAGCAGCATCGAACCGAGTGCGGCCAGCAGGCTGTCGGCGATATCACAGGCGCCAGCGAAAGAATGGTCATCTTTTTCAGGCAGCGTACAGCCCAGCGCAGACACGCCTGTGCGCATCACGTCCATCGGGTGCGAGGCGGCGGGTAAGGCTTCCAGTACGGTTTTGACCGAAGCAGGCAACCCGCGTCGCGAGCGCAGCTTATGCATGTAGGCCGTGAGTTCTGCTGCGGTGGGCAATTTGCCATAAATCAGCAAATACGCCACTTCTTCAAACTTGCAGTAGCGGGCTAAATCGACAATATCATAGCCAAGATAGTGCAGATCGTTACCGCTGCGACCCACGGTGCACAGGGCGGTATTACCCGCCACCACGCCCGACAGTGCGACGGATTTTTTAGGGGTGAAGGTTGACGTAGTCACTTTATCTCCTTTCTTTCTGAGCAAAGAGTTGGTCCAGCTTCTGTTCAAAATCGTAGTAGTTAATGCTTTGATACAGTTCCGCACGGGTCTGCATGGTATCAACCAGATGCTTCTGCGTGCCTTCCTGCCGCAATCCGCGATAAAGCCGCTCGGCTGCCTTATTCATCGCGCGAAAAGCAGAAAGTGGATACAGCGCCATAGCGACATCGACGGTTTTCAGTTCGTCCAGCGTAAACAAGGGCGTTACGCCAAACTCGGTCAGATTAGCCAGAATCGGCACGCCTGACGTTTTAGCAAAAACGGCATACATCTCCAGCTCGGTGACCGCCTCCGGAAATACCATATCGGCGCCCGCTTCGACGTAGGCCTGAACGCGCGCAAGTGCGGCATTAAGCCCTTCGGCAGCTAGCGCATCCGTACGCGCCATAATGACGAAATTCTCATCAGTACGCGCATCGACTGCCGCTTTGATGCGATCGACCATTTCTTGCGTGCTGACGATTTCTTTATTTGGGCGATGCCCACAGCGTTTCGCGCCGACCTGATCTTCAATATGCAGCGCCGCCGCACCGGCTTTGCTTATCTGCCTCACGGTGCGGGCGATATTAAACGCCGAGGATCCAAAACCGGTGTCGGCATCAACCAGCAGCGGTAAATCACACACATCTGTGATACGACGCACGTCGATTAACACGTCATCAAGGGTAGAAATACCTAAATCGGGCAGCCCGAGCGAACCCGCTGCCACCCCACCCCCTGAAAGGTAAATCGCCTGGTAACCGGCCTGTTTAGCCAGCAAGGCGTGGTTGGCATTGATGGTGCCAACAATCTGTAAAGGGGACTCTTGGGTCAGGGCGGCGCGGAATGCGCGACCAGGAGAATGTAAGCTCATCGTTACCTGCCTGTTAATCGGGGATTAAGTTCTCCATTAACCATAGCAAGGGGGATGCCAACGGATAGGTGCATGGCTCTCAATTCACGCATAAAAAATATTAACGATATATATCAATAAATTAAAAAAAATATTTCAACCAGTGATATTTGCCGTGCTGATATTGTCACCGAGCGCGTTACAGGCTATGTTTCGTTTAGGTTTCATATTTAGATTAATGAAACAACAATGAAACGCATCTAAACCACAGCGACGACTTAGGGACACCCATGGCAGACTCTTCGCGATATACCACCGAGGCAGGTAATAAGCCGGTGATTTGGACGGTGTCTATCTCTCGTCTTGCCGACCTTTTCCGAGATATCAGCCTGGAATTTGATGATAGCGCCATCATCACACCGGTCCCCTACGGTTTTGAAAAGGCCGTCCAGTTCATTAGGAAAAAGCTGGCCACCGAGCACTGTGATGTCATTATTTCCTCCGGCTCGAACGGGGCTTACCTTAAAAGTCGCGTCTCGGTACCGGTGATTACCGCAAGGGCCAGCGGTTTTGACGTGATGCAGGCATTGGCTAACGCGCGAAAAATCAGTGCGAAAATCGGGATCATTACTTACCAGCACACCTTACCTCAGCTGACTGAATTTCAGCAGGTGTTCGATTTGCCGATTGAACAACGCAGCTATGCTACCGAAGAGGATGCCCGCGCTCAGATTAATGAGTTAAAAGCCAAGGGTATCGAGGTAATAATCGGTCAGGGTATGGTCACCGATTTGACCACTGAAGCCGGACTTATCGGCGTGTTTGTCTATTCCGCCAATTCAGTAAGGCAGGCGTTCCATGATGCGCTGGACCTCTCTCACTTAACCCGTGCGGGAATCAATCAGAGTCGGAAATTTGCATCGCCAAATTTATTGCATACGCGCCATAACATCAGTGATTTACAGGGTGAATCACCCGCGATGGAGCAGGTTCGCCAAACAGTCCTGCTCTACGCCCGCTCACCCGCTGCCGTGCTAATCCAGGGTGAAACCGGTACCGGTAAAGAGTGGGTGGCGCAGGCGCTGCATCGTGAATATATCGCCCTCCGGCACCCTCGTCAGGATAAGAAAAGCGCGCCTTTTATTGCGATTAACTGCGGGGCTATCACCGAATCACTGCTCGAAGCGGAACTATTTGGTTATGAGGACGGTGCCTTCACCGGCTCTCGTCGAGGCGGAAGGCCGGGACTGTTTGAGGCGGCAAACGGCGGTACGCTTTTCCTTGACGAGATAGGAGAAATGCCGCTCGCGATGCAAACGCGCTTATTACGCGTGCTTGAAGAGCGCAGAGTCGTGCGGGTCGGCGGTCAGCGGCCGATTAATATTAATGTGCGGGTCATTAGCGCCACGCATTGTGACCTCGATGCCTGGCAGCAACAGGGGCGCTTTCGTTCCGACCTGTTTTATCGCCTCAGCGTACTGCGCCTGCCTCTGCCCGCGCTCAGAGAGCGGCAAGAAGATGTCATTCTATTGGCGAAGTGGTATCTGCAACAATCGCTGACGGCCCTCAATGCACCGGTGCAGGAGAAGATGCTTAACGCCATCAATCACTGTCGAGAACTGCTGCTTGATTATCACTGGCCGGGTAATATCCGAGAATTACGTAATCTCATGGAGCGCGTGGCGCTGTTTCTCAGCGCCTCACCTGAACGGCTGTTAACTAAAGAATTTATGCTGAGGCTGTTACCGGAATTGGCGCAATTACCCCCAAACGTGGATATCTCACTCGCAACACCTCCCGCGCCGACGCCCTTGCTATCGGCCGAGCAGGCGCTGGAAAAATTTTCCGGTAATCATTCTGCAACGGCTGATTATTTAGGCATTAGCCGCACCACGCTATGGCGAAGATTGCGCAAAGCGCGCGAATAAATACCGGCTCCCAAATGCCTGCTTATGCGTCTTTTATGGCTCAATCATTCCGGTTTCTACTTCAAACAAACGCGTTTCACCCGGTTCAAGGTTTAGCAACGTATCGGCCTGTTTCGCGGCAAGAAAACCTTCGGGACGGCAGGTGGCTGGCAGCACAAAAGCCGCCACTTGCTGATCAGAATTGTGCAATATCCAACGCGTCGCATGACTAAACTGGCGGGTGTCAAACTGGGTACTGAATCCATAGCCCTCCGGTGAAGTCACACTGAAGCTGACCTTCTCACCGTACTGCGACAGATTATCGGCAAAAAAGACGATTTCCGGGTCACACATTTCAGGTCGATTCAGGCCGTCAAAATTTGCCGGTGCCAACGCCATCTGACGGGTGTAGTCAAGCCAGGTTGGCGTTGGATGCACGTGAGCAGGAATCGAGGTTCTGAGCACAAATGCGTCATCAGGAATACTTTGGCTGAAAACGCCATTCGCTACCCAGGCATAGTTCATGTGGCACATGTACTGCAGCGGCATACTTTTACCGGCAAGGTTAGTCACCGCCATTTCAATGCGCAGCCGTGGGCTGTCTGCCAGCAGCGTTACCGCCGGTGTCGCGCGGTAGTGGTGGCCAAATCCCTTGATATATTCCACCTCGCCCCTGAGAGTAATGCCCTCTTCGTCCAGCTCTAGCCATGCGCTGTCCATTTTCGCACACGACATTTCGCCGTGCAGCGGATGGTCGTCTTCCGGTGCGGGACAGCCGTTTGCCAGCAGGCCAGAATGAAAGGCAAAGCAGCCATAAGTGTCGATGATGTCCTTGCCGGGCAACGGCTGTTTGAAACCGTTGCCCATCGTCAATGTGCGCCCGTCGAAACTTGCGTCCCAAATCATCTGGCCGTAATAAGGCAGGACGATAACCGCCCCGCGCTCATTTTCAAGCCTTACCGCCTCAATGCCTGAAGCGTAGCGGAACAGCGTAACCTTGAATCGCGAGTGGATGAGTAAAACCCGAGGCGTTTCCGTAAACATTGATGAGGTCAGCGGCAACGTGGTTTTCATTGTGCATCCTCCGCTAAACGTCCTGTGGTGGTGGGCTGTTTTTTATGACGCAGCTCGCCCCAGAAGTAAAAACCGACCCAGGCAAAGCACAGCAGCGAGACGCCAAACGCCAGTTGCATCGAGCCTGTGCGGTCAGAAACCAGACCTTGCAGCGCCGGAATGAAGGCGGCACCGACAATGGCCATGACGATAAACGCACCGGCGACTTCAGTATATTTATTGTCCACGGTGGAAAGTGTACCGGCATAAATGGTTGCCCAGCAGGGTCCGAACAGCACGCTGACGAACACCGCCGCATACACCGCTGTGAAGTTCGGCACCAGCATCACATAAAGCAGCGTGGCAACGCCCACGATGGAGTAGGCAATCAGCACCTTTTCCGCCCGGAAGCGCGTCATCAGGAAATTGGCGACAAACTTGCCGATGAAGAAGCAGATAAAGCTGTAAATCATAAAGTTGGAGGCGTGGCGTTCATTGACAGCCCCCAGGTTTAGCGCCAGGCGGATGGTAAATGACCAGACGGCCACTTGCATACCGACATAGATAAACTGGGTCATAATGCCGCGCTTAAAGTGGCGGTTTTTCGCCAGATAGCTGAATGTTTCACTCAGGCTCGGCAGTTTTTTCTCTACGGTCTGCGGCTTGCAGCGCGGATAGCGCGTCAGCAGGAACAGCACCATAACGACCACCAGCACCATCACCAGATATTTATAAGGCTCCAGCGTATGTTCGAGCATATTCAGTTTGAACTGATGCAGTTGGTCCGGGTTGAGGCCAGCCATTTGACGATGCAGACTGTCACCGTCCTGAAACACCAGGTATTTTCCCAACACGATGCCCATCAGCGCGCCAACCGGATAAAAAGTCTGGCTGATATTAAGACGCAGCGTGGCGTAACCGCGATGACCAATCATCGAACTGTAGGTATTCGCCGCCGTTTCAAGGAAGCTTAGACCGATGGCAATGGCAAAAATAGCCGCCAGAAACATGGTGTAAGTCGCCATATGCGACGCGGGGTAAAACAGCACGCACCCGACGATATAGAGCGCAAGCCCGAGCAAAATGGCAATTTTGTAACTGCTGCTGCGAATAACCAAAGAAGCGGGAATAGCAATCAGGAAATAGCCGCCGTAAAAAGCACTTTGTACCAGTGCACTGGCAAAGTCGCTCAGTTCAAAAACGCTCTTGAACTGGGTGATCAAAATGTCGTTCAGGCTGGCGGCACAGCCCCACAGCGGAAACAGGCAAGACAGCAAAATAAACTGCAACAACGGGGTTTTATTTAAATATCCGTCGGGCTGCTGAATGATGTTCGGGTGCATGATGAATCCTCAATTAAGCAGTGAGAAAACGCTGAAAAGTCTCGGCATCGGGGTAGGAGCGCTGAGTGCCCCTTTGTGTGACACTGCAGGCGGCATAGGCGGATGCAGACTGCATAGCCTGTGCAATATCGCCGTGTTGAATCAGATAGTGGGCAAAGCAGCCGATGAAAGCATCACCGGCACCGCTGGTGTCAACGGCCTGCACGGTGGTTGGATCAATACGGTGCACGGCGTCGCCCTGCATCCACACGGAGCCGCGACTGCCCAAAGTTATGATTAAGTTTTTCAGCCCACGTCCTAGCAGCATTCGTCCGGCGCGCAGCACTTCTTCCTCGGTGCTGGTCGGCAAGCCGGTGAGAATTTCCAGTTCGGTTTCATTAGGCATAAAGAATTCGCACTGGCAGGCATAGTCGATATCCAGGCCTGCAACAGCGGGTGCGGGATTAAGGATCACTTTGATGCCATGTTGGCGGGCAAAATCGATGGCGTAATACACGGTTGGCAGCGGTATTTCGAGCTGTAAAACGATCAGGCTACAGGCTTTTAACTGTTCAGCGGCAGCATCAATATCTGCAGGAGAAAGCTTAGCGTTCGCACCCTTGATAATCAGAATGCGGTTTTGCGACTGGTCATCAACAAAAATGGGCGCTACGCCGCTGGACGTGCCCGGCGCGACGGTGACATGGCGAGCATCTACACCATATTGCTGCAAATTTTTCACCGTATTTTCGGCAAAGATATCTTCGCCCACCTTGCTGACCATCATAACCTTCGCACCCAGTTTGGCGGCAGCCACGGCCTGGTTAGCCCCTTTGCCGCCGCAGCCTAGCGCAAAATCAGGTGCCTCTAGCGTTTCACCGGCTTTAGGCATCGTATTTGTGTAAGTAATAAGGTCGACCATGTTCGAACCAATGACGGCAATTTCCATCACATCTCCCCGGAAAAATTAAAATCATCAAATGTTGTAGAAATAACAATAGCAGCCAATCAATGTTAAATACGTGACATAAATCGCACTCCTTTAATCCTATCAGGTGCGAATTTACTGGGATTTTATGGAATTCATAAAATGTTACTATTTTAACAATTTAATTATTGTCACTGAAAGATCAACGCGTTTTCTAAAGGAGTGGGCTATCGACCGGCGTGCCTGGAAAGAAAAGTGCTGGACGGCATGTTGAAAGGTGCGAGGCCTGGAAAGCATTTGCAGGCAGTGGAAATGTGCCCTATGTTGCCTTGGCAACGCACAAGAAACTATCAGCCAGATGGAGATGATAATGAATAAAGACATCCTGCATGCACGGGTAACAGGAGCACTATTATGTTGATAAATCTGGAGGATATTGATACTTCGACCTGGGAAAAGCTTGAAACGGCGACCCGCACTCCGAATGCAAGTTTTAGATTCCTGAATCTCTGTTCAGTCGATGGCGAGGGCAAACCTCAGGCACGCACGGTCGTTTTACGGCGCGTTGACAGAGTCACCCGTGTGTTTGAATTTCATACCGACGTACGCAGTCCAAAATGGCTCGAGATATCTGTTAACCCGCAGGTAACTGCGCTCGGCTACTGCGGCGAGACGCGGCTGCAACTGCGTCTTCAGGGAATAGCGGAGTTGCATGGTTCTGAAAGTGCTGTGGCGATAACTGCATGGAACAGATTACCCGCTCACACGCGCCGCACCTATGCGGGCGGACCTCCCGGCGACGAGCAGCCCGTTGATCCTGTCGCTGAGCAGGCATTATTGATATCGACAAATGAAGCCGAGGGAAAGGCCCATTTCGGCGTAATAATATTGCGGGTAAGCGTGCTGGACTGGTACCAGTTGCAAAGAGAGAACAACCGCCGAGCACGACTGACCTATAACGATAAGGGGATAACCACCAGCCACCGGTGGATTAATCCGTAATCTTCGGCCGTAAAGGCCTAGAAATTAACCATCACCAAATCGCGATGCTTATCTTGACCGACATAGAAAGACGTCTCGCCCACCGGGCTAAATCCCTGGCGAGTGTAAAATTTGATCGCACGATCGTTCTCGTCATTCACCAGCAGTCTTACGCCACCTGAGATACTTTGCAGCGTCGCGCTGACCAGCTTTTGTGCATACCCTGCACCATGAAACTCCGCCAGGACATAACAACGCGTAAGCTCTGCTATTCCATCAGCCTTCGGGATCCCCACCGGTTCAGGTGCAAGACTCAACATACTGTAACCAATGATCCGACCCTCAAATTCCAGAACGTGAAGTTTCTTTTGGGATGACTGAAGAAGATTTTCAAAGCATTCAACTTGCAGATTATTTTCAATATAGCTTTTTATATCTTCCGCAGGCG
This sequence comes from Rouxiella sp. S1S-2, assembly GCF_009208105.1. Classification (NCBI taxonomy): domain Bacteria; kingdom Pseudomonadati; phylum Pseudomonadota; class Gammaproteobacteria; order Enterobacterales; family Yersiniaceae; genus Rouxiella; species Rouxiella sp. S1S-2. The sequence goes on from NZ_WFKL01000001.1 coordinate 3,666,133, forward strand.
TGCTTGCAGGACAAGCCATGTGGAAGGTAGTAATTGCCAACGTACTGATTGCCTTGGCATCTTCCAGCGTGGCCAGACGAATAAGTGAACTCATCAAAATCTCCCTGTTTAATTATTTATGGCTGAACTTTTCCCAAATGATTAAATGCTAACGGCTCTTTTTTAACAAGCGTAAAACGGGAGGTAACGTAAGTGATTATTGCAGCGGAGGCAGGGGTTGTTTCTCTACGTTATCCGCTGCCATCGTTAACAAAGCGCGCTGAAACGAGACGTTGAACATTTCACCGTGGCTGAGTCCAGGATAAGCCCAAAATGTGGCGGCAAGACCTTCATGGTTTAGAGAGGAAAGTGTGCTGCGTACTTGGTTAAGTACGGCAGAAGCTTCTTCACCGTCAGCTTTTTTTCTGGGTGCTGCGCTTCCCTCCATAAAATAGAGCTGCTTATGAGGGAAGTGGGCTGTATTTATCTTTTCTAACCTGCTGAGTAACACAATATAATCACTGTTCAGTGAAGGGCTGGCAGAATAGTAGCCGTTAAAAAACGTAGAGTTTACAAAAGAGTCCAAAACAAACAGCCCGCCATAGGAATGCCCCCATATCGCCCTTTTACTCGCGTCAACAGAAAGGCCTTTCTCTGCATCAGGTGCAATGGTCTCTTCAAGCAGGCGACGGAAGTTAAGGCTGCCACCGCTTTTTCGCCCCTGTATTTCTCCATGACCTACCTCACCGTCGTTTTCTCTTAGCGGCGGAGTGTAATCATAGGTTCTGGCAGTCAGCTCAAAAGGTTTAACGGTTTGATACCCGATGACAATAAGTACGGGTGGCGTTCCCTGCGTCAGTTTATTTAAAAACGCATCAGTTAGCCGGTCCATCACCGCGTTCCCATCCAACATATAAAGCACCGCATACCCAGACGCCGGAGGGTGTTTATCGGGTACACCGGTCCACACCTTGTAGTGCCTGTTACCGTCTGCAGAATCGAACGTGCTTACCGAGAAATGATAAAAAGAGGATCCTTTATCGGCGATATTAGGTCCCAAAGGCGTCATGTCGGGTTTGGAATAACTGTTTGCAGCGTAGATGAGGGGAAATATAAATGCGGCCAGGCGTATCACCACCCGTTGATTATTCCGGCGACAGGCTCGGTGGCTCATCGATAATTTCTCCCTATAAGTATCATTTATGATGATCATTAACACCTTCCTGTGTTAATAAATAGAAATGAAAAGGCAAACTATAATGATAACTATTATTAATTACAAACTAAAGACTCCTATTGATTATCTGATTTGTATCCCCTCCTGCGCGGAGGGGGTTTTTTGCCTTTAAAAAGTGTTCACCAATACCCGATGTCCTGGTGACACTTCACGATAATGTGAGACTTCCTGTCGATGATTTTTGGGATAGACCGGCGTTGAAAGCTGAGTTGCCTTTGGAGAGACGGTTCGTCGCCGAGCAGGATCCGCTTCAGGAACCGCCGCCAGTAATGCCTGAGTATAAGGATGCTGCGGAGACGCAAAAATATTCTCGCGCGGGCCTATCTCGACAATTCTTCCCCGGCACATCACCGCGACGCGGTGGCTAATGCGCTCAACCACCGCCATATCATGAGAGATGAACAGATAAGCAAGTCCCAGATCGCGCTGTAACTCTATCATCAGGTTGATCACCTGAGCCTGAATGGAAACATCAAGCGCGGAAACCGGCTCATCGGCAATAATGATTTTGGGTGCCAATGTCAGTGCGCGGGCGATACACAGTCGCTGGCGCTGGCCCCCCGACATTTCATGGGGATAGCGGGTAAGAAATTCTGCAGGTAGTTCAACCCGCGCCAAAAGGGCATGAAGCCGCGCAGGCAGCTCGCTTTCTTTAACCATGCCGTGGATGCGGAGAGGTTCTGCCAACTGGTCGAAAACCCGCAAGCGGGGATCCAAGGCGGCGTAAGGATCCTGAAAAATGATCTGCATGTCACGGCGGCGCGCCTGCAGACGGCCTCCGCTCAACGCGCGTAACTCTTGCCCTTCCAGCTCCACGCTGCCGCTCTCTGCCTGAATCAACTGCAGAACGGCTCGGCCGGTGGTGGACTTTCCACTGCCTGACTCCCCCACCAGCGCCAGCGTTTCACCCGCCGAGATGGAAAATGAGACGTCCTCAACGGCGTGAACGTTCGCAACGTGGCGCTGCAGCAGCCCTTTGCGTACCGGAAAACGGGCACTTAAATGACGGACGTCAAGCAAGGGACGCAGCGAAGATTCAATGATCTTACTGCTGGGCGCGAACTTGCCAAAACCCCGCGGTGAGGTCATGCCCCGCATATCGCCCAGTCGCGGTACGGCGTCCAACAATTGGCGAGTGTAGGCCGCCTGCGGACGGCTAAATAAGTCGGCGACCGGCTGTTCTTCCACCTTTTCACCGTGACGCATGACAATAACCCGATCGGCCACCTGCGCGACTACGCCCATATCGTGCGTGATAAACAGCACCGCCATCTGTGACTCTCGTGCGATATCCTGTATCAGGTCAAGAATTTGTGCCTGAACCGTCACATCCAGGGCAGTTGTCGGTTCATCGGCGATCAGCAGCCGAGGGGCACAGGCCAGCGCCATGGCAATCGCTACGCGTTGACGCATCCCTCCCGATATTTCGTGCGGATACTGAGCATAGCGCGTTTCAGCCTGCGGAATGCGCACGCGGTCCAACAGCGTAATAGCCTGCGCTTTAGCCTGCTGATTGCTTATTCCTCGATGCTGTCTCAACACCTCGGCAATCTGCTCACCCACGGTAAACAGCGGATTCAAACTGGTCATCGGCTCCTGAAAAATCATCGCTATCTGATCGCCTCGCAGATTTTCCCACTGACGTTCCGACTGTTGCAACAAACTGACACTCACGCCGTCACGACGCTGGAACGTTATCTGGCCCTGCTCCACCTGCCCGCCGTTAAAGACCGTCAGGCCGAGCAAAGTCATCGCCGTCACCGACTTACCTGAACCGGACTCCCCCACCAGGGCGACACATTCCCCGATAGACAAGGAAAAACTGAGGTCTTTTACCGCGACAGTTTTGCCGCGTTTCGCCGAGAAGCTGACTCGCAGATCCTTTACCGTCAACAGTGCGTTATCGTTCATTTTCTTACCTCAATACGGGCACGTGTTGCCACAGTTAGACCGACGGCGACGGCAATGCGCCAGCGCGGAAGTCGAGAACGTAAGGAATGTGCCCCGGCAATGGCTTCCAGTCGAGATTTTTGCGCATACCGTAAGACTCGTAAGGCTGGTAGAGAGGAATAAACGGCGCCTCTTCTTTGACGTAATCCATCATCTCTTTGTAAGCCTGTTTACGCACTGCGACGTCAGTGGAATAACGGAAGCGCTCCCACATCTGGTCATAGGCCGGGGTGGTCGACCAGGTCGATTCGGTGCCTGCGCCGTGTGGCGCCCACATGATGCCAAATGAACCGGCAGGGTCAGCAAAATACATCGGGTTTGACCAGTTGCGGGACTGCATATCTGCGTCATCCGCGGTCCATTTTTCGGTAATATTCAGGTTCATTTTGACACCCACCGCCGCCCACATCTCTTTGATTGCCTGTGCTGCCAATAAACCATTGGTGTAATAAGCGGCATCGGTATCATAGCGAATAGGTTCTCCGTTATAACCCGCAGCTTTCAGCAACGCTTTTGCCTTTTCCGGATTGTATTCAAAGGTTTTCAACTCAGGCATATAAAGCGGGCCGTACTGCGGGAAGGTATGGGTGGAAGGCACCACCGCTTTGCCCTGCCACAAGGCTTCATTGAGCAGGTTACGATCGATTGCCAGACTCAGCGCCTGACGGATGCGCTTGTCCTTCAATGCCGGATTGTGGGTATTAAAGAAAACGATATGGAACAGCGGTGTCACAGCGCCTACAGTTTTGAGGTTTGGATTGGCGCTAATCCCGGCCAACTGATCGGGAGCCACGTTGGTCACCAGATCGACCTCGTTATTGGCCAATGCCGCCATGCGAGTGGCCGTTTCAGGAATACTGCGCACGGTAATTTTATCGTAAGGTGCGGGCGGGCCGTAAAAACCCTTAAATTTAACCCACGTCAAGCTTTGACCCGGATGGAAGTCGGTTATTTGATAAGGGCCGGTGCCAATCGGCTTAAGCGCGAAGGCGTCAAAATCACTGCTTTCGAGCTTATTGTGGTCACCACTCAGTCCCATGATGTATTTTTTTGGCACAATAGAGGACTCAGAGGTATTGAGCAGCGTTTCAAACAGCGGCTCCGGTTTAAAGGTCGTAAACCGTACTGTGTCAGCATCAATCGCTTCTACCTTACTGAAATTACTGAAAAATTGCTTATGAATGCCGGCGAATTCTGGCGTCATGTCTTGCAGAATACGTTCGAAGGTGAAAACGACGTCGTCTACCGTCATCGGATCGCCGTTTTGGAATTTAACGCCCTGACGGATTTTGACTTCATACACCGTCGGCGAAATCGTTTTCCAACTGATGGCAAGGCCTGGCTTAAAGCTTGCCGTCGATTTGCTGTAATCCTTCTCTATCAATGGATCGAAGCTGTTGTAGTAAATCTGCGATCCGGTATTGCCAAAGTCTTTGCCGGGATCGAGGAACGGCGGCAGCGTCATCGTTGCCACATGTAATTGTGCAGCAAAGGTCGGTAAAGAGAACAGCAGAGCAGAAAAACTCAACAACAGTGGCCTGATGGACATAATATTTTCCTGATAGTGAGATGTAGTGATCCGCGGAGCCGTGACGGCCCCTTACAATATTTGAATAAAAAGTCTGATTTAACGCAGCCTGACGTCCATTTGGTCACGCAGCCCTTCGCCAACCAATAAGACCAGCAGCGAGAGCGCCATAATCACCAGCGACGGTACCAGCGCAATCCACGGGCTGGAGGCGAGATAATCACGGCCAAAGCCGACCATCGACCCCAGCGTTGCCGTTGGCGGCTGGACGCCTAATCCAAGAAAAGAGAGTGAGGACTCCAGTAAAATCAGCGCGGGGAAAGTCATGGTCCAGACAACCACGATTTGTGATGAGACGTTCGGCAGAACATGGCGCAGCAGAATACGCAGCGGTGAGGCCCCGGCCGCGCGAGCCGCTTCAATAAAAGGCTGTCGGCAAACGATCAGTACCTGCGCTCTGACAACTCGGGCATAAACTTCCCAACCGGAAAGTCCAATCACCGTGACGATAACCGGAAGGCTGCTGCCCAGTAGCGCAACGGTAAGCAAAGCCACCAGAGTAAACGGCACAGCCATCTGAAAATCCATCGCTGCCACCAGCAACGCACCGGTCCGACCGGCAAAAAATCCGGCAATAATGCCGCAGGCTACGCCAACAATCAGACTTAACGTGCTGCCCACCAGCGCAATCAGTAAAGTAAACTGCAGGCCGTACAAGGTACGCGACAGCACGTCTCTTCCCAGTTCATCGGTGCCGAACGGATGTGTAGCCAACGCGTGGTCAAAGCCCATCGGCGGACGCAGGCGGGATAACAACGACTGCGCATCGGGGTCAAAGGGAGCAATCACCTGAGCGAGCAATGCCAGCAGCAGCAAACAAAACAGCGCCAACAGATAGAGGCGAAATCTCCACGACATACGCCGCCAAAAAGCACGTAAGACATTCACTGGCACCGGTTTGACGGTGGATTGAGCACTCACCCGTTGCCCCGGGGTATCAGACATTGTTGAATCACTCATGATTGTGTCACCTTTATCCGCGGGTCAATTAATGCATAAAGCAGATCCACCAGCACCGACATCACCAGGACGATAGTCGCCATCACAATCACGCCAAATTGCAGCACCGGATAGTCGCGGGCAATCGCGGCTCTGACAATTAAATCGCCGATGCCTTTCGTCGCAAAAATGGCTTCAACCAGCACGCAGCGCCCTACCAGTCCGGCAATTTGCAGGCTAATCACGGTGATCACCGGAATAGCGGCATTGCGTAGCGCATGACGGGTCACGACCTTCCATGCGGGTATCCCTTTAGCCCGCGCGGTGCGGATATAATCCTGCGAAAGCACGTCCAGCATCGCGTTGCGCATAAAGCGCAGTATTTCCGCAACCATCAGCGCTGACAGCACCAACGCAGGCATAACAAAGTGCAACGCGCTGGACGATCCCGAACTCGGCAGCCAATGCAATTTCAACGAAAACAGCAGGATCATCAGAATGGCGAGCACAAAGTTTGGCGTGGCATAGCCTAAAAATGCACAGCCCATAATCAATGAAGCCAAGGCTTTCCCTCGCGTCATTGCCGCCACGATCCCCAGCGCCCCGCCGATCACCACCGAAAATATTAAGGCGATAGCGAACAAGATCAGCGTATTGGGCAGACGCTCGGCGAAAATATCCGTCACCGGGCGACGTTCAACAAAACTGATGCCAAAATTTCCCTGCAGCAAACCTGACAGGTATTTTTGAAACTGCACGCCCGCGGAGTGGTCAAGACCAAACTGCTGACTCATGGCAACACGCGATGCCGCATCCATGCCCGGAGGTAAAACATAATCCGCCGCATTTCCTGACAGGCGGGTGGCGAAAAACACCACCGTCACGATGATGCACAGCGTGAGGAAACCACCGGAAAGCCGCCGGGCAAGGTATTCAAGCATCTTCCTGCTCCTGACCGGTGACAAAATCGGCAAAATCGGCCGCTGTCCAGGTATGAGTCGGTGTTATCCAAGGTTTATCGCCTGAACGGTTGAAAGGGAGACGGACATAAAAGGGGTCATTACCGCGCACCTCAAGACTCAGTTCGTTATCCGTCAACGTCAGCAATGCCCAGCTTTCCGCCGTTTTTGGAAAAGTGGTAAAACGCTCACTGAGCGACTGAATCGTGATATGCGGCAGGTTGTTAATCTGCGTCACCGTATTCCAGTGCACATGCCCGGAGAGCCACAGTGCCGCCTTGCCGGTGGCTTCTACCGCTTGACGCACGCGCTGATGGTCGGGATAGCTGGCATACTTGGGATTGTTTTCAAAATAGTAATTACCCGTCTGCGAGTGGCCTGAAAGCGGCACGTGGGTGGCAATAATTGCCGGACGCTCATCGGCGTTCAGCGCGGCAACCAGCCAGGCAAGACTCGGTTCTGCCGCCGGTAATCCAATGCCCATGGTTATCTCTACGCGGGGTTGCCACACAATCAGCCGACAGACGCCTAGATCGACCACGCGGCTTTGCATCGACTCGCCATAAATGGCCTCGTTATCCGCCACGTCTAGATTGGCAACATCATGATTACCTATGACATGTACGCGTTGGCCCGGGAAAGTTTTGAACAGCTCAGCCACTTCGGTAGCGACAATATAATCTGCCTCTGCGCAGGTGTCAGAGATGTGGTCACCCAGGTCAAGCAACAGATCAACCTGCTCTTCAATGGCACAGTCAATCACTCGACGCAGCGCATCCAGGCTGTTCCACCCGGCTTCTTTATTGTGTGAGGTCGGGCCGTGGTGGATATCGGTAACAATGGCAATTTTCAAAATAGGCTCCTGATGTCTCTGTCATTCGGGGTATGGATTAATTTCTAAACCACGGATGTGACAATTTTATGAAACAATCTCATTTTATTTTAGATTGACACTGAGACTTCCTCAGTACAGGCTAAGCGCTATCAGAACTGACTGACGAGAACCCACTTTAGATGAATGCCAAAGGTTATCTTATTGATTTAGATGGAACGTTAATAAGCGGCAACCAACTACTGCCCGATGCACTATGGTTGCTTGAACAGGTCAAAGGTCGGTATATGCTGGTGTCAAATAATGCTGAACACACGCCACAGCAGCTTTCACGCCGCTTGAAGAGGCTGGGTCTGAAAGTGGATGCAGACAATATTGTATTGGCGGGAACCACGGCAATTAACAGGTTGGCCATTGACTTCCCGGGGGCGACGTTGCTCCTGATTGGCAGCCCGGCCCTGCAACGCTACGCGCGCAATAAAGGTCTGGTGCTGGAAAGCCATCGGCCTGATTTGGTGTTAGTGACGCGCGATCGTCAGTTTTCATACGCTAAAATTGCGTTAGCCGCCAACGCCATACGCCAGGGTGCTGCTCTTTATGTCGCCGCACCTGATGTTAGCCATCCGGGTCCCAACGGTGAACCCGTGCCCGAAACCGGCGCACTGGCCGCGGCAATCATTAGCTGCGCCGGACATTGCCAGGCTACGGTGATTGGCAAGCCCGAGCCGGTGCTGTTTCAAATGGCCTGCGCCAAACTCAACGTCCTGCCTGAACAGGCGGTAATGATTGGTGATAATCTTCAAACTGATGGGCTGGGTGCGAAGCGATTAAACATGGCGTTCAGGCATGTGGTTAATGGACAAATCCGCGAGCCTGCGGCCCTGACGCAAGGAAAATAGGAAACAGTATGTCGGAAGAAAAAATTAAGAACGGCAAAGCCGGAGAGTTTTCCAATGTTCTGGACAGGCTCGGGGCAGTACGTAAAGACCTTCCTCCCACCGCCGGTCGCATTGCTGATTTTATCAGCCAGCACGCCGCGGACGTGATGCATATGTCAATTACCGAACTGGCAGAACGCACCGGTTCAAGTGAGGGCAGCGTGATTGGTTTGTGTCAAACCATTGGGGCACGTGGCTTTCAGCAGGTGAAACTCTCGCTTGCCAGAGAACTGGTTCAGCCCGTCCACTTTATTCATGAAGATTTAACGCCCAGCGATAACACGGCGCAGGTGATTGATAAAATTTTCCAGTCGGATATGCAGGCGCTGAGAGATACGCAAAGCGCCCTGAGTGTGGAAGCGCTTACCGAGGCCGTTAACGCCATTCGCCAGGCGAAGAGAGTCGAAGTCTTTGGTATAGGCAGCGCCGCCACCATTGCCGAGGATACCCATTATCGCCTGCTGCGCATTGGTATTCCGTCGCGGGTCAGCGTGGACAGCCACGTGCAGGCCATTGCCGCGTCGCTCGCGGATGCCCAAACGGCAGTGATTACTATTTCCCACTCAGGCAGCACGGTCGAAACGCTTACCGCGACGCAGTTAGCCAAAGAGGCGGGTGCCACAACGATTGCCGTCACCAACTTTGGCCGCTCTCCCCTGCTGGCTTACAGTGATATCGTGCTCAATACTCTGGCGCGTGAAACACAGTTTCGCTCAGAGGCGATGACCAGCCGCATTGCGCAACTGGCAGTCATTGATGCTCTGATTGCCTGCCTGGCACTGAGCGATTACGACCGCTCGGTGCGGACATTGGCAAAAACGTTTGACGTTCTGGGAAGTAAACGTATTTAACCCTCACTGACTCAGCTGTGTGGATGTTTTGCCAGCCACTGCTCGGCAGTCGTGGTGTTAATTCTCTGCCGGGCGTTGAAGGTATTCGCTTTATTCCACGCCACGCCGTCGGGACGCGCAAAGGCGAGGCGATACTTTGCGGCCACGTCATCGGGGCAATGGTGCACATCCTCAAGCAGCTTCGCCTTATCCAGCAATATCCGCTTGATTGCAACGCCCCAGTGGGCCTGCATTAAGTCGGCAATCTCACCGTAGGTCAGCGTATCGCCCGCGATATAAACCACCTGATTGCGTAGAACAGGCCGATGGAAAAATATTTCCGCCGTCAACGTGCCGATATCCTCAGGCATAGTCAGAGTGACCGCGTACTGCCAGTCACCGAGTCCATAGACGGCTTTATTATCTTTATCGACCACGCCGAAGCTGGGCTCGAACAGATAACTGGTAAAAATTCCGGTAGAAACAATAGTCCACTCCGTCTCGCCCTGCCCGCGCAAACGTTGGCGCACCTCGAGCTGTTCATCCCATACCTGCTGGCCGCTGCCTTTTCCCACTACGTCGTAGTCCACGCCAAACTGCCAAGGGAAATAGCGGGGTACGCCAGCGTTAAGTACTGCCTGGGTAATTTTGATTTGCGTGCCCGGCCCACCGACAAAACCGCTACAGTTAATCACCGCATTAAAAGGACGAAAAAGTGCACTTAGCTGCTCAATGGAGTGCAGATTTAGGTCACCCTCAACCACTGAAACGCCCATCGCCGTAAGCTCCTCTCGCCTTTTCTTCTGTGCAATGGAAACGCCATGAGCGGCATCCTCTCTGAGCAATACGCTGATTTTGGTTGATGTTTGATTTCGCGCTTTATAACTCATCGCGCGCAACACGGCGATGCCGAGCTCTCCCGCACCAATGACTAAAACAGTATTTACAGATTTTTCGATTGAGTACGTCATAATGATCTCCTTTGTATTGCATCAGTCTGACATGTAATAAAAGCGGGATTCAATTAGGCACACTGATGATACCGGAGGTGAAATGGAGTGGGATAACGAAGACATACTGCAGTTTTCAAAGGCGGTATGTGAAGGATTAAGCGACGACGACGACGGGCTAAAGCGAGAGATTCTTACCCATGCTGGCAACCGCTGGTCATTAGGTGTGGTACATATTCTGGGCACCAGTGGACCTCTTCGGCATGCGGAAATAAGCCGCCGTCTGGCGGGCGTCACGCAGAGGATGTTGACGCGCACGCTGCGCCAGCTTGAGCGCGACGGCCTGATTTCACGCTGTGATTACCAGGAAAAGCATCCGCGCGTGGTTTACTCGGTTACCGATTTAGGCAAAGAGATGCTGATTCAAATGATGCCTTTGTGGCATTGGATAATCACCTCGGCCGACGATTTTCGAACTGCCAGAACGCGTTATGATGAGACCCAATAAAAGCATCATTCTGACGATAACCATGACTAAATTTTAACCTCAACGTCTCGCGCTGCTTAATGTAGCGTAGGAACCGATGGCCATAAGTCTTCTTGCTTTAATCTTCAAGTGGCGTCAATATATGTTTCATATACGATTCATATAATGAGGATTTATGGGCATTGTTAATATTGACGATGAGTTGCACGATCAACTGCGCCGAGCTTCCGGGGTGTCACTGCGCTCCATTAATGCTCAGGCGAGCTTCTGGATTAAAATTGGCAGATTATGTGAAACCAATCCCACACTCAGTTTCAATGACATCATGAAACTTGAAATGTGTTCTGCCGGTGTTTCATCCGAGCCTCGATGAGTGAAAGAACTATGATCAAACAACCCCATGAACTGGCGCTGCTGGCCGAATCAGGACGACTGCTTGCCTCAGTGTTTGAGATGCTGGATAAACTGCCATTACGTGGCATGTCTACGCTGGAAGTCGATTCTCTGGTAGATAAGTTCATCACCCATGACCTTCAGGCTCGACCGGCAAGTAAAGGCCAGTATAACTACCCCTTCGTTCTTAACGCTTCTATCGATGATGTAATTTGCCACGGCGTCCCCTCTCAGACAGATATTCTGCGTGAGGGTGCCATTGTCAATTTTGACATTACCCTCGAAAAAGAGGGGTATATTGCGGATTCCAGTAAAACTTACCTGGTGGGGGATGTCAGTGTAGAGGCGAGGAGATTAGTGCGAACAACTTATGAAGCCATGTGGGAAGGAATTTACCGGGTTCGCCCCGGCGCTTTTCTGGGCGATATTGGATGGGCAATAGAAAAGCATGCCAAGCGAAGTGGTTTTTCTGTCGTGCGTGAATTTTGCGGCCACGGCATTGGCCGTGAGATGCATGAAGAGCCGCAGATTTTACACTATGGCAAACGTAATACAGGTTTAGTCATGCGTGAGGGGATGGTGTTCACCATTGAGCCAATGCTGAATCAGGGCGGAAGAAGCATAAAGCAACAGGACGACGGTTGGACGGTAACCACCCGAGACGGATCGCTTTCCGCACAGTTCGAACATACCGTGTCTGTTACCGCTACCGGCTTCTCAGTGCTGACCTTAGGTTCTAATGAAAAAGGGATGCTTAACAGACGTTAAGTTCCCTGTTTACTTTTACGGCCGATGTTCTTTAGCGTGTGAGCAAAAGAACATCGCCAGCCCGTCTACTTTCTTTCTCCTAAAGCATAACCTGCCGCATCCGTCATCTTATCCAGCGATTTTCCAGTACAAATTGGCTATAAGCCATATTTTTTCGTTGTTAGACAATCCGAAAACACAACCTTACTCTTTGTCATGTTTTGTATATTAATCCGCTAATCCCTTGATGAGGAATGTCATTTGGCAAAGTCTTTACCACGTTTTCAAACCCGCGGGTTGTCACAATTTACGCCGCTGAAAATCGCGTTGTTGTGCGCATCGATTTTATTCTCCTCCGGCGCTATGGCTGATGAATTACTCAAAGAGGGCATTACACCCGCGACTGACGCAAGCCAGATTCCGACTGCCGCCAAACTGCGTAAAGACACGGTGATTGCGGGTATTTCGGAACCGCAGGGGATTTTTAACCCTTACTTCTTCGTCAACGGCTGGGACGAAAACGTGACTAACGTAATTTTCGCCCGCCTTATTGACTGGAATAGCCATGGCGAATCCGTACCCGGACTGGCTGAAAGCTGGAGCGTTACCCCTGATGGCAAGACTTACACCATCAAACTGCGGCCTAATCTGAAATTCAGTGACGGTTCACCGCTCACCGCCGAAGATGTGGCTTTCACGCTGACCGTGCTTTATGACCCGAAATATGACGGTGATACCGACATTTCTCTCGCACACATTGTCGGGGGGGATGATTATAAGGCTGGCAAAGCGGACAGCATCAGCGGCCTGAAAGTTATCGACCCACAAACTCTGCAGGTGACCACCCGGGAAGCGGGCGCCACAACGTTGCAGAAAATCGGCGGCCCTGTGTTGTCGAAAGCCTATTACGGCAAAGGTTACAGCCGCGGTAATCTTGACCACTTACGCACGCTGCACGGCAAACCGCTCGGCAACGGGCCTTACATCTACGACAAATACATTCCAGGCCAGGAGATCCGCTTCCACGCCAACCCAAATTACTACAAAGGCGAGCCGCCAACGCCGCGCTTTATCTATCGTGTGACCAATCCGTCCACCAATTTCCAGTTGTTCCAGACCGGTGACACGGATTATGACGCCTTCACCTCACGCCCTGACGATATCGAACAGTTGAAGCTGCTCGGCTTCGCCAACATCAACCTTTATGGTTCCAGCGATTACAGCAAGATTGAATTCAATTTCAGACGCCCTGTCCTGCAAGACGTCAGAGTCCGTCAGGCGCTGATTTACGGTCTGGATCGCCAACAGTTGATTGACGTGGTCTATCAAGGTTATGGCTCAGTGGCCAATGAACCTATCGCCCCTATTTCCTGGGCGTATAACGCTGAGGGGGTTAACCCGTATAAATACAATCCAGAACAGGCGAAGAAACTGCTTGATGAAGCGGGTTGGAAAGTCGGCGCAGATGGCATTCGTGAGAAAGACGGTAAGCGCCTTGAACTGACGCTGCTGGTGAGCAAGAAAGTGCTCAACGACGCGCTGATCCCGATTGCTAAAGAGAATTATCGCCAGATTGGCGTGCTGCTCAAGCCCCAGGTATTGGACTTCAATGCGCTGATGTCACAGCGCAAATCGGGCAACTACGACCTGGCTTCCTTCAGCACCAGCACCCTTAACGATCCACACGACGGTGTCTGGGACTTCTACAGCACCGAGGCGGCCACGCAAGGGGGATACAACAATCCACAGGTTGATAAGTTGATCAATGAGGGTAACGCCCAATTGGATATTGAAAAACGGAAGCCTATCTATCACCAATTGTATGAGGTACTGGCTAATGACCCGCCGGTTATCCTGCTGGCTAATCGAAAAATTCTTTCCGCCAGCAGCGCCCGCGTCACGGGTTTCAAACCGGATATCTATAACGGCCTGACCGGCAGCCTACCGGACGTCAAAATCGTCAAATAATGGCGCGATGCAGTCTTGTTAAACAATCAGAACCAAAGCCGCTGCCGGGAAATATTCCGGCAGCGTTAATGAGAAAGTCATGAGAAATTTCATTCTGCGACGATTGCTGCAGACCATCCCGATGCTCTTCCTGGCCTCGTTGTTGATCTTCATGCTGTTTGCTCTTACCCCCGGCGATTTTATTGATGGAAACATCACCCTCACGGCGCAGCGCGCCGCAGAGTTAAAAGCGCTTTATGGTCTGGATCAACCCCTACTGAGCCGCTATATGCACTGGCTCGGACAGTTACTTCATGGCAATCTGGGTTTTTCACTGCAATACCAAATTCCGGTCAGCCAACTGCTTAATCAGTATATCTGGAACTCATTCCTGCTGGGTGTAATTGCCCTGATCCTTTATTGGGGTATCGCGCTAGCAGTGGGCATTGTCTCTGCGATGAAGCCCTATTCATTGTTCGATCACGGTGTCAGCGTGGTGATTTTCGCCGCAATGTCCTTCCCCACTTTCTTCCTGTGTCTATTGCTTATTAAATGGTTTGCCGTGGATCTGCACTGGTTGCCGGTGGGTGGCATGACCAATACCGGCAGCGATGCCACAGGCTGGGCCTGGGTGATGCAGGTTGGCGCCCATCTCATTTTGCCGGTGTTAGCGCTGGTGATGTTGCAGGCAGGCAGCCTGACGCGATATTTCCGCGCCAGTATGCTAGACGTCGTACGCATGGATTTTATTCGTACCGCGCGCGCAAAAGGGCTACGTGAACGCACCGTTATTCTTAAACATGCGTTGCGCAATGCGCTGCTACCGATCATTACCCTATTGGGTTTTGAGCTGCCGGGGCTGTTTTCCGGCGCACTTATCACTGAAAAAGTGTTTAACTGGCCGGGTGCCGGTCACATTCATATTGATTCACTGGCCGCGCGCGACTATCCGGTGTTGATGGGCTTCACGCTGTTTCTGGCCGTGCTGACCCTACTCGGCAATTTGATAGCCGACGTGCTCTATGCCTGGGCGGATCCACGGATCCGGGTGAGGTCCTGATGCTGAGTAACCTATTCTCCAGCCAGCGTCGCCTACGCAAGGCGCAAATACCGGTACTGGCACAGGTGACGCCATCGCCCTTACATCAGGCATGGAAGTCACTGCGACAAAATCGGCTGGCGATGTTTTGCATGATCCTATTAGCTGTCATGGCGCTGTGGTGCATTTTCGGCCCAATTTTTTCGCCATGGCGTGATGAAGCCACCGACGCGTTGATCATCAACAAAGCGCCAAGTACCAGGCACTGGCTAGGGACCGACTTTCTCGGTCGAGATATCTACACCCGACTCCTGCTGGCTGGGCGAATTTCGTTGGTTATCGGCCTAATGACGATGTTGCTGTCCGTGACGCTCGGCTATCTGCTTGGCGCGCTGTCAGGCTATGCCGGAGGGCTGACTGATAAATTGATTATGCGCTTTGCTGATCTGATGATGACCATTCCCAGCCTGCCGTTGCTGATAGTGATGGGTGCGATGCTGGCAGAGCTGGATTTACCCCCAGAGTCTCGGGTTTACATGGTCATCGTCATGCTGAGTTTGCTTGAATGGCCTAAGCTGGCGCGGCTTGTGCGTGGGCAAATTCTCTCACTTCGTGAACGAGACTTTATGCTCGCTACTCAGGTATTGGGACTTTCCTCAAGGCGTCGTATTTTTGGTCATCTGTTGCCCAATACGGTCCCGATTCTGGTGGTGATGGCAACGATGGCCGTCGCTAACGCCATCCTTAGCGAATCCGCACTCAGCTATCTCGGGTTAGGCGTGGTGCCGCCGATGGCCTCGTGGGGAAACATGATGGATGCCGCCAACAGCCTGATCGACTTCCAACGTCGTCCGTGGCTGTGGATGCCGCCGGGCATTGCCATCTTCCTCACAGTGGTTGCCATCAACGTATTGGGCGATGGCCTGCGTGATGCCCTCGACCCAAAAATGAAGCGGGGCTAAAAAGTGACTCAACCTTTAGTACGTTTTAATCGTCTATCGCTGTCATTTGCCAGCGAATTGGGCAGAGTCCGTGCCGTACAAGACGTCACCTTTGACGTGATGCCCGGTCAGACGGTGGGTATTGTTGGCGAATCGGGCTGTGGAAAAAGCGTCACTGCCATGTCGCTGATGGGACTGCTGCCCCCCCAGTCAGCACGTATCGACGGCGGTGAAATCCTGTTCGAAGGGCAGAACCTGCTGAACCTGCGGCCATCACAGATGGCGAATCTGCGCGGCAACCAGCTGGCCATGATCTTTCAAGAGCCCATGAGTGCACTCAATCCGGTGCTGACCATCGGCGAACAGTTAGTCGAGCCGTTGACTCGCCATCTGGGCGATGCGCCAAAAGCCGCGTGGCAGAAAGCGACCTCGTTACTCACAGAGGTGGGACTGGCGCGAGCCGACAGCCTGATGAACAGCTACCCGCATCAACTTTCCGGGGGAATGTTACAGCGGGTGATGATCGCCATGGCTCTGAGTTGCAAACCGAAATTATTGATTGCTGATGAACCGACCACCGCGCTCGACGTCACCGTACAGGCTCAGATCCTCACGTTGCTACGTGACCAGGCACTGCGCCAGCAGATGGCGCTGATGTTGATAACACATGATTTGGGTGTGATTGCTCAAATGGCCGACCACGTGGTGGTGATGTACGCGGGGAAAGTCGTCGAACAGGGGCCGGTGACCGATGTGTTGCGTAATCCACTCCACCCTTACACGCAGGGATTGATCGCCTCGCGGCCGGTTCCGGGCGAACGTCGGCGCCGTCTCTACTCAATACCGGGCCAGGTGCCTGATCTTGCCGCATTGCCGGATTATTGTGCCTTCAATGACCGCTGCGCCAAAGCGACTGCGCGTTGCCGCCAGAGCATACCGTTGTTAGTGGGTCAATTCCGTCAGGCCGCCTGTTTTTACAGCGGTTTGACCGCTGTAAAAGAGCCAGAGTGACAAAAATGAATACAGAGTTTTTAGTCGAGGTCGAAGGCCTCAAAAAACATTTCCCGATCCGTGATGGCCTGTTCGGGCAAGAAACTGGCCAGCTGCGCGCCGTGGACGGCGTCAGTTTTACTATCCGTAAGGGGTCTATTTTTGGCCTGGTGGGAGAGTCCGGCAGTGGTAAAACCACGGTGGGCAGAAGCCTGCTGGGGTTGTATGAGAAAACCGCAGGCCGCGTGAAATTTCGCGGTATGGATTTGGCATCGCTCACACCAAAACAGCTCACTGCGCTGCGTCCGAAAATGCAGCTGGTATTTCAGGACCCTTACAGCTCGCTAAACCCGCGTATGAGAATTGGCGACGCTATAGGCGAAGCCATGTTGGCTCATAAGCTTTGTTCGCCCGCAGAACTGCGAGGCAAAGTGGATGAAGTAATGAGTATTTGCGGACTATCGCCGCTGCATTATAACCGCTTTCCGCATGAATTTTCAGGTGGCCAACGCCAGAGGATCGGCATCGCGCGGGCACTGATTTTAAAGCCGGATTTTATTATTGCCGATGAGCCGATATCGGCACTTGATGTCTCGATTCAGGCGCAAATCATCAATCTTTTTTCAGACCTGCGTGATGACCACGGTGTAACATTTTTATTTATCTCTCATGACCTTGGCGTAGTTGAACACCTTTGTGACGACGTGGCCGTGATGTATCTCGGGCAGATTGTAGAAACTGCACAACGCGATACACTATTCCGCCAGCCACTGCATCCTTATACCCAAGCATTGCTGGCGGCCGTACCGACGCTTGACCCAGACTGCGGGCCGGTAGCGATGGCGCGGGGTGAAATTCCCGACCCCTCCAAACCTCCCGCCGGTTGCCGCTTCAATACCCGTTGCCCGCTGGCGACAGCGCGCTGTCGTAGTGAGATGCCGCTCCTGCGCGAAGTGGGTGAAGTGGGTCATCGTGTAGCCTGCCACTTGGTGTGAATCATAAGCGGGGAAAATATTGGCAGCGAAACGGTCAATGGCGTTTACCTCGTCTACACACCGCCACACAAGTCTATAAAACTGCCCGTGACGAAGGAAGCTTCGTCACTGAGTAGCCAAAGAATTGCATTAGCGACTTCTTCGGGTGTTCCCCCTCTTTGCATCGGAAAGTTCTTGGCGATGCGATCGACTCTTGAAGGCTCGCCACCATCAGCATGGATATCCGTGTAAATGCCTCCCGGACGAACACAGTTGACGCGGATGCCGTCGGCAGCGACTTCTTTGGACAGGCCGGTGGTAAAAGTGTCAACAGCCCCTTTCGAGGCGGCATAATCAATGTATTCAAAAGGTGAACCGCTTTTCGCTGCTCCGGATGAAACGTTCACGATAGAACCACCAAAACCGCCTTTGGAAAGTGACATACGTTTTATCGCTTCACGTGAGCAATAAAAATGACTCATCACATTCGTTAATAGCACCTGTTGGAAGCGCTCTCCCTCCATATCAATTAGGGGCATTTTTTGCTTCAGGATCCCCACATTATTGACGAGGTGGGTAATAACGCCAAGTTGACGATCAATGTCGTCGAAAACTTTTGTTACTTGATGCTCATTTGAAACATCGGCACGTACGGCAATACATTTCCCGCCCAGGTTTAAAATCTCGTCACGGATGCTAAAGGCAGATTTCTCATCGTTTATATAATTTATGCATACAGCGTAACCTTGTTTTGCAGCCAGTAACGCGGTAGCCGCACCAATGCCTCGACTAGAGCCGGTCACTAATAAAACTTTTCCGTTCATAATTTCCCTATTGAGCAGTATTTATTGGCAAAATAATTGAAAAGAACCAAATGATGGACGGTGGCGAGCAGAAAAACCTAACGTCAGTAAATGATATAATTTACAATTATTTAGTTACTCGCTATGTTAGCTATATGCAAGTATCAGTTCTTTTAGCGTTGTTTTCGTTCATGTTCAATAAGCCATTCTTTACGCGCAATGCCTCCGCCGTAACCTTTCATAGCCCCCTCTTTGCCGATGATTCTGTGGCAAGGAATAACAATGGCTATTCGGTTTGCTCCGTTCGCCGCAGCCACCGCGCGTACTGCATTAGGTTTTCCAATCTGCCTGGAAAGAGCTTGGTAGTGTGACGTTTGGCCATAAGGAACCGCGCGTAACCCCTGCCAGACGGAGCGTTGAAAATCACTACCTGGAGCATCGAGCGTGAGAGCAAACTGTTGACGCGTTCCAGAAAAGTACTCACTGACCTCTTTTTCCGCTTGTCGTGTATGACTATTTTCCCCTGACATTATTCGAGCATTCAGCAAACGTTGGAGGTCACGAAATTCAGTCTCCAGCATTCGGCGGTCAGTAAATTCCAGCAGGCAAACTCCACGTTGCGTGGCACAGACGAACATTGGGCCCAGCATCGTGGTAAAGCGGTGAATTAAAATTACCTGAGTCTGTTCAGTGGGAGCAACACCCGTGAGTTGCTTATAGGTATAACCAAAACCACTTAATGATTCATAGCCATTATCAAAAGCCACATCGGTGGCAGCACGCCCACTTTTTAGCTCCTGAAATGCGATATTCACCCGCTGCATTCGTTGAAATGCCTGGAAAGTAACACCGTGGTTTTGTAGAAACCAGCGCCGTAACCGTTCGGGGCTGATATCATGCTTACGTAGCACACCATCGGTTATTCGTGTTTTAGGGTTAGCGCGCAGGAGTTCAAGTGCTTGCTCGATAATCAAAGGAGCTGTGTACGCATTTTCAGTGGGTCGACATACTTTGCAGGGGCGAAAACCTGCATCCAGAGCAGATTTAAAATTTTTATAAAACTCGACATTTTCGCGTTTCGGTTTCCGCGCCCGACATACCGAAATACAAAATACCCCTGTCGTTTTGACGCCAACGAAAAACACCCCCGTGTACTCCGAAGCCCGCGCAAGTAATGCCTGATACCAGACATTGCACAAGGCATTATCTAGAACTTTCATCAATAAAAACTCCTGCAAATGTCTGCTGAGACTGGATGAGTAGCATTAAATCTTTAAGCTTTGATTGAAGGGCTGAATGAACGAAATTTCCCATAGAAATGCGACTTACGCCGATTTCTCCCAGCCTTTCGAATGTTGGGAGACCAGGCATACACATTACGTTTAAGGGCATATTAAGCTCTTTGGTAAGGGTCTCAATATCTTTTACTAACGTCAAACAGGGTACAAAAATCCCGTCAGCCCCCGCGGCTTCATAAAGTCGGCCGCGTAATAGCGTCTCTTGCAAAGCAAGTTCATGATTAAGCAGGTATGTATCGATACGGATATTAAGAAATAGTTGATAACTCTCTTCGTTTAACGCCTTGCGTATCTTTTGTAATGTATGGGTGAATGCTGCCGCATCATCAAGTTGCCTGACACCGTTAACAACTCTACTGTCCTCAAGATTTATCCCCACCACCCCAAGCTGCGCGAGACGTTTAAGATGAGTCGTTATCTCCTCAGCTGTGCTGCCAAATCCCGCCTCTACATCAACACTTAAGGGTAGGTTACTGACGGATTGGATACGTGTGACGATATAGAGCAATTCATCAAAAGACATTGCTTGTCCATCCTCGTAACCTAACATCGCGGCAATCGCGGCACTTGAAGTACCCATGGCCTGATAGCCCGACTGTTGCGCCATAATTGCACTCGCGGCATCCCAGACATTGGCGATGAGTAATGGTTTACTTTGATTGTGAAGTTCTGTGAAGTTCATGCCTATTTCCTTTAATAAAGACAGGATGAATCTAGAACATCTGATGAAAGCCTCACAACCGAAAATTGGACAACCATTTTTTTACCTGGCGTGTAGAGACAGAATTCCGGCATGATAAATGCTCAACGAAACAGACGCCTATGGACATCCTGGCACTCTGTAGATCTCAGAAATCACCTGCATCGTTGCGTCTTCGATGGTTCCTTCATTACGGCATAAAACCCAGCCCTGATTTGCAATTTCTCGCTCAAATGCCTTAGTACACGCGACATGCTCTTCCAGCCTATGAATCACCGTACTACTTAGCCCACGCGGTCGGGCCGCGGCCCTCGCCCATGAAATATCAGGCGCAGTAACAACCCCGACATGCAGGTCTGGCGTTCGCACGTTTCGTTCAATGTTAAGCGGTAAAATCTCTGCAAAGGGAACCCTGCGGCGAAACGCGGCATCAGACGGATACCAGCGATCCATCAAGATAATGCTGTCCGGTGGCTGTTTAGTCAGCACGTGCTGGGAAATCCAAGCACGGCTATCAGCAAAGCGCTGACAAATCTCCCATTCCAAATCCAGGGCGGGATGTCTGGCAAGCTTGTTAACGAGAGCCATTGTTTCCCCCCTGTAGGGATCGCTTTTTTTCTCGCAAAGCCGAATCACCTTTTTGTTGTCTGCCCTTAATACTTTCGCCATGGCCTCCAACAACGTGGTTTTGCCGGCTCCCTTAGGCCCATCCAGAGAAACAAACAGCGGACGACTCATTCTTTAAATGACAATTGATATAGGGTTTTTGTAAAGCTCAAATCTGGCAAAAGCATCTTACTTCCTTCGTATGAATAGCTGAGCACCCTCTTCGTTTGTTGAAGCCGCTTGGCGCATCAGCGCGAACTCTTAAAAAAGTCATGATGAACATTCAAGCCATTTTTCTTACTGACGGGTCTAAAAACCCAGGATTTCGGCCGTTTATAGTCATTGTTCATTTGTTATGACCTGTGCGGTGTAGTTTAAACGAACCGCAAATACAGGCAATACCGTGCCAGCGTCGGTAACGCCTGTACTTACCGGGAACTCATGCAGATTCGTTGTGCCTAATGCCTTGTCACGGCGGTAACGAAATTGGAAGGCCATCGTGCCCAGAGATGATATCCTTACACGTAAACCATCGTCTTCAGACTGACATGTTTTAAAAGACATTTAAAACCAGATTAAGGCCATAACCCGCAATGCGAGACAAAAGCGTTCAGCCAAGCTTCTACTTCCACGACTTTGAAACTTTTGGTACCCATCCGGCGCTGGACAGGCCCGCGCAGTTTGCTGGCGTGCGTACTGATGCTGATTTCAATATCATTGAAGAACCGCGGGTGATTTACTGCCGGCCTGCCGATGATTATTTGCCACAGCCCGAAGCCGTGATGATAACCGGTATTACCCCGCAGCTCGCGTTGTCAAAAGGGTTGAACGAGGCAGAGTTTGCTGCGCAAATTCATCAGGCATTTAGCGTGCCGGGCACCTGCATCGTGGGTTACAACAATATTCGCTTTGATGATGAAGTCAGTCGTAATATTTTCTATCGCAACTTCTACGACCCCTACGCCTACAGCTGGCAAAATGGAAATTCTCGCTGGGACCTGCTCGACGTTATGCGTGCCTGCTACGCCTTGCGCCCGGACGGGATCAACTGGCCAGAGAATGATGACGGCTTTCCCAGTTTTCGCCTTGAGCATTTAACCCGCGCCAACGGCGTTGAACATGAAAATGCCCACGATGCGATGGCCGACGTGTACGCCACTATCGCGATGGCAAAAAAGGTGAAGCAGGCACAGCCGCGACTGTTCGATTATCTTCTTGAGCATCGCAACAAACACAAAATTAACGCGCTGATTGATATTCCGACCATGGCTCCGCTGGTGCACGTTTCTGGCATGTTCGGCGCTGCACGCGGTAATACCAGTTGGGTCGCGCCGATCGCCTGGCATCCTGAAAATAAAAATGCCGTCATCGTCTGTGATTTGGCCGGTGATATGGCACCGCTGCTGGAGCTCGACGCCGACCAGATGCGCGAAAGACTCTACACTCGCCGCGACGATTTACCGCCAGGCCAATCGCCGTTGCCGATCAAGCTGCTGCACATCAACAAGTGTCCAGTGTTGGCGCCGGCCAAGACGCTGCTGCCTGAAAACGCCGATCGATTGGATATAGACCGAGCACGCTGCCTGCAAAATTTGCAGATACTGCGCCAAAATACACAGATTCGTGAAAAGGTGGTGGCACTGTACGCAGAAGCTGAACCTTTTACCCCGTCACTGGACGTCGACGCAAGATTGTACGACGGCTTCTTTGGGGAAGCGGACCGATCCACGATGCGCATCATTCAGCAAACTGCCCCGGAAAATCTTCCCGCGCTGGATTTACGTTTTCAGGACTCGCGGCTTGAAGAGCTACTGTTCCGCTTTCGTGCGCGCAATTACCCGGCGACGCTTAACGACGACGAACAGCGTCGCTGGTTAGCGCATCGAAGGGAAGCGTTAAACGCCGAAAAAGTTCAGGATTATGTGCTGCAATTAGAGGCCCTCTACAATCTGCATGAGGAAAATGCCGAGAAAACGGCGTTGTTAAAAGCGCTGTTTGATTATGGCAAGAAGCTGGTGGGCTAAGCCGATTCTTCACCAGTTAGGTCAGAATGGCCGAGATAAGTTTTAAGGAGTACCGTTTCGAACGATGCAGGGGACGTAAAAAATGCCGCAAATATGCGGCATTTTTATTATGGCAACGGTAGATATCACAATCTGGATATCATCGCTTAACATACTGATTAGATGACTTCTTCACTCATCTGCGGCGGCGGCTGACGGAAGCGACGCGTGATAAAGGCCAGATAAGACAGGCCAATCGCGCCCCACACCAGACCCAGCGTCATTGAGCTGGCCTCAAGGTTCAACCACAGCGCGCCGACGGTCAACGCACCAATCACCGGCAGCACGAGGTAATGAATGTGGTCACTCAGCGTGCGGTTACGTTTTTCACGAATATAGAACTGTGAAATGACCGACAGGTTAACGAAGGTAAAGGCCACCAGCGCACCAAAGTTGATAAGCGCCGTGGCGGTCACCAAATCAAAGCTGATCGCCGAAAGCGCAACCACGCCAACCAGAACAACGTTAAACGCCGGAGTACGCCAGGTCGGATGGACAAAACCGAAGATTTTCTCCGGGAACACACCATCACGCCCCATCACGTAAAGTAGACGCGAAACGCCCGCGTGTGCAGCCATACCCGATGCCAATACAGTCACGCAGGAGAAGCACAGAATGACGAATTGGAACACTTTACCGCCCACAAACAGCATGATTTCCGGCTGCGACGCGTCTGGGTCGTGGAAGCGCGAAATCGTCGGGAAATAGAGCTGCAGGAAGTAAGACACCACAACAAAAATCACCCCGCCAATCAGCGCCGTCAGGAAGATGGCGCGCGGGATAACTTTATCCGCATTTGGCGTCTCTTCTGACAGGGAGCTGATGCCGTCGAATCCGAGGAACGAGAAGCAGAGTATTGTCGCCCCGGTTATCATCGGTACCGTATGCGCGTTTTCAGACCAGAACGGCTTGCTGCTCACCAGCGTACCTGCGCCTTCACCCTGATAGACGCCATAAATCAGCAGTCCGACGATAAGCACCATGATAGCGACCTGAACCACCACCACCACGCTGTTCATGTTGGCAACCAGCTTGATGCCACGCAGGTTAAAGGCCGTCATCAGGCCGACCAGCGCCACTACCCAGACCCACGACGGGAAGCCAGGGAAAATCGCCTCAAGGTAGATTTTTGCCAGCAGGATGTTGATCATCGGCATAAACAGATAATCGAGCAGTGACGACCAGCCCACCATAAAGCCAACGTGTGGACTAATGGCTTTCTGGGCGTAAGTGTAGGCAGAACCCGCCGACGGGAAACGCTTAACCAGCTTGCCGTAGCTCACCGCGGTAAACAGCACGGCAACCAGCGCAAACAAATAGGCGGTTGCAACGTGGCCGTCGGTCATGCTGGTCACAATACCAAAGGTATCAAAAATGGTCATCGGCTGCAGATAGGCAAGGCCCATCATCACCACCTGAACCAGTGTCAGGGTGCGGCGAAGCTTCACGCGCGGTGCAGCTGAAGGAATAGCAGAATGATTATTCGACATGGGCGAGCCTCCCCTGACCTGCAACGTTCTGGCGTGCTATCGCCTGATTCAGCAAGGTACTGGGAAAACTTCGTAATTTACGACTCGATGATAAAAATGGGGGATTAAGCTTCACATCATTGAGTTTTGACGCAAAGGCGGCCTGCAGTGGCGCGCAGCGGAAAGCAACACCGGAAGGTACCGGTATAGGTGTGAAAAATTGCCCCATCTTACATTTCCTCATAGTGCTGACCGTTATTAATTTGGGGTCGAGCACGAAATCTGGTTATCTATCCGGATCTGGGTCCGGCCTCTGTTGAATTAGTGTAAAAAACCATGCAAAAAAAATAACCGGCGCGTTTAGGCGTCGGTTATTTTGCATGTCCGCTATTTTGCACCAAATCCAGGCCCGATGACAAGATTTTGCGACCTAAAGTCGATAAATTCTTTTTGCCGTCGTGTTGAGAGCATGGCATCGCGTCGTCGGGAAACGTCACTTTGGCGGAAAAACCCGCCAATATCAGGCATTTCTCAGCATCCAGTCAATTTCGGTTTCTGTTACCCGACGTTCGAATTGCAACAGCTCGTCCGACTTACAGGCGTGATAAACGTGACTAAAACGTTCACCCAGATATTTATGCAACGCTGTCTGCTGTTCAAACATCTGCAACGCATCGCTTTGACGAATGGGCAACGGTGCCCCCTCTTGCTCCAAGCCATTGCCCGTGACCGGTTCTGATAATGGCAGCGGATTATCAAGGCCGAACAGCACGCCCGCGAGCACCGTTGCTACCACCAGGTAAGGATTGGCATCAGCTCCCGCTACGCGATACTCAACGCGGTGATTGTTGGTGTCACTGCACGGAACGCGCAGCGCCACGGTGCGATTGTTATGCCCCCACGATGCCTGGGTCGGTACATACATTCCAGGCTGGAAACGTCTAAAGGCATTAACGTTTGGCGCCAACACGGCCATGGAAGCAGGCATCATGGCAATCATCCCCGCCAGCGCTTTTTTCATCAGCGGCGAGTCTTCACCCTGCTCATTCGAGAACAGGTTTTTGCCGTTATCGTCCAGTATGCTGAGATGAATGTGCATACCGCTGCCGGCGTATTCGTCATACGGCTTGGCCATGAAGGTGGCGTCCATTTCATGATTTTCCGCCACCAGCCGCACCAATCTTTTCAGCGCTAACGCGTGATCGCAAGCGTTAAGGATGTTGTCTGTGTGATGCAGGTTAATTTCGAATTGACCCGGGGAGGATTCCGCCACGGCGCCGTCGGCCGGTAATCCCTGAATATGCGCCAGTCGGTCAATGTCGTTTAATACGTCAGCAAAATGGTCGAGATTGTCAACCGAGTAGACTTGGCTCTGAATATTTCGCTCGTGAGTACCCGGGGTGCAGGGTGGCTGCAGTGCTCCCTCCGCGTCCCGCTGCCTGTCGAGCAGATAAAACTCCAACTCTACCGCTACCACCGGGAACAAGCCCCGCTGGCGCAATGTTTGCCAGATATGATTCAGGACATTGCGTGGTTCAACGTCAAAGGGAGTGCCATCTTCGTCAAGCATGGTTAACAGCAGTTGCCCAATATGTTCAGGGTCTGAAGCAGAAGGTGAAAGCGTGCCGGGGACGGGGAGACATATTCGGTCGGGTTCACCCAGCTCCTGGCCAAGACCGGCTTCTTCAACCACATTACCTAAAATATCCATGGCGAAGACGGAGGCGGGGAAATAACAGCCTTTTTCAATTTTACGCAGCGCTGAGACGGGAATGCGTTTGCCGCGAAAACTGCCATTTAAATCGGTGAGAAGTACATCGACGTGCTGAGTAAGCGGGTGACGTTCCAGGTATTCAGTAACTTCGTCCTGGAACGCGCTACTTCGCGTCTCTTCACCGGGGAGGGCGAAGTTTTCAACTTCGATGTTGTTGGTAATTAGACTCATAGCTTGCATAGGATTTCCGCCGTTTGCATTTGACTGGCGTCAGTCACATCACCCTCATGGTGATGCGCGCCAAGGTTAATTCTCTCTGTTCAATTGCTTTATTCCCGTTAGTAAAGGTGCCCGAAGGAAGGTAAAAATTTTATCTAAACTGAATATTAAAATGTAAAAACAGTATAAATATAGACTATATGACCGTTTATTGAGCTGCCCTCATAAAAAACAGCTGTAAAAGCCCTATATTTACTCAGGCTTTACTTTCCCGTTGCTATTGCAGTTACATTTCGTTTACATGCTCGTTTGAATTAGCGGCAACGGGCTGTTAGATTGTTAAAATATTGAACAGGTGAAGTCACTTTTATTGAACGAATGCGGAACAATGGGAGGGCTGTAATCATTTTAATCAACTCATCGAGGCGGTAAAATGGACACTATTCCTTCCACGGCAGAAATCATCAAAATCAACATCGACGCGCCCAACGCAGCCTATCGCCCGCTTATTGGCGTGGTGATGTGCCAAAATATTGTCGATGAAAATCCCGCACTTACGGTGCATGAAAAATACCTGGATGCGATATTTTACGCAGACGGTTTGCCTATCGCCCTGCCGCATGAGCTGGCCTCACGCGAAGGCGCTATCGAAAGCGTGCTAACGCGGTTGGACGGTATTTTCCTGACCGGCAGCCCGAGTAACGTCGAACCTCATCTTTATGGCGAAGAAGGCGTAGAACAGCTGGCCGATCCGGGTCGCGACAAACTCAGCATCGCCCTTATCAAAGCCACATTGGCGCAGGGAATGCCGCTTTTTGCCGCCTGTCGAGGCATGCAGGAATTGGTTGTTGCCACCGGAGGGAGCTTATATCGCAAGGTGCATGAGCAACCGGGCTTTATGGACCACCGCGAAGACACCGCGCTGCCGCATGATAATCAGTATGATTTAGTCCATCCGGTTGACGTAAAACAGGGGGGATTACTCTCTGAACTCTTGCCGGAATATCCACGCTTTCAGGTGAACTCCCTGCACGGCCAAGGGGCCAAACGTTTGGGGGCGAGCCTCACCGTAGAAGCGGTCGCACCGGACAATTTGGTCGAAGCCGTTAGTGTACGCGCGCATCCTTTTGCCCTTGGCGTGCAGTGGCATCCCGAATGGCATAGTCTGACCGATCCGGTGTCAAAGCAGCTGTTTGAGTCATTTATTAACGCCTGTCGTCAGTACCGTGCGCGACAATCTGCACATAATAGATGATGTTTAATCTACTGACGGCCCTTACGGTTACTTAAGTCGCTCGTCAAATTTGAATTCAATAGTTACCGCCTGATTAACGATGGCCTGATACTCAGGGTGCAGAGGATTAAGCAAGAAGTTGCTCTCAACCGGGGATATTGCACTCGGGACGCCCAGTGCTACTGCGCTGCCCGAACGTACCCATTGGTCGCCCATTTGGCTTAACGCTTCAGGAGCTTCAGAGGCATTCCAACCCGTTGGCAGCGACTGAGGATCAATGTTCTCAATCAAATCTTCGGGAACGTCGACTGCAAACAGGGTAAAGGAGTCCAACAAATTGGCAGCGTGCAGATGCACAAGTGTTTCAAGCATGGTCAGTGATGCCGTTTCGGACGCGTAAACCATGGCGGTACCCACACTATTCCACCTTCCGCCAACCTCTTTTGCCCCCTGTCCGGTCCACGCCGTTGAGGAATATCGCGTTTTGGTTAAACGGTAGAGGATCACGAATAAATTCCATGCTCAATGCGCGTAATTAATTTCATCACCTCATAGGCACCCGTCTCGGAGGCAAGCAAATCGGCGGGTGTTTTCCAGGCCAGCGCCCGGCTTGGCTCATTCAACCATTTTTGCGCGGCACGTTTATCCCCTTCAAACAGCTCAACGGCCTTGTCCATAACGCGGATAAAGCGAACCAGACGTTCACTTTGGTCTGGGCTAAAACGCGTCTTGATATTGCGGCTGAAGGTGGTGCTAGGGATGCCGGTCATGCGGCGCAGCTCTGCCTGCGAAATGGCTGCCCACTTTACGATGCGCGTTGCTACCGCGCCTTCAAGCCCTTCGTCAATTTTGCTCACCAGCAGTACGCCATCGCTCAAACTGAGACCCACGTTATTCCAAATACTGTCGACTTCTTTGCCTGACATTGGCGGCGTATATGTTTTCATTCGAGACCTCCCATTTGGTTATTCTATTATTACCCTATGGGCATGATTTGTGCAAATTTCGGACGAATTTAGTCATCAGGCATGGACACAATCGATTCTACAAAAGCGGCAAACTGACGCGCTTTGGCGCTGGCCATGCGGCCATTGGGGAACACGGCCCAAAGATCGACGCTCGGCAACGTCCAGGCGGGCAGCACTTTTCTGACCGCCCCACTTTTTAGTTCGTCGTGAAACATCCAATCCGAGGCGATGCACAGTCCCATGCTGGCCAATACGGCGGCGCGCAGCCCTTCAGCGGCACTGACTCGCACACGCCCGTGAACGGCAGTCGAGATGACCTTTCCGTCCTGGGTGAACGACCACTGATTCGGTCCAGGATGATAGATAACGGTTTCGTGCTCGGCCAGTTCGGCAGGGTTTCGGGGTTCACCGGCTTTTTCCAGATAGGCCGGGGTGGCAATCACCGAGCGTGGAGACGTTGCCAGTCTGCGAGCAACCGCCGTCGAGTCGGGTAAAGGTCCCATTCGTAATGACACATCCACGCCTTCGGCAATAAGGTCAATGATGCGATCGTCGAGAATGACGTCGATGTCCAGCTCAGGGTGTTCGCCAAGAAAACGAGGAAGATGGGGCATGACATGCAGCCGTGCAAACGTCGTTGCTGCTGAAACCCGCAGTCGCCCGGATAAACCGAGTCCCGCACCTCTGGCGGCCAATTCGGCTTCGTCGGCTTCCTCAATAGCGGTTCGCGCCCGCTCATAAAAACGCAGCCCCGCCTCGGTAGGCGTAAGGCCGTGGGTGGAACGCGATAGCAGGCTGGTTTGCAATCGCGCCTCGAGTTGGGCAATCGTCTTGGAAACAGCGGGCTGACCCACGTTGAGCTGCCGGGCCGCGGCAGAAAAAGATCCCGTCTCGACGACCCTAACAAAGGTCGCCATTGCCTGAAATCGGTCCATGTTATTCCTGATGAGAATAGCCATTATCTCTTTAGCATATCTACCCTTCCCAACGTGCGCCATCCAATATTGCTATCACCAACGGGCACCCGCTTCGGGTACACGTAAAGCTCATGCTTGGTAATGCTTTTAATCTCAGGAGACAGTGATGACACTTCAAGCCAAACTCGACGCTTTCAAGGCAGATTTTGAAGCCGGCAAACCACCCTATAATCGACCTCATTTGGTGGTAGAAACCATGCACCGCGCTACCGCCGAGCTTATCGCCTCCGGCCAGGCCGAGCGCGCACTCAAAGCGGGGGATAAAGCGCCACTTTTCACGCTTAATGACCCACAGGGTATCCCGGTATCAAGTGCCGAGCTGCTGTTAAAAGGGCCGCTGGTGCTGAGTTTTTATCGTGGCGTGTGGTGCCCATACTGCAACATGGAGCTTCAGGCGTTACAGGAAACATTGCCTGAATTTGAGGCTTTGGGCGCCAGCCTGGTGGCTATTTCTCCGCAGACTGCACCCAACAGCCGCAAGTCCGTGCGCCAGAATAACCTTAGCTTCCCGATACTTTCAGACCCCCACAACGCCATCGCCGAAGCTTTCGGCCTGCGTTTCGCTATGCCAGATTATCTGATTGACCTGTACAAAGGGTTTAACAACGATTTACCTACCGTCAACGGCGATGCGAGCTGGACACTGCCCATGCCGTCACGCTATGTGATAGGCCAGGACGGCGTCATCCTTTATGCGGAGGTAAATCCTGACTACACCCGCCGCCCTGAGCCTGAAGATATGCTGCCGTCTCTGCGTCGCGCACGCGGCCTCTAAGTTTTTACATGACTTGGGCTAGAATATCGGCTTAAAACCTCCCCCACCCTCGCCCTCCGCCAAAATGGGTGAGGGGATAACACCACACTGAACTTCCCCTCAGCCCAGCCCGGCCCTTATGACTTTTTATTACACCATATACCACTAAGTTTGTTGCTTAAATCCCTGTCTATGATACAAATTTCTGCTTAATTTTTTTCAGTAACGGTTTCCTCACTAAATTATTTACTTTTTAACCTAAAGGCTTTCGCACCGTGAGTTCGCCACCGCTTTCTTCACGCTTAGAGATGCGTAATATCTCAATCTCGTTTGGGGGTTTTTCGGCGCTTCATCAGGTGGATTTCACTCTTGAAGGTGGCGCAGTGCAGGCTTTGGTCGGTGCCAACGGCGCGGGGAAATCAACGCTGATGGCCGTGCTTGCCGGGGCTTATAACCACTACAGCGGGCAAATCCTCATTGACGGTCAACCGGTGACCATCAGTCAGCCGCATCACGCGCGCGAGCACGGTATTCATCTGGTACAGCAGGAAGTTGACGTCGCCCTGATACCCACGCTGAACGTCGCCGAAAATATAATGCTCGATGCGCTTTCAGAACCGGGTCATTTGCTCAAGTGGTCAAAAATTTATCAGCAAGCACAGACACTTACTGAACAGCTGGGGCTGAAAATTAACCTGCGTCAACGCATCGAAAACTGCACGCTGGCCGAGAAACAGCTGATTTTGCTTGCCCGTGCGCTGTCACATAAATGCCGTTTCCTGATACTTGATGAACCGACTGCCCCGCTGGACCACGCCGAAAGTGAACGCCTGTTTACGCTCGTTCGCCGCCTGCGCGATGAAGGCATGGCGGTGGTGTTCATTTCTCACCGCATCCACGAACTGCGCGATATCTGCGACCGCATGACAGTCCTGCGCGACGGGCGTCTGGTCAGCGACGACAGCATGCAGGGACTGACCAACGAACACATCATCGAGAAGATGATTGGTCACCAAATTAACGATATATATCCCCCACGTCGGCCGCCTCACAGCACAGAAACGCTGTTGAAAATAGAAAGCCTGCACGACAAAGACAAGCTGCGTAATATCAGCCTGACGCTGCATCGCGGCGAGATCCTCGGCATCGCCGGTTTGGCGGGAGCGGGTAAAACCGAAATGTGCAAGGCGCTGTTTGGCGCATCGCCAAGTCAGGTCGAGCGCGGTGAGCTTAATGGAAAACCGTGGAAGCCGCGTGAGCCGTATCTGTCGGTTGAACAGGGGCTGGCACTAGTGCCGGAAGAGCGACGCAAAGAGGGGATTTTTATCGATGATGATATTCCCATGAACCTCAGCGTCGTCGCCGACAACAGCTTCTCTACGCTGAGCATCTTTAATCGCCGCGCCTCACTGAGCTGGGCGAAAGAGATCATTAATCGGCTGGGCATCCGTGCGTCCGGGCCGCTGCAGAAGCTGGCGCGCCTTTCCGGCGGCAATCAGCAGAAGGTCGCCATTGGCAAGTGGTTGCGCAGCGAAAGTCAGGTGCTGATTTTCGATGAGCCGACCAAAGGCGTTGATATCAGAGCAAAACAGGATGTATTCAGGCTGATAGACGGTCTGGCGCAACAGGGAAAAGGCATTATTTATGCTTCGGGCGAGTTCGCCGAACTGGTCGGACTGTGTGACCGAATTTTGGTGCTTTGGGATGGCCGCATTGTTGCCGAGCTGAATGCTGCCGACATTGATGAACAGACCCTTTTAGATTATTCAACCGGAGGAACCCCCGCGTGAGCAAAGACTTACCCCTGAACGCCCCCCAACCCTGGCGTCATCATGTTTTCGAATTTCTCTATAAATGGGGGATGTTGCTCACTGTAGTGGCGCTGATTGCGCTGTTTGGGATTGCTTCCGATAATTTCCTGGAAATGTCGAACATCATCAACATCATGCGATCGATTGCGATCGTCACGGTGATTGCCATTGGCGTCTCACTTTCACTGTCGGTTGGCGGGTTTGATTTATCGGTTGGGTCTACGGCCTCACTGGCCAATGCGCTGGTGATTTCAATGTTCGTCTGGCACGGTTTTGGCACCGTTGAAGCTATCGCTATTACGTTGGCGCTGTGCCTGCTGGTGGGTCTTTTTAACGCCTTCCTGATTGTTATCCTTAAAATCCCCGACATGTTAGCCACGCTCGCCAGCCTGTTTGTTATTCAGGGTGCGGCGATGACTTACAGCTACGGCGGCTCGATTACCGAAAATATGCTCCTGCCGAGCGGTGACATGGCGGAGGGGAGCGTTCCTGCGGTATTCAGCCTGTTGGGTCAGGTCCCGGTTATCGTGATTGTTATGCTGGTCGTGACGGTGGCAGTGCAGCTGTTTATGTCGCTGACCAAACACGGTCGCCGCATGTATGCCATTGGCGGTAATCCACTGGCCGCGCGACTAGCGGGTATTCGTACCGCGCGTTATCGGGTGATTGCCTATCTGATGTCGTCCGTGCTGGCGGGCGCCGGTGGCATTTTACTGGCTTCGCGCATTGGCTCCTCGCAGGTTAATGCCGGTGGCGGTTACCTAATGGACGCGGTGGCGGCGGCTTATATTGGTTTTTCATTGGCGGGCTCGGGTAAACCGAATGCGCTGGGTACGCTACTGGGGGCGGTTATTCTCGGCGTTTTGCAGAATGGCCTAGTGATGCTGTCGGTGCCTTATTACGCGATGGATATTATCAAAGGGCTGGTGCTGGCCGTTGCGCTGGCGCTGACCTACATTCAGAAGAGATAGTCAAAAAAACCCGTCCCTCATCGCGAGGGACGGGGTGAAAGTTACAGACTCGGCGTGTCTACCAGGCCGTCAATCAAGATTTGCGGGGTTCCCTGCGAGCAGCGTTCAATTCGCCCTCTAACACCATACACTTTTGCCAAACTCTCGGCGGTAATCACCGCTTCTGGCTGACCGTCGGCAATCAACTGCCCGTCTTTAAGCATCAGCACATTGTCGCCGTGACGCAGCGCGATATTGATGTCATGCACCACCACCACGGTAATGATATTTCTTTTGCGCGTTTCACGGCGCACCAGATCCATCACGTGGAACTGATAATTGAGGTCCAGCGCGCTCAGCGGCTCGTCGAGCAGCAGTAACGAAGGCTGACGAATCAGCGACTGCGCCAAGCCCACCAGCTGCTTCTGGCCGCCAGAAAGCTGGTCAAGGTAGCTCAATGCCAGATGCTCAATGCCCAGCAGTTTGAGTAAGTCCATCACCTGCGCGGTGGTCTGCGATTGGTGAGAACGCCCTCCCGAGGCGCGCTGCGCGACAATAATTGACTCCAGCACGTGCAGATGCACGCCCGCAGGCAGTGACTGCGGCAGATAAACCACCTGCTCTGCGCGTTTGGAAAACGGCATTTGCATCAGGTCATGCCCGTCGAGGATCATTTCTCCCTGCGCACGGTTCAGACCGGCTAGCGCCCGCAGCAGCGTGGATTTTCCGCTGCCGTTGGGGCCAAGCAGCACGGTAATTTCACCGCGAGGAAGCTTGGGTACGTTTAACTCGCGGATCACCGCGCGCTTAGGATAACCCGCGGTAAAATTGCGAATTTGCAGACCCTGTGCGGCGTCAATCGCGTGGCGCTGAGGCATATCAATCACGTTATGGTTACTCAGACTCATACGGTTCCCCTGTGACGCAAAATAATGCTCAGGAAGAACGGCACGCCCACCAGCGAGGTCACAATTCCGACCGGGATGATAACGCCTGGCACCAGATTTTTAGAAGCAACCGAGGCAAGAGAAAGCACCAACGCGCCAATCAGCGCACTGGCCGGAAGATAGAAACGGTGATCTTCGCCAAACATCATGCGCGCGATGTGCGGCGCTACCAGCCCGATAAAGCCGATCGGCCCGACAAACGCCACGGCCAGAGCAGAAAGAATACTGATGCGCAGCAGAGTGCCAAGGCGCAGACGACGCACGTCGATGCCAAAACTGACCGCGCGGTCTTCACCGAGGCGCAGCGCGGTAAGTTTCCAGGCACTTTTCATCGAAATCGGCAACAGCAGCAAGAATGCGCCCGCCATGACGGCAAGTTTTATCCAAGTGGCGCGCGCCAGACTGCCCATGGTCCAAAACACCAGCCCCTGGAGAGTATCTTCCGAGGCAATAAACTGCATCAGTGAAACCAAGGCGTTAAAGGTAAACACCAGCGCAATACCAAACAGCACCACGCCGGAGCTGGCAACCTGCGTCCAGCGGGTCACGCCGTCCAGCATCAGTGCGGCAAGCAGGGCAAAAATAAAGGCGTTGGCCGAGATAAACCACTGATCGGGAATGCCCGGAATACCAATATTCAACACGATAGCCAGCGCGGCACCAAATGCGGCGGCCGAAGAAACGCCCAGCGTGAACGGGCTCGCCAACGGGTTGTTAAGGATAGTTTGCATCTCTGCGCCTGCCAGGCCCAAAGACATGCCAACCGCTACCGCCATCAGGGCATACGGCATACGAATATCCCAAACGATCACTCGCGTACCCGCGTCCGCCGCCTGAGCGTGGAAAATGGTTTGCCACAGCGTATCGAGCGTTAACCCCGCAGGTCCCATGACAAAATCGAGCACCAGCGAGGCAAAAATAGCCAACACCAGCACTAACATCAATGAGAGGCGGCGGCGAAGAATCGCGTTATAGCGACCCATTACGCTGCCATCAAAGCCGGTTTCGTCGTTATGGCTGACGGTATTAAGGAGGGGATCGGTTGAAGCACTCATGTAAACTTGTTTCTCGCTTGGCACGGCGCGGTTAAAGGCCTGGATACATTACTGATGATAGGTAACAGTAATATAAACGATAAGTATTATCAATCCAGTATAAGGCTCGAGGGCTCTATGCCTTACCGAAAAACGGTAAAAGTGGCGGTGAAGCAGTAACAAAGCATTACTTGGCCCCTCCCCCACTTTTTTCAGTGCAAAGCCGTTTAATGCGTATCAGTTTCAGGGAATTCCATATCCTGATACTTAACGAATCGAGTGCCTTTGGTCAACTTGTAGCCAAACCAAATCACCAGGAACAGCGGGATACCCACATACGTTGCCGTCACGCCGTACCAGTCAATTTTATCCTGCAGGAATGCCTGATAGTTCTGGCCGAGGGTGATAATCAAACACAGTACGAAGGCAAAAATCGGCCCGAGAGGGAATAAACCCGCCTTATAAGGAAGTATTGAAAGATCACGTCCCTGCGCCACAAAGCCCCGACGGAAACGGTAATGGCTGATAGCAATACCGAGCCAGGCGATAAATCCGGTCATGCCAGAAGTATTGAGCAGCCACATATACACCGACTGATTGCCGTACATTGAGCTAAAGAAGCACAGCGCGGCAATGACCGTGGTGGCGTAAAGCGCGTTACGCGGCACGCCACCTTTCGACAGCTTGGCGAAAATACGCGGGGCCTTGCCCTCCGTCGCCAGGTTGTAAAGCATACGCGTTGACGCATACATGCCCGAGTTACCGGCAGAAAGCACCGCCGTCAGAATAACGGCGTTCATCACCGCCGCCGCTGAAAGCAGGCCAGCATTGCGAAACACCAGGGTAAACGGACTGACGCCAATGTCTTTTACATCATTACGTAGCAGGCTTGGATCGGTATAGGGGATGATCAGGCTGATCACCAGAATGGCAAGCACATAGAACAGCAGAATACGCCAAAAAACCTGACGCACGGCGCGTGGAATATTTTTCCCCGGATCTTCGGATTCCCCCGCCGCAACGCCGATGAGTTCAGTGCCCTGGAAGGAGAAGCCGGCTATCATCGCCACGCCTATCATCGAGGCAAAACCACCGGCAAAGGGCGCATCGCCAATCGTCCAATTGTGCCAACCCGCCGTTTCACCGCCTTTCATAATGCCGAAAATCATCATTATGCCGACGGCGATAAAAATAATCACGGTCAGCACTTTAATCAACGAGAACCAATATTCCGCCTCGCCAAAACCGCGCACAGAAATGTAGTTAAGCAGGAAAATAACGCTCAGAAACAGCGCACTCCATACCCAGCCGGGCGTATGCGGGAACCAGTAGTTCATCACCAACTGCGAAGCCACCAGTTCTACCGCAATGGTGACGGCCCAGTTGTACCAGTAGTTCCAGCCGAGCGCGAAGCCGAAGCCTTCTTCGACGTATTTGGCACCGTAGGTAGAGAAAGAGCCGGAGACCGGCATAAAGGCGGCCAATTCACCCAGGCTGGTCATCAGGAAATAAACCATCAGGCCGATTATTGCATAGGAGAGCAGCGCCCCACCGGGTCCGGCTTGCGATACGGTTGCACCCGAAGCAACGAATAAACCGGTACCGATTGAACCGCCGATGGCGATCATGGTTAAGTGACGAGCCTTGAGCTCTCGACGCAGTGTGGGAGCCACCTGCTGATTTTTTGTATGCTGTTGAGCCATTTTTGCCCTATATCTGCGCGTCATGTCTGAATTTAGCCGCGGATTGTAGCAAAAACAGCTGAGCTGAATAGCAGGAACGCCCCATCATTAGAAGGCTTCATGATAGGCTGAGTATTATTAGCAAAACGCTTTATGCCAGTTCTTTGCAATAGGTTAAAAAGCGCGATAAGGCGTTGGAAATGTGCTTCTGCCGGTGGTGGATCAGATAAAGTTTTCTGATGAGCGGCGGCAGAGGAAGTTTGATTTCAACCAGCGAACCGCTGCTTAACTGCTCGGCGATGACTCTGCGCGACAGGCAGCTGATGCCGATCCCATGTCGCACCGCGTGCTTGATGGCCTCGGAGTTACCCAATTCCATCACCAGATGAAAATCGGGCAGCTGCGACAAAAGCAGGTGGTCCAATACTTCCCGCGTACCGGAACCGCGCTCGCGTAGGATCCACGGTGCTTCTGCCAGCATTTGCAGGGTCAGATTTTTTCCTGCCAGCGGATTATCCGGCGCGGCGAACACCACTAATTCGTCATCAAGCCACGACTGGGTAATCAGCTCCGGCATTCGGCACGGGCCTTCAATCAGGCCGAGGTCAACGCGGAAATCGGCCACGGCGTTAATGACGTCATCAGTATTACCGACGTTTAACTCAAGTGGGGTTTCAGGAAAGTCCAGCCGATAACCGGCTATCATGGCAGGCAACATATAGTTGCCGATGGTACTGCTGGCACCAATTTTGAGAGAACCGCTGTCGTGGCTGAACAACCGCTCAATTTCGCTGGCCTGCTCAAGCAGCGCCAACGCTTTGGGATACAATAAACGTCCGTGCTCATTGATAACCAAACGCTTACCCACCCGGTCAAACAGTTTAACCCCCAACTGCCCTTCTATATCGGCCAAAGCCGCACTGACCGCCGACTGTGACAAAGACAGAATAACGGAGGCCTGCGTGGTCGAGCCACTTTTTAGCACCTCGGAGAAAACTTCAAGTTGACGCAGTGTAATATGCATAGAGTCTCGTTATCGTTTACCGGATCAGGTGCAGTCCAGTAATTTGATTGATTCAAAAGTAAAAAGTGCTCAAACTTTCACGTGCACCCCTCGGCCGAATCCGCTCCTCCCCCTATCAGTATAGCGCTAACCGCACGAGTCATTGGCGTTAGGTTGTCCTGCCATTCTATACCAGTTTTTTAGATTGGTTATAGGATTACAATCAATTTCACATTTATACCAACGATGGATAAGCTTATTCCCAGGCAATCTAAGCGAGACATCATCATGAGCCACACTCTTCCTGAGCAGTTAAAACATTCACCGGCCCGCAGGACTTTTTGGCCTTCATTCTCTTTTGGACGCGTTTTACCGGGTTTAGTTCTTACGGTGGCGATTACAGCCCTCGCTTTGTGGTTAAGCCACTTTCAAACACTGAGCTCTCTCGGTCTTAGCGCGCTGACGCTAGCTATTTTGATCGGCATGGTCGTGGGTAACACTTTTTACCCCGCTGCCCGTCCGCTGTGCGCCGAAGGTGTTAACCTGGCAAAGCAGAAACTGTTGCGACTCGGCATCATTCTTTACGGATTTAAACTGACTTTTATCCAAATAGCCGACGTGGGGGCATCCGGCATTGTCATTGATGCACTGACCCTGAGCAGCACTTTTTTGCTGGCCTGCTGGTTGGGAAAACGTATTTTCGGGCTAGACAGCGATACCGCGATGCTTATCGGCGCAGGCAGCAGTATTTGCGGCGCGGCGGCGGTGATGGCAACCGAACCGGTCCTCAAAGCTGAACCGGAGAAAGTGACCGTTGCCGTGGCTACC
The DNA here is from genome assembly GCF_009208105.1 of Rouxiella sp. S1S-2. NCBI lineage: Bacteria > Pseudomonadati > Pseudomonadota > Gammaproteobacteria > Enterobacterales > Yersiniaceae > Rouxiella > Rouxiella sp. S1S-2. The sequence goes on from NZ_WFKL01000001.1 coordinate 3,704,913, forward strand.
GTGGTCATTTTCGGCACGCTGGCCATTTTCATTTATCCATGGCTGTGGCAGTTAAATCTGCATTATCACTGGCTGGAAATAACCGCCTCCCACTTTGGCATATACACTGGCTCTACCCTTCACGAAGTCGCCCAAGTGGTTGCGGCAGGACATGGCGTGACGCCAGACGCCGAAAATGCCGCGGTGATTGCCAAAATGATCCGCGTCATGATGCTGGCCCCTTTCCTGATACTGCTGAGCCTGTGGAAAGGCCGTGACCGCACGTCAATACGGGCCGGTACAACGGGAAAAAGCCTGTGGTCAAGCATCACTTTGCCGTGGTTTGCGCTGTGGTTTATCGGCGTGGCGGCCTTTAACAGTTTCGGCCTGCTGCCGCAAAGCTGGGTGCAGTTTTTACTGACGCTGGACACCGTTTTTCTGGCGATGGCGATGGCGGCATTGGGCTTGACCACCCATTTCAGTGCGCTTCGTCAGGCGGGCATTAAACCTTTAATGATGGCGGCATTACTTTTTGTCTGGCTTATCGTCGGTGGCGCAGGAATTAATTTACTGGTGCAACACCTGCTGTAATCCTTATAAAAAGGCGCAAATAGAAAGAGTTTTAACATTTATTGGCTGCTCCCTTGCGCATAAAGCAGTTATCATTCTGACCAACAGGACATAACTCAACAGGGGGTAACATGAAATTTGTAGGGGCACACGTCAGTGCAGCAGGCGGAGTCGATCAGGCAGTCTTGCGAGCACATGAGCTGGAAGCGACTGCATTTGCGCTATTTACCAAGAACCAAAGACAATGGCGCGCGGCTCCCCTGGCAGAAGATGTTATTGAACGCTTTAAGGCCGCCTGTCAAAAATATGGCTACGGCAGCCATCAAATCCTGCCGCACGACAGCTATCTGATTAACCTGGGCCATCCGGTTATAGAAGCGCTCGAAAAATCCCGCGAGGCCTTTATCGACGAACTTCAGCGCTGCGAACAGTTGGGCCTGTCACTGCTGAACTTTCACCCCGGCAGCCATCTGATGCAGATTGACGAAGACAAATGTCTCGCCACCATCGCAGAATCAATCAATATCGCGCTTGATAAAACGGCCGGCGTCACTGCAGTGATTGAAAACACCGCCGGTCAGGGCAGTAATCTTGGCTTCCGCTTTGAACATCTGGCAAAAATCATTGAAGGCGTAGAAGACAAAAGCCGCGTCGGCGTGTGTATCGACACCTGTCACGCTTTCGCGGCAGGCTACGACCTGAGAACCCGCGAAGCCTGTGAACACACCTTCAAAAACTTCTCGGACGTCGTCGGATTCAAGTACCTGCGTGGTATGCATCTGAATGACGCCAAAAGCGAATTCAACAGCCGCGTTGACCGCCATAACAGTCTGGGCGAAGGCAATATTGGGAAAACGGCGTTCAGCTATATCATGGCCGATCCGCGTTTCGATAATATTCCGATGATCCTCGAAACCGTTAATCCGGATATCTGGATTGATGAAATTGCCTGGTTGAAATCACAGCAAAAAGCCAATGACGATGAAGCTGCGGCCTGATAGCGCGCATAAATAAACTTTTATTGGTTAAAAAGCCCGAAATTGATCGGGCTTTTTTATGCCCACAAGTGGTTCATTCCCTCCCCTGTATTCATGTCAAAAACACCCAACCTGTAACCAACTGAAAATATCATCCCTAAATATCACGTTAAGTGTGGCAGAACTTTTTTTAACAAGTAATTAGCAATTAAAGCTAAAAATAGTTACACGAAAAGGTATTTATTAGTGCTGTGCCCGTTCAATAATTTAGGTGAGCAATCATTTTCTTTCATTGACGGTGCGGCTCAATACCCGATTCAGAAGATGAATAATAAGGTGTAATTTCATGAAAAACTTAGTTAATGATGTTTTATCCATATTCTCCCCTCAGGCCGTTAAGCCTGTTTTGATCCGCAGCGGATTATCACATCGTGAAATTGCCTCCCTGCAACCTGTAGGCGTGTCGTCGGTCAGTTGGGCAACGTCTGTTGAAGAGTTAAATAGCGCATTTGTTAAGAAAGCGTTGGATGCAGGTGCAGTCGGGTACCATATTACCAATGTAGAATCGCATAAACCGGGCAACGATGGGCAGCATGTGATGGCGGCTACCGCGACCTTTTATAATATCAAATCATAAAGTGGCCTTTGGCTAATGTATCGACACGGTAATCATCAGACAAAACGCAGTACTCCTGAAAAGTTTGCGGCGTTTTTGTTAGGTTAATCGCTACTGAATTATTAGCATCACAGCTTAAGCCAGCCAACGGGATTAAGTCTCGGAACACGCGCAAACTTTCTGAGATTCTTGACCAGCACGGCACCCGCTGAACTAGCATGGCCAGCAATAGCCGCATCATTTGGGCCGATAGGCGTGCCAGCTGCGGTAAGCTGAAACTTGATTTCAGCGAGTTGTAAAAATGGGCCTCAATGTGCGTCGTGCACAACGAGGGTGAATCCCTCTTCCGCCGTTGGTTCAACGAAATAGCGCGTTATGAGGTCGAACTGCTCATCGGTAGCTGAAAAATCGTGGTTACCGGCCTCATTTCGCGCCCGCAGACGGGCTTTACACACCTCATCCTCCACCTTGAGATAGTGCAACTGATGATCGGCATTTGACTCACTCACCAGACTCATCATCCAGTGGCGATTCGCCAAGGTATTGGCTGGGAAATCCAGCACCACGGATATCCCCGCTTTCAGCAGCGCAATGACGTGAGGCTTTACCGCATTTCTCAGCTTTGCCGAGCAGCGAATGTAATCGGTCACAGAGTGCATTTCATCGGCAAATAAATGCGCAAGCCAGCTGTCTTCACTGATAATCACAGTGCCGGGTTGCGCCCCAAGCGTGGCAGAAAGCGTTGATTTACCTGAGGCAATTTTCCCGCACAGCAGATGTAATGTAGAGGATTGAGAAAGCGAAAAGTGCTGAGACGTCTGGGCGTGAGTCATTATTTACCTCAGTAGATAGGAGTGAAAAATCGCGATGTTCCTATCCTAACTGCTGCAAAAAAAAAGCGCTGCTATTAAGCAACGCTTTTATTATTTTACTCGGCTACGTCAATCAGTTGGCAACGACTTGTTAGAAGGAGGATGAGGTTAAAACGTTATCTCACCCACATAACAATTAATCTCTAACGCGACATGACCCAGCTAACCTTGAGTATCTGACTCGATCGATTGCGGTTCTACATTTTCTTGCTGCATGTCCACAATGTGTTGCTGGTTGATCTCTTTTAGCATATTAAAAATTTTTGCCCCTGGGGCATGCTCTATTTTAGTAGCCATGAAGCGCACATCCACTACCCCATTTGCTAGCCGGTTGCGCTCTTCTACCCCATTTGCTTGCTGGGTGCGCTTTACTACCGCATTTGCCAATGCACGCTCTATGTCATTCAGAGTAAGCGTTTCATTTTCCAAAGAGGGCGGATAATTATACAATGCGGTACGGATAATTTTCCAGGTTAGGTCTGAACCAACCGCAGCTACTGCTCCCTGACCCACGTCAGACTCCAACGTTTTAGTCGTCAAATAGGCATTTCTCTCTGAAGGAGATGACAGATCTTTATAGTCGAAATTTCTGTATTTTGTTCCTGGAAAATCAAGCTTGACATTACCTTCAACAACATTCCACGGGTCCCAGAATTTAGTCTGGTAGACAGGTCTGATTTTAAGAAATGGCAAGTGACTTACCTGCAAATAACCATTAGGTGCGCTCAAATATCCCACCTTGATTCCCGCCCTATCCAACATTCTTTTGACCTCAGGAAGGTAAAAGCCGGCCCCTACATGACAACTGTCAATTCGTAGGATACCCACTTCTTTTAGACCATAGCTCTGCAGCTTTTGAACCAGTTGCGCGGGACTGAAGCTTTGATAAGAGGCTAAATTGCGTACCCCCGAATCTGCTGGCCCAGTAATTGAACCATGCACAGGAATATCCAGCCTGTCATTGAGTGTCAGACCAGACAGAGTATTGATATTGGGTTTCTGTACTAAACTTTCCGGGCGTAAACCCCTCATCTCCCCAAAAACATGGTTAAGTGGGATATCATGATTCCTCATTGAAGATCTTGCATATTCATCAAAGAGTTGCCATTTTTCACCCCCGGTATCACCAATCTGAAAAATATACCGCTGGCCCGTCTCCGGCGAAACATTCCCTGCGAGAGTTAAATGTTCATCGGTGACTTGAGAAGGCAAAGTGTCAGGCGTAACCAGGGGGGCGCCTGGCGCCCTTTCTGTTAGGAAATTATTAGGGCGAAATGCTGGTCTCGAATAACCAGGCATCGCTGGTATGCCTGATAGGAAATTACCCTCGGGAACGTGTGATGTTTTGGGAGCCAGGTCCAATACGCTTCGTATAAAATTATCATTACGGCTGAAACAAAAAGCACCGACAAATACATCTCCGTGTTTCGCTCGGTTGATAATAGTCCTTAGATGTTCATCTGTTGAATGAGCCAAATCAAGTACCGTGACTTTTTCTTGTATTGCCCGAGGTACCAGTGACAGATCTTCTATTGTAAAATCTATTTCAGCATTCAAATTACGAGAGCGAACTCCATTAGGGTTACCATGCGTACCACTTAAAATCGTGACATTCGCATTGGGATTTTTATAAAAAATGTCAATAACCTGGTTGCGTACAATTTCCCCCGTGGTTCTGCTGGCGGTTAAACGCACCTCCCCCCCCAACGGAGTGGCAATTGACTCAAATACCTGCGCTCTATCCCTATAAAGTGCCCTGTCTGCGGCAGTATTAGTATATATTATCTTATTAGACTGCGTTCCAATAATATCATCCACACTTACGCGAATTCTTTCTTTCTCCCATGGAATACTCAGTGCATCTCTTGCTTTCGTCTTCGCTAATTTATTCGCCCATTTCACACCTAATGCAAGACCACCTATTCCTGCACTACACAGTATATCGTTCAGGAATTCATTATAGGCCTCTTTTTTATATTCCTCATAATCGGATTTTCCATGTTCCAGTGCCAGTTTCAGGACGCTAGCCATAATATCTATAATGATGCTCTTGATGATCCCTCCTGGCATTACTATTGATGCATAGGTAACATACGATTTAGCCATATCAATAATACCGTCGCATAATACTTCACCTGGAGAACGGCTCATATCATCAAGATTTTTTTTCATATGATCAAAAAGAGTGCTATGCCAGTCATTAAATCGATTTGCGGACTCCATAAATTCTAATGGCGAGCGGGATGTAGGTAGTGAACGAGCGACGATTTTTGTAGATGCTTCAGCAAAAAAACGAGACTTATTTGCTTTTGCTGAAGTCTGAAGTTCCTTGGTGAGGCCGCCTATAATAAAATCTTGCACTTTTTTCTCGATTCCGGCAGCGGAATCATTAAATGACTTCCACTCGCCAAACATATTAAACATCACCACTTTGTCATTGACGTGCCAGGCCCCTATATCCTTAAGCCCGAGTCCATTAAATTTGACCGCCATAGGCTCAATGCCATTGCGGATAATATTTTTAATTGCATCTGGCACACCGCGCTCAGACAATAGTTTAGTTTTAATTCGTTCAACACCAAAATAAAAATAGTCCTTTATTTTGTCTTTATGATTGCTGTCGAGCCTTAAAGCAGGAAGTTCATTTTCGAAGACCTTCCACAGCCCTTTATTCGGTAAAATATCTCTTGTAGGGTAAATATCCTGTTGGGCGTCTTCTGATACATAGACTCTGTTAGTACCGGGATAATTTTCATCAACAGTCCACATAACATCTCCCTGAGACGTCCTTGCATATTGCTTTCCAAGCAGGAGTTCGTGAAGGGTTAAAGGCTGGGTCCGGGGATTTCCGGAATAAGCCTCAAAAACAACGTTAATTGTTGAACCTTGACGAGGAAAGGCTTCTTTTATCGAAAGGTGCCTGTCTCGTAATATGTCAGCATATTTCAGCGCATAGGCAGTCTCGTCCATTTTATCCCCGAACCGGGCTTCAACGCCATCCTTAAATTTAGCCAGACAAATATTCCCTGCGTCAATAACCTCAGCTTCAGTCCAGCTTTCCCGTATTAGAATTTCACGGTCGTACATAATATCGACCTGCTTACCTAGATTTTCCATCAGGAGGTTAAATGTCGACTGAGGAAACTCAACCTTCATAGCCACAGCTCTTCTTAATTCTGCTATAAGTGTATTAAGGTGAATTATTGAACTGTCACATTCTTCAATCGTATTTGAAGGTGTCGGAACGTTGATGAGATCATTCACTTTCTTTGATACTTCATTACGGTCTGAAATAATTTTCTGTTCTTCTTGTCTTTCTATTACTCTTTTTTTTTCATCACGTATTCTTTTCAATAGGAGTGAAAGCGGCTCATATTCCAAGAGATGACGCCCTTTACGCGATGTATGCGATGTATCCAGTGTCGTTTCTATCTCTTTAGCATCTGATTGCTTCTGATTCAGCAGTTCGGTGTTCCACCGCGAAGTATCCAGTTCCAGCTCTATCGCAACGCCTATTCTTTCAATAAAAAACGCCAGATACTCCAACGATACTTTGCATTGCTCAGGCGTTTGGGAGGGAGTGGCAATTTCACTGAGATTTTCCAGGTCAGTTTCTAATTGCCTGGTTATCCTGTTATAGTCATGCGCAAGCTGTAACTGGTTTTCACTTATATGTTCTCCCGGCTTAAAATACGCGCCGTGTTCATTGTGCGTTTGCAGTTGACCTGCACCGCACTGGAGGACATCGTTCTTATCTTCATCGTCCACTTTTCCCGCTTCGCGGTTAAAGTAATTATATGCCGCGGTACCCGCCAGAGCTGTCATGCCCAAGCCTACGCACACCCCGGCGATCAGTTTCCGCCCGTGACTCTTTTCTGCTGGCTCCACGGCAGACTCAGTTGTATTACTGTAGACCTTGTCTACATGCTTCCCGTTGAGGAAAGTTACCTTTTCTCTGATAACGTCTCCGCTAAGCGGGTCAGAGGCAGAGGCCGTCGTACGCACACTCTTAAACGAGCCTGACTGCGCAAAGGAGATAGGAACATCCTCGCCGGAGGACATGGCCACGCCTTCCCTCGCCGCAGGAAGCTCAGCCAAAGGAATACTCTCATCAGCCGTGCCTGGGGAGTTATCTTTTGAGGCGGATGTGTATTTGTAAACACCATAACATACCGCAACACCGGCAACAGCCGCCCCCATAGCCAGAGTCAGACCACCTGCAGCAAGTGCTACCTCATCCTTGCTGAGAGTGAAACCATCATTGTCTATCACTGCCACAAGGATTTCTTCGGGGTCGACTACCTGGGAGGCGGGTTTTTCTTCATTATATTTAAAAGAGGTGAGTGATGTTGGCCGACGCGTTGCCTCAGTTTCGCCCATAGACTGGAAATCGGCCTCCGTGACGTCACTTACAGGAATGTCACTGTTTGCGCCTTTTTTTACCGGCAACGCAGCCGCGTCAGCCCCTGGCAGGATTTGAACGGCATTAATAGCGGTGGATAATTTCTCTGCAGCCCAGCTTTCCAGCTGGTCAGTCAGCCGGCTTTTTAGTTGTTGTAGTGTAGGATTTTCACTGTCCGCGAGTTTCGCGACCAGCTGTTCTGCCCATCCGCCCCATGAATCTGTTGGCCCGATTTGTGCTATCTCTTTGCGCGCCGCACTCAGTGCCGGTAACAATGGCAATAAATCGACAAGCGGAGCCACGCCCCCCAGACGGCTGTCCATAATATAAGACTTCGCCACGTCGCGGATTTCTTCAAGGTGTTTAACCACTTCACGTGGGTCATTTTCTTTAGAAGCCTGGTACAGTTTCCAGCCAAGACTCAGTTCCATATAACCCTGATAAATTCGCTGAGCAGCAGGATGAGTGGATGAGGCACTTTTAACCAGCTGGCCAACGCTGTCAGACCAGCTCTGGGCGGGTGAACTGTTCCACCACACCAGAGCCGCGTTAACGGCAGGAGCATAAACCTCGCCACTTGGCATTATTCTGCTGTAATCCTTAGGATTTTTCGCAATGTCTTTGCTGATATATTCGGCAAAATTTCGGAGAGACTTCGACCAAGATGCACTAAACCCATCGCCGCTGTAAAATTCCTGGGTTTTCTGTGCTGTCAGCAGAGCCAGTGGGCCAGCAGGGAAAATGCCAGCCAGTGCCGGTAATGCCGTCCCGGCCAGCACTGACAGCAAAGTGGAAGGGTTAATTAGACTGACTAGCCCCTTCGCTTTATCCCAGGTTCCGGTAGCCGGGTTGATCATATTGAGCAGTGTATCAAGCTGCGCTAATGAATGAGCGTGTTGACGGGTGCTACCTGACTCGCCAGAGAACAACTGTTGTAATGAGGGGACCTGTTTCTGAAACCAGTCCAGCTGCACCATCAGGTTTTTGTCTGATGGGTATGCCCCAGCCTGTTTTACCAGTAACAGACTTCGCCTGATGGTATCTGCCGCATCCTGGCCAAGGAGTTTATTGAGTTCAGCCACTTTTTTCGGCGCAGTATTCTCAAAGGCCTGACAAATACTCTCGAATTTTCTTTCAATACTGGGATTTTCGGGCAGCACCGCGAGGACTGTCTGTATTTTTTCATAGATGGCATTAAACGCTTCTGTCAGCGGTTTCATCCCTTCGAACTGCGACAAAAAGTCAGTAAACGAAGCATTGGGCGGTAATGCGTAATATTTTTGTGCCTGCGTCACCAACTGATGAATAGAGGTCAGTGAGCGAATGTGTGTATCGCTAGTACCAGCAAGAGAAGGCGCAGCCTGAAGTAATGACTGTGCAGACGCGAGGGTATCAGCCAACAGACCCAAACTTAAAGAGACACTGGAGCTGCTTTCCTTCTCAAAATTACTGGCAAATTTCTGAACGTGCTTCAGTGCAGCTTTAAGAGAATTAACCCACTCTTGCTGGTCTTTACGTAGACCACTCAGCCTGTGAGTGCTGTCATCAATAACTCCTTGAATACGTATTAGTTTATCCACAAAAGAGGTGTCTGGCCGGCAACAAATCTCAGGCAGTTTGCGCATATCATTAATCGCCCCAAGCCCCCCTTTTATTTCAGCACCCAGTATATTTTCAAATACACGTAACAGGGTCCTTTCGGTGATACCTTTTAGTACAGGAAGGAGAATATCCGCAGGGGGTGGCGAGGCTTTTTTAGTCTGCCCTGCTCCGACGGGCTGAGCGCGTAGGTATTCTGACATGCTGTCAGCCCACTCGTCGGCACGGGAGGCGACTTCATTTTTGATGATTTGCAGAAACTCGTCCAGCTCCGGGCCGGTAGGATGGTCTGGTTTATCCAGTTGAGTAGACAAAAAGCGATGCTTATCACTGCTCTCTGCCGGGCGGCAGTTTGTTTCGTCAGACTTCGCCTTAAATACCGTCGTATCAGATAATTTGTTGCGGAACGTCACGTCATCAAGGACTAATTTAACTAACTGGCAAACGTCTTCATCATGGTGCCAATCGTCAGACTTATCCAACTTATTAAATAGTGTAACAATTTGAGGATAATACACAGACGGTGTGAGGTGACGGCCAGTCATTTTTTCATGCAAAGACCCCTTTGTGTCTCCAAGTTTAGGATCGACAAACACCGTTTCTGCCCTGTTAAGAAAGGGGGTGATAGTTTTCATAAAAATTCGGCTCTACTACTCGGTTATGAATAAGAGGGCCAAGGTATTAGAATTCACTATCGGAATTTTATGGAAATCAGCAGTAACTATAGTTTTTTTGCGTAAATAAGCGTAAAGCTTCCGCAAGGCTATTTTGGTATAGCCTGTTTAATTTTTTATAAAAAAAGATCAATAAATACAACAAATAGCGTATTTATAAAAAGTATTGAAAAGGTTTACCGTTATTACGCCCATGCAGCGTTGACGAAGCTGAGAGCGATAGGACGATTATTATGGTTAAGGAGAAAACCTCCGTTCATTAAAGCTTAATAATTAAGAAAATGTTTACGGCTAAATAAATGACGTGATCATGTAAATAAAAAAACACAGGCAAAAAAAAGCACTGCCCGAGAGCAGTGCTGATTACAAGCGTTTGACAGATTAGCTGTTGGCAACGACTTTTGCAGCAAGCGCGGCATCAGAGCGTTTAAGAACCGCGTAAGACACGCCGGCCAACACGGTACCGGCGATAATCGCCACCAGATACAGCAACACAGGCGTAATGGCACCTGGGATCAGCAGCACAAACAGCCCGCCGTGTGGAGCCATCAGTTTTGCGCCAAAGGCCATTGATAACGCACCGGTCAAGGCACCCCCTGCTATACAGCACGGCAGAACGCGCATCGGGTCACGGGCCGCGAACGGGATCGCCCCTTCCGAGATAAAGCACAGTCCCAGAACCAGCGCGGCTTTGCCCCCTTCTCGCTCACCCTGTTCGAACTTGTGACGCGCCAGCAACGTTGCCAGACCCATCGCCAGCGGCGGCACCATACCTGCGGCCATAATAGCGGCCATCGGTGCGTAAACGGAAGAGCTCAACAGCGCGACACCAAACGCATAGGCCGCTTTGTTAACCGGTCCGCCCATGTCGGTACACATCATCGCACCAAGGATAGCGCCCAGCAGAACCGCGTTAGCCGTGCCCAGAGACTGCAGCCAGGCGGTCAGGCCCAACATGATTTTAGCAACCGGCGTACCGACCACATAAATCATGACCAAACCCGTTATCAAGCTGGCAATCAGCGGAATTATCAGTATCGGCTTAAGCGCTTCCATACTCTGCGGTAAACGCAGTTTGGTGCTGATAAACTTGGCAACGTAACCCGCCAGGAAACCGGCAATGATACCGCCAATGAAGCCTGCACCGGTGCTTACCGCCAGCATACCGCCGATTAAGCCAGGCGTCAGACCCGGGCGGTCAGCGATAGAGAAGGCAATGAAGCCCGCCAGTACAGGAACCATCAGTGCAAAGGCTGAGGCGCCACCAATCTGCATCAGCGCGGCAGCCATCGTGCCTTTCACTTCAAAGGCCTTGATACCAAAAATAAACGACAGCGCGATACATAACCCCCCCGCCACAACCATTGGCAGCATGTAAGACACGCCGGTCAACAGGTGGCGATAAGGGCCGGTGCCGGTCTCCTTTTTCTTGCCTGAAGAGCTCTGCCCCTGCTTTTTAGGCTCGTACAGTTCGGCTTCAACCAGTGCTTTATCGAGCTCCTGCTTGGTCTTTTTCAAGGCCAGACCGGTAGAAGTACGGTACATCTGCTTACCCGCAAACTTCTCGAGATCCACCTCAATATCGGCAGCGACAATAACCAGGTCGGCGGCGGCTACTTCTTCAGCAGTAATGGCGTTACCCGCCCCTACGGAGCCACGCGTTTCAACCTTCACCCACCAGCCGCGTTTTTTAGCTTCGGATTCAATGGCTTCTGCCGCCATAAAGGTGTGTGCTACGCCGGTTGGGCACGCAGTAACCGCGACGATACGTTTTGGACCCGCCGCTGCCGGAGCTGCTGCTGAGGTCTGAACCGGTGCCTGATAAGGCTTGGCTTGGGCTACCGCACGCTCAATGAAAACATCGGGTTCGCGAACGGCGTCGGCCGCCTGTCCCAGATAAACATTTTTACCCGACAGTTGTGCATCCGCAGGCACTGCATCACCTATCGCTAATACCAGCTCAGCCTCGGCGGCACTCGTGACGACCTGATGACCGGCTTTTTCAGCGGCGGCAGCAAGCATCGTTTTTGCCAGATGAGCACTTGCCTGTCCGACCGTCTTATCTACTATCAGCAGCGTTTTCATTCTGTCTCTCCTGCTGTCAATTAAAAGGTTTCAGATCAACACGTGCCATCATCGCCGCCAACTGTGGGCGATCGGTGACACCAACATTGCTTTGGCTCACTGCCAGTGCCGCTACGGCAGTTGCCAGGCGCAGCGTGTGCTCGCTTGATTCGCGCATCAGCAATCCATAAATCAGTCCGCCCACCATTGAATCACCCGCACCCACGGTGCTGACAACTTCACAGGCCGGGGGCTTGGCAATCCAGGCACCGGAGGCGTTAACCCACAGCGCACCCTCAGCCCCCAGAGAGATAACCACGTGGGCGATCCCCTGGTCACGAAGGGCATGAGCAGCCTCAACAACGTCACTTAAATCGTTAAACTTGCGTCCAGCCCAAATCTCCAGTTCACGGCGATTTGGTTTTACCAACCAAGGCGCGGCTTTCAGTCCGGCAACCAACGCTTCACGGCTGCTGTCGAAAATAATGCACGGGCACAGGCTGCGCAGACGAGTCATCCAGTCGGTAAACGCCTGTGGGTCCACGCCCGCAGGCAGACTGCCGCACACGGCTACCATGTCGAACTGTCCCAGCCAGCTCAGGGAATCATTAACAAAACGCTCCCAGTCCTGCGGGGTGACTTCAAATCCAGAGAAGTTGAAATCGCTGACTTCACCGTCTTTTTCGGTCAGTTTAACGTTGATGCGAGTACGGCCTTCTACCACCTGAAAACGGTTAGCAATGCCCAGACTGCTGAACAGGTGCTGAAAGCCGTCCTGATTCTCTTTACCCAAAAAACCGCCTACGGTGACATCGATGCCCAAATCTTTAAGTACTTTGGCAACATTGATCCCTTTACCGGCAGCGTGCAGCCCGGCCGTTTGAACCAGGTTAACTTCACCCTTTTCGATTTCAGGGCAAAATCCCACCAGATCGTAAGCAGGATTTAACGTAATTGTTGCTACTCGACGGCTCATGCGCCCTCCCCGAGTCCTTCGGCAACCGCTTCGCCGATAGATTTCAATGCTAATTCAGCGTCTTCACCGCTGGCGGTAAAGCGCAGGCGATGTCCTTTTTTAACGCCCAGCGCCACGACTTTCATCAGGCTGCGGCCGTTGGCAGGTTTACCGCTGCCGTCGAGATTGGTTACGGTAATATCGCTGTTGAACTGCTTGATGCAGTTAACCAGCGCTGTACCCGGACGAGCGTGAAGGCCGTGCTCATTTCGAATGACGTATTCTGCCGTCAGCACTTCACTTTGCTCTTCGACTTCACTGGTCAGCAGAGCGAGAATGCCCACCGGATCGGCGGTGAGTAAACGATCGGCCTTGCCAGACTTCAACAAATCACCGAGGTAGTTCAGCATGTTCAGCGGTTGGTCATCACTCACGGCAACGGTCAGCAGCAGCGCCACTTTTTGACCTTCACTTTCGAAAGCATTGGCAGCACGGCTTACGACAGCAGCATTGCCCAGGTTGCCAATAACGCTGTCGCTTAACCAGATACCCTGGCCGAGGTTCATCGGTTTACGGCTGACAACATCGCTGACGAAGGCAGTATCAACGGCGCCGATTTGCTGCAGACGACCGGCATTCAGGGCCTGCAGGGTAATCAGGCTGTCGGCCGCCACGTCCACTGAAATCAGCTGGGGGTCAAATCGGAATTCCGCGGCGGTTTTTTCGCCCATCAGCAGACTGCGAAGTTCTTCCGCAGAATCCGTTTTTGCCAGCTGTTCAGCAACGCTTTCATCGCTGAGCACGTGTGTCAGTTGACGTAGAAGTGACAAATGCTCGTCGGAGCGCGCAGCAATGCCGATAACAATGTAAGCCTTCTGGTCGTCACCCCATGCAATGCCCTGCGGGAATTGGAATACTTGAACACCGGTGCTCAATACCAAGTCGCGCGTATCAGTTGTGCCGTGTGGGATGGCAATGCCATTACCCAAATAGGTTGAGGTTTGCAGCTCTCGGGCCAGCATTCCATCTACATAACCTTCGCCTACGCGACCTGCTGCAGTAAGCGCAGCCGCCACCTGACGAATAGCTTCTTCTTTAGTGCCTGCGGCTGCGCCCAGGTGAATGTCTTGCTGTGACAACTGGAACATAATTCTCCTCTCCTGCTGAACTTGAATCGTTTCAGCTTTAATGAGAAAAAAGGAGCGTCGTCGGGTTAAATTTAATAACACAACAACGCTGAAACGTTTCAATCAGTCTCAATCTGCGCCGCTTATTTTGCAAGCATTGCGTGTTTCGGCGTTGCATTTTTATGATGCTACGCACATTTTCCCATTTTTAACTTTCATGAAGGCAATCCTGTAGGGAAAAGCTGAAGCTAAGCTGACAGGCAAGCATCATCAGGCTGAAGCTTGCTGTACGTAGTGTAGTCTCTTCCGTACTTTTAGCATCCCGTGCGCTTTATGGCGCTCTTAGTTCAACGGCATTGAAACAGCAGGATTTTGACGATCAAAACGGATGTTTATTAATTAAAACAGGCGTAAAATCCGCGCAAAATTTGTCCTCACGTTTCCCTATTGTTCTGGTACAAGCCTAAAATGACAGTGTCTAGCACTTCCGCGCGTCGCCTTCGTCTGCCCGACATGACCTCCAGCGCCTTTTTGATTATTGCGTTTCTGACCGGCATCGCCGGTGCGCTACAAACACCGACCTTGAGCTTATTCCTAAGCACCGAAGTCAAGGTTTCACCGTTTATGGTTGGGCTGTTTTTTACCGGCAGTGCAGTAATGGGGATTTTCGTAAGCCAGTTTCTCGGCACCTGGTCTGATAAGAAAGGCGACAGGAAAACACTGATTCTGTTCTGCTGCATTCTCGGCGCGATGGGCTGTGTACTGTTTGCCTTTAATCGCAGCTATTTTCTGTTACTGCTGGTAGGCGTGCTGCTCTCAAGCTTTGGTTCTACCGCGAACCCACAGATGTTTGCCCTTGCTCGCGAGCACGCCGACAAAACGGGTCGTGAAGCGGTGATGTTCAGCTCAATACTGCGCGCACAGGTATCGTTGGCCTGGGTTGTCGGCCCGCCGCTGGCCTTTGCGCTAGCGCTAGGTTTCGGCTTTACCTTTATGTACTGCGCCGCTGCGGTGGCGTTTTTACTGTGCGGGCTCATGGTGCGCTCTTTTCTACCGTCCATGCCGAAGGCGGTATTAACCGGCACCGCCACATTACAAGCGCCGCGCAATAACCGCCGCGATACGTTAATGCTGTTTGTCGCCTGTTCACTGATGTGGGCGGCCAACAGTATTTATCTGATTAACATGCCGCTGTACGTGGTGAAAGAACTGCACTTGCCCTCAAAGCTGGCGGGTATGCTGATGGGCAGCGCGGCCTGCCTTGAGATCCCGACCATGCTGATTGCCGGATATCTGGCAAAACAGCTGGGCAAGCGCCTGCTGATGCGTTTTGCCGTGGTTAGCGGAGTAATTTTTTATGCCAGCCTACTGTTTTTCACCGGCACGGCAGCACTGATTGCCATCCAATTACTGAACGCACTGTTTATCGGCGTTTTAGCCGGCATCGGAATGCTTTATTTTCAGGATTTGATGCCGGGACAGGCGGGTGCGGCAACCACGCTGTTTACCAATTCAACACGCGTCGGCTGGATATTGGCGGGTTCAATTGCCGGATTAGTCGCCCAATTTGCCAATTATTACGCGGTGTTTTACGCCGCGCTGGCGATGGTGGTGGTTGCAGTAGGCTGTATTTGGCGCATTAAGGAACCGTTGCACGCTCCCGTTCAAGCGGTTGAAACGCAACAGGTTACTTAACGTTTACGGTTAAGGGGTTATGTTCGATGCAGGCCTTAAAGGCAGAAGAGTAGCCTCTAAGGGATCAAGTGAGGGAGACCTGTTCGAAACGCTGTAGCATCGCCAGTGCCAGACCCTGTGCAGGATTGAGCCTTTCGGCCACAAACGTAATCTGCGTGCGGCTAAAAGGAAAGGTCAGCGTAAATTGCCGTACCGCCGCCAGGGTATTTTCGACAAATAAAGGATGAATATTATACGGGCAGTCAATCAGTAAGGTCTTCGGATTAACCAAATGCACTATCTGGCTGAGCGCCTTCCCTAATAGGCGACCAGACGCCGCCATCACCTCGTCCACAATCTCTGTAGATTGCTGACGAGTCTCCCAGCTTAATCCCGGCTGGCGCTGTTCCAACTGCCGGTTAATCGCCGAAAAGCCGATCAACGATTCAAGACACCCCTGCTGTCCGCATGAACACAGCGGCCCATCGGGTAATACTGATAAATGACCCACCTCGCCCGCCGTCCAACTGCCCCCGGAATACACACCGTGTTCAGTCAACAGTGCGCCACCAATGCCCTCACCGATACGCAGATAAAAGCAGGCGGCATGCTCACTGGCTATCTCGCCCTCGCGGGCAATAAGCGCCGCCGCCTTCACATTGTTCCAAACGCTCACCGGAACCGAGCTTGCGCAGGTTAGTAAAGGCTGCAGACTGACCTCTCCCCAACCAAGGTGCGAGGAGATGTGCAAAATACCCTGCTGCTGGTCAATAATACCGGGGAAACCCACCCCAATACCCACCAGATCCGGCCAGTCCAGAAGCAACTGCTGACAGTGGTGCGTTATCTCGCTTAGCACTGCCTGAGGATTGGACGTATCAAGCGTAAGGGTTTTTTCATCGATGATTTGCGAGAAAAAATCACAAACCATCCAGTGCAGGCGGTGACGCTCAATCATGATACCGGCGGCTTTAATCGCCGAGGGCTTCAGCGCCACGTGAATTTTAGGTCGCCCGATGCTATTGGTTTGGGCCACGCCCTGCTCTTCCACATAGCCCAGCGCAAGCAGGTCATCAACTATCAGGGAAATAGTGTTTTTGCTTAACGCCAGCGCGCGTGAAATATCCAGACGAGAACTGATTTTCTGCTGGCGAAGATAGGCCAGTACACGTTTTTCATTATACTGGCGCAGCAGCGCGGGTCCTTTGCCTGGGTCTTTCATGTCATGACTTTCCATCGCTCTTTGCCTTAGCATTACATTATTACATGACACCGGATCTGCAGGTCAAACTATTCACCGCGCCATACTTCAGCCCCTTGTTTGTAGGTTGCCACCAGTTGAAGCGTATTCCCCTCCCCTGACCGTAACATAATGGCATCCAACGGCGCACCGACTGCAAGCCCCTGTTGAACGGGCAGATTCAGGCTTAATGCCGGACGAATTGAAGCCATATCAATCGCCTCCGCCAAGGGAACAATCGCGTTTTTAACCAGTGTATTGACGCCGTGCAATAACCCCTGCACCGATCCAGCCAGCAGCGCGGGATTATTTGCCATCGACAGCCTGCCTTCGGCACTTAATACCACCTCACCGCCGATGTGCGAGTGATAACAACCCGGCGGCATACCGGCGTGGCTGGTGACATCACTGACCAGCATCGCGCGCCCATTTTTGGCACGGATAAAAACTTTCAGTACCGACAGTGGTAAATGTTCCCCATCGGCAATCATCGCGCACCAGAGGTCGTCCTGCGCCAACTGCTCCCAAATATAGTTGGGATGGCGAGGCAATGTCAGATGCGCACCGTTGCCAAGATGCGTGGACATTCGAGCGCCTGCCTTGACGGCCGAAGCGATTTGCGCGGCGCTGGCGGCCGTATGCCCAATGGATACCACGATGTTATCGGCGACGCACTGGCGAATAAAATCATCCGCCTGCGGCCATTCCGGGGACAGCGTAATTAAACGAACACGCCCCTGAGCGGCTTTCTGCCACTGCTGAAACAACGCCCAATCAGGGGCTGTAATGTGGGCAAGCGCATGTGCGCCTCGCGGACCCTCCTGCGCCGATAAAAAAGGCCCTTCCAAATGAATACCGGCAACGGATTGTTCAACAGCCGGAAACTGCTGGCACGCCCGCGCCAGCGTTGCCACCATCTGTTCAATTTCATGCCCGTCATTGGTAATAACTGTGGGTAAAAAGGTCGTTACGCCCTGCTGCCACATAGCCCGCGTCACCTGCTCGACCGACTCTTCGGCGAAAGGATACGTATTGAAGTCAACGCCACCGAAGCCATTGACCTGCAAGTCCACCAGCCCCGGCGCAATGAATGGCAGGCTCTTCCCCTCGGCTATTGGGCGTATATGGCTGATAACACCGTCATGCGCGGTGATTTCAATCGGCTGCTCACTGCGATAATCCCTGCCACGCAACGTTGTCTCACGCATTCCCCAGCTCCCCAAAACCCTCGATATCGGTATAAAGGGTGCAGGAAGGATGCGTGCGCAACACCGTGGCAGGACAGGCAACCGACTGCGGCGCGGTCAGCGTTTGCACAATCGCCCGGTGCTTATTTTTTCCGGGAACCATGCAAAACAGACGCCCCGCGGCCATCAGGGTTGGAATCGTTAGCGTCAGTGCGTGCGTCGGAACGGCATCAAACGTTGCAAAACACCCGTCGTTTACCTGCTGTTGGCGACATACCGCGTCAAGCTCGACCACTTTCATCAGCTTAGCGTCATTGAAATCCGCCACCGGCGGATCGTTAAACGCCAAATGACCATTCTCACCTATCCCCAGGCAGACCATGTCTACTGGGGCCTGTTGCAGCAGGCTGGCGTATTGCGCGCACAGCTGCTGGAGATCACCCGAGGGCGGGATCTTGTGAACGACGCCCGGCCTGACTTTATCGAACAAATGCTCGGTCAGATACTGGCTAAACAAGGCCGAAGAGTTTGCGGACAATCCGACATACTCATCCATATGAAAGGCTTCTACCCGCCCCCAGTCGATGTCGTTTGCCTGTACCAGATGCGCTAAAAACTCGTTTTGCGACGGTGCAGCGGCAAAAATAATCCGCACCTTTTTTTGCTGCTCAAGCCGTTGCCGCAAATGTTGCGCGGCATCGGCGGCGGCGGCTTGCCCCATTTCCTGCCGAGTTCCAAAAACTTCAACATTCAGGCGCTCGGCCCGTCGCGTATAATGTGGTGAGTTCATATAATAACCTACTGTAATTTATCGTGATTCAGTTTGATAATCGGGATTAACTTTTGGCGCAGGCAGATTTTCTGCTTGATCCTGATTTAACGCATTTAGCAAAGTATCGACTTCAATGCTGACCGGGGTGCGGCGCAGTAAACCGCCGATCGTGTAAACAGCCAGTGACAGCAAGACAGGGATTGCGACCACCTGAGTGGTGCTCATATCAGGGATGACAAATTTCACCAGGAAGAACGCAGATACCCCGGCCGCCCATGAGGTAATGGCGGCCGTCGAACCGCATTTGCGAAACCACGGCAGCAGACCAAGCAGCATCGGGATAGAAATGGGTCCCACCAGCCCACCGAACCAAACGATCAGTAGCGTCAGTACGCCACCAAAACGGTTGGCATTCACAGCGATAAGTAGGGTTGTCAGAATGAATAACACCACTACGACGCGAGCAACCAGCAACGACGATTGCCCCTGCCCAAACTGTTTCGGGAACAGCACCGGCAAAATATCACGGGTAACCACGGCAGTTATCGCATTGGAGTCCGAAGAGGTCATGGATAAGGTGTGCGTAAACATCGCGACCAGCACCAGCCCAATCAGGCCGTTGGGTAACAATTGCATCGCCATAATGGAATAAGACTGTGCGGGATCGGCAATATTCGTGAATAGCAGCGGCGCGGCCCACATCGGATAAAACAAAATCAACGGCCAGACAAGATAAAGAACTGAAGAAAGCAGTGCCGCCTTACGGGCATCCTTACCGCGTGGCGAGGCAATAAAACGCTGGGCCAGATTCCATGTGCCGCCGTTGTAACTCAGTGTGTAAATAACGAAATAAGCCAGAATAAAGCCCATAGAATAAGGTCCGGCAACAATGTCGGTGTGACCTGCGGGCAATCTGTCCCAAATGGTCAGCAGATTGCTGAATCCGCCGAGATGAAATGCCACTGCCACCACCATCACAATTGCAGCAATAAACTGTACGATAAACTGACCAAAATCATTACAGGCATCAGCCCACAGGCCGCCCAGTACGGTATAAAAGAGGCAGAGAATGCCCGAGATGCCAATGCCTAACAGAGGGTCAAGCCCGGTGAACACATTGATGATTATTGAGATGGCGGCCCATTTTGCGCCTACATCAAAAGTTTTTAGGAATACGCCGCTCCATGCCAGAATCTGCTGGGTAGGTACGTTATAACGCGTTGCAAGATACTCCATCGGTGATTCGATATTCATATGGACTCGCAGTCGTGCCCAGCGCGGTGCGAAGATAACCGAGCCAATGAAAACTGCGATAGAAATGGGAAACGCCCACCAGAAGTAAATAGTCAATCCGTACTTATAGGCCACCGCGGCATACGCGACAAACACCGCCGCACTGTAACCCGACATATGATGTGAAATACCCGACAACCACCAGGGCATTTTTCCCCCTGCGGCAAAGAAATCCCCTGTGTTGCCCACTTTACGCATCGCCCACAGCGTGGTCATTACAATCATCAGCGCATAAAGCGCCATGACAAAATAGTCTATCCCGTTCATCGTTAACTCCGGAGGCAAAGCTGCATTGTCGAAGTCCGGCGGGAAAACATGCCGGTTGCATAATTAATCCTAATTAAGGACTAATTAAACCTAACACGTTGAAAGAGGGTTAAAATGTGATATAAATCACATATCCCTACTGTGTTTCGCAGAGTGAGATATGACTTTCTTATGAATTAGAGGTAGGTCAAAAAATCATCAAGGAAATGTTCGCGTCAAGTCGGCTTGGGTTCAGAGAAAGTGTACTCCGCGTGATTTGCGCTAAGGTGCGGTCTCTTCCTCAAGCTTAATAAGATAGGTAAGCGCATCCTCTCGGTGTGTAAAACACATCTCTCGACTCGCCTGCAGGCTGGCACAAACTTTCGGTCGCAGCGGTGAAGTGAAAATCTTGCACTGGAAGTTATCTGCAAGTTGAACGCACCGCGTGTTGGCGGGCTTACCGTTTGGCATGCCCGGGATCGGGCTGGAAATTGAGGGCGCGATACAGCACGCGCCGCAGTCTGATCGACAGTCCATCGGTAGCTCCCCTCTGGGCTGCGAATTGACATGTAAACTCTGTTATCGCCAGACAATAGCAGTACGGTGAAATGCTCACCAGTTAAATCGCCAATAACGCCTTTCGGCACTCTTTTCATCACTCTTTTTGCGCTATCTGCTTGCCTGAAATCGGCGGCGCGAGTAACGTGTCGCCCATTATCCAAACTTTTTGCAAACAGGTTATTTTTATGGCACGTGCTAATGAAATTAAACGCGGCTTCGTTGTAAATTACGACGGTAAATTGCTGCTGGTAAAAGATATCGATGTTCAAAGTCCTAGCGCACGTGGCGCAAGTACCTTGTACAAAATGCGCTTCTCGGACGTGCGCACGGGTATGAAGGTTGAAGAGCGTTTCAAAGGTGACGATATCATCGATACCGTTACGCTGACCCGCCGCCGAGTGAACTTCTCGTACGTTGACGGCGACGAGTACATCTTTATGGATGACGAAGATTTCACTCCTTATACCTTCAACAAATCTCAGATTGAAGAAGAGCTGCTGTTCATTCCTGAAGGTGGCCTGGCGGGTATGCAAGTACTGCTGCTCGACACGCAGCTGCTGGCGCTTGAGATGCCGCAGACGGTTGATCTGGAAATCGTTGAAACCGCACCGGGTATTAAAGGTGCCTCGGCCAGTGCTCGCAACAAGCCCGCCACCATGACCACGGGTCTGGTCATTCAGGTGCCAGAATATCTGAGTGCCGGTGACAAAATTCAGATTCATATTGCCGAACATCGCTATATGGGTCGTGCATAAGGCCGGGCAATGCCCTCACCTGTTGTCATAAAGGGCGCTACGGCGCTCTTTTTTTTGCCTGCCATTTTATTGCACCTGACAGAGTTTTGATCCGCCTCACAAATGCGGCCTAATATTTGGACTTACCAATTTTCATTGCTGTCATATCACTTTACACTGAGCCCATGACTAAACGGCTCATATCAACGTTAATAATCCATTAAATCGTTCTCTGAGTGCTTTTGGCCTGACCAATTTATTCTTGCTTGAATGTGATGGAGTCAAAATGAACAAGATTTCCACTGGCGCTTTGCCCGCTGAAGTTCAACTACCTCAATACGACCGTCAGGCGCTCAAAACGCGCATCGTGCACATTGGTTTTGGTGCCTTTCATCGGGCACATCAGGCGCTGATGACCGATCGTGTGCTGAATAAACAGGGGGGCGATTGGGGTATTTGCGAGATTTCGCTGTTTGGTCGCGATAATTTAATACGGGCGCTGCGTGAGCAAGACCACCTGTTTAGCGTGCTGGAGAAAGGCGCGGCCGGAAATCAGGCCATTATCGTTGGCGCAGTCCATGAGTCGATGCACGGAAGAATTGAGGGCATCGAGGCTATTGTTGAGAAACTGGCAGAGCCGCAGGTGGCCATAGTTTCACTGACTATCACCGAAAAAGGCTACTGCATCGAGCCGGTTAGCGGCAAACTCGATTTACAGCACCCCGATATTGTGAAAGATCTCAACGACGGAGTGTCACCGGCAACCGCCCCAGGCCTCCTCGTTGAAGCTCTGCGCCTGCGCCATCAGCGTGGACTGCCCGGTTTCAGCATTCTTTCCTGCGATAACATCCCCGAAAACGGTCACGTGGTCAAAAACGCCATCCTCGGCCTGGCGCAGGCAAAAGATCCGACATTAGCCGCCTGGATCCACGAGTCAGTCACCTTCCCAAGCACGATGGTTGACCGCATTGTTCCAGCCCTCACTGAAGAGTATGAGGTTGAAATCAGCAACGCATTGGGCGGCATTGACGACCCGTGTGGGATAGCCTGCGAGCCTTTCATTCAATGGGTTATTGAAGACAATTTCGTGGCGGGCCGTCCTGCCTGGGAAACCGTTGGCGCACAGCTGGTCGATGACGTACTGCCGTTTGAACAAATGAAATTGCGCATGCTA
The DNA here is from genome assembly GCF_009208105.1 of Rouxiella sp. S1S-2. NCBI lineage: Bacteria > Pseudomonadati > Pseudomonadota > Gammaproteobacteria > Enterobacterales > Yersiniaceae > Rouxiella > Rouxiella sp. S1S-2. The sequence goes on from NZ_WFKL01000001.1 coordinate 3,727,629, forward strand.
AACGGCAGCCACTCGTTTCTGGCCTATCTCGGCTATCTGGCCGGTTATCAGTTTATTAATGTCTGCATGGAGGATGACAACTATCGCCGCGCGGCATATCGCCTGATGCTGGAAGAGCAGGCGCCAACGCTGAGCGTTTCCGGCATTAACCTGACAACCTACGCCGACAGCCTGATTGAGCGCTACAGCAATCCGTCGCTCAAACACCGTACCTGGCAAATTGCGATGGACGGTACGCAAAAGTTGCCACAGCGGATGCTCGACTCCTTGCGCTGGCACCTGCAACACGGTGGTGATTTTTCTTGTCTGGCACTGGGCGTTGCCGGTTGGATGCGCTACGTTGGCGGTGTTGACGACGCGGGCCAGGCCATCGAAATAAAAGATCCGATGGCGGCCAAGCTGCGAGAAATCGTTGAGTCAAATGCGGATGGTGAAGCGCGAGTGCTGGCACTTCTGGGACTTAAGAGCGTGTTTGGTGACGCATTGCCCGCCAATCAATCGGCGGTTGACGCCATTCTGCGTGCTTATTCAAGTCTGCAAAGTATCGGGGCGAAAGCAACCGTAGCGAATCTGGTCAAATAAAGGTTTTTACCTGGCGTTGGCTGATTATCGCCCGTTAGTCATTCAGACTGGCGGGCACTGAACGAAACAGATAGCCGTCAAACGCCGGATCTTCCGCATCTGAAATCTCAAGTAGTTTGCTTTTCACGTTTTCAAGATGCTGCCACATCGCCTGCTTGGCGGCTTTTGGCTCACGACGCAAAATAGCCTGCAAGATTTGCTGATGATCGTTCAGCCACAGCTCACTGTAATTTTGGTCACCCACGTGCTGATGCAACCGCTGCCACATTGGGCTGTGCTTTCGCACCTGCCACAGTTCGTAAACCATATTGGCCAGAACGCTATTTTGTGAGGCCTGCGCCAGCAGCGTATGAAACAGTTCATCGGCACTTTCATCAATAATTCCCCGCGCTACAAAGCTTTTTTCAAGCTCAATAGCGTCGCGCATTTTGAGAATATCAGCCTTGGTGGCCTGCACGGCGGCAAACGCCGCCACTTCACTTTCCAGCAACTGTCGTGCCTGTAACAGCTCGAACGGGCCGTAACCGCTATCACCAAAGGCGGGGAGCTCGGTAGAAGATTCAAGCACATAAACGCCGGAGCCTTTGCGCACTTCCACAACCTTCTCAAGCTCAAGCATAATTAGCGCCTCACGCACTACGCTGCGGCTGACCGAAAAACGCTCGGCAATATCACGTTCGGGAGGAAGACGGTCACCGGGCTGATGCTGTCCAGAAGCAATGGCCTCACGCAACTGATTACCAATTTCCTGATAAAGCCGCATGGTGTCCTCTCTCTATGAGCAATAGTGAGAAACAGTATACCACGCAGTAGGTTAGCGTTGTATTTATGTCACGATGCTGCGGGTTGACTCAGCGAGTAATGCCTCGGCAACGAAGGCAGAATTAGTCATTGCGTTATCCGCAATGCGTGTAGAAAAAAGAGCTTTCCAGGTAGATTTAGCTGCAATTCGCTAGATTTTCTTTTTATGGGGGAGCATCTTATGGCGACCAATATTACGATAAATCATCCGCATACCGTGCATAACGGCTTAAAAAACATGTGAATGAGCTTAAGGATGACATCATGACTAAAACAAATTTGATCACCGGTTTTCTCGGCAGTGGAAAAACCACCACCGTTCGTCATCTGCTTGCCAACAAGCCGCAAAATGAAAAATGGGCGGTGCTGGTCAATGAATTCGGTGAAATCGGCATCGACGGCGCACTGCTGGCCGACAGCGGCGCAGTGCTCAAAGAGATCCCCGGTGGCTGCATGTGCTGTGTTAACGGTTTACCGATGCAGATAGGCCTGAATATGCTGCTCAAGCAGGCTAAACCAGATAGGCTGCTTATTGAACCCACCGGTTTGGGCCATCCTAAACAGATCCTCTCGCTGCTTACCTCCGACGTTTATCAGTCCTGGTTGACGCTGAATGCTACGCTTTGCCTGCTCGATGCGCGTCAGCTCGCCGATCCTCGCGTAGTGACCAATGAAAACTTCCGCGACCAGCTGGCCGCTGCCGACATCGTTGTTGCCAATAAAATCGATGCCTATGTTGATAGCGATAATCTGGCCTTGGCGAGCTGGGTTGGCACTCAGGATCCGGCGCTGAGAGTCGAACGCGTTTCTCAGGGGAATATAAACCCTGACTTGCTCGACGAACCGCGCCGCAACCAGCGAGAACTGCCTGACGGTCAGCATCATCACCCCCATCAGTCAAAGCAGGGACTGGCCGCGTTAAGCCTTCCGGGGCATCAACGTTGGCGGCGCGCGCTCAATGAGGCCGGTGGTTACGCCAGCTGCGGCTGGATTTTTGATGGTGACACTCTTTTTGATACGGCAGGGTTCCTCGACTGGGCGCGACAGGCACCGGCAGAAAGGGTCAAAGCCGTGGTGCGTATAAAAGAGGGAACTTTACAGGTTAATCGCCAAGGCCAAGATTTGAACATTGAGACATTACCAGGGGCGCCGTTAGACAGCAGAATTGAAATAATATCCCGCGATAAAACCGACTGGAATGTGCTGCAATCAATTTTGTTGAAGATTCGTTTAACTTAGCAGGCTTACTGTATCGGCCGTAACGACGTCTAAAAACAAATTTGAATAGGTTTAGCTCTATGTTCCGCCGTAATTTACCGTTGATACTGCTGCTTAACGTGGTCGGTATTGCCCTGTTTTTATCCTTTTACCTGCCGATTAACCACGGTTTTTGGGCACCAATCGATTCGTCGATATTTTTCTATTTTAACCGGCATCTGGCCACCAGCGAGACGTTCCTGCATATCGTTGCCGTGACCAACAACCGCGCCTTTGACATCTGCTCACTGGTGGCGATGGGTCTGCTGTACCTTTCTTACTATTTAAAGGAAGACAGCCAAGGCCGCCGCAGGATGGTGATTATCGGTATCGTGATGTTACTCACCGCCGTGGTGCTTAATCAGTTAGGCCACCAGTTGCCGGTAGCGCATAAGAGTCCATCGCTGAGCTTCGAGCACGTTAATCGCGTAAGCGAATTGACGGGTATTCCGACCAAAGACTCCTCCGGTGACAGCTTCCCGGGCGATCACGGCATGATGTTGATGGTCTTCAGCGTCTTTATGCTGCGCTATCTTGGCAAACGCGCATTCGCGATTGCCGTATTGATTACCGTCATCTTCTCGATGCCGCGCCTGATGATCGGTGCGCACTGGTTTACCGATATCATGGTTGGCTCATTGTCAGTGGTATTGGTCGGCGCAAGCTGGTGGTTAATGACCCCGGCAAGTGACATGCTTGTCAATTGGCTGGATAGAAAACTGCCAAAAAAAGCCGCTAAATAAGTTTTTTTAAGAAAATACTTATTCTCGATGACATAGCTTTTTATTATGGCCTGTACAATATTTACAGATTGCCGGGCCATTCTATTTAACGAGATTGTAAATAGGCGAAAGCGGAATATTGCTCGCAGCCCGCATTCTGCTGCGCTTTTAAGCCAAATGAGCACAATACTTAGTCACCGGCTTTTACATCAATAGTTACATTGCTTTACATCATTATTTCTTATTAAAAAACAGATAAAACCTCTCGCATTCCCCTAACCATTACGGTAATCTCGACCTCGTTGCACAGAAATGTGGCATAAATGGTCTAATTCCAATTAAAAGTGTGTTGTACCACACAATTTCCTGGCTAAGCCTTTGCCCAAGCTGAAAGCAACAGATAATCTCGCTTGGTTTTTGGGCAATTTGATAACGAACTTCGGTTTCGTTAAGGACAGCAAGGGAAAACAACATACATGGTCAAGTCTCAACCGTTTCTGAGATATGTGCTGCGGGCTTTACCCGCAATTGGCGCGGCAATTTTACTCTCCGCGTGTAGTGGTACTCATTCTTCGAACACAGAAAACGCACAAACTGAGATGCATGCAGTTAAAGACAAAAATGGTCTTTTACTTCAATCCTCTCAGGATGAATTCGAAGCAATGGTTCGCAACGTCGATATTAAATCCAAGATTATGGATCAATATGCAGACTGGAAAGGCGTTCGTTATCGGTTAGGTGGTGACAGCAAGCGTGGTATCGATTGCTCAGCCTTCGTCCAGGTAACATTCCGCGAACAATTTGGTATGGACTTACCGCGTTCAACTTATGAACAGGAAGATACAGGTAAGAAGATTCAGCGTAACAAGCTGCGTCCAGGCGATTTAGTCCTGTTCCGTGCCGGCTCTACCGGTCGTCATGTAGGTATTTATCTCGGTAACGATCAATTCGTTCATGCTTCTACAAGCAATGGCGTAATGATTTCTAACCTTAATGAAGCTTACTGGACGTCACGCTATCGTGAAGCAAGACGCGTACTGAGTGGCTCACACCCAAACAGCAGTACCGAGAGTATGGCGACTGCAATGCTGCAATAGCAGCGAAAACAGAATTCACTCTTGTTGTCCAAGCCCAGCGAATAAAAAAAGGCCCTCTTCTGAGGGTCTTTTTTTATGCTCACGGCTAAGCAAACCCTCCCCTCTTCCCTTACACTGTTTACCCGCTATTTGTCTTGGGGCTGCACGTAATCTTGTGATACAACAGCCAAAATGGTTGTTTATTAATTCTCAATCTATTATTGAGTTATCACAGCGTCAGCGGCGCCAAATCAGGAGTTAACTTTCAGGATGTTTCCTCGCGCACTCATAGGTCTGCTACTGTCGTTGATAGGATTTTTCGCGCACGCCGAATCGATAGAGGACGGCTACGCCTTTTCAATTTTAGGCTCCCCGAAATACCTCTATAACTTCAGTCATTTTGATTACGTTAATCCTGCCGCCCCCAAAGGCGGAAGTATCACCCTTTCAGCCATCGGCACCTTTGACAATTTTAACCGCTTCGCCTCTCGCGGTAATGCCGCGGTGCGCAGCGATACGCTTTACGACAGCCTGTTTACGCCCTCAAGCGACGAGATTGGCAGCTATTACCCGCTAATTGCTGATTCGGCGCGCTATGACAGCGATTTTAAATGGGTTGAGGTAGAAATAAATCCGCGCGCCGTTTTTCAGGACGGCAGCCCGATCACCGCCAAAGATGTGGCCTTTACTTTCCACAAATTTATGACTGAGGGCGTACCGCAGTTTCGAGTGGTGTATAAGGGCGTGGTGGTGAAAGCCCTTTCTCCACTCACCGTGCGCTTTGAATTTCCGCAACCTAATAAAGAACAAATGCTCGGCCTGCTCGGACTGCCCATCATCTCGCAAAAATTTTGGGAACATCGAAAATTTAACGAACCACTGTCAACACCGCCGCTGGGCAGTGGGCCTTATCGCATTAGCGCCTATAAGCTTGGTCAATATGTTACCTACTCGCGCGTCACTAACTACTGGGCGGCCAATCTGCCGGTTAACCGTGGTCGCTACAACTTTGACACCATTCGCTACGACTACTATCTGGACGATAATGTGGCTCTCGAAGCCTTCAAGTCCGGGGCCTTTGATTATCGCAGCGAACCTTCCCCTAAAAATTGGGCCACGCAGTATCAGGGGACTAACTTTACGCGTGGCTTAATCATAAAGCAGGATGATGAAAACCAGGCCGCGCAGGATACGCGCTGGCTGGCTTTTAATATTCATCGCCCTATCTTCCAGGACCGACGCGTCAGAGAGGCGCTGACGCTGGCCTTTGATTTTGACTGGATGAACAAGGCTCTGTTCTACGGCGCTTACAAACGCACCACCAGCTACTTCCAAAACACCGACTATGCGGCGGCAAACTATCCCGATGCCGCCGAGCTGGCGTGGTTGGCGCCGCTGAAAGGTAAAATCCCTGAAGAGGTGTTTAGCCAGCTTTATCAGCCCCCGCACTCTGACGGCAGCGGCAGTGACCGAGTAAACTTGCTCAAGGCGACCGCACTGCTTAAAGAGGCCGGATGGACGGTAAAAAACCAGCAGCTAGTTAACGACAAAACGGGCAAGCCCTTCACCTTTGAACTGCTGCTGCCCAGCAGTGGAAATTCTCAATACGTGCTGCCTTTCCAGCATAATCTGCAGCGGTTGGGTATTAACATGACCCTGCGTCAGGTGGATAATTCACAGTTCACCAGCCGTTTACGCAGTCGTGATTACGATATGATCCCAACGGTGTATCGCGCCATGACCTACCCCGGCACCGACCTGCAGATTATGTGGAACTCAAAATACATTAACTCCACCTATAATGCGCCCGGCGTATCAGACCCGGCTATCGACCAGTTGACCGACGCGGTGGTCGCACATCAGGGCCAGCCCGACGCGCTGCTCTCACTGGGACACGCGCTTGACCGCGTTTTAACCTGGCACAGGTATATGATCCCGATGTGGTATTCCAACCGTGACCGTTACGCCTACTGGGACAAGTTTTCGATGCCCACCCTTCGCCCACCTTATGCTATAGAGCTAGACAGCTGGTGGTTTGACGTGAACAAAGCTGCGCGTTTGCAAGCGGCAAGAAAGTAGGGAGACGACATTGACTGCATATTTACTTCGTCGGCTTCTGCTGGTTATTCCCACCCTGTGGGCCATTATCACGATTAATTTCTTTATTGTGCAGATTGCCCCCGGCGGTCCGGTGGACCAGGCCATCGCGGCCATTGAAATGGGTCAAAGCAGCGGATTACCCGGCGGTGGGCAATCGAGCGGTAACGGCCATGCCAATGCGGGCGTCGGGATGGTTGGAGACAGCCAGTATCGCGGCGCTCGCGGCCTCGACCCTGAAGTGATAGCCGAAATAACCAAACGCTTCGGCTTCGATAAGCCGCTGCATGAGCGATATGTCGACATGCTCTGGCGCTATGCGCGTTTTGATTTCGGCGATAGCCTGTTCCAGGGCGCCTCGGTGATGCAGCTAGTGAAATTCAGCCTGCCGGTTTCAATAAGCCTTGGGCTATGGAGCACGCTCATCATTTATTTGGTGTCGATTCCGCTAGGCATTCGCAAGGCAGTAAAAAACGGCAGCGCGTTTGACACCTGGAGCAGCACGGTCATCATCATCGGCTACGCGGTGCCCTCGTTTTTATTCGCTATTTTATTGATCGTCTTTTTCACCGGCGGTAACTATTATGACTGGTTCCCGCTGCGCGGCCTGACCTCGGCCAATTTCGACACGCTGCCCTGGTATGGAAAAATTACCGACTACCTGTGGCACATCACGCTGCCGGTATTAGCGACGGTAATTGGCGGCTTTGCCACGTTGACCATGCTGACTAAAAATTCGTTTCTGGATGAGGTACAAAAGCAGTATGTCGTCACCGCGCGGGCCAAAGGCCTCGACGAAAATAAAATTCTCTATCGCCACGTGTTTCGCAATGCCATGCTGCTGGTTATTGCTGGTTTCCCTGCCACCTTTATCAGCATGTTCTTTACCGGCTCACTGCTGATTGAAGTGATGTTCTCCCTGCATGGTCTCGGACTGCTGGGCTACGATGCCACACTGCAGCGCGATTTCCCGGTGATGTTTGGCACGCTGTACATATTTACCCTGATTGGCCTGCTGCTCAATATCATCAGCGATATCACCTACACGCTGGTCGATCCGCGGATTGATTTCGAGGGGCGTCAATAATGGCGCTTAATGCAATTAATCGCGCGCGCTGGGCACGCTTTCGTCAAAACTCCCGCGGCTTCTGGTCGCTGTGGATCTTTCTGATAATCTTTCTGCTGGCGCTGTTCTCCAACGTCATCGCCAATGAGAAACCGCTGCTGGTGAACTATCAGGGCCATTTTTATTTTCCGGTGTTGTTTAACTACAGCGAATCAACCTTTGGCGGCGAGCTGCAAACGACCACCGATTATCAGGACCCGTTCGTGGTTAAACAGCTTGAGAGCCACGGCGGGGTAATATGGGCACCGCTGCGCCAGAGTTTTAATTCGATCAATTTCTCAACCGACAGCCCCTTCCCCTCACCGCCTTCGCGCCACAACCTTCTCGGTACGGACAGCAACGGCCACGACGTACTGGCGGAGATTCTGTACGGGCTGCGAATTTCGCTGCTGTTTGGCCTGATGTTGACCCTGCTGTCTTCGGTGATTGGCATCGTGATAGGCGCAACGCAGGGCTACTACGGCGGAAAAATTGACCTGTGGGGGCAACGATTTATCGAAGTTTGGTCAGGCATGCCCACGCTTTTCCTGATAATTATGCTCTCAAGCGTGGTACAGCCTAACTTCTGGTGGCTGCTGCTCATCACGGTGCTTTCCGGCTGGATGGTATTAGTGGGCGTAGTGCGGGCCGAGTTTCTGCGCACCCGCAACTTTGACTACATCCGTGCGGCACAGGCGATGGGCGTGGCTGACCGCACGATTATGCTTCGCCATATATTGCCCAACGCCATGGTGGCTACGCTGACCTATATGCCATTTATTCTCTGCGGCTCGATTACCACCCTGGCTTCGCTAGATTTTCTGGGCTTTGGACTGCCGCTGGGTTCGCCTTCTTTGGGTTCGTTGCTGCTTGAAGGAAAAAATAATATTCAGGCACCGTGGCTGGGGATAAGCGCATTTATGGTTCTCGCCATATTGCTGTCTCTGCTTATTTTTATTGGTGAAGCGGTACGCGACGCTTTTGATCCCAGTCAGACCCGTTAGGACGCCCAACCATGACACATTCACCACTGTTATCTATTAAGAACTTGGATATCGCCTTTCGCCATGAAGGCCAGCTCTCAGGCGTAGTTCATGACCTCTCGTTGAATATTGCGCAAGGTGAAACCCTGGCGCTGGTCGGGGAGTCCGGTTCGGGTAAAAGCGTGACCGCCCTATCCATACTGCGCCTGCTGCGTGCGCAGTCTGTGGTGTATCCTAAAGGTGACATTTTGTTTGAAGGTCAGAGCCTACTGCACGCTAGTGAACCTGCGCTGCGCAAGGTACGCGGCGATCGTATTGCGATGATTTTTCAAGAGCCGATGGTGTCACTTAACCCGCTACACTCGATTGAAAAACAGCTGGCAGAAGTGTTGTCGCTGCATCGAGGTCTGCGCCGTGAAGCGGCAAGAGCTGAAATCATTCAGTGCCTGGACCGCGTGGGCATTGCTCAGGCCGCCTCCAGGCTGAGTGACTACCCGCATCAACTCTCGGGCGGCGAACGCCAGCGCGTGATGATCGCCATGGCGATATTAACTCAACCCAAACTGCTGATTGCCGATGAACCAACAACCGCGCTCGACGTTTCAGTGCAGGCGCAAATCCTCAGCCTACTGCGGGAGCTCAAGCAGGAGTTGGGCATGGCGATGCTGTTTATCACGCACAACCTGCGGATTGTACGCTCGATTGCCGATAACGTCGCGGTAATGAAAGATGGACGCCGCGTGGAGTACAACAGCCGTACGGCACTTATTTCAGCGCCCCAACATGCCTATACCCAACAGCTGTTAAAGGCAGAACCGACCGGCAGCCCGCAGCCGGTGCCCGACGATAGCCCTGTATTGCTGCGCGTTGAGGATTTGGGGGTAGGATTCCCTGTGCGACGAGGGCTGCTGAGACGCACCGTGAGCGTCAAGCAGGCGCTCAGTGGCCTGAGCTTCAGTTTACGTCGCGGCGAAAGCCTGGGGCTGGTGGGAGAGTCTGGCTCGGGTAAAAGCACGACCGGTCTCGCGCTGCTGCGCCTGCTTTCCTGCAGTGGAAAAATCGAGTTTGACGGTCAGCCACTGCATCAGTTTAACCGCCGACAAATGCTGCCATTTCGTCGCCGGATACAGGTGGTTTTTCAGGACCCCTATTCGGCGCTGAACCCGCGACTCAACGTGATGCAGATAATCGCCGAAGGGTTATTAGTACATAAACGCCTAACGGAGGAACAGCGCGAGCAGCAGGTTATCGTCGCCATGCAGGAAGTGGGCCTTGACCCACAGACGCGCCACCGCTACCCGACAGAGTTTTCTGGCGGCCAGCGGCAGCGTATTGCGATTGCCCGCGCGCTTATTCTTCAGCCAGAACTGGTTATTCTTGATGAGCCCACGTCCTCACTCGACAAATCGGTACAGGCACAAATCCTTGAGCTACTAAACAATCTGCAACAGCGCTACGGCCTTTCGTACCTGTTCATCAGCCATGACCTGCAGGTAGTAAGAAGTCTTTGTCACCAGGTTATTGTATTGCAAGGAGGAAAAGTGATTGAGCAGGGAGAGTGTGAAACGCTGTTTACCAGGCCAGAACATACCTACACGAGGGAACTGCTAGCGTTAACGAAGGTGACTGACGGTCCATGACAACCGGCAGTCTTTAGAATGGATAGATGGCAGATACAGACACGGATTCGGCAATGGCGGTACCGATATTTTTAAGGCGGCACATGGTGGCACTCTCATCGTCGCGTTTAACGAACAGGCAAAGTTCACCCTCGCATTCAACGATATTACTTTCCACCTGAATCTCTCTCAAAGAAAGGTTCAAACCTTGCAAAATTTGTCTGGCACTTTCCCCTTCCGGGCTTAAAAGCTTAAGTCCGACGAGATTGCTGTCCTCATCGCCAGGCAGCGGGATAGCTTCCACTTTTATGCCCGCAAAACCTGAGAGCCAGCGATAAGTATCCGGCAGTCGGTGCACAACTGAAAAATGATCATTATTCAAGGTAGTCCCCAGAAACTCTTCAACAATAAATTAACATCAACAATAATTTCACAAATCTGCAACTCATGAACCAAGGTATAACGCAGAACCGTGATTTTTTCCTGCTAAATCGCTTCAATATAACCTGTAGTTTACATCTCATTAACCATTTAAGTACAAAGGCAGTCAATTGTGATGGTTTTTTGAGCGCTCTAGTCTATTTTTGAGATCGTGGTCGCACTTTGAGTCATTTGTAACCCTTTATGAATCATTTCTCAACCGATTTCAACCATCGCAGTTACCTTTTTGACTCCAAAATGTCACATAATTTAAACAAAGCTCTTTGTTCATAAATTTTAAATTTATACTTATCAATTATTTATATAATACACATTTGGTTAATAACAAATGAACCATTTGATTCAAAATGCTGCACTAATTTTATCATTTTCAACATTATCATTGTTATTTAATTGTTAAATTGAACCAAAATGAAAACGAAATGTTATTTTTTAGCACGATTTGTTAGCGCCTTTTAATTGGTGTGGGATTATCATCCACACCGTTTTTACTGGATTACCCTATCACTGAGGCATTGAACCTCCTCCAAGAGGCCCTGCGCTTCTACGTAACCAAAAAAATAATAATAACTTTTGGCAAGCCGCTGGCTTATTTCCCCCGAAATTAAAGAGAGTTGAGATGGACAAAAATCCTTCACTTTTTGACTTAACCACCCAGAAAAATGGTACCGGTTTCAGTCGTCGTGACATGCTTAAAGGCGTGGGTTCGGCAATGGTGGCTGCTACCCTGTTAGGCTTCCCTTTTTTGACCCAGGCTGAAAAAGATACTGCGACAGGTGATCCGGTAATTTTTTCACAGTTTTTTTTGATTTCTCAGGCAATTACTGAGCATCAGGATCTGAGCCCTGGCATGTCAGCGCGCTTTTTCAACGCTTTCTATCAGGGTAATTCGCAGTTTCCTGCCCAAGTAAGTAAATTGTATTCACTGCTAAAACCGAATCTGCGTGCAAAACAATTTCAGGATCTCGCCAAACAAAATGGACTTGGTGACCTGCTGACCAGCATCATTACCGGCTGGTACACCGGCACAGTCAAAAATGGTACCGATTCCATATTAATTTCCTATAAAGATGCGCTGATGTACCGTCCGGTCAGTGATGGATTGATCGTGCCAACTTACTGCGGCAACGGCCCGCTGTGGTTTACCGCCGCACCGCCCGCGGCATCCATGCCGGAATATATGAATGAAGAGCGCTTGAAAGCGACGCCCGACCTTGATAACACGAGTAAAGCATAATGAATAAACCTACTTTTACCGCAGACGGCGACGCTTCTGCTGACGTCATTATTGTTGGTTCAGGGATTGTTGGCGGCATGATTGCCGACCAAATGGTGAGTTTGGGTCACTCCGTGCTGGTGCTGGAAGCCGGTTTACGCATCGAGCGCGCGCAGGCGGTGGAAAACTGGCGCAATATGCCGTTCGCCAACCGTGCCGGTTCCGACTTTCAGGGGCTGTATCCGCAATCGGAACTGGCACCTGCCCCGCTTTATTTTCCAAAAAATAACTATGTAAATCTGACCGGTCCGAGCGCCAGCAGTTTCCAGCAAGGTTATCTGCGCACCGTAGGCGGCACGACCTGGCACTGGGCTGCCTCATGTTGGCGCCACCTGCCTAACGACTTCAAAATGAAAACGCTTTATGGCGTGGGCCGCGACTGGCCAATTTCCTATGAAGAACTGGAGCCGTACTACTGCCGCGCCGAAGACGAAATTGGCGTGGCCGGCCCAAGTGACCCCGAGCTACAGTCGCCGTCTGAGCGCAGCAAACCTTATCCGATGGAGCAGGTACCTTACGCCTACGGTGATACCCGTTTCGCCGAAGTGGTCAACCCGCACGGTTTTAAATCAGTGCCTATTCCACAGGGTCGCAGCACGCGTCCGTGGAACGGTCGCCCGACCTGCTGCGGTAACAACAACTGCCAGCCTATTTGCCCGATTGGCGCCATGTATAATGGTATCAGTCACGTTGAACGCGCCGAAAACAAAGGCGCGGTGGTGTTGGCAGAATCCGTGGTTTACAAGATTGACACTGACGAAAACAACCGCGTGACCGCCGTTCACTGGCTCGACAACAAAAAGCAGTCGCACAAAGCCACCGGTAAAGTGTTCGCACTCGCCTGTAACGGCATTGAAACTCCGCGCCTGCTGCTGATTGCCGCCAACGAAAAAAACCCGAACGGTATTGCCAACTCTTCTGACCACGTTGGCCGTAACATGATGGATCACTCAGGGTTCCACTGCACCTTTATTGCCTCGGAACCGCTGTGGATTGGGCGTGGCCCCGCGCAGAGCAGCTGTTTAGTCGGCCCGCGTGACGGTGATTTCCGCTCGCAGTATTCGGCCAACAAGATGATCCTCAACAACATCAGCCAAGTGATCCCGGCCACTAACAAAGCGCTGGAAATGGGCCTGGTGGGCGAAGAGCTGGATGCCGAAATTCGTCGTCGCTCAATCTATGGCGTTGATTTATCGATAAGTCTTGAGCCGCTTCCCGATCCGAATAACCGCCTGACGCTAAGCAAAACCCGTAAAGACCCACACGGCCTGCCATGCCCGGATATTCACTACGACGTCGGTGACTATGTGCGTGAAGGTGCCACTGCGGCACACAAACAGCTGGAAGCGATCGGCAAACTTTTTATGGCCGAAGATTTCAACATCACCACCAGCCTGAACGCCAATAACCACATTATGGGCGGAACCATTATGGGCAACGACCCTAAAGACTCGGTGGTAAATGGTGACTGTCGCACCCACGACCACGCTAATCTGTGGCTGCCGGGCGGCGGTGCCATTCCCTCATCCAGCGTGGTCAACAGTACTTTGACCATGGCGGCCCTGGCGCTCAAAGCCGCTGATGATATGGCTAAGTCTCTGGCAGGTAATGCATGAAAAAATTACTGAGTTTAGGCTTGCTGAGTGCGGTACTCGGCGGTTTTGCAGGACTGGCTTCGGCACAGGACAGCCAGCTAGACCTGATTGCCAAAGGAAAATGGGTCGCTACCGCAGCCGACTGTCAGGCCTGTCATACCAATCCGGAAGGTGGCAAAGCGTTTGCCGGTGATTATCCGATTCAATCGCCAATGGGCACCATTTTCACCACCAATATTACGCCGTCTAAAAAGTACGGTATCGGCAACTATAGCGAAGAGCAGTTCAGCCGCGCGGTGCGCGATGGCGTGCGCCCAGACGGCGAAAACCTCTATCCGGCAATGCCCTACACGTCTTACAGCCACATGAGCGATGACGATATCAAGGCGATGTATGCCTACTTCCAGCACGGCGTACAGCCTGTTGATGCGCCGACCAAGGTCACCGCGCTGCCCTTCCCGTTTAATATGCGTATTGCAATGGCGGGCTGGAATATGCTGTACCTCGACAGCTCGGCTTTCAAGCCTGACCCGTCTAAAAGCGATGAATGGAACCGCGGTGCTTATCTGGTTAACGGCGCTGGCCACTGCGACACCTGCCATACGCCGCGTAACCTGATGATGGGTGAAGTGACGTCGAAACCGCTGGCCGGCGGCATGGTCGGCCCGTGGTATGCGCCAAACATCAGTGCAGACCCGGTGAGTGGTATTGGTAACTGGACGCAAGCCCAGCTGGTTGAGTACATGAAAACCGGCCGTACCCTAGGTAAAAACCAGGCGGCCGGGCCGATGGCCGAAGCCGTACAGAACAGTCTGCAATACCTGCCGGAGTCAGACCTAAACGCCATTGCTTTCTACCTGAAAAACAGCACGCCGGTACGCGACCCTGCTGACAAACAGGCCGCAGACAGCTTTGGTCCCAAGCAGGTAAACGTTGAAGATGGCCTTCGCGGTGCGCATCCTTATAATGCCAATAACACCATTATCGGTGGCGCGGCGCTGTTCAGCGGCTATTGTGCCAGCTGTCACCAGCCCGACGGCGGCGGCAGTAAAAATCAGGCTTATCCTTCGCTGTATAACAATACTGCAACTGGCTTGACCAATGCCTCCAACCTGATTTCCGCCATTCTTTACGGCGTAGACCGCCAGGTGGGTGACCAGCATGTGCTGATGCCGAAGTTTGGCGAAGGCTCCTACGTGGGTCAGTTAACCGATGCTCAGATTGCCGATATCTCCAACTACGTGCTGACGAACTACGGTAATCCTGACGTTCAGGTTACGGAACACGACGTGGCCGTGCTACGCGGCGGCGGTCCAGTGACGCTGTTGGCTAAACTACAGCCGTTCATGGCACCGGCGATGGTGATAGGCGTAATTGTTGTACTGCTGCTTATCTTCTGGCTGGTGAGAAGGCGCAAAACCCGCGCTCGCTAACTTTCAAGCATAGTGAAAAGGGAGAGGACCTCGGTGCTCTCCCTTTTTTATATAAAGGGCAGGTGAAATCTTTCTGTTAATGCATCAATGAAGGTTCTTACCCGCGGATTAGTAAATTTAGCAGGGAAATATAAAGCATAAAGATGATGAGTTTTATAAAAAACCTTATCGTCAAGATTCAATGCCACCAACTTCCCACTCTTTAAATGCTCGCCGGCTAAATATAAAGGCAAATAGGCCATCCCCTGATGATTCAGTACGCACTGTAAAATAGCCAGACTTGAGTTTATTTTAGTAAAAATAACGTCTTCATTATTTTCAACAATATTCACATTCATCATGGGGTAACTAAAAATATGATGACCACTCAGACAGTTTATTGATTCAGGCGTACCCTTTTTATGCAGGTACTCGGTTGAAGCACAATAAACCCAATCAATATTACAAATCTTGCGCATAGAATAATTTTCAGGAGGAACCGTGCTTATCCTGAGAGCAATATCATAGTGGGTATCGTTTAGATTAATGCACCGATCGTTCAAATCCACGTCAAAAGTGACACTGCTATTCTTCTTAACGTATTCATTAATCAATGAAAAAATGTGGGTGTAACCGAAGGCCATAGAGCAGGTTAACTTCAGCTCCCCACTGGGCCTTTGATTATAATGGATGGTCGAGTTTATTGTATCATCAAGATCGTCTAATAAACCTTTAGATTTTTCATAAAAATTGCGTCCTGCATCTGTTAAAAATAAACTCCTGGTGGTCCTTTTTATTAATGTAACATTCAATAAACTTTCAAGTAATTGCAAACTTTTACTCACCGACGAAACGCTTACATTTAACGAGTGTGCAGCATCACTAATACTGAGCAAGTCGACAACGCGAACAAAACTTTCAATCTGTTTAAGTGAAGGATGTCTTGGACTGTTCATTTTCAACTTTAATTAAAAAGTGTTTCCATAAAACAACAGTAAACCATGATTGCAAATCAATTAGAATCGTATCAGTACGATTAACACCAAAAAAAGCCCCTGTAAATTTTAATTATAAAATAAATTTAACCAATACGTTAGTGCAACAACTAACTAAGGTGAATAAATGTTGAAAGCCATACTGCAAAATTACAAATCATCAATATTACTGGTTATTGCCTTAGCAATAGGCGGCTTTATTGGTATGACATTCCCCTCGATTGCGAAAGAAGTTAAACCAATCGGTGAAATATTTTTAAACTTACTCTTTATGACCATCGTCCCGCTAGTCGGTGTCAGTGTGATGTCTTCCATCGCTAAAATGACTGATCTCAGAAAGCTGGGAAAAATACTCCTGCTCGTCATCATCATCTCTTTACTCATGCCTTTAGTCGCCTCATTAACCATGATTGGCCTGCATGAAATTTACAACCCAGCGAAAGGAATCATTGTCACCTTTGAGCAATCATTTGAAGGTAATGCCGGAGGAATGAACTTTGTAGAAATGGTGACAGCCAGCGATTTTATTGGCCTGTTGAGTAAAAAGAACATTCTGGCACTGATCATTATGTCAATTATTGGCGGAATTGCTATCGGGCAAGCCGGTGAGTCGGGTCAGAAAATATCGTCGTTATTAGATGCCGCTAACGACGTCATAATGAAGTTAATTTCAATCATAATGAAATTAGCGCCGCTGGGACTGGGCTGTTATTTCGCGGATACCATGGCCAGCCAAGACCCCAAGTTGGTGATCACTTTTGGTAGCGTCATTGCTATGTTCTTTGTGACCAGCCTGGTCTACTTTATTTTTGCCTCAACGTTTTATTCATGGATAGCAGGAGGCCTTCCGGCCATCAAATCCTTCTGGAAATATATGATGGAACCTGCGGCGACATCATTAGGAACTTGCTCCTCCCTCGCTTCGTTGCCAGTGACTATTCGTGCGGCCAAAAAAATGGGACTTAATGATGACATAGTCAACGTCAGCCTGCCTTTGCTTGCCAATTTAAACAAGGGCGGTGTGGCAATGATTGCTACGCTAAAAGTCCTGTTTATTTATCAGATATTAGGCATCCCCTTTGATACTCAAGCGCTGTTGCTGACACTGATGATTGCGGTTATTTCAGCCATCATCGTAGGCGGCGTACCCGGCGGAGCCTTCCTCGGCGAGATTTTTATTGTGACTACCCTTGGATTGCCGCTCGAAGCTATTCCAATGTTGGTTATTTTAGGCGCTATCACTGACGCCCCGGCCACGATGCTCAACGTGGTGAATGATCTTAACGCGACCCAAATAATTCAACGATTTTGCGGTAACAAAAAGCCCGCAGGCAAAGATACGCCCCCTATAAATCAACTCGCTACTGACGTTTAAAAAGGAAATATCATGTCGAATAAAATAGAAACAATGTTAGTCAATGCAGGTCGAGATAAGAAGTTTTGCCACGGCGCGGTCAACCCGGTGGTGCAACGCGCCTCATCTATTGTCTTTGATTCGGTGGCGAGTAAAAAACACGCGACAAAGCTCAGGGCTGAAGGTGAACTGTTTTATGGTCGCCGCGGCACCTTAACCCACTTTGCCTTGCAGCAGGCGATGACAGAGATTGAAGGTGGTGCAGGCTGTGCGCTTTATCCCTGCGGTGCGGCAGCGGTGGCCAATACAATTTTGGCCTTCGTTAAACAGGGAGATCATATTTTAGTCACAGAAAGTGCCTACGAACCGACTCAAGATTTTTGCACTAAAACCTTGACCCGTCTCGGCGTGACCACGACCTATTTCCCGCCTATCATCAGCAGTGATAGTGGGATAGCTGCATTAATTCAGCAGAATACGCGTCTCGTTTTTCTAGAGTCGCCAAGCTCTATTACCATGGAAGTACAAGATATTCCTGGATTGGTTAAGCAAATAAAATCGATTAATCCTGAAATCATTATAGTGATAGACAATACATGGGCGGCTGGCGTGCTGTTTAAACCGCTACAGCACGGCGTCGATATTTCTGTTCAAGCGGGAACCAAATATTTAATCGGCCATTCTGATGCCATGATCGGCACGGCGGTCAGTAACGCCCGCTGTTGGGATACGCTTCGCGAAAACTCTTACTTGATGGGACAAACGGTTGATGCAGACACGGCTTATCTCGCCAGCCGCGGATTGCGGACTCTTGGAGTGAGGCTTGCTCAACACCATAAAAGTGGTCTTGAGGTTGCCAACTGGTTAGCCCAGCATCCCAGAGTGGCGCGCGTTAATCATCCCGCCCTGCCTGAATGTCCCGGCCATGAATTCTATGTCAGAGACTTTAGCGGATCGTCTGGTTTGTTTTCATTCGTTCTTGATACCAAACTCGATGATACTGAACTCGCCCATTATCTGGACCCTTTCACCCACTTTAAGATGGCCTATTCTTGGGGTGGATTCGAGTCATTGATTCTGGCAAATCAACCTGATGAGATGGCGGCCATTCGCCCTGCAACGGGTGTCACGTTTACGGGAACGTTAATTCGCTTACATATTGGCTTAGAAAACGTTGAAGATTTGTTGGAAGACTTGCAGGCAGGATTCGAGAGGATCAGTTAGCGTTATTTCTAGCTGTGCTTAATTTTCTGCCTGTAAGACAGCACAGGCAGAAAATGGCAGGTTAAATCAAATTATCCGCGCCCCACAAACGGCATTGCAGTCGCCATAACTGTCAGCGTCAGAATATTGGTACCGTCGGGTTGGTTGGCCATAAACGCCACGGCGTCCCCGACTTTATCCGCTGGCATTACCGGCTCCTGCGCCAGTTCAAAATCTGCCTGCAGTCGGCCACTCAGCGCCTTATTCCCCATGTCCGTCGCCGCATTGCCCACGTCAATTTGCCCACAGGCGATGTTATACTGGCGACCGTCGAGCGAAGTACTCTTGGTCAGACCGGTAATGGCGTGCTTGCTTGCGGTATACGCCGCGGAGTAAGGACGCGGAGTATGGGCCGAAATTGATCCATTATTGATAATTCGACCGCCCATTGGCTTTTGCTGTTTCATCAGCCGAACAGCCGCCTGGGTACAAAGATAGGCGCCGTTCAGATTGGTATTGATGACGGCCAGCCAGTCTTCGTAGGGCTGATCTTCAATCGGTTGCTCTTTCACATTAGTACCGGCGTTATTGAACAACACGTCGAGGCGGCCATAGGTTTCCTGAACGGTTGCAAACAGCGCAGCCACCGACTCAGGGCGGGTGACGTCAACCGTCAGAGCATGAACCTGACCTGGCTCAAACTGCTCGGCGGCCTTGTCGAGCTTTTCCTGACTGCGACCGGTCAGAATGACCAGAAAACCGCTGGCAACCAAAGACTTGGCGGCGCTCAGTCCGATACCGCTTCCCGCTCCGGTAATCAGAGCAATTTTCTTTTCAGTGTTAATCATACGATTTCCCAAAGTTTGCCTTTTTTTAAATTGCTCAGCGGAGTCGTTAATCAGTTCAGCAAACTTACACCGCCGCCATCATGCCGCCGTCGATAAACAGCAAATGGCCGTTAACGAAGTCAGAAGCGCGGGATGAAAGATAAACAGCGCCGCCAATCAGCTCTTCGGGATTGCCCCAGCGCGCGGCCGGCGTTCTCTTGCACAGCCAGTCGGAAAACTCTTTGTTATCCACCAGCGCCTGTGTCATGTCCGTTTTGAAATAACCCGGTGCGATGCCATTAACCTGAATATTGTAGCGGGCAAGTTCGACGCACATGCCGCGAGTCAGCATTTTAACCGCGCCTTTGGAGGCAGCATACGGGGTAATAGTGTCGCGACCCAGCTCGCTCTGAATAGAGCCGATATTAATAATTTTTCCGCGCTCGCGTTTAACCATGTAGCGCGCAACGGCTTGTGAAACCAGGAAAACGGATTTTTGGTTTACGGCAACAATGTCATCCCAGTCTTTCTCCGGGAATTCGGTAAACTTGTGGCGACGCTGAATACCGGCATTGTTTACCAGCACATCAATCGGGCCAATTTCACTTTCGATTTTATCAATCGCCTGTTGCACAGCCTGAGAGTGGGTCACGTCAAACGCCACCGGATGTGCAATGAAACCCGCCGCACGCAGGCTTTCTGCGGCTTTGTTGGCTGATTCCTGCGTGGTGCTGTTGATAATAATTTCGGCGCCGTGCTCGGCCAAACCTTTTGCCAACAGGAATCCCAAACCGCGTGAAGATCCGGTGACCAGGATTTTTTTGTTATCCAGCGAGAATAAATTTGTCATTGTGATTTTCCTGACGTTACCTAGCGAAAATGTTCGTGATGCTCACGAGCAAGATGAAAGAATTTTATCTAGGTTAATCAAACCGGTTTACCACTTGATAAACTGTGATGCAGATCACTTTATAAAGTGTTAACAAACTCTGTTACCGCAAGCGTGATCCGAGTCATCCGTCTCGTCAAAACTAAGCCAAATTTTAATCATGCTGCCGAAAATTGACTGCGATAAAAAGTTTCATCATCCTGAAAGTCTTAATGTTTTGCTTACTCCGTGCGCGTTGTTAACACAGGGTCAATTTGGTAACATAGATGCCATTAGTTTTCCTCCCTTTTAGCACCAGCAGGACTCCCGGATGAGAAACCAACGCGTCACACTGCAGGACATCGCGTTACTCGCCGACGTCACAAAAATGACCGTCAGCCGCTTTCTGCGCACGCCAGAAAAAGTCTCACCCGAAACGCGCGAACGCATTACCAAAGTGATGCAAGAAGTCGGTTTTCCGCTAGAAGAGACGGAAAAAAAGAACAAAAGCAAAAAGATAGGCATCCTCGTCCCCTCTTTTAACAATCAAATTTTCTCGGATTTACTGGCGGGCATCGAGTCCGTTACCTCGGCGCAGGGTTATCAAACGCTGGTGGTTAATTATGATTACAGCAAAGAGCGCGAAGAAGAGCACATTATCAACTTGCTGACCTACCGACTGGCCGGGCTGATGCTCACTGATTCCGTGCACACTTTGAAGGCTGAAAAATACCTGAACGCAGCCGATATTCCGATAGCGCAACTGATGGACCTTGAAAATGCCAACGGGCGAATTGCCGTCGGTTTTAATAATTTCCAGGCCGGTTATGACATGGCTTCGGCGTTAATTGCCAGCGGTAAACGGCAAGTGGTGTATTTTGGTTCCATGTCCGATGCCCGTGATATGAAACGCTATGAAGGCTATCGTAAAGCCATGGAAGATAACCAACTTATTGCCCAACATATCACGCCCAACAAAGTCTCATCGGTCTCTATTGGCGCGGGCATGTTAACCCTGGCAAGACAAAATAATCCTGAAATCAATGCGGTGCTGTGCACAAATGACGACATTGCGGTGGGCGTTTTACAGGAATGCATTAGACTGGGTATTAAGGTTCCTGAGCAGATGGCCATTTCCGGATTTCACGGGCTGGATATTGGTTTAGCGACCACCCCTGCATTGGCAAGTGTTATTACACCGCGCTTTGAAATGGGTAAAGTGGGCGCGGAAATCATGCTTAAAAAAATCAATAAAATCCCTACAATTGAAAGAGTTGACCTGCATTACCGCATCTCCCTTGGCGGCACGATTTAACCCAAATCCCTTCTGCAAGCCTGCTCCCACCGCATGGGGGCAGGATCACGTTACCAGTAACATCCTTTTTTAACATGATCTAACGTGAGCTGAGTCACGAAATATATCGGTGAAAATGCTTTTATTAGAGCATCGCCGGATCAGGTTAATAAGAACATTACATTCCAATGCCTTATTTCAGATACCAACCGAATTCGCGTATTAATTCATTCCCTGAGATGGAATGCGTCTGTGAATAAACGAGGTGTACCCATGGATAATAAAATACCTAAAGCCCGCTGGTTACGCGTTATTACGCCGATATTAATTGCCTGTATTATTTCATTCATGGACCGAGTTAACATCAGCTTCGCGATGCCCGGCGGCATGGACAGCGCATTGGGCATCACGTCCTCGATGGCTGGGCTAGCTGCGGGTATCTTCTTTATCGGGTATCTCTTTTTACAGGTGCCAGGAGGCAGCATTGCCGTACACGGCAGCGGCAGAAAATTCATCGCCTGCTCGCTGATTGCCTGGGCAGTTATCTCGGTACTGACCGGTCTGGTGACTAACCAATACCAGCTATTGTTCCTGCGCTTCGCACTCGGCGTGTCTGAGGGCGGTATGTTGCCGGTGGTATTAACCATGGTCAGCAACTGGTTCCCTGACGCTGAACGCGGTCGTGCCAATGCTTACGTCCTGATGTTTGCCCCTATTGGCGGGATGATCACCGCACCGCTGTCCGGCTATATTCTGGATGCGCTGGACTGGCGCTGGTTGTTTATCATTGAAGGTTTGCTGTCGGTGGTGGTGATGCTGTTCTGGTGGTTCACCATCAGTGACCGTCCTGAAGAGGCCAAATGGCTCTCGGATCGTGAACGCGACTATCTGGTGACCGAGCTAAATCGAGAACGGGAAGCGTTGAAAGCGCTGGCAAAAGTTGACGATGCACCGCTGAAAGAGGTGTTCCGCAACAAGTCTATTCTGAAGCTGATTGTGATTAACTTCTTCTACCAGACTGGGATTTATGGCTACACCCTGTGGCTGCCGACCATTTTGAAGAATCTCACCGGCGGTGACATGAGTTCGGTTGGCCTGCTGGCGATTGTCCCTTATGTGGGCACTATGCTGGGTATTCTGGTGATGTCCATCTTCTCCGATAAAACCGGCAAGCGCAGAATGTTTATTATCTTACCGTTGATTGGCTTTGCCGCCTGTTTGGCCGCATCGGTGACGGCGAAAGGCAACGTGATGGCGTCTTATGGTTTCCTGGTCGGTGCAGGCTTCTTCCTGCAGGCTGCAACCAGCGCCTTCTGGACTATTCCGGGTAAAGTGACGACGCCAGAAGTCGCGGGCCGTGCACGCGGTGTTATTAATGGTTTGGGTAATCTGGGTGGCTTCTGTGGCCCGTATCTCGTGGGGGTGTTGGTCAGCCTGTACGGTCAGAGCACGGCGATTTATGCACTGGTTGTTTCCCTGCTGATTGCCGCAGCGGTGACGGCTCTGCTGCCGAAAGAGTGCGATATTGCCTTGGTGCCGGGTGCTAAAGCTATCGCGCTGGCCGAGCATTACGCCAGAACGCGGGCGAAGTATAAAACCAACGGCGTAGCGGCATAATCGTTTATCTGCCATCCCCCGCTTATTTAGCGGGGGAGTTTTCAAAAGAGAGACTAATTTCGCGCACTATTCGCTGTCAGCTCCGCAATCCGCATAATCACTTTTACCGCACTCTCCATCCCTTCCAGCGTAATAAATTCATGCTTGCCGTGAAAGTTGTAGCCACCGGTGAAAATATTAGGGCAAGGCAGGCCGCGAAACGAAAGTTGAGCGCCATCGGTACCACCGCGAATTGGCTTCACTAGCGGTTTGATATTACAGTCTTTCATTGCCTGACGTGCCAGGTCGATGACGTGCAGATGCTTCATAACCTGCTCGCGCATGTTGTAGTAATTGTCATCAATGGTGACGTCAATATAACAGTCGCGATGGAGCCCCTCACCCAGCCACTGAGCCAAATCAAGGATCTTCTGTTTACGGGCTTCAAAATTGACGTGGTCGAAATCACGCAGAATATAGTGCATCTCGGCGCGCTCAACGTTGCCTTTTATTCCTGTCAGGTGGTAGAACCCTTCATAGCCACTGGTATTTTCCGGCCTTTCATCTGCTGGCAGCGCCTCATGAAAACGCGTAGCCAGCGACAGCGCATTGACCATCACCCCTTTTGCACTGCCCGGGTGCACATTATTACCGACTATTTTTAGGGTGACCGACGCCGCGTTGAAGTTTTCGTATTCAAGCTCGCCCACGCCGCCACCGTCGACGGTATAGGCCCATTCAGCGGCAAAAGCCTCAACGTCAAAGTTCTGCGCGCCCTTGCCTATCTCTTCATCCGGTGTGAAGGCGATGCGCAAAGTGCCGTGAGGCGTATCGCTATTTTTAAGGCGCAACATTGCCGTGATGATTTCGGCAATTCCGGCTTTGTCATCGGCACCGAGCAGCGTTTTGCCATCAGTAGTGACCAGAGTGTGGCCGAGAAGCTGGTGCAACACCGGAAACATCACCGGCGACAGAATTTCGTCACCGTTACCGAGCGCAATGTCGCCCCCACGATAGCTTTCGACTATCTGGGGATTGACGTGCTTAGCGGTAAAATCAGGGGCGGTATCAAGATGGGAAATAAAACCAATCACCGGCACCGGCCAGCTAACGTTGGCAGGCACCGTGGCCATCACGCAGCCTTTTGGGCTGAGCGTCACGTGGTCGAACCCCAGTGAAATAAGCTCGTCGCGCAGTGATTGTGCCAGTCTTACCTGGCCATCACTGCTTGGCGTGGATTTTGCGTTAGCTTTTGACTGGGTGTCAAAAGAGACATAGTGAAGGAAACGGTCAAGCAACTTATCCATATTCAAGCATCCTCGGGCGACAGAGGTTTATTATGCGCAGGCTGAATATCTTGAATATTGCGTCAGGTCATTGTTAACACGGTTACCCGACGCAGCCAGGTTAGCTCCAGCTTTCGCTTTTGTTGGTCAGAAAAGCGTGCACAAATTCGGGCACTACGGTGCTTGCCGGGCCATAAATCCGCTCATCAAACTGGCTTTCGACTTGGCTTGGCTCAAGGTTAAGTTCGAAGGTGTGAGCCCCTTGAATATGCGCCTCATGCACAAATCCTGCTGCTGGGTAGACGTGCCCCGAGGTTCCGATAGCAATGAAAAAATCGGCCTTGGCCAGCGCGGTGTAAATTTCGTCCATGCGCAGCGGCATTTCGCCGAACCATACCACGTGAGGGCGCAACGGTGCAGGAAACTGACAACAGTGGCAGCGGTCATCGACCGATAAGTCTTTGGGCCAGTCAAACACCTGACCCGACTCGCTACATCGCACTTTCATCAGCTCACCGTGCATGTGCAATATCCGGGAACTGCCTGCACGCTCGTGTAAATTATCGATATTTTGTGTCACCAGCAGGAAGTTATCACCCAAAGCTTCTTCGAGCACGGCCAACGCGTGATGGGCGGCGTTGGGCTGGATGTCTTCCTGCTGCAACTGCTGGCGACGTGCGTTATAAAACGCCTGCACCAGCTCCGGATCACGGCGAAATCCTTCCGGCGTGGCCACGTCTTCAACCTTGTGCTCTTCCCACAACCCGTCGGCGGCGCGGAAAGTGCGTATCCCGGATTCGGCCGAAATACCGGCACCGGTGAGCACCACCACGAAGGGCCTTTTCAACTCCGCGGCGGCCATGCTGTCGCGATGGAAAATATTAGATCGAAAACGCTGATGGCGTATGCGCTTATTTTTGCGAAACCGACGCAGCCGATGGCGTGTGCGCATATTCACCGCTCCTTTTCTTTACCCGAAAAAAATCTTTAATCGGAAATCTGGTTACTGACCGCCGCTCAACACTCTTGCGGGATCGATACGGCTGGCGCGACGTGCGGGATACCAGCTGGCGAGCAAACTCAGCACCAGCGCAGTTCCTAGCACGCTAACGACGTCTAGCCAATGCAGTTCCGACGGCAGGAAATCGATGAAATAAATGTCACCAGACAGAAGTTTATGGCCGATCAGCCTTTGCAGCACGTTAATTATATTGGTCAATTCCAGAGAGGCAATCACGCCAATCACTACGCCACACACGCTGCCCACCAGCCCTGCCATCAGGCCGTACCAAATAAATATTGCACGAATCAGCCCATCTTTGGCGCCCAGCGTTCTCAACACCGCGATATCGCTGCTTTTATCTTTAACCGCCATCACCAGTGTGGAGACAATGTTGAAACAGGCAACGCCTATCACCAGCACCATCGCCAAATACATAATGGCGCGGATCATTTGAATGTCACGGTACATATAACCGTAAGTCCCTATCCAACTGCTAATGTAGACATACGCTTTTGTGACTTCACCCGCATCACGTACCAGCTTGTTGGCAGCAAAGACATCATTAACTTTGATGTCTATTCCGGTCACGCTGGCGCCCATATCCTGATACTGCTGAGCATCGGTCAGGGGAACCATTGCCATGCTGTGGTCAAGCTGACCGCTGAGTTGCAAAATACCGGTTACGTGCAGACGAATACGCTTGGGCTGCAGCAGCTTCATCTCAGGGTCGCTGTTGGGGATCATGACCGTTACCCAGTCGCCCTGCTTAACGTTGAGGGCATCGGCCACGCCTTTACCCAAAATGATTTGCTGTTCGCCGGCTTTAAAATTCTGCCAGGCATCGCCCTGCACAAATTTTGGCACCGCGCTGATGCGCCCTTCCTGCTGCGGATCAACGCCCTTAACCTGCAAAGCACGCAGTTTGGCCCCATTTTCAATCAGGCCGCTAAACTGCACATAGGGTGCCGCGGCCACAATGCCCGGCACTTTCTCTACGCGGTCGATAACACCCTGCCAGTCGTTAAACGGCTGATTAACCGGGCGGATCTCACCGTGAGGAACCACGGCCAGCACGCGGTCTTTAAGTTCGCGTTCAAATCCGTTCATCGCGCTCAGGCCGACGATCAGTACCGCTACGCCCAGTGCGATGCCCAGCGTCGAAATAACCGAAATCAGCGACACCATGCCGCCGCGACGGCGTCCACGGCTAAAACGCAGGCCGATGAGGAGGGAAAAAGGCATCGCTGACATTAACGCGCTCCCAGCAGAGTTGAATCCTGCTGCAACTTACCGTCGCGCATTTCAAGCTGGCGACTGAGTCGATTAGCCAACTGTAAATCATGAGTCACCACTAAAAATGCGGTGCCCTGTCGTACGTTCAGTTCGCCAAGCAGCTCAAAAATGCTGTCGGCATTTTTCTGGTCAAGGTTACCGGTAGGCTCATCGGCCAATACCAGAGAAGGACTGTTGACCAGCGCGCGCGCTATGGCCACACGCTGACGTTCACCGCCTGAAAGTTCCGATGGACGATGCTTACTGCGGTGCTCCAGCCCAACGGCGGCCAACATCTCACGGGTCTTGTCTTGCACCTCTGAAGCTTTGTTCTTGCCTATCAACAGTGGCATCGCCACGTTTTCCAGCGCGGTAAAGTCCGGCAGCAGGTGGTGGAACTGATAAATAAAGCCCAGTTGGCGGTTGCGTAGCTCGGCCTTGGCAGAAGAGGACATGGCGTTCAGCGACTGGCCTTTAAACACCACTTCACCTGCAGTGGGCGAATCCAAACCACCGAGCAGGTGCAGCAGCGTACTTTTACCCGAACCGGAACTGCCGACAATTGCCATCATCTCACCCGGTTTGATGGCAAACGACACGTCGCGCAGCACGTCGGTTTTTAGCTTGCCTTCCTGGTAAGTCTTACAGAGGTTTTCGCACTGCAACAATAAAGAATTATTCATAACGTAGAGCCTCTGCGGGTTGAGCGGCGGCGGCGCGCCATGAAGGATAGAACGTAGACAACAGCGCGATAACCATCGCCACCAGCGCAATAATCACTACCTGCATTGGCTCAATGGCCACCGGCAGTGAGGCGCCGTCGAGCATCACGCCAATCGCGGGCATGATGGTATTGAGTTGGGTCGCAAGCAGCACGCCCAGCACGGCGCCGAGCAGTGCACCAATAATACCCGCGCTGGCGCCCTGCACCATGAAGATGGCCATGATTTGCCGACGTGTGAGGCCCTGAGTTTTCAAGATAGCCACCTCGCCCTGTTTCTCCATCACCAGCAGACCTAGCGAGGTAATAATATTAAACGCCGCCACGGCAACAATCAGGCTTAACAACAGGCCCATCATGTTTTTCTCCATGCTCACGGCCTGGAACAGCTCACCACGACGTTCGCGCCAGTCTTTCCATTGGGTGCCATTCGGCAGCGTCTGGCGACTTAGCGAATCGACGTCGAGCGGTTTGTTCAAATACAGTCGCCAGCCGGTGATGTTGCCCTGTGGATAGAGCATCATACGCGAGGCGTCTTGAATGTTGACCAGCATTTCGTAGCCGTCAACCTCGCTGTTGGCGGCAAACGTGCCTGCTACTGTAAAGAGACGCTGGCTCGGGATGCGACCTACCGGGGTAAACTGGCTCACGCTGGTGACCATCAGACGCAGTTTGTCGCCGCGCTGAACTTTTAGCTGCTGGGCAAGCTGATCGCCTAAAATGACCTTATACTGTCCAGGCTGCAGGTCTTGCTGAGTGACGCCAACCAGCGTGCTCGACAGCGTGTCTTTTTCATTGGGATCAATACCCAGCATCACGCCGACCGCCACGCTACCGGGGCTTTGCAGCACCACGTCGCCGGTAGTCAACGGCACGGCGCGGTTAACACCCTGCAGTTTGGCCGCCGCATCGCGAGGAATTTGTTGAGGATTTAGCGATCCCTGCGGTGTGGTGATGTAGGCTTGAGGTATCAGTCCCAAAATATTATTTTCGAGATCTTTCTCAAAACCGTTCATGACCGACAACACGGTAACCAACGCCATCACCCCAAGGGTAATGCCGATTGTGGATAGCCAGGAGACAAACCGCCCAAAGCGGTCTGAAGCTCGCCCGCGCATGTAGCGCAGGCCGATGAATAACGCGACAGGTTGATACATGAAATCCGTTAAGTGCAGTAGCTCATTGCAAAGTGATCAAGGATAATAAAGGCTACCTGCGCTTTATGGAACCATTAACGGTGTTACCAGGCGGCTTTTATTTATGTAGAGTCGTGAACAAATCGGATTGACCTGATGGTAAACCCCATCGCAAGATACGGTTTATAAATCTGGCCCTTACCGCCGACAAAAGAGATAGCGAAACTGCTTATGCTTCAAAAAATGCCTCAAGAAAGGCGGTATTCACTGCCAGAACGTCCCGGCGATACCCGTCAGCTGGGGCAACTCACCGGTTCGGCCTGCGCGTTGGAGTGCGCCGAAATCAGCGAGCGCCATCCCGGTCCGGTGATGCTTATCGCGCCGGATATGCAAAACGCACTGCGTTTACGCGATGAGATCCAGCAGTTTACCGAACATAAAGTGATCAGCCTCTCCGACTGGGAAACGCTGCCGTACGACAGTTTTTCTCCGCATCAGGAAATCATTTCTGCCCGTCTGTCGAGCCTTTATCAGCTACCGACCATGGAACGCGGCATAATTATTCTTCCGGTCAATACGCTGATGCAGCGCGTTTGTCCGCACGAGTTCCTGCACGGGCACGCGCTGGTGATGAAAAAAGGCCAGCATCTTTCACGCGACAAACTGCGTTCCCAGCTCGAACAGGCAGGATATCGCAGTGTCGATCAGGTAATGGAGCACGGCGAATTTGCCACCCGTGGCGCCCTGCTCGACCTCTACCCGATGGGCAGCGATGAACCTTACCGTATCGACTTCTTTGACGACGAGATTGACAGCCTGCGCCTGTTTGACGTCGATACCCAGCGCACACTGAGCGAAGTCGAATCAATAAATCTGCTGCCTGCCCACGAATTCCCGACCGATAAAAATGCTATCGAGCTGTTTCGCAGCCAGTTCCGTGAAAAATTTGAGGTCCGCCGCGAGGCCGAGCACGTTTATCAGCAGGTGACTAAAGGCACCTTCCCTGCCGGTATTGAATACTGGCAGCCGCTGTTTTTCAGCCAACCATTGAGCACGCTGTTCAGCTATTTACCGAAAAACACACTGCTGCTGAACACGGGTGATTTGGAACAAGCCGCCGATCGTTTCTGGCAGGATGTGGTTCAGCGCTATGAAAGCCGCCGCATCGACCCAATGCGCCCGCTGGTTGAGCCAGAACTGCTGTGGCTAAAAGTCGACAGCCTGTTTTCCGAGCTAAAGCAGTGGCCGCGCATGCAGCTTAAAACTGAGCTGCTGGCGGAAAAAAGCGCCAATACCAATCTTGACTATCAGCCGCTTCCGGACCTCTCCGTGGTGCCGCAAAACAAAGCGCCGATGGACAACCTGCGCCGCTTTAACGAAGCCTTTAACGGCAGTATCGTCTTTTCGGTAGAAAGCGAAGGTCGTCGCGAGACCCTGCAGGACCTGCTGGGCCGTATCAAGCTGCAACCGCAGCTGATTACCCGCATCGAGCAGGCCGCAGAGCCGGGCCGCTATATCATGATTGGCGCCTGTGAAAAGGGCTTTCTGGATAATCAAAAACAGCTGGCGCTGATTTGCGAAAGCGACATGCTGGGCGAACGCGTAGCCCGCCGCCGTCAGGACACCCGTCGCGCCATTAATACCGACACACTGATCCGCAACCTTGCCGAGCTGCGTCCCGGCCAGCCGGTGGTGCATCTTGAGCACGGCGTGGGCCGTTATTTAGGCCTGACTACGCTAGAAGCGGGCGGCATTAAGGCCGAATACCTGATTCTGACTTACGCTGGCGAAGACAAACTGTATGTGCCGGTTTCATCACTGCACCTGATTAGCCGCTATGCCGGAGGTGCTGATGATACTGCACCGCTGCACAAACTCGGCGGTGAGGCCTGGTCCAAGGCGCGGCAGAAAGCGGCTGAAAAAGTCCGCGACGTGGCGGCAGAGTTGCTGGATATTTATGCCCAGCGTGAAGCCAAAGCGGGTTTCGCCTTCAAGCATGATAAAGAGCAATATCAGTTGTTCTGTCAAACTTTTCCGTTTGAAACCACCCCGGACCAGTCGCAGGCCATTAATGCCGTACTGACCGACATGACGCAGCCGCTGGCTATGGATCGTCTGGTGTGCGGTGACGTGGGCTTCGGTAAAACCGAAGTGGCGATGCGCGCCGCGTTTCTTGCCGTCTCTAACAACAAGCAGGTTGCGGTACTGGTCCCGACCACGTTGCTGGCGCAGCAGCACTTTGACAACTTCCGCGATCGCTTCGCCAATTGGCCGGTGCGCATTGAAATGATGTCGCGTTTTCGCAGTGCCAAAGAGCAGCAGGCGGTGCTTGAAGAAGCCGTCGAGGGCAAGGTCGATATTATTATCGGCACCCATAAACTGCTGCAGAGCAATCTGCACTGGAAAGATCTGGGCCTGCTGATCGTCGATGAAGAGCACCGCTTCGGCGTGCGTCATAAAGAGCGAATCAAGGCGATGCGCGCCGATGTGGATATTCTCACCCTCACCGCGACGCCTATTCCGCGAACCCTGAATATGGCGATGAGCGGCATGCGCGACCTGTCGATTATTGCTACGCCACCGGCTCGCCGTCTGGCGGTGAAAACCTTCGTTCGCGAATATGACAGTCTGGTGGTACGTGAGGCTATTTTGCGCGAAGTGCTGCGCGGCGGGCAGGTTTATTATCTTTACAACGACGTAGCCAATATCGACAAAGCCGCCGAGCGCCTGGCAGAGCTGGTACCTGAGGCGCGAATTGCCATCGGGCACGGACAAATGCGCGAGCGTGATCTTGAACGAGTGATGAATGACTTCCATCATCAGCGCTTTAACGTATTGGTTTGCACCACCATTATTGAAACCGGTATTGATATTTCCACTGCCAATACCATTATCATGGAGCGTGCCGACCACCTTGGCCTTGCCCAGCTGCACCAGCTGCGTGGCCGCGTCGGCCGTTCTCATCATCAGGCCTATGCTTATCTCCTTACCCCGCCGCCCAAGGCGATGTCTGCCGATGCCCACAAGCGCCTCGAAGCCATTGCCTCACTCGAAGACCTGGGAGCCGGCTTTGCGCTGGCCACCCACGACCTTGAGATCCGCGGTGCCGGTGAGCTATTGGGCGAGGGGCAGAGCGGGCAAATGAGCTCTATCGGCTTCTCGCTGTACATGGAGCTGCTCGAAAATGCCGTTGAGGCGCTGAAAGAGGGGCGCGAGCCGTCGCTTGAAGATCTCACGACCAGCCAAACCGACGTAGAAATGCGCATGCCTGCTCTGCTGCCGGAAGAGTTTATTCCCGACGTGAATACCCGCCTCTCATTGTATAAACGCATTGCCAGCGCCCGAACTCCGCAGGAAGTTGACGAACTTCGCGTTGAGCTGATTGACCGTTTCGGCACCCTGCCCGACGGCGCGCGTAATTTACTGAGCATTGCCGTGCTGCGTCTCAAGGCTAAAGCGCTGGGTATCAAGCGAATCGAAGGCAATGAGCGCGGTGGATTTGTCGAGTTTAGCGACAAGAACCGCGTCGATCCGAGTTATCTGATTGGTTTACTGCAGAAACAGCCGCAGGTTTATCGATTGGATGGCCCAAGCAAGCTGAAGTTTATGCTCGACCTGACCGACAGGCCAAAACGCCTGAAGTTTGTTGATGAATTGCTCGAGGAGTTTGCGGGGCATCAGCTCACGGGGTAATACTCGGGCCGTGCCATTACGGTGTACAAAGAGCAAAAGCCCGAGCATAAAAACTCGGGCTTTTTACTAAGACAAGGAACAGATTTTTGACGAAAAAGTTAGCTGCGGGTCAACTGCAACTGACCGCTCTTGTCTAGGGGGATCTGCGTGCCCGGATCGTGGTCCATGCGCACTTTGCCTTGTTGATTACCGATTTTGTATGTCACGTCATAGCCCAGCATTTTTTCTGACTTGTCATAGATGGTGCTACAACGCTGCTTCTGCGTGGTATAGGTGTCGTTGTCCTGCATTGAGCTTTGCACGCGGTTGCCCGCATAACCGCCGCCCAGCGCACCGGCTACCGTTGCTAAATCACGCCCGTGCCCACCGCCAAACTGATGACCCAGAACCCCACCCGCGACGGCACCCAACACAGAACCCGTGATTTGATTTTCATCCTGCACCGGACGACGGTGAGTGACCGTAACATTACGGCATTCTTGTCGTGGTGTTTTAATGGTTTCTTTGATGGGCGTTGCACTGACAACCTGCGCGTACTGCGGAGCAGAAGAAAAAACGTTCATGCTGGCGACAGCCGCAACGCCTAGCGCCGCCGCCACACCGATACCGACACCCGCTAACATTGACTTGTTCACAGGACATCCTCCTAAAGTGTTAACACGCATTTTGCTCCCTACTCATCGACTCCCTCGAGGGAACGGCGTGCGTGAATCGCCTTCTGTAAACAGTTCTCTTGAACCTGATATAAATTTTGCGCATTTAGCCCAGAGCGAACAATAAGACTATTGGATAAAAAACACAGAATATGCGCATTAACAGTGGGATTTAGGAGCATTCTTAGGATTATTCACTAAACGAATGAGCGAAGGGCCGTTTGTATGATTAAAAATTTCAACCATGGGAGGTATTTGCTTAGGGGAATAACCCTAGAATCGATTCAGCCTCCGGTAAAAAAACCGGAGGCTGTACAGTCATTTAGTGAAGTTTAAGACGCGGGCGAATAACCCGGTTAATACTGCCCACTAACATCATCAACCCGGTCTTCGCATAGCCATGCAGCGCAATCTGGTGCATGCGGTATAAAGAAACATAGACTAAGCGTGCCAATCGGCCTTCAACCATCATGGAACCTTTGGTCAGATTCCCCATCAGGCTGCCTACGGTGCTAAAACGAGAGAGCGAAACCAGTGAACCATGGTCTTTATAGACATACGGTTTCAGGCTACGGCCGCTGCGCTGAGCCATGATATTGGCAAAACAGCGAGACGCCATCTGATGCGCAGACTGGGCACGAGGAGGAACAAATCCGCCGCCCGGCAGTGCACATGAAGCACAGTCACCAATCGCATAAATATCAGCATCGCGCGTCGTTTGCAGCGTGGGTTCAACCACCAGTTGATTGATACGGTTGGTCTCCAGACCCGCTATATCCTTCAAGAAATCAGGCGCTTTAATACCAGCAGCCCAGACCATTAAATCAGCTTCAATAAATTCGCCGTCTTTGGTGTTAAGACCGTTTTTATCCGCGCTGGTGACCATGGTTTTCGTCAATACGCGCACGCCAATTTTGGTCAACTCCTGATGCGCAGCAGCAGAAATTCGCGGCGGCAAAGCAGGTAAAATGCGCTCACCGGCCTCGACTAAAGTTACGTTAAGCGTCTGATTATTAAGGCCTTCAAAGCCATAGCTGTGCAGCTCCTTCACCGCATTATGCAGTTCGGCCGACAGCTCAACGCCGGTCGCTCCGCCGCCCACGATCGCAATATTAACCGTGCCTTTTTTATCCGGATTTGCCGAATATTTAAGGAACAGATTGAGCATTTCATTATGGAAACGGTGAGCCTGATGCGGGTTGTCCAGAAAGATGCAATTCTCTTTAATGCCCGGAGTGCCGAAATCATTGGAGGTACTGCCCAGCGCCATCACCAGTTGGTCATAGGCCAAGTCACGTTCGGCCACCAGCAGTTCGCCGTTGGTATCACGAATTTCAGCCAGCGTGATGGTTTTATTGTCGCGGCTAATGTTGGTAAGCGAACCGATTTGGAATGTGAATCCATGGTTGCGTGCATGTGCGAGATAGCTCAGCGCGTCGACACCGTCATCCAGGCTTCCCGTGGCAACTTCATGCAGCAGTGGCTTCCACAGATGACTGTGGTTACGGTCTACCAAAATAATCTCGGCTTTTTTATTGCGACCCAGTTTGCGACCCAGGCTGGTTGCCAGCTCAAGACCGCCTGCCCCACCGCCGATAATCACAATTTTTTTCTTTGCTTCAGTCACTATGACCCCCTCAAATGTAAACCAAATGTTATCTAAGGGTAAAAATTTATCCTTAGATAACATAGGGTTGTTCAAGTTAAATCATCTTCATGGCTGAGAATAACATGGCGGGGTCAATTGGTTATACCAAAATTGATCTACATCAATTTTTTTCGGAATAGCCCGGCGATAACAATTTTTTTGCAGCTTGTTATTCAAACAGTTAACGCCGGTTAGCAGAAAGGGATATTTTAAAAAGTTACAATTAAATGATTCAGACGAGGTGTTGAAAAGCCTTTATGCTCGGTAAGTGCACCGAGATGTTCTTAAATTTGTGACTCTGCTTTTCGTCCCAAATAATCGGATAGTAAGGAGACAACGCATTAGCTGACTCTTGGCTATCAAGCACGCCATCTTCACGCGAGAGGATCACCAGGCATTGGTCGCGGTTTTTCTCTCTGAAATCACTTACGCACTTGGTGGCGATATCCACGTACTCTTCAGGACGGTCGATTTTTCCCGTCATGTTGCTCTGCGGCGACAGATTGGGGTTGAACATCACCTGGCGTATGCCACACAAAAAGCCGATGCGCTCCGCCCAATAACCGCCAAGCCCTACGCCACAGATAAGCGTGGTTTTACCTTCTGCCTGCTGCTGCACCTTGTCGACTTCCTTGATTAGGTGTTGCATATCATGACGCGGGTGCAGCGTGCTGTAGCTAATAAATCGGACATCGGGATCGATAAACTGCAGCTGCAACACCTTCTCATGATTTCCCGGACTGGTTGAGTCAAAGCCATGCAAATAAATGATCATATCTTTCCTCATTAAACCTCGGTATCACTTTATAGGCCATGACAGCTAAGGACTCTGTCAGGCCTGCTTATGCGCCTGCCAGCGCTCATCCAGCGCCGTTAGTTCCTGATTCGAACGCTGCCAGCGCTCAGTGTCACGCAGAGCCTGGCGGCTGGATTTACCCTGATAGGCGCCCCCATGGTACAAGCCGGTAACCTGCTCTGCCTTGATCGGTAACAGGTTATCGAGCACGCTCACCGCACCGTCGCGGTTATTACATACCAAAATCATGTCGCAACCGGCATCGAGTGAGGCCTGACCGCGCTCGGCATAACTGCCCATCACGGCGGCACCTTCCATCGACAAGTCGTCAGAGAAAATAATGCCGCCAAAGCCCAGTTCCTGACGGAGAATTTTCTTCAACCAGTATGGAGAACCGCTGGCAGGACGCGGGTCTGCCTCGGTATAAATCACGTGCGCAGGCATGACGGCGTCGAGCATCTTGCGCTCAATCAGTTGGCGGAAAATGGCCATATCGTGCTGGCGAATTTCCTCAAGCGGGCGATTATCGCGCGGCGTTTCTTTGTGCGAGTCGGCGGTAACCGCGCCGTGCCCCGGGAAATGTTTGCCGGTCACTTTCATTCCGGCCAAGTGCATTCCGCGAATATAGCGTTCGGCAATATCCAGCGCTTTTTGCGGGTCTGCGTGGAAAGAACGCTCACCAATCGCCGCACTGATATGGCCAATGTCCAGTACCGGTGCAAAGCTTATGTCGATGTCCATGGCAATCATTTCTGCGGCCATCAGCCATCCAGCCTCTTCGGCCAAACGGCCCGCTTCGCGTGGATCGTTTAACGCAGCGAATGACTGCGCGGCGGGAATGCGGGTAAAACCTTCGCGAAAACGCTGTACCCTTCCGCCTTCCTGATCTACCGCTAACACCTGGCGCTGGCGCGAGGCCGCCCGAATTTGACGAATCAGCTCCTGCAACTGCTGAACATCATGATAGTTACGGGTAAACAGAATCAGCCCACCGACCAGCGGGTGCTGCAAAATCTCGCGCTCTTCTGCATCCAGCTCGTAGCTGGCAACGTCTAACATTACTGGACCCAAGACCGGCCACTCCTGATTATAATTCGTTAAATAATTTCTGGCGCAGCGGCTGCGCCCAATCGATATAGCGCACATCGGCGGTTTGTTGCCAACGTACCTCAAACCACATGAGCATCAAATATTCGAGCCACGGCTGCCAACGGCGGACTTGACGCTCAAGCTTTAAAATATCTGAATATCCTCCGCTCTGCGCATAGTATCGCAGCAGCTGCGTTTGTTGTTGCACACTGTAGCCATTTGCACAAAACAGTGCGGCAAACTCCAACGCGATATCGGCGTTTGCCGCATACTCCCAGTCAATCAGACGGTCACCCTGCGCACCCTCGACCCAATTTTCAGGGTGAATATCCATGTGCGCCGTCGACATTTTGACCGGAGAGGGCAATCGTCGTTTCATTAAACGCTGATGTACCCGCAGCCACGCAGGCGATAATCGCTGCGGGTCAACTGACTGCCAATAAATCTGCAACCGCCGTTTTAAGTCAAGAGGCTCGCCCTGTGGGGTGCTACCGTGCAACGCTGCCAGCATAGTTGCTAAACGCTTTTGCGCAGATTGACTGAAAAAAGAGGCCGTATTCAGCGTTTGTCCGTTAATCCAACTCACCGCCAGCCAAGGGCTTTGCCAACAGATTACCGAGGGGGCAATGGCTTGGGGCGTCAAAGATCGCAGCAGTCTGCATTCGCGTTTACGGCTAATGCCCAGCAGCCGTTTTTCGGCCGACTCATGCCGCGCTAAACAGTGGTGGTTACCTGCCACAATACGCCAGCTTTTGCTGCTTAGCCCTTCCACAGGTGTAAAAATACAACCGGCGGAATAATCCGCCGGAAGATGTTTTTTAACCCAGACCTGCAGACTACTGCTGATTTTGCACCGCACCGCTGCCGGACCACACGATTTCACCGCTTTGCACCGTCATCAATTGCATATCAAGCGTTGGTGATTTCACATTGCCGCTGGCGTCGCTGTACAGCACGTATTGGGCATTAACCTGCCGCGCCAGTGCAATAGCCTTGCTGCGAGAAACCAGGTTGTCGTCTGGCGAAAGCCCCATCGCCTGTTTTGCCGTCGCCAGCTGTGAAGCCGGCACTACGGTAAAGGTGTTATTCGACGCCAGCGCCGTGTGCATCGCTGAAGTAATTTTACCGGTTTGCAGAGAACCGTTGGTACTGTTCTTCACGTTGTCGAGCAGCAAAACGCTTCCCGCCTGCACGCCTTCAGCCTGCAGCATTTTGGCAACCAGCGGCTGCACGGTCGCGCTCCAGTCAATAGACTGCAGTTTAGGCGGCTGAGGAATGGTCTGAACCGGTGGCTGACCTGAAGTTTCAGGCGTGCCCGTACCCGGCACAGTTGTCACGGGTGCTGTCGTCGTCGGCGGTGGCGTCTGAGGTTGCTGTGGTTGTTCTTCCTGGGTAGTAATACAGCCACTGAGCGCCAGCGTTGCCAATGCCACGAGTAAATACTTTTTCATCAACCCTCTCCGTACCGAACTTTAAAGATAAAGATGGACGCGCACACTGTACGCATCAAGATTGCCATTAAGCGAGTAAATATCGACGTCTGAGTTTGCCGGAACGGTAATGGTGCGCGGCTCGGCAAACGGCAGCAGGTCTAATCCTTGCCTATCATACCAATAGAAAACATAGTGTATTTGTATTGCTTTGGGTTGATTGTTACTCAACGACAGCGTGGCCTTTTGGCGCCCCTGATCGACAGACAGCGACGGCGTGCCGGGAATTATCCCGGCGGTCAACACCGGTGATTCCATGATAACCGTTTGCTGATTATTCAGCGCAATACCCGGCTTGCTGCTGCACCCTGCAAGACACAGCAGCACTGCACATGCCATCAAAAATCGCATAACCTTCCCCTAATAAGCTTCAATATACCCACGGGCGCGGGCATCAAAGCCGCACATCCGCGTTTTAGTGCGATAGCAGAGGACCAAGATTATGACCACCCACCAGGTGCATATGTATATGATACACCACCTGGCCGGCGTCTTTGTTGCAGTTAACTATCAAACGGTAACCATTTTCCGCAATGCCTTCCTGCTCGGCAATCCTGGCAGCGACGGTCATCATGCGGCCCAGTGCGGCTTCATGCTCGGCGGTGACATCATTCATGGTCGGGATCAGAACGTTGGGTATGATAAGAATATGGTTAGGCGCCTGCGGGGCGATATCACGGAAAGCAGTGACCAGTTCATCCTGATAAACCACGTCTGCCGGAATTTCGCGGCGGATAATTTTACTGAAAATTGTTTCTTCGGCCATGATGTTTCTCCCTTGATCGCGTTTCATTACAAAAGCTGTGAGCGCAGTATGAGTCAGCCATTCCGCTATTTTCAAGTTTTTAAGGCGTTTACAGTTCAACACAAGGTTAAAGGAGTGTGGCGACGGATATCAAACACGTTTTTCAATACCTGTCGCCACTTTTCAACTGACTAAAATTTAATCTAAATTAGTCGTCTTATTACTATAATTTAAATGCTCTTTTCAACCACATCGCCAACAATGCCATCTTTGTTTTTAGGCGTAATTGTCAGTTTGTCAAAGCCATTTGAATTATAAACGCTCACACAAACGGTTCTTCCGTGCGCTGTTTTAGTACTGCTCGTCCACGTGATAACAGTGTCGCCTTCTGCGCTCCCCCCTTGGGCATCATAGTCGTAATGCGCGGTATATTCCCTTTGGGAAAAACCGCATGATGTGGTTGATACACTGAGATTGCTCACCTTAGGTTTGTTATCTTTTATAGGGCCGTAAGTCGTTGAAGAACTCCAATTTCCCTTGGTATTATCAGAACTGATTGCCGTCACCCTGAAATTAATATTGCCTCCTATATCATCGGCTACCAGCCTATAATATCGAGTTCCTTCTGCTACCACTGTTCCATTAATATACCAGGTGATTGTTTTTAAGGTTTTAGCATCATCCCCATCTTCCAAACTATAGTTTGCTCTCAATTGTTGGCCCACTATGAATATTCCACTGATATTTAGTCTGTCTACATTTGGCATACCTACGACAGGGCCAACACCAGGTGCTGAGGATGATCCTCCCGTTAATCCGCTAGAATTTGTTGCAGTCACATGAAAGCGAATTTCGGCCCCTATGTCATCTTTGGTCAGCGTATATTTGCGCAGAGTGGCCCCGGGGATTGTTCCTGGATTGCTCCCAGAAGTGCGCTCCCAGGTCATTGTTTTTTCAGTTTTACCGGCATCCCCATTTTGCAAAGTGTAGTTAGCGGATAAAGTCTCTCCTACCCTTGGCGTTCCGCTGATACTCAGGTTAGATATGCTCGGTAACGCTATAACAGGGCCAAAACTAGGTGCTGAAGCCAACTCTCCCTTTAATCCACTAGAATTTGTTGGAGTCACGTGAAAGCGAACTTTGGCCCCTACGTCATTGGCAGTCAGCACATATTGTTGCTTAGTGGCCCCGGGGATTATTCCCGGATTGCTCCCAGAAGTGCGTTCCCAGGTAATTGTTTTTTTAGTCTGCTCCGCATCCCCATTTTCTAAAGTGTATAAAGCGTCCAAAGTCTGACCTTCAATTGGACTACCCCAGATCCTCTGGTTAGATATGCTCGGTAACGGTATAACCTTTATTTTATTGGAAATAACTAAACTACTGGATTCACCCAACCTATTACGCGTGATAGCTTGAACATGGATTTCGTGGCCAACGTCTGCAAGAGTAATAACGTAGTCTTTACTTGTCGCACCCGTTATCCATTCTTTTTCATTCATCCATTGGTAACTCGCCTTTTCCTCTGCCTCTGCAACACCGTTACCGACGTACTTATAAGACGATTTCAGCGTACTTCCGATGACCGATTGCCCGGTAATGTTTAAATCTTTAATGACAGGTTTTCCATGTTTAACGGTAACGGGGACGTCTATAGATATCGGTGCCGCGGTGGTGCTGGTTGCTGCCTGGCTAACGTTGATGTCAGTAGTGCCCACTTCAATGAACTCTATCTCTCCTTTATCAGAAACCTTAACAATGCTTACATCTGAAGATCTATAGAGGTAAATCCCGCCGTTTCCGCCGGAAACACTGAGTTTTTGCTTCGTCGCCCCGAAGTCAACCGTCACGGGATCAGCATGCAGCGCCAGCGCGTCTTTCAAATCAACAGTGACGCCAAACGTGGCCGTTTGACCAAGGTAGTTAGCGCTCTCCGCCTCCGTCACCGCGATCTTCGCGGTGCCTTTAGCCCGCGCCGTAACATTGCCCTCGCTGTCTACTTGAGCGACGGTGTCGTTGTCACTGCGATAAGTCAGCTTGCCACCTTGCCCACCGTTACCGCCGCTTGCCGTAACACCCGACTTGTCACCTACTTTTAACTTCATCGGACTCACTTCAAGCGCGACGCCGACAATTTTGTTGACGGTAATCGCGACGTCAATCGGTTGCGATGCCGCCGTGTTCTCCGTTGCCGGCTGGCTCACCGTGATGCGGGTTGTGCCCGCCTTCACAAACGTCAGCTCGCCCGTCGTCGACACCTTAACCACGCTTTCATCCAGGGATTTATAAAGGTAAGTCCCGCCGTTTCCGCCGGAAACACTGAGTTTTTGCTTCGTCGCCCCGAAGTCAACCGTCACGGGTTCAGCATACAGCGCCAGCGCGTCTTTCAAATCAACAGTGACGCCAAACGTGGCCGTTTGACCAAGGTAGTTAGCGCTCTCCGCCTCCGTCACCGCGATCTTCGCGGTGCCTTTAGCCCGCGCCGTAACATTGCCCTCGCTGTCTACTTGAGCGACGGTGTCGTTGTCACTGCGATAAGTCAGCTTGCCACCTTGCCCACCGTTACCGCCGCTTGCCGTAACACCCGACTTGTCACCCACTTTTAACTTCATCGGACTCACTTCAAGCGCGACGCCGACAATTTTGTTGACGGTAACCGCGACGTCAATCGGTTGCGATGCCGCCGTGTTCTCCGTTGCCGCCTGGCTCACCGTGATGCGGGTCGTGCCCGCCTTCACAAACGTCAGCTCGCCCGTCGCCGACACCTTAACCACGCTTTCATCCAGGGATTTATAAAGGTAAGTCCCGCCGTTTCCGCCGGAAACACTGAGTTTTTGCTTCGTCGCCCCGAAGTCAACCGTCACGGGATCAGCATGCAGCGCCAGCGCGTCTTTCAAATCAACAGTGACGCCAAACGTGGCCGTTTGACCTAGGTAGTTAGCGCTCTCCGCCTCCGTCACCGCGATCTTCGCGGTGCCTTTAGCCCGCGCCGTAACATTGCCCTCGCTGTCTACTTGAGCGACGGTGTCGTTGTCACTGCGATAAGTCAGCTTGCCACCTTGCCCACCGTTACCGCCGCTTGCCATTACACCCTTCTTGTCACCCACTTTTAACTTCATCGGACTCACTTCAAGCGCGACGCCGACAATTTTGTTGACGGTAACCGCGACGTCAATCGGTTGCGGTGCCGCCGTGTTCTCCGTTGCCGGCTGGCTCACCGTGATGCGGGTCGTGCCCGCCTTCAGGAACGTCAGCTCGCCCGTCGTCGACACACTAACTATTTTCACATCTGCTGATTTATAGCTCAATTCCCCGCCGTTGCCGCCGGAGACATCCAGCGTTTGAACCGGTGCAC
Organism: Rouxiella sp. S1S-2; assembly: GCF_009208105.1. NCBI lineage: Bacteria > Pseudomonadati > Pseudomonadota > Gammaproteobacteria > Enterobacterales > Yersiniaceae > Rouxiella > Rouxiella sp. S1S-2. Next base: position 3,769,616 of record NZ_WFKL01000001.1, read on the forward strand.
CAAAGTCTACCGTTACCGATTTAACTTGTAGTTCTTCTGGTATATGTTTAGTCACGGTCACGGTGAAAGTTATCGGTTCAGGCGCATTTACCGTTGCAGTCGGCTTTTGATAAACGGTTATTTCTGTTACGCCCACTTTTTTAGCGATCAGCTTCCCCTGCTCGATGGCAACAATTTCTGCGGATTTGGATGTGAACAGATACTCCTCACCAATAATACCGCCTGTTGGGCTAACCGTTTTATTCTCCCCAACGTAAAGCGTTATCCCTGGAAGCGGGTCTATTTTTGCTGCGGAAAACTCCACGTTAATATTACGTGAGAGTGATTTTTTCGCTGAAATGGAGGACGCCGCATCTACAGTATTAGGCTGTAAACTGACGGTAACGGTATCATGACCAGGCGTGGTAATTCCCTCATAGCGAATGATCATCTCCCCATGATCATCCGTTACGCCGGTACGCTTGGTAATGGTTCCCAGCGCCGAGTTTAACTGGCTCCAAAATACAGGTGCCATGGAAGCAGGTCGATCGTAGCGATCTTTTACAATAGCGGTCAGAAATAGTTGCCCCGAAGTTCCCTGTGGGAAGATTATCACCTCATCGCTTTCCACTGAGGTGTTGCCATTGGCAATCAAAAGATTGCTCAATTTTAGGCTAGGGATATTTACAGTCTGTTTTACTGACTCTCCTGATATGTTGTCTTTATTGATGGGTGTGACTTGGAAAATAATATTTTGTCCGCGATCTTCAGCTCTTACTTTATAGGTCAAACCTTCACTCAATGATGTAGCGCTGTCATTTTCGTTAAACCAGACAACCGGCGAACCGCCGTCTATTTCGTCATTGCCTTCATTATTAACAAACAGATAACTGGCTGCCAGCGTCTCCCCTACGTCAGGCGTACCGGTTATATTGACTTGCTTTGCCGCAGGTGCGATATCGCCCGGAAGTACTGTGACCTGATAGAAGGCGTTATTAACCGGCGTTTGCCACCAGCCCTGCTGAAACTCTTGAGCACGAATGGTCGTTTCGCCGCGTTTTAGAGGCGTGATAAACCCGCTGTCCAATTCAACCTTGACTATTTCATTCTGGTCGGAGGTATATTTAATGGCGCCTCCATAACCGCCCTTGGCCAGATTAACCGACTGTGCCGCCCCAGCCTTAACTGTCAGCCGATCGGGGCTAAAATAGAGCGGACGAAATAGCTCCTCTCTTTTATATTGCAGCACAATATTATTGTTTCGGGTAACGAAGTCGTGACGAGACAGGGACAGTGCACTCATTGCCTGGCCTTTTTGTGGATCTAACTGCTGCTGCAGGCTCTGATCAAAGTTCCAGGTAAAATTCATACCGATTTTTAAATCATGAGGCTGGCCGGTCATCAGGGTTTCTTCGAGGGTGAACCCCAACAGGGAGACGGGCTGCCAGTTGAAGCCTAATGTGAGGCCATAAGGGTCTGCACTTACGCGACTACGCGTACCCAAGACATCAACATCTTTGCCGTACCAGTGGAATCCGGTTAATTTTACCGCTAAAGGCCTTAATATTAAGGCCTCAAGGTTTATATCCCACCCTCTGGCGGCGCGTTCATACAGGCCATAATGTAGAGGGTCTGGATTAAACTGCGTGTCATTGGACTTTTTCCACCCGCTGAGCGGCAAATAGTAGTTAAAAGAGCTCCGGATAGTTTCGCCCCAGACCTCAAACCCAAGCCCCAAACGGTTATGCCTGCGCGTAATATCTTGATCAAAAAACGCGTTGGTACCCACAATTAAATTATCGTTAATGCTATAGCGATAACCCAGGCCGAGATTAAACTGATTTCGCTCATTCCAGCGATGAGAGCTTAGTTGTGAAAACAAGGTGTAGTTATCACCCTCAAGCCAGGGGTAAAGATAGTCGAGTCCGAATTCAAAACGGCTCCTGCCATCAATGCCGGTGTTTATGCTGGCTCTAGCCTTAGCATCAGAAAACGATAATAACTGTTCGATTTGCTGTGAGGCCTGACTGTTTACGGCACCCACGGCTTTTGAAGACAGTTGCTGCGAGAGTGGAGCTTGACTTAGCGTAGGCCCTAACTGCTCCAGCATTGAGGTGAGGGGAGGATTATCGTTTCTAGTGTTCCCCTCTGACTGCTGCGCACTGCTGTTTTCTGTAACCAGTAGCGGTAATGTATTGGATGAAACCCGCTCAGCGTTGTCGTTTGTTTCCTTTCTATTGACGCTAATCGCTGAAGCAAGGGGTTGCGGTGCTGATGTTGTCTCTGCGGCCAACGGGCTGTCTTCAATGCGGCCATTTTCCGCCTCTGCAAACGTCAGCTCACCTTTATTCGTCGTCTTAACAACATTCTCATTCAGCGGTTTATCGCTCAATCCCCCCCTATTGCCGTCGGAGACCTCAGGCGTTTGCTTCGCAGTGTCTAATTCAACAGACACGGCGTCAGCGTGCAGCGCTGTCGCATCTTTCATTTCAAAGATAAAATATGAAGTCATTATAAAAAATATAATAACCACTGCCCACTTTACAGCCATGCTAAATTTTATTTTTCTTGAATCACTTAAATTATTGGACATATCCATGTCACCTTTCTCACTTGAAATTCATATCGATTAAATAAATCTATATTAATAATTTATAAATATAAATCAGTAAAGCTTATCAAATAAAAACAAGTAACAACCCACATCTTTTAACAATGTGCCATTACAATATTTAATTAAATAAACTTAGCAATATAGCTAAATTAGACAATCATATTACCTTCAATAGAGTAAGTAATCATAATTTTGAATGGTTGGCGTGTGAATTACATGCTTTTCACAAAAATAAGAATGTGACAGGATTAACAAAACCATCAATATAAATAATAATAAATGAAAGTTATAACTCTTTTACAAACCATAAATAGAAAAAGGAGACCAACGTCTCCTTTTTCTATTTCAACAATAATCAGCCTTGCCGCAAATTAATTATTGCGGATGTAGTCATCCATATCTGTTTTCAGGTTATCTGACTTGGTACCGAAGATTGCCTGTACGCCAGAACCTGCGACTACAACCCCCGCCGCGCCCAACTGTTTCAGGCCAGCTTGGTCAACTTTTGAGACATCGGCCACGCTCACACGCAGACGCGTGATACAGGCATCCAGGTTAGTGATATTTTCTTTACCACCAAACGCTTTCACCAATGAAGCAGACATTTCACTGCCGCTCTGTGTAGTCTGGGCCGCTGTGGTGTCTTCACGGCCCGGCGTTTTCAGGTTCAGCTTAACGATCAATACGCGGAAGATAGTGTAGTAAACCACGCCATAAATCACCCCGACGACAGGGAACAACCAAATGCGGCTGCTGTTACCGCTTAGCACCACAAAATCGATTAATCCGTGAGAGAAACTGGTGCCATCGCGCATCCCCAACAAAATACAGATTGGGAAGGCCAGACCGGCCAGAATCATGTGAATAACATATAGAATCGGCGCAACAAACATAAATGCGAATTCGATAGGCTCGGTGATACCGGTCAGGAAAGCAGTCAGCGCAGCAGAAATCATAATGCCGCCGACTTTGGCGCGATTTTCAGGCTTGGCTGAGTGCCAAATCGCGATCGCTGCCGCCGGCAGTCCATACATTTTAAACAGGAAGCCACCGGAAAGTTTACCTGCCGTTGGGTCACCCGCCATATAACGTGGAATATCACCGTGGAATACCTGACCCGCCGAGTTAACGTATTCGCCAACCTGCATTTGGAAAGGAACGTTCCAGATATGATGCAAACCAAATGGCACAAGTGCGCGTTCAACCAGACCATAAATCCCGAAGGCTACAACCGGGTTTTGGTAAGCGGCCCACTGAGAGAAAGTTTGGATTGCGCTGCCAATAGGTGGCCAGATAAATGACAGAACAACGCCCAAAATAATCGCGGCAAGCCCGGAGATGATCGGGACAAAACGTTTACCGGCGAAGAAGCCCAGATACTCAGGGAGCTTGATGCGATAGAAACGGTTGAACATATAGGCGGCGATGACGCCCGAGATAATCCCACCCAGCACGCCGGTGTCGGCCAGATGTTTACTGGCAATTTCATCGGCAGGCAGGTGCAGAACCATTGGCGCAACGACGGCCATGGTTTTCACCATAATTCCGTAAGCGACCACCGCAGCCAGCGCGGACACGCCGTCGTTATTGGTGAATCCGAGCGCAACGCCGATGGCGAAAATCAGCGGCATGTTGGCAAAGACTGAGCCTCCCGCTTCGGCCATAACGTGAGAGACAATGACGGGCAGCCAGCTAAAGTTTGCGGAACCGACACCCAGCAGTATGCCTGCGATAGGTAAGACGGAAACGGGCAGCATTAGCGATTTACCGACCTTTTGAAGGTTTGCAAACGCGTTCTTGAACATATTGATAGTGCTCCTGAGTAATGGTGCTTTGATACTTCCCAGGGTCTTTAGCCGATGCCATTAACCCTGTTGCAGAGGCTTTTTTAGCCTCTGCGGGCGGGGCATATATTTGCCCCTTTTATTTATTACGAAGGGTAAAATAAATCGCTTCAATAATATTTGATGACAGTCACGTTTTGTTAAAAAATAATCAATAACCCGCTATAAAGTTTCCTAAAATCAACAATACAGGCTACGGCTAAGGGGAAAATTGGCGTTATCGCCTGAAAACCGCGAGCAGGGTAGCGGTTCAGGCGATTAATTACGAGGTGAAAATAAAAGCGGAGTTCTCCCGCTGGCTGGATTACGCCAGGCGTGCGGAATCGATGTGAAACAATCGAGAGAAGTTTTCAGTCGTCGCTTCTGCCAGCGTGTCGAGGCTCACCCCTTTGACCACGGCCAAATATTCGGCAACATCACGCACATAGGAAGGTTGGTTTTCTTTACCACGGTGCGGCACCGGCGCAAGGTAAGGGGAATCTGTTTCAATCAGGAGTCTGTCCATCGGCACATAACGCGCCGCCTCACGCAGCTGCTCGGCGTTTCTAAACGTCACAATTCCTGAGAAAGAAATATAGAAGCCAAGATCCAGCAACACCTTAGCCGTGTCTTTATCCTCGGTGAAGCAGTGCAGCACGCCACCACATTCACCGGCTTTTTCTTCACGCAGAATATCCAGAGTATCTTGGCGTGCATCGCGGGTATGCACGATCACCGGTTTATTCAGCTCGCGTCCGACACGAATATGGTGGCGGAAAGAGTCCTGCTGCAGCTTCAGTTGGACATCTTCTTTCTGATAAAAGTAGTCCAGCCCGGTCTCACCCATCGCCACAACGCGCGAATCGGCGGCCAGAAACCTCAACTCTTCAAAATCATAGCCTTCTTCGATATTCAGCGGATGAACGCCACACGAAAAAGCGACTTCCGGGCGAGTACCAATCAGCTCTGCCATCGCGCGATAGCCGGGCAAGGTGGTTGCCACGGCCAGCATGAATTTCACATCGCGGGCGCGAGCTTTTTCAACCACATCGTCAACGCTGGTGTGCAACGCCTGATAATCAAGACTGTCGAGATGACAGTGGGAATCGACTAAAAACATAAGGTTAACTCTTAATATTGATCAAAATTGTAGGGAACTTTCCCAGTCCAGCAGCCGTTCGGTCAGCAGCAGCTCACGATTAACACCGACTACGTTAAGCAACTGTTGGCGGCAGAGCATCCAGCCCTGCAAGTTTTGCTGTAAAAAGGCGTTATTCATCGCGCTCGCCAGCAGGGAAATCAGCGGTTGCTGGTCGAGGTTAATCACATAATGCCCTGCGCCCTGCTGATATTTAACAACATCGAGCAGCACCGACATCAGCCAGTGCAGACGCTCGGCGGCATCGTCATGATTAAGCTGTGGCAGCAGCGAGAGAAGGTCACGCTGCTGCCAGCTAGCCGCCAGCTGTTGGCAAAGCATCTCGCGCTGCTTCCAGCGTTCAGGTTGTAACAACTCAAGCGCCGCTAACGGTGTACCCTCGGTGAGTCTTAGTGCGGTCTGGATGGCTAACGGTTCGGCCTGCAGTTGCCGCGCAATCCACTGCGTGGCAAGTGAAGCTTCCGGCGTAGCTAAATGCCAATAGAAACAGCGGCTGCGCAGGGTCGGCAACAGCCTTGATGGCTCACGGCATCCCAGCAAGAAATAAGTGCCTTCCGGTGGTTCTTCAAGCGTTTTTAACAGAGCATTGGCAGCCGCTTCGGTGAGCAGCTCGGCCTGAGGGAGCCAGACCACCTTCGCGCCCCCCTGTTGAGAATAATTGTAGAGTGTTTCAATCAGCTGACGTACCGGTTCAACACCGAGACTATTTTTGCCTTTTTCAGGCATAAGCACGTGCCAGTCTGGGTGGTTACCGGCAATCATTAAATGACAGCTGTGGCACTTACCGCAGCTTTTCTCGCCATCGGGGTGCTGACACAACAGCCAGCGACTGAGGCCATACACCAAGGCCTCATCCCCCATGCCTTTCGCAGCCTGCATTAACAGTGCGTGATGACCACGCTCCCCCTGATATTGGGAAACCAGTTGTCGATAAGGACCGTTTAACCACGGATACCAATTCATGCCTGAGCGCCCTGCTTACGCTGTTGCTCAATCCATTCAATTAAAGTGTGGCGAATATCGGCGGCAACCTGTTCAAGGCTCTGTGAGGCATCAATGGTTTTTATTGTTGCGTCTACAGCTGCCAAACTGAGGTAGCGCTCACGGGTACGTTCAAAAAATGCCAATGACTCTTGCTCGATGCGGTCGAGTTCACCGCGCGCACGGGCGCGCTGCAGCCCAATCACCGGCGACAGGTCGAGATAAAGAGTGAGGTCAGGGCGAAAATCGCCAAGCACGGTATCACGCAGCGAGGCCATCAGGCGGCTGTCAATGCCGCGCCCACCGCCCTGATAGGCTTGAGAAGAGAGGTCATGGCGATCACCCACCACCCAGGCACCGCGAGCCAGAGCCGGTTTTATTACATTTTCGACCAACTGAACGCGAGCTGCATAAAGCATGAGAACTTCTGCTTTATCCGTGAGTTGTTCCCCCTCAATGCCCTGCTTGATCAAGTCACGCAGTTTTTCGGCCAGCGGCGTACCTCCCGGCTCACGGGTGAACTGAATATCGGCGATACCCTGCTCACGCAGCGTACTCACAACGACATCGCGGGCGGTGGTTTTTCCTGCGCCTTCAAGGCCTTCGATAACAATAAAGCTACTTTTCATTCTTGTTTTTCATCAGGTCGCGATACACGCGCACTGCCTTGTTGTGGCTTTCGAGGTTGGTAGTAAAGGTATGCCCACCCTTTCCATCGGCAACAAAATAAAGATAATCGCTTTTCGCCGGATGCGCCGCGGCTTCTATCGACGCCTCGCTCGGCATCGCGATAGGGGAAGGCGGCAGCCCGTCAATAACGTAGGTATTATACGGCGTTGCAGTTTCGAGATCTTTCTTGGTAATCACGCCTTTGTAGCTATCGCCCATGCCGTAAATAACCGTAGGGTCGGTCTGCAGACGCATGCCGATGCGCAGTCGGTTAATGAACACAGAGGCTACTTCTTTGCGCTCATCCTTGATGGCGGTCTCTTTCTCAATAATAGAGGCCATCGTCAGCATGTCGGTGGGTGTTTTATATGGCAATGACGTATCGCGGTCTTTCCAAATTTGCGCCACGGTCTTTTCCATGCGCAGATGTGAACGTTTTAGCAACGACAGGTCGGTGGTACCCGCCGTATAGGAGTAAGTGTCGGGATACAGCCAGCCTTCGGCATTTTTGGCGTCTTTCATATCTAGCGCAGTAGCAATTTCGTCGTCACTTTTGCCGCTGAGATCGTGTTTGAGATAGTCAGCATTTTGCAGTACTTTCATCCAGTCCTGCAGGCGGAATCCTTCAACAAAACGGATGCTGAATTGCGCCTCTTTGCCGCTTCTCAGCAGCTCGAGCATTTGGCGCACGGTCATGCCGGCAGGAAATCGATAAGTGCCGGCCTTGAATTCGCTCAGCGGCGGTTCTACCCGCAGCAGCCAGCCAAACCAGGTCCGAGAGCCTATCAGTTTCTGCTCAATCAGCAAATCTTCGAGCCCAACGCGTCCCGTTCCGGCGGGTAAGGTGAAGATCTTTTCCTGGGCAATATTTAATTTGCGGTCGGCAAAATGTTCAACTTTGACGTATCCGGCAATGACCACCGCCAATAGGATGATGACGATGATTGCTAAAATTTTCGTTTTTTTATTTTTCATGACTTCTTCACTTTAAAATGTTTTGATAAACATTCATTTAAAGACAATATGGTGTTAAAAAATCGAACAACTGTGAATCATTATAATGCCAGTTTTCTATCTTTTTGACCGGAAGAATTGGCATCAATGCGTTGCAAATGATGACCTCTTCAGCATCGGAAAGCGCTTGAGGTGCTTCTGATACCTCTTCAATACTTAAATCCCAACGTTGCTGCAACACTGAAATAATACGCTGGCGCATAATCCCGGCCACGCCAGAGTGTGTAAGGTCAGGGGTAAACACCTGATGTCCTTTACGCCAGAATAGATTGGCGGCGCAGCATTCAACCAGCATGCCGGAAGTATCGACCACCAACGCTTCCTGCGCGGTGGTTTTATCAAGATGCATGCGGATCATCACCTGCTCCAGCCGGTTTAGGTGCTTAATACCGGCAAGGAGTGAGCTGCGCGCTAATGCTACGGGGCTCAGCGCCAGCTCAATCCCCTCGATGCGCCATTGATGATAATACTGAGGATAACCGCTGATTGACATGATTCGGGTTGGGCCCAGCGTGCCCTGTGCGCTGTAGCCACGACCGCCCTCACCACGCGATAAAATGACCTTCAGCACCGCTTCATCATGCCCTGCAGCGGCAGACTGCATTTCACTACGCAGGCCCGGCCAATCGCAGGCTGGCATAAGCAAACTAGACGTGGCATTTTGCAATCGCGCAATGTGGTCATCGAGGTGCTGCACCTGCCCCTCTTTTACCCAGGCGGTAGTAAAACAGCCATCACCAAACTGCACGGCGCGATCGCCCACAGAAACCGTGCGTTGTTCAATACCATTTATCCAATACATGATCCTTCCCTCCTTCGGCTATGAGACTGGCGTAGTCGTCTCATCGATACCACGAGAGCATTCTGACTTTAGATATGAATCAAACTTTCGGCAGACAGCAAAAAGGCCCGAAATACGGGCCTTTATCTGCAGCTGTGCCGTCACTTACAGTTTACGGAATACCAGAGAACCGTTGGTTCCGCCAAAACCGAAAGAGTTACACAGGCTATATTCCATACCTTTAACCTGACGCGCCTCGTGTGGCACAAAGTCAAGGTCACAGCCTTCATCCGGGTTATCCAGATTGAGCGTTGGCGGAACAGCCTGGTCACGCAGTGCCAGTAGAGTGAAAATAGACTCTACCGCGCCGGCGGCACCCAACAGGTGACCGGTCATGGACTTGGTGGAACTGACCAGAACACGATGTGCATCAGCACCAAACACCGATTTTACCGCCTGGGCTTCGGCTTTATCACCGGCAGGCGTCGAGGTACCGTGCGCATTGATATAGCCTACCTGAGAAGCGGAAATTCCCGCATCCCGAAGCGCATTATGCATTGCTAATGCCGCACCCGCGCCGTCTTCAGGCGGTGAAGTCATATGAAAAGCGTCACTGCTCATGCCAAAACCGACGATTTCTGCGTAAATTTTTGCGCCGCGCTTTTTCGCATGTTCGTACTCTTCAAGCACCATGATACCGGCGCCGTCACCAAGTACAAAACCGTCACGCTCTTTGTCCCAAGGACGGCTTGCTGCCTGTGGGTTGTCATTGCGGGTTGAAAGCGCACGTGCTGCTCCAAAACCCCCAACACCCAGCGGAGTACTGGCTTTTTCTGCGCCACCGGCCAGCATGATGTCTGCGTCATCATAGGCGATAATACGTGCCGCATGGCCGATGTTGTGTACGCCGGAAGTACAGGCGGTGGAAATTGAAATACTGGGACCTTGCAGGCCAAACATAATGCTTAACTGGCCGGCAATCATGTTCACGATAGTCGAAGGCACAAAAAACGGGCTGATTTTGCGCGGTCCACCGTTAACCAATAAAGTGTGGTTTTCTTCGATAAGACCCAAACCGCCAATGCCGGAGCCGATTGCGGCACCGAAACGCGGGGCATTTTCTTCGGTCACTTCAAGACCGCTATCTTGCATAGCTTGAATACCGGCGGCAACACCGTACTGAATAAAGGTATCCATCTTGCGGGCATCTTTTCGCGAGATGTACTCTTCACAGTTGAAATTTTTTACTAAGCCAGCAAAACGCGTTGCGTAGGCACTAGTATCAAAATGGTCGATTAGGCCAATGCCACTCTTACCGGCAAGTAGAGCATTCCAAGTAGACTCAACTGTATTGCCGACAGGAGACAGCATGCCAAGTCCAGTCACAACAACTCGACGTTTAGACACGTGTGTCCTCCAGGGAGGGAAAAAAAATACCGTGGGGCGAAAAAAACTTAGGCGGTCAAATGACCGCCTAACTATCTAAACCTTATTCGAGAATAGGTTCGATTACGCCTGAGCGTTAGTGACAAAATCAATAGCTGCCTGAACAGTAGTGATTTTCTCAGCTTCTTCGTCAGGGATCTCGGTATCAAACTCTTCTTCCAGAGCCATAACCAGCTCAACGGTGTCGAGAGAATCTGCGCCAAGGTCGTCTACGAAAGAGGCAGAGTTAACTACTTCTTCCTGTTTAACACCCAGCTGTTCAACGATGATTTTCTTAACGCGTTCTTCGATAGTGCTCATACTATTAAATTTCCTATCAAAACTCGCTTTCGCGATGGTTTTCGTAGTGTATAAAATGTTGGAAAAGATGCAACTAAATCCCGGCTGGTCAAACCACTATTTTGCATTATTAGCCTTATTTTAAGACTAAATAAGCAAAATCTTAGTGATTCTTAGATCATGTACATGCCGCCATTGACATGTAAAGTCTCACCAGTGATGTAGCTGGCCTCATCTGAGGCTAAAAATGCAACAGCGCTGGCAATTTCTTTTGCATCGCCCAACCGGTTGGCTGGAACTGATGACAAAATGCCTGCACGTTGATCATCTGTCAACGCCCTTGTCATGTCCGTCTCAATAAAGCCAGGAGCCACGACGTTGACAGTAATGCCGCGTGAAGCAACTTCACGCGCCAAAGACTTGCTAAAACCAATCAAACCGGCTTTAGCCGCCGCGTAGTTCGCCTGTCCTGCGTTACCCATGGTTCCAACTACAGAGCCAATGGTAATGATCCGGCCAAATCGCTTTTTCATCATAGCCCGCATTACCGCTTTTGACAGCCTAAACACAGAAGTCAAATTCGTATCCAGGATATCCTGCCACTCGTCATCTTTCATACGCATCAGAAGGTTATCACGGGTAATGCCAGCATTATTGACTAAAATGTCGATTTCGCCAAATTCAGCACGAATCGTCGCCAATACCTGCTCAATCGACGAAGAATCAGTCACATTGAGCGCAATACCTTTGCCGTTTTCGCCTAAGTAAGCACTGATATCTTCAGCGCCTTTTTCGCTGGTCGCGGTGCCAATAACACGTGCGCCACCTGCAACCAGTTTCTCTGCAATAGCTCGGCCAATACCGCGGCTAGCGCCGGTGACCAGAGCAATTTTTCCGTCGAAGCTCATCATCTTCCTCTTTTTATTGATCAAGCGCCGCTGCCAGGCTTGCAGTGTCGTTCACTGCCACAGCTGTCAGGGTGTCAACTATACGCTTGGTCAGGCCGGTCAATACTTTACCAGGACCAACCTCAATTAACTGCTCAACGCCTTGCTGTGCAATGTATTCGACGCTTTCTGTCCAGCGTACTGGGTTATAAAGCTGGCGAATCAGGGCACTGCGAATTGCTTCTGCGTCCGTTTCAACCTTCACGTCCACGTTGTTCACAACAGGATACTGTGGTTGGCTGAAAGTAACTTGATCTAGCGCAACGGCCATTTTATCAGCCGCAGGCTTCATTAATGCACAATGCGACGGTACGCTGACCGGCAACGGCAGTGCCCGCTTGGCGCCCGCTGCTTTACAGGCTGCACCCGCACGTTCAACGGCTTCTTTATTGCCGGCAATAACCACCTGGCCCGGTGAGTTAAAGTTCACCGGAGACACGACCTGACCCTGTGCCGATTCTTCACACGCTTTGGCGATAGCATCGTTATCGAGGCCGATAATGGCATACATTGCACCGGTACCTTCAGGTACCGCTTCCTGCATCAGTTTACCGCGCAGTTCAACCAGGCTAATGGCCTGTTTGAAATCCAGAACACCGGCGCAAACTAATGCTGAATACTCACCCAGGCTATGACCTGCCATTAAAGCAGGCTTGGCACCCTTCTCTTGCTGCCACACGCGCCAGATAGCCACAGAGGCGGCCAGCAAAGCAGGCTGAGTCTGCCACGTCTTGTTTAACTCTTCGACCGGCCCCTGCTGCACCAATTGCCATAAATCGTAGCCTAAAACAGAAGAGGCTTCAGCAAAGGTCGCTTCCACGATGGGATGCGCGGCAGCCAGGTCTGAAAGCATACCTAACGCCTGAGAACCTTGCCCAGGGAAAACCACTGCAATCTTGGTCATTTTGCAATCCTGTTAATTCGTAAGATCTAAAGAGGTTCGTAAAAAATTAAAAACGAACCAAGGCCGAGCCCCAGGTGAACCCGCCGCCAAAGGCTTCGAGCAGCACGAGTTGCCCGCGCTGAATACGGCCATCACGCACGGCTTCGTCAAACGCAGTAGGAACGGATGCGGCTGAGGTGTTGCCATGACGGTCGAGGGTAACCACGACTTTGTCCATGCCCATTCCCAATTTTTTAGCCGTTGCACTAATGATGCGCAGATTTGCCTGATGCGGCACCAGCCAGTCGAGCTGTTCGCGCTCCATATTATTGGCCTGCAGCGTCTCTTCAACAATGTGTGCCAGTTCGGTAACCGCAACTTTAAACACTTCGTTGCCCGCCATGGTGACATAGGCCGGTTGTTCTGGTTTTTTCTGGTCTGGATATTCCAGGCTCAGCAGATTGCCATAATGGCCATCTGCATGCATGTGTGTGGAGATAATACCTTGTTCTTCTGAGGCTCCAAGCAGAACCGCACCCGCACCGTCACCAAACAGGATAACCGTACCGCGGTCTTCTTCATCGAGCTTGCGCGAAAGCACGTCAGAACCGATAACCAGCGCATAACGCACGGCTCCGTTTTTAACGTATTGATCAGCAACGCTTAACGCATAAGTGAAGCCCGCGCAGGCCGCCGCCAGATCAAACGCAGCCGAGTCTTTAATCCCCAGCATGTTTTGAATCTGACAGGCAGAGCTTGGGAACGCATGCGAAGACGAGGTTGTGGCGACAATGATCAAACCGACGTCTTTTTTATCGACGTCAGCCATCTCCAACGCTTTTTCAGCGGCGGCAAGGCCCATTGTGGCCACAGTCTCATCCGGTGCTGCAATGCGTCGTTCACGGATACCGGTACGTGAAACGATCCATTCGTCAGTGGTTTCAACCATTTTTTCTAAGTCGGCGTTAGTCCGAACTTGTACGGGCAAGTAGCTCCCCGTACCGAGAATCTTTGTATACATGTACAGTCAGTCACTCTTGGGTAATACAGCCTCAAGGCGCGCGGCGATCCGCTCGGGAACCTGCCGCTGCACCGCCTGAACAGCCTGTTCGATAGCAACAGCAAACGCCCGCTGATTTGCTCCGCCGTGGCTTTTTATCACGATGCCGCGTAATCCTAATAAACTCGCGCCATTATACTGGTCGGGATTTAAATGGCTGAAACGCTTTGCTAATTTTTTCTGTACTATTTTTTGCAACGCGGGTCCGAACCACTTCATCCACCAAGACTTCTTGCCATTCTCCCCAGAGGATTTAAGCAACGACAAAAACATCCTGATCACACCTTCCATAGTTTTCAGTGTGACATTACCTACAAAACCATCACATACCATGACATCCGTTTTACCGGTTAGCAGGTCATTGCCTTCAAGATAGCCGATATAATTGATAACGGGTATGTTTTTTAAAATCGCGGCGGCTTCACGGATGTTATCAAGCCCCTTTGACTCTTCCTCGCCAATATTAAGCAAGGCAACGCGCGGATTAACCGTGCCGATGACGTCTTCCGCCATGACGGATCCCATCACCGCAAACTGCACCAGCATACGGCTGTCGCATTCAACGTTAGCCCCCAGATCAAGCACCACGGTTTTACCTCGCTGCTGATTCGGCAGTACCGTCATCAGCGCTGGGCGCTCAATGCCATCCAGAGGCTTTATAACCAACTTGGCCAACCCCATTAATGCACCGGTATTTCCGGCGCTGACGCAGGCCTGTGCGTCACCACTCTTAATCAACTCCAGCGCCATCCGCATTGAGCTTCCCCGACTGGCGCGGATAGCCTGCGAAACTCTGGCGTCATTCGCAATCACAGACTCAGAGGCAATAATTTGTATCCGCTCCAATACAAGAGGATCGGTTTTAGCCAAATAAGGTGTGATGTCGTCGGGATCACCGACCAGAAGAAGATTGAGTTCAGGATTAGAGGTCAGTGCCTGCAATGAAGCAGGCACTGTGACGGAAGGACCGAAGTCCCCGCCCATAACGTCTAACGCGATGGTTAGACGTTTCAAGGTATCGCCTTGCTATTACTTAACAAGTTTAAAGTTATCAAGTAAATAGTTAGCAAGTTAGAAATCAGCCGATAACCTTGCGACCGCGGTAGAAACCGTCGGCAGTGATATGGTGACGCAGGTGAGTCTCGCCAGAAGTTTTGTCTACAGACAAAGTGGCGGTGGTCAGAGCATCGTGTGAACGACGCATGCCACGTTTAGAACGGGTTGGTTTATTTTGTTGTACGGCCATGGACCTTACTCCTCAATTACTTTTCTTTAAATTCGCTAATACGGAAAACGGATTCGGTTTCTCCGCCTCTGGAGGCAGTTGACCAAATATCATTTCCGCGTCGGACACTTCACAGTGTTCAGAATCATGTACCGGAACGACAGGCAGTGAAAGAATAATTTCGTCTTCAATCATAGCCAGCAGATCAACTTCGCCAAAATTGTCGACTTCGATCGGCTCGTACGCTTCCGGTAATGCTTCAGCCTGCTCATCATTCTTAACAGGACTAAAACAATATGTTGTGTGAACCTGATGCTCAAACGTCTTGCCACATCTCTGGCATTCCAGAGTAACAGTGACATCCGATTGACCTTTAATAACGGCCAAGCGTTGATTGTCGATATCAAACGACAAAGAGGTCTGTACTTCTGAGTCCACACTAACCACTGATGCTGCAACTCGCGTCACTTGGTCCGCGTCGTAGGCTCCAATGTAGTCTACACGCTTTTGAGCGGTACGAACGGCATCAACGGTCAGGGGTAATTTTACTTTTTGCATAGGGCGCGCATATTAACTTTGTAACGACGTAGAGTCAAAGAAAAAGGGCATTTTACTGCGCCTTTCACCAATATTCGCTTCCTCAGCGGCGGACAGTTTAAAATGTGTGATTCAATAACGCTATGCTTTGTGAAAAAAATTATGCAAACAATGACGCAAAAAAAGATCCTTCTGGCCTCAACCTCGGCCTACCGCCGCGCAATTCTTGAAAAAACGACGCTAAAATTTAGCTGTGCGGCTCCAAACATTGATGAGTCGGCGCTTGACGGAGAGTCTGCGGTCGAACTGGTGAAGCGCCTTTCTGCCCACAAAGCGCGCGCACTGGCTAACGATCATCCCGAACATCTTATCATTGGATCAGATCAGGTCTGTGTGATCGACGAGACGATCCTCGGTAAGCCTCACACTTTTGACAACGCCTGCCGTCAACTCGGCATGGCAAGCGGTAAACTGGTGCGCTTTTACACCGGTCTTTGTCTCTTGGATAGCGACAGCGGTCAAGCCCAAGTGCTATGCGAGACATTCGACGTGCATTTTCGAACGCTTACAGCGCAGGAAATTGCCGGCTATGTGAAGCTTGAACAACCTTACGACTGTGCGGGTAGCTTCAAATGTGAAGGCCTGGGTATTAGCCTGTTTGAAAAGCTCGAGGGCCGCGATCCCAATACGCTGATTGGCCTGCCGCTGATCGCCCTGCTCGCCCTGTTGCGTGAGCACGGTGTTAATCCGCTCGTTTAACCAATTTAAAAGACGATATCAAAGAACAGGCATAAAAAAAGCGCCCAGGGGGCGCTTTTTAATCCGCGGTATCTTAACTTCCCAGCAAATTACTTTGTACTTTTTCGAAGCTTAACCAAGGCGTTGCGAAGTTTTGGCTCTAACGGAGCTTCAATACGCATTGTCTCTCCATTGGCCGGATGTTCGAAGCGCAGTGCGGCGGCGTGCAAGAATAGGCGATTGATGCCCAGTCCTGAAAGCTGGGCATCAAACTCGCGGTCGCCGTAGCGGTCGTCAAAGGCGATAGGATGACCGGCGTATTGGGTATGGACGCGAATTTGGTGTGTACGCCCAGTGACAGGACTGCATTTTACCAGCGTTGCAAACGTATACTTTTCTTCAATTTTAAAGCGCGTTTCAGAAGGCTTACCTTCACTGTTAACCCGGACAATGCGCTCACCGCTTTGCAGAATATTTTTCAGCAACGGCGCCTGCACGACTTTGCAATGCGACTGCCATTCACCGCGCACCAGGGCGAGATAATCTTTTTGCATGGTTTTCATGCGCAGCTGTTCATGCAGGGAACGCAGCGCCGAACGCTTCTTCGCCACCAGCAGTACGCCGGAGGTGTCGCGGTCGAGGCGATGCACCAGTTCAAGGAAACGTGCGTCAGGGCGCAATGCTCTCAGCCCTTCTATCACGCCAAAGCTCAGGCCGCTTCCGCCGTGAACCGCTGTTCCTGATGGCTTATTGAGGATCAACAGGTGATCGTCTTCAAAAAGAATGCAGTGCTCAAGCGCCGCGACTTTATCGAGCTTGGCAGACACCGGCGCGTCTTCACGCTCGGCAACGCGCACGGGCGGAACGCGAACTTCATCACCGGCCAATAATTTGTATTCCGGCTTGATTCGCTTCTTGTTCACGCGAACTTCGCCTTTTCGCAAAATACGATAAATCATGCTTTTTGGCACACCTTTGAGGAAAGTGCGCAAAAAGTTATCAATTCTCTGACCGGCTTCGTCTTCGGTAATGGGGATTAATTGTACAGTTGGATTCTCAGTTTTCATGGGCCATGATTCTAGATGATTCTAAATATTAGGGGCAGGGTTCGCGCCGCTGATTTTTCTGTGCTTAACTCTAAGTTTACCAGCAACTGCCGAGGAATACTTAAACTAGCCAATATATTGAGTGAATAACGGGGTGCTATAGCCTTCAAAGGTGCTAAATAAACTTTACGTTCACTTAAAAGTCACCTTGCTATATCAGTGCCAGCAATGGAATAATGAGTTCACTTCCGCGTTGATTCTCTTGAACTTAGGGAAAACGCTGGAACTATAGATTTGCCTGATCGCACACAAACGCAGCAATGGCGTAAGACGTAATGTGAAATCAAGCAATTAGCGGGCTGCGGGTTGCAGCTTGGCCGGCAAATGGAATGAGATCTGGCTATATAAAATCAGAGGCTATTCCCCTACTAAAAGTACTGCTTTTATCACGCTGTGGTTACTAACCCGGCAAAAGCAGACTTACCGAAATAATGCGCCCCTATGCAGGCGACAACCGGGAGGTTGACGACTATGCGAGAAGACTCGGGGCCAACGGTTTATCCGGCCATAGAGGTTATTTTGCCCGCAGTTCTGACAATAATGCAAAAATAACGAGTAAGTTAAGATGAAAAGAATGTTGATTAACGCAACTCAGCAAGAAGAGTTGCGCGTTGCTCTTGTAGATGGACAACGGCTTTACGATCTGGATATTGAAAGTCCTGGACACGAGCAGAAAAAAGCCAATATTTACAAAGGTAAAATCACCCGCATAGAGCCAAGTCTTGAAGCAGCATTCGTTGATTATGGTGCTGAAAGGCATGGTTTTCTCCCTCTCAAAGAAATCGCCCGCGAATACTTCCCCAGCAATTATTCCTCCCACGGTCGTCCAAACATCAAAGATGTTCTGCGCGAAGGTCAGGAAGTTATTGTTCAGGTAGATAAAGAAGAACGTGGTAACAAAGGTGCAGCGCTGACGACGTTCATCAGCCTCGCCGGTAGCTATTTAGTGTTAATGCCTAACAATCCGCGCGCTGGTGGCATTTCCCGCCGGATCGAAGGCGATGACCGCACCGAGTTGAAAGAAGCGCTCTCCTCCCTGCAATTGCCTGACGGCATGGGCCTCATCGTGCGTACTGCCGGTGTAGGTAAAGATGCGGATGCATTGCAGTGGGACCTGAGCTTCCGTATGAAGCACTGGGATGCCATCAAGAAAGCCGCTGAAGGTCGCCCGGCACCTTTCCTTATCCACCAGGAAAGTAACGTTATCGTTCGCGCATTCCGTGACTATCTGCGTCCGGACATCGGCGAAATTCTTATCGATAATCCGAAAGTTCTCGAACTGGCGAAAGAGCATATTGCCGCACTGGGTCGTCCAGACTTTAGCAGCAAAATCAAACCTTACGTCGGTGAAATCCCGCTGTTCAGCCACTACCAAATCGAATCGCAGATCGAATCCGCTTTCCAGCGTGAAGTTCGCCTGCCTTCCGGTGGCTCGATTGTTATTGATACCACCGAAGCGTTAACGGCTATCGATATCAACTCCGCTCGCGCAACCCGCGGCGGCGACATCGAAGAAACGGCCTTCAATACTAACCTCGAAGCCGCAGAAGAAATTGCACGTCAGCTGCGCCTGCGTGACCTCGGCGGCCTGATCGTTATCGATTACATCGACATGACACCGGTTCGTCACCAGCGCGAAGTTGAAAACCGCCTGCGTGATGCCGTACGTCAAGACCGTGCGCGCATTCAGATTGGCCGTATCTCTCGCTTTGGCCTGCTGGAAATGTCGCGCCAGCGTTTGAGCCCGTCGCTGGGTGAATCTACCCATCACGTCTGCCCACGCTGTAGCGGAACTGGGACTATTCGTGACAACGAATCACTTTCACTGTCGATTCTTCGTTTAATTGAAGAAGAAGCGCTGAAAGAGAACACCAAAGAAGTTCACGCTATCGTGCCTGTGCCGATTGCGTCTTACCTGCTCAATGAAAAACGTGATTCGGTAAACGCCATCGAGAAGCGTCAGGGCGGCGTTCGCGCGATTATCGTGCCAAACGACCAGATGCATACTCCGCACTATCACGTACTGCGCGTGCGCAAGGGTGAAGAGTCTTCAACGTTGAGCTATCTACTGCCTCAGCTACATGAAGCCGAGATGCTGCAACCTTCTGAAGATTTGCCAGCAGAACGCAAACGTCCTGAGCAACCTGCTCTGGCAACCTTTGCCCTGCCGGCCGAAGCCCCCCCGGCTTCTTACGAGCAGCCAGATGCCGTGCAGTCCCAGCCGGTTCAAACTCGCACTGCGGTTGTGAATACTGCCCCTGCTGCAGCTGAGAAATCAGGCTTTATCAGCAAACTGCTGGGCGGACTCAAGAACCTGTTTGCTTCCGAACCTAAACCAGAAGCTAAACCGGTTGAAGAAGAAGTTAAAGTCGAACCTGAAACCACCGATAGCGAAAACCGTCGTAACGGCGATCGTCGTAATCAGCGTCGTCAGGGCACACGTCGCAACGGTGAGCGCAGCAACGGCCGCGATCGTAACGAAAATCGCGATAATCGTGACCGTACTGACAGCCGTGGCGAACGTAGTGAAGGCCGCAACGAGCCTCGCGAAAATACCCGTGAGCCGCGTGAGGACCAACGCCGCAACCGTCGTAACCAAGAGCCAGCCGCTGTTGAAACTGCGGTGCAGGAAGTTGAAAACGCCGGCAATCGTGAAGAGCAGCAGCAACCTCGTCGCGAGCGTGGCGATCGTTCACGTCGTCGCAACGATGATAAGCGTAAAAATCAGCAGGAAGATAAAGTTGCTGAAGCGGTGGTTGTTGAGGAAGTTGCCGCCGCGCCAGTCGCAGCAGCGGTTGAGGATCAAGAAGACCGTATGCCGAGCCAGCGCCGTCAGCGCCGTCCACTGAACCAGAAGATTCGCTTTGAGTCTGAAGTTGTGGATCAGGACGTTGAAGATGCTGCTCAAATGCTGGTAACCGGCGTTAAACCGGTCGAGCGTCCAGCTGTCGAGCAAGAAGTTGCTGCACCGGTGCAAACCGAAGCCAGCAATGAAGCCGATACTGAAGCTGATGCTGACGATGCACAGGGTGATAACGCACGTGAAAACGGCATGCCGCGTCGCTCGCGTCGTTCACCGCGTCATCTGCGCGTTAGCGGTCAACGTCGTCGTCGTTATCGTGACGAGCGTTACCCGTCTCAGTCACCGATGCCTTTAGCGGGTGCGTTTGTATCCCCAGAGATGGCTTCCGGTAAAGTGTGGGTCTCTTACCCCATTGTTCAACCGTCCGAGCAGGTTCACTCTTATGAGCAGCAGCCAGCGGTTCAGGAACAGGTTGAAGTCAGCGCACCGGCGGCAGTACTGACCGAGCAGGTTGAGATTGCACAGGCCAATACGCCAGCTGCAAGCGAAGTGAAACCGGTTATCGAGCAGTCGGCGCAGGTTTCAGACCCTCTGGTTCAGACTTCGGCATTGACGCTTGCAGAAGCTCAGCAGGTTATTGCGCAGGAAGAAGTTGACGTGACGAAAGCCGAGACCGTTGCGGCCGAGCCTCACGTGGTTGAACCTGCCACGCTCGAAGTGACTGATGCCGTCGTTCCGGCTCCAACCCCTACTGAGCCTGTGGTGGTTGAACCTGTTCACGTTGAAACGCCAAAAGTTGAGGAAGTTATTGCTTCTCCTGCCGCGCTAGAGCCTGCTATACAAGCTGCTGCGCCGGTCGTTGAAGACGTTAAGCCTCAGGGAGAAGACTCCGTTAAGGTAGAAGTTGCCGGTATTCAGGCGACCGAAGCCGAAGCGCCAGCTATCGAAATCCCTGCCGCTCCAGCGCCAGTTGCACCTGCAGAACCGGTTGCCGCCACGCAAACCGCTCCTGCTGTTGCCACCCAAACGCCAGAACCTGCAGTGAAAACTCAAGCTTCTGCGGGCGACCAGACGCGCTTTAAACATCATGCGACTGCGCCGATGACTAAAGCCCCTGCAGCGGTCTTCGTGGCTGAAGCCCCGCGTCACAGCGACTGGGTTCGTCCGTCATACGACTTTGAAGGAAAAGGTTCTGCCGGCGGCCACGCCGCTGTCACCACCGCAACGGCACCGGCCACCAAGCCGGAAATGCCTCAATAACATGAGTCATTTGTTGCCTTAACTAAAAAACCCGCCGATGGCGGGTTTTTTTATTACTGCTTTTAACACCTGCCTTTAACTGCTTCTTAAACCACTATGTTCAGACAGGTCGTTCCCTCAGGCAAACACTTTCATTTTCTTGATTTCGATTTTCTCGAGCTTGCCATCCAGCAAACTTACAAAATGCTGGAAATGGGCACTGCTTTCGTGCTGATCAATTGCCTCTTCTGAACGCCAGCGTTCGTAAAAAACAAAACAGTTAGTGCTGCCAATTTCGCGATGCAGATCATATTGCAGGCATCCCAGCTCTTCGCGGCTGGCAGCAACGATGGCCAACAGCGCGGGAGTGACCTCTTCAACAAACTCAGGTTTGATGGTTAACGGTGCAACGATTCTGACTTCCATAATTTCAACTCCTGTATAATAAATTCAGCTTCTTACAGCCCGAAAAAAATGATTTTCTCTAATAATTGCCGACTACTATGCTCCCCGATTTGCACTGATTTCAATGTTAACTTAACAAAGTAATGCATCCTTTACATTTTGCGCTTATCCTTGTACCCCGCCGTTAATGCTCCCATTACTGCACCCGATTCGAACGTCCTGTCTCTCAATGCCGGAGTTTTGTAACATGACCGCAATACCGCAAGTTTTGAAAATACGCCGCCCAGATGACTGGCATATCCACCTTCGCGACGACGCCGTGCTGAATGCAGTATTGCCGTTTACCAGTGAAGTATTTGGCCGCGCCATTGTGATGCCAAACCTGTCGCCTCCGGTCACTACCGTGGATGCGGCTATTGCCTACCGCACTCGAATCGAAGCCGCTATCCCGGCAGGACACAAATTTACTCCGCTGCTGACCTGCTACCTCACTGACTCTCTGGACCCTAACGAACTCTCACGAGGCTTCGAAGAAGGCGTATTTACCGCGGCCAAGCTTTATCCGGCGAATGCGACCACTAACTCTAGCCACGGCGTCAAAGACGTTAAAGGTATCTATCCGGTACTCGAGCGCATGCAGAAAATTGGCATGCCTTTGCTTATTCACGGCGAAGTGACCCATGCGGAGGTCGATATTTTCGACCGCGAAGCGCGCTTTATTGATGAAGTGATGGATCCCATCCGCCGTCAATTGCCTGAACTGAAGGTAGTCTTTGAGCACATCACCACCAAAGAGGCCGCACAGTACGTTTTAGGCGGAAACCAATACCTCGGCGCGACTATTACGCCACAGCACCTGATGTTCAACCGTAATCACATGCTGGTTGGCGGCGTGCGCCCTCACCTGTTCTGTTTGCCAATTCTTAAACGTAGCGTGCACCAGCAGGCACTGCGTGAAGTGATCGCCGGCGGCAATAACCGTTTCTTCCTGGGCACCGACTCAGCGCCGCATGCCAGGCACCTGAAAGAATCCAGCTGTGGCTGCGCGGGCTGTTTCAATGCGCCACTGGCGCTGTCAGCCTATGCCACGGTGTTTGAAGAGATGAACGCACTTGAGCACTTCGAAGCGTTCTGTTCAGAAAACGGTCCAAACTTCTATGGCCTGCCACTCAACGAAGGCACCGTTGAGCTGACCCGAACTCCTGTCACTCAGCCGGAAACCTTCCCGCTCGGCAACGACACCATTGTGCCCTTCCTTGCCGGCCAAACGCTTAACTGGAAAGTGACGTCCTGCTAAATTGCTCCGTGCGCATATTGCGGGAAGACGCTCGTCTTCCCGTTTTTTACTCTTCCTCTCTTGCTCTTCTAAAAATAACTGTATATATTCACAGTATATATTATACGGAGGGGCAGTTATGCGTATTGAAGTCTGCATCGACAGAACAAAACCTTTGCCAATTGGGGCGCTGGAAGCACTGTCAGGTGAACTGAGTAAGCGTATTAATAAACAATTCTCTGAAACCCAAAACAGCGTGCAGGTACGCTATGCCGGTGCCAACAATCTTTCAGTGCTCGGTGGAGCCAAGACTGATAAAGATGTTATCGAAGAAATATTGCAGGAGACCTGGGAAAGCGCAGACGACTGGTTCTCCACCGAAGGTTCTGACATGTAAATCGTCAATACCCTATAAATTAATAATAACCAGGCTGTGTAAGCCATTTCAAGTTTGCCGGGCGTCGCTGTCCGGCTTTTTTATTTGCTTAAATAATGCATAAAATGCCTATAAATTGTACTTGGGGAAATTTTTACAACTAAATAAGGGATTTCTATGCCAAAAATTGAATAAATGCTTATACTGAAAAAGCTCACCTGATAATGAGCCGCATTGATCCTCGTTAGTCACTCATGATAGTCACTACAAAATAAGGGGTCTATATGGACAGAAATGACGAAGTAATTCAGACACACCCGCTTGTTGGTTGGGATATCAGTACTGTTGATTCGTACGACGCCATGATGATACGTCTTCATTACCTGTCTTCTAAAGACCAAACGCCAGAGGATGCTCAGGTAGACAGAACCTTATGGTTAACTACCGACGTTGCAAGGCAACTGATCAATATCCTTGAAGCTGGCATAGAAAAGATAGAATCACACGAGTATGAGTTCATTGATCAAAGAAAACATTAATCGAAACGACCTAGTCTAGGGCACCCGAGAATACTCTCCGGTGCCTTTTTTAATGCCTGTTCCAATGCCTTCTTCTGCCTTGCTATCCGCTACAAAAAATCACTATCATGCCTTATCTTTTTTTTAATGTTTCGAGGAGCCATCGTCCGATGGATTATGATCTCATTGTGGTCGGGAGTGGTTCAGTTGGCGCCGCTGCCGGTTTTTATGCCACCCGCGCAGGACTAAAAGTTTTAATGATTGATGGGGCGATGCCGCCGCATCAAGAAGGCAGTCACCACGGTGAAACGCGGTTAATCCGCCACGCTTACGGGGAAGGTGCTCGCTATGTCCCGTTGGTTTTACGGGCGCAGGCGCTGTGGAACGAGCTGGCGATGCTTACCGAGCAAGAAATTTTCCGCTCATGCGGCGTGATCAACATCGGTCCGGAAGGATCTGAATTTATTGCCAATGTTAAATCGAGCGCCCTCAAGTTTAATCTTAATACTCAGTCGCTTAATGCCGAGCAAATCCGCCATAAATGGCCCCAGCTTACCGTGCCTGAAGGTTACAGCGGCGTTTTTGAGCCAGACTCAGGTTATCTATTCTGTGAGAAAGCCATCAGCGGTTATATCAAACTGGCAAGAGAAGCCGGTTGCGCGCAGCTGTTTAACTGCCCGGTAGAGAGCGTCCACTATGAGGGTGATATTGCTGTCGTAAGCACGCATGAAGGTGAATACCGTACGCCCAAACTGGCATTAACCGCCGGAACTTGGGTCAAAAAATTTCTGCCTTCACTGCCGATGACACCTGTGCGTAAAGTTTTTTCCTGGCATCAGGCCGATGGTCGTTACAGCGAAGATAACCATTTTCCGGCGTTCACCGTTGAGACACAGTCTGGCGACCAGTTTTATGGTTTTCCAGCGGTTAAAGACAGCCTCAAATTAGGTAAACACAACGGCGGACAGCCGATCGACTCCCCCGAGCAGCGCACACCGTTTGGCAGTGTTGCACAGGACGGTAGCGAGGTGTTCAGCTTTCTTCGCCAATTCTTGCCCGGTGTCGGTGTTTGTCTGTACGGTAAATCCTGCACCTATGATGTCACTGCCGACGAAGATTTTATTATCGACAAGGTGCCTGAGCACGATAACACCCTGGTGATTTCCGGACTGAGCGGCCACGGCTTTAAGTTCGCCAGCGCACTGGGAGAAACGGTTGCCCTGTTTGCACAAGATCTCCCCCCCAAAACAGACCTGTCGCCTTTTTCTCTATCGCGCTTTTAATCCTAATATTTATTTTAATAAATATTCGCCGAAATATACGTTCGGCGAATATCAAACCCTTCAATTATTAAAACATTATTAATAATCGCTTTTTTTCAGCCACGTATTTGACATTGTCCAATATAAACACCTATTCTTCCAAAACTTGATCATCGGATCGATCAGCATACCCTACCTAACAAACCCTACATGGATGTTACTCATGAAAATACTTGTTGTTGAGCCCTGCAGTTTCATGCGCCTTGGCATGTTGGAAATATTAAATGAACACAAAGCAATCGACCTACTTGACGTTGAATGCTTGGCCGATGCATTAATAAAAGCCCCACTCTTTAAACCAGATATAATATTCGCGAACATGACCAGTCATTGTCACAGCACTCAGTTTGATAGCAATATTAATGAATTTTTAAAATTTAGAAAAAACAGCAAAGTATATTGCTATCTGGATGCAAACTATCCGGATAACCGGGAGCCCATTATGGTAGCGGAGAACTTTTTCATTACTAATAAACAGAAGGTTATCGATGTACTTAACCACGTCAGCCGACTGGTTGATGCCTCAACGTCCTTTAGGCTATGTACCCAGCCCTACTCCATTTTCAGCGATCAGGAGATGCTGGTAATGAATGACTGGATGGCTGAAATGCCAAACTACCGGATCGCTCGAAAGTTAAATATCAGTGATAGAACAGTTTACGTGCACAAACGGCATATTACACAAAAAATTAAAGTCAGAAATCGACTTGAGTTTTGCTTTGTTTATAATTTAATTAAATATCTTTACTGGCCCCTTAATCCTCAAGCACAGCGCCCAATGAGTCGACAGACTAAAAGTGACTTGTTAAGTTTAACGCGCTAATGATTTAATTCATGAATATAAAAATACTAAATAATACAATGAAATGCTAACGAGAAGAATGTTAATGAGACATTAAAAAAGGCCACCTTTTCAGGTAGCCTTTTTCCTAAATTTAATTTTTACTAACTCGGCGTATTGCTGCCTAGATTAGCCTCTTCATCTTCACGTTTCTTTTTACGTAAACGTATTTTCTTCAACAGTTTCTTCGCTTCTTCTTTGTTTTCAACCGCTGGGGCAGAACCAATCAAAGGTTTACGCGCCGTTTCTTTCAACGTCAATACGGTAATCGCACCAATCAGGGCCGCACCCATCAGGTAGTAGGCTGGGACCAGCACGTTGCCCGTTTCTGAAACCAACCATGAAGTGATGAGCGGCGTAGTGCCGCCAAACAGCGAGACGGAGATGTTAAAACCGATTGCCAGTGCACTGTAACGGGTGTTAGT
This sequence comes from Rouxiella sp. S1S-2, assembly GCF_009208105.1. Lineage (NCBI taxonomy): Bacteria > Pseudomonadati > Pseudomonadota > Gammaproteobacteria > Enterobacterales > Yersiniaceae > Rouxiella > Rouxiella sp. S1S-2. The sequence goes on from NZ_WFKL01000001.1 coordinate 3,796,062, forward strand.
AGTAAACAGCGCAGGCAGCGCCGAAGGCATGGTGCCGCTGAAAAAGGTATGCAGAACACCTAGCAGCATCAGACCGCAAAATACGCCCACAACACCGCCTTGACCAATCAGCATCAGCGCGGGTATCGAAAATAGGATCAACCCAACGGCACCGGCAAGCAGCACCGGTTTACGCCCCAGCCGATCATTCCAGAAACCCAGCAGCAGGGTCATTGGCATCATAATAAACATCACCACCATAATCAGCATCAGGCCGCTAAGCTCGCTTAATCCGAGTACGCTGGTCAGGTAACTTGGCATGTAAGACGTCAGCATATAGTTGGAAACGTTGAATAGCAGCACCAGGCCAATACACTGCAGCATCGGCCGCCAGTATTTTCTCAGCATCTCAAACAAGGTTTGACGCGGTTTGCTGTCTTCTATTTGCTCCTGCTTCTCCATATGTTTCTGAAACGCAGGCGTTTCCTCAAGCTTTAAACGGATATACAAGCCAAATAAACCTAATGGCGCAGCGATATAGAACGGAATACGCCAGCCCCAGTCGAGCAGTTGCTGAGGCGTAATAAATGCAGTGAGTCCAGTAACCAGACCCGCCCCCAGCAAATAACCGCCGAGCGTACCAAACTCCAACCAGCTGCCCATAAATCCACGGCGCTTGTCGGTGGAGTATTCAGCGATAAAAGTGGCTGCCCCACCGTATTCACCGCCGGTCGAGAAGCCCTGCACCAGACGCGCCACCAGCAGCAAAATAGGTGCCGCGATACCAATACTTGAATAACTCGGAATCAAACCGATGCTGAATGTCCCTATCGCCATCATGATCATGGTAAAGGCGAGCACTTTCTGACGACCGATTTTGTCACCCAATGGCCCAAATACCAGCCCCCCTAACGGACGGATCAGAAACGCGGCGGCAAAGGTGGCAAAAGTGGCAATGAGCTGCGCCGATGCACTCCCGCTCGGGAAGAAAACGTGCCCGATGGTGACGGCTAAAAAACTGTATACCCCAAAGTCGAACCACTCCATTGCATTACCCAACGCCGCGGCTCCCACTGCGCGGTTAAGCATTTTCCGGTCAACAATGGTGATGTCATCAAGAGTCAGTTCGGGCTTGTTTCGTTTGCGCCAAAATTTGATGTGGGAAGTATGAGATTCCGTTGAATCTTTCATTAAATAACCTCAGATGTTGCATGAAGGGGTTTCAATGCAGCACCATAGCTTTCGCTTCCCCAATGGATTGGCTTGTTCATTTACAATGAACGAAAGTGATGCGACAGCTATGCAGCAGCGTTTATTATTCACTCCATTTCTGATTATTTTCAGTATTAAAAACTTCATCACAATCAGTAACGGAACGCTTTTTTACATTTCTTTAACCTATACAAAAATGTGATCGTGGTCAAGTTTGCTGTATATTTTCACAGAATCACTCGCTGTAAAATCACGCCCTCCACTTCAATAAATAAATAATAATTCATTGTTTTAAATGAATAAAAATAATAACACTCAAAATCACCGAGTGAAGCTCGCTCCCTGACTTAAACAAGTATAGTCGCCAATAAAAGACTGATTAAAAATTTATCCTGACAAAAAAATGACATTTCTCTGATATTTTTCGTAGGTAAAACGCCCTTTTTCTTCGTCATGATCAGGGTAAAATTCGGTTCATCAAAAACAGAGTGGGAAGTTAGTCATCAGGGCAGGCAGATAAGCCGAGAAATCAGTGACGGGTAAATTTATTGATGTATCGAAGCAGAAAGGAAGGGAGTAAGCCTGCAGCTAAAGACCTGCAGGCTTAAAAAACGGTTATCAGTCGATTGATCCCGCGTCTTTAGGGGCTGGAATATGCATGGTTGTCTGCAATAACCCTTTAGATTTATTGAATATTTTATTGCCATTCTCACGACCGGCCCGCAGTGCGCGCTGTTGCTCAGGTGGAAGCTTGAGCTCAGTCTGGCAGATTTCGCTACAGCAGCCTTCAAACTTGGCGGCGCAGGATGGGCACTGAATGAACAGCAAATGGCAGCCGTCGTTCAGACAGTTCGTGTGATTATCACACTCAGCACCGCACTGGTGGCAGTGGGCAATCACGTCGTCAGAGATTCTTTCGCCCATGCGCTCATCAAATACAAAATTTTTGCCTTTAAATTTTACCGGCAAACCCTGTTCTTTGGCACGACGTGCATACTCGATAATCCCGCCTTCAACGTGATAAACATTTTTAAAGCCGTTATGCAGCATGTAGGCGCTGGCCTTCTCACAGCGGATACCGCCGGTGCAGTACATAACAATCTTTTTGTCTTTATCGTCCTTCAGCATATCAACGGCCATCGGCAGCTGGTCGCGGAAGGTATCAGAAGGCACTTCAATCGCCTTGTCAAAATGCCCCACTTCGTATTCGTAGTGGTTACGCATATCGACAAAAAGCGTATCAGGATCGTCAATCATTGCGTTGACCTGTTCCGCCTTGAGGTATTCACCTATGTTGGAAGGGTCAAAGGTATCATCATCAATGCCGTCTGCCACAATTCGCTCACGCACTTTGAAGCGCAGCACCCAAAATGACTTGCCGTCGTCTTCCAGCGCAATATTTAAGCGAATATTGTCGAGAGCCGGATGACAGGCAAAAAGATGCTGTTTAAAAGCCTCGAATTGGCTTTGCGGAACGCTAATCTGCGCATTGATGCCTTCTTTAGCCACATAAATGCGGCCAAAAACATTTAACTTAACCAGATCAATGTAGAGCCGGTCGCGAAATGCTTTAGGGTCATCAAGATGGAAGTATTTATAAAAAGAAACTGTCGTGCGCGGCTCGGCTTCTGCCAGCATGCGTGCCTTCAGTTCCTCGTTAGAAATTCGGTTATGTAACACTGGCATGGTGTACTTTCCTGTCTTTCGTTGAGGCTATTCTAAGCAGAGTAAAAATTAAAACGGCGCTATCATACATTAAACAGCCACCATGATTAAAGCTTCGGTTACCACATCCCGTGTTGCCTGATACACATTTCAAACTCATTAGAGGTCACCATGAGCAAGTTATTTGAAAGCATCAAACTCGGTTCACTGACGTTAGCTAACCGCATCGTTATCGCGCCTATGTGCCAATACTCGGCCGAACACGGTAAAGCAACGTCATGGCACCACGCCCACCTTGGCCAGCTCTCATTTTCCGGTGCAGGATTATTGATTCTGGAGGCCACGGCGGTTGAGGACGTAGGTAGGATCTCCCCGCAGGACCTTGGTTTATGGAACGATGAAACCGAAGAGGCAATGGCTAACCTGGTCACTTCACTGCGTGAAAACAGTGACATTCCATTAGGCATACAGCTGGGGCACGCGGGTCGCAAGGCATCGTGCTATGCGCCATGGGAAGGCGGCACGCAAATCAGCGCCAAACTCGGTGGCTGGCAAACGGTAGCGCCTTCTGCCGTAGGTTTTGCCGATACCGATAACGTGCCGGAAGCAATGTCACTAGAAAGAATCAGCGCCCTTAAGCAGGCCTTCGTCGACAGCGCAAAGCGCGCGGACAAACTGGGCTTCGACCTGATTGAACTGCACGGTGCACACGGTTATTTACTGCACCAGTTCCTGTCTCCTCTTTCAAATCAGCGCACGGATCAATACGGCGGCTCATTGGAAAACCGTATGCGCCTGCTGTTGGAGATTTATCAGGAACTGCGCCAGGTCTTCTCTGACAACAAACCGATTGGCGTGCGCATCTCTGCCACCGATTGGGTACCGGGCGGCTGGGACGTGGAACAGTCGATTGAACTTTCTAAGGCACTTGAAAAACTGGGGTGCAGCTACATTCACGTCTCGAGTGGCGGTCTGTCAACGCAGCAGAAAATTGCCGTAGGTCCTAATTATCAGGTGCCGTTCGCGCAAAGTATCAAGCAAGCGGTGGATATCCCGGTTATCGCCGTGGGGCTAATTACTGAGCCAGAGCAGGCTGAAGCTATCGTTTCTACCGGTCAGGCAGACATGATAGCGCTGGCGCGCGGCGTGCTCTACAACCCACGCTGGCCTTGGCATGCGGCGGCAAAACTGGGGGCTAAGGTTAGTGCACCCAAACAGTATTGGCGCAGCGAGCCGCATAATGTGAAAGGTTTATTCGACGTAAAATAATCGTTTACACTTCGCTATTGTCACTGAGGGCGCCTTTTAGGCGCCCTTTTTTTATGCACAAAAAACCTAATCGAACCTTTCGTGCGATATATCGCGCTTTTATGACATGACAAGGGGGTGATGATTGACAAAATCGGGTTCTTTATCAATATTCAAAGCGGCAGACACGTAGTTTTCACGCCTTGCCCGGAAAGTTTTAGCATAAATGATTAAGTGGAAATCAAGCCGAAAAGTTTAAAAATCACACACTTTAAGGAGATATCAGGATTCAATCGTTCAAAAATGAGGTTTTAATGCCGTCATTTTTCACCTTAATAAAAAAAAGTGTCACAATATACGACTTTGCTTAGGAAGATTTACCTCCTGCAATAATGAGAATTCACATAAGCAGGCATTTCCTCGGCGGGCTGCTAGCTGGCTTTACCGTGCATTGAGTCATGATGCTCTTGACTCAATAAACAGGCATAGCCAAGACAGAGCTTATATTTTCCTACTTCAAACGATGACGCAGAGATTTTATGACTCAGGTACCAACCTTTAACCGTTCGTTATTGCATCCCCGTTACTGGGTTACCTGGATGGGGCTGGGACTGTTGTATTTACTGGTGCTTTTGCCCTACCCCATTATCTATCGCATGGGGTGTGGCATTGGCCGCTTTTCCATGCGTTTCTTAAAACGCCGCCGTAATATTGCCCAGCGTAACCTGGAGCTGTGTTTCCCGGATATGCCGCAAAGCCAGCGAGATGGATTGATACTTAAAAACTTTGAATCCGTCGGCATGGGATTGTTTGAAACTGGCATGGCGTGGTTCTGGCCAGACTGGCGCATAGAGCGCTGGTTTAAGGTCAGCGGATTGGAGCACATTCAGAAGGCGCGTGATAACCAACAGGGTGTGCTGCTGATTGGCGTGCACTTTTTAACGCTGGAGCTGGGCGCACGCATCTTTGGTATCCACAATCCCGGCGTCGGGGTTTATCGTCCTCATGACAACAAGCTGATGGACTGGATCCAGACAAAGGGACGCATGCGCTCCAACAAGGCAATGCTGGATCGTAAAGATCTCAAAGGCATGATCCGCAGTCTTAAACAGGGTGACATTATCTGGTATGCCCCTGACCACGACTACGGCCCACGCAGCAGTGTATTTGTGCCATTCTTTGCCGTGGATAAAGCCGCCACCACCAAAGGGACCTATCTGCTGGCGCGGATGGGCAAACCGGCGATTATCCCCTTTACCCCGCGTCGTTTACCCGGCGGTAAAGGCTATGAGCTGCTGCTGCATCCTGCAGTCGAAAATTTCCCGCTCGATGATGAGGTCGTCGCAGCCACCCACATGAACAAAGTGGTGGAAGACGAAATTAAACTGGCTCCTGAACAGTATATGTGGCTGCATCGTCGATTTAAGACGCGTCCAGACGGCGAACCTTCGCTGTACTAATGCTTTCCATAGCCCTGTCAGACCTCTTCGCGCACCAGGGCTATAAAATCTCAACAAGTTGTATTTTCAAACAGTTTTTTTGAAAGACTTCATCAACGTTATCTGATTTCCTCCACCCGCAATGTAGAGAATACTGGCAATATAATTTCATCTGTGACTCATTTTGAAATCACCGATGACGTTTTATAACAGACAGCCGCGTTAATTATCCTAAAAGGACCTCACCATGTTGGCTAAATTGAATACCTGTTTTACCCGTATCACCGATCACCCCGATCTGGGTAAGCTCCTGTTACGCCTGACGTTTGGTATCCTTATTTTATTCCACGGCGTGGCTAAAATGGAAAACGGCGTAGGCTGGATTGCGAAAATGCTTGAAGGTCACGGCCTGCCAGGCTTTATTGCCTATGGCGCTTACATCGGGGAAGTGATTGCTCCCGTATTGATTATTTTGGGTATTTTCACCCGTCCTGCCGCGCTGGTCATGTCAATCAATTTAGTGGTAGCGACCCTGCTGGTGGTTGGCGGTAAATTCTTTACCATCAACGAAGTAGGCGCATGGGGACTCGAAGGCGAAGCGATGTATTTCTTCGGCGGTCTTACCATCATGTTACTGGGCAGCGGCCGTTACTCCGTGGTCAGCAACCCGGCTCTGCGTTAAGCCATTCCGTCAGGCGATTACCGTTAATCGCCTGATTTTTAACCTTCTTTAATGGCTATACCCTTTATCCTGCCTTTCACCTCCCTGCTCAACATCTTTTTTAATTTTCCGTAATAAGTTCTTAACATTATTGAACTGCGTAATTATTCGGCGCATAATTATCGAGCTAAATCATTATTACTGCGCTCTGTTTTGCCCTCTTCGCAGAGTAAATGGACCTCACTCACTGGTATTTTATGACCTCGGCACCTGCATCGGACCAAGCACCAGAACCCATTAATTGGAAACGTAATCTTTTCGTTGTCTGGATCGGCTGTTTTCTGACCGGCGCAGCATTTAGCCTCATCATGCCCTTTCTTCCCCTGTATATAGAAAAACTCGGCGTGACGGGTCACGAATCACTCAATATGTGGTCGGGCTTGGTATTTAGTATCACCTTTCTGTTTTCTGCTATTGCTTCGCCTTTCTGGGGAGGATTAGCCGATCGTAAAGGTCGAAAAATTATGCTGCTGCGGTCGGCTCTCGGCATGGCCATCGTGATGGCGCTAATGGGCATGGCGAATAATATCTGGCAATTTCTCGTGCTGCGCGCGCTGCTCGGACTGCTCGGTGGTTTTGTCCCCAACGCCAATGCGCTTATCGCCACGCAAATACCGCGCAACAAGAGCGGTTGGGCGCTGGGCACGCTTTCTACCGGGGCAGTAAGCGGTGCGCTTATTGGTCCACTGGTTGGCGGCATACTGGCCGACAGCTACGGGCTGCGGCCGGTATTCTTTATTACCGCTGCCGTGCTCTTTACCTGTTTTTTGATGACTCTCTATCTTGTTCGCGAACAGTTTGTGCCGGTGAATAAGAAGGATATGCTCAACCGCAAGCAAGTTTTCGCCTCGCTGAAAGACCCCAAATTGGTACTTTGTCTGTTTATTACCACGATGATCATTCAGGTAGCAACCGGCTCGATTGCGCCAATTTTGACCCTTTACGTTCGCGAACTGGCGGGAAATACCCAAAACCTGGCGTTTATAAGCGGCATGATTGCCTCGGTGCCCGGCGTGGCGGCGCTATTAAGCGCGCCGCGGCTAGGTAAACTGGGCGACAAAATTGGCCCCGAACGTATTCTCGTCGCCATGTTGGCACTTTCTGTGCTGCTGCTGATCCCCATGGCATTTGTACAGAGTCCGCTGCAGCTGGGCATCCTCAGGTTCCTGCTTGGTGCAACGGACGGTGCGCTTTTACCCGCGGTGCAAACGCTGCTCATTTATAATTGTACTAATCAGGTGGCAGGACGCGTGTTCAGCTATAACCAATCTTTCCGCGACGTGGGAAACGTTACTGGGCCGCTACTGGGCGCGTCTGTTTCGGCGGGATATGGTTTCCGGGCGGTATTTTGCGTGACGGCCTGCGTGGTGCTGTTCAACGCGTGCTATTCCTACTGGAGTTTACAACGCCGCCCCAGTCAGGCAATGGTTGAATAAAATCAACGGAAGCCCCTGAACCGGCGCTGAATCTCAATCCTACTTGCCGTTTTCCGACTGGGGACCTCGAGGACCGTGGTGTGAGAAGTCAGGTACCTCAACCACCGAAACACGCACTTCATAGTGCTTACCTGCTGTCGCCGCCGGAATAACGCCGTTGAGTTTTTGCAGCGTATCCGTTGGGTTATCGCTAGCGACAGAGGCGCAGAACAGCTCTCTGGCGTGACAGAAACCGTGCATCGGCGGTGGCATCATTCCCATAGGCGGGAACGGCGGTCGACCTTCTCCGTGAAACGGCATCTCTTCCTGCGGCTGATTCGCAGGCTCAGCCTGTGGGGCTTTGTTTGTACTCTCGGCGGCGTAACTGCCGACGCTGATAAGCGCCGCAATACCACAAAGCGGCAATAAAATAGTGCGGGTAGACATTTTCATAGCAACGACCTTTTCAAAAGAGTTCCCGCTTACTGTGAGCCAAGAAATTCGTTGAATAAACCGCGTTTGCCAAACCTTTACCCTAATGATTCATCACCTTTGCAAAGCTGAATTTTCATTGACAAAATTGGCCAATAAAATAGCGTAATAGCCAAGTAAAAATCCAGAACCCGAGGTGAATCGATGAGTATTATTACGCTGAATGACCTTCAGCCCGCCGATATTCTTGCCATATGGCAGAGAGTCGAAAGTCCAATAGCCCCCTTATGGGGAAGAGTTGGCTGGTCATTTGAAGGCAACGGCATTCGGACTCGAACCACCTTTATTCAGGCATTTAATGCGCTCGGCCTGTCTTTCATCGAGCTGCCCAATCTTTTAAAAACGGCGGAGCGCGCTGAAGATTTGGCCGGGTATCTAGACCCTTTTTATGACCTCTACGTCGTGCGCGAATCCAACCATGAAAAACTCGCCACCTTTGCTGCGTGTTCCTCGAAACCGGTCATTAATGCCATGTCGAGCCAGGGTCATCCCTGCGAAGTATTGACCGACGCCTTTTTTATCAACAAGACGCTCGGCCCGATTAAACAAGTGCGTATCTGTCTCTGGGGGCCTACGACCAATGTTTTTAAATCATGGCATGAGCTGGCGCCGCTGTTGGGCTTAGACCTCACTCACGTCTGTGATGAGGCGTTTCACACTCAAACTCCCGGCGTGAAATTTACCACGAAAGCCGATTTCAACACTGACGTGGTCATCACAGACGGTTGGCCAACTGCGTGTCAATCGGCATATCCTTTGACTTTGGCTATCCTGCAGGCGCTCGACAATCCATTGTTGTTGCCAACTCCGCCTTTCACCGTGGGACAAGAGCTCGATTTTGACCCACTGTTGTATACCAACTTTGCCGGTTACCATCAAAAGGCTTGGCTGCTGCCAGTGCAAAAAGCGGTTATCGCACACCTTTTAACCGCTTGAACGCTGCTGTTTGCAGTGGGGTAATGCGATTTATAAATTTTTACGCCTAAAAATTTTTCATCGCCAAATCTTCAACTATCCTTTCCTTAAAAACACCGTAATCTGTGCAAAGGAGGAAATATGTCACTGTATGCAACGCTCGAAGAGGCTATAGACGCGGCACGCGAAGAGTTTCTGGAGAAAATTGCCGACACTTCAGATGAGGAATCCCCTGCGGTCGATCAGTTCAACTTGCAGAAATATGTCATGCAGGATGGCGATACTATGTGGGAGGCCGAGTTTTCCGCTGAGTCAGGCGAAGAAACAGAAGGCCTGAGTTTTCTGAGTGGCGAAGCGGCGCAGGCTATTTTTGACGATGACTTTGACAAGCAGGAACTGCTTGAAGAGTGGCAGCCTGAAAATACGCTGTATGAGTGGGATGAGGGTGAATACCAGCTTGAGCCTCCACTTGACACCGAGGAAGGCGCAGCTGCCGCCGAAGAATGGGACGATGAAGATGAATTCCCGGGACGTGAGGAATAAACCACGCCGTCAGGCAACTCACGCCTGACTCTTACTCGTACGGTCCGTGGCGGGCGTCAATAGGCAGCATAAAGGTATCGACAATCATCGATAGTGGCACATCGATAACGGTAACATAGCGCCACGGCCCGTCACGTAAGTCCCACTGAACGCCAGGATAATACTGGTTACCGTGCCCTTGGCCGGGCATGGTGCGACTGATTATACTGCCGCAACCCGAAAGCGCGATCACTGCAACCGCCAACCCGCCCCACCTCAAAAACCAACCTTTATCCACACCCAAAACCTCATCAAATAACCTTAATCTTCTATTAAGTTTATCACAGTAGGCTGTGCGCTCCGCGTTAAGCAAACGTAAAGCATTCGCCGTTACCCTCCACGTTTTCACAATTTCGCCGCTATAAAGTGCTAACGCATCATTCTGTATATGAATAGTTTATGAAAATTATATTAAAATGTAACGGCAGAGTATTATTGAATAAAATCAAACAATAAAAAAATAAGATGATTTTTATCAATACGTTACTATCAATCCGCTCATAAGTCATACAAGGAAAGTAAATGGCCCTGGAATTAATTTCGGTATTGTTCTTCATTGCATCCGTCGCCCTTTGTGCATTAAAGGCAAAACGAAACTCATTTTGGATTTCTCTAACACTGGTGCTTTCGGCGCTTTTCCTGCTGTTGAGCGCAATTTGGGTGGCCAGTAATTATTTTACTGGCGAAGGCGTGAACGACGAGGTGTTGTTTACCGTCACCAACAGCCTCACGGGCGCAGGCGTTGATAAATATGTGTTGCCTGCCGTTGGGCTATTTGGTTTTATCTTACTGATTTTTGGACTGCTGTCCTGGCTAATATTAAGCAATAAAAATACTGCCAGAAAAACGACTTACAACTATACTGCCCTGCTGTTTTCGCTGCTGGCCATTGGTACATCGCCGGCTACCGCTCAGCTTTTCAAGCTAACAACCTCGCAGTATGGTGATGACAAGTCAGATTTTTCAGAGAATTATAAAGATGCAATTAAGTCCATTAATGGCAGCAAGCCCAATCTGATTTATATCTTTGGTGAGAGTCTTGAACGCACCTATTTCGACAACGACGTTTTTCCTGACCTGACCCCCGAGCTTGGCGCAATCAAACAGGAGTCGATAGACTTCAGTAATACGATTCAGATCCCCGGTGCGGAAAATACTGTCTCAGGTATGGTTTCGGCGCTGTGCGGCATTCCGCTATTTGCGCCCTTCGACAGCAATGCCTCCAGCTCGCTGTCCACGTTTTACCCAAGAAGCATTTGTCTGGGCGATGTGTTAAAAGCCTCCGGCTACACTAACTATTTCTATCAGGGCGCGAATCTGGCCTTCGCCGGTAAAGAACTGCTTTTGTCTACCCATGGCATTGACCATCTTTATGGCTATCAAGAGCTTAAGCCTTTCGTTAAAGACCCGAACTACAAAAATGAGTGGGGCTGGTATGACGACACCACGCTGGACTTCGTCTACGACAAGTTTGAGGCGTTGTCTAAAGCTGGCAAGCCATTCTCGATTTTTGCCTTGACCGTTGATACGCATCATCCAGACGGTTACATCGATGCGACCTGCAAGAGAAATAACTATTTATATAACAACAAAAGCAACCAGTCTCTGAGCGCGGTAGCCTGCAGCCAGGAGCAGGTGGCGAAACTGATTAACAAGATTAAGGCCTCGCCGTACTTCAAGAATACGGTGATCGTAGTTTCATCAGACCATTTGGCGATGAATAATACCGCCTACTCGATCCTCACTAAACAGAACAGAAGAGACTTGTTCTTTGTGCTGCGCGGTGACGGAGAAAATAATCAGGTCATCGACCAGAAACGCACCACGCTCGACAATGGGGCCACGGTGCTGGATATTTTGGGCGGCGACAACTTCATTGGGCTAGGTCGCAGCAGCCTGACCAGCGAGTCTCTTGCCAACAACTATCGCGATATACGCAAGCACACGCTGCGTTGGAAGCCGGCCATCATCAAGATGTGGGACTTTCCAAAAACTATTACCGACTATGTGCTGCACACAGACAGCAAAATACTGACGTTTTCCGGTGTGTCGTTCAAGTTTCCGCTCATATTGCGGGTGAATGACGGAAGGATAGACCCGCTGTTTGACGTATATATGTCCGATCCCCTGGAAAAACAGCTATCAACGCTGGCCCCCGACGAGAAGTTTGTCTGGGTAGATAGCTGTAAAAAAATGGGTAATATCTGGGATGCCGCGCTGAAGGACGTCAATAATGTGTGTATCGCCACCGGAAGCCTCACCACCAAACCGCAGATTGTTGAGGCCGATCGAGACCTTTACCGCGGCAAGGTCGTCTTCGACGGACTGCAAAAACTGGATGACGACGCCTATCACACTACCGTTGAAAAACTAAGTGCGGCAAAACCCATCAACGTTAACGATGTCAGTTCGGTTAACTAAGTTATTTTCACTCAGCAAAAAAACAAAACGGGCAGTCTGCATCACGCAAACTGCCCGTTTTTTTAAGTCATTCGCCGCTAAGGGCCTTTGACCTATTTATTCTCATTCCGATTAGGCCGGTTTCACTTCCAAGGTTTGCGTCTCGGGGAAGGCCTCGGCATTACGCGGCAACTCTGCGTAATACGCTTTCCACTGCTGCAAGTCTGGCTGTGTCCACACCGCTGAGTGCAGGCGCGCCATAATAACCGGATCGCTTAGCAACACCAGACGATCCGCTTTACCGAGGTTTTTCGGTCCGCTCTGCAGCGCTTTTTCAAGCAGTTGCTGGCGTCCGTTTTCAACACTTTGACGCAGCAGGTGACGCGAGGTCGCCATGCCGGTAGCCAAGGCGTTAAAGGTCGGGTTAACCACGGCGTGCATAAAGCCGTTTTTCAGCATGCGTTCGCGGTTTAGCTTCAGATATTCTTCTGTCGCCACCAGCTCGCGCGGCGGATCGTACTCTTCAGGTATCAGGAACAGTTTTGCCGCTTTGCTCTTTATACCCAAGGTCGCACGGCTTGAAAGCACAGAGACGATCGGCGAAAGGATCAGAGAGAAGACGATAGGCCCTAACCACCACAGGAAGCGCAGGTCAAGCCACGCCATGCCGCTGGCCCAAACCAGACCCAGCGCCAACTGTGAACCGTGTCGCTTGAATGCTTCACCCCAAGGGGTATCGTCATCGTCACGCTGCGGTGAGTTCCAGACCACTTCCCAACCGAGAAACGCACTGACCACAAACACGGTGTGGAACAACATGCGCACCGGCGCCAGCAGCACGGAGAACAGCATCTCGAGCAGCATTGACAGCAGCAGACGTACCGCACCACCATACTGCTTCGCGCCCTTGGCCCAAATCAATACGATACTGAGTAATTTAGGCAAGAACAGCAGCACCATAGTGGTCGAGAACAACGCAATCGCCAGCTCGGGACGCCACTGCGGCCAAACTGGGAACAGTTGCCGCGGCTGCAGGAAGTACTGCGGCTCCATCAGTGTATGCACCACCTGAAGCGCGGTTGAAAGCGCCAAGAACATAAACCACAGCGGGGCCGACAGGTAAGACATTACGCCCGTCAGGAACACGGCGCGGTGAACCGGGTGCATACCCTTAACCAGGAACAGACGGAAGTTCATCAGGTTACCGTGACACCAGCGGCGGTCGCGTTTCAGCTCATCAAGCAGGTTCGGCGGCAGCTCTTCGTAGCTTCCCGGCAGATCATAGGCAATCCAGACGCCCCACCCTGCACGACGCATCAGCGCGGCTTCAACAAAGTCATGAGACAGAATCGAGCCGGCAAATGAACCTTCACCCGGAAGCGGAGCCAGCGCACAGTGCTCAATGAACGGCTTAACACGAATAATGGCGTTATGGCCCCAGTAGTGCGATTCGCCCAACTGCCAGAAGTGCAGACCTGCGGTAAACAAGGGTCCATAAACACGGGTAGCGAACTGCTGGCAGCGCGCATAAAGCGTGTCCATGCCCGACGCTTTAGGCGCAGACTGGATAATACCGGCATTCGGATTGGCATCCATAAGTCGCGCCAGACCAGTAAGGCACTCTCCGCTCATCACGCTGTCGGCGTCGAGAATAACCATATAGGCATATTCCCCACCCCAGCGGCGACACCAGTCATCGATATTGCCACTTTTACGTTTTACGCGACGGCGACGGCGGCGATAGAAGATGCGGCCGTGACCGTCTACGTCGCGGCACACTTCCATCCAGGCTTTCTGCTCGGCCACACAGATATCCGGGTCGTAGCTGTCGCTCAACACGTAGATATCAAACTGGTCGAGGTCACCGGTGGCTTTCACAGATTCATAAGTCGCACGCAGACCGGCAAATACCCGCTCAACGTCTTCATTACAAATCGGCATAATCAGCGCGGTACGGTTGTTCGGATTCAGCTTCTCAGTGCCCGTGGTTGAAGCGGTAATACTGTATTTATCACGCCCAATCATCAACTGCAGGAAGCCCATCAGCGCAGTCCAGAAACCGGCCGACACCCAACAGAACAGAATGGCGAACAGCACCAGTATGCCGGTCTGCAAGACGTAAGGCAGCAGTTGCAATACGGACTGCAAGAAGTCCTGATTCAGCATGTCGGACGGGTCGATCAACGCCCAGCCCTGATAAGGCAGAATGGTTTTCATATACCAGGTGGCGATCGCTGTTTGAATCAGCATCAGCGCCAATAGGATATAACGACGAATAGAGCCTGCTGCACGCCATCTCTTCTCTGACTCGGGCATTTGAGAAGAGGTGTAACGGCGGGCGATCGCGGTGCGTCCCATCAGTGAGTCCCAGAAGCGACCTACCGGGTTGGTACGCCATACCTCAGGGAACATGCTGGAGCGCTTAACGGGCGGCATCGCTTTCACGATGGTGCGGCCTTCATTATCAACGTCTGACAATGTGCCGTGCTCGTCGGCGTCTGGCCAACCTTCGCGAATACGCTCTTTCACCGAAACCAGCGGAGCCTCGGCGTCAGCCTGTTCAATTGGCGCAGCAAAATCACCGCCAAGGCGGTGATGCAGTGACGTAAAAGCCAACTCCTCAGCAGCCGGAAGCTGCTGAGTAAGTTCCCCTTTCCGAGACTCGGTCAGGGGGAGTGCCTCTACGTACTCTTGAGTAGAATGCGTTGTTTTATTCATTGGCAGGTAACTGATTGCTCCAGGTTTCGCTCAGAGTTTTGTCGCCATTGACCAAAGCAGCACGCATTTCAACCGGCTTCTTCGGATCTTTTACTTTCAGGCGCAGCGTTAAACGCCAGCCTTTGGTAACAGGATTATAGCGGACATTATTTTCAAGCAGATCGGCGTTATCACCCATGCTGACTTGAGACGCTACCGGAGTATCAGGCTTAAGCGACTTCAGGGCAGGCCCAACGAAATCGACCACGTAAGCCACGCTGCCGTCCTGTTCACGAACCAGGTTAGACTGTTTCACATCACCGGCGGAACGCATGGTTTGAGAAACCCATGAAGAGTCAGGTGAATGCAGCTTGTCTTCATCGCGCGTGAAGTGCAGGCGGTAGTTGATATCAATAGGCGTACCGGCAGCGGGAAGTTGGTCCGGCGTCCAGAAGGCGACGATGTTGTCGTTGGTTTCGTCAGCGGTCGGGATCTCCACCAGCTCTACTTTACCTTTACCCCAATCGCCTTTCGGTTCTACCCAGGCACTTGGGCGCAGATCGTAACGATCGTCAAGATCTTCATATTCAGAGAAGTTGCGGCCACGCTGCAGCAGACCAAAGCCTTTCGGGTTTTCCATGGTGAACTGGCTAACCGACAGGTGTTTTGGATTATTCAACGGACGCCAGATCCACTCACCGTTACCGGCGTGGATAGACAGGCCGTCGGAATCATGCAGCGACGGACGGTAGTTCATGACCGGCGAAGGCTGATTTGGACCAAACAGGAACATACTGGTCAACGGGGCCAGTCCCAGCTTGCCGACTTTATCGCGCAGGAACACTTTAGCCTGAATATCGACAGTCGCTTCTTTGCCAGGGAATACGTCAAGACGGTAGGCACCGGTCGCACGCGGGGAATCGAGCAGCGCATAAATGACCAGATGTTTCTCATCTGGATTTGGGCGTTCAATCCAGAATTCGCGGAAGCGAGGGAATTCCTCACCGGAGGAAAGTGCAGTATCGATAGCCAAACCACGGGCAGACAGGCCATAAACCTGACCTTTACCGATCAAACGGAAATAGCTTGCACCCAGCACGCTCATGATTTCATCATCTTTATCGGCTTTATTGATTGGATAAAGAACTTTGAAACCGGCGAAACCCAGGTTTTTAACCGTGTCGGCATCGTGCTTGACGTTACCGAAATTAAAATAGTCCGGGCTGTACTTGATCTCTTTAACGCTGTTGGCGGTCACTTCATTAATTTTGACCGGCGTGTCGAAATACATACCCTGGTGGTAGAACTCAAGTTTGAAAGGCGTGTTCAGATTATTCCAATACGCTTTATCGTGATTGAATTGTATTTGTTGATAGTCCGCAAACTTCATGTCGCGGAATTGAGATGGCAGGTTACTCTTTGGTGCTTCATAACCTTTATCAGCCAGCGCTTTAGCCTGCTTGGCAACATCATCAATGGAAAAAGCCCAGGCAGATGAAGTGAACAAGGTCATCAACACTGCGGCACTCAGCAAACGGACTTTAGTCATATCTGGCCCTTTGGAAAAATTTTTACCCGGCACGTCCCCTCCTTTAAATGCGCTCAACTCATTAGTCCATTTTAAGGAATAGTCAGAAATCCGACAAGATGAGAGGTGTATGGATCATCACATTGATGAACCGTTTAAGCACATAGTTAAACAAGGATATCAATTCGGCGAAAGTCCCGCTATGGAAAGTTGTCTGAGTCTGCAGTAGACAAGCGGCCCACAGCAACAGAGGCTTTACAAAAAGCAGACATTTCTTAACAGTGCCAATTTTGATTTTAAAGTAAACTAGATTTAATGAAGATTTAACTAAAATGAATCGATATGAAACCACAAAGTCAACCAAGAGAGTTTTTTTTGGACTCTATTCGAGCATACCTCATGTTGCTCGGTATTCCATTTCATATATCGTTGATATATTCCAGCCATATCTGGACGGTAAACAGCATCACGCCGTCTGATGGACTGACTATATTCAACGATACTATTCATGCCTTTCGCATGCAGGTTTTCTTTGTTATTTCAGGTTACTTCTCCTATATGCTCTATGAGCGTTACGAGAGCCGCAAGTGGCTCAGGGTGCGCCTGGAGCGTGTTGCTATCCCGCTGGCCGCGGCCTTTCCACTGATCACCGTACCTCAGCTGCTCTTTTTGGCTTACTTCACCAACAGCTTCTCTAACTGGGGTTCGCTGGACTTTTACCAAAAAATAAATATTACCGTGTGGGAGTTAGTTTCACACCTGTGGTTCTTATTAACGCTGGTAATATTAACCGCTGTCTCTTTCTATTTATTCCGCGCAATTAAAGAGAATAAGAATAGTCGGATTTTAAAAGTGATTCAAAACGCAGATTCGCTGGGAAAAATCTCAATATTATTTTTATTTTTCGGATTGATTTACGCCGCATTTAACCGAACTGTGTATCTTTTTGCACCACAGCTGTTGGGAAATGGCGCATTTAACTTCGTGGTGATGCAAACTTTATTTTATCTGCCGTTTTTCCTTATTGGTGCCTGTACATTTAAGTTTGCCAGTTTGAAGAGCATTTTTCTGAAGCCTTCAGTGCCGGCCTGCGCGATTAGCATCTTGCTGTTTGCTGCTTACATGATTAACCAGCATATTAATACGCCACAGCTCTACTCGATGGAGATAGATGCCATCATTACCAGCCTGCTGGGCATTCTGATGGTTAACGTGGTGTTTTCATTCAGCCACTATGTGCTTAACTTTCAGTCGCCGTTTGTCACCTATCTGGTCAATGCGTCACTGTTTGTCTACCTCATTCACCACCCATTAACGCTGATTTATGGCGCATTTATCACGCCACTGATCAAAAGTGACTGGGTAGGCTTCTGGCTGGGGCTGGTGTTTGTATTTGGTATCGCCTTCTTCCTTTATGAGGTGCATAAACGCATTCCTCTGCTGCGCTTCCTGTTCTCGGGGAAATGGCAGTTTATGAAGAAAGAGAGCGGGGAAGAGTCTGCGGCGGGTAAAAGGCCTGAACTCGGCCAGTAGGCGGCATTAAAACGAATGCTAAATGGCGTTCTGCGTGACAGGAAGTCGTTAACCTGTCACGCAGTATCACACTCTCTTATAAGAGATGATAAATATCACGGCGTGATAATCGTCGGCACGACCGACATCCCTACCCTCAGTCGAGATAAATCTTTTTGCCCCGCATCCAGTAAAATTTTTACCGCCAGTCTCTGCGTGACCTTCGTGTAATTCCCGGTGGCATTATCAGGCGTAATCGGTGAAAAAGTGACGCCGGTTGCCGGTGCAATACTGTCTACCCTCCCCCTGAACGTAACGCCCGGCAGCGCGTCAACTTTTATCGTCACTGACTGATTTGGCTGCACGTGAGCGAGTTGAGTTTCTAAATAATTGGCCAGCACGTAGGCCTTTTCTACCGGCACCAGCGCGAGCACGCGAGTGCCTGCGCTCACGTACGCCCCCACGCGCAGCGAGCGTACACCCACTACGCCGTCAATCGGTGCCTTGATTTCTGTATAAGACAAGTTCAGTTTGGCCTGCTGCAACGCGGTGGTCGCCGAGTCAATCGCCGCCTTCGACTGCGACTGCTCAGCTTTCAACACGTCGAGCTGCTTTTCTGCCGCCTGAACCGCAGCCATGTCACTCTGCTGAGCCGCCAGCTTTTGGCGATAATTAGCATCGGAATCATCACGCTGGTCTAACGATGTCGAACCGTCAACCGCCAAACGTTTATATCGTTCAGCACTTTGACGCGCATACACCAGCCCTGCGGCGTCGGCGGCGACCACAGCACGAGCCTGTTCGATAGTCGGCTGCTGTTTGGCAACCTGCGCCACTAAACTTTGCATCTGCGCCTGCGCGGTTTCCACTGCCGCACTGGCGGTTTGCACCGCGTTCAGGTAGTCACGGTCGTCGATTTTAGCCAACAGCTGCCCTGCCTTAACCTGCTGATTATCCTGAACCAGTACGTCTTGGATGGTGCCTGAAATACGCGGGGCTACCAGCGTTGAATCGGCAGAAATCACCGCATCATCGGTGGTAGGCGCTGTGTCACTGGTAAGCAAATACACGCCCAGAATGACCAGCAACAGGATAATGACCGCAACCAGCAGCCATACCGGACGAAATGAGGATTTAATGGACATAATACTTTTCTCTCGATTGTTCTTATTAATAGTCGGTGCAGGCAGTCGGTGTGTTGTTTAATCAGCTTTTTTTATCAGCGTATGCGGCGGATAAGTCCGTTTAGGCAACAGTGCGGTAAGCAACGCCAAGGCAAGGGCAACGTTTATTAGCAGTAAATAAGTATCCGAAAGTCCCAGCACCGTAGCCTGTCGTTTAACCAATGATGAAAATGCGCTTAACACTTCACTCGAAATGGCAGAGCCGTTGGGATTGAGCGGCGCAAGATAGGTGCCGTCCCCGTCATAGGGCTGAGAAAGCAGCGAGCTCACGCTTCCCGCATGGTTGAGCAATACGCTGGAGTGGAACTGTTCGCGTTGACTGGAAAATTCGCCCACGACGGTGCTGCCGATTACGCTCCCTAATCCGCGCACAGTGTTGAACATTGCCGAAGCAAACGGTCCTTCGGGCGGCTGAACCACGCTGGTCGCGCCCATCAGCACCGGTAATATCGCCATTGGTTGTCCAAACGCCTGCATAATTTGCAGCCAATAGAAGTTTTCCCGCGACCAGTCCTCGGTGATATGACTGCTGAAATAGCAGGAGCCGCCCAC
This sequence comes from Rouxiella sp. S1S-2, assembly GCF_009208105.1. Lineage (NCBI taxonomy): Bacteria > Pseudomonadati > Pseudomonadota > Gammaproteobacteria > Enterobacterales > Yersiniaceae > Rouxiella > Rouxiella sp. S1S-2. The sequence goes on from NZ_WFKL01000001.1 coordinate 3,815,603, forward strand.
CAGCCCAAGACCCATTAACAGCACCCAGCGGCTATCTATCCAACGCAGGTTCAACATGGCAGCAACCAGCGGGGCCAACAAAAGTTGAGGTAAACCGATGGTCAGCGCTAACGGCCCCACCTCGGCCGCACGAAATCCGTGCACGCTTTCCATGTAGCTTGAAGGCAGTGCCGAGCCGGAAAGCAGCAGAACCATCAGACCGCCCAAGGTCAGCAAACCATGGCTTAAATTGGCACGTTTGAGCATCTGCAATTTAAAAAGCGGCAACGGATGCGACCATTCGTTAACAAGAAACACCAGCAGCAGGCCAAGAGAGGAAAGCAGCATCAGCACAATTAACGGCGAGTGGAGCCAATCAAGTCGCTGTCCCTGCTGCAGTGTTAATACCAACAGCGCAATGCCGCTGCTGCCGGTCAACATGCCAACTGTATCCATCTGTTTGAAGCGCTCGAAACGCAACGGGTCTTGGGGGATCCCGTAACCTATCATCATCGCCGCGGCTAAACACGGCGGGATAACCTGCCAAAAGACCCACTGCCAGCCGACGACGTCAGTCCAAAATGACGCCAGGGTAATGGCCACGTTTGGGCCAAAGGTGGCGGTTAGCGCATAAGCGCTCAGGCCATAAAGTTTGTAAGTCGGCGGTAAAAATCGCAGTGCGGCAGTCATCAGCAAGGGCGGCAACGCTCCGCCAAAAATGCCCTGCACCACGCGAAGCGCGATAAATACCGAAATATTAGGAGAGTAAGGCAATACCGCGGCGATCAGCGAAAAACCCAATGCCACGCCGATGGCAAAACGACGCAGTGAAAAAGTCATGGCAAACCAGGGCGCGAGCATCATGGCCGCAACTTCTGCCGCCTGATAGGCACCAATCACCCAACTGCCGGGGTCACTGCTGATATTTAACGCCCCGCGAACGTCAGCCAGCGCAATATCGGTCACGCGATCGTTTAGGCCGGAACAGAGAGAGGCAAAAAGAATACCGATTAATCCGACGATCAGCCGCAGATTAAAAGGCTGCGGCACGGGCATCGCGGGGCCGCCTGCGGGGCTGACCGGTATTGATGGCTGGTTCATTGAGTTACTCTTATTTTAATGGTGCAATGCACCACGATACGGTACACCTGCGGATACTATAATACGGTGCAGTGTATTGCAATGTGATTAATGATTGTTTTTCGCGCGCCGCACCATTACATTGAGCGGGTATTAATAAGACGAGGAAGGGAAAAACCATGGATAAATCAACGTTATGAATATTGACAGCTCGGCAGAGGAAGAACGCAGTGGCGGAATTCAGGTTATCTCGCGGGCGGCGGCGATCCTCAACACCTTAGGCCGCCATCCCGAGGGACTCAGCCTGGGAGCCATCGCCAATGAAGTTCAGCTGCCTCGCTCTACGGTGCAGCGCATCGTTGCCGCACTGGCAGAGGAAGGTTTCGTGCGGGCAGAAGGCGCCGGGGGGGTTCGCCTCGGACCCATGCTGCTCCGGTTGGTGTCAACTATACACAGTGACGTTATCGCCATTGCCTCGCCTTATCTGCAACAACTTTGCAATGAAACCGAAGAAACCGTTGCACTGGGCAGAGCGAGTGGCAGACAAATCAGCAATATTCATCACATCGTTGCCGAACGCGAGCTGCGTGTGGTGCCGAAGCTCGGTCTGAATCTGCCCATTTATAGCACCTCGGCCGGACGCGCCCTGCTTTCACTGCAGAGCGATTCAGAAATCCGCCATCTGGTCGGCGATACGCTTGAACCCGCGACAGAAAATACCGTTAAAGATATTAATGCGCTGTTGGTGAAGATTGCACAGGTTCGACAAGACGGGATCTCAATAGAAAGTGGTGAAACTGTACTCGGGATCTCGTCAATGGCGGCGGCGGTAGATACCATTCTTGGTCACTACTCCATTTCAGTTTTAATGCCAACAGAACGACGCGCCGTGAAACAGCAGGCCGTCACTGAGGCCATTTTGCGCTGTAAAGAGTCGCTAAGTGGTGAAATCGGTAAACTGGGTGGCGCACAGTAAACCCTGCAATCTCCTCAGACAAGAAGGAAAGCCGCATGTTTGATGTCATTCTGGTGGCCGTTGATGGCTCCCCACAAACACCGCAGGTAGTAGCCCTGGCCAGTCAGGTCGCTCAGCACGGCACACCGAAAGTGTACGTCACCTGCTGTATTGATGAAGCCTATGCGTTAGCCAATGAAAAAGAGCAACCCGGCGATATTCTCGACTATCCGGCCGCGGCTGCAGAACAGGATACCGCCACGGCGGTGGTTGAAAATGCGTTGCGGCAGTTGGCTCAGGCAGGTGTGGTTGCACAGGGAAATTTGGTGGTTGGCGCGGCGGGAGATACGTTAATTGCAGAGGCGCAGGCCAAGCAGGCATCCGTCATAGTGATGGGTCATCGTCAATTAACGGCTTTCGGCCGGATATTTAAAGGGTCTATAAGTGCAGAAGTGGTGGCGGGTGCGCCTTGCCCGGTTTTAATTGAAGTGCGCGGTAACTAAAAAACCGTTAATTAGAAAGTACAGAATTGACGTTAGGGATGCCTTGCATAGCCAGCGCCAACCCTGTACTTAAAATCTTTGCTTCTTTAACAACACACGACCCTTTAAGGGGACGTAACCCGTTAGCTTTTACCAGCGTCCCGGAGGCGGACCCTCACGCCATCTTCCCGGTGGCGGACCTTCATGCCAGCGCGGCGGGCCTTCACGCCAGTAGTAACCCGGCGGCGGTGGCGGCGGAGCAGGCTCATAATAAACCCAGCGACCGCGGTCACGACGATGATGACTCCACCAACCCGGTGGGCGCCAATCGCCGCCGTCCCAATAGTAACCACGGCGGTCGCGGTCACCGATGTTCATTGAGAAGCCAGGCATGTTAACACCCACCGACACATCTGCATGTGCTACCGACGGCAAACCTGAAAAGGCCGACATGACTGCGAGCACCAGAAATATTTTTTTCATTTTACACTCCAGGATCTGTCCGATCTGATGTGGCTACGTTACCCCTGGCTATCTTGCTGTTCTATAGGAATTTATCCCATTTACTCACGCCTCACGATTTCCTCACAGTTGCGTCAAAGCGGTTACAATTATCAATAATTCGTAAGACTATGGTGCCAAAGCCAAAATTAACAGGCTGCTTAATATGTTGATTATTTTACCGCCTCATTTTCGGTTCTTGCCAGGTAAAAGAAAGCGCTTGAGATTCGTAAATGAGGCGATTCAGGCAATAAAAAAACCGCCGAAGCGGTTCTTTTTTACTGATGTGCACCGTGGTTAACGGTAATGACTCAGATTTTGCAGCTTTCACACTCAGCTTCATCGGTCAGAATTTCCGGTACGGCAGCCGCTTTCTCTGCCGCTTTTTCTTCGGCAGTTTCCAGCGCAGCATCTATATCGAAATCAAAAATATCGTCACTCATTCTCTTCACCTTTTCAAACACAGCGTGTTTTTGATAATTCCCCCCAGCCCGCGGTCTACAAGCAGGGGTTCCCAGCATTCTGGGAGTATAAACGACAGCGCACAGCAGGTACCATTATTCTGTGCTGTGAAAGGAAAGCCGGAGCGAAATCCAATCCAGTTGCTCAAGCTTTAGACCAGTGAATTTGCGTCTCTGCGTTCCAGCAACCATAGTTAAGGGAAGCCAAAACAAAGGAGATAGAAATGACAAGTTCAAATATTAAAGCTTGGGCAAACACCCGCGAGACCTCTCATGAGATTGCTGAGGCTATTTTCGAACTGGCTAAAAATGACGAGGTTCTGGCCCAAAAAATCTGGGAGGAAGGCAACGACGAGGTGTTACCCGTTGCTTTCGCTAAAACGAAAGAGGACTACCTGTTTTGGGGCGAAGAAAAAATAGACCGTAAAAACGTCTGATAAGCCCTATTAAAGGCCGACTGTGACCGACTAGCCCTGGAAGTCTTCCGGGGCTCAGCTATCGAATCCAAACCCCATCTGATGAGCCCACTCAAACACTTGCTCTTTATAGACAAAACGGGGTTCACATACGCCCGGTTGGCTCGGCGTCTGTATCATGACGGCAATGCATGGATAAGCAACAGGACGGGCATCGAAGATAAAATCATCGATTTCCTGTTCGGCGAAATCAGAGGACTCCCCTACCGCCGTAGCCTGAAAGATTTCCTGTATAATCCAGTTTCGGTACTCAAATTCATTATTCAGAAATTTCATATTTCGCTCCTGAAACGACTCATACGCATTGCCTGCTGCAGCAGACTTCGCGATTAAACGTGCAAACTCTCATCACCACCACAGCAGGAACAAACCTCAACGCGGGAAACCGACATACTGGCCTCGCCGTCACATTCCCACTCTACCCGCAAAGGCTGCCCATTATCATCAGTTGCCTGAATGAATCTGTCATACCCTACTGCCTGGCCTTGCATAGTCTCGACCAGAAGGAGTTTATCGCCAGCATAAATGCGTGCCGTTGCCTGGGCATCCTGCTTCTCGCCCGCAACCCAAATATGTAAGTGATGAATAGAAAGTTTGATACGTTCCACAACGGCTCCTGGAGGTTGCAAAGTGAATTTTATCATCTCTTTGCGTACTTTTCATTGCATAGTACATAACCAACAGTTTATCAGAGCCGCAGTGGAAGAGTCACAGCGTGAACAAAACTTGTTGCACTTTTATCAGATAATCATCAGAAAAAAATCAGGCAATTTGTGCAGTACTGCCAGCTCTCACCGGTGATTCATAACGGCGAGCCAAGTCGTAAACATCATAAAAATCAATACTACCTTTATGCTCAACGATACTTTTAACGTGCGTTTTAAACCTGTTATCCACGGCGCCACTGCTGAGCAGCGTTGACACGGCATCGGCTGAAATTTCACGACTGAAAAACCATTCGCCGTTGTAACAGACTCGCAGATCCAATACGCCAATATCTTCGTAACGGTAGGTTGGCTTGATTTCCAGGAGCAGCATTGCCGCCATAAACAGCAAAAATGCGGTGAAGCCTGCAAACCAGCCAAGGCCCATATAAGGTGAAGCGTACATCACGATACCCACGGCAATGTAGCCGACAAGCATCGCAAGACACAGCCAGGGATGGTTAACGAAGAACTCAACGTTGAGTCTCGCCTTGCCGTCTCGGCCCTCTGCACGATTAATGCGTTCGATCTCACTATTCAGAATACTTTTAACGACATCCATTGATAACCTCACTACAGTCAGGACTATACTGCAATTTGATAGGAAGATTTTAACACGCACACTGTTATAGCACGTAGAGCAGTTAACATCTTTTATCAGACCATCTGTTATAGGACGCGCAGTTATCACTTAACTCACTGAAGATGAGGAATGCATCGTGCCGTTTATGATTTTGGAAAAACCTGTAAAAACCGTTGCCAGTTATCGGGTTATCGGTCCCTATGAGACAAGCGTTAAACAAGGATTTGAGAAACTGATGCCGTGGGCTCAAGCACACAAGCTCGGTGATGGACAGTGGTTAACGGTTTTTTGGGATAATCCCAACGCTACCGCTCCAGAAGAGTGTCGTGCAGACTCATCGGTCAGCGTGGCAGAGGGCTTTCAGGTAGACAGCACTGCCGAAGGAATTACGCTGCAAACTCTGCCCGCTGGCACCTATGCTGCGTTCCACACCACCGTCGACGACGATAATTTCGCTCAGGCCTGGAACGATTTCTTTAATGTGCACATCGCCAACAGCGGTTACCGTCCGGACGGCCGAGCCTGCTACGAAGAGTATCTTAACGACGGCCGGCAAACAGGCGTATTTGAAGTCGTGCTTTATCAATCCGTAGAAAAAATTGCCGTTATCCGCTAATTTTATCCCGCGTAGTTTGTAAATTATGCGCCCGATGTTGTCTCATGATCGACTTTCAAGGCAACGGAGGGCGTATTCTCTTATTGAGATCTATTTGTACTCGATAAACCGTATAGTTAATAAATAAGACCAATATGTGATTCTTGGCAATAATCCACGAACGACTTGTCCGGTGCCGTGTCGGTAACCAGCGTGGAAAACTCGCTCAGCGGCGCTATGGAGGCTGGCCTTACTTTTCCAAACTTGCTGCTGTCGACCACCAGAATTTTTTCGCGCGCGCACTGCAGTGCCTGATGCTTCATGAGAAGTTCATCGAAATTAAAGCAGCTGACCCCGTATTCCAGACTCACGCCCGCCGCCGAGATAAAGGCTTTATCCGGTAGCGTATTATTAAGCTCGCTGCTGCTTTTTCCGAAAGGGATGAAAATACTGTTGCTCGCCCGATATTTCCCCCCACACATGATGACCTCACAGTTCGGCTTCTCCTGCAGGGCCAAAAAAGTGTTGAAGGAGTAGCAAATTGCAGTAAAAACTCGCTCATCGGGAATATTTTCAATGATATAGGGCGTTGTCGTTCCGCAGTCAAAAAAGACCAGATCGTCATCATTGACAAGCATCGCCGCCTGTTTCCCAAGATGCCGCTTTTCTACCGTCTGACGCATTTTCTGCTCGCTGACAAAATAGTGCGTCGCGGGGCTGTTTTTCGGGTCGATAACGATGTATCCGCCTAATAATATCAGCGGCGAGGCGGTGCCGTTCAGGTCACGGCGAACGGTCATTTGCGAAACGTCGAGCAGCTGGGCCGCCTCATTAAGGTGGATTTTGTCTGCTTTTTTCAAAGCATGCAGCAGTCGTTGCAGCCGATCTTCTCGCTTATTTTCCATTATCAACTCTCGAGGAGGGTAAAATCCGTATCGGAATGCATGCCGATGATACTTACTAAGCGGATAATATCATTGAATTTGTAACAGGGTCAGCCTGCCGTCAAAAACAGCGCCGGTATCGATATATAATTGATTGGCGAACTGCTGAACATTTTCTACCGGCGTGTGGCCAAAGAAAAAACGTTGAGCGCCATCTATAGGCTGAATATTACCTGCCTTCGAATCCTCAAGACGCTGTCGACTCCAGATAACCTCATAGGCATCAACCGCTTGACCGCAACTGTAATGACTCAACGGATAATCAGCGTGTGCAATCACCACTTGGCCTTCATGGGTGTCAATTTCAATAATGTGCGGCAATTCATCGGCCTGGGCAATCAATTCTCTCGCCAGCGCTTCATCCGCCGGTGCAAGTTTATAAAACCAGTCACCGCCGTTTCTCAACCAACGTTCGACGTTTTGCCCGCGCACGGCGTCAATAGCCATTTGCTCGTGGTTGCCACGCACGCAGGCGAACCACGGTTGGTTGATAAGTGCCAGACAACTCAGGCTGTCTTTGCCCCGGTCAATAAGGTCGCCAACGGAAAGCAGCAAGTCCTCGCTTTCACAAAAATGCTGGGCAGAAAGCGCCTGATTAAGCTGTTGCAAACAGCCGTGAATGTCGCCGACAACAAAAATCCGCCGATACCGGCTGCCGTCAATGCGTTGGTATTTTGCTACATCAGACATCACATTGCCCCATTTCTTGTCTTTAAAGTGCCAAAAACTTGCCAAACGTTTGATCAAAAATGCGCAAAACGGTATCAGGATCACCATTAACAAAGCCGGCAGCAGCAGAAAACTCATAAAAACCCCCTATTAAAGCAGTAAGATCCAATTAGATCGCCTTTTAAACAATTAGCGCTAAGGGGTTGACCGCTTTTTGCGCTATACTACGCGCTGGCCCAAATAAGACCGGAGGTTTTATGAGCTCCATCGCAGTTAACACTCCAGACGAGTGTCCATTATGCCAAAGTACAATCAAGACCAAAACTTCACTCAACCTGACTGAGAAAGTGGTCAACGTAACCTGTACTACCTGCGGACGTTACAGTATTTTCCGCAAAACTATGCAAGAAATTGCTATCGACCGAACTAAGCGCGTTGCCCTGCAAGCCTTTTTCTCGAGTCAACCGAATTACCATTTGCCTTTATCCCTTAAGGCGATCAGTAATCCAGAACCTGCGGGTGATTTTTAACCCTATAAACGCCCTTCGGGGCTGTTTTATCCTCCTCATTTTTATCCGCTCATTCTTTCATTGGCCCTACCACCTTGACAATATTGCGATCTTTCTCACATATTTTAACTGTGAGTTCGCAAAAGACTCTGTATTTTTCCGCAGGTCATTTGCGCGCATAAAGTCATGCTCAGCAATGTGTTAACTCAAACACAGGAGCGCTCAATGAAAACTATCAATCACCCCCCTGTTTCGCGACGAGACTTTTGTCAGTTGTTGTGACTGGCATCAGCAATACCGATAATCGGCTATGCCAAAGATATCACTCGAACACTCACGAATTACTTGGCGTAAGCGGCGGCAGTGCAAATGTTCAGCTTGGCGGTGAATCGGGGCCGACGGCAACGCTGAAAAAAGGCGACGTGGTGCTTATCCCCGCCGGTGTAGGTCATAAACAGCTTGCTGCCACAGATGATTTTGAGGTGTTAGGTGCCTACCCGCAGGGATTAAGCCCTGATTTATATCACGACGACCCGACAAAACTGTCCGAGGCACGAGAACATATTTCACAGATTGCTATGCCGTCTACCGATCCTGTGACTGGCGCTCGGGGTGGGATAAAGCAGCAGTGGTCAAAAAGCCAATCACCTGAGATTTAATACTTCGAAAAAATGGAACCGATACCATCTAACTTAATGGCTACATTTAAGGAGAAACGGATGCTTTTCATAAAAAATCAGCAAAAACTCAGGTTTTTCGCCGCCGGACAACTGCCGTGATGCTGGCTGCGGGGAGTCTGTTGCTGACCGCCACCTCGAGTATTGCGGCTCCCGCACAGTGACTAAAGACAGGAATTATCGGTGCCGGACAAATGGGTTCAACTTTGGGCAAACTGTGGGCAAAGTCGGGTTATCAGGTGATGTTTGCCTCTCAGGCATCCTGAACAGTTGAAGCCGCTAGCCGCCTCGCTGGGTCATGATATGCAGGTGGGCACCGAACAGCAGGCCACACAGTTTGGCGATGTGGTCGTCATTGCCGTGCCCTACGGTGCCCTGCCCGCGCTGGGAAAAACACTGGGTCCGGCGTTGAAAAACAAAATTGTTCTCGGCGTCACCAACCCTTATCCGGGTCGCGACGGCAAGACAACACAAACCGCATTGCAGATTGGCGCGGAGCGAGCCAGTGCGCATTATCGGGCGGGCGATCAGGTTGGCGCGTAGTCTTAACAGGCGCGGGGAATATTCGAGCTTTCACTGGCGCCGATGGCGATTTTAGCCTCATATTGGTCTGCTGCTGGACAGTACTGAGTTTTACTTTGGGGAAAAATTAGAAAAAAATCAGTACACAAAAAAGCTAATTGTGATTCGGTATTTAAACCTATAAGAGCCACGTTGTGTTTCAATTTTATTTTAAAATCTATCGAATAAGTTTTGCACGAACAGCGTAAATTTCAGCTTCATGATTAGGAAAGAGAGACAAAGTGAATTATCTCTTGATACGTCTAAAATTAGTGAAATACACTATTATTTTACATCTTGAAATCTTATTCCGAATTTAAATCCGGTGATAACCCCTTAGCATGATCAGGTTTTTTCAACGGGTAATGGGACTTATGGAATTCGCACACGCATCGTCTTTATCGAGTCAGTCAGCGGCCATGACGGCGCCCGAACTGATCACCAGAATAGACGCCCTGCCTTCATCACCGGGACTGTGGCGCTTTATAATATTATTGGCAATCGGTGGTTTTTTTGAACTTTACGACCTCTTTCAAACGGCGTACATCAGCCCCGGGCTAATCGCTGAAGGCATTTTTCACGTCGGCAGCAATGGGGTGTTTGGCATTTCCGATCAGGCCGCTTTCGCCTCCTCGACTTTCCTCGGTCTGTTTATCGGTACCAGCCTGCTCAGCCCTTTGGCCGACAAGTTTGGCCGTCGCCTGACGTTTATGTTCGCGCTGCTTTGGTACAGCTTCTTCACCCTGCTGATTGTGTTCCAGAATCAGGCGGAATGGATTATTTTCCTGCGCTTTCTGGTCGGCGTAGGTCTGGGTATTGAGCTGGTGACCATTGACACCTATTTAGTCGAAATGGTGCCAACGCGCCTGCGCAGCAAAGCTTTTGCTTTCTCTTTCTTTATCCAATTTATGTCGGTCCCCGCCGTTGCGCTGATCTCATGGTGGTTCGTTCCCCATACGTGGTTCGGCTTAACCGGCTGGCGCTATGTGCTGTTGGTCAGCGTGGTGTTCTCGCTGTTTATCTGGATAGTGCGGAAAAAACTGCCGGAGTCTCCACGCTGGTTGATGCAGCAGGGTCAGGCGGATAAAGCCCAGGCTGTGCTCGAAGAGCTTGAAAAACGGTGTGGGGTTGAAAAAGTTGAACGTATTACGCAGCTGGTGACACTCAATGATGAAGAGCAGTTCGAGCGTCGCGGACGTTTCAAGGAAATCTGGACGCCGCAGTTTCGCTCGCGCACCATCATGCTGATGATTTTCAATATATTTCAGGCCATCGGCTTCTTTGGCTTCGGAAACTGGCTCCCCGCGCTATTGGCTGGGCAAGGCAGCAGTTTCACCCACAGTCTGTCTTATTCGATAATTATCACCCTCGGCTTCCCGCTGGGCTGTTTGATTTCAGTAATGTATGCCGATAAATTCGAGATAAAATGGCAGGTAGTGGCCGGTGCGCTGGGCGTAGTGATTTTTGGCGCGCTGTTTGGTTTTCAGCGCAGTCCGGTGGGGATGATTTTCTGCGGATTTATGGTGAGCTACTGCAATGCGTGGATGACCTACAGCTTCCACTCTTACCAAACCGAAATATTCCCGACGCGAATTCGGGTCACCGCCGTCGGCTTCTGCTATTCGTTTAGTCGCCTTTCAACAGTATTCAGCAGCATCATTATCGGCCTGTTTCTACAATACACCGGCAATATTGGCGTACTGAGCTTTATCGTGGCAAGCATGATAATCGTGGTGTTGGTTATTTCGATACTGGGTCCCAAAACAAAAGATATTGAGTTGGAAAATATCTGATAAAACGCAAATACTGCTGCGGTCCACGGCTTGTGTCGCCCGCAGCAGGTGTCAGCCACCGATTATAGTGCAGGCCAGCGTTCAGACGAATAAAGCCACATGCGAATATTATATAAATAAAACAGCGGCATAAATAAATGCATGTCTGCACGACAGACCCTTTCGAGCTGCAGCAACAACACGTTTAGCTCCCCCAAAAGTGATTCGGGCGGTGCTAAATAAATATTTTTTAGCCGCATTTTTATATAATTATTAATCTCAAACAGCAGCGCATCGGTATCAATACCGTTACTTTTCAGCAGCTCCTCGTGCCTGGCATAGAAATCAAACACGCTAACCCCCAGCCAAATTTCGGTAATCAGGTTGCCGCCCAGCGCGACGTTGGGTATCGGATCAATTTTGATACGCGGTAAAATCACGTTCACTTTGTCAAGCATACCCGAGACATATTGCTGGCGGCCAAGCAGCGAAGACTTATTCATTTTAATGGTCTGTGTAAACTGCAGCAGGTCTTTGATCCCCTTACGCAGCGCGCGTTTTGCCGTCCACGAAGGTCGCTTATTACGAATGATCGCAGTCACCAGCACGGCGATCACGATGCCAACCACCGTTGAGATAGCAGAGTTAAGAATCGACAGCGGATCGGGCCTAAAGTCGTGGCTCATGCCCATAAAGCTTGGGATCTGCGTGGCGATAATCAACCCGAAAATGTTGGTCGCAGGATTGGCGATAATGATCCCCAAGGCTATCAGTCCCGGTGCCAGACAAATGATCAGTGCCTCAAAGCTGGTGGCCAGCGGAATAAGGAGCACGGTATAAATCAGGCTGGCGGCAATAGCGATAATCACCGCCTTGAGAAACACCTGCAGTGAAGCTATTGGGCTGTCGTGGGCCGCGAAAAATGAACAAGCAATGGCGGCCATTACCGGTGCGGTGCCGCCGTGTTTCCAACCGCTGCCTATCCAGAACAGGCAGCACAGCAGGGTGACAATAAAAATGGTCAGCGATGAGAGAAAAATCAGTCCCTTATCAGCATGCTTTTTAAACAACGTAAACTTCGCCGGATTTCTTTCATCACTCAGCGCGTTAACTTTCTCTTTAACCGCCAGGTAGGCCTGCGCGATACGGATGAAGTTTTGCAGCCGTTCTACCAGCCCTGTCAGCAGCAGTCCTTCTTCGGCACTCATTCCTCCCTCAACGTACAGCGCTTTAATTCTTTCCTGCGAAGCCATCATCTCCTCGATTAATACGCCGGTATCGCCAAATTGTGCGGGATTATTCAGCCACTGTAGGAAGTGACTGAAAGTTTCGGCGATAAAATCAGGAAAGGTAATACCGTGTTCACTGAGTAAAATCAGGCGTTTTTCAATCGCGGTAAGCGTCGGAATTAAATAGGAGAGATGCTGATACTGGACTGAAACCATGCGAATCAGCGTGCGCGCAGAATCCCCTTCATAGACGCAGTGGGTGATCAGCGCTTCAACGTTGGAGGGATAGTTCGCCATCTGGATCAGAATATGTTCATGCTCCAACGACTTCTCTTTAGAAACGCGGGTCACCATGTCACCGCAGAGTTTCTTGGCACTTTCAAACCAGTTATTGACGCTGTTTTCCAACAACGTACTCATGCGTACCGGAAAAATAATCATGTGCACCAGCGTGCTGCACACAATAGCCACCGCGATCTCCTCAATGCGAGAAATGACGGTGTAGGTAATATCCAGAGGGGAATCCACATCGGCAAAGCCCATGATGGCAGCACTGTAACCCGCCAGCATAAAGACATAACTTTTCGGCGTGCGGTCATGCAGTGACAGATAGAGGCAAAAGGCTATCCACAATGAGACGCTGACGCTAAAAAGTAGGGGGTAAAGCACGGTAATGGGGTAGATAAAGAAGATGAATGCACCGCCGAGCAGCGTGCCTAATAGTCGAAATACCGACTTTGACAGCGTAGAAGCGGAGTAGAGCTGAGAAATGATGAAAACGGACGTCAGCGACCAGGCAGGTTTATCCAGATTAAGTTTTAAAGCGATATATAAAGCCAAAAATGCAGCGATACAGGTCTTTATTGAGAACAAAAAAGCATTTTTTGTTAGCCACTTCATTTTCTAATTAAACAAATCACGTAGATTTTAAAGGATTATTTTATACCCCCAAGAAACTTGTTATCTTGTTTTGTTTGTAACAAAGATGTTCGCAATTATGTACAAATAAAACAAAAAAGTCACCGCGAGGTGACTTGGTGTAGTAGGAATGCTGCAAGCTTTAAATAACAGGCCAGCGTTGGCCCGGAAACAGCGCCATACGGATGTTAAAAAGATAAAACAGCGGGCTGAAGAGTTGCATATCCGTGCGGCAAAGCCCCTCTGTTTTTAACAGCAGATTGTCGAGTTCGTTGAGCAGCGATGCCGGTGGCGCGAGGTAAATATTTTTCAGTCGCATTTTAAAATATCTATTTATCTCCGCCATTAACGCGTCACTGTCCAGCGTATTTTCTTTAAGCAGTTCCTGATGGCGCGCATAAAAATCATAGCAGTTGACCCCTAGCCAGATTTCAGTGATCAAATTGCCACCCAGCGCCACGTCCGGCGTAGGGTCCACTTTGTTACGCGGCAAGATGATATTGATTTTATCTATCATGCTTGCCACGTACTGCTGGCGGGACAGCAGCGATGAGGCATTCATTTTTATTTCAGAAGTAAACTGCAGCAACTCTTTAATGCCACGACGCAACACTCGCCTGGCCATCCAGGCTGGACGCTTGTTGCGGATGATTGCCGTCAACACAACGGCGATAACGATCCCGACTATCGTCGAAATCGAGGCGTTAATAATCGACAGCAGGTCCGGCTTAAGGTCGTGCGTCATGCCAATAAACCCTGGGATCTGGGTGGCGATAATCAGCCCAATAAAGTTGGTTGAAGGATTAGCAATGACTAACCCCAATGCGATCAGTCCGGGAGCGAGAACAATCACCAAAGACTCAAAGGTCACCGTTAAGGGGATAAAAATACCGACATACATAATGCTGATTACGATTGCCACTAACACGCCTTTCAGAAACACCTTCATGGAGGCAATCGGGCTATCAAGTGAGGCAAAAAATGAGCACACCACCGCCGCCATCATGGGCGCCGTTGAGCCGTCTTTCCAGCCGGTGCCTATCCAGAACAGGCACCCCAGCATGGTGGCGGTAAAGGCGGTAAAGCAAGAAAGCAGGATCAGACCTTTATCGGAGTGCTTGCGAATCAATTTTGCTTTACCACGTTTTTTCTCGGGCGACAGCGACGTAACACGCTCTTTGGCCCCCATGTAGGACTCGGAGAGGCGAATGAAGTTTTGCAAACGCTCCATCAGGCCAATCAGCAGCAGTCCCTCTTCGGCACTCATTTCTCCGCGGGCGTAGAGCATTTTAATCTTCCCCTGCGACCCGCTAATATCGTCCTGAATCACCTGCGCATTGCCGCTCTGCTCCGGGCTGTTCAGCCACTGCAGAAAATGGCCAAACGACTCGGCCACAAAGTCAGGAAAGGTGATGCCCTGCTCTGCCAATAAACTCAGACGCTTTTCAATCGCTGTCAGGGTGGGGATCAAATAAGAAAGGTGCTGATACTGCGCACTGACCAGGCGGATCAGTTTTCGCGCTGAATCTCCCTCGTAAACCAGGTGGGTTATCAGGGCTTCGACGCTGAGGGGATAATTCGCCATCTGTACCAGAATATGTTCTCTTTCCGGCGAACCTTCTTTTGATTCGGCGGTAAGCAATTCATTACACAGTTTCTTGGCACTGTCGTACCAGTTGCTCACGCTGCTTTCCAGTAAATTGCGCATCCGCACCGGAAAAACCAGCATGTGGATCAGGCTGCTGCAAACAATGGCGACGGTTATCTCTTCAACGCGGGAAATGACAGTATAAGTGATATCAAGCGGAACGGTCACGTCGGCAAAACCCATGATGGCGGCGCTGTATCCAGCCAGCATAAAGATGTAACTTTTTGGCGTTCTGTCGTGCAGTGAGAGGTAAAGGCAGCAGGCTACCCACAGTGAAACGCTGAGGCTAAACAGAAGCGGAAAAGTAACGGTGACGGGATAGATCAGAAAAATAAATATCCCACCCAACACGGTGCCAAGAAAGCGGAACAGCGCCTTTGACAGGGTTGAAGCAGAATAAAGCTGCGAGATGACGTAAACCGAGACCATTGCCCAGGCCGGTTTATCGAGGTTAAGTTCAAGCGCGATGTATAAGGCTAGAAATGCCGC
Source organism: Rouxiella sp. S1S-2 (assembly GCF_009208105.1). NCBI lineage: Bacteria > Pseudomonadati > Pseudomonadota > Gammaproteobacteria > Enterobacterales > Yersiniaceae > Rouxiella > Rouxiella sp. S1S-2. The sequence goes on from NZ_WFKL01000001.1 coordinate 3,830,835, forward strand.
TATGCAGGTCTTTACCGCGAACAAAAACGCATTTTTTGTTAACCATTTCATATTTGAATCAACAGCTCACAATATTCTAAAACAGTATTTTATACCGATTGAGATAAGAGTACTGCTTTTTAAATTTTTTAAGTTTGTAACAAAATAATCACAATTCAGGCCATAAGAGGGCCTGACGTGCGGCTGTAATAACCGCGCGACAGGCCCGCAATGACGTTTTCAGGTTAAATTCTCACGATATTGATCACCACCTGCATCTGCGACTGGGCCTGCTGGCGGAAGTTCATGTCTACTCCTGTGGTGTTATCAGCAAAGTCGACCGTGATGGCCGAGGTGCTGTAACTGGAGATAACGTTATGTGAATAGGTGCCGCCACTCGAAAGAACAAACACGCGATAGGAACCACAGTTGCCCGCATAGTTGGTTTTCAGAGTGATGTCATAAATACTGCCCTCATCCAGATGCTTGTCCTGTGCCGAGTCTTTCAGAGTGGTAATGGTGGTGGACGTGGTGCTGGACGGCCCGAGCTTGATGGCCACCGGCGTTCCCTCATACAGGCGATCCTGCATATAGAGTTTTTTCTGGAAATTAACGTAGTCCGCCGTTACATACGAGTAGGCTGAAGACTCAACCGGCGTATTGATAAACGCCAACGTGGTGCCTGAGTTGGTGACGCTCAGTCCGTGGAAGCAGTCAGTGGGGTCCTCATAGGAGTTTTGGTACTGCAGGTTGGAGGTGTGCTGCAGGCCGCCAATGATTCCTGAAAGATACCCCGCCTTCACTTGAATTCTACCGAACGCCGTCCTTTCAAAGTCATGGAAAATATCGAAGAAGTTGGTTTTGCTGGCATTGTCGCCGCAAAGCGTGACGGCGGTGTAGGTCAGGCTCACGCCGGTAATTGTGGTACAGCTAATCGTTTGCCCCACGGTCCACGGGAAGGTGCCGCTGCCGTCATAAACTGAAATATTGCTGCTAGCAGCCACCACGGCGTAGGTGCTTCCCTGGTAGGTGTAATAGAACAGGAACTCGAGTGGCGTCGTGCCGTTAGTGAGTTTAAGCCCGGTCTGGCCGGCAATCGACGACAACCCGGTGGTAGAGTCCAGTTCAATAACCCCGACGTAGCGACCGTTATAGTCCCAGTCGCCGCTTAACTGTGCGTACTGACCGCAGTCGAAGAGCCAGATCCCCCCCCAGTAGTTCGCCGCAATAAACTTGACCGAGACTTTCCAGCCTTCAACGATCGGGTTAGTCCCGGTGGTGCCATTTTTCAAGAATACGCCGACATAGTTACTCGACCAGTAATCGCCCGTCAGCTGGTTCGAGGAGTTTGGCCACTGGTGCGCGCCGGTGCGGACTACCGCGATACAATTGCTCGCTGAGCCGATGTGAATATGCGACAACGCAAAGCCATAGCCGGTTGGGACGATACCGTCAGCTTTGCTACCCCCGTCAAGTACGTTGATAAACAGGTTCAGTCCGGTTGCGTTACCGACCAGGTCGCCAATGGAAATCATCGGCGTTGCGTTCCAAAAAGACGTATTGCTCGGGAAGCTGCTGGTCACGCTCAGGGAGTGAATAGAAATATTCAGACCGTTGCCAAAAATATTACGGATTTTGACCGTGCCGGAAATCGCATAGCTGCCGGTACCGCGCACCTCAAGAATTCCACGACTCACGGCCGCGTCAATGGCCGCCTGAATAGCCGTCGTCCAGTCACCCGCCGCAGAATTGGTATCGGCGAAATCTTCAATATCCAGATAACGCGCCAGCTTATTGGTTTGCGAGGCCAGGGTTGTGCCCGAATAGTTAAAGGCTGAACCCAGAGTGCCGTTGGCATAGTCAATAGTTTGGTCATAACCCACGGAACCTGCACCCGACGAGGTAGCAAGTGCCGACAATTGATTATTGATAGAGGTCAGGTTGGTTGCCGCTGAATTAAAAGCCGACCCCAGCGTCCCCCCGGTATAGCTCACCGTAGAGCTGTAGCCGACTGAACCCGCACCGGACGAGGTAGCGAGTGCTGCCAGTTGATTATTATTGGACGTTAAATTTGTTGCTGCTGAATTAAAGGCCGAGCCGACGGTGCCGTTGGCATAGCTTACCGTTGAGTCATAACCCACCGAGCCCGCGCCTGATGAAGTAGCGAGTGCGGCCAGTTGGTTATTGTTTGAGGTCAAATTGGTTGCCGCCGAATTGAAGGCCGATCCGACCGTACCGCTGGCATAGCTCACCGTTGAGTCATAGCCTACAGAGCCTGCGCCAGAAGAGGTCGCGAGTGCCGCCAGTTTATTGTTATTGGTCGTCAGATTAGTGGCCGCAGAATTGAAGGCTGCCCCAACCGTGCCACTGGTATAGGTCACGGTTGAGTCATAACCCACAGAACCCGCGCCGGTAGAGGTCGCCAGTGCCGCTAGCTTATTGTTATTGGTCGTCAGATTAGTGGCCGCCTGACTTAATGATGCCCCAATGGTGCCGCTGGCGTAGGTCAGCGTTTGGTCATAACCGACATAACCAGAGCCGGTCGTGCCCGAGAGTGCCGACTGCATGGTCTCGAGCGCCCTTTGCGCCGCCGCGGTTTCGGCGGCGGAGGTAAAGATAACCGAAATGGTTTTTGAGGTTGCGCCGGTTAATGCCGCGGTGACCACATAAGAAGCCGCGGTGATGCTGGTGACATAGCCAAACACGCTGCCCGCACTCCCAGTAGTGACCGTGCTTGCAGTCAGGGTTGCGCCGGTAGTTACCGAAAGTGTCACGGTGACGTTAGCCACGCCCGCGCCGGTTACAGAATCGTTGACCAGTACCTGGAATGAGTTGTTTGAGCTGCCGTCTGCCTGTGCGCCGTTGGTGACGCGAGTTAACGTTAATACATTAGCCATAATAATTTCCTTAGGGATTGATTGAGGTGAGGATTGTGGTTAGTGCGTTGTGGATCACTGCTGTCTTGCGACTTCTATTTGGCGGATGCCGTGGAGCTGGGTATTACAGTTTTCTAAATCGGTGAGTAAAAGCTCATTCCATAGCACCGATGCGCCATAAGTGAGGGGGTCACTGGGCGGTGGAGACGGCTGGCACTGCGCGAGCAGGCTTGCGGGTATCGGTGTTACGGGAACGTTGACGTACTGCGTTGTAGTGGTTGAACAAGCTGACATTAACGGCAGCAGCAACAGGCACCAGATTGCACGGTGCCGTTTGAAGAACTCGTTTAATGATAGTTTGTCTCGTCTGACTTGCGGTTTGGTTAGCCTGTTGGTCATTTAGCGTTGCCCCTGCAATCTGGTTAAAAATACCCACGCTCAGCCCCTGAGACTGGGCGATAAATTCGGCCTCTTTTTTCTGCTGACTCAGCGTGGACAATGAAGCGGCCTGAGAAACGGTTTGCCCGTAGTAGTGAAAAGCCAGAAAAATAAGCAAGCCGATGCAGGCCATCACCAGCAGAGTGGTCATCACCGCGATTTTATTGATCATAATTGCCCCATTAGGCAGACTTGCCTCTCAATCTCGCGCCGGTTTATCAGGCCACGGTTGCGTTTTTTATTGACGTAAACCCACCGCCGAAGGTCATCGCAGGCCTGCCTGGTGTTACCGGCATTAATGTGCCTGAGTAAGGACGATCGTTTGAATGCGCTGACGCCTACATTGTAGGCAAAGGAGTAGAGTGCAGCTCGGGTGTAGCGGTCTAAGGGGACGGTTACGGCGTTATCGACGGCTGTTTTAACCGATGCCAAATGCTTGTTCAAAAGAACATCACACTCTTTGTCCGAGTAATATTTTCCGGGCAACACGTCGGGACCCGTGATGCCGCTGCACACTGTCCATACCCCGCCAACATCGCGATAGGGCGTGCTTCTCTGCCCTTCAACGCCTTCAGGACCACCGAGCAGCGAAATTGCGATGGTCAGCGCGGTTGCTCCGCCTAATTTAACCATTTTGCTTTTCAGTTCCGGTGATATGGCCATTATGTTTCTACCTTATTGATGACTTCGTTAACCTCATTGGCAACGCCTGCAGGCTCGATATCAGCATTATTTTTTCTGCCGGCCAGGTAGGACCGAAGTATCTCGGTTCTCTTTTCGTCCTCGCTTTGCCTCTCCTTTAGGGCAAGTTTGTTATTGCGATAAGAGTTAAATGAAAGCAGTGCGCCAAAAATGGCGCAAAACACATAAATCCATTGCTCAGTGGTCAGACCCGCCGCACTAAACAGTGCGGTGATCGTGGCCCAGAAATGCGTCCAGAATCCGTCACTTTGTGGGTTCATTTTCATAGTCTCCACCTCCAACTGCCGTTGGCTGTGCACTGTTGCCATAGGGATTAGCGCCGGAATACGTTGCGACAAGAAGTCAGGGAAGGTTGAGTATTCGGCGCTAAGGATTTATTGCGGACCGCATGAGTATTTTTTAGAGGTATTTGCAAAGGCCTAAAGATACTTTTCTTTAAGCGCCACCAGCTCGGCTTCGGCGTCTTGCCCCAGCACTTCGATCCCTTTTTCGACAAAGGCAACAAATGCCTCAATCCTGGATTTAAACTCTGCCAAAGGCGACGTTATCGCCTCGTTTGAAACTGCTACCGGCGTGGCAACGGGCAGAACTGCGGCTGCGCTGGCCAGCGAGGCAATGGACTCGCCAGGCTGAGGTATGGAATTGATCGTTTCGTTATTCATTGAAGTCTCCTGATACGTTTCGGTTTTGCTCGCGATGACGGGGATGTAATAGAGGCTTTTCAGCCAATTGAACCCATGTTGAATCATTTCGCCCCACCTCTTTTATTAAGGTTTGAACCGCATGAAATTATTGAGCCTGCTCGTAGCAGGCTCTTGAAAGCATTACTGATACTTCGCTTTAAGCTGTAAAAATGCCGCACTGACGTTTTGACTCAGTGTCGAAACATTCTGCTCGACGTAACCGTTGAACGTTTCATCATTAGTTTCAAACGCAGACAGGGCATCGGCCACACTGCTCTGGGTCACTGAAGCGCCAAGCTGTGACAAGGCGGCCTCCACATTTTGACCAACCGAATCGAGCTGCTGCTGGACATAGGTGATAAACGCTGCCACGTCGGACTTAAACGCGGTGAGAGAATCATCGCCCGGTTCCGGCAGTGCCGTTTTAGAGACAAAAGTGATGACAGCCGAGGCAAAGGTGCCGTCCTCCAGTGTCGCGGTCAGATTGGCATTCCCCACGGTGTTGCTAAACACATACGCCACGGCCTGGCCGTTGGCGTCAGTGGTTGCCGGATTGACAGTGAGGTCAAGATTGGCGCCATTGTCTACGCTCCATGTCACCTTCTGCCCCGCTGCCACCGCGCCGGTTGAATCGAGCACCGTTGCTGCGACGGTGTTAGCCGACCCGTTTGGCCCGGCCAGTTGATTACTGGTGCGAGATAACAGACTGATGCTGAATGGACCGACCGGCGTGGTGACCGGGGGAGTAACCGGCTTAGCGACAAAGTTGATCACCGTGGAGGCTGAGGTGCCACCCGCCAGCGTCGCGGTCAGGTTGGCATTACCCACAGTGTTGCTAAACACATATGCCACGACCTGACCGTTAACGTCAGTGGTTGCCGGATTAACAGTGAGGTCAAGATTAGCGCCATTGTCTACGCTCCATGTCACCGTCTGCCCCGCTGCCACCGCGCCGGTTGAATCGAGCACCGTTGCTGCGACAGTGTTAGCCGACCCGTTTGGCCCGGCCAGTTGATTACTGGTGCGAGATAACAGACTGATGCTGAAAGGACCGACCGGCGTGGTGACCGGGGGAGTAACCGGCTTGGCGACAAAGTTGATCACCGTGGAGGCTGAAGTGCCGTCTGCCAGTGTCGCGGTCAGATTGGCATTACCCACGGTATTACTGAATACATAGGCCACCGCCTGACCGTTGGCGTCAGTGGTTGCCGGATTGACAGTGAGGTCGAGATTGGCGCCATTATCCGCGCTCCAGGTCAGCTTTAAACCCGCTGCCGCAACCCCATTCGAGTCAACAACCTTGGCTGCAACCCTATTGGCAGTCCCGTTAGGACCCACGAGTTGATTACTGCTAAGCGCAGTGAAGCTAATTGAGTACATAATTATTTCCTAAGTAGATTTGTGTTTTGGCAGGAATGCCAGGCAATAAAAAAGGGCCACCGAAGTGGCCCTTAAACGCAAAAAACCCCGCCGAGGCGAGGTTTTGCAGGTGTTGGCTACGTAACTAAGTAACCAGTATTGATAGAGTAAACGCATTTTTGCGGACCGCGTGAGCGTTTTTTTACTCCGCACGCCATTTATTTTTCGCCGTCAATGATGACGCGTTACTGATACTTTTGTTTGAGCTGTAAAAAGGCTGTATCAACGTTTTGACCCAGCGCCACCAGACCTTGCTGGAAGTAAGTTTCAAACGTTTGAACATTAGTATCGAACTGGGTCCACGCCGAGGGTACATCTTCAGCCGTGACCGAGGTTGAAAGCTGCAACAACGCGGAACCCACATTTTGCTCTAACGACGTAAGGGCTTGTTGTACATAGGTGATAAAGGCTGAGACATCGGCTTTAAAGGCGGCCAGTTCCGCTCCCGTTCCAGGATCCCCGTCCGAGGCAACAAAACTTATTACCAGCGTGGCCGCCGTTCCGTCCGCCAGAGTGGCGTTAACCGTAGCATCACCTGCTGTATCACTGAATACCGCGATGCTGGTCGTGCCGTTACTTTGGGTTTTCATCTTATTTGAATCAATGAAATAGGCGCCATTATCTACGCTAAAATTTACCGCCTGTTCGGCGATTGCGGTGCCCGTTTCATCAATCACTTTCGCCTCAACGACGTCCGGTGCACTGCTTACTATCTGATTATTGACGGAGGCATCAAGTGTGAGTGTCATTTTTCCTGTCGGGTTGACGACTGGAGGAGTTCCGGTGTCAGCTACAAAGGAAACCACTGTGCTGGCCGACGTTCCGTCTGTCAGCGTGGCACTCACCGTCGAATCACCGACCGTATTGCTGTATATGAGAATATTCGCCGTGCCGTTACTGCCGGTTATGGCTTTATTGCCGTCAAGGAAGTAAGCGCCGTTGTCTACGCTGAAACTCACTGACTGTTTAGCGATGGCGGCCCCGGTAGAATCGATAACTTTTGCCTCTACCACGTCGGCGATATTGCCAACAATTTGATTATTGGTTGAGACATCGAGAGTTAAGGTTAACGCACCGACCGGCGTGGTGACCGGTGGCAGACCGGGGTCGGCAATAAACGTCACAACAACAGTGGCCGAGGTGCCATCGACAAGCTTTGCGGTTACCGTCGAGTTGCCCACGGTATGGCTGAATACTGAAATAGTGTTGGTGCCATTACTTCCTGTCGTAACAGTATTTCCAAGAAAATAGGCGTTATTGTCGGCGCTAAATTTGACCACCTGTCCAGATACGGCGGCGCCGGCATCATCGACGACTTTAGCCTCAACAACATCTGCAATTTTTCCCACAATTTGATTATTGGTTGATAGAGAAAGGGTCAAGGTATACATGGAAGTGTCCTTCTTTATTTTGTAGGTACATGGGTCGAAAAAAAAGGGCCACCGAAGTGACCCTTTACATGTAAAAACCCCACCAAGGCGAGGTTTTTACTGGCGTTGGCTACGTGACTCAGTAACCAGTATTAATACAGTAGCGGGCTTTTTGCGGACCGCGTGAGCACTTTTTTCGGTTCACGATAAATTTCCACAGTCGGGTCCATATCCAGCGGTACGTCGAGCATCGCCAGGCAACCCTCAACAAAACCCTCAGCCATTTGCAGCATAATACGCACCAGCTTTTCATCCCTTTTCATGACCCGGGCAATGGCGCGCTTCGGCTGATTCATAACGTAATGCAGAACCAGCAGCTGATACTCCTCAGGCCTAAGGGTTTTTAATCGCGTGATACATCCGTCAATCAGCAAACCGTCGTCATCGCAGCATGAAAGACGCGACTTTGAGCTGTTAGGTAACAAACTTTTGAAGCCGTTCGCCGTTCTCTGCCAGTCCAGTTGACTGTTATCCGCCGCCGCCCAACCGCCCCAGCGCTCTAAAACTTGTGGTATATCTCTCATAAGATGTCCTCTACAGGTCGCGTAATCATGCTTTGCCGCCTTGCAGCTGCGGGAACTTTTCCAGATTGAGGGCGCTAAACCCTGCGCTGGCTTCTCTAAGTTTCATTTGCAAACGTGCTTCACAAGCTAAGTTAACTTAGATAATATATCCAAGGTTAAATTTGATCAAATAAAACTAAGATAACTTAGTTAATTTTATTGAGAGTGGATTATGGAATCGGTTGGCGCGCGACTTAAAAGGCTACGCAGAATAACCAAGACAACGCAGAAAGCATTGGGTGAGTATTGCGGCGTTTCGGATGTCACTGTGGGATATTGGGAAAAAGATCTCAATGTTCCTAAAGCTGAATCGTTGTTGAAGCTTGCAAAATATTTCAATACCACAGAAGCTTATGTACTTTATGGTACTGATTTTGCTGGGCTACAACCCCTGGTGACCAGCGTTAGAAAAATCCCTATTCTTTCGTGGGTACAGGCAGGCGTGTTCACGGAGTCAGAATCGAGTGAACTTTTTGAGAGAGCAGAATACTGGATGGAAACCGGCCTACGCGTGTCATCAGACTCATTTGCTCTAACGGTGCGTGGTGATTCAATGACTAATCCTTCGGGGCTACCGAGTATCCCGGAAGGCTCTACCGTCATTGTCGATCCTCACGTAGAGGCCACTCATGGAAAAATCGTTGTCGCCCGCATTGCCGGAACCAGCGAGGCAACCATGAAAAAGTTGGTTATTGATGGACCGAATAAGTATCTCGTTCCGCTAAACCCGCGCTACGCCAACATTCCTATCAATGGCAACTGCGAGATTATCGGCGTAGTCCGCGGCGTACAGTACGAAATCTAATTTAATTAGCGTATGACACATAAAAAGGAGCCAAGGCAGCACTCGCCTTTGCTCCTTTTTTAATGGCAGGTCCCTTGATCGGGAACTATCGACACTGTCCTATTATGATTGGGTGCCGGGACATTGATCTGACAAATTAGTCAGGTTCTCAGCCTCATGCTGGAAGCTGATTTTGTTACTTGCGCTGCCCTGATTGATTTTTAGAACAAAAATACTGTCAAAATCACTGCCGGGCCAGGCAGGCACCGTGGCGGGGTCAGCACCCTCAGCTTTCATAATATTTTTAACTAATTTATCGAGATTTTTGTGTTCCCAGGAAACAAATACCAGTGAATTGCTATACGTATTGCTCAACAGTGCCTTTTGAACGCCAGCAATATCATCCGCATGGAACTGAATATCAATCGGCATAGAAAGCTGGATAGCCGTTGGAGTGATGGTCGTCAATGGTCTGAGAGAACTTCCTGACTTATCTTCCTTCGGCCCCGCGGCGAAGATAGCAGCCGGTTTTCCATAACGGGATAGCAAAACCTTAGGCAGAGCCAGTGCTCGGTTAAGTCCCTTACAGGTTAATTGCCCGCTGCTGTTTACCGGTTTTTCACCATGGCGGACAAAAACGATGGTTTGTTCGGCCCGAGCTATGGATATATTCGCGATGACCGTAGACAACAATAAAGCAAACCCACCTATTTTAATTAGCGATTTCAATCTAGCACCCCTGATTTTTAATCATATAGTTCAATGCATTACATAGAGTTACTTCTGAAAACATCCGGTGAATTACCCAGCTTGTGACAATAAAATCGCCGAGAATCCACCCAAAAATATGCCGTATTAAAGACGCTCAGTAAACGCAGTAATCGTTTCAATTTGCTTTCGCAGAGGATACTGCAAGATAGTGCAATTTCAATTAAGATGAAAATGATAGAGGGGTAAGGAGAAATATTATGAAGGGATATTATGAAAACCCAAAAACAAAAAAACCACCCGAAGGTGGCATAACGACATTACTACTTTATTGCTTTTGATTATTCAGCTAATTTTCCATGGTACCCGGGACGAGACTTGAACTCGTACAGCGCGAACGCCGAGGGATTTTAAATCCCTTGTGTCTACCGATTCCACCACCCGGGCTCCGGGAAAATTGGAGGCGCGTTCCGGAGTCGAACCGGACTAGGCGGATTTGCAATCCGCTACATAACCGCTTTGTTAACGCGCCTTAATTCTTTACTTTTCTTACTGTTAGCTAGAAACTTGTTCTACCTAACGAATTTGGAGCGGGAAACGAGACTCGAACTCGCGACCCCGACCTTGGCAAGGTCGTGCTCTACCAACTGAGCTATTCCCGCTTTAATCAGAACTTACTGATTTTTTTAGCTTATCTTCGGGCTAACTGCTCACTGCCTTCCGATGCGTTGCATTCTACTTGGCTGACGCGATGAGTCAATAAAATTATCAGCTCATCGTGACTGATTGCCGTTTTTTAAATCAGTTCGATCAAGGTTCCAGCAAATCATTACGTGCAGCAAACAGATATTGGAACATTGACCAAAAAGTCAGCACCGCAGCAATGTACAACGCGACAACCCCAACGCCGACGGCGATATCATTTGGGCGCCATAATAGCGCTACCAGCGACAGCATCTGCGCCATCGTTTTCACTTTACCTATCCAGGAAACCGCCACGCTGCTGCGTTTACCGATCTCGGCCATCCATTCTCGAAGCGCAGAAATGATAATTTCGCGTGCTATCATGGTCGCCGCCGGCAATGTTATCCACCAGGCGTGGAAATATTCTGCCACCAGCACGAGCGCAATCGCGACCAATACCTTGTCGGCCACGGGATCGAGGAACGCACCAAAGCGAGTAGTTTGCTTCCAGCGACGAGCAAGATAGCCGTCAAACCAGTCGGTAATCGCGGCGAGAACGAAAATCAAGGCGCAAGCTGTAGGAGCCCAAACGTACGGCAGATAAAAAGCCAGCACGAAGAACGGGATCATGACAACGCGAAACAGGGTAAGGCACGTCGGTATATTAAATTGCATGTGCGTAGGTAACTATCTGTCCGATGTAGATATTATGAGTATGTTGCTACAATGACCCTAGTGTTTCAACGCATTATGAATTTTTTCTGCCAATGCGTGTGAAATACCCGGCACTTTTGCAATTTCCTCTGCACTGGCATTCAGTAAAGGTTGAATGCCTCCCATATATTTGAGCAAAACCTGACGCCTTTTCGGCCCCACGCCTTCTATCTCTTCAAGTGCACTGGTGTTTCTTACTTTGGCACGCTTCTGCCGATGTCCGGTAATGGCGTGATTGTGCGAATCGTCACGAATATGTTGTATCACATGCAGCGCAGGAGAATCAGAAGGCAATGCAATCCCCTCACCTTCGGCTTTGAAGAATAGCGTCTCCAACCCCGCTTTACGATCCGCGCCTTTGGCAATGCCAATCAGCAGCGGCTTGGATTTATCCCATGATACATCCAATTCCTTGAACACGTCCAAGGCCATGCCCAACTGCCCTTTTCCGCCGTCGATAAAAATGACGTCAGGGATCTTGGCCTCCTCAATCGATTTACCGTAACGCCGATTGAGTACCTGCGTCATCGCCGCGTAATCATCACCAGGCGTGATCCCCGTTATATTATAGCGACGATACTCGGCGCGTACCGGACCATTTGCATCAAATACCACACAAGAAGCCACGGTTTGCTCCCCCATGGTATGGCTGATGTCGAAACACTCCATGCGATTTATTTCGGCAAGATTCAACGTTTTGGCCAGTTCGGCGAGCCGTTGATGAATCGTCGAGCGCTCGGACAAACGCGTAGTCAACGCTGTAGTGGCGTTGGTGCGGGCTAGCTTGAGGTAGCGTGCACGGTCGCCGCGCGGTTTGCTTTGAATATGAACTTTACGGCCAGCCATCTCGCTGAGCGATTCAGCGAGCAGGTCTTTCTCGGGCAGGCTAAAGTCGAGCAGTATTTCACCCGGCAAGGTTCTCGCCTGACTGCCTTGCAAATAAAATTGACCAACGAAGGTTTGCACAACCTCTGACATTTCAGTGCCGCCCGGTACCTTAGGATAATAGCTTCGGCTTCCGAGCACTTTTCCCTGACGGATGAACAGCACATGCAGGCAGGCCATTCCTGACTCAAAGGCGACGCCAATGACGTCAAGATCTTCACTGTTGCCCGTCACAAACTGCCTTTCAGTCACGCGACCCACCGCCTGAATCTGATCACGAAAACGCCCTGCATCTTCAAAACGCAGATTTTTACTGGCGTCTTCCATTCGTTCAATCAGCTGAGTCACCACCTGCTGGTCTTTACCGGCCAGGAACAACCGAACATAGTCGACCTGCTGCTTATATTCCTCTTCACTGACCAACCCGCTGACGCATGGACCAAGGCAGCGGCCAATCTGATACTGCAGGCAAGGACGCGAGCGATTGCGGTAAACGCTGTTTTCACACTGGCGGATAGGAAACAGCTTTTGCAGCAAAGCCAGCGTTTCTCTTACCGCATAGGAATTGGGAAACGGACCAAAATACTCACCTTTGGCATGCTTCGCGCCGCGGTGGATAGTGAGTCGGGGATGATTATCGGCGCTGAGAAAAATCAGCGGATAAGATTTGTCGTCACGCAGCAAAACGTTGTAGCGCGGCTGATAAAGCTTGATGTAGTTATGTTCAAGCAGCAGCGCTTCCGTTTCGGTATGCGTGACCGTGACGTCTATTTGTTGGATGTTTTTGACCAGGGTCTCTGTCTTGCGGCTCGAAACCTGGACACGGAAATAACTGGAAAGCCTTTTTTTAAGATCTTTGGCTTTCCCGACATAAATTACCGTCCCGGTTACGTCGTACATTCTGTAGACGCCGGGTTGGCTGGTGACCGTTTTTAAAAAGGCCTGGGGGTCAAAACGCTCATTACTCACTGCCAGACAACGTCTCCGAGTTGAAAAGACCATGGCGTATTGCCAGATGAGTCAATTCTACATCACCGCTGATATTTAGTTTACTAAACATTCTATAGCGATAACTGTTCACCGTTTTCGGACTGAGATTAAGTTGTTCTGAAATCTCGTTAACCTTCTGCCCTTTGGTAATCATCAACATAATTTGCAGCTCACGCTCGGAGAGGCTGTCAAAAGGCGTTTCAGACTGTGGCTCAAGTTGGCTCAGAGCCATTTGCTGGGCAATATCAGAGGCTATGTACCGCTGACCAGAATCGACCAGGCGGATAGCATTAACCACTTCCTGAGGAGCGGCGCCTTTACTGAGATAGCCGGAAGCGCCCGCCTGCATCACTTTTGCCGGCAAAGGGTTTTCGGTATAAATTGTCAGCATGATAATTTTGACGTCTGGGCAAAAACGCACAATTTTCTTTGTGGCTTCCAACCCGCCGATCCCCGGCATACTCATATCCATCAAGACAATATCGACTGAGTTGCTGCGGCACCATTTAACAGCGTCTTCTCCGCACTGCACCTCGTCAACAACTTTAATGCCTTTGATATCCTCAAGAATGCGTCGAATCCCTGCGCGCACCAGTTCATGGTCATCTACAAGAAGAACGCTAATCAAAGAGAATTCTCCAAAATTAAGGGCGTCACACGGTCGTATTTTTCATTAGCTTGCTAAGTGGCTGCGGTCAAGGGTGTAAACAACGGCACAAATTCGCAAAAGAGACAGAACAATACATAAGCAAAAAGAGTCTACCGCGTCAGGTCAAACACGTTACCGAGAAAACATGAAAACAACAAACTGACTGCGGACATAAAATAAAGCGAATTAAATTAGCTGAACTATTTTACTGCATCAGGCAGAAATTAACCAAGCTTTGATTGTGAAAAAAATGATTTTTAATAATGTAAAAATTAACTTCCATCAAAGATTACAACTGAAAATCAATTATAAGATTAAATCCTATAAAAATCATTTAGAAACCCACCAACCGCTCAAAAAAACAACAACCATTAAGAAAGAATCTGACTTTGCGCATATAAGGTTTATTAATGCGCAAAATAACATCAGCTGATTCACTTGATATATTACTGATTTAAACTGAATTTATTTAACTAATGCCATGATGCCCTCAGTTTAAATATCTAAAAACTGAAAAAATACCTGAAGTAGTCTCATCGTTGACCATTCGTTTAGCATACTTGACGGTTTAGGATTATTTTTCTGTGCTAATTTCGTAAAACTTTGGCCTTACAGCAAGAGTTGCACAACAGCCGTCTCCCAGCGTCACAGAGGAGTGTGCTAGTATAGCGCCACATTTTCAGCAGCCTTCCTATAGAGAGGCTGTAAAGTTATTGAACGCGCTATCCGACCGCCTACAGGCGGTTGGTTTTTTTAAGGAGATTATAATGAGCACATGCAATTTTAACACCGAGGCCAGCGTTGAAACCCTGGCAACAGAGGTTGCCTGTCTTAAAGCGACGCTGACACTGATGCTTAAAGCGATTGGTCAGGCAGATGCAGGTAAAGTCGTTCTGAATCTTGAAAAATTTATCGCCCAAATTGAGGACCCTCAACAGGCAGAGATTTTCAATAATACCCTGCAGCAAATCAAATTTGGATATCGTCAATAACGATAGGTATGACGCCATCTCCGGTCTAATTTTGTTGAAGCCGCAAGAAAAGAGAGCCAGAATGGCTCTCTTTTTTTTAGCCTGCGTGGGTTTAGATTAAATCTGCTAAAATGAATAACCCTTAATCTGCTTCAAGGTGTATTCCATGAGTGAAAAAAACAGCGAAAACAAAACAAAAGCTGATGATGTTCACGTCAGTGATGGCTTGGCAAAGTTGCACAAAGTGGCTGAACAGCTGACAGAAGAAGAGCTTGATCGGCTTGCGGAAGAGGCGAGAACGGCCGCTGAGAAGGCAAAAAATAACCCCCACGCCTAAACGAATTATCTCTTAAAACAGTTTTTTGGACGTTGGCTTCACCATGCATGACAATACCTTAGCTGGAAATCAATCGCTTGCCGCTATTGCAGTTGACTATCAACACGGTGATTGTGAGCCCGCGCACAGCCACAGCTGCTCCCAACTAATCCACGCCCTCTCTGGCGTGGTTCAGGTTTCGACCCAACACGGCGTGTGGATGGTGCCGCCCGGTCGCGGCGTCTGGCTACCCGCCAACGTGGTCCACAGTCTGCGCTTTATTGGCGGCGTTCAGGCAAGAACGCTGTTTGTTGACTCACTAGCACGTGCCGACCTGCCCGCCCAGTGTCAGGTGGTTCAGATTTCACCGCTGCTGCGCGAACTGATCCTCGCCTCCTTTAGCGTACCGGCCAACTATGCCGCAGGCGGACGCGACGAGCGAATCATTGAGCTTATCCTCGATGAACTGCGCTTACTGCCAATTTTACCGCTGCACCTTCCCGAACCCAGTGACCCACCGCTGTTTGCACTTTGCCAGCGGATCCGTGCGGATTTGTCTGCTGCGTGGGAGCTTGAAGATGTAGCGGCAAATATGGCGATCAGTGGCAGAACGCTTTCACGCCGTTTTCAACGAGAGACTGGGTTGCGCTTTAGTGATTGGGTGAGGCGGGCGAAAATTCTGGCGGCAATGAATGCGCTGGCGATGGGACAGTCGGTTATTGATGTTGCGCTGGAGCTGGGTTATGACAGTCCCAGCGCGTTTAGTGCCATGTTTCGTAGAACGCTGGGTGTATCACCCAGCGAGTATTTCAATCCTGCGGCCCGTTTGGCGGACGCCCCAGCCGTTCTATAAATGTTATAACCTGAATCATCTACACCAGTAATTGTGCACTGGCGTTAAACAGCGCCTGCAACGACGCACTGGACACGTCACTGTCGATTCCCACCCCGTAAACACGTTCGCCGTGCGGACGCTGGCAGCTAACATAGGCTACGGCGCGACTGTGGCTTTGATGCCCCAGCGTATGTTCGTCATAGTCACCAATTTCCAGCATCAGATCAAAGGTACGATGCAGGGCGTCTACCGCAGAAGAAAGCAGTCCGTTGCCGCTGCCGTTCAGTGCCAGTTCCTGCCCCTGATAATTCACCTTCGCGCTGAAATGGCGCAGGTTGTTTTCGTCGCTGCGAATATCATAGCTCAACAGTTTCATCACCGGTTGATCAACCAAACCATAGCGCTGGCGGAACAGACGCCACACGTCACTGGTGCTCATCTCTTTACCGCTGCTGTCGGTCTCTTTCTGTACCGCTTTGCTGAACTCTATCTGCAGGCCACGCGGCATTTTCAAGCCGTGATTTTGTTCAAGCAGCCATGCGGCACCGCTTTTTCCAGACTGACTGTTAACGCGAATAACCGCTTCGTAGCTACAGCCAACGTCGGCGGGGTCCAGTGGCAGGTAAGGAACCTGCCAATGTTGGTCTTCGCGCTGCTTTTGTGCGGCAAAACCCTTTTTGATAGCATCCTGATGCGATCCGGAAAAGGCGGTAAACACCAGCTCACCGGCGTACGGATGGCGAGGGTGTACCGGCAACTGGTTACACTGCTCCACGGTTTCGACCACGCCTTTCAAATCACTGAAGTCAAGTCCCGGTGAGATCCCCTGAGTGTAGAAGTTCAGCGCCAGCGTCACTAAATCGACGTTACCTGTCCGCTCGCCGTTACCAAACAGACAGCCTTCAACGCGGTCGGCACCGGCCATCATCGCCAATTCTGCGCAGGCGACGCCGGTTCCACGGTCATTGTGCGGATGCACGCTGATTGAGACCTGTTCGCGGCGGCTGAAATGGCGGCAGAACCACTCAATCTGGTCGGCGTAGACGTTAGGGGTGCTGACTTCAACCGTTGCAGGCAGGTTCAAAATCATAGGACGCTCGGTGCACGGCTCCCACACTGCCGCTACGGCTTCACACACCTCGAGGGAAAACTCCAGCTCGGTAAAACAGAAGGTTTCCGGCGAATACTCAAAGGTCCATTTAGTTTGCGGATATTTTTCACAAAGCTGACGGATCTGTTTTGCGCCGCGCACGGCCAGCTCCAGCGTGGCCGCTTTGTCTTGGTTAAATACCACGTCGCGGAAAATCGGCGACGTGGCGTTATATAAATGCACGATGGCGCGCGGAACGTCGATCAACGACTCAAAGGTACGCTCAATCAAATCGCTACGTGACTGGGTCAAAACCTGGATATGCACGTCTTCAGGTATGGCTTTGTCGTTAATCAAGCCGCGAACAAAATCGAAATCGGTTTGCGACGCCGAAGGAAAAGCCACTTCAATCTGCTTGAAACCACAGCGCAGCAGCAGGTCGAAAAACAGACGTTTGCGCTGATTATCCATTGGCTCGGCAAGCGATTGGTTACCGTCCCGTAGATCGCTTGAACACCATTGCGGCACCTTCGTGAGCGTTTTCCCCGGCCACTGACGATCGGGTAAATCCACGGTGGGGAATGCAACATACTTCTGCGACGGGTCGGCTAACATAGTTTTTCTCCATTCGTCGGCAGGGACCAAATTCCGCTGCCTGAGGTAAGTATGGCGCAATGTTCTCTGAGCTGCGCCTCACTAAACGACATTCACCCGTGCATAACGGACAAAATGCTGCTAATTAGAGATGATTAATGCAACAGTTGGACTCGGTCTGTAAAAATAAAGGTACATTCGCTATTAGATTATTTATCTGCAACGTTATAATTCGCTGGAATTTAACATTATTATGAAGCCACTCTGCCCGAATGCAGTCCATCCTCACGCGGCAGTGTACCCATAATATTAAAATTGAGAAAAGAGCCAGATAGAGCCCTTATTCCATACATGACAGGAAGAAATAACCTATGCCACACGAGACCAAAACCATCGCACAATCTGGGGATGATTCCCCCGAACACCTGCGCAGAAACCTCACAAATCGTCATATCCAGCTGATCGCCATCGGCGGTGCTATAGGCACCGGCCTGTTTATGGGGTCGGGCAAAACGATTAGCCTCGCCGGACCGTCGATCATATTCGTGTATATGATTATCGGTTTTATGCTGTTTTTCGTCATGCGTGCGATGGGCGAACTGCTGCTGTCGAACCTCGAATACAAATCCTTTAGTGATTTTGCCGCCGACCTTCTGGGGCCGTGGGCAGGTTATTTCACCGGCTGGACTTATTGGTTTTGCTGGGTAGTGACCGGCATCGCTGACGTGGTCGCCGTCACCTCTTATGCGCAGTTCTGGTTCCCCGGACTTTCGCAGTGGGTTGCGTCGCTGATTTTCGTGCTGATACTGTTTGGCTTGAATCTTGCGACGGTAAAAATGTTCGGCGAAACCGAGTTTTGGTTCGCGATGATCAAAATTGTTGCCATCGTTGGCCTGATTATCACCGGCCTGGTGATGGTATTAATGCATTACCAAACGCCAGCAGGATCCGTGGCGGCCTTCAGCAACCTGTGGGACAACGGTGGCTTCTTCCCTAAAGGCATCAGCGGCTTCTTCGCCGGTTTCCAGATAGCCATTTTTGCCTTCGTCGGCATTGAGCTGGTCGGCACCACAGCGGCAGAAACCAAAGATCCCAAGAAGTCACTGCCAAGGGCGATTAACGCCATTCCTATCCGCATCATCATGTTCTACGTTTTTGCGCTGATTGCCATTATGTGTGTCACGCCGTGGAACACAGTGGCCGCCGACAGAAGTCCATTCGTTGAGCTGTTTGTGCTTGCGGGCCTGCCGGCTGCGGCCAGTATCATCAACTTTGTGGTACTGACGTCTGCCGCCTCGTCCGCCAACAGTGGGATCTTCTCCACCAGCCGCATGCTGTTTGGCTTAGGTCAGGACGGTATGGCACCTAAAGCGTTTGGCAAACTTTCGTCGCGCGCGGTGCCGTCAAACGGACTGATTTTTTCCTGCATTTGCCTGCTGGCTGGCGTCGTCCTGATTTATCTGATCCCCAACGTGCTGACGGTGTTTACATTGGTGACGACCGTGTCGGCGATTTTGTTTATGTTTGTGTGGACCATTATTCTCTGCTCGTACCTGGTCTATCGCCGCAAACGGCCTCAGCTGCACGCCACCTCTGAATACAAAATGCCATTGGGTATTGTAATGTGCTGGGTGTGCATGGCGTTCTTCGCCTTTGTTCTGGTGCTGTTAACCTTGCAGGATGATACCCGTCAGGCGCTAATGGTCACACCGCTGTGGTTCGTGGTTTTGGGTATCGGCTACTGGATCCGCAGCAGAACTCAGCAGAAGACAAAATAGTCCTCTCTGCATAATAAAAATGCCCATGCGGTTAACCTGCATGGGCATTTTTTTGCGCGGCAATTAGCTCAACCCACAGGCCTGATACCCTGGGTGATAATGTGTTGAATGTTGGCAACTGCCTGTTCAAAGAACGCGTCATCATTCAACGTTTGGCCGCTAATGGCCTCAATCTGCACGCCAAAATCAGCATAGTGCTGCGTGGTCGCCCACAAAATAAACAGCAAATGCAGGGGTTCAATTTGCGCAATTTGACCTGCCTGCACCCACCCGCGAATAATGTCAGACTTTTCGTCCACCAGCTGCTTGAGATGCGTGCTTAAGACCTGTTTTAACAACGGCGCGCCCTGCAGCATTTCCAGACAGAACAGTCGCGAAGCCTGCGGATGGTCGCGCGAAACGCAAAGCTTAAGATAGATGTACTGCTTAATGGCTTCCATCGGCTGCTGTTCAGCATTCAGCGCCTTAAGCGGCTCCAGCCAAATATCCAGCAAATCCTTCAGCACCGCTACGTAGAGTTCTTCTTTCGAGGGAAAGTAGTAAAGAAGATTTGTTTTGGACACGTCCGCACGCTCGGCCACCTGATCCAGACTGGTGCCATGCATACCGTATAAAGAAAAAAACTCCAGCGCGGCGCTCATAATGGTGCTGCGCTTTGCCGCAACGGCTCGCGAACGCCTCGTCGGCGGCTTTTTACTGCCGATAGCTCCATCAGCTGCCAATGGCTTCACCCTCTTCCTGTAAGCATTGCTTTCATAAAGCATAACAAATGCTTCCCATCGCGACTACGACCAGCCACAGCTCCTGTGACCCTGGCCCCTTTGCTTTGAGAAAAATTAACATTTGCGCACCATTTTCGCTCAATCATGTTCGTTTTGTGTGCAGTTATTTTTTACCAAATGGTCCACTTTTGACCATTTGCTCCACAAAATTCTCACATCACAACTCAACATGCTGATAAATAACAAAATCACAAAACTGGCATCGAGTTTGCAAACCGTTCTGTAACGCGTCAAACAGCGTAGCGCAATTTGGAACCCGCAGGATGCACTCAAGCGGCGCTGTTTTGACCCGGGCCACTGCGTGTTTCACGCGAATGTCCCTCATCGGTAAAGGTCTTATTCAATTACGAGGTGTGCTATGAAAATCGGCGTCTTTATTCCTATCGGTAACAATGGCTGGTTGATTTCTGAAAACGCGCCACAGTATCAGCCGACCTTTGAGCTGAACAAAACCATTGTGCAGAAGGCCGAGCACTACAATTTTGATTTCGCGCTTTCGATGATTAAATTACGCGGATTTGGCGGCAAAACTGAATTCTGGGAGCACAACATGGAGTCGTTCACGCTCATGGCCGGGCTGGCTGCCGTGACCTCCAGGATTAAGCTCTACGCTACCGCCGCAACGCTCGTCATGCCACCGGCGATAGTGGCGCGCATGGCCGCGACCATTGACTCAATCTCTAACGGCCGATTTGGCGTAAACGTGGTAACCGGCTGGCAAAAGCCCGAATATGAGCAGATGGGCATGTGGCCCGGTGATGACTATTTTAGCCGCCGCTACGACTATCTGACGGAATACGTTACCGTGCTGCGCGATCTGTGGGGCACCGGCCACTGCGATATGCAGGGGGAATTTTTCAAAATGGACGACTGCCGCGTCAGCCCGCGTCCAAAAGCCGAAATGAAAGTGATCTGCGCCGGTCAGAGTGACGCAGGCATGGCCTTCTCTGCCAAATACGCCGATTACAACTTCTGCTTTGGCAAGGGCGTGAACACTCCCACCGCCTTTGCCCCAACCTCTGCGCGCATGAAAACGGCGGCCGAAGCTGAAAAACGCGACGTGGCTTCCTACGTGCTGTTTATGGTCATTGCCGACGAAACCGACGCCGCTGCCCGTGCCAAATGGGACGCTTACAAGGCCGGTGCCGACAGTGAAGCCCTCGCCTGGCTCACCGATCAGAGCAGCAAGGACACTAAATCCGGTTCTGACACCAACGTACGCCAGATGGCAGACCCAACATCGGCGGTCAATATCAACATGGGCACGCTGGTAGGCTCCTACGCCAGCGTAGCAAAAATGCTCGACGAAATTGACACCGTACCCGGCACCGAGGGCGTATTGCTGACTTTCGACGATTTCGTTCAGGGCATTGAAAACTTTGGTCAGTTTATTCAGCCACTCATGAAAACCCGTCAATACCTGTTCAATGAAACATCCGCTGAAAAAGAGGTCGCGTAATGAAAATTGTTGAAAACTCCGTCGTGCGTCGAGATCCAGGCTGCGTAGACAGTGAAGTGATTTTACCGGCTCGCCCCGAATCACTGGCATTTTCCCCGCAGCAAACCGCGCTGATTGTGATTGATATGCAGAACGCCTATGCGTCACCAGGCGGCTATCTGGATCTCGCGGGCTTTGACGTGTCGCACACGGGGCCGGTTATCGCCAACATCAAACGCGCCGTTTCCGCCGCACGTTCGGCGGGCATTAAAGTGATTTTCTTCCAGAACGGTTGGGACAATCAGTACGTTGAGGCGGGGGGTGAAGGCTCACCTAATTACCATAAATCAAATGCCTTGAAAACGATGCGCAAACGCCCTGAGTTGATGGGAAAACTGTTGGCGAAAGGCGACTGGGACTATGACCTGGTCGACGAACTGCAGCCGCAGCCCGGCGACATCGTGCTGCCAAAACCGCGCTACAGTGGCTTCTTTAATACCCAACTCGACAGCCTGCTGCGCAGCTACGGCATTCATCATCTGGTATTTACCGGTATTGCCACCAACGTCTGCGTGGAATCCACCCTGCGAGACGGCTTCTTCCTTGAGTATTTCAGCGTAGTACTCGAAGACGCAACTCATCAGGCCGGCCCGGAGTTTGTACAGAAAGCGGCAATCTATAACATTGAAACCTTCTTTGGCTGGGTCTCTAACGTAGATAACTTCTGCAATACCGTGGCAAAAACCAGCGAAAAACTGAGCCAGATGGCCTAATAACGTCGTCTTTGTCCAACAGGTTATTTTAAAAGGATAAGCACCATGCCAAAAAGCATCATCATTCCTGAAGGCACCGGCGTCCCTATTGCGCCTTTCGTTCCTGGCACAATGGCCGACGGCATCGTTTACGTTTCTGGCACTCTGCCGTTTGATAAAGAGAACAACGTGGTATTTCCGGGAGACGCCGCCGCGCAAACCCGCCACGTTTTAGAAACCATTAAAAAGGTGATTGAAACTGCAGGCGGCACAATGGATGACGTCACCTTTAACTCGATTTTCATTACTGACTGGAGCAACTACGCGGCGGTTAACACAGTTTATGCCGAATATTTCCCCGGTGAAAAACCGGCGCGTTTCTGTATTCAGTGTGGCCTGGTGAAACCAGAGGCTTTAGTAGAAATCGCCTCTATCGCGCACGTGGGCAAATAGCCGCGTTGACAACGAATCGAGTGGAACAAGCATGAGTAAAAGCACCTTGTATTATAAAATATCGGGAAATACGTCGTCGACGGCGCAAACCGTGGTGCTCTCGTCGGGCCTTGGTGGCGTCAACAGTTTTTGGCAACCGCAGTTGGCGATGCTGGAAAAGTATTTTCGCGTGGTGGTCTACGATCAATATGGCACCGGCAGCAGTCAGGGTGATGTTCCACCGGGATATCGCATGGAAGATATGGCCGATGAGTTGGCAGGCTTGCTGAACTCGCTGGAAATAAACCGCTGTCACCTGATTGGCCACGCGCTCGGCGGTATTCTCGGTCTGCATTTGGCCAAGCGTTATCCAGCGCTGCTTGAAAGTCTGGTCGTCATCAACGGCTGGACGGTGCTCGACAGTCAGACACGTCGCTGCTTTAACGTGCGTCAAAATCTGCTGCTTAACAGCGGTGTTGAGGCCTATGTCCAAGCGCAGCCGCTGTTTTTATACCCCGCAGACTGGCTTTCTGCACATGCGGATTTATTGCAGCAGGAGCAGCAACATCAGGTTGCGCACTTCCAAGGCATGGAAAACCTGATGAATCGACTGCAGGCGTTGATGGCTTCAGATCTCAGCGACAGTCTGAGCAGCATTATTACGCCAACGCTGGCCTTCAGCTGCAAAGATGACCTGCTGGTACCGTGGCATTGTTCTGCCGCGCTGGCGCAAAATCTTCCGCACGGCGAACACGTACAAATGACCTACGGCGGGCATGCCATGAGTGTGACTGACAGTAAAACGTTTAACCCTATTCTTGAACAATGGCTGCTGCGTTTTGCCCCGCAGGCGCTGGCGGCCAACGACAGTCAATAATCAACGGAGATAATACGTATGGCCGAAGCATTAATCGATAGCGCACTCGCTACCCTGTTTACCCAGGCGCGCACACAGAACGGCTGGCAGGACACACCGGTCAGCGACGAACTGTTAAAACAGGCCTACGACTTGGCGCGCATGGGGCCAACCTCGGCCAACTGCTGCCCGTTGCGGGTGGTTTTTATCCGCAGTAAAGAGGCGAAAGAAAAACTGGCTCCAGCGCTATCAAGCGGCAATCTGCAAAAAACGCTGAGTGCACCGGTTACCGCTATTTTGGCCTACGATCCGGCATTTTATGACCTGCTTCCTGAGCTGTACCTGCACGGCGACGCGCGATCGTGGTTTACCTCAAGCCCGGAGTTGGCTCACGAAACGGCGTTTCGCAACGCCAGTTTACAGGCGGCTTATCTGATTCTCGCGCTGCGATCGCTAGGGCTCGATACCGGCCCGATGTCAGGATTTGACCAAGATAAGGTCAACGAAACCTTTCTGGCAGCAAGTGGCTGGAAAGCCAATTTCCTGCTAAATATCGGCTATGGCGACAGCAGCAAGGTTTATCCGCGCTCGCCGCGTCTCGACTTTGAGCGGGTGTGTCAGATTATCTGACCCATCGCGTCTGAACAGCGGAGTTAACCTGACCTATGCAAAATCAAAATACTCTTCCCATTAAAGAGTCAAAACAGATGAAAGACTTGCCGTTGGCCGAGCTTGCCAGCGTCGAAAAACAGGCGTTTCGTGACGCCATGGCACACCTTGGCTCGGCGGTAAACATCATTACTACCGACGGCGCTGCGGGGCGTGCCGGTTTTACCGCCTCGGCGGTCTGCAGCGTGACGGATTCGCCGCCAACGCTGTTGGTTTGCCTGAACCGTTCAGCTTCGGTTTATCCCGTTTTCCAGCAAAATCAGGTGCTGTGCGTTAACACGCTTTCGGACCGTCACGAGTCACTCTCCAACCTATTTGGCGGTAAAACGCCGATGGAAACGCGATTCGCAGCAGCAGAATGGGTCGCGATGGCCACCGGTTCTCCCGCGTTGCAAGGCGCACTGACCTCGTTCGACTGCCGTGTGAGTCAGGTCACCAGTATCGGCACGCACGACGTTTTATTTTGTGAAGTTATTGATATTTTACGCAGCGATGACAGCCATGGATTGGTCTATTTTGACCGACGCTATCACCCTTTGATACGTCAACAAGCACCGGTCTGAAGTTCAGGCCATTCCCCTGTTTTTATCTTATAGATAGTAACAAGACGTGGAGAAGATGATGGCGAATACCTGGTTTCCTCATTGGCGTAAACGAACAGGCAGTCTGGAAGGTGCAGTGATAGCACCGGACGAGCGGTTACCCTTAGGCTCGACGCTTATCATGGGATTACAACACGTGGTGGCGATGTTTGGTGCTACCGTGTTAATGCCCCTGTTGATGGGCTTTGATGCCAACATGTCGATTTTGATGTCCGGCATTGGCACCCTGCTGTTCTTTATTATCGTCGGTGGTCGCATACCGAGTTATCTGGGGTCCAGCGCCTCATTTGTTGGGTTGGTTATTGCGGTTACTGGTTACAGCGGTCACGGCCCCAATCCGAATATTGCCCTCGCATTGGGGGGCATTATCGCCTGCGGTGCGCTGTATACGCTGATTGGCTTTGTGGTCATGGCTATCGGCACCCGCTGGATAGAAAAACTTATGCCCCCGGTAGTTACGGGTGCCGTGGTGATGGCGATTGGCCTCAATTTGGCACCGATTGCGGTGGGCAGCGTGGCGTCTTCGATGTTTGACAGCTGGATGGCGGTAGTGACTGTGCTGTGCATCGGTGGCGTAGCGGTCTTTACTCGCGGACTGGTGCAGCGGTTGATGCTGCTGTTGGGACTTATCGCGGCCTACGCTATCTATTTTGTTATCACCAACGTACTAGGATTAGGCAAACCCATCGACTTTAGCGGCATCGCGAGTGCAGCCTGGCTGGGTATGCCGAGCTTTACCGCGCCGGTGTTTGACAGCCATGCGATGATACTGATTGCGCCGGTCGCGGTGATTTTAATCGCCGAAAACCTGGGCCATATTAAAGCTGTAGCGGGAATGACCGGTAAAAATCTCGATCCATACCTCGGTCGCGCCTTCGTCGGCGACGGACTGGCGACGATGCTTTCAGCCTCGGCGGGTGGCACCGGGGTGACCACCTACGCTGAAAATATTGGCGTAATGGCGGTAACCAAGATTTACTCGACGCTGATTTTCGTTGCGGCGGCAGTGTTTGCCATTCTGTTGGGCTTCTCTCCCAAATTTGGTGCACTGATCCACACCATTCCAGGTCCAGTATTGGGCGGCGCATCTATCGTGGTGTTCGGTCTCATTGCGGTAGCAGGCGCACGTATCTGGCTACAGAATAACGTTGATTTGAACCAGAATGGCAACCTGATTATGGTCGCAGTGACGCTTGTACTGGGGGCTGGCAACTTCTCACTGACCTTTGGCGGTTTCACTATGGGCGGTATCGGCACGGCGACCTTCGGCGCAATTTTGCTGAACGCACTGCTCAAAAATAGAAAGATTAACGTTGTTGGCACAGATACTGCATTAAAAGATAACTGACGACCTCAGTTTCTCCTTAGCTCATCAAATTTGATGATCGCCAGCGGTTATTCGGTCCACCCGTCCGATTTAACCGCTGGTTTTTTTCTTTTTAAACCCCAAATACTTCTCAGATTCAACGGCATACGCCTAGCCCGATTCGCGAAAAATAACACAAAGGTTACCCCTTCGCATCTTGCGGAAACTCGGAATCAGTGCCCACTTCAGGCAGGTCGTCCAACTGCGGACGAATGCCCTCGGAAATGTAATCCTTGGCCGCTTTAATCTGTTCGTTACCCTGTTCGTCGCGTACTAAAACGTGTTTGATGGTGCCATCCTGTAAAATTTCGCGATGGATCCCGGTAAACTGTGCCATGTCTGTATCCTTTTTCAAATTAGATAACTATAAGCATAGCTTTTCTCGGGCTTTCGTGGCTCGGCACACTGAAATCAATGAGTAAAAGTTGATAATAACGCATGAGCTATAAGACCGGCTCATTGCCTAATAAAAATCCAAATTTTAGCCAGCGCCCGTCACTAATTCCTGTTAAATTAATCATCTAGTAATTGGCACAATTACTGCATTATCGCCGCAATATTCACAGGAGAACGACAAATTGGATGCGAGTACTATCAACACACTTTTTTTTATTGGCGCACTGTTGGTAGCAGCGAGTATTCTGCTTAGCTCGCTTTCTTCCCGCCTCGGGATCCCTATTTTGGTCATCTTTTTGGCCATCGGTATGCTGGCTGGCGTAGACGGTATCGGCGGCATCGCTTTTGATAACTATCCCGCAGCCTATCTGGTGAGCAACCTGGCATTGGCGGTGATTTTACTCGACGGCGGAATGCGTACCCGCGCCTCGTCATTTCGCGTCGCATTATGGCCCGCTCTCTCGCTGGCCACCGTCGGCGTACTGATTACCGCGGGCCTCACCGGGCTGGCAGCGGCCTGGCTTTTCCATATCAATCTCATGCAGGGACTGCTGATTGGCGCCATTATCGGCTCGACCGACGCGGCCGCCGTATTTTCGCTAATCGGAGGCAAAGGTCTCAATGAGCGCGTGAGCGCAACGCTTGAAATCGAATCGGGCAGCAATGACCCGATGGCGGTATTTCTGACTATTACCCTAATAGACATGATAGCCAAGGGTGAACACGGCCTGAGCTGGATGTTCCTGATTGACGTCGTGCGCCAGTTTGGCCTCGGCATAGCCTTCGGGCTGGGCGGCGGCTGGTTATTACAGCAGCTAATAAACCGCGTCACCTTACCTACAGGCCTTTATCCGCTGCTGGCTTTCAGCGGCGGGCTGCTGGTATATGCCGCCACCGTTGCGCTCGACGGCAGTGGCATTTTGGCGGTTTATCTTTGCGGTTTGATGCTAGGCAACCTTCCTGTACGTAACAAACACGGCATCATGCAAACCTTTGACGGACTGGCGTGGCTGAGCCAAATAGCCATGTTTCTGGTGCTGGGGCTGTTACTGACGCCCAGCGATCTGCTGCCAATTGCGATTTCCGCGCTGGCCCTGTCGCTGTGGATGATTCTGTTTGCCCGCCCGCTCTCAGTGTTTGTTGGCCTGTTACCGTTCAAAAACTTTACCCTGAGGGAAAGATTCTTTATCTCTTGGGTCGGCCTGCGCGGCGCGGTGCCGATCATTCTGGCAGTGTTTCCGATGATGGCCGGCCTCCCACAGGCGCATCTTTATTTCAACGTCGCGTTCTTTATCGTGCTGGTTTCGCTGCTGCTGCAAGGAACGTCGCTCGGCTTCGCGGCTAAAAAAGCCAAGGTCATTATTCCGCCAGCCCCTGCGCCCATTTCTCGCGTCGGCCTCGATATTGATATTTATACTCAGTGGGAGCACTTTATTTATCAGCTTGGCTCAGAAAAATGGTGCGTGGGTGCAGCGTTGCGCGATCTGAAAATGCCGAAGGAAACGCGTATTGCCGCCCTGTTCCGCGGCACCGTGATGCTGCACCCGACCGGCAGCACGCGCCTTAAAGAGGGCGATATTCTTTGCGTAATCGGACAAGAAAAAGATTTGCCAGAGCTCGGTAAACTGTTCAGCGATACCAATGCCGTGGTCATCGATGACCGCTTCTTCGGGGATTTTATTTTGGAAGCCGATGCACCCTTGGAGGCGATTTCCCAGCTTTATGGTTTAAATCTTGATGAGGCAATCGACAAAACGCTGTCGCTTGGCCACTTTGTTATTCAGCTTTTGGGCGGTGAGCCGGTAATCGGTGACCACATCGAGTGGGACGGTCTGACGTGGACCATTGCCGAAATGGAAGGCAAGCGGGTAAGTAAAGTTGGGGTGCGTATCGTCACACAACAGGCTTAATGACGGATTAACCCACTGAGTGATGATGATAAAAAAACCTGCCGGAATGGCAGGTTTTTTCTTTGCTAACTGAGGCAAATCACCGCCAAAGCGAGATTGG
Organism: Rouxiella sp. S1S-2; assembly: GCF_009208105.1. Taxonomy (NCBI): domain Bacteria; kingdom Pseudomonadati; phylum Pseudomonadota; class Gammaproteobacteria; order Enterobacterales; family Yersiniaceae; genus Rouxiella; species Rouxiella sp. S1S-2. The sequence continues at coordinate 3,859,226 of NZ_WFKL01000001.1, forward strand.
CGGTGATTTAGCGATTAACTACCTGACTGCGGGTCTTTATCGTAGTCAGAACAGGTCTGATAACCTTTATTCAACACGTGGCCGGTGTCGTTGAAGCTAACGAAGTAAGTCTGTGCCTTACCATCACGTGGGGCAACGGCATAAGTCTGACAAGTACCCTTGGCGTGAATTAGGGTCGCTTCGGTTGATGGTGGGCCGGCAATCGCACGTACCTGCGCTCTTGTCATCCCGACTTTGACGTCGCTGACTACAGGCTCTTTAACATAGCTCGCCGCGCGGTCATAAGTCTGACAACCCGCAAGCACTGAAACCGCTGTAGCAACCATAATCAACATTTTCTTATTCATGACTTCTCCTCCAGAAGTGCTTTATGTCTTTTAAAGGTAGAAGAAAATGGTCCTTAATCAAATTTGTAATACTTTTATTTGTTGATTTTGGCCAGATTTCAGTTTTTTCTGATAAATCTCTGACGCAGAGCGCTAAAAAAACGTCAATTTGTCTGTTGATTTTTCGTGATATTCACTGGATTTTGATCTATACCTGATGAAGGTAAGTTATTGAGATTCATGCTGACTGATGAAGATTTACCCATCAGAAAGGGCTGTTTTTAAATTATCCTCGCAGACAGGGAGCCGTGCCAATGCAGCTGGATCGACGTCGCTTTTGTACTTTTATCGGTTTAATTCCTTTAATGGCGCTGTCGCGTTGGAGCATTGCGGAGCCGAGAGAGGTGGCTATGGAGACTTTGTACATCACTAAATCGGACGGCGGCGTGCCCAATAGTCCTTTGCCGGTGCTGATTTATCACCATGTTATTGCCCCCGAAGCCGTAGACAACGCCGATTATCTCGAGCATCTCTTTACCACCAACGGCTGGCCGCCCCAATGGCGCTATGGCGTTTACCCTTTCACGCATTTTCACAGTAATACCCCCGAAGCGCTGGGCGTATTCGCAGGCTCGGCCAAGCTGCAGTTGGGCGGTGAGAAAGGCAATATTATTCAGGTTAACGTGGGGGATGTTTTGCTGCTGCCTGCTGGAGTGGGACACAAGCAGGTTTCGGCCGACGAGAATTTTATGATGGTGGGGGCTTATCCGCCAAACGTGACTGCCGATTTGTGTCACGATGACGTAGCCAAACTGGCAGTGCGCACCAAAGCCGTAGCGAAAGTTCCGCTGCCCGAGACAGACCCCGTTACCGGCCACTCAGAAGGCAGCATGCTTTTATGGCATCAGGCGTCAGAACAGAGTAAGAACAAGAAATAGTCAAAAGTGGCCTTGTAGCCACTTTTCAGACGCTATAAAAAATCGTACTAAAGCCAGTGTTGAGCACGAATCAGCTCGCCGTCGGTAAAGCGAGAAAAGCGAAAAGGCGCTGCATCGACAATAGGCTCCCTGCCCTGAACCAAATCCGCCATGAGTTGACCCGCCGCAGGTGCAATCCCAAAACCATGACCAGAAAAACCGGTTGCAACAAAGAGTCCTGACACGCTGCCTACGCCAGAAATCACCGGGATCGCATCGGGCAGCGTATCAATTAGCCCAGCCCAGCTTTGCGCCACCTGCAAATTATCAAATACCGGCAGTGCCTTTCTGAGGTCGACAACCATTTGCCCGAGGGCGGACCGGTCAGGTGCAGGATCCAATATGCGAATACGTTCATAAATCGAGACTTTATCTGCCTGCCCCGGCTTCCAGCACAGCGCTTCTTCAATAAAACGCTGACCAAGTCGAAGCTGCAGTGAACGACGCTCTACTTTGAAAGCAGGCATAAATTGACGCATAAAACGCAGCGAATCAGGAGTAATATCCACCACGTTGCTGGCTGCACTGGCAACGGTCCAGCCACCGTCCAGACGTTTACGAATTGCCACACTGCCAAGGCTGACACAGGAGGAGATATCTGCCTCTAGCGGCCGAGTGCGCAAGACGGTCGATAATACTTTAAGCTGCGGAATTTCAACGCCACAACCCTGTAAAAGCAGTCGCGACCAGGCACCGCCTGCGACGACTACAGACTGACAGCTTATGGCGCCATGCTCGGTAATTACCTGACTCACTCTTCCCGCACTGCGTTCTATGCTACGCACCGCGCAGTGCTGCTGGAGGTTGAGACCCGCATCCATTGCCGCCATTGCCATGGCTGGTGTGGCTTTTTGTGGTTCGGCTCGCCCGTCAGCCTCAGTAAAGAGTGCTCCAGCGAAGTCTGATGTCAGGCCAGGGACTCTATCCGCCAACTGTGAGCGTGAGAGCATTTGGCTATTGATATCATAGTGCTTAGCCTCAGCAATCCATCTCAAATGCCGCTCGCGCTGCTCTTCGCTGCGTGAGCTGTAAATAATTCCCTGACGACGAAATCCCGTTTCGCGCCCGGTAGTGTGATTCATGGATTCCCACAGCCTCATACTGGCATTGATCAGCGGTAGTTCACGTATATCCCGACCAGTTCGGCGACACCAACCCCAGTTTCGGCTCGACTGTTCGGCGGCAACAGTGCCCTTTTCAAGCAATACCGTACTGACACCTTGCTTCACCAACGCCAGCGCAGTAGCAACCCCGACGATTCCTCCACCAATAACCACCACTTCGGCCTGCGTTGGGAAATGCACGGAAGAGGTCACCAAATCTACGCTCGGTCCCATTAACCACCTCAATTTAGACGTTAAATTATGATTAATACCGGTCTTTGAAGGGCTAGCTTACAGGAATTTTAATCGTATTGGGGGGAGTGAGTGTAAAGGTACAGATTCGAACAGGGATCGAGTCGGAAACTCTATCAGGAGCACATCGAGATAAAATACAGACGAAAAAAAAAGCTGCTAATTGCTTAGCAGCTTTTCTTCTGTTGTTTATGGCGGAGGAGGAGAGATTCGAACTCTCGAATGGTTTCCCATCGCCGGTTTTCAAGACCGGTGCCTTCAGCCGCTCGGCCACCCCTCCGCAACGGAACGCACTATAAACACTGGGGATGAGGATGTAAAGCCTGAAGTTGTTCATTTGCTTGAAAAACCGGCACATATTCAATTTATTTTAGTAATAAACCCGCCACTGCTGAATTTGCCGATTTTGCAGGCTAAAGGCGTTGAAAAAATAGCAAGAAATTGCGCATAAAATTGCCAGCTAATTCATCACCGTAAATGAACATATTAAGAGGTATAAAAGGAAGTGGCGCTTAAGAAGTTTTAAATAATTAAATAATTGATTTGCGTGGTGATTAATTGAGCAATTTGGGGGGGAGTCGTTACACTGCGCGCGGGAGCTTTGGAGCTTTCTGTTCTGAGCATCAATTATGAAGTTAAGCCAAGATAAGATAAGGAAGACGCAACCCAATGGCGGGGTTCGCTCCCGCCCATTGGTCGTTACGCATGCATTCACGTGCCCCCGTTCTCTTTTGAAAGTCAGCCAACAGGCTGGTTTTTCATTGCGGCACATTTTGGATACAAAAAAAGCCGCTAATGACTTAGCAGCTTTCTTGTGTTGTTTATGGCGGAGGAGGAGAGATTCGAACTCTCGAATGGTTTCCCATCGCCGGTTTTCAAGACCGGTGCCTTCAGCCGCTCGGCCACCCCTCCGCAACGGAACGCACTATAAACATAGCCCTGCGAGTTGTAAAGCCTGATTTTATTCATTTGCGGCAAAAATAGCCACCCCTCGCTCAAGTGGTGTTTTAATCGACGTTTTTGCACTATTTTCTCAGGCCTAAGTTTAAAAACTCGCCTTATCTTTATTCTTCTCATCTATTTTGGGTAAAGAAGAGGTTGAGGTGGTAAAGAAGGGTAAACCCCCTTTAATCACGCTCAGCAACTATCTATTATTCTAGACTGAATGCTTTTTCACCGACTTCACTTTTGTCGATAAGCGAGATTATAAAAATGGATCGTATCGTTGCCTCAACCTCTTCACGCGCGGGCTCGCTGCTCAGCACGCATCGAGTGCTGCGTAATACTTATTTAATGCTGGCGCTGACGCTGGCTGTTTCTGCTATTACCGCCACGGCAAGCACCGTTCTCAGATTACCGTCACCCGGAATGCTGATCACTCTGGTTGGTTTTTACGGACTGATGTTCCTGACCTACCGCATGGCTGACCGCCCTGCCGGTATTCTTTGCACCTTTGCATTGACCGGATTTATGGGATACACCCTCGGGCCGTTGCTGAGTTCACTGCTGGCGGCGGGCGCAGGCGACATCATCATGCTGGCATTGGGCGGTACGGCGCTGGTGTTCTTCTGCTGTTCGGCCTACGTGCTCACCACGCGTAAGGATATGTCTTTCCTTTCTGGCATGATGATGGCAGGTTTTGTGGTGTTGCTGGTTGCGGTCATTGCCAACTTGTTCCTGCAGATCCCGGCACTGTCGCTGGCCATTAGCTGCCTGTTTATTCTGTTCTCCGCGGGTGCCATTTTGTGGGAAACCAGCAACATTATTCACGGCGGTGAAACCAACTATATTCGCGCCACCGTAAGTCTTTACGTTTCGCTGTATAACGTATTCGTCAGCCTCCTGAGCATATTGGGTCTGTCATCACGCAGTAACTGATCCAACAGGTTGCATGCCCCTTGAGCCCTGCTTTTAGCAGGGCTTTTGTTTGGCTATAGGCTCTTTTTTGCTAAACTTGCGCCCTGCTTTTAAGATTTCTGAGGTTATATGTTGGAGTTTAACGGCCAGGTTATTGAAACCGATGCCAAAGGTTACCTAAAAAACAGTGCGCAGTGGCACGAGGCGCTGGCCCCAATACTGGCCGCGGAAGAAGGTATCACCCTGACTGACGCGCATTGGGAAGTGGTAAAATTTGTGCGCGACTTTTATCTGGAATTTAATACCTCTCCGGCGATCCGCATGTTGGTTAAGGCTATGGCACAGAAATATGGCGAAGAAAAAGGCAACAGCCGTTATCTCTATCGCCTTTTTCCAGAAGGCCCCGCCAAGCAGGCCACCAAAATAGCCGGACTGCCCAAACCGGTTAAATGTATTTAAACAGCTTGTAAGCTGCCGTTGAGAGTTTTTTAGCTTGCTCAGTGACGGATGCTAAAACCATCGTACTCCGCCAAGGCGCTGGGCTCGGTTAGCACGCGATCAACTCGGGCGTATTTCGGTCCGCCCTGCCTGAGCCAGTCGAGCAGTTGATCAATTTTTTGCTGTTCGCCACAGGCGATAACCTCAACGCCGCCATCGTCGAGATTCTTCGCGTAGCCGGTTAAGCCCAGTCCGTTGGCCTGTTGTTGAGTGGCAAATCGAAAACCTACGCCCTGTACACGGCCATAGACGTAAGCGGCTATACTGGTTTTTGACATAATTATCTCCTCATAGCGATTTGATTCATTGCAATCTCATTCTCTTGCTCGGACAATGTCGCTCTTTTTTGTCTCCAGACTGACAGAACCTAATTATATGACTGCACGTTTGTATCTGGCCAAAGGCCGTGAAAAATCACTTCTTCGTCGCCACCCGTGGGTATTTTCCGGGGCTGTATTACGCGTCGAAGGTAAGCCGCTTTCCGGCGATACTATTGATATTGTAGACAACCAGGGAAAATGGCTGGCCACCGCCGCCTACTCGCCTGACTCACAAATCCGGGCGCGCGTCTGGAGTTTCAAGCAAGACGAAGCTATCGACATCGATTTCTTTATCCGCCGTCTGCAACAGGCACAAATCTGGCGCGACTGGCTGGCAAAGCGCGACGGCCTGGACGGTTACCGCCTGATTGCCGGAGAGTCCGACGGTTTGCCGGGTATCACTATTGACCGCTTCCAAAACTTTTTAGTACTGCAACTGCTTTCTGCCGGTGCCGAATACCAGCGTGCGGCGCTACTGAGTGCACTGCAGCACTGCTATCCCGAGTGCGCAATTTACGATCGCTCAGACGTCGCAGTACGTAAAAAAGAGGGTCTTGAACTGACTCAGGGACTGGTTTTGGGTGAAACGCCTCCTGACCTTCTGCCGATTCAGGAACACGGTATGAGCCTGCTGGTGGATATCAAAGGCGGCCACAAAACCGGTTTCTATCTCGACCAGCGTGACAGCCGTCTGGCAGCACGCAACTATGCTGCTGGCCGTAACGTACTGAACTGCTTCTCCTACACCGGTGCGTTTGCAGTATCAGCACTCATGGGTGGCTGTGAAAAAGTCACCAACGTCGATACCTCGCAAGATGCGCTAGATATCGCTAAAAAGAACGTTGAGCTTAACAAACTCGATCTGTCTAAAGTGGACTTCGTGCGTGATGACGTGTTCCAGCTGCTACGTAAGTACCGCACGCAGGGTGAGCAATTCGACCTGATTGTTATGGACCCGCCGAAGTTCGTTGAAAATAAGAGCCAGTTAGCCAGCGCCTGCCGCGGATATAAAGATATCAACATGTTGGCACTCCAGCTGATGCGCCCTGGCGGTATTCTGCTGAGCTTCTCGTGTTCAGGTCTGCTGTCTACCGATTTGTTCCAAAAAATCTTGGCAGACGCCGCGCTGGATGCGGGTCGCGAGATCCAGTTCGTGGAACAGTTCCGTCAGGCTGCCGACCATCCGGTGACGGGCGCTTATCCTGAAGGCCTGTATTTGAAAGGTTTTGCCTGCCTGGTCACCGCTTAAGGTCTGTTGATCTTGAAAAGGGCGAGTTTGCCCCCATATCTCTTGCAAGATGCTATTTTGAGGAGATTGCTATGATAGCCAGCAAATATGGGACCGCAAGCAAGTACGGCATTGGCCAACAGGTACGCCATCGGATGTTAGGTTATCTCGGCGTCGTTATCGACGTGGATGCAGAGTATTCACTCGATAAGCCTGAAGCAGACCAAATTGAGGCCGATGACCAAATGCGCGCCGCGCCGTGGTATCACGTGGTGATGGAAGATGACCAAGGTCAGCCGATACATACTTATTTGGCAGAAATTCAAATCGACCATGAAGCGCGCATTGCCCACCCGGAACAAAGCTCGCTGGACGACTTGGCCGAGTCTGTTCGCACTCAGCTACTGGCTCCGCGCCTTAGAAATTAAGCCCGCGCATCGAGTAAAAACCGGTCCTGAGTGACCGGTTTTTTTATGCCTGTTACGGGCACGCTTCAATACTTACGCATTTAAAATTAGTGTGACAATCCCAGGCGCGGGATCTCAATTTTTGGGCAGCGGTCCATGACAACGTGCATTCCAGCGTCTTTCGCCAACACGGCAGCATGCTCATTGATAACCCCCAACTGCAGCCACAGCGTTTTGGCACCGATAGCAATGGCCTCCTGCGCGACGCCGTAAGCGGCTTCGGGATTGCGAAACACGTCAACCATATCTACAGGATGTTTTATATCGGCCAACGTCGCGACCACTGTTTGCCCCAATAAAGTTTGCCCCGCCAGCTTTGGACTTACCGGAGTAACCTCATACCCCTGGTCGAGTAAATATTTCATTACGCCATAGCTCGGACGCGACGGATTATCGCTAGCGCCCACTAAGGCTATTGTTTTGATTTTTTTTAGTATTTGAGTGATTTCGCTATCTTGCACGGCTTTCTCTCCTTTGCGTAATGGTTCCTTAAGTGTAATTCAGTCTGACTTTTTTAGCGGGATTTTCATCACGTAATGCGAGATGGAAGTTGTTTCAGTATTGTGCAATAAAAATACATTTTGTAAAACTTTGACACATTATCAGCAATATTTAATAATGGGAGGGTTAGTCATCGAAGTTTGGAGAGAGTGATGAATCTTGGTTCAATGGTTGCCGGTATTATTTTGGCAAACCTGATAGCGCCTGCTTATGCGTTAAGCCTTAAGCTATCGCCAGAAGTCGATCTCCTGGTCGTGGATGGCAGGCAAGTCTCGGGCCCTATTTTAAAGGGTGCCGACAGCCTGGAGTTAGATGCTGGGCAGCATCAAATACTTTTTCAAATAAGTAAAAATTTACCGGTGAGTACGGAAACACCTCATGTCTATCATTCCCCCCCCATCATCGTTGCGTTCAATGCAAAAAGTCTGCACTCGGTGAGCATCAGTCTTCCTGCCCTGACCAACGCGCAGGAAGGTCGTGATTTCAGTAAGAATATGAATATCGCGTTGATTGATGAGAAAGGGAATAAGGTGGATTATCGTCAGGATCGACTTTCAGGAATAAACGTTAATAGCATACAAAATTTTGAAGCGGCGATGACGCAGTATAATTTGTCGGGACAGACGGCTTCTGTTCCAGCATTTGCCCTGACCAAAAAAAGTTCGATGACGCTTAACGCCAAAAATGTAGATAACACCACGCTTTCGCAAGCGGAAAGAGCCACAGGTCAACAGGCATTTTCGCTGTGGGCGTTGCTGCAACACAACCCACGCTCATCGAGTGATGCCGGTAAGTGGTTTTCTGCACAATAAGCTGATTATTTTATTGAATAACGCGCATCTCGCCACAATTACCCGCGAAGTACTTCCCTGAAAATCCGAGTTTAAGTAATCTATCAGCCAAACTTCCTCTTAAGGCCAGGCTGATGGAATACACGACTCGTATCATTACAAAACAGAAACATATCGCGTTAGTTGCCCACGACCACTGTAAAAGCAGTCTTTTGAGCTGGGTCGATGCCAATAAGGCGCAGCTTGCCGAACATATCCTTTACGCAACCGGCACCACAGGGAATCTAGTGCAAAAAAATACCGGTCTGCCGGTGAAAAGCATGCTTAGCGGACCCATGGGCGGCGACCAACAGGTGGGTGCATTAATTTCGGAAGGGAAAATTGACGTACTAATTTTCTTTTGGGACCCACTGAATGCCGTGCCGCACGACCCGGACGTTAAAGCGCTGCTGCGACTGGCAACAGTGTGGAATATTCCCGTCGCCAACAACCGTTCAACCGCCGACTTTTTAATTCAGTCGCCGCTGTTTAAAGAAGACGTCGAGATAACCATTCCTGACTATCAGCGTTATCTGCAAGATCGCCTAAAATAGACGACTCGGTTATGCGTCGCCGATAATACTCGACGACGCATCGTGAGATTACGGCTTACGCTGCGTTGGAACGCCTAACGCCTCCAACTGCCCGACAAATATCGACGGACAGTCTTTATCCTGCATTAGCCAAACCTGATGTTTTGCGCGGGTCATCGCCACATACAGCAAGCGACGCTCTTCCGCATCGGCAAAATCCTCCGGCGCAGGCAATAAAACCGCCTCCATCACTGACTCGCGCGCCGCCGCCGGGAAACCGTCGTTACCCTCATGCAGGCCCACAATAATCACATACTCCGCCTGCTGTCCCTTACTGGCGTGAATAGTCATAAAGTCGAGGTTCAATTTTGGCCAGCGCGTTGCTGCCTTTTGCATGACGTCGGGTCGCAGATGGTGATAACGGGCTAAAATCAGGATTTGGTCATCATCTTCGGCAAAACCACTTAGTTTATCGAGCAATTTCTCGAGCTGGTCATCGGGTAAAATGACTACGCTTTTTTTATTACCCTTGGTCAGACTGTTAAGCGGCTTGTTCAACTGATGAGGATTTTGCAGCACGAACCTGTTGGCTATTTCGCCGATTCTGTCGTTAAAACGATAAGTCGTGTCTAATGCACACTGTGCGCCTTCGCCAAAATTCTCGGCAAAAGCGGTGGTTAATCCAAGCTCGGCGCCGCTAAAGCGGTAGATTGCCTGCCAGTCATCCCCCACGGCAAACAGGTTGGTTTGGCTGTTCTGTTTACGCAGAGCGGCAAGCAACATGGCACGCTGGGGAGAAATATCCTGAAATTCGTCAACCAGAATGTGTTTCCACGGACTGATAAAGCGCCCTTTATCCAAAATATTGATTGCCTGATGAATAAGCCCTGAAAAATCAACAGCATCCTCTTCTTTAAGCTTGGCTTTCCACGCTTTTAATAAAGGTGCCATTAGACGCACGCGTTTGGAAAACAGATCACGCACCTCTTCAGAAGCTTGTTCAATCATTAGGGCCTGACTGCCGCCGTGAGTGCGCATCAGCCCAAGCCAGCGCTCTAGACGACTGCCTAGCCTTTCGGCTAATGCCTTGTTTTTCCAATAATCGCCCTCCGGCACATCCCATTCGAGCTCGTCGTTAAGCCACTGACGCCAGCCGCTCGCCTGCGCCTTTTTCTCGGCGCACTGCTGTTGCCAGGTTTTCACCAACAGAGCACGGCGCGCCTTACTGTCTGTCTCAAGCTTGCTGATTTTTGGAACTTTCTTGCTGCCTTCCTGGATAATCTGCAGTGCCAAGGCGTGGAAGGTTTTGGCTTTTATGCCGTCAACCTGCAGTCGCTCTTTGATGCGGGTATTCATTTCGTCAGCGGCCTGACGCCCAAAGGCCAACAGCAGGATTTGTTCCGGTAACGCCTCCTGACGAAGCAGTAGCCAACCGGCACGCGCCACCAGGACCGACGTTTTTCCACTGCCAGCCCCGGCCAGCACCAAGACAGAATCTTCACCATTCACTACCGCGCGACACTGGCTTTCATTGAGCGGTGTCGTCTCTACGCTGTCAAAGAAATCACGATGCTGGTCGATAACCCGCTCTGTCCAGTCAAGGTTGCGCTGCTCAACGCTCTGCGCGCCCTGTTTCAGCCAACGCAGGCAGATTTCGTAATTATCACGACAGTTTTCAAACTCGCCAAGGCGCTCAACCGGTACCGGGATCGCCTCAAAAGCACTCTTTATCTGTTTCTGCACGTCAGCTAAACGAGAGCGTTTAAACCAGGCATCCTGTTGCTCGATTCGTGTGAGGCTCTCAATCTGCTGCTGCAAAACGCCAGCGCTGACCTCACTCATTTCAAGACTCCAGGCTTGCCACGCCTTCATTAAATAGTGATAGAACTGCTGAGTTTCCTGCCATTCTGTGCCGTGCAGGCGCACAACTTTTTGCTCCGCAAGCTCAAACTCGAGTTCCCCCCAGACAATGCCTCGCTTGCAGCGAATGTGAATAAGTTGATTAAAAGGAATAAGATACTGGTGTTTATCGCCGCTGACTTCGACCCCCGCGTTCAGAAGCCGCACCCGATTGTAGGGATGCTGTGCCAGATGCTTGCCAAATGATGTCGATTTCAGTTCCATGTTAATGCGCCATGATTTTTTAATTTTATGAGCGATACCCGAAAGTAGTTTACCTGTGATTGGCAGTGGCGCTCCAGTCCCAAAAACGGGGTAGAATACATAAGAGTAGAATTAAACGTAACGCAATGGCGTTGGAAAGCTTAAATCAAAGACGGGACTTTTTATGCGTACTGTACTGAACATTCTTAATTTCGTGTTGGGTGGTTTCTTCACTACCCTCGCCTGGTTGTTTGCCACGCTGGTCAGCATCGTGCTGATTTTCACCCTGCCTCTGACGCGTTCGTGCTGGGAAATTACTCGCCTTTCATTTTTACCCTTTGGGAATGAAGCGATACACGTAGATGAATTATATCCGGAAAAAAAGAATGCGTTGCTCTCTGGCGGCGGCACCTTGCTGAATATTTTTTGGCTGATTTTCTTTGGCTGGTGGCTGTGTCTTTCACACATCACCATCGGCATAGCGCAGTGTATCAGCATCATTGGTATTCCTGTGGGCATCGCCAATTTTAAAATTGCCGCCATCGCACTGTGGCCGGTAGGAAGACGCGTCGTTTCCGTTGAGCTTGCCAAACAGGCCAGAGAAGCAGGCGCCGCGCGTTTAAGAAATAACGGACGTATCCGCTGAACCTATAATTTACTTTCTTGCTGGAGTTTTCCGTGCTTTCTATCGCAGCCGGTTTGAGACGCTATGCCTACAGCAGTAATCTGCTGTACAGCATTCGAATATTTATCGCCCTCGCGGGCACCGTTGCCGCACCCTGGCTGCTTTCCCAACCCAAACTGACTATCCCGCTTACGCTAGGGGTAGTCGCTGCGGGCTTAAGCGATTTGGACGACAGACTTGCCGGTCGCTTACGTAACCTGCTCATTACGCTGGTTTCATTTTTTGTTGCGTCGGTTTCAGTGGTACTGCTTTTCCCTTACCCCTGGCTTTTCGCCGCTGGGTTGACGCTCTCCACCTGCGGATTTATTTTGCTAGGCGCGCTGGGTCAGCGCTACGCCACCATTGCCTTTGGCGCACTGCTGATAGCCATCTATACCATGCTAGGGATCAATAATGTTTACCCGGTGTGGTATGAACAGTCTGTGCTGCTGCTGGTGGGTACGGTTTGGTATTATTTCCTGACGCTCATTGGCCACGTGGTTTTACCTATTCGCCCGCTGCAGGACCATATTTCTCGCTGTTATCAGCGTTTGGCCGTGTATTTAGATGCAAAATCCACCATGTTTGACCCCGATCAGGAAGGCAGTAATAGTCAGCAACTGGTTGCGTTAGCCATGGCTAATGGCCAGTTGGTGAGCACGCTGAACGAAACCAAGACGGCCCTGCAGAGCCGATTGAAAGGCGATCGTGGTCAAAAAGGGACGCGCCGTACATTGCAATATTATTTCGTGGCGCAGGACATCCACGAACGCGCCAGTTCGATACATGTGCAGTATGAAAAACTCAGTGCCGTGTTTCATCACACCGATATTTTATTCCGCCTGCAAAGGCTGATGAGTATGCAGTCCAATGCCTGTCAGCAACTTTCTCAGTGCATACTGTATAGGCAAAAATACCAACACAACCCGCTGTTCGAACGCGCCTTTGTCCGTTTAGGCGAGGCGCTTGACCGCCAGTCCAGCCTCGACCCAAGCAGTGGATTGATAAAGGCTCTCAGACATTTAATTAAAAACCTGCGAGCGATTGATGGGCAGCTTGCCAACATCGAGTCGGAGCAGGCATTTTCGGACAGTGAACCGGCAAGTCAGAAAACCTTCGCCGATGATAAAATTAGCGGTTTTCAGGATATCTGGCTGCGAATTTCGCGGCATCTTACCCCAAAATCAGCACTGTTCCGCCATGCGGTTCGCATGTCGATAGTGCTGTTAATTGGCTACCTATTTATCCAGTTCAGTGGCCTCAGCCACGGCTACTGGATCTTGCTGACCAGCCTGTTTGTCTGCCAACCCAATTACAGCGCCACGCGGCGGCGGCTGGCTTTACGCGTAGTAGGTACACTCGCCGGCGTTGCGCTGGGTATACCGATTCTGTATTTCATTCCCTCGCTTGAGGGACAGATGATCCTGATTGTTATCAGTGGAATGCTTTTTTTCAGCTTCCGCAGCGTACAGTACGCGCAGGCCACCATGTTCATCACCCTGCTGGCTCTGCTACTGTTTAATTTAATGGGGCAAGGCTTTGAGGTAGCAATCCCACGCATTCTCGATACGCTGTTGGGCTGTTTTATAGCCTGGTTTGCGGTGAGTTTTATCTGGCCCGACTGGCGTTTTCGTCAGTTGCCGACAGTGGTCAGTAAAACCTTTAATGCAAACTGCCGCTATCTTGATGCCATTTTGGTTCAATATCATCAAGGCAAGGACAACGGTCTGGAATATCGACTGGCCAGAAGGGATGCGCACAACTGTGACGCAGAGCTGGCATCCGTGGTGTCAAATATGACGTCGGAAAAAGACAACGACAGTGAAACGTTAGATGCGGCGTTTCGTTTGCTGTGTCTTAACCATACGATGCTCAGCTATATTTCTGCGCTAGGCGCACATCGTGAAAAGCTGCAAGACAGTGAAACGCTGAGCCTGCTTGATGACGCAACCTGTTATGTGGACGCCGCGCTGCACCATGAGCGTGACGATGCTACGCACGTACAGCAACTTCTCAAACAGTTGTCGGAGAAAATGTCTGCCAAAACCACGGCATCCGACAGTAAAGAACAGTTGGTGCTGCAGCAAATTAGACTGTTAATGGAACATCTGCCTGAAATGACCAATCTGAATAATAAAATTGCTTCGGGAGAAAAACCGGCATAGTCCTTTTCATTTTTAGATAACAATCTCGGCAAACATAGCCGGCGGGTAAATGACCCCGTCGGCACTTTCCTCCCTATAGAACTCTTCCCTCTTGCTCAAAAATGCTAAACCAATGAACCAGTTTATGACGCGATTGGTCAGGCAATACCGACTTGTGGTATCCCAAAATTGCCCCCTCAAGTGCAAACAGCATGTTCAATCCGGTTCCCTTTTTGGCCGAACTGAGTTTTACATATGTTCTGATTGCACCCTGCACGCGCAGCTCTGCTGAATTTTTTACGCCGACCTGCCAAAGGAGTCGCTCCATCGATAAGTTGATGTTGGGCAAATCTTTCAATCTTTTAGGACTGCTGCTATGCGCTTTTTTCTCACTCTGCATGCCACGGATTGATTCGTCTGCCATTGCAATAAGCCGTTCGGGTTGAAGCCAAAGCGCATCGTTAACCTGAAAATATCGCAGCAATATTTCCACGCCTCGTTTGCGATAAATAAACTGCGGCATATTAAGCTGTTTCATCATGGCTTCGTTATCCAACGTAGCACGCAGATAAAGTTCACCTTCCGAAACTAGGGCAAACATTGCATTGCCCGACGAGAGGCTGAAGCCACCAAACTGCGTACGAGAGTGGATAAAACCCAGCGGCGTAAAAAGCGCTACGGCTTGAACTATCCTTTTTTTAGTTTCATTTAACATACTGATTTCCTTATCTCTTAGGCCAGGTTGAGTAATTCATATGGTTACGTGAACCGCTTAGGGCAAAATACGCAAAGCCAGACATACCGCCAAATCTAAACTCGCTTTCTTGACGATTAACTTTGAAAATTGCGAGACATCTTGGAAAATTTAGGTTGATCTCTCACCACAGTAGCAGTACTGTACATTCATACAGTAACTCACTGGTGGAACACACTATGCGAACTCATCATCGTCATCATGCTCAATTTAGTCAGCCTCACTTAACGTCCCGCCCAACTCCGGTTTGCCAGAATTCATCGGCAAACAGTGGCTTACTCAGTGAGTTCGTCTATAGTGAAAATCAACCTGCGCTGACTCAGTTACTTTTACCTTTATTACATCATCTCGGCGCGCAGTCCCGCTGGCTGCTTTGGCTGACGCCAACGCAGAAATTGAGCCGCCGCTGGTTAGCCCAATCAGGTTTGCCGGTAGATAAAATCGTTCAGGTTAATCAGTTGCAAGGTATTGCCTCTGTCGATGCTATGGAACGCGCTTTATTGACGGGAAATTACAGCGTTGTGTTGGGCTGGTTACCAGAATTAAGTGACTCGGATCGCAAAAGATTACAGGTCGCCGCAGAAATTGGTGGCTCATACGGTTTCATTATGAAGCCTCTTGAGGAGCGATTTTCTACAGGCGGACAACCCCCAGCAGTAAAAATTCACTCTTCTGTATACCATTAATTCAAATTAGGAGTAATCTTACAAAAATATCGTCTTTTTTAGTTTTTTGTGCTGAAAACGCCGTTGAGACCAGTAAAATAGGGTGTTTCCGCGGTTAAAAAACACATAGTTTCGTCAACATTTTGTCTATGATGTTAAGAAATGTGTACATTTTTCCCTTTTTTTCCTGAGCGTTATCACTTCAAGCTTGTAAGTTTCTCGCCACGTTGTAGACTTTAGTTCGCCAAGGTTGCTCTTATAATGCCAACGAAAAGTGGCAAGTACCTAAGTGAAGCAATAACTTGGACGAAGGAATTTAACCAAGGGCTCAAGGCTTAAAGCTAAATTGCCTATTTGGATGATAACGAGGCGCAAAAATGAAAAAGACAGCTATCGCATTAGCAGTGGCACTGGCAGGTTTCGCTACAGTAGCGCAAGCCGCACCGAAAGATAACACCTGGTACACCGGTGGCAAATTGGGCTGGTCCCAGTATCATGATACTGGTTTCGCTAACGCCTACAACGGCATTGGCAACGGCCCAACTCACGAAAGCCAATTGGGTGCTGGTGCGTTCTTGGGTTACCAAGCGAACCCATACCTGGGCTTCGAACTGGGATATGACTGGCTTGGCCGTATGGCTTACAAAGGCAGCGTAAACAACGGCGCATTTAAAGCACAAGGCGTTCAGCTGGCTGCTAAACTGAGCTACCCACTGACTGACGATCTGGATATCTACACTCGTCTGGGTGGTATGGTTTGGCGTGCAGACGCTAAAGGTAACTTTGGCAACGGCAACCGCGTAAGCGACAACGACACCGGTGTTTCTCCACTGGCAGCCGTTGGTTTCGAATACGCTGTAACCAAAAACTGGGCAACCCGTCTGGACTACCAGTGGGTTAACAACATTGGTGATGCTGCTACCGTTGGTGCACGTCCTGATAACGCAACTCTGTCCGTGGGTGTTTCTTACCGCTTCGGTCAAGATGATGCAGTGGCTCCAGTTGTTGCACCAGCACCAGCTCCAGCTCCAGTTGTACAGACTCACAAGTTCACTCTGAAATCTGACGTTCTGTTCACCTTCGGTAAATCTACTCTGAAACCAGAAGGCCGTCAGGCTCTGGATCAGCTGTATACCCAACTGAGCTCACTGGATCCGAAAGACGGTTCAGTAGTCGTTCTGGGTTATACCGACCCAGTAGGTTCAGAAGCATCTAACCAGAAACTGTCTGAGCAACGCGCTCAATCAGTAGTGGATTACCTGGTATCTAAAGGTATCCCTTCTAACAAGATCTCTGCACAAGGTAAAGGCGAAGCTGACCAAATTACCGGCAACCTGGGTTACAAATCAGGTCGTGCTACTAAAGCACAGATCGCTGGTTTTGCTCCAAACCGTCGTGTAGAAATCGAAGTTAAAGGCATCAAAGACGTTGTTACTCAGCCACAGGCATAAGTAACGGCGCTATCTTTTGATAGACCTCGCTTCAAAAAACCCCGCATTGCGGGGTTTTTTTTATGGGCTAAAAACAGAAACAGGCAGTAATAACGGGAAGGATCAGGCCGAGGCCTGACTTAGCTTTCTTTATTGTCGAGGATCTGCTGCAGATCCTGTTTTAGCGAGGACATCTGAGTCGCGTACTTCTCTTTACGTTCAGCATCTTCCAACAGTTGGACGATAGTATCAGACAGGGTTACCCCTCGGCGCTGAGCTAACGCAGCCAATCGCTGCCATACTAAAAATTCGAGATCGATAGACTTTTTACGGGTGTGCTGATGCTCAGAGTTAAAGTGCCGTTTACGTCGTGCTCGAATAGTCTGCTTCAAACGATTGTCTAAAGCCTTGCTCATGTGGGCATCTATCCACTCAAGAACTTTAACCGGCTCGTTTTCAAGTTTAAGCAGCTGCTCCACCGCATCTTCTGCCGCACTGTTCTCAACGTGGCGAGTGATCCTTTCGCCTTCCCGGTGTTTTTTTACCAGATACTTCCATTTCCAACCGCTCTCAAGGTTTTCCAGTTGCTGATATTTCATCGCAAGCTCTTCTGTGACCATGTAACGAAGGTAAGCATAGCAGCTTTATGTCACTTTTAACCCGAAATATGTCACTACATCGCGGGAATCAAAGTGGTTATTTTTCACCCACAAACTGCATAATGTCACAACTGAACGCGCTTAGCGCGACTCTGGTTCTATGCAGCAGGGCTTATTCTTGTATAATCGCGCTTTCCCTTTAAAAGACTACAGCTAACACATTGACCAATAACCGACTTGATTGGCAGCTCTTACTGCCGGATTCTACGCCATACCAGACAATCTTTGCTACTGCGGATCAGTTGGCCCCGGTCGATTTTTCTGTGACCCAGCCGCGTCTGGAGAATGGGCTTTCTCTGTTTTGCCACCCTAATTCGCGTACGCGCTTTATGACGGTCAAGGCTCAGGAAAGTCGTGACTACCTTTCGCGCATTGCCGATGTGGTCACCGAACTGTTACCTGAAGCCGAAGAACTGGTGGGCAGTGAATACCAGATTGATGGAAGAAAAATTCACGTGCAGCCTGCCCAGGACCCCAACGCGCCGTTCAGTGCTTCGGCAAGCTGTCTGTATCAGGAGTGGATTGAGCCAGAGCAGCTTTTTGGCTGTGTTCGTCTCTATAAGGACCAGATTGAGCTGCAACCCGGCTTGATTCATCAGGTTAATGGTGGCGTGCTGATTTTGTCAGTGCGTTCATTGTTGGCTCAGCCGCTACTGTGGCTGCGTCTTAAGCAGATGCTCACGCAGGAAAGTTACCATTGGGTTTCTCCCGATGAGGCGCGCCCATTGCCGGTAAGCATTCCAGCAATGCCGCTCGACGTTAAACTGATTCTAGTGGGTGACCGCGTTTCGCTCGGCGAACTTAACGACATGGAGCCTGAGCTGCTCGAATCGGCTTTTTACGGCGAGTTTGAGGCTGATTTGCCGCTGTCAGAAGCTGAGGACATGCAAAAATGGTGTGCTTATGTCAATACGCTGGCCGATGAGCTTGAAATACCGCGCCTGTCGGTCGATGCCTGGCCTGAGTTGCTGAGAGCTGCGGTCCGATTTAGCAGCGATCAGGGCTGTCTGCCACTGTGCCCATCTTGGCTCTCCGCGCAGTTAACCGAAGCTGAGTTGTACAACGACGAGCCAGAGTTGACGGCAAAAGCCTTTGATGCGGCGATTTCTACCCGTGCCTGGCGCGAAAGCTACCTGCAGGAACGTATGCAGGACGAAATTGAGCTAGGTCAAATATTTATCGAGACCGATGGCGAAGTCATTGGCCAAATAAACGGTTTGTCCGTACTGGAGTATCCTGGACATCCGCGCGCCTTTGGCGAACCGTCGCGCATCAGTTGCGTGGTTCACACTGGCGATGGTGAATTCACCGACGTTGAGCGCAAAGCAGAGCTGGGCGGCAATCTACATGCTAAGGGCATGATGATTATGCAGGCCTTCCTGATTGCCGAACTAGAGCTGGATCAGCCCCTGCCCTTCTCCGCGTCGATTGTTTTCGAGCAATCTTACGGCGAAGTCGATGGCGATAGCGCGTCACTGGCCGAACTGTGCGCGCTAATAAGTGCCCTAGCTATGCAGCCTATTAATCAGCAAATTGCGGTGACCGGTTCGGTCGATCAATTCGGTAACGTACAGCCAATTGGCGGCGCAAATGAAAAAATCGAAGGGTTTTTTGAAGTTTGCCAACGCCGCGGTTTAACCGGTAAACAGGGTGTGATTATCCCTACCGCCAACGTGCGCAACCTTTGTCTGCATCAGCAGGTGATTGATGCGGTGCGCGAAGGCCAGTTCCACCTGTGGGCCGTTGACAGCGCTGCCGATGCGTTGCCCATACTTACCGGCCTGCTTTATACCACTGTCGAAGAAAACGATGAAAGCCCTAACTTGCTGAGTCTCATTCAAGAGAGAATCGCACTGGTTATTGCGCCGGAGCGTCCTCGCTTCCCGTGGCCTCTTCGATGGTTAAATTTGCTAACTCGTAGCTGATCGGACTTGTTCAGCTTACAGGTGTTCGCTAAGATGCGTGCTTCAATAAAATAAGGCTTACAGAGAACATGGTAGAAAAACGCGATTCCTATACGAAAGAAGACCTCGAAGCCTCTGGCCGTAGTGAACTTTTCGGAGCAGGTGGACCACCATTGCCGTCGGGCAATATGCTGATGATGGATCGCATCGTCAAAATGTCCGAAGATGGCGGTAGCCATAATAAAGGCTACGTCGAAGCCGAATTAGATATTAATCCAGATTTGTGGTTCTTCGGTTGTCATTTCATCGGCGATCCGGTGATGCCAGGCTGTTTGGGACTTGATGCAATGTGGCAATTGGTTGGATTCTATCTCGGCTGGTTGGGCGGTGAAGGTAAAGGTCGTGCACTAGGTGTGGGTGAAGTCAAATTCACCGGCCAGGTTCTGCCAACCTCAAAAGTGGTGACCTATCGCCTGAACTTCAAACGCGTGATCAACCGTAAACTGATCATGGGCGTTGCGGACGGTGAAGTATTGGTTGACGGTCAAGTAATCTATACCGCTACCGACCTGAAAGTAGGCCTGTTTAAAGACACTGCTGCTTTCTAGTATATTGTTACCCAACGGATTTTTGGATTCTGTAGGGTAAAAAAAACCTCCGCAGTAAATCATATGCGGAGGTTATCCTTTTTCTGTCAGAGTCAGCCTACGCGTTGACTGCCCTGACCTCCATGGCATCTCGCCAGCCTCCAAGCCAGTGTGACCGTTGGTCTAATGATTGGTAAGGACAAATTTCTTTCGAACGTCCCCCAATGCCAGCTTGGTATCCACGTGATTGTGCCCGTTCCAGGCGATCTCGTTTTTGTCTCTTCATGCCTCGTGTCCCTCATTATTCAGGTCAAGTGGAAAGAAAACAGTGGCTCGCTGTTGCGACCACACCTAACAAATAGTCCTGATTTCGCCACAGGTCAATGCGCAAATTTCACGCCATTGTCACAATATTGCGCTATCTTTATTGATTGCGCGCAAGCTAATCGCGCAGGAATATCCTCAGGCGACTGATCGTCATAAAAAAAATCCCGGCCCCTGCTTTGACAGGAACCGGGATTTTTTATCGAACTAATAAAAAGAATTTATCTTATTTGTGAAGCGATACTGTTGGCTTCCTGCGCCCAACCCTGTGAAAGCGTTCTGACAAGCGCATCGTAACCATCCGCTTCCTGTTTCAACTCAAGATTAAAGTTATGCTGGCTCACTTGGCCATTGCGCGTAAGAGTCCATGTGCCGCTCACTATGGCCCTTCCATCGTAACGGCCGTGGAAGCCTGTAACATTAACCGAAAGTTGCTCCTGATTGCCGTCATTAGCTTGCTGACCCGATATTACCCATCCTGGCAAATTCCGTCCCAGGTAGGTTTGCAGGGTTTGCTGCAGCTGTTGACTGAGCGGGCTAGCCCACAGATTGTTTGCCGCCATTACGTACTGCACGTCGCTGGTTTGGTAAACCAGGCCCGATGTGCTGAGGAAATCGGCAACGTTAACCTGTGAAATCCACAGTTTCGGCTGCGAGGCGGCCGGAGTTAATCCTCCGCCCGCGCTAACGGCCGCAACCGACGCGGCAGTACTCACCGTAGGCAACTGGTAATAAGTCTTTTTACCGTCGCTGCTGCAGGCAACCAGAAATAACGCTAAGACGACAGGTATCCATTTCATCATTATTTGGCCTTCTTCGGCTGAGGATCATCTTGCCCTGGGGCGGCGAATACCAGCGCGTTACTCTTGTGGTTCAGAGTTTTAAGCACCGGCTGCAGTTCACGCAGAGTTTCATCCAGACGCTGCATGTCATCAACCATTTTATTGTAGGCCGGTGAACCAGGCTGGAAGCCCTGCATACTGCGGTTAAGCTGCAACAGCGTTTTTTGCATGTCCTGTGGCAGGCCTTTCATCTCTTTACTCGAAACCAACGCATTGAGCGAGTCAATGGTACGCTGCGTAGACTTCATCGTTTTCTGACTCTCCGCCAGCGTTTTGGTGGCTTCATTGATCATCGGAGTCAACGGCAGTGCGTTGATTTTGTCCAACGTTGCCATCAATTTTTGCTGGATCTGCGCCAGTC
Source organism: Rouxiella sp. S1S-2 (assembly GCF_009208105.1). Taxonomy (NCBI): domain Bacteria; kingdom Pseudomonadati; phylum Pseudomonadota; class Gammaproteobacteria; order Enterobacterales; family Yersiniaceae; genus Rouxiella; species Rouxiella sp. S1S-2. Next base: position 3,880,555 of record NZ_WFKL01000001.1, read on the forward strand.
CACCACTCACCGTGGGTAGCATAGCCTGGCCGTCAATGGTCTTAGGCCCGGTCCACGGTTTGGCATTAGGATAGAAGTCCAAATCAACATAAAGCGAACCGGTTAACAGGTTGGCAGACTTCAGTGAAGCACGTAAGCCAGCTTTCAACCCAGCCTGCAAACGCTCATCCATGTTGAAATCTTTACCCAGAAGCTTGTTAAAGCGCTCAGGTTCAATACGGATCAACACCGGAATGCGGTAATCATTGTCGATTTGTCCGCCCATCCCCATCTTCTGATACGGAACTTGCCCTACGGTACCCAAACGAATGCCGCGGAACTCAACCGGCGCGCCAGGCTGCAGGCCACGCACAGAATCGCTAAAGAACAGCACATAATCGGTGTGATTGGTGTACAGCGAATCCTGAATACTGCGCTGGTCGTTAAACAACGCGAACGAGGCGCTGTTGTCGGCCTTTGCACCACGCTCCCAACCGTCCGGAACGTCGAAGCTCACTCCGCCGCTGAACAAGGTGGTCAACGAGCCCATTTCAACGCGAATACCCGCCGAGGACATGTCGAAATTCACCCCGCTCTCTTTCCAGAAACGCACGTTGCTGGTCACCAGACCGTCGTAAGGTGCGCGTACAAACAGTTGATAGCGGATTTGACGTGATTCGGGGTCAAAGTGGCTGGTTTCGACGGTGCCCACCTGAAAACCACGGAACAGCACAGGATCACCCGGATTCAGCTGACCCGCACGGTCGCTGGTAAGCACTACGCGAATACCCTGCGCGTCCGGCGAGGCCAGCGGCGGTGAGTCGAGCAATTTATACTGCTCTTTCTCGTCACCTTTGCCACCCGGTTGCAGCTGAATATATGCGCCAGAGAGCAGCGTACCCAGTCCGGAAATTCCTTCACGCCCAACCTGCGGCTTAACCACCCAAAATACCGAATCGTCTTTCAGCATTTTCTCCATGCCGGAGTCGAGACGCGCCTTGATAATAACCTGCTGCAGGTCTTCGCTCAGAGTCACGGTTTCTACCTGACCCACGTTAACGTTGCGGCTCTTGATAGCCGTTTTACCGGCCTCAATACCCTCGGCTGAAGAGGTGATCAGTGTCACTTCCGGCCCCTGATGGCTGAAGTGATAAAACAGGATCCAGGCACCGATCAACGCCGTCAGAATCGGAATGATCCACACCGGTGACCAGCGTTTGATCGTGCCTACCTCCGCTTCCCCCGAAGTGTTTTCATCTCGGTTATGTTTATTGTCCGTCATCGAATTTTTCCTTATTTTCAAAGGTTCCTGAGCGATCCCAAATCAAGCGCGGATCAAATGTATTTGCAGCAAACATGGTGAGAATAACCACCAGCGCAAAAAGCAGTGCGCCTATATCAGGATAAATACTCATTAACTGCCCCATTCTGACCAGTGCCGACAGCACCGCTATAACAAAAACGTCGATCATCGACCAGCGCCCGACAAACTCCACCATTTCATACACCACGTGCAGTCGTTCACGATCGACCTTTTTAGAACTCTTGGCATCCCAACATAACCAGGCAATCGCCAGCATTTTCAACGATGGCACCATGATACTGGCAATAAAAATCACCATCGCAATCGGATAAGAACCTTCACCCCAAAGCAGGACCACGCCCGCCATAATCGTCGAAGTGAACTTGGTCCCCAGTGCCTGCGTTATCATGATAGGCAATAAATTTGCCGGTATATAAAGCATCACCGACGTCACCAGCAGCGCCATAGTCCACTGCAGACTGTGTTTTTTTCGCGCATGCCCTTTACTGCCGCAGCGCGTACATACCTGCTGTTTTACCGGCAATATCGCCATGCAGCATTCACACGAGCGCAGTCCCTGTGAGAGCCCGCTTTGCCCCACCTTCAGCGGCTGATGAATAGCCGGTGCCGGTGAAACCTGCTGCCACAGCCACAGGCGATCGGTGCACTGAAACGCACGCACTTGTAATAAACAGAATAAAACGTAAGGGATAAAACTGGTGCCAATACCCACGTCTCCGTAGGCAATCAGTTTGACAAAACTGACCAGCACGCCGGCGAGAAATATCTCGACCATACACCAGGCTTTTAGATGAAACAGGATCCAGGCAATGCGAATGTTCCATCTTCCGGGCAAGCGCACCGGCAGACAAAGCACGATAATTGCCAGCATACAGAACGCCGGAATAAGCTGTACCACCACCATAAACAGAGAAGCCATGCTGGCATAGTTGTCCGCCACCAGCACTTTGGGGATCTGAATCAGGGTAATTTCGCTGGTCAGGCCTTTAACGTTCATGTTCACAAACGAGAACATGTTAGCCAGAAGCAGCATAAACAGTGCGCTAAGCGCGTAGCCAACTGGACGTTTGCGCGGTTCTTTCCAGCACATGGTCAGCGTAGATTTACAACGTGGGCAGTTAGCCTTTTGGCCATATTTTAACGGGGGCAGTGTCACCAGCAGATCGCAATGGGGACACAGTATGTGCGGGTCATGAGAGTGTGAACACACATTCAACTCCTCAATGGCGAAACACGGGGAAAACAGAAACCCTTATCGCCTTCCCATCATTGAGAAAGCGATAAGGGCAAGGCGCAGCTTTAGCCGTTCTTCTGGGCTTCAAGCGCTTCCCAACGCTCAAACGCCTGCTCAAGTTCGAGCTCGGCGCTGGCAAGGGCATTCAACACCTGCTGGGTTTCATCATGAGGACGAGTAAAGAAGCTCGCGTCACTCATCTGCTTGCCAAGATCTGCAATCAGCACTTCCAACTCGCTGATTTTCAGAGGCAACTGCTCAAGCTCACGCTGTTGATTGTAGCTCATTTTACCGGCTGCACGCTTGGCAGGTTCCGCTTTGGCCGGTGCAGCTGCTTTAGTCTCTGCCGGAGCAGAATTACGCAGCAGGCGCTGAGATTTACGCTGATGATGCGCATCGTGATAACCGCCAACGTAGCTGTTAATCACGCCGTTGCCTTCATAAATCCAGCACTCGGTCGCCGAGTTATCGACAAATTCCCGGTCGTGGCTTACCAGCATGACGGTGCCCTGATAGCTGTCGATCAGCTCTTCAAGCAGTTCCAGCGTTTCAACATCCAGGTCGTTGGTTGGTTCATCGAGAATCAACAGGTTGCTGGGACGCAGGAACAGTTTTGCCAGCAGCAGGCGGTTACGCTCACCGCCTGACAACGCTTTCACCGGCGTCATGGCGCGTTTAGGATGGAACAGGAAGTCCTGCAGATAGCCGAGCACGTGACGTGAACGACCATTGACCATCACTTCCTGTTTGCCTTCGGCCAGGTTGTCCATCACGGTGCGTTCCGGGTCAAGCTCGGCGCGGTGCTGGTCAAAGTAGGCCACTTCCAGCTTGGTGCCGCAGTGAACACGACCGCTGTCGGCTTCCAACTGGCTCAGCATAAGCTTGAGCAGTGTAGTTTTACCACAGCCGTTCGGGCCAACCAGAGCAATTTTGTCACCGCGCATCACTTGGGCAGAGAAATGGCTCACCAACTGCTTACCGGCCACGCTGTAGTTAACGTCTTCCATCTCAAACACAATTTTGCCGGAGCTAACGGCTTCAACCACCTGCATTTTGGCGGTGCCCATCACTTCACGGCGATCCGAACGCTCTTTACGCAAGGCTTTCAGTGCGCGCACGCGGCCTTCGTTACGGGTACGACGCGCCTTAATGCCTTGACGGATCCACACTTCTTCCTGCGCCAGTTTTTTATCGAACTCGGCGTTCTGCAAGTCTTCAACGCGCAGCGCTTCTTCTTTGCTGGTCAGGTAAAGCTCATAGTTGCCCGGATAAGAGACCAACTTGCCGCGATCAAGGTCAACAATGCGGGTCGCCATATTGCGGATAAACGAACGGTCGTGCGAGATAAAGATAATGCTGCCCTGGAACTCCTTCAGGAACTCTTCCAGCCAGGCAATACTCTCGATGTCGAGGTGGTTTGTCGGTTCATCAAGCAGCAATACCTTTGGCGCACTGACCAGCGCACGGCCAAGTGCCGCTTTACGCAACCAGCCACCGGACAGCGCAGACAGCTCGGTATCGCCGTCCAGACCCAGCTGCAGCAGCACTTCACTGATGCGGCTGTCGAGCTGCCACAGACCCTGGTGGTCGAGGACCTCCATAATCTGTGCCAATTTGTTCAGGTTCTTCTCACTCGGATCGCTTTCAACCAGGTGCGAAATGGCGTGATAGGCTTTCAGATGCTCAGCCTGCTCAAACACCCCTTCCGAAACAAAATCGAACACTGTACCGCCAACGTTGCGCGGGGGATCCTGTTGCAGACGCGCAACAATCAGGTCTTGCTCATAGACGATACGTCCATCATCGAGCGGCACTTCGCGGTTGAGAATTTTCATCAGGGTCGACTTGCCCGCCCCGTTACGCCCAACCAGACAGACGCGCTCGTTAGGTTCGATATGTAATTCGGTGTTGTCTAAAATTGGTGCATCGCTGAAAGACAGCCAAGCACCCGACATGCTGATTAACGACATAGACTTTATTTTTCCTCGCCGGCGTGAGTGATCAGCCAGCAGTTGTGAATTTGGCGGTTACGGGCAAAATCCTGAGACACAGTTTGGCTGGTTATCTCTTTTGCACTGAGGCCGAGCTTGCTCAGACCTTCAGCGTCCATTTGGAATCCGCGTTTATTGTTTGAGAACATAATGGTGCCGTTGCGACGTAAAATACGTTTCAAATCTTTCATCAGCGCCAAGTGATCGCGCTGTACGTCAAAGCTTTCGGCCATACGTTTCGAGTTTGAGAAAGTTGGCGGATCGATAAAGATCACATCAAACTGCTCATCGGCATTGCTCAGCCACGACAGGCAGTCAGCCTGAATCAGGCGATGCTGACGCCCAGTCAAGCCGTTTGCACGCAGGTTTTTCTCCGCCCACTCAAGATAAGTACGCGACATATCTACCGTAGTAGTGCTGCGCGCGCCGCCCAGTCCGGCGTGTACGCTCGCGGTGCCGGTATAGGCGAACAGGTTCAGGAAGTCTTTTCCACTGCTCATTTCGCCCAGCATTTTACGGGCAATGCGGTGGTCAAGGAACAGGCCGGTGTCGAGATAGTCAGTCAGGTTAACCCAAAACTTGGCGTTAAACTCTTCAACCATCAGGAACTCACCTTTCTGCGCCAGCTTTTCGTACTGACTGGTGCCCTTCTGACGTTCACGCGTTTTCAACACCAGCTGGCTTGAGGAGATATCCAAAACCGACAGCGTCGCATTGATCACGTCAAACAGGCGCTGACGCGCTTTTTGTGCATCAATCGTTTTAGGCGGCGCATATTCCTGCACCACGATTTTGCTGCCGTAGCGGTCAACAGCGACGTTGTAGTCTGGCAAGTCAGCGTCATACAGACGGTAGCACTCAATGCCCTGCTGCTTCGCCCACTTTTCCAATTTCTTAACATTTTTACGCAGGCGGTTGGCGAAATCTTCGGCAAGCTGCGCACCGGCGGTTCCCAGAGGGTTTTCCGCCAGCTGATAGTTTTTCTGCACGCACTCAAGCGGACCATTTTTTGCTTTGAACTGACGATCGGCGCGCAGTTGCAGGCAGCTTAACAGCTCTGGCGAAGCGCTGAACAACGACATCTGCCAGCCACCAAACTGCGTTTTGGCAATGCGCCCCAGGAGGTTATGCAGCGCAATCAGCGCCGGTTCACTTTCAAGACGCTCACCGTAAGGCGGGTTACTGATAAGGGTGCCCACCGGACCTTCCGGCAGCGGGTTTTTCAGTTTACCGACTTCAGAGGCTTCAAAGCTAATCAGCTCAGACACACCGGCGCGACGGGCGTTGGATTTCGCCATCTCAATCACTCGACGGTCAATGTCTGAGCCAAAGAAGCGCGAAGTGGTTTCCTGTACTGCGCGACGGGTGCGCACCTGCGCCTCGGTGGTCAGTTCGCGCCACAGTTCTTCATCAAACTTGGACCAGGCGGTAAAGCCCCAGTGCGGACGATGCAGGCCAGGCGCGCGATCGGCAGCGATCATCGCTGCTTCGATAAGCAAAGTGCCTGAACCACACATCGGATCGACCATTGGCGTACCGGCTTGCCAGCCGGAGCGCATCACGATGGCCGCCGCCAGACTCTCTTTCAGCGGTGCCTGACCGGCCAGGTCGCGGTAGCCGCGCTGGTGCAGGCCTTCACCGCTCAGATCGAGGGCAACGCTTGCGGTATCACGCTGTAAAAACACGTTAACGCGAATATCAGGCTGCTGTTTTGCCACATTTGGACGCTCGTCCATTTTGCGGGTAAAGCTGTCGACGATCGCATCTTTAACTTTTAATGCACCGTACTGGCTGTTGCGGATCTCGTCATTCAGGCCGCTAAAGTGCACGGCAAAGGTTTTTTCAACGCTAAAAATGGACGGCCAGTCGATCGCCATCACGCCCAGATAGAGGTCGAGATCGCTATGAACTTTAAATTCATTTAATGGAAGAAGGATACGCGATGCGAGTCGGCTCCAGAGCAGACTTTTATACAGCAGGCGATCGTCGCCTTCGAAATGCACCCCGCCCTGCACCACTTTGCAGCCCTGCGCACCCAGCGTTTCAAGTTCGCTTTTTAATAGTTCTTCCAATCCACGCGCCGTGCTGGCAAACAAAGAGTTCATATTGACTTAATCACCTAGAAGTTATTTCCTACAGAACAAAACAGTATATTACCCGAGACCGTTTCCAGGTCCGGATAATGAGAAAACAGGGGCGCATTATAGCTAATCCTGACGACTTGTCATAAAGTCTCTTGTTACAACACAAAAAGAGCCCCTACCCAAGCATTTGGCATCCCCTTGCGAAGCCTACCGCTGGTGAGGCCTGGAGGCATTAGTGGTTACTCTGTCAAGATTATACGTACATCCAGTTAAGTCCATGCGCGGTTTGCAACTTTCACACGCCCAAGTTACCCCCAGCGGTTTAGCCTTCGATCGTCTTTTTATGCTGGCCGACCCGCAGGGAACATTTATTACCGCTCGCCAGTATCCGCAGCTGGTTCAGTTTATGCCGGCTTTATTACCGGATGGATTAATCTTAACCAGTCCCGACGGCAGCGACAGCGTCGTGTTGAAATTCAGCGACTTTGACAGCCAACCGCAGCCAACAGAAGTTTGGGGTAACCATTTTACCTCGCTTGTTGCGCCCGAAAACATCAATACTTGGCTTAGCAGTTACCTCAAACGTGACGTTCAGCTGCGCTGGGTGGGGCCGAGCCTTACCCGCCATGTTAAAAAACAGCCGGAGATCCCGCTCTCCTTTGCCGATGGTTATCCCTATTTATTGTTAAATGAAGCCTCGCTGTTTGACCTGAAAAAGCGCTGCCCTGCCAGCGTAAAACTGGAGCAGTTCCGGCCGAACCTGGTAATAACCGGCGCGGAGCCTTATGCCGAGGACACCTGGCAAACGATTCGCGTGGGCGACGTCATTTTTGACTTGGTCAAACCCTGCAGCCGCTGCGTATTAACCACCGTCAGCACCGAGCGAGGCCGAAAGCATCCCTCCGGGGAGCCGTTAAAAACGCTGCAGAGCTATCGCACCGCCGACGATGGCGATGTGGACTTTGGTCAGAACATGATTGCGCGTAACAGCGGCATTATTCGCGCGGGTGACAGTGTAGAGGTTCTTGCCACCAAGCCCGCACGCCCTTACTCGGCCGGCACTGTGGTTGAAAACGTCGAAATGCCCGCCACTGCCGCGCAGGAAGTCGCTATAACCTATAAGGGCACTTCTTTTAAGGGCAACAATCAGCAGATTTTGTTGGAGCAGCTTGAACAGCAAGGCCTGCGCATTCCGTATTCCTGTCGTGCGGGAATTTGTGGAAGTTGCAAACTGACTCTGGTCGAAGGCGAGATTAACGCACTGAAAGCGACGGCGATAGGGAAGCAGGGTAAAATTCTTTCGTGCAGCTGTGTGCCAGCGTCAGACTTGATACTGGAATAACGGGTAAAGTTAATAACTTTATAGCGTAATAAGAAAGGCCAGAGAAATAACTTTCGGCTTCAGGGCGGAAATATCAAACCGCCCTGTCATAGACAGTATCTAATTTAATCTGTGCAGGCATTAATCTGTCGTGCATGATTTTAATCGCATCGCCTAATACCATGCCGCGACCGGCAATAGTCAGACGCTCCTGCGCCAACAGGCACAGGCTGGCGTTATCGCCAGACTCAACCACTAGCAGCGTTGCCTGCTCACCGGACGCCATAACGTTAACGCTGGCCAACTGGCCATTATCAGGCTGGAACGGACGATGTTGTTGAGTAAAGTGCCAGCTTTTCGGCATAAGTGGTTTTAAAAATCGGAACGCCACTAACGCATTAAGCACTAATTCGGCCCGCTGTTCGGCGGCTAATTTAATTTTCTTGCACTGCTCTTCAAAGTCGAAATATAACGCCGCGTCGTCAACGCAAAAGGTTGATTCTGAGAATGCGTCAGGCGTTAACATTTTAGCGGGAAAACGTGAACGGAAAATCATGCCATTGGCTAAGTCCAACATCAGTCGGTCATGTTCAGCATCAAAATACCAACGCCAATTATCATCTGGTTTGATTTTCATTTCGTTATCCTATTTATCCTCGCCTGCTTTAACGACAATCGCTCAATCTTGTTGAGCCAACTGCCACAAAACCTATCACTCAACGGTAACACTTTTAGCGGTAACCTCTATATAGGACAAATCGCAGGTTAGCCTCGTGCTCAAAGAATTAATGACTTTTAAGTACATTTAATACTCAGTGAACAAAATATAAACGAGCCGGAGGGATAAATAAACCCCCCGGCTGCCGTTGTTTACAAATTTATTGTGAGCGACAACTATATATTCATGAGAATATTTTTAATCAATTGTGGCCCATGGTAGATAAACCCGGAATAGATTTGAATTAATGAAGCGCCCGCATCCATTTTTTCACGCGCGGCAGTTAATGAATCTATGCCGCCGACGCCAATAATTGGCAGCTTGCCGTTAAGCTCCTGTGAGAGCATACGAACGATCTGCGTGCTCTGCATCTGCACCGGACGGCCGCTCAACCCACCCGCCTCATTGCCATGAATAAGACCGTCGACTAATTTACGCTCAAGCGTAGTATTGGTGGCGATAACGCCGTCCATATTATGCCGAACCAAAGAGTCGGCTATTTGGATCAACTCTTCAGGAGAAAGATCCGGTGCGATCTTCACCGCGACAGGCACATATTTATGATGACGCTGCTGGAGTTCAAGCTGCTTATTTTTGATTGATCCGAGCAGATCGTCGAGCGCTTCACCATATTGTAGAGAGCGCAGACCCGGGGTGTTCGGTGAGGAGATATTAATGGCGATATAGCCCGCATAAGCATAAACCTTCTCCATGCAGATTAAATAATCGTCTTTGCCGTTCTCAACCGGGGTGTCTTTATTCTTACCTATATTAATGCCGAGCACGCCGCTGAAGTGTGATTTTTTGACGTTATTGACTAAATTATCGACACCGTGATTATTAAAGCCCATGCGGTTAATTAGGCCTTCTGCTTCCACCACGCGGAATATTCTTGGCTTGGGATTGCCGTCCTGCGCGCGAGGCGTCACCGTACCCACTTCAACGAATCCAAATCCCATTGCACCAAATGCATCGATACATTCACCGTTTTTATCCAGACCCGCAGCCAGGCCGAGCGGGTTCTTAAAGCTTACCCCCATGCAGGTTACCGGCTTGCTTGGCACAGATTGGCGAATTAAAAACTCGAAAGGGGAACCAGAAAGACGCCTAAGTTGGCTAAAAGTTAATTCATGCGCACGCTCTGGATCGAGCTGAAACAGTGCTTTCTTAACGAAGGGATAATACATGGATTCTCCTGAGGTCCCGGTGGCTAATGGCTGGTGGCCAGTCGGGGCGATATTATCGGCTAAGCCAACGCCAATTGGAATTGATTCCCGTCAAAAAAGGGCATTCTACGCAAACGATACCTTTTTATTTTCTTCTGTAGAACATGTTGGTCACAGGAAACCTCCAAACAGCCACAGATTTCCCCTTCTTATCCATTTTTGAACTATAAAATCCTAAAATTTAGATTTCCAGTCATAAGCTATCGCCTGCTAATTTAAATCAAAATCTTTACAAATTCGTTAGTTATATAACTACTGGTTATAAGGGGTCGTAATGAAAGTCATATCACTGGCAGGTAGCCCACGTCAGCCGTCGCGTTCTTCAGCCTTGCTCGCACTTAGCCACCAGTGGCTCATCGCACGCGGCGTTGAAGTTGTTTCCTATAGCCTGCAGGATTTTTCTGCCGACGATCTGCTGTTTGCCAATTTTAACAGCCCGCAGCTAAAAGAGCTTATTGCTCAACTGGATACCGCCGATGGTCTGTTGATTGCGACGCCGGTATACAAAGCATCCCTTTCCGGTGCGCTCAAGACGCTACTCGACCTGCTTCCCGAGCGCGCGCTCGAGCATAAAGTGGTGTTGCCACTCGCTACTGCGGGTTCAACCGGCCACATGTTGGCGATTGACTACGCACTGAAACCGGTTCTGAACGCTTTGAAGGCGCAAGAAGTGTTACAAGGCGTGTTTGCCGACGACAAATTGATTGGCCAATATCAACACTTCCCGGCGGAGCTGGAAGAAGGTTTACAAGCACGTCTTGATGACTCGCTTGAAACCTTTATTACCGCGTTGGGACATCGTCACACGCTGGCTATCGCACGGGCAAAACGTCAACACGCTCACGCATAAACGGGAAGACGTTATGAAAATTTTTGGCTCACGTATTATTGCCGCATTGGCGCTGACTCTTGGGCTTGGCAGCGTCTTGCCCGCTCAGGCGCAGGAAAAAGATCCGCCTCAGTTTCGCGTTGCCATTCAAAAAGGCTCAGTCGGACTCATATTGGCCAAAAATCATCATCTATTAGAAAATCGTTTTCCTCATACCAAAATCACTTGGGTAGAATTTCCGGCAGGGCCACAGATCCTTGAGGCCTTGAACGTCGGCAGCATTGATTTCGGTGGTACCGGCGATCTGCCGCCGCTGTTTGCCCAGGCGGCAGGGGCAGACCTGCTTTATGTTGGCTATCAGCCTCCTCAGCCCAAGGCAGAAGTGATCCTGGTGCCTGAAAACAGTCCGATAAAAACGGTCGCCGACCTCAAAGGGCACACGGTTGCTTTTCAGAAAGGCTCCAGTTCGAATAATTTCGTCCTGCGCGCTCTGCAACAGGCCAATCTGAAATTTACCGATATCAAACCCATTAATCTCGCGCCCTCCGATGCGCTGGCGGCTTTCCAACAGCACGACGTCGACGCTTGGGCGATTTGGGACCCTTACTATTCTGCCGCCTTTAATCAGGGTGGCGTGCGCGTGCTTATCGATGGCACCACGCTCAATCAGACCGGCTCTTTCTATTTAGCACCCAAGAAATTTACCGAAGCTAATCCGCAGTTTATTTCTGACGTGCTGAAGGTGTTAACCAAAGCCAATGCGCTGGTTAAAACTGAGCCTCAACAAAGTATTCAACTGCTGGCGAAATCTACCGGTCTGCCGGAAAAAGTGATCACCACCTATTTCTCTCATTTACCCGATGAGCCGATTACGCCGGTGGACGCGCACACCGAAAAACTTCAGCAGGCGACGGCAGATTTGTTCTATCAAAATCATCTGCTGCCCAAGCCCGTGATTATCAAGGACCGCATCTGGCACGCCCCTGCACTGGCGCAATGATCGGCTTTGAAACACGTTAATTAACCCGAATTGCTAGCTCACCGTCCGCGGTGAAAGAAAAAGGAATATTACATGAGTCTGAACGTATTTTGGTTTTTACCTACTCACGGTGACGGTCATTATCTCGGCACCAATGAAGGTGCCAGGGCTGTCGATCACGGCTATTTGACGCAGATTGCGCAGGCGGTGGACCGCCTCGGCTTTGGTGGCGTACTGATCCCGACCGGTCGTTCATGTGAAGATTCTTGGCTGGTCGCGGCGTCGTTGATTCCGGCAACCCAGAAACTGAAATTTTTGGTCGCACTGCGTCCAGGCATTATTTCGCCCACGCTGGCGGCGCGTCAGGCGGCCACACTGGACAGGCTCTCCAACGGACGCGCCTTGTTTAATCTGGTCACCGGCGGTGACCCGGAAGAGTTAGCGGCCGAAGGGTTGTTCTTAAATCATGAAGAACGCTATGAGGCGGCAGCCGAATTTACCCATATCTGGCGCAGAGTGCTTGAAGGTGAAACCGTGACCTTCGAAGGCAAACACATCAGCGTGAAAGGCGCTAGCCTGCTGCATCCGTCGGTGCAAACCCCTCGCCCACCGCTCTACTTTGGCGGCTCGTCAGAAGCCGCGCAGGAACTGGCCGGTGAACAGGTGGAACTTTATCTGACCTGGGGTGAACCGCTGGCGCAGGTCAAAGAAAAAATTGAGCAGGTGCGTGCCAAAGCGGCTAAACACGGCCGTACCGTAAGATTCGGTATTCGCCTGCACGTGATTGTTCGCGAAACGACAGAGGAAGCCTGGAAAGCGGCCGACCGTCTGATAGCCAATCTCGACGATGAAACGATTGCCAAGGCACAGGCCAAGTTCGCCAAAACCGACTCGGTTGGGCAGCACCGCATGGCGGCGTTGCACGGCGGTAATCGCGACAAACTGGAAATAGCCCCGAATCTGTGGGCGGGCGTTGGCCTGGTGCGTGGCGGAGCGGGCACGGCGCTGGTCGGTGACGGTCCAACCGTGGCGGCAAGAATGCAGGAATACGCTGACCTGGGTATTGATACCTTTGTGCTGTCAGGTTATCCGCATTTGGAAGAAGCCTACCGCGTCGGCGAACTGCTGTTCCCGCATCTTGATTTAGCCACTGATGACGACGTTAACGCCCCGGCACGGCGCGCCATTCAGGCGCACGGCGAGCTGGTCGCCCACGACTTTGCACCTCAGCGCGTATCAGAAAGTTAAGGACCACAGAATGAGCACCAAGACTGAGCGTTGGTTAGACAGAATTAGCCCGTGGGTGTTGCCTGTGGTGTTACTCGCCGCCTGGCAGTTGGCGGTGGAGGCTGGCTGGCTTTCAAACCGTATTCTGCCGGCCCCGAGCGCCGTGGTAGAGGCATTCTGGACGCTGGCGAAATCCGGCGATCTGTGGCAAAACCTGAAAATCAGCACCTTCAGGGCGCTAACCGGCTTTGTTATCGGCGGCAGTATTGGCCTGCTGCTCGGATTTATCACAGGTCTTTCTCGTTGGGGCGAGCGCCTGCTAGACAGTTCAATGCAAATGCTGCGTAACATCCCGCATCTAGCGCTGATCCCGCTGGTCATTTTGTGGTTTGGTATTGATGAATCCGCCAAGATTTTTCTGGTGGCGCTGGGCACGCTGTTCCCGATTTATCTCAACACCTATCACGGCATTCGCAATATTGACCGCGGCCTGCTGGAAATGTCGCGCAGCTACGGACTTTCCGGATTCCCGCTGTTTATTCAGGTCGTGCTACCCGGTGCACTGCCATCCATTATGGTTGGCGTGCGCTTTGCCCTCGGCTTTATGTGGCTGACGCTTATCGTAGCAGAAACAATTTCTGCCAACTCCGGCATCGGTTATCTGGCGATGAATGCCCGCGAGTTCCTGCAGACAGACGTCGTCGTGGTGGCGATTGTGCTTTACGCCATTCTTGGCAAACTGGCCGACATGCTGGCCCGAGCGCTGGAAAGCGTTTGGCTACGCTGGCATCCCGCCTACCAGAAGAAACAAGGAGAGGCCGCATGAGTGAACCCACGCGTATTCCTCAAGGCACGCCGGTCACGCTGGCAGGCATTGTCAAAAATTATGGTCATCGTGCCGTCTTAAAAGATATTAATCTTCGCATCTCGCCCGGGCAGTTTGTGGCAGTTGTCGGACGCAGCGGCTGCGGTAAAAGCACGCTTCTGCGTCTGCTGGCAGGATTAGAAAAAACCACCCGCGGCGAACTGCTCAGCGGCAGCGCGCAGCTGAGCAACGTTCAGGATGATACCCGCTTGATGTTTCAGGATGACCGCCTGCTGCCGTGGAAAAAGGTTATCGATAACGTCGGTCTTGGCCTGAAGGGTAATTGGCGACCGGCGGCTCAGGCGGCGCTTGAAGAAGTCGGCCTGGCCGATCGTGCCAACGAATGGCCCGCCGCGCTTTCCGGTGGTCAAAAGCAACGCGTTGCTTTGGCACGCGCGCTGGTGCATCGCCCTCGCCTGCTGCTGCTCGACGAACCCTTGGGCGCGCTTGACGCGTTGACCCGCATTGAGATGCAAAGTCTGATTGAGCGCCTGTGGCAACAACACGGCTTTACCGTACTGCTGGTGACGCACGATGTCAGCGAAGCCGTCACCGTTGCAGATCGAGTGATTCTTATCGAACAAGGCGAGGTCGGGCTGGACCTGCTGGTTGATTTACCGCGTCCACGCCGCCGAGGCTCCGTCCGGCTTGCGGAGCTGGAAGAACAGGTATTGGACCGCGTGTTGCGCCCACAGTTGCCCAACACCGAAGCCAAACTGGCACAGCGTTAACTCTCTTCATGAGCCATAAAAAAGGGCGACATTCCTGTCGCCCTTTCGCTTTTACCCCTTCAACCAATCAATCATGCATCCAGCGCCTTGGTGATTTTCTCGTACAGGTCACCGGAAAGATTTTCCAGACCTTTTAACTGCTGCAGTGCCTGGCGCATCAACGCCTGACGGCCTGCGTCGTAACGTTTGAGGCGGATCAGCGGCTCAATCATGCGTGCAGCCACCTGCGGGTTACGGGTGTTAAGGTCGGTCAGCATTTCGACCAGGAAGGCATAACCGCTGCCGTCTGTCGCGTGGAACGCCGCCGGGTTACCCTGAGCGAATGCGCCAATCAGCGAGCGAATGCGGTTCGGGTTACCCATGGTGAACGAACGGTGCGTCAACAGACTGCGTACCTGCGCCAACACGTCGGCGGCCGGGCTGGTGGCCTGCAGGATGAACCATTTGTCCATCACCAGGCCGTCCTTATGCCAGCGATCGTCGTAGGCAGCCAGCAAAGCATCGCGGCATGGCAGATTTGCCGCCACGGCTGCAGACATCGCCGCCAGAGAATCAGTCATGTTATCAGCCTGTTCGAACTGCGTGCTGACCAGCTTGTCTGCCTGTGCCGCATCGGCGAATGCCAAATAACGCAGGCAGACGTTGCGCAGTGAGCGTTTACCAATATCGGCATGCTCAACGCGATAAGACGCCAGACTGTTGGCGTGATAAACCGCCAGGAATTCATCGGCCATTTCAGCTGCCAGGCAGCGCGTAATAGACTCATACACCGCGCTAATGGCTTCAGGGTCGATAATACTGAAAAGTTCGGCGATTTCGTTTTCTGACGGCAGAGTCAGGATCTGCGCGGCCAGTGCGGGATCGACATTTTCATCCAGCAACACGGCGCGGAAAGCATCGGCCACGTGCAGCGGCAAAGACAGTGGTTGTTTCTGCTGATGACGCGCCACATTCAGCCTGATATAAATGGCCAGGAGACTCTGCGCCGAGTCCCAGCGAGAAAAATCGTTGCTGGCGTGTTTCATCAAGAAGGTCAGTTGATGATCGCCATACTTGTAGTCCAGCTTAACCGGCGCAGAAAACTCGCGTAATAAAGAAGGGATAGGTTGATAAGCAACGTCTTCAAAAACAAAGGTTTGCTCCGCTTCAGTCACGTTCAACACATTACTGACCTTCTGACCTCCCTGCTTAAGCTCGATAACACCACCCTGCGAGTCGTATAGTTCGATATCCAGCGGGATGTGCAGCGGCAGCTTCTCAGTCTGATCCGGGGTTGCCGGCGTTTTCTGGCTCACGGTTAAGGTATAGGTCTGCTTCTCAACGTCATAGTCATCACGCACGGTTAAAATAGGCGTACCAGACTGGCTGTACCAGCGGCGGAACAGCGATAAATCGACGTTGGATGCGTCTTCCATCGCCTGCACGAAGTCATCGCAGGTTGCCGCACTGCCGTCATGACGCTCGAAGTAAAGCGCGATACCTGCCTGGAACTGCTGCTCACCCAGTAAAGTGTGCAGCATGCGGATCACTTCCGACCCTTTTTCATACACGGTCAGTGTGTAGAAGTTATTCATTTCAATAACTTTTTCGGGACGGATCGGGTGCGCCATCGGACTGGCATCTTCGGCGAACTGCGCGCCGCGCATCACGCGAACGTTGTCGATACGGTTAACGGAGCGGGAACCTAAGTCAGAGCTGAACTCCTGGTCACGGAACACAGTCAGGCCTTCTTTCAGGCTCAGCTGGAACCAGTCGCGGCAGGTCACGCGGTTGCCGGTCCAGTTGTGGAAATATTCGTGTCCGATAACGGCTTCAATGCCGAGATAGTCTTTATCGGTGGCGGTTTCCGCCTTGGCCAGCACGTATTTAGAGTTGAAAACGTTGAGGCCTTTATTCTCCATTGCACCCATATTAAAGAAATCAACGGCAACAATCATAAAGATATCAAGGTCATATTCTAGATTGAAACGCGTTTCGTCCCACTTCATTGACTGCTTCAGTGACTCCATCGCCCAGTCGGCGCGGTCAAGATTGCCGCGATCGACGAAAATCTCCAGCGCGATATCACGCCCGGAGCGAGTAATAAAGTTGTCACGCAGCACGTCAAAGTCACCGGCTACAACGGCAAACAAGTAGCAAGGTTTCGGGAACGGATCCTGCCATTTAATCCAATGACGACCGCCCTCCAATTCGCCGCCGTCAACGCGGTTGCCATTGGAGAGCAAGTAAGGATAAAGCGCTTTGTCGGCTACAATGCGAGTGGTAAATCGCGCCAGAACGTCTGGACGATCCAGATAATAGGTAATATGACGGAAACCTTCCGCTTCACACTGGGTACACAGCGCCTCACCCGACAGGTACAACCCCTCAAGAGCCGTATTTTTGGCCGGATGGATTTCGTTCACAATTTTCAGCTCAAAGGCTTCTGGCAAACCCTTAATCACCAGCTTGCCTTCACGCAGCTGATAGTTTGGCCAGTCCTGACCGTTAATTTTCAGGCTAATCAGCGTCAGGTCTTCGCCGTTTAACACCAGCTCAGCGCCTTCTGCACCCAGGCGTTTGACTTGACTGACGGCAGTGACCACGGTGGTCTGCGCATCGAGGTCGAAATCCAAATCAATATCAGTAATGGTGTAATCCGGGGCGCGGTAGTCGTGACGATATTTTACCTGCGGATGTTCTGATGCGTCGGTCTGTTGTTCCGTTTGCAGCTGGTCAGTCATAAAAGAACCTTTTGGCGTTTTCATTGGGATACGCGTGACGCGGTTAGAATAAACTTTATCACAGAAGGCGAAAATTCCCAGATTGTTGCCGGGATGTTGGCGACGACCGTCGAGCTTTTAGGCAAAGCGGTCAGCGTGGTCTCGCAAAGATAAAAAATAATCAGGCCAATCATTCACTTTTTTTTAACTTTTTTGTGCTATTCCCATTAACACCGCCACTAAATTATTTCGCCGGTCGTCAATTCATTGCGCAGGAGCCGAGCGCCGTATCACCGCCTCAAAAGTGTGATCAACTCTCTGTATTTAATGAAATTAAAATGAAAGACATTAATTTTTAACGGGTTATTCTTTTGTTAAGACTTATCGGAAAGCGGTGTTTAATATCCTTAACAAGGCACAATTGGCCCTCGACCTGGCGCGGTGAATTGTGCTGAGATGAGGGTTCATTGGCTTGATAATGCGGTATACTTCCCGAACTTTGCCGATTTTACTCAGGTTATAAACAAATTTAATATTCGAAGTAGAAGGGCCACGGCAAGGCAGTAAGCGAGTGAATTTCAATGAACTGACATAGATCAGTGATTTGGGTGAACGAACGCAGATAATGCCGCTGTGGTTTCAAGTACCAAGAATATAGCCTGTTGCTGACGAGGATGTTGCGCGTATGACTTCATTCGCCTCCCCGATTTTGACTTCATTGTTAGATACCGATGCCTATAAGCTCCACATGCAGCAGGCGGTCTATCATCGTTATGCTACGAGTCGCGTCGTTGCCGAGTTCCGTTGCCGTGGCGACGAGCTGCTGGGCGAATACGCCGAAGAGATATATGACCAGGTTCAACTGATGAGTGAACTGGCGCTGACTGAGGAAGAGTTCAGCTATCTTTCCAGCCTGCCATTCTTCAGTCAGGACTATTTGCAGTGGCTGCGTTCATTCCGCTACAACCCTGAACACGTTGAGGTATCGAACCGCAGCGGGCATTTGCATATTCGCATCTCAGGCCCGTGGCGCGAGGTTATCATGTGGGAAGTGCCACTGCTGGCGGTGATCAGTGAGGTGGTTCACCAGCATCGCTCCCCGGACGTTACGCCCGAAATGGCGGTTGAACAGCTACGAAAAAATCTGCAAAAATTCAGGCAAGATTCTGCCGACGTTGATATCTCGGCCTTTAAACTCATGGACTTCGGCACGCGCCGCCGCTTTTCTGGCGCCGTTCAGCGGGCGATTGTCAGCACGTTAAAAGAAGAGTTTCCTTATCTGGTGGGCACCAGCAACTACGATTTGGCGCACAAACTGCAGCTGAGTCCCGTGGGTACCCAGGCGCATGAGTGGTTTCAGGCGCATCAGCAGCTGAGTCCAGTGCTGGCCAACAGTCAGCGCGCCGCCTTGCAAGCGTGGCTGGATGAATATCCTGACCAGTTAGGGATTGCGCTGACCGACTGCATTACCATGGACGCTTTCCTGCGCGACTTTGGTTCGAAGTTTGCCAACGCTTATCAGGGTCTGCGCCATGACTCGGGCGATCCGTTTGAATGGGGCGAGAAAGCGATTGCCCATTATCAGAAACTCGGTATCGATCCGATGACTAAAACGCTGGTCTTCTCGGACAATCTGGACTTGGATAAGGCGCTCGACCTCTATCGCCGCTTCCATCAGCGCGTCAATCTGGTGTTTGGTATTGGCACCCGTTTAACCTGCAATATTCCCGACGTAAAACCGCTGAATATTGTCATCAAACTGGTGCAGTGCAATGGCAAGCCGGTGGCCAAACTTTCAGATAGCCCGGGCAAAACGATTTGTCAGGACAAGGCCTTTGTTAAGGCTCTGCGCAAAGCTTTTGATTTACCCTTGGTGAAGAAAGCGTCTTAGTTCTGTGACGCCGCCCCTTTCCCCGTTGAAAAAATGGGAGAAGGGGCAAAATACGCCCCCAGAAACACGCCCTCTCGCGGCTAAATTCTTCTTTATCTCTATCAGGCCTGCTTCTTCTCTTCTTTATATAGAAGAAGAGAAGAAGCGAAATAAGCTACTTTTTCACCACTTCCCCACTCTTTGCTTTAAACCTATTTAAAGATATCGCCGCCGCAGCATAAATGTTGCGTTCCGGCGGCGATTTCTTCTTGTGTCCTGAAAAAGGCTAAGTAACATAGCAAAACCCTTTTTTATAAAGGTGTGGCTTTCCAAGCAGGTTTTTAATACGAATTTAAAACCATCGGTATCATCAGAACTATTTTAAGAGAGAAATCTATGAGCGTTGTGCCTGTAGTCGACGTACTGCAAGGCCGTGCTGCGGTTGACAGTGAAGTCACCGTACGCGGTTGGGTGCGTACCCGGAGAGATTCAAAAGCTGGCATCTCCTTCGTCGCCGTTTATGACGGCTCCTGCTTTAATCCGTTACAGGCCGTCGTTAATAATTCTTTGCCTAATTATCAGGACGAAGTGTTGCGCCTGACGACCGGTTGTTCCGTAGAAGTCACCGGTATTGTGGTCGCCTCTCCGGGCGAAGGTCAAAGCTTTGAGCTGCAGGCCACCGCAATCAAGGTGGTTGGCTGGGTTGATGATCCTGATACTTACCCGATGGCGGCAAAACGCCACAGCATCGAATACCTGCGCGAAGTTGCACACCTGCGTCCGCGTACCAACCTGATTGGTGCCGTAGCGCGTGTGCGTAACACCCTTTCACAGGCGATTCACCGCTTCTATCATGAAAACGGCTATTTCTGGGTTTCGACGCCGCTTATCACCGCCTCCGATACTGAAGGTGCAGGCGAGATGTTCCGCGTTTCAACCTTGGACATGCAAAACCTGCCGCGTACTGACAAAGGCGAAATCGACTACAGCGAAGACTTCTTTGGTAAAGAAGCCTTCCTGACCGTATCCGGCCAGCTTAACGGCGAAACCTACGCTTGTGCGTTATCTAAAGTTTACACTTTCGGCCCCACTTTCCGCGCCGAGAACTCCAACACCAGCCGCCACTTGGCGGAATTCTGGATGGTAGAACCTGAGGTTGCCTTTGCAACCCTCGACGACATCGCCGCACTGGCTGAACGCATGCTGAAGTATGTTTTCCAAGCAGTTTTGGACGAACGAGCGGACGATATGGCATTTTTCCAGGAGCGCGTAGACAAAGATGCTGTTTCACGCCTTGAGCGATTTGTAACGTCCGATTTCGCGCAGGTCGACTACACCGACGCGGTTAATATCCTCATCGCGTCAGGTCAGAAGTTCGAAAATGAAGTGTCGTGGGGCGTTGATCTCTCTTCAGAGCACGAACGTTACCTCGCAGAGCAGCATTTTAAAGCGCCGGTGGTAGTGAAAAACTACCCTAAAGATATCAAGGCCTTCTACATGCGTATGAACGACGACGGCAAAACGGTAGCCGCAATGGACGTTCTTGCACCTGGAATTGGCGAGATTATTGGTGGTTCTCAGCGTGAAGAGCGTCTGGATGTGCTGGATGCGCGTCTTGAAGAGATGGGCTTGAATAAAGAAGATTACTGGTGGTATCGCGATCTCCGTCGCTACGGCACTGTTCCACACTCGGGTTTCGGTTTGGGCTTTGAGCGTTTAGTGGCTTATGTCACCGGTGTGCAAAACGTGCGTGACGTTATTCCCTTCCCACGTACTCCACGCAATGCAACCTTCTAATTAATTAAGAGTTATTAATTTAACATCTTTTGATACAAATCTAAGGCCAGCGATGCTGGCCTTAGCTATTTTTAAACCTAGATCCCTGTCACAAAGTTCCGTAAATTTAATATTTTGTAACACATTCTTTCTCACTGAAACAAGTTTAGGCGTTTAGTAGCATTTTCGATGTAGATTAAGCGCACCCTCAATGGAACACTGCGTTCAGACACAGGAGACACCAAACTATCAACAATAGTTCCGTAAATTATTGTAGGCAGTGGCAAGGTGTCCAAATAACACCAATGAGGGTAATAATAAATGATGAAGCGCAACATTCTCGCAGTGGTAATCCCAGCCTTGTTAGCTGCTGGCGCAGCAAACGCAGCCGAAATCTATAATAAAGACGGCAACAAGCTGGATCTGTACGGAAAAGTAGACGGTCTGCATTACTTCTCTAAAGACGACGGTAGCGATGGCGACCAGTCTTACGTTCGTTTCGGCTTCAAAGGCGAAACCAAGATCAATGACAACATCACCGGTTACGGCCAGTGGGAATACAACATTCAGGCTAACAACTCAGAAGGTGCTGACGCGCAAAGCGGCAACAAAACCCGTCTGGGCTTCGCAGGTCTGAAATTCAACGAATACGGTTCATTCGACTACGGTCGTAACTACGGCCTGATGTATGACACTATCGGCTGGACCGATATGATGCCAGAATACGGCGGCGACTCTGGTTACTCAGACGGCTACCTGTCTGGTCGTTCTACCGGCGTGGCAACTTACCGTAACACCAACTTCTTTGGTCTGGTTGATGGATGGGACTTCGCCGTTCAGTACCAGGGCAAAAACGACCGCGACAACGGTGATATCCTGCGCGGTAACGGCGACGGTTATGCGCTGTCAACGTCTTACACCTCTTCTATCGGTCTGGGCATCGTAGCGTCTATGGCGCAGTCTAACCGTACCGACGGTCAGAAAGCGCTGGCTTACGGCAACGACAAAAACAAAGCACGCAGCTGGGGTACCGCAGTTAAGTATGATGCGAACAACATCTACCTCGCCGCTCTCTACACCGAAACTCGCGATGCTGCTCGTATCTCCAACTCGAACAACGACGACGAAGGCTTTGCAAACAAAGCTGTAACGACCGAAGTTATCGCTCAGTACCAGTTCGATTTCGGCCTGCGTCCGTCTATCGCCTACGTTCAGTCTAAAGGCAAAGACATCGAAGGTATCGGCGATGCTGACCTGTACAAATACTACGAAGTGGGCGCAACTTACTACTTCAACAAAAATATGTCTACCTATGTTGACTACAAAATCAACCGCCTGAACGACAACAACCCACTGGGTCTGGCGACAGACGACGTTGTTGCACTGGGTCTGGTATACCAGTTCTAATTTAGCCTAAGCCTCGCGCCTTCGGGTGCAACGCAAGTCTAAAAATCAGGCAGAGCTTCGGCTCTGCCTTTTTTATGACTCGATTTTAATTCCGCCTTGCCCTCCCTTAATTCTCAACGCTCCCTCGGATTTTATTATCCCGTTTCATCAGAAAAATTAATGCTGAAGGCCCGCTCACAACTCTGCTTTCTTTTTGCCGCAAACGGTTGGCAAAGGTCAAATCTGGCGGTAACCTAAATGCCTCATTCTGCTTGTCACTGGTCATGGAAGTATCCACATGTTTGAAAAAATCACTGCTGCACCCGCCGATCCGATCCTTGGTCTTACCGATCTTTTCCGCGCTGACGATCGTCAGGACAAAATCAACCTGGGAATTGGCGTCTATAAGGACGAAACAGGTAAGACGCCGGTGCTCGCCAGTGTTAAAAAGGCCGAGCAGTTCTTGCTGGAAAATGAAACCACTAAAACTTATCTGAGCATTGACGGTTTGCCCGATTTCGCACACTGCACGCAAGAGCTGCTGTTTGGCGCAGACAGCGCAATCATCAGTGAGAAACGTGCACGCACTGCGCAAACCCCAGGGGGTACTGGCGCGCTGCGTATCGCGGCCGATTTTGTGGCAACACAAACCGATGCAAAACGCGTTTGGGTGAGTAATCCAAGCTGGCCAAACCACGTCGGTGTGTTTTCATCCGCAGGCCTGGAAGTAGCTGAATACAATTATTACGATGCAGAAAAACACGCGCTGGACTTTGACGGCATGCTCAAAAGCCTGAATAACGCCAAGGCCGGAGATATCGTACTATTCCACGGCTGCTGTCATAACCCGACCGGTATTGACCCAACTATCGCGCAATGGCAACAGCTGGCAGAACTTTCTGTCGCCAAGGGCTGGTTGCCGCTGTTTGACTTCGCGTACCAGGGCTTCGCCAAAGGTCTGGAAGAAGACGCACAGGGCCTGCGTATCTTCGCTTCGCTGCATAAAGAGTTGCTGGTTGCCAGTTCGTACTCTAAAAACTTCGGCCTTTACAACGAGCGCGTGGGCGCCTTTACGCTGGTTACCACTGACGCCGAAACCGCCGACCGTGCATTCAGCCAGGTCAAATCGGTTATCCGCACTAACTACTCCAACCCCCCGGCACACGGCGCCGCGGTCGTTGCCACCATTCTGGGCAACCCTGAACTGCGTGCACAGTGGGAGCTGGAGCTGAGCGATATGCGTCAGCGCATTCATCGCATGCGTCAACTGTTTGTGACCACGCTGAAGGAAAAAGGCGCCAAGCAGGATTTCAGCTTTATTATTCAACAGAACGGCATGTTCTCATTTAGTGGACTGAGTAAAGACCAGGTTCTGCGTTTGCGTTCGGAGTTTGGCGTTTACGCCGTGAATTCTGGCCGTATCAACGTGGCGGGTATTACTCTCGATAATATGGCGCCGCTGTGCGAAGCCATTGTCGCAGTACTGTAATCCGCTGAATTATGGGTAATAAAAAAGCCAGCCGGAAAGCTCCGCGCTGGCTTTTTTAATGCATCGACACTCACCAGATAGGCTGCTCGTCCTGCAGGAAAGGATTGGTTTTTCTTTCGTGGCCTAAATTGGACATTGGACCATGGCCCGGCAGGAAGACGATATCGTCACCCAGCGGCAAAAGTTTGGTCTTGATCGCGTTGATCAAATCTTCATGGTTTCCGCGTGGGAAATCGCTGCGCCCTACTCCGCCTTTAAAAATCACGTCACCGGATACTGCAAATCTCGCCGCATCATTAATAAAGACGATGTGTCCAGGCGTGTGTCCCGGACACTCAAGCACCGACAGACTCTCTTCACCAACCTTGACCACATCGCCCTCCGCCAACCAAGTATCTGGAGTAAAAGCGGCACAGTGTTCCAAACCAAACATGCGCGCCTGTTCCGGTAACCCTTCGAGCAGGAAGGCGTCTTCCTTGTGCGGACCAATAATGGGAACCTGATAATGTGCGGCGAGTTCGGCTGCGGCTCCGACGTGGTCGAGATGTCCGTGAGTGAGCAAAACCTGAGTAATGTTTACGCCCAGAGCAGCAACCTCAGCTTTGATCTTCTCGGCATCACCACCGGGGTCGACAACGGCGGCCTGATTGGTTTTAGGACAATAAATAACTGAGCAGTTCTGGCTGAATGCCGTTACCGGAATGATGTGATATTTCATTTAAGCTCCACGCATACCCCTGGCTCTTAAACGCATAGCAAGTCCCAGAGGTATGATTTTTTCCTGATTTTCGCACACCGTCAGGACCAGGTTCGGTTCGGTCCCGTATCGATGTGCACAAAGTCACTTCGTGGATAATATCCTACACCACCCATCCGCATTTTTAACGCTGCTTTGCGGATATTCGCCAAATCAACGCCCTGGATATGGAAATCCATGGCTTTGCCCAACGTGTGATAACTGTGTTTTGCGACGCCGCTGCCAGGTTTGCGCATGCTGTTGTTGGTCGCCAAAGTACGGTAGCCCGAAATCAGCTGAACCGGTTTATTGGTTCCCAACATGATCTGCAGACGATAGAGGTGGTCGAAAAGTTGTGGATCGATTTTGGTCACCTGCCCACCAGCACGATAATCGCGGAACAAATGATTCAATCGCGCCAACTCATCCCTGTTGTACTTCTTACCATCAAAAAACTCGGTTTTGAGGGTTTCACCAGTGTGGAGGTTGTTAATCACCAAAACACGGGGTCTAGGTGTTGAAAGCGTCGCAAATGCCTTGCCAGGAAGCAGCGCAACGCCCATAGCCGCACCGCCAAGTGCAAGCCATTTACGTCGATATTTGTCTATTTGGTCCATTTAAAGTCAATTACCTGATAGCTATATCTAAAAGAAGGTGAGAAAAAGGGGCCATAATTTGACCCCTCGCAACCATAACCGCCTTGATAAAGTGAGTCAACCGGGTGAATGCCCTATGATGCAGGCCTGCTCCGTGATGGTCCCACTTTATGAGTCAGTCTTTCAGACACTTATCAGGTTAAAATTACTGCACTTATTACAACAGTTTTTCGGCCTGTGACAATATTTGTGCGCCAGATCTCACTGTTGAATCATAATTGTAAATATCTGTTCTAAACTGCGGCTTACCGTCTTCAGCAACCCAAGCGGTTAAATAGAACAATTTTACAGGTATACGATGGCGAATAGGGACAAACGTCGTGCTGCCGCCCTGAACAGTAGACGAGATGCGCGCATCATTCCAGCCGGTATCCTGCAGCAGCATGTTAGCCAACTCGGAGGCTTTGTTTACCCTCACACAGCCTGAGCTCAACGCACGCGAGTCTCGTTGGAACAGATTATGGTTTGGCGTGTCGTGAAGATAAATCGCATCCGAACTCGGCATGTTGAACTTGTAACGGCCCAGCGCACTCATCGAACCCGCCTGTTGACGCACGCGATACGGGAAGTGATCGGGAGACACCATGCTCCAGTTGATGGTCGAAGGATCAATCACTTCCGCGTCATTGCTCCAGCCCGAAAGCAGGGTAAAACCGTGCTTTTGCAAATAACCGGGGTCACGGATCACTTTGGGTACAATATCCTGGCGCACCAGCGTAGTCGGCACGTTCCACGGCGGATTAAGCACTACGTTGCTGAGCACGCTGCTCATCAACGGCGTTTTGCGGCTTGGACGACCAACGATGACGCGTGACGAGAGGACTTCATTGCCATTGAGATAATACTTCAAAGAATAGTTGGGAATGTTCACCATAATTCCGTTGGTGACGTCACCCGGCAGAATGCGCAAACGCTGTATGTTCAACGCCAGCAGCGTTGCTCTGAGGCGCGGCGAAGCATTTAGCCACTGACGCGTGCCTGGGCCAATAATTCCATCAGCCTCTATTCCCTGCCATTTTTGAAAACGTTTAACGGCTTCAACCAAATCCGGCGAATACTGATTATCCGCCACGGTAACGACCGGCGTCGCGGTGGCCTGCGAGGCTGCAGGCTGAGTTGAATCTGGCGTTGGCGTTGGCAATACGTCTTGTACCGAGGTAGCGGAAGGGCTCACGGCAGGCGTCGGTTTTTGCGTCTTGTCAGCCGTTTCATCTACCGAAAAATCTTCGACATTATTACTGGTGGTATTTTGTGCAATCGTTTCAGCCGTCGGCTTCGGGGTAGAGGTATCCGTTACATCAATCATTGTCTGACTACGTTCGAGGATCTGGCGCAGCGCCGGCACATCATTGCTGATTTGCCCAGGACGCAGGCTCACCAGACTGGTCATTTGCGGCCACGTCTGCGAATCCGCCAGTAGGGTTCTTAGCGCAGCATGCATTTTCTTATACTGCGGATGCTGAGGCTCCAGCGTCGTGACATAGTGCGCCGTGGTGCCGTGGCGTACGGCAAGCTGCCACTGATTGATAACGGTCAGTGGCGGCGTGGTCATTTTATAAGGCGTATTGCTGTACAGCCAATTGCTGCCGTTAACTTCGACGCCGCTGGTGAATTGCAAATAACCGAGCATCGCATCGGACAGCACCACATCACGCGCCATACCCTTAATGCTGGGATCGGTTAGCCATCTAACCCATTGGGTAAACTGCGGCTGCACCCCAGAAATAGCCAGCTCGGCGAGTTGCTGCTGGAATTGATGAATTGCGTCGCGGTCTTGCCACATCGGCTGCATGTGATTCGCGGCGTAAAGAGAAGACAGAGTAGAGAGATAAAGCGGCTTTACGCCAACGGGCAGCTCGGCCTGCAGGTGGTTCATACTCTGCACGCTAGAAAGCGTGGTGGTTTTAACCGGCATAGTCGGCATTGCCGCATAGCTCTGGGTTAATGGGGCAATACTGGCCGCCAACAAACTGCTGGCCATCAGCACCCTGAGAGACTCATTACGCTTAAGCATCATTCCCTGCCTCACTTAAATACCATAAAAGCGACATCGCTAAATGACTGCCAGAAACTGCCCGTAGATTAAGTATATAGACAGAATGTTAACTTTGCTCAGGTCCACAAGATAATTGCCGCCCAAGTCATAACAAGACTTTATGTTACACGCCGGCCGAATTAAAGCTTTCGACCGGTGTTTCTGATTTTTCGCCCTAGGAATGGGTAAAAAAGCAGCATAAAACAAAAAGCCCCGACCGCTATTATTCAGTCAGGGCTTTCCGTTGGGCAATCAATTATCTGCCCTTCTTTGTTAGTAAAAGTTGCAAGTAAATGTAGCTAATACAAAGACTAGCCTTCAGCGGCGATATCAGCCTCCGTCTTTTCTATAGCAGGAAGCTCGGCAGCAAAGCCTCTCAGGCCCACCACGTGAACGTGCTCGGTATTCTGGAATACTTTACGCACCAGCTTGTACGTGGTGCCTTTCTCGGGACTGATATTCTCCGGTGCAGCGATAATCAGCTGCATCTGCAGGCGGTCGCAGAGCTCAAACAGCGTAGCGATCGACTTGGCATCCAGACGGGCAGCCTCATCAAGGAACAGCAGGCGGCAAGGTGAAATGTCTTTTCCGCGCAGGCGGCTCGACTCATCCTCCCAACTCTGCACTACCATGACCAGAATCGACATCCCAGTACCGATAGCTTCACCGGTCGATAGCGCCCCACTCTCTGCGCGCAGCCAGCCGTCGGAACCGCGGTTAACCTCAACTTCCATCTCAAGATAGTTACGATAGTCCAACAGCTCTTCGCCAATGGTTTGCGGCGTACGCTGCCCCATATCAATCTGCGGATTCAGGCGCTGATACAGCTTGGCCAACGCCTCCGAGAAGGTAAGACGATTGCTGGTAAACAAGTCCTGATGCTGCTCCTGCTGCTCTGAAAGCACGTCGAGCAGACCGGCATGAGCCTCGCGCACGTTAACATTCAAGCGCACACTTTTCACTTGTCCAAAGGCTACGGCCTGTAATCCCTGGTTCAGCTGGCGGATGCGGTTTTGCTCGCGCTGAATGGTTTTACGAATAATGTTAGCCACGCTTTTTGAGCTAATCGCCAGCTGTTGCTCACGCGCAGTCAGCTCTTCGGTCAATCGACCCAGCTCGATTTCCATCTGTTCAATGGCTTCGACAGGATCGTCGGTGCGAATGATATCCTGACGAATACGCTCGCGCAGATGCTGATAAACCGCAATGTAAAACTGGATTTTTCGTTCAGGACGTTTAGGATCCTCGGACATGCGCAGCACGTCGCGAAGGTGTTCATTATCGGCCACCGCCAGGCGCAGCGCACCCAGTGATTTATCTGACATAGAACGCAGCTCGTCGCCGTCCATGTAGGCCAACTCGCGACGGTGCAGACGACGCTCAACGCCGTTATCTTTCACCAGACGCATTACCGCACACCAGCCCGCCTTCGCGGTAACCACCTGTTCACGACTCTGATGATAATCGCGTTCAAGCTTGCGCAGTTTCTTCTGCAGGTTGTCCATTTCGGCTTCGCAGAAGGTGATCTGTTTTTCGAGCTGATTACAGCGTGCACGGTTAGTGCTAAGCAACTGATTCAGTTCATCACGACGTGCACGGGCGCGAGCTTCGGCATTCGGATCGGCCTGAACGCCGATATCCTGCAGCTCCTGACCCAGCTCTTTGAGCATGTCACGCTTGGCTTCAAACGAGCTTTTAAGTGAGGCCAAGACCTGGCTGTACTGCGTATACTGCGTTTGATGCTGACGAACCTGCTCGCGAGCACGACTGCGCTCGCCTTCGGCGCTTTCGAGACGATGGCGCAGCTTGTCATTCAAATCAGAGTTTTCGGTCAGCATGCCGGCAGAGTCGGTATAGCCAAAGTGCGCACGACGCTGTACGACTTCCGTCAGGGCAAAGGCCTGCTGCTTGGCAAGGCGTTGGCTGTGCTGCGCCTGCGCATAATCTTCTTTTAATTGCTCATGCTGCTCAGGGTCACTTTGCAGTACTGAAACCAGTGGCTCAAGTTTGGCCAGCGAAACGCCGTGCAGTTGAATGAAACGCGCCGCGTCCTGGGCTTCGTCAAGCTCTTCGCGCAGCTCTTCAACCCGGTCAATGAGCGTTTCATCACACAGTAAACCGACGCGAGGCTGTAACTTGTTAAGCAAGGCGGCGGCGTCTTTTGCCTGATCGTACTGCTGGCGCTGCTGCTGATTCTGACCTTCGTGGGCATTCAGTGCGCGCTCAAGCTCGCCGCGACGACCGCTTAAGGCGCGAATATCCGCTTCTGGATCGGTATCAAAGGCAACCGCAAGATGGCTGCCGATAAAGCGGCTGAAAGCCTGGTGCGAACGCTGGATTTTCTGTACGTCAAATGACAGATTGGCATAGCGCTCAGAGAGGTTTTCACGCTCTTTGTGCAGCACTTCAAGACGATTTTCACGGGCGGCGCGGCCAAACAGCGGCACTTCCGGATAGTGAGAATAGCGCCATTGACGATCGCCCGTTTTCACCAGCACGGCTTTTTGCATCTCTTCGACCGCAAAAACGCTGTCATCGAACGACTGCGGATCCCCTTCGATCAGATACAGGTCTTCAGGGCAGTCATCGAGTCCGTCGAGCTGGTCGCGAATACAAGACAGGTCAGGCACCACAATCGCATGACGCGATGGGCCATACAGCGCAGAGAAGTAAGGTGCATCGTCGAGGGTCACGTCGTCATAAATTTCTGAAAGCAGCACGCCACCAAAACGTTCGGCTAGCGCAATCATCCGCGAATCTTCTGCACCGCTCGGTTGGCTTAGTCGGGTGATTTGGCCTTCAATTTTACGCTTGCGGGCCGCGACCTGGTCACGCTCAACCGTGGTATCACGTTCCGTTTCAAGCAGCTGCTGCATGAACTCGGTGACCTGCTGGCTGTTTTCCAGCGGCTCTTTACTCTGTTCACTCAGCTGGGTCAATGCGTCCTGCGCCGCCAGCCAAACCGGCGCGCGGGCGGTCAACTCACGGATGCGAGACTGTATCTGCTCAAGCTCCTGACGCATTTCCATGCGGCGCTCACCGGCCTGGGAAACGGTGACTGAAAGCTCTTCAATTTGCACATCCAGCTCGCGCTGCAGCTCGTCGAGATCTTCCGGCTGAACGTCCTGACCGGTGCGCTTACAGAATTCCTGAAGCTGACGTTCGGCGTCCTGCTGTTCGCGCAGGCGGTTTTCAAGTTCGGTCAAACGCATGCGTAACGGCTCAACGCGCTCGGCCTGATGCTGCTGCGAAGACCAGTCACGCAGGAGTTCACGCGCGGTTTGCCACGCGGCACTGCGGCTCACTTCACCGGCAATTTTCACCACCAGCTGATAGGCGTTTTCAAACTGACTGTGCGCGGCCTGCGCTACGCTCATTTTCTGTTCAAGCATCAGCAGTGTGTCGGTGGCTTCCAGCTCACGAGCGTGGAAAGTCTCGAGCCAGTCTTCACTATTTTCAAGCGCAAGGTCTGGCAGCTGGCAAAGCTCGCGGGCACGTTCAATCGCCTGCAACGCCTGCTGATATTGAATGGCGCGCGTTTGCTGCACGTCAAGTGCTTGCTGGTAATCCGCCAACTGGCTTTTCAGTTCGTCGACTTCAAGCTCGGCAGCTTCGGCGCGCGCTTCGTGTTCGGCGTGCAGTTCGCTGGCTTCGGCAACGACTTCATTTTGCTCTTCAAGGCGGTAGGTCAGCTCTTCCAAATCTGACTGGTAGCGCTCAATTTTTTCCTGCTGGCGCATGGCCGTTTGCACCAGATTCAGGTGGTCGCTGGCAGCCTGATAGTCAGTTTCGAGGTCACTCTGCGAACCGCTCTGCTCCGACAGTTCACGCGCCATCTCAACGTGGCGATACTGCTCACTGGCCAGCTGTTTACGGCTGGTCAGCAGTTCGTTACGCAGCACCATCGCGCCGTCAAGATGAATGCGCCGTTCGTTGGCGTGGCGCATATAGTCCGCGGCTACGTAGGAGGTGGCCTCTGAAATAAGATGCTTAAACAGGTCGCGGTCTGACTGCGTAACGCGGATCGCTTCGAGCGTCATGCGATTTTCACGCAGCGCCGCCTCCATATCCTGGAAGGCTTTACGCACGCCGCTGTTTTCTGGCAACAGGTAGTCGCGCAGCGAGCGTGTAATGGCGCTTGAGATCCCACCGTACAGCGAGGCCTCAATCAGTCGATAAAACTTACTGCGGTCGGAGGCTGAACGAAGACGACGCGGGATAACGCCCAGGTCAAACATCAGCGAGTGGTAATCGGTGATGGAGTTGAATTGTTTGAACTGCACCCCTTCCATCTCTTCGACGCGCTCTTTCAGCTCCTGCAAAGACAGCACGCGAGCCTGACGTTCACCGACGGTTTCAGTAAGAATTTCCGTCGGTTGAACTGAGGTAGGCAGCCCCTGAATGGTAAAGGGTTTAATGTCGACTTTACGGTCGCGACCGGCAACCTGCTGCAGACGCACGCCAACAATCACGCGCTGATGGCGCGAGTTGACGACGTCTAGCGTCGAATAACACACGCCCGCGCGCAGCTTACCGTGCAGGCCTTTATCACGAGAACCCGAGGTGGCACCGGCTTCGGTGGTGTTACGAAAGTGCAGCAAGGTCAAGTCAGGGATCAGTGCCGTAACGAACGCGGCCATGGTGGTTGACTTACCGGCTCCGTTGCCGCCGGAAAGTGTGGTAACCAGCGCATCGAGGTCAAAGGTTCTGGCAAAAAAACCGTTCCAGTTGACCAGCGTCAGTGAGCGAAATTTACCGCGTTCAATCATTCCTGTTCATCCTCTACAGCTTCTGGCCCATTGTCTGCCTGCGCTTCGCTCTCGTCATTTTCATCATTGAGCGACAGGCTGTTTTCAATTGGCATCGCTTCGCCATCGCGGATCATACGCAGCTGCGCTTCCCGCGCGTCGTCACCGCTGCGAACATCTGCTCCAAAGCGGAACACGGCTTCGGTAATTCTAAACTTGGTGCTGTCAGCGCCCATAAAATAAACCATGCCAAGTCGGCGCAGTCGGTTGAGCGAAGTTCTGACTTTTTCCTGAAGTTTTTGTCTGTCGAGATCTGAACCGGTAGACCGCTGGTTGACGTATTTCAGCAGCTTGCTTTCATCAGCCAAACTCAGCAATTCATCATATAACTCTTGCTGAGTAAAAATGCCTTCATGCGCCAGACGCTCTGGGCTAAGGTACAGATAACATAGAATTTTCCCAACCATCATATCCAGTTCTGATAATACAGAACGTGGAATAAGCGTGGTTGAGCGCGGACGAAGGTAGAAGAAACCCTCAGGTGCGCGGATCAGCTCAACGCTGTAACGGCTGTAAAAAAGTTCGATTTCATCCTGATAATCCATCAGGAAAGCGTGATTATCTAATTCATCAATACCGATATGACGGCCAGAGCGAAGCTGACTGTCAAGAGCCGGAAACAGGGAATTAGCCAACGCCTGTGCCAGCTTGGCTGGCATTATTTGTTCAATATTTGTCGATGACATGGGCCTGCACCTTGGCTCCGTAATCATTGATTGCCTGCCACTGTGCCGGCAACCCTGAAAAATCTGCTTCAGCCACACCAAGGCGTACTGCCTGGTCGACCATGATTCGCGCCACATCAAAATGTCGCACGCGTGGATACTGTTCGAGATAATCGCGCATCACCAGTCCCAGATTCAGCGGTACTTTATCCTGCTGATACACCAGCAGGGCTTTCTCAATCAGCGCCGCCAGCTGTTCGCGGATTTCGCTAAACTCTTCAAACTCGAGGTCTTCCGGCAGTTCACCGGTCACCTCGTCACTGCGCAGCGCCAGCTCTTCGTCACGCATATCGAGTAAACGATCGGCATTGGCAAAGGTCAGCGTCCACGGATTGTCAAAATAGTTTTGCACCGACAGGCGTAAACGCTGCGCAAATACGCGGTTTTTATCCATATCGATGGCGGTACGAATAAACTTGTGCACGTGGCGGTCGTAACCAATCCACAGGTCGATAGCCTGCTGTCCCCAACTTGTGATGCGGTCGAGCTTATTCTGCAGGTCGTACACCAGCTTATCGATAAAGCCCAACTCTTCAGGACCGGTCAGCGTGGCATCCTGAATACGCAGCAAGTGAGCCTGCAGCAGATCTCCCGCAGCCTCCAGCGTATCCTGAAGCTCGCGCAGCGTACCTGACGTTTCGGATAACAGCAGTTCACAGCTGGAAATAGCCGCGCGCCAGTCTTTGCTTAACAACGCCGCGATGTCGTCTTTCACGCCCTGCTGCTGCTCGTCCATGATGCGTTGCGTCATGTCGATGCTGTCGAAAATCTCGGCGACGGAGTATTTCAGCGGGGCAAAAACGTTGCGATGCCAATGGAACTCGTCACCGCCTTCATCGGCGGCGTCCGCCGCGCGCTTAAGCTCCTGGGCAACGATAGACAGTTGCATAGATAAACGCAGCGTCGAAAACTCGCGCTGGCGAATGTAATAATCGGTGATTCCGATACCCAGAGGGGTTAAACGATAAATGGCGTTGCCGTCTGCCAGTTCACTGACAAAACGGTTAAGCAAACGTTGGCGCACCATATCATTGATGGCATTGTTGGCACGCACGGTGATGGTTTCATTGGTTTGCTCAAACCCCTTGCTGACGTGGCGAAACGCGTCAATCAGTTCGCCTTCGCTCATCTCTCCATCCAGACGCTCGCCATTGAGTGTGGCAATCGCCAGAAGAAAGGCCAGTCGCTCCGTCGGCAATGAAATTGAGAAATCATTTTTACGTGCCCAGGCGACCAGTTCAGGGACGGTCTGGGAAAACTCACTCATAATTCGTCCTTCCGATCGGGTTTGTGCGCCATCACGTGGATGTAACGCCCCAAACTAACAAAAGGCTCCTGTCGGCAATAACGCTGTTCCAGCGCCAGAAGCTCGTCAAAATCCTGCTTATGCTGTTGCCTGTTCCGCAGATAGTCATGGAAAACCCTTACACCAGTTTTGCCTGTTATCCGTAAACCCAACTGTTCTAACCACTGGTACACCTGACTAGGCTCCAGAGGATGGTCGGGCAGCAACGAGCTTTTTTTTATTTTGGGTAACCCTGCTTCGACGTGGCCAAAATTACCCAGCACCATATGGCGCATCACCAAACCATTGACGTTATAAAACATCAATGAAAGTGCGCCGCCCGGTAACAGGCAGTCGATTAATGCTTTTAGTGCTTCTTGTGGTTCAGCCAGCCATTCAATCACAGCATGAAACAATATCAGATCAACCGGCTGTTCCAAATACTGTGCGATGTCTTGAGCGGGACATTGTACGAATTGCATGTTGTCGCTCACACCTTTTTCGGCGGCGGCGGCTTTTGCCCGCTTGATCATCTCACCTGAAAGATCGCACAACAATACCTGATGTCCTAAAGCGGCCAATTCGCAGGCCATTTGCCCTTCACCGCCGCCCGCATCGAGTATACGCAAAGGACGCTGGGGAAGCTCGGTTAAAAGCCCGCGCAAATCTTGCCCAAGCACTGCCTGGCGAATAAGTCCTTTAGTCGTACCGTAGATATTGCGAGAAAATTTTTCTGCCATATCATCGAAATTGCGACCCTGTGGTGAAGGTTCCTCAACCACTGTACGTTTTTTTTTGCTCAACTTTTTGTTTTACCAATAGGTATACGAACCGGTTATGCTGCTATTTTGGCACAGGCTGGCCTAGAATAAATCATCCTGGCCGAGAATCTCGCCCGGATGCCGTTTTTTCACCCAAAAGAGACGATTATCTGATGTTTTTTACCCTAAAAAAGTTTGTCGGCGGCCTGCTGATGCCCTTGCCACTTTTACTGATAATCATGGCGATAGCACTGAGTCTACTCTGGTTTAGCCGACGGCAAAAAATGGGAAAAGTGATATTTTTGGTCGGTTGGTTGCTGCTGGGGCTATTAAGCCTTCAACCGGTGGCCGACAGTCTGCTCCGTCCGCTGGAAAACACCTATCCAACCTATCACGGCGGGACTCAGCTTAATTACGTCGTGGTGCTGGGCGGTGGTTATACTTACAACCCGCAGTGGGCACCGAGTTCGAATTTAATCAATAACAGCTTACCCAGAGTCACTGAAGGAATAAGAATTTATTTAATGAATCCGGGGTCAAAACTGATTTTTACCGGCGCAGCAGTCCCCGGTAACCCGGTGAGTAGTGCAGCAACGGCGGCAAAAGTGGCTGAAAGCCTGGGTGTACCGGCAACGGATATTATCACTCTCGACCAGCCACGAGACACGCATCAGGAAGCTCAGCAGGTAGCGCAGCGCATTGGGCATCAAAATTTTGCACTGGTAACGTCGGCCAATCATCTGCCGCGCGCGATGGTATTTTTTCAAGAGCAAGGTTTGGCCCCTGTTCCGGCGCCTGCCAATCAGTTGGCAATAGATTCGCCGCTGAATATCTGGGAAAAAGCCGTGCCGCAGTCTCTCTACTTAGCCCATTCAGAACGCGCCTGGTATGAAACGCTGGGGCGAATCTGGCAGTATTTCACCGGTAAAACGGCACCCGCGCAGTCAGCAAATTGAGAATCTGAATAAAAAATAAGGCCACTGCGTAGAGGGTGGCCTTTCTGGCAGACGGTGCTTACTTAGAAGCAAAGAATGCGCGGACGCGTTCCAGGTCTTCTGGCGTATCAACACCAACAGAAGGAATGGCTTTGGCAACGGCAACATGAATTTTTTCACCGTACCATAGCACGCGCAGTTGCTCGAGCAGCTCGATTTTCTCGAGTGCGCTAGGCTCCCAGGTGACGTAACGACGCACAAAACCCGCGCGGTAGGCATAAATACCAATGTGGCGCAGGAAGGTGTCACCGATATTTTCTTTTGAGCTAGCAAAGCGCTCTCGGTCCCACGGGATGGTGGCGCGTGAGAAATAGAGTGCGAAGCCCTGTGCATCCATAACGACTTTCACGGCGTTGGGATTGAAAGCCTCTTCGGCGTCTTCAATCGGCACCGCCAGCGTGGCCATTCCGGCACCGCACTGAGCCAAATTCTCGGCAACCTGACGCACGATAACAGGCGGAATAAGGGGCTCATCGCCCTGCAAATTAACAATAATTTCATCGTCGGCAAAGCCGCAAAGTTCGATGACTTCCGCCAAACGCTCAGTACCCGACTGATGATCGGGACGCGTCATGCAGACTTCGCCCCCGGCCGCTTCAACGGCGGTCTTCACGTCAGGATGATCGGTAGCCACGATCACGCGTTTGGCTCCGGATTCACGAGCACGCTCCATCACGTGTACGATCATCGGCTTGCCATTAATATCGGCCAGCGGTTTACCGGGCAAACGGCTAGAAGCGTAGCGAGCAGGAATAATGGCAACAAAACTCATGGGTGGATCTCGTCAGCAGAGAGAGAACGGGCTTCTACTTCGAGTAGCACGGGAATGCCGTCGCGAACAGGATAGGCCAGGCCGTCGGCTTTGCATACCAGCTCTTGAGATTCTTTATTGAAGTACAACTTGCCGTTGCATACAGGGCAAGCAACGATTTCGAGTAAACGATGGTCCATAGTTCCTCCTTGAGGCGTAGTTAGAGCACTCATTCTGCGTCTAAAAAAACGGACGGCAGCCAAGTCATTATGGTGAAAGAGAATAGCACAGCCCCCACCTGCCGTTAACTGTCGGCGCTTAAGAAGTTTACTGTTGGATATTGCGAAATGCAGAGCTCAGGCGTATGATTTTTTGTGATGTGCGTCACATAAACTCGCCTGTAGAGAGACAAGAAATGAAACTTTTCCACAAAATCATCGCTATGTTCGCCAACTTCAGCAATTAATGCCGTTTGGTGAAACGTAAACGGCTGCCGAATGCAGCCGTTTTCTATTTAGCGCTCAACAAAGCCCGCATTTAATCGACTAAACTCCACCCCTTCCCCCAACGTTGTGCTAACTCAGCCGGTATGTTGCCAAATTTGACCTGACTGGCTCCCTGCCAGCGTGCAAAGCGGCTTATCGCATCCGCGACGTCTTTAGCGCGCCGAGGGCCTACCGCCACACCCTTTTCGAGATGCAGGCTTTTTATCTCCAGAATGCCCTCTTTACGATGCATTTTGGCATCAGTTCGCCCAATAATTTCACCACGATTAAGAATAGGTAAAGTGAAGTAACCGTATTTTCGCTTGGGCTCAGGGGTATAACACTCTATGCGATAATCAAAATTGAACAACTCGAGCGCTCTTTTTCGATCCCATACCACGGGATCAAAAGGCGAAAGCAAAGTGGTCACGGTAGAGCTAATTTTTCCACTCGTGGCTTCACTAAGCAGGTTCGAGTAAGACTGATGGACATACATCGGCGTCGCAATCCCAATCACCTCAACCTCTACCACCAACCCATTCTCCAACAGCTTGGCGGTGAGTTTTTTAGCGTTCACCCGTTTTAGACGGTAATAGTCTGCCAGCCATTCGATTTTGAATATGCCCAATGCCTGGGCTGAACGACAAAGCATTTCAAACTCGGCCTCTTCTTTGCTCAGCGTATGGGCTGCATCGTCCCACTGCGGCAGCACATTTTCACGAAGATCGTATACACGATGAAAATTACGCCGTTCTACTACCATCAAATCGCCGCGGGTAAACAATGTTTCAAGATGCTTTTTATGCGGTTTCCAGTCCCACCAGCCGCTGGTCGCGCGCTTTTCTGCCTTGAAATCTGCCGACCTCACTGGACCATGGGTTGAAATATGCTTCAGTAGAGCCTGAATGTCAGTCTGATGTTCGTCGAACCATGCCTGATTGAACTTCCATCCCATTTTATGAGGGTCAAGCATGCGATGACGCAGCAGGCGATAGTCCTCAATGGGAATAAAGCAGGCTTCGTGAGCCCAATATTCAAAGATTTTTTGCTCGAACAGCGTCGATTCAAGCCACTCGGGGGGGTATTCACCCAGTCGACTAAAAAGCACCAAATAAGGACTGCGGGCAACGACGCTAATAGTATCGATTTGCAGCAACGCCATACGCCGTATAGCTGAAAGTAGACAGTCCGGAGTTGCCTGGGTTTTTAACGGATATTGGAGTTGTTGCGCGGCGAGATGAAGCGTGCGCGCGGCTTGAAGAGTAATACGTGGGGTTGGCATATCGATATCCGTCAAACAGTTAGTAGGCGGATATCGATAACACATTTTAATCAGGGGGTAAAATGTACCGCCGCTGATTGTGGCTTAGTAGGCGATAACGTCCGCTGCCGCCGGGCCATGAGTCGAACTATTATAAATGGTGAACTCTACACTTTGACCGGCATTCAACGATTTATTACGCGTATTCGCAATTGAAGTACGGCTGACATAAATTTCGGAAGAACCGTCGAGTGGAGAAATGAAACCATAGCCTTTAGCCTGATTAAACCATTTAACTAAACCCATTTTTAACATCATAATTTTATTTCCTTTTTTCGGGCATCCATGACAACGCTTTTTTATTATTGTTCGGATGCGCTTGCCCATACTAAAGTTGTTCTTATACAAAACCCTCTAATGAGCATATTAAATCCTGCCGTTATTGGCAGGCGATAGCTTTGAGTGTAGCACCCTAGGCGATTTATGTTGTTGAATTGGACAACAATTACAATAAATCGTTCAGGTAACGTAACACATCACGTTGTGCCATATGGCATCGGGGCCGTTTTTCAGAAAAATTACTTATGGGAGGTACTTCGAAGGTTCGTCTTTGTAGCGGAATCAAACTTTTTGGCAAGTCAAACTTTGGCGAGTCAAACAATAAAGATAACGTTTGGGAGGAACTGTCACTGCTAAGGTTAGCGGCTACATGCGGCTAACGATACTGTACATACTCATAAATAGCTCTGCATTCACAGGCCGTTCAGCATTTACTCATAAATTGTGATGAAGGTCAAGTTTTAAACAAGCCTATTTTATCGAATTAGTCTTTCGACAGCACTAATGCCTTGATACGCTCAAGCAATTTCAAAGAGTCCGGCGATGAAAAAGAAGCATCGACCGGTAAATACCACCAGTTAGCCTGGGCAAAGCTGCGGCACTTAACCGCATCTTTCTCGGTCATAAGTAGCGTTTGTTTCTCGTTGGCCAATGCGCCGAGTTGTTCCGCCTGGTAAGACTGGTGATCAGCAAAGGGGATTTCACGCTCGGTTTTAACCCCTAGCTGGCTCAGCGTAGCGAAAAAGCGCGGAGGATGACCAATGCCGGCCATTGCCACAACGCCAGTTAACGACTCAGCCTTACGCTTTTCACCGGTCAGCAAATTCACGGCGTCGCCCGCCTGAAGCTGCATACCGATTTCATTGCCCTGCCCTTGGCCATTACCATTCACAATAACTGCGTCGACACTCTGTAATCTTGAGGCCCTTTCGCGCATAGGCCCGGCAGGGAGCCAGTGACCGTTACCGAAACGCCGCACGCCGTCGATCACCACAATTTCAAAATCACGCTGCAGCGCGTAATGCTGCAAACCATCATCGGTCACAACAATATCTAACGCCGAGGCCTTCAGCAGCGCGTTAACTGCCTCTGAGCGAACGGGAGAAACTGCCACCGGTGCACGGGTGCGCTGATAAATGAGCACAGGTTCGTCACCGGCCTGCGCCGTGGTAGTGGCAGGGTTCAATACCAAAGGGTAGATTTCAGCTTTGCCGCCATAGCCGCGTGAAACCACGCCAACGCGAAGTCCGCGCTGTTGCAACTGCTCAACCAGCCAGATAACGACCGGCGTCTTGCCATTGCCTCCGGCGGTGAGATTCCCCACCACCACAACAGGAACCGGCGCTCGCCAGCTTTTTTTCCACCCTTTTTTATAACTAAAACGCAGCACTAGCGAGACTAAACCGTACAGCCAGCTGAAAGGCAACAACAGCAGATAAAGTGCGGATTGACCCGACCAGATACGCTCAATCATTGGCCAAACTGCATCCGATGAAGTTGAGCATAAGCACCACGCAGAGCAATTAGCTCATCATGAGCGCCACGCTCAACCACTTTCCCATCTTCAATCACCAATATTTGATCGGCTTTTTCGATAGTAGAAAGACGGTGCGCGATCACCAATGAAGTGCGGTTCTTCTGCAATTCATCGAGTGCCGACTGAATCGCACGCTCAGACTCGGTATCTAGCGCAGAGGTAGCTTCGTCAAGAATCAGGACCGGAGAATCACGCAGCAATGCGCGGGCAATCGCGATACGTTGGCGCTGTCCGCCGGAAAGCAGCACGCCGTTTTCACCAATAATGGTATCAATACCGTTTTCCATCTTACT
This sequence comes from Rouxiella sp. S1S-2, assembly GCF_009208105.1. Classification (NCBI taxonomy): domain Bacteria; kingdom Pseudomonadati; phylum Pseudomonadota; class Gammaproteobacteria; order Enterobacterales; family Yersiniaceae; genus Rouxiella; species Rouxiella sp. S1S-2. The sequence goes on from NZ_WFKL01000001.1 coordinate 3,920,953, forward strand.
GATGAAATCCATAGCATGAGCCATGGTCGCCGCTTTGATAACGTCTTCGCGGCTATACTTTTCAGTACGCGCATAGGCAATATTGTTGGCAATTGTATCGTTAAACAGGTGAACGTTTTGCGACACCAGCGCAACCTGATCACGTAGAGACGACAGCGTATATTCACGCAGATCGTGACCGTCGAGTAAAATTTCACCCTGTTGAATATCATAAAAGCGGGTCATCAGATTGGCGATGGTTGATTTGCCCGAACCAGAACGCCCTACCAATGCCACCGTTTTACCTGCCGGAATATCGAAAGAGATATCTTTTAACGCTGGTTTCTCGCTGCTGCCGTAGCTAAAGGTGACATGTTTAAAGGCAATGTCGCCCTTGGCGCGTTCAACAACGCGGGTACCTTCATCTTTCTCTTGCTCCATATCGAGGATAGAGAAAAGAGTCTGACAAGCCGCCATGCCGCGCTGGAACTGGGCATTAACGTTGGTCAATGATTTAAGCGGACGCATCAGCGCAATCATTGAAGAAAAGACCACGGTGATAGTACCGGCAGTCAGCGTTTCCATTACCGATGGGAAGCTGGCAGCGTAGAGCACAAATGCCAGTGCCAGTGAAGCAATCAGCTGAATAATCGGGTCAGAAATCGACGATGCAGAAACCAGACGCATTCCCTGACGGCGCATATGGTTGCTGACTTTATCAAAACGTTCGGTTTCAATCGCCTGACCACCAAAAATCAGCACTTCTTTATGCCCTTTCAGCATTTGTTCGGCGCTGGTGGTCACTTGACCCATGGTGTTTTGCATGTTTTTACTGATGTTACGAAAACGCTTGGACACCACGCGGATCACAATAGAAACGATGGGCGCGATAACGACCAGGATCACCGACAGCTGCCAGCTGTAGTAAAACATCATGATAAACAGGCCAATAATCGACGCACCTTCACGCACCACGGTAACCAGTGCGCTTGACGAAGAGGACGCAACCTGCTCAGAATCGTAGGTAATTCGCGACAGCAGAGTACCCGTAGACTGCTGGTCAAAGAACGACACCGGCATTCTCATCATGTGGCCAAACAGGCGGCGACGCATCTGCATTACCACTTTGCCGGAAACCCAGGAGATGCAGTAGCTGGAAACGTATCCGCTGACGCCGCGAACCAGCATCAGGCCGATAACGACCAATGGCATCCACAGCAGTATCGAGCGATCAGTCTTACCAAAGCCATCATCGAGCAGTGGCTTTAGCAGCGATAGCATGAGGGTATCACCGGCGGCATTGACCACCAGCGCGATAGCTGCGGCAATAAGCCCAGCCTTAAAAGGTGTGATCATCGGCCAGAGGCGACGGAATGTCTGCCAGGTGGAGAGATCTTTATCATTAATCATGCAATTAACCAGCAGCGATATAAACAGCGGCCCATTCTACTCATTATCTCCCCCAACGCCAAACCACTGATGATACCAGCGGGGCATTAATTCTTCCCGCAGGCCTTTAATTAGCCAATAATTGCTGAAAAAAAACGCACTGAGCTGGCCTGAACGTGCCGTGTCGTGCCAAATCACTGCATTTTCTCGATAGCGGTCTTTTATTTTTTGCGCAGGCAAACGCCAAACGTTGAACCGTGCCGCCGAAGCCATCGCCACCTCGGCCCTACTTGCCCGCAAAAAAGGGCCAATAGAGGAAGTATTGCTGCCATGATGAGGAACCTGTAACAAATCAACCGGCAAACTTTGTCGACTTTGCCTCACCAAATGCGTTTCAGCCTGACGCTCAATGTCACCGGTGAGTAAAACGCTGAACTTACCGTCGGTAATTCGCACAACGCAGCTTTCGTTATTTGCAGCATAGTCGCTCAATGCTAGCGGCCATAGCACGGTAAACTGCAACCCCTGCCACTTCCAGCTCTGCCCTCTTATGCACGGCAAATTACCACGAAATGACGTTCTCAGCCTGGCCTTTGGAAAGGCAGCCTTAACGATTTCGGTGCCGCCGTTGTGGTCCATATGGCTGTGGCTAATAATTATCTGATCTATTTGTATATTTCGCCACTGGAGATAAGGCAGGATCTGCATTTCAGCCTGCGATCCTCCCTCCCATCTATTTCCCGTGTCATACAGTACACCCCGACCATTTTTTTCAATTAACACCGCCAATCCATGCCCCACGTCAAGCATATCAACTCGCCAGTTTTCGCGGGCTGTTGATTGCCTCCACAGCATCATCAAACCGAAAAGTGCCACCACGCCCGCCGGATAGGTAAAAAGCCACCCCATTCTCCATATGATAACGCCCAGCCACCCCATGAGACTTAACCCCATTGCGCCCTCGCCTAGCGGCAGCCAATAATGTTCGGCCCGTTCAAGCCCAGAGAGCACCCATGCCAGACTGACATCGGCCAGCGACCAAAGCGCGGAAACCACAGGAAGCGAGATTTCATACGGCAACGGATTTAGGAACAGCGCAACCAACACCAGTGGTACCGTCAACAGCGAGACAATCGGCACTGCCCACAGATTGGCAAGAAAAGAAGCGGAGCTTAAACCGTGAAACAGACCAATTTGCATCGGTAACAGTAAAAAGGTCATTCCGGCCTGAAGATGAGCATACCGGAGCCACCCCCAGTACCAATGACGTGAAAATCGATGCGGCAAAGGTGCCCATTGAAACCAGAAAATCAGCCCTGCTACGGCAAAGCATGAAAGCCAGAAACTGTCCGAGAGAATGCCCAACGGGTCTTGCATCATCAGCAATGCCACACCCCATGCCCACACCTGCCAGGGATGACAACGCATCCGCCACAGACGCAGCCCTAACCACAGCGTAATTGCCAAAGCCGCCCGCATGGCCGGTGGATTTACCCCCGAGAGCCAGGTGTAATAGAGCATAGCCAGCCAGCTGATAATCAGCGGGAAGCGATAGTCAATCCAGCGCATCGGCAATAGAAATTGCAGTCCTCGGGCTAATAGCCAACCAATGAGCGCCGCGACGCCAATGTGTAAACCGGATATTGCCATCAGATGTGCGGTGCCAGTGATTTTAAACAAATTGTTCATCTTTTGGGGAATAAGCGAACGCTCGCCAAATGCTAAAGCCATCAGAACAGGCATGCTTTTCAACCCTTGGGTCTGTCGTTGTACGCTGCTGATAATCTCATGACGTAAGGAGCATGCGCCCGATATAAGCTCGGCACTGCGTATCCGTCCACTGAGCGTTTGTCGATTTGCCACCGCCCAGCGCTGCCCGTCAAAATTACCAAGATTCAGTTGGCTGTGCACCGGTCTAAGACTCAGAGTAAGCAGCCAATGTTGCCCCGCACAATATCCATCAGAAAATCCTTCACTCGACACTTTTGCCGAAAGCGGGGGGAAAACGCGATGCCCATTGACCTCTTTTAGCGCAATAACCACATTGTGTTTGTCTTCGCGCTGCAAATAGGCGCTGTTAATTTGTGCAATCACCTGCTGCCGTCCACCGCTAAAATCTTTGGTCTGCTGTAAAAGTTGCTGGCCGTTTGCCGTCGCCCAAAGAAATCCCATCAAGGTTATGCAAAGCAGTTTTGAGAGTCGATACGGCAGATATCCCGCAATGCAGGCGATAAGAAACAGGGCACTACAGAAATAAAGACCCGGCAGCTGCGCCAGTAGCGTTAAAGGTAAAATACCGCTGATTAATGCCAGCGCAATTTGAGTGAATGTAATCTTGATGAATCTATCCTTCAGTCTATTGAGGCAATGTGCTTGCCGTATGGATGAAAGTAGATTGTTGGGGAGGGGAAGGATTGACGCAATTGTGCAAGGCATTTGCTGCGAGACATTACCCAGAATTTAAATATTCATCAGGCCCGGCCGCTGATTTTAAGCAAAAAAAACGGTGTCCGTTAAGACACCGTTTTGTTCGCTTTAGGCAGACATTCAGGAAAAGGATAAACCCTTAACCATAAATGTTCGCGCGATCGCGCAACTCTTTGCCTGGCTTAAAGTGAGGAACGTACTTGCCGTCCAACTCAACCTTGTCTCCAGTCTTAGGGTTACGCCCAACACGCGGAGCACGGTAGTGAAGAGAAAAACTGCCAAACCCGCGGATTTCGATGCGTTCTCCATCAGCTAAGGTTGCAGCCATATGTTCAAGCATCTCTTTCACGGCATCCTCAACGGCTTTCGCCGGGACATGAGAGTGCTGGCCAGCAAGTCTTTCAATGAGTTCAGACTTGGTCATATAACCTCCAAGCTTTGCAGCTAAACTACCGTTATAGAAGCAGCTCCATTTAGGAGCTGCGTCCCGTTATTACTCGCCTTTTGCCGCTTTGAACGCTTCAGCCATAGCGTTAGAGAAGTTGGTTTCGTCTGGTTTGTTGTTAACCACGGCGATTGCATCTTTCTCGTCTGCTTCGTCCTTAGCACGGACGGACAGGCTTACAACACGGTTCTTACGGTCAACACCAGTGAATTTAGCTTCAACTTCATCACCAACGTTCAGAACCAGAGTTGCGTCTTCAATACGGTCGCGAGAAGCTTCAGAAGCACGCAGGTAACCTTCTACGCCGCCTGCTAATTCAACTGTAGCACCTTTAGCGTCAACTGCAGTTACTTTACCAGTAACAATAGTACCTTTCTTGTTTACAGACAGGTAGTTATTGAACGGGTCTTCTGCGAGTTGCTTAACGCCAAGGGAGATGCGCTCACGCTCTGCATCAACTTGCAGAACAACAGCTGCGATTTCGTCGCCTTTTTTGTATTCACGTACTGCTTCTTCGCCTGCAACGTTCCAGGAGATGTCAGACAGGTGAACCAGGCCGTCGATGCCGCCGTCCAGACCGATGAAGATACCGAAGTCAGTGATTGACTTGATTTTGCCTTCAACACGGTCGTTCTTGTTGTGGGTTTCTGCAAACAGCTGCCATGGGTTAGATTTACACTGCTTCAGACCCAGGGAGATACGACGACGTTCTTCGTCGATGTCCAGAACCATAACTTCCACTACATCACCAACGTTAACAACTTTGGATGGGTGGATGTTCTTGTTGGTCCAGTCCATTTCAGACACGTGAACCAGACCTTCAACGCCTTCTTCGATTTCTACGAAGCAGCCGTAATCAGTCAGGTTGGTTACGCGACCAGTCAGCTTGGTGCTTTCTGGGTAACGTTTAGCGATAGCAACCCATGGATCTTCGCCCAGCTGTTTCAAGCCAAGGGAAACACGAGTGCGCTCACGGTCGAATTTCAGAACTTTAACAGTGATTTCGTCGCCAACATTCACGATTTCGCTTGGGTGCTTAACGCGCTTCCAAGCCATATCTGTGATGTGCAGCAGGCCGTCAACGCCGCCCAGATCAACGAAGGCGCCGTAGTCAGTGAGGTTCTTAACGATACCTTTAACTTCCATGCCTTCCTGCAGGTTTTCCAGCAGTTGATCGCGCTCAGCGCTGTTCTCAGACTCAATTACTGCACGACGAGAAACAACAACGTTGTTGCGCTTCTGGTCCAGCTTGATGACTTTGAACTCAAGATCTTTGCCTTCGAGATGCAGCGTGTCGCGAACAGGACGCACGTCAACCAGTGAACCTGGCAGGAACGCACGAATACCGTTCAGCTCAACGGTGAAACCGCCTTTAACTTTACCGTTGATAACACCGGTAACAGTTGCAGCTTCTTCGTAAGCTTTTTCCAGCATCAGCCATGCTTCATGACGCTTAGCTTTCTCACGAGACAGCAGAGTTTCACCGAAGCCATCTTCAACAGCGTCAAGTGCAACGTCAACTTCGTCGCCAACCTGGATTTCCAGTTCGCCCTGTGCGTTTTTGAACTGCTCTGCTGGAATAGCAGACTCAGACTTCAGACCGGCGTCAACCAGTACGACGTCTTTGTCGATAGACACAACAACACCACGAACGATTGAACCCGGACGGGTTTCGATTGTTTTTAAGGATTCTTCAAAGAGTTGAGCAAAAGATTCAGTCATATTGATAATCTTTAGTTTCTTAAGTTTAACGTCCATCTGGCTTCATGCTGGATGGGGTTGTTTCAAATGCCCCGCTACCGTCCTGGCGGCGAGGTTAAAAAAAACAGTAGCAAAACTGGCACTGACTCCTTGTTCTTTACAAAAAAGAATGGATCAGCACCAGATATTTGCTCGAATCACCGTGTTTGTTTTAGCGGCAATCCTAAAATTTCAGTGGCATACGCCAACGCTTTTTCGATAACTGCATCAATGGACATACTGGTTGAATCCAGTATTAACGCATCTTGCGCAGGAACCAAAGGCGCTATAGCCCGATTACGATCGCGGTCATCCCGCTCTTTTATCTCGGCTAAAAGACGTTCAAAGTTAACACTAAAGCCCTTTTCCTGCAACTGTAGCATTCTTCTGTTTGCACGTTCTTCAGGGCTGGCATCAAGAAAAATCTTTACCGGCGCTTCTGGGAAGACCACGGTACCCATATCTCGTCCATCGGCGATAAGGCCCGGTTTTTCTTTAAAAGCACGCTGGCGGCGAAGAAGTGCTTCGCGAACCCGCGGAAACGCTGCCGCCTGCGAAGCGGTATTGCCTACGGTTTCAGTGCGGATCTCATGACTGACATCCTCACCTTCCAAAATAACGTTAAGCTGTCCGTTGTTCGCTACGAAGCGAACGTCGAGGTGTGCAGCAAGCGGCACCAGCGCCTCTTCGGAAACGATATCAACCTGATGATGCAGTGCAGCCAGAGCCAGAACGCGATAAATTGCACCGGAATCAAGCAGGTGCCATCCAAACGCCTCAGCCAGAGCCTTACACAGCGTGCCTTTACCGGCACCACTTGGCCCATCAACGGTTATCACTGGGGTTATAGACGAGGTCATAGCCGTCATTTCTCTCTCCTTTCGGTGGGGAAAACCCCTCATCATTAACCCAACGGGGCTAATTCAGGTGCAGCATTATACGCTGCCTTTTGCCGAACTGTTACCCCACTTCAGCATGTTAGGAAAAATAAGCTAGGGAAAACGGCAAAGCGATGAAATAAACACGCAAATCAGAGAATATTTAAGCATAGCGACGAGAGGATGACTGCGCGAAAATAAAAAACGGACACGATAATGTCCGTTGAAGAGAAAAGGATGACTAAAGGCTTAGGCCGGGGTGCAAAGTGATGCCAGCAGTTCGAAATACTCCGGGACAGTTTTCGCAGTGCATTTCGGGTCAAGAATCGTCACCGGCGTGTCAGACAGCGCCACCAGCGAGAAGCACATCGCCATACGGTGATCGTTATAGGTGCCAATTTCAGCAAAAGTCAGTAAGCCAGGAGGAACGATGCTGATGTAATCTTCGCCCTCTTCCACCGTTGCACCGACTTTACGCAGCTCGGTGGCCATTGCCGCCAAACGGTCGGTTTCTTTTACCCGCCAGTTGTAAATATTGCGCAACGTGGTTGGGCCTTGGGCAAACAGCGCCGCAACGGCAATGGTCATCGCCGCATCGGGAATGTGGTTCATGTCCATATCAATACCGTGCAGCTCACCGCGGGTACATTCAATATAGTCATCGGACCAAGCCACGGTGGCGCCCATTTTTTCGAGCACATCAGCGAATCGAATATCACCCTGCATGCTATTTTTACCAATACCGGTCACGCGAACGGTGCCACCTTTGATAGCTGCCGCCGCCAGGAAATAGGATGCAGAAGAGGCATCGCCTTCAACCAGGTAGGTGCCGGGAGAGGTGTAGCTCTGGTTAGCCTGCACGCAGAACTGTTGGTAATCTTCATTAACCACAGTCACGCCGAAGGTTTTCATCAGATTCAAGGTGATATCGATGTACGGTTTTGAAACCAGCTCACCTTTAATACGAATAACCGTGTCGCTTTCGGCCAACGGTGCGGTCATCAGCAGTGCGGTGAGGAACTGGCTGGATACGCTGCCGTCAACGCTAATCTCACCGCCTTTGAAGCCACCGCGAAGGCGTAGGGGCGGGTAATTTTCCTGCTCGAGGTAGTCAATCTGTGCGCCGCCCATGCGTAAGGCATCTACCAGATGGCCGATCGGGCGCTCTTTCATGCGTGGCTCACCGGTCAACACGACATTTTGATCACCAAAGCACAGCGCAGCAGCCAGCGGACGCATGGCAGTACCGGCATTGCCAAGGAACAGTTCCAGATTGTCGGCTTTAGGGAAAACACCGCCTAAACCGTCAATCTCGCAGCGGGTACGATCTTCTGAAAGACGGTGCGTTACGCCCAGCGCCGTCAGCGCATTCAGCATGTGCCGAACATCGTCGCTGTCGAGCAAATTGGTCAGATGGGTAGTACCCTTGGCGAAAGCGGCCAGTAAAAGTGCACGGTTTGAGACACTTTTTGAGCCAGGTAAATTAATTGTGCCGTTGACTCGTGCAACAGGTTGTAGGGTTAGGGCTTCCACAGCGTCTCCGTAAATCGGTAAGTATTTTAAAAACTAACCCCGGACACAGGGCCGGGGTTAGTTTAATCACGAACATTTCTAATAATAAAAATGCAAATCAAACTGTTAACCTAAACGCCGAATTAACCGTGGCGTTTTTCAAAATCGTTCATAAACGCGGTCAGCGCCTGAACGCCTTCCAACGGCATCGCATTATAAATAGATGCACGCATGCCGCCAACAACGCGGTGGCCTTTTAGCGCATGCAGACCAGCTTCCAAAGACTCTTTTAGGAACACGGCATCCAGCGCAGAATCAGCCAACTGGAACGGCACGTTCATGCGTGAGCGGTTAGCATCGGCCACTTGATTGCGGTAGAAACCGCTGCGGTCAATGGTGCCGTAAAGCAGCTCGGCCTTGGCTTTGTTACGTTTTTCGATTTCGTTCAGGCCACCCTGCTCTTTCAGCCACTTGAATACCATGCCAGACAGATACCAGGCAAAAGTTGGCGGGGTATTGAACATTGAGTCGTTCTCGGCCAACACAGTGTAATCCAGAATGGATGGCAGTTCTTTGCGTGCTTTACCCAACAGATCTTCGCGGACAATAACCAGCGTCAGGCCGGCAGGACCGATATTTTTCTGCGCACCCGCATAGATAACACCAAAGCGGCTGACGTCGATAGGTCGCGAAAGAATGGTTGAGGAATAGTCGGCAATAACCACTTTATCGCCAAAGTCAGGCATTTCATCAATGGCCAGGCCGTCGATCGTTTCATTCGGGCAGTAGTGCACGTAGGCCGCATCTTTGCTGAGCTTCCACTCGCTCATTGGCAGCAGGCCGCGTTTGTCACCTTGAGTCGTGGTGATATCAATCACGTTTGGCGTACAGTACTTTTGCGCTTCTTTAACTGCGCTGTGTGCCCAATAGCCGCCATCGATGTAGTCGGCAGTTGCTTTGTCGCCCAGCAGGTTCATCGGGATCGCGGCAAACTGCGCGCGCGCGCCGCCGTGGCAGAACAGAACTTTATAGTTCGAGGGGATATTCATCAGGTCACGAATATCCTTTTCGGACTCTTCGGCTACCTGGATGAACTCCTTGCTACGGTGACTGATTTCCATCACCGAGGTGCCGAGACCGTGCCAATTACAGAGTTCTTGTTCAGCACGACGTAAGACTTCAGCCGGGATCATCGCCGGACCTGAGCTAAAATTGTAAACCTGAGTCATTTCCCCTCACCACTTCTCTTAGATAGCCACTTGAAAGCCAATTGAGCCGTTGATTGATAGCATCATTGAATCGATTGCGTATACCAACAACCAGTTTATCGGTTTTAACACTGGTCACCACCCGCTGCAATTGTTATTCGCCGCAGATTAATAATCAGTAATAAATTTCATATCTTCGGCTGTTATATTCTTTTTTCTTAGCACAATGAATACGTGGAGCTCAAACCAAAAACCCCGTATCATTGCGCGTTTTTAGAACGCACAAAAGTGAACTCAATGACGCAAACTTTTATCCCTGGCAAAGACGCGGCGCTGGAAGTCTCCATCTCCCGTTTTCAGCAAAAACTTACCGACCTCGGCTTTAATATTGAAGAGGCTTCGTGGCTGAATCCGGTCCCACACGTCTGGTCTGTACACATCCGTGACCGCGACTGCCCGCTGTGCTTTACCAACGGCAAGGGAGCCAGTAAAAAAGCGGCATTGGCTTCGGCGCTGGGTGAGTACTTCGAGCGCTTGTCGACCAACTATTTCTTTGCGGACTTCTATCTTGGCAAAGAGATCGCCGAAGGTGACTTCGTTCACTACCCGAACGAAAAGTGGTTCCCAATCCCAGCAGACAATAGCCTGCCAAAGGGCATTCTCGACGAGCGCCTCCACGCGTTCTACGACGAAGAAAAAGAGCTGACCGGCAGCGAACTTATCGACTTGCAGTCTGGTAATGCCAGCCGCGGTATCTGCGCCCTGCCGTTTACCCGCCAGTCAGACCTTGAAACCGTTTATATCCCGATGAACATCATCGGCAACCTGTATGTGTCTAACGGCATGTCGGCCGGTAACACTGCCAACGAAGCGCGTGTTCAGGGTCTTTCAGAAGTTTTCGAGCGTTACGTTAAAAACCGCATTATTGCCGAATCTATCAGCCTGCCTGAAATTCCTGCCGACGTGCTGGCTCGTTACCCGAGCGTGGTGGAAGCCATTGCCAAACTGGAAGAAGAAGGTTTCCCCATTCTTTCCTATGATGCGTCATTAGGCGGCAACTATCCGGTGATTTGCGTGGTGTTGTTCAACCCTGCAAACGGTACCTGCTTCGCCTCTTTCGGTGCTCACCCTGACTTTGGCGTCGCGCTTGAGCGTACCGTTACTGAGCTTCTTCAAGGACGCAGCCTGAAAGATCTGGACGTGTTTACCGCGCCAACCTTCGACGATGAAGAAGTTGCCGAGCACGCTAACCTTGAAACACACTTTATCGATTCAAGCGGCCTTATTTGTTGGGACTTGTTTAAGCATGACGCAGACTACGAGTTTGCCGACTGGAGCTTTAGCGGCAGCACCGAAGAAGAATTCGCCACGCTGATGGCCATCTTCGATAAGGAAGACGCTGAAGTTTACATCGCCGACTATGAGCACCTCGACGTTTATGCTTGCCGTATCATCGTGCCGGGCATGTCTGATATTTATCCTGCTGAAGACCTGCTGCTCGCCAACAACAGCATGGGCGCACATTTACGTGAGCAGATCCTTGCACTGCCAGGCAGTGATTTCGCACCGGAAGAGTATCTTGAAATGATAACTCAACTGGATGATGAAGGACTGGATGACTTCACCCGCGTCCGTGAGTTGCTGGGCATTGCCAGCGGCAAAGACAACGGCTGGTATACCCTGCGCGTCGGTGAGCTGAAATCCATGCTGGCACTTGCCGGCGGTGATATGGACCAGGCGCTGACCTGGGCTGAATGGGCGCATGAGTTCAACGCCTCCGTTTACAGTGACGAGCGTAATAACTATTACCGCTGCCTGCAAACGCTGCTGCAGTTAGCGTTGGAGCCGGAGCGTGAAGCCTCCCAGTATTACAGCGCTTTCATTAAAATGTACGGTCAAGAAGCGGTTGAACGTGCTTCTGCAGCCATCAGCGGCGAAGAACGTTTCCACAGTCTGTTCGCCGTTGACCCTGAACTCAAAGCGTTGCCATCTCATCAGGGACTGCTTGCTGCCTACGAAAAACTTCAGGCTGCCAAGCGTCGTTACTGGTCAAAAGCGTAAGAAGCATCATTACATCAACCGGCGGGAAACCGCCGGTTTTTTTACGACTAAAACCTTTTTTCCCATCAGCTATTCCAATACTAAAATAAAGCGGCTTATGTGGTTTGACTCTCCCACAAAACAAGCGTTAAATGTCGCCAAAGTGAACGATAGTGTCGCCCTTTACTGTTGAAAGAATTTTTTCTTGTAAAAGAATGAGATGCAAATCGCACCATTGCGTAATATCACTTCAACATTTTCACTTATAAATCAAAACAGCAATCTCATTTAATGATTTTTATTTAAACTTTTTTCGCAAAAATTAAAAACATTTTTATCAATGTAAATCAGTAAGTTATCGCTTTTCATTCCTTCAATATCGGCTTTCCTTAGCAGTAGTTTCGCCCAGATATGATCCAAATCAATATCTCAACTACACTAGGTTGCTAGTATCTGTCTTGCAGTACATAACCCTTAAGAGAGAGTTAATGTGAACGCTGACAACCCCTTCAATTTGTTATTACCTGCCGCCACGGCGAAAGTTGCCGAAGATGCAGGGGTGTATAAAGCCACCAAGCAACCTATAAAAACCTTTTTCCTGGCGATTACCGCAGGTGTCTTCATCTCGATTGCCTTCGTTTTCTACATTACCTCGACCACAGGCACCGCCGCCGTACCTTTTGGCCTGGCAAAATTAGTGGGGGGGATCTGTTTCTCACTGGGCCTGATGCTGGTGGTGGTATGCGGCGCAGACTTGTTTACCTCTACGGTATTAACCGTCATTGCCAAGGCAAGCGGTCGCATTACCTGGACCCAGTTGGCCTGTAATTGGCTAAACGTTTATATCGGCAACCTGGTTGGTGCGTTGTTCTTTGTCGCGCTTATCTGGTTCGCGGGAATGCACATGACCGATAACGGCCTTTGGGGCCTGAACGTGCTGCAAACCGCCGATCATAAAATGCATCACACTTTTATCGAGGCCGTTTGCCTGGGCATTTTAGCCAATTTGATGGTTTGTCTGGCGGTGTGGATGAGTTATTCCGGCCGTAGCCTGATGGACAAAATGTTCGCCATGATCCTACCGGTCGCCATGTTTGTCGCCAGTGGCTTCGAACACAGCATCGCCAACATGTTCATGATACCCCTTGGTATTGTTATTAAGAATTTCGCGCCAGAAAGCTTCTGGCAGGCTATGGGCAGCGCGCCGGACAAATTTTCCGAGCTGACTGTCTCCAACTTTATTATCGACAACCTGATCCCGGTGACGCTCGGCAATATCATCGGCGGTGGCCTGCTCGTAGGCCTGACTTACTGGGTCATTTATCTGCGTGATGAGCAGCGTCATTAATGATTATCGATGCTTGTCGCAAAATTTTAACTGATGTTCAAGTTATCCCGATAACGCAATTTTTTGAAAAAATTCAAATTAGAAGGTAGGTGCAAAATGTCCAAGCTCAATGAAAAATTGACCACTGCATGGCAGGGTTTTAGCGCCGGTGACTGGCAGACTGAAGTCAACGTTCGTGACTTTATTCAGAAAAACTATGCCCCTTACGAGGGTGACGAGTCTTTCCTCGCTGGCGCAACAAAAGCGACGACCACCCTGTGGGACAGCGTTATGGAAGGCATCAAACAGGAAAACGCGACCAAAGCACCTGTTGATTTTGATACCGACCTCGCCTCAACCATCACCTCGCACGATGCGGGTTATATCAACAAATCTTTAGAGGCTATCGTAGGCCTGCAGACTGATGCACCCTTAAAACGCGCCATAATTCCTTTCGGCGGCATTAAAATGGTTGAAGGCTCATGCAAAGTGTATGGCCGCGAGCTCGACCCTCAGCTGAAAAAAGTCTTTTCCGAATACCGTAAAACTCACAATCAGGGCGTTTTCGACGTCTACACCAAAGACATTCTAAACTGCCGTAAATCCGGCGTACTAACCGGTCTGCCCGACGCCTACGGCCGTGGCCGCATCATCGGTGACTATCGCCGCGTAGCCCTCTATGGCATCGACTTCCTGATGGCCGACAAATTTGCCCAGTTCCAGTCTCTGCAGTCGAAATTGGAAAACGGCGAAGACCTGCAAATGACCATTCAGCTGCGCGAAGAAATTTCGGAACAGTATCGTGCACTGGGCCAAATCAAAGAAATGGCGGCCAAATACGGCTTCGATATTTCAGGTCCGGCGAGCAGTGCTCAGGAAGCAGTTCAGTGGACCTACTTCGGTTATCTGGCCGCAGTTAAATCCCAGAACGGCGCCGCCATGTCATTTGGCCGCGTGTCTACCTTCCTTGACGTGTTCATCGAACGCGATATCAACGCGGGTAAACTGTCTGAAGAACAGGCTCAGGAACTGATTGACCACCTGGTAATGAAACTGCGCATGGTGCGTTTCCTGCGTACTCCTGAATACGATGAGCTGTTCTCCGGCGACCCAATCTGGGCAACAGAATCACTGGCCGGTATGGGCGTTGATGGCCGTACCTTGGTGACCAAAAACAGCTTCCGCTTCTTGAATACTCTCTACACCATGGGGCCTTCTCCAGAGCCTAACATGACCATTCTGTGGTCAGAAAAACTGCCGGTAAACTTCAAGAAGTATGCGGCTAAAGTCTCAATTGATACATCATCAATTCAGTATGAAAACGATGACCTGATGCGTCCGGACTTTGACAACGATGATTACGCCATTGCCTGCTGCGTGAGCCCAATGATTGTCGGCAAACAAATGCAGTTCTTTGGCGCACGTGCCAACCTGGCGAAAACAATGCTGTACGCCATCAACGGCGGCGTTGATGAAAAAATGAAAATCCAGGTTGGTCCTAAAGAAGCGCCAATGATGGATGAAGTGCTAGACTACGATAAAGTGATGGAACGTATGGATCACTTTATGGATTGGCTGGCCAAGCAGTATGTGACCGCACTGAACTGTATTCACTTCATGCATGACAAATACAGCTATGAAGCTGCATTGATGGCACTGCACGACCGTGATGTTTATCGCACTATGGCCTGCGGTATCGCAGGTCTGTCAGTCGCAGCCGACTCACTGTCAGCCATTAAATATGCCAAAGTCAGCACGATTCGTGATGAAGATGGCCTGGCTATCGACTTCAAAATTGAGGGCGAATATCCACAGTTTGGTAATAATGACTCACGCGTTGATGACATCGCCTGCGACCTGGTAGAACGTTTCATGAAGAAAATTCAGAAACTGCCAACCTATCGCGACGCGGTGGCTACCCAGTCAGTACTTACCATCACTTCGAACGTGGTGTACGGCAAGAAAACCGGTAACACTCCTGACGGACGTCGTGCTGGCGCACCTTTTGGACCTGGTGCTAACCCAATGCACGGTCGTGACCAGAAAGGCGCCGTTGCCTCACTGACTTCCGTTGCTAAACTGCCGTTTGCCTACGCGAAAGATGGGATCTCTTATACCTTCTCTATCGTGCCAAACGCGCTGGGTAAAGATGATGACGTGCGTAAAGCCAACCTGGCGGGTCTGATGGACGGTTATTTCCATCACGAAGCGTCTATCGAAGGCGGTCAGCACCTTAACGTCAACGTAATGAACCGTGAAATGCTGCTTGAAGCGATGGAAGATCCAGAAAAATTCCCGCAGCTGACAATTCGTGTATCAGGCTATGCAGTGCGTTTCAACTCACTGACTAAAGAGCAGCAGCAGGACGTTATTACTCGTACCTTCACTAAAACGCTGTAAAAAGTGATGAGCTTCCTGTAGTTGTTCATTAAGGCTCCACTTGCGTGGGGCCTTTTCACATTGGAGAACATCCGCAATGTCTGTTCAAGGTCGCATTCACTCCTATGAATCCTGTGGCACCGTAGATGGCCCGGGTATTCGTTTTATCGTGTTTTTTCAGGGCTGCCTGATGCGTTGCATGTATTGCCACAACCGCGATACGTGGGATACGCACGGGGGTAAAGAAATAAACGTCGAAGATCTAATGAAAGAGGTGGTGAGCTATCGCCACTTTATGAACGCCTCAGGCGGCGGCGTTACCGCATCTGGCGGTGAGGCTATTTTGCAAGCCGAGTTTGTTCGCGACTGGTTCCGCGCATGTCAAAAAGAAGGCATTAATACTTGCCTGGACACTAACGGCTTTGTGCGCCGTTATGACCCAGTGATTGATGAACTGATTGATGCAACCGATCTGGTCATGCTTGATCTCAAGCAGATGAACGATGAAATCCATCAAAAGCTGGTGGGTGTTTCGAATCACCGCACGCTGGAGTTCGCTCAGTATCTTGCCAAACGCAATCAACGCACTTGGATCCGCTACGTGGTTGTGCCCGGCTGGTCAGACGACGACCACTCTACGCACATGCTCGGTGAGTTTACTAAGGATATGGGCAATATAGAAAAAATAGAACTCCTGCCCTATCACGAACTCGGTAAGCATAAATGGACTGCGATGGGAGAGAAATACGGCCTTGACGGCGTAAGCCCACCGACTAAAGAAATTATGGAAAGGGTGAAAGGGATACTGGAAAGCTACGGCCACAAAGTGATGTACTGATATTCTTCGTGTATCGAGCCGCAGCCAATACCGCTGCGGCTTCAATAATTAAAGAGTATTCAAGCTGCAGCAACGGGATTGTGGGTGTTCTCTGTCTTGCGCAGCAGCATAATTAAATAAACCAGCGCCACCGCGGCTATCATCACAAAGAGCACGCGGTCGGAATAGTTCTGCATCAGCATGGCGGTCATTGAAGGACCGGCAAGACTGCCGATGGTATAACTCATCAACAGCGCCTGATTCATGGCGACCAACTCATCCGGGTTCACTTTTTCACAGGCCCAAGACATTGCCACTGGATAAAGCGTAAAGCCGGCACAGCCTAACACAAACAGCGCAGGTGCCATCGCATAGCCACTCAGCATGGCAATGCTACCAAGAATAACCACAAACACCTGAACGCGCAGCACAGTCAAACGACCATAGCGATCGGCCAGGCGCCCTACCGGCCATTGACCCATTATGCCCGAACTGACAAGCAACGCCATCCAGTAGCCAACATCGGCGTCGCTAAGCCCGCGATGTGCTAAAAACAGCGGCATTAATCCGTATAATGACCCCAACACGATGCCAGAAATAACACAGCCATTAATGCCCAATCGCGCACTGCGACGTTTTAACATTGGCCAGATGCTAGTGTGTGGCTGCTCACTGTCTTGATTAGTGATGTGTGCAAACAAAAGCGGAAGCATGGCAATCACGATAATACCGGTCACCCAGGGAATGACGTTAAACAGCTCGGTTGACACTTTTCCCAGCAACAACTGACCAGCAACGGTTCCGATATAATAAACAATCATATAGGCTGCAAGCAGTTGCCCACGATTTTTCACCGTACCACTGCGCAGAAGAGCACTTTCGACGATCACCCAGATTAGCGCACAACCGATACCGGCGATGAAACGCCAGCTAACCCAACCAAAGAAGTCCATTGAAATTGCCAGGCCGGCTGTCGCAATGGCAAAAATAACGCACGAAAGCTGATAACTTAGATTAAAACCAAGTCTCTTGATTAACCGACCGGCAATCAGTGTTCCCAATAAATTTCCGGCATAATAAGAAGAGCTTACTAACCCAACTTTCCAGGTAGGCAGGGCTTCGTGCGTCAGCCATAGAGGGACGAGCGTACTCAATACCGCAATAGATACGGTAAGCAGCAAAAGGCCGCAGAGCAGCAACAGCACCGGGCGAGAATAAGCAGACATAGAGATTGGGCGACCAGAAATACAATGAAATTGCGCGCATAATGCCATTGGTTAGTAAAAAGTCAATCTGGTGAAATCGACCTTGCGCACAATCTGTATTTCCATGATTTAAATAACTAATCAATAGCCAAGATTGGTAATTGCAAAGCGTAAAACAAAAATAAATATCCCCATGATTAATAAGTATTTTATTTTAAATATCTTGGCAGGTAGTTTTATAAAATCAAAGCATCTGGTTAGTGACGATTAAAAAATATCGCCGATGAACAAAGGTTGTTAAACCTATGCTTTCAATCAATAAAAAAGACCAATCGCATTAACGATTGGCCTCAGAGTTTTCACGTAATTTAACCGTTTAAACGATTAGTTAACCGATGACTTCCAGTCCACGCATATAAGGGCGCAATACTTCTGGAACTTCAATTCGGCCGTCTGCCAATTGGTAGTTTTCGAGTACTGCAACCAGCGTACGTCCAACGGCTAATCCAGAGCCGTTTAGCGTGTGAACTAAACGTGGTTTCTTCTCGGTTTTGCTACGGGTACGGGCTTGCATACGGCGAGCCTGGAAGTCCCACATATTTGAACAAGAAGAAATTTCACGGTAGGTATTCTGTGCTGGCAGCCACACTTCTAAATCATAAGTTTTGCAAGAACCGGCACCCATATCACCGGTGCACAGCAGCATTTTACGATAAGGCAGATTTAGCAGCTGCAGCACTTTTTCAGCATGACCGGTCAGCTCTTCCAACGCCTGCATGGAGTCTTCAGGGCGAACAATTTGCACCATTTCGACTTTATCAAACTGGTGCATACGAATCAGACCACGGGTATCTCGACCGTAGGAACCCGCTTCTGAGCGGAAGCATGGCGTGTGCGCGGTCAATTTCAGCGGTAGAGACTCTTCTTCAAGAATTTCGTCGCGCGCCAGGTTAGTCAGTGGTACTTCAGCCGTTGGGATCAGCGCATAGTTACTGGTACCCGCTTCTTCACCCAGTGGTTTGGTGTGGAACAGGTCTTCACCAAACTTTGGCAACTGACCGGTACCAAACAACGAATCCTGGTTAACCAGGTAAGGCACCGCTGTTTCGATATAGCCGTGCTGCTCGGTGTGCAGATCAATCATAAACTGAGACAAAGCGCGATGCATGCGAGCAATTTGTCCCTGCATAACAACAAAGCGTGCACCGGTCAGTTTCACACCGGCGGCAAAATCAAGGCCACCGGCCATTTCGCCCAGCGAGACGTGATCGCGAACCTCGAAGTCAAACTGACGCGGCGTCCCCCAACGGCTAACCTCGAGGTTCTCGCTGTCATCTTTACCAACAGGAACGCAGTCATCAGGCAGGTTTGGTAACGCCTGAGTCACTTTATTCATCTCTTCGAGCAGAGCTTCCAGTTCGGCCTTGGCCGTGCTCAGCTTGTCACCCAGTTCGTTAACTTCCTGACGCAGGGCATCGATGTCTTCACCGCGAGCCTTGGCCGCACCGATCGATTTCGATCGCGCATTCCTTTCAGCCTGAAGATTTTCCGTTTCGACTTGCAGTACTTTGCGACGTTCTTCATGAGCGCGCAATGTTTCTACATCGAGTTTATAACCTCTGCGAGCAAGTTTTTCTGCAACTGCGTCTAGCTCATTACGCAGCAGATTGGGATCGAGCATGCTAATCCTGTTCGTGTTGAATTAAAAAATATTTAGATGACGCATCCTGCCTGAAACGGCAGCATGTCAAAGAGTTATCAAGAGTAACCTTACCGCAACAGCAAATTTATCGGTAGCGTTTTGTCGGGCTATTTTGATCTTGTTCAGTTAACCACGCCATCTTTTCCCCGATTTTACCTTCCATGCCGCGTGCAGTCGGATAATAGTACTGCGTTTTAGCCATTTCTGGAGGGAAATAGTTCTCGCCGGCGGCGTAGGCGTTGGGTTCGTCATGCGCGTAACGGTATTCGGCACCCAGCCCCATCTCTTTCATTAGCTTGGTTGGCGCATTGCGCAAATGCTCAGGTACGTCATAGTCGGCCTGCTCTTTTGCATCGCGCATTGCGGCCTTGAAAGCAGTATAAACGGCGTTACTTTTTGGCGCACAGGCAAGATACACAATAGCTTGTGCAATAGCTCTTTCGCCTTCGGCCGGCCCAACGCGAGTAAAACAGTCCCAAGCGGCAATGGCAATCTGCATCGCACGCGGATCGGCATTGCCCACATCTTCTGAAGCGATGGCCAACAGACGTCTTGCAACATAAAGCGGATCGCCACCGGCGGTAATGATACGCGCATACCAATAAAGAGCAGCATCAGGGGCAGAGCCACGCACCGACTTGTGCAGGGCCGAAATCAGGTCGTAGTAGCGGTCGCCTTTATTGTCAAAGCGTGCACTGCGTTCACCCGAAATTTCATTCAGCAGCTCGGTGGTGAGTACCCTGACACCCTGCGCATCAACCTCGGCCATATCGGCCATCATTTCAATGCTGTTTAAGGCGCGGCGGGCGTCGCCATTGACCAATTCGGCTAGCATACGGCGGGTTTGCGGAGAAATACGAATATTTTGCCCAGCATAGCCACGGTCAGCGTTATTCATTGCCTGATCGATGACCTTTTCGATGTCATCCGCCGTCAACCCTTTCAGTAAATAAACGCGTGCACGCGAAAGTAACGCCGAATTCAGTTCAAAGGAGGGGTTTTCAGTGGTCGCGCCAATGAAAGTAATGGTGCCATCTTCAATATGCGGCAGAAACGCGTCCTGCTGGCTTTTATTGAACCGATGCACCTCATCGACAAACAGGATGGTCCGTCGACCGGCATTGCGATTCTGACGAGCGCGTTCAATCGCCTCGCGGATCTCTTTAATACCGGACGTGACCGCCGAAATACGTTCAACGTCAGCGTTGGCATAGCGGCCAATCAGCTCTGCCAGCGTCGTTTTCCCCGTACCCGGCGGTCCCCACAGGATCATGGAGTGCAGCTGTCCCGCTTCAATAGCGCGTGGCAACGGCTTACCGGGTGCCAGCAGGTGCTGCTGACCAATATATTCAGCCAAGGTAACCGGCCGCATTCTCGCGGCCAGTGGCTGAAATTCATTATGGGAAAAATCGAGTGACAGATTACTCACTAAGTCCTCACTGACGCTGATCGTCTACCGTCACACCCTGAGGTGGGGTGAATTTAAATTTGGAATCATCCACTGCAGCATTTTGCTCACCTTTCAACGCATAAGCACTGCGTTGACCGTCTTGCTCAACGGCGGTGAAGCTTTTGATGGTGCCAGCTGGCGTAACGGTGATAGCAAATTGCTTCAGATTACCGGTGGCCGCTTTAGGGGTGAGGTTAAAATCATCGCCCTTTTGGGTGACGTTATATTTGGCCCAGTCGCTGCTATCGTTGCGAGTAATAAGCATAAACGGCGTGTTGCCGGTGGCATTTTTCAGCCAGGTTGCTGTAACCTGCTCAACAAACGGATTGTAGAACCACAGCGTTTTACCGTCAGAAACCAGAATACTTTCATCCGGCGTAGTCATGTGCCAATTAAACAGATTTGGACGTTTAACCCAAAGCTGTCCTTCGCCCTGCTGAATGTTGGAACCGTCATCACCGGTGACCGTTTGAGTAAAGCTGGCGTGGAAGGTATTCAGCTTACCAAGGCGGCTCTTTAAATCGCTGCTGGCATCGGCCAACACAGATCCTGAAATAAATGCGGTCAATAAACAGCTTACAGCGAGTAATTTTTTCATTGTTATTGCTACCTCAAAATCCATTGCGAACAGACAACATCTCCCAACAATTGGGGGAATACCTGAGAAAACAACCCCAGGAACTAAACTTTAGCCGAAGCAACTTGCCCTGCGATAGCTCAATCGTCTGAGAATTATAGCTTTTACGATTCTTTGCATTCCCGACTGTCTGTGAAAAATTTAAATATAGAGAAAGCAAAATTGCCAAGGGCCGCATTTGCGGCCCTTTATTATCCACCCAGATTATTCATGAGGTGGTGGAGCAAGAACTTCCCGGTTGCCGTTGTGGCCTGGTGTGCTGACAATCGACTGCGCCTCCATTTGCTCAACGATACGTGCCGCACGGTTGTACCCGATACGGAACTGACGCTGAACACCGGAGATTGAAGCACGGCGTTTTTCAACCACAAACTCCACGGCCTGATCGAACAGCGGATCAAGCTCCTCGCCTTCTTCGAGCCCTGCCCCCCCTTCGCCCTCTTCTCCGCCTTTGACGATACTGTCAATGTACTGCGGACGACCGCGAGCTTTCCAGTCCTGAACCACGGCGTGAACTTCTTGGTCACGAACAAATGCACCATGAACGCGGATCGGAATCGAGGAGTTAGGGGCCATATACAGCATGTCACCCATACCCAGCAGCGATTCTGCGCCACCCTGGTCGAGAATGGTCCTCGAGTCAATTTTGCTCGACACGGTAAAGGCGATGCGCGTCGGGATGTTAGCTTTGATAAGACCGGTGATAACGTCAACCGAGGGTCGTTGAGTCGCCAGAACAAGGTGAATACCTGCAGCTCGCGCTTTCTGCGCAAGACGAGCAATCAGCTCTTCCACTTTTTTACCCACGGTCATCATCAGATCGGCAAATTCGTCGACCAGCACCACGATAAACGGCTCTTTACCCAGCATTCTCGGCTCATGACCCATGCTGTCGCTAGGCTTCCAGAACGGATCGGGGATTGGCCAGCCCATGGCTTCGGCTTCTTTAATTTTCTCGTTATAACCGGCAAGGTTACGCACACCCAGAGCAGACATCAGCTTATAGCGACGTTCCATTTCACCCACACACCAGCGCAGCGCATTGGCCGCATCTTTCATGTCGGTGACCACCTCGGTAAGCAAGTGTGGAATGCCTTCATATACTGACAACTCGAGCATTTTCGGGTCAATCATGATAAAGCGCACGTCTTCAGGCGTTGCCTTATAAAGCATGCTCAGGATCATGGCGTTAACGCCCACTGATTTACCCGACCCTGTCGTACCCGCCACCAGCAGGTGCGGCATTTTTGCCAGGTCTGCCACCACCGGTTGGCCGGAAATATCTTTACCCAGCACCACGGTTAACGGAGAAGGATCGTTTTTAAACTGTGGACAGTCGAGCACTTCGCGCAGGTAAACGGTCTGGCGCTTCTTGTTCGGCAGTTCCAGACCCACATAAGGTTTGCCAGGTATCACTTCAACAATACGCACCGCCACGGTGGACAGTGAACGCGCAAGGTCGCGCGAGAGATTCGAGATACGCGCGGCTTTTACACCCGGAGCCAAATCCAGTTCAAAACGGGTGATTACCGGCCCCGGCAGCTTATCGACAACCTCTGCCTTGATACGATAATCATTCAGTCGCGCTTCGATTAGCTGCGCAGTTTGCTCGAGTGCAAACATGTCGACAGGTTCTTCCGTAGCCGGCGCCGACGTCAGCAAATCGAGGCTTGGCAATGGCGTAGTTGGTCTACTGACTGGCTGCTCATTACGCATTAATGCCGGATGGATCAAACTGTCCATAACCGGTTTTGGTGGTTCTACAGGCCGCGGTGGCTCAGCAGCTGCAGAAGCCGCGTTCTGGCTGTAAGAAACGGGCTGTACCGACTCTTCCACGTGCGGTGGAAGTGTAAATAGCGGTTCAACCGGCGTATCGTCAACCAAGTCGGCCATCGGCGAGAAGTTAAATGCGTCATGCGTGCTGATATTTTGGCTTGAAACAGGATTGACACGAGGCGTTTCCTGATACTGAGGCGCTTGCTGACGAGTATGCGTCTCCTGATAAGGCTGCGACTCCGCCTGCTCGGGTTCGGACTGATAGCGCGATTGCTCACGGGCAGCAAACTGCTGACGCAGTTGAGCTTGCAACAGTGCATCTTCATCGTCTTCGCTCGGTTCATCCTCTTGCCCATAGCGCTGATTCTGCTGGTCGACCCACGCCTGCCTCAGCGCCGCCTCCTGCATGGCCTCTTCATCTTCAACAGAAGATGTTTGCGGCTGCGGAATTTGCGCGGCCTGTGCCTGCTGGCGTGCAGCTTCCTGCTCTTGCTGTTCAGCAATGCGCTGCGACGGCAGTTTAATGCCGTAGGATGCTAGCTCACGCCGAGTCGGCAATTTTACAGGATTTGGACGCGGTAATTCTGGGCCAAAGCCTTTCTTGATTTGCGGATTTTCGTCACTCACTGCGCTAAATGCCGGCATAAACATATTGCCCGCTTCAGATGCAGCCGATTTTCCTGCCTGTGCCAAGCCGGTTGCCAGTGCAGCCGTTGCCGCAACGCTACCTACCTCAGGCGTCGAGCTGAAATCAAACGGTGAACGTTCATGCTGCGGCTCGGCGACCTGATTCCAATTACCAAGCTGAGGCTCGTCATAGCGGCGAGACTGAGGTGAGGCATTCGCTTGAACGGTTCTTGGCGCCGGTGTTTCTTCAGGAATCTCAAAACTGTACAACGGCGGCATCTCAGGCTGCGGGGCCGATGCTGCAGGCTGAACCAGTGGCGCGGACTGCGGCTGAGCAGGCGGTTGCACCGCGGCATTTACCACGGAAACAGGGCTTACAGGGGCCTCGCTTGAAACTGCCGGAACAGCGTTTAACGCGGCAGCAGCCTGTGGCGTGGTGGTTTCATTAACAGAAGGCGCTGAGAAAAGAACATCATCGTCATCGGCGATTGCCGTCGCAGAAACCGCCACCGTTGCCGCAGTAGCAACCTGTGTGGGAGAAGCGGGTGAATGGGCTTCCTCTTCTTCCTCGTCATGATGGTTTTTGAGCAAGGTATCATCATGCTCATCACGACTGTCATACTCATAGTCGTAATCATCGTCGCGACGCGACCGGTTGGTCATAAAAGTGGTAACGCCCAGCACCGTTCCGCCGATTTTCTCGGCAATAGTCAGCCACGACCAACCGGTAAACAGCGTAAGACCTGCAGCCCAAACGCACAGCAGCACCAGGGTGGCACCTACGTTGTTAAACCACGGCGTCATGGCGGTACCCAGCAAACTGCCGATCACTCCGCCTGAGGCAAAGTAATACAGATCGTCAATATTGAGCGCGGCCAGACCACATGAGGTCAGAACCAGTGCAAGCGTACCTATCAAACGCAGGGAGAGCGTAAAATAGTCAATATAGTCCTGATTGTCCCGCTGGCGGAAAGAGGCCCAGCACAAGCAAAGCATGATAGGTGGAATGGCATACGCCAACACGCCAAAAATGAAGAATAGCGTATCGGCCATCCAGGCTCCGACACCGCCCCCCAAATTATGGATAGGACCGTGCCAAGAGGTTTGAGACCAGCTTGGGTCGGACGGATTGAAACTTATCAATGCTGCCATGAGATAGATGGCAAACACCGCTACCACAACCAGCACAGCCTCCAGAATACGGCGGCTACTGCTGAGTTTTTTCAAGGTAACGTCTTTATCTTCTGTATATTCCTGGCTCAAGAAAGGCTCTCCAGGTTCCTGTGAACTGAAATAGCGATAGCGCCGAGAGACCGCCTCGGCGCCAGGGCTGTATGAATACACAGGAGTGTAGCTAAATTAATTAGGTTTTGCACCTGTACCTTTTACTTACCGGGTTTTAATTACCAGGCGGTTAGTCTGTTTCACTTCTTCCATTACCACATAGGTACGGGTGTCGTTAACGCCTGGTAAACGAAGAAGCGTTTCGCCAAGCAGTTTACGGTAAGCAGACATATCCGGTACACGGGTTTTCAACAAGTAGTCGAAGTCCCCGGAAACCAAGTGACACTCCTGAATATCTTCTAGTTTTTGTACTGCCGCATTGAATTGCTCAAACACATCCGGTGCACCACGGTTGAGGGTAATCTCAACGAACACCAACAACGAAGCATCCAGATAGTGAGGATTAAGCAACGCAGTGTAGCCATGAATGAAATTCTGACGTTCTAAACGACGAACGCGCTCCAGACATGGCGTAGGAGACAAACCTACGCGTTTGGAAAGCTCGACGTTAGAGATCCGGCCATCCTTTTGCAGCTCATTAAGAATGTTACGGTCAATACGGTCGAGATCTTTTCCCGGACGTTTCTTGTTATCTACCATTATTATTATCTCTCTGATGTCCTTCCCTGCACTTGCCATACCCTAACCAACTTCAATGTTGAGGGTTTATCCTAAGCGAAGACCTGTTTTTATAGGTTATTGCGACTCACCTTAAGACGTCTTGCCCCTGTCAGAAGAAAACGAATTTTTTTCAGTGAAGCCGAAAAAGGAATAACGCTAAATGACTCATCAGGATAAAAAAATCCTGATTCATGCGCGCTGACTGTCTTAAAAACGAACAATGCAATACCCATTACGGGTGAAGCAGCATCACATTGCATAATTTTGAGACACCAGCTGGCGTTTAATTTCTTCTTCCCTAGATGTTTTCGCAAATGCACAGCGGATTGTCAAAGTAAAAGAAGCAAAATCAGAAGAACATGCCGGATTGAAATCCGTCAACATCCTTTTTAGCTATCTTTTGCGATTGAACAATAACAAAAGTAAAAACACAAAAATCATTTTTACCTATGATCGCGGGTAAAAACTATCAGACAAATCGCTAACAACATCTGAGTATGCTTTTTTTACGGCTCAGTTTTCCCTACAATCTCGGTTATCAAGTAGTTCGCCATCACGGAGATGAATTCCATATGGGTACGGTAAAACATAGTAAGTTATTGATTTTAGGCTCTGGCCCTGCGGGTTATACCGCGGCAGTCTATGCTGCACGCGCAAACCTCAATCCGGTTTTAATTACCGGAATCGAAAAAGGCGGTCAATTGACCACCACCACTGAAGTGGAAAACTGGCCGGGAGACCCTGAAGGCTTAACTGGACCGGGCCTGATGGAGCGTATGCATGAACACGCGACCAAATTTAATACGGAAATCATTTTTGACCATATTAACCGCGTCGATCTGCAAACTCGCCCCTTCCGCCTGTTTGGTGACAGCGAAGAATATACCTGTGATGCGCTAATTATTGCCACAGGTGCCTCAGCTCGCTATTTAGGTTTGCCTTCGGAAGAAGCCTTTAAAGGCCGCGGCGTTTCTGCCTGTGCAACCTGCGACGGCTTCTTCTACCGCAATCAGAAAGTCGCGGTAGTGGGCGGCGGGAATACTGCCGTTGAAGAAGCGCTGTACCTGGCCAACATCGCGTCCGAGGTTCATTTGATTCACCGTCGCGAAAACTTCCGCGCCGAAAAAATCCTGATTGATCGTCTGAACGAGAAAGCCACTAACGGCAATATTGTGCTGCACACTAATCAGACGCTGGATGAAGTATTGGGCGACGAAATGGGCGTAACCGGTGCAAACCTGCGTGACGTTCACAACGACGAGCTGAAAAAGCTGGACGTTGCCGGTATGTTTATCGCTATCGGTCACAGTCCTAACACCGGAATTTTCGACGGACAGCTGGAACTCGAGAATGGCTACATCAAAGTCCAGTCAGGGATCCAAGGCAACGCGACGCAAACCAGTATTCCTGGCGTATTCGCAGCCGGCGACGTAATGGACCATATCTATCGTCAAGCCATCACTTCAGCGGGCACCGGCTGTATGGCCGCGCTGGACGCAGAACGTTATCTTGACGGTCTGGCGCAGGCTCATTTTGAATAACGCTGCAAGTTTGGCGTAAAAATGGGATGCGAATTCCCAAGGCGACCTCAGGGTCGCCTTTTTTGTTTGTAAAGCCGGTCGTTTTTTGTAAAAGTCGGGTGTGTTCAGCGCCAGCAAGACCCTATATAATGTGCGGGCTTTCCGGCTGACATGGAAAACAATGGACAATTGCGCCCCCAATGGTGCTTTTTTTGAATCATGCACGCACTGCATTTGGATTCCCCGGGATGAACAAAACACGGCAACAAGAATTACTCCGCTGGCTTAAACAACAAAGTGCCAGAGCCAAGCGGTGGACTCGTCTTTCCATGATGTTGGGCCTGCTATCGGGTCTTCTCATTCTTGCCCAGGCCTGGTTGCTGGCCGGGCTACTGCACAGTCTTATCGTCGTTCACACCCCGCGCGAGACCCTCTGGCAAAGCTTCTTGTTTTTGGCATTGACGTTTATCCTGCGTGCCGTGATCACCTGGCTGCGTGAACAAGTAGGTTTTATCTGTGGCCGAATTATTCGCGAAGAAATTCGTCGGCTGGTGCTCGACAGGCTGCAAGTACTGGGGCCGGCGTGGATACAGGGCAAACCCGCGGGCAGTTGGGCGACGCTTATCCTCGAGCAAATTGAAGACATGCAAGATTATTATGCTCGTTATTTGCCACAGATTTCTCTGGCGGGCATTGTACCGCTGTTGATTTTGGTCAGTATTTTTCCCATTAACTGGGCGGCAGGGCTTATTCTGCTCGCCACTGCGCCACTGATCCCGATTTTCATGGCACTGGTTGGCATGGGCGCCGCCGACGCCAACCGTCGCAATTTTCAGGCCTTGGCTCGCCTAAGCGGACAGTTCCTCGACAGCCTGCGCGGACTCGACACACTGCGACTGTTTTACCGTGCCGAAGCAGAGATAAATCAAATCAAAAGCTCTACAGAAAACTTCCGCGCACGCACCATGGAAGTTCTGCGCCTCGCCTTTCTCTCTTCTGCGGTACTGGAATTCTTTGCGTCTATTTCGATTGCAGTCGTCGCGGTTTACTTCGGCTTCTCCTACCTCGGTGAACTCAATTTCGGCCATTACGGCACACCGGTGACGCTGTTTGCAGGCTTCCTGGTGCTTATTCTTGCGCCGGAATTTTTCCAGCCGCTGCGCGATTTAGGCGTTTTCTATCATGCCAAGGCGCAAGCTGTCGGCGCTGCTGAAAGTCTGCTGGAATTTTTGACTGCTGAAGCAGAACACCCCACAGCGGGAAACGCGCATTGGAACGCATCGGGGCCGATTTCGCTTACGGCGAAAGATTTGCATATTTTATCGCCTCAGGGCGCGCACCTCGCCGGTCCGTTGGACTTCAACCTTTCCGCAGGACGCAGCGTGGCGATCGTTGGGCTGAGTGGCGCCGGTAAGAGTTCACTGCTTAATGCACTGCTCGGATTTATGCCCTATCAGGGCCAGTTAGCCGTTAGTGGTCAAGAACTGCGCGAAATAGTCCCCACCGAATGGCGTCAGCAAATTAGCTGGGTGGGCCAAAACCCGCATTTACCCGAACCCACCCTGCGACAAAATATTCTGCTTGCCCAGCCAGACGCCAACGCACAACGCCTTAACGAGGTTATCGAGCAGGCCGACGTCAGTGAGTTTTTAGTGCTATTGCCAGAAGGCGTTGATACGTTGATTGGCGAAGATGCGGCGCGACTTTCCGTCGGGCAGGCACAGCGAGTGGCTGTAGCCCGTGCCCTGCTCTCCCCCTGTTCGCTGTTGTTGCTTGATGAGCCCGTCGCCAGCCTCGATGCTGAAAGCGAGGGAAGTGTCATGCGCGCACTTAATCAAGCGGCAAAAAAACAAACTACCCTGCTGGTCACTCATCGGCTTGAGGACACGGCGCAGTTC
Organism: Rouxiella sp. S1S-2; assembly: GCF_009208105.1. NCBI lineage: Bacteria > Pseudomonadati > Pseudomonadota > Gammaproteobacteria > Enterobacterales > Yersiniaceae > Rouxiella > Rouxiella sp. S1S-2. Next base: position 3,949,814 of record NZ_WFKL01000001.1, read on the forward strand.
GACGAAGTCTGGGTTATGGACAAAGGGTTGCTGGTTGAAAAAGGCACCTATCAACAGCTGAGCGAACAGTCGGGGCACTTTGCCAGACTGCTGGCACAGCGCACGCGGGAGCTGCCGCTATGAAAATTCTGCTGCCTTATTTGGCACTTTATCGTCGTCAATGGGTGCGCATGGGGCTGGGCATTTTGCTGGCCATTGTCACGCTGTTAGCGAGTATTGGCTTGCTGACTCTCTCTGGCTGGTTTCTTGCCGCCTCATCGCTGGCAGGCCTGGCGGGTCTGTACACGTTTAACTACATGCTGCCCGCTGCGGGCGTTCGCGGCGCCGCTATTTTCCGCACGGCTGGCCGCTACGCCGAGCGGGTTGTCAGTCATGATGCCACTTTCAGGGTACTGGCCCATCTTCGCGTGTTTACCTTCAGTAAACTGCTGCCGCTATCTCCAGGCGGCCTTGCCCGTTTTCAAAAAGCCGAATTGCTCAACCGATTGGTTGCCGATGTTGACACGCTTGACCACCTTTATCTGCGCGTTATCTCACCATTAATCGCCGCGCTGGCAGTGATTATTGTGGTCACTCTCGGGCTCAGTTTTCTGGACGTAGGGCTTGCCCTCATCCTTGGCGGGATAATGCTGGCGTTACTGCTGCTGCTGCCTATTATTTTTTACCGCGCTGGGCAGCCTATTGGCCGTGGACTCACGCAGTTGCGAGGAGAATACCGCACCCAGCTTGGGGGTTGGTTGCAAAGTCAGTCGGAACTGGTGATTTTTGGGGCTGAACAACAGCGCCGTCAACGGCTTGATGATATCGAAAAGCGCTGGCTTGGTCGTCAGCAACAGCAGGCAAAGCTCTCAGGACTTTCGCAGGCGCTGATGATTGCCGCCTCAGGGTTAACACTCTGCCTGATGCTATGGCTTGCGTCGGGAGGTGTCGGCTCTCTTCCCGCACCGGGCGCACTGCTGGCACTTTTTGTCTTTACTCCGCTGGCAGCGTTCGAAGCGCTGGGGCCGGTCGCAGGCGCATTCCAGCATTTTGGACAGGTCATGGCTTCTGCAAACCGCGTCACACAAATTATCAGCCAACGGCCCTCCGTCACCTTCCCGGCAAGCGGCGGCGTTAAGCATTCTCTCGCTAACGTTTCTGTTCAGGCAGTGAGTTTCGCCTATCCACAGCAGCCGCTCCCCGTGCTGAAAGCGGTCAATCTCGAGATAAACGCAGGGGAACACATTGCGTTACTGGGCAAAACCGGCTGCGGAAAATCGACGCTAGCGCAATTACTCACACGTGCCTGGGACCCTCAGCAGGGCTGTATCCTCCTTAATGGCGTTTCGTTAGCAGAATATCAAGAATCAACGCTGCGCAGCATGGTGACCGTTCTGAGTCAGCGCGTGCACGTCTTTAACAGCACGCTGCGTGATAATCTGCTGCTTGCTGCCCCTGAAAGCAGTGATGAGCAACTTGCCACGGCGCTGCGCCAGGTTGAGCTCGATAGCCTTCTGGAAAATCAGGGCCTGAATGCCTGGCTGGGAGAAGGTGGTCGCCAGCTCTCCGGCGGAGAACAGCGCAGATTAGGCCTGGCGCGCGCCCTGCTTCACGATGCACCGCTGTGGATCCTTGATGAGCCTACGGAAGGCCTGGACGCCGAAACGGAACGCCACATCCTTACGCTGCTCGATACGCATTGTAAAAATAAAACGCTGCTCATGATTACCCACCGCCTGACCGGCCTCGAAAAGATGGACCGCGTTTGCGTGATGAATGCGGGTCAGATAACGTCATCTACGGCTTTTGTGTAACGAGGATACTATGCGTCTGATGCAGCTTTTAGCTAACTCGGTGAACTTTCCACGACCGGAAACGGCGTTACTTCAGCCGAACGGTCTGCTGGCGGTAGGCGGCGATTTAAGCCCGGCTCGCCTGCTCTCGGCCTATTACAGCGGTATTTTCCCGTGGTTTGACCCGGGTGAGGCCATCCTATGGTGGTCTCCCGACCCGCGTGCAGTGCTGGTTCCGGCCGAAAAACACCTCAGCCGCAGCCTGCGCCGCTTTATGCGCCAGTCAGACTACCGTTATACGCTTAATCGCGCCTTTGAGCAGGTTATCTCCGCCTGCGCCGAAGCGCGCAGTGAAGGCACCTGGATAGGGCCGCAGGTAAAACAGGGATATTTGCAACTGCATCAGCAGGGCCATGCGCACTCTATCGAAGTCTGGTCAGGTGACCGGCTGGTGGGGGGTATGTACGGCGTAGCGGTTGGTGGCCTGTTTTGCGGGGAGTCAATGTTCAGCCGCAGTTTAAATGCTTCTAAATGCGCGACAATGACTTTTTGCCAATATTTTACCGCTAATGGGGGAGAACTGATTGACTGTCAGGTCCTCAACCCTCACACTGCGTCGCTGGGTGCGAAAGAGATCCCCCGACGCCAATTTTTGCAGCAGTTATCCCGGCTTTCGCAACGCACGTTGCCGCCAGAATGCTGGTTGCCACAAGACTTACCCCCACATGACGTTGATTTACCATCCCTCCTGAAGGAATAGGGAATGGGTGCGGTATACGCCAACACTTCTTTACATAATGTGGGTTTTTCGGCATTATCTTGCCGGTTAAAAACTATGGTAGTAACACCTAGAGGACTCGATGGCCAAAGAAGACAACATTGAAATGCAGGGCACCGTATTGGATACGTTGCCAAACACTATGTTCCGCGTTGAATTAGAAAACGGACACGTGGTAACCGCACACATCTCCGGTAAAATGCGTAAGAACTATATCCGCATCCTGACGGGCGACAAAGTCACTGTAGAGCTGACCCCGTACGACCTGAGCAAAGGCCGCATTGTCTTCCGTAGCCGCTGATAGGCTCACTCATCGCTGATTTATCCCGCGATACCTGAGGTTACCCATTTCGCTCTTCCCGCATTTGGCAACGAATGCAGGCTAGGGCGTTTTGTGGTATCCGCCATCCAGTATCTGAACAGCAGGCGTTGTCGATTGTTCAGATAATGGATGTAAAAAAGGCGATGTTTCCATCGCCTTTTTTTATTTTAATTCAGGATGCAGATGCTTAGTGCACTGCGCCCTCTTCTTTCAGTTTCTGCGCACTCATAAAGTGATAGGTCAGTTTGTCAGCGGCTTTATCAAGCGCGACCGATACTGAGCCCCCATCAACCAATGAGCCAAACAGCAGCTCGTTAGCCAGCGGTTTCTTCAGATTTTCCTGAACGGTACGCGTCATTGGGCGAGCCCCCATTGCGCGGTCATAGCCTTTCACCGACAGCCAGTCGCGCGCTTCTTCACTCACTTCAAGCGAAACGCCTTTAGCGTCCAGCTGCGCCTGCAGTTCGACGATAAACTTATCGACAACCTGCTGGATCACTTCACGCGACAGGTGATTAAACCAAATCACATTGTCGAGACGGTTACGGAACTCAGGCGTAAACACTTTCTTGATTTCTTCCATGGCGTCAGGGCTGTTGTCCTGATGGATGATACCGATTGATTTACGCTCCGTTTCCCGCACGCCGGCGTTGGTGGTCATCACCAATATCACGTTACGGAAGTCGGCTTTGCGGCCGTTGTTATCGGTCAGCGTGCCGTTGTCCATCACCTGCAGCAGCAGGTTGAAGACGTCCGGGTGCGCTTTCTCGATTTCATCGAGCAGCACCACGGAGTGAGGATGCTTGATAACCGCATCGGTCAGCAACCCGCCCTGATCGAATCCAACATAGCCTGGAGGTGCACCGATCAGACGGCTTACGGTGTGACGCTCCATGTATTCCGACATATCGAAACGCAGCAGTTCGATATCCAGCGCTTTGGCCAGCTGAACGGTAACCTCGGTTTTACCCACACCGGTCGGTCCTGCAAACAGGAACGAGCCAACAGGCTTACGATCCTGACTCAAACCGGCGCGGCTCATTTTGATCGCTTCGGTCAATACCTCAACGGCCGGATCTTGTCCGAACACCAGCATTTTCAGACGATCGCCGAGATTTTTCAGCACATCACGATCGGTGGCTGACACGGTTTTCTCTGGAATTCGGGCAATACGGGCAACCACACTTTCGATATCACTGACGTTAACGGTTTTCTTGCGTTTGCTGACTGGCATCAGTCGAGCGCGCGCGCCGGCTTCATCAATTACGTCAATCGCCTTGTCAGGCAGGTGACGATCGTTGATATATTTCACCGAAAGTTCAACCGCTGCACGTACCGCTTTGGCGGTATAGCGCACGTCGTGATGCGCTTCGTATTTGGTCTTCAGACCATTAATGATCTGCACCGTCTCTTCAGGCGTTGGCTCGGTAATATCGATTTTCTGGAAACGACGCGCAAGCGCACGGTCCTTCTCAAAGATACTGCTGAACTCCTGATAAGTGGTTGAACCAATTACACGGATCTTGCCACTGGACAGCAGCGGTTTGATGAGGTTTGCGGCATCAACCTGACCACCGGACGCGGCACCTGCACCGATGATTGTATGAATCTCATCGATAAACAGAATGCTGTTCTTGTCCTGCTCCAGCTGTTTCAGCAACGATTTAAAACGTTTTTCGAAATCGCCACGATATTTGGTTCCAGCGAGCAATGAACCAATGTCTAAGGAATAGAGCGTACAGTCGGCCATTATCTCCGGCACATCGCCCTGTTCAATACGCCAAGCGAGGCCTTCGGCGATAGCCGTTTTACCTACACCGGACTCACCCACCAATAGTGGGTTATTTTTACGGCGGCGGCACAGCACTTGAATAGCACGTTCCAACTCTTTATCACGGCCAATCAGCGGGTCAATTCCACCAACGCGCGCTAACTGGTTAAGATTTGTGGTGAAGTTCTCCATACGATCTTCCCCTGCCGACTGCTCTTCGTTAACCGGGTTCTCCGCATTATTTGGAGCCTGGCTCGCTTCATCTTTACGCGTACCGTGGGAAATAAAATTCACCACGTCAAGGCGGCTGACATCGTGCTTGCGCAGCAGATAGGCAGCCTGAGATTCCTGTTCACTAAAGATAGCTACCAGCACGTTCGCGCCGGAAACTTCACTTCGGCCTGAAGACTGCACGTGGAAAACAGCGCGCTGCAGCACACGTTGGAAACTCAACGTAGGCTGGGTATCACGCTCTTCTTCACTGGCGGGTAAAGTGGGTGTGGTCTGTTCGATGAAGGCTTCCAATTCCTGACGTAAGGCCACCAAATCAACCGTACAGGCTTCAAGCGCTTCACGAGCTGCAGGGTTGCTAAGCAACGCCAGCAGCAGGTGCTCGACGGTCATAAACTCATGCCGGTGCTCGCGGGCTCTTGCGAAAGCCATATTGAGACTGAGTTCAAGTTCTTGATTGAGCATAGGCACCTCCCAAATAGATTGCCTTAATCAGGCTTTTTCCAGCGTACACAGCAACGGATGCTCGTTCTCCTTGGCGTAGGTATTCACATGTGCGACTTTGGTTTCGGCCACTTCTGCGGTGTAAGTACCGCATACGGCCTTGCCTTTGTAGTGCACTGTAAGCATCAGTTGCGTTGCACGTTCAATATCATAAGAAAAGAACTTTTGCAGTACGTCAATCACAAATTCCATTGGAGTGTAATCGTCGTTGTTTAATATAACTTTATACATAGATGGCGGTTTTAGCTCATCCTTTTGTTTATCCGCCGCCAAATGTTCAAAATTTTGCCAACCTTGATTGTCACCCATCGCCTTACCGTTACCTTTTGCATCTTGATGTCTATTGAACACAGCCAGATTCGACACATTACGAAAGATGGCTCTGTTTGCATCTCGTTCTGGTCTCTAGATTACTCCAGCTATTTTACCATTTTTTAGACATCCTTGCCGCAGGACATAAAACGTGATCAATTTCTGCCAGATCGAAGCAAAATCCGCCTAAAAAATGTCAATATCGTTACCTGCTTCAAATTTTGGTTATCTGCCTGCTCCAGACAAATAGCCATTCCTTGACGTCCAAGACTAATACACTAGAGTGTAAATTTATAAGCCGGATGAGCTATTGCTTATTCCTTTTTTTAGCGTCCTTTTCATCGAAACATACGCTTTAAACAGGCTTTATCTCTTTAACTATACATAGTCATGAGAGGGATTTGAGAGCATGGAGACGGGTACTGTTAAATGGTTCAATAATGCTAAGGGCTTTGGTTTTATCTGTCCTTTGGGCGGCGGCGAAGACATATTCGCCCATTACTCCACCATAAAAATGGAGGGCTACCGAACGCTAAAAGCGGGGCAACAGGTCAGTTTTGACGTTCATGAAGGCCCCAAAGGAAACCATGCCAGCATTATCATACCTGTGGAGTCTGAAGTGGTCGCCTGACGACCCCACTCAACGCCGAGTGATAACAGCAGACAACCCACAATCTTTATAAAATACCAGTCACGCGTTGGCTGGTATTTTATTTATGGGGGAGAACGCCCCTCTCTTCAAGTGCTGATTAAGAAAAATTGAATTTTATTTTCTACGTCGTTAAAAATGAGCGTCGTCGGCAGGAAGATAAACCGTCATTAAACAACCGTAGCGGTCTCCATTTTTCCTCCTCAATTGTTGTAATCTGGTTTATTAATTAGCTGTTCAAATAGCATCAATATCTTTTATTGGTCACTAAGAACATGTCTATCCTCAGCTACCCCGCTCACACGACTGAGCCAATGTCTGGTCTTGCACTGATGTCCTCATTAATTACCGGAAAGCTCATCCCGGGAAAAATGTGGAATAAGCCCGCGTATCGCTTTAAGTTTTTAATCCGAAGCCTAGCCTATCCTCGCGCCACACTGCGAGTCATGAATCAGCTTGCAAATCACCCACTCAGGGAGGAAATACTGCGGGCCCAGCCGACACTGCCCTGCAAAGTGCACAGGCCATACCTGGCGGTAAACATGACACGTGAACAGCATGTCAGTGGACTGTGCGACCACTACCGCTTTGTTCGCGAGCGTATGCCGCTTCCAATGCAAATGGCGCACTTGAATAAAGCCCCGCTAAAAATTGCCTCGTTTCGCGGAAAAGACGAGTCAACATATTGTATTAGCATGAATGCTTATCAACGACTCGATAAAGAAGGGGAGATCACGCTTTCGTTTATTAATGATGCAGGTACCGCGTTAGCCAACGTGACCTTCTCATTTATAAATTACGACAGTCAGCCTACTTTATTTATTGGGGCAATTCAGGGACCGGCTCAGGATGTCGATCACCAGCATATTCAGCAGGCAACCAAAGCCTGCCATGGACTTTTTCCAAAAAGAATTCTAATGGAAGCCGCACTGCTTTTGGCTGAAAAAATGAATATGAAACAAGTCTTTGCTGTCGGTAATAAAACCCATATTTATGAAAGCCCGCGTTATAACAAACGTAAGCAGTATTTTTTTGCCGATTATGACGCTTTCTGGGAAACGCTCGGCGCGCACAGGCACGATAACGGTTATTTCCATTTTCCGGCACAGGTGGCGCATAAATCACTGGCCGATATTGCCAGTAAAAAACGGGCGGAATATCGTCGTCGCTATGAGCTACTCGACGACATGGAAACGCAAATTCGTCATCGTTTTGCTCACACTCAGTCATACCAGTAATAATAGCCAAAGTGAGGAGAAGAGACTTTCCATCACTTTGGCTTTTGTAAGGCTGTCAATCCGCGCGACCGCGCGCAAGCCACGCCACGCGTGAAAACATCTGTTTAAGAACAATCGGCACCGCGCCCACGCCGCGCGTAGAAGCAGACATCGCAACCTCAATGGCCAGGTCAGGCTTGGAGCTGCGGTGCACGGCCTTCTCGATGATATGCCTGGCCGATATCGGCGCATGCTCCGGCGTGCCCGCAGCGCGGCGATAAACGTCCTCAAAACCGTTGCGATAAAGATAGTTTTCAATGTCCATCGCGGGCAAAGCGGTCAGTCTGTCACGCAATATATCTTCATGGTTTTCAACCAGACTCGATACCGTGGCGGCGTATTTTCTTCCGGCCTCATCGCCGTCCACCAGTACGTGCCATTCAATACCCATTTGTCTGGCAAAACGCAGCAGTGGCTTCAGCCCGCTTTGAGCAAACTCAATAACCTTGATGCCTTCCGACTCAAAATTATAGCCGCACTGGCGTGCCAACTGGTTTAGCAACCACACCTCAGTCTCGCCTTCCACCAGCAGCCAACAGCGGGCAAAGAGTGAAGAAGGCCGACTGTAGCGAATATGAAACGCAATGCGCCGACTGTCTTCCGAGCTCATCCCCTGCGGCCCGATGCTATAAGCGGCCACTTTTGCAGACTCTCGCACCAGGCGACATATCTGCTCAACCGGAACCAGCGCCAGCAAGTCGCCGGAGTTAGTGGTGGTGATACGCTGCAAAGGCAGCTGCTCAAGCAATCCCCAAGCGACCGATAGCATGATCGGATGCAAACGTGTTTCTGGATCTTCAATCAGTAATAATGGGCGCGCATCGGGATTAAGCGCCACGGCACCCTTAGCTTGCAGCAGCGTTGAGAACATCGCCAGCATCATCACCCGCATACTGCGGCTGTTGGGTTCGGCAATCATCTGATTGATGTTATTGAGCGATCGCCACGCCTGTCGGCTTTCTGCCCTGCCGTGGCGCTTTTGCTGCCAGGATTTTTTGTTTCTTCCGGCACTATCACCGTTCTCCTCACCCGACGGATTGACGGATGAAGGGGCGCTGTTCATACCAAAATAGTGTTCCAGCAGTTGCTGCATTGCCGCTAACCCCTGTCGCAGTTCGGCATTGGTTAAGGCTTGGGGGTTATGAATCAGCGCGCGCGTAAGCTCATCCAGCTGCTTGGCCATCGCACCCGCCCCCTGCTGCAGCTGCGGCGAAAGGTCCTGCTTGCGAATGCGACGCACAAAACGGGCATCGCGAAGGCGCAGCACCGGATGTAAACGAATCAGCGCCTGAGCAAGGGGGTCGATAGTTTTTAATGCCAGCGGCTCACCGTTAGCGGCAAGAAAGGTTCGCCAGGTAGCAACACTGCCGTCATCGTCCATTTCCCCCTCAAGGCGGTAATAAATCCGATTGAGGCGATCGTCACAGCGCACCCAAAGAGGGGAAAGTGGATTGAAACGTGGTGACATATGATTACCGGGCTGGTTTTCACAGAAGGTGAATACCACGTGCAGATAGCGCTGTTTGGCCTGCTGCTCTCCGGCGGGAAAATGAAAATCTTGCTCCTGAAAACAGTAAAGCTCAGGCTCGGGCGACAACAGCAGCGTCAGCGCATCCAGCAGGCTGGATTTACCCCAGGCATTTTCACCCAGTAGCACGGTATTGGTGTTGATGGTTCCCAAATTACTCTGCGTGCGATCGTCATGAAAGTCATTTAGCGATACGCCGCGCCGGTCTGGTTGAGTCAAGGTCAGTGAGAGGCGGTTGATCCCCCGGAAACCGACAATATCAATATGCTCAAGATACATTGGCACCTCCCGTGCAGCGTTTTTTGGCCTGTTTCCTCTCTTGAGCATGGCTATAAATAGCCGCATTGGTCAAGCGATAGAAATAAACGGCGCGGCCCGACGCATGAGAAACTTTACTCTATGTGCGCATTTGGTTAGCTTGTGCCATGCCCTACACTCTCATCAATGCCCAAGGCATTTGAAAGGATTTTGTTTTATATGTATTCAGGTTTACTCATTATTTTATTGCCACTGATCGTGGGCTATTTTATTCCGGTCAAACGCCCCACTTTATTACACCTGGTGAACAATCTGCTGAGCTGGATGGTGTACGTCATTCTTTTCATTATGGGCGTCAGCCTGGCATTTTTGGATAATCTCAGCGCTAATTTATTGATGATTTTCAAATACACTGCGGTTTTTTTCGTCTGCATTCTAGCGGTGAATCTGTTGGCACTCTGGTTGCTGGAACGCCGCAAGCCGTGGAAGACTAAACACCATCAGGAAGTGCTACCCTCAAGACTGCACATGGCACTCGACTCATTGCGCCTCTGTTTTGTGGTGGTCGCCGGTTTTCTTCTTGGCTTGACCCAGTGGCACTGGCTGACCTATGCCAGTCAGGCCAGTGAGGCGGCGCTGATTTTTCTGCTGCTTCTAGTGGGTGCGCAGTTAGGTAACAGCAGCCTGACGCTGCGGCAAATAGTTCTCAACCGACGCGGCATGCTGGTGGCGTCAGTGGGTGCCATAGCCTCACTCGGCGGCGGAATGACGGCAGCCTTATGCTTAGGGTTGCCGTTGAAAACCGGCCTGGCTATGGCGTCAGGTTACGGGTGGTATTCGCTTTCAGGTATCGTGTTGACTGACTCATTTGGTCCGGTTATCGGCAGTGCGGCGTTTTTCAACGACCTTGCACGCGAGCTTTGCGCGATCATGCTTATCCCAACCCTGGTGCGCAGCAACCGGTCGGCGGCGCTGGGGCTTTGTGGCGCAACGTCAATGGACTTTACATTACCGGTATTACAACGTAGCGGCGGGCTGGATATGGTGCCCGCGGCGGTGGTTCACGGCTTTTTACTGAGCCTGCTCGCGCCGGTACTGATGGCTGTTTTCTCCTCCTGAGCCGCTGAACAAATCTTATCGTCTATGCTTATCCCCTGAAGTTTTAAATTTCTTTAATCGCAGGAGACTTTCCTGCGATAGAAAAAAATCAAAAACACCGGAGGGATTCATGAAACAAACCGTTGCTGCATTTATCGCAAAAACATTCGAAGAAGCAGGTATAAAAAGAATTTGGGGCGTGACGGGTGATTCACTGAACGGCCTCAGTGACAGCCTTAATCGCATGGGCACCATCGAGTGGATTGGCACCCGACATGAAGAAGTTGCCGCCTTCGCTGCCGGCGCCGAAGCGCAAATCACCGGTAAATTAGCCGTGTGCGCCGGTTCTTGCGGCCCCGGTAACCTGCACCTAATCAACGGCCTGTTTGACTGCCACCGCAACCGCGTGCCCGTCGTCGCCATCGCCGCACATATCCCTTCAAGCGAAATTGGCAGTGGATACTTTCAGGAAACGCATCCGACCGAGTTGTTCCGCGAGTGTAGTCACTACTGCGAGATGATAAGCAATCCTGAACAGCTCCCGCAGGTGCTGGCCATTGCAATGCGTAAAGCTGTTCTCAACAAAGGCGTGTCGGTTATCGTGCTGCCCGGCGATGTTGCGCTAAAACCGGCACCAGACGAGGCCGTCACGACCTGGTATCAACCGCTGCTGCCGGTGGTGCAACCTGCACCTTCTGAAATTGAAAAACTGACCCAACTGCTCAACGACTCTTCCAACATTACGCTGATGTGTGGCAGCGGCTGCGCAGGCGCTCATCAGGAAGTGGTAAAACTCGCCGAAACGCTGAAAGCGCCGGTGGTTCATGCCCTGCGCGGAAAAGAATACATTGAGTGGGACAATCCTTACGATGTAGGAATGACCGGCCTGATTGGCTTCTCATCGGGATATCACGCCATGATGAATGCCGACACATTGGTCCTGCTCGGCACGCAGTTCCCGTATCGTGCGTTTTACCCAACCGATGCAAAAATCATTCAAATTGACATTAATCCAGGCAGCATCGGCTCGCACTGCCACGTAGATATGGCGCTGGTCGGCGATGTCAAAGCGACACTTGGCGCACTGTTGCCAGGCCTGATAGCGAAAACCGACGCCAGCTTCCTTGATAAGGCCCTTAAACACTATCGCGAGGCGCGCAAAGGTCTGGATGATCTGGCAACGTTAAACGACAAACAGGCTATTCATCCGCAGTATCTGGCTAAACAAATCAGTAAATTCGCCGATGAGGACGCTATTTTCACCTGCGATGTCGGTACGCCAACCGTCTGGGCCTGTCGTTACCTGGAAATGAATGGTAAACGTCGACTGCTCGGTTCGTTTAACCACGGATCGATGGCCAACGCGATGCCGCAGGCTATTGGCGCGCAGGCTATCGACCGAAGCCGACAGGTCGTGGCAATGTGCGGTGACGGCGGCTTTGCCATGTTAATGGGCGATTTTTTGTCCATTGCACAACATAAACTGCCCATCAAACTGGTCATCTTCAACAACAGCGTGCTGGGATTTGTCGCGATGGAAATGAAAGCCGGAGGGTATTTAACCGATGGCACCGAGCTGAAAAACCCCGACTTTGCGGCAATTGCCGAAGCCACCGGAATCAAAGGTATTCGGGTGGAGAAAGCCTCCGACGTTGACGCCGCGCTGCAGGAGGCCTTCGCTCACGACGGACCGGTGCTGATAGACGTGATAACCGCCAAGGAAGAGCTTGCCATGCCGCCGCAGATTAAAGCTGAGCAGGCCAAAGGCTTTAGCCTGTACATGCTGCGCGCCATTATCAACGGTCGCGGTGACGAAGTCGTTGAATTAGCTAAAACCAACTGGCTGCGTTAAGGAAAGCGCTCTGCATTTTGCCAGATTATGGGTATATAGTGGTAAACCCTTTCCCGTGGGTGCGAATTTCGCCCTGCGGGAAACGGCAATACATTACGGTAACCTGTTTCAGGCCAATAGTGAGAGGAAGCAACGTTGATCGATTTACGCAGTGACACCGTTACGCGCCCGAGTGAGGCTATGCGTCAAGCCATGTATCAGGCCGAAGTGGGTGATGATGTATACGGCGATGACCCCACAGTTAACGCATTACAGGCAATGGCCTGCGAGCTTACAGGCAAAGAAGCCGCCCTGTTTTTCCCGACCGGTACCCAGGCTAATCTGGTTGCCCTGCTCTCTCACTGCCAGCGCGGTGATGAGTACATCGTCGGCCAAAAAGCCCATAACTATATGTATGAGGCCGGAGGGGCAGCAGTATTAGGCAGCATTCAGCCCCAACCGCTGGACATGGCAGACGACGGCTCTATCCCGCTTGACAAAGTCGCCGCCGCCATTAAGCCTGATGATATTCACTTTGCCCGCACCCGATTGTTGAGTCTCGAAAACACGCACAGCGGAAAAGTATTGCCCATTGCGTATTTGAAGCAGGCCTTTGAATTTACGCGTGAAAAGAATCTCTCATTGCACATCGACGGGGCCCGCATTCTCAATGCCGCCGTTGCGCTCGAGATTCCTTTAAGCGACATCACCCGCTATTGCGATACCCTGACTATTTGCCTCTCGAAAGGTCTGGGAGCGCCCGTGGGTTCACTGCTGTGCGGTAGCAAAGCGTTTATTCAGCACGCCAACCGCTGGAGAAAAATGACCGGTGGCGGCATGCGCCAGTCAGGTATTCTCGCAGCGGCGGGAATTTATGCGTTAGAAAACAACGTTCAACGCCTCAAAGAAGATCACGACAACGCCGCTTGGCTTGAACAACAGCTGCGGGTCATTGGCCTCGATATCGTCGAACCGGGTGCGCAAACCAATATACTGTACGTTCGTCAATCCTCTGAGCTGGCGTCGAAACTTGGCCCATGGATGCGCCAACACGGTGTGCTGATAGGCTCAGGCCCGCTGACCCGCCTCATTACGCACATCAATATAAGCCGTCAGGATTTAGAAAAAGTTGTCAGCCTGTGGCAACAATTTTTGCGTAATCCGGGTTAATTCACTGTCCGCAGTCTAGTAAGAGAGCGCGGACATTGCTCTCCGTCTGCGGGCAAATTCTTGTTACTTTGAACGAGCAAAATGGAAGATGCCTACACTTAACGCAGAGACGCGAGTCGTCGTTCTCGGCGCCAGCGGCTACATTGGTCGACATTTAACGGACTACCTTAACCGGCAGGGCTATCAGGTTACCGCCGCTGCAAGGCGCAGAGACTGGCTGGTTGCACAAAAATGGCCCGGTGTTCGCTGCTGTTTTGCCGATGTCTATCATAACGCCAGTTTGCGCGACGCCTTTGACGGCGCCGAGGTGCTGTTTTATCTGGTCCACGCGGTAAGCGAGGACGATGATCTGTTCGAGAAGGAACGTCAGGCAGCTCAAAATGTACTGTTGGCCCTAAAAGATTCATCAATAAAGCAGATTATTTATCTGGGGGCGATGCAGCCGGAAAATCCTACCTCCACGCATTTACAGGCGAGAAAGCTTACTGGCGATCTTTTTCGCATGGGCAATATACCGGTAACCGAAGTGCGCGCGGGCATGGTGATTGGCCCCGGCTCGGCGGCCTTCGAAGTGATGCGCGACATGGTGTACAACCTCAAGGTGCTCACTCCCCCCTCGTGGGTGAGAAAGCACTCGGCGCCGATTGCGTTGCCCGATCTGCTGCATTATCTCGGTGGGCTAATCGCCTGCCCTTCGTCTCGTCATCTGATTTTTGATGCCACAGGCCCGGAATACCTGAGTTATCGTCAGCTCATGGAGCGTTTTATTGCGCTCAGTGGCCGACGTCGTTGGCTGTTTCCGATCCCCTTACCTACACAGCTTATCTCCGTTCTGTTTCTCAGCCTGCTTACGTCTGTTCCTTCCCAGTTAGTCAAAGCGCTGATTCAGGGACTAAAACAGGATTTGCCCGCCAATGGCAAGACGCTTCAGGAACTGCTGCCTCAACGGCTGACGTCGATTGACGACGCCATTAATCAGACGCTGGCGCAGGAAGCGGAGCAGGTACTGAACTCTCCAGAATGGGCCAACGATGCCGATGCTCATCTTCGCTGGCGTGAGGACTATGCATTTTACCCAAAGCAGGCAGGATTTAGGCTAGAAACCTCGGCCTCCATCAAGGCTCTGTGGCTGGTGATTAATCAACTGGGCGGAGAAGAGGGATTCTTTTATGCTCCCGCGCTTTGGCGTCTGCGAGGCAGAATAGACAGGCTGTTGGGTCATAAAACACCCACCGGACGTCCGGCTAAGCCGCTGTTGGCAGTGGGAGATAAAGTCGATAGCTGGAAAGTTATTAATATCGTTCCCGGGAAAACTCTGTCACTCCTGTTTGGCATGAAGGCTCCCGGGTTGGGTCGGCTCACGTTTACACTCAAGGACCACGGCGAAAGGCGCAGTCTGGACATTACTGCCTGGTGGCATCCCGCCGGTGCTCGCGGCCTTTTATACTGGTTCAGTATGATGCCCGCGCACCTTTTTGTCTTTCGCGGCATGGCGAAACGGATTGCCAGTTTGGCGCGACAAAAAGATAGGCGCGGTCACTAAAAAAGCAGCCGGTTATTTTGCAGGCAAACGCACTGAGAGTGTCACAAGTTCTCCCGTTTCCCATTGCATAGCATTTAATTTCAAGAAAGAATGGCCGCCTATTTGCCCAAGCTTACGTCAGGGGCTTCGGCAACGACAATTTTTACGGAATTCGGATGCATATGAAGGTATTGGTTACCGGCGCAACCAGTGGTCCAGGCCGCAACGCAGTGGAATATCTGTGTAAAAAAGGCATAAAAGTCAGGGCGACGGGTCGCAATGCGGCAATGGGCCCTCTGCTGGAAAAACTGGGGGCGGAATTTATTCATGCCGATCTGACCAATCTGGTTTCCGCCCAGGCGAAAGTGCTGCTGGCCGACGTTGATACTCTTTGGCACTGTTCCGGGCTGAGTGCACCCTGGGGCAGTGAGCAGGATTTTCAACTCGCCAACGTACGCGCTACGCGTCGCCTCGGTGAGTGGGCCGCCGCCTACGGCGTAGAGAACTTTATCCACCTCTCTTCTCCGGCGATTTATTTCGATTTCCACCATCATCGTAATATTAAAGAAGAGTTTCGCCCTGCGCGCTTTGCCAACCAGTTTGCCCGCAGCAAAGCCGCCGCCGAGCAGGTCATCACCACGCTTGCCCTGTCTAATCCGCAAACCCATTTTACTATTTTACGCCCGCAGGGGATTTTTGGACCGCACGACAACGTGCTGCTGCCAAGACTGTTGCAGATGATTAAATACGGCACGCTAATGCTTCCGCGGGGCGGTGATGCACTGGTTGATATGACCTTCGTTGAAAATGTCGCCCACGCCATGTGGCTGGCAACGGAGAGTCAGAGTCACGAGTCTGGCCGCGCCTATAACATCACGAATATGCAGCCACGCCCGCTGAAATCTCTGATTGCACAGCTTATGGACGGCCTGGACGTTAAATATCGCATTCGCTCCGTGCCTTACCCGCTGCTGGACATGATGGCCCGCGGCATGGAAAAATTGGGCCGCAAGCAGCACCGTGAGCCGATGCTGACTCACTACAGCGTAGCCAAGCTAAATTTTGACGTCACCCTCGATACGCAGCGCGCCGAAATAGAGCTGGGCTACAGCCCCATCGTCTCACTTGACGAAGGCATTCGCCGCACCGCCGTTTGGCTGAAAGACCATGGAAAACTGCAACAGCAGCAGGGTATTGTCGGCCATCCTAATTAGTCGGCTGACGACGGATACTGTTGTAATAACGCATCGACGATGGCTTCGCTCTCGGCATCCGCATTTCCCTGATAATCACTCTGCCTGAAGTGCATTTGAAACGCCCTGATCACTCGACGCTGCTGACGTGGCGTCATATCCGCACTCACCGGATATCCGTATCGCGCCAACTTACTGAGCAATAAATCACTCTCCACCGGCTGATGCGGGTCACGCCCGTGTAAAAAGGCTTTCACTCGCCACGCCTGCGGCCAGGCACCTACGCCGCTCTCTGCCAACGCCTGCCAGGGAAACAGCGGCCCCGGGTCCTCCTTGCGCTGAGGGGCAATATCGCTGTGCGCGACGACGTTCTGCGGCATTAACTGATAGCGTTTTACAATGTCTTGGCTAAGCGACGTCAGCAAAGCGATTTGCTCAGGCGGGAAAGGATAAAATCGCTGCGCTAACAGCCGTTGTGAATAGCCTTTATTTTCCAGTTCAATCCCGATGGACGTGTCGTTAAGATTGGTTCTGCCCCGCCACCCGCTGGCTCCAGCATGCCAGGCCCGCATGGATTCAGGAACCAGCTGCCAGGCAACAGGCTGGCCATTAACGTGCGGAGGCCGCGCCGGTATCAGATAATGGGCACTCACGTGCTCATCAGTCAGTGTATTCAGGGCGCTGTGGAAATCTTCGGCAGTATAGTGAATCACCAAAAAACGTATACGCTGATCGGCCCCCTGCGCCTGCCGAGTCGTTTCAAGCACATAATTATGCTGACCCATCGTAGGTATTGATGTTTGGCATCCCACCAGCAGCAGTCCTGCCAGAATCAACGCCGCCCGACAACGTTGTGGAAAAATCATGTTATTGCCCTTCCCTGAGTGAGCTCGCGGTTTATCTTTAGAAGTGTAACCGGTCATGCAACATTAGAAATCGGTTTTATACTTATGATGACTGTAAATGGAATGATTGCTGGAAAACCTTTATGCACACGTCAAGGATTACAATGAAAAAGACACTATTGACCCCCATTTTGCCTCTGTTACTGGCTCTCGGTGGCTGTACCCAGGTAACGCCTGCCTATCAGGATATTGGCAGCAGAAATTCCCCCTGTATCGACGGAGGCCCCGATGCCGTTGCGCAGCAGTTTTATGATTACCGTATCAGCAAGCACCAGAACGGATTCCCTACCACCAGCCAGTTGGCGGAATATCGGCCCTATCTGAGCACCGATTTGTATCAGGCGCTGCTTAACGCGCAGCATGAGCCTAAAATTGACGTGGCCGCCACGCCAAACGAGAAATCGGGCCAGACCACCGGTGACGTTTTCTCAAGTCTGTTCCAGGGACCTACATCGGTACACGTAGCCAGCGCATCCACTATTCCGAATACCGATGCGCGAAATATTCCGCTGCGGGTGAGCATGGTTAACGACAGCCATAAAGGCCAGCAGGCCACGTGGAAAGATGAAGTATTAATGACGCGACAGGGCCACTGCTGGGCAATAGACGACGTGCGCTACATGGCGAACCTCGACTTTGCCTCCAGCGGCAGTTTGCGTCAGGTGTTAGAAAAAGATCGCGAGAAATGAGCGAAAATGTGTAGACCTGCAACACCTCATTAACGCTATCTTATGCTAAGTTTATGATTCAGGCCGCACACAAATAAATTTTAACCCGTCATTGTTGCATAACTATGCTGCAGGGGTTACCCTCTGCGGCATTAATGGCTATTCAGTATTTGCGCATGAGTATTCAACTAAACAGTATTAACTGCTTCTACGGTGCCCATCAGGCACTCTTTGACATCCAGCTTGACTGTCCGGCGGGTGAAACATTGGTGCTGCTCGGACCGAGCGGTGCGGGTAAAAGTTCGCTTCTGCGGGTGTTAAACCTGCTAGAAATGCCGCGTTCTGGCACTTTGCACATCGCCGGTAACCAATTCGACTTCCAAAAGAAGCCGGATGAAAAGGCTATTCGCGAGCTGCGTCAAAACGTCGGCATGGTGTTTCAGCAGTATAACCTGTGGCCGCATCGTACCGTACTCGACAATCTGCTTGAGGCACCCTGTCGCGTGCTGGGTTTGAGCAAAGAGGCCGCCATGGCGCGCGCTGAAAAATTGCTGACCCGTCTGCGTCTGACTGACTTCGCCAAACGTTTTCCGCTGCACCTCTCCGGTGGACAGCAACAGCGCGTGGCGATTGCCCGTGCGCTGATGATGGAGCCTCAGGTTCTGCTGTTTGACGAACCGACAGCAGCGCTTGACCCGGAAATCACGGCTCAAATCGTCAGCATTATTCGTGAGCTGGCCGATACCGGAATTACCCAGGTTATCGTCACCCACGAAGTTGAAGTAGCACGAAAAACGGCAACCCGCGTGGTCTACATGGAAAATGGCCGCATCGTTGAGCAAGGTGATGCCAACTGTTTCGCGCAGCCGCAATCCCGTGAGTTTGCCAGCTATTTATCACATTGATTGGCCTTCTATCTCTATCATGGAGTTTCAAATGAAAAAGTTTTTAGTTGCGGCTATTTTGGCCGGTGTCAGCTTGTCCGCCAGCGCGGCAGAAACCATTCGTTTCGCGACCGAAGCAGGGTATGCGCCGTTTGAATTTGTGGGTGCAGACAACAAAATTCAGGGCTTCGATATCGACTTGGCCAACGCAATGTGTAAAGAGATGCAGGCAACCTGTACCTTCACCAACCAGTCTTTCGACAGCCTGATCCCAAGCCTTAAATTCCGTCGCATTGACGCCGTTATCTCAGGCATGGACATCACCGCCGAGCGTTTGAAGCAGGTTTCATTCACCAATGCTTACTACGACAACTCCGCTATCTTCTTTGCGCAGAAAGGTAAATTCACCGATCTGGCGTCACTCAAAGGTAAGCGTGTCGGCATTCAGAATGGCACCACCCATCAGAAATACTTGATGGACAAGCACGCTGAAATCACCGCTGTTCCTTACGACAGCTATCAAAATGCCGTGTTAGATCTGAAAAATGGCCGCCTTGATGCCGTATTCGGCGATACCGCCGTGGTTCAGGAGTTCCTGAAACAGAATCCCGGCCTGGGCACCGTTGGCGATAAAATTACCGATCAAAGCTACTTCGGCTCCGGTCTGGGCATCGCCGTTCGTCAGAACAATACCGAGCTGCTGGGTAAAATGAACGATGCGCTGGCAAAAGTCAGGCAGGATGGAACTTACAAAACGCTGTATACCAAATGGTTCCAGCAGTAGTCTGACTCTCGATGATTGAACTTCAACCTCTGCTAAGCGCCGCCGGCATGACCGTCGGCCTTGCCATCTGTGCTCTGATACTCGGCCTGTTTTTGGCGATGCTGTTTGCGGTATGGGAGTCTTCTCCCTGGAAACCGCTCAGTTGGCTGGGAACAGCCTGGGTGACAATTTTGCGCGGACTGCCTGAAATTCTGGTGGTGCTGTTTATTTATTTCGGTTCGTCGCAGCTGCTATTAACGCTGTCTGACGGATTTAGTCTTAACCTCGGTCTTTTCCAGATCCCGGTTAAGTTGCCGATTGATAATTTCGAAATCAGCCCGTTTGTCTGTGGCGTAATAGCGCTGTCACTGCTGTATTCGGCCTACGCTTCGCAGACGCTGCGCGGTGCGCTCAAGGCCGTACCCCACGGCCAGTGGGAGTCGGGTCAGGCGCTAGGTATGCGAAAAGTCGCGATTTTCTTCCGACTGATTATGCCGCAGATGTGGCGTCATGCACTTCCGGGGCTTGGTAACCAATGGTTGGTGCTGTTAAAAGACACTGCGCTGGTATCGCTTATCAGTGTTAACGACCTGATGCTGCAAACCAAGAGCATTGCCACGCGCACTCAGGAGCCGTTCACCTGGTATATGATTGCAGCGGGCATTTATCTGGTCGTTACCCTGTTTAGCCAGTTCGTCATAAAACGCATCGAACTCCGTACCACCCGCTTTGAACGGAGCGCTTCCTGATGTGGGAATATTTGCCTGAAGTTTTAAAAGGCCTGCACACCAGTCTGACGCTAACCGTGGGTGCGCTAATTGTTGCACTGCTGTTGTCGGTGTTATTTACCGTGATACTGACACTGAAAGTGCCCGTACTTAACGCGGTGGTTCGCGGCTACATCACGCTGTTTACCGGTACGCCGCTGCTGGTACAAATCTTTTTGCTTTACTACGGTCCGGGGCAATTCCCTTCGATTCGCCAGATCCCCTGGCTGTGGGAAATGCTTTCACAGCCGTGGTTATGTGCAATGTTTGCCCTCGCACTGAACAGTGCCGCGTACACCACCCAACTGTTTACCGGCGCGGTCAGAGCTATTCCTCGTGGCCAGTGGGAGTCATGCGAATCGCTGGGTATGTCGAGAAAGCAGTCTCTGCGTATTTTATTGCCCTTTGCATTCAAACGCGCGCTGTCGTCTTATTCCAACGAAGTGGTGCTGGTGTTTAAAAGCACCTCACTGGCGTACACCATCACTCTGATGGATGTCATGGGGCACAGTCAGCTGATGTATGGTCGTACTTATGACGTGATGGTATTTGGCGCTGCTGGCGTCGTTTATTTGTGCGTCAATGGCCTGTTAACCCTGATGATGCGCGTGATAGAGCGGCGCGCGCTGGCGTTTGAACGACGTAACTGATTGACCCCCACTTAGATAGGCTATTGATGAGAGAAGGCGGCTGAAATGCCGCCTTCTCTCATTGATGCGGGCTTGGTGAGCCGCTAGATGACTGCTTCGATTTACCGATTGCGTTCAACGATCCCGATAATTATCGCGGTGAGTTCTTGCTGCCCCTGCTCACGAGTGATGTCACCTGAAACAACCGCATTGGAAATTGAATCAGCAGCGCCAAGCATCGCCCATAAACTCGGTAAAAATATGCCCTTTTCATTCACAAAAGGGGCAAACCATTTTTGGAACTTTTCAATAAAATCAATTTGATATTTTCTTTTCACTTCAGCTAACTCTGGCGAGCCACCCAGCGCCGACAAAACGTCGGGTATTTCACGCCCCTGTGTCATGACGCAGTCGACATAGCAGGCAGCAATAACCGCGGCTTTGGCCGTAACAGTGTTTTCAGCTGCATCCATGGCCGCAGTGATAATTGCGTTTTGCCGAATATCAAAATCTTCATACAAAGCAGCTAATAATCCGTGACGCGTAGTGAAATGGTCATAAACGACAGGTTTGCTGACACCGGCTTCTTCGCCAACCCGCGCAAGCGTAAGTGCATCACTGCCCTCAAGCCGAACAATCCGCCACGCGGTTTCCAGCAGCTGACTGCGCCTCGCCTCACGTGACAGGCGACGTTTTGGAGCATGATGGGTGAGAGAGGTCATGCCGTTGCCTTCTCAGCAAAAAGTTGCTGCCCCACTCTGTTTGCCGCGCGGTAATGCGAATAGGGGTAATCTGCATCGGAAGGCAGAAGCAGTTCGCTGGTTATAACCGGCGCACCACAATAACCAAAAATACCATGATCGATCTGCGTCTTCATGCTGCCAAAATAACCGTGGCGGACATAGGTTCGCTGGTCGGCTCCGCCCAGTGCAATAAGATGGACAGGTAGATTTCCAAGTCGCTTCACCAACTTGCCATCCGCGTCGTCATAAGCCCAACCTTGGGTAAAAACGCGATCTATCCAGCCTTTCAGCTGAGCCGGAAAAGACCACCAGTAAATAGGATAGACAAGCACAAGGGCATCGGCCCGATCGAGACGAGCCTGTTCGGCAATGACGTCATCAGGTGATGTTGAAAGACCTTTAAACTGATTAAAGTCTGCAGCGTTGAAACGTGGATCAAACCCCTCTGCGGCCAGGTCCGCGTATTCGTAAGTATGGGCATGACCGGCTGACTCAATACCTTTTGCCACCTCTGCGGCAACGGCATGAGTGTGAGATTTTGAGTCAGGATGAGTATAAGTGATAAGTGCATGCATAAGGCGTACCTCATTTATAATTAACCTACTAAAGGTAACTTACTATTGGTAGGTTATCAAGCGCTCGTTTATCGCACACTCTACTCGGCTAAGTTGAACAACTATCTGGTCAAATCACAGTTCCCCAGCTCTTATTGCATTGATTTCATAAATAGAGTGACAAACATCACACTAAAATGAGAAAAATCGCCTTAGAATGGTCTGCCAAAATGTTACCAAGGATGTCTCCATGCATACCCGTTTCATCGACGCTTTCGCCG
The DNA here is from genome assembly GCF_009208105.1 of Rouxiella sp. S1S-2. Taxonomy (NCBI): domain Bacteria; kingdom Pseudomonadati; phylum Pseudomonadota; class Gammaproteobacteria; order Enterobacterales; family Yersiniaceae; genus Rouxiella; species Rouxiella sp. S1S-2. Next base: position 3,972,224 of record NZ_WFKL01000001.1, read on the forward strand.
GCCTGCCCGCTTCACTGCAATCTGCCCTAGAGCCGATACTCAGCCATGATGACTTCCCCGCCATGTTCACAGCAGAACAGGTAGGCCAACTCAAGTCAAAAACGAGTATGGACGATGCCGCACTGGCCTTTGCCCTGCTGCCTTTAGCCGCCGCCTGTTCTCTCACGCCAATTTCACACTTTCACGTTGGCGCCGTTGCGCGCGGCGTGAGCGGTAACCTTTATTTTGGCGCAAACATGGAGTTTAGCGGTGCATCCATGCAGCAAACGGTGCACGCCGAGCAGTCTGCCGTCACGCACGCCTGGATGCGCGGTGAGCCTCGGCTGGCATCGATTACCGTCAATTACACGCCCTGCGGCCACTGCCGACAGTTTATGAACGAGCTCAACAGCGGCACCGAACTGGCCATTCACCTGCCAGAAAGAGCCGTCGCCAGCTTGGGTGAATATCTTCCTTACTCCTTTGGCCCGCGAGACCTCGAAATCGAAACTCTGTTGATGGACAAAGTTGATCACGGCTATCGCATTGAGAGTCAAGATGCATTGGCGCTGCAGGCTCTGGATGCTTGCAACCAAAGTCACGCCCCCTACAGCCAGTCTCACAGCGGCATTGCCCTCGAAAGCGCCAGCGGCAAAGTGTTCACCGGCCGCTATGCGGAAAATGCCGCCTTTAACCCGAGCCTGCCTCCGTTGCAGGCTGCTTTAGTGGTATTAAATCTTGCGGGTGAAGACTGCCTGAAAATCCGTCGCGCCGTACTGATTGAACGCACCGATCCGCTAGTCAGCCAGTTTGACGCCACCCGCGCCACCCTTGCCGCACTGGGTTGCCACTCGTTGGCGCATACCCCGCTTTAAGCCGCACGACACGTCGCATTATAAAAAAGGGCCATCGTCGAATGGCCCTCTCTTTTGTTCTATTCATCAACGTTTAATCAACACAGAACCCCATTCATAGTGAAAAAATTGAGTTGCGCCTTTCACCTCTGCTAAAGTCTTTGGGTCACGCATGTCATTAAAAATCGATGTGACAAACGCGCTTTATTAATTTGCCTTTCCTGCCTTTTCCGAGACCTAAAGAGTAAATCAATGGAACTTGAATACGAAAGTAAACGTCCGCTTTATATTCCGCACGCAGGCCCGATCCTGCTTGAATTCCCTTTGTTAAACAAAGGCAGCGCTTTTAGTCAGGAAGAACGTGCCAACTTCAACCTGCACGGGCTGTTGCCAGAAACGGTTGAAAGCATTGAAGAACAGGCCGCTCGCGCCTACCGTCAGTTCCAGGACTTCAAAACCGACATCGATAAACATATTTATCTGCGCAATATTCAGGACACCAACGAAACTCTGTTTTATCGTCTTATCGACGAGCATTTGAGTGAAATGATGCCCGTTATCTACACTCCAACGGTGGGTGAAGCCTGCGAGCATTTCTCCGAGATTTATCGTCGCGCTCGCGGCCTTTTCATCTCTTATCCAAATCGTGAACACATTGACGACATGCTGCAAAACGCCACCAAGCAGCACGTTAAAGTTATCGTCGTTACCGACGGCGAACGTATTCTCGGCCTGGGTGACCAAGGCATCGGCGGCATGGGTATTCCTATCGGCAAGCTGTCGCTGTACACCGCCTGTGGCGGCATCAGCCCGGCTTATACCCTTCCCGTGGTGCTGGATGCCGGGACCAACAATCCGCAGTTGCTCAATGACCCGCTGTACATGGGTTGGCGACACCCGCGCATTACCGGCGATGAGTATTACGCGTTTGTCGACCAGTTTATTGAAGCGGTAAAAGTGCGTTTCCCTAACGTGCTGTTGCAGTTTGAAGACTTTGCACAGAAAAATGCCATGCCGCTGCTCAAACGCTATCGTGAAGAGCTTTGCTGCTTTAATGACGATATTCAGGGCACCGCCTCGGTTACCGTTGGCAGCCTGATTGCCGCCAGCCGCGCTGCAGGCAGCCGCTTGCGTGACCAGACGGTTACCTTCCTAGGTGCTGGTTCTGCGGGCTGTGGCATTGCCGAACAAATTATCGCGCAGATGAAATCTGAAGGCCTGAGTGAAGAAGAAGCGCGTGCGCGCATCTTCATGGTTGACCGATTTGGCCTGTTGACCGACAAGCTGACTAATTTGCTCGATTTCCAAAACCAGCTGGTACAAAAAAGCGAAGCCTTGCAAAGTTGGGACGTCGACAGCGACAATATTTCTCTGCTTGAAGTGGTGCGTCACGCTAAACCTACCGTGCTCATCGGCGTCTCGGGTCAGCCAGGCCTGTTTACCGAAGAAATCATTCGTGAGATGCACAAGCACTGTGAACGCCCTATCGTTATGCCATTAACTAACCCAACGTCACGCGTTGAAGCTCATCCGGCCGATATTATCAGCTGGACCGACGGTGCTGCGCTGGTGGCAACCGGCAGCCCGTTTGCTCCGGTTAGCTATAAAGACAAAGTTTACCCGATTGCCCAGTGCAACAACTCCTACATCTTCCCGGGAATTGGTTTGGCCGTCATCGCTTCCGGCGCCAAACAGGTGACCGACGGCATGCTGATGGCAGCCAGCCGTGCATTGGCCGACTGCTCACCGCTGGCAACCGACGGCAAAGGCTCACTGCTGCCGGACGTAAACGACATTCAGGGCGTATCGAAATGCATCGCGATGGAAGTCGGTAAAGCGGCACAGATTGAAGGCGTTGCACAGGTCACTACCGAAGATGCCTTGTCGAAGGCGATTGAGCACAACTTCTGGGCACCGCAGTACCGTAGCTATAAACGGACTTCTTTCTAAGAGGCTCGCTAAGCCGGAGTATTAAGAAACACATCCTGAGTGTTTGGCGCTTTAGCCCGTCTGGCTACGGTGCCAAACACTCAGGATCCGCTTAAAAAGAGAGCAGGCACCGCTGATTAAGCTTGCGCTTATTGCGTCAGTCCAGCAGGTAAAGTAGCCTTAAACCTCCTGCATCTTTATTTCGACTCAAAGGCAATATCATGATTAAGCGGCTAATAGTGAGCTTTATCAGCATTTTTGTATTAATGCTGGGTATCGCTATTGGGCTTGACCGCTGGATTAGTTGGAAAACGCAAGATTACATCTATGACGAAGTGCAGGAGTTGCCGCATCGGCAGGTCGGCGTGGTGCTTGGCACCGCCAAATATTATCGTACCGGCGTTATCAATCAGTATTATCTCTACCGCATTCAAGGGGCGATAAACGCCTATAACAGCGGTAAGGTGAAGTACCTGCTGCTCAGCGGTGATAACGCGCTACAAAGCTACAATGAACCGATGACCATGCGTCGCGATCTAATGGCCGCCGGCATCCCCTCTAGCGATATCGTGCTCGACTATGCCGGTTTCCGCACGCTGGACTCGATAGTCCGCACGCGAAAAGTTTTTGATACCAATGATTTTCTGATTATCACGCAGCGTTTTCACTGTGAGCGTGCGCTATTTATCGCACTTCACATGGGCATTCAAGCACAGTGTTTTGCGGTTCCGTCGCCAAAAGATATGCTCACCGTACGCGTTCGCGAAATATTTGCTCGCCTCGGTGCGCTCAATGATCTGTATATTCTCAATCGCCAACCTCGCTTCTTGGGTCCGCTGATCCCCATTCCTGCGGTGCATCGCGTTTCTGACGATGCGCAGAGCTATCCCGCCGTCACGCCAGAACAGGTCGTCGCCCTGCAGCATACGTTAAAAGCTGAAAAGAAAGCCGCTGCAAAAAAAGCACAAACCGCCGAGGCAATATCCAAGCCTGATGTGCTTGAAAAACTTGATGACAGCGCTAAGCCAGACAACCCGATAAAAGACGTCACTCCGCCAAAAATGGTCAAATAGACGCAAAAAAAAACAGAGCACAAATCCTGTGCTCTGCTGTTAAAGGCTTCTGTTTTACCTTTCGTTCTAGGGAAAGCTACTGTTACTTTTTCTTGGCGTATTTCAATGAGTCGAGCGCCACGGCGAAGATAATAATCCCGCCCTTGATAATGTACTGCCAGTACGGGTTTACACCAATGTACGTCAGGCCATAGTTGATAACGGTAAAGATGAGCACACCGGTCACAACGCCCGCTACCGAACCAACGCCGCCGGCAAACGATACGCCGCCGACTACGCAGGCCGCAATCGCGTCAAGCTCATACATAAATCCAAGGTTGTTTGTCGCACTGCCGATACGTCCCGCCTCGAGCATTCCGCCAAAGGCATAGAAAACGCCAGACAGGGCGTAAATCATAATCAGGTTCAACGGTACGTTCACACCTGACACACGTGCTGCTTCAGGATTGCCCCCGATGGCAAAAATGTTTTTACCGAAGCGCGTTTTGTTCCACAGAACCCAAACAAAACCGATAGCGATAATGGCGTAGAAGGTTATATAGGACAGCTTCAGCCCACCGAAGCTAATAAAGCCCTGCGCGAAATGCGAGAAATGAGAGTCAAATCCGGCAATCGGCGACGAGCCCACGTAGTCGTAATACAGAGAGTTAATACCGTAAACAATAATCATGGTGCCCAAGGTGGTAATAAATGGCGTCACATTGAGATAGGCGATAATAATACCGTTCACCAACCCAATGATTGCACCCACCAGGCAAACAGCCAAAATAACCAGCGGGATCGGCACTACCTCAAGGTGCGGAAACACCTTGTTGACGTTATCCATGCCCTGCAGCATGGTTGCTGCCACCACGGCTGCCAATCCAACCTGACGCCCTGCTGACAGATCTGTACCCTGGGTAACGATAAGTCCCGCCACGCCGAGTGCAATAATAACGCGCACAGAAGACTGCGTAAGAATATTGCCCAAGTTAATCAAACTTAGGAACGTAGGATCCTGGAAAATAATAATTGCCAGTAACACAAACAGTACAACATAAATCCCGCCCTCTTTAAGATAAGTGAGCATGCTTTTCTTATTTAATGCATTCATAATAAGAACCCTTAGAAATTAGAGGTGCAAGGATGCAAGGCGTAAAATTTCATTCTGCGAAGTATTTTTTGTTTCAACAATACCCGCAACCTGTCCATTGCTCATAACCAGTATCCTGTCAGTAATACCCAATAACTCTGGCATTTCAGAAGAGATAATAATGATACCTTTCTCTTTCTTCGCCAGCTCGGCCATTAGCTGATAGATTTCAAACTTTGCCCCAACGTCAATACCGCGAGTTGGTTCATCCAACATCAATATTTCAGGCTGAGTCAATAACCACCGGCCGATAATAACCTTTTGCTGGTTACCGCCGGAAAGCGAACCAATATTGGTTCTGTGCCCCGGCGTTTTAACACGCATAGAGTCAATCACCCACTGGGTATCGCTCTTCATGCGGTTATTATCGAGCAGGCCGATTTTATTTTTATAGCTGCGAATATTCGAGATAAGCGAGTTAAAGCCGATATCAAGATAAGCATAAATACCGGTTGAACGACGCTCTTCCGTCACCAGGGCAAAACCGTGGTTAATGGCTTCATTCGCGCTATGGTTGTTGATTTTTTTACCGTGCAGCTTGATAGTACCGGAAAGTTTTTCACGGATACCAAATAGCGTTTCAACAATATCGGTACGCTTGGCGCCCACCAGCCCCGCAATACCAAGAATTTCACCCTTGTGCAAATTAAAAGAGATATCGCGAATAGAAGGCTGACGTAAAGACGTTAAGCCCTGCACCTCAAGAATAACCTCACCCGGTTTATTCAAGCGGTCAGGAAAACGCTGGCTCAGAGAACGTCCAACCATCATGGAGATAATCTTATCCATGTCCAGGCCTTCAAGAGACTGGCTTATTATCCACTGACCGTCGCGTAAAATAGTGATTTCGTCACAAAGCTGGAAGATCTCTTCCATCTTGTGAGAGATGTAAACAATGCCGCAGCCGCGATCTTTCAATTTACGAATAATAGTGAACAGGTGATTAACTTCTTTCTCGGTTAAAGAAGAGGTCGGTTCATCCATAATCACAATTTTAGCGTTATAGGAAAAAGCCTTGGCAATTTCAATCATTTGCATTTGAGAAACGGATAACTTGCCGACTTTCTCACGCGGATCAATATCAATATCAAGCTCGTCAAAAATAGCTTTGGTGTCTTGATACATTTTGTCCTGATCGACAAAAAAGCCTTTCGTTGGATAACGCCCCAACCACATGTTATCCATTACCGTACGCTGTAACACCAGGTTTAACTCCTGGTGAACCATCGAAACGCCCTGCTCCAACGCCTCTTTCGAGCTTTTAAAATTAACTTCCTTGCCCTGAAAAAGAATGGTCCCTGAGTCCTTACTGTAAATACCAAACAGGCATTTTAATAATGTAGATTTACCCGCGCCGTTTTCACCCATCAGTGCATGAATAGAGTGTGGACGAACTTTTAAATTTACATTGTCTAACGCCTTTACGCCCGGAAATGACTTATTAATGCCACTCATTTCCAGCAGCCACTCGCGGGGCTGTTCCGTATTAAGATCGGCCATAGCGCTACCTAATTAAATGAAAATCCGGCTAAAGATTAAAATCGCCGGTCAGAAAACTGACCGGCTGACCTAAGCGACATAACGCAAAGTATTTTGACTAATTTCTTTAGAAACTTGCTTAAAACATGCCACTGCTTTTAGCTTCTTAGCCCATTAACTTATTTTTCTACACAAACGTCTTATAAAACATCAAGGTCAAAAAAGTGTTGGCTGCAATATTACTGTTGATATCAAAATTCAACGTTATTGATGCTGTAACAACCCACGCCATTACAGCCTCAAGTACAATGAGTTTTTATTTTACGAACTGAGATAAGTTATCTTTATCAACAGGTTGATATGGAACACGTACCACTTTGTCGACAAGTTTCCATTTTGTACCGTCGGCAGCAGGTTTGCCTTCCGCCAGGTTTTTAGCCAGGTCGAAGGTGGCTTTTGCCTGGTTTTCAGCATCGTTAAGCACGGTACCGGCCATTGCGCCTGATTTCACCAACGCCAGAGCTTCTGGCAGGGCATCAATACCAAATACAGGGATGCTGGTTTTGCTGTGTGCTTTCAATGCTTCAACCGCGCCCATTGCCATAGCGTCGTTGTTGGCGATCACTACTTCAATTTTATTGGCGTTAGGGCCGGAGAACCACGCGTCGGTTTTGTCTTTCGCCTGAGCGGTGTCCCACATAGCTGTATCAAGCTGCAGCTGCTGCGTTTTGATGCCTTCGTCATTTAATGTTTTAACAACGTAGGTAGTACGCGCTTCAGCATCAGGATGGCCAGGCTCGCCTTTAAGCAGTACATACTGAATGACGCCGTCTTTGTTCAGATCCCAAGATGGATTGGCTTTCCAGTGTTTAGCGATCAACTGGCCTTGGATAACGCCAGACTCTTTAGAGTCAGTGCCTACGTAATACACTTTATCGTAGCTGTCCAGGGCTTTGCGTGAAGGTTCTTTGTTGAAAAACACCACGGGAATATTAGCACCGCGGGCTTTTTCAATAATCACTGGCGCAGCAGCCGGATCAACCAGGTTAATCGCCAGCGCTTTCACACCTTTGGCAATCAACACGTCAACCTGATCATTCTGCTTAGACTGGTCATTCTGCGAGTCATTCATCAGCAGTTGAATGTTGGGTGCGGCTTTAGCATCTTTCTCAAGATCTTTGCGCAGGCCAGACATAAAGTTGTCATCGTATTTATAAATCGTGACGCCGATACGGGTATCAGCAGCATGAGCGGCAGCGCCAAACATCATGCAGGCAGCCAGAGTAGCCAGGGTGAAAGCCTTCTTATTCATTTGTATCTCCGGTTTATGTAGGGGGGTACAGAATTTGGCGTCCGCTTTTATCTTATAAATAGATTTGCTGGATACCTGCCATCCTTGACGAAGATCTTCCGGAATTGCTAACCATCACTTCAAATTCGTTTATTTATTGCTGTGGTGTATCTTTGAAAATGATACAGACAGAATCATCCTGAAAACGAATGAATCATAATAGGTGCAATGTTAATAATCTGTGAAAGTTCTCACAGATTGGAAACGGTTACATCATATTAAATTCTCAGGGAGTGACCGGTGCCACACTTTGCCATGGCGCAACGGAATGGCGCCTTACCAGCGTAGGCATAAAGCAGTGTGAAACACCCGGCGTGAGTTGATTTGCCGCGCCCTGCAGCGCTAATTCTGTCGCCAGCGTGGCCATCGAGATGATGGGATAACGCACGGTGGTTAACTTCGGACTGGTATAACGAGCAATCGGAATATCGTCGAACCCAATCAGCGAAAAGTCATTGGGAACGCGAATTCCGTTTTCTTTCAACACGGCCAGCGCTCCCGCCGCCATTGAATCGTTATAGGCAAACACCGCACTGAGATTAAGGTTGCGGCCCAGCAGTTCGACCATGGCAGCCTCCCCACCCTGTAAATCCGGCGAACCCGAGGCGTGCCAGCTTTCGGGCGGCAGGGTCTCTCCATGACGTGACTGCTGCATGGCGGAGAGATATCCCTGAAAACGCTGCTCTTCATCGGCAATTTTATGGCTGGAGCCAATATACCCGATACGCTGGTGCCCTTGTGAAATCAGTAGCTTGGTAGCAATTTCCGCCCCAACGATGTTGTTAAGCGAAACACAGCGGTGCTCGTAACCGGTTACGACGCGATTGACCAGCACCATGCCCGGTACCTGCTCCATAAACAGCGCCAGCTCGGCATCGCCCAAGGCTTTTGCATGAACAATCAGGGCGTTACAGCGTTGGCGAATCAATACTTCAATCGCATGACGCTCTTTTTCTGCCTGGTGATAACTGTTGCCAATCAGCACATATTTGTTGTGCTGCTGCGCCACGGTATCTACCGCTTTAACCAGCGCACCAAAGAAAGGATCCGAGACGTCCATCACTACAACACCAATAGTGTCGCTGCTTTGCGTAGCCAGTGCCTGAGCATTGGCATTTGGCCGATACCCTAACGTTTTCACTGCCTTAAGCACGTGTTCACGCGCCTCTTTACTGGCAATAGCCGGATTATTTAGTACTCGGGAAACGGTGGCGACAGATACGCCGGCCAGCTTGGCGACATCACGAATGGTAACCATTGGCCGCCCCGCTGGTCGTTAACAGAGGCCTACGGCAGTAAGAAAGAGATAAACCCCGGGCAGATGAAATAAAGTCTAAAGAAAGATGAAGTACAGTGAGCATACGGTTTTCCTGTTTTAGTTTGGCGATCGGCTTACTCTGCACGACCGCTATCCTAAACGCTTTGACGAGAAACCAGCGTGAATCTCGTCACAGCTCAGAAAACGTTTACATACAATTTTGCAACTTTTATCGCAGATTCACATAAAGCATATCAATGGCTGGGGTTTTACACCTCACCGGCGGCTTTAGCGGTCAATTTACGCCACAGCCACTCCATCGGCCCTTGACGGAAATAGCTTAACCACAAAAGCGTCACGCCAAGATTGACTGCCCACACAGCCGGAACCAAAGCCACCAGCTGCAACCGATTGAAATGTTGATAAAAACCAAGGTTATTAAAGAAAAAAGTGCAAATTAATGTTTGCAGTAAGTAGTTGGTTAACGCCATGCGTCCAACCTGAGACATCCAGATAACCCAGCGCTGTTTAACCAGCTGAGGCCAGCATCCGTAGCACAGCGCCAGATAGCCAATCGCCTGCATCAGGGCGCCGATTTCCCGCGGTGCCTGCAGGTAAAAACCACTCCAGCGGTAGTTCCAACCGGTATACCAGGCAATCGCCACGGCAGGAATTTGTATTCCCCATGAAAGCGGTAACATTATCGCCGCTACGCCAAGATAATGGCGAACGTTAAACTGGCCTTTCAACCAACCGCTGCGCATCAGACTCGCGCCTATCAGCATTGCCCCGCCTAGCTCCCAGCCATACTGCACAGCCACGGAAATCAGGCTCGACGACAGTAAATCCAAGCGATTGTTGATGGCTTCTACGCCACCTTTGAGTCGCCAAAACTGCTCGTACTGCAGTTCGGCAAAACCCGGTTGCCAGAAACCGTCGGGTTTAGAGGTAGAAATAAGGCCCAGCATCATCAAGATACCAACGCCTATCAGATACAACACTACGCCGGTACGAAACAGTGACTGGTTACTTTTGGCTTCACGCACCAGTCGCCAAAACACCAGACCGATGAGTCCGTAGGCCAGCAAAATATCGCCGTCCCAGAAAAATACTGCATGAATAAGGCCGCAGAGCAGCAACAGAGAGAGTCGTGACTGGATCCAGGCTTTACCGCGCGGCAACAGCATTTGCAGGCCGGCACCAAACAGCATGGCAAACATCATCAAAAATTTGCCCTGTGCAAGTACGTCCAGCACGGCCCAAGTCCAGGCATCGGTGGCGGAAGGTTGTCCAGCATAGGCGGGATTGAGATAGGCGGCTTTAGGCAAACCAAAAGCGCTGATATTGAGCAAAAGGATGCCGAAAATGGCAATACCACGGGCGAAGTCCAGCGTGGCAATACGTGGGCGCATTAATGACGTCCTGTTGTGGGAAAGATCCATAGACTAACGGCACCCGTAGGGTGCCGCAAGTGCTGAAGTCAAATACAGATTTATCAATCCGTTACAGGACGAATCAGTTATGACGAATAGTGCGCAAGAATTCCTGACGGGTGTTTTGGCTGGTTTTGAACAGCCCCCCCAGCGAGGTGGTGGTGGTGGCGCTGGTGGCATCGCGAATGCCGCGCGCTTTCACACAGTAATGCACGGCATCAATTGAGACCGCGACATTGTTAGTGCCTAACAGCGTTTGCAGCGCAATCAAAATTTGCTGAGTCAGGCGCTCTTGCACCTGTGGACGCTGAGAGAAGAACTGCACGATACGGTTGATTTTGGACAGGCCAATGACCGAATCTTTAGGAATGTAGGCGACTGTTGCCTTGCCGTCAATCGTGACAAAGTGGTGCTCGCAGGTGCTGGTCAGCGTGATATCACGCACTGAAATCATCTCGTCCACTTTCATCTTGTTGGTGATGACGGTGATTTTTGGGAAGTTGGCGTAATCAAGGCCGGAGAAAATTTCATCAACGTACATTTTTGCAATGCGCGTTGGCGTTTCTGCCAGACTGTCGTCGTTAAGATCAAGATTGAGCAGCTGCATAATACCGGTCATATGCTCTTTGATCCGCTGTTTACGCGTTGCAGCGTCCAGTGACGGCTCGTCCCTCAGAGGGGTTTCAAGACCACGGGCCAACAATGCCTCATGAACCAGTACAGCTTCTTTACTCAATGTCGCCATTCGCTTCTTCTCCAGCAGTTAATATCACTTTGATATAGATCACACCAAAATGAGGTGGCTTACTGTAATTTACTCCGCCCGTAGAATCCAGTGATTGTCCTTCATGATGGGTGAAATAGCTGCAAGTTATCAATCGCGCTTAATCACTAATGCGCCAGCGATAAAAAATCCCGCCATCGCGACGTAGAGAGCCGGATCCAGGCGGTGCGTTAACGCGGTTGAAATCGACGAAAGCAGCGGCCCCAGCAGTTGGCCAATGGCGTATCCGGTGGTTAATAATCCGGCCATATAGCGGCTGTGGTTTGGCGCCAGTTCACGGCTACAGTGCAGGGTCAGTTGTACCACACACAAGAAACCGCCGCCGGTCAGCACCGCGCCAATAATCAGGCCATTAATCCCCGGCACCACTTCAGCGCACAGTACGCCGCAGCCCTGAAGGAAAAGAACAATCGCCAGCCGCTGATGGGATTTAAGACAGTGGCGCGTCATGATACCGATGACAATCCCCACCATTGACGCGCCGCCAAAGACCGGCCACACAAACTGCGCAAACAGGCTATCGGGAAAGCGTGCGTTGGCCATCTGCGAGAAAAAAGTGGCAGGAAGAATGTATCCAAATCCCGCTAAACTGTAGCTCAGCACCAATCGCTTAAGCGCGGGCGACATCACCAATCGTTCACTAACAATATTCGCGCGATGCAGCTCCCCTTTGCGCGGAAGATTACGACTGATAAGTGCAGTAAATATCAACGCCAACACGCCATACACCAGCCAACCCTGTGAAGCATTCAGCCCGGTATGATGAATAACGGCCGCCAATGCGCCACTTAGAAAAATGCCCGCGCCGGGTCCGGCAAATACCGCAGCACTCATCGCCGGACGTCCCAACCGCCCTAGGTGCTCGTTACACCAGGCAGAGACAAGTACCATCGCCCAGGCGCTGGTCCAGCCGATAAAAAATCTGATCAGCGAATGCCACACTTCTCCACTGACTGCTGCCGAAAGCAGGGTCAGTACCACTGCGCCCCATACGCCAAGCCACAGACGACGTTCAACGTGACGCGTGGCGCGCATGGCGTCGATTGCGCCAAACAGATAGCCAAGATAATTGAAGGCAGCCACCACGCCAGCACCGGTCAGGGTGAACTGATGTTCAGCAATCATCAGCGGCAGCTGTGGGGTAAATGAAAACCGGCCAATACCCAATGCCACCACGAAGGCTAAAAAGCCCGTTAGCGCTACACGAAATGCCATACCGACCCTCCCGATTCTCTATAAAACAGGATAACCCTGCGCCACGGCTTTGAATAAAAGCTTTAAAACATCATGGCGCAAAGATAGAATCACGAATAGTGAATAATACAAACAAACTTCATTACGATAAGAGAACAGCCAATGGATCTCACCCAGCTTAGAATGTTTTGCTGCGTGGCCGAAACCGGTTCGGTCGCACGTGCCGCTCAACAGCTTCACCGCGTTCCCTCTAATCTCACCACCCGACTGCGCCAGCTTGAAGTGGAGCTGGGCACCGATCTGTTTATCCGTGAAAAACAGCGTTTACGCTTATCGGCGCTGGGGCATAATTTTCTCGGCTATGCCCAGCGCATTCTGGCGTTGAGTGATGAAGCACTGGCGCTGAGCCACACCGGTGAACCGGCAGGACAATTTTCCCTTGGCGCAATGGAAAGCTCGGCCGCAACCCGCCTTCCCGGCCTGCTCGCGGCTTATCATCAGCGCTATCCACAGGTTGCCCTATCATTAACTACCGCGACCTCCGGTGAAACTATCGCCAGCGTACGTGCTGGAAGGTTGGCTGCGGGCATGGCAGACGGCCCGATAGATTTTGATGACCTGACTGGCTGCGTGGCGTTTCACGAAAGAATGGTGATTATCTCTCCGCTGGGTGAAGCGCCGTTGATTACCCTGCCGGGAAGGCCGGGTCATACAGTGTTTGCGTTTCGTCCCAGCTGCTCTTATCGTCAACGTTTAGAGAATTGGATGAAGCACGCGGGTTTGCAGGCCAATAACACCATGGAAATTCAGTCCTATCATTCCATGATGGCCTGCGTCGCCAGTGGAGCGGGTATTGCGATGCTACCGCGCAGCCTGCTGGCCCAGCTACCCGGCGCAGAACGTATACAGGTTAATGAAATAGAAGACGAATTTGCCGATACGACGACCTGGCTTTTCTGGCGTCGTGATGCTTTCGGTCCCAACGTGCGGGCATTAAAAGAGCTTATTTTGGCGCAAAACAGCCCACCGACTTTAATAAATTAAAGGAGCAACAGATGAGCACTTCGATAGAACTTCTGGAAGAACATCGGATGTTCGGCGGCTGGCAACAGCGCTACCGTCACTTCTCCAGCAGTTTGCAAAGCAGCACCACGTTCAGTATTTATTTGCCCCCGCCGCGTGATGATAATCCGCCGCCGGTGGTTTATTGGCTATCGGGACTGACCTGTAACGATGAAAACTTCACCACCAAAGCGGGGGCGCAGCGCATTGCTGCCGAGTTAGGGTTGGTCTTGGTGATACCGGATACCAGCCCTCGCGGTGAAGGCGTTGCCAACGATGAAGGCTATGATTTAGGTCAGGGTGCCAGTTTCTATCTTAATGCCACGCAGGCTCCGTGGGCCTCGCACTATCGCATGTACGATTACATCATCGACGAACTGCCTCTGCTGGTGCAGGAGCATTTCAACATTAGCCATCGTCAGTCGATTATGGGCCACTCGATGGGCGGCCACGGCGCGTTAATGATTGCGCTACGCAATCCGCAGCATTTCAGCTCCGCCTCGGCCTTTGCGCCGATCGTCAATCCTTGCCAGGTTCCCTGGGGGCGTAAAGCGTTCGCTGCCTATTTGGGTGATGATGAAAGCCAATGGTTGCAGTACGACAGCTGCCACCTGCTCAACGCGTTACCCGCGGGTCAGGCGACCTTCCCGATTCTGGTCGATCAGGGCGACAGCGATCAGTTCCTGGCCGATCAGCTTCAACCGGCCAAGCTCGCAGAACTTGCCCGCCAGCGCGGTTGGCCGCTCCAACTGCGCGTTCAACCCGGCTATGATCACAGCTATTTCACTATCGCGAGTTTTATTGAAGATCACTTGAGATTCCATGCTGAGCAACTGCATTCGAATTAACGGTGGATGATCTTTTGCCGCTTACACCGCTGATCTTTTCCAGCGGTGTAAGCGGCTGTGTGAGTAAAAAAAACTAACTTTTCAGTTTAGGATCCAGTGCATCCCGCAGACCATCGCCCAAAAGATTAAACGCCAGCACGGTTAAAAATATTGCCAGACTCGGGAAGATTGCCACGTGCGGTGCCATCACCATGTCGGCGCGCGCTTCGTTGAGCATTGCACCCCATTCAGGCGTTGGCGGCTGGGCGCCCATGCCTAAAAATGACAGGCTCGCGGCGGTGATAATCGACGTGCCAATACGCATGGTGAAATACACCACGATTGACGACAGTGTGCCGGGCAAGATATGCCGAAAAATAATCGTCCTGTCCGACGCGCCGATGCTGCGTGCCGATTCGATATAGGTCAGATGTTTCAGCACCAATGTGTTGGCACGCACCAGGCGGGCAAAGGCAGGAATGCTGAAAATTGCCACTGCAACGATGACGTTAGTCATGCCATTGCCCATCACTGCCACCACGGCAATGGCCAGCAATATTCCCGGAAAAGCAAACAGCACATCGCAGATTCGCATGGTGATTCGGTCCCACCAGCCTTCATAATAACCGGCCATCAGCCCAAGCACCGTGCCAATCGCGGCACCGAGAATGACCGATAACACCCCCGCCGCCAATGAGATCCTTGCGCCCATCAGTATACGGCTGAAGATATCGCGCCCGAGTGAATCAACGCCGAGCCAGTGCACCAGTGAAGATCCTTCGTTTAAACGGTCATAATCAAAGTAGTTCTCCGGATCGAAAGGTACTAACCAGGGTGCTAACGTCGCAGCCACAATCAGCAGAATAACAAACACGCCGGCGGCCAGCGCCACGTGCTGCTTGCGAAAACGTCGCCAAAAGGCGCGCAGGGGCGTGCGAACCGGCGTGCGGGTTACGCTTTCCTGAGTTATCAACGGCATGGATGCCAGCGCGGCCTTGCGTCGCCAGTTTTTCATGCGCTTACTCACTTGTATCGAATGGAAGGATTGATGACCGCATAAAGCATGTCCACCAACAGATTGATTAAGATAAACTCCAGCGAAAACAGCAGCACCTCGGCCTGAATCACCGGATAATCGCGCATCTCTACAGAATCTATCAATAGGCGGCCAAGACCCGGCCAGTTAAAGACTTTTTCGACGACAATCGATCCCCCAAGCAGGAACCCGAATTGCAGGCCCATCATGGTCACGACCGGGATCATGGCATTGCGCAGGCCGTGCTTAACCACCACCACGAACTCAGGAACCCCTTTCGCCCGTGCGGTGCGCATGTAGTCTTCCTGCATCACTTCAACAAACGAGGCGCGCGTAAAGCGGGCCATAATAGAGGCCACCGCCGCACCCAGCGTTAGCGAAGGCAAAATATAGTTGCGCCAGCCGTCAGCACCAATTGTCGGCAACCAGCCCAGGTTAACCGAGAACACCTGCATCAACAGCATACCCAGCGCAAACGCCGGAAACGATATCCCCGACACCGCCAACGCCATACCCAGGCGGTCCGGCCAGCGATTGCGCCAGACAGCAGAAACCACGCCAATAACCAGACCAAAAATCACCGACCACAGCATGCTGGCCAACGTTAAATACAGTGTGGGCACAAAGCGCGAGCTGATTTCATCAATGACCGGACGTTTCGACACCATAGAATGACCAAAATCGCCCTGCAACGCGCGCCCGAAGAAGCTTAAAAATTGCTTCCACAGCGGCTTGTCCAACCCTAAATCCTGACGTACAAGTTCCACCACGCTCTGGTCGGCATCCTGTCCGGCCAACATGCGCGCAGGGTCGCCCGGCAGTAGGTGAACAAACAGAAACACCAGCACTGCGACAATGAGCAGCGTCGGGATCAATCCCAGCAGGCGCTTGAGAAAATAGTTCAGCATAATAATTTACGTGTATTCATTAAAACTCTCATTCCTCTCTTGCCCCACGGTTAACCCGTGGGGCAACGGCGTTTTACAACGACTATTTCACGTCAGCATTATCAAAGTTGAATGAGGTATCCGGCATCACGTAAAAACCGGTCAGGCGTTTGTTGTTGGCAGACAGCAGACGTTCGGTCGCCAAAAATGCCCACGGTGCATCGGCCCAAATGTGGTCCTGCGCATCTTTATAGAGCTTGGCCTTGGCCGTTTTATCTGTGGTGTTCAGTGCATCGCTCAGGTCCTTATCAACCTGTGGATTGCTGTAAAATGCCGTATTGAACTGCTTTGGCGGTGCAGATTGGGTGGCAAACAGCGGCGTTAATGCCCAGTCCGCTTCGCCGGTGGATGCCGACCAGCCGGTGTAGAACATGCGCAGACCTGACTCTTTTTGGCCAACGTTCTCAACCTGAGCCGCGCGCTGCGCCGCATCAAAGGCGGTCACCGTAACTTTAATACCCACCTGCGCCAGCTGCTGTTGAGCAAACTGCAGCACTTTTTGCGCGGTGCTGGAGTTGTGTGAAGACCACAGCGTCGTGGTGAATCCGTTGGGATAACCCGCCTCTTTCAGCAGTTCGCGCGCTTTTGCCGGGTCATAAGGCCACGGTTTGTACTTCACGGAATACTCAATGCTCGACGGCAAAGGCCCTTCTGCAGGGACAGCATAGCCGGCGAAGGCCACTTTAATCAGCGCCTGCTTGTTAATGGCATAGTTGATTGCCTGACGCACCTTGATGTTATCAAACGGCTTTTGCGTAACGTTAAAACTGATATAACGTTGCAAGATTGACGGCGATGAGACCAGGCTCAGCTTGCTGTTTTTCTCGAGCAACGACGCCTGCTCGTAAGGCACGGGATAGGCTAAATCTGCTTCGCCGGTTTGCAGCATCGCTGCGCGGGTGTTGTTATCCACTACCGGACGCCAGGTGATGGTATCCAGCTTAGGCTCACCCTTTTTCCAGTAACCGTCAAACTTCTTCACTTTCACGAAATCAGTCTGGTTCCACTGATCCAACGTGTAAGGACCCGTCCCGACCGGATGGAAGCCAATATCTTTGCCATATTTCGTCAAGGCGGCAGGAGAGATCATCACCGCAGAAGGATGCGCCAGGTTATTGATAAACGCCGAGAAAGGCGCTTTCAGGGAGATTTTAACCGTATTGGCATCAACTGCTTCGGTTTTGGCAATCATCTTGAACAGGTTGTAGCGCTTGAGATGGCTGTCAGGGTTGCTGGCACGGTCGAGGTTCACCTTTACCGCCGCCGCATTAAAGTCGGTGCCGTCCTGGAATTTAACGCCCGGATGCAGCTTGATGGTGTAAGTCAGCCCATCCTGGCTCACCGTGTAGCTATCAGCCAAGACATTAACCAGCTTCATGTCTTTGTCAAAGCCGAACAAGCCTTGATAGAAAGATTTAGCCACCGCCTGAGAAAGCGTGTCGTTGGCGTCATACGGGTCAAGCGAGGTGAAGTTTGAACCCACTGCAATCACGACATCTTTTGCTGCCCAGGCCGAGCCTGAAGCCATTGCGCTGACCATCAAACTCGCCAACACGGCCTTGCGCATCATTTTCTGCTTCATATTGATTCCTTATCCGTAGATCCTGAAAATAATAGTACCCAGTCAATCTCAATAAACGCCGGCAATGGTGTGACGGGCAACGTAGTGCCCCTCTGAAACTCTTACCAGCGGTGCAATAACAGGCTCATTTCCGAGGGGCCGTATGGGGCTCGGAATTTCATCGACCAACAGCGGTTGCTCAACACGGCGGTGCTGTGGATTAGCAACCGGCACGGCGGCCATCAGCTTGCGCGTGTAGGCATGCTGAGGATTTTCAAAAATCGCCGCACGTGGTCCAATCTCGACAATTTGCCCAAGATACATCACCGCGACGCGATGACTAATACGCTCAACCACCGCCATGTCGTGAGAAATAAACAGGAAGGCGATGCCGAACTCTTTTTGTAAATCCATCAGTAAATTGACGATTTGCGCCTGAATAGACACATCCAACGCCGAAACAGATTCGTCGGCGATCACCACTTTAGGATTCAGCGCCAGCGCGCGGGCAATGCAAATGCGCTGCCGCTGCCCGCCGGAAAACTCGTGCGGATAACGTTCTGCGTGCTCGGGCAACAGGCCCACTTTTTCGAGCAGCCATGAAACTCGGGCCTTGGCCTGCTGGCGGGTGCCTATTTTGTGCACCAGCAGCGGCTCCATAATCGAATATCCCACCGTCAGGCGCGGGTCGAGTGAGGCGTAGGGATCCTGAAATATAAACTGAATATCACGGCGAAGATGCTGCAGTGACGCGCCTGAAAGCTGGCCTGCGTGTTGGCCGTCAAACACTGTTTTTCCATTAAATATCACTGACCCACTTTGGCTTTCGACCAAGCGTAGCAAAGAGCGCCCGGTGGTGGATTTACCACAGCCCGACTCCCCCACCAGCGCCAATGTTTCACCGGGATAGAGGTCAAAGCTGACCTTTTCTACCGCATGCACGTTTCGCGTTATCCGATTTAACAATCCGCTGCGCAGAGGAAAACGAGTCACCAAATCGCGCACCTGGAGAATAGGCGCGGCATCAGGAATTAAGGTGGATTGAATCAGTGAGTCGGCAGTCTCTGGCAAAGCGCCGTCTGTGGGGTTTAATAAGGGGAAACGCGCAGGCAGTTCTGTGCCTTTCATCGCACCCAGTTTGGGTACGGCGGCGAGCAGTGCGCGGGTATAAGGGTGCTGCGGGGCAATAAACACCGTGCTCACGTCCCCCATTTCAACGCTTTCACCGCGATACATCACCAGCACTTTGTCGGCAATTTCGGCCACTACGCCCATATCATGGGTGATGAAAATCACCGCCATCTGCAACTCTTTTTGCAGTACGCGGATCAGTTGCAGAATTTGCGCCTGAATGGTGACATCCAGCGCGGTAGTGGGTTCATCAGCAATCAGCAGCGCGGGTTTACAAGAGAGCGCCATGGCTATCATCACTCTCTGACGCATGCCGCCCGAGAGCTGATGAGGATAACTGTCGAGAATATTTTTTGCTTCAGGAATACGCACCAGCTCAAGCATGCGCAGCGCTTCGGCGCGGGCAGAGGCCCTGTCTTTACCCTGATGCAGCCGAATTGACTCGGCAATTTGCTCACCGACCGGAAACACCGGATTAAGCGAGGTCATCGGCTCCTGAAAAATCATCGCCATGTCCGCCCCTCGCAATTTACGCATCTCGGACTGACCGGCAGCGGTTAAATCAATCACCTGCTTATTACGCCGCCTGAAGCTAATTTTACCCTGAAGCAGCTGGCCGCCGCCCTGCTCAACCAGCCGCATCAGCGCGAGTGAAGTTACCGACTTTCCTGAGCCAGACTCCCCAACGATAGCCAGCGTCTCACCGCGATTCACCTCGAAGCTGAGGTCACGAACGGCATCAATCGCCTGTCCTTCATGCTCAAAACGCACGCTGAGTCCGCGCACTGACAGCACCTGTTCCTCCGGCAAAGAGAGCACTGACGTTGGCGGTGGAGAAATTTTCTGACTCACCCAAACTCCTTGAAAGTTAACGGCTCCCTGACTACAAACCAGCCTTTAGGGATTGACAGTCGATGACTTACTTATAAATAGCTACCGTTGGCGACTGACCCACTCGGCCAAATCCGCGATACATGCCTTCGCTGTTGAACGGCAGGCAAACGTTGCCTAAGCGGTCAATGGCAATCATTCCGCCTGAGCCTGCAAGTGCGACCAGTTTTTCCATTACTACTTTATGGGTGGCCTGCTGCAGCGTCATTCCGGCGTACTCGATTAAGGCAGCGACGTCATACGCCGCGACGGTGCGCATAAAAACTTCCCCCGTGCCGGTGCTTGAAACTGCGACAGTCTGGTTGCTGGCATAGCATCCGGCGCCAATAATCGGCGTGTCGCCGACGCGCCCGGCCTGCTTATTGGTCATGCCCCCAGTAGAGGTTGCCGCCGCCAGATTACCCATAGAATCCAGAGCAACCGCACCTACCGTGCCAAATTTGCGATCTGCGTCTAAAGGATCGTCCGAAACGCTGGCCTGAAGCGATGCTGCATCGTGATCGAGCATTACGCCCTGACTGGCTTTGGCGCGCGTAAGTTGGTCATAGCGTTCTTGGGTAAAAAAGTAGTCGGCCGCGACCATCTCTTGTCCGTGCTCACGAGCAAACGATTCCGCACCGGCGCCGGTAAACATCACGTGCGGGCTTTGTTCCATCACCTTTCTGGCGGTAAGAATGGGATTACGGATGTGGCTTACGCAGCTTACTGCGCCGGCGTCCAGGGTACGGCCGTCCATAATGCAGGCGTCCAACTCATGCGTACCCTGATGGGTCATCACAGCGCCGGTACCCGCATTAAATAATGGGCACTCCTCCAACAGGCGCACAGCTTCGGTTACCGCATCTAGCGCACTGCCGCCCGCAGCCAAAATAGCCTGACCGCTGCTCACAATCTGTTCCAGCGCCTGGAGATAAAGGCGTTCTTTTTCCGCGCTCATTGCCGCACGGGTAATCGCCCCGGCACCGCCGTGAATGGCGATAACTGCGAGAGGCAAAGTTGAAACGGGGTTTTCGCCAGATGCAGCACTGATGATTGAACTCATTTTTTCGCTCTTGATGCCTTAAAGGCAGTCTAAATAATAGTCGAGGAATTTGACTATATTTAGCCGGTCAGCGTATGTAAAGCTGAAATTTAAATCCAACAAAATGACGCTAATTGCTTAGAATATTTATAGAAAATAATGAGAAGGATCGAATAAGGCGGAGAGAAAGTATAAAAAAGGAAAACCAGTTCACCCTGGTTTTCCTTCTCGATATTAGGGGGGTTCAGCTATGAGAGACGCGCTGCAAGCTATTAATCCAACCGTATGATGGCGGTGAATCTACGCGACGAGCCCTACCATGGCGGCGCTGAATCAGTCCTTTGTCTTGCATTTCGTTAAGGTCTCGGCGAATTGTTTCTAAACTCACGTCTAACCAAAGCGCTAACTCATTAACCTGAACTACCTCATGCTGATCCACCAATTTCAGTATTGCCTGATGGCGGTTTTTTTTCATCACGATGCAACTCCAGACGCAGAAGACAATTTAACGTGATATTCATCACAAAAACGCCGTAATCATACGCCCATATAACAAATATTTTTGCGATCAATCTCATTATTTTGAAAAAATTTAGCTTTTGTTAACCCCAAAATTGTCGACTTTCTTGATAGAGGTCTTTTTTCTGCCATCGCGTCCCCTTCGCTCGTGCGCTATTGATGGGTGTTCTCTTGGGGGGAGCTGGCTTTATCTGGCATAATGAGCAGAATTTTTCGACACAGTGATTCGCTGACTTTGCGGGCAGTCCTGCTCTTCGTCAGCGGGTTATAAAAGGGTTTTATGATGGAAAATACGTTCACCTCGGGCCTTATTTCGCTGCAGGAAGCGCGGGATAAAATGCTTTCACAGACTGCGCCGCTCACTCAGGACGAAACTGAATGGCTGCCTTTAACGGAGTCTGCAGGCCGCATCACCGCCAGCCCAGTACGTTCACCCGTTTTTGTGCCCCCTTTCGATAACTCTGCGATGGACGGATACGCCATTCGCAGCACAGAGTTCAGCTCCGAGACCGTTTTCACTGTTGCCGGAAAAGCCTTTGCAGGCGCACCTTTTAGCGGGGAATGGCCCGCTGGCAGCTGTATTCGCATCATGACCGGTGCACCGGTTCCGACGGGTGCTGATGCGGTTGTCATGCAGGAAGAGGCTGAAAAAATAGGAGACGGCGTTCGATTTACGGCTCATGTCGAAGCAGGACAAAACATTCGTTTAATCGGCGATGATATTCGTCAGGGGCAAGACGTTCTGGCGGCAGGCATTCGCCTCGGCGTGGCGCATTTACCGCTGCTAGCTTCGCTGGGTGTAGAGAAAGTCGAAGTCAACCGCCGCCTGAAGGTGGCCGTTTTCTCAACCGGTGACGAGCTGCAACCGGTCGGCATTCCTCTACAGGACGGCCAAATCTATGATACTAATCGGTTTGCGGTGCATCTGATGCTTCATCAAATGGGCTGTGAAGTATTGGATTTAGGGATTATCCGGGATGACCCCGCGGCACTTCGTCGGGCATTTCAACAGGCCGATGATTTTGCCGATTTAGTTATTAGCAGCGGTGGCGTGTCGGTTGGAGAAGCGGATTACACCAAAACGATGCTCGACGAACTGGGCAAGATTGGTTTTTGGAAACTGGCTATTAAGCCGGGTAAACCTTTTGCCTTTGGTAAGTTGAAAAACGCCTGGTTCTGCGGCCTGCCCGGCAATCCGGTGTCGGCAGTACTGACTTTTTATCAGCTGGTTCAGCCACTTATTGCTGCACTCTCGGCGCAAACTGACTGGAGCCTGCCGCCGCGTTTGCGCGCCAAAGCGGCTACCTCGTTTAAAAAAACCCCTGGCCGCCTCGATTTTCAGCGCGCGGTGTTTACCCACAATGCGCAGGGTGAACTCGAAGCCCGCACCACGGGTCCACAGGGTTCTCACGTTTTCAGCTCGTACAGTCTGGCAAACTGCTTTGTAGTGCTGGAGCGCGACCGCGATGATGTCGCAGTGGGTGAATGGGTTGACGTTGAACCTTTTAATGCACTGCTAAAAGGATAAGTCGATGACGTTGCCAGAGCTAAGCGATGCCGAGACCCTGCGCTACAATCGTCAGATAGTGCTGCGCGGCTTTGACTTCGACGGACAGGAAAAGCTGAAAGCCAGCCGTGCGCTGATTGTTGGCCTCGGTGGGCTGGGCTGTGCTGCGGCGCAGTATCTTGCCGCCGCCGGAGTAGGGTCGCTGACTTTGCTGGATTTTGACACCGTCTCGCTTTCTAATCTGCAACGTCAAACTCTGCACACCGACGCCCGTATCGGCATGAAAAAAGTCGCCTCGGCGGCCGTTGCGCTCGCGGGGATCAACCCTCATCTCATTGTGCAACAAATAGACCATCAGCTTGAAGACGACGCCCTGCTGCCGTTGATTGCTCAATGCGACGTGGTGCTCGACTGTACAGACAATGTCGACACTCGCAACCAGTTAAATAAACTCTGTTTTCAGCTCAAGAAAGCGCTGGTTTCTGGTGCGGCTATCCGCATGGAGGGACAAATCAGCGTCTTTACCTATAAGCACGATGAGCCGTGCTATCGCTGCCTGAGCCGTTTATTTGGTGAAGATGCGCTGACCTGCGTTGAAGCTGGGGTCATGGCACCGCTGGTAGGCACCGTAGGGAGTCTGCAGGCGATGGAAGCCATTAAGCTGCTCACCGGCTATGGTGAAGTCAAAACCGGTAGGCTATTAATGTTTGACGCTATGACGCTGCAGTTTAGAGAAATGAAGCTGTTAAAAAATCCGCACTGCGACGTTTGTGGGCACCCCGCTGAATAGGCTGCCGATGCGAGCGTAAAAAGTAGAAAGGCCCGTCAGAGACAGGCCTTTCTTATTACCACAAACTTATGTAACAACCCACGCGTAAATTAGCTATTGATGCCTTGGCTGCGCAGGTAATCTTCGTAGTTGCCGGTAAAGTCAGTGATTTTATTTGGCGTAATTTCAATGATACGGCTCGCCAATGAACTCACGAATTCACGGTCGTGGGAAACGAAAATCAGGGTGCCTTCGAACATTTCCAGCGCCATGTTCAGCGATTCAATAGATTCCATGTCCAGGTGGTTGGTAGGTTCATCCATCACCAGAATATTCGGTTTCTGCATCATCAGCTTACCGAACAGCATACGGCCTTTTTCACCACCGGAAAGCACTTTCACTTTCTTGTTGATGTCGTCTTGGCCAAACAGTAAACGGCCCAGAATGCCGCGCACGGCCTGCTCGTCGTCTGATTCAGCTTTCCACTGGCTCATCCAGTCGAACACGTTCAGGGAGTCGTCGAATTCGTATTCGTGGTCCTGTGCGTAGTAACCAATTTTGCAGTTTTCAGACCACTTAACGGTACCGGCGTCTGGCAAGGTGTCGCCGACCAGCGTTTTCAGCATCGTCGTTTTACCCACGCCGTTAGCGCCCAGAATCGCGACTTTCTCTCCGACTTCAAGCATCAGACTGAAGCCCTTGAACAGCGGACCGTTGTCATAACCTTTGGTGATTTTTTCAACTTCCAGGGCGTTACGGAACAGTTTCTTGTCCTGCTCGAAGCGCATGTACGGGTTCTGGCGGCTTGACGCTTTGACTTCATCCAACTGGATTTTGTCAATTTTCTTGGCACGCGAGGTCGCCTGCTTGGATTTGGAGGCGTTGGCGCTGAAGCGGCTCACGAAAGATTGCAGCTCGGCAATCTGCGCCTTTTTCTTGGCGTTGTTAGCATTGAGAAGGTCACGAGCCTGCGTCGCCGCCGTCATGTATTCGTCGTAGTTGCCCGGGTAAACGCGCAGTTCGCCGTAGTCCAGGTCGGCCATGTGCGTACAGACCATGTTCAGGAAGTGACGGTCATGCGAGATAATAATCATGGTGCTGTTACGTTCGTTCAACACCTGCTCGAGCCAGCGAATGGTATCGATGTCGAGGTTGTTGGTTGGTTCGTCGAGCAGCAGAATTTCTGGATCCGAGAACAGCGCCTGCGCCAACAGTACGCGCAGTTTAAAGCCCGGTGCGATTTCGCTCATCGGGCCATAGTGCTGTTCAACCGGAATGCCAACGCCCAGAAGAAGTTCACCGGCGCGAGACTCGGCGCTGTAGCCATCCATCTCACCGTAGGCGACTTCGAGGTCAGCCACTTTATAGCCGTCTTCTTCGCTCATGTCTGGCATCGCGTAGATGCTGTCGCGCTCTTCTTTTACTGCCCACAGTTCGGCGTGGCCCATGATTACGGTATCAAGGACGCTGTATTTCTCGAAGGCGAACTGGTCTTGGCGCAGCTTACCCAAACGCTCGTTAGGGTCGAGCACAACGTTACCGCCCGATGGCACCAAATCGCCACCGAGAATTTTCATAAAGGTAGATTTTCCGCAGCCGTTTGCGCCGATCAAACCATAACGGTTACCGCCACCAAACTTGACGTTAATATTTTCAAATAGCGGCTTGCTGCCGAATTGCATGGTGATGTTATAAGTACTTAGCACAGCGCTCGCTCTTAGGTTAAATAGTGTAGAGTGTGATTTGGCGCGCATTATGCCATAAACCGGAAAAGAGATCGTGCGAAGTTTTGGTGAATTATTGCGCTACCCCGCGAGATAGCGCAGAAGAACGGGTCTTTTTTAGTTCACCAGGCTGCCTAAGAGGCGCTTGAGAAGGGATTTTTTCTTTTTACCACGACTGACGTCCTGCGACTGTTTGTAAAATTCGCCAAAGGCCGCTGGATTACGATAACTCTCTAATGAATAGCCCGCGGCGATCGCCTCATGGTAATACTGCTCAAAAAGCACACGCAGCTCGTCACGCGGATGGGCCTCAATTTTGCCGTCAAACCAGTGGCACTTTTGCTCGGCCTCAAGGCGCGGCAGTGAAAACTGGTGCGAAAATTGGGTGCCCATCTTGGAATAATGCAGCGCCTTGAGCTGCTCCAGCGGAATATCATCGCCGTCTATATTGCTGTATTCCGCGCCTAATGGCTGAACTTTTTGCGGATTCTCTTCAAAAAAATTCTGCAATTTTTTATGCCCCAACGGGTCACGTCGCAGTTGCTGGATGTCGGGCAACACCTCTTTGGCAGCGGCACAGTCCCATACCAGCTCACCAAGGCGCAGTTCGCGTCCTGAACCCGACGCCAGCATCAGCCGACCTGGTGCAATGTCGTGGTCCCACATTTCGGCAACGTCGCTCATAAACATGATGTCTGCGTCCACGTATAGCGCGCGGCCACTGAAGTGACAAAAGGCCGGGATCCCCCAACGGAAGGCTGAAAATGGCGTCGCCCAACGATCGGTGGTCCAACCGGCACCCTTGCCGTCGGAATACCAGAAACTGTCTGGATCGCGAGAAAGCCTCATCCACTCTATCTCGATCGGTATCGAGGCGTGCTTGCGCAGACTGTATTCGAGCACCATCATTTGTTCGAGGTCACAGTCGTTGGGATCGCATCCAACGAAAATACGCGCAGGGGTTAAAGAAGCCGGCATATAAATAATCCTTTTTATCATTGACCAAGCGTCACTTACACAACATTAACCAAAACTTCAAATTGTGCCAGTGAGTGGCGGCTTTTTTTCAAATTTGCCCCAAACTAATCCAAAACAATTAAACGAAATCTAAACAAATAAAAAACCGCCGCACAAAATGAATTAGGCGGCGGTTTACTCTGCTTTAGCAGAACGCGTTCTTAGAAACTGTAACCAATCACGGCGTAATAACCCCAACCGGTTGATTTAACATTAAAGTTGCCTTTGCCGAAGTTCAACTCAGTGCCATCTTCCCACTGTCCGCCGTTGTGGAAGTAACGGGCAACCAGCGAGTAGTGCCAGTGTGAGTAGTTCAAGGCAAGAATATGGCTGGACGCAATGGAGTGATTGCTGCGCGCCGTGTTGCCATTGTCTGCCAAGTCAGAACCCCAGTCAAAGTTGGTGAAACCGATGTAGCTGACTTTTCCGCCCCAAACGTCGCCCAGTGGCAAGAAGTACTTCACTTTGAAACGGTAGCCGTCCCACTGGTTTTCGTTGGCCGCCCCATAGTTCTGCCACTGATATTTTGCATACACGTTCAATGACAGGTTAAGCGGGGTGTAAGTGTTGACGTCGGTACCCAGACCCATGTACCAGGTATTCTGGCGGTTGGCATTATTCGGGCCCATATCGTAGATATAGTTGTTAGCGAAGTACCACTCTTTGAACGGGCCAAAGCTCAGATCAGTGCCGGTCAGTTTATCAATCGAGAAGCGCGGTTCGATCTCCATGAACAGCGGAGAACCAACCTTCTTATCCCAGATACCGTTGTCGTTACCGTTACCCACGCCGAAGAATTTTGGCACGTCAACGTAACCATAAAAGTCGAACCAGTCTTTGTGCGCGAAGGCTTCGTATTCGAGATACAGATCGTTATTTAGCTGAGGTCCGAAACGGGTGTGATAGCTGCCTACCACGTTAACGCTCTGGTGCCACCAGTCGGAGACGTATTGATCCTTGGTGTCGTCCGCAAGCGTTTGCGCACTGTAGGAAGAAACGAGAAGTGCACCTGCCAGTAAAATTTTAGTTTTCATGAGTTACCAGAAGCAAAAAGGAAAGCAACTCCCTGCTATTAAGGAGACGATTGGGTGTATCAAAACGACAATGAACCACTGTTGCAAATGCTGCTGCATTCCGAAAAAGGTTTGCGTCCAACGAGACGTCGCATCGGAAAATTCTGCAACCAAACAATTTGTGCTACTTAATTATCGATTTGGTCAACATTTGTCAATTTCAGTTTCATTCTGATACACGTTTTATGTGATCACAATCACATAAGATTCATCTTCCTGTGCTTCTGCTTTCCTATTACCCCTGATTAGGCCTTGGCGGGCTGGTTACTGCGGTAAATCAATATCAGAGCGATAACCAGGCAAACGATCGCCGCAACACGATGCCAGGAAAACGCGATCGCCGGATTGTCGAGCCAGCCAAAATTATCAATCAGCATCCCCATTGCCAACTGCCCGAGGATCACTGCGACGGTAGCAACGGCCGTACCAATTCTCGGCACCGCCGTGACCATAATAATGATGTAGGGCACACCCAGCAGTGCACCCATCAGTTGCCATTTCGGCACGGTAAGCAGGGTGGCAGTATGCGGTGTTTGTATAAACAGAATCAGTAATCCGGTAATGAGCGCGCCCAAGCTAAAGGTCAGGAAGGCACTTTTCATCACGCCAACCTGTGCGCCCAGCTTGCCGTTGATGGCTGCCTGAATGCTTAATGCCGCACCGGCGATAATCGCCAATAAAATCATAATGAGTTCAGTCATCGTATCTCTCGTGTTGGTATTTGGTCGTGAAGATAAAGTGGAAACCCTTTACTGCCAGGCGATCAGCCCCAGTGCGGCGATAATGAACAGCAGAGCCAGCAAACGCTCACGCCCTACCGGCTTTGGATCTGTGCCAAACCAACCGTAGTGGTCAATCAGCAAACTTTTCGCCACCTGCCCCGATAGAATGCCAATCATGGTCATACCGATGCCAATGACCGGCGTGGTCAATGTCAGCACAATCACGTATACCGGTCCTAAAATCCCTCCCAGTAGCGTCCAGGGCGGCTGAGAAGTATAAGCAGGCGCACCGCGCGGGCTGAAAAATAGCACCAGCAGCAGGGTCAACGCCGCGCCAACGCCAAATATACTCATGGTTGCCCACAGTTGGCCGACTTCAGTGCCCAGTGGACCAATCAGCCCTGCCTCAATCGACAGTCCCATTCCCCCGAGAACCACCAATACAATCAATAAAATATTCATCTCACGTATTTCCCCTGACTCGACAATGCGTTGGCCTTTTAATTAATGCCGCACGCAGTAAAACAGGGGGCGACTATACAGTGGCGCGACATTGCGAAAAACACGATAATAGGGAAAATACTTTTGCGGGACACGCACAGATGGACGCTTTTAATCAGCTCAGCATTAAATCACTGCGCCTGCTGGTGGCCGTGCTCGAGTACGGCAGCTTTTCAGAGGTCGCACGACGCGAGGCCATGTCGCCCTCGACCGTGTCGCGCACTATTCAGCAAATGGAACAGGTGCTGCAAACGCAGCTGTTGTATCGCAATACGCGCGCCGTTGTACCCACCCAAGCGGGCGAAATGCTCGGCGTTCACGCCCGCCGGATTATGGAGCAGCTTGAGGAAGCGGCTGAGGGATTGCAGGAGAAAGAGTCGGATCCACGTGGGCGAATTCGTATTAATGCCCCAGTAGTCTTCGCCGAACGCCATATTGCGCCCTGGCTGTTTGAGTTAGGTGAACGCTATCCACGCCTGCAGATTGAATTGATGCAGACCGACGATTTTATCGATCCCTTGCAGGACGCCACCGATTTGCTGATCCGCATCGGTGTGATGACCGATTCCACACTGCAAGCGCGCACGCTGGCGCAGCAGCGTTTTCGACTGGTGGTCAGCCCAAGCTATGTAAAACGGTATGGAATGCCGTCATCACCGCAGGATTTGTCGCAGCACAGCTGCCTGGTGTTTAAAGGGTTCGCAGGCTCCCAGCGCTGGTTTTTTAGAAAGGACAGTGACGTTTGGCAGCCTTACAGCTTTCAGGGGAAACTTACCGGTAACAATGCGCAAACCCTCACGCAGGCGGCCATCAGCGGCATGGGCTTTGCGCTGTTCCCCACCTGGCTTATCGGAGAGGCGCTGCATGAGGGGCAACTGGTGGAGGCACTGACCGATTATCAGGTCTCCACCTCGCTGGAGCCGCAAACTATTTCCGCGCTTTATCCCAACAGCCGCCGCCTGTCGAACAAGGTGCGAGCAGTGATCGACTTCCTGTTGGAGAAGTACGGCCAGCCTGCCTATTGGGATCGCTAAACGCCTAATCGCGGCGCGAAAGCTTGGCTGTTGAAATGCTTTCCCACACCGCGACAACGATGACATACAGCTGATTGCGCTCTGCCACATAAAAAAAGAGATAACCCGAAGATTATCTCTTTTCATCATGCCTCAACTCCGTGGGTCGGTAAATCTGCGCTTATCGGCTTTATTGAGCCACAGGTTTAGGGTGTCACTTTTTAGCAGGCTCAGTGCGCACTGGCGCGCCGTTTGCCTGATAATACTGAGTGGTGCTTCTTGGTAACGGCTGACGACCGCGAATGACGTCGGCAATTTTCTCGGCAATCATGATAGTGGTCGCATTCAGATTGCCAGTGATGATTTGCGGCATAATCGACGCATCCACAACCCGTAATCCCTGCATGCCGTGCACGCGCCCCTGCCCGTCAACCACGGCCATTTCATCGCTGCCCATTTTACAGGTACACGAAGGGTGGAAGGCGGTCTCGGCGTGCTGGCGTACAAACTCGTCCAGCTCCTCATCGGTCTGCACCTCGATACCTGGGCTGATTTCACGCCCGCGATACGGGTCGAGCGCCGGCTGGTTCATGATTTCACGGGTGATGCGAATCGCATCGCGGAACTCGTGCCAGTCCTGCTCGCTAGACATATAGTTGAACAAAATACTCGGATGCTGGCGTGGATCTTTCGACTTCACCTGCACACGCCCGCGGCTTGGCGAACGCATTGAGCCGACGTGCGCCTGGAATCCGTGCTCTTTCACGCCATTGCTGCCGTTGTAATTAATGGCAACCGGCAGGAAGTGATACTGAATATTCGGCCAGGTAAACTCTTCACGGCTGCGGATAAAGCCGCCCGCTTCAAACTGATTGCTCGCGCCCACGCCGGTGCCATTAAACAGCCATTCGGCGCCAATTTTCGGCTGATTGAACCACTGCAGTGCCGGATACAGAGAAACAGGCTGGGTGCAGCTGTACTGCAAATACATTTCCAGATGATCTTGTAAATTCTCACCGACGCCTGGCAGGTCGTGCACCACCGGGATATCGAGCGAATTGAGCAGCGCTGCCGGACCTACGCCCGAGCGCTGAAGGATTTGTGGCGAGGCAATGGCACCGCCGCACAGCAGCACTTCACGTTTGGCACGCACTTCAATCGGCTTAACGTCGTCGCCTTTGAGATAGCTGACGCCGGTAGCTTTCTTGCCGTCAAACAGAATACGGTCGGTGGTAGCGTGGGTCACAATGGTCAGGTTGGCACGCGGCTTGGCCTGATCAAGATATCCGCGCGCGGTGCTCGCACGACGGCCTTTCGGCGTAACGGTGCGGTCCATCGGACCAAAACCTTCCTGCTGATAACCGTTTAAATCGTCAGTACGCGGATAACCGGCCTGCACGCCCGCTTCAATCATCGCGTGGAACAGCGGATTGTTACCGGCTTTCGGCGTAGTCACGCTAACCGGGCCCTCTTCGCCGTGGAAATCATTGGCGCCAATATCGCGCGTTTCCGCTTTACGGAAATAAGGCAGGCAGTCAAGATAGCTCCAGTTTTCCAGACCGGGTGCAGTAGCCCAGTTGTCGAAGTCCATCGCATTACCACGGATGTAACACATGCCGTTGATAAGCGACGAACCGCCAAGGCCTTTACCTCGACCACACTCCATGCGGCGGTTGTTCATATGCGGTTCTGGGTCAGTTTCATAGGCCCAGTTATAGCGACGCCCCTGCAAAGGGAATGCCAGCGCGGCAGGCATTTGCGTGCGGAAATCGGCACGATAGTCAGGGCCGCCCGCTTCAAGCAGCAGCACTTTTACGCTGCTGTCTTCAGTCAGTCGGGTCGCTAATACGTTGCCAGCAGAACCGGCACCGATGATGATGTAATCGTAATCCATATCAATCTCCTCTTGCAGTCGGCGGTTAAAAGACCGAACTAAATTCGCCCAGCTCAACCTGCACGGATTTGATTTGTGTGTAATGTTCAAGGGTGCTGACGCCGTTTTCACGACCCACGCCCGAATGCTTGTAGCCGCCAACCGGCATTTCAGCCGCCGATTCGCCCCAGGTATTGATCCAGCAAATACCCGCTTCAAGCTGATGAATAACGCGGTGCGCAGTGTTCAGATCACGCGTGACCAACCCGGCGGCTAGGCCGTAATTAGTGTCATTAGCGCGACGAATCACTTCTTCTTCGCTTTCATAGCCGAGAATGCTCATTACTGGCCCAAAGATCTCTTCGCGGACAATTTCCATCTGATCCGTGCAATCGGTGAACACCGTCGGTGCCACAAATGCGCCTTTGGCGTATTCACCGTGGATAACACGTTCGCCGCCAATTAACAGGCGCGCGCCTTCACGTTTGCCGCTCTCGATAAAGCGCAGCACGTTTTCCATATGGGCGAAACTGACCAGTGGGCCAAAGTTAACGGCTTCGTCGGTCGGCTGACCGAGTTTGATACGCTTAACGCGCTCAACAATTTTGGCTTCAAATGCCGCCTGCTGTGCTTTAGGCACAAACACGCGCGTGCCGTTGGTGCAGACCTGACCAGAGCTGTAGAAATTGGCCATCATCGCAATATCCGCCGCTTTGTCTAAATCGGCATCTGGGAAGACGATCAGCGGCGACTTGCCGCCAAGCTCCATCGTGACCTCTTTCAAGGTTGACGCCGAAGCGCTGGCCATTACTTTCTTGCCGGTGACTACGCCGCCAGTAAACGATATTTTCGCAATGCCGGGATGCTCAGTGAGGTATTGACCAATCTCGGCCCCCTTGCCGGTCAGCACGCTGAAGACGCCGTCGGGTACGCCCGCTTCGCTGTAGATTTCGGCCAGTTTAAGCGCGGTCAGCGAGGTAACTTCACTTGGCTTAAAGATCATCGCATTGCCCGCCGCCAAGGCCGGGGCCGACTTCCAAAGAGCAATCTGAATCGGATAGTTCCACGCACCGATACCGGCAACAACGCCCAGCGGCTCGCGGCGAGTATAGACGAACGAACTGTCGCGCAGCGGGATCTGCTGGCCTTCAATCGCCGGAATTAATCCTGCGTAATACTCAAGCACGTCGGCGCCGGTCACGATATCAACCGCAGTGGTTTCAGACAGCGGCTTACCGGTGTCCAGTGTTTCAAGCTGCGCCAGTTCATCATTGCGCTCGCGCAAAATATCGACGGCCTTACGCAGGATACGTGAACGTTGCATGGCGGTCATCGCGGCCCACAGTTTCTGTCCTTTGTGCGCAGCTTCAACCGCACGGTCGAGATCTTCTCGGGTTGCACAAGCAACCTCGGCAAGCGTTTCGCCGTTGGCCGGATTGATGGCCGGAAAAGTTTCACCGCCGGTGCTGTCCTGATAGCGACCGTCGATATAAAGTTTTTGCATGCCAAAGCGGGACATATATTCTCCTGTTTCAAAGCGGGTAGCGAAGGCCTCACGACCTTTACTGGGTAGCAGACTGTGCCAGTGATTCGATATAGCGATGCGTAATCATTAACGCTTCCTGACGGTCAAACGCTTTATGACTCAGTGCACTGCGTAACCACAGACCGTCAATCAGTCCTGCCAGGCCTTTCGCTGCCAGACGCGCCTCGTGATGAGGTAAAAAACGTCGAAATTCGACGCATAGATTCGAGTAGAGCCTTCTGCTGTTGACCTGTTGCAAACGATACAGTTCAGGGTGATGCATGCTGCTGGCCCAAAACGCCAGCCAGGTTTTCATCGCCGGATCGTTAGTCTGCCCTTCATCAAAGTTTGCCTGGGCAATTGCCCGCAAGCGCGCCGTGGGCGAATCATCATTAAGCGTAGCCAGTCTCAGCTTGACGCTGTCGCCAAGGTGGCTGAGCAAATAGCGCATCGTCGCCTCAAGCAGACCGTTCTTGTCACGAAAATAGTGACTGATAATGCCGTTAGACACGCCCGCTCGACGAGCAATCTGCGCAATAGAGGCTTCCGGCATGCCAACCTCGTTGATGGCGGCCAGCGTCGCCTCGATTAACTGCTGTCGCCGAATCGGCTGCATTCCAACTTTGGGCATGGACTCCACTCCTGAAAAAGGCGTTTTGAAACGGCTGTTTTGACGCCCGTTTCACTGTCAGTTAACGCCGTAACTGCCCCTATTAAACTTTTTTTTGATTGAACGTTCAATAAAAAATGCATATATTTTATTACCACCTGGTTACGGAATTGTGCTCAAAATGCACTAATATCTTTGGCAAGTGGTTGATAAAAAGTAAGTTACCGGCTCTATCGCGGCTTACTGATTTTCAGGTTGATGATTGAGATTTAAAGCCAGTGCACTCAGCGGATCTCCTGTCTGGACATTTTTTTCACTTTTGAAAACGGCGTCCTCGGTGTTCTTGATATGCGCTAAGGCGCGCTGCTTTATCGACTCATCACACACCTTCATTTTTGATTTTTTTACCTTTGATGAACGGGAAAACGATGGCATCTGTTGAACTTTCGGATAAACCTAAAGACTCACTAAACAAGGTGGTGTTTTTTACCTCGGCGGGGCTCATTTTAGCCTTCACGCTGATGACAATTTTCTTCACTGATATCTCGGGAAGGGCGATTAGCGTCGCGCTGGAATGGGTATCGGCGACGTTCGGCTGGTATTACATGCTCGCCGCCACGCTGTACATTGTGTTTGTGGTGTTTATCGCCGCCTCACGCTTTGGCTCAATCAAGCTCGGCCCCGAGCAGTCAAAACCCGAATTCTCGATGATGAGTTGGGCATCCATGCTGTTTGCAGCCGGTATCGGTATCGACCTGATGTTCTTCTCGGTCGCCGAGCCGGTGACGCAATATATGATGCCGCCTGAGGGACAGGGACAAAATATAGAAGCGGCCAGGCAGGCGATGGTCTGGACGCTATTCCACTACGGCCTCACCGGTTGGTCGATGTACGCGCTGATGGGTATTGCGCTGGGCTACTTTAGCTATCGCTACAACCTGCCGCTGACCATTCGCTCAGCGCTGTACCCTATTTTTGGCAAGAAAATCTATGGCCCCATCGGCCACAGCGTGGACATTGCCGCCGTGGTCGGCACGATCTTCGGCATCGCCACGACGCTGGGTATCGGTGTAGTTCAGCTTAACTATGGGCTGAAAGTGCTGTTCCACATTCCTGAAGGTTTAGGGGTGCAGGCGGCGCTTATCCTGCTGTCGGTGGTGATGGCGACGGTTTCGGTGACCTCGGGGGTGAATAAGGGTATTCGTATTCTTTCCGAGCTGAACGTTCTGCTGGCGCTGGGGCTGATTCTGTTCCTGCTGTTCTTTGGTAACACCGAGTTCCTGCTTAATGCGCTGGTGCTGAACATCGGTGACTATGTGAACCGCTTTATGGGCATGACCCTTAACACCTTCGCTTTTGATCGCCCAACGCAGTGGATGAACAGCTGGACTCTGTTCTTCTGGGCCTGGTGGGTTGCCTGGTCGCCGTTTGTCGGCCTGTTCCTGGCGCGTATTTCACGCGGTCGAACCATTCGTCAGTTCGTGCTGGGTACGCTTATTATCCCGTTTGTGTTTACGCTGTTTTGGCTGTCAATTTTTGGTAACAGTGCGCTGTACCAGATTCTGCATGGCAACCTGGATTTCGCGAATGAGGTGATTGCTCACCCTGAGCGCGGTGTTTATAGCCTGCTGGCGCAGTATCCGGGCTTTACGCTCAGCGCCTCGGTGGCAACGATTACAGGTTTGCTGTTTTACGTAACCTCCGCGGACTCCGGCTCGCTGGTGCTGGGTAATTTCACGTCAAAACTGGCCGATATCAACAACGATGCGCCAAACTGGCTGCGTATCTTTTGGTCGATTACCATTGGTGTACTGACTCTTGGCATGCTGATGACCGACGGCGTTTCTGCACTGCAAAACACCACGGTTATCATGGGCCTGCCGTTTAGTTTTGTGATCTTCTTTATCATGGCGGGCCTGTATAAATCACTGCGGCTCGAGGATTATCGCCGCGCCAGCACACAGCAGAACTTCGCCCCGGCGACGCCTTCAACCGGTGATGCGGCACTGAACTGGAAACAGCGTCTGTCGCGGGTAATGAATTTCCCTGGCACCACGCACACGCAGAAAATGCTCGATATTGTCTGTCGCCCTGCGATGCAGGACGTGGCCAATGAGCTGAAACTGCGCGGCGCGAAGGTGGAATTTAGCGAGGCCGAGGCGTTGGAGGATGAAAAACTCAATCATCTGGAGCTGTTGGTGAAACTGGGAGAAGAGCAGAACTTTATCTATCAGATTTGGCCACAGCGCTACGCGGTGCCAGGCTTTACCTACCGCGCGCGCTCAGGGAAATCGCACTACTACCGGCTGGAGACCTTCCTGCTTGAGGGTACGCAGGGGAATGACTTGATGGACTTTACCAAGCATCAGGTGATCAACGATATCCTCGACCAGTACGAGCGACATCTGAACTTCCTGCATATTAATCGGGAAGCGCCGGGAAATACGTTGACGTTTCCCGAGTAACGATTGAGGCCCCTTCCCCGCTTTTTCAGCGGGGAAGAGTTGGGATGGGGGACACGCGACGACGCAGTAAATTACGTATCGCGCCACCTTCTACTCTCTAAAAAATCTAACAGAATTCCGCCTGATGAACATCGCGACTCTTGATCCCCGCGTTGTTCATTTTCTCACGCGCTTCCTCAATATCCCCCTGCTCAATCTCCAGCTTCTCCTGCGTGCTGCCTGCCTGTGGATTTAGCGCCAGCTCAACCATGATTGGGAAATGATCGGACCCCATAGGTTCGAGGCGTTTAAGGTCAACCAAAGTAAACTCTTTGCTGTGAAAAACGTGATCCAGCGGCCAGCGCAGGAACGGGTAGCTAGCATGGAAAGTGTTAAACATCCCACGCCCACGCCTTGGGTCCAACAGGCCGCTGATTTTCATGAATAAACGGGTGGTACGCGACCACGCAACGTCGTTCAGGTCACCGGTCACAATGGTAGGATAAGAGGCACGCGCGGCCGTATGACCCACGGCGATAAGTTCTCCGTCGCGATTGGTCGATTCGTCGTCCTCGGTCGGACTCGGCGGCATCGGGTGCAGGCAGTGCATGACCACCTGTTCGCCGCCGGAAAGCGCGACGCGAAAATGCATCGAAGGAATGCCCTCAGCCACCAGATACTGAACTTTTGCTTCAAACAGCGGCAGGCGTGAGTAAACGTGCATGCCGTATAAATTATCCAGCGGACATTTTAGGCTGTGCGGATACTCGGCATCAAGCGGCGACATCTGCAGCTCCCACCAGCGGTCGGTTTCAAGCAGCACAATAACGTCAGGCTGATTTTTTCCGATGATTTCCAGCAGCTTGCCCGACTTTCGGTTGGTCATCAACACGTTGCAGTTGATGATTTTAATGCGTGAATGTTCGCTGGCAGGCGTCTTCTTGACCTGAATTTTGGCTAAGCCGGTGTAGGGAAAAATCCACCAGCTCTGATAAACCGTGCAGCCCAGCGCGAGCAGCACGATAAACCATGCCAACGGCCCGCCGCCGGGCAGCAGGCACAGTTCAATCAGCAGAAATATCAAGGACAGTACCGCCATTTGCAGGCGGGGGAAATCCCACACCCTCACCCACCAACGCTGGTTACGGGAGAGGGGTAACAAAGTTAACAACGTCATCACTACGGTGAGAATCGCCACCACCAGACGCGCATTATGCATTTTTGCTTCTCATTTTGATGCCGGTGTCTGCACGTGGCACCAATTATGCTGTTCCACAATGCCGCCATTAGGCGAGGTATATCCCATGCAGCCTAATATACTGTCGAACAGTTTCTCATGATAGGCCGGCGTCTTATTCTTCGCCATCAACTGCAATTGATCGAATGCCTGACGATTCTGACTGTTAGCCAGAAACTTGTCGGATGCCCACACCATAATCGGCACACTTCTCTGCTCAATAGGGGCATGGTCACGCGGCGTACCGTGGAAGTGCATATTTTGAGAAATCGATTCGCCGTGATCGGAGGCATAGAACACAATCGCATTTTTATTGCGCATCTGATCAAACACCTGCTCGAGGAAATAATCGGTATACAGCAACGAGTTGTCATAGGCGTTAATCATCTCATCCGTGGAGCAGGAATCGTCTATGCCCATGCATTCAGGCGTATAACGCGCGAAACTGCGCGGATAACGTTCAGAATAAAGATAATGCGAGCCCTTGGTATGCAAGATAATCAAGTGCTTGCCCTTAGGATGATTGGCGATAGAGTCTTTCATCTCGTCTATCAGCAGCATGTCATCAACCGGCTTTCCTGCGTTGCGCTTCTCTGAGCCAATACTTTCGCGAAGAGAATAGTCATCCGCGTTAGTTTTGTTATAGAACCAGGCCTCACTTTGCATTGAATAAAGGTCAGAGCTGAAGCCCTGCTTTTTCAACACCGAGAAAACATTCATCTCTTTCAGCGTGCGCTCTGGATTATCCCTCGCGCCGCCCATGCGCACAAACATGCAGCGCAGTGAAAGCTTAGTCGAGGTATCGCAAGAATAGCCCTGTAGAGCTGCAAGATTTTTCTCTTTATCGAGATTCGGCGTGTTGTCTCGCCCATAGCCATACAGACCCATATGGTCACGGCGGGCGCTTTCACCAATCACGAACACCACGTACAGGTCATTGACGTCTTTCGGCGGCACATAGGTGAAATGTTTGGCGGGGTCGAAAAGATTTTTGGTGTCTTCCGACTGGCTGTAGGAGCTGTAAATAAACAGGCCCAAAGCGGAAAGCCAGTTAGACGGCGAGTAGGTGCCCGCGACTACGCCGCCATAGCTTGCCATCATGCGGTTACTGACGCGGTCATGGGCTTCCTGAGCATCGCCCATTAGCTTGAGCGGCAACCAGCAGGCCAGCCCGCTTACGGCAAGCAGCACCAGTTTAGCCAACAGCTTACGCCAGGTCGTTTCACGCAGCGCCGCGCCCGGCATCCTGCATCCCCAGAGTAAAATCAGCGGTATCAGGCTCCCCAACAGGGTCCACACAATGAAATGTGTGCCGACGGACTCTTTCGAGAGATCCACCGAGTCAAACGCCAACGCCGAGGCCAGAATGCCGTAGCCGATATCTACATTGAATACGATCATGTAGTAGCCGGCGGCGACAGAGGCGACCACCACCAGGCTCAGAAGAAGCCGATAGACTGTTTTACCGGTAAACGACACCAACGTGGTGAGGAAATAGACCAGCGCAAAGGCGGCCAGCATTTCAACCATCAGCGAGAGGGCGTTGTTGTAATGAAGTTGATTGTAGCGGCGGTAAAAAATCGGGATGTTAAGCAGTATTCCCAAATATAAAGCAATAAATAGTGAAATCTTCTGCTGTGACAGTTCTCGTAGTTTATACATCAGTCGGTAAAAGCTCTTTCAAAGGTTCTGATTGCGTATGCTGCGCGCCCGTGCCGGAGCCAACGACTCAAGTGAGTTCATTAAAGTGACTGCCGATAACACTATCAGACATTAAAAGTGCCGAAATCGTTTTAATTTCATTTATTACAGAGGCTTAAATAATGTAACAATATTAACGATATCCTTATATTTCATGCCATTAAAAGAATAGTAAAAACTCATTTTTTACGCTTTATTGATAATTTATTTAGGTTACAACGGCTCTCCCTCATGGTTAAGGGCCCGGAAAGACCAGCGTAAAGCGGATTTTTCCAGTCGGAAGTGTACGCACTGTGACGCTACCGTGATGCAGCGCCATAATCGCCTGCACAATCGACAAACCTAATCCGTTAGAACTTCCGCCCTCACTGCGCGAAGGATCGGCACGATAAAATCGGTCAAACAGTTTATCGATTTTATCCGCTGGGATCGCCGGTCCGGCATTGTCAACGTTCACCAGCGTGCGCTGAGTGTGATGCTCAACCGACACCTGAACCTCACTGTCTTCATCACCATAGTTAATGGCATTAGCCACCAGATTGCTCAATGCGCGTTGGAAAAGCAGCGCATCGGCTAATACCACCCCCTCCCCTTTACAGCGCAGGCGAATACCGCGCTCTTCAGCCAGTCCCTCAAAATAGTCCACCACGCGCAAGGTTTCATTTTCTAACGACAGCGGGGCAATATTGAGCACAGAACGGGCATGGGAGGCGCGTGCAAGAAAAAGAATATTTTCTATCATGCGTGAAATACGCTCAAGCTCGCCCATATTATTCGCCAGCAGCGTTTCGTACTCTTCGGTGGTTCGAGTCTGATAAAGCGCAACCTGGCAGTGGCCCATCAGCGCCCCCACGGGGGTGCGAATTTCGTGTGCCAGGTCGGCCGAAAACTGGTTCAGCCGTTGATATCCTTCAGCAAGCCGGTCAAGCATGGCATTAAACGAGCGGATCAACTGCTGCAGCTCCAACGGCGCGCCCTGCTCGCTGAGCCGAGTAGCCAGACTGGTGGGATGGATACCCGCCGCTTCCTGAGCCATTTTTTTCAACGGTCGCAGCCCGCGACGGATAACCATGTAACCCAATCCGGCGATCAGCACGTAGGCAAGCAACACGGAGGCGATAATTTCCCAGCGGAATGCCACCAACATATGGGTTTCACCGGTCATAAAATGCCCCGCCAAGATCTCTACCGTTTGACCATTTTTCATGCGTACGTCGGCGGCGGCAAAACGCACAGGCGTATCATCATCGGCCTGAATATGATGAACGCTGTTTAAGGTTAAATCCTCACCCACGGGCACGGCTGCCACGTTAGGCAGCGCGATGCGTGATGGATTAACGTTGATGATTGGCGCCTGACCCAACAGCCGGAACTGCAGAATATCGCGCTCGTTACCGAGCATATTTTCAAAAAGTTCCGGGTTTTGGCTGAGCTGAGTCAACGGGAAATTATTGCCAAGCAATTGACGGAAGTACTGCACCCGTCCCGCCACCTGATAATCTGCACGACGGATCATCTCTTTTTCAATCGCGTAATAAAGATAAAAACCCACGCTGCTCACCACTAGCGCGGCAATCAGAGCGAATAACAATGTCGCCCGCAGGGTCAATGAAAAAGAAGAACTGGCTGATTTACTCATAATCTCGCACTTCGCAGACATAGCCGATACCGCGCACGGTATGGATAAGTTTTACATCATAGGGACGGTCGATTTTACTGCGCAGGCGCTTTACCGCCACATCTACCACGTTGGTATCACTGTCGAAGTTCATGTCCCACACCTGCGAGGCTATCATGGTGCGCGACAGCACCTCACCCTCACGGCGCATCAGCAAGTGGAGCAGCATAAACTCTTTGTTGGTCAGCGGGATAACCGTTTCCTGACGTGTCACTCTGCGCCTTAAGACGTCGATGTGCAGGTCGGCCAGAGAATAGGTATCGGACTCGCGCACCGTGCCGCGACGCAGTAAAGTCCGCACTCGAAGCATTAGTTCTGTGAATGAAAAAGGTTTGATGAGGTAGTCATCTGCGCCCAACTCCAGCCCGTGAATGCGGTCCTGAACCTCATCTCTGGCGGTTAAAAACAGCACCGGCACGTCACTCTTTTTACGCAGCACTTCCATCACCTGCCAGCCGTTGAGACCCGGCAGCATCACGTCGAGAATAATGGCATCAAAGCTGTCTTCCAGCGCAAGAAAAAGGCCGTCAGCGCCGTTACGTGCCAAATCGACACGATAGCCAGCCTCGCCAAGACCTTTTTTAAGGTAGTCGCCAGTGCTGACATCATCTTCAATAACCAGTATCCGCATTCGTGCCTCGTTGACCCCGCTGTTCTGCATCAAGTCTATCAGTTCTGCCAGAAACCTTTGATGACAATATTGTCATCAACCTGTCATCAATGAGTCCCTGTTTATCGTCCACTCTGACTATCATTAGTAAACGAACTGTTTACCAAGTTGCTGATTTTTTAATGACGCATTACCCATCCACTCCTGAGTGAGTGGTACCGACTTCCTATCTATTTCTCATACGAATAATTTGGAGAGTATTATGATTAAGTCCTCACGCCTTGCCGGTCTGCTTCTTTCTTCACTGCTGATGACCAGCGGTGCTTTCGCAGCCGACGCCAGCCATACCATTAAACCGACGCGCGGCACTATTGACTCCGTTACGCCAACCTCTATCGTGATGACCACCCGTCAGGGCGAAAAACTGGACGTCAAACTGACCGACCAGACCAAAATTACTCAGGTCACCGAAGGCAAAATGTCTGATATTCAGGCCGACAGCTTTATCGGTACTGCGGCGGTTCCACAGGCTAACGGCACGCTGAAAGCGCTGGAGGTTCACGTATTCGCACCAAGCCTGCGCGGCAGTGGTGAAGGCTTCAACCCGTTTGAATCTGCCGACGGCAAAATCAATACCATGACCAACGGCACCGTTGGCAAGCTGGTTAACAGCAATGGCCGCACCCTGACCGTGAAGTATCAGAACGGCGAAAAAACCGTTGTTGTACCTGACAACGTGCCGGTTGTTCTGCTGGCACCGGGCGATCGCAGCCTGCTGAAAGCAGGCGCGCACATTGTCTTGTTCCCAGTTAAAGATGCGCAGGGCGCACTGGCTGCTCGCGGCATCGCGGCAGGTAAAGACGGCGTTACCCCGCCGATGTAATTGTGCTTTAAATCAGCTTCAGTCCGCCAAATTCTGTGTCTGCGCTTCTCTGGCGGACTGGAGCTGACCTCCCCCAAGGACCTTCTGATGCGTAAAAAAAGAATCCATCCCTGGCCGGTGAGACTCTGCCATTGGGTAAACCTGCTGGTGATGATAGGCATGGTGATGAGCGGTTGGGGTATTTACAACGCTGACCCCCTTTTCAATTTTACTTTCCCGCAAAGCGCCACGCTCGGTGGCTGGCTGGGTGGCAACATTGGCTGGCATCTGGCGGTAATGTGGGTTTTAGCCGCCAATGGACTGTTCTACGTACTGTGGGGACTGCTCAGCGGTCATTTCCGGCAGCGTTTTTTTCCGTTTACTGCTACCTCGGTTTGGCACGATTTTATCAGCGCTCTGCGTTTTCGCCTGCCCCATAAATCCACCCAATATAATGCCGTGCAAAAACTGATGTATGTCGGCGTGCTACTGCTCGGATTATTGCTGGTGCTGTCGGGTTTATCCATCTGGAAACCGGTGCAGTTCAGCGGGCTGGTGTATTTAATGGGCGGGTTTACGATTGCCCGTTATGTTCATTTTTTTGCTATGAGCGGCATCATGCTGTTCGTAGTGGTACACGTCGTTATGGTCGCGCTGGTGCCAAAAACATTACCCAGCATGATTACCGGTGGTAACGCGGTGATTAAAAATTCAGGAGAGAGCGCCGATGAGTAATGAAAAAAAGCGGCCAAAAATTATTCTCGAAGCTGACCAACGCAAAAAACTGGTGAATATCGAGCGCCGACTGATGATCAAATCTGGTCTCACACTGGGCGCAGTTTCGATGCTCACGGGCTGTAACATGCAGGACGGTGATGAAGTTGATAAGGTGCTGTGGGCGATGTCTCGCTGGAATGACAGAGTGCAGAGCTGGTTGTTCAGCGGTCAGAAGTTAGCACAAACTTACTCGGCAGATCAGATAACCAAGCCCTTTCGATTTAACGCTTTCTATCCTGAGTATAACGTCCCAGAAATTGACATTCCCAACTATCGCCTTGAGGTATCAGGAAAAGTTGAGAAAAAAGCGTCGTGGACGCTGGAGCAATTAAAGCAGTTACCGCAAAGCAGTCAGATAACGCGGCTTATTTGTATTGAAGGCTGGAGCGCCATTGGTCAGTGGAGCGGCGTGCCGCTAAAAACCTTTTTGCAGCACGTAGGGGCCGACTTGAACTGCAAATACGTCGGTTTCAAGTGCGACGATCGCTACTATTCCAGCATTGATATGGCAACCGCACTGCATCCGCAGACCATTCTGGCCTTAGACTTTGGCGGAGAACCGCTGCCACCTGATTTTGGCTATCCGCTGCGCCTAAGAATGCCGACCAAGCTTGGCTTCAAAAATGCCAAACATATTGGGGGCATTTTCGTCACTGATACTTACCCGGGCGGGTATTGGGAAGATCAGGGTTATAACTGGTACAGCGGCATCTAGACGAGAAT
This sequence comes from Rouxiella sp. S1S-2, assembly GCF_009208105.1. Taxonomy (NCBI): domain Bacteria; kingdom Pseudomonadati; phylum Pseudomonadota; class Gammaproteobacteria; order Enterobacterales; family Yersiniaceae; genus Rouxiella; species Rouxiella sp. S1S-2. The sequence continues at coordinate 4,016,051 of NZ_WFKL01000001.1, forward strand.
GATACAAAAAGAAAAACCGCCCCGAGAGGCGGTTTTTTTTCGAAGTATCGTTGCCTGTTGCAATTAAGCGCCAGGCAACCACATTTCGGTAATTAGAAGCGGTAACCCACGCCTGCGATCCAAGTGCCAACGTCAACACTGCGGATACGGCTTTGCTCGTAAGAAACGTCCAGAGCAACGTTCTCGATTGGGTTGAACTGCAGACCTGCACCGTAAGAGAAACCAACGTCGCTGGTGTCAGACTTTTGACGCAGAACGGTAGAGTCTGGGTTTTCGGTGCTGCTGAATTTGCCGTAACCGATACCCACAACGCCGTACACGCTTGCCCAATCGTTCAGACGGTAAGCTGGACCTGCGGTGATGCCGTAGTACTGACCTTTCTGGTAAGAATTGTCAGTCAAAGAGTGATCTTTCTCGATGTAAGTGAAAGATCCGATAACGCCCAGTGGGTTGTTATCTTGCTCGTAACGGTATTTCAAGTTGAAACCGGTCGCTTTGTTCACTACGCCTTGAGCGTCGCCCTGCGCGTAACCCGCAGTAACGGTGCTGGTGTCAGCGAATGCACTTGAAGTACCTAAAGCTACTACGCAAGCTAATGCGGAAAGACATGCAATTTTTTTCATAACCACCTCAAAAAAGGGAACCAAATTAACCTTCACCATTAAAATATAACAAATAGCAGTGTGAAACTCTGCCTTAATTAAGATGTCCAACACACCCTATGGTGTAACAAAAAGTTTCCAACATAACGTATCACACTAATTTAAAACAGTTTTATTGCTGAAATACTATAAGATAAACTTATTGAACTTTTTCATATTAGCGGAATATTCCTAATCTCCTGACCAAATAAGCAGCGGTTTTTGCAGTAATTTCTCACTTACAGGTCATTGAGGAGAAAGTTTTTTTGCTTTTTATCCGCACGAATCCACTAATGATTGCAGCTTCTCAGTACAATGAACGCGATTTACCCAACCTTTACACTCGCAGACATTAAAGTATGGATACAGAGTCCTTGAAAAATCACGCCTCCAAACAGAATTCTCAAGCATCAATGGAAGGTTCGCTGCCCATGCATGCCAAAGTGCACAACCCGCTTATCGCCGTCGCCATGCTACTGATAGCCATGCTCTCGCTGCAGGGTGGCGCAGCGTTGGCCAAATCCTTGTTCCCCATTGTAGGCTCACAAGGCGTTACGGCGCTGCGCCTGGGAATGGGTTCACTGATTTTACTGCTCTACTTCAGACCTTGGCGCCTAAAGATGCGCGGCGGCAATCTGCGCTCGCTGCTGATTTATGGCCTCGCGCTCGGATGTATGAATTATACCTTCTATCTGGCGATTCGCACGGTGCCTCTCGGCATTGCGGTAGCGCTGGAGTTTACCGGTCCGCTGGCAGTCGCCATGTTCTCGTCGCGACGTCCGATTGATTTTGTCTGGGTACTGCTGGCGGTGATTGGGCTGTGGTTCCTTTTGCCTATCGGGCACAGCGTTTCTGGTATCGACCCTACCGGTGCCTGTTTTGCCTTGATAGCAGGCGCTTGCTGGGCGGTATACATCCTCGCAGGACAGCGCGCTGGCAGCAGCTACGGGCCTGGCACGGCGGCGTTGGGCTCAACCATTGGCGCACTGATATTTTGTCCCATCGGCATTGCACAGGCGCAAAGCGGGCTATTTAGCTTGGATATTTTGCCAATAGGTCTCGGAATTGCCCTGCTCAGCTCCGCAGTGCCTTATTCGCTTGAGATGATGGCGTTAACGCGACTACCGGCTAAAACCTTTGGCACGTTGATGAGCATGGAACCTGCGATGGCGGCCTTTTCGGGGATTCTATTTCTCAACGAGTTGCTTACACCTATGCAGTGGCTGGCGCTTATTGCCATTATCGCTGCCTCGGCGGGATCGACATTAACGGTGCAAAGACGCTCGAAAATCCAAGCAATCAAGGTCGATCCGCAATAATTTTTAAGAAATTATTTTCTTAAAAATCAAAAAAATAAGTTAATTAAAGAAAATAAAATGCATTTTGTCTGATTTCTTTGCATCCAAAGCGCGCCGTGGGTCGTATGTACTAATGTTAGGCAACATTAAAACACTCAACCTCAAAGGATTACATCATGAAAACATTTATCCGTACCGCTCTGTGCGTTTCAGTTTTGTTCAGCACCGCGTCAATGGCTGCAATGATGTCAGATAACACCACGATGGTCGGCGGCGCTGCGATGTACCCGTCAAAAAATATTGTTGAGAATGCCGTTAATTCAAAAGATCACACTACACTGGTTGCTGCTGTTAAGGCCGCGGGTCTGGTCGATACGCTGGAAAGCAAAGGTCCTTTCACCGTGTTTGCACCGACTGATGCCGCTTTCGCCAAACTGCCAGCGGGCACCGTTGAAAAACTGGTTAAGCCTGAAAATAAAGCTACGCTGACCAGCATTCTGACTTACCACGTAGTAGCCGGTAAGTATGAAATGAAAGACCTCGAAAAACTGCTGAAAAAAGGCGGTGGCCACGCAGAGCTGAAAACCGTTAACGGTCAGGCGCTGTGGTTGATTAGCAACGGTCCGCACAACATTCAGTTGAAAGATGCCAAAGGCGACGTTGCCAACATCAGTACTTATGATGTGATTCAGAAAAATGGCGTAATCGACGTTATCGACACCGTTCTTATGCCTAAATAAATACCGTCTCCTATAATAGCTGTGTCCCTGTCGGGGCACGGCCGAGGGATGCAGTAACGTCGGCGTGCTGCATCCTTAAGTTTTTAGGAAAACGAATGAAAGACAGCGCGTTAGAAAATAATCTAACCGACGGCCAACTGCATAGTGAACTGATGCAGGCCATTGCCGCCGGTGACCGTCAGGCCTTTGAACACCTGTACCGCTTAACCTCACCTCGCCTCTTTGCCGTCGCGTTGCGCATGCTGCGCCGTCACGCCTGGGCCGAAGAAGTGCTGCACGACAGCTACATTACTGCCTGGAATCGCGCTTCATCCTATAATCCAACGCTGAGTTCTCCCTTGACGTGGCTGACGCATATCGTTCGCAACCGCTCTATTGACTGGATGCGCGGCAGTGATAATCAGTGGCAGGAGTTGGAAGATGGTGCTGAGGACAGTTTGAACGAAGAGGTCGATCAACCGCTTAACCGTCTGCAGCATGACAGTGACGCAAAGAAACTGGCGGAATGTCTGGGGCATTTGCCCGCAGAACAAAGACAAAGCCTGGTGTTAGCTTACTACCAGGGACTCTCGCACGGCGAAGTTTCCGACCATATGCAACAACCTCTCGGCACGATAAAAAGTTGGATCCGTCGCGCCCTGGAACACTTAAAGACTTGCGTGGGCCTATGAAAAACAGACGGGAGTATCAGGCCGCTCTGTCGGCGGAATATGCGCTTGGCACTCTGAGAGGGCCGGCGAGACTGCAGTTTGAGAAACAGATGCAGCGGGACCCCGAGTTGGCGGCGGAAGTCGCTCGCTGGCAGGAGGCCTTTGCGCAATTGGACAACTCACTTACCCCGGTAGCCCCCCCTGAATCGGTGTGGAAACGCATTCAGCTTCAGCTGCCGCCCAAGCCAGTGCAAATGGACTCTCTACAGTCTGCCTCGTCAGGTTCACGAGTTCGCTACATTAATCGAGCGACGCTGGGCTGGGCTGTTGCCGCTTGCCTGGCTGCGGTATTGCTGGTGCCGAGACTCTGGGAAAACAGCGCTATAAAATCGCCTGCCATGACCCCGGTTGCAGTACTGGCTAACAGTGATGCCGCGTCAAACGCCGGGCAATGGGTCGTAACAGCGAATAATTCTACCCTGCAGTTGACGATAACCCCGCTGCAGGCGGCGGCTGTTTCAACCGACCGCAGTCTCGAGCTGTGGGTTATTCCAGCGGGTGGCAAGCCTAAATCCCTGGGATTGCTTAATAACAGCGCATCAACCCAGCTGGCTATGAATGACAATGTGGCCGCAGGCGGGGCGTTACTGGCGATTAGTCTGGAACCTAAAGGGGGTTCTCCGACCGGACAACCTACCGGTGCGGTTCTGTACAGCGGCAAGATCGTGCTGTAATCCAAACGAAGATTTATATTAAAGGGAGGCACAACGCCTCCCTTTAATATTCAGCCACTGATATCCCCGCATCAAAAACACACCGATTAATATCTCGCAACACAGAATTATCCTAATAAACGTCTTACTCTTGACTAGCAAATGTGAATAACACTAAATCGCATTAACATTTCAAATATATTAAAAACAAAATTAAAAAATAAAACCTTAAGATTCATAAAGTTAAATAAAAACAACATTCTTAAGGGTTGATATTTACGTTTTTAGACCCTAGGTTATTAAGCAAGAAAGTGAAATATAAGCTTGATAGCGCGAGTTAATCCCCATGGTTTAACAGCTTGTTTTTCTTTATTAGATTGTAGCTATAAGATTGATAGGTAATATTTCTCAACGGAATACTTAAAGCTTGCTATACTTATTCCCGTGTTCACATTACTTCATAGACTAAACAGATAACGACTCACTGAAGAGGATATTAATGATGAGTACCGCTAAACTGGTAAAAACGAAATCTTCAGAACTTCTATTTACACGCAACGATGTAGATGAAAGTACCAAACTTGAGACCATCAAGGTTCTCAACAAGCTGGTAACCGAGTTCATTGACCTGTCGCTTATCACTAAGCAGGCCCACTGGAACATGCGCGGTGCCAATTTTATCGGCGTACATGAAATGTTAGACGGCTTCCGTACGGCGATTATCGACCACCAAGACACTATTGCAGAACGCGTTGTGCAGCTGGGTGGCGTAGCGCTGGGGACTGTTCAGGTTGTTAATGATAAAACTCCACTGAAAAGCTACCCAACTAACATACACACTGTGCAGGAGCATTTGAAGGCTCTGGCAGAACGTTATGCGGTCGTCGCTAACGACACACGTAAAGCGATTAACCAGGTTGAAGATGAAGACACTGCGGATATCTTCACCGCCGCTTCACGCGACCTCGATAAATTCCTGTGGTTTATTGAATCAAACATCGAATAAGCGCTTACATTGCTGTAAAGCAGTGTTACTCGCGAGAATCAATGCATTGGGGGGCTATGGCTCCCCTTATTTTTTATTTCTAATGCCCTCCCTCCTCTGATTCCCTTCCCCCACTTAGTGTATTTACTGCCTTTAACTTAAATAATCGCGCATGCACCATAAAAGTGCCTTTAAAGTCAACATTGCCACCAGCGTTGTTTTAAAGCACACTAGTCGCTCCAAAAAATGGCAGTAAATACACAAATCAAGACAATTTGTTAGAATATTTACGCATTTTCTGTTTAACAATGTTAATAAATACGCAGTTTTAGAATAAAAATTAGTTTAGCCTAGTGGTTCGCACCAAAATGGACATTAGCGAAAACACAAGGCACCAAATTGGTGCAAAACCCGGTATGTTTTAGCATTTCATGCCAACAAATGGTGACTAACCCTTTGAATTTTAAGAGGTGTGAAAAAGCGGCATATTTTTTGCTTGTCACCCCAAGTAACAAGAAAAGGGGTTGTTTTTCCCATAAATATACAAAGGAAATTGCACTTATGAAGTCGATGTTAAAAGTTTCCCTGGCAGCGCTGACGCTGGCCTTTGCAGTAAGCTCCCACGCAGCAGAAGAAAAACTTGTCGTAGCTACCGATACCGCATTCGTTCCTTTTGAATTCAAACAAGGTGACAAATACGTTGGTTTCGATATCGACCTTTGGGCCGCATTGGCTAAAGAAATGAAAGTGTCTTATACCCTAAAGCCGATGGACTTTGACGGTATCATTCCTGCTCTGCAGACCAAAAACATTGACTTGGCTCTGGCCGGTATCACCATTACCCCTCAGCGCGCTCAGGCAGTTGATTTCTCCGACGGCTACTACACCAGCGGCCTGATCACCATGGTGAAATCAGACAACAAAGACATCAAAAGCACCGCTGACCTGAACGGCAAAGTGGTTGCAGTGAAAAGCGGCACCAGCTCTGTTAACTACCTAGCTGCCAACCTGAAACCAAAAGACGTTCGCCAGTTCCCTAACATCGACAGCGCCTACATGGAGCTGGGTACCGGTCGTGCAGACGCCGTACTGTTCGATGCGCCAAACATTCAGTACTACATCAAGACTGCAGGTCATGGCAACTTTAAGACTGTAGGCCCGGCTGTTGCAGGTCAGGACTACGGCGTAGCCTTCCCGAAAGGCAGCCCACTGCGTGAAAAAGTTAACGCCGCATTGAAAACGCTGCGCGCTAACGGCACCTACGCAGAAATCTATAAAAAATGGTTCGACGCAGAGCCTAAATAATTGCAGTAATGAGATATAGCCGCTGGCGTGAAAACGTGGCGCTATATCACCGACCCTGAGTGAATGTCCACCAGGGTCGGCTTGTTTTGTTTATCAGGAGATTAATCCATGCAGTTTGACTGGAGCGTTGTTTGGGCCGCTCTTCCTATACTTCTCGAAGGCGCCAAGATGACCCTGTGGATTTCTATCCTGGGTTTAGTTGGGGGCGTAATTATCGGCGTCATTGCGGGCTTCGCGCGCGCGTTTGGCGGCGTAATCAGTCGTAATATTGCTCTGGTATTTATCGAGCTTATTCGCGGTACTCCTATCGTTGTCCAGGTTATGTTTATCTATTTTGCCCTGCCAATGATGATAAGCGGCCTGCGAATTGATCCCTTTACCGCAGCCGTTGTGACCATTGTTATCAACTCGGGTGCGTACATCGCAGAAATTACCCGCGGTGCGGTACAGTCCATCAATCGTGGCTTTAACGAAGCAGGCCTGGCGCTGGGGCTTTCCCGCCGTGCAACGCTGCGTTACATCATCATGCCGCTGGCTTTGCGCCGCATGTTGCCGCCGTTGGGTAACCAATGGATCGTCAGTATTAAAGATACCTCGCTGTTTATTGTTATCGGCGTAGCGGAACTCACTCGTCAAGGTCAGGAAATCATTGCCGGTAACTTCCGCGCAATGGAAATCTGGAGTGCTGTTGCCGTTATCTATCTGATCATCACGCTGGCACTGAGCTTTGCGATGCGCCGCTTAGAACGCAAACTGAAAATTTTATGATTGAATTTAAAAACGTTTCTAAACACTTTGGCAAAACCCAGGTGTTACATAATATCGACCTGAGCATTAAACAGGGCGAAGTCGTGGTTATCATCGGTCCCTCAGGCTCCGGTAAATCCACCTTGCTGCGCTGCATCAATAAGCTGGAAGAGATTACTTCCGGTGAGCTGATTGTTGATGGCCTTAAAGTTAATGACCCTAAAGTTGATGACCGCCTCATCCGTCAGGAAGCGGGCATGGTTTTCCAACAGTTTCACCTGTTCCCGCACATGACTGCGCTGGAAAACGTCGCCTTTGGCCCGATCCGCGTTCGCGGTGCGAGCAAAGAAGAGGCTCAGAAACTGGCGAAAGAGCTGCTGGCAAAAGTGGGATTATCTGAAAGGGCGCACCATTACCCTTCTGAGCTTTCCGGCGGTCAACAGCAGCGTGTGGCTATCGCCCGTGCGCTGGCGGTCAAGCCTAAGCTCATGCTGTTTGATGAGCCAACGTCGGCGCTTGACCCTGAGCTGCGCCACGAAGTGCTGACCGTTATGAAGGACCTGGCGGAAGAAGGCATGACGATGGTTATCGTAACCCACGAAGTGGGCTTCGCAGAAAAAGTGGCCTCACGTCTTATCTTTATCGATAAAGGCCGCGTTGCAGAGGACGGTCCTCCGGCTGAGCTGATTGCCAACCCGCCAAGCGAGCGCCTGCGCGAGTTCCTGCAGCACGTGTCATAAAAAAAGGCCTCGAAAGAGGCCTTTTTTATATCAGTGCGATTAAATTTCTTCTATCGACTCAGTTCCAGCGCTTGCCGGACCAGGCCCTTTGCTGGGACGGCGTCAGGAAAGTCCAGGCAACAAAGCGACTGATCTTTTGGCCCTGCGCCATTTCAACGGTGCGTACGTTGGTGGCTCCCGCCTCTTCAAGCGCCTCATAAATCAGCGGCAGCGTGGTTTTCTTTGAAATCAACACCGTAAACCACAGGCAGTTGTTGGCCTTGGTTTCACTCTCTTCAACCATGCGAACCACAAAGGCTTCTTCACCGCCTTCACACCACAGCTCATTATGCTGACCGCCAAAGTTCAACTCGGCCTTTTGGTAGGCGCGGTCCAGACCCAGGTTGTGACGTTTGCGCTGGCTGCCTGCGGCGGCTTCTTCAGCCGAACCGTGGAACGGCGGGTTGCACAGAACGGCATCATAACGCTCGTCGTGGCGGATAATGGTATCGAAAATGCGCGGCGGTTTTGCCTGCAGGCGGAAACGCACCTGATTGGTCAACAGGGGGTTAGTCGCCACAATCTTTTTCGCTGCTGCCATCGAGACTTCATCAATCTCACTGGCGGTAAAGCGCCAGCCGTATTCACGCAGCCCAACGATAGGATAAATACAGTTTGCCCCTACGCCAATATCGAGGATAGCGACGTTTTTACCCTGTGGAATGGTACCACCGTTGCTATCGGCCAATAAATCCGCCAGATGGTGAATATAATCGGCACGTCCTGGAATTGGCGGACAGAGGTAGTCGGCCGGGATATCCCAGTTTTCAATCTGATAGAAGTGGCGCAGCAGTGCGCGGTTAAGCGCCTTTACCGCCTGAGGGCTGGCGAAGTCGATAGACAGGTCGCCCCATTTATTTTCGGCAACGAAAGGCCCAAGCTCAGGACTGCTGGCAATTAAAGCAGGAAAATCATAGCGGCTACGGTGGCGATTTCGCGCATGAAGTCCGCTTTTCTCCTGCGGGAAAACAATCTTTTTATCCTGCGGAATCGCTTTTTTTCTTTCCACCTGAATGACTCTCCAATATCAATGTTAAGCTTACTCGACGGCTGCGCGGTGCTTTCGCGGCGCAGCCGTCGAGAAAAATTCTGCCGCGTAAGATAACACAAACGGCCGCACAAGGCTGTCGGCATGACACATAAGGTCACGGTAAGTTGGTCGGTAACTGTTTATGGTATTGAGAAGCAGGCACTTCTTTGGCCAGAGAATATTTAAGGCCAAGTTTTTCAACCTAAATTAATCAAAGAAAAGGTGAACGATGAGTTTTGACGATCGCTACTTTTATGAACCTGCCAAAGGACATGGCTTGCCGCACGATCCGTTAAACGCAATCGTAGGCCCACGCCCTATCGGTTGGATCGCGTCGCGCAACGCTCAGGGACAGAGAAACCTGGCCCCTTACAGCTTCTTTAACTGCTTTAATTATCGTCCACCGATCATTGGTTTCGCCAGCAGCGGATGGAAAGACAGTGTGAAGAATATTGTTGAAACCGGTGAATTTGTCTGGAATCTCACCACCCGCAGCCTGGCGATTAAAATGAATGAAAGCTCAGCGTCTTTAGCGCACGGCCGCGACGAATTTGAATTTGCAGGGCTGACACCCACACCGGGCACGTTGGTTGCCGCCGATCGCGTTGCCGAAAGTCCGGTTAATTTTGAGTGCAAACTTTCGCAGTGCATCCAGCTTCAAAGTGCGGCAGGTGAGAAAATTGATACTTGGTTAGTATTGGGTGAGGTGGTCGCGGTGCATATCGCCCGTCATCTGCTTGATGAGCAGGGGATCTATCAGACCGCACTGGCCGAACCGGTGCTGCGCGCTGGCGGCCCTTCGGCCTACTACGGTATTTCTGAAGATTTACGTTTTGATTTGACGCGCCCGGACGCGCGTTAATGAGGATGGAGGGGATGAAAGCTGACTGCTCTCCCCCCCACCCGCACATCAAAGTCATTATTTCCTGAAATACGTCTGCTGAACGAAATCGGCAAAGTCCTGACACATCGCATCATCGCCCTCGGCGTTGTCTGCCAACACGCGCTTGCCGTCTACCACCTTGATATGCACATTAAGATCAAAGTCAGCGGCAGCCTGTTCGCGCTCGGCGGATTCTGCAATAACATGCTGGGCTTCTTGCCATGCCGATTCAACCGTTTGATTGCAAGCCTGCGCCAGATAATCAGGATTAAAACCTTCCCCTGTCAGGCTGCGCAGCGTTTGGTCGTGACTCACGCTGTTGCCGGGTGTCCAGTAATGTTTGGCCAAGTCAGGACCAATGGCTGGATTATCGGTCAAATAGCCATCACGTTTGAGGAAGAAGGCGCGCGTCTGTTCAACCGCCATAAGCGCCAGTAAATAGCCTTGATAGGAACAGGCCGACTCCAGCGACAGCAGGTGCGGCACCGCAAGCGTAGGCCTTGGGCTGCCGGCCACGCCAAGGATATGCGTTTCAACGTCGCGAGCCAGCGCGGTAATCGCCTCAGGCGTACATTTCTCTTCCGGCCACTGATAAAGCTGCCACTCAAAATAAGGCATCAGCAGAATATGGCGTTCGTTAAATGCGCGCATCGGCTGGCGTGCAGCAATGCTTTGCTCGATTAACGCATCAGGTACCGCTTCGCCGCGCTCGTTTTTAGCATAACGCTTAAGCCAGTCGGCATCGTCGAGCAGGCTGTCGCAAAACATGGACTGCGTCTCAGCATAGGCCATTGAGGTCGGAGGGAATTCCTGCGAAAAGCACGGGGCGTTTTGGCGAATATTGGCAAAATGCGCCGCGTGTCCGCCTTCGTGGAATAGCGTGTTTAATCCACTGGCACCACTGCCTACCTGATCCGGCTTCGCCAGGCTGGTAAAGTTGATCACCGCCGGAACCCATTTACCTTGATCGACAAAAGGCGGCACAGGACCGTGCATAAAACCGTTTTCATATTTGCCTTCACGTACCAGCAAATCGAGCTGCATTTCGGCACCATTAAAACCGATATTCAGGCGTTTAAAGCTGTTTATCCAGCGGCCTAACGAGTCGGCAAACGGGAAGTAAGGATCCAACTGACGCGTCACGTCACCGGCGCTGGTAAAGCGAATGTTCCACGGCATTAATGCGGCATCGCCCTTGCGCGAAACCAGCTCGTTGAGGCTACGCACGTTGGCTTCGCGCGTTTGCTCCTCAAAGCGGTCCAGAATGGCAAACAGCTGCTCGGGGGTCATCTGCTCCGTTTTATTTACTTTATAATCAAAGTAGTTACGGTAGCCAAGCTGACGAGCAAAACGGTTGCGCAGGGCTATAAGCTGTGGGAAACCGTTAATGAGTAGCCACTGCTCAAGCTCACGCAGCGCAACCTGCGAACTGCGGCGATATTCTTCGTTTTCATTGGTGGCTTGATTGGTCAATAGCTCGCCGAGCGAGGCAGAAACCTGCTCCCCTTTGCTATTGAGGTGGGTCAGCCGATGCTGTTTGCGTTTGCTGTAAAGTGCAGACTCGGCCTGAATGATTTCGTCGAGCAACGCCTGCGCCTGAGGGTCTTCAATCGCATTGCAGTCAAAAAATCGATACCAACCGCGCAGACCTGTCAGTAGCGCCTCTCTTTCTTTACTCTTTGGCTCGGCTTCAACGGCAGCAATGTGTTCACGCAGCTCCACCAGTCGGGACGGATTGGCGATAAAACGTTTAAACACGCTCTCAGATGCCGAGTAGCGATCCGAAACGTCATCATCGCCCGTGCCCATGTAATTTTGCCAGAACAACTCTTCTTTAGTTTTGTGCACCTTCATATAGTCGTGATTCAGTGCTGAAAAATATTCCTGTGACTGTTTCATAGCGCCCTTCTTGGCTGAAAGTAAAAGAGATTATTAACTGAGTGTATTTACGGAGCTAGCGTCTGTCGACGGCCGTTGATGCTAAAAGAGCTGATCTACCCGCATCAATGCCTCTGGGATCGTTTCGGCCAGGTCGGTGGCAACCAAACAGCAGGCCAACTGATTAAGAATAGCCTGCGGCACGGCCACTTTTGCCTGCAAACAGTCATTTATCCAGTCGGCAGTAATTTGCGCGTCTTTAGCACTTGGCAAGTTTTGTGCACTAAACTCCTGACGCTCGAGCAAAATTCTTTGCTCACCGGTACCAATCAAATGCACCGGTGCACTGCGTAACGGATTGGCATAAACCTCGCCTTCCGTACCCTGCGATAGCAGCGCACGGCCTGAGACATCGTGGAAAAATGACGAGACGCGCTGAATATATTCGGGATGAGAAACGCTGGCTAAGCGCAGTGCGGGCTGTTCAACAAACGGTGTTGCCAGCTTGGCCAAAGTGTGACTGCTGTTGCGCACGCCCATCTGCCAGCGAAGCTGAAGCTGTTTGTCGATAGGTGGGCAGAGCAGCGACACGGGTATAAATACCGGACCACGACCGGAGTCGAGCATGGCCTGCGCCTCTTCGCCCGAGTTGGCAGCGGGAATGCCCAATGCCTGAAAAATCTCAAAACTGGTGACGCGACCGGGGTCGGAAGTCACGCCGTGCACCACCACCGGCAGGCCGAGACGATGCAGTAAAATAGCCAGCAGTGGCGTCAGATTAGCCTGCTTGCGCGCGCCATTGTAGCTGGGAATAACCACCGGCATGGATCTGTTATTTGGGGCCTGCAGGCGAAGCGTCTGCTCTTCCATGGCCTGATAAAAGCCCAGCATTTCCTGCTCGTCTTCGCCTTTAATACGAAAGGCAATCAGTAAACCGCCAAGCTGTAAATCTGGGACTTCACCCGCCAGCATCAGGCGGTAAAGCGCCAGCGACTGCTCCCTGTCGAGCGAGCGAGCATGATTTTTCCCACGCCCGACTTCTTTAATAATTTTTGTGTAATCCATCGTTCTTCCCTCACCTGCGAATCCCACCAGCATAACCCAGCCTTTCACAGGGAGAAACCTTGTCGTCCGGCACAATCCTTCGTTAGCGTTTCTTTCGTGCCTTGACCACTTTGGTTTTAGTCAATGCAACGTATTTATTAAGGCCTGGCTCGGGCATTCCACGCTGTTCGATAGGAAAAACCGGCAGTGCGGCCAGCAGTCGTGGACCGTAATTTTTGGTGATCAACCTTCGGTCGTAGATAACAATTTCACCGCGACACTCGTGGCTGCGGATCAATCGTCCCACCTGCTGGATCAGATTAAACGACGCACTCGGCAAGCTCTGCACTTCAAAAGGATAGCGTTTTAATGTTTTCAGCCATTCACCTTCGGTAAGGATCACCGGACTGTCGATCGGCGGGAAGGCGATTTTATGAATGTGCACCTGAGTCAGCAGGTCCCCTTTGAGGTCCAACCCTTCGGCAAACGACTGCAGTCCGATAAGCACGCTGACGCTTCCCGCCTCAACCCGTTTGCGATGCTCCTCAACCAGTCGATATCTCGGCTGGTCGCCCTGCACCAGCAGCATCAGCCGCAGGTCGGGCATCAGTTCAACAAACTGCTGCAGCGCGCGATTGCTGGCAAACAGCACCAGCATGCCTTTGTGTTTTTCAGTCGCCAGCTCGGCACGGAAAAAATCGCTCATCTCCTGAATATGCTGCGCTTCGTTGGCCATTAAAGGCTCGGTGCGCATTTGGGGAATCACGATTTTTCCCTGACTACGATGATTAAACGGTGAATCGAGGCTGATAAACAGGTCACCGGCCTTCTCATTCAGGCCACTCATTTCCTGCAGGCGAGCAAAGCTGTTGAGTGAGCGCAGCGTCGCGGAGGTGATGACTACGTGCGGCACCTTGCGCCAAAGCATTTTTTCGAGCTGCTCGCTGACACGTATCCCAACACAGTGGAATATCAGGTGAGTCTGGTTATCGAAATATTGCCGCGTCACCCATTTTCCAATCGGCGCATTGGAGGCTTTATCTAGCGCCGCCAGCCGCCAAAGCTTGGTCATGGTTTCGAGATAACCTAGCATGCGGCTCATGTGCAAAATGGCGCGATGCAAACGCAACACATCATGCTTACCGGTTTTTTCGCTGAGGTCGTTAACCATAAACTCGGCCAGTCCGCGCAGCGCATCGGTCAGCTTGAACTGTCGAGCACAAAGCTCGGTAAGCGCCGGCGGCAGTGCGCCCATTTCGAAGCGATGCTCAGCCTCTGGCTCGTTCGGCGGTAAAAACTGATTAATCTGCTGCTCAATCAGCAGCAGGAGCTCGCGCATCTCGGCCACGTGATTTTGCAGACGTTCGGCATTAGCCAACGGCGGTGGATTTTTAGGGGTAAACAGCGCGAGACATTGTTCAATCTGGCGCATAAAGTTGTCGAGCTGCAGGTGATTCCACACGGCGGTAATTTCAGCGTCCACCTCCAGCGCATCACGCGCCACGTCGGGAAGGTGATGCCCTTCGTCGAGAACCAGCAGCAAGTCTTTGGCATTCGGCAGAACGGATTCGGACTCCAGCGCGGCCATTACCAGCGCGTGGTTCGTCACCACTACGTCGGCGCTTTCAATCTCTTTACGCGCCACAAAGTACGGGCATTCTCGGTAGTAGTGACAATTTCGGCCCAGACAGTTGGCTTTGTCGGTGCTGATTTTGAGCCACAGGGGATCCTGAATGGTTTTTTTATAATGATCGCGCAGGCCGTCCCACTCATAGCGGGTTAAGGCCTTTTCCAGCGTGCTGCAAAACTGCTGTTCTTCCGTGCTTGAGGGCGCCAGTTCATCGCCCAAAAACAGCCCGAGGTCACCTTGGGCATTTTCAGTGCTCATCATCGACAGGTTACGCGGACACACATAGCGCCCACGGCCGAACGCCCCGGTAAATTTCAGGTCTGGAATGATTTTTTTAAGCAGTGGCAAATCTTTACTGAAGATCTGATCCTGAAGCGCCACATTGGCGGTGCTGACCACCAACGGCTTCTCCTCGGCCCGACTCACGGCAATACCCGGAATAAGGTACGACAGGGTTTTGCCCACGCCGGTCGGCGCCTCAATAGCGAGGTGGCGGGCAGAATCACTGGTCAATGCCTTCGCGACCTCAGCTATCATCTGTCGCTGAGGGGCTCGGGAGATAAAATCCGGAATTTGCTGCTGTAGGGCTTTGTACCACTGGCTAATCTGATCTTTTACTGCGGAGGACAGCGCCATGCATCTCTTATCGTTTTCATATGTTGTGGTTATTGTCCCACACTCGTCCGCCCACGTCAGCCGCAAATTGAATAGCCAACCCTATTATTAGCTAGCTTATTAAAATCATTCACTTAAAAAAAATAAAGTTCATTTTCACATGTCATAAATTGATCACAAATATAAGGTAAAAAACTCTCGCTGAACAAATTTCCGCTTAGATGGAAATGACAGTACACATGATGAATAGCGTCTTTAAATAAATAACGTTTGACAGAACGTTTAAACGAAAAATACAGGGTTAACAATGAAACGTAATCTTCTGGCAATATTAATCCCGTCATTACTGATTGCCTCAGGCGCACACGCAGCAGAAATCTATAATAAAGACGGTAATAAACTCGACTTTTATGGTCGCGTTAAAGCCGAGCACTATTTCTCTGATGCAAGCAGCAGCGACGGTGACCAGAGTTATGTACGTTTTGGCTTTAAAGGTCAGACTAAAATTAATGATTCCATCACCGGCTATGGCCAGTGGGAATATCAGGTCGCCGATAACATTTCTGAAGCACAGGGTTCAACGGGTTCTAAAACACGTCTTGGATTTGCGGGTCTGAAATTCAACGAATTTGGCTCATTCGACTACGGCCGTAACTACGGTGCGCTGTACGACGTCGCAGGCTGGACGGATATGTTCCCTGAGTTCGGCGGCGACGGTTACACCAAGGCTGACCGCTTTATGACCGGCCGTGGCAACGGCATGGCAACTTACCGCAACCGCGGCTTCTTCGGCCTGGTTGACGGCTTGAACTTTGCCCTGCAATACCAGGGTAAAAACGACGACACCAGCACCCGTTCTGCCAGCACGGCAAACGGCGACGGTTACGCCGTTTCTGCCACCTACGACATCGGTGCAGGCATCAGCGCAGGTGCGGCTTATACCTCTTCTGACCGTACTGTTACGCAAACAAATTCAGCTTTGGGTAAAGGCGATAAAGCCACAGCTTGGAACGCCGGTTTAAAATATGACAATAACGGCGTTTATTTAGCCGCACTTTATGCCGAAACTAACCGCATGATAGCAATTACTGCGCCTGCCGGTGTTTCAAGTCTGACCTCTTCGTCTGTAAGCGGATATGCGCAAAAAACCCAGACCTATGAAGCCGTGGCGCAATATCAATTTGATTGGGGTCTGCGTCCTTCTCTGGGATACGTACAAACCAAAGCGAAAGATATTGAAGGCATCGGTGATGCAGATTTAACCAAATATATCGACGTCGCGGCGACTTATTATTTCAACAAGAATATGTCGACCTTTGTTGATTATAAAATCAACCGTCTGAGCACTGATAATAAATTAGGTCTGAACACTGATAACGTTGTTGCTCTTGGCCTGACTTACCAGTTCTAAAAATAAGACCTCGCTTCATTTAAATTTCATTGGATTTTTTGCCGGGCTCATCCCCCGGCTTTTTTTCGTCATATGAAAAGCTTATCCAGATCAACTTTCTGCCCCCTCCCCCTTCCCCAGCCTGCTGAATCTGCTAAAGTTTTACCTATTAAAATTTTTCATAATCCCACCCTCACAGGACGATAAAGATAATGATGAAGAAAGCTTCACTCTATGGCACAACTGCACTGGTATTTTTAGCACTGACAGGCTGTGCACAGCACTCGAAAACGCAGGATGATGCACAGTTGAACGATCAGTCAGTGATGGCGTTGAACTGGTTCCAGCAATCAGGTGAATATCAGGCCCTGACCTATCAGGCCTTTAATGCAGCGACCTTTGCTTTTGATAAAGCACAGTCGCTGACCGGCAAACCTAAAGCCGTTGTCGTTGACCTCGATGAAACCATGATAGACAACAGCGCCTACAGTGCCTGGCAGGTAAAAGCCAACAAGTCGTTTGATGCCAAAACCTGGTCTCAGTGGACCCATGCCGAACAGGCTAAAGCCGTGCCGGGTGCGGTGAGCTTTGCTCAGTACGTCGACAGCCACGGCGGGATTATGTTCTATGTCTCGAACCGTGACCAAAAAGACTACGCCGCTACCGTTGCTAATCTGAAGCGCCTCGGTTTCCCGAACGTGAATGAAAAAACCGTTCGTCTGAGCACCACCACGTCCAACAAGCAGGCGCGTTTTGATGCTATCAAAAGCGAAGGCTATAACATCGTGATTTACGCCGGTGACAACCTGAACGACTTTGGCGCGGCCACGTATCATAAAGGCAACGATGAGCGTCGCAACTTCGTGAACAGCAATCACAATCTGTTCGGCACCCAATTTATCGTGCTGCCAAACCCACTGTACGGTGATTGGGAAAGCGGTTTGGCTCCGGGATACAACAAGCTGACCCCAGAACAGAAACTGCAGGTGCGCAGTCAAGCGCTGAGAGCGTGGAAAGGCGTATAATTAATTAATGATGGACAGCTGGCCCCTTCGATCTTTTTAACGGCGAGGGGGCTAACGAGAGAAGGGCTAACACTATTTCGCAAGGCGGTCCAACGGCTTATACATCACACTCGTTGAGTCATAAATTCCTTCAGTTGACAGCGCATACCCTGGGATAACGCCACACAGCTCATACCCTAAATGATGATAAAGCGTCTGCGCCTCGCTGCCGGTGACCGTGTCGAGCACCAGCAGGGTTTTTCCAAGGTTAGCGGCCATTTTTTCAATCGTTTGCATCAGTTTTCTCGCAATCCCCTGCCTTCTTGCCTGCGGATGAACCAACAATTTAACCACGTCCGCACGATGCTGTCCGTTGCCAGGCATATCAACCACCAGTTGAACGGTGCCCACTATTTTGCCGTGAAGGCGTGCGACCAGAATACGGCGCTCTCCGGCGGCAAAGGCGGGCAAAAGTTTATGCCAGAAAGCCAACGCCTCGTTTGGGCCAAAAGGCGGGACAAATCCTACGCTAGCGCCCAGTTTCACGCAGCCGTCAAGAGTTTCGGCGAGGCCCAATAAATCAGCTCGGGAAAAGTCCTGCGAATATTGTTCACATCTCAGTTCACTGATGGTTATCACGGTTTTCTCCTGGTTACTAAGGGCGACAAATTACAATGCTGTAATGGGCCTCTTCCTGGCCCGGGACATGGAAGGTTGACGTGCCATTAAGATGAAAACGCAGGCAGTCGCCCGCCTCCAGGCGGTATCGTTGAGTGTCAAGGCGCAGCTCGAGAACGCCAGAGAGCATCCAGATATGCTGCTCAAGCCCAAATACCGGCGGCGCCTCATAGTGAATGGTGGCCCCAGGCTGCAGGCGGCCAGACATAAATTCGGCATGAAAATCTTTGGCCGGTGGGGAAATTGAGCGGCGCTCAAAACCGGTCTGCGTGTCGTGCCAAACCGACTGCTGGGCGTGGCGGATAAGTTCGGCCGGATTGTCTTCAAGGTCCATTAATAACCTTGAGGTCGTCAGTCCATAAGCTGCACTTAACTTGCCCAAAAGCGACGCGGTTGGGCTTGTTTCCGCGCGCTCAATCCGCGACAGCGTTGCTCGGCTAATTCCCGTTTTATCAGCCAACATTTCAAGCGACCAATTGTTGTTCACCCGCAGTATTGACAGCCTTTGCGCCAGTTTTTGCTCATCGTTCATCGGTATTATTCTCGCCCATGCATTCTCTATATTGAGAATATATCCCTAATTTGAGAAGTTGGCAATAAGCTAACCCACTCTTCTTTACGGCCGTTATAATGGCCCGCACTTTCACTTCTCTACCCCTTCCACCAGCAAGTTGTACAACTTTATAAGTTGTACAAGAACAATATACTTGTACAACTTGACCCTGAACGGCTAGAGTTAATTCAGGCTTAGTAATTTAGCGGAATATCTTTATGTCTCTGTACAGCATTGGCGAGGTCGCACGCATATGCGGCATCAATCCTGTTACGTTGCGTGCATGGCAACGTCGTTACGGCCTGCTCAAACCTCAGCGTACCGAGGGCGGCCATCGACTGTTTGACGACAGTGACCTGGAAACCATTCGTACTATTCTTGGCTGGATAAACCGCGGTGTGCCTGTCAGTCAGGTTAAAGGGCTGCTGGAGGGAAGCATTACTCCCCTCCCAAGCGGTTGGTCACAGCTGGAGCAAAAGCTGCTCGGTGTTCTACAGGAAGAGAAAACGCAGAAAGTCCGCCAGCTGATTATCGAGTTGGGCCGCGAATACCCGCCCGACAGCCTGGTTAACAATGTGCTGCGCCCGCTGCGAACTCGATTGACCTCTACCCCTTCAACCCTTTATTTACGCGGTCTGCTCGACGGCGTACTGATTGAGCACGCGGTAATGTGCATGAACGCGGCGCGTAAAAAATCCGGCATAAAAGTGCTGCTGGCAGGCTGGGGCGATATCGACCGCACCGAGCTATGGCTTGAGTCTATCGCCCGCAGCGGAGAAGGTCTGCACATTGACCTGCTGCCCGACCCGCTGGTGGACCCGCACCTTGAAGGGGTTAAGGCACAGCAGATCTTGCTATGGGCCGAGGGACGACTGACCAATATCCAACGCAACAAGTATCTGCAGTGGCAGAAATTAGGGTTACCTATTTCCCTGCTGGGTAGCGCAGCCGTTTTGCTGCAAAACCCGCCAGAGGAGGCGCATGACGCTTTACCTTTCAGATAAAGGAGACATGAATGACTTATGCCTCAACGGACGCCACATCTAACGAATCAGGCAATGGCCAGAGCACGCTCGAGAAACTGAACACCTTTTATCGCCATTTGGACACTGCCCAGCTCGCCAAATTGCCGGAAATCTATCATCGGCAGGCAGTGCTGGTAGACCCCGTCGGCCGCCACGAGGGCATCGACACTCTTAGGCTTTATTTTGAGCAACTGCTGGCACAGACGCACTACTGCCGATTTGATATTCAGCATCAGTTGAGCACCGATGATGAAACGATGCTGTTTTGGCGCATGATTTATTCACATCCGCGGCTGAAAAAAGGCAAAGAATTGGTTCTCGACGGGAACAGTCATCTGCGCTTTAGCGAAAATAGAGTGATTTATCAGCGCGACTACTATGATTTGGGAGCGATGCTTTATGAGCACATCCCCCTTCTGGGAAGTGTCGTTAAAGCCGTTAAATCGAGGTTAGCGCCATGAAGCACGTATTAATTACCGGCGCGAGTTCGGGAATAGGCAAACAGCTTGCCCTGGACTACGCCGCAGAGGGTTGGAAAGTGACCGCCTGCGGGCGCGACAGCCAGCGTTTGGACGCCATCAGCACCGCCTCGGAGCAGATAACGCCGCTGATCTTTGACATCACCCAACTTGAAGAAACCCGGCAGGCGCTGGCCTGGGTGCAGGCTGACCTGGTTATCCTCTGCGCCGGGACCTGTGAATATCTCGATAACGGCGTGGTTGAGGCCGAGAAAGTTTTACGGGTGATGACCACCAACCTGATGGGGCCGATTAACTGCCTTGATGCACTGCTGCCGGGCATGGCCTCGGGTTCTCGCATCGCGCTTGTCGGCTCCACCGCGTCGCTGTTTCCGCTGCCGCGCGCTGAGGCCTATGGCGGTTCGAAAGCCGCGCTGGCCTACTTCGCTCGCAGTCTGGCGCTTGATCTTGCGCCGCGCGGAATTGAGATCTCACTGGTGATGCCGGGTTTCGTAAAAACGCCGCTCACCGAGCGTAATGATTTCCCGATGCCGATGATGATAACGGTGGAAAAATCCTCCGACTCTATTAGAAAAGGCCTGGCGCGTGGCGCAAGCGAAATTGCGTTTCCGCCTGTTTTCGCCTGGCTACTGCGCTTTATTTCGGTGTTGCCGCAAGGCCTGCAGAAACTTTTAGCTAAAAGATTGGTAAGGTAAATCGCGTATGAAAGTGGCCATTATCGGCAGTGGTATTTCGGGTCTCAGCTGTGCGTGGATGCTGTCGCAGCGTCAACCTGCATGTGAAATAAAGGTTTTTGAAGCCAACGAAACGCTGGGCGGACATACCGCAACGCTGGACGTCGAGATAAGCAATCGTTCCTACGCCATCGATACGGGTTTTATCGTATACAACCAGAAAACCTATCCTAGATTTATCGCCCTGCTCGCCCAGTTAGGCATCACCGGACAACCCACCCAAATGAGTTTTTCGGTGCACAATCCGGACAGCAGGCTTGAATACAACGGGCATACCCTGAATACGCTTTTTGCCCAGCGCCGTAATTTCTTTAAGCCTAAATTCTGGCGGTTTTTACGTGAAATCCTGCGCTTCAATGCGTTGTGTAAGCAGCGCGTACAGCAGCCGGGCAACGACGAAAGCACCGTGTCCGACCTGCTAAGGCAGAATGGTTTTTCGGCCTTTTTCGCCCTGCACTACGTTCTGCCGATGGGTGCGGCTATCTGGTCATCGTCACTTGAGGATATGGGCAAGTTTCCGTTATCGATGTTCCTGCGCTTTTTCGACAATCACGGGCTGCTTGATGTGAGTCATCGCCCACAGTGGATGGTAGTCCCCGGTGGGTCGCGTGAGTACATTCGCCGCATGCAGCAGTTGCTTCCCGCCAGCGTTCAACTGCTGACCAACACGCCGGTAAACTCAGTAATTCGCCGCGAGGGCTCAGTCACTATTCAATCCACACAGGGCAGTGAAACATTTGACCAGGTTATTTTCGCCTGCCATTCCGATCAGGCGCTGGCGATGCTGCAGGCACCTACCGATGCCGAACGTCAGGTGCTATGTGGCCTGCCCTATCAGTCAAATGAAGTGGTGCTACACACCGATATCAATCAACTTCCTGTTTCGCGCCGCGCGTGGGCAAGCTGGAACTATCGCCTACCCAACGGCGTTGAAAGTGCCTTGGGCCACACGCCGTCCGCACCGGTTCATTCGGCCATTGTTCGCCAACGCCGGGCCAGTGTGACGTACAACATGAATATTCTGCAAGGTATTGAGTCAGAAAATAATTTTTGCGTGACGCTAAATCCGATAACGCCAATTGATGAGCGTAAAATTTTATTCAAGACCCAGTATAGGCATCCGGTGCTTAACCTCGCCAGCTATCAGTCACAGCAGAGACGCGGCGAGATTAATGGCCACAACCGTAGCTGGTTCTGCGGTGCCTACTGGCACAACGGCTTTCATGAAGACGGCGTCAGAAGCGCCGAAGAAGTGGTAAACCAGCTCCTCGAGCAGGAAAGCGCATGAACAGCGCGCTCTATATTGGCGGCGTGCGGCATCGCCGATTTAAGCCGATAGAGCATCACTTCGACTATGGCATTTTCATGGCGCTTATCGATCTCGATGAAATCGAACAGCTGCCGCAATGCGGGATCAGACTGGAAAAATTCTCCGCGGCGACCTTTAAACGAAGTGACTATTTGGGCGGTGGTGACATTAAAACTACCGCTCAGCGGCGTATTCAGGCACTAACTGGCGACAGTTTTGACGGGCGTGTCATGTTGCTGACTCAGTTGCGCTACTTTGGTTGCTATTTTAATCCGGTTAATTTTTATTATCTTTATGATAAAGAAGACGTTTTACGCTGGGTATTGGCCGAGGTGCGCAACACGCCATGGAATGAGCGCCACACCTATGCGGTGCTGCCTGACGGCTCCTTACCGGTCAAAAAAGAGTTTCACGTTTCACCTTTTAACCCGATGGATATGGTCTATCACTGGCAATTGACCCCACCGGGAAAGCGTCTGCGTGTACATATAGAAACGCATCGTCAGGACCGCGAATTCGACGCAACGCTAACGCTGGTTTATCAGCCACTAACGCGTAAAAACCTGCGCCAGCAGCTCTGGCGGTTTCCGTTAATGACGGTAAAAACCGCGGTCACTATTTATTGGCAGGCAGTAAAACTGTGGCTCAAACGTGCGCCCATTTACGGTCATCCTCCCGTTGATAAGGATTGAACATGAACTCACCTGATTTGCGACTTGCCCAGCAAGCGGGCAGCCGTCGTCGCAAAGGATCGCGCGCGCTGTTGCTCAGGATGCTTAAACAACTCCATGGCGCGGGACTGACCCTGCAGGAATTTAACCATGAACCGATGTTTTTCGGCGATGAAACTGCGCCGCTGCAGGGACAAATTGAAGTTCATGACCTTCGTGTTTATCGTCGCGTGCTGCTCGGTGGCAGCATTGCGGCGGGAGAGAGCTATATCGACGGCGATTGGACCACGCCAAATCTGACAGCCGTGCTGCAACTGTTAGCCGAAAACGTCGGTCTGGTCGACAAAATAGAGTCGCGTTTCAGCTGGCTGACCTCACCGGTCAACAGCGTCGTTCACTTCCTTAGGCGCAACAGCCCGAGCCAGGCACGCCGCAACATTTCGGCGCACTATGATTTGGGCAATGATTTTTATCAGGGATTTCTTGATGAGAAGATGCTCTACTCCTCCGCCTGGTATCAAGGCCCGCACATGACGCTGGAACAGGCCCAGGAAGCCAAAATGCGCCGCCTGTGTGAGCAGCTTGAGCTACGCGCGGAAGACCACCTGCTTGAAATCGGCACTGGCTGGGGTGCGATGGCCGAATTCGCCGCACGGGAATATGGCTGCCAGGTGACCACCACCACCATTTCACGCGAGCAGTACGACTACGCCCGCCAGCGCATCGAGCAGGCCGGACTCAGCGCCCAGGTTACCGTGCTGTTTGAGGACTACCGCGCACTGACCGGGCAATACGACAAGCTGGTATCAATTGAAATGATTGAAGCCGTAGGTAAACGCTATTTGCCCACCTTTTTCAAGCGCTGCAATGCGCTGCTTAAACCCAAAGGGCGGATGGCTTTGCAGGCGATTACCATTGCCGACCAGCGCTACAAGCACTACAGCCGCAACGTTGACTTTATTCAACGATACGTCTTCCCCGGCGGCTTTTTGCCCTCGATCAACGCGATGACTGAAAGCATGACCCGACACACTGGACTGGTAGTGTGCAATCTTTTTGATATTGGTAATGACTATGCGCGCACGCTGCACGAGTGGCGCGAGCGAGTCGTACGGTACTGGAATACGCAAAATGCGCAGGTCAGCGATGAGCGTTTTCGTCGCCTGTGGGTGTTTTATCTGTGCTACTGCGAAGCGGGATTCCGCGCACGGACGATTAGCACCGTGCAACTGATTGCCGAGCGCCGTGCATGAAATCCCTGCGCTTCTGGCTGCTGGCCGCTGGCTTCGATCTCTGGTGGACGCTGGCAGTCTGGGGACGAGAAAGCGTAGAAATATTGCTGGTGATTGGCGCACTGCTGATGCTTTATTTCACCCCTGCCGCGCGCCGAAAATGGGTGATTTTCGCCTTTGTAATCGGGGTTGCCATGGACAGTTTGTGGTGCGCCAGCGGCCTGTTGGCATTTGAGCAAAGCCAAGGCGTACCTGTTTGGATGGTGGCGCTGTGGCTCAGTTTTAGCGCCTGGTGGCTGTGGTTTTATCAGCAAATTTCACTGCGCTGGCCGTGGCTTATCCTGCTTGGCGCGGTGAGTGGTCCACTGGCCTATTACATAGGTATGCGTTTTGATGCCATGTACCTACTCGCCCCGCCGTGGCAGGTATTTTCCCTGATGGCAGTCGGATGGGCCTGCTTTTTACCGCTGATAAGCTATGGCGTGCGTCAACCTCATGTCAGCAAGAGGAGTCCGTAATGAACCTGCGTTTTCTCACTGCTTCACTGCTGCTCACCAGCGTTTTTCTCACGCCGATTGTGCAGGCTGCTCCGTGGTCAACCTGGCCAGAAACAGGCTCTGCCAAGCTGACTTGGGCATTTTTCGACGTTTACAACTCGCACCTGCGTACGCCTGCTGGAAAATATCAGCCCAACGTCTGGCCTCAGGCATTAGTGATCAATTACTTGCGCGACATTAGCCGTAAAGAGTTGACACAGGCTACGGCCGACCAGTGGAAAGCGTTGGGCATGCTCGACGAGGCAAATCAAAAACAGTGGCTGCAGGCTGTAGAGGCTACATGGCCGGATGTCACTACCGGCAGCGAAATCACCTTTGTCGGCGACCAACAGGGCGGGCAATTTTACTTTCGTCCTGCGCTAAACGGCAATACGGATAAAAATGCCACGCCGGTAGCGATTGGCCAGCGGTTTAGCCCGTCGTTTCGCGATGCATTTTTGGCTATTTGGTTATCCCCTTCCACCCAATATCCGCAGCTGCGCAAAGGGCTGATCGGAGCCCGCTGAATCAGGAGTGATTATGCTGAATATTAAGGTTTATCTGCGTTTCATGGTGCTTGCCATGGCCCTGCTGTTGGCCGGCTGCAGTGCAAAAATCGAAGACTATAAAGGCACCGAGCCTCAGCTTGATATCTTCAGCTATTTTCAGGGCGATAGCCAAGCCTGGGGGATGATCCAGGACTACAGCAATAAACAAACCCGACGCTTTTCAGTGGCAATACGCGGTGACGTCGTCGGCGATACGTTAACGCTGCATGAAGACTTCACCTACGATGATGGCGAAAAGCAGACCCGCGTCTGGCACATTCAACGCCTGGCGGATGGCAGCTATCGCGGCACGGCGGGCGATATTGTCGGCGTGGCGACCGGTCATGCGCAAGGCAATGCGTTTAACTGGAATTACGTGATGGATATTAAAGCCAGCGGTAAGACCTATCGTCTGACCTTTGACGACTGGCTGTTCAAGCAGGACGAAAGACACTTAATGAACGTGACCTCATTAACCAAGTTTGGCGTTCAAGTGGCCAAATTGACGCTGTTCTTCGAGAAAAAGTGAGTAGGCATTTCGCCCCTTTCGCCGAAAGCGGGAGGGGCAAACCAGGTTAAATTTCAACCTTATCAAGCTTTGCCGGTTTCGGCTTAAACACAAAACGTCCGAGCGTGACCAGTAATACCGCGCTCAGGATCACGCCCAGTGAAATCCATTCAATCAATGAAAGCGACTCTCCCGCAAAGCTAATGCCCAACAGCACGGCTACAACCGGGTTGACGTAGGCATAGCTGGTCGCGATAGCCGGTCGCACGGTTTTGAGCAAAAACATGTAGGCGCTGATGGCAATCATCGAGCCAAAAACCACCAAATAGGCCAGTGCCATAAAACCGCTTGGGGAAGGAATCTGAGTCAAATACTCGCCGCTCAGTCGACTGGTGACCAACAACACGACGCCTGCAATGATCATTTCTGCTGCACCGGCCATCAACCCTTTTGGCAGCGTCACTCGCGAGCTCAACACCGAACCAAAGGCCCAACTCAATGAAGCAATCAGAATAAGCAGCGCGCCCCACGGATTGCCGCTCAAATTGCTGCCGGTGTTGAGCAGCACGATGCCAAACAGGCCGATAGCCACGCCGGTCCACTCCAGACGGCTGTTGGGCATACCCCACATCCGGCTGAAACACAGTGTAAACAGCGGAACCGTCGCGACCATTACGGCAGCAATACCCGAGGGAACCTCAAGATGTTCGGCTACGGTAACCAACCCATTGCCTATGGCAAGCAGCAGCACGCCGATAATGCCCGCCGACAGCCACTCGCGCATTGAAGGCACTTTATGACCGCGCAGCAGCAGAAAGGTAAACATGATCACCCCCGCCACAAAGAATCGCAGACCCGCCATCATCAGCGGCGGCCAGCTCTCGACCCCAACGCGGATCACCAGATAGGTCGATCCCCAAATGAAATATAGCGCAAACAAAGCGGCGATTAACGGCAGTAGCGTACGGAAGGCTGTGCGAGACATAGATTTTTCTTATAGCTGAGAAAATCAGAGGCGGATAGTTAACGCTATTGGCGCTATAAACAGCAAGTTAAAGCGTGCTATTGTGCCAAAATGTGATTGAAAAGTTTCACGATGTGTATGAAATGTGTTTTTAGAAGGGCATTCGCACAAATTATGACTGTGTCCCGTGCACTAAAAGTTTTATAATCACTGTCTATTTTTTAAAAGAAGTTCGGCAAAAAATGAATACTCTAGGTAAAAAGCTGTTTATTGCTCTGTTCGGTCTGATGGCTATCGGCGCTATCGGCGGTGTAATGGTTGCCGGCTACGCCATCGTTATCGAAGAGCCGGTCAAAATGCCAGCCAGCGTTCCAACGCCAACCTCGTCCCCTGCGCAGCCTTCGAGCTCGTCTTAGGCAGTCTGAAGGTATCTTCAGTCAAAACCAGCAGGCATGGCGTGCAGTCAGCCCTAATTAATATGCCTGCTCAATTGATAAGCTATTTACATACTAAAACTGTATTTTTATTAATAACGCGCTCTCTATATAGTTATAGCACTCCTCTTTCTACAAGATAATAAAGGAATATGCTATGTGCCATATGCAAGGTTCAACTATCGATACTGTTAATAAGCGTTTACCGCTGCGAAGCTATCTTACTCCCCCTCGATTCAATGACGATAAGAAGCATGGCGTAAAAGAAATAATCAAAGCGTTTGAAGATTTAAATAACACTTCACAAAAACTTAGATCTTGCTTTATTCCCTCTCGCAAACTGACTACGCCACCGAGTCAACTCGCCCAAAATTCAAAGCCTCTTAATAAACTGACAATTACTCAGCGCGATCAAACTTGCGCTCCTCTTGTACAAAAAAAAGAAGAAAGCCAAAATAGCGCAGAAAAAACTTTTACTTATCCGCTTCTCGTTTCAGGTTTGGATTCAGAACTGCGCTCTCCGGCTTTGGTATTGGATATGATTAAAAAACTATCATCTACTATCAATGAAGATAATAAAGATGATGAGTATTTTGATGACGAGTATTATGGTAATGAAATTATGTCGCGGAATACTATGCAGAAAATATTGAGCATTGAGGAGGAAATCGTAGATGTAAATGCTGAATTACACCTTATTGAACACGCTTTAAATAAATTAAAAATAAAAAATCCAGAAAGCGATAATTTTAAAAAAAACTTCGACAGCAGTCATATTAAAGAAATTCAAAACTGCACAAATTCAGTCAGCAAAGATAAGCTAAATTCATTCAATTGGTTGCAAAGCGGTAATTATAAATTTATTTATTAACTCGGCGACTACTCACCTCGTGCTGGGCCTGCCAATTTTATAAACGGAGGCTAACGGCATTTCGCGTCAACCCGCAGGCATGGCGTGCAGTCAGCCCTAAATTAATATGCCTGCTCAATGAATTGAGCCATTTATATAAAAAATTTGTATTTTTGTCAAACATCCACCGTCTATATACTTACGGCCTCTTTATGTAATATACAGGAGTTCACAATGACTAATATCGTTAACTCGTTATCAAAAATACCACAGTATTCCCAGGTGAACACTTATCGCTCTAAATTCCTGTCTCCAGAAAATAAAAAAACCTTTACCAAAATAAATATAACAAAGATCGAAAACAGTAATCCATCACTCCCCCCTTTTCCTAGCAGCAATATCAAAGCCAGTAAAAATTATGCTCAAGAAACATCTGATGTTAAATTTAAAAATAACACCCTAGAGCGTTCAGATAAACTATCAGAACTTCTGAGATCGAGTTTAGACATTAGCAACCATAGGGTCTCAAGACGTCGCACCGCTCCTAGCCAAGACAATATTCACGGATTAAAATCCCCTTATCTGGTTTTGGCTGCTGATAAAAAAACAAAACCCCGCTCGCTGGTTTTAGAGGCCATTAAAATGGTCATGCCTCACGAAAGGAATGCAATAGAAAGTGAGTTTACTCTTGTCCCTAGTACTGCGCTAGATAAAATGACGGTAATGCAAGAGGAGATTAAAGTTGTGAATCAGGAGATTGATGAATTAAACAAAGATTTGCTTTTAGTTGCGCGTTCACTTAATAGATTTGAATCTGAAAGAGGTAAAATAGATAACACTTTGAACATCCTGAAAGAGAATTTAAGAGACGGTTACTACAAGGATAAAGTCATATCATTATATATTTCGAAACACGAAGCCGCGCATCGCATAAATTAATAACGGTTACAGGGTAGCCACAGCCGCTGACTACTCACCCCGTGCTGAGGGCTGCCAGTTTTGCAAGCGGCGGCTCCAGCGCTCAAACGCCATATCCACGATAATCGCCAACAATGCTACGACCAGCGCGCCCTGCAAAACATAGGCGGTGTTGAACCCACTAAGCCCGATAATAATCGGTGAGCCCAGACTCTGGGTACCCACGGTGGAGGCAATCGCCGCCGTGCCGATATTGATGATCACCGACGTGCGTATTCCGGCAAGAATAACCGGTGCGGCAAGAGGCAGTTCAACCTTCCGCAGAACCTGCCAGCGGCTCATCCCCACTCCCTCAGCAATCTCTCGCGCCGAGGAGGGTACGGATTCGATACCGGCGATAGTCCCTTGTAAAATAGGCAATAACCCATAAAGAACCAGCGCAATAATAGCCGGTTTTTCACTGAATCCCATCACCGGCACCGCAATCGCCAATACTGCGACCGGTGGAAAGGTTTGGCCCATTGCAACCAGCGTCTCAACTAATGCCCGAAACTCTTTGCCCGCCTGACGCGTTACGCCAATGCCGGCCAGCATGCCGATAATTACTGCGATCGCGCTTGAAATGCCCACCAGCAAAAGGTGAGCGATAACCAGACCGGAAAAACTGTCCTGCAAATACACCGGCCTGTCGAGGTTAGGGAACATCCAGTGAAACAGCCACCCCAGTGAACTCATGCCGAGCACCAGTGCAATAAATACCGCGATAACCCAAGGCAAGGGGTCATGCAGGGTTCGCATTAAGCGACTGTCTGCCGTTTTTTTATTCAGGCTCATGCATCCTCCCTTTCGGCCACCAGGTCAGAAAAGTGCAGCACGCCCAGCGGTTGCTGGTTGTCATCAATCACCGGCAATTGCTCAGTGTGGCGAGCAACAAACACCGATAACGCTTCTCGCAAAGTCATCGACGCCAAGACCGGTTCACCCGCCGCGCTTTCTCCAAGACGGGTTCTGTCACCCACTCGTGCCAGCGACAGTAGTTTAATGCCAACGTCGCTGCGGCCAAAGAAATCGCGTACAAACGGCGTGGCAGGCTGCGTGAGCATCTCAAGCGGCGTGCCCTGCTGAACAATCTGCCCGTCGCTGAGCAACACAATGCGGTCTGCCAGACCCAGCGCCTCATCAATATCATGCGTCACCAGCACAATCGTGCGCCCGGAAAGCTGATGGATACGCGCAATCTCCTGCTGCAACGTAGCCCGCGTGACCGGATCGAGTGCACCAAAAGGTTCATCCATCAATAAAACTTCAGGGTCAGAAGCCAAAGCACGCGCCACGCCCACTCTCTGCTGCTGACCGCCAGAAAGCTGATGCGGATAGCGCTTTCGAAACTGCTGCGGGTCGAGGTGAAGTAGCTCCATCAGCTCAGTCACACGGTCTCGAATCTTTGCCTTCGGCCATTTGAGCAGTTGCGGTACGGTGGCAATATTCTCCTCCACCGTCCAGTGCGGAAACAGGCCAATCGACTGAATGGCATACCCCATCCTGCGCCGTAAATCCTGCGCCCGAAACTTCTCAATCGGTTCATCGGCAAAGGTAATTTGTCCCTTGTCATGCTCCACCAGCCGGTTAATCATCTTTAAGGTGGTCGATTTTCCGGAGCCAGAAGTGCCAATCAGCACGGTAAATTCGCCCTTTGCGATATTCAAATCGAGGTCACGCACCACCGCTTTACCGGCAAAATGTTTACTTACGCGAGAGAAATTGATCATGTGCGCGAGGTCTCCAGAATTGAGACTAAAAATTTAAAGACCCCGTCAACCACCGCGGCCATTAACACCACTGGGATTACCCCGAGTAGCACCAGGTCCAACGCGCTGCTCAGCAGTCCCTGGAACATGATAGCGCCCAGCCCACCGGCACCAATCAGCGCGGCAACCATCGCCATGCCCACCGTTTGCACCGCAACAATACGGATACCGGACAAAATAACCGGCAGCGCAATGGGCATCTGAACCTTGTAAAACACCTGCATTCGACTCAGCCCCATTCCCGTTGCTGACTCGATTACGCCCGGCGCTACCGAGTTCATTCCGGCAATCACACTGCGCACCAACGGCAGCAGCGAGTACAGTACCAGCGCAATGATGGCCGGCGCCGCACCGATGCCGCTTACCCCGTGCTCACCCAACCAGGGAACGGCCTTAGCCAGCCCGGCAAGCGGCGCGAGAAGCAGGCCAAATAGCGCGATTGAGGGGAGAGTTTGAATAATATTCAATACAGAGAGAATTGGCGGCTGCCAGCGTGGACGTCGGGCGCAAAATACCCCCAGCGGCAGGCCAATCAAAATCGCTGGGATCAGCGTGCCCAATAAAATACCGAGATGTTGCCAGAGGGCATCATCGAACACGTCGGAGCGGTTATCGTACTCTTTCAATAAAGAGAGCTGGGAAAGCTGGCCATTAACCAGCAATAGCATGATGGGGATCGCCAGTTGCAGATTCAGCAGCACACGCCAGCTGTGATTTGAGGTCATACGACTGATAGCGTCAGAGGCGATGAGCAGCAGCAGTGCGCCACATGCCCAAAAGCCCCCGCCAAAAGAAATTCTCGCCAGGCTATCTTCATCGCCGCCGGTCAGCACCCAGGCTGCATGCCCCGCCAGCGCAGTTTGCGCAGCCAGAAGCAGCTCGGCCAATAGCATAATCAGCAGATAAACTCGCCAGTCAGGACGCACAAACGACAGTAATAGCAGCACAATAACCGGCGCCAACACCAGCAGCATTGGCCCCTGCAGCAGAGTATACAGCGGGATCCCCTGCCCCGAAATCAACCGATTTGGCGCATGTGTGATGAAGGCCAGACCGGCTCCCGCAGCAATCATGAGCACCAGCAACGTAAGCAAGACGCGATTTTTTACCCAATTACTCAAACAATATCTCCTGCCTACTTGCCGAATCAGCTCGTTATTTCGTCTTGATAAAGCCTTTCTGTACCAGATATTTAGCTGCAACTTTTTTGGCATCTGCACCACCGACCGCAATTTGTGCGTTAAGTTTTTGCAGCGTTGGGCCATCGAGTGAGGCAAACACCGGTTTCAGCAATTCAGGGATCTGCGGATACGCTTTCAATACTGATTCACGAATAATCGGCGCAGGCGCATAGATTGGCTGCACGCCTTTAGGATCCTGCAGTGTTACCAGCCCCAGCGCGGCGACCGGGCCATCCGTGCCGTAGGCCATCGCCGCATTAACGCCAGAGGTTTTCTCGGCTGCGGCCTTAATGGTGACTGCCGTATCTCCGCCCGCCAGCGACAACAGCTGATTTTGCTTGAGCTTGAATCCATAGGCATTTTCAAAAGCCGGTAGCGCGTCAGGGCGTTCAATAAATTCGGCCGAGGCCGCCAGCTTGAAATCACCGCCGCCGTTAACCCACTTGCCTAAATCTTCCAGTGTTTGTAGATGATTTGCTGTAGCAATGTCCTGACGTACTGCGATGGTCCAGGTGTTGTTGGCCGGAGACGGGTCAAGCCAGACAATTTTGTTCTGGTCGTAATCGAGCTTTTTCACCTTCTCATAGCCCTGTTGAGCATTTTTCCACGCAGGGTCTTTCTCGTCAGAGAAGAAGAATGCACCATTGCCGGTATATTCAGGATAGATATCAATCTCGCCTGCGGTGATCGCACCGCGCAGCACCTTGGTGTTACCGAGCTGCAGCTTATTGGTGGTCTTGATGCCGTTGGCCTCAAGCACCTGCACAATCAGATTTCCGAGCAGCGAACCTTCGGTATCGATTTTTGAACCGACTTTCACACTGTCTGCCGCTTGAGCAGAAAAACTCAAGGTGCCGAGCACAGCCATTGCCGCTGCGGCAGCTATACTTCTCAATCGAGCATTACCCATTGTGCGCGCCATGTTATTTCCTCATATCGGAGTGAAGACCGGCTTAGATCAAGGTTAAAAAGCAAAAATGTGTTCATAAAATGAGAGTGTTACAAGGATAGTTCAATTTTTGCCGAGAGCACAAAAAGGCCAATCATCAAATCAGCTGCTATGTGGGGAGTAAAATGACTTTTATTGCATAGCTTTACTAAAAATTAGCTTAACAACCCAATCAATCACAACGCCGTATCAGGCGGTATTTAATTGAGTAATGAGGCAAATATGACCATTCGTACCCAACCCAGAAAGGTGAACGCTGCCGTAGTAAACAGTCATCAACAAATGAGTTTTCACGATTTACAGCTCAAAGCACCGCATCAAAACGAAGTCGGCGTAAGAATTGTAGCCTGCGGAATTTGTCATACCGATCTTGGCTTTCTCAGTGAAGGTTCTATCCTCGGCCATGAGGGCGCGGGAATTGTCGAACAGGTCGGCAGCGCAGTAACGGCCGTTAAACCGGGCGACCACGTATTGCTCTCTTATCAGTCCTGCGGGCAATGTGCGCCGTGCCATGAAAGTCAGCCTTTCAACTGCGAGCACTTCGCCAAGCTCAATTTTGGCTTTCAACGCTTGGACGGCAGCAGCGCCTATCCCGAAGGCGTTCAAGGGCACTTTTTTGGACAGTCGGCGTTTGCCAATTATTGCCTGGTGACCGAACAAAATTTGGTGAAAATCGCGCCGGAATTCCCGCTAGAAGTGCTCGCACCACTGGGCTGCGGCATGCAAACCGGCGCAGGAACGGTGCTTAATACGCTGAAAGTTAAGGCCGGTGAAAGCCTGATGGTGATGGGCACCGGTGCCGTCGGCCTGGCAGCAGTGATGGCGGCTAAAATTGCCGGTGCCAAAACGATTATCGCGGTCGACCGTGATCCCGCTCGGCTGGCGCTGGCAATCAGGCTGGGCGCCACCGAATCGATCAATTCGGATGAAGAAAATTACCTCGCCACGCTGTGCCCACACTTGGACTACGTTATCGACACCACTGGCATTGGCCACCTGGATGAACTCGCGCAGGAGGTTTTAAAAGAAGGCGGTACACTGGTTCGCCTCACCGGTTCCTGCGGCGAAACCTTAACTCGCGGGCGTAAAGCCATTAGCGTGGTTCAGGGCGACTCGGTCGCGCAGGATTTCCTTCCCAGGCTGGTGGAATATTGGCAACAGGGCCGTTTCCCGGTAGAGCAACTGATCACTTACTACCACTTTGACGACATTAATCGTGCTCTGAAGGACGCTCAAAACGGCAAGGTAATCAAGCCGGTGCTGGTTTGGGACTGAATTATTTGGGCAAATCTATCAGGAAAGTAAGCGGTCAAGAAGAGTACAGGGATTCGCTGGCGGCGGCGATTTTACTCAATTTTTAAGAATTATTTATTTTAATTTATAACTAATTTGCGCTTGTAGCTTGGGTGTCTGGACGTCTATACTGCTTTTTTTTGATAAAAGCGTAGTATAAAAAATGTCTGACACAACACTTGCGGCCTCTTCAGCCGCCTCATCAGGGGTTACAAACACATCCAGCGCCGACGACCAGCCGACGCTGATCCGTTCTGCAGCTGACATCACTCGCCTGGTTAATCAGGGCGCAACCAAGCTGAGCGATGCACGCATCGTGGTCGCTATCGCACTGGGGGGCGTTTTCCTCGACGCCTACGACCTCGGTGGACTGGC
The DNA here is from genome assembly GCF_009208105.1 of Rouxiella sp. S1S-2. Taxonomy (NCBI): domain Bacteria; kingdom Pseudomonadati; phylum Pseudomonadota; class Gammaproteobacteria; order Enterobacterales; family Yersiniaceae; genus Rouxiella; species Rouxiella sp. S1S-2. Next base: position 4,050,428 of record NZ_WFKL01000001.1, read on the forward strand.
GTTCGGCATGAAAGACATTACTCGTCAATTCGGGTTGTCACCGTCGGGTGCAGGTCTGGTGGCTTCCGCCATTACGCTGGGTGCTATCGTTGGCGCTCTGTTTGGCGGTTATTTGACTGACAAAATTGGCCGCTATCGCGTATTTATGGCCGACATGTTCTTCTTCGTGGTCGCCGCACTGGCCTGTGCTTTTGCCCCCAATGAATGGGTGCTGGGTGCTTCGCGCTTCGTGATGGGCATCGGCGTGGGTATCGATCTGCCGGTGGCGATGGCGTTTTTAGCCGAGTTCTCGAAGCTTTCGGGACGCGGAAACAAAGCCTCGCGTGTCGCCATGTGGTGCCCGACCTGGTATGCGGCTATCAGTATTTCGTACCTGTTGGTGCTGCTGCTTTACGCGGTGCTGCCTGCCGGTCAAACCGATATTCTGTGGCGTTTAATCCTTGGCTTCGGCGCTGTTCCGGCACTGCTTATCATCGCCATTCGCCACCGTTATATGAATGAATCGCCGGTGTGGACAGCGAATCAAGGGGATTTGGAAGGCGCGGCGGCTATTCTTCGTCGTTCATACAATATCAATGTTGAAGTGGCCGACGATGCCAACCTGACGCCCCAGCCCCCAGTGCGCAAGGCTGCCTGGAGCAACTATGCCACTCTGCTGAAAGGCGTTTATCTGAAGCGCACGATTTTAGCGACGGTGACCTCGCTGGTTTCTCCGTTCGCCTACAACGCCGTCGCCTTTGGTCTGCCGGTTATTCTTTCGACCTTTCTGGCACAGTCACTTATCAGCACTATCCTGTTCTCACTGGGTCTGAACCTGTGCTTCGCCTTCGTTGGCGGCCTGTTGGCGGTGCGTTTGGTGCCGAAGATGGGGGCGTGGAACATGACGGTGATTGGTTACACGCTACAGCTGATTGCCATGATTGGACTGGCGCTGGTCGGGCGTCCGTCGGACAGTGCCGAAGCGGCGATCTCGATTTCGATGCTGGCGCTGTTCCTGTTTGGTCAAGGATTTGGTCCAGGTTCTCATACCATGACCTTCGCCTCGCTGAGCTACCCGACGTCTCTGCGTGGCGTTGGCGTCGGCTTTAACCAGATTCTGGTGCGCGCCAGCTCCACTGCTTCGCTATTCCTGTTCCCGGTGCTCTCTGCAGCGCTCGGTACTGGCGTGTTCTGGGTTATCGCTTTTGCGCCACTGATTGGGCTGATTGTGCTGCTGGCGATTCGCTGGGAGCCGTCCGGTTATGACGTGGATGCGGAAGATTTTGAACAAATAAAAGCATAAACTTTAACGCCCCCACTTGCTTGAGTGGGGGCGTTTTTATCTCACCAGCTATCACACCAGCGGCGCCCTCGGCGCAAACACTGCCTCAACGCCCGCCTCGGTCATCATCACTACCAGCTCCTGCCCGCCGCTAGGTCGGCTTTGTGCAAATTCGAGTTCACTGGCAAACAGCGGGCTGGCCCACAGCAGATTCACCGGATCGCCATAACAGCTGGGCAACGCAAACTTGCCGACGGATGCCCCAAGAGCCGCCGAAATGATATGGCCCTCATAACCTAGCGGCGCGGCCGGTGAAACCAGCGTATGTCCCTCCCCCAACCAGGTTAAAGACTCCCACGGCAGTTGAGCATAGCCGGAAATTGCGCTGGCCATTTGCACGGCATTCGCCTCATCGACGTACTCCTTACCCACGGCAAATGCCAGCTCGATGCGGCGATGGTGTTCAGCCTCATCATTGAAAATAAGCTCAATCTGCGGCATCGGACGGATGCTCATTCCCATCGTAAAGAAGTAGTAATTTTCATCATCTTCATGTTGGGAAATGGCCATCGGCGGCCAGGTCCCCTGATCAATGGCATAATATTTAACCGCTGGACCAAAACGCTGCTCGTAGCAGGCAACAAAATTACGCTGAATTTTCGGCCACGGATTGTGTTCCTCATGCGCCCAGTCGCGCCAGAATTGACGCGTTTTATCGGCCAGGGCGTACTGCGTATTGGTTGAGGCCGAGCCCAGCGGAAAGGTCAGCGGGTTTTGCTGAATGCAACCGGCGGAATAACTGACGGAGTGATCGATGTACAAACTCCAACCGGGGATGACCGCCAACAGCAGGCCGTGATACCACAGCGCTGCGCCGTCATCGCTTTCATTCCACAGGATCTGAATGCCGGCCGGATCCAGCGGCGCTTCGGCCTCCAGGCTACGGCAGTATTGTGCGGCGAGCATCGGCGGCAAACCGTAGGCCAAGGCCTCACTGTCATCCTGCTGCGGTGCAGGCGACAGGTTTCTTACCCAACAGCCGCGCATACGCGGGAAACGCTCTCGCAAGTCTTCCCGCGCATAGATGTAGAGATAGACGACCCGCTCATCCTGCTCGACGATGGCAAACAAGGTTTTTTTATCGTTACTGACTTCAGCAATTATTTCTGATTGGCGCATGCTACCTCAATGGGGTTAAGCCGCTTCTTGTTCTATGAGGTAAAGTGTAGAACGTCTTATGTGCGAGCATAACGGGCAAAAATCCCAAAACTCGCATTAAAAGCGTTGATAACAGTGATTTTTAGCTAAAATTTCTGCTTATCGGCAGTAAAGTCGGAACAGCTGAGCCAAATGTGCGGCCATCGGTGACAGGGTCGATTCTTTTCTTTGTATTAAATGAAAGGTTGCCTTGGGCAGCGGAAGATCCAGGTTCATCGCGACCAAACTTTGACCAAGCAGCGGATCATTGATGATATCGGCCGAAAGTACGCTAAGAAAATCCGTCTTGGCCAGCAGGCTGGTGCAGGACATAAACGTCTCGCACACCACGCTAATTTTGGGTTCGACCTTCATTTCGCTAAAAATCTCACCCAACAGTTTGTAGTAGCTGCCTCTCGGCGTGGGCATGGTCCAATCGCAGTGCAGCAGTTCTTTTATTGAACGTGCTTTCTCCAGCGGATGCCCGCGTCGGCAGACCACCTGATACTCCTTATCCATAAGTTTTTCATATAACAATTCGTTATCATAGGTGCTTGGGTAATAAGTATTGATGGTGAAGTCCAACTCGCCCTGACGCAACTCGGGGATCATCGACACCAGTTGGCCTTCGGCAATTCTGACCTTAACGTCAGGAAACTCGCGGTGAAAGCGGTCAATAACCAAGGGCATAATCGTTCGCGCAATACTCGCCCCCACGCCAATGTTCACCTGTCCGCTGGTTGCGCCCAATCGTTGGGCGATATCCTCCTGTGCGACGCGTAATTCCTCGAGTATCAGGCTGGCACGCTTGAAAAAAATCTCCCCGCACTCGGTCAATGTCACCCCCTGACGGCGACGAATAAACAGCTGTGCGCCCAGCCCGCTTTCCAATTCTTTTATCGACTTGGTCAACGCCGGTTGTGAAAGGCTCAAAGTACGGCTGGCCGCGCGAATACTGCCCTGACGAGTTACCGCAACAAAAGCACGCAGTTGATGCATTTTGATTTGTGATGCCATAGCTCAATGATAACCCCTGATTATCACCCGAAAGATTTTGGCATCTTATACGCCCTGGTCGCTTTGTGTACATTGAAATCAAAGCGTCATATTTCTTTCATGCAAAATATTGGTCTTACCTACGGCAAAAAGAGAGCTAATCATGGTTACCCAAGCATCTGACTTAATGGATACATCTACCCTGCTGGCGCTTTGTGATCGCGTCGACGGCTATTTTCCCGAGTTGCAAAAACAGCGCCGAGACCTGCATAAATATGCCGAATCAGGATGGCTTGAGTTTCGCACCTCCACTCTGGTCGCCGAACGGCTCAATGAACTGGGCTACAGCCTGCAACTCGGCCGTGAAGTGATCGATGCCGATTCGCGCATGGGCCTGCCCTCTGCACAGGAGTTGCAACGTCAGGAACAGCGCGCGTTGGAACAGGGAGCGATTGCCCGCTGGATGCCGCATTTCTCGGGTGGCTTTACCGGCATTGTGGCAACGCTTGCCACCGGTAAGCCCGGCCCGACGCTGGCTTATCGGGTCGACATGGATGCGCTGGACCTGAATGAGGTGCTGGATGACGCGCATCGTCCCTACCGCGAAGGTTTTGCATCATTAAACGGCGGCATGATGCACGCCTGCGGTCACGACGGTCACACCACTATCGGGCTTGGGCTAGCTCAACTGCTGATGGAAATTCGCGACCAGCTTTGCGGCACCCTTAAACTGATTTTCCAACCGGCGGAGGAAGGCACGCGCGGCGCGAAATCTATGGTGGCGGCAGGCGTCGTGGATGACGTCGATTTCTTTACCGCCGTGCATATTGGCACCGGCGTCCCCGCCGACCACATCGTCTGCGGCAACGATACCTTTATGGCCACCACTAAACTTGATGTCACCTTTACCGGCGTTGCGGCCCACGCGGGCGGCAATCCCGAGCAGGGACGCAATGCGCTGCTGGCGGCGGCACAGGCGACGCTGGGTCTGCACGCCCTGCCGCGCCACAGTGCGGGCAGCTCGCGTATAAATGTCGGTGTGCTGCAGGCCGGAACGGGGCGCAACGTGGTGCCATCGAGCGCCATGATGAAGGTTGAAACGCGCGGTTCCACCAATGAGGTAAACGAATTTATTTATCAGCAGGCGCTCAAGGTCATTTCCGGCGCGGCAGAAATGTATCAGGTCAAGTTTGAAACGAAATTGATGGGTGCCGCGCAAAGCAGTCAACCTACCGAGGCTTGGGTTAACTATATTCATCGTCAAGCCGAACAATTAGGGTTGTTCGATAACATCATCGACAGTCAGGAAGGCGCGGCGGGTTCGGAAGACGCCACCTATATGATGGAGCGCGTTAAATCGCTGGGCGGTCAGGCCTCTTACGTCATCTTTGGCACTGACCTGAGTGCGGGACACCACAACGAGAAGTTTGATTTTGACGAAAGAGTGATGGCGCAGGGCATCAAAACCCTGGCCGCGCTGGCGTTAAATATTCACTCGTTCACCCAGGAGTAACGATGTCTGATTCTACAGTTATCCCGACTCATCAACACGTTGTCAGTTTTATCAATGACTTTATCGATACCCAGCGCGATACCCTGTCGGCTATCAGTGATGATATCTGGGATCACCCTGAAACGCGTTTTGAAGAGTCACACTCTTCTGCCCTGCTGGCCGACAAACTCGAAGCATCGGGTTTTAAGGTGGAGCGCGGTGTCGGCGGGATGGAGACGGCGTTTGTCGCCAGCTTCGGTGAAGGCAAACCCATAATTGCCCTGCTTGGCGAGTTTGACGCGCTGGCGGGCCTGAGCCAAAAGGCCGGCTGTGACTTCGCGCAACCGCTAGAGGAAAACGGCAACGGCCACGGCTGTGGGCATAATCTGCTCGGCACCGCGGCGCTGGGCGGGGCACTGGCGGTAAAAGCCTGGATAGAAAAAGAAGGGCTAAAAGGCACGGTGCGCTTTTACGGCTGTCCGGGCGAAGAAGGCGGTTCTGGCAAGACATTCATGGCGCGAGAAGGCCTGTTTAACGACGTTGATGCCGCCCTGACCTGGCATCCAGAAACCTTTAGCGGCATGTTCAGCAACCCGACGCTGGCCAATATTCAGGCCGCGTTTCGCTTTAAAGGCACGGCGTCTCACGCCGCCGCCGCGCCGCATCTGGGTCGCAGCGCACTTGACGCCCTAACGCTGATGAACACCGGCGCCAATTTCCTGCGCGAACATATTATTCAGGAAGCGCGGGTGCATTATGCCGTGACCAACGCGGGCGGGATTTCGCCAAACGTCGTGCAGGCCGACGCCGAGGTGCTGTATCTGGTGCGCGCACCGCAGATGGATCAGGCGCAGGCCATTTTCGAGCGCGTGACAGATATTGCCAAAGGTGCCGCACTGATGACCGGAACCAGCATGTCCATGCGCTTTGACAAAGCGTGCTCCAACTATGCGCCAAACCACGCACTGGAGAAAGTGATGTACCAGCAGGTGCTGGCATTTGGCACACCGCAGTACAGTGAGGAGGAGCAGGCGTTTGCCCGCGCTATTCACGCGACGCTCAGCGAACAGGACATTGATGCCTGCCTGACCACGATGGCTAAAACCGGCGGTGTTGACGGTAAAGTCTTTGCCGAAACGCTGCGCACCGCGCCACTTACCGAGGCAGTTGCCCCTTACAGCCCCAGCGATAACATCCTCTATGGCTCAACCGATGTCGGTGACGTGAGCTGGCTGGTGCCCACAGCGCAATGTTTCAGTCCGTGCTTCGTGGTGGGTTCGCCGCTGCACACCTGGCAAATTGTATCGCAGGGACGCACTTCTATTGCGCACAAAGGTATGTGTCTGGCGGCCAAAGTCATGGCCTCAACGGTGATTGCGCTACTGGATTCTCCCGCCACGCTTGAGCTCTGCCAGCGGGAGCATCGTGCCGTTCGTGCACACCGCCCCTACCACTGTCCGATCCCCGAGGGGATTACCCCTTCACCTTTAAAGTAAAAATATAAAAAGATCTGCCCCTGCGTCGACCATCGTTCAATGCCGACGCAGGGTATAAAAAATAATAAAACCGTACGGCACGACCGGCGGGGATCTCATGACCGACTATTTTTCGACGAGGGTTTTTAATGAGTATTGAAGCACAGAACCAACCACACAGCCCCGGTGGGTTTTTCCGCTGGGTCGAGCGCGTAGGCAATAAAATCCCCAATCCATTTTTACTGTTTATCTATCTGATCGTCGTTTTAATGTTAACCAGCGCGCTGATTTCGTGGCTTAACATAACAGCGGTGAATCCTACCAACGGCGAAATCATTCGAGTCAAAAACTTGCTCAGCGTTGAAGGGCTGCAGTGGATTTTGCCCAACGTGATTAAAAACTTCAGCGGTTTTACGCCACTGGGATCTATTTTGGCGCTGGTGCTCGGCGCGGGGCTTGCCGAACGCGTCGGGCTGCTGCAAAGCCTGATGTATAAAATGGCCGCCAGCGTGAATGCAAAATACGCTAGCTATCTGGTGATATTTATCGCCTTTTTTAGCCATATTTCTTCGGATGCTGCGCTGGTGGTGATGCCACCGCTTGGGGCGCTTATCTTCCTCGCCGTCGGACGCCATCCCGTGGCCGGGCTTTTAGCCGCAATAGCAGGTGTCGGCTGCGGCTTTACTGCCAACCTCCTCATTGTGACAACCGACGTGCTGCTGTCTGGCCTCAGCTCTGAAGCGGCCAAGGTGATTAACCCGGCGGTACAGGTTAGCGTGGTGGATAACTGGTACTTTATGGCCGCGTCGGTGATTGTACTTACGCTGGTCGGCGGCATTCTCACCGATAAATTTGTTGAACCGCGTTTGCCCGTCTATGAGGGCGGCAGCGACGAGCGGATGAAAAAACTGGCCCCCGAGCAGAATCGCGGCCTGGCTGCCAGCGGGATTGCCGCCCTGGTGTTTATTGCGCTGGTGGCTCTGTTGGTAGTGCCCGATTCGGCACCGCTGCGCGACCCGCACACTCACGGTATCGTCCCGTCGCCATTTATTCAGGGCATCGTTCCGCTAATTATTTTGTTCTTTTTTGTGGTGTCTATCCCCTACGGACTGGTCACCAAACAAATCCGCACCCAGAGTGATATTCCGAATTTGCTGGTCGATCCGATGAAGGGTATGGCTGGCTTTATCGTGATGGTTTTCCCGCTTTCCCAGTTTGTAGCCTTCTTTAACTGGAGCAATATGGGGAAATTTATGGCCATCGGCCTGACCGATATTCTTGAAAAACTAGGGATGACGGGCATTCCGGCCTTCGTGGGGCTGATTTTTTTGTCAGCGTTGCTGTGCATGTTTATCGCCAGCGGCTCGGCGATTTGGTCAATTCTGGCGCCGATTTTCATCCCTATGTTTATGCTGCTCGGCTTTCATCCGGCCTTTGCGCAAATCGTTTTCCGCATCGCCGACTCGTCGGTTCTGCCGCTGGCACCCATGTCGCCTTTCCTGCCGCTGTTCCTCGGATTTTTACAGCGCTATGACAAAAATGCCAAGCTCGGAACCTACTACTCGCTGGTATTGCCCTATCCGGTGGTCTTTTTCATCGTCTGGCTGGTGATGTTAGTGGTCTGGTATTTACTGGGGCTGCCGATTGGCCCTGGCGTTTACCCGCGTATGCCGTCTTAACGACAGCGGCGGCGCTAAGGCAACCGCCCTACGCGCCGCATGGCTCTATGCCAGGAGCCGTTTCTCACAGCCCAACGTAAGAGTGTTGCCACACGGCGCATTGAGAAATCGATGCCGCGGCGGGTTAAGGGGGGCAGCACTATTCCCAGCTCCTCTTTTGCCCACTCAGGCAACAGTTCAATCCCCGACCAAACCATCAGTTTACCGACCGGTACGGCGATTTTGCTGGGAGCAGGTGCGCGCTTGAGCAATCTCACCACCTCACGCGTTCTGTCGTCGCAGCGCAACTGCGGGCGCATACGTTGTAAATAATCATCGATTTCCTGCACGCTGCGCGGAACGTTTATACCGCCCAATCCTTCAACAACGCGCGCAACTTCACGATAATATTGACTTTGGTCGGCAAGGCTTAAATCGGGATTACGATAACGGAGGTAGGACTGCAAGAAGCTGTAGGACTCGGCAACGTGCACCCAAACCAGCAGGTCAGGATCGCTCGCAGCATAAGGTTGGCCGTGTGTATCAACACCGGTAACCTGTAAATGAATGGACTTAACGCGGGCTATCAGATTTTGCGCATCCGCAAGCGGTGCAAAGGTGGTGCCAGAGACAAATTGGCTGGTTCGGCGTAAGCGTCCCAGCATGTCGCTGCGAAAATTTGAATGGTCCCATACTCCCGCCAAAGCAAGAGGATGCAGCATTTGCAACAGCAGCGCACTGACGCCACCGCACAGCATGCTCGAGAAATCGCCGTGAACGCGCCACACTACGGTGTCAGGGCCAAACAGCCCAAAATCACCTCGCGGCTGATCAAAGTCAATGCCTCCCAGCGCCAGGCCAGAAATGCTTAACACCTGGCGCTCTATCTTTTTACGTAAACCTTCACCAACGGGCATGGCACATTGTTCTCAATAATTCTTTTATGACAATAAAACGTGCCTTAATCATACAGGGATGGAGGTTTTCCTTTCCCGAAAACACCGTTTATTTAATGAGCCACGGCGCTTTTCATCGGTACAGTTCGCAGCTGCGGCCATACGTACATCAGCATATCAATAATCGAACCCAGCTGTTCATTGCTCGCACCATCACGCGCCTGCACCGACATTCCCTGCACGGTAGTGGCGACGTACTTCGCTAATAGCGAACTGTCGGTATCGTTGGGGAACTCGCCACTGAGCTTTTTCTTCTCGAAAAATTCAAACAGCGTGCGCTCCTGTGAAAGGTGGCGCGAGCGCAGCATCTCGGAAATCTCCTGAGAAGCAGCTGACATTCCCGAGGCAGCGTTGATGATAAAACAGCCACTCGGCGTGTCGCAGTCGGTAAACATCTCTGCCGTAGTGCGCAGGTACTGTTCAACGGCCTGTTCTACTGACAAGTCATCTTTGCCAAGCAAGCACAAACTCTTTTCGTAAAAGGTTGCTAGATAATGCTCAACGGCGGCGCGAAACATCCCTTCCTTATTACCAAATTCGGCATAAAGAGTAGGCGCTTTGGCACCGGTTGCTTCAACTAAGTCAGCCAGAGATGTGGCTTCGTAGCCGTGACGCCAGAACAGATTTAGCGCCTTACTTAAGGCAGTTCCGCGGTCGAACTGTTTCGGGCGACCGCGACTTTTCCGGACTAATGCCGTCTGTTCAGTGCTCATACACCCTCCTTTCATCACCCTTGTGATAATGGTTATAAAAATATATTAACGATCATTATTAAAAATAGTTGCGCGAATGTCCAGTAGAGATTAATATTTAATTATCGAGCGATAAGTTAATCACTCCCTACGGATAAAGACACAGCTAGAAAAAGCAACCCAGGACGTAACATCATGAGAAACTTCAAATTAATTCTTGCAGTTATGGCATTGACCGCTGTACCGGTTGCCAACGTTGCCGCACAGCAGGTTATCATGATGCCAATACAGAGTCAGGAAATTGCCATGGTCAATGTGACCGGCGACAGCAATGTTATTCAGCCTCCGCATGGCACCTTGAACAGAAAACCGGTTCAAGCCGGTATTTCAAGCTCACCAACCATTCCGCCAGCGCCCAATGCTGATCGCAACTCGCCTTCGGCAATTTACTACTAGGTGCCATTGAGTCAGGACAAAAATGTGGCTCTAACATAAAGGCAAAAAATGAAGGTGGCCATTTGTGCTGCCTTCTTTTTTAACACCCTACTCCACTGACCTCAAGAATTTATTATCGGCTATTAAAATAAACTTTATTTATCACAATTCCGAATGATTATATTGAATAACGATTGCAGATTAATGAAAAACGCTCTGATATTTAACAAGTTATCAACAGCGGTATTGATTATCTTTACTTAGTCCCTCAATGGGATTGGTATTGCCCTCCTTGCTGTTAACCGGCTGGTCCTACAATGTCAGCACCTCCATCTCGCGCTCGTCGTACTATCGAAAATAATCTCCTATTTTCTTAGAGTTAGCACAGTTGAGCACATTTAGTTAATGATCGATAATGAATTTGATTGATAAAAATAAAAGCGGAGACTACCATTTATTTATCGAACGTTAACTTATTAGATTTACCGCAAAAAGAGCATTTGCTCATACAAATCCAGGACTAAAAATCATGAAAAATCTAACAATGCTGTGTGCTGCACTGACTCTTGCTGCGGCGTCTTTCTCAACTCTGGCAGCCACCGAAGTCACACAGATGCCGTCTAATGCGCAAAAAATTGGCGTAGTCTCAGCGACTTCCAGCAATGACCTCTCAAGCCTGGAACGCAACCTGAATGCGAAAGCCGAGGAAGCAGGGGCAAGTTCATTCCGCATCATTTCTGCTTCTGGTGACAATCAACTGTACGGCACGGCTGAGCTTTACAAATAAGCCGAGGTCAATTGATAAGTTAAGTGAGGAATGATCATGAATAATTTAACTAAAACGCTGGCAGCTATTGTTCTGGGAAGCGCTTCATTTACCGCTTTGGCCGCCACGGAGGTTATTGCGGCTCCCGCAGGACAGCAGAACATGGGCGTGATCAACGTTAACGGCGGCGACCAGCTCAGCGCGCTTAAAAATAAAATGTCTAATGAAGCCGATGAAAAAGGGGCCTCTTCATACCGCGTAATCTTCGCCACCGGTGAAAATCATCTCTATGGTCGCGCTGAACTGTACCGCTAATTTCCCCACTTATATTTTACTCAGACAATAACTCCCCCTTGCTGGGGGAGCCGTCAATCTTAAAAAACCTCACCTTCATTTATCTTCCGCTGCGTTTTAAAACTATTACAACACCAAGTATGCCGGGCAGTGAAACGACATACAGTGCGTTAATTGGCCCGATAATTTCTGCAGTACCTGCGGCAAGATTCCAGGTCGCTAGGGCAGGTAATAAAAAATAACCCGCTAGAAATGTCGACAGGTATCCCACCAGACGAAGATTGCTTTGAGCATGTTGGCGCAGCTTTTGGCTATTAAGCAATAATGGTCCACAGACTTGCCCCAAACTTCGTGCCAACAGCAATGGCAGTGCAAGTCCGGTAGTTTCATCGGGCCTGATCTGTTGAGCAAGCGCGGGCATGAGCGCCATCACCGGCGTCCCTACCGCCGCCAATAATGGCAGCAACAGCATGCTTCGACGCTGCAAGGGGGAACATTCACGCCATTTTAACGCGACGGCGAAAGCAGGTTGCCGACTTTCATTAACATAACGCTTAATAAAATGACGGGCAGTAAACATCAGTAAAATCGCTGAAAAGATAAAACTGAAAGCATCCATCACTAGCAGGGTTATCAGCGAAAAACGGTTAATGATCATCACACCGAGCCCTACCCCTAACAAAACTTGAGCAGCAAATATCAGGGTTTCAAGTGCGGTCGCCGCAGGAAGCTCATTGGCTTTTAGCCCCCTTTTGAAAATCAGCGTTAATGCGGGCGATACGTGCCAGCGAAGAAGTTGACTATAAACGACGACCTGAGTCAGTCCGTTACCCACAGAAGACAGAATAAAGGCACAACCGAGCAGGCGCAGCCAACGATGATCGCGCAGCGCGCTTAACAGCGCGACGAGTAGTGTATTCATAAGAAATCATCTCATCAAAATAACAGAAATAGCGCCCTGTAAATTTACAAGACGTTGAAAAACAGACTGTTAGCGACGAAACAACATTACATTGGGAAGGCATCCTTTACGTGGGAATATAAAATTAGCACGCACCGGAGCCTCTGCCAAGTCAGCGTGTTAAAGCGATCCGCACAATTAATTAACGATTAATATAAAAATGAGTTGCACAGGATCCGTTCACCCTCTATCATTTACTTATCGAACGTTAATTAATAACGACGACCCAGAATCAAACACTGAACCCGATAAGTACCCGGTTCAGATAACCAGATAAAGAGGAACTACTCATGAAAAACCTGACTAAAGCATTTGCCGTGATTGCACTGACTACCGCTTCATTCGCCACTTTCGCCGCCACTGAAGTCCAGATGGCACCGGCCGGTTCACAAAGCATCGGTGTGGTAAGCGCCTCTACCAACGGTAACGACCTTAGTGGTCTGCAAGGCAAACTGGCCGCCAAAGCCGCTCAGGAAGGTGCAAGTTCATACCGCATCGTTTCCGCCGGGGGTGAAAATCACCTGTACGGTACCGCTGAAATCTACAAATAAGAAAAGTTGGATAGTAAGCGTTTAGCACAATTAGTTAACGATTATTAAATAAACGTATTGCATCGGACAGAGACAAGGCTTAGTATTTATTTAACGAACGATAACTAATGTCGTCATCCAAAATTCAAGCCTTAAATAAAACGAGAATAGGAATTAAGACCATGAAAAATCTGACTAAAGCATTTGCCGTGATTGCACTGACTACCGCTTCTTTTGCTACTTTCGCCGCCACTGAAGTTCAGATGGCACCGGCCGGCTCACAAAGCATCGGTATGGTAAGTGCAGCGACCAACGGTAACGACCTTAGCGGCCTCCAGGGCAAACTGGCTGCCAAAGCCGCTCAGGAAGGTGCAAGTTCATACCGCATCATTTCCGCAGGTGGTGAAAATCATCTGTACGGTACCGCTGAAATTTATAAATAAGTTCGCGAGTTCGTCACCGCGTGAAATTTAAGAGCAGTTGAAGTTTGCAGTAAAGGGTAAAAATATTTTGTCGGCATGCGCCACGCAGACGAAATGTATCGGACAGTATTAAACGCTTGATTTGAAAAATCGAATGGCAACTATGCCGTCACCGCAAATTAGGCACTAACGAAGACTAGGACAATATGATGAAAAACCTGACTAAAGCATTTGCCGTTATCGCACTCACTACCGCTTCATTCGCAACGTTTGCTGCAACTGAAGTAAGCTCTGCGCCCACTGGCGAACAAAGCATCGGTATGGTTAGCGCTTCTACTAACGGTAACGATCTTACCAGCCTGCAGGGTAAACTGGCTGCTAAAGCCACTCAGGAAGGTGCAACGTCTTATCGTATCATCTCCGCCGGTGGTGAAGACCATTTATACGGTACTGCAGAGATCTACAAATAAGTAGAAAACTGAGTAACAGGTAATATGAAGAAGAGGCGACGTTTGTCGCCTTTTTCATTTATTTATTTTTATAGCTTATCCATTTCACATCATTAAATTACGATTCATTAACGATCAAAGCGTCAATAATTCTTCTCAGAACACCCTCTTAAGCAGGCGTTCGCTCCCGCTTGTTGGCGGCGATCAGGCAGAGGTCAGGCTGCACCTGCCCAGATTTACCGGCCAGGCCTCGGATTGGCTTTTTATCCCCATCCTCGCTAAATAACGATCCGCACAATTAGTTAACGATTAATATAAAAATGAGTTGCACAGGATCCGTTCACCCTCTATCATTTACTTATCGAACGTTAATTAATAACGACGACCCAGAATCAAACACTGAACCCGATAAGTACCCGGTTCAGATAACCAGATAAAGAGGAACTACCCATGAAAAACCTGACTAAAGCCTTCGCCGTCATCGCACTGACCACCGCTTCATTCGCCACTTTCGCCGCCACTGAAGTCCAGATGGCGCCAGCAGGTGCTCAAAGCATTGGCGTAGTGAGTGCCTCAACCAACGGTAACGACCTCAGTGGTCTGCAAGGAAAACTGGCCGCCAAAGCCGCTCAGGAAGGTGCAAGCTCATACCGCATCGTTTCCGCCGGCGGTGAAAATCATCTGTACGGTACCGCTGAAATCTACAAATAAGAAAAGTAAACAGAAACCGTTTAGCACAATTAGTTAACGATTATTAAATAAATAAGTTGCATCGGACAGAGCCAAGGCTTAGTATTTAGTTAACGAACGATAACAATATCGTCATCCAGAATTTAAGCCTTGAATTAAACGAGAATAGGAATTAAGACCATGAAAAACCTGACTAAAGCCTTCGCCGTCATCGCACTGACCACCGCTTCATTCGCCACTTTCGCCGCCACTGAAGTCCAGATGGCACCAGCGGGTGCTCAAAGCATTGGCGTAGTGAGTGCCTCAACCAACGGTAACGACCTCAGTGGTCTGCAAGGAAAACTGGCCGCCAAAGCCGCTCAGGAAGGTGCAAGCTCATACCGCATCGTTTCCGCCGGCGGTGAAAATCATCTGTACGGTACCGCTGAAATTTATAAATAAATAAGTTCGTGAGTTCGTTACAGAGTGAAATTTGAAAGCAGTTCAAGTTTGCAGTAAAGGGTAAAGACATTTTGTCGGCATGCGCCACGCAGACGAAGTGTATCGGACAGTATTAAACGCTTGATTTGAAAAATCGAATGGCAACTATGCCGTCACCGCAAATTAGGCACTCACAAAGACTAGGACAATATGATGAAAAACCTGACTAAAGCATTTGCCGTTATCGCACTGACTACCGCTTCATTCGCAACGTTTGCTGCAACTGAAGTTCAAATGGCCCCAAATGATGCGCAAAGTATCGGTACAGTAAGTGCAACAACTAACGGTAATGACCTGAGTACTCTGCAGGGTAAACTGGCTGCTAAAGCCGCTCAGGAAGGTGCAAGCTCATACCGCATCGTTTCCGCTGGTGGTGATAACCATCTGTTTGGTACCGCTGAGATTTATAAATAAGTCCGACAGTACCAGGCAAGACAGCAGTAAGCAGAAGAGGCGTCGTAGGACGCCTTTTTCGTTTCTGCAATTTGAGAAAGTACAATTAGTGTGAGCTTTTAAGTTGGCTATCCATTTGATGTTGCTCAATCGCCAACTCAATCAGCAGAGTGATAAGCGTAGTATAATCAACGCCGCTTGCCGCCCAAAGCTTGGGATACATGCTGATATTAGTAAAGCCAGGCAAGGTATTAATCTCGTTGATCACCACCTCCCCCTCTTCGGTCAAAAACACGTCTACCCGCGCCATTCCGCGACACTCCAGAGCCTGAAACGCCTGGATGGCAATGCCACGTATCCTATCGTTAACTTCAGCAGAGAGATCAGCCGGTACTGCCACAGAAGCGCCCTGCTCATTAATGTATTTGGTGTCGTAAGAGTAAAATTCATCGTGCAGGATAACCTCGCCGCAGGTGCTGGCTTTAGGATTATCGTTTCCTAATACTGCACACTCAATTTCACGACCTTTAATGGCCGACTCTACTAACACTTTATGGTCAAAGCTGAACGCGCTGTCCAACGCCTGCTCAAAAGAAGCCAAGTCTTTCACTTTACTGACGCCTACCGACGAGCCTTGATTGGCAGGCTTAATAAACAGCGGCAGTCCAAGATTTTTTACCACTTGATCAAAGGGATACTGGTTACGGGTGCGGCGAGTTAATGTCACGAAAGGCGCTACATTCAGCCCAGCATCACGCAGCAGACGCTTTGTGACGTCTTTGTCCATGCAAACTGCCGAACCCAGCACGCCTGATCCGACGTACGGAATATTGGCCATCCGCAGCAGCCCCTGCAGTGAACCGTCTTCTCCAAGCGTGCCGTGCACAATCGGAAAAATAACGTCAAGCTGTGACATCGCGTGAGCATTTTGCGTATCGATCAGCTGGTTTTTTTCCAGTCCGGGCACCAGCGCGACCTGTTGATTGGAGCGATTCAAGGCAATCAGTGACGGATCTTCTGCATTAATCAGATAATTGCTGACGTCGTTGATGTGCCACTCACCCTGTTTGTCGATCCCTAACAAGGTGACATCAAAACGCTGCTTGTCCATCGCATCAACGATATTGCGGGCAGACTGCAAAGACACTTCATGCTCTGATGACTTGCCGCCAAAAATAATACCCACGCGTAGTTTACTCACCCTGAACTCCTCAAAACGTTTGCGATAACCGCTTGCCACCGGGGAAATTGCCGGCGGAGTAGAATGCCTTAATCGACAATAAAAAGCTTCGCGCCGACCGACGTTGATGACTGATGCGCTTCGGCATTGTCCGCAACCTGATAACTCGTGCCCGGCGTGAGGACAAACTTTCTGCCATCTTCCAAAAGGGTATGCAGCTCCCCTTCAAGGCAAAACAGGACATGCCCTTTTTTACACCAGTGGTCAGCCACATAGCCCGGCGAATACTCAACTATTCTCACGCGAACGGGCTGCGACGCATCCCCAAAGTGCTGCGTGCGCCAAAGTGCCACACCAATTTCACCCGGATGTTCAGTGGGGACAATCTGGTTCCAGTCGGTGGTACAAAAAGGAATAGATGATAATTTCATATCACTCTCATGCAAATTGGGGGGGTTCCAGAATAGAAGTGAATGGCTTGGCAATCAATGAGGTAATGCACTCATTTGGAACTGAAAAAGGGGTTAACTATTCCTAAAAGTTATGTAAACCGCAGCCAAAGACCAAAAACTGTGACTCCATCGACTATGCTTAAGTCTCAGCCGCAGAAAAAGCTGAGTAACGCACCTCAATTCATGTTCAGAGAAAGTGGGCTTTCCCCACCCTCTGAGCGGCAAAACAAGGAGCAATTCATGCCTTATCAAACCATCAATCCGTTCAATAACCAGCTGATCAAAGAATATCAAACGCATAATGATAAGCAGGTTGAACAGGCTTTGGAAACGGCACATCAGCTGTATAAATCCGACTGGGCGCAGGGTGATATTAAGCAGCGTCTCAAGGTGCTGCATAAACTCTCAGACCTGATGTCGTCACGCATTGACGAGTTGGCAAAGATTGTCAGCGTCGAAATGGGTAAACTGATTGAACAAAGCCGCGCAGAAGTACAAATTTGCGCCGATATTGCGAAATATTATGCTGATAATGCTGAAGATTTTCTAAAACCGGTTCCTTATAAATCAAGCCTAGGTGAAGCGTGGGTCGAGCATAGCCCGATCGGCGTAATTATGGCCGTAGAGCCGTGGAACTTCCCGTTCTATCAGTTGATGCGCGTATTGGCCCCCAACCTTGCCTCCGGTAACAGCGTGCTGGTCAAACATGCCAGCATCGTGCCGCACTGTGCAGAAACCTTTGAGAAACTAGTGAATGAAGCAGGTGCACCAAAAGGTGCCTACACCAATCTGTTTATTTCCCAAGACCAAGTATCCAACATTATTGATGACGATCGCGTGCAGGGCGTGGCGCTGACTGGTTCGGAAAAAGCCGGGGCCGTTGTGGCTTCGAGAGCCGCAGGAAAACTGAAAAAATCCACTCTTGAACTCGGTGGTAATGATATTTTTGCAGTCCTTGAAGATGCTGATATCGACCACGCTGCCAAGGTGGGTGCACAGGCGCGAATCGCCAACGCCGGTCAGGTGTGTACCGCCGCAAAACGTTTTATCATTCATGAAAAAGTCGCTGACGAGTTTCTGAAAAAATTCACTCAGCACTTTAAGGATTTAAAAATTGGCGATCCGCTGGACGCTAAAACCACCCTTGGGCCGCTCTCCTCAGCCGATGCTCTGAAAACCTTGACCAAACAGGTTAAAGAGGCGGTTAAACACGGGGCTAAGGTGCACGTCGGCGGTGAAGCTGTCAGCGATAATCCGGGTAACTTCTACCAGGCGACGATTTTGACCGGCATCACCCGTGATAATCCGGCCTATTTTGAAGAGTTCTTTGGTCCGGTGGCGCAGGTTTACGTGGTTAAAAATGATGAGGAATTGGTGAAGCTTGCCAATGATTCGAATTATGGACTTGGCGGTGCCTTGTTCACCCGTGACCTGAATCGCGCACGCAAACTGGCAACGAAAATTGAGACGGGAATGGTGTACGTCAATTCATTGACCGATACCGCACCGGAACTGCCGTTTGGTGGTGTGAAACGTTCAGGCTTTGGCCGCGAACTTTCCGATTTAGGTATCAAAGAGTTTGTGAATCAGAAATTGGTCGTACTGGCCGGTAAACACTGATTTTTAAATCAAAAATCCCCGCATTGGCGGGGATTTTTTCTTTTATTCTGAGCGGAAAATCGCCATTCTAGTACGTTTTGCGTCTTCTGGCTTAAACAAATCAATGTCGTTGCCGATAATATATTTTGCACGCAGCATGGACGAAATCTTATCCATGGTCATGACAATCACGACCAGAATTAGGGTGATAAACATCACCACATCCCAATTCCACAGCCTCATGTTCTCGGCATAAACCAGTCCGACCCCGCCCGCACCAACAAAGCCTAATACAGCTGCCGAACGCGTGTTTGACTCAATCTGATACAGCGACAGCGCCAAAAATGTTGGAAACGACTGAGTGAAAATGCCAAATCGGTGAGTTTGCAGCGGATTGGCCCCCAAAGCCCGCAGCCCACGGCTTGGGGAACGCTCTACCGCTTCGTGCCCTTCAGCAAAGAGTTTACCCAGCAGTCCCAGGTCTTGCATGATAATCGCCAGCACTCCCGCCAAAGGCCCCATGCCAACGGCGCGTACAAAAATCAATCCCCAGATAGCCATGTCCAGGCCGCGCAGCACGTCCATGATACGGCGAATAATCAGTGAAATCGGTCTCAGCACAGGCGTTGACATCACGTTACGCGCCGCCAAAAATGACAGCGGCAGCGCCAGCAGTGAAGCCGTTACCGTACCGGCAAACACGATAGCTAAAGTAATGGCTATCTGCGTAAAATAGTACATTAACGGCCACTGCGAGAAATTCTGCCAGACAAACATGCGGATGAAATACTTACCAATTTCGGCGCAGCCGTGCGTCAGTTGTTGAAAAGAGATGCCGTAAAAACGGAAAAAAAGCAGGTAATAAATCACCACCACCACTGCAGACAGGGCTAATAAACGCAGGTAGCGACGCTGGGCGGCAAAAAGGTGGGGGTGTTGCTGCTTGATGCTGGCGACGCCAGCGGCAGAGAGAGAATCTGTCAGCATCAGAACGTTCCTTCTACAACGCGTTTACGGAGTTTGCCGGAAGCATAATCCATGACTGAAACCACAAGAATAATCAGCAGCAGCGTCATGCTGACCTGGTCATAGCGGTCCAGTTTGATTGAAGTCATCAGCTCCTGCCCTATTCCACCCGCGCCCACCAGCCCTAAAATCGTAGACTGACGGAAGTTGATTTCCAGACGCATGAAGCTGTAGGAGAGAAAAATAGGCTGAACCTGTGGCCAAAGGGCAAAGCGCATCCGCTGCAAACGCCCTGCTCCACAGGCTTTTAACCCGCGCACAGGTTTATCGGAGGCTGTTTCAATCGACTCATAAAACAGTTTGGTCAAGCTCCCTACAGTGTGCAGCGTCAGGGCAATAAACCCAGGAATAGCACCAATACCAAATGCCATCACACACATCACCGCCCATGCCAGTTCCGGCATGGTGCGCAGAAAAGCGACAAAAGTTCGCACGCTGAATTTCAGCCATTTTGGCGAATCAGTATTGTTGGCGGCGATAAAAGCCAGCACCACGGCAAGCGCGGTTGAGAGAATGGTAGATGAGAACGCTAACTGAATAGTTTCCCAAATCAGCGGCAACTGAATATTTAATCGATATCCCCAATACGCCAGCGAACCCTTGGTATGGCCATCGGAAAATAAATCGGCCCAGTGCAACGTCGGGACGGTTTGTACGATATAATCGAAAAAGTGCGGCGCATTAATAAAAATAGTTTTTAGATTTAGTTCTGAAATACTCCCCGCCCACAAATAGAGGACTAACATCAAGCCAGACCAAATCAGCGCCTCTCTTTTTTGCTTGCTGCGTATTTGCTGGTAGTAATGATGAAATTCTGTATTCAAAATAAGGCTTCCACAGTTAATGACGGAGATAAATCTCTGCTCTGCCTGAATAGATATAAAGCAGTTAATAAAGATTAAATTAATTTTTTAAGCAGCCGAATAGCAAGTAAATAAGTCCCCGGGAGTTTATATAATCAACATCCCGGGGAAGAAATACCTAGCCAATATTCCTGCTGCCAGAAAGATAAAGAATATTAGCGACCGCCCTGGGTCAGCTCTTTTTTCATGTCGATAATTTGCTGATAGTCAGCCAGTGTAGCAGGACCAATATGCTGAGTGCCGCCAACAGCTTTAACGAAGCAGGCGTGATCTTCTTTATCCAGCTTATTAATTGCCGCAACCACTTTAGCTTTAAAGTCTGCAGGTAATGAATTGCTCACCAGGATAGGACCGTTAGGAATGAGCGGCGATTCCCAGATGATGCGGATCTTTTTCATCAAATCAGGATTCCCCATACGCATCATGCGTCCGAACGCCCCTGAGGTATAACCGGTTGACGGGTCACCAATCATTGATGCCCAGGCAACTGCACCAGCAAACTGACCGTTCAGCACGCCAAGAATGTCCTGCTCATGACCACCTGAAAAGGTGGTGCTGGAGAAGAAGTGGTTATAGCTGTCGTCGGTATTACCACCAAACTTCTTCTTAAATGCGGCGTTCGGGATGAGGTAACCCGACGTAGAGTCTGGGTCAGCAAAACCGAAGGCGGTGCCTTTCAGGTCTTCCAGCTTTTTATATTTGCTGTCGGCCTTAACCAGAACCACGGAGTGATAGCCACGTGACTGGTCAGTATCGTCGACCAAAATACCTTCAATGCTGACGGCCTTCGGATTATTAAGATAGACCGATGCGAAAGAAGAAGGTGACATGCTTAATACCATATCGACTTTCCCGCCTAACAGGCCCTGAATAACGCCAGAGTAGTCGGAAGAGTTGCGTAATTTAGTATCAACGTTCAGCTCTTTATCAAAGAACTGTTTTACACACATGTTATCGCCGATTTGCTGTGTGGCGTTCTGGCCGCCAAGAATACCTAAATTCAATTCTTTTGGTGCATCTGCGGCCATGCTATTCATTGCTGCCATTGATCCTGCAACAAATACCGCCAGACGTAATAGCTTCTTCATTTAGTAGTAACCTTGTGTAGTAGTTTGGTGAGTTATGCGTTTACCGCTTCACTTTCTTCGCCATAAAGTTTATGCAGGATTGAATCAGTCAGATAATCAGGATGCCCATCATAAATAATCTCGCCATGAGCAATACCAATGACCCGGGTACAGAAATCTTTCACCAGCTCAACAGAATGCAGGTTAACCATCACCGCAATATTGTCTTCACTGACTTTTTTAAGCGCGTTCATAATACGTAAGGTATTTTTAGGGTCGAGTGAAGCCACCGGCTCATCGGCCAAGAGAATTTTCGGGTTTTGCATCAGGGCACGACAAATCGCCACCCGCTGCATCTGGCCGCCCGACAGATTCTCGGCGCGCTGCAGTGCATGAGGCAACATGTGCAGCCATTCGAGCAGTGAAATCGCACGAGCACGGTCTTCGTCGTCAAATTGATTAAAGAAAGATTTCAACGTTGATGTCTGGCTAAGGCGCCCCAACAGCACGTTTGTTAAAACGTCTAGACGAGGTACCAGACAGAAATCCTGAAAAATCATGCCACAGCCTGCACGCCAGCGGCGCAGTGCCTTGCCAGTCAGCCCCGCCAGTTCCTGTTTATCACCGCCGTCGTAATGGCAAACCACGCTGCCTTCACTCAGAGGAATAGTGCCGTTGAGCACGTGAAGCAGGGTTGATTTACCTGCACCGGAGCGGCCAATCACGGCAACAAACTCTCCCGCGTGCAGTTCAAAATTAATATTGTTGAGCACGCGAGAGCCTGACTTGTAGGATTTAACCAGTCCTTTCACGTCTAAAACTTTATTCTGATGCTCTGGCTCGGCCTGAGGGTATTCAGCCTGTGCCAGCTTAAGTTGCGCTTGCGCCATTATGCTGTCTCCGGTTGCTTACAGATTCTGACGCCCATTAAGCGGGACAACTGTGACAGATTGATGATGGTTTAATGGCTAAAAGATGACCCATTAATTATTGAAAAAGCCTATCCTTAACGCCTGACCTAATTATTAGGCCTATGATTACAAGCAAGCTATCGGCAAAACGTGCCGTCATAAAGAGACAGGGAGGCAGAATGACTCAACATCCTCATTCCACATCGACGAGTAACGTTGCGTTGATAGAAAAACTTAAAACCATTTCGGGCAGCCGTAACGTGTTGACGTCGCAAAGTCAGACAGAACGCTATCGAAAAGGCTTCCGCTCTGGAGGCGGCAACGCGCTGGCGGTGGTATTTCCGCAAACTCTGCTTGAGCAATGGCAACTGCTGCAGGCCTGTGTTGAGGCGGATAAAATTGTCATCATGCAGGCAGCCAACACCGGTTTGACCGAAGGATCAACGCCCAGCGGCGATGATTACGATCGCGATATCGTGATTTTCAGCACCTTAAAACTCGACGATATTCAGCTGATTAACGACGGGAAACAGGTCATTAGCTTCCCCGGCGGCACCTTATACCAGCTTGAAAAACGTCTTAAACCCCTAGGCCGTGAGCCTCACTCGGTTATCGGGTCGTCATGCATCGGGGCGTCGGTAGTCGGCGGGGTCTGCAATAATTCGGGCGGCTCGCTGGTTAAACGCGGGCCGGCTTATACCGAAATGGCGCTGTATGCACAGGTAAATGTGCAGGGAGAGCTTGAGCTTATCAACCATCTGGGCATTCGACTTGGCGATACCCCCGAAGAAATTCTGACCCGTTTGCAAAACGAGCAATATACGCCTGAGGATGTTGAAAATGGCGTGCTGCAAGCTTCTGATCATGACTATGCCGAGCGCGTGCGCGATGTCGATGCGGATACTCCCTCACGTTTCAACGCAGACGCTCGACGCCTGTATGAAGCCTCGGGATGTGCCGGAAAATTGGCGATTTTTGCCGTACGGCTTGACACGTTTCAAGCCGAACCGCTGCAGCAGGTATTTTACATCGGCACCGACAGCACCGCCGTGCTTACCGATCTTCGGCGCGGTATGCTTACCCAGTTTGAAAACTTGCCGGTGGCCGGTGAATATATGCACCGGGATATTTTTGATATTACCGAAGTCTACGGTAAAGATACGTTCCTGATGATCGACAAACTTGGCACCGATAAAATGCCAGATATGTTTACCGCTAAAGGTAAATTTGACGCGCGGGTCAGCAAAGTCCCTTTCCTGCCAAAAAATTTCAGCGATCGGGTAATGCAGTGCCTGAGTCGCGCCCTGCCCAATCATTTACCGCCAAGAATGAAGAAATATCGCGACCGCTATGAGCATCACCTGCTGCTAAAAATGAGCGGTGCGGGCGTTGCAGAGGCGCAAAACTTTTTGACCCATTTTTTTGCCGACCGAGACGGCGACTTTTTTGTCTGTTCAGCCGATGAAGGGAAAAAGGCCTTCCTGCATCGATTCGCCGCCGCGGGAGCTGCAGTGCGCTATCACGCCGTGCATGAAAAAGAGGTTGAGGATATTCTGGCCTTAGACATCGCACTGCGCCGCAACGATCGCGACTGGTTTGAAGTGTTACCGCCCGAAATTGATAATAAATTGGTGGCCAAGCTCTATTACGGACACTTTATGTGTCACGTTTTCCATCAGGATTACATCGTCAAGAAAGGGGTAAACAGCAAGGAGTTGAAGCATCAGATGCTTGAAATTCTTGATGCTAAAGGGGCGGAATATCCTGCTGAACACAACGTTGGGCATCTGTATGTCGCCAAACCGCATTTGCAGGCATTTTACCAGCAGGCTGACCCCACAAACAGCTTCAACCCCGGCGTGGGCAAAACCAGTAAACTAAAACATTGGCAAAGCTGATTAGAAAAGAAAATCCCCGCAGGATGAACTATCCAACGGGGATTTAGCGTGCAATTTGTAACCCATCAGTAACCTTGAATAAATTGATAATCAGTCCTCAGTTAAAAGAGTTTTGAACCATAACCCCACATAATCACTGTCAGTGCCAGCAAGAACTCTAGCACCAGCACGCCCATCGCCAGCGTCGAACTGGAGAACAGAAAACCTTCACGATGGTCAATTTCCAGGAAGTTTGGGATCCCCAGATACAGCAAATATCCGCTGTAGCACAGGCCTATCAGGCCGACAAACAGACACAGCCACACCAGTGGATAAAGCGCGACTATTCCGCTAAGAAACATCGGCGTTGCCACATAGCCAGCAAACACGATACAGCTGTTCAGGCTGGGTCGACTTTCATACCGGCGCGCCATCCAATAGATGATTCGCCCCATCAACGCGACGGCACAAAGGATAAGTACGTAAAAAGCCGCTGCAATGGAGGCCGCGGTTAGCATGGTGATTTGTAAATTCTGACCATCACCAAAATTCCAACCAACCTGGGTGGTACCGATAAAGGAACACACCACGGGAATAGCTGCCATAAGCAGAACATGATGGGAATAGACGTGCGTTACCGTTTCATGTTCACGTTGAATACGTTGCAATTCGGGACCTGGACGAGACATCAGTCCCCAGACATGATTGACCATGATACACCCCCTTGCCAGCTGGCAGTCGCCTACAGCGGCCTGAAATCATTCCTTTCACTCTGTTAAATCGAACGAGCAACAGAGGGATAAAAGGTGGCGACCTTATGAACAAGTATAGCGTGTGCTGGCAGAGGTGCGAGCCGCAGAAAAAAGTTTTACAAGTGAGGATGGTAGATAAAAATATAATTATTACTTTGCAACCCATTCGATTAATTTATATCCATCGCGCAACCAATTAAATAAATTATTCTAAATAAAATCAATGAATTTATAATTACTTACATTAATTAAATTTAACAGAATGATTTGCAATACTTTTTAATTAATGGCCAATATAATTCTCCAATTTATTCAATAAATCGCATTCAACATGAGATTTCAAGTTATGTTTTTCCTAACCTGTGCTTGTACGGATAAACATCAATGTTGGTAAAAAGTTAAATATTTTTCGCTGATTTATTTTGCAATTGACACTTAGAAAATAAGTCATATCCATCATATTGACACGGTAAATATAATGCCGTCATTTTCATAAAATCTATATGATGGAAAAGTATTTCAATGATTAAAAAGTTTGATGTGTGTTGCAATAATGTGAATCCATCCTTGCCGTAAAGAACATACCGCATTAATGTTTTGAACACCCAGTAAATATATTGGGGGCTATAGACTCCATTACATAAAGGTAGATTAATAATGAACATTCAAGAATTGATCGATTCTGTAAAAGAAACTGAAATTAATGTAACTGAAACTCAGGTTTCCAAAATGGAAAGTAAAGAAGTTTCTCTTCTCGGGCCAATGAACATGCTCGCATTTGATGTTTAAATCCTTTGCACCCATTTAATGGGTGCTATCTTCATTCAGGAATCCGATATTCTCAGTATTCTAGGAAGAGATGAAATAATTAAAGATGTGTACCTTCTTTCACGAAGTCATGCTGACTCAGGAAAAATTAAAGATGTTGATGACCTGAGGCCATTTTATTTAGATTTCTTAAAAAATCATCAGCCATACCATCCTATTAACCAAACAAATAACATAATTGTCTCTAACGAAGCCGCGGTCAATGCCTTAAGGCTAGCTTACCAGCCAAGTGCTCTCGACGATCTTAATCAGGTTAAATGGTTGGAGAGAAACACAGTGCGGAAAAATATGAAGAATTATCGGAGCTTGTGAGAAATGGTTACGCCCATTTAGTCGAATGTAATTTAGACGTAAAATTGGTATTTGATCTAGTGATCCACACTATTTTTTTCAGGAAGTCTGCAAATAGATCTAGCGTCTCGTCTTTTGGCGGTTCATCTTCGACGGCCATTGGCAGTATCTGGATTAGCGGTCACGGTACATTAACAACTCACGATGTTGCCGAGTTTTTACTACATGAACTCACACATCACCTTTTATTTGTTGATGAACGTTGTCATGAACAATTCAATTACACAGAAATCATCAAGCCAGAGAATTATTCAGTTTCTGCACTGCTGGGTAAAAAAAGGCCCTTAGATAAAGTTGTACACAGCATTTTGGTTTCGCATGAAATTTTGAATGCTCGAAAGACATTTCTCACCGCCGGCAATGTCACCATTCACCCACCGACAAATACCCTGAGAGAAAATACCAAACGTTCAATATCAGAAATACTAGACTTGGAGAATCTGGATAATCTTATCACGAAAAGAACAAAAGATTTTATATTGACAGTCCGCGAAAACCTACACTAAAGGATTAATCATGTTAAAAGAAATCGAAGTTCTTGCGGATAAAATTGAAGCGAGATGGCGCAGGGACGACTATAGCTGTTATTCATTTGCAAATATAGCCAAGTCAGAGATGGATCTGGCAGATATAACCTCATTATTTTCCTTTAACCAGCTTAACTCACTTTTGAATCTCAACGCATTGAATAAAATTCAAATAGCGTCAGAATTTTCAGAGTTGCACATGAAGTTATTTGATAATGGAAAGTTTTATATAGAACTCCTGAACTGGTGGGATAAGGACACCTCCATACACGATCACGGATTCTCCGGTGTGTTATTGCAACTCCAAGGAAGTGCACTGAATACGATTTATTCTTTTGACGAAGAAACCGAAGTCAGCCATAACCTGAGCATGGGAAGCATAAAATTAACTGAAGCCTATATCAGTAAAACCGGAGACTGCCGAATCATTCCCTTTGGCAGAACAGAGAAACATGCTGTTTTACATTTAGAGCAGCCGACGGTAAGTCTGATAGTAAGAACACACCCGATCACTGAACTCTCTCCA
The DNA here is from genome assembly GCF_009208105.1 of Rouxiella sp. S1S-2. NCBI lineage: Bacteria > Pseudomonadati > Pseudomonadota > Gammaproteobacteria > Enterobacterales > Yersiniaceae > Rouxiella > Rouxiella sp. S1S-2. The sequence goes on from NZ_WFKL01000001.1 coordinate 4,077,534, forward strand.
CAACTGAATTATTTTCCGCCGTTCCTCCGCGTTAATCATTCAGCAACAGACATTAGCTTTAACAAAAAAATAAAATATTTCAAGCTATTATCAATGATTGATGCCGAGACGTGTAGAAGCCAGTTTTTACAGGAATTAAAATGTTCCTCTGCGACTGAGCAATTTTGGCTGATGATTAAAATGTCTGAGTTTTTATATCATCCTGGTAACATTGACCTCTTGCAGGATTATGTTGATGCATCTGAAACTGATAACGAAAAAAACCTAAAATTGAAACTTGTTTCTTCAGTAACTCAGCGAAGATCATCACAGTTTATTATCGACAAAATTAAACCGCTTTATACTGAATCTAATGATCGCCTGTTCTTGTCCTGTCTCGCCTCCTCTTATAGCTCAGAAGATAGGACAGTGATTTTTTCAAAAATGGGTATCACTGATGTTGACAATAAGATATCCCGTTTTATGGAAGAAATACCTCTTGCCGTCAAGCCAAAGATGGTACACATATTAAAAACGCTTGGATTAAATGTTGAATAAAGATGAATAGGATTTTTTTAAACAAGTTCTTTGTGATATGTCTTGTATTGATATGTCTGCAACAAGTTTTAGTGGGGCTGTCCACTTATTTCATCGGGTTAGCCGGTGAGAAAGTGGCCATGCTTCCAATGGAGTCATTTTACTACACGGGCCTGTTTTTCTTCGCTATCTTTATTGCCTATCTTCTCGGTTCTGCTTCGTTGTTCTATCGGGTTAAGCTCTCTAATGATTTGTGGGAGAAATACTATCAAAAGACGTTGATTGACATTTCAAAGGATCATTCAATTTCAACCGAAGAAAATAAAAGATCAACACAACTATGGTTAAGCGGTGAGGCTTTGAGCACGCTCGATGAAGCAGGCTTTGCCTTTATCGAAATTTTGGCAATATATTTTAATGTTATTTTTACCACAATTGCCCTTTTCGTTATCCTTGGCGCTGAATTGGCTGGCGTGATCGTTTTCTGCATGTGTCTGTCAGTGATACTGTTGTATGCATCAAAAGGTAAAATAGGACTCATAGCAAGCAGTATGCAGAATGAAAAATTAGTCGCATTACTTTCAATAGGAAAAATTTGGGATAATATTTTTTACGGTGATAAGAAATCATCGCAGTGGGCATTCGCATCTTCTAAAAAAAAGATAGATGTTTATTTCAAAAAAATAGAATCGTATAAAATATTAGAACAAATAATTTCTTGCGCTCCCATTCTTGTCTCAATTCCGCTTTTGGTCCTGTTTTCATACTATCAGGTGCTGAACAACTCTTTAGCCATTGGCGCGATGGTGGCTGTATTACCCAGGACGTTACAGCTTTTTCAAAATATCCATGCGGCAAGTATGAGTACGAGTCAAATTATGTTATTGAAAAATAAAATCCAAAAATTGGACGCTTTTTCATCAAGCCTTACTGGATATGATTATTTATCCAATATAGATAATGAAAAAGTTTCAGTCATTGAGGTAGCAAGCGGACGAATAATTAATGCACATGCCTTCATGGAGCTTGGCCTGGAAACAAAGAATACTACAGGCCGGTACCTGGTCTCAGGGAGTAATGGTGCTGGAAAGTCCTCACTTATTAAATATATAAAAAGCAAACATCCTGATGCACTATTTTTTGGTCCTAATATACAGGTTGGTAAAGATACTAACTCGGGGTCAACCGGCCAAAAACAGTTATATCAAATGGCGTCACTGTTAAACAGCGATTCGCGAATCATTCTCTTGGACGAATGGGACGCAAATCTGGACGAGTCAAACATGAAAAATATCGATAATATGTTATCTGCCTTAGCTGAAAATAATATCATTATCGAGATTCGTCATAAAAGAATGATTTCCTAGTGCGCGCCGGAAGTCGGCTATCAGTAAGGCTCGCCTCCAGTGGCAGGGATTGTCATTCCTTTCTCTCTGCTACAAATCACCCTACAGTTCTTGAATATATTTCACGGCCGCTGCCGGCACAAACACCCATAAAGCATCCACTCCAGTATTTCATCTTTGCGCCCCTCCCACCGCGCGACAGGCTGACGTTGAATCCCTCATGGCTTTTCTTTATCGCATCCGGGGTATAGCGATATGCCGGTAACTAACGTTATGACATTAAAACATATCCCAGTGTCATACCCTCAAATCATGTTATCTCTGTGTTAGCTCATCACCTATCTGTCATGTACATAATGACAATGACCTGCCGCCGACCTTGAGCTCGACAAAACGCAGGCGTCATTTTGCACCGCCTACGCGCTGACCATCGGGGCTTCGATGAGTAGCCGCCTGCTGCCCGTCGGTTCCTCCCCGCTGGAAGTTGCCGCAGCCGTTGCCTGCGCCGCGCTTGAAAACGATGAGGGGTGAGTAAAAAGTATTTTTTCAGACAGGGGCTATACTTGAACTAAGAATATCGTTGAATTAGCGTTCTTTATTCTGAGGCGTACCTACTTAAGGAGAGAATATGAAAATCATTTTATGGGCAATCGCCATTATCTTTATTGTCGGTCTGCTGACCATCACTGGCGTCTTCAAGCTTATATTTTAGGCCTCCGCGCGTTATTTAAATCAACAGTAACTCAATAGCCCATCCGCCGCGTCAAGCCGGATGGGCTATCAAATCAAATTAACCTGTTCTTCAAATCAATCAGTAGCTTGCTCTTCGCTTGGCTCAGTGCGCTGTTGATCTTTCTCTTTGCGATAAACTTTTGCAATTTGCGGCACCGGAGCACTTTTACCCGTTTCCATCCAGGTGCGTAAACGCGCCGCATCGGCAAAGGCCGTAAATTTGCCAAACGCGTCAAGCACCACCAGCGTAACCGGCTTACCGTTTATCACCGTGCGCATTGCCAGGCAGTGACCGGCTTCATCGGTATAGCCAGTCTTAGTCAGTTGAATGCTCCATTTGGAATTCATAATCAGATGATTGGTATTTCTAAACGGCAGCGCATAGGCAGGATGACTAAAGACGGCCGTTTTCTCCTGCGTAGTACTCAGCTCACCCATCAGCGGATACAGTCGCGACGCCATCAGCAACCGCGTTAAATCACGCGCGGTTGACACGTTATGAATTGAAAGGCCGGTGGGTTCAACATAATGGGTGTGAGTCATGCCCAATGCTTTAGCCTTAGCATTCATCGCACGAATAAATGCGTCATAGCCTCCCGGATAGTGCGCCGCCAAACTGGCCGCCGCGCGGTTTTCTGAAGACATCAGCGCCAGTTGGATCATCTGCCGACGGGTAATTTCACTGTTCACTTTTACACGGGAAAATACGCCGCGCATTTCAGGGGTGTTATGGATATCAACCGAGATCACTTCATCGAGGGGCTGCTTGGCATCCAGCGTCACCATGGCCGTCATCAATTTCGTCAGGGAGGCAATTGGCCTGACCTGATCCGGATCCCGGGAATAAATCACTTCATGGGTTTTAAGATCAACCACCATGGCGCTGCCGGAAGCAATTTGTACAAGAGGAGAGACAACCGGCTGAGACTTGCTGGCAGCCAAGGCGTCAACAGGCATTATCATGCTTGCATTCAGGGCTAAAAAGCTCAATACCAAAAGACGGATTTTCACATGCATTGCTCTGTATCTAAAAAGGTTGTCATTAATGGGGCGGCGAATACTGCTGGCGAATTATAAGGGAGGATAATCCTCCGCGCACTCTGATTTACGCGGAGGATTTGTGACAAATTCTGTCACAACTCTATTATGACTGCCTTATATTCTCTGGGGTTGCCGGTAAGTGAACACTTTCACAGCGACTGTTCAATACATCAACGGCATTGCCCGCAGAGATAAAGGCACTGGCTCGAATGGCGTGAGGCAGGTCGGGATTTTTGCTGATAATATCAGTCAGCAAAGCTATAGGGTTTAAACATACCCTCTCCCAGCCAGGGATAATTTTGAGGCACATTCGCCAGGCGCTTACGCATATAATTCTCCGCTTTTCTAACATCACTTTTACCCCTGTAAACCGCGTAATCCGGATACGGGAAAACCGGACGTGAGACGGCACCGTCGGCAATATATTCAAGCTTCATGTCCCCCTGCAGAGCCTTGGTGACCAATTTGCTCTTTTGCCCAGGCTCAACCTGATAAGAGACCACGCTGTCAGGGGCTTTACCTAGCTCAACCCAGTCAAGCATCGGCGATAAAAAATCAATCTGACTCGGGCCTTCACCGGTTGAGCAGTGATAGACACCGGGAAGCATATAAAGACGTTCAAATTTCTCACGGGTTACGGCGCCCATGGTCTGCGCCAGTGCCTGATGATAAGCCAGCGAGTTGAGCGGTGAAATGCTGGGATCGGCCCAGCCGTGCCATAGAATCAGCTTACCGCCAGCAGCATAAAACGGCTGCAAGTTGGAATTGGTTGCATCATAAAGCGGGTGCAGACGGGTTAAGTCGGCCAGCGTTTGTTTGTTAAATTTCAAGTCTTTAAGCGTATAGCTGGCAGGGGGATTCTTTTCAAAATTCAGATACTTCAAGGTCGAAAGTGCCACCGCCTGACTGTAGTTAAGGTCGCCAGTCTTTTTCGGCACAAACAGGCCCGCCCAGGCAAGCTCAGAACCCGGCAAGGGGCCACCTGGCGTCAACAGCAACCCACTATTACTGTCGCGCGGACCCGCGTAGATTTTGCGCAACGTGCTGATTTGCTCTTCCGACAGGCAGTCCAACCCCGCAATATTATCGGCGGACAAGTCGGCACAGCTTAAAACCGAGGGATCAAAATGACAGTTTTGCGGGTCGGAAATCAGCCCGTCTTTCTGACCGTCCTCTGCGTCGCACCGTTCCAGCACCGCCTGATGAATCATCGGCAGTTGTCTGGCGGTAATAATTGCGTTACCGCTGGCGTCGGTGTTGGAGACCGCGTTCCAGCCGTGATCAAGCGCCTTGTGCACCTGAAAAGTGGTGACCGGCGCACCCGCAATAATCCCGTTGAAGTCGTTGGGATAGCGCTGCGCTTCGACCAGGGCCTCACGTCCGCCGTCCGAGCATCCGCTAAAGTAGGCGTAAGCAGCGGCGCGCCCATAGTAAGCCGAGATCAGTTTTTTAGTCGCAACGCTGGTGAGATGCACGCTGCGGTAAGCAAAGTCGCGCCTTTTCTGCGGGTCCTTACCAAAATCCGCCTCGCCGGTGACGTGCCCCATGTCCGTCGCCGCAATGACAAAACCGCTATTGTTAAGCGGAGTACAGCCCGCTGCGCCGTCAAGCTGTAGCTGAACGCGGCCACAAAGTCCGCCGCAGCCAAGCTGCAGATAGCGTTGCCCCCAGTTATTGATGGGCAGCAGCACCGTAAAATTAATAGTCGGCTTAAGTAGCCCTTTGACTTCGCAGAAAACGTCGCCTTTCACCACTTCACGCACCGACATCACTTTACTGCCTGCGCCACCTATTGAGGATAAATCAACGTCCGCCAGCTCGGCACAGTCCGTTATCGGAGGCACGACCGCGAGCGCACGACCGGGACCGCTGAAAGGGGGCGTCGCAGCCTGCCCATAGGGGATTAACGCGGTGAATAACAGTATGAGGAGGGACAAAAACCTCCACCCTCGAGGGAGTATTGTGCTGATAGTCAAAGCTCATCTCTTGATTTAATTGCAATAATCATCATTTATAGCAGCAAAATTTGCCGCAGCGATAATATCAAAAATGCATGTCGTAACCTGCCGCTGTACATATTCCCTCAACCACAATCGGCATGCGACTTTTTCATTCCATTATTTCAAAAAGATGACGACGGCAAACTGTCACCCTCCTTCCTGAAACTCATCGATAAATTAGGCAAAGTAGGATCCGCAGTAAATACGCCTGATGATGTTCATCGGACGTATTTTAAACGTAAGGAGAGAATTCCTGAAACCACAGGGAGAGGGTCTTATTTACAAGGCTTGTATCGCCAGGGCAATATCTTTAGACGTATTTAGCGTGCGGACCTGCGTAAAGACTTCCGTGGCCTCCTGATACTCTTTACGTAAATAACCCAGCCACTGCTTGATGCGCGCCACGTGATATAAACCGGTGTCGCCCTGTTTTTCCAGATAGGTATATTTTTTTAGTAGTTCAATCACCTGCGGCCACGGCATTTTCGGGTCATTATATTTCACCACGCGGCTGAGATTCGGCACGTTAAGCGCGCCGCGTCCGATCATAACTGAGTCACACCCCGTCACCTGCATGCACCGCTGCGCACTGGCGTGATCCCATATTTCGCCGTTGGCAATCACCGGAATACTTAAGCGCTGGCGAATCTCACTGATTGCCTGCCAGTTGATGCGATCGGCCTTGTAACCGTCCTCTTTGGTACGGCCATGCACGGTAAGTTCCGTGGCACCGGCCTGCTGTACCGCATCGGCGATTTCCAGCGTTTGCGCCAGCGAGTCCCAGCCCAGACGAATTTTTACCGTGACCGGTAAATCTGCCGGTACGGCCTCGCGCATGGCCTTCGCCCCGAGATAGATAAGCTCGGGGTCTTTTAACAACGTGGCCCCCCCCCCGCTGCCGTTCACCGTTTTAGAGGGGCAACCACAGTTAAGATCCACACCGTAAGACCCCAGTTCAACCGCACGAGCGGCGTTCTCGGCCAGCCACTGCGGATACTGGCCCAGTAACTGCACTCTCACCGGCGTTCCCGAAGGCGTACGACTCTGATTATGCAGTTCAGGACAGAGGCGATAAAACGATTTTACCGGCAGCAGTAGATCGACCACGCGCAAGAATTCGGTGATACAGAGGTCGTAATCGTTCACTTCGCTGAGAAGTTCGCGCACCAGAGGATCCAGTACGCCTTCCATCGGAGCCAGTAATACTCGCATAGCCGTTCAACCCTTAAAAAAGACGCGCAATAATACGGGCGAACGGCTCGCCAAGGCAATGGGCGACTTACTTATAGTTCAGGCTTTCTGCCGGTTGCCTGACCGATTTTGAGCGCGTTGCCCTGCGCGAACTGATAATGGCCATGAGTGGCGCGAGTAAAAACACCATAAACAACCAGAATGCAGCGTGACTGGCTCTTTCTGGGCCGCCAGTCGCATTGATGCCCGACAGGTTGGCGACCGTGCCCGCCAGCGCCGTCCCCATTGCCGCAGCAAAAGACTGCACCACGCTAATTGAAGCGCCGGCCTTTTCCTTATCTTCCGGATCGGCCTGTTGCAATACGCGAGTTAATAAATGTGGCCAACCAAGCCCGGTAGCAAATCCTAACACCACCAATCCCAGCACGATTCCACTCATATGTAACCACGGTTCGCCCAATACCAGCGGCATTGAAAAAAGCAGGCACAGTAGGCTAAATAGCATCAGCACCGGCCCGGCCTTAATGGCGGCGCTGGCCCGTTTTCCGGTCCAGGCGGCACTCCACATCTCACTTAGCGTCCACCCGGCAGCGGCGGCGGCGGTAATGTATCCCGCCAATAACGGGGATTGCCCGTGTAAGTGCTGCAGGAAATAAGGCACGTAAATTTCGCACCCCATGCCAATCATCAATAGTGCCATGGTTAAAAACAGCGCACTGAGCGGAGAAGACAAAGAAAGCGCATTACGCGGTAACAGCCTTATCTGTGAGGTAAACTCTCTTTTTCGTAACCAGAGAATAAGCAACGAGGCCAATACGATGCCCAAGATATTGACCCAAGCATGCTCTGACAGGCTGCCCGCAGAAATGGCTAACACCGCGCTGGCCAATAACACCAGCTGTAAACGCGGTAACGGTTCGGCTACCGGCGCCTTCTCCTGCCTGGCGGGAAGGCTTTTCCATACCAGCAGCGCAAACAGCATCGTGATCGGCAGCAGCAGGCCAAAAGCATAGCGCCAGGCGTGAAGCTCGGCGAATACGCCACCGACCGCCGGCCCCACCAGCGTGGCTACCCCCCACATCGCCGAAATCAGCGCCATCGCTCGCGGCCACAACGCCTCACTGAATACCAGATTGATCATCGCATAGGAGAGTGCAAACAGAAATCCGCCTCCAAGTCCCTGCACCGCCCTGCCTAACAGTAAAACAGGCATCGAAGGGGCCACAGTGCAGATAGCAGCGCCGAACATAAAAATGGCGGTAGCGGACAAATAGGCTTTGCGCGGCCCACATTTGCTAAGCAGGCGAGCCGACAGGGCCGATCCCATAATGGCGCTGACCACAAAAAGCGTAGTGTTCCAGGCATACCAGGCCATGCCGCCGATATCCTGCACTACCGAAGGCAAAATCGTGATCACGATATAGCTGTTGGTCGCATACAGCGCTACGCCTCCGCTCAGAGTAATCGCGCTACCTCGGTTTTCTGCCGTAAACAAACCGCCCCATCCACTGTGATTATCTGACATTACTGGCATCCCATTTATTGACCCGACACAACGAGATTGAACTCCCGGCGTGATTGGTTTACATTAAAACAAGCTTTCTCTTGGAATAATAATTCCTGCCATAATCTAGGACCCGACGTCACAATATGTCAAGTAAAGACTTGGAAAATTCACAAGGCGCTAAACAAAGCGTCGCCGAACGGTTGCTGATGCTGCTGAAAACTCGCGGTGAGCTGCAGGCCAGCGACGCCGGAAAAATTCTGGGCACCACTGGCGAAGCCATGCGCCAGCAGTTTGTTAAATTGGCCAAAGAGGGATTGGTTGAAAGTAAAGCCATTACCCAGGGCGTCGGCAGACCAGTCCAATATTGGTTGCTGACGGCAGAAGGCCACGCGCGCTTCCCTGACAGTCATGCTGATTTAACCGTGCAATTACTGAGAATGATCCGCTCATCGCTGGGTGAAGACGCGCTGGATAAGCTTATCACTACCCGCGAAACCGAGACGCTGCAACACTACCAAATTGCTATGCAGGGCGCAGATTCGCTGGAAGAGAGGCTGAGTCGCCTGGCGGCAATCCGCACCCGTGAAGGCTATATGGCCGATTGGGAGAAGCAGGAGGATGACAGCTATTTACTGGTTGAAAATCACTGCCCAATTTGCGCGGCGGCGTCCACCTGTCAGGGCTTTTGTCGGGCAGAACGCGAAGTGTTTAGTAAAACGCTGGACGCTCACGTAGAACGCACTGAGCATATTCTGCAGGGTGCTCGGCGCTGTGCTTATCGCATCTGGTTATAGCTGATGAAAGGCAAAAAAAAAGCCCTCTGAGACAGAGGGCTTGATAGATATGATTCCGCGAGACGAGGCGTTATTACTCGCCTGAAGACCTGCGGCCACCGGCTGCGCCTGTACGACGCTGACCTGCGTGAGCAGCCCCGCCCTGACGTGGACGTGATGGACGGCTTTCGCCTGACCCATTACCGCCATTGCCAGCGCTGCCGCCGTTACCACTGCGTTGACCGTTGCCGCCCTGACGTGGTGCGCCAGAACGTTGTCCGCCGCCGCCCTGGCGTGGTGCACCACGACCGCCGCCACCGCTGCCCTGACGACCATTAACGATCGGCTCAGCTTTGATAGACGGGTCTGGCTCATAGCCAGGCAACGCAATACGAGGGATCTCGCGCTTGAGCAAACGCTCAATGTCGCGCAGCAGTTTGTGTTCGTCTACGCACACCAGTGAAATCGCTTCACCGGTAGATTCTGCACGACCGGTACGACCGATGCGGTGCACGTAATCCTCAGGCACGTTTGGCAGTTCATAGTTAACAACGTGCGGCAACTGGTCGATATCCAGACCGCGCGCGGCGATGTCAGTGGCGACCAGCACCCGAATTCCACCGGCCTTAAAATCGGCCAATGCGCGAGTACGTGCGCCCTGGCTTTTGTTGCCGTGAATAGCCGCGGCAGTAATGCCATCTTTATTAAGCAGCTCGGCCAAATGGTTGGCGCCGTGCTTGGTGCGGGTGAAGACCAACACTTGCTGCCAGTTACCGGTACCAATCATCTGCGAAAGCAGTTCTCTTTTACGACGTTTGTCAACGAAGTGAACGCTTTGCTCGATTTGGGTAGAGGCGGTATTACGACGCGCCACTTCAACAGAAGCAGGATTGGTCAGCAATTTGCTCGCCAGCCCTTTGATTTCGTCAGAGAAGGTCGCAGAGAACAGCAGGTTCTGACGTTTGGCTGGCAGCTTGGCCAATACACGACGGATGTCGTGAATAAAGCCCATATCCAGCATGCGGTCAGCTTCATCCAGAACCAAAATTTGTACTTGTGATAAATCAACCGCTCTCTGGTGTTCCAGATCCAGCAATCGACCCGGCGTTGCCACCAGAATATCGACGCCGCCGCGCAGTTTCATCATTTGTGGATTAATGCTCACGCCACCAAACACCACCAGCGAACGCAGGCTCAAGTGTTTGCTGTAAGCCGTGACGTTTTCACCGATCTGAGCCGCCAGTTCGCGGGTTGGCGTGAGGATCAGAGCACGAACCGGACGACGTCCTTGAATCGGAACGCTGGTGTTGAGGAGCAATTGCAAAACAGGCAGGGTAAAACCGGCGGTCTTACCCGTACCGGTTTGAGCGCTGGCCATCAAATCACGGCCCTGCAGCACAACAGGTATTGCCTGCTGCTGTATAGGCGTAGGTGTGTTATAGCCCTGCTCTTCAACAGCACGCAGAATGTCGGCACTCAGGCCGAGAGAATCAAATGACATATAGGGAAAAACTCCAGTCCACTCTAACCCGAACAGGTTCGGTGCAGTTTCAAGAATGGATGATCAGACGAGGCAAATGAGGCATTACCACGAGGATTCGGCACAAACTGCAGTGCGCCAGTTGTGGATATTCTAACAGATATCACAGCAAGACGCGCATTTATATGATTCAAGCTGTAAATGAGTGCGTGTATGCCGGACAAAAGTCTCAATGATTGGAGAGACAGAGAGACACAAAATCCCCCCTCTTATTTCTATCTTCTCAACCCCTTGAGAACATTCCCCTTTATTAAAAGAGATATCTTATTCAGATCAAGGCCATTCCGAAAAAAAATATGTCAATGTGTAACTGGAAGTTACATTGCAATTCAAACACATAAAAGGAATTTAAATGAAAATAAGACATTTTTTAGGTGCTGCCATCAGTCTGGCTTTATTAAGCTCCGCTTCCTCAGCTATAGCGGGAAATATTGATACAAAAATTCTTAAAGGCGAAGAAGCGGCTCCCGGTGAGTTCCCTGCTTTTGTCGCGATCATCACCAATGATAAGGCTGAGATATCACCCAATAGCCACACATGTGGCGGCGTAATGGTGAATAAAGATTGGCTCCTTACGGCAGCGCATTGCGTTGATAAAATGGATGCGGATAGGTATGAAGCACTGATAGGTTTAGAGCAGTACTGGCCTAAATCTGTTTATAAAGAAAGTGCCGAGTTCGAAAAAGTCGTTATTCATCCTGATTATGACGGCATGGGTCAAAATGATATCGCTTTAGTTAAGCTCGCTCACAGCGCTAAAACGAACAGTTTTGGCAAATTTAACGGCATCGATGACAACGTCAAGCTTCCCGTCGGTACTGCCCTCACCGCGATTGGCTTCGGTGCAACCCACAACTCCATTACCTCTAACAAGCTGATGAAAACAGAGGGGGCTATTTTTGCTAATCATTTCTGCATAGATAAACCAGAAGGTTACCCGGATACCAACTTTAATCCGGCAAATAATTTATGCATCGGCAACCCGGATGATGCTTCGCAAGGAACCACCGGTAAAGGCGACTCTGGCGGCCCATGGATGTTTTTAAACAGCCAGGGTGATTATATTGTCTCGGGATTAATGTCACGCGGACTATGGCAGGTGGGACAAGTAACAAAAGTGTCGGCTCATGCTGATTGGATTAAAAAAACCCTCTCGGCTGACAGTCAGGCAGACCAGGCACCAGATGCAAAGATAAGCACAACCTCTAAGCAAATTGATCCCACCTTTTGGGTCTCTCTCAGTGGTGCAAACTCAACTTCTCCTGAAGGGATTTCGCCACAGGGATTTAACTATAAGTGGAAAGTTCTCACTAATATCAAGAAGGTTCAAATATCGAACCATGAAGGGGTTTCAACCCGCGTTCGCCTCATTAAGCCTGCCAGCAAGAATTTTAAAGTAAAAATTCAGCTGACCGTTACCGATCCGAAAGGCCGTGAAACGATCACTGTTACAGAATTGAAAGCGGTTAAATAAAGTCCCCGGGCGTTGGTGAAAAAACCTATCACCAACGCTACTCGCCCTAATTTTGGCCGATGCGCCATAATATGCACCCGGCCAAAAGCATCATCTTATTCCTGATAGCCCTAATACCTTATGTTCTAAAAATCTTATGCAAAACCCTCCTTAAACAAAGTGGCAATTTATATCCCCAACTTATCCAAAAAACGATACTTTGTGCCGCCAAATTGCCTAAGCTTGCTATAGCATCGTTAATTAACCCATGCTTAACGTGTTACCACTTTTTGTCATTCTCATAAAACTTTAGCTTGCTATGATTACGGAGGTTAACTATTTCATTCATAAGGCAACGCCGTAATAAAATGGAAACGTGGAAACTTAATTTAATCTCCGTCTGGCTGGGCTGTTTCTTTACCGGTCTGGCGATGAGTGAAATCCTGCCTTTTCTGCCTCTGTACGTTGAGCAACTTGGTGTTCACGACCACGAAGCGCTAAGCATCTGGTCAGGCGTGGTGTTCAGCGGCACGTTTCTGGTTTCAGCCTGCGTTGCTCCACTTTGGGGAAGCTTGGCCGACCGCAAAGGTCGCAAACTGATGCTGCTGCGCGCTGCTCTTGGCATGGCCATTGTCATGGTACTGCAGGGCTTCGCGCAAAACGTCTGGCAGCTGTTTATTCTTAGAACACTGATGGGGCTAACGTCGGGTTACATTCCCAACGCGATGGCGCTGGTTGCGTCACAGGTTCCACGCGAGAAAAGCGGTTGGGCCTTGGGCACGCTCTCAACCGGACAGGTTGCCGGGGTTATTATCGGCCCGCTGCTCGGTGGATTTATGGCCGATACGCTTGGCCTGCGCACCGTCTTTTATGTCACCGGTGGCCTGCTGTTCATCAGTTTCCTGATAACATTATTCCTCATTAAAGAGCGCGTAGTGCCGGTTACCAAGGCCAATCGCCTCAGCGGCAAAGCGGTGTTTACGACGCTGCCATATCCGATGCTGATTATCAGCCTGTTTGTCACCACTATGATGATTCAGTTGGCAAACGGTTCTATCAGCCCAATCCTCACCCTGTTTATTCGCAACCTTTCGGACAACACCCATAATATTGCCTTTATCAGCGGCGTAATTGCGGCAGTGCCGGGCGTTTCTGCACTGCTGGCAGCGCCCAAGCTTGGCAAGCTCGGTGACCGCATTGGCGCGCATCGGGTGCTTATCGTCGCGCTGGTATTTTGCTTCGTGCTGTTCTGTTTGATGGCCACTATCAGCACGCCGGTTCAATTAGGCATCTTGCGCTTTTTACTGGGATTCGGCGATGGCGCCTTGATGCCCGCGGTGCAGGCTTTGCTGGTTAAATACAGCAGCGAACAGGTCACAGGACGCATCTTTGGCTATAACCAGTCGTTTATGTATTTGGGCAACGTTGCAGGTCCACTGATTGGTTCCGGCGTCTCCGCTGCACTGGGTTTCCGCTGGGTATTTTTAGTGACTGCAATCTTGGTATTGATGAATGCGGCACAGATTTGGTGGAGTTTTAGAAAGATACCGACCGGCGTGCGAGTTAAATAATTAAGGGAAATCAATAAAAAAGGGAGCCGTGAGATTTTACTCACAGCTCCCTTTTTAGTCTTTTTAACTGCTTATCTTCTGTTGCCAAAAATACGCAACAGCATTAGGAACAGGTTGATGAAATCAAGATAAAGCGTTAATGCACCGACGATGGAGTATTTACGGAAGTTATCTTTATCATTGACTGACAGCTGCTCACCCATGTTTTTCAGCTTCTGCGTGTCATACGCCGTCAGGCCAACAAACACCACTACGCCGATGTAAGTCACCGCCCACATCAAGGCCGAGCTTTTCAACCAGATATTGACCACCGATGCTAGCACAATGCCAATCAGCGCCATGAACAGCAGGCTACCCATGCGGCTTAAGTCGCGTTTAGTGGTGTAACCAAACACGCTCATTGCACCAAACATCCCGCCTGCAACCAAGAAGGTAGCGGCAATCGATGAACCGGTATAAACGATAAAAATACTCGAAATCGTCAGTCCGGTCAGGGCCGAGTAAAGCATAAACAGCCCGGTGGCAACGGTGCCGCTCAGACGATTCACCATGCCTGAAATAACAAATACCAACGCGAGCTGGAGAATAATCAAACCGAAAAAGGTTATCTGGCTTGAGAAAATAAATCCGAGGATCTGCGGTGAGCGCGAGGCATACCAGGCGACGAAAGCGGTCAACAGCAGACCACAGGTCATCCAGCCATACACCTGCGCCATATAGGCCTGAATACCGCTGTTGGCGCGTTCAACGATGGAACCATTAGTGCGTGGATATCGATCCATGATGCTTACCTCTTACATGGAGGACAAAAACAAGGCTGAGATTGCAGCCTACCAGTAATCTAAGCCTATCATAAAAACCCACCGCTGCGCGTTACACCAGTGACCAGTAAACAATTGGTTTACAAAAGCGCACGAACGCAGCCAACGCCGCGACAGTGCCTGGCCCCATTAGCTCCTCAACGTCATAGGTGATGTAGCAAGGCGGCAAGAGAGTCAGTCCCGATGAGCTGACACAAGTCAGTGATTCGGGCGCACGAACGCAGCCAACGCCGCGACAGTGCCTAGGACGAAGAGGACCAGCGCTTGGCGGCAGCCTGATCCGTCTCTCGGGACTCCACCCAGCGGTCGCCCTGCTCGGTGGCCTCGCGTTTCCAGAAAGGAGCGCGAGTTTTCAGGTAGTCCATGATGAATTCTGTGGCGTCGAACGCCATGCCGCGATGGGCGCTGGTGACGCCAACGAACACGATTTCATCACCGGGAAACAGCGCGCCGATACGGTGATAAACACACACTCGCTGCAGCGGCCAGCGTTGACGGGCTTCTTCAACAATGTCGGCCAGCGCCTTTTCGGTCATGCCGGGATAGTGCTCTAGCGTCAGGGCACTGACATTGTCGCCAAGATTATGATTTCGCACCTTGCCGGTAAACGTCACTACCGCACCGTCGGCATCGGACTGCGCTAACCACTGGTACTCGTCACCGACGCTAAAAGGCGCAGCATTGACCACGATACGCGTTGCTTGCATCATTCAGCCTCCGGTTACCGGCGGAAAAAACGCCACTTCATCGCCGTCTTTAATGACGTGGGTCACGTCAACCAACGTCTGATTCACCGCCACCAGCAGTTTGCCAGATTCAAGCGCCAGCGCCCAACGGTCACCACGCTGGCACAGCGCCTGGCGCAATGCATCTACGCTGTCGAATTCTGCGGGCAACTGCAGGCTACCGGTACCTATCAGTTCACGAACCTGAGCAAAAAACAAAACCTCAATCATGACTCCACCTTGAAGTCGCCGGACTTCCCACCGCTTTTCTCCAGCAGGCGGATCGGGCCTAGTACCATGTCTTTCTGCACCGCTTTACACATGTCATAAATGGTCAATGCCGCCACGGAAGCGGCCGTGAGTGCCTCCATTTCGACGCCAGTTTTACCACTGAGGCGGCAGAGGCTTTCGATTCGCACGCGACTGAACTCAGGCTGTGCCTCAAGCTTCACTTCGACCTTGGTGAGCAACAGCGGATGACACAGTGGGATCAGATCCCAGGTCTTTTTGGCGGCCTGAATACCGGCAATACGCGCCGTGGCAAACACATCACCTTTATGGTGGTCGCCTTTAACAATCATCGCCAGCGTGCTGGCAGCCATTGAAACATAGGCTTCAGCACGCGCTTCACGAACGGTTTCTGCTTTAGCGGAAACGTCCACCATGTGGGCCTCACCGGAGGCATTGATATGCGTCAGACTAGACATAGTTTTGTTTTACTTTCTTACGTGAGGAATAAAGTTGCAGGGGCGGTTTCGCGCATCAAGCTGTGAAGAAATGATCTGCTCCCAAGCCATTGTGCAGGCATTGGTCGACCCAGGTATGGCAAAAATAACGGTTTGATTCGCCATGCCGGCCAGCGCGCGTGACTGAATAGTCGCCGTGCCGATGTCCTCATAGGAGAGCATGCGGAACAGTTCTCCAAAGCCTTCTATTTCGCGGTCAAACAACGGTTTTAATGCTTCAGGCGTGTTGTCACCGGCAGTAAATCCAGTGCCGCCGTTGATAATCACTGCACCAATTCGCTCGTCGGCTATCCACTGCGACACGACGGCGCGGATCTTATAGAGGTTATCTTTTATGATTTCTCGCGCAACGACGTGGTGACCCGCTTCCGTTGCGGCCTCATTAAGGTGGTCACCGGAGCTGTCGTCAGCCTCGGTGCGACTGTCGGAAACGGTAAGTATAGCTATCGAAAGCGCCTGAAAATCGCCACTGGCTTTGCTCATAATGTTTTCCCTTTGGCGATTAGCCGCCAATAAATGAGAGATTCTGCGTGATGCCGGTATTGCCCTGATGCAGGAAATGGGTCTGTTTTTTGGTGCTCAATCCGCCCTGAATGCGTTCCATGAGCGCGTCCTGCTGCAGGTCATCGGCCAGCAGATCACGTAAAGGAATACCCTGCTCACCAAACAGGCACAGATGCAGATTACCGACAGCCGATACGCGCAGCCGGTTACAGGTGGCGCAAAAATCTTTCTCGTAAGGCATGATCAAACCGATTTCGCCTACGTAGTCAGGATGACTGAATACCTGAGCCGGGCCGTCACTGCGGCTGCGGCCCTGCAGCGTCCAGCCTTGCTGTACCAGCTGATTGCGAATTACCTGTCCAGAAACGTGATGTTTGCGGAATAAATCACCGCCGTCACCCGTTTCCATGAGTTCGATAAAGCGTAGCTGAATTGGCCGATCTTTGATCCAGTTTAGAAAGGTGTGCAGGCTGGTGTGGTTGACATCGCGCATCAGTACGGCGTTGACTTTCACTTTTTCGAAACCCGCTTCGAAAGCAGCGTCAATTCCGTTCATCACTTCACGAAATTTGTCCTGACCGGTGATGGCGTGGAACTGACGGGCATCAAGACTGTCAACACTCACATTGATGGCGGTAAGTCCGGCGTCACGCCAGGTATTGACGTCACGCGCTAAACGATAACCATTGGTGGTGACCGCCAGATGGCGAACCTGAGGATTTTCACGCACGGCAGCGATTATCTCGCTGAAATCGCGGCGCAGTGAGGGTTCACCACCGGTCAGACGTACTTTTTCAGTGCCAAGATTGGCAAACGCGCGGCTCACCCGACGGATTTCGTCGAGTGAAAGAAAACTTTTGTTGTTGTGACCCTGAGGTTTATAGCCGTCTGGCAGGCAATACGTGCAACGGAAATTGCACACGTCAGTGATCGACAGGCGCAAGTAATAGAACTTGCGCGCAAATGCGTCAGTTAGTTGTGGCACCTTGTTAACACCTTTCCAAATACGGGAGATGCGGGCATTTCTACCCTGCACCCTGGTGACGGAGCGTCACGGCCAAGGCACCTTATTGATTGATTTGCGACGCAAACGACGCAGTGGACAAACAACTTAGGCACCAAGGCTAGGAGTTCAATTCTTCAGACTGACAGCGTCTTAAAGAACGCGGTTGAGCCATATTGTAACGCCGTAAAAAGCCATACGCCAAGCGGGTTATTCGCTATGTAATTGGTTATACAGCGATTTTATTACCTGGCTGAAATAAAAACACCTATTAAATCAAGTGCATTTTGCAACCGCTCTGATAAGTACGAAAGATAACAAGTTAATAGAAAAATTAGGTAAAATTGTTTCAGAAAATTTTATGCTATCGATACCGCTCAAACTCACCGCCGTTTAAGCGTAGAGACGCACAGGAGTGTTAATGCCGGACGAAGGGGAATTATGCGTAACAGGGCGTTGAGTGACTTGGATAGAGTTGTAGCACTGGGCGGCGGTCACGGACTGGGGCGCGTAATGTCGTCACTTTCTTCGCTGGGCTCACGCCTGACCGGCATTGTTACCACGACCGATAACGGCGGTTCAACGGGGCGAATTCGCCGATCGGTAGGTGGCATTGCCTGGGGAGATATGCGCAACTGTCTTAATCAGCTGATCACTGAGCCCAGTGTGGCCTCGGCGATGTTTGAATATCGCTTTAGCGGCAGCGGCGAGCTTGACGGGCACAATCTGGGCAATCTTATTCTGCGCGCACTAGACAGCCTCAGCGTACGTCCGCTTGAGGCAATGAACCTGGTGCGCAGCTTGTTAAAGGTTGATGCCGAGCTGATCCCGATGTCGGAGGATCCTGTCGATCTGGCAGCTATCGATCACCACGGCAATCTGATTCATGGCGAAGTCAATGTCGATCAGATGCTTAAGGTGCCGCAGCAGTTGATGCTTGAACCTGAGGTCGACACCACGCGGGAAGCCTTAGAGGCTATCGCCGAAGCGGATTTAATTATTATTGGTCCTGGCAGCTTTTTCACCAGCCTGATGCCACTGCTGCTGCTCAAAGACTTGGCGACTGAGCTGCGCCGCAGCCGTGCGCATATTGTGTACATCAGCAATCTTGGCAAAGAGCTTAGCGTGGCGGCCGCGTCGTTGAGCCTGCAAGACAAACTCAACATGATTGAAAAGCAGATTGGCCGTTCTGCTATCAGCGCGGCCATCGTAGGGCCTGGTGTTTATTTGGGTGAAGCGGCCAGCCGCTTAATTATTCAGGGTCCACTTGAGGCGCAGGACGTTCCCTATCGCCACGACAGAGAACTGCTAAGGCTGGCGCTGGAAGAGGCATTACAACGCATAGGTCAAGCTTGAATCAGCCCTTTTCAGCGTCGTTTTTCTTCAGCATGGGATGATTATTCCACGGGCTGTCAGCGGCCGGCTTGGCGGTGCTGACCTTCTTGCCCGCCACACCTTTGGCTGGCGAAGAAGCATTGTCCGCTGAAGGTCCGGTGCGCCGTTTGCCTTTGCGGCTCATATCTGGCTTCAACAACCCCTCGACAAAATCAAGATACAGCGTCTCGACCTCGGTGCGCGCCCACGGCGTGCGCCTTAAAAACTTGAGGCTGGACTTGATGCTCGGATCACTCTTGAAGCAGTTGATGTTCACTTGCCCCGCCAACGTTAGCCAGCCAAAATTTTCCACCAAAACGGTGAGCAGTTTTTCCAGCGTAACGCCGTGGAGGGGATCTTTTGGTTTAATGTCGGTCATTAGCAGCGGCCACAGATAAAGTCAGGGCGCGAAGTTTATCACTTCTGGCAGCAATGCAATACCCTATAGATTTCGCGCTGAATGAGGGCAGCCAACGCCCCCACAGCGTGAAAGTGAGGGTATTTAAGACAATGCGATAAATTGGTCTCTGAGAGCGTGTAACTCATCGCGAGTATTGGCCGCATCTTCAAACTCGAGATTCTGCGCGTGCTGATACATTTTGGCCTCCAGCTCGCGAATACGCTGCTCCAGCGCTTTTGGCGTAAGCGTTTTGAAGGTTGCGGCCGCCTGTGCTTCGCGCATCTCTTTGTTCTTTTTAAATTTCGGCTGACCCAGTTGCAGTATATCGCCGATTTTCTTGTTCAGGCCCTGCGGTGTGATGCCTCTTTCCAGATTATATGCTTCCTGCTTGGCGCGACGGCGCTCAGTTTCTTCAATCGCCCTCGCCATCGATTTGGTAATTTTGTCGCCGTACAGAATGGCTTTGCCGTTGAGATTTCGCGCCGCACGACCAATGGTCTGAATAAGTGAACGCTCCGAACGCAGGAATCCCTCTTTATCGGCGTCCAGAATCGCCACCAGCGATACCTCAGGCATGTCGAGACCTTCTCGCAGCAGGTTGATCCCCACCAGCACGTCAAACTCGCCCAGACGCAGGTCACGGATGATTTCAACGCGCTCCACGGTGTCGATATCGGAGTGCAGATAGCGCACCTTTTCGCCGTGTTCGGTGAGGTATTCTGTGAGGTCTTCTGCCATACGCTTGGTCAGCGTAGTCACCAGCACACGTTCATTGACCGCAACACGTTTGCGGATCTCTGAAAGAAGGTCATCAACCTGTGTTCCCACCGGACGCACTTCAATCAGCGGATCGAGCAGGCCGGTCGGACGTACAACTTGTTCAACAATATCGCCGCCGGACTTTTCAAGCTCGTAATTGCCGGGCGTCGCGGAAACGTAAATGCTCTGCGGCGCGGAAGCTTCAAATTCTTCAAAGCGCATTGGGCGGTTGTCCAGCGCGGACGGCAGTCTAAAACCGTACTCCACCAGCGTTTCTTTACGCGAGCGGTCACCTTTGTACATGCCACCAATTTGCGGGATGGTGACGTGTGATTCATCGACGATCAGCAGGCCGTCGGCCGGTAAATAGTCAAACAGGGTCGGCGGTGGCATGCCTTCGCCACGCCCGGAAAGATAGCGTGAATAGTTTTCGATCCCCGAGCAATAGCCCAGCTCATTCATCATTTCCAGATCAAACTGGGTACGCTGACTGATACGCTGCTCTTCCAGCAGTTTATTATTGGCCAGCAGGTTTTTGCGACGATCGGCCAGTTCAACTTTGATCTCTTCCATCGCCTGCACAATACGCTCACGCGGGGTGACGTAGTGCGTTTTCGGGTAAATGGTAAAGCGCGGCACTTCAGTAGAAATTTGGCCGGTTAAAGGGTCAAACAGCGAGAGCCGTTCCACCTCTTGGTCAAACAGCTCAATGCGCAACGCCAAGTCATCAGACTCGGCAGGGAAGACATCGATCACTTCACCACGCACGCGGAAAGTACTGCGCTGAAACGCCTGATCGTTACGGGCATACTGCAGTTCAGCCAGTCGGCGAAGAATGGCGCGCTGGTCAATGATCATGCCCTTGGTCAGGTGCAGCATCATTTTAAGATACAGATCAGGATCACCCAGACCGTAGATAGCAGACACTGACGCGACCACGATAACGTCTTTACGTTCAAGCAATGCCTTGGTGGCGGAAAGACGCATTTGCTCGATATGTTCGTTTACCGAGGCATCTTTTTCGATAAAGGTGTCGGAGCTCGGCACATAGGCTTCGGGCTGATAGTAGTCGTAATAAGAGACAAAATATTCAACTGCATTCTCGGGAAAGAACTCTTTCATTTCGCCGTAGAGCTGCGCGGCCAGCGTTTTATTAGGCGCCAGCACCATGGTTGGGCGATTTAAATCGGCAATCACGTTGGCAACGGTAAAGGTTTTGCCCGAACCGGTTACGCCAAGCAATGTCTGATGCGCCAGACCGTTTTCCAACCCTTCTTCCAGGCGACGAATAGCCTCAGGCTGATCGCCCGAAGGTTTGAAATCGGAATGTAATTTGAAAACTTTGCTCATTGCGGGCTACCTGAGATGAGAACGTGCGAGACCGGTGAGGAGGATCAGTATGGAAGACTCTTCCGTCTTGTCAAACTCAACGATACTTTGCTATATATAATACTGGATATAAACACAGCTTCAAGCGGTGATTTTATCGCCGGGGTGCACACTGCCCTTTTTAGGGCAATTGCGGGCAGGGATTTTCCCCACCAAATGACATTTATCCCCAGATTCTGTCACGAATTAACTTTTTCAAGTTGGCCTGCTGAATATTTACACAATATTGACAACCCGTCCGAGGCCCTATTGATTTTAATTAAGTTATTGATAATTAATCATTCTATCAAAAAGTAGAGAATGCGGACAAACTAAGCTCAACCCGCGCCCTGACTCGCACGCAGCAACTTTTAGGTCGCTCATGCACAAGGTTATCCACAGGAATGGTGGATAAGTCTCAGCACGCCGCTTGGGCTGTGCGTTGACAAAAATGTACATTTTCCTCAATGCACTTCGTTTGACGTTTTTTTAGTTATTTTTTTACACTTTTATTTCTTTATTTATTCGGATTTAACCTAGAAAACGCCGATCTTTTAGATTGCAAAATTGATATGTGCATTCGAGCGGGACTTTTCTGCTCCTGACCCTTTCAGACTTGCACCAAAATTTCCGTTCTCGGCACTGGCAAAGTGCACCTTAATATTGCCCCCTCTGCGTAAACATTAAATTAAGTTATGCATTAAGGCATTTCAGCCCTGCCGCGGCCTCGCGCAGCCTCAATCCCTACTCTTTAAGAGTTATCTTTTTAAACTTGGCCCAAGAGTTGCAACATTAGTTAAACAGATTACCTTTACAGATTATCTGCGAGTGACACGAAACAAACTAATTCTCTCTTTTTTTAGCAACAGTGAATGCTTTTAAGGCAAACAAACGTCAGTTTTAGCCGTTTACCACTGCGGGATAGCCGTTTATCACTTGTTAATGCTGTTTAAATGCGAGACTTAAACGGAATTTAATCCTGTATTAGCAGACTAACGGCATCATAAAAATGTCAGAAATATGACAGGGGTCGTCAATGATGTTTTCAACGGAAAGCCGGATAAGTGAGGAACAACTGATGCTAAGTGTAAAAGCGATTAACCAATACTATGGTCAAAATCATACCCTATGGGATATCAATCTCGAGCTGTATCGCGGTCAGTGTAATAGCCTGATAGGCCGTAACGGCGTAGGTAAAACGACACTGATCAACTGTATTATGGGCCATTTGCCGGTAAAAAGTGGCTCAATGATCTGGCAGTCCGCCAATGAAGAGCCGCAGAACCTGCTGATGCTGCCGGTGGAAACCCGCGCGCAAATGGGGATCGGCTATGTGCCGCAGGGGCGACAGATTTTCTCGCAGATGAGCGTTGATGAAAACCTGCAGATTGCCATGATGGCGGGCCGCAACAAAACTCGCCGCGTCCCGTCGCAGGTTTATGATCTGTTTCCGTCACTGAAACAGATGGGGTCGCTCAAAGCCGGTGAACTGGACGAAAGCAAGCAGCAGCAGCTGGCTATCAGCCGTGCGCTGGTGCAAGAGCCTGAGCTGCTGATTCTTGATGAACCAACCGAGCACATCAGTGAAGCTATGGAAGCCAATATGGGTAACATTATCCATCGCCTCAACCGCGACCTCGGGCTGACGCTGCTGCTGGTCGGGCATAAACTGCCGTTTATTCGCAGCGTGGCCGACCGTTTCTGCCTGCTGGACGGCGGTCGCAACGTGGCACAGGGCACGCTTGCCGAGCTGGACGACAATCTGGTAAAAACCTATCTCACGGTTTAACAGCCAGAGACTGGCTCATCCTTACGACAGAAGACAGTCGAGCGTCAGGAAACGGCCATGGTCGGTAAACTGACTACCTTGAAGATACGGGATCTCGCCTAATAATGGCGCGGGCAGCATACGTTTTAACGTTGCGAGATAAGCCTGATGATGCTTCCCCGTCTCCTCAACGTCATTAGCAATCCATCCTGCCAGCCTGAGTCCACTTTGCAAAACCGCCTGCGCGGTCAATACAGCATGGTTGATGCAGCCCAAACGCATTCCCACCACTAAAATCACCGGCAGTTGCTCTTCAAGGACCCAGTCAGCAAAAGTTTGCCGGGCATTTAACGGCGTAAACCACCCCCCCGCCCCTTCAACCACCACCCAATCGGCCAAGGGTTCAAGCGCGCGCAGTCCCTGAGATAACGTCTTCAGGTCGATAGGTCGCCCTTCTAGCTCGCTGACGATGTGCGGTGACGTTGGCTCAATAAAGGTGCATGGGTTGACCTGCGCATAGGTTAGCGGCACTGAGCTGTTGGCTTGCAAAGCCAGCGCATCACTGTTGCGCGGTCCGTGCTCGGTGATTTCACTGCCTGAGGCCACCGGTTTGTATCCGGCTGCGGTTAATCCTGCTGTCGCAGCAGCCTGCAAAAAGGCACAGGTTGCCACGGTTTTACCGACTTCGGTGTCGGTGCCGGTGATGAACCAGCGCTTTTTGGACCTGACTACGTGCATTTTACTCTTCTTCACAGTGGATAAGTCCGTACACCAGACGGTATGTCAGTGGCAGTTGACCGTCCTGTCGAACATAGTTTTTATCCAGGCTCGCCAAACGCTCGCGCCCCCCAAGCCCGCCCAAACGGCCGCCTTTAATGTGCGTGGCACCAATGCCCTTCAGTGAGCGCAGCAGGCTCATCACGTCCGGAAAAAGCGCGGTATGTTGACTGAACTCAACGTGATGAGTGAACGGCGCGCAGGCTTCGGCAATTTTGTCCGGCGTCAGAAATTTGTTGACGTGAGGTCGGCCATCGACTCTCATCCAAGCCTGCGACAGCTCCAGCAGCGAACCTTCGGCCAGCGTTGAAAACAACACAATACCGCCCGGTCGCGTCACGCGCACCAGCTCCTGCAACGCGCGCGGCAGCGCATTGCACCACTGTACTGCCAGGTTGCTAAAGCTTAAGTCGACTGAGTTATCGGCAAGCGGCAAACGCTCGATGTCACCCGGCAGATAGTGGTCGGCAGAATGCAGTTCGCGTGCGCGTTGCAACATGCCCTCGGAGAGGTCCAGCGCGGTCACATTTTTACCTTTCTCACGCCAGCGGCGACTGAAATAGCCGGTGCCGCATCCCGCATCCAGAACTTGACCGCCTAGCGTCGCGCCTTGTGCATCGGCCAACGCCATCAGCGTTTCACCGGTTTGACGCTGCAGCTCGGCGGCGCCTTCGTAACTGTAGGCCGCACGGCTGAACGCATCGGCGACCGCTTTTTTATTCACTAATTCGGTGACTGCACCCATTCAGGGTCTCCAGCAAAATATCAATATCTTCAGGCTGATGGGCAGCCGTAATCGTCAATCGCAGCCGTGCGCTGCCCGGAGGCACTGTAGGTGGACGAATGGCGCTTACCCACAGCCCCTGCTCGCGCAGCCGCTGCGCCAACGTCAACGCCGACTGATTATCGCCAACGATCAGCGGCTGAATCGCGCCCGATGACGTCGTCAGTCTCAATCCTATCTGCCCGGCGCCCGCCCTAAAACGGGCAACGTTGGCCGCCAGTTTATCACGCAGGTCATCAGCTTGCTGAATACATGTCAGCGCAGCTTGCAGTGCACAGACCTGTGCAGCGGGCATAGCGGTGCTATAAATCAGATGACGGGCGAACTGTAGCAGATAATCTGCGGTGGCCTCGTCACACAATACGGCGGCGCCGCTGCAGCCAAACGCTTTACCAAAGGTCAGCACCAACAGTTCAGGCTGGATACCTTGCTGCCAGCAACTACCGCGGCCCTTTTCGCCCACAACACCGACACCGTGCGCATCGTCAACCATCAGCCAACCGCCATATTCTCGCGTTAAACGGTGAAGTTCGGCCAGAGGCGCGGCGTCTCCGTCCATGCTGAACACGCCTTCGGTGACAACCAGCGCCTCACCCGCAGTCGGGTTTTCAAGCAGACGACGCAGTGATTCAGGTTGATTATGTGCAAATCTTCGCAGCTGGGCCGGTGAGTGCACCGCCGCTTCCAGCAACGAGGCGTGGCTGAGTTTGTCGGCCAAAATTCTGTCTTCCGCCTGCATCATGGCGGCCAACACCGCCTGATTGGCGGCAAAGCCAGAAATAAACAGCAGCGCACGCGGATAACCCTGCCACTCGGCCAGTTGCGCTTCAAACTGCTGATGCGTGGCTGAAAATCCGGTCACGTGGCCGGAACCGCCGCTGCCCACGCCAAAACGCGTTGCCCCCTGCTGCCAGGCGGCAACCAGGTGGGCATGCTGCGAAAGCCCAAGATAATCATTACCCGAAAAGTTCAGATAACGACAGCCGTCGTGCACCAGCCAGCGACCGTTGCCGCCGGCATTGGGCTGGCGCTGGCGGAAAGCGCTGGCCTGCCGGCGTTGGTCTAACGCGCTTTCAATGCGTGCATTCCATGACATGTCGGTTACACCGCCGCGCTCGTTTTATACCGCAGCATTATAAAATTGCTCACTGTCGGCATGCATCAGTTGAGCACCCAGCACTTGCTGTTGCTCTTCGTCGCCCATTTCGGTAGCAAAATTTTGCGGGTTAAGCCCGAGCTTGCCAAACAGAATCAGGTCCTTGTCTTCGGCAGGATTTGGCGTAGTCAGCAATTTGCAGCCGTAGAAAATAGAGTTGGCACCGGCCATAAAGCACATGGCCTGCGTTTGTTCACTCATCTGCTCGCGACCGGCAGAAAGGCGCACATAGGAGCGCGGCATCATGATGCGTGCGACGGCAATAGTGCGAATGAAATCAAAGGGATCAACATCGTCATTATCGGCAAGCGGCGTGCCCTTTACCTTGACCAGCATATTGATAGGCACACTCTCAGGCGGCACCGGCAGGTTAGCGAGCTGCATCAGCAAACCGGCACGGTCCTTCACTGTTTCACCCAGCCCGACAATACCGCCGGAGCACACTTTTATGCCCGCGCCACGTACTTCCTGCAGCGTATCGAGCCTTTCCTGATAACTGCGGGTGGTGATGATGCTGCCGTAAAACTCGGGTGAGGTGTCGAGATTATGATTATAAAAATCCAGACCCGCGGTGGCCAAACGCTGCGCCTGCGTGGTATTGAGCGTGCCCAGCGTCATGCAGGTTTCCATACCCAGCTCTTTCACGCCCTGCACCATTTTCTCAAGATACGGCATATCGCGGTCATGAGGATTTTTCCACGCCGCCCCCATGCAGAATCGCGTTGAACCTGCCGCTTTGGCCTGACGCGCCGATTCCAGCACCTGCGCAACTTCCATCAGTTTTTCGGTCTCGAGACCGGTTTTATACCGCGAGCTTTGTGGACAATATTTGCAGTCCTCGGGACAAGCACCGGTTTTAATCGACAGCAGCGTGCTGACCTGTACCTGACGCGGGTCAAAATGTTGACGATGCAGCTGCTGGGCTTCAAACATCAGTTCCAGAAACGGTTTTTCGAATAGCGCTTTCGTTTGCTCATAGGTCCAAAGGGTGCGGGCTGTCATAAGACATCTCCAAAAGTAATGATATACCGTAAACCATTTTTGATTTATTTTAGTTTACGGTCAACGTAATATTTTATTTTTGGTTTACAACATTTTTCAGCCCACGCATCCGCAAGGAACTTTCATGACTCCGGCCGACCTCGAATTTGATCAACACCACATCTGGCACCCTTACACCTCCATGACTCACCCGCTGCCGACGTACGCGGTGGAGTCTGCCGACGGCGTCATGCTACACCTGGCAGATGGGCGTCAGTTGGTGGACGGCATGTCATCCTGGTGGGCGGCGATTCATGGCTATAACCATCCGCGGCTGAATCAGGCGGCGATTGCGCAAATTGGCAAGATGTCTCACGTGATGTTTGGCGGCATAACCCATCCTTCCGCTATCGCCCTTTCCCGTCAGTTGGTTGAGATGACACCCGCCGGGCTGGAGTGCGTATTTCTGGCCGATTCGGGTTCGGTGGCGGTGGAAGTGGCGATAAAAATGGCAATGCAGTATTGGCAAGCACGCGGCGAAAAGCGCCAAAAATTGCTGACGCTGCGCCATGGCTATCACGGTGATACCTTTGGCGCGATGTCGGTCTGTGACCCGCAGAACTCAATGCACAGCCTGTATCAGGGCTACTTGCCCGAACATCTGTTTGCCCCCGCACCGCAGTGTGGTTTTGATGAGCCTTGGAACCGCGAGGATATTGCACCCTTTGCCGCGCTGCTGGCCGAGCACCGTGCAGAAATAGCGGCCGTTATTCTCGAGCCGGTGGTTCAGGGCGCGGGCGGCATGCGCATGTATCACCCTGAGTATTTGCGGCAGGTACGCAGGCTGTGTGATGAAACCGGCGTGCTGCTGATTGCCGATGAAATTGCCACCGGTTTTGGCCGCACCGGCAAACTTTTTGCCTGCGATCACGCCGAAATTGCGCCGGATATTCTCTGTCTCGGCAAGGCGCTGACCGGCGGATATATGACGCTTTCGGCCACCTTGACCACTCGCGAGGTGGCCAACACTATCAGCAATGGCGAGGCGGGCTGCTTTATGCACGGCCCCACGTTTATGGGCAATCCACTGGCCTGCGCGGTCGCCAGCGCTAGCCTGTCATTGCTGGCCGAGAACCGCTGGCAGCCGCAGGTCGCCGACATTGAAAAGCAGTTAAAATCGGCGTTGCTGCCGCTGGCTGAGCATCCGGCAGTGGCAGACGTGCGCGTTCTCGGCGCAATCGGCGTGGTAGAAATGCGCCAACCGGTCGATATGGCCAGACTCCAACAGCATTTTGTGGCTCAGGGTGTGTGGATACGGCCGTTTGGCAAACTGATTTATCTGATGCCGCCGTACATTATAAGTCCCGCAAAACTTACCCAGCTAACTCAGGGCATCGCCAGCGCGCTATCGGCCCTTTATTGAGATTTTCCGCCGACATGGACTAGCTGGCGGGAAGCCGCCAGCAGCGTATCGAGCCTTTCCCGACTGCGCTGTGCTTCCTGATTCAGAAAATCAATCGCCACCCGCAGCGCGGGACTCGGATTGTCGGGATAGAGCAGTTGATACGCAGCCCCGCTGGCGACGCAAAGAGTGAAAGGTGCAATCACCCGATGAGCGCGCAGGTCATCTTCTATTAGCGTCAGGTCACCAATCGCCACGCCGTAGCCCTGCAGCGCCGAGTTAATGGCTAAATCGAGGGTGTCAAAATGCTGTGACTTACTCGACGGCAGCCCCTGCTCACCCGCCGATTTAAGCCACAGCAGCCAGTCACGGCGATCACGCGTGGGGTGCAGCAGCGTTTGCTGTTCAAGATCGGCCACCTGCACCTCTGGCAAACGTTCAGGTAAAAGCCCCGGCACACAAACCGGGGTCAACACTTCGTCAAACAGGTGCAACGACTGCGCCGAAGTCTCAATAGGCCTGCCAAACACCACCGCCGCATCAAAATGTTCACTGCTAAAATCCACCCCGTGCGCCATTGAAGCGGTCAGCTCGATTTGCATATCCGGCCGGTCATTTTGCAGTTGAATCACTCTGGGCAGCAGCCAGCGCATTGAGCAGGTTGGACATTTGATACGCAGCGTATCGGGATGACTCGCCACCCGCTGCAGCGCCTCGCTCATTTGCGCCAGCGCCTGCACAATCGGCGGCAAAAGCTGTGCGCCGCGCGGCGTCAGAGTCAATCCCCTCGCCTGACGAACAAACAGCGGATACCCCAGACTGGCCTCAAGGCCGGTCATCTGACGGCTTACCGCGCCCTGCGTAATGTGCAAAAGTTCGGCCGCACGGGTCAAGTTTAGGGTTTGTGCCACCACGGAAAAGGTCTTCAACACATTCAGTGATGGCAAATTTGGGGTGGAATTAGCCACAGAAAGGGGTGAAAAATCAGCATATGAACTCATGACATTGCGGCTCCAGCTATGACGTCAGATCATGGCAAGTATGACAAACTTTCTATTGTCGGCACAGTGAAACTGTTGCTTAATCGATAATCAATGATACGCCTCTTCACCACGCTACGCAGGAGTTTGCATGAAAAGCGCCATGTCCCCACAGTCGAAGTTACCCGACGTCGGCACCACGATTTTTACCGTTATTGGCCAGTTGAGTGCCGAGCATAACGCACTGAATTTATCTCAGGGCGCACCTAACTTTTCATGTCAACCGGCGCTGGTGGACGCGGTTGCCAAATCAATGCGAGCGGGTCAAAACCAATACGCGCCAATGAGCGGCGTGGCGGCACTTCGTCGTGCTCTGTCAGAAAAGGTTGAAGCCCTGTACGGCTGTCGCTACGACGCCGATAGCGAAGTCACCGTGATTGCCAGCGCCAGCGAAGGCCTCTATTCCGCCATCAGCGCCCTCGTGCATCCGGGCGATGAAGTGATTTATTTTGAACCTGCATTTGACAGCTATTCGCCCATTGTCCGCCTGCAGGGTGCAACACCGGTGGCGATAAGCCTGTCGCTGGAAGACTTCAGCATCGACTGGGACGAAGTGGCCAGTGCGATAAACAGCCGCACGCGCATGATTATTATCAACAGCCCGCACAATCCGACCGGGGCTATTTTTACCCAGCATGATATTGACCGGCTGACCGCACTGACCCGCCATACCGATATCGTTATTTTATCCGATGAGGTTTATGAGCACGTCGTGTTTGACGGTGAACGCCATGAAAGCATGGCCTGCCATCCAGAGCTTGCCGAGCGCAGCGTGATCGTGTCGTCGTTTGGTAAAACCTATCACGTTACCGGCTGGCGCGTGGGTTACTGCCTGGCTCCAGAAGCCCTGATGGATGAAATCCGCAAGGTGCATCAGTTTATGGTTTTCTCCGCCGATACACCGATGCAGTACGCCTTTGCCGACGCGTTAGCCAATCCGCAAAGTTATTTGGGGCTGGCTGATTTTTATCAGCAAAAACGTGATTTACTGGCTACCGCACTGCAAGGTTCACGCTTTGAACTCCTGCCAAGCCGTGGCAGCTTCTTTATGCTCGCCAGATTCAGTCATTTCAGCCCGCTCAGCGACGATGAATTTGTACTGAGCCTGATCCGCGACCATCAAGTAGCCACCATTCCGCTGTCGGCATTTTACAGCAGCAATCAGCCTACAGGGCTGATTCGCCTAAGCTTTGCAAAAGACGATGAAACACTTTACGAAGGCGCACGCCGTCTCTGTGGCGTTTAAACAACACCTCCCTGGAGCCATAAAAATGAAAAAACTGAAAAACCTGTTGCTGTTAGGCTGTGCCGTAGCCTCTTTTTCCGCGCTGGCGGACAGTGCCACCATCAAGTTTGGACTGGAGGCGCAGTATCCGCCGTTTGAGTCTAAATCAGCCAGCGGTGAACTTCAGGGCTTTGATATTGATATCGGCAACGCGGTTTGCGCGGCGGCAAAAGTGAAGTGTGAGTGGAGCGAAACCTCCTTCGACGGCCTGATCCCCGCACTGCAGGCACGTAAATTTGATGCCATCAACTCGGCGATGAATGCGACCGACAAACGTCGTCAGGCGATCGATTTCACCGATGTCATTTATCGTGTTCCGACCAAGCTGATTGCTAAAACGGATTCAGGCATTTTGCCTGATGCCGCGTCGCTGAAAGGTAAACACATCGGTGTACTCCAAGGCTCAATCCAGGAAACGTATGCGCAGGCGCATTGGGCACCGAAAGGGGTCGACGTGGTGTCTTATCAGGACCAGAATCAGGTTTATCTGGATTTGACCTCGGGTCGTCTTGACGGCACGCTGGTGATGGCGGCGGCCGGTCAGAGCGGCTTCCTTGACCGTCCAGACGGCAAAGGTTACGGCTTCGTCGGCGATTCGGTGCAGGATGATAAAATCCTCGGCAGCGGCATCGCCTTCGGCCTGCGTAAAGGCGATACCGCCAACAAAGTGCGTCTGGACAAAGCGATTGCCGAAATCAAAAAAGACGGCGTTGTCAGCCAGTTATCGAAAAAATATTTTGGTGATATTGACGTATCCGTCAAGTAACCGCTTCGCCTGCGGCTATCCTCAGTCGCCGCAGGCTCCTGCCTTTCCCTCTTTGTTCACGCCTTACGTATTTTTATCTATTAACAAAACAAGTCCTTTGGATTCTGTACCTTAGGCAACCATCCCTGTTACTGTCTCCTTACGATACCTCCGGCGTTCTATACTTGTTCCCGGTGGAAGAATTTTAATTATCTTAAGGAGTCAGTATGTCTCAGAACACGACAGTCAATCGCCGCATCGTTTTAGCCTCTCGTCCCAAGGGCGCGCCGGTAGCTGAAAACTTTCGTCACGAAGAGAGCAGCCTGCCAACCTTGGCCGACGGACAACTGTTATTACGCACGGTTTATCTGTCACTCGACCCCTACATGCGCGGCAGAATGAGCGATGCTCCTTCGTACGCCCCACCGGTGGCAATCGATGCCGTCATGACCGGCGGGGCCGTTTCACGCGTGGTTGAGTCAAAAGATGCCAACTTTAAGGCCGGTGACTGGGTAGTGGCCAGCAGCGGATGGCAGGACTATGCCGCCATTGACGCCAAATTGGTCAAAAAGCTTGAAGGCGCGGCGCTTGAACATCCTTCACTGGCGCTTGGCGTACTGGGCATGCCCGGATTTACAGCCTTCATGGGCCTGCTTGACATCGGTGAACCCAAAGCCGGTGAAACTGTGGTGGTCGCTGCCGCAACCGGCCCCGTCGGTTCTCTGGTCGGGCAAATTGCCAAACTTAAAGGCTGCAAAGTGGTGGGCATCGCCGGCGGCGAAGAAAAATGCCGCTATGCGGTTGAGCATTTCGGCTTTGACGAGTGTCTGGACCACCGCGAAGCCCATCTTGATAAACGTTTACAAGAAGCCTGCCCACGCGGTATCGACGTCTATTTTGAAAACGTCGGAGGGGCGGTGTTCGATGCGGTACTGCCGCTGCTCAACACCAAGGCACGCGTTCCGCTATGCGGCGTGGTGTCCCAGTATAATGCACAGGGGCTGCCAAAGGGTGAAGATCGCCTGACGTTGCTGACCAGCACTATTTTGAAAAAGCGCCTGCGCATACAAGGCTTCATCATTTTTGATGATTACGGTCACCGCTACCCCGAGTTTGCCAAACAGATGAGCGAATGGTTCTCGGCCGACAAAATCAAGTTCCGCGAGCAAATCGTGCAAGGCCTGGAAAATGCGCCCGAATCGCTGATGGGTCTGCTTGAGGGTAAAAATTTCGGCAAGCTGGTTATTCAGGTGGGTAAAGAGACTGATTGATGTTCAATGCAATAGGTTCCTGTAATCATTGGAGATAGATGATATGAAAGTGTTAATTGTATTAACTTCTCACGATAAATTGGGCGATACCGGCAAGAAAACAGGATTCTGGCTTGAGGAGTTCACCTCACCCTACTACGAATTGCTCGATGCCGGTGCCGACGTGGTGTTGGCCTCGCCAAAAGGCGGTCAACCGCCGTTAGACCCCAAAAGCGACGAGCCGGACGCACAAACGGAAACCACTGAAAGATTCCGTCATGACAAGGCTGGGCAAAAGCAGTTGGCGGAAACCCGTAAGCTTGAAGAGGTTAAGGCTGAAGATTTTGACGCCGTTTTCTATCCCGGTGGCCACGGTCCTCTGTGGGATTTGGCAGAAGACCCTCATTCGATCGCACTGATTGAAGCCTTCTGGCGCGCAGACAAGCCGGTTGCCGCCGTCTGCCATGCACCGGGCGTATTTCGTCACGTCGAAATAGACGACGTGCCTTTGGTAAAAGACAAGCACGTCACCGGCTTTAGCAACAGTGAAGAAGAAGCGGTTCAACTGATCGACGTAGTGCCGTTTTTGGTCGAAGACGAGCTGAAAAAAAATGGTGGCGAATACAGTAAAGCCGCCGACTGGCGCCCCTATGTGCAGGTCGATGGCAAGCTTATCACCGGTCAAAACCCTGCCTCATCGGCCGCCGTTGCCGAGGCGTTGTTGAAAATGCTAGGCTCGGTATAAGTATTTTTAGCGATCACTCGAGGATATTATGGCTTTTATATTGAAAAGTTCTGACTTAAAAGACGGCGAAAAAATGCCGAACGGCCAGGTGTTTAACGGCATGGGTTATGAAGGCGATAATCTCTCTCCACAGCTGAGTTGGGAAAATCCGCCGATCGGCACGAAAAGTTTCGCCATCACCTGCTATGACCCGGATGCACCGACCGGTTCCGGCTGGTGGCACTGGGGCGTGGCAAACCTGCCTGCCAGTATCAGCGCACTGCCAACCGGCGCAGGCTCTGGCAAAGGCGGACTGCCCGCGGGCGCGGTGCAAACGCGTACCGATTTTGGTAAAGCAGGCTACGGCGGTGCAGCGCCTCCTAAGGGAGAACATCACCGCTATCAGTTCACGGTCTATGCGCTCGACGTCGACCAGCTTGAAGTCAGTGAGGAGTCCAGCGGTGCCTATCTCGGTTTCAATCTGCATTTTCACACGCTGGGCAAAGCGTCATTGACGGTGATTTATAGCTAAATCACCACTTTTTGCGGACATATTAAATATTTTCTAATGATAAAATCGGGTTTGTGATACAAAACCATGATGCTTTTAGCTCGGCTATTTGTACTCTACAAAAACCGAATTAAAAAATAACCGCGAATGCTTAAAACAGCGAAGTGGTCAGCCGTGCTGGCCACTTTTTTTGTGTATCAAGGAGTCAGACATAGTGAAAATTTCCACCCTTTCGCGTGCCAGCGCAATCTTATCTGCCACATTGGTATTAGCGGCCTGTAGCCATAGCCAGGAAGGCCTATCGACTCAGGTTGCTCCTGGTACTGCGGCGTTGCCGGTTCTCAATGCTGATGAAGCGGCCAACTATACTGCAAAATCTTATCTGGCCTTCGGCGGCCCCTCTGTTCAGGTGCAACAGCAGGGCTGGACGCCGGTGCTGGCAAAAACCGACGGTGTGAATACGCCTTACGTGGTCGGCCCTAAAAAAGGTGTTGATGGGGCTGAATACACCAGCATCCAGCAGGCAATTAACGCCGCACTCAGCCAGCACAACCACGGCGAACGTGAATTCATCAAAATCCTGCCGGGCACCTACACCGGTGCAGTTTACATTCCTGCCGGCTCTGCACCTATCAGCCTGTTTGGTGCCGGTAACAGCGCTGACGAAGTTGTGCTACAGCAGGGTCTGGAAGCCAGCGTTGCGCCCGCCGCGTACCGTAAAGCTGTGAACCCGAACGGTGAGTTCCTGCCGGGTGACCGCGCATGGTATATGTTCAATCAGTGCGCAAGCCAGCAGAACGAAAGCATCGGCGCAGGCTGCTCGGCCACCGTGTGGTCTCAGGGCAAAGGGCTGCAGTTGCAAAACCTGACCGTGGCGAACAGCCTTGAGGACAGCTCGGACGCCGGTGAGCATCCTGCGGTTGCGCTGCGCGTTGACGGTGACCAAACGTTGCTGGAAAACGTTCACGTGCTGGGTCGCGAAAATACCCTGCTGCTTAACACCAGCGACATTAACAGCAAGCCCGTCACCTCACGCTATACCCGCGTATACGTTCACAACAGCCTGATTGCAGGTGACACAGATTATGTTACTGGGATGGCAAACGCGGTGTTCGACCACGTCGAGTTTCACACTCTCTCGAGCCGTGGCGTGAAGCAGGCCAGCATTTTTGCCCCAATCACCCCTGCTAACGTGCCTTACGGCTACCTGGTAATTGACAGCAATCTGACCGGCGACAAAGGCTTTAGCGGCCAGGGTGCGGCACAGAAAGCACAACTCGGTCGCTCCGTTGACTTGGGTGCAGATAAAGGCGGTTACAGCGCAGGCCAAACGCCAAACGGTCAGTTGGTCATCCGCGACAGCCAGATTGACGGCAGCTACAATCTGCAGCAGCCTTGGGGTAACGCAGCCTTCTCCGAGCGTCCATTTAGCGGCAATATCGCCCCTAATCGTGACCTGAATGACACCGGTTTTAACCGCCTGTGGCAGTTCAACAACGTGATTGCTGGCCTGAAATAACGCCTTTGCGCTAGCCATTCAGTAATGGTCGTCAATAAAAACGCCAGACTTTTAAGCCTGGCGTTTTTTTATGCATTTTTTATGCAATAGTGCAATCAACGGCGTGAGACGCGTTGCCGAGTCAGTACTTAGCAATAATTAAGCGTGCAGCTCAATGATAGTGACCCACATCGCGCCTTTACCCACGGGATAATGCTTCAGCGTAGTGAGTTTACCGGTCGCTTTATCGATGCTAGCGACTTCAATTTCATCAGACTTTTGACCGGCAGTGATGACGTATTGACCGCTGTGGTCGATGTTAAAGCCGCGCGGCTGCGTTTGGGTCGCGTGATGCCCTACCAGCTCCAGCTCGCTGCCGTCTTTTGAAACCTTGATAATCGCCAGCAGGCTTGACGTACGCTCGGAGGCATAGAGGTACTGGCCGTCCGGGGTGATATGAATGTCGGCAGTCCAACGATCGCCGGTGAAGTCGGCAGGAATAATATCCAGCGTTTGTACCGCATGATATTCGCCGCTGGTGACGTCTTTTTGATATACATCGACGGTGCCGTTCAGCTCATTGGCGCAGTAAACGAAATGCTGATTTGGATGGAACGCCATATGGCGCGGGCCTGCGCCCGGTGCGGTGCTCAGTTGAACCGGCTGATGAGGAGTGGCTTCACCTTGCAGGCTGAAATCATACAGACGGATGTGGTCCTCTTTCAGCGCCGGGATCATCAACAGCTGATTGGTCGGATTGATGTTGGCCGAGTGGGGAGCCTGAAGATCTTCGAGAACCTGATGAGGTGCCAGCGCTACACCGTCATCGCCGATGGCGTGAATACTGACGTTGTTATAGCTGTATGAGGCACTGAATACGTAGCGGCCCTGTAAATCAATGCCTAGGTGCGTCGGGCTACCCGGCAACGGTGCCATACCGCCCTGCTCCAGGCGGCCATCGTGGTGGATATGATAGGTCAGCACCGCAAATTCCGGACGAACCCCCACGTACAGATGATGCGAGTCCGGCGAAGCCACCATCGGCTGTACCTGCCCCGGGACATCTACCGCTTGCAACAGCGACAGCTCGCCGTCTTCATGCAGGGTAAAGGCGTGGATCTGCTGACTGTCTGGGCTGGCAACATAAACGACTTGTTTCATCATATCTCCTTATTAAAGCTGAAATAGGGTACGTTATTTTTCATCTTAGCGATCGTCAGAATAACAGCATAGCCTAACCCGGTGCCAAGGCATTAGCCCTGGATGCGAGGTTTTAACATTTGGATTAAAGGTGTAACATCAATAGCCTTAATTTTATGCTCTGACATTTATTCTCTGACACTCTGCTGGAACCGCTCATGACTTATCGCGTAATCGCGCTCGATCTCGACGGCACGCTGCTTGACCGTCAAAAACGTATTCTACCCGAATCACTTTCTGCACTGGCTGACGCACGCGCCGCTGGGGTTAAAGTTATTATCGCCACCGGACGTCACCACGTTGCCATTCACCCGTTTTATCAGGGTCTTGAACTGGACACGCCCGCGATTTGCTGTAACGGAACCTACCTCTACGATTTTCAGGCAAAAAAAGTTCTGTCTTCCGATCCGCTAGACAAAACCAAAGCCAAAAAAGTCGTCGATCTGCTTGAGTTCTATGGCATTCACGGTCTGCTGTACGTCGATAATGCTATGCTTTATCAGCAATCAAGCGGTCACGTGGAACGCTCAATTGTCTGGGGAAACTCGCTGCCGGAAGGCCAACGGCCAACGATTATCAAGGTTAACAGCCTGCGTGAAGCGGCGGATGAGGCGCAGTCTATCTGGAAATTTGCCACCTCTCACCACGACCTTGATGCCCTGCACGCCTTCGCGAAACAGGCTGAGAACGAGTTGGGGCTGGCCTGCGAATGGTCATGGCACGATCAAGTTGATGTCGCCAAAGGCGGCAACAGCAAAGGCCGACGCCTGCAGGAGTGGGTAGAGTCTCAGGGGCTAAGCATGTCCGACGTGGTCGCCTTCGGTGATAATTACAACGACCTCAGCATGCTGGAAAATGTCGGCTTGGGTGTCGCAATGGGCAACGCCGATGACGCGATAAAAGCCCGCGCCGGACTGGTTATCGCCGACAACGAACAGCCGGGCATCGCCGACGTTATTCGCCGTAAAGTGCTTTAATTAAGACGCCCCCCTTCATCAGGAACACGTCATTTAACGGCGACTCAGCGACACACTTTTGATCTGCGCAAAGAGCTGTTGGCCGGGTTTAATATCCAGTTCATCGCAGGCCCAGGGGGTGATTTTTGCCCACAGAATGTGGCCGCCGACGGCAAGTTTTACGTCAACCGCGGCGTCGGTGGTCAGCAGTTCTACCACCTGCGCCGGTAATATATTACGGATACTGCTGTTGCCAACGGACGGTTGCAGCACCAGCGACACGTCTGAAGCCTGCACACGAATACGCAGTGGCGAACCCGTTGGTGCATCGATTTTACCGGTCCATAGTCGCTGGTCGCCCAGCGCCAGCGCGGTCATCGCATAATCAGGATGCTGCTCCAACACGTTAACATTCAGCACGCTGCTCTGCTCTTCACGCGGCAACCACGGACGCATCACATTGCTGGCCCACACCTCTTCGACATCGCCAAAGGCCAGCACTTTTCCGTTATCAAGTATTAGCACTTTTTCAGCCAGGCTGAGGATCTCGTCCAGGCTGTGCGTGACGTATAAAATAGGGATATTAATTTGCTGAGCCAGCCGCTCGAGATACGGCATCAGCTCGCGCTTGCGCGGCAAGTCCAGCGCCGCCAGCGGTTCGTCCATCAGCAACAGCTCCGGTCCGCTGAGCAGAGCGCGACCAATGGCAACGCGCTGCTTTTCGCCCCCTGAAAGCGTTAAAGGATAGCGATTGAGCAACGCTTCGATGCCGAGCAGTTTTACAATGTCGTCAAACTGTTCACGCATGGCAGGCCCCATGCCATATTGCAGATTACCGCGCACTTTATAGTGCGGGAAAAGGCGCGCATCTTGAAAAACATACCCAATACGGCGTTTTTCAGGCGGCAGAAAAAGCGCGTTGGCAGACGCCGAACCACGCTGTGAAAGCACCCTTCCATTGAGAACAATTGAACCACTGTCGGGACGGGTCAATCCGGCAATCGCATTAATCAGCGAGGTTTTACCTGCGCCGGAAAGGCCGAAAATAGCGGTTATTCCACTTTCTGGCAGCGCCACTTTCACCTCTAGCGACAGGTCGCCCAACTGCTGGGAGAAATCCAGTGTGAGCATCAGCCCCCCAAATGCTTACGGCTGCGCCGAGCAAGCAGGTCAGAAATCAGCAGAGCCGCCAGCGACAACAATATAGCCAAGGTGCAAAGCCTGGCCGCCGCCCCTTCCGCACCCGGCGTTTGAATTAGCGTATACATTGCCAGCGGGATAGTGCGCGTTTCCCCGGGAATGTTAGAGACAAAGGTAATCGTGGCACCAAATTCGCCGAGCGAACGGGCAAACGACAGCACGATGCCAACGATAATTCCCGGCAATGACAGCGGCAACGTGATAGTGAAAAACACCTTCCACACTGATGCCCCCAGCGTTTTCGCCGCCTGCTCGAGGCGAGTATCAATCGCCTCAAGCGACTGGCGAATGGCGCGCACCATCAACGGAAAGGCCATGACTGCCGAGGCCAGCACCGCACCTTTCCAGCTAAAACTGACGCTGAATCCGAACCAGTCATACAGCCATTCCCCGATAATGCCCCTGCGTCCCATCACCACCAGCAGCAAATAACCGATCACCACCGGCGGCAGCACCAGCGGTAAATGGATCACGCTGTCGAGCAATGACTTGCCGGGAAAGCGGCAGCGAACCAGTATCCACGCCATAAGAATACCCAGCGGCAGGCTGATAACGACGGCCAGGCTGGCGATTTTGATGCTCAGCACCACCGCCTGCCACTCGTATTCACTCAGTATCATCAGCGTGGTGTAAATCCGTATTGTTTGAAGATGGCGGCGGCGGCAGGCGTTTTAAGATAATCATAGAACGCCGTCAGTGCTGCACTTTCATGCCCTTTAACGACGGCCATCGGATACTCGACTGGCTTATGGCTCGATTCGGGGAAGATGCCGACGACTTTCACCTTGCTGCTGGCCACGGCATCAGAGCCGTAAACGATACCCAGCGGTGATTCCTCGCGCTCGACCAGTGCCAACGCGCTGCGTACGTCGCTTGAAGGCGCAAGTTTTGGCTCGAGCGCCGACCAGGCACCCAGATTTTGCAACGCCTCTTTGGCATAGATACCGGCCGGAACGTGAGCGGGGTCGCCCACCGCCAAAAGACCGCCGTTAAGCAGCTTCAGCCAAGGCGTGTCTTTATTGATATCAATTTTTTGCTGCTTGCTCTCTTTGGCCGCCACTAACACCAGATCGTTACCGAGCAGCGTATAGCGCGTGTTATCTACCATCAGTTGCTTGCCCACGGTGTAGTCCATCCACTGCTGGTCGGCAGAGATAAACAGGTCAGCCGGTGCGCCCTGTTCAATTTGCTTGGCGAGTGTTGATGACGAAGCAAAGGAAGAAACGACCTGCACGTTTTTCCCTTGTTGGTACTGTTCAGATATTTTCTGCAGCGCGTTGGTCAACGACGCGGCGGCAAACACGGTAATTTTTTCTGCCGCCTGAGCCTGTAACTGTGTGAACGCGCCCGCAGCCAGTACGGCTACCGCTAAACCTTTACCCAGAGTAATACGCATTGAGTTTTCCTCATGTTGTTATAGTGTTCAACCGTTGTATAAGGTGCAATATAGCGTAGAAACACTCAGTTACATAAACATCTGCATCAAAATTTAGGCAAAAAAAACCCGACGCAAAGGTCGGGCTGTGGCAAACGAACGTGAAAGGCTTACGCTCTAGGCTCGTTGCGAGATTCTTTCGGGTGGCCAACTTTGGAAATGACGTTAAATAACTCGCCCATACCGTAAATTAAACCCAGAACAACGGCGATAAAGATAGGCACCATTATTACCGCGAAAAGCAAACTCTCTAATAGTTCTAACATGATGGCCTCACTCTGTTGACTTAAATCGCACAAGGGCGAAAGCAAAAATCTGTTACCAATCTTAACAGTGAATCTTAGGAATTACTTTAGCTTTTCGCCAACTGGACGCAAACTAGCGGCTTTTGCGCGGCATCGGCGGTTTGAGAAATCCCGACGATCGGCGACAATACTCAATTATCAAGTTATGCCTAACCGCATGACTTTTGCCTTCGCCGAGACTGGACCCCTATTTTATGCAAGCTGAAATCCTCCTCACATTAAAATTGCAGCAGCGACTTTTTGCCGATCCTCGCCGCATCGAGCTGCTCAAGCAGGTAAAGATTACCGGTTCGATTAGTCAGGGCGCCAAACTGGCTGGCATCAGTTACAAAAGTGCCTGGGACGCTATTAATGAGATGAACCAATTGGCTGACCAAACGTTAGTCGAGCGCAACACTGGCGGCAAAGGCGGCGGCGGTGCGATATTGACTCGCTACGGCGAGCGTTTGATACAACTCTATGACCTGCTGGCGCAGATCCAGCAAAAGGCCTTTGACGTACTCAAAGACGACGGCCTGCCGCTCGACAGTTTACTGGCTGCGATTTCGCGATTCTCTCTACAGACCAGCGCCAGAAACCAACTTTTTGGCACTGTCATTGAGCGCGATAATGAAGAAGTCCAACAGCATATCAACGTCTTGCTGACCGATGGAAAAACGCGCATTCGCGCCGCGCTCACCCAGCAAAGCGCCGATCGTCTTTCTCTGCTGCCCGGCAAAGAGATCCTGGCCTTAATCAAAGCACCGTGGATAACGCTGAGCTATCAGGCCACCAATGCGGACAATGCGCTGGCCGGAAAAGTGCACAGCATTCAGTTGGCTCACGACAACAGCGAAGTGCTGATCGCGTTGAACGCGGGTGAGATACTGTGTGCCACCGTTCCCACTGCACAACTTGAAGAAATGGCATTAGCGCAAGGCGCCGAGGTGTTCGCACAGTTCGATGCCGACAAAGTGATTATCGCCACACTCTGCTAATAAATCATTTTTATTCAGTATCTTGCATTTTAAGCGCTGACAGCTTGCAGATTTGTCAATTGACTTGCTCCGGTGATGAGCTTATCCCTAAAAACCTTAAGGATTCGTCATTAACCAGAATATTCGGGGCACTGCCTGAAACGGGCTTCCCCCACGTCACAAGACAGGCTGGAGCAAAATGTCATCATTAACTATTTCACAGGCCATTTTCCGACTCAGCGATACGCGCACTTTATCGCTGGATGAACTCAACCTGAATCAGGGCGAGTCGTGGGCATTTGTCGGATCTAACGGCAGCGGAAAATCGGCATTGGCGCGGGCGATTGCTGGCAACCTTGTGCTGTTAAACGGCGAGCGTCATAGCGATTTTTCACGCGTGGTGCGCCTCTCCTTCGAGCAGTTACAGAAATTGGTCTCCGATGAATGGCAGCGCAACAACACTGACCTGCTCAGCGCTGATGAAGATGATACTGGCCGCACCACGGCTGAAATTATTCAGGAACAGGTGCAGGACACCGCGCGCTGCGAAAAACTGGCCGCACAGTTTGGGATTGCTCACCTGCTCACGCGCCGCTTCAAGTATCTTTCTACCGGCGAAACGCGCAAGACGCTGCTCTGTCAGATTCTAATGCAGCAACCAGACCTGCTGGTACTAGACGAGCCTTTCGACGGGCTGGACGTTAACGCCCGCCAGCAGTTAGCCACCATGCTTGAAGAACTGGCTGCTCACGGCCAAACAATGGTGCTGGTGTTAAACCGTTTTGATGATATTCC
This sequence comes from Rouxiella sp. S1S-2, assembly GCF_009208105.1. Taxonomy (NCBI): domain Bacteria; kingdom Pseudomonadati; phylum Pseudomonadota; class Gammaproteobacteria; order Enterobacterales; family Yersiniaceae; genus Rouxiella; species Rouxiella sp. S1S-2. The sequence goes on from NZ_WFKL01000001.1 coordinate 4,119,672, forward strand.
TGATTTTGTTCAACACGTTGGCGTACTGGCAGACTGCACGCTGGCCTCCGTCGGCCCGCGCGAGCAGGTGCTGCGTGAAGCGCTGATTGCCCAGTTGGCGCACAGTGAAACGCTCGACGGCATGCAGCTTCCCGAAAATGAAGATCCGACACAAAACGTTTCTCCGCCGCAGGACCAGCCGCTTATCGTGCTGCGCAACGGTGTGGTGGAATACAACGACAAGCCGATTCTACACGGGTTGACCTGGCAGGTTGAGCCGGGACAGCACTGGCAAATCGTGGGGCAGAACGGCGCAGGGAAATCCACCCTGCTCAGCCTGATTACCGGTGACCACGCGCAGGGCTACAGCAACGACTTGACGCTGTTTGGTCGTCGTCGCGGCAGTGGAGAAACCATCTGGGACATCAAGCGCCACATCGGCTATGTCAGCAGCAGTCTGCATCTTGACTACCGCGTGAGCTCCAGCGTACGTAACGTAATTTTATCGGGATTCTTTGACTCGATTGGTATTTATCAGGCCGTGTCCGACCGCCAGCAACAGTTGACCACCCAATGGCTTGACCTGCTGGGCCTCGGCGGCAGCACCGCCGATACACCTTTCCACAGTTTGTCGTGGGGGCAGCAGCGTCTGGCGCTGATTGCTCGCGCGCTGGTGAAGCATCCGGCATTGCTTATCCTCGACGAACCTCTGCAGGGCCTCGACCCGATCAATCGTCAACTGGTACGCCGCTGGATTGACGTGCTGATTGGCGAGGGAAACACTCAACTGCTGTTCGTTTCTCATCATGCTGAAGATGCCCCGCAGTGTATTACCCATCGCTTAAGTTTTGTACCCGATGGGGAGATTTATCACTATCAGATTGATGCCCTCAATGACCACACTGCCTCTTTAGCGCATGCCAGCGGCAGAAAATAACGGCTTTTAGCCTGGCCCATCGCTAGCAGCAGCGAGAAGTGGCACCACGACGTCGCTGATGGGCGTGGGAATACCGTGCGCTCGCCCCATTCGCTGCACCACGCCGTTGCGAATATCCCATTCGAGAGGAAAACCTGCCACCCTGTCGGCAAGGATTGAGGTACCTAAATCGGCGGGGGCGCGCTGAAATCCATCGATAATCTCCTGTGGGATTTCGTCGCCCAGTATCGCGCCCTCGGCACGCGCAACTGTCAGGCACTCGCGCAGGTAGGCCTGCGATAACGCGGTAATGTCAGCCCGGGAATACATTCCCGCTCGACGTCCTGAAAGCACCATTAAACCGGCAACCGCATTCTGCAGCAACTTGCGCCATGCGATAGACGTGAAGTCCGCCGCAAGATCCACTGCACAGCGAGTGCCGTGTAATGCGTCAAGCACCCTGCGGGCTTCGGCGGTATCAGGCAACGTTAGACGCGGTTTGGCACGTAACCACACCGAGGCATCAGGTTCGCGTTGCGCAGGAAACCATACGACTGCGGGCAATATCGGGCTGCCGGACACATACGGGGCGACCAGCGTCTGTTGCTCAACACCGTTTTGCAGCACGCAGACCACCGTATTTGCACTGCATAATGCGGTAAGCCACGGTGCTATTGCCTCTATTTGTGTGGATTTGACCGCGACAAAAACCAGGTCGACGCTGCTCTTAATTTCAGTCGGCGAAGTTTGCACCGGCCCCGGTACAACGACGCTGCCCCCCTCAAAGCGCAATTCCAGACGGCTATGAGCCGAGCGCCCGCATATAATAGGCGTGCGCCCAACCTCATGCAGTGCCGCCGCGATAGTTGTGCCGATTGCCCCCGGCCCAATGAGTGCGACGGTTGGATTTTCAGATTTCATCTTCATATCTCCTGTCTTGATGGTCATTCACCGGCCTTTCAGCCTATGACGATAATACCGATGACAATAACGGTACAGGCCACGATTTTTCGCACAGTCAGCGTTTCACCGAGGAAAAAATAGCCTATCAATGCCGCAAATAACACACTGGTTTCACGCAGTGCCGAAACGGCTCCCATTGGCACGCGAGACATGGCGTAGATGATGATGCCGTAGGCCATAAGAGAGACCAGTCCACCGATGAAAGCGATGATAAAACCGGGCCGCAGCGTGAATAAACTTTTGGCGCCGCGTAAAAAGATATAGACCGGAGGCATCAACACGCCCCACAGCGCACTCATCCAAACCGTATAGGCCATCGGATCACCAGACAGGCGCACGCCGATACCGTCTGCCACGCTGTAAGCGGCAATGAAACATCCGGTCCCCAGCGCATAGGGCAGACTCGGCACCGCAAGTTTTCGCCCTTTGAAGGCCAGGGAAATAATGCCTCCCGACACCAGAACAATGCCGAGCAGAGCATTGACACCCACTTTTTCTCCGGCGAAAACCGCGGCCGCAAAGGTAATCAGGATCGGAGAAGAACCTCGTGAAATCGGATACGTTTGTCCGAGGTCTCCCGCTTTATAGCTCCTGACGAGAAACAGGTTATAGCCAACGTGCAGCACCGCTGACAGTACGGCATATGTCCAGCTGGCTTTGGCCGGCGGCGCCAGGAAAATCGCGATAATGGCGCTGGCAACTGCAACCGCAACGCACATGACCGTCATCGACCACAGTCTGTCGACTCCACCGCGCAGAAGCGCATTCCAGCTTGCATGCAAGAGCGCAGCGAAAAGTATGAGTAAAATGATTGGAATAGGCATACGTCATAGTAAGCAACTGCATGCCTTGACTAAAGCGAAGTCTCCTCATTGAAGCATGAGTAAATCCTCATGCCTTATCGATAATCTTGTTGCGCGTTGTTTGATTCTGTCTGCAGCCAATGTCGAAAGCTGATGATATGCGGCTGCGATTCAGTCCCCTTTGGGCAGACAAAATAGTAAGCAACCGGAGAGGGAAAGGCCACGTCAAACAGTCTGATCAGGCTGCCATCGCCTAGTTCAGTTTCGACATGCCCGCTTCGCGCCAATGCGATCCCCTGGCCCAGCAGCGCCGCCTCGATAGTCATGTTGGTGTCGGCAAATCTCACGCTCTCCTTAAGTGCGGAGGTGGCCACGCCTACATGTTGAAACCACAGCGCCCATTTCGGTACCAAATCGGCACCGTCACGGGTGAGCAGTGGGTAACTCAGTAAATCTGCCGGTATCTCAGGCGTTCCAAGGCGATTTAACAGAGCAGGACTGGCGACGGGAAAAATGTGTTCTCTAAACATAAACTCCGCATGCAGGCCCGGATAGTTGCCATGGCCAAACCGTATCGCAACGTCAGACTCCGCGTTTGAAAAATTAATCGACTTGTCGCTGGTTTCAAGCGTAACCAAAATTTCAGGATGCTGCAGAGAGAGGTTTGGCAATCGTGGCAGCAACCATTTTAACGCGAAGGAGTAAGTCGTACTGACCTTAACCCTGACCCTTCCTTTTTGCTCTCGCAGATCGGTGAGCGTGGTCTCCAGATTGCTAAAAAACTCGCGCACGATCGGCACGAGTGCGGCTCCGGCGGGCGTCAGGCTCAACGACTTGCCACGCTGAAACAGCTGCAATCCCCAGAGATCTTCGAGATTTTTCAATTGATGACTGACCGCGCTTTGGGTGATGTGCAACTCTTCGGCGGCGGCGGTGAATGTTGCATGTCGAGTAGCAACCTCAAAGGCGCGTAGCGTGGAACTCGGCGGCAGATTTCTCATTAAATCGTTTCCTCGGTGTACATTTTAAACGCACCTTTTATGAATGAAAGCTCATGATAGAACATTCTACTCCCGCCTAGTCTTAATCTTAAAATTAAGCTTATAAGACAGTTTTCATTTAAAAAAAGTAGGTGTAAGCGATTACACATAAGGTATTATAAGGCTTGTGTTGATGAAAACTCGGCCTTCAGGGCCGTTGGTGCGCAAATTGCTGGGGTGGTAAACTAAGGGGTGTAAGCGATTTCATTTTATAAGATGGATCACCTTTTTACGCGCCACAGCATGATATTGTGGTCAACATCAATACCTTTAAGGAGTCGATATGTACGTTCTAGTTACCGGTGGTAGCGGTTACATTGGTAGTCATACTTGCGTTCAATTAATCAAAGCGGGCTATACGCCAATCATTCTGGATAATCTTTGCAACAGCAAAGCCAGCGTTTTAGAGCGTATTAATACTCTGACGGGTCAGACTCCTCTCCTCTATCAGGGCGATATCCGCGATCGCGCCCTGCTGGACAAAATTTTCCAGGAGCATAATGTTCATTCGGTTATCCACTTTGCCGGATTGAAAGCCGTTGGCGAATCAGTCAACAAGCCGATGGAATACTACGATAACAACGTTTACGGCTCTCTGGTGCTGGTTGAGGCCATGCGCGCAGCGGGCGTGACAAACCTGATTTTCAGCTCGTCGGCAACCGTCTATGGCGATCAGCCCAAAACGCCTTACGTCGAAGACTTCCCTACCGGTACACCTTCAAGTCCGTACGGCCGCAGCAAGCTGATGGTCGAACAAGTTCTGCAGGACCTGCAGCGCGCCGAACCCAACTGGAGCATTTCGCTGTTGCGCTACTTCAACCCAGTCGGCGCACATCCGTCAGGCCTGATGGGAGAAGACCCGCAGGGTATCCCAAATAACCTGATGCCGTTTATCGCCCAGGTTGCCGTGGGTCGTCGGGAATCGCTGTCAATCTTTGGCAATGACTACGACACACCGGACGGTACCTGCCTGCGCGACTACATTCACGTGGTTGACCTGGCTGATGGCCATTTGGCCGCCATGAAAACGCTGCATAACAAACCGGGCGTACACATCTACAACCTCGGCGCCGGCCTCGGCAAGAGCGTGTTGGAAGTGGTTAACGCGTTCAGCGACGCCTGTGGCAAACCGGTTAACTATCACTTTGCACCACGCCGCGCTGGCGATCTGCCTGCTTACTGGGCTGATCCAACCAAAGCTGCCAACGAACTGAATTGGCGAGTCAGCCGTACTCTGGAAGATATGGCTGCTGATACCTGGCTGTGGCAATCAAACAACCCACAGGGCTATCCAGACTAAGGAAAAGTAATGTCAAGTTTTGACCCAATCGAGCACCCGCACCGCCGCTATAATCCACTGAGCGATCAGTGGGTACTGGTCAGTCCGCACCGGGCCAAACGCCCGTGGCAGGGCCAGCAGGAAACACCGTCTCAGGAAACGCTCCCCGCGCACGATCCTGACTGTTTCCTGTGCCCGGGCAATACCCGAGTGACCGGTGACGTGAATCCTGACTATCAAGGCACCCACGTCTTTACCAACGATTTTGCCGCGCTGATGCCGGATACGCCATTTGCCCCAGAGAGTGACGATCAGCTGATGCGTTGCCAAAGCGCGCGTGGTACCAGTCGGGTTATCTGTTTCTCGCCAGACCACAGCAAAACACTGCCGCAGCTTTCACTTGAAGCTTTGGAAAAAGTGGTCACCACCTGGCAGGAACAGAGTGCAGATTTGGGCAAAACTTACCCCTGGGTTCAGGTGTTTGAGAACAAGGGTGCGGCGATGGGATGTTCAAACCCGCACCCGCACGGTCAAATTTGGGCCAACAGTTTTTTACCCAACGAAGCCGAGCGTGAGGACCATCTGCAGCGTCAGTATCTGGCGCAGTATGGTTCTTCAATGCTGGTAGATTATGCGCAACGCGAGCTGGCCGACGGCAGCCGTACGGTGGTCGAAACTGAGCACTGGGTTGCTGTTGTCCCTTATTGGGCCGCGTGGCCGTTCGAAACCTTGCTGCTTCCGAAAGCGAAAGTGTTGCGAATTACCGAGCTGAGCGAGGCGCAAAGCAGTGACTTGGCGCTGGCACTGAAAAAGCTAACCAGCCGCTACGATAATTTGTTCCAGTGCTCTTTCCCTTACTCTATGGGGTGGCATGGCGCGCCTTTCAGCGAAGGTGACTATTCCCACTGGCAGTTGCACGCACACTTTTATCCGCCGCTGCTGCGTTCCGCGACGGTGAGAAAATTTATGGTTGGCTATGAAATGCTGGCTGAGACCCAAAGAGACTTGACTGCCGAACAGGCCGCAGAGCGTCTGCGTGCAGTCAGTGATGTTCATTATCGTGAGGCCGGAGTGAAATGATGGAATTAAAAGACAAAACATTAAAAATATTTGAAGAAAAATTTGGCTATCCGGCTACCATCACGATTAAAGCTCCGGGCCGCGTCAACCTGATTGGCGAGCACACTGATTATAACGACGGCTTCGTTCTGCCCTGCGCGATTGACTACGAAACGGTCATTGCCTGTGGCCAGCGCAATGACCGCACAATTCGCGTGATTGCCGCCGACTACGACAACCAACAGGATGAGTTCTCACTCGATGAGCCGATCCTTAGCACCAACGCGCTGCCGTGGGCTAACTACGTGCGCGGGGTGGTTAAACATCTCATGCTGCGCAACGGGGATTTTTCCGGCGCAGACATGGTTATTAGTGGCAATGTGCCGCAGGGCGCAGGTCTCAGCTCGTCGGCCTCGCTTGAAGTTGCCGTAGGTCAGGCGTTAAAAAGCCTGTATGACCTGCCGATAGACGGCGTTGAGCTAGCTTTAAACGGTCAGGAAGCCGAAAACCAGTTCGTGGGCTGCAACTGCGGCATTATGGATCAGCTAATTTCGGCGCTGGGTAAAGAAAACCACGCACTGCTGATTGACTGCCGTTCGCTGGAAACCAAAGCCGTTTCCATGCCTGAAAACGCGTCTGTGGTTATTATCAACTCCAATGTAAAACGCGGCCTGGTTGACAGCGAATACAACACTCGCCGCAAACAGTGTGAGGAAGCAGCGCGCTTCTTCGGCGTGAAAGCGCTGCGTGACGTTGACTTGGCGCAGTTTGCCGCTAAGCAGGAAGGCCTCGACCCGCTCACCGCGCGCCGTGCTCGCCACGTGATTACCGAAAATGACCGAACCGAAGCCGCCGCCATTGCGTTGAGCCACGGTGATCTGAAAAAAATGGGCGTGCTGATGGCTGAATCTCATGCCTCAATGCGTGACGACTTCGAAATCACCGTGCCACCGATTGATACTCTGGTTGAAATTGTTAAATCGGTGATTGGTGAACAAGGCGGAGTGCGCATGACCGGCGGGGGGTTTGGTGGCTGCATTGTCGCCCTGATACCCAGCGAGCTGGTCGAGCAGGTTCGCAAAACTGTGGCGCATGAATATCACGCCAAAACCGGCATTAAAGAAACATTTTACGTCTGCCAGGCTTCAGAAGGTGCCAGCATATGTTAACACCAGTCAACGCCCAGCGAGCCCCAGACGGCTCGCCTTTTCAGTTGGTTACGCTAAAAAATCCTGCAGGGACAACGGCAACCTTTATGGATTGGGGCGCGACCTGGTTGTCATTAGTGCTGCCACTGCCGTGCGGTGAAAACCGCGAATTACTGCTGGGTTGCAAGGGGCCGGAAGACTACGTCAACCAGAGCGCCTATTTGGGCGCTACTGTAGGTCGTTACGCTAACCGTATTGCGCGTTCGCAGTTTCAAATCGATTGTAAACCGCATCTGTTGGTCGCCAATCAGGGCGTACATCAGCTGCACGGCGGGCCTGAGGGTTTCAACGCTCGTCGTTGGAAAATACTTAATTACACCCAGCAGAAAGTCAGCTTTCAGCTGGTTTCTCCTGATGGCGATCAGGGGTATCCGGGCGAATTAACGGCGGAAGTGCACTACCAGCTTACCGACGATAACCGGCTTGAAATCAGCTACAAGGCGCAGGTCGATAAACTGTGTCCTGTTAACCTGACCAACCACGCCTATTTCAATCTCGACGGTGAAGGTCACGACGCACGTAAGCAAAAGCTGCAGCTGTTTGCCGAACGTTTTCTGCCGATCGACAGCGACGGAATTCCCTGTGCGGATCTCACCTCTGTTCAGCAAACCGGCATGGATTTCCGTACGCCGAAAACGCTGGCGCAGGATTTCCTCAAGGATCGCGATCAGCAGCGGGTCAAGGGCTACGACCACGCCTATCTGCTGTTTGCCACCTGCAACGCCAATGACAATCCGGCGGCGCACCTCTGGTCTGGCGATGAAAAAGTAAAAATGTCGGTATTTACCTCAGCCCCTGCGCTGCAGTTTTACAGTGGCAACTTCCTCAACGGCACGCCAAACCGCAGCGGTGGGCAGTATGCCAACTACAGCGGCGTGGCACTTGAGAGTGAGTTTCTTCCCGACAGCCCGAACCACTCAACCTGGCCACAGCCAAGCTGCTGGATAAAGCCGGGTCAAATTTATCGTTCGGCTACGGTCTATCAGTTTTTTGCGATGTAGGTAAAACGGCACAAAAAAAAGCCATCGACTCATGCCGATGGCTTTTTGACGTTATAAAAGGTTAATTAAACCTGTTTATACTTATATTTTGATCCAGGCGTCGCTCCAGTTGACACCAGAGCCTGGGGTGTAATGCACTTCCTGAGCGGTGCCTTTTGCTACATTGCACCAGTTCGTTGCAGGCCAGCCTTTACATTCGTAAACGCTACCGTCAGTGCCCATCACTTTGTCACCGCCCTTGTATGCCTTACCAAACTCGAACTTTGGATGCGCCTGGCCGTTGCCATTATCGTTGCCGTTGTCGTTGCCGTTGTCGTTGCCGTTGTCGTCACTGCCCGCTTTCGCTGGCACAACAATCGACTGAGTCAGGGTTCTATCAAGCTTACCGACCTTAACTTCGACGGAAACATTCAGGCGCTGTTCAGCATCCGTTTTCTTGATAGTAAAGCCTTTTTTAACTTTCCCACCGGTCTGATTTTGCGCATTAGCCGGCACGGTCCAGCTATAGGCCGGGTTGCCTTTAGGATCAGCCGTTGATGACGTGACACCGTTGAAGGTCACTGCATTTGCTTTATCGGTTGGGGTAATAACCAGCTTTAATCCATCGATAAACGGCTGATTAGGTTTTACCTGACCATTTCCATTAGCTGTCACTTTAATCTGATGTTCAGATGTGGCACGACGTGGGCCTTTGTCGCTGTAAGCCTCAACGCTGGCAGTATAATTGCCTTTTTCCAAACCGGCTTTAATCTTGCCACTCTGGTTAATACCGTTGGCCACAACCTGTCCGTCTTTTGACAGTTTCCAGGTGTATTGCATGCCAGTTTGGCCGTTGTCAAAGTTGGCTTTGGCTTTTAGCGTCAGCGGTGAATTGCTTGCCATGCTGTTGCCACCGCTTACGGTCACTGCCGGTGCAATGACCGTAACATTGACGAAGGCTTCGCTTTTCAGCTTTTTGTCATCCTTGCTGGTGACCGTCAAACGGAAGCGCGCACTGGCGTCTTTCACACCAGATTTGACGACTACTTGGGTAGCTGCCGTGTTTTTACTTTTCAGGGTTATCCCTGCATCACCTTCTACTTTGTCCCATGCATAACTGACATTTTGCTGGTTGCTGCTGCCTTCAACGGCATAGCCAAAATTCGTCGTCAGGGTAGCAACGGCGGTAATAGACGTTTTACTCAATTTCGCCGTAGGTGCTTGCCCTTCTTCTTCTCCGGTGGATTCACAATATGTTTCACCGTTGAATTTGTAAGCAGCAGGGTTGAGGTTCATGACTTCGTCAACTTTAGTGGCAATACCATTTTGCTCACTCACCACGGTAGTGTTAACTTCACCATTATATTTTTCGGTAAAGTTATAGTAATTCCCGTTATCCAGCTTGTTACACACGGCAGCATTCATACTGTTGAGGATTAAGCCGTTGTCGTTAGACGCCGCCCAGGCAAACATTCCGCCAAGGCCGTATTTTTTGACCAGCTGACCTTTGGCAATGACCGAACGCTGAGAATCGAAACTTTCGACGTGAGCGGTAGGATTGTTATTAACCTTAGCTATCGGTTCCCAGATATAGGCAGCTTCAGCCTGGGTATCGTAGTACACGTCTTTATTTTTGCTCACGTAGTTATCATATAACTCACGGTAGTCGGTGACGCCGTTCTCAAAGGTCCCGTTGCTGCCTAACCCTTTACGACTCACTTCAGTACCGTTGGCAATACCGTGCCAGAAAAGTTTGTCGTGTTCGGGTTTAACACTCACGCTGTGCCAGCCGCGGCTATAGGCGGCAGCACCCAGATTGAGTTTTTCCGCAGGGAAATCAGGGTTATTATCCAGAATGGCTTTAATCGCGCCTTCAGTACTGAAGTTACGCATCGCCTGCTCATTAGAGATAGTATTACCGCGGGCATCTTTGATGATTTCGCCGCTTTCATCTTTCAGGAGAGTACTAGAACCTGGCGTGGTATAAGCGCCGGCAAGCGGCTTGGCGTTGACTGCGGCCTGATGGCTTGGGTTGCGCGTAAATGCACCATACATGTCATAAGACATGATATTGATGTAGTCAAAATCATCTTTCAGCGCGTTAAAGTCGATTGCCGACAGTTTTGCCGGTGAGGCGCCTACCGCAGCACTCAGTTCTTTACGACCTTCGCCAGTACCATATTTGTCATCCATTGCCTTACGCAGCTGTTTGACCAAAGAGGTATAACGCGCTCTTTCCTCTTTAACACCGTGAATGGCCAGATTGCCCATATCTGACGGACCAGTAAAGCCGACAAATTCCCAATCAAGATCCAAACCATCTACAAACGGGTTATCCGCCAGGAACTTCATCGCAGACTTAACAAAGATATCGCGACCTGCTTGCGTTTCAACCATCGCATGGAACGGCGAACTCAATGTCCAGCCACCAATAGAGACAATAGCCTTCAATTGAGGATTAACTTGCTTCATTTTTTTCATGGCATCGAAGCCGAAATGCGAAGCCTGAGGATCGTATTTGGTGATATTGAAATCGCCCTGCTGCTTGGCTGGCGTGTCGAGGCCTGCGTTCCAGTCCTGCTCACTTCCGTTCCACAACGGGAATTTGCCCTGGCCACACATTGCTTTGAGAATATTGGCACCGCGCTCGTTGCCCTCAGCTTTCAGACCATTATTATTCGTCACCGGCAGTTGGGTATTCACAGGGCGTAAACTGCCGAAATCGCAAATCCCGACAAAACCGTAATAAACGTGTGTCAAATTTTTAGCTGGCACAAAGTCAGCAGTGAAAGCTCGCTCCCAATACGCCCACTCATCAAAATACATGCCGACGACTTTCTTTCCACTGACTTTGAAAGGGACGTTTTTTTCTAACTGCGCATTAAACCCTTTATTATTTAAATTAAGCTCACCTACTCGAACAGGCTCTTCATCATTTGGGTTAGTATATTTCACTTCATAGACTTTATAATTTTTAGGGCTATTTGCATTTAACCCTTCCATATCGTTGGACCATTCTTTCCAGCCTAACTTACCCTCAATGCGATCTCCGCGATAGCGACTCACACTTTCAGCCTCACCTTTTAACACGGGGTTCAACTGGCCAGATTGTTCCGGTGTCACTTGCACGGCAAACGTTTGAGTACCATACAGTGCCGCCATCGTTGCTATGGCAACAAGTGTAAACTTGTGATTTCTCTTCATTTAGCAATCCTTTGAAATTTAATGATATGTAAGTGAATGTGTCATTAGAACTTCAATATATTCTGATTGTAACAAATTGAAAATAAGAGGGTTCTATAGAATACCGAGAGTAATCTCGCGGGCATTCTTATTATCTTTAAGATGAGGTGAAATTCTAAACAATAGTATTTAATCCCAAAAAAACATTTCCGGCATTATTAAGTATCTGAGGGTTTTATGATAAATAGAGAATTAAAAAAGAAGCCGAACTATTACTCGGCTTCTTTTAATAGTTTTAATACTAGTCGTTATTAGAAATCGACATTCACCCCCAGTTGGAAGGTTCTGCCCGGCATCGTCGCCAATGCAAGATCGGCTTTATCCTGAGCCGTTGAGATTTCATTGTTGCGAGTACTCAAGTAATCCCAGTATTTACGGTCGGTCAGGTTATAAACACCGCCGCTGAGTTTAACGTTTTTAGCAACCTGCCAGTAACCGGTCAAATCAACAACGCCATAGCCCGGAATACGGGCATATTCGGTGGAAGAATCAGTAATTGCCGTACCGGTATTGGTGTAAGTCTGACGGTTAGTCGCCGTGGCCTGTTTCCCTTTGTTGAAGGTCGCCGTTGCTGCCACGCCATACAGTCCTGATGGGTCATCCCACGCCAGGCCAGTCACCAGTTTCATCGGCGGGACGCTGTCGAGATCAACGTATTTATCGCCGTTGTAGCTCGACTTGGACGCGCCCTTCGCATAGCCAAACGCCATTCGTGCACTCAGGCCGTTGACCTCGTGATACCAGGTACCAAAGTTAAACCTGGCGCTGAGACTGGTGCCGTAGATATAGGCTTTATCGCGGTTCTCTGCTTCATACGCGGTATAGATGTTGCTCGGGATGTTGGCGAAAATCCCCGGACTGCCTGCGCGCGTGTAGCGGGTGTAGGCAATAAAGTTAGAATATTGGCTATAGAACGCGTTGAGGTTAAAGGTGATCCCCTCCGTCGCCTCGCCCTTAAGGCCCCACTCATAGTTGTTGCTGGTTTCTGTCTTCAGATTGGAGTTACCGATCAACGCGTACTGCGCCGAGCCAGCATAGCTTGAGCTCAGGTTCCATGAACCATAAAGCTGGCTGGCATCCGGGAACTGAGCGCCTCGTTTGTACTGCAGGTAAGTCTGCACCTTCGGCGTAATGTCGTAGATGAAGGCCAGTGAAGGCAGTAACTGTGTATCACTGTTGGAACTGTAGAGCGTAGATAGCGCCGACTCGGAAAGAGAGCTATTGGCCAGCGTCGAGAGGTCCTGTGGCTCAGACTTCTGATAAGCCAATCTCAAACCGGGCACTACCGAGAAGTTGTGGCCAGCCAAGTCCCAGGTCATGGTGTCTTCGGCAAATGCGCCAAAAACATAAGTACGACTGTTGGCCGCCGGAGGCATGATGTAGCTGTAAATACTCTGCGCGGGCGACTGGCTGAACGGACGGTCAGTCTCGGAGATGTTGCCATTTAGGCCCCAGCGGAATTCATGGACTCCCCAGGACTTAGCCATCTTGTTATCGAATCCAAAGGTATGGGTATTGGAGTCAGAAAAGGTACGAACCAGACTGGTACCGGTGGTAGAACTTGGGCCAAAGGTGTTGTCGTGGGCCTGCGTTTTTTGATAGAACAGCTTGGTATCAACGGTGTCCACCAGCAGTGAATACGGCGTCCAATGGTCGAGCAGGCTGGCGGTCAGACGACGGGTTTCGCTGGTTTGGTTGTTAGTGCCATTAGTGGCAGAACCGGCGGTGTTCCATGAGTCAAAGTTGGTATGGTTAGTCTTGGTGAAAAGATCAACGGTGCCGGTCAGCGTATGGGTATCGGTTGCCGCCCACGTGCCGGATGCCATCACCGAATCGGAGTGCCAGTTAGCCGGATAAGCATCCAACGTGCCGCTATTGTTGCGGGTTTCCTGACCGTCACGACGGCTGAGTACCACAATTCCGCTCAGGTCGCGATCGCCACCGGCCACGGTAAACCCGTTATGCCAGCTGCGGTTTGAAGAGTCGTAGTCACTCTGATAGCCAAAATAGCTGTGCTTGTTTTCACTCAGGTAGTCGTCGGCTGACTTAGGTTTGAAAGAAACCGAGCCGCCGATTGAGGTATTGGCGTAGGAAACATGGGTTGCACCCGATTGAATATCGACGTTGCCATACATATACGGGTCGATAAAGTCACGGCCGATACCAAAGGTGTCCTGCCCCGCTCGCCCGACGTAAGGTCGGCCCGTGGCATTGGGTTGGGCAATGCCGTCTACGTCGATGGCCACGCGGTTTGATTCCAGACCGCGCACGTTGTAACCGGTATAACCGCCGCGGTCGAAACCGCTTTTACCGACCGATGAACCGCCCGCCGAGCCTGTTGCACTGATTAATGGCTGGTAACGCATAATGGTACCAAAATCGTTACCGCCGTCTTTTTGCATATCTTTCGCCGTCAGCCTGGTCTCGTCACCGGCCTTTCTCACCACTTTTGGAGAGATAACGGTCATGACGTCGCCAGCATCGGCTTTATTATCTGAATTTTTAACCACGGGTGCAGTGTTAGCCGTTTCCGCTGCAACGGCGCTCATTACCGAGCTGGCGACCAGGCTTAAAGACAGCAGGGTCTTAAGGTGACGCTTTCCCTTATGTGTAGACATAAAAAGGCCTTAGGAAGTTTAGGATTATTATTATGCTCAGCAATACTTCTCGCTAATTAAGGCAGTCTGGCGAATAAATACAGTTCAAAAAACAAACAGCCACTGAACTGCAGATAAAAAGCACAGTAATACCCTGTTATTTATCAGGGCTTTATGTAACATTATTTTGTAATGAAAATGATAATAATTATCATAAACATTTCTGTCAATATGCGATTCTGGTTACGTTTACCGTTCGGATGTAATTTTTGAGTAAGTTTTGCGAATAGTAATGAATCGGAGGATTTCAGCGCAGCGCGAGTCGATCATTTAGCGAAAAATGTGATATCTATCCTCTCTGGGTGGATATTTACTCAGCCAAAACGAATCGATCCATCTACGCTTACAGAGTGTCCTGGTGAGCAGGACGTCTTAAAAAGGAATGAGCTATGCGTTTACCAATTTTGTTGTCTTTATTAGCAACGCTTTTTGTTGGGGGTAATGCACTGGCCGCTGAAGCTGTGAAGCAAGCCTCTGCGGCACAGACAGCACAGCGTCAGAAAATGACCGACTGTAATCAACAGGCTACGACGCAAAGTCTCAAAGGAGATGAGCGCAAGACTTTCATGAGTCATTGCCTGAAAGCCGAAACCAAATCTATGACGCCACAGCAGAATAAAATGAAGTCCTGTAACGCGGATGCTGCGAAAAAAGATCTGAAAGGTGATGCTCGTAAAACCTTTATGAGCACATGTTTGAAAAAAGCTGCGTAATTAGTAGTGAAGCAAACTCCCATTAACGCGCAGCCTGCCCGTCAGGCTGCGCGTTTCGTTTAAAGATTGCCGGAACGGGGGCTGAGGCCATATAATGAACTCAGTTGTCATTTGAATTTCAGTAAATTGAGGAGTTTAGCTATGGCTGTAACCAAGCTGGTTCTTGTAAGACACGGCGAAAGTCAATGGAACCAAGAAAACCGTTTCACGGGTTGGCATGATGTTGATCTTTCCGACAAAGGTCGTACTGAAGCAAAACAGGCAGGTCAACTGCTTAAAGATGAAGGCTTCCAGTTTGATTTCGCTTACACGTCTGTACTGAAACGTGCCATCCACACTCTTTGGAGTGTTCTGGACGAATTAGACCAGCCGTGGCTGCCGGTTGAAAAGTCCTGGAAACTGAACGAACGTCACTACGGTGCGTTGCAGGGTCTCGACAAAGCTGAAACCGCGGCCAAATACGGTGACGAGCAGGTTAAACAGTGGCGCCGCGGCTTCCGCGTTACGCCTCCAGAGCTTGAAAAAACTGACGAGCGCTTCCCAGGCCATGACCCGCGTTATGCGAAACTGCGCCCTGAAGAACTGCCAACGACTGAAAGCCTGGCCCTGACCATTGAGCGCGTTATTCCTTACTGGACTGACGTTATCAAACCACGCCTTGAAAGCGGCGAGCGCGTCATCGTTGCTGCGCACGGTAACTCACTGCGTGCACTGGTTAAATACCTTGATGACCTCAGTGAAGACGAAATCCTTGAGCTGAACATCCCTACCGGTGTTCCGCTGGTTTATGAGTTTGATGAAAACTTCAAACCTATCAAGCATTACTACCTGGGCAACGCTGAAGAAATCGCTGCCAAAGCGGCTGCGGTTGCTAATCAGGGTAAAGCCAAGTAATTCAGTTCTCTACTGAAGACGAAAAAAAAGAACGCCTCGGCGTTCTTTTTTATTGGCGGTAATATGTTGATTAATAAACGTTAACCGCGACGCTGTTTCACTGAATTCGCCAGATTACGCAGCAGGGTTTCCGTATCTTCCCAGCCGATGCAGGCATCAGTCACACTTTGTCCGTAAACCAAAGGTTCACCGGTGTCCAGGCTCTGATTGCCTTCAATCAGGTTGCTTTCAACCATCACGCCCATAATCGCCTGCTCGCCGTTGGCCAACTGTGCGCAAACGTCCTCACAGACTTCCATCTGCTTTTGAAACTGCTTGCTGCTGTTAGCGTGGCTGAAGTCGATCATGATTTGTGCCGGCAGACCGCCCTTCTTCAGGCCATCTTTCACTTCTTTCACATCTTCAGCGCTGTAGTTTGGCTTTTTGCCGCCGCGCAAAATGATGTGGCAATCGCTGTTGCCCGCGGTATTCACGATAGCCGAATGGCCCCATTTGGTCACTGACAGGAAACAGTGGGGAGCGCCCGCCGCATTGATAGCGTCGATAGCCACTTTGATAGTGCCGTCAGTCCCGTTTTTGAAACCGACAGGGCACGACAGGCCAGATGCCAGCTCGCGGTGAACCTGAGACTCCGTGGTGCGCGCGCCAATTGCGCCCCAGCTCATCAGGTCGGCCAGATACTGTGGCGTTATCATGTCGAGGAACTCGCCCGCCGCCGGTAAACCAATGTCATTAATATCCAGCAACAATTTACGCGCAATTCTCAGGCCGTCATTAATCTGAAAACTGTTGTTCATCTGCGGATCGTTAATCAACCCTTTCCAACCCACGGTAGTACGCGGCTTTTCAAAATAAACGCGCATAACCACTTCAAGCTCGCCGCGCAACTCGTCACGCAGGGTCAGCAGACGGGCTGCATACTCTTTGGCCGCCTTGGGGTCGTGAATAGAACAGGGACCAATTACCACCAACAGACGATCGTCATTACCCTTCAATATCTTATGGATAGCATTGCGCGCCTGGGAAACCGTTTTTGCGGCCTTGTCTGTTGCCGGAAATTTTTCCAACAAGGCAACCGGCGGCAAAAGTTCCTTAATTTCTTTGATACGTAAATCGTCGTTTTGATAATTCATAACTATTCCATTGGGTATTTCAAAAAAGGTCTGATCTAAATTCTGAACGCGACCAATCTAGCCGCATTGCGAACGGCTGTAAATCGACTTTGAGTCATTAATGGGCATTTATCTCATTGCGAGGTTCTAATCATCAACTAGGCTTTACACGACAAGACAAGAATATTTACAGAGTACGATCATTCTAAATACAGAGTGGATTTCTACGACAAACCGGAAATGGAGAATGGGTTATGAAAAAGTTCGCAACGTTACTTCTTGCCGCTGGTTTAGCCTTAAGCAGTGGCGCTGTATTTGCAGAAGGTACTGACGCGGGTTCCAATAACGGTAACGCCAATCAGACGGGCGGCCCGGGATCGGTTCAAAAACTTGCGCCTAACGGTGTAGATAATAACAAGATCAACACCTCTAACACCAACACAGCGCAAGAAAAGCATCATAAAAAAACCACCCAAATGCACAAAAAAACCAGCAAAAATGCGGATCATAAAATAACGATGTGTAAAGACGGCCGCTGCCCAAACCAGACTCCGGGCACCAAGCAGTCCAAGGCAACGGGTAATTAAGGTCGCTTAACGCTGTAAGTTTAAAGCAACGGGGAGCTACGGCTCCCCGTTTTTTTGCCTCGAAACTGGCCGCCATGCGCTTTCCATTAACGTTTTCAACCCTTCAAGGTTGAGCTATTCTAAAGCTCCTTATCTTTGTGAGCGCCCCATGCCAAGGTTACTGCTAGTCGATGACCATCCTCTTGTTGAAGTTGCTATCGAGGCGGCGCTACAGCGCTCGGGCAGCGACTGGGTGCTCGATAGCGTCGACGACGACCAGTTGGCGATGTCCAGACTGGCGTCAAATGCCTATCAGTTGGTCGTACTCGATATTGGTCTGCCGGAGGTTGACGGCCTGCAGCTGCTGAAACGTATACTTCGCCATTACCCGGCTCAGGCGGTACTGATTTATACCGCACAGGAGGAAGAGGTGTATGCGCGGCTGGCGATGGCGGGCGGTGCCAGCGGCTTTATCAATAAGGGACAGCCGATGGCGGTGCTGGTTGAGGCTTTTGATGCCCTGAGTCAAGGAGAGCACTTCTTTCCTGAGTGGCTGGAGTACGACGCAGAAACAGAGGGGGAAGAATCAACCTCATCATTAACGCTGAAAGAGTTGCAAATAATAGGCCTATTAGCCCAAGGACATTCCAATCTGCAAATTGCCAGCATGTTAAATATAAGTAATAAAACGGTCAGCACGCACAAGAAAAATATATTACGTAAAACCGGTGCCAATAATTTATTTGAATTAGCCGCCGTTTATAAAGAAATGCAGAACGGATGAAATTCCTTAAGCTGCTTATTATTATCATTGCCTTCTGGACAGTGCCTTTCTGTTACGCTTCCCCCCCGCCGGCTTATCACCTGGTCAGTAATCTTACCCTGCCGACCGAACTGTTGCTTAACGGCTTGCAAAATCCCTGGCGGGGAAAAACGCTGCGAATCGGCATACTCAGTGATAACACCAGTCCTTACAATATTCTAATCGGCAGCGACTATTACGGCCTCAATGCTGACTATCTCAACTACGTCGAGCAGGTTACCGGCATTCATTTTTTGCTAAGCGGCTACGAGAGTCCTCAGGCTTTGCAGCAGGCACTAAAAATGCAGCAGATAGATCTTATCTTCGGCCTGCCGCAAAATCAGCAGCCCAAGGGCGTTTGGGCCAGCAAGCCTTACTATATCAGCCCACTTCGCGTGTTGCGTAGCCGTCAGAATGCACGCCAAATTATGGTGAATTCACAGGGTTCTGAAATTGCCATCAGTAAAATGACCGGCATGCAGGCCTACGATCGCATTCGAAAACTTACGGCAAACATTACCTCCTTTGACAACAATCTGCAGGCCATTTACTCGCTGCTGAACGGCAAAAGTGACTACATGATTGCCGATGAAGCCAGCGCCAGTTTCATTATCGACCAACTGCAACTGGGGCAGATTTATCAGGTTGAGACTACCGCGCTCAGCTTTGGCAACCTGTCGTTTGTGTTCAACGGCCAACGTCCTGCCCTATTAACATTGCTGAATCAGACGATCAGCGGCACGCCGATGGAGGTAATGAACCAACTGCAGGGACGTTGGAATAAGCCGATCCCTACCTATCTTGACGCGGGAAATGCCTCATTAACGCCGATGGAGGCTGACTGGGTAAAGCAGAATCCTTTGGTGCATTACGCCGCTACGCAGAATGACTATCCGTTTGTCTATCGCGGACTCGACGGGCAACCTCATGGCTATGTGGTTGATATCCTGAATATCATTTCACAAAACAGCGGTTTAAAGTTTGCCCCTGTGTGGTCTGACAATGCGCAACAATCCGACCTCGACGTCGCCACGGACAAAGCGGCATTTCGCGCGGTATTGCCCCTGTATGAGCAGGTCAGAGAACAATATGAGAGCAGCATGCCCTACCACCGCTCACTGTGGGGCGTGTATGTTGCCGAGGATGCCGGGAATATCTCGACCTGGCAGGCGCTGAACGGCAAGCGAATGGGTGCGCTGCGCGGCGATCTGTCGTTGTCAATTATTCCACCGACCCAGAAAGTGCAAGTATTTAGCGACAGTAAATCACTGTATGACGCACTGGCCAATGGTCAGATAGATGCGTTGGTTGATAATATAGTGACCGCTAACTTCACCGCTCTTTCGCGCTACTCGGGCGTGCTAAAGTTGGCCTTTGCCGCCAACAACATCTCCTACCCGATTGCTTTCGGCGTGCCCAAAGACGCACCGCTGTTGCTGAGTATTCTGGATAAAAGTTTGCAACAAATTCCGGCACAGACTCTGCAAACGCTGCGCGATGAGTGGGTGAGCGACCGGAAGAATGTGATTGACGCCGTTAACGATAACCGCATGCAGCCGCAAATGACCTGGCTCCTTGGCCTGCTGGCGGCGGTCGTCGTCGTACTCCTGCTGCTGCTGGTGCGTCGCTTTTATCTGCAGCGTAAAGATAAGCAGGAGCGCCAGCGGCTGGAATTGGCACGTATTCAGGCAGAAGAAGCCAACCAGTCGAAAAGCCGTTTTTTGGCCACCATCAGTCATGAGCTACGTACGCCGATGCACGCCATTCTTGGTCTGCTGGAGCTTGAGATGAAAGACTCATCAGCACTGGGGGAAAATATCCCTCTGGTTTACAGCTCAGCCTCTTCGCTAATGAACCTGCTTAACGATCTTCAGGACTATGCGCGCCTTGAAACGGGTACGCTGACGTTTAACCCTAAACCGCTGATCGTAGAGCCGTGGCTTCACCAACTGGGTAAACTGTTTAAACCGCTGATTGGACAGCGACCCATTGCGTTCGTACTGCACCGCAATGGGCCTCTGCCCGAGGTTATGGTGATCGATATCGATCGTCTTATGCAGATAATCAATAATTTGGTCGGCAACGCCATTAAATTTACTGCCGCAGGCGAGATAAGTATCACCCTGAGTTGGCGAGAAACCGAGGTGGGAAGCGGAGAGTTGCAGCTCGACATTATCGATACCGGCTGCGGAATTGCCGAGGATGAACGCGAGAGACTGTTCGAACCTTTTTATCGAGCCGCGGGCGCACAGCGCATTTCGGTTCAGGGCAGCGGTCTGGGATTATCCGTCTGCAAAGAGATAACCGAGAAGATGTTTGGCCGCATTAGCCTGAGCTCGACCCTCGGAGTAGGTACTCACGTTTCTGTCACCCTACCTGCGGCGGCGCTTACGCTGGATAAACTCGAGCTTGCAACGCCTGAGACAGTACCGGTAGCTCAAGCGTACGACATCTACCCGCTGCGCGTGGCAGTTATCGACGATCACCCAACTAATCTTCTGCTGATGGAGCGCCAGTTGTTGAGCAGTGGCGTTGTTGCGACCACATTCGACAGCGGTAAGTCATTCCTTCAGGCATGCACTGAGCAGCCGTTTGACGTGCTGTTTATCGACTACAATATGCCGCGCCCCGACGGTGTTCAGCTGAGCCGCATTATTCGACGTCGGGAGCGTCAACTTGGGCGTGCGCCCTGCCATATTATTCTCTGCTCGGCCGACGTGCAGGAGTTTACCCGCCTGCCGATGCATCATCTTGGCGTCGAGGATTTTCTGACCAAACCAGTAGCACTCGCGGCTATCCAAACCCTTTTAAATAAAGTCCGCAGTGCACAACGGCGAGAACTCTCAGCGCTGGAAAACCGGCTTCAGGCGTGGGGCAATCACAGCCCTGCATTGGTTAAACGCCTGCGCGATACATTGCTGCTAACGCTGCGACAGGATCAGCAGAGGCTGACGGACGCATATGGGGCCGATGATTTGCCCGATATCGCCAAAGCCGCGCATCGACTGAAAGGCAGCCTGCTTATCCTTGGCGACGAGAAACAGGCGCAGCAGTGCCAACAGCTGATTGAACAATGCCAGCAAGGCAAGTTATCGCAGCAGGCCTATAATAGAGTCATCAATCTAGTGCATGAGTTGCTGCATAAGCTTTTTGTTATCAATAATTAGTTTTACATAAATAGGGAAAAACATGTCAGTGCAGTCTTTATTACCTGAGGATAGAAACAGCCGTCGTTTACTGCTGGCCTTTTTAGTCACCGTTGTCTTTATGGTGATTGAAGTCATTGGCGGACTGATCTCCGGCTCCCTTGCTCTGCTTGCGGATGCGGGGCATATGCTGACAGACGCGGCCGCACTGCTCATGGCGCTGCTGGCCGTGCGTTTTGCTCGTCGCAAACCCAACTCCCGACATACGTTTGGCTATTTGCGCCTGACCACCATGGCCGCGTTTGTCAATGCCTCGGCCCTGTTGCTTATCGTCATACTTATTCTCTGGGAGGCAGTGCAGCGCTTTATGACTCCGGAGCCGGTGCTCGGCGGTACCATGCTGGCGATTGCGATTGCCGGTCTGTTTGCCAATCTGCTGGCCTTTTGGCTCCTGCATCAGGGGGAAGAAAAAGAGAATATTAATGTCAGAGCAGCGGCACTGCACGTGATGGGTGATCTGCTGGGTTCCGTGGGTGCCGTGGTGGCAGCGCTAATTATCATGAATACAGGCTGGACGCCCATCGACCCGATTTTATCGGTGCTGGTTTCATGTCTGGTGCTGCGCAATGCCTGGGGCCTGCTGCGCGAGAGTTTTCATGAGCTGCTTGAGGGTACGCCGCAGGAAATTGACATCGACAAACTGCGCAAGGATTTATGCCTGGCCATCCCTGAGGTGCGTAATGTGCATCACGTCCACGTCTGGCAGATTGGGGAACAGCGTTTGATGACACTGCACACGCAGGTTATTCCGCCACACGATCACGATGCATTGCTGGAAAGGATCCAACATCATCTTTCCGAAAAGTATAATATCGGCCATGCGACTATTCAGATGGAATATGGCGTGTGCGACATGCCGGACTGCACTATCAGCGAGGTAGCCGCCAGTTCGGCGGCCTCGGGGCATGGTCATCATCATCACGGGCATGACCATCAACACTAACGGGCAAAAGCAACAGGGCCGGCGAGGAAGCTGGCCCTTTATTTATGCGTTACCCTGCAACCGCAGTTTAAGCTGTGCGGCAAAATCCAACATACGGTTCAGTGGGATCAACGACTTCACCCTCAGAGCCTCGTCCACTTTTATCGCGTGCTGACTTCCCCCCTGCTCCAATCCTTCGGCTATCGCCTTTAGGCCATTCATCGCCATCCACGGACAGTGCGCGCAGGTGCGACAGCTCGCCCCTTCTCCCGCTGTAGGTGCCGCAAACAGCTCTTTATCCGGACAGGCCTGCTGCATCTTGTAAAAAATACCGCGATCGGTGGCAACAATCAGCTTCTGGTTTGGCAAGGTTTTTGCAGCCTGAATCAGCTGACTGGTAGAACCGACGGCGTCGGCCATATCAACAATGGCCTGAGGAGACTCTGGGTGCACCAGTACAGCTGCCTCCGGGTACAATGCCTTCATGCGGGCTAGGGCCTGGGTTTTAAACTCGTCATGGACGATACAGGCACCTTGCCAGCACAGAATGTCGGCCCCCGTCTGCTTGCGCACATAATTCCCGAGGTGTCTGTCTGGTGCCCAGATGATTTTTTCACCCAGACTATCAAGATGTTCAATCAGTTCGACCGCAATACTTGAGGTGACCACCCAATCGGCCCGCGCTTTGACTGCCGCTGAGGTATTGGCGTACACCACCACCGTTCTGTCGGGATGGCTGTCACAGAAATCAGAGAAAGCCTGTTCAGGGCAGCCCAAATCCAGGGAACACTCGGCGTGCAGCGTGGGCATCAGCACAGTTTTCTCAGGACTGAGGATTTTGGATGTTTCGCCCATAAAGCGCACACCGGCGACCAGCAGCGTCGAGGCCTTATGCTGACTGCCGAAACGGGCCATCTCCAACGAGTCAGCCACACAGCCTCCGGTTTCCTCGGCCAGCGCCTGAATTTCCGGATCGGTGTAGTAATGAGCCACCATTACCGCGTCCCGTTGTTTAAGTAACCTTTTAATTTTTTCTTTATAAAAGGATTTCTCATCGTCGTTCAAGGGTGCCGGTTTTGGAGGGAAAGGGTAAACCGCCGCATTCAGGTCTAGAGTCTCACTCATTACTCATCATCTCAGTCAGCCGTCAACAATCCGGCAAGGAAGCGAATCGAGCCTTTGACGGCCCATTTGTTTTATATGCTAAACAAAATACTCTGAAGCAGTAAAAAAGTCGCTGTAATTTTGTGCTGCTAACGAATTTTGTTTAAGCGGCTTAAAATTTAACAAACTATTGCGCTGTATCAATCAACTTCCCCCAGGGACGCGTTCTGCGTTGCTTGCGAGAAGGGTGATGCAGGAGGGGTTTACTCGTGGACGCGAAGATGAGTGGATTCACAGAACCCTAAAACGCAAAAAACGCCGTTAGGCGCTTTTTTCTTAGAAGTGGTGGGCCGTGCGGGATTGATTCGGCCTCCGGCCTCACCCTGCGGGCAACGCTAACGCGTTGTCGTCTCGCTTCGCTCGGCTCGAACCTGAACGCAGCTTCTCACCCACACTCTTCGCGGAATATGCCAGTTTTAACATGCCAAATAATTTAGCTAATCCTAAAACGCAAAAAACGCCGTTAGGCGCTTTTTTCTTAGAAGTGGTGGGCCGTGCGGGATTGATTCGGCCTCCGGCCTCACCCTGCGGGCAACGCTAACGCGTTGTCGTCTCGCTTCGCTCGGCTCGAACCTGAACGCAGCTTCTCACCCACACTCTTCGCGGAATATGCCAGTTTTAAGATGCCAAATAATTTAGCTAATCCTAAAACGCAAAAAACGCCGTTAGGCGCTTTTTTCTTAGAAGTGGTGGGCCGTGCGGGATTCGAACCTGCGACCAATTGATTAAAAGTCAACTGCTCTACCAACTGAGCTAACGGCCCTCTTCTACTTCTTCATTTCTTACTTAAACGTTCTGCATACTAAACAGTGGTGGGCCGTGCGGGATTGACTCGTCGTTTGGACTCGCCCTACGGGCAACGCTAACGCGTTGTCGTCTCGCTTCGCTCGGCTCGAACCTGTTGCAGGTTCTCAACCCTTACGGATTAAAATTTTACTTGTTACTAAACAGTGGTGGGCCGTGCGGGATTCGAACCTGCGACCAATTGATTAAAAGTCAACTGCTCTACCAACTGAGCTAACGGCCCACTGTTTACTGCTTACAACTTAACACTTTACTACTTATTAAACAGTGGTGGGTCGTGCGGGATTCGAACCTGCGACCAATTGATTAAAAGTCAACTGCTCTACCAACTGAGCTAACGACCCACTAAATCTGCTTAATTCGCTTGCCTGAATAACTTGTTTCAGTTTGTCTGGGCAACGGCGGCATATATTACTGATTTATCTCGACAGCGCAACCCTAATTTCGAGATAAGCGACTGACTGCTTGTTCTTCATACATTCGAGCCCGAAAAATAGTCGATATGGTTATTTTTCGGGCCTGAATGACGCACTATTTTGAAGACAAACGTTTTTGAGCCTGCTTGGCAGATTCACTGTTCGGGTAGAGTTTAACCACCTGCTGGAACACGGCTTTTGCTTTATCGCTCTGGCCTTTTTCCTGCATGATGATCCCGACCTTGTACATTGCATCTGGGCTTTTCGGTGACTTCGGATAGTTTTTGACCACGACAGCATAATAATATGCCGCATCATCTTTCTTACCCTTGTTGTAATACAACTGGCCTAACCAGTAATTGGCATTAGGCTGGTAAGTCGAATCTGGATACTGCTTGATGAAAGCCTGGAAAGCAGAAATAGCCTGATCGAACTGTTTCTTTTCCAGTGCTAGCGAAACGGCAGCATTGTAGTCGGTATCAGGATTACCTGAGCTCGCTGGCGCGCTGCTGGCAGGCGCCGAGTCAGATCCTGTGTCAGCACTTGCTGCACCGGCAGAAGAGCCCGCTGCGGCCGCAGGAGCGCCACCTGAGCTTTGCATTGATGCTATCTGCTGAAGGATCTGGTTTTGACGATCGGTAATCTGTTTCAGCTGATATTGGTTGTCTTGTATCTGACCACGAAGATTCGCAATATCGCTCTGGTTGTCAGAGACTTGCTGTTGGAGTTGGTTTAATAGCTGACCTTGACCGTTGGAGATACGCTCAAGAGTGGTGACTCGATCTTCTATCGAGCCAGAGCCGACATTACTGATTGGCGCCGAGGCAGTAGCGGCCCAGGGGGCCGCTACGCCAACCAATAACGACAGACTCAACAGGTGATGTCTGAAGTTACTGCTCATGCGATTCTCTTAGTATACCAGTACGGCACGACGGTTTTTAGCGTAAGCCGCTTCGTCATGACCCAGTACAGCTGGTTTTTCTTTACCGTAAGAAACGATAGAGATTTGGTCAGCAGAAACGCCTTTGCCTTGCAGGTACATTTTAACTGCAGTAGCACGACGCTCGCCCAATGCGATGTTGTATTCAGGTGTGCCACGTTCGTCGGCGTTACCTTCAACAGTCACTTTGTAAGACGGGTTGCTACGCAGGAATGCAGCGTGTGCATCCAGCATCTGAGCGTAATCAGAAGAAACATCGTACTTGTCCAGACCGAAGTAAACGATGTTGTTCTTCTGCAGTTCTTGCATCTGCTGACGAGCTTGTTCTTCTGAAGACATATTGCCGTTTTCAGTACCGGTACCCGTGCCAGCGCCGTAACCAGCTTGGCCGTTGTCTGCGGTTTTGTGTGAACTACAAGCAGCGATTGCCATAACTGGCAGAGCCAGCAGCAGGCCTTTCAGCACTTTATTAAGTTGCATTCCGATAATCCTTTTTATAATTTGCCATACATATCTAAACATGCATCACAGGTACGGCGACCAGGCAGGAAATGAGACCTGTCCATCGGTAGCCGGAAGACGCGCTTTGAAACGCCCATCAGTCGAAACCAACTGCAACACCTTACCCAGTCCCTGTGAGGAGCTGTAAATAATCATGGTGCCATTCGGCGCGATACTAGGCGTTTCATCCAGGAACGTGTCCGTTAATACTTGAACGGCTCCCGTTTCCAGATCTTGTTTGGCGATGTGTTGGCTGCCGTTTGCGGAGCTAACCATTACAAGGAATTTTCCATCGGAGCTAACATCTGAGTCTTGGTTCTGAGAACCTTCCCACGTCAGACGCTGTGGCGCACCGCCATTAATATTTACTTTATACACCTGAGGACGACCGCCCTGATCCGAGGTAAACGCCAGATTTTGACTGTCTGGGTACCAGGTTGGCTCAGTGCTGTTGCTGCGTCCGTCAGTAACCTGGCTGATTTGGCCAGATGATAAATTCATTACATACAGGTTCAGGCTGCCTGATTTAGACAGGGCCATCGCCAGTTTTGTACCGTCTGGAGAAAATGCCGGTGCACCGTTGTGACGCGGGAAGTCGGCAATTTGTCTCACTGCACCGTTAGCTAACGTCTGTACAACCAGTGCAGAACGTCCGCTTTCAAAAGTAACATAAGCCAGTTTGCTGCCGTCTGGAGACCAGGCCGGTGACATCAATGGCTCAGGCGAACGATGCACGACAAATTGATTGTAGCCGTCATAGTCCGCTACGCGCAGTTCATACGGGAATTTTCCACCGTTGGTCTGCACGACGTACGCGATACGGGTGCGGAAAGCCCCTTTTATTCCGGTCAGTTTCTGGAATACTTCATCACTCGCGGTGTGGCCTGCATAGCGCAGCCATTCCTTGGTGATTTTGTATTGGTTTTGAGAAATAACCGTACCAGATGCACCAGAGGTGTCGACCAACTGGTAAGAAACCAGATAGCTGCCGTCACCGCCAGGCTGAATTTGTCCTACGACGACGTCGTTAATACCCAACGCGCTCCAGGCAGCAGGCGTGACTTCAGCTGCTGTGGTGGGTTGCTGTGGCATACGCGCACTGTCAATCGGGTTGAATTTACCGCTATTACGCAGGTCAGCAGAAACAATGCTGCCGATATCCTGCGGAGGAGTCCCCGGACCCGCCCACTTGAAAGGCACCACTGCGATAGGACGTGCACTGTCAACACCTTGCGTGATCTGGATGCGAACTTCCGCCTGCGCGGCCGTCGCCAACATCATTAATAGGCCGAATGCTACTCGAATTGCCTGTTTCATTGTATCTCCCTTATCTGGACTCTGAGCCCGAAAGAAATCTTACGCCCCGCGAAACATCGTCATAAACAGCAGAACAACCGAGCATAAACTCCCCTATTTCCATGTTGGGAATGCACGGTTTGCCGCTGTTTTATACGGCTCTGACGCCTGCGGGCCATGAGGTCTGACCGGCTTATTCTTTCCGCGATAAATTAGCAGAATTTTAACAAACCAATGCACACAAAACTACATAAACACCAGATAAGCCATCGTAAATATCTTAAAGAAAAATATTTTCGACTGCTGACTCTACACCTTGTTACCTAAGCCTCTTATCGAGGCTTAAAGTCTAGCCCTGCACTTTTGAATACTTCATAAACAGCCTGCGAAGGCGGGGCTGGGAATTTAGCCTGCCTTGCAGCAGCAATTGCTGCCTGACACAGTGCTGGATCGCCCCCCTCAGATTGAATATCCAAAAGCGTCCCGTTTGCGGCTAGCTTGATATTCAGATTACAGGTCTTGCCGATGTATGACTGATAATCATAGAAACGGCTTTGAATAGCAGCCTGAATCTTATTGCTATAACTGTCGATATCCGCACCAGATGCACCCGCCTTTTTGGTATTACCCTTCCCTGCCGGTGCTCCACCGCCGCCCTTCGGCGCGTTTTTAGACGATGCTAAACCACCAAACAGATCGTTAACATCTGAAGACTCTTTCGCTGCAGCCGCCGCGGCTTTCTTCTTGGCATCCGCAGCAGACTTGGCCGCAGCGGCCTTCTCGGCAGCAGCTTCCTTAGCGGCGGCAGCCTTCTCGGCAGCGGCCTCTTTGGCGGCTGTAGCTTTCGCTTCGGCAGCTTCTTTGGCAGCCGCAGCTTTCGCATCAGCAGCAGCCTGTTTAGCTTCTTCAGCCGCGGCTTTCTTCTCTGCATCAGCCGCCGCTTTTTTAGCTTCGGCGTCTGCCTGTTTTTTCGCGTCAGCCTGAGCCTGTTTCTTGGCACTGGCCGCTGCTGCTGCGTCAGCTTCGGCCTGTTTCTTGGCCTCACTTTCGGCTTTTTTCTGTGCATCAGCCTGAGCTTTAGCAACTTTATCGGCTTCGGCCTTGGCTTTCGCGGCAGCATCGGCTGCCTGCTTTTGCTGTTCTTTTACTGCAGCAGCCTTAGCGTCAGCAGCGGCCTGCTTGGCATCTTCTGCCGCTTCTTTCGCCTGTTCGGCGGCAGCCTGCTTCTGCTGCTCTGCGGCCTGTTTTGCCTGCGCTGCAGCAGCCTGTTTTTGTTCCTGCGCAGCCTGCTTCGCGGATTCGGCAGCTTCTTTAGCCTGATCGGCCTTCTGCTGCTGTGCCGCCTGCTGGGCTGCTAAACGTTCTTTTTCAAGCTCTTTCAGTTGCTGCTGTTGTTCAGCCTGCTTCTGTTGCAACTCTTCAGCCTGCTGCTCAGATTTTTTCTGGTGCGATTGCTGCGCACGATTAGCGTCAGCCTGCTGCTGTTGCTCACGGTTATATTGATCAACCACGGCACCGGAATCGACCATTACGGCTGAAATATCCGTACCGCCACCGCCGCCGCTCATGCTGGTGTCCTCTTCGAGAGAGCTCCAGACCAACAGGGCTATCAATATGATATGCAGAACGACCGAAACAATAACGGCGCGTTTGAGCTTATCGTTTTGTTCAGTTGCAGTTGCCTTTACCAAAATAGATTTCCCAACACAGGATTGCTAAAGCCCGGTCAGCACACGTTCTTTATTAACGTACACCGGCCAGGTTTAAAATAAATGTCACCCATCAGCCTTGGATCAGATTGGTTGTGTCATCAAACCGACAGATTTCACACCAGCCTGATGCAGCAAGTTGAGCGCCTTTATGATCTCGTCATAGGGCACTTCTTTTGCTCCACCGATCAGGAAAACAGTCTTCGGATTAGCCTGTATGCGTTTTGTTGCTTCCGCAATAACCTGCTGCTCCGGCAGTTGTTCCATTCTTTGATGGTCAATAACAATGGTGTATTGGCCTACGCCAGACACTTCGACGATAACCGGCGGGTTATCGTCAGTGGACACAGTTTTAGAGTCTGTCGCGTCTGGCAGGTCCACTTCAACACTCTGAGTAATGATGGGCGCCGTTGCCATAAAGATAAGCAGCAGCACCAACAGAACGTCAAGCAGTGGGACGATGTTGATCTCAGACTTCAGTTCGCGACGATGACGACCTCGTACTCGAGCCATGCTTTCCTCCCTTAATTACTGCTTTCGCGAGAGAAAGCCTGACGGTGCAGGATAGCCGTGAACTCTTCCATGAAGTTATCGTAATTTTGTTCGAGTTTATTAACGCGCTGATTCAGGCGGTTATAAGCCATAACGGCAGGAATTGCGGCGAACAAACCGATAGCGGTGGCGATCAGTGCCTCGGCAATACCTGGGGCAACCATTTGCAGCGTAGCCTGTTTAACTGAACCTAAGCCGATAAACGCGTGCATGATACCCCAAACGGTACCGAACAGACCGATGTACGGGCTGATTGAACCTACGGTGCCAAGGAAAGGAATATGGGTTTCAAGTGACTCAAGTTCACGATTGAAAGAGATGCGCATCGCGCGCGATGAGCCTTCAATGACCGACTCTGGGGCATGGCTGTTTGCACGATGCAAACGGGCAAACTCTTTAAAACCAGAGTGGAAAATCTGTTCGGCACCGCTCAAGGTGTCACGACGGCCCTGGCTTTCCTGATATAAACGAGAAAGCTCAATACCGGACCAGAATTTATCTTCAAATGCTTCGGCTTCACGGGTTGCCGCATTCAACACTTTGGTGCGCTGAATGATGATGGCCCAAGAGGCAATGGAAAAACAGATCAGGATAAGCATGATCAGCTTAACCAGGATGCTGGCCTTTAAAAATAAATCAAAAATGTTCATGTCAGTCACTGCTTAAACTCCGCGACAATAGACTTAGGAAGCGCTCGTGGCTTCATTTGATGTGGATCGATGCATGCAATTAACACATCTGCACTACACAGAAGGTTTCCATGCGAATCAAGAATTCGTTGTGCAAAGGTAAGTGAAGCTCCCCGAATTTCGGTTATTTCACTCTGGACGTCCAGCAAATCGTCAAGGCGTGCCGGTGCCAGATAGTCAACCGTCATACGGCGAACTGCAAAAGCGACATGGTCTTCCAGCAACTGATGCTGGTGAAAGTTGCGTTGGCGCAACATCTCTGTGCGAGCCCTTTCAAAAAAGGCGACGTAACGGGCGTGATAAACCACACCACCTGCATCGGTGTCTTCGTAATAGACACGGACAGGCCATCGGAACAACGAATTACTCACTCTACATCCCGTATTGCAATTTGACGGCCCTACTATACGCAACTGATTTCAGCTTGGGAATGGGTTGCTGAGCTGGAATGAAAATAATTATCGGCCATGATGTGCCAATGAAATGAGAGTGTCAGTGCTTTGTAAATCATGTAAATAAAAGAAAGGTTTTTACTTACCCAATTTCGCTCTGTGGGTGACCCACTTGAAACAAGGGGTCCATTAAGGACCCCTTACGATCGCGGCGGGAAATAGCTCCGCCGTATGTATTTTATTTGTTCTCTTTTGCTGCTTTGCTTTCTTCGCTGTGCTCAAACGCCAAGGCGGTAATTATCCCAAACGAGCAGGCAAGAAGTGTTCCGAGAATCCAGGCAAAATACCACATAGTTTCAGGCTCCTGTTGCCGTTGAAGTTAATACAACGAATGCTTGTTGTTTTCGATGTAGTTTTTATCCAGACGACCAAACATCTTGTAGTACGCCCAACTGGTATAAAGAAGGATGATCGGTACAAAAATGCAGGCTACGACAGTCATCACTTTCAACGTTAACGGGCTAGACGTTGCGTCCCACATGGTCAGACTCATGCTCGGCATGGTGCTCGACGGCATAACAAACGGGAACATTGTTACGCCAGCAGTGAGAATGACACAGGCAATAGTTAATGATGAGGTCAGGAATGCCCATGCACCTTTATTGAACCGAGAAAGCAGAATGGTAAATAAAGGTAAAGCTACGCCCAACGCCGGGATAGCCCACAGAATCGGCATGCGATTATAGTTAAGCAACCAGGCACCCGCCTCATGCGCCACCGTTTTACGCAGCGGATTTGATTCGGCAGCGGTGTTGATTACCGAAGTGATTACGTAGCCGTCGATCCCCTTAACCAGCCAGATGCCGGCCACCAGGAAACACACCATCATCACCAGCGCCGAAATTTGCGAGGCAGCACGGGTGCGAAGATGGAGTTCACCGGTAGTTCGCATCTGCAAATAGGTCGCGCCCTGCGTTATCAGCATAGTCAGACTGACGATACCGGCAAGCAGGCCAAACGGGTTGAGCAACTGCAATAGATTGCCGGTGTAATAAAGACGCAGATATTCATCAATGTGGAACGGCACGCCCAATAGCAGGTTGCCGAACGCGACGCCAAATACCAGAGCGGGAACAAAGCTACCGATAAAAATGCCCCAGTCCCACATGTTACGCCAGCGTCTGTCATCAACTTTAGCGCGGTAGTCAAAGCCCAGCGGACGGAAGAACAGCGCGCAAAGCACCAGGATCATCGCCGCATAAAAGCCGGAAAACGCCGCCGCATAGACCATCGGCCAGGCGGCAAACAGCGCGCCGCCTGCGGTAATGAGCCAAACCTGATTACCGTCCCAATGGGGAGCAATCGAGTTAATCATTATCCGACGCTCGGTATCGGTTTTACCGATAATCCGAACCAGAATGCCGACACCCATGTCGAACCCGTCGGTGACCGCAAAGCCGATAAACAGCACACCTATCAGCGCCCACCAGATAAACCTTAATACTTCATAGTCGAACATAAGGGTTCTCTCCTTTACTGTGCTTGCTCAATAGAGGCGGCAGGCTGTTCAAAATGATAACGGCCGGTTTTCAGGCTGCTCGGTCCCAGTCGTGCGAACTTGAACATCAGGAACATTTCAGCCACCAGGAACAGCGTATACAGCCCGCAGATAAGGATCATTGAGGTAAGCACGTCGCCAGTGGTTAACGAGGAGTTTGCCACCGCAGTAGGTAAAATCTCGCCGATTGCCCAAGGCTGACGACCATACTCGGCGACAAACCACCCCGCTTCTACTGCAATCCACGGCAGAGGCAAACCATAGAGCGCCGCGCGATGCAGCCATCGACGCTTGCCAATCTGTCCCCGCAAAACAGTAAAGAATGACAGACCGATAATCAGCAGAATAAGGAAGCCACAGGCCACCATGATGCGAAAAGCAAAGTACAGCGGCAGAACGCGTGGAATCGAATCCTTGGTCGCCTGCTGAATTTGCGCTTCGCTCGCGTCGGAGACCTTCTCGGTATAGCGTTTCAACAACATGCCATAGCCAAGGTCAACTTTGGTTTTCTCAAAATCGCTGCGCACTTCGGGATTAGTATTCCCCGAGCGCAGTTCTTCAAGCAGCGTGTAGGCTTTAATACCGTTTCTGATCCGCACTTCATGCTGCGCCATCAGCTCTTTGAGGCCAGTTACCGGCTTGTCGACGGAGCGTGTAGCTATCAGGCCAAGCAGGTATGGGATTTGGATGGAGTATTGGTTCTCCATTTTGTCCTGATTTGGCAGACCGATCAGCGTAAAGTTGGCTGGTGCAGGCTGTGTTTCCCACTCGGCTTCAATGGCGGCGAGCTTGGTTTTCTGCACGTCACCCATCTCGTAGCCGGATTCGTCGCCGAGAACAATCACGGAAAGCGTAGCGGCTAGACCGAAGCTGGCTGCAATGGCAAACGAGCGCTTGGCAAAAGCAGTATCACGCCCCTTGAGCAGATAGTATGAGCTGATGGCTAAAACGAACATGGCACCGGTCACATAACCTGCCGCCACGGTGTGTACGAATTTCACCTGCGCTACCGGGTTGAACACCAGCTCGGAGAAACTGACCATCTCCATGCGCATCGTTTCATAGTTGAACTCGGAGGCTATCGGATTTTGCATCCAGCCGTTAGCGACCAGTATCCACAGCGCGGAGAGGTTCGAACCAAGCGCAACGAACCAGGTTACCGTCATGTGCTGGACTTTGGATAAACGATCCCAGCCGAAGAAGAATAACCCTACCAGCGTCGACTCGAGGAAGAACGCCATCAGACCCTCAATGGCAAGCGGTGCGCCAAATATGTCCCCGACGTAGTGTGAGAAATATGACCAGTTGGTTCCGAACTGGAACTCCATGGTCAAGCCAGTGGCCACCCCCAGCGCAAAGTTAACTGCAAATAACTTGCCCCAGAATTTGGTCATGTCCTTATAGATTTGTTTGCCGGAAAGAACATATACCGTTTCCATAATTGCCAACAAAAACGCCATACCCAGCGTTAATGGAACAAAAAGAAAATGGTACATGGCCGTTAAAGCAAACTGCAAACGCGACAGCTCAACGATATCAAACATCTTAGCCCCTAGCTCCTCAGAGGAAGACTTCAAATTGCGACTCTGTGACGTACAAACTTAAATACGCCTCACGATTTCCAGTATTTAACGTGCTGTTATCAAAAATGCTCTATTTCTTTAATACTTAATTCCTTTATTTGCTCACTTTACGATTTAATGAATTTTTAAATTAACTAACCCTTAGGATAAAGCGTAGCTGCACTGATGAGAAAAAAACAGGCAGCGCTCAGGCCAGTAACCCCTGCGGGCAACGGTTTGAGTTAAAAGAGTAAAGTAGAGCGCGTGTAAGCTGTGGCCTCACCGCATCTTTAAAGAAATATTGTTTCTTGCACTCGGCAATATTACGCCACTATCCCCCTACAATAAATAGGTCTTTTGTGCGCCATGACTTATTTTTAGAATGCAGATCAATTCTTATCATTTCCCTCAACTATGCAGCCGATTGATCTAGGGCAATTTAAGCCTTTAGGAATATTATTTCCAGCCAAATAAGATAAAATTTAACGAATAAAATCAACACATGTTAATAAAGTTATTATATGTTCTGGGGTTTAATTACCTATGTTAAAAACATGTAATTTATAGGTTTTAAATTTAATTCTTAAAAAACGCTGTTTATTTTTTATTTTTAGTAAAAAATAAAAACGTTGATCTAGATCAAAAAACCAATCAATTAATTGTAAATATCAAAAAGAATAATAGCCGATTAATTTTATTAAAATTAATTATTCAAGATGAAATTATTTAAATGATAGGCAAAAAAAATGCCGCCTAATCAGGCGGCATTGATATTGTTTATTATGACTTACTGTGGCAGTACAGATTTAACTGCGTTGCCGATTTCAGCCAGGCTGCGAACGGTTTTAACACCCGCAGCTTCAAGCGCGGCAAATTTGTCGTCTGCTGTCCCTTTACCACCGGCAATGATGGCGCCAGCATGGCCCATACGTTTGCCTTTAGGCGCAGTCACGCCAGCGATATAACCGACAACCGGCTTGGTGACGTGATCTTTGATATAGGCAGCCGCTTCTTCTTCTGCGTTACCGCCGATCTCACCGATCATCACGATCACTTCAGTTTGCGGATCTTCCTGGAACAGTTTCAGGATATCGATGAAGTTTGAACCCGGGATCGGGTCGCCGCCGATACCGACGCAGCTTGACTGACCAAAACCGATATCGGTCGTCTGCTTAACCGCTTCATAGGTCAACGTACCGGAGCGGGAAACGATGCCCACTTTGCCTGGCTGGTGAATGTGGCCCGGCATGATGCCGATTTTACATTCGCCTGGGGTGATAACGCCCGGACAGTTAGGGCCAATCATGCGCGCGTCGCTTTGCTCAAGCTTCAATTTCACTACCAGCATGTCCAGCGTTGGAATACCTTCGGTGATACAGATGATGAGCTTGATACCCGCATCAATAGCTTCAAGGATAGAGTCTTTACAGAATGGAGCGGGCACGTAGATGACAGATGCCGTAGCACCGGTCGTTTCAACGGCTTCACGAACAGTATTGAACACTGGCAGGCCAAGGTGCTCGGTGCCGCCTTTGCCTGGCGTTACGCCGCCAACCATTTTGGTTCCGTAGGCAATCGCCTGCTCGGAGTGGAAAGTCCCTTGGCTACCGGTAAAGCCCTGGCAGATAACTTTGGTGTTCTTATTGATTAAAATCGACATTATTTACCCTCCACTGCAGCAACAACTTGCTCTGCGCCGTCAGTCAGACTGGTCGCTGCAATGATGTTCAAACCGCTGTCTGCCAGTTTTTTGGCACCCAGTTCAGCATTATTCCCTTCAAGACGCACCACAACGGGTACGCTGACGCCCACTTCAGCGACTGCGCCAATGATGCCGTCGGCAATCAGGTCACAGCGAACGATACCGCCGAAGATGTTAACGAATACCGCTTTCACTTTGTCATCAGACAGAATGATTTTGAAGGCTTCGGTCACGCGCTCTTTGGTTGCGCCACCGCCAACGTCCAGGAAGTTAGCCGGTTCGCCGCCGTGCAGTTTAACGATGTCCATGGTGCCCATTGCCAGGCCCGCGCCGTTAACCATGCAGCCGATGTTGCCATCAAGCGCAACGTAGTTCAGTTCCCACTGTGCAGCCTGAGACTCACGGGCGTCTTCCTGGCTGTGGTCGCGCATTTCGCGCAGTTCTGGTTGACGGAACAATGCGTTGCCGTCGGCACCCAGTTTGCCATCGAGGCAGATCAGGTCGCCTTCTTTGGTCACCACCAGCGGGTTAATTTCGATAAGCGCCAGGTCGCGCTCCAGGAAAATATTAGCCAGACCCATGAAAATTTTGGTGAACTGCGCAACTTGCTTGCCGCTCAGACCCAGTTTAAACGCCAGCTCACGGCCCTGATAAGGCTGTGGACCAGCCAATGGATCAAGCGCAACTTTGTGGATCAGGTGTGGCGTTTCTTCTGCCACTTTCTCGATTTCCACGCCGCCCTCAGTTGATGCCATAAATACAACGCGACGTGAGCTGCGGTCAACTACAGCGCCGAGATACAGTTCTTTATCAATGTCGGTCGCGGCTTCAACCAAGATCTGGTGAACCGGTTGGCCCTGTGCGTCAGTCTGATAGGTCACCAGACGTTTACCCAGCCAGTGTTCAGCAAAAGCGCGGATCTCTTCTTTGCTTTTAACCACTTTTACGCCACCCGCTTTACCACGGCCGCCTGCGTGTACCTGGCATTTTACTACCCACGGACCGGCACCGATTTTCGATGCAGCCTCTTCCGCTTCACGCGGGGTGGAACAGGCAAAGCCTGTAGGTGCTGGTAGGCCATAGCGCAGAAACAGCTGTTTCGCTTGGTACTCGTGTAAATTCATGATGTTCTATCCATTGATTTCAGAAGGTTGCAGAGCAGACTTTCTGCCCTGCACTTATTTTAATCACGTCGTTAATTTTTCAGGTTTTGAACCCTAGACGTCTAACAGCAGACGTGCCGGATCTTCCAGCAATTCTTTAATGGTCACCAGGAAGCCAACTGACTCACGGCCGTCAATCAGACGGTGATCGTAAGACAGTGCCAAGTACATCATTGGCTGGATAACTACCTGTCCATTAACGGCCATTGGACGGTCTTTAATGGCGTGCATACCCAAAATCGCACTCTGCGGTGGATTGATAATTGGCGTTGACATCAGAGAACCGAACACACCACCGTTGGTCACGGTGAAGTTACCGCCGGTCATCTCTTGAACGGTCAATTTGCCATCGCGGCCTTTAATGGCCAGCTCTTTGATTTTCTTCTCAATATCAGCCATGCCCAAGGTGTCAACATCCTGGAGAACTGGGGTGACCAGTCCACGTGGCGTAGATACTGCGATGCTCACATCGAAATAGTTATGGTAAACCACATCATCGCCATCGATTGACGCATTCACTTCAGGGAAACGCTTCAGTGCTTCAACCACGGCTTTCAGGTAGAAGGACATAAAGCCGAGACGCACGCCGTGGCGCTTCTCAAAGGCTTCGCCGTACTGCTTGCGCATATCCATGATGGGCTTCATGTTGATTTCATTGAAGGTCGTCAACATGGCGGTGCTGTTTTTCGCTTCCAGCAGACGCTCGGCTACGCGTTTGCGCAGACGGCTCATAGGAACGCGTTTCTCACTGCGTGCAGCCAGAGACTGTGCCGCAGCAGCAGGCTGAGCCGCCGGTGCAGGTGCCGCTGCTGGTTTGTCGGCTTTGCCGGCTTTCGCAATGTGCTGCTCGATATCTTCACGCGTCAGACGACCGCCTACACCGCTGCCTTTAATTGCGCTGGCATCCAGTGAATGCTCTGCAATCAGACGGCGAATGGCCGGGCTGAGTGCGTCGTTGCTCTCGTCATCCAGTGCCGCAGTGTGGCGGTCGGCTGGCGTTGACTCTTTCTCGGCGCTTTTTTCCTGGCTAGGTTTACCTGAGCTATTGCCCGGACGCAGACGTGCCAGGATTTGTTTTGAAAGCACGGTTGCGCCTTCTTCTTCCAGAATGCTGTCCAGAATACCGGCTTCACTCGCAGGGACTTCCAGCACAACTTTGTCCGTTTCAATTTCAACCAGTACTTCGTCACGCTCAACGCTGTCGCCAGGTTTTTTATGCCAGGTCGCAACCGTCGCATCCGCAACGGATTCAGGTAGGTCAGGAACCAGAATATCTACGCTACTCATTAATCTTTCCTTAAAATTTTATCATCTATACGACTATTGAACGTTCAGCGCGTCGTTAACCAGATCTTGCTGCTGCTTCTGGTGAACAGACATATAGCCCACTGCAGGCGAGGCTGACGCCGGACGTCCTGCGTAGCGTAAAGAGGCACCGAAAGGCACCACTTCACGGAAGTTATGCTGACTGCAATACCATGCACCCTGGTTGAGCGGCTCTTCCTGACACCAGACAAAGTCATGTACGTGCGCGTACTGCTCAATCACGCTTTGTACTGCTTTGTGCGGGAAAGGATACAGCTGTTCGATACGAATAATAGCGACGTCGGTTTGTTCATTTTTACGACGCTGCTCCAGCAGATCATAATAGACCTTACCGGAACACATCACGACGCGCTTCACGCCTTTCGGGTCCAGCTCGTCAACTTCGCCAATCGCCGGCAGGAAGCTGCCGTTGGCCATTTCGTCGAGCGTTGAAACCGCCAGCGGGTGACGCAGCAGTGATTTTGGCGACATGACAATCAGCGGACGGCGCATACCGCGCAGCGCCTGACGACGTATCATGTGGTAAACCTGAGCCGGAGTGGACGGAATACAGACCTGCATGTTTTGCTCGGCGCAAAGTTGCAGATAACGTTCCAAACGTGCGGAGGAGTGCTCCGGCCCCTGCCCTTCATAGCCGTGTGGCAGCAGCATAACCAGACCACACATGCGGCCCCATTTTTGCTCGCCGGAGCTGATGAACTGGTCGATAACAACCTGAGCGCCGTTGGCGAAGTCGCCGAACTGTGCTTCCCAGATGGTCAGCGTGCGAGGTTCAGCGGTCGCGTAGCCATATTCAAAGGCCAGTACGGCTTCTTCCGACAGCACGGAGTCCCAGACGTTAAACACGCCCTGACTGTTGTGAATATTCGAAAGCGGCACGTAAACGGAACCGTTTTTCTGGTTGTGGATAACGGCATGGCGGTGGAAGAAGGTTCCACGGCCGGTGTCTTCACCAGAAAGACGAATGGGAATACCTTCATCTACCAGCGTGGCGTAGGCCAGGTTCTCTGCACCGCCCCAGTCGAACAATTTTTTGCCTTCGGCCATGTCTGCACGGTCGCCGTAAATCTTGGCAACGCGGGACTGCATTTCAATGGCGTCAGGGACATGGCTGACGCGACGCGCCAACTCTTGCAAACGTTTCGGCTCAACGGTGGCAGGATAAACTTCGTCCCACTCGTGGTTCAGATACGGAGACCAAGTGAAGGTGTGCATGTCGTTTGGACGCCATTCGGCAACCACACACTCGCCCGCATCCAGCGCATCACGGTAAAGGTTGACCATTTCCGTGGCATCTTCCAGGCTGGCAACCCCTTGTTCGGTCAGGACGTCAGCGTAGAGTTTGCGCGGCGTAGGGTGCTTCTTGATCTTCTGATACATCAGAGGCTGAGTTGCACTTGGTTCGTCGGCCTCGTTATGGCCATGACGACGGTAGCAAACCAGGTCGATCATTACGTCACGCTTGAAGGTGTTACGGAAATCCAATGCCAGACGGGTAACAAACGCTACCGCTTCAGGGTCATCGGCATTGACGTGGAAAATCGGCGCCTGCACCATTTTCGCGATGTCGGTACAGTATTCAGTAGAACGCGCATCTTTCGGGTTTGAAGTCGTAAAACCAACCTGGTTGTTGATAACGATACGCACAGTACCGCCCACTTCATAACCACGAGCCAACGACATGTTCAATGTTTCTTGAACAACGCCCTGGCCGGTAATCGCTGCATCACCGTGGATGGTGATCGGCAGAACCATGTTGCTGCGTGCTTCATCCAGACGATCGCGACGTGCGCGAACGGAGCCGATAACCACCGGGCTCACGATTTCGAGATGCGACGGGTTAAACGCCAGCGCCAGGTGAACCATACCGCCTTCGGTTTCGACGTCGGACGAATAGCCCATGTGATATTTCACATCGCCGGTACCCAGATGTTCTTTATGCTTACCTGAGAATTCGTCAAACAGGTCTTGAGGCTTTTTACCCAGCACGTTGATCAATACGTTCAAACGGCCGCGGTGCGCCATGCCCAGAACCACTTCACGCGTGCCGTTTTTACCGGCGTGGCGGATCATGTCTTTCAGCATTGGCACCAGAGCATCGCCCCCCTCAAGGGAGAAGCGTTTTGCACCCGGGAATTTGGCACCCAGATAGCGCTCAAGTCCTTCAGCAGCTGTCAGCTCGCTGAGGAAGGTTTTTTTCTCGCTGTCGGTAAATTTCGCGCGACCCACTACCGATTCGATACGCTGTTGGATCCAGCGTTTTTCATCAGTATTGGTGATGTGCATATACTCGGCACCGATCGATCCACAATACGTCTGCTTCAGTGCGGCATAAAGCTCGCCCAGCTGCATGGTTTCTTTGCCAATAGCAAACGAACCCACGTTGAAGGTTTCCTGAAAATCAGCTTCAGACAGATGATGGTAAGCTGGATCCAGGTCGGCAACAGTTTCTTGTTTCCATAAACCGAGGGGATCGAGGTTAGCATTCTGATGACCGCGGAAACGGAAGGCGTTGATAAGTTGCAACACCTTAACCTGCTTCGCATCCGATTGCGGATCGCTGATAGCGGAGTTATAACGCGACGCGTCCTTCGCCAGACGGCGGAAGTAGTCGCGAATTTGTGAATGGAGTTGTTCCGAGTTCCCTTTAGAAGACTGTACACCGACTGTCGGTAGCTGTTTAAAAATTGAACGCCAGCTATCGTCAACGGAACCAGGATCGGTTAGGTAGTCTTCATAGAGCTGCTCTATGTAAGACTGGTTCGCGCCCGCCAGATAGGAGGAATCCAGCCAGGCCTTCATTGCGCCGTTCTGCATCGTGATCCCTTAAGCTTTGAAAGCTTTAGTTTTCGCCGTGGTTAATAAAATCACCGTGGTACCTGACGTAATTTTGACTTACATCCGAGTAAGACGGTTTTCCATACAACAGTTCACTTAACCGACAGGAAAACGCCCTGCCGCTTGGTCAAGGAACCTCCAAAAGTCTGCGCATTACCGCGGTGCTCCGACTTTTGGTGAATCCCTGCCTGCCGCTGACTATTCGCTCTTTACGGCCCTAAATTATCACGCTTTATCCCGTTATTTCATCAGGTTATTCGTGAAGCTTTTACGCATTTTGTTGCGTAAATGTTACTGCCTATCCACTTAATATTAGCGGGAACCTGAGTTCCCGCTTGTTTACACTTTTTCGACCTAGGCGCCGCGGTGTAGCAGCATCGATTTGATGTGCCCGATGGCCTTGGTCGGGTTCAA
Organism: Rouxiella sp. S1S-2; assembly: GCF_009208105.1. NCBI lineage: Bacteria > Pseudomonadati > Pseudomonadota > Gammaproteobacteria > Enterobacterales > Yersiniaceae > Rouxiella > Rouxiella sp. S1S-2. The sequence continues at coordinate 4,161,040 of NZ_WFKL01000001.1, forward strand.
CCCTTTAGGACACACGCTGACACAGTTCATGATACTGTGGCACCGGAATACGCTGAAAGCGTCATCCAGATTATCAAGACGTGATTGCGTTTCTGTGTCACGGCTGTCAATAAGGAAACGATAGGCCGCCAGCAGACCCGCGGGTCCGACAAACTTGTCAGGATTCCACCAGAATGACGGGCAAGAAGTGGAGCAGCAGGCACAGAGAATACATTCGTACAGGCCGTCGAGCTTTTCGCGCTCTTCCGGCATCTGCAGATGCTCACGCGCCGGAGGATTTTTCCCGTCGTTCAACAGATAAGGTTTAATCTTCTCATACTGCTTGTAGAATTGCCCCATATCCACCACCAGGTCACGCACAACAGGCAGGCCAGGCAGAGGACGGATAACAATTTTCTTGCTGCCGTTACGCAGTGCAGAAACCGGCGTGACGCAGGCCAGACCGTTTTTACCGTTCATGTTCACACCGTCAGAGCCACAAACGCCCTCACGGCAGGAGCGACGAAACGACAGCGTCGGGTCTTGCTCTTTCAGCAGGATAAGTGCGTCCAGCAGCATCATGTCGTGGCCTTCTCCGGCCTCCAGCACATAGTCTTTCATGTACGGGACATCATCTACGTCCGGGTTATAGCGATAAATCGAAAATTCGAGTTTCATTTATATGCTCCTGCTCACCGGCCTAGTAGGTACGTGCTTTCGGCGGGAATGCCGCGCGCAGCTTAGGCTGCATGTTCACCTCGCGGCGAGTCATGCTTTCGGATTCCGGTTGGTAAAGCGTATGGCATAACCAGTTCGCATCATCACGGTCCGGGAAGTCGAAGCGGCTATGTGCGCCACGGCTTTCGGTGCGATAGTTGGCAGATACCGCCGTTGAAAACGCCACTTCCATCAGGTTATCCAACTCCAGACACTCGATGCGCTGAGTGTTAAATTCGGTGGAGGTGTCATCCAGACGGGCATTTTGCAGACGCTCACGAATAAGTTTCAGATCCGCCAGACCTTGGGCCATAGCATCACCTTCGCGGAATACCGAGAAGTTGTTTTGCATGCATTCCTGTAGGTCTTTACGGATTTGCACCGGATCTTCGCCGTCGCGATTGTTGTTCCAACGGTTCAAACGCTCAAGCGCCACGTCGATTTCAGCCTGGGTCGCATCACGGCTCTCGCCCTGCTCCAACAGTGATTCCTGCAAGTGCATACCCGCCGCACGACCAAATACCACCAGGTCGAGCAGTGAGTTGCCGCCCAGACGGTTAGCGCCGTGAACCGATACGCAGGCAATTTCGCCCACTGCGAACAGGCCCGGAATGACCACGTCTTCGCCTTTTTCGTTCACGCGAATCGCCTGACCGGTCACCTTGGTCGGAATACCGCCCATCATGTAGTGGCACGTCGGGATAACCGGGATCGGATCTTTAATTGGGTCAACGTGAGCGAAGGTGCGAGACAGCTCAAGAATACCCGGCAGGCGAGATTCCAGAACGTCTTTACCCAAGTGGTCTAATTTCAGTTTTACGTGAGGTCCCAACGGGCCGTCACAGCCGCGACCTTCACGGATTTCGATCATGATAGAACGTGCTACCACATCGCGACCCGCCAGGTCTTTGGCGTTCGGCGCATAACGCTCCATGAAGCGCTCGCCGTCTTTATTAAGCAGATAACCGCCTTCACCACGGCAGCCTTCTGTGACCAGAACGCCCGCGCCAGCGATGCCGGTTGGGTGGAACTGCCACATTTCCATATCCTGCACCGGCACGCCAGCGCGCAGGGCCATGCCCACGCCGTCACCGGTATTGATATGTGCGTTGGTGGTGGACTGGTAAATACGTCCCGCACCGCCGGTTGCCAGCACGGTGGCTTTCGCCTTGAAATACACCACTTCCCCGGTTTCGATACAGATTGCGGTACAGCCTACAATCGCGCCGTCCTGATTTTTTACCAGGTCAAGCGAGTACCATTCGGAAAAAATCGTGGTGTGATTTTTCAGGTTCTGCTGATAAAGGGTGTGCAACAGTGCGTGACCGGTACGGTCGGCCGCTGCCGCAGTTCGTGCCGCCTGCTCGCCGCCGAAGTTTTTCGACTGGCCACCAAACGGACGCTGATAAATTTTGCCGTTATCTAAACGGGAGAAAGGCAGGCCCATGTGCTCAAGCTCAAGAATGGCTTCCGGCCCGGTATTACACATGTATTCGATGGCATCCTGGTCGCCGATATAGTCGGAACCTTTAACAGTGTCATACATATGCCATTCCCAGTCATCATCATGGGTGTTGCCCAGAGCAACGGTAATACCGCCCTGCGCAGACACCGTATGGGAACGGGTTGGGAACACTTTAGAGATAAGGGCGCACGAGAGGCCCATCTGTGAAATTTGTAATGCAGCACGCATACCGGCGCCACCAGCACCGATTACGACAGCATCAAACTCTCTGACTGGCAGATTCATTTACTACGCTCCCCACACAACTATTGTTCCATAAAGTAGATAAACAACCAGCGTCACGACGATGGCAAGCTGCAGCACCAGTCGTAAAGCCAAATGTTTTACATAGTCAGTTAACACCTGCCACATACCGATCCAGGCGTGAACCAGAATCGACAGCAACGTCAGCAAGGTGAAAACTTTAGTAATGGAGGAGGCGAAAAAGCCGTGCCAGACTTCGAAGTTGATGTCCTGAGCCATAACGACAAAGCCCAGAATATAGAGAATATACAGGGTGATAACGATTGCTGACGCACGAACTAGCAGCCAGTCATGAACGCCATTACGCCCCAATGCAGAAACATTGTTTACCATTCTTTTTTACCCTACAAAGACGCCAGCCAACACAGAAAGCAGCACAGTAATACCAATCGCGATATATGCCGACAGTTTACCCACAGCCAAACTCTCTTCGATAACGCCAAAGTCCATCAGCAGATGGCGGATACCGCCACATACGTGATAGGCCAAAGCGGTAAGTATTCCCCAAAATATGAACTTGACGAAGAAGCTGTTCATGATGGCGGCAGCGTGCGCGAATCCTTCCGGAGAGGAAAGAGACGTACCAAGCAACCAAAGGAGGATACCGACAGCAACGAAGGTTATTACGCCGGAGACGCGGTGTAAGATGGACGCTATCGCAGTTACGGGAAACCGGATCGTTTGCAGATCCAGATTGACAGGTCTTTGTTTTTTCACGGTTTTGCCCACACAGCCCTTAGAGCCTGTTCATAAACATCCTGCGGGGTACAGACAACGCAAAAAGAAGCGGTAAAGCCGGTTTACATGGTGCAAGTGCAAGAGTAAAGGGGCATTTTGTGCTTGTTTTAACACAGCAGACCGAGCGCAGTATATCTTGAATGGCGCTTATTATTTTCCATCCTCCGGCCTGGGCGGAAATCAGACAGCGTTAAGAGCCAAAGGCCCTTCACGTCACGCGCTCAAACATCGACATCCACTGTGCTTAAACGGCGCGTTCTATTTAACGCTGGGTGCTCCTACTACAGGGTGTTCCGGAGACCTTGGAGGAGTATAGGATGATCACATTCCTATTACAATTCCCCTACAAAATGTTTGGTCACTTTTCTGCGAAACAGTGATTCGCGTCGCAGTTTCCATATTATACACAAAATAAATTATGTAGTTTGACATTACGTCAACAATTCTATTACAAATAGATAATGACTCACCCCTGCGGCTTACCCCAGATCAACACATACGCTTCCCTGCGACGCTGACTTGTGCAAAAGTGTACGCTGTGTATGCCCTCATACTTGTCGTAGGTATTGAGCAAAGATATCGAGTCGATAACAACGATGAAATACCGCCTGTCCGCCAAAAGCTGCTCGTAGTGGCAGTAAGACGGCTTCGCCCTGCGCTGACTTTGTACGCCAAAACGCGCGGTGAAGACCTCAAATTATAACGGCGGAGATTTCACCTGCAGGCAGTACCGGGTTCTGCAACCAGACCAAGGACAGCGTTGTTGGAGATTATTAAAATAAGGCGCTAAGGAGACTGTAAATGGCTGATAAGAAAGCGACACTTACCCTACCGGGTCATGATCCTATTGAACTCGACGTGCTATCAGGCACATTGGGCCAAGACGAAATTGATATACGCCCCCTCGGCTCAAAAGGTTTTTTCACCTTTGACCCTGGCTTTACCTCTACCGCATCCTGCGAATCTAAAATTACCTATATCGATGGCGACGAAGGCATTTTGCTTCACCGCGGATTCCCGATTGACCAGTTGGCCACCGAGTCCAACTACTTGGAAGTAAGCTATCTGCTACTGCACGGTGAGCCACCGACGCAGGAACAGTACGAAGAGTTTAAAACGACTGTCACTCGTCACAGCATGATCCACGAGCAGATCACCCGGCTGTTCCACGGTTTCCGCCGTGACTCACACCCCATGGCGGTGCTGTGTGGCGTTACAGGCGCGCTGGCGGCCTTCTATCACGATTCTATCGACGTCGAAAACGAGCGTCACCGTGAAATCGCGGCATTCCGACTGCTGTCGAAAATGCCGACCGTTGCAGCAATGTGTTACAAATATTCTATCGGCCAGCCGTTTGTTTATCCGAAAAACGACCTGTCCTATGCCGGTAACTTCCTGCACATGATGTTTGCCACGCCTTGCGAAGAGTACGTAGTGAACCCGGTGCTTGAAAAAGCCATGGACCGTATTTTGATCCTGCATGCCGATCACGAGCAGAACGCCTCAACGTCAACCGTGCGCACCGCCGGCTCTTCGGGTGCCAACCCATTTGCCTGTATTGCGGCGGGTATCGCCTCTCTTTGGGGACCGGCGCACGGCGGCGCAAACGAAGCCTGCCTGAAAATGCTGGAAGAGATCAGCACCGTTGATCACATTCCAGAGTTTGTTCGTCGCGCCAAGGATAAAAACGACTCCTTCCGTCTTATGGGCTTCGGTCACCGTGTTTATAAAAACTATGACCCGCGCGCCACCGTGATGCGTGAAACCTGCCACGCCGTGCTGGAAGAGCTGAACATGAAAGACGACCTGCTGGAAGTCGCCATGCAGCTCGAGCACATTGCGCTCAACGACCCGTACTTTATCGAACGCAAGCTGTATCCTAACGTTGACTTCTATTCAGGTATCATCCTGAAAGCAATGGGAATTCCTTCATCCATGTTTACCGTTATCTTTGCGATGGCGCGTACCGTTGGCTGGATTGCCCACTGGAACGAAATGCACGACGACGGCATCAAAATCGCCCGTCCACGTCAGCTGTACACCGGCTATGACAAGCGTGAGTTTAAATCTCAGGTTGCTGATAAGTAATTCGCAACCTTAAATAGCCTAAGTGTATTGTTGAGAAAAGATATGAATTAGGCGGAGTAAAAAAGCATCCTATGGGTGCTTTTTTTTACCTAAAATTATATTAAATTTAACAAAATGAATATTTAAGGACTGTTTGTCTTATTAAAGGCATAGTTGTCTCCGGATATTATTTGGAGTCAACAATGAACAGTAACGTATTCAGAGCCGCGCTGATATGGGGATTGGTGTGTTTATCTCTGCTTTACAACGGGTTACCCTCAGAGCTAATTCTTTCATGGATGATTCATACTCAACAATCCGTGCCCATTTCTCATCTTCTTTTAAATGTGGCAACGCACCTGCTTCCTGCACTAATGCCGCTTTTTTGTTTTATCATTTTTACTCATAACACGTTACGTAAAAGATTCATTTTATCTGTACCCTTTATTATATGGCTGGCCAGCCATTTTATCATTACCGCGGTGCTTTACTTTAGCATCGTAAAGAGTGGCAATTCCCCCCTCTATATTGAAAAACTCTCCGCGATTTGGTGGCGGATGATAGACACCTACTGGTCTTTACGCACTCTTGGCTCAGCCGTCGTTATCGTCACCTGCAGCTATGCTTTTTGGCGAGAACAGTCTAATAAAAGCAGTCGTTAATTCGCAAAGTGTAGTAGTTTCTAAATAAGCGGTTTTTGCTACCTGTGCGCCTGGGGGAAGTACGATAATCGGCTGTTATTACCAACCTGGGAAAATAAAAATGATTCCATTAAATAGTCTATCCAGAAAAGCTAAAACAGTATTTAAAGAATTCCCGATAATTCCTGGTTCAGTTCAAAAACATATATCGAATCTTCTGAAAATTATTGATGTCAAGCCATCTTCTGATGTCATTAAATCTAATGAACAGATTAATAATTTACCAGAAAGTATCTTTCATGATTACGAGGTACCCCCTTCTTATGAACCTACTTTTCCTCGAGGAAGAAAACTGCCTACGCCGCCTGCAACACCTTTACTGTCGCGCTCACCTTCAATTTCTTCTTTTTTATCTCTATCTAATTTGTCCCCACCAGAGCATCTAAGGCCGCAAATTCCTCCTGTAGATTATGATTCGGGTAACGAAACAGGAAAAAGTGAATTGGCAGATAAATATACGGGCACAAAAACTATTCCTAATAACCCCATAAATCCCAAGAACGATTTGTCTTCGCCAACGAGTCGAATGGCTTCTTCCTTGAATGAAGGGCAAATCAACCAACCACGCCGCCGTAAAGTAAAGCGACAGGCTCCACTTCCACCTACACTTAAACTCGTGCAGCAGGAAAAAAAGGGTCCACAGGTTCCTACCGAACAAAAAGGGTTAGTCAAACCAGCGATTGCACCAAAACCGCAGGATATTTTTACTCTACAGATTAATTCTGAACCCAAAAACGTTCCTGAGCCTATATACTCGCAAATTCCTGAGCATGTATACGCGCAAATAAAACGTAAGTTTCATTCCCCGAGACCTCAAAAGCCAGAGACTGACCATTATTCGACCATTGATGACTTAGAACCGTCTGCGGTTCCTAAAACCAAACCCCTTAACTCCTATGAAAAAATAAAGGCTCAGGCGCTGGAAAATTTGCTGAAAGATTTAAGAATACCAAAAAAGTTCCTTGATTTAAAAAATCAAGTTCTTTGTTTGGATCCCGTTTTTAATGAAGACCATTGGCATGCACTGATAGACAGTCTTTTTACCTGTGCCTGTGGTGGCAAAGGGTATGATCTAACAGAGGCGAAAAAAGCTGAAACCTTCCTGTTTGAATTATACACGGGTAGAGTTGACTGTAAAAACCTTCAAGAAACTCAGGCACAATTGGTTGATAAAAGCCTGGATATGTTTGAAAAAATACAATATCAAAATGCCTATGTCCAAAATCGAAACGACAGTAAAACCGAACTTCCAGACGATCATCCAGATAAACCTTTAGAAATACTGTGGGAAATCCCTGCCAAGCTGCTTTTAATGGCGGGCTTTCAGCCGACACAAGAACAAGACATAGACGTCAAAGAGGAAATTGCACATAGATTAAATCGCAGTACTAATCTTAAAACATATTTAAACGATAATAATTCCGACCTCGACAAATCGTTCCTTGAAAACAATCGGTTTATACAGGCTGCAGAACTAAACGCCGTAGCAAGTCACTTAAATAATGAAAGAGGGGATAGTGTTCGTTTTCATGATGCGCTCTCTCCTTTAACTGATGGTTCAGAACATGTAATAGACCGTCATACCATCGACACGTTTACAAAAACGTTTAAAACGAACTTCGCGCCTATCCTGCTAGAACAACATTGGTATTTGTTCGGCACGATAAAAAACGAGGATAATACCCGATCTGCGTTAGTTTTCGACAGCAAAAATGGTGGTAAAGATAGAGAAGTGGCTCAAGAATATTTCTCTTCATTAGCCACAGCGTGTGGGGTCACAGGGGGGCCAGAATTTATCAGTGAAGATCTACAAAAAAACGCGCCTAATGCCTGCGGTCTGTTTGTTGCCAAAGCAATGGAAGCATTGACTGAAGTCAAAAACAAAAAATATGCAGAAAAACTAAAAGAAAGGGTCCAGCATTTCCAGCAACAATCAGTGGGTTACCAACAGGCATTTAACTGGAGAGGTAGAGCAGAATTGTTTGACACACTGAATGAAAACATCATCCTTCAAAAATGAAGCCATATGTGTTAAGCAAGATAGTTTGATTATCAGGGGTTTTCACCCCTGACAGCCCGGACAGTAAAAGAAGGGTCTTGTCGAGACGCTGGTTTTTACTATCGTCTCGCCACAGCGTTCACAAGGTTTACCCTCACGCGCAAAAACTTTAAAACGGAAAAGAGCACCGTGATGCACATTTTCGTCCATAGTCCCGCGCATGGCGTAGGAGTGGCGAGCAATAGTCAGGCACGCATCGGTCAACGCAGCAAGCTGTACGTCATTCAAGTCCGAGGGTTTATGCGAAGGAAGCAGTCTGGCAAGCCAGAGGATTTCTGCACGCAGATAGTTGCCTAATCCGGCTAAAAAGGCCTGATCCAACAGCATTCCCCCCAGTTGACGCTGACGAAAACGCGTAGAGGTCAGGCGTGCCCTCACCTGCTCGGGCGTTAGACTCTGGTCCAGCACGTCCGGTCCGATCCGCTGTAAAAACGGATGCTGATACACCTCTTCCGTAGGCCATATTTCAATCTCAGAGGCGCTATAGAGCAAAATAGCGCTGTCCGGCGTGGCAAGTTTTACCCGCAACGAGCGCTTGCCATGATTGATAACATCGCCCGAATTATACACCCGCCAAATTCCGTACAGCTGATTGTGCGAATACAGTGTGAGGCTATTGCTAAAGTGAGTCAGCAGCGCTTTGCCGCGCGTTTCAATACCTTTAACACGCTGGCCCACCAGCGCCGATTGATAAGGCTGTAAGCTCGGGAATGCAAACCAGACTTCCGTAAGAGGTTTATCCAGCACTGCGCGCTCCAACTGGTCCGCGGCCCTGCGGATCTCGGGTCCTTCAGGCATTAGTGCGTGGTTCCTTCTGCAAGAATCAAATCGTGCTCAGTGTGTAAGGCAATGGCGATCGTCAGTTCCAGCGCCTCAAGCAGCGTCTGTGCTGACATACTGGCAGTGCCGGGGTGCAACGCCGCCTGCTCTGGCAGATAGGGCACGTGAATAAATCCGCCTTTCTTCACCCTACAGTCGCTCTGCGTCATACGATGCAGCAGGCCGTACATCACGTGATTGCAAACATAAGTCCCCGCCGTTTGCGAAACAGACGCCGGAATGCCCGCTTCGCGCAGGCCATTAACCAGTGCTTTAACCGGCAACTGGGCAAAATAGGCCGCCGGACCGTCCTTGACAATCGGCGTATCAATCGGCTGTTGGCCGGCATTGTCGGGTATACGTGCGTCATCTACGTTAATGGCTACGCGCTCGATACTAAAATCTACACGTCCACCCGCCTGTCCGACACAAATCACCATCAACGGATCGGTCTCGTCGATCGCCTGGTTCAACGCCTCAATGGCCTTGCCAAATACGCAGGGCAATTGACGCACCGCCAGGCTAACGCCAGACAGCTGTACATCTTGCAATTTTTTAACCACTTCCCACGAGGGGTTAACCCGATCGCCGCCAAAGGGTTCAAAACCGGTGACCAAAACTTTACGCATTTTTCTTCCTCAGGCGCAGAGACTTCTTATGCGCAAGCTATTATCTTTCAGGGATTACTCGGCACTGACCGTAATTTTTTTCTCGGCAAACGCAGCTCGCAGGCTGCGGGCAAAGGCCAACGCGTGCTCACCGTCGCCGTGCAGGCAAACGGTGTCCGCCTGCACCGGGACGTTGATACCGTCGCGGCTGACGACGTGTTTATCGAGGATCATGCTCAATGTTTGATCAAGCGCCAGTTGATCGGTTTCGATCATCGCATCAGGCTGGCTGCGCGGCACCAAATTGCCATTACTTTGGTAGCGGCGATCGGCAAACACTTCCTGACGCGTCTCCAGACCCAAACGCTCACCGGCGCGAATCAACTCACTGCCGGCCAGCCCCACCAGCTTCAGGGAGGGATCAACATCGCGAACGGCGCGCGCAATGGCGTCTGAAAGTTCAGGGTCGGTCGCCGCCTGGTTATAAAGCATGCCGTGCGGTTTAACGTGCATCATTTTTCCCCCTTCGGCGCGGACGATGGCCGCTAAGGCACCAAGCTGATAAACCACCTGCGCATACACCGTTTCCGGTGGCAGCTGCATGGCGGTGCGGCCAAAGTTTTCTCTGTCGGGGAAGCTCGGATGTGCGCCGATGGCCACGCCGTACTGAATGGCCCAGCGCACGGACTGACGCATAGTTTGCGCATCTCCGGCGTGAAAACCACAGGCAATATTGGCCGAACTCACCAGTTGCAGCAGCGCTTCGTCGTTTTCACAGCCTTCGCCTAAATCGGCATTTAAATCAACGCTCATGCAGGCCCCACTTAATTTGTTCAATAAATCGATTCTGTTCACTGCTGGCCTTCAACGCCTCTTCCACGGTGCACTTCACAAAGTGGATTGGCATACCAAGACGAATTTGTGCCAGGTTATAAAGGTCAGCCTCTATCACGCAGGCAATCCGCGGATAACCGCCGGTGGTCTGCGCATCGGCCATCAGTACGATCGGCTGGCCGCCGTGCGGAACTTGCACCACACCTGGCACCAAACCGTGCGAAAGCATTTCGCGCTGAGTGTCGCGCACCAGCGCGTGCCCGTGCAGCCGATAGCCCATACGATTGCTTTGCGGGCTGAGCTGCCACGCGGTGCGCCAGAAGGATTCACGGGCATCGTCACTGAATTCGTTATATTCCGGGCCAGGCACGGCACGAATGCGATTACCAAACAGCAGTTGTTTGACGCCGGTTGATTTTGTCGGCTCTCTGAGCGGCTTACCGGCCTTCAGTTCATCACCGTCTTTTAATGCTCGCCCTTCAAAGCCGCCAAAGCTCGCCTTGATATCGGTACTGCGCGACTCAAGAACCTCATCTACCTTAATGCCGCCCGCGACCGCCAGATAGCTGCGCATGCCGCGCATCGGCATTTTCATGGTCAGAACCTGTCCCGCCTTAACCGGATAGCACCAACCGGTCCACAGCGACTGCCCGTCGAGCGTAGTATGACTGCCTGCACCGGTCAGTGCTATCCACCCTTTTTTAGTAAACTTGACGCTGAACTGGCCGAGGGTTATTTCAAGGCCTGCGGCGTTTTCATCGTTGCCGACCAGCAAATTGGCCATGCGCAGCGCGGGCGCATCAAGTGCACCGGACTGGCTAACACCCAGTTGACGATAGCCGTTACGGCCAAGATCCTGAACGGTGGTTTGCATCCCCGCACGTAAAACTTTTAACATACGCCCTCCTTCTGCGGCACAAAGCGAACCCGATCGCCGGGGCGTAACAGGGTAGGTAAACGGCTGGCGGGATCAAACATCGACAACGGCGTATGGCCAATAAGCTGCCAGCCACCAGGGGTAATCAGGGGATAAATACCGGTCTGACTGCCGCCGATGCCGACGGTTCCCGCGGGTACGGACAGGCGCGGCTCACGATGACGCGGCGTTGCCAGCACGTCGGGCATGCCGCCCAGATAAGGAAAGCCGGGTTGGAAACCAAGAAAATACACTACGTATTCAGCGCCGCTATGGCACTCAACAACCTGACTCGCACTCAGGCCAGTATGGCTGGCGACGCCGTCAAGATCCGGGCCACCTTTACCTCCGTAAACCACGGGAATTTCAATCAGGCGAGACTCAGGTTCAAACGCCTGGCTCTCTTCCCACCAGGTTTGTAAGCGCTGAATAGCGTCGAGCGCCGTGTTTTGCGGGTCTTTAAGCAGCACCGTTAAATTGTTCATGCCCGGGATGACTTCTTTTACGCTGGGATACGTCTCAAGACGCTGGGCTAATCCCCAAATTCGCTGCTGGCTGGCCAATGAAACGGGCGGATCCAATTCCAGAACGACTGCGCGCTCACCTAACAAATAACACCGTGCTCGTTGCACTTAATGACTCCTAAGCCACAGATAATATACAAATTAAGATAACGCTATTTATGGCACAGATATAGACCCAAAGTCATCGAGGTTGTAGCCTTGTTTACGACGGTGCAACAATCAGCTGCTACGCTTTAAGGGTAAGGCCGCCTGTGTGTCTGATGTTTCTGCAAAACTCGATGTGCCTGGAAGGCATGAAATAGCGGGTTTTGCCTCATTTTAAGGGAGAAACAGTGAAAAAGACCTTCGGCGTTTTTTTTCCGCTCTATACCACCACGTTGTTGATGTTGCTTGGCTCCGGCCTTCTCACCACTTACATCTCACTGCGCTTAAGTGCTATTCACGTTAGCGGTGCCATGATTGGTGCCATTATTGCCGCCAACTATATTGGATTGGTGATTGGCGGCAAGGTGGGCCACTTTTTGATTGCCCGCGTGGGGCATATTCGCGCCTACGTTTCCTGCTCGGGGATTATTACCGCTGCGGTAATAGGCCACGGGTTGACCGACATTATTCCGGTCTGGGTGGTGCTACGCCTGATTATCGGGCTGTGTATGATGTGTCAGTACATGGTGTTGGAAAGCTGGCTGAACGACCAGTCAGACTCCAGCCAGCGCGGCGTGGTATTTGGATTTTATATGGCGGCGTCGTACCTTGGTATGGCACTCGGTCAAGTGGTGTTGATGCTACAGACTGACCTTGGTATGAGCACGCTGCTGGTCATTGCGCTGTGTTTTGCGCTCTGTCTGGTACCGATTGCGCTCACCACACGCACCAAAGTCGGCCATATGTCACCGGCTCCGATGGAGCTAAAATTCTTTATTGGTGCGATTCCCAAGGTGCTGGCGATTACGCTGGTGATTGGCATGATTGTGGGGTCGTTTTACGGCATGGCGCCCCTCTACTCAAGCCAGCAGGGGCTGTCGACCCAGCAAACCGGCCTGTTTATGGCGCTGGCGATTTTTGCTGGCCTGGTGGCGCAGTTCCCGCTGAGCTGGCTTTCGGACCGCTACAACCGCAATCTGTTGATGCGAGTTAACGCCGTACTGCTGGCGATCGCTGCACTGCCGTTGGCCATTTTCAGCCATATCTCTTTCCCGCTGCTGCTCGTCGTAGGATTTGTGGTCAGCCTGATGCAGTTCACGCTCTATCCGCTGATTGTGGCGCTGGCCAACGACATGATTGAGCCAGAACGTCGCGTGTCGCTTTCTGCCTGTTTGCTGATGGCATTCGGCGTCGGCGCCTGTATTGGCCCCTTGGCGGTGGGTGCACTGATTGAACCGCTGGGCGGCAATATTTTGTATGCATTCTTTGCGCTATGCGGCGCAGCGATTGTGGCGCTGAGTCGAAGCTCGGCCGTAGAGGAGCAGACCCAAATGGCGCAGGATGCGCCGGTTCCTCACATCGCCATGCCCGACAGTCTGAGCAGCTCACCGTTGTCACCGGCGCTCAATCCTAATTTGGACGAGCAGATGATTCAGGATCAAATGCCCGCGCCTGAGACCGCCGAGCAGTCTGAACCAGAGATTGAGGCCGAAATTGAACCCGAAAGGCGCTCACAGGGTGCCGATCCGGATGCGGATACCGGCCTGCAGCGGGCGTTTATCCTGCTTGAAGACAGTGATTTTCCCCCGTCGGATACGCCAGATGAAAGCGATAAAAAAGCTGCGCCACCCAAGGCGGCACAGGGTCATTGAGGTAAGCAACTCAGGCAGGATTGTCGATATCAATAAACGTGACGTCTAAACCGTGCTCTGCGGCGAGCCATTCGCCCAGAGCCTTGACGCCGTAGCGTTCACTGGCGTGATGTCCGGCGGCAAAGAAGTGCAACCCCATCTCCCGCGCAATGTGAATCGTTTGCTCTGAGACTTCACCGGTAATAAAGGCGTCTACGCCAAAATCAGCGGCCTGCTGGATGAAGCCCTGACCGCCGCCGGTGCACCACGCCACCCGACGGATAATTTTCGGCCCGCCTTCTGCGCTGTGCAACACCTTGCGTCCGAGCTGCTGCTCGATGCGCTGATGAAAGTCTTCAGCCGCCATGCCCGCGGACAGTTCTCCATAAGGCACCAGCGGCATAATTTCCCCTAACACTTTGATTCCCAAAAGCTTCGCCAGTTGAGCGTTATTACCGAGTTCTGGGTGTGCGTCCAGCGGCAGATGATAGCCATAAAGGTTAATATCGTTGAGCAACAGCGTTTTCAAACGGTTGCGCTTCATGCCGCGCACTGCCGCAGGTTCGTTTTTCCAGAAATAACCGTGGTGGACGATGATCGTATCGGCACTGTGCGCGACTGCAGCGTCCAGCAGTTTTTGGCTAGCTGTCACACCGGTTACAATGCGCTTAACCGTGCTGCTGCCTTCAACCTGCAGCCCGTTGGGCGCATAGTCTTTAAAGGCATTGACCTCAAGCTTTTGGTCAATAATCTTCTCTAATTCAACGTTATTCATCACATTACTCATTAACATTACCTGCTAGATCAGGCGATTCCTTTGAAACGCTTAACACGGCAGCGTTAAAATTCTTGGCTATCGCCCTGCTGCATAAAAATAAAGTTTACGCCGAGGCTGTTGCCCTGTTCAAGCTGACGGATGATTTTGGCGCGCGGATCGTCTCCGGCAGTCAGGGAAGGTTTGATGTGGCTAATCACCACTTTCAGGCCCTTCAGCGAACCTGCGCCGCCCGCAACTTGCTCAAGGTTTTTCAGCTCACCCAGCAGTAGCTCGGGTGTAAGATGCCCAAACAGCTGGCTATCGGGCATGCCGTTGGCATAAGAGGTTTCAATGATCATGCCCTTCAGCCGCTTCTGCTTAATCTCGTCGCCGATCACGCGCCAGGCCGTATTTAAATCACGGGATTTTTCCTGCTTATCGGCACCGGTATCACCGAAATAAGCAAAGGACTCGAGCTGCTGGTTTTCTTTCGCGCTACTGACCAGCAGCATTGATGAGGTGACCCCGCCGTGGCTGAGCGGATAGATAACGCCGTCAAGCCCGCTCAGTCCGAGAGAAAAACGCTGACCAGGCCTTGGCGCATTCAGACGATAGGTGCCCAACCGCTGACCGCTGCCGGTGTCGCTAAAGTTAGGCCATACCCGCCAGTTAAAATAGTGCTGACGCAAGGTGTCGATGGTATCAGCAGATCCATAAATGGGCTTTTTAGTGTCCTGAGGTGACGCGATAATCAGACCGGCGAGGTGGTCGAGATGGGCATGGCTAATAAAATAGCCGCTGATAAGATTGCGAAAAACGGCTCCCTGTGGCGTAAGTGGCGCGGCGTTTTGCACAGTGACTTCGGGGAAACTGCCTTTTTCCAGCGCCTTGCTGATACCCGGCAATACTGATCCAGCGTCCAGCGCCAGGTATCGCGTTTGTGAATCGCTGCGGATCAGATAAGAGGTTAAGTTGCCCTCCTCTACGCCACCGTTTACACCAAGCGCAACGATTTTAAAACCGGCGCTCGCTCCCGGAACCGCGCCAAGACCGGCGCCTAAAAGCAGCGCCGCTTTCCAAAATGCCTTTGCCATCACATCGCTCCATGTTGTGCTGATGATTATCAACGTGCCTGCCGACTCCGGCAGACACCTTAATCTTCAGCCTGAGCGCGATTTTTGGCTGCCTCAAACGCGGCCAGAGTATCCTTACGCGCCCGGGCGTGATCGATAATCGGGAAAGGGTAGTCTAGCACGCGCCGCTGTTTTTCAGCCCAACGATGTGGTTGATGAATATCTCTTTCTGGAACATCACTCAATTCAGGTACCCAGGTTTTGATAAAGCGGCCCTGCTTGTCAAAACGTTCGCCCTGCGTGGTCGGGTTAAAGATGCGGAAATAAGGTGCCGCATCGGTGCCGGTAGACGCCCCCCACTGCCAACCGCCGTTGTTGGCCGCAAGGTCGCCGTCGACAAGTTTTGACATGAAGTAACGCTCGCCGCAGCGCCAGTCGATCAGTAAATCCTTCACCAAAAAACTCGCCACGATCATCCGCAGCCGGTTATGCATCCAACCGGTGGCGTTGAGCTGACGCATGGCGGCGTCGACGATCGGATAACCGGTTTTACCCGCCTGCCACGCCTGTAAATCATCGGGCACATCACGCCACGTTATGCCTTTTGTCCACTCAATAAACGGCTGGCGTTTACACAGTGACGGCCAGGCCACCAGCAGATGGCGATAAAACTCTCGCCACACCAGCTCATTGAGCCAACCAAAAGCGCCGCCGTCGGTTTTCTCCAGCACCTCAGGGTTTTCAGCCCGCAGACGATTCAAACACTGGCGTGGAGAAAGTACGCCAATCGCCAAATACGGTGACAGCGTACTGGTGCCGTCAACAGCGGGCAGGTCGCGCTGCTCAAGATAATCTTGCACATTTTCACGGCAGAAACGCCGCAGCCGGTCGCGTGCCGCCTCTTCACCAATCGGAAAATCTTCACCCACTTCCTGCTGAGGATAATCAAACGGTGACAGTTCGGCAGCTTCACCCGGATGCGAATTTTTACGCGCATGCGGTGCAGGCAAAGAGCGGCAGTCCGACTCGCTCAGGCGCTGCAAAAAGGCGCGGCGAAAAGGGGTATAAACCTTATACATGCTGCCTTCGCCGGTGGTCACCGAACCGGGCGGCAGCAGCAGGCTGTCATTGAAACGCTGAATTTGAACCTCGGGCGACAGCGCCTTATCGACGGCGGCGTCGCGCTCGACTTCATTAATTTCGACCTGATCATTGTAAAAAAGCGCATCGACGTGGTGTTCAGCGGCAAATTTCACCAGCCAGTCAACGCTGTCTGAAAACAACTCGCACTGCTGGTAATAAAGCGGGATGCCGCGCTCTGATAGCGCACCTTGCAGTGCCTGCAGATGCTGATAAATAAAGGCCGCCTGACGAGGCGCCATATCATGTTTGCGCCACTGCGCCGGAGTGGCAATGAATACCGCGATGACGTTGGCGTTAACGTCTTCACAAGCGGCAGAAAGCGCGCGGTTGTCGGTAACGCGCAGGTCGTTTCGAAACCAGACCAGATGGGTGGTCATGACAGTGCATTCCTTGTGATATCAGTGCCCATAGCGCAGGCGCAGCGCTTCGGGATAAGGCTCGAAGTAACGTTGCTGCTGCAAATAGGCGTCCGGGTATTCATGCATGTAATGCTTAAGCAGCGTGATAGGCGCCAGCAATGGCTGCATCCCCTGCCGATAGTGGTCTATCAGACGCGCAAGCTCCTGCCGCTGGCCGCTGTTGAGCTGCTTGCGGAAATAGCCCTGCACGTGCATCAGCACGTTGGTGTGGTTGCGGCGCGTGGCTCTATGGGTCATCAGGCTCATTAGCCGGTTGCGGTATTCGACAAAATACGCCTCCAGCGAATCCCATTTGTCCATAGAAGCCACAAAACGGCCAAGTTCTCGATATTCAGGCTGAGAGTGAGCCAGTAGCGAGAGTTTGTAACGGCTGTGAAACGCCATCAACTTGCCGCGTGTCAGTCCAGACTCATGCAACATTTTCAATTCATAGAGAGCAAAAACCCGTTCAACAAAGTTTTCGCGCAAAATAGGGTCGTTCAGTCGCCCGTCTTCCTCTATCGGTAACCAGGGCAACTGTTTCTGCAGTTCGGCGGTATAAATACCCACGCCAATTTTGCTGTTGTCTTTACTGTTTTCGCGATAAACGCGCACCCGCTCCATGCCGCAGCTCGGCGATTTAGCACAAAGAATGTAGCCACAAAGATGGGTCAAGGCGGCAACGCGCTTCTCTGAATAACGCTGCATTTTTTCGGTGAGGTCGGTATCTGGGCTGTTGCTGAGGCACATGTGAATACCGTCCTGCATGTCAACCAAACGCAGCGCCGGGCGTGGCGTAGGCAGGCCAATCGCCATTTCGGGACAAACGGGTTCGAAACGTACAAAGGGGGCCAGTTGCTCAACGGCAAAGGCCAAACGTTTGTGGCCGCCGTCAAAGCGAACTTTCTCTCCCAGCAGGCAAGCGCTGATGCCGATCGGAATTTTTTCACTCATGTATAACTCCAGACGTTTATTGCTTTCCATAGCCATGGAACAGCGCAGTATCACCTTTCTTAAAGTTATACACAAAAATCACTTTGTACAAGTTTATGTAGGCAAAGATACCTTGCGTATCGTCTGAAAAACAAAAAAACCAGCGGATTTCTCCACTGGTTTCGGTCATTCTGTATTGCTTAAAAGCGATTATTCACAGAAAGAAATTATTTACAGCCGTCAACTTTCTTGCGCCATGCGCCGTACTCACCTTCTGTACCAGGCACATTGGCAGGTCCCGCCCAGTTATTGTTAACCCACACTTCACCCTGGTATTTCACCTTGGTACATCTCTCGGCATAGGTGTTGGTTTTGAGCCACTGCGGAATATTATCATCCGGCTGTGGCTTATCATCCGTTTTAGCGGGAGTGACAATAAGCGTGGTGGTGGCAACAGTAGATAACTGTGTTTTATTGTTGGTGACCGTCAATACCAAGACAAAACCTTGAGCGGAAGTGACCAGTGGAGCTTCAATATTTAGCTGGTTAGTCTCGGTGCCGGTAACGTGGGTCAATTCTTCAGGTATACGCCACGCGTAAGTAAACTCACTCTCTGGGGTCATGTCAGAAACGGTCGCCAATACCTGCGCAGTTTTACCGCTTATAGCATTGAACTGGCTGGCTAAAGTAATAACTGGCGCAGTTGGATTCGCTTCACTGGCAACCTGGACAGCAACGGTATCGGTACTGGTTGCCTGTTGGCCATCGGTCACTGTCAACATAAACTCGTAGCGGGCATTTTGAACAGGCTTAGCAACATTAAACGTCGCGCGCTCGGTGTTGGTACTCTCAAGGATAACGTCTGGGCCGCCTACCTGTTTCCAGGAATACGTCAGAACACCGCCGCCTTTAATGGTGCTCTTGGAGCCATCGAGAACAATCGCCGATTCACCGTTAACATTTTGCTGCATTCCAGCATTCGCCTTCACGGCGTGCACTTCCTCAACCGGATTCGTTGAGTCACTGGCGAACGATGAGAACGTTTGGCTAAATGCCAACTTCGGTGCCTGAGCCTCAGTCAAACCGCTGGCTGAAAAATCAGCATTACCTATCGCGCCCGGTTTGTCTCGCAGCACGGACCACTCGCTAAGCATACCTAACTTTTTGGCTTTAGCATCTTCAAGAACTAATCTGGCATCAGACAAGTAAAAAACTTCACCCTGAGTGTCATTGTAACCAATCATTGGCGTAGAACCGATTTTACCATAAATCTGCTCAATGCTTAGGCCAGGGAACAGATCCATTTGTTTAAGCTGTTTTGCCGTAGCCTCAACGGCATCCACTCCACATTGCCCCTGAATATTGTCTTCTTCGCCTTTAGAAGCAAGACATGGGCCTGGGCCGTAATCCATGGTCATCAAGTTAACACCGGCAACGTCTACGCCTTGCTTTTTGGCATCCTGAAGGATGGCCTTCCCCGCTTCTAAACCGGTGGGGAGTACCGCCAACGTATACCAAATGTCAACTTTGCGTCCTTCTTTTTGCCATCTTTGCTGAGCAATTTTCAACGCATGATTACGGCGTTGAATAGAGTCCATGTCTAACGACCAACCCATCTCCACGTCAAAATCCAGCTTGGTCAAATTAAGGTTTTCAACCACGTCATAGTACTGCTGCGCCAAATCGTCCGCATTTTTACAGGCAGAGGCCAAAGGAACATTAACTGCGCCGCCAAGTGAGACCATTACATCACCACCGGCTTTTCTCAGCGCATTTATTTTGGCGTACTGTGCGTAATTCTTGACCGGATAGGACGTCCCCCACGTCGGTAAACACTGGTTAGCACTTTTCGCGACAATAAAGGCCAGGGTGTAATGAGAAATATTTTCATGTTTTTTCATATTTGCCATGTCAGCGATATTGTTAGCATCACCGGCAAAATCTACGTAGGGAGCAAAGAACTGGGCTGGCCAAGCGGGAACTTTGTCACCGACCAGCTCCTTTGTATTCCCCCAATTCGGGCTGACGCGCCAAGGCGTTGGGGAAAGAGGACGAATACCTTTGACGTCATTTGCGGTAATATAAATCACGCCGCCAAACTTAACCAATGAGTTAGCAGAATACGTATGTTTTACATCCAATTCAGGCGCATGAGCCAATTGCTCGGCAGTTGCAGCAACGTATTTACCCAACGGTTTCCATTCTTTGCCATTACTTCCGTTTGACTGATTAGAAGAAAGTGAAGGGTCTTTACCTTGACTAAAGAATACGGCCTGATAGATTTCTCCATCTTTGAATACTTTATCTCCGCCTTTATATGAATTTGAAGGCTGCCACTCTTTTAAAGCAACATAGCGAACCCAAGGATTAGATTGGCTCGGGGCAAAACTGTTGGCTGGAATATCCTGTAGCGCAATATACTCCACGCCGTTAACGGCAACTTTATCGCCTTTATCATAATCTTTATTATTATCAAAGGCAGCGATAACCGTCTCAGGATGGGTATCAATTTTGCTGTCCGCATTATCACAGGTCGTTGGGTTACCGAGATTTTCCATATCCTCTTTAGAGGCATCGCCCACGGGTAACCACGGTTTGCCGGAGTATTGTGGTCCCGAATTTGTCAGCGGACAAGATTCCGGTCCCACCCAACTGACATTTTTATAAACCTTACCGGCAAAAATAACTTCTATAGGATTATCGCCCGGAGCCGTTTGACCCGCCCATGCTTGTAAATCTGAAGCTAACACCGTTGTACTAGCACAAATCATACCCAGAGCCAACAAACCCAACGTCGTTTTATTAATTTTCATAGAAACCTTGTTATATTTAAATTTTTATATTTATAGTTTTCAACAAACATTCATCTTGGAATAACGACGCATGTTCATTATAACGGACTAAATAATAACACCCGACATTCTGGTCTAAACACAAGACAAGTACGGAATGAAAATTGTAAAATGTAATAAATAATTACAATGAAACACAAAATTTATTATTTAACTTTAAATGTAAATACTATGATAAATATCAATAGCAGAATTAAAAAGGCCAGAATTTACATTCCGGCCTTTTTTATAAAAAAATTTAATTTAATTTTTGTATTAATAAAAATACTGTCCCGTTATTTCGGTTTGTGCCAGCCATACCGGTTTATTGCTGGTTTTGGCCCAAACACGGTGCAGATAGCTGTAAAAACGTGCCCTATCCGCGCGGAACGCCATAACCGGCAGCGCCAAAATGCCCACAAGCATAGCCAGCGTGCGCCGCAGCAGGATGTAAGACAGTGAGTATGGGGTGTAATCAGACATAAAATTCTCCTCAGCGCCCAGTCTTACGTTCTCATTTATTGCCGGCGAACAGTGACTGGAAAGATTAATAGTTCGTAAATTACACAAATTTTATCGCAGTCGATGTAATTTTACTACTGATCCGACCACTTTTTTGCTGATAAAAAGCACAATCCGCCCACCACTTGGTAATAAAGTTACAGCTTTGTTAAAAAATCACCCAACCTACGTTAATCGCTCACTTTACCGCCATTTTTATACAATTTTTACACCCCATCCCCCCTTCTTTTCAGGTTCTTTATGAGCCGATATTTACACTCGTTTAACTGGCTATAAAACCAAAATCATCCCCAAAATCCTTGGCGCTGCGGCAAAGCGGCAATCGCGTAAACGGCAATGTGCTTACTCAGTAAGTAATTTGAGTTAACGAAGGTAGATTGCGCAGCGGCAACGCCAAGGGTGGAGGGGAAGCAAACTAAGGGGTGGGTTGTGAATACTGGGGTAATCATCGGCGGACTTTTGGTCCTTTTGCTGCTCGGCTATTTGGTCTATGCCCTGCTTAATGCGGAGGATTTTTAAATGGCTGCATCAGCGTTTCTCATGATTGCCAGCTTTATGCTGGTACTACTGCTGTTATCTCATCCGCTGGGTAAATTCATGGCCAGCCTTATTGAAGGTGAAATCGGCCCGAGAATGAGTGGCTTCGAACGTCGGATATTAGGACTGGCCGGTACGTCTGCTTCAGAAATGAACTGGAAACAGTACGCAATTGCCATCCTTACTTTTAACGTGCTGGGGATTGTCCTGCTGATGGCGATTCTGCTGTTGCAAGGCGTACTCCCTTGGAACCCGCAGCATTTTGCCAGTCTGTCATGGGATTTGGCGTTTAACACCGCGGTTAGCTTTGTCTCTAACACCAACTGGCAGGCCTACAGCGGCGAAAGTTCGCTGAGCTATTTCAGCCAGATGGTGGGTCTGACGGTGCAAAACTTCCTGTCGGCGGCAACGGGTATTGCGGTGGCCTTTGTGCTGATCCGTGCCTTTGCGCGTACTTCAGCCAAAACGTTGGGTAACGCCTGGACCGACCTGGTGCGCATTACGCTGTATCTATTACTGCCTATCTCTCTGCTGCTGGCACTGTACTTCGTCAGTCAGGGCGTGCTGCAGAACATGGAAGCCTATCAGCACGTCACCACGCTGGAAGGTTTGCAGCAAGTCCTGCCGATGGGTCCGGTAGCTTCTCAAGAGTCAATAAAAATGCTTGGCACCAACGGCGGTGGATTCTTCGGTGCGAACTCTGCGCATCCGTTTGAAAACCCGACGGCGATGACCGACATGGTTCAGATGCTGCTGATTTTCCTTATCCCTTGTGCGCTGTGCTTCTCTTTTGGTCGCGTCGTGGGCGACAACCGTCAAGGCCACGCGCTGCTGTGGACGATGTCACTGATTTTTGTGGTGTCGGTGGTGATTGTGATGGCCGCTGAACTGCAAGGTAACCCGCATTTCACCGCCCTCGGTGCCACCAGCAACGTCAATATGGAAGGTAAAGAGACTCGCTTTGGCATTCTGGCCTCCAGCATGTTTAGCGTGGTGACTACGGCGGCATCCTGCGGTGCGGTAAACGCCATGCTCGACTCCTTCACGGCTATCGGCGGCATGATCCCGCTATGGCTGATGCAGATTGGCGAAGTGGTGTTTGGCGGCGTGGGTTCAGGCCTTTACGGCATGCTGCTGTTCGTGCTGCTGACGGTGTTTATTGCCGGGTTGATGATTGGTCGTACACCGGAATATCTCGGTAAAAAGATTGACGTCTACGACATGAAAATGACCGCTCTGGCGATTCTTGTTACGCCAACGCTGGTCCTGCTGGGTACCGCACTGGCACTGGTTAGCCCTGCCGGACTGGCGGCTATCTCCAACCCAGGTGCGCACGGTTTTACCGAGGTGCTTTATGCCTACTCATCGGCGGCCAACAACAACGGTAGCGCCTTTGGTGGCCTCAGCGTTAACACGCCGTTCTACAACCTGACGCTGGCCTTCGCCATGTTCTTCGGGCGTTTCGGGGTGATTCTGCCGGTGCTGGCGATTGCCGGTTCGCTGGTAGCGAAAAAACGTCAGCCCGCGGGCAACGGGACGTTACCGACTGCAGGTCCGCTGTTTATCGGTCTGCTGATCGGCACCATCCTCTTGGTGGGCGCACTGACCTTTATTCCAGCGCTGGCGCTGGGTCCGGTAGCTGAGCATTTACAAGTGTGGCTGGCGAAGTAATCCCAGGCAACTTTGCATAACTAGACGGTTAAGAGAGAAGACGATGACTCGCAAACAACGTGCCCTGTTTGAACCAAGGCTAATCCGCACCGCAATATTTGATGCGGTGAAAAAACTGGATCCGCGCGTTCAATGGCGTAACCCGGTAATGTTCGTGGTGTATTTGGGCAGTATATTAACCACCCTGATCTGGCTGGCTATTTTGATGGGCAAAACCACCGGTAGCGCGGGATTCACCGGCAGCGTATCGCTGTGGCTGTGGTTTACCGTACTGTTCGCCAACTTTGCCGAAGCCTTGGCTGAAGGACGCAGCAAGGCGCAGGCAGAAAGCCTTAAAGGCATACAGAAAATCAGCTGGGCGAAAAAGCTTTATGAAGCACGCCCAGATTCGCCCCCGATTAAAGTCTCTGCCGACAGCCTGCGTAAAGGCGACTACGTGCTGATTGAGGCCGGTGATACCGTGCCCTGTGACGGCGAAGTCCTGATAGGCGGAGCCTCGGTTGACGAAAGTGCTATCACCGGTGAATCAGCACCGGTTATTCGTGAGTCCGGCGGTGACTTCTCGTCCGTCACCGGCGGTACGCGCGTGCTTTCAGACTGGCTGATCGTTGAGTGTAGCGTTAACCCGGGTGAAACCTTCCTTGACCGGATGATCGCCATGGTTGAGGGCGCAAAACGTCGCAAAACCCCTAACGAGGTGGCGCTGACGATTCTGCTGGTTGCACTTACGTTAGTTTTCGTGCTGGCAACGTTTACGCTCTATCCGTTCTCACTGTTTAGCGTTGACGCCAGCCATGCTGGTACGCCGGTGACGGTAACGGTGCTGGTTGCGCTGTTGGTGTGTCTTATCCCAACCACGATCGGTGGCCTGCTTTCGGCCATCGGCGTCGCGGGTATGAGCCGCATGCTGGAGGCAAATGTTATCGCCACCAGCGGCCGTGCGGTAGAAGCAGCGGGTGATATTGACGTGCTGCTGCTGGATAAAACCGGCACTATCACACTCGGCAACCGTCAGGCGGCGCAGTTTTTACCTGCTCCACAGGTTAGCGAGCAGGAGCTGGCCGACGCGGCGCAGCTTTCGTCTCTGGCGGATGAAACCCCGGAAGGCCGCAGCATCGTGGTGCTGGCGAAACAGCGCTTTAACCTGCGCGAACGTGATCTTCACTCGTTAAATGCCACCTTTGTGCCCTTCTCGGCGCAAACGCGCATGAGCGGCGTGAACGTCGGTGACCGTATTATTCGCAAAGGCGCGGTGGACGCCATTCGTCGCCACGTTGAATCAAATCATGGGCACTTCCCTCCGGCAGTTGAAGGCCTGGTTGAAAGCGTTGCCCGCAAAGGCGGCACACCGCTGGTGGTGTCAGAGGGTGGACGCGTATTAGGCGTGGTTGAACTGAAAGACATCGTTAAAGGCGGCATTAAAGAGCGCTTTGGCGAGCTGCGCAAAATGGGCATTAAAACGGTGATGATCACCGGCGATAACCGCCTGACAGCGGCCGCCATTGCCGCCGAAGCCGGCGTTGATGACTTCCTGTCAGAAGCCACACCTGAGGCCAAACTGGCGCTGATTCGTCAGTACCAGTCGGAGGGTCGTTTGGTTGCGATGACCGGTGACGGCACCAACGACGCCCCTGCCCTCGCGCAGGCCGACGTTGCGGTAGCAATGAACTCAGGGACTCAGGCCGCCAAAGAGGCGGGCAATATGGTCGATTTGGACTCCAACCCGACCAAGCTGATTGAGGTCGTGCACATCGGTAAACAAATGCTGATGACGCGGGGTTCACTGACCACCTTCAGTATCGCCAACGACGTGGCGAAGTATTTTGCCATCATTCCGGCGGCGTTTGCGGCGACTTATCCGCAGCTCAACGCACTGAACGTGATGCATCTGCACTCGCCGTCTTCGGCAATCATGTCGGCGGTTATTTTCAACGCGCTGGTGATTGTGTTCCTGATCCCGCTGGCGCTGCGCGGCGTCAGCTACAAACCAATGAGTGCGGCTTCACTACTGCGCCGTAACCTGTGGGTTTACGGAGTGGGTGGTCTGGTTGTGCCTTTCATCGGCATCAAAATTATCGACGTGATCCTTACCGTGATGAACCTGGGCTAATGGTCTTAAAAGTAAGAAGGAAGTTAAAATGACTACTGCAACTCGTCACAACTATGTTCGCCCATCACTGGTGCTGTTGGGCCTGTTTACCTTGATAACCGGCGTGGCGTATCCAATGCTGACCACCGGACTGTCTGACGTGGTGTTTCGCTCGCAGGCGCAGGGTTCAATCATTTTTGAAGCCGGAAAACCGGTAGGTTCAGCGCTGATTGGACAGAACTTTACCCGCAAAGATTATTTTTGGGGGCGCCCTTCCGCCACCTCGGATAGCGCCTATAATCCGTTGGCGTCCTCCGGCAGCAATCTTGCGGTCAGCAATCCGGCACTGGATAAAGCCGTGGCTGACCATGTGGCGGCACTGCGTGCGGCAAACCCTCAAAGTTCGCCGCAGGTTCCGGTAGACCTAGTCACCGCGTCCGCCAGCGGATTGGATCCACATATTTCAGTGGCAGCCGCGCGCTGGCAGGCACAGCGCGTAGCAGCAGCCAGAAAGCTGCCGCAGGATCAGGTTGATGAATTGATCACACAAAATACCTCCTCACCGCTGTTGAGTTTCATCGGTGACCCGGTAGTTAATGTGCTGCAATTGAACCTGGCACTCGATAAGCTGACTCAATAACCCTTAATTAAACAATAACAGGGCAAACGCATGGTAGATGAAGACGGTCAACGGCCTGATCCCGACAGCCTGTTGGCGCTGGCCAACGAAAAGCCGCGCGGCCAGTTAAAAATCTTCTTCGGCGCCTGTGCTGGCGTAGGTAAAACCTACGCCATGCTGCAGGAGGCGCAGCGGCTTCGCGCCACAGGATTAGACGTGGTTATCGGCGTTGTCGAAACCCACGGTCGCAAAGAGACACAGGCCATGCTGCCTGGGCTCGACATTTTAACCCCTAAACGAATCACCCATCGCGGCAGGCAGGTCACCGAGTTTGACCTCGATGCCGCCCTAGCCCGCCATCCCGGTCTTATCCTGATGGATGAGCTGGCGCACAGCAATGTCATCGGCTCGCGCCATCCAAAACGCTGGCAGGACGTGGAGGAGCTGCTGGATGCCGGCATCGACGTTTTTACCACCGTTAACGTTCAGCACATCGAAAGCCTCAATGACGTGGTCAGCGGCGTAACCGGCATTATTATTCGTGAAACCGTGCCGGATCACATGTTCGATCAGGCCGATGAAGTGGTGCTGGTCGATTTACCGCCCGATGATCTCCGCCAGCGCCTGAAAGAGGGGAAAGTGTATATTCCCGGTCAGGCAGAGCGGGCGATTGAGCACTTCTTTCGCAAGGGCAACCTGATTGCACTGCGCGAGCTTTCACTGCGACGTACCGCCGATCGCGTTGACGACCAAATGCGCGAGTTTCGCGATACCCAGAGCAAGGAGCGCATTTGGCACACTCGCGATGCGCTGCTGCTGTGCGTCGGTCACGGCAGCGGCAACGAGAAACTGGTGCGCGTTGCCGCACGCCTTGCCGCACGTTTAGGCTGTATTTGGCACGCGATATATGTTGAAACGCCTCGTCTGCATCGCCTGCCGGAGGGCCAGCGGCGCAGTATTTTACGCGCCCTGAAGCTGGCGCAGGAGTTGGGGGCAGAAACCGCCACCCTGTCGGACCCAAAAGAAGAACAGGCTATACTGCGCTACACCCGCGAGCATCATTTGGGCAAAGTGGTGATGGGCCGTCGCAATGAACGGCGTTATAAATGGGGCGCGACCATGACCGAACGGCTGGCGAAAATCGGCCCCGAGCTCGACCTCCTGATCGTTAGCCTTGAAGAAACGGCACCGGTCAACCCGCGTAAAGATCTCGACAACCGCACCTTTACCGAGCGCTTCAGCCGCCAGTTGCAAGGCTGCGCAGTCGCGGTGGCGCTTTGCGCGTTCATCACCTTTATTTCGGAGTTTCTTTACCCCTATTTCGATCCCGCTAACCTGATCATGGTCTATCTGCTCGGCGTGGTGATAACCGCGCTGTTCTATGGCCGCTGGCCATCAGTACTGGCAGCGGTGATAAACGTCGCCAGCTTTGATCTGTTTTTGGTACAACCGCGCGGCTCGTTTGCCGTCACCGATGCGCAATATCTACTGACTTTTGCGGTGATGCTTACCGTCGGCATACTGATCGGGAATCTGACCGCCGGGGTTCGTTACCAGGCGCGCATTGCCCGCCATCGCGAAAAGCGGGCGCAGTATCTTTATGAAATGTCGAAAGCATTGAGCAAGGCAATGACGCCTGAAGCCGTGGCGCAAACCGGTCGGCATTTTATTTCGTCCACCCTGCGGGCAAAAACGGCGATGATGTTGCCGCAGTATAATGCCGATGCGGAAGGTACGCTGAACCTGCATCAGGCAGACAGTGAAGCGGGACAAGATATTGCCGTAGACTTGGCCATTGCCCGCTGGAGTTTTGACAAGCAGTCTCCGGCCGGTGCAGGCACTGACACCCTGCCCGGCGTGCCCTATCAACTGCTGCCGCTGGTGGCCTCGGGTAAATCCCTTGGTCTGCTGGCGGTGGAGCCGGCAAATATTCGCCAGTTGATGGTCCCCGAGCAGCAGCGACTGTTGCAAACTTTTACCGTGCTTATCGCCAATGCGCTTGAACGCCTGCATTTGTCGGCGTCGGCAGAGAGGGCGCGCCTGGATACAGAACGCGAAAAGCTACGTAACTCGCTGCTGGCCGCCCTCTCCCACGACCTGAGAACCCCGCTCACGGTGCTGTTTGGCCAGGCTGAAATTCTGACGCTGGATTTGGCCAGCGAAGGGTCGGTTTATGCCCCCCAAGCGAATCAGATCCGCCAGCAGGTGTTAAGTACTACGCGCTTGGTTAATAACCTACTGGACATGGCGCGCATTCAGTCCGGCGGTTTTAATTTGCGTAAAGAGTGGCAGTCAGTAGAGGAGATTATTGGTAGCGCATTGCGCATGCTGGAGCCACTGCTGAGTACGCATGAAGTGATTGTCGACCTGCCGGACGAACTGCTGCTGGTCAACTGCGACGCCAGCCTGATTGAAAGGGTGTTTATCAACCTATTGGAAAATGCCCATAAGTACGCCGGTGTGCAGGCAAAAATCACCCTTAAAGCCCGAGCCAAAGGCGAACTGCTGGAGGTTGATGTCTCAGACAACGGGCCGGGAATTATCGCCGGCGGTGAACGGCGCATCTTCGAAAAATTCTCTCGGGGAAATAAAGAGTCGGCAATTCCCGGTGTGGGCTTGGGTCTCGCCATTTGTCATGCCATTATTGAGGTACACGATGGCAAAATATGGGCGCAAAACAGTCCTCAAGGCGGCGCGACGTTCTGTTTTACGCTGCCTTTGGAGAAACTGCCGTCAATCGATCCCACTGATTTCGAGAGCGAGAACCCGTGAGCATACCCCCCACTCATATTTTGATAGTTGAAGATGAAAAAGAGATCCGACGCTTTGTTCGCACGGCGCTGGAGGGGGAAGGTATGAAAGTGTTTGAGAGCGAAACGCTGCAGCGAGGACTGATTGAAGCCGGTACCCGCAAGCCGGACCTGATTATTCTCGATCTCGGCCTGCCGGACGGTGACGGACTGGACTACATCCGCGATTTGCGTCACTGGAGCAGCATCCCCATTATTGTGCTGTCTGCCCGCACCAGCGAGGAGGACAAAATAGCGGCGTTGGATGCTGGAGCAGATGATTTTCTGACCAAGCCTTTCGGCGTTGGCGAACTGCTGGCGCGCGTGCGCGTCTCGCTGCGTCGTCATGCCGGTGGCCAACAGGAAAGCCCGCTGGTCAGTTTTGCCGATGTGACGGTCGATTTGGTCAATCGGCGCGTGCAGCGCAATAGCGTAGACCTCCATCTCACGCCGATTGAGTTCCGTCTGCTGGCCGAACTGCTGGCAAACAGCGGTAAAGTACTGACTCAACGGCAGTTGCTCAGCCACGTGTGGGGACCCAACTACGTCGAACACAGTCATTACTTACGCATTTATATGGGTCATTTGCGGCAAAAGCTTGAGCAAGACGCGACCCGCCCGCGCCATTTACTGACTGAAACAGGCGTGGGCTATCGCTTTATGCCCTGACAGCGGCAGGTTACTCTCCGCTTTTATCCGCGTGACCTGATCAGGACTGAGATGCCTCTTCAATGGCTTTTATCAGCTCATAGCCGTGGCTAGACTTTATAGCCACCAGCGCCAAGACATAAAAAAAGCGCTGTATAAACAGCGCTTTAATTGAGCATTGAAACACGTTCGGAATTTATTTAGCGTCGGCCAATACTTTGCTGACGATATCCACGGCTTCTTTTTCGATCTTTTCGCGGTGTTCTGCGCCCAGGAAGCTTTCACAGTAGATCTTGTAAGCCTCTTCGGTACCAGAAGGACGTGCCGCGAACCAACCGTTTTTGGTCATCACTTTCAAACCGCCAATAGAAGCCCCGTTGCCAGGCGCTTTAGTTAGACGGTCAGTGATCGGGTCGCCCGCCAGCGTGTCGGCTTTGACCTGCTCTGGGGAGAGCTTGGACAGTGCGGCTTTTTGCGCGTGGGTTGCAGGTGCCTGAATACGGTTATAGCTCGGCGCACCAAAACGCGCGGCCAGTTCATCATAATGCTGCTGCGGGTTTTTACCGGTCACGGCGGTGATTTCTGCCGCCAGCAGGCACATAATGATGCCGTCTTTATCTGTCGACCACGGTGTGCCGTCGAAACGCAGGAACGAGGCACCGGCGCTTTCTTCGCCGCCGAAACCGAAGCTGCCATCAAACAGGCCGTCAACGAACCATTTAAAGCCAACGGGAACTTCAACCAGTTTACGCCCTAAATCGGCCACAACGCGGTCAATCATCGCGCTGGAAACCAGTGTTTTACCGACGGCGACGTCAGCGCCCCACTGTGGACGATGCTGGAACAGATAATTGATAGCAACGGCCAGATAGTGGTTAGGATTCATCAGACCCGCTGGGGTCACAATGCCGTGGCGGTCATAGTCAGGATCGTTGGCAAACGCCAGGGCAAACTTGTCTTTTAGCGCCAGCAGGCCGCCCATTGCAAATTCGGACGAGCAGTCCATGCGGATAACGCCGTCGTGGTCGAGATGCATGAAACGGAAAGTCTGATCGACAGAGTCATTAACCAGCGTCAGGTCCAGCTTGTAATGCTCGGCAATGCGCTTCCAGTACTCGATGCCTGACCCCCCCAGCGGATCAACGCCGAGTTTCAGGCCCGCTTTTTGAATAGCGGCCATGTCAACGATATCGGCCAGACCTTCGACGTACGCCTGCACCAGGTCCTGCTCGCTGAGGTGGCCACTGTGCCAGGCTTTATCGAGCGACTGACGTTTGACGCCTTTCAGACCATCGGCGATCAGCACGTTAGCGCGCTTTTCAATGACTGAGGTCAGGTCGGTATCAGCCGGTCCGCCGTTGGTCGGGTTGTATTTGATCCCGCCGTCTTCCGGTGGATTGTGTGACGGGGTAATCACGATACCGTCGGCCAATGCGCTGGATTTTTTATTATGAGTCAGAATCGCGTGCGAAACCGCCGGAGTCGGGGTGAAGCCGTTGTCTTGCTGCACGATGACGTCGACGCCATTGGCGGTCAGCACTTCAAGTACGGAAATAAATGCCGGTTCAGACAGCGCATGGGTGTCTTTACCCACGTAGCATGGACCCGTGGTGCCCTGCTCTTTGCGCACTTCAGCAATAGCCTGAGCAATCGCTAAAATGTGTGATTCGTTGAAGCTGTGGCGTCCGGCGCTACCGCGATGGCCAGAGGTGCCAAATTTTACCGCATGGGCGCTGTTGGCCGAGTCTGGCTGCAGCACATAGTACTGCGACGTAAGTTGTGCAACGTTAATCAAATCGCTTTGCTGAGCAGGTTGCCCTGCACGGGGGTTGTTAGCCACTGGCATTTCTCCCTAATGCTTTTTTAAAGAGTGCCGCAAACTTTATCGGTCAGTTCGGCTGGGAACTGCATCAACTGCATGATGTGTTCGATCATGCTGCGTTTACGGCCTGTGTTGGTATTGGTAATGACCCAATAAGGTGTACCGGGTACATGCTTTGGCTTGGTATGAATACCGTTTTGCAGCAACGTTTGCTGGTCGCCGGCAAAATATGTGCGAGTACGTCCACGTAAAGTATCAGTCGCAACCGCAAATTCTTTAGGATCAAGCGTATATAAGGTCGTCAGAATTAACATAAAACGGTTCACCGCTTTAGTTTGTTCGGCATACTCATCAGACAGCATGAGTTCACGAACGGCACGCACGCGATCGCGCGGTGTATTAGCGGCTACCGCGGTTTTTTCTGCGGGCGCTGCGCTGGCTGCGGCGGGAGCCTGCACTTCCTGGCCGGCAGAGAATTTCAGCATCCGCCGCAAAATGTCTGATGCACTCTCACCGATATGCTGCGTATGGCTCGCGATATAGCGGTAAAGCTCTTCATCAACCTCAATCGTTTTCATCTTTATCCAGTACTGTTTTTCTACTTAATTTATTCAAAGGATTATACAAATTAAACTGCGCAAACAAAAAGGCGAATTCACCTTAATATTCAAAAAGCAGACAAAACCTCATATCCAACTCTTACCCGGCGCGTGCATTGCTTTATCCCACTCAGGTATCTGAAAGAAAATCTTCCGTGACTCATGATAACCTAATGAGATCCTTACCAGTAATAAATGTCTAACGGACCCTGCGATGAAATTACATTATCGACTGCAACAATCTGAATCTTCTGACACTTCGGCATTGCCTGTTCTGCTTATTCACGGCCTGTTCGGTACGCTGGATAATCTGGGCGTGCTGGCACGTGACCTGAGACAACAGCATAGTGTGCTTCAGGTGGATTTGCGTAATCACGGACTCTCGGACCGCGCCGATGTTATGACCTACCGCGCCATGGCCGAAGATTTACTCGACACGCTTGACGATGTGGGCATCGATAAAGCGCTGGTGATTGGCCACTCTATGGGCGCCAAGGCCGCGATGGCACTGACGGCGGTCGCACCTGACAGAGTTGAAAAGCTGGTCGCTATTGACATGGCCCCGGTTGACTATGCCACGCGCCGTCACGACGAGATTTTTGCCGCACTTAACGCCGTTAGCGCGGCAGGCATTAAAGACCGCACGTCGGCCGCTCAGTGTATGCAGGCCTTTATAAAGGAAGACGGCGTTGCCCAGTTTCTGTTGAAGTCGTTTCAACAGGGCGAATGGCGCTTCAACGTGGCGGTATTGTTAAAGGAATATGCCAATATTATTGGCTGGGCCGACGTACCTGCCTGGCCGCATCCGGCGCTGTTTATTCGCGGCGGACTGTCTAATTACATACAAGACAGTTACCGCGACGCCATTATGCGCCAGTTTCCGCAGGCCAGAGCACACGTTGTCGCGGGCAGCGGACACTGGGTGCATGCCGAGAAGCCGGACGCGGTGCTGCGCGCCATTCATCGCTTCATTGATGAACAATGAATGCGCAACGCTAACTAAAATTTACCTCTACCGCGCGCAACTGTTCAAAAAAACCGCTAATCATAATAACTTAGCGTGTAATTAGGGGCAGTTAGGCGTTGTGGAGGGATATACGCTAGGGTATGATTGCGCGCTGTAATTTTGCCCCTGCGGCGGGTCGGTTATCTCCCGCGTTTGAGGTAAATTGGGTTAGGGTTTATTAGCCCGAAATGTGTTAACCACTTCATCTGAAAAGGGCCTGGCCGCTTTTCGATGTAACTTCCCTAGTTGTACCGCTACCTATGGCAAAAGAACAACTGGATCGCACGACGCTTGATCTGTTCGCAGACGATCGCCGTCCGGGACGTCCAAAAACAAATCCGCTTTCTCGCGATGAACAGCTTAGGATTAACAAGCGTAATCAGCTTCGCCGTGACAAAAACAACGGTTTACGTCGCGTTGAGCTGAAAATTAATGCCGAAGCCGTGGATGCGCTTAATAAGCTGGCGGAACAGCAAAATATCAGTCGCAGCGAGCTGATTGAGCAGATGCTGCTGTCTCATCTGAACAATCAGGAAAGTTAGTCATCGTTTGTGATGCGGGCGGGTAACCCTAGCGGTTATCCGCCGTTGCGTTTCTCCGTCTTTCCGCAAGTGCAAGAACACACAAAGGCGATAACGCTCGCCTGAAATGCCCGTTAGACTGTAGGGCATTAGAATTAGGGTCGTATTAAAACCGTGCTGCATTAATCAGAGTTGGGATGAGAATATGTTCTCAGCCCGTCGAGTTTGCTATTATCTTGCGCAAACTGAATCGCATGCCGCGGACGAAAAAGCAGACTCGATGAGTCTATTGAAGAACAAGAG
Organism: Rouxiella sp. S1S-2; assembly: GCF_009208105.1. NCBI lineage: Bacteria > Pseudomonadati > Pseudomonadota > Gammaproteobacteria > Enterobacterales > Yersiniaceae > Rouxiella > Rouxiella sp. S1S-2. The sequence goes on from NZ_WFKL01000001.1 coordinate 4,194,806, forward strand.
GTTAGATAAGCTTATGGCAGTAGTAGGTATCTTCTTTGGTTCCGACACCGGAAACACCGAAAACATCGCAAAAATGATCCAGAAGCAGTTGGGTAAAGATGTTGCTGACGTGCAGGACATCGCCAAAAGCAGCAAAGAAGATCTGGAAAAATACGATATTCTGCTGCTTGGCATCCCAACCTGGTACTACGGTGAAGCACAGTGTGACTGGGACGACTTTTTCCCAACGCTGGAAGAGATAGATTTTGAAGGCAAGCTGGTTGCGCTGTTTGGCTGTGGCGATCAGGAAGATTACGCCGAGTACTTCTGTGACGCGATGGGCACCGTTCGCGATATTATCGAACCACGCGGCGCCGTGATTGTTGGCCACTGGTCAACCGAAGGTTACGGTTACGAAGCGTCTAAAGGCATGGCGGATGATACTCACTTCATCGGTCTGGCCATCGACGAAGACCGTCAACCTGAGCTGACAAACGAACGTGTCGACGCTTGGGTTAAGCAAATTAGCGAAGAATTAAGCCTTTCAGAGATAATCGGCTAATCCCACACAAAGGCTAAGGCCCTGAATCGTTGAGGTTAAACGCGAAAGGGCCAAACTATCACTGAAATTAACAATTTAACGTCTACAAAATTGTAACTTTCAGCTGTATCAAGGTACACTTACATTATCTGTTTTTATCGTTTTGGCTTTTTTATCGCCCGTTTGAAGGGTGCGAACGATGTTTGTGAACAGCCCACCGTTTTCATTAACGTGATTAGCATAGTGACAGGACTAAATCCGCATGACTGACAACAACACCGCACTGAAGAAAGCCGGCTTAAAAGTCACGCTTCCGCGCCTGAAAATCCTGGAAGTGTTGCAAGCTCCGGCAGGTCATCACGTCAGTGCGGAAGATTTGTACAAAGAACTGATTGATATGGGCGAAGAGATTGGTCTTGCCACGGTTTACCGTGTTTTGAACCAGTTTGACGACGCCGGCATTGTTACCCGTCACAATTTTGAAGGCGGCAAGTCAGTATTTGAACTGACTCAGCAACATCACCACGACCATTTGATCTGCCTCGACTGCGGCCGCGTTATTGAGTTCCGTGACGAGTATATCGAAGGCCGTCAACGTGAGATTGCCAAGGCACACGGTATTAAACTCACCAACCACAGTCTTTATCTTTACGGCCATTGCGAACTTGGCAACTGCATCGAAGATGAAACTCTGCATGGTAAAGGCTGATATTTTGCCCCAGCGCTGTCGCTGAGGAACAAAAGAGTATTCGCCTATAAAATGACCGCTGAAAAGCGGTTTTTTTATGCCTGGAATTTGATGCGGAAGAGTTGGGGATTAGCGTAGATCCCCCACTCCTGGAGCCGGGGATCTCACGCTTATTGATCAGACGACTGGCTTACTTTCCCAGTTGTCACGCAGCCCGACGGTGCGGTTAAACACCAGGTGCTCGGCACTGGAGTAAGTGCTGTCGGCGCAGAAATACCCTTCACGCTCAAACTGCAGACTCACTGCGGCCTGTGCGTTTGCCATGCTCGGTTCAACAAACCCGTGGGCAATCACCAGAGACTCTGGATTGATAGTGGTCAGAAAGTCTTCTGCCTGAGCCGGGTTAGCGACGCTGAACAGGCGGTCATACAAGCGGAACTCGGCCGGTTTACCTTCGCTCGCAGACACCCAGTGGATCACGCCTTTGACTTTACGGCCGTCGGCAGGGTCTTTACTCAGGGTATCAATGTCATAGCTACAGAAAATAGTGGTGATATTGCCTTCGGCATCTTTCTCGATGCGTTCGGCTTTAATCACGTACGCATTGCGCAAACGCACTTCTTTCCCCAGAACCAGACGCTTGTACTGCTTGTTGGCTTCTTCGCGGAAATCAGCCTGATCGATGAAGATTTCAGCGGTAAATGGCACATCACGCGAGCCCATTTCTGGCTTGCTCGGATGATTTGGCATTTTTACCCACTGAACGGCATCACCGGTAAAGTTCTCAATAATCACTTTAACCGGATTGATCACCGCCATCGCACGCGGCGCGTTTTCGTTGAGGTCGTCACGAATGCAGGACTCCAGCGCGGCCATTTCAACGTTGTTATCCTGCTTGGTCACGCCGATACGACGACAGAACTCGCGAATTGACGCCGAGGTATAACCGCGACGACGCAGGCCGGATACCGTTGGCATACGCGGGTCATCCCAACCTTCTACAATCTTGTCGGTCACCAGCAGGCTCAGCTTGCGCTTGGACATGATGGAATATTCAAGATTCAGGCGTGAGAACTCGTACTGACGCGGATGACAGGCGATGCTGATGTTGTCGAGCACCCAGTCATACAGACGGCGGTTGTCCTGGAACTCCAGCGTACACAGCGAGTGAGTGATCCCTTCCAGCGCATCGGAAATGCAGTGGGTGAAATCGTACATCGGATAGATGCACCACTTAGTGCCGGTCTGATGGTGGTCGGCAAACTTGATGCGATACAGCACCGGATCACGCATCACGAAGAATGGCGACGCCATGTCAATTTTTGCGCGCAAGCACGCGGTGCCCTCGGCAAACTCGCCGTTGCGCATTTTGGCAAACAGGTCGAGGTTCTCTTGCACAGTGCGATCGCGGAACGGGCTATTTTTACCCGGCGCCGTCAGGTTACCGCGATATTCGCGGATCTGATCCGGAGACAGTTCGTCAACGTAGGCCAGGCCTTTTTCAATCAGCTCAACCGCATAGTGGTGCAGTTGATCAAAATAGTCGGAAGAGTAATGAACCTCACCGCTCCACTCGAAACCAAGCCACTGAACGTCTTTTTTAATAGACTCGACGAATTCGATATCTTCTTTCACCGGGTTGGTATCATCAAAACGCAGGTTGCATTGGCCCTGGTAGTCTTGCGCGATGCCAAAGTTCAGGCAGATCGATTTTGCGTGGCCAATGTGCAAATAACCATTTGGCTCAGGCGGGAAACGGGTCACGACAGAAGCGTGTTTTCCCGATGCCAGATCTTCATCAATAATCTGACGGATAAAATTTGTTGGGCGGGCTTCAGCCTCACTCATTGTTCATTTCCTCTACGCGAACGAAAGCTCGAAAGACTAACCGCATATGTTCCAACAAGCCACGCTGGGAAACAACCCTTATGTGCCAAATTTGAATTTTATAATAAAAAAACGGGAAGAGATTGCTCCCTTCCCGCCGCGGCGCTTAACTCACGCCGATATTTTTTAACAATATGACGTTATTTGGACTGGATCTCGTACAGCTTGCTTTCGCCCGCGACCACAGTCTCTCCCGCCAACAGCGCAATGCCTGCGTAATCTTCCATGTTACTGACTACAACCGGGCTTATCATTGAACGCGCATTGCCGTTCAGATAGTCCAGGTCTAGCTCCAGTACCGGCTGACCCACGCTCACCGTTGCACCCTCTTCAACCAGACGGGTAAAGCCTTGACCGTTAAGTGCGACGGTATCGAGTCCGATATGCACCACAACTTCAGCTCCGGATTCGGTTTCCAGACAGAAGGCGTGGTTAGTATTAAAGAATTTAACGATAACGCCGTTTGCCGGAGCAACCACCGTTTTACTCGTCGGGCGAATCGCTAAACCTTCACCTACCGCACCGCTGGCAAAGGCTTCATCAGGCACCTCAGACAAGGCAACAACTTCACCGGTAATCGGCGATATCAACGTTTCAACCACAACCTTTGGCGTATTGGGTACAGCCTGAGGTTTAACGTCTGCCACTGGCGCAGCCGTTGGCGCTGCGGTTGCTGCCGCTATTGGGCCGGTCGCAATCACCGTACGCATTGCAGCAGCAATGCTTTCGGCACGGGTACCGACAATGACCTGTACAGTTTGTTTATTCAGACGGATAACGCCAGACGCCCCCAGACGTTTTGCCAGCACGTCGTTAACCTGTGCAGAGTCTTTAACGTTGAGTCGCAGACGCGTGATACACGCATCGATGCCTTTGAGATTATCAGACCCTCCCAGCGCGCTGACATAGCTTAACGCGAGTTGGCTCATCCCTTCTTCCGTATTGCTGTTGGTGTCCTGAGTGCCCGTCTCTGCAACATCGTCTTCACGTCCCGGCGTTTTCAGATTGAACATGCGAATAATCACAGTGAACAACACGAAGTAGATGATGAAGAAAATCACCCCCATCACCAGCAACATCCATACGTTTTTGCTCGCCGCCGGCAGGTTGTACATCAACGCATAGTCGATTGCGCCCGCCGAGAAGGAAAACCCAGCGTGGATGCCAAGCGCCGTTGCGATGTACAGGCTTATCCCGGTCAACACGGCGTGGATTAGATACAGCAACGGAGCCAGGAACATGAACAGGAATTCAAGGGGCTCGGTAACACCGGTCAGAAACGCAGTCAGTGCCACCGACATCAGCATACCGCCGACCAATGGACGACGCTCTTTAGGGGCAGCGAAGTACATAGCAAACGCCGCGCCCGGCAAGCCAAACATCATGATCGGGAAGAAGCCGGACATAAACATCCCTGCGGTGCCGTCACCCGCATAGAAACGGTTGATGTCGCCGTGGAACACTGCGCCTGCCGCGTTGGTGAAGTCACCAATCTGGAACCATGCAATGGTGTTAAGAACCTGATGCAGACCCGTAGGGATAAGCAAACGGTTAACGAAGCCGAAGATGCCTGCACCGAATGCGCCAGCGCCCACGATCCACTCGCCACCGGCGCGGATAGCATCCTGAACAGGCGGCCATACGTAACCAAAGATAGCGGCCAGAATCAGACAGAAAAATCCGGTTGCGATAGGAACAAAACGTCTGCCGCCGAAGAAACTGAGGAAGTCAGGCAGTTTGATATCAGACCAGCGGTTGTAAACCATACCGCCAACCAGACCGGTGATAATGCCCGCCAACACACCCATATTTATCGCTGGGTTGATGGTAATCATCGCCTTAGTCAGAATGAAATAACCAATACCGCCTGCCAGGGCTGCAGCACCGGCACTGTCTTTTGACCAGCTTGATGCCACACCAATGGCGAAGATCAATGCGAGGTTATCGAAAACACCGCCACCGGCCTGTGCGATGAACGGCATATTGAGAAGGTCAGGCTGACCGAAACGCAGCAGGAGTGCGGCGACCGGCAGTACGGCTATCGGCAGCTGAAGCGCTCTGCCTAAACGCTGAAAGAATCCAAGTATATTCAATTTTTCCCCCTATTCGCCCTCGGGCGAATCACCAAAGTAGTTTAATTAGTATGTTGTACTACCTGTTTTAAAACGGCTTAAAACCTGACTCACCAACGTCATACTGCGGAGTGTAAAAAAATTAATTCGTATCGCAAATTAAAACCTCATTATTTGTGATTTTTATCACCAAAAAGTGGTCTTAACAAGCCATAATGCTAGTCAACACCCAAAACTTATTTTATCATTAAAAAAATCTAGGCGGCACGATGCCAATCGTCAGTATTCGTCACCGCGCTTTTAATTCAATGCGGGCCGCGCGTAAAACGTTTAAATTCTTTACCCAGCGCCAAGGCGAAGGGTATACCCAGTATATTCGGTTCTAAAAACTTAAGAGGTGTACGATGAGACTTATTCCACTGAATACTCCAGCAGAAGTCGGCAAATGGGCTGCGCGTCATATTGTTCAACGTATTAATGCGTTTAAACCTACTGCCGATCGTCCATTTGTTCTCGGTCTGCCAACCGGCGGCACCCCTCTCGAAGCTTACAAACATCTTGTTGCTATGCATAAAGCGGGCCAGGTTAGCTTCGAAAACGTGGTAACCTTCAACATGGATGAATATGTTGGACTGCCGCAGGAACATCCGGAAAGCTATCATACCTTCATGCACCGTAATTTCTTTGACCACGTTGATATTAAAAAGGAAAACATTAACCTTTTAAACGGTAATGCCCCAGACGTTGACGAAGAATGCCGCCAGTACGAAGCAAAAATTAAGTCTTACGGCAAAATAAACCTGTTCATGGGCGGCGTTGGCAACGACGGGCACATCGCTTTCAATGAACCGGCCTCCTCACTGGCTTCGCGCACCCGCATTAAAACGCTGACCCACGACACTCGAATCGCTAACTCGCGCTTCTTCGACAACGATGTTTCTCAGGTACCTAAATTTGCCCTGACCGTTGGCGTGGGTACGCTGCTTGATGCTGAAGAAGTGATGATTCTGGTTATCGGCCACGCCAAAGCGCAGGCGCTTGCAGCGGCAGTCGAAGGAAATATCAATCATATGTGGACCATTAGCTGCCTGCAGTTGCATGCTAAAGCCGTCGTCGTATGTGACGAGCCGTCCACCATGGAATTAAAAGTAAAAACGGTTAAATATTTCACCGAGCTTGAAGCAGAAAACGTGAAAGGCCTGTAATTTTTGGATTTTTTAAATCGAATAACGTATTTCCCCTGAGTCATTGACGTCGCAACGAGACCATTAACAGCGTGGCGGCGTCAAACAAGCACGACGGGGAAAGGAGGGGAAGAGATGTTTGCACTGATTAACGGTCGGATATATACCGGCCATGATATTCTGGATAATCACGCGGTGGTGATTGCTGACGGGCTCATTGACCGAGTTTGTCCGGTTGAAGACCTTCCGGCAAACATAGAAACGCGCAGTCTGGAAGGCGCATTCCTTGCCCCGGGATTCATCGACCTGCAGCTTAACGGCTGTGGCGGCGTGCAGTTCAACGATTCGCTGGAAGCCATTTGTGTCGAAACGCTTGAAATCATGCAGAAGGCCAATGAAAAATCCGGCTGCACCAGCTATCTGCCGACCTTAATAACCAGCAGCGACGCGTTCATGAAGCACGGTATTCAGATCATGCGCGACTATTTGGCTAAATATCCGAACCAGGCGCTGGGTCTTCATCTTGAAGGCCCTTACCTGAGCCTCGAGAAAAAAGGGACGCATAATCCGGCGTTTATACGCAAACCCGATGCAGCCATGATCGACTTCATCTGCGCCAACGCCGACGTAGTGACCAAAGTCACGCTGGCGCCAGAGCAGGTTGAGAACCACTTTATTCGCCAGCTTACCGATGCGGGTATTATCGTTTCTGCCGGTCACTCCAACTCGAGCTACGAGCAGGCGCGTGAAGGTTTTGCCGCCGGTATTACCTTTGCTACTCACTTATATAATGCCATGCCGCCGATTTCAGGTCGTCAACCTGGGTTGATGGGCGCGATTTTTGATACTGCAGAAGTCTATACCGGTATTATCGTTGACGGGCATCACGTTGCCTGGCCGAGTATCCGTAACGCCAAGAAACTTAAGGGTGACAAGCTGGTATTGGTGACCGATGCCACAGCGCCAGCGGGTGCCGACATTGAAGAGTTCATTTTTGCTGGTAAAACAATATACTATCGAGATGGGCTTTGTGTGGATGAAAACGGCACCCTCAGCGGTTCTGCGCTGACGATGATCCAGGCGGTACAAAACAGCGTTGAGCACGTCGGGATTGCACTCGACGAGGCGATTCGCATGGCGACCCTTTACGCGGCGCGTGCTATTGGCGTTGAAAAAACGCTGGGCAGCATCGAAGCGGGTAAAGTGGCCAACCTCACCGCTTTCACTCACGACTTCAAAATAACAAAAACGCTCGTCAACGGTGACGAGGTGTAATCGCAGAGAGTAATGAATGAACACAGGCGGGCAGGCACAAATCGGTAACGTTGATCTGGTTAAGCAGTTAAACGGCGCTGCCGTTTATCGCCTGATTGACCAGCAAGGGCCTATTTCTCGAATTCAAATCGCAGAACTTAGCCAGCTTGCACCCGCCAGTGTGACCAAGATTTCTCGCCAACTGCTGGAACGAGGTCTGATTAAAGAGGTCGACCAACAAGCATCGACCGGCGGACGGCGCGCGATTTCCATCATTACTGAAACGCGGCCGTTTCAAACCGTGGCGGTTCGTTTGGGCCGCAACGACGCCACCCTCACCCTTTACGACCTGAGCGCCAAACCTCTGGCTGAACAACATTATCCCCTGCCTGAACGCACGCAGGAGACGTTGGAAAACGCGCTGGTTTCTGCCATATCCCAATTTATTGAACTTAACCAACGCAAAATCCGCGAACTGATCGCCATTTCGGTGATCCTTCCCGGCCTGGTTGATCCCGTAAAAGGCGTCGTGCGCTACATGCCGCACATCAGCGTTCACAACTGGAAATTGGTCGATATTCTTGAAGCAAAATTCAAAGTTACCAGCTTTGTAGGCCACGATATTCGCAGTCTGGCGCTGGCTGAGCACTACTTTGGTGCAACCCGCGACTGTCAGGACTCCATTTTGGTTCGTTTACACCGCGGCACCGGTGCAGGCATTCTGGTAAACGGCCAAATATTCCTTGGCAGTAACGGCAACGTCGGTGAAATTGGGCATATTCAGGTCGATCCGCTGGGCGAACGCTGCCACTGCGGTAATTTTGGCTGCCTTGAAACCATCGCGGCTAATTCAGCGATTGAAAACCGCGTGCGCAACCTGCTCACGCAGGGTTATGCCAGTAAACTGTCGCTGGATGACTGCTCCATCGGCGCAATTTGCAAAGCGGCAAACCGCGGTGACCAACTCGCCTGTGAAGTCATTGAGTACGTCGGACGTCATCTTGGTAAAAGCATTGCTATTGCCATTAACCTGTTTAATCCGCAGAAAGTGGTGATAGCAGGTGAGATAACCGAGGCTGAGAAAGTGCTGCTTCCGGCGCTGCAAAGCTGCATAAATACTCAGGTATTGAAAGATTTTCGTCGAAACCTGCCTATCGTGACCTCTGAACTGAATCATCGTTCAGCCATTGGTGCTTTTGCTCTGGTCAAGCGGGCAATGCTCAACGGCGTGCTGCTACAGCGCCTGTTGGAAAGCTCAGCTCATTAGGCTTAAAAGATTTAATTCGATGCCCCGTTGTCTTAAAGACCGCGGGTGTCTACCCGTTGCATAAATGATGCAAAAGTCTGGCCGTGAAAAGAATAGGTTAACATGACAATTAAAAATGTAATTTGTGATATCGACGGCGTACTGCTGCATGACAACACGCCGGTTCCCGGTGCTGATCTTTTTCTGGCGCGCATTCAGGAACAGAAAATGCCGCTGGTGATCCTCACCAACTACCCTTCGCAGACGGCGCAAGACCTGTCCAATCGTTTTGCCTCGGCCGGATTAGACGTGCCCGAAAGCGCCTTTTTTACCTCGGCGATGGCGACCGCCGATTTCCTGAAACGTCAGGAAGGTAAAAAGGCCTACGTGATTGGCGAAGGAGCCCTCATCCACGAACTGTATAATGCCGGATTTACGATTACCGACATTAATCCTGATTTCGTTATCGTCGGCGAAACGCGGTCATATAACTGGGACATGATGCATAAAGCAGCCTACTTTGTGGCCAATGGCGCACGTTTTATTGCTACCAACCCTGACTATCATGGCCACGGTTTTGTGCCCGCCTGTGGCGCGCTTTGTGCACCGATTGAAAAAATTACCGGCCGAAAGCCGTTCGTGGTCGGCAAGCCGAGCCCGTGGATAATCCGCTCGGCGCTCAATAAAATGCAGGCTCATTCTGAAGATACGGTGATCGTCGGTGACAACCTGCGCACCGATATTCTGGCCGGATTCCAGGCCGGGCTTGAAACTATTTTGGTGTTAACCGGCGTTTCAACGCTCAATGACGTTGAAAATATGCCGTTCCGCCCGAGCTATATTTATCCATCGGTCGCTGATATCGACATTATCTGATCCCTATCACTGAGTTTAAAAAACACGCCCGCCCTCAAAGCGGGCGTTTTTCATAAGCGATAATTTTCACTGCACTTTTTTAGCGCACCTTGCGTCAGGCTGCCATTTTTTGCCGATTCGACAATTAAAAGACTATAAAAATGACAATCCGCTAAGAAACGCAGAGGGTCAACCAACTATTTTTCATACAAACGCTAAATTGCTTGCAAAGGTTGCCGCTTTTACGCATTTTCATTATCAGAGACGCAGCGAAGTCCGCACTCATTTAAGGATTCGGCAACGCTGCCCAATAAACCTGGTAATGCACAACAACATCACCGCCTGAGAAAAGCCGTTAGGGAGAGTTATATGTGTTCTATATTTGGTGTGCTCGACATTAAAACCGATTCCGTCGAGCTGCGCAAAAAGGCGCTTGAGCTGTCACGCTTGATGCGCCACCGTGGTCCAGACTGGTCTGGCGTTTATGCCAGCGACAAAGCGATTCTTTGTCACGAGCGTCTGTCGATTGTTGATGTCAACAACGGCGCGCAGCCTCTGTACAACGAAGCACAAACTCACGTTCTGGCAGTTAACGGCGAAATTTACAACCATCAGGCGCTGCGTGCAGCCCTCGGTGAAAGCTACGCATTCCAGACCGAATCCGACTGCGAAGTCATCCTCGCGCTGTATCAGGAAAAAGGCCCAGCGTTTCTCGACGAACTGCAGGGAATGTTTGCCTTTATCCTTTATGACACCGAAAAAGATGCCTACCTGATTGGCCGTGACCATCTGGGCATTATCCCGCTTTATGTGGGGCACGACGAACACGGCAACATGTACGTGGCGTCAGAAATGAAATCACTGGTGCCGGTTTGCCGCAGCATTAAAGAGTTCCCGGCTGGCAGCTACCTGTGGAGCAAAGACGGTGAAATCGTTGAATACTACCAGCGAGACTGGTTCGAATTTGACAACGTTAAAGACAACGTCACTGACAAAGTCGAGCTGAAAGAAGCGCTGGAAGAAGCCGTTAAAAGCCACCTGATGTCCGACGTGCCTTACGGCGTACTGCTGTCAGGCGGCCTGGACTCTTCAATTATCTCCGCCGTGACCAAGAAATTTGCCGGTCGTCGTATTGAAGACAAAGATCAAAGCGAAGCCTGGTGGCCACAGCTGCACTCCTTCGCCGTGGGCCTGGAAGGTTCACCCGACCTGCGTGCTGCGCAAGAAGTAGCGAACCATTTAGGCACCGTGCACCATGAAATTCATTTCACCGTGCAGGAAGGCCTCGACGCAATCCGCGACGTGATTTATCACATCGAAACCTATGACGTGACCACCATTCGCGCGTCAACGCCAATGTACCTGATGTCGCGTAAAATCAAGGCGATGGGCATTAAAATGGTGTTGTCTGGCGAGGGTGCCGACGAAGTGTTTGGCGGCTATCTTTACTTCCATAAAGCGCCTAACGAGCTAGAGTTCCACGAAGAAACCGTACGTAAACTGCTGGCGCTGCACATGTATGACTGTGCGCGTGCCAACAAGGCAATGTCAGCATGGGGCGTGGAGGCACGCGTACCGTTCCTGGATAAAAAATTCCTCGACGTGGCGATGCGCATCAACCCAAAAGACAAAATGTGCGGCAACGGCAAAATGGAAAAACACATTCTGCGCGAATGTTTTGAGTCCTACCTGCCGAAAAGCGTGGCGTGGCGCCAGAAAGAGCAGTTCTCTGACGGTGTAGGCTATAGCTGGATTGATACCTTAAAAGAAGTGGCCGCGCAGCAGGTAACCGACCAACAGCTCGAAACTGCGCATTTCCGTTTCCCCTACAACACCCCAACCTCAAAAGAGGGGTATTTGTATCGCACAGTATTCGAAGAACTGTTCCCAATCCCAAGCGCGGCAGAATGCGTACCGGGTGGCCCAACTGTGGCCTGTTCTTCACCGAAAGCGGTCGAGTGGGACGAGTCATTTAAAAACATGAATGATCCATCAGGTCGTGCCGTAGGCGTTCACGCATCTGCCTATAAATAAGCAACAAGTTATCAATCTAACGGGCCTCAAGAGGCCCGTTTTTTTATGTTTAAATTAATTGAAAATACTATCTTTTGTTGAATTTATCGCCGGAGTGGTCATAACCTACACAAATGGACCCCGTCAGGACTTTTTTGGCAAAAAACTTGTTGACGCAAAACGGCCATATACGCATAATGCGCCCCGCAACGCCGATGAAGGTTGAGCAGAAAGAATACGGCTACGTAGCTCAGTTGGTTAGAGCACATCACTCATAATGATGGGGTCACAGGTTCGAATCCCGTCGTAGCCACCAATTCTTTCATGTTTGCGGGAGTGGCGAAATTGGTAGACGCACTAGATTTAGGTTCTAGCGCCGCAAGGTGTGCGAGTTCAAGTCTCGCCTCCCGCACCATTTCACTCGGTTTGCACGGATGGGGTATCGCCAAGCGGTAAGGCACTGGTTTTTGATACCAGCATTCCCAGGTTCGAATCCTGGTACCCCAGCCAATTTTTTTCACGGTCTTGTTATTCGGACAACACGGTGAAAATAAAAAAACAATTTAAAAGTAAAAAGATGGGGTATCGCCAAGCGGTAAGGCACTGGTTTTTGATACCAGCATACCCTGGTTCGAATCCAGGTACCCCAGCCACTTTTAACTTGTTAACTGTTTGAAATTTATTAGTTATAATGAATAACAACAGTAAAAAACAGCTTGCATTAACGATGTAGATAGTTAAAATTGGCTACGTAGCTCAGTTGGTTAGAGCACATCACTCATAATGATGGGGTCACAGGTTCGAATCCCGTCGTAGCCACCATTTTAGTCTTCGTGGTGATGAGTAAAGCGTTTGCAGTACGAATAAAGCAGTAAACACCATTGGGGTGTCGCCAAGCGGTAAGGCTCTGGTTTCTGATACCAGCATACCCAGGTTCGAATCCTGGCACCCCAGCCAAATTTAGAAAAGCTCGCTTCGGCGGGCTTTTTGCTTTTTAGCGTTTCATCATCAATGAATTTTTAGCCGATAAAAAAGGCAGTGAAGCCACTGCCCTTGTGCATTCAACTCCTCTGCCTTAACAAGTCGGCCCCTACAGGCCCAGTGCATACTCCAGCGCCTTCGATTTTAATTTGCCCGCGCGCTGCGCCGCCATCAGTGCCAGGTTACGTAACAGGCGAACCGGCGGCAGGCTGTTGCTAAACGCGGTATAAAACAAGTCCATGCCGCTTTGCATCATTAAATTATCAACCCTGCGGCGACGCTGATAGCGCTGCAGTACGCGCTCACTCCACCAGGCTTCACCTTTTTCATTGGCTACAGCCACTACGTCAAGCAGCGCTTCTACGTCACGATAGCCCAGATTGACCCCCTGCCCGGCCAGTGGATTAATGGTGTGAGCCGCATCGCCCACCAGAACCAGCCCCGATGACACATAGCGCTGGGCGTGACGGCGCACCAGTGGGAAAGACCCCGACGAAAGCGCCTTAATCGCCCCCAGACGAGCTGGGAAGGCCGCGGTAACCTCTCGAGTCAGTTGCTGCATGTTTAGCGACTGCAGGTGGCGGATACGCTGCGGGCTGTCATACCAGACTAGCGAGGCATGATTTCCCCACAGTGGCAGGAAAGCACGCGGTCCCGATGGGAAAAACTGTTGCCAAGTCACGTCCAAATCCTGTGACTGAGTCTCAACGTTAATCAACATGCAATTCTGGCGGTACTGCCAACCGTCGATGCCGATGCCTGCCTGCTGACGCACCAGAGAATTTGCACCGTCGGCGGCCACCACAAGACGCGCATTAAGCAGCTCGCCGCTCACCAACTCCAGCGACCAACTCTCATCGGTATTCTGCTGCAGTTTTTTGAGCTTGTCGGGACAAAACAGCGTCAGATTCTCAAACTGCTGCATTTGCTGCCATAGCGCGAGCTGCAGAACGCGGTTTTCCAGCATAAAACCCAGCTCGGATAAACCCAGAGAGTGCGCATCAAACAGCACCTCGGATCCAGGCTGTTCCCAAGTTTCTAGACGGCGATAGGGCGTATAACGCATGTGTTCAATCTGAGACCAAGCACCGAGCCTCTGCAACAGGCGAACCGAGGCACAACCAATGGCAGAGATCCGCAGATCAATCGGGTCGGCATTATCGAATAGCTGCGGTGCCTTATCTTCAATAACGGCCACCCGTAGCCCCTGCTGAGCAAATCCCACTGCCGTTGCTGCGCCGACCATCCCACCGCCGACCACGATGACTTCAAAGGGGTTCTGTGCCGTATTATTTTCGATGCTCATAGTTTCGACAGTATCCATCTCGCTCTTCGTTGTTTTTCGTTAAATGTTGATTCATACAAAACGCGCATTTTGCGAAGTGTACCGGATTTTTCACCCGTTATCAGGGCGCAACCTGATTTAGCGCACTAGCCACTCAGTTAATGTGGGATTACACTGTCTCCCCTAAGCTACACCGCCCGGTCCCCCGCATACTCATGCACCGGCTGTACTGCAGAGTCTATTCGCCACCACGACGTTAACTAAAAGATTGACCAATAGGCTCCTGGGCTGCATCCCCCAATTTAATTATAGGGATGTTTTGTTTAACGCTTTTTAAGTAATGGCATGCCGATGAAGAAAAAACTGCATATAAAAACCTGGGGCTGTCAGATGAATGAGTATGATTCATCTAAAATGGCAGACTTACTTAACAGCACGCACGGTTTTGAACTGACAGATAATGCCGAAGAGGCTGATGTGCTGCTGCTCAACACCTGTTCCATCCGGGAGAAGGCCCAAGAGAAGGTATTTCACCAGTTGGGTCGCTGGAAAATACTCAAAAAAGCCAATCCTGACTTGATCATCGGCGTTGGTGGCTGCGTGGCCTCGCAGGAAGGCAAACTGATCCGTCAGCGCGCCCACTACGTTGACATCGTTTTTGGACCACAAACGCTGCACCGACTGCCGGAAATGATTAATCACGTGCGCGGCAGTAAAAGCCCCATCGTTGACATCAGCTTTCCTGAAATCGAAAAATTCGATCGTTTGCCGGAGCCGCGCGCCGATGGCCCCACCGCGTTTGTCTCAATCATGGAAGGCTGTAACAAATACTGCAGCTTCTGCGTCGTGCCCTATACGCGCGGCGAGGAGGTCAGCCGCCCGAGCGATGACGTGCTGTTTGAAGTCGCTCAGCTTGCCGCGCAGGGCGTGCGTGAAGTCAATCTGTTGGGGCAGAACGTTAACGCCTATCGCGGCCCCGGCTTTGACGGCGAGATTTGCAGCTTTGCCGAACTGCTGCGTTTAGTGGCCAGCATTGACGGCATCGACCGGATTCGCTTCACCACCAGCCACCCAATTGAGTTCACCGACGACATCATCGAAGTTTACAAAGATACCCCAGAGCTGGTGAGTTTCCTGCATCTTCCCGTGCAGTGCGGCTCAGACCGCGTGTTGACTATGATGAAACGTGCGCATACCGTTTTGGAATACAAATCGACTCTGCGAAAAATTCTTAAGGCGCGTCCCGGTATCACCTTCAGCTCCGACTTTATTGTCGGTTTTCCTGGCGAGACCGATGAGGACCACCAGCAGACCATGAAACTGATAAGCGATGTCAACATGGACGTCAGCTACAGCTTCATCTATTCCGCCCGCCCCGGCACACCGGCGGCAGACATGGTGGACGATGTCAGTGACGAGGAGAAAAAGCAGCGTCTTTACCAACTGCAAGAACGAATCACCCAGCAGGCGATGCGTATCAGCCGCGCCATGATTGGCACCGTGCAGCGCGTTCTGGTTGAAGGAACTTCGCGCAAAGACATCATGGAGCTGACCGGCCGCACCGAGAATAATCGCGTGGTGAATTTCGAAGGGATGCCAGACATGATTGGAAAATTCGTTGATCTAGAAATCGTTGACGTGATGACCAACTCCCTGCGCGGAATTGTGGTGCGCACCGAAGATCAAATGGCGTTGCGCATGCATGAATCACCTCAGGCAATCATCACCCGCACTCGCAAAGAAAACGAGACCGGCGTTAGCATCTATCAGCCCTAATTTTTACCCTCTAGTGCATAAGGGCGCTGATGCGCCCTTTATTTTTACGAGATAGGCCGCATATTCTTTAGTACAGCACGTGAGGCACTGGGAATATTTTGCCAAGCGCATGTATTATTACTTTATAGAGCAGAAGTCAGAGAGAAACTGTCGAGACACACCTTCAACAGGTCCAGAGCGGCCCAGAGGAATAGTTTGAACGTTGTAACACAAGAGATTTTGCTGGAGCCGGAAGACAATCAGCGCTTGCTGAGTCTGTGCGGCCCGTTTGATGACAACATCAAACAACTGGAACGTCGGTTGGGCATAGAGATCAATCGTCGTGATAACGCCTTTAAACTGGTAGGTAAGAACCTGGTAGTAGAAGCCGCGGTAGACATTCTACGCGACCTGTACGTCGACACTGCCCCTTTGCGCGGCGAAACGCAGGACATTAATCCCGAGAAGATTCATCTGGCGATTAAAGAGAGCCGCGTACTGGAGCAAACTGCCGAGAGCGTGCCCGATTATGGCAAAGCGGTGATTATCAAAACCAAGCGCGGCATGATTAAACCGCGCACGCCGAATCAGGCGCAGTATATCGCTAATATTCTGGACCACGATATTACCTTTGGTATTGGCCCTGCTGGTACAGGTAAAACCTACCTGGCCGTTGCGGCAGCGGTCGATGCGCTGGAGCGCCAGGAAGTGCGTCGTATTATGCTGACCCGCCCCGCGGTCGAGGCCGGTGAAAAACTCGGTTTCCTGCCCGGTGACCTGAGCCAGAAAGTCGACCCATACCTGCGTCCGCTGTACGACGCACTGTTTGAAATGCTTGGCTTTGAAAAAGTCGAGAAGCTGATTGAGCGTAACGTGATCGAAGTTGCGCCGTTGGCCTACATGCGCGGCCGTACGCTCAACGATGCGTTTATCATTTTGGACGAAAGCCAGAACACCTCAATTGAACAGATGAAAATGTTCCTGACACGTATCGGCTTTAATTCCAAGGCGGTGATTACTGGCGACGTGACACAAATCGACCTGCCGCGTCACCAAAAGTCGGGCCTGCGGCACGCAATTGAAGTACTCTCTGGCGTTGAAGAGCTGAGCTTTAATTTCTTCCACAGCGAAGACGTTGTTCGTCATCCGGTCGTTGCGCGCATCGTTGTCGCCTATGAGGCCTGGGAAGAAGAAGACCAGAAACGCCGCGACGAGGTTGCCAAACAGCGCAAGCACGAATCACAGCAGTATACTGCCCAACCCACCCCGGAACAGAGCAATACATGAGTCATCAGGTTATTTTAGATTTACAGATTGCCAGTGAGAGCAGTGAAGGCTTACCGGCAGAAAGCGACTTCCAGCAGTGGCTGGAAGCCGTTCTTCCGCAATTTCAGGAAGAGTCGGAAGTGACTATCCGCATTGTCGACGAAGCGGAAAGCCAAGAGTTGAACATGACTTATCGCGGTAAAGACAAGTCCACCAACGTGCTCTCTTTTCCGTTTGAAGCCCCTCCGGGCATGGAACTTCCTCTGCTCGGTGACCTGGTTATCTGTCGGCAGGTGGTTGAGCTCGAAGCACGTGAGCAAAACAAGGCGCTTAATGCGCATTGGGCCCATATGGTTGTCCACGGTAGCCTGCATCTGCTAGGGTATGACCATATCGTTGATGAAGAAGCTGAAGAGATGGAAGCCATCGAGATTGAAATCATGCAATCTCTTGGTCATCCGGACCCTTATCTTTTACTTGATGAATAGTTATTTGACGCGTGCTCTTGCTCGACGAACGTAACTAAATGAGTTAGAAACACAGTAGTGCATCTCGACCCTTGTCATTGACGCTGCCGCGATGCCGTAACGTCAATGACTAACTTTTCCTTACTATGAGAATACCACCCCAACGCCATGAGCGATGACCACCCACAAAACAGCGACAGCCCCAGTCCCAAGAAGGGCTTCTTTTCCCTTATTCTCAGCCAGTTATTTCACGGTGAACCCAAAAACCGTGGCGATTTGGTTGAGCTGATCCGTGATTCCGAACAAAACGATCTGATCGACCCCGATACCCGTGACATGCTGGAAGGCGTGATGGATATCGCCGAGCAGCGCGTGCGCGACATCATGATCCCTCGTTCACAAATGATTACTCTAAAACGCAATCAGCCCATCGAAGAGTGCCTCGACGTCATTATCGAATCGGCTCACTCGCGTTTTCCAATCATCAGCGAGGATAAGGACCATATTGAAGGCATTTTAATGGCAAAAGATTTACTGCCATTTATGCGCACGGAATCAGAGCCGTTCAGCATTGATAAAGTGCTAAGAACCGCTGTGGTAGTGCCTGAAAGCAAGCGCGTTGACCGCATGCTGAAAGAGTTCCGCTCCCAGCGCTATCATATGGCCATTGTGGTTGACGAATTTGGTGGTGTTTCCGGTCTGGTAACCATTGAAGACATTCTTGAGCTGATCGTGGGTGAAATTGAAGACGAATACGATGACGAAGAAGACCTCGACATCCGCCAGCTCAGCCGACACACCTATACCGTTCGCGCACTCGCGCCTATCGAAGATTTCAATGAAGTGTTCAACACCAACTTCAGCGATGACGAAGTCGATACTATCGGCGGTTTGGTTATGCAGTCATTCGGGCACCTCCCGGCCCGCGGCGAAACTATCGACATTGACGGTTACTCATTCAAAGTTGCCATGGCCGATAGCCGCCGTATCATTCAGGTTCACGTAAAAATCCCGGACGATGCGCCGCAACCGAAACTGGAAGAATAATTTATTCATGGCAACAAGATTCTTATACCCAATAGATTTCGTGTCACAGGAAGGCGGTAAAGGAACGCATCCTCAGGAGCTTACCCAGGTAAGTAACTGGGGTAAGAGAGTGAAGCCAACGCATCTGTGGTGTGAAATATGATGGGTATGTATCAACGTCAGCGGGTGAGAGGCCTGCTGGCGATACTGTTTGGTGCCTGTGGCACACTCTCTTTCTCCCCCTATGATTTTTGGCCCGCGGCCATTATTTCGTTGTTTGGCCTGTTGCTGGTCACGCTTGACCGACGCCCAGGCCAGTCTGCGTTGCTGGGATTCTGCTGGGGTTTGGGGCTGTTTGGCAGCGGCGTTAACTGGGTTTATGTGAGTATCGCGACCTTTGGCGGTATGCCGGAAGCCGTAAACCTGTTTTTGGTCGCGCTGCTTGCGGTCTATCTGTCGCTCTACACCCTGCTATTTGCCGGCCTGCTGGCCAAGCTGTGGCCAAAAACCACCTGGTGGCGCCTGGCACTCGCCGCGCCCGCCCTGTGGCAGGTTACTGAGTTTTTACGTGGTTGGGTGCTTACCGGCTTCCCGTGGTTGCAGTTCGGTTATAGCCAGATCAATGGTCCGCTAAAAGGTCTGGCGCCGCTTGGCGGTGTTGAAACCATCACCTTTGTGATGATGTCGCTCAGCGGGTTGCTGGTTTATGCCCTGCATCAGCGCAAGGCTGTACCGGCAGTCATTGCGGCAGCTATGCTACTATTGCCCTGGCCGCTGCAGAAGATCCACTGGTTTACACCTCAGACTGACAAAACCGTCGACATTGCGATGGTGCAAGGAAATATTCCGCAGTCAATGAAGTGGGATCCGAAAGCGCTTATCTCAACGCTGCAGGCCTATCTCGACGAATCGCGTCCCTATCTCGGCAAGGCAAAAATCATAATTTGGCCTGAGTCGGCTATTCCGGATATCGAGTCAGACCAGCAGCAGTTCCTGACTATGATGGATGACCTGACTCGCTCGCATAACAGCCAGCTGATAACCGGCATTGTTGACTACCAGCGCACTCCAGCCGGTGCTAAAACATACAACAGCGTGATTGCTCTGGGCGGCCCCGAGCAGTATCGCTATCCGGATCCAAACCGTTACACCAAATATCACCTCGTGCCTTTCGGTGAGTTTGTGCCAATGGAAGAATTACTGCGTCCACTTGCGCCCTTCTTTGATTTGCCGATGTCCTCTTTCAGCCGCGGTAATTATATTCAGCCGCCGCTGCACGTAGCCGGGTTGAACTTCACTACTGCAATTTGCTATGAAATTGTGGAAGGTGAACAGGTGCGGGAGAACTTCCGTCCTGATACCAATTTACTGCTCACTGTCTCGAACGACGCCTGGTTTGGTCATTCAATTGGTCCGTGGCAGCACTTCCAGATGGCACGTATGCGGGCCGTTGAACTGGGTCGTCCGTTGTTGCGCAGTACTAACAATGGGGTCACCGGTGCCATTGACGCAGAAGGTAATGTGATTGCCGTCATACCGCAGTTCACCCGCCAAGTACTGGATGTTAAGGTTACGCCAACACAGGGCATCACGCCGTATGCAAGACTGGGCGTATGGCCGGTGTGGATCCTTACCCTGCTGTTTGCCATTGCCGCCTTTACATTGGGTCGCCGCAAAAACTAGTCCCTATACGCTATACAAACTCCTTATCAAGGGCACTTAACGGTGCCCTTGCCTGTTTTAAGTGCGGCATCATCCTTTGCCAAAATTCAGGCTCCAGTTCCCTCGCCTTTTCAGGATTTTTATTCACTCTGCTTAACACCACCGGCTTACGATAAATTCGGCTAATGTGCTCAACTGGCATGTATATTGCTACATCTTGTTGAAAGATATCTTATTTATAAACGTATATTGGCTCGCTGCATCGTTTTGACACATTTTGATGAATAAACGGTCACCATTACAGTGCAACAGCCGCTGGTTGCTTGGATTTGGTGCGCGCTTAGTCTCAAAAAAGAAACATAATGATTTCACATTGTTCACATTACGCTATCTTCTCATTGCAGAGATCGCTGTGAACTAAGCGGCGAGCGGGTTTACGAAAGATTTATTACCGGATTCATATTTGATCCTTCACGGAGGATCCATCACTAAGCAAAGGAGTTGGACCATGCAAATGCGCAAACTGGTGTTGTCGGTACTGCTGGCAAGTGTCGCCGCAAGTAGCCTAGCCCATGCCGAAGAACTGACTGGTACGCTGAAAAAAATTAAAGATAATGGCGTGATCGTTGTCGGCCACCGCGAATCTTCCGTGCCATTCTCTTATTACAACAATGAGCAAAAAGTGGTGGGTTACTCACAGGATTTTTCAAATGCCATCGTTGATGCCGTTAAGAAAAAGCTGAACGCGCCTAATTTACAGGTAAAAATGCTGCCGATTACTTCGCAGAACCGCATCCCGCTGCTGCAAAACGGCACTTACGATTTTGAGTGTGGTTCAACCACCAATAACGTTGAGCGTCAGCAACAGGCGGCCTTTTCAGACACTATCTTCGTGATCGGTACTCGCCTGCTGGTTAAGAAAGGCTCGCCGATTAAAGATTTCGAAGACCTGAAAGGCAAAACCGTGGTTGTCACTTCAGGAACGACGTCTGAAGTTCTGCTGCACAAGCTGAACGACGACAAAAAATTGGACATGAAAATCATCAGCACCAAAGACCACGGTGATTCATTCCGCACGCTGGAAACCGGTCGCGCCGCGGCCTTTATGATGGATGATGCCCTGCTGGCCGGCGAACGTGCTAAAGCCAAAAAACCTGATGACTGGGTCATTTTGGGTACGCCACAGTCGAAGGAAGCCTACGGCTGTATGCTGCGTAAAGACGATCCTGAGTTCAAGAAATTGGTTGATGACACCATCTCTACTGCCGAAACCTCAGGCGAAGCGACCAAATGGTTCGAAACCTGGTTCAAAAAACCTATTCCTCCAAAAAATCTGAACATGAACTTTGAACTGTCCGACGACATGAAAGCTTTGTTCAAAGCGCCTAATGACAAAGCGCTGTAACTCAACACTGAAGTATCCCCTGTGCCATCGGCTCTGCGGCTAGGCAAAGGGGAAGTGATGATGTCCTAGAGTACAGACAGGGACAGGAACCTGCGAAACAGCAGGGAGAATGCGGGGTGGTCGTTCCCCACCCCGCAATTCTTTTAAAAAGTGAAACACTCATCTGTAACGTCATCACTCGGCAAGGCAACACCATAATCGGAGTTTTTTATGTCTTCAGGCTGGAATTGGGGCATTTTTCTCGAACAGGCCCCGTTCGGTAATACCACGTATCTCGGCTGGATCTGGTCTGGTTTTCAGGTCACGATTGCACTTTCACTCTGCGCCTGGGTAATTGCATTTTTCATAGGCTCGGTGTTCGGTATTTTACGCACGGTGCCGAACCGTTTTCTCTCCACTCTTGGCACCTGTTACGTTGAGCTTTTCCGTAACGTACCGCTGATTGTGCAGTTCTTTATCTGGTATTTAGTGGTACCTGAGCTGCTGCCCGAAAATATCGGCATGTGGTTTAAACAGGATTTGGATCCAAACGTTCAATTCTTTGTCTCTTCCATGGTTTGCCTCGGCTTGTTCACCGCTGCCCGCGTTTGCGAGCAGGTGCGCGCCGCGATTCAATCTCTGCCAAGCGGCCAGCAGGCTGCCGGTTTGGCCATGGGTCTGACCCTGCCGCAAACCTATCGCTACGTCCTGCTGCCCAACGCCTATCGCGTCATTGTGCCGCCGTTGACTTCAGAGATGCTTAACCTGGTAAAAAACTCGGCGATTGCCTCCACCATCGGCTTGGTCGACATGGCGGCACAGGCGGGCAAACTGCTCGACTATTCCGCCCATGCCTACGAGTCTTTTGCCGCCATCACGCTGGCTTACGTCCTCATCAACGCGGTCATTATGCTTATCATGCAACAGGTTGAACGCAAGATTCGCCTGCCGGGCACAATGGGGAGCAAATAATTTATGTATCAATTTGACTGGAGTTCAGTAGTCCCCAGCCTGCCCTACCTGCTTAACGGCATGGTGATTACTCTCGAAATTACCGCTATTGCTATCGTCTTTGGCATCCTGTGGGGAACGCTGCTGGCGGTAATGCGCCTGTCGAGCTTCAAGCCTATCAGCTGGTTTGCGCGCATTTACGTTAACCTGTTCCGCGCCGTGCCGCTGGTTATGGTCCTGCTGTGGTTTTATCTGGTGGTGCCAAGTTTCCTGCAAAAAGTGCTCGGCCTGTCGCCAAAAACCGATATTCGTCTGATATCCGCGATGGTGGCCTTTGCGCTGTTCGAAGCGGCTTATTATTCCGAGATCATCCGCGCCGGTATTCAAAGTATTGCTCGCGGACAGTCTTCCGCCGCGCTGGCACTCGGTATGACCCACTGGCAGTCGATGCAGCTGATTATTTTGCCTCAGGCGTTTCGCGCCATGGTGCCGCTGCTGCTGACTCAGGCCATCGTATTATTCCAGGATACTTCGCTGGTGTACGTGTTGAGCCTGGCGGACTTCTTCCGCACGGCAACCAATATCGGCGAGCGTGACGGAACGCAGGTCGAAATGATCCTGTTTGCCGGATTTGTTTACTTTGTTATCAGCATCTCTGCCTCTTTGCTGGTGAGCTATTTGAAGAAAAGGACCCTTTCATGATTTCGCTGAAAAATGTCTCTAAGTGGTACGGTCACTTCCAGGTGCTGACCGATTGCAGTACTGAAGTTAAGAAAGGTGAAGTGGTGGTGGTCTGCGGTCCTTCTGGTTCAGGCAAATCAACGCTTATCAAAACCGTTAACGGGCTGGAGCCTATCCAGAAAGGCGAGATTCTGGTGAACGGTACGCCGGTTAATGATAAAAAAACCAACCTTGCCCAACTGCGTGCAAAAGTCGGCATGGTGTTCCAGCATTTTGAGCTGTTCCCCCACCTGTCGATCGTTGAAAACCTGACCCTGGCGCAGGTTAAAGTGTTGAAGCGTGATAAAGCCGCGGCCAGAGAAAAAGGCCTCAAACTTCTCGAGCGCGTTGGCCTTTCTGCGCACGCCAACAAGTTCCCCGGTCAGCTTTCTGGCGGACAGCAGCAGCGCGTGGCTATCGCCCGTGCGCTGTGCATGGATCCTATCGCCATGCTGTTTGATGAGCCGACCTCGGCGCTTGACCCGGAAATGATTAACGAAGTGCTCGACGTTATGGTCGAGCTTGCGAACGAAGGCATGACCATGATGGTGGTGACTCACGAGATGGGCTTTGCCCGCAAAGTGGCAAACCGCGTTATCTTTATGGATGAAGGAAAAATTGTTGAGGATCGTAATAAAGACGACTTCTTTAATAATCCAGAATCTGACCGCGCACGCGACTTCCTAGCCAAAATTTTACATTAATTCCCAATCGCCCCTATCATTGGCGCTACAGCACGTGCTGTAGCGCCAGGAAAGAAAGAGATTTAGGGTTCAAACGCTCGGCGGGTAAACTCGTCATTACCACACTCTGGACATTTCGTCAGAATTTCAGGCGTGTAAACCGACAGCTGAAAATGGCACTTCTCGCAGATTAAATCGCCGAGTCCCACGACTTCACCGCTGTGATAGACGCCGTGATGGTTTACGTCTTTAAACACCTCTTTCCACTCCAACTGCGTTTTGTCAGTAATATCAGCCAACTCGCGCCACAGGCTCTCTTTTATCACTCGCATAAATACGCTGTCTTCATCGCCACTGTCCGTTTCCGGCGGCTTTGCTGCTGCTCGGTGTGCTGGCGCATACTCACCGTAGATACGGGCAAACTCCTGCAGGTCACGTCTTGCCGACAGTGTCAGGCGGTCAATTTCGGTCGGTGTCAGATTGCCTTCGCTTTTCAGGCTTTCCCGTGCATCGCGCACTAACAGGTCAATATCGCGTTCACCGCCGCGCAGGCGCTCCGTCAATGACGCCATCAGTTGGCGATAGTCCTGCTGTTCATTATTCATAACTTCTCCTTTCGTGCGATTTTCACACCTAAAACAACGCTTTCACTTTGCAGCTCTTCACTTTATTTTAGTCACTAATCCCTGAAAGCGGCGGACGCAGACCACAGTTTCCGCTTTGTCCGAAAAATAATCCTCAGCAGATCAGGATAAAAAGCCTCTGGCACAGCGCTGGGTGTTGTTGCCCTTGCCGCTTATCAGCTATGCTATGCGGATCTGTTTGAAACTTTTGTTATTAACGCATCATTTGATATTTGATTAACGAAATAGGGCTACGGATGTAGCTGTTTTTCACTCACAGGACCATCGGCCGCCATGCAAGAGCAATACCGTCCAGAAGATATAGAGTCACAGGTTCAACTTCACTGGCAAGAGAAGCAAACCTTCA
This sequence comes from Rouxiella sp. S1S-2, assembly GCF_009208105.1. Classification (NCBI taxonomy): domain Bacteria; kingdom Pseudomonadati; phylum Pseudomonadota; class Gammaproteobacteria; order Enterobacterales; family Yersiniaceae; genus Rouxiella; species Rouxiella sp. S1S-2. The sequence continues at coordinate 4,219,695 of NZ_WFKL01000001.1, forward strand.
AAGTTACCGAACAGCCTGGAAAAGAGAAGTATTACTGCCTCTCCATGTTGCCTTATCCATCAGGCCGTCTGCACATGGGTCACGTTCGTAACTACACCATTGGTGACGTGATTTCCCGCTATCAGCGCATGCTCGGTAAAAACGTTCTACAGCCTATCGGCTGGGACGCATTTGGTTTGCCAGCTGAAGGTGCGGCTGTTAAAAACAACACCGCGCCGGCTCCGTGGACTTACGAAAACATCGAATATATGAAGAACCAGCTTAAACTGCTGGGCTTTGGCTATGACTGGGACCGCGAACTTGCGACCTGTCAGCCTGAGTACTATCGCTGGGAGCAGTGGTTCTTTACCAAGCTGTACGAAAAAGGCTTAGTTTATAAGAAAACCTCAGCCGTTAACTGGTGCCCGCACGACCTGACCGTTCTCGCGAATGAGCAGGTTATCGACGGCTGCTGCTGGCGTTGTGATACCAAGGTGGAACGTAAAGAGATCCCACAGTGGTTTATTAAAATCACCGCCTATGCCGACCAGTTGCTGAACGACCTGGATACGCTTGAAAGCTGGCCTGAACAGGTCAAGACCATGCAGCGTAACTGGATTGGCCGTTCAGAAGGCGTCGAGATCACTTTCGACGTTCAGAATAGCGAAGAGAAACTGACCGTTTACACCACGCGTCCAGACACCTTTATGGGTGCGACCTACGCGGCGGTTGCAGCGGGGCACCCTCTGTCACTGCAGGCGGCCGCCTCACAGCCTGCACTGGCCGACTTTATCGACGAATGCCGCAATACCAAGGTTGCCGAAGCCGAAATGGCGACCATGGAGAAAAAAGGCATGCCGACAGGCCTGTTCGCCGTGCATCCGCTGACCGGTAAAAACATTCCAATCTGGGTCGCCAACTTTGTTCTGATGGAATACGGTACGGGCGCAGTGATGGCCGTTCCTGGCCATGACGCCCGTGACTGGGAGTTTGCGACCAAATACGACCTGCCTATCGACGCGGTTATCCTTAACGCCGACGGCAGCGTGCCGGACGTTAAAACAGCCGTAATGACCGAAAAAGGCGTGCTGTGTAACTCAGGCGAGTTCGACGGTCTTGACCACGAGCAGGGCTTTAACGCTATTGCCGACAGGCTGGTTAGCCTGGGCGTGGGTGAGCGTAAAGTGAACTACCGCCTGCGCGACTGGGGTGTATCACGCCAGCGTTACTGGGGTGCGCCAATCCCGATGATCACGCTGGAAGACGGCACCGTTATTCCTACCCCAGAAGATCAACTGCCGGTTATCCTGCCGGAAGACGTGGTAATGGACGGTATCACCAGCCCAATCAAAGCTGATCCCGAGTGGGCAAAAACCACCGTGAACGGCATGCCGGGACTGCGCGAAACCGACACCTTCGACACCTTTATGGAGTCGTCTTGGTACTACGCACGCTACACCTGCCCAGACTACGACCAAGGCATGCTGGACCCGGCTGCGGCCAATTACTGGCTGCCGGTAGACCAATACGTTGGCGGTATCGAACACGCCATCATGCACCTGATGTACTTCCGCTTCTTCCACAAACTGATGCGTGATGCGGGTCTGGTTACCTCAGACGAACCGGCAAAACGTCTACTGTGTCAGGGCATGGTATTAGCTGATGCCTTCTACTACCTCAACGACGGCGGCGCACGCGTCTGGGTTTCTCCCGTCGATGCTACGCTTGAGCGTGACGAGAAAGGCCGTATCGTTAAAGCTACCGATCCAGAAGGTCGCGAGCTGGTGTACGCGGGCATGAGCAAAATGTCCAAGTCAAAAAATAACGGTATCGACCCGCAGGTGATGGTTCAGAAATACGGTGCCGACACCGTGCGTCTGTTCATGATGTTCGCCTCACCGGCAGAAATGACGCTGGAATGGCAGGAATCAGGCGTTGAAGGCGCTAACCGCTTCCTGAAACGTGTCTGGAAACTGGCCTTTGAGCATTCGCAAAAAGGTGCTGCAGCGGCACTCGACGTGGCAACACTGACCACCGAGCAGAAAGACCTGCGTCGCGACCTGCACAAAACTATCGCCAAAGTGACCGACGATGTCGGCCGCCGTCAGACCTTCAATACCGCCATTGCGGCTATTATGGAACTGATGAACAAGATGGGCCGTGCACCTCAGGACACCGAGCAGGATCGCGCTCTTCTGCAGGAAGCCCTGCTGGCCGTGGTTCGCATGCTTTATCCGTTCACACCGCACGTGTGCTTTAGCCTGTGGCAAACGCTGGGTGGCGAAGGTGATGTGGATACTGCGCCTTGGCCGGTAGCGGACGAAAAAGCGATGGTTGAAGACTCTAAGCTGGTAGTCGTACAGGTAAATGGTAAAGTACGTGCCAAGATAACCGTTGCAGCAGACGCGACGGAAGAGCAGGTTCGCGAATTAGCGGCACAAGAGTATCTGGTCGCAAAATATCTGGATGGGGTTACAGTGCGCAAGGTAATCTACGTGCCAGGCAAACTGCTTAACCTGGTAGTGGGTTAAGTCAAGGAGGCTTTTTTTGCGAGAAAAACTTTTGGAACACAATTATTTCGGGCGTCATCGTTTTTTGATGCTGTTGCTGAGCGCTGTCGTGCTGGTGACCTCGGGCTGCGGCTTCCATTTGCGCGGCACGACTAACGTTCCTGAAGAGCTGAAAACCATCACGCTCTTTAGCTACGACCCGTACGGTCCGCTAACGCGTGAAATTCGCGATCAGCTTAAACTTAGCGATGTTACCGTTGTTGAACCTACGGTTTCCGCCAAGAAAAGCCTGCCCGAGCTGCGTATAATTGGCGCAACAGCGGGTCAGTCAACTGCCTCTATCTTCCAGGACGGCAAGGCTGCCGAGTACCAGAAAGAGATGACGGTCAGGGCGCAGGTGCTGATGCCGGGTAAAGATATCTATCCGATTAGCGTGACAGTGTTCCGCTCTTTCTTCGATAACCCACTGGCAGCGTTAGCTAAAGACGCCGAGCAGGACATTATCGACAAAGAGATGCGTGAACAGGCCGCACAGCAGCTTATTCGTAAACTCCTGACGGTTCACGCCTCAGAGCTGACGAAAAAAGATGAAGTGAACGGCACGCCTGAAATCATCAGCGTTGGAAAAGCCCCTGCGGCCAGTACCGTCACGAAATGATCCGTATTTATCCTGAACAACTTGCCGCGCAGCTCCGAGAGGGGCTGCGCGCTTGTTATTTATTATGTGGTAACGACCCGCTTTTGCTGCAAGAAAGCCAGGACGCCGTGCGTCACGCCGCCAATGCCGCCGAGTTTAGCGAACACTTCAGTTTTATTCTTGATGCCCACACCGAGTGGGACACAATATTCAGCAGCTGTCAGGCGCTCAGCCTTTTTGCCACACGCCAAACCCTGACGCTGCATTTTCCAGAAAATGGCCCTTCTGCACCGATGGCCGAACAGCTCAAAACGCTGGTCAGCCTGCTGCATGATGATATTTTACTTATCCTGCGTGCGGGCAAGCTAACCAAGGGGCAGGAAAACAGCGCCTGGTTTAAGGCCGTAAGCGAGCGCACGGTATTTGTTACCTGCCAGACGCCGGAGCAGGCACAGCTACCACGCTGGGTTGCCAAACGTGCCAAGGCGCTGTCGCTCCAGCTCGATGACCCTGCTAATCAGTTGCTCTGCTATTGTTATGAGGGGAATCTGCTGGCGCTGGCCCAGTCGCTCGAAAGGCTTGCCCTGCTCTATCCCGACGGAAAACTGACGCTGCCGCGCGTTGAAGAAGCGGTAAACGATGCTGCGCACTTTACGCCGTATCACTGGATTGATGCGCTACTTGCGGGCAAAAGCAAAAGATCGTGGCATATTTTGCGCCAACTGCAGCAGGAAGACAGCGAGCCGGTCATCTTGCTGCGTACCCTACAGCGGGAGTTGATGATGCTGGTCAATCTGCGCCGTAAAATGGACAACCAGCCGCTACGCAACCTGTTCGATCAGTACAAAGTGTGGCAGAACCGCCGCACGCTGGTGACCCAAGCACTGCAGCGCTTATCCCTTCGGCAGCTTAATCAGGCGGTGCAGTTGCTGACACAAATGGAAATTCGCCTCAAACAGGACTATGGTCAATCGGTATGGCCCGAACTGGAAAGCCTTTCCATGCTGCTGTGTGGAAAACCGCTTCCCCCGAGCTTTATTGATTCAGGAACGTTGTAATGACCTTAGGTAATACCGGTGAAAATGAACTGATGGCGCTGTTCGGCGGCACCTTTGACCCGATTCATTACGGTCATTTGCGTCCGGTTGAACAGTTGGCCTGTGAGATCCAGCTCGAAAAAGTGATTCTGCTGCCCAATAATGTGCCGCCTCATCGCCCTCAGCCTGAGGCAAGTTCAGCTCAGCGCCTAAAAATGGCACAGCTGGCCGTTGAGGGTAACCCATTGTTTTCAGTGGATTCACGTGAACTTCAACGCGATACACCTTCCTACACCATCGAGACTCTTGAAACGTTACGTAAAGAACGTGGCACTGAACAGCCTTTGGCGTTTATCATTGGCCAGGATTCATTACTAACGCTTTACAAATGGTACCGCTGGGAATCACTGCTCGACGTCTGTCATCTGGTGGTTTTAGCCCGTCCGGGATATGCCCGCGAGCTTGACACTCCCGCGTTGCAGCGTTGGTACGATGCGCACATAACAGAAGATGCCGGTCAGCTCAGGCAACGTCCTCAAGGCTGTATTTATCAAGCCAATACCCCGCTGCTGGATATTTCTGCGACAGAAATCCGCCAGCGTCGCCATGAGGGCCGCGATTGCTCAGATTTACTTCCCTTCTCGGTTGAGCGCTATATCGAATCACAGGGGCTGTATCGCGAACACTTTACGTCGTGAATAAATAACGCGTATAAGCAACGCGTGTTATACTCCGCCGCTTAATTTTCGGTTCTAGAACTACTCAATCCCCAGGGGGAATCTTTGCAAGGTAAAGCGCTCCAAGAATTCGTCATCGACAAAATTGATGACCTCAAAGCACAAGACATTATCTCTATTAATGTTGCTGGCAAATCAAGCATCACTGACTGCATGGTTATCTGTACCGGTACATCAAGCCGACACGTTGTTTCCATCGCTGGCCATTTGGTAGAAGAAGCCAAAGCCGCCGGTCTTGACGCTCACGGTATCAAAGGCATTAACGAAGCTGACTGGGTTGTCGTTGACCTGGGTGAAGTGATCGTTCACGTCATGCAGGAAGAGAGCCGTTTGCTGTACGAACTTGAGAAGCTTTGGGGTTAATTTGTGAAGCTGCAACTTGTCGCCGTGGGCACGAAAATGCCCGATTGGGTGCAGACTGGCTTCACGGATTATCTTCGCCGTTTCCCAAAAGACATGCCGTTTGAATTGATTGAAGTGCCCGCCGGTAAACGCGGGAAGAACGCGGATATCAAACGTATTCTTGAAAAAGAAGGCGAACAGATGCTGTCGGTGATTGGAAAAGGCAATCGTATCGTTACGCTGGATATTCCGGGAACCCCCTGGGAGACACCGCAGTTGGCCCAACAGCTCGAGCGCTGGAAGCAAGATGGCAGAGATGTCAGTTTGCTGATTGGCGGTCCTGAAGGGCTGGCACCAGCATGTAAAGAGGCCGCGGTTCAGAGCTGGTCGCTCTCTCCGCTGACGCTGCCACACCCACTGGTTCGGGTTCTGGTGGCTGAAAGCCTTTATCGTGCCTGGAGTATCACCACTAATCATCCGTACCACCGCGAGTAATCGGTTGGTCAATATCAGCAGCACAGTGAATTAAGTAGTGGGATGAAAATAGATCGTAACCCTTTTCGCGACTATACGGCTGAATCAGCCCTGTTTGTGCGCCGTGCACTGGTGGCGCTTTTTGGCATTCTGCTACTTAGCAGCATATTGGTTTACAATCTCTACACTATCCAGGTGGTGCGTTTTCAGGATTTTCAGACCCGATCGAATGATAACCGCATCAAACTGGTTCCCATTGCCCCAAGCCGTGGGATCATCTACGACCGCAACGGTACCCCGCTGGCGCTAAACCGCACCATTTATCAGTTAGAAATGATGCCGGAGAAGGTCGACGACGTAAAAGCGACGTTGGCCGCGCTGACGCCGATTGCCGAACTCACGCCTGAAGATATTGAAAACTTTTATAAAGAACGCAAGCGCGCGCGACGCTTTACCTCTATCCCGGTAAAAGTCGGACTGACCGAGGTGCAGGTCGCGCGCTTTGCAGTTAACCAGTTCAACTTTCCCGGCGTAGAAGTTAAAGGCTATCAGCGTCGCTACTATCCCTACGGTTCAGCGCTGACACACGTGATAGGTTATGTTTCAAAAATTAACGATCGCGACGTTGAAAGGCTCGACAAAGACGGTATTCTTGCTAACTACGCCGCCACCCACGATATCGGCAAGCTCGGCATAGAACGCTACTACGAGAATACGCTGCACGGAAAAACCGGCTATGCCGAGGTTGAAGTTAACAACCGAGGCAGAGTGATTCGCCAATTACACGAAGAGCCTCCGCAGGCGGGTAAAGACATCACGTTAACCCTCGACCTGCCGCTACAGGTCTATATTGAAGAGTTGCTCAGCGGCAGCCGCGCCGCCGTGGTGGTGACCGACCCGCGAGACGGCAGCATTCGCGCGCTGGTTTCAAACCCAAGTTATGATCCAAACCTGTTTGTAGACGGAATTTCGAGTAAGGCATACAACACCTTACTCAACGACCCTGACCGACCGCTTATCAACCGTGCGACGCAGGGCGTGTATCCGCCGGCCTCGACGGTTAAGCCGTATATTGCCGTGTCTTCACTGACGGCGGGCGTTATCAACAAAAACACCTCGCTGTTTGACCCGGGTTGGTGGCAGCTTCCGGGATCTGACAAGCGCTACCGCGACTGGAAACACTGGGGTCACGGCAGATTGAATGTCACCAAGGCTCTCGAAGAGTCCGCCGATACCTTCTTCTATCAGGTGGCGTACGACATGGGTATCGATCGCTTATCTGACTGGATGAGCAAGTTTGGCTTTGGCCAATATACCGGCATCGACCTGTCGGAAGAGCGCAACGGCAACATGCCAACGCGTGACTGGAAGTTTAAACGCTTTAAAAAGCCGTGGTATCAGGGTGACACCATTCCTGTGGGCATCGGCCAGGGTTACTGGACGGCTACCCCGATTCAGAATATGAAGGCACTGACCACGCTGATTAACGACGGCAATGTGAAAACGCCGCACCTGTTGCTCAGCACGCAGCAAGGTCTGACCAAAGTCCCTTATCAGCAGCAGGAAGTGACACAGATTGGCGACGTGCACTCAGGATATTGGGAACTGGCCAAAGACGGCATGTTTGGCGTTGCCAACCGTTCAAACGGCACGGCACGTAAATATTTCATGGATGCGCCCTACAAAGCGGCGGCGAAATCCGGTACGGCGCAGGTTTATGGCCTAAAGGCCAACGAAACCTATAACGCACACAAAATCGCAGAGCATCTGCGTGACCACAAGCTGATGAACGCCTTTGCCCCTTATGACAACCCTACCGTAGCGGTAAACGTGGTGTTGGAAAACGGCGGTATTGGTCCTGCGGTGGGCACTATTACAAGGCAGATACTCGACCATATACTCCTGGGCGATAATACGACTAAATTACCGGACGAAGCACCTGCTCCGCCCGGCATCGAAGGTGATTAACGTAGAATGACTGAAAGCCAACAAAAAGGATCGCTGTGGCAGAAAATGCACATCGACATCACGCTCCTGCTTATCGTGCTGGCTTTGCTGGTTTACAGCGCTTTCGTTATCTGGAGCGCCAGCGGGCAGGATATCGGCATGATGGAGCGCAAACTCGGTCAGATAGCGGGCGGTCTGGTAATCATGCTAGTGATGGCGCAGATCCCGCCGCGCGTTTATGAAAGCTGGGCGCCCTATCTGTATATATTCTGTGTATTTCTGCTGGTGCTGGTTGACGCTTTCGGCCAGGTCAGTAAAGGCGCACAGCGCTGGCTGGACCTTGGCATAATCCGCTTCCAACCCTCGGAGTTAGCTAAAATTGCCGTTCCATTGATGGTGGCGCGCTTTATTAACCGCGATATTTGCCCGCCGTCGCTGAAAAACACCGCGATTGCCTTAATCCTCATCTTCTTGCCTACGCTGCTGGTCGCCGCACAGCCTGACCTTGGCACCTCGATTTTGATCGCCGCTTCGGGCATTTTCGTGCTGTTCCTGTCGGGTATGAGCTGGAAGCTTATCGCCTGCGCCGCCATACTGGTGGCGGCATTTATTCCAATACTCTGGTTCTTCCTGATGCATGACTATCAGCGCGATCGCGTGATGATGCTGCTTAATCCGGAAAGCGACCCACTTGGTGCGGGTTATCACATTATTCAGTCAAAAATTGCCATCGGCTCCGGCGGCTTTTCGGGCAAAGGCTGGTTGCACGGCACCCAGTCACAGCTCGAGTTTCTGCCCGAACGTCATACCGACTTTATCTTCGCCGTATTGGCCGAAGAGCTAGGTCTGGTTGGCGTATTGGTGCTATTGGGTCTTTACTTATGCCTGATTACCCGCGGCCTGGTGATTGCTGCCAAGGCACAAACTACCTTCGGACGCGTCATGTCGGGAGGGTTAATGTTGATATTCTTTGTTTATGTCTTTGTTAACATAGGCATGGTGAGTGGTATAGTGCCGGTTGTGGGGGTACCTTTGCCTCTGGTCAGTTATGGTGGTTCAGCGTTAATCGTGCTGATGGCTGGGTTTGGTATCGTCATGTCGATACATACTCATCGAAAAATGTTATCAAAAAATTTATAGAGGTGAGCAATGCGTAAGCAGTGGATTGGGGCGATCATCGCCGGGCTGTTATTGAGTGCCTGTAGTTCTCCAGACAATCAACCGCAGCAGGCTGCTCCAGAGCCTGCCTATAACGGGCCGGTAGTCGAGATTGGCGGCGCCGATCCTGTATATGAACCCTTGAACGCCAATGCTAATAACGACTACAGCGCGAATGGCAACAGCTACAAGATAATCAAAGATGCTTCACGCTTCACGCAGACCGGTACTGCCACCTGGTACGGCAGTGAAACGGGCAGCAATGTGACCGCCAGCGGTGAAGAGTTTGACTCCTCGGCGATGACCGCGGCTCACCCTACTCTGCCAATCCCAAGCTATGTGCGCGTCACTAACCTGGCGAATGGCCGCATGCTGGTTGTGCGCATTAACGACCGCGGTCCGTTCACGTCAGACAAAATTATCGACCTGTCAAAATCAGCGTTCGACAGACTGAACCTGACCAACAGCACCCGCGTTAAACTCGATATTATTAATGTCGCGCCGGACGGTACCCTCTCAGGCCCAGGTACGGTAGGCACCACGGTAGCGAAGCAGACTTATGCTCTGCCTTCACGTCCAACCCTTGGCGCAAGCGATATTGGCACGCCGGTTCTGGCCGCACCGCCAGCTATTGGGGCTGCAGTAAAACCTGTCGATAACAGCACATTGAACACTCAGGGCGATGATGCCAATGCCGACGGCAGCGCAGCGGGGACTTCGGCCTCCACTGGCAGCGGTTTCCTGCAGGCGCCTAAACCTTTGCCTTCAGGCGTGCTTGAAAGCAGCACCCCAGCACCGGTCAGCGCACAAGACGACACCTCAATGTCCAGCAGCAATAGCTCACACACCGCAATTGCCGCAGCAGCACCGGTTGTTGCGGCGCCCGTCGTGGCGCGTCCCTCCACACGCCAGTCTGCTCCGGTATCCAGCGGCGGCTATATGGTACAGGTCGGCGCGTTGGCGAATGCACAAAATGCCGAACTGTGGCAAAAAAGCCTGAGCAAACGCTTCGCCGTGCCGGGCAAAGTACAGCCTAACGGCAGTAATTATCGCGTACAGCTGGGGCCATTTAGCAGCCGTCAGCAGGCGGCTCAGCTGCAACAGCGCCTGTCGAGCGAAGCGCAGCAGCAGTCGTTCGTGGTATCAGCTTCAGCGATGTAACCAAGGCAACGAATTAAAGACCCGTGAAATCATAGGCAATAGCGACAAAAACGACGAAAAGCCCGCAAAGTCATAGGTGCTGCAGTGAGGCAGGCAGTAAGTTAATTCAATGAACTTACACCGGATAAGTCATTCGGATTAACTTACGCAGCCAACGAAGCTGAAGTGCCAGGATGCAGTGGGTAACAGCTTGTAAAATTCAGTAAATGCTCGCAAGCCATCGTATTCACAGATGTCTGACTGTGTCTGTTCTGATATAGTGTGGCACGTTTTTAATTTACCTTTACGGATGTTGTTGTCTCAATCATGAAACTTGCTACTCCTTCTCGTTTAGTCAAGGGCATTGCACTTGGCACCGTCATTTCTCTAAGTACAGCGTCTGCCGCCTTCGCCGACGATGTAAACCTTAAGACTATGATCCCTGGCGTTCCGCAAATCGATGCCGAAGCCTACGTTCTGATTGATTACAACTCTGGCAAAGTCCTTGCCGAAATGAACGCCGACGCGCGCCGCGATCCTGCCAGCTTGACAAAAATGATGACCAGCTACGTCATTGGTCAGTCGATTAAATCAGGAAAAATTACGCCTTCCGACATCGTTACCGTGGGTAAAGACGCGTGGGCAACCGGCAATCCAGTGTTCAAGGGCTCGTCGCTGATGTTCCTTAAGCCTGGCGATCGCGTGCCAGTATCCGAACTGAACCGCGGTATTATTCTGCAATCAGGCAACGATGCCTGCGTGGCTATGGCTGACTACGTCGCCGGCAGTCAGGACGCCTTTGTTGGCCTGATGAACAACTACGTGAATGCCCTCGGTCTAAAAAATACCCATTTTGGCACCGTTCACGGCCTCGATGCGGCAGGTCAATACAGCTCGGCACGCGACATGGCGCTGATTGGTCAAGCACTGATCCGCGATGTACCGGAAGAGTATGCGACCTACAAAGAGAAAGAGTTCACCTTCAACAACATTCGCCAGATGAACCGTAACGGCCTGCTGTGGGATTCAAGCCTGCAGGTTGACGGCATCAAAACCGGCCATACCGAATCAGCGGGTTATAATCTGGTTGCCTCAGCGACCGAAGGCCAGATGCGCTTGATCTCTGCCGTGATGGGCGGCCATACCTATAAAGGCCGTGAAGTTGAAAGTAAAAAACTGCTGACCTGGGGCTTCCGCTTCTTTGAGACTGTTGCGCCGCTAAAAGCGGGTAAAGAGTTTGCGTCAGAACCGGTGTGGTTTGGCGACAGCAACAGCGTTCAGCTTGGCGTTGACAAAGATGCCTACCTGACCATTCCACGCGGCCGCATGAAAGATTTGAAAGCCAGCTACGTGTTGAACAATACTGAACTCCATGCACCACTGCAGAAAAATCAGGTAGTGGGCACCATTAACTTCCAACTGGACGGCAAAACCATCGACCAACGTCCTCTGGTCGTTTTAAAAGAAGTTAAAGAAGGCGGTTTCGTTAGCCGCATCGTGGATTATATTAAACTGATGTTCCATCATTGGTTTGGCTAAAAGCTCGCGATTGGGGTTGAAAATGTGCGCTTTGACCCCACATGATTAGTATATAATTCTACTCCCGCTCCGGCGGGAGTTATAATTTATAGAACCTAAGCAAATTAGCAGTAACAACACTACGCGGGAGTGCACATGAAAACCAAACTTAACGAACTACTCGAATTCCCCTGCTCATTCACTTACAAGGTGATGGGTCTGGCGCAGCCCGAGTTGGTTGACCAGGTTGTGGAAGTCGTGCAGCGTCACGCGCCTGGCGATTACAACCCGCAGGTAAAACCAAGCAGCAAGGGCAACTACCATTCAGTTTCTATTACCATTACAGCAACGCATATCGATCAGGTCGAAACCCTGTACGCAGAGCTGGGTAATATTGAAATTGTGCGTATGGTCCTGTAAAAACAGTAAATATCGGCGTAACGCCCTCGGTGTGTTACGCTGATTTCATTTTATTGCTCTATTCTCAGAAAGACGATAATCGCCGTGCAACGAGAAAAACTGCAAGACCGCATCACCCTGCGCCAGCTTGGCCTGCAACCTTACGAACCCGTCTCGCGTGCCATGCACGTCTTCACCGATTTGCGCACTGCCGAAACCCAAGATGAAATCTGGCTGGTACAGCACCCGAAAGTATTTACTCAGGGTCAGGCCGGCAAGGCCGAGCACGTGCTGTTTCCCGGTGATATTCCGGTGATCCAAAGCGATCGCGGCGGTCAGGTGACTTATCACGGCCCAGGTCAGCAGGTGATGTATGTCATGGTTGATATCAAGCGCAGAAAAATGGGCGTACGTCAGTTAGTTACCGCTATAGAACAAACTGTCGTCGATACGCTGGCATTTTTTAACATTGAAGCTTACCCGAGAGCCGATGCGCCAGGTGTTTACGTTGACGGCAAAAAAATATGCTCTCTCGGCCTGCGTATTCGCCGAGGCTGTTCGCTGCACGGGCTGGCGCTGAATATTGATATGGATTTAGAGCCGTTCCAGCGTATCAATCCGTGCGGTTATGCCGGACTGCAAATGACTCAAGCCAGCCTCGAAAAACCGGGGATCACGGTGGATCAAGTGATGCCTGCTCTGGTTAAGGCGTTTAACAAACAACTTGGTTATCAACAAGTTGACTATCTTCCGTGGCAGCTTGAAGATTATCCTCAACGCGCTGCAGACACATTGCCCGCAAAATAATAACATTTACATCTTTTTAACAAAGCAAGTTGTCGTTACTTTAAGCGATGCCGCTTCAATGATATAATTTCTGTATATTTTCTATTATTTTTTAATGAAGCAGCTAGTTCATTGAATGTCTTGAAAAATCTCGCCCGCGAGAGACAATACTGGAACCTGCAAGATTATGAGTAAACCGATCCAAATGGAACGCGGCGTCAAGTATCGCGATGCTGATAAGATGGCGTTAATCCCGGTGAAAACCGTGGTCACAGACCGGCAGGAAATGCTTCGTAAACCGGCCTGGATGAAAATCAAACTTCCGGCCGACTCCAGTCGTATTCAGGGCATTAAAGCGGCATTACGCAAAAATGGCCTGCACTCGGTGTGCGAAGAAGCGGCTTGCCCTAACCTTTCAGAATGTTTCAACCACGGTACGGCTACCTTCATGATCCTCGGAGCCATCTGCACCCGTCGTTGTCCGTTCTGCGACGTTGCTCACGGCCGTCCGGTAGCCCCTGACACCAATGAGCCGCTTAAGCTGGCCCAGACGATTGCCGATATGGGTCTGCGTTATGTAGTGATAACCTCGGTTGACCGCGATGACCTGCGCGACGGGGGTGCTCAGCACTTTGCTGACTGCATTACCGCCATTCGCGAGAAAAACCCGACCATCAAGATTGAAACGCTGGTTCCCGACTTCCGTGGTCGTATGGATCGCGCTCTTGAGATCCTCAACGCCGCGCCGCCAGACGTGTTTAACCACAATCTGGAAAACGTGCCACGCGTTTATCGTCAGGTTCGCCCGGGTGCAAACTATGAGTGGTCGTTGAAACTGCTTGAGCGTTTTAAAGAAGCGCACCCTGAAATTCCGACCAAATCGGGTCTGATGGTAGGCCTCGGTGAAACCAACGAAGAGATCATTGAAGTGATGCGCGACCTGCGTCGTCACGGCGTGACCATGTTGACACTGGGCCAATATTTGCAGCCGAGCCGCCACCATTTACCGGTGCAGCGCTACGTCAGCCCTGAAGAGTTCGAACAGATGAAAGAAGAAGCGCTGGCGATGGGCTTCACCCACGCAGCCTGCGGTCCTTTCGTTCGCTCGTCTTACCATGCTGATCTTCAGGCCAAGGGTATCGAGGTTAAGTAATTCGGTCCTAATTCTGACTCGTTAGACAGAAAAAAAGCTGCTTATATAAGCAGCTTTTTTTATACCATCATCACCGTGGCCGCAGCCGAAGGGTGAGATTAGTCCTTATGCTCAACACGCTGTTCAGCCTGTGCGTCAGCTTTAGCGACCGGAGCCGGATCGTCATTCATGGCTTTTTTGAAGCCACGCAGCGCTGCGCCAAGGTCACCGCCGAGGGAGCGAAGTTTGCTGGTACCGAAAAGCAGCACAATCAGCACGCCGACAACTAACAGTTTAGTAATACTCAAACCTTCCATAAATACCTTCTTTACACTGATTGCTGAATTTAACAGCTGGAGAATAAAATTGTCGCGCAGGCGACCTGAATTCCATCCCTGTACGTATTGTAACCATTAACTCATTATGAGCCTGCATGGTCGTACGTTAAAGCATTTCTTTGTTATATTATTTTTCTTACAAAGCGCTATAGGGCATGAAAAGTGCGGCGATTATACGCCCGCTACCGTAAGGGAAACAAACCTTGCGTGCTACCTTTAACTAAAACTCAACAGCTTTACAACAAAAAAGGTGGAGGGTAGAGATCAAAATTGCAGCTCAACTCCCCCGCACTTCCTGTTTTCAACTGCTTAGATAAAGCGGCTTAGAAACGCCTGGAAACGCGGATGCTGCGGATTTACCAGCACCTCTTCCGGCGGTCCCTGCTCGATAACGTGGCCCCCATCCATAAACACCACGCGGTCGGCGGCTTCTCGTGCAAAACCAATTTCATGCGTCACCACAATCATGGTCAACCCCTGCTCCGCGAGGCTGCGCATGGTCGCCAACACTTCGCCCACCAATTCTGGGTCCAGCGCCGAAGTCGGTTCATCAAACAGCATCAGTTTGGGTTTAATCGCCAAGGCACGGGCGATCGCCACACGCTGCTGCTGTCCGCCAGAAAGGTGTCGCGGATACGCATCGGCCTTATCACTCAGTCCAACCTTTTCCAGCAGTTGACGGGCATAGGCCTCGGCCTCGTGGCGGCTTTGTTTATGCACGCCAATCGGCGCTTCAACAATGTTTTGCAACACGGTCATGTGCGGATAGAGATTGAACTGCTGAAAAACCATGCCGATATCACGACGTTGACGGGCAATACCTCGCTCGGACAGCTTGCGCAGCTGGTCGCCGTGCAGCTCATAACCTATCTGCTCACCACCGACCATAATGGTTCCGCGATCGATATCTTCCAAATGGTTGATACAGCGCAGAAAGGTCGATTTCCCCGAGCCAGAAGGGCCTAGAATAACCACCACTTCACTCGGTTTCACATCCAGGTCGATGCCTTTCAAAACTTCATTGTCGCCGTAACTTTTATGCACATTACGCGCGGTCACAAGCAGGGCTTGCGCATCGGACAGCGTCGAACTCATAGCTCCCCCTTCTGAGCCAGATTAGGCTGCGCGGCCACCACTTTACCCGCTGCGGCTGCAGGACGGCGCTTGGCAGCCACAGTGCGGCGTGTGCCTTTAGAATAAAAACGCTCGATGAATGACTGCCCAACGTTAAGCACGGAGGTGATCAGCAGATACCAAATCACCGCCACCATCAGCATCGGCACCACTTCAAAGGTGCGGTTGTAAATGGTTTGCACCGAATACAGCAGGTCACCCATCGCGATAACGCTGACCAGCGAGGTTGCTTTAATCATGCTAATCAACTGGTTACCGGTGGGCGGAATGATTGAGCGCATAGCCTGTGGAATAATGATGCGGCGCAGCGCGCGGCCTCGGCTCATACCAAATGCCTGGGCTGTTTCCGCCTGTCCGTTATCAACCGACAGCAGTCCGGCGCGAATAATTTCGGCCATGTATGCCGCTTCATTCAGCGCCAAACCAGCAATCGCCGCCGTCAATGGCGTAATCAGGTCATTGGTGTTCCAGCTGGCAAACGTCGGCCCAACAAACGGCAGTCCCAATGCAACGTGCGGGAACAGCGTAGACATGTTGTACCAGAACAACAGCTGCACCAACAGCGGCGTGCCGCGGAAAAACCACACATACAGGCCTGAAAGACGACGCAGCAGCAGGCTTTGTGACAAGCGCCCCACCGCCAGCAGCAGGCCCAGCAGCGTACCCAGCACCATCGACACCACAGTAAGGCCGAGCGTGACGCCCAGACCTTTTATCACCGACGCTTCGGTAAACCACTGTGCGACAACATGCCATTCAAAGTTCGGATTAAGGGCCACGCTGATAACCACATCGGCGGCAAGAATCAGGACCACTATCCAGGCGACCCAACGACCGTAGTTTCGCGGCGCATGAGCAAACTCAACGTTACGTCGTGGGTCCGAGGTCGTTTTATCGGTCATTTAGTGGGTTTTCCCAGATTGATGCCCGGTGCCTGCAGCATGTTGCCCTCAAGACCCCATTTTTTCATGATTGCGGCATAGGTTCCGTTGGTGAACAACTCCTGATAGGCCGCCAGCACCACTTTGCCAATCTCGGAATCTTTTGGCACGACAGTTCCCTGGAATATATCGTTAAAACCGTTTGATTTACCCGCGCCCGCCAAGGTCAGCTGGCCATTAGACTCTTTGATAAAGTAGGACAGCGGTGCCTGAGAAGAGAAGAAGGCATCTGAACGCTTGGAGCGCACGGCCAAAATCGAGGTTGGCTGGTCGGTAAATGACTGTACGGTAACAGCCTCTTTACCTGCTTTCACACAGTCTTCCGACTGCTGCTTAATAACCTTCTCGGCAGATCCCGCTGCCATCACAGCGATACGCAGGCCGCAGGTGTCGGCCAATGACTGAATATTTTTCGGGTTACCGTTTGGCACGGCAAAGGCCACGTATTCTTTTACGAAATCGACAAAATCATTTTTAGCCTGACGCTCAGGGTAGTCACCGATTGGGCCAATACCCATCTGATAACGTCCAGAGGAGATACCGGTTAAAATTCCTGACAGCCCGCTCACAGAGGCGTGTTCAATTTTCACGCCCAGCAATTGGCCCATGGAATGCGCCAGGTCAGCGCTCGCGCCGTCTAACGAATTCGTGCCGGTAACAATTTCGTACGGAGGAAAAGATCCGTTATTTACCGAGGTCAGTACGCCTGATTTTTGAATTTCAGCAGGTAATTTGGCGTGCAAAGCCGGGTCCATTTTAACGTCAGGAATAGAAACAGTTTCAGCTGCAAAGGTATTCATTGAAAGTAACGCAGTAGTCAGAACAGCGGCACGTCGAAATTGTTTTGCCATCATCTCAAAATCCTCTGTATGGAATAGGTGTTGTGAATGTTGTGAATTTCTTATTTTTGGCACCTTCCGTGGTGCGATTATCCTGGACGCCTTAGATTTTTTACCGTGATTTCCGGCGCTGAAAAAACGGATTTGGTACCGCGCTCCCTGGTGTTGGTTCGCGCTTTTACTGCCTGTCTGCCGATAACGTTAGGTTGACGCAATCAAGCAGGCGTTTTACTGGATTCAAACTTCTTTCAGCTGTGGAATGCCAAAACAGCGATTCTCGAGTACTGGCAATGCTTTGCGGGCATAGGCCAAGCGTTCACGGTCAAGCTCGGCAAACACCAGCGCCGGGGCTTCAGCAGCGCGGGCAATTGCCACGCCAAGAGGATCGACTACCATGCTGTTACCAATATTGCGCTCACCACATTCGCCCACCGCCACGATATAGCTGGTGTTTTCCAGCGCGCGGGCAGTGACCAGCACTTCCCAATGCATCTCTTTCAGCGGTCCTTTAACCCAGGCCGCTGGCAGAACCAGCACTTCTGCGCCGTCTAATACCAAGCGACGAGCCAGTTCCGGGAAGCGCACGTCATAACAGGTCATCAGGCCCACTTTGTAGCCTGCCACCTCAACCAAAGGTGGAACTTCAGTACCCGCAGTCACGTTTTTAGATTCTTTATTGGCAAAAGCATCATAGAGATGCAGCTTGCGGTATTGAGAAATAATTTCGCCATTACGGATAGAAATCAACACGTTCCATGCACGACCGTCCGGTGCTGGCGTGTGAATACTCATCATGGTGGTCAACTGATTGCCCTTGCTGGCGGCGATCAGTTTAGAAACAAACGGGCCGTCCAGCGGCTGCGCAGCCTTTAATACCAGATCAGGATCGGTAATATCACGCGCTAAAATACCCTCAGGCAACACCAGCAGGTCGGCACCGGCAGCCAGCGATTTCGCCATCAGCGTCAGGCACGTTTCAACGTTGGTTTCCCACTCGCGCGAAACGGCAAATTGACCCATTGCAACTTTCATTTCTATTCCTCACGCCCTATGGGCGTAAAAGGTGATGCAGTGAAGGAGCACTCACTCACGCTTAATCATCCGCCGTTATTTGGCGTAAGCGGGGAATAAGTCGGCAGGCGTCAGGCGCACTGCAGTAATATTTTGAACATAAAGTTCATTGGCAAAATCGTCGATCATTTTTTTGTTATGCTCGAAACCGTTGTCGTTCCAGCTCACCGGCAAATCCACCACGGTACGGCGAATATCGTCCAGCAACCAAGGCGTGGTATCGGCATACTTCACACGCTTATCCATCCACACGTGGTAAGACTTATCAATAATTTCACTCAACGCGTCGGCCAGCCAAGGATGCTCGGCGGCAACGTCGGTCTTAATAGCCAAAATATGCATGCCCGGCACATAGCCAACGCGGTTAAAATACTCAAGCTCGGACTGTCGGAAATCAGGCTGCAGCTGGCGGAAGCCCGATCCTGGTTTAAAGAATCCTTCAGGCATAAACGGCGTAAATACCGCGTCCAGCCAGCCTTCTTTCAACAGTTCCATCATTGGCCGCTCATCCGGGCAGGCCTCAATGCGCCCCTCGCGGCCAAAGCCGTTCAGGCGGTCAACAATCGGATGCGCCTCAGTCAGGCGACCGGCGTACCAGTAAGCGTCGTCAATACCCACGCCGTCAACACCCAGCACAGTACGCGTCCAGGTATTACCCGAATCTTGCCAACCCGTTAAGCCAATACGCTTACCCGCCAGCTCTGAAATTTTAGTCAACGGACTGTCTTCACGGGTGATAATGCAACGCTGACGAAAACCGCGCATCAGGAAATGCGGCACGGCCAGCACGTCATCTTCACCCTTGGCGCGGCCCTGAGCATAGCGACTGAAAGAGATTTCAGCGGCGTCGTACTGTTCCGTCGTTGCCAGATCTCCAACCAGCGTACCCACGCGGTCAATTTCGAGATTGAATCCCTCAGGCTTAATGTCGCCCAGCGCCAACGGCGTAAAATAATCCCAGTCACGAACGGCCAGCCTGATAGTAATTGCCACGTCTTTCCCCTTAATGTCTGCAAAATTGCTTTTTACAAAAGAACACACAAACCCAACATGCCCGAGCGGAGAGTGATCACATTTATCACGATGTGATTATTTTATCGCCTCCGTTGACTAAGTTTGATACTAATAGCATAAATTAATATGTACAATAGAATCTTTGTTACTGAACAAAAGGTGATTTGATGGGTGTAAGTGTGAATGACAAAGCGCTGGATGCTGAATGGTTTGCCGGCCATTTGCAGGACCGATCGATGCGCGGCATAGCGATTGAAACTGCCGCCATGATCCGCTCGGGCGTGATTGAAATTGGCACCCACCTACCGGCCGTTCGCGAATTGGCTCAGGCGCTTGGTGTAAGCCCTGCCACAGTATCGGCTGCCTGGGGTCAGCTAAGACGCCAGAAAGTTATTGCCGGTCGAGGCCGCAACGGGGTTTGGGTCTGCGGAGATACACTTTCCCCCCGCCCTGCAAGATTCGAAAAAATTGGCAATTTTGGCGACCACATTATTGCCGATATGACCCTGGCCGCGCCCGATCCGGAACTGCTGCCCCGACTCAACCAGGCCTTGTTAAGCAGTGTTGAAACAGAAAATCTCAACAGCTATCAGCGTGAAGCTATTTCGCAAGTTTTAGTCGAGGCAGTAAAACCAAGCTGGCCCTATGCCGCAGACGCGTTCATGGCCGCCGACGGTGGTTTCGATGCCATGAATCTCACACTGCAAACGCTCATCATGCAAGGTTCGGTAGTGGCGATTGAAGACCCCACGGCCACTCGCCTGCTCGATATGCTCGACAACATTGGCGCTCAGGTGATTGCGGTAAAATGTGACGAGTTTGGGCCAACGCCGGAATCACTGCAGGCCGCGCTGGTGAAAAATCCTGCGGCGTTTATTTATCAGCCCCGCACTCATTCACATACTGGTCATATCATCAGCCCACAGCGTATGGCAGAAATGGCGGAAATTTTACAGAGTAGCCAGGCGCTGATTATTGAAGATGACGGCATCGGGGAACTTGCCCGTACCGAACCGCTAAGCATGGGCACCTTTTTGCCTAAACGCACGGTGCATGTACGCTCGTATTCTAAAGCCTACGGTCCTGACCTGCGCATGGCCGTTATCTCAAGCTCAAACGACTTAATCAAACAAATCAAATCGTTCCGCAACTTTGGTGCCGGATGGTCTAGCCGAATTTTGCAGCATACGCTGGCCTGGCTGATTAACGACCCGATTACACAAGAAGGTATTGTGGAGGCGAAAAGGGTTTATGCGCAGCGCCGGCAGGCGCTCATTGATGCACTGGCGGTGCGCGGCATTCATCTGCCGACGCGTGAAGGGTTGTCAATTTTAATTCCGGTACCCTCAGAGCAGTTTGCGCTGGTGACGCTGGCGGCGCGCGGCATTGCCGTGTTGCCCGGTGAGCGCAGCCGCATTGGGCCCGGCCAGTTTATACGCGCCAGCACCAGCATGATGAGGCTGGATCAGGTTGAAATTATCGCCGATGCCATCCTGCTGGCGATGGGATAGCCGTTTTCAGCGCAGGCGTTTAATCAGATACTTGGGCGACTCCTCATAATCGGCACGCGCATAAAACTGATGGGCGCGCACCCGGCGAGAATGGCTGTGAACTTCCATGCGGTCGCAGCCTCTTTCAGCCGCCAGACTCTCGGCCCTCTCAAGCAAGCGTTGCCCAATACCCGCGCCGCGATGCTCGCCGCTAACGCACAAGTAACTGATGCGGCAGAAATCGCCCTCAAGCGGCAGCTGTGGAATGAAGTGCAGCGAAATAAAACCGCACACCTGTCGGTTAATTTCTGAAACCCACAGCACGCTGTCGGGGTTGCCCCGCATGAGGCTAATCTGGCTTTCAATAAACTCCACGCCTGCCGGATAATCCAAATCGGCCAGCAGTGCCACGATAGCCTCAGCATCGCCAGCTTGTGCATCACGAATTAACATATAAAATCCTCACCGCTTGGGCCGTTGCCCACGAGTTTGACTACAAATTGACGATTTATTTCGGTAAACTTGTCAGGCTTCAGTCTTGTCTATTAACGAAAACCAAAGCTAGTGGAGATGACATTCCTCCCAAACCGCCCTTACCGGCTGATGATGTCTACGAAATCTCATTGAGAGGTTCGTAGCATGACGCCGGAACCTTTCTTAACATTGACTCTTTTTTTGAAAGGCATTTATGTTTAACACTTTCCTGGCAGTTCTCATCGGCGGTGGCGTGGGCAGCGTGGTACGCTGGTATGTCAGCCTTAAACTCAATCCATCGTCTTCCGTTGTGCCACTGGGCACGCTGGCCGTCAACCTTGCCGGTGCGTTTATTATCGGCCTGGTGATTGCGATGTTTAACCGTATGACCCAGTGGGATCCGGTTTGGAAAATGCTACTCACCACCGGCTTTTGCGGCGGCATGACCACCTTTTCAACATTCTCGCTTGAGGTGGTTTATATGCTGCAGGACGGCCGTTTTGGTGCCGCACTGCTCAATATCGCCCTCAACCTTTTTGGCTCGCTGGCGCTGACCATGTTGGGCTTTATGCTCGTAAGCTGGTACACCGGCCATTAAATTTTAACCCGCCGAATTATTGACAATTTAATGTTTTCTTAACTTTCGGCGGGGATACTACCCTCAGTTTATTACAGCACGATTTATTGCACTTCGCTGTCCAGATAATATGAGGCTTACTATGTTTTCACTTCCAAAAACTGCCAGCGAAATGGCCGTATCCGTTCTTTGTCTGGCAGTAGTGCTGAGCTTTCTGCACAGCTATTTACTGTAATTTTTCTCTGCCCATCCCTTTAAAAAGAGCGTAGGTCAAGCGACCAAAGCTCTTTTTGCCACATTTATAATACAATTATTTATTTTCCCCTCCAGATTCCCTATAATTGAGAACGAACGTTCACATACTCTCATCATCCGGCACTGTGTGATTTAACCTGTTGATTTGAGACAAGAACACGTTATCCACTTGTCAGGTGCCTTTATGCATCCCGCACACCAAACAAAAGACCAGCGCGCTTGTGCCCGCAGGGACCAGATTGTTGCCGCCTCACGACTTTGTTTTCGCAAGCACGGATTTCACGGCGCGGGAATGGCTGAAATTGCCAAAATGTCGCAGCTTAGCGTGGGCCAAATCTACCGTTATTTCGTCAACAAAGACGCCATCATTGAAGAAATTGTGCGACGCATCGTCTTCAAAAAAATCCAGATAATGACCGGCGACGCGCCTAACATGAAGCAAATGGCAAGTAACCTGGCTCACCGGGTTATTGGGGCTCAAAACGTCGATCACAGCCAAATTCAATGCCCCGAACTCAGCCCGGAGCAAAACGAAATCGACCACGCGTTGATGCTTGAAGTGACGGCCGAGGCTACGCGTAATCCGGTGGTCGCAAAAATACTGCGTGACGCTGAGTCCAAGTTATTTAACGAAGCCAAAGCGATGTTAACGCCCTATTACCCCAACATGCCCGAAGAGCAGCTTAAGGCGCGTCTCGAGATGCTGGCCGTGCTGTGTGAAGGGACGGCTTTTCGTCGTCTGACGCATAAGCACGCAGACTCAGAAATACTCAAAGCCGTTTATCATCAGGTATTTACTCACATCTTTAGCGATTGTACGCCTCCCCACAATGCGGAAAATTAATGAGCGATCATTTAGTTAAAAAACGCCTCGGCTATGCCTTGGTTTTAGGTTCACTGGCAGCGCTTGGACCTCTTTGCACCGACCTCTATCTCCCTGCCTTGCCGGACCTGGCAAGCGAACTGAATACTAACACCGCCACCAGCCAGCTAAGTCTGACGGCTGGCCTACTGGGCTTGGGCGCAGGGCAGCTTATTTTTGGTCCGTTGAGTGACCGCTTCGGTCGAATGCGTCCGCTGTTGCTTTCGCTGGTGCTGCTACTGGCGGCTTCGGTCTGGTGCGCACTGGCCCCCGACATCGACCAGTTAATTATCGCTCGCCTGCTGCAGGGCATCGCCGGTGCCGGAGGTGCCGTACTGTCTCGCGCCGTCGCACGCGATCTTTATAGTGGCCACGACCTGACCAAGTTCTTCGCACTGCTCATGCTGGTAAACGGGCTTGCACCGATTATTGCTCCGGTACTCGGCGGCGGACTGCTGACATTCCTGAGCTGGCGCGGAATTTTTGGCGCATTGGCCACGATTTCTATCCTGCTGTTTATATTCTCTGCAACCAAGCTGCACGAAACGCTGCCGGTAGAACGGCGCTCGCAGGGCGGCGCAGGTGCAATGATCAAGTCGCTCGGCATGCTACTGCGCGAACGCCAATTTATGGGGCTTTGCCTGACGCAGGGCTTTATCATGGCCGGCATGTTTGCCTATATCGGCGCGTCACCGTTTGTATTGCAGCAGATTTATCACCTCAGTCCCGTCACCTTCAGCCTGTGCTTTGCGATTAATGGGATGGGACTGGTAATTGCTGCGCAGGTTTCCACACGTTTGGCGGCGGTTTGGGGTGAACTGATGATGGTAAAAGTCGGGCTGATCATTGCCGCTATTGCATCTGTCATTCTGGTGATTGCCGGTGCAATGCAGGCACCGCTGGTGACACTGCTGGTCCCGCTGTTCTTCTCTATTATTAACATCGGAATTATCGGCCCCAATGCCGGTTCATTGGCGATGCAGAGTCAGGGTCGAAATGCTGGAAGTGCTTCGGCGTTGCTTGGCGTTTGCATGTTCGCGCTTGGCGCTACCAGCGTGCCGCTTACCGGCATTGGCGGCACGTCGGCGCTGTCCATGGCGCTGACCATTTGCGGCTGCTTCGCCATCGCCATTCTCATTTTCGTATTTGTGGCGCGTCCAACGTTTGCTAAAAAGACCGCCACTATTTAACGACAATACTTGATAACAGACAAAAAAAAACCCGCATCAGCGGGTTTTTCAGAATTCGGCTAAAGTTAGATAGCGATAACGTTAGCAGCCGACGGGCCTTTGGCACCATTGGTGATTTCGAACTCTACACGTTGGCCTTCAGCAAGAGTTTTGAAACCGTTGCTTGAAATAGCAGAGAAATGAACGAAAACATCTTTGCTGCCATCTTCAGGGGTAATGAAACCAAAACCTTTTGATTCATTGAACCACTTAACGCTACCTTTAATCTTAGACATCAAACTTACCTTAACGTGAATGTAAGACACAAAACGTGTGTCAATGACAGTACAGCAACAGATTCACGTTTTGTCCACAATTCCGATTGCAATAAGCGATAAAGCTCTCACTCTTCGCTTTTCGTCAAACGTTCGTTCTGCAAAAAGGGGCTTTTTTGGAGCCCCTATCGCCTGGACTTAGAAGAATGAGTCGTCGTCGTCGTCATTACTACCGCCAAAGAAGCTGTCGTCCGAGTTATCCAGGAAGCCAGAATAGGTGTTGTCATTGTCGTTGCCGACGTTGTTATCGTTGTTAAAATTGCTGTTGTTGTCGTTAAACGCCGGATTGTCCCAACTGTTGTTACCACTCAGCAGCGGGTCAGTGGCTGAATCAAAGTTATTATTAGTCACCTGATTGTCTTCAACGATGTTAACAATCTCAGAAGGCTGACTTTGGTGGAACATGCCGGTCAGCATGTCGGCCAGCATCACACCGCCCGCAACGCCTGCGGCAGTTTTAAGCGCGCCACCAATAAATCCTGAGCCGATTGGCGCTGATGCCGCTGGAGCAGCTTGTTGATAGGCGGGCTGTGAAGGCGCGGCATTGTTGCCCCAGGCATTATTTTGAGTGCCGGGAATTGGGCCACTGCCTGAGGAAGACGGAGTGTTCTGTGGCTGACTGCCGCCACCACCAAACAGACCGGCCAGGAAACCTGTACTTTGCGGTTTATTGTTTTGCGCCTGACTCTGCAGTTGAGCAACCTGCTGCTGCAGCTCCTGAACCTGTGCATTCATACGCTTAAGCGCGGCTTCTTGAATGATCATGGCCTGAGCCATGTAGTAAGGCGCACCCGGTTGCTTGCTCACAAAAGACTGGATTAGGCGTTCAGCCTCAGCGTCACGCGGTGCGGTATTGGACTCTGCCTGTTGCAAACGGCTGAAAAGACCTTCAATTAAACGCTGTTCTTCGGATTGCATGGGATCACCTTTCACTGTTTATTACTGGCCATGCGAAAGCATGGCCGAGTCTGACACTCACACTAATACAAATAGTTTCTTCTATGTATTAACTGAGTGTCAACAGATGTGATCTGCGTAAAGTTCTGTACGACTACTTCTTAGGCTGCCAGCTGAAAATGAAATTCTGATCCGGTAACTGTGTGAAGTTACGAATAATTTCGTGGTAGGTATGCGCCGGGTCCAATTCTTTAAACTGCTGCGGATAAATGAATTTTGCCAGATATTCCATCCCCACGATGTTGTAAGGGTGGTTATAAAACTGATGGTAGACAGCATAAACATTTTTGTCGGCCACCGCGGGCACCTGAGCAACACCCGTGCGCGAGATAAGCACCTTCGCTTCTTTATCTACCTCAGCCTGCGATGCGCCATAACCAAACGGCATCATTGTTGTCTGGCCTTTGCCCGGATGAATAGAACCGGTAAACAGGTAGACGTCTGGTTTCATTGCAATCACTTTTTCCAGCGCCACTTCACCGGTTGCGCCTGGCAGCAGTGCGGAACCGATATTTTTCGCCCCTACGGCCTCAATCAGTTTACCCCAGCCCGTTTCTCCGTGAGTAAAGCAGCATGAGTCAGAACGGCCAGCCAGCGGTTCAATAAATACATTTGGACGATTCTTTATTGAAGCAATCGCGTCTTGAATACGCTGATAGTGTTCATTGTAGAATTTTGTGTAGGCAGCGGCATTTTTCTCCTGGTTCAATACTTTACCCAGTAGTTCGATGCTAGGGGCAGTGTCTGTTGCAGGATTGATGTCGTAATCTACGAACACTATCGGAATGTGCAACGCATTCAGCTTGTCGATAACGCCGCCCTGCTGCAGCGATTTTTTAGCCCTCAGTTGGGCAATCATTAAGTCGGGATTTTTTGAAATTACCGTTTCCAGATCCACCTGACCCTGATCGCTAAAGCCCATATCAAGAATTTTCGCCGAGGCTGGCCATTTGCTCTTCAGCATATCCCAGGTACCGGCATCGGTATTTTTAAGCAGGTTGTTCCAGGCGACGACGCGCTTGAATGGGTTGCTTTTATCCAGCACCGCCAGCGATAAAATATCGCGGCCGTCCTGAACGATAATACGCTCAGGCTCTTTATTGAGAGTGATTTTTTGGCCTGAAATATCGGTTACGGTCAGTGGATAAGTGGTAGCAAAACTCGCAAAAGAGGCGGCCATCAGGCCCGCTACGGACAGCACGCGCGCAGTATTTTTCAACATGGTTGTACCCGAACAATTGATTGTAAAATAGAAATGATTATAAGAACCATTATCAAATGATGCCGGAATAATAAACAGTTAACGGATTAGCGGGCAACGCTTTTACCTAAGGGAAAGTGATTTAACTATTTCAAAATATTAATGAAAGGATTTAAAGCGGAAACGTGGCGGATGAAATGCCCGAGCTTGCGCACCGGGCATTATTTTAAAGCCCGTTACTTGTCAGCAAGGTATCGCCACAAAAACTCACTGACCAATGCACGTTTAAAGGCGTTTTGGGCTTTGTCTGCCGCTGCACTGTGACCACCTTCGGTGTTCTCATAAAAATAGACGTTTTCGATGCCCAACTGCTGCATTTTGGCGGCCATTTTACGCGCATGCCCAGGACCAACGCGGTCATCGCTGGTCGCGGTACTAAACAACACCGGCGGATAAATTTTTAACGGGTCGATATTATGATAAGGCGAAAACGCCTGAATATAGGCCCACTCCTCAGGTTTTTGCGGGTCCCCGTATTCGGCTATCCACGAGGCGCCAGCAGAAATTTGCGTGTAGCGCTGCATGTCGAGTAGCGGAACTTCACAGATAATGGCACCAAAAAGTTCAGGATAACGGGTGAGCATATTGCCTACCAGCAGGCCACCGTTGCTGCCGCCCTGGGCCGCGAGGTGCGCTGGTGAGGTGATTTTTCGGGCAATCAGGTCTTTGGCAACCGAAGAGAAATCCTCATAGGCACGCAGGCGTTTTTCCTTCAGTGCCGATTGATGCCAGCGTGGTCCATATTCACCCCCGCCGCGAATGTTGGCGATGACAAATACGCCGCCACGTTCGAGCCACGCAGGACCGGTTACCCCCAGATAATAGGGGTCGAGAGAGATCTCAAAGCCGCCGTAGCCGTAGAGAATGGTTGGATTAGTGCCGTCGAGTGGAATATCTTTCGCCAAAATAACGAAGTAAGGCACCTGTGTACCGTCGTCGGAGGTGACAAAATTCTGCGTAACCTGATAGGCCGAGGCGTCAAAATATGCCGGAGCCTGTTTGATAATTTCTGCCGTGCGACCGTTTTCCTCACCCAATACACCGTAATACAGCGAGGTGGGTTGCAGAAAACCCGTCACCGTCATAAAGAATTCATTGGTCTCGTCGTCGATACCCGATGCACTGATCTTACTCAAGTCTGGCGCATCCCCCAGCCCCTCGCGGGTCCACAGTCCCCCTTCGGGCTTTAGCACTTCAAGCCGATTCACCACGTTGTCCATAACACTCAGGATCAGGTAATCACGCGTCATTGAATAGTTGTCGAGCGTGGTCGTTGCACCCGGCGTAAACAGCGATTTGAATTGGCGCCCACCGGCCATAAAGTCTGAAAAATCAGTGACCAACAGGCTACCTGAAGGATACGTTTCACCGTTAACCTGCCAGTCGCTTGCCGGGGAAACCAGCAACCAGTCACGCCAGGTGCTGAACTTGGCGTCCTGCGGCACGTCAATCGCCAGCAGTCCCTGTTCCTCATCGAGTAAAAACACTTCGCGATGATAGAAATCGATGACTCTACCCACAAATTTTCGCTCAAAGCCCTGCGTATCGTCATGGAATACCATCACCGACATGTCGTTTGGCTCCACCACAAACTGCGTCTCTGCCTGCTCAAGCGGCGTGCCGCGCTGCCAAATTTTGGCGATGCGCGGGTAACCCGATGTGGTCATCGAATCTTGGCCGAAATCTGTCGCAACAAACAGCCGGTCGCGGTCAATCCATGAAACGCGGCTTTTGGCAGCAGGAAGGTTAAATCCGTCTTCAACAAAAGTCAGCGCGGTGAGATCAAACTCGCGAATAGCCGAAGCGTCTCCGCCGTCGGGAGAGAGGTGCAGCAGGGCGTGCTGATAGTCCGGCGCTAAAACCTGAATGCCGTAATAGACCCATGACTGGCCTTCTGCTTCGCCCAATGCGTCGATGTCGAGTACGGTTTCCCACTCCGGGGCATCGCGGCGGTAAGACTCGAAGGTGGTACGACGCAGCAGACCGCGAGGATTTTTCTCATCCTGCCAAAAGTTATAAAAAAGGTTGCCGCACTTGCGCACGCCGGGGATTTGCGTTGACGCATTTAGGCAATCAAAGACGTCGTCGCGAATGGCTTCAAAACGTTCGCTTTCGGCAAATTCTCGACGAGTTTGCTTACTTTGCTGAATAGCCCAATCAACGGCAGTTTCGCCTTTTATCTCTTCAAGCCAGATAAAATCGTCGGGAGTATTCTGGAGATGCGTGGTGCCTGATGACATAAAACTGCTCCTGCGTACGTTTATGGCAAAAATGGGGCGGCAATACTGAGGTTCCGCAATTAATGAAAATGTAACGCCTCATGATTCAAACCCTTATGCGTTACATCATCGCTATTTTTATCATAGTCATTTTTGCTGTCTATCGCCTCGCCCATTCGTTGCAAAACTTTATGACCGATGTTGTTGGTCCAGTTAAAGCTGTTTTGCAACACCACTACCGCCGTTTTGTGCCGCGTGTCCAGCCCGATATAACTGGAGAAACCGCCGATAAACCCAACCTGATAGGTAATGGTCTGTTTGCCTATTTCATCAACAATCCAGCCATTGGCCGCCGCCTCGCTGCTGCGGGCATAGCGCACGCGCAGGGAGTCACGTAGGGCATTATCAAGGGCGCGGTCACCGGTGGGATAAAGATGAGCTCTTGCATAGGTCAGCAGATCGTCTGCGTTGGTATAAAGTCCGGCGGCGCCAATCATCAGCGATGAAAAATGCCAGTCGGGAACCTGACTGCCACGGCGGATAAATTTCGGCTGGTCACCGGCATGCCCAAGCGCGCGCTGCACATAGCCCGGTAGCATCTGAGCCTGATAGCCGGTGTGCGTCAGCTTTAAAGGGCCAGTGATGTGTTCTGCCAGAAGTGTTTCAACCTTTTTCTCGGTGCGCAACTCAAGGATGTAGTCAAGCAACCCATAGCCAATATTGGAATAGCGCGGGGAGATGTCCTGTGGCGCAGAGAAGTCGGCCAGGTAGTCGACCAGACTGTGCCGGTCGAGCGCCTGATAGAAGTTGTCCCCGGTAAAAAGGTACTGCACTACGCCGCCGAGCATCTCAGTGGTCATCATTTGCCTCGGCAGACCAGAAGTATGCGTCACCAACTGCAGTAGAGTAATTTTACGGGCATCAGGACTCAGCGGGGTATTCGGCGGCAGCAGCGTCTCAAGCGTTTCATTCCATTGGAAAACGCCCTTTTGCACCATCAGCGTGGTTATCTCGGCCAAAAAACCCTTGCTGACCGAGGCAACGGCAAACAGTGTTGAGCCGTTAACCTTGCCGCCGTCGGGCTCACCAGTTACGCCGTAGCTGTAAACGCGGGTTTGACCGTCGGGAAGCAATACGCCGACCACCAGTCCCGGAGTTTGTTTCTGTAAAATGAGAGGCAGTGCAAGACGGTTGACCTCGGCGCCAATATCACCGGTTCTCGCCAGCCGTAGGCCCTGTTCGCGAGTAGGGTCAGTTTTCATTTTGGATAAAGTACTACAGCCGCTGCTTACGCAAACCATCAGGCACAACAAAAAAATCTTCATTGCGCAATATCTTGTTATCACTAATGTTGTGCCTGTTGTTAATGCCTCGGCGAAAACCGGGGAAATCGGACGGTAAAACGTTTACCGTCCTGAGTTGTCTTTATTGCAGCAAGATACCTTGAATCAGGCTGGCCTTCACTATGGTGACGTCCGAAATATTCAACGCCTGCATAAAACCTTCGACTAACAGCAGATTTGTCACATCCGTTGCGCGATAATCACCGGATAACTGAGCATCAGACTGGGTAGTTTTCACCAGAGCGACGCGTTCAAGATCGGCAGCACTGTACTGGTTGTTGATCGGATGTAGCTGATCTTTAATGGAATAACCGTGCACTCCTCCAATACCCACCACTTTTTTGCTGCCGGCCGCTTGCATAATTTGCGGATTTACGTGCGTTCGGGCATAAAATTTCACCCAACGTAAAATTTCTCCCGCCAGTGGCCCAACCGGATTAGGTGAACTGACCTGTTTGAGGTCTTTGTTCATCATCACTTCAATAACCATGTCTTTCAGACTGACCGACGCCAATTTACCCTGATAAATTTCAGGCGTTTTGATGCCGTTTATCCGGTTATAGGTGGTCATCTGCATTGAACCGCCGCCAATGTCCCACACCAGCAGATCAGTGTCTTTCACTGTGGGGTCGTTCAGCGCGGCCTTGGCCGACAGAAAACCTTGCTCAGCCTCCTGCTTTTGCGAAATAACGCGCAGCGATACGTGCGCCTGATGGTTAAACTGCTTAATAACCTGCGGCCCGTTGGCTGCCGTTCTGAAAACAGCGGTCGCTACGCCGGTAATACGCACCGGATGAAATTTCTGTGCCTGTCCGACCAGCGCCTTAAGGGTGGTCACGCCCTGCTGTTGAATTTCCGGGCTAAGCTGATTGTTGGCAGACTTGGCCAAGTCTTCATTAAAACCAATCGGCTTTTCCTGAGCGAACAGCACTTTACCCAGTGTTTTGGTGCAAACGTTGACTTCGCTGACCAGAATTTTGGTGGTGCCAGACCCCATATCAATACCCGCACGCACCTCGGTACAATTTTTTGCCATTGCCTGCGTAGCGAAACCCAAACACAAGATTGCGGTAGTATTTTTAATCCATTTATTCATGAGTACCCTGCTCTGAAATAAACTGCAAAAAATAAAGAAGAATAGAAATACCTTCTTTAAGCAATGAATTTCAAGTCGAATCTCGATGTCGATATTTTTTCAGAGCAAAAAAACTAACTCATCAGGCCCGCCCCAACGTTAATCGAAAGCCCCAAAATAGCCAGATTAAAAATAAAGGATAATACCGCCTGCAACAGAGAGATTTTCCTCACTGAGGTATTACCGGTACCGACATCCGCCGTTTGCGCCGCCACGGCAATCGTGAAGGAGTAATAGGCAAAATCCCAATATCCGGGCAGCGGAATTTTATCGGGGAACAGCAGGACTTTATTCTCGTCATCATTATTTAAATAATGCATGTGCGCATAGTGCATGGTAAAGGCGGTTGGCAACAGAGACCACGATACCACCAGCGTTGCGGCGGTCAGGGCAATATGCTGCACCTTGTCAGCCCCGCTGAGATTTTTTACTGCCCCCAATTCAAACAATATCGCTAAAATGCTCACCAGACAGGTTATGCAAACCAGCGCCAGCACCGTGGCCGCACTTTCGTCTTGCGCGCGAGCAATGCGAGCGATTCCCTTGGCCGGCGTTTTCAACATCAACACCCACAAAAAAAGCAGGTACAGCCACGCCAGAACGTTCCAGCTAATCAGCAGCCGCTGGGTGAGCGGCTGATTGGCCGGTAAAAAGAAAAAGCTGATGACGGCAAGCAAAAGTGCAACCAGCAACCTGGGGCGAGTACGATAGTAGTGTTTGAGCGGATGCAATAAGTTCATTTTTCAGCAGTTCTTGGTTAGCCAGTCATAATCTAACTGTAGACTGCCGTGAGTGATATTGAAGATCATTGATTGGGTTTACGGTAATAAATAGGGTCAAGCATCGCCGTTGCTATACCGTGCCTTTCATTCGGTTCAACGTCTGGAACGTCGGGCAGTACAAGATCCCGTTCAGGTAATCCGCTGGGTATCGACGGAAAACGTGCACTTCGCATGATTTCCAGCGTAAGATCTTGTTCCGGGGGAACGGGTAAAGTGGGTGCCAAAGGCAAGGTTGCCCATTCATGATTGTTGCCGTAGGTAGGCATTAGCGCATCAACCTGAACAGTATCCAGCACCTGATGACGCAGCTGTTCACTGCGCTCGTCCCGGACAGCACGAGACTCCTGCCACTGCATCTCTTTATCAGCCTCCCACTGCTGCTCTTTTTCCGCATTACGCGCTGTGGCAGAGTAAGCGCCTCGCGCCGCGGCGGTCACCATGGCGGCATCAGTCACTAATGACGACAGTCGTAAACTCTGCGAGGCTTTGGCATCCTGTTGAGTTCTGATTTGACGCGTCTGCTCCCGTAACGCCAACGTCCTATTCTGAAAGCGTTCGAAATTTTGCCGATCCCGTTGTTGTAAATCATCGACTAATGCAGCATTAAAGATGTTATTTTCCGGCAATAAAGAGTCCAGACTGTGTTTTCTCTCGAGAGTCGGGTGTTTTAATTGACTTTTCTCAAAAGAGAAAAACTTTTGGAGTAGTGATGGCTCTGTTATCAGACCCGCGTCATGGAGTTCTTTAACCGATTGGTCAAACGTTTCCTTTGCGCTATCCAACAATGCTTTTATTCCTTTCTGCTGACCTTCTTTGAAAGCCCTGGAGGCTTGCACTGCTGTAAGCCTTTGTGACATATTTTTTATGCGTGCATAGAATGATTGGTTTTTTATAAATTCCAGCGTTAGCGGGCTGTCCGAAGTATATTTCTCTCGCATGACACTATGAATTTTTTGCCTGGTGGCTACATTACTGCTCAACAGTCTTATTAGCTGAGCGACCCTTAACCCCGACCGTTGATTCATGATCAGTGGCAAGGTATTGACTAGAGACAGTTGTAAATCACGGGTTGTCGGTAAAAAAGCCGCAGCAACGTCATCAACCGATACTCTGTGCCGATTCAATAGGTTTAACAACGTACTGGTCACTTCATGAATAACATAAGCCCCGACTTTTTCTCCTTCGGCACTTTCAATCCCCATCGCAGCCCAGCTTATTATCTGTTCATCGCTGATCCAATTTAATAGAGTTTCAGGATAAACGTTCCTTGTTTGAATAAAACGGCTTAGCAGATCGGGTAATTTTTCTGATTGCCCCGGCCTTACGGTGGATTTTTGTTTTCTTTTATTAGAACCGATCACTGGATCGTCGAATGAAATTGTACTGGCGGAGCTGGCTATTGATACATTGTTCACCTCGAATGTAGAAGTTGAGTATTGTGAAGGACTAATGTTAACTACCTTATTTTGATGAAGCAGTTGTAAATACTCCATTTCAAAAGTGTCGAGGTCCACGGCTTGAAGATATTGATGGTGGTTATTGATGAATTCCTGAGCGGCATGGCCTCTTAATTCTGCGATGGCCGCTGCTGTATCTTCACGTCCCAGCCCCTGGGCTATCGCACGGTACAGGCAGTCTCCATCGGGTTGATTGGGCATCTTCACACCGTGCTGAAACAAATTATAATGGCCGCAGTCTTCTTTCCCCGACCTAACCAGCGCAATAGTAGCCTCATCCATTGACGGCGCTCGATTAAATGGAATATCGGTAACTCCACGAAAATAAAGCGGTTGCTGTTCACCCTCTTGAACAACGGAGATGACAATATCAGCGGGCAACCTCCGCGAATTCAGCAACAGCTGTACCACCTGATCGCCCAGCTGATTATTGAAACTACCGGCTTCTCGCAGCATCAACTCTGCCATATTTTTAATGTCCTCAAGACCAAATAAGGGCATTGGCGAGAGCGGAAGATTGTAAATATCACTGGTGGAGTCATGTTGTGCGACTCCAGGTTCGGGTAAGCAGCATGAGGTAGAAGGCGCCGGTGAGGCACTCGGCGTGGTATCGCGATATTCAATCCCGGCGAGGTCGAGCAGGTTTGCTGGGGCAGTGACCCCCTGTGCGTCACACGCTGATGTATCAATGAGCTGCTGTGCATCAAACACTTTGGTTCTTCTAAAATTATTCAATAAAGCGCCGGTTGCAGCAGAGCACTCACTGGCGTTTAAGCCATGTAATTCTTTCAGCCGTAACCCCCACTCAATTTGAGTTTCACCCGGTAATCTTGGAGACTCAGTTTGCGCGCGTATTACCCCTTCGGTAACTTTTTGAAATAGGGGTCGCGTCCCCAGTGTGTTGGCGCTAACCCCAGCCACCGTCGCATAGTCTCTAAGAATGTAGTTTGGATATTCTTTCTTTAGACGGATCCCGTACTCTAAAGGCGTTTCGTCCGGTTGACAGTGCGTTTCGGAACGCATTTTATCGATAGCTTCATTAGGCTTTCGAAATAGAGGTGAGTGATGCAGCGTAATCGGCGTCACCCCTGCCGCATCGGCCAATTGAGCATGCGTTAAGTGGGGTGCGGCAATTCCCAGCCTGTAGGCATACTGAAGTGAGGTTTCGTGCTTTTCCCTTGGCGTTTTATCCTTCGCTGCAAACATCTCTTTATTTTTAGCTTCATTACCACGCAATTTATAAGGTCTTACCTGAGGTAACGGGATAAAAGAGGCTGGATTAGCCACGCCTTGCAGACTGGAAATCCACGGACTGACCGGCTGCGACATAGCGCGAGTATCAGGAAGAGGAATAAAGGGGGGAGTTGACGACGGTGTGATTTTATCAGACATCGGGTGTCACTCTCTATGAAGAGGCGTTGCAATAACGCGTTACTTACCAATAGAAGGAGAAGAGAGACTACGTGTTCGGCTAATAAATCACTGCTAGTTTTCAATCATTTGAATAATTTTTCATGATGAAAAAGGGCGAAAAAAAAAGTAGACACCCCATTAACGAAGGTTCAATCGGTAAACACTGCTTGAAACAGTCAGTGTCTGCCATTAATGAAACGGACAAAAGAAAGGACAAAAATATGTCCCTTAATTAAACGCCGTAAACGTCGAGCTTAGTCCGCCAACAAGGCGGTTTGTTCATGCTGCGGCGACGGGTCAGCAGGTCGAGTCGCTTGATGGGAATGGGGTTATTGATTGCCCTCCTCTACTATATTCATTTTTCAATAGTCTGAAGCTCTATATTTTCGAGGGAAAGTTCATCTACTCCGGGTTCATGTAAAGGCGTGTTTGGTAAAGAAATCCGCAAATTCAAATCATCCTCTTCGATATATCTCGTTAAAAGAGCATCGACTTCTTGCTGATCGACTTCTACGGCTGGCAATAGTGCATCGAGAGCATGATTAAATCTGTCCAACGGGCCCATCGTTCTGTCTAAGATTTCATTTAATCCGAGATTAAATTCGTTTATCGATTCTCTACTTTTCATTGAATCATCCAGCGAATAAATTATGGTATCAGCTGACATAAGATCTGCCTGGTCATATAACTCTGTTGCTTCGCTGTCAGGCGTCCATAGGGAATTATCGATATCAGAATCAAAGTCGCTTAAATGAATGGAAGGAATACTTTCCTCCGTAAGAAATGCTTTCCTATCCACTATTTCATTAATATGACCTTCAATCTGCGAACTCACGCTGCCGGGATGTGTTAATGGTGTATTAGGCAGGTCTATTGTGGCTTCTTTATTCAAAGCCATACTTTGAGGGCTACTGACTTTCGATTTCATTTTTTCATTTTCTTGCAGAGGGTAGCCTTCACGAATTAACGAATGAATATTGGCTGCCGAAGGCCTGACCATCCTCTGCAGCTCGCCCATGGACGCATTGATTGCCGCACCTGCCGCCGCCGCAAGAAAATTAGGCGACCGCAGGCGCAGAGTCTCGTTGGCAACATCGCGGACTGTCCGGTCTTCCTGCCACTGCCTATTTTTTAGAGCATCCTGTTCCAGGTATTTTTCGGCATTACGTGCAGCCGCGCGTCTCTGCCCATGAATAGCCAAAGAAGCCGAAGCTAGCGCCGTCGCGGCAAGCGACTCCAGCCGTTTTTGCGCCCTAACCGTCTGTTGTTCATCATGAAGTTTTCGTCCTGAGGCACGAAATGCGTTGGTATTCGTTTCCCAGCGAGAATATTTCTCTAAATCTAGTTGCAGTAACCTTTGTATCCTATCCTCAGACATCGGCAGCACATGCTCATACATAATCCTGGCAAGGTTATTGCGCTGGCGTTCTTGCTCTTCTGCCGTTGGCTTATTTAAAAGTTTTTTGTGTGTTAGTGTGCGCCAGAATGATGTGCGCCTAGATAATCCACTTTCGCGCAAAGTTTGTAGTGATATTGACAGATTTGACTTCCAATTATCTGCTTGTTGAACACCCCCTTCATGACTGTCTTCTTTATTTTTCCTTTTACGTCCCTCCAGACTATTATTTGCTGGGGCCATTTCACGGGACATTATTCCAAGGCGTCCGTAAAAATTACTATCAAGCGAATATTCTTCGCTCATCGCTCTGTCAGCGACATATTTTTCTTTGAAAAACTCTTTTATCTCTCTCCTGACTTCAGAATTTTCGCATAATTTTTTAAGCAATTGGGTGATAACTACGCCCGTCGTCGAGTGGATAACCAAAGGTATTGTATTAACAAAGCGAAGGCCAAGCTCATGATTATTTGGAAATAGCGTATTGTAAACTTGATGTTGTAATTCAGAATGGGTTGCTAGAATATTGAATAGCGCCTTCGCCGTATCTCGCATCACCCTTGATCCCGTATGATGAGCCTTTCCGCTTAAGACTGCGAGAACCGCATGCTCCATTAACTGTTCACTGCTGATCCAATTTAAAATCTCCGCAGGACTTTTCGCCGTAACCTTTTCTAGTTCGATTAATAAACCCGGTAATTTTTCTGGTTCTGCTTTCCATATCATCTGCCGTAACTTGGCCTTTTTCGCCGCGGGTGCCCTCTCTTCCACTGAGAGCGAACTTATCGAACTCGATAACGACGCGATGCCTTCCGGTGAGTCATCGACACGCGTAATGTGGGTCGTCATGGCTGGCTGAGCCATTAACGCATTTCCCGCCATTTCCTGATAACGCCTTATTGTCTCGACAACACTCATTCTGGCATCTGCTCCCAGCTGGGCAGCTTCATGCTCTCTGTTATTTTCTTCTTCATTCTTACTGTTATTTTCACCCGGCGTGACGGTATCAGGATCTAATTGGGCGATAGGCATCGCAGAGACTTGCAATACTTCGTACTGCGCCAATGCGCGATACAACGACTCTGCATCGTGACGATTAGGAACACGGTAGGCACCGTCACACAGCTCATAATATGCTTGTGTCGCACTGCCCGTAGGCGGATTAGTCCGCATCAGTCGGATTTCGTTGTGAGGATTAGCACTTGACGAAATCGGCATATTTACTCTTCGGTAAGTATTAATGGTTGCGTCATTACCTCGGACGGTAATGAAGCGTGTCGGCGGGAAATCAGCAGCGTTAAGCAGCGAATTGATTTGGTTAGCTTCTTGCAATAGATATGCACGCTCATGGGATGAGGAGGCAAGCGGCGGTGGCGAGAGAGGACTCTGCACTGGCGCCGGTGAACCTATCGGTGTGAAATTGGCATATTCAATATCAGAAAGATCAATTGTCGCCTGCGGTACGTCCGCAGCTGGAAAATTATTTGGCACTTTCATGGCCATTGTCAAATTGGGTGCAGTGGCAATATTGATGAGAACGGGCGCAGGTAGAAGGGGAATCTCAGGCTTAGTGAACACATGAGCCGCCTGTTGCGCCTTTACCGCTTTTTTTGGGTCACTGGCCTGCCCAGCAGTGCGTTTGAGACTCAATGACCGGAAAATTCCGACTTTTTGATCGCAGTAACGGGCACATTCGGCTGGAGCCAGTTTATACTCAGTCATTAAACGTAACCCCCAGTCCTTGACTGACTCATGTTCACGTTGCTCAGCCTCTGGTTTGGTTCTTAACGATGCTACCTTAGGTGTTTCTGGCTGAAATTCGGGGTAGTCTAATAACGTCGTTCTAGCCGCACCCGATACCGCGACATAATCATCATTAGAGTAGTTAGGCCTAAGTAATTTTAATCTTCTTCCGTACTTTAAATCGGTTTCCCCTTCATCACGTTTAATCTCTCGTAAGGACGTCGTCCCTATCGTTTCGCCTCTAATTCCTATGATGTGGCCCACCGTATTGCGTGAAACATCCGCCGCATCCGCCAACTGTTTTGCACTAAGTCTGTCTCCTCCCGGTGCATTTACCAGCGCAGTCACATACTCACTCCCGGTCTGAAGGGGGAGTCTTGGTGTGGCTAATTTTGCCGCCTCGATCTGTTGTCTTGATATACATTCCGCCCTGGAAAAAAATTCCGCACGATTAAACGTATTATTGCCAGGGAGGTTTACGGCGGTACTGAAGCCACTTTCCCCGCTTGTTGACGCGGGCTGAGCAGAATTGTTCACCACCATAAGCACGGTCGGAACAACGACAATATTTTGTGGAAGGGTTATCACCTTAACCGCCGTGATTAACGCGGGCGATACAAGATAATGTTGTGAAACGGGCTGATTATTCATTAATCGATCTCGGTGAAAGTGTCCTGAAGGCGAACACCTGTTGGTGTTTGAAAGGGTA
Organism: Rouxiella sp. S1S-2; assembly: GCF_009208105.1. Taxonomy (NCBI): domain Bacteria; kingdom Pseudomonadati; phylum Pseudomonadota; class Gammaproteobacteria; order Enterobacterales; family Yersiniaceae; genus Rouxiella; species Rouxiella sp. S1S-2. Next base: position 4,258,405 of record NZ_WFKL01000001.1, read on the forward strand.
AACACATTACCGAGCCGGCCAATATAAAACTCTAACGTTTCAACTAAGTAAATTTCATAAAAGGGAAAAAAAAGGGCCACCCATTGCTGAGTGGCCCTTGATATCGAGTTAACCGCTGACAGCTTCCGCCGCCATTAAGTTAATTATTTTTTAGCATCGTCCGGCAGTGCGTAGGCGATAATGTAGTCACCCAGCTTGGTGCCGAATGAACCATGACCACCGGCTGCAATCACCACATACTGCTTGCCGTTCACTTCATAAGTCATCGGAGTAGCCTGACCGCCCGCTGGCAGACGTGCCTGCCACAGTTGGTCGCCGTTGCTCATGTTGAACGCGCGCAGGTAGTTGTCTGCGGTTGCTGCGATGAAGAATACGTTACCCGCCGTTGAGGTTGGCGCACCGAGCATTGGCATACCCATTTTAAACGGCAATGGCACAGGTGAGCTGTCACGCACGGTACCGATACGTTTTTTCCAAACGATATCGTTAGTTTTCAGGTCAACACCAGAGATGTAACCCCATGAAGGTTGCTTACATGGGAAGCCCAGCGGAGACAGGAACGCATTCAGTTCTACGCCGTAAGGCACGCCGTACTGGGTCTGAATACCAGACTCGGTACCGCTGCCACCGGTAGAGCCTGCAGGCGGCTCAATTGGGTTACCCGGTCCACGTGGGATCAGTTTAGAGGTGAACGGCAGCGCGATCGGGTTAGCGATAGCCAGCTGACGATCGGTATCAACGGAGATACCGCCCCACTCGAACATCCCCAGGTTACCCGGGAACACCAGCGTACCCTGCTCTGAAGGCGGGGTGAACGTGCCTTCATAACGCAGGCGGTGGAACATCACACGACACATCAGTTGGTCGTAGATAGTTGCGCCCCACATGTCTTTGCCGGTCAGTTTGGCTTCTGGACGGAAAGTCAGGTCAGAGAACGGCTGAGTAGGAGACGTGTGGTCGCCTTTGGCTGCACCCTGTGGAACAGGTCTTTCCGTTGCAGGCACAACCAGCTTGCCGTCACGACGGTCCAGAACAAAGATGTTACCCACTTTGGTAGGAACATAGATAACCGGAACTTTGTTACCGTTCTTGTCAGTAATGTCTGCCAGAGTGGGCTGAGCCGGTACGTCCATATCCCACAGGTCGTGGTGCACAGTCTGATAAACCCAGGCCAGTTTACCGGTAGAAGCATTCAGCGCCAGCAGGCTGCTCGCGTAACGCTCCATGTCTGGAGTACGGTTACCGCCCCAGATATCAGGGGTTTCCACACCGATTGGCAGATAAACCAGGTCCAGCTTCGCATCGTAGGCAGCAGGTGCCCAAGAGTTAGGTGAGTTAGGCGTATAGTTTTCGCCCGGACCAGGGATCTTGTTCGGATCAGCAGCGCCTGGATCAAAGGCCCACAGCAGTTTACCGGTGTTCACGTCGAAACCACGGATAACGCCTGAAGGCTCTTTGGTTGAGTAGTTATCGGTAACCGCACCGGCAACCACGATCACTTTATCAGTGACAATCGGCGGTGAAGTTGGCTCATAACGACCCGCAGAAGCGTAAGGCATGTTGCTCTGCAGATTCAGTTCGCCGTTGTTACCAAAATCAGGGCAGCGCGCGCCTGTTTCAGCATCAAGAGCAAACATACGGCCGTCGTTCACCGGCAGCAGAACGCGGCGAGCACAGATGGCTGGCGCGGCTGAACCTGAAGCATTGCCTTGGGCAACGTCTGGCGCTTCATGGTAAGACACACCACGACAGGTCACGTGCTGGAAGGTTGGGTCGGTTTTCAGCTGGGGATCAAAGACCCACTTCTGCTTACCGGTTGCGGCATCCAGAGCAAACAGCTTCTGGTGCGGCGTACACAGATAAAGCGTATCGCGAATTTTAATTGGCGTAACTTCATCGGTGAATTCACCCGGATCGTGCGCCGTTTTCACGTCGCCCGTCTGGAAGGTCCAGGCCTCTTTCAATTGACCGACGTTTTTATCGTTGATCTGGCTCAGCGGGGAGTAACGGGTGCCCGCCTGGGTGCGTCCATAGGCAGGCCAGTCTGCATCGGCAACGCCCGAAGTAGACTGCACCGGCGCATTGTCTGCCGCTGGGATGGTGCCGTTGATTTCCTGCGGATCGTTAAATACTGAGTAAACCAGTACCACCACGGTGAACACCAGAGAGGTTGCCAGCGCACCGCGTGCGAAGGCATTTTTTTTGCTCATGGTGTTGTAAACGATGGGCAGCAGGATCCACAAACCCAGGAAGAACGTCACGTCTAAACGCGGCGTCAGTGCCCAGAAGTCGGACCCCACTTCCCACAGGCCCCAAATAGTGGTTGCCAAAAGGAACACGGCATAAAGCAGCAAAACTGAAGCACGGCGGCGCAGGAGCAACCATGCCGTTGCCAGATAAACAACACCGGCGATAATGTAATAGAGGGAGCCCCCTATTGCCGTCAGCCATATTCCGCCGACCAATAAATATAATCCGCTTAACGCGGCGAACAAAGCGGTGATTATGACGACTATGCGCGATAACGGAGCTTTAGTTTGCATATTATTAACCTTACAAGATTTTCATTGTCTTCGATCTCGCCGTGAAAGGAGATCTTAAAAACATTCGGCGTAGTGCGGAATGTCCTTCCTCGGGCAAGCCCTCTTTAACACCCGGTTAAATCGGCGTTAAGAGCCAGCTTGCTCTAGGTTCTGTAAAGGCCCTGTCCTGTTCCCTGGCGGGAGCCAATGTAGTTTTCTTCAGCAATTATTCGAAAGTATAGGTAAGCGTTGCGCCGCCGCCCCAATTTCTTCCAGGTGCCGGTTCAAAATAACGGCTATTGGTTTCATTCACGATAACCGAGCCGACGTAGTGGCGGTTAAACAGGTTGTCGACGCGGGTAAACAGGTCCAGTGACCAGTTGCTGCGCCAGTTAAGTCGGTAACCGGCATTGAGGCTGGTGAGGGTGTAGGCCGGAGCCTGCGCCGTGTTGGCATCGTTGGCCTGAATATCGCTCATGTAACGCAGCTCGGCTCCGGCGTGGAAGCCCTCAGGCGGCGCCCAACCCAATGAAGCATAGGCCGAGTTACGCGCAATGCCCGGCAGCTTGTTGCCTGCGGGAATGTTGCTGACCGAGGTATTCACGTTGTCTCGATAGGTGGCATCAAGCAGCGTCCAGGCCATGCGCAAACGCCAGTCAGAGGCAAACTGCTGGTCGAATGACAACTCAAGACCGCGACGGCGCGTTTTGCCGACGTTGGCGTAACTGCTACGTCCGCTGCCGCTGGTCGCAACCGCCAAGTCATTATCGGTGTCAGTCTGGAAAATAGCCGCCGTCAGCAGGCCATAGCCAATGCGCGTTTTACTGCCCAGCTCAACGGTATTACTGGTCGACGGTTTCAGGTTGATGTTCAAACCAGTAGAACCGTCGGGGCGATATGAAAGTTGGTTAATGGTTGGCGTTTCGAAGCCGCGTCCCGCTGAAACATAGAGATTTGAGGCCGGCGTCAGCGCATAGCTCAGCGATCCCATTGGCAACGCTTTGTGATAGCGCGTGCTGCCGCTATCGTCACCATTGCCGGGAACGATGTAATAATCTTTTGAGCTGAAACTGACGGTGCTGTAGCGCACGCCCGCATTCAGCGTCCAGCGGTCGGTCAGTTTCCAGGTGCTCTGCAAATAAGGGTCAAGATTCCACATCTTGTTCTTTTCGTTGCGGCGCTCGTCACCCTTGACGCCATACTCGTTAACGCCGTTTTCAACGATAAAGTTTTTGTACCCCATGCGGCGTTCCGTCATGGTTTCATAGTCCAGACCGCCAATCAGCGTGACCGGCACCGCGCCTAACTGGCCGTCGTGTTTCCAACGGGTGTCGATGCCCTGATAGCGACGTTCGAGCACGATCACCCCGCCCGGATAGGCTGGACTCGCCTGTGGCCCCGGGGGAATTGACTGATACTGCGTGGTGTGACGTTCACCCTTATAGGTCATGATGCTCAGCTCGTCGTTGTCCGTCATTTCGCGCACATAGCGCAAACCGACCTGAGTCTGATCTATCGACTTGCGGGTGTTGTACTGATCGGCACGCGGAGACTGCGTCGGGTTGGCCTTCCATTCGGATTCGGTCAACCCGCCTGGGTCACCCGCGTCGACGGAGACACTGTTGAACATCAGCGTCAGGGTGCTGCGATCGTCGATGCGCACGCCAAGTTTGCCGTTGCCCAAATTTTTACGTGCCGAACTGTGGTCGCGAAAGCCCTGCGTGGTAAAGCGTGAGGCTGAAATGGTGTAATTTACGTCACCGGCGTGGGTGCCGTCGCCGGTCGAACCTGAGGCTTTTACGCTGTTGCGAAATGAGCCGTAGCTGCCGAAGTAAGTCCCGGCGGTTAACGTGGTCGGCTGTTGGCCGGTTTGTGTTTCGACGTTAACGACGCCGCCCGAGGCATTGCCGTAAAGCGCTGAGAACGGCCCGCGCAGAACGTCAATTTTATCAACAGAGCTAAGGTCGATGTTCGACGTCTGTCCCTGCCCGTCAGGCATGGTCGCCGGAATGCCGTCAACGTAAATACGCACGCCGCTCACGCCATAAGTCGAGCTGCTGCCAAAGCCGCGTACGGAAAGCTGGAGATCTTGCGAATAGTTTTGACGATTTTGAACCTGCAGGCCAGGAACGCCGGTTAAACTTTCCGACAGATTGACCTGAGGCCGGCTGTCACGCACATCGTCACCATTGACTACGCTCACCGCAGCGGGCGTATCGAGCTCCGACAGTCCACCGTTTTGCTGTTGCGCAACAATAAGCAGCGTGTTGCCTTGGGAATCGGACTTAACCTTTTTGTCAGCGGCAGACGGCTTATCAGCAGGTGCGGACGTTTGCGCATAACTGACTGATAACGGCTGAAACATAGACAATAAAACAAAAGTTGAAATTGAAGTTTTGTTATTCACGGAAAGTTTTCGATTTTTAAAGTTAAGCCTGCTCACGCGCCCTTAACGTAGATGAATAAGTCAATCAAGGCACGCAATCCCCAGAGACGGTGTCACGCAGCTGCATAATATAAATTTAAACGAACGGAGAGTATATACAGAACTTTACAGAATGGCCGTATTTTAAAAATTATAGCACGCAGAGTTAACGTGCATGATTTTTAAAGTTATCTGTACGTATAAAATATGTATCTTCCAATCAGTGTAATCGATTACACACATAAAATACATGAATCATATCTATAAACCATTATTTAAAAACGGCTTTTCACACTTGTATCACAGAAATAATTATTTTAAATAAATCATTAAAAATCAATTATATAAAAACAAAAAAGGCGGACAAAACCGGCCAAACATGTCGAAATCACCCGCGTTATAAAACGGATTTACCCGACCGACAATATTCCGACTACTGATTTATCAACACCAACCCACGGGTTATTATGCAAAGCAAAAGCCGCTAAAATGTAACCGCTCACGCCTGTTTACGCGCAATTATTAGACATAATTTCGCTTAACCGGCCTTTACAAAACGTCAACTGTCGACTAATCGCGCCAAATGCCGCACTTATTTACACGGCCTATTTACCGCTAATTCTTCAACGATATTTTCATTAATTATTTCCCCGCTATCGCGATATATCCCAGGGCTAATAGGTATTAACTATGTATAAATTGAAATAGATAAGTTATACCGATGAAATGTGACCTGGATCACACTTCTTCTCGTGCGTTAAATCCTGTTCTTAAGATGCTCAATAAACAGTCTCACCTTCTCCGGCACATAGCGCGTATTGGGATACAGCGCATAAATCCCTTGACGCGGAAAGTGGTGATCCGCAAGCAACACCGTCAGTTTCTGTTGCGCAATTTCGTCAGCCACAAGCCAGGCGGGCAAAAGCGCGACACCGGCTGCGTTGAGGGCAAACGACAACAGCGCCGCCGCGCTGTCGGCCATGATTGATGCACCCGGCTCAACGTTAAAAAGACAACTGTGCTTGTGTGGCGTGGTCACCACCCAACTCAGCGGCGTCGATAAACGACTGTGGGCAATCCATCGCGCCTGCGCTAACTGCGCTAGCGAATGAATGCCCTGCGGTGCAAAGCGCTGTAAATAAGCCGGTGAAGCAACCGGTAAAATATCAAAACTGTCGATAAGCGTAGCGTGATGGGTGGAATCTGCAAGTTGACCTAGCCGGATTGCGACGTCAAAGCGGTCTGAAATTAAATCGCTATGCGCGGACGACGACACTAACTGCACCCGCAGCTGAGGATGCCTTTCGGCAAACGTACTCAGTGCAGGCACGACTTTACGCGCGCCATATTCAGGCGTGGTGGTTAATCGCAGCACGCCACTTAGCCCATGATGGTCGTGGCGAACCTCGTCCAGTACGCTTTCAGCATCCTGCAGCAGCAGTAAACAGCGTTGATAAAATCCCTCCCCTGCGCCAGTTAATGAAACGCGGCGGGTCGTACGATGCAGCAGGGCGACGCCGAGTTCGGCCTCCAGCTGCTTGATATTAAAACTCACCACCGCCTTGGTCAGCCCCATCGCACCGGCGGCGGCGGTGAAACTTCCCGCTGCCGCCACGTTGACGAATATCTCTACTCGTTGAAAATTCAGCATTGCCCCACCCACTGTCAAAATATTTTTGACAGTGTAACTGCTGACGTGCGGTTTATCCGCCTGATTATGTGGATTACACTCGGCGCTCATTTGCGGAGAACCCCATGAATTATCGCACGCGCGTCGCTGTCGTTTACCTGCTCGGATTCTTTATCGACCTGATTAATATGTTTATTTCCAACGTGGCCTATCCGGCAATCTCGCACCACTTTCAGGCCAACGTGGAGCAGTTGGCGTGGATAAGCAACGGTTACATTGTCGGTCTTACGCTGGTTATCCCCGCCAGCCGCTGGTTAGCCAGCCGACTCGGTGCCAGGCGCCTTTTGTTGCTTTCGTTAATGATCTTTTTGGCGGCCACGATGGGTGCGGGCACCGCCCATTCGCTGGCTGCGTTGATAGGCTGGCGGGTTGTGCAGGGCTTGGGCGGCGGCCTGCTGATCCCGATTGGACAGACGCTGACTTATGCACTTTATCCCCCAAGCCAACGTGCGCGTCTTTCGGCGATAATTATGCTGGTGGGGCTTCTGGCGCCTGCGCTTTCACCGGCATTGGGCGGGGTTATTGCCGACAACGTTGGCTGGCGCTGGGTGTTTTTTGCCTCCGTTCCACTGGCGGCGTTGAACCTGTTGTTGGCGGCCCTTTGGCTGCGTAGGGAAAAATCTGCTTTGCCTGCCGAGAAGTTAGACGTGGGCGGATTACTGACCTCCTGTGCCGCGCTGCTGCTGATTCTTCTCGGGCTGACGCTGCTGGGCGGCAACGGCACCCAACTTATCGGTGCACTGTTACTGCTGGCTGGGATAGCAACCCTGCTATTTTTCATTCGCCGGTCGCTGCACAAGCCTCACCCGCTGCTCAATCTGCGGCTTGCCAGACTGCCGCTGTTTAAAATTTCCATGCTTATTTATCAACTGGTGCCCGGCGTTTTCACAGGTGTTAGTCTGCTGACGATGCTGTATTTGCAAAACCAGCTAGGGATGCCTGCCACGCAGGTGGGTGAACTGATGCTGCCTTGGGCACTGGCTGCCTTTTTGGCCATTAGCCTGACCGGTAAAAAATTCAATCACCTTGGTCCACGTCCGCTGTTTATTGCAGGATGCATTATCAACGGCTGCGGCCTGGCAGGACTCACGCTGATTGGTGCGGCAGATGACAGAATCACTCAAATTGTTTGCTTTGCCCTGATGGGCTTTGGCAGCAGTCTTTGCAGTAGCACGGCGCAGAGCGCAGCCTTTATCGATATCGACAATGCCCAACTTAGCGATGCCAGCGCGCTGTGGAATATTAATCGCCAGCTAAGTTTTTGCCTCGGCGTCACGCTAATGGGGTTGTTGTATAATCTGCTTTCGACGCTGCAACCGGCAAGTGCCGCCTATCGCAGCTGTTTTGCCCTCGCCGCACTCAGTACCCTACTCCCCATAGCGCTCTGCCTGCGTATTGATAATCGTCGCATTGTCGCCAGGCTCACTCCATAAAACAGGAAATATTATGCCGCACACTAATCCGTACTTTAATGAAGTCATTGAAGCCCATCGCTTAATTGAGCAATGGCTGGGCGAAGGCGAGGTGCCTGAAGAGGTCTGCGATCGGCTGATTGCCCGCTTCAGCGAGCAGTACAGCATGATTGGCATCGCGGGAAATGCGCTGGACTTTGCCGGGCTGTGCGGATTTTTCCGCGCCAATGGTTCGGCAAAAAGTGGACTGGAGATTGAGGTGTTTGATCTGCGCACGGTGGCGGAATGGCCAACCGGCGCTGTGATAAGTTATCAGGAAAAGCAACGACTTGCCGACATCACAACGCGGCGTTATTCCACCGCGGTGTTTGAACGCACGGCGCAAGGTAACATTGTGTGGCGCCATCTGCATGAAACCAGCAGCGCCCTCTAACCGTTATTTAATTACTTTCTGACCAGCGCACTGGCGGTAATTTCATCGGTGATCAAGCCGTGCAGCAGGCCGCTGGCCAGCACGGCGCGGATCGCGTCGATTTTATTTTCACCGCCGGCGATCGCCACAATTTTATCGGCGCGATTGGTATCCAGCGTCACGGCCAGCGTTCTGGCGGTGAGTTGGGTATTGATGGCGCGGCCGTGGCGGTCAAAGAAATGCCCTATTAACTCGCCCACGCCGCCGGAGGATGAAATATCCTGCATTTCGTCTTCTTGCACCATACCGGCTTCCACCAACTGCGCCGCGGCTTCAACCGTACCAATGCCTACCAGTTTAACTTCGGCACTTTCGGCCATCGAGAAAACCTCTCTCACCCCGCGTTGCGACAGGAGAACTTCTTTGTCTTCAACGGTATTGGCTAAAAATGGCACTGGCATGATGTAGGCGTGTGCACCGGTTTTTTCGGCGATGCGGTGCATAACGTCGTGCGGATTAAGTGCATAATTGCGCGTCAGACAGCCCAACAGCGAAACAAACTGTACCCGTTGCGCATCGATGCGCGGCAGTTGATGCACCACAGAAGACAACGTGCGGCCATGCCCCAGTCCCAAGGTCGTCAGTTGGTCGGAAACCAGCAGGCTGCGCAAATAGTCTGCGCCCGCCATGCCCAATGCTCTGACCGGCAGGCCGCTTTCGGCCAAATCTGGCGCAACCCGACAAAAGCTCAAGCCAAAATTGTCTCGCAGCCGATCCTCAAGCTCGACACACTCGACGATATCGCCGTCGATGGTCACTTTTACCGCACCGTCGGCCACCACGCGGGCGATCATTCGATGGGTTTTTAGGGAAGGTAACCCCAGACGTTTTGCAACGTCTGCCTGAGTCAGTCCTCCTACGTAGTGCAGCCAAGCGGCTCGTAGTGCAAGGGAGTCGTCAGCGTCCGCCTGCGAGGAAGAATGTTTCATGGATTACCTCAAAACCGTCGCGATCATTTAATAGCGTGAACCATGCAAACGGCCTTGGCTGCTTCTGCGCCTTTTTTGACGAAGTGCGTATGGTAGAACTCGGTGAACTCTTTTTCTGGCTGGAAGTTGTGTGGGGTCAGTGAAACGGAAAACACCGGCACGTCGGTCTCTAGCTGAACCTGCATCAGGCCGCTAACCACTGCCTGCGCAACAAAATCATGGCGATAAATGCCCCCGTCAACCACCAAAGCGGCGCAAACTACAGCATCAATGTTGCCACGCTGGGCCAAACGCTTGGCCAGCAAAGGCATTTCAAATGCGCCGGGGACGTCAAACACTTCAAGCTCATACGCCTGCTGATGGGTTTCCAAATACTGTTTAAAACCTACCAGCGTCTGGTTAACAATATCGGCGTGCCAGTTGGCTTTGATGTAGGCAATCTTAATAGGGGCGGTCATAAAAACTCCAGTAAAGGTTCAATAATATTCATCATTATAATCAAGGGAATCGCCCTTATCATCCACGATAACACAGCCGTTATAGTGATAAATGCTGGCCGCCGGCATCAATATGCGGTGCCCAGAAAGCCACGCTTTCGGCAATCTGTGCGACAACCTGCCTGTCGCTGGGCTCACGCTCTTTGAAACTTAGCTCCAGACAAATTTCGTTGTCCTTTGCTCCCCCGCGGGCAAAAGCATCAAGTAACGGCTCGGGTTGAATTCGGCCATTAGCATTATACTGCGCAGTGAAGGGGCGATGACCACCTTTATCTAACATACTTTGCTTAATATGAATAATTGGCGAGAAGCGAGGTACGGCAGCGGCCCAGGCGTAAGGGTCATAGTCCTCGGGATTATCAGAGCTGACATCGCCGTGATCGATGTCAGCCATCATCCACATCGGTATCGCCATTGACGCCTCGGTCAGCCGTTTTTGCAGACTCAAACTGGCTTGAAGGGTTTCGCCAAACTCTCTGCCCACGCTCATCGGTTCCCAAAAAAGAAACTCCAGGCCTGCGGCTTTGGCATGCTCCGCCACTTCGCACCAGCAATCAACGGCGATATTTTGCAGTGCTTCACGTCGTGCGGGATAGTCATAATCTTGATAAGTAAAGATAGCAAATTGCGAACCGACCGATTTGCCCCCCAAATCGGCGGTGATATCAGCAAAGGTTTTAAACCAATCCAGATAATAGCGGCGCACGTCAGCATCGGGATGACCAAAATGATTGAGCCGTCCGTAAGGGCCAGTCATGCCCGACGTGACGCGCACGCCGGTGCTCGCCATCGCGGCATTCATTCGGCGCGCCAGGCGGCGCAAGGTTGCAGCGGGCCAGGATGGATTAATAAATTCGTGGGTCAGTTGCAGGTCACGAATGCGGATTTCTCGCGCGACGGTGTAAATCAGATCCTCCGGCTGCGCAAAGCGGTTAACCAGCGGATTGGTGTTCAAAGACAGAGTGAGTGCCATCATTGCCCCCTTAATCAGCCGACATTGGCCTGCAAAATCACCGGCGGTCGTGCACCCAGCGTCTGTTCAAACCACTGTTCAAAAGCCGCAGTTTGCTCTGGTGTAAGGTGCAGCCCGTGTTTGGTGCGACGCTTGAGGATGTCCTCAGCGCGTTGCGCCCACTCGGTTTTCACCAGATAGCGCGCTTCGGCCTCATAAAACTGACGGCCAAAATGACGGCCAAGGCTCGAAAGCGACGTCGCGCCGCCAATAATGTCGCGGGTTCGCGCACCGTAAAGACGACCATAATGCTTGCGTAACGCCTGCGGCAACCAAGGGTAATCCTGCTGGAGCTGTTGACTGAAGGTGTCGAAATCAGCGTGCTCAATTTCACCGCCGGGCAATACGCCCTCTCGCGTCCAGTCCGGTCCCATATGGGGTAAAAAGGGCGTCAGGCGCTGCATGGCATGCTCGGCCAGTTTGCGGAAGGTGGTAATTTTGCCGCCAAAAACGTGCAGCAAGGGCGCGCCGCCTTGGGTATCCAAGTCAAAGACGTAGTCGCGGGTGACAGCCGAAGGATTGCCTTTGCCGTCGTCAAACAGCGGACGCACGCCTGAGAAGTGAGTAATCACGTCCTCGCGGCGCAGTTTCACTTTAAAATAGCGATTCACCGCATCCATCAGGTATTGAATTTCGCTTTCATCGGCCACCACGTCTTCTGCGCGACCTTGATAGGGAATATCGGTGGTGCCAATGAGCGCTTTGTCTCCCTCATAGGGATTGATAAATATTACTCGTTTATCATGGTTTTGCACCAGATAGGCCTGCTGACCTTCCCAGAACTTCGGCACAATAATGTGGGAACCTTTCACCAGCCGCACCTTGCGGGAACTGGTGGTGTGCGTCACCTGATTAACGATGTCCAACACCCACGGACCCGCGGCGTTAATCAGCACGCGGGCGCTCACCTGACGCAGCTCACCGCTGTTTTCATCACGCAGGGTAATATTCCAGCGGTCTGGGCTGCGCTTGGCAGACACACAGGTGGTACGGGTGGCAATCGTTGCGCCCTTCTCTTTGGCATCCAACGCATTTAGGGTGACCAGTCGGGCATCATCCACCCAGCAGTCGGAATACTCAAAGCCCCGTTGATAGCGGTTAAGCAGCGGCGCCCCTTCCGGGCAACGCTCAAGATTCAGTGAACGGGTACCGGGCAGTTTTTTGCGGCCTCCGAGATGGTCATAAAGAAAGAGTCCCAGACGAACCAGCCAGGCGGGCCTGTCCTGCGGGCTATGTGGCAGCACAAAGCGCATCGGCCAAATGATATGGCAGGCAGAATTAAGCAACACTTCGCGCTCAATCAGCGCCTCACGAACCAGGCGAAATTCATAATATTCGAGATAACGCAGGCCGCCGTGCACCAACTTGCCGGAGCGCGAAGAAGTGCCCTGTGCCAAATCGTCTTTCTCGCACATCATAACTGACAGTCCTCGCCCGGCAGCATCGCGGGCAATACCGGCACCGTTAATCCCGCCGCCAATAACGAAAACATCCAACAAGCCTGACTCACTCATTGTTTACTCCTTTATGAATTGACTGCAGCTCAGTCCACACCGGCGGTAAAGTGAGACGCGTTTGCTGATAGGTTGCAAAAAGCCGACGATAATGTTCATTCAACTCGGCCGGCGGGGCTTCGGCAGCGCTAAGCAGCGGCGTAACCCAGGTGGCGATGCAACTGTCCATATTCGGATAGGCGCCGATAGCCACCGCGGCCATCATCGCCGCACCGGCAGCACCGGCCTCGTCGCGGGTGCTAACGCGCACCGGCGCACCAATGCAGGCCGACATAATTTGCCGCACCTTGGCCGAGCGCACCGCGCCGCCGGAAAGACGCAGTTCGCGGGGAGGAAGGTCAGACATGACTTGATAACAGTCGCGCGAGGCCATGCCGATACCTTCTATTACCGCTCTCAGTAAATCGGCATAGCCGTGGCTGTAGCGCAGCCCAATAAAACTGGCGCGCGCATCGGCATTAACAAAAGGGCCGCGCTCCCCGGCGAGGGAGATATAAGGGTGATACATCAGGCCGTCGGGATGCGTTGTCGCTAGCCATTTGTCGAGATGCTTAACCAGCGTGGCGTGATCTGCCGTGCCGCCAAACTCCTCTATTAAAGACAACGTCATGTTCAGCAACCAGTCCAGATTCAGCGTTGACGCCATATTGGTTTGCACCTGCGTCACCTGATGCGGCGAAGGCAGCGTGATGACGTAGCCAGTTTGTTGCTGATTTAGAAATACCTCGGAAGAGTGCACCGAGCGCATATGAACACCGGTAGAGCCAATAATCGAGCAGGCGGTGTTTTTATGCCCGGTATGAACCCCAGCCCCTAATCCGGTCATTACCATATCGACGTAGCCCAGACAAACCGGCGTTCCGGCCAGCAGCCCAATCGCCTCGGCCGCTTCTGCCGTCAGCGGATGTGTAACCTGGGTGCCTTCAACAATTTCAGGCAGCAGATAACGGCGGTCACTGAGGCCCAACGCCTCGATAACCACGTCTTCATAACCGCGATGACGAAAGTTGCCGAAGGTAAAGCTGGCTTCTGAAGGGTCGGTGGCACGCACCCCGGTGAGATTGAGATACAGCCAGTCCTTGCAGTGCATCGCTACTTCGGCTTGCTCGAGCTGCTGACGATGAGGACTGTTTTTGCCGTTCATATAGGCGAGCTGCGCGCCCTGCTGGCAGGTATTGAGGCCCGTGCCGGTGGCTTCGAAGCGCTGACGCGAAAGTGCAGAATGCTCCAGCGCCTTAACGGTTTCAGCCGCGCGGGCATCAAGCCAGATCCACGCATCACCGACCGGACGATTGTCTTTGCCCACCAGCCAAGTCCCGTCGCCTTGCGCTGTGACAGCCAACGCCACCACGCGCGAGGAGAGGTTTTCAATCTCATCGGCCAAGTGTCGAATGGCCGAGACGCAGTCTTGCCAGGTTCTGTCCATTGACTGCAGTGCCGAGCCGTCCTCACCGCGCTGATAGGTGTTTCTTACCGAGGCACAGCCCAATTGTTGACCCTCAAGGTCAAACGCGACGGCCTTTACTACCGAGGTTCCGGAGTCAATGCCGAGAATAATGTCGCGGTTATCCATTTATCACTCCCGAAAGTAGAAGGGCAAACCAAACATATCACTAACCTAACACGAAGAATGAATTAATTTTCACTGAAAATAAAATTTTTCAATTGAGTAAGCGTGTTTGATCACAATTTTGTTGCATAATTGATCACATCTAACGTGAAAATCATTATTGTTTATAGACCAGCTCCAGGGAAATTCGCGGCGGATAGGCGGAACTCTTTTTTAAGTTGATTTCACAACCCTCTTATCACCTCGCACAGTGATAATTATAAATTAATAATACAAACAATAATTTAAATAAAAAACCCACAAAATCAGTCAGCGACAAGATGTTCAAAATAGCAACAAAACGTCGTTTACAGGTCAGGAAAGAGATCCAGATCTCCAACCAGAAATAAATCGGCTAAACCGGTTGACAAGATTTATTGGCTATCACATTTTTAACGCTACTTGTTATCATATTTATAACATCGAGCAGCGCAGAAGATAACGTAAAGATAGGGTAGTAATCACACTAACTGTGGGATAACACCCTAATGAGCGCGAAAAAAGACACCATGAGGTCAACGCAATGACGACGCTAAGCACCCTTTCAAACCAGGTGATGCCCAGAACCCTAAAAAGGCTCGGTATCGCCCTGCTCGTGACGCTGGCCGTAGCCGCCGCCATTGGCCTGAATACTAAAGTGGTCAAAATCGGTTCTGCAGAAGACATAGCCGAGCAGGCTTTCTCGCCGGATAAATACGGCGAGAAAGCATTTCCTGAAATTCAGAAAAACGTCGAAGCACGCGCAGTTGATGCCTCAACGTTGGCGTCGGCGATCGCCGCTGACCCCAATGCGGCGGCGACAAAATACGGCGTTGGCAACCCAATGCCGGTGTTTTCTATCACGCTGACTGGCGTCGTAGGAGAAGGCGAATTGGGTGTTTATCCACTGAAAGTTGCCGGACTGCCCGATGACATTAGAGTCCGGCTGCAGACCGGCCCAGCAATAAACGGCACTGACCTGCGCGATGCCAGCGGCACTATTCAGTTTGGCGATTTCAAAAATCAGATTGAGTACCAGAACGCGGGATCCGGGATTAATCGGGCGATGAAAAAAGCGGTGCTGGGTAGCATTGATAATCAGCACCTTACGGGAAAAACCGTCAAGGTTACCGGCGTGTTCCGCCTGCTTAATCCGAAAAACTGGCTGGTTACGCCTGTAGGGATGACGGTGCAATGAAAACCCTAAACTCAGCCGAAGCCAACACCTCGCGCACAGAAGGTGAGGTTGTACTGTCGGCACGCAATGTCAGTAAAGTCTATGGATCAACGCACGCGCTGAAAGAGGTCGATTTCGACATTCGCTGCGGCCAGGTGACGACCCTGTTTGGCGAAAACGGCGCGGGTAAATCAACGCTGATGAAGATCCTCTCCGGCGTGGTAACACCCAGTTCAGGGCAAATTATTCTCAACGGCGAGCCGATTACGTTTGCCTCGACCAATCAGGCACGTGAATGCGGCATTTCAATAATTCATCAGGAACTCAATCTGTCGCCGAACATGAACGTGCGCGACAACATCTTCGTCGGCAGAGAAATTCACGGCATCACTGGGGTTAATTTCGCCGAAGAGGAGCGCATCGCGCGTTCGCTAATGGAGGAACTTGAAGAGGATATCGATCCGCTGACACTGGTAGAAGACTTGCGCCTGGGCCAGCAGCAGATTGTGGAAATTGCCCGCGCGCTGTCGGTGAAATCACGCATCCTGATTATGGACGAACCGACCTCTGCACTGAGTGCCACCGAGGTCGAAGTACTGTTCAAAATTATTCGTGATTTAACCAGCCGCGGCGTCGCCATCGTTTATATTTCGCATCATTTAGAAGAAGCGCTGGAAATTACCGACCGCGCCGTGGTGCTGCGAGACGGCGTGATGACCGCCTACGCCAAACGCGAAGAGATAAACCTCGAGTGGATCGTACGCAACATGGTGGGGGAGCACTTCGATCTGGGCTCTCCGCCGACCGGCTATGAGTTTGGCAACGTTGCGCTCGCGGTAAATCAGCTGACGGTGAAAGGCCCGACCGGGATCAAAGTGGTCGATAACCTGTCGCTGGAGGTGCGGGCGGGAGAAATTGTCTGTATCTACGGCCTGATGGGCGCGGGGCGCACCGAACTGATGGAGTGCATCGCCGGGCGCATGTCCGCCGAAAAAGGCACCATTACACTGAATAACCGGCCAATTTCAGGACTCAGCATCGCTGACCGTATCGAAAACGGGCTGGCGCTGGTGCCCGAAGATCGCCAGCGCGACGGTCTGATCCAGACCATGACCGTAGGAGAAAACCTCACTTTAGCCAGCATCGGCGAATTTGTGCGCCGGTTGGTGCTTTCCCCCAAACGGGAAAAACAGCTGGTTAATGACTCGATTCGCAACGTCACGGTGAAAACCTCCGGCGGAGAAGCCACCATCGGTTCACTCTCCGGAGGCAATCAGCAAAAAGTGGTGATTGGTAAAATGCTGGCCACCCATCCCAAGGTTATTTTGCTCGACGAACCCAGCCGCGGTATTGATATCGGCGCCAAGGCGGAGGTGTTCAAACTGCTGGCAGAAAACGCGCGCAGAGGATTGGCGGTACTCTATTCGACCTCGGAAGTGGGTGAATGCCTGAGCGTGGCACACCGAATCGTGGTCATGAGCAAAGGACATATTTCCGCCATTTTCGATGCCAACGTCAGTAAAGAACAGATCATGGCCGCTTCAGGCGAATCGCTTGTTGCCTGACACATAACACGACAGATCTCATCTCACCCAATATGGGAAACGAATTATCATGAACGACAGAACCCATGCTTTAAGCACCCCGCATGCGCCGGCGGTGAAAAAAAAGGCCAATTCGCGCGGCTTTAGTCTGGCCAAGCTGCTGCTTGAGGGGCGGGCATTTTTTGCCCTGCTGCTGATTATTGTGGTTTTCTCATTCTTGTCGCCGAACTATTTTGAGTCCGCCAATTTCCTGACCATGGCGTCTCACGTTGCTATCTTCGGCCTGCCCGCGATTGGCATGCTGCTGGTTATCCTCAACGGCGGCATCGACCTGTCGGTTGGCTCAACGCTTGGCCTGACTGGCGTGTTCGCCGGCTTTCTGATGCAGGGCGTCAACCTGCAAGCCTTTGGCGTCATTCTTTACTTCCCGGTGTGGGCGGTGGTGATTTTGACCCTCGCACTGGGCGCCATCGTCGGGCTTATCAACGGCGTACTGATCGCCATTTTCCGCGTGCCGGCCTTCGTCGCCACCCTCGGCTCTTTGTATGTTGCCCGCGGCATCGCCCTGCTGATGACCAATGGTCTGACCTACAACAAGCTCTCGGGTGAAGCCGCGCTGGGCAATACCGGTTTCGACTGGCTCGGATTTAACCGCATCTTTACTATCCCGATTGGCGTCTTGACGCTGTTAGTCATTGCCCTGGCCTGCGGATTTTTACTCAGCCGTACAGCGTTTGGCCGCTGGCTGTATGCCTCCGGTGGCAATGAACGCGCCGCCGACCTCTCTGGCGTACCGGTTAAAAAAGTCAAAATTGCCGTTTATGTCCTTTCCGGCGTCTGCGCGGCTATTGCAGGACTGGTGCTCTCTTCTCAGCTGACCTCGGCTGGACCAACGGCAGGCACGACCTATGAACTGACCGCCATCGCCGCCGTGGTTATCGGTGGTGCGGCTCTGACCGGCGGTCGCGGCAACGTTCGCGGTACGCTGCTGGGCGCGTTTGTCATCGGTTTTCTTTCTGATGGATTGGTGATCATCGGCGTTTCAGCCTATTGGCAAACCGTGTTCACCGGTGCAGTTATTGTACTGGCCGTACTGCTTAACACCCTGCAATACGGGCGACGCAGCAAGTAGTCTGTGGTTGATAAAAAAAGAAAAACTCTACCCCTACAACACTGGAGTATCCAACATGTTCCATAACAGCAAACGTTTCATCATGATTGCCGCCGTCGCCGCCATGACGGTGTTCTCTACCCCGTCGTGGGCGGCTAAAGGGCTGATGACGATTATCGTCAACGACCCGTCCAACCCTTACTGGTACACAGAAGGTCAGGTTGCCAAAGCACAGGCCGAGAAATTGGGCTATTCCGCCACGGTCAGCGCCCATAAAGGCGATACCAACACCGAAAGCCAGCTGATTGATACGGCGATCACCAACAAATCTAAAGCGATTATTCTTGACCCGGCCAATGCCGACGGCTCCGTCGGTTCAGTTAAAAAAGCCATTGCTGCCGGTATCCCGGTATTTGTGATTAACGCCGAGCTTAACCAAAGCGGGCTGGCAAAAGCCCAGCTGGTTTCAAACAATGCGCAAGGTGCAGCACTGGGTGCCATGCAGTGGGTTAAAGCAGTAGGTGATTCTGGCAATTATGTAGAACTGCTCGGTTCTCAGTCCGACAACAACGCGGCAACTCGCGCCAACGGTTACGACACGGTACTGTCGCAGTATCCTGACCTGAAACAGGTCGCGAAAGATGTCGCCAACTGGGACCGCACTCAAGGTTACAACAAAATGCAGTCAATGCTGCAGGCTCACCCGGATATCAAAGGGGTTATCAGCGGTAATGATGAAATGGCACTGGGCGCTATCGCCGCGCTGAAAGAGGCCGGTAAACTGGATCAGGTTAAAGTGGGCGCTTTTGATGGTTCACCTGATGCGGTTGACGCCGTCAAAGCCGGCACGCTGGCCTATACGGTGATGCAGCCTGTGGCGGTGTTTGCTGCAAAAGCCATTGATGAAGCCGATACCTTTTTGAAAACTGGTAAAACCGGCGCGGCTCAGGAAAAGCAACTGTTTGACTGCGTGCTGATCACTAAAGAAAACGCGGCGAAATATACCTCACCGTTTGTACTGTCAGAATAATTTACACCTAACCGAAACGCTGATTTGCCAAACCGGGAAATCAGCGTTGTAATAGGCCGTTTTGCAACAGGACACCCCAACTGGTGAGTTAAATGATGGGGTTACGATAATTCGTCTTTTGGATATCACTATGGCCCAGGCACCACAAAATAATGCTGTTGACGTTTTTATGGCAGAAGCCCTGCCAAGCGACAGCCGTCAGGCACGGCAACTTGCGCGTCGTCAGCTTATTGTTGAAGCGGTGATGGCAGAAAGCGCCATGCGCATTGAAGACATCACCGAGCGTTTCAGTATCAGCCTGATGACCGCGCACCGTGATATTGATGAACTGGTCGAGCGCGGCCTGCTGAGAAAATCGCGCGGCGTCGTCTCAGCCACACCCACGAGCCTGATTGAATCCAGCGACGTCTATCGCTCCACCCGCCAGCTTGAAGAAAAATGCGCGCTCGCCGAGGTTGCCGCAGGCTATCTTGAACCCGGACAGGCAATATTTTTTGATGATTCCACCACCGTTTTGCAAATGGCCCGCTTTCTGCCTTCCAAAGCACCACTCACCGTTATCACCAACTCACTGACCGTGATGACCGAACTAAAGGAGATGCGCGACATCACGTTGATGGGCCTTGGCGGTCAGTTTTATAACTGGTGTAATGCCTTTATGGGCCAGATGACTCGCAATGAAATCAATAACCTGCGAGCAGACATGTTTTTTGTCAGCATGTCGGCCATTATTGACGACCGGGTATTTCACCAGTCGGCCGAAATGGTTGAAACCAAACGTGCCATGTTTGATTCCGCCCAAAAGCGCATTTTACTGGTTGATCACACGAAATTCGAACGCCGCGCCCTGCACAGTTTTGCTCACCTTTCGGAATTTGACGTGGTCATCGTCAATCAGGGCACACCGCTGCCGATTATTCAGCGCATGAAGGATAAAAACATCAACGTAGTGGTCGCCCCGATGAAACCGCAATCGGTGCAGCATGCAAACCTTTAGCGCCGCCCAAGTCATATTCATGGGCGGCAATCAGTCACCGCTAACGGTTTCTTAAATCAATCTTGAAGTCTTCGTTTTCTGTGTTGTCACTCCCCAACTTAACAATCACGATACCGTCAGTGAGTGCAACTGAGCCGCTGGATGGCCAAGTGCTCATGCTCTTGGAATAAGCCACTAATTCACTGACTTTATCATCAGGTGGTTGCGTAAAGTTGGCAAGGTTAATGACTTTCAAGTAGTTAAGGATGCGATATCTTTTGCCTTCAAAGAATGAGAAACCGAACGCATCAGAGTTTTCTATTTTCCAGACATTCTGAGGCGTGAAAGTTCCTGTAAAGAATACCGGGGTTTTGGTTTCGTCAAAGCCGTCGACCTTTTCATGTATTCTGCTAACAATCTCTTGAGCTACGTAGGAATCCGCTTCACGCGCCGCGTAATCGCTGTAGAAAAGTTTACTGGAAAAGAGACAGGCGAAGAACAGTATCACGACAGAGAAGATGATTCCGACGTCACGTTTTTGCGTGGCGAAAATGACAAAGGTAATTAACCCAGCAAAGACCATCGGTGCTTCAATTAACGTTCGTGGTGGAAGGTTAGAGCCAATACCTATATTTATTGCAAATACGGAAATTAATGCCAAGAAGCCACAAAGGAAGATCTCGAGTCTTTTTCTCTTGAACGCAATGATCAGTATTGCCAACAGTGCAGGCAAGACGAATGAGAAATGCTTCATCCCATAAGGCGCAAAGATAAATGAGGTGTATTTTATGACACTGCCAAAACCAAACTTAATTCCGTGGGCAACACCCAAATTCCAGCCGATAAAATCAGCTAAATACGGGGACTGACTGACCCCAAAAGCCTTCATCACGAGAATAAGAATAATTTTGTAAACAATGTAGGAAGCGATGAGCAGGGCTAAGAGTCGAATCAAACTCTTAATTGAATTACCAAGACTGGTTTTATATTCAGGCTCATTGCGGAAGTAGTCAAACATCTCTTTTAACAGGAAAATAGTTATTGGTGTAACGATTGACGATTGGTAAATAGAGATGGCAAATGCGTTGGCTAACACGAAAATGATACTATTTTTCAGCGACTTCTCGGCAAAAAACAAAATTGACACAGTGGTCAAAAAGACTGAAATTCCGTAGGTGTCAGCCTGGTTACCAAATTCAAGCTGGAACGCCGCCTGTGGCATACCAACGAGCAAAATCGAGAAAATAACCGAATGGACCAAGTCCAGCTTAAGATACTTGCAGATAAATATATTGGATAACGCCAGGAAAATGATACCTGTCGTTATTGAAAAGAAAGGTAGCCAGGGCTCAGGTAAA
This sequence comes from Rouxiella sp. S1S-2, assembly GCF_009208105.1. NCBI lineage: Bacteria > Pseudomonadati > Pseudomonadota > Gammaproteobacteria > Enterobacterales > Yersiniaceae > Rouxiella > Rouxiella sp. S1S-2. The sequence continues at coordinate 4,279,662 of NZ_WFKL01000001.1, forward strand.
ACGTACATATGCAGAAGAGTGTGGCCCCACCTCCCCAATGAAAGAGTATGCAATGAATTATTCATATACTCTTCGTCGACCGAAAGGGTAAAGTGACTTATTTCAAATCCATAGACAAATAAGTAAGCCACTAACGACGTAATAAATACATAAGCGCTATTGTCTTTTAACCTGATCATTTCTTATCTCTCAATATAAATTTCGGCCTGTTTTTAACTTCATTGTAAATTCTGCCAATATATTCACCCAAGATGCCAATCCCAATTAACTGCACCCCGCCCAAGAACAGTACAGATACGAGAAGTGAGGGATATCCTCTCACCGGGTTGCCATAAAACAACGTGGTTAAAATAATCCACATGCCAAATAAAAAAGCAAAACTTGAAATGAGAACGCCAATATACATCCATATTCTAAGGGGAAACGTTGAAAAACTCGTTATCCCTTCAACAGCAAGATTCCAAAGCTTCCAGCCGTTGAATTTTGTTCCGCCGACAACACGCGCTTTTCTCTTATACTCGACGATTGCTGTCTCACCCCCTACCCATGAAAGGATCCCCTTCATAAACAGATTTTTCTCAGGTAAAAGTTTAATATGTTCAACAACAGAGCGTGAAATCAATCTAAAATCACCGACATTTTCTTCAATTTGTGGATTACTAATTTTGTTATGTAAGGTGTAAAACCACTCTGCCGTTTTTCTTTTAAGCAGGCTGTCGCTGGTACGGTCCATTCTTTTAGCAAGCACAATGTCAGCTCCCTGCTCCCACTTTTCAATCAGTAATGGAACGACTTCGATAGGATCCTGTAGATCGACGTCAATAGGGATTACTGCATCACCGGTCGCTTTTTCCAGACCGCAGAAAAGTGCAGGCTCTTTGCCAAAGTTACGAGTAAAGGAAAAAACGTTGACCAGAGGATCGGCTGTTTCAAGCATATTTAGGATGTTTTCAGTCGAGTCTGTGCTTCCATCATTGATGAACACCAACTCAACCTCATATTTTTTTAAAGCCTCCAGCTCCCTTACTGTCTTGTAGAAAATAGGTATCGCTTCTTCTTCATTTAATACGGGGATGACTAACGATATTTTCATCTTTTTTCCTAAATACAACTAATTTTGAGAATAAAAACCCGAAAATCAAACTCACCAAGGAGAACTCTACAAGCGTTATTATTGGATTGATGTGTAATTTGTCCGAGATCCATCCGCACAGTGCGCTGAGCACGCCCATAAACGCAACAAAGATTATGTAGCCTTTTGACGTGGCTTTTTGTTCAAAAGTGAATTTTGAATTAGCAAAGAACGAGAATGTCACAGAGACAATAAATGCAATGATATTGCTTACAGCCTGTGTTTGACCGAAATAGTAAAGTAACGAAAATATAACCCAATGTATTACCGTGTTAAAAACACCAACGCCAACATAACGTATAAATAACGCAAACATAGACCTTCCCCTAACCTTTGATTTACTCCATTGCAACTGGCTTGCGGTAGGTAACCGCGCTCTGTTGCGCCTATGGCCACGACCTTTCCACCGTTGATGGAAATGACCCGGTACTGAAGTAAGTTATAGGTAAAAACAAACGCAGAAAAATGCACGGATAATGTATTTTTTTTGTGAGGGTTAAGATTATGACGGTAAAGCCCCCGCAGTCAAGAACACCTACCAAATTGACTAGCAAGATATTTTTTAGTGGAGGAAGGGTTAGGAATCTGCTTAGAAAGATCAACGTAAAAGTAAAAAACAGCAGAGATATGCCATTTTAAATTAATACTTTATAAATTCTGTGAGGTGAAACGGTTCAATGTGACCTGACTGTCGCAATTCAAAAGACCCAGTGGATGACATTACCTAAAATCCTCGACAGTTTCTCATTAATTAATTTCAACAGGTAATTAATTAACGAGGCCTGATTTTTGCTTAAAAAATCCCTATAACATCTTGTTCCTATGATAATTAGTGCATTTTCGTCCTATTTAAATCAAGCAGAAGCCCCGAATAGGGGCTTCACTGTATCTTCCAGCTCATTCAGGGGAAGAGTCCAGAAATTGTCCGCAGCTTAACGCCCTACTTTAATGCCCTTGCACGGTCCACCCTATCAGCCATGCAACAATGGGACGCACGACAAGCACACAAAAGAATGCTGAAGGCATGGCCACTTGATATGCATTCATCACATTTCTCATGTAATGCTCATCTATTCCAAATTCGGCTAAAGTGATCACCAGGCACATAAGAAACGCCATGATAGTTGCCATATACAGAGCAAAAATATAAGGAGAGACGTGCTTTGGGAAACGAAATTTTGCCGTTTTATTGAAAATTCTTTGCATCATTGATCGGTCCTATTCAACTATGATTGAAAAAACAGCGACTAACCTAACAAGTCAATCAAGACGTCGGTAGTGTCGCTATGCTTTAATCACTATTAAGTAATAATTACGAATCGACCATTGAGGATGTGATGGACATTTTGGGGCTGATCAAGACCTATATTCGTGTCGTTGAGAACGGCAGTATTGCAGCAGCAGCCCGGGCACAGGGTATGAGCCCTGCGGCGGTTAGCCAGAGTATTTCTCGTCTTGAGACACATTTGGGCGTGCGCCTGCTTTCACGCACCACACGCAGCATGACGCTTACCGACAGCGGCACCCGTTATTTTGAAAAAGTGCGCCATATACCTCAGGATATTGATCTCGCCTCACAGGCCGCCGCCCTTGAAACCAAGCCCCACGGGCGACTTTGCGTTGCCACTACGGCGGCGTTTGGCAGACACGTGCTCGCACCGCATATGCCAGCCTTTAAAGATGCCTATCCGAACATTGAAATCGAAATAATCAGCACGGATCGCAACGTTGATCATCGACTGGAGTCTGTCGATATCAGCATTCGCATAGAGGCACAGTTAAACGATCAGCTTATTGCCCGCCGCATCGCCTCACTTCCTTTCGTGTTTTGCGCGGCGCCTGATTATCTTGAACGCGCTGGCATACCCAACACCCCCGATTGCCTAAGTAATCACGCCTGTCTGGTGTTTCGCTATCCAACGGATGGCCGTTTTCTTCCCTGGTCCTTCATGCTTAATGGCACACGCTTTGACGCTAAAATGAATCCCGGATTCGTCAGTGATGACATCGATATTATTACGCAAATAGCGCTAAACGGAGGAGGTATCGCCCGACTTGCGAGCTTTATAGCGCAGCCCCTGATCGACAGCGGTAAACTGATCCCCTTGTTTAATTCGAATACTGACGATACCGCTTGTGCCGAAGCTTTACCGATGAATATCTATGCCTGCGTCACCGAACGTTCGGCTCTAAACGCCAAGGTCAGAGCATTTATTGAATTTCTTGAGGATAAGATTTGAAAAAGTGGGCATAAAATGATGGGCAACTTACTTGAGTATCATTGTCGCAAAGGAGTCAATAATAGGTTGATTGATTTCATAAGATATTATGAAACTAAATTCATCCATTGAGTACACAACATCACAGGGACGTTTGATGAAAATAAATATTGTTATAGCTCTCGCTTCAACGACTGCACTCATTGGCTGTGAAACGCGCACTACCGTGCCGACATCGTTAAATCAATCGGCAAATTCAACGCCAGCATCACCGGCTGAAAATGAAGCAATAGCTCAAATGTTCAGTGACTATTCCAAAAAGATTTCATCCTCCACTCAATCAACTAAAATGACTCCGCAAACAAAGCAAGATGAAGCGAGCATGATAAGCCAGCAATCGTCTGATTATACAATAGGCATAGCTAGGGCTATACAAGCAAAATTCACAGATGCATCACTCTATCCGGGAAAGCGATGCTCGCTTAAAATTGGTTTGTCGCCCGAAGGTGCAGTGCCAGGGGTGAAAACCATGAGTGGAGTTTTAGCTTTCTGTAATGCAGCGACTAACGCTGTTAAAACGGCTAAGTTACCTAAATTCCCTAACGCCGCCGTATATGAAAATTTCAAAAGTTTCGCGATGGATTTCAATTTTGTAAACAACAAAAAATAATTATTCATTGACTCGCCGCCATTAATATTTCCTGAAATAAGTAATCTGATCATAGGCAGAATTCAGCCCCTCTGCCTCGCAAGGGTAATACTCTGGAATGGCAGAAATTTAGCTGACACATATACTTGCATCAAACCGTTTTTCACGTCGATGAGGTCCAATATGTTATCAAGCATTCTCATAGTGATGGTCGCGATTATTCATGTCTATATCCTCATCCTTGAAATGTTTCTCTGGGACACCCGCGTAGGCCGCAAAGCGTTTAAGCTCAGCACCGATTTCTCTGCTGCAACAAAAGTGTTGGCAGGGAATCAGGGCCTCTACAATGGATTTTTAGCGGCGGGGCTGTTTTATGGCGTGTGGTTAGGTGAAAGCGGATTTCAGTTTAAGATATTCTTTCTAAGCTGCGTGCTCATCGCCGGTATCTATGGGGCCATCACCGCCACCAGGAAAATACTTTATGTTCAGGCGTTGCCTGCATTAATTGCGATTGCAGCTCTGCTTCTTCAATAAGTTGATTTACGGGTAGGAATAACGGATCTCAGTTTTTATGGGTTGAGACAGACGCTGACTCACTTTTAGGTGATGACGACACAAATACGACACAAGGGGAAAATCAGGCGGGGTTGCGTATAGCGTAACTCATTGAATCTTAATGGTACGCCCTACAGGGCTCGAACCTGTGACCTACGGCTTAGAAGGCCGTTGCTCTATCCAACTGAGCTAAGGGCGCATTAAACTGCTAAAAGGCAGTACAGCGGACTCGGATTATACGGGCCACCGGTGTCGAGTCAATGGCTTTCGCGCTTACTGCTTAATGCCTGAGCAATTTAGCCGTAATTTATCTCTAAATGACAGCTGATCCACCTGAAATTAAATAAATTTCAATATGAAAGCGCTCAGCGTCATGAATTTTCGCTTACTGATTATTAGCACTATCCGCACCCACATGGCCGGCACCGACAGTGCCAACTTTACGTGTCATAACTGCGTTTCCTTATTTGCTCTGCGAAAATCGCAGGCTCATATGCATTAGTAATAAAATGATTAACTCACCGGCCTGTCAGGCATTTTTAGGGTTTAGTGTTAAAAATACCAGCTACCTGACTATTATCTGTTCAGCTTATTGCCATTCAGCGCCTGACAGCAGCCGCATGTTCTGACAAAATAGGCGCATCCCCCGCATTTTTTAAAAGATGGATTTCTCCCCAGATGGCAGCAAAGATTATTGACGGTAAAACGATTGCGCAGCAGGTCAGAAGCGAAGTCGGTGAAAAAGTAAAGCAACGCCTCGCGCAGGGTAAACGCGCACCTGGACTGGCTGTCGTGCTGGTCGGCGAAAACCCAGCATCACAAATTTATGTTGCCAGCAAACGCAAAGCCTGTGATGAGGTTGGTTTTCTTTCCCGTTCATACGATTTGCCTGCGACCACCACTGAAGGTGAACTGCTGGCGCTGATCGACCAACTGAATAACGACGACGCAATCGATGGCATTCTGGTGCAGCTTCCCCTGCCCGCCGGTATCGATAACGTAAAAGTACTCGAAAATATTCATCCGGACAAAGACGTAGACGGTTTTCATCCTTACAACGTCGGGCGTCTGTGCCAACGTGCGCCAAAGCTGCGCCCTTGCACACCGCGCGGCATTGTGACGCTGCTGGAGCGTTATAATATCGACACCTTCGGCCTGAATGCCGTGGTCATTGGTGCATCTAACATTGTGGGCCGTCCGATGAGCATGGAACTGCTGTTAGCCGGTTGCACCACGACCGTCACGCACCGCTTCACCAAAAATCTGCGTCACCACGTCGAGAACGCTGATTTGGTGGTAGTCGCGGTCGGTAAACCGGGCTTTATTCCAGGGGAATGGATCAAACCGGGTGCTATCGTGATTGATGTCGGTATTAACCGTCTGGAAAGTGGTAAAGTAGTCGGCGATGTGGAATTTGAAGCGGCCTCTGAACGCGCATCTTTCATTACGCCGGTTCCAGGTGGCGTTGGTCCTATGACTGTTGCTACACTTATTCAAAATACCTTGCAGGCTTGCGAGGAATATCACGACGTGAATACTCACTAAGACAGGATGGCATGGAAACTTTTTTTCTCGAATCTCACCCGCACGTTGAACTCTGCGATCTGCTCAAATTTATGGGCTGGTGTGAGAGCGGCGCAGCAGCTAAAGCGGTGATTGCCGAAGGTCAGGTTAAGGTCAACGGGAAGGTCGAAACCCGCAAACGTTGCAAAATTCTGGCCGATCAGCAGGTTGAATTCGCCAGTAGCAAAATGGTGGTTAAAGCCTCCGCGTAATCAGCCCAGTTGATAACGCAAAAAACGGCGGTTAAGCAATTAACCGCCGTTTTTTTATGGGGAAAAACCGAACTGTAAATCTGTAGATTTATTTACGACGCCAGGTGGTGCCCGCGGCCCCATCTTCCAGCACGATACCCATCTCGTTTAAACGGTCGCGAGCTTGGTCGGCCATGGCCCAATTTTTACTGGCACGCGCGTCGTTACGCTGTTTGATCAACGCTTCAATTTCAGTCACTTCGCCATTGCCGTCAGCCTGCGCTCCGGACTGCAGGAACTGCTCCGGATCTTGTGTCAACAGCCCCAAAACGCCCGCCAAACGACGTAATTCAGCCGCCAAGCCGTTGGCCGCGGCCGGATTTTCAGCCTTCAGGCGATTAATATCGCGCGCCATGTCAAACAGCACCGAGTAGGCTTCCGGCGTGTTGAAATCATCATCCATTGCGGCACGAAAACGCGCTTCAAAGGCTTCGCCGCCTGCCGGCAAGGCGCTCGCATCGGTTCCACGCAGTGCAGTGTAAAGACGCTCCATTGAAGTACGTGCCAGTTTTAGATTTTCTTCGCTGTAGTTTAACTGACTGCGATAGTGGCCCGACATCAGGAAATAACGCACGCTTTCGGCGTCGTAGTATTTCAGCACGTCGCGAACGGTGAAAAAGTTATCCAGCGATTTAGACATTTTTTCGCGGTCAATCATTACCATACCCGAGTGCATCCAGGTATTGACGTAAGGACCATCGTGCGCACAGCTTGACTGGGCAATTTCATTTTCATGGTGCGGGAACATCAGATCAGAGCCACCGCCGTGAATATCAAAATGCGAACCCAGTTGTTTGCAGTTCATAGCCGAACACTCAATATGCCAACCTGGACGACCGTTACCCCAAGGCGAATTCCAGCTTGGTTCGCCCTCTTTGGACATTTTCCACAGCACGAAATCCATCGGATTACGTTTTACATCGGCCACTTCAACGCGTGCACCGGCCTGAAGTTGGTCGAGATCCTGACGAGACAGCAATCCGTATTCAGGATCGCTCGCCACCGAAAACATCACGTCTCCATTGATGGCCACGTAGGCGTGATCTCGGTCAATCAAACGCTGGACGATCTCAATGATCTCGGGAATATGGTGAGTCGCGCGCGGCTCCAGATCCGGAGGCAGGATCCCTAATGCGTCGAAATCGGCGTGCATTTCAGCGATCATCCGGTGGGTGAGATCGTTAAAACCCTCGCCATTATCGGCAGCACGTTTAATAATTTTATCGTCAATGTCGGTGATATTACGCACGTATTTCAGCGCATAGCCTGAATAACGTAAATAACGCGCCACGACGTCAAAAGAAACAAAAGTACGCCCATGTCCAATGTGACAGAGGTCGTAAACGGTAATCCCACACACGTACATACCGATTTTTCCGGCATGAATTGGTTTAAATTCCTCTTTTTGGCGACTCAGGGTGTTAAAAATCTTCAGCATCGAGCTATTCCAATTGTGTTGTGGGTAATTATGGTGTGATTCAATGGCAAATAGTTACACGTATACCGCTCATAATATAACGAAAAGCCCGCTGCTGAAACGTTATAAGCCGCGCGATACGCATATTAGCCACGTCAATATTGTTATAATATAACAATTAAACCGTCTATGTGTTCGTCATTCTGTCTTAAATGGCCCTCTTAAACACAAGGGGCTGACGGCTACTTTTGAGTTATGGTATAAGAAAAGGCTATAGTACTGCCTCATCAATGAGTAAACACTAACAAAAGCAGGATGATTATTATGGTCACTTTTCACACCAATCACGGCGACATCGTTATCAACACCTTTGCTGACAAAGCGCCAGTCACCGTTGAAAACTTCCTGAACTATTGCCGTAAAGGTTTCTACGACAACACTATTTTCCACCGTGTGATTAACGGTTTCATGATCCAGGGCGGCGGTTTTGAGCCTGGTATGAACCAGAAAAACACCGATGCACCTATCAAGAACGAAGCGAACAACGGTCTGAAAAACACCCGCGGCACGCTGGCAATGGCGCGTACCAACGATCCACATTCCGCCACCGCACAGTTTTTCATCAACGTGACTGATAATGATTTCCTGAACTTCAGCGGTCAAAACGCTCAGGGCTGGGGCTACTGCGTATTTGCAGAAGTGACCGGCGGTCTGGACGTTGTTGAAAAAATCAAATCAGTTAAAACGGGCCGCAGCGGCATGCACCAGGACGTACCAGTAGAAGACGTAATCATCAAAAGCGTTACCGTTAGCGAATAACGCGACGCAGGAATGACAACGTTTTTTATCGCAGATATCCATCTTTGCGTACAGGAACCGGCAATTACTGCCGGTTTTCTGCGTTTTTTGCGCGAAGATGCGCCACAGGCCGAAGCGCTCTACATTCTAGGTGACCTGTTTGAAGCCTGGATCGGTGACGATGATCCCCAACCGTTGCATGCAGAAATCGCCAGTGCTCTCAATGCGTTGCATCAACAGGGCGTTCCCTGCTTTTTTATTCACGGTAATCGGGATTTTTTGCTGGGTCGGCGTTTTGCCCGCGACAGCCTGATGACGTTATTGCCGGAAAAGAAGGTGCTGGAACTTTATGGGCGTCGAGTGCTGATTTTACACGGCGATACCCTGTGCATTGACGACGTGAGCTATCAAAAGTTTCGCAAAAAAGTGCATAACCCTCTTATTCAAAAACTTTTCCTCATGCTTCCGCTCAAATGGCGACTGCAGATTGCCGCCAAAATGCGTGCCGGAAGCAAGGCGTCAAACAGCCATAAAGATCTGACAATTATGGATGTTAATCAGCACGCGGTGGTGCAAGAAATGCAGACTCACGGCGTTGAGTGGATGATCCACGGCCATACTCATCGACCGGCCATTCACAACGTTGAACTTGGCGAAACGTTAGGTCACCGCGCCGTGCTCGGGGCCTGGCACGAGGAAGGCTCCGTGGTGAAAGTGACCGCCGATGGCGTAGAGCTTATTACCTTCCCGTTTTAAGCAATACCATTAATCAAGGAATTTATTTCCCCTTGATTACATTGAGTGATTGCTGAATCTTCGCCAGATTCCGGCGACGCAACCGTTTTCCTTGCGGTTTTGCCGTGCTATTATTTGCGCCCTCTCGGTCAGGTAAACATTTTGTTTGTACCGCCACCTGACAACGCTTGCATAATCACAGGAGCTTTACAGGCATGACATCCAACGTTACCCCGGCAAAAATCGCTATCGTCATGGGGTCTAAAAGTGACTGGGCTACCATGCAGTTCGCTGCAGACGTCCTCACAACGCTGAATATCCCTTTTCATGTCGAGGTAGTCTCCGCTCATCGCACGCCGGACAAACTGTTCAGCTTTGCCGAGCAAGCGTCTGAAAATGGACTGGATGTGATCATCGCGGGTGCCGGTGGTGCTGCGCATCTGCCGGGTATGATCGCGGCGAAAACACTGGTTCCTGTGCTGGGCGTGCCGGTACAAAGCGCCGCTCTGAGCGGCGTTGACAGTCTTTATTCCATCGTACAAATGCCGCGCGGTATTCCGGTGGGTACGCTGGCTATAGGTAAAGCGGGCGCAGCGAATGCAGCCCTGCTCGCCGCACAAATTTTAGCTTTGCATGACAGCCGCATTGCGGGTGCATTAGCCACCTGGCGCAAAGAACAAACTGACGAAGTCCTGAATAATCCCGACCCGCGGGAGGAAGCATGAAGCCGGTCTGCGTACTCGGAAACGGTCAGTTAGGCCGCATGCTGCGTCAGGCAGGAGAACCCTTGGGCATCGCCGTTTATCCGGTGGGTATCGACGCCGAACCTGAAGCTGTTCCTTTTCAAAATAGCGTGATCACCGCTGAAGTTGAGCGCTGGCCAGAAACTGCGTTAACTCGTGAGTTGGCAAGCCATACCGGCTTTGTGAATCGTGATATTTTCCCACGTCTGGCCGACCGACTGACCCAAAAGCAGCTGCTTGACCAATTAGGTTTAGCTACCGCTCCGTGGCAGTTGCTGGCCGATACCGCAGAATGGGCGGATATTTATGCCCGCCTGGGTGAGCTGGCGATCGTTAAACGTCGCGTTGGCGGCTATGACGGCCGTGGACAGTGGCGTTTCCGTCAGGGTGAAGAAGCTACTCTGCCACAGGATTGCTACGGTGAGTGTATCGTCGAGCAGGGTATTAATTTCTCTGGTGAAGTCTCACTGGTTGGCGCGCGCGGGCACGATGGGAAGACGGTATTTTATCCCTTGACCCACAATCTGCATCAGGACGGTATCTTACGCACCAGCGTGGCCTTACCGACGCCGAATACCGCGCAACAGCAGCAGGCTGAGTCTATGCTGTCAGCCATTATGAACGAGCTGGGCTATGTTGGCGTGATGGCGATGGAATGTTTTATTGTTCCTGAAGGCTTGTTGATTAACGAGCTGGCACCGCGCGTGCACAATAGCGGCCACTGGACGCAAAATGGCGCATCCATCAGCCAGTTTGAACTGCATCTGCGGGCGATTCTCGCGCTGCCCTTACCAACGCCGGTTGTCAGTACGCCATCTGTGATGGTGAACCTGATTGGTACCGATGTAAACACTGCCTGGCTGAGTCAACCGCTGGTGCATCTGCACTGGTATGACAAAGAAGTGCGCACCGGTCGCAAAGTTGGGCACCTTAACCTCAACGACGCAAGTCCTCTGCTGCTCAAAGATAATCTGCAGGCGCTTGTTCCTTTGCTGCCAGCGGAATATGCCAGCGGAATAGCCTGGGCGTTAGAGAAGCTTTAGTCATATTCTGCCTCTTTCAAGCTGCAGATGCGTTAGCTACCTGCAGCTTGAAATCTATTAGTTAATACCATCATTAACCTTGATAACTGCGAAACAGCGCCTTGCCTCGTAACAACCGAACGCCTAACCAACTGCCGCACAGCGACAGCAACACAGCGCTGGTGATGGGCACCGACCACCATAACACCATGTTTGGCTGCCAAGGGAAATCGAATACTTTACGCTGCAGCAGCCAAAGCGCCGCTTCTGCCCCCACTGCAGCAGCAATGCCCGCGACCAATCCCAGCACCGCAAACTCACACCACAGCGTGCTGCGCAGCAGTTTTTTACTGGCACCTAGCGTGCGATAAACGACCAATTCCTGCCGACGCTGGCGCATACCTACCTGAATTTGAGCCAGTAATAGCAAACCGCCGCAGAGAATAACCAGTATTACCATCACTTCCAGCGCACGGCTCACCTGTTGAAGCACGTCACCGATTTGGCGCAAAATAGTGCCAATATCCAACAGGCTAAGGGTTGGGAACTGACGGTTTAACTCAACCAGCATGGGCCCACTTTGCTGATAGTGGAAGCTTGTCAGCCAGCTTTGCGGCTGTGCATCGAGCGCCCCTGGCGGGAAAATAAAGTAAAAGTTGGGTCGTAGGCTGTCCCAATCGACTTTGCGCATACTGGTAACCTTGGCGCTGAAATCCTGCGTGTCGCCGCTAAACGTCACAGTATCACCAAGTTTAATGCCCAACCTTTCAGCAATACCCTGATCGATCGATACCTCGCCGACCTTCGGCGATCCACTGCCTTCAATAACCTGATTGTGCGTGGGCAATCCCTGCATCCAGGTCAGATTAAGTTCACGGTCGATGGCTTCACGGCCTGAATCACCCGGTTTAATCAGGCTAGTGGCGTCCTGCTGATTAATTTTGGTCAGCCTGACGCGCACGATAGGATAGAAAGTATCGGGCTCAACCTTATGCTGGCGTAGAAAATCGGTGACCTGCGGTACTTGCTCCTTGGTGATATTGAGCAAGAAATAGTTCGGACTGTCAGGGGGAAGTTGTTGCTGCCACTGACTGAGTAAGTCACCACGCAGCACCAACAGCAGGGCCAAAAGCATAAATGACATCGAAAACGCGGCCAGTTGGCTAAGCGTAACCCACGGCTGTCGAAGCAGGCGATTAATGGCTAAACGCAATCCCAGATGACTCACGGTCAGGCGGCGCAGCAGCAGTAGGCTCAACCAGCCAATGCCACCCAGTAACAGTGAAAGCACGACAATACCGCCGAGCAGCGCCCACAGCAGAGCGCTGTTGCCCACTAATGCCACCAGTAATCCGACGACCACCAGGGTAATTACCGGCAAGAAATAGCGTAACGGCCAAACATTGGCAACCACATCTTGGCGAAGTACGCGCAGCGGTAACGTAGCAACCAACTGACGATAGGGCCGTAGACCCACCAGCAGCGAAATGACCACCAGTGCCCCCATCGACCATACCCATGGCCACAGGCCCGCCGTTGGCAATTTGCCCGGCAGAACCGGCGCAAGCATTTTCATCAGCAGGGCTTCAAATCCGAGCCCGATAAAACTGCCCGCCACAGCAGCAAGTAAAAGCACCGCCACCCATTGGCCGATAATCAGTTTTTGCAGTGCCCGACGCCCTGCCCCCAACGTTTTCAGCACCGCCACCAAATCGTAGCGACTGCGGCAATAGTGGCTCATCGACACCGCCACGGCGGCAATAGACAGCATGAGCGTCAACAGGGCCGAAAGCGTTAAAAATTGCTGTGAACGCTGCAGTGAACGGCTGAGCGCACCGTCGGACTCTTCCATACCGTACCAGCGCTGGTCCGGACGCAGCAGACCTTTCACTGCCTGACCATAGGTCTGGATACTTTGTGCTGAACCGGCAAACATGTAGCGATACGTTATGCGGCTACCGGGCTGGACAGCACCGGTTTTCGGCACGTCGTCCAGATTCATGATAATTCTGGGTGCCGTCTCAAACGGGTTAAAACCCGAATCAGGCTCTTGATTTATAACGGCTGCGATACGTAGCGTAGTATCGCCCACGTCGAGGTTGTCCCCCACTTTCAGGTTAAGCAGCGCCAAAAGTCGAGGCGCGACCAGCACCGTACCTGGCTGCGGTTTCATGCCCGCCGGCTGGGTGTCGAGATTGCCATAAAGGGGGTACGCCAAGTCAGTAGCCTTCACCGACGCCAGCTGCGGCGTATTACCGGCAAAGGTCATAGTCATAAACGACAGCTGGCGGCTGACTTTTAAACCCTGCTGCTGCGCATCGGCGATCCAGGCCTCAGTGATCGGCCGCGCAGACTGCAGCACACGGTCACCGGCAATAAAGTCGCGGCTTTGCTCACTGAGACCTTTATCCATTCGGTCGCTGATGCTGCCCAGCGCCAGCACGCAGGCCACGGCGAGCGTCAGGGAAAGCCAAACAATCAGCAGCGACGGTGAACGCCACTCACGCCAGAACCAACGCCAAATCATGCATCCTCCCACAGTTTTCCGTCACGCAGCCGCAGTCGCCTTTGACAACGCGCGGCCAATTGTTCGTCATGGGTCACCAGAATCAGCGTCGTATGATTATCACGATTAAACGAAAACAGCAGATCGGCAATGCGTTCACCGGTCTGACGGTCAAGATTACCGGTAGGTTCATCGGCAAACAGCAGTTTCGGTTTACCGATAAACGCGCGCGCCAACGCAACCCGCTGCTGCTCACCGCCGGAAAGTTGGGCCGGTAAATGGTGCAGGCGCTTGCCTAGCCCAAGCTGGTTCAGTAATTGCACCGCCTGCTCCCGGCTGCTGGCATCGGTTTCACCGCGCAGTAAGGCAGGCAGCTGAACGTTCTCTAAGGCATTCAGAGTTGGCACCAACATAAATGACTGAAACACAAAGCCAACATTTTTGGCCCGCAGCGCGGCTCGTCCCTCCTCATTTAGCGAGGTAAGCGGTTTACCCAGTAGCGTAACGTCGCCGCTGCTGCCGTCGTCCAACCCGGCAAGAATGCCCAGTAATGTTGATTTCCCCGAACCCGACTCGCCGATCAGCGCAATAGTTTGAGCGGGTTTGACAACCAGCTCAACACCGGACAGGATGGATAACTCATGTTCCCCCTGACCGACGTGTTTACTAAGATGATGAACTTCAAGTACGTTTTCCGCTGGCATCTTCCCTTCCTTCTGTTGATGGGAATGTTAAGTTTTCGCGCCGTTGCTGCTGATACGCTGCTGATTGTAGGCGATAGTTTAAGTGCGGTTTACCGTTTACCGGCAAACACCTCGTGGCCCACGCTGCTCAACGAGCAGTGGAAAAAGCGTGGCGGTATGCCTGACATAGTTAATGCAAGCATCAGCGGTGATACCTCCGCGCAGGGTCTGGCTCGTCTGCCGGGGCTGCTTGAGCAGCATCATCCACGCTGGGTATTGATTGAGCTGGGCGCCAATGACGGCCTGCGCGGTTTCGCTCCGCCCACCATCAGTCAGACGCTGAATCAAATCGTGACGCGGGTTAAACAGTCCAACGCCGAACCGCTTTTGATGCAAATACGCCTGCCGCCCAATTATGGTAAACGCTATAACGATGCGTTTTACGCGATTTATCCCGCGCTTGCGAAACAGGCGGATATTCCGTTAGTGCCTTTCTTTATGGAACAGGTAGCGATTAAACCGGAATGGATGCAGGATGACGGGCTTCACCCGAATCAAGCGGCTCAGAATTTTATTGCCGACTGGATGTCCGGCAAACTGGCACCTTTGGTTGCTCCATCAATGAGTAAACCATAATCTTCAAATATTAGGGGCCTTCAACAGGTAAAGTTATGCAAAAAGCCGTATTGATTACCGGTTGCTCCAGTGGAATTGGCCTGGTCGCTGCTCAGGATCTCAGAAATCGCGGTTATCGCGTGTTGGCGGCCTGTCGGAAAACACAGGATATCGACAACCTTCGTCAGCTGGGCTTTGAAACCATCGCGCTGGATTTAGACGATAGAAATAGCGTCGCGCAGGCCGCAGCCAACGTGATTGAACTCACCGAAAACCGACTGTATGGATTATTTAATAACGCCGGATATGGCGTTTATGGTCCTCTGCATTCCGTTAGCCGTGAGCAGTTTGAACAGCAATTTTCGACCAATCTCTTTGGCACTCATCAGCTAACCCAGCTGCTGCTGCCTGCAATGTTGCCGCACGGCGAAGGGCGGATTATTCAGACTAGCTCAGTCATGGGACTAATAACTACGCCCAATCGCGGCGTCTATGCTGCCAGCAAGTTTGCGCTCGAAGCGTGGTCCGATACGCTGCGAATGGAGCTGCACGGCAGCGGAATTCAGGTCAGCCTGATTGAACCGGGCCCGCTGCACAGCAACTTTACTCAGAACGTCAGGCAGACGCAGTCTGATAAACCGGTGGTTAACCCGAGTCTGGCAGAACGATTTACTCTCACTTCTGACGCCGTTTTGCCAAAATTGCGCCATGCTTTAGAGAGTCCGCGTGCCCGATTACGGTATCCGGTGACCTTAATGGCCCACGCAATCCCGGTGTTGAAACGCCTGCTCCCCAGCCGTCTGCTGGATAGGCTGCTCAGAGGCAATAGTTAAAATTTTCGCTTGAAGGAGAATAAATTGCCCCCATATATTCTCCAAACGGAACGGACGAGAGAGAAAAGAATTCATGCTTGCACAACCTTTATCGATTGATATCAACGAATCTAACCTGCATCAGACGCTGGACCAGTCAATGACGGTCCCGGTCATGTTTTATTTCTGGTCTGAACGCAGCCAGCACTGTCTGGTACTCGGTCCAATCCTTGATAAACTGGCGGCAGAATATGCGGGACAGTTTGTTCTGGCAAAAGTGGACTGCGACGCACAGCAGGCCATCGCCTCTCAGTTTGGCTTACGCTCTATTCCTGCGGTTTATTTATTCCAGGAAGGCCAACCGGTTGATGGTTTCCAGGGTCCGCAGCCGGAAGAAGTGATCCGCGAACTGCTCAGCAAAGTATTGCCTAAAGAAGAAGAACTTAAAGCCGCTCAGGCCGCCGAACTGATGCAGGAGGGCAAGGTCATTGAAGCCCTGCCACTGCTTAAAGACGCCTGGAACCTCAGTAATCAACGCAGCGACATTGGCCTGAGCCTGGCTGAGGCACAAATTTTGCTTAACCGCAGCGAGGATGCAGAAGCGGTGCTGGCAACGATTCCGCTGCAGGACCGCGATACCCGTTATCAGGGCCTGGTTGCGCAAATCGACCTGCTGAAACAGGCGGCCGATACCCCTGAAATTCAGCTGTTGCAGCAGCAAATTGAACAAGATCCGCAAAACGTCGAGCTGGCGGTGCAGCTGTCACTGCAGTTACACCAGGTGGGCCGCAATGAAGAGGCGCTGGAGCTGCTGCTTGGCCATCTGAAAAAAGATTTAGCCGCTGGAAACGGTACTGCGCGTAAAACGCTGATGGACATTTTAGCCGCGCTTGGCACGGGTGACGCCTTAGCCGCTAAATATCGTCGCCAGCTCTACTCGCTGCTTTACTAATATATTTTCTGCTTTACTCAAAATAGAGCTTGATGACGCACTCGCCGTTACCCAGCCCTACTGTCTACACCTGATATTGACTCAATACACGCTGTTTTCCTCTCTCTCGAAAACAGCGTGTCGTTTCTGCGAGACGTCTCCAGCAAATCAATTTGTCTCTGAACTATTCTTAAGTTACGCCCCTCTGTTCTAAATATGCGATGATTTAACCGCTGCGGTGGCTTGCCCGTAGCACAGGGAACGGTTTTACCGAATTTTCGGGACATATCATTACAGGAGTTTTAACCATGCTGACTTTTATACCCGTTGTGGTCGTATTAGCGCTGATCGTGGTATTTGCTGGCGTCAAAATCGTGCCTCAGGGCTTTCAATGGACCGTCGAACGTTTTGGCCGCTATACCAAAACGCTGATGCCTGGTCTGAATCTGGTGGTGCCTTTTATGGACCGCGTAGGCCGCAAAATAAACATGATGGAACAGGTGCTGGATATCCCCTCTCAGGAGATAATCTCGCGCGATAATGCCAACGTTGCCATCGATGCAGTGTGCTTTATTCAGGTCATCGACCCGGCCCGCGCCGCCTATGAGGTAAGCAATCTCGAACAGGCGATCATGAACCTCACCATGACCAACTTCCGCACCGTTCTGGGTTCAATGGAGCTAGATGAGATGCTCTCCCAGCGCGATAATATTAACGCGCGCCTGCTGCACATTGTCGATGAAGCCACCAATCCGTGGGGGGTAAAAATCACCCGTATTGAAATTCGCGATGTGCGCCCACCGGCCGAGCTTATTTCTGCCATGAATGCGCAGATGAAAGCAGAAAGAACGAAACGCGCCGACATTCTTGAAGCCGAAGGGGTGCGCCAGTCTGCGATCCTTCGCGCCGAGGGTGAAAAGCAATCGCAAATACTCAAGGCTGAAGGCGAGCGCCAATCAACATTTTTGCAGGCAGAAGCACGTGAACGTAGCGCCGAAGCCGAGGCGAAGGCAACACAGGTAGTGTCTGCGGCTATTGCCGCCGGTGACGTGCAGGCTATCAACTATTTTATTGCACAGAAATATACTGAAGCGCTGACCAAAATAGGCTCGGCCAATAACAGTAAAGTCATCATGATGCCGTTGGATGCGACCAGCCTGATGGGCTCGATTGGCGGTATTGCTGAACTATTGAAAGAAACTAAAGGCGGAAAATAATGCTGCAGCAGTTGATGGCAAGTCCACATCTGTTTTGGCTGTCACTCGGTGGGCTGTTGCTGGCCGCCGAGCTGCTGGGTGCCAGCGGTTATCTGCTGTGGAGCGGTGTGGCCGCTGCACTGGTAGGTTTACTGGTTTGGGTAGTGCCGCTTTCATGGGAGTGGCAAGGCGTAGCTTTTGCCGTGCTGACCATTGTCGCTGCGCTACTGTGGGCCAATTGGCTAAAACGTAAGCCTGATGACACCACTGCAAACGAAAGTTTGAATCAGCGCGGTAGACAAATGGTTGGACTGCATGGGCATTTGCTCGAGCAACCCGAAAATGGCTATAGTCGGATCCGCATCGGTGACAGCACCTGGCGAGTCAGCTGCGCAGAAACGTTGAACGCCGGAGAAGAGGTCACCGTCACCGGCGTTGAGGGCAACACACTGCGGGTGGTCCGCTACCCTTAAGGATCCAGGGGCGCTATTTATGGATAACGACAGGCACAGTGTCTGCCGTTATTCACTCCCGACCGACTCAAATTTTTCTATTTATACAGCGTTTCTTTCAGGAACTGCGCAGCCTGCGCGGTGGCGGCTTCTGCAGCAGGTGTCGCAGCCAGAGCATTTAACATGACAAAGTCATGAATGGTGCCAGCATAGCGGGTGGCAGTGACTCGCACACCGGCCTGAGTCAGTTTACGCGCATAGGCTTCACCTTCATCGCGCAGCACGTCGTTTTCATCGGTTATGACCAACGCCTGAGGCAGATTTTTGAGCTGTTCAATCGAGGCATTTAACGGCGAGATGTGCGGATCGGCACGTTTGGCTACGTCTGGCTCATATTGATTCCAGAACCATTTCATCCCTTCACGCGTCAACCACGGCCCTTCTGCGAACTGATTATAAGAACCGTTGTTGAAATCAGCCGAGGTCACCGGATAAAACAGCAATTGTGATTTAATGGCCGGCGTTTTTCTTTCTTTAGCCAACAAGGTTACCACCGCCGCCATATTACCCCCGACACTGTCACCGGCAACCGCCAGTTGAGACGCGTCAATGTTGAACTCATCGGCATGCTCGGCAACATATTTTGTCACGGCATAATCTTCTTCAATCGCAACAGGATAGCGGTTTTCCGGTGAGCGATCATAATCGACAAATACCAGAACAGCACGACTGCCTACGGCCAACTCACGGACTAAACGATCGTGGGTATTTTTATCTCCCATTACCCAACCGGCTCCGTGGAAGTAGACAATAACCGGCAGTTTTCCTGTCATTCCTTGCGGACGAATGACTCGAATCGACGTGTGGCCTTTAGGCCCGACCGGCAGCACTTTGTCTTGAATTTCAACGTTCAACAAATGTGCTGGATGAGCCTGAGCGCCTTCTAATACCTTACGCGCCTGCGCTGGTGTCAATTTATAAATTGGCGTGGAGCCAGCAAGAGAATCTACAAAGCTTTGGGTGGCGGGTTCCAACACCGGTGCGGCGAAGGCACTGGCAGAAATCAGCGACATGGCAAGAGCTGCGGAAGTCAACGTCGTCTTCATGATAATTCCTTCTAAGGTTTTAAATGGGGTATGGGGTGTTTTTTTGTTGTGATAATTAATAGCGCACAACTTAAATATATGCAATTAAATTGCGCGCTATATAAATACACAAACTATTAAATTTAGAAGAATGACGGACTAATTATCTGAAAATTATGAACTTTATTTACGCTGCAACCTGAAAACTATTTTTTACAGCACCCGCTCAAATTATCGATGATTGGGCAAAATGCCCCTTCATCCCCGGGACAAGACTCAGCAAGCAGCAGTAATCTCTGATGCATTTCTTTAAGTTCTTCGATGTGCCTTCCAATCTCGTCCGCTTTTTCTAGCGTTCGAGCTTTCACATCAGCACTGTGTCGCTGCGGGTCATTGAACAATGCCACCAGCTCCTGGCACTCTTCAAGATTAAACCCTACCTGTCTCGCCTGACGTAAAAGTGTGAGTTCTTCAATCTGTTTGGGGGCATAGCTGCGGTAGCCATTTTCGCTGCGCATGGGCGCTGTAACCAGGCCTTTCTCCTCATAAAAACGGATCGCTTTACTGGTTAAACCGGTTTTTTTTGCCACATCGCTAATATTCATTTTGTCCCCTTGACCTTCCCCTTGCTGGGAGGTTTATTAATGCCACAGCCACTTATGTGACTGTGGTTAATCAAGAATTTAAAGCCCCGCTACACCCCACTCACCCCCTCAGAACCGCAAAGGTGTGGACGCAATGTGGACGTGTCATTAGGGTGTGGACACAGCGCGGACGCAGATGTCAAAGGATTATAATTCACGGCATCGGCCAGGTAATCCGGTGAGAAGTGTGCATAAGTCATTGTCTGCGACACATCCGAATGACCAAGAATCCTCTGTAGTGTGATTATATTTCCCCCCTTCATCATAAAGTGCGTTGCAAAAGTATGCCGCAAAGCATGAGCCGCTTGCCCGTCAGGTAGATTTGGTTTTGCTTCCTTCATCATTTTTCTAAATCGGCTGTAACTAACGCGAAATAACCTGCCAGACTCACGATTTTTGACGATATCAGCAATATCCTGGGAGATAGGGACTACTCGCTTATCACCATTCTTAGTGTGCGAAAACATAACGTTATTGTGCACGATGTTCTCTGCCTTAAGACTGTAAGCCTCCCCCCATCTAGCACCCGTTGCAAGACATAACACTGCTATTCGGTAGTAATCACCTACCAGCTGGGATAATAAGGTGTCAATCTCACGGGCGGTAAGATAAGACATCTCGGACCGAACTTCCTTGAGTGGGGATAATGTGGAAACTGGATTTTCACCGTGATATTCACCAATCTTTGCCATGGTTTTGAAAACTCCACTTAAAGCAAATAAGTCATGGTTGATAGTCGAGGCCTTTATTCCCTGCTCCAGGCGGTAAGCGCGATAAGCAACTATGCACTTTGAATCAACCTGGTAAAGCATCGGATCTTCCATATCACGACAGATTCCGTTTATGGTGTTTAATCTGCGGTTGGCATAGGGCAAATTACGGCCAAGCAGCATCCACCATAATTCTACAAACTCGCTCATACGGCGCTTATCTGCCGGACGACTGAGGTAGTCTTTGTTCTGGTACTTAGCAATTATGCTCTTTTCAAAAGAATGAGCATCTGCCTTGCGGTCGAACTTCTTACGGATACGCTTTCCGTCGCGTCCCCGTGGTCTAACGTCTACTTCAAAGCGACCATCTTCGAGTTTCTTAATCGACATAAGATAACCCTCCGATGTACTGCGAAATTTCTACCAGCAGGTCTTCAGCCCATAGGTAGTAAATATCTAACCAATTTTCATCCCTTAACGGGGTGAGTCTGTTTTGCTTGGCATATAAAGCGCTAGCGCTGGAGCAATTTGCCCCTTCGCTGCGTCCGTGCGGTCATACATAAACCAATCCTGGTATTTATGAAAACGTGGGTGTCCGAAGAGTCGAATTGCCGATTCAAGAGACATCTTTGTTTTTCCCAACTCATAACCGTTATAAGTGCTGTAGTTAACTCCAATGATTTCAGCTATTTCCTTTGATTTTAGGCGTTCTGAATCTCTAATGAGCTTCAGTTTCTCACTTTGCGCAATTGACATACTTTGGGAGTTCTCGTATTTTATGGGGAAACAAAGAGCAGGTGACGACAAAGCATCACCTGTACCGAATTAGCCCCAACGGGGGCCAACTAAGGAACTTTAGCACAATGAAAAAAATCAGCGAAATCGAAACTAACTACGAAAGGCAGTTTCCTGTTGACTCTGGACGGGCAATACGCGTGTGCAGGATGACGGAAAAGCAAACTAATAAAATCCGCGATATGCATCGTGATGAATTAGCTAATCAGATATTTGTTTGTGCCGAGGAGTTCGCGTATCTCACTGGCCGTACTCTCAAATCAGTTCAGCATTTGATGGATAGAAACCAAATCCCTGTACACCGCGAAGGAATGCCAGGTTCGAAGCGGCCTAAGCGTTTCATCATGATGCAAGAGTATTTAGACGCCCTCCGCCACTGCCGCGCAATCATTACCTCAGACGAGCGTTATCACATTGACCGATTAATGCGTGATAAGGCTACTTTCAGAAAAAGTTCTGCTAGGGGAAGTAAGGAGGTTCGTGCGTGAGCCGGTCAATGTTTACAGCGCCTATAAATGGCCTCGCTTCTGCGCCATTTTACCTTGCAGCAAATAAAGTTTTGCGTATGTACGCAATGCGCCAGGCGCGAGCATCATCTCGTTGCCCTGCCGATTCTCCAGCAGAAATTGAATGGGGTTCCGAGCAACTTTTCAGGCTTGCAGATGCCGCAGCATATGCCGGAAGCAAAGAGGCTAAACAACTTCGTGATGCTGCCACCTTCTGGAAGCAGTACAGCAAAAAACCTGAACTTTTCCCTGTAGAAATTGAGGCTTGATAATGGTTATTGCAGCACAGTCCCCATCTCTATCTTCATTACTGGTTAATCACCAGCGCCCCGCAAAATGGGCTAATAGTGGTTTCTGGATGGAACTACCAACAGGCCGTAAATTTGTTGCAGATCCTAATGCTCCCTATAGTCGCGCACCAGGTCAACTAAATCAGCGGCCCCGATGGTTTGCGAAATTGATGGGTATATTTTTCTAAGGTGGTTTCCATGGAACAATTAGCAAAAATGCCGTTTAAGGAGTTTTCTATTGATTGGCGCACTAAAGCCAAGATTAGTAGCAATAACGCAGCGCGTTTTTTTAATATGAATCCTCTACAGGAAATCCATGGTGAAGAGGTTGGGCGTACTAACCGAGAGATGATTTTATTTCGCGCTAACAGGATTGCTATCAAGAATGGAGATAAAAAACCATTTCGTGAAAATGACGCTGATAAAAACTATGTTGACTTCACCGAAGAGCAGCGGGTTTTAATTATTGATGCGTTAAATGAAATCAGTCATTTCGGTAGGAATTTGCCAGCGTTTATCCCAATCGCAGATTGTAGAATTAACATTTAAACCATAACGGTTATTTGCGGCGTTTTATTACGTCGGGTTTCACTCATTCAAAATTCAGGAACAGCAGATGATTAATTACTCACTTAGCTATTTTTTGAAGAAATACCCACGGCGGACTTTTGCTGTTGTAATTCTCGCATGTGGCGGCATTTGGATAGCAACTGCATTAGCTACCCTTGCAATTGTCTGGGGGCTGATATGAGTAGTATTGTGCGTTCTCCTCTCAAATGGGTTGGGGGTAAAGCCTCTGTTATTGCCGAGTTGCGCCGCCACTTGCCGGAGGGTAAGCGCCTGATCGAGCCTTTTACGGGTTCTGCAACAGTGTTTTTAAATACTGATTATGACTCTTATGTGCTGGGTGATATTAATGGCGACCTAATCAATATGTTCAACATGATAAAGCGTAACCCAAGCCGCTTTATTAGTTATGCAGCCAGCCTATTTAACAATGAAAATAACCCTATCTCTTATTATCAACTGCGTGATGAATTTAACAGATCAAGCAATCAGTTTTACCGTGCAGCAATATTCCTTTATTTGAACCGCCACGGTTATAACGGTATGTGTCGCTATAACCAGTCGGGCGGATTTAATATCCCGTTTGGGAAATACAAAAGCCCTTATTTTCCTGCTGCCGAGATCCGTACCTTTGCGGATAAAGCAGATAAAGCCGTATTCCTATGCATGGATTTTAGCGAGTGCATAGAAATGGCTAATTCTGGGGATGTCATTTATTGCGATCCGCCATACATACCTACGTCCAAGACTGCCGATTTCACGGCCTATCACACGGCTGGTTTTTCAATCGACGACCAGCAACGCCTGGCTGACACGCTGCGTGATGCTGCTGCCCGTGGTTGTCATATCGTTGCATCAAACAGCTACTCCTCCGAAGCCTTAGAAATTTATGGTGGCTTTGAAATTAATCAAATCGATGCTCGCAGATCCATCAGTTGCAAATCTGACGGTCGTAATAAAGCGCGCGAAATTATCGCAACTATGAGGGCGTCAGCATGAATGTAACTGTTGAATCATTGATCGCTCACGAAATCAGTGATTTTTGTGCTGGTCTTGAAAATATAGGCGCTCCAGTAACTCCAGAGGAAATCAAGAAGGAATTAGAACGCCGCATTCTCCCGCTGGTTCAGTCGATAGAAATCTTTGACGCTACCGAGCTTGTAGAAGCACCAATCATAGCGACAGAAAAGACGTGGCTTTATGGGGAGTTTCCTAACGAATATGAGGCACAAGCCTGGGACGACATGTTATCTGGGGATCTTTCGAAGCCAGGTAATGAAGAACCAAAAGTAATTAGCTGCTGGTCATGCAAAGAAAGCCTGACTTTAGGCCAGCGTGCTGAAAATGACGGTTTTTGTCCTCACTGCAATAATGAAATCGAATTAGATGATGCATGATAATCGGGGGCGTAAAGCCCCCACGCCTCCGCCTGCATTTCGTGACACTAAGCCCGCAGAACGTGAGTGGGCTTATTCGTGGAACGCCGAACGCGAAGCGGTGCGCCCTGTTGAAATTCCCACCTATGCCGAAAAGCATGCATCCGATCATGAGTTATACGCTCAGATTGCAGAAACTACTCGCGCCTATGAAAAGCTCGACCAGCAGCCTGATTTTATCCAGCGCGTGGTTATGGGCACGATTACCAGTCTTGAGCATTCCAACGGAGTTAAACGGGCAAATATGTACTTAACGAAAAATTTCGTTGAGCGCATATTTCCACGTCTAAATCTCGTTAATTCTAGATATCGCCTTGATAAGCAAACCGCTGACAACATAAATTTTCACTGGAGGTATAACAAGTTGCCGGATTTAAGCACGGAAAAAATCGACGCACTGGCCGAAGATATTGCGCAGTTTATTGCTCTCGAATTGAGCAAGGTAAGTACCGAAGCCGAAGAGCAAAGTCTTTCTGATTTCAAAACCGCCGCCGCTATGTTCAGTCGCGTGAAGTCTATCGCGCGTGAACTTGGGCAAGATTTGCCGTTAAAGGACAAAAAGAAGTTATCCCTTGATGACATGACGCCGATTATTGCCCGCCTTTACTCTCCAGATTGGTGGAAAAGAAAGCTCCGCCGCCAGGCTGCAATCTGGCGTGAACATTTGTATATCGCCTTTGGTCAGGTCAGCAAGAAAACCAGTGCATACGCCAGCCGGAAAGCGATCCTAGAATGGAGAGAGCAGAAACGCCGCACGCGTGAGTTTTTAAAGTCGATGGAGCTAGAAGACGAGGAAGGTAATCGTATCAGCCTGATTGATAAATATGATGCCAGCGTATCAAATCCGGCTATTCGTCGTTGTGAGCTAATGACCCGTATTCGTGGCTTTGAAAATATCTGTGAAGAACTGGGCTACGCCGGTGAGTTTTATACCATCACGGCCCCTTCCCGCTACCACGCCACTAATGTTCACGGGCACCGTAACCCGAAGTGGGAAGGCACTAGCCCATCTGGGACACAAAAATATATATGCAATATCTGGGCGAAGATCCGCGCCAAGCTGGCCCGCAAAGAAATTAGTATTTTTGGCATACGTGTTGCGGAGCCGCACCAGGACGGGACACCCCACTGGCACATGCTGATGTTTATGAAACCTGAGCATGTCGACACTGTTCGACAAGTCATCGCTGATTACGCTATGGACGAAGACGCCTATGAATTACGAAATGACAGAGCACGCAAGGCACGTTTCCATGTTGAACCCATCGACCCAGACAAAGGCAGCGCCACGGGTTATATAGCCAAATACATTTCTAAGAACATCGACGGCTTCGCGTTGGACGACGAAACAGACGACGAGTCAGGCAAGCCACTGCGGGAAATGGCCGCATCCGTTTCTGCCTGGGCGGCACGCTGGCGTATCCGTCAGTTTCAATTTATCGGCGGTGCACCGGTCACGGTTTATCGCGAGTTGCGCCGCCTAGACGATCACGAAACAGCTATTGGCTTATCAGTGGAATTTGCCGCTGCGCATGATGCCGCCGACGTTGGCGATTGGGCCGGTTACACCAACGCACAGGGCGGGCCGTTCGTGAAGCGGGCCGCACTGGCCGTCAAGAACTGGTATGAGTCCGGCGAAGAGCTATCAGCCTTCGGCGAGGAAGTCGTGAGAATTCGCGGCGTTTATGACACACAGGTCGGGAGTCATTGCCCGATCATCACCCGATTGGTTGAGTGGAAGATAGTGCCCAAGCGTGCCGTTGATTTGGCCGTTGATTTGAGCGGCGCGAACGCGACGCCTTGGAGTTCTGTCAATAACTGTACGGGGCCCGGGATCGGGCCACAGGATGGCAGAACAGAAAATGACATGCCCGTTTCTAACCTAGAAAAGCTGACACCGAAGGAACGCCGCAAGCTGGTGAGAAGAGTTAGAGACGCAGCAAGCCAGGAAAAAGAGAAAAAACGCTGCCGCGCGCTTAGCCTTGGCATCAATCCAAGAATAAACCCCGAAGTTATAGAGAAAATGCAGGATGCTTCGCGCATTGCATATGGCTACGAACTTAGCCTGGGAGAGATTAAAGCCTTACTCAGCGGCCAGGTACTGCGCGCTGGTCAGGAATATTTCAGGGGGCGAAGCGATGGCGAGCTTTATTCTGCGCCGCAAGCACCAAACCCGCTTAAAAGATTCCAGAAGCTAATGGAAAAATACGGGCCGCAGCCCGAAACTAACCAGCAGGAGATATTGAAGAAGCATATTCAAAAAAATAGCTAGTCATAATTCAAGGTTGGCCAGCTCGAGGTTGGCCAGCAAATTTCACGCTTTACGCTCTTCATGTCCAGGGGTTTAAGTAATTGGCTTAGATCTTATCATCGCTTTGCGAGGCTTTATTAAGTTGCTCATAAACCTCAGGTATAAAATCTCTAATGTTGTTATGGCACTTTCTCAGGAACTGAAATAGGGGATAGTCAATTCCATCAATTGATAACTCATTTTTTTTCGTTACTTTAAAATCCGTCGTCATTAAGCCTTTTTTTGTCACTTCAACAACCCCGTTATTGATTTTTAAGTCATCAAGGGCAAGTCCATTGTATGAACTTCCTGAAAATTCATTACCTAAACCACTTCCCCTAAACTCAACCAAGTTCATGCCGCCAGCAGAAATAAGTACGCTTTCAGAAACTTCTTTTTCAAGAATCCCTATCGGTTTTACGTGCTTTACTTGGTTCGTTAAGTTACACATGGTTGTAAGCCAATCATTACCGCACGAAAAAGGCTGTAACTTATTAATTAATAAGTAAATAGCCGGATACTCATCTTCTAGTAATGGCATATTTCTCTTTAGACTTAAATCAAACTCTGCTCTATCCTTTCCGTAGGGGAAAAAAAATCTTCCTTTACTTGGCTTAGAAAAATTATCATTTATATCATGAGTTAAGTACTCAAGTGATGTACGCAGATGTTCAAGTATTGTCTTCACTTTTGGCTTGGTAATGCGATTCGCCCTCTGAGCCTTAGTTAAATAGCTATTAGCCTCTTCCAATAATTCATAGATATCTTCCTGATTCATAGCTTTCCCATCCTTTTTCTAATAATTAGATTTATCACAATATATGCTTAATCAGTGGTGCGTGGTAGGTAGCAGTTAAGCCATGGGATCAGTGAGATGCAAATTGCTGCGCGAATTTGCATCCATTTGCACAATTTTATACAACTGCTAGATCATCATTAAGGCCAGGCACGGCGCGGGATTGGCCGGACTGCAAAAGTGCAAAAAAAGGCACCCTTTTTATGCGCGGGCGAGGCGGGGGAGCAGTCGCGCGCTGAGGGGGGTACATAGGGTATTCTTCCAAAATCGTTTTTTTGGCCGAAAATCGGCCCGATTTGATGTTTTGAGCGGTGTGCCCATGCCTTGACCTAGGAAATGAGAAAGCCCCGCAGCATGGCGCTGAGGGGCTTGTAGAAGGGGTGAGGTTCGGGTTATTGAAGGCCGATCAGTTGCTGTTTTCTGCCAGGGCGTAAGGGGTAAAGCTGAAAACCTCAAAGCCGATCCAGTCATTCAGGTCCTTCAGCACTTCCTGTATGGGGTACAGTTCATTGATGGCAAACACCTTGGCCGCCTTTTCAATGTCACCCAGCCCCCCGGCGTTGTTCGGTATCACTCCCATGAGCTGAGGTGGGACGCGGTGCACGGCGAGCATATCGTCGCGGGTCGCATCCTTAATGCCGGTAAATTCATCCTTCGCCGCTATCTGACTGAACGGCATAATTTGCAAGCCGTCTTTCTTTCCCCCCGCCGCGTAAACAAAAAGATTCTTAAACGCCCCGCCGCCCCGCGCTTCGGTCAATGAACGTTTAAGCTTCTCCACGTCGCCGCTGTTGGCAACGGGATCGGTCAGGTAGACAATCACCCCGGCGTGACTGCCGTTGATGTAATAGTTTCGACGAAACAGCGTAGCCTCACCGTTGAGCAAGATGGACTGCATGGCGGACATGTATTCCGGCGTACCGTAAATTTCCTGATGAATGCTGGGGCTGCGCAGGTGATAAACCTTGCCGGGCGGAAATGCGTAGTCTTCGTTGTAGTAGGTCACGAACCAATATTGATCCAGGTCCTCGCCACGTCGCGTGTACTTCGCCAGCGTGTGCTTAAGTCTGAGCGGCTGGCCCAGGCGGTTTTCTCTGAGTTCAAGGTAAGCATTCCCGAACACCAGGTAATCCATAATGAACGCGCTGGCATCCTGGCGTGACAGCATGGGGTGCGGTTTATAGCAGGACATAATCACGTTGCGCTTAAAAATCAGCGGCGACTGATGGTGCACGGCACCTTCAAGCATGCGCGCCAGGCCGTAGGTGCTGATGGGCGGCTCGTACCAGCGCCCATTTTTGGCGCACTCCATACAGTCCTGCAGATCGCGCTGGTCCATGATTGACGTCGGTTCGCCGAAGCTGAAAGACTGAATTTCATCAATCGGTTGCTGCACCGCGTCGCCGGGGTGCAGGGTTTCGCCTGCGGTGCTGAGGCTGACTTTATTGGCGGTTTTACGACGGCGGCTCATGGTTAAAACTCCTCAACGAAACTGTCATTACCGCTGCCGGCATCATTGCCCAGCGGTTCATTTTGCAGGGCGTGCATGGTCGCCCACGCCAGGTCACCGTGACTGCTGCCGCGCTTGCGGTCAGAGGCATAGGAGGTCTGGCCGCCCTGCGTGATAAATTTTCTGATGGTCATGAAGCTGGTCACGACATCCATCATCCCCGCGTCATATTCAAAGCGTCCGGCGCGAATAACCATTTGTGCTTTCAGTACCAACTGGCGTTTAACTGCCGGGGTATAGGTATGCTTTTGTGCCGCCGGGAAAAACTTCACAACCAGCTGATACACCGCCTCGCCAATGCCGGTCCCGTCTATATCGATATGCTGGACGTCATAAATATGGGTCAGCTGTTTGATGAAGTTCGCCTGCTCTTCAAACTCCATGCCGCGCAGCTGATGGCGCTCAATGACACGGAACTTGCCACCGGCCACCATGGGCGGAGCCAGGACGACGAGACCGGCGCTGTCCCCCTTGTCGCTGTTGCCGTTAGGGTCATAGCCTATCCATACCTTGCGGTTGCCCAGCGGGCGCGGGGCGTAAGGGTTCCAGTCCGGCCAGATGCCGCTGTAACCGTCCACGCCGCAGCCTATCAGCGCGTTATAGTTAAATGCCCTTTCCCCCTGTTTGACAAAGATGCAGCGATACAGGTTATCGAATTCATCCGGGCTGTTTTCGTTCTCGATCTCTTCCAGGTCAATCAGCGTGAAGCCCTGATCGATAACGTCCTGCACCGTCACAATTTGGCGCCAGATATTGTCCCCGCACAGCTTCCCGTCCTTCAGTGCCTTATGGCTAAGGTCTAATTCCGCCCTGTCTTTCTTGCCTCGCCCGCTGTTGAACAGGTTCCCGGACCAGAACTCATAGGCTTCATGCTCTTCGCTGGACGGCGTTGAAAAATAGGTACGCCGCAAGCCGACGTGTGTCGCCATGCCTGCCGCCACTTTTCGCAGATTCAGGAAGTTAGCGACCCAGAACGCCTCATCAAAATAGAGATCGCCGGTATAGGATTGCGCGGTGGCCGCTGAGGTGCCGAGAAAATACAGCGTCGCCCCGTTGGATAAAATAATTTCATCCCCGCCTTTCAGCTCTACGCCAATGCTGCGCGCCAGAAAAATAATGAATTTCTTGAACTGGAACGCCTGGGCGCGGGAGGCCGACAGGAAAATCTGGTTCGTGCCGGTTTCCAGCGCCCTGAGCAGCGCCTCGCGTGCAAAGTACCAGCTGGCCCCAATCTGGCGCGATTTCAGAATGAAGCGGTTACGCAGATTCCTCTGCTTATACCAGCGCTTTTGATGTTCATAGAGCGACTCCATCACCAGGGCGCGCAGCTCGGCAACCTGCTCCGCGCTGAAGTGGTTTTTAGGTGCCTTCTCCTTTTTCTCAAGCTGCTTTTCTTTGCGCTCATCGCGCGACAGCCGGGCCATCTGTCGCCCAAGTAAATCAATCGTCTTGTAGTCCTGGGCGCTTAAGTCCTCCTTTTCAATCAGCCGCAGATAGCGAACCTCGGTCCGCTCCACCGCGCGTTCAATGAACGTGGCAGCGTCCCAGGCGTCGCGACGTCGCCAGGAGTAAATCGTGTTGGCACTCACCCTAAGCCGCTGTGCGATTTGGGGGATGCTGTAAGCCTGCCAGTAAAGGCTTTTGGCTTCGATGCGGGGATCGGTCGTGGTTTTCATGAGTACAGGCTATCGCGTGCGCGGGGGCAGGAATATCACCGGAGATTGTCGCTGGCCGCTGACAATTCCTATATGTGGCGCGGAGTTGCTGCGCGATTGAATATAGGGGCACAGGGTGAAGACACCACTAATTAACCGGAGTTTGAACGATGCCAAAGTCTAAATATTTCCGCGTGGCGGTAGAAGGAGCGACATGTGACGGCCGAACGCTGGAACGCCAGCACATTGAGCAAATGGCGAAAAGCTATAACCCGCAGGTTTTTGGGGCGCGCTGCAATCTTGAGCACATGCGAAGCCTTTTCCCTGACAGCGTATTTCGCATGTACGGGGATGTGCTGGCACTCAAGGCTGAGGATGACACCAGCGATGGCCCATTAAAAGGCAAGCTGGGTCTCTATGCGCAGATTGACGCCACCGACGAGCTGGTCGAGCTGAATAAGTCACGCCAAAAAATCTACAGCAGCATTGAAATTAACCCTGCGTTTGCCGATACCGGCGTCGCGTACCTGATGGGCCTGGCGTTCACTGACTCACCGGCAAGCCTGGGCACTGAAATGCTTCAGTTCTGCGCCAGCAGCCAGGTTAACCCGCTGGCCGACCGTAAAACGCATCCGTCCTGTTTGTTCAGTGCCGCGACAGAGGTCGTTATTGAATTTGAAGCCGATGCGCCTGCTACCGAAACCGGTAAAAACTTCTTCTCTCTCGTTAAGGGTTTATTAAACAAAGGCCAGCGCCAGTTTTCCGCCGAAGCCGCAGAGATCCGCGACGCGGTGGAACTGGTTGCACAGTCGCAGGCCGATACGCTGGAACGTATTGAGGTTTTTGGTCAGCAACAGGTCAAGTTTGCCGACAAAGACGCACTGCAAAAAGTCACGGATGACCTGGCCGCCCTGACGGCGAAGCTGGAAAAACAGGACGGCAATTTCAACCAACGTCCACCGTCACACGGCGGTGCCAACGGTGCCGATCAGACCCTTCTGGCTGACTGCTAAGACCGCAAGCCATTAACCGAATTTGAGCGTAAGGAAAGATATCATGAAGAACGAAACCCGCCTGAAATGGGACCTGTACAACCAGCGCCAGGCGCAGCTTAACGGCGTATCCGCGCAGCACGTGGATAAACACTTTGCTATCGCGCCGAGCATTTCGCAAACGCTGGAAGACAAGGTGCAGCTGTCTAGCGAGTTTTTGCAAAAGATCAACGTGGTCGGCGTGCCTGAGCAGGAAGGTCAGAAGCTGGGCCTCGGTATCAGCGGGCCGGTGGCCAGTGCAAATTCAGGTAATACCGACCGCCGGGAGCCGCGCTCCATTCTTACCCTGGACGATGACAAATACCGCTGCGAACAGACCAACTACGACACCTATATTCCGTATTCGCAGTTGGATATGTGGGCAAAGTTCCCGGACTTTCAGCAGCGTATTACTAATCAGATCATCAAACGCCGCGCGCTTGACCGCATCATGATTGGCTTTAACGGCACCCGCCGTGCCGATAAGTCGGATTTAACCGCCAACCCGCTGTTGCAAGACGTCAATATCGGCTGGCTGCAAAAGTACCGCACCAACGCGGCCGCGCGGGTCATGAAAAACGTCACGCTGACCAGTCGCGACGACGCCAACAAAATCCTTGCCAAAGGCATGTACGGCAGTCTGGATGCGTTGGCCTATGACGCAACCAGCTCGCTGCTGGATGAATGGTACAAGTCCTCGCCGGATTTGGTGGTGGTCTGTGGCCGTAATATCGTCACCTCCCGCGAGTTCCCGCTGATTAACGGCATCAGCGAGAACAACCCGAACAGCGAAGCGCTGGCCGGTCAGCTGATTTTGTCCCGCAAACAGATTGGCAATATGCCGACCTTTATCGCGCCGTTCTTCCCGGACCACGCGATGTTCATCACCTCGCTCTCTAACCTGTCGATTTACTGGCAGGAAGAAAAACAGCGCCGGATGCTCAAGGAGGAGCCGGAGTTCAACCGCGTCACGACCTACGAATCGTCCAATGATGCGTTTGTCATTGAAGATTACGGCTTCGGCTGCCTGATTGAAAACATCACCTGGGCAGCAGCTTAAGCCGGTGGCAAGTAAATCATAAACACCATGCCGGGGGCGTTTTCCCCGGCCTTCGGGGGAAACATCATGCTGACACCGGCAAGAAAGCACTTTGAAAACGTCATGGCGCAAAACCGTGGCAACGGGGCCAGCACGCTGGCTGACCAGACGGCCTATGAGCAAATCCTGCACCGGCTGCGCATCGACCAGAACCGCCTGAAGGGCATTCAGGCAAACAAGGCCAAGGCCGAAGAAAAGCAAAAATTGCTGCCTGACTATCAGGGCTGGGTAGACGGCACGCTTGCCGCCGACAGCGGCCAGGCAGACGACGTGCTGACCCGCGTCATGCTTTGGCATATTGACGCCGGAAACATCGCCGAGGCCTTGCGCATCGGGGAATACGTCATTCGCCACAAGCTTTCGATGCCGGACAAGTTCAACCGCACCGCCGCCGTGACGCTGATGGACGAAATTTGTGACCCCGTGCTCGCCGCCTTTAAGGCCGCGCCCAACGTGGCGACGGTGAATGTGGATTTACTGAAGGCGCTCGACGGTCTGACGGCCAATGAAGATGCCCCGGAAGCGGTCCGTGCCAAGCTGTGGAAAGCCATCGGTTACACGCTGCGCACGACAGAAGCCACCCAGCCAGAAGCCCTGGAGTATCTGCAAAAAGCCATTGCTGAATTCAGCGACATTGGCGTCAAGCGTGACATTGAGCTGCTTACACGACTGCTGAAAAAGGCCGAGGAAAAACCCGAGCCGGAACCGGAGCCAGAACCGGAGCCGGAGCCGAAGGCAGTACCGGCAAAAGCAAAACGCCAGCCAACGGCCAAGAAAACCGCCACGGCGAAGCCTAAAAAGCCAGCAGCCCGGAAGACGGACAGCGCTGCTGAGTAAAAGAATGTGCCCCCGCGCACCAGGGCGGCACGGCGGAAGTGATCAACTTCGTTGTAGGACTTCATGCCGTCCACCGCCCGACCTGTTGAGAGTGAACGTATGAGCCTGGTAGCCAAAGCAGCAATTAACCCCCTCGAAGGGAACGCCGATGACATCAACGACGGCGGCGCAAAAGTCACCAGCGGCCCCTTTTGGCCCGAAATACGCCTGGCTGACCTGCGTCTCAGGATGCGGCTTAACGGCCTGGTCACGACTGACCGGCTCAATGAGTCGGCCACCGAGGCGGTGGTGTACGTGAATCAGCAGTTGGCTGACTGGAAATTCAACCAGGCAGGCTACGCCGCCCTTGAAGACGTGCCCGCAGAGGTGATTAACGACACAACGGTATTGGTTTTTCGCTATCGCCGCGCCGTGTACACCATCGCCAAGGCGCTGTTAACCGAAGGCTATCGGGATTTTGACACCACGGCACAGGGTGAGAAGCATGCCCAGGCGCTGACCTCGCAGATTGACACGCTATGGCGGGACGGTAACTGGGCAATACGCGATATCCAGAACCTCAGTCGCGGACTGGCGGAGCTGGTCTGATGGACGTCATGGCCTTGCAAGGGGATACGCTGGACCTTGTGTGTTATCGCCATTACGGCAAAACGGCGGGCGTGACAGAGGCCGTGCTGAGTGCCAATCCGGGGCTTTGCGAACGCGGCCCGTTACTCATGGCCGGTCAGGTTATCACCCTGCCTGAGCTTGCCGCCGACACGGAAAACAAAGCGGAGATAGTACAGCTATGGGATTAAGCATGGAGCGCCTGACGGCCTTTCTGTCTTACCTGCCTTCGGCGTTTCTGACCACGATTGGGATCGTGTCACTGGCGCAGTGGTCAATGCTGGCGGGGATTGTTTTAGGCGTGCTGACTTATCGCCTTAACAAAAGCCATAAGCGGCGGGTCGAGAAGGAAGAAGAAAAACGCACGGCCATTCTTGAAGATCTGGCAGCCAGGGCGACGCAGCACAACATGAATGACGTGGTGTGCACCTTGCAGGATATGGCACGAACTGAAAAGAGGCGGTCAACGCCATGAGCATAAAGAAAAAAGCGGCGGCCTGCCTCGTGGCGGCAATCATCAGCATTGTGGGCGTGAAGTACGCCGGAGAGGTGCGCACCAGCGTGCGCGGGCTTGAGCTGATTGGCGACGCGGAAGGCTGTCGGCGTGACCCTTACCTTTGCCCGGCCAACGTGCTGACGGCGGGGATTGGTTCGACGTCCGGCATCAGTGTGTCGCATCTCTACAGTGATGCGGAAATCGCCGCGATGTGGGTAGAAGACCTTCAACGCGCCGAGCGCTGCATCAATAAAAATTTCCATGGCGACGAGATGAACCAGAACCAGTTCGACGCCATGGCGTCAGCGGCATTCAACATGGGGTGTCTTGGGCTGATGTGGTTTACCGACAGCCGGGGCGTGCGCCAGCGCACCACAATTTGGAAGCATGCACAGGCGCGCAGCTGGGCTGCCATGTGTAACCGCCTGCCCGATTTTGTGAACGGCGGCGGAAGAAAGCTCCCAGGGCTGGTTAAGCGCCGCGAAGCCGAACGCGTGATGTGCCTGGAGCCGGTGACATGATGCCGGTCAGGCTGTCGCCGCTGCTGCTGATGTCAGTTATCGCCGTGCTGGCCGTGGTGACCAGCGGGTTTCTGTGGCATCGCGCGGCTGACGCAAACGAGGCGCTCAGGCAGGCGAATGCGCGGGCTGACAGTACCGAGGCCGTGATTAAAAACGTGCAGTACACGCTGAAAATATTCAACGACATAACGCAAGGCCGAGCCGATGAAAAAGAACGTGACAGGCAGGAAGGTGAAACGCGCCGCACCGCGCTGCGCAATGATTTGCAGGGTGACCGCTGCGCTGTCGTGTTTGTGCCTGCTGCTGCTGAGCGCCGCCTGCTCGACCGTGCAGCGCGTGACCGTGCCCGCGCAGTGCCTGGCACTACCGGCGGAAATCCTGCAACCCACGCCGGTGCCCTACCCGCCGTTAAGCGGTGAGCATCTGACCTACGGCGAAGCGGTGATATGGGCCGATGCGTTGCTCGACGCGCTGGACAGTGCGAACAAGGACAAGGCGGCGGTGGTTACTCTCGAAAAACGGCGAACCCAAACGGGAGGGGAATATGTTAAAGGCTGAATTACTGCGCGCGCAAATCGTCGCACACAATCAATTTTTCCGTGAAAACCCCGACCAATTAGAGGTCTACGTCAAAAAGGCGCAGGTGATTTCCACCGGCGGGCCGTCGCCATCGTTTACCTACGTGTATGACCTCAACGTGTTGGCGATGGATTACCCCGGCAATATTGATGACCTCACCCTCCCGATACTCGCCTGGGCATATGTCCATCAGCCGGAGCTGCTGTTTAACCCGGCCAAACGTGAAGACGGGATTGGCTTCGAGGCGGAGATCCTGAATAACGATACCGCCGATATCTTGTATGTCATCAAGGCCAGCGAATTGGTCATCGTGACTAAAGACCCTGACGGCAAGGTGACGGTCACGCACCGCGACCAGCCGAGGCATTTTGAAGACGAGCCGGGCAGTCAGTGGTCCGAAATATTGGTCAAGGCCGCTGACGGCGATGAAGTAACGCTGCCGGAGGGTCCGTAATGTCTGAGACCCCCTTGTTTCATGAGCTTGACGCCCTTTTGCGTGACGTCGTGGGGGTGACAAAACCGACTACGCGCCGCGCCATGGCCCGCCGTATCGCGGGTGACCTTCGCCGCAGCCAGCAAAAGCGCATCGGCCAGCAGAAAAACCCCGACGGCACGGCCTTTGAAGCCCGTAAAAAGAAGACGCTGGGCACCCAGGGCGGGGTCAGCTTTATACGTGACGGTGAAGTCAGGCGCTTAAGGAACTGGCGTCACAGCAAGGGGCGCTACGGGGACAGAATGATCACCGGCTTTGATGAAGAAAAGGGCGGTATTCGCTCCTTTCTGCGTGCCGACATTGAGCGCTATCTGAGTATTGATTTAGCCAGGAAAACAACAGCCAAAACGTCAAAGAATCCGATGTTTCGCAAGCTGCGCGCCGCGCGATTCCTGCGGGCTGACGCTTACCCGGATGCGGTCGTGGTGGGCTTTAAAGGGAGTGCGGCCAAGATTGCCCGAGTTCACCAGTATGGCCTGACTGACCAGGTCGCTCACCGTGCGAGCGCCAAGTATCCCGCCAGGCAGTTACTGGGCCTGACGGAGCAAGACATTGAATCCATCGCTGACGCCGTATTCAGCGCATTAGAAGGCGCAACGCAATGACAATCGCCGAGCTGTACAGATTACTGATGAACCTGATCCGCGTCGGCACGGTCAGTGAGGTTGACCCTGTGAAATACGTTGCACGGGTAAAGACGGGTGCAAATGAAACCGACTGGATACGTTGGGGCGCACAGCGCGCGGGCGACGGCGTGACGTGGTGGGCACCTTCTGTGGGCGAACAGGTTGTGATCCTTTCGCCTGGCGGGGAGCTGGAAAACGCGTTTATTGCGTTCAGCCTGTACGCCAGCGACGCGCTTCCTCCTGATTCGGGCCTGACGTCACGCGTCACCACGTACCCGGACGGGGCCAGGGAAAGCTATGACCCTGCCAGCGGCATGCGCCGGTGCGAAGGCATTAAAGGCGCGCTGCTGTCGGCCAGCGGTACGCTCACCCTGGAACTGGCGCGCCTGATCATCAATGCCGCCGAGGTAGTGATTAATGGCGAGGTTATCCAGGGCGGTGGCGCGATGAGTTCCAACGGCATCGTAGTTGACGATCACGCACATAAAGGGGTCAAAAAAGGCACTGACATTTCTGAGGGCCCGGTATGACCAGTAACTGGAAAGGCATGAACAGCACAACCGGCAAAGCTTGCGAGGATGAAGCGCATCTGCGGCAGTCGATTGCCGACATTCTCATGACGCCCCTGGGAAGCCGTGTTATGCGCAGGGAATACGGCTCTGCCATACCGTCACTGATTGACGAGCCAGACAACGACGTTACGCGCCTGCGGCTGATATCCGCCGCAGTGATCGCCCTTTGGCGATGGGAGCCTCGGATCACGCCTTCTTCGGTGAGCTTTGCACGCAGTGAACAGGGCGCACTCACCATGACAATAACCTCACAGCGCAGCGACAAGTTAAGCGCTGTCACGACCGATATCATGCTAACGGGAGGCGTATGAGCACAGTTATCGATTTATCCCAGCTGCCCGCGCCAGACGTGGTGGAAACGCTGGATTACGAAACCCTCCTGGCCGAGCGTAAAGCCACGCTGGTTTCCCTCTACCCCGAAAGTGAGCAGGCGGCCATTGCGCGCACGCTTACGCTGGAATCTGAGCCGATTGTGAAGTTGCTGCAGGAGAACGCCTACCGTGAGGTGCTTTTGCGCCAGCGGGTAAACGAGGCAGCGCAGGCGGTGATGGTGGCTTATGCCCTCAGTAATGACCTTGAGCAGTTGGCCGCCAACTACAACGTGCAGCGCCTGATAATTATCCCCGCCGATGTTGATGCCGTGCCGCCGGTTGCTGCCGTGATGGAAAGCGACGCCGATTTGCGCCAGCGCATCCCTGCCGCGTTTGAGGGCATGAGCGTTGCGGGGCCGACGGGGGCTTACGAATACCATGCCGCCAGCGCCAGCGGGCTGGTTGCCGATGCGTCCGCAATCAGTCCGGCACCGGCGGAAGTTATCGTCACCATCCTGTCGCGTGACGGAGACGGCACCGCCTCCCCCGCGCTGCTGGCTACGGTGAGCGCCGCGCTCAATGACGGCGAGGTGCGCCCCGTGGCTGACCGCGTCACGGTGCAGTCGGCGAAGATTGTGAATTATCAGATTGAGGCGACGGTATTCGTTTACCCAGGGCCAGCCATTGAGCCGATTTTAGCGGACGCCAAAAAGCGCCTGCTGGCCTACATCAACGAGATGCGCCGCCTCGGGCGAGACATCCGCCGCTCGGCAATTTATGCCGCACTGACCACGCAGGGCGTGCAGCGCGTTGAGCTGGCCTCACCGTCTGCCGACGTGGTGCTGGATAAGACGCAGGCGGCAAACTGCACCGCCTACACCATCACGTCCGGCGGCTCTGATGAGTGACTTGCTGCCGTCCGGTTCAACGCCGCTTGAGCGACGCGCCGCCGAGGCCTGTGCGGGCGTCAGTGATTTGGCCGTGCCGCTGCGTGACCTGTGGAACCCTGACAAATGTCCGGTGAAATTTCTGCCCTATCTGGCATGGGCTTTTTCTGTCGATCGCTGGGATGAAAAGTGGACGGCGGCGGAAAAACGCCAGGCAGTGAAGGACGCGTTTTACATTCACCGGCGCAAGGGAACGGTCGCGGCCATTCGGCGCGTTATCGAAAACCTCGGCTACACCATGACAATTCAGGAGTGGTGGACGGTTGCCGACCCCGCAGGCACGTTTCGCCTGAGCATTGACGTTAACGAGATAGGCATTACCGCCGCCATGGTTAACGAGCTGGAGCGGCTGATAGGCGATGCAAGGCCGGTGAGCCGCCATATCTCGCAGCTTACCCTCTCGGTGAGAACGGCAGGCTTTGCCTACATCGGAGCCGCCAGTTTTGATGGCGATATTCTTACTGTTTACCCGTCAGATTATCAGCCTGATGACAGTATTTCTTACAACGGAACAGCATCTTACGATGCAAATTATCAGTATTCGGAGAGGCTAGATGACTAACATTAACGAGTCAGCATTATGGGAAAAAAATATTCATCAAATCCAGCGTGGCGAGCGCGTTGTGGGCGGATTGGATGGCGTAGCAAACGTGCAGGCGGCGCAGCTGGCAAACCGCACGCAGTATTTGAAAGCGGCGATTGATGATAATCCTGATTTGAGAGGCTTCACGTTTTACATCACTGAGTCCGATCCGGATGGCACGCGTGCAGGGCTGGCCGCTACCACGAAAGGCCAATTATTCCGAGTCGCGCAAGGCGTCGGTGGGTTTATCAGTTTTATTAACTACCGCAATGACGGGGGCAAGGCCGTTGCCGTGGCCTACAGCAATGCCGCAGGCTCGGCGATGGCGTTTAAGGACGTTGCCACTTTGCTGGCCTTTGTCCCCACGACGGCCCATGCACTGGCAATGGATGCGAGCAGCGGCAGTTTATATTTCTGGAGTAACGGTGCCTGGGAAAAGGCACCCGACCCGCAGCAGGAAGAAATCGACAACCTAAAGCAAATGTTTGGGTTAATGCCGGATGGCTCTTTTGCCATTAAAGGGAATAACGGGGTTATTTTTCACATTGGTGATTTAGGGGGAATTATTCAAGCTCTTGAAGCAGAAAGAACGTTATCCGTTAAAAATGCCGGTGTACTTTCATCGTCCGAGCTGCCTTTTATTATTTTAGGTGCAAACGGCTTGGCCCTCGCGCTGACAAAGGAAGGGGTACTTAATACCGTTTCTACGTCGGTCGGCGGTAATGCATTAACCGATAATCCTTACGGGCTGGCATGGAGTGTTATGGGGCAAAATGGTTTTGCCGCCGCGCTCACGACAGACAGTGAATTGTATATCAAAAAACTTTATGCCGAAGAAATCGTAACGGGCGGCGAGTCCTCTTCACCCCAGGCGCTTAATTTGCATGACCGCTATTTTGATGCCGAGGGTAATTTATCGCCGGTCAATCCTGACATGCTGAAAATGTCCGGCTGGGGATCGTCTTCCTTCACCCAGGGCGGCGTCGGAGTGAATTTCACCCGCCTTGCGGCAGAGCTGGGCGTAACAGACTGGAACAATCAGGGGCAAGGCGGCGAAACCTCGTTTCACGTTGCGGCGCGATTTGGTGCGGTGCCGTTTACGTTGAAATTTCCAGACGACACGCTGCCTGCGTCCGGCAGTGTCGCCGTGGCGTGCCAGCAGTTGCCGAGCAATTACTACAGCAATTATTTGAAAAGCTACGACGGCACGCTGCACGGCGTGGCGGGGAATTTGAAATGGGACAACCAGTTAAAATCCCTGAGCTTTACCCGAGCTGCCGCCGGTGATGCCGTCGCGCTATCAGGGCCGGAGGATTTTATTCCTAGCCTGCCCGTGACGTATCGCGATGGCGTCGTGCTGCTGTGGATGTATAAAAACGATTTAAAGTTTGATGCGGTCACCAATCCTGAAATAACGATGGATACCATTTTTAATAACGTGGTGAAAACCGTCATGCACGTTTCGACAATGGTTAAGCGTGTAGTAGTTATTGGCGTATTTAATGATAGCGCTTACGGCAACGATATTTATAAAACGCGTCTCGCGGAAATGAATCGCCGCTGCAAGGAAAAGTTCGGCCCGCTATATGTCGATACGCAGGATTATATGTGCAGCGCGCAAATATGGACTGATGCGGGGATCACGCCCACGCCATCCGACCTGACAATGCAGGCGCAGGGATATAAGGCGACGTCATTGTCACTGGACGCCGCGCATTTAAATATGGCCGCCCATAAAGCCGTTGTCGAGAATGTGATTAAAGCGCATCTGTTAAATTTAAACTGGTACAAGTAAGGATTATAAAATGGCTGGATTAAACATTACCGTCCCGACGAATTTCACCTCTGTATTAAAAGACCTTTCTTTTTTGAAAAGTTCTCAACAGGTCAATATGGCCTACCGTGGCCTTTACGGGAAAGACAGCGCAACGTCATTGCTCAATAACGTGGATAACGCGGTTTCAAAGCAAATCACCTCCGTGCTCACCCGAACGCCGGAAAAACTGACCTTTAAAAAAGGCCTGTTTTCCTTTGTCGGGCCAGGTGCGGATAGCGTGAGTGCAACGGGTATCCGTGCGGCCGTGCCGGTGTCATACATGATTGCCGACGGGATTCCGGTTAGCCTGGCCGTTTCCTTCAGAAACATAACCAAGGTTAAAGAGGCTTTTCGCCGCACTTATCCTATTGCGACGTTTTATTACGCGCAGAACGGCGCTGAGCTGACGTCGGCCCCCATGCTTTGCATTGCCGCGTACATTGACGACAGCAACAATCACCGCATTTGTGCCTGGTCAGGCAGCATTGCCGATGCAAAAGATAACCTCGCAGAACAGTGCTCGGTGCCGGTTGATTTTGCCTCGGGCGATATCATTAACGCCGTT
Source organism: Rouxiella sp. S1S-2 (assembly GCF_009208105.1). Taxonomy (NCBI): domain Bacteria; kingdom Pseudomonadati; phylum Pseudomonadota; class Gammaproteobacteria; order Enterobacterales; family Yersiniaceae; genus Rouxiella; species Rouxiella sp. S1S-2. Next base: position 4,321,307 of record NZ_WFKL01000001.1, read on the forward strand.
GTCTCTCGCGACGCCGCCGGACTGGTCACGCTGGTTGTAAAAGCGGGGAATGCGGAGCCTTTGACCGCGCAGTTTAAATTTGCGAAGGCAACGAACCTCGCCGCTGAGACGGCCACCGAGGCGGCGGTAACCTACGGGTCGATGAACTCCCGCACGCTGACCAGCGGTGAAATCGCAATAGGTGAGTTTTGGCCGCGCCAGGTGCTGACCGCCGATGAAATGAAAGGCGAGGCCGAGCTGCTCTACCTGCGTTCAATTTCACGTATTTAATCCCGCATGGGCAAATTGTCCCCCTGACTGAAAAGCAATAAGAAGGTAATCATGGCTGAAAAGCGTTTTATGTCGAAGCTGACAGCGGTTGGCGAGGAGAAGATTTCTCAGGCCACTATTTCTGGCTCACCGGCGGGGTTCGCTTTTATGGCCGTCGGGGACGGGGGCGGCCGCGTTCCCGTGCTTGACCCGACGCCGGTCGGGCTGGTTAACGAGGTTTATCGGTCGGCGCTCAACAGCCTGACGCTGGTCGATAAAAGTCGCAATATTATCCAGGCAGAAATTATTATTCCTTCGCAGGCGGGCGGCTTCACCCTTCGCGAGGCGGCTTTGTTCGACGACGCGGGGGTGTGCCTGGCTGTCGCCAGCATCCCCGAAACCTATAAGCCTTTGTTGGCCGAGGGGGCCGGACGTCACCAGGTGATCCGCATTTGGCTTGCGGTTAGCAGCGCGGCCAGCGTGCAGTTGAATGCTGACCCGTCAGTTATCGTCGCCACGGCCGCCGAACTGAAAAAGGCACAGGACGCCGCGCAGGACTACACCGACGGCGTGGCCGGTACGCTGACCGAAACCTTAAAGACAGCCCTGGCTGATGCAATGAAAACCGCTATCCGCGACGTGTGGGAAGACGATAACCCAGTAGGCACGGTGCGATTATTTCAGCAAAAGATAGACCCGAATGTTAAATGGCCGTGGTCAACGTGGCGCTACTTGGGTGAAAACAAAACGCTTCGCCTGGGAAAACAGGATGGCAGCGACGTGCTCACCACGGGCGGCGCGGACAGCATCCAGTTGGGTAAAGATAATCTGCCGAATGTTCAGATTGACGTTGCCGGAACCGCTGCTGATTCCGACTTGGGGACGAAAACGACCAAGCCCGCCGGTAGGCATGGCCATCCTGGAAAATATGCCGAAAGCAATACGTCTATTGACGGAGGGGGATCTAGTCGCCGGAGCTGGGCTATTGATTACGCTGCAAATGAAGGGGGGTTAATTCAGGAGGCGCCCGAACATGAGCATGACGTTTATATAGGCCCGCACGGCCACGTGGTAAATGGCAAAACGTCCGCACTCGGTAACGGCAGCAATATTGATATCACTAACAGCTTTATCAAATTGATGGGCTGGTATCGTACCGCCTGAGTGAGTAAAAGAAGTCGCTGCAGCAAAGTCATCATCGACTATGCTGCAGCGCTTTTGTAAGTGCCTGGGAAGTTAAATCAGGGAAAGAATATCGTCGGCGGTAATGCCTGCCAGCTTCTCGCGAATGTCTTCGCTAACCTTTTTCAGACTCAGGGTAAATTCAATTTTCTGCGCTTTGCCGTCCTTCATAAACTCCGTTCTGTTCTCCCTGATATTGGCAATCACAAACATGCCATAAATCGTGCCCGTACCCTCAATGAGGGGCCACGGCTTCCCACCGTAAGCCATGGTCCGCAATACGCTTAGCGAGACGTCACCGCCGGTCACTTCGGGATACAGCGTACCCGTGAGCGTAATGTTGTCTTCCCCCGTGCCGATATACTGCCAACTGGCCGATTTTCCAATGCGATCATTTTTAACGTGCCGCCAGGATGTGTCCTGCTCCAGTGACTGGTAAGGCGCAGTTTTGAGCATAAACACGAACATGCCATAGGCCATCATCATAATTTTTACTCCCTATCTTTGAGTTGGGAACGTTTGCGGTTATCGCGTTCTCGCAGTAGTGCAGCCAGTTCACGGCGCACGGTTGCCGCGATCTCTTTTGCATCAAGCTTGGCACTCTCATAGAAATTTAATGTCAGGCTTATCGGCTCGAGCGCGTTATCGAGCACAGCCGGTTGTGACTGTGCCGCGCGACCCGATGGAACCGGAATACCAGGCAGAAATGACTGTGCTGGCCATGCGGTTAACTTCCCAGTGATCCCCCGAACTGCCGCCCCTATCCGGTCGCCAATCGACTGCGCCGGGCTTTGGGTGGCTGCAATCCTTGGTTCATCATAAGCGCCATAAACCGACATGACCGGCGGGTGTTTTTTAAAGACAATATCACCTAGCTTATCCGGGTCACGTGCCGCCGCGCTGACGGCATCGGGCGTGCCGGTTCCGGTTCCAGCTCCCTTTTCCTTCTTCGTGCTGTTATGCCCGCTAAGCTGCGCTAACGAGACCGGAGCCACGGGCGGCGAAAGTGGCGGTTTGGGCGGTGGAGTGCTTTTGGGGGCGTTATTGCCGTTATTGATCACGCCGTCAGTCGATGAAAATGCCCACGGGCGTTGGATAAACTTCTTATTTTTTTCATCCCAGACGTTCACTACCGGCGCTTTAGCCTGGGGCGCGACGGCATCCATGGTGTTCGCCACTTCTTTAGCCGCATTGGCCGCTTCGGGAATAGCGCCCAGTTTTTTCAGTAGCCAGCCTATCCCCTCGGCGACTTTCAAAATAACATCAACCACGCCCGACACGGCCTTGCCGACAACCTCGCCGAATACCCGCCCCGCCTCCGTGCATTCTTTCAGGGTTTCCGCTGAGGAACTGACCGGCTCAAACAGCTGGGTAAACCAGTTCCACACGCGGCCAATGGCATTGCCTATGCCATCAAAAATAGGCTCAAGCGGCGCGAACGCCTGCTTAACGGGTTCGATAGCGCCAACAAGTCCCGTCCAGAATCCCCCGAAGAATGCCTTTATCGGTTCCCAGTATTTCCAGATCATGATCGCCGCACCGGCCAGGGCAGCGACCAGCAGAAATACGGGGCTAAGCAACAGTGAGAGGCCACCGCCTAGCACGGTCAGCACACTGCGTCCCACGGTGAGAAGTGTGCCAAAACCTGATGTAGCAAGCGTGCGCAGGCCATTACCCAGCGCAGCCAGTGCGGCGCCGGGTGCTGTGAAAAGCATTCTCAGCGCCGAGCCTGTGGCGCTGCCCATGCGGGAAACAGCGCTTAGGCCTGTTTTACCGATGGACAAAATGCGCGTGCCAAACTCGGCGGCGGCCGTCGCTGCTGAGCGGAACAACGGCCCCCAGTCTTTAACGCTGCGCCCTGTACCGGCCAACAGCGGGGCAAGTCGCCCAAGGCGAGCGGTCAGCCCGCTGAGTGAAGGTAAAAGACCGCCAAAGCCGCGCCCGCCGGTCAGGAGTGAAAGGCTCAGGCGCACCGCAGCCATTGGGAGCAGAATGCTGGCAACGCTTAGGGCAAGCGCGCCCAGTACGGCGATGGCGACACCCACGGCGGCAGCCAATTTGAGCAGTGATCCAACCAGCGCCGGATTAGCTTCGGCCCAGGCGCGAAAGCGCTGGATCATGCCGGTGGCATATTTCATGACTTCCATGGCAGGGCCGCGCAAGGTTTCGCCTAGGCTACTGAAAGCATTGGTCATACTGGCTTTGGTCAGCATCCATTTAGCACTAACAGAGTCGATATTAATGTCAGACTCACGGCGCATTGACCCCTTGGCCGCTTCGCTATTTACCAGCTGTAATTGGCGGTACAGCTCAGGCAGGTTGTTCGTGAGCTTGCCTGCCGAACCGCCAAATTCCTTGCCGAAAATCTGAGTCAGTACTGAATCACGATTAGACTTGGGAAGCTTACTTACCTGTTCAAGAACGGTGAGGATTGTGCCCATCGCATCGACAGACATGGATTTTTGAACCTTATCAGCGCTAAGTCCAATTGAGTTCAACCCTTCCATAAAGTTATTGCTTTGCTGTGTGGCGATGGACAGTTCGCGCACCATGGCGTGTGTGGAGCTGGCGGCGATTTCGGGTGCCGTGCCAAGCGTCAGGAAAGTCGAGGCTAGCGCAGCGGCCTTGCGGTAGTCTAGCTTGTCAGCGTCACCCCCGATGCGCTGGAGCACGTCAATAATGTCCGCGCCCTTTGACTTGGCATTGTCGTCCAGGTAATTCAGCACGTCGCCAAGTTGTTCAATGTTCTGTGTCGGGACTTTATACAACCCCGCAATTTTACCGAGGCTTTCGGAAAGCTCACTGGCCGGAAGCTCAAAGGCGACAGACGCCATGGAGGCGGTGGTTGCGAAGGACAAAAGGTCTTTTTTCTGCTTGTCCCAAGGGTCGTCACCTTCGGCCACGCCCATGCGCGCGCCGCCCTCGACCAGGGCGGCATAGTCAATTGCGCCGTTCGGCATCGGGAGCTGTTCGCTGGCCGCCTTGATAGCCTGCTGCATCTCATAAAACTGTGCCGTCCGGGTACCGTCATTATCCCGCAGCCCGTTCACCTGCTTGGCGACGCCCTTCATGGAGTCTTCGAAGTTTGCGTAACTGTTTACCAGGCCAATGACCGGCGCCGTGATGGCCGCACCGGTCGCCACCGCGCGCATGCCGCCGCTTTCCAGCTTCTCGCGGGTTTCTTTCGCACGTTGATACTGCTGCTGCGCACGGCTGACGGCGGCAAGTCGCCGCTGCTGCTCGGCCAGTTGCCGGTTATATTCTGCTGTTTTTCGGCTGATTTGCTCCGTCGCGCTGCTGCCGCCGCGAAGCAGCACGCCGTTGTGCATGAGCGCCGAGCGTAGCGCGCCGAGCTTGGCCTGCTCCTCGTTACGCGCGCGGGAAAGTTGCCGGACGGCATCCGACTGTTTTTTGAGGGCCGCGGTCTGTTCGTCCGTGCGTTGCTTTGCCGGGCCAAACGCGGTGCGCAGTTCGTCCGCTTTTTTACGGGCTTCGGCAAGTTGGCGCGCGGTGGTTTCAGAGGCTTTAGACAGGCGGTCAAAACTGCTTGCCTGACGTTCAAGGCCCTTCAGGCTGGTCTGCGTGGATTTGATTTGGGATGCCAGCGAGGCGGCGCTTTTTTGCGCCGCGCTTACCGGGCGGGTGATGTTGTTGATAGCGCTGAACGCTACGCGAATGCTGAGGTTACGTTCTGTCATTCTTCCTGTCCATTTCGTGCCAACGCACGCTTATGCCAGGTCAGAAATTCACTCACTGGCATCACATCGTAGGTTGACGGCTGCCAGTGAAAAACGACGGCGATATCGGCGATAAGTTCGTCAGTATCAACCGCCGGACAGCGGATTAAATTTCGCCCGCTGCTGTCTCGCTCGACGCCGAGGACGGTGCCAAAAAATCGGCAATACCGGCGGCCAGCTGGGAGAAGTCCTGCACGTTAAGCTGGCTCACTTCAACTTCGGTCAGCGATGGACTGGTGACGCGCGGCAGCAGCTTGATCAGCGAATCCACGTCACTGGTCATGACGTCATAAAGTTTCAGGCCGCGCAGAGAGCCGGTCTGCTGCATGGCTTCAGTAATGGTCACTTCTTTGATTTCGGTCTTGCCGCGTACCACGGGAAAGCCCAGGGTGATTGTCTTTTGCATGGTTTATCTCTCAGTAAACCGGCGCAGCGGTTGCGCCGGTGAGTTAATAGAAAATTACAGTCCGATATTGGCCCGATGCTGCTCCATCATGTCCTTGCCGCCCACGATCCAGACCATGTTCAAGGCGTCGAGTTCGAATACCTCTTCGCCGTTAATGGTGATTTTCACGTAGGTATTTTTCAGCGAGTACTTGTGGGAGGTGTTATCCCCAGATTTGGCGCTGCCCCAGTCCATTTCCTGCACGCGCCCGCGCGTCTGAATCTCACAGGGAATAGCGTTGCCGGTCGAGTCGTCCAGGTACGACCCTGCAAAGCGCAGCTGCACGCCGTCAATGGTGCTGCCGTAGGTTTTGATAAGCTGGGGGTCAATGCCGCCCAGCGTAATTTCCATGTCTGCCGCGCCCGTTTCAAAGCCAAGGTGAACCGAGACGCCCATCGGCATGCCTGCTCCCTGATAGTCTTCGGTCTTGCGCGACAGTTTGGGCGTCGTGATCTCTTCGGCCTTGCCCAGGTAGCTGTTACCGTTGACAAAGGCGTTGAACGCAAAAAGTTTACTTGGTAGTGCCATGGTTGTTTCTCCTTAGCCCAGTTGGTCGAACACGGCAAAGTATTCGTCCGTGAACTCCTGGATAAGACTCAGATTCTCAAGCGGCGGAACCGGCGTGTATTTATAACGAATGGTCAGTTTCCCGTTGCTCAGCGTGTCCGCCCCGTTGTCGGCTTTGTCATACCAGCAGGCGAAACCGAGGAGCCTACCGGCGGTGACCAGCGCGGAGCCTTTGCGATTGATGCCGTCAACGATGTCCTTCGCCAGTGAAGGCGTCAGCGTTTTATCGATGTAGGCAAAATGCGCCTCGGCAATGGTATCGGCGAGGATTTGCGCGGTGCGGGTGTAACTTTCAAAGATAAACGTCTCGGCGTCACAGGTGCGTGAACCCCAGAAGCGGAAGCCGTCGCGCTTAATCAGCGTGGTGATGCCCTTGCTGTTGAGATCGTCCGCGTCCGTGTCGGTGCCCTGAAGGGTCCAATAGATATCCGCAGAAATGCCCAGAACGTTGGACACGGCAACGTTTGACAGGACTTTGTGCCAACCCTGGTCTGCGTCGATTTTGGCGCGCAGCCCGACCGCATAAGCCGGTGACGGCACGACGACGTTTGCCGCGCTCTGGCTGTCGTAAGCAATAAAGTCAGGGTAAATCACCATGACTTCGCGCTCGCTGAAATCTTCACGGTAGGCCTTGGCTTCGGCAATAGTTTTACAGCCGTTGGCGGCGACATAGGTAAATGCCCGCAACTTCTCGGCGATCACCGCCAGTTGAAGGCCCACCGGCTTGGTGTCAAGGCCAGGCGCGGCCAGAATGCGCGGACGCTCCCCGATGCGAGGCTCGGCGGTCAGCAAGGCAAACAGGCCGGTATAGCGTCCATCCACGCCTACGCCGCCGATAGTCAATTGGTCCTGCGTAGTGGCCCCGTCGCCTTTCGCCTGTGCCACGCGAACAACGACAACCTTCGGGCTGGACTGGTCAGAAATCGCCTTAAGGACCGTGTAAAGCGTGCCGGTTTTGCCCGATTTGCCGAGGTAATCGCGTACCCGAGTGAGCAGAACGGGGGTATTGAGTGGAAACGTCGTAGCGTCTGCATCATCCGCCGTACAGATAACGCCAATGGTGGCGGTATCAATGTCGCGAATGGGCGTGCTCAGGTCAGTGGTTTCCTTGACCGAACTGCCGTGATGATAATTATCCATGCTTTTCTTGCCTCTGATTGATGCGTGCAAACCATCATCAACCCGCGCAGGCTTCTTTTCACGTCGTGCCGGTTGTCGCTGGCCGCTGACAACGCTTAGCGGCTGACGGCGCTCATGCGCGCGAGCGAGGATACAGGCAGGGGGATTTATGCTGACTATGTTGAATGAAGATTTATCCATGCAGCCCGATCACCGGCTGTCCATTGACGGCGTCGTACTGACCGCGCTGGATGAAAGGTTAATGTCCTTGTCACTCACGGATAATCGCGGCTTTGAGGCGGACAGGCTGGAGCTGACCATTGACGACAGTGACGGGCGGGTTGTTATGCCGTCAAGGGGGGCGAAAATAGCCGTGGCGATTGGCTGGGCCGGTAAGCCACTGGTTGATAAAGGGGTGTTTACGGTCGACGAAATCACCCATCAAGGGCCGCCAGACCGGCTGATTATTGCCGCCAGGAGTGCCGATTTTCGTGAGAGCTTTAACGTCAAACGTGAGTACAGCTGGCATAACGTCAAAGTGAGTGATGTTGTCTCGGCCATCGCAGGGCGTTATGACCTTATCCCGGCGGTCAGCGCGTCACTAAAAGATATTGAGATTGACCATGCTGACCAAACGAATGAGTCAGATATCAGTTTTTTAACCCGCATGGCCGAAATGCTGGGCGCGATTGCGACCATCAAGAACGGTCGATTACTTTTCATCGTGCCAGGCATGGGGGTGTCGCAAAGTGGCCGCGTACTGCCTGCCGTCATGATCACTCGCGCCTCGGGCGATGGGCATTCTTTTCGTATCGCCGACCGCGACGCCTACACGGGCGTTCAGGCTTACTGGCTGGATCTGAATTTTGGCAAGAAAAAGCCCACAACGGTGAAACGCCGCAGGAAGAAAAAGCCGGTAGCCGTTACCCCTGCCTCAAGCAAAAAGGAGGGGGATTACATGGAGGGTGCGGAGGGTAACGTTTTTGTTATGCGTAAAACCTTCAAGACCGAGAGAGCAGCCAAGCGGGCAGCGGCGGCAAAGTGGCGTGAGTTGCAACGAGGGGCGGCGGAATTCAGTATTACCCTGGCACGCGGCAGAGAGGATTTATACCCTGAATTGCATGCCAACGTCAGCGGGTTTAAGCCCATTATCGACCAGGCAGACTGGGTTATTCACCGGGTCACCCATTCCATTGACGAAAACGGATTCTTGACGGTGCTTGAGCTGGAAGTGAGGTTAACCAGTTGGGATGATGTAGAAGAGGACGACGGGGAAACAGAGTAGATTAATATTTAGACTTATCTTAAAATAAGTTTAAATGAATCAGACAGCGGTGGTGTCTCATGTTTACCTGTCCAAAGTGCGGCGCAAGCGCGAAAACCCGAACCAGCGTGATGCTGAGTAACGAAGTCAGACGCAGCTACCATCAATGTAATAACCTTTCCTGCGGCAGTGCTTTCACCACGCTTGATGCAGTAGAGCACTTTCTCAATAACGTATTACCCATGAAAGCAAATGCCGTCCCTAAAGGTTTATTCCCCAACTCAAATTACGGGGAAGACCAGCTTACCCTTTCACTCTGAAGAATCGTTAAGCCCCAGATTTCTGGGGTTTTTAATGGCCCCCCGCATGTCCACGCAAAGAAAAGAAATTGCTCGACGAAAAATTAACTAAGGAATAGTTATGAAAAAGCTGGTTACGGCAGGATTGATCACGATGTTATTTTCGGTTTCTGCAAGCGCGGTCCATATTGATGGAAAATATCCGGTATGCATTACAGAAGACGCTTTCTCAAGATTGCAGGCGATTTACAAGCATCAAGACCAAAAAGCATATGACGAGATCATGAGTTCGGAATGCTTGCACGTAACACCTGGGCTGCCAATTGAAAGATTTGTATCTCAAGAGTGGAGGAATGGGGCTGGAGTAGCGCAGGTGCAAATTTACTTGAAAGGACGTCTTTATGATTTGTGGACCTATACAAAAAATCTTAAAGATGATGATTAGCCGCATTTGAAAGATTGCAGTACAAAGCATCCAATTAAAAATAAAGCCCCAGAAATGGGGCTTTTTTACGAAGTGTGGTCGCTATGTGGACGGTGTTAATAAAAATCCTTTTCTATCAACGTAATATTGCATTGACCTTCCCCTTGCTGGAAGGTTTATTGTATATCACGAGTAGGAATTGACCACTTAATCATTAAAACTGGGCATAACCGCCCCAAGGATATTTTATGTCAAATACCACCGTATTGACTTTACAAGGCTTGTCCTGTGGCCACTGTGTGGCCTCAACGCGTAAGGCGCTGGAAGCCGTTGCCGGCACACAAGACGTTGAAGTTACTATTGATAAAGCCATTGTTAAAGGTGAAGCAAGCAGCAAAAGCCTGATTGATGCCGTCGAAAATGCGGGCTACCACGCCCAGTTGGCAGCGGAGGATGCATCCCCAAAATCTAAGCCGCTGACTTTGCCTGAAGCTTCCATGCCGGAACGTCAGTCAGCGGCCACCTCTTTTGTTCCGGCATCCGTTGAAACACATCCTGCGGCAGAAAGTGATAGCGTTCAGCTTCTGCTGAGCGGGATGAGCTGTGCCAGCTGCGTAGGCAAGGTTCAGCGTGCGCTGGAAAACGTCAGCGGCGTGACGCGGGCAAGCGTTAATCTGGCCGAGCGCAGCGCGTTGGTGCAAGGGGCAGAAAATGCCGATGCGCTGATTGAAGCTGTCGAAAAAGCAGGTTATGGCGCAGAAATTATTATTGATGAAACCCTGCGTCGTGAACGACAGCAGCAAACTGCGCGCAGCAGCATGATTCGTTTTAGCTGGCAGGCGGCATTGGGTTTGGCTGCCGGTATCCCACTGATGGCCTGGGGATTATTGGGCGGCGAGATGATGGTCACTGCCAGCAACCAAACAGGTTGGCTCGTGGTAGGCATACTCACGCTGGCCATTATGGTTATCGCCGGTGGGCATTTCTATCGCAGTGCCTGGAAAAGCCTGATGCACGGCAGTGCCAACATGGACACTCTGGTGTCACTGGGCACCGGCGCGGCGTGGGTATTCTCGTTTCTGGTCACGCTGTGGCCCGAAGCCTTTCCTATGCAGGCACGACACTTATATTACGAAGCGAGCGTGATGATAGTCGGGCTGATTAATCTCGGCCACGCGCTGGAGCAACGCGGTCGCCAGCGATCATCGAAAGCACTGGAACGCCTGCTGGATCTCACCCCTCCTACGGCGAGAGTCGTCACCGAACACGGCGAAAAGACGCTGCCTTTGGCGGAGGTTAAACCGGGTATGTTGCTGCGCCTGACCACCGGTGATCGCGTGCCGGTGGACGGTGAAATTCATCAGGGTGAGGCCTGGTTTGATGAAGCAATGCTGACCGGCGAACCTATCGCGCAGCATCGAAAAACCGGTGAGAAGATAAGCGCGGGTACGCAGGTCAAAGACGGCAGCGTACAGTTCATAGCCAGCGCCGTAGGCGGTCAAACTCAGCTTTCACGCATCATTAATCTGGTACGTGAAGCGCAAAGCAGCAAGCCGGAGATAGGCAAGCTGGCCGACAGAATTTCGGCCGTATTTGTTCCCATCGTGGTCGCTATTGCACTGCTAAGCGGCGCGGTGTGGTACTTTTTCGGCCCGCAACCGCAGTTGATGTATACGCTGGTGATTGTCACAACGGTATTGATTATTGCCTGCCCTTGCGCCTTGGGTTTGGCGACGCCAATGTCGATTACCGCAGGCGTTGGGCGTGCTGCCGAGTTTGGCGTGTTGGTCAAGGACGCCGACGCACTGCAAAAGGCCAGCACGATCACCACGCTGGTGTTTGATAAAACCGGCACGTTAACCGAAGGCAAGCCACAGGTGGCAGAAATCCACCTGTTTAACCATACGGAAGAAGAGCAGGCACTGAGCTGGGCCGCGTCACTGGAACAAGGATCTCATCATCCGTTGGCGCAGGCCATTGCGGAAAAAGCCGCCAGCATGGCGAAAACCGAAATTAACAACTTCCGGACTCTCGGCGGTTTGGGCGTGAGTGGAAACAGTGGCGACACCTCACTTCTGCTAGGCAACAAGGCACTGCTTGAACAACAGCAAATAGACTGCGGCATTGCTGACGCCCTGCTGTCGCAACAGGCGTCACAAGGCTTTACCCCTGTTTTGCTCGCTGCCGCAGGTAAAGTTGTTGCCGTATTCTCGATACGTGACTCGCTACGTGAAGACAGCGCGGAGGCCCTGCAGCGCCTGCATCAGCAAGGGTACAAGCTGGTGATGCTTACCGGCGACAATGCGCTTACCGCAAGGGCCATTGCCAAACTTGCCGGTATTGATGAAGTGATCGCTGGCGTTCGCCCTGAAGGAAAAGCCGAGGCCATAAAAGCGCTGCAGGCGCGGGGTGAACAAGTGGCAATGATTGGCGACGGTATTAATGATGCACCAGCGCTGGCACAGGCAGACGTGGGGATAGCGATGGGAGGCGGCAGCGATGTTGCCATCGAAACGGCGGCCATTACCCTGATGCGCCCCAGCCTGCACGGCGTGGCCGATGCGCTGGCGCTGTCTCAGGGTACGCTGCGAAACATGAAACAAAACCTGCTGGGTGCCTTCATTTACAACGTGATAGGTATCCCTATTGCAGCTGGCGTACTTTATCCACTCACTGGCACATTGCTGAGTCCGATTGTCGCCGGAGCAGCGATGGCGTTGTCCTCCATCACCGTCGTCGCCAATGCCAATCGGCTGCTGCGTTTTAAGCCGGATAAATTCGCCGCTCACAAAAAATAGGCGGGTTCAGCCATCAACGACTCGGTTTATCAATAAAAGCTCTGCCAACAGGTATTTGTGCGTTAGAGAGTTTTCCCCCTGTTCCAATCTGCCCGTTAGCGCTAGCATGAAAGGCTATTGGAACAGGGAGACAACGCATGATTTGGGATTTATTACACCGACTGGCTCGCTGGACCGGGCTCATTTCTCCCGCAGAGTATCCCTACCCCGCTATCGATATTACACTTCCCGGCGGGCGTCACTTTCATCTGGTAGGCAGCATTCATATGGGCACGCAAAACATGTCGCCGCTGCCCAGACAGTTGATCCGCAAAGTCTCGCAGGCAGATGCCCTGATCGTTGAGGCTGATATCAGCGGCAGTGAATCGCCTTTTGGGGAACCTGAAGGTCTGGCCCCGCTCAGTGAGCGCCTTGAAGAGCAGCAATATCAGCAGATTGAGCGCCTGTGTGACGAAATAGGCATTCCGATGTATTCCCTCTCCGACCTGCCTTGTTGGCAAATTGCCCTGATGTTACAGGCGACTCAGGCGCAGCGTTTGGGACTGCGGGGTGAATACGGCATCGATTACCAGCTGTTAAACGCCGCAAAAACGCAGGATAAGAAGGTCATTGAGCTTGAAGGCGCACAGCAGCAGCTCCAATTGCTAAAACAATTACCCGAAGACGGGCGCAGCCTGCTTGATGACACTCTCACCCACTGGCACACTAATGCCAGACTGTTGCAAACGATGATCGGCTGGTGGCTCGACAGCCGTCCCTCGGTAGGTATTGATCAACTTCCCGCCACCTTTGGTAATGCGCTGTACGACGTGCTAATGCACCAACGCAATCAGCGCTGGAAGCAGCAGTTGGAAAGCATGCCTGCGGGTAACTATGTGGTCGCGGTAGGTGCGCTGCATTTGTATGGTGAAGGTAATCTCCCCAGCCTGTTGAATCAAAAAAGTTAATTGCGCTGTTGTCCTTTTTGAGACAAAAAAATGGCCAATATTTCTATTGGCCAGTCAAAGAGGAATTTCATTTTTATTAATTATCGCGGCAGCATGAAGTTCTTGAGGAATCCATGCCGGCGCGCGTAGGTTAGCAACGTGATTGTCATCTGGCAACTCTCAATTGCTCAAAAAACGCGCTTGGCGCTCGAATTTCATACTTTGTTCTTTAGTATCAAAAGATTGTACGATGTGATTATTTTTTAGCTAATCATGTTGTGAGCCTAAAGCGCTGACTTCGTTACATGGAAAAGAAATATGACGCCCGCCGTAAAACTTTTGGAAAAAAATAAAATCAGTTTCACACTGCATCCCTATGAACACAGCAGTGATGAGACCAACTTTGGTGATGAAGCGGTAAAAAAACTCGGACTGGATGCCGCACAAGTTTATAAGACGTTATTAGTGGCGCTTAACGGTGAAGTAAAAAACTTGGCCGTAGCCGTTACCCCCGTCGCCACCCAGTTGGATCTTAAAAAAGTCGCCAAGGCGCTGGGGGCAAAAAAAGCTGATATGGCTGACCCACAACTGGCGCAGCGCGTGACCGGTTACCTGGTCGGCGGCATCAGCCCATTAGGGCAGAAAAAACTGTTGCCGACGGTCATTGACAGCCCCGCGCAGCAGTTCACGACCATTTTTGTCTCTGGTGGCAAACGGGGACTTGATCTTGAGCTCTCGGCGACAGATCTTTGCCGCTTACTCAACGGGCGCTTTGCGGAAATAGCAAAACGCGATTAGTTTTTTTCTCTCACCCTTAAAATTACCCAATAGATTTCGAGATGCAGGAAGGTAGCTTACTCGCCAGCAACGTGAAAGATGACGGGGAAAAGAGTCAAATTATGACCGATCGTAGTGAAGTACACATTCAGAAAAAAGACAGCGCGTTGAAAGGCACCGCATTTAAGATACTCACCGCGATCAGTGTGTCACACCTGCTTAACGATATGCTGCAGTCGCTTATTTTGGCGATTTATCCGCTGTTGCAAAAAGAATTTACCCTGAGCTTCACACAAATCGGGATGATTACGCTCACCTATCAGATAACAGCCTCCCTGCTGCAACCGCTGATTGGCCACTACACCGATAAGCACCCTAAACCTTATTCGCTACCGGTTGGTATGGGCTTCACGCTTGCCGGCTTGCTGTTGCTGGCAGTTGCGCAAAGCTTTGGCGTGATACTCATCGCCGCAGCGCTGGTTGGGACTGGCTCATCTATTTTTCACCCTGAGTCCTCTCGGGTGGCACGCATGGCTTCAGGCGGACGCCACGGTTTGGCGCAATCGCTGTTTCAGGTGGGTGGCAACTTCGGCAGCGCGCTAGGTCCGCTGCTGGCAGCAATTATCATTGCGCCGTACGGCAAGGGTAACGTGGCATGGTTCTCACTGGCCGCTCTGCTGGGTATGGTTGTACTGCTGCAGGTCAGCAGATGGTACAGCCACCAGCAACAGTTGGCTAAAAAACGCGGCCCCGTTCCGGTGCAGGTCAGTATTTTGCCTAGGCGCACCGTGGCTCTTTCGCTTGGCATCCTGCTTGTGTTGGTGTTTTCAAAATATTTTTATCTGACCAGCCTAAGCAGCTACTACACCTTTTACCTTATTCATAAGTTTGGCGTTTCAATTCAGGAAGCACAGTTCCATTTGTTTGCCTTCCTGCTGGCCGTGGCGGCCGGAACCATTGTCGGCGGACCCATCGGTGACAAAATTGGTCGTAAATATGTTATTTGGGTATCAATACTCGGCGTTGCGCCCTTTACCCTGCTCTTGCCGCACGCCAATCTGTTCTGGACCAGCGTACTAAGCGTGATCATCGGTGTCATTCTTGCCTCGGCGTTTTCTGCCATTCTGGTATTTGCTCAAGAGCTTATTCCTGGGAAAGTGGGCATGGTATCGGGGCTGTTCTTTGGACTGGCCTTCGGTATGGGCGGACTGGGCGCGGCAATACTGGGCTACGTGGCCGACAAAGACGGCATAGAAGAGGTCTATCAAATATGTGCGTTCCTGCCGCTTTTAGGAATATTGACCGCCTTTTTGCCAAATATCGAACGTAAATCCACTTAAAACATTATATTAAAGGCTGATAATTCACTTTATGAACACAAGGATATCGTTTTCTTATCAGCCATTTTCATGTTAATGCAGTGCAAATGAGCTGTTCAGCTAATTTTCTTGGCATTACTCGCATTTATCAACTTTAAAGCACTATTTTTTCACCTAAGGCCAGTTTTTTAAATTAAACTGAAAGTACCAGGTTCACGCTGTTCCGTGCATAACGAGAGGGAATCTTGATGCATAATTCTACCCCCTTAATTACGACGATTGTAGGAGGCTTAGTTCTCGCCTTCCTCTTGGGTATGTTGGCTAACCGACTGCGCATTTCGCCTCTGGTCGGTTACCTTGCCGCCGGCGTTTTAGCTGGCCCTTTTACCCCCGGTTTTGTCGCAGATACCTCACTTGCCCCCGAATTAGCCGAAATTGGCGTTATCTTGCTGATGTTTGGCGTAGGCCTCCATTTTTCCCTGAAAGACCTATTGGCAGTGAAATCCATTGCCATCCCCGGCGCTATTTTGCAGATTGCCGTCGCCACCGTGCTGGGTATGGGGCTTTCTCATCTGATGGGTTGGGACCTGACCAGTGGACTGGTATTCGGCCTATGTCTGTCAACCGCCAGTACCGTGGTGCTGCTGCGTGCGCTCGAAGAACGGCAGCTTATCGACAGCCAGCGCGGGCAAATCGCCATTGGTTGGCTGATTGTTGAAGATTTAGCGATGGTGCTGACGCTGGTGCTGCTGCCAGCGATTAGCAATATGATGGGCAGCCAGCAGATGAGCGCGGGACATTTACTTAGCGAACTGGCCATCACGCTGGGCAAAGTTGTTGCCTTTATTATTCTGATGATCGTCGTCGGTCGTCGCCTGGTGCCGTGGATCCTGGCCAAGTCTGCGGCCACCGGCTCCCGCGAGCTGTTTACTTTAGCCGTGCTGGCACTGGCGCTGGGTATTGCTTTTGGCGCCGTTGAATTCTTCGATGCCTCTTTTGCCCTCGGTGCCTTCTTTGCCGGAATGGTACTTAACGGGTCTGAGCTCAGCCAACGGGCCGCACACGACACGCTGCCACTGCGCGACGCCTTTGCGGTGCTGTTCTTTGTTTCGGTTGGCATGCTGTTTGACCCGATGATCCTTATCCACGAGCCGTTGGCCGTGCTGGCAACCTTGGCGATTATCCTGTTTGGTAAGTCTGCAGCCGCCTTCGCTCTGGTCAAAATGTTTGGACATTCGCAGCGAACCGCGCTGACCATTTCAGTCAGTCTGGCGCAGATCGGTGAGTTTGCCTTTATTTTGGCAGGATTAGGCATCACCCTCGGCATGCTTTCCGAGCATGCGCGCAACCTGGTGCTGGCGGGATCGATATTGTCGATCATGCTAAATCCCCTTCTGTTCTCACTGCTTGAGCGCTATCTCGCCAAGACGGAGATCATTGAGGACCAAAGCTTTGAGGAGATTATAGAAGACGAAACACAGACGCCGGTCTCATTCTGCGACCACGCACTGATCGTCGGCTATGGCCGTGTGGGCAGCTTGCTGGGAGCCAGGCTGATACAGCAGGGAATTCCGATGGTGGTGATTGAAAACTCCCGTCCACGCGTAGAAGCACTGCGTGAACAGGGGATCAGTGCAGTACTCGGTAATGCAGCCAATCAGGAAATCATGGAGTTGGCGGGCCTCGACTGTGCGCGCTGGCTGCTGTTGACCATCCCCAACGGCTACGAGTCGGGCGAGATTATTGCCTCTGCGCGCACAAAGCGCCCCACTATCGAGATCATTGCCCGCGCGCACTATGACGATGAGGTCACCTACATCATGGCGCGCGGTGCGAATAAAGTGGTCATGGGCGAGCGTGAGATTGCCAACAACATGCTCGACTCACTCAATATTGGCCAGGAAATACCGCCGCAGCCAGAAAGTTGCCCGGTGTAACTTTCTGATTATAAAGCAATTCCCTAAGTCATGAACGGTGCAGCCAACACCGCGACACTGTTCATGGTGAAAAGGATTTAGCGTTCCCAGTAGGACTCTTCCAAACTGTCTTCCCGCTCCGGCAGTCCTCGCGTCAGACGCGGGGAGTGCTGGTTCAGCACTTGAAAACTCACTCGATTGGCATATTTACAAACCTGCGCCAGCGAGGAATAGGTCAAATATTCGCGTGAATGCTTGCTAGAGTTAGGGACTGACATCCGGTGGAAACCATTGGCGGCGATATCGTGTAGCAACGCCGACAGCGCACCGTCTCCCGCACCGTTGGTGTTCATTATTTTCTCGGGTCCGCCCATATACGGCGCAATGTGCGAGAAAATCCGCAGCGGCGTAGTGCAGCTTTCACGGCGCATCGCTCGACTAAATTCATACTGATTAAATTCGGCAATCGCTCCGGGAAGTAAAGGATGGTTGGTGGTGCGCTTAAAGGCATCCTCGGTATAACTGCCCATGTATAAACCACTTGGACCGGCGGTACAAAGCACAAGATCAGCCCACTCCAGCGACTGATTTAACGCCATTAAAGGATCGCTTAAACCGGTCAATGCGCAAGCTTCATCTTCATTCATCGCTAAAATCGTGACGTGTTGATTGATAAAATCGCGCCACGCCTGCGGGTCTTCGGCTATCACGTACTGCGTGCCCAACGTCAGCACCACCGGCACCTGATATTTTTTGGCATAGGCTATCGCCTGCATGGTCGCCTCGGGCATCGGGTCACCCGCCGCGCCGCGAAGCAGATACGAGGTTAATACCAGCGCCGAGGCACCGGCTATCACGTCTTCAGGAATGCTTGAGGCACGCAGCTGGTTCATGTGACCGGGGCTGATGGCAAAGGTACGCTCGCCGTTTTCGTTAATCAGAGTGAAACAGCGGCCAATTGCACCGTCTACGCCCTGCAGATAATCAAGATCAATAAGGCTGGAGGTGTTACATAGATACCGATAGGCATAGCCGCCGATTTTCACGTCGCTACACATTACGCCAAGCTGTACCGACCTATCATCGGCCAGCACTGAATAGTTGTGTAGCGTATTTCCAATGGTACCGCCAGCAAACTGATGGGTAATTAACGCATTCGAGGCAAGCTCCTGATAAAGCAACTCGGCACGCTCGTCGTCAATCAGGCTCGATTGCCCGGCTATCAGACCGTAACGTGTTATAACCTCGTCATCCACCTTGGCTTCAATATCAACCAACGTCTGGTCTATGCCGACAATATAGGACGCGCTGGTGTCAGACTCGGGTTGCAAAGCTTGCAGCATGGAATCACGAAGCAGCGGATCGTGGGCGTCGACGGGGAAATAGTGTTTGGACTTACGTTTACCAGGAAATTTCATTGATAGTAGGCACGGGCTGTGAGACAGGGGTAAATGGTATCACAAGCGCGATAAGCATTCAGGTGAACAATAATTCTGATCAATGATGATTGAGGTATGAAATAAATACAGCAATAAATCGTTGGCTGGCGAAACTCACCAGCCAACGAAGTACTTTTCGCGCCGAGTCATGGCACTCAGAAGTGCTGACTCACCAGTTGCTGCAGCATGTCGATGTGATCGCTACGGTCGTTGAGAGCCTCGATATATTCAAATTTCTCACCACCGGCATGCAGGAACAGCTCACGGTTCTCGCCGTTAATTTCTTCAATGGTTTCAAGGCAGTCAGAGGAGAAACCTGGGCACACTATCTGAATATGCTTCACGCCCTGAGCAGGCAGGCTTTCCATCGTGGCGTCAGTGTAAGGCGTCAGCCAAGGCTCACGGCCAAAGCGCGACTGGAAGGTGAGCATAATTTTTCCGGCGGGCAGCTGCAACGCATCGGTCAATGCCTGCGTGGTTGCCTGACAGCGCTGCTGATAGTCATCGCCCTGCGCAACAAAACGTTTGGGAATACCATGGAAGGACAGCACCAGGCGATCTGGCTCACCGTGCTTTTCGAATGACTCCAAAATACTGGCCTTCAGTGCGGCAATGTAGGCAGGATGTTCGGCATAATCGCGGATGAAACTGACCGAAGGCAGTCGGCGCTGCTGTTTAAGCACACGCGCCACGCCGTCAAATACCGAGGCGCTGGTCGAACACGAATACTGAGGATACAGCGGCAGAACCACCATTTTGGTCACCCCTCTCTCCAACAGGCGACCGATGCCGTCTTCAAGGCTAGGTTTACCGTAGCTCATCGCCAGTTCAACCGGAGTGTCGGGGAAACGGGCCGCCAGCGCTTTTTGCTGACGCAGGCTGTAAACCATCAGCGGCGATCCTTCGTCCATCCACACGGATTTATACAGTTTGGCCACGCGCGGCGAACGAAACGGCAGAATAACACCCTGTAAAATAGGCCACCAAATCAGTCTGTTGGTATCAACAACGCGAATATCACTCAAAAACTCAGCCAGAAAACGTTTCACCGCCTGCGTGGTTGGAGCCTCCGGGGTGCCCAGGTTAACCAGTAACACACCGAACTTCGTCTGCATCATGCTGAATTCCCTAAATAATATTGCTAAATTTATAACACAGGGCAAGTGACCTGTCTGAATGCGCCCTTATTGTAACTAAACACCGGCAAATCGGAACCGATAACAGCAAGTGGGATTAACAATCAATGCTATTTGGAAGGGGCAAATGAGGATAAAACAAAGGCGACCGAAGCCGCCCTGATAACCTAGCTCACCGTGTGAGGATTAACCCAGGATGGTCGCCAGTTCTTCGCGCACTTTAGAAACTTTCTGGGTGCCGTCGATTTTAACGTATTGAGTGTTACCTGCTTCAGCTTCTTTACCGTAGTAAGACACCAGTGGCTCGGTCAGCTCGTGGTACTCGACCAGGCGTTTGCGAACGGTTTCTTCCTGATCGTCTTTACGGGTGGTCAGCTCTTCGCCGGTAACATCGTCTTTACCTTCAACCTGTGGCGGGTTGAATTTGACGTGATAAACGCGACCTGAGGCAGCGTGAACGCGACGACCTACGATACGATCAACGATCAGTTCGTCAGGAACGTCAAACTCCAAAACGAAATCAACCTTAATACCGGCTTCTTTCATCGCATCTGCCTGAGGAATGGTGCGTGGGAAACCATCCAGCAGGAAACCGTTACGGCAATCTTCCTGAGTAATACGTTCTTTAACCAGAGCGATAACCAATTCATCGGTAACCAGTTTACCGGCGTCCATAATTTCTTTGGCTTTCTTGCCGAGGTCACTTCCGGCCTTAACAGCTGCGCGCAACATATCACCAGTAGAAATTTGCGGGATCCCGTATTTCTCCATGATAAATTGAGCCTGAGTACCCTTACCTGCGCCCGGAGCGCCCAGCAGAATGATACGCATTGCGTAAATCCCCTTGCTTGTAATTTTATAAAAAGTCGAAAACGGTCAACCATACCATTCTGCGCCCCCTTCCTCAAGAAAGCGGACGGCTACTTAGTGATTAAACAATAACTACAAAGCAATGGCTGCCTGTTTTTTTGCCTGCAAGGTTTGAGAAACAACGGCAATGATGATGATACAGCCGCCAATCACGGCATTAATCGTGGGAGCTTCATGCAAGAATAGATAGATCCACAGCGGTGCCAGTGCGGTTTCCAACAGCAAAAATAGCCCCGCATTCGCAGGCGCCACATAGCGGGTCGATAGCGAAATCAGTCCCATGGCGACGGGAATGATCAGCGCCCCTTCAATAGTCAGCCACAACCACTGCTGTGGCTGAAGCGCGGAGATGGCGGGCAACAGCCCTGCTCCGGCAAAAATAGGTACCACAATCGACGCGAGAATGCCGCCCAGTGAAGGCAGTGCCAAAGTGCCATTTTCGACCTTTGAGGCAAAAATAAACGCCAATGCCATACAAATCGCCGTTGCCAGTGCAAAATAGTTGGCGCTGGCGTCCACGCCAGACTGACGACCGGCCATCACGATAACCACTCCGACCATGCCAACGAGAGCGGCTATCATCAAGGAACGATCGATTTTAACGGCAAAAAATATCCGCGATATAATAGCCGAAACAAACGGCGTGGAAGAGATAATAACCAGCACCGTGGCGATATTGCCGCGATTAAGCGCATTGACAAAACAGGCCGAAGAAGCGCAGAAAAACAGCACTGACAGCAGATTTTGGCGGGTTATCCACGGCACGCCCAGCACTGAACGGCTTTTGGGCACCAGCAGCCAAACGGTAAACACCACCGCCCACATCAGCAACCCGCGTAGGACCACGATAAGCCAAGAGTTATCGACCGCCATCAGTCGGATAAACACAGAATCGGTGCTCAGAATAATGCCGCCCATAATGCCAATCAGGTTGCCGTTTACTGCGCTTGTTTTACTCATCTTATGTTCCATAGTTTTGAAATGTCTTCAAAAATGCTGCCGGTACAGTTGACCGGACGTCCATTCTGCCCACGCGTCCAGCGAGACAGTCGAAGGGTATTACTGTGTTCGAAATAGCTACCGTTCAGTTCTTTTACGGTTTGGCGCTGCTCTGGGGTAAAGGAAGGCACCTTAAAACAGCATAAAGGCAGGCCGGGTTCGCCGATGGATTGCAAACGAGCGCCGTCAGGCAGCCAGATATCCACCGCGTCAATGCTGGCAACATTAAAAGGCTGCCAGCCCGGCGCATTAATGGTTTCCAGCGCCATTTGCAGCGGCGCTTCTGATACCGTCGCCCTTTCAAACAGACGCAGCTCACTGCGCAGCAGCATGCTGTATTCTTCAGGCCGCACGGCAATCAGCGTCAGGCCAACGGCCACCGACGCGTGCTTATGTAATGGGGCCAAAAATATCGACCCGTTGTTAATCAGGTCATTGTGTTTGTTGGTGGCAAAGCTGTGTGAGGCATCGACCACAATACGATGGGTCGATTGATCCAAAGCATTCAGCTCACCGGTATACGGATTAATGTGAGTCACAATCTGCACGCCGCTGTTTTCGGTCCCGGCGGCAATTGAGTGAGGAAACAGCATGTCGATCGGCTGATAGTGCTGATGATTTGCCAGACTGAGAGAAATATTTTGCTTGTGTAAAAGATGGGACAACATCGCCAGCCCAATGCTGACCGACTGCACCATAAACACATCGTATTGCTCAAGACGGTAAACTTCGGTGAGTTTTTCCCGCAGTGCTTCACGCAGTAGATTCACTTTTTTATAAAAGTGTCCGCCGCCATGCTGCTCCTGGAGCTGAGGTGACAATGCTGAAGGATCCATTAATCAATTAACTCTTTTTGATAAAGTAGTGGTAAAACGTTGTCGCGAAAGATTGAACCCACACCCACTTCGCACGGCGGTTTACGATAATTAACCCAGGCAATTTCGGCGATTTCTGCGCTGGCAACCGGCTGTCCGACCACTTCAACCTGATATACGTGATTTTCGATAGCTACAGATTCAAACTCCGCAATCCCATGGAACAAACCAAAGGGCTTGATCTCGGCCGCTTCTACGTTCAGCTCTTCTTTAATTTCACGACGCAGACAGGTCAGATGATCTTCACCTTTAAGCGGTTTCCCACCGGGGGAAATAAAAATCTCAGTCCCCTCTTTTCGCGTCAGCAACAGCGCACGGTTGCGGATAATAATCGCCGAACACTTGATGATGGTTTTCATCTTGGGCTCCAATCAGGCTGCTTCTGCAGGTGAGGTAGCCACTTTCTTGGCCAGCATTAGGGTCTCGCCAGACAGGAATTTAACGATATTCAGCGCCAGCGGCGTTTTCTCACGCAGGTAAGAAATAATGGTGTCGTCGCTTGGCGTGGTGAAGCTGTCGCCAAAGATGCTGACGCCTTCGAGTGACTTGGTGGAAATACCCAGCTGCAGCAGGCGATATTTAACGTCGTCTGACGATTGAGCAAATTCATATATTGGTGAATTATATTGAATACTAAATTCCTGCATCAAATCGACCAAATACTCTTTGGCGACTAATCTCTGCTCAGGGAACTCTTGCTGATAATGCGTAATACCGTCGTTAATCACGTCAATATCATGACGGCGACAAAAATCAATTAAATGAGCATGTATTGCCAACTTCTCGCCGAGTAGAACCAGGTTCTTACGATATTTAAGAATATCGCCCTCAATATTTTCGATGGCAATACTGCGAAAAGTCCCGCTAATATCTTCAACCGTATGCGCTACAACGAGTTCACCAAAACGGTTTTTAAGCTCATCCACACGGTGAGCAAGAATACCGCGATGCAGCGAGCATCCGCTGTTAGCTGAATAGAGGTGAACGGGGATACCTTGTAACATTAAATAACAGGCAGCTAAGGTACTGTCACGACCGCCGGTAAACATCACGAGCTGGGTCTTTACGGAAGCATCGTTCATATTAATCCTTAATATTGAGTAAAATACCCAGGTGCAAGGCACGTTTAGAATGATTTGAGGGTTGTCCCGCTGCGCCTGCCTTGAAGTATTAATCCGCCATCCTGGCGGCTCGCTTTGGGACAACGTGGAGACTAAAGGGTTTTTTTTGGCTTGGAAAATGATATAAACAGACAGATGTGTTGAGAAAAACTAACAGGGTGTCACTATGTCCGATCTTCCTTCACTGCGAGCATTGCATTATTTTAAACAGGCAGCAGTATTTGAAAGTTTCAGTGCTGCGGCCGAGTCTTTAAACGTCACACACAGCGCGATTAGCCATCAAATTAAAAATCTTGAAGCTTGGTTGGGTACGCCCTTATTTAAACGAACTGCCGGTCGGGTTTATTTAACACAAGACGGTCAAATATTAAAAAAATGCTGCGAGCAGGTATTTAGAAATATAGAAGCAACCTGTAAGGAAATTAAAACCCGGGAAGAAAACAATCTTATTATCTCGTGCGCACCGAGTTTTTTATCACAGTGGTTGATCCCGAGAATTTCTCACTTCTCTCAGCGGCATGAAAATATTGCGCTTACCTTTCAGACACATGTAAATATTGAAAATATTCACGATGAACGTACAGATATTTTAATCAAAAGTAATGAATCTCCGCTCTCTGACGAAATTGAGGCTACGCTCATTACCGTGGATTATATTGGGCCAGTTTGCTCTCCCGACTTTCGTCATCGCTTTACCTATGAAACAGATTTCACCACGCTGCCGCTGCTGCACGCGGATACTAAAATTAATGCCTGGCAAGAGTGGGCAAGGAAAACCAATACGCGGGGAGATTTTATTTCGGGTAAGCATTTTGACAATCTGACGCTGGCCATTCAGGCAGCAAGAAGCGGGTTGGGCATTATTATGACGCCGCAAATTTTGGTCAAAAAAGAGATTCAGGAAGGAAGTTTGATTGCGCCGCTGGGCTTTGCCGAAGTCGACAGGGCCACCTACATGCTGGTGAAACGTGCACGCAGTCAGGAAAGAGAAATTGTGCTGTTTAGACAGTGGTTATTAGAAGAGGCCAGCCGGGGTTAGCCGACGGGCCTCTTGAGTGACACAATCTTGCATTACCTCACTGCGGGCAAATTACGCCTGCAGCAGAGTATTCATACGGCGGATAAACTGGTTGGGATCTTCCAGCGTTCCGCGCTCGGCGAACAGTGCCTGGTCGAGCAGCAGTTCAACCCACTCGGCGAACTGATCTTCCTGAACTTCGTCGGCAGCGCGTTTTACCAGCGCATGCTCAGGATT
Organism: Rouxiella sp. S1S-2; assembly: GCF_009208105.1. NCBI lineage: Bacteria > Pseudomonadati > Pseudomonadota > Gammaproteobacteria > Enterobacterales > Yersiniaceae > Rouxiella > Rouxiella sp. S1S-2. The sequence goes on from NZ_WFKL01000001.1 coordinate 4,346,024, forward strand.
CAGTTCGAAGATGTATTTCACCTCTGGCGCTTCCTGACCCGCTGCGGCAAACAGCTTGGCCATTTGCGTGCTCATCTCGTCAGCACCGGTGGTGACGATGGCCGGCGTATCGGTTAAACGATGCGTTAAACGCACTTCTTTAACACGCTCGCCTAGCAGAGTTTTTACACGCTCAACGAATGGCTCAAGCGCTTTATCTGCATCCTGCTGTTCTTCACTCTTCTCATCGGCCAGCTTGTCGAGAGAATCATCCGCTTTGCTAACGGACTGGAAGCTCTTGCCGTCAAACTCGGTCAGATAACTCATCATCCACTCGTCAATGCGGTCCGAAAGCAGCAGCACTTCGATGCCTTTCTTGCGGAACAGCTCAAGGTGTGGGCTGTTTTTGGCCGCCGCGTAGCTGTCAGCGGTGATGTAATAAATTTTGTCCTGACCTTCAACCATGCTGCTCACGTAATCTTCAAGAGACAAATTCTGCTCTGAAGAGTCGCTGCGGGTGCTGGCAAAACGCAGCAGTTTGGCGATGGTTTCTTTATTGCTGCTGTCTTCTGCCGGCCCTTCTTTCAGGACCAGACCAAACTGCTTCCAGAACTGCAGGTATTTTTCTGCATCGTCTTTCGCCAGTTTTTCAAGCATTTGCAGCGCACGCTTGCTCAACGCGCTGCGCAGGTTTTGCGTGACGCGGCTGTCTTGCAGAATTTCACGCGAGACGTTCAGCGGCAGATCGTTAGAGTCTATCAGCCCGCGCACGAAACGCAGGTAGTTCGGCATAAACTGCTCGGCTTCATCCATGATAAACACGCGCTGCACGTACAGCTTCAACCCGTGCTTATGGTCGCGGTTCCACATGTCCCATGGCGCCTGAGAAGGAATGTACAACAGGCTGGTATACTCCTGCTTGCCTTCGACACGGTTGTGGCTCCAGCTCAGCGGGTCACTGAAATCATGGGAGATATGCTTGTAGAACTCGGTGTACTCTTCGTCCGTCACTTCTGAACGACTGCGGGTCCACAGTGCCTGCGCCTTGTTGATTTGGTCCCAGGTGGTGGTGTCGTCTTCTTCATTGCGGGTTTCGATTTCAACCGGCAAGGCAATGTGATCAGAGTACTTGCTGATGATTGAACGCACACGCCAATCGTCGAGGAACTCGTCCTGATCGGCACGCAGATGCAGCGTAATTTCGGTACCGCGATCGGCCTTTTCGACGTCTGCCAGGGTGTATTCACCTTCGCCTGCAGACTCCCAGAAAACGCCCTCTTCGGCTTTAACGCCCGCCGCACGAGTCCGCACGGTGACTTTATCAGCCACGATAAAGGCAGAATAGAAACCGACCCCAAACTGGCCAATCAGCTGGCTGTCTTTCGCCTGCTCGGATCCCACCGACTGCAGAAACGCTTTGGTGCCCGATTTTGCAATAGTGCCGAGGTTGTCGATCACTTCATCGCGGGTCATACCAATGCCGTTGTCGCTCAGCGTCAGGGTACGTTTTTCTTTATCGAACGACAGACGAACGTGAAGTTCGGCATCGCCTTCATAGAGGTCAGGTTTGGACAGGGCGCAGAAGCGCAGTTTATCCGCCGCATCCGAGGCGTTGGAGATCAGCTCACGCAGGAAGATTTCTTTATTAGAATAAAGCGAGTGGATCATCAGGTGGAGTAACTGTTTTACTTCTGACTGAAATCCGCGGGTCTCTTGTCCTTTCATACTCATCAAATACCTCAATCAAACCGTTTGAGTGATTAAAAACGTGACTCTGTTTAAAACAGACTGAGACTGAGATGGGGGGCTAAAGGGAAGTATTCAAGAGGAACGGGCAAGGAAATGGCGAAAAGTGCGTTAATTGATTATTTAAGCGTCTAACCGCGAGTGTTTAAAACAGGCGGTGGAAAATAAAAATCGACGACACAGCAATATTCGAACTCGTGGGAGGTGCAGCAAGGCGGCAAGAGGATAAGTCCCCAGGTGCTGACTCAGGTCAGTGACTGGGGCACATACGCGCAGCCAACACAGCTGCGGCTTCAAATACGACGAGGATTAGTACTTAAAGAGATGACGACCCGCCAGCGAGTGTGCGAGGGTTGTACCGTCTACCATCTCAAGCTCGCCGCCTACCGGTACACCGTGAGCGATGCGGCTGGCGACAACGCCGTATTGGCCACACATATCGGCAATATAGTTAGCGGTAGCGTCGCCTTCCACCGTCGGGTTCGTGGCGAGGATCACTTCCTGAATACTTTCACTTTCAAGACGTTGTTCAAGCCTGCCCAAACCAATGTCATCAGGACCAATGCCGTCAAGAGGCGACAAATGTCCCATCAATACGAAGTAGCGCCCCGAAAACTGTCCGGTTTGCTCAATGGCATGAATATCTGCCGGGCTTTCAACCACACAAATCTGACCATTTTCTTTGCGACGTGGGTTGGCGCAAATGGTGCAAATCTCTTGCTCGGTAAACGTTCTGCAGTCGGCACAGTGGCCAATTTCAGACATTGCGCGGGTCAGAGACTGCGCCAGCCGCATTCCACCGCTGCGGTCACGCTGCAGCAGTTGGAATGCCATACGCTGCGCTGATTTCGGGCCAACGCCCGGCAGGCAGCGCAGCGCCTCCATTAATGATTCAAGGAGTGGGCTGGTTTGCATCAGAATGGCATCTTAAAGCCCGGTGGCAATTGCATGCCGCCAGAAACTGCTGCCATTTTTTCTTTTTGGGTTTCATCGATACGACGAGCCGCATCATTGAACGCCGCCGCAACCAAGTCTTCCAGCAGGTCTTTGTCATCTTCAAACAGGCTAGGATCGATTTCAACACGACGTACGTTGTGCGCGCCGTTGATAGTGATTTTAACCAGACCTGCGCCAGACTCACCGGTCACTTCAAGGGCTGCGATTTCCGCCTGTGCCTGCTGCATTTTTTCCTGCATTTGCTGGGCCTGTTTCATCAGGTTACCCATGCCGCCTTTTCCAAACATAATCTTCTCTCTTTGCGTCGAGCCGCGTATGTGCACCATGCTCCTACTGCGGCGGTTAAATTGGGCGAATACTTTCCTCGTCCAGCTCGGCGTCAAAGAAACGACGCAAAGTCTGGATGTTGTTATCCGCGATAATCGACTGACGCGCCTGCGTCAGTTTTTCTTCATAAATGGCCTGCCGCCACTCGAGCGGCGTACGGTTCGCCAGATTGTCGTCTTCGATAACCCTCAAGGCTATCTCATGCTGATAGAGCGCGGCAAGCGCATCGGCCAAGGTTTTTTGTGCCGAGGGCGAGTTTAGATGACGCTGAGACGAACGCAAATGCAGACACAGCGTCGTCGAATCTACCCGCTCAAGAAAAGCATTAAGCGCCAACTGCTGCACCAGTTTCGGCATAGTCAGTTGGTGAATGATGCCCGCCCATTCGTCACGCTCAATGGCCTCTTCGGCCAAACGAGACGCCAGTTCAGGCGATTTTTCATGTTCGAGAGCTGCACGCAATGCTTTTGGCGTTGCCACAGGCTCCGGGGCGGCCTCAGGCTCATTAACCGTTTTCCAACGGTAAGCCTCTTGCTTGACCGGCGCAGCAGAGACCTTCTTCTGAGCACTGGCGCCCGTGCGTTCTAATGAACGCTCGGTAACTGAAGCCAATCGCTCCAGTACCGAATTAGCCGGCTGCGCTTTTCCAGGCGCGGCCGGCTCAGCTTTTTTTGGGGAAGAGCTCCCCTGCTGCCTAAGTAACTGTGTCCGTGCCTGCAACAGCTGCGCGGTGGAATCAGGAATGCTCGCATCAGGCTGTGGCTGCGCGGGCGTGGCCCGGGAAGGCGACGGCGTCTGCTGAGACGGCGCGACCTGATTTGGCATAGGCTGTGGCACAGCGGCTTTTTGCTCGTTCACGGCCGGTTCGGCGATGAACACTTTGGGATGAAACGCCAGCGCACGCAGCAGGGTCATTTCAACACCCATGCGTTTATCCGGTGCAAACGGCAGCTCTTTGCGGCCAATCAGCAGCGTTTGGTAGTAAAGCTGCACGTCGGTGGGTGGAATAACCCGAGCCAGTTCGCGCAGGCGCTGCTCAATGGAGGCGTAATGGTTATCAAGCACCGAAGGCAGAAGCTGAACCATCGCGATGCGGTGTAGTAGAGCCAGGGATTCGACCAGCAGTGTTTCCCAGTCCACGCCGCGTGAGGCCGCGTGCTCAACCTGTGCCATCACGTTGGCGCCGTCTGCACTGACCAGCGCCTCAAGGATGGCCAGCGGTTGCTCATCGTCGAGCGTACCGAGCATTTGTGATACCGTTTCGGTAGTCACTTGGCCCTGCCCCATGGCAATAGCCTGGTCGGTAAGACTGAGGGCATCGCGCATACTGCCGTCGGCTGCGCGGGCCAGCAGCTGGAGCGCACGCGCTTCGCTGGTTAACTGCTCGGCGTGCAGGACTTTATCGAGCTGGGCGCGAATTTGTTCAACGTCAAGCGCCTTTAAATGGAACTGCAGACAACGCGAAAGAATGGTCACCGGCAGCTTTTGTGGATCGGTGGTCGCCAGCAAGAATTTGACGTGCGAAGGCGGCTCTTCAAGCGTTTTCAACAGCGCATTAAAGCTGTGACGCGAGAGCATGTGCACTTCGTCAATCAGGTAGACTTTGAAACGCCCGCGCGCCGGTGCGTACTGCACGTTGTCGAGCAGCTCGCGCGTATCTTCAACTTTGGTGCGCGACGCGGCATCTATTTCAATGAGATCAACGAAACGACCCTGCTCTATTTCGCGACAGTTGTCGCAAACGCCGCAGGGAGAGGAAGTTATGCCCGTTTCGCAGTTCAGGCCTTTGGCTAACAGGCGGGCAATGGAAGTTTTACCCACCCCGCGCGTACCGGAGAAAAGATAGGCATGATGAATTCGCCCCAGCGACAGGCCATTAGCCAGTGCCGTCAGCACGTGTTCCTGACCAACTACGTCAGTGAAAGTTTGGGGGCGCCACTTACGGGCAAGAACCTGATAGCTCATTAATTCCGGAGAAGTCGAGGGGTCTGTGGCGTTATGTTATCACAGCCCCGCCCGCACGAGCGAGGCCTAGTATAAACGAGTGAATTCGCAGGCATTCGAGTTACAGATAGGCGGCTGCTGCGCGCATTCCCAAGAACTGACAACCGTCATGACTGGGATAAGTAAAGGCAGCCAACACCCCTGTAGCCCGAAGGACAAAGAATTTTAGTGGCCAGCGAAGTTGACCAGGCTATAACAGTCGATGTCGAGGCCGTTAAGACGTTTTTCACCGCCCAGCTCAGGCAGGTTGATGATAAAGGCTGCATCGGACACTTCGCCACCCAGACGGCGGATCAACTTGGCCGTGGCTTCAATAGTGCCGCCGGTCGCCAGCAGGTCATCGATAACCAGCACTTTATCACCCGGCTTGATAGCATCGGTGTGGATCTCAAGCTTATCGGTACCGTACTCCAGTTCGTATTCTTCAAAGAGAGTTTCACGCGGCAGTTTGCCCGGTTTACGCACGGGAACAAAACCTACGCCAAGCGCCAGCGCGACGGGTGCGCCGAACAGGAAACCGCGTGCTTCGGTGCCGACCACTTTGGTCACACCGGTGTTGCGGTAACGCTCTGCCAGTAAATCAATGCTGGCTTGATAGGCCTGAGGGATTTCCAGCAAACTGGTGACATCACGAAACAGTATGCCCGGCTTCGGGTAGTCGGGAATGGTTTTGATACTGTTTTTAATAAACTCAAGCTGCTGTGCAGTAGCGGTCATAACGATAGCGCTCATAATAAAGTCGATTCATACCTGAACAGCCGCGGGACGGTTCAAACCATATGCCCTACTCCGAAATTATCGGCATAGTAAAGGACAGCGGCGAACGAGTCTGACAGGCTATTCAGGAAAAAGTTAGTGGACAACGACGCAAGGTCGAGTCGCCCAAATCTATGCAAAGCCACTTTAAAAAGCAACCCACAGCCGGACATGATCGCCTTTTTTGTTGCTCCAGGTCAACCTCTGGTAAACACCACATCATAATCAGCAGCGTCCATTGCATGATAAGCAGCGGTGAGTCCCCCACCACAGCGGCACAAAATAGAGTGAAACGCCCTGGTTCAATAATACAGTGCGCCGAATATTACAAAGTGTAAACAGCACGAATACAAACAACGTCATACGTGCCTGCATCCCTTCGCCGCTTGTTTCTGCACGGGTTAAGGGTAAGCTTGTCGCCTAACTTTGGCCTTTTGGGTCGAAAAGCATGGGTCGGGAGATAATCGTTGAGTACGCAAACCCTTTTGCAGTCGCTGGAACAGCAAATTGAAAATCTGGCTCGGGAGATAGAGCCCATTGCCCACGCCACGGCGCAGCAGGCAAGGTTTGACGTCGCGCTTTTTTCTACCAAAGGCACCCGCCTGCGCGAGTATCTGGTGGAGGTGCGTACCAATTTTGCACAGCTTTGCCAGGTGGTAAACGAAAATCGCAGCGCGCAGGTGGCCTACGTAGCCGAACGTCTGGTTTCGCAAATTACCGCTCTGCAGCGCGAGTTGGCGACGCAAACGCTGAGAAAGGCCGATAAGCAGAAAGAGGTGAAAAGCAGTGATTTTTACAGCAAGCTGGTTGAACATCAGCAGTATGAGCGTCGAATTATTGCCATGATCGAAGACCGCGAAAGTCAGCTAGGCAAACTGGCAACCTTTAAAGAGCAGCAACACATGCAGAAAGAGCTGGCCGCGCTGGAAGGCCGTCTCATGCGCTGCCGTCAGGCGCTGATAAAGATCGAGCGCAGCATTGAACGGCAAGAGCGCGGTTTTTGACGTTGTTATCACAAAATTTGAAAAATACCGTCGGTATTTGAGGCAAAAACTCTATACTAGTTAACTCGATTACCCTTCGTTGGAACATCCGTTGACTGCAGGCCACTGGACTCCAACTTAAACGATTAACTGGAATGCTTATGTCCGTAGAGAATGCTCCTCCCGAATTGCAGCTGGCCGTGGATTTGATCTACCTGCTGGAATGTAACGAAATCGCCCCGGACGTGGCGTTGGCGGCATTGGAAATTGTCAAAAAGGATTATCAGCAAAAACTGAAAAATCCAACGGGCAGCTTATCCATAAGCTACTGATAGGCAGAAGAAAAATTTAGACCAGCGTTCCTTCGTCCGGCGGCGTGAAGGGGCGACTAATTTCTTGCACTTCACTGCCGCTCTTGTTGTGCAAATACACCTCCAACTGATTGAAAGCGATATTGATATCATTTTCTCGGCACAGTTTATCAATGCGGCGGTTCAACTCGTCTACGGTATGGTTTCTGTCTCCCAACTCGCGCACATAAATGCGCAGTTCGTGGTCGAGCGTGCTGGCACCAAAATTAAGGAAATAAACCGTCGGCGTTGGGTCGCTCATGACGCGGTCATTTTCGTTCGCTGCCTGCAGTAAAATCTCTTTTACCTTATCTAAATCAGAGCCATAGGCAACGCCCACTTTAATTACTACGCGCGTCACGGTGTCCGACAGCGACCAGTTGATTAAGCGCTCGGTCACGAACGCTTTGTTGGGAATAATCACCTCTTTGCGATCAAAGTCGGTGATGGTGGTGGCGCGTATGCGGATCTTGCTGACCGATCCGGAGAATGTGCCGATGGTTACCGTATCGCCGATGCGGATCGGACGCTCAAAGAGAATAATCAGGCCCGACACAAAGTTGGCGAAGATCTCCTGCAAACCAAAACCCAGCCCGACCGACAGCGCGGCCACCAGCCACTGAAGTTTATCCCACGACACGCCCAGAGAACCCAGTGCAGTGATAGCCCCGATGACCGTGATGGTGTAGGTCAGAATAGTGGTGATCGCGTAGGAGGTTCCCTGGCGAAGCTGCAACCGGGACAGCACCAGCACCTCGAGCAGGCCCGGCAAGTTGCGCGTTAGCACATAGGCGACAATGACGGCGGCAAAGGCCAGCAGGAAATTACCCAGCGTCACCGTTTGTTGTACCACTTTCCCCGCCACATTAGCGGAATAGTGCCACATTGAAATACTGTCGAGATACGAGATAACTGTCAGCAAGTCTGACCAAATCCAGTAAAAAATAAGCGCAAAAACAATGAATAGCGCCATGGTGGTTAAACGCAGGCTTTGCTGGTTGATCTGATCAAGACCCAGCGGCGTCTCTTCAACCTGCTCGCCGCCGTCTGCGCCATCTTTTACACTGCTAACCTGACGACGCGCCAGCGCCCGCCGATAGGCCAAACGCCGCGCTGCCACGCTCAGGCCTCGCAGCGCCGTCATGCCGGTAATATTCCATATAATCAGCAAATAAAGACTGTCTAACCAGCGGCTGGAAAGGCGCAGCGTGGTATAGAAATAGCCTGTAACCATCAGTCCCATAAAGAACACTGGCGCCAGCGCGATGGCGGTAACGGCTACCAGACGTACACTGTGCGAATTTTTCTCACGCCAGCCGTCGCGGAACATTGGAAATACCAACACGGTCAACACGGCCATGGTTAAGAACACCACGATTTGCCCGATGATATCGTCAACCAACCCCAGAGGCTCTTTTTCGCCACGTACGGTCCAGAAAATCAGCGGCAGCATGGTGAGCGACAGGCGCACTATCGACCGGCGGTAGTGCGCACAGCGGCTTGCAGGCATGTTGAAATGGCGTTCATTCAGGCCCTGCGGAGCCAGAGCGTAGTAGCAAAACCCCATAATCAGCTGGAAAACGGCCAATCTTTGCGCCAGCGTCCACAAGAAATCGTTTAATTCAATATCACTCACCGACAGCCAATAACCGATGCCCAGCGTCAGCATCACCCCCGGCAACACCAGCAGCATAACCAATAACAAAGCCTGAGGCGTATGCAGTTGGGAATCGCGCTTAAGTTGCCCAACATCACCGCCCAACTTGTCGATACGTGCCAGAATAGCCCGTCGACGCCACAGCAGTACGAGGATCCCCACCAGCATTGGCACAGTGACGGGAAGCGAGTGCAGCGCCCCAAGCATCAGCGATCCCAACGGCATTTTCACGCTGAGCCCTTTCACCTGCTGGTGAATATTTTCCGGCAGCGACTTGATAAAGTCCCAGTCCATTGGCTTGTTGCTGCTGACCCAGAAGATTTGCTGCGTCAGCGTACTGTTAAGCGATTCGTTGATGCTCAACAGCTGCTGCTGGTTAATTTGCAGGTTAATCGCCAAGGCCAGTTGGTTGCCGAGCTGTTTGTTTAACTGATCGAGCAGCTCGCGGCGGACGTCAATAATCTGGTCAAGCGCATCGCTGATGTCGTCGTTAATACTTTCTTTGCTGGTTTTTACCAGGTTCTGAATGTAGTCATCACCCTGAAAAAGTTCGTCACGCTGCTGGTTGATGTTGAATTGTTCAAGCCGCAAATCGGCAATCTGCGTGCTCATGTCGGTCATCAAGCTGGCGGTGGGCTGGTTGTTTTGCTGTTGCTGGTAAAGGATGCGCGACAGCAGCAGACTGCCTTTTAGCTCGGTAATCTGCTCTTTGAGGTCGTGTTCGGACTGCGAAGATCGGTCAAGCCAATTTTTGACGGTAATATTTTGCTGAAGAAGTTTATTGCCCTCTTCCGTCGAGGCTATCAACCGCTGACTGAGGTCACGGTTAATGCCAAGCTCCTGACTCACCAACGGATCTTTTTGCAAATCTGTGGTGTCGCCCGGCGTTTGTGCCTCTTTCGCGGTGCGTTCCGACAGGGTCAGACGCTTGCCGTTAACGACTTCCTGCAGCACCTGGGTAAATTTCTCGAGCTGATTAATGTGTGCGTTGGTGTAGTCACGCTGTTTTTGCAGCAGGTCCTGCAGCGTGGTATTGGCCTGCAAACTGCTGCGTTGCAGGTCTATTTCGGCATTCAGCAGCGCCTGCTCGGTGGTCAGCATGGTTTGCTGCGTGCTGCGTAAATCCTGCTGATTGGGCGACATGCCGTTGAGTTGGTTGCGAATGTTCTGCAAACTTTTCGAATAGCTGTACATGGTGTTCTGCACGCGTTCAGGCTGAGTCTGCAGGGTAATAAGCTGGGTGTTATAGGTCGAGAGGTCGTTTTGCGATGACTGTAGGTCGTCTAGGGTGTCTTCGAGGCGACTTTCAAGCTGATGCAGAGAGAGTGCGCCGAGCTGCGTTTTTAGGGCTGCATCGTCAGTTTTGCCCTGCATCTGCGCCAAACCGTCGGAGGCAGCGCGAAGTTTACTGGGTGCATCGGCCAACTGCTGGCGCAGCTGGGTTTGCTGTTGTTTAACGCGATCGAGCGCGTCGAGCAACTCCATGGTACGGTAGATGTCCTGCTGACTCAGTTTCTCAACCGGCGTCAGGACTTTTTGCCTGCTTAGGGCATCAAGCTGATTCTGAATTTCATTACGGGAAGGAATATCGGCAGCAAACGCCTGAGACACGCCGCTCAGTAAGGTCAGAAAGACCAAGCCAATCAACATCAAGCGCAATAATCCCGCGCGTGAAAAGCGCGAAGAAGCGAAATGAAGGCTAATAATGAAGTCAGCGGGCAGGCTAAACATAGTTAACTTAACTCAAAACGTAGATGGGCAAGTTTACCACGGTAAAGCCCCACAACGTATCGGGTGCAATCGGCCAATCTCAATCAAACTTGTAAATCTTTACTAATCTTCTGTTGCACATCAAAGATACATTTGATTACTTTTAATCAAGCTTGGACATAACCTCAACATCTCGATATAAGTATCAATAAATTGAGATGCCTGATCGTGGAGATCAAAACTTTCTGGCATAAAAAGCCAGTTCTCCATCAGTCCAGTGATGTAGGCGCGCAGAATAATTGCCGCCTGGCGGGTATGCAAGCTTCCAGGCAATTGCTCCTGTTCAATGCAGCGATGCAGAATGCCTTCAATCTTGCCGTAGCCCTCCATATAGAGCGCTTTACGCGCTTCATGAACGGAGCTCATCTCCCCAACAAATTCACATTTGTGAAATATGATTTCCATTAATGAACGGCGCGAAGGATCGGTCACCGTAGCGCGCAGCAAAAACACTAAAATTTCACGCAGCACGCGCAGTGGATCATTCGGGAACTTTGTCTGATACTCAACTTCCAGCCTTTCGATTTGAGATTCACAGTCTTCCCACACCGCGTTGAAAAGTTCGACTTTGTTTTTGAAATGCCAATAAATAGCACCACGCGTTACCCCGGCAGCGTTGGCCACGTCCGTAAGGGAGGTTGCCGCGACGCCGCGGGCAGAAAACTGACTGATGGCCGCGTCCAGAATATGTTGTCTGGTTTCAAGCGCCTGGGATTTGGTTTTTCGTGCCATAGGGTTAGCTTAGAAAGGAGTTTAATTTACATACATTCATGAATGTATGTAACATAGCACGCACATACTAAAAACGCAGCAGTGGAATGTAACAATCAGCATCCATTGAATACAATTTTAAAATCGGACATTTGAGGTTTATTTATGAACAAAAACAGAGCGTTAACGCCTCTGGCGGTCGTTCTGATGCTAACCGGCGGATTAGCTCTTACAGGATGTAATGATAAAAAAACCGAGCAAGGAGCAGCTAAAGCCCCTGAAGTAGGGGTCGTCACGTTAAAATCCGAGCCGTTAAATGTCACGACCGAGCTTCCGGGACGCACATCTTCCTATCGTATCGCCGAGGTTCGTCCTCAGGTGAGCGGCATCATTTTGAAACGTAACTTTGTTGAAGGCAGCGAAGTTCAGGCGGGCACCTCGCTTTATCAAATTGATCCAGCTACCTATCAGGCCGCCTATGACAGCGCCAAAGGTGACCTGGCAAAAGCCCAGGCCAGCGCACAAATCGCTCGCGTTACAGTAAACCGCTACAAACCACTGCTGGGCACCAATTACATCAGTAAGCAAGACTATGATACGGCAACCTCCACCGCGGTTCAGGCCGATGCCTCGGTCATAGCGGCGAAGGCGGCGGTTGAAACTGCCCGCATTAGTCTGGCTTATACCAAAGTTATCGCACCAATCAGCGGGCGCATCGGCAAATCTTCAGTCACTGAAGGTGCGCTGGTTACCAGCAGTCAAACCGACGCGCTGGCTACCGTGCAGCAGCTTGACCCTATCTACGTTGACGTGACCCAGTCCAGCAATGATTTCCTGCGTCTCAAGCAGGAGCTGGCCGACGGTACGCTGAAACAGGAAGGTGGCAAGGCTAAAGTGACGCTGATTCTGGATAACGGCAAGCAGTATCAACAACCTGGCACGCTGGAATTCTCCGACGTGACGGTTGATGAAACCACCGGCTCCATCACTTTACGCGCCGTATTCCCTAACCCACAGGACGCACTCCTGCCTGGCATGTTTGTTCGTGCCCGTCTGGATGAGGGTGTAAATAACAATGCTCTGCAGGTTCCTCAGCAAGGCATCACCCGCAACCCTCGTGGCGATGCGACCGCTATGGTCGTGGGTGCCGATAATAAAGTGGAACTTCGTACTGTCACGACCACTCAGGCCATTGGCGACAAGTGGGTTGTGACAGATGGCCTTAAGCCTGGCGACAAAGTAATTGTTACCGGCCTGCAAAAAGTTAAACCCGGTGTTCAGGTGACAGCCCAAGAAGTTGACCAGAACACGCCTGCCGCAGAAGCGCCGAAGTCTTAAAAAGGAGCCGGTAATACATGGCTAATTTCTTTATCGATCGCCCTATTTTTGCGTGGGTCCTCGCCATCATTATTATGTTGGCGGGTGGGTTGGCGATCCTCAAGTTACCTATTGCGCAATATCCTACCGTGGCACCGCCGGCTATCGAGCTGACGGCAACCTACCCAGGCGCGGATGCGCAAACGGTGCAGGATACCGTGACTCAGGTTATCGAACAGAATATGAACGGTATCGATAACCTGATGTATATGTCTTCCACCAGTGACTCTTCGGGCGCTGTACAGATTACGCTGACCTTCGCCTCAGGCGCTGACGCGGATATCGCACAGGTTCAGGTTCAGAACAAACTGCAGCTGGCGATGCCACTGCTGCCGCAGGAAGTGCAGCAGCAGGGTATTAGCGTGCAGAAATCAAGCAGCAGCTTCCTGATGGTCGCGGGCTTCGTTTCTGACAACTCCATGACACAGGAAGATATTGCCGACTACGTGGCGTCAAACATTAAGGACCCGATCAGTCGTGTGTCCGGCGTGGGTGACGTTCAGCTGTTTGGTGCTCAGTACGCCATGCGTATCTGGATGGACCCGAACAAGCTGAATAACTACCAGTTGACACCGGTTGACGTTATCAGCGCCATTACCGTGCAGAACAACCAGGTTGCCGCAGGGCAGCTGGGCGGTACGCCTCCGGTTCCGGGGCAGCAGCTCAACTCCTCGATTGTTGCGCAGACGCGTTTAAAATCGGCGGACGAGTTTGGCAAGATTATCCTCAAGGTTAATCCAGACGGCTCGCAGGTTCGCCTGAAAGACGTGGCTAACATCAAACTCGGCGGTGAAAGCTACGACGTTATTGCTCGCTTTAACGGCCAGCCTGCTGCCGGTTTAGGGATCAAGCTGGCGACCAACGCCAACGCCCTCGACACCTCAACCGCGGTTAAAGCCGAGCTGGCGAAGCTGCAACCCTTCTTCCCCGAGGGGATGAAAGTCGTTTATCCGTACGACACCACGCCATTCGTTAAAATTTCGATTCAGGAAGTGGTGAAAACGCTGGTTGAGGCCATCGTGCTGGTGTTCCTGGTAATGTACCTGTTCCTGCAGAACTTCCGCGCCACGCTTATCCCGACGATAGCCGTACCGGTGGTATTGCTGGGTACCTTTGCCATCATCGCGGCGTTTGGTTATTCGATAAACACCTTGACCATGTTCGGGATGGTGTTAGCAATCGGCCTGTTGGTGGATGACGCCATTGTGGTGGTCGAGAACGTCGAGCGCGTCATGGCCGAAGAGGGGCTGCCGCCGAAAGAAGCAACACGCAAATCAATGAGTCAGATTCAAGGCGCATTGGTCGGTATTGCTATGGTGCTGTCGGCGGTATTCATTCCGATGGCCTTCTTTGGCGGTTCAACCGGCGTTATCTATCGTCAGTTCTCAATAACTATCGTTTCGGCGATGGTGCTGTCAGTGCTGGTGGCGTTGATTCTGACGCCGGCGCTTTGTGCAACCCTGCTTAAACCGATTGCCAAGGGCGACCACGGCAAGACGAAAGGTTTCTTCGGCTGGTTTAACAAGAAGTTTGACCAAAGCACGCACCACTACACCGACAGCGTAGGCAATATTTTGCGCAGCACCGGTCGCTATCTGATTATCTATCTGCTGATCGTAGTCGGTATGGCGTTCCTGTTTATTCGCCTGCCGACCTCCTTCCTGCCGGAAGAAGATCAGGGCGTGTTCCTGACCATGGCGCAGCTGCCAGCGGGTGCCACGCAGGAACGTACTCAGAAAGTGCTGGACGAAGTCACCGATTACTATCTGACCAAAGAGAAAGCCAACGTTGAATCGGTGTTTACCGTTAACGGCTTTGGTTTTGCAGGGCGCGGCCAGAACACCGGTATTGCCTTCGTCAGTCTTAAAGATTGGTCAGCACGCAGCGGTGCTGAAAACAAAGTTGCCGCCATCACCGGTCGTGCAATGGGCGAGTTCAGCAAAATTAAAGATGCTATGGTCTTTGCCTTTAACCTGCCGGCCATTGTCGAGCTGGGTACGGCGACCGGCTTTGACTTTGAGCTTATCGATCAGGCCAACCTTGGGCACGACAAGCTGACTCAGGCGCGTAACCAACTGTTGGGAATGGTTGCTCAGCATCCAGATCTCCTGGCGGGCGTGCGTCCGAACGGACTTGAAGATACCCCGCAGTACAAGCTGGAAATCGATCAGGAGAAAGCCACGGCGCTAGGCGTGTCCATCTCTGACATCAATACCACGTTGGGGGCATCACTGGGCGGCAGCTATGTGAACGACTTTATCGACCGTGGTCGCGTGAAGAAGGTTTATGTTCAAGGTGATGCGAAGTTCCGCATGCTGCCTAAAGACATTGAAAACTGGTACGTTCGCGGCAGTTCGGGGCAGATGGTACCGTTCTCGGCCTTCTCTACGGCGAAGTGGGAATATGGCTCTCCGCGTCTTGAGCGCTATAACGGCCTGCCTTCAATGGAGATTCTGGGTCAGCCTGTTCCAGGGAAAAGTAGCGGTGAAGCGATGGCAATGATGGAGTCTCTGGCTTCCAAATTGCCTAACGGTATCGGCTATGACTGGACCGGTATGTCTTATCAGGAAAGGCTCTCGGGTAACCAGGCGCCAGCACTCTATGCCATCTCGCTGATTGTGGTCTTCCTCTGTCTGGCCGCACTGTATGAGAGCTGGTCGATTCCGTTCTCGGTCATGCTGGTAGTACCGCTTGGGGTGGTGGGCGCCCTGATTGCCGCGACCATGCGCGGTTTGAGCAACGACGTTTACTTCCAGGTGGGGCTGCTGACCACCATCGGACTGTCGGCCAAAAACGCCATACTGATCGTCGAGTTCGCCAAGGACCTGATGGATAAAGAAGGTAAAGGGCTGATTGAGGCGACGCTGGAGGCGGTACGTATGCGTCTGCGTCCAATTCTGATGACCTCTTTGGCCTTTATCCTCGGCGTTATGCCGCTGGTTATCAGCACCGGCGCAGGTTCCGGCGCACAGAACGCCGTAGGTACTGGCGTAATGGGTGGGATGATTACCGCAACGCTGCTGGCTATCTTCTTTGTTCCGGTGTTCTTCGTGGTGGTTCGCCGCCGCTTTGGCAAAAAGAATGAAGATATTGAGCACAACCATCCGGTTGAGTCATCTCATCACTAATTTGAGCTGATTAAGCTTCTCGAAAGGCCGCGCAAGCGGCCTTTTTTATTGCTGTTTTTCCGCCATCTCGCCCTGCCCCTTGCGCGAACATAATTAAAAAACTCCAAATGATACTTGAAGTGATGAATCAAGACGCGCATAATAATTGTTATAGTATAACATTACATTTAGAGGCTATTATGAGAGAGAACATTCATCCTGCCTATCGCACCGTGGTATTTCATGACACCGGTGTTGATGAGTATTTCCGCGTGGGATCAACCATCAAAACCGATCGCACCATTGAGCTGGAAGGGAAAACCTTTCCTTATGTGACGCTCGATATCTCTTCAGCTTCCCATCCTTACTACACGGGCAAGCAGAAAGAGTTTTCGAAAGAAGGCAGCACCGCACGCTTCCAGCAGCGTTTTGGCAGCTTCCTGGGCAAAAAGTAAGCGTTGTTTGGGAGAAGTAAAATGCAGGTATTAAGCTCATTAAAATCGGCCAAAAACAGGCATCCTGATTGCCGTATCGTGAAACGCAAGGGCCGTTTGTACGTGATTTGCAAAAGCAACCCTCGCTTTAAAGCGGTTCAGGGCGGCAAGAAAAAACGCTAACCCAGTGTGTCGATTTTTAGGCATTAAAAAAGCCCCGTTGCTGCCCAACGGGGCTTTGTCACATCTTAAGAAGTGGAAACCTGTAGCCTCCCTCACAGCTTATCGCCGTTGAGGGAGTCTATGTTTTATTTCATGCTGGCGACGATCGCTTCCACATTATGAGTAAAGGCTTTTTCATAAGTTGTGGCCGGTCCTTGCGGACCAGACAGCGATTCAGGATACAGTTCGCCTCCTGGCTGTGCGCCGGTTGCAGAAGCAATCTGTTTCACCAAACGTGGGTCAGTCTGGTTCTCGATGAAGTAAGTTTTCACCTTCTCCGCTTTAATCTGTTTAATCAGCGAGGCGACGCCGCTGGCGCTGGCTTCAGATTCGGTTGAGAAACCCACCGGAGCCATAAAGGCCACGTTGTACTCTTTCCCGAAATAACCGAAGGCATCGTGGCTGGTGAGCACTGTACGTTTATTCGCAGCAATACTGCTAAACTCCTGCTTGGCCCATGCGTCGAGCTTCTTCAGGCGTTCAATGTAGGCCCCACCGTGCTGACGGAAATAGTCGGCATCTTCTGGGTCGGCGGCAATCAGCGCATTCATGACGTTGGTGGCATAAATAACGCCGTTAGCCATGCTGTTCCAGGCATGAGGATCAGTAACCGTTTTGCCCTCCTCCTCCATCTGGCGCGTGTCCACGCCCTGAGAGGCAGTGATCACTTTACCATGGTAGCCAGAGGCCGTGATCAGACGGTCCATCCAGCCTTCCATTCCCAAGCCGCTGACGAACACGACGTCGGACGAGGCCAACGTTTTGCTGTCTCGCGGTGCAGGCTCAAAACTGTGCGGGTCACCGTCGGGCCCCACCAGGCTGGTGACCTTGACGTGGTCGCCGCCCACTTCTTGCACAATATCCCCCAGGATAGAGAAACTGGCTACGGCGTTAACCGTTTTGGCCATCGCCAGTGGGCTCGACAGTAGGGCAGCTACTGACAGAGCAACAGGTAATAATTTCATTTCCACTCCTTTATATTGACTTTATTTTTACTTCCTAACGTCGCGAGGCGGTTAACATGCCGCCGCGCGTTCCAAACAGAACTGAGATAAAGAAAATCACGTTGGCGCTGAGCACAATCGCCGGGCCAGCAGGCAGCGAAGCATAGTAGGACCAAATCAGTCCGATATAACTTGAGATCATGCCAATCACCATGGCAATAAGCAGCGTATGCGGCAAATCACGGCCCCAAAAACGTGCACTTGCTGCAGGCAGCATCATCAATCCCACCGACATCAGGGTGCCGAGGATCTGGAAACCGGCGACCAGATTCACCACCACCAGCGCCAAAAATATGCCCTGGATCAGCGCCAGCCATTTACCCGAGCTGACGCGCAAAAACAGCGCATCAAAAGACTCGATGACCAGGGCGCGATAAATACAGGCGAGGATAATAAGTGAAACGCTGCTGATTGAGCCGACCATCAGCATGGCGCTGGAGTCGATAGCCAGAATGGAACCAAATAGCACGTGTAGCAGGTCAACACTTGAGCCTTTAAGAGAAACCAGGGTCACGCCGAGGGCCAATGATCCTAAATAGAAACCGGCAAAGCTAGCGTCTTCTTTAAGCTGCGTGCGGCGACTGACGACACCAGAAAGCATGGCCACTGCTAGTCCGGCAATAAAACCGCCCACGCCCATCGCCACCAGAGACATACCTGAAATCAGGTAACCTATCGCCGCGCCGGGCAAAACCGCGTGGCTCAGCGCATCACCCACTAGACTCATGCGACGCAGCAACAGAAATACGCCCAGCGGTGTTGCGCTAATCGATAACGCCAGACAGGCGATCAGCGCACGGCGCATAAAGCCGAATTGTACAAAAGGATCGATTAAAAGATGAAACCACATCATGAAATAACGCTCCGCTGCTGACTGAACTCATCGGCCAGAATGCAGGCGTGATCGCGATGAGGAAAATGGCAGAGAACTTCATCGGCCGTTCCCCAAATATTTTGCTGCTGGCTGAGGAAAAGCACCTGCGGGAAATGGCGCGCCACCATCGCGATATCGTGCAGTACGGCAATAACCGTTTTCCCCTGCTGGTGCCATTGGCGGATAACCTTGAGCAGCAGTTCTGTGGTCTGGCTGTCGATACCGGTGAAAGGTTCATCAAGCATGATAAGCGGCGCCTGCTGGATCAACAGTCGGGCAAACAGCGTTCTTTGCAGCTGTCCACCGGAGAGTTCACCCACGGCCACGTTGCGCATTTCCGTCATGCCGACGGTTTCCAGGGCTTCAATCACCTGCCGTTCGGACTCACGACTAATGCCACCGAACAGGCCACTTTGCGGCCAACAGCCCATGGCTACCAGGTCAAACACGCTGATGGGAAACTGTCGGTCGAGCTCGGCCTGCTGCGGTAAATAGGCCAGCTGCGGGCGTTTGTTTTTGGAAGATGACCCCGTAAACTCGATTGAGCCGGAGATAGCGGGTTGAAGTCCTGCCAGAGTCTTGAGAAAGGTAGACTTACCGGCGCCGTTGGCGCCCACTACCGCCGTCAGTGAGCCCGCAATGATGCGACCGCTCAACGGCATGGCAACGGGGCGTCGTTCGTAGCCGACTTCAAGATTAGAAATGTTGATCATGGTAAAGAGATGGCCCAATAAATCCCTGACCACAAAATTGCTAGTAAAATTAAAGCAATAGCACAGCGGGAGAGTGCAGATAAGGTAAACAGTGTTTTAGTCATAATAAATTGCTCAAGCGATGTTATATTATAACAACACAATTTTAGTGATTTTTCAAGATGCTAGGTCTACTCATTCACCTACAATACGTAGGGTATCCAAATGATTGATGCAGATCTCATTTTTTCGCCACAGGCCTCAACGCACTCCGTCAGGAAAGCGTAATTAAATATTAAAAAAACACAAAATTGCTTTAAAAACATAGCGTTAAAAAAATTAATGATAGATAATTATTTTGTTCTCTTTTGCCACTTTATCTCAAAAATATGTAATAATTAATGCTGACCATTTTAATGATCAGATAATTCTTATGAAAAAATTGATTACTTATGACACTCAGGGAAAAGAACTCAGCCTTGCTGAACTTAAGCAGATAATAGAATCTAATATCCAGGTGATTGAAGACGCATTAACTGCCGGGTTAACTTATTATTCGCAAAATGCTCGCTACACGCCGAGCACGCTGGTTATAAAATCTATAGAATTATTACATAATCAAGTGTATTCAATGAGTTACACTTATGCTTGGACCATTTTCAATGGTTGCCTTGACCTCAACTCAGAAGAAGATGCCAAAGAAACCGTATCATTTATCGTTAAACCCGATGGTTTGGAGTTTGATATAATAGATTTTGATTCGGCTGGCACCGAGAATGAATTGTAAGTTTCAGTAATAGGTTTGCGCAGTTCTCAAAAATTAGATTATATTTATATTGTGAGTTCATTATTACGTCATGTCAGGTATCCTCGACAACATTCGACACGATAATGAGCGTGGCAATCTACCCTGAACCTGCCGCTTCTCAACAATAGTGATACGAAATATCATTTAATTTTAATAGGGTAATATTTTTTACCAAGCAGTCCCTGGTTCAGCTCGGATTTTGTTGTTTATTTACAGATTTTGTTTACTCACAGAGTGTTATCACACCGAATAACCATTACGGAGGGGATGATATGGATGAGTACTCGCCTAAGCGACATGATATTGCGCAACTGCGGTTCCTCAACGAAAATTTGTACGACGAAGGAATTGCAACCCTGGGAGACAGCCACCACGGCTGGGTCAATGATCCAACTTCAGCAGTTAATCTGCAGTTGAATGACCTGATTGAGCATATTGCTTCTTTCATCATGAGCTTTAAAATTAAATACCCGGATGAAACGAACCTCAGCGACCTGGTAGAGGAGTATCTTGACGATACCTATACCCTGTTTAGCAATTACGGAATTAACGATTCTGATTTACGTCAATGGCAAAAAACCAAAAAACGACTATTCAGAATGTTCTCAGGGGATTATGTCTGTACCTTGATGAAAACATAAAAGATAATTTAATAAAGAATGTAGATACAGTTGAAAAGGCTATGATGAACAAAACCGACTATTTGATGCGTTTAAGAAAATGCACCACTATCGATACGCTTGAACGTGTTATTGAGAAGAATAAGTACGAACTTTCTAATGATGAGTTGGAGTTGTTTTACTCCGCGGCAGATCATCGCCTCGCCGAGTTAACAATGAATAAGCTTTACGATAAAATTCCCGTCGCCGTTTGGAAGTTTGTACGCTAATTTCTCATTCTGCCCTCATTGAGCCGACCTTTATCGGCTCAATGTATTTTTTTACTTATCTTAAATTTATGTCCGATAATGTTATTAATTAATCAGGCTAAAATTCAGGACACATTTACCTCGCTAATGAGTTCCACTCAGTGAAACTCAATATCCTTCTTTGCCTATTTCCCACTCTGTAATTTCAGCCGTTGATGAAACGCCTGCAGTAAATATTGAAAGCACTGCTCCGTTTGCGGTGAGCGTAAAGGTGAATTCGTTCTCATCATTACTACCGTGCGGGTTAATTCTGGCTGCTGTAAATGCACCACGGTTAATTCACTGTCATTCAGCGTTGAAGTGTAGAGTTCGGGCAATATAGCCAGCGCCAACCTTGAGCGTACCAATCCGTAAAGTGTCTCTTGAAAATCGACCCGATAGGCGATATCCAGGCTTAAACGATGGCTTTCAATGAGCGAGTTAACGAGACGACTCACATTCCCCTTGAGGAAGATAGCGATGGGCCGTCGCGCCAGATGTCGCCAGGGTAGATGGTGGCCATCAGCGAGCGGATCGTCCTTGCGCATTACGACCACAAAGGGGTCCTCAAGCAGCGGGAACACTTCTATTTTTGCCGGTACCGTGCTGTCGAGCGACCCAAGTCCAAAATCAATCGACCCCTTCTCAAGCTCTATCAAAAGCCGATCATTGGTCAGATCATGAAATTCGACCCGAAGATGTGGGAAACGTGTTGCCAGTAATTCGGGAACCGCCGGAAAAAGCAGCGTACTGACCGAGGGCACCAGACCGATTCGCAAGGTTCCGTCACCGCCCTGCGCCATAATTTGCAACATGTCATCGAAGGTATTGTGCGCAATATTCAGCATTCTTTCCGCATAGGGCAAAATCGCCAGCCCGCGATCGGTCAGAGTCACCGCCTGCGCCGTACGATTTACCAGTTTGCCGCCAAGCACGGACTCAATCTGGCGAAGCGCGCTGCTCAAGGCAGGCTGACTGATAGCCAAAAGATGTGCCGTAGCGGTAAAGCTGCGCAGCTCGGCAAGCGTAACAAAATACTGAATTTGTTTAAGCGATAACGCAGGCAGCCTGCGCCAGGGTTCAGACATAAATCCCCGTCAGTTCAATGATGCAGCAGAAAGTGTTAGCCAGCATAACCCCATCTTATCCACTGATAAAATAAATCATCTGTTAAATCGCTGTCGGCCTGCCTACAGTAAGGCCATTCCTCGTTTTCGACCCCTAATTTGGCAGACAATATGATGACCACAGACAAACCGGCCATTTCGCTACGGCGGCGCGCAGTTCAGGCAGCGATGGGTGAGACGCCTTTCGATCGATTGCTAAAAAATGCCCGATTGATTGACATGGTCACCGGTGAAATCCGCGAGGTCGATATCGGCCTGTCCGGCTCGATGATTGCCAGTGTTCATCCGTGCGGTGATGACTTTGAGGCGACAATAACGCAGGACCTGGCCGGTGCCTACCTCTCCCCCGGCCTGATTGACACACACGTTCACGTAGAAAGCTCACACCTGCCAGCTCATCGCTACGCGCAAATCGTGGTTGCGCAGGGAACGACCACCATTTACTGGGATCCGCACGAGCTGGCCAACGTACTGGGTGTAGAAGGGGTGCGCTATGCGGTGGAATCGAGCCGCGGCCTGCCGCTGCGAGTAATCTGTGCTGCGCCTTCAAGCGTGCCATCAACGCCCGGTCTTGAGACATCAGGCGCTGATTTTCGCGGTAAAGAGATGCAAACCATGCTCGCCTGGCCAGACGTTGCCGGCGTTGCCGAAATGATGGACATGCACGGCGTGATCACCGGCAGTGAACGCATGCTAGAAATTCTTGATGCTGGCCTTAGCAGCGGCAAGTTGATTGAAGGCCACGCGCGCGGGCTTAAAGGCAAAGAGCTGCAGGCCTATTTAGCGGCGGGTGTTGGCTCGGACCATGAGCTGACCTCGGCCGAAGACGCGCTTGAAAAACTGCGGGCGGGGCTGAATTTGCAAATTCGCGGCTCGCATCCGTATTTACTGCCCGACATTGTTAACGCATTGAAAACTCTGCCACATCTGTCATCGCAAATCACGCTGTGCACCGACGACGTACCGCCGGACTTTTTGCTTGAACGGGGTGGAATGATTGCTTTGGTCAATACGCTGATCGACTGCGGCTTACCGGCTGAAGACGTGCTGCGCATGGCAACCTTTAACGCTGCGCTGCGCCTGCAGCGTGCCGATTTAGGTCTGATTGCCGCTGGCCGCAGCGCCGATTTCTTCACCTTCGATTCACTGGAAAAGATCTGCCCTGAAAAAGTTTTTGTCGGTGGGCAATGCATCGCCGAAAGCGGTCGCATGCTGATTGAAGAAACTGAACCCGCAACCACGATTCAGCCACCGCGCGACACCATGCACCTTTCGCCGGTCAGTGAGTCTGACTTCGCCATCCGCATTCCAAACGTCAACAATGGCAAAGCCACGCTACGACACATCAAGGGTGCGCGCTTCACCCAATGGAGCGAAACCACCGTAGACGTGCGTGCGGGCGTAGTGCAATTGCCCGCGGAGTTTAGCCTGATCTGGGTTCTGCATCGTCATGGGAAATATCCGGCCAAGCCTCAGCTCGCCCTGCTCGAGGGCTGGGGGGAATTACGCGGTGCGATTGCCACCTCCTATTCCCATGACGCGCATAATTTGGTGGTTCTCGGGCGTGACCCTGCCGAAATGGCGCTGGCGGCGAACCATCTTATTACCTGCGGTGGGGGCATGGCGCTCAGCCAGAATGGAAAACTGCTGGCCAATGTCGACATGCCGATTGCCGGAATGTTGTCTGATTTACCTGCCGAACAGTTGGCCGTGCAGTTTAAAAATCTGCGAGATTTGAGTGCCAAAATCGCCGACTGGGAGCCGCCTTATCGGGTGTTTAAAGCAATTGAAGGAACCTGCCTGGCCTGTAATGCCGGCCCACATCTGACTGATTTAGGGCTGACCGACGGCGGAACGCGACAAATCATCGACCCGCTTACCGACGCATGGGAAGTACTATAAATAATCGTTTTACGTGAAGGGCAACTTATTAAAATAACATAAACGATTGATAGTAAATCATAAAAAACGATAATTCATTTTGTTCAGGGGAACACAACATGGCAGAACCATCCGTTACCAACGCCGTCTCCGGTGGAGGCTGGCTACAAAGACGTTTCAAGCTTTACCAACGTCAAACCAGTGTGAAAATCGAATGTCTTGCGGGTATTACCGGTTTTTTGGCCGCCGCTTATCTTTTGGTAGTCATCCCAGGTTTGCTGGCAGTCGGCGGCATTGATAAAGGCGCTGCGCTGACAGGCACCATTATCGTTCTGGTTGCCGGCAGTTTGCTGATGGCCTTCTATGCCAACCTGCCGTTTATGGTCGGGCCTGGCATAGGCGGTTCGGTACTGGTCGGTATCACGCTGGCAGGTGACGGCATTACGTGGCCTGTGGGGCTGGGAATAGCCTGCTGGTCGGGTATCTTATTCTTTCTGTTGACCATTTTGGGGCTTCGCGAAGTGGTTACCCGCTCGATTCCGCAGTCGATCAAGCTGGGCCTGACAGCGTCTATCGGCATCTTTGTTGCCTTACTTGGCTTTCGCAATGCGGGTCTGGTCACCGCCAACGTTAAAACACACGCCCTTGGACTGGGTGATTTTACCGCGCCCGGGGCGCTGATTGCGCTGCTGGGTTTATTAATCGCGATCGGGCTGCAGGCACGTCGCGTTCCCGGCGCCATTTTGTGGGCCATTCTGCTCGCCACGCTGGCCGGTCTGCCTTTCAACATTACACATTTACCTGCCGAATGGATTTCCCTGCCGCATTCATTAACGCCGCTTATCGGTAAAGTTGACCTGCTGGGCGCGCTTAATATTGCCTTCCTGCCGTTCCTGTTTATCTTTTTTGCCTCAGAGTTTTTCTCGACCATGGGCACTACCCTGGCCGTTGGCGGTGAAGCAGGACTGCTCGACGAACACGGCAATATGAAGAACATTAATCGTCCGTTTGTTGTCGATTCTATTGCGGCGGCGCTGGGTCCTATTTTCGGTATTCCTGCGGCGACGGCACTGATTGAATCAGCGGCAGCTGCCGAAGCGGGTGGTAAAACGGGGCTAACAGCATTGACGGCGGCGGTGATGTTTTTACTGATGCTATTGTTGACGCCTATAGCACTGATGATCCCCAAAGAGGCTACGGCGCCAGCATTAATCTTGATTGGGCTAAATATGTTCAGCGGCTTGCGCAAAGTCGATTTGAGCAACTTTACTGAAGGCCTGCCGGTGTTGATGATGGTGATGGCTACGCTGATTTCTAACAGTTTCGGGACGGGTATTGCCGCAGGGTTGCTGTTCTACGTGGCGATAAAAGTCGTGGCGGGGAAAGCGCGTGAAGTGCCGGTGAGTCTTTACGTTTTGGCTATTCCGCTGGTTTATTATTTTGCAACGCTGACGCACCATTAACGCTGGGTCGACGGGTAAATGGGTCTGATGGGGAAAAAGAAAATAATGCGGTGGGGCTGAAATGGTGGAGGCCCTGCCAGCTACATCCCGGCACACACGACACCTGCTATGGCTGCTTCCTTCCGGACCTGACCGAGTTAACAAGTTAGCGTTGCGGGAGAACCAACAGGGCCCCCATTGACGTTGACGGCTTCAATACTGCGAAGCGGTGGGCATTATCAGGGATGACCTAAACAAAAGCAAGTTAACTGCCGACAACCGTTGTTTTCTTATACAATCAACGGTGAATTCTTTTCAGAAAGGTGTTTGCATGTCAGAAGTCGACAATTTTCGCCAGCGGGTGTTTCAAATCATCGCGGCTATTCCCTTGGGGCAAGTGACCACCTACGGCGAAATCGCTCGCCTGGCCGGTTCACCGCGCGCCGCACGTCAGGTAGGTGGGGTCTTGAAGAAATTGCCTGAGGGTAGCAGCCTGCCTTGGCATCGCGTGGTCAATCGTCATGGTGAAATTTCACTTCATGGAGAGGATTTTAAACGACAGCGTCAGGCCCTACTTGCCGAGGGTATTATCTTTAAAAAAGGGCAAATTGATTTGCTAAAGTTTGGCTGGAAGTTGTAACTCCCTTCTCCCGCAGGCGGAAGAAGGGACAGACTTGACGGCCCAATTTATTAATTAATAAGACTTAATTAATAAGAGGTAATAGGAGCCGGTTGGGGTACAGGTACCGCGTTAGGGGCGGCATCACCCGTGTTACCCATAGGACCTAAACCCGTGGGTTTGGTCGCAACAGGGACCGCCGTTACCGGAACCAGGTTCAGGTCGGCACGCGTGCCTTTCGCACCGTTAATCACTTCTTTAATATTATCGGTGATAAACACCAGACGGTCGTTCACCGTCACGGCAGCACTCAGGATAATACGGGCATTAGGCTGAATATCCTGCGGGTTGTACGGCAGGATGAAGCTGAAGGGTGCCTGTTTACCGTCGGTGCGTGCCACTTTCTGCGCAATCACGCGAGAAGGTGCGTCAGCCAATGAGGCATCCGACAGAGTTACCGTCAAGACCGCATCAGGCGGCAGTGCAACGCGCTGCGAAATGTTCACCACACCCGAGACATTGGGTCCGGTAATGGCCGGTGCCGACGTCGGGCTAGCGCTCGAATTGGGGGATGGCTGCGGGGGTGCCTGATGGTGTGTAGCACAACCTGCAAGAGCAAAAGACAGCGCGGTTCCACCTACTATCTGCCAAAGTTTCATTGATCGTACTCCTTTTATGATCATCTGCACGACACGGTTTTCTATATGCCGATTTGATTGGAATGGATTATTTAACCACTCGTATTAATAACTATGGCACACAAAACTGAATTATTCCTGCCGTGGCCTTAATGAACCCTTCTGCTGCTATCCGCTATCTACTATCATAAATTGAGTAATTCTTGCTGTGACAGACGATTAGCGTCATTTTTAGCGCCAGTGAGCCGCCATAATTAACGGCATTTATGAGAAAATTCCGACCCAGTAATTCCTACATTCACGAGGCAACCTATGACTCAGGCACTAAATAAACTACTGGATCTCCTCAATCTTGAAAAAATAGAAGAAGGGTTGTTTCGTGGTCAGAGTGAAGATCTGGGACTGCGCCAGGTATTTGGCGGACAGGTAGTTGGGCAGGCGCTGTACGCCGCCAAGCAGACGGTACCTGGCGATCGCGGCATTCACTCTTTTCACAGCTATTTTTTGCGACCGGGCGACAGCAGCAAGCCGATTGTCTATGACGTAGAGAACCTGCGCGACGGCAACAGTTTCAGTGCGCGTCGCGTTAAAGCCGTACAGAGTGGCAAGCCGATATTTTACATGACGGCGTCATTCCAAAGTCTGGAGGAAGGCTTTGAGCATCAAAACAGCATGCCCGAGGTTCCAGCACCCGAAACGCTTATCTCCGAGTCCGAGATAGCCAAAAAGTTTGCGCACATCATTCCCGAAAAAGTCAGGGAAAAGTTTATCGGTCAAAGACCCATAGAGATGCGTCCAGTTAAGTTTCACAACCCGTTGCAGGGCAAGGTAGAGCCTCCGGAGCGCGCAGTATGGATAAAGGCCAACGGCGCCATGCCGGACGACCTGCGAATTCATCAATACCTGCTGGGCTATGCTTCAGACTTCAACTTTTTACCCACGGCGTTACAGCCGCACGGTGTGGGCTTTCTTGAACCGGGCATGCAGGTCGCCACCATTGATCACTCAATGTGGTTCCACCGCCCTTTCCGTCTTGATCAATGGCTGCTGTACAGTATTGAAAGCACCTCGGCCTCAGGCGCGCGGGGATTCGTTCGCGGACAGTTTTACACCCGAGAAGGCGTGCTGGTTGCCTCCACCGTGCAGGAAGGGGTCATGCGGCAGAGAAAGCCGGAGTAAGCGGCGCAATGTTTAAGTAAAAAAAGAAGGGGGACGATAATTATCGTCCCCCTTTTTGCTATCTCATCATTATCCATTTACAGGGATAGTGTGTCTCGCTCCACCAGGATTACTGGTTGTAAGCGTTTTCGCCGTGGCTGTTAACGTCCAGACCTTCGCGTTCTTGTTCTTCAGGAACACGCAGACCCACAACCATGTCAGCAATTTTGTAAGCGATGAAAGCAACCACGCTTGACCAAACCAGAGTCACTACAATGCTCAGCAGCTGGATCCAGACTTGGTGGCCCATGGTCACACCTTCTGCATAGCCGGTACCACCCAGAGAGCTGGCACTGAATACGCCGGTCAGGATACAACCTACGATGCCACACACGCCGTGAACGCCGAACACGTCACAGGTATCATCAACGTTGAGCCATTTTTTCAGAGTAACAACACCCCACAGGCCAGCAACGCCGCCGACCAGGCCAATAATCAGAGCACCACCAACACCGACGGTACCACACGCCGGGGTGATAGCAACCAGACCCGCGATAGCACCGGAACATGCGCCAAGCAGCGAAGGTTTGCCGCGCACCATCCACTCAACCAGCACCCATGACAGGATTGCGCCTGCGGTTGCCATCACAGTGTTAAGGAACGCCAGCGCTGCGATTGAGCTTGCCGCACTTGCTGAACCGGCGTTGAAGCCGAACCAGCCCACATACAGGATAGCTGCACCGGTGAACACCATTGGCAGGTTGTGTGGTTTGAATGCCTCTTTACCGAAGCCCGCACGTTTACCCAACAGGTAAGCACCGACCAGACCTGCGCTTGCCGCGTTGATGTGAACAACGGTACCGCCCGCAAAGTCCAGCGCGCCGTCTGCTGCCAAGAAACCGCCCGCCCAAACCATGTGTGCGATTGGGATATAGGAGAAGGTCAGCCAGATAACAGTGAAGATCAGAACCGCAGAGAAACGAACGCGTT
The DNA here is from genome assembly GCF_009208105.1 of Rouxiella sp. S1S-2. Taxonomy (NCBI): domain Bacteria; kingdom Pseudomonadati; phylum Pseudomonadota; class Gammaproteobacteria; order Enterobacterales; family Yersiniaceae; genus Rouxiella; species Rouxiella sp. S1S-2. The sequence goes on from NZ_WFKL01000001.1 coordinate 4,374,544, forward strand.
CAGCGATGCCGCCCACAACCAGCGCAACCGTAATGGCCGCGAAAGAGCATTGGAAAGCAACGTGGATCATCTGCGAGAAGGTGCCGGTGACAGACGTCAGACCGATACCTTTCAGCATGGCATTGCTGAAGCCGCCGAAGAAGGCATTACCTTCGCTGAAGGCCAGGCTGTAGCCGTAAAGCATCCACAGTACGCAAACCAGAGCAAAAGTGACGATAACCTGAGTCAGCATCGACAATACGTTTTTTGAACGCAGTAAACCGCCGTAAAACAGTGCAACGCCGGGCACGGTCATAAACAGCACCAGCGCGGTACAAATCATCATGAAGGCATTATCAGCGCCATTGGCTACCGGGTCGGCAGCCATTGCCAGCGTAGGCAGCATCGCTACCGCAGCCAGGCCCATCATGGATAAGAGTTTTTTCATTATCAATCTACCCCTGTTTCTCTTATATAAAAGTTCTACTATCCGAGTCTGTAATTACAGCGCTGCTTCGTCGGTTTCGCCGGTGCGAATACGAATAACACGTTGCAATTCGGCAACGAAAATTTTGCCATCACCGATCTTGCCGGTGTAGGCCGCTTTACTGATCACGTCGATAACTTCATCGAGCTGATCGTCAGCGATTGCGATATCTATTTTTACTTTTGGCAGGAAGTTGACGCTGTACTCAGCACCACGATACAACTCCGCATGACCTTTTTGGCGACCAAAACCTTTTACTTCTGTTACGGTCAGCCCTTGAATGCCCACAGCAGACAATGCTTCACGCACGTCTTCCAGCTTGAAAGGTTTGATCACCACAGTAACCAGCTTCATTTTGCCACTCCTTAAATTAAGAGCTTATCGTGATGCGACTCACGCCCAATACAAAAAGGTTAAAGCAAAGGCTGTGCCAAATGTGTGCAAAGTTGACGATTCAGCTAATTAACGCCAACCCACGCCATATTCGGATTATTCAAGGACCTTTTTGGCAAGAGTGATACAGCTGCGGGTGAACAAAGTGTAGCCGATTGAGCACCAACTTGGTGCATGGCGGTCACAAAGAGTGCAGAGGGATCAGAGCCCGCTGAGGCGTTGCATGATGATGGTGCGTTGAATCAACAGGGGGGATAGTAAGAAGAGTGAAAAGTACGTCATAAAGCCGACCCTCAGGTGACTTTATGACGTAATTTTAGATAAGCGGCAAGGCTTCAGACTGCTCGGCCGAGGCAAGTTCTTCACCGGCCAACTGCAGCTGATACATCTGATAGTAGCGGCCTTTTTCCTGCAGCAGCTGGAAGTGATTACCCTGTTCAACCGCCTGTCCACGATGCAGTACCAGGATGTTATCGGCATCCACAATGGTCGAAAGACGGTGAGCGATAACCACCAGCGTGGTTTGCTGCCTGATGGCACGCAGGGCGCGTGAAATAGCCTGCTCGGTGCCGGAGTCGATATTTGCCGTTGCCTCGTCGAGGATCAAAATCTCGGGGGCTTGCACCAAAACACGTGCCATCGCCAGAAGCTGTTTCTGCCCAACGGAGAGATTATTGCCCTGCTCACCGAGCCGAGTGTGAATCCCCTCAGGCATGGCCTTAACCAACGGGGCCAGCTGCACGGTTTCAAGCGCATGCCAGACCTGCTCTTCGTCAACGTCGCGCCCAAGTGTCACGTTGGCCAATACTGTTTCTGCCAGCACAACCGGGTCCTGCTGCACCATCGCAACGCCCTTGCGCAGGCAGGAGTGAGACAGGCTGGTCAAGGGACGGCCATCGATCAGGATTTCCCCTCGATTTAACGGGTAGTACCCCATCAGCAGGTTGGCTAAAGTACTCTTGCCGCTGCCGGTGTGTCCCACCAGGGCCACAAATCCGCGTGAAGGCACATGCAGCGAGATATTTTCGAGCACAAATTTGTCATCACGATAGGCAAAGCTTACCTCGCGAAAATCGATTTCACCGCTGGTCAACGGCTGCACGTCTTCACCGTACTCCTGCTGTGAGCGGTCCATCAAATCAAAAATACGCTCACCGGCCACCACCGCCTGCTGAAGAATTGACTGCTGCGAGGTGAGTGCAATCAGCGGTTCATTGAGTCGCGACAGATAGTTAATAAAGGCATAAAGCACACCGACGCCAATACTGCCCTCTTCGCTAAAACCAAACAGCACCAGCAGCCCGCATAATATTAACGAACCAAATAGACTGAGCAGTGGACGAAGCAGGAACCCTTCCAGCTTCAGCGTTTTCATACGCGCCAGATAATGCGACTGGCTGGCGCGACTTAGACGCTCACCAAAGCGTTTTTGCTGACGAAACTGCTGAACTACGCCCATGCCATTAATCACTTCATTAAAGCCGTCGTTAATATCGGCCAAATAGGTGCGTACCTGCCGCACCACCGGCGTGCTGTAGACCTGATACAGCGCCATTACCACCAGCACAGCGGGGAAAATACAGATAGCAATCAGTGCCATGCGCCAGTCGAGCAAGAACATCGCCACCAGCATGGCACCAATCAGGGCAATGCTTCGCAACACCGTTGAAACGACGGTCACATAGAGGTCACGGATGACCTCGGTATCATTGGTGACGCGCGAAATAAGCTGCCCCACCGGCTGGGTATCAAACGCACTCAGGGGCTGGCGCAGCGCGGCATCCATCACGTCAGTACGCAGGCGCTGCACGACGCCGACGGCAGCGCGGTTAAACAGCAACGCCTGCGAATAGTGCAGGCTGGCGGCCAGTATTTGCAGTACGATAAAAGTCACCGCAAGCAGGCTGACCATGCCCAGTGGCAACAGCCCTTTTGACACATAGTTGTCAATAAAATAGCTGATGAGGATCGGGCCAAGCACTTCGGCAGCGGCGGCTATCCACAGCATGATCACCGCAGTAGACAGAGGTTTGCGGTAGGATTTCCCGTACACCAGCAGCCGTTTGAGCGTGGGCCATAGTTTAATTTTTTTGGCTGGGGCAGCCTTTGAAAGAGTCTTACTCACGGTTTAACCGGCTCCTGTTGGGCAGGAACTTCATCCAATGCCGCTTCAAGCTGTTGATAACGATGCATATCACGATACCAACCCGCGTGGGTAGAGAGGGTTTCGTGATTACCTCTCTGGGCAACCGTTCCCTTATGAAACACCAAAATTTCTGCCGCATCTATCAGAGCAGACAGACGGTGCGCACTGATAATCACCGTTTTATTGCTGCCCCACTGGCGCAGATTTTGCAAAATCTGGTGTTCAGTGCGGCCATCGACGGCACTAAGAGCATCGTCAAGAATCAAAATTTCAGCATCAAGCAGCAACGCACGAGCAATCGAAATACGCTGCTTTTGACCGCCGGACAGCATCACGCCCCGCTCGCCCACTTCGGTTTCATAACCCTGCGGCAAACGCAAAATATCGTCATGCACACAGGCCATTTTCGCCGCCTGTTCAATTTCTGACTGCGTAGCATCAGGGCGACCCAAGGCAATGTTTTGCGCCACGGTGTCTGAAAATAGAAATGGCGTTTGGCTGACGATGGCCATTTTCGAACGCCAGTCATCGAGCAGAATGTCGCTCAACGGCTTGTTCTGATAGCGAATGCTGCCTTCGGTGACGTCAAACTGTCGCTGTATCAGGGCCAAAAGCGTGCTTTTTCCTGCGCCGGTCGGGCCACAAAGCCCCAGCATCTTGCCCGGAGCCAGACTGAATTGAAGCTCCTGGAGCGCGGGCGAATGGGTTTTAGGATAGTAAAAGTTATCAATATCAACATCGAGGGTGCTGGTGTCGGCCGAAAGCGGCTGAGTGCCGTCAACCACACACGGCGCTTCCTGCAGGAGGCTGCGGATACGACTGTAGGCAGCGCTGCCACGTTCAACGATGTTAAACATCCACGCCAACGCCAGCATCGGCCAGATCATCAATCCCAAATACATCACAAAACTGGTGAGCTGGCCGAGGGTAAGATGACCGTTGACCACCATCCAACTGCCGCCGCCGATAGCCAACATATTGGCCATGCCGATAGACACATAAATCGTCGGATCAAAACGGGCATCGACGCGGGCAACACGCATATTTTTGACGCCAGTGTCCTGCGCCACATCGGCAAACTGTGAAGACTGATGGTTTTCGAGCCCAAACGCTTTGATCATGCGAATGCTGGTCAGACTCTCCTGCGCCTGGTCGTTTAATGACGAAAAGGCCGCCTGAGCGACTTTAAAACGTTGATGCAGCTGGTCACCGTAGCGCTTGATCACTGCCGCCATAATCGGCATTGGTACCAACGACAGCAGGGTTAATTCCCAGCTAATTTGCGTCGCCATCACGATAAGCACGGCGAGGCCCATCACCAGTGAATCCACCAGTGTTAATACCCCTTCTCCGGCAGCAAAAACCACGCGATCTACGTCGTTGGTGGCGCGGGCAATCAGGTCGCCGGTGCGGTGACGTAAATAAAAGGCAGGATGCTGGCGACTCAGCTGACGATAAAAATTCTGGCGCAGTTCAACCGCTAACTGATACGAAGCCCCGAACAGCAACACGCGCCACACATAGCGCAGTAAATAAACTAAAATCGCGGTGCCAAGGATAAGCCCAAGCCAGCCAAACAGTTTATTGGCGGGCAGGGTTTTGCTGGTGACGCCATCAATAATGATGCCCACAAGTTTTGGCGGCAATAGCTGCAGAATGGCGATGATAATTAACAGAGCGACGGCTCCCAGATATCTACGCCATTCGCGGCGGAAATACCAGGCCAGTTGGGCAAACAGTCTCACGCAGATTTTTCCATGATTTTAGTTTTAAAATTCTTTGATTTTCCGCCTTAGGATAACACCGATAGCCGCCTACTCTTACCAAACTTTTATGCTTAAAGAGGTAAATGCGTCGTCGATTTTATTCTCTCCATGGCGAAATTGGAGGTAACATCCAACAGCCCCGGCACGGCGCTCACCAGCTTTTTATAGAAGTTGTCGTAGCTTTTCATATCGGCCACTTGCACTTGCATCAGGTAGTCATATTCTCCCGCCATTCGATAAAACGACAGAACCTCGGGAAACGATTCAATCTGCTCGACAAAGTTCTGATACCACTGGCTGCTGTGTTGCTGCGTCTTGATGCGCACAAAGGCGGTGAGTGTCAGCCCGAGTTTTTCGGCATCGAGCAGGGCGACTTTACCCAAAATAACGCCCTCTTCTTCAAGCTTTTTAATACGTTTCCAGCACGGCGTGGAGGTCAGATTTACCGCCTCAGCTAATTCAATGAGTGAAAGCGTGCAGTCCTGCTGCAGGAGTGCCAGAAGCTTGCGGTCAGTTTTATCTATCATTTCACCATCCAGGAGAATAATTTTCTCTATAACTGCCTTTGTTTGTTAAAAATAGCAACTTTTTTCCTTCAAGACCAAGGTAAGCTATTCGCTATAACATCAAACTTCTCTGGAAATATGCAATGAACGATTGTTGGGTCAAAAATGCCATAAAAGAGATCGACGCAGATTTTCGACGATCTGCCGATACCCATCTGATCCGCCTGAGTATTGCGGATTTCCCAGGAATTTCGCTGTATCTAAAAGATGAAAGCACCCACCCAACCGGCAGCCTCAAACATCGTTTGGCGCGTTCGCTGTTCTTATACGGTCTGTGCAATGGCTGGATTAAGCAGGATACGCCGATTATTGAATCCTCGTCCGGCAGCACAGCGATTTCAGAGGCCTATTTTGCGCGCCTGCTGGGCCTGCCGTTTATCGCCGTGATGCCCGCTTGCACGGCTCCGAGAAAAATTCAGCAAATCGAATTTTACGGCGGTAAATGCCACTTTGTCGAAAACTCGAGCCAGATTTATGCGGCTTCCGAACAGCTGGCCAAAGAGTTGAAGGGTCACTATATGGACCAATTCACCTACGCCGAGCGTGCAACCGACTGGCGCGGCAATAACAACATCGCCGACAGCATTTATCGTCAGATGACGCTCGAGCCTTATCCGGTGCCGCGCTATCTGGTGATGAGCGCCGGAACGGGTGGTACGTCGGCGACGTTGGGCCGCTATATCCGCTATCAGGGCCATCAAACGGAGTTGGTGGTGGTTGACCCGGAAAACTCGGTGTTTTACGACTGCTATCAGCAGGGTAATAAAGATATTGTTGCCCAGTGCAGCAGCCGCATTGAGGGCATTGGCCGCCCGCGCGTCGAACCTTCGTTTATCCCCGGAGTGATTGACCGCATGATGCGCGTACCCGATGCCGCCAGCGTTGCAACAGTACACTGGCTGGAAACGATGCTGGGCCGTAAGGTCGGCGGTTCGACCGGCACCAACGTGTGGGGCGCGTTGCTGCTCGCCGAAGAGATGCGGGAAAAGGGAGAAAAAGGCGCGATTGTGACACTGATTTGCGACAGCGGTGAGCGCTATCAGCATACCTATTTTAATCCGCATTGGGTGGCTGAAAATCTCGGCGATCTGTCGCCGTTTCGTGAAAAACTCGCTAACCTGCGTTGATTTTCAGTGCTTCGGATCGGAAAAAAGCCGACGTTCAACGCGTCGGCTGGCTGCAAGACCTTAGTATTCGGGGGAATAGGTCAGGGTTGGTGAGTTCAGCCAATGTTGTAAAAAGTGCGAAACCGCCTGGTTTTTGCAATGTCCGATCACTTCCAGATGTGCAACCTGCTGCTTAAGCTGCGGCAACGCGTTGCCCATCACTAATCCCCTGCCCACGCTCTCAAGCATTTCCCGGTCATTCATTGCATCGCCAAACGCCATACATTCACTGAGCGGTATCCCCAGTTTTTCAGTCAGCAAGGCCAGCGCACTGCCTTTATTACTGCCAACAGGCATAACGTCGAGACAGTCGTAAGCCGAGAAGCAAAAATCCAGCCTGTCGCCAAAAAAGGTCTGCAGTACGGGTAACAGCGCTAACAGCTCGTCGTGTGCGGCGCAGAAGCAGACTTTACTGTTGCCAGAGGCTGAAATATTCTCCAACTCACTGAGCTGGTAACGGAATCCGCTAAATTGATGGGCATGCAGTAGCTCTGGCATATCTTGATTCGTTACCCAACCGTCGTCGCGAAAAACGTGAAAGCTGGCCGCCGTGGGCCATTTCTGGCTAATCAGTGTCTTAAAATTGTCCTCGGGCAAATTACTGGCGTGCAGTAGAGTGCCGTTAAGGTCATGCACGCGCGTCCCGTTGCCGGTTATCAGATAGCCGGGAATATTAATATTCGCCAGAATCTGTTTCATCTCGAGATAATGACGTCCGGTGGCAAAAACCAGCGTCACGCGGCGTTCGGCCAACTCACGCAGGCTGGACAGCGTCTTCTCTCCCAAACGGTGGTCTGGCATCAGCAGCGTACCGTCCATGTCAAATGCTGCTAAACGAAGCGGTTTTTTCTGTTCCAACATGCCGTTCTCCCAGAGCTAAAATTGCTGCTTACCCGTCATTAACGGAAGAAATTTCTGCAAAAAGTATCGTCTATTATATGCTGAACAAATAGTGACAACTTAATAAAAACACTTCCGGATTTATTATGCGTTTGCAGAACCGTCTCAATCAATATCAGCGTTTATACGACAAAACCGGGCTTGAGACACAGGCTGTCACGGTTGCGTCGCTGGCGGTAATTTTTTTCTGCAGTGAACGCCATACGCGAACGCTGCTGACACAGTTTCAGGAGGCAGGCTGGATAAGTTGGTCATCACAAGCCGGTCGAGGAAAGCGGGCGCAGATAAGCTGCCTCAAAACGCCCGAAAGCCTGCGGGAGTCCTATCTGCTAAAGCTGTTGAACGAGGGGGAACACTCGGCCGCGCTCCAGCTTACACAGCTGGATCCGCAGCATCTTAACTCCCTGCTGGCACCTCATCTGGGTGGCCAATGGCAAGAAGATGCACCGACGCTGCGTATTCCCTATTATCGCCCGATGCAGGTGCTTGACCCACAAACGCTCAGCGGCCGCGCCGAGCAACATATCGCGCATACACTGCACGCCGGGCTGACGCGCTTTATTACCGGTCAACCCACTCCGCAGCCTGACCTTGCACACCACTGGCAAATAAGAGAAGAAGGCAAAGTTTGGCAGTTTTTTCTGCGCAGCCAACTTTATTGGCACAATGGAGAACCCTTGCTCACTCGTCAGTTGTGTCAACTGTTTGAGAAGCTGCGCCACTCCGCACACAGTCGCCACAGTTTAGAAAACGTTGACCTCATTTCTCAACCTCATGCACTTTGCCTGCAGTTTAGTCTTAAAAAACCAGACTACTGGCTGGCGCATCGGTTGGCCGACCTTAGCTGCCTGCTGTTTCACCCAGCGGAGCCGACAGTGGGGGCAGGCCCCTTCAAACTGGCTCACTTTGCCGCCGAAAGAGTCAGGCTAGAACAGCATCCTTATTACCATCTGCAGCGCCCTTATCTTTCGGCGATTGAGTATTGGATTTCGCCTCAACTGTATGAGCAAAAAGGTAACGATAATGTCAGTTGCCAACATCCTGTGCGGATAATACTGGGTGAAAAAAGTGAAATGGATTTAGTCAGACCAGTCAGGCGCAGCACCAGTCTGGGTTTCTGTTATTTAGCCGTAAATCAGCAAAGGCAACATCTCACCCCGCTGCAGGCGCAAAAGATAATTGCCTTGATTCAGAATTCGGGGCTTCTCGATAACTTGCCTATCGATCACTCTTTGGTAAAACGCAGCCGTGAAATGCTGCCCGGTTGGCCGCTGCCTGATGTGAATCAAAATAATACGTGGCTAGCTGACGTACCGCTGCCGCCCAGACTTACCCTGATGTTTCATCCGCCGATTGAACTGAAACTTCTGGCCGACGAATTAAAAATTATCCTTGCCGCCCACGGCTGTGAGTTACACACCTCTTATCACTCTGGGCGACTCTGGGACAACGCCGAACAATTGGCCGAGGTAGATATAATTCTCGGCGATCGACTCATTGGTGAAGCCCCGGTCGCCACGCTGGAGAACTGGCTGCGACAGGACCTATTGTGGCCCACTATTCTTGATGCTAAAGGTATCGAGCAGCAAAATAGTCGCCTGCTTGAAATACAGCAATTGCCCTCTGAATCGCTGCGCGAAGAAAGGCTGCGCGAACATTTTTCCCAGCTCATGCAGCAGGGCAGCATTACGCCATTGTTCAATTATCAATACCAGGTCAGCGCGCCTCCGGGTGTTAACGGCGTGCAGCTTACCGCCTGGGGCTGGTTTGATTTCTGCCAGGCATGGTTGCCGCCGCCGCTCGACGAGAGGGACTGATTTTTACTATTAACGTCCGCAAAACGTCAGTAACATACCGGCATTCAATGCTGCCCTCTTGCATGCAGCCTTAACATAATAAAGGATTTAACAATGAAAAGAGCCGTGGTGGTTTTTAGTGGCGGACAGGACTCTACTACCTGCCTGGTGCAGGCGCTGACGCAGTATGACGAAGTTCATTGCATCACCTTCGACTATGGCCAGCGTCACCGCGCCGAAATCGAGATAGCGCAAAAGCTTTCTGTCGAGCTCGGGGCAAAAGCGCACAAGGTTCTCGACGTTGGCCTACTTAACGAATTGGCGGTCAGCAGCCTGACTCGCGATAACATTCCTGTGCCGCAGTTTGGTGAAGGAGAAGAAAACGAATTACCGAGCACCTTTGTGCCGGGTCGCAATATCCTGTTTCTGACGCTGGCGGCAATTTATGCCTACCAAATTCAGGCAGAAGCGGTAATTACCGGCGTCTGCGAGACGGACTTTTCAGGGTATCCAGACTGCCGTGACGAATTTGTCAAAGCGCTGAATCATGCCGTCTCTCTGGGCATCGCGCGTGAAATTCGCTTTGAAACACCGCTGATGTGGCTAAACAAGGCGGAAACCTGGGCACTGGCTGATTACTACGGCAAGCTGCCCATGGTGCGTAACCAAACGCTGACCTGCTACAACGGCATTGCCGGTGACGGCTGTGGTGAGTGTGCCGCCTGCCACCTGCGTGCTAAAGGTTTGGCTGAGTATCAGCAGTCCCCGGAAGCAATAAAAGCCAGTCTGCTGGAAAAAACCGGCCTCGCCTGATTATTTGATTAACCTCATTGCGCTGATTCGCGCCAGACAGTCGTCTTCTGTACTGTGCGGATGCAGCGCTTTTATCAACGCATGGTAAAGGTTATCTTCGTCACGCGGACTTACGGCGATTGTTTTTATCATTGGTCCGGGTCTGATGGCGTCATAAACCAGCTTATTATTTTCTCTCTGCACCCTAAGAGTCATTATCTTGGCTGGAGTGGCCGTTAGCGGGATCCGCTCAATCGGTTGTCCTTCTGGCCCAAATTTTATTGAAAGTTGACCTTCAATATCTTTGATGCAAATGAAGCAGGCGTTTTCTTTGGCGACGGCGGCTATCTTCTGATTGTTGAGGGCGATCTGGTTGGGCGTTTTTTCTCCAAGCGTATTGGAATACGACTTATCAGCGTCAGGGGCGTTAATAAGTTTCATCTTTTTAGACAACAAGAGTCGCTCCCCTCTTTTTTTGAGCCCGTAAACCGAAACCAGATTCCACAAGTTTCCTAAATTTATTTTCTCGGCGGTCGCGAACCCACCTAGGCCTCCCGCCGCTCTTCTTTGCTCCATGGTCAGGTTGCGCCACTTTTCAAGATGCTCAATTTTTATAGGGCCCAGCTCAGTGGGCGTGAGTCTTTGCGCCCCAAGTACGGTCAATCCTTTAATCGTCGTGAGTCTTCTCAGCACGCCAAGACTAATCTTATGTTTTTCGGCAAAGCCACCGTTGCCCCCTATCGCTTTCCTCTCGGTAATACTCATATTTTGCCATTCTATAAGATGACAATTCTCCACGCGCTGGGGTCGATAACTCGACATTTTTTGTAGGCCTAACATAGTCAGCCCAAATCGATTGGCAAACAGCCGCCATCTATAGGCACTGATGTTATTCGACAAGGCATAACCCGTTGTTCCACCGATATTATCTCTTTCAAGCTGGCTCATAGTAAGCCAGGCTTTAAGATGGTAATTCTGTATACAAACCATTTCAGAAGATTTGATTTTCTGTAAACCTATGGCCGTTAATCCATTGACTTTTGCATAGAGCCGCCAGCTCCTCACGTTTATACGGCGGGAAAAAGCATAGCCTGAATTACCACCAATGGACTTTCTGTCGTCGCTGCTCATATCACGCCACTCAATAAGATGGCGCTCACTAATACGCTCAATCGGGTACGACACCAGTCTCTGTGACGCCAGCGGCAAAAGACCGCTGTTTTTGACGAGATCTCTCCAATAGCGCACATTAAGGTGATGAGTATGGGCATATCCCGTGGCGCCACCGGCATCTATTCGCTTCTGATATGTCATATCTCGCCATTTTTCGAGATGATGATTTTCGATTGGCATAATTTCCTGCGGGGATAGTTTTTGCTGCCCTAAAACTGTCAGCCCGGCACTGTTTGTCAGGCTTCGCCAGAAATTGAGGTTTATTCCATGCGTGCAGGCATAGCCTTTCATTCCTCCCGCAGCTATGCGTTTTTCAATTGTCATATCTCGCCATTTGATTAAATGGTTGAGCGCCGCCTGGGTTAAACCTACACGGGTATCGCGCGGGTTAGAACGTTTCTTTTGAGTAATAGCGTTGCCTGGTGAGGAGGAAAAGTGAGCAGCAGGTGGTCCCTGGCGGATACTGGTTATGTTATGCGTAAGGGGACTGACCACTACGGGTGTTAATGACGAGCTTACTGAAGAAGACTGAATGAGCGGGGCCCCGATCGTTTGAGAAAACATGTTTTTTCCCTAACTTGCATCATAGATAAAATAGAGGTTCTACTTTGCATAATTTGCAGGGTTGCAAATACAAAAAAACGCTTAAATATCCCCCGTTCAAATGTCTTAATGACTCGCACACTGTTTGAGTATCGCAGTAAGCGGCGTCATATTCAGCCGCTCTGAACGATTACCTATCCCCTTAAAAGCACATATATTTTTACCCGTGCTATTCTTCAAGCTCGCGGAGTTTATCCCTTAACTCACCTTCCAGCGGTAACGCCTTTTGGCTACGAAGATCGATACAGACAAAGGTCAGCGTTGCATCAACCACCGTTTCGCCATTGCAGGTAATCACCTGTGTCAGCACGCCGCTTTTAGTATTGAGTTGCAGAAGCTGGCTGTTAATTTGTAGCTCGTCGCCGAGTACGGCAGGTTTACGATAGTTAATATTTATATTGACCAAAATGAAGGCAATTTTGTTTTGCGCCATCCATTTAAAGCCCTGTTTGTCATCCAGCCACTCCCAGCGCGCCGTTTCAAGAAACTCCAGATATCGCGCGTTGTTAACGTGTTGATAAACATCAATGTGAAATCCACGAACTTTAATCATTGTTTGCATAGTGATAAACCTGCCCTTAAAGAAGTCAGTTAACTGGTCGGACTTCTATCAGGTTAGCAGAAGAACGCGGCGAAAAAAGTCTTCGCCTCATCGCCGCGATCTGTATCACAATTTCAAACGGGACTGATTACGCTGAAATAAAGAAGGGCCGATACCCGGCACTTCCTGCAGTTGTTCTATCTTGGTGAAAGGTCCCATTTCGGTGCGGTACTCAACAATTGTCTGTCCTTTCTTAAGCCCCACTCCACTCAGTGCTTTTGAAAGATCTTCGGCAGTGGCATTGTTTAGGCTCACCTTCTCTTGCTCGGCCTTGCTCGCATCGGCGTCTTTGACCGCCGATTTTGCGGCGCTTTTAGCGTTACTGGCAGATTTCTCAATGCTGCTCGAAACCGCGCCCTTTGTGGAACTCTCCGGGGCCGCCTGCGAGCTCAGTGGCATAACTGCAAGTCCTAAAGCCAATACCAGGGTAGTGATTGATAATTTTTGCATGCTGTAATCCTCCATGTTGTTTCAGCACGGACAGAGTGGCGCAGCGGGGAGGCAATAACAAATGCTAGAAATCAGAAATGGAAAAGGCCGCGAAAGCGGCCTTTGGGTGTTGCAGGTCATTGCAGTCAGGCTCCGTGAAGCCTCGCACTTTTACTGATTCTGCGCGGCGCTGCCTAACTTGATTTTAGCCTGTTGGCGCAGGTTGCCGAGCAGTGCATCAAAGGTGTTGTTTGACGAAGTCTGCTGCAGCTGCTGGTTAAACTGGGCTGCTTCTGCATCAGGCAGTTTCCCCTGAGTTACGGCGGTCAGCTTGATAAGCACCGTATTGCCCTGAGGGTCCTGTGAAATACCGTAGCTTGGCTTATCGGCCGTAGGCTGGGCCAGCGCATAAACGTTTTGCTCGAAGTCGGAAGGCTGAGCGGTACGCTGCACTTTTTGCACGTTGCCAAAACTCAGACCGGCGGCTTTCAACGCGTCGTCGCCTTTACCGGCATTCAGCGCAGTCAGCAGTTTCTCAGCATCAACGCGCGCCTGATCTTCTGCCTTCTGGCGTTTAACCATCTGCGTCACCTGGTCTTTGACGTCAGTGAACGGCTTGATACCGGCCGCTTTGTGAGAGTCCACGCGAACCACAAATGCGCGATCGCCATCAACGGTGATAACGTCCGAGTTGTTGCCCGGTGCGCCGTCGTGACCAATCAAGCTGCCGTCAAACAGTGACTGAACAACCGGCTTGAAGTTGATGGCAGCCGGAATATTTTGCTCAGTAAACCAGTCTGTATGCTGAGCTTTAGTGCCTGCAGCATGCTCGGCCGAGGCCAAGGACTCGTTGTCGTTACTGGCAGCGTCGCTCACTTTCTGCTGAAGCGCGTAGTAAGCGTCGAGCGCTTTCTCTTGCTTAAGCTTGTCTACGATACTGTCGTGCACCTCTGCAAGTGGCTTAACCTGCTCTGGCATAATGTCTTCAAGGCGCAGAATGAAGTAGCCGCTGTCTGATTTGATAACGCCTGAGGTCTGGCCTTTGGTGTTCAGGTTGGCACTTTTGAATTCTGGCAGCGTGGTTTCGGGTTCCATCCAGCCCAGATCACCGCCCTTCTTGCCGCTGAGGGTATCAATAGACTTGGATTTTGCCAGCTCTGCGAAATCAGCGCCGCCTTTTAACTGCGCGTCGATGGCCTTCGCATCAGCTTCATCTTTAGCAACAATGACGCTGTAACGGCGACGTTCAGGCTGACCAAACTCGCTTTTGTGCTGGTCGTAGTAGGCAGCAACGTCGGCATCAGTCACCTGAGTTTTGCCTTGCATCGCCGCAGCGTCCATTTCGATATAGCTAACTTTCAACTGCTCAGGGGCCACGAAGCTGTTTTTGTGCTGGTCATAGAAGGCTTGCAACTCGCTGTCGCTCACCTGCTGTTTGCCCGCAAGCGCCTCAGTGTTGAAGGTCGCGGTATGAACATCACGCTCCTGCAGCACCAGCTCTGACATTGATTTGCTTTCTACCGGCAGCACGAAGTCTGAATCGCCATACGCCTGAGCCAACTGCTGGCTAACCAGTTGCTGTTTCATCAACTGTGCGAAGTTATCAGCGGTGTAGCCCATGCCCTGAATAGTTTGCAGGTATTTGGCATTATCAAACTGGTTGTTGGTCTGGAACTGAGGCGTAGCCAGAATAGCGTCTTTGATTTGCTGATCGCTAACCGTCACACCTAATTTTTTGGAGTATTGGTCAAGCAGAGTCACGTCGACGAGGTTATTAAGAGACTGCTGACGCAGTTGCTGCATATAACCGTCGCTACCGGCCAGCGCGGCAAACTGATCGCCAAGCTGCTGCTGCAAGCGACTGCGCTGATTCCCAACTGCATCGTCAAGCTGTGCACGGCTGATTTCCTGGCCGTTCACTTTCGCTGCGTAGTCACTCGACCCACCGATCAGGTAATTGCCTACACCGGTCAAAACAAAAGATAAAACGATCAGACCAAGAATAATTTTGAGCACGACGTGATTAGCTGCCGCGCGTAAGTTGTCCATCATAGTGAAGCAACACTCCGCTGTATTTGGGGTTTAAAACTTGGGCTGCGTGGGTTGTACCAACGATCCCTGTGACACCCATCAGGGTGCTGCACAATAAACTGCGTGTTTACACTGACACTTCGTTTCGAGTGGTGTTCAAAAGAATCACTGTTAACAGGCAACGCCTTTAAGAAAAACCTTTTGCGTCCATGAGCATCGGCACGCAAAAGTAAAAAAAGCGCATCTCTTCGATGCGCCTTATATATTACCTTACCAACCCTGAGACGTCAGGTTATTGTTAGTAATTATCCGTTTACTGCATCTTTCAACGATTTACCTGCACGGAAGCCAGGAACTTTGGCAGCCGGAATACTGATTTCTTTACCGGTTTGCGGGTTACGGCCTGTGCGAGCTGAGCGCTCACGAACTGCAAAGGTACCGAATCCAACCAGTGCAACTTCTTCTCCGGCTTTCAGAGAATCAGTTACCGATGCAAGCACCGCGTCCAGCACACGTCCAGCGGCCGCTTTAGAAATATCCGCACCGGCTGCAATTTTGTCGATCAGTTGTGACTTATTCACGTTTTCATCCCCTCTTAAAATTCTATCGTCACGCCGAAATTTCCCTACGGACGTGACAGCGCAGCTGTTATATCAAGCTTGTCAGGGGTATGCAAGCTACCCAGAACCCGTTGCACCCTTCTGACAGGTGTACTAACTTAACGGCACAAAAAAAGGCTGGCAAGTGGGATTTCACCTGCCAGCCTTAGTTTTGCTTACACTTTATGCATTAGGTCACTATTTTGCAGCAACCGGCAGTGCGCCGAAGGCTGGATTCTGCAATGCAAAGTTCAGCACGTCGTCGATACGCTTAACCGGGTGGATCTCTAAATCAGCCAACACGTTGTCTGGGATCTCTTCCAGGTCACGCTTGTTGTCATCAGGGATCAGTACCACTTTGATACCACCGCGGTGTGCAGCCAGCAGTTTTTCCTTTAGACCGCCGATGGGCAGAACCAGACCACGCAGCGTTATCTCGCCGGTCATGGCCACGTCGGCGCGAACAGGGTTACCGGTCAAACAGGAAACCAACGCGGTACACATTGCAATACCGGCGCTTGGGCCGTCTTTCGGCGTCGCCCCTTCAGGTACGTGAACGTGAATATCACGTTTTTCGTAGAAATCAGGGTTGATACCCAACTTTTCAGCGCGCGCGCGCACCACGGTCAGCGCAGCCTGAATCGACTCCTGCATAACTTCACCGAGAGAACCGGTGTAGGTCAGCTTGCCTTTACCCGGCACGCAGGCGGTTTCGATAGTCAGCAGCTCGCCGCCCACTTCAGTCCACGCAAGGCCAGTAACCTGCCCTACGCGGTTTTCCGTGTCTGCACGGCCATAGTCAACCTTCTGCACGCCGAGATAGTCTTTGAGGTTATCGCCGTTAATCACAATGTGCTTGAGCGTTTTGTCCAATAGCAGCTGTTTAACCGCTTTACGGCACAGCTTGGAAATTTCACGTTCCAAACTACGCACACCGGCTTCGCGGGTGTAGAAACGAATAATGCCGATAATGGCGCTGTCTTCAACGGTCAGCTCATTTTTCTTCAGCGCGTTGCGCTCGATTTGTTTCGGCAACAGGTGCTGTTTGGCGATATTCAGTTTTTCGTCTTCGGTATAACCCGACAGGCGAATCACTTCCATACGGTCAAGCAGCGGCGCCGGAATGTTCATCGAGTTTGACGTTGCCACGAACATCACATCAGACAGGTCGTAGTCAACTTCCAGGTAGTGGTCGTTGAAGGCCACGTTCTGTTCTGGATCAAGCACTTCCAGGAGAGCCGACGCCGGATCGCCGCGCATGTCGGAAGACATTTTGTCGATCTCATCGAGCAGGAACAGCGGGTTCTTCACGCCAACTTTAGCCATTTTCTGGATAAGTTTGCCTGGCATAGAACCTATATAGGTACGGCGGTGACCGCGGATTTCCGCTTCATCACGCACGCCACCCAGCGCCATACGCACATATTCGCGACCGGTTGCACGGGCAATTGACTGCCCCAGCGAGGTTTTACCCACGCCCGGAGGCCCAACCAGACACAGGATTGGCCCTTTGATTTTGCTGACACGCGTCTGTACGGCGAGGTACTCAAGGATACGGTCTTTCACACGCTCAAGACCAAAGTGGTCGGTATCCAGCACCTCCTGCGCCTTACGCAGGTCTTTTTTAACTTTGCTGCGAGCATTCCACGGCACCTGAAGCATCCAGTCGATATAGCCCCGCACTACGGTGGCCTCGGCGGACATCGGTGACATCATTTTCAGCTTTTGCAGCTCGGCTTCCGTTTTTTCACGCGCATCTTTCGGCATTTTGGCCGCTTCGATTTTGCGTTTCAGCGCTTCATGTTCATCAGGCGCGTCGTCCATCTCGCCCAGCTCTTTCTGAATAGCTTTCATTTGCTCATTCAGATAGTACTCGCGCTGGCTTTTTTCCATCTGTTTTTTGACACGATTACGAATGCGTTTTTCAACCTGCAGCAGGTCGATTTCCGATTCCATCATCGCCATCAGATACTCAAGGCGTTCGGTAATGTCGAACATCTCCAGCACAGACTGTTTGTCGGCAAGCTTTAACGGCATGTGCGCGGCAATGGTGTCCGCCAGGCGCGCAGCGTCTTCAATGCTGTTCAGTGAGGTCAGCACTTCCGGCGGAATTTTTTTATTCAGTTTGATATAGCCTTCAAACTGATTAATGGCCGTGCGAACCAGCACCTCTTGCTCGCGCTCGTCTACCGCTGGCGATTCCAGGTATTCGGCATGGGCTGCAAAATGCTCACCGCTGTCGGATAACGTGGTAATACGCGCACGCTGCAGGCCTTCGACCAGAACTTTTACCGTTCCATCAGGAAGTTTAAGCATCTGTAAAATAGAGGCTACGGTTCCCACTGAGAACAAATCGTTGATACCAGGTTCATCCGTCGACGCTTCTTTCTGCGCAACGAGCATGATTTTTTTATCATTATCCATTGCTGCTTCGAGACAGCGAATTGATTTCTCCCGGCCAACGAACAACGGGATAACCATATGCGGATAAACCACCACATCGCGCAGAGGCAATACGGGGATTTCTATGCGTTCGGAACGCTCAGGGTTCATAGAGCTCTCTCTTAGTTTAGCTTCCGCCAGGTTAAGGAAATCTCGTGAAACACGAGTCAGCGGGTTTCAGCAAGTCGTTAACTGAGTATATGGGGATGAATATCTGACATTCAACGACAAGAATGCGAGGAAAAAAAAATGGGGGAACAAATCCCCCATTTCTCATCTAAACCACTGGTTAAATTGGCTAATTATTCGCCAGAAGCCTGTTGAGCCTCAGGTTTGCCATAAATCATCAGCGGTTCGGATTGCCCGGCAATCACGGACTCGTCAACCACGACTTTGTCCACACTGTCCAGAGATGGCAGATCGTACATCGTATCCAGCAAAGCAGCTTCAACAATAGAACGCAAACCACGAGCACCCGTTTTACGGTCCATCGCTTTCTTCGCGATAGCAATCAACGCCTCATCGCGGAATTCAAGCTCAACGCCTTCCAGGTTGAACAATGCCTGATATTGCTTGGTCAGCGCATTTTTAGGCTCTTTAAGAATTTGAATCAGTGCCTCTTCACTCAGTTCGCTCAGCGTTGCCACAACCGGCAAACGACCGATGAACTCAGGGATGAGACCAAACTTGATCAAATCTTCAGGTTCTGCCTGAGCCAGCAACTGACCTTCTGTTGCTTTCTCTGACTTGCCTTTAACTTCAGCACCAAAGCCGATACCCGTACTGGTATTCAGACGCTGCGAAATCACTTTATCCAGCCCGGCAAATGCGCCGCCGCAGATAAACAAAATTTTTGAGGTATCAACCTGCAAAAACTCTTGCTGTGGGTGCTTACGTCCGCCCTGTGGAGGAACCGCAGCCACAGTACCTTCAATCAGTTTCAACAGCGCCTGCTGCACGCCTTCGCCCGATACGTCACGGGTGATAGACGGATTGTCAGACTTACGAGAAATCTTGTCGATTTCATCGATGTAGACAATGCCACGCTGCGCTTTCTGTACATCGTAATCACATTTTTGCAGCAGTTTCTGAATGATGTTTTCCACATCTTCACCCACGTAACCGGCTTCGGTCAGCGTGGTAGCATCTGCCATAGTGAAAGGCACATCAAGGAAACGCGCCAGCGTTTCTGCCAACAGCGTTTTACCGCTACCGGTTGGGCCAATCAGCAAAATGTTGCTCTTGCCAAGTTCGATACCGTTGCTGGTATCGCCGTTACGCAAGCGCTTGTAGTGGTTATAAACCGCAACTGCCAGAACTTTTTTCGCAGGTTCCTGACCGATAACATAGTCATCGAGGTGTTCACGGATTTCGTGCGGTGTCGGCAGCGCGCTGCGTTCGCGATGCGGTGCGACCTCTTTAATCTCTTCGCGAATAATGTCATTGCATAGATCGACACATTCATCGCAGATATACACTGACGGCCCGGCAATCAGCTTACGCACTTCATGCTGGCTTTTGCCGCAAAAAGAGCAGTACAGCAGCTTTCCTGAACCGTCTTTGCGCTTATCTGTCATCAGTAAACCTCTTCTTTAATCTCTGTCCCGCGGACAACACACGGCGGCACGACCATTTAACTCAACAGACAGGTCAATCACTGACGCAGCTTAAGTCTATTGAACAATTCACTCATATCTGATGCTTTAGGGTAAAGCATCGGGCGGCGATTTTCACGCCGCCACACTTAAAAACGTGCGTATGAGTTTAACTATAGACCATCGCGTCAGCAGAAAAACGCTAATTAGAGTTCGCCGCGATGAGTCATAACCTTGTCAACCAACCCATACTCTACAGCTTCGGCGGCTGACAGGAAACGATCTCGCTCAGTGTCACGCTCTATTTCTTCAAGAGATTTGCCCGTATGTTGCGCCATCAGCGTATTCATACGGTGCTTAACCTTCAGGATCTCTCTGGCGTGGATATCAATATCCGTCGCCTGGCCCTGGAAACCGCCCAGCGGTTGGTGAATCATCACACGGGAGTTAGGCAGCGCATAGCGTTTGCCCTTGGCACCAGCGGTCAACAGGAAGGAGCCCATTGAACAGGCCTGACCCATACAAATGGTGCTGACGTCCGGCTTGATAAATTGCATGGTGTCGTAAATTGACATCCCCGAGGTGATCACGCCGCCCGGTGAGTTGATATAAAGGTAAATATCTTTCTCCGGGTTTTCGGCTTCCAGAAACAGCATCTGGGCCACAATCAGGTTAGCCATATGGTCTTCAACTTGTCCGGTCAGGAAGATGATGCGTTCCTTCAACAGACGAGAAAAAATATCGTAAGAGCGCTCACCACGTGAAGTCTGCTCTACAACCATCGGTACCAGAGCCATGTTTGGCGCAAATTGTTCTCTTTCACCACTGTATGACATAACCGTCTCCTAATAGAATGCTCTTTAGCGCGAGTTGAAACCGATTCTACTTGAGATAAGCGATGATGACTATGCTCAAGCGGCCAAGTCGCCACATACACGGCTGACGGTGGTTATCAGTCAGAAGCTAACAGCAAAGTTGCCCTTGTAGCACTAGACAATTGGGGAGGAGAGGCGAAATTTCAAGCCTTGGCGAAAATTCTTTTCTTCCCCGGATCCATTGAGCAAACAAATAGCTCAATTATTGTACTTATTGCCAATTTTTCGGTTATCACTCTGATAAATATAGTGCAATGTCTAACAAATATAGAGTACTGGCATTCGAAAAAACCAGCTAAAAGCCAGAAAAGGCAAAATAAAAAGCCCGTAGCGCAAACTACGGGCTTGGACTTCTGAATCAGATTAACCTACAGCGTAAATCTTACGCTGGAGTATTTTGGTTCATCAGCTCGGTAAAGGTCGTGGCTTTCTCAGTCACTTTCGCTTTAGACAGCAGGGTCTCGACGGCTTGTTCTTCCAGCGCGACGTTACGCATGTTGTTCATCAGCTCTTTATTTTTGCTGTAGAATTCAACAACTTCTGATGGATCTTCGTAAGCGGAAGCCATTTCTTCGATCAGCGCTTTAACGCGATCTTCGTCAGCTTTCAGTTCGTGCTGGCTGATAACTTCACCCAACAGCAGGCCGACAACAACGCGTTGCTTAGCTTGCTCTTCGAACAGTTCACGTGGCAGTTCCAGGGCTTGTTTCTCGTTGCCACCGAAACGCTGTGCAGCCTGGCGACGCAGAACGTCAACTTCGCTGTCGATCAGTGCAGACGGAACGTCGATTTCGTTAGCCTTGACCAGACCTTCGATTGCCTGAGACTTGATGCGATTACGCACCGCGCCTTTCAGCTCACGGTCCATATTTTTACGCACTTCGGCACGCAGACCTTCTACAGAACCATCAGCTACGCCGAAACGTTTGATGAACTCTTCAGTCAGTTCTGGCAGTTCGCGCTCTTCAACTTTCTTCAACACGATAGCGAACTTGGCTTCTTTCCCTTTCAGATTTTCAGCGTGGTAGTCTTCTGGGAAGTTCACGTCGATAGTGAATTCTTCACCGGCTTTATGACCGACCAGACCTTCTTCGAAGCCTGGGATCATGCGGCCCTGGCCCATAGCCAGTACGAAATCAGACGCTTTGCCGCCTTCAAACTCTTCGCCGTCGATAGAACCGGAGAAATCAACGGTGACGCGGTCTTCAGCTTTAACGGCCGCTTCAGATTCTTTCCAGTCAGCCTGCTGCTTGCGCAGGGTTTCCAGCATGGTGTCAACGTCAGCTTCGTTCACTTCAACAACCGGTTTTTCTACTTCGATGCTTTCCAGATCTTTCAGTTCAACTTCTGGGTAAACTTCGAACTCAACGGTGAAGTTGAAATCTTCGCCCACTTTGTAGTCGCCTGGAACATAGTTAGGCGCGCCAGCTGGATTGATTTTTTCTTTGATGATTGCATCAACAAAGCTGCGCTGCATCACGTCGCCCAATACGTCTTGACGGACGCTGGCACCGTAACGCTGTTCAACGATGTTTTTTGGAACGTGGCCCTTGCGGAAGCCGTCGATACGAACATTTTTAGCCGCTTTGGCCAGTTCGCTGGTCACTGCTTTTTCAATGCTGTCAGCAGGAACAGTAATAGCGATACGGCGACCAAGGCCTTGAGTGGTTTCAACAGAAACTTGCATCTTGTTACCTCAAAAAAATCACAGTGCTCGGTCAATCCCGAACCGGGACGCATCAAGCAGAACCCAAGCTCAGTGTTCGAGAAAGTCCCGAAACCATTCCGGAAAAATAAGACGCGACATTATAGCGGCGCAACAGCAGCGAGTCGAGGACGGTTATCTCAAAGCCTGATTCTTCATGGCTCGTCCGTGATGGCGCTCGCTTACTGGCGAGTTCAATCCCTCGAAATACATCATGTTGCAGAACCTAAACTACCTTGCCGTTAGCCTTTATGTAGACATAACAAAAAACGGCCCGCAGGCCGTTTCGAAATTCGCCTCTACTAATACAGCAACTTGGGGGCAAAGTTCCAGAGATACTGTCGATTAATAGAGATTTAGTGGGTATTTTGCTTAAAAAAAACCGTTTCAGGCAAGCGTTCCTGCACCACGGCACGGTGGAGAAGCGGGAACAGTGTCCTGCAACCCCTCCCACTCTTTCAGCGTGTAGGTGTGCAGCGCCAGGGCGTGAACGCTGCCGGCCAGCTCCTCTGACAGCACAGAATAAATTGCGCGGTGACGGGATAAAAAGCGCTCACCCAGGAATTTATCGCTGACCATCACGACCTTAAAGTGGCTCTCTGAACCCGCCGGTACATTGTGGCGATAACTTTCGTCCGTTACGTCCAAGTGCGTTGGTTCAAACGCTGCAGCTAACTTTGCTTCTATTTGCTCGCGAATCATAGCCATCTCCTTAAAAACACATCTTGCAGAGAACTCCGCCAAACTATTTCGCCGTCATAACATCAATAATAGGCTGTTTTCCGCTTTATTCTTACTTTCAATGAGAAAATATTACTTATGTGAACAAAATAGCCGTTTGGAATGCAAACGAGAATGTTCTTTAACTATTTTTTCGCACAAAGGCGATAAATTCCGTACTTTCGAGGTCCAATCTCATGGCACGCTAAACATCGGCAATGCTATGATGCTGCCAATTCTACAATGAAAACACGCCAACTCCTGACTTTGAAAAGATGGAAAATTGAGAAAATGACCATGTTGAAGAAAATCCTTTTCCCTGTACTGGCATTATTTATGCTTGCAGGTTGTGCTACCAGCAGCAACACATTGAACATTTCACCAAAAATTGCTCTGCCGACTCAGGATCCCACCCTGATGGGCGTAACAATCAGCATTAACGGCGCAGACATGCGTCAAGACAAAGCCCTCGCCAAAGTTAATCGCGATGGACAGCTGGTTTCTCTGACCCCGTCTCGCGATATGCGTTTCCTGCTGCAAGAGTCACTCGAAAAACAGATGACCGCTCGCGGCTACATGGTAGGGCCGTCTGGCGCTGTTGACCTGCAGATCGTGGTCAATCGACTGTATGCCGACGTTCAGGAAGGCAATCTGCGTTACAACATCACCACCAAGGCCGACATTTCTATTATCGCTACAGCGAAAAACGGCAACAAACAGGTTAAAAACTACAACACCAGCTACAACGTTCAGGGCGCCTTTACTGCGACCGATGCGAAAATCACTAACGTGATTAACACCGCGCTGGGTGATGTCATTTCTGACATGGCACAGGACACCAGCGTGAGCGACTTTATTAAAGCCAACTCACACTAGTCTTTGCCTCTTCTGCCCGGTGATTCCGGGCAGAAACCTTTGATTATCCTCACCGTTTACACGCCACCCGCCAATCCTTCCTTTATTATCCGCGTTTATCCTTTATCATGCCTTTGCGCCCCCTATTCAATGGCCTGCTGGAACACGGATGCTATGCTGAAACAGTACTTCAAAATCTTTACCCAACGTAATACCGCGATCCTGCTCCTGCTGGGTTTTGCATCCGGCTTACCTCTCGCTCTGACGTCCGGCACACTGCAGGCCTGGATGACGGTCGAAAATCTCGATCTCAAAACCATCGGTATTTTCTCGCTGGTTGGCCAGGCCTATGTGTTCAAATTCCTTTGGTCACCGATGATGGACCGGTATACGCCGTCATTTTTGGGCCGCCGCCGTGGCTGGTTGATAGTGACGCAGCTGCTGTTGGTGGTTTCCATTTTCGGCATGGGCTATATGAATCCGGCCAACGATCTGTTCTGGCTGGCCGCGCTGGCGGTGCTCATTGCCTTTGCCTCCGCCTCGCAAGACATCGTGTTTGACGCTTATAAAACCGATCTGTTGAGCGCCGAGGAACGCGGCAATGGTGCGGCCGTGTCGGTGCTGGGATATCGGCTGGCCATGTTGGTTTCTGGTGGACTGGCCTTATGGCTGGCCGACCGTTATCTCGGCTGGCAACATACCTATTGGCTGATGGCCGCGCTGATGCTTATCGGCGTAGTGGCCACTCTTTTTGCCCCAGAGCCAGAGGTTAATCAACCGGCCCCTACCAGCATGGAAATGGCGGTAGTTGCCCCCCTTAAAGACTTTTTTGGCCGCAATAATGCCTGGCTTATTCTTCTATTAATCGTGATGTACAAACTCGGTGACGCTTTTGCGGGTAGCCTGAGCACCACTTTCCTTATTAGGGGCGTAGGGTTTGACGCGGGCGAAGTTGGGCTGGTTAACAAAACGCTCGGGCTGTTGGCGACTATTTTCGGTGCGCTGCTCGGTGGCGTGCTGATGCAACGCCTTAGCTTGTTCAAGGCGCTGATGCTGTTTGGCATTTTACAGGGCGTGTCGAATGCCGGTTACTGGATACTGGCCATCACGGATAAACATCTCTATTCGATGGGCACGGCCATCTTCTTCGAAAACCTGTGTGGTGGTATGGGCACGGCGGCCTTCGTCGCGTTGTTAATGGCGCTGTGCAACAAATCCTTTTCCGCTACCCAGTTTGCTCTGCTTTCCGCGCTTTCGGCGGTGGGACGAGTGTATGTTGGCCCCATTGCCGGCTGGTTTGTCGAAGCCAACGGCTGGCCGCTGTTCTACTTGTTCTCGATTGTTGCCTCCATTCCAGGCCTGGTATTGCTGGCCCTGTGCCGACAGACGCTGGAACATACTCAGCATACCGATTCGTTTTTGCCTCGGGTGCATTTTGCCTCAGCTTATCGTTGGGCGTTGCGTTTGCTACTGATCGGCAGTGTGTTACTGGCCGTGTGGGTTATCCTCCTTATTACCGACGGACTACGCTGGACTGACTTACCGCTGCTGGCCGCCAAAACCGTACAGCTTGGCGCCCTGCTCTGCCTAGTAGGAATTGCGCTGGGCAGCCTGCTGGATTTCCTCGCCCTGCGCCGTCATCAGCGAGTTTAGCGAAACGCTGGCAAGAGTGGAAAACTGGTCTACACTGCTCATATCGACCGCCTTTACAGCGTCATATCTTCTCTTCCCTAGGTGCACATTTGTTGTGTATCCTGGGGATTCAATGTTGTTATTTCGTTAATATCTTGATTTACTCTTAACGCCATCAAAAAAAGCCTTAACACCAATAAAAAATTATTTCCCACTTACAACTTGTTTCAGACGTCTTTTTTTTTCAGCGAATTTTTAATTTTAATTTCACGCAATTTCAACATTCTGTTTACATAATTTATACCTATCGCGATCATTAAAAAAAGGCACTAAATATCCATACTGTTGCTACGTCTTGTTTTTCCTCCACATAGTGAGGGAAAATAGCGCAAGGTACTGTTGCCACAAGGAAATTGTCACTTCCCGTAACATGTGTGACCACGTTAACATAAAGTGTGGGACGTGCATTTACACTGCTTTAAGCGTGTTTACAGTACCGTAACCTTCCCGTAAAATGCCCGCACACATGAAGCGACAATAGAGCCCTGTTATTGAGGTCGTTAGATGAGACTTAAGAAATACAATAAAAGTATTGGGATGTTGTCTATATTTGCATCCACTGTAATGTTAAGTGGTTGCAATACGGCACTGATGGATCCCAAGGGAGCAATTGGACTGGAGCAAAGAACGCTGATACTGACAGCGATCGGATTAATGCTGATCGTCGTTATACCAGTAATCATTATGGCTTTTGCATTTGCATGGAAGTATCGCGCTTCTAATACAGACGCTAAGTACAGTCCTAATTGGTCACACTCCAACAAAGTAGAAGCTGTGGTATGGACCATCCCCGTTATCATCATTGCCATTTTGGCAACGATAACCTGGAAAACCACCCACGAGCTTGACCCGTATAAGCCTATCGTTACCAACGAAAAGCCGATGGTCGTTGAGGTAGTTTCTCTCGATTGGAAATGGCTGTTTATTTATCCAGAGCAGGGTATCGCAACGGTAAATGAGTTGGTTATCCCTAAAGATGTGCCGGTTCAGTTCAAATTGACGTCCGATTCTGTCATGAACTCCTTCTTTATCCCGCAGTTAGGGGGGCAGATTTACGCGATGCCAGGTATGCAGACTCAGTTGCACTTGATTGCAAACGAAGCCGGCACCTATAAAGGCATTTCAGCAAACTACAGTGGTCGCGGCTTCTCAGGTATGAAGTTCAACGCTATTGCTACCCCTACCCGTGCAGATTTTGATACGTGGGTTGCTAAAGTTAAGCAAGCGCCGAATCAGCTTGCAGCAATGACTGATTTCAAGAAGCTGGCAGCGGACAGTATCGACAACCCAGTCGAATACTTCTCTACCGTTCAGCCGGACCTGTTCAAATCAATCATTGGTCAATATTCGCATGATATGAATATGCCAGCTGGGCACACAATGCCTATGCCAGCAGGTACAGACATGAAAGGCATGGATATGGGTGATAAGTCTCACACTGCCGGAGCCGGGGAATAAACGATGTTCGGAAAACTAACGCTAAGTGACATTCCATTTGACGTACCAATCGTCATGGTTACTGTTGGCGCAATCATTCTCGGCGGTCTCGCCCTGGTTGCCGCAATAACCTATTTCGGTAAATGGAAATATCTGTGGTCAGAGTGGATTACCTCTGTTGACCACAAAAAACTGGGTATCATGTACATCATCCTTGCGATTGTCATGCTTATCCGCGGCTTTGCTGACGCCGTTATGATGCGTAGCCAACAGGTTATGGCGTCTGAGGGCAGTCCCGGCTTCTTGCCACCTCATCACTACGACCAAATCTTTACCGCGCACGGCGTAATCATGATCTTCTTCATGGCGATGCCTTTCGTTATCGGTCTGATGAACGTGGTGGTACCGCTACAAATCGGTGCGCGCGACGTTGCCTTCCCGTTCCTGAACAACATCAGCTTCTGGTTTACCGCCGTTGCTGTGGTACTTATCAACATCTCTCTGGGTATTGGTGAGTTCGCACAGACTGGCTGGTTGGCCTATCCGCCGTTGTCAGGTAAGGAATACAGCCCGGGCGTGGGGGTCGATTACTGGATATGGAGTCTACAGATATCCGGTATAGGGACCTTGCTAACCGGTGTTAACTTCTTCGCCACCATCATGAAGATGCGTGCGCCTGGTATGCCGCTGATGAAAATGCCGGTATTTACCTGGGCCGCACTGTGCACCAACGTTCTGATCATAATCTCGTTCCCGATCCTGACCGTTACCATTGCACTGCTGACTTTCGACCGCTATCTGGGCACCCATTTCTTTACCAATGATATGGGCGGCAACATGATGATGTACATCAACCTGATTTGGGCCTGGGGCCATCCGGAAGTGTATATCCTTGTTCTGCCAGTGTTCGGTGTGTTCTCTGAAGTTACCGCAACCTTCTCCAAGAAACGCCTGTTTGGTTATACCTCATTAGTATGGGCAACCATTGCCATTACTGTGCTGGCGTTCGTGGTATGGCTGCACCACTTCTTCACCATGGGTTCAGGCGCTAACGTCAATGCCTTCTTCGGCATCATGACGATGATTATTTCTATCCCTACCGGGGTTAAAATCTTCAACTGGCTGTTCACCATGTATCAGGGTCGTATCACCCTGAACGCCGCTATGCTGTGGACCATCGGTTTCATCATCACCTTCTCTGTGGGGGGTATGACCGGCGTTCTGCTGGCGGTTCCTGGTGCTGACTTCGTGCTGCACAACAGTCTGTTCCTGATTGCTCACTTCCATAACGTGATTATCGGGGGTGTGGTCTTCGGTTGCTTCGCAGGTATGACTTACTGGTTCCCTAAATCATTCGGCTTCACGCTGAACGAAAAATGGGGCGTGCGTGCGTTCTGGTTCTGGATTATCGGTTTCTTCGTTGCCTTTATGCCGCTGTACGCGCTGGGCTTCATGGGGATGACCCGTCGTCTGAGCCAAAACATCGATCCGCAGTTCCACGCATTGCTGGTTGTTGCAGCGTTCGGTGCTGCGTTAATCGCCATTGGTATCGCCTGTATCTTCATCATGTTCTACGTCTCTATTCGTGACCGTGAACAGAATCGTGATTTGACCGGTGACCCATGGGGTGCACGTACTCTGGAGTGGGCAACCTCTTCTCCTCCTCCGTTCTACAACTTCGCCATCGTGCCACATATCCACGACCGCGATGAGTTCTGGGACATGAAAGAGAAAGGGACTGCTTATAAGAAACCGGCTAAATATGAAAAAATTCATATGCCTAAGAACAGTGGCGCAGGCTTCGTCATCGCTATGTTCAGCCTGGCCTTCGGTTTCGCAGCAATCTGGGACATGTGGTGGTTAGTGATCGTCGGCTTACTGGGCGTGGTCATCACCTGGATCTGGAAAAGCTTCGACGAGGATGTTGACTACTACGTTTCAGTTGAAGAAGTTGAGCGTATTGAAAACCAACATTATGAAAATATCAGCAAAGCGGGCGTGAAACATGGCAACTGATTCCCTGAATCCCCACAGCGCGGTCCATGATGATCATGGGCACCACGACGCGGGTGAGACTAAAGTCTTTGGCTTCTGGATTTACCTGATGAGCGACTGCGTATTGTTTGCAAGCCTGTTTGCAACCTTCGCAGTACTGGTACACGGGACCGCTGGCGGTCCCTCTGGTAAAGACATTTTCGAGCTACCGTTTGTATTGGTAGAAACCTTCTGCCTGCTGTTTAGTTCTATTACTTACGGCTTCGCAATGCTGGGTATGAGCAAAGGTAACGCAGGCGCTGTTAAAGGCTGGCTGTTTGTTACTTTCCTGTTCGGTCTTGGCTTCATCGGCATGGAACTCTATGAGTTCCATCACCTGATTGCTGAAGGTTTCGGTCCGGATCGCAGCGGCTTCCTGTCTGCCTTCTTTGCACTGGTTGCTACGCACGGTCTGCACGTAACCTGCGGTCTGATTTGGATAATCACTATGATTGTACAAATCAACCGTCGCGGTTTGACCGCTGTTAACCAAACGCGTCTGATGTGCCTAAGCCTGTTCTGGCACTTCTTGGACGTAGTATGGATTTGTGTATTCACCGTTGTTTATCTGATGGGAGTTCTGGCATGAGTCATTCAACAACCTCTCACGGCGGTGCTAGCCACGGTAGCTTCAAGTCGTACATGATTGGCTTCGTTCTGTCGATTATCCTGACGGTAATCCCGTTTGCGATGGTGATGAGCAATACCGCATCACACTCGCTGATTTTGGGCACTGTCATTGCTTCGGCGATAATCCAGATCGTAGTTCATCTGGTGTATTTCCTGCACATGAATACATCATCGGAAGGACGCTGGAACCTGATTGCGTTCCTGTTCACCGCTGTGATTATCTTTATCGTTGTTGTGGGCTCACTGTGGATTATGTATAACCTCAACCTCAATATGATGGTCAGTTAAAAGCCGAGCTGCATGTGATGATTAAGAAATACCTGCAAGTAACTAAACCAGGAATTATTTTCGGTAATTTAATTTCTGTCGTCGGGGGATTCCTCCTTGCTTCCAAAGGAAGCATCGATTTCCCTCTCTTTCTCGCTGCATTTGTAGGCGTCTCGTTGGTGGTTGCGTCGGGCTGTGTGTTTAACAACTACATAGACCGCGACATCGACAAGGTAATGGAAAGAACGAAGAACCGAGTTCTGGTAAAAGGACTTATACCGCCGAAAACCACCCTGGTTTACGCTACTATCCTGGGTATTTTAGGCTTTGCACTGCTGTACGTTGGCGCCAACCCGTTGTCTATGTGGTTGGCGGTCATGGGCTTTGTGGTTTATGTCGGCATTTACAGCCTGTACATGAAACGCAACTCCGTGTACGGCACGCTGATTGGTAGCTTATCCGGCGCTGCGCCGCCGGTTATCGGATACTGCGCTGTCACCGGCCAGTTCGATATGGGTGCGTTGATCCTGCTACTGATCTTTAGCCTGTGGCAGATGCCGCATTCTTATGCGATTGCTATCTTCCGCTTTAAAGATTATCAAGCAGCAAACATTCCGGTTCTGCCGGTTGTTAAAGGCGTTGCGGTTGCCAAGCATCATATTACGGTCTGGATCCTGGCCTTTATGATTGCCACTTTGATGCTCACACTGAGCGGTTACGCAGGGTATAAATACCTGATCGTTGCCGCCGCGGTCAGCGTTTGGTGGTTGGGCATGGCACTGCGCGGATACAAAACTGAAAATGATATCGTATGGGCAAGAAAGCTGTTTATCTTCTCCATCGTTGCCATCACTTCACTGAGTGTCATGATGTCTATCGACTTTAACGCCGCAGCACCGAACAGCTTACTGACCTACGTTTGGTAAGCCGGGCGGTTAACAGCAAATGAAAAATGGCCGGTATCGCTACCGGCCATTTTTTTTGGAATGAATACAGTTTCCTGTCTAATACTCGCGCAGTAAAAGTATTTTCTCGTCAATATTGAGAAATCTGAAATATCTGCTAAACATCCAGCGATTTACCTGCATACAAAAAAGCCACTACAATATCGCTGTTTGTAATTTTGAGGTAGCAATGAACGATAACCAAATGACCCGTCAGGAAAGTCGGGCGACCTGGGGACTAGGGACAGTATTTTCACTACGCATGCTCGGCATGTTCATGGTTCTTCCGGTTCTGACCACTTACGGTATGTCATTATCCGGCGCGAGCGAAACGCTCATCGGTATCGCCATCGGTATTTATGGACTGGCTCAGGCCATTTTCCAGATCCCCTTCGGTCTGCTCTCTGACCGCGTAGGTCGCAAACCGCTTATCGTCTTCGGACTGCTTATTTTCACAATGGGTAGCGTGGTTGCCGCCAGCACAGATTCTATCTGGGGCGTGATTATTGGCCGTGCGTTGCAGGGTTCAGGGGCGATTGCCGCCGCCGTTATGGCGCTGCTTTCCGACCTGACGCGCGAGCAAAATCGCACCAAGGCTATGGCGTTTATCGGTATCAGTTTCGGCATTACTTTTGCCATTGCGATGGTGCTTGGTCCCATCATCACCCACGCTTGGGGTCTACACGCGCTGTTTTGGGCAATTGCTGCATTAACAATTTGCGGCATCGTGATCACTCTTGCGGTTGTCCCCTCCCCCGCTTCACATCTTCTTAATCGTGAGTCGAGTGTGGTAAAAGGCAGCTTCAGTAAAGTGTTGTCCAACAGCAAATTACTGAAACTTAACTTTGGCATTCTTTGCCTGCACATTCTGCTGATGTCGAGCTTTGTGGTGCTACCACAGGTTATGGAAAAGGCCGGATTCCCGCCAAGTGAACACTGGCGCGTCTATCTGGTGACTATGTTGACCTCTTTTGTCGCGGTTATTCCGGTGATTATCTACGCCGAGACAAAGCGCCACATGAAACAGGTCTTCGTCGGCTGCGTGGTGGTATTACTGCTGGCCGAAATTGTGCTGTGGTGTGCGGGTCTGCATCTTTGGGTAATCATTGCCGGAATTCAGCTGTTCTTCCTGGCTTTTAACGTGATGGAAGCCATTCTGCCCTCGCTTATCAGCAAAGAGTCTCCGGCAGGATACAAAGGCACGGCGATGGGGCTTTATTCCACCAGCCAGTTCATCGGCGTGGCCATTGGCGGCAGCATGGGCGGCTACATTTTCGGTCATGCCGGTGCCGGTGCGGTCTTCCTGGTGTGCGCAGCAATTGCCGTGGTGTGGTTCTTTGTCAGCATGAGCATGTCCGAACCGCCTTACGTTAGCAGCATTCGAATTACGCTTTCTGAAGATGTGGCGAAAGACGTCACGCTTGCAACGCGCATGAAATCACAGCCGGGCGTTGCCGACGTCGTAGTGGTAGCAGAAGAGTTGAGTGCTTACGTGAAGGTTGATACCAAACAGACCAATCGTCAGGCGCTTGAGGCGTTTGTGAGTCAGGCCTGATTGAGGGAACAGCAACTCAGCGTTAACGGCCGAGATACGAGTTCCCCCCTCCCCCTCTCCCCGCTGAAAAAGCGCGGGGGAGAGCTGGAGAGGGGGAACAGCGACTCAGTCGCGGAAGTTTTTAAACTGGAAAGGTTGGCCCAAATCGCCGCCGCGAACCAGCGCCATTACCGCCTGTAAATCATCGCGCGCCTTACCGGTAACGCGAACTTCATCACCCTGAATCTGCGCCTGAACCTTCAGTTTGCTGTCTTTAATCAGCTTAACAATCTTCTTTGCCAATGCGCTTTCAATACCTGAATGCAGTTTGGCATCTACGCTAAAGGTTTTCCCACTGTGAGTCATCTCTTTAGGGATTTCCAGTGCGCCGCCTTCAATGTTGCGTTTCAGCAGGGCCGAACGCAGGATATCGAGCAACTGCTCAACCTGAAAATCAGAGACGCTGGCAACTTTGATACTCTCGTCTTTTTCGTTTAATTCAAAACTGGCTTCAACGTTGCGAAAATCAAAACGGTTGGCCAGATCACGGGTCGCGTTATCTACCGCGTTACGAACTTCCTGCATATCAATTTCAGAAACAATATCGAAAGATGGCATTGTTGCTTCTCCCCTAAATGTATTTGTACGTCACTTATTATGAGCATTAAACTCTGCAATGGCGGACATGATACCGACTTACTCCGTCATTGCCAAAAACAAGCCAATAAATCGGGCGCTAATGCCTGCTTTTAAGTCTATTTTAGCCCTAATAACCTAAGTCCTGCGGTAATGGCAGCCGCAACCAGGATAACCACAATCAGCGGACGACCGCGCCAGGCGAGAAACGCCGCCACCGCGACGCCCGTGGGACGCGCAAGACCGGCAAACCCCTCACCTTCATAGAAGGTCGAAATGGCGGCAACCGACAATAAAAGCGTGGTTGCCGCGTCGGCCAGTAGCGCATTGGCCGCGGGCGACAGCGAAAGACGATTGCCCAGCTTAAATCCAGCAAAACGCAGCAGGTAGGTTCCTGCAGCCAACAGCGCGATACCCCCGATGATAAGAGCGTGACTCATCATTTGTGTTTCCTCCACGCCGCAAGCCCAAGCAGAGAAAACAGTACCGGCAGTCCGGTGGTCACCAGCGGCACGGCGGCAAGCGAAATGGCCATGCCGGTCAGCGCCCGACGCCGAGTTTGATGCTTTTTGAGGGCCGAAACCGTGAGGGCCAGTAAAATAGCCGGAAAAACAGCGTCGAGTCCAATCACCTTGATATCGGGGATAATCTTCCCCAACGTTCCGCCAATCAACACACCGAGCGGCCAGCAAAGAGCAATGCCAAGCCCGCACAGCCAATAGGCGGCCCGAGATTGAGCATGGCCATTTTGCGAAACGCCAAACACCACGCTCTCGTCATTCATAATGTGGCAACCCAGTAGCTGAGTCGCACGATGCTTACCCATCAATCCTTTAACCGTCATCCCAAAAGGCAAATGACGAGCATTCACCAACAGTCCTGCGGCTGCGGCAGCAAACGGACTGCCGCCCCCAGCAACAATGCTGATAAAGAGAAATTCCGACGCTCCAGCCAACACCAGCAAGGAAAGCGCCATCGGTACCCACAGCGGAAAATCACTGGCCGTGGCCAAAGAACCGTATGATAGCCCAACAATTCCGTCGGCCAGGCAGACCAGTGCTATCGCCTTAATCACATCGCCCCCGAGCGGCGTAATCAATGTTTTACGCATTTTTACTATCCCATAACGAACGCTAAGGCTGTTATAATGAACAACTGGCGAATAACTTTCAAGGCGAACGAACGTTCGATATAAAAAACACTGGTAGCCATTATGACTCAACCCATCAGTATTATTGCGAAAGCGCTCGTTCGTGAGCGGCAAAGAACCGGCCTGTCTTTGGCCGAAATCTCTCGTCGCGCCGGAATAGCAAAATCCACCCTGTCGCAGCTGGAGTCAGGCAACGGCAACCCGAGCATCGAAACACTGTGGTCGCTTTGCGTCGCGCTGGATATTCCCTTTGCGCGGCTGATGGAACCACAGGTTATTACCTCGCAGGTTATCCGGTTCGGTGAAGGACCTTCGGTTACGGCCGAGATGGCGCACTATAAAGCCATTCTGCTGGCCACCTGCCCGCCCGGTGCAAGGAGAGATATCTACCAGCTGATTACCCAGCCGGGGGACGATCGCCACTCACATCCGCACTCAGCGGGGTCGATTGAGCATATCATCGTGACCAAAGGTCGTGCGCTGATAGGTCCTATCGACAGTCCTGTGGAATTAAATCCCGGTGACTATATTTGCTACCCCGGTGATCAACCGCACATTTTCAAAGCATTAGAGCCAGATACGCATGCCATTCTGGTCTCCGAGCAAAATTAACGCCCAGGTTAAAAGTGTGATCCGCTGCACAAAAGACTATACTAAGAAGGTAAATTTTACATTTTTGCAACATTGCAACTTTTGCAAAAAAACCCAATATTTATGCGCCTGTAGACTGGGTGTTTCAGCAGCAAAAATACGGGGTATAAAGGAGTAGAGATGAAGATTACTGTTTTAGGGTGCGGTGCCCTGGGGCAACTCTGGCTGTCCACACTGTATCAGCAGGGGCATGACGTGCAGGGATGGATCCGTATTCCCCAGCCGTTTTGCGCAGTCAACGTGATTTTCCCTGACGGTCAGGCGTTTAACCGCAATCTGCCGACTAACGACCCACAGCATTTAGCTGAAAGCCAGCTGCTACTGGTTACGCTGAAAGCCTGGCAGGTCTCAAGCGCACTCAGTTCGCTGCTGCCACTACTCAACGAAAATTGCGCTATTTTATTGCTGCATAACGGCATGGGCGCGGTGGATGAACTGCCGGCGCACCGGCTGCCCATTCTACTTGGCGCAACCACCCACGCAGCGCGTCATGAAGGCAATGCGATTGTTCACGTTGCTTCAGGCATTACCCACATTGGCCCCGCCAACGCGCGCGGCGCGGCGACAAGTTATCTGGCAGATCAATTGCACGATGCTCTGCCCGACGTCGCCTGGCACGACAATATTCTGCCTTCCTTGTGGAACAAACTGGCGGTGAACTGCGTGATTAATCCGCTGACCGCATTGCATGATTGCACCAACGGCGACCTGATTACCTACGGCGAGCAGATCGAAAAAATTTGCTCAGAGGTGGCGGAAGTGATGGCTATCGAGGGTTATCAAACCCACAAAGAGTCGCTGCTGAGCTATGTTTACCAGGTTATCGACACCACGTCGGCCAATCACTCTTCCATGCTGCAGGATATCCGCAATCAGCGGCATACAGAAATTGATTACATCACCGGTTATGTCTTGCGCCGTGGCCGCAGTCACGGTCTGCAACTGCCGGTGAACAACCGGTTATTCGAGAAAATTAAAAGTAAGGAAAATGATTATGAGCGTTTCAGCTCTGGTATGTCTGGCACCTGGCAGTGAAGAACTGGAGGCCGTAACCGCCATTGACCTGCTGGTTCGCGCCGGTATAAAAGTCACCACTGCGAGCGTGGCCGGTGACGGTAATCGCGAAATTCGCTGCTCACGCGGTGTGACACTGTTAGCCGACGTGGCGCTGGTTGACGTTGCCGACGAAGAATACGACGCGATTGTGCTACCCGGTGGTTTAAAAGGTGCCGAATGTTTTCGCGACAGTCCGTTGCTGGTTGAAAAAGTACGTCATGTTAACGTCACCGGAAAACTGGTTGCCGCTATCTGCGCCGCACCCGCACTGGTGCTGGAATATCACGACCTGTTCCCTGTGGGAAACATGACCGGTTTCCCGGCGCTAAAAGATAAAATATCGCCAAACAAATGGATGGATAAGCGAGTGATGTTTGACCCACGCGTTAACCTTCTGACCAGCCAAGGACCGGGCACCGCTATCGAGTTTTCGTTAAAAATGATTGACTTGCTGGTGGGTAAAGCCAAGGCCGCCGAGGTTGCCGCGCAGCTGGTGCTCTATCCCGGCGTGCATAACTATCAGGATTAAGCATGATGTGGCTTGAAAAAATAATGCGATGTTATGAGCGAAATGTGTAAGCTCATAGATAACTACGGCTCTAAAATCGCATTTTTGAGCAGAGAAACCAATGACAGCAATAAAACCGACTATTTCTAATTACATACCCACTTCCATTACAGAAAAAGATAAAATCTGGATCATCGCTAATGGGATGGTTGAAAACATTGAAAAATTGAAAAATGCGGCAAAATCATTGAAAAGTAATACTTCAGTTTTCGAAAAGAAGTGCAACAAGGCTATCACCTCATTAGGTAAAATAATGAAATATCCGCAAACTGATTATTCTGTGGTTGCTTTAGCAAAATTAGGCCATCGGACGGAAAAAATCTGTACGTCATCGAAATTTGCGGCCTTACGTACAGATTCCACCAACGTAATGAATAAGGTTGATAACCAGTTGAAAATTGCGATCTTGGATCTCAGCAGGTTAACACTTGAGCATAATTAACCAGCTGGTTGACTTAGTATTCAGATCGCCTCAATTTTAAGTCATTACAGCAGTTTGCGCGACCGCTGTCACAATCAAGCCCTTTCCCCGTTGCAGTCCTATCAGTGATTGATATGATTTTATTTCTAAATATTTCATAAAGTAATAAATTCATTTTCAATCACTATAGGGAAATAGAACGTGAAGAAATTAACCTCTGCCCTGCTCGTCAGCCTGGTATTAACCGGCTATGTTCACGCCGAAGACAAACACTACCTCACGCTACAGGAAACCGCCGACAGCGTGCAACTGCTCCCCGCACCTCCGGCCTTTGACAGCGTGGCCTTTTTGGCTGACAAAGCCGCCTACGAGCAGGGTAAGTTTTTAAGAAATACGCCGCGTGGCGCGCAGGCCTACAGTGATGCCGACTCTTCAGCAGATAACGTCACCAAGAACTTCTCTGCACCGTTTGGTTTTGATATTAATGCCCAAAACACCCCGGCGACCTTTGAGCTGATTGCAACCATGAAAGAAGATGCCGGTGATTACGCCACCAAATCGGCAAAAGAAAAGTATAACCGCATCCGCCCATTCGCCTTCTTCCACGAGCCAACCTGCCGTCCAGATGACGAAAGCAAATTAGCCAAAAACGGCTCTTATCCATCGGGTCACACTGCCATTGGCTGGTCGATTGCATTGGTATTGGCGGAAATTAACCCGCAGCGCCAGAACGAAATCCTCAAACGTGGATTTGAATTAGGCCAAAGCCGCGTCATCTGTGGCTATCACTGGCAGAGTGACGTTGACGCCGCACGCGTGGTTTCATCGGGCGTGGTCGCACGACTGCACAGCAATCCTGAGTTTGTAAGCCAGTTAGCGAAGGCCAAGGAAGAGATTGCGAAACTGAAGCAAAGCGGAAAGTAATCGAGCCTTAAATAGATTTTCTAGAAAATTGCACAAAAAAAGGGACTGCATCTGCAATCCCTTTATCTTTAACGACGCGTTTCTTCCGCTGATTACGGACGATACACTTTAACGTTTTTAAAACCCTGCTCATGCAGATACAGCGCCTGCAGGCGACTCATTACACCGCGATCACAGTACAGCAAATAGGTTTTACTTTGGTCGAGCGAAGCAAACGCACCGCCCAGCTTGTAGAACGGGACTATTGCCGTTTCAACGCCTTCCAGTGCCAACGGATGCTCTTCCTGCTCGTCCGGAGCGCGAATATCCAGCACCACGTCGGTCGCGGCAAATTCGGCTACCGTTTCAACTTCGGCCACTTCCTGCTGCGTTTCTTCAGCGATGGTGCGGATGTCCTGATTTTTCGCTTCGGCAATAACTTTCTCCAGAATTGAGAAATCAAACTGCTCTTCTTCGGCTTCGATTTTGGCTTTAATCGCTTTTACCGTTGGGCTTTTGGAAATCACACCGCAGTATTCCGGCATGGTTTTCGCAAAATCTTCGGTACCGATTTGACGCGCGATATCAATAATGTGCTGTTTATCGTGAGAGATAAGCGGACGCAGAATCAGCGTGTCGGAGGCGTTATCAATCAGGCGCAGGTTAGACAGCGTCTGGCTGGAAACCTGGCCGAGTGCTTCACCGGTCACCAACGCCTGCACGCCGTAGCGCTCAGCAATAGTAGAAGCCGCGCGAACCATCATGCGCTTGAGCACCACGCCCATCTGGCCGTCTTCGATTTTCTCAAGAATTTCGCCCACCACCGGCTCAAAGTCGATAGCGATAAAGCGTACGCGGTGCGAGCTGCCGAAGCGGTTCCACAGGTAGTAAGCGACCTGTTTAACACCAATTTCATGTGCAGAACCGCCCAGATTAAAGAAGCAGTAGTGCACGCGGCTGCCACGACGCATCAGCATATAGCTGGAAACGCCGGAGTCAAAGCCGCCGGAAATCAACGACATCACGTCTTCCTGCGTGCCGATAGGGTATCCACTCAGCCCCTGATAGCGGCGCTTGATAAGCACCAGCTGGTCATCGTTAATTTCAAGCTTAACAGTGACGTCCGGATGGGTGAGGTTTACTTTGGCTGATTCAATGTGCTGGTTCAGACCACCGCCGACGTAGCGCTCTACCTCACCGGAGCTGAAGCTGTGCTTGCCGCGGCGCTTAACGCGCACACAGAAAGTTTTGCCTTCAAGCTCGTCACGGTAGGCTTCGAGCGTCTGTTCAAAGATGTGGTGCACATCGTTGAATGGGCGATCTTCGACTTCCAGAACGTGATGGATGCCTGGAATACGGCAGAGCATTTCAACAATCACGTCATGTTTGCTTTCGTCTTTGCTGCGAACTTCGATATGATCCCAGTGGCGCACGACGGCCAGGGTCTCATCGCTGGGCTTCACAACGTTACGAATGCTGCTTGCAAGTATTTTAATGAAGCGCAAACGAACAGATTGGCTCTTGATGGTGATTTCTGGAAACAATTTAATGATAAACTTCATGGCAGTCTTTTGTTAGCGGGTGAGAATACTGGGTCGTAAGTGTGTGAATAAGGATCTAGAATCAACTATTGGTAAACGTATAATTCACGGATACTGCGCTTACCAATAGATTCTGCGGCGCGGAGTATAGCATTTAAATCGGGTACTTTGCGCGCAAAAGGATGCATCATAATAGCTGGTTACCTGCGTCGTAGATATCTCATGCAGAGTTTACGACTCCCAGACCTTCGATATTGAAAGAGAATTATGCCAAAAAAAGCTGCACCACCTGCCAATTTCGAAACTGCATTGGCTGAACTGGAACACATCGTCGCCCGCCTTGAATCAGGGGAACTTCCGCTGGAAGACGCGCTGAATGAGTTTGAACAGGGCGTACAGCTTGCCCGACAGGGACAACAAAAATTACAGCAAGCTGAGCAACGCGTTCAAATCCTGCTCGACAGCGATAACGATGCCCCTTTGCAACCTTTTACACCGGAAGCTGAGTAATTCCTGATGTCCGAAACAAAACAAAAAACCGCAGCCCCAAGTTTCAGTCAGCAACTTCGCGAGGTGCAACAGCGTGTTGATGGTGTACTTGCCGCCTGCGTCGCCGAGCTGCCTTTTTCCGATACGCCGCTGGTGGCGGCGATGCGCCACGGTTCACTGTTGGGCGGCAAACGCATGCGTCCTTATTTAGTGTATGCCAGCGGGCAACTTTTCGGGCTGAGCCTCAGCAATTTGGATGCCCCAGCGGCGGCGATAGAGTGCATTCATGCCTATTCGCTGATTCATGACGATCTTCCGGCTATGGATGACGACGATCTGCGCCGTGGCCAACCGACCTGCCACGTCAAATTTGGCGAAGCCAACGCAATTCTGGCCGGTGATGCCCTGCAAACGCTGGCGTTTTCTATTCTTGCCGACGTCGCGATGCCGGACGTCGCCGCCGAAGATCGCCTGTCGATGATTTCCGAATTGGCGCGCGCCAGCGGCGTTGCCGGTATGTGCGCAGGTCAGGCTTTAGACCTCGCCGCAGAAGGTCATCAGGTTGATTTAACCGCGCTGGAGCTTATCCATCGCCACAAAACCGGCGCGCTTATCCGCGCTGCGGCACGCATTGGTGCACTGGCGGCAGGAGAACGCGGACGCGCTGCCCTGCCCTTACTCGACCGTTATGCCGAGGCGATTGGCCTCGCCTTCCAGGTTCAGGATGATATTCTGGATGTCATTGGTGATACCCAAACGCTGGGTAAACGCCAGGGCGCGGACCAACAGCTTGGTAAAAGCACCTATCCGGCCCTGCTAGGTCTGGAAGGCGCACAGGCCAAAGCCAAAGACCTTTATCAGGAAGCCGTTGCCGCCCTGGACGAGCTGGCCACACATTCTTACAACACGGCCCCATTGCTGGCGTTAGCCCGCTTTGTTATTGAGCGCGACAGCTGATTTTACTGTGATAGCTGCCGCTGCGAATGTCCAAATTACTTGGATGAGCCTCTTATATGAGTAACCAATGAGTCTTGATATAGCCAAATACCCAACGCTGGCCTTGGCGGAGAATCCTGAAGAACTCCGCTCGCTTCCTAAAGAAAGCTTACCAAAGCTCTGCGACGAGCTGCGCCAGTATCTGTTGGACAGCGTAAGTCAGTCCAGCGGACATTTTGCCTCCGGTCTTGGCACCGTTGAGCTAACCGTCGCCATGCATTATGCCTACAATACGCCTTTCGACCATCTGGTGTGGGACGTCGGGCATCAGGCTTATCCGCACAAAATATTGACCGGCCGCCGCGACAGAATCTCCACTATTCGTCAGAAAAATGGGCTGCATCCTTTCCCTTGGCGCAGTGAGAGTGAGTACGACGTGCTGTCGGTGGGTCACTCTTCAACCTCGATAAGCGCTGGCTTGGGCATGGCCGTTGCCGCCGAGCGTGAGGGCAAAGGGCGTCGCACTATTTGCGTGATTGGCGACGGTGCCATCACCGCAGGCATGGCGTTTGAGGCGATGAACCACGCCGGTGATATCAAGTCCGATATGCTGGTGGTGCTCAACGACAACGAAATGTCGATTTCTGAAAACGTTGGCGCGTTGAATAACCACCTGGCACAGCTGCTGTCTGGCAAGCTCTATTCCCGCCTGCGTGAGGGCAGCAAGAAAGTGCTTTCCGGCGTTCCGCCTATCAAGGAGCTGATTCGCCGTACCGAAGAGCACCTGAAAGGCATGGTAGTGCCCGGTACGCTGTTTGAAGAGCTTGGTTTCAACTACATTGGTCCGGTTGACGGACACGACGTGGTTGCGCTGACCCAAACGCTGAAAAATATGCGCGATTTAAAAGGCCCGCAGCTGCTGCACGTCATGACACGCAAAGGCAAAGGCTATGCGCCGGCAGAAAAGGATCCTATCAGCTGGCACGCCGTACCGAAGTTCGATCCGGCCAGCGGAACCTTGCCGAAAAGCAAAGAAGGTTTGCCGAGCTACTCGAAGATCTTTGGTGACTGGCTGTGCGAAACCGCCGCCGGCGACAGCAAACTGATGGCCGTTACGCCAGCAATGCGTGAAGGTTCGGGCATGGTTAAATTCTCCAAATCCTACCCGCAGCAGTATTTCGACGTCGCCATTGCCGAACAGCACGCAGTGACCTTCGCCGCAGGCTTGGCAATCGGCGGTTACAAGCCGGTGGTGGCGATTTATTCGACCTTCCTGCAGCGCGCCTATGACCAGGTTATCCACGACGTGGCGATTCAGAACCTGCCGGTACTGTTTGCAATTGACCGCGGCGGCATTGTCGGTGCCGATGGGCAGACGCATCAGGGCGCGTTTGACCTTTCGTTTCTGCGCTGCATTCCAAATATGATCATCATGACGCCAAGCGATGAGAACGAATGTCGCCAGATGCTGCATACCGGTTATCATCATCAGCAGGGTCCAGTTGCCGTACGTTATCCACGCGGTACCGGCACAGGCGCGACCTGTGAACCGCTATCCTCGTTGCCGATCGGTAAAGCCGTCGTGCGTCGTGAAGGTGAGAAAATCGCTATTTTGAACTTCGGCACACTGCTGCCGGAAGCCAAAGCAGCGGCTGAAAAGCTTAACGCCACGCTGGTCGATATGCGCTTCGTTAAGCCTTTAGACAATGAACTGATCCTTTCACTGGCCGCGAGCCATGACTCACTGGTGACGGTTGAAGAAAACGCCATCATGGGCGGTGCAGGCAGCGGTGTAAATGAGCTGTTGATGTCTAAACGCGTTGCCGTTCCCGTGCTGAATATCGGCCTGCCGGACCTGTTTGTGCCACAGGGTACACAGGAAGAGATCCGCAGCGATATCGGCCTCGACGCCGCAGGCATCGAACGTCAGATAAACGACTGGCTTGCCTGATTAGCCTTGCCCCCCTTTTTATTTAGCAAAAAGGGGGATTTACCCTTTCCGATACCTCTTCATCACCCTTTCCCTCTTCAGACTACGCTACAGTTAAAGCCT
The DNA here is from genome assembly GCF_009208105.1 of Rouxiella sp. S1S-2. NCBI lineage: Bacteria > Pseudomonadati > Pseudomonadota > Gammaproteobacteria > Enterobacterales > Yersiniaceae > Rouxiella > Rouxiella sp. S1S-2. The sequence goes on from NZ_WFKL01000001.1 coordinate 4,417,105, forward strand.
GTATAAAAAGTTTGTTTTAGAGGACATCATGCAATATACCCACTTTGGAACGACCGGACTGAACGTGTCACGCCTGTGCCTCGGCTGTATGACCTACGGTGAACCTTCCCGAGGAAAACACGCCTGGACGCTGCCGGAAGAGAGCAGCCGTCCATTGATCAAACAGGCGATAGACGCCGGAATTAACTTCTTTGATACCGCCAACAGCTACTCGGACGGCAGCAGTGAAGAGATCGTCGGGAAAGTTCTGCGCGAATACCTGCCACGTGATAAATACGTGCTGGCAACCAAAGTCTTCTTCCCGCTGCCCAATCTCAAGGGCGGCCTTTCTCGCGCCTCGATTCAGCAGTCGATTGACGACAGTCTGCGTCGTTTAGGCACCGATTACGTTGACCTGTTGCAGATCCACCGCTGGGACTACGACACGCCAATCGAAGAGACCCTTGAGGCGCTCAATGACGTAGTTAAGGCCGGTAAGGCGCGTTTTATTGGCGCATCATCGATGCATGCCGCACAGTTTAAACAAGCGCTGGATATTCAGCAGCAGCAAGGCTGGGCACCCTTTGTCTCGATGCAGGACCAATACAATCTTATCCAGCGCGAAGAAGAGAAAGAGATGCATCCGCTGTGCGTGGAGAGAAATATTGCTGTGCTGCCGTGGAGTCCGTTAGCGCGCGGGCGTTTGACCCGTCCGTGGGGAGAAACCACCGCGCGCTCCGTTTCCGATGAGGTGATCCCGACGCTGTACGGTGACACGGAAGAAGCCGATGCAAAAATTGCCGAACGTGTAGAAAAAATTGCCGCCGACCACGGCGTTCCGCGTGCACAAATTGCGCTGGCGTGGATTTTGAACAAACCGGCCGTAACGGCACCGATCATCGGTGCCTCGCGGGCAGGCCATCTTGAAGATGCCATTGCAGCGCTGGATATCGCGCTGAGCATTGAAGAGATCGCCGAGCTGGAAATGGCCTATCAGCCGCATCAGGCAACCGGTTTCAAATAAGGCTGTTTTTGATAATACTGATCAAGAAATGTAAAACGGGCGTTGGAGTACAAATCCAAACGCCCGTTTTTTATTCGGCTACCCTAATCAGGCAGACTTCAGAACAAACCCGCAGGCCAGTGATGGCCGATCAGATAGATAATCGCCGCGCCAAACACCCCGGCGACCACGTCGTCAATCATGATACCCATGCCGCCCTTCACGTTGCGGTCAAACCAGCGAATAGGCCACGGCTTCCAGATATCAAGAATACGGAACACCACGAAGCCTATTAATACCCACTGCCAGTCATTGGTTGGCAACGCCATCAGCGTTATCCACATGCCGACAAATTCGTCCCACACGATGCTGCCGTGGTCGTGAACACGCATATCTTTCGCGGTTTGGCGACACAGGTAAACGCCGATACAGATTGAGAACATGACCACCAGCGAATAGACCTGCCAGGGTAAGTAAGTCATCACAATCCAGAACGGAATTGCCGCGATGGAACCGGCGGTGCCGGGTCCGATGGGAAACAAGCCGCTGCCGAAGCCGGTTGCCAGCAGATGCCAAGGGTTGCGCAGGTTCAGGCGTTTTTTAGCCGCCGCCATGTCAACAGCATCATTACCGGTTCTGCCCTTGTGGCGCATCGGGCGTTTTCTGTTTCCTGCGTTGCCGCTGGCGTTGTTTTCGATGGTCACTGTGCAGTCTCCTGTGCGAAATGGTCGTATCCCTGCCACTCGAGTTCTACATTATCACCCGAGCGCTGATATTTGATACCTTCGGAAAGTGGCGCAATCTGCCCTACGCAGGTAAAACGCACGCCCAAATGGCCGAGTGCCACTTCCAGCGCACCGCGGTTGATTTCAGGAACGGTGAAGCACAGCTCATAGTCTTCTCCTCCAGTAAGCGCCCACTTCAGCGCCTGCTCTGGCTCGACGTGCTGCAGCATCTCACTTGAGTAGGGCAGAAGGTCAAGGTCGAGACGCGCGCCACACTCGCTGGCCTTGAGGATGTGCCGCAGGTCGGAAACCAGGCCGTCGGAGATATCAATCGCCGATGACGCCAGCTGGCGCAGCGCTTGCCCCTGCAGTACGCGCGGCTGCGGGCGAAGATGGCGCTTAATTAACGCCTTGCTGGCCTGCTCATCGTTTATCTGCAAACGGTCCTGCAAAATGGCCAGCCCCGCCGCGCTGTCGCCGAGGGTGCCGGTGACGTAAATCCAGTCGCCGACCCGGGCTCCGCTGCGCAGCAGTGCACGTCCAGCCGGGATCAGGCCCTGAATAGTCAGGGTCATGCTCAACGGGCCGCGCGTCGTGTCGCCGCCAATCAGTTGCATACCGTAATAATCAAGCTGTTCAAACAGGCTGTCGCTGAAGGCCTCAAGCCAGTCGGCGTCAACCTTGGGCAGCGTCAAAGCCAGTGAAACCCAGGCAGGGTCAGCTCCCATCGCTGCCAGGTCGCTGAGATTTACCGCCAGCGCCTTGTAGCCGAGATCGGCAGGAGAAATAGTTTTAAGAAAATGAATACCTTCGACGAGAGTGTCGGTACTTACTGCTATTTGCTGCTTGTCAGTCACAGTCAGCAAGGCGCAGTCGTCACCAATGCCTAACTGTACGTCCTGACGTGCCGTTCTGTAACGGTTGAAATAGCGCGCAATTAAATCAAATTCGCCGCATGCCATAGTGTGATTCCAGATGATGACGATCCTGCGTTTCACAATGCATTAAGGCCGGATATCCGGCCTTAATGAAACGCGTTCTTTGATGAGGAACGTTACTTCTTACGAATGTGCGGGCCTGCTTTGTCCAGCACACCGTTAACAAACTTGTGACTATCTTCAGCACCGAAGGTTTTAGCCAGCTCGATAGCTTCGTTGATTGCCACTTTATAAGGGACGTCCTGGCGCTTGCTCAGCTCATACAGAGCCAGACGCAAAATCGCACGTTCAACCTGACCCAATTCTTCGAGCTGACGAGACAAATACGGAGCCATCAGCGCATCGAGCTTATCGGCTGAGGTGGCAACACCTGACAGCAGCTCACGGAAATAGGTAATGTCGACATCTGTGACATCCTGCTCGGTCAGGAACTGTAATTCAACATCGGCGATGTCGTTTTTAGACAACTGCCAAGAATAAAGCGCCTGTACGGCACATTCACGGGCGCGGCGACGAGCAGCAGGTTTCACGGAATTCCCCTTAACTAGATTCAGGCCTTAATGGCCTTGATAACATTTATCATTTCAAGCGCGGTCAGGGCAGCTTCTGCACCTTTATTACCGGCTTTAGTTCCCGCGCGTTCGATGGCTTGTTCAATGCTTTCTGTTGTTAGCACACCAAAGGCAACCGGGATTTCACTGTTCATTGCAACGCTGGACAGGCCAGAGCTACATTCGCCAGCGACGAATTCAAAATGGGCTGTGCCCCCACGGATAACGGTACCTAGAGCAATAACAGCGTCATACTTTTTGCTGTTAGCCAACGCACGTGCGGCGAGTGGCAGCTCATAAGCACCTGGAACCCATACGACGGTGATGTTGTCGTCAGCAACCTGTCCAATACGTTTTAACGCATCAACCGCGCCAGAAAGCAGGCTGTCGTTGATGAAATTATTAAAACGGGCAATCGCGATGGCTACTTTCGCGTTAGGGGTTGCTACAACACCTTCAATAACGTTCATAGAATTTCCTTAGGATGGGTTAAATCGTTATGTTTTTTATTAAAAGCTCAATACCGGCTTTTATTAAAAGCTTAATGCTAAATAGCATCGACCCAGCCCATGCTTAGCCGCAGGGGGGCGGATTCTATCATATTATTCCCCTGCCTGGACACACGGTTTTGTAAACCTGAGCAGACAGATAAAAAATAAACCGCCATCAAGGCGGTTAGTAGACCGGTTTCAGGCGTAAACGCAGGTCAGGACCCACTTGCCTGATGTCGCTAAATTCAAAATTTGGGGCATCGGCGAGACTTTCAAGTCCCGGTAATACGCAGAGCGCGCGGCCATTTTGGCCCAGCAGCTTAGGTGCCACATAGACTATCAGCTCGTCCACCAGCCCGGCCTGCAGCAGCGCCCCCGCAAGCTCTGCGCCGGCCTCTACCCAAACGGAGTTCACCTGACGTTTTGCCAACTGCATCATCAGAATGACCAAATCGACGCGATTGTCCGAGGTCGCCGGCACAGTCAACTGCTGCACAGCGTCGGGCCAGAGCTTATCGTCGGCCTGCAGACGGGCCAAAAGCGTTTCACCCGGTTGCTGTACCAACTTGTGCTGCGGGGTGACGCGATTTTTGCTGTCAACGATCACCCGTAAAGGCTGGCGAATGTCCTCGGCAGACGCGCTGGCGTTTGAAGAAGAAAGCGCCGGATACTGGCTCTGCGTCTCGTCACCCAGCTCGCTCCAGCGTACGGTCAATGATGGATCATCGGCCAGCACGGTCGCACTTGAGCTGAGGATTGCGGAACTTTCGGCACGAAATCGCTGTACGTCTTGGCGAGCCGCAGCGGAGGTTATCCACTGACTTTCACCCGAGGCCATGGCGGTTCTGCCGTCTAACGAGGCGGCCATTTTGAGCTGAATATAGGGAAAACCGGTGCGCATGCGCTTAAGAAAGCCCAGATTAACCGCCTCGGCTTCACCGAGCATCAGTCCGTTACTGACCTCCACGCCCGCCTGCTTAAGACGATAAAGCCCGCGGCCTGCGACTTCGGGGTTGGGGTCCTGCATCGCAGCAACAACGCGTGAAACACCTGCGGCCAACAGTGCATCAGCACAAGGCGGCGTGCGGCCATGATGACTACAGGGCTCGAGGGTCACATAGGCGGTGGCGCCGCGTGCACGTTCACCGGCCATGCGCAGTGCATGAACCTCTGCGTGAGGGCCACCGGCTTTTAAATGAAAACCTTCTCCAACGATTTCGCCGTTGTTAACAATAACGCAGCCTACGTTGGGATTCGGCGTGGTGGTGAACCGACCTTTACGCGCGAGTTTAAACGCTCGTGCCATGTAGTATTCGTCGCTGAACATAGCCTTCTCTGTGGGGTTATCTGGCGTGGCGAGTGGGCGCTTTAATCCTGAAGTCGGGCAATTTCTTCGCCGAATTCACGAATATCTTCAAAGCTGCGATAAACTGAGGCGAAGCGAATGTAGGCGACTTTATCCAGCCCTTTCAACGCATCCATCACCAGGTTACCAATCATTTTAGCGGGAATTTCTCGTTCACCAGTGGCACGAAGCTGAGATTTAATATGACTGATCGCCATTTCAACGTCGTCTGAGCTCACAGGGCGCTTTTCGAGTGCTTTCAAAAAACCGCTGCGCAGTTTATCTTCATTGAACGGTTCACGGACCTCATTACTTTTAATCACGCGTGGCATAACCAGCTCCGCGACTTCAAAGGTGGTGAAACGCTCACTGCATACCAGACACTGGCGACGGCGGCGAACCTGTGATCCATCGCCTACCAGGCGTGAATCGATGACTTTCGTGTCAACAGCTGCACAAAATGGACAATGCATAGAACTTCCTGCTCGGATAATATCTGGACAATAGTTTAGCGCGAAGTGGCGCGACAACAAAGGCTGTCGCAACGTTGGCGCACTATCGTGATAAACTTTGGCACTAAACTCTACACCAAAATACAGAAATCGCAGAAAAGGACTTAAGGTCAATGACTCCCTCTTATCGTGCCGTTTTCGCGGTGACCGCCCTGCTCAGCCTGGCGGGATGCGCACAGCAGGACTCCCAGTTGCCTGCATTAACCAAAGAAGTAAATCAGCTTAATCAAAAACTTGACCGGTTGACCGACCTTGCCGGTGCGCTTGAGCGTCAAACCATGCTTAACCGCCAGTCAACTAACGGCGTTTATCTGCTGCCTCAGGCCAAAAACCCAGCCCTGCTCAATACCGATTTCGCCCAGCTAAGTATGGCAATAGAGTCCGTGGCCTCTGACAGCACCGGCACCAGCGCCGTGCTGAAGTTTAAATCGGTCTCGGGTAAACCACTGCCGGCGTTCAGCGCCGTGGTTGATTGGGGGCAGCTCGACCAGGTCACCGGCAAACCTTTAACGGTAGATATGCAATCGCAGGTCATTAACGTCACGCCAAGGTTACTGCCTTCGAGCGAACAAACCACCGAAGTGCGCTTTGGCAACGTAACGCCCGAGACGCTGGGTTTTGTACATCTGCATCAGTTGACCCTAACACCTGCCGCTCCAACGCAGCAGTAAGTCTGGTCACGAATGCATAAAAAAAGCCTCGCGGTGATTAAACGGCGAGGCTTTTTTATTACTTCAATATCAATGCGATCAGTTCATCCAGGCGCCTCACGAGGCGCCCGTACTGCGCTTAAGGCAGAAGTGAGGGCTGGTCGGCCCCTTCTTTCTCGACTTTTTGCTGCAGCATATGTTCGCGCTTCATGCCCAGCTTCAGAGCCAGGGCAGAAGCAACATAGATTGATGAAACCGTACCGATACTCACGCCAATCAACATCGTCAGTGAGAACCCTGCAAGCAGAGGACCGCCGAAGATGTAGAGCATCAGAACAACCATCAGCGTGGTCGCCGAGGTCATAATGGTGCGGCTTAGCGTTTGGGTCAGGGACACGTTCATGATTTCGTAAGAGTTACCGCGACGAATTTTGCGGAAGTTTTCACGAATACGGTCCGATACCACGATACTGTCATTCAGCGAGTAGCCGATAACCGACATCAGTGACGCGACAATCGTCAGGTCGACCTCTATCTTGAACAGCGATAGAACGCCCATTGTAATGATAACGTCATGCGCCAGCGCAAGAACCGCACCGAGTGCCAAACGCCATTCAAAACGAAAACCAACGTAGATAAGGATACAGATAAGCGCAATCAACAGCGCCATTCCCCCGGCTTGCGCCAGGTCACTGCCCACGCTAGGTCCGACAAACTCGATACGTTTAACGGTCGCGGTCTTGTCGACATCGGCGTTGATCAGGCTGATAACTTTGTTACCCAGTTCCTGACCGGCGCTGTCAGAGGCCGGTGGTAAACGAACGACCACATCACGGCTGCTGCCAAAGTTCTGTACGATCGGATCTTTAAACCCGGCTTTCTCAAGCGAATCGCGCATATTATCGAGATTTGCAGGCTGAGACAGGGTGATTTCAATTACCGTACCGCCGGTAAAATCCAGACCCCAGTTAAACCCGCGAACACCCATAATCGCGATTGACGCGATTAACAACAGGCCTGAAATCAGGAAGGCCACGTTGTCCCAGCGCATAAAGTCGATGACTTTACGGCCATAGTTGAGTTGTTCAACAGTATAATCTTGCTGTGCCACAACGCACTCCTCAGATAGACAGCTTTTTAACGCGTTTGCCGCCGTAAAGCAGGTTGACGATGGCACGAGTACCGACGATCGACGTAAACATAGAGGTCGCAACACCGATAGCGGTGGTGATTGCGAAGCCTTTAATCGAGCCCGTACCCACTGCGTACAGAATAATTGCCGTGATCAACGTCGTGATGTTTGCATCGACGATACTGGAGAACGCACCGCTGTAGCCCTCATGGATGGCCTGCTGAATGGAACGTCCATTACGCAGCTCTTCCTTGATACGCTCGTTAATCAGTACGTTGGCGTCAACCGCCACCGCCAGCGTCAGTACGATACCCGCAATACCTGGCATGGTCAGCGTGGCGCCCGGAAGCAGGGACATAATCCCGACAATCAGTACCAGGTTGACAACCAGAGCCGAGGTCGCAATCACACCAAACTTACGGTAGAACACCACCATAAACAGGATCGAAGCCAGAAGCCCAAACAGACAGGCTTCCAGACCTTGGGTAATGTTTTGCGCACCCATGGTTGGACCGATAGTCCGTTCTTCAACAATCTGAATCGGCGCAATCAGCGCACCGGCGCGCAGCAGCAGCGAGAGCTGGCGAGCCTGATTAGGATCGTTTACACCCGTGATGCGGAAGCTGTTACCCAGACGAGACTGAATGGTCGCGACGTTGATAACTTCTTCCTGCTTCGCCAGAATTGCACGGCCGTTAGCATCTTTCTTACCGCTGTCTTTATACTCCACAAACAAGGTCGCCATCGGCTTGCCGATGTTGTCCTTGGTGAAGTTGGACATGATATTTCCGCCTGCGCTGTCGAGAGAGATATTAACCTGTGGTTGGTTATATTCGTCCTGACTTGAGGTGGAATCGGTAATGTGGTCACCGGTCAAAATCACACGCTTGTACAGCACAACCGGCTGTCCGTCCTGCATGTTTTTAACTTCGCTGTCACCAGGAACTCGTCCGCTGGCTGCTGCAGTGGCATCAACGTTGGTATTAACCAGACGGAATTCCAGCGTAGCGGTTGCACCTAAAATTTCTTTGGCGCGCGCAGTATCCTGAATACCCGGCAGTTCGACCACGATGCGGTCAGAACCCTGACGCTGCACGAGTGGCTCGGCTACGCCCAGTTGGTTAACACGGTTGCGCAGAATATTAATGTTCTGCTGTACCGCGTACTCTTTGGCTTCGCTCAGGCGGTCGTCGGTCATCACGATGCGAATATCGTTGTCACCGCTGTTGGTAAACACCAAATCACGATGGCGCGGAGACAGGTAGCTTGAGGCTTTGTCGCGAGTAGCGGAATCACGGAAGGTCAGCACAACGCCGTAGTTATCAGCCTTGCGAACCGTTGCATAAGGAATGCTCTGGTCACGCAGGTCACTACGCATGTTGTCCATGGTCTGCTCTTGCAGCTTGCCAAGCGCGGTATCCATGTCGACTTCCATCAGGAAGTGCACACCACCGCGCAGGTCGAGGCCCAGCTTCATCGGCTCGGCGCCCAGCATTGTTAACCAGGTCGGCGTTGCCGGTGCCAGGTTAAGCGCAATAACAAATTTGTCGCCCAGCGCCGCAGTCAGCGCATCGCGCGCGCGCAGCTGAACGTCTGTGTCGTTAAAACGTGCAAGAATTGAGCCGTTTTCCAGCGCAATAGACTTGCTAACGAGTTTGTCTTTGTTCAGTACATCTCTGACTTGGTCCAGCGTTGCAACACTGGCGTCGGAACCCCGAGCGCCAGTAATTTGAACAGCCGGATCCTCACCATAAAGGTTGGGAAGCGCGTAAAGCAGACCGATGATGATCACGGCGATCAGCATCAGATACTTCCACAAAGGATAACGGTTTAACACGGCAGTTCCCTTCGGGAAAATCAAAAATTAAAGCGCCTTCATCGTACCTTTCGGCAGAACGGCAGCCACGAAGTCACGTTTGATCATCACTTCCGTGGTGTCGTTCAGCGCGATAACAACGTAACCAGTTTCAGCTACTTTGCTTACGCGACCGATCAGACCGCCGGTAGTCATGACTTCATCACCTTTACCGATGGAGTCCATCAGTTTTTTGTGCTCTTTAGAACGTTTTTGCTGCGGGCGCAGGATCATGAAATAGAAAATCAGACCAAATACCACCAGCATGATAACCAGAGAGTAAGGACTTCCCTGTGACGTTGCGCCGGTAGCTGCGACGGCATCAGAAATGAAAAGACTCATTTAAATTCCCTCATTGTTGTTGTTAATAGAACACTAAAAAAAATCTTGGCAATCTAACACTCAAATCGCCTTACTTTAAGAAGAAAGGCGATTTAAGTTCGAAATCAGAAGTTTAAAGGCGGAACTTCTTTGCCCTGACGCGCGTAGAAATCTGCCACAAACAGCTCTAATTTACCCTCTTCGATAGCCTGGCGTAAACCGGCCATCAAACGCTGATAATAACGCAGGTTGTGGATGGTATTCAGGCGGGCACCCAGTATTTCGTTGCAACGGTCGAGATGATGCAAGTAGGCGCGGCTATAATTGCGACACGTATAGCAATCACAGTGTTCATCAAGGGTCGAAGTGTCATCTTTATGCTTGGCATTACGGATTTTCACTACGCCGTCGGTCACAAAAAGGTGTCCATTACGGGCATTGCGCGTTGGCATAACGCAGTCAAACATATCAACGCCGCGACGCACGCCTTCAACCAGGTCCTGCGGTTTGCCTACGCCCATCAGATAACGAGGTTTGTCCTCGGGGATCTGTGGACAAACATGCTCAAGAATACGATGCATGTCCTCTTTCGGCTCACCAACAGCCAAACCGCCCACAGCGTAACCATCAAAGCCGATATCTACCAGCCCTTTTATCGATACATCTCGTAAATCTTCGTAAACGCTGCCCTGAATAATTCCGAATAAGGCATTGTTATTTTTCAATTCATCGTGACGATCGCGGCTGCGTTTTGCCCAGCGAAGCGACATTTCCATCGAGCGTTTAGCATAGTCCCAATCGGCAGGGTACGGCGTACACTCATCGAAGATCATGACAATGTCGGAACCGAGATCGTTCTGGATCTCCATCGACTTTTCAGGGCTAAGGAATACCGGATCACCGTTGATCGGGTTGCGAAAGTGCACGCCCTCTTCTTTAATTTTGCGCATCGCGCCCAGGCTAAACACCTGGAAGCCGCCTGAGTCAGTGAGGATCGGGCCATGCCAGTTCATGAAATCATGCAGGTCGCCGTGCAGTTTCATAATTTCCTGACCTGGGCGAAGCCACAGGTGGAAAGTGTTACCGAGCAGGATTTGCGCACCGGTTTCTTTGACTTCTTCCGGCGTCATGCCTTTTACGGTGCCGTAAGTTCCGACCGGCATAAAGGCTGGCGTTTCAACGACGCCACGCTCAAACACCAGACGTCCGCGGCGTGCGCGACCGTCTGTGGTAGATAATTCGTACTTCATTTTCACATTCTTCTCCGCGCCGGAAAAACAGTCCAACGCCAGGTAATATTTGGGTTACCCCAAATTGACAGCCCAATATATGGGCCGATAAAAATTACTGGCCCACCACTTCCTGCGGTGCCAGCAAGTTACGGTTGATGAACATGGCATCACCATAACTAAAGAAACGGTACTCTTCTGCCACTGCCTGATGATAGGCATTGAGGGTATTTTTATACCCGGCAAACGCCGAGACCAGCATAATAAGCGTGGACTCCGGCAGGTGGAAATTGGTGATAAGCACGTCAATCACCTGATACTCATAGCCCGGATAAATAAAGATGCTGGTATCACCAAAGAACGGCGCAATAAGCGCATCGTCGCTAGCCTTGGCCGCACTCTCGAGGGAGCGAACGGAGGTGGTGCCCACGGCTATCACGCGGTTACCCCGTGCTTTACAGGCCAGCACGGCATCAACCACTTCCTGCGGCACTTCGGCGTATTCGGCATGCATTATGTGTTCTTCAATGGTGTCAACGCGCACCGGCTGGAAAGTCCCGGCACCTACGTGCAGCGTGACAAAGGCAAACTCTATGCCCTTTTCCTTTAATGCGTCCATCAGCGGCTGGTCAAAGTGCAGACCTGCAGTTGGCGCAGCCACAGCCCCCAGGCGCTCGCTGTAAACCGTTTGGTACAGCTCGCGGTCGGCGTCTTCATCAGGGCGGTCAATGTAGGGTGGAAGCGGCATATGGCCGATTTCGTCCAACAGAGTGAAGACATCGCGATCTTCATTAAATTCCAGCTCAAACAGGGTATCGTGACGAGCAACCATCGTGGCTTTAATGTTTTCGGCATCACCGAGCAGCAATTCTGCGCCCGCTTTCGGCGACTTGGAGGCGCGAACGTGCGCCAACACGCGCGTTGAGTCCAGCACGCGCTCGACCAAGACTTCAATTTTTCCACCGCTGGCCTTGCGACCAAACACGCGAGCCGGAATAACGCGGGTATTATTGAACACCAGCAGGTCGCCGGGGTTAAGTTTATCGAGCACGTCGGTGAAAATACCGTGCGTCAGTTCGCCGGTCGGCCCGTCCAGAGACAACAAACGACATCCGCTGCGCTGGCTTTGCGGATAGCGGGCAATCAGGGACTCAGGAAGTTCGAACGTAAAATCGGCAACGCGCATAGCTTTATTATTCCACTCGGTGACGTAAAAAATTATCCAAAATTTAAGCGGGCCTAGTCTAGAGCTAGCGGGGTACAGCTGCAAGCTTTCACCGGAATAAATCAGGTAACCTACCCGCAATTATCAGGATAAACACGTTATACTGCGCGAATGAATTTTCTCGCACACCTACATCTGGCCAAATTGGCCGACAGTTCGCTGCTGGGTAACCTGATGGCGGATTTCGTTCGCGGCAATCCTGACGGCCATTATTCCGAGGATGTCGTCCACGGCATACGCATGCATCGCCGCGTAGACGTCATGACCGATTCACTGCCTGAAGTTAAAGTCGCACGCGAATTTTTTAGCGCCGACTATCGTCGCGTCTCGCCTATTACGCTCGACGTGGTATGGGATCATTTCCTGTCGCTGCATTGGGACAGACTGTGTCCTGAAACGCCACTGCCACTGTTTATCAATCAGTGCCGCCTGGCCATTGAGCCGCATCTGTCCGCGACGCCGGAGCGCTTTCGCAACCTCAATACCTATTTGTGGCCACAGCGGTGGATGGAACGCTATGCGGAGTTAGGCTTTATTAAGGATGTGTTACAGGGCATGGCCAATCGACGCCCGAAACTGGCCGCGCTCGCCGGCTCATTTTATGACGTTGAACGCAATTATGCCCTTTTAGAGCGACAGTTCTGGCAGTTTTATCCGCAAATGATGCAACAAGCGCGTAATAAGCAGATCTAGATCACAGTTGATAGTCGAATGCTATCTGATCGATTGGTCTCATGGGGTTTATTCCCCTACCCGTTGCCCTTATACTGCCCTCTGATTTCTTCATCCCTCATCATTTATTTCTACTAGAAAGGAGTTTTTATGGTTCTGGTAACGCGTCCGGCCCCAGATTTTACCGCAGCAGCTGTACTTGGCAGCGGCGAAGTTGTTGAAAACTTCAACTTTAAAAAACACACTGCGGGCAAAACCACTGTTGTCTTCTTCTGGCCAATGGACTTCACCTTTGTGTGCCCATCTGAGCTGATCGCTTTCGACAAGCGTTATGAAGAATTCCAGTCTAAAGGCGTTGAAGTTGTTGGTATTTCTTTTGACTCAGAGTTTGTTCACAACGCATGGCGTAACACCCCGGTTGAGAACGGCGGCATCGGTAAAGTGAAATACGCGATGGTTGCTGACATCAAACGTGAAATCCAGAAAGCCTACGGCATTGAACACCCAGACGCTGGCGTTGCGCTGCGTGGTTCTTTCCTGATCGATGATAAAGGTATCGTGCGCCACCAGGTTGTTAACGACCTGCCACTGGGCCGTAACATCGACGAAATGCTGCGTATGGTTGACGCACTGCAATTCCACGAAGAGCACGGTGAAGTTTGCCCGGCGCAGTGGGAAAAAGGTAAAAAAGGTATGGACGCATCACCAACTGGCGTTGCTGCTTACCTGTCTGAAAACGCTATCAACCTGTAATCGTTATCGATTATTGGCAGTAGCCTTTGAGTTTTACCGAAACGGTCAGCCTGCGCTGGCCGTTTTTATTTGCGTTATAACCCTTCACTCCCCCGCAAAACCCGCCTTTTAAATAAATATCTGACCCACCTCATACTCCTGCTTGCCTTTGTGTCAGAAATGTTAAATAACATCTAAGCTGATGAATGTTATTACAGCTATTAATTATTTGTATCAATAAGTTGGCCTGCACTTTGCATTCAATCCGGCGGGCCTCGCGCTCACAGACACATAAAAAAACACACTGACAGGGTGTAATCAGGAGCAATTATGTTTTTAAACCAATGGACAAAACCGTTAACCGTACCGCTGACGCTCGCGGCACTGCTCGTGAGTGGCTCACTGCTGGCGGCCTCCAACCCCGCAGTAGAAGCTAAAAACGGGATGGTGGTGACCTCACAGTATTTGGCCTCGCAGGTGGGTGTCGACATTCTTAAAAAGGGCGGTAACGCCATTGATGCCGCTGTGGCAGTAGGCTACGCCGAAGCCGTGGTTAACCCATGCTGCGGCAATATCGGCGGTGGCGGCTTTATGACGGTGCATCTGGCCAACGGTAAGGACACCTTCATCAACTTCCGTGAAATGGCTCCAGCGGCAGCCAGCGCTAATATGTATCTTGATGCCGACGGCAACGTGAAGAAAGGCGCCAGCCTCTATGGTTATCTGGCCGTCGGCGTTCCAGGCACAGTAATGGGGCTGGAACACGCCCAGCGCGAATACGGCAAGCTGACCCGCGCACAGGTTATGGCCCCGGCCATCAAACTGGCACGTCAGGGATTTGTGCTGACCCGCGCCGATACCGACATTCTCGATACCAAAACCTCGAAATTTAAAGACCAGCCTGACGTGGCAAAAATCTTCCTGCGCAAAGACGGCACACCGCTGCAGCCGGGCGACAAATTGGTGCAAAAAGACCTCGCCAATACGCTTGAAGCCATTTCAAAGCACGGTACTGATGCATTCTATAAAGGCAAAATCCCGGCAGCCGTCGAAGCGGCATCTAAAAAAGGCGGTGGAATTATTACCGCTGCGGATTTTGCTAACTATAGAGTGACAGAAACGGCACCGGTGACCTGTAGCTATCGCGGCTATAAATTCGTCTCTGCACCGCCTCCAAGCTCCGGCGGTGTCACAATGTGTGAAACCCTGAACATCCTTGAAGGTTACGACCTCAAAAGCATGGGCTTCAACTCGGCGGCTGCTATCCATTACCTGACCGAAGCCATGCGTCACGCCTACATGGACCGCAACACTTTCCTCGGTGATCCGGCGTTTGTGAACAACCCAACCGATCGTCTGCTGAGCAAAAGCTACGCTGCCGACATTCGCAAGAAGATAGAAGCGGATAAAGCCACACCTTCTTCGCAGGTGCAGCCGGGCATGGAACCGCATGAGAAACCTGAAACCACCCATTACTCGATAGTCGATAAAGATGGCAACGCCGTTTCAACCACTTACACCATTAACGGGCTGTTTGGTTCGATTGAGATTGCACCAGGTACCGGCTTCTTCCTCAATGATGAGATGGATGATTTCACCAGCAAAGTCGGTGAGAAAAACATGTATGGACTGGTGCAGGGCAGCAGAAATGCTATCGCCCCCGGTAAGCGCCCACTATCATCAATGAGCCCGAGTTTAATCACTAAAGACGGGAAAACCTTTATGGTTCTCGGCTCACCGGGCGGCTCTCGCATCATTACCATCACGCTGGAAACGGCGCTGAACGTCATTGATTTCGGCATGCCTCCGCAGGAAGCCGTTAACGCACCGCGCATTCATCACCAGTGGTTGCCGGATGAGGTCTATTACGAGCAGCGCGGCGTTTCTGCTGACAGCCTGAATTTGCTGCAGAAGATGGGTTACAAGATGGTTGAGCAAACCCCGTGGGGCGCAGCTGAGCTGATTATGGTCGGGTTGCCAGGTGCCGTGGGCGTGACGCCACAAAGCTCTGGTAATGACGCGGCGGTATCGGGGAAAGTCCGAGAAGGCTATCTGTATGGTGCCAACGACGTGCGTCGTCCGGCCGGTGCAGCGATTGGGTATTAAGCTGCGTCACAATAGGTTGAGCTTCACACATTAAAAAAAGGGGTAAGCGCTTGCTTACCCCTTCTCTTTTTATTCAGCCTCCGCCGTTATCGGGCTTTTCTTCCGCGTCTTGAGCCAATAGCTACCCAACAGCGCGACCACCCACACGGCTCCGGCATAGAGCGACATGCGCGTATCGGGGAAATAGCCAATTAATCCAATGATAAACACCAGGAAGATGATGGCAATTATCGAAGTAAAAATACCGCCACGCAGTGGGAATTCAAGCTCAGAAACCTGCTGACGGCTCAGTTTTAGGCGAAAGCCAATCTGCGAACAGAGGATCATGATCCATACCCAAACGGTGGCAAACGTCGCCAGTGAGGCAATGACCAGGAAGACGTTTTCCGGCATGATGTAGTTTAAATAGACCGCCACCAGCAGCGCCGCCATCATCACGATAACGGTCATAAACGGCGTACCGCGTCGTGATACCCTGGCAAACACTTTAGGCGCCTGCCCCTGCTCCGCCATGCCGTGCAGCATACGCCCCACGCCAAAAATATCGGCGTTAATGGCCGACAGCGACGCAGTGATCACCACAAAGTTGAGAATGGTCGCAGCGGCGGCAATGCCCATGTGCTGGAAAGTCAACACGAACGGACTGCCCTGCGTTCCTACCAGATTCCACGGGAAGATAGACATAATCACAAACAGCGTGCCCACGTAGAACACCAAAATACGCCACGGCACCGAGTTAATGGCCTTGGGAATGGTTTTTTTCGGGTCTTCGGCCTCACCGGCGGTGATACCAATAATCTCAATACCGCCGTAGGCAAACATTACCAACTGCAACGACAGCACGGTGCCCATAATTCCCTGACTGAAGAATCCACCGTGGCTCCACAGGTTACTGATACCGGTGGGATGCCCCCCGTTGCCGATGCCCCAAAAAATAATGCCGAAACCGGCTAAAATCATGATGATAATGGTCAGCACTTTAAAAAACGAGAACCAGAATTCCAGTTCGCCAAAGACCTTCACGCTCATCATGTTGATGCCGCCGATGATAAGCACCACGCTCAGCACCCACATCCAGTGCGGCACGTCAGGGAACCACACGCCCATGTAGATGCCAAACGCGGTCACGTCGGCAATACCGACAATCAGAATTTCAAAGCAGTAGGTCCAGCCGGTGATATAACCCGCGAGCGGCCCTAAATAGTCCTGCGCGTAGCGTGAAAACGAGCCAGTCTGCGGGTTGTTAACCGACATCTCGCCCAGCGCACGCATGATGATAAAAGCAATAATCCCACCGACCAGATAAGCCAGCAGTACGCTAGGTCCGGCCATTTTAATGGCGTCAGCCGAGCCGTAGAACAGACCGGTGCCAATGGCTGAGCCCAGCGCCATGAAGCGGATATGTCGGGTACTCAGTCCGCGCTTAAGCGACGTTGAGGATTTGTCAGCCGACGCTGTATCGAGAGATTGTTGCATTTAAAAATTCCAAATCATAAAGCACAGTCTAATAACGAAATAACGGAACACTCCCCGCTATTCTCTACCAACGAAAAAGCCACGGAAACTATTCCGTGGCCTGCATTGGCGAAAGCTTAGTCAATCGAGATGCCACCCGTTGAGGGTACACGGCAAGATTGCATTACTGATGCGCTGTAACGCTGCGCGCACCACTCACCTTGTCATAAACGCCAACCAACACCAGCATCAATACGGAAGGCGGTAGCCACGCCAGACCCTGCTCGGCCAGCGGCAGATGGGTAGTCCAGACCGGCAGCACAGCGGCGAAGTTAGAGGTTTTGATGCCGTCAATGATACCAAAAATCAGGCTAACCAGCATGACCGGCGCAATAATGCGCGAGGAGCTGTTCCACCAGCGCAGGGTAAAGCTCAGCACAATCAGTGCGATACACGGTGGATAAATCGCGGTCAGCACCGGAATTGAAATCTGAATCAGGTGGCTCAGGCCCAGGTTGGAGACCAGCATGGAGAACAGACCCAAAATAAACACCAGCGACTTATAAGACAGCGGTAAATACTGTGAGAAGAACTCGGCACAGGCGCAGGTCAGGCCAACCGCCGTGACCATACAGGCGATGAAAATCAGCGCAGCAAGGAAGAAACTGCCCACGCCGCCAAAGGTTTGTTGAACGTAAGTATGCAGAATAACCGCACCGTTTTTCGCTTCGGGCACCAGAGACGCCGTATTAACACCCAGTTTGAACAGGCTGAGATACACCAGCAGCAGGCCCAGACCGGCAATCAGACCGGCATAAATGGTATAGCGGGTTAATAGCTTGGCATCTTCTACGCCGCGGGAACGCGCAGCGTTAACGATAACAATACCAAACACCAGCGCGCCCAGCGTGTCCATGGTCAGATAACCATTCACGAAGCCGTTGGAGAAAGGAACGGCCTCATAGGCTGGCGTAGGGGCCAACGGTTGTCCGGCAGGCCACAGCACGGCGGCGATGCCAAGAATACCCAGTGCAACGATTTTCAGCGGTGCCAGAATATGGCCCACAGTGTCGAGCAGACGGCCCGGATACAGTGAAATACCAATCACCAGCACGAAATAAATCAGGCTATACACCAGCAGAGGCAACGCGCCGTCGCCGGTCAGTGGCGCAATACCGACTTCGAAAGAGACGGTTGCGGTGCGAGGCGTTGCAAACAGCGGCCCCACGGCCAGATAGCAGACCGTAGCCAGCAGCAAACCGGCTTTACGGCCGATTGGCGTACTTAGTGCATCGATTCCACCGCCCACGCGAGCAAGCGCAACCACGGTCATCACCGGAAGGCCCACGGCGGTTATCATAAATCCGGCGGCTGCCCACCAAACGTGGTGACCGGCCTGTAAGCCGACCATCGGCGGGAATATGATATTCCCCGCGCCGACGAATAAGGCAAAAGTCATAAAGCCCAATGCCAGAATATCTTTGCTTGTTAATCGATGACTCATGATGGATGTCGTGATGCCTGTGCAAAATGAATAAAGTGTCCGCTGCTGGCACTCGGCTTGAACGCTGAGGATGACGCCTGACGAGGTATAAAATGACGATATTATGCAGGGGTAGTGCGAGCGACAGCGGCGCTAAGGTACGCTTTTACAGTGCACAAAGGCAAGTCAGAATCAAAAAAGCAGAGCGTTTGACTGGTTTTTAAATCCTGAGCAGTAACATTAACTGGATATAGGCAAAATACCGCCACATGATGCGTATGTTTTTTGAACAACAAATGCCTATTTCAAGCTTTAATTAAATTAAAAGTGCGCGAAACAACCATTTAAAGGTCGATTCACGCACAATAACTCGGTGTATACGATGTGCTGCTACACTCGTTTTTTCGGCCTAAAGCCCGGGATTTACCAAATTTTCGCCGCGAGATCTACCACCAGTTTCAACTTGTCCCACTGCTGCTGGTCGGTCAGGCTGTTGCCCTCTTCGGTTGAGGCAAATCCACACTGCGGGCTGAGGCAAATCTGATTGATATCCAGATATTGAGTCGCTTCTTTGACGCGCGCTTCCACGTCTTTCGCCCATTCCAGACTGCCGGTTTTAGTGGTGATCAGCCCCAGAACGGCTTGCTGCTGGCCTGGTTTGATAAAACGCAGGGGCTCGAAGCCGCCGGAGCGCTCATTGTCATACTCCAGGAAGAAGCGATCGATGTTCACGGTACCAAACAGAATTTCAGCCACCGGCTCATAGCCGCCTTCAGAAATCCAGGTTGAACGGAAGTTGCCGCGACAGACATGCAGACCAATAATCAGGTCATCCGGCTTGCCCTCAATGGCCTTGTTTAATACCCGAGCATAGGTTTTCGCCAACGCTTCAGGGTTATCCCCACGTGCCAGAATTTGCTTCTTCTGATCTTCAGAGCACAGGTAGGCCCAGACGGTGTCGTCGAGTTGCAGATAACGGCAGCCCGCGTCGTAGAAGGCTTTAATCGCATCGCGATAAACCTGAGCCAAATCATCAAAATAGTCTTCCAGATTTGGATAGACGTCTTTTACCGCATCGCGATTATAGCGAAAATGCATCACGCTAGGGCTTGGAATGGTCATTTTCGCGACCGCATCACCGCTGATGCTTTTCAAAAAGCGGAAGTGTTCTATCATCGGGTGGTCGCCAAACGCCAGCTTGTTTACCACTTTGATGCTGCGCGCCTTAGTCTGCACGCCGTTGAACTGAATGCCCTGTTCTGCGTCATAACCCTCAACGCCCTGCAGGCCCTCGAAGAAATCGAAATGCCACCATGCGCGGCGGAACTCACCGTCAGTAACCACTTGCAAACCCGCCTCACGTTGCTGTTGTACAACGCGACGGATCTCGGTGTCTTCTACTGCACGCAGTTGCTGCGCATCAATTTCACCAGCTTTAAACTGTTGGCGTGCTTTTTTCAACGTTTCAGGACGCAGGAAACTCCCGACAACTTCGGCGCGATAAACGGGATTAGGCTGTGACATTCTTAACTCCTGGCAAGGCATCGATGAACACGTCATCACTGCTATTGATTATCGGGTAGCGCGGCGACCTTAGGAATTAGTTAACATTGTTAATAATACCTCGAGGTTATTTTAGACATCTAGATGTCTAAACGGCTTTAATACTATGCTGCCATGAGAACCCTTCAACACCAAATGACTATTTTTCACCTTACGTGAAAAAAATTCATGTTTGGAGGCAGGGCTTGATATTCAGAAGAAGTGGGTCCGAATGGACCCGCTTAAAAGAGAGGTGTTTTACAATATAAAGGGACGGCGCCAGGCACTAAAAAACAGAGAGTTAGTGCTTAATCTTGGCATTTTCGACGGGCGCTGCGTTCACAATCAACCGGTTGGGCAGTGTGAACATAAAGCGCGTACCGACACCAATTTCGCTCATGATATCCAATCGAGAATGGTGGTGCGTGAGCGCATGCTTGACGATAGCCAGCCCCAAACCACTGCCGCCAGTCTGTCTTGAGCGCGCCTTGTCAACCCGATAAAAGCGCTCAGTCAGACGAGGAAGATGCTGAGGCGCAATGCCCGGTCCGTTGTCACTGACCTGAAACTGCGCGCCCTGCGCCGTATGCTGCCAACTTACCTCAATGCGCGTACCGGTCGGGGTGTGATTAACCGAGTTGTACACCAGATTCGATACGGCGCTGCGCAGCTGATCGTCGTTGCCAAAAACCTTAAGCTGGTCGTTGATCTTGAACACAATCTCATGCCGACCGCCGCTCAGGGTCTGCACCTCGCGCTCCAGCATGCCCAACATCGTTGGAATATCGACCTTTTCCTGCAAATCAATATTGGTTGCGGCTTCAATTCGAGAAAGGGTCAGCAACTGTTTGACCAGACCGTCCATCCTGCGCGTCTGTTCCTGCATAGTGTCAAGCGCCTTGCTGCGAAAAGGTTCTTCGAGCTTGGCGTCTTCCATCATTTCAAGATAGCCCTGTAAAACAGTGAGCGGCGTGCGCAGCTCGTGACTGACGTTGGCAAAGAAGTTACGCCGCGCGCCCTCAAGCTGGCGCATCTGAGTGACGTCGCGCGCCACCATCAGCAGTTGACCTTCAGAGTACGGCATCACGCGAAACTCGACGAAGTGAGCATTGTTGAGTTGCAGCGTCAACGGACGTGAAAATTCTCTCGTCTGTATCCAGCTACGCATCTCAGGGTATCGCAGCAGGTTAAAAAGATGTTGGCCATTATCTTCCGGCCAGCGAAAGCCCAGCAGCTCCTGCGCCAGCCCATTACACCAAAAGATATTGCCCTCTTCGGTGGTGAGTACCACGGCGTCGGGAAGAGATTCGGCTCCGCTGCGAAAACGTTTTATCAGCAACGCCAGCTCTCGCCTTCTGCGGCGGTTGCGCATTTGCATCTGATTCAAGCCGTAAAATAGCGGTTCCCAGCTCCACAGGCCGCTGGGTGGGGTAATACTGCGGTCTAGCCACAGCCAGTGGGAAAGCTTGAGCTGGTTATAATAGTTCCAGCCCAGCGCTGCCAGCGCTGACGCCAGCAACAACCAGGGAAGATAACCAATGAAAATGGCGAGGATCAGCGCAGGCAGGCAAAACATAAACAGCTCGCCGGCCAGCCGTCTCCAGGATAATCGTTCTAACACACAGTATCTCCGCTGTGAGTGAGTGAACTGCCTTTATCAGAATAATAATCCACTCTATTTCATTATGCAGGACGGCGACAACTAAACAACGCCCCAGACGCTTGAATACGCCAGCCAGTGGGGTGAACGAAGGCCGTCAACGCCTGTGCATTCAAAATATAAAGCCTATTAATAACGGGTTGAGAACCTGTAACCCGTTCCGCGAACCGTTTGAATCATTCTATCGTGTCCGCTAGATTCCAGCGCTTTACGCAAACGGCGGATATGAACGTCTACCGTGCGGTCTTCGACGTATACGTTAGTGCCCCAGACGTTATTGAGCAACTGCTCACGGCTGTAAACGCGCTCGGAGTGGGTCATGAAGAAGTGTAGCAGTTTGAATTCGGTCGGGCCCATGTCGAGAGCCAGCTCATTGGCCATCACGCGATGCGACGAAGGGTCCAGACTTAGCCCCTGCATATCAATAACTTCTTCGACAGCCATAGGAGAAATGCGGCGCATCACGGCTTTAATTCGCGCGACCAGCTCTTTAGGGGAAAACGGTTTGGTAATATAGTCATCGGCGCCGACTTCCAGCCCGCGCACGCGGTCTTCTTCTTCACCACGTGCGGTAAGCATCATGACAGGAATATCGCGCGTCAGCGCTTCGCGTTTGAGGTGTTTAATAAACTGAATACCGGAACCGCCCGGCAGCATCCAGTCGAGTAAAATTAATTCGGGGTAAGGCTCAATAAGACGATTCACCGCCGAGTCGAAATCTTCAGCTTCAATGGGCTGGTAACCATTTTGCTCAAGCACAAAACAAACCATTTCACGGATCGGTGCTTCATCTTCCACAACTAATATGCGTCTAGCCATTTGATAGCCTGCCAATAAGTTAGCGAACTTAATTTTGATTTCGGGCGTCATTATGCGTCAGATTTGTGACAGATTTATGAAAAACAGTTTCGCGTGCGACTAAGTGTAGCCAAGCCGTCATATTTGACCCGCGCATTTGTCATAAACACGATTTTTCAACGACATCGCCCGCTGTGGGCGTTTATACTTGCCGCTTGCAACCGCCACCGCGAGACCCTCATGCGACTGATTCATACCTCCGACTGGCATCTTGGTCAGTACTTTTTTACCAAGAGCCGTGCGCCTGAACATCAGGCTTTTCTAACCTGGCTGATAGAACAGGTTGAGCAACATCAGGTAGATGCAGTGATCGTCGCGGGGGATATTTTCGATACCGGTTCGCCGCCAAGCTATGCCCGTGAGCTGTATAATCGCTTCGTGGTCAATCTGCAAAAAACCGGCTGTCAGTTGGTGGTATTGGCAGGCAACCACGACTCAGTGGCAACGCTCAACGAGTCGAGAGAGCTGCTTTCATGCCTGAATACTCAGGTGATAGCCACCGTAGGCGAAGACCTTACGCGTCAGGTATTAACGCTAAATAACCGCCAGGGTCAGCCCGGTGCTGTGCTGTGCGCCATTCCTTTCCTGCGCCCGCGCGACCTTCTGGCAAGCCAGGCCGGGCAGTCCGGCAGTGAGAAACAGCTGGCGCTGCAGGAAGCTATTGCAGCGCACTATTCTTCGCTGTATCAGGCAGCGTGTGCGCGACGAGACGAGCTTGGCCTGCCCTTGCCGATTATTGCGACCGGTCATTTGACTACCGTTGGCGTTACTGCCTCCGATTCAGTGCGCGATATTTACATTGGTACACTGGACGCCTTCCCCGCACAGGCGTTTCCGCCGGTGGATTATGTTGCTTTGGGCCATATCCACCGGGCGCAGAAAATCGCTAAAACCGAGCACATTCGCTACAGCGGATCGCCGATCCCATTGAGTTTTGATGAAGCAAGCAACGATAAAAGCGTGTATTTGCTCGATTTCACCGGTACTACGTTGAACAGCATTGAAACACTGGCCATACCGCGTTCTCAGCCAATGGAAATCATCAAAGGCACGCTGGCCGACATTGAAAAGCAGCTGCTTAGTTTTCAAAATAATGAACCGCAGCACCAAGGCGATCCTCAGAAAAACGTCTGGCTGGATATTGAAGTCGCGACGCAGGACTACCTGAGTGATATTCAGCGCCGCATCCAGAATCTGACCGACCCGTTGCCGGTTGAGGTAGTACTGCTTAGACGCAGCAAGGAGCAGCGGCTGCAAGGACTGCTGCAGCAGGAGAAAGAGACGCTTAAAGAGCTCAGCGTAAATGAAGTTTTCGAACGCCGTCTGGCACAGGAAAATGCGCCCGAAGAGGGGCGCCAGCAGCGCATCCGTACGCTTTTCTCGCAGGTGCTGGAACAGGTTGAAAGCGGGCATTCCTCGGAGGAAAGCGCACAGTGAAAATTCTCTCACTACGTTTTAAAAACATCAATTCACTGGAAGGTGAATGGAAAATCGATTTTACCGCCGAGCCGTTTGCCAGCAACGGGTTGTTTGCCATTACCGGCCCGACCGGCGCGGGTAAAACCACCCTGCTCGACGCCATCTGCCTGGCGCTTTATCACCAAACGCCGCGCCTCGACGTGACCCCGAGCCAAAATGAGCTGATGACGCGCCATACCGCTGAATCACTGGCCGAGGTGGAGTTTGAGGTGAAAGGCATCGGCTATCGTGCTTTCTGGAGCCAGCGACGTGCGGGTAATTCGCCAACCGGTAATCTTCAGGCGCCAAAGGTTGAACTGGCGCTGTTGGCCGACGGCAAAATATTGGCCGACAAAGTACGCGACAAGCTGCCGGCCATCGCCGAACTGACCGGCCTCGACTTCGGGCGCTTTACCAAATCAATGATGCTCTCGCAGGGGCAGTTTGCCGCCTTCCTCAACGCCAAGGCCAATGAGCGCGCCGAGCTGCTTGAAGAGCTGACCGGCACCGAAATTTATGGACGACTGTCTCAACAGGTTTTCGAGCAGCATAAACAGGCAAAAATTGACCTCGACCTGCTGCACCAGCGCGCCGCAGGCATTGAACTGCTGAGCGACGAACAGCGCGTGCAACTCGAGCAGGAACGGGTGATGCTTGCCACACGCGAGAAAGCGCTGAGTCAACAGGCTGAACGACAGCAGAAGGGCCTCAACTGGCTGCAGCAATGGCAAAATATTGAACAAAAAAACCAGCAGTATCAGCAACAGCTGCTTGAGGTGGAGCAACAGACTGCTCTGGCAGCGCCGCAGTTACAGCAATTGGCACGCAGTGAGCCGGCCGAAAAATTGCGACCTTTGTTAAATGAGCGCCAGCGTAATCAGCAACAGCAGACGAGTTTACAGCAGCAGATAACCCAGCTTGCGGCTCAACAGCAGCAAAAACAGGCAGCGATGATGCCGCTGGCCGAGGGTCTAAAAAACGCTGAAAACGACCTAAAACTGTTGCAGCAAGAGCAACTGCGCGAAGAGAAGCTGATCGACGAGCAGGTTCAACCACTGGATAACGCGACAGCCAAGGCTCAGGAAAAACTGAGTGAGCTGCAAAAAGATCGCGCGGATCAACAGAGCAAGCAGCAAAAAATCAGTCAGGATCTACAAAAAATCAATGCCGAACAGGCCCAGCTCGCGCAGCAGGGCAGCCAGTTTAGTGCTAAAGAGGCCGAACTCACCGCCGCGGTTAATCTGCACATGCAGCAGCAGGCAGCACTGGATGCCCAGTCGCCGCAGGCCGCGCTGCGCCAACGTCAGACTGAACTAACAGAGTGGCGCCCTGTTCGCCTCACACTTTCCACGTTGAACCCGCTTTATCAACAGCTCACCCAGCGCATCAGTCGTCAGCAGCAAGAGTTTACGACGCGACAGGCAGAGTTGACTGCCTTTGAGCAACGGCTCACCGAAATCCGAGCGCAGTTTAAACTGCACAAACAGCATCAGCTCGATGTTGAAAAGATTTTGCAGCAAGAACAGCTGATCGTCCGCCTTGAGGCCGAGCGCGCCAGGCTACAAACCGGTGACCCCTGCCCACTTTGTGGATCAACGTCGCACCCGGCCATCGCTGAATATCAGGCGGTGACGCCTTCTGAAACCGCACGGCGAGTTGATGAAATGCGTCAGGAAACGGAGCGTTTGCAGACTGCCGGTACGGAGCTGCGCGCCCGCACTGAATCATTTAAAGAGCAGCAACTGCGACTGCAAAACGCGCTGGAGCAGGACGTCAAACAGCAGGCGGACTACTTCACGCAGTGGCAGCAGGCCTGTGCGACGCTCTCTCTGAGCTTCGGCCCTCAGGAAGATGACGCACTGAAAAACTGGCTCAGCGAGTGTGAACAGGAGGAACGCAGCGTCCAGCAAACGCTTCGTCATTATGATGAGACTTCTCAGGCGCTACAGCGTGCCAAAGAGAATCTTTATGCGGCGCAAAACGAGCAGCAAAAGGTGCAGCAGCAGGTATTATTGCTGGCAGAACGCAGCACCACGCTGCAAAAAATTCTTTCGGAATTAGAACAGCTTGTGAAGCTGCTTGATAAACAGATCGCAGAAAATGAGCAATCATTGGCGCAACTTGGCGCGCAGCGTAAAGAAATCTTCGGCGACAGACAAATTATTCAGGTGCGCGAACAGCTGCGCCAACGGCGTAAAAGCGCGGAACAGGTCCACCTTCTGGCCCATGAAAGCCTGAAAAGCGTACAGCAACAGCTCGACCAGCTCTCGGGGCAACTCGTTAGCCAACAGCAGCAGTTGCAACAGAGCGAAACAAGTCTGCAATTGGCTGAAATTCAATGGCAGCAGGCGCTAGCGACCAGTGAATTTATTGATGAGCAAGCCGTGCTGAATGCCCTGATTGATGAAACATTGCGCCAGCAGTTACAGCAGCTCAAAGAGAAATTGCAGCAGCAGCAGACGCAGGTCCAAACCTTGCTACGTCAGTCGGTTGAGCAGTCTGAACAGCATTTGCAATCGCGCCCCGACGGTGTAAGTGCGCAGGAAACCGATGCCGCGACCCTCGCCAACCAACTTGGTGAACTCGTCGAGCAGCTCAGAACGCTGCAGCAGCGCCAGGGAGAAGTAAATAGCCAATTGTTAGGTGACAGCCAACGTCAGGCCGGTCAGCAGGCGCTTTTTGCGCAAATCACCCAGTCGCAAGAGAAGTTTGACGACTGGAGTTATCTCAACCAAATCGTCGGTTCAAGTGACGGGGCTAAATTCCGTCGATTCGCTCAGGGATTAACCCTTGAACACCTAGTTTATCTGGCCAACAAGCAGATGGATAAACTGCACGGGCGCTATTTCCTGCAGCGAAAAACCAGCGATGCGCTGGAGCTGGAAGTGGTGGATACCTGGCAGGCGGACGCCGTGCGAGACACGCGTACGCTGTCGGGCGGCGAGAGCTTCCTGGTGAGTCTTGCGCTGGCGCTGGCGCTGTCAGACCTGGTCAGCGATAAAACCCGCATTGACTCGCTGTTCCTTGATGAAGGCTTTGGTACGCTGGATGCTGACACCCTCGACACGGCGCTCGACGCATTAGACAGCCTAAACGCCAGTGGCAAAACGATTGGTGTAATAAGCCATGTGGAAGCGATGAAAGACCGTATTCCAGTGCAGATCAAAGTCAAGAAAGTGAATGGACTGGGCATCAGCCGTCTGGATAATGAGTATAAAGTTAATGCTTAACGGCTAACGAGTTAATATCGGCCAATGCGCGAAAACGGATTGGCCGATATTATTTAACGCAGATTTTTCTTCATGAGCGGGAATGACAGCGCTAGCGCAATAATAATCACCAGCACAGTATTGCTCTGAATAAGTACGGTATCTGCTATTCCAAGGATAAACACCGGCAGCATAATAAATAAGGTACCGTAATTTTCTAACGCCCCTTTACGTAAAGAGAAGTAGAATCCGGCAATAAAGAACATCACCAAAGAAACAAAGCCGAAAATCCCCTGTAAAGAGAGGGTTTCGAGTAAATCATTGTGCAAGTGATATATCACATTACGTTTTGCCTCAGGATTACCTCTTTGGTATTGGTCAATATAATCGATAGCTTTCTTATAACGCTGGTCGGCTGACTGCCCTAAGAAACTCGGTTCAATGCTGTGCGCACCTGCGCTCCACATAGAGAATCTGGCACCGATTGAGGTGTCATTATTCGTGTCGTACTCACTAATTTCAGTACTGATTTGCGAAATACGATCCCAGGCAAGATACACGACCGAAGAGGCCGAAAGCACGATAACCAACACCAGCGAAAGTTTTATTTTGAGACTTACAGAGCGGTAATAATAGGCAAAAAATAGTGCATAAAGCAGGGGCGCCAATATTATTGCCGAGCGGGTTTGTGTCATGACAATCATACCCATCGTCGTCAGAAACGCAGCCACCAATAATAATACCGAGATTACTCCGTCTTTGAAGGCGGCACGGATAGCAACAATCAACACCATCGAATAAATAACCGCAAGATAAGCACCGGTTGTGGCGGCATCTGAGGTCCACTTATCTCTCATCCCTTCCTTACTGAGTGTTAAATCTCCATGCCAAAGCGACATAAAGAAGCCCAGGAACATAATCACCAGGCTTAACTTAAGAATATTTTGCTTAAGTAAGGTGCGATACTGATAAAAATAAAACAGTAAAAAAGCGGCAATCATAAACCGCTTTCCGCCGGTAAAATAATTACTTCGAATATCATTGAACTCTGTATGCTTAAAAATCAGGCTCCAGGATAAGCGACTGGCTCCGACCAAAAACAGGGTAATAAAGAAAAGTAATGCAGGTTTATCCAGCGACTGTGTGGAACGGTGTTTATAAAAGTAAATCGCCGTATAGGTAAACGAAATATAGCTCACCAGATAAAAAATCTTTTCGGGATAACCACGAACGAAAAGATCCATCGAGATGGCACAAACCAGCGCCAAAAAACTCAAATTGTAGATAAAAACGGACTTTTTTGATTCAAGTATCAATTTCAAGATCCTTACTTGTAATAACGCAGCAGGTAATAGCTGAGGTACCATTTAATACCGCTAAAAAAAGCTCGTTCTTTAAAACATAGCTTATACATTTTTTTAGCCTGTTGATCCGTTTTAGGTTTATCAAACGGCAGCGCTGACCATGCTGACTGCTCATACAGCTGACGATAATACTGGGTAGCGGCCTGCTTGTTCCACTGCTGCCATGGCTTATCAATACCAGCATAGTGTAAAAACACCGTATCTTTATCCGGCATCTGTGCATAATCAGCAGATTGGTGACCCAGCTTAAAAATTTGGTTGTATTTCTGCTCTGCAAAGGTAACCTGACCTTCCAAAACAATGTTGAGTGCGTCCTGGTCCATATAGGTAAACTGCTTTCCTCGCGATTCAAGCAAAGAAATAACGCGCTCAGTGACATTGCTTTCTCGCCATCGGTGAGTATTTATCAATAAAACGCCAGAATTAAAATAATACCTATATTTCATGGCAAGACTGGCCGCAAGCTGTGATGCTGTATGAGGCTCCTCATTCACCACCACGGCTATTTTATTTTCGCATTCGGCATGGTCAAACAATGAAATAAAAGGGTTAAGACAGACGATATCGGCGTCCAGATACAGCACATGACTCTCTTCGGATAAAATGTAAGGTGCGAGAAGTCGATAATATATTGCGTGAGGAAAAGCATCAGTGACATGTAATTCACTGAAGGCTGTTTCAGGAAGGGTGTGAATATGAACAACGTGAGTGGAATCTGCCACAATATTATTGAAAAAAGCGGCATACTCATTCCCATTTTCGCGGGTAATAATATGAAAATGAATAGAAATATTTTCGCCATTATTAATAATTGATTGAATCGTTAACAACGCATGGCGAGTGAAGCTGCCATCGACGCCAAAAGCAATGTGATATTTCGGTAACTCTTTGTTATTTAACTCACCAAAATAAACACATTCACTAATATAATCTTTATTGCCTGAAGGATTTTTTAGGAATTGGTCTATTGTTATATTTTTCATCGCTAATCTTCAGAGCACTTAACTTGGCTGTATTTTACGAATAATAACATGGCTCTAAGGGCAATACGAGTCAGGAAATGTAGCTGTTTAAATTTTGTATAAATTCAACTCTTTCGGCATCGATTGACGTGGGTAAATGAAGGCCGCTTTTAATGATGCCTTTCCTGCCGCCATTGGCGAGGGCTTAGGCCAAACCAGCGGCGAAATGCGCGTGAAAATGCGCTAACTTCAGAATAGCCCAACAGCAGCGCCATCTCAGAGATAGGTAACTGTTGCTGCTGTAGATAATGCGTCGCCAACTCGCAGCGCACCTTGTCCACCAGCACGGTAAAAGTCAGGTTTTGCTCGCGCAACCTACGCTGTAACGAACTCGGTGACATGCCCATTTTATCCGCGACATCGTCCAGAACAGGTTCACCCCGCGTTAGAACCTGCCTGACTTGCGAGCGTGCACGGTCCACAATCGACTGCTGCGAAAGATTATCGACGTTTAAACGGCGGATAGCATCCTGCATCACCAACAGCAGTGTTTGATCTTGTTCAGGCATCGATCGTTGCAGACTGCTTTTACCGATCAGCAGCGAATTGTAAGGTTGGTCAAAGTAGACCGGTGCATCAAACGCCTTACAGTGCTCGTGCCAATGCTCAGGACGCGGATGTTCAAAATGCACTTCGCGCGGCGCCCAATTCTTGCCTAAACCATGGCGCAGCAGGTTCAGGATCATCCCCAATGTCAACTCAGCGTCCTGACGCTTACTCAGAATTCCACCGTGACGCACCTGGTAGTCAAAGCGGTAATACTCACCTTTGTCTACCAAACGTGTCAAAGTATTATGTTGATGAAAAGGAAAGGCATTAACCACATTGTGCAACGCAGTTTCTGCCGAGGATGAACAGAGACCGATGTAACCGATTAGGCCTAATGACTGTGGTTTGAACTGCTTGCCGTAATGCAAACCGAAGTTATCACAACCTGACTGCCTGGCCGCTTCTTCAAGCACCTGACAATAGTTAGTCAGGCCCAGACTAAGCGTAGGTCGTTGTAAAAGCTCGGGATCGATATGGCAGATCCCCAACACGCGATCCACATCGGCGCCTTTGCTAATAATAAAATCACTCAATCCACTGGCCGCAGCGGCTAACACTCCGCGATTGCTATTCATATCAGCATCGGTCTGGCCAAAGATCATTGACTGCCGTAATACGTCTGTCTGCATTTAGGCTTCCATTTTCATTTGATAAGTCTGCTTGACAGCAACAGGTGATCGACTTCATCTGTGTAGCAATTTCCATACCATCATCGACACTAGGTAGGAAAAAAGAGAGTGCTATCAAGTAATTGGCCTAAATAAAGCCAGGAAGACAAGCAGAGACGGGGCTTATATACGCATCAAGTTAAGGAAACACTGCACGTAAACCGTGCAGTGTGGTGGAAAATAGCTAGCTTACCGGCAGCGCACACTCTTCGGTTTCGAGATAGGCCTGACACAATTTCACACTGTCGGCGACCCATTCTCCCCCAAGGCTGACAGCCATATCAGTGGTGGCATGCGAACCCACCCAGGCCAGCAGTTGAATACGACGTTGGATAATCATCGTTGGGATCACCGCTAAATCCTCTTCACTTAGCGGACAAATGCGCTGATAACCCGCCAGCCAGTGCTCGACCCACTCCTGCGCCCGCGGATGATGTTCAACAAAACTTATCGCCGCAGCGGCATCATGCATGTACCAGCCCATTCCACAATCGTCAAAGTCGATCACGCGCGTTTCCCCTTTGTGCAGTAGGAGGTTGGTCAGACGAAGATCCGCATGGATAAGCCCGTAGCGCTGCGTGCTTTTGCCATAGCGGTCTAAAATACGGCTGACTCGACTCAGTGTTTGTTCGACAATCAATCTGTCTTGCGGCTGTAAACCCGGTGCATCCTGCCACCTTCCCCAATGGCCCTGCGCGCCAATCATCGTTTGATGATCCCAGACGATGCGCGCAAAGCCGGCGGGTTTTTGCCAGCGCCGACTGTGTTGATGCAGCCGGGCCGTCACTTCACCCAATTGTGCAAACGCGCGTGGGTCCACCTCGGTAGTCGGCATTTCTCCCTCAATCCATTTGAAAAGCACCACGTGGCGGCTTTCATTGGCATTCAAAGCCAGCGTTTGCACACGTGCGCCGCTGAGTGTGACCAGCGCTTCCGGCACCTGAATACCGGTTTCTCTTAAACTGTCGAGCCAAGCCAGCTCACTTTCAATTTCATGATGTTGATGGTAATTGTCGCGGTGTACGCGCAGTGCCAGGCGATTTCCATCGGCCTGTCGCACCAGAAAAGTGGCATTTTCGGAACGGCAAATAAGGGAAAGTTCCCCCCGCATTGCATCGGGATAGTTTTTCAGCGCCAGGTCAGCGAGCTGGTGCAGGCTGGCGTTGTCCAGGGTATCAGACTGTTTTGCATTCATCAGGGTCACTCCAGGCAAGGTGATTAGGGCTTGTGCTATCAGAATGAAAGCGTCGACCGTTCTGCGCTTGACTCAGGAGGACCCATTGTTGACTTCAGGCAGTCAAAATGCCGGTAAGAAGGTCAACTTGACTTTGGCGTGCAGGGTTGAGCGCTCTAGGGTCAAGTTTTGTGGCGTTGTGAGGTGCATTATCGAGACAACTTCACTTACCGTCTGGCGTGAGTCAGCCGAAACAAAACTTGGCCCCACCCGTTAGGAGATAACCTACCATGTTGAAAACCAATGCTTTTGATGCCGCCGCCAGCGAAAATGTATCCCCGGCAGCACGTGAGATGATTGAACGCCGTCGTCGCCTGCTCGGTCCTGCCTATCAGCTGTTTTACAAAAATCCGGTGCATCTGGTGCGGGGAGAAGGCGTATGGGTTTTTGACGCCGCAGGCAAAAAGTATCTTGACGTCTACAACAACGTGCCTTCAGTGGGCCACTGCCATCCCTACGTGCTGGAAGCGCTTATCCGCCAAGCTTCAACGCTGAACACCCACACGCGCTATCTGCATGACAATGTGCTTAATTTCGCCGAAAAACTGGTATCAACCATGCCGCCGGAGCTGAGTCAGGTGATGTTCACCTGTACCGGCAGTGAGGCAAACGATCTGGCGCTGCGCATTGCTGAAGATTTCACCGGCGGGACTGGCGTTATCATCACTGAATTCAGCTACCACGGCATGACCAAGGCGATTGCCGGGCTTTCGGCTTCAATGGGGCCTTACGTCAAAATCAACGGCGATGCTCGTGTTATTCCGGCTCCTGTACATAACCCTGCTAATCCGGCGGCAGTAGGCAAAAAATTTGCCGCTGACGTACGCGCGGCACTGGCCGACATGCGCCGCCACGGCATCAAGCCTGCGGCGCTAATGATTGACACCTTCTTTACCAGCGACGGCGGATTCTTTGACCCCGCAGGTTTCCTGAAAGAGGCTATCGACGAAATTCACAAAGCGGGTGCGCTGTATATCGCCGATGAAGTTCAACCCGGCTATGGTCGCTCGGGTGAGCACATGTGGGGCTTCCAGCGTCACGGCGTGCTGCCGGACATCGTCAGCCTCGGCAAGCCCATGGGCAACGGTCACCCGATGGCGGGTATCACCATTAAGCCACACATTCTTGAGCGTTTCGGCAATGAATCGAGCTATTTCAACACTTTCGGGGGCAACACTGTGTCTTCGGCGGTCGGTCTGGCAGTGCTTGAAGTGATTGAGCAGGAGGCGCTTATTCCAAGCGTGGGCCGTGCGGGTAAAGCGATTCTTGACGGTATCAGTGAGCTATCAACCCGTTTCTCGGCGATCGGCAGCGTGCGCGGCGCGGGTTTGTTTGTCAGCGTCGACTTCACCACCGCCGAGGGTGAACCGGACTCCGCAACGGCATTGGCCGTCGTTAACGCTCTGCGCGACGAGGGCGTGTTGATAGGTGCATCCGGCCCGCACGCCAATATCCTCAAAATTCGTCCTCCATTAGTATTTACCGCCGAGCACAGCCAAATTCTGGTCGAAAGCCTGGAAAAAGTGCTCAGCAAGATGTTCTAAAACAATCACAAAGTAGCAAAAGTGAATTTTACGGCACCGCGTTGATGATGATGCGCGCCGTTTTCACCGCCAGATCTGGCGGGGGTGCTGTTCATTAATCCTCAGGAGTACAACATGACAACACAGCTTAAACCGACGCTGGGCACTCTGCACCTTTGGGCCATTGCCGTGGGATTGGTTATTTCTGGTGAGTATTTTGGCTGGAGCTATGGCTGGGGCGTCGCCGGAACGCTCGGATTTTTAGTGACCACACTGATGGTTGCCACTATGTACACCTGCTTTATCTTTAGCTTTACCGAATTGACCACGGCTATTCCGCACGCCGGTGGCCCGTTCGCCTATAGCCGCCGCGCCTTTGGTGAAACCGGCGGGTTGATAGCCGGCATGGCGACGCTGATTGAATTTGTATTTGCTCCACCGGCGATTGCCTTGGCGATTGGTGCCTACCTCAACGTACAGTTTCCGGACCTTAATCCCAAAGTGGCCGCGCTGGGTGCTTATATCATCTTTATGGTGATGAATATTTTGGGCGTTAAACTCGCCGCACTGTTTGAACTGGTGGTCACCGTGCTGGCGGTGCTTGAACTGTTAGTCTTTATGGGCGTAGTGGCGCCGGGCTTTAGCTTCAGCAACTTCGTACTTAACGGCTGGTCTGGCGGCGAACATTTCGGCCTGCCGGCTGTATCCGGTATTTTTGCTGCTATCCCCTTTGCTATCTGGTTTTTCCTGGCGATTGAAGGCGCTGCCATGGCCGCGGAAGAAGCCAAAGACCCAAAGCGTACTATTCCTAAAGCCTATGTCAGCGGTATTTTAACGCTCGTCGTACTGGCCATCGGCGTAATGATTATGGCTGGAGGCGCCGGGGACTGGAGCAAGCTTGCCAACATCAACGATCCGCTGCCGCAGGCGATGAAAATGGTGGTCGGTGAACACTCTAACTGGATGCACATGCTGGTCTGGATTGGGCTGTTTGGCCTCGTTGCCAGCTTCCACGGCATTATTTTAGGCTATTCACGCCAGTTTTTTGCCCTTGCCCGCGCGGGGTATCTGCCTGAAGGACTGGCGAAACTCTCTCGTTTCCAAACGCCGCACCGTGCGATTATTCTTGGCGGTGTGATTGGTATCGCCGCTATATTCAGCGACGGCGTGGTCAATCTGCAGGGCATGTCACTGACCGCGGCAATGATAACAATGGCGGTATTCGGTGCCATCGTGATGTACATCATGAGCATGCTTAGCCTGTTCAGACTGCGCAAAACTGCGCCGGAGATGGCACGCAGTTTCCGGGCACCGGGTTATCCTGTGGTGCCTGCCATCGCCCTGATTCTGGCGATAGTCTGCCTGATTGCCATGGTCTGGTTCAATTTGGAAATTGCCGGTATTTTTGTGGTGTTCATGCTGGTTGCCTATCTCTATTTTGCAGCAACCAAGGCGCAGCGCGATGCCGCCGCACCTGACGCCATGCTTTCGGGAGAGTAAAGGCCCTTGGCTTGTTTTAGATGTTAACCTTCTGAACATGGCCTGCAGACGATGCAGGCCATCTTTTATTTCTTTCAGTCAATTACAGAGAAAAGCGGTCCTGCGGCCACAGCCACGCAGCGCCGCGTACGCCGCTAGAGTCACCGTGAACAGCCTTGAGAACCGGTGTTTCGCACTCGCCGCCAAACACCCATTGCCGGATGAGCAGAGGCAAGGTGCTATAGAGCCTGTCGACATTACTCATTCCACCACCAAGCACCACCACGTCGGGGTCTAGAATGTTAATAATATTGGCCAACGCCTTGGCCAGTCGGCGCTCATAGCGGCCAAGTGCCAGCTCGGCAACCGGGTCTTCGTCATCGACCAGCTTGATGATTTCGGCCCCCGTCAGGCGCTGGCCGGACAGGCGGAAGTAGTCCTCGGCAAAACCAGTGCCTGATACAAAAGTCTCGATGCACCCCGATTTACCGCAATAACACGGCACTTCCTGCTGGAAACGAAACTCGTCTTCGTCCAACCAAGGCAGTGGATTGTGTCCCCATTCTCCGGCAATACCGTTGCCGCCCGCGTGCGCCGCGCCGTCAAGCGCAACGCCGGCGCCACAGCCGGTGCCGATAATCACCGCAAAGACCGTTTTTTTGCCCGCCCCCGCGCCGTCGGTAGCCTCAGAGACGGCAAAACAGTTGGCATCGTTGGCGATACGCACTTCACGTCCGAGCAGCAGCGAGAGGTCCTCGTCCAGCGATTGTCCATTCAACCACACAGAATTGGCATTCTTAACTTTGCCCGTAAACGGCGAAAGCGTGCCGGGAATGCCCAACCCAATGCTGCCATGATGGCCGGTGGCCTGTTCGGCGTCGTCAACGAGTCCTTTAATCGCTTTAAGCGTGCGCTCATAGTCATTACGCGGGGTGTCTACGCGCTTGCGAAACAGCTCATGACCTTCATCAGACAGTGCGATCACTTCAATTTTAGTGCCACCGAGATCGATACCAATACGCACAAGATTTCTCCATTGCCGGTTATTTTTATTTCTTAAGTCTATAACAATATTGGCTGAATGAAGGGTTAAGCGCTCCTAAAAGGCTTCCCGCACACTCGCTCATTTTTCTTAAGGACTGATGACGCTCAATTGGTTATCATGCCGCCCTGCTTACCATTTATTTGCACGCCACGAGCGTGACGAGACAGGGATAACATCATGTTATGGTTTAAAAATTTATTGGTCTACCGCTTAAGCCGTGAAATCTCACTGTCTGCTGACGAGATGGAAAAACAGCTGAGCGCCTTCACTTTTACCCCCTGCGGCAGCCAAGATATGGCGAAAACCGGCTGGGTTTCTCCTTTGGGCTCACAGGGCGGTGATGCCTTAACTCACGCCAGCGGCGGTCAAATTCTGATTTGTGCACGTACCGAAGCTAAAATCCTTCCCTCTTCGGTCGTAAAGCAAGAACTGAATGCCAAGGTTGACCAGATTGAAGGTGAACAGCACCGCAAGCTTAAAAAGACTGAAAAAGACTCGCTGAAAGACGAAGTACTGCACACGCTGATGCCGCGCGCCTTCAGCCGTTTTAGCCAAACCTTTATGTGGATTGACACCGTTAACGGCTTGATTATGGTGGATGCTGGCAGTGCTAAAAAAGCCGAAGACATGCTGGCGCTGCTGCGTAAAAGCCTGGGTTCGCTGCCGGTCGTGCCGTTGACCATGGAAAGCCCTATCGAACTCACGCTGACCGAGTGGGTTCGCTCCGGTGAAACACCTGCCGGTTTTGCCCTGCAGGATGAGGCCGAGCTGAAAGCAATTCTGGAAGAAGGTGGCGTGATCCGCTGCAAGAAGCAGGCACTGGTCAGCGATGAAATTGCCAATCATATCGAAAACGGCAAGCTGGTCACCAAGCTGGCGGTTGACTGGCAAGAGCGTGTTCAGGTGGTTTTGGCCGACGACGCTAGCATCAAGCGGCTGAAGTTTGCCGATATTATTCGCGAGCAGAACGACGATATCGACAGAGACGATTTCGCAGCGCGTTTCGATGCTGATTTTATTCTGATGACCGGCGAACTGGCTGCGTTAATCAAGAATCTGATTGAAGCACTGGGCGGCGAGGCGCAGCGTTAACTGAAAGATTTAAGCATCAGAAATGAGTTGCGCGGGCAACGTGGCGCGCAACTCATTTAAAACCAGGCAAATATGCCCGGGTGAAAGCGATATTACTTGGACAGATACTTACAGAGGTAAGAACTGGTCTCAGGAACCTGCAGGTTAAACTCGCTGTTACCCGGCACGTAGAAGGTCTCGCCCACCGTAAAGGTCTGCCAGCCTTCGGAACCCGGCAGCAGAACAATCAAGGTACCGCTAACAACGGTCATCTCTTCCGGTTTAGCCGTGCCGAAGGTGTACTCGCCTTTAACCATTACGCCAACGCTAAGTGCGCCAAGGCTGTCGCTGTCGAAACCAATCGACTTCACTTTCCCTTCAAAATACTCATTATTTTTCAACATATAGATTGGCCCTTAGCGATAAATATTCACATTTCAAGAATCCTCATAGTAGGGTCAGAAGCTGGCATCTGTCACTGATTTTTATTGCCGAGTTAGCGTCTGTCGAGGCATCCCGCAAAGCCGCTATCCGTTGATTGATTTTAAGGTCATCAGATGCGATCCTGAAAAATTCCACTATTCAGGTTTGCCCATGTCGTTACCGCCGGATATTCATCGCCTCCTGCCTGCTTTTCTGAGCGCGGCGCAAAATGAAAATTTTTCAGCGGCTGCGCGTCAGCTCGGCGTAACGCCCGCGGCCATCAGTAAAAACATTCGCGTGCTCGAAGAGAAACTGGCGCTGCGGCTATTTGCCCGCAACACACACAGCGTGGTGCTGACCGATGAGGGAAAAATCCTCCTTCAGGAGGTTGAACCGCTGTGGCGTGCACTCTCGTCAACGCTTGAAAATGCCGCCTCGTCGCATCGCCTCCCCTCGGGCAGTGTCAAAGTCAGTACCATTCCCGGTTTTGCGCAGCAGCAGTTGATACCGCTGCTGCCGAGCTTTTTGGCGCAGTATCCCGAAATAAGTCTCGATCTGGTGCTTGATGCTCGTGTGGTCAATCTGGTTGCTGAAGGTTTTGACGTCGGCATTGGCAATCGCGTCGATCCCAACAGCCGTCTGATTGCCCGTCAGCTCAAACCCATGCGCACACTGTATGCCGCCTCCGCCGACTATTTGGCCCAGCATCCGCCGCTTAACACGCCGCAGGATTTGGTGCACCACTCCTGCCTTTTACACCGCAATGCCTCGACCAATCAGATAATAAAGTGGGATTTAGCGGGTGAGGTTCCACAGAGTGAACTTCGCGGGCGCGTGGTCTCTACTCGACCAGAATCATTGATTAGCTCGGCGATAAACGGTTTGGGCGTGGTGGGCGTTGCGGGTTGGTATATTGAGCCACATTTAAAAAGTGGGGCACTGGTGCCGGTTTTAGAAGAGTTTTGGACGTCGGGCGTACCGCTGTGGCTGTATTACAGCAGCGCAGATTTACCCCCCAGAGTCAGAGTCTGGGTGGATTTCATTCTTGAGCACTTTCAACCGTAATTAGAGCAGCAGTTCGGCGGCCAGTTTAACGACCAGCGAATTCGATAGCATCACCGGTACATCGAGGTGTTTCTGGATGATGTCGCAGTGGCTGCGCTGATAACCGATGCAGTCGAGCAATACGACTTGAGCGCCCTGATCCTTAAGAGAAAGCGCCGCCTCAATCAACGTTCGCTCATCGGCCAGATACGGGCTAGCGGTGGCATAACACGGTTTTTTAGCCAGCTTGCTCCACTTACCCGCCTGATGCTCTATTTGCTCGACAACCGGCACTATAATGCCGACCTGATGCTGACCGACGATCCCGTTAATCAGCGGCGGAATGATCCTGTCAGGCTCAAGCAGCATCGCCTGCTGTGCATGCAGATTATGAAAAATGCCGGTACACAGCAGCAGGATCGTGTCGCAACCCTGACTTTCAAGCCAGTTGATTTTTTCCTGCAATGCTACCTCAACGCGCGGCGACGCCAGTCGTACCTGGGTGCCGTCCAACAGGCGCGACACCAACACGTCTTCTCCCGGTGCTGGCGCAAAACGCTGTTCGATTTGCGCCTGAGTCAAGCCGTCCAGCAGGCCGGTGTGGGTCACCAGCTCGGGAGGAAGATACTCATCAAGCAGCGGCATAATGTCGCTGCGTGGCGCCTGCCCGATGGTCAGGGTGGCAAAGGAGGTCATCATCTTTTTAGTCTCTGCTTTGCAGGTGACGCAAGCTTCCGTATAGCGACAACAACAGTTGATATTCATCGGCATCATAGAAATGACAGGTGCCGCGTCCGAACTCTTTTGCTACTTCAACAGCAAATTTTACCGCCAGTGCAATATCTGTTTCATGGCTGGCGCCGGTGCCGCAGCCAGGGACTACCGATTCAGCGGTGATGGCCACGCCAACCACCGGAACCGTGGTGGCCGTAGAGGGCTGCAGAATACTGTTCAGGTGATGAACGCCGTTGCCGTAAGGCGTGATGTCCTGAGTGGTTATCGGGAAGGTGACTGCCGGACGACCGCTGGTCATCTCCATAATGCGCAGCAAATCTTCTGAAACACGCAGAATGTACCCCTCTTTCACCGTGGGCGACAGCGCATAACCTTTATGGTTGATGATACGGTTGCCCTTGGTGGTGTCGATGGAGAGAATTGCGTCAACGCCGTCTACCACTTCATTATCGTTCATGGTCACGTCATCAATAGGCGAGTCCATGAAATCAACGGGGTCATGAGGGCGCGTCGGGGCATTTGGGCAAATATGGGTGGTGATAATAACATCACCCACCAGAACGTCACCTTTACGCTGCATCTCGGCAAGCTTAAGCGCGCTGCTGATGGCAGCAATAGCACCGTCGGCATCAGAAACGACGCCAATGCGCGTAGGTCGCGCGCCAATCCCGCCCAAGCGGCCAATAATCCCCAGCGTTGGTGCAGCACCGCCCTGAGTTTTACCCGCACTGCCCGGAAGGGTGATTCGTACAAAATCGGTTGCGCCTTTTGTACCGGTGACGCGATGCGTGCTGGCGGTAACAGCAGGATAATCGGCAAACAGATTGACGACGTCCTGACCACTGACGTGGGCATTGTCGATCAGTTCAAATACGGTAAGGGTTTGAAGCAAACTCATAGCATCTTCCTCTAAACCACGCGGTTGACGCACAGGGCGCAACGGCAAAAACAACCGCGTTTATCGACTTTCTTTGAAAGCCGTTTTATTTATTAATATGGCTCGTGGGAGCCCTGGTGTTGACGCATTTTTCGTTGATACAGATTGTCGAGACTCGATTACTTACTTTTGGCACTAAAAATGGAGTTAAAGAAGCTGTAAAGCGCGTCTCCGGCGATAAATCCTGCCGCGAGGATTTCCATCGGCGTACGGCCCTTTTCCCCCCAGATACGAATAATGATGATACGCAGCACAATGCCCAGCACCACAGCGTAACCGGCCATCACGCTGTTAATCAGCAAACCGGTCGCAAGCAGTACGCCCAGCTGGCGTTTAGGCCCGCCGATAAGCTGGATAAGTGCGCCAGGAATAGCCCAAATCAACAGACTGTGGGCGATGCCTGGCTGCGCACCGGCTTGAATAGTTTTGGCATAAACGCGGGCCACTGGGGGCACCAGGTCTTGAGCGAAATAACCAATGTGGGCGAACCACACCACTGGAATGGCAATAAGAAACGCAATCAGCGCGGCAAACAGCTGAATGCGGCGTCCAGCCAACTCGGCATGCAAGTCTTTTCCATAACCGCGCAGAATAAAGCCCGCTTTCAGGTCAAAGCCCATGTCGGCAAATGCCGGGCCGGTTGCCGCCGTAAAACCGGTAAGAATACACAGCGCGACCGGCGGAAAGCCCAGTAGAATCCCGACAATCAGAGTAATCAGTGCCACCGCAAAGGCCGGGAACCAGCCCGAGTGCATGGCGGCAATACCAACGATCAACTCATGGAAGAAGGCGGCAAAGGCGGCATAGATAATGAAACACACCAGCATAGTCACTGACATTTCGGTGTAAATACCACCGGCCAGGGCTAATCCTGCTGCGATAGCAATATAGCCAAAGGCACCCAGTCCCAGCGCTTTGCGAACTTCGTTTCCTGACTGGGTAAACGTCGCCTTGGCGTCGGCATGTTTGCTGCGAATGACCTGAATCACCTGGAACAGTGAAACCAGACCGGCACCCACCATCATGCCGTGCGGAATGTATAAGGCATTGATATCAATCCCGCCAATCGGTTGCGCATAAGCACGGATCAGCAGGCCAATACCAAACATGCTCAGCGCCCAGATATTGCCGATAAACGCCGTGCCGAAGGCGGCCATCGGTATTTTAAGCATCGCGCCGCCCAAGCCGATAACCACGCCCACCAACAGCAGCCAGGCCTGACGCCCGCCTTTATCACCGGCTTTAATTGCCTCGGCCGCAGCGACGCCAGGAGGCCACGCATTGCTGGCAGGAAAGACTTTGGTATCGAACATGCGGTAGAGCAAATACGCATCAAGCAGCATCGCAGCCGACACGCCGAAGAACATCGGTAAAATAAGCTGCGGCTGCCCCATCACGTAAGGAATGGCGATAGGCATCAGCAAACTGTTTGCCGCACCGAAGGTGGCGGATGAGATAACGGTTTGTGCCAGGTTCTGGGTATGAATAGAACGATAGCGTTGGAACGCCTTCAGCGGAATGCGCGCCAATAGCATGGCGAACAAGGCGCCGATGATTGAGGTATTCGGCGTCACCCCGAGAGTGGTAATCAATTGAACGCCGATAATCGCGCCCAATATTGAAAGCAAAATCATTACAGCCAGCGTGCCGACTTCTTTTAACGGATTATAGCTTCCGTCGGTCACCTTGCTCTCACTCCCGGTATTGCCTGTCATATAGTCCCCTGGTGTTGGCGAAAAAAATCAAGAAATTCCTGGTGTTGGCGCGATATTATTGACTCGTATCCGCGCTTTTTATTGCGTAATTAATCAAAAATACAACCGGTCCGTTATTGGTCTATTGCCAATACTCATCACCTAACTTTTCGGCGAGTTGCCGAGTTACCGCTACAATACCTTCGCGAATTCCGGCGGGTAATTCATTGCCGTCGTGCGGTGAAGGGAAAGATAAACACATTCCCACCGTTTCATCACGGTGCTTGTTTTGAAGACTGGTCGCCATCGAACTGATCCCCAACAGGGTCTCATTGTTAGCATAAGACCAGCCTGACTCACGAATTTCTGAGAGATACTTAAGCAGTTCGTCTAGTGTCTGTGGCGAATTCGGCGAATTAACCCGATATCCTTCACGATAACGCTCAACCACTTCACTGTCGGTATATCTGGCTAAAATCGCGCGGCCAATTGCCGATTCTGCCGCCGGTAACAAGCTGCCCGCTGGCGTAACGACCTGCAAATAAGTACGCCCAGGGAACATACGCATCACCATAATATCCCGACCTTCAAGCATCGAAATGTAACCGGTGCACTGCGTTTGCTTGCTCAACAGCGCCATATAAGGCGATGCGGCATCGACTAACGGCGTTGACAGATAATGGCTGGATACTGCCAGCAGCAAGTGGCCAATTTTATAAAGCCGCGTTTCCGGATCCCGCTCAAGTAGGCCCTGTGTCTCCATCGTCATCAGCAGCCGAGAAACCGTACTTTTCGGCAAACCCAGCTGTTCAACAACATCGCTGAAAGAGAGACCGGGATGCCCCTGCCTGATCCCTTTCTGTGCAAAAAGCTTTAGCACTGCGGAAGCATTTTCTAATGTTGTCACGACGCCAGTTCCACTATTAGGAACTCAGTTCCTGATTAAGATAGGTAAAAACTAAAGCTGATGCGCATCAGCGTCAAGTTGTTTATTTTTTATGAGGGCATAAAAAGCAGTGAATGATATTTCTCAATGCTAAAATGCAGGAAATTTAACTTAAGTAAATAGCGATTTTTAGTGAAAAATTTTAGCAATTCACCCACTACCAGACTGTTACTCTGTTTTTAAGAGAAACGTTTCGATACTAAAGAGGAGAGATTCAGGAAGTGTTTTGATTGAATTTAAGGGCATGTCATATGAACAAGCACCGCCGTCATGCGGGTTAATAGCCAGCGTAAAAGCAGTGCTCAGTTAAGTCATCGATTAATCGCCGTTTTCGTCTTCGTAGCGTCGTTTGGAATCTTCAGCTTCTTGTCGAGTTTTATGTTCGCTAATCAGCGTATCGGGCTTGGGATGGTCAGCGCGCAGCTCGTACCAGGTTTCCGTTTGGCCCGGCAACCCTTTTTCCACGGTGATAATTTCGGCCCTGCGGGGATAGGGTGGTTTAGATGGCATGGGAACTCCTGTAAGTAATCACGGGTACTACAAGTATAGACAATGGGTGATTATTACAGGGAGCGGGAGGCTAAGAAGCCTCCTAAAAAATCTGGGGGAAAATTTAGCGCGCGATTTGTAGAGCCAGGGCGTCAAGGATGTCTTCGACGATAGCGGAAGGCTGGTGAGTGCCGTCCACCACGAAATGCGCTGCCTCCTGATACAGGGCTTCGCGTTCGTTTAACACCTCAGAGATCTCTTCGTTGATCGGTTTACCCGTCAAGGTGGGGCGTTGATCTTCCTGCGGGGCGTCTTCGAGGCGAAGCGCCAAGGTGCTTGCGGGAGAGCGAAGATAAATAACCTGCCCTTTTTCACGCATAAACTGACGGTTTTCTTCGGCCAAAATCACGCCGCCACCGGTGGCAACTACCGTATTGGGTGCGCTGATGTTTTGCAGGGCCTGAGTTTCACGACGGCGAAAACCTGACCAACCTTCACGCGCGACGATTTCGGCAACGCTGAGTTGAGAGGTTTGCAGCAGGTAAATGTCAGTGTCGACGAAATCATAGCCCAATGCCTGCGCGAGCGCTCTGCCGACCGTTGTTTTACCTGCGCCGCGAGCGCCTATCATGAAAATGGGTTGCGTCATTACCGCTATCCTTAATGTGCCTGGGACATCTTTTAACCTGCTTGGCATCATACCGATAAAAATCGATTAGGCAATCCCTGTAAACACAGCGTAATAAATTATTTACACCCATAATCCTTTATTTATAGTGACTTACACACATACACCAAAGCCGGTGGAAAGTTTTTTACTACACGTATTTTTTTCCAACTGAAATAACGTGACAGCATCTTTTCGGACAGATGGCTGTATT
Organism: Rouxiella sp. S1S-2; assembly: GCF_009208105.1. Taxonomy (NCBI): domain Bacteria; kingdom Pseudomonadati; phylum Pseudomonadota; class Gammaproteobacteria; order Enterobacterales; family Yersiniaceae; genus Rouxiella; species Rouxiella sp. S1S-2. The sequence continues at coordinate 4,461,340 of NZ_WFKL01000001.1, forward strand.
GAAACAGAATAAGCTCACCGTTGTTCTGCTTCAGGCGCTGCTGGGCGCGTTGCAGAATCCGCATGCTGATGCGCGTAGGAATTGACAGTAACGGCAAACAACAGAAAATGGCGTCGAAATCACCTTCAAGATGCTCGGCGGAATGGCCCATCACCTGCAGTCGGCGGTCATCCAGCAAATTTAGCTTATGGATAAAGTTAGGTTGTATTTCAAAAGCCTGCAGCTGGGCATCGGCCCGCATTTTACCCAGTATCCGCTTGGTCAGCACACCGTCGGCAGCACCAAACTCGGCAATCTTTAGCGTCTTCGTCCAATCAACCTGGTTGACCATCGCCTGACACAGCCAGGGCGATGATGGCGCCAGCGTGCCGAAAGTGCGCGGTGAAGAGATGAAATTCTGCAAATAGGAGAACTGGTTTTTAATCGTCAATCTCGTCGCATTGATAGTAAGTCTTGTCGCATTCAGCATATTTGTAACCCCCTGGGGAAGTAGACCACTATCACACAGAAAAATTCTTAAGGAATAATTAATTGCGCTAATTATTTTTGACTAAACGGCTAAACGCCACTTCTATATAAGAAAGGTCTTAATTAACGTTGTTTTAAGATGCTTTCGGAATATTGGCAAAGAATTAAAATATCTTATCTTGCAGTTTTTTACATTAGCTCAAATTAGCGGCATAGCATAAGAGAGGAATAATAGCAGAAATAGCGAACATCAGGGGTATAAAAAGAGGGAAAGGCAGTGTGAAATAGCGCTGAAATAGTGCGAAATATGAAAAGGAAAACGAGACAGACGGGATTATTTTAAACCGAGGGGGAAAGGAAAAAAGGTAACCGTCGGGTGAGACACAGGAGACAGAGGCCGCTGGCGCAACCTCTATTAGAGGGTAATCTCCACACCCGACGGTGTATTCTGCTTAACGATAAAGCTCAACGCTGGCGCGGGACAGGCTTGAATCGCCTGGAGTGCTCACGCCGATAATGCGGTAGTGCGTTGCGCCCTCTTGGCTGGCTTTTTCATTCACTGCAGCTTTCAGGCTCATATCTGCGGTGTTGTCCTGACGAACATCAACGACGCCGAGTGATTGATAATTATTGGTTTGTACCTGAGCTGCACTGATTTCGCTCGCGGCCAAGGCTGAGAATGATGCGGTAGTAATCAGAGCTGCTGCAAAAATAGGTAAGATTTTCATGATTTTCGCCTTAACGTTTTAATTGAGTCATGGATAACGTGTCGATGTTTAATTTAATTAGTAGGATGTTCTCCTTGGAATTAATTATCGTTCATTAAACGAAAGGCGGCGTAATCAGATGTAAAGAAATTTAAGATTTATGACGAAAATAAGGAGGAAATAATATAAAACATTACGAGTATTCGACAATGTAATAAAAAAGCGCGTTTATGGTGCAGAAAAACATAATAGAGGGGGTAGAAGTGGGTCTACACGAGACAGATTCGCATAAATCGACGCACTATAGCAATCGCTGTTATTATTCTTTTAACGACCAAAACTTATAACCAGAAAATACAGACCAAAGGGATCTTTATGGCCGGAACCAGTCTTTTAGCGTTAATCGATGATATCGCGTCAATTCTTGATGACGTCGCGGCAATGAGTAAGGTTGCCGCCAAAAAAACCGCCAGCGTGCTGGGAGACGATCTGGCGCTGAATGCGCAGCAGGTCTCTGGCGTTAAAGCTGATCGCGAACTGCCCATTGTGTGGTCCGTTGCCAAGGGTTCACTGCTCAATAAAGCCATCCTCGTTCCCCTTGCCTTGCTCATTAGCGCCTTTGCCCCTTGGGCCATCACCCCTTTATTAATGGTGGGCGGTGCCTACCTATGCTACGAAGGCTTTGAAAAGGTTGCGCATAAATTCATGCCGCACGACAAAGCGGCCGAAGCCGAGAAAAAAAATCAGCAAAAAAACACGCCAAAATCGGATGCCGAATTGGCCAAAATGGAAAAAGAGAAAGTTAAGGGCGCAGTGCGCACCGACTTTATTCTTTCTGCGGAGATCATTGTTATTTCACTGGGCACCGTCTCCTCTGCGCCTTTTGTCGATCAAGTTATGGTCATGGTTGCTATTGCGGTCGTGATGACCCTGGGCGTTTACGGCCTGGTGGCGGGGATTGTAAAAATTGACGACGCGGGCCTTTACCTGAGCAAACTCAGCGGTGAAAGCGCCTTTATGCGCGCTGTGCGAGGTTTCGGTGGCGGCATTGTCAATGCCGCACCGTGGTTGATGAAAACCCTGTCGGTGGTAGGCACCTTTGCCATGTTTCTGGTCGGCGGGAGTATTATCAGCCACGGTCTGCCGTTTATGCACAGCCTGCTCGAATCGTTGACCGAAGGCCATCAGGGCTGGGTAAATAGCCTGATAACCGGCGCAACGGATCTGGCGGTGGGCATTGTTGTCGGTGCCGCGGTGCTGGCCGTGGTATCACTGGGCAGCAGGCTGTTCAAGAAATAGTGCCTGCCAATTTCAATCGTTAATTCTTTTTGGATCAACGGAAAACGGGCCGGTCTGTGGCCCGTTTTTTTCGCTAACGCGATTTACCTGCTTCAATAAATACCGTATCCGTTTCAAAGGTGCCATCGGCCTGAATGGCGAAATAATGAGTCACCTCATCTGACATCACCTTTTGCAGCTCTCGAATCGCCTGCACGAAATGCTGCGGCGTTTTCAACCTTGCCACCCAGCTGTTGAACTCTAGGGTTAATTTATCCGTACTCAGTTGAGCAATATTTAATCCGGCATCATTAAACATGTGCAGCCACTCGCCGGTAGAATAACTTCTCACGTGTGAGGTATCGCGCAGTTTCTCGACGGTTTGCAGGTAGATATCCAGGACCGGATGCCCCGGTGAACAGGTATCCATCATCACGACGTTGCCACCCGGCTTTAAAATGCGGCGTACTTCCCGCAGCGCCCGCCCCACGTCGTGCCAGTGATGGGCTGAATAACGGCTGATAACAATATCCACGCTGGCGTCCGCAAAAGGCAAGACTTCGGCATATCCCTGCTGTACCTCTATATTGGTCAGTCCTTTATCCGTCGCAGCGTGCTCGACCACTGCCAGCATCTCCGCAGACAAATCATAGGCAATAACTTTTTTGGCAAATCTGGCAGCGGTGAAGCTAGCGTGCCCTGCCCCGCAGCCTAAATCCACCACCACGGCGTCGGAGAATGGCGCAAGCAGAGTCGCCAGTTTTTCCAAATCGGCCCCCTGCGCGTGAACCTTGCTGGTTAAATAATTATGGGCGTTTGGGCTGAACTGGTGACTAACACTCTGCGTATGGCTATTTTTGTTATCCATGGGCTTCTCTTCTTTCGATAGATGATGAACTCAAAAACACTCTATACTGCGTTTTATACGGGTACAATATGACCATTTATACTGGTATGAGTCACTTCCTGCTTACCGGCAATGAACGAGTAAATCATGACTTCTTTAGACCTTTTAAGCGGACCGAAAGCACTGGGCGCATTTTTACGTGCTCACCGAGAAAGGACTTCTCCAGAAATGGTGGGACTGCCGCACTCAACGAGGCGTCGCACCAGTGGCCTGCGCCGCGAAGAGCTGGCGCAAATCAGCGGGATCAGCACCACCTGGTACACCTGGATTGAACAAGGCAGAGACGTTTCAATTTCAGCCACTACCTTGAGCAGGCTGGCGCAGGCGCTGCGTTTGCAGCCGGCCGAAGAGGACTATTTGTTTAGTCTGGCAGGCGTTAAAAACCCTCAGGAGCCCGCTCATGCACCGACCGTTTCTGAGCATCTTGCACAGTGCATTCACCAGCTTAACTGCCCCGGCTATCTGATTGACAGCTGCTGGAACATGCTGGCCTGGAATACCCAGGCCGAGCAGCTTTTTCAGGGCTGGTTAGACAATGAGGAACACCCCAACTTACTGCGTTTTGTGTTTCTTCACCCGCTGGCACGCACGCTGCTGGTTAACTGGGAAGCGCGCGCAAAGCGGAGTGTGGCCGAGTTTAGGGCCGAAACCAGCCACTATGCACATTCTGAGGCTATCCGCCAATTAGTGATAAATTTACGTCAGCAGAGCAGCGAGTTTGACAAGTGGTGGGCGCAGCAGGAAGTGCTGGCGCGAGAAGGCGGAGAAAGGCGCTTTGAACATCCTCAACGTGGACCTGTGCGCTATCTGCAACAAACATTTTTACCCTCAGGAAACAGTGAGTTAAGGATGGTGATGTTGATAGAACAACCGCCTGCAGGATAAGTCGGTTAGCGGCTTCACCTCGCTTCATTGACATCCCTTTAGCGAATATGTGAGTGTGAGTCTCATGCTATAGGCCAAAGGATGGAGAAAGGAAGTATGACGAGCCGTCTGATTTTTCAGAATGAAAGTTTGGAAATACGTTTGCCGACGGAGCTGGAAGCGCCGCTGCATTTTGAGGCCATTCAAGCATCTATTGATGATATCTCAGCCTGGGAGAGCTGGTGCACCGCAGGCTACAGCCTGGAAGACAGCCGCACTTATCTGCTCGACTCCTATGTTAAACGTCAGCGCGGGATAGAATACCGCTTTTGCCTGTTTGATCTGGCCAGTGGGAAAATTGTCGGCTCAATTGCGTTAAATCGTATTGTTCATGAATATAAAACGGCCAATATAGGATACTGGATACGCAGCGATTTCACCGGCCGTTCATTGGCGGTTACCGCCGTTAAAGCGTTGGCCCGTTTCGCGTTTGATGAGTTATCCATGACACGTTTGGAAATTGTGGCGATGGAAAAAAACCACCGCAGCCGTCGGGTTGCAGAAAAGGTCGGGGCCTTTGACGAAGGCCTGCACCGCAATCGCCTTTATTATCAGGGAAACCCCGTAAACGCCTGGTTATATTCGCTGATACCCGGCGATTTGGCGTAAATTCGGCACTTAAATGTTGACACAGGATCAGGAAATAATGAGTTCATCTATCGTATCAACCGACTGGCTGGCTTCACACCTCAACGAACCTAGCCTGGTTATTATCGATTGCCGTAAATCTAAACCTGGCATCACTCCGGCGATTGATTTCCATGGAAAATATCTTGCCGAACACATTCCCGGGGCTATTTATGTTGAGGTCGATGATATCTCTGACTGTAGTACCGGTCTGCCCCACATGCTGCCCACTGCCGAAGCATTCAGCCAATCAATGAGCGAACGCGGCATCAGCAATGACAGTTCGATTATTCTCTACGATGAAGGCGACTTGTTTAGCGCGCCGCGCGTGTGGTGGATGCTGAAAAGCTTTGGTGCGGCCAGCGTACGCATTCTCGACGGCGGGCTGAACGCCTGGGTCAAGGAAGGAAAAACCGTCGAAGCCGGTGAGAATGTTCTGCCTACAGCGACCTTCACCGCCACACTGCCGGGTGAAGTGGTGGTCAGCGCCGACCAGGTGAAACAGGCTATTGGTAAGGTGCAAATCATTGATGCGCGTTCGCTTGGGCGTTTCAAGGGCGAATTGCCAGAACCCCGTCCGGGTCTGCACGGCGGTCATATTCCCGGTAGCCTCAGCGTGCCCTTTACTGAACTCACCCAAGACGGGCAAATAAAATCACCGCAGGCGCTGGAAGAGACCTTTATTCGTCTTGGCGTGGCGCTAAATCAGCCGACTATTGCCAGCTGCGGTTCGGGTGTAACGGCGGCGGCGCTCCTGTTTGGGCTGCATTTGCTGGGTTCAGAAGAGGTGAAGATTTATGACGGCTCGTGGGCCCAATGGGGTGATATTAACGAAGATTACCCCATTGAAACGCACTAACGACCTTTGAGACCGACCGTTTGTGCAGGCCAGCACCTGCGCAAACGTCAAAAACGGCTTAGAGCACCATACCGCCAGAAACTTCAATGCGTTGCCCGTTGACCCAGCGATTATCCTCAGAAAGCAGTGAGGCGATCATGGGGCCAATATCATCAGGCAACCCCGGCCGCCCCAGAGCCGTCATGTTCGACACCCTTTTATTGACCTCTGGATTATCACGCACAATACCGCCGCTAAAATCAGTTTGGACGGCTCCCGGTGCGACGGTATTGGCGGTAATTCGCCGCTCGCCCAACTCTTTGGCAAGATAACGCGTGAATACTTCGAGTGCGCCTTTCATAGCGGCATAAGGCCCGCTATCAGGCACGCTGACGCGCGTGAGGCCGCTGGAGATATTCACGATGCGCCCGCCGTTATTGATAATCGGCAGCAGTTGCTGGGTTAGAAAAAATACCCCTTTAAAATTGACCTGATAAATCAGGTCAAGCTCGGCCTCGCTGGTTTTGGCAATCGAGTTGTGGTGAGAAATACCGGCGTTATTGACTAAATAATCGAGTCGATCGCGCCCCATCTCAGTCAATGCGGTTTGCACCTGGCCAATAAAACCGGCAAAGGTGGCGCTGTTGGCGGTATCAAGCTGCAGGGCAATAGCCTGAGCCCCTGCAACCCTTGCGGCTTCAACCACTTTTTCTGCTTCGGTCAGATTGGTGTTATAGGTGAAAATACTGCGTACGCCACGCGCCGCAAGAGCCAGCACAGTGCTTCGTCCAAGCCCCCGGCTGCCGCCGGTTACCAGCGCAATCGGTTGTGAAAAAGTAGTAGTCATGGCGTTATCCTCATTGCGGTGAGTCCCCTCACCCGGTTTGAGCATAAATCATAGAGCGCGACGCGGCGCTCGCCCATGCCGAAAGCCAGCCTATTCTTGCCTAATTCCACCTCCCGCGATAAGTTAAAATCATAGTTTTACGGAGGCATGCGATGACTGACATGAAACAATTGCGCGAAGCTGTCGAGCAGGCAATAGCGCAGCGAGGAAATATCAGCCCCTGTTACACCGAGGCTGAGGGCATGATCCTGCTGAAGTCGCAAACGCATCGCCATCCTATGCACTTAATTCATAAGCCTGCGCTATGCATCGTGGCGCAGGGAGAGAAATGGACCAGCTTTGGTGACGAACGTCTTTACTACCGAGCAGGTGAGGCCATGTTAGTCAGCGTAGAGATGCCAGGCGCCAGTCAGGTGGTGGAGGCCAGCGCCGAAGCATCCTATCTTAGTGTCGTGGTCGAGTTGGACTTGGCTATTATGAACGACGTTTACCAGCAAATGGCTTCTCCCCCCGAGCCAGACCCCGGTTCAAAAAATGCGGCTCAGGTTATTCAACTCTCCCCGCGCCTCATTGAGTGCGTATTGCGTGCCTTAAAACTCCTTAACTCTCCGGAAGCTATCCCACTTCTCTATCCGGGCCTGATGAGAGAATTATGCTATTGGCTACTTACGGGTCCGCACGGCCCATTGCTGGCAACCACCTTGCTGGGAGGAGAGCGCAATCATAGACTGCTCGAGGCGGTACACGTGCTGCGAAAAAACTTTAATAAAACGCTGCGTATTGACACGCTTGCCGGTGTCGCGGGACTCAGCCCCACGGCTTTTCATCGGCACTTCAGGGTGATGACGTCAATGACGCCGGGCCAATTTCAGAAAAAAATTAGATTACTGGAGGCGCGCCGGCTGTTGCTTTCAGGCGCTACGTCGGCAGAAAGCGTGGCTTTTCAGGTGGGTTATGCCAGTCCTTCACAGTTTAGTCGTGAATATGCTCGGCTATTTGGTGCGCCGCCCCGTCGCGACATCGTCAACTTGCAGGCCCAGCTCAGGGAATAGTTCGACTATATTTTGGGTTTTGTGGGCAAAAAAAAAGCCCGCACGAGGTACGGGCAGAACAAACTGGTCTATCAGAGAGAGTATGCTTTCTTCTGGGTCTTTCTAACCCACACTCTATAACAAATAAATAACAAATTCGTCACTTAAATATCATTAAATAAGAGCCAGCTTGTTTTATCAGAAAAAAATCAGCTTTTTAAGCCTTCCTGTACCACCTGATTAAAGGTTTCTGCTGAGCAAAATCCTTTACTATCAATAGGACAGCCTTCAGCTTGTAACACCACTTTGTGCATCGGGCTTTTTAAGCTATACGTGCTGCCGTTGCGGATCTGCAGAGCCGTTGGATAAACGTACTCAATTTTCATCAGATCTTTATTGGTTTTCTTGTCATGCCAGCGTTGGAATACCACGGCTCCGGCAATCGGCGTACGCTCGTATTGGCCCGGCAGCGTGAAGTTTTTGATTTTCAGCGCCGACAGGAATGCGGCGATGTTTGAATCGTGGCCTACGAGCAGGGTTACGCGAGCCTGTTGAGCGGCGTGCTGATCGTCGGTTTTAGCCAGCGATTTATCGAGCACACCAGACATAAAGGTCAGCGTAGTCGCCGCCGCGTTTTTACCAATCTGCGGTGAGCTAAAAATGGCCTGTTGATCGGCATTTTTAAACTCTTCGACCTGGCGCCACTGTTCAGGCGTGGTAATTTTGCCCCACGCCACGTCTTTAGCTGGCAGGCCTTCATAATATTGCAGCATGAAGGCATCACTGATACCGGTCCCCAGTGACAGCGGACCAGAGATGCCTGGCTCTTTGCCCTGATTCACCACCAGCTTAGAAGGCTGCGTGCTCAGGTCGCACACTTTATCTTCTTTACAGGTTTTCGAGTTTTGGAAATCCATGACCTTGGCAACCAGCGCGTAATTAGGTTTCAAACGCTTGTTCAAGCCATCAAGACCGCCCTCACCGGCAAGTTTATCGGTCGCGCTAATGGCATCAGATCTGAATTGATCGGTCACGTCGGCGGTAATGATCGGGTTAAACACCGGATCCATTTTCCCCACTTCAACACGGTTTACCACAGGAAGTTCGCAGCCCGGAAAAGCGCCGATAAGGAAATGCTTGGCGGTATCAATGGTGCGCGGCAGGCTGTTGGCATAGGTGAAGACTTCACCGGCCTGTGGACAGCCTTTCGCTGGCAGCAGTTTATTTTGCGCTAACCACAGGCGGTAGTACCCACCAACGTGCTCTTCAACTTTCCCGCCCTTCGGCGTTAATAATCCACCTTCAGTATTCCATACCGGCCAGGTGCGGGTAGTCGCGTTGCCCAATGCATTGTTGTAGTTGGCCAAAGGGGCGCGAATGCTGTGACGGCTGAAAATGAGCACCTGCTGTAGCTCAAGATTATTTTCTGCGGCAACGGCGGCGGCAGGCAGCGATGCCGATACCAGGCAAGCCAGGGTGCTCAATAGCGCATAGCGGGAAAATCTTTTCACGTGTAACTCTCCTGTTGTTATAAATAATTATCTATAACCAGATAGTTATAGATAATTTGCTATCAAATTATTGTTTGAGTGTTGCCATAAAGTTTATAGCGGGTATTGCATGACAAAAACAAGGAAAATCAAGCATAAAGGATCAGGCTGTGGCAGAGGGAGATCTGGCTCACAGCACTGATTTAACAGGAGATATGACTTAAAATTGAAATCTTAACCAGGCAAAGAAAACGTTGCCGTTATTATGCGTACCAGGGATATAGGTCGCCTGGAAGGTGAGGCGCTCGTAGCCAACTGATGCCAAAGGCAATATCAAAGGTAAAGGCACATAGTCGTAGTTGTTACGTGCCGTCACCGCCGCCGTATAGCCTAAGCCAAGTTTGAAGTCTTGACCTTGAATCGGACGCCAAATTTTTTCGTAGCCATAGCCACCGATAGGCTCCCATTTGTTAAAGGAATCCTTGAAGGCCATAAAATAGAGGCCGTGCCAGTCACCGTTTTCATCATAGCGCGAAATACCGTAACCCCCGCCCCAAGGACGTTCGTTGTACTTGTCGATTTTCTCGCGATCATACGTTGCGCGGTTATGCCAGGTAATCGCCGGCAAATACAGGTCATGATTGGGCGACGCACTCCAAGTAGTCGACACATCATTTTTCCACGACGCCCACCAGCCATTAAAGCCTGGCTGTTGTGTCGCACTAGACGTTGCTGTTACCGGTGTTGAATTATCGGCCATCACTGATGTTGTAAACAGAGAGAGTACGATAAGTAATGTACTGCTTATTCTTTTAAAAATACCCATACAAATATTCTTCTAACGAGCTTCATTTAATTATTTCGGTACTTAATAATAACCTAATGTTGCTCTAAAAATACTAAATGACGCATTAATAAAAATTAAATTAAACCCATCTTATTGATTTAACATCATTTAACTTAACACCCTTAACTGTAAATTAAGATAAATCACGCACACTGAACGGTTTGATATTTACACAATCCTTATCAAACAATAATGATAATCAATATGAGAATATTATTAATTATGAGGGATTTTTACCCATTACTCGCTGGGCGAAAGGATATTTCCTTTCATATGCTTACCCCTTCTTGAGAAGCACCAAAGCGGAAAAGGCAGTGTAGAAATGAGCAGGATCCAAAGCAGAGAATAGACCGAGTCGACGCCGTCATTTTGCAGATTTATAAACAGTTTTACCGGGATACCCTGCGGGAAATAGCAAAATACCATCACTATACCGAACTCCCCGATAACCCTGACCCACGCAATAGCCAGCCCAGTAGCCAGTCCTCTTGATGCTATCGGCAGCGTCAATTTGGTCAGAATATTCCACCGCGAGGCACCCAGGGTTTTACCTGCTTCTTCAACATCGGCAGGCACGCCTTCAAACGCTGCTCGCGCCGACATCACGAAATAGGGAAGCGCACCATAGATCTGAGCTAATACAAAGGCACCGGCATTATTGGTTAGTGAAACCCCCAAACGAGAAAGGCCTTCCCCCAGACTGCCGTAGGGCCCGTAAACCGAAACCAGCAGGATCCCCATGGCCAACGGCGGCGTCAGTAAAGGGACCATCACTGCCGCCTCAACCCACGCACGCCATCGGCTTTCACTGCGCGCCATCCACAGCGCCAGCGGAATACCCATCACCACGATTATGGGTATCGCGATGGCACTCAGCCCCAGCGAAATGCTAACCGAGTGCCAGTCGCCATAGGCCAGATGAAATCCGCGCCACGGCGTAACCGAGATAAGCGTGAGGAAGGGGATGGCTAACAGGGCAAGGGCCGGAATAGCTAACCACAGACTTAACATCCGGCGTCACCTCTTTGTGGGTAATTTGGCTTAGTAATCATGACCCTTAGGTTTGTCATAGCCGTTTTGCTGGAACAACTTCTGCCCTTCCGCACTTTTCATAAAGGCCACAAACTCTTTGGCAGCCTGAGGGTTTGGAGCATTTTTTAGCACCGCCGCATAGAACACCAGCGGTTGAGTATGCAGCGTTTTGTCTTTACCTGCGTTGTCTTTGATAGTGAAGCTGACGGTATCGTACCATTTTGCGGACATGTCAGGATTGCTCAGGTTAATTTCATCCGGCAACTCAATATACGGCAGCTTAGCGGAACGAGTCGCACTCTTGTAGCCCGACGCTGCATCAACCTGACCCGCTTCAAGACGCGTTAACAAACCGCCTTCAGCCAGTACCTGCGCAGGATTGGTTGTTTCTCCCAGCACACTTTTGGTCAACCCCGGCTGGTGATAATACTTTTCTGCCAGCATCATGGTGAAAATAATGTTTTGTCCCTGCGGATCGGTAGCAGGATCGGTACGCCCAAAGTGCAGCCCCGGCGATTGCAGCACTTTCCACCAAGGTTCGGCACCGGTTTTATGGTCTTTAATCGCTGCAAACTGCTGTGCAAACTTACCTTTAGGGTTGTAAGCAATCACCATGCTGGTGCTGGCAACCGGAACAGAGGTATCCACCAGACCGGCTTTTTTAAGCACGTCGATAGGTCCCGGAGTGATGGAAACAAACACGTCTGCGACGACTTTCTTGGAAGCCAGCAGGTTCGCCATTCCGTAAGCGCCCTGACCCTGCCCCTGATAATTTACATTATGCTGTTTGGCAAACGTCGGACCGAGATATTTATCCATCACCACGCCCATCGAACCGGCATAAGTGACGTTGATGTTATCTGCCGCATTGGCTGCGGCCGCACTGCCCATTACCAGCGCACCGAGCAGGAAGCCAGCACCGATAGTATGTATTTTTTTATGCAGATCTCTTTTTTTTACGTCTCGCACGATAAACCACCGCTATGTATAAAGGGATATAACGATAGTGTTTAGGCGCAGACTAAATCAAGCGGCTTTTAAATGTATAAATGTAAGCAGAACTGTCTGTATATCAGTCCCCTTCACAACGTATCGCCGCTTAAACGGCTTGTTGAGCGAAAATTAATATTTTAACGACACTAAAAATATTACCGTATCTGCTCCCCGCTTTGGCTAAGTAGAGGCCCATGACTATCATGATAATACCCACTACAAGCGCACTAATACCGCCCTACGCTGTTGCAAACATTGAAGACTTTTCGGTGCATCGTCTGGTGGACGCTTCACCTACGGTAAGCAACAGTCAGTGGCTTCCCGGCTCTATAAATAAAAATGATTATCTCAACATTAAAATAGAAGCTATCTCGATGACGTTGAAAGCCAGCCGGGCAAAATATGCCGTTCAGCGCGAGTGTCTTAAACAAGTGATCCGCGATCTCCACTTACTGGATGAGGTGATCCGCCCACAGATTGAAGAAAGCGAAATATGCAGCGAAATGGGCGAAATTAATCAACGGGCCGAGGACAAGCTCACGATCAAACTAGTGAAAATCCCCCCAACCAGCTGCCTGAAATTTTGTGAAGAGACCCACGCGCAGCTGCGTGAAAATACCGTTACTCTCGACTTTAAGGCTAATCATCTGGATTTTGAAGAAACAACGCTGAACAGGCATCAGTCGACTGATTTCGATGTGACGTCGGTTCGTGAGGTTATTCATGATAAGAAACGCGCAGTACAGCAGGCAATAGACGCCTCAAGCCGCCTGGAAAAGGAGTGCAACTCGGTGCTGGATAATGAAGCGAAAAACATTGCAGACTCATACGGCAACAAACAGACGTTTGATGTTAAATGCAGTCCGAACTTTAGCAAGGAGGTAGTTTATCCGATTTTCCCCACCGCGCTCGACATCGCCTATGACGGCGTGACTCGACACCGGGCTAATCTGATAGCCACCTGTGCGCGAATGCTGCAAGAGCACGTGGCGCTGGCCTATGCGAAAATTTGGCAAAAAAAATCCACAGCCTAAGTGCTGTGGATTTTAATAATCAGCGCAGGCAGATCACTCAGCCAAGCTGTTTACGCGCGTTGCGGAACATGCGCATCCAAGGGCTGTCTTCGCCCCAGGTTTCTGGGTGCCATGAGTTGCTCACGGTGCGGAATACGCGCTCTGGATGCGGCATCATCACCGTGACGCGGCCAGAGAGGTTAGTGACCGCCGTGATACCGTTTGGTGAACCGTTAGGGTTCGCTGGATAGTTCTCGGTCACACGTCCGTTGTTATCCACAAAGCGCAGCGAGACCAGATTGGCGTGCTCAAGCTGTGACAGATGCACCGCATCACGGACTTCTACGTGGCCTTCTCCGTGCGATACGGCGATTGGCATACGCGACCCTTCCATCCCCTGCATCAGCAGTGACGGACTGGCGGTCACTTCAACCAGGCTAAAACGTGCTTCAAAGCGGTCTGACAGGTTGCGTACGAAGCGCGGCCAGTGCTCAGCGCCAGGAATCAGCTCTTTCAGGTTAGACATCATTTGGCAGCCGTTACACACGCCCAGCGCCAAAGTCTGTGGACGATGGAAGAAATCTTCAAACTCTTCACGTACGCGCTCGTTGAACAGCACGGACTTCGCCCAACCTTCGCCGGCACCCAATACGTCACCGTAAGAGAAGCCGCCACAGGCCACCAGCGTGTGGAAGTCCTGCAGGTCACGACGTCCCGACAGCAGATCGCTCATGTGCACGTCAACCGCATCGAAACCGGCACGGTGGAACGCCGCCGCCATCTCGACGTGGGAGTTAACGCCCTGCTCGCGCAGAACCGCCACTTTAGGACGCGCACCGGTCGCGATGTAAGGTGCAGCAATGTCTTCCTGCGGCGCGAAGGTCAGATTGACGTTCAGGCCCGGATCGTTATTGTCTTTCTTGGCTTCGTGCTCCTGATCGGCGCACTCAGGGTTGTCGCGCAGGCGCTGCATCTGCCAGGTAGTTTCTGCCCACCAGGTACGCAGCGTGGTGCGGCTTTCGCTGTACACCGGCTTGTCGCCAGAAGTGATCACGAAACGATCGCCCTGATTGACGCTGCCCAGGAAATGCGTGCAGTCGGCCAGGCCATGCTGTGCAAAAATCTGCTCAACCTCGGCGCGTTGGTCATCACGGACCTGGATCACCGCGCCCAGCTCTTCGTTGAACAACGCTGCAAGAGCAGACTCGCCCAGCGCCGAAATGTCCGCGGTCAGGCCGCAGTGACCGGCAAAGGCCATCTCCGCCAGCGTCACCAGTAGGCCACCGTCTGAACGGTCGTGGTAGGCCAGCAGTTTTTGCTCGGAAACCAGTTTTTGCATCGCATTGAAGAAGCCGGCCAACTGCTCAACGTTGCGCACGTCGGCAGGTTTATCACCAAGTTGGCGATAAACCTGCGCCAGCGCCGTTGCGCCCAACGCGTTGTGGCCTGCACCGAGGTCAATCAGCAACAGAGAGCTTTCGCCCTTGTCGGTACGCAGTTCTGGTGTCACGGTATGGCGAACGTCTTCAATACGGGCAAATGCGGTGATAACCAGCGACAGTGGAGAGGTCATCTCGCGCTGCTCGGTGCCTTCCTGCCAGCGGGTTTTCATCGACATGGAGTCTTTACCCACGGGAATAGTGATACCCAGCGCAGGACAAAGCTCTTCGCCTACCGCTTTAACCGCGGCGTACAGACCCGCGTCTTCGCCCGGATGACCGGCCGCCGACATCCAGTTGGCCGAAAGCTTAACGCGCTTGAGGCTGCCGATTTCGGTAGCTGCAATGTTGGTCAGCGCTTCGCCTACCGCCAAACGCGCGGAGGCGGCGAAGTCTAGCAAGGCCACCGGCGCACGTTCGCCCAGAGACATCGCTTCGCCGTGGTAGCTGTCGAGGCTGGCAGTAGTAACCGCACAGTCTGCAACCGGTATCTGCCACGGACCGACCATCTGGTCGCGTGCAACCATACCGGTTACCGTGCGGTCACCGATGGTGATCAGGAAGGTTTTTTCAGCAACCGCTGGCAGATGCAGAATGCGATTCACCGCATCGGCAATCTGAATATTCTCGCCATTTAGCATGTCACCCACGGCTTTCAGGGTTTGCACGTCGCGGGTCATTTTTGGCGTTTTGCCCAGCAGCACGTCGAGCGGCATGTCAATCGGCTGGTTGTCGAAGTGACTGTCTTCCAGTGTCAGGTGCATTTCTTCAGTGGCTTCACCGATAACCGCATACGGCGCGCGCTCACGTTTACAGATAGCGTCGAACTGAGCAAGCTGCGCTGGCGCAACCGCCATCACGTAGCGTTCCTGAGATTCGTTACACCAGACTTCGAGCGGGCTCATACCCGGTTCATCGTTAAGAATATCGCGCAATTGGAAACGCCCGCCGCGCTCACCGTCGCTGACCAACTCAGGCATGGCGTTGGAAAGCCCACCCGCGCCAACGTCATGGATAAACAGAATCGGGTTGGCTTCGCCCAACTGCCAGCAGCGGTCGATAACTTCTTGACAGCGACGCTCCATTTCCGGGTTGTCGCGCTGAACCGAGGCAAAATCGAGGTCGGCATCAGACTGGCCAGAAGCCATAGAGGAAGCGGCACCGCCGCCCAAACCGATGTTCATTGCCGGTCCACCCAGCACGATCAGTTTAGCGCCAACGGTGATTTCACCCTTCTGCACGTGGTCGGCACGAATGTTACCGATACCGCCCGCCAGCATGATTGGCTTATGGTATCCGCGCAGTTCTGGGCCATTATGGCTGTTGACTTGCTCTTCATAGGTACGGAAATACCCCAGAAGCGCCGGACGACCAAATTCGTTGTTGAATGCTGCGCCTCCCAGAGGACCGTCGGTCATTATCTCTAAAGCGGTCACAATTCTGTCAGGTTTGCCGAAGTTTTCTTCCCAAGGCTGTTCAAATCCGGGAATACGCAGGTTAGAAACCGAGAAGCCTACCAGGCCCGCTTTCGGCTTGGCGCCGCGGCCGGTTGCGCCTTCGTCACGGATTTCACCGCCCGAACCGGTGGCTGCACCTGGCCAAGGAGAAATAGCGGTTGGGTGGTTGTGGGTTTCTACCTTCATCAGGATATGAGCATCTTCCTGATTAAAATTGTACAGGCCAGACTCGGCGTTGGCATAGAAACGGCCTACCTTTGAGCCTTCCATCACGGCGGCGTTGTCTTTATAAGCAGACAGCACGTGATCTGGGGTATGTTCAAAGGTGTTCTTAATCATTTTGAACAGCGATTTAGGCTGCTCTTTGCCGTCGATAACCCAATCGGCATTGAAAATCTTGTGGCGGCAATGTTCGGAGTTGGCCTGCGCGAACATGTACAGCTCGATGTCTGTCGGGTTGCGGCCCAGGTTGGTGAAGGCGTTGACCAGATAGTCAATTTCGTCTTCCGCCAGTGCCAGACCAAGTTTGATGTTGGCCTGTTCCAGCGCAACGCGGCCTGCACCGAGCAGGTCAACGTGCTGAACCGGTGCCGGTTGGTGCTGGGCAAACAGTTTTTCAGCGTCGTTAAGGTCGGTAAATATGGTTTCCATCATGCGGTCGTGCAACAGCGCGCCGAGTGATTGCCACTGTGCTTCGGTCAGTTGTAGTGCCTGAACATAAAACGCCAGGCCGCGCTCAAGACGCCGAACCTGCGACAGTCCACAGTTGTGGGCAATGTCGGTTGCCTTGGAGGACCACGGAGAAATAGTGCCCGGACGCGGCGTTACCAGAATCAGGCGGCCAACGGGTGCGTGTTCAGCGAGAGAAGGACCATATTTGAGCAGGCGTTGCAACTTGGTTTGCTCATCCGCTGTCAGAGGAGCGCTGACATCGGCGAAGTGTACGAATTCGGCGTAGACGTCGTTAACCGGAAGCTGAGCTTCCTGAAAACGGGAAAGCAGTTTGTTAATGCGAAAAGCCGACAAAGCGGGCGAACCACGCAGTATTTCCATAATCAAATATCTCTCGTCTTCGAAGCAACTGACCGTAGGTGCTTCATTGGGCGCAACAGGGGGGAAAACGCGGCCTATTATAGAGAATCCTCGAGCCTGACGAAACCGTTTGCGCAGGGAATATTAATAATACCTTTAACCACACAGTTTACATGGGTTATCAGGAATAAAGTTGCAGACTGGCGTTTTGTTGAGCAAAATGCGTCGGCACCGGGATTTTAGCCCCTTTATCAGCACCGTTTTATCTTATTAAAAGAATAGCGCCGCAGAGAGATAACTATTTGAAGCGCATAAAAATAACGTATTTAATCGTGGGCCTCATCACCCTGTTGCTGGCGCTGGCCCTGTGGCCTAGCATTCCATGGCAGCGCGGGTCAGGTGACCAGCTCCAAAACATTCTGTCTCGTGGTGAACTGCGCGTCAGTACGCTCGACTCTTCACAGACCTATTTTAACGGCACCGCAGGTGACCGGGGATTTGATTATGAATTAGCCAGCCGCTTTGCCGACTACCTCGGCGTGAAGCTGGTCATGACCTCACATAAAGATATCGACCAACTGTTTGGCGATCTTAAAAGTAATAAGGCCGACATGCTGGCCTCGGGACTTATCTATAACCCTGAGCGTTTAAAGTCATTTCGTACCGGGCCGGAGTACTACACCGTTTCCCAGCAGGTACTTTATCGGCTTGGTACGGCACGCCCAAAATCCTATGACGATATTAAAGGCAACCTGGTCGTTTCTGCCGGTGCGGCCCACATCACGACGCTTGAAGACGCGAAGAAAAAGTTTTCGGACCTCAGTTGGGGTGTCACCCACCGCTACTCCCCTACGGAGCTGATGCAACAGGTTGCTCAGGGTAAGCTCAAATACACGCTCGGTGATTCAGTGACAGTGGCCCTGCTACAGCGCGTTTACCCGCGCCTGGCGGTCGCTTTTGACGCCACCGAGGACGAACCGGTTACCTGGTACTTTACTAAAACAGCCGATGACGACAGCCTCTATGCAGCGATGCTCGATTTTTTTAGCCAAATTTCCGAAGACGGTACTCTTGAGAGGCTGGAAGAGAAGTATTTAGGCCACGTCGGTAATTTTGACTTCGTGGACACCCGCGCCTTTCTTAATGCCATTGATGACAAGCTCACTACGCTGCAACCGCTGTTCGAGAAGTATGCCGACAAAATCGACTGGCGACTGCTGGCGGCCATTTCCTATCAGGAGTCGCATTGGGATCCTAGTGCCACCTCACCGACCGGCGTGCGCGGTATGATGATGCTGACAAGTGCCACCGCTCAGGGGCTGGGCGTGAGTAATCGCCTGGATACCGAAGAGAGCATTCGCGGCGGCGCGCTTTATCTGAACAAAATTATTGCGACCCTGCCGGACACGATTGCCGATGACGATAAAATCTGGTTTGCGCTGGCAGCCTACAATATGGGATATGGCCACATGCTCGACGCCAGGCAGCTGACTACGGCGCAAAAAGGCAATCCTGATAGCTGGGTCGATGTAAAACAGCGTTTGCCCATGCTTAATCAGAAACGCTACTACAGCAAAACAACCTATGGCTATGCGCGTGGCACTCAGGCCTTTAACTACGTTGAGAACATCAGGAAGTATCAAATCAGCCTCGTAGGCTATCTGATGGAGAAAGAGAAGCAAAAGGCGCAGGCTGCTGCGCTAAAAGTGCAGCTTGGCGCGGGATATCCCGCCGTGACGCTGGAGCAGTTAAAAAGCGCGGGCGGTTAACCGTCGCCCTTTTTACTCATCACTTTGACTGTTAGCGGCCTCGCGCTGGGCCTTGCGCAACGCCTTATGCTGGCTGCGGCGCAGTTTGAAGAACTCACTCAACTGCGTGGAACATTCGTCGGCCAATACGCCTGACGTCACCTCAATATGATGATTCATGCCCGGATGACCCAGCACGTCGAGCAGCGATCCTGCCGCGCCGGTTTTCATATCGGCCGCGCCATAAACCAGCCGACGAATGCGGCTGTGCACCATCGCGCCGGCACACATCACGCAAGGCTCAAGGGTGACATACAGCACCGCATCCAGCAGACGATAGTTTTTTACCACCATGCCGCCCTGACGCAGCGCCATAATCTCGGCGTGCGCGGTAGGATCATGATGCCCGATTGAACGATTCCAGCCTTCGCCGATCACCTTATTATCGAGCACCAATACTGCGCCAACCGGCACCTCGCCTACATCCTGCGCTTTTGAAGCCAGCGCCATTGCATGCCGCATCCAGTACCTGTCGCTGTATTGCTCTATCACGTAAACCTCGCCCTGACTAAAACGGCGGCTATCATACACTGCCCGCACCCGCAGACACAGTATAGCTACAGTTTTAGTTAACAAAGACGGGATGAAGTTAAGCCGAAGCCGCGGCATTATTCCAGCTGCTGCAATTCGCCCTGCTTGCTGACGCGAAACCGATGCTCACAGAAAAACAGCAACGGATTATCCTGTTTGCTGTCGCTGTAGCCGCTATAAAGTTTAAGCGGGGAGCCAATACGCTGTTCCAGCTGTGAGACTTTTTCTTCGCCCAGGCAGCGCAATGCCAGCACCCAACCGCCGTTGCGGCGAGCGATACGGCTGCCTACCAGCCTGACGCGCGGTAGAAAAGGGGAAGTATTGTAAACCTGCTGCACCAGATTCTCCGGCGAGCCGGTTATCAGCCACACTTGTGCATCATCATTGTCGAGATAATCACGCAGGCGCATCTGCACCACCGGAAACGCGACCACTTTTGTGCGGAACCAGTTCACAAACTGCAATTCAAGTGCTTTCAGACGTGCTTCACTGTGCCCAAAGGTAATAGACCACAGCAGCAGACTCATTGGCCAGCGCTCGGCGCGGCCGCAGAGCAACATACCAAGCCCAACTACCGGCAGCATCGGCACCACCAACAGCAAATTTTGCGGCATTTTCTTGAGCAGAAAACGCATAAAAGTCCCGAACATATCCTGTTGATGCAGTGTGCCATCGAGATCAAAAAAAACCACACGGCGATCCGTCTTCGCGCTCAATGCGTTACTCCTCGGGATCGTTGAACCCCATAATCCAGGTAAAAATAAAGCCGGCCACCATGGTTATCAGTACGCCAGTCAGATAAAGCATTACTTTACCGGAGATAATGGTCAACGCCAAAGGAAGACCTGAAATCCCGAAAGTAATCACCGTCGCCACCAGCAGGACTGCAATCACGCCACCGCGCCCCGGCTACCAAAGAGCGTAATTTGCACCAGCTGAGGGCTGGAAAGAATACCGGCCATCACCCCGCCCATCGCCTGAGAACCCCCAAAGACTCGAGCGGCATTGACGCCTACCAAGATATTCATGATGGCGAATACTGCACCGCCAATACCTGAGTTTTATCCGCTGCCATGACAACCCCTCGAAAATGATGACTCTGTATGAGTCAGTAAATAAAGCTAAAAACTACTCCGCCAGCGCAGCACGCAGAAAACCGTTGTGCCGAGCAAGGCGTTCGATGGCCTCTTCGGCGCTGACCTGTGCCAGAATGATCAAAATAGCCGGCTTCACCTCAAAGCCGGTTTGCTGCAGAGCGGCTTCGGCATCCTGGCGTTCGGCTCCCGTGGCCTCAACGACGATCCGGCAGGCGCGATCCACTAGCTTGACGTTAGTGGCTTTCACATCAACCATCAGGTTCTGATAGACCTTACCGATTTTGACCATCGCACCCGTGGAGATCATATTCAGCACCAATTTTTGTGCAGTACCCGATTTAAGGCGGGTTGAACCCGTCAGCGCCTCAGGTCCAACAACGGGCGAGATGGCAACCTGTGCCTCGTGAGCGATGGGGGAATCCGGGTTACAAGAAATAGCAACCGTGGCACAGCCTAGATGACGTGCATAGCGCAGTGCGCCAATCACGTACGGAGTACGGCCAGACGCGGCAAGTCCCACCACGGTATCATCGGCGGTAAGGTTAAGGTTTTTTAAATCCTCAACACCGAGTTCAGCATTGTCTTCAGCCCCTTCTACCGCCTTGAGCAGAGCACCCGGTCCACCGGCAATCAGCCCAATGACCATGCCATGCTGCACGCCAAAGGTCGGCGGACATTCCGATGCATCGAGTACGCCGAGGCGTCCGCTGGTGCCCGCGCCCAGATAAATTAAACGTCCACCGGCGAGAAAAGAGGCCGCCGCCCGCTCTACGGCTTCGGCAATTTGCGGCAATACGGCTTGAATGGCCAACGGCACTTTGCGGTCTTCATTATTGAAGCAAGTGACCATTTCCAAAGTGGACATTTCGTCCAGCCTTGAGGTCGCCGGATTGCGGGTTTCAGATACCAATGCGCCTAAGTTCATCATGACCTCTAGAATATTTAATTCGAAATTTAACTAATATATTTGAATAGTTTATTCAGCAAAGCGAGTTTTTTTTGTTAGTTTAAAGACATCAGGACAAAACTCACGACAGGACTCAGCATCATGAGCAGTATGATACGCATCCGTCAGATGTATCCGCAATTGGCAGAGAATGACCGAAAACTGGCCGACTTCTTATTGGCCCAGCCCGATAAAGCGCGTCACTTAAGCTCGCAAAAATTGGCCGAGTTGGCGGGGGTAAGCCAATCGGGTGTAGTCAAGTTTGCGCAAAAATTGGGATATAAGGGTTTTCCTGCCCTGAAGTTGGCGATGAGTGAAGCGCTTTCAGCACCACTGGCGGACCCGGCCATTACAGTACATAACCAGATACTGAGCACCGACAGCATGCTTATTGTCGGCGAAAAACTGCTGGCGGAGAAACAGGCAGCGCTGCGCGCCACGCTCGACGTTAACAGCGAGCAGCGACTCCAGCAGGCGCTGTTTATGCTGTCCAGTGCGCGTAAAATTGTGCTCACTGGCCTAGGCGCTTCTGGGCTGGTGGCAAAGGACTTTGCCTATAAGCTGCTAAAAATCGGCATTACCGCGATTGTTGAGTCAGACACCCACGTGCTGCTGGCAACGGTTCAGGCGTTATCGGAACAGGATTTGCTGCTGGCTATCTCTTTTAGCGGTGAACGGCGCGAGATAAATCTGGCGGCAGAAGTGGCGCGCAAGGCGGGAGCAAAAACGCTGGCGCTGACCAGTTTCTCTCCCAATACCTTACAGCAGCAGGCCGATCACTGCCTGTATACGCTGGCCGAGCTGCCCGTGACGCGCGGTGCCGCCATCTCGGCCAGCACCGCCCAGTACTCACTGACCGACATTCTTTTTATGGCGCTGATTCAGCAAGATACCGAACATGCTCCTGGCAGAATAAAGCACAGCGAAAATCTGGTGAACAAGCTGAGTTGATCCCGATCAGCTTTAGGGCTGATATCCCGTTAAAGCACCCGTTTTTCCGGAAGATAGCCGCAGTAAATTTGGTATAATTTGCGCCCCTGAAAACGCCCGGTCAATGAGAAATTATGGCGCTGTTAATTACCCCAAAATGCATCAATTGCGATATGTGCGAGCCAGAGTGCCCGAATCAGGCGATAGCGATGGGGGAAGTGTTTTACGAAATTGACAGCGGGCGCTGTACGGAATGCGTGGGGCATTATGATGCCCCAACCTGCCAAAAAGTATGCCCGATCGACAATACGATTATCATCGACCCGCTACGCCAGGAAACTAACGAACAGCTGTGGGACAAATTTGTAGCGCTGCACCATTCTGCTTAACTGTGAGCAGCACAACGATACAGAACCGGAGTGACTCAGTTCTCAATAATCACCGTGGCACAGGCGTAATGGCGCTCGTCTGCCAGCGTGACGTGTACCGATTTCACGCCAAACTCGGCGGCCATTTCTGCTGCGCGGTCGTGAAAAATCAGGCTCGGTTTTCCCAGTGCATCATTGACCACTTCAAACTGCTCAAACGCCAGTCCGTTGCGTATCCCCGTTCCTAACGCTTTTGCCGCCGCCTCTTTTACAGCAAAACGCTTGGCAAGAAAACGCACTGGCTGCTGATGTTTAAGATACAGCTGCCATTCGTTGGCGCTCAAGATACGCTTGGCCAGTCGGTCGCCACTGCGTTCAACCACCGCTTCAATGCGGACGATTTCGACAATATCGGTGCCCAGCCCAAGAATAGCCATTATCGACGCGCTTCACGCATCAGCGCTTTCATTTCACTGACCGCACCGGCCAATCCATCAAAGACTGCCTGACCAATAATGGAATGGCCAATGTTCAGCTCGTGCATTTCCGGCAGTGCGGCAATCGGTTGAACGTTTTTATACGTCAGTCCGTGTCCGGCATTGACCTTTAATCCTTTCGACGCTGCATAGGTTGCCGCATGCTTGATGCGCTGAAACTCGGCTTCGCGATGAATGCCTTCAGGGGCTTCAGCATAGGCACCGGTGTGGATTTCGATGTAGGGCGCACCCACGGCAACCGCGGCGTCAATCTGGCGAACGTCTGGGTCGATAAACAGCGACACCAGGATCCCAGCTTCGGACAGGCGCTCTACGGCCACGGTCATTTTGTCTTTTTGACCGGCAACGTCAAGCCCGCCCTCTGTGGTCACTTCTTCACGTTTTTCAGGCACCAGGCAGCAAAAATGCGGTTTGATATCGCAGGCAATGCCGACCATTTCGTCGGTCACCGCCATTTCGAGATTCATGCGCGTCTGAATAGTTTCACGCAAAATTCGCACATCGCGATCGGTGATGTGGCGGCGGTCTTCGCGCAGGTGCACGGTGATGCCGTCGGCGCCGGCCTGTTCGGAAACGAAAGCGGCCTGAACGGGATCCGGATACGCGGTACCGCGTGCGTTTCTCAAGGTAGCGATGTGGTCAATATTGACGCCCAACAGTAATTCAGCCATGAAACACTCCTAAATTTGAGGTACCCAACAGGGTTCGAGACGCAGCAGGACTTAGCATATAGGCGGCAGTTTACACGCTATCGCGCGCACAGACAAAATCAGTCGGCAGGATTTTCTGCAGAAGGGGAAGGTTTTTTTAATACAAACTGACGGAACAGCTCTCTGCTTTTCAATGGTTTACCGCCAAGGTAGGGCTTCAGCGCCATGCGAGTAAAACGTTTGGCCGCGCGCAACGTGTTGATGTCGGGAAATTCTCGGCTGGCCAGCGCTTTAAGGTCACGCCCGGTAAAACTGGCGTTATCCACCACCAGGCTGGCAATAAAGCCTTTCTCTTCACGATAGCGGTAGGTCATGGTTTCGCTGACCTCCTCACCGCTGCCCGCACAGTGCAAAAAGTCTACGCCATAGCCAAGATTATGCAGCAATGCCAATTCAAACTGGCGCAGCGCCTGCTCGGGCGAAGTGCTGGCCGCGGCCAAATTTTGCAAACAGTGGAGATAATCGAAAAACAGCGAAGAGTAATTGGTTTCTTGCTCAAGGACGCGGGAGACCAGTTCGTTAACGTAAAGGCCGCTGTAAAGAATAGAGCCTGAGAGGGGAAGCGCCAGCGAGACGGCTTCAGCATTGCGCAGAGTTTTCACTTCACCGCGCCCCGTCCAGCGGACCAGCAGCGGAGTAAAGGGCTGCAGGCAGCCCTTTAGATTCGACCGACGGCCACGCGCACCTTTTGCCAGTATGCGTACCCGTCCTTGCCCTTCAGTGAACAAATCCAGCAATAAACTGGTTTCACTGTAAGGTCGCCCATGCAAGACAAATGCTCGTTGCCAGCCTTCCATAGGCGCAGACCTTATAAGTCGTCCACGTAACCCAGGCTGCGCAGCGCACGTTCATCGTCTGCCCAACCGGATTTGACCTTAACCCACAGCTCAAGGTGAACCTTCGCTTCAAACATGTTTTCCATGTCGTGACGAGCCTCAATGCCGATAGTCTTGATCTTGGAGCCTTTATTGCCGATAACCATTTTCTTCTGGCCTTCACGCTCAACCAGAATCAAACCGTTAATGTCATAGCCACCGCGTTCATTGGTCACAAAGCGCTCAATTTCGACGGTAACAGAATAAGGCAGTTCTTCACCCAGGAAGCGCATCAGTTTCTCACGAATGATCTCTGACGCCATAAAGCGCTGAGAACGATCGGTGATGTAGTCTTCTGGGAAATGGTGAATCGCTTCCGGCAGTTGCTTACGCACCAGGGCTGCGATGGTGTCAACGTTGGTGCCCTTTTCCGCAGAAATTGGCACGATATCGGCGAAGTTCATCTGCTCGCTCAAGAATTGCAAATGCGGCAATAGCTTGGCTTTGTCAGTGACGTTGTCGATTTTGTTGATAGCCAGTATCACCGGGCTTTTCAGGTCACGTAGCTTATTAACGACCATTTCATCGTCAGGCGTCCAGTGGGTGCCTTCAACCACGAAGATAACCAGCTCAACGTCGCCGATAGAACTGCTTGCTGCACGGTTCATCAGACGGTTAATAGCGCGTTTCTCTTCAATGTGAAGCCCCGGGGTATCAACGTAGATAGCCTGGTATGGACCTTCGGTATGGATACCCATAATCCGGTGACGCGTGGTCTGCGGTTTGCGAGAAGTGATGGAGATTTTTTGCCCCAACAACTCATTCAGCAAGGTTGATTTGCCGACGTTAGGACGGCCAACGATTGCTACAAAACCACAGTAATTCTTTTCTTCGCTCATTCAAGCTCCAGCTGTATCAGCGCTTGTTCCGCTGCCGCCTGCTCGGCTTTACGGCGGCTTGATCCGGTTCCTACAACCGGCTGACTCAAGCCACTGACCTGGCAGTGGATGGTAAACTCCTGATCGTGCGCTTCACCGCGAACCTGCACAACCAGATAAGAAGGCAACGGCAGATGACGACCTTGCAAAAACTCTTGTAAACGGGTTTTCGGGTCTTTCTGCTTATCACCGGGACTGATTTCATCGAGACGACTACGGTACCATTCGAGAATCAGCCTTTCGACGTTCTGAATATCGCTATCCAAGAACACGCCGCCAATGAGTGCCTCCACCGTATCCGCGAGAATAGACTCACGGCGGAAACCACCACTTTTCAATTCGCCTGGGCCTAATCGCAAACACTCGCCAAGGTCGAATTCACGCGCCATTTCAGCCAACGTATTTCCGCGCACTAACGTTGCACGCATCCGGCTCATATCGCCCTCGTCTACACGAGGAAAACGATGATACAGCGCATTTGCAATAACAAAGCTGAGGATTGAGTCTCCAAGAAACTCTAAACGCTCATTGTGCTTGCTGCTGGCGCTGCGGTGAGTCAGTGCCTGCAATAAAAGCTCCTGCTGTTGAAAAGTGTAGCCCAGCTTTCGCTGAAGCCTGTTTATTACGATGGGATTCATGAGTTACCAATAGATCAAGAATGCGTCAAAAACTTCAGCATACGGAACAGGCCTGATTCACCAATAGTCGATCCAAAGCTGTTTCGTTTGCAGTGGCTCCCTCTTTTTTACTATTTATGATAGAGAAGAAGATAAGGGTCGCCAACTTTTATCGCTCGAAGAGATATTCTACAACGAGTGGAAATTTAATGCTGCGTTAATATGCCCGTCGTTTAAGTGACGGGCACAACATTATTATTGAATTCCACCAATACGGCTTAAACGTATACCCGTTGGCCATTCGCCTTCTTGCTTCTTAAAGCTCATCCAAATACCTGACGCTCTGCCCACCAGATCTTTCTCTGGCACAAAGCCCCAATAACGGCTGTCGGCGCTGTTATCGCGGTTGTCACCCATCATGAAATAATGACCGGCGGGAACAACCCAAGTACCCAGAGGTTGACCTGGTTGCTGATAATAGCCGCCTAACTGGTCGCGAGCACCGGGAACAATAAGAATATTATGAGTCACGTCACCCAGTGTTTCTTTACGACCCAGTAAACGAACGCCGTCTTGTGGAACGGGTGCGGAGGGAGCCGTTTCAAAGAAACCGCTGGTTGCCTCACTGCCAGAAGCCTGACCAAAGGTTTGTACAAAAGCGCTGGCTTCATTGGCGCTGTAGGTAATAGGCAAGGCTTTATCACAGACCTGGCCATTATTACACGCCGGTTGAACCGTCACTTCTTTGCTCACGGGGTCGTAGCTTACGCGGTCACCCGGTAAACCTACCAAACGCTTAATATAATCCAGCTGCGGATTAAGCGGATATTTAAATACCACAACATCACCGCGCTTTGGCTCACCGGTCGGGATAAGCTTGGTCTGGGTAATCGGGTCTTTAAGACCGTAAGCGTATTTTTCGACCACAATGAAATCACCAATAAGCAATGTTGGCATCATTGAACCTGATGGAATCTGGAAAGGTTCGTAAATAAAAGAACGAACAACAAATACCACCAGCAGCACCGGAAATACGGAAGCACAAGTTTCGACCCAGCCCGGCTGTTTTGCAGCCTTGTTGAGGATTTTCTCGTCAACCGCACCTGCCGTTTCGGCTTTCAAACGTGCGATTTTCTCCCGACGTGCAGGAGCCAGTTTAAAACGATCCAAACACCAGATTATCCCAGACACCAGCGTTGCAATAGCCAGTATCAGGGCAAACATGTTAGCCATTCCTACTCCTTGACCTATTTCTCAAAGACTTACTTGCTGTCTTTACCTACGTGCAGAATCGCAAGGAACGCTTCCTGTGGTAACTCAACGTTACCCACTTGCTTCATGCGCTTCTTACCATCTTTCTGTTTCTGTAAGAGTTTCTTCTTACGGCTAACGTCGCCGCCGTAGCACTTGGCCAACACGTTTTTACGCAGCTGTTTCACGGTCGCACGGGCAATAATGTGGTTGCCGATAGCCGCCTGAATGGCGATATCAAATTGCTGACGCGGGATCAGCTCTTTCATTTTTTCGACCAGATCGCGACCACGATAATGCGAGTTGTCGCGGTGGGTTATTAGTGCCAGGGCATCAACGCGCTCACCGTTGATTAAAACATCAACACGTACCATGTCAGAAGTCTGGAATCGTTTGAAATTGTAATCAAGAGACGCATAGCCGCGTGAGGTAGATTTCAGGCGGTCGAAGAAATCCAGCACCACTTCTGCCATCGGGATTTCATAGGTCAGCGCAACCTGGTTACCGTGGTAAACCATGTTGGTCTGCATGCCGCGCTTCTCGATACACAGGGTGATCACGCTGCCCAGATACTCCTGCGGCATCAGCATGTGACACTCGGCGATGGGCTCGCGCAGCTCTTCGATATTATTCAGCGCTGGCAGCTTGGACGGGCTGTCAACGTACACAGTTTCGCCAGCGGTGGTAACAACTTCATACACAACCGTGGGTGCCGTGGTGATGAGTTCGAGGTCATATTCGCGCTCAAGACGTTCCTGAATGATTTCCATGTGCAGTAAGCCCAGGAAACCACAGCGAAAGCCGAAGCCCAGCGCGGTCGAACTTTCTGGCTCATAGAACAGTGACGCGTCGTTGAGGCTCAGTTTACCCAGCGCATCACGGAAGTTTTCATAGTCGTCAGAGCTGATGGGGAACAGGCCGGCGTAAACCTGGGGTTTAACCTTTTTGAAGCCCGGCAGCGCTTTCTCAGCAGGCTGGCGAGCCAGAGTCAGCGTATCGCCGACCGGTGCGCCAAGAATGTCTTTAATAGCACAAACTAACCAGCCTACTTCACCGCAGTGCAGCACGTCTTTGTCGACACGCTTAGGGGTAAAGATGCCCAGACGGTCGGCGTTGTACGTCTGCCCGGTGCTCATGACTTTAATCTTGTCACCTTTGCGCATGGTGCCGTTTTTAATACGCACCAGTGACACAACGCCGAGGTAGTTATCAAACCAGGAATCGATGATAAGCGCCTGCAAAGGAGCTTCAGGGTCGCCTTCAGGCGCCGGGATATCACGCACCAGACGCTCAAGAATGTCAGGAACACCCACGCCGGTTTTGGCAGAACAGCGCACGGCGTCGGTTGCATCGATGCCGACGATATCTTCAATTTCCTGCGCCACGCGGTCAGGATCGGCAGCCGGCAGGTCAATTTTGTTCAGAACCGGCACAACCTCAAGATCCATCTCCATCGCGGTATAGCAGTTGGCCAGCGTCTGGGCCTCTACACCCTGTCCGGCATCAACCACCAGAAGAGCACCCTCACAGGCCGCCAGAGAGCGAGAAACTTCATAGGAGAAATCAACGTGACCCGGGGTGTCGATAAAGTTGAGGTGATAGGTTTCACCGTTGAGCGCTTTGTAATCCAGCGTAACGCTCTGTGCCTTGATGGTAATGCCGCGCTCACGTTCGAGATCCATGGAGTCAAGGACCTGAGCAGCCATTTCACGATCAGACAACCCACCGCAGATTTGGATAATACGGTCAGAAAGTGTCGACTTGCCATGGTCAATGTGGGCAATAATGGAGAAGTTTCTTATGTTCTTCATTTATAAATGATTTTCTCTGATTAATAGCGCTTAAAGCTTTTTCATGGACACAGCATTGGACTAAACGCCCAATCTGCCCACGCAAATATGGGCGCATCTTACACTGTATGCGGGTTACACGAAAGGATGCGATAGCGTTACCACGATTCTGGCGAAGTGAATCGCGGCGGTAAAAATCGATGAGGCTTCGTGTAGAAGGATACTTTCGAAGCTAGGTGCAAGCCGCGAGCAGATTATTGAGGCGATTTTACAGCTTTTGTTCTACGCCGGTGCTGCCGCTGTGCGTAATGCGTTGATGAATATTCGCGATATTATCGGCGAAATAATGACGCAGATAAATAATATCAATCTGAATTATTGAGTTAGCGAATTCACTTTTCGTGCTTTACACCAAGCCTTTTTCAGTTTAGGAAAATGCTCATTTACTGGACGGGGGAAATACAATTAACTGATTGTTATAAAAATAAATTTTTGTGATACATAACTCATATTTTTCTTTAAATAATTTTAACTATTTACAATCTTTATTATTCAATCGGTCACAAGGTTAATGTCATGATCAATGAAGGTCGGCTGCTTAGCCGGCATGGCTTTGCAAGAGTAAATTCATGGGTAACCATGGTTCTCGCTACGCTGTTGATGGTAGCGGGAGCCGTGCAGCTAGTGATTTTGCTCACGTTTGGAAAAAACGGCTATTTCGGCCAGCACACTATTCTTATGTCGACTATTTTCAGCATTTCGCTGGGAATACTGCTGATTATTTTACGCCAATTTATTAAACCCCGACAAATATTCCAACTCTATGAAAATGGCGTATTGGTCATTTCAAAACCGGATAATAAAAATAAATTTATTCCATTCGAGACAATTAACGACATCTATCGTTACCGCTCCGGAAAATATACCAGAAAGATATTAAATACCATGGCCTTCCGCGAAAGCTCAGATAAACCCTGGTACAAAATATCGCCCAATATTGCGCACGCAGATCGGCTAATTGAAGTCATTAAAAATGAGCAATTATTACTTCGTGGGCCTCAGGCGTTGAATACGCTCGCACAGGGAGGCGCGGTTGGTTTTAGCTATCTGACTGAGAGTAAAAGTAAGATACGCCGCTTTCTGCGCGGTAACTTTTTGATGATGAATGAGAAGAAATTGCAGCTCTCCGCCCGCTCTCTGGACTGCGATGACGGCCACCATATTGCAATCGGGGAAGTTCACTTTATCAGCGGCGGCAGCAACAGCCAGACGATAAAACTGCTAGACATGCACGGCAGATCGCTATTCTCAGTCGCTTATACGTCGTTATTCAGTGCAGATTTGTTTATCGCACTTATTGAGCACATGATTCAAAACCGCATCCCGATACGGGGTTAAGTCCCAGGACAAACAGAGGTTGAAGAGTTAAAAGCGCCCGCCATTGATTAGTTCAACGGGACGCTTTTGCAGATGCAGTGTAGTGTAGTGTTTAGGGGGAGAAAACGTTGGGCAGAGAAGACAGTATTTAAATACTTTTGCTTTCAGGTTGAAAACGGAACGCGTTTGGCGGCAAACCTACCTGCAAGATAACCGGTTGATAGGCTGATTTCTCGGAAACTTTAGCCGCGAAATAGCGCGCAACCCCGAAACCCACCAAACCACCCACTATCGCCCCAATCAGGGCAAAAACATCAGCCTTAAACATCCACTGCAGCATCCCACCACCGAAAATCACACCAAACAGCGGCGTCATGTACACCAGCAGAGCAGAACGCAGCAAACTGCCTTCCATTATTCCCAGCTCAACTTTCTGACCTGGTTCAAGCTGCTCGACACTATGCACCTGCAAGTTATGCTCGGTTTGCGGACCAAGTTCATTGAGAACGCGGGAACCACAACCTGAACGCGAATGACAGCTGCTGCATCCTGCCTGCGTTTCACAACGCAGTTCTGCAACGCCATTTTGCCACGAAATCACCGTAGCCCATTCTTTCATCATCGTCGTTACCCTGCCCGTTACCCGGAAAATTCGGACCTGTTACTGTCCAGAGAACACAATACTATCAGAAATGCGCTTGGCTGTGGAAGGCGGTAGCTCGCCAACCAGGGTAATTTCATTGCCGTTGCGCACTTCAGTCTGTACGGTTCTTCTGCCCTGCCGAACGATTTGTTCAGAGGTCACGCTATTGGTCGGGTTCACGTTAATTGAGAAGCTGAAAACGCCGTCACTGAAAAGTCGCGATTCGATGTTAACCGGTAGATTAGGCAAGTTACGTTTGCTGCGAGAAACCTCTTTGACGCCCTCAGGCAGCCATTTCGGGCTCCAGCTAAACTGCGCAGTGCTGCTTTCGGGAATGCTGAGCACCGGCGGTAAATTGGCTTTTTCGATTCCATTGAAGGCTTCAGCAACACCAGGGTCGACGGTCAAGGAGATCACGCGGAACTGCTCAAGCGTTTCGCCGTCTTTATCGAGAAGATCGACACGCAAAGGCAGTTTGTCTTGCTCGTCTATCCAGATGATAAAGCTGAAACGGGTGCCATCACGTGAAACCACGCGGATTACCTGGCTTGTACGGTCTGCAGCGCGAGCTCGTCCTACGGCGATAAAATCGTAGTATTTAGAAAGCTTGGCAATATCACTAAAAGCAAGTTCAGGCAGTGAATCAACAATATGATCACCAGCCAGCGTGAACGGCTGGAGTCCGCTCTCGAAATAGCTAATGTCGTTCCCGCGTTGCACAACTTCGCGACGAGGGCCGTCCATCAGGAGCAGATCACCGAGCTGCTTTCCATCCGTTTTAGCGTGACGATAGCGATATGAATCAATGCCTTGCTTCGTAATACTGATAAAGGCGAGTTCATAATCCAATGATTGACTGGCAGCACTCATTTGTTGCAATAACGCCTCGGGAGAAGGTTGACTCTCGGCCGAGGCGGTATGAATTGCAAACAAACTGCTTGTCAGTAGAGAAACAGCATACAAAAATTGCTTCATTACTGCGTTTGCGTTCCTAATGACTGGTTACCTGGGACTTGAATAGCGGCCTGCTGTGGAGCAGTTGAGTCCAGCTGAAGCTGATCGGAATGCAATCTGCGCTGCAACTCATAATCCTGCAGAATAGCGTTAATGCGTTTACGCTGCTCTTGCATGTTCTGCGGCCCGCTTGCGGTGCTGCCTTCGTTCGGCACGCCGAAGCTAACAGGCGAGGCTTTGCCCATCATTGGCAATGTGTTAAATGCGGGTGTTTCGGGCGATGCACCGGTCGCATCTGACTGACCATAGTGCTGCACGCCAACGATAACGGCCAAAGACACACAGGCGGCAACGCCAATCTGCGTAATCTGGCTGGCCCAAGGGCGAACTTTGTGCCAGAAAGGCATCTTTTGCCAGGTATGTGGCAAAGGTTGCGATTCTTTAGTCGCGCCAGGAACAAGTTTGGCAGGTTCATTTGCCAAAGCAGCAGCGACTCTATCAGCGATATCCAGATGCACAACGTTGCCCATATCACCGCGCATAGTGTCGCGGATCAAATGGTAACTTTGCCAACTTTCCTGGAGCGTTTTATCGTTTGAAAGCGAACTTAACAGTTCGGAATCAACCGATTCACCATCCATCAGAGCTGAAAGCTTTTCTTTCTGCATGCCTAAATACCCTTTAAGTGTCCGCCATCGCTAACGCTGAATCAGCGGTTGAACTTTATTATCAATAGCTTCTCGAGCACGGAAAATACGGGATCTCACCGTGCCCACCGGGCAATCCATGATGGCGGCTATCTCTTCATAGCTCAAACCATCCAACTCCCTGAGAGTAATTGCCATCCGCAAATCTTCAGGAAGCGCTTCAATAGTCCGAAAAACAATCTGTCTCAACTCTTCTGACAACATTAAGTTCTCAGGGTTCGATATTTCTTTTAGTGCACCACCACTTTCGAAGTTTTCAGCATCTATTGCATCCACATCGCTAGAGGGAGGGCGTCGGCCCTGCGCAACTAAGTAGTTCTTCGCCGTGTTGACGGCAATTCTATATAACCAGGTGTAAAAAGCGCTATCCCCACGAAATGACTCCAGTGCGCGATAGGCCTTTATAAAGGATTCCTGAACCACATCGGGAACATCGCCCTGTGGAACGTAGCGGGAAACAAGGCTCGCCACTTTATGCTGGTAGCGAATAACCAGTAAATTGAACGACTTTTGATCACCTTTCTGGACCCGCTCGACCAGAACCTGATCTGCTAACTGCTCGCTCATCCGAGGTAATCTCTCCCCAAAGCTATCTCCACGCTAAAAGTCGTACTGCCAGCTTTCATCATTATTTTCCTGAGCAAGTACTGCTTGGAGTTTAAACAGAATGTTAAGTTCCATAAAACAAAAAGTTTTTTAAACCGATGATTGTGCTCGTGGCTTTTGCCAGTCCATTTAGGCTAACATGAATTTCCTTCTTCTTCTGCAAACATCATACGTTATGCAACCTTCATCCGACTTTGTTAGTGATGTATTGATTATAGGAAGTGGTGCCGCCGGCCTTTCATTAGCATTACGCCTCGCAGACCACTGTAAAGTCACGGTATTGAGCAAGGGGCCACTCAATGAGGGCTCCACGTTCTACGCACAAGGCGGTATAGCGGCCGTTTTTGATGAAACAGACAGCATTGACTCCCACGTTGACGACACGCTTATCGCAGGCGCAGGACTGTGCGATAAGGAAGCGGTCGAATTCATCGCCAGTAATGCCAAGCACTGCGTGCAGTGGCTAATCAATCAGGGCGTTTTGTTTGACACTGAAACCAGCGACAGTACCGAACGTTATCATCTCACGCGAGAAGGCGGCCACAGCCATCGGCGTATTCTGCATACTGCTGATGCAACTGGCAAAGAAGTAGAAACCACGCTGGTAGGTAAAGCAAGAGCCCACCCCAATATTAGCGTAAAAGAGCGCTATAACGCGGTTGACCTTATTACTTCAAGCAAACTGGGCCTGCCCGGTACACAGCGGGTTGTTGGCGCCTACGTATGGAATCGCGATATTGAGCAGGTCGAAACGATGCGCGCCAAATCGGTGGTGCTGGCGACCGGCGGGGCTGCCAAAGTCTATCAATACACCACCAATCCCGACGTTGCCTCAGGTGACGGCATCGCCATGGCCTGGCGTGCGGGTTGTCGAGTCGCCAATCTCGAATTCAACCAGTTTCACCCAACCTGCCTTTACCATCCTCAGGCACGCAATTTTCTACTGACAGAGGCGCTGCGCGGTGAAGGCGCATACCTCAAGCGCCCTGACGGCACGCGCTTTATGCCCGATTTCGACCCGCGTGGCGAGCTGGCACCGCGTGACGTAGTGGCTCGCGCTATCGATCACGAGATGAAACGGCTCGGCGCCGACTGCATGTATCTGGATATCAGCCATCGCCCGCCTGAATTCATCAAACATCACTTCCCGATGATTGACGAAAAACTGCTTTCATTAGGCATTGACCTGACCCGGGAGGCGATCCCGATAGTGCCTGCTGCACACTACACCTGTGGCGGCGTGATGGTGGACCAACACGGCAGAACGGATCTTGATGGGCTGTATGCCATTGGTGAAGTCAGCTATACCGGGTTGCACGGCGCGAATCGCCTGGCGTCTAACTCATTGCTCGAGTGCCTGGTGTATGGCTGGTCAGCGGCCGAGGATATTTTACAGCGCCTGCCGAACATCAAAATGCCCAAAAGCCTGCCGCCATGGGACGAAAGCAAGGTAGATGACTCAGACGAAAAAGTGGTTATACAGCACAACTGGCACGAGCTGCGGCTATTTATGTGGGACTACGTCGGTATTGTTCGTACCACCAAACGTCTGGAACGCGCACTGCGCCGCATCACTACCCTGCAGCTGGAAATTGACGAATATTATGCCAATTTCCGTATCTCAAATAATTTGCTGGAGCTGCGTAACCTGGTTCAGGTAGCTGAGCTCATCGTACGCAGTGCCATGGCAAGGAAAGAGAGTCGCGGCTTGCACTTCACGCTTGACTATCCAGACTTGCTCGAACACTCACAGCCGACGATTTTACAACCATGAATTCCCTGACCTCAGATTTAAATCAAAAATGAATCGGAAAGAAATCAGGAATAACTCAGTAATTCAGATAAAAATCAGTAATCAAAGCTCTGAACTCCGCGCTATAAACGTTAAGTTTCTCGCGGAGTGCCAGCTCCTGATAGTCGGGCAGCTGAGCCTGCTTTGATAGCGCGAGCAGCATGCGATTTAAGGGTTTTTCTGGCCGGTCACGAATATCGAGACGCGCCTGAGTGTGCCACCCAAGGGCCTGCCCCGCCTTTTCGAACGACAGCCCTATGTCATAAGGCAGTACCACGCAAAAAGTGCCGTTTGCCGTGAGAAGATTATTAGCGCACTCCAACAGCGCATGGTGAGTTAATGTTTCAGTGTAACGTGCGGCGTTTCTCGCTTCATCACGACAGGCAACGGCGGCCTCAAAATAGGGCGGATTACTCACAATCAGGTCGTACTTATGCAACGTATCGTGGGCAAAATCGTTAATGTCTTGCGCGAACACGCTCAGGCGGGAAGACCACGGAGATTCGGCAAAATTTTCTCCCGCCTGCAAGGCTGCAACGGATTCAAGCTCGACGGCGTCAACGCAAACGTCGTCTTGCGTTCTCTGTGCGAGCATAAGAGCCACAAGTCCGGTCCCGGTTCCAATATCAAGAATACGAGAAACATGATCTACTGGAGCCCATGCGCCTAGCAGCACGCCGTCGGTGCCTACTTTCATTGCACATCTGTCGTGAGCAACAAAAAATTGTTTAAAAGTAAACCCGTTACGCCGTAAAGGCTTGTTGCTGGCGGCTTCAGTCACTACGCTTTCCTGTTATATTCACCCGAGTATCAGGGTGCTAATGGCACAATGGGCTAAGCATAAGACAAAGCCTTTATGAGTAAAAGCGACCGTTTACGCTTAAATAGGTGAAGATCGCGGCCAACACGTCTATAATCGGCGCCCCAAGTAGAGGTAGACCATGACTGTAACGAATTTTTCCGAACTCGAACTCGATGAACGCCTGATCGAAGCACTGACCGATAAAGGCTATAGCCGCCCGACTGCTATTCAGGCAGAGGCAATTCCGCCCGCGATGGACGGACGCGATGTGTTGGGTTCGGCGCCTACCGGCACCGGCAAGACCGCAGCATTTCTGTTGCCCGCATTGCAACATTTGCTGGACTTTCCGCGTAAAAAGTCTGGTCCACCGCGTGTTTTAATCCTGACGCCAACGCGTGAGCTGGCGATGCAGGTTGCTGACCAGGCGCGCGAGCTTGCTGCACATACTGACTTAGACATCGCGACCATTACCGGCGGCGTTGCCTATATGAACCACGCTGAAGTTTTCAGCGAAAATCAGGACATCGTTGTCGCGACTACTGGTCGTTTGCTTCAGTATATTAAAGAAGAAAACTTCGACTGCCGCGCGATTGAAACGCTGATCCTCGATGAAGCCGACCGCATGCTCGACATGGGCTTTTCCCAAGATATTGAAACGATTTCTGCCGAAGCACGTTGGCGTAAACAGACGTTGCTGTTTTCCGCAACGCTTGAAGGCGAAGCAATTCGTGAGTTTGCCGAACGTATTTTGACTGAGCCGGTTGAGATTGAAGCCGACCCGTCACGACGTGAACGCAAGAAAATTCTGCAGTGGTACTATCGCGCCGATGATTTAAAGCATAAAACTGCCCTGCTGTGTCATTTGCTGAAACAGGAAGACGTGACCAAGTCCGTTATCTTTGTGCGTAAGCGCGAGCGTGTGCACGAGCTGGTTGCCCTGTTACGTGAAGCAGGCATCAACTCTTGTTACCTTGAAGGCGAGATGGTGCAGGTCAAGCGTACCGAGGCGGTTAAACGTATGGTCGAAGACCGCGTTAACGTGCTGGTTGCTACTGATATCGCCGCCCGTGGTCTCGATATCAACGATATCAGCCATGTATTCAACTTTGACATTCCGTTGACCGCAGACACCTACCTGCACCGCATTGGCCGTACGGGTCGCGCAGGCCGTAAAGGCACGGCAATTTCACTGGTAGAAGCGCATGACCATCTGCTGTTGGGTAAAATTGAACGTTACCTGGATCAGCCGCTTAAATCGCGTGTGATCGACGAACTTCGTCCGACCACTAAGGCGCCTAGCGCTAAAACAACCGGCAAACCTTCTAAAAAGGTGCTGGCCAAGCGTAAAGAGAAGCAGAAGCAAGAGACTGAAAAATCGAAGGTAAAAGTGAAAGTACGTCATCGCGACAGTAAAAACGTCGGTAAACGGCGTAAGTCGAGTACAGAAGCAAGTTAATCACAATTGTTGCCTCGGTTTATTCTCAGCGGGCCCTGTCTATGACAGGGCACGCTGCTTTCTGATAAAGCGACAGATTCCGCAGGCAAAAAAAATCCCGACCATTGTGAATGGCCAGGAGGCGCAATATAAGCGCTAACACCAATGGAATACCTCTTACTGTGACAAGCACCCAGCAGAAGATAAGCGAATCATCGATGTAACGCCATGATTGACATATGATTTACTTGTGAAGATCTTCTGATGAAAACCACAGTTCTCATCCTTATGAATGAGCGACTCCCGATTTTCACCTGATTTTGATTTACAGACTTTCGGTAAAAGTACGCGTTATTACATCACGCTGTTGCTCAGGCGTCAGCGAATTAAAGCGAACGGCATAGCCCGAAACGCGAATAGTTAGCTGCGGATATTTTTCAGGATTTTTTACCGCATCTTCCAGCGTTTCACGACGCATCACGTTCACATTAAGATGCTGACCACCCTCAACGCGGACGGTCGGTGCGAACTCCAAAGGCACCTCACGATACTCAAACTTCCCAAGCTCGCTTAAGGCAATAATCTGATCTTCCTCATAGCCAGATTGCGCACAAACGCATCTTGCCTCGTCTTTTTCATTGTCTAACAGCCAAAATGAATTTTTCAACGCTTCATTATTGGACTGAGTTATCTGGATCCCAGTGATCATCATTTTTCTCCCTACTTTTATAAGAGAACGGGTCAACGATTGCTGGTTCAATTATCCAGCAATCCTCCTTAGTGTGATCCCTGTATACCAATTTCGGAGAAAATGAGCCTTGATAGAAATCAATTTAAGGCCAGAGAGAGTATCTCTGGCTGACACGAGGAGGTAAGCTACACATATTAAGATTTCGCATAAATGGAGAGCGCTTATGGCAGCCCCGCTCACTTGGCACGACGTGATTGGCCAGGAAAAACAGCAGAGTTATTTTGTCGATACCCTGAAATTTGTCGCCACTGCGCGCGCAGCAGGGAAAACAGTTTACCCCCCCCAGGAAGACGTTTTTAACGCGTTCCGCTCAACCGAGTTCTCACAGGTAAAAGTCGTTATACTCGGCCAGGATCCCTATCACGGACCTAATCAGGCCCACGGGCTGTCTTTCTCGGTAAAGCCCGGCGTTCCTGCGCCCCCTTCCTTGGTTAATATGTATAAAGAACTGGCGACGGATATTCCGGGTTTTGTTCGCCCAAACCATGGTTATCTGCAAAGCTGGGCAGATCAGGGCGTGCTGCTGCTTAACACCGTGTTAACTGTGGAAGGTGGACAGGCCCATTCGCACGCAAAATTGGGCTGGGAAACCTTTACCGATAAAGTGATCAGCACGCTGAATACGCACCGTGAAGGCGTGGTATTTTTACTTTGGGGCTCTCACGCACAGAAAAAGGGCAGCATCATAGATACTGCTCGGCATCGAGTGCTCAAAGCCCCCCATCCGTCACCATTGTCGGCCCACCGAGGATTTCTTGGCTGTAAACATTTTTCAATGACTAATGAATTGTTGAAACAACAAGGCCTGACGCCGATTGACTGGATGCCCAAATTGCCAGAATAAGCAGCATGGCCATTAAGTTAGCGATAAAAAAGGCACCGCGTGGGTGCCTTAGTTATTTGATGCTGAATTAAATCACGCTTTAGCTTTGGAAACTGCAACCATTGCAGGACGCAGCAAACGCCCATTTAGCGTATAACCTTTTTGCATAACCATGATTACATGGTTTGGCTCGAGCTCTGCAGACTCCATCAGGGTCATTGCCTGATGCAGCTCTGGGTTAAACGGTACATGAACGTCGGCAACGACTTCCAAACCGAACTTGTGAACGGCACTCAGCAACGACTTAAGCGTCAGCTCAACACCTTCAATGATTGAAGTGAGTTCAGCATTAGACTTGTCGGCCAGGTCCAGAGCACGCTCCAGATTATCGATAACAGGCAGCAGTTCACCTGAAAATTTCTCAAGGGCAAATTTGTGCGCTTTTTCGATATCCAGCTCGGTGCGACGACGAATATTTTCAACTTCGGCTTTGGCACGCAGCAGGCTTTCACGCTCACGCTGCTGGGCCTCTTTCAGTTGTGCTTCCAGCTCGGCAATACGTGCATCACGCGGATCAACGACGTCAGCCGCCTCAGTTTCCGCTTCCGCATGCAGCACTTGTTCCTGATTCAGTTCATCCGAGGCTTGCTCGTTAGGCGTCTTATGTTCTTTACTACTCATGAATCTCTCCGCGTTTTAGCTTTAGTCTTGCTAGTTGGCTTATTATGGGGATCAAAACTGGGGTTTCAAGGCCTGTTATCTCATTTACAGGTCATACTTCAGGTGTCATACATGCGTTATCGAGGATAACCAAAGCAATGAATAAAAAATTTGAGTGTATTGGGATTGTCGGTCATCCCCGCCATCCTTCTGCTCTGGCTACCCATGAAATGCTTTATCATTGGCTCGTGTCTAAAGGACATAAAGTTATTGTAGAGCAACAGGTTGCACAAGAATTAGCATTGGAAAACGTGCAAACCGGCAGTCTCTCGGATATCGGAAAACTCGCCGATCTTGCTGTCGTTGTGGGTGGCGACGGTAACATGCTCGGTGCAGCCAGAGTACTGGCGCGCTATGACATAAAAGTGATTGGAATTAACCGCGGAAATTTGGGATTCCTTACTGACCTGGACCCCGATAATGCGTTACAGCAGCTCGATGATGTGCTGAAAGGCGAATATATCAGCGAACAACGCTTCCTGCTAGAAGCGCTGGTGCGCTGCGGCGACAAGCAGTGTCGGGTTAGCACAGCCATTAATGAGGTGGTTCTGCATCCTGGCAAGGTTGCGCACATGATTGAATTTGAAGTTTATATCGATGATCGCTTTGCATTTTCACAGCGTTCCGACGGTCTGATTATTTCGACGCCGACCGGTTCAACGGCCTATTCACTCTCGGGCGGTGGTCCGATCCTGACGCCAACGCTTGACGCCATTGCGCTGGTGCCGATGTTCCCGCACACCCTGTCGGCTCGCCCTCTGGTGATCAACAGCAGCAGTACCATTTGCCTGCGTTTTTCACACATGAGTACAGACCTCGAAATAAGCTGTGATAGCCAAATAGCGCTGCCTATTCAGCAAGGTGAAGAAGTGATTATCAGGAGAAGTGATTATTATCTGAATCTAATACACCCGAAAGACTATAGCTATTTCAATACGTTAAGCACAAAATTAGGGTGGTCTAAAAAATTATTCTGATTTTTTTATGAAATCAGACTTGCTGGGGCTTTACTGTATATAAAACCAGTTTATACTGTACGAAATTACAGGTCTGTTTTTTTATACAGGAAGGTGATCATGCTAGCGCAATTAACCATTAATAACTTTGCCATTGTTCGCGAGTTAGAAATTGATTTTCATGCGGGTATGACAGCAATAACCGGCGAAACCGGTGCAGGTAAATCCATCGCCATCGATGCTTTGGGCCTTTGTTTGGGCAGCAGAGCCGATGGCAATGCTGTTCGCTTGGGCACCCAACGTGCCGATGTCTGTGCACGCTTTACGCTTGCAGATACACCTTCAGCCAAACAGTGGCTCATTGACAATCAGCTCGATGAGGGTCAAGACTGCCTTCTGCGCCGCACAATCAGCGCCGATGGCCGCTCTCGCGGCTTTATAAACGGTACGCCGGTGCCTTTGTCACAGCTTCGCGAAATCGGCCATCATCTGATTCAGATCCATGGCCAACATGCACATCAGCTTTTGGTTAAACCAGAGCATCAAAAGCAATTGCTTGACGCCTATGCAGCGCAGTCATTCCTGCTTTCACAAATGCGTGCCGCCTACCAAAACTGGCACCAAAGCTGCCGCCTGCTGGCGCAATTTCAGCAGCAGGTCAACGAACGAGAATCTCGTCGTCAGCTGCTACAGTATCAACTCAAAGAACTTAATGAATTTGCTCCACTGCAGGGCGAATATGAGCAAATTGATGAAGAGTACAAACTTTTGGCCAATAGTGGTCAGTTGCTCTCTCTTAGCCAGAGTGCGCTGTATCTATTGAGCGACAGTGAAGATCAAAACATCAGCACCCTGCTCTACATGGCTAAAACCAAGCTCACCGAGCTGGCAGAGCTAGATGGAAAGATGAATGACCTGATCGTCATGCTCGACGACGCGTCAATTCAGATTAGCGAAGCCAGCGATGAACTGCGTCATTACAGCGAAAGGCTTGAGATGGATCCTAATCGCCTTTTTGAGCTCGAACAACGCATGTCACGGCAGATGGCCCTGGCGCGTAAGCACCACGTGTCGGCGGAAGAGCTACCCGAGCTGCATCGTCAATTGCTTGAAGAACAAAGCGCCCTGGACCAGCAGGAAACCAATCAGGCTGAACTGAGTGAGGCAGTAAGCATTCATCACCAACAGGCAATAGACATTGCCCACGCGCTGCACCAGCAACGCCAGCATTTTGCCGATGAGTTGACTCAACTGATCACCCAAAGCATGCAAACACTCTCAATGCCTCACGGAAAATTCAATATTCAGGTACAATTTGTTCCGGAAAATTTGAGTATCGAAGGCGCTGACCGTATCGAGTTTCAGGTGACCACCAACCCGGGACAACCTTTGCAAGCCTTGGCAAAAGTAGCTTCCGGGGGCGAACTTTCCCGTATTGCCTTGGCAATTCAGGTGATCACCGCACAAAAAATGGAAACTCCAGCGCTAATTTTTGACGAAGTTGACGTCGGTATCAGTGGCCCAACCGCTGCGATTGTCGGTAAACTACTGCGCCAGCTAGGTGAGTCAACGCAGGTTATGTGCGTTACCCATTTACCTCAGGTTGCAGGTTGCGGTCATCAGCACTATTTTGTTAGCAAAGAAACAGATGGCGAAGTGACTGAAACTCAGATGAGCCGGCTTGATAAAAAAGCACGTTTGCAGGAATTAGCCCGTCTGCTGGGAGGGAGTGAGGTCACACGTAACACCCTTGCCAATGCAAAAGAGTTGTTAGCGGCGTAAAAACCTCAACTTTTTTACATTTCAGCGGTCATACTGGTGCCCTGCAAAGGTTTCAAACTGATGAAAGGTCTATTATCATCTGCATCTTATGCCCTAAAGGAATGTAAAGACTATGCGCTGTAAAACGCTGACTGCCGTTGCCGGAGCACTTTTGATGCTTACTGCCGGTTGTTCCACTCTGGAAAAGGTCGTTTATCGTCCTGATATTAATCAGGGAAATTACCTGGCTCCTGCTGATGTACAGAAGATCCATACCGGGATGACCAAGCAACAGGTTGCTTATATCCTTGGTACACCAATGATGGATGACCCATTCGGCAACAACACTTGGTTCTATGTGTTCCGCCAGTGGCCAAGCCATGAAGACGTCAAGCAACAGACA
The DNA here is from genome assembly GCF_009208105.1 of Rouxiella sp. S1S-2. Lineage (NCBI taxonomy): Bacteria > Pseudomonadati > Pseudomonadota > Gammaproteobacteria > Enterobacterales > Yersiniaceae > Rouxiella > Rouxiella sp. S1S-2. Next base: position 4,504,298 of record NZ_WFKL01000001.1, read on the forward strand.
TTGACTCTGACCTTTAATGAGGCAGGTGTGTTGACGAACGTTAACAACAAGCCAAAAATTGACGACCAGAACTCCTGATATCCCGGTTTTGATGCCCATTGGCACCAGCCAGTAACATCTTTCAGGGTAAAAAAATAAGGCGCTTTAAGCGCCTTATTTTTTAGACTGTTCAGCCCGTAATCTACGAAGCTCTTTCGGATCGGCAATAAGAGGCCGATAAATCTCGACTCGATCACCGTCGCTTACCACATCGCTCAACTTTACTGGTCTGCTATAAATACCCACTTTATTGCTGTCCAGGTCTATCTCACGACGTAACTCCAATAATCCAGAAGCCTCAATGGCCTGTTTGACGCTGCTGCCCTCGGCAAGTCTTACAGTTTTTAGATACTGACGCTCCGGTAAGGCATAAACGACCTCGACAGAGACCTCAGACACTGTAGACCTCTTTCGCGCGCTGGGTAAAAGCCTGCACCATGTTACCAGCCAGCTCTTTGAAAATTTTACCAAAAGCCAGTTCAATCAGTTTGTTGGTGAATTCAAAATCCAAATTCAACTCAACTTTACATGCCTCTGGGCTGAGCGCAGTAAAATGCCAACCGCCCATCAACTTGCGAAAAGGTCCATCAACGAGCTGCATATCAATGCTCTGATTACTGGTTAAGGTATTTTTGGTGGTAAAAGTTTTGCTGATACCCGCTTTAGCAACGTCTACTGCGGCCGTCATTGAGTTATCAGTTTTATCCAGTACGCGACTTCCCGTGCAGCCGGGAAGAAATTGCGGATAAGCATCCACGTCGTTTACCAGGTTGTACATCTGTTCCACGCTAAATGGCACTAGCGCAGAACGGCTTATATGTGGCATATCATTTTCCAGGTGTCATAAAACATACAGATCATATCATTTATCGCGCCTCGGGCAAAAATCTCGGGAAAGATAAAGCACAAGCTGTGAAAAACTACGTCAGTAAACGTACAGGGGATTTCTTTCGCCAGTGCTTACAGTATAATAAGTATCACTATGACAAAGAAAAAAGCACATAAACCCGGTTCCGCAACCATTGCAATGAACAAACGCGCTCGCCATGAATATTTCATAGAAGATGAAATTGAGGCAGGTATTTCTTTGCAAGGATGGGAAGTAAAATCACTGCGTGCGGGCAAAGCCAACATAGCTGACAGTTATGTGACGTTCAGAGACGGGGAAGCTTTCCTGTTTGGTGCAACCATTACACCGCTGAACGTTGCTTCGAGCCATGTTGTCTGCGAGCCGATGCGTACCCGTAAACTCTTAATGAACAGACGTGAACTTGATAAGCTGTTCGGTAAGGTAAACCGCGATGGCTATACGGTAGTTGCTCTCTCAATGTACTGGAAAAATGCCTGGACCAAAGTCAAAATCGGTTTGGCTAAAGGTAAGCAAGATCACGACAAGCGCGATAATGCCAAAGATCGCGAGTGGGCAGTTGATAAAGCACGTATTATGAAAAACGCCAAACGTTAAGTCTCTGGCCTAACGGGGTAAAGTTCTGATATACTGCTAACAGTTCTTTGGGGCTGATTCTGGATTCGACGGGATTTGCGAAACCCAAGGTGCATGCCGAGGTGCGGAGGCCTCGTAAAAAACCGCAAAAAAAATAATTGCAAACGACTCGCAATTCGAATCTGCTGCTTTAGCAGCTTAATCAGTCTAATACACTGAAGGTTCCCTTTCTCCCTAGCCTCCGCTCTTAGGACGGGGATCAAGAAAGGTCAAACCCAAAAGAGCTCGCGTAGACATCCTGCCTGGGGTGAAAGCGTTAAAACTAATCAGGCTAGTTTGTTAGTGGCGTGTCCGTCCGCAGCTAACCGGTGAATGTGATGACTGGACTAAGCATGTAGTGCCAACGGCGTAGTAATTTCGGACGGGGGTTCAAATCCCCCCAGCTCCACCAAATAGTACTCCGGTTATTACCAGATAAGTCCGGAGAAGTCCTGAAAGCCCGCATCCCTTCTAGGTTTGCGGGCTTTTTTGTGTCTGTAGAAGTCCGAGAAGATCCGCCTGAAACCGGCGTCTATTGGTATACGAATTGGTATACGCTAAGATATATACCAATAAACGTATACCAATTAGGGAAGATCCTTGCATGGCGCGGACTACACGCCCCCTCACCCACACCGAAGTACAAAAAGCCAAAGCCACTGATAAAGACCTCACCTTACATGACGGTGACGGACTCTTTCTCCTGGTCAAAACCACCGGCAAGAAAATTTGGCGTTTCCGCTATCAGGTTCCTAACACATCAAAACGCACCATGATCAGCCTTGGCGCTTACCCTGCACTTTCACTGGCTGATGCCAGAGAAGTCCGAGCTGAGAAGCTGGCGATGTTAGTCAAAGGGATCGACCCGCAAGCAAGAGCTGGCGAAGAAGCTGAAAAGCTCCAGATCGCTCAGGAAAGCATTTTCGTCAATGTTGCACGTAAATGGTTCGAGCTGAAACAAAGTCACGTCAGCGCTGACCATGCTAAAGATATCTGGCGTTCTATTGAGAAAGACATCCTGCCGAGTATTGAAAATGTTCCTGTTCAGGAGCTGAAAGCACGCGCCTTGATCCAGGTGTTAGAACCAATCAAAGCGCGGGGAGCATTGGAGACGGTCAGAAGGTTAGTGCAGCGCATCAATGAAATTATGATTTATGCGGTGAATGTTGGACTGATTGGGGCAAATCCAGCTTCAGGTATAGGTAATGCTTTTGAACGCCCGAAGAAGCAGCACATGCCCACAATACGCCCTGAAGAACTGCCCAAGCTAATGCGCACCATTTCGATGAGCAATTTATCAATACCAACCCGCTGCCTGCTTGAATGGCAGTTACTGACGTTAATACGCCCTGCCGAAGCATCGGCAACAGCCTGGTCAGAGATCGATATAGAGAATAAGCAGTGGTGTATTCCGGCAGAACGTATGAAAGCAAAGCGCGACCATATAGTCCCGTTGTCGGAACAAGCCTTAGAGCTGCTGGAAATCATGCGTCCAATAAGTGGTAATCGTCAGTACGTTTTCCCTAGCCGCAATGACCCACGTAAGCCTATGAACAGCCAAACTGCGAATGCAGCATTGAAACGTATCGGGTATGGGGGAAAGCTCGTTGCCCACGGCCTACGTTCTATCGCTAGCACAGCCATGAATGAAGCAGGATTCAACTCTGACGTAATAGAGGCAGCTTTAGCGCATAGTGATAAAAATGAAGTAAGGCGTGCATATAATCGTTCGACATATTTAGAACAAAGAGTATCTTTAATGAACTGGTGGGGAGACCATACCAGAAATCATTTTTAAAAATTGAAAATTGAAAAGGATGATCAATGGTTACCTCTATACATAATCCTGATAGATACATGTTTGATCTTCGTCAAATTGTTACAAATGGGAGAAAAAAAATAGGAGTCCTTATTGGTGCAGGGGCTCCTGTAAGTATAAATATTGGTATGAATGGCGTGTATGAACCATTAATACCGAATATTGAAGGATTAACAAAGCAGGTCAGAGAACGTTTAAATGAAAGCGAAAATGCCCTTTTCACTAACATTTCGCAAAAATCTGCGGATTTTAACCTAGAAAAACTGTTATCAGAGGTACGCACTTTAGCCGATGTTATTGGTGAGCATGTAGTATACGGTGCAAACTCACTGGGTTACAAATCTTTAGAAAAATCAATCTGTAAAGCAATCAAAGAAGTTGTTAGCAAACAACTTCCTGATGGGCCTAATCCATATTCTGAACTTGTTTCATGGATAAACGGAATAAATAGAATACACGGCGTTGAAATATTCACAACGAACTACGACTTGTTATGTGAAGATGCCTTAGAGCGTTCCCAAACACCATTTTTTGATGGTTTCACCGGTTCAAGAAACGCATTTTTTGACCCGTCTAGTATTTCCACTAATGACCTACCTCCCCGCTGGGTAAGGTTGTGGAAGCTTCACGGTTCAATAGGATGGAAGATGAATGATAATGGACAGGTAATTAGGGTTCCTGAGTGCGAAGAATCATCAATGGTATACCCGTCACATATCAAATATACACAGACTCAAGCAGCTCCGTTCTCATCATTATTTGAAAGACTTAAAAACTTTCTAATGGAACCAGATACATTATTGTTAACAACAGGTTTCTCATTTGCAGATGCACATATTTCATCAAAAATAAGCGAATGTCTTTCAGCAAATCCTACAAGTGCTGTGATTGCGTTTCAATATAAAGACTTAGAATATGAAAATGATGCTATTAATCTAGCTTTAAAAAATCCTAACTTAAGCATTTACTGTAGAAATGGCGCAGTTATTAACTCAATAAAGGCTCAATGGAAGACTGGCGAACTTCCTAGCAAGAATTGGGATATAGTCAGGAAAGAATACTTACATGAAAATAACTTTATTCTTGGCGATTTTAAGTCTCTAGCTAGGTTTTTGGCCATTGCTGGGGGCGAAGTATCAAGCCAATCGCTCATACAACCTCGCGATGAGGATGAAAATAATGAGTAGTTCTACTTCAATTGGTAATGTCATATCAATATCCAGCTCATCTATAATTTTGAGGCTATCAAGTAAAGTCAGTTCAGGTCTCCTCATGCTTGAAGGGAGAACGCATAAAGTAGGGCAAGTAGGAAGCTTTATCCGAATACCACAAGGTTATAATAACTTATATGGCGTTATCGCTGCCAGTAACGAGTCTTCACTAATTGATGAATTTGATGGTATACAATCTGATCGACGATTATTAACAGTTGAACTTATTGGCGAAAGTTCTGGCGGTTTTTTTGAGCGTGGAATCAGCCAATATCCATCAGTAAATGATGAAGTTCATCTAGTACTAGATAAGGATCTTAGAACAATTTATGGTGATCATGGACAGAACATGGTCTGTATAGGGAAACTATCTAGTTCTGAGAGTATAGACGTAAATATTGATGTAGATAAATTAGTAACACGGCACTCAGCAATTCTTGGCTCAACAGGCTCTGGAAAATCAACAAGTGTTTCTAGTATTTTACGCTCTATAAGTAATAAATCAGTATTAAAAAGCAGCTCAGCCAGGATAATCCTTATTGATATTCACGGTGAGTATTCGGCTGCACTAAGAGATATATCTAAGACATTTTCTATTGAACCAAAAGAAAATGAAGAGAAACTCGTAGTTCCTTATTGGTCCATATCCCCAGAAAAATTAATTGATTTTTTATGTGGTAATATAAATGAGACCAGTAAAAATAACGTCCTTGAAATGATTACTGAACATAAGAAAAATCTCGCCAAAATAAACGACCTCAACTACATTGATGAAGATAAAATTACGGCCTACTCTCCAATTCCTTTTGATATAAAAAAGATTTGGCACGAACTCTGTTATAATGATACTGTAACATACTTAGATGAAGAAAAAATCAACCCAGCTTATAATAATGATCAGAAAGGTGATAGTAGTAAATTAATTCCCCCTAAGTTTTTGCCAGCTAACCCCGGAACCAAACCTCCTCAAAAAGGTGGCAACAACCTTATCACAAGAAATTTAGAACAAATGAGGTGTCGGTTATTAGACAATCAATTTTCTTTTTTCCTATCGCCTGATGATTATACCCCTCAGCCTAATGGAATAATAAAAAAAGATATTAATGCACTATTAAGTAGTTGGATTGGTCATGACAAGCCCATATCAATAATTGATTTGTCGGGAATGCCTTCAACTCAATTAGATATGTTACTTGGCTCAATTCTTGACATCATATTTGAAGCTGCCATCTGGGGTAGGAATTTAGCCATTGGAATGAAGAAAAGGCCAGTTCTTCTGGTTCTTGAAGAAGCCCATCGATACTTATCCATTAATGACAGTGGGTTATCTAAATATATGGTGCAGCGGATTGCCAAAGAGGGTAGGAAATTTGGCGTTGGTGCAATGATTGTCAGTCAAAGACCATCAGAAATAGATGAAACTATACTTTCGCAATGCGGCACTCTCTTTGCTCTCCGTTTAAGTAATTCTAATGATCGCTCTAGAGTAAAATCAGCAATGTCAGATGGTCTCAGTGCATTAATCGATAGTCTTCCTATCCTCAGGACTGGGGAAGCTATTGTCATTGGTGAGGCGACTAAACTCCCTTCGAGATGTAAAATAAAACTTCCTCCTGAAGGTTTTTATCCAGATAGTGCTGACCCTCAGGTATCTATCTCATGGAATAGTAATAATACTGATACTGAAGATGATTATATCCCTTTAATTAAAGCTTGGCGAAAATCAAAACCACTAAAAGACGAGGAAAAATAATGCTAAGAGTCAATGTAGCTTCATCAAACATATCATCTATTGGCTATGATGCCGATACTCAGACGTTGGAAATTGAATTCCTCAGCGGAAGAATCTATGAATACTACAATGTTCCTAATGACACATATGACGAATTAATGAATGCGTCATCTATTGGATCATATTTTAGTAGAAATATAAGAAATATATTCCCTACTCAGCAAGTTTAGTTTTCTGCGAAAAGGCAGCGCGCGCAATTCTCCCCGCCTGCCCGCTGCTGACTTAGCTCACTGGTTTTAATGCATGAAGTAAAGCCTCTGAAAGCCAGTGTAGCAAGGGTTTTGAGCCATTTTGAGCATTCCCAATTGCATGCAAAACCATGCGCCCTATGCATGCAGAGCTTACAAGGACAGGCTAGCCAGAGAAAAGGCTGTCAGGAGGGAGGGTTTTGCACCGTATTAATGAAAAATGCCGCCTTATTCGAAAGCGGCACTTGAGATCATTTTTTGGGGAATTGAAACAAGCTGAAATTTATATTTTCTGCTTCATATTTTCCCTTTTAACGATTTTACTGACGCTTTCATTTGTTTTAAATGCGCATGAACACTCCAGCCTGGTGCACTGATAATAAGACTCCTTTGTCTGTTCGGTGATATAACGGCTTGTGCGAATGTGAGAAACAGAGCTGCAAAGTGGGCAGCGCATCATTTGTCGTTACTCCTTACTTGTAGCAGCACGCTCTGCCAGTTTACGGGCCAGTAACTGCCTTTTTATCGGGCTTTTTAATAGCGGCACATCTACACCAGGCAGCGTAGGAGAATGCGTCCCAATTTTCTCCAGCACAGGTTCAGCATCCATGTTTAACTGACCGATGCGAGCCGCCACGATAAGCGCCTTGCCAATTTCAGCGCTGATAATTTTGGCGGGCTCTACATAATGACCGGATTGTGTTTCCTGGTAGCTGACGTTGATAATGCCAGAAGTTTAAGTTTCACAGCGCGCACCAGCGCCGGACTGAGATTGTTGATGGCCAGTCGCCACTGATGGTCAGCATAGGCATTGAGTGCGCTGCGGTGGGCGCTAATCAACGCATCCCCGACATTAGCACAATCCAACATCGCTGATTCTTTCTCGACACTCAATTCCTCAATCAGGTCATCGAACTCTTTAACCAATCCCTGCTGAATAGCCCGGTGACTGTGCGCGTTCTTGAGTTCGTCAGTCATAACCCCGCGTGACTTGCGAAAACGCGAACGCCAGCTCTCTTCGTTCTCTTTGATTTCGCTGTTCGCCGTTTCTTTTTCCTGGGCGCAGCGGGCAATCGAACTTTCAATTTCATCAAGTGCACGCTTTTTCTCAGCAAACGCCGCTTTGGCCTGCTCAAAGTGTTGGATAGCACCTTCCGCGTTCCCTGGTGATGGCTTTTCGTTGTGACCGGCTTTGACCTGAAGAAAGTCCTGGATAACGGCTTCGACGGTTTTGGTTGAATCGGGTTTCATGGCATACCTCAGCAATATGTTGTCAATGTGAGGATATTGTGGGGGAGGCTGGCACAACATTTCTATTTGAAGGCGTTTGTTCAGCGCTGGTACAACAGACTGAGACGTAAGCCATGAAAATGGAGAGAGTTTATATTTCTATAAATACTATTCACTACTGTTCACTATAAAATAAAACATCATTAAATCATTAAGTTAAGCAGTGAACACCTTGCCTAAAGGTATTCACTTCCTTTTCACTACTCTTCACTGTCTGCAAATCTTTCTCTGGCTAGCCAAAAAATAAATAAATGTTTATTCCTATTGATATATTAATTTCAATCGTTAAAACAGCTTAACCAACTGAGCGTTAAATAACCTACTGAGTAGCATTGAGCATTATTGATTAACATTGGCAATCATTGGCAAAGTGGCTCAAATCCCATTAAAAAAAATACAAAGCATTTCAGGTGTTTTGTCGTTCGGAGGCTTGTTGCTAAACGCAAAAATATTCTCACAATAGGGGGCTCCTTAACGAAACAGCCGGTACTGGACGCTTCCAGTCGGATACAAATATGAGGTAGCACCATGCTCTCCACCGCTCAAAATACGCCCCCTTCTTCTGCCCCTGTGATGCCACCGGTTTACCCACGCGATCGCTTTATGCGACTGCCGGAAGTGATCCACACCACTGGCCTGTCCCGCTCAACCCTGTACGACTTAATCAGCCGTCAGCAATTTCCTGCCCAGATTTCTCTCGGTGGCAAGAATGTGGCCTGGCTGGCCTCCGAGATTGAGGGCTGGATGAATGACCGCATCGCCGCACGCGCTCAGGAGACCATGCAATGATTTCTCTGTCTGTCGGTCATCATAATATCCAGCTCAATACACAAGAGGCGGCCTATCTGGCTGAAGGCCTGATGGCTGCCGCCTGCGGCAGAAAAAACCCTTTGCCTGCATTTACCAGCAATACCCTGGGCGTGTTGTCCGTAACAACCGAAAGCGTTATTTCAGGGGATGATTCACACTTCCGATCAAATCCGCAGCAGTCCGATCAAGTCCTGACCGATTGCTAAGGAGAAACGGCTAATGCTTCAAAAAAGGCTTTTATCTGGCGAGCCCCTGCTCTATAGTTTTTGTGCTGCCGCAAAATCGGCAGCCGGGCGTAGGAACCCGTGTTTAACTATGGCGACACAACACGCGCCAGGCGTGTTTTTTTATGTCGTAGCCTTAGCGCACCTGTTACTTGCTCAGTGGTTTTTGTACCTCTGTGCTTATCAAGCAATGGTGGCTCAGGCGGGGCAGCCTTCGGGCTGGCCGGTTTCCATAGTTGCCGGTATTCCTACCCCCGTCTGGGCTACCACCCAAAAGTGTAGGAACTTCGGTGGTAGCTGTAATCAGCTAACTATGGAGGCCAATATTTTGGCTACTACCCTCGCATCCTTACACCCAAAATTTACGTTCCTGTTCGCCGCCGTTCGCCGCGCTGAACCTAAAGCGCCGGTCTGCATGCTGCGCTCCACCGCCGACAGTGAACATTCTGCTCGTCGCCTGTTAGCCCGCGACTATGTGCTGTGTTTTGCCGGTCGCCTGCCCGCTCAGGAGGCCGCATGAACAAGCTCGCTTCCTTCTATTTTCCCAACACCCATTATCCTATCCCGCATGCTGATTTCCTGCGTCTGCAACACGCGCACAACGTCGGCGTGATGTTCCTCGACATGCTTGATACACAGGACACCTTCGGGCATGTACCCAGCGGCGATCAGCTGAATTCCATGGCCTCCGTTGTTGCGCTGCTGACTGACCAGCTCGGCAAAGTGGTAGACACCTGCGAGACCGCCATAAAAACGCAAATGGAGGATGTCTACGAATGAATACGACTCAGCAATCCTGCCTGCCGGTTGAAGTGCTCACCGCCCTCTACCGGCGCGCCCTCGCACAGGCTTATCTCGATGCCTGTACCGCCTACGGCGTTGAAACCGGCTACTCGCTTGATGAACTGCAAATGACCATCGCAAAAGAAGTCGAAAGCTACTATGTCCGTCAGCACGGCGCAAAGCTGGGTATGGACATCGCCTGTGCCATGCTCCGCGACATGGTGCAGCCCGATATTTTGGTGACAAAACCCCGCCTGACACCGCTCGGAGAATCCATGATGGACGAGCTGTTCCGGCCTTGTCTTCACACCACTCCACATACCACGCTGCACTGACAGAGGCGCACATGACACAAATGATTGTTAAAAACACCGTGAGCGCCGCAAAAGGCCGCTGGCCTCAGCTTCTTTCCGCGCTGGGAATAAACGTTGCCCCTCACGGGCATCATTCTCCCTGCCCCGTTTGCGGGGGAAAAGACCGCTTTCGCTTCGATAATCGTGAAGGAAGAGGCACCTGGATATGTAACCAATGCGGTGCCGGTGACGGATTAAACTTGGTTGAGAGAAAACTGGATATCAGTGTGAAAGAAGCCGCCGTGAAGGTGGCTGAAATTCTGGGAGAGGTTCAGCCTCTTACGGTTCATCACGACGAGGCCGCAGAACAAAAGCAAAAAGACAATGCCCGCCATAGGGCAGCCGGTCAGGCCAGAGCGCTGGTGAATGCCGCCCGTAAAGCGGCAGGCAATGCCTATCTGAAGAATAAAGGCTGGCCGGATAAGGAAGCGCTGAACTTACAGGGCTGCGGTCTGCACGTGGGCGGCATAGATTTCGCGGCGGGTGACCTGGTCATCCCGCTTTATGATTTGTCAGGTCACCTGGTCAACGCCCAGCTCATTAACGGGGCGGGGGAAAAATGCACACTTGCGGGTGGGCAGGTTACCGGCGCCGCTCATCATTTTGAAGGGAACGACAACACTGTTATCTGGATGGCAGAAGGCTATGCAACCGGCCTGACAATACATGCGCTGACGGGCGAAACCGTGTATGTGGCACTGAGTGCCAATAACTTCCCTCATCTGGCTGAGTGCCTTCGGGAGAAATACCCTGACGCCGTTCTGTTGATGGCGGCAGATAATGATGAGAACGGAACAGGACAGAAGAAAGCGAAAGAAGCCGCAAATCTGTTCAGCGGGAAGGTTGTGATCCCCTTGGTTGCCGGTGACTGGAATGATGTATTCATGCAGGAAGGGCGTGATAAGACGCTGGAACAGCTCCGCGCTTATACTCAGAAATCTCCGCAGAGCTCTTTCGATACGGTCAGTGACGCAGACCTTAAATCCATGAGCGCAAGCGAGAAAGCGGAACTATTAATAACCCATTATGAACAACGATTAGCTGTGCCGCAGGTGGGAGAAGATCTCTGCCGCTATGAGAACGGTGCGTGGCAGGTATTACCTCACGGTGTTCTCAGCCGTGAGATCGCCGCTTTATTTCAAAAAATCCGCGCGCCCTTCTCTGCACCTGGTATTAGCGGGATTATCGATACCTTGAAGCTGATGGTGCCTCAAACAGGAAAACCGGCGAGAAGATTGATAGGGTTCCGCAATGGAGTGTTTGATACCGTCACAGGACATTTTAGTCCTCATAGTCCAAACAACTGGCTGCGAACAGTAAACAGTGTTGATTACACACAATATAAAGCAGGTGAAAACCTTGCAGCTCATGCCCCTAACTTCTGGCAATGGCTGACGCGGGCGGCAAACCAGCAAAGTGATAAGCAAGAGCGCATTCTCGCGGCGCTTTTCATGGTTCTGGCGAACCGGTATGACTGGCAATTGTTCCTTGAAGTGACAGGACCAGGCGGCAGCGGTAAAAGCGTCATGGCAGCCATAGCGCGCATGCTTGCGGGAGAAGACAACACTACTTCCGCAAGCATTGAGACTTTGGAATCCGCACGTGAGCGTGCTTCTGTGGTCGGATACTCACTGATTGTGTTGCCCGACCAGGAGAAATGGAGCGGCGACGGCGCAGGAATTAAAGCCATCACTGGCGGCGATGCAGTAGCGATTGACCCGAAATATCGTGATGCTTATTCAACACATATTCCGGCGGTTATTCTGGCAGTGAACAATAATCCAATGCAGTTCAGTGACCGCAGCGGCGGTGTCTCGCGTAGGCGCGTGATCATCACGTTCCCCGAGGTGATACCCACGAATGAACGAGATCCACAACTGATAGAGAAAATAGGTCAGGAATTGGCCGTCATCGTTCGCCACCTGATGCAACGCTTTGCCGTTCCTAGTGAAGCACGCGAGCTGTTACAGCAACAGCAGAATTCCGATGAAGCACTGGAAATAAAACGCAGTGCCGATCCGTTGGTAGATTTCTGCGGTTACCTGCTCGCTGTCAGCACACCAAACGGCCTTTATATTGGCAACGCCAACATTATTCCGGCTAACCCGCGCAAGTATCTCTATCACGCATACCTGTCGTTTATGGAAGCGCGAGGGCATCAGCGCCCTATGAGCCTGACGGCCTTTGGTCGGGCTGTACCGCAAACGTTAAGGGAGTATGAAATTGAATTTTTGAAGCGGAAGACTAATCAGGGAATGCAGACCAACCTCACCTTAAACGATGACAGTGAGGCGGATTGGTTGCCGAAGTGCGAAACGCCTTAAGCTAACGTGAATTTGTACTGTATGAAATCACTGTGCATTTAGATTGATATTTTGGCCTGCTTGCAGGCCTTTTGTCCCATAGGTAAGGGAAATGCAGTCATTGAATGCCTATTAATAAAACTACTATTTTACTAAATAAATTTATGACAAAATATTTTACTTTTTTCTAAAATCAACAAAACCTATAACTCTGGCGGGTATGAACATGGAAATCAACAACAGAGAATATGCGGTGATCATTTACACGCTCATTCTATTCCTGTTTTTTTTTACAAAAAGGAACATCAGGGAATTGCTTTTTGAGATGTTAAGATTATTTATGCATAGGAAAATACTTTACCCACTAATGATGGCAGCGGGGTGGGTAATGGTTTGCATAACAGTTTTAAATAATCTAGGGATTTGGAGTATCAACAATCTTAAAACCACTATTGTGTGGAGCATAACCTTTGCATTTGCATCTTTATTTGAAATAAAAAAAGTTGAAGAAGAAAAATACTTCTTCAAAAAACAAGTTAAAAATACACTGAGCATTACTGTAATATTGATTTTCATAATGGAGTTACAAACATTCTCTTTTATCTCAGAAATGATCATACTGCCTATAATCACTTTCTTATCTCTACTTATAGTAGTAGGCGATATAAAAGAAGAAACTAAAAAAGTCAGCACTATTATTAAATATTTATTATCTATCTTTGTCATTTTTTACTTCATTCACTCATTATATATATCCCTACAATCTCCCTTCGAGACATTTTCAAAAAATAACTTAACTGAGTTTCTAACCCCTATAACTCTATCATTGATGTTTTTACCTTTCGTTTACATATTCTATTTAACTCAAGCCTATGAAACTGCCTTTGTTAGCTTGGAGTTTAGATTCGATAACAAAGAAATTTTAAAAAAAGCCAAGCTTCTAATCATCATGAAATTCAGAAACGATGTTAATAACATGCGTATTCTTATTCGGGAATTAAATCACATTAATAACATCGATGAACTTAATGATAAAATACATGAGATAAAAGAAAGAATTAAAAACCAATCCGACGCATCAATAAATAGACAATACGGCACATGGTCACCATTTATTGCCAAAAACTTATTATCTAAAATTGGTTTAGTGACTAATGATTATCATCCTTCAGAAGATGAATGGTGGGCATATAGCCCCATGATTGAAATTGGAGAAGGAGAAATCATTAAAGATAATATTGCATTTTATATTTACGGAAACCAGAACTCAGTAAAAAAATTCAAGATACGATCACATATTAATAATTTACCGATATCAAATATAACACTTGATTTTCTAAAACTAGCCTGCACGAAACTAATTTCTCAAGCAGCTCCAGAAATCAATGTAGACATAGATAACTTAGTTAATCATTCAAAGGACATGAAAATAGAACAGAGTAATTATAGAATTTCAGTTACCAAAGAAAATTTTGAAGGTTCAATAAAAGGTTATACGTTAAATTTAAGTATAGAGAAAACATCCTCTTTATGAAGTTCTGGAACTATTGGTTGATTTATGGACAGGTTATCTTTGATAGCACCTGTCCTAAGAATTTAAGCAAAACGATTAACTTATTATAAGACTCGAAAACTGCAAGTTCATTTAATGTGCAGACCATCAACTCGTCACTTATAGTGAACTGATTTCATCTACTAATCACCGCATAACTAACTGTTTATTATAATCATTAATACAAAAGTGAACACTGTGACCAGTTTTTCTATAAATCTTTTTGTATCGCGTAGGCTAGTCAGAGGCACCCTACTCAAAGCGTTCAAAATATGAACATAACGAAGTACGATTATCTGCATTGGTATACGTTTAGGTATACACCACAAACCTGAATTCGTAATTAACTAGTTAAAACATTAAGTTAGCTAATTTTCTCAACTTCCCCCAGCCCAAATAGTACTCCGGTTATTACCAGATAAGTCCGGAGAAGTACGAAGAGCCCGCACCCCACAAGGTCTGCGGGCTTTTTTGTGTCCGTGATAGTCCAGTATCGTCCTCGTATATCCACCATTTATTGGACTGCCTTTAGGCCTACGCTACGATGTAGTCCAAAACAGTAGGCCTATTCATGGAAGGGGCCAGATATGGCGAATCTATACTGACCTAAAAGCCTGCTTTACTCATTACTTTGTTTGAAATTCAAACAGCTCTCGATGCCGGGCAAGGTACGGCAAGTTCTGCGGCTTGATGGCGGAAATTTCCAGGCTTTTCGAGAGACCTAACTTTTCGAGAACCTCATCGGTAATTAATTTACCTAACAACAGTGCGCCTTCATCAGTGAAACTAATAAGGCCCTTATCGAACAACTTATCTATGTTGGGAGATAGCAGAAAACCGTTAAATGGGTCGATGCGTTCATGTGGTTCACTAAGAGACCAAGGAAGGATATGGGAAGCTATCAGAAGTTCCGTATAATCTAGGCCGGTTGCTGAACACTTGCCATTCCAGATGTCGATGAGATTCTTTCTGTAGGGCCCCTGTCCGATTCTAGCCTTGATCATAATTTCTCGGACTGTATCTCGATCCGCGACATCCTCTTTTTCAATAGTGTTATCAGGCATGTCGAAGTTATCAACTATATATGCAGTACTTTGGATATGACTTAAAAGCAATACGCCAGCTGCTGAAGGGATCGCTGACATATAAAACTGCGCACATTGTTTTTTTGAAGTGAAAACTTTAGGTATACATTGAGTATTATAATTTTCGATGAAAAAATCTTTAAATTCATCGGCTTTAATAGGATCCGGAATTCGGTTAGTTCAACATCTACTTTCCAGCCCTCCTTCTGCCATTTATCAAATGTTAGGTTTTGAGGTCGATCTGCTGGGTAACAATCAGACAGGGCTTTAGCTAGGCATAAAATTTCACCATTGCGATAGCAAAATATTACATCGCCTTTTTTACCTTAGCTACAGCTGACCAACCTATATTGACATACTTGGTCTCTTTTATTTCGTTAAAGCTGAACTGTGGCGCCCACAGAAACTTATGCTCGAGGACCTCGTCGTAACTGCCCCTAAGTTAACCTTAAAAAAATTCATCCCTAGACTCGCTGTTGTTAGTGAAAGGTATAACTGCTGGTTTTACCTAATTTGTTAGTAAAACTTTAAGTTAAATCATTTTCAACCAATAACTGTCGATACACTCAGAATGTTAAATATGGACAACTTCTAGACCGCAACTCCACCCATTAGCCAACCGATAGGCCTACCCTACAAACCTGAACTCACATTTTCCTTTTACCTACCAACCACCTCCGTGCAGAACAACTTTCCCAGCCGACTTGCCCCAGCCCGTTGCCCTCCCCCCAAATTCATTCACTTATTTAACCTGATAAAAACATGCTTGCACGTTCGCCTAACATTAATTGACATCGGTCATGTAACTAAGCGAAAGACCTAACATAAGGTTGATACTTCGCCACTTAGCCTATAATGTGGAACCTCTTTATTTTCATTAAAATCAATAACATAAGAATTATAAATGCATTTCACCTCCTACATAGGTTAAATATATATATGGCGAAGAATATTAAGAAATCATCTAAAAGCGTTTCGCATCTCGCGGCAAAAATTCTCAATAATCCCAAAGCTTCAGCCATTGAGAAAAGCTTAGCCGGTTCTGTACTTTCTCAGTCTGGAACTGAAAATCAGACTGGCGAAGACCTGCAAACTATCGCCTCCACGGCTTTAAAAAATCCTGCGTCTAATGAGGTGACTCAAACACTCGCAGGCTCCGTTGTTTCACAGTCGACGAAGGACCGTTAGTTCGTTGAAAGCCGAGGATTTATGCCTCGGCAACTCAAACATAGGAGCTGAGCTCTCATTATCAAGCGTTAGCCATCCGCGCAAATCCTCTATTAAAATCAACGTCCAAAAATCATCGCCCGGTATTGACGAAATCCTCTATGCTTTTCCCACCATTCCTGCCAGTGAGCTAAATCATGCTTTTTGATTTATCTGATGACGACGTGCCTTATCGCGCACTGATTGCACGCGACCCAGCCTATGACGGCCTTGCATTTGTTGGCGTAAAAATATCGGTATTTTACTCATCGATAACTCATCAGTATGCTCATTAGATAAATAATTCACACTATCGTTAGCTAAAGAGGGTTCAGCGATGTTTTCACACATAACATTAGGCATTAACGATTTTGAACAAGCCTTCTCTTTCTACAACGCGGTGCTGACTCCGCTTGGCCTGAAGCTGCGTTTTTGCGACCGCAGCGTACCCTGGGCCGCCTGGCAGCTCGCCGAGGCCGATCGGCCGCTGTTAGTGATCACCCGTCCTCAGAACAAACAGGCCGCTACTCCGGGGAATGGTCAAATGACGGCATTTCTTACATCATCACGTGCTCTTGTAGATGAAATTTATAAAACGGCGATGGCATCGGGCGGCGAATGTGAAGGAAAACCGGGCCTGCGCCCTGACTATCACGCAAACTATTATGGCGCTTATTTCCGTGACCTCGAGGGTAACAAACTGCACGTTTGCTGCCACAATGATGAATAAAACCATGCTAGCCCTTCCTACACCCTCATTTAGGTGGGCTATGACACGGGGGATTCACTTGACCTTTGCTCAGGCTCAACGCCATTATCGGTGCAGAATTTACTTATAAAGTACTGACCGAGGTAGGGATGGAAAAGTATCAGTTACAAATGACCGATGTCATTGATGATGAAATAAAAAAGGTCATTGGTGATGGGCTGGATAGCTTTAATGTCGACACTGCTGGCATTCAGGACAGGCAGTCGCTGGCTATTGTTGTTAAAGACCCTGAAACGGGCAAAGTGCTGGGCGGCATGCTCGGACGATCTTCCCTCGGTCTGCTGTTTGTGGAACTGTTTTATCTTCCTAAAGAGCTTAGAGGCTCAGGTCTGGGTTCCAGAATTCTGCGTCAATTTGAGCAAGAAGGCGCGAGACGGGGATGCTCCGCGGCGGTGCTTTATACCCTCAGTTTCCAGGCCCCCGATTTTTACACCAAGCACGGCTGGCAGCGCTTTGGAGAAGTTCCTTGCCTCCCGACCGGCAGTAGCAGAGTGTTTATGAGTAAAGCCATACTTTCGCCATCACTCGCTTGAGTACCTAAAATACCGCCAATCATTGATTCTACTAACGTCGAGGATGTAACGATTTAAGTAAGGAATATAAAATGGCGGGATCTTATCGATCCCGCCAAATCATCTCAACACAGTCCAGATCCGTTTGTGCTGAGTGAGAGAAATATTTTCCACGCGACACCACGCTGAATCCCTGTTTTTCATAAAATCCCACCGCATTCGGTGTAGACGACAACGTCAGTTGTTTGATATCCAGGCTTCTGGCCTGCTGCTTAATGGCCGAAATAATCGCCGACGCCAAGCCTTTGCCCTGATACTCCGGCAATGTAAAAATAGCCTCGACATTCCCGGTTACCAAGTCAAGATAACCGCACGCACAGGGCGTGGTTCCCTCTGATGCGTCGATGAGGAAAACCTGATTTTCTGCGATGACTTTTTTCATTCCCTCCGGCATGATTTCGGGCGTAAAGGCGCTTAAGGTTGACGACTCATAAACCTCGGCACAACCATGACGAAACGCGCGATTACGTAATTGCCATAATCCCTGAGCATCTTGTTGTTTTGCAGTTCTGATCTTCATAAATTATCCCCCCAAGTATTCAGAGAAAGACTCCCTGCATTTCACTCCCTACCCTATATTCCTCCTGTTCTATCACCTCAGGATGGAGCAATAAACTGTTTTTATTTCCTGTGTTTTGAAAGCATCGTCACTCAGGTATTCTCGGATGAAATTTTAAAGATAGGTTGTATCTTACTCAGATCGGCCATCATTTTACCCTGAGGATTTTCTGATGAAAAAAAGCGCGTTATTTACCCTGCTGGCTCTGGCCTCGTTTAGCTCTCTCGCCAATGCAGAATCAGTTTTGCGCTTCGGTGTTGATCCAACGTTTGCCCCTTTTGAAACTAAGGCGGCAGACGGCAGCCTGGTGGGTTTTGACGTCGACCTGGGCAATGCCATCTGTCAGGAGTTAAAGGTGAAATGCCAGTGGGTTGAAACCGGCTTTGACAGCATCATCCCAGCTCTCGATGCTAAAAAGTTTGATGCAGTATTGTCCGCCATGTCCGTCACGCCAAAGCGCCAGGCTCAGGTTGATTTCTCCGACATGCTTTACCATATTCCAAGCGTCTTGGTGGCTAAAAAGGGCAGCGGTATCTTGCCCACTCCAGAATCTTTAAAAGGTAAATCCATCGGCGTAGCGCAGGGCACCATTCAGGAAGCCTACGCTCAAGCGCTATGGCAGAGCAAAGGGATTAACGTTGTGTCCTATCAGAATCAGGATTTAGTGAATCAGGATCTGCAGTCTGGCCGCGTTGATGCCACTCTGACGAATGCCGCGGCGGCCCAGTCGGGCTTCCTTGATACCGCAGCTGGCAAGGATTTTGCCTTTAGTGGCGAGATGCTGAACGATCCGAAATATCTGGGTGCCGGTACGGCCATTGGTCTGCGTAAAGGCGATAAAGAGCACGTGGATATGATCAACAAGGCCTTGGTCGCTATTCATCAAAACGGTACTTTTGAGAAAATTGAGAAAAAATACTTTAGCTTTGAAGTCTATAACAAAAAGTCCTAGTGCCACTCGACCAGCCTGATGCTGGCTGACAATCCAGAAATTAAATAAGGAAATACTGATGCTGCAAGGTTACGTGCGACTCCCAGATTTCAGCGTTCAACGTGATAGCTTTCTTGCGGCAGCACAAGCAGCAGGTGCCAAGGTTACACACTATCCCCATCCCTTAAAGGGCTTGGTAGGTGAAGCATTGGCAACCGATGTCGCCATTCTCGGTAACCCGCTTGCCTCACGTTTATTGGTGATAGTGTCAGGCACCCACGGCATTGAAGGCTATTATGGATCGCAAAGCCAGATTGACTGGCTGAAAATGAACTCTGCCGATCCCCTGCCTGCCGATACCGCCGTAGTGATGATCCACTTGATCAATCCTTGGGGGACCGCGCACCTTCGCCGAGTTAACGAAGACAACATGGATCTGAATCGAAACTTCGTAGATTTCAGTCAACCGCTGCCAGCCAATGCGCGATATGAAGATTTACATGATATTTATCTGAGTAAAGATCTTAATGGCCCACAGCGAGCCGCGGCAGATGATTTGATGGATAAACATGCACAGGAGTCTGGGTGGGCTGAGGTGAAGAAAATTGTTGAAGCCGGGCAATACGTTCACGCCGACGGTATTTTCTTTGGTGGTCAGCAGCCAAGTTGGTCAAACCGCACGCTGCTAAAAATTATTCAGACCCATTTGTCCCACGCCAAAACCATTATCAGTTTTGATTTGCATACAGGTGCCGGGGCCTACGGTAATCCGATGCTGATGGCTATCGCGCAAAAAGCTTATCCGGCATTACAGCAGGCGCGTGACGTATTTGGCCCGTGGCTTTATGTGCTGATCACGGGCAAAAATATGGGCAGCGATACCGGCGTAACCGCCACTGCAACCGGCTACCTGTCTCAGTTTATGCTCGACAATTTGCCAGACGCGCAGTTGATTCAGTTGGTGATTGAGTGCGGAACCTATGACGGGGAAACGATGCATCATCTGGTCCGCGATGACCATTGGCTACATCTTCATGGCGACCCGCAAAGTGCACAGGGCAAAAAAATCAAGGGTGAACTGTTTGAGGGGTTTTATCCGCAGGATAAAGACTGGCAGCAGTTGGTTCAGCTGCGCACCCAACAAATTTTTAATCGCGCCTTTAGCGCACTGCCAACGCTCTAGCCAATAATAACAACAGGATGCTGATTCACTCGACGTAGAA
Source organism: Rouxiella sp. S1S-2 (assembly GCF_009208105.1). NCBI lineage: Bacteria > Pseudomonadati > Pseudomonadota > Gammaproteobacteria > Enterobacterales > Yersiniaceae > Rouxiella > Rouxiella sp. S1S-2. The sequence goes on from NZ_WFKL01000001.1 coordinate 4,524,490, forward strand.
CCCGCATCCTTTTTATAGAAGGTTAAATGCGCCCGTAAAAAGTCATTCGCGCCGTTTCTGACAGCGAAATATCAGGCTGAGAATTGTAGGCCAGCACCACCAACATACGCGTGGTATCTCCCTCAGTAGGCGTAACGCGATGAATGGCATTGCGACCGCGGAACAGTACCAAATCGCCCGCTTCTATACCCAGTTTTTTCGGCTCCGTTTCTTTATTCAGCAACTTCTCGACGCCAGCATAATTCATGTCGCCAGCGTCGGCGTTGCGCAGATTTTCAACATACTCAAACACACCGCCAGCCTGCGGTTTCTGAATCAGCAAGGTGATAGCAAACGAGGAGTTGTCAAAATGCCAGCCCAGCTCCTGGCCTTCACTGGCGTAGTGCAAATTGATTGAAGAAAGCTTGTCAGCGTAGGGATAAAGCTGCTCTTCTCCCAACACGGTGCACAGAAACGCTTGAAAATCCGCAGAATCATACAAAGCTCGCAGCGCCGAATTCTGCGGGATCTCTTCATCCGTAATACAGCCTTTTGAGGAAACAATCTGCCGATTGCGCGGATGCGTGGACGGCAGTCCAGCGTCAGGTTTCTGTAAATACACATTGTGATTGCTGCTGGTGTAATAGGCCAGATGACGATTTTCATCGCCTTCCTGCTTAATCGCTGTCAGCGCGGCCGGGCTAAGGAAATGATGCAAGACCAGTGCGCCCTTTTCATCCAGGGTACGTTTACACTGGGATAAAAAATTCGCATCCAAAATCGGATTAGCCGCCAAATTTACGATCGTATCGAGTTCTTGCATCATGGCCTCAGGAATTAATCAGGAAAAAATCAGTTGCTTCCACTTTAACCAATCAATTAATCGCTGGGAAATGAAAGTTACCATCCCTGAGCAGGTAAACGTGAGTTAAGCCCCTGCGGTCTATTTTTGGGTTCAATCACCACGTTGCGAAAGGAAACAGTTCCCGAAGTTGACATGACTTCACTGGAAGTAATGCCGCTGAAAACAGAGTCTGAAAAATGGATATTGTCTATTTCGGCACCCTTAAATGAGGCGATATACATCACTCTTGGACTGCTCTTGCTGGTGACTTGCTCAATATACACGTTGCGGACTACCGGTTTATAAGGCCCTTTCTCACCTTCCTCATACAAGAAGTCGACAGTCAATATTGCCTCGCTAACCTGACCGACGCGAATATTACGCATAAAAACATTTTCAAGCTTACCGCCGCGTACTGCATTGTTTTTAAAGCGTAATACTCTGTCCAAATGGGGACTGTCCATTTCACAGTCTTCAACAAAAACATTGTAAATACTACCCGAGCACTCACTGCCCAGCACCACACCACCGTGTCCGTCCAACATTTTACAACCGCGAATAACAATGTTGATTGACGGCGTATTCACTCGCCGACCGTCGTTGTTTTTGCCTGATTTAATGGCTATGCAGTCATCCCCGGTATCAAAAACACAGTTCTCGATCAACACATCACGGCAGCATTCGGGATCACATCCGTCGTTATTCGGCCCGTGGGAATGAATTTGAACGCCGCGGATAGTAATATTCTCGCTGAGGACCGGATGCAGTTCCCACATCGGTGAATTAATGATCGTAATATCTTCAATCAAAACGTTTTTACAATGATAAGGCTGAATGAAATTAGGCCGTAAAAAATGTCCAAGACCAAACACCCGTTCGGCCACCGGCGTTCCCTGTTCCCCCATCTGCATCAGCTTTTTCATGTCGCCATATTGTTTAACCTGCGTGCCGTCGGCCTGTTTCCAGGCCCACCAGTTCTCTTTGCTGGCCTGCCCGTCGAGCGTCCCTTTACCGGTAATAGCAACGTTTTCGGCATCAACGGCATAAATAAGCGGGGAAAAGTTCATGCATTCAATACCTTCCCAACGAGTAAGCACGTTAGGGTACTTCTGAGGATCGGTGAAAAATTTCAAGGTAGCGCCGTCGGCGAGGTGCAGATTAACGCCGCTTTTCAACCAAATTGGGCCACTGAAATATATACCCTGCGGGATAATAACCCGTCCGCCACCGGCCTGATGGCAGGCTTCAATAGCCTGCTTAATTGCCTGTGAAGCATCCTCTCCCTGCCGTTTAACACCGAAATCCGTAATCGTGAAATCTCGATGTGGAAATTCAGGCGCTTTTATTCGAGCCAGTATCGGCGGTAAGTCTTGCCATCCCTGCGCCATAGAATGGGCAACGGGTGCTGAATTTTCCAACGAAGACGCATTCGAAGGCGACGGGACTGGTGCCTCGGCGGCCAGCGTACTCCGCGGCAGCATTATTGGCCCAAACGTTATAGCCGCGGCCCCCCACTGCAGCAGATGACGACGAGACAGAGGAGAAGTCTGCTGTTTATTATCTTCAACGTTTTTGTTTTCCATTGCTCACTCCCACGTTAAAAAAACCACGACTGACCAAGGATATCACACAGGTTTGAGGGATAATTGGCTTAAATATCATCACAAAGTAAAAGTTGTTATACAACATTGCAGAAGGTATGGATGAAAAATAGACGCAGGTTGTGATTCCACTCGCAGTTTGCGGGGCTTGCACTCTGGCCGAAAATTGCTGATGCCAGGTGAAGGCGGTTGCGGTAGATAGCGACTTCTGATTTTATAATCTCTACGTAAAACGCAACTTATTCAGGCAAAACGGAATAACGATGACCACCCTTAATCATTTTGGACAGCCGATTGGTGATGAAGTCTCCGGCTGGCAAGCGCGCCCGCTCCCTGAGCGCAGCACGCTGGAAGGAGACTATTGCCGTCTCGAACCGTTAGACGTTAATAAGCACAGCAAGTCGCTGTTTGACGCGTGGCACAGCATTGATGACGATCGCGACTGGACCTATTTCTCAATCGATCGTCCGGCTACTCAGCACGACTGTGATACCTACATCACTAAAATTTCCAGTCTGAAAGATCCGCTCTATTTCGCCGTGATTGACAAGGCAACCCTGCGCGCGATTGGCGGCGTCTCGCTAATGCGCCTCGATCCAGTAAACGGTGTAGCAGAAATCGGTTGGGTGAACTGGTCACCGCTGATGAAGCGTTCGCGATTTGGAACGGAAGCGATTTATCTCCTGCTTACTTATCTGTTTGATAAATTGGGTTATCGCCGCTGTGAATGGAAATGCAACAGTCTGAATGAACCCTCCAACTTTGCGGCTAAACGTTTTGGTTTTCAGTTTGAAGGTACTTTCCGTCAGGCAATGCTCACCAAAGGCAATAATCGCGATACCTGCTGGTATTCGATGCTCGACGGTGAATGGCCGCCAATCAAGTCAGCGTTTCAGCAATGGCTTGGCGCCGAAAACTTCACGCCAGAAGGTGAACAAAAACAGAAGCTTGAAAGTTTCAGGGTGGCGATAAAATAAATCCGCAGGGCTGGCCTGCTGGAAAATCAGCGGCTATGCGCCCTGCTCTTTCTCCAGCAGGCACTTTTTCCTTTCTACTCCCCAGCGATAGCCTGAAAGCGTACCATTATTTTTTATCACCCGATGACAGGGTATGGCCACGGCCAGCAAATTGGCCGCGCAGGCTCCCGCAACGGCACGTACTGCTTTAGGAGAACCGATTCTTTCAGCCACCTCGGCGTAACTCAGTGTTTTTCCAACAGGGATAGTGCGTAGCGCATGCCAAACTCGTTGCTGAAATGCCGTACCGCGAATATCCAAAGGCAGCCTCAGGCTGGTACCCGGCTGGTCCACAAAACCGACCACGGTGGCGATCCTTTTTTCAAAATTCTCATCGTTACCAATCAGTTGTGCATGAGGAAAATTATCCTGCAGGCTCTCGATCAGCGTCTGCGGGTTATCACCCAACAGGATCGCGCAGATCCCTCGAGCACTTTCCGCCACCAAAATATCGCCCAGCGTGCATCGGCCCAAAGCAAACCATACCGCCGTGCCTTTGCCCCCTGCACGAAAAGCCTTGGGCGTCATGCCAAGGCTGGCCGGTGAAGAAGCATAAAAATTGCCGTTTGAAGCATAGCCTGCATCAAGGATTGCAGAGGTAATCGTCTGATTTTCTGCCAGTTTTTCACGAACTCGCTGCTGTCTTTTGGCTACCGCATAAGCACGCGGGGTGAGTCCGGTAAAAGTCTTGAATATGCGATGAAAATGATAAGCACTGAGGCCTACCTGCTGGGAAATTTGTGCCAGTGTGGGCGTTTTTTCGCAGGTTTCTAATAGACGACAAGCCTGCTCAACCTGTGCACCGTGCTGCTCGAGCAAAGAGTTGCGCCCCTGACGACAGCGTTTGCAGGCGCGATATCCTGCCTTTTCAGCCTGAGCGGCGCCGGTAAAATACTCTACGTTGTCACGATTGGGCATTCGTGACGGGCATGAGGGCGCACAGTAAATCCCGGTCGTTTTAACGGCGTAAACAAAATCACCATCAGCCTTGGCGTCGCGGCTGACAATCGCCTGCCAGCGGGCTTCGTCGTCGGTATTATATTTATCGTGCTTCATGGTCAATCTCTCTCACTGGCTCAATACACTGAGCCTAAAAGCTTTGCCTGCCGATAACACTCCGCGGCTTGCTTTTTCATTTCGCGACTGGATGCTCAGGCGTTGACAGAATCAGCTGATAAAATGCCAAATCCAGCCAGCGATCAAACTTATAGGCGGCCTGCTTGATAATCCCCGCCTCAATGAATCCAGCCTGGGTATGCAGTGCAATGCTGGCGGCATTAGTCGCGTCAATTCCGCCAATCAGCGTGTGAACCTGTCGCCGTTTTGCCTCTTCAATGAGGGCATTAAGTAAAACTTTCCCCAGCCCCTGACCGCGATGCTGTGGGTGAATATAAATCGAGTGCTCAACGGAATACTTATAAGCAGGCCAAGCGCGGAAAGTCCCATAGCTGGCGAATCCGAGCAGTTTGCCTTGACTATTTTCTAATCCAATCACCGGAAAATTACCATTGCGCTTAGCGGCAAACCACGGTCCCATACTTCCAATATCACGCTCACGGTAGTCATAAAGCGCCGTTGAGTTAAGGATAGCCTCATTGAAGATCTCGAGTATAGCGCCAGCGTGTCGAGATTCAGTGCAGTCGATCAGATTCATAACGATCCCCCTCTTGTTAATCCAGATTCCAATATAGTAGAATTAATTCCACAAAAGTAAATTAGGCGACAGAAAAAATGTCAATCGGTGAAGTCATTGCAAAGCGCCTGCTTGCTTTGCGCAAAAGCAAGGGCCTGAATCTGGAACAGTTAGCCGAGCTTTCACAAGTGAGCAAGGCCATGATTTCCAAAATTGAACGCCAGGAGAGCAGCCCGAGCGCGACAATCCTTGGCAGGTTGGCCGCCGGCCTGGGCGTGTCGGTTACGCTGCTGTTATCTGACGACAGCGACAGACCAAAACATTTTATGCGCCGTGATGAACAGGAGGTATGGCAAGATCCCGATATCGGTTATTTACGCCGCCAAGTGCTGCCGCCCGAGGCGCAAACGGCTCTTGAGATGATTGAAGTGACCCTGCCAGCCCAGTCCCGCGTGAGTTATCCACGCTGGGAAAACAGACCGTATAAGCAGCGCCTGTGGTTAGTTGAGGGTGAGTTAACGGTCTATTACGGCGAAACCCGTTACTCGTTATTGCCCGGCGATGTGCTGGTTTTTGGCGTTGATTTACCCGTCACTTTTGATAACGTCGATGCACAACCCTGTCGATATCTGCTAGTGATTAACCAAGGATAAGGAAACGCGCGTGCTCACTATCAATCTCACCACCTTGAAGGACCCGCAGTTTATTGAGTTAGTCAGTCAGTTAGATGCCTACCAGAGTGTGTTATATCCAGCCGAAAGTGACTACAGCATGCCGCTTGAGGAGATGGCAAATAATGAACATTACCCGTTTATCGCCGACGTTGACGGCATGGGCGTCGGTTGCGGCTGTTTATATATTGGCGACAACGGGCTGGCGGAAATTAAACGGGTTTACGTCAATCCGCAGTTTCGCGGACAACGTATTGCCGAACAGTTGATGACGGCAGTTGAAGCACAGGCGCGACGGCTGCGGCTGCCGCGCCTTTATCTGGAAACTGGCGTTGATCATCAGGGGGCGATCGGCCTTTATCAAAAATGTGGTTTTATGATCACCGAGCGTTTTGGCGACTATCTCGACGATCCGCTGAGCGTTTTTATGCTTAAAGACTTGCAGTAATCATCGGTTGATTATTTCTGCAGCCTGTTACTGATTTTTTGCAGCAGCGCCAAGGCGCGATCGCACTGGCGGCGATACTGCGTTTGCATCATCAGTGCTGTTTCGGGAGTGGTTTGTCCTAGATCTGCCGCCAGTGGCTGAAAACCGGGAAAAGCACCGCCGCGATAGCTGAGATCGTAGTGAAAATCATCGGTGGCGCTGTAACGAAGGCGATGAAGATCCGCTACGGTGCGCACTAAGATCGACTGCCAACGATCGGGGTGGCTGTGCGACAAATGCTGAAGATGGGCGATCGGATCCTGCAAATTCCGTAACTTTTGTTCGATCTGTGCGAGGCTAAATTCAGGGTCCAACCTCTGCTGTAGTTGACGTAACGCCTGCCGGTTATTTTCAAGGTAATCGACGGCATCTATCGGCAATGACGGCTCAATCAGCAAAGCAGTAAGCCAATGCGCGTGAATTTGGCAATCACGCCAGAGAATGTTCAAATCCACTTTGTCGTAAGTGTCCTCTTCAGTGTGCCACCACCACCCTCCACCGCTGCCCGGTGAATCACTGGTTTTCTCGAGCGGCACTTCCCGCAGCGCAAAATGCAACGGCACGCCGCTGCCCCAAAATGACTGATCCCCCCCTTTGCCAAGAGGCGTAATGCGCAGCGCCGGCTTGCCGGTAATAACCTCTACAGCCTGATTTAGAAAGGAATTCGACTCGGCACCGCTGGCATTAATCACGACCTGAACGGCATTGAGGCAGCCTGGTGAATCAACATTAATGTGCGCCACGCAGCGTTCTCCGAGCTGCAGACGATAGTTGTCGGCATACCAGGTTGAGCCGCCGTAGCGCGCATTGGAATGACCCGGCCACCAGGCAATGCGCAGCCCGCGCTTAAGCGTCGCGGACTGCTGCCCAAAGTGAATGGCCATCGCGACGCAAAGCGCATTACCGGTTGCGTTGTCGGTAACGCCCTCATGCCAAGAATCATAGTGGGAAGACAGCAGTACAAACTCGTCACTTTGACCGGCTATTTCGACCACTGGCAGGCTGCATTCACGCACGTGTCGCGCTAACTCAGTGCGCAATTCGGCGCGAACTGGCCCAGTGGCGAGCGTCATGCTACTCAGTAACTGTTGTCCGTCACGCTGGTTAATTGAAATCACCGGCAGCCTTGGATAACGCTGAGCATCCTCCAACGTCGGCGTTCCCCAAATCGGCCCAACCGTTTCCTCATGCAGCGCAGTTTCGGCTGAGGTCCAAATATGCACCAGACCCATCGCCCGCGCCGCATCAAGACGCTGTACGTAATCTTCAAGGCCCTGATCGGCAACCACAATCTTGCCCTCAACCTGCTGCGCCCACTGCTGCCACTCAAGGTCGCTGCGGGCAAGGGTTGACTGCGCATCGTAATAAAGCGCTGCGCTGACACCCTGCGGACAGTGGGCAGAGAAGGAGCGGGTCTTGGCCTGGCCCTGCCAATCGGGAAAATCGGGCAGCGTCAGGCTACCGGCAAGCGGGTCACTCAGCAGCAGCGGGCAATGCTCAAGTCGCGCATCAAGCCCGTGCGAGTGCAGCACATTAACCAGCAGGCTGGCGGCACGCTCGGCGTCTTCGCTACCGGATAAACGATGCAGCGAAGAATACGCCTGCAGAAGCTCATCCATAACCGGCATCAGTTGCTCAAAAACGGGGGCAATAAAGGCCATTATTTTGTGCCAGCGCCCTGATGTACGGCGATATCGAGGTCACCGAAGTATTTGGTACGAATGTTATCCCAGGTGCCGTCAGCAATAATTTTTGCCAATCCCTGGTCGAGCAGCGCCTTGGTTTTGGCATCACCCTGACGTACGCCGTAGGATGAGCCGATGCTGAACAGTTTGTCGTCACGTACTTCAGGACCGGTCAGGGTGAAATCTTTACCTTCCGGTTTGTTGAGGAAGCCGTAAGTTACCGCCACCGCCGGGCTTAATGCGGCATCCAGACGACCGGCGACTAAATCTTGATAGATGGTGTCCTGATCGGCATAGGCGACAACGTCAACGCCTTTTGGCAGCCAGTAGGCGTTAGCATACATTTCTTGAATAGACCCCTGCTGCACCGCAACGCGTTTACCTTTCAACGACTCAGGCGTCGGCAGCAGCGGACTGCCTTTTTGCACCACTAGCTTGGTCGGAATATGGTAAACAAAATCGCTGAAATCGATGACTTTGCGACGTTTTTCAGTGGCACCCTGCGGAGAAATAAAATCAACTTTTTTGGCCAGCAGCGACGGGATTTCAGCGTCAAAGCTGGTGACAACATAGTTGCACGTCACCTGCATCTCTTTGCAAATAGCGTTGGTCACGTCAATTTCATAACCACTCGGCGTCCCTTGCGCATCGCGAAATTGGAAAGGTGGATAGCTGAGATCGGCGGCAACCCGTAGTGTTTCCCCGGCGGCGTGAGCCGCGCCGGTGGTCAACGTCAAGCCCAGCAGGGCAAGGCCCAGAGTGTGTTTGATGGTGGTTTTCATGATTCTTTTTCCCGTCTTTTTTTCTTAAAAGTTTATTTTCTGAGGATAATGGTTTCTTCAACGCAACCGGTTTTCAGTTCTGCGCTTTCCAACTGAGGAATTCGTCTCTTACCGCACGCAGCATCTCGGGGCTTTCAATGAGGTCAACGGCGGTCATGGCGAGAGCTTTTGCGGCATTGAGCATTGCCTCGAGTCCGGCGTCAGACCCAGCGGCTTCGGCAAATTCTGGGGTGTGCGGCATAACATCGCCGATGCGCAGATAAGGATGGATTGCAGCAGTGATTTGGCTGACGTTGCCGATATCAGATGAACCAATTCCGCCACTGCGCGGCGGTGGCACCACTTCAACGCCCAAAATATCGAGGTTTTGTTTGAAAAACTCGGCCAACATCAGGTTATTATTACGCTCAGCATAGGTCAGCCCTTCTTCAATTTCTAGACGCGCACCGCTCATGTCCGCTGCACCCTGCGCCGCTGCGAAAACTTTAGCGCGTACCGTGGCCAGCCCTTTCACGGTGTTGGCACGCAGCAGGAATTTTGCCTCGGCGTAGGCGGGCACAACATTGGTCGCGCTGCCGCCGTCGGTAATGATTCCGTGCACCCGCACATCGTCGGTAAACAACTGGCGCAGCGCATTAATACCGACAAAAGTGTGGATCACGGCGTCGAGCGCGCTAATGCCGTTTTGCGGGGCAGAGGCTGCATGCGCCGCCTTGCCATAAAACTTGAATACGGCATCAACGCAGGCCAGTCCGCCGCGAACGACCATCGTTTTGTCGCGCGGATGGAACATCATCACCGCGTCGTGATCGTCAAAAATGCCTTTTTCAGCGAGGATAATCTTGCCTCCGCCCTCTTCTTCCGCCGGCGTTCCTATCACTTCAAGCCGCCCACTCAGCTCAGGAAAACCGGTTTTTAAGGCCAGCGCAGCGGCTATTGATGCGGTGCCTATCAGGTTATGCCCACAGGCGTGACCCAATCCGACCAGCGCGTCGTATTCCGCCAGCAGGGCGATAGTCGGCCCCGGTTTGCCGCTGTCGTAGGTAGCGCGAAACGCAGTAGGCAAATCGCCTAGCCTTTCCTCTATCTGAAATCCGGCCTCACGCAAAGGGGAAATCAGCGCCGTGGCGGACTCAAATTCTTCAAAACTCAGCTCGGGATTAGCATGAATCGTTAACGCCAAATGTTTAAGACGAGGAGCCAGACTGTCGACGGTATAAATAATTTTATCTTTTTGACCCTTTTTGGTGCATTCGGACATGATTTTTCCCTGAGCAAGTGCAGATTACGCCTTAATTTGCGGCTTTTTTCTGATAGAAATAGGAGGTTCTTCTCAACATCTACCACAAATAGGGGATTTTTAGGCGACCGTCCAATTAAGTGTTTTTATCTGCAGACGCTTTCATGCAAAAATTATTTTATGACACTTTTCTAAGCACAGCGCTGAGCGGCTTATTCAAGCCGGGCGGACATCGGGGAAATAAGGTATGAATGAAAAAGACTGGCTGACCGTTCTCAGCGTGTATCAGCATAAGAATATTACCCGCGCCGCCGAGCAGCTTTATAGTTCACAGCCCGCCCTGAGTTATCGGCTTAAGCAAATAGAGCGCAAGCTGGCCATTCGCCTGTTCGACGACGGACACAAGGGCCTGGTGTTTAGTGCGCAGGGGGAATATCTGGCGCAGCATGCGCAAAAAGTTCTGCGCGATTTACAGCTGCTCAAGGAAAATCTGCACAGTCTGGAGATGGCGCAGCAGGGCGAGATTTCTATCGGCGTTTCCAGTAATTATGCCGCGTATCGACTGCCGCCGCTGCTTAGCCGTTTTCGGCTGTCGCACCCTGGTATTCGCATTAATTTAATGAGCGGACTGAGCGAAGAAATATTCACCCTGCTGCAGCGCGGCGATATTGATATCGCCATCGTCAAAGACGACTATCACTGGAAAGAAGGCAAAGACTTGATTGATGAGGATGATTATTTATTGATAAGTCAGCAAGATTTCGATTTCGCCCTGTTGCCACATTTGCCGCAAATTCGCATTGTTCACGGCCAGCATGTCACACAGCTGCTCGAAAGGTGGTGGAACGCTAATTTCTCTCATGCGCCTAACATTGCCATGACCGTCGACAAACTTGAAGTCTGTTTGGGAATGGTCACGCACGGCCTGGGATACGCGATTATTTCGAGCTATTTACCCCTGCCAGAAAGCCTTTATCGCCGCCCCATTTCTCTGGAGGGCCAACAGGTTAAAAACCGTACCTGGCTGCTTTATCGGCATAATATTGAGTCATCTCCGGTTATGCAGTCCTTTATTCACATTCTCAAGAGCACTCCGCTTTAAGCCTTTTCGTGAACTATGCTTAGGACAACCTATTCATGGAGCAACGGACATGACTCTTGATCTTATTGGCGTCGGCATCGGCCCTTTCAATCTCAGTCTTGCGGCGATGGCCAAGGACAGTGGCCTGATTCAGAGTGCTTTTTTTGATGCCAACCGCGAGTTCGGCTGGCATCCTGGCATGCTGCTGCCCACCGCCACGATGCAGACCTACGTTCTACAGGATTTAGTCACCACGGTTTCCCCGCGCAGCGAATTCTCATTTATTAATTACCTGGTGGAGCGCAAGAAAATCTATCGTTTTCTCGCCACCGAGCAGTTGACCATCAGCCGCGATGAATTTTCAGACTATTTGCTGTGGGCCTGCAAAAAAATGTCGAATTTGCACTTCTCACATCCGGTAGAAAATATCGATTTTAACGACCGCGACAAGTGTTTTCAGGTGCAAACGCCTGAAGGAGAATATCGCGCGCGGCATATCTGCTTGGGCACAGGTCATGCGCCCTGGACCCCGCTTTCAGCGCGTTCAGCGCTAGGGGAAAACTGTTTTCACGCCGCAGAGATTGAGCTGCTGGAGCCAGACTTTAACGGCAAAAGAGTGATGATCGTTGGTGGCGGCCAAAGTGGAGCAGATATCATGCTCAATACCTTGGACGGACATTGGGGAGAACCGGCACACCTCGCCTGGCTGTCGCGGCGGCCTAATTTTCAACCGTTGGACGAGTCGATATTTACCAATGAATATTTCACGCCCGAATACGTCAACTATTTCTACACCCTGCCCGACGAAGTCAGACAGGAAGAGATAAAAACGCAAAAGTTACCGTCGGACGGCATCAGCTATCACACGCTGGAAAAGATTTATCATCATCTTTACCACAGATTCGACGTGCTGCAGCAGCCGAGAAACGTCTCACTGTTGCCACACAGAGCGCTGAAAAACGTTACGCGGACCGCCGAGGACCGTTTCCAACTGCTGGCTACTCACGGTCTAAGCCAATGCGAAGAGCATTTTGAGGCGGATATTGTGATTTTAGCCACCGGTTATCGACCCGCACTGCCTGACTATCTCGCGCCACTGCTCGAACGTATCCCCTATGACCAAGAGCAGCATCTGCCGCTGGAGGCCAATTTTAATCTTCGCTGGAACGGGCCTGAGACTAACCGTATTTACGCGGTAAATGCGGGAATACACAGCCACGGCGCGGCCGAAGGCCAGCTGACATTAACCGCCTGGCGATCGGCAAAAATTATCAATCATCTGCTTGGACAGGCGTTCTACGATATCCGCCCCTGTGAGTCGCTGGTTCAGTGGTGGCCCAATAAAAAAGACCACGTTAAACGGTGAGCGTACCGTCGATTATTGTGCAGGTTTCGCCTCCTATCCACGGCTGACCTTGCTCATAGCGCACAAACACTCTGCCGTCCCGCTGGCGTTGAGTGCCCTGACGAACGCGATATTGACGAGACGTTTCGCCACCGTCGGGGAAGTCAAGCATGGCAAGCACGCGCGCCAGACAGGCATTCGCGCTGCCGGTAACCGGGTCTTCTACCAACTGCGATTGCTCAATAAACAGCGCCCGTAGCTCATAGTCCAGCGTATTATCATTCAAGCACGGGCCATACGGCGCGATGCCGTTAACCTGCGTTTGCTTTTGCAGTTCCGCCAAGGCAGCCGCATCAACATTGAGCTGCAAACAGGCTTCGGCGCTTGGCATTCTCACCACCAGCCAGCGAATGCCCATATCTACGATGTACGCTTCAAAGCCTGATGCTCGCGGCGTGTTTTTCAGCGTATCCTCCAGCAGTGCAACGCTTTCTGGAGCCAGAACAGTAATGTTGACCGCCGGTGCGCCAAAGGCCAGTCCGCCCTCAGGCAGTTGATTGACAGGCACCAGCCCCACGCCACACTGCTGAACCAACTGTCCCGGCGTTTTAGGTATCAATCCTGTCTCGAGCAGCGCGTGCGCCGTGCCCAGCGTAGGATGACCGGCGAAAGGCAACTCGTAGTCTGGAGTAAAGATTCGCACCAGATAGTCGGCGATGGGGTTGGTCGGCGGCAGAACAAAGGTCGTTTCTGAAAGGTTGGTCCACCGGGCAATCGCCTGCATTTGCGCATCGTCAAGACCTTCAGCCTCAAGGATAACGGCCAACGGGTTACCCTTCAGCGGTTGGGCGGTAAAAACATCAACCTGTTTAAAACGACGTTTAACTGACATAACACCTGCTTTTATGAAAGAAATAGGGGCGGAGAGAGTGGGTTATCACAGGGGGTGCTGCTGCCGATGATTGAGCAAATCGACATAGGCCTGATCCACCAGTTCTTGACGCTGAATTTGCAAACGCTCAAGTAAATCCTCTGCGATAGCAATACCTTGCGCTTCAGTTTCATCTTCGTCCAACACGACTTCAAATTCAAGAAAATCACCGAGTCCCTGGACGCGGTCAAGATGCAAACGGGTTTGTCCGACCCTAAACAGCGTGCGCTGCTTAATAACGCGACCGGCACTGCCCAAGGCTAAGGTCAGCGTTTCGCGCAGTCCGTTCGGATCCTGAGTTTCAGAAAGAGAATAGAAACTGGTTTTAGGGCCAGCCTGATCCACCCGCCGATAAAAGATAAGTTCGCCGCGGTCTACAGCCAGCGTACGCAGTTTCAAACGGCCATTCGGACAAACAAAAAAGGTGTCATCCTGTTCTATGATGTCGGGAATGCCGTCGGCCAGCAGGGCTATTTCGGCGTAAAGAGCAGAAAAGTCGTCAATTCGTGCTTTGATTTCAATATTACGGGCCATGGCAAACTCCATAAAAGGCGGGAATAACTCAGTTTATCATTGCATTATGAACGCACAAATTCGGAAGACGATTTGCTGTTGATTAAGCGCAGTAACCCTATAAACTCATTGGCATTACGCACCCAGGCCGGAGGCCAGAGTCAAGAATGATATGGATTATGATTGCTGCACTGGTGGTGGTTTTTGTTGTCGGCTATTGGATTATGACCGCAGATACCAGAAAGGCTAACGATTCACTGGCCAGTTTATTAAAGATAAAACCGGTTTATATTGATTCGATGCTGCTGGAGATGGGCAAACGGCAGAGCGCGATGTTTATTCGCTCGATTAGCGGGGGATACGCAGAAGAGATCCGCAAAGCGGCTTATATCGTGTTTATTTATCATACGTTCATCAAAGATGCCTCTGACGAGAATATTACCCACTGGCGCAACGTGTTGGTTCGCGCTCATCTCGATCCTGTGCTGACCAGTGAGCACGCCGAGCTGGCGTTATTTTACTTCGCCGAACTCGATATTGAACCGTTCGAGCTGGCGCAGTTTCGCCGCACTTACAACGAAACCTTTAATCAAATTCACCTGGTTTAAACACAACCCATCCGAACCTTCCCCCGAAAGGGGAAGGGACATATTTGGGCTTATCTGAAGACGTTATCCAGATAGTTGCTCAGGATCTGGCGTGAGCTGAAACCGTGGCAAATGCCATAATAAACAACGGCTTCACTTTCCAGGTCGAGAGGAAATTGGGTGTAAACGTGACTGCTACGAGAAGACGCCGTCGGTTCAGCAAATCGTTCACTGCGCTCTTTCATTGCAGGGTGAATAACCAACGCCGTGCGACCAAAACGCGCTTCTCGATTGACATAAACATAGTGCTCGCCTCGGCGATAACCATAGGCTTTATCGTCAATAAAATCTCGTTCGAATCCGGATGTTTCTAACACTTTTGCCACTTCATCGGGCCGTAAATACATGGTTTGTCCTCGCTATCTAAACCGCATGGCGACCTTACCGCAATAAATCTGTCAAACAATGCATTTAGCCTTAATTCACGGCTATTTAGGAATTATCTAAGCTTTTGCCAGCAGGATCATTTAAATTTTTGCCCTATTCGTTTTGCTTTTTGCGATTCTCAATACGCATCATTTTAAGCGTGATCACTATCGCCAACATCACCATGAATGAGGCGGCAAGATAGATTGACGGCGTGCCAAAATGTGAAATCACCAGACCAGCCACCGGGCCAGTAATGCCCAGGCCGAGGTCCAGAAATGCCGAGTATGTTCCCAAGGCCGTGCCCTGATTTTGCTGGGGCACCTGCTTCACCGCCTCTACGCCCAGCGCAGGAAAAATAAGCGAGAAACCCGAACCGGTAAGAAACGCGCCGATTTCAACGCTGAACGGGCTGTGCCCCTGCCAAATCATCAACAGGCCAATAATTTCTATCAGAAAAGACACAACGGACACTTTCAGGCCGCCGAAGCGCGCAATATTGCTGCCAAATATTAATCGCATGCCGACAAAGCCCATGCTGAACAGGGTCAGGGTAAACGCCGCGCCTTCCCAGCCTTTGTCTGCATAATAGAGGGTGATAAAGGTGGCAATCACGCCAAAACCAATGGTCCCGAAGCCCAATCCCAGACCGTGCATCCAAATTTTCCCCACCACGGCGCGAAAGGCGATACGCTTACCGGTGACCACAGTAATGGCCTGCTTTGTCGAAGCCAGAGCGATGGCAAGCACAGCAATAATCATCACCAAGCCCGCTACGCCAAGCAGTCCCCAATGCAGGTTAAGCAGCACGCCCAGCGGCGCGCCCACGGCCATTGCGCCATAGGTTGCCACCCCGTTCCATGAGATGACTCGTCCAGTGTGAATAGGATTGGTCGCGCCAATTCCCCATAAAATAGTGCCCGTAGCGGCAAAACTTTCGCCTACGCCCAAAAATATGCGACCAAAGCACAACAGAATCAGACTAAGCACCGGGATAGCGCTGCTTAAAAAGGCCAATACGTAGAACAGTCCACTGATGCCACAGCAGGCCAGTCCGAAAATAACCACCTTTTTAGGGCCAATGTTGTCAGCGAAACGTCCGGCGTGAGGACGACTGGCAAGCGTGGCGAAATACTGCACGCTGATAATCAGTCCCGCCAGAACCGAGTTGAAACCGAGCTTGCCGTGAACGAATCCGGGCAGTACCGCGAGGGGTAAACCGATGCTCAAATAGCAAACAAATGTGAAAATGACTATCGACAGTATGCGCTTATTTAACTGTAAATTAGTTTGAAACTTACTTGGGGACATGGACTAGCCTGGATGTAGATCACAGTTTTGTGGAATTCACAGCATAAACAGGTTTTTCCATGCTGCAAATGAAAAAACGTTTTAAAAATGTCATCAATTGTCTGACTGACGCCTATTTTGCAGAAAAATCCGAGCCAGCAGAGTTAAGTCCTCGTCACTAATGAAGAAAATCACACGCTATAACTCTCTTTTCACCTCACATTACTCTGTTTTGTGGGTGATTATTGAGCGATCCCACGTGATATCGGTCACATAGCCCTATTTTGGGCTATGCTTTTAACAGGCCGATAAAAAAGTGAACCGTGAGTATTATCCGATACCCCGTTCTAAACAAAATGTTCAAACATGGAGAGCTTAATGTTTAAGAAATCAGAAAAAATCGAGCGTGATGCAGACCAGGACATTACTTTGCTGGCCGATACCTTGGATGAAGTGTTGAAATCCGGTAACTCGAAGACTAAAGATGAGTTGGAGAAAATTCGCGGCAAGGCAGAAGGCGTACTGCGCGATGCCCGTGCCCGTTTCAACGGCAATACCAATCTTACTCAGCATGCCCGTGACGCAGCTAACCAAGCGACGGATTACGTTAAAGAAAACCCATGGCACGGCGTCGGTGTGGGTGCCGCAGTCGGTATCGTGCTGGGTGTGCTGCTGGCTCGTAAGTAGCCTCACAGGCGGCACTCTGACGCCAGAGTGGTTTTTTTGCGGTAAATGATAATGCTTTAAAAGCCCCAATGCCGGATCGCCCGCATTGGGGCTTTTTTATTTTGCAAGTAAAAATCGCTCAATATTCGAACAACCTCACCTTTACAAAAAATCTTTAAAATACCGAAATAAAGCTAAGCCAGATTCCATGCGGCTTCACGGCCCTTTCCGGCCAAATGATAATCAATCATTCAAAAAGCCTATATCTAGTTGGGTTGATAATTATCACCACTACATCTAGTATTCTTTTGGTCGACAGCGGATAACCCTTCGATACTCATCTTACGGCTTATTTCCTGCATAACAGGCAGAACATAAGCCGTAAACAATTCAGTCATCTTACCCTAAAGGTAAATGCGAATCATGAGCATAATCATTTACAGCAAGCCAGACTGCGTACAATGCAACGCCACCTACCGTGCTATGGACAAACATGGCATTGACTATCACGTTGTCGATCTGACGCAGGACGCGCAGGCATTAATGCAAGTCCGCGCGCTGGGTTACCAGCAAGTGCCGGTGATTGTTGCCGGTGACGACCACTGGTCAGGCTTCCGTCCTGACAAAATTACCGCCCTGCGCCAGCTTCAAGAAGTGCACTGAGGCCGGTAATGAGCAGCCTGGTGTATTTTTCGAGCAAGTCGGAAAACACCCATCGCTTTGTCGGCAAACTCGGTTTGCCGGCAGTCAGAATACCGATTGCAGCACAAGGCGAAAAACTGCGAATGGCGTGCCCCTACATTTTGCTGGTCCCCAGCTACGGCGGTGGAACGGCGGTCGGGGCAGTCCCTAGACAGGTGATCCACTTCCTCAACGACGAACACAATCGTTCACTCATCCGCGGCGTTATTGCCGCTGGCAACACAAATTTCGGCGCAGCGTACTGCATTGCCGGTGAAATAGTCTCGCAAAAGTGCCAGGTTCCTTACCTGTATCGCTTTGAACTGCTGGGCACACCGGAAGACGTTGCAAAGGTCAAAAAGGGAGTAACTGAATTTTGGCAGCGACAGAACTAGCAATCACCGATCCGGGTGTCGGCACACCGGACTATCACGCGCTTAACGCGATGTTAAATCTGTTCGATGCCGAGGGTAAAATTCAGTTTGATAAAGACAAACTGGCCGCACGCCAATACTTCCTTCAGCATGTGAATCAGAACACCGTGTTCTTTCACAACCTGGCTGAAAAGCTGCGTTATCTGGTGGAAGAAGGCTATTATGAAGCCGCCGTGCTCGACCTCTACGACTTTGAATCAACTAAGCGTTTGTTTAAACAGGCTTACGCCAAAAAATTCCGCTTCCAGACCTTTCTGGGCGCTTTTAAATACTACACCAGCTACACCTTAAAAACCTTCGACGGCAAGCGCTACCTTGAGCGCTATGAAGACCGCGTTTGTTTGGTGGCGATGACGCTGGCGCAGGGCGATATCAAACTCGCCAGTCATTTAGTGGACGAAATTATCAGCGGCCGCTTCCAGCCTGCGACGCCGACCTTCCTCAACTGCGGTAAAAAACAGCGCGGTGAGCTGGTCTCCTGCTTCCTGTTGCGCATTGAAGACAACATGGAGTCGATTGGACGTTCGGTCAACTCAGCGCTACAGCTGTCTAAACGCGGCGGCGGCGTGGCCTTCATGCTGACCAACATTCGCGAAGTCGGCGCCCCCATCAAGCGCATTGAAAATCAGTCGTCGGGCGTGATCCCGATTATGAAAATGCTGGAAGACGCCTTTTCATACGCGAATCAGCTGGGTGCACGTCAGGGCGCGGGGGCGGTTTATCTCAACGCGCATCACCCGGATATTCTTCGCTTCCTGGATACCAAACGTGAAAACGCCGACGAGAAAATCCGCATCAAAACGCTGTCGCTCGGCGTCGTGATCCCAGATATCACGTTTGAGCTGGCTAAAAACAATGAAGACATGTACCTGTTCTCGCCTTATCACGTCGAGAAAGTGTACGGCGTGCCGATGTCTGAAATCAGCATCAGCGAGAAGTATCGCGAAATGGTTAACGACAAGCGCATTCATAAAACCAAAATCAACGCCCGCGAGTTCTTCCAGGTGTTGGCCGAGATTCAGTTTGAGTCTGGCTATCCTTATATGATGTTTGAAGATACGGTAAATCGTGCGAATCCGATTAAGGGCCGTATCAATATGAGCAATCTTTGCTCGGAAATTTTGCAGGTCAACTCGGCAACCGTGTATGGCGAAGACCTGTCTTATCAGAAGGTCGGTAAAGATATTTCCTGCAACCTCGGCTCGCTGAACATTGCGGCCGCTATGGATTCACCAGATTTTGGTCAATCGGTTGAAATGGCAATCCGTGCGCTGACTGCGGTTTCAGACATGAGCAATATCCGCTCGGTACCGTCGATTGAGCAGGGTAACCATGACTCGCACGCCATTGGTCTGGGACAGATGAACCTGCACGGCTATCTGGCACGGGAGCGTATTTATTATGGCTCAGCGGAAGGTCTGGATTTCACCAATATCTATTTCTACACCGTGGTTTATCACGCCGTGCGCGCCTCGAACCAGTTAGCGATGGAACGCAGTACAACCTTCAAAGGATTTGAAGATTCGACCTACGCCAGCGGCGCCTATTTCGATAAATATTTGCAGGATATCTGGCATCCGAAAACCGAGCGCGTACGCGAGCTATTCGAACAGGCCGGCATCACTATTCCGGGCGTCGCCGAATGGACCGCGCTGAAAGAGTCAGTGATGGCGCATGGGTTATACAACCAGAATCTGCAGGCGGTACCGCCGACGGGGTCTATCTCGTACATCAATAATTCGACCTCCAGTATTCACCCGATTGTCTCGCGAGTGGAAATTCGCAAAGAGGGCAAAATCGGTCGCGTTTACTATCCGGCGGCGTTTATGGATAACGACAATCTTGAGTACTACCAGGACGCCTACGAGATTGGCCCCGAGAAAATTATTGATACCTACGCTGAGGCGACGCAGCACGTGGATCAAGGACTGTCATTAACGCTGTTCTTCCGCGATACCGCCACTACGCGCGACATTAACAAAGCGCAGATTTATGCCTGGCGTAAAGGTATTAAAACCATTTATTACATCCGCCTGCGCCAGATGGCGCTGGAAGGGACTGAAGTTCAGGGCTGTGTGTCGTGCACGCTTTAACTGATTAAATTTAAGGAAAAAGTATGAGCTCGGTTAAACAACTGCTGCCAGCACAGCCGATCAGCAAAGCCATTAACTGGAATAAAATTCAGGATGACAAAGATTTAGAGGTCTGGAATCGACTGACCTCTAACTTCTGGCTGCCGGAAAAAGTGCCGTTATCCAATGATATTCCCTCATGGGCAACGCTGAATGCGAAAGAAAAACAGCTAACGATCCGCGTTTTTACCGGCTTGACGCTGCTCGATACGGTGCAGAATATTATCGGTGCCCCCACGTTGATGAAAGATGCAGTGACCCCGCATGAAGAGGCGGTGTACTCGAATATCTGCTTTATGGAGGCGGTTCATGCACGCTCTTACAGCTCGATTTTCTCAACGCTGTGCATGACCTCAGACGTCGACGATGCTTACCGCTGGAGTGAGGAAAACGTCGCGTTGCAAAACAAGGCGGCGATCGTACTCTCTTACTACAACGGCGAAGATCCGCTGATGAAGAAAGTCGCCAGCGTATTCCTGGAGTCGTTCCTGTTTTATTCAGGATTCTATCTGCCGATGTACTGGTCGAGCCGTGCCAAGCTGACCAACACCGCCGACCTGATCCGTCTGATCATTCGCGACGAAGCGGTACACGGTTATTACATCGGTTATAAGTTCCAGCAGGCGTTGAAGCTCGAAAGCGCCGAACGTCAGCGGCAGATAAAGGATCAGGCATTTGACCTGATTCAGGACCTGTATGACAACGAAGTTCGCTACACCGAAGAGCTGTATGACGGCGTGGGCTGGAGTGAAGACGTGAAGAAATTCCTGCACTATAACGCCAACAAGGCGCTGATGAATCTTGGTTATGAGGCGCTTTTCCCGGCCAGCATGGCGGATGTAAATCCGGCAATATTATCGGCTTTATCGCCAAACGCCGACGAAAATCACGACTTCTTCTCAGGATCTGGCTCATCTTACGTGATTGGTAAAGCGGTAAATACTGAAGATGAGGACTGGAATTTTTAACTTCCCCCCATTGAGTTTGGCAGATAAAAAATGCCTGCGCATAACGTGCAGGCATTTTTTTTACCTTACTGGAATATTATTGCGCAACCCAAACTGCGTGTTGACCCGGCGTATTGCCGACGCTCCAATACGCCGCTTTCCAGGTTTTTCCACCGTAGGTGACCAAGTTGCCATTGGTATAGGTCATTGAAGAACTCCACTCGGTAACCACACTCGCATCAGCAAATGTCCAGTCACTGCCTACGCCCGGTTTGGATCGGGTCCAATTCTTGGCAATATAGTTGACGTTGTTCAAGCTGACTTTATCACCGGTAACGTAGGTTTTACCCTGATCCCAGGCTGGGAAATCGCCCACAGGAGGGGTCGGCGGCGTTGGCGGAGTCGGTGGCGTTGGCGGCGTTACTGCACCGTTGGTTTTAACCGTCACGGTCACGCGCTTAACGTCTTTGCTACCGTCTTTACCGGTCACGGTTAATTGGTAAACCGCTTTGCCATGGGTATTGGGTTTAATTAATGCACGCGCTTTCGCCTGTTTTACTTGCGATACCCAGGAACCCCCGTTCCGCTCTTGCAGCGTAAACTTACCCCCGTCAGAGTCAATAATTGTCCAAAGGTAAGATGCCGCATTCAGACTCTGAGAGCCATCTAAATCATAGCCTCTGCTAGCCGCATTTTCTGTCACGGTAAAGTCAGCAGGTGCCACAGCAACCGGTGCATCCGTTGCTTTTTCAACGGTCAAGACCGCAGACTGATTTTTATCGCGAAGGAAAATACCATTACCCCGTAAATTCGCAGGATCAAAGGTAACAATGCCACCGCCATCTTGCTTACCAATCAGAACGATATTGGAATGGTTGGTGTTAATGTCGTAAGCCAGCTCAGAAATCCACTGATCGTTGACGTTAGCACTGGTGATCTTTTTCCTGATATCAACCAGATTACTGCCTTTAATGCCTCCCATTGTACGGAAGTGAACATAGTTACCGACTGCGGGTTTATGGTTCTGGGCAAACTTGCTGAATTCAAACCAATCGGTACCTTCTTCTTCACCTATCTCCGGATCCTCTATCACCGGGGGTTGCTCACCGCCATTCCTATCAATAATCACATCGCTACAGCCATAGAAACCTTCACCGGCAGCATCCTGACGCTGCCAGCGGGTAAATATAACAGCCCGGCCGCTTCGGTCTTCCGGGATACTGATTTTATAATCCTCATATTTGTTATATCTCTGCCCCGTTATTGAGCTAACCGATTTGGAGGAAACCACCGTATCCAGTAGTTCAATGTCATCCCAGCCTAATGCTTTCTCAGCAGGATTGAACCCTTTTTTACTGATGTAGAATTCAATCCATGAAACGTTGTGTGGCTGAGTATAGCCATAACGCATCGTGACCTGACCGTTGTTATTCGGTGTGATCGTTGTGGTCCTCCACTCTGCGCTAGGCTGACTGAATCCAGATCCTTTAGACGTGCCGGAGCAAATAAGATGGCTAGGGATAACCTTTCTGGCCTCTGCTGCACTGTGATTGCCGTAAACAAAACCCGTCAGCTCTTGCCATGTGTAAATTGATTGTCCAGCGTCATTACTGTCTGCTGAGGCTTTATTACAGTTGGCCGCCATACCTGATTCTATGCAGGCAACCTGGCGTGCTGGCGGACTGACTAATGCTCCGTGACCAAAGGCTGTAGGTGCAACTCCCGCACAAAAGCTACCGATGACTAGAGATAATAAAGTTCGATTTTTTAGATTCATCATTTTGATCCATTTATAGTAAAAATTCATCCTTGCGAAACAGAGTAGAAACTCGACCTCTTTCTCTTGAGTAATTATTTTTGGTAATATTTAGAAATAATAAGAAATAATAAGAAATAAAATGGCGGGAAAATAGCCCTTTAGAATCAGACTTATGGATTCGTTATGGAGAAAAATCTCGATGTGAGTTGCGCAGGTAGCGATTACGGTGGGCTGAAATGTGCGGATTATCGAAAATAGTGAGAGGATAACCCCTGCCTAGGCACTGCCAGGCAAGGGCTTTGAGTGCTTATGAGAAGAATTTCGCCAATACTAACAAACCAATCGAAACATTAATCGCGCCACCAATTCGAGTCGCAATCTGTGCAAACGGCATTAACGTCATACGGTTACCCGAGGTCAGGATGGCTACATCACCCGTACCGCCCTGCCCGCTTTGGCAGCAGGAAACAATCGCCACATCTATCGGGTGCATACCGATTTTTTTGCCGACGATAAAGCCGGTCCCCACCAGTGCACAAACGGTTGAGACAATCACCACCAGATTTTGAATCGTGAAGGCATCCATCAGCTCCTGCCAAGGCGTAATAGCCACGCCCACGGCAAACAGAATCGGATAAGTCACTGCGGTGCGGAAAAACTTATAGACCGCCATGGAACCGTGCTGAATGGTCGGTGAAACACCGTGCACCAGCTTCACCGCTACCGCAGCAAACAGCATGCCGACGGGTGCAGGCAGGCCAATCAGCCGCTGTCCCAACATGCCGACCATATACAGCAAAATAGCCAGCAGCGCACCGCAAGCCAGAGCGTTGATGCCAGGCGTGCCTTCAAATTCGTCGTTGCCGTTAGCGATAGCGCCCTTCTTGGCGGGCATCAGCGAGCCTTCACCGGTCAAATGCGGGTAGCGTTTCCCTAGCTGATTAAGGATCCCGGCCAGCACGATGGCGGTCAGTCCGCCAAGCATCACGATAGGCAAGATTTTACCCAACGCCACGCCCTGCTCCATATGCAAGATTGCCGCATAGCCCATCGACAGCGGGATCGCCCCTTCTCCGACGCCACCGGCCATGATCGGCAGGATCAGGAAGAAGAAGATTTGGAACGGCGGCAGCCCCATAGTCATACCCACCGCCATCCCCACCAGCATGCCAACGATTTCACCGCACAGCATCGGCACGAAAATACGCAGGAAACCTTGGATCAGCGCCTGACGGTTCATGCTCATGATGCTGCCGACGATAATGCAGCAGATATAAAGGTAGAGAATGTTGGTCGACTTGTAGAACTTAGTGGTTGATTCAACGACTACGTCGGGCAACAGTCCGTAATGCACCATCGCCGAGGGGATAAAGGTGGCACAAATTGCCGCCGCGCCGAGTTTCCCTAACAGCGGCAATCTTTTGCCAAACTCGCCGCAAGCAAAGCCGAAAAAGGCCAGCGTAGCCACCATGACCACAATGTCGCTGGGCAGTTTACCACTCAGGCAGTCAAGCAGAATCAGAACGCCGGCCAGAACAAAGAAGGGCAGCGGAATAATGCCGACCTTGTAATTATCCAGTACGCGCCACCATTTGTCGCGTAGGGCAGTTTTAGCCGCGGTATGACGGGCAGCGGCGAGCTCCTTTGCCACAGGATCTTTTTCTTTTACGACAATGTAAGAATCATCGGTTGTGCTCATGGCCATGACCTCTTTCTTATTTCTTGTTGGTATTAGGAAAGAGAATAGAAATCGTGGGGGCATCGGGCTGTGACAGTACTCAAATTAAAACCGCAGTGTTAAAGGTTATAATGGTTTTTATGGAGTTAATGTTAATAATCATATAATTTTTAGTGTTTTTTTAGTAAAACCGAGAATTGCCCCTTCAAAAAGTCAGGTCTGGTGCATGAGAGTGAAACTGAGTTTCCAAATAAAATTATTTCTCTGCCTGGTGGCTTTTTCCTGCTTGCTGTTGGTGCTGCTCGGCACTTTTGTGTTCCATATTGTCGATAAGCAAATGCACCGTGATTTAGGCAATCGCGCCAAAGTTCAGGCCAGCGAGATTGCGCTGATCCCCGAATTATCGACACGGGTTGCCGCACACGACACCGTCGGTATCGCCCGATTGATGGACCCGCTAAGCCAGCACAGCGATGCCAGCTATATAGTGATTGGCGATAAACATGAGATTCACCTTTATCATTCCAGTCAGCCGCAAAGCGTTAATCATCCGATGGTCGGCGGTGATAACGGTGAAGTGTTGGCCGGTAAAACCATTATTTCGATTCGTCAGGGTGGAATTGGTGTTTCGCTGCGCAGCAAAGCGCCGATTCTGGATGCCCATCATCAGGTGATTGGCATTGTGTCCGTGGGGTATCTTACCTCGTACATTGATGAAATTACGTTAAAACAGCTGGCTCAGGCGCTGTTTTTTGGCGGTCTGCTACTGCTGGCGCTGTTTGGCTTCTCATGGCTGTTTAGCAAGAATCTTAAGAAGCAGATGTTTTGGCTCGAACCCCGCGAGATAGCGATGCTGGTGCGTCAGCAGAAAGCACTGATGGAGGCCATTTATGAGGGGGTGATCGCCATTGACGATCGTCTGCATATTTTGACCATCAATCGTGCGGCGCGCGAGCTGTTGGGCTTAACGCTGCCGGAACAGCAACTCATTGGGCAGAACCTCACGGACGTTATCGCTACGCCGGATGACTTTTTTATCTCCGACAAGCGTTTGGGTGAACGCCACGACGAGATTGCGCTCTTTAATCAGCGGCAGGTTATCGTCAACCGCGTGCCGATTGAGCTTCCTGCACCGGCGCTGCACGGCTGGGTGTTCAGTTTTCGAGATAAAAACGACATTAATACCCTGAGCAGCCAACTAAGTCAGGTGACACGCTACGCCGACAATCTGCGCATTATGCGCCACGAGCAGCTCAACTGGACCGCCACGCTGGCCGGAATGCTGCAAATGCAGCGCTATGACGAGGCGCTGAAATACATTCAGGCGCAGTCGGCGGACGCTCAGGCGGTGCTGGACTTTGTTTCGCAGCGTTTTCAGTCACCTGCGCTGTGCGGCCTGCTACTGGGTAAATACGTCAGCGCCAAAGAAAAAGGCATTGAGTTGAGTTTTGACCCTGCCTGTGGGGTAAGCCAAATTCCCCCTGCGCTCAGTGAAAATGAGCTGATGTCGATAGTCGGTAACCTCTTGGATAACGCGGTGGAGGCCACGCTTAAAGTTGATGCGCCGCACGTGCCGGTCGAACTCTATTTGACCCAAAGCAAAGACCAGCTGATTATTGAAGTTGCCGACCGGGGAGCAGGAATTGACGCCGATCTGCGTCCGCAGCTGTTTGAACAAGGGGTCAGCAGCAAGGCTGTTAGCCATTCTGAGCACACCGGCAGCGAACATGGCATCGGCCTTTATGTGGTAGCAAGTTATGTCCGTCAGGCGCAGGGGATGATTGAAATCTCGGACAATCGCCCACGCGGCACCGTATTTTCGGTGTTTATCCCCTATTTAGCCGAGCAGTCGCCGTTGACTCCCCGGGCCCAGCAAGATGACTCTCTACTGTGAATAACGATTATGAATAACTACAGCGCCATGGACGTGCTGATCGTCGAGGATGAAAGTCATCTCGCCCTTCTGCATCGTGAATTCATCGAGCAAAACTTTAGCCTGCGCGTGGTGGGCATCGCGCCGACGTTGGCGCAGGCCAAAAAGCTGCTCGAGCTTTATCGACCGCGGCTGGTGCTACTCGACAATTTTTTGCCCGACGGTCAAGGCATTGAACTGATCAATACGTCGCTGCTCAAGAGCATGGATTGCTCGGTAATTTTCATTACCGCCGCCAGCGACATGGTGACCTGCAGCCAGGCGATGCGGGCAGGCGCTTTTGACTACATTATCAAACCGGTTTCGTTTCATCGTCTACAAAGCTCGCTGACACGATTTATGCAGTTGGCGCAGAGCCTGCGTCAGGTGAAAACGCTTGATCAGCAGAGCCTCGACAAGCTGTTTAATTTGCCCGGCAGCGAACAGCCGGAAACCCCGCTGGCCAAAGGCATAGAGCCCAATACGCTGGAGCTGGTGAAGCAGGTTTTCATCAGTGAACCGCAGAGAAATTGGTCGGTAGATCAGGTGGTAGAGCAGGTGGGCATCAGTAAAACGACTGGCCGCCGATATCTGGAGTATTGCGTCGAAACAGCGTTCATAATGGTTGAGATGCAGTACGGCAATATTGGCCATCCGAGACGTCTGTATCGGAAAGCTAATTCTCCTGAAAACGCCATAAAATAGTGGCGTATTTTCATGAAAAAAATCGGCATTAAAATACCTATTTCAGTGACTCAACAGCCCGCTTTCCAGGCATTTCCCATCCCCAGAACACGACCTATTAACACGCATATTCCCGCCCATCCCCGCAATATCTTGAAATTTTCACATTACAGTTATTTACACTGTAAAAAATTAAATCAAATAGCGCGACACAAGTACATTAAAAACAACAACTTAACATGTAAATTTTATTATTTAAAATCAATTAAAACGGCCTAAAATAGTTCCGTTTACGTTATAAATATGACAAATAATAATTAGCCTACCTCAACCGCAAATATCCCTTAACGGACAAGGCCTCAGGCGAATAATTTGAGATAATAATGGGACCCATCCTAATTTCCCTCACCGAACCTTGAGACTTGTCTCAGATTTCTAGTGTGTTAGGGTATAGACCGCTTGATATTCTGTTTACAGGAAATTTTCTATAGCACGCATTCAAATAACAGTATTTAAAATACGACCAAGGGAACGAAAAATTGCATGGCAATTAAAATCGAAGTTAAGAACTTATATAAAGTCTTCGGCGAGCACCCTGAGCGAGCCTTTAAGCTGATAGATTCCGGCAAAGGAAAGGAAGAGATTTTCGAGAAAACGGGTCTGTCACTTGGTGTGAAAAACGCCAGTCTGGCCATTGAAGAAGGCGAGATTTTTGTCATCATGGGGCTTTCCGGTTCCGGAAAATCCACCATGGTACGCCTTCTCAATCGTCTGATAGAACCAACCCGTGGAGAAGTGCTGATTGATGGTGAAGATATTGCCAAAATATCTGAATCAAAACTGCGCCAGGTGCGCAGAAGCAAAATCAGCATGGTTTTCCAGTCTTTCGCCCTCATGCCACACCTTACCGTGCTCAATAATACCGCCTTTGGTATGGAGCTGGCCGGTGTACCCACAGGTGAGCGTAACGCCAAGGCGCTTGATGCCCTGCGCCAAGTCGGTCTGGAAAACTACGCCCACTCTTACCCCGATGAACTGTCAGGCGGTATGCGTCAACGCGTGGGTCTGGCTCGCGCTATGGCCAATAACCCCGACATTCTCCTGATGGATGAAGCGTTCTCGGCGCTTGACCCGCTGATCCGTACAGAAATGCAGGATGAGTTGGTAAAACTGCAGGCTCAGCATCAGCGCACTATCGTGTTTATTTCGCACGACCTCGACGAAGCCATGCGCATCGGCGACCGTATCGCCATTATGCAGGGCGGTGAAGTGGTGCAGGTCGGCACGCCGGAAGAGATCCTTAACAATCCGGCCAACGACTATGTGCGCACATTCTTCCGCGGCGTGGATATCAGTCAGGTATTCAGCGCCAAAGATATTGCCCGCCGTCGTCCGGTGACGCTTATCCGCAAGACCCCGGGTTTTGGTCCTCGTGCCGCGCTGAAGCTGCTCGAAGATGAAGACCGCGAATATGGTTATGTCCTTGAGCGTGGACAGAAATTTATCGGCGTTGTGTCGGCAGATTCTCTGAAACGTGCGCTGAAAGAGAATCAACCGCTGGAAAGCGCCCTGCTGGAATTACCGGCTCCGGTACCGGCAGACATGCCGCTCAGCGAACTGATTTCTCAGGTGGCGGCCGCACCCTGCGCGGTGCCCGTCGTCAGCGAAGAGAACAACTATATTGGCATTATTTCCAAGGCCATGCTGCTTCAGGCGTTGGATAAAGAGGGGACATCAGAATGAGTCAACCGTTAACCAGTTCATCGACTAATCTTCATATCGCACAGCACGCGCAGGCCGCACAGGCCGCCGACGCCAATGATCCATGGGCCAGTGGCAGCAGCGATGCCGCCACACAAGCCCCAGCCCCTGCTGATTCGGCTTCAAGCAGCGCAGGCAGCAGTGACCCTTGGGGCGGTAGCGATGCGGCCACCAGCACGCCGGATGCCGCACATCACGCCGCGGCACAAAGTGCGCCCAGCGCCGACAGCTGGTTGAACGTGGCACCCGAGCAGCACCAGCATTTTAATATTCTCGATCCGTTTCACAACACGCTGATCCCGCTCGACCGCTGGGTCACCTACGGGATTGACTCGCTGGTTTCACATTTCCGTCCTGTTTTTCAGGGGATCCGCGTACCGGTAGATTTCGTTCTGAGCGGTTTCCAGCACGGCCTTGAATCTTTGCCCGCCCCGTTGGCAATCATCATCTTTGCGCTGATCGCCTGGCAAATGGCCGGTGTCGGCATGGGCGTTACCACGCTGGTGTCGCTGGTGATTATCGGCGCGATTGGTGCCTGGTCACAGGCGATGGTCACGCTGGCGCTGGTGCTCACCTCGCTGTTCTTCTGCGTGTTGATAGGACTGCCGCTCGGCATATGGTTGGCCCGCAGCAAAGGTGCAGCCAAAATTATTCGTCCCCTGCTCGATGCCATGCAGACGACGCCAGCGTTCGTTTATCTGGTGCCTATCGTGATGCTGTTTGGTATCGGTAACGTTCCGGGCGTAGTGGTCACCATCATCTTCGCTCTGCCGCCTATTGTGCGTCTGACGATTTTGGGTATCAATCAGGTACCGGAAGACCTGATTGAAGCCGCCGAGTCGTTCGGCTCCAGCCCAAGCCAGCTGTTGTTTAAAGTTCAGCTGCCGCTGGCAATGCCGACCATCATGGCCGGTATTAACCAGACGCTGATGCTGGCGCTGTCGATGGTGGTGATTGCCTCGATGATTGCGGTCGGCGGTTTGGGTCAGATGGTACTGCGCGGGATTGGCCGTCTGGACATGGGTCTGGCGTCAATTGGCGGGGTGGGTATCGTTATTCTCGCCATTATTCTCGACCGTCTGACACAGGCATTAGGCCGTGACCGTCGCAGCAAAGGCATTACCCGTTGGTATGCGCATGGTCCTATCGGTCTGTTAACCAAACCTTTTATTAAAAAAGCTTGAGGAACATACCGATGAATAACCCCCCTAAATTATGCAATGGTGGCATGGTCGCCCTGGCTTTCACAGCACTGGTAGGTTCGCAGGCGATGGCGGCAGATCTTCCAGGCAAAGGCGTGGTGGTTAAACCGCTGCAAAGCACCCTCGCTGAAGAATCGTTTCAGACTGAGCTGGTTAACCGCGCGCTGACCAAACTGGGCTATGACGTTCAGCAAACAAGTGAAGTCGATTACAACGTGGCCTACACCGCGATAGCCAGCGGTGACTCGACCTACATGGCGGTGAACTGGGATCCGCTGCAAACCGACATGTTTAATGCCGCCGGCGGTGATAAGAAGTTTTACCGTCAGGGCACGTTCATTACCGGTGCCGCCCAGGGCTACCTCATCGACAAGAAAACGGCCGATAAGTACCACATTCACGACCTGTCGCAGTTAAAAGATCCGCAGCTCGCCAAACTGTTTGATGCCGACGGCGACGGCAAGGCCGACATGGTCGGCTGCGAGCCGGGCTGGGGCTGTGGCGAAGTGATTGATACTCAAATTAAAGCCTACGGCCTGGCCAATACGGTTAAGCAAAACTCAGGCAACTATGCGGCAATTATGGCCGATACGCTGGCCCGCTATAAACAGGGCAAACCGGTGCTTTACTACACCTGGACGCCTTACTGGGTCAGCAACGTGTTGAAACCGGGTAAAGACGTGGTCTGGCTAACGGTGCCGTTCTCGGCCAACCCGGGCTCTCAGAAAAACCTCGATACCACCCTGCCTAACGGCAAGAACTACGGTTTCCCGGTGAATGAAGAACACATTGTTGCCAACAAGCAGTGGGCAGCGGCCAATCCAGCGGCGGCAAAACTGTTTGCCATCATGAAATTGCCTCTGGCCGACGTTAATGCCCAAAACATGCGCATGCACAACGGCGAATCCTCGGCCGAGGATATCCAGCAGCAGGTCGACGGCTGGGTCAAGGCGCATCAGGCAACCTTTGACGGTTGGATTAACACCGCAACGGCTGCGGCCAAAAAATAAAAAAGGAATCAACCATGATGAACAAGAAATCCCTCTGGGCGGTTGCCGCCCTGACGACCTTCACCGCGGCGTCCACCTTTGCGGCCGATCTGCCGGGTAAAGGCGTGACCGTGACGCCAATCCAGAGCACCATCAGTGAAGAGACCTTCCAAACGCTGCTGGTTGACAAGGCGCTCGAAAAACTCGGTTACACCGTTCAGCCTATTCGTGAAGTTGACTACAACGTTGGCTACACCACCATCGCTGAAGGTGATGGCACCTTTATGGCCGCCAACTGGAAGCCGCTGCACGACAACATGTACGATGCCGCCGGTGGCAGCAAAAAGTTCTATCGTGAAGGCACCTACGTAACCGGTGCGGCTCAGGGCTATTTGATCGACAAGAAAACCGCCGATAAATACCACATCACCAATATTGCACAGCTAAAAGACCCAAAAATCGCCAAGCTGTTTGATACCAACAACGACGGTAAAGCCGATCTGACCGGCTGTACGCCGGGCTGGGGTTGTGAAACGGCGCTGAACGAGCAAATTAAAGACTACGGTTTGACCGATACCGTGCAGCACAATCAGGGTAACTACTCGGCGATGATTGCCGACACCATTACTCGCTATAAAGAAGGCAAACCGATCCTGTATTACACTTGGACGCCTTACTGGGTGAGTAATGTGCTTATCCCGGGTAAAGACACCGTCTGGCTGCAGGTGCCATTCTCGGTGATCCCGGGTCAGAAAGATGCCGATACCAAACTGCCTAACGGCAAAAACTATGGCTTCCCGGTGAGCACGATGCACATTGTCGCTAACCTGAAATGGGCACAGGCTAACCCGGCTGCTGCCAAGCTGTTTGCTATCATGAAACTGCCGCTGGCAGACATCAATGCGCAAAACGCCGCGATGCACAACGGTCAAAGTTCTGAAGCAGACATTGAAGCGCAGACTAACGGCTGGATCAAAGCCCACCAGGCTACGTTTGACGGTTGGGTGAAAGAAGCCGCTGCGGCAGCAAAATAAGACTTAACATCATCTGATGGTTGAATACGGGGTGACAGGTCTTTCTGTTACCCCTTTTTTATGCAGCATCCGGCCAACTAGGCGCTGACTCTACCCTCATCCTGAGAGAAAGCCATGAACCGCTCGGCGACCGCTGACAGGCTATGTTGCCAAACGCAAAACACCTGACGTCGAATCGCACTGTCAATCGGGACAGATACCAATCCCTTGGCATGTTCAGCCGTCGATAGTGGCACAATGCCCGCTGCCAGCGATTTACGCACGATATTTTCCAACCACTCAATATGGTCAATTTCAAAACTGACATGCCGCGTCACGCCCTCGGCCAAAAAAGCTTTGTCGGTTTGCCTTCTGGCACCGGAACCCTGATAAAAATCGACCAGAGGCACCTGAGAGAGCTCAGATAAACGCAGGCGCTCACGACCGGCAAACGGGTGTTCTCGGCTCACTATCGCCACCAGCGGTTCGTCACTCAACAGCTTATGTGGCATCGCCAGCCTCTCCTTGTCACCGGGCCACAGACCCACAAAGGCAACATCGGTTCGCGATTGCTGAATGTCCTCCACCAGTTTTTCACTCATCGCGACGTACAAGCGAATATTCACCAAAGGATAGCGCTGATTAAAACGCGCGAGCTGCCCAATAAGATCAATCGTATTCAGCGTTGATATGGTTCCTACCGTTAGGGTGCCGCCAAGCTCCCCTTTCAGCGCTTCCATGGTATCCAGCAAATGATTATGCGCGGCCAGCCACTGCTCGGCTGGCACCAAAAATGCTCGCCCGGCGGCGGTAAGCTCGACCTTTCTTGAGGTACGTTCGAATAGCTGACTGCCTAACTCCTCTTCAAGCTTGGCTATCTGGTGACTCAATGCGGATTGCACGGTATGACAACGTTTTGCGGCCCGTGTGAAATTCTGTTCCTGAGCAACGGCCAGCGCAAAGCGGATCTGCTTTAGGTTCATTTAGTCATCTCAAAATGAGATAGTTGGGATGGTAATTATACATTGGTTTATTACTTTTAATTAACAGATACTCACCCCGTAATCCCCTAAATCTTCTCCTTTAAAAGAAATGAACCTCATGACAACTTCAGCTCACACAGCTGCGCAAAAGTCCGCTCCGGTGCTTAGTCCGGGTCTTATCCTGCTGATGGCCGTTGCCACCGGACTGGCCGCCGCTAGCAACTATTATGCCCAACCGTTGCTGGAAACCATCGCCCGCGCCTTTCATCTGTCGGTCAATCAGGCCGGATTTATTGTCACGACCGCCCAGCTCGGCTATGCGTTCGGTTTACTGTTTTTAGTGCCGCTCGGCGATATGTTCGAACGTCGAACGATGATCGTGGTGATGACCCTGCTGTCGGCCGCCGGACTGCTGATTACCGCCAATTCAACGTCGATTACGATGATGCTGGCAGGCACTGCGCTGACCGGACTCTTTTCCGTGGTGGCTCAGGTCTTGGTGCCACTGGCGGCGACCCTCGCTGAACCGGAGCGCCGAGGTAAAATCGTGGGCATGATCATGTCCGGCCTGCTGCTGGGTATTCTGCTGGCAAGGACCGTGGCAGGTCTGCTGGCCACGCTTGGTGGCTGGCGCACGGTTTATTGGGTTGCCAGCGTGCTGATGGTGGTCATGGCGCTGATACTGTGGCGCGCGCTGCCTCGCCACAAGCAGGAAACGCATCTGAACTACCTCCAACTGATGAAATCGATTTTCACCCTGTTCTTCTTCACGCCGGTATTGCGCACTCGCGCCCTGCTTGGAATGTTCATTTTTGCCAATTTCAGCATTATCTGGACGTCGATGGCTTTCCTGCTAGCAGGGCCTAACTTTGGCTATTCCGAGGGCGTGATTGGACTATTTGGTTTAGTCGGGGCGGCTGGTGCGCTTGCCGCCACCCGCGCCGGACATCTTGCCGATAAAGGTAAAGCCCATTTGACCACTACCGGCGGACTTATTCTGCTGCTGTTCTCCTGGATAGCTATTGTTTACGGTCAGCACTCGGTCATTTCTCTTATTGTCGGCATCATCGTGCTCGACCTGTGCGTTCAGGGCGTGCATATCACTAATCAGAGTGTGATTTATAAATCGATGCCGGAAGCGCGTAACCGACTGACGGCGGGCTACATGACCACTTATTTTATCGGCGGTGCGGTGGGTTCGCTGGTCTCGGCATCAGCCTTTGAAATGGCCGGATGGAATGGCGTCTGTGCGGCTGGCGCGGCGTTTTGCCTAATCAATCTGGTTATCTGGCTCTTCGGGCACAAGCATAAAATCGTCTAAAACAGCATAAGGGGCGTGATGGTCACGCCCCTTATTAGCATGCGAATAATTATGCTCGATATTTTTTTTGAACCAAAGGGTATAAAGATTACTAACAGTCTGATATTATTTTTTCCATAAATTATACGCTAACGAAACATTTTGCTTTTATTTAGCAACAAACCTCTTATGTACAGTGACACAACCCAAGAAAATCAATCAGCGCCGGGTGTTTACTCCTTGGCACAAAGCGTATTAAACAGCGTGCCAGGCATCCTTGGTGCTCTGCCCGTCGCTTTCGTTTCTGGGCCTTGTGTGGCAGTCACAGATTCTCCCCTACGTAATCGTCTGCTTTTCTCCACTTTAATTTATGCCGTTGCCCACCAAGCATTGTGTGCTGCGCAATCGATTGGGCGGCGTCAAAATGTTTTACCCGTGCTGACACTTAATTCTGTTCGCCATGAAAAAATTCTTCACCTTTAACCGTTATGAGACCACACGAATAGCTAACTATTTAATGGCTTATAACATTTACATTATTAATTACACTGGTTACTATCTCAATTGTAACTAATGAGGTTTCTCACGATGGAAAGTTCATTCGCACCTATTGAACACATGTTAAATTTCCGCGCTAAAAAGCAGAAAGACTTCCCTTATCAGGAAATCCTGCTCACCAGACTGTGTATGCACATGCACAGTAAGCTGCTGGAAAACAGAAACAAAATGCTGAAAGCGCAAGGGATCAACGAAACGCTGTTTATGGCGCTGATCACGCTCGATGCTCGGGAATCGCACAGTATCCAGCCTTCTGAACTGAGTGCTGCGCTGGGGTCGTCTCGCACCAATGCGACGCGTATTGCCGATGAGTTAGAAAAACGCGGATGGATTGAAAGACGTGAGAGCGATAACGACCGTCGTTGCCTGCACTTGCACCTGACTGCAGACGGCGAAGCGTTTATTCAGCAACTGTTGCCACCTCAGCACAAAAGTTTGCATTTACTCTGGTCTACTTTGGACATCGAAGAACAAAAACAGTTGGAAACGCTTACGCGCAAACTGTTGACTCGCCTCGACCAGATGGACGCTAACTCGATTTCATAACCGATTATTTGTTCAGGTAATTAACCCATGTCTCTTCACGTCAGCTGGAGATTTACGCCGCTGTTTGCTGTCTTATTATTGGCGGGTTGTGCCTCCAGCAATAATATTGCGCCTCAGTCCACGCTGCTGGATAACCAGCAGTTGAATCTGACACAACCCAAAGTCAGCTCTTTGGCTATCAGCCCACAGTGGTGGCGGGGTCTTCACGACTCGCAACTCGACAGTTTAATGACCGAAACTCTGCAAAATTCGCCGTCTTTACGCCAGGCAGCCGCGCGCGTGCGCGAAGCTCAAAGCGTTGTCGGCGAAACCAATGCAGCCAACGGTCCTTATGTTGACTTGAATGCCTCAAGCAACCGTCAAAAGATCTCCCAGAACACCTATCAGCCGTTCCTCGGCGGATTTCCGGCCAGCCCGGTGTATGAAACCACCAACAATTTGGGGCTAAACCTCAGCTACGAATTTGACTGGTGGGGTAAATATCGCAATCAGGTCAATGCCGCGAAGGCTCAGGTAGATTCGGCGCGTGCAGAACAGGCGCAGGCGGCACTGTCTCTGTCGAGTTCGGTTGTGGCGACCTATTACCAACTGCAGGCCAACTATGCAGTACAAAAGGTTCTGCAGCAGGAGGTCGACAACAACCAGCGTTTAGCCGATCTGCGTAAAGCGCAGTATCAGGCCGGCGTCTACGGGATTGATATTCCGCAACAGACGCAGGCTCAGGCCGACGGCGCCAAACAGCAGATTATTGAACTGCAGTCGCAAATTGATCAACAGAAGCATCAGTTGGCCGCGTTGGCTGGCAAGGGTCCGGATGCGATGAATCAGCTGCGTCCTGTCGCGCTGCCGGGTGACGACGTGCTGGCACCTAAAGGTGAGTTGACGATTGATATTCTCGGCAAACGTCCGGATATCGTGGCGCAGCGTGAACTGGTTGAATCCTATTCGCAGCGCATTGCCGCCGCGAAAAAAGATTTCTATCCGAGCCTGTCGATCAGCGCTTTTGCCGGTTTAAGCACCACAAACTACGGCAATACCCATCCGAACCTGCTTGAAGCCGCGAGCCAGGCGTGGAACCTCGCACCGGCGATATCCCTGCCAATATTCCACGCGGGCGCACTGCGCAGCAAGTTGGGTGAAGAATCAGCGCTGTATGACCAATCAGTAGAGTCTTACAACCAGACGTTGCTGAATGCAATTCAACAAACTGCCGATGCGATAACCGTGCAGAAAAGCACGACTCAACAACTGCAGCAGTCGATGTCAGCAGAAAAATCCCTGCAGGACGTTTATCGCGTTGCCAGTGCTCGTTATTCCGCTGGCACTATCGGACGCGATCAGCTCCTCACCAGCCAGGCTGCATTATTGCAACAGCAGCAGGCTGCACTGACCGCCGCCAGCAATGTATTGCAGGCGAAAATCGGTTTAATTCGTGCGTTGGGTGGCGGTTATCAGGCCCCTGCAGCGGACACTAAAGCATAATAACAAGACCCAGCGTGGAGAAAATCATGAGCGCAAACGCGGAAGTTCAACAGCCGACCCCGCCACCTGTTAATAAGAAAAAGAGATCGCGGAAAGTGGCGTTGCTCGTCTTGACCGGCATTTTTGTCATTATAGCCATTGCCTATTTGATCTACTGGTTTTTGGTATTGCGTCACTTCCAGGATACCGACGATGCCTATGTCGCGGGTAACCAGGTGCAGATTATGGCGCAGGTTTCAGGCAGCGTCACCGACGTCAATTTCGACAGTACCGATTTCGTTAAAAAAGGCGATACGCTGGTGGTTCTCGATCCGACGGACGCCGAGCAGGCATTCGAACGATCCAAGACCGCGCTGGCCAACAGTGTGCGTCAAACGCATCAGCTGATTATCAACAGCAAGCAGTATCAGGCCAATGTGATGCTGCGTCAGACACAGCTCAATCAGGTGCAAGCTGACCTGAAACGTCGCGTGGTGCTAGGACAAGTGGACGCTATTGGTCGTGAAGAGTTACAACACGCCCACGATGCCGTTGACAGCGCCAAGGCACAGCTTGACGTTGCCGTTCAGCAACTCAACGCCAATCAGGCGATGGTCCTCAATACCCCGGTTGACCAACAGCCGCAGGTTTTACAGGCCGCCGCGCAGGTTCGTGATGCCTGGTTAGCGTTGCAGCGTACCAAAATTGTCAGTCCGGTTGACGGCTATGTTTCGCGCCGCAGCGTGCAGGTGGGTCAGCAAATTAACACCGCCACCGCGCTGATGGCCGTTGTGCCTGCGACTAACGTGTGGGTAGATGCCAACTTTAAAGAGACCCAGTTGGCTAATATGCGCATCGGCCAATCGGCGACCGTTGTCAGTGATATCTACGGCGATGACGTGGTGTATCACGGTAAAGTAGTCGGCATGGACATGGGCACCGGCGGCGCGTTCTCCCTGCTGCCAGCACAGAACGCCACCGGTAACTGGATCAAAGTGGTTCAGCGCCTGCCGGTACGTATTGAGCTTGATGCCAACGAAGTGAAACAGCATCCGCTGCGCATCGGGCTTTCAACGCTGGTCACGGTAGATACTCAAAATCTTGATGGCCTGATCTTGTCAGATAAAGTCCGTACAACGCCGCTTTATCAGACATCTGCGCTGACCTTAAATCTGGCTCCGGTTGACGCCATTATTAATGACGTTATCCATGCTAATGCAGGCTGAGTGCTTCGGAGGTCATCGTGGCTGCTAGAAAACCGCTGGAAGGCGCGCCACTCGCCTGGATGACGGTGGCGCTGGCTATGGCCACCTTTATGCAGGTGTTGGACTCGACGATTGCCAACGTGGCGATCCCGACGATCGCCGGTAACCTGGGGGCATCAAACTCTCAGGGTACTTGGGTCATTACCTCGTTTGGGGTGGCCAACGCCATCTCGATCCCCATCACCGGCTGGCTGGCAAAGCGTGTCGGTGAAGTCAGGCTATTTCTGTGGGCGACGGGGCTATTTGCCCTCGCGTCTTGGCTGTGCGGTATCTCAAACAGCCTCGAAATGCTTATTTTCTTCCGCGTTATTCAGGGGTTGGTGGCCGGTCCGCTTATTCCACTGTCGCAAAGTTTGCTGCTAAACAACTACCCTCCCGCCAAGCGAAGTACCGCACTGGCGCTGTGGTCGATGACGGTCATCGTGGCGCCGATATGCGGCCCGATCCTGGGCGGCTATATCAGCGACAACTATCACTGGGGATGGATCTTCTTTATCAACATTCCTATCGGTATTGTGGTGGTGTTGCTGACGCTGAGAACCTTGAAAGGTCGAGAAACCGAGACCCAAATCAGGCCAATCGACAGTGTGGGATTGGTACTGCTGGTGCTGGGGATCGGCTGTTTGCAGGTGATGCTCGACCGAGGAAAAGAGTTGGACTGGTTCAACTCGCCGGAGATAATAACCCTAACCATTGTCGCCGTGGTGTGCATAGCGTTCCTTATCGTCTGGGAGTTGACGGATGAAAACCCGATAGTCGATTTATCGCTGTTTAAATCGCGAAACTTTACTATCGGTACGCTGTGTATCAGTCTGGCCTACATGCTCTACTTCGGCTCTATCGTTCTTTTGCCGCAGCTATTGCAGGAGGTATTTGGCTATACCGCAACCTGGGCGGGTCTGGCGTCGGCACCGGTCGGGATACTGCCGGTTCTGATGTCGCCGATTATCGGTAAATTTGCCCACCGGCTGGACATGCGCTGGCTGGTGACCTTCAGCTTCATTATGTATGCAGTGTGCTTTTATTGGCGTGCTTACACGTTTGAACCGGGAATGGACTTTGGTGCATCGGCATGGCCGCAGTTTGTGCAGGGCTTTGCCGTAGGCTGCTTCTTCATGCCACTGATAACCATCATATTGTCGGGGCTTCCTCCCTCTCGAATGGCGGCGGCATCGAGCCTGTCCAACTTTACCCGTACGCTGGCCGGTTCGATTGGTACATCAATAACCACCACCATGTGGAGTAACCGGGAATCACTGCATCACGCGCATCTGACGGAGAGCATTACGCCATTTGATCCTGCAACCCAGCAGACTTATGCCCAGCTGCAAGGCTTGGGAATGAGCCACCAGCAGGCCTCAGGCTGGATAGCCCGAGAGATAACCAATCAGGGGCTTATCATCTCCGCCAATGAGGTCTTCTGGGCAGCGGGCGGTGTGTTCATTCTGTTGCTGATTCTGGTGTGGTTTGCTCGTGCACCGTTTACCGCAGGCGGTGATGGAGGCGGTGCGCACTAGCGCGGGTGCTTTCGCTGAAATACAAAAACGGACGTCTAAGACGTCCGTTTTTTAATGGCTGATTCAAACCATCGAGATAATCACCTTACCAATTTGCTGGCGGCTGTCGAAGTAGCGCCACGCCTCTATCGCCTGTTCAAAAGTGAAGACGCGATCAATGACCGGCTGAAGCTCGCTAAAACTCAGCGCACGGTTCATGGCAATAAAGTCTTCTCGGCTGCCGACGCTAAAAGGCCGCACCGTCGCCCCACTTTTAAACAGCGTCATAAAATCGACGGACGGCCCTCCATTGGCGACGAATCCCAGCAGCGCAATTTCTCCACCGGCCTCACAGGACAACAGTGACTGGTTCAGGGTACCCGGCCCGCCAATTTCAACCACTCTCGCCACACCCGCTCCCTGAGTTAATTCCCGCACCTTGATCGCCCACTCAGGATATTGGCGATAATTAATGACGCTATCGGCGCCCAATGAGGTCAAAATCTGGGCCTTTTCATCGTTCGAGGTCAGCGCAATGACTCGTGCGCCCATCAATTTGGCAAACTGCACGGCGAACAGAGCAACGCCGCCGGTACCCTGCGTCAGCACCGTTTCGCCCGGCTGCAGCGGACGCGATTTTTGCAGACTGTTCCAGGCTGTGACCGCCGCACAAGGTAGAGCTGCCGCCTGTTCCCAAGACAGGTAATCAGGAATCGACACCAGCGCCTCTTCATCAACCACTTTATACTCGGTCAACCAACCGTCGGCCTGTGTACCATACGCACCTCTGCCCGCGGCGGTATCCAGCGGACCCGCAAACCAGTAGGGAAAAAAGCTACCCGCAACGCGACAGCCGACGGAAAATAGACTCACGCTCTCCCCAACATCGACCACTTCTCCAACGCCGTCCGACAGCGGGATCAGACCCGGTTTTGGAGAAAGCGTTCCGGTGCCGTGTAAAATAGCCAGGTCCCGGTAGTTCAGGCTGCAGGCGCAAACGCGAATTAATACCTGATTGCGTCCGGGAACCGGGCGCGCCTCATTGACCAAGTGCAGCCCTTCAATACGACCAAAATGCGTAAGGCGATAGCTTTGCATAACGATTTCCTTTCATCCTGCTTAAAGTGTTGCCCTACCTTAATGCCCAACACCTGGACGTTGAATGACTGAAAGAGTATTTTTACTGACTCATCATCCACATTAGCGAGTTTGATATGGATCCTCTCGACGACGTATTCGCCGCCATGCGCCTGCAAAGCGCGCTCTACTCTCGCCTCACGCCGCGTGCGCCATGGGGCGTGAGCTTTGTTAAAAGTGCTTCTATCCGTTTTGGCTTTATGAATAAAGGTTCGGCCTGGCTAGTGACTGACGGCGATGCAGATCCTATTTTCCTGCAAAAAGGCGAAGGTTTTAT
The DNA here is from genome assembly GCF_009208105.1 of Rouxiella sp. S1S-2. Classification (NCBI taxonomy): domain Bacteria; kingdom Pseudomonadati; phylum Pseudomonadota; class Gammaproteobacteria; order Enterobacterales; family Yersiniaceae; genus Rouxiella; species Rouxiella sp. S1S-2. The sequence goes on from NZ_WFKL01000001.1 coordinate 4,565,482, forward strand.
CGTTCAGCCCCATACGCCATTTTCACTTCGAGATACCCCCACCAGCCCAACGCGCTGGTGCGAGGAGGTCTTTGCCGACAATGCTGGAGAAGAAGGGTATTTTGGGGGAACTGGCGAGCCTGCGGACATGCTTTGTGGCTATTTGACGTTTGATAGCTCAGGCGCCGAACCGCTGCTTTCACTACTGCCTGCGGTAGTGACGATCCCTGCCGATGCCACTCGCTCACCGCTGTTGGAAGCAACACTAAAACTGCTGGCATTAGAAACGATTGAGAAAAATCTTGGTTCGAGAATCGTGATAAGCAGGCTCGCAGACGTGCTTTTTGTGCAGGCTATACGGGCGCACTGTTTACGTGAGCAGACTCGTAGGGGATGGATTGCCGCGCTGTCGGACGCAAAACTGAGCGGGGTAATACAAAAAATACATCATGACATCGCTTACCCCTGGAGCCTGCAGTCACTGGCTTCGCAGGCGGGAATGTCACGATCATCTTTTGCCGTTCATTTCAAAGCAGTAACAGGAGACACGCCTGGAGACTATCTGAGCCAGTGGCGCATGTATCGAGCGCGCTGTCTGCTACGTCATCCCCAGTTAACACTTACTACCATTGCAGAACGCGTCGGTTATGACTCGGCGATTACTTTAGGCAGGGCATTTAAACGTTTTCAAGGCATTACGCCCGGCGAATATCGTCAGCAGCAGGGGCTATCATTGCCTAAGGCGGTGGCACAAGGGCAATAGTAGATAACAAAAACGGACGCAATATGCGTCCGTTTTAAGCAGAACTATTGAAGCAGGGTTATTGCTGCAAACTGCAGAAATTAGCCTTGATTCTGACGCCACCATTCACCTAGCAAAATGCCGGTCGCGACGGAAACGTTAAGGCTTTCAACCTTACCGGTGCCACCGATAGAAACGTTCAAATCGCCCTGCTGCCATGCGCTGTCGGACAAACCATCACTTTCTTCACCCAATACCAGCACCATTTTGGCCGGCAGTTCGGCTTTACCGAGTGCGGTGCCTTTATGGCTGGAAGTGGTGACGATGGTGTAACCCGCATTACGGAAGTTGGCCAGTACATCGATAAAGTTATCGGCAATGATCGCTTTAACATGTTCTGCGCCGCCTTCAGCGGTACGAACTGCGGCACCAGATTCCAGCTGGGCTGGATCCTGCACCAGCATCCCATTGATACCAAAGTGCGCACAGGTACGCATGATACCGCCGAGGTTGTGCGGGTTGCCGACGTTTTCCAACGCCAGGACACAGTCTTTTGCTGGAGCAGTTTGCAGATAAGTCTCTGCGTCCAGACCCTGACGTTTTTTAATCAGGAAGCACACACCGCCGTGGTGTTCAGTGCCGGAAGCTTTCGCCAGCTCATCGTCTTCAACCACATGATACGCTTTACGGTTAGCTGCCATCCAACGCAGCGCTTCACGAAAACGCGGCGTAACAGACTGCACAAACCAGGCACGGACGATTGAGTCCGGACGGCTTGCGAACAGCGCCTGACAGGCATTTTCGCCGTAAACGCGGGTCTCTTCCTGACGCTGACGACGCAGCTGCTCAGGATCGATAAAGCTTTTACCGCTGATGCCACCGTGGTCCGGCACTGATTCATCATCAGGTGCACGGGAAACCGTTTTCCACGGTGAGGAATTTTCCCACGGTGAAGATGAACCTGAGCCTTCAGTATCACGGCCTGGTCGGCTAGCGGGTCGGGCGGGACGTGAGTCACCGCGGCGTGCATCCGGACCACGCGAGTCACTGCCACGGGAATCGCTACCGCGACGCTCGTTATTGCGACCTTCAAAGGGACGGGAACCCGGGCGAGCTTTATCACCTGGACGTCCTTTATTGTTAGAAGGACGTTGATCTTTATTTCGGTTATCGCCGTCGTCGTCACTGCGGACGTACATCACTTTGACTTTGCCGTTCTTGCCACTGAATGAATCGTTCATTATTTTCTCCACCTACGCGCTGGGCGCGAAGATTACCTGATGTCTGAGTGGTAAGCCACTTGCTTTGGACCAAAAGCTAAAAACTATCGTATTCATTGGGTAAATCGCATTGTTCACCTCGTCACCAAACCGCATAATCGTCCGTATTTCTTCGTATCCTCAACACCCGCAATATTTTCGGGGCGGGATACGGTCTTAATGACAGAGGCTAGACTATGACTATTAATACGATTTGTTCATCATGTCAGGCGACCAACCGCTTACCTGAAGACCGTATTGACGACGGAGCCAAATGTGGTCGCTGTGGTCAACCCCTGTTCCAGGGTGAGGTTGTACACGCAACCGCCGCGACGCTCGATAAATACCTGCAGGATGACTTGCCGGTTGTCATCGATTTCTGGGCGCCTTGGTGCGGTCCCTGCGTTAACTTCGCGCCAATTTTTGAAGACGTGGCGGGAGAACGCGCGGGTAAAGTCCGTTTTATCAAAGTGAATACCGAGGCTGAACCTGAGCTTGGTGCGCGTTTCCGTATCCGCAGTATTCCGACCATTATGGTGTTTAACCAAGGAAAAATGGTTGATCAGCTGAGCGGCGCCATGCCTAAGGCTCCGTTCAATCAATGGCTCAATGAATCATTGTAACGCATAACGACGTTGTCGGCCCCTGCATTGTCGAGGGGCCAGTTGATTTATCCACGACGCCTCGCATTTTTTATCTCAACGTTTATCGACCTTACTCTGGCACTATCGATGTGCGGCACATCGGATTACAATAGCCCGATTTACCGTTGCAGGATTTCCAATGCCGGAAAATGCCGTACTGCGATTGCGTGCCCAGCGCCTCGCAAAATCTACCCGCCCCTATCTGGCCCGTGGCTCCCGCGTGATCCGCTGTCAGTCTTGTCTGCTGCCCAAACGCAACTGCCTGTGCAGCCACGTTAAGCCGCAGCGCGCAAACAGCCGTTTCTGTCTGGTGATGTTCGACACCGAGCCGCTAAAACCTAGCAACACGGGCCGGTTAATTGCCGATATTTTGCCGGATACTCAAGCTTTTATGTGGTCGCGCACCGAGGTTGACCCTGCGCTGCTGGCGGCCATTGCAGACCCGACTCGCCAGCCTTATGTGGTGTTTCCCGCCTCATTTGCGCACGCACCGCGTCAGGTATTTACCGAATTGCCGACCCACGCCAAACCGCCGCTGTTTATCATGCTTGATGGCACCTGGAATGAAGCGCGCAAAATGTTTCGTAAAAGTCCTTACCTTGATGGACTGCCGGTTTTTTCACTCGATGTCAGCGCAAAATCGAGCTATGTACTACGTGAGTCACCGCGTGAAGATCAGCACTGCACGGTAGAAGTTGCCGCGGCCTTGCTCGAGAAATCAGGTGATATTCAGGCATCTGAGAGCATGTCAGCACTGTTTAGCCTTTTCCGTACTCAATATTTAGCCGGAAAACCTCATCATCCGGTGCATCAACTCACAGCAATCTCCGACGAAAGCCTTTAGAATCGAGGGAACGTCATTAACAGGAGGCAGGATGAGCCAGCGCGGGTTAGAAGCTTTATTACGACCAAAATCAATCGCAGTCCTCGGTGCATCGGATAAGCCCGGTCGCGCCGGTTATCTGATGATGCGTAACCTGCTGGCCGGCGGTTTTAAAGGACCGGTGCTGCCGGTGACTCCTGCCTGGAAGGCCGTGTGTGGCGTATTGGCCTATCCCAACGTCGCCAGCCTGCCTATGACTCCAGATCTGGCGGTGATTTGCACCCGCGCCGACAGAAACCTTGCCCTGCTTGAGCAACTTGGCGAGCTGGGCTGTAAGACGGTGATCGTCCTTTCCTCACACCAGCAGCAGTTCGCCGAGCTGAAAAGCACCGCCCAGCGCTATGCGATGCGTCTGCTCGGCCCAAACAGTCTGGGGATTTTGGCCCCTTGGCTTGGGCTGAACGCAAGCTTTTCGCCGGTGCCTATTTTACCCGGCAAGCTGGCGTTTATTTCCCAGTCTGCCGCAGTGGCCAACACCATCCTCGACTGGGCGCAGCAGCGCTCGGTGGGCTTCTCCTACTTTATTTCACTTGGCGACAGCCTGGATATCGACGTCGACGATTTGCTAGATTTTTTAGCGCGTGACAGCAAAACCAGCGCCATTCTGCTTTACCTTGAGCATGTGAGCGATGCGCGCCGTTTTCTCTCGGCCTCGCGTAGTGCATCACGCAATAAGCCTATTTTAGTTATTAAAAGCGGACGCAGTGCGCAGGCACAAACGTTGCTCAATAGTCCGTTAAGCCTGGATGCAGCCTATGACGCCGCGATTCAACGCGCCGGTTTGCTGCGTGTACAGGACACTCATGAACTGTTCTCGGCCGTTGAAACGCTAAGCCACATGAGGCCACTGAGAGGTGAGCGCTTACTAATCGTCAGCAACGGGGCGGCTCCAGCGGCAATGGCGTTAGATCAACTTCTAAGTCATAACGGAAAGCTTGCCGCGTTGAGCGATGAAACATCCCAACGCCTCCGTAAACAGCTGGCGGAAAATATCGTTGTGGGGAACCCGCTAGATTTACGCGATGATGCCAGTCCTGAACTTTATAAGTCAGTGCTTACTACGCTCCTGGACAGCCAGGACTATGACGCCCTTCTGGTAATTCATGCCCCAAGTGCGGCCTCTCCGGGAACCGCTACGGCTCAACAGGTTATCGAGTCGATTCAACAACACCCACGAGGCAAGCGCGTTACGCTGCTGACCAACTGGTGCGGTGAGTTCTCTTCGGTTGAAGCACGAGGACTGTTCACTGAAGCGGGTCTGCCGACCTACCGTACGCCAGAAGGCGCGGTAACGGCGTTTATGCACATGGTTGAATATCGCCGCAACCAGAAACAGCTCAAAGAGACCCCCTCTCTGCCGCTGGATTTGAATAAAAACACCGATCGGGCACATCGCCTGATAGCAGAAGCGTTAAGCAGCGGAACCACTCGACTCGATACCCATGAAGTCAGGGCTATCTTCAAAGATTATGGCATGTCCGTGCTGCCAACCTGGATTGCTGGTGACAGCACAGAGGCCGTCGAGATTGCCAGCCGCGTGGGTTATCCTGTGGCACTCAAACTGCGCTCACCGGACATTGACCATAACTCCGAGGTGCAGGGCGTGATGCTTTATCTGCGTACCCCTGATGAGGTGAGCCAGGCGGCGGAGGCTATTTTCCAACGCGCGAAGCGAGCATTCCCGCAGGCTCGAATTAATGGTTTGTTAGTACAAACTATGGCTAACCGCCCTGGGGCACAAGAGCTGCGAATTGTCGTGCAATACGACGCCGTATTCGGCCCGTTGATTATGCTCGGCGAGGGGGGGATTGAGTGGCGACCGGAGCAACATGCGGTTGTCGCACTGCCGCCATTAAACATGGCACTGGCGCGCTATCTGGTTCTTCAGGGGCTAAAGAGTGGCAAAATTCGCGAACGCAATGCGCTGCGTCCTCTAGATATTCCAGCATTGAGCCACTTGCTGGTGCAGGTATCAAACCTGATTATCGATTGCCCGGAAATCAAAGAGCTGACCATTCATCCCCTGCTGGCTTCGGGCAATGAGTTAACATTGCTCGACGTTTCACTTGAGCTTAGCGCAGACAAAAATGACCAGCAGGCGCGTTTAGCGATTCGACCCTACCCTCAGGGTCTTGAAGAAAGAGTGACGCTGAGAGACGGCTCCCCCTGCCTGTTCCGCCCTATCCTGCCCGAAGATGAGCCTTTATTAAAAGCGTTCATCCAGAAGGTGACCAAAGAAGACCTCTATTACCGCTACTTCAGCGAGATCAATGAGTTTACGCATGAGGATTTAGCGAATATGACCCAAATCGACTACGATCGTGAAATGGCTTTCGTGGCGGTACGCGGCCAAACGCATGAAATTGAAATTATCGGCGTCACACGAGCGATTTCAGATCCCGATAATATTGATGCCGAGTTTTCGGTGTTGGTCCGCTCTGATCTTAAAGGGCTTGGGCTGGGTGGAAGATTGTTGTCGAAGATGATTGCCTACACCACCGAGCACGGTATTCATCGTTTGGCCGGCATCACCATGCCGAATAATCGTGGCATGTTGGCATTGGCGCGCAAGCTGGGATTTGAAGTGGACGTGCAGTTGTCGGAGGGGATCGTTAGCCTTTCCCTGCTATTGCAGGACGGACAAAATAGCCAAAAAATATCCAAATAAAACGATTTTAATCTGTAGTTTTTAAGATTTAATGATGCAGCGTTACAGATTTAAGACGGCCTCAAAGGCAAAACTTGCGCACATCGGATGAGACTAATGGTATTATCGACCGATTGTGCGGTCTGTTTTGTCTATGAGTGCCGCAATTGCCATTCATTAAAGAGAGAAGAAGCGCACTGTGATGTTGTCTAAATTCAAACGAAATAAACATCAACAACATCTTGCTCAACTGCCTAAACTCCCCCAATCGGTTGATGCTGTACAGACTCTGTACAGCGCCACAGATTTCCGTTCGACGCTGCTCGAGGTCATCGCTAACGCCACCCAACGGATTTATCTGGTTGCTCTGTATCTGGAGAATGATGACGGTGGGCGAGATGTGTTATCAGCACTGTATGAAGCCAAGCGCCAGCGCCCTGAGCTAGAAGTTTGCGTGCTGGTTGACTGGCACCGTGCTCAGCGAGGTCGCATCGGTGCAGCAGCAACCAATACCAATGCTGACTGGTATTGCCGAATGGCCAGAGAGAATCCTGATGTAGCAGTACCCGTTTACGGCGTGCCGGTAAACACTCGTGAGGCGCTGGGTGTGTTGCATCTCAAGGGTTATATTGTAGATGACCGCGTTATTTATAGCGGTGCAAGCCTGAATGACGTTTATCTACATCGTCACGATAAATACCGCTATGATCGCTATCACCTACTGAGCAATGCCGCGCTGGCCGATACCATGGTCAACTATATTCAAAAGTCTTTGCTTAGCGCCAGTGCGGTTCAACGTCTGGATCGTGAAGATCGTCCAAAAAGTCCAGAGATCAAAAACGAGACCCGCCAATTCCGCCAGACTTTGCGAGACTGTGGCTATCATTTTCAGGATGCGGCCTCCGAGAACGAACTGGCGGTTACGCCGATGGTTGGCCTGGGTAAGCAAAACGAGCTGAACCGTACCATCTATCATTTGATGGCCAGCACCGATGAAAAACTGACGCTTTGTACGCCATATTTTAATATGCCTGCCCTGCTGGCCCGAAATATTATGGGACTTCTGCGTCGTGGCAAGCAGGTTGAAATTATCGTCGGCGATAAAACGGCAAATGATTTTTATATTCCCCAGGATCAGCCTTTTAAAATTATCGGCGCTCTGCCTTATCTGTATGAAATAAACTTGCGTCGTTTTCTTGGCCGTCTGCAACGTTTTATCGACAGCGGACAACTTATTGTTCGACTGTGGAAAGATGGTGAAAATAGTTACCATCTCAAAGGCATTTGGGTCGACGATCGCTGGCAGTTAATTACCGGTAATAATCTCAACCCGCGCGCCTGGCGGCTTGATCTTGAAAACGCAATCCTTATTCACGACCCTAATAAGGAGATGCTGATACAGCGCCAGAAAGAGCTGGATAATATTCGTGAACACACCGAAGTTGTCTCGCACTATATGGAACTTGAAAGCATTCCTAATTATCCGGTGAAAGTACGTAAGCTCATCCGCCGTTTGCGACGTATTCGAATTGACCGCTTAATCAGCCGTATACTGTAATTCGCTATACTTAAAGCCTGGGCATGGCCCCAGGCTTTTTTTATGCTATTTTTATGGCTAACACGTCAAGGAACGTCACCCAATGCGGATACTTTTACCTGTTGCTATCGGGCCGTTGCTTATTTGCAGCGGATGCAGTCACTGAGCTAATGACAACTGGACGGGTAAGGACAAGGCTGAACACTTTGTTGCGTCTGCGGCCCTTGCTGCTGCAGGCACTGCTTATGCGAACAATCAGGGATGGAATTCGGCACAAAGCCGCGCATTCGGACTGATGTTTTCCGTGGGATTAGGCGCAGGAAAAGAATTATACGACAGTCGTGAAGCAGGCAGTAGCTGGAGTTGGAAAGACTTTATCTGGGACATTGCCGGCGCTGCCGCTGGATATAGCGCGTATCAGCTGATGTGTCACAATTAGGGCCTCCGCAGAGACCCTTCCCCTGCCTGGATTCAGCTATAGCTGAATTTCTTTGCCCTTAGCGTGCAAACGTATTGAGACAATAAAGGCTATCAGGCACATTCCAGAAACATACCAGAAAAAGACTTCCTCCATATTCCACGATTTAAAACTCAACGCGACATATTCTGCCGATCCACCAAATACGGCGTTAGCAACGGCATAGGATAATCCCACCCCAAGTGCACGGACTTCAGCAGGAAACATTTCAGCTTTTAGCAGGCCACTAATAGAGGTATAGAACGTTACGATCGCCAAGGCAATAACAATTAAAGTAAAGGCTAAATAAGGATTAGTGACGTTTTGCAGAGTATAAAGAATAGGAATGGTCAGCAACGTTGCGAAGCCTGAAAATATCAGCATTGAATTTCTACGTCCTATTTTATCGGACAACGCACCCACTATTGGCTGAAGTAGCATAAATATGAATAGTGCCAAAGTCATTAATCCACTTGCCGTTTTAGTCTCCATTCCGGCAGTATTCACTAGGTATTTCTGCATATATGTGGTGAAAGTATAGAAGCTTAATGAACCGCCTGCGGTGAAACCCAACACCATAAGGAAAGCTTTTTTATGTTTCCAAAGGCCCGAAAGACTCCCGGCGTCTTTACGCGCCCGCGTTTTTGCATCTGAGGTTTCATTGAGTGAGCGGCGTAAGAACAGTGCTACTACGGCCAAAACGGCACCCAGAGCGAATGGAATACGCCATCCCCAGGCTCTTAATTCGTCGCCGGAGAGGATTTGTTGCAGGCCAACCAGCACCAATAATGCCAGAAGCTGACCACCAATCAGGGTAACGTACTGGAAAGAGGCGAAAAATCCGCGACGCCCTTTAATGGCAACCTCACTCATGTAGGTCGCACTGGTACCGTATTCTCCTCCCACGGAAAGCCCCTGAAACAAACGCGCAAACAGCAGTAAGGCCGGTGCCCAAGCGCCAATCGTTTCATAGGTCGGCAGACAGGCAATGACCAACGATCCGGCGCACATCATGCATACCGAGATTAACATTGAGTTCTTTCGGCCGTGTTTGTCTGCGATGTATCCAAATAACCAGCCGCCGATCGGTCGCATAAAGAATCCTGCGGCAAATACGCCTGCCGTTTGTAGCAGTTGAGTGGTGCTATTTCCACTCGGGAAGAACGATGCGGCAAAGTAGATCGAGCAGAATGAATAGACATAAAAATCGAACCACTCGACTAAATTGCCTGAGGATGCGCCTACGATGGCGAATATTCGGTTCTTTTTATCTTTATCCGCCATTTCCTGCGAAGTTGAACGAGATATTTCTGTCATTTTTATTTTCTCCTGCGAAGTGCAACCCAAAGGTGCGGTCTTATATGATTTTTTATGCAATCTGAGCATTTAGTTAAGCAGAAAATAGGGGACAGGTGCGAGAGTTAATGCTTATTTATCAATTTGAATGAGTGATTTGTGAACTGTGGGATATATAAACCAGACGCAAAAAGGCCCCTGTCGTCAGACAGGGGCCCGCTTTTCGTGGCAGTTGACCCGGATTTTCGCCCTTTTACACACGCCCCAAACAAAAAAACCCCAGTCTTTCGACTGAGGTTTTTCCGTTTATTTGATGCCTGGCAGTTCCCTACTCTCGCATGGGGAGACCCCACACTACCATCGGCGCTACGGCGTTTCACTTCTGAGTTCGGCATGGGGTCAGGTGGGACCACCGCGCTACTGCCGCCAGGCAAATTCGTTTTATTCTAACCGCTTTCCCCATTACTCAGGGTAAGCCATCAGAACCAATCTTTGAACAAGCTGATTTCATTGAAACCTAAGTCTTTGTGTCTCTCTAAAACACCTTCGGTGTTGTAAGGTTAAGCCTCTCGGGTCATTAGTACTGGTTAGCTCAATGCATCGCTGCACTTACACACCCAGCCTATCAACGTCTTAGTCTTAAACGTCCCTTCAGGGGACTCGAAGTCCCAGGGAAGACTCATCTCGAGGCAAGTTTCGCGCTTAGATGCTTTCAGCGCTTATCTTTTCCGCATTTAGCTACCGGGCAATGCCATTGGCATGACAACCCGAACACCAGTGATGCGTCCACTCCGGTCCTCTCGTACTAGGAGCAGCCCCTCTCAATCTTCCAACGCCCACGGCAGATAGGGACCGAACTGTCTCACGACGTTCTAAACCCAGCTCGCGTACCACTTTAAACGGCGAACAGCCGTACCCTTGGGACCTACTTCAGCCCCAGGATGTGATGAGCCGACATCGAGGTGCCAAACACCGCCGTCGATATGAACTCTTGGGCGGTATCAGCCTGTTATCCCCGGAGTACCTTTTATCCGTTGAGCGATGGCCCTTCCATTCAGAACCACCGGATCACTATGACCTACTTTCGTACCTGCTCGAGCCGTCACTCTCGCAGTCAAGCTAGCTTATGCCATTGCACTAACCTCACGATGTCCGACCGTGATTAGCTAACCTTCGTGCTCCTCCGTTACTCTTTAGGAGGAGACCGCCCCAGTCAAACTACCCACCAGACACTGTCCTCACCCCAGATTATGGGGCCGAGTTAGAACATCAAACATTAAAGGGTGGTATTTCAAGGTTGGCTCCACGCAGACTGGCGTCCACGCTTCAAAGCCTCCCACCTATCCTACACATCAAGGCTCAATGTTCAGTGTCAAGCTATAGTAAAGGTTCACGGGGTCTTTCCGTCTTGCCGCGGGTACACTGCATCTTCACAGCGAGTTCAATTTCACTGAGTCTCGGGTGGAGACAGCCTGGCCATCATTACGCCATTCGTGCAGGTCGGAACTTACCCGACAAGGAATTTCGCTACCTTAGGACCGTTATAGTTACGGCCGCCGTTTACCGGGGCTTCGATCAAGAGCTTCTCCTTGCGGATAACCCCATCAATTAACCTTCCGGCACCGGGCAGGCGTCACACCGTATACGTCCACTTTCGTGTTTGCACAGTGCTGTGTTTTTATTAAACAGTTGCAGCCAGCTGGTATCTTCGACTGTCTTCAGCTCGGGAAGCAAGTTCCTCCACCTAGCGACAGCGTGCCTTCTCCCGAAGTTACGGCACCATTTTGCCTAGTTCCTTCACCCGAGTTCTCTCAAGCGCCTGAGTATTCTCTACCTGACCACCTGTGTCGGTTTGGGGTACGATTTAATGTTACCTGATGCTTAGAGGCTTTTCCTGGAAGTGCGGCATCAACTACTTCATCACCGTAGTGACTCGTCATCACGCCTCAGGGTTGATATGCGACCGGATTTACCAAGTCACACCCCCTACACGCTTAAACCGGGACAACCGTCGCCCGGCTAGCCTAGCCCTCTCCGTCCCCCCTTCGCAGTAACACCAAGTACAGGAATATTAACCTGTTTCCCATCGACTACGCCTTTCGGCCTCGCCTTAGGGGTCGACTCACCCTGCCCCGATTAACGTTGGACAGGAACCCTTGGTCTTCCGGCGTGCGGGTTTTTCACCCGCATTATCGTTACTTATGTCAGCATTCGCACTTCTGATACCTCCAGCAGCCCTCACAGACCACCTTCAACGGCTTACAGAACGCTCCCCTACCCAACAACGCCTAAGCGTCGCTGCCGCAGCTTCGGTGCATGGTTTAGCCCCGTTACATCTTCCGCGCAGGCCGACTCGACCAGTGAGCTATTACGCTTTCTTTAAATGATGGCTGCTTCTAAGCCAACATCCTGGCTGTCTATGCCTTCCCACATCGTTTCCCACTTAACCATGACTTTGGGACCTTAGCTGGCGGTCTGGGTTGTTTCCCTCTTCACGACGGACGTTAGCACCCGCCGTGTGTCTCCCGTGATAACATTCTTCGGTATTCGTAGTTTGCATCGAGTTGGTAATCCGGGATGGACCCCTAGTCGAAACAGTGCTCTACCCCCGAAGATGAGTTCACGAGGCGCTACCTAAATAGCTTTCGGGGAGAACCAGCTATCTCCCGGTTTGATTGGCCTTTCACCCCCAGCCACAAGTCATCCGCTAATTTTTCAACATTAGTCGGTTCGGTCCTCCAGTTAGTGTTACCCAACCTTCAACCTGCCCATGGCTAGATCACCGGGTTTCGGGTCTATACCTTGCAACTTGACGCCCAGTTAAGACTCGGTTTCCCTACGGCTCCCCTATACGGTTAACCTTGCTACAAAATATAAGTCGCTGACCCATTATACAAAAGGTACGCAGTCACCCAACAAAGTAGGCTCCCACTGCTTGTACGTACACGGTTTCAGGTTCTATTTCACTCCCCTCGCCGGGGTTCTTTTCGCCTTTCCCTCACGGTACTGGTTCACTATCGGTCAGTCAGGAGTATTTAGCCTTGGAGGATGGTCCCCCCATATTCAGACAGGATGTCACGTGTCCCGCCCTACTCATCGAACTCACAGCCTATGCATTTTTGTGTACGGGACTATCACCCTATACTGTGCGACCTTCCAGACGCTTCCACTAACACATAAACTGATTCAGGTTCTGGGCTGTTCCCCGTTCGCTCGCCGCTACTGGGGGAATCTCGGTTGATTTCTTTTCCTCGGGGTACTTAGATGTTTCAGTTCCCCCGGTTCGCCTCGCATGGCTATGTATTCACCATGCGATAATGTGACGTATCACATTGGGTTTCCCCATTCGGGTATCGTCGGGTATAACGGTTCATATCACCTTACCGACGCTTTTCGCAGATTAGCACGCCCTTCATCGCCTCTGACTGCCTAGGCATCCACCGTGTACGCTTAGTCGCTTAACCTCACAACCCGAAGGTGTCTTGCGACGCCCGTTCGTGCTGCGATTATTTGAGAGACTCTAATACAGGTGTTCATAACTCAGTACTTCTACGGAGAGTTATGTTCAGCTGTATCGTTTCAATTTTTCAGCTTGTTCCAGATTGTTAAAGAGCAATATCTTAAACACGACTCGTTAAAGTCATCTTTAAGATAATTTCTGACCTGCACGGTCAGACTGATAACGACTTTCACGCGTTATCGGATGGCGTCCCCAAGGGGATTCGAACCCCTGTTACAGCCGTGAAAGGGCAGTGTCCTAGGCCTCTAGACGATGGGGACACGGAAATTGCTTAGCAAATCACTGATTTGCTATTTCCGTGTAAAGGCGAGAATTTGCTATGCAAATTCAAGCGACCGATGTTTTAACATCTCGGTAGCTTCATACGCCTTTAACGAATGGGTGCTCTTGCTCATTTACATCTATCAGACAATCTGTGTGGACACTGCACAATGCGTATCTTTAGGTAAGGAGGTGATCCAACCGCAGGTTCCCCTACGGTTACCTTGTTACGACTTCACCCCAGTCATGAATCACAAAGTGGTAAGCGCCCTCCCGAAGGTTAAGCTACCTACTTCTTTTGCAACCCACTCCCATGGTGTGACGGGCGGTGTGTACAAGGCCCGGGAACGTATTCACCGTAGCATTCTGATCTACGATTACTAGCGATTCCGACTTCATGGAGTCGAGTTGCAGACTCCAATCCGGACTACGACATACTTTATGAGGTCCGCTTGCTCTCGCGAGTTCGCTTCTCTTTGTATATGCCATTGTAGCACGTGTGTAGCCCTACTCGTAAGGGCCATGATGACTTGACGTCATCCCCACCTTCCTCCGGTTTATCACCGGCAGTCTCCTTTGAGTTCCCACCATTACGTGCTGGCAACAAAGGATAAGGGTTGCGCTCGTTGCGGGACTTAACCCAACATTTCACAACACGAGCTGACGACAGCCATGCAGCACCTGTCTCACGGTTCCCGAAGGCACTAAGCTATCTCTAGCGAATTCCGTGGATGTCAAGAGTAGGTAAGGTTCTTCGCGTTGCATCGAATTAAACCACATGCTCCACCGCTTGTGCGGGCCCCCGTCAATTCATTTGAGTTTTAACCTTGCGGCCGTACTCCCCAGGCGGTCGACTTAACGCGTTAGCTCCGGAAGCCACGCCTCAAGGGCACAACCTCCAAGTCGACATCGTTTACAGCGTGGACTACCAGGGTATCTAATCCTGTTTGCTCCCCACGCTTTCGCACCTGAGCGTCAGTCTTTGTCCAGGGGGCCGCCTTCGCCACCGGTATTCCTCCAGATCTCTACGCATTTCACCGCTACACCTGGAATTCTACCCCCCTCTACAAGACTCTAGCTTGCCAGTTTCAAATGCAGTTCCCAAGTTAAGCTCGGGGATTTCACATCTGACTTAACAAACCGCCTGCGTGCGCTTTACGCCCAGTAATTCCGATTAACGCTTGCACCCTCCGTATTACCGCGGCTGCTGGCACGGAGTTAGCCGGTGCTTCTTCTGCGAGTAACGTCAATCGTTGTTGCTATTAACAACAACGCCTTCCTCCTCGCTGAAAGTGCTTTACAACCCTAAGGCCTTCTTCACACACGCGGCATGGCTGCATCAGGCTTGCGCCCATTGTGCAATATTCCCCACTGCTGCCTCCCGTAGGAGTCTGGACCGTGTCTCAGTTCCAGTGTGGCTGGTCATCCTCTCAGACCAGCTAGGGATCGTCGCCTAGGTGAGCCATTACCCCACCTACTAGCTAATCCCATCTGGGCACATCCGATGGCGTGAGGCCCGAAGGTCCCCCACTTTGGTCTTGCGACATCATGCGGTATTAGCTACCGTTTCCAGTAGTTATCCCCCTCCATCAGGCAGTTTCCCAGACATTACTCACCCGTCCGCCGCTCGTCACCCAGAGAGCAAGCTCTCCCGTGCTACCGCTCGACTTGCATGTGTTAGGCCTGCCGCCAGCGTTCAATCTGAGCCATGATCAAACTCTTCAATTAAAAGTTCGATTTGCTGAAACAAGTTCAGCGATGCTCAAAGTTACTTCACATCATTCATAATGAATTACTGCTTGGTCACTCTAAGACTTGGCATTGCTGCCTTGATATTCTGTTGCCACCGAAGTGGCTGATATCGTCTTGTGAGTGCCCACACAGATTGTCTGATAAATTGTTAAAGAGCAGTGAGTTACGCGCTTTCGCTTGCTAACTCGAGGTGGCGTATACTACGCTTTCCTCATTTAATGTCAACCGATTATTTTATCAATCAACATCATTTTTAATTCTTCCCGACTCGTTCACACCGCGTTGCTGCTGCGTTGTTCCCTGTCGTTGGAGCGGCATTATAGGGAGTTTTTGTGGAGCCGCAAGCCTTTATTCGAAATAAATTACCAACCGCTCATTAATTCAACAAATCTTATTGTTTAGGATAATAAATCAACAAAAAAGGGGACGAATTGTGATTCGGTCCCCTTTTAATCATGACTTACTCAGGTTCTTTTACCTGAGTACGCCTGACTATTGTATTACTGTTTAGCCACTATATGGTCGTTCTCTACATCTATAGTGATAGGTTTACCTGGTATCAGCTTGCCTGAGAGGATTTGCTGAGCCAGCGGATTTTCGATTTCCTGCTGGATGGCGCGTTTAAGAGGACGTGCACCGTATACCGGATCAAATCCGGTATTGCCAAGCAGCTCCAGTGCAGCGTCAGTAAGATGCGCACTGTAGCCCCGCTCTTCCAAACGTTTATACAAACGCTGCAGCTGGATTTCAGCAATATGCTTAATATGCGCATGACCCAGCGGATGGAAGACCACCACCTCATCTATACGGTTGATGAATTCAGGACGGAAGTTCTGAGTAACCACTTCCATTACTGATTCCTTCATCTGCGCATAGGTCGCTTCACCAAAATGCTGCTGGATAACGTCAGACCCCAAGTTAGAAGTCATGATCACCACAGTGTTGCGGAAATCAACGGTACGGCCCTGACCATCGGTTAAACGTCCGTCGTCCAAAACCTGAAGAAGAATATTAAACACATCAGGATGTGCCTTCTCAACTTCATCAAGCAGAATAACGGAGTAAGGACGACGACGAACTGCCTCAGTCAAATAGCCGCCCTCTTCATAACCCACATAGCCAGGAGGTGCACCCACCAGCCGAGATACAGAGTGTTTCTCCATAAACTCCGACATGTCGATTCGTACCATCGCGTCGTCGCTGTTAAACAGGAACGTCGCCAGCGCTTTACACAGTTCCGTTTTACCGACGCCCGTTGGCCCAAGGAACAGGAATGAACCAATCGGACGGTTAGGATCGGATAATCCTGCACGACTGCGGCGGATTGCATTCGATACAGCTTCAACCGCTTCATTCTGGCCAATGACACGCTTATGAAGATCGTCTTCCATGCGCAGCAGCTTTTCACGCTCACTTTCCAGCATTCTCGCCACTGGAATACCGGTCCAGCGCGCCAGTACGTCGGCAATTTCAACGTCGGTCACGCGGTTACGCAGCAGCTTGATCGATTTACCTTCAGCCTGGGTTGCCGCCGCGAGCTGTTTCTCAAGCTCCGGTATCTTACCGTACTGCAGCTCAGACATCCGACCGAGGTCACCGATGCGACGCGCCTGTTCAAGCGTAATTTTAGCCTGCTCAAGCTCGGCTTTAATGTTCTGCGTGCCGGTCAAAGAGGCTTTTTCAGCTTTCCACTCTTCATCAAGCCCGGAATATTCCCGCTCTTTCTGATCGAGTTCGGTAGTGATCATTTCAAGACGCTTGATGCTGGCGTCATCCGACTCTTTCTTTAATGCCTGTTGTTCAAGCTTCAACTGAATGATACGACGGTCCAGGCGATCCAGAGATTCTGGCTTGGAATCCATCTGCATACGAATGCTCGATGCCGCTTCATCTATAAGGTCGATAGCCTTGTCAGGCAACTGACGATCGGAAATGTAGCGGTGGGAGAGCGTCGCTGCCGCCACAATAGCCGGGTCAGTTATCTGAACGTGGTGATGTAGCTCATAGCGCTCTTTCAAGCCGCGCAGAATCGCAATGGTGTCTTCAACAGAAGGCTCTGCCACAAATACTTTCTGGAAACGACGTTCTAACGCTGCATCCTTTTCAATAAACTGGCGATACTCGTTCAGCGTCGTTGCGCCGACGCAGTGCAGTTCACCACGAGCAAGCGCAGGCTTAAGCATGTTGCCCGCATCCATTGCGCCGTCGGCTTTACCGGCACCCACCATGGTGTGCAGTTCATCGATAAACAGAATGACGTTACCTTCCTGCTTGGCGAGGTCGTTGAGCACGCCTTTCAGACGCTCTTCAAACTCACCACGGTATTTGGCACCCGCCACCAGCGCACCCATGTCCAGGGACAGCACGCGCTTGTTTTTCAGACCTTCAGGCACTTCACCATTAATAATGCGCTGAGCCAGACCTTCGGCAATGGCCGTTTTACCCACGCCGGGTTCACCGATTAATACCGGATTGTTTTTAGTACGGCGCTGCAGAACCTGAATGGTACGACGAATTTCTTCATCACGGCCAATCACCGGATCGAGCTTGCCCTGTTCGGCGCGCTCGGTCAGGTCAATGGTGAATTTCTTCAAAGCCTGACGTGAATCTTCGGCTCCCTGGTCATCCACTTTGTCACCACCTCGCATTTGATCGATAGCCGCGTTGATTTTATCTACGGTAGCGCCGCTGGCCTTCAACAGGTCAGTCAATACGCCACGGTCTTTTAATGCCGCCAGAATAAAGAGCTCTGACGAGATGAACTTATCAGCACGCTGCTGGGATAATTTGTCACAGAGATTTAAAACACGAACCAGTTCACTTGATGGTTGAACATCACCCCCGGTTCCTTCAACTTGCGATAAACGCCCCAATGCCTGTTCGACGTCCGTACGAACTCGCTGAGCGTCAACGCCCGCAGAGGTCAATAAAGGACGAACAGTTCCCCCTTCCTGCGTGAGCAAAGCGCTCATCAGGTGGACAGGTTCGATAAATTGGTTGTCGCGCCCGAGTGCGAGTGACTGGGCATCGGCGAGGGCAAGCTGGAATTTGCTGGTAAGACGATCCAGACGCATAACACCTCCAATACTGAACAAAATTGCTACTGGAGATTAGATGAGGTCATCCCTCACGATTTCAAGGTTACTTTGTCAGTATATTATGAGTACAACGTTATGCGTTGTTGGATCGTCTTGATTTAGTAGGTTATCTCAGCCAAATCAAAGTTGCCAGCCGTCCGGTGATTCCATCGCGTCGATAGGAGAAAAAAAGTTCGGGGCTACTCACCGTGCAGCAGTCACCGCCATAGATTTGCGTGACACCTGCGGCCTGGAGTCGGAGGCGGGCCAATTGATAAATATCGGCGAGGAATTTTTCGTTAAAAGGGGTAAAAGCTGAGGCTGCCTGAGGATCGCTGGCCACAAAAGCTTCTTTGACTTCGCCGCCCACCTCAAACTGCCGTGGGCCAATCGCCGGGCCGAACCACGCCATAATATCTTTTGGTTTAGCGCGAAACGCCGAAAGCGTATTTTCGAGTACGCCCGCATTCAATCCACGCCATCCTGCATGCGCCGCCGCCACTTCGTCCCCTGCTCTGCTGCAAAACAACACGGGCAGACAGTCTGCACTCATGGCTGCGCATACTATGCCGGGTTGGTCGGTATAGGCCGCATCGGCACGGATTGTATCGCGGGGAGTTTCGCGGGTCAGACGTGCCACGTCGGTGCCGTGTACCTGCTCCATCCAGTGTGGCGAAGAGGGTAGCGAGGCAAGTTCAATTAAACGTTGGCGATTGGTTTCTACGTGCTGGGGGAAATCTGAAACGTGGGTTCCAAGATTCAACGACGCGTAGGGTGGCAAACTTACACCGCCCAGACGCGTTGTTGAACAGGACCGCACCGATTCAGGCTGCGGCCACTGTGGAAGGATTAATGCCGGCATTACCAATGCATCTGATCCTTGAACTCTTCGGTATCGGCTTTCAGCGCGTTAATCAGATCAACCATATCCTGCGGCAATGGCGCATGCCATTCCATCTGAATACCCGTCACCGGATGGAACAGACGCAGCATGGTGGCGTGCAGTGCCTGACGGTCGAAGGTACGCAGCTGCTGAATAAATGCATCGGAAGCGCCCTTTGGTGGACGAGGACGGCCCCCATAAAGCTGATCGCCTACCAGAGGATGGTCAATATGCGCCATGTGTACACGGATCTGGTGAGTACGGCCTGTTTCCAGGCGCAGGCGCAGACGCGTATGGGCACGGAAATGCTCCATGATGCGGTAGTGCGTAGTCGCCGGTTTGCCCATTGGGTGAACCGCCATGTGAGTACGCTTGGTGCTGTGACGAGAGATCGGCTGGTTTACCGTTCCGCCGGCAGTCATCGTGCCGATAGCCACGGCTTCATACTCACGGGTGATTTCGCGACGCTGAAGGGCATCAACCAAATGGGTCTGCGCAGGAACGGTTTTCGCGACCACCATCAGACCGGTTGTATCTTTGTCCAAACGATGAACAATCCCGCAACGGGGTACGTCAATTATCTCAGGATAGTAGTGCAGTAAGGCATTAAGCACGGTACCATCTGGATTACCGGCACCGGGATGCACGACCAGATCACGCGGCTTGTTAATGACTAAAATATCGCTATCTTCGTAAACGATTTCAAGCGCAATGTCCTGAGGAAGCCAACGCGCTTCTTCTTCAATTTGTGCATTGATTGCGATAGCTTCGCCACCCAACACTTTTTCTTTAGGTTTGGTGGATTTTTTGCCATTAACCGTGACCCTTTCATCAAGAATCCAATCTTTTATGCGAGATCTTGAATAATCAGGGAACAATTCGGCCAAAGCCTGATCTAATCGTTGACCGAGTTGTGTTTCGGCAACCGTCGCCGTGAGTTCTACTTGTTGTGCCATATGGTGCTCTTGGGTAACCTTGGGTTTTCACGGCGATGCCGTTTAAAATAATGTGCTATTGTAGCTGGTCTTTGTCGGGAGCTTCACGGACAGTCTCCCAGAATAACACCTGAGGATAATCAAAACGTCATGACGCGTGTGAAATATCTGGTGGCAGCAGCCACGTTGAGTCTGGCGCTGGTGGGTTGCTCCAGTTCCAAAGAAGTGGTGCCCGATAACCCGCCAAACGTACTTTATGCGACCGCCCAGCAAAAACTGCAGGACGGGAACTTTAAAGGTGCGATTGCGCAACTGGAAGCGTTGGATAACCGCTATCCGTTTGGGCCCTACTCACAGCAAGTGCAGTTGGATCTGATTTATGCCTATTACAAGTCGGCAGATTTGCCACTTGCCCAGGCATCTATTGATCGCTTCATGCGTTTGAATCCAACTCATCCAAACATCGACTACGTCATGTACATGCGTGGTCTGACCGATATGGCGTTGGATGATAGTGCACTGCAAGGATTCTTTGGTGTCGACCGCTCAGACCGTGATCCGCAGCATGCACGCGCTGCGTTTCGCGATTTCAGCCAGCTGATTCATTCTTATCCAAACAGTCAGTATGCGGCCGATGCCAACAAGCGTCTGGTCTTCCTGAAAGACCGTTTGTCTAAATATGAACTGTCAGTGGTGCAATACTACACTAAACGCGGGGCTTACGTCGCCGTTGTTAATCGTGTTGAGCAAATGATGAAGGATTATCCTGATACTAAAGCAACGCGTGATGCGCTGCCGCTGATGGAAAATGCTTACAAAGAACTGCAATTGAATAACGAAGCAGACAAGGTTGCTAAAATTATTGCGCAGAATCCTGCCTGATAATACAAAGCCTGTGTGTTTAAAACGGTGGCCTCGGCTGCCGTTTTTTTTTGCGTTAAAAATGAGCTAATTAGCTGATATTCACTCAATATATCTCTCTGATAATGCGGCATTCACCAGCAAGACTCAACCCCCTTTTGCCACTAAATCCACTCAAATCACAATTTAAGTTCACTTGACAAAAAGTGACAAAAAAATGTGATTTTGATCACACATTTTGTCTCAAAGGGAGGTATGCTGGACCTACCTAGACGGAAAGAGAGAGAGGTAAGTTAATATGATCGTAAACATTACCAGCAAGCACATGGACATCACCACCGCGATTCGGGACCACGTCGAAGACCGTCTAAAAAAACTGGAAAAATGGCAGACTCAGTTAATTACTCCACACATTGTTCTTTCTAAGGAGCCTCAAGGATTCGTCGCCGATGCCACAATTGGCACCGCCAATGGCCCGCTGGTTGCCAGCGCTTCACACGACGACATGTACGCCGCAGTGAATGAGTTAATTGCAAAACTCGAACGCCAGTTGAACAAGGCTCAACACAAAGGCGAAGCGCGAAGGGCTGAAAGCTGCGTTAAAGACATAAATCTACAGCCGCTTGAAGAGGAGTAATCGTCTCCCGCACGGCCCGGTCAGGGTTCAAATGAACTAAAATGACCATAACAAACGCGCTCATCGGGGCGCGTTTGTTTTTTCTGAGCACCCGCTTTTTAATCAATAGCGCTGCGAAAGGCAAATCTTATTGACAGGGGGAAAAGCCAAAGGTTACCTTAAAGGCCGGAAACCCAATGAGCAGCAAACTACGCATGACCATCAAACCGTTTTTCTTCGCATTCTTTTTTACCTTCCCCTGACTGGGAGGCGTTTCGTCGTATAAGAAAGAATGCGAAGACGAACAGAAAGCCTCCCACCGGGAGGCTTTTTTTTTGGATGTTTTGAGACAGGAATACCTGAAGCGCCATTCGCCTTCAGGACAGACAATTAAAAAGGCATAACCGATGAGCGAAAACCCGTTACTGGACCTGCGTGAGCGAATCAGCGCATTAGACATTAAATTATTAGCCTTGCTGTCCGAAAGACGCGGCCTGGCTATTGAAGTCGCCCAGGCTAAAATGCATACCCACCGCCCTATCCGTGATATCGAACGCGAGCGTGAACTCCTCAATCGCCTTATTGTTGAAGGTAAGAAGCATAACCTCGACGGCCATTACATCACCCGCGTATATCAACTGATTATTGAAGATTCTGTTTTAACGCAGCAGGCGCTGTTGCAACAGCATTTGAATAAAACGGCTTCCGGCTCGGCACGTGTGGCTTTCCTCGGTCCTAAAGGGTCCTACTCGCACCTTGCTGCCCGCCAGTACGCAGCACGCCACTTTGATCAGTTTATTGAATGTGGGTGCCTAAAATTCCAGGATATCTTATCGCAGGTTGAAACCGGTCAGGCAGACTATGCGGTTTTACCGATTGAAAATACCAGCTCAGGTTCAATTAACGACGTTTACGATTTACTCCAGCACACTAGCCTGTCTATCGTGAGTGAACTGACCAATGTTATCGATCACTGCGTGCTCATTGCCGCAGAAACCGATCTGTCAAAAATTGAAACGGTTTTTAGCCATCCACAGCCATTCCAGCAATGCAGCCAGTTTATTAACCGTTTCCCGCACTGGAAAATTGAATACTGCGAAAGCACAGCCGCTGCGATGGAAAAAGTTGCCGCATCAAAATCACCCAACGTTGCCGCACTCGGCAGCGAGGCCGGCGGAGCGCTTTATGGACTTCAGGTGCTTGAACACAATCTCGCGAACCAGAAGCAGAACATCACCCGCTTTATCGTGCTGGCCAGAAAGGCTATCGACGTAACCGAGCAGGTTCCGGCAAAAACGACGCTAATTATGGCCACCGGTCAGCAGGCCGGTGCGCTGGTTGATGCACTGATGGTGTTCCGCGAACAGGGCGTGATTATGACCAAGCTGGAATCTCGCCCTATCAACGGTAATCCGTGGGAGGAAATGTTTTACGTCGACGTACAGGCTAACCTGCGCTCTGAGGCAATGCAGAATGCGCTGCGTAATTTAAGTCCAATAACCCGCTCACTCAAGGTTCTGGGTTGCTACCCGAGTGAAAACGTGGTCGCCGTTAACCCAGAATAATGCCCGCTCGTGGGCATTAAAAAAGGCCAGCACGGGTAACCTGCTGGCCTTTCTCTTTGTAGGACGCTTTACATTAATCTGAACTAGCGGCGATTGTCGTTCGCCTGACGTAGCAATGAACCGCTTTCTTTCAGGAAACGCGGCGCATAATCGCCGAACCAGTCTTCAACCTGCCTGAACTTGGCAATAAACGCCTGTTTATCACCAGTTTCGAGCAGCGCCAGCGCGTCACCAAATCGCTGATAGTAGCGTTTTATCAGAGAGATATTATTCTCTGACGACATAATGATGTCGGCATAAAGCTGCGGATCCTGCGCAAACAGGCGGCCCACCATGGCCAACTCAAGTCGATATATTGGTGAAGACAGCGCCAAAAGCTGTTCGATTTCAACGTTTTCTTCCGACAAATGCAGTCCATAGGCAAAGGTCGCAAAGTGGCGCAGTGCCTGGACGAAAGCCATATTCTGGTCATGTTCAACGGCGCTTATTTTATGTAAACGCGCGCCCCACACCTGCAGTTGCTCAAGCAACCACTGATACGCTTCCGGCTCGCGGCCATCACAGTAAACGACAACTTGTTTAGCCAGGCTGGCAACGTCAGGGCCAAACATTGGATGTAATCCAACGACCGGACCTTCGTGCGCGGCAAGCATCGCCTGCAGCGGTTTATTTTTAACCGATGCCAGGTCAACTAAAATGCAATCATCCGGCAGCTTCGGCAGGCGAGCAATCACGTCTTCGGTTAAGTGGATTGGCACGCTGACAATCACCATACCCGCATCGGCAAGAAGAGTCTCAGCCTCAGGCCAATCTTCCTGCTCCAACGATTTTACCTGATAACCGGAAAGCTCCAGCATGCGGGTAAAGAGGCGTCCCATTTGGCCTTTGCCACCCACAATCACTACGGGACGCAGCGCAGGATGAAGGGTTTTAAAGCCTTTATCGTTTTCGCTGGAGTAAGACTCACGCATCACGCGACGCAGAACGTCTTCAATCAAATCGGCAGGAACGCCCAGATTCTCAGCTTCCTGACGGCGCGAAGCCAGCATCGCGGCTTCGCGCTCGGGCACATAAATCGGCAAGCCGTATCGGCTTTTGACTTCGCCCACTTCTGCCACCAAATGCAATCGCCTGGCGAGAAGGTCTAACAATGCCTTATCAACTTCATCAATCTGATCGCGCAGTGCATTAAGTTCAGCCACCATAAAACGTTTACTCTCCTGAAATTCGTGCTGCCAGCGAGTCACCCAGTTCCTGATGCATATTACGCAGCAGAGCCTCAGTGGTTTCCCAGTTAATGCAGGCATCGGTCACGGAAACGCCATAGCGCATCTCTGAACGCGGTTGCTCTGACGATTGGTTGCCTTCTTGCAGATGGCTCTCGAGCATCAAACCGGTAATTGAACGATTTCCGGCTTTAATCTGGCTGATGGCCGATTCGGCAACCAACGGCTGGCGGCGATAGTCTTTGTTTGAATTGCCATGGCTGCAATCTATCATCAAGGAAGGACGGAGTCCCGCATCCTGCATCTGTTTTTCACAGTCGCGAACGTCTTCTGCACTGTAGTTTGGCGTTTTTCCACCGCGAAGAATAACGTGGCCGTCCGGATTACCCTGAGTTTGCAACAAACAAACCTGACCGGCCTGATTAATACCAACAAAACGGTGCGGCATTGCGGCAGCGCGCATGGCGTTAATGGCAGTACTCAGACTGCCGTCAGTACCGTTTTTAAAGCCTACCGGCATCGAGAGGCCCGAGGCCATTTCGCGGTGAGTTTGTGATTCAGTGGTACGCGCACCAATGGCCGACCAGCTGAACAGGTCGCCGAGGTACTGGGGGCTGTTTGGATCCAACGCTTCGGTAGCAATGGGCAGGCCCATGCTGACCAGTTGCAGCAAAAGATTACGCGCGATGTGTAAACCGCCTTCAACGTCAAAGGTGCCGTCCATGTGCGGATCATTGATAAGCCCTTTCCAACCCACGGTAGTGCGGGGTTTTTCGAAGTAAACGCGCATCACGATGTAAAGACGATCGCTCAGCTCTTCAGACAGGGTTTTCAGGTGACGTGCATAATCTATTGCGGCATCAAGGTCGTGCACAGAACACGGACCGCAAACAATCAGCAAACGTGGGTCACGACCGTGAATGATATCGGCGATGGTCTGGCGAGACTGTTCGATGCTGGTTTGATTATCAGCGCTTAAAGGGAATTTGTTTTTCAGTTCTTCAGGCGTAATAAGGATTTCTTCGGCACTGATGTGCACGTTGTTCAGGGCGTCTTTTTGCATGATGGCTATCCACGATAAATTTGAATTTTTTTGCTGTTATAGCAGCACTGCGGACAACGATAACACAGGCTGTAAACTTTTTAAACAACATGTGTAAACTTTAAATTACCAAAGGCGCATTAAAGGCCATTAAGTGTAAATATAAAATTACACCCTAAAGTTAGCACATGGGAGGACCCGGTTTCTGCAGGCAAAAAAAAACGGCCCGCAAGCGGGCCGTTTATATAACACTTGAGAATGTTATCGTGCGTTAACGCGGTTAAGACGCTCTTTGATACGAGCAGACTTACCGGTACGTTCACGCAGGTAGTACAGTTTCGCTTGACGAACGGCACCACGACGTTTAACAGCGATGCTGTCAATTACAGGTGAGTGAGTCTGGAATACACGCTCAACACCTTCGCCGTTAGAAATTTTACGAACAGTGAATGCAGAGTGCAGACCGCGGTTACGGATAGCGATAACCACGCCCTCGAATGCCTGCAGACGTTTCTTGCTTCCTTCAACGACCCATACTTTCACTTCGACCGAGTCACCCGGACGGAATGAAGGTACGTCTTGCTTCATCTGCTCTTGTTCGATTTGCTTAATGATATTGCTCATAATATATCTCTTACCCTAGGTAAACTGATAGTTCGGAAAAGCTTGGCGTTATGCTCAAACATTCCCTTCATAGTCATTGTTGACTGATTCGATGTTCCCGTTGGAACTCTTTCAGCAACACCTCTTGCTCGTCAGTCAGAGCTAGGTTTTCCAGAAGTTCAGGTCTTCTAAGCCAGGTACGACCCAGCGACTGCTTCAAACGCCAGCGACGTATTTCTGCATGGTTTCCCGACAGTAGAACCGGGGGAACTTCCATGCCTTCCAACACTTCAGGGCGGGTATAATGAGGACAATCCAGTAGACCATCGGCAAAAGAATCTTCCTCTGCCGAAGCATGATGACCCAGAACGCCCGGTATAAAGCGGGATACTGAATCAATCAACGTCATAGCGGGTAACTCCCCACCGCTGAGTACGTAATCGCCTATTGACCATTCTTCGTCAATTTCGGTTTTGATCACGCGCTCGTCGATCCCCTCGTAGCGACCACACACCAGTACAATTTTCTGGTAAGCCGCCAGTTCGCAAACGCCTTGCTGGTCAAGTTTGCGCCCCTGTGGTGAAAGATAAATCACTTTCACGCCTTCGCCTGCCGCTGCTTTAGCTGTATGAATCGCTTCCCGCAAGGGTTGCACCATCATCAGCATTCCCGGGCCGCCGCCGTAAGGGCGTTCGTCCACGGTACGATGCCGATCGTAGGCGAAGTCACGAGGACTCCAGCACGCTACGCTCAGCAGGCCATTCTTTACTGCCCGGCCAGTTACCCCGTAATCGGTGATTGCGCGGAACATTTCAGGGAAAAGGCTAACTATACCAATCCACATAGCCTAATCCTTATAACCACGTTCCGCTCAGCCTACAGTTATCTACACGAGTAGACATTACGGAGGTCAAAAACCAGGATCCCAATCTATCTCGATGACTCGAGTAGTGAGATCGACTTTCTTGATAACCTGCCCATCGAGGAACGGAATTAACCGCTCCTTGATGCCAAATGCATCTTTCAGGTTTGCTTTAACTACCATGACATCGTTCGAACCGGTTTCCATCATATCGATGACTTTACCGAATTCGTAACCGGTGGTTGATACTACCTGGCAACCGAAAAGGTCTTTCCAGTAGTAATCGCCGTCGGTCAGGTCTGGCAGTTGGCGTGAATCTACAACTATCTCGCGATTTGTCAGCAGATTGGCCGCATCCCGATCGTCAACGCCTTTGACTTTGATGATCAGGTCCTGATTGTGGCGCTTCCAGCTTTCCAGCTCTACAGCTTGCCACTTACCTGCCTGCTGGATAAACCACGGCTGGTATTCGAAAATGCTTTCAGCGTCTTCGGTGGATGAAAACACTCTGAGCCAACCGCGAATACCGTAAGTTGAGCCCATTTTACCGAGAACAATCGGTTCTTCAGGCGCCACTGGATTGAGTTGCTTGCTCATTGTCACCACCGCGACGGATTAAGCTGCTTTCTTAGCGTCTTTGATCAGCGAAGCTACGCGATCAGAAACGGTTGCACCCAGATCTTGCCAATGAGCAATACGATCCAGGTCCAGACGCAGTGCTTCAGCCTGGCCAGAAGCCAATGGGTTGAAGAAGCCTACGCGCTCGATGAAGCGACCATCACGAGCATTGCGGCTGTCGGTCACTACTACTTGATAGAACGGACGCTTTTTTGCGCCGCCACGTGCCAAACGAATTGTTACCATAACATCCTCTTTAGTGAATAAAACAACCAGACCCCATCGGGGAACGGGGTCTGGTTGCAATATAAAAAGCCCGAAAATTTTACTCATTTTGGAGCAAAAAGCAATCGAAAGCGTCTATAACCCAAAACTACTTTTGACCAATGGCTAATTTTCAGTACTTATTATCATGTTGAACAGCGTCTTAACGGCCAGGGAAACCAGGTGGCATCATACCTTTCATGCCACGCATCATCTTGGCCATGCCGCCGTTCTTCATTTTCTTCATCATGCGCTGCATGTCGTCAAACTGCTTGAGCAGTCTGTTAACGTCCTGCACCTGCATACCGGCACCCAGCGCGATACGGCGCTTGCGGGAACCTTTGATGATTTCTGGCTTGGCGCGCTCTTTGAGCGTCATCGAGTTGATGATAGCTTCCATGCGCACCAGCACTTTGTCGTCCATCTGCGACTTGACGTTGTCTGGCAATTGACCCACACCCGGCAGCTTGCTCATCATGCTGGCCATGCCACCCATGTTGCGCATTTGCTTAAGCTGGTCGAGGAAATCGGTCAGGTCGAAACCATTGCCCTTTTTCATCTTGTTGGCCAGCTTCTCGGCCTGTGCGCGGTCTACCTTGCTTTCGATATCTTCGATAAGGGAAAGCACGTCGCCCATGCCCAGAATACGTGATGCCACGCGGTCTGGATGGAAGGGTTCAAGGGCTTCAATTTTCTCGCCCATGCCCAGGAATTTAATCGGTTTGCCCGTGATATGACGAATAGAGAGCGCCGCACCACCGCGGGCATCGCCGTCTACTTTCGTTAGAATCACACCGGTCAGCGGCAACGCTTCGTTGAAGGCTTTAGCCGTGTTGGCGGCATCCTGACCGGTCATGGCATCGACTACAAACAGCGTTTCAACCGGCTTTATAGCCGCGTGAACCTGTTTGATTTCGTCCATCATCGCTTCATCAACGTGCAAACGACCGGCGGTATCCACC
Source organism: Rouxiella sp. S1S-2 (assembly GCF_009208105.1). Lineage (NCBI taxonomy): Bacteria > Pseudomonadati > Pseudomonadota > Gammaproteobacteria > Enterobacterales > Yersiniaceae > Rouxiella > Rouxiella sp. S1S-2. Next base: position 4,593,973 of record NZ_WFKL01000001.1, read on the forward strand.
AGCAATACGTCGAAGAATTTCAGTTTTGCATGTTGCAAAGCGGCGTTAACGATGTCGATGGGCTTCTGGCTAGTATCAGAGGAGAAGAAGTCTACCCCTACCTGCTCCGCCAGAGTTTCTAGCTGTTTAATCGCCGCAGGGCGATAAACGTCGGCAGAAACAACTAACACTTTTTTCTTGCGCTTTTCTTTCAGGAATTTAGCAAGTTTCGCGACGCTAGTGGTTTTACCCGCCCCCTGCAGACCCGCCATTAGCACTACGGCCGGTGGCTGAGCAGCGAGGTTTAGCTCGGAATTTGCTTCGCCCATTGCTGTAACCAGCTCTTTCTGGACGATTTTTATAAACTCTTGACCCGGCGTCAGACTTTTGTTGACTTCAGTGCCAACGGCCGCCTCTTTGACACGGTTAATGAAGTCGCGCACTACCGGTAGCGCAACGTCCGCCTCCAGCAATGCCATGCGTACTTCACGCAGAGTTTCCTTAACATTTTCTTCGGTCAGCCGCCCACGGCCGCTGATATTGCGCAGTGTGCGCGACAATCGATCGGTTAAATTATCAAACATCGTCTCTTGCTCAACGTAATGACAGGCCGCCTTTGCGACACAATTGCGGGATTATAACACGAGATGTCCGCACAATCTCTGCCCGATATATAAAGGTAAACACCGGAGAGTAGTTGGAGCACGACGCCGGTAACGTTATACTGGCTTTCTCATTCATTTTACGACGCAAATGACACAATATGCCCGTTTTCGCTCTTGTCGCCATGATCGCCTATTTGTTAAGCCTTTCTCTGATCATTCCCAGCCTGATCCGCAAGAATGGCACCTATCGGCGCATCGCGTTACTTTCGGCCGTTGTCGCCCTGATTTGCCACGCCGTTACGCTTGAACAGCGTGTGTTTGACGTCAGCACTGGTCAAAACCTGAGCCTGGTCAACATCGGCTCGATAGTCAGCCTGATCATCTGTACGGTGATGACTATTGTGGCGTCGAAAAGCCGCGGCTGGTTTATATTGCCGATTGTTTACTGCTTCGCGTTGATAAACCTCGCGCTGGTTGCATTCCTGCCCGGCGAATTTATAACGCACCTTGAGGCAAGCAAAGGTCTGCTGGTCCATATAGGATTAGCGCTCTTTTCCTACGCAACACTGATTATTGCTGCACTGTATGCGCTGCAACTTGCCTGGCTCGATTATCAGCTGAAAAATAAAAAGCTGACGTTTTCGTCCGACATGCCGCCTTTAATGAGCATTGAACGCAAGCTTTTCCACATCACGCAGGGCGGCGTCATCCTGTTAACGCTGACACTTTGCACTGGCCTGCTGTATATGGAAAATCTGTTCAGCCGTGAGAACATCGATAAAGCCGTGCTGTCTATTCTGGCGTGGCTGGTTTATATCGTACTGCTTTGGGGTCATTATCACGAAGGCTGGCGCGGCCGCCGCGTGGTATGGTTCAGCATGGCGGGCGCCATTTTACTGACGCTGGCCTATTTTGGCAGTCGCCTCATTCAGCAAGTCATGGTTCACTGAGCATTGCGTAAACGTTGTTCATAGTTTTTAGTTTTTAACTCAATAAGGAATTACCCGTTGGAGCACGTCTCTACAACTACCCTCATTATCATATTGGCTATCATGGTGGTAGTTTCCGGCTATTTTTCAGCTTCCGAAACAGGAATGATGACGCTGAACCGCTATCGGTTACGTCATCTTGCCAAGCAAGGAAACCGCGCCGCACGACGTGTTGAAAAGCTGCTTAAGCGCCCAGATCAGTTGATCAGTTTGGTACTGATCGGCAATAACCTGGTCAATATTCTCGCCTCGGCGCTGGCAACAATTGTCGGCATGCGTCTTTATGGCGATGCGGGCGTGGCTATTGCTACCGGCGTTCTGACCTTTGTGGTTCTGCTGTTTGCCGAAGTGCTGCCGAAAACCTATGCGGCGCTACATCCCGAACGCGTGGCCTTCCCGAGCAGTATTCTGCTGCGACCGCTGCAAACGATCATGATGCCGCTGGTATGGTTGCTCAACAACCTTTCCAAAATATTGATGCGCATGTTTGGTATTAAAACCAACGTTGGCATTAGCGACGCGGTGAGTAAAGAAGAGCTACGCACTATCGTGAACGAATCACGTTCGCAGATTTCGCGTCGCAATCAGGACATGCTGCTCTCAGTGCTGGATCTGGAAAAGGTCTCTGTGGATGACATTATGGTGCCGCGAAATGAAATCGTGGGTATTGATATCAACGACGACTGGAAGTCGATTATTCGTCAGTTAACGCACTCGCCGCATGGCCGCATTGTGCTCTACCGCGACTCACTTGACGACGCTATCGGCATGCTGCGACTGCGCGAAGCCTATCGTCTGATGACAGAAAAGAAAGAATTTACCAAAGAAAACCTCCTGCGCGCTGCCGATGAAATCTACTACATCCCTGAAGGCACGCCGCTGAATATTCAGCTGGTAAAATTTCAGCGGAACAAGAAGAAAGTCGGCATCGTGGTAGATGAATACGGTGATATTCAAGGGCTGGTCACGGTTGAAGATATTCTAGAAGAGATAGTCGGTGACTTTACCACCTCAATGTCGCCTACGCTGGCGGAAGAAGTCACGCCGCAGAGCGATGGTACCGTGCTGATTGAAGGCAGCGCCAACGTGCGTGAGCTTAACAAAGCCTTTAACTGGAACCTGCCGACCGACGGACCGCGTACTATCAACGGCATGCTGCTGGAGGTACTGGAAGATATTCCCAAGGCCGGGGCCAGCCTACGTATTGAAAGCTATGAAGTCGAAATCCTCGACGTGCAGGACAACATGATTAAACGGGTAAAAGTTCGTCCGCTGAAAACGCAGCGTAGCGCCAACGATCATCACTAAGCTTTCGCCACTGTGCCGCAGCCAATAAAAAAGACGCGATAATCGCGTCTTTTTTTATGCCCAAATCACGTGATCCGGAGCCGCTGCAATCATCAAATACTACGATTAACTAGATGTGCAGTTCGGTCAGTTTTTCTGGCGGCAGTGCCAGTTCATCATTGTGATTAACGCCAATTTCACTATCAACGATGTGCTGAGCGATTTCCTGTGCTTCTTTCAATGAGTGCATGTTGCAAGTACCACATTGATAAATGTTCAGCTCAGGGATCTGATTCTGATCTTTCACTTTCAGAATGTCAGCCATGGCCGCTTTCCAAGAAGAAGCAACAAACTTCTCGTCTGGCACACCAATCAGGCTCATGTAGAAACCTGTACGGCAACCCATCGGAGAAATATCGATAATTTCAACGCCGTTACCATTAAGGTGATTACGCATAAAACCAGCAAACAGGTGCTCCAGAGTGTGAGTACCGCGCTCAGTCATCACTTCAATATTCGGGCGGCAGAAGCGCAGATCGAATACAGTAATGGTGTCCCCACTTGGGGTTTTCATGGTTTTAGCGACACGAACGGCCGGTGCTGCCATTCGGGTATGGTCTACGGTAAAGCTATCCAACAGTGGCATGTCGTCACCTCTCCTAAAAATAAATAATTTTTTTTCGAACTCAGGAAACCTTTTCCCATAACGTGAGTCTGAATATATGAAAGACGCGCATTTGTTATCATCATCCCTGTAAACAGAGATGTTTGTTTTGGCCACATTGATTGTGGCCATTTTCTTTTCTGGCTCCCTGCCCTACTTAGCGGCGAGAGCGGCCAGATACTCTTCAAAGCTTAGCTTATCATTTGCTTCCAGGTTGCGCTGACGCAGCCGGGACTCATCGAACTCGTTAGCCAACTGCTGCTCGGTAAGGATTTCCAGCGGCTCATCAATCAGCATTTGACGATACTTCTCAGCCAACTTCAGGCCCAGATTCCCCTCACCCTCTGCTTTCATCGCCTTGAGGATGCGCGCCGAATAGGTCAGCTCAGGATTATCAAATGCGGCAACCAGTTCACTGCACACGTCCTGATATTCGCTGTTGCCGTTTTGGCTATCCAATACTTGTGCTACGCGACTCAAGTCGGCAAACAGTGACTTACCCACTTTATCTAACGGCTGTCTGGCGTCTTCACATCCGATGCCAATGGTCTGCCCCGGTTTACGCCCTTCCAGAATTACGCGATTCCAGTTTTGGCGCGTACAGAGGATTTCGTCACTGTTCATTTCCGGCGCGTCGGCCAATGCACACCATATCAAAAATAGATCGAGGAAACGTGCCTGCGAGGCATCAACGCCAATCGGCGAGAACGGATTAACGTCGAGAGATCGCACCTCGATGTATTCAATTCCACTGCGCATCAACGCTTGTGAAGGCGTTTCACCCGGTTTGGTGACGCGCTTGGGGCGGATTGGAGCATAAAGCTCGTTCTCAATCTGTAACACATTGGTATTTAACTGAACATATTTACCGTCTTTCTTGACGCCCATATCGGCATATTCCGCCGAGGGGGTGCGAATCGCGCGTTTCACGCCGGTCACATAAGTCTCAAGATCGTTAAAGGTAATGCCCAGATTACTTTGCGATTTACTGGTATATCCCAGGTCGCTCAGACGCAACGCCGTGGCATAGGGCAGATAGCAAAGTCCGTTCTCGGTATGTTCAAACGGCAGATTAGTTTCACGCCCTTTAAGGAATGAAGAACAAATTGCCGGAGATGCCCCAAACAAATAAGGAATAACCCAGCCAAAACGGTAATAGTTGCGGATCAGCTTGAAATAACCTGCAGAGATTTCGTCTTTACCGCTTTGCGCATCCTTGATACCCAGACGCGCCTGCCAGAATTCTATCGGCAGTGAGAAGTTGTAGTGGATCCCCGAGATTATCTGCATCAATGCACCGTAGCGGCTTTTTAGCCCCTGACGATACAGTGTTTTCAGCTTGCCGATATTTGAGCTCCCGTACTGGGCCAGCTCGATATCATCTTCGGAATCGATAAAACACGGCATACTCAACGGCCACATCATCTCGTCACCCAGCTCTTTAGCGACATGACGATGGATATCACGCAGAAAACTCAGCGTATGCTCAATGCTTTTTTCAGCCGGCGTGATGAACTCGAGCAGCTGCTCGGCAAAATCGGTGGTTATCCAATGATGCGTCAACGCTGCGCCCAGAGCCTCAGGATGACCCGTCTTTGCAATTGAACCATTGGCGTTAACGCGCAGCGTTTCACGCTCAATACCCCGACGAATACCCTTTAACGACTGCGGGTGAGCTTCCAACCAGGAAAGCGCCTGTGATACATCCGGGATCAAATTGACCTCCCGCTTTTTGAATAAGTTAACGCGTACGTTTTCTGAATCTGCATAGATGTGACCATCATAGATAACCGATACCAATCTAACCCCACCATGAGCCCACCTTCAATGTAATAACGGCCAATGCCGTATAACGCAGCGTTTTTCCAATACACAGAAATAACACTACCAAGGCCCAAGGCATGCGTAGCCAACCAGCCAAAACGCATAACAAATCACCCACCACCGGCAACCAGCTGAGCAACAGCGCAGCGGGTCCAAATCGTTTTAACCATCCGAGGGCCACGTTAAGGCCGCGCTGTGGTTTTAACTCAGGTAGAAAGCGCCCGATAATGACGTTTGTTACACCACCCAGGGTATTACCCAATGATGCCGTAATGACCAATGCTGCGGGCGTGGCACTGCCCGCAGATAATAAAGCAACTAATACAACTTCGGAATTTCCCGGCAACAGCGTTGCGCTGAGAAAGCTGCTACCAAACAATGACGCCAGTGCTACGGCCGCACTCACAGCGTGCGTACATCAACATAGGCCATATTTGCACGTTTGGCCGCTTCAATACCAAAATCAGCGTCCTCAAACACCACACACTTTTCGGGTGGAACGCCAATAAGCTCGGCGCAGCGGAGAAAAGTATCCGGTGCCGGCTTGTGATTCTCAACATCATTGGCACCCACAATGGCATCGAAGCAATCGCGTAGCCCTAAATGACGCAGCAAAGCATCCGCCATGGCGTGTTCGCTGCCAGTGCCTACCGCCATGGGACGACGGCCGTGAAAAGCTCTCACCACGTCTATAAGCGGTAGGGGTTTAACTGTATCAAACAACATAGCCTGCAACGCTGAGGTTTTTTCAGCGGCCAGCAGATGGGGATCGAGATCCGCCTTGTTGCTTTCAATAATAAATTTTGCAATTCGCCAGGTCGGCGAGCCGTTAAGAGCAACCATAGCAGCGACGTCGAACTGTAGACTGTATCTGGACAGTACCTGTTGCCAGGCTTTACGATGTGTTGGCTCAGTGTCCAATATGGTGCCGTCCATATCAAAGATCAATCCTTCGAAGCCTTCGTACAGCTTGTACTCCATAACCACCGCCTGCTCTTAACAAATCTGGGGGAAACTACTTTATCGCAAAGATGTAGGATTGTCGCTTTTTGTCAGGGCAGACAGCACATTGGGAATAGGAGAAAAGAGTTAAATATCAAACGCAGACATTTTTAGATGAAGAGATTTCAGGAAGGCAGAAAGCAAAAAACCCGCCGAAGCAGGTTTTCTTAAACAGGGTGTACCTAAAAAGATGATGCGGCTTGCGCCTTACGGGCCGCTGCTGAAGCAACGTTATCATCTTTAGTGGATCACTGTAGTGCTAGTCTACAAATTTAGAATTTTCTTTATCTGTAAACTTCGGGAATATGGTGCACCCAGGAAGATTCGAACTTCCGACCGCTCGGTTCGTAGCCGAGTACTCTATCCAGCTGAGCTATGGGTGCATTTTGAACTATTTTATTAACGATTGTTGCGAAGAAAAAGCAGAGATGAGAATGGTGCACCCAGGAAGATTCGAACTTCCGACCGCTCGGTTCGTAGCCGAGTACTCTATCCAGCTGAGCTATGGGTGCATATCAATTCTTTAATGCAGTTCTTTACAGCAGAGTTACTCCACCACTTTCACATTTTACCGTCACGGCCTCTGATGCTCACTTGATTGCAAATCAATATACATCAAAGAAAGAATGGTGCACCCAGGAAGATTCGAACTTCCGACCGCTCGGTTCGTAGCCGAGTACTCTATCCAGCTGAGCTATGGGTGCATCTTAAATGGCGGTGAGGCGGGGATTCGAACCCCGGATGCAGCTTTTGACCGCATACTCCCTTAGCAGGGGAGCGCCTTCAGCCTCTCGGCCACCTCACCATACGCTTCTTTCGAATTGTGCTGACTCACTTTGTTTAAGCTCATCGGCACTGCGTGGCGCACATATTACTTTCCCGCACTTATAAGTCAAACCCTTTTTTCCCAAGAATCGTTTGTTTGCACAATTCGCATCCAACCTGCGCAGTTTAACGGCAAAATAATGGCTTTGATTGATAAAAACCAATGTTTAATCAGTAAAAAGTCTTGGAGGATGTGCGCTTGCGGAAAAAAGAATTTTGGGAAAATGAGATAAAACGGGGGAAAACACGAAAAGCAGTGCTGGAGATTCATCAGCGCCTCGCCATCGACGAGACGCCTGATAAATTAATAACTCGTCTGTTGAGATTTTTCAGCCTGAATACGCTGGTAGATCTCTTCACGGTGCACTGAGACCTCTTTCGGCGCATTCACACCAATACGCACCTGATTACCTTTAACACCTAACACGGTAACCGTAACCTCATCGCCAATCATGAGGGTTTCACCAACTCGGCGAGTCAGAATAAGCATTCTTTGCTCCTTGGATAATTAAAAGAGTCGGGTCTCTCAGTTTCACAGGCATTATCTATCATAAGCTGTAAAAACGTAAGCCATGACCCTCACATAAAATGTACGTCAGCCTTATACATTAGCTGTGAGTGATTTTAAGTTTAGCCGAAATCGGCGAAGTCGTGACTTATTAAATGAGAGTTAACCGGTCGTTAAGACTAAAAACGCCATAATAGACAAGAGATTATGGCGTTCACACTTTTACTGATTTTATGACTACAGCTTGTTGGCAACCCAAGCTTCGACGCCCGCTAGCGCCGCTGGCAAGGCCTGTACATCAGTACCGCCCGCCTGAGCCATATCAGGACGACCGCCGCCTTTCCCGCCCACCTGAGAAGCGATAGCGCCGATTAATTCCCCGGCTTTAACACGATCGGTCAGGTCTTTTGTCACGCCCGCAATCAAGCTCACCTTATCATCAGCGACGGTGGCCAGCACAATAATCACCGAGCCGAGCTGGTTTTTAAGGTCATCAACCATAGTGCGCAACATTTTAGGTTCAACGTTATCAAGCTGTTTAACCAGCAGTTTAACGCCGTTTACTTCTTTCGTTTGACCCGACAGTGACGCACTTTCTTGCGCTGCCTGCTGGTCTTTCACCTGCTGAAGCTCTTTTTCCAACAGACGTGAACGCTCAATCAGCGTACGAATTTTGTCAGTGACGCTGTTAACATCACCTTTGACCAAGTGCGCAACGTCCTGCAGCAGATCGCTTTGCTGGTGCAGCGCAGCAATCGCATTTTCGCCCGTGATAGCCTCGATACGACGTACGCCTGCCGCAGTGCCGGATTCGCTTTGAATACGGAACAAGCCGATATCACCGGTGCGGCTTGCGTGAATACCGCCACACAGCTCGGTGGAGAAGTCACCCATCGACAGTACGCGAACGTGGTCGTCATACTTCTCACCGAACAGCGCCATGGCGCCTTGCTCTTTCGCGTCGTCCAGCGCCATGATGTTGGTTTCAATCGGCAGATTACGACGAATTTGCGCATTAACCAAATCTTCTACCCGACGGATCTCTTCCGGCTTCATCGCTTCAAAATGCGAGAAGTCAAAACGCAGGTAGTTGTCGTTAACCAAAGAGCCTTTCTGCGCAACGTGCTTGCCCAGAACCTGTCGCAGTGCCGCATGCAGCAAGTGAGTAGCCGAGTGGTTAAGACGAATGCGGTCACGACGCGCGGCATCAACGTCGGCTTCTACGCCGTCGTTAATGCTCAGCTTGCCTGTGCTCAGCACGCCCTGATGTCCAATAGCTTTACCGTATTTTTGCGTATCGCTTACGACAAACTCGCCGTTAGCCGTTTTCAGTACGCCCTTATCGCCCACCTGTCCGCCTGATTCGCCATAGAAAGGCGTATCGTCCAGAACGACAATCGCGTTCTCGCCGGCCTGAATTTCTTCAACCGGTTGGCCATTAACAAACAGGGCAACCACTTTAGACTGACGCTGTACGTGCTCATAGCCCGAGAACTGGGTAACACCATCAACGCGAACCATGCTGCTGTAGTCAGCGCTGAAACCGCTGGACTCACGCGCGCGGTTACGCTGGATTTCCATCGCCTTCTCAAAGCCTTCTTCATCCACTTTAAGATTGCGCTCGCGACAAACGTCCGCAGTCAAGTCAACAGGGAAACCAAAGGTATCGTACAGACGGAAAACAATATCGCCAGGCAGGGTATCGCCTTTAAGCGCAGCCAGCTCTTCGTCGAGCAGCGTCAGTCCACGCTCTAGAGTACGGGCAAACTGCTCTTCTTCAGTTTTCAGCAACTGCTCAACGGTAGACTGCTGTTTAGCCAGCTCCAGACCCGCAGAACCCATGACCTCAACCAAAGGCGCGACCAGCTTATAGAAGAAGGTCTCTTTCGCGCCCAGCATGTTGCCATGACGAACTGCACGACGAATGATACGACGCAGCACGTAGCCACGTCCCTCATTGGAAGGAATAACGCCGTCGGAAATCAGGAAAGCACAAGAACGAATGTGGTCAGCAATAACGCGCAGCGACTTGTTGTTCAGGTCAGAGGCACCCGTTAGCGCAGCGACGGCAGCAATCAGTTTCTGGAACAAATCGATATCGTAGTTCGAGTTCACGTGCTGCAGCACGGCTGTAATACGCTCCAGTCCCATACCGGTATCTACAGAAGGTTTCGGCAGCGCAAGCATAGTGCCGTCGGCCTGACGGTTGAACTGCATGAAGACCAGGTTCCAGATTTCGATATAACGGTCGCCATCTTCTTCTGCGCTGCCAGGAGGACCGCCCCAGATGTGGTCACCGTGATCGTAGAAAATCTCAGAACATGGACCGCAAGGGCCGGTATCGCCCATCTGCCAGAAGTTGTCTGACGCGTACTGGCCCCCTTTGTTGTCACCGATACGGATAATGCGCTCGGCCGGGACGCCAATCTTGTTTTCCCAAATGCCGTAAGCTTCGTCATCGGTTGCGTAGACGGTAACCCACAGTTTTTCTTTTGGCAGGTTAAACCAGTTTTCACCGGTCAACAGTTCCCAGGCAAATTTGATGGCGTCTTCTTTGAAGTAATCACCAAAGCTGAAGTTGCCCAGCATTTCGAAGAAAGTGTGGTGACGCGCAGTGTAGCCCACGTTTTCTAAATCGTTGTGCTTGCCACCGGCGCGTACACAGCGCTGAGACGTGGTCGCGCGATGGTAGTCACGGTTGTCCAGGCCTAGAAAAACGTCTTTAAATTGGTTCATACCGGCATTGGTAAACATCAATGTCGGATCATTAGTAGGGATCAGCGAGCTGCTGTCGACAACAGTGTGTCCCTTACTATGGAAGAAATCGAGAAACGCTTGACGGATCTCAGCGGTGCTCTTGCTCATAAATGTCCCGGAATAAGGCTAAAAAAGGTCGGCCCGTGAGCAAGATTAGCGAGAAAACGTTCAGCTTACTTTTTTGCTCACGAACAAAAAGTGGGGATAAGATAAAATTTCTTCGCAGGGAAGTAAAATCCCGTATGCGTTCAATCTTCAAAATCGCGATAAATAGACTGAATTTCTTCCTGTAAAAAGCCGCGATAGAGCAAATAACGCAAAACTTTGGACTTCTCTTTCCAATCCGTTGGCAAAGGCTGACCAAATTTGTGCGTCGCTAAATCGTACGCCTTGCTACACCAGTCTACCTCACAATTTTCCAACGCCTCGTTTATCGTCTCTTTATCGACACCCTTTTGCATCAGCTCCGAACGTATGCGCTGTGCCCCCAGCCCTCTGTTGCTACGCCCAGAAATATAGCGATTGGCAAACTTGGCATCGTCGAGCCAGCCATGCTGGTAGCAATAGGCAATAACCTGCTCAACCTGTTCAGGGCAGATTTCCTCCACCTCTTTGGGTTTAGGTGTGCTTTCAGCCTCTTTGTTTTGGCGAGCTTTATAGGAGGACGGTCGTGTGAAAGGCTGCGGCGGTGTCATTAATTTACGACGAAGTTCGGCTTCACCGTGGTCACGCTGGCCCAACAGGCGCATTGCACGCGCAATAAGCGTATTCAGTCTTTTTGTTTGGTCATCCTGCGTGGTTGAAAACAGTGATGACGGCTCTTGGTTCGTTTCCATTTCCTGAGTCATACATTGTTCCTTATAAAGCAAAAAAACAGCCTGTTTTGCAGGCTGTTTTTTGTGGGGAGACAATCTTTAACCTGCCAATAGCGTTCCGACAGGCTCAGCGCAGAGAATTAAAACTCTTCGCTGGTTTCAACATTGTCATCCAGGCTTTCGGCAGTGGCTGCTGCGCTCAGCTCACCGTTGCCACCCAGCAGCATCTCTCTGAGTTTTTTATCAATCTCGGAAGCAATTTTCGGGTTTTCTTTCAGGAAGTTGCTGGCGTTTGCTTTACCCTGACCGATTTTGTCACCATTGTAGCTGTACCATGCACCGGCTTTTTCAATCAGCTTGTGCTTAACGCCCAAATCGACCAGCTCGCCGTTGATGTTGATACCTTCGCCGTACATGATCTGGAACTCGGCCTGCTTGAACGGTGCAGCAATTTTGTTTTTAACCACTTTAACGCGCGTTTCGCTACCCACCACGACGTCACCATCTTTGATGGCACCGATACGACGAATATCAAGACGTACAGAAGCGTAGAACTTCAGTGCGTTACCCCCGGTAGTGGTTTCCGGGTTACCGAACATCACACCGATTTTCATACGGATCTGGTTGATGAAGATCAGCAGAGTATTGGCATTTTTCAGGTTACCGGCCAGCTTACGCATCGCCTGGCTCATCATACGTGCCGCAAGGCCCATATGAGAATCACCGATTTCGCCTTCGATTTCAGCTTTTGGCGTCAGTGCTGCAACGGAGTCAACGATGATAACGTCAACGGCACCCGAGCGGGTCAGTGCATCACAGATTTCTAAAGCCTGCTCACCGGTATCCGGCTGGGAACACAGCAGGTTGTCGATATCTACACCCAACTTTTTGGCATAGATTGGGTCAAGCGCGTGCTCGGCATCGATAAACGCACAGGTTTTACCTTCGCGCTGTGCCGAAGCAATAACCTGCAGGGTAAGGGTCGTTTTACCTGAAGACTCTGGTCCGTAAATCTCAACGATACGACCCATTGGCAAACCACCTGCGCCCAGAGCGATATCCAGAGACAGAGAGCCGGTAGAGATCGTTTCAACATCCATGGAGCGATCTTCGCCAAGACGCATGATGGAGCCTTTACCGAATTGCTTTTCAATCTGGCCCAGTGCCGCAGCTAACGCCTTTTGCTTGTTCTCATCAATAGCCATTTTCACTCCTTCGCGTGACGAGTTGTGTGAAGCCACACGCCGTTGTCACTGAATGTTGTTGTTTGGATGCAAAGTACACATGCAGGTAATTAACGCTAATTATACTGTATGCTCATACAGTATCAAGCCTATTTTTTCAAAAACTCGTTATAGAGAGTTTGTAGCGAAAAAACAGCAGCTTGCAAACGCACTGCATCGCGGTCACCGGAAAAAACCTCTTTACAGGCATAAATCCGGCCATTTTCATCGGCGAATCCGAACCACACGGTACCGACCGGTTTTTCTTCACTGCCGCCATCTGGACCGGCAATTCCGCTGATCGACAGCGCCAAATCAGCGCCGGCCGCATAGCGCGCCCCTCTGGCCATTTCGCGCACCACCTGTTCGCTAACCGCGCCGTATTGGCTAAGGGTAGATTCTGCAACGTCGAGCAATTCACGCTTAGCGTTATTACTGTAAGTGACAAACCCGCGGTCGAACCAGGCAGAACTCCCGGCAATATCGGTAATCGCTTTCGCGACCCAGCCGCCGGTACAGGATTCTGCACAAGTTAGCCACAGGCCCTTGGATTTCAAGGCCGCGCCGACGTCGATACTCAGTTGACGTAAATCATTTTCAGTCATAACACGTCCTGCCAAATGGGGTTAACTCAAGCAATGTTAGCACTTTCGTGCAGAGAAGACCTGTCCAAACCCACCCGTTACGGGAGGTTTTCCGACAGCGTGCAGGATGTATTCAGAACGCGGTGAACTCGATTCATCCGCTAAGCATACTTTCTCGATACCCGTCTCAAATGGTGGCTAATACCGCCAATTTCAATAGCCCGCCGCCGCTTGCACCATGTTTCGACGCATTTTGCACTTTCGCAGTGAAATTTGATTTTGCAAGAGCGTTATCCCCCCAAGAGACATTGCCGCGCTCATCGCCCCGCCAACTGGAATACCAGGCTGTATACAAGATGTTAGCCAAGCGGCGGCGATTATTTATTAAACGCGGGGAAATATGGCCCGAAACGTGCATTGCTAGCAATATTGCCACCACTGCGCCGTTTATCGGCTATCTGAGGAACGCGTTTGAAAATGCAGGAAATCCTTGAACTAGATGCCGTCACCCTGGCAGCCCGCATCCGCGATAAAAGCCTTTCGCCGGTAGACGTCGTTTCTGCCTCAATAGAAAGGATGGACGCACTCGAACCCGAGCTGCATGCGTTTTGCACCCCCACCACCGACGCGGCGTTGGCACAGGCCAAAATCATTGAACGCCGTATTTTACGCGGTGAGGACGTGGGTCCGTTGGCGGGAGTACCGGTAGCCATTAAAGATTTGATAAGCACAAAGGGCGTCAAAACCGTTTCTGGCTCTTATATATATGAAAACTTTATTCCGGATGAAGACGACATCACCGTCGAGCGCCTAAGGAACGCGGACGCCATTATTCTCGGTAAAACCAACGCACCCGAGTTTGGCTACAGCGGTACTGGTCATAATCCGGTATTTCCAACCACCCGCAACCCATGGAATACCGACCTGACGCCAGGTGGCTCAAGCGCAGGTTCGGCTGCTGCCCTGGCGGCTCGCATGTGTCCACTGGCGCTGGGCAGTGACGGCGGCGGGTCGGTGCGTATTCCAGCGGCCCACAGCGGCGTCTTTGGCATGAAAGCCTCAATGGGCCGCGTGCCGCTGTATCCCGGCTGCCGTGATGAGCGCTATCCAGGAATTTCCAGTTGGGAATCTCTGGAACACATCGGTCCGATGACCCGCAGCGTAGCCGATGCCGCGCTGATGCTCTCGGTCATTGCCGGTCCTGACCCGCGCGACAGACATTCGATTCCCACCAGCGACATCGACTGGATGGGTTCCCTGCGCGGCAGCCTTAAAGGATTACGTGTAGCTTACAGCCCCGATTGGGGATACGCCGCCGTTGACCCCCGCGTCAGAGAAATCGTTGGCCAGGCCGTCAAGATTTTCGAGCGCGACTTAGGCTGTATTGTTGAAGAGGCCCATCCGGGTTTTGCGGACCCCAAGCAGACGTTTGCCGCATTAGTGGCGCAGGAAACAGATTTAACCAGCATGCGCAGGCTGATGGAAACCTTTGGTGACCGCATGTCGCCACATCTGGTCGAAATGCTCAACACTCATTGGACCGCCGAAATGTTTACCGACGCCAACATGAAGCGCAAGGAAGTGGTCAATAAAATGTGGCGCTTTATGCAGAACTACGACCTGTTGGTAACACCGACGCTCGCCACACCGCCCTTCCCTATCAATATAGAAAGCCCGGAGACCATTGACGGGCGCAGAGTCACGCCAAGCGAATGGCTGGCTTTTGTTTTCCCAATCAACCTGACGGGCCAGCCAGCAGCTTCGGTACCGGCAGGATTTACTGACGATGGATTGCCCGTTGGACTGCAAATTATTGGCCGCCATCTCGACGACGCTCTGGTGTTACGCGCCAGCGCTGCCTTTGAAAAAGCCTGCGGATGGAACCATCGGTTACCGCCGATCCTCAACCGCTAAAAACGTTGTTTACGCCTTGTCGCCACACTTTTGAGGAACAACACCATGAGCAAAAAAATAACACCTGAGCACGACGCCACGCGGGGTCTTGAAGAAGAATTTGAAAACGAAGCCGTGCCGCTTTCTCATCGCCACTCGACCCGCTCCGTTTCGGCAGTGTGGTTCGGTTTTCCGATGATCCTCACCAATGCAGTATTTGGCGGCATCATGGCCTATAACCTCGGTTTTTGGCGCGCGATCCTGGCTATTCTGCTCGGCAATCTGGTGCTTTTTGCCTACGTCGGAACGCTGAGCTATCTGGCTGGCAAAACCGGCCTAAACTTTGCCATGCAGGCGCGTAAAACCTTCGGTCATCGTGGCTATATTATTACCTCTGCTTTCCTGTCTACGGTGGTGATTGGCTGGTACGCTTTTCAAACCGGTCTGACCGGCACCATCGTCAGCTCGACCTTTGGCTGGAACACCTCATGGGTCATTGTGCTCGCTACGGTGCTTTATACCGGCGTAACGTTTCTTGGCGTACGCGCGCTGTCGATTATCGGCATGATTGCTGCACCGATGTTCGTCATTATGGGCATCGCCGCGCTGTTTTTTGTTTCTCAACACACCGATCTCAGCCAGATTACCGCCTATAAAGGTACCGCGGGCGGCATTACCATGGGGATTGCCATGACCATGGTTATTGCCGGTTTCGCCGATTCGGGCACCATGACCGCCGACTTTACCCGCTGGTCTCAAACCGGCAAATCGGCAGTGGTGGCAACGTTCTCGGCGTTTCCGGTGGCTAACTTCGTTTCGCTGCTTTCGGGCGTCGTGATTGTTTCTGCCGGTGCAGGCATCGACCCCGCCCACAACGGTGGCGATTTCCTGCATCTGCTGGTAGGTCACAATGCGCTGCTCAACCTGCTCGCCCTGCTGTTTGTATTTATCAATCTCGGATCTGTCTGCACCCACTGCCTTTATAATGGCGCAGTCGGCTATAGCCACCTGCTGAAAAGCAAAATGCGCATTTGGACCATTATTCTCGGCGTGATCGGCGGCGTGCTGGCAATTATCGGCGTGTGGAGCTACTTCCTTAACTGGCTGAGCCTGCTGGGCGTGGCCGTCCCGCCTATCGGCGCCGTCATGATTGTTGACCTGCTGTTTTTGGGTCACATCAGCAGCATCCGTGCTGAAAGCGCCTATCGCGGCAGCGCATTTTTATCCTGGGCCATCGGCACGCTGTGCGCCACCGCCGCGCACCTGTGGTTCCCTGATTTTGGCGAAGCGCTGATCGGCATGATTATCGGCGGTGCTGCTTACGCCGTTATCCAGTCAATGACCGCCAAAAAATGGGTAACGGCCTAACAGGAGGAGCCTGAGCATGAACACACGTTATATTGAGGCCGCACCTTACCGCTGGCCCTACAACGGACAGCTCACGCCGGCGAATACCGCGCTGGTTATTATTGATATGCAGACAGATTTTTGTGGCGTAGGCGGCTATGTAGACACAATGGGGTATGACATTACCCTCACGCGTGCACCGATAACGCCTATTCGCGACCTGTTGGGCGTGATGCGTGGCGCGGGTTTCACCATTATCCACACCCGCGAAGGCCACCGACCCGACCTAGCCGATTTGCCAGCCAATAAACGTTGGCGCTCACGGCAGATTGGCGCGGGCATCGGCGATCAAGGGCCGTGCGGCAAGATCCTCATCCGTGGCGAGCCGGGCTGGCAGCTCATTCCCGAACTTCAGCCGATCGAAGGCGAAGTGATCATTGATAAACCCGGTAAAGGCTCGTTTTATGCCACCGATCTTGAGCTGATATTGCACACGCGCGGCATCACCAATCTGTTGCTGACCGGTATCACCACCGACGTGTGCGTGCATACTACGATGCGAGAAGCCAATGACCGGGGATTTGAGTGTTTACTGGTCGCAGACTGCTGTGCTGCAACCGATCCGGCGAACCATCTGGCAGCACTATCAATGGTAAAAATGCAGGGCGGAGTGTTTGGCGCAGTCGCCGATTCTTCAGAGGTGTTGAAAACGTTGACCTATTGCAACCATAAAGCATAGAGAGGACATAGACAGAAACAGACAGCAGCGGTACACGATGACCGCTGCTGTTTAATGCCTGACTATTCGTTGCCCAATCAGTTGCCCATTCTAGCCTGTGCCACAGCTTCGCCCAACTGCCACACTGCCATGGCGTACTGGGTGCTGTGGTTGTAGCGCGTAATAGCATAGAAGTTTGGCAAACCGTACCAGTACTGATAGCTATTACCCATATCCAGACGCAGTAAACTGGCCTGCTGGTAGCCACCGAGCGATCCCAGTGGGGTGAGTCCCGCTGATGCCAGTGTCGAAACCGAGTATTTGGTTTGATAGCCGTTTTCCAGCCCCGGCGCCTGCCCGCTTGCCTGCACAGCGACCGGCTGTCCACTCACCCAGCCGTTGCCTTTGAAGTAGTTGGCTACGCTGCCGATAGCATCAATGGGATCCCAGAGATTGACGTGACCGTCGCCATCAAAATCAATGGCGTACTGCTTATAAGCCGACGGCATAAACTGACCGTAGCCCATGGCACCGGCAAAGGATCCGCGCAGCGCCAGCGGATCGTCACTTTCAGAACGCGACATCAGCAGGAAGGTTTCCAGCTCACCGGCGAAATAGTCCGCACGACGCGGATAGTCGAACGCCAGCGTTGAGAGAGCATCGATAATGCGTGTTTTGCCCATCACTCTGCCCCAGCGGGTTTCTACACCGATGATGCCGACGATAATTTCAGGCGGAACGCCGTACTGCTGATAGGCACGCTGCAGCGCATCCTGATACTGGTTCCAGAAAGCCACGCCGTTCTGCACGTTATCTGGAGTAATGAACTTGGCGCGATAGCGTATCCAGGCGCCGTACGGGCCTGAAGGCGGCTGCGTCGTCGGCGCCTGGCGTTCCATCAAATTCAACACCCAGTCCAGGCGCTTTGCCTGCCCGAGGGTGTCATGCAACTGCTGGCGGTCAAATCCGTGCTCACGAACCATTTTATCGATGAATGCATTTGCCGCAGCATTGTTGGAAAAATCCCCACTCGGCAAGAAACCGCTCTGAGGAGGAGGAAGCAAAAATCCACCACTCGGGGCCGCGCCCTGCTGGATAGAGGTATTTTTAGGCGTGCTGCTACAGGCTGAGAGCAGCACGACCATTGGAAGAAGGGTGGCCAGATAACGCATCAGATATCCGTATGGCGATACAAGAAAAGTAGAACATCATGTTAATGCATTGTTTAACGCGAACAAACAGGAATGTTTAAAGGAATTTATCAAAATAGCAGAGAAACACTCCGCCAGCCGCCCGCGTAGAGAAAAAAGGGACCACGACCTGACAGAGTATTTGGCAGGAAAAGACTAGTTTTTCTTAACAAACTCCGATTTCAGCTTCATCGGGCCAAAACCGTCAACTTTGCAGTCGATGTTATGGTCACCTTCAACTAAGCGAATACTTTTCACTTTAGTGCCAATTTTGAGAGGCGTTGAGCTGCCTTTTACCTTCAGGTCTTTCACCACCGTGACAGAATCCCCGTCAGCAAGCAGATTCCCATTAGCGTCGCGCACCACAAGACCTTCTTCTTCTGCGGCAGCATTAGCACTGGCTGGCCATTCGTGTCCGCACTCGGGGCAGTTCAGCTGCTCACCTTCCTGCCAGGTAAATTCGGAACTGCATTTTGGACAATGTGGTAATGGTTGCACGCTAACCTCTTAAAAAGATTTATAAAAATGAAGAAAACACTGATAAACAAAAGACCTTAGCTTTTATCAGGATACATTTTAGCTTTTTATGAGGTTTAAAAACACCCCGCCACATCATGTCGGGGTGCATTGCGTTTACTCTCCTACCAGCAACGTTTTCGGTTCCAGATAAGCCATCAACCCCCATTTGCCCATTTCACGCCCCAGCCCCGACTGTTTAACGCCACCAAACGGGGCATGAGGTTCATGGGCCAAGGTATTGACCAACACACGGCCCGTTTCAATCTGTCGCGCGACGTTAATACCGCGCTGCAGGTCACCGCTGAGCACCATCGCGTTCAGGCCGTAATCGGTATCATTGGCAATACGCACCGCTTCAGCTTCGTCGTGATAAGGAATAATAACCAGCACCGGACCAAAAATTTCCTCGCGGGCAATGCGCATCTGGTTGTTAACCTGAGTAAATACCGTCGGCTTTACGCACCAGCCTTTTTCCATTCCCTGTGGACGCCCTTCCCCCCCAACCACCAGCCTGGCCCCTTCTTCCAGTCCAAGACGAATGTAGCCCTGAACCCGCTCCCACTGCCTGCGGCTGACCATAGGGCCAATTTCGGTCTTCTGATCACGTGGGTCACCCGACTGTACATTGGCCACAGCTTGTCCAATAGCCTGCTCAAACTCCGCCAGACGGGTTTGCGGCACCAGAATGCGCGTGCCAGCGATGCACGCCTGTCCGCTGTTCATAAAACCGGCCATCAACGCCATCGGCACCACCTTCGCGGCATCGGCATCATCGAGGATAATCGTCGGTGATTTGCCACCCAGCTCCAGCGTCACTCTCTTAAGCGTGGTCGCGCTGCTTTCGACGATGCCTTTGCCCACCGCCGTCGAGCCGGTGAATGAAATCTTGGCAATGTCAGGGTGACGGCTTATCTCAGCACCCACGACGTCGCCACGACCGGTAACAATGTTAAACACGCCAGCAGGGATCTCAGCGTTATGCAGGGCTTCAGTGATGATGTGAGTCTGGATGGCGCTCATCTCGCTCGGCTTGATCACCGCCGTACAGCCTGCCGCCAGCGCAGTCGCTAACTTGTTGCAGATGAATCCCGCATCGCTGTTCCACGGTGTAATCAGGCCTGTAACCCCAACAGGAGAAAGGATCACCCTGGCAATTCCCACCTGCTCTTCAAACTCGAAGGACGCGAGGGTCTGCATGGCCTGTAGAATAACGTCCGCAGGATAGCTCGCCATCCATCGTGAACGCGCAGCCGGAGCGCCGTACTCAGTGATAATGGCCTCCAGCAGCTCATCTTCACACGCCACCACGGCAGCATGCATACGTTTAAGCACCGTAATGCGGTGCGCTTTCGTGGTACGCGACCAGGCGGGGAAAGCCGCTTTAGCCGCGGTAATCGCCCGCTGCGTATCTTCAACGTCAGCAAGCCGAACAGTGCCAATCACCTCTTCGGTCGCCGGGTTAAACAGCTCGAACAGCTCTGTGCCGTGAGGCGTGACGAATTCACCGTTAATATAGATTTTGTCGATAAGTTGCATGTTTTTCTCCCCGCGACGCCGACGTTAGCGCGCTTTCAATGGGGAGAGTATAAGAAGGCTAGGCTGCTCTGATAAGCGGGGTTATGCTGTACGGGGTATACCGAAAATCGGGACAATTTTATTATGCATCGCACCGGACTCACAGAACTTGAAGTCACCCTTGCCGTCGCCAGCCGCAGCAGCTTTCGCGCTGCCGCCCGAGAACTCGGCATGTCGGCCACTGCGGTCAGCAATGCCATCGCTGGTCTGGAAGCGCGTCTCGACGTCAGACTGTTTAACCGCTCAACCCGCAGCGTGTCTCTCACCGACGCGGGCAGACGCTACGTTGAGCGCATCGCACCCGCACTGGCCGAAATCCAACGCGCCTCGGAAGAAATAAGCACGCAGCCCGAAACTCCCACTGGTACCCTGCGCATCAACGCACCACCCGAGTCCGCGCTGTTAATTTTTGAGCCACTGCTGCGTGAATATTTACATCGTTATCCACAAATGCGTATTGATCTGACGACCGAGGCGCGCATGGTTGATATTGTCGCCGAGGGGTATGACGCCGGAATACGGCTGGCAGAATCGGTACCCCAGGATATGATTGCGGTGCCGGTCACGCCAGCGGTGCGAATGCTGATCGTGGGCAGTCCGAAGTATTTCGCCGCCCATGGCACGCCTGCAACGCCGGACGATCTGCCTCATCATCAGGCCATCGGTATGCGCATGTCTCACGGCGGAATTTATCACTGGGAACTTGAGCGGCATCAGCAGAAGTTTACGGTCAATATTCCTCCACGCATCGTGCTTAACGAGATGCGGGTGATACGCCAGGCCGCACGCAGTGGTATCGGGCTGGCTTTTATTTCAAGTTGGTTTATTGAACAAGATTTGGCAAACGGCAGTCTGGTCAGCGTGCTTGAACAGTGGTGCCCATCGTTTGAAGGGCTAAGACTTTACTACCCCGGCAGACGCCACGTCCCCGCGGGATTAAAGGCGCTGATAGAATTGGTGCATGAGATAAGAGACAGAAAGTCTCCGGCGACGGACACGAGTTTCTTTAGTCAACAATAATGACTTCAGTCTGATTCTCCCGCTTCTTCCACTCACTGTCGGGATAAAAGGGAAAGCATCTGCAGAAACGAGTGTTACGCCGACAACCGGCGCATTCTCGCTGTTCAGCGGCATGCTTACAGGCCAGCGCGTGCAAACAAAGAGGGTGATGCTGCCTTTTAGTTTGCAATTCTTCGAGATGCATTCCAGTTTACAGGTGTCAGTTTCTTCTCGCTTGGGCTACTATAACCACACAAAATTTTTGGGGCAGGAACTTCTTTAGCTCTATGAATTCACGAGACAAATTGATTTTTATGATCTTCCTGTGAGCGCTAATTTACGCACCAGCGCGAGGTCTGCCGGTTATAGTGAAAATCATAAAAACGTTAAATTTAAACAACGAAGAAACTAAGCGCATGAGTAATAGCGATAATTTAGACGGCCACACCCCGATGATGCAGCAGTATCTGCGTCTCAAGGCTCAGAACCCTGAAATTCTGATGTTCTATCGCATGGGCGACTTTTATGAGTTGTTCTACGACGACGCCAGGAAGGCCTCACAGCTATTAGACATCTCACTGACCAAGCGCGGTGCCTCTGCCGGCGAACCTATCCCGATGGCGGGCGTGCCCTACCATGCAGTTGAAGGCTATTTGGCTAAGCTGGTACACCTCGGTGAATCGGTGGCTATCTGCGAACAGATAGGTGATCCGGCGTTGAGCAAAGGTCCGGTAGAGCGCAAAGTAGTCCGCATCGTCACGCCGGGAACGGTCAGTGATGAAGCACTGCTCAGCGAACGTCAGGACAACCTGCTGGCGGCTATCTGGCAGGACGGCCGAGGCTTTGGCTATGCCACGCTGGATATCAGCTCAGGCCGTTTCCGCGTAGCGCAGCCGACGGATCTCGAAACCATGGCCGCTGAAATTCAGCGCACCAATCCGGCAGAGTTGCTGTATCCAGAAAGCTTCGAGTCAATGTCACTTATCGATAAACGCCGGGGGTTACGTCGCAGGCCGATGTGGGAGTTCGAGCTTGAAACAGCCCGCCAGCAGTTAAATTTGCAGTTTGGCACCCGCGACCTCAGCGGTTTCGGCGTTGAACAGGCCACGCAGGCGCTGCGTGCGGCTGGCTGCCTGTTGCAATACGTGAAAGATACCCAGCGCACCTCTTTGCCGCACATTCGTGGCGTGACCATGGAGCGCCAGCAGGACGGTATCATCATGGATGCGGCAACCCGACGTAACCTTGAGCTGACGCAGAACCTCTCTGGCGGCGTAGAAAATACGCTGGCGGCGATACTCGATCAGAGCGTGACACCGATGGGCAGCCGCATGCTCAAACGCTGGATCCACATGCCTACCCGCGATATTAACGTCTTGAACAGTCGCCAACAGGCGGTGGGTGCGCTGCAGGATCTAACCGCCGAGCTGCAACCGGTACTGCGTCAGGTCGGCGACCTTGAGCGTATTCTTGCTCGCCTCGCTCTGCGCAGTGCCCGTCCGCGTGACCTGGCGCGGATGCGCCACGCACTGCAACAGCTGCCGGAAATTCGTTCACTGCTGCAATCCGTCGATGTTCCCGCTATTCGCTCGCTCGTTGAGAAAGCCGGTGAGTTTGATGAACTGATCGCCCTGCTGGAGCACGCTATTATTGAAGCGCCGCCGGTGTTGGTGCGCGATGGCGGCGTGATTGCACCGGGTTACAACGCCGAGCTAGACGAATGGCGCGCCTTGGCCGATGGCGCAACGGACTATCTCGACCGGCTTGAGATCCGCGAACGTGAAAAACTGGGTCTCGATACGCTGAAGGTCGGCTTTAACGGCGTTCATGGTTATTACATCCAGATTAGCCGCGGTCAGAGCCACCTGGCACCTATCCACTACGTGCGTCGCCAAACGTTGAAAAACGCCGAACGCTACATCATCCCAGAGCTGAAAGAGTACGAAGACAAAGTGCTTACCTCAAAGGGGAAGGCGTTGTCGCTCGAGAAGGCGCTGTATGAAGAGTTGTTTGACCTGCTGATGCCACACCTTTCGGCCCTGCAGCAAAGTGCGGCCGCGCTGGCAGAAATCGATGTGCTGAATAACCTGGCCGAACGCGCTTACACCCTCAATTATTGCTGCCCAACGCTGAGTGAAAAACCGGGGATCAATATCATCGGTGGCCGCCATCCGGTGGTCGAGCAGGTGCTGAGTGAGCCGTTCATCTCTAACCCGCTGGCTATGTCGCCGCACCGCAGAATGCTCATTATTACTGGGCCAAACATGGGCGGTAAAAGTACTTACATGCGTCAGGCTGCACTGATTACGCTGATGGCGCATATCGGCAGCTATGTTCCTGCCGACCAGGCCACGCTGGGTCCGATAGACCGCATTTTCACCCGTGTGGGTGCGGCCGACGACTTAGCCTCGGGCCGTTCCACCTTTATGGTTGAAATGACCGAAACCGCCAATATCCTGCACAATGCGACGGAAAACAGCCTGGTGTTGATGGATGAAATTGGCCGTGGAACAT
The DNA here is from genome assembly GCF_009208105.1 of Rouxiella sp. S1S-2. Lineage (NCBI taxonomy): Bacteria > Pseudomonadati > Pseudomonadota > Gammaproteobacteria > Enterobacterales > Yersiniaceae > Rouxiella > Rouxiella sp. S1S-2. Next base: position 4,617,790 of record NZ_WFKL01000001.1, read on the forward strand.
CGACCTACGACGGCCTGTCACTGGCATGGGCCTGTGCTGAAAATCTGGCTAGCCGCATTAAAGCGATGACCCTGTTTGCTACTCACTACTTTGAGCTGACCACCCTGCCCGAGAAAATGGAAGGGGCGGTAAACGTTCACCTTGATGCCATAGAGCACGGCGATACTATCGCCTTTATGCACAGCGTTCAGGAAGGAGCGGCGAACAAGAGCTATGGGTTGGCGGTCGCGGCGCTGGCCGGTGTACCGCGTGAGGTGATTAAACGGGCACGTCAAAAGCTAAAAGAGTTGGAAACGCTGTCGAACAATGCAGCCGCCAGCAAGGTGGATGGCCCACAGTTGCCGCTGCTCAGTGAAGAAGTGTCTCCGGCGGTAGAAGCACTCGAGGCGCTGGACGCCGACTCATTGTCGCCACGCCAGGCGCTTGAGTGGATCTATCGTTTGAAATCTCTGGTCTAATTCGTCGAAATTCAGCCATAAAAAAAGGTGGGCAAATGCCCACCTTTTTACTTGTTAAATCATAAAGCGCTTTATTCACACACAAATTATTCGCGGAACAATGCTTCAATACTCAGACCTTGTCCCTGCAGAATTTCACGCAGGCGACGCAGACCTTCAACCTGAATTTGGCGAACGCGCTCACGCGTAAGACCGATCTCACGACCCACGTCTTCGAGGGTTGCCGCTTCATAGCCCAACAGGCCAAAACGACGGGCCAACACTTCACGCTGCTTAGCATTCAGCTCGAACAACCATTTAACGATGCTTTGTTTCATATCATCGTCTTGCGTGGTGTCTTCCGGACCGTTTTCTTTCTCATCGGCCAGAATGTCTAACAGCGCTTTCTCCGAATCGCCACCCAACGGGGTGTCAACAGAAGTAATACGCTCATTCAGGCGCAACATACGACTTACGTCGTGGACCGGCTTATCGAGCTGTTCAGCAATCTCTTCAGCACTTGGCTCGTGATCGAGTTTGTGAGCCAATTCGCGTGCAGTACGCAGATAAACGTTAAGTTCTTTAACAATGTGAATAGGCAAACGAATGGTACGGGTTTGATTCATTATCGCCCGTTCAATCGTCTGACGGATCCACCAGGTTGCATAAGTGGAAAATCTAAAACCGCGCTCGGGGTCAAATTTTTCCACTGCACGGATCAGACCGAGGTTACCCTCTTCAATAAGATCCAGCAGTGCAAGGCCGCGGTTGCTATAGCGGCGGGCAATTTTGACCACCAAACGCAGGTTACTTTCAATCATACGGCGGCGCGATGGAACATCACCACGCAGCGCACGTCGTGCAAAATAAACCTCTTCTTCTGCGGTAAGCAGAGGAGAGTAACCAATTTCACCAAGGTACAGTTGAGTTGCATCCAGCACTCTTTGGCTTACAGCCTGAGACAATAACTCTTCTTCTGCTTCAGAAGCGTCAGTATCAACAGACTCCTCGACGGTTAGTTTCTCTTCGTCAAAGGCTTCAGCGCTGTTCTCGTCGAAATCTACATCATCGTGTAACTCGTTAACTTTCAGCGTATTCTGACTCATAAGCTGCTGCTCCTACCCGTGGTCCAAGGACAGAATCGTAACTCTGCCCGGCTTATCGCTGCGGAAGATAACGCAGCGGGTTTACGGATTTCCCCTTGTAACGAATTTCAAAATGTAATCTTACTGAGCTGGTTCCGGTGCTGCCCATAGTCGCTATTTTTTGACCCGCCTGCACTTCTTGTTGTTCCCGGACCAGCATTGAATCATTGTGTGCATAGGCGCTCAGGTAATCATCATTGTGTTTGATGATGATTAGATTACCGTAACCACGTAGCGCATTACCTGCGTAAACCACTCGCCCACTGGCGGTTGCTAACACAGCCTGTCCACGTGAACCGGCGATATCAATCCCTTTATTCCCTCCCTCGGAGGCAGAAAAGTTATCGATGATCTTCCCGTCGGTCGGCCATCTCCAAGAGGAAACTGGACCGCCATTGTTTGTAGTACTTTCAACGGGAGTAGTCGGTGCGGTAACAGGTGCCGTCGTCGTAGCGACAACGCCTGCTGTAGGCAACATCTTACCTACATTCTGTTTACTCGAAGATTCAGAATACGTGGTAGTTGGTTGAGATGCAACCACTGTACCCTGCATCATTCCACTTGAAGGCGCTTTCGGAACACCGCCATTCGTGGCATCGGTAGCAGCCAACATGCCACCGGTACTGGCCGCAGAAGAAACATTATTGATTTGAATCTTTTGGCCAACTTCAAGCCCGTAAGGTTCCGCAATATTATTGCGCGCCGCCAAGTCTCGGAAGTCGTTACCCGTTATCCAGGCAATATAAAACAGGGTATCGCCGCGCTTCACTGTGTAGGTGCTGCCGTTATAACTGCCTTTAGGAATACTGTTATAACTGCGGTTATAAACGATGTGTCCCTGGGAGTTAATCATTGGCGCGTTATCAACAGAATTCGGAGTAGTCTGAACCCCAGGATTGCTGCGAAGCATGCCTCCACCGCCGTTTACGCTGCTAATTGGCGCAGATGTCGAGGCATTATTGGAACATCCCGCGAGCCAGGCGCCAACAAATGTACATACCGCAATGCGGCTAAAGGTTTTAATTGGGCTTCCTGTGCTCATAACTCCCCCATGACGGCAATATCAGAATCTATCGCGGCCTAAGCCATACGCAGCCTGGCTCCGTCAGGAACCTTAGGGCAACGTAAGGCATGCCTTTATCATCCTGGTTAAGTGCAACTTAACCTGATGGCGATAGTTAAAAAAACTGTGGTAATAAAAAACTGTAGTGAATGCTATCAACAACGCGACTTTATCACCATAAAACAGTTGTATTTAAATTTTAAGGGTTTAGTCGCCGACAGGTTGAAAAACAGCCTTTAGGCTAGCTCACCTTTGACTAAAGGAACAAAACGAACGGCTTCGATAGTTTCAATAGTAAAGTCATTTGCACGTCGCTGAATACGTTGCAAAGTCTGATTTTGTTCACCGACCGGCAAAACCATAATCCCGCCTTCTGCGAGCTGGGCCAGTAAGTCCTGAGGAATTTCCGGAGGCGCGGCAGTAACAATAATAGCGTCAAAGGGGCCACGCGATGGCCACCCCTCCCAGCCGTCACCGTGGCGAGTTGAAATATTGTGCAGATCGAGCTGCTTCAGGCGGCGTTTTGCCTGCCACTGAAGCCCTTTAATTCTTTCAACAGAGAAGACGTGCTCCACAAGATGCGCCAAAATAGCGGTTTGATAACCCGAACCGGTCCCTATTTCGAGCACTTTTGACTGTGGAGTGAGGCGCAATAGCTCGGTCATACGGGCAACGGTGTAAGGCTGGGAAATAGTTTGTCCCAGACCAATAGGTAAGGCCGTGTTCTCATAAGCTTTGTGCTGAAAGGCCTCATCGACAAAACGCTCGCGCGGCACGGTTTCCATCGCGTGCAGCAATTTCTCATCCGAGATGCCCTGTTTTCGCAGCTGTTCAAGCAAGTTATACATCGGCTTAATCACCATTCCCGCTCACCTCGGCTTTGGCTAACCATGTTCTGACAATGTCCTGCGCCGCATAGGCGGTCAAATCGACGTGCAGAGGCGTGATAGAAACGTAGCCCTGCGCGACGGCGGCAAAGTCAGTGTCCGGTGCTACGTCAAACTTTTCACCGGGTGGACCAATCCAGTACATATCCTGACCGCGCGGGTCCTGCTGACAAAATACCTGTTCTGCAGGATGGCGGCTACCGCAGCGTGTTACCCGGATGCCTTTAATTTCACTTAATGGCAAATCCGGCACGTTAATGTTAAGAATTCGCCCCGTGCGCAGCGGTTCTTTCGCCAACATACGCAGAATACGGCAGGTAATAGCCGCCGCAGTGTCGTAGTGCTGATAACCATCAAGAGAAACGGCAAGAGCAGGATAGCCCAAATGACGCCCCTCCATCGCCGCCGCGACGGTGCCGGAATAAATAACGTCATCGCCCAGATTGGGGCCGGCATTGATGCCTGAAACAACGATGTCGGGCCGTGGGCGCATCAACGTATTTACCCCGAGGTAAACACAGTCGGTGGGCGTGCCGTTAATGACCGCCGTATCACCGTTGGGATAGGTTTGAATACGTAAAGGTGAGTCCAGCGTCAGGGAGTTTGAAGCGCCGCTGCGATTTCTGTCAGGCGCCACCAGCTTAACATCGGCAAATTCTCGAAGCGCTGAAGCCAGCGCCTGGATGCCGGGAGCCGAAACGCCATCATCATTACTCAACAATATCCGTATCAAAGATGTCATGCTTTGTTCTCTGTAGATTGCAAAAAAAACCTCTGGTTATCATTAATTTGCACAACGTTCGCGCAATAGCGCTGCGACGCAATCCCGTTGCCGTCTAACCAGACGTTGATTATAACCGTTGTCCGCAGGGTTTCTACAAAAACAAAAAAGCCGGTAACCCGGCTTTTTATACGTTTTAAGTGGCTAAAGACAACGTTATTCGCCGATATCGGCTTCCGCTTCGCCCTGACCCATTAATTCTCGTACCACACTGGTCGCGAAACTACCGGCAGGAAGCCAGAATTTAAGCTCCAGCGTCGCCTCATCCCACGGTTTCCAACTGATATTCTGCGGATGCAGCATAATTGCTCTGCGTGCAGGCTCAACGCGCTCGCGTTTGAGCAGCGAAAGTAATGCCGTTTGGTCTTCAATGCAGCTCAGTTCAAAAGCTTCAGCTTCATGCTGCGTCCCCAAAGGACCGTCGCCCGGCAACGGCGCCGTGATCAACAATTCGCCGCTGGCAACGCGAGATTGCACAGAGTCCAGCTCGTCTTCTTTCGCCACAAACCAGCTACCGCGACCGCTCAGTTGCAGTGCATCGCCCAGCATCGCCGTTTTCATTAAATCTTGGCCAAGGCGCTGGCTGGCAATAATATTAAACATTGCACTGCGGCTGGCTGAAAGATAAAAGCTGCGCTTCGGCCGCTCTTTAACGTGAATCTCATCTTTGGCCCAGCGGGTGGCCTGAACCAGGTTATTACCGCCGCGACCAAATCGCTGCACGCCAAAATAATTTGGCACACCGTTAACGGTAATCTTTTCAAGACGCTGCTGCATATCGGCAAGGTCGGTCAGATTACGCAGCACCAGCGTGAACGTGTTACCCTTCAAGGTGCCGATACGCATCTTTTTCAAATGACGCGCATGGCGCACCACTTCACAGCCCTCAAGCACAAAAGTGCTCATATCAGGACTGGCTTTACCCGGAAGATGAACGCAAAACCACTGTTCGGTAACGGCGTGACGGTCTTTAAGACCGGCGTAGCTGACCGAGCGCGGGTGAACACCGGCAAAACGCGCCAGTTGTTCGGCCACGAACTGCGTATTGCAGCCCGTTTTACGGATGCGAACCAGCAGATGCTCGCCCTCACCGTCCGGCTCAAAGCCGAGATCTTCCTCAACGATAAAATCTTCCGGATTGGCCTTCAGCGTGCCGTTTGACAGCGGCTTGCCGTAAAGCCAGGTCAGATTATTCATATCCATTGCATTAGGCCTTGATCAACAGCGCAACCGCTTCGCAGGCAATGCCTTCACCGCGGCCGGTAAAGCCCAGCTTTTCGGTGGTGGTAGCTTTCACATTGATGTCGTCCATGTGACAACCCAAATCTTCGGCGATGAAAATACGCATCTGCGGCACATGTGGCAGCATTTTTGGTGCCTGAGCAATAATCGTGATGTCGAGATTGCCTAATCGATAGCCTTTGGCCTGGATCTGGCGATACGCTTCACGTAGCAGTTCGCGACTGTCCGCGCCTTTATAAGCGGGGTCGGTGTCCGGGAACAGTTTGCCGATATCGCCGAGTGCGGCCGCGCCCAACAGCGCATCAGTCGCGGCATGCAGCGCAACGTCGCCGTCTGAATGTGCCAGCAGTCCCTTTTCAAACGGGATACGCACACCGCCAATCACCAGAGGGCCTTCGCCACCAAATTTATGAACATCAAAACCGTGACCGATACGCATTATGCGCTCTCCTCTTGGTGCAACTGAGTTAAATAGAATGCTGCCAGTGCCAGATCTTCTGGACGGGTAACTTTAATATTATCGGACCTGCCTGCCACTAACTGCGGATGATAACCGCAGTATTCCAACGCCGAGGCTTCATCCGTTACGGTGGCACCCTCATCAAGCGCGCGCGTAAGGCAGGCTTTTAGCAAATCCAATGGGAAAAATTGCGGCGTGAGCGCATGCCAGAGATCTTCACGGTCAACCGTATGGGCGATTTTTTCAATGCCCGGCTCGCCGCGCTTCATGGTGTCGCGCACCGGGGCGGCCAAAATGCCCCCCACTTTGCTGGTCTCACTGATGGCCATCAAACGATGCAAATCATCAATGTGTAAACAAGGCCGAGCAGCGTCGTGCACCAGTACCCAGTCTGCATCACCCGCGTGCTGCAACCCCGCTAAAACTGAATCGGCACGCTGAGCACCGCCGGTCACGGCCTTAACGCGCGAATCGCGGGCAATCGGCAGTTCGGCAAAGAAGGTGTCCTGCGGGCTGATAGCAACAATGACTTTTTGCACACGAGGACTGCGCAGCAGCGCGCTAATGGCGTGCTCAAGCAGGGTTTTACCCTCGATAGTCAGGTATTGTTTTGGGCGTTCGCTTTGCATGCGGCTGCCAATACCGGCGGCGGGCAATACCGCCACGATATCGACCAAGGAGACGGCTGAGTGACTCATGGATTATTGTTAATTCTTACTTGCGTAGCGTTGGAAGCCTGATTGTGCTTATTTTGGTCTGGCACGAGGCGATAGAAGCTCTCACCGGGCTTAATCATGCCCAGCTCGTTGCGTGCGCGTTCCTCAATCGCCTCCTGACCCCCGTTAAGGTCGTCGATCTCTGCGAAGAGTTGGTCATTGCGTGATTTAAGTTTGCTGTTGCTGACCTGTTGGACCTCAACATCATCGTTAACCCGCACGTAATCGTGAATACCGTTCTTACCCAACCACAGTGAATACTGCAGCCAGCCAAGAATAATCAATAATAGCAGCGTTAATTTGCCCATTCCGCCCCCTGAAAAAGCCGCTCAATCATCCCACAACTTTCACTCTGACTCCACAGTGAAGGGGAAATTGGCGTGCAGATTAGGCGTTAACTTAAGAATAAGTGCAGAAAAGACGCCTAAAACGGCGATTGAATAGGCAAAATACGTCGAGGAAGGCCACTAGGGCGATGCTACCAGCCGCTGAGAAAGGAGAATACAGTCCAGAACATGCCAATAACCACCAATCCGGTCAGCGGCACTGTCTTCCAAACGCTGCCGCTAAACAGCATGCTGAAGGCAATACCGATAAGCACGGATATAGGCATCAGCGCGATAAAGAACGGCCAGGTATAAAGAAGAAAAAACAGTGTATTAGAGCCATAGACGAGAAAGGGGATTGCGAGCGCCAGCCAAAAAAAGACGAAACCTGAGCAGCCGCCCAGCATCGAGTAAGAAGGTTCTTCCTTTTCCTCTTCCGTCTGTTTCTTACGTGTAATGTCGGTGAATAACTGACTTAACGTTTGCATATTCCAACCCCTGTTTTATCACTGTAAACCGGCACGCTCTTCGGCGTTTTGCCAGCAACATTCAGGAATTGATAATACCTCGGCGACGCAGTACATCTAATAATTGCGGGACCAAATGTGTTACTAATTGTTCACCGTCAAGATGAACATCTGCCTCTAACGGCGCCTCGTAAACCGAGTCAATTCCCGTGAAATTTTTCAGCTCTCCGGCGCGGGCTTTCTTGTACAAACCCTTAGGATCACGCGCCTCACAGATAGCCAGCGGGGTATCAACAAAAATCTCGATAAACTGCCCGTTATCCAACAACTCACGCACCATTTCGCGCTCGGCACGATGGGGAGAAATAAACGCAGTGAGCACCACCAGGCCCGCATCCACCATCAGCCTGGCGACCTCGCCGACGCGGCGAATATTTTCACGGCGATCGTTATCCGAAAAGCCCAAGTCACGGCAAAGTCCGTGTCTTACATTGTCACCATCCAGCAGATAAGTACTGACGCCCAGGCTGAAAAGTGCCTGTTCCAGCGCACCGGCCACTGTGGATTTCCCCGATCCCGAGAGACCGGTAAACCACAGTACTACGCCTTGGTGTCCGTGTTGTTTTTCGCGATCCGCACGCGTTACCGCGTGCGGATGCCAGACGATATTTTCGTCCTGCAAAGCCATACTCTTATTCTCCGGCCAATTACTTGCCACCCAGCAGGTCGCGTGCGCCCCAGTGCGGGAAGTGGCGGCGAACCAGCGCGTTAAGTTCCAGTTCAAAGGCGCTAAAGGCATCCTTCTCCTGATAAACCTCTTCCAGCGGCTCGCGCACCAAACCTGCGCCCACGGTGACATTCGTCAGGCGATCGATAAAGATCAGCCCGCCGGTGACTGCATTTTGCTGATAGTTGTCGAGCAGCAAAGGTTCATCAAAGGCCAGTTCCACAAGACCAATGCCGTTTAGGGGCAGGTTGTCGACCACGCGCTGAGTCAGCGAGTTTATCTCAACCTGATATTCAATGTTTTCAACGCGGGCACGCGCTTTCTTGCCACCCACCTTAATGTCATAACTCTGACCGACGCTCAACGGCTGCTCGGCCATCCATACCACGTCCACTTTGGCATTCTGCACCGGCTTAACCGTTTCGTTGGCATCAACCAGCGTATCGCCGCGGCTAATATCAACCTCGGTATCAAGCACCAGCGTCACAGCATCGCCGGCCCAGGCCTGCTGCAAGTCGCCGTCGAAGGTCACAATGCGCGCGACGCTAGACTCAACGCCAGAAGGCAATACTTTCACCTTTTGACCCACGCGTACTGACCCCGAGGCCAGCGTACCGGCATACCCTCTGAAATCGAGATTAGGACGGTTAACGTACTGCACAGGGAAACGCATTGGCTGCTGTTCACGCACGTTAATCACGTTAACGGTTTCCAGCACATCAAGCAGCGTCGGGCCGCTGTACCACGGCATCTTCTGGCTTTCGGTGGCCACGTTGTCGCCTTCAAGGGCAGACAGCGGCACAAATTTAATGTCCAGATCGGTGGGTAACTGTTCAGCAAAGGTCAGGTAGTCTTGCTTAAACTGCTCGAAAACCGCTTCACTGTAGTCAACCAGGTCCATTTTATTGACCGCAACCACCAGATGGCGAATTCCCAATAACGTCGCGATAAAGCTGTGACGTCGGGTTTGGTCCAGCACGCCTTTGCGCGCGTCGATCAATAGAATAGCCAGGTCACAGGTTGAGGCGCCGGTTGCCATATTGCGGGTGTACTGCTCGTGCCCCGGCGTATCGGCGATGATAAATTTACGCTTCTCGGTGGAGAAATAGCGATAGGCCACGTCGATGGTAATGCCCTGCTCGCGCTCGGCCTGCAGGCCGTCTACCAGCAGCGCGAGGTCAATTTTCTCGCCCTGAGTGCCGTGACGTTTGCTGTCATTGTGCAGCGAAGAGAGTTGATCTTCATAAATCTGACGCGTGTCGTGAAGCAGACGGCCTATCAGCGTACTTTTGCCGTCATCCACACTGCCGCAGGTCAGAAAGCGCAGCAGACTTTTGTGCTGTTGTGCGTGCAGGTAAGCTTCAACGCCACCCTGCTCAGCGATTTGTTGTGCAATTGCGTTATTCATAGTCCGTGCTCCTTAGAAATACCCTTGACGCTTTTTAAGCTCCATCGAACCCGACTGATCGCGGTCAATGGCACGCCCCTGACGCTCGCTGGTGGTTGAAACCAGCATCTCCTCGATGATTTCCGGCAGCGTTTGCGCTTCGGACTCCACCGCACCGGTCAGCGGCCAGCATCCCAGGGTACGGAAACGGACCATTTTCTCTTCTATCTGTTCGCCCGGCTGCAAATCGATACGATCGTCGTCAATCATTAGCAACATGCCGTCGCGTTCAAGTACCGGACGCGGCGCGGCCAGATACAGCGGAACAATTTCGATATTTTCCAGATAGATATACTGCCAGATATCCAGCTCGGTCCAGTTGGAGAGCGGGAACACGCGAATGCTTTCACCCTTGTTAATCTGGCCGTTGTAGTTGTGCCACAGCTCCGGACGCTGGTTTTTTGGATCCCAACGGTGGAAACGGTCGCGGAACGAATAAATTCGCTCTTTCGCGCGAGATTTTTCTTCATCGCGACGTGCGCCGCCGAAGGCAGCATCAAAACCGTACTTGTTTAACGCCTGCTTCAACCCCTCGGTTTTCATGATGTCCGTGTGCTTGGCACTGCCGTGAACAAACGGGTTGATGCCCATTGCCACGCCTTCCGGATTTTTATGTACCAGCAGCTCGAAGCCGTAGTTTTTAGCGGTACGATCGCGGAATTCGTACATCTCTTTGAATTTCCAGCCAGTATCAACATGCAGCAGCGGGAACGGCAGCGTGCCGGGGAAAAACGCCTTGCGCGCCAAATGCAGCATCACGGAAGAGTCTTTGCCGATGGAATACATCATTACCGGATTGGCAAATTCAGCCGCTACTTCGCGGATGATATGGATGCTTTCCGCCTCCAGCTGCCGTAAATGGGTGAGTCGTTTTTCGTCCATATCAGATCCTTAAGCCAAATTCACGACCGTCGGGCGCTGTGCGCCGGCAGTCTCTGGATGATGCCCAAACCAGGCGAGTTGGTGATGAAGCTCTACCACTTCACCAATAACCAGCAGGGCCGGTGAAGGCGCCTGTTGGGCTAATTGTTCAAGATTTTGCAGCGTGCCCGTCAATACCTGCTGGTCGGGGCGCGTCCCGCGGGAAATCACCGCCACCGGCGTCTCGGCGCCACGGCCATGGGCAATCAGTTGGTGGCTTATTTCGGCAGCTTTCATTGCCCCCATGTAAATCGCCAGCGTCTGTTGTCCTTTTGCCAATTCGGACCACTGTAAACCGTCACCGTCTGTGCGGATCTGGCCGGTAATAAACATCACACTCTGCGCACGTTCACGATGGGTCAGCGGAATACCGGCATAGGCGGTAGCCCCTGCCGCAGCGGTAATGCCCGGCACCACCTGGAATGGAATACCGGCAGCCGCAACCACTTCAAGCTCTTCGCCACCACGGCCAAAAATAAACGGATCACCGCCTTTCAGCCTGACCACTTTTTTGCCCTGCTTCGCAAGTTCAACCAACATACGGTTAGTCTCTTCCTGCATCACCAGATGATTACCCGCCTGCTTGCCGACGCAAATTTTTTCAGCGTCGCGCCGGACCAGATCCAGCACTTCCGGGCTGACCAGAAAATCATAAAGCACGACGTCGGCCTGTTGCATAACCTGTAAACCGCGCAGCGTCAGTAACCCTGGGTCACCCGGACCTGCACCCACCAGCGTCACCAAGCCTTTATGCGTGGCGTCGTCCGGTGCATCAATCAAGTCTTGTAACGCCTGCTCCGCTTCGGCGAACTGACCGCCAGCGCTCAATGACGCAAAGTTGCCGTCAAAAGCCTGTTCCCAGAAACGACGGCGCGCAGACATCATGCTAAAGCGTTGTTTAACACGTTCCCGCCAGTTACCGGCCATCTCGGCCATTTTGCCAATGCTAGCGGGGAGCAGCGTTTCAAGTTTCTCGCGCAACATTCTTGCCAGCACGGGCGCTTGCCCGCTGGAAGAAATAGCTACCACGATCGGCGAACGATCGACGATAGAAGGAAAAATAAACGAGCACTTAGGCTGATCGTCCACCACGTTGGCCAGCACGTGTCGCTGATTGGCCTCTTCATACACCTGCGCATTAAGCACAGCGTCATCAGTTGCGGCAATCACCAAAAATACGTCGTCAAGCTGGTCGGCAATGAATGACTCTGCCAGCCACTGAATGGCTGACTGCTGCCGCAGATGTTCAACTTCAGAAGAAAGTGATTGCGCCACTACCCGCACCTGCGCACCTGCGCGCAGAAGAAGATCAATTTTGCGCGCCGCCACTTCGCCGCCGCCAACCACCAATACCGGGCGTTGTTTAAGGTCGGCAAATATAGGGAGATAGTCCACAGCAACCTTTTAGCATAAGTAAATCCATAATATGACTATACGGCTTGGCCGTTATCCAGATGAAATGATGAAATGGAATGATTAGTTCCAGAATGGAATATAGCCTGAAAAAGCTCATTTTGAGAAAACTGTAAATTGTTAAATTAGCCGCACAATCGCATACTAACTGCCTCACCATTAAAGGACACCTGACTAAGGATTTTCAGCATGTTTTCTTTTCGCCACGTAGCGCGTTCAGCACTGATATTGGCGCTGGGCGGCTTATATGCAGTTTCTGCCGTGGGCCAATCATTAAAAAATCCACCAATAGGCCAAATAGCAGGCCAGCAAACGCGACACATCGCGACCTATTTCCCCGGCAGAATGGCCGGGAGTCCTGCCGAAATTATCGCCGCAGACTACCTCAATCAAACCCTTAGTAAGATGGGTTACCAAAGCCGCCTGCACGCGTTTGACGCACGTTACCTTTACACCAGCCAGGACGGGCGTCAGAACTGGCACACTGTTCACGCCACCACGGTCATTGCCGACCGTGCAGGAAAAGTCCCGCAGCAAATCGTGATCGTGGCGCATTTTGATACTTATCTGCCGCAAAGCGACGAAGACAGTGACCGCAATCTCGGCGGCCTGACTCTGCAGGGCGTGGATGACAACGCCTCTGGCGTCGGGGTAATGCTTGAGCTCGCCGAGCAGATGAGCAAGCTGCCTACGCACTACAGTCTACGCTTCGTGGCGTTAAGCGCTCAGGAAAGCGGCGAGCAAGGTGCTAACGACTATCTTGCCAATCTTGATCCGTTAGAGAAAAAGCGCACGCTGCTGGTTATTCATATCAATTCGCTGATTGTCGGTGACCAGCTCTATTTCAACAGTGGCATCAATACCTCGGCGGCCGTCGCAAAACTGACCCGCGACAAGGCGCTGAGCATCGCGCGCGCCTTGCGGATTGCGGCCACCACCAGCCCAACGGGCACCAGTTGCTGTGAAGGGATGAAAGCCCTGGACAGCGAACACATTCCGCTGCTGCAAGTGTCAGCAACTGACTGGCGACTGGGTAAAAAAGACGGGCTTCAACAGCGGGCAATCAGTCCGCACTTCCCTACCGGCACCAGCCGTTATCAGGGGCAGATTGATAATCTGCAGTATCTCGACCGCTATCTGCCAGGGCGTATCGAAAAACGTGAGAAAGACAGCGTCAGAATTCTGCTGCCGCTGTTAAAGGAGCTGGCAAACCCACCTGCGCAGGGGTAATGCACTAACCCATTAGGTCCCTTCGCTCATGGCAGGCATTACGCCAATTTCCCCCTTCCCCCGAAAGGGGAGGGGATCAACATAAGGGCTAGAGGATCGCCCTTAACGTCGGCATTAACCTTCGTGCAGTCCGCACTCGCGTTTGAGACCAAAGAAGCGTGTTTCTTCCTCTGACATGCCCTCTTCCCACTTTTTGGTGGTGTGAGTATCGCCCACAGAAAGATATCCCTCGTCCCAAAGCGGGTGATAGCTCAGGCCATGCTGCTTCAAATACTGGAAGATCTGGCGGTTGTCCCAGTCAATGATCGGCAGGATCTTGAACACGCCGCGCTGTACAGCTAGGACCGGCAAATTGGCGCGGCTACCCGACTGTTCGCGACGTAGACCCGCGAACCATGTCTGGGCACCCAGCGTGTCGAGTGCGCGGTTCATCGGCTCAACCTTATTGATCAGATTGTACTTTTCAATGCCCTCAACGCCCTGCTCCCACAGTTTTCCATAGCGCGCTTCCTGCCAGGCGGGAGAATGCTCGGCGCGGAAAACCTTTAGGTTAAGGTTCAACTGTTCGGTCAGTGCGTCAATGAACTGATAAGTCTCAGGAAACAGGTAGCCGGTATCGGTAAGAATAACGGGAATATCCGGACGCTGGCGGGTGACCAGATGCAGGCACACCGCTGCCTGGATCCCAAAGCTGGACGATAGACTAAACTCGCCCGGTAAATTTTCCAACGCCCAACTCACGCGCTGTTCGGCGGAAAGTTTTTCCAGCTGGCCGTTAACCTCGGCCAGTGCCAACGCCTGTCCAGACTTGGGCAGCGCATTCAGTTCTTTAAGGGAGAGTAGAGTCATAACGCCTCCTGTCAGTCGTAAAAATCGCGGGCGGGATCGAGTACCGGCTTGATGATACCGGCGCGGATCACATAGTCACCAAAGCCTTCATCGGCCTCGCGCTCTTTGGACCAGCGGCCAACCAGTTCGTCGATGATAGCCAGAATCTCTACATCCGTGATGTTCTCGCGATACATGCGAGGGATACGCGTACCCGCACGGTTACCGCCAAGATGCAGGTTATAGCGATTCATAGCTTTGCCTACCAGGCCAATTTCGGCCAGCAGCGCACGGCCGCAGCCATTCGGACAACCGGTGACGCGCAGAACGATGTGCTCTTTGCCAACACCGTGCTGGTGCATGATGCCTTCAACTTTAGTCACAAACTCTGGCAGGAAGCGCTCAGCTTCAGCCATCGCCAGTGGACACGTCGGATAAGAGACGCAGGCCATCGAATTTTTACGCTGCTCGCTCAGACCGTCGTCAATCAGGCCGTGATTGCGTGCCAGCGCTTCTATGCGATCTTTGTCTTTTTCATCGACGCCAGCAACGATCAGGTTCTGGTTCGCCGTCAGGCGGAAGTCACCTTTGTGTACGCGAGCAATTTCAGCCAAACCGGTTTTTAACGGGCGGCCCGGGTAGTCCAGAATACGGCCATTCTCGACAAACAGCGTCAGATGCCATTGTTTATCAATGCCCTTCACCCAGCCGATGCGATCGCCGCGACCGGTGAACGCGTAAGGACGAACCTCGGTAAAGGCGATACCGGCGCGTTTTTCAACTTCAGCTTTGAAGGTCTCAACGCCGACCCGCTCAAGAGTATATTTAGTTTTTGCGTTTTTACGGTTGGTGCGATTCCCCCAGTCGCGCTGGGTCGTTACCACGGCTTCTGCCACCGCTAACGTGTTTTCCAGCGGAATAAAGCCCAGCTCGCTGGCAGTTCTTGCATAGGTCGTTTTGTCGCCGTGCGCGATTGAAAGCCCACCGCCAACCAACACGTTAAAGCCAACCAGCTTGCCGTTATCGGCAATTGCCACAAAGTTCAGATCGTTGGCGTGTAAGTCAACGTCGTTTTGCGGCGGAATAACTACCGTCGTTTTAAACTTACGCGGCAGATAGGTTGAACCCAGTATTGGCTCTTCGTCCGTCGTTTCGACTTTTTCCTGATCCAGCCACACCTCGGCATAGGCGCGAGTGCGCGGCAGCAGGTGTTCAGAAATCTTCTTCGCCCACTGCCAGGCTTCATAGTGCAGCTCTGACTCAACGGGGTTCGAGGTACAGAGTACATTACGGTTAACATCGTTGGCCGTGGCCAGCGCGTCGAGACCGAGCTTGTTCAGCAACTGATGCACCGGTTTTACGTTGGGCTTCAAAATGCCGTGGAACTGGAAAGTCTGACGGTTGGTGATACGGATGCTGCCATAAATCGTGCTTTCTTCAGCAAACTTGTCGATACCCAACCACTGTTCAGGGGTCATCACGCCGCCCGGTAAGCGGCAGCGCAGCATCATGGCGTGACGCGGTTCGAGTTTTTGCTCGGCGCGTTCGGCGCGAATATCACGGTCATCCTGCTGGTACATGCCGTGGAAACGGATAAGCAGGAAGTTATCGCCGTTAAAACCACCGGTCAGGCCGTCAGTCAGGTCCTCGGTGATGGTGCCGCGCAGGAAATTGCTCTCTTTTTTAAGACGTTCTGCGTCGGTCAACTTGCCTTCGACCACCAAAGGGCCGGGATGTTTGTCATTCATAATTTCAGTGCTCATTAATAGACATCTCGCTGGTAACGACGCTCAAAACGCAGGTCACTCAAAAATTCATCGGCGGTTTCGATATCCATTGAACCGTGCTCGGCAATCAGCTCAAGCAGCGTCTGTTCAACGTCTTTCGCCATTCGGTTTGCGTCACCGCAGACATAAATGTGCGCGCCTTCCTGCAGCCATTGCCAGACCTCGGCGCCTTTAGCGCGCAGCTTGTCCTGCACGTAAACTTTCTCGGACTGGTCACGAGACCAGGCCAGGTCGATATGGGTTAACAGACCGTCTTTGGCGTAACGCTGCCATTCAACCTGATAGAGGAAATCATCGGTGAAGTGCGGATTGCCAAAGAACAGCCAATTCTTGCCGCCCGCACCGTCGTTGTCGCGCTGTTGCATAAAGGCGCGGAACGGCGCGATACCCGTCCCAGGGCCAATCATGATGACCGGGGTCTGCGGGTCGGCCGGCAGACGGAAGTTGTCGTTATGCTCGATAAACACGCGGACCTCTGCATCCTCCTCAAGGCGATCGGCCAGATAACCCGATGCGCCACCGCTGCGCGCGCGGCCGTCAATGTCATAACGCACTGCACCGACGGTAATATGAACTTCGGTTTCTGCTTCTGCCTGAGACGACGCAATCGAGTAAAGGCGCGGCGTCAGCGGGCGCAGCAACTCAACAAGCTGCTGCGGCTGCAGTTCGGTCGGTGCGCGGCGCACCATGTCAACGAACGGCGTGGTTTGCGCGTACTGCTGCAGCGCACTTTTGTCGGTTAACAGCGCCAGCAGGTCGGTGTCACGACAGACGGCGGCGTATTTATCAACGATAACCGTGGTATTTTGCGTCAGTTCAATGTGGTGCTGCAGCGCATCACTCAGCGGCAGCGTTTTGCCGTGAACCTCAACCGGCTCATCGCCCTTGAGCCACAGCAGCTCCACCAGTTCTTTAACCAGCAACGGGTCATTTTCAAACCACACGCCCAGCGCATCGCCCGGCTGGTAACGCAGGCCTGAATCGCCTAAATCAATTTCAATGTGGCGAACGTCTTTGTCGGAGTCGCGACCGGTAATCTTCTGATTCACTGACAGCAAGGCAATCAACGGCTGTTCTTTAGTATAAGGGCTGCTGTCGAGCAGGTTAACATTACCCTCTACCGAGGCGGCCTGAGCAGCCGAGGATTCGGCAGGAACGCGCTTTTTCAGCACCTCCACGACACGCTTGATCCAGTCAGCAGCCTGCTCCTGATACTCAACGTCGGCGTCTACTCTGTCGAGCAGGCGCTCTGCACCGAGTTCGCCCAAGCGGGTGTCAAAATCTTTACCTGCTTGACAGAAGAATTCGTAAGAAGTATCGCCCAGTCCAAACACAGCAAACGCCGTATCTGGCATGTTCGGCGCCTTTTTAGACATCAGGAATTTGTGCAACGCCACGGCTTCCTCGGCGGGTTCACCTTCACCCTGCGTTGAGGCCACGATCGCTAACAGTTTCTCCTGACCAATCTGCTTAAACTTGTAATCAGCGGCGTTCACCAGATTAACGTTAAGCTTAGCCGTCACCAGCGCATCGCGCAGTTGCTCGGCCAACCGGCGCGCGTTGCCGGTCTGAGAGGCAGATATCAGCGTAATCGACGCCGCAGCCGCTGCGGGAGCAGGTGCCGCAACTGCACCCGGCTGCGCATGGGTCATTCCCCAAAAATAGCCTGATAACCAGGCCAATTGGGTTGGCGAATAGTCACCAATCGCCGATTGCAGCCGTGCCATCTGCTCCGGGGTGAGAGGGAGCAAAGAAGTAGGAGGTGCCTGAGTCGTCATCGCGGTACGAATTCCCTTATTGCTTAAGCCAGTATCAACGAGCTGTTTTATGCGGAAAGTGTTGTTAGCGTGTAGGTTAACCAGCGAGATCATAACAATTAAATAAGTGATGGGAATATTAAATAACCATAATGACTAAGTGTTTTTTCAGGTAGAAACTATCGATAAAAGTGGTAAGGCTGCGGTTATAGGCTACTGAAATAACTAATAAAAAAATCAGGGTCTTTCAGAGCAATTAAATCGTGGCCCATAAATGCGAAAACCCCGCATTTGCGGGGTCAGAAATATCTTTATGTTCACAGGGTTGTCGCAGATAAAAGGCTTCTCAACGGCGAGTGATCACGGATTAAACTCATGCTGCTGTTCAAATCGCGAGAACTGTCCTGCGGCATAAATCGACATGTTGCTGCCGCCGTGGGAAACGTCCGGCAGCGCCACAAAGTGCCAGTTAAACGGCATGTAGTTTTGTTCAGCCTGCTGCTGCGAGGTAGTAAAAAAGTTCTCGGCCCGCTCAAGGCGATTAGCGCCCTGCGCCATCGCCCCTTTAGAGTGGCGCAGCACGCGGTTTTCCGGATCATCGTCATTCGCACCCACGGCAATCAGCACCGGTTTGGCAAAGTATTCCGCCAGCTGACTCTGGCTGACTTTTATCGGCGATGCGCGTAACCCGTAAGGCCAGCGCTGGTCGGTATCGGGCAGTGTCCACCATCCTGCGGCAGCACAAATCGCGGCCTTCACCTCTGGCTGAGGCAGTAGCGTTAACATGCGATGCACAAACTGACAACCGGCGCTGTTGCCAAACAGATAGTACTGCGATTGCGTCGTGATGCCCTGCTGATGCAGGGTATTAAAGATATCGTTGACCAGCGTAAATCCCCACTGCGATTTCGGCACACGGTGATGGGTTTTAGGGTCTTGGATATTACCCAGGTTGTAACCGTAAACGCCTGGGAAATCCTGATCCGTGAAACGCGGCACAACAATACGGAAATGGTACTGATCGGCCACTTTGATCCAATCATTGCGGTAGGTCGAAGCATTACGATCGGCACCGCTCATCACCATGATAACCGGCGTGCTGGCATCGGTGCCCGCAGGCTGATAGGTAAAGACTTCAAGCGGCTTTTTATTGCCACCGGCCGGATAATAAAAACTGCCCGTGCCGTCTGCCAGCGTTTTTAACACAATCGCGGGCGGTTTAACGGCAGCTTTAGGCGATACGGCTTTAGCCACCGCAGGCGGCGTTTTCGCAGCCGCAGCGGGAGACGTTGGCGTTGGAGCAGGCGTTGCCGCTGCAACAGGCGCACTGCCGTTTACCACCGGTGCCGCACCCGTGGCAGATTTATTATTATTCGATAGGTCATCGGCTTTAGCTGTTGCAGAAAATATCAGCAAGAGTACGGCCCAACGCAGCACTTTAATCATTCACTATCTCAATAGGTTAGTATCTTACGCCACCACTGTAAGTCATGGGGTCACCATGAGTAAATACACCAAAGCTCAATATCTGTCTATTCACAGAGCAGATAACTCATGGCGCAACAGGCTGGATTCCGTTAATATGCCGCGTTTTTTGCAGTCAACGAGACAGTGTTATGACCACTACATTATTTAAAGATTTTATGTTCGAAGCCGCTCATCACCTGCCTCACGTTCCAGCAGGACATAAATGCGGTCGCCTTCACGGGCACTCTTTTGCCGTACGTTTGGAGATAACTGGGGAAGTGGATCCACACACTGGTTGGGTGATGGATTTTGCTGAATTAAAAGCTGCCTTTGGGCCGATACTCGACAGCCTGGATCACTATTATCTCAATGATATCCCTGGCCTTGAGAACCCCACCAGCGAAGTGCTGGCCGAGTGGATCTGGAACAAGATGAAACCTCTGCTCCCACTGTTGAGCGCGGTGCGCATTAAAGAAACTTGCACCGCCGGCTGCGTTTATCGCGGTTAATCGGCCCTGTCAGTCACATCTATAAACAGTATCAATAATCAACGCTATTATTATGCGATATTGAGATACTTGTGAGTTTGCATCGAAAGCCGCCAGTTTTTCGCGATACACGTCGCGATACATAATTTGGTGGCTTCTTCTTTCTGGCTGATCGGCTGCAGGGCAATAATGCGCGCCTTATCGTTACTCAACGTGGCAAGCAACTGTTCCAGCGCATCAATATCACGCTGACGTGCCACCGGGTGCTTAATCTCATCGGCGCGCTGTAGCGCCTGTGGCAGAATGTCGTAACCGCCACGCATGTTCACTTTTGGTGAAACGGTGACCCAGGTTTTGGCCGAGCAACGCACTTCATGCGTGCCGCTGGTTTCAATCTGGCAGCTGTAACCTTTTTGTTCCAACAGTTCAGTCAACGGCTCGAGATTGTAAATGCACGGCTCGCCACCGGTTATCACGATATGTTTTGCCGTCCAACCTTGATTCTGGATAACCTGATGGAGTTTTTCGGCGCTGGCATTGCCCCATGCGTCACTCTCCTGCGTTTTCACCAGGATACGCTGCATATCGACTTCACGATCGGCAAATTTTTCCCAAGTGTGTTTCGTGTCGCACCAGCTGCAACCTACCGGGCAGCCTTGCAAACGAATAAAAATAGCCGGCACGCCGGTAAAATAGCCTTCCCCTTGCAGGGTTTCGAACATCTCGTTAATCGGGTACTGCATGCGTATCTCAGAGTTTAAGGAGCCAATCGATATTATCGCAGACATCTTACCCTGAGCCAAATCTGACGCAGGGCAATTCTCACGCCGCCCTACCTTTTGTCTGACATCTCGCTGTCTTCCGATTCATCCGAATCTGCCCAAGGCAGTCTTTCGTCTGGTTTTGGCAACCTCCCGCCGTTAGGAAGATGTGGGCTTATTAGCTCCTTTTCAGCCGCCAGTAGAAATTGATAGTAAGTAATACTGTCGGCATTGTTCATAACAATGGCAATCCGCGCCTCCTTATCGTTGGCGATACGCTGAAAAAACCTCGTCATCACTTCATAAGCATTCGGATCGATTTCCAGTTTTTGACTCCCGTCGTTCCTACGGCGAGTCAAAGTCTTTAGGCCAAGCTTTATTTCAGATAAGCCAGATTTTTTCATAGCCTCGTTGAAGCGTTCAGTAAACTCCAATAGATATCTTTCCCCGAGTTGCACATCGGAATAAAGCCCCTCACCCATATTATAAGTACCAATCAACTTATTCAGCCCAGCAATTTTTTTGTTAAACCCTGCATCAATATTTACTTTGAAAACCACTCGATCATCGACGCTTTTGAAATCAACACTCTCCTCATGCTCGCTAGTCAAATATTCATCATAAGACTTAAGCACTAAATGCGACTCAGTATCTTTTGAAAACACCACGTCATTGTGCTCAAGCGAATAAGAGCTGATTCGATTGGGATAAGGCTGGAAGAAAGTTTCGTGCCCTGCCAAATTGTTATAGAAGAAATCATAAGTTTTCAATCGAGTATTGTCGGTCAAAAAACCTGGCTCGGGAACATGGCTCATTTCGTGGCAAATTAAATGCATCTGACTGGCGTAAGTGAATAAATTCATATAGCCCCACTGTTCTTTGTGAATAATACTGAAAAATGGGTCAGGATCATTTTTATCATTCGTCACAAACCCAAGGACTTCCGATGATGATGTGGGTAACCGAGATTTAAGCAACACTAGCCGGTTCACTCGTCCACCGCCGGGGCGATAACTATTTAGGTTATTTAAAGTCTGGACAATCGACCTTCTGAACAGATCGGTTTTTTTATCCAGCCGTTCTTCGCCGAATTTCTCTTTGATAAATGCACGCAGCTGACTGTCGTCGAGTACTGCCAACTGACTGAAAATCTGGTTTATGCTGTCAAAACGCGCCCCAAGGGATGATGACCTACCCTTCATCGTGCCCATAGGCTCATTGAGTACGGCTTCTCCACGGGCAAGGATGCCATAATTCTCCCGTATCGATTCTCTGAATTTAGCCTCTCCGGGATTAAGCAAACAGTAAGAATCACGGACGGGATCCTGTGCCACAAGCTCGACATCCTCAAGCCTCAGTGTTCCACGATATTTGGGTACGCCCCCCTGACCAGGAATATAATCGTCATTAATCTCTATGCCGGACTCTTTCAGGATTTCCACAATATCCCTTTTTATTGAATCACGGCTCACGCCTGCCTTGTAGACAACCTGTTTATTTTTATCTGACCATGGGTTTAATATTTCAAAACCGTTTACTAACGACTGACTGGCCTTATACAACTGTTCAATCGAAACCGCCTGCGGCTCAAATACGGAAGTCGTCGGACCTAATATTCTTTCAATACCGCCGTGAGAGGAAAATAAGAGAGCAGTATGTTTCACTTCTCCTTGCAGTGAAAAATTAACCACTAAAAGATTGTCGTTGCTTATCCCGCCTTTAATTAACTTATCAAATAAAATATAACTGTATTCTGCCGAGGTGGCTGGAGCTTTTCCGTGGGTTATCTTGTTATAACGAGTGGTTATCGCTTCAGCCATTACTTTCTGAGATTCAAATAACTTAAGGACTCGGGTTATTGGGATTTCAGCAAGGATCATGCTGCGGTAGCCATTTTGTATATCCTCAATACTTACGGCAGTGCGAACCGTGGGTAGGTTGGGACGTTGTATCGGCACCATTTCTAGCGTATTGAGCCTCATCTCATGGATTTTATCCGCAATTATTTTTGAATTTTGTTCCGCCGTTTTTTTATATAACAAGGAGGGATTATTTTGTGATGCTTGCCCCGAGGTTCCAGGCTGGCAAAGATTGTCTTCAGCGCGTTTAACTCGATGGCAGGAAACCACATTATCGAGTGTAAACTCACCGTTTTCTTGATAGCGGTAATAACGAATTTCGCGAAGATCCTCTGCGCGGTCAAAAACGTTAAGCCTAAAAATTTCAGGCTGACTTTTACTCTGCTCCACCTTGATGTATTGGGCTACCCCTCGACGCGTAGTGCCTGTACGAATGAAAATCTCACCTGTGTTGTCAAGGCGATAGGTATGTGTAAAACCGGGCAGTGATAATGCCGGATCCA
The DNA here is from genome assembly GCF_009208105.1 of Rouxiella sp. S1S-2. Taxonomy (NCBI): domain Bacteria; kingdom Pseudomonadati; phylum Pseudomonadota; class Gammaproteobacteria; order Enterobacterales; family Yersiniaceae; genus Rouxiella; species Rouxiella sp. S1S-2. The sequence goes on from NZ_WFKL01000001.1 coordinate 4,640,502, forward strand.
ATGTAACCAGGGGAACGACCTGTACACTGGACGGCAAGCCTCGAAAGATTGGAGAAGTTACGCTGTTGGTCACTACGCTGTTGGCGTTTGCCACGACTTCCCATTTACCGATGCCGGATTTCCACTCCAGCAAAGGGTGTTTGTGTGCCTGCTGACTTGGGTTCTTAATGCTGAAAAAACGCCCCTCAAGGTGGCCTTCAATATAGTGACTAACCACACTATTCTGATTTGCTGGGTCAAGCTTGAGGACTTCAAGGTAGTATTTCCCAGTATCTGGCTGTGTCCAGACTTTGCTCTCGGGGCTAATCTCTCCCCTGAACGCCAATACTGAATGATCTCCCGGCGAGAGGCGGAGTAATTCATCAGGAATGGCAGAAAGCGATTTGGCATTGAGATGTGAGTTACCCGAACAAAATCTTCTCCACTCACCGACTAGCGGGTTAAGATAAATTTCACGCCCGTTATTTAGGCGATAAACGCCCTCAGTGGTGTGAGGAGTCAAGGCGTAACTCTTGTCTTGTACGTTGATATAAAGCTTTGATTCGCCAGCCGCCGGCGAGAGTGTGCGCATTAATCCGCTGGCCTTATGACTCACCCTCAGACCACTGGGGCTAGAGGGGGTAACGCGATTTATGATAGTCGGATTAACTTTAAAGGCACGTGCAGCCGCCGCCTCCGGGGGGATGATAATATTGCTGCTCAATCTGAGCAGCCATTCCGCATGAGTCTCACCCGGCTCACGGTCCAACAGCGTACCGTCCATTATTGCGCCCAGGGTTTGGGCAAACGCGCCAAGCGTCGATGCCAAACCCGCGCCAAGATAGGCCGCAATGCCTCCCACGCCCTCGTCCCAGGCAAGGGTAAACAGTATTCTGCTAGCCTGCATTTGCCTATCTGCCCAGCGAATCACTTCGGCTGCGCTGGAATTCCCGTTAACGGCAGGATTAATCACGCTTAACGTTTTAAAACCGCGGGTAGGCAAGCGGTTAAAACCGTCACGCGAACGTCCATCATCCAGCTCCCGTCTGATGCGCTCTAGCGGCGGTTGAACGTCGTCCTCTCTGAAGAAAAGGACATATTTATTGACCAGATAATTTATAAGCACAGTGTTTTGAAAGGTGTCTGACGTGAGCTGAAACGCCTGTAACTGCGTTTTGAGCACATTAATACTGTCAGAGGGTTTATGCATATTGGGGTTTTGCAACGTTAACGGATTGGCGCTCGCACCCGAAGGCCATTGAGGGAGTGCTGGAATAATTTGCCAGGCACTGGATACCGTCGCGCACAGATTTTCTAGACTAAAGAGAGACGGTGTAATATTTGAATGAGCATTGCCTGGTGAATTAATTGAAGGAATGTGATGAGCTAATGACATGAAAATATTGGGTGACAACCCTAATAATGTAGGGGCATGGCTAATAATTACTTCTCGAAAAGTTTTAGGTAAGCTGATTTCACGCTGTGGCTCTCCTTTAGTCAGCATTATATGTTCGTCTATCACTTTCCAATCATTTTTATTTATTTTAGAAAGATTTTTATTACTGGATGGACATGAGTGACTGTTAATTACTTTTAAAAATGGATTGGCTATACGTGGTGAAATACTGGCTGACAAGGGTATTGAGCTGTTAATAGAGGAGGTTCTACTCGTTCGGTTATTGGGCATATTATTATCTCGGAGAAGAAAAAGAATATAATAAGCATAGGCTGCAGATAGACCCATCAGTTAACGTTGATGGTTATACTTTGGTTTATAAATAAAAAAACCCGCCGAAGCGGGTTATGTAAAGCTAGGGATCAGAATTTACTGACCTTTAACTTCTTTCAGACCGTTAAACGGAGCAGGTGTACCCGCAGCCGCCAACGCTTCTTCGATACGAATCAGCTGGTTGTATTTAGCAACACGGTCAGAACGGCTCATAGAACCGGTTTTGATTTGGCCCGCAGCGGTACCTACTGCCAGGTCGGCAATAGTAGCATCTTCGGTTTCGCCGGAACGGTGAGAGATAACGGCAGTGTAGCCAGCATCTTTCGCCATTTTGATCGCAGCCAGAGTTTCGGTCAGTGAACCGATCTGGTTGAATTTGATCAAGATGGAGTTAACGATACCTTTGTCGATACCTTCTTTCAGGATCTTGGTATTGGTAACGAACAGGTCATCGCCCACCAGCTGAATTTTGTCGCCCAGAACTTTAGTCTGGTACGCGAAGCCAGCCCAATCAGATTCGTCCAAACCGTCTTCGATAGAAACGATTGGGTACTGTTTAGTCAGGTCTTCCAGGAAGTGAGTGAACTCTTCAGAAGTGAAAGCTTTGTTGCCTTCGCCAGCCAGAACATATTTACCGTCTTTGTAGAATTCTGAAGCCGCACAGTCCATCGCCAGAGTAATGTCTTTACCCAGCTCGTAGCCTGCTGCTTTAACCGCTTCAGCGATTACAGCCAGTGCTTCGGCGTTAGAACCCAGGTTTGGCGCGTAGCCACCTTCATCACCTACTGCAGTCCCCATGCCTTTAGATTTCAGAACTTTAGCCAAGGTGTGGAAAACTTCAGAGCCCATACGTACGGCTTCTTTCAGCGTTTTCGCGCCCACAGGCTGGATCATGAATTCCTGGATGTCGACGTTGTTGTCGGCGTGCTCACCACCGTTGATGATGTTCATCATAGGCAGTGGCATTGAATATTTGCCAGGAGTGCCGTTCAGTTCCGCAATGTGTGCGTACAGTGGCAGACCTTTTGAAGCAGCAGCAGCTTTAGCAGCAGCCAGGGAAACAGCCAGAATCGCGTTAGCACCGAAGTTAGATTTGTTTTCGGTACCGTCAAGCTCGATCATAATCTTGTCGATGTTAGCCTGGTCTTTTGCGTCTTTGCCGAGCAGTGCCTGAGCGATTGGGCCGTTTACAGCACCAACAGCTTTAGTTACGCCTTTACCCAGAAAACGTGATTTATCACCGTCACGCAATTCCAGAGCTTCGCGAGAACCTGTTGATGCACCTGATGGCGCAGCAGCAAGACCTACGAAACCGCCTTCCAGATGAACTTCAGCTTCTACGGTCGGGTTACCACGGGAGTCGATGATTTCACGACCGAGCACTTTAACGATTTTGGACATTAGGATTTCCTCAGTACAAGTTAACTAAAGCTTCAGACTCAGCGACACGCCGCCTTGGCAAACGTGTCACCGGCCTTATATTTTATTTTACCTGACGCTTCTGATACTCACCGGCAGCCTTCACAAAGCCTGCAAACAGCGGATGACCATCACGCGGCGTTGACGTAAATTCTGGGTGGAATTGGCAAGCAACAAACCATGGATGGTTTGGCAACTCAATAATTTCCACCAGCTGCTTATCGCCAGAGCGACCGGCTACGCGTAAACCTGCTGCTTCAATCGGTTTCAACAGCATATTGTTGACTTCGTAACGGTGACGATGACGTTCAACTATCGTCGGCTCGCCGTACATCTGACGAACCAGGCTGCCTTCGGTCAGGTGGCAAAGTTGACCACCCACGCGCATAGTGCCGCCTAAATCACTCTCTTCGGAACGTACTTCGACGTTGCCGTTTTCATCACGCCATTCAGTAATCAATGCCACGACAGGGAACTTACAGTCTGGCACAAATTCTGTGGAGTTCGCATTTTCCATACCGACTACGTTACGGGCAAACTCCATCAGCGCAACCTGCATACCCAGGCAAATACCTAAGTAAGGAATGTTGTTTTCACGCGCATAACGCGCGGTCATCAACTTGCCTTCTACGCCGCGATAACCGAAACCACCGGGGATCAAAATCGCATCCAAGTCTTTCAGCATGTCTACGCCGCGCGTTTCTACATCCTGAGAATCGATAAGCTTGATGTTCACCGTCAGGCGGTTTTTCAGGCCTGCGTGCTTCAGTGCTTCGATAACCGATTTGTAGGCGTCTGGCAGTTCGGTGTATTTACCCACCATGCCGATGTTCACTTCGCCGCCTGGGTTGGCTTCTTCGTAGACAACTTGTTCCCACTCGGCCAGATCCGCTTCTTTGCACGTTAAGCTGAATCGTTTACAAATATAATCGTCCAGGCCCTGTGATTTCAATAGTGCCGGGATTTTATAAATGGAATCAACGTCTTTTAATGAGATAACGGCTTTCTCTGGAACGTTACAGAACAGGGCAATTTTTGCACGTTCGTTTGCAGGAACTGAACGGTCTGAGCGGCAGATCAGCACGTCTGGCTGAATACCGATAGACAGCAGTTCTTTCACAGAGTGCTGGGTTGGTTTGGTTTTAACCTCACCCGCCGCCGCCATGTATGGCACCAGAGTCAGGTGCATGTAGAGGGTGTGCTCACGGCCAACGTCAACCGCCATCTGGCGAATCGCTTCAAGGAACGGCAAGGATTCGATGTCACCTACCGTGCCGCCGATTTCAACCAGCACCACGTCATGACCTTCGCCGCCTTCAATGATGCGCTCTTTGATTGCGTTGGTGATGTGCGGGATAACCTGAATGGTCGCGCCGAGATAATCGCCACGGCGCTCTTTGCGCAGGACGTCGGAGTAAATACGACCGGTTGTAAAGTTGTTACGGCGGGTCATTTTAGTGCGAATGAAACGTTCGTAGTGACCCAGATCGAGATCTGTTTCAGCGCCATCTTCGGTAACGAAGACTTCACCGTGCTGAGTTGGGCTCATGGTACCCGGATCCACGTTGATGTAGGGATCGAGTTTCATGATGGTAACGTTCAAACCACGGGCTTCGAGAATAGCCGCCAGAGAGGCTGCGGCAATGCCTTTACCCAGAGAGGATACAACCCCGCCGGTCACAAAAATATAATTAGTTGTCATGCTGAACCTGAGAGGTTAGGTTTAAAGACGATGGAAGAACCAAGACGGGAAAATAGTATACCCGAACCTTCCTTGGGTCACAAACGATCGTTTTACTCTCTTCACCCGCCACCCCTGCGGCAAGCTCTCTCACGAACACATTTGGGCAGAGCATCATAAAAACCTTATAGAACAGACAAGTAACTACTATATCTTGCTAAAAAAGCCCGTTAAAACGTAAAAAAACGCGTTAAAATTCAATTTATTAAATTTTTGATATTTCACCGCGGGAACATCAATAAACGCTATGTTAGCAGCGGTGTGTTAGCGAGTTTTGATATTGATCACGGCAAGGTAATTTTTATACCCGGCCTGATTTTTCCTGCTGTTTTATCTGCTGCCATGCTTCTTCCATCTGCTCTAGACTGGCGTCTTCCATCGTCAGCCCCGCGTCACGAATAATGTGTTCAACCTGACGGAAACGACGTTCAAATTTAATATTGGCAGCCTGCAGTGCACCCTCAGCTTTGTGACCAAGATGCCTGGAAAGATTCACGGTCGCGAACAGCAAATCGCCAATTTCCTCGCCGAGTTTCTCCTGATCCACTACCGCCTGTTTGGCTTCAAACATCACCTCGTCGATCTCTTCGTAAACTTTATCAACCACCGGACCAAGGGTTGTCCAGTCGAAGCCGACGTTGGCGCAGCGCTTCTGAATTTTATGCGCCTTCATCAATGCAGGAAGCGTGGCAGGGATATCGTCTAGTGCAGAGAAAAGTGCCTTATCAGCCCGCTCCTGGGTTTTCCCCTTTTCCCAATCCAGCAGTACCTGCGCCTTGTCTTTAGTGTCTGCATTTTCATCCGCGTTGAAAATATGCGGATGGCGACGCTCCAATTTCTCGGAAATTGCCTCGCAGATATCATCAAAATCAAAGAGACCCTGCTCACTGCCCATCTGGGCGTAAAACACCACCTGAAACAGCAGGTCGCCCAGCTCATCACGCAGGTCAGCAAAATCCTTGCGCTGGATGGCATCCAGCACTTCATAGGTCTCTTCCAGTGTGTAGGGAGCAATGGTCTCGAAACTTTGCGCTTTGTCCCACGGGCAACCGGCATTCGGATCGCGCAGGGTTTTCATGATGGAAAGAAGACGTTGCAGGGGAAATGAAGAAGTCATTGAGTATTCCAAAATTTGTAAAATTCAACCCTCTAAGGCATTGAAATTGCAGCAAGGCCGCAAGTGACCAAGTCCCGAATCACCGACATGAGTCAGTGATTCGGGTGAACGCGCGCCGCTAACGCTGCTGCAGCGTCAATGACGACGAAGATTAGCTCCCGTGAAGGCGTTTGGCCTCGATAACATCCGGAAGCTGATTCAGCTTGGCGATAACCCGGCTTAACACCTGGGGATTATAAATCTCGATATCCATATCGATAGTCGCCAGCATATTCTTGGTATCGCTGCGGCTGGCTACGCCAAGCACGTTAACTTTTTCGTTAGCGAGAATGGTGGTGATATCGCGCAGTAGTCCGCTTCTGTCGTTAGCCACCACGCGTAGCACCAGCGAATATCCGCTGGAATAGCTTTCGCCCCACACGGCGTCCACAATTCTTTCCGGCGCGTGAGACTTCAGGTCTTCAAGCTGATCACAGTCGGCGCGGTGAATCGAAATTCCGCGGCCCTGAGTAATGAAACCGATGATTTCATCGCCGGGGATTGGCTGGCAGCAGCGAGCAATGTGGTGCATCAGATTGCCCACGCCCTCAACCACGACGCGCCCGTTTTCTTTCGAACCGCTGCGTACCGGCGCACGCGTTGACTTCTGCGTTAGCTGACGCAGTGCTTCTTCATCAAGCTCTTCGGCACTTGGTTTTTTCAGCTGCGATTGTAAATAGTTCGCCATCTGATTGAGGCGAATATCACCGTTGCCAATTGCCGCCAGCAGTTCGTCGAGCGAGTTAAAGTTGTAACGCGGCAACAGCAGTTTCTCAGCATCTTTGAGCGTGATATCAATGCGGTCGAGCTCGTCGTCAAGGATTTGCTTGCCAGCAATAATATTCTTGTCGCGATCCTGCTTGCGGAACCAGTTCTGGATCTTCGAACGTCCACGGCTGGTGGTGATATACCCCAGACTTGGATTTAGCCAGTCGCGGCTCGGGTTCGGATGTTTCTGGGTAATAACCTCAATCTGATCGCCCATCTGTAACTGATAGGTAAACGGCACAATGCGCCCACCGATTTTTGCTCCGATACAGCGGTGACCGACGTCGCTGTGAATATGGTAGGCGAAGTCGAGCGGCGTTGAACCCGTTGGCAAGTCGACCACGTCGCCTTTGGGTGTAAACACATAAACTCGGTCGTCGAATACCTGACTGCGCACTTCGTCGAGCATTTCGCCCGAGTCGGCCATCTCCTCCTGCCAGGCAATGAGTTTACGCAGCCAGGCAATACGTCCTTCGTAGCCGCCACTGCGTCCGCCAACTACCGCGGTGCCTTCTTTGTATTTCCAATGCGCGGCCACGCCCAGTTCGGCGTCTTCGTGCATCTGGCGGGTGCGGATCTGCACTTCAAGCGTTTTACCCCGTGGGCCCAATACGACGGTGTGAATTGACTGATAACCGTTGGGCTTAGGGTTAGCTACGTAGTCGTCAAATTCGTCGGGCAAATGGCGGAAATGAGTATGCACAATCCCCAGCGCGGCATAGCAGTCCTGCAGACGTTCAACAACGACGCGAACGGCGCGCACGTCAAACAGCTCGTCAAAGGAGAGGGATTTTTTCTGCATCTTGCGCCAAATGCTGTAGATATGTTTCGGGCGCCCATACACATCAACCTTGATGCCCTCTTCCGCCATCGCGTTGCGCACGGTGCTCACGAAGTCATCAATATACTGGGCACGGTCAATACGGCGCTCGTGCAGCAATTTAGCGATGTGCTTATATTCGTCGGGATGCAGATAGCGGAAGCAGAAGTCTTCAAGCTCCCACTTTAATTGGCCGATGCCCAACCGGTTAGCCAGCGGTGCATAAATATTGGTACATTCCTTGGCCGCCAGCACGCGCTCTTCTTCCGGTGCGTCTTTTACCTCACGCAGGTGGGCAATTCGCTCGGCGAGCTTAAGCACCACACAGCGGAAGTCTTCGACCATCGCCAGCAGCATGCGGCGCACGTTGTCGACCTGCTCGGAGCCCATCGAATCATTCTGGGTGGCCTTGAGCTGGCGAATAGCGTCCATGTCACGCACGCCGTGCACCAGATAGGTTATTTCTTTGCCAAACGCCTTGGTGAGCGTGTCTTCATCAATCACGCCCTCATCAACCAGCGGGAACAGCAGCGCCGCGCGCATACTGTCATTGTCCATGCTCAACGTGGAAAGGATTTCAACCATTTCCAGGCCGCGCCAAAGCAGCAGCGAGGCATCAGGATGCCCTTGAGTTTGTTGCTCGCAGTAGCGCCAGGTTGCGGCTAAACGCTCACATGATTCTTGGCTGGAGATGCCTAAAGTCGTGATCCACTCGTCAAGCGCAAATTCGCCAGCCGTATTCAAATGCGCACTACGTACCGCAACCATAACCTCTCCCTACGTTACCAATATTAACGCTTAGCGTTATCTTGCCCATTCGTTACCAACGTGGCAACTTCTTCTATCCTTAATAACCGGCTTTAACCTTGCGACACACGTCGCCTTGCCGCAATATCTAGATATCTACGACAAAAGAGATACGTCAGCAGCCAATTCTCCCACATTGGAACCCCATGACCAAACATAGCCTGCGGGCAAGGATGATGATTTTAATTCTGGCACCGACGTTAATGATCGGTTTGCTGCTCAGCACCTTCTTTGTGGTGCACCGTTATACTGAGCTGCAGAACCAACTGATCGATTCAGGTGCCAGTATTATAGAACCGTTAGCGGTCGCCAGTGAGTATGGCATGACATTTCGCGAACGGGCTCCCATAACGCGACTTATCAACCGACTGCATAGAACGCACTCGGATATCGTTCGGGCGATCAGCGTTTTTGACAACCACAATACTCTTTTTACCACCTCGAACGCCCTGCGCGACACAGGATTACTGCAGGTTGAGCCCGGCGAGCCGCTGCCACAGGAGCTCACACTCATGCGGGCGGGCGACTCACTTATCCTGCGCATACCCATTATCGCCGAAAACCATACCGACGCGGGCGACGGCGCTTTCCGCGAATCGGCAGATCACTTTCTCGGCTATATCGCCATCGAGCTAGACCTCAGCTCTGTGCGTTTGCAGCAGTATCAGGAAGTGTTTGTTTCAACGCTCCTACTGCTTTTGTGCCTGGGTATCGCGACACTTTTTGCTTACCGTCTGATGCGCGATGTTACCGGCCCTATCCGCAATATGGTCAATACCGTTGACCGAATTCGCCGCGGTCAGCTTGACAGCCGCGTTGAGGGCAATATGCCCGGTGAATTGAGCATGCTGAAAAATGGCATCAACTCAATGGCTATGTCTCTGACCGCCTATCACGAAGAAGTTCAGCAAAATATCGATCAAGCCACCTCAGACCTACGCGAAACGCTGGAGCAAATGGAGATCCAGAACGTTGAGCTGGACCTGGCTAAAAAGCGTGCTCAGGAAGCCGCAAGAATAAAATCCGAGTTTCTGGCCAATATGTCTCACGAACTGCGCACCCCGCTCAATGGCGTCATTGGCTTCACCCGTCAGACCTTAAAAACACAGCTTTCACCGACCCAGACTGATTATCTGCAAACGATTGAGCGCTCGGCGAATAATCTGTTAACCATTATTAACGACGTGCTTGATTTCTCGAAACTTGAAGCCGGCAAACTGGTGCTGGAGCACATTCCCTTCTCACTGCGTGAAATGATTGATGAAGTGGTCATTTTACTGGCCCACAGCGCCCATGAAAAAGGGCTTGAATTGACCATTAACGTGCAGAACAACGTACCGGAATACGTGCTAGGCGACCCGATGCGTTTACAGCAGGTTGTCACCAACTTACTGGGTAATGCCATTAAATTCACGGAAAATGGCAACATTGATATTAATGTGGAATTGCGCTCGCAGAACAATTTGCAAGTCGAGCTAGAGATGCAGATTCATGATACCGGTATTGGTATTTCCGAACGTCAGCAGTCACAACTGTTCCAGGCTTTTCGCCAGGCGGATGCCAGCATTACTCGACGCCACGGTGGTACGGGATTAGGCCTGGTTATCACGCAGCGGCTGGTGAAAGAGATGGGCGGAGATATCAGCTTTTACAGTCAGCTTAATCGCGGCTCCACTTTCTGGTTCCATATCACGCTTGAACTTAATGAAAACCGCTCTCATCAGCCACTGCCGATGGCCTGCCTCAAAGGTAAAAAGCTGGCCTACATTGAGGCTAATCCAACGGCAACCAAGGCTGTGATTGAAATGCTGGCGAGCACGCCGGCCGAGGTTATTCATCGCACCAGCCAGGCACTGCTGCCCGACGAGCATTATGATTTCATTCTTTATGGCATACCCATCCGACTCAATCATCATCTGAACGACTATGAGGAACGGCTACAGCAGTTGCTTAATCACTGCGATAAACTGATTTTGGCTCTGCCAAGCCAGTTCCAAATCTCGGCAGAACAGCTTAAAAACAAAGGCGTTTATGCTTGTCTTAACAAACCAGTCTCGAGCGTGCGATTGCTGCCTTATCTGCTTGAAGACCCGAGCACGTCACAGGCTGAAAATATCGCCCAACGTGGCCAGCGCTTGCCCATGACGGTGATGGCGGTGGACGATAATCCGGCAAACCTTAAGCTTATCGGTGCACTCCTTGAAGAGCTGGTTGAAACCACTCTGCTGTGTAACAGCGGTGAAGAAGCGATTGAGCTGGCGAAACATGTCAATATGGACGTGATATTGATGGACATTCAAATGCCCAATATTGACGGTATTCGCACCAGCGAACTGATTCACCTCCTGCCACACCACAGCGCTACGCCAATTGTTGCCGTAACAGCGCACACACTGAGTGGAGAAAGAGAACAGTTTATCAAGGCTGGTATGGAGGATTATCTGTCGAAACCGATTGACGAAGCGATGCTGAAAGTCGTGCTCGGCCGCTACCACACCTCGCAAATGCCCGAACCCCACGCGGCCAATCTCAGCCCTGCGCCACAGGCAGTCTCGGACTCGCCAAAAACGCTCGACTGGGCACTGGCACTGCGCCAGTCGGCCAATAAAGAGGCGCTGGCCAACGATCTGCTGCAAATGCTGCTCGACTTCCTACCCCAGGTAAGCAAACGCGTAACGGCCCTTATTCAGGGTAAAAAAGATAACGACATTCTGGCGCTTATCCATAAACTGCATGGCAGTTGCAGCTACAGCGGCGTCCCACGATTGAAACAGCTGTGTTTCTACATTGAGCAACAGTTGAGGAAAAACGTTTCCGACGATGAGCTGGAACCCGAATGGCTGGAGCTGCTGGATGAAATCGGTAACGTAACCCGTGAAGCCAAAGCACATTTGCAGCGCAATCATAACGCTGGTTAACCGACCACTATTCGCATACACCAGACGGCAACTGAACGAATCCCCCGGAGCTTACATTAGTAAGTGACGGGGGTGAGTGAGGGCGGCCAATGCCCTGTCAATACGCGAAAGATTTCGTGTTGCAGGAAGACGGCAACTGAACGAATCCCCCGGAGCTTACATTAGTAAGTGACGGGGGTGAGTGAGGGCGGCCAACGCCCTGTCAATACGCGAAAGATTTCGTGTTGCAGGAAGACGGCAACTGAACGAATCCCCCGGAGCTTACATTAGTAAGTGACGGGGGTGAGTGAGGGCGGCCAACGCCCCTGCAGCACGAAAGATAATGCGTATTCAGAACCAAGTGCTGACGGCACCCGTCACATCATACTGCTCATTAATCAGCAAAAGCTGACGCCATTTGTCGAAGGTCAGGCACGGATGAGAGATATCAAATGACAGCATGTCGCCAATTTTGATATCGGCACCTTCGGGAATCGACATGAACGCATGCTGGTCCATCATGGCAAAGATTTTCCACTCCTCGGGGGCGGGAACCACCGCGGCGTAGGCATGGTTCAGGGCACTTTGCGGGCGATAATGTCCGCTGACAACTGGAAAACCGGCATCTGAGGACGTGTCGCGCTTACCCAACCCCAGGATTGCACGCCCCGGCTCAGGCAGCGATTGTACATAGGCCCAAACCTGCAGCGCGGGCAGCAGGCTAAAATTCATTTCTCGCGCAACGGGGTTATTTTGCTTAATACGATCGCTGGCGCGATGATAGGCTCCCACGTCGTGGGTGAGGTAACAACCGGGGCGTAGCACCACGTCGAGCGCATAATGCCCTGCGGCATCAAGATGGGTACCCATTTTGCTAAACTCCTCCGCCACCACGTCGTACCAGGCCGAACCGGCACCCGACAACATTACCGCCGGCTCTTTAAAAATACCCGCCTCCGCCAGAGTCAAGGTTCTCGCCACCACGTGCTGTAAAAAGGTGCGGATCGGTGCCTCTTCATTTAACACGCCTTCGTATAATTCAACGCCCACCAGCGAGAGCGACTGCGGCCAACGCGCCACAGCGGCCAGCACGGCCTGTTCCTGCTGCACGTTACGGATACCGGTTCTGCCTCCGACGATGCCAAACTCAAGCAGGATACGCAGCGTTTGCCCACGTTCAGCGAAGTAATGGCCCAGCGCGTCAACGTTATCGGCAGAGTCTACAATGCAGCAAAATTTAAAGTCCGCGTCCTGACGCATCAGGTTGGCAATAATCGCCATGTTGCCTTTGCCTACCAACTGGTTAGCCATCAACACGTTACGCACACCAAAAGCGAAGGCAGCGTCAATTTGCGCAGCGGTGGCCAAGGTAATTCCCCACGCACCGGCATCAGTCTGCATCCTGAACAGCTCCGGGCTCATGGTAGTTTTACCGTGCGGGGCCAGTTTTACCTTATAGCGGTCGATAAACTCCTGCATCCACGCCAGGTTGTGTTGAATTTTTTCCTCCGACAACACTGCCACCGGCAGGCTGACCTGCTCCTGCAAAATATTCCAGCCCTGACTGGCGATATCGCCCATTCGAGCCTTTGCATCTAACGGGCCCAATCCCTTGGTGTGAATATTAGCCGGCAGGCTGGCAAAAAAAGTCTCTGACATGATGAGTTCTCTTCAACGAATAGGCTTCAAAGCTATCGTAAAAATCGGGCAGATGAAACTGCTTTAGGCAGGCTGGCAGAGGACAAAATAAAAAACCGATATCCTCTTAAGACATCGGTTTCACATCAAAAATGGCCGACGAGTGAGGCCGTCACATTTTTTGCGCCAGACGGATCGTTGCGGCAATATTTCGCGCCGATTTACGCAAATTATCGGCGGCGTTCTCCAGCGCTTCATCCAAGGTGCAAACGCTGTACAGCACGCTGAATACCGCATCCAACCCGTGTTCGTACACCACATCGACGTCTTTAGTCAAACTGCCACCGATAGCAATCACCGGCTTGTTGTAACGTTTGGCAACCCGCGCTACGCCGATCGGCACTTTTCCGTTGATGCTCTGGCTGTCGATGCGACCCTCTCCGGTTATCACCAGCGTTGCGTCGCGCACCAGGGCGTCAAGGCCCAACGCCTCGGTGACAATCTCGATGCCCTGACGCAGTTCGGCATGGCAAAAACCATACAAGGCCGCCCCCATTCCACCCGCGGCACCCGCTCCGGGAACCTCTTCAACGTCAATGCCCAAATCCCGTTTAATGACCCCGGCATAATGTTTGAGATAACCGTCCAGTTGCTCAATCATCTCAGGCGTGGCGCCCTTTTGTGGCCCGAAAATCGCCGTCGCACCTTTATCACCGGTAAGCGGATTCGTTACGTCACAGGCCACTTCAAAGCGGCATTTTTTAATTCTTTTGTCCAAGCCGCTGATATCGATCTTATCGAGTTTACTCAGCTCGCCGCCGCCGTGGCCAATCTCCCTGCCGTCCTGGGTCAGCAGTTTTGCGCCCAAAGCCTGCACCATGCCGGAACCGCCGTCGTTGGTCGCACTGCCCCCAATGCCGATAATGCAGTGCTGAACGCCGTGATCAAGGGCACTTTTGATTAGCTCTCCGGTTCCGTAGGACGTCGTTTTTAGCGGATTACGCCTGGCCTGTGGCACGCTTTCCAAACCGCTTGCCGCCGCCATTTCGATAAAGGCAATTTTTTCGTCACCCGAAAGCCCGAAGAATGCCTTAATCGGCTCGCCGAGGGGGCCAGTCACCTCAACCTCAACCACGCGGCCACCGGTCGCGGCTACCATCGCCTCCACGGTGCCTTCGCCGCCGTCCGCCACCGGCAGTTTTACATACTCGGCCTGTGGAAAGATTTCACGAAAGCCGCTCTCAATGGCCTTTGCCACCTCCAGAGCCGACAAACTTTCTTTGAATGAGTCCGGTGCGATTACTATTTTCATAAGCTATCCACTCCCAGAGGACTACCGTGTCACTTCAACCTTCGCCAAGCTTTCATAATAGCGTGCAATCGCGCTGTGGTCAGACTGTCCGTGACCGTCAGCCTTCAAAGCCTGCATGATTTCCATGACCGACGCAGTGAGCGGCAGTTGCGCGCCAATCTCGTGCGAGGTGTCCAATGCATTAGCCAGGTCTTTGATATGTAAATCAATACGGAAACCGGGTTTAAAATTGCGGTCCATCACCATTGGCGCTTTTGCTTCTAAAACAGTGCTTCCCGCCAGGCCACCGCGAATGGCCTGAAACACCAAGTCCGGGTTCACACCTGCCTTGGTTGCCAGCACCAGCGCCTCGGACATGGCGGCAATATTTAGCGCCACGATCACCTGATTAGCCAGCTTGGTGACGTTTCCCGCGCCAATATCGCCGGTGTGCACCACTGAACCAGCCATCGATTTCATCACCTCGTAGCATTTATCGAACACGGCTTTATCGCCACCCACCATCACCGATAAAGTCCCTTCAATCGCTTTCGGCTCACCGCCGCTGACCGGTGCATCCAACATCAGCACCTTTTTTGCCGCCAGCGCCTGGCTGATTTCCCGGCTCGCCAACGGGGCAATTGAGCTCATATCAATCACAACTGTGCCTTCGCGCGCGCCTTCAATAATACCGTTCTCGCCTAAAACCACCGCCTTCACCTGAGGGGAGTTTGGCAGCATGGTAATAATAATATCGCTTTTCTCGGCCACGGCTTTAGGGGTAGCGGCCTTTTCTGCACCGGCGGCGACCAGTTCTTCGGTGGTCTCTTTGTGACGGTCCAGAAAAACTACCGAGTAACCTGCCTTGAGCAGGTTTTTACTCATCGGTTTGCCCATAATTCCAAGACCAATAAATCCGATTTTCATGCTTTATTCCCCTGATTATTTGGTAAAGCGGTCGCAGAGTGCCTGCGTAGCGGTGCGGAATACGCCTAAATCGCTGCCTACCGCGACGAAGGTGGCCCCCCACTCGATATAGCGCCGCGCATCGGCTTCCACCGGTGCCAGAATGCCGCTGGTTTTGCCGTGCGCTTTGGCACGGTCGAGAATGTGCTTGATAGCCGCCTGCACTTCGGGATGCCCGGCGTTGCCCAAATGCCCCAGCCCCGCAGCCAAATCGCTGGGTCCGACAAACAAATTGTCAACGCCGTCGACGGCGGCAATGACATCAATATTATCAATACCCTGCTGGCTTTCGATTTGTACCATCACGCTGATGTTGTCGTTGGCCTGAGCCAAATAGTCCGGGACGGTGCCAAACATATTGCCGCGATGAGAAACCGATACACCGCGAATGCCAGCCGGAGGATAACGGGTTGATGCCACCGCCAGTTCGGCCTGTGCCTGCGTTTCAACAAACGGGATCAGGAAGTTGGCAAAACCAATGTCCAACAGACGTTTGATAATCACCGGCTCATTGGTTGGCGGCCTGACAACTGGCGCACTTTTACTCCCCTTAAGCGCCATCATTTGAACAACAAAGCTTGAAATGTCGTTGGGCGCGTGTTCACCATCGAGTAACAACCAGTCAAAACCAGCCAGCCCTAAAACTTCGGTCGAAATCGGATTAGACAGCGCCGACCAACAGCCGATTAAGGTCTTGCCTGCCAGCAAGTCCTGGCGAAAACGGTTTAGGATCACTTGATTACTCATACGGAACCTCTGTTAAGGGGTGAAGATTTGGAAAATACGGGTGGGCGGTCTGCGTCGTTAATCGGCGAGGCCTGCAGTAATAATTCACTGAATTCAGTATAGAAAGATGGGATAAAAATGGCACTGTGCAAACGCCCAGTAATCCCGCCCTCCTCAGCACAATTTTCTTTGCAATGTCACATCACGATGGGACAACAATCACATTATTTTTTGGCCGCTAAAAACCACACAATAAACGGTGACAAGCGTCACGTTCACTCCCTCATTTGCCATAGAAAATAAGTTAATGACCGCTAAAAGCTAGTCACTTGCACAATGAGTAATCGTCACGTCTGCTTTATAATTTTGCTCAATTATTGTGGATAAAAGTATTTTCTAAACGGAGACGTTTATGTCACAGGCCATTATTTCGCGTAATAAAGAGCAAGCGACCGAGGCTTTATATATAAAGGTGCACGAGACAGATAACGTCGCCATCATTGTTAATGACAACGGACTGAAGGCCGGAACCCGTTTCGCCAGCGGGCTTGAGTTGATCGAGCATATTCCGCAGGGCCATAAAGTGGCACTGAGCGCCATTCGTCAGGGGGAAAACATTCTGCGTTACGGCGAAGTGATCGGCTATGCGCTGCGTGACATTGCTCAGGGTAGCTGGATTGACGAGTCGGTGGTTGCGCTGCCAGAGGCGCCGGCAATGGAGACTTTGCCGCTGGCCACGCGCGTTCCGCCCGCGCTAGCCCCGCTTGAGGGTTATACCTTCGAGGGTTATCGAAACAAAGACGGCAGCGTCGGCACTAAAAATCTGCTCGGTATCACCACCAGCGTGCACTGTGTGGCAGGCGTGGTGGATTATGTCGTGAAAATTATTGAGCGCGATCTGCTGCCCAACTATCCCAACGTCGACGGCGTGGTCGGGCTAAATCATCTCTACGGCTGCGGCGTGGCAATTAACGCACCGGCGGCGGTAGTGCCTATCCGCACTATCCATAATCTGGCGTTAAACCCCAATTTTGGTGGCGAAGTGATGGTCGTGGGCCTGGGCTGCGAAAAGCTGCAGCCTGAAAAACTGCTGCTCGGCACTGATGACGTGCAGGCGATTTCTCTTGATGATGTCAAGGTGATACGTCTGCAGGACGAGCAGCACGTCGGCTTTCAGTCGATGGTTGACGATATTCTTGCCGTGGCCGATTTTCATCTGCAGCGGTTAAATCAGCGTCAGCGTGAAACCTGCCCGGCTGCCGATTTGGTGGTGGGTACTCAGTGCGGCGGCAGCGATGCCTTCTCGGGCGTGACCGCTAATCCAGCGGTCGGCTTCGCCTCTGACCTGCTGGTGCGCTGCGGGGCAACAGTCATGTTCTCAGAAGTTACAGAGGTGCGCGATGCCATTCATCTGCTAACGCCACGCGTCGTTGACGAGCAGGTGGGCAAGCGGTTGCTGGAAGAAATGGCGTGGTACGACAACTATTTGGCCAGCGGCATGACTGACCGTAGCGCTAACCCTTCACCGGGCAACAAAAAAGGTGGGTTGGCTAACGTGGTTGAAAAAGCGCTGGGTTCGATTGCCAAGTCAGGCACCAGCGCCATTGTCGAGGTGCTTTCTCCGGGCCAGCGACCGACCAAACGCGGACTGATTTATGCCGCCACGCCCGCCAGTGACTTTGTCTGCGGGACTCAGCAAGTCGCCTCGGGTATCACGGTGCAGGTATTTACCACCGGTCGCGGCACGCCTTACGGTTTAACGGCGGTGCCGGTCATTAAAATGGCCACTCGCACTACGCTGGCCAATCGTTGGTTTGACCTGATGGACATCAATGCAGGCACGATCGCCACCGGCGATGCCACTATTGAAGACGTCGGCTGGGAGCTGTTTCATTTTATTCTGGATATTGCCAGCGGGCGCAAGAAAACCTGGTCAGATCAATGGGGTATTCATAACGCCTTAGCGGTGTTTAACCCGGCGCCGGTCACCTAATCTCAATGATTTTCAAAGATCTGAAACATTAAGGGCATGTGCTGCGTGACGTGGGGCAAGACGTTTTTGGCTTGTGACCGAGCGAAGGGAGTGCGCAGCACAAAAGCGCCCCCCCCTAACCCCTTATCTCACCAAACAAGGTTTTTTAGGATCAAACGCCCAGTTTGGGATCAAGAACTGCATGCCCGCTGCGTCATCCCTGGCGCCAAGCCCCATACTTTTATAAAGCTCGTGCGCCTTCATAAGCTGATCATCGTCGATTTCAACGCCCAGCCCAGGCCGTTCAGGCACACTCACCCTTCCCCCTTTGATTTGCAGCGGCTCTTTAGTCAGGCGCTGATTGCCCTCCTGCCAGATCCAGTGGGTATCGATCGCCGTAATTTTGCCAGGCGCCGCGGCAGCCACGTGGGTGAACATCGCCAGAGAAATATCAAAATGATTGTTGGAGTGCGAACCCCAGGTCAGCCCCCATTCATGACACATCTGCGCAACGCGTACCGATCCCTGCATCGTCCAGAAATGCGGATCCGCCAGCGGAATATCCACCGACTTAAGCTGAATGGTGTGGCCCATCTGCCGCCAGTCGGTGGCAATCATGTTGGTGGCGGTAGGCAGTCCGGTCGCCTGGCGGAACTCGGCCATGATTTCGCGTCCTGAAAAACCTTGCTCGGCGCCGCACGGGTCTTCGGCATAGGCCAGCACATTGCGCAGCTGCTTGCCCAACCCAATCGCCTCGTCCAGCGACCAGGCCCCGTTGGGGTCAAGCGTAATACGCGCCTGCGGGAAACGCTGCGACAGCGCCGTTACCGCTTCGGCCTCTTCACTGCCGCGCAGTACGCCGCCTTTTAATTTGAAATCATTAAAGCCGTATTGGTCATAGGCCGCCTCGGCCAGCCGCACTACCGCCTCCGGTGTCAGTGCTTCTTCATGACGCAGACGATACCAGTCGTTGCGCTGGTCTTTTTCTCGCTGATAAGGCAGAGCCGTTTTATCCGGGTTACCCACGTAGAACAAATACCCTAGCATTTCCACGGAATCTCGCTGCTGCCCGTCCCCCAACAGTGAGGCAACGCTGACGTCAAGATGTTGGCCCAGCAGGTCGAGCATGGCGGCCTCAATCGCGGTCACCACGTGAATGGTCGTGCGCAAATCAAAGGTTTGCAGGCCACGCCCTGAGGCGTCGCGGTCGGCAAACTGCTGGCGCACCGCGTTCATCACATTCTTATATTCACCCAGCGTTTTACCCACGACCAGCGGTTCGGCATCGGTCAACGTCTGGCGGATTTTCTCTCCACCGGGCACTTCCCCTACGCCGGTATGGCCGTCGTTATCTTTCAGAATCAGAATATTGCGGGTGAAAAAAGGTGAGTGCGCACCGCTCAGGTTTAACAGCATGCTGTCATGCCCGGCAACGGGAATAACCTGCATTGATACAATTTTGGGGGTAGAGAACGAGGCTGACATAACGACTCCTTTTAGCGACCAAATGCCGGACGTTTGCGATCAAATTTCCAATTCGAAACCAGATACTGCATAGCTGCTGCGTCGTTACGCGAGCCGCTTGGCAGTTTTTTATGCAGTTCATGCGCCTGATGGATTTTATCCATATCAATCTCGACGCCGAGGCCCGGTTTTTCGGGCACTCTGATTTTTCCGTTGACGATTTGTAACGGCTCTTTGGTCAGCCGCTGATTGCCCTCCTGCCAAATCCAGTGGGTATCGATAGCCGTCGGTTTGCCCGGCGCGGCGGCGGCAACGTGGGTAAACATCGCCAGCGAAATATCAAAATGGTTATTCGAGTGACAACCCCAGGTGAGACCCCAGTCGTCGCAAAGCTGGGCGACACGCACCGCGCCCTGCATGGTCCAGAAATGCGGATCCGCCAGCGGAATATCCACCGACTGCAGCATCACGGCATGCTGCATTTCACGCCAGTTGGTGGCAATCATATTGGTCGCGACCGGCAGGCCCGTCGCGCGCCTGAACTCGGCCATCACCTCGCGCCCCGAGAATCCTTGTTCCGCACCGCAGGGGTCTTCGGCATAGGTCAAAATACCCTGCATGTTTTTACACAAGCTAATGGCTTCATCCAGCAGCCATGCACCGTTCGGGTCAACGGTGATGCGCGCATCAGGGAAACGTTTATGCAGCGCCGTTACGGCTTCAATCTCCTCCTCACCGCGTAAAACGCCGCCCTTAAGTTTGAAATCCTTGAATCCATAGCGGTCCTGCGCCGCTTCGCCGAGCCGCACAATTGCGTCGCTGTCCATCGCCTTCTGATGACGCAGGTGATACCAGTCATCTTTGCCGCCTTCCCCCGTCTGATAAGGCAGGTCGGTTTGCTCGCGATCTCCCACGTAAAACAGATAACCGAGCACCGTCACTTCATCGCGCTGTTTGCCCGGCCCCAGCAGTTCAACCACCGGCACGCCGAGAAACTGCCCCATTAAATCGAGCAAGGCGGCTTCCAGCGCCGCCACGGCGTTAACCCGCAGCTCAAAAGTCCAGGCGCCTTTGCCAAAGGAATCAAAATCCGAAGACTGATTACCGACGTGGATTTCGTGCACCAGGCGATTCATGCGCGCCAATTCTTTGCCTTTTACCTGCGGCACGACGTCGATTAAGGTTTTATAAATCACTTCCCCACCCGGCGCCTCTCCCACGCCGGTATTGCCTGCACTGTCTTTGAGAATGACGATGTTACGGGTGAAATAGGCGCCGTGTGCGCCGCCAATATTTAGCAGCATACTATCGTGCCCTGCTACCGGGATTACCTGCATGTCGGTAATAATGGGTGAACTTTGTGTACTCATCATTTTTCCTTGCGCATTACGTCGGGAAATTGGGCTTCAAAGGCTTAATCAATAGGCGTGTAGTTCAATACGTTCGATTTTCTGCACAATAAACAGGAAGCTAATCACCGCCAGAAGGGCATGAATCGCCACGTAGAGCAGTGCACCGTTAAACGAGCCAGTGGCCGCAATGATGTAACCGATCGCGATAGGGGTAACGATGCCGGAGGCGTTGCCGCACATGTTGAACAATCCGCCGCTCAGGCCACTGATTTCCTTCGGGGCCGTATCGGCCAATACTGCCCAGCCCAGTGCACCCAGCCCTTTGCCAAAGAAGGCCATCGCCATTACCGCCACCACCACCCATTCGGTTGTCACGTAGTTACAGACCACCATCGACATCGATAACAGCATGCCGACCACGATAGGAAACTTGCGAGCGAAGGTCAGTGATTGAGTACGGCGCATCAGATAGTCAGAAAGGACGCCGCCCAGAATGCCGCCGAGGAAGCCGCAGATCGCTGGGATAGAGGCCACCATGCCGGCTTTAAGGATTGACATGCCCTTTTCCTGCACCAGGTAAATCGGGAACCAAGTGATAAAGAAGTAGGTCAACGCGTTGATGCAGTACTGCCCGAGGTAGATGCCCACCATCATGCGGGTTGAAAGCAGCTGTTTGATCTGCTGCCAGCGGCTGCCTTTGCCTACCACCCGGCCACCTTTATTGCTCTTCTGATCCATGTTGATCAGCCCGCCACCGGCTTCAATATAGTCAAGCTCTGCCTGATTGACTCTCGGGTGATCTTTAGGATCGTAAATCACTTTTAGCCACACAAAGCTCAGCACGATCCCCAGCCCGCCCATAAAGAAGAACACGTGGGACCAGCCAACTTCCGAGGTCAACCAGCCCATGATCGGCGCAAAAATTACCGTGGCGAAATACTGTGCGGAGTTAAAAATCGAGACCGCCGTGCCGCGTTCCTGCGCCGGAAACCAAGCAGCAACGATGCGACTGTTGCCCGGAAACGACGGTGCTTCAGCGAGGCCTACCAGAAAACGCAGGGCAAAAAGTGCAATCACAATGCCGAAGCCGTGGAATATATCCACAAAGCCTTGTAGCAGGGTAAACAGTGACCAGATGAAAATACTGTAGAAATAAACTTTTTTAGAGCCAAATTTATCCAGTAACCACCCCCCCGGGATTTGCCCTATAACATAGGCCCAGGAGAATGCAGAAAAGATATAACCCATGCCGACCGAATCAAGGCCTATATCTTTAGCCATCGCAGACCCGGCAATAGAAAGCGTTGCCCTGTCGCCATAATTAAAAGAGGTAACAATAAACAACATTACAACTATCCAGTAGCGAGCATTGGTTCTTTTTTTAGTAATACTCGCCGCCGAGCTGAATGTATCCATGGTGTACTCCATAAAGAGAGGAATAATGCCAAGCTTATTCTGTGAAATGTTGTAGGGTGCAGAATAAAGCCGATAGGGAACAAGGCGTCATGGTGCTAATGAAACGTCATTCTTGTAGGAAAATTCATTAGAGCCAATGCACATGACGATAATCAGTATAGGGGTAACCCGATGCCCCCTCACTAGGCAACCACACAAGCTTGAGGGCAGGAAATGAATTAGATTATTGCAACTGCACAGCAGGATGCGAATCCCGTCACGAAAAGTTTCTTTCACCTGATGCGATAAACTTTCCCTCGGAACGTTGACCAAAATTTGAGAATAAAAGCCTGTCACTGTGCACATTATTATTTGTGAGAGAAATCACAAAATATGACAATGAATAACGTTGATTCATCAAAAAGAGTCTTTCTCGGTTTTATAAATAATACCCAATAAATAAAGGCTTGCTCCTTCAGAGAGGACAACCTTTATTGATGAATGAATTAGTTCTCGTCATCAAGCTGTAATGCCACGTAAAGCAACAGGCGGTCATCGAAATTCCCCAGGTCCAGTCCGGTCAGTTCTGAAATACGATTTAACCGATACTCAAGGGTATTACGGTGAATATACAGCGCTTTTGCCGTCGCACTTGGCTGCACGTTGTGCCTAAACCACGCAGCCAGCGTTCTTCTTAATAATCCATTACTGTCCGTAGCTTTTAAGCGCGCCAGTGGGCGCACCAGCTCATCAGCCTGCCACCCGCCGCGCAGGCTATCGAGCAGTACCGGTAGGGTAAGGTCCTGATAATAATAGCTACGTTGGTCCGGCATACGCTGCTTGCCCACCGACATTGTCGTTTTTGCCGTACGGTAAGAGCGCGCGATGCTGCCCGGACCGGTGAAAAAATTCCCCAGAGAGATGCGCACCCGCAGACGACCCGTTTCTGTCATGCGCGACATCAAATGATCGACCCGTTGACGGTGTGATTCCGGATCCCAGCGATCGTAATGATTCAGTGCCGGTTTCAATACCACCATTTCCGTCAGCGACACAATCGCGATCAGATTGTCGCGCTCTGGCGTGATCAATAGTTGCTGCAGCTGCTGCAACTCGGCCATGGCACTGTCAACGCCGAGCTGTCCGCTGTCGACTTCAACTACCGCCACTACGCGCGGCTTGTTAATGTCTATCCCCAGGCGCTGCGCCCACTCCATAAGCGCCGGCGAAAGTTCGTCCATGCGGATAAGATTAAGCACCAGCTCTTCGCGCAGACGGCTGTCCTGCGCCAGCATGTGCAGGAGGCGCGCCTGCTCAAGCATCATTTCGGCGGTCATACACACCAGCTCGCCGTATTGTCTGAGCTGAGCAGGATTACCGGTTAACCCAATGACCCCCACTATCTCGCCATCAATACGCAGCGGAAGATTGACTCCCGGTCTGACGCCGTGCAAATGCCGTGCAACGCCTTCATCAATATCGACGATTCGCTCTTGTGAAATACACAACAGCGCGCCTTCATGCAGCTCGCCCAAGCGTTGATCGTCGCCGCTACCGATTATCTTTCCACGAGGATCCATAACATTGACATTGCTATCAATGATTTGCATGGTACGGGCGACGATCTGCTGAGCCAATTTTGCATCAAGATGATACGCGGCCATGAATTAACTGCCTCTAATAAATACAATTATTTTAAACAGAATACGCAGCCGCGCCGTGGCATACATTGTGCAAATGCACAAAGCTTAGAAGATTGGCATAGAGTTGAGCGTATCGTCACAGTTTGAATGGGTTTATTCAGCACCAGCTTTTGTTAAAAAATAAAAAGGCAGACCGAAGTCTGCCTTTGTGGCTCGTCGCGCAAGTGTGAAAGCACCCGCGCGTGAGAGATGACGGCATTGTGCGAGCGACTATTGAGCCAGCAGATAGATCTGGGTGCCACCACGCTGAATGTCCAGCGCCAGCACGCCCGGCTTGCTGTCGAGGATCTTACGCAAATCACCGAGGTTGCTGACTGGCTGCTGGTTAACACCGCGGATGATGTCACCTTTCTTCAGCCCAACGCGCGCGGCCGTACTGCCAGGCTTAACGCTCTCGATCTGAACGCCTTTCTGACCGTTTACGTCGCTGTTGCTCAGCTCGGCACCCTCAATTCCGTTATAAACCGTCGGCGTTGCGAGCTGCGCTGGCTGAGTACTTTGTTGCAGAACCACATCAACGTTTACAGGCTTGCCGTCGCGCAGCAGGCCAACGCTAATTTTGCTGCCGATGGCCATGGTGCCTACGTCGGCACGGAAGGACGCGAAGCTGCTGATCGGTTTACCGTTCATGCTGACAATCACGTCGCCCGCCTTGATGCCGGCTTTTTCAGCGGCAGACTTCGGCAGAACCTGACTGATAAACGCGCCACGCTGTGCGTCCACTTTCATGGCCTTCGCCAGTTCAGAGTTGAGCTCGGTGCCCATGATGCCCAGTTCACCGCGCTTGACCTGGCCGTACTCGATCATCTGTTTCGCCAGGTTTTGCACCATGTTGCTCGGGATAGCAAAACCGATACCGATGTTGCCACCATCCGGCGCCAGAATGGCAGTATTCAGGCCGATCAACTCACCGTTGAGATTAACCAACGCGCCGCCGGAGTTACCGCGGTTAATGGCGGCATCTGTCTGGATAAAGTTTTCATAATTTTCAATGTTCAGGCCGGAACGACCCAGTGCAGAAACAATCCCCGAGGTGGCCGTTTGACCCAGACCATACGGGTTACCGATGGCGACAGTATAATCACCCACGCGCAGTTGCTCTGAATCGGCGAATTTAATGGCCGTCAGATTTTTCGCATCGATCAACTGAATAACGGCGATGTCGGACTGCGGATCCTTACCGATCACTTTAGCGGTATAGCGACGTCCATCGTTTAGCTGTACGGTAATTTTATTGGCGTTTTCGACCACGTGGTTATTGGTAACAACATAGCCTTTTGCTGCATCAATAACGACGCCGGAGCCCAGCGCCTGGAAGGCCTGTTTTGCTGGAGCCTGCTGCTGTTGCTGTTGGCCGTCATCGTCACCGTCATCTCCGCCCGCCCCACCCTGTTGGCAGACCGGGGAGTTCTGGAATGGCGAACCGTCCTGACAAAGCGGTGAGTTTTCACCAAAGAACTGCTGGAACTGCTGCCCCATGCGTGGCGTTTTAACCGGTGCACTGCCGTCGATATTGATGCTAACAACCGAAGGCATCACTTTCTCCAACATCGGTGCCAGACTTGGCACCTGCGTGGTACTGGAAGAAGCAGTCTCTGCAGCCAATGCCGATGAAACAGGCGCTACAGCCATACCAACACTTAACGCCAAAGCGCTCAAGAATAGAGTAGTTTTTTTCATCAGAAGAAATCTCTTTAAATTATGTGGTGGCGACAAGTGTTTGCCACCTTGCCAGGTAGTCGTGTACTGAGATTTAATTAATAACCCGAAGTTCATCTTCGTCGATCTGACAATAGTAAAAAAGTATTGTCGATATTTACAAAAGGACGTTTTTTAACCTGCTGTTTGCTGCAAATAATTGCAGTTAAGGGGCATTTTAATGCGCAAATTATTCGGCGGCCATCAGTCTGCGATATTCATCATATGCATAAAGATCCGTCATGCCGCTGATATAATCCTGGATCATTCGCGCTCGAAAATAGTATTCACTCACCTGCTTTTCAGCCTGCCCCTTCTCTTTAAGTTTAGCTATCGCCTCACTGTACGCCAATCGGTGTTTCGAGGACAGTTTATGAAATAGCCTAGTTTCAATAGGATAGCGTTTGTGTGTGTCCTCTTCCACCAGTTGGGTAAAGTCATCAAGTGGCATATCCAGCAGCGGGCTATAAATATCCAATAGTCCGCTAATAATTCGATATCCCTGCAATTCTAATTCTTCAACTTCGTGATGGTTAAAGACGTGTTTAAACGCCACACTTTTATATATTTTCAGCAGACGATTGGCCGGGCTGACGTCCTCCAGTAAAGCCTGATTGAAGGTTCCTGAATATATTGACGATAAATTACTTATAAAACGCTTAGCGGCGTGAGGAACCAGCTGCTTAACCGTTTGCACCCGCAGCTCCATAAAGAAGTAATCAACCGGATGACGGAAAGTTTTGGCGCGATCCATTTTCTGATAGGCGGTATCAACTACCTTCTCAAACCAGTCGCCCGGTGCCGCTTCGCCCCACTCGCGCTTAAGGTGCTCGTACAGCTGTTTGACAGTAAAAATATCTTTCTCAACCGCGTCCTCAAGGTCGGCAATGCAGTAAGAGATATCGTCGGCAGCTTCCATGATATACGTGAGTGGAAAGCGACTAAATTCGCCCAAGTCCAGCTCGCTGCGCAGATGGCGAATAAAAGGTTCTTCCGACAGGTAAAAGCCGGGTTTTTTCATCAGGTAACTGAATGCGGCAGGCGTTTCTTCAGACCAATAGGCCGGACGGGTATATTTGAGAATACAGGCGGTCTGAGTGAAGGTCAGATTCAGTTTGAGCAACGTGAATACCAGGCGGATCGCCTGCGCGTTGCCGTCGAAATGACAGAGATCGTAGCGCACTTTTTTACGCAAAAGATCCAGTGCCTCATCATGCCCGTCGAGGCGTAAAAAACTCAGATGGCAGTTTTCAAAAGCCGTGCTGCCACTCTCAAGACTGGCGATGTCCATACGTTTGGCAAACCAGTTATTGATCGCCGATTCACCGAAATGACCAAACGGGGGATTGCCGATGTCATGCATCAGGCAGGCCATTTCCACTACGCTTTCAAAGGGATCCGTTGATTCACTCAGCCCAAGCTGTTCAAGTTGCCCCTCTTTTCTCAACCGATGCAAGATCTCTTTGGCAATGTGGCGTCCCACCTGCTGCACTTCCATAGAATGAGTCAGTCGGCTGCGCACAGCGGCGTTTTTTTCCAGCGGAAACACCTGCGTTTTTTGCTGCAAACGGCGGATCGCGGCAGAATTGATAATACGTCCGCGATCGCTTTCAAAGTGGCGTATAATGTCGTATTCGTCACCGGCTTCAATCGGTGGACTAAAAGGACGTTGGAAATTGAATTTCTTTTTAAAATCGATCCCAGACATAATTTCCTACCTCATCAGTCACTTCATCCGTTAATTCTGCATCCTGTTGCACGCAGCAAACGCATTATTTCTTGCCTTTAGCCATGATAGACTATGCCGCATTGGTCGAGGTTGTGTCCAACTGTCTGCACTCTGCGGCAGTTGCCCGGCAACCCCTGCATCTGACAGGATAAAGGGGATCTTTTCATCATCTGCGAGTACTTATCATGAAAGTAGGCATTATTGGCGCCATGGAACAAGAAGTTACCCTGCTGCGCGACAAAATCGAAAACCGTCAGACACTGCAACGCGCTGGCTGTGAAATCTACACCGGGACGCTGCACGGCGTAGACGTGGCGCTGCTGAAATCAGGTATTGGCAAGGTTTCTGCCGCTGTGGGCACCACCCTGCTGCTTGAACACTGCAAGCCGGACGTGGTTATCAACACCGGTTCTGCGGGCGGTCTGGCAAAAACGCTGAAAGTGGGTGACATCGTCGTTTCTGAAGAAGTGCGCTATCACGATGCTGACGTCACCGCTTTTGGCTACGAACCGGGTCAGATGGCCGGTTGCCCACCGGCATTTGTGGCAGACGCCGAGCTGATTAAACTGGCTGAATCCTGCATTAGCGGACTCAATTTAAACGCGGTGCGCGGCCTGATTTGCAGCGGCGACGCCTTTATCAATGGTGCAGAACCCCTGGCGCGCATTCGCAATGCTTTCCCAACCGTCGCTGCCGTTGAGATGGAAGCCGCCGCCGTAGGCCACGTTTGCCACCTTTTCGGCACGCCTTTCGTGGTGGTTCGCGCGATTTCCGACGTCGCAGACACCGAATCACACCTGAGCTTTGAAGAATTTTTGGTGGTCGCTGCCCAACAGTCAACGCTGATGGTCGATGCGATGCTAAAAGCGCTGGCTGCTAACCCTATCAAATAGGTGCAAGTAGCCCTGAGATTTTGCCTGCTCGCTGCGCTGTGGCTGCCTTTGGCGGCGATGGCGCAGGTTGCCGAGCGGGTCATTAGCCTGGCCCCCAACCTAACCGAACTGGCGTATGCCGCCGGTCTGGGTGACAAACTGGTGGGCGTAAGTGCCTATTCCGACTATCCGCCGCAGGCCGAAAAAATCGAGCAGGTTGCCAGTTGGCAGGGTATTAACGTTGAACGCATTCTGGCGCTGAAGCCTGATTTGGTGCTGGCGTGGCGGGGTGGCAATCCACAGCGTCCGCTTAATCAGTTGGCGTCATTGGGTGTCCACGTGATTTATCTGGACCCTCAAAACGTCAATCAGGTTGCTTTGGCGCTTGATCAGTTGGCTGATTACAGCAGCACACCACAAATCGGTCATCAGGCGGCGGAGAAAATTAGACAGCAGCTGAGTCAACTGCGCGCGCAATATGGATATAAACCGCCGTTGCCGGTGTTTATACAGTTCTCGACCCAGCCGCTGTTTACCAGCGCAGGCAGTACGTTGCAGAGCCAAATTGTTGAACTGTGTGGCGCTAAAAACATTTTTGCCGACAGCGCTGCGCCCTGGCCGCAGGTCAGTCGTGAACAGGTTTTGAGCCGACAGCCGCAGGCCATTGTTTTCCCCGGCACGACGCAGCAACAGGGTAAGATTACCGCCTTTTGGCGCGATCAGCTCAGTGTGCCGATGCTGGCGGTAAACGCTGACTGGTTCAATCGCGCGGGTCCTCGCATCATGCTGGCAGCCCAGCAGCTTTGCGCTGAAATAGACGCGATTAAACGCTAGAACATCCAGTGATGTCCCATCATAAACCCATAATAAAAAAGCCCCGTGCGCATGCACAGGGCTTTTTAAATTCTGTCAACCAAACGCGATTCAGATACTGAAAGATGAACCACAACCGCAGGTGGTTTTTGCGTTCGGGTTAGTCACCACGAAGCGCGAACCTTCCAGCCCTTCGGTATAGTCAACCGAACCGCCCACCAAATATTGCAGGCTCATAGGGTCAACCACCAACGCAACGCCTGATTTCTCTATCGTCATGTCACCGTCGTTGATTTTGTCGTCAAAGGTGAAGCCGTATTGGAATCCGCTGCAACCGCCGCCGGTAATGTACACACGCAGTTTCATGTCAGGATTTTCTTCATCCGCGACCAAGTTTTTAACTTTACGGGCCGCAGCGTCAGTAAATTGCAACGGCAGCGCAATAGGTTCTTCTACGGTTGGCTCACTTAAAATAGGTTCACTCATAGTATCTACTCCCAATCCGAATTCTGTTCAGGCCGCCGGATTGACTGTCTGAATAATGAACTGATTATCTAATACATGCATCTCAGATTCAAGTATGAGCCGTTTTTGCTACGCCGTCCCGCTAATTCGTGCCGTTATTTTGCGTAACCGTGCTGTCATTCTGTTCGGCCTGCTCTCGTTCCTGCTTCTGTAAGGTGCGGGTTAACAAGGCAGAATACAAGGGTTTGCCGCCAAGAAACTGCGCCAATAAGGTTGCACCGAGGCAGGTAATGATCATCGGTAGGATCAGCTGATAATTTTCTGTCATCTCCAGCACCAGTACGATACCGGTCAGCGGCGCACGCACCGTAGCCGCAAACAGCGCCCCCATGCCGGCAATAGCAAAGGTGCCCGGCTGAATGCCGTACTGCGGAAACATTGCCGCTGCCGCCATGCCAAACGCCGTGCCGAGTAAGGTCCCCAATGCCAGCATCGGGGCAAAAATTCCGCCCGGTGCGCCGGAAGAGAAGCACAGTAAGGTGGTTGCCACACGGGTAATAAAGATAAACAGCAGCATGCCCAATGAGTAAGTTCCCGCCGCCGCCAAGGGGATTAACGCAAAGCCGCCACCGGCCGCTTCGGGTTTAATCAGCCCCAGCAGGCCGCACATGCCGCCGAGCAGTCCGCCCATCAGCAGAATTTTTTGCAAATTGCCGCCGTGCAGGCGGGCGAACATATCTTGGGTGCGAAAAATTAGCGCATTGAAACAAACGCCAACAATGCCAAACACCATGCCCAGCACCAGATACAGCCAGAAGGTTTGCAATGAAACGTTTGCCAGGACGCCCACGTTAATCACCGCGCGTTCGCCGTTAAACAGGCGGTAAACGATGCTCGACATGATCACGCCAATAAACACCGCTTTTACTGAAATCAGGCTGTAACGAAACTGCAGCCGCATCTCTTCGATAATAAACAGGATCCCTGCCAGCGGCGCGTTGAATGCCGCAGAAAGCCCCGCCGCCGCGCCGGTGGCCAGCAGCGTATGGCGCGCTTCAGCGCTGCGCATACGGAAGATATCGGCCAACATTTTGCCCAGATTAGCACCCATCTGCACCGTTGGGCCTTCACGCCCCAACACCATGCCCGCACCGAGCGTGCCCATCCCGCCGACAAACTTCACCGGAATAACCCGCCACCAGCGCACCGGACGTAGCTCTTCAAGCGCACCTTCAATTTCAGGAATGCCCGAACCGCTAGCCTCTGGGGCAAAGCGACGCACCAGATAATAGCCAACCATCGCCAGCAGCGCGGAAACGATAAAGGTCAGCGGCCACAGCAGCCAAGCGTGACCGCTGACGTTATCCAACCCCGAGAGTCTGAGATGCTGCACCCAGTCCACGGCCTTTTCGAAGGCCACGCCAAGCAGTCCGGCAAAAATACCCACCAGCGCGGCAACAACAAGTATCGCCATCGGGGTTTTATCACGACGTAAAAATTGACGCAGAATTTCACTCGGACGCCTGCGCAGAGGAATACCTGACGCAGCGGGCGCCTGTTTTACAGATTCTGTCATGGTGTACTTTTCAATGAATAGGCGGATAAATCAGACTAAAGAGTTAATCATACAAATCGCATAGACAACACGCATAATATATTTCTTAACCTTTCGCTAGCCTGCAAACATTTCATAACGACGCTATGTTCTCTAGAATAGGGCAAATCGTAAGGCTGTCGGTGAAGACCGTCCATTTCAATACGCTTTTTCTGCGTGTGAGCTTACCAAGCCCGCACGAAAAAAAACCAGGAGCAAGTCAATGAGTAAGTCAGAAAGTCTATTCACCCAAGCGCAAACGCTGATCCCCGGAGGCGTGAACTCGCCGGTGCGTGCATTCAACGGCGTCGGCGGTGTACCACTATTCATTGAGCGTGCCGACGGCGCATTTTTATATGATGCAGACGGCAAAGCCTACATCGACTATGTCGGCTCATGGGGCCCTATGGTTCTGGGCCACAACAACGCCACCATCCGCAATGCAGTTATCGAAGCCGCCCAGCGCGGCCTGAGCTTCGGCGCACCCACCGAGATGGAAGTCAAAATGGCCAGCCTGGTGACCGGCCTGGTGCCAAGCATGGACATGGTTCGCATGGTTAACTCCGGCACCGAAGCCACCATGAGCGCCATCCGCCTGGCGCGTGGCTTCACCCACCGCGACAAAATCATTAAATTTGAAGGCTGCTATCACGGCCACGCTGACTGCCTGCTGGTGAAAGCCGGTTCAGGCGCGCTGACCATGGGCCAGCCGAACTCCCCCGGTGTGCCGGCTGATTTTGCCAAACATACTCTGACTTGTACCTACAACAGTCTG
Organism: Rouxiella sp. S1S-2; assembly: GCF_009208105.1. NCBI lineage: Bacteria > Pseudomonadati > Pseudomonadota > Gammaproteobacteria > Enterobacterales > Yersiniaceae > Rouxiella > Rouxiella sp. S1S-2. The sequence continues at coordinate 4,672,271 of NZ_WFKL01000001.1, forward strand.
GATTCTGTGCGCGAAGTGTTCGAACAATACCCTGAAGACGTCGCCTGTATTATCGTCGAGCCGGTCGCCGGTAACATGAACTGCGTGCCGCCGCTGCCGGAATTCCTGCCGGGACTGCGTAAACTGTGCGACGAGTTTGGTGCGCTGCTGATTATTGACGAAGTGATGACCGGTTTCCGCGTTGCGCTGGGCGGTGCTCAGGAATATTACGACGTGAAACCAGACCTTACCTGTTTGGGTAAAATTATCGGTGGCGGTATGCCCGTCGGCGCATTCGGAGGCCGTCGCGACGTGATGCAAGCATTGGCGCCGACCGGTCCGGTTTATCAGGCTGGCACGCTTTCGGGTAATCCGATTGCCATGGCCGCGGGCATTGCCTGTCTGACTCAGGTTGCAGAACCGGGCGTTCATCAGAAATTGACCGACCTGACCACCCAATTGGCCGAAGGCCTGAAAGCAGCGGCAGCCGCGGAAAATATTCCGTTTGTGGTGAACCACGTAGGCGGCATGTTCGGCCTGTTCTTTACCGAATCAGCGTCCGTAACAAGCTATGCTGAAGTGATGAACTGCAACGTTGAGCGCTTCAAGAAGTTCTTCCATTTGATGCTGGAAGAAGGCGTTTATCTGGCACCTTCGGCGTTTGAGGCCGGCTTTATGTCCATCGCACACAGCGCTGAAGACATTCAACGCACTGTAGATGCGGCACGCCGCAGTTTTGCCAAGCTTTGACAACAGAAAGTTGCCTCAGGTTATCCGGAGATAGCATCTTACATATTTCTGGAAACCTAAGGCAATTTTAGCTTACTCCCTATTTTCTGGGGCTGTGTTCCTTCGCCGAACCTGCGCATCGACTACCTGAGGCTGTGGTATCGATGCGTTAGGGGCTTTCGATACAATCTCTATCTTACCCGAGCCCCTGAACACCACTCCGCCCCCGAACCCTGTTTGCACAGGTACCCCCAAAGCCACTCCCGCGTTATTGACTTCCATACTTTGTGTTATTTGTTTATTGGGCGCAATCTTCGGTATTTTGGCAGCCAGATATCCCCCCACCATTTGCCCTGCCACAGTAGCTCCCGTGGTTCTCGCAACATCAGGGGGAAGAAAAAAATACGCCAATGCACCTGCTGATGTGGCACTTGCTGCAGTTATCCCCAAATTTGCAAGTATTTTCAGCTTTTCGTCGTCAACGGAATAGACCGCTTTACTCACACTCATACTTGCGTAGACAGAGCCTTGCACTCCTGCGCGAACTTCACTGCCTAATAAAGAGAGATTAACTCGCCCTCTCGCTAATTGCTCATGAACAAGTTTAAAGCCTTTCTGATTGTCAAATTCATATTTTTTTGTTGTAGGGTTATATTCGAGAGTGCATCCGATGCCTATTCTGTCTCTTATCATCGCCCCTGTTCCTATACTCAAGTTAACATTTTTTTCATCGATATTGGCAAGTGTTCCCAATATCGGAAAACTGGTTTTTATCCCGACTTCAGTATTAATATAGATATCCGGTGAAATTATCTTTGGCTTTTCTTTTTGCCTTTCCTTTTGCTTTCCCTCTGGCTTTTCATGGCGGGATATCATACTCACAAGGTCTTCATAAGGGATAACAAACCTACCCTGCACTGCGCCTCTTGTATAAGCAGAAGTGAAGTCATTAAACTCTTGACCATAGGAAATATAACCTAATGCGACAGTGGATTTGAAAGTAACTACATCAAAGAAAAAAGCCTTTATTACTTCATAAGCCTCAAGACTGTCTAAAAACGAATTTTCTTTTTTCAGCATATCTAAGGCCTTACTCTTTTCATCGAACTGTGCCTCAAAAGAATGTAGTTTAGCTTTCATCTCTGATAATCTATTTTTATTCCCTTCCATTTGAATAATTAACTTTTCTTTTTCATTTTCACTATCACTTCCTTCAAAACGGGTCTCCTCCGAACGTAACACGCCTTTAAGACTTGCTATTTCCTCTTTTAAGAATTTAACAATAAAACCAAGCCTTGCTTTTTCTATTGCTATAGAAACATATACTTTTGTTGTTTTCTCATCAGTCATGAGCAAATCCATTACCTTGACGACCAACGCCTTATGCTCACTCAATATGTCATCACCGAGTTTATTTATTGCCTCAGTGGCTTTGCTTGCAAGTTGTTTAATACATTCATTTTTAGCCGAATGCCATCGATTACCGATTGTGTGTGGGATGTTTGTTAGCACGTTATTCGTTAAAAATGATAAACAGCCAACGTTATCTTTTTTAACCTCGGTAATCATATCAATCGCCGTAAATTCCCGCGAGCGGCTGGGGGATGAGATTGGTTGATGTACAACAGTGTCAGGAGGAAAGCAAGATTGCAATACTGTCGCTTGTTTAATCCCTTTCACATGACTTACCAGGCTCGGTGATGCCGAATGTGGTGTTATACAGGATAGTTCAATAGAATGAAGGGTACTAATAGAGTCAACTCTACGCATATATTTTGTCCTGGATGGTTAAAAATTAAAGACGAGTGATGTCTAAAACCGGTATACATTTATAGACCAAGCAGAATTTATCCGCCCCCCACCTTCCTAAGAAGGGAGGGCCGAATAATTCACTGTTATTTTTATTATTATTTTTTATATTGTTATATTTTTATACTTTAGGAGAAGTGGCCGCTTTCCTCTCTAACTCCAATGCTCCTCTGTGCGACAAGACGCAGAATATAATGCAACAAACCGCACCGCCCATTAATAGATAAAATCCAGCATGCCAACCGAATTTATCAACCATTACACCAAAAAAAACAGTCCCCAGCGAGCTGCCCAATATATAACTTAAAAAGCCTCTGAGCCCCACAGCAGAACCTACGGCAAAGCGGGGAACTATCTCCATTGTTTGCACAGAAGCTAAAAATTGTGGCACATAAATAAGACAACCTACCGTAGCTGCAAAAAAAGAAATCATTATGACGGAATCACTTCTCCAGTAGCCAAATAAACAAAAGAAAATAATGGTCATGCAAATAATTGCAAGCGGCATGCGTCTGCCTTTAAACACCTTATCCGTTAACCATCCGGCAAGCAAAGTAGAAGGGATCGCTGCCCATTCAAAGAACAGGAAAGCAATGCTCATTTCTTCTTTTGAAAAGTGCTTAACGGTCAATAGATAGATAGGTAACCAGCTGATGACCCCAAAACGCACCATATACACAAATACATCGACAAAAGACACATACCAGGCATTTTTGTTTTTTAACACAAAGGTGTAAAAAATTTGATAAGCCGTCATATCTTCGGGCGCGACTGCATAGTGTGAATGATCAATTACATTTTTTTCTTCCGGGATCATTTCGTCCAGAGAAGGTAATCCTTCTTGTTGAGGCGTTCCCTTGCCCAGTATCAAAATAACCACAGTAAAAAGAACAGCGATACCTGCAGGGAAAATATAGCTTGCAAGTTGCCAATGCTCTGTCCCAACAAGAGCAAAAGCGACACCCACAATAGGGGCAACAATTCCTCCGCCTAGATTATGGGAAACATTCCAAAAAGCCGTCACTCGACCACGAATAGTCTTGGGAAACCAGTTTGCAATGGTAATAAAAGAAGGCCCCACGCCCATTCCCTGAAAAATACCATTGCAGATAATCAACACGACAAAAACCCAAAACATACTACTAAAACCCAAACCGACATTAACAACTGCACACATAAACAGCCCACAAGCCATGAACACCTTGGGACTCATTTTGTCTGAAAGACTGCTCATCACCCCTTTGCTTATTCCATACGCAATAAGCATACCACTACTTAAAAAACCAATTTGAGTCGCGCTAAGTTCGAGATGCTCTTTCAAATAGGGGGTTGAGAGTATGAAGTTACTACGAACAATATAATAGGCTAAATAACCTAAAAATACGCTCATTAAGGCTTGTATTCGATAACGCTTATACGTAGCCGGAACATCATCCGATGAAACCTTGGCGACGGTTGCTTTGCGGATATTAAGCATAATAATACTTTCCTTGTAATAGTTAAACAATTGCACGTCTAAGAAAAGGATAGATATATTAAATTATTAAAAACTTTCGATAAAAATTACCTAAAGTTATTTCTTTCTATTTCTTAGGGATATATTAAAAATAAATTTGATACTAATTCCTTAAGAAATAAAGTCGACAAGCTATATCGAAAACAGAGTCTTTGCTCACAGATAACACGCAACTTGCTTGATTTGGATCAATTGGCTGAAACCAGGCACCTGCTGGTGAGGTTTTTTTACGCGAAACCCCCACCAAACTTAAATTAAACTTAAGATTTAATCTCCAGGGAAAACTGTATCCACAGACTGCTACGGATCTGATTTTTTAGAGATAATCATGGTATATCAGATCTAAAAAACCTGATTTTTTTCTGATCGCCCCCTTACCCCTCTGAGAAATTAGCTACCTTTAAATCGAAAGTTAATTTTTTCTTATCAATAAAGAGAGGAGAAATATTATGCCGAATGGATTTCCAGAAGGTAAATTCCGCATTATCAACAGAGATACCGGCCACTGCCTGGCCAGTTTTTACGGCGGTCAATCCTATGGTAGTCAAGATGCCTATGATCGGCTGACAGGTGAAAAGGGTTCTATCACATACTCGCACACTAATGACAGAGTTTTTGGTCTGCGGTCTGAACCTCAGGGAGAGGATATCGAACTCTGGTATTCCGATGGCTCCAATGACCCGTGGGGCAAGCCGAAAAAGAGACTCTTCAATATCATTGAAGATATTAGAACCAGTTGGGTGCTGCAGGTTGACGAGGGGCAGAGATACAGACTTGAGGGTATCACCGAGCCTGCCGTAGGAGTAAGAATGTTTGGTGCAGGACGCGACGGGGTCAACAAATGGCAGGAGGAGGATGGCTTTATTTATGTTCATGGCAACTGGGGTCAAGTGCTAACCCTCGCCTATAAAGCCGGAAGTCATGAGGCGGTGGCGGTAATGACCTCTCGCGGTGCGCCGAATCAGCAGTGGGTATTTAAGTCATTTTAGCCGTTTCATCATCGTGGCTTTATCACTAAGCCGGCGGTATAACAGCGCGTAATCCTGATAATTCTCTGATTACGCGCTGAGTATTTGCTGATTTATGACGCCTGTTTACGCAGCAGATAGATAAAGTAAGGTGCGCCGATAAAAGTCGCCAACAGCCCCGCAGGAATCTGATTCGGGAAGATAATCATTCGCCCGAGCCAGTCGGCCAGCACCATTAGCAGCCCGCCCAACAGACTGGCAACTATCCACTGCGCAATTGCCCGACGGAAACCGAGCATCCGCGCCATGTGCGGCGCCATCAGTCCAATAAAACTTAGCGGCCCCACGGTTAGCGTGGCCAGAGCCGTCATGACTGCCGCTAAGGCCAGCAGGGTCAAGCGACTCGGGGCCAGCGCCAGCCCGACTGAGCGCCCGGTAACACTGCCCAGCGGTAAAATATTCACCCAGCGGCGGCAGAAAGGCACCCACGCCAGCAGTACCACGGTAATGATGCCGGTGCGCCATGCCTGCTCCGCCGTTACTGAATAGGTGGAGCCAGAGATCCAGGTCAGCAAACCGCCCATGCGCGGATCACCGCTGGCTAGCAACAGCGCCAATATTGTATTAAAGGCGGTACTCAGTGCTATTCCGGCCAGCAGCATGCGCTCTGGGGAAAAACGACGAACGCCGGACACCAGCATAATCACCATCAGCGTAACGGCTGCACCCAGGCTACCCGCCGGTAACAGCCAGGCAAAGGCATCGCCGGGCACCAGAAACAGCATAATGACTACACCAAATGCGGCACCAGAGCTAATGCCCAAAACTTCCGGACTCGCCATCGGGTTACCGGTAAGCTTCTGAATAATCACCCCCGAAGAGGCCAGCATCACGCCCGCAGCCAGTGCGGCAAAAACTCTCGGCGTACGCCACGGCAGCAGTAAATCAAGCTGATGCCCCATCGACCACTGCCAGCCGTGCGCGTCACGGCCAAAGCACAGCGCTAGCGCCATTCCCGCCAGCAGCAGCACGCTCGCCAAACTCGTCCAACGCAGCAGATGATGGCGCTCTTTAGGCACGTGGTCGCCAATATTCATCGGTGGCGGCACCGCGCTATTTCGCAGGCGCGGCAGCAACCACAGTAAAATCGGTGCCCCCACCAGCGCGGTGGCCGCCCCCGTAGACACTTCTAACCAGACTTGTGCCAGCCACAGAACAATCTGATCGGTGAACCACAGCAGCAGTGCGCCGATAATGGGGGCCAGGATCAGCCGTGATTTCAATCGTCGTGCGCCGAGAATCTTGGCCAGTAGCGGCGCAAACAGGCCGATAAAGCCGATTATTCCCACCGCATTCACCAGTTGCGCACTCATCACTATCGCCAGCGCCAGCACGGTAAAGCGCGCGACCGAGAGTCCCAGTCCAAGATTTTTGGCAACGCCGTCGTCCAGACCGAGCAGCGTCATCGGGCGCTGCAGCATAAACGCCAGCAGCCAGACAACGACCACTCTGGGCAACAGAAAACGGGCTGTGTGCCAGTCCTGCTGATTTAAAGAGCCGGTGCTCCAGATATACAGGCTTTGCAACTGCTGATAGTTAAATAGCCCAAGCAGGCTGCTCACTGCGCCGCAGTAAAGTCCCAACACCAAACCGGCGAGGACAAGCGTTACCGGTGACATTCTCTTGCCCCAAGCGACCCCAAATACCACCAGCCCTACCACTACTGCGCCAATCATGGCAGCAAATTGCTGGGTAATTTGTCCGCCCGGCAGGCTCCATAGCGTCGCCACCGTCAGGCCAAGTTGCGCGCCGGCGGAAACACCGAGTGTAGAAGGTTCGGCAAGCGGATTGCGCAACACCTGCTGAAACAGTAGCCCGACTAGCCCAAGACCCGCACCGGCCAGCAGCGCCACGGCCGAACGTGGCAGCAGGCTGTAGTGAAACAACATCTGGCGCACGTCGTCGATATTGGGATGCCAAAAAGCTTCACGCCACAGCGCCAACGGAAGTTGATGTTGCAGGTTATACAGATTTAGCAGAACGCAGATAACCGCAAGAGAAATAAGCAGGGCCAGCGTTTGGCTGACTGAACGGCGATTCATACAGGCTTCCCAAGCGTGGTCGATAAAATATGACAAAAGCGCATGGCGCAAAACGTCGCGCCATAAAACCAGACGGCGGGCACTACGCTGAGCTGATCCTCACGCACAAACGGCAGCGACTGCCACAGCGGTGTTTTGGAAACTTCGGCCATCAGTGCTTCACTGCCGTGATTAAAACAGAGTGCACGGGCGTGTTTGATGGACGCCAGCCGTTCAATGCCTACCGTTGCACTTCCCCAAAAGTTTTTCTCGCCGTTCCAGGCGTTGGTGAGTCCGACGTCGGTCAGCACTTCCTGCAGCAGGCTGCCTTCACCAAAAACCAGCACGTGGCGTTTATCGAGGAAAGAAAACAACAACACCGGCTGGTCCGCGACGGACTTAACGCTGTCGCGCGTTTGCGCCAAAACTTGCTGATATTGTTGTAAATGTTGAGCGGCTCGTGTTTGCAGGCCAAGATATTCTGCCAGCTTGTGGAGCGATCGAATCGCCTGCTGCAACGGTTGACCACTGCCGTCGTTGGCGGTAACGGTCAGCACCGGGCTAATGGGCTCGAGCTGGCTGGCTTTCGGGCCATAGCCTTGAGAGATAAGAATAAGTGACGGCTTCATCTGCTGCATCAATTCAAGATTCGGCGCAGTGCGCTGGCCGACTTCAATCACCGAAGGAGCCAGCCTGGGCTCTTCAACCCACAAATTATAATTGCGAATATCCGCGACGCCCATTGGCATCACGCCCAGCGCGATAAGCAACTCGGCGGGCAGCCATTCCAGGGCAATAATGCGAGTCAGGTCTATAGCCGTATTTTTGGCCGCAACCTGAGAACTCAATACGGGGAGTGCTGAAACCAGCGGCGCCATCGCCATCGCCTGCAGCAGGCGACGGCGGGTCAAATCGGGAATATTACGCATTAGTATACAAAGCTTACCGGCGCCCCACCCGCAGGATGAGGCAAAATGCCCATAGGAATGCCGTAGACTTTCTCGAGAACATCGCCCTGCATCATCTGCTCAGGGTTGCCTTCGGCAATCATTTCTCCCGCGCGTAACGCCACCAGGCGATCGCAGTAACGGGCGGCCATATTGATGTCATGCAGCACGGCAATAACCGTCAACCCTTTCTGGTGACTCAATCGCTGGATAAGCGCCAGCACGTCAACCTGATGGGCAATATCCAGTGCAGAGGTGGGTTCGTCGAGCAAAAGACAGCGACTGTCTTGTGCCACCATCATCGCCAGCCACGCGCGCTGACGTTCGCCGCCGGAAAGGCTATCGACCAGACGTTGGGCAAAGGGCTGAAGGCCCACCAACTCAATGGCTTCTTCCACTTTTTCACGATCATGCAGTCGAAAACGCCCCAGCGCGCCGTGCCACGGATAGCGACCAATCGCCACCAGTTCGTGAACCGTCATGCCTTCCGCCGCCGGCAACTGCTGGGGGAGATAAGCAACCTGACGCGCAAAGGCTTTGCTCTCCCACTGATCGACCGGTTTCTCGTTAAGCAGCACTTTGCCCGATGAGGCTGGCTGATGGCGACCGAGCATTTTAAGCAGCGTGGATTTACCCGATCCGTTATGGCCGATCAATCCACACACTTTTCCCTGTGGGAAGGTGAGCGAAAGAGGGGCTAATAGCGTGAGCCCGGGCACGGTAAAACTCACCTGATCCAAACGATAAATGCTGTCTTCAAGCGTCTGCTGCTGTGCTACGTGGGCAGTTTTCATAATGGCCTATCGTTAAGTTAGCCGGGTACAGTGTGGCACTGTGCCCGGCTATTTTAGCAAGGAATAACCGGTTAGAAGCGGAAGGTTGCCGTCGCGACTATCTGACGATCGGTGCCCCAGTAGCAGGCATAATCGCGATAGCAACTGGCAACGTACTCGCGGTTAAACAGGTTGTTAATGTTGACGCCGACGGAAGAGCCCGGCAGTCCAACACGTGCCAGATCGTATTTAACCAACGCATCAACAAGGGCATAGCTCGCCACGTTGAACGGCTTGTTATTGTCTTCACCGGTGGTGTAGAAGCTGGACGTCGCCCCTACGTAACGCACGCCGGAACCTACGGTCAGGCCGCTAAGTGCCGACTCGTGGAAAGTATAATCGGCCCACAGCGAGGCCATGTTGCGCGGCACTTCCACCGGGCGCTGGCCCTGATAGTGGGTGTCGTGCGTATATTTCGCATCGGTAAAGGTATAGGAAGCGATGACGTTAATATTGGCATTAACGGCGGCTTTTGCCTCTAGCTCCACGCCGCGCGAGCGGATGACGCCAGACTGAACGCTGAAATTGGTGTTAGCCGGGTCAACCGTCAGATTGTTGTCTTTGGTGAGCTGATACACCGCCGCCGTCAGGCTAATGGGGCGATCATCAGGAATATATTTCAGACCGGCTTCATACTGCTTGCCAATCGACGGCTTGAACGGCTGAGCAGTTACCGTTGCGCCAGGCGTGGGCTCAAACGACTCGCTGTAGCTAAAGTACGGTGAAATACCATTATCAAACAGATAGTTGAGACCGCCGCGCCAGGTAATGTGGTGGTCTTTAATGGCTGCCGTCGTATTGCTGCTGCGGGTCAGCGTTGAGGTTTTTGCGATGTCATAGCGCGCACCGGTAGTCAGGATCCAATGATTCCACTCAGCCTGATCCTGCACATACAGGCCGGTCTGCTCCTGACGATTTAACACGTTGTACAGGAAACCGCCCTTCGCATCCGAATTGTTGTAGTCAGGATGGGTCAGGCTGAGGTTGTTGGCAGAACCATAGTCGGCATCAATGCTGTTGCTCATTCGCATATAATCGACACCCATCAACAGGGTGTGATCGACCGCGGCGGTCGAGAATTTGGCCTGCGCCTGGGTATCAACATCGAAGTTGTTCAGCTTCTCGGAAGAGACCACATAACCCCGGCTAATTTGCGCCGGTGCCACGTATCCGGTGTCATAGATGCCAGTATATTTACTGTCAATTTTGGTGTAACGCAGGTTCTGACGCACGGTCCAGGTATCATTAAACTCATGATCGAAGCTGTAACCCACCATTTTTTGATTACGCGACAGTCGGCTATTGCCGTCTCCATCATTAAAATCGGTCGGAAGCTTATGCGGTTTACCATTGGCATCGTAGAAAGGCACAACGGTACCCTGACGCGGCATCCAGCCGTAGAAGCCTGAGTCTGGGTCATCCTGGAAATTACTCAGGAAGGTGAAATTGGTTTTATCATCCGGATGCCAGCTGAACGACGGGGCAATCGCGTAACGTTTCTCTTTCGCCATCACCTGCTGGGTGTTTTGGCTGTGAGCCACGCCGGTTAAGCGATAGGAATACACGCCATCATCGTCAATGGCATCGCTGAAGTCGAAACCGGTTTGATAGAGGCTGTCTGACCCCATTTTGAACTGTATTTCACGTAATGGCTCAGTAGTCGGACGCTTGCTGACCATGGTAATCACGCCGCCCGGATTGCTCTTGCCGTATAAAACGGAAGACGGGCCGCGCAGCAGCTCAACGCGTTCGAGGAAATACGGGTCCATCGACACTTCAGAGTAGTTGTCACCCTGCAATTTGATGCCGTCGAGATACTGATTGGTGTTTACCGAGGTAAAACCACGGATTGCCACGGCATCATACGTGCTGGAGCTGCCGCGACTGGCGAATACGCCCGGCGCATAGTTCAACGCCTCTTTTACCGTGGCAGGTTGGCGCGTATCCATCTCTTCGCGCGTTACCACCGAAATAGACTGCGGCGTTTTCACGATCGGCGTATCGGTTTTTGTGCCGGTGGCGCTATGTTTGGCAACAATCGTCGGTGCCGGTCCCCAGGCTGATTCCTGTGCAACGTTTGATGACGCATCGCCGACGACGGTGATGGTATCGCTTTTTGGCGCACTCGCTGTCGTTTCAGCCGCAAAGGCTTGAAAAACAAAGCCGGTGAGCGCGGCGGCAACGGTTAATGCAATCTTGTTACGAATGAAAGGTGCTAAGCAGTTATTCACAGACGGAGTGCGCATATAAGCCATTGGATAATCCCGGGAGACATTGAAATAGGAATGAAAACGATAATTATTATTATAACGATCGCATGATATGCGTAAGTGTCAGGAAACTGCAAGGGCATTTACCTTTTGCACTAACTGAGCGACATTTAGGTAACCATGCATTGTTTATGGTCAATTAACCGGTAGAAAGCTGATGAATAAAGGGCTGCGCGGAGGGGAGGAAAAATAAAAAAAAAGCGCGATATCAATCGCGCTTTGTTTATTGGGCATTTGCCACAATGGATAAGGTCTAAAATAGCCGTGTCAGGCCTATTTGGAGCCGAACATGTCTTTTATCCATCCTGCTACACCGTTACTGTCCTTTTTCTCGTCCTGAGGCTGCTGCTGCGGCTGACCCTGTTGCTGTGGCTGCTGCTGCGGATGCTGCTGCTGGAAAAGTTGCTGCTGCTGTTGCTGCTGTTGATAGGCAGCCGCCTGTGAAGCCTGGCACAGCTTTTGGGCATCGTCGGTCCACACAGGAATAGTGCGCAGGCCACCGCCGGTCAGTAATCCTCCTCCGTTATTACAGATGAAGTTACCGCTGTCATCAATATTCATCATGCTGACATCATCTGGCACCTGAAGGTCGAGCGGCATCGGGGTAATATTGCCCAGATAGCGGCTGTACAGCGCCAATGCACCGGTTGAACCCCACAGTTTAGAAGGCCCGTTGTTATCGCGCCCTACCCAGGTGATCGCCACTTGGTTACCGTCGATACCCGCAAACCAGCTGTCGCGCAGTTCGTTCGACGTCCCGGTTTTAGCTGCCAGATGCAGTTTAGGGTATTTCACTGCCAGCGCGCGCGAAGTGCCTTCAGAAACCACCTGCTGCATCGCGTAGAGTGTCAGATAAGCGGCCTCTGACGGCACCACGCGCTCTGCCTGCGGATAACTCTGATAAAGCACCGTGCCGTCTTCACCAATCACCGAACGCACTGCCGACAGCGGCGCCTTGTTACCGCCGCTGGCGATAGTCTGATACTCCTGCGCCACTTCCATCGGCGTGAGGGCGATGGCACCCAGCAGCATAGACGGCGTTTGATTTAACGACTCTTTAGGAATGCCCAAATTAATCAGCGTCTTGGTAATGTTATCAAGGCCGACGGCCATACCGAGATTCACCGTTGGCACGTTCATGGAACGGGCCAGGGCATCAACCAGCAGGACCTGACCGCGGAACTGATTATCGTCATTGTGCGGCGACCAGGTTTGTCCGTTCGACAGCTTAATAGACAGCGGCTGGTCGGACAGTACCGTGTTTAAACGGTATTTATTCGGGTCACTCAGCGCGGTCATGTAGGTCGCTGGCTTAGCCAGTGAACCGACCTGACGACGAGCCTGCATCGCACGGTTAAATCCGGCAAACTGTGTTTCGGCCCCGCCCACCATGGCACGCACTTCACCGGTGTAACGGTCAACAATCACCATTGCCGTTTCAATATCGTTGAAGCCGCTTTTCTTGCGTAGCAGAGGAATTCCCTCTTCTACTGCTTTTTCTGCGCCGTCCTGAGCAATCGGGTCCAGCGTGGTGAAAATTTTCACGCCAGACATCGAGGTGATTTTATCACCCAGTTTTTGCTGCAGCTCCTGACGAACCATCTGCATAAAGGCAGGCTGCGGAGAAATCACCCCACCTTTAGGCTGCACGCCCAGAGGACGCGCACTGAGCATGTCATACAGCTCCTGGTCGATAATGCCCTGCTGCTGCAGAAGGCGCAGCACAAGGTTGCGGCGTTCAAGCGCCAGCTTCGGGTTACGCCACGGGTTATACAATGACGCACCTTTAACCATGCCGACCAACAGCGCCTGCTGGTCAAGGCTCAGCTCGTCAACCGGACGACCGAAGTAGTAAAGGCTAGCCAGCGGGAAGCCGCGTATCTGATCCGAGCCACTCTGCCCTAAATAAACTTCGTTCAGGTAGAGTTCGAGAATACGGTCCTTGCTGTATCGGCCGTCCATCAGAATCGCCATGTAGGCTTCACGCGCTTTACGCCACAGCGTGCGCTGATTGGTCAGGAACAGGTTTTTAACCAGCTGCTGAGTTAGCGTACTCCCGCCTTGCACCGCGTGTCCGGCGGTAACGTTGGCGAGGAAAGCACGACCAATTGAATAAGGACTGATGCCGTCGTGCTCATAGAAATGACGGTCTTCGGTAGCAATCAGCGTCTGCACCAGCAGGTCCGGGAAGCCGGCGCGCGGCACAAACAGGCGCTGTTCACCGTTAGGCGACTGCAACATGGTTATCAAACGCGGATCGAGGCGGAAAATCCCGAAGTCACGGTTGTTATCCATGTTTTTGATTTCTGAAAGCTCATTGCCTTTGAAAATCAGGCGGGCATTAATCTGCCCCTCTTTGCCGTCCGGGAAGTCGAAAGGACGACGCAGCAGGTCGATATTGCCGGCTTTAACGCTGAATTCGCCCGGGCGCGTAATGCGCGTCACCTGACGATACTGCGTACCGACAAGCAGATTGATCATCTCTTTTTGGGTATAAGGCGAACCCGGCTCCAGCGTGACCATGCGGCCATACACGGCGGCAGGCAATTGCCAGACTTTACCGTCGATGCGTCCACGGATCTCGGAGTCGAGATAGACGCCGTAGGCCGCCATCAGTACGACGAAAATGATAAACAGCTTAATCAATAGACCAAGCCAGCGGCGTTTTTTACGCGGTTTTTTGCTGGTGGCTCCCTTGCCCGACTTGGCGGTCTTACGGGTCATGCGCGACTCCTGAGGTGCTGCATTGCGACTATCGTCATCATCTTCTTGCTCATCATCGCCCTGATAGACGTAGCGCGTGTCTTCGTCGTCGTCGCGACTGCGACGCGCAGGACGTCCGCGTTTAGGCTTGGGGGGTGACGGTTTGCCTTTTCGGCCAATCGGCTCGCGATCATCGCCAGACATACTTAATCTCCATCAGACCCGGCTTATAAAAAAATGCCGGATGCTATCTTTTACAATCATAAAAAACGGCAGTTATATGAAATAAACGCTTTAAAATAAGGGCTGTGTGAAACTGGCGCTTACTCTGTGCTCCGCCTTTCTCCTCGTATAGAAGAAAGGTCTGAAAATTTCCTGCGTAAATGAACTACGAATATTTTTTCGTCCTGCGCGTCGGCACGGCCTCGGCGGGATTGTCCGGCCACGGATGCTTAGGGTAGCGGCCTTTCATCTCTTTTTGAACCTCACGATAGGAGCCCTGCCAGAAGGCGGCCAAATCGCTGGTTATCTGCAACGGGCGATGCGCGGGTGACAGCAACTCCAGCACTACCGCCACGCGCCCCTCGGCAAGCATCGGACTACGCTGCTCGCCAAACATCTCCTGCAAACGCACCGAGAGCGTCGGGGGTTGGTCGCTATGATAGCGGATTGCCAGCCGGCTGCCAGTCGGAACGGTATAATGTGTGGGTAAATTCGCGTCAAGACTCTGGCGCTGGTTCCAGTTCATCAGACGCAGCAGCGCGTCGTTCAGGTCAATCTGCTGCAACGCCCGCAGGCTGCGAACGCCGTTTAATGACGGCAGCAGCCATTGTTCCAGCGAATCTAGCAGGCTCTGTTCATCCACCGCCGGCCATTCCCGTTCAGGGAGCCATTTTTCAGCACAGCCTAAACGCACTCGTAGCTGCTCTGCCTGCGGCGACCAGCTGAGAGCCTGCAGTCCCTGAGCGCGGACCCACTCAAGTAACGCCTGCTGCAAATCCTCATCGGCGGGTTTAGCCAGCGGCTGCGCTTTTAGCACCAGTCGCCCCACCTGCCAGCGACGCCAGGCGCGGAGCGTGCCTTTTTCTTCATCCCACTCCACGGCTGTTTGCTCTTTTACGGCGTGGGGCAGGCGCGTCGCAAGCTGGGTAGCATCCAAGGTGATCGCCAGCAGGATACGGGCGTCAGGGCTGTTGTTACCCTGCAGCAACTGTGGCGCAACCAGCCAGGCCGCGCGGCTCAGCGCGTCGTCCTGCGACAGCGAAGCGCCGAGTCCGTTAGCCAGAAGATAGCGGCCATCAAGACCGCGACGCTCGGCAATTCTGTCGCTAAACGCCTCGGCCAACAGCCAAGGTGCCAGCGAAACGTCAACCTGACCGCTGCTGCGCGACAAGCGTTGAACCAATTGGCGCGCACGGCGCTGCCAGTGAGGCTGTGGGCGACTCAGCCAATAATCGATATCCGGCTGTCCGCCGCGCGGGGGTTCTTCCATTATGGCCACCAGTAGAGCCGCGGTGGCCAGCGCGTCACTGCTCTGGCGTTCGGCCTGCACCAGCATCGCCGCCAAACGGGGTTCACAGCCCACCTGCGACATATTGCGGCCCAGCGCGGTCAGCTTGCCCTGAGCATCGACGGCGCCAAGTGACGTAAGCAGTCGCCGGGCAGCGTCAAGCGCCACCGCGGGCGGCGCGTCCAGCCAGATCAGTTGCGAAGCATCAAAGCATCCCCACTGCAAAAGCTCTAGCCATAAACCGCTCAAATCGCTATGTAATATTTCGGCTTCGCTTTGCAGCGTCGCGCGCTCGGCCTGTTCTTTACTGAACAAATGCCAGCACTGACCTTCTTCAAGTCGTCCTGCACGCCCTGCACGCTGGGTCATCGCCGCCTGACTGATGCGCTGCGTAATCAGTCGCGTCAATCCGGTGCGCAAATCAAACTGCGCGCTGCGCTCCAGCCCGCTGTCGACGACCAATCGAATGCCCTCAATGGTAAGACTGGTTTCGGCAATGTTAGTCGCGAGCACCACTTTACGGCGGCCAGCGGGCGAAGGCTGAATGGCTTTTTGCTGCTGTTCGAGCGAAAGCGCGCCATACAGCGGACAGAGGTCGACATCGTTGCCCAACCTGCCGGTAAGCAAATTTTGAGTACGCGTTATCTCCGCCACGCCGGGTAAAAACAGCAGCATCGAGCCGTGATTTTCAGCCATCAATCGGCTTACGATGCGCGCAACGCCCTCATCCAGGCGCTCGTGGCTGGCCAGCGGCAGATAATCACGCTCGACCGGAAAACTGCGCCCCTGTGAAATAATCACCGGCGCATCGGGCAATAAGGGTGAAAGTCTAGCGTTATCAAGCGTGGCCGACATAATAAGCAGACGCAAATCTTCCCGCAGCCCCTGCTGCACGTCGAGCAGCAGCGCAAGCGCCAGATCGGCCTGTAAACTGCGTTCGTGAAACTCGTCGAGGATCACCAGCGAATACTCAGCCAGCTCCGGGTCTTGCTGCACCATACGGGTCAAAATACCTTCGGTCACCACCTCAAGACGCGTCTCGGCGCTGATTTTGGACTCAGCCCGCATGCGATAGCCAACAGTTTGTCCCGGCTGTTCGCCCAGTTGCTGAGCCAACCGATAGGCCACGCTCTTAGCCGCCAGCCTGCGCGGTTCAAGCAGCAAAATTTTGCCGGAAAAAATGCCCGACGTGAGGATTTGCAACGGTAACCAGGTGGATTTCCCCGCGCCGGTGGGTGCATGCAACAACACCTGCGGCGCCTGTTGCAGCGCTGCAATAATTTGGTTCAGTACGGCACCCACGGGCAGTAAGGACACGGACTCTCCATGATAAATTCAAGATTAAGGCTCGGCATTGTAATAGAAAAAATTGTCGCCGGGCGGGATGAATTGTAGCATTCAGGCTCGCTGGCGGTATGTAGCCGCGCCCAGCGTTGTTACCTTAAAGGAAATTTAATGCCTGAATCACGCCGCCTGTTCTTTGCCCTTTCTCTGCCAATGGCGCTGCAAAAGCAGGTCATACGGTGGCGCGCGGACAATTTTGAACCGGAAGACGGACGTCCGGTTGCCGCCGCAAACCTGCACCTGACGCTGGCATTTCTGGGCGAGGTCAGTGACCAAAAAGCTGGCGTACTGCGCGAGATTGCCACGCGAATTCAGTCCCCCGCCTTCAGCCTGCGGCTCGACGACCTGGGTCATTGGCCGCGGCCCGGCGTCGTTTGGCTAGGAACCCGCCGCGCACCGCTCGCACTGCTGCAGCTGGCCTCGCTGCTGCGCTCACACGCGGCGCGCAACGGCTGTCATCAGTCTACGTTACCGTTTCATCCGCACGTGTCCTTGCTGCGCGGCGCAACGCGTCCCGTAGCCTTACCGGCGGCAACGCCGCAGTGGCAGCTCGACGCGACTGATTTTTCGCTCTACGAGTCCCGCTTTCATCAGGGACGCACGCGCTATCAATGTCTGCAAAGCTGGCCATTGCTCGCCACACCGCCGCCACCTTGTTAATCAGAGAGCCGATTTGATGCAATTCCTCCCGCCACTTCAACCGGCAACGCTTATCAAACGTTACAAACGTTTTCTCGCCGACGTGATAACGGCCGATGGCCGTGAATTAACGCTGCACTGCGCCAATACCGGTGCCATGACCGGCTGTGCAACGCCGGGTGATACCGTGTGGTATTCAACCTCGGATAATCTGAAAAGGAAGTACGCCCACAGTTGGGAATTATCCGAAACGCAGAGCGGACACTGGATTTGCGTTAACACACTGCGCGCCAATCAGGTGGTGCGGGAGGCGATTGAAAATGATCGCATTCCCGAATTATCTGGTTACAGTAAACTGACCGCCGAAGTGCGATACGGTGCTGAAAATAGCCGTATAGACTTGCTATTACAGGCAGATAATCGCCCCAACTGCTATATTGAAGTGAAATCTGTCACCTTGTTGCAACACGGCTGTGGATACTTTCCAGATGCGGTGACGCTGCGCGGCCAAAAGCATTTACGAGAGTTGCAGGCGATGGCAGAACAGGGTCAGCGAACGGTATTATTTTTCGCTGTATTGCATTCAGGCATTGAAACTGTGGCTCCGGCACACCATATTGATCCCCGCTACGCAGAATTATTGGCGCAGGTGCAGCAAAATGGAGTTGAAGTAGTCTGTTATGGTGCCGCTCTTTCGGCAGAGGGAATTCACCTCGCCAAACCGTTGCACCTCGTCTCTAAAAAATGATTGTAGATTTACTGAATTGAAGTCGTCAGCAGCTAAAACCATCGGGTGCGGATACGCTTTCCATCACATGCTTGTCAAGTGGCTGTGAGGAATAATTGCCAACCTCCCCGCCTTCTGGTATTTATAGCGGCCTGATTTTTTCCCCACGTTGGGGATCGATAGTGCGTTATGTAGGAGAAGCATCATGCAAGAAGGGAAAACCCGTAAAACCTCGTCCCTGAGCATTCTCGCCATCGCTGGGGTGGAGCCATATCAAGAGAAGCCAGGCGAAGAGTACATGAACGGCGCCCAGCTGGACCACTTCAAAAAAATTCTTGAAGCATGGCGCAATCAGCTCAGGGATGAAGTTGACCGTACCGTTACGCACATGCAGGAAGAAGCAGCCAACTTCCCTGACCCGGCAGACCGTGCCACTCAGGAAGAAGAGTTCAGCCTTGAACTGCGTAACCGCGATCGCGAACGTAAGCTGATTAAAAAAATTGAGAAAACGTTGAAAAAAGTGGAAGACGAGGATTTCGGTTACTGTGAATCCTGTGGCGTAGAGATTGGTATCCGCCGTCTTGAAGCTCGTCCTACCGCTGATCTTTGCATCGACTGTAAAACTCTGGCAGAAATCCGCGAAAAGCAGATGGCTGGCTAAGTTACGGGATCTCACGCGGTGCGGCATTACGATTATGATGCCCACCGCGCTCTCCTGAAAAAGAAGTCCCCGCTATGTCTACCTCTCCCTACATTGGTCGTTTTGCTCCCTCGCCCTCGGGTGACCTCCACTTTGGTTCTCTGATTGCCGCACTCGGCAGCTATTTGCACGCCCGTTCACTCGGCGGGAAGTGGCTAGTGCGCATTGATGACCTCGACCCGCCGCGTGAGGTGCCAGGCAGTGCCGGCAGAATATTGGCTTCGCTTGAGCAATACGGACTGGAGTGGGACGGCGACGTGGTGTGGCAGTCTCGACGTCACGAAGCTTATCGCGAAACGTTGGACTGGCTGCACCAGCAGGGTAAAAGCTATTACTGCACCTGCACGCGTCAGCGCATTTCACGGCTGGGCGGCACGTACGACGGCCACTGCCGCTGTGCCGGACAGGGTCCCGAGAATGCGTCCATACGTTTGCACCAAACGCTGCCAGTGGCGCGTTTTCACGATGAGCTGCAGGGCGAATTTATCGCCGATGCAGGCCTTGCCGAAGAAGATTTTATTATTCGTCGGCGCGACGGGCTGTTTGCCTATAACCTGGCCGTGGTCATTGACGACCATTTTCAAGGGGTGAACCACATCGTACGCGGCGCTGACCTGATTGCACCGACGGTTCGTCAGCTGTCGCTGTATCAGCATTTGGGGTTACCCGCGCCCAGTTACGTTCACTTACCGTTGGCCTGCAACGCCAACGGTGACAAATTATCGAAGCAAAACCATGCTCCTGCGTTGCCCACCGGCGATCCGCGACCAATAATTGTGCAAACCCTGATTTTTTTAGGACAATCTTTACCAGAAAGCTGGCAGGATTTAACTTTGCCTTTATTATTACGCTGGGCCGTAGCGCATTGGTCGTTGGAAAAAGTTCCACGCAAAGCCAGTGTGAGCTATGATTAGCCGCTGTTTTTAAGTTGCGCCATTTTTATCCGTCACTATCGAGGTGTACCATTTTTACCCGAGTAGCCAATTTTTGCCGTAAGGTGCTAGTTCGTGAAGATAAAATCATTCGTGAGGAGACGCCTGTTCACGAAGATAAAGGCCACCGCGATCCCGTCACTTCTTCTGAAGTTGAACACGTGAAGGCGCGCGCGCCTGAACCACGTGAAAGACGCAGTGCTCCTCGCCAGTCGCCGCGCACTCAACCAGCACAGCAAAAATCTGTGAGCAAACACAGCGACGCATCGTCCGATACCATGACGATTATTCCGCGTGAGCGCCACAATATTTCGCGCAGAGACATCAGTGACAATGCGCTGAAGGTGCTCTATCGCTTGAATAAATCCGGCTATGAAGCTTATCTGGTCGGCGGCGGTGTTCGTGACCTGCTGCTGGATAAAAAACCGAAGGACTTTGATATTACGACCAACGCTACGCCGGAGCAGGTGCGTAAACTGTTCCGCAACTGCCGTTTAGTGGGACGTCGCTTCCGTCTGGCCCACGTCATGTTTGGTCCAGAAATTATTGAAGTCGCCACCTTCCGTGGACACCACGAGCAGCTTGAGGAAACGGATGATAAAAATCTGTCTCAGCAGGCGCAAAATGGCATGCTGCTGCGCGACAACATCTTTGGTTCGATTGAGGAAGATGCTCAGCGCCGTGATTTCACCATCAACAGCATGTACTACGGAATTTCAGATTTCACGTTGCGTGACTTTACCGGTGGCCTGAAGGATCTGCAGGACGGCATTATCCGTCTGATTGGCGATCCTGAGACACGTTATCGCGAAGATCCGGTGCGCATGCTGCGCGCCGTGCGCTTTGCCGCAAAGCTGGAGATGACCATCAGTCCAGAAACCGCCGAGCCTATTCCACGCCTGGCGGCGCTGCTGCATGAAATTCCCCCGGCGCGTCTGTTTGAAGAATCGCTTAAACTGCTGCAGGCTGGCTACGGTTTCAGAACGGCCCAGCTGTTGCGTGAATATCAACTGTTCCAACCGCTGTTTCCACTCATTGCTCGTCAGTTTACCGAGCGTGGCGACAGTCCGATGGAGCGCATTCTGGATCAGGTGCTGAAAAACACCGACCATCGTTTGCACAATGACATGCGGGTTAATCCGGCGTTTTTGTTCGCCGCCATGCTCTGGTACCCGGTGATTGAGCATGCTCAAAAGCTGGCACAGGAAGGCGGTTTGACCTATTACGACGCGTTCTCGCTGGCGATGAACGACGTGCTGGACGAACAGTGCCGCTCATTGGCCATCCCGAAACGTATTACTACGCTGGTGCGTGATATCTGGGCGCTACAGTTGCGCCTCTCCCGTCGTCAGGGTAAACGTGCGCACAAGCTGATGGAGCATCCGAAATTCCGCGCCGCCTTTGATCTGCTGGCGCTGCGCGCTGAGGTTGAGCAACATCGTGAGCTGCAAAGCCTGACGCAGTGGTGGAGCGAGTTCCAGGAAGCGACCCCCGCTTCGCAAAAGAACATGCTTGGCACCTTGGGTGATGATGCAGCACCACGGCGCAACCGCACACGTCGTCCTCGCAAGCGCGCCCCTCGCGCGGGCAATAGTCAATGATTCGGGTTTACATTGCGCTTGGCAGTAATCTTGCCAAGCCGGTGGACCAGGTAAACTGTGCGCTGGAGGCTCTGGCGCATTTACCCCGTACCCGTTTGGTGCAAACCTCTTCGTTCTATCGCAGTAAACCCCTTGGTCCGCAGAACCAGCCAGACTTTCTCAATGCCGTCGTCGCGCTTGATACGCACCTGCCAGCACACGAGCTGCTCGACGGGACACAGTCGATCGAACAGAATCAGGGCCGGGTGCGCAAAGCAGAACGTTGGGGACCACGCACGCTGGACCTCGACATGCTGCTTTATGGCAATGAAATTATTACCAGCGAGCGCCTCACGGTGCCGCATTACGACATCAAGAACCGCGAGTTCATGCTTTATCCGCTGGCTGAAATCGCCCCTGATATCGTCTTCCCCGACGGCGAGACGCTGCTGGAGCTGCTAAAGCGCGTGCCGCTAAACGGGCTTACGCGCTGGTAATCGAGTGCTAAATCCCCTGCAACGGCCTCGGTGAAGAACGGAAGGGCAGATATTGGTACATCCAAGTCTCTGACAGCGTTTTATCGCCCTCTTTAAGAAAGAGCCTAAGCTCTACCGGCTCTTTACCCTCAACGTGTAGGTCAAATACGGCGCGCCAGTTGCCTTGTCCACCCGGTGCCTTTTCGACCTTAACACCTTCAATCGTGCCGCGTGATGCCCAGATAACGGCCTCGGGCTTAGCGTCGGCAGGCAGTACATCTAAAACCTCACCTCGGTATTCGACGATAAATTTACGCGCGTCAGGATCAGGATAAGCTCCAGGGTTACCGCCTCGACCCAGCCGCGTTGACCCACAGCGGGCCAACGGTGACGGATAAGGCTCATCAGCCAACCAGTGCAGCCGATAGCTAAATTGATGCTCGCTTCCGGCTTTCGCCTCCTGCTTTGGTACCCACATCGCGACAATGTTGTCGTAAATTTCGTCATCGGTCGGGATTTCAACCAGTTGCACAGCGCCTTCACCCCACTCACCTTTCGGTTCTATCCATAGGTCTGGACGTCGCTCATAGCCGACGGACCCTAGATAACTCTTGAAGTCGCGATCTTTTTGCAGCAGGCCAAAACCGCGTGGGTTGTTGTCGTCAAAAGCCGAGACCATCACCTGCAGCGGATTGTTCAGCGGCCGCCAAATATGCTCTCCCTTGCCGGTCCACATTGCCAAACCGTCGGAGTCATGCACTTCTGGCCGCCAGTCGGAAGCCGATCCTTTCGCCATTTTCGAAAACCAGAACATTGAAGTCTGCGGGGCAATACCCAATCGGCCAACGTCGCGGCGTAAAAACAGCGAACAATCAACGTCCATCACCACGCCTTTGGTGCGTTGCAATACAAACCGATAGGCGCCGCAAATACTTGGGCCGTCGAGTAGCGCGTAGACCACCAGCTGATTGCTATCTTCTTGCGGTGTCTCGAACCAGAAGTGCGTGAATTCGGGGAACTCTTCTTGGGTGTCGCCCAGCACGGTGTTAATCGCAATACCGCGCGCCGACAGTCCAAACTGTCCCTGCTCGCCTACGGCACGAAAATAAGAGGCACCAATAAATGACACCCAGTCTTTCTCCGAATTTTTTTTGAGGAGCTGCTGATTTTCCAAAATACGAAAGCCGCTAAAAACATTGCCTTTCAAATCTGGGGAAACGCCGTGGGCATTATCGGGGAACGTAAAATAATCAATGCTTTGAATAATCTCGCGTGTGCGTTTATTTTCAACTACCGACATTTTTACCGGCGTACGATGCAAACTATTCACGCTAAAAAAGGTGACGGGGAAGCGGCTAACGCCTGTATTGAAGAGTGCGTAATCAGGGTTGTAGATAATTTTTCGGTACACGTCGTAATTTATATTGGCTAGCGCACTTTCCGCCACCTGATCGGGCGCGTGATAGGGTTTTGCGGCACTTTCTTTTGCCTGCTGCACCAGCGCATCGTAAGAAAAGGGATGTTCAGACCCGAGTTTTAATCGCTGAGCGGCAAACACTTCAGGGGTAAAACCCAATGCGGCCAGCGCCATTGAGAATGAGGTATAAGTAAGCAAGTCACGTCGTGTAACCATAAACAGCACCAATCCATGATAATAAATAAATTCTTTTAAACCAGAAGGTTAAATAAAATTTATTTGGTGAGATATGCTGTCTATTTTAGCAAACATTCAGCGAAACCCTTAACCCGCACTGTGGATTATTGGTATAGCTTACGCTTATACCGTGCAGTTGCGCGATGCGCAGTACGATTGAAATACCCAATCCACTGCCGCTCTGATCCTGACCTGGTGGGCGGTAAAATCGCTCGCCAAGTCTTTGTAATTGTTCGGTATTCATGCCTGGCCCGCGGTCCACGAGAGTCAGCCCTGAACGGCTAATCGTTACGCGAATTTCGCTGCCGCCGGGCGAATAACGAATGGCGTTATCAAGCAGATTGCGCAGCATCAGTGATAACAACAGCGCCTGCCCGCACATAGGCGGCGGTGTACCGTTATTTTCTAATATCAGCTCAATACCATTACGATGAGCCGCGGTGTCTTGTTCTATCAGTGTTTGCGTAACCAGCGCGAGCCAGTCAACCGGCCCCGTCTCATCGTGCGAGGCGTCAAGCGTAGTGAAGGACTCAAGGCGTGAAAGGGTTAGCAACTGATCGACCAAGCGCGTTGCTCGGTCAATGCTGGTCGTCAGGTTCTGCACGGCGTTGTCTCTTACCCGTGCGTCATCGCCGGCCAGCTGTACCACTTCGGTCTGCACCCGCAGCGCCGCCAGAGGGCTGCGTAACTCATGCGCTGCATCAGAGGTGAAACGGCGCTCGCGCACCAGCATGTCCTGAGTCCGGGCAAACAGCGCATTAAGTGACTGCACCAACGGCATGATTTCACCAGGCACTCGCTCTGTAGCCAGGGGCTGTGCATCATCTGCCGCGCGGCTCTGCAGCTCTTTGGCCACGCGCCGCAGAGGACGCAGTTCCAGACTGAGCATCACTATCATTGCCAGCATCAGCAGCGGCAGCGACGCCAGCCACGGAACCAGTTGCCCGCTGACCATGTCCCACGCCATATCACTGCGGTAATCGTATTCTTGCCCAACGGCAATGCGGTAATGGCCATCGGTCGAGGTCAGCCATAGCACGCGCCAGCTGTTGTCATCATCCTTGAGCTCAGTATCGATAAAACCGTGCGCCTCGGAATTAAAACGCATGGCTTTACCGTGCTCGCCGTCGTTAAGCAGCATGTGCCCCTGACGGTCAAAAATAGCAAAGGTCAGCGCGTCATCATCAGTATGACCGCGATGATGCTTATCGACCATGGCCTTAGTTTCAGGCATATTCTGCGTCTTTGCATCCAGCAGCATATCGCCAAGACCCGCCGTAGCGAGCCGTTTGGCAAACAGCATCTGCTGGGTATCAAAAACTTCATTAATCTTGTGCCGGGTCTGCTGCCAGGCAATGCTGCTGGCCACTGCCCAGGTAATAATTGCCAGTGCAGAAAAAAGTAAAATCAGCCGCAAACGCAGGCTCTTGTTCTTAAAACGCTTGCGCAGCTTGCTAAAAAAAATCATGTTTCATCACCCAGCACGTAGCCTACGCCGTGAACGGTGCGGATGCATCCGTTACCCAGCTTGCGTCGAAGATGGTGGATATGAACCTCAACCGCATTGCTACTGACCTCCTCATCCCAGCTGTAGAGCTTTTCCTGAATCAACTGGCGCGGCAACACGCGATTTTTATTGCGCAGAAACAGCTCCATTACCGCCACTTCACGCGGGGTAAGCACTATCACTTCGCCGTGAAGACTGACGCTGCGCCCTGCCGGGCAAAACTCGATGCCGCCGTGCTGAATTTTGGGCGTGACCTGCCCGTGACGGCGGCGAATCAACGCCTCTAATCTGGCTGCAACCTCGGCCAGTGCAAAAGGTTTGCACAAATAGTCATCGGCACCGGCCTGCAAACCGCCCACTCTCTCTTCAAGCGCGTCTCTGGCAGTCAGGATAAGCACTGGGGTGTCACGCCCTTCCTGACGCCATTGGCGCAGCAACAGCATGCCGTCGAGGCCAGGCAAGCTGAGGTCGAGCACCACCGCATCATAAGGTGCACTGTCGAGCGCATTCTTACCGGTAACGCCGTCGGTAAACCAGTCTAGAGTGAATCCCAGTCGTGTCAGGCCAACCTTAATCCCGTCGCCAATCATTTTGTCGTCTTCGATCAATAGAATCCGCATCTTTTGCTCATTCTCCTTGTTAAGGCTTGCAGAGACATCCTTAAATCAGTATACCCAAGCCTGATTAAGCAGTTCTTAAGATGTGCGATAACTCGCATCTTCCTTAAACGGGCTATTTGATTGAATGACCTTACAGTAGAATACCCGTCAGGTTATTTGACAGTTTATAAGGCTGAGAAATTACGATGAAAGCAACAACCATGAGCCAATTGCGCCAGTGGAAGCAGGAAAAGCACAAATTTGCGACCATTACCGCCTATGACGCCAGTTTTGCCCAACTCTTTGCCGAGCAGGGTATTCCCGTAATGCTTATCGGTGATTCGCTGGGTATGGTCGTTCAGGGTCAAGACTCGACGCTGCCGGTCATCCTTGAAGACATTGTTTACCACACTCGCTGCGTTCGCCGTGGTGCGCCAAAAGCCCTCCTGCTGTCTGACCTGCCGTTTATGAGCTACTCAACGCCGGAACAGACCTTCGACAGCGCCGCACAGTTGATGCGCGCCGGAGCCAATATGGTCAAACTTGAAGGTGGCAGCTGGCTGTGCGAAACGGTCGCCATGCTGACCGAGCGCGCCGTGCCGGTATGCGGTCATTTGGGCTTAACGCCTCAGTCGGTTAATATCTTCGGCGGCTATAAAGTTCAGGGTCGCGGTGAAGTCGCTGCAAATAAACTGCTGGAAGATGCGCTGGCGCTAGAAAAAGCCGGCATGCAGCTTCTGGTGCTCGAGTGTGTACCGGTTGAATTGGCGCGCCGCGTGACCCAAGCGCTGGCGATTCCGGTGATCGGCATTGGTGCCGGTAGCGCAACCGACGGCCAAATTCTGGTGATGCACGATGCCTTCGGCATTACCGGTGGGCATATTCCCAAGTTTGCCAAAGACTTCCTGGCTGAAGCCGGGGATATTCGCGATGCCGTGCGCTTATACGTTGAAGAAGTGGCGCAGGGTATTTATCCCGGCATTGAACACAGCTTTCAGTAAACACCTTGCAGTCTAGCGAGAGGCATAATTGTGTTAATCATTGAAACTATCCCCCTGCTGCGCCGGGAAATTCGTTTTTTCAAGCAGAATAACAAACGCATTGCGCTGGTGCCGACGATGGGAAATTTACATCAGGGCCACATGACGCTGGTTGACGAAGCGAAATCACGAGCCGATATTGTGGTCGTCAGCATCTTCGTCAACCCAATGCAGTTTGAACGCGCGGACGATTTGGAACGTTATCCACGTACGTTGCAGGAAGACTGTGAAAAGCTTAACAAGCGCGGCGTGGATTTGGTGTTTGCACCGATCCCGGCCGAGATTTACCCGAAGGGGCTGGCGGCGCAGACGCAGGTCGATGTTCCCGGTCTGTCGACTATTCTCGAGGGTGCGAGCCGTCCGGGGCATTTTCGCGGCGTATCCACTATTGTAAGCAAGCTGTTCAATCTGGTGCAGCCTGACGTCGCCTGTTTTGGTCAGAAAGACTATCAACAGTTGGCGCTTATTCGCGCAATGGTAGAAGATATGGGATACGACCTGGAGATTGTCGGCGTGCCCACCGTGCGTGCAAAAGACGGTCTGGCCCTGAGCTCTCGCAACGGTTATTTAACCCAAGATGAGCGCAAAATTGCGCCACAGCTGGCGAAAATCATGAATCAGCTTGCCACTCGCCTGACTCAGGGGGAGCGCCACGTTGAAGAACTGCTGGCCGATTGTGCACAGCAACTGCGCGAAGCCGGTTTCCAGCCGGATGAGCTGTTCATCCGTGATGCTAAAAACCTGCGTGATTTATCGGTCGACAGCACGTCGGCAGTGATTTTGATGGCTGCATGGTTAGGTAAAGCGCGGTTGATCGATAATCAGGAAGTGGATTTAACGGTTTAATTTATTCAATATTTCCCTGCGGGGAGAGGTTAAAGAATATGGTACGCACAATGCTGCAAGGTAAACTCCATCGGGTCCACGTGACTCATGCTGATTTACATTACGAAGGTTCTTGCGCCATCGATCAGGATTTTCTTGATGCCTCCGGGATCCTGGAATATGAAGCTATCGATATTTACAACGTGACCAACGGCAAGCGTTTTTCAACCTACGCGATTGCTGCAGAACGTGGATCACGCATTATCTCGGTAAACGGTGCGGCGGCGCACTGCGCCAGCGTCGACGATTTACTGATCATTTGCTCATACGTGCAAATGTCTGATGCACAAGCGCGTCAGCACAAGCCTAACGTGGCCTATTTTGAAGGCAACAATCAGCTAAAGCGCACAGCAAAAGCGGTGC
Source organism: Rouxiella sp. S1S-2 (assembly GCF_009208105.1). Classification (NCBI taxonomy): domain Bacteria; kingdom Pseudomonadati; phylum Pseudomonadota; class Gammaproteobacteria; order Enterobacterales; family Yersiniaceae; genus Rouxiella; species Rouxiella sp. S1S-2. The sequence goes on from NZ_WFKL01000001.1 coordinate 4,700,062, forward strand.
CGGTTCAGGTCGCCTGACACGGTAATTAAACGTGTAAAAGCGGCATAAAAAAGGGGGGAGCCTGATAGGCTCCCCCCTTTTTATTGGCAATAATGCTTAGGTTCTCAGGCCGCGACCGCGTTCGATGAGATACCACGCCAGCAGATAGAAGGCCACGATAAATGCCACCAGCACGCCCATGGTGAACACCAACGGGACGTCTGAAATACCCAGAAAGCCGTAGCGGAAGCCGCTTATCATATAAACAATCGGGTTCAGCTTCGACACCGCCTGCCAGAAAGGCGGCAGCAGAGTCAGCGAATAAAATACCCCACCCAGATAGGTCAGCGGCGTGAGCACGAAGGTCGGGATCAGGCTGATATCATCAAAGGTGGTGGCAAACACGGCGTTAAGCAGTCCGCCCAGCGAGAACAAAATTGCCGTCAGCAGCAGTGTCAGGGCAATCACCCACCATGAATGAATGGTTAAGTGTACGAAAAACATCGAGATAACGGTCACCAAAATACCGACGCAAATACCGCGCGCCACGCCGCCGCCAACGTAACCGGCGATCACTACGTGGGTTGGAACCGGCGCCACCAGCAGCTCTTCAATGTTGCGCTGGAACTTGGCGCTAAAAAACGATGAGGCAACGTTGGCGTATGAGTTGGTGATAACCGACATCATGATAAGGCCCGGCACGATGAACTGCATATAGCTGAACCCGTGCATGTCACCGATGCGTGAACCAATCAAATTACCGAAAATCACAAAATAGAGAGACATGGTAATAACCGGAGGAACCAGAGTTTGCACCCAGATGCGTCCAAACCGATTAATCTCTTTCATCCAAATACTTTTAAGTGCCACCCAATAGAGTTGCGACATTATTTTTTACCCTCACTGCCATTTACCAGGGTGACAAACAGCTCTTCTAAACGGTTGGCTTTGTTACGCATACTCAGCACTTGTACGCCCTGCTTGCTCAATTGGCTGAACAGAGAATTAAGACCCTGCTCGCGCATGACTTCCACTTCAAGGGTTGAAGTGTCGAGCAGGCTGCTGTGGTAGCCTTCAAGCTGCGGAATTGCACTCTTTGGCGCCAGATCCAGCACGAAGGTTTCTGATTTCAACTTGGAAAGCAGCGACTTCATCGAGGTGTTTTCCACCAACTGACCGTCCTGAATAATGCCGATATTGCGGCACAGCATTTCCGCTTCTTCCAGATAGTGGGTGGTCAAAATAATCGTGGTGCCCTGCACGTTGAGCTCTTTCAAAAAGCCCCACATCGAGCGACGCAGTTCGATATCTACGCCCGCCGTTGGCTCATCCAGAATCAACAACTTTGGCTCATGCATCAATGCACGGGCAATCATCAAACGGCGCTTCATGCCGCCCGAAAGCATGCGGGAACGCTCGTTGCGCTTGCCCCACAGGTCAAGCTGAGTCAGGTACTTTTCGGCGCGCGAGATGGCGTCTGAACGCTTCACGCCGTAGTAACCCGCCTGATTCACCACCACCTGCATCACGGTTTCGAACGGGTTAAAGTTAAATTCTTGAGGGACCAATCCTAGTTGGCGCTTGGCGTTAACAATATCCTTGTCAATGTCGTAACCAAATACCCGAACCTTACCGGCTGACTTGTTCACCAGCGAACTGATAATGCCTATCGTGGTGGATTTTCCGGCTCCGTTAGGCCCCAGCAAGGCATAGAAATCGCCGGCTTCAACGCGCAAATCAATTCCGCGTAAAGCCTGTACACCGCCTGCGTAGGTTTTGGTTAACTTCTCCAGTTCTAAAGCGTATGTCATAAGTGAAGTCTTACCTTGTTTTTCAATGTATTGTTTTTTCAAGAATGGTATAGGTTGAGCAGAACTCTTGTGAAATTCATTGGAGTTGACCTATATTACCCCAACGTAGACGCTTTCTTACAGGCTAATAACTTTCATGAATGATATCGAAACACTGATCAGCAATAACGCCGCTTGGTCAAAAATTATGGAAGAGGAAGATCCTGGCTTCTTCGAACGCCTCTCTCTTGCTCAAAAACCACGCTTCCTTTGGATTGGCTGTTCCGACAGTCGCGTTCCCGCAGAACGTCTGACCGGACTCGAGCCTGGCGAACTGTTCGTTCACCGCAACGTGGCTAACCTGGTGATTCATACCGACCTCAACTGCCTGTCCGTGGTGCAATACGCTATCGACGTGCTTGAAGTCGAACACGTCATTATCTGTGGCCACCACGGCTGCGGCGGCGTGAAGGCGGCGATTGAAAACCCTGAATTGGGATTAATCGACAACTGGCTGCTGCACATCCGTGATATCTATTTCAAACACGGCAACGCGCTAAGCGAACTTGAGCCAGACGACCGTTTGAACAAACTTTGTGAACTCAACGTGATGGAACAGGTGTACAACCTAGGTCACTCAACCGTGATGCGCAGCGCGTGGAAACGCGGGCAAAATATCACTCTGCACGGCTGGGTTTACGGTCTTCAGGACGGACGTTTACGCGACCTCGACGTGACCTCGACCAGTCGTGAGATGCTCGAACAGCGCTATCACCGTGGCGTCGCAACGCTGATTGAACAGCCGAAATAAGCAGCAACTTTCGGCTTTCACCGCATAACAATAACGCCTCAGATTTTACAACGTCTGAGGCGTTAAAACGTTCCAGTATGTGCCCTACTCTATCAACGCCCCGTTTAAGGAACGCAGCAGGTGACGCAAGTGATGCGTTTATTCTTCCAGCATGGTGACTTTGCCGACATACGGCAGATGGCGATAGCGCTGCGCATAGTCGATACCATAACCCACCACAAACTCGTCAGGAATGGTAAAACCGACGTACTCAACGGTAACGTCAACCTCACGGCGCTGCGGTTTATCAAGCAGCGTACAGATAGCCAGTGACTTTGGCCCACGCAGCTGGAAAATCTCGCGCACTTTGCTCAGCGTATTGCCTGAGTCGATAATATCTTCGACGATCAGCACGTCTTTACCGCGAATATCTTCATCGAGATCTTTGAGAATTTTCACATCCCGCGTCGTGGACATGCCGTTGCCGTAGCTTGAAGCGGTCATGAAATCAACTTCATGCGGAACGTCAATGGCGCGGCATAGGTCGGCCATAAACATAAAGGATCCGCGCAACAGCCCCACCAAAACCATTTCACTGCCGCTGTCGCGATAGTGTTCAGTGATTTCGCGGCCCAACTCGGCAATACGGGTTTTTACTTCCTGCTCGGAAATCATTACGTCTACAGTGTGTTTCATATAAAGCCTGACCACCTAAAAAAAGAAATGAGTGCTGCCAGCATAATGATTGATGGCAGTCTTTATCGCGCAGGGAGTATATCAAAGAACGTTGCGCAACAGGTAGAACCTAGGCCTTAACGCCGCATAACCGACGGGTAGCCACTCATCCCACAGTGAAGGAAAGCATCATGCCGGTGTCCTCATGCTCTAACAGATGACAGTGCGCCATGTAGGCATGCTGCTTGTCGGCGAGATGGTCAAACCGCACTAACACTTCGCTACGCCCGCCTTCAACCCGCACGGTGTCTTTCCAGCCCTGACGATGTTTAGCGACCGGCTGGCCGTTTTCGGTAAGGATTCGGAACTGTGTACCGTGAATGTGGAAAGGATGCAGCATCATGTCGCCCTCTCCCGAAATAGTCCAACGCTCGTACTGCCCGCGTTTGACATCAAACGCTGGGTGGTTCATGTCATAGGCTTTGCCGTTGATTTTATTACCGTTCATAAAGTCAAAATGCGCTGCTCCCTGCGGCATAGACATGCCGGGCATGGCCTTCATGTTACCGTGGTCCATCGACGACATATTACCGTGACTGTCGCCTGACATACCGGGCATTGATGCCATCGCCTCATTACTGCCGTTACCCATGCTCATGCCTGCCATCGCGCCGTGGCCGTAGCGGTTCATCAGCGCCTGCATCCCCAGCTGGTCGAGCTGCGGGTCCATCATCAGTTGAAGCCAGCGCGTTGGCAATCCTTCAAGCGAAGGGAGCGCGGGTAGCGCAATCAGAGAGTCAGGCAGTACACCACCGGACTGCGTAGAGGTCGGCTGAATTTTTAACACTTGTACCGGCTGGTCGAAAGGCGCTAGCGTCATGCCCATTTGCTGTACCGGCAGTGTCACCAAGTCAAACGCTTTGCCATCGGAGCAATCGACCATCACTTCAAAACGTTCGCCCATCAGCATAGGAAGCTCGCTAACGTTAACAGGCTCAGGGAGGAAACCCCCGTCGCTGGCAATCACATACAGTGGGCGTTGGTCGCTGGTGGCCAAGCGAAGCGAACGGGCATTGCAGCCGTTGAGCAAGCGCAGCCGCAACCAGCCGCGAGATACGCCGTGCTGCGGATAAATCACACCGTTGGTTAACATATGCTGGCCAAACCAGCCAACCGCTGCGGTCATCACGTCGAGCTGATAGTCAATCTGACCCGCATCGTTGAGGCGCTTGTCCTGCAGAATAAGCGGGATATCGTCCACGCCCCAGCGCGAAGGGATCTGCAGTTTATCGCCCTCCTCATCTTCTATTAGCACCATTCCTGCCAACCCCATGGCCACCTGATAACCGCTGGTTTGATGGGGATGCGGATGGAACCAGCAGGTTGCCGCCCGCTGATCAATCGTGAAATGCATCTCGCGGCTGGCACCCGGAGCAATCATTGCTTGCGGACCGCCGTCGGCCTCGCCCGGTATTTCAAGCCCGTGCCAGTGAACGGTGCTGGCATCAGGCAAATTATTTTTAACGATAACCCCAACAGCCTTGCCGCGACGCAGGCGCAGCACCGGCCCCAACACATTGCCATTCACGCCCCAGGTGTGAGTATTTATGCCCGGTAAAAACGCGCTTTGCCCCTGCTGCAAATTCAGGCGATAGGTTCCTCTGACATCAGGCTGGAGAATTTCAGGCACCGGCAGCGCAGGCCGACTCGCCGCAAAGGCTTGCCTGCTCCAGGTCGGAAGGGCCGCAATTGCGCCGTACATGGCAGTCAGTTTAATGAAATCGCGACGATACATACTCGGTCCTTATACTAAGTCAGAGGAGAGGGGTTTTGCTTAGCCTAAACCTTAACCCAGGGTTAAGGTCAAGCCGATATAAGATATGAAAAAAACTGATGTAAAAGAAATTTATGTGCGCTGTGGCAAATATGGTAACGTCATTTTGATAAATTACGGGCCTAATCATTACTATGACGAATACTTTTATTGTGGCTATGACACGTTTACTCGCCAGACTCCGCTTTCAGGCAAAAATAAATTTACCCGCAAAAACAAGGCAGAGCATGAAAAAAACCACCCTGAGTCTGCTGTTGCTGACGTTACTCGGATTCTCCTCTGCCAGTCAGGCACTGAGTGAACCCGAAGCGGAAGATTTAGCGGATTTAACCGCCGTCTTTGTTTATTTGAAAAATAACTGCGGCTACGAGCAGTTACCGAACACGCAAATCAAACGCGCCATTATCTACTTTGCTCAACAAAATCATTGGGATCTGAGCAATTACGCCACCTATAACATGCAGTCAATGGGCGAAGACAGCTACCGCGACCTCAGCGGAATAGACGTGGCTAAAGCCGTAAAATGCAAGTCACTGGCGCGCGATTCGCTCGGCCTTTTAGCTTACAGTAACTAAATATCCCCTCCTCACCCCGAATTCCCCGGGGTGAGCTAAAATCTCTTTGCCGCGCTATCCAATTGAAATAAAAATCCGGCTAACACCACTTTTAATGGTAGAAATTCGGCGGTGCAAGCCTCGCTCGAGTTCGCTATCATAGCGCGCCCATTTTTCATGGCTGTGATTACTCAGGAGCAGTGCGAGATTATGTCTCAGAAAGTCACCCAAAAAGAAATTTGGCATGAAACGCTGCACGACAGTTTCGGCCAGTATTTCACTGTTGAAAAAGAGTTGTACCGCGACAAAACCGAGCATCAGGATTTGGTGATTTTCGAAAATGCCGCGCTGGGTCGTGTCATGGCGCTCGACGGTGTGGTACAAACCACTGAGCGTGACGAGTTTATCTATCACGAAATGATGACGCACGTGCCGCTTATGGCGCACGGCAAAGCCAAAAAAGTGCTGATTATTGGCGGCGGTGACGGGGGTATGCTGCGTGAAGTTTGCCGTCATACTGCGGTTGAGCGCATCACAATGGTCGAGATTGATGCAGGCGTGGTTGAATTCTGCCGCCAGTATCTGCCAAACCACAATGCGGGTTCCTACGACGACACCCGTTTTAATCTGGTAATTGATGACGGTGTAAATTTCGTCAATCAGACCACTGAAACCTACGACGTCATCATCTCCGACTGCACCGACCCTATTGGGCCTGGTGAAAGCCTGTTTACCTCAGCTTTTTATGAGGGATGTGCCCGCTGCCTGAATCCTGGCGGTATTTTTGTAGCACAGAACGGCGTCTGTTTCCTGCAACAGGACGAGGCGGTCAACAGCCATCAGAAACTGCAACACTACTTTAAAGACGTCAGCTTCTATCAGGCAGCTGTGCCGACCTACTACGGCGGTATCATGACCTTTGCCTGGGCCACCAACAATCTGGATTATCGCCACATTGATAACACGACGCTGCAGGCACGCTTTAATGCCTCGGGTATTACCACTCGTTACTACAATCCGGCAGTCCATCATGGCAGCTTTGCCCTGCCGCAATATTTACTGAATGCCCTGTCAGCCACTCGCTGAAACGGCATCCGTAAGGGGGTGAACTAAATTGCAAAAGCTGAAACTGCATGGTTTCAATAACCTGACCAAAAGCCTGAGTTTTTGTATCTACGATATTTGTTATGCCAAGACCGCAGACGACCGCGACGGCTATATCGCCTACATTGACAAAGAGTACAGCGCCAACCGACTGACGGAAATTCTCACCGAAGCCTGTTCGATTATCGGTGCGAATATCCTCAACGTGGCGCGTCAAGATTATGAACCACAGGGTGCCAGCGTAACGATTCTGGTCAGTGAAGAGCCGATGGATCCTAAGGATGTCGACACGTCAGAGCACCCAGGCCCGTTACCCAAGTCTGTGGTGGCGCACCTCGACAAGAGTCACATCTGCGTGCATACCTATCCCGAGAGCCATCCTGAGGGTGGACTTTGCACCTTCCGCGCGGATATAGAGGTGTCAACCTGCGGGGTAATTTCGCCGCTAAAAGCGTTGAACTATCTTATTCATCAGTTGGAATCTGACATCGTTACCATTGATTACCGCGTGCGGGGTTTTACTCGCGACGTGAATGGCGTTAAGCATTACATCGATCATTCAATCAATTCGATTCAAAACTTCATGTCTGAAAATATAAAATCGCTGTATCACATGCTGGACGTGAATGTTTATCAGGAGAATATTTTCCACACCAAGATGATGCTTAAAGACTTCGACCTAAAACATTATCTATTTAATGCCAAGCCTGACGAACTGAGCGCGGCAGACCACAAAGAAATTACCAGTCTGTTGTATAAAGAGATGCAGGAAATATATTACGGAAGAAACATTCCTCACCTCTAGCGTAAAATGGCCGCCCATCTTATTGATGCTGCGGCCTTTTTTGGGGCTTTTCCAGAGAGAATGCGTGGGGGAATTAGCGATAGGTCACGATAAAAGCGCGGTATTTTTCCAACACCAACAGAAAGTCTTCAACCCCGCAAAACGACAGGCTCTCTTCATCGTAGTAGTTCATGCCGTCTTCCATGCCGTCACTTTCCAAATCCAGCTGATTGGCTCTCACCATTACCTCTTCACCATCGAACCACAGCGTATATTCATGGCCCTCGAGCTGCCAGGTGCGTTCGCTGCCTTTTATCTCTTCGGCGGCGGCCTCAATTTTGTCGAGCAGGCTCAAATCACCTTTAATCTCTTCGTTCAGCCAGTGGCCGATCACTTCATGCCCCATTGAGAAACGGGCCTTTACTTGTCCGGTGATATCACGCATGAAATCATAGTCCATCGTCTTATCTCCCGATTGGCGTTAACGACGTGAAGTATAAACAGGCACGGTTAACAGGGCCTGAAATACAAAAGAAAAAGGAGGCCGAAGCCTCCTTACTGTTCTGTGGCGCAATATAGCGATTTAAAGCGCGGTTTGGAAGATCACACCGTCAGCTTTATCGGTATATTCCGACAGCTTGTCGAAGTTCAGATAACGGTAAGTATCTACCGCGGTCTTATCAACCTCAGCCATGTAACCCAGATACTCTTCCGGCGTTGGCAAGCGTCCCAGCAGGGAAGCGATAGCCGCCAGCTCAGCCGATGCCAGGTAAACGTTGGCGCCGTTACCGAGACGGTTCGGGAAGTTACGGGTCGAGGTTGAAACTACGGTTGAACCGTCTGCTACACGCGCCTGGTTACCCATGCACAGTGAACAACCCGGGATCTCGACGCGCGCACCGCTTTTGCCAAAGACGCTGTAATAGCCCTCTTCAGTTAACTGTGCAGCATCCATTTTGGTCGGCGGTGCAACCCACAGGCGAGTAGGCAGCGCGCCTTTGTGGCTGTCGAGCAACTTACCGGCAGCGCGGAAGTGACCGATGTTAGTCATGCAAGAACCGATGAACACTTCGTCAATCTTGCTGTTGGCAACGCTCGACAGCAGACGTGCGTCGTCTGGGTCATTCGGTGCACACAGAATAGGCTCTTTGATTTCGTTCAGGTCGATTTCGATAATCGCGGCGTATTCGGCATCCGCATCGGCTTCGAGCAGCGTTGGATTAGCCAACCACTCTTCCATACCGGTGATACGACGCTCGATGGTGCGGCGATCGCCATAACCTTCAGAGATCATCCACTTCAACAGCACGATGTTGGAGCTGAGATACTCTTTGATTGGTGCCTGATCAAGCTTGATGGTGCAACCTGCGGCAGAACGTTCAGCAGACGCATCCGCCAGTTCAAACGCCTGCTCGACTTTCAGCTCTGGCAAACCTTCGATTTCAAGAATACGGCCTGAGAACAGGTTTTTCTTACCCTTTTTCTCAACGGTCAAGTGACCTTCTTTAATCGCATAGTAAGGAATGGCATGAACCAGGTCACGCAGCGTGATGCCAGGCTGCATTTTACCTTTAAAGCGCACCAGCACGGATTCAGGCATGTCCAACGGCATGACGCCGGTCGCCGCAGCAAAAGCGACCAGACCAGAACCTGCCGGGAACGAAATACCGATCGGGAAACGGGTGTGGGAGTCGCCGCCGGTGCCTACAGTGTCTGGCAGCAGCATACGGTTCAACCACGAGTGAATGATGCCGTCGCCCGGACGCAGAGAAACGCCGCCGCGGTTCATAATGAAGTCAGGCAGCGTGTGGTGCGTGGTCACGTCAACCGGCTTAGGATAAGCGGCGGTATGACAGAATGACTGCATCACGAGATCTGCTGAGAAGCCCAGACACGCCAGGTCTTTCAGTTCATCACGGGTCATTGGACCGGTGGTGTCCTGGGAACCGACGGAGGTCATTTTCGGTTCGCAGTATTCGTCAGGACGGATACCTTCAACGCCACAGGCACGACCAACCATTTTCTGTGCCAGAGAGTAACCTTTAGTGCTTTTGGCAACAGGTTTGGCGATGCGGAATACTTCGCTAGTTGGCAGCTTCAGTGATTCACGTGCCTTGGTGGTTAAACCACGGCCGATGATCAATGGAATACGGCCACCGGCGCGCACTTCGTCGAGCAGAACGTCAGTTTTGAGGGCAAAGGTCGCAATAACGGCGTCGGTTTCATGGTTACGAACTTCACCTTTATACGGATAAATGTCGATAACATCGCCCATATTCAGGTCAGAAACGTCCACTTCAATCGGTAAAGCACCGGCATCTTCCATGGTGTTAAAGAAGATTGGCGCAATTTTACTGCCTAAAACCACACCGCCACCGCGCTTGTTCGGCACGTAAGGGATGTCGTCGCCCATGTACCAGAGCACAGAGTTGGTGGCAGACTTACGTGAAGAACCGGTACCTACCACGTCACCGACGTAGGCCAACGGGAAGCCTTTCTTGTTCAGCTCTTCGATTTGTTTGATTGGACCGATAGAACCTGGCTGATCGGGAACGATACCTTCACGTTCAATTTTCAGCATCGCCAATGCGTGCAGTGGGATATCAGGACGCGACCAGGCATCAGGCGCCGGTGATAAATCGTCAGTGTTGGTCTCACCGGTCACTTTGAACACAGTAACGGTAATTTTTTCAGCCAGTTTAGGACGTGCAAGATACCATTCGGCATCGGCCCATGACTGAAGAATTTGTTTAGCGTAGTTGTTTCCGGCCTTCGCTTTTTCTTCTACATCGTAGAAGTTATCGAACATCAGCAGGGTATGAGACAGTGCTTTAGCGGCAATCGGCGCCAGCTTTTCAACGTCTAACGCTTCAATCAGCGGATGAATATTGTAGCCACCTTGCATGGTGCCCAACAGTTCAACGGCTTTCTCAGGAGTGACCAGCGGAGATGTAGTTTCGCCTTTAGCAACGGCTGCCAGGAAGCCAGCTTTGACATAAGCGGCTTCGTCAACGCCCGGTGGTACACGGTTAATCAGCAGGTCCAGCAGGGTTTCTTCTTCACCTTCAGACGGGTTCTTCAGGGATTCAACCAGTGCGGCCATTTGTGAAGCATCGAGTGGCTTAGGGACAATTCCCTCTGCGGCACGCTCGGCTACGTGCTTACGGTATTCTTCTAGCACGACTCTCTCCTCGCTCTCATTGTCATTTATTATATCCAGGCTGGGCCTGGTTTCCGACATCAATCAGCCATAAACCCTAAAGGGTTACAGCGCCCTGGAAATGGGTTTGAATGTGGTCGATAGCCGGATCACGGCGGGGTTGTCTTTTATGAGGCGAAGCGAAACATCCTGAACGCTTAGCGACGACAGTCCCCGGTTGCGCTGTCGCAGCATAGCAGGGTTTAACGCTCTTGTTAATTCGTTCACAAAAAAGCAACATAAAATATTTGCTGAATCGTTGAGCACAGTGCGATCGTCTGCCTTTCTGTCCCCCTTCGCTATGCCGCATAAACCATAAATTAATAATGGCTTTTCCGACACTGTTTTTGTCGCCCTTTGGCTTAAAGAGGCCGTGATATTTTCTCTGTCGACTGGATCATAAAACCAACAATTTGGCCTGTGACTTGCATAGCTTTTACATGATATCTATGTAATTTTTACCTTTTGATAACCAAGGAAAGAAAATGTCACGCAAGAACATACAGAAAGTCATTCTCTGCTCGGCGCTCCTTTGCGGATACGCGCAGGCAGAAACGCTCACCGGAACGCTGAAAAAGATCGACGATCAGAATCTGGTTACCGTTGGTTATCGTGAATCAAACGTTCCGTTCTCTTATAAGGATGACGGCGATAAAGTACTTGGCTACTCCCAGGAATACTCCAACAAAATCGTCGATGCTATTAAAAAACGTTTGAATAAACAGAACATTGCCGTGAAGTTTATCTCGATCACGTCACCGAACCGCATCCCACTGCTGCAAAACAACGTTTACGACTTCGAGTGTGGCTCAACCACCAATAACCCTGAACGTCAAAAACAGGTCACCTTCTCAAATACTATTTTTATCGTTGGCACTAAGCTGCTGGTGAAGAAAGGTTCAGGGATCCATGATTTCTCTGATTTAAATGGCAAAACAGTGTCAACCACCGGCGGTACCACCTCAGAAATCCTGCTCAATAAAATGAACAGCGATAAAAAGATGCAGATGCGCATTATCAGTGCGCAGGAAGGAGGAGCATCCGCATTTCACACGCTGGAAACAGGCCGTGCTTCTGCATTTATGATGGATGATGCCCTGTTGGCAGGTGACCGAGCCAAGGCGCGCAAACCGTCAGATTGGGAAATTGTGGGCACGCCTCAGTCCAGAGAGGCCTACGGTTGTATGCTGCGTAAAGACGACCCGCAGTTTGAAAAGCTGGTCGATGACACCATTGCCAGCGCACAGACGTCAGGTGAAGCGGCCAAGTGGTTTACCCGCTGGTTTATGCAGCCGGTTCCGCCTAAAAATCTGAATATGGATTTTGCGATGTCAGGCGATATGAAGAATCTGTTTGCGCATCCAGATAACAAGGCGCTTTAAGTTCTTTGATTTAATAACCTAAAATTCAGATACAAAAAAACCGTCTCGAAGACGGTTTTTTTGCTTCCAGCCAACTGTTAGCGCAGCTGATTGGAATTACTGATATCGATAAAATACGATACAAGTGCTACAACGCAAAAAGAGTATGCGTCAAAGTGTACAAAAAAACAACTATAAATAGCTGTTTAAAAAAACAGTAGCAGCGTACTCTTCAGTCTGGACCGCTTCGCCGGTTTAGCGACCGGTCATCGGGCCTGGAGGCAGCTCATTAACGCTGCGATTCAGGTGCTACAACGCACTTGTTTCACCCCTATTTTCCCGATGAGGTTGAGGTGGTCGTGGTCCGGTAAAAGGATTGCGCAATGAAAAGGATTTCTATTTTTTCCTTATCATTGTACTGGGAAGTGCGCTGAGTTTACTGAATGGCGGATGGTCAATTTCCAACATTTATCTGAACGTTAACGTCATTAACCAGAACAGCTAAGCTACTGGCCGCTTCTCGGAGCGGCCTTTTAAATGTTGTCATAGCACAAATAAAAACGGCCCCTGTTTAGGAGCCGCTTTGTAACCTAAGAACCAGAAATTACTTTTTCTTGGCTTTAGGATTAGGCAAGTCGGTGATGCTGCCTTCGTAGATTTCAGCTGCCAGACCCACAGACTCATGCAGAGTTGGGTGAGCGTGGATAGTCAGCGCGATATCTTCAGCGTCGCAACCCATTTCGATAGCCAGACCGATTTCACCCAGCAGCTCGCCGCCGTTGGTACCCACGATAGCACCGCCAATAACGCGATGAGTTTCTTTATCGAAGATAAGCTTGGTCATACCGTCAGCACAGTCGGAAGCGATGGCGCGACCGGAAGCAGCCCAAGGGAAGGTCGCCGTTTCGTAGCTGATGCCTTTCTCTTTCGCTTCTTTCTCGGTCAGACCCACCCAGGCAACTTCTGGCTCAGTGTAGGCGATTGAAGGAATAACCTTCGGATCGAAATAGTGTTTTTTGCCGGAGATAACTTCAGCAGCGACGTGGCCTTCATGCACACCTTTGTGTGCCAGCATTGGCTGACCCACGATATCGCCGATAGCGAAGATGTGTGGAATGTTGGTACGCATTTGCTTATCAACGTGGATAAAGCCGCGCTCATCAACGTCAATACCTGCAGCACCGGCTTCCAGCAGCTTACCGTTAGGTACGCGGCCGATAGCCACCAGCACGGCGTCATAACGCTGTGGTTCAGCTGGCGCTTTTTTGCCTTCCATCGTGACATAGATACCGTCTTCTTTTGCTTCAACGGCAGTCACTTTGGTTTCCAGCATCAGGTTGAACTGCTTGCTGATTTTCTTGGTAAAGACTTTAACAACGTCTTTATCAGCCGCCGGGATCACTTGGTCAAACATCTCGACTACGTCGATTTTTGAACCCAGTGCGTGATACACGGTGCCCATTTCCAGGCCAATAATACCGCCGCCCATTACCAACAAACGCTCAGGAACCGTTTTCAGCTCCAGCGCATCGGTTGAGTCCCAAACACGTGGGTCATCATGAGGAATAAATGGCAGTTTAATTGGACGAGAGCCGGCGGCGATAATTGCGTTATCGAAAGTGATGGTCGTTGGACCATTCTCGCCTTCAACAACCAAAGTATTAGCCCCAGTGAATTTGCCCAGGCCGTTAACAACTTTGACCTTACGGCCTTTCGCCATACCTGACAGACCACCGGTCAGCTGGTTGATCACCTTCTCTTTCCAGTCACGCACTTTATTGATGTCGGTTTTTGGCTCACCGAAAACAATGCCGTGTGCTTCCAAAGACTTAGCTTCAGAAATGACTTTTGCTACGTGCAACAGCGCTTTGGAAGGGATACAACCTACGTTAAGGCAAACACCACCGAGAGTGGCGTAACGCTCAACCAGAATAGTTTCAAGACCTAAATCAGCGCAACGGAAAGCGGCAGAATAGCCTGCAGGACCAGCCCCAAGTACCACGACCTGAGTTTTAATTTCTGTACTCATCATGACCTCTTAATTGTTTGTCCGGCGGGTCAGACGTTCTTTGAAACGCACTCATCAATAATGAATGCAGTACGCAACGCCCTTCATCCACCGGGACGCATACACCGCGAGAAGTTTACAGAATTGTTAAAATTCTGCAAACAAAGTTCGGGTGACCTGAGTCTCAACAATCTTACTACCCGCCAACTAAAGGCAATAAGACGCGTGTCAAAAACAAGGCCGGCAAGTTGCCGACCTTATAACAATTACATCACCAGACGACGAATATCTGACATTACGGTACCGATGTATGCAGCGAAACGTGCTCCAGCTGCACCGTCAATAACCCGGTGGTCGAAGGACAGAGACAGCGGCAACATCAAACGCGGTTCAAACTCTTTGCCATTCCAGACCGGCTTCATGGACGATTTCGATACGCCCAGAATCGCCACGTCCGGCGCATTCACGATAGGCGTAAATGCCGTACCGCCGATGCCGCCCAGGCTAGAGATAGTGAAACAGCCGCCCTGCATATCGGAAGCAGTCAGTTTGCCATCACGTGCCTTCTTGGAGATAACGGTCAGTTCACGTGACAATTCAACAATACCTTTCTTGTTGACGTCACGGAATACCGGAACCACCAGGCCGTTTGGCGTATCAACCGCCACACCGATGTTAATATATTTTTTCAGCGTCAGCGTCTGCGCATCGGCAGAAAGAGAGCTGTTAAAGCGTGGGAACTCTTCCAGCGCCTTGGCAACGGCTTTCATGATGAAGACCAGCGGCGTGATTTTCACGTCGAGTTTCTTCTTCTCCGCTTCAACGTTCTGCTGCTTACGGAACTCTTCAACTTCAGTGATATCGGCTTCGTCGAACTGCGTAACGTGCGGGATCATCACCCAGTTACGGCTCAGGTTGGCACCAGAAATTTTCTGGATACGGCCCAGTTCAACTTCTTCGATTTCACCAAACTTGCTGAAGTCAACTTTCGGCCAAGGCAGCATACCCGGCAAACCACCGCCCGCCGCCGCAGCGACAGCAGGTGCAGCTTCAGCACGTTTAACTGCATCTTTTACGTAAGCCTGAACGTCTTCGCGCAGGATGCGGCCTTTACGACCGGTGCCTTTCACTTTTGACAGGTTAACGCCAAATTCGCGCGCCAGACGACGGATAACCGGCGTAGCATGAACGTAAGCATCGTTCTCAGAGAATTCGCCTTTGCTTTCAACCGCTGCCGCAGGGGCCGGGGCCGCCGCTTTTTGTTCCTGTTTGGCAGGAGCCGCAGCCTCTTCTTTCTTGGCCGCAGCAGGCGCAGCGCCTTCTACTTCGAAGACGAAAATCAAAGAACCGGTGCTGACTTTATCGCCCGCAGCAATTTTGATCTCTTTAACGGTGCCAGCAAACGGCGCAGGCACTTCCATTGAAGCCTTATCACCTTCAACGGTAATCAGAGACTGATCTGCCGCGACTTTATCGCCCACTTTAACCATGATCTCGGTGACTTCAACTTCGTCGCCGCCGATATCCGGTACGTTAACGTCTTTGCTGCCCGAAGCCGCAGGTGCAGCAGCAGGTTTCTCTTCTGCTTTGGCTTCTTCTTTAGCAGCAGGAGCCGCCGTGCCAGAGCCCGCCACTTCAAAGACCATAATCAGAGAGCCGGTGCTGACTTTGTCGCCCGCAGCAATTTTGATCTCTTTAACCGTACCGGCAAACGGCGCCGGCACTTCCATTGAGGCTTTATCACCCTCAACGTTGATAATCGACTGATCGGCAGAAACAGTGTCGCCAACTTTCACCAGAATTTCGGTAACTTCAACTTCATCACCGCCGATGTCCGGTACGTTAACTTCTTTGCTTTCGCTTGAAGCCGCGGCGGCAGGTTTTGCTTCTGCCTTCACTTCTTCTTTCGCTGCCGGTTTTTCTTCCGCTTTAGCCGGTGCAGCAGCACCGTCAGCAGAATCAAACACGAAAATCAGTTTGCCGGTTTCGACGGTATCGCCCACCGCAACTTTAATTTCTTTAACCACGCCAGCCTGTGGAGAAGGGACTTCCATCGACGCCTTGTCACCTTCAACAACAATCAGGGACTGCTCGGCGGAAACGGTATCGCCAACCTTCACCAGCACTTCGGTGACTTCTACTGCATCGGCACCAATGTCCGGTACATTAATTTCAATAGCCATCTGTCTTTACCTCTTACGCCAGACGCGGGTTAACTTTGTCAGCATCGATGCCAAACTTGGTAATGGCTTCGGCCACAACCTTCACATCGATCTCGCCACGTTTGGCCAATTCGCCCAGTGCAGCCACCACCACGTAAGATGCATCGATCTCGAAGTGGTGACGCAGGTTTTCGCGGCTGTCAGAACGGCCGTAACCGTCGGTGCCGAGAACGCGGAAATCGCTGGCAGGAACGAAGTTACGGATCTGCTCGGCGAACAGTTTCATGTAGTCAGTTGATGCAACAACCGGCGCATCATTCATGACCTGAGCCACGTAAGGAATGCGTGGTTCGTCAGCCGGATGCAGCATGTTCCAACGTTCGCAGTCCTGACCGTCGCGCGCCAACTCGGTGAACGAGGTTACGCTGTAAACGTCAGAACCCACGCCGTAATCTTTGGCCAGAATCTGAGCGGCATCACGCACGTGGCGCAGAATTGAACCCGAGCTCATCAGCTGTACTTTGCCTTTGCTGCCTTCAACAGTTTCAAGCTTGTAGATACCTTTACGAATGCCTTCTTCGGCACCTTCCGGCATGGCTGGCATGTGGTAGTTTTCGTTCAGCGTGGTGATGTAGTAGTAAATGTTCTCCTGCGCATCGCCGTACATACGAACCAGACCATCATGCATGATGACCGCCACTTCGTAGGCATACGCCGGGTCATAAGAGATACAGTTAGGGATAGTCAGCGACTGAATGTGGCTGTGGCCATCTTCGTGCTGCAAACCTTCACCGTTCAGTGTCGTACGACCTGAAGTACCTCCGACCAGGAAGCCGCGCGCCTGTTGGTCGCCCGCTGCCCAGCACAGGTCACCGATACGCTGGAAACCGAACATGGAGTAGTAGATATAGAACGGGATCATAGGCAAGTCGTTGGTGCTGTACGACGTTGCCGCGGCCAGCCATGAAGAGGCGGCACCCAGTTCGTTAATCCCTTCCTGCAGAATTTGGCCTTTCTCGTCTTCTTTGTAGTAAGCAACCTGCTCACGGTCCTGCGGGGTATATTGCTGGCCGTTCGGGCTGTAAATACCAATCTGACGGAACAGACCTTCCATACCGAAAGTACGCGCTTCATCGGCGATGATCGGGACTAAACGATCTTTGATCGAATCGTTTTTCAGCATCACGTTCAATGCACGAACGAAAGCGATAGTGGTAGAAATTTCTTTCTTCTGCTCTTCCAGCAGCTGAGAGAAGTCTTCCAGCTTCGGCATTTCCAGCTTCTGAGTGAATTTTGGCAGACGCGTTGGCAGATAACCTTTCAGCGCCTGGCGACGTTCATGCAGGTATTTATACTCTGCAGAGTCTTTTTCCAGGGTGATGTAAGGCAGTTTTTCAATGTTTTCGTCGCTGACAGGTACGCTGAAACGATCGCGGATGTAACGTACGCCATCCATGTTCATTTTCTTGACCTGGTGGGCAATGTTCTTGCCTTCAGCGGTTTCACCCATGCCATAACCTTTGATGGTGTGGGCAAGGATGACTGTTGGCTGGCCTTTAGTGTTCTGCGCTTTGTTCAGTGCAGCAAAGACTTTCTTCGGATCGTGACCCCCGCGGTTCAGGGCCCAGATCTGGTCGTCTGTCATGTCTTTAACCAACGCAGCCGTTTCAGGGTATCTGCCGAAGAAGTGCTCGCGAACGTATTTACCGTCGCGTGACTTGAAGGTCTGATAGTCGCCGTCAACGGTTTCGTTCATAAGTTGGATGAGCTTGCCGCTGGTATCCTTACGCAGCAGTTCGTCCCAACGGTTGCCCCAAATCACCTTGATAACGTTCCAGCCGGCGCCTGCAAAGATGCCTTCCAGTTCGTTGATGATTTTACCATTACCGGTAACCGGGCCATCAAGGCGCTGCAGGTTACAGTTGATGATGAAGCACAGGTTGTCTAGCTTCTCGCGGGTAGCGATAGTGATCGCACCTTTAGATTCTGGCTCATCCATCTCACCGTCGCCCAGGAACGCATAAACGCGCTGGCTGGTAGTGTCTTTAAGACCACGGTGATCCAGATATTTCAGGAACTTGGCCTGATAAATAGCCCCAATTGGACCCAGACCCATTGATACGGTCGGGAACTGCCAGAATTCCGGCATCAGTTTCGGGTGCGGATAAGAAGAGAGACCTTTACCGTGAACTTCCTGACGGAAATTGTTCATCTGGTCTTCGGTCAGGCGGCCTTCAAGGAAAGCACGCGCGTACACGCCTGGAGAGATGTGGCCCTGGAAGTAAACCAGATCGCCGCCGTCCTGCTCGTTGCGTGCACGGAAAAAGTGGTTGAAGCACACTTCATAAATAGCTGCAGAAGACTGGAATGATGACATGTGGCCACCCAGATCCAAGTCTTTCTTGGACGCGCGCAGAACGGTCATGATCGCGTTCCAGCGGATTGCCGTACGAATGTTGCGTTCCAGCTCCAGGTTACCCGGATATTCAGGTTCGTCTTCAACAGCGATGGTATTGATATAGTTACGGCTTGCAGCACCAGCTGCAACGCTCACGCCGCCTTTACGTGCTTCACTCAGAACCTGATCGATCAGGAACTGTGCACGCTCAACACCTTCTTCACGGATGACCGATTCGATCGCTTGTAGCCAGTCGCGAGTTTCGATCGGATCCACGTCATTATTTACACGTTCTGACATGGTGCTTTTCCTTATCTGTCTCTAATACGTTGGTTTATCTGGAGCCTGTCTTCCTGCGCTCTTAACTTTTCTGCGCTCTTACCACAGCTTCGTTTTCTAAAACGCACGAAGACAGGCCCGTCAGTGTAGTTTCTGCTCCCACGGGAGAGCATAAAAGCTTCCAAAATTATTCTCAGAGCCCAAACGACGGGCTATAGGTATGCGAACAGCCAGGTTTACCCAGAGTTTAATTTTCTTCCTTACGTTGCTGGAGTCGACGTAGTGAACGATCACGACGACTGTGCTCCCTGCTCAAATCCAGCAAAACTTCCTCAATAAACGCCAGGTGACGGTGCGATGCTTCGCGGGCCTTTTCTGGCTCACGTGCGACAATCGCTGCAAATATCCCGGCGCGGTGGTTGCTCACCATCGCCAACATTTCACGGCGCGAGTAAAGCAATTCAAAATTCTGTCGAACATTTTTTTCAAGCATCGGCCCCATACAACGGAGCAGGTGCAGCAACACCACATTGTGCGTCGCTTCTGTTACAGCTACCTGATACTGCATGACCGCATCGGCTTCAGCATCGAGATCGCCACTGTCCTGCGCCGTTTGAATCACCAGGTGACAATCGCGAATACGCTGCAAGTCTTCTTCCGTTCCGCGAAGCGCTGCATAATAAGCGGCTATACCTTCGAGGGCGTGACGGGTTTCAAGGAGATCGAACTGCGATTCAGGATGATCGGAAAGTAATTCTGCAAGGGGGTCGCTAATGCTTTGCCATAAGTTGCTTTGAACGAATGTGCCACCACCCTGGCGACGTAACAGCAGGCCTTTACCTTCCAGGCGCTGAATAGCTTCTCTTAGCGAAGGCCGAGAAACATCAAACTGCTTTGCCAGTTCGCGCTCAGGCAAAAGCTTTTCACCAGGGCGCAGAGTGCCTTCAAGGATCAGGGACTCCAGCTGCTTCTCGATCGCGTCAGATAACTTCGGCTGTCTAATTTTACTGTAGGCCATAGGAACGTTTATCTGCCTTATAGGTCACGTGACTAGCTCGGAGTCAATTGGTAATACCAATTCAAAAAACGTGGCCGTAAAGTAACAAAGTATTCACGCGAAGTCCATATCGAGCCCCCCTTAAAACCGCCCATCTCGCACAATTTAACAAATATTTAGCATTTCTTTTTATAACGTGCCCTGGATCACATTTCACCGTTTTCGGACAACTTTTCAAACGGTTTGCTCATTTCTTAGGCGCTAATTCAATAAAGCAGGTGCAAACTTTTTCGCTTAACACTATTCTTGGCCGAACGGTAGTTAATGCTGCTTATTTGTCGCATTACAGCCGTAAATAATTAGATACAAAATGTGTAACTTTTGGCTTACAGCCAACGTTTTAAGCAAATTTGTAGCTTTTTTCCCTAACGACAGAGGATCGGGAAATGGATGATAAGCAGCACGGCGAGGAGCTAAAGCGCGGACTAAAAAACCGCCATATACAGCTCATTGCATTAGGTGGCGCAATCGGTACTGGGCTTTTTCTGGGAATAGCGCAGACCATCAAAATGGCAGGGCCTTCCGTTCTGCTTGGCTATGCCATTGGCGGCGTGATCGCATTTTTGATCATGCGCCAACTAGGTGAAATGGTCGTTGAAGAGCCGGTTGCTGGTTCTTTCAGCCACTTCGCCTACAAATATTGGGGCAATTTCGCCGGTTTCGCCTCAGGCTGGAACTACTGGGTATTGTACGTATTGGTCGCGATGGCAGAACTTACTGCCGTGGGTATTTACGTGCAGTATTGGTGGCCGGAGATCCCGACCTGGGTTTCCGCACTGGTATTCTTTGTGTTGATTAACGCCATTAACCTGACCAATGTAAAAATTTACGGCGAGATGGAATTCTGGTTCTCAATCATTAAAGTCGTGGCTATCGTTGGCATGATTGTCTTTGGCGCATGGCTGCTCGCCAGCGGTCACGGCGGTCCTGAGGCTACGGTGACCAACCTTTGGGCGCAGGGCGGATTCTTCCCGCACGGCATCAGCGGTCTGGTGATGGCGATGGCGGTTATCATGTTCTCCTTCGGTGGACTTGAGCTGGTGGGTATTACCGCCGCCGAAGCCGCTAACCCGGAAACGAGCATTCCAAAAGCCACCAATCAGGTCATCTACCGTATTTTGATTTTCTATATCGGCTCGCTCGCCATTCTGCTGTCACTGTATCCGTGGACCAAGGTCGTTGAAGGCGGCAGCCCGTTTGTGCTGATTTTCCACGCACTCGACAGCAATCTGGTGGCGACGTTGCTCAACGTCGTAGTGTTGACGGCGGCTCTGTCTGTTTACAACAGCTGCGTATACAGCAACAGCCGCATGTTGTTTGGCCTGGCTAAACAGGGTAATGGTCCGAAAGCGCTACTGAAGGTTGACCGCCGTGGCGTGCCTTACGTGGCAATTGGTATTTCAGCACTGGCAACGGCGCTGTGTGTGCTTATCAACTACCTGATGCCGGGCAAAGCCTTTGGCCTGCTGATGGCGCTGGTGGTTTCTGCCCTGGTAATCAACTGGGCGATGATAAGTCTCGCACACCTGAAGTTCCGTCAGGCGAAAAACCGTGAAGGCATCACCCCGAAATTCAAGGCGCTGCTTTATCCGTTCGGCAACTATCTCTGCCTGGTTTTCCTGGCGGCTATTCTGGTGATTATGTACATAACGCCGGATATTCAGATTTCAGTGATTCTAATCCCAGTGTGGTTGGTTGTTCTTGGCGTCAGCTACAAGCTGAAAGGCAAAAATACCCCAGTTACTCACGCATCACTTAAATAGAGCCATTCACGCAGCGCAAAGCTGCGACGCTTACTCTTCGAAACCCGACCATGCGGTCGGGTTTTTTTATGGCGTTTGGTGCTCGAGGTTAAATGTAAGCTGGCTCACACTTTCATTTTCGTAACCAATTTGTCCATCTCTACGCTTCTTATCTCCTGACTCATTCCTATAACTCGCGTCAATACTTCAAACACTTAGTTATCCGTCCCCCGTTTTGGAGAGAGTCCATGAGACAAGGCGCACTGTCTTTTAAAGAAAAAGTTGCATACGGCATGGGAGATGCGGGCTGCAATATGATTTGGGGCACCATTACCCTGTTTCTAAGCTATTTTTATACCGACGTTTTCGGGCTGGCACCGGCTCTGGTTGGCGTCATGCTCCTGTCGATTCGGGTTATTGATGCCATAAGCGACCCGATTATGGGCGCCATCGCCGATCGCACACAGACGCGCTGGGGCCGCTTCCGCCCCTATCTGCTGTGGGTTTCACTGCCCTTCGCGCTGTTCAGCATTTTAATGTTTTCCACCCCCGACTGGAGCTATTCGAACAAAGTTATCTACGCCTTTGCGACCTACTTCCTGATGTCGCTCACCTATACCGCCATCAACATTCCCTACTGCTCACTGGGCGGTGTGATCACCGCTGATCCAAAAGAGCGCGTCTCCTGCCAGTCTTACCGCTTCTTTATGGTGGGTATCGCCACCCTAATCCTCTCCTCTTCACTGCTGCCAATGGCACAGTGGTTTGGCGGCGCGGATAAGGCAAAGGGATACCAAATGTCGATTGCCGTGATGGCGTTTATTGCACTGGGGATGTTCCTGTTCTGCTTTAGTTCTGTTAAAGAACGAATCCAGCCCGCAGTCATCACCAAGCGCGACCTTAAAGGCGATTTAAAAGACGTGTGGAAGAATGACCAGTGGGTACGCATTTTGCTGCTCACTTTCTGCAACGTTTGTCCGGGCTTTATTCGCATGGCGGCAACGATGTATTACGTCACTTGGGTGATGGAAAAATCGACCTCGTTCGCCAGTCTTTTTATCAGCCTCGGGGTGGTTGGCATGATGATCGGTAGCGCACTCGCCAAACCGCTCACCGACCAATTCTGCAAACTAAAAGTCTTTTTCTGGACCAATATTATCCTCACCCTGTTCTCCTGCGGTTTCTACTTCCTCGACCCGCATATGACGTCGCTGATTCTGGTGGCTTATTTCTTGCTCAATATCCTCCACCAGCTGCCGTCACCGCTGCACTGGTCGCTGATGGCCGACGTCGATGATTACGGTGAGTGGAAAACCGGCAAACGCAGTACCGGCATCAGTTTCTCGGGCAATTTGTTCTTTTTGAAATGCGGACTGGCGGTGGCGGGGGCGATGGTGGGCTTTCTGCTGTCGGTTTATGGCTATCAGGCGGGGGCCACATCACAGACTGAACACGCGCTTAACGGTATCGTGCTGCTGTTCACCGTGATACCGGGCGTGGGATATTTAATCACCGCCGGCGTGGTCAAACTGTTGAAAGTTGACCGTGAACTGATGAAAACCATTCAGGCTGACCTGGAAATCCGCCGTCGTAACTATACTGAACTAAACAAGAACAGCGAACTTAACGCCTACCCCGAAGCTACACGGGGTGAAGTCGATTTACCGGTCTTTGCTAGCAAGGAACCCAAGCATGAGTAACAGTGTTTACGCCAATCCCTTCATTACGCAGCGCGCCGATCCTCACATCTGGCGCCACACCGACGGCCACTACTATTTTATTGCCTCAGTCCCGGAATATGACCGGCTCGAGATCCGCCGTTCGGCCACTCTCGAGGGTTTAGCGGAAGCCAGACCGCGCATTATCTGGCGCAAGCACACCGGTGGCCCAATGAGCGCGCTGATTTGGGCGCCAGAACTGCACTATATCAACGGCAACTGGTACATTTATTTTGCCGCTGCGCCGTCTGAAAAAATCGTAAAAGGGCTGTTTCAGCACCGGATGTTTGTTCTTGAGTGCTCAGACGCCGATCCACTGAGTGGAAAATGGCAGGAAAAGGGCCGCGTAGCGACGCCAATAGACAGCTTCTCGCTGGATGCCACCCATTTTAGCCACGCAGGAAAAAGCTATTATCTGTGGGCGCAGAAAGACCCAGAGATCGAGGGAAATTCAAATTTATATCTGGCCGAGATGAGCAATCCGTGGACGCTGAAAACGGCGCCGGTGATGCTCAGCAAGCCCGAACTGCCGTGGGAAACAGTAGGTTTTAAAGTGAACGAAGGCCCAGCAGTCATTGAAGGTTACGACAAGCTCTTCATCACCTATTCCGCCAGCGCCACCGACGAGAATTACTGCATTGGGCTGCTGTGGGCCGATATTGAAAGCGACATCACCGATCCGAGCCAATGGCACAAATCGTCGACGCCGGTATTCAAGACACAGGCCGATAATAAACAGTTTGGGCCGGGGCATAACAGCTTTACGCAGAATGAAAAAGGCGAAGACGTGCTGGTTTATCATGCGCGGAACTACACCGAGATTCAGGGTGACCCGCTGTATGACCCGAACCGCCATACGCGCCTAAAAACTATCATCTGGGACGATGAAGGCATGCCGGTGTTTGGCGAACCACCGGCGGATAATCACTAGGATTGAACGGTTTGGTCTTACACCAAAGTGCCGTAAATCGTCAACAGCGCCACGACAATCAGAATGATGATAGTGACCTTACGCGCCATTGCTACTGCTGAACGCGGGGTCTGCACCGGATCAAGGTGCGGATCGCGCGCCAGAGAGAACTGCGCCAGCCGCGTTAAAACCTGATATTGGGAAGAGTGAATATCGCCCAATGAGGCAAACCAAGCCGGTAAAGCTTTTTCACCGTGACCAATCAGCGCATAGGCAACCCCCGCCAAACGCACAGGAATCCAATCAAGCACGTGCAGAAGATTATCAACCCCGGACTGACTGCGCTTGAGGGGCGTTGTATTTCGCGCCAGCCAAGTTTGATAGCCGCGCAGAACGGCATAGCCGCCCAGAGCAACCGGCCCATAGGGACCACACACCACAAACCAGAATAACGGCGCCAAATAATAGCGGAAATTTATCCAGATCAGCGCATTCTGCAGCTCTCTTAACCGTTCGCCCTCGGTACAATCCACCGGCAGTCCGTGAATCAGCGCCAATTCTTCCGCCATTTCGGAACAGGCATTGACTTCGCCCTGACGCGCCGCTTTGAGATAAGCACGATAGTGTTTACGCTTAAGACCCGCGCCAATGCACAGCAGGCAAATCACCACCCACAGCACCAGCGAAGGGATGCCAAAGAAAGTGCCGTGCACCAGACGTAAAATCCCCCACAGCACCGCCATCCAGACCACAAAAATCGCCAGCGTTTTGGTCATAGAAGCGGCGCGGCCGCGGCGGAAAATAACTTCAAAGCGATGATCGAGCTGCCAGTGTTCACCGAGCTTAAATAAACGCTCCCAGGCTAAAACCAGCAGCAAAGTAATTAACGTCATGGACGAGGACTCTCTCTTGATGTTTCATGCGGCACAAGGTGTTGAACGGCATCAAGATAGCGATGCCAGTCAAAATGTGGCCCGGGATCGGTCTTTCTGCCCGGGGCAATATCGCTGTGCCCAGTAATATGCTGCAAATCGACAGGATAGTGCTTTAGTATCAAATCGGTAACGCGAAGTAAACTCTCATATTGCTCAGCGGTAAACGGCTCAAAGTCAGTACCTTCCAGCTCGACTCCGATAGAGAAGTCATTACAGCGCTCTCTTCCCTGAAAACTGGATACGCCAGCATGCCAGGCGCGCTTATCAAAAGGCACGTATTGCACCACTTCGCCGTCTCGACGGATCAAACAGTGTGCCGCCACGCGTAGCTGATGAATTTGTTCAAAAAAAGGATCATCCTGTGGATTGAGCGTGCCGGTGAACAGCTGGTCGATATAAGGTCCGCCAAATTTTCCGGGCGGCAGGCTGATATTATGGATAACCAGTAATGAGGGAGATTCATCCTCTGGACGCAGGTCGAAATGCGGAGAAATCACGCGACGTGCTTCGGTTAACCAGCCTTGTATTAACTGCATTAATGACCTCACCAGCAGTGGGTTGTAGGGTACTTCTTCATGGCGCTTGTGAAAGCAAAAGGGTAGCATGTTTTTTTGACTATCCTACCCGTCATTTTCGGAGTTTTGTATGCCCACTCGCCGCTACAGCATTGAAAGTCGCCGCGCAGAGTTGCTCAGTCGTATCCACGACGATATCCCACTTATTGTTGCTCAGGCATTGCGTGAAGACCTGGGCGGCGAAGTCGATGCCAATCGTGATTTAACCGCCCAACTTCTGCCGGCGGATAAACAGGCTATTGCCACCGTGATTACCCGTGAAGCCGGCGTTTTCTGCGGTTCGGGCTGGGTCGATGAAGTCTTCGCCCAGCTCGGCGGAGATGAAGTCGAGATAACCTGGCACGTCAAAGATGGCAGTCCTATCAGCGAAAACCAACCGCTGTTCGACATTGCTGGTCCTGCCAGACTGCTGCTTACCGGGGAAAGAACGGCGTTGAACTTTGTCCAAACGCTGTCCGGCGTTGCGAGTGCGGTAAATCACTCTGTCAAACTGCTTGAAGGCACGCAAACTCGCCTGCTCGACACGCGTAAAACCTTGCCTGGCCTGCGTACCGCGCTGAAATACGCGGTGCTCTGCGGCGGCGGTAGTAACCATCGTCTGGGGCTGGCCGATGCCTTCCTGATTAAGGAAAACCACATTATTGCCTGCGGCTCAATTAAAGCCGCCGTTGAGCGCGCCCTGTGGATCCACGCCGACGTACCGGTAGAGGTTGAAGTTGAAAGCCTGGCCGAACTTGAGCTGGCGTTGGAAGCGGGTGCCGATATCATCATGCTCGATAATTTTACCGTCGAGATGATGCGCGAAGGCGTTACCCTGACCGCCGGACGAGCACAGCTTGAAGTATCAGGCAATGTAACAGATATCACGCTGCGTGAGTTTGCTGAAACGGGCGTTGACTATATTTCCGTTGGCGCGTTGACCAAACACGTGCGCGCCCTCGACCTGTCGATGCGTTTTCGTTAACCCTCTGCCTTAGCTCCTTTCCCCGCCACAGCGCGGGGAAGTTTGTGCACTCTATTCCTGTTTTTTTGTATATCTCCTCCTCTTTCATTTCATTTTGCGTGACATCTTGAGCACTCGATAACGGATGCTGGCCTGCTACGAATATGGCGATTAGTTTACGTCTTGCCACTACGGCATCACTGACTTCAAGGATGGAACACCTCATGCATTCACTCACTTTCAGCCACGCCACGTTTTCGCAGCGCTTTTCCCAACAGCAACCACAGTCTCGCCGGCAACGGGGATTTTCGCTGATTGAACTGATGGTGGTAATCGGCATTATTGGCATTCTTAGCGGCATTGGCATTCCGGCCTATCAGTCTTATACGCAAAAAGCCGCGCTGACCGACATGCTACAAACCATGATCCCCTATAAGACCGCCAGCGAGCTTTGCAGCATCGATTTGGGCGAGCTGACGACCTGTGATAACGGCGTTTCAAGCATTCCCGCCTCCAAAGCCTCACGTTACGTCAGCGGCATTGATGTAAAGGCAGGGATTATCACTCTCAGTGGTTCACAGGCGCTAAACGGCCTCACCGTGGTGATGACACCGGTCGTTGACAAGGTCGACGGCAGCATTGACTGGACCCGCCAGTGCACCCACGCCGGTAATGTGGGATTGGTCGACGCCTGCAAGCAAATCTTTCATTTCAGTGACCCGAGTACGCACTGATGAAAGAGAAACTCAGTGCGCTTCGCGAGACTCTGCGGCTGCAATGTCATCGCTATGGTGCGGTGCTTATTGCTATAGAAGATGAATGCCTGCGCGTGGCCTGTCATCAGGAAACCACGGACTCAACGGCACTGCTCACCGCCCTGCGTTTTACCTGTGCGCTGAAGGTAAATATCGAATTCTGGCCGCAAACGCAGGTGGAGCACGCGCTGAGCCAGCCAGAGAATACGCGGGAGGATAATGCGCAGGAGAATCAGCAAAATGAAGATCACGACGTGGATCAAGACAGCAAAATACCGGTGGTGCAGTTTCTCAATCACACACTGAAGCTTTCCATTCAGCGCCGCGCGTCTGATGTCCACTTTGAACCGTTCGAAAATCAGCTACGCGTCCGTCTGAGAATCGACGGCGTGCTGCAAGAGTTGCCTGCGCCGGAATTCTCGCTGATGGCCAGCGTACTTGCTCGCCTCAAGATTATGGGGCAGCTCAATGTGGCAGAGCATCGTCTGCCGCAGGATGGGCAGATGTCGGTGACGCTCGATAAGCAGCGCTACTCCCTGCGTATCTCTTCGCTACCGGTGCTGTACGGTGAAAAGATTGTGTTGCGTATTCTTGATAGAACGCAGCAGGAGCTGTCTTTGGAACAGCTCGGATTTTCCGCCAGCGAGCAAAAGAAATACCTTGCCGCACTTGATAAACCGCAGGGACTTATTCTGGTCACCGGCCCGACGGGAAGTGGTAAAACCGTCACGCTCTATACCGGGCTGCGCCACCTAAACACCATAAGACGAAATATTTGCAGTGTGGAGGATCCGGTTGAGATCCCGGTGCGCGGCATTAACCAGACGCAAATCAACAGCAAAACGTCGCTGAGTTTTGCCAAGGTGTTGCGCTCACTGCTCAGGCAAGACCCTGATGTCATTATGATTGGCGAAATTCGCGATGCAGAAACGGCAGAGATAGCCGTTAAAGCCTCACAAACTGGCCATTTGGTGCTTTCGACGCTGCATACCAACTCTACGACCGAAACATTGGTGAGACTGGCACAAATGGGCGTCGAGGGCTACCAGATTGCCGCCAGTCTGCGGCTGGTGATTGCCCAGCGCCTGGTCAGAAAACTTTGCCCACATTGTAAAACTCGTCAGCGGGCGCGGGTAAAGGACGAACATCAGGAGGTGGCAAAGGAAATAGAGGTTTGGCAAGCGCAGGGCTGTAAACACTGCTTCTCTGGTTATTACGGCCGCGTGGGGGTCTACGAAATGCTGGAGAACAGTCCACAACTGCAACAGGCCCTGGTCAACGGTGCAGATTCTCAAGCGCTGCGCGGTATTGCTGCGGCACAAAGCCAGCAGACGCTTTTTGCTTCGGGTATTTCTTTGGTCGAGCAAGGCACGACGTCGTTGAGCGAACTTTATCGCGTAATGGGTGAAGGAGAACAAGGTGACCAAGGCGAGTCTTTATCTGTTTAAGTGGCAGGCTCTTGATGATATTGGCCAACTGCACAGCGGTGAAAATCTCTCATCGCAGCCGCAGGAGGTGCTTGAGCAACTGATGCTCCAAGGGCTACAACCTCTTTCAATCAAGAGGCTCACCAAACTTAGTCAGCGCTATTGGAAAAACAAAGAGCGCATCGCATTTATCAGACAGTTGGCCACTCTGCTACAAACCGGTCTGCCACTGACAATGAGCTTGAAGCTGCTGGCTACCGATCACCCTCTGCCCGCCTGGCGCTGCGTGCTGACTGACGTAGTCAAACAGGTTAATGAGGGGCAACCGCTGTCGACAGTGCTGCAGCAATATCCTTTGGTGTTTCCTGCTATTTATCCGCAGGTCATTACCATTGGCGAACTAACTGGCCAGTTGGACAACTGTTGTTTGCAGTTGGCAATTCAGCAGGAGCAAATCATTCGCTTGCAAAAAACGGTGAAGAAAGCCCTGCGCTATCCGCTCATCGTGATGGTCATTGCCTCAGCCATTACCCTGCTCATGCTGACCATGGTGTTACCGGAATTTGCCAAAATCTATCTGTCGTTTGACGCTGAACTGCCCTTGTTTACGCAGATGCTCATTTCAGGATCTGACTGGATCATTCACTATGGCCCCGTATTAGCGACGATTATTGGCCTAAGTTATGGCGGTTATTCTCATTATTTACATCCGCAGGAAAAATGGCAATGGAAGGAACAACGCTGGCTGCTGAAGCTGCCGATAGTAAAAAAACTGATTAGCTATGGCTGTTTATGTCAGCTGTTTCAAACGCTGGTGCTGACCCAACGTGCAGGAATGACGCTCAGTGCCGGTCTCTCAGCGGCAGAATCTTCAATCAGTAATTTGCACTACAAGCGAGCCGTCGGGCTGTTGACCCTGCAATTAGCTCAGGGACTGCCGCTGCATAAGGCGCTTACAGAGTCCCCACTCTTCCCACCGCTGTGCCGACAGCTGGTACGTATTGGCGAGGAATCAGGCGCGTTGGACACACTGCTTCAGAAGCTGGCGGAATGGCACGCCGAGCAGGCCAATGAGCTTGCCGAAGGAATGGCACAGAAAATAGAACCCTTGATGATGCTGTTTATGGGCGTGATTGTAGGCGGGCTGGTTATCGCTATGTATCTTCCTATCTTCAATCTGGGCGCAGCAATGAACTAAGGAATGCGGAGATTAAAAACGGCGGCCACGTCACCGCCGTCATGCAGTCTATTGACCAAACAGGCGATTTTCCTGTTCGGCAACACGAATAAAAGTCGTGCGTTTAGTCAGCTCTTTCAAACGTTCTGCACCCACGTAGGTACAGGCAGAACGCAAGCCTCCGAGGATGTCGCGCACAGTATTTTCCACCGGGCCTCGCAGCGGCAGTTTAACCGTTTTGCCCTCGGCGGCACGATATTCAGCAACGCCACCCACGTGACGTTTCATGGCAGATACCGAACTCATACCATAGAAAAGCATGAACTTTTCACCCTCTTCCTCGACGATTGTGCCTTCGCACTCGTCGTGGGCCGCCAGCATACCGCCGAGCATAACGAAGTCTGCGCCGCCGCCAAAGGCTTTGGCAACGTCACCAGGCACCGCACAGCCACCGTCGCTGACTATCTGTCCACCGAGGCCGTGAGCCGCATCGGCACACTCAATCACTGCCGAGAGCTGCGGATAACCAACGCCCGTTTTAACTCGCGTGGTGCACACCGACCCCGGCCCGATCCCCACTTTGACAATGTCGGCCCCGGAAAGGATGAGTTCTTCAACCATTTCACCGGTCACCACGTTGCCGGCACAGATAACTTTGTCCGGACAGGCTTCCCGCACCCGTTGAAGAAACTCGACAAAATGTTCGGAATAGCCATTGGCGACGTCAAGACAGATAAATTTCAGCAGCGGGGACAGGGAAAGAATATTCATCAGTTTAGTGAAATCTGCGCCCGATGTGCCGGTTGATACCATGACGTGCCGCAATACAGATTCGCTGCTCAGTGCGATAAACGCCTGCCACTGCTCAACGCTGTAGTGCTTGTGGACCGCGGTCAATAAACCAAACGATGCAAGTGCTTCAGCCATACTAAAAGTACCGACAGTATCCATATTGGCGGCAATAACGGGAGTACCCGACCAGCTATGGCCCGAGTGCTTGAATGTGAAAGTACGTTCGAGTTCTACTTCGGAACGGCTCTTGAGAGTTGAGCGTTTTGGACGAATGAGGACGTCTTTAAAACCTAATTTTAAATCTTCTTCAATACGCATTGAGTTGTCCTGGTTGGGCTAAAAGCCTGCAGCGCGAGCCGACAAGCGAGTGATAGTTTGCACCTTCTCCAGTGGTTTTATCATACTCAGGAATAGCCTCACGGCAAGAGGCGGTTTTGGATCTCACCTCACAGTTTGCAGGATCAATTTAGGATAAAAACCCCGATGGACTTGGCTTGCACTTACTGACGATACCTTTATCATTTAGGATATCGATATTTTTCGCATAAAAGCATTCGAGCAAAAGTATGAGCTATATTGTTGCACTCACCGGCGGGATAGGAAGCGGCAAGAGTACGATCGCCAACGCGTTTGTGCGCCTTGGCGTTACGCTGGTGGACGCGGATATCCTTGCTCGTCAGGTGGTAGAACCGGGAATGCCGGCTCTGCATGCTTTAGTTGAAAGATTTGGTAAACAAATCGTTCTCAATGACGGCTCACTTAACCGCCCGCGTCTGCGTGAAATTATCTTTAGTAATACCGCAGATAAACAATGGGTTAACCAACTTCTTCATCCTATAATACAGGCTGAAACACAACGTTTAATCAAGGCAGCCTCTTCACCCTATGTGCTTTGGGTGGTGCCTCTCTTGGTAGAAAATGGATTACAAGGGCGTGCAAATCGCGTACTTGTGGTCGACGTTAGCGAAAAAGTACAGCTTTTGAGAACCATCAGCCGTGATGGCGTCAGCCGTCAGCAGGCCGAAAGTATTATTGCCGCGCAGGCCTCACGCCAACAGAGGTTGGCCTGTGCGGATGACATAATTGATAACAACGGTGGTCCCGAGACGATCGAGCCGCGTGTTGCTTCATTACATAGCCGTTATCTGGATTTAGCGGCTTCAGCGACCCGACAGGATATTGACAAGAATGAGTGATGTGGGTACTACCGTTCTCTTTGAACATCCTTTAAATGAAAAAATGCGCACCTGGCTGCGCATTGAGTTTCTTTTACAACAGTTACACGCCAATCCTCAGCTCAGTTCTATTGCTTCCGCCCTGACTTTTTTCCGTACTGCGTCCGATCTTTTAGACGTGCTGGAACGCGGCGAAGTACGAACCGATCTGTTAAAAGAGCTTGAACGTCAACAGCAAAAACTGCTGCTTTGGTCCGACGTTCCCGGCGTTGAGATGTCCCGTATTCATGAACTGCGCGCTGAGTTGAAAGACACGGCGTCAGTGCTGATGAGTGCGCCAAGAATGGGTCAGGCGCTCAAAGAGGACCGCATGGTCAGCCTGGTAAAACAGCGCTTGAGTATTCCCGGCGGCTGCTGCAGTTTTGACTTGCCGACGCTGCATATTTGGATGCATATGCCACAGGCGATGCGCGACACCGATGTGCATAACTGGCTCGAAACGCTACAACCGCTTCACAAGTCGCTGACCCGCGTTCTGGACCTGATTCGTCAGTCGGGGCCTTTCCGCAACCAAATAAGCCTAAACGGTTTCTTTCAGGACAATGCAGAAGGCGCAGACCTGCTTCGACTGCGACTCTCTCTTGAATACCAACTTTACCCGCAGGTTTCAGGCCACAAGACGCGCTATGCCATTCGCTTCCTGCCGTTGGACAGTGAAAAGGGCCAGGTTCCGGCCAGACTGAATTTTGAACTTGCCTGCTGCTAGGAGCAAACATGGACAACGATATTATTAAGGTAAATTGCCCAACCTGTGGCAAACAAGTGATTTGGGGCGAAAACAGTCCATACCGACCTTTCTGCACCAAGCGCTGCCAGTTGATTGACCTTGGAGAATGGGCCGATGAAGAAAAACGTATTCCAAGTAAGGGCGAGATAAACGATCTCGACGAGTGGAGCGAAGACGACATCAAATAAAGATAAGGGGGAACAGTTTATGTTCCCCCTTATAAATCTCGACCTCATTATTCAACATTTTTAAATTTCGTCGTTTAAAAGCGCTTTAACAATCTCGGCGTTGGCCGGTGGGAAATCACTTTGCTTGATCTCACTCTGCGCTAGCCAGCGCTTCGGCTGACCTTCTTTACCATAAGGTTCTCCCGCCCAGTTCTGCACTAAAAAGAAGTGAAGATTGACGATTCGGTCAGGGAAAGTATGCTGCAGAGTGCGGATAAGCTCAGGCTCGGCGGCATCAATGCCGACCTCTTCCTGCAGTTCACGAATCAACGCCTGTTCGGCGGTTTCTCCGCTTTCAATCTTGCCACCTGGAAACTCCCAGAAACCGGCCATATGCGAAGATGCATCACGTTGAGTAATGAAAATCTCTTTCTGAGCGTTGCGGATAATCCCGACCGAGATATTCAGTTGTTTAATACTCACCTTCTTTACCTCACAAAAATCTCAAAATTAAGGGCGGTAATTAGCCGCCCTTATTATCTTGTAGTATTCAGTCAAGCAATCAGTTTTGCAGACGTCCGTGACACTGTTTGTATTTTTTGCCTGAACCGCATGGGCAAGGGTCATTGCGCCCTACTTTGCGCTCGGCGGCTGCCGGACTGCCTGCGGTCAATGACAACTCTTCTTCAAGAGAGGCAACGTGGCTAAGCTGCTGCTGCTGAGCCAAACGCTCAGCTTCTTCGCGACGGTGCTCTTCCATTGCTTCAACTTCTTCAGGCATACGAACCTGAACCTTGCTCAGCACGCTAACCACTTCATATTTCAGTGATTCCAGCATAGAAGCGAACATCGCAAACGATTCGCGCTTGTATTCCTGCTTCGGATCTTTCTGCGCATAACCACGAAGGTGGATGCCTTGACGCAGATAGTCCATCGCTGCCAGATGCTCTTTCCACAGGGAGTCGAGCGTTTGCAGCATCACGCCTTTTTCGAAGTTACGCATCATTTCGATGCCAACAACTTCTTCTTTGCGCGCATAAGAATCTTTCGCCGTTTGCAGAATGCGCTCACGAAGCGTTTCCTCATGCAGCTCAGGCTCTTTATCCAGCCACTCTTTGATAGGCATTTCCAGCTCAAAATCGTTCTTCAGACGCTGTTCCAGCCCTTCAATGTCCCACATTTCTTCCAGCGACTGCGGTGGAATGCAGCTGTCGATGGTGCTTTTGAACACGTCTTCGCGGATGCTGGCGATGGTTTCGCTCACGTCCGTGACGTCCAGCAATTCGTTACGCTGGCCGTAGATAGCGCGGCGCTGATCGTTGGCGACGTCATCGTATTCAAGCAGCTGTTTACGAATGTCGTAGTTACGGCCTTCAACTTTGCGCTGTGCGTTGGCAATCGCTTTGGTCACCCAAGGGTGCTCGATAGCTTCGCCCGGCTTCATGCCCAGTTTGCGCATCATGCCTGATACACGGTCTGAGGCGAAAATACGCATCAGTGGATCTTCCATTGACAGGTAGAAGCGGGATGAACCGGCATCGCCCTGACGACCCGCACGCCCACGCAGCTGGTTATCGATGCGACGTGATTCATGACGTTCGGTACCAACAATATGTAAACCACCGGAGGCCAGCACGGCTTCGTGACGGACATTCCAGGCTTCTTTAATGCTGGCGATTTGCTCGGCCGTAGCCTCTTCGCCCAGTTTCTCAATCTCAACCTGCCAGCTTCCGCCCAGTACGATATCCGTACCACGACCGGCCATGTTGGTGGCGATGGTTACGCGGCTTGGCTGACCGGCCTGTGCGACAATATCGGCCTCTTTGGCGTGGAACTTGGCGTTCAATACGCTGTGTTCAATACCGGCTTTGGTCAGCTCATGAGAAACCACTTCAGATTTTTCGATTGATGCAGTACCGACCAAAATTGGCTGGCCGTTGGCGCTGCGCTCTTTAATGTCTTCGATGATTGCGCCGATTTTTTCCATCTCTGTCATGTAGACCAGGTCAGGCAAATCTTTACGCTGCATTGGGCGGTTGGTTGGCACCACAATGGTATCGAGTTTATAAATAGTACTGAATTCAAACGCTTCAGTATCTGCAGTACCGGTCATGCCGGCCAGTTTTTCATACAGACGGAAGTAGTTCTGGAAGGTAATTGATGCCAGAGTCTGGTTTTCGTTTTGAATATCAACGTGTTCTTTAGCTTCAACGGCCTGATGCAGACCGTCTGACCAGCGACGACCCTGCATGGTACGACCGGTGTGTTCGTCAACGATGATCACTTCACCGTCTTTAACGATGTAGTCAACGTCGCGGGTGAACAGCACGTGGGCGCGCAGTGCGGCCGTAACGTGGTGCATCAGCATGATGTTGGTTGGGGAATAGAGCGATTCGCCTTCTTCCATGATGCCAGCCTCGGCCAGCATCTCTTCAATCAGAATCAAGCCACGTTCGGTCAGATGAACCTGACGCGCCTTCTCATCCACGGAGAAGTGACCTTCACCCTGGAAGCTGTCTGAATCTTCTTTTTCCTGACGGATCAGTTTAGGGATCAGCTTATCGACGCGAATATACATCTCTGAGCTGTCTTCTGCCGGACCCGAGATAATAAGCGGAGTACGTGCTTCATCGATAAGAATGGAGTCAACCTCATCCACCAGCGCGTAGTGCAGTTTACGCTGTACGCGCTCTTCGATGCTGAATGCCATGTTGTCGCGCAGATAGTCGAAGCCGTATTCGTTGTTGGTACCGTAGGTAATATCTGCGGCGTAGGCTTCGCGCTTGGCGGGTGCTGGCATATTGGGCAGGTTGATGCCCACGCTCAGACCGAGGAATTCAAACAGCGGACGGTTATTTTCCGCATCGCGCTGGGCCAAATAGTCGTTGACGGTAACAACGTGAACGCCTTTTCCGCTTAAGGCATTCAAGTAGGCGGGCAGCGTTGCGGTCAGGGTTTTACCTTCACCGGTACGCATTTCTGCGATACAGCGTTCGTTCAGAACCATACCGCCGAGCAGCTGTACGTCAAAGTGACGCATGCCGAAGACGCGCTTACTTGATTCACGTACGACGGCAAATGCTTCGGGGATCAGGGTTTCAAGCACTTCGCCTTTTTCCAGACGAGCGCGAAACTCATCGGTTTTGGCTCTTAGTTGTTCGTCAGACAGTGCTGAAACTTCGGGTTCAAGACGGTTAACCTGGTCAACGACTTTGCGCATACGGCGCAGTGTACGATCGTTACGGCTACCAAAAACTTTGGTGAGTAATTTGCTTAACATGATTCTTGATTTCTCTTTGAGACCGCCTGCTGCGGCCGCTATTTTTGTTAGTACTTTTTGCTTTTACCGACATAAATTACAGGCTTGTGCCATGCTGACTTATGCAGAGTAAAAGCGGCAAAGATCACTTCAGAAATGACAATCAAACCAGAGATGCGAGAGGCCCGGCGCGAATCCCCAAACTCTCGGCCAGCCAGATACCCGGCTGATGTTTAGCGGAGGCCGTGAGCAACGTTTGCTGAGTATCACGGATAATAACGGGAGGTTTTGCTTCGTGCGTGAGCAGCGAGTTTAACGTGACCAACAGAGCGAGTTGCTGCACGTGCAAGGGTTCAACGTCGGCTAATACAGCTTCATGGCTGACGACGTTATACGTCACAACCTGAGGGGCCAACGCAAAAGAAAGGTGACGGATGACCGTGCGCAGTGCATGCTGCTGCCAGTAATCAACGCCGATGGACGCGCGGCGATGGGCCTGCAGCCATGCCAGATTGGTCAGTCCGCGCGCGCCGATGTTTAAACGGTTTAGACTTGAGGAGGTATTGGTTACACTTGCCAGCTCAGTTTGTGAAAGATTCGTCGACACGCCAAGGCTCGCCGCGACCATCCCCAACAGGAGATGCGGCCAAAAATACCTTCTGCCAAATTGTCGCCAACGATTTAGAATACCAATCACAAGTTTTACAATCCGCCGGAGCTCGCCAATGCGTAACAGCCGCCCACAATTATTAGATATCCTGTTCGACGACGCCACTGCCGCCGGGCAAAGCCCGCTGCGCGTGGTTCAACAACGTGCGGCCGCATTACTCAAGCTCAATCGCGCTGTGAAAGGTCTGCTACCCACCCAAATGCAAGCATGCTGCCGGGTAGGTAATTATCGCCAGGGTGTATTGGTGCTAGAGATAGCAAATGCCAGTTGGATGATGCGGTTACGTTATGAACAACCGGCGCTTCTCTCTGCACTTCGTGCGCAAATACTACCATCATTGTCTTCAATCGACATCAGGATTAATCCATCGTTGATGGCGAAAACGGAAAACTTATCGCAGAAAAATGAAAATTCAGCGCGGGAATATGAGAAAACCGGAATATCAAAAGGTCCCTTACCGCCGGTTAGGCAAATAAGTATGCAGAGCGCGGATGAATTACGATTACTGGCGAGCCGTAGCCCAGAGAAACTTAGAAAGGCATTAGAACGACTGGCTGGAATGGCCGGAGAGGGTGCCAAAACAACCAGTCGTAATAAGTAATATCAGTACCGATTAAGCGAATACTGTAGAAGGGGCTTTGAATGCCAATGGCACTTCGGCTTCATCCTGGAAGGTCACATATTCCCAGGCTTCCTGCTTCGCCAATACTGCCTGCAATAACTTGTTGTTCAGCGCATGGCCTGACTTAAAGGTACTGACCGCACCAATAATGTTATGGCCACACATGAACAGGTCACCGATTCCGTCGAGCATTTTGTGACGAACGAATTCATCTTCAAAACGCAGGCCGTCTTCGTTAAGCACGCGGTAATCATCTACAACAATCGCGCAATCAAAGCTGCCACCCAGGCACAATCCACGTGACTGCAAATACTCGATATCACGTACAAATCCGAAGGTTCGGGCTCTGCTAATCTGGCGAACAAAAGACTCGGCCGAGAACTCTAACTGAAAACGCTTAGCATCGCCTTCAATAGCCGGGTGGTTGAAGTCGATAGTCCAGTCTAAATGGAAACCGTTGTAAGGTTTCATTTCAGCCCACTTATCGCCGTCTTCAACACGCACGGTTTCTTTAATGCGAACGAACTTTTTAGCGCTATTCAGAAGCTCAATGCCTGCATCCATCAACAGATAGACGAAAGGCGCGGCGCTGCCGTCCATAATCGGGACTTCAGGTGCGTCGACTTCGATAACGATGTTATCGATGCCCAGACCTGCAAGTGCCGCATTAAGGTGTTCAACCGTAGAAATACGCACGTCATGCTCATTGACCAGGCAAGTACAGAGCATGGTATCACGCACGGATTTTGCATCTGCCGGAAAATCAACCGGTGGATTCAAGTCAGTGCGACGATAGATGACCCCGGTGTTAGCCGGTGCAGGTCGCAGAGTCAGGGTGACTTTCTTACCGGTATGTAAACCGACACCCGTCGCCTGAACGATACGTTTTAATGTACGTTGTTTGATCATCGTTTTTATCTCGCAATGTTATCCATCCAACCGACCTAAGGATACCTTAAGATCGGTGGGACAGTTTAGCACAAAGAGCGGAGATCCCAAAATTCGGACAAATCGTGAAATTAGTCCGCCTGCTTACGCAAGAAGGCTGGGATATCCAAATAGTCTGGCTCTTTGTTTGATTGCGTGTTCGGATCATTAACCACCTTCGCTGCTGGCTTGTTTTCCTGCGGCAGTGGCGACATGCCATGCTGCTGATAACGGTGATCCATTACAGGTTGGCTAGCAGGTTTATTGGTCACCAGGGTGATTTCAGGACGTTTGTCCATGCCAATACCGGTTGCCACCACGGTGACACGCAGTTCGTCGTTCATTTCCGGGTCAAGGGAAGTACCAATAACCACGGTGGCGTTGTCAGAGGCGAAAGCACGGATAGTGTTACCCACGGTCTCAAACTCGTCCAAACGCAGGTCGAAGCCGGCGGTGATGTTAACCAGTACGCCGCGAGCGCCGGACAGGTCGATATCTTCCAGCAGCGGGCTGGAGATAGCCATCTCTGCTGCTTCTTCAGCACGGTCTTCACCACACGCCACG
This sequence comes from Rouxiella sp. S1S-2, assembly GCF_009208105.1. NCBI lineage: Bacteria > Pseudomonadati > Pseudomonadota > Gammaproteobacteria > Enterobacterales > Yersiniaceae > Rouxiella > Rouxiella sp. S1S-2. Next base: position 4,739,181 of record NZ_WFKL01000001.1, read on the forward strand.
CCAGAACCCATCATCGCGTAGCCCATTTCGGACATCACGGTGCGCACGTCGGCAAAGTCGACGTTCATCAGGCCAGGACGGGTGATCAGTTCGGCAATACCCTGTACAGCGCCTTTAAGTACGTCGTTAGCCGCACCGAAAGCGTCGAGCAGAGAGATACCGCGACCCAGAACTTTAAGCAGCTTATCGTTCGGGATAGTGATCAGTGAGTCAACGTGCTTGGAAAGCTCGGCGATACCCTGCTCCGCGAATGCCATGCGCTTCTTGCCTTCAAAATTGAAAGGCTTAGTCACTACGGCAACGGTCAGAATACCTAATTCTTTTGCTACTTCCGCAACCACAGGCGCTGCACCAGTACCGGTACCGCCACCCATACCTGCTGCGATGAACACCATATCGGCGCCTTCGAGTGCTACTCGCAGGGCTTCACGGTCTTCTTCAGCAGAATTGCGACCCACTTCAGGGTTTGCGCCAGCACCCAGACCTTTGGTAATACCGCTACCAATCTGGATTGTCTGGCCTACTGCCGTCTTACGTAATGCCTGAGCATCGGTATTCACGGCGAAGAATTCAACACCTTCGATGCGCTCGCGCACCATGTGCTCAACAGCGTTACCGCCGCCACCGCCGACGCCGATGACTTTAATCACCGCGTCGTTGGTCAGTTCCATAGGTTCAAACATAGTTTCTCTCCGTTTTGTGCCTGTCGCTTCGGGATCACCAATACACTTCACTATGATCCCGTTGTTGAAACATTAAAACTCTTTTCTCAGCCAGCTATTGATTCTTTTAAACCAATTGCCCACTGAGGCGCGTTTTTCCACTTCAGCCTCACCGCTCAGGTGAGACTCTTTACCATAGTGCAGCAGCCCTACAGCGGTTGAGTAGTAAGGTTCCTGCGCATAATCTGTCAGCCCGGTAATGTTCAAGGGTTGACCAATACGCACCTGGGTATGGAATACCCTTTGCGCACAGGCTGCCAGACCATCAATTTGTGCAGCGCCTCCGGTTAACACAATCCCGGCGGCTAAATGGTGTTTTACGCCCTGTTGGCGTAACTGCTCCTGCAATTGCAAAATCTCGTCGTTGACCAGATTCAACAATTCGGTGTAACGCGGTTCAATAACCTCGGCCAGTGTCTGACGCTGCAGGCTACGTGGGGGACGCCCCCCCACGCTCGGCACTTCGACATTTTCGTCTTTACCGACAATTGAACCCAGTGCACAACCGTGCCGCACTTTAATCGCTTCAGCGTCGGTTGGCGGTGTGCCGAAAGCATAGGCGATATCACTGGTGACCACGTTACCCGCATAAGGAATAACTTTAGTATGACGCAGTGCGCCGCCAGTATAAACGGCTATATCCATCGTACCGCCGCCGATATCTACCACACAAACGCCTAATTCACGTTCGTCTTCAGTCAAAACGGCGTAACTGGCGGCCAAACCGGCAAAAATCAGCTGGTCTACTTTCAGGCCACAGCGCTCTACCGCTTTGACAATGTTCTTCGCCATGTCGTTATGACAGGTGATCAGGTGAACTTTAGCCTGCATACGCACGCCGGAAAGCCCGACCGGATTCTTGATGCCTTCCTGATAATCGATGGCATATTCCTGAGGAATAACGTGCAACACGCGATGTTCGTCACGTACGCGCACCGATTTGGCGGTATGCACGACGTTCTCTACATCTTCCTGCGTTACTTCTTCTTCTGAAATAGGAACCATCCCTATTTCATTCTGGCAACTGATATGTTTACCAGATAATGCAAGGTAAACAGAGGAAATTTGGCAATCTGCCATCAATTCGGCCTGATCAATGGCGCGTTGAACGCATTTCACCACCGATTCCAGATCGTTTACGCCGCCCTTATCCATGCCACGGGAAGGACAACTTCCCACACCGATAATATTGACCATGCCATCGGGCAGAACTTCCCCTACCAGTGCAGCGACCTTTGCTGTACCGATCTCCAGCCCAACTACCAGTTTTCTGTCCGTCGACTTGATCATTGTTGTTTAGCCTGTGCTTGATTCTGCTTATTGTTTTGCTGAGCGTTTTGCTGACCGACTTTCTGTCCATCACTGCCATTTTGGTCGATAAACGCGGGAGCCCAACCTACGGCGGCACCACTTTCGTAACGTAAATCAACATAGCTGATGCGCTTCTTGTCTGTATCCGCTTGCTGCTGCAGTCGCGGATAAAGCTCAAGAAAACGTTGCAAACGCCCGCTGCGATCGTCTCTGCCCAAATCAATACGGGTATCGTCATCCAGCGTTAACTGCCAGGAGTGACGCGCTGTCATTGAGACAGACTTCACCGTGAACTTACCGGCCGAGGACGCACTCAGCTGCTGGCTCATGGTTTGATAGCCTTGCAAAACGTCCTGTTCGCTGCCTTCCGGACCATACAGCAGCGGCATTTTCTGTTTGGCTACGCGCTCGGCCGGCAGGCTGAAGGACTTGCCGTCGGCATCCACCATGTGCAAATCATTCCAATGCGCGACCGGCACGTACTCAACCAGATGTATTTTCAACTCATTCGGCCACTGCTTGCGCACGCTGACCTGTTTAATCCACGGCAAACGCTCTATCTGTTGCTGAATGACGTTGACGTCCTGAGTCATAAAGGTGCCAGGCTCGCCCATCGACAGTATTGACTGGCGAATATCGTCGTTGGTGGTGTAGTGACGGTCACCGGTCACCACCAGCTCAGACAGCGGAAGGCGCTTGGCGTCGTCCATCCAGCTCAGTACCGCCCAGGCACTCCAGCCGATGGTCGCCAGCACCAGCAGCAGGAACACCATTCCTGCCAGCTGTCCACCGTTGCTACGACGGCCTTGGCTTTCAACCTTCGTCGCACGCTCTCGTGCATTTAGGGCAGCTTGAGACATATCAGTCGGCGAGCTCCAGTATGCGAGCCACCAGCTGCGGGAAAGTTAATCCCGCCTGCTTGGCCGCCATCGGCACCAAACTGTGGCTGGTCATGCCCGGCGATGTGTTCACCTCAAGCAAGTTGAAGTTCCCTTCACTATCTTGCATCACGTCAACGCGGCCCCAACCACTACAGTCCAGCGCGCGATAGGCCTGCAGCGCCAATTCGGCCAGCTGTTGTTCCTGATCGGCATCCAGGCCGCTTGGGCAAAAATATTTCGTCTCGTCAGAAATGTATTTCGCCTGATAGTCATAGAAAATACCGGCAGGCTGAATACGAATCGACGGCATCACTTGGTCACCCACGATAGCTACCGTGTATTCAGGACCGCTCAGCCACTGTTCAATCAGCAGATCGTCGTCGTGGAGAAATGCCTCTTCCAGAGCCTGTTGCAACTGCTCAGGTGCATCGACTTTACTCATACCCACGCTTGAACCTTCACGGCTCGGTTTAACGATTAATGGCAGTCCCAGCGCGGCGATTTTTTCACCCAAAGCGCCCTGCCCTCTTCCGTTAGAATGATTAAGCCCGAGTCCTGCTAACTCTTTTTTGTTTAATGCCACAAACGCTGTCACCGGCAGGCCCAGCGATTGCCACACCAGCTTGGTGCGAAACTTATCCATGGTCAGCGCCGACGCCATCACGCCGCTGCCGGTATAAGGCAAGTCTAAATGCTCGAGCAGGCCCTGCAAGGTGCCGTCTTCCCCGCCGCGACCGTGCAGCGCAATAAAGACTTTGTCGTAACCTTCTTCTTTAAGACGGGTGACGGCAAACGTCTTGGTGTCTATCGCATGGGCGTCAATACCCGACTCACGCAGGCCCGCCAGCACGGCGGCGCCAGACTGCAGTGAAACTTCACGCTCGGCCGAGGTGCCACCAAACAGTACGGCAACTTTCTCTTGAACCTGAGGATTAGACATAGTGCTCATCTCCCTTCTTGGCCGCCTGGAGCTTTTGATCCGCCAACTTACGCGCCACCTTGCCAATATTCCCCGCGCCCTGAACCAGAATCAGGTCATTAGCGTCGAGGATGGGGGCCAAAATGCCAGGCACCGCATCAATGTCTGAAATCAAAATGGGATCGAGCTTCCCGCGTGCACGAATGGTGCGGCAAAGGGAGCGGCTGTCCGCGCCGGGAATAGGCGCTTCGCCTGCCGGATACACGTCGAGCATCACCAGCAGGTCAACCTGGGACAGCACGTTGGCAAAATCTTCGTACAGGTCACGCGTGCGGGTGTAGCGATGCGGCTGAAACACCATCACCAGACGCCGGTCTTCCCAACCTGCGCGCGCCGCTTTAATCGTGGCGTCAACTTCGGTTGGGTGATGACCGTAATCGTCAACCAGCATGGCGTTACCGGTTTTACCGTTGACATTCTCCAGCGGGAATTCGCCGAGGAAGTCGAAGCGGCGGCCAGTGCCCTGAAAACCTGCCAATGCAGTGAGAATAGCGTCGTCATTGATGTCTTCGTCAGTTGCGACCGCAATCGCCGCCGCAGCGTTAAGCGCATTGTGACGACCCGGCGCATTCAACATGACCTCAATCGGCGTCTTATCCAGACGGCGAACGGTAAAGTGACCCTGTGCCCCCACCTGACGGTAGTCTTCGATAAATACGTCAGCATCTTCGCTGAATCCGTAGGTGGTCACGTGACGCCCCACGCGCGGCAACAGCTCGCGAATAACCGGATCATCTATACACATCACTGCGCGACCATAGAAAGGCAGGTTGTGCAGGAAGTTGATAAATGTCTGCTTCAGGACTTCAAAGTCGCCCTGATAAGTGTCCATGTGGTCGGCTTCGATGTTGGTCACAATCGCCACCATCGGCTGCAGATGGAGGAACGACGCATCGCTCTCATCCGCCTCTGCAATCAGGAAGCGGCTTGAACCCAGGCGCGCATGCGTGCCTGCCGCCTTCACCAGACCGCCGTTAACAAAGGTCGGATCCAAACCGGCCTCGGCATAAATACTGGTCACCATGGCCGTAGTAGTGGTTTTCCCGTGCGTACCCGCGACGGCAATGCCGTGACGGAAACGCATCAGCTCCGCCAGCATTTCGGCGCGGCGAATAACCGGAATGCGCGCTTCTCGCGCGGCGATTAGTTCTGGATTGTCGGCAGAAATAGCGGTTGAGACCACGACGACGCTGGCATCGAGCACGTTTTCCGGGCGGTGATTAAAATAAATCGTGGCACCTAAAGCGGACAACTGCTGCGTAACCGGGTTCGGCGCCAGGTCGGAACCGCTGATTTGATAGCCTTCATTAGCCAACACTTCGGCGATACCACCCATGCCGGCACCACCGATGCCAACAAAGTGTATGTGCCGGACGCGATGCATCTCGGGCACGAAGGTACGCAGTTTCGCCAATTGTTGTGTATTCACGTTTCTCATCACTCTTTTATCCTCTGTACTTGATGCTACAGCGGGCTGTAACGCCAATTACTTCGGCTAAATATTTGGTTAATCGGACTGAGCGCTCAAGATGCAGCGTTCAATCACTCGTTTTCATTTATGACTTGCCGCCACAACTTCGGCGGCGACGCGTTCAGTCGCGTCCGTAATGGCCACCGCACGCGCACTGCGGGCCATTTCCAACAGTTTCTGTCGATCCCAGCTGGCCAAAATATCGGCCACGGCACCGGCATTAAAATCCTTTTGCTCGATAATTCGAGCGGCACCGGCTTTCTCAAGCGGCAGCGCGTTCCAATACTGCTGGCGGTCTTTGTGCTGGAAGGGCACAAAAATGGCCGGCAATCCTGCAACGGCTATTTCGCTGACCGTCAGCGCGCCAGAACGGCACACCACAACATCGGCCCAGGCATAGGCTTGCGCCATATCATCAATAAACTCGGTCACTTTATGCTGCGTCTGACCGGCCTGCTGGTAGGCCTGATTAACAGATTCCAACGCGCCTTTGCCGACCTGGTGCCAAATAGTGACTCGGTCACCCAGCAGTGAGGCAATGTTCGGCATGCTTTGGTTCAATACTCTTGCACCCTGACTGCCGCCCACCACTAAAATTCTAATTTGACCTTCACGACCGGCAAAGCGCTCATCCGGCAACGGCAGCGCAAGCACGTCGGTACGCACTGGGTTGCCCACCACCGCCGCGTTTGGAAACGCACCGGGGAACGCCTGCAGCACCGTTTTTGCAATCCGCGATAGCCAGCGGTTAGTGAGGCCGGCAATGCCGTTTTGCTCATGTAATACCACCGGAATTCCGCATGACCAGGCGGCTAAACCACCAGGACCTGACACGTATCCGCCCATCCCCAGCACCACGTCAGGTTGAAAGCGCTTCATGATGGCTTTCGCCTGGCGCCACGCATGATATATGCGAATGGGAGCGGTGAGTTGCGCTTTCAGACCTTTCCCACGTAATCCGGCGATTTTAATGAAATCAATTTCAATACCGTTCTTCGGAACCAGGTCAGCTTCCATGCGGTCGGCAGTACCCAACCAGCGAACTTCCCAGCCCTGCGCCATCAGATGATGAGCCACGGCAAGACCGGGAAAGACGTGGCCTCCCGTACCGCCTGCCATCACCATTAAACGCTTGGTCTTGCCACTCATCGGGCACTCCTTACAAACGCCTGCGCTTTCGCCAGACGCGTTTCAAAATCTATCCGCAGCAGCAAAGTCAGCGCCGTAGACATAATTAACAGGCTGGAACCGCCGTAGCTTATCAGCGGCAATGTCAGACCTTTGGTCGGCAACATGCCCGCAGCCGCGCCTACGTTAACCAGCGCCTGGAAGCTAATCCACACGCCAATCGAACAGGCCAAAAAGCCGGCAAAACGCTGGTCCAGCTCAAGCGCGCGACGTCCAATCGACATAGCACGAAAAGCGACGAAGAATACCATTAACAGTACTAAAACCACACCGAAATACCCTAACTCTTCACCTAAAATCGAGAAGATAAAGTCAGTATGTGCTTCGGGCAGATATTCCAGCTTTTGTACTGAGTTTCCAAGGCCTTGCCCCCAGAATTCACCGCGACCAAATGCCATCAGTGATTGGGTCAACTGGTAGCCACTGCCGAAAGGATCGGCCCACGGATTCCAGAAGGAGGTCACGCGGCGCATACGGTAAGGTTCCGCCACAATCAACAGGCACACCGCAAAGGCACCCGAGCCGATAATCGCCAGGAACTGCCACATCTTCGCACCGGCCAAAAACAGCATCGCCAAGGTGGTAATAAACAGAACAACCACGGTACCGAGGTCAGGCTGGGCCAACAGCAAAACGGCCAAAATAACCATCACGCCCATCGGTTTGCAGAAGCCCCAGAAGTTGCTTCGCACCTCGTCAACCTTGCGCACCAGATAGCTGGCCAGATAACAAAACAGCGACAACTTGGAGAACTCGGCGGGCTGAATACGCAGCGGCCCCAGTGAAATCCAGCGAGAAGCACCGTTAATCGAGCTGCCCACTACCAGCACAACCAGCAGCATGATGATTGAGATAAGCAGCAGCACGTTGCTGTACTTCTGCCACACCATCATCGGCACGCGCAGGGTAATCAGGCCAAGAATGAATGCCAGCACCAGATAAACGGCGTCACGTTTAGCAAACATGAAAGGATCGTTGGCCAGTCGCTGACCAATTGGCATGGAGGCCGAGGTCACCATCACAAAACCAATCACCGCCAGTCCAAACGTCATCCACATCAATGTACGGTCATACAGCACCAGCGTAGGGGTATCGCCGTCTTTAACGCCCATCACCCAGTCGTTGGCTCTGTTTCCAAAACCTTTTAGCAGCCCAAGGCCAGGCATCCGAATACGCATTAGCCAAGCTCCTTAGCCAACGCGGTGAAGACATCACCACGCTGTTCGAAATTCTTGAACTGATCCAGACTCGCGCAGGCCGGGGACAACAGCACCATGTCGCCTGATTTCACACGTCCGCCAATTTCACGCATTGCCTGTTCCATCGTCTCATACAGCGAAGAAACGTCAGGGCGGAGGTCGGCCAATTCAGCACCGTCACGCCCAAAGCAGTAAACGTGCAAAGCCTGACTCTGCATTTTTTCACCGTGCAAATAAGGCAGCAGCGGAGAGAAATCGGCAGACTTACCGTCTCCGCCCAGCAGTAAATGCAGCGTACCCTCAACCTGGAGACCGTTTAGCGCGGCTTCAGTACTGCCGACGTTGGTCGCCTTGGAGTCGTTAATCCAACGCACGCCGTTGTGCACGCGTGCTACCTGGAAACGATGTGCCAGACCGGTAAAGGTGGTCAACGCCTTCAGGCTTGATGCGCGCGGAATACCTACCGCATCGGCCAGTGCCAACGCGGCCAGCGCATTGGTATAGTTGTGACGCCCGGTCAGCGGCATTTCGCCGGTATTGAAGATCTTTTCGCCACGAACGCGCAGCCAGACTTCATTTTGCTGACGACTCAAGTGGTAATCGCCCACGTCCACGCCAAAGCTGACGCAGCGCTTATCGGCACCGCGCACTGGCATAGTCAAGGCATCGTCGGCATTCACCACGCACAGCTTGGCGTTTTCATACACTTTCAACTTCGCTGCACGGTACTGTTGTAGTCCGAACGGATAACGGTCCATGTGATCTTCAGTCACGTTCAAAATCGTTGCCGCCGCCGCGTGCAGACTGTGAGTGGTTTCCAGTTGGAAACTCGACAGCTCAAGCACGAAAAGCTGATAGTCATGACCGAGCATGCTCAACACCGGCAAGCCAATATTGCCGCCCACGCCAACCTGCCAACCGGCCGCTTTACCCATCTCGCCCACCAGGCTAGTTACGGTGCTTTTGCCGTTAGACCCCGTGATAGCGATAATTGGTACCGTCACTTCGCGGCAGAACAGTTCGATATCGCCCACGATTTCAACACCGGCATCGGCGGCTGCACTCAGCGCGGGCGTAGCCAATGCCATGCCCGGACTGGCAACAATCAGGTCGGCATCCAGCAGCCAGTCTTCATTCAAAGACCCTAAATGACGCTCAATACCTTCAGACAGCTTGTCGAGTCCCGGCGGACTGATACGGGTATCGATAACACGCGGCGTTACGCCGCGTGATACAAAGAAATCAACACAGGAGAGGCCCGTAAGCCCCAACCCGATAATGACCACTTTTTTACCCTGATAGTCAGTCATAGTTACCGCACCTTCAGCGTCGCCAGGCCAATCAGCACCAGCATCAGTGAGATAATCCAGAAGCGCACGATAACGCGCGGTTCCGGCCAGCCTTTGAGTTCATAGTGGTGGTGAATCGGCGCCATACGGAAAATGCGTTGGCCGCGCAGCTTAAATGACCCCACCTGCAAAATAACCGACAGCGTTTCAACCACGAATACCCCGCCCATAATCAGCAGCAGGAACTCTTGGCGCAGCAGCACGGCGATAGTCCCCAGCGCACCGCCCAAGGCCAGTGAACCCACGTCACCCATGAAGACCTGAGCCGGATAAGTGTTAAACCAGAGGAATCCGAGGCCTGCACCGACGATCGCCGTACAGACGATAACCAGCTCACCGGCGTGTCGCAGATAAGGAATATGCAGATAATTGGCGAAGTTCATGTTACCTGTCGCCCAGGCCACCAGCGCAAAGCCGGCTGCCACAAACACCGTTGGCATAATCGCCAGGCCGTCCAGACCGTCGGTGAGGTTCACCGCGTTGCTGGTGCCGACAATCACGAAATAGCTCAGCAGGATATACAGCAGGCCAAGCTGCGGCATGATGTCTTTAAAGAATGGCACCACCAGCTCGGTAGCCGGCGTATCTTTACCTACGGTATACATCACAAAGGCAACAACCAAGGCGATGACCGACTGCCAGAAGTATTTCCAGCGGGCAATCAGGCCTTTAGTGTCTTTACGCACCACTTTGCGATAGTCATCCACAAAGCCCACTGCGCCGTAACCTACCAGCACAAATAACACGCACCAGACGTAAGGGTTAGAAGGGTACGCCCACATCAGAACCGATACAGTAATAGAGAACAGAATCAGCACACCGCCCATCGTCGGCGTACCGCGTTTACTAAAATGCGACTCTGGACCGTCGTGGCGAACGACCTGGCCAATCTGCAGTTTCTGCAAATAAGCAATCAGGCGAGGCCCCATCCACAGGGAGAGGAACAGAGCCGTCAACAGGCTGACAATGGCGCGAAACGTCAGGTATGAAAAGACGTTAAAGCCTGAATAATATTTGACCAAATGTTCGGCCAGCCAAACTAACATGTTGCATTCTCCTGTAACGCCCGTACTACCTGCTCCATCGCGGCACTACGTGAACCTTTAATTAAAACGGTAATTACCGCGTGTTCAGATAACAAGCTGGCTAAACGGGCTATTACAGCAGCTTTATCTTCAAGATGTTCGCCACAGCCACTCGCGTCGCTGATTGCACGACTAAAGTGACCCACGGTTAACACTTTATCGATCCCGGCCAGGCGAATCGCATCGCCAACCTGACGATGGCAGGCTTCGCTTTCGTCGCCGAGTTCGGCCATGTCGCCCAGCGCCATCACCCGATAGCCGGGCATGTCTGCCACGACCTGCGCTGCCGCAGTCATCGAGCCGACGTTGGCGTTGTAGCTGTCGTCGAGCAGCGTTTTACCCTCGGCCAGCTTAATGGGGAACAAACGCCCTTTCACCGGCTCCAGCGTAGACAACCCTGCGCGTACAGCCTCAAGAGTCGCACCTACCGACAGCGCGAGCGCCGCGGCAGCCAGAGCGTTGGCCACGTTGTGGCGGCCAGGGAGCGGCAGGCTCACATCGATTTGCCCCACCGGCGAATGCAGCGTAAAGGTGGTGGCAAACGCCCCAACCTCAACGTTGCTGGCAAAGAAGTCGACGCCGTCCGCGGCATCAGGAGAGAAGCGCCATACGGTTTTGTTGCCAATACGTGCCTGCCAGTGAGGCCAGTCATTATTGTCGGCATTAAGAATGGCAACGCCGTCAGCGGGCAAGCCCTCAAAAATTTCGCCCTTGGCCTGAGCAACGCCGGCCAATGAACCAAATCCTTCGAGGTGTGCCGCAGAAAGGTTATTCACCAGCGCAGTTTGTGGACGTGCAAGGTCAGTGGTATAGGCTATTTCGCCCTGATGATTGGCACCCAGCTCAACCACTGCAAAATCGTATTCGGCCGTCAGGCGCAGCAGCGTCAGCGGCACGCCGATGTCATTGTTGAAATTACCTGCGGTGTAGAGCACGTTGCCACACTGGCGAAGGACGGCGGCAGTCATCTCTTTCACTGACGTTTTGCCAGAAGAACCCGTTAACGCCACCACGCGGGCCGGCACCTGCTGACGAACCCAGGCACCCAATTTTCCCAGCGCAATACGCGTGTCGGCCACGACAAGCTGCGGGGCATCTATCGGCAGGCGTTTGCTCACAATTAAGGCGGCGGCACCGGCTTTCAGCGCGTCGACGGCAAAGTCGTGAGCGTCAAAGTTTTCGCCCTTGAGGGCAATGAACAGACAGCCTGGGGTAATTTGGCGCGTGTCGGTGGTGACCGCATCTATCTGTAAATCAGCGCCTAGCAGTTCGGCGCTTAACACCTCGGTCAGCGTGCGCAGAGTAACCGGGATCATGCAACCACCCCCAGCAAACGTGCAGCAGTGACGCGATCCGAGTAGTCAAAGCGCTGATTGCCGACCAACTGGTAATCTTCATGCCCTTTGCCGGCGATGAGCACCACGTCGTTTTCGCCCGCCTGCATAATCGCGCTAGTGACCGCTTCTGCCCTGCCAGGAATAGCCAGCGCGCGGCCAGCGTCAAGCAGACCGGAAAGAATGTCGTTGATGATCGCGCGAGGATCTTCGCTACGCGGATTATCGTCGGTGATAACCACGCGATCGGCATACTGTTCGGCAATACCGCCCATCAGAGGACGTTTGCCTTTATCGCGATCGCCGCCGCAGCCAAACACGCACCACAGTTTTCCAGTGCAGTGCAGCCGTGCAGCCGCTAAAGCTTTTTCAAGCGCATCAGGGGTGTGGGCGTAATCAACCACGACGGTAGGTCGGCCCGGCGCGTGAAACACTTCCATACGCCCGCATACCGGTTGTAGCTGAGGCGCAGTTTGCAGCAGCGCTTCCAGCGGATAGTCCAGAGCAAGCAGCGTGCCCAGCGCAACCAGCAGGTTACTGACGTTAAAGGCACCCATCAGGCGGCTCTCAAGGAGACCTTTGCCCCAGCTCGAATCAAGTTCGACGGTGGCGCCTTTGTCGTGATAATTCACACTGCTCGCCGATAGCCAGCGGCCTTTCCAATCGGCAGGAATACTGTTTTCCATGCTCACGGCGACCGCGTCAGGCAGTTTGGCAAGCCAGCGCTGCCCTACGCTATCGTCAGCATTAATGATTTTCTGCGCGCTGTGGTGGGTCGAAAACAGCTGCCATTTGGCCTCTTCGTAGTGTTGCATATCACCGTGATAGTCGAGGTGATCGCGGCTCAGGTTAGTGAAGGCCGCGGCGGCAAAAGGCAGTGCCGATACGCGATGCTGAACCAAACCGTGTGAAGAGACTTCCATCGCCGCAAAGCTTGCGCCCTGCTGAACGAGGGTATGAAGAAGGTGTTGTACCTGCACCGCCGAACCGGTGGTGTTTTCTGCAGGAACCACGTTGTTGAGCAAGCCGTTACCGACGGTGCCCATCACGGCGCTGGTTTCGCCCAGCATTTGTGCCCACTGTGCCAGCAACTGAGTGGTGGTGGTTTTACCGTTGGTGCCGGTAACGCCCACTAACTGCAGCGCCGCACCAGGCTGCTGATAAAAGCGACCAGCAATCTCGGACAACAGCAGATTCAGGTTTTGCAGATAAACAATCGGAACACCGTGTTTCATGCTGACAGCGCCGTGTTCGGCCTGCCCTTGCGCTTCTGCCACTACCGCGCTGACGCCCTGCGCGATAGCCTGAGGAATATAGTGACGGCCATCGCTCGAATGGCCTGAAATCGCGACAAACAGATCCCCCGCAGCCGCAACGCGGCTGTCGAGAATCATGTCTTTAAGCACCGTTTGTGGGGTATCACTCACCCAAGGTGCTAGGAGGTCGCGTAAATTACGATCTGTCACCTGAAGCCTCTTTATGATTATTGACAATGTCATTGCCTACGTCCGTCGGTAAAGCATCCGGCTCGACGTTCATCGTGCGCAATACGCCGCCCATGATGGCGCCAAATACCGGTGCAGAAATCGCGCCGCCGTAGTATTTACCCGCCTGAGGGTCATTAATAATGACCACCAGAGCAAATCGGGGATTACTCGCTGGCGCCACGCCAGCGGTATAAGCAATGTATTTGTTCACGTATTTGCCATCGGGACCGACCTTTTTAGCCGTCCCTGTCTTGATAGCGATACGGTAGCCCTTGATTGCGGCCTTAACGCCACCGCCGCCGGGCAAGGCAACACTTTCCATCATACGAACCACGGTGCGTACCAGAGGTTCGGGGAAAACGCGTTCACCGGAAACCGGTGGATCAACTTTGGTAATCGACAGCGGACGGGCAATGCCCATGCTGCCAATCGTTGCATAGACTCGCGCTAGCTGGAGAGGTGTCACCATTAGCCCGTAGCCGAAAGAGAAGGTGGCCCTCTCTATGTCAGACCACCGTTGTTTTCTTGGAAATAAGCCACTGCTTTCTCCAACCAGTCCCAAATTGGTCGGTTTTCCCAATCCAAAGCGCGAGTAAGTGTCTACCAGCTCTGAGGACGGCATCGCTAACGCCAGCTTTGAAACACCGACGTTACTCGACTTCTGCAAAATACCCGTCACAGAAAGCTCAGGGTAGCGGGCCACGTCTTTGATTTCATGGCCGTTAATTCGGAATGGCACGGTATTCAATACGCTATTTTCCTTGATGACGCCCTGCTTGAGCGCCGTCATAACCACCATCGGCTTCACCGTTGAGCCAGGCTCGAAAATGTCAGTGATCGCGCGGTTACGCATGGTGTCTTTAGGCGTATTAGCCATATTATTTGGGTTGTAAGACGGGCTGTTGGCCATCGCCAGTACTTCACCGGTCTGCACGTCAACCAGCACAGCAGTCCCAGATTCGGCTTTGTTGAAGGCTACCGCGTTGTTCAACTCGCGGTAAACCAGCGCCTGCAGACGTTCATCAATGCTGAGCACCAGATTATGTGCCACCTGGCTGTCTACACTTGAAATGTCCTCAATGACACGGCCCGAGCGATCTTTACGCACGGTGCGTTCGCCCGGCTGACCGGTAAGCCAGCGGTCAAAGCTTTTCTCAACGCCTTCAATACCTTCGCCGTCAATGTTGGTCACGCCGATAATGTGTGAAGTGACCTGGCCCGCAGGATAGTAACGGCGGGACTCTTGGCGCAGGAAAATACCCGGCAGTTTCAGCTTGTGAATATACTCACCCATCGCCGGGTTGACCTGGCGGGCCAGATAAACGAAACGGCCTTTCGGATTGGTGTTTACGCGAGCGGTGAGTTGATCGAGTGGAATATTTAGCGCATCGGCCAGCGCTTTCCAGCGGCTGTCGACGGTGATACCGCCGTGTTCGTTGACTTCTTTAGGATCTGCCCAGATAGCATTAACCGGCACGCTAACGGCAAGAGGACGTCCCGCACGGTCGCTTATCATGCCGCGAGAAGTAGGAATGGTTTGTACGCGAAGAGAGCGCATGTCGCCCTCTTTCACCAGTTTGTCGGGATTGATGACCTGAAGGTAAGCCACACGCGACATCAGACCCACCAGCGCCAGAAGAATACAGCCGCACAGCAACGCAAAACGCCAGCTTATAAAGCTGGCCTTATCTTCTGGACGCTTAAACTTCGCGGCACGTGTCGCTTTCATCTGTCGCTTATCATCTCCATGAACAGGTTGCCAAGTCGGCTAAAATTTACTGCTGCACAACGATGGTTTCCTGGGAAGGATCAACATGTTGCATCTGCAATTTTTCCGTCGCGATACGTTCTACCCGGCTGTGGTCGCCGAGGGCGTTCTCTTCGAGGATCAGGTTGCGCCATTCGATATCCAGCGCATCTTTTTCCAAAACCAGCTGTTCACGCTGAGCGGTCAGCAGTCGCGTTTTATGCGAAAGGGTCACGACCGCCATGGCACTGATCAGCGACGCTGTCAGCAAAATCATCGGGATTTTTCCATTGCGCAAAATGTCGCTGAAAATAACCCCAACCAAACCATGACGTTCGTTGCCAATCATTACGCGTTCCTCGCGGCAAATCGCAGTACTGAACTGCGCGCTCTTGGATTCTCTGCCACCTCGGCGTCCGAAGGCTTCATTTTGCCCAAGGCTTTCAAGGTGCGTCCGCCGAGGCTCTGCAACTGGGCTTCGGTCATTGGAATTCCCGAAGGCACCTGCGGTCCCCGACTGTGCTGACGAATAAATCGTTTTACAATTCGGTCTTCAAGCGAGTGGAAACTGATTACCGATAAGCGTCCATCGGCTGCCAGTACCTCATGTGCGCCGTCGAGGGCACGTTCGATCTCTTCCAATTCGCTGTTGATGTAAATGCGTATCGCCTGGAAGCTGCGCGTGGCTGGGTGCTTGTGCTTCTCACGAAACGGTGAGGCATTCGCAATCAGATCCGCCAGCTCTTTAGTACGCGTCATCGGCAGCTCGCGGTTGCGTTCAACGATGGCGCGGGCAATACGCTTGGCGAAACGTTCTTCACCGAATGTTTTTAGAACCCAGGCAATGTCATCGGCTTCTGCTTTCATCAGCCATTCAGCGGCCGAGTATCCCCGACTGGGATCCATACGCATGTCGAGAGGGCCATCGCGCATAAACGAAAAACCACGCTCCGGATCGTCGAGCTGCGGCGAAGATACGCCCAAGTCCAGCAATACACCGTCTATCTTCCCTACCAGCTCGCGCTCTTTAACGTATTCGGCAATATCAGAGAACGGACCGTGAATGATTGAGAAACGCGCGTCGTCAATGGCTTTGGCGGCTTCGATCGCCTGAGGATCGCGGTCGATAGCCAGCAAGCGCCCTTCCGGTCCCAGCTGCGACAAAATCAGTCGCGAATGGCCGCCACGACCAAAGGTTCCATCGATGTAAATGCCATCGGGGCGTATGTTCAGCCCGTTTACGGCTTCATCCAACAACACGGATGTATGTTTATAATTTTCAAGCATGCTTATAGTGACAAGTCCTGTAATCTCTCGGAAAGCGGTTCACGAGACGATTGTTCAGCGTCAATGTCTTCCTTAACTTGTTGATACCAGGTCTGTTCATCCCACAATTCAAACTTGTTGAATTGTCCAACCAGCATCACTTCTTTGGCCAGCCCGGCGTGCTGTCGCAGCGTTGACGCGATAAGCAGACGCCCGGCGTTATCCATCTGACATTCACTCGCATGTCCGAGTAACAAACGCTGAATTCGGCGCTCGACTGGATTCATGCTCGACAGACGGGACAATTTTTGTTCGATAACTTCCCACTCGGGCAAGGTGTAAAGGAGCAGGCATGGGTGATGGAGATCAATGGTGCAAACCATTTGACCCTCAGACTCCTCGCTCAGCAAATCCCGATATCGGGTAGGTACGGCAAGCCGCCCTTTGCTGTCGAGATTAACCATCGTTGCCCCACGGAACATACCTGAGCTACCCCTCAATGACCCTTTTCACCACTTTACACCACAAATTCCCACTTAAAGGAGTTTACGGATGCTTTTAAAACCTTGTCAAGCCAGAGAGGCCAAGGTTTCTGATTATTTACAGGCAATGAGTTAGGCAAAAACCGAAGAACGGAGTTTTCTACCGCGGGGATTAAAAAATAACGTCATGATTAGTTGAGGAAAAATCATTTAAATAACAATAACGGTCAAAAAGAAAACAATTTGGACGTTATTTATCTATTTATATTCTTCTGCTATCTATCTCTCATTTCTTAAACCACAGACTTTGCTTGTTACTTAATAGGCCGTCAGCGAAAAGGGCATCATCTAAAATGTTTTAGAATCCTCTTTGGTCCCCCACCCCGTGGCTTTCACGGCCCTGGAGCGTCATCTTAAAAAAAGTCAGGCCAAATTACGGCGGGAATTCTACAGCAGAATAGCGCGCAGTATTAACGTATTTTTGAAATTGATTATTCGATTTTCATGAGGGAAAAGATTTTTAAATAATAATTTGTGTGAGATTGCTCTTAATCTTAATCAATTATGCCATTTTAAGAGTGAGGGTAATCTTTTTGGACGAATTTCACCCATAAGAAAAGTATTGTTTTGTAAATACCGCGAGAATCGAGAAAAACGGAGAAGTGACGAGTCCAGATAAAGCCTGTACGCATTATCTGAACCCGACGATCATTTACGGCTAAGGCGTCCGCGTCTGAACAAGTTACGGCGAATACGCGTTAAACCCGCTTTAGGTTTTTTAGGCTCATCAAGACAGGCAAGCACCAGTTCAAGCACGCGCTCGGCAACGTCGCGATGCCGTTGAGCCACCGCCAATACTGGACACTCCAGGAAATCGAGCAGTTCGTTATCACCGAAAGTGGCGATAGCCAAGTCAACCGGCAAGCGCCCTTCCTGCTTGAGCGTAACGTCCATGACGCCTTGCAGCAGTTGGAAAGATGTCGTGAACAACGCTTTGGGCATCTCGTGCGTTTTTAGCCACTCGGAAAAAACCTGGGCGGCCGAGTCACGGTCGTAAGCATTGGCATAGAGGAAATTCGGACTGCGCGCATCGTTTTCCCAAGCCTGGCGGAATCCCTGTTCACGCAGGAAGCTGACTGAAAGTTCCGGCAGCGCGCCGAGGTAAAGCACGTTTTCAGCGGGGAATTTGCGCAACTCATCGGCCAGCATAAAAGCATCTTCCCGATCGGCACCGACGACGCTGATAAAGTTTTCAGGATCTAGTGCGCGGTCGAGGGCAATAATGGGGAAACTGTCTTTGGCCCAGCGCTGATAAAACGGATGCTCCGGCGGCAATGACGTTGAAACAATAATGGCATCAACCTGGCGCTGCAGCAGGTGTTCGACGCAGCGCATTTCGTTGTCTGGCTGGTCTTCGGAGCAGGCAATCAGTAGCTGATAACCACGCTGACGTGCCTGTCGCTCCAGGTAATTGGCGATTTTGGTGTAGCTGGTATTTTCCAAATCGGGAATCACCAGCCCGATTGAACGGGTTCTGCCCGCGCGCAAACCGGCCGCAACGGCATTTGGGTGGTAATTATGTTCCTTCACGACAGCCATCACTTTCTCGACTGTCTTATCGCTGACACGATACTGCTTCGCCTTGCCGTTAATTACATAACTGGCAGTAGTACGCGAAACACCCGCTAACCTCGCGATTTCATCCAGTTTCACCAAGAACCCCTTAATTGAAGTAAATACTCTCAATATCTAACCTGAGAAGACCCTACTCGGCAAGGTGTTTTACCATAAGTCCTTAGCCAGTAGAAAAAATGTAGCTTCAGGCATTAAAAAAGCCCAACCGAAGTTGAGCTTTTGAAAGTGGTTTACGCGACGCAAACTTGTCGCAGAAAAACGCGGCTATTCGGTCTTAACGCATCACTTTGTCACCACGAGATACGCCAACCACACCTGAACGTGCCACTTCCACAATTTCTGCCACATCACGAACCGTATTGAGGAAGGCGTCAAGTTTGTCGCTAGTGCCTGCAAGCTGAACCGTGTAAAGCGTAGCAGTCACGTCAACAATCTGCCCACGGAAGATTTCTGTCGAGCGTTTGATTTCTTCACGGCCGTAGCCTGAGGCTTGCAGTTTAACCAGCATTATCTCGCGCTCAACGTGTGAACCCTGAACCAGTTCGTTCACACGTAACACGTCAACCAACTTGTGCAGCTGCTTCTCGATTTGCTCCAGCACCTTGGCATCACCGACCGTCTGAATAGTCATGCGAGACAGAGTAGGATCGTCAGTTGGGGCAACGGTCAGGCTTTCAATGTTGTAACCACGCTGCGAAAAAAGCCCGACAACGCGAGACAGTGCGCCTGATTCATTTTCTAACAGTACAGATAAAATCCGGCGCATGATTAGGTCCTCTCCGTTTTGCTTAACCACATTTCGTCCATTCCACCGCCACGGATTAACATTGGGTAAACGTGTTCGGTTTCATCTACGCTGATATCGACAAATACCAGACGATTTTTCTGTGCCAGCGCTTCAGCCAGCTTGCTCTCCAGCTCATCAGGATGGCGAATGGCGATCCCGACGTGTCCATAGGCCTCAGCCAGTTTCACGAAGTCAGGCAGCGACTGCATGTAGGACTGCGAGTGACGGCCGGAATAGATCATGTCCTGCCACTGCTTAACCATGCCCAAATAACCGTTGTTCAGGTTTACAACAACTACCGGCAAATCGTACTGCAACGCGGTAGAGAGCTCCTGAATGTTCATTTGAATGCTGCCATCACCGGTAACACAAACAACCGTTTCATCAGGCAGGGCCAGTTTGACGCCCAGGGCAGCCGGCAAACCAAAGCCCATGGTGCCCAGACCACCGGAGTTGATCCAGCGGCGCGGTTTGTCGAACTGATAATACAGCGCAGCAAACATTTGATGCTGGCCCACGTCGGAGGTGACATATGCCTCACCCTTGGTCAAACGGTGCAGCGTTTCTATTACCGCCTGCGGTTTGATGGTGCCGGTATTTTTGTCATAACCGAGACAGTTTTTCGCTCGCCACTGCTCAATGCTCTGCCACCAGTCACGCAGCGCATCAAACTCCTGCTTGTCTTCGGCGCTTTCCAGCAGCTCGAGCATTTGCTCCAGCGTCTGTTTAGCATCGCCAACGATTGGAATATCGGCATTGACCGTTTTAGAAATTGACGTTGGGTCAATATCAATGTGCATGATGGTCGCGTTAGGGCAGTATTTTTCCAGATTGTTGGTAGTCCGGTCGTCAAAACGCACGCCCACGCCGAAAATCAGGTCGGCATTGTGCATCGTCATGTTGGCTTCGTAAGTACCGTGCATGCCGAGCATGCCCACGCTCTGGCGATGCGTGCCGGGGAATGCACCCAGTCCCATCAGCGTTGAGGTTACTGGAAGGTTTAGTTTCTCAGCCAGTTTGAGAAGTTCAGCGCTACATTCAGAATTTACCGCCCCGCCACCCACGTATAGAACCGGCTTTTTAGCCGCCATTAGCGTTTGCAGCGCGCGTTTAATCTGCCCGCGATGCCCCTGCACCGTCGGGTTATAGGAGCGCATCGAAACCTGCTCAGGATAAGCATAAGGCAGTTTTATCTGAGGATTGACCACGTCTTTAGGCAGGTCGATAACCACCGGCCCCGGTCTACCGGTTGAAGCCAGAAAGAAGGCTTTCTTCAAAACGGTTGGAATATCTTCAGCACGCTTCACCAGGAAGCTGTGTTTAACAATCGGACGGGAAATCCCGACCATGTCACATTCCTGGAAGGCATCGTAACCAATCAGCGAGCTGTGAACCTGACCAGATAGCACCACCATGGGAATGGAATCCATGTACGCCGTGGCAATACCGGTGATAGCGTTGGTTGCACCCGGACCTGAGGTCACCAACACCACGCCGACTTCTCCCGTCGCACGCGCATAGCCATCGGCCATATGCACTGCGCCCTGCTCATGTCTGACTAGCACATGATCAATCCCGCCGACCGTGTGCAGGGCATCATAGATATCCAACACCGCTCCGCCGGGATAACCGAATACATGTTTTACGCCCTGATCGATTAACGACCGGACGACCATCTCGGCTCCTGACAACATCTCCATGGGTTTGCCTCCAGGCTTGTGTTCTTTGTGACGACTCGTTTCAATTGGATGTCGGAAATCTTTCCCTAATCCGGGGTAAGAGGGCTTGGCACCCTTCTGTACTGTTCTTTATTGTTCTGCGATATAACTGATTACCTTAACGTCAGAATAGGGGTCAGGCAAATGACAAAAGACCTCAAACATAGGGAGGTTACTCGTGGTCGCTGCCAATTGCAGACATCTCGGCATAAAAAACCACACAATGGGCCTGACAATTAAGGTATATAACGAAGGGGGATTGAATTACAGAATTAAATTATGGCCGTATGTGACATATTTTAAAAAAATAATAAGGTGATCTACATCACGTTAAAACACTTTGCATTGGCAGGTTTTGTTGATTTCTCATTAAAACCCTGAAGTATCGACGTATTCAGCCGAACTCACCTCTATTGCGGCGGTGAAAGAAGTGAGTCCATTCTCGATGAGACGAACGTTGACCCAAATAAATTCACGGATAAACGAGTTACCCGTGAATGCCAGTATAAAAGACTAGAAAACCCAAAAATCCTGCTATTAAACCCTAACGATACGTTAAGGCATACTCACACACTGGGTCAGCAGTTCTTTCATCCACAGATTGCCTTTGTCTTTACTGGCAGACTCATGCCAGGATAAATAACTGTTTAACTTATTATCCAACCAACTTAGGCTGTCAATTTTAAGGTTCAACCTTTCGGAACTTAATAATGCTAGCCATCGGGGAACCAGCGCCACCATTTCTGTACGAGAAACTATTTCAATTACGCTAATCAAGCTGGCGCCCTGATAACACACTTTTTCCTGCGTTTCCGACGTATTATAATAAGGGAAACTAAAAGAAGAATACCCACTCAGTCTAACAACGGCATGTTTCTCCTTAAAAAAGTAACTCTGACTCTCTTGCTGCCCGATGCGCGGATGATTATTAGAGGAGATGATCACCAACTCATCTTCGAAAAGCAGCTGATTATAAAAATCTGAACGTTCGATGCAGCGATAATCAATGGCGAATTCCAATTCTTGATAGCGAAGTTGATTCTCGATATTTTCATTGACCAGTGACTCAATATTCAACGTAACGCCGCTCGACGCCTGACTTAGCACGTTAAGAATTTTAGGGGCAAGTAACAGGTCCAGAGGACTGCTGATGGTAATTGAAAACTGCCTTCTGCTGGTTTGAGGGTCAAACCCCAACCCCGGCAACTCATTGGTAACCAGCTGTAGCGCCTGCCTTATGGGGCCATAAAGCTGATGCGCTCTTGCGGTAGGTTCAATACCACGACCGGAACGCACGAACAGCTCATCGCTGAACATATTTTTTAAACGCGACACCGCATTGCTTACCGCCGGTTGAGACATTCCCAACATGCGTGCCGCACGCGTAATATTTTGTAACTGCATAACCGCATCAAATACCGTCAATAAATTTAAATCTGCACGGCGTAAATGATTATCCTCATGGCTGGTCGGGATTTTATTTTTGGAGATTTTCTCATCCTGCGCTTTATCTAGAATAATGTCCGTCATTACGCCTCCCAAATTAGAAAGATAAGTTCATTTGAACCAACAAGGTAGATACCATTCATAGCAAAGAGTGATATTAAGCTGCTTATCTATAGCATCGAACACCCAGTAATTAAGCTAACCTAAAAGACAGGTAAGCCATGTGAGTAATTCATGATAATCGGCTTAAAAACCCCATCAAATCTGAGTAAAACCTGATAATTTATCTCTCAATAACATTGGGAACTCTCTCGACAAACCATTACACCAACCTTTTAATCTAATGCAGAATTTTATGCCACGCTAAACCTCTACCATTATCCCCCCCATTTTAGCCCCACAGCATTCTTAAGTTGACATCAACAAAGCAATCACGTATCAATTTAGGCACAGGCACAATGCCATCCCAATTACGAGAAGCTGAAATACAGATGTTTAAATTCACCCGTCTACTAGGCCTACTACTCAACGCAGATACATTGCGCGGTATGCCAGCGGGTGAAAATCAAAACTGATTCCAGCCTCCACAGTGAGCAAACCCGCGCAAATGCGCGGGTTTTTTTTTATCCGCAAAGCGCGAAAGTAAACAAGACAAGGAACATAAAATGAGCGAGCAAGTCATTATTTTCGATACCACGCTGCGTGACGGTGAACAGGCTTTACAGGCAAGTCTGAGCGTTAAAGACAAGCTGCAAATCGCGATTGCGCTGGAAAGAATGGGCGTAGACGTAATGGAAGTGGGCTTCCCAGTCTCTTCGCCTGGCGATTTCGAGTCTGTACAAACTATTGCTCGCCAGATCAAAAACAGCCGCGTTTGTGGTCTGGCACGCTGCGTGGATAAAGACATTGACGTTGCGGCAGAGGCCCTGCGCGTCGCCGAAGCGTTCCGCATTCACGTGTTCCTGGCCACGTCGACCCTGCACATTGAATCAAAATTAAAACGCTCGTTCGATCAAGTACTGGATATGGCCATACACTCGGTCAAAAGAGCACGCAACTACACTGATGACGTTGAATTCTCATGCGAAGATGCGGGCCGTACGCCGCTGGATAACCTGTGTCGCGTCGTTGAAGCCGCCATCAAGGCTGGTGCAACCACGATTAACATCCCCGACACCGTGGGTTACACCACCCCACATCAGTTCAGCGGGATCATTACCAATTTGTACGAACGCGTACCCAACATCGACAAAGCGATTATTTCTGTGCATTGCCACGACGATCTGGGCATGGCAGTAGGTAACTCGATTGCCGCGATTCAGGCTGGCGCCCGTCAGGTTGAAGGCACGCTGAACGGTATCGGTGAGCGCGCCGGTAATACCGCGTTGGAAGAAGTGATTATGGCTATCAAGACCCGCTCGGACTACATGCAGGTTCACACCAACATTAATCACAAAGAAATCTACCGCACCAGTCAGATTGTCAGTCAGATAACCAATATGCCTATTCCAGGCAACAAGGCTATCGTCGGTTCCAACGCCTTTGCACACTCTTCAGGAATTCATCAGGATGGCGTTCTGAAGAACCGCGAAAACTATGAGATTATGACCCCGGAATCTATCGGCCTGAATCAGGTGCAGCTAAATCTGACTTCGCGCTCGGGCCGTGCCGCGGTGAAACACCGTATGGAAGAGATGGGCTATAAAGAATCCGACTATAATATGGATCATCTGTACAGCGCCTTCCTGCAGTTGGCCGATAAGAAAGGGCAGGTGTTTGATTATGACCTGGAAGCCTTGGTGTTTATCAACAAACAGCAGGAAGAGCCCGAATTTTACCGTCTGGAAAACTTCAGCGTGCAGTCTGGTTCCAGCATTACCGCCGCTGCTTCAGTCAATCTGGGCTGCGGCGAAGAGATAAAAACGGAAGCCGCGACGGGCAATGGACCGGTCGATGCCGTCTATCAGGCCATTAACCGTATCACTGGCTACCCCATCGAATTAATCAAATATCAGTTGACCGCGAAAGGCCACGGCCGCGACGCGCTGGGTCAGGTTGATGTGGTGGTGTCATACCAAGGGCGTCGTTTTCACGGGGTTGGACTGGCGACAGATATCGTCGAGTCATCCGCGAAAGCGATGGTGCATGTGCTGAACAGTATTTGGCGCAGCAAGCAGGTAGAAAAAGAGAAACAACGCCTGCAAAACGATCGTAACTCATTGAATGAAAATCAGAACGACAAACTGAATAGCAAACAAAATAATCAGGAAACGGTGTGAACATGAGTAAGACCCATCATATTGCTGTATTACCCGGTGACGGAATCGGCCCGGAAGTTATGGCTCAGGCTTACAAAGTGCTGGAAGCGGTTCGTCAGCGTTTTGGTTTGAACATCACCACCAGCGAATACGACATCGGTGGCGCTGCCATCGATAACCACGGCACGCCGCTGCCTGCCACCACCATTGCAGGCTGCGAGCAGGCTGACGCTATTCTGTTTGGTTCGGTCGGCGGTCCAAAATGGGAGCATCTGCCGGCAGATTCTCAGCCGGAGCGCGGAGCATTATTACCGCTGCGTAAACACTTTAAGCTGTTCAGCAACCTGCGCCCTGCCCGCCTTTATAAAGGACTGGAAGCATTTTGCCCGTTGCGCAGTGATATCTCCGCCAGAGGCTTCGACATTCTGTGCGTGCGTGAGTTAACCGGCGGCATCTATTTCGGTCAGCCGAAAGGCCGTGAAGGACAGGGAATGCATGAAAAAGCCTTTGATACCGAAGTCTATTATCGCTTCGAGATTGAACGAATTGCTCGAATTGCCTTCGAGTCAGCGCGTAAACGCCGCAACAAAGTGACGTCGATTGATAAAGCCAACGTGCTGCAGTCCTCTATTCTGTGGCGCGAAGTGGTGAGTGAAGTGGCTAAAGACTATCCTGACGTCAGCCTGACGCACATGTATATCGATAACGCCACCATGCAGCTCATCAAGGACCCGTCGCAGTTTGACATCATGCTGTGCTCAAACCTGTTTGGCGATATTTTGTCCGACGAATGTGCGATGATAACCGGATCAATGGGCATGCTGCCCTCTGCCAGCATGAATGAGCAGTCGTTTGGTTTATTCGAACCTGCGGGCGGCTCTGCGCCAGACATCGCCGGTAAAGACATCGCTAACCCGATTGCCCAAATTCTCTCTCTGGCACTGCTGCTACGCTACAGCCTGGGTGCAGAAGAGGCAGCTACCGCCATCGAACAAGCAGTCAATAAAGTATTGGATCTGGGTCATCGTACGGGCGATTTGGCAAACGGTGGACATGCGGTAGGAACTCGCGAAATGGGCGATATTATCGCAAGCGTTGTTGCTGAGGGGGCGTAATGTCCAAAACGTTATATCAAAAATTATTCGATGCGCACGTGGTGTTCGAAGCTGAAAACGAGACCCCGCTGCTGTACATCGATCGTCATATGATTCATGAAGTCACGACTCCACAGGCCTTTGACGGCCTGAGAGCGATGAATCGCGGCGTGCGCCAGCCGGGTAAAACCTTTGGCACCATGGATCATAACGTTTCAACTCAGACCAAAGACATCAATGCCAGCGGCGAGATGGCGAGAATTCAGATGCAGGAACTCATCAAGAACTGCGCTGAGTTTGGCATTGAGTTATACGACCTGAAGCACCCTTTTCAGGGTATCGTTCACGTCATGGGGCCTGAACAGGGATTAACGTTACCTGGCATGACGCTGGTCTGCGGCGATTCTCATACCTCAACTCACGGCGCGTTCGGCGCACTGGCGTTTGGTATCGGCACCTCCGAGGTCGAGCACGTGTTGGCGACGCAAACCCTGAAACAGGGCCGCGCCAAAACGATGAAAATCGAAATTGTCGGCGATGCGCCATTTGGCATTACGGCCAAAGACATCGTGCTGGCGGTGATCGGTAAAACGGGCACCGCGGGCGGCACGGGCCACGTGGTCGAATACTGTGGACCCGCGGTGCAAGCATTGAGCATGGAAGGTCGTATGACCCTGTGCAATATGTCCATTGAGCTGGGTGCCAAGGCAGGCTTGGTTGCCTCCGATGAAACGACCTATGCCTATCTCAAGGGCCGTCAGTTTGCCCCTAAAGGCCAGGAATGGGACGACGCTGTCGCCTATTGGGAAACCATGAAAAGCGATGCTGACGCGGTGTTCGACAAGATTGTTACCTTGGACGTGGCCGATATTGATCCTCAGGTGACCTGGGGCACCAATCCTGGGCAGGTGATGGGCGTTAATCAGACCATTCCGTTCCCTGAGTCATTCAGCGATCCGGTTGAACGCGCGTCGGCACAAAAAGCTTTAGCTTATATGGACTTGCAGCCGGGTATCAAACTGACTGACGTAGCCATCGACAAAGTGTTTATCGGCTCATGTACCAACTCGCGTATTGAAGACCTGCGTGCGGCAGCAGCCGTGGCTAAAGGTCGTAAAGTGGCCCGCGGCGTACAGGCTATCGTGGTACCGGGTTCAGGTCCGGTCAAAGCGCAGGCCGAACAGGAAGGTCTGGACAAGATTTTTCTTGATGCCGGTTTCGAATGGCGTCTGCCGGGATGCTCAATGTGTCTGGCGATGAACAATGACCGTCTAAACCCGGGCGAGCGCTGTGCGTCAACCAGCAACCGTAATTTTGAAGGCCGTCAGGGTCGCGGTGGGCGCACGCATCTGGTGAGTCCGGCAATGGCCGCTGCGGCAGCAGTGACCGGCCATTTCGCCGACATCCGCGAACTGAACTAAGGAAACCCTCATGGCAAAATTTATTACGCATACCGGGTTAGTCGTGCCGTTAGACGTTGCAAACGTTGATACCGACGCCATCGTGCCAAAGCAGTTTCTGCAAATGGTGACGCGCGTCGGCTTTGGTCAGTTCCTGTTTTATGACTGGCGTTATCTTGAAGGCCAAGGCTATACGCCAAACCCTGATTTTATTCTGAATAGACCTGAATATAAGGGTGCGAGCATATTATTGGCACGAGAAAACTTTGGCAGCGGTTCGTCACGCGAACATGCTCCCTGGGCGTTAACCGACTATGGCTTTCATGCCGTGATCGCGCCAAGTTTTGCCGACATTTTCTATAACAATGCGTTTAACAACCAGCTGCTGCCGGTGACGCTTACCGAAGCGCAAATCGATGAGCTGTTTACATTAGCGACGGAAAATGAAGGCATCCGCTTTGATGTGGACCTCGAAAATCAAGAAGTGCGCGCCGGTGGCAAACGCTATCCCTTCGAAATAGACAGCTTCCGCCGCCACTGCATGATGAACGGCCTCGACAGCATTGGCCTGACGCTCCAGCATGAAGCAAGCATTTCGGCCTATGAGAAAACTCAGCCGTCGTTTATGCGCTAAGTTCGCTGACCCAAAATCCTGCATCGTCCCCTAACCTGCCGCCCGGCGGGTTAGACATTTTTAACTCGCCACATCAGCAACAGCGCCACGATAGCCAGCGCAAGCGCTACGCAGTAAACCTGATAATGCCCAAAGTTTTCGACGATAGTTCCCTGCAGTACGCCCGCCAATATTGCGCCGGTCGAAATGCTGTTGGTAAAAAGCGTGGTGGCCGATCCGGCTCTTCCCGGCATCAAATCCTGAAAATAGAGCATACCGATACCGGCGATAATGCCGATGAAAATGGCGTTGAACAGCTGCAAAAGCATCAGTGCCGCTTTGAACTGGAACAGGATCAACCCCAGGTAGAACAGCACCCCAAATGCGGAGGCGAACAACATCAGGCGGTGTTTGCCGGTCCTTTTCACCAGATAGCCGGCAATCAGCATGACCGGGATCTCAAGCCCTGCCGCGGTGCCCATCAAAAGCCCGGCCAACCCTTCAGGTAGCCCCATATCTGCGGTGATATACAGTGGCATATCAATAATGTACATAATATTGCAGGTCCACATCAGCAGTGAGGCTAAGAACAGCAAGCGTACATCCTTGTTTTTCCACGCGCTGACGTGCACGACCACGCTATCCACCGGTTGCTCAACTCTTCCCACAGAGGGAAGAAAGAACCACACCATCAATGCGCTAAAAACAAATACCCCCGCGGCGCAGAGATACATCAGCGTAAAGCCGTAGTTCAGGGCTAACATGAATGAAATAGGCGGACCCAGTACCCAGGCCAGCGACAGTGTGGCTCGCATCATCGAGCTAAACATCACGACTTCACGTGCGGATCGGTCAGCGTACTCTCGCGCCAGCGCGAAAAGCTGAGGCATGGAGGCATTACCAATAGCCGCCAGCAGCACGCCTACGCTTATCAGCACCAGATAGTCGCGACTGTAGGCAAAGACCAACGCGTTACCAATGGCCATGATGGAGCAAAAAAACAGCAACTTTCGGCGATCGCCCTGCTTATCGGAATAGTTGGCCAACAAAAAACTGATGACAATGCCAGCCAGTGCGTTAACGGTATAAAAAAGCCCAACCCAGAGCGGCCGCACTTTAACTTCGTTGGTTAAGAACAGGCTTAATGTGGGTGCCTGCAGCGCACCCGCAATGCCCGTAAGAAAAGAGACCAGCAAAAAGGTAGCAAAAATAAGTGATAAACGGCGTGGAGACATAAACCATCCCTGATAGCAGCGAAGCTGTAGGGTAATAAAACCCAGTCAACACCAAGCGTAAGATAGCAAGCATAAAAAAACCAGTGAGTGACCTCACTGGCTGGTGACATTTCACCATTACTCAGAAAATTGTTGAGCCTACGTGACGCTGAACATTCGCATTGAAGACCGGGGCATCACCGCACAGGACTCTTGGTTGATGAAGATTATCCGCGTAATATGAGGAAAGAT
The DNA here is from genome assembly GCF_009208105.1 of Rouxiella sp. S1S-2. Taxonomy (NCBI): domain Bacteria; kingdom Pseudomonadati; phylum Pseudomonadota; class Gammaproteobacteria; order Enterobacterales; family Yersiniaceae; genus Rouxiella; species Rouxiella sp. S1S-2. Next base: position 4,768,099 of record NZ_WFKL01000001.1, read on the forward strand.
AAATTGATGAGTTTTCCCAGCGGAGTTCCTCTTTTATGTCATCGACTCGCCTGCAACAACAGTTCCTTCGTTTATGGCAGTTTTGTCACGGTGAACCCACCGAGACCACATTGCAAACCCTGTGCGAGGTGGTTAACTGCTCGCGCAGACACATGCGATCGCTGCTCAAGACTATGCAGCAAGAAGGCTGGATAAACTGGGAGGCAGAGGTTGGTCGAGGCAAAAGGTCGCGACTGACTTTTCTTTTTACCGGTCTGGCAGTGCAGCGACTGCGGGCCGAGGAGTTGATTGATCAAGACCGCGTAGACCAACTGGTGCAACTGGTGGGTGATAAAACCGTGGTGCGCCAAATGCTGCTATCACAACTGGGCCGCCGCTTTCGTCAGGGTAAACACATCCTGCGTGTGCTCTACTATCGCTCCCTGCCCAACCTGTTGCCCGGCACTATGCTGCGGCGCTCCGAAACGCATTTAGCCAGGCAAATATTCAGCGGACTCGTGGGCATAAATGAGGAAAATGGGGAACTGCGTGGAGACATCGCCCATCACTGGCAGACTATGTCTCCGCTCCACTGGCGATTTTACCTTCGTCCGGCGATTCATTTTCACCACGGCAGGGAGCTGGAAATGGCCGACATTATCAGCACCTTTGCGCGCCTTGAAAGTCATCCGCTGTTTACCCATATTTCCCGCGTTGAATCGCTGACGCCCAATGTTATCGATATTCATCTTCACACGCCGGACAACTGGTTGCCTTGGCTATTGGGCAGTGTGCATGCGCTTATTTTGCCGCAGGAATGGCAGTCACTGGGAGATTTTGCGCGCCATCCAATTGGCACCGGCCCCTATGCGGTGGTGCAAAATCAGCAAACGCAGCTAAAAATACGCGCCTTCGATGACTACTTTGGCTATCGCGCACTGCTCGATGAGGTCAATATCTGGGTATTGCCAGAGCTGACGGAAGAGTTGGTTCACTCTGGCGTACAGTTGCAGGCCGACGATACGGCAAACGATGAGCTTGAAAGTCGGCTCGAAGAGGGCTGCTACTTTGTGCTGTTTGACCAGCGTTCGGCAGCCGGTAGCCACTCGGCGCTGTGCGAATGGCTGCGCGAAATGTTCAACCCGATTGCCTTGCTCAATGCCTCGGCCCCGGCTTATCAACGCTATTGGTCACCGGCCTATGGTCTGTTGCCCCGCTGGCACCATCGCCGTCCGCAGATACAGCGGCCAAAGCCTGTCGATATTACCGAGCTGACTATCACCTTTTATAGCGATCACTCCGAATATCAGGACATCTGCCAGGCCATGGCGCCGCTGCTTGCCGAACATGATGTTAAACTGAATGTGCAGGTCGTGGACTACGCCAGTTGGCACAGGGGCGATGCCGAGAGTGATATCTGGCTGGGCAGCGCCAACTTTACGCTGCCCATAGAATTTTCTCTGTTTGCCACACTGTTTGAGTTGCCACTGATGCAGTTTTGTTTGGGCGACAGGCTACAAGAAGCGGCCCACAGCTGGCGAGCGGGCGAGCTTGCGCTGGCAGAATGGACCCACCAGTTGGTCAATGAAGGGCATATTCATCCGCTGTTTCACCACTGGTTGTTACTGCAGGGACAGCGGAGCATGCGCGGTGTGAGAATGAACACACTGGGCTGGTTTGACTTTAAATCTGCCTGGTTTGCGCCCCCCGAGGCATAAACCTGCTTTCAACCCTGTCACATAATCTCTACAATAGCGCCGTTCTCAACGGGGTGCTGAATGACTTGATGCGCAATACGGCAAAAAGTGACGAGGCTGAGAAAAAACCCGTCGAACCTGATCCGGTTAATACCGGCGAAGGGATTTGAGAGTGCATTTTGCTGACTCAAAGTCCTTTGCCACGCCTGTTCTTTTCACAGTAAAAGTTCTTTTTACTTTTGAAGGTAAAAGATGGAGTGCAAAGTGTTTAAAAAATTACTGCCCTGCCTGCTGATTGTTTCTGCCCCGGCGCTGGCCGCCAAGCCCATTCTGACAGTTTACACCTATGACTCTTTCTCGGCCGATTGGGGCCCTGGCCCGGCGATTAAAAAAGCGTTTGAAGCCGACTGCGGTTGTGAACTGAAATATGTACCGCTCGAAGACGGCGTGTCTCTGCTTAATCGCCTGCGTATGGAAGGGAAAAACAGCCAAGCCGACGTTGTTGTCGGTCTGGACAATAATCTGCTGCAGGCTGCAGAACAAACGGGCCTGTTCGCCAAACCCGCAGTTGATAAAACTACTCTGGATATTCCCGGCGGCTGGAACGACAGCACCTTCGTGCCTTATGACTACGGCTATTTCGCCTTCGTTTATAACAAAGACAAACTGAAAAATCCGCCGAAAAGCCTGCAAGAGTTGGTCGATAGCCCGCAGCCGTGGAAAATCATATATGAAGACCCCCGCACCAGCACGCCGGGTCTAGGCCTGCTGTTATGGATGCAGAAAGTCTACGGCGATAAAGCCCCGGAAGCTTGGCAAAAACTGGCCAAAAAGACCGTTACCGTCACCAAAGGATGGAGCGAAGCCTACGGCCTGTTCCTCAAAGGCGAGAGCGATTTGGTATTGAGCTATACCACCTCGCCGGCGTATCACATTATCGAAGAGAAAAAGGACAATTATGCGGCGGCCAACTTCAGCGAAGGTCACTACATGCAAGTTGAAGTCGCCGGGCAGCTCGCCGCCAGCAAACACCCGCAGTTGGCCGCTAAGTTTATGAAATTTGTCACCAGCCCGGGCTTCCAAAATGCGATCCCGACCGGCAACTGGATGTATCCGGTGGTAAAAACCCCGTTGCCAGCCGGATACGACACCCTCACTGTCCCGGCAATTTCACTGCAGTACAGTGCTAAAACCGTGGCAGAAAATCGCAGTAAATGGATCCAGGCATGGCAGAACGCCGTCAGCCACTGATCCCGTCCTGGCTTTGGCCAGGCGCTATAGCCGGACTGATTATCCTGCTGGTTGCCGGTTTGGCACTGGGATCGCTACTGCGCCACGCGCCGGAACTCTCGGTACAGTCGCTCTGGCAGGATAGTTATTTGTGGCACGTTATTCGTTTCACCTTTTGGCAGGCGCTGCTGTCGGCACTGTGCTCTGTACTGCCGGCCATTCTGTTGGCCCGAAGCCTTTATCGTCGACGCTTTCCCGGCCGGCAATGGCTATTGAGGCTTTGCGCCATGACGTTGGTACTGCCGGTATTGGTGGCAGTATTTGGTATTCTTAGCGTGTATGGCCGTGAAGGCTGGCTCGCCGAGATGTGCGCCATGATCGGGCTGCAATACCGTTTTTCACCCTATGGCCTGCAGGGTATTGTGCTCGCTCACGTATTTTTCAATCTGCCGCTGGCTTCGCGCCTGCTCCTGCAATCGCTTGAAAATGTGGCCATTGAGCAGCGTCAAATTGCCGCACAGCTGGGCATGAACGGCTGGCAACAGTTCCGATTTGTCGAATGGCCAGCTCTCAGAAGGCAAATTTTGCCCGCTGCGGCGCTGATTTTCATGCTGTGTTTTGCCAGTTTTGCTACTGTATTGTCCCTCGGCGGCGGCCCTAAGGCCACGACCATTGAGTTAGCGATTTATCAGGCACTCAGCTACGACTATGATCTTGGACGCGCGGCCCTGCTGGCCCTTATCCAGCTTTTTTGCTGTCTGGGACTGGTGCTGCTTAGCCAAAAGCTCAGTCAGGCTTTACCCGTGGGCAACACGCACGCGCAGCGCTGGCGTGACCCTGCCGACTCCGCTTTTCGCCAAGTGTGCGACACGGTTCTGATTATCCTCGCGTTGCTCCTTATTGTGCCGCCGCTGCTGGCGGTGATTGTCGGTGGCTTCAATCACAGCCTGCTCGACGTCCTGCATCAGCAGGCGCTTTGGCAGTCGCTGTGGATGTCGCTGCGTTTGGCGGCGGGCAGCGGGATGCTTTGCCTGCTGCTGGCCATGATGCTGCTGTGGAGCAGCCGCGAACTGCGCCTGCGTCAGCATGCTAGTTGGGGTCAGGGATTGGAACTTTCCGGGATGCTAATTTTGGCGATGCCCGGCATCGTGCTCGCCACCGGCTTCTTTTTATTGCTCAACGACAGCGTCGGGTTGCCGCAATCGCCGTGGCCGCTGGTGATCCTGACTAACGCACTGATGGCGGTTCCCTACGCGCTGAAAGTGCTTGAAAACCCGATGCGCGACGTGGCAGAACGCTATACCCAGCTGTGTCTTTCGCTTGATATGCGCGGCTGGAATCGGCTGCGGTGGATTGAATTCAGCGCGCTTAAACGCCCAATGACGCAGGCATTGGCGTTTGCCTGCGTGCTGTCGCTGGGTGATTTTGGCGTTATTGCCCTGTTTGGTAACGAAAGTTTCCGCACCTTGCCTTTCTATCTCTATCAGCAAATGGGGTCTTACCGTACGCAACAGGGGGCGGTGACCGCCATGCTGCTGCTGATACTTTGCTTCCTGCTGTTTACCCTCATCGAAAGATTACCGGGCCGCCATGCTGACACTCAATAAAGTCACCTATCTGTACGAAAATTTACCGATGCGCTTCGATTTACACGTTGCTGCCGGTGAGCGAGTTGCCATTCTCGGTCCCAGCGGCGCGGGTAAAAGTACCCTGCTCAGTCTGTTAGCCGGTTTTCTTTCACCAGGGCTCGGTAAAATCGAGCTAAATCATCAGGATCATACCCACACCCCACCTGCCAAGCGGCCTGTCTCGATGCTGTTTCAGGAAAATAACCTGTTTTCGCATTTAACAGTGCGTCAAAACATGGGGCTAGGACTGCATCCGGGTCTGAAACTTAGCGCGGAGCAAAAGCTGAAGCTGCAGGAACTCGCCCAGCAGGTCGGTCTGGAAGCATGTCTGGATCGTCTGCCGTCACAGCTGTCTGGCGGCCAGCGTCAGCGCGTGGCACTCGCTCGCTGCCTGCTGCGTAGCCAACCGATTTTGCTGCTCGATGAGCCTTTTTCCGCGCTGGATCCAGCACTGCGCAACGAGATGCTTGCGCTGCTCAACGATGTCTGCCATCAGCGGCAACTCACGTTGCTGATGGTGTCGCACAATCTTGACGACGCGGCGCGCATCGCCGAAAGAACGCTGCTGGTGGTGGATGGCCGTATTTACTACGACGGCCCCACTCAGGCATTGATTGACGCCACTGCACCGGAAGCAGAAATATTGGGGATAGCTAAGGCAATGCGGGTTAGCGGGTAATGACCTTAAAGAGCAGGTGCGCATAAATCGGCATCAGCGGCTGTTTGCTCAGCATAAAAATACTCATCAGCGTAGCGGAAATACTCAATACGCTAACCCAGCGCAAACGCGCCAGCGGTAACCAGGCAGAAACGGCGTCGGTGCTGGCCTTGCCTGAACGCACCCAGCGCCACACCAGCCAGGCGCTCATCCAGATAAGCACCACGGTAATAAATAGCGTCCACTTAAACACCGTGCTGCTGTGACTATGAGGAATATCGATGGCCACGCCGGCGAGAATGCCCGGTAAAAAGTACACCGGTGGCCAGGTAATGCAGCCGACAATGTTCGGTGGGGCAAATTTTAACGGCGGTAGATTTAACATGCCCGCCACCAGTGGAACCAATGGCCGCGTAGGCCCAATAAAACGCCCCAGGATAACCGTTGCAAAGCTGTGGCGCTCAAGGGCATAACCCGTTTTATCGAGCAGCGCCTGATAGCGTTTCAGAAACGACCAATTATGCAACGGCCCTTTAAACCCACGTCCGATAAAGTACGACACCCAGTCGCCTAGAAAACAACCCAAACCCGCAGCTAACCAAGCTTCATACAGGCCCACTTGGCCACTGCCAATCAGCGTACCCAAGGTTGCCATCATGACCGTGCCGGGCAATAGCAATCCTACCAGTGCCAATGACTCGAAAAATGCCACAACGGAAACAATAATTAGAGCAAAACCGACTGACTGAGCGACTAAATGTTGTAGATAGGCTTCCATAAAATTCCAGAGTTAAGATACGCATCAGGCGTACAGCAAACCTTTTATTACTTCATGTAGTTCAAGGCTGAAGACTGTCGATTCACAACAGGTGGATGACTCTCTGCGCAGGTTCCCAGACAGTTTACCCGACACAGCTTAAGCCAAAATGAAAGAGGCTGAATTGTCGGTAAATGGTAAAGGCGAGTCAACCCAGTAATTGTATGTTCATTTATTCCCTCGCGAAGTTCTTTCAGCAGACCACTTATTTATCCGCGAGAACTGTATAAATAACCATGCTATATTTAACATCTGTTTCGCACTACTCCGCCTGCGTTTTCAGCCGCAGTCCGAGGCAATAATTCGTTATTTATCGAGGCCGTTATCAACCACGCTACTGTGCCAAACCATCAGCCAACGCCACCACGCACGGGCTTTGTTCTCACGCGACACTGGCGAGATACGCCGCGCGGTACGGAGGTTGAATTCTGGTTAGCGACCGATGACGGCCCGCAAAAAGTCAGACTTCCCCCTCAAGAGTCGGTAGCCTTTTTAGCAGCAGAACAACAAGATAGCGCGCAAAAACTGCTACAGACAGAAAAAGGCTACAGCCTTCGCCCCCTGCCTCTGAAAGATTTTCGCCTGCGCCCGATCTTGGGCCTTTATTGCAAAGGGCATCGCCAACTGATGCGCATCGAGAAGATATTAAAAGACAGCGGCATCGCCCTTTATGAGGCCGATATTCGCCCTCCAGAGCGGTTCCTGATGGAGCGTTTCATTACTGCACCGGTCTGGTTTAGCGGAACACCCTCTGCCGACGGCACCCTGCTGAATGTTAGAATGAAGGCCGCCGAAGACTATCGGCCCAGTCTTAAACTCTGCTCACTGGATATCGAAACCAGCGGCAATGGCGAGCTTTACTGCATCGGACTTGAAGGCTGCGGCCAGCGCCACGTCTACATGCTTGGCCCGCCAAACGGCGTGCCAGACAGCCACGGAGACTTCATTCTTGAGTACGTTGAAAGCCGCCCTATGCTGCTGCAAAAGCTCAATGACTGGCTGGCACAGCATGACCCTGATGCAATCATTGGCTGGAACGTCGTGCAGTTTGATCTGCGCGTTTTACAAAAACACGCCGAGCGCTACAAGATTCCGCTGCGCTTTGGTCGCGATGGCACTGCGCTTGAGTGGCGTGAACACGGCTTCAAGCAGGGGCACTTTTTTGCACAAGCCACCGGACGCTTAATCATAGACGGCATTGAAGCATTAAAATCTGCGACCTGGAACTTCCCCTCTTTTAGTCTGGAATACGTCTCGCAAAGTTTGCTCGGTGAGGGCAAAGCTATTGACAACCCCTACCATCGTCTGGCAGAAATTGAGCAACGATTTCGAGAGGACAAGCCTGCCCTTGCCCGCTACAACCTCAAAGACTGCGAGCTGGTCACGCGAGTATTTGCAAAAACGGAGCTACTTTCATTCTTGTTAGAGCGCGCCTCGGTGACCGGTTTGGCTGCCGATCGCAGCGGCGGTTCGGTGGCGGCATTTACCCATCTCTATCTGCCGCGCATGCACCGCATCGGCTACGTGGCGCCGAATATGGGCGAACGGCCGGAAGAAAACAGTCCGGGCGGATTTGTGATGGACTCTCGCCCCGGGCTATACGATTCAGTGCTGGTGCTTGACTATAAAAGCCTGTACCCGTCGATAATCCGCACCTTTTTAATCGATCCCGTGGGGTTAATAACCGGTCTGGACCAGCCTGACGACGCGCATTCTATACCTGGCTTTCGCGAGGCGCGTTTTTCACGCACTCAACACTGCCTGCCGGAAATTGTCCGCCAGATCTGGCAGGGGCGAGAAGTGGCCAAAAAGCAGAAAAATCACCCGCTCTCCCAGGCGCTTAAAATTATCATGAATGCCCTTTACGGGGTGTTAGGCACCAGCAGCTGCCGCTTTTTTGACTCGCGCCTTGCTTCATCAATAACCCTGCGTGGTCACGCTATCATGCAGCAAACCCGCACGCTGATTGAGGAGGAAGGTTATCAGGTAATTTATGGTGATACCGACTCGACCTTTGTCTGGCTCAACCGCGCCCACGCGGCAGAAGAGGCCGACGAAATCGGCAAACGCCTGGTTATGAAGGTCAATCAGTGGTGGAAGACGCATCTTGAACGGGAAATGGGCCTCGAAAGCGCGCTTGAACTGGAGTTTGAAACACACTATCAGCGCTTTTTGATGCCGACGATCCGTGGTTCAGAGCTGGGCAGTAAAAAGCGCTATGCCGGCCTGGTGAAAGACGCAAAAGGCGAGCACATTGTTTATAAAGGGCTGGAGGCCGTACGTACCGACTGGACGCCGCTGGCCCAAACTTTTCAGCAGGCGTTGTATGAGCGAATATTCCACCAGCAGCCTTATAAGGAGTATATTCGCGACTATGTCGCCAGCACCCTAAACGGCGAGTTTGACGACCAACTGGTGTATCGTAAGCGACTGCGTCGCCGTCTGAGTGAATACGAACGCAACGTGCCGCCCCACGTGCGCGCAGCGCGCCTGGCGGACGAATACAATCAGGCAAACGGCCGCCCAATGCAGTACCAGAACGGCGGGTGGATAAGCTATGTTATGACCACCTCGGGACCGGAGCCGCTTGAGAATCGCCGTTCCCCTATTGATTACGATCATTATATCGAGAAGCAACTCGAGCCGGTTGCTGACGGCATTTTGCCCTTCCTGCAGGACGATTTTGCTACACTGATAACGGGACAAATGGGATTGTTTTAACCAGAAGGCGCAATGACAGGTGACGAACGGCCTACCATCAATTAACATAGCGCCCTTTCCCATTTCTTATCTACTCTCACACATTTAAAGACTCCACGCCTTTTGGGCGGGGAAAGAAAAGCTATTACCCAACGTTTAAGAACTGAATAGAAAGGGCACTTCAGCCCAATAGACACAAAGCACAGAGAGACATTATGCCCTTTACACTTGGTCAACGCTGGATAAGCGACACGGAAAGCGAATTAGGTTTAGGTACGATTGTCGCGGTAGACGCGCGCATGGTGACTGTGCTTTTCCCCGCTACCGGTGAAAACCGCCTGTATGCCAGAAATGATTCCCCTATCACCCGTGTGATGTTTAACCCGGGTGATACCATCAGTTGTCATGAGGGATGGCAGCTGAAAGTTGAAGAAGTCGTTGAGGACAAAGGTCTGCTCACTTACGTGGGTATTCGTCTGGACACCGAGGAAGAAGGTGTCGCGATGCGTGAGGTTCTGCTCGACAGTAAGCTGACCTTCAGTAAACCCCAAGATCGTCTGTTCGCCGGACAAATCGACCGTATGGACCGTTTTGCGCTGCGTTTTCGCGCACGCAAATACCAGCGTGAACAATTCCGCCTCGAGTTTGGCGGTCTGCGCGGTATGCGCGCCAGCCTGATCCCACACCAATTACATATCGCTTATGAAGTGGGTCAACGCCATGCGCCTCGCGTACTGCTGGCAGACGAAGTCGGCCTGGGTAAAACCATTGAAGCCGGCATGATTATCCACCAGCAACTGCTTTCGGGTCGCGCCGAGCGCGTGCTGATCGTGGTGCCAGAAACCTTGCAACACCAGTGGCTGGTCGAAATGATGCGCCGCTTCAACCTGCATTTTTCGCTGTTTGATGACGACCGTTACGCCGAATCGCGCCACGACGCCACCAACCCGTTTGAATCTGAACAGCTGGTTATCTGTTCGCTGGACTTCGTTCGCCGCAACAAACAGCGCCTTGAAGAGCTGACCGAAGCCGAATGGGACATGCTGGTAGTTGATGAAGCCCATCACCTGGTGTGGAGTGAAGAGGCCCCAAGCCGCGAATACATGGTGATTGAGCAGCTTGCACAGACAATTCCAAGCGTACTGCTGCTGACGGCAACGCCCGAGCAGCTCGGTCAGGAAAGCCACTTTGCCCGCCTGCGCTTGCTGGACCCGGATCGTTTCCACGATTACGAAGAGTTCATCGAAGAACAGCAGCAATACCAGCCGGTCGCCGATGCAGTCACACTGCTGCTCAACAAACAGCCGCTAACCCCCGAGGCGCTGGCCCTGCTGGGTGAAAGCGTGGGCAATGCCGACGTTGACGCCCTGCTCACCGCCGCCAATAAAGGTGACGAAGACGCCGCCAAAAAACTGGTCGCGATGCTAATGGACCGCCACGGCACCAGCCGCGTGCTGTTCCGTAACACCCGTAACGGCGTGAAGGGCTTCCCAGCGCGTCATTTGCAGTCAATAAAATTACCGTTGCCGACGCAGTATCAAACCGCTATCAAGGTTTCCGGCATCATGGGCAGTAAGAAAACTGAAGAAGCCCGCGCGCTGGACATGCTTTACCCGGAGCAGATTTATCAGGAATTTGAAGGCGATAACGCGACCTGGTGGAACTTTGATCCCCGCGTTGAGTGGCTGTTGGGCTACCTGACAGCCAACCGCGACAAAAAGGTGCTGGTTATCTGCGCCAAAGCCGCCACGGCGCTGCAGCTTGAGCAGGTGCTGCGCGAGCGTGAAGCCATTCGTGCCGCCGTATTCCACGAAGGGCTGTCAATTATTGAACGCGACCGCGCAGCGGCCTATTTTGCTTCTGAAGAAAACGGTGCACAGGTTCTGCTGTGTTCTGAAATCGGCTCCGAAGGCCGCAACTTCCAGTTTGCCAGCAAGATGGTAATGTTCGACTTGCCGTTTAACCCAGACCTGCTCGAGCAGCGTATTGGCCGTCTGGACCGTATCGGCCAGCTAAACGACATCGAGATCATGGTGCCTTATCTGGAGCAAACCGCTCAGGCTATTCTGCTGCGCTGGTTCCACGAAGGCCTGGACGCGTTTGAACACACCTGCCCAACCGGTCGCACCATTTATGACGGCAGCTATCAGCAACTGATCGGTTTCCTGGCTACGCCAGCCGAGCAGGATGGGCTAGACGCCTTTATTCTTGCCTGCCGCGAGCAGCACGATGCTCTGAAGCAGCAGCTAGAACAGGGCCGTGACCGCCTGCTAGAAATGCACTCTAACGGCGGCGAACCGGCTCAGGCACTGGCCACCGCGATTGGCGAGCAGGACAACGACGTTAATCTGGTAAACTTTGCGCTCAATCTGTTTGATATTGTAGGCATTAATCAGGAAGATCGCAGCGATAACCTGATTATCCTGACGCCGTCAGATCATATGCTGGTGCCTGATTTCCCGGGTCTGCCACAGGACGGATGCACCGTGACCTTTGACCGTGAGCAGGCGCTGTCGCGTGAAGATGCGCAGTTTATCAGCTGGGAACATCCGATTATCCGCAACGGTCTGGACCTGATCCTCTCCGGCGATACCGGCAGTTGCGCGGTGTCTATTTTGAAAAACAAAGCCCTGCCGGTTGGCACGCTGCTGGCCGAGCTGCTGTACGTTGTTGAGTGCCAGGCACCTAAACACCTACAACTGACGCGCTTCCTGCCGCCAACGCCGGTACGCATGCTGATGGACCGTAAAGGCACCAATCTGGCAGCACAGGTCGAGTTTGAAAGCTTCAACCGCCAGTTGAATGCCATCAATCGCCACAATTCCAGCAAACTGGTCAACGCCGTACAGCAAGACGTTCACGCCATGCTGCAACAGGCTGAGCCGCTGGTGGCCGTTGAAGCCCAGGCGCTGATTGCCGCCGCCAAGATTGAGGCCGACCTGCAGCTAACGCTTGAGTTAGAACGTTTGAAAGCGTTAAAAGAAGTGAACCCAAACATTCGTGACGACGAGCTTGAGTCGATTGAATCGAATCGCCAGCAGGTTCTGAGCAGCCTTAACGAGGCGAACTGGCGTTTAGATGCCATTCGTCTGGTGGTGGTAAGCCATCAATGATAACGCCACCGCCGTCAAATATTCTGCCACTTGAAGACTATCATCCCGCGACCGATCCTTGGTTGCGGGTCCTGTTTCAGGATGAACATCTGATGGTGGTGAACAAGCCCAGCGGACTGCTTTCGGTCCCTGGCAAAGCGGCCGAACACCACGACAGTCTGATGACGCGCATCCAACGCGATTTTCCAATCGCCGAATCGGTGCATCGCCTCGACCTCTCAACCAGCGGTGTGATTGCCGTGGCGCTGACCAAAGAGGCGGAACGCGAGTTAAAACGTCAGTTTCGCGAGCGGGAAACCAAGAAAGCCTATATTGCACGAGTGTGGGGGCACATGGAGGAGGACTACGGTATTATCGATTTGCCGTTGATCTGCGACTATCCCAATCGCCCGAAGCAAAAGGTGTGTCATGAGACCGGCAAAAAGGCGCTGACTCAGTATGAGGTGCTGTCGTGGGATGAAGACGGCACCACGCGAGTGAAGCTGCGTCCGGTTACTGGGCGTTCGCACCAGCTGCGCGTTCATCTTCTCGCCCTCGGCCATCCGATTCTGGGTGACAAGTTTTATGCGCCCCCAGAGGCGCTCGCAATGGCGCCTCGCCTGCAGCTGCATGCGCAGGAGTTATCAATTTATCACCCGATAACCGATGTGCCGATGACGTTTAGTTGCGATCCCGATTTCTGACTGTTTGGAATGACGCAAAAAAAAACGCCGCGAGTTTTGCTCACGGCGTTTTTGTTTTTTATTCAAACCCGATTAAAGCTAAAGCGGAAGGTCTATTTAAAGCCTTTCTCTCGCTTGATCAGGTCATAGGCTGACTGGATCGACTGCGCTTTCTGCTTGGCCATTTCCATCATCTCTGGCGGCAAGCCTTTCGCCACTAGCTTGTCAGGATGGTGTTCGCTCATCAGCTTGCGGTAGGCGCGCTTAATAGTGGTGGCATCGTCAGTAGGCTCAACGCCCAATACCTTGCAGGCATCGGCCATCGTTGGCCCCTGCGAACTGCGCTGGTAGCCGCCGTAGGCGTGTTCGCCCTGCTGATTACCGCCAAACTGCTGACCGCCCTCCATCATAGAGAGGAACTGATCAAACTGATGGCGAGAGATGCCCAGCTCTTCTGCTATGACATAAAGCACCTGCCGCTCGTTAGGATGCAGTGAACCGTCGGCATAGGCCGCCTGGATCTGAATCTCTAAAAACGTGCGGATCAGGTCAAAACGCCCAAAGCAGACGCTGCGAAACTCGCGCATTTTTTCGCGAAGCGGATAATTACCGCCTTTACCGGTGCGAAATGCCTGCTGCGCCGCCTCTCGTTGCTCGCCGTGCAGCCGCATACGCTCCATGAAAAGGCTGGCTATTTGTATATCGGCCTCAGTCACTCTCCCTTTTGATTTGGTTAAATGTCCCATCACCTCGAAGGTGGTGCGGAAAAAAATTGTTTGTCTTGTCTGCTGATCGGAGAAAAAACCACGTCTTTTAACAGCCCGCGCCTTGTCTACCATGTGGCCGACCAACAACCCTAATACGATTCCCCAGAAGCCTGTACCGGACATTAAGCCCAATATAAGTCCGAGCAGCTTTCCCCAATACTGCATATACTCCTCAATTCACAATGCCGTCGTGTAAGAATTGCTTTATCATAACCGGCATTTACCGTTGTGCCTAACGGCGACAGCGTTAACCCTGTGGATTTAACACTAGCGCAACGATGATGAGTGAGATAGTCTCTGACCGTTTGCCGGCATGACGCCTCTGATGACGGAACACACATTTTACGTATGAAAAATAGACGTATGAAAAAAAGCTTCCCCACCCTGCTGGCCACAATGATTTGGACGGCACTCTATAGCCAGGGCGCGCTGGCCTCACTCGCTGAACAATGTATGCTCGGCGTGCCGACCTATGATAAGCCACTGGTACAGGGAGACCCTAATCAGCTGCCGGTAAAGATTCAGGCCGACAACCTGCAGGGTACTTATCCCAACGATGCCCTTTATAGCGGCAACGTGACGGTTGATCAGGGCAACAGCTCTTTAAAAGCCGATCAGGTCCAGCTTAACCAGATTGCTCATCCAAATGAAGCCACACCGCTTCGTACCGTCACAGCTACGGGCGACGTGTTGTATTTCGATAATCAGGTCAAGCTTAAAGGTCCCAAGGCGTTCTCTAACCTGAACACCAAGGATACCGACGTCGAAAAAGGTGATTATCAAATGGTAGGTCGTCAGGGCCGCGGCACAGCCGACCTGATGAAGCAGCGCGATAATAACCGTTACACCATATTAAATAACGGGACTTTCACCTCCTGTCTACCGGGCGACAACAGCTGGAGCGTAGTCGGAACCACGGTGATTGAAGACCGCCAGGAAGAGCTGGCCGAAATCTGGAACGCCCGTTTCCACATTGGCCCGGTGCCAGTATTCTACAGCCCTTATATGCAGTTGCCGATTGGCGACCGCCGTCGTTCAGGGTTCCTGATCCCTAACGCGAAATACGGCAGTAATAACGGCTTCGAGCTGATGTTGCCGTATTACTGGAATATTGCGCCAAACTACGATGCCACCATCACGCCGCACTATATGAGCAAGCGTGGTACTCAGCTGCAAAACGAATTCCGCTATCTGACCGTTGCCGGCGCAGGCGTTATGGAGTTCGATTTCCTGACCGATGACAAACTGGTTGAGGCTGCACACCCTGGCGAAAACAACACTAAACGCTGGCTCTACTACTGGCAACACAACGGCGTTTATGAACAGAACTGGCGTTTCAACGTTGACTTCACCAAGGTCAGTGACCCGTATTACTTTACCGATCTCGACTCCAAATTTGGTTCAACCACCGACGGCTACGCAACGCAGAAATTCAGCGCAGGCTATGCCAATGAAAACTGGGACATCACGCTTGCCAGCAAGCAGTTCCAGATTTTCTCCGAGACGACAACGACGACGACCAATGTCTACCGCGCCATGCCGCAGTTGGACATTAATTACTATAAAGATGACATAGGTCCGTTTAACTTTCGTACCTATGGGCAGATTGCCAAATTCACCAACGTGAATCCGGCGTTCCCAACGGCAACCCGCTGGCACATCGCGCCGCAAATTGACCTGCCGTTGAGCAACCGCTGGGGAAGCTGGGATAACCAAGTGAAGGTGATGGCCACCCATTACCAACAAGATATCCCTAACAGCTATTATGATATTTACCCGGACTCAACGCTCAAGAGCTCGGTAAACCGTGTCATGCCTGAGTTCAAAAGTGACGGCAAGATGGTGTTTGACCGCACCATGGATTGGAATCAGGGCTACACGCAAACTCTCGAACCCCGTTTGCAGTACCTCTATATCCCTTACCGTGACCAGAGCGATATTCAGCAGTACGACTCCACGCTGTTGCAGACTGACTACACCGGCCTGTTCCGCGACCAAAGCTACAGCGGCCTGGACCGCATAGCTTCGGCTAACCAGCTGGCGTCGGGTGTAACCACCCGTATTTACGACGACAGTCTGGTTGAACGTTTCAACGTGTCCGCCGGTCAGATTTACTACTTCACACGTCCACGGACCGGTGACCCGACCAGCAGTCTGGATAAAAGTGATGATACTGGCAGCATGGTGTGGGCCGGTGACACGTACTATAAAATCAACGATACGCTGGCCTTCCGCGGCGGACTGCAGTACGACACGCGTCTTGATGCACTTGCCATCGGCGACGCGGTGCTGGAATATCGTTCTGATGCAGAAAGAATGGTTCAGTTGAGCTACCGTTACGCCAGCCCGGAATATATTCAGGCAACATTGCCTGGTGTCACTAACCCGGGTTACCAGCAGGGGATCTCGCAGGCCGGTATTATTGCCAGTTGGCCGATCGCCGATCGCTGGGCCGTAGTGGCAGCGTATTACTATGACACCAAGGCGAAACAGGCCGCTGACCAGTTGCTGGGCGTTCAGTACAGCACGTGCTGCTGGGCGGTTAATTTCGGCTACGAGCGTAAAATTACCGATTGGGACTACACCAGTTCCACCCCAAGTAGCCAATATGACAACCGTATTTCATTTAACATTGAACTTCGTGGCCTGAGCAGCAATCAAAGCCTGGGTACTAAAGAAATGTTAGCCAGCGGCATACTGCCTTATCAACGTGCATTCTGATGCCCTATGGCATGTTGAATTCAGTAAACTTGAAACTTGAACCCGCATTTGCGGATTAAATAAATGGATAAAGTATGAAGAACTGGAGAACACTTCTCCTCGGCGTGGTGCTTTGTGCTAACACCGCGTTCGCAGCACCGCAAGAAGTTGATAAAGTCGCCGCCGTTGTCGATAACGGTGTTGTCCTGGAGAGCGAAGTCAACGACATGTTGATGTCGGTTAAGCAGCAGTCAAAAGAAGCGAAACAACAGCTTCCGGATGATGCGACACTGCGTCATCAAATTCTCGACCGCCTGATCATGGACAACATTCAGCTGCAGATGGCAACCAAGATGGGCATCACGGTGACTGACGACGACGTCAACAAGGCCATTGCCAACATCGCACAGCAGAATAACCTGACTCTCGATCAGCTGCGCAGTCGCCTGGCTTATGAAGGTCTGAACTACAACACTTACCGTACTCAGATCCGTAAAGAGATGCTGATTTCGCAAGTGCGTAACGGCGAAGTTCGTCGTCGTGTGACCATTCTTCCTCAGGAAGTTGACGCATTGGCGAAACAGTTGGCGGCGCAAACCGGCAATGAGGCTGAATATAACCTCAGCAACATTCTTTTGCCTTTGCCACAAAATCCGACTCAGGATCAGGTTGACCAAACCGAGTTACTGGCCAAGAAATTGGTAGGCGAACTGAATCGCGGTGCTGATTTCGCCAAAATGGCGATGACCTACTCTGCCGATCCCCACGCGCTGGACGGCGGTAATATGGGTTGGGGCAAGCTTCAGGGTCTGCCTTCACTGTTTGCACAGGCGCTCGCTACCGCTAAGAAAGGCCAGGTTGTGGGTCCCATTCGTTCAGGCGTGGGCTTCCACATCCTGAAAGTGAACGATATGCGTGACGTTGACCAGAAAGTATCGGTGACTGAAGTTCACGCCCGCCACATCCTGTTGAAAACGTCTGTGGTTCTGACAGATGCTCAAGCGCAGGCAAAACTGGAACAGGTTGCTGCAGCCATTAAGAGCGGACGTGCCAACTTCGCCGACGAAGCTAAACAGCTGTCACAAGACCCGGGTTCTGCCAATCAGGGCGGTGACTTGGGTTGGGCTTCACCAGACATGTATGACCCAGCATTCCGCGATGCGCTGCTGAAGCTGAAAAAAGGTGAAATCAGTGCGCCAGTGCGTTCTTCCTTTGGATGGCACCTGATCCAGTTGCTCGATACCCGTCAGGTAGACAGAACGGATGCTGTACAGAAAGACAAAGCCTACCGTCTTCTGTTCAACCGCAAGTTTGCCGAAGAAGCGCAGTCCTGGATGCAGGAACAACGCGCGCAGTCGTACGTGAAAATTATGGACGGCAATGGACAATAAAATCCACGTGACGCAATCAGTGGTCATTACCCCCGGTGAACCTGCCGGGGTGGGCCCTGACCTGGTTCTCGCACTTGCTCAACGGGATTGGCCCGTTGAGCTTGTCGTTTGTGCCTGCCCGTCTCTGCTACTAAGCCGAGCCAAGGCGCTGGGTCTGCCTATTCGTTTGCTCGACTACCGCCCGGGATATGCCAAACCTCAGGCAGCGGGAACGCTAACCGTGCTCCCTATTCCTCTTGCGGAATGTGTCGTTGCCGGACAGCTTAACGTGGCCAATGGCCCCTATGTCGTTGACACGCTGGCACGGGCCTGCGACGGGGCGATAAGCGGCGAATTTGCCGCACTTATCACCGGTCCGGTTCAAAAAAGTATAATTAATGACGCTGGCATTCCGTTTATCGGCCATACCGAATTCTTCGCCGACCGCAGTCTGTGCGACCGCGTGGTGATGATGCTGGCAACCGAAGAACTGCGCGTCGCGTTGGCAACAACGCACCTGCCGTTGAAGGACGTATCGGACGCTATCACTGTGCAGAGTCTGCATGAAGTGATCACCATTCTCGATAACGACCTCAAGACCAAATTTGGCATTCAGTCTCCGCAAATTTACGTGTGTGGCCTTAATCCTCATGCAGGAGAAGGCGGTCACATGGGACGTGAAGAGATTGATACCATCACGCCAGCGCTCAATTCGCTGCGTGAAAAAGGCATTAATCTGATTGGCCCGCTGCCCGCAGATACGCTTTTTCAGCCGAAATATCTGCAGCATGCCGATGCTGTCTTGGCCATGTATCACGACCAGGGCCTGCCGGTGCTAAAATATCAGGGCTTTGGTCGCGCCGTGAACATCACGCTGGGGTTGCCGTTTATTCGCACTTCAGTCGATCACGGTACGGCGCTCGACCTTGCCGCCACGGGCAAAGCCGACGTTGGCAGCTTTATTACCGCCTTAAATCTTGCCATCAATATGGCTTCTGTCAGCAATGACAACAATCTGTCTGAAACGACGACTTATGTCAGTAACGACAACAACAGTAGTGAAAAAACACAGCAATGAATAATCGAGTCCACCAAGGCCACTTCGCCCGTAAACGTTTTGGACAAAACTTTTTAAAAGATCAGTTTGTCATCGACAGCATCGTTTCCGCTATCCACCCTATGCCGGGTCAGGCCGTTGTTGAAATCGGCCCCGGTCTGGCAGCGTTAACCGAGCCTGTCGCGGCACGCCTTGACGCCATGACCGTTATCGAACTTGACCGCGATTTGGCGGCCCGCCTTGAGGTGAATCCTAAGCTGGCCAACAAGCTGCGCGTGATCCAGGCCGATGCGATGACCGTAAACTTTGGCGAATTGTCCGAAGAACTGGGTCAGCCGCTGCGCGTGTTTGGTAACTTGCCTTACAATATCTCCACGCCGTTGATGTTCCACCTTTTCACCTACACTAACTCAATAAGCGACATGCATTTCATGCTGCAAAAAGAAGTGGTGAATCGTCTGGTTGCCGGTCCAAACAGCAAAGCGTATGGCCGTCTTAGCGTAATGGCGCAGTATTACTGCAACATTATTCCCGTGCTGGAAGTGCCGCCTGAGTCCTTCACACCGGCGCCAAAAGTTGATTCAGCGGTCGTGCGTTTGACGCCGCA
Organism: Rouxiella sp. S1S-2; assembly: GCF_009208105.1. Classification (NCBI taxonomy): domain Bacteria; kingdom Pseudomonadati; phylum Pseudomonadota; class Gammaproteobacteria; order Enterobacterales; family Yersiniaceae; genus Rouxiella; species Rouxiella sp. S1S-2. Next base: position 4,787,084 of record NZ_WFKL01000001.1, read on the forward strand.
TGCAGAAATTCCTTACCCTGTTTCCGACATCCGCATTCTTGCGCGCCTGACCACCGATGCCTTTAACCAGCGCCGCAAAACTATCCGTAACAGCCTGGGGCATTTGTTTACCCCAGAGCAGATGACGGAGCTGGGTCTTGACCTGTCGATGCGTGCTGAAAATATCTCGGTTGAGCAGTACTGCAAACTGGCCAACTGGATTTCAACGCGCAAGAACAACGAACAGTAAACTTAGCAGGAGTGCCGCTATGCTTAATGCCCCGCGAGTCAGTATTCAGGTACAAAGTATCTACATTGAGTCTCAGTCGATACCGGAAGAACAGCGTTATGTTTTCGCCTATACCATTACTGTTCGCAATCTGGGGCGTCATAACGTGCAACTCCTGCGCCGTTACTGGTTGATAACCAACAGTAACGGCCATCAAACCGAAGTTCAGGGCGAAGGCGTTGTCGGTGAACAACCTTTGATCGTACCAGCCGGTGAGTTCCACTACACCAGCGGTGCCATCCTTGAAACGCCAATGGGCACCATGGAAGGTCATTACGAAATGATCGACCACAAAGGTGAGCCTTTCCAGGTGCCAATCCCCGTGTTTCGGCTTGCGCTTCCGACGCTGATTAATTGAGTTTCCGAGTAATAAAACGCTTATGTCGACATATTTAGTGGGTGATATCCACGGTTGCCTTGATGAGCTTAAAGCTCTGCTTATACGGGTTAATTTTAACCCCCTGCATGACTGCCTGTGGCTAACCGGTGATTTAGTCGCGCGTGGCCCTGATTCGCTTGAGGTTTTACGTTTCGTCAGTGGATTAGGCGATGCCGTGCGCATGGTGCTGGGTAATCACGACCTGCACCTCTTGGCTATTTACGCGGGTATTACCCCTAACAAGACTAAAGACCGCCTGACGCCGCTGCTGGAAGCCGATGATGCCGACACGCTCATCAACTGGCTGCGTCGTCAGCCTGTTTTACAGGTGGATGACGAGCTGAAACTGGTTATGGGCCACGCGGGCATTACGCCGCAGTGGGATATTGAGACCGCAAAAATCTGTGCCCGTGAAGTAGAGGCCATTCTGAGCAGCGACAGTTATCCGCTGTTCCTCGACGCGATGTATGGGGATATGCCGAACAATTGGTCAGAAGAGCTGAGCGGCCTGGCTCGACTGCGTTTCAGCACCAACGCGCTAACGCGGATGCGTTATTGCTTCCCGAACGGCCAGCTGGACATGATCTGCAAAGACTCGCCCGAAGATGCACCGCGTCCACTTAAGCCGTGGTTTGATCTGCCGAGCCAGGTTATGCAAGAGGGTTACAGCATCATCTTCGGCCATTGGGCCTCGTTAGAAGGCAAAGGGACACCCGAGGGCGTTTATGCGCTGGATACCGGCTGTTGCTGGGGCGGAGAGATGACGATGCTACGCTGGGAAGATAAAACGTTCTTTACTCAGGCCTCTATCCGCCGTAAAGAAAAAGAGCAGCTTCTGACACCAAAAGCCTCATAAGCTTCTTTTTGATCATTTGATTAATAAAAAAGGCACCCGAAAGGTGCCTTTTTTGCATTACTGCGTCACGCTGTGATTAAACGCGGCGGTCGAGAATTTCGAAGCAGTAGCCGTGTGAATTGGCTTCATCAGCGTCGTGGAATTCGCTGAATACGCTTTCCCACTCGTCTGGCTCGTAGTCTGGGAAATGCGTGTCCCCCTCGACCTCAGCATCGATATGAGTGAGATAAAGACGGTTTGCGCGCTGCAGGAACTGTTCGTAAACTCTGCCTCCGCCCATGATCATCACTTCTTCTGCATGACTTGCCGCCGCCAATGCGTCCTCTACTGAGGTGACCCAAGTCACGCCGTCGTGGCTACCGGGTTGGCTGCTGATAACGATGTTCAGACGGCCAGGCAGTGGCCGACCGATAGACTCGAAAGTCTTGCGCCCCATAATAACCGGTTTGTTCAGCGTATTACGCTTGAACCAGGCCAGGTCAGCCGGTAAATGCCAAGGCATGGCATTTTCCATACCGATAACGCGATCCGCTGCCATTGCAGCGATCAGGCTGATAATCATCGTGAAACCTTGTGGTGAAGTGCTAATAAAAACATATTCGTGGTTCCGCCGGCAGACGACATACAGCAGACCTGGAAAACATTCTGTGTCGGGGCAGAAAAGAGCCACACTATACGGAAAGGCCAATCCGCCGTCGATAGGGAGAAGGTGCCTTGATAAAGATATAAGAGACCTCTTAGCGGAGTGTGATTAATTCAGCATAATTATCTAACAGCCAGGGAAATACTGCGCGTAAAGCATCAATCAAACGCCGCCCGACAGCGTTTCGCACTGCTGCCCTCTCTTGCCTCTTGGCGCATGTAAACTGCCGATTACGCTTCGGTTTATTAAGTATACAAACGGGAATAACCGAGATGCGCTGCCCCTGTTAAAAGTCGGCGATTGGCGTATGATGCCGCGTTAATTTCTCATGCTTCTTGATGACGGTCGGTTTAATGCTCGAAACCTCTTTGTTTGTCGCTACCATTGCAGCGCTGGGGATGATCTCCCCGGGTCCGGACTTTTTTCTGGTGATCAAAAACGCTGCGCGTTATCCGCGCATGACGGCGCTTATGACCTCGCTGGGCGTTATCTGCGGTGTGTTAACTCACATGTCCTACTGCGTGGCCGGTCTGGCGGTGGTTATAACCCAAACCCCCTGGCTGTTTGACCTGTTGAAATACGTGGGTGCTGCGTACCTTATTTGGGTTGGCGTGCAGGCGCTGCTGTCGCGTACCGACAGTAAAATGAATCTCGACAATGTTGAGAAACAACAGGTGAAGATGAGCAAAGCCTTCGTACAGGGCTATTTATGCAACCTGCTTAATCCCAAGGCGACGCTGTTTTTCCTGGCGATGTTTACTCAGGTGCTGCAAATCAACTCTACGCTGGGCGAGAAGCTGTGGTACGCCTCAATTATTGTCGGGCTGTCATGCATCTGGTGGCCGCTGCTGGTGGTGCTTATTCAAAGCGGTCCAGTACGGCGAGGGCTGGCAAAGGCGCAGAAGTTGATTGATAAACTGCTTGGCGGCGTGTTGATTGCGCTGGGTATTAAAGTGGCGCTGAGCTGAAAATTAAATAAAAGGCAAACCCTGATATAGGCTTGCCTTTTTGATTTATTGAAATCATTATAGAAAATAAAATTAAAAGTTGTTAAAAATTAATTTATTTGCAGAGGAAGGTTATTGATAATCCAGGCCTGACGCGCAGCCTTCGTATCATTGTTTTCAGTCCAGTCTTGATTTGGTCCAGGATTGAAATTTTTGAAATTACACTTCTTCTCATTTACGCAAATATATTGATGCGCACCTGCTTGTACAACCGAACCTTTTTTGAATGTACCCAACCCAGTCCAATAAAGCTCCGCTTTCTCTAGAGGTTTATGAAGCATTACTGGATTTTTAATGGTTCCACAGTCTTGATTATATTTCCCCAAAATACAAATTTCATGCCTATATCTAGATACTTGTAGTTTTCCAACGAAGTTCCGGAATACCTCAACGTCAAATGTTAATTTTTGACTTTCTTCAGGCTTTTTCGCGGTAAATGTCAATACACCGCGATTCATTTTAACATTATCTATATATTTAGCGGCATTCTGGTTTATGTTCCACGTATAGCGATACTGAGTTTCTTGCGTTGAAGGTGAAACATCGAGCGTTACGTCTCCACCCCCTATCACACTGTCAGGCCCCTTTAAGCTATCGCATTTCGTATCTAAACCATCTTGGCAAAATGCGTGGGTAACATTGACATACTCACCGTCGACCTTCACCGCTGCCTGTAACATAGTATATGTTACGGGAATACCAACAGTTATGCCTGCAATGACCGATCTTGAAGGGATAGGGTATTTATCATTTGGCTTGAGGGAAGTTTCTGACTCATATTTAGAATAATCAGAGAACCAATGAATTTCACTGTAATAAGCTGGTTTTTTTTGAATAAATGTACCAGGTGTTTTTTGAGTCACGTGCGTTGGCCCTTCGATCAAAAGGTTATTTTCGAGCGCCAATACGTTCCCTGACAATAATAAAGCGCAAGGTACAAATACGGATAATACAGTTTTAGATAAAGTGTTCATTTTTACAAAAAATCCTTTTAAGTGATTGTAATAAAGTGTTTCTAAATTGGGTCTACGGAGTGCATTAAATAGCATTAAAACTTCAACCGCAATACACCAAACGTTAAATAGAATTTTCTCTATTAGGATTAATATTATCTCGACGGGAATTCCAGTAATAAAAAACGCACCTAAAAAGGTGCGTTTATTTGTAAGATTATCTTTAGGTCATTGCTGCAGATAACAATTATTTGGCTTCTATCACCTCGTGTTCTGGCGCTTTACCGTCAATACTCCCACGCCAGCTTTGCTGCTGCTCGCCAAGGCGCTCCTGATCCTGCTCAATGGCTGCAGAAAGCATATCTCGGGCGCGTGCCAGACTGGCAACCCGGAACTCAGTATCCTCATAGTTCTCAAGCGTCGCTTCCAACATTTTCAGGTTGTAGTGTTTGAACAGGTCGGCTTTTTCGCGCGCTTCATAAGGGTCGAGACCCAGCATCTCCAGCGTTTCACGCCCTGCGCGCAGCGAGCCTTCAAACAGCTCACGTTCAGGCGCTTCTACGCCAAGTTGGCGCAGCTGATACCAGTGATCGACGTCGCGAGCGCGAGCAATTATCTTCAGGTTAGGGAAATTCTCTTTTGCCAGACGCGTCAGCTCAAGGTTGGCTTCAACGTCATCAATAGCGTTAATTAACACCTTGGCCTGCGCCGCGCCGGCGGACTCAAGCAAGTCGGCACGCGTTGCATCACCATAAAACACCTTGGTGCCGAATTTACGCAGCGTGTCGATATGATCCGGATCGTTGTCCAAAACCACCGTGTGCACATTATTAGCAATCAGCAAACGTCCGGCAATTTGCCCGAAGCGGCCAAACCCGGCGATAATCACACTGGCATGCTCGTCATCAATCACGTCCTGCGGACGCGAGTCCTTCGGCGCATTGCGCTCCAGACGGCTGGCAATAACCAACAGCACCGGCGTTACGGCCATAGACAGCGCCACGGCCAGCGTCAGCGCTTTAGCCCACTCGGGGGGAAGCACGCCTGCCATTTGCGCCGCGCTAAAGATAACGAAGGCGAATTCACTGCCCTGACCAAGCAGGATGGCAAACATTCCGCGCTGACGTTTTGGCACGTTCAACAAAGGAGCCACAATCCACAGCAGCGCCGCCTTCAAGGCCATAAAGCCCGCCAACAGGCCGGCAATCAGCATTGGGTGGTTAATCAGCGTACCGAAGTCGATAGACATACCGACGCCGATAAAGAACAGCCCCAGTAACAGGCCTTTAAACGGCTGAATATCACTTTCCAGTGCGTGGCGATACTCAGAGCTGGCAAGCATAACACCGGCTAAAAATGCGCCCATCGCCATCGACAGACCGGCCATCTCCAGCAATATGCCAAATCCGAACACCAGGAATAGCGCCACGGCACTGAACACTTCGCGCATGTTTGAACGCGCTACAAAGTGCAGCAAGGGCCGCGCCACGTAACGCCCCAGCAGGATAACTATCGCCAGCGCACCCACCACCTTGGCGGCAGAGAGTCCAAACGAGAGCATGGTGGTGGTTTCACCGGTGCTGGCCAACAGCGGGATCATCGCCACCAGCGGAATGGCAGCAATGTCCTGGAACAGCAGCACGGCGAAGGCGCTACGTCCAATAGGCGTTGGCGTCAGGCTACGTTCACTCATCGCCTGCATCGCAATCGCGGTAGACGACAGCGCCAGCGTCAGGCCAATCAGCAGGGCAATTTTCCAGTCGAGTCCCAGCGCGGTGCAGAATGCACTCAGCACCAATCCACAACCGACCATCTGGATGCTCCCCCCACCAAACACCGAGGCACGCAGGGTCCACAGCCTTTTCGGGTCCAGCTCGAGGCCGATAATAAACAGCATCAGCACGACGCCAATTTCGGCAAAGGTTAGAATAGACTCGGCGTCGGACACCAGCTTGAGGCCCCAGGGACCAATGATGCAGCCGGCTATCAGGTATCCCAGAACAGAGCCAAGGCCAAGACGCACCGCAATCGGTACAAAAAGCGCCGCGGAGCCGAGATAAATCAGCCCCTCGATCATCATGCTGTGATTATCCATTCACTTCTCCTTCTACAGTCTGTGCGTCCAACAGCACGGTGGGGTGCGCAGTCTGCCAATCAATGAGTCGCTGGCGGTAAGCCTCGGCACCGGCTTTAATAGAAACCTCATCGCAGGTGAAGGTGTTATGCAATGCAAAATAGGGCTGCCATTTCATGCCGCAGTAAAGTGCCGTGGCCTCAACGGGTTGCGCCAGCGTGGCGAAATCAGGATGACTTCCCAGCTCAAAATGCTGCTCATTGCCGCCGGTAGTGACTGCCCAGAGTAAACCTTTACCCCGCAGCGCTTCACCGCCGTGCCCATAGGCCCAACCGTGCTCAAGCACTTTGTCAATCCACAGCTTGAGCATGGGGGGTAACCCGTACCACTGCAGCGGATGCTGGAAAACCACCAGATCGGCCTCTTCCATCGCTTTTTGCTCGGCCTTGATGTCAATACTGAAATCAGGATAGAGATCGTAAAGCGATCGGATTTTTACATCGGGAAGATCCTTAATTCCCTGAAGTAAACGCTGATTAGCATGTGAATGCCGAGGATAAGGGTGAGCATAAATAATCAGGATCATAAAACTTCCGTTTAAAAATGGTTTCAGATCAGCATACGCAACTTTGCGTCTGAGGAAAAATAGCCAATCTTTTAATCTTGTTAATTTAATAAAAAAGCAAAAAAGAAAGGCGCAGCTTACGCCGCGCCCTTCAGAATCAACGGTAATCATTGAAGAACTAATCGTGTTAATTAGCCTTTAATTTTTGCGTGCATTTCCTGGACTGAAATAACCTGCTCAGTCGGGTCGGAAGACAGCGCCATCGCGGTCGCAAAGCCACCGTTCAACGTAGTGTCGTAGTGCACTTTGTACTGCAGTGCGCTGCGGCGAATAAGTTTGGAATCTTCAATCGCCTGACGACCCGCGGTAGTATTGACGATGTAACTGTATTCACCGTTTTTAATGCGGTCCTGAATGTGTGGACGGCCTTCATGCACCTTGTTCACCAGGCGGATGTTAATGCCCGCCTCACCCAGAACAACGGCAGTACCGTGAGTCGCATCCAGTTCGAAGCCGTGTTTTTGCAGCTTGGCAGCCAAATCGACCACGCGCGCTTTATCTCCGTCGCGAACTGACAGCAGTGCACGACCGGCCTTTTTCATGCCGGACAGGCTGCCCAGCTGCGCCTTGGCAAACGCTTCGGCGAAGCTACGGCCAACGCCCATGACTTCACCGGTGGAGCGCATTTCAGGGCCGAGGATGGGGTCCACGCCAGGGAATTTGTTAAACGGCAGCACCACTTCTTTCACAGAGTAGTACGGCGGGATAACTTCCTTGGTAATGCCCTGCTCGGCCAGAGTCTGCCCCGCCATCACGCGAGCGGCCACTTTCGCCAGCGGCACGCCGGTGGCCTTGGAGACAAACGGTACGGTACGCGCAGCACGTGGGTTAACTTCAATCAGGTAAACTTCGTTGGCTTTAACCGCAAACTGCACGTTCATCAGGCCACGAACCTGCAGCTCAAAGGCCAGCTTCTCAACCTGCTGACGCATGACGTCCTGAATCTCTTTGCTCAGGGTGTAAGCGGGCAGTGAACACGCGGAGTCACCGGAGTGAACGCCAGCCTGCTCAATGTGCTCCATAATGCCGCCAATCAGCACGCGCTCGCCGTCGCAGATAGCGTCAACGTCGACTTCTACCGCGTCGTCAAGGAAACGATCCAGCAGTACTGGCGCATCGTTAGAGACGCTTACCGCGTTCTGGAAGTAGCGACGCAGGTCGATTTCGTCATAAACGATTTCCATTGCGCGGCCGCCCAGCACGTATGAGGGACGCACCACCAGCGGATAACCCAGACCGCTGGCTTTTTCAACTGCCTGTTCGATAGTGGCAACTGTGGCGTTAGCCGGCTGTTTCAGGCCCAGACGGTGAACCGCCTGCTGGAAACGCTCACGGTCTTCAGCACGGTCGATAGCGTCCGGGCTGGTACCGATGATTGGCACGCCGCAAGCTTCCAGCTCGCGAGCCAGTTTCAGCGGAGTCTGCCCACCGTACTGCACGATCACGCCTTTTGGCTGCTCGATACGCACGATTTCCAGCACGTCTTCCAGCGTTACGGATTCGAAGTATAGACGGTCGGAAGTGTCGTAGTCGGTAGAAACCGTTTCAGGGTTACAGTTAACCATGATGGTTTCATAACCGTCTTCGCGCAGCGCCAGCGAGGCGTGTACGCAGCAGTAGTCGAATTCGATACCTTGACCAATACGGTTTGGCCCGCCGCCCAGCACCATGATTTTTGGTTTGCCGGTGGTCGGGTTGGACTCGCACTCTTCTTCATACGTGGAGTACATGTAGGCGGTGTCGGTGGAGAACTCGGCAGCACAGGTATCAACGCGCTTATAAACCGGGTGCAGATTGTGCTTGTGACGCAATTTGCGCATTTCGCTTTCAGATACGCCAACCAGTTTCGCCAAACGCAGATCTGCGAAGCCTTTGCGTTTCAGAACGCGCAGCAAATCATAATTTAACGAGCTAAAGCCGCCCTCTGCCACTTTTGCTTCCAGTTGAACTAATTCTTCAATCTGCACCAGGAACCAGCGGTCAACGTTGGTCAGGTTAAAGATGCCGTCTACTGACATGCCCGCACGGAATGCGTCGGCGATGTACCAGATACGGTCTGAACCGGCTTCTTTCAGTTCGCGACGAATTTTGGTCAACGATTCAGGATCATCGAGATTAACGATAGGGTCAAAACCGCTGGCCCCCACTTCCAGGCCGCGCAGCGCTTTCTGCATCGACTCCTGGAAAGTGCGGCCAATCGCCATCACTTCACCGACAGATTTCATCTGAGTGGTGAGACGGTCGTTAGCACCGGCAAATTTCTCGAAGTTGAAACGAGGAATTTTAGTCACAACGTAGTCAATTGACGGCTCGAAAGAGGCCGGTGTTTTGCCACCGGTGATGTCGTTCATCAACTCGTCGAGGGTGTAGCCCACAGCCAATTTGGCCGCCACTTTAGCAATCGGGAAACCGGTCGCTTTTGAAGCCAGTGCCGAAGAGCGTGACACGCGCGGGTTCATTTCGATAACGATCAGACGGCCGTCTTTCGGGTTAACGGAGAACTGTACGTTTGAACCGCCGGTTTCTACGCCGATTTCACGCAGTACCGCCAGCGAGGCGTTACGCATGATTTGATATTCTTTGTCGGTCAGGGTCTGAGCAGGTGCCACGGTGATGGAGTCACCGGTGTGGATGCCCATGGCATCGAAGTTTTCGATTGAACAAACGATGATGCAGTTGTCGTTTTTATCACGCACCACTTCCATCTCGTACTCTTTCCAACCGATCAGCGACTCGTCAATCAGCAGCTCTTTGGTTGGCGAGAGATCCAGACCACGAGTACAAATCTCTTCGAACTCTTCGTGGTTGTACGCAATACCGCCGCCGGTGCCGCCCATGGTAAAGGAAGGACGGATAATGCACGGGAAGCCAACGTCTGCGGCAATCACCAGCGCTTCTTCCATGTTATGTGCAATACCTGAACGCGCCGTGCCTAATCCGATTTTCTTCATCGCGATATCAAAGCGACGGCGGTCCTCTGCCTTGTCGATAGCGTCGGCGGTGGCACCAATCATGGTCACACCGAACTCAGCAAGCACGCCCTGACGCTCAAGCTCCAGCGCACAGTTCAGTGCAGTCTGGCCGCCCATTGTCGGCAGTACGGCGTCTGGACGCTCTTTTTCAATAATTTTGCGTACAACTTCCCAGTGAATAGGCTCGATGTAGGTGGCATCGGCCATATCAGGGTCAGTCATGATGGTGGCTGGGTTGGAGTTCACCAGAATGACGCGGTAACCTTCTTCGCGCAGCGCTTTACACGCTTGGGCACCGGAGTAGTCGAACTCACAGGCCTGCCCGATAACAATCGGACCTGCGCCCAGAATCAGGATGCTTTTTATGTCTGTACGTTTTGGCATTTTAAATCGCTCCTGTTCTCTTATTTGTCGCTGTTGCGGTAGGCTTCAATCAGTTCAATGAAGTGATCGAACAAAGGTGCTGCATCGTGCGGACCCGGGCTCGCTTCAGGGTGACCCTGGAAGCAGAACGCTGGCTTGCTGGTGTGATGCAAACCTTGCAATGTACCGTCGAACAGTGATTTGTGCGTGGTGCGTAACGTGTCCGGCAGGCTGGCTTCTTCTACCGCAAAACCGTGGTTCTGTGCGGTGATCATCACGGTGTTGTTATCAAGATTTTTAACCGGATGGTTGCCGCCGTGGTGTCCAAACTTCATTTTTGACGTCTTGGCGCCGCAGGCCAGTGCCAACAATTGGTGGCCCAGGCAGATACCGAACACCGGGATTTCAGTGGTCAGGAAAGTTTTGATGGCTGCAATGGCATAGTCACATGGCTCTGGGTCACCCGGGCCGTTTGACAGGAAGATGCCGTCCGGATTGAGTTTGAGCACGTCTTCTGCAGACGTTTTTGCCGGCACCACCGTCAGGCGACAGCCGCGGTCAACCAACATGCGCAGAATGTTGCGCTTCACGCCGTAATCGTAGGCCACGACGTGGAAAGGTAAATCCTCAGCCTTCTTCGCTTCCGGCAAATCGCCTTCAAGAGTCCAGCTACCCTGCTGCCAGCTGTAAGACTCTTGCGTGGAGACTTCTTTCGCCAGATCCATGCCTTTCAGCCCCGGGAAAGCCTTGGCTTTTTCCAGTGCCAGCACCGCGTCCACATTATCACCGGCAATGATGCAACCGTTCTGCGCACCCTTTTCACTCAGCAACCGAGTCAGCTTACGCGTGTCGATATCCGCGATACCAACGATGTTGTGGCGCTTGAGGTAATCAGAAAGGGATTCTTCATTACGGTAGTTGCTGGCAATCAGGGGGAGGTCGCGAATAACCAGACCTTGAGCGTGTACTGCGGAGGATTCTTCATCAGCGGCGTTAGTGCCGACATTGCCGATATGAGGATAAGTAAGAGTAACGATCTGGCGGGAATAGGAAGGATCAGTGAGGATTTCTTGATAACCGGTCATCGACGTATTGAAGACCACTTCTCCTACTGCCGTTCCCTCTGCCCCGATGGCCCGACCGTGGAATTGGGTTCCGTCTTCCAGAACCAATAGCGCTGACTTTATCAAAGCATCCTCCAAGAATAATCAATCATTATATTTGCATATTAATTCAGATCCAGTGACCTGATCAATGCAAAAATTGCACTCAGAGCGGTAATTTTTTCTACCCTAAAAGCTAATTTTTGGCAAATTGCGCGCATTCTAATGATGAGCGTTTGGTTTGTCCACCAAAAGCACCATTATTTTACTGTTTTTTGCTGCACTCAGTGAAATGAGCACCGGATAGCGATAAAAGGACGGGATAAGTAAGCATAGTAAACGTTTGCGGGGAGGTTTGTCTGAAAAAATCGGTTTTTGACGCAGTTTAGATAATTATGATGAAATGATCTGGTTATTTTATACTCAATACGGTAATCAAATGATCATTAACACCTTAAAATATAGGTTTGGGAAACAAACCGCATCATAACGCCCATTTTATAGATAAAAGAAAAGGGCAATAAAATAACTGCCCTTTTATCAAAACACTATGATTAAAACAACCACATCACGATTGTTGGAGAACCTTATAAATCTTCAAGACCCAAGACATCTTTCATGTCATAAAGACCACTTTTCTTGGATGATACCCATTTCCCCGCACGAACTGCACCATTAGCAAAAGTCATGCGGCTGGAGGCCTTGTGGGTAATCTCGACGCGCTCGCCAATATCGGCAAACATGGCGGTGTGTTCACCGACAATATCGCCCGCGCGAATAGTCGCGAAACCAATACTCATTGGGTCGCGCTCCCCAGTGTGACCTTCACGCGCATAAACCGCACAGTCTTTTAAATCACGGCCTAACGCACCTGCAATTGCCTCACCCATTGCCAATGCCGTACCTGATGGTGCATCGACTTTGTGACGGTGATGGGCTTCAACGATTTCAATGTCGGTGTAATCGCCCATCACTTTTGCCGCTTTTTCAAGCAGCTTCAATACCACGTTGACGCCAACGCTAAAGTTAGCGGCGAAAACGATAGGGATCTGTTGCGCAGCCTGGCTAATTGCCGCCTTACCCGCATCATCAAAACCGGTAGTGCCGATAATCATGCCTTTACCGTGCTGTTGGCAGAAGCCAAGGTGTTCAAGGGTGCCTTCAGGACGGGTGAAATCGATTAAGATATCGAAATCATCAACCACGGCTTCCAGGCTATCGCTTACGCGAACATTCATCACGCCCGCACCGGCCAGTTCACCCGCATCGGTGCCGACCAATGAAGAACCCTTGCGCTCTAATGCGACACCCAGTACCACGCCCTCGGCCTGCTGTACGGCCTGAATCAGCTGGCGACCCATGCGCCCACCGGAACCGGCAATCGCCATGCGGATATCAGCTTTGCTCATAATTTCTCTCTTTATTAATGTGTGCTGCCGTAAAACAGAATCAGGTTAACCACCCCGCTCCATCACGGCTAGTGAAATTGCCTCATAATTAGAAAATTATGATAGAGGCGCGCTAGCATCAGTAAATCTATTTTGCTCTGACTGAATAATGTCGGACATCTCCCCTTAATCACAAGACAAATCAACACTCTCTGCCCTTTTGATAAAAAATTCACAAAAACGAATAGCTATGCAAAAGTGTGAATAATGTGCGCTTAAGCACGTTTTGACAATGTTGTTTTTGTCGACGGCGATGAATTTATTAGTGGTGATATAAATAATTCATATTTCGTTATTGGATTTTGCTGAACCGTTATGTTAATAAATAGCCAGCTAATTTTAAGTCGATGAATTATTGCAAAAGCGAAACTATATAAGCTAACCAATAATCACGGCATGTCAGTAAGTTAGCGATTGGAAGGTTTTATTTAAAAACAGACTATTACGCAATGAGTGTCGTTATTCTAACAAGGCAGGCTGCGGCATAGATCTTTAATGCTCGTTAATCCCCCTCGTGCATAACAAGGGAAATGAGGATGCCAACACAGCATTGGCACCTGGAGTCGTTATGAAATTTAAAATGAATAGGGTTTCACAAACGGTTGTCGCCGGCCTGCTATTGGGTGGCGCATCTTTCGCAGCACAGGCAGAAATCACGCTTATCAAACAAGATCCGCAACCTTATGACCTGCTTAGCCGTCTCGACTTTAAAGTCGGCGGCAGTATTCGTCCGCAGGTTGTCAATACTATGGGCAACTCTGATAAAGGCTCATACAAAAACAACGGTTATGACGGCGGCACCCGTTTCCGCTTCTCTGCTGATTATTTCCTGTTTGATGATATTCACTGGGTTAGCTATTACGAACTGGGTGTAAATATTCCGGCGGTATTCGACTGGGATCAACATTATGCAAAAGGCGCACATGACACCACCCGTCGCCAGCTGTATACCGGCTTCAAGAGCAAAACCTACGGTACGTTGACTTATGGTCAGCAGAACAGCATCTATTATGATGTTGTTGGCGCTAAAACCGACGTGTGGGATGACGACATGTTAGCCCAGGCTCCGGGCAACGGCATCAACGGTGACTATGATGGTTCTTATCGTTCACGCAAGATGTTGAAATACAAGTATGCTGCAGGTCCAGTGGATCTTTATGCCGCTTACCTGTTCTCAGACGATGACCTGCTTGAATCCAATAACCTGGCCTACAAACGCAAAGGCGGCGGCTCCGTTGGCGCAAATTGGCACATCAATGACACCTTAACGTGGGGTACGGCGTATAACTACACCAGCGCCGAAGTTAAGAACCGTGCCGCTGGCGGCTCTAAAGACTATGACCAGAGCATTTTGGGTACTGCACTGTCGTGGACGCCGGGCAACTGGACACTGTCTGCAGGCGGCGGCTGGTACCACAACTTCCTGACCACTAAAATCAACAACGATCAGGACTACTTCGCGGGCAACGCCTACGGTGTGGAATACTATGCCGGTTACAACATTCCAATCAAACAGTACGCCATCAAGAGCATTCAACCGTACTTCATGGGTGACCATCTGAAATACGTGAGCGGTCGTGACTACCAGCGTACCGACAACGGCGTGGGCATCGCGTTGAAACTCGACTACGGCTTCCAGGTTGATTTCGAGCACATGATCACCAACTCTACCGACGATATTGGCGACCTGAACCTGGTTCGCCTGTACTACAACTTCTAATCTACGTTGTAGAAATCCGTCTTTATGAGTTACCTGGCCTGCTGAAACATCAGCAGGCTTTTTTTTACCCTCGCCCCCTTAACTTGCTGCTTCTGCTTTCCCCATGTGGCAAAGCGCGGCTAAACTCATTACACAGACACTTTTAGCCCTTGCAGGAGAAACCTTGATGACCGCATTTTTGAGGTCCGAGATAACCGCCGTTAACGATTATCGCGCCGAGTTGGGTGAAACACCCGTCTGGTGCCAGCGCACCCAGTCACTGCTTTGGATGGATATTCTTAACCAGCGACTGCTGCGCTACTGGCCTGAAACGCAAGCCTTCGAACAGCGCGAACTTCCCTCGATTACCAGCGCGGCTCTGCTGACTGAAAAGCAGGACACTTTTTTACTGGTCACTCAGGACGGAATTTCACTTTACGACTACGCCAATGAAACCTTCACCCTGCTCTGTGACTATGCGGGGGCAGAAGGCACAAGGCCTAACGAAGCCGCGATCGCCCCAGATGGTTCTCTGTGGTATGGCTCGATGGATCTCAAAGAAAAAGAAAAAATAGGCGCCTGGTTTCGTTATGAAATCGGTGACTCTGCGCCAGTGCTGATGATGGACAAGGTTGGCACGCCGAATACTCTGGCCTGGTACGAAGGGAAAGTGTGGTTTGCCGACAGTACGCAGAAACGTTTCTACTCCGGCAGCGCCAGAAGAATAAATCCTTTAAAACTCTCCTGCCACTCTTCCGGCGATAAAACGCCCGATGGTTCAACCCTGACTGAAGACGGCATATTGCTGACTGCCTGCTGGGGAAGCCACTGTCTGCTGCGACAACAGATCAATCAGGGTGAACTCTTAACGCTTGATACGTTAAAGGTGCCAGTGACTCAGCCAAGCTGCTGCACCTTTGGCGGTGCGGATATGCGGCGGCTGTTTATTACGTCGGCGAGAAAAGAGTTAGAAAATCCGGGGGAAATCGAGGGGGCGCTGCTGCAGGTTGAAACCTCAACGCGTGGCGCAGGGCAATATCAGTTTACACTTTAAGCGTTGCTGCTCTTGCATCCCCGCCTTCCCCTGCTGAAATAGCGGGGGAAGGACTAGGGTGGGGAAATTTTAAAAATCAGCTTACCGCTTTAATATCGATACGCAGCTCTTTTGGAACTTCGAAAACGATATTTTCTTCACGGCCGTCCATGTTAACTACGCCGAGGCAGCCCAGCGTTTTCAGACGGTCGATCACTTCCTGCACCAGAATGTCTGGCGCAGAAGCACCGGCCGTTACGCCTACGCTGAGCGCACCTTTAACCCACTCTTCTTTAATGTCTGCTGCAGAATCTATCAGATAAGAAGGCTTACCTACACGCTGGGCCAGTTCTGCCAGGCGGTTGGAGTTAGAGGAGTTTTTAGAACCCACCACCAGCACCACGTCAGCATCGTCAGACAGGTTTCGCACCGCTTCCTGACGGTTGGTAGTGGCATAGCAGATATCGTCTTTACGCGGACCCACAATTTTTGGAAAACGCTCGCGCAAGGCGTCGATCACTTCCGAGGTGTCATCAACCGACAGCGTGGTCTGCGTCATAAAGCATAGATTGTCCGGGTCTTTAACGTCCAGCTTCGACACGTCAGCCGGTGACTCCACCAGATACATGCCGCCGTTGGGGTTGTTGTATTGGCCCATGGTGCCTTCCACTTCTGGGTGCCCGGCGTGACCAATCAGGATGGCTTCAGTGCCTTTACGGCTGGCACGCGCCACTTCCATATGTACTTTCGTTACCAACGGACAGGTGGCGTCAAACACGGTCAGATCGCGCGATTTCGCTTCGGTTCTCACAGCCTGAGACACGCCGTGCGCAGAGAAGATCAGGATAGAACCGTCTGGCACTTCGCTGATTTGCTCAATGAATACCGCGCCGCGCTGGCGCAGGCTGTCTACGACATAACGGTTATGCACCACTTCATGACGCACGAAAATCGGCGCGCCGTAAAGCTCGAGAGCACGTTCAACGATGGTAATGGCACGGTCAACACCGGCACAGAAACCTCGTGGGTTAGCCAGCAGAACTTGCATTAGACGCCTCCATTTCAGGGTCTATCTTTAACACTTCAATATCAAAATCAATATGTTGCCCAGCCAAGGGGTGATTGAAATCGACGGTAACCGAACCTTCGGTCACTTCGCGAACCACGCCGGGCATTTCACTGCCGTCACGGGTTGTGAACAGCATGATGGTACCGACGTCAGGAACGCCGGTCTCCAAAAAATCACGCAGAGGGAAGAACTGAATCAGGTCAGGACTTTGGGTCCCAAACGCTGACTCAGGCGATAGCGTAAAGGCTTTTTTATCGCCAATTCGCAGACCCAGCAGCTGGTTTTCCAGCGCGTCCGACAGGCTACCGTCGCCCAGTCGGAACAAAGCGGGTTTGCCGTGACTGAGCGTCGATTCCGCCGTAGAGCCATCTTCCAGCTTCAGCGTGAAATGAACCAGCACCGCGCTGTCGTGTATCACCTGCTCGGCCATTCTCTTATCCCTTACTTTTTGCCGTTTTGTCCGGTGAGGACATAAAGCCCTCGAGGACAACTAACACTGCACCGACGCAAATAAAGCTGTCGGCCAGGTTGAATATTGGGTAGTGCCAATCTTTCACATAAAAATCAATGAAGTCGATGACAAACCCGTGAACCATGCGGTCAAACAGGTTACCCAGCGCACCGCCGATAATCATCGCAAACGCGATATTGTTCAGCTTTTGCCTGCCACTGCTGCGGTACATCAGCACCAGCAGAACGACGACAATAACTAAGGCAATGGCGGCAAAGAACCAGCGCTGCCACCCGCCCTTGTCTGCCAGGAAACTGAAGGCAGCACCCGGATTATGCGCATAAGTCAGATTGAAAAACGGGATCAGCGGCATTGATTCGCCAAGTTGGAAATGATCCATCACCCACACTTTGCTGCCGAGATCCAGGACCAGCACAACAACCGCCAGCCAAAGCCAGCGGAGTCCGGTAGAACAAATAGGTTTAGCCATTATGCAAATTCGCGCTCTTCACCGTCACCGGCGATGTTGGTCGCACAACGTCCGCAAACTTGCGGATGCGCTGCATCATGTCCCACGTCGGTGGTGTAGTGCCAGCAGCGCGGACACTTCTCGCCCGCCGCTTTTTCCAGACCGATTTTCAGGCCCTTCACCAGCTCGCTTGCGATTGCCGCGTCGTCAGCCGCCGACAGCGGTGCCACGTTAGCGCCAGAGGTCAGCAGCACGAAGCGAAGCTCGTTGCCCAGGCTGTTGAGCTTGGTGGCCAGCGCATCGTCAGCAAACAGTGTCACGGAGGCTTCAAGCGATCCGCCCAGACGTTTGTCGGCACGCGCCTGCTCTAGCACCTTGTTAACTTCGGTGCGGACTTTCAGCAGTTCGGCCCAGAACTCATCGTTCATTGGCTGAGACTGCTCAAGACCAAACAGGCCATCGTACCACTCTTCGGTGAACACGAACTTCTCGCGTGCGCCCGGCAGGAAGCCCCAGATCTCGTCGGCTGTAAAGGACATGATAGGTGCCATCCAGCGAACCAGCGCTTCCGAAATATAGTAAAGCGCCGTTTGACAGCTGCGGCGCGCCACGCTGTCGCTTTTCGCGGTGTACTGACGGTCTTTGATGATATCCAGATAGAAAGAACCCATCTCGACCGAACAGAACTGCATCAGACGCTGCACTACGCCGTGGAAATCATAGCGCTCATAGGCGGCTACAATCTCTTCCTGCGCAGCTTTGGCACGGCCAACGGCCCAACGGTCAAGCACAACCATCTCTTCCGGTTTCACGCAGTCTGTTGCGGGATTAAAACCATTAAGGTTGGCGAGCAGGAAGCGCGCGGTGTTACGGATACGACGATAAGAGTCAGCAGCACGTTTGAGGATCTCGTCCGACACGGCGATTTCACCAGTGTAGTCGGTCGAGGCCACCCACAGACGCAGAATGTCGCCACCCAGCTTGTTCATCACGTCCTGAGGGCTGACGGTGTTGCCGATGGATTTAGACATTTTGCGGCCCTGACCGTCCACGGTAAAGCCGTGAGTCAGCACCTGTTTGTAAGGCGCCTTGCCTTTCATCGCGGTAGAAATCATCAGCGATGACATGAACCAGCCGCGGTGTTGGTCAGAACCTTCCAGATACATGTCCGGTTCGTGGCCGTTAAATTCAGGACGCACTGCCACCACGGAAGAGTGGGTGGAACCGGAATCGAACCACACGTCCAGCGTGTCAGGCACTTTCACATAATCGGCCGCATCGCTGCCCAGAATATCTTCAGGGTTGAGATCCCACCACGCCTGAATGCCGTCAACTTCAACGCGTTTAGCGACTTCTTCCATCAGCTCAAGGCTGCGCGGGTGAAGCTGCTCGGTCTCTTTATGCACGAACAGAGACATCGGCACACCCCAAGTACGCTGACGGGAAATACACCAGTCAGGGCGGTTGGCAACCATGTTTTCGATACGCGCCTGGCCCCACTCGGGGATCCACTGCACGCCCTTGATCTCTTCCAGAGATTTAGCACGCAGGCCTTTCTGGTCCATGCTGACAAACCACTGAGGCGTAGCGCGGAAGATGATCGGCGACTTGTGACGCCAGCAGCACGGGTAGCTGTGGGTGAATTTTTCGAAATGCACCAGTGCGTCGTGCTCACGCAGGATTTCAACAATGAGATCGTTGGCCTTGAACACAAACTTGCCGTCCAGCGCAGGGTAAGTGCCTGGCAGATAGCAGCCGTTCGGGCCGACCGGGTTTGCCACTTCCAAACCGTATTTCTGGCCGATCACGAAGTCGTCAGGGCCGTGGCCCGGTGCCGTGTGAACGGCACCGGTACCGGCGTCTAATGTCACGTGGTCACCCAAGATAGCGGGCACGTCAAAATCAAGGAACGGGTGCTTGAAGCGCAGCAGTTCGAGACTGGCACCTTTGCATTCGCCCAGCACGGTCCACTCGCTCACGCCGATGCGCTGCATTACGCTGGCGACCAAATCGGTGGCCAGAATCAGGCAACGGCCTTCAATCTGCACCAATTGATAATCAAACTCGGCGTTCAGTGAAATAGCGCGGTTTGCCGGCATGGTCCAAGGCGTGGTGGTCCAGATGACCAGTGACACCGGGCCGTTAAAGGACGCTGCGCCAAATTTAGCGGCGACGGCGGCAGCATCAACAGCGTTAAACGCCACGTCGATAGCCGGAGACGTCTTGTCGTAATACTCAACTTCCGCTTCGGCCAAAGAAGAACCACAGTCGGTACACCAGTGAACCGGCTTGGCGCCTTTGTGCAGATGGCCGTTGCCGATGATTTTACCCAGCGCACGGATGATGTTGGCTTCAGTTTTGAAGTCCATCGTCAGATACGGGTGATCCCAGTCGCCCAGCACGCCAAGACGGATGAAGTCAGCTTTCTGCCCTTCAACCTGTTCGGCGGCATATTTGCGGCAGGCGGCGCGAAACTCGGCGGCCGTGACTTTTTCACCCGGCTTGCCAATCAGCTGCTCAACCTTGAGTTCGATAGGCAGCCCGTGGCAGTCCCAGCCTGGAACATAAGGTGAGTCGTAGCCAGCCATCCCTTTAGACTTAACAATAATGTCTTTGAGAATCTTGTTTACTGAGTGACCAATATGAATGCTGCCGTTCGCATACGGAGGGCCGTCATGCAAAATAAAGGATTTTTTGCCCTTTTTGGCCGCGCGGATAATCCCGTACAGATCCTGCTTATACCAGTTATCCAGCATGGCAGGTTCGCGCTTGGCTAAATCGCCACGCATCGGGAACCCTGTTTCCGGCAAGTTCAGGGTATTCTTAAAGTCACTCATAAGATTCTCGGTTCCGTTTTTCGGCTAGAAGCCGGGCTACTTGGTTATTGCGCTAAGATAAAGCTCAAATAGGTTTCAACCCAAAAAATTCACGGGCTGTTTGCTCGTCGTTAGCAATCTGCTGCTTCAACGCATCGAGCGATGCAAAACGCTGTTCATTGCGCAGTTTCGCGCGGAGCACCACGTCAATATGGCGCCCGTATAGATCTAATGTGGTGTCGAGCAGATGAACTTCCAACTGCTTGCGAACGCCGTTGACCGTCGGTCGGGTACCAATGTTTGCCACGCCGGGCAAGGGCTCCGGGCCTAATCCCATGACTTCAACCGCATAGACGCCTTTAACCGGGCTGACTAAACGTTTAAGCGGGACGTTGGCCGTGGGAAAGCCGATGGTGCGGCCCAGCTTGTCGCCGTGCACTACCCTTCCAGAAATGCTGAAAGGATGGCCCAGAAGATTTTCGGCCAGCGCCAGTTCGTCATCACGCAGCGCATCGCGAATGGCGGTACTGCTGATGCGATGCCCGCCCTCACGGAAGGTCTGGGTGCTGACAATGTCAAAGCCGTATTCGGTGCCGGCGCTCAACAGCAGCGTGAAATCGCCGAGTCTGGCGGCACCAAAGCGGAAATCGTCGCCAACGGTCAGAAACTTCACGCCCAGCTTTTCAACCAGCAACTGCGAAACAAATGCCTGAGCACTGTTGGCGGCGAAACGCGGGTCGAATTTTACGCACAGTAAATAGTCTATCCCGCACTCGGCGAGATACTTTGCCTTGTCGCGCAGGTTGGTCAAGCGTGCCGGTGCCTTCTCTGCCGAGAAAAGCTCGAGAGGCTGAGGCTCAAAAATCATCACCATGACCGGTAAACCCAAACGTTGACCTTCCAGTTTAAGCTGGTCGATCAAGGCCTGATGGCCACGATGTACACCGTCAAAATTACCAATAGTGAGAACGCACCCGTGGTGACGTGCTCGAATATTGTGTATCCCGCGAATTAGCTCCATAACAGGCTCAAATCCATAGCTGGCTCAAAACAGAGGAAATCGGCGGATTATACCTTGTACAGCCAATAAGGTTAACCAGCGATTGGTGGGATCGCAGTAATCTCTCATTGATACCGTACTTTTTTTGGTATCAGGGCGACTTGGCCGAAGATTATCTCTATACTCGACGCAGAATAACAGTGAGGCTTCTTTGAAAACCCCGTTTTCGTCAATCCATTCTGTTTTCTCAAAAAAACTCAGCATTAACAATCTCTGTTGGAAGAATAATCACTTCTTAACTGAATTTTATTGCGATGGGCTGTATTCTGCGGCCGGAAGCTGTTAAAATCCTGCGCCATCACAACGTAACAAGCGTCGCTTGAAGTTCGGATGAAGTTCGAGCAAAGAAACGGCGCTTATTTGCACAAATCCGTTGACAAAAGAAGTCCGAAAAGGCATATTCCTCGGCCTTCGAATTGTCCTCAATAGAAAAATATTTGGGAGTTGGACCTTGGCTAACATCAAATCAGCTAAGAAACGCGCCGTACAATCAGAAAAACGCCGTCAGCATAACGCTAGCCGTCGTTCAATGATGCGTACCTTTATCAAAAAGGTACACGCGGCTATTGCAGCTGGTGACAAAGAAGCTGCACAAAATGCATTCAACGCAATGCAACCAATTGTGGACCGTCAGTCCTGTAAAGGCCTGATCCACAAGAACAAAGCTGCGCGTCATAAGTCAAACCTGACTGCGCAAATCAACGCAATGCAATAATCGCATTTTGTTGAGAGCTTGATAAAAAAACCGGCAATTGCCGGTTTTTTTATATCTGCAATTCCTCTCTGGCCTTAGGCCCGCTTCGCCGGCAATGCGCGGCTCAGCAGCAAGTACCCGATCACCGCAGCCAGCACCGATCCGGTCAAAATCCCAATCTTGGCATAAATCATCATCGAAGCATCCGCATCGCCAAACGCCAGCGACGCCAGAAATATCGACATCGTAAAGCCGATCCCACACAGCACCGAGACGGCAGCAATCTGCTTAAAGTTAACGCCAGGCGGAAGGCGTGTGATTTTCAGCTTCATTGATACCCAGCAAAACAGCATGATGCCAATCGGTTTACCGAACAGCAGACCCGCCGCAATGCCCATCGGCAGCAATGACATTACACCTTCGGCAGTGACACCCTGCAGCGATACACCGGCATTAGCAAAGGCAAACAGCGGCAGTATCAGCCACGCCACCCAAGGATGAATGCCGTGCTCGACGCGACGCGCAGGCGACTTGCCTTCAGTCTTAAGTGGGATCAGGAAGCCTAAAATAACCCCGGCCAGCGTAGCGTGAATGCCCGATTGCAAAACGCAGACCCACAGGAAAATCCCTAACACCACGTACGGAGTCAGTTTGGTCACGCCGCGGAAATTGAGCCAGGCAAGCGCGGCAATGGCTAACACAGAAAGCATCAGCGCCGTTACAGAGGCATCGTGGCTGAAGAACACGGCAATGATGATGATGGCCCCGAGGTCATCAATAATCGCCAGCGCCAGCAAGAACACTTTGAGACTGGTTGGGACGCGTGAGCCGAGCAGCGCCATCACGCCTAATGCAAAGGCGATATCGGTCGCGGCCGGAATAGCCCATCCTTGACGCGCCACCTCGTCAGCGCCGTTAAACGACAAATAGATAAGCACTGGGGCGACCATGCCACCCAATGCAGCAATAGCCGGAAACAGCGCCTGCTCACGGCTGGAAAGCGCGCCTTCAAGCAGCTCTCGCTTAACCTCGAGGCCGACCATCAGGAAGAAAATTGCCATCAGTCCGTCGTTAATCCACAGCAGCAGCGGCTTGTCGAGCCCGGCAGACCCAATGCCCACCGCGACCGGCATGTTGAGGAAATCAAGATAGACGTCGCTCAACGAAGTATTGGCCATGATCAGTGCGACGATGGCGGCTGCAATCAGGACAATTCCGCCCGACGCTTCCATACGTAAGAACTGACGAATCAGGTTTGTCACTCTTATACACTCCTATTAAAAACGCTGTCCGTGAAAAATACTGCACGGAGTAAGCCCTGAAGTGTACTCAGATGTGGGCGTGGGCAAAAGTCGTTTATGCCCAAGCAGGTGGCCAGATGACGACACAAACAAAAATCCCCGGCCTTTCAGCCGGGGATTTGTTGTGAAGATTGAATATTTCTAAATCTTAACGTGTCAGATCGTCAAAAAACTTCTTCACGCCGTCCAGGAAGCTTTTGGAGCGTGGGCTGTTTTTCTCACCCGATGCACCGCCAAAGCTCTCTTCCAAATCGCGAAGCAGCTGCTTTTGCTTTTCGTTCAGACTAACAGGCGTTTCGACCACTACGCGACAGAGCAGGTCACCCTGCGCGCCACCACGAACGGATTTCACTCCGCGAGCGCGCATGCGGAACAGTTTACCGGTCTGCGTCTCGGAAGGAATTTTCAGCTTCACGCGGCCATCGAGGGTTGGCACTTCAATTTCGCCACCCAGTGCAGCCATAGCAAAGTTGATCGGCACTTCACAATACAGGTTGTTGCCTTCGCGCTCGAAAATCTTGTGTGCCTTGACCTGAACCTGAACGTACAAATCGCCCGCCGGTGCACCTTGCTCGCCCGCTTCTCCTTCGCCTTCAAGACGAATACGGTCACCCGTGTCAACACCTGCAGGGATCTTGACTGACAGCGTTTTGGCGCGCTCTACACGTCCATGACCGTGACACTTGGTGCAAGGGTCTTTAATAATATTGCCACGACCGTGACAGGTCGGACAGGCCTGCTGCACGGTGAAGAAGCCCTGGCGCATCTGCACCTGGCCCTGACCGTGACAGGTTGGACAGGTCACAGGCTTGCTGCCCGCTTTAGCGCCGCTGCCGTGGCAAACGTCGCACTCTTCCAATGTCGGGATACGAATTTCTTTGGTTACGCCACGAACTGCCTCTTCAAGAGTCAGGTCCATGTTATAGCGCAGGTCTGAACCGCGACTTGCGCGTTGACGACGGCCGCCACCAAAGATATCGCCAAAGACGTCACCAAAGATGTCGCTGAAATCGCCACCGCCGCCACCGCCGCCGTAACCACCACCGCCACCCATACCGCCTTGTTCAAAGGCTGCGTGACCGTATTGATCATAGGCCGCACGCTTTTGCGCATCGGTCAGAATTTCATAGGCTTCTTTGATTTCTTTAAATTTGCTTTCGGACTCTTTATCACCCTGATTGCGGTCAGGGTGATGCTTCATCGCCAGGCGCTTATAAGCCTTTTTGATTTCGCGCTCTTCCGCTGATTTGGAGACGCCCAAAATCTCATAGTAATCTTGCTTCGCCATGCCTTTGCTACCCTCAACATGCGTGCACGGGCGTAGAGTTACCTCGACGCCCGTGCTGGTTATCAATATCCCCCTCATCCTTCGAAACACAGGGGTGTTGGCTACGCTAACTCACTCCAGTCACTTACCGATGTAAGCTCCTGAAGTGAGTTCACTTGCCGCCTACCTGCATCTCAAATGCTTTCGGGTACGTATCGATTACTTTGCCTCAAGGGCAATTATTTTTTGTCTTTAACTTCTTCGAATTCAGCATCGACAACGTCGTCGTCTTTCTTCGCGCTGGCATCGCCGCCCTCAGCCTGAGCTTCTTGCTGAGCCATTTCCATCAGCTTGCCAGAAACCTGAACCAGAGCCTGAGTTTTCGCTTCGATATCAGCTTTGTCTTCGCCTTTTGCTGCAACTTCAAGCGCTTTCAATGCTTCTTCAATTGCCGTTTTATCTTCAGCAGGCAGTTTATCACCGGCTTCAGTCAGCTGCTTATGCGTGCTGTGGATCAGGTGATCAGCCTGGTTGCGGGTCTGAACCAGCTCTTCGAACTTGCGGTCTGACTCGGCGTTAGCTTCTGCGTCGTTAACCATTTTCTGGATTTCTTCTTCGCTCAGACCAGAAGATGCCTTGATGGTAATCTTCTGCTCACGGCCGGTATTTTTATCTTTAGCAGACACATGCAGAATGCCGTCGGCGTCGAGGTCGAAGGTCACTTCGATCTGAGACATGCCGCGTGGCGCTGCCTGAATACCGTCCAGGTTAAACTGACCCAGAGATTTGTTGTCGCTTGAACGCTTACGCTCACCCTGCACCACGTGGATGGTTACCGCAGACTGGTTGTCTTCAGCGGTAGAGAACACCTGGCTGTGCTTGGTTGGAATAGTGGTGTTCTTGGTGATCAGCGGAGTCATCACGCCGCCCATGGTTTCGATACCCAGGGACAGTGGAGTCACGTCGAGCAACAGAACGTCTTTAACTTCACCAGACAATACGCCGCCCTGAACCGCAGCACCGATGGCCACTGCTTCGTCCGGGTTAACGTCTTTACGTGGTTCTTTACCGAAGAAGTCAGAAACTTTCTTCTGAACCATTGGCATACGTGTCTGACCGCCGACCAGGATAACGTCCTGGATGTCAGAAACAGACAGACCTGCGTCTTTCAATGCAACTTTCAGTGGCTCTATTGAACGGGCAACCAGGTCTTCAACCAGAGATTCCAGTTTTGCACGGGTTACTTTGATGTTCATGTGTTTCGGGCCGCTGCCGTCAGCAGTGATGTACGGCAGGTTAACGTCGGTCTGTTGTGCAGAAGACAGCTCAATTTTAGCCTTCTCTGCTGCTTCTTTCAGACGTTGCATTGCCAGCGGATCGTTACGCAGATCCATACCTTGGTCTTTCTTAAATTCTTCAACGAGGTAGTTAATCAGACGGCTATCGAAGTCTTCACCACCGAGGTGGGTGTCACCGTTGGTAGACAGAACTTCGAAGGTTTTTTCGCCATCAACTTCGTCGATTTCGATAATAGAGATATCGAAAGTACCGCCGCCCAGGTCGTATACCGCAATAGTGCGGTTACCCACTTCGCGATCCAGGCCGTAAGCCAGTGCTGCTGCGGTCGGTTCGTTGATAATACGTTTTACTTCCAGACCTGCGATACGGCCGGCGTCTTTGGTTGCCTGACGCTGTGCATCGTTGAAGTATGCAGGAACGGTGATAACGGCTTCAGTCACTGGCTCGCCCAGATAATCTTCAGCAGTTTTCTTCATTTTCTTCAACACTTCTGCAGAGATCTGCGGAGGTGCAATTTTTTGACCTTTAACATCAATCCAGGCGTCACCGTTGTCAGCACCGACGATGCTGTAAGGCATGATGCCTTTATCACGCTGAACTTCTTCGTCCTGGAAGCGACGACCAATCAGACGCTTGATAGCAAACAGCGTGTTCTGCGGGTTAGTGACGGCCTGACGCTTAGCAGGTTGGCCAACCAGGATTTCACCGTCCTGCGCATAAGCAATGATTGAAGGAGTGGTGCGATCCCCTTCGGCGTTTTCAAGCACGCGTGCTTTGTTGCCGTCCATGATCGCTACACAAGAGTTGGTTGTACCCAAGTCGATTCCAATAATTCTACCCATCTAAAACGTCTCCACTAAAATTCATTATTCGTTGAGGTTGTTACTCTATATGCGGACGGTTTTCATCTTTTCAACTGTCCGATATTGCTTAAGACCGGCGGTAACAACTGCGGTTGAGAATAAGATGGGGCCATGTTGCCCAGCATCAAGGGCAAGAGTGAAAAAAATTCTTCTTAATTGCCGTTTGAGATCAATATTCAGCCTTTCACCCCTCTTTATGATGCCCGTCGCTCAGGCTTTGACGTAATAATCGCCAATTTTTCTGAGAGGAAGCACTCTTCCCCTGCCCAACCGCGCGGGGATAATTATGTAGAACAACGATTTTTTCAGGACATTCATGCAACATTGCAAGCTCGCCAATCCCGCCCCTCTCGGCCTGATGGGATTCGGCATGACCACTATTTTATTAAATCTGCATAACGCAGGCTTCTTTCCCATGAGCGCCGTGATTATCAGCATGGGCATTTTCTTCGGTGGCATTGCCCAGATTCTGGCTGGCATGTTGGAGTATAAGAAAGGCAACACTTTTGGTATGACCGCGTTTACCGCCTACGGAGCATTCTGGCTAAGCCTGATAGGCATTCTATTATTGCCAAAAATGGGTCTGGCCGACGCCAGTAGCGATAAACAGCTCGGCGCTTATTTAGCACTGTGGGGCATATTCACGCTGTTTATGTTTGTAGGATCACTGAAGCACAACCGCGCTTTGCAAATCGTATTCGGCAGCCTGACGCTGCTTTTCGCCATGCTGGCTACCGGCCATTTATTGGGCGATGCCGACCTGCTGCGCATGGCAGGCTATGAAGGTATTTTCTGTGGAGCCAGCGCCATCTATCTGGCGATGGCCGAGGTGATTAACGAGCAGTATGGACGCAGCCTGCTGCCCATCGGAGAATAACAGGTTGGAAAACGGGGTGAAGTAATAAAGGCAGCAGCGTCGCCATCGCGGCTCCGCTGCCTTTATCGTTTATTGCCCGCCGGAAATAGAATCTGCCAACCGCGCTTCGACAGCGGACTCGCTGTTTAAGTCGCGATTCAGATAAATTCCCAATCCCAGGCCAATCCCCGCCAGCGCCAGCACGTAATAGGCCGGTGCCATTGGCGTAAGGTGCATAATCAGGGTGACAAAAATAGGCGTCAGTCCACCGAAGATGGCGTAAGAAAGGTTATATGAGAATGAAATGCCGGTGAAACGCAGCGCCGACGGGAAAGCGCGAACCATCACATAAGGCACCGCGCCCACCACGCCAATGCTGAATCCCACCAGCGTATACATCGGCTTAAGCAGCGAGCTGTCCTGGGCTACCAGATGGTAAAATGACCAGCTGCACACGCCCAAAAACAGGCTACCCATAATAAAGGTTTTGCTGGAGCCAATGCGGTCTACAGTCCAGCCTGCCACAATACAGCCAAACAGCAGTGCAATTGTCGCCATACTGTTGGCCTGTAACGTCAGCGCCGCCGGAATACCCAACTGCTTTTGCAAATAGGTCGGCGTCATCAAAATAACAACCACAATGCCGGCTGAAAGCAACCAGGTCATCAGCATCGATACGACAATCTCTTTCTTATGATGAGTAAGCACCGACTTCAGCGGCAGACTTTCCGACAGCGCCTTATGCGCCTTCATCTCAAGGAAAATAGGCGTTTCCTGCAACCAGCGGCGTAAATACAGCGCAATCAGTCCAAAGATCCCGCCGAGGAAAAATGGAATTCTCCAACCGCCGTGAAGGATCGACGACGCAGGCAGCAGCGTATTAATCAGCGTGGCGACCAGTGAGCCGAGCAGAATACCGGCGGTGAGCCCCGCTGTCAGCGTACCGCAGGCAAAACCGATGCGTTTACGTGGAACATGTTCGGCCACAAATACCCAGGCACCCGGCACTTCTCCGCCAATGGCCGCGCCCTGAAGCAGGCGCATCAGCAACAGTAAGAGCGGAGCAGCAATCCCGATCGAGGAATAGGTCGGCAAAAGCCCGATAGCTAACGTCGGCAGCGCCATGAGAAGAATACTCAAGCTGAACATACGTTTGCGGCCAACCAGATCGCCAAAGTGCGCCATCACGATGCCACCCAGCGGACGAGCCAGATAACCGGCGGCAAAAATACCAAAGGTTTGCACCTGCCGCAGCCAGTCAGGCATGGTCGACGGGAAGAACAGATCGCCAATCACCGCCGCAAAAAACACGAAAATAATAAAGTCGTAGAATTCCAGTGCGCCACCCAAGGCAGCGAGAGAGAGGGTTTTGTAGTCCTGCCGGTTCAGCCGGCGATTATTATCAAGTTGCATAAGATACCTGGAGCACCGAGTTGAGGTAAAAAATATTGCCGCCTTATGTAAAGTAATTATTACTATAAGCGGCAGCTAATTTTCACACCACAGACTCTGAATCTTATAGCAGAAATAGGTTAACTTTAGTTTTTTGTATCGCGAATTGCGCTCTTCGGACGAAATGCTGCTACCAGCAGGCTATTCGTTTCAATGTAGGGTCCATCCAGCAGCTGTATACAATACGGTACACTGGCAAAAATCCCTGACACGATAACTTTACCGTCAGCCTCTTTCAGGCCCTCAAGCGTTTCTTTGATTGATTTTGGCTGTCCGGGAAGGTTAAGGATAAGCGCCTGCTTGCGGATAACCCCCACCTGACGCGACAAAATTGCCGTGGGCACAAAGTGCAGGCTTATCTGGCGCATCTGCTCACCGAAACCGGGCATTAAGCGATCGGCGACGGCCATCGTGGCATCAGGCGTGACGTCGCGACGCGCCGGACCGGTGCCGCCGGTGGTTAACACCAAGTGGCAACCGGCCTCATCCACCAGCTCGCAAAGCGCCTGCTCAATCAGAGGCTGTTCGTCCGGAATTAAGCGTTTTTCGAGACTGAAGGGGGTAGTAATTGCCTGTTCCAGCCATGCTTCCAGCGCCGGAATGCCTTTATCCTGATATACCCCACTCGAAGCCCGGTCTGAAACCGACACCAGGCCAATACGTAATTTATCCATTTCTTTCCTCCAGGACGTCTGTGCAATATTGCGCACGGCGCGCGCACAGTAAAAGACGAGTATATCGGGAACATCAGCGTGGAGTAGAGAGAGAAATGATTTTTTGCAGCGGGCAAGCATAAAAAAAGGCGGCCAAAGCCACCTTTTCATTTTTACTTAAACAATCGGACAGGCTATTACAGCAGGTCGGCGATCATTTTTTCGAGTTTGCCCTGGTCGATAGCAAACTTGCGAATGCCGTCTGCCAGTTTGTCGATAGCCATTGGGTCCTGGCTGTGGTCCCAGTAGAACTGTGCTTCTGTCAGACGCGCCGGGCGGGCTTTAACTTCACCGCTGTAAGACAGTTTACGTTCCAGGGTGCCTTCGCTCTCTTTCAGCTCTTTTAACAGTGCAGGTCCGATGGTCAGACGGTCGCAACCGGCCAGCTCGATGATTTCATCGATGTTACGGAAGCTTGCGCCCATAACAACAGTTTCATAACCATGCTGTTTGTAGTATTCGTAGATTTCGGTGACAGAAACAACGCCCGGATCTTCGCTTGGTGCGAACTCTTTTTTGTCGCCGTTGGCTTTGTACCAGTCAAGAATACGGCCAACAAATGGAGAGATCAGGTAAGCACCCGCTTCGGCACAAGCACGAGCCTGAGCGAAGGAGAACAGCAGAGTCAGGTTACAGTTGATGCCTTCTTTTTCCAGAACTTCAGCGGCACGGATACCCTGCCAGGTTGAAGCCAGTTTAATCAGAATGCGATCGTTGCTGATGCCTGCATCGTTGTAGAGTTTGATCAAACGATGAGCTTTCTCGATGCTGGCTTCGGTGTCATAAGACAGACGAGCGTCAACCTCGGTAGAAATACGGCCCGGGACCAGCTTGAGGATCTCGAGACCGATATTTACCGCCAGCTTATCAGCGGTGTCTATAATCTGTTGGTCGCGGTCGCTGCTCTGGTCACGTGCCCATGCAATGGCTTCGTCGATCAGTTTACGGTACTCAGGAATTTGAGCCGCGTTCAGGATCAGTGAAGGGTTGGTGGTTGCATCTTGAGGCTGATACAACTTGATTGCCGCGATATCACCAGTGTCTGCAACTACTTTGGTCAGTTCGCGTAGAGAAGTAAGTTTATCGGTCATTATGGCATATCTCATCGTTTGTAGATTATCGTTGAGGCATTTTCATGCCTTGCCTTGTCTTGATGATAACATGCACGAAGACATCCGCAAGGCAGTTCTGGCGGTCATTATTTAAAGGGTTAAAAGCGCCGTTTTTGCACAAAAACAAGGCAAAAAATGAAGGATTAGCCATGCATTTTTCAGGGATAAAGGATTTAAATGGCCAGTTTGCTTAACTTTTTGGACGATATTCTATGGGAATCAATACTTATCTACTTCCTGCTGGGATACGGACTCTACCTTACACTGCGCACCCGTTTTATTCAGTTCAGGCGCTGGCCGGAGATGTTCATCAGTTTAAAGCGCGACACGGCCGCCGACTCGCGGGGTATTTCTGTATGGCAGGCGCTGGCGGTCAC
Source organism: Rouxiella sp. S1S-2 (assembly GCF_009208105.1). Classification (NCBI taxonomy): domain Bacteria; kingdom Pseudomonadati; phylum Pseudomonadota; class Gammaproteobacteria; order Enterobacterales; family Yersiniaceae; genus Rouxiella; species Rouxiella sp. S1S-2. The sequence continues at coordinate 4,818,306 of NZ_WFKL01000001.1, forward strand.
GCTATCGGGACGTATCGGCATAGGGAGCCTGACCGGCGTGGCTATGGCGCTCACCGCAGGCGGTCCCGGCGCAATATTCTGGATGTGGGCGATAACCCTGCTGGGACTGCCGATGTCGCTGGTCGAAAACACTCTGGCGCAGGTCTTTAAAACCACCGACCGACAGCGGCATTTTCGCGGCGGACCATCGGAATACATGAGCCGCGGACTTGGCATGCGCTGGATGGGTGTGCTGTTTTCCCTGCTGATGATAGTCACCCTTGGGCTGGTATTTAATGCGCTACAGGCGCAGGCGGTAACGCACGCACTTTCAAGGGCTTATCAATTTACGCCGTGGCACATTGCGGTTGCGCTGGCGCTGCTTTTTAGTCTGGTAATTTTCCGCGGTCTTAAGGCGATAGTGCGTATTTCTGTCTGGCTGGCGCCATTCATGACGATAAGTTATCTGGTACTGGCGCTGTGGGTGATGGCGGAGAATGTTCATCAACTTCCCGACGTTTTCCTGCTGATTTTCAGATCAGCATTCGGGCTGCAGGAATTTGCCGCCGGTGCAGTTGGCTATGGTGTCACTCTTGCCATGACGCAAGGTATTCAGCAGGGATTGTTCTCCAACGAAGCGGGTTCGGGATCAACGCCGCACGTCAGTGCCTTGGCGTCTATGCGACACCCTGCCAGCGCAGGATTCTCGCAGATGCTGGGCGTGCTAATTGACACCTTTGTGGTCTGTAGCGCCACCGCAATAATTATTCTTTCTTCCGGCCTGTTGAATACGCCCGCAAGCAGCACCAGCGGCATTAACGTATTGGAACTTGCGGTGACGGCAAGCGTTGGCCAGTTCGGCCCGCAGATGGTGGCGATTTTTGTTCTGGCGTTTGGTTTCACCACCATGATTGCCAACTATATGTATGCGGAAAATAATCTGGTGTTTTTGCAGCGCGGAAAAACACAGTCAATACCGCTATTACGCCTGCTTATGACTGCCATGCTACTGGGTGGCTGCCTGATAAGTACGCCGCTTTTGGTGCAAACGGCCAGTATTTCGCTGGCGGTCATCACCATTATTAATCTGACTGCCCTGCTTTTACTCACTGGCCTGGCGCTTAGGGTGGTAAAAGACTACGAGCGCCAGCGGGTGATGGGCAGGACCCCGGTGTTTAATCCTGATCACTTCCCAGAGCTGAAAGGCCAGTTGCAGGCCGACGTCTGGAAAGACCATGAAAAATAAAAATCGCTAAACCTCTCAAGGCGGGGCCTATTGCTATGATTTACCTTCATCGCCCCGCACGCGATTATTTTTTGATAAAGTAGTGCCAATAAATTTCTTAAATTCGCGGCTGAATCCCTGCGCAAACTAACCGGACGCCCTAATGCTGACTATTATTTCTCCAGCCAAAACACTCGATTTTGAAAGTGAGCTTGCCACCAAACGCTTTACTCAGCCGGAATTACTGGATAAATCCAGCCAGCTAATAGGTATTGCAAAGAAACTGACGCCGGCGGAGATCTCAAGCCTGATGGGGATTAGCGATAAGCTTGCACACCTCAACGCCGAGCGTTTTAACGACTGGCAGCCGGACTTTACTCCAGAAAACGCGCGTCAGGCTATTCTCGCCTTCAAAGGCGACGTTTATACCGGTTTGCAGGCTGAAGATTTCAGCGAGAAAGATTTCGATTTTGCCCAGAAACACCTGCGCATGCTCTCAGGGCTTTACGGCCTGCTGCGTCCGCTGGACCTGATGCAGCCTTATCGTCTGGAGATGGGCATTCGCCTAAAGAATCCTCATGGGACCAATCTGTATTCATTTTGGGGTGATTTGCTGACTGAGAAATTGAACGTCATCCTCAAAGAGCAGGGAGATAATATTCTTGTTAACCTGGCGTCTGACGAATATTTCAAAGCGGTGAAGCCCGCCAAGCTTGAGGGTGAAATCATCAAGCCGGTGTTCCTCGACGAGAAAAACGGTAATTACAAAGTGATCAGCTTCTATGCCAAAAAGGCGCGCGGGCTGATGAGTCGCTTTATCATTAAAGAGCGTCTGACCAAGGCGAAACAGTTAAAAGAGTTCTCTCTTGAGGGATACCAGTTTGACGCCGCGCGTTCAGAGGGCAATGAGCTGGTGTTTACGCGGGCAGAGCAGAAGTAATGGCGAAGAAAATGGGCAAGGGACCTATATCGCAGCATTGAGGGATTTAGATCCCCTCTCCGCGTTTTATCGCGAAGAGGGGGGCAAAGACTCAGAACTTACTCAGGCAACGCCATCAGGAATTTACGCATTTCACTGAAGTCGCTCGGCAAGTTGTGCGACAACAGCGGCAGGTCGGCGCGATCGGCCAACTCTTTTGGCAGCGGCAGCTCCTGACCCAAAATCGCGTCTACGCTTTCCTTGAATTTTGCAGGGTGAGCCGTGCCGATGAACAGACCAAACTCCCCTTCTTTCAACTGGTCGCGCAGTGCGCGGTAGGCAATCGCCGCGTGTGGCTCAGAGATGTAACCGATATCCGCCAGCTCGCGCATCGCGTCTTCAGTCGTCTCGTCGTTGACTGCTGCATAGCCCAAATCTTTCAACTGCCAAATTTTGCGGCGGTAGAGCTCCTCAACGCGCGGCCAGTTGTTTGGCTGGCTAACATCCATCGCGTTCGACAGCGTAGCGACGGTTTTATTTGGCGTCCACTCACCGTTGCTCAGGAAGCGAGGCACGGTGTCGTTGGCATTGGTCGCGGCAATGAAACGCTTGATGGGCAGGCCCAAAGACTTGGCCAGCAGGCCCGCAGTCAGGTCGCCAAAGTTGCCGCTAGGTACTGAAACCACTAACTGGTTACGCGCTTCTTGCGGCAGCTGAGCTACGGCTTCGAAGTAGTAGCAAATCTGTGCCAGCAGGCGGCTGATGTTAATCGAGTTAGCCGAGTTCAAATGCAGCGCGACCTTCAGCTCTTCATCGTCAAAAGCCTGTTTAACCAGCGCCTGACAGGCATCGAAATCGCCGTCGATAGCCACGGTGTGAATGTTGCCACCGAGGGTGCAGAACAGTTTTTCCTGCAGCGGGCTGATTTTGCCGCGCGGATAAAGGATAACCACACGCACGTTTTTCAGACCGTGGAAGGCGTGCGCGACTGCCGCACCGGTATCACCGGACGTTGCGGTCAGAATCGTTACCGGCTGATCACCCGACACTTCGGTGAGGATCTGCGCCATAAAACGGCCGCCGAAATCTTTAAAGGCCAGCGTTGGGCCGTGGAACAGCTCCAGGCAGGCCACGTCGTCGCTCACTTTTGCCACCGGTGCCGGGAATGCAAAGGCGTTCTTAACGCGCTGATACAGCTGCTCTTCGGGAATTTCATCACCGATAAAAGCGGAAAGAATACGGCTGCTGCGGGTAACAAAGTCCAGCTCCAGCAGTCGGTCGATTTCGGTCAGCTCAAACTCAGGCAGATCCAGTGGAAAAAACAGTCCTTGTTGCTTGCCCAGCCCCTGCTTCACCGCTTGTGCGAAGCTGACCTGCTCGTTGTGATCCTTCAGGTTATACAGTTTCATCGATTATCCCAATAGTCTCGCGCCTGCGGTATCCAGGCGACAAATATGAACAAAACCTTCGTCATTTTGCAGATAGTGATTCTGCAACCAATCAGCCATACGTTTCGCCGTCTCGCCGTCGTTGCACACTGCAAACAGCGTTGGACCTGACCCTGAAATCCCGCAGGCCAGCGCACCAATCTCTTCGGCAGCCTCGCGCGCCTGAGCAAAGCCCGGCAGCAAACGGGTACGATAAGGTTCGGCAATCACGTCTTTCATCAATTTAACCGCCAATTCTGGCTGCTGCGTATGGCAGGCGTGAACAAAGCCTGCCAAATAGCGACCGTGAGCGATGCAGTCCTGACGGCGATACTGCGCCGGCAAGATAGCGCGCGCTTCGGCGGTAGAAACCTTGATGCCTGGATACGCCATGACCCAAAGCCACTCGTCAAAGCACGGCACGTCCTGAGAGATGATGCCCAGCTCTTCAAGCATCAACTGCAGGCCGCCGAGGTAGCAAGGCGCGACGTTGTCATAGTGCACGCTGCCCGAAATGCGCCCTTCCAGCTCGCCCATCAGCGCCAGCATTTTGCTGTCGCTGAGCGCGTTGCCATTGAATTCGTTCATTGCCATCAAACCGGCAACCACGGAGCAGGCGCTTGAGCCTAAACCTGAGCCGATCGGCATGTTCTTCTCGAGCGTCATCGCCACCGGAATTTCTTTGCCCACTTCCTGACAGTAACGCTGCCAGCACTGGTAAACAATATTCTCTTCCATCTTGTCCGGCAGCTTGGAAACAAAGCGCCCTTCATTTTTGAGACTAAATACTGACGCCGCCTCAACGGTAACGCAGTCGCCCAGCAGCGAACCATCCACCGGAGAAACTGCCGCACCCAGCACATCAAAACCCACGCTTACGTTACCAATTGATGCCGGGGCATATACCTTAACCATATTAAACTCCTAACTTCCATGACAGCGTTCGCAAAAGATCGGCAAATACGCCAGCAGCAGTAACATCGTTACCCGCACCGTAGCCGCGCAAAACTAAAGGAATCGGTTGATAGTAGCGGCTGTAGAACGCCAGCGCATTCTCGCCATTTTTCACTTTATACAGCGGATCGTTACCGTCGACGGCGACGATTTTCACGCTGCAGCGACCTTCATCAATGGCACCCACGTAGCGCAATACTTTACCTTCGGCGGCGGCGTCTGCCACGCGCTGTGAAAATTCGACGTCAAGTTCAGGCAAACGTGAGAGGAAGGCATTTACATCACCGCTGGCGTCAAAGGATACCGGCAGAACCGACTCGACCTCAATGTCAGAAAGCTCAAGTTTGTAACCGGCCTCACGCGCCAAAATAAGCAGTTTACGCGCCACGTCCATGCCGGACAGGTCATCCCGCGGATCCGGCTCGGTAAAGCCGCTTTCGCGCGCCGCCAGCGTTGCCGTAGAGAGAGAAACGCCCTCATCTAGCTTGCCGAAAATCTGCGACAGAGAACCCGAAAGGATACCGGTAAAACGCACCAGCTCGTCACCGGCATTAAGCAGGTTTTGCAGATTTTCAATTACCGGCAGACCTGCGCCAACGTTAGTGTCGTAAAGGAACTTGCGGCGAGAACTCGCGGCGGCCTTGCGCAGCTGATAGTAGTAATTCATCGACGAGGTGTTGGCGCGTTTGTTCGGCGTCACGACGTGGAAACCGTCGGTCAGCAGGTCGGCGTACTGATTGGCAATCGCTTCATTTGACGTGCAATCCACCACCACAGGATTAAGCAGGTGATACTCTTTAACCAGGCGGATCAGGCGGCCAATATTGAACGGCTCTTTGGCAGCACCCAGTTCGTCGCTCCAGCTTTCCAGCGCAATGCCGTGCACGTTGGTCAGCATCGCGCGGGAGTTGGCGATACCGCACACGCGTAAATCAATATGCTTGGCCTTGAGCCAGGCTTGCTGACGGCGGATTTGCTCAATCAGCGCGCCACCCACGCCGCCCACACCTATCAGGAATACTTCGATAACCTGATCGGTGTTAAACAGCATCTGGTGGCTTACACGCACGCCCATCGTGGCGTCGTCGTTGCTGACCACCACCGAAATTGAACGCTCGGAAGAGCCTTGTGCAATAGCGACGATGTTGATATTGGCGCGAGCAAGCGCGGAGAAAAACTTGGCAGAGATGCCGCGCAGCGTGCGCATACCGTCACCAACCACCGAAATTACAGCCAGTTTCTCGGTAACGTCCAGCGGTTCAAGCAGGCCGTCTTTAAGCTCAAGGTAGAATTCATCTTCCAGCGCTTTGCGGGCGCGAACCAGCTCAGCCTGCGGTACACAGAAGCTGATGCTGTATTCCGAAGAAGATTGAGTAATCAACACCACTGAAATTCCCGAGCGCGACATCACCGCAAACACGCGGGCGGCCATGCCAATCATGCCTTTCATACCCGGACCAGATACGTTGACCATCGCCATATTATTCAGATTAGTGATGCCTTTAACCGGCATGCTTTTGTCTTCAAGCTCGCTGCCCGCACTGTTGCTGCCGATAAGCGTGCCCGGTGCCTGCGGGTTGGAAGTATTTTTAATCAGGCACGGGATCTGGAATTGAGCAATCGGGGTAATAGTGCGCGGGTGCAATACTTTTGCACCGAAGTAGGAAAGTTCCATCGCCTCCTGATAGGACATTGACTTGAGCAGGCGCGCGTCCGGCACGATGCGAGGGTCGCAGGTGTAAACGCCGTCAACGTCGGTCCAGATTTCACAGCAGTCAGCGCGCAGACAGGCAGCCAGTACCGCAGCAGAGTAGTCAGAACCGTTACGACCGAGTACGACCAATTCGCCTTTGTCATTACCGGCGGTGAAACCGGCCATCAGCACAATGTCGCTGGCAGGAATATTACTGGCGGCAATGCGTGCGGTAGACTCATTGATATCGACGGTTGATTCAAGATAGTGGCCAACGGCCAGCAACTTCTCGACCGGATTGATCACCGTCACGCCAAAACCTTTAGCCTTAAAAACGGCTTCCATGATGGCAATTGAAAGTTTTTCACCGCGGCAGATGATGCTGGCGTTAACGCTGTCGGGACACTGCCCCAACAGTCCTACTCCGTGTAAAAGCTGCTTGAGCTGACCAAACTCCTGCTCGACAAACGTTTTGACGGCGGGCAGGTCAAATCCTGGCTGCGCGTCGGCAAGGCCTAAAATCAGGTCGGCAAAAATGCGCTCTGCATCGCTCATGTTCGGCAGAATGTCCTGCCCGGCAACGGTTTTTTCGATCATTGCGACCAGATGATTGGTAATTTTAGCCGGGGCTGACAATACCGTAGCAACCTGTCCCTGACTTGCATTGCTCTCCATGATTTCCGCAACCCTCAGGAAACGTTCGGCATTTGCTACTGAAGTCCCGCCAAATTTCAACACTCGCATTTCTGGATTCTCCTACTCTCTTATCGAGCAATATTTACAAGGGAATGTAGCCTAAAAAAAAAGCCCGCACTGTTTAGGTGCGGGCTTTTTTCTGTTTTTCCTGTACGCGTCAGCCCGCCCCGTTACCGATGGTAATGGTGGTGGTAATAATTGTTGTGTTCAGGCTGATGTGTCGCATTTGTTTTTGTGTTCGTCTTATTGGTTTTTACTCTGTCTGCCCTATTAGCTAAAGCATAAGGCACCGTAAGTCAATTTTTTTCTCGTTTTTGGCCGGTTTCACCGTTTTTATATGACAGCGATTTACACCATATTTTCGCGCCATTTTTAGGTAATAAAACCAAAATTAAGCATAAAGGTTGGACAATACGCCGCCCCACTCACCTAAAGCCTCCTGCCTCAGCGGTCGATTTTTTTTCAATATCGTGCAGTAAGGTGTGCAACATCGCCGCGTCCCGCTGTTCGAGAACGCCTAGTCTTTGATGCAGCCAGTCACCTAATTTTTGGTCATTCTGGGCATCAAGATTGACCAGTAAACGCGACACTCGCGCACGCAGTGCTTCAAGCTGACCGGCCTGGGCCTGAACCGGCTCTTTCTGCGCCAACTGATGTAAAGAAGAGAGCTGATAGCAGAACACCATTACCGCCTGACCCAAATTTAAAGAGGGATAGTCAGCTACCATCGGAACGCCGGTGAGCAGGTCGGCCAGCTCAAGCTCCTCATTGGTCAGCCCGGAATCTTCGCGGCCAAACACCAGCGCCACGTTGTTCACCCAGCCTTGGCGTTCGGTCAGTTGAGTTTCAAGCTCCTGCGGCGTGCAGTAGTAGTGAAACCTGGCACGGCTGCGGGCGGTGGTCGCGACGGTAAAATCGATATCAGCCAGCGCGTCGCTAAGGGTGGCAAAATACTGGGCATTTTGCAAAATTTCACCTGAACCGTGCGCAACCCAACCGGCTTCCGGTTGTAAATGCGCCTGGCTCTCAACGATGCGCAGGGAGGCAAAACCCATGGTTTTCATTGCCCGCGCCGCAGCACCCACATTTTCAGGCCGTGCCGGGGAGACAAGAATAATATGAACCTGCATGAGCTACCTCTAAAAAATGACGATTAAAGACGACTGCCAAGTCGCCAATGAGATCTATTTTGGCCACGGACAATCGGGATGACCCCAATTATAATTCACATCCGTTTAACAGTCTCTGAATATGTCGGTGCCCATTGTGCGGCAAAAAGCCTTCATGATTGTAATCAGGCAATGAATAGCATCCTACTCGCCAATGGTCATTAATAGGGTTTAATAATCATAGTGATAAGTAAATTTGTACCATTTGTTAACTTTTTTGAAACTTAAAGTTATTTAACCATCAAATATTTTTTAATAAACAGCAAAATGTAAGTATCAGGTGCCGGATTTTAAGTATTTTTCACCTTTCTGTTACCGTGCTACAATTGAAATTGATATATGTCAACAAAGCGTAGTTTTGTTGAGTGGTAGTTTCGGTACTCGCTGTTATATTGCTGTTAATAGGGTTAGGATATGCGCCGCTCATGGTACTAACGGGACTGCAGGAAGTGATATCCCAACTGAGCAGGCGATGTTATTGCCGTTGATGGAAAGTGTACCAAGAACGCGTTTACGTACTTTAGTCATGTGAAGAGTGAAACTGAACAATAAAAAAGTAGAATTGTTCAAGATAACAAAGACTTTTGTACTCCTATTTTCTATTTGTTGGCAATCTTAGGTAGCAAAAATGCAGACCCCCCAAATTCTTATCGTCGAAGACGAGTTAGTAACACGTAATACTTTAAAAAGTATTTTTGAGGCAGAAGGCTACGACGTTTTCGAAGCCAATGACGGTGCTGAAATGCATCACATTCTGTCCGAGAACAACATTAACCTGGTGGTGATGGACATCAATCTGCCAGGTAAAAATGGCCTGCTGCTGGCGCGCGAACTGCGCGAGCAGGCGAATGTCGCCCTGATGTTCCTGACCGGACGCGACAACGAAGTCGACAAGATCCTCGGCCTGGAAATCGGTGCCGACGATTACATGACCAAACCGTTCAACCCACGTGAACTCACCATTCGTGCGCGCAACCTGTTGACGCGCACCATGAACCTGAGTCCGGTTGGCGAAGAACGCCGTCTGGTTGAAAGCTATCGCTTCAATGGCTGGGAGCTGGACATCAACAGCCGTTCACTGGTCAGCCCAACCGGCGAACAATACAAGCTGCCGCGTAGCGAATTCCGCGCCATGCTGCACTTCTGTGAAAATCCGGGTAAAATTCAGACCCGCGGTGACTTGCTTAAGAAAATGACCGGCCGTGAGCTCAAGCCACATGACCGTACTGTCGACGTCACCATCCGTCGCATTCGTAAGCATTTCGAAGCCACGCCGGATACGCCAGAAATCATTGCCACTATCCACGGCGAAGGCTATCGCTTCTGCGGTGATCTGCAAGAGTAATCGCAGTTTCGGAGCAGGCTTAAGATTATCGAGCCACTGCTCGCCGAAAATAAATGAATCGTTAACACACGGGTTGCCAACCGGTCTGTAACTGTAAAAAAGGCCAGCGAAAGCTGGCCTTGTTCATGGCACGAAATTAGCGAGTAGCCCAAGGAATAATCGGCACCGCGCTGATGGCATTCTTAGGCGAACCATCCACGACTTTGTCGGAATAGCTCAAATAAACCAGTGCGTTGCGTTTCGGATCATAAAAACGTACCACCTGCAATTTCTTGAAGATAAGTGACGTTCTTTGCTTGAAAACTACGGTCCCTTTGTCGCCGTTTTTCTTGATATCGTCAGAGACATCAACCGGCCCAATTTGCTGGCAAGAAATGGCCGCATCAGACGTATCTTCAGCCAATCCCAGTCCACCTTTAATCCCGCCGGTTTTTGCCCGACTGATATAACAGGTTACATTTTTGACGTCAGGATCGTCGAAGGCCTCGACCACAATTTTATGATCCGGACCAAACAGTTTGAACACCGTATCGACAGAACCAATCTGCTCCGCCTGAGCCACGGTGGAACACAGAGACAACATACCTAGAACAAAAATTAAACACTTTTTCATTGAGTTACCCCAAGTCCTTTTATTGATGAATAGACTAATCGTACCACTGTAACAGCTTGCGCAAGCTCACAAAGTTAAAATCTAAGAGCCACATTTTCTTCAATATCGCACAGTAAGCTAAAAAATATCTGCGAGTTTTACTGTTAAAAAATTGCTATCATGCACGGGTTCACAACACTACGCGCCAATATTAGTTCAACGAGGATGATCTATGGATCAAGCAGGAATCATTCGTGATCTTCTCAGCTGGTTAGAAACACATTTGGACCAGCCGTTATCACTCGACAACGTTGCAGCAAAAGCAGGCTATTCGAAATGGCACCTGCAACGAATGTTCAAGGATGTCACGAATAATGCTATCGGTGCTTACATTCGGGCTCGCAGGCTTTCGAAAGCTGCTGTAGCACTGCGTCTGACCAGTCGGCCAATTCTTGATATTGCCCTGCAATACCGTTTTGACTCTCAGCAGACTTTCACCCGGGCTTTTAAAAAACAATTTGCACAAACTCCGGCACTGTATCGTCGTTCAGAAGATTGGCACTCCTTCGGGATCTGTCCGCCAATTCGTTTAGGCGCCTTCATTCTGCCGCAGCCAGAGTATTTGTCGCTGCCAGAGAAGCACCTGATAGGCGTGACGCAGAGCTATTCTTGCACCCTGGAACAAATTACTACTTATCGTAATGAGATGCGCACGCATTTCTGGCGTCAATACATTGGTGAGTCATCGGCACTGCCGCCGCTGCTGTACGGTCTGCATCATTCGCGACCGAGCCAGGAAAAAGATGACGAGCAGGAGGTCATGTACACCACCGCCATCGAACCAAGCCATTTAACCGAGAATATGCAGGAAGGTCAGGAAATTGTGCTTAACGAAGGAGAGTACGCACTGTTTCGCTTCAAAGGCTCACCGGAAGCGCTGCAGGAGTTTATTTTAACCCTGTACACCACCTGTCTGCCGATGCTGAAACTGACTCGCCGCAAAGGTCAGGATATTGAGCGTTTCCACCCAATGCGCAAAGTTATGGGTTCCGAGCCACCAAAAGAGCTGGACTGCGATTATCTCATCCCAATCCGCCGCTAACATCTAATCAGACGCGACAGGATGTATGATTCCTGCCTGCGCCTGTTTAGTGTCGTGCCGCCCTGCTGAAAGCGACACTGTTATCCACACTATTACCGCTGAAGTTCGTCTAATGCGGGCTGCTCAAGATGTGCAACATCGCCCGCCGTTTCAACGATCCATCCCGATGCCAGCCAGGCGCTTTGCTGATGATCCACGCGAGAAATTGAGCAGTTACGCAAACGCAAACGACGCTCGGCATAGGCCGGTAATCCTAAAATAGTGCTGATAAGGCAACCCAGCGCAATACCGTGACTCACCAGCAGCGGCTTGCTGCCCTCCGGCAGGTTCAGGCAACTTTCCAGCGCCTCACGCATGCGTGCCGCCAGCTCGTTCATGGTTTCACCTTGGGGAATACGCCCCTCTGGCGTACCGTCAACCATCTGCTTGCGCCACAGCTCTTCTTCAGGGTTCAATCCGTCAAGGTTGCGGGTTTCCAGCACGCCCATGTGCAGCTCACGCAGGCGCGGGTCGGTAATGACCTTACAGCCACAGGCGTCAGCGATAATTTCTGCCGTGCGTTTAGTACGACCTAGATCGCTGGCTATCACATGTGTGATACCCTCGTTGCGCACTCTCTCGGCAACTTGTTGTGCCTGAAAGGTCCCTTTTTCAGTTAATGGACTGTCGGACTGCCCTTGAATTCGGCGGGCGGCATTCCATTCAGTTTCGCCGTGACGGACGAGATATACCTGTAACATGAGTGTTTTCCGTTATACTGCGTGAAATAAGCTTAAGGACAATGAAATCTATGTATCACGTTATCGCTGCTACCACTAACCCGGCAAAAATTAACGCAATTGCCATGGCTTTTGAAGATATCTTCGGTGCCGACACCTTTCGTATTGAAGGCATTGACGTCGACAGCGGCGTACCTGAGCAACCTATCGGCAACATTGAAACCCGTACCGGCGCAAGACATCGCGTCATCAGCGCCCGCCAGGTTCGTCCTGAAGCAGACTTTTGGGTAGGCATAGAGGCCGGTATCGAAGACAACATGACCTTCGCCTGGATGGTGATTGAAAACATGCACCAGCGCGGCGAATCTCGCTCAGCGAGCCTAATGTTGCCTGAAATTATATTACAAGAGATCAATCAAGGGAGTGAATTAGGCGACGAAATGGAAAAACTCTCGGGAATTGCCGAAGTAAAACGCAAAGGCGGCGCTATCGGAATTTTTACCGCGGGTAAACTGACGCGTACCAGCGTTTATCATCAGGCACTGGTGCTCGCCCTGTCGCCCTTTCATAATGCTATTTACCAGACTCGCTCACAGACGCACTAAGAGTGCTCAAGCGGGTGCTTACGGCTGTTTCTCGCCGTCTGCAGAATCGAGCAACTGCGCTGCCAGCCAGGCTTTAAGCTCCGGCGGCGCGGATTTTAAACCGTTAGAGCCGCGGGTTATCGTTGCTATCCCTGCCCCCAACTGATTTTTGAGCTCGCGCTGGCTCAATTCGCCCTTCATCAACTCTTCGATAATTCTCAATCGCGTTCCCAGCGCCGTGCGTTCGTCAGGCGTCAGAAAAAGCTGTAGCAGAGAATAGTGCAGATTTTCAGCAAAAGATTGCTGCAGCAATGCCATAAAGGATTGCCAGTCTTCATTGCCTTGTTGAGAAAGAGCCGGGTCGTTTAAAGAAATTTGTGCCATCAATGCGCTGCCATACTATTGAACTAGTACAGCAGCATATCATATTGATGCAAAGATCAATAACGCCTCTGCCACTCCGCATCCGTTAAGATTTTGGCTGGCTGATGTAAAAAGTAGCGATAAAACGCATCATACGCTAACACATTTTTAACATATCGGCGAGTTTCCGAGAAAGGAATACTCTCGACAAACGCCACAGCATCAACCTGTCCCTGTGTATTACCCAACCAGGTATTCACTCGCGATGGGCCAGCATTGTAGGCAGCACTCGACAGAATACGGTTGCGGCCGAACATCTGATATACGTACTCCAGATAACCGGTACCGATAGTGATATTGGTTTGCGGATCAAACAGCTGACTGCTGTTGGTATAGCCCGGAATGCCGTTCATCTGCACCGTATGCTGAGCCGTAGCCGGCATCAGCTGCATCAGTCCGGAAGCACCGACCGGGGATCGCGCCTGTGGATTCCATGCGCTTTCCTGACGCGCAATGGCCATCGCATAACTCTGTGTTATCCCTTTATTTTCAGTGGCCTGGCGGAATTCAGGCGACCAGGCCAGCGGGAAACGCTCCTGCAATGAGTCCCACAGCTTGCCCGCAATGGTGGCCTGCACACTAAGCTCGGGCCAGCCTTTTTCAAAGGCGTAGCGCGCTAGCGCTTCCTGCTGCGGCCTGCTGCGGCTCAGCACCAGATAGGTCCATTCCGTTCTCGCCAGATTGTCCATATTCCAGTACATCAATTCGCGAACGCGAACCACTTCCGCCAGCTTGTCGAAGCTGGCATCCGGCTTCGGTGCTACGTCGATAGTCAATGGATAGGCCACGTTCAGCTTCTGCGCCGCGGCCATCGGATAGAACCCGCGGCCCTGCATCAAGGTGCGTAAAATACTTTCCGCTTCGGCGCGTTTACCCTGATCCATGAGAACTGAAGCGTGCCAGTAGCGCCATTCATCTTCCTGCATCGCGTCGGCGGGCAGCTGCTGCATCCAGCGCGCCAGCCCTTTTCTGTCACCACTGGCCAGCGACATACGAATTCGGCGCTCAACCAACGAGGTGGAGTGACTGCGTAAAATTACGTTATCGCGCCAGGCGGCCTGCTCCGGCGTGGCATCGTTGCCCATATAACGCCAGGCGACAGCCTCTTCCAGCGCAAGACGGTCGCTGTCGTCCATCTTCTGCAAACGAGCAAGCACCGGCAGCATTGAGCGGGCATTTTCAACGTCAGTACTGACCACGCGAGAAAAGGCGATCGTCACGGCGTTGCGGGTGAAATCGGTCGGCCCCACGGTGCGGGCAAAGCTTTCAATACTGCTAGGATCGTTCTGCAGTTTGACCAACGCATCGCTCATTGTCTGATAATCCGGCGGCAGCTGTTTGGCCAGATAGTTGACCAAATTGGTATTGCCGGCTTTCATTGCCAGCCCAATACGTTGCAGCGTAGTCAATGCAGTTTGGTTTCCAGCCTGCTGCCAGACGGTGAACAGTTTATCGCATGAGGTGGGCAGCGAGGTGCCGGTCAGCCAGATATCTTTGGCACCGTCAAAGGCAACCTGCTGCTGGCCGGTGGACCATTTGGCGAAATAGTAGTTACAGCGTGCAGCAACCGGCTTGGGTGCCTGTGGGCTAAAGGCCAATAGCCCCTGCCAGTCCTGTCGGCTTGCCAGTTCGTTAACAAAACGCGCAGGTAAAGAACGGGCAGGAGGCAGCGTTGGATTTGCCTGAACAAACGCCGTCACCTGCTGCGGTGTCGCTGTCGCGATATTTTGCGTGAGCTGGCGATATTCCAGATACGGATATAAAGGGTAGTCGGTCAGTGTGGGCATCAATTGACTGACCACGTCTAACTGATTCGCATCCCAGGCCTGTTTAATCTGCGTATAACGCTGACGTTGGGCATCCAGAGAGTCAGCCTTGGCCGCTCCGGTTGCCGTGGTTAACAACAGTCCTACTGCAAGAAATCGCCACTTGTCCGCCTTGACCATACTTACCTTTATCCCCGCTGATTGTGTTGCTGACTGCTTACTCAAAAGCCAGGCTTTGAGGGCAAAACTGCCCAGCCGCCATTGATAGACACTGCATACGCTAATCTATTCACCGCGATAAATGAAGAAATGCCCTTCCGGCGTCACAAACTTTACACAGTTTGAAGAACTCAGCATCATTTTACCTCCTCCGGCCCCTCCCCCGCCAAGTGAGGTTCGCCGTCTTCATTTTGCAGAACGGGCGCGTACTTAAGAATAGGCTTCTTCAATACCACAACCTAGTGCAGATCTATTTGGCGTTGGGGGGTGAGAGTTGGGCTGAAACAGGCTAAACTTCGCAGTCGGAACATATCTCAGTCATGCCGCAGTCAGGCGGGACTGGCTCTAATCTGCCGGTATGCGCGCAGTGTCAACCTGACCTGCTGACTGCGACCGGCCTGCAAGCAAGAGGCTCAAAACAACGTGGCTCAATACGTATACAGCATGCATCGCCTTGGCAAAGTGGTTCCGCCAAAGCGTCATATTCTGAAAAACATCTCACTCAGCTTCTTCCCGGGTGCCAAAATCGGCGTACTCGGCCTGAACGGGTCAGGTAAATCAACCCTGCTGCGCATTATGGCCGGCATCGACACCGATATCGAAGGTGAAGCTCGCCCACAGCCAGGTCTGAAAATTGGCTATCTGCCGCAGGAACCTCAGCTGAATCTCGAACAGACCGTTCGCGAGTCCGTAGAAGAAGCCGTGGCCGAAGTTGTTGGGGCGCTGAAACGTCTTGATGAAGTGTATGCGCTCTATGCCGATCCGGATGCCGATTTTGACAAGCTGGCAGCTGAACAGGGCAAGCTGGAAGAGATAATCCAGGCACACGACGGCCACAACCTTAACGCTCAGCTGGAACGCGCCGCCGATGCGCTACGCCTGCCTGAGTGGGATGCGAAAATTGCGACCCTTTCTGGTGGTGAGCGTCGCCGCGTGGCCCTGTGTCGCCTGCTGCTCGAAAAGCCGGAAATGCTGCTGCTCGACGAACCGACCAACCACTTAGATGCCGAATCCGTGGCGTGGCTCGAGCGCTTCCTGCACGACTTCGAAGGCACCGTTGTGGCCATTACCCACGACCGTTACTTCCTCGACAACGTGGCAGGCTGGATCCTTGAGCTTGACCGCGGCGAAGGTATTCCGTGGGAAGGCAACTACTCCTCTTGGCTTGAACAGAAAGACGAACGTCTGGCACAAGAAGCGTCATCTGAAGCAGCTCGTCGTAAATCAATTGAAAAAGAGCTGGAGTGGGTGCGCAAAGGTGCCAAAGGCCAACAGTCTAAAGGTAAGGCACGTCTGTCTCGCTTTGAAGAACTGAACAACACCGAATACCAGAAACGTAACGAAACCAACGAACTGTTTATTCCACCGGGCCCACGCCTGGGCGATAAAGTCGTTGAGGTCAACAACCTGAGCAAGTCTTACGGTGACCGCGTTCTGATTGACGACCTGTCCTTCTCGGTGCCAAAAGGCGCGATTGTTGGCATCATCGGTCCAAACGGCGCGGGTAAATCAACCCTGTTCCGTATGATGTCAGGTCAGGAACAGCCTAACGGCGGCAACATCGAGCTAGGTGAGACCGTAGTACTGGCCTCTGTCGATCAGTTCCGTGACTCTATGGACAATAGCAAAACCGTGTGGGAAGAAGTCTCGGGCGGTCAAGACATCATGCGCATCGGCACCACTGAAATGCCAAGCCGCGCCTATGTCGGCCGCTTTAACTTCAAAGGCGTCGATCAGGGCAAGCGCGTAGGCGAGCTGTCCGGGGGTGAGCGCGGTCGTTTACATCTGGCAAAACTGCTGCAGGTTGGCGGTAACATGCTGCTGCTCGATGAACCAACCAACGACCTCGACATCGAGACCCTGCGCGCGCTTGAAAACGCCCTGCTGGAGTTCCCAGGCTGCGCGATGGTTATTTCCCATGACCGTTGGTTCCTCGACCGTATTGCGACCCACATCCTCGACTATCAGGATGAAGGCAAAGTTGAATTCTTCGAAGGTAACTTTACCGAGTACGAAGAGTACAAAAAGCGCACGCTGGGCGCAGACGCGCTGGAACCACGCCGTATCAAGTACAAGAAAATTTCCAAATAATCTTGTTGAACTCATCGTGGCAGATGTCAAAAAACCCGGGCTTTCGCAGCTCGGGTTTTTTATTGTCTGCACTTTCTACAGTAGCGCATTGTAGCGTTCGGCAAAGGCGTATTCGTTCAGCATAAAATCAATAAAGCAGGCCAACGCGGGGGAGTTCAGTTTACGGCTGGGATAAACGAGATACAGCGAATTACTTTCGGCTTCCCAATCTGGCAATACGCGCACCAGTTGCCCACTCCTGACTTCTTCTCGGCACATAAAAGACGGCAGCAGTGTAATGCCAGCACCGGCTATGGCACATTCCCGCGCGTAGAGAAGATTATCGGTATGGTGGGCGGGAGGAAGCACCCAGCGATGATAGACATCGCCACGGCGCAAAACCCACTCCTTCCAGGCCTGATGACCAATACACCGATGCACTTCAAGCTGCTGTGGCACAGTGAGCGGCGGATGCTCGGCCAAATAAGCCGGTGCAGCCAACAGATAACGCGGACCCTCACCGAGTGAACGGCCAATGAGCGAAGAGTCTTGAGGTTTACCGCTGCGCAGTGCGACGTCAAAACCTTCCTGCACCAAATCAATCAGTTGATCAGAAACGGAAACTTCAAGTGAAACATCGGGATAGCGTTTTGAGAACTCGGCATTCATGCGCGCCAACAGCGTAGCGCCTAACCCAGCGGGGCTGGTTATGCGCAGGCGGCCGCTGGGATTGTCTCTCAGACGTAAAATAGCCTGTTCGGCCCGCTCGCTAGCCTGCAGCATCTCCTGACAGTGCACCAGATAGCGCTCACCTGCAAAGGTCAGGTTTAACTGTCGAGTGGTTCTATTAAGTAAGCGGATCCCCAGATTTTGCTCGAGCTGGCTCACCCTTTGACTGACGCTGGACTTCGGCAAGCCCGCGCGCTTTGCCGCCGTAGTAAAGCTGCCCGTTTCGGCCACCAGCGCAAACAGCGCCATATCCTGCAATTGCTTAAACACGATTGTTCACCTCAGCCGAACACTTTGTTAATTATTGTCCATCTTATCAGCTTGGCTCACTGGGACTACACTGGTGTTATTGAATTAAACCTATCCCCCTTTATTGGAGTGAAAAGATGAGCATCAAAGCAATTGCCGTTGACCCAAAGAATGTAAAACAGTTTATCGCCATCGAATTGCCGCAGCCTGACGTGGGTGAGAACGATCTGCTGGTTGAGGTTAAAGCAGTTTCAATCAATCCGGTCGACACCAAAGTGCATCAGGGGGCGGTGAAAAACGGTCTGCAAGCCCCAAAAGTGTTGGGTTGGGATGCGAGCGGCGTCGTAAAAACCGTCGGCAGCGGCGTTAGTGGGTTCAGCGTGGGTGACGAAGTGTGGTACGCCGGTGACATTACCAGGCCCGGCAGCAATGCGAGTCAGCAGCTCATTGATTACCGTATCGTGGCGAAAAAGCCAAAGACCCTGAATTGGGCAGAAGCTGCTGCCATGCCGTTAACTGCCCTTACCGCCTGGGAAGGTCTGTTTGAACACCTGAGGATTCAGGACGCTGGCGCTGATAAAACACTGTTAATCATCGGCGGGGCCGGTGGCGTAGGCTCGCTGGCAATCCCCTTTGCCGCACAGCGCAGCAAGGTGAACGTTATCGCCACCGCATCACGTCCCGAATCTGCCCAGTGGTGCATTGAGCGCGGTGCGGCGCTGACCGTAAACTATAAAGACCTGGTTGGCGAGCTTGAAAATCAGGGCATCAAACAGGTGGATTACATTTTCTGTCTCAATGATACCGACGGCCACTGGGACGCGATTGGCAAACTGATCGCGCCATTGGGGAAAATTTGTACCATCGTGGAAAATGCCAAACCGCTGGATCAAAACCAGCTGAAGTTAAAAAGCGCATCGCTACATTGGGAATTTATGTTTACCCGCAGCATGTACACCACCGCAGACATTGCCGAGCAGGGTAACATTCTGACTCAGGTTGCGGAGCAGGTTGATGCCGGAAAAGTGAAGACTACGCTAACAGAAACGCTTGCAGGGCTGACCCCTGAAAACATTCAGGCTGCGCACGACAGGGTGCTCGACGGACACATGCAGGGCAAGGTAGTGGTTACATTCTAACGTCGTGTTTGAATTCCTGGGGCTGCCTTCCGGTGGCCCTTTTTTGATCTGTACCCACGGCTGCACTCGTGAGTTTTCTCACAAAATAAGGGCAAATAAGGGATAAAAAATCCACATTCCTAACTGAGGTCACAGAGAAAAAGTTAATTCTAGGCAAAAATAAAGTTAACCGATAAGTGATAAAAGAGGGGACTGTTAATGAATACAAAAAAAGTAGCGGTTATTCTCTCCGGCTGTGGCGTCTATGACGGTGCCGATGTTCACGAGGTGGTCCTTACTTTACTGGCGCTTGAGACCGGCCAGGCTTCCTATCAATGCTTTGCACCGGATATTGCACACCACCACGTGATCAATCACATCACCGGGGAAATTTCTCATCAGGAAAGAAACGTGCTGTTTGAGTCTGCGAGAATAGTGCGCGGCGAGGTTAAAGCCATTACCGAGTGTCACTCACGCGATTTTGATGCTGTGATTGTGCTAGGCGGCGCCGGTGTGGCCATCAACCTGTCTGACTTTGCCTTTAAAGGCCCTGACGTTGATATCAATAGCCCCACCCTTGAGGTGCTAAACAGCTTCAAAAATGAGAATAAGCCAGCGGGCTATCTGTCTATTGCGCCCGTATTGTTGCCGCTGATTTATGGCGAAGGCGTGGAGTTGACCATTGGTAACGATGCGGACACTGTCGCTATTCTAGAAAGCATGGGGGCAGTACATCGGGGGGCGTCCTTTGACGAAACCGTCGTAGACATAAAAAATAATCTGGTAACTAGTCCGGCTTATATGGTGGCGACCAGTTTACTGGAAGCAAAAGCCGGAATTGATAAGCTGGTAAAAGAGGTGTTATCAATGAGCATTAGCCGCAGGTCCTATTTTCTGCACGCCGTTGGCTAAATAAAATTATTAATTGACTATTAATGGCGGGCTGACAATAAATATTATTAGCCCGCTCAAAAAAACTGTTAACGTAAAGCAATCCATGCAACTGACCAGGCTGGACCGCGGCCAGGTGAATAAGCAGCACTGTTTATACTACAGAATTTTGCAAAGGGCTTATTTTTACATTTATAAAGCTTGCCATTTTTCGCCGTCACTATTTGACCCGCCTCATAGTGATGCCCTTGCTGATAAATAGGGTATAACGGTTTATCCGTTTGATGACCTTGGATATTTAGGTCCACAGCGAGCAGCAAATTATTACGATAATTTTTATCATGCCAACCTTGCGCAAGCAGATTGAAAGTTCCTTTATAATGACCTTCTGGTAAGGTTTTATTATCTTCCTCGGCGTACTTTAATTCTAAAGGACTTGCCTTGCCACAGCCGGTAGCACTGTTCATTGGTGCATTAGCACAACCCACATTACGCCAGGCACGCAATGTTATCGACTGATTGTGGCCCGTTTTGATATTGGGTAAGGTGACGATTATTTCACTGTAACCTTTACCTAAATCCCAGTCTGGGACAGTCGGTCCAGTGGCATTAGATTGCTTAGGTACGATGTAAGTTACCGAGCTGTCGGCCAAGTCTTTTGAGAGGTCGGGTAATATCAGCGTCTGTTTTTCATTTATCGTCGTCATTTGACTCAGGGTATTTACGTCAGGATAGATACTTTTAATCCAATCAACGTATTTGCTGACGCGAACGCCATAAGAAGCCTCTTCAACACCTGTTTTGGTAATCCCGATAATAGTCCAGAAGCCGTTATGCTGCTGCCACCAGGCTGAACCACTGTCGCCAGGCGCTAAACGAGCCCAGGCTTTTGAGACCTGCTCAGGGTGATAAGGCGCGCCCAATGCGTAGTCCTTCTCGAAAAGCTCATTAATATAACTCTGACCCCATGCACGCCTGGAGCCCTGCTGTGGCGAAAAATCGTCATTAGGATTATCACTAGGCCTTACTGCTGCCTGGCCAACTCCCCAGTTACCGTAACCTACCAGCTCGACGGGCTTATCCATTTCCCGAGATCCATCATAAATCCACGGTTTATTAAGCGGCTTACCCTGTTCGTCCAGCATCGGCGCTTTTTTATTTAATACCAGTATCCCAATATCACCACTCACGCCTCCCATGCCTTCTGGGCGATGGGTACGATAAGGGCCGGTATAATAAACGCCATCTTTGGCTATCAAACGATCATGGCGGTCACGAAACTCCCCGTGGTAGGCTTTTGTGGCTTCACCAGGACTATTAAAATCCATACAGTGGCCAGCGGCTAGAATATAGCTTTTTGTACCGTCTTTACTGTCGCCTAGCCACGTTGAGGTACAAGAATAAATTTTACCGACAGTATCAAAGCGAGCTGAATAACTCTCTTTACGCAAAGGTTCATAGGCGTGCTCCATTGTGTTATTTACATTGGAGAGATGGCCGCCATTATTTATAAAAGTAGGATTATTCATAACAAGCGCATAAGAATTAATGGAAATGACTGCTGCGCAAGCAACAGCCATTCCACGAAAAATGGCATTAATATTCAAAATTTTACCCAATAGTTTCAGCAGTGAAGAAAGTTTAATAAAAAATAAATAAGAAGATTATAAAATAAACACTTATTTCAATGCAGGCAGGGTAACATCGTTTAAAAATAAAAAATACACAGGTTATAAAAAATAGAATTAATCCCCTGGCATAGAGAAAATTCTTAATAAAATTAAATAATATTTAATCCAAAGGAGTAATCGTTAATTTCATTACCCCTTCACTCCTGTTATCAATGACCTATTATTGAATGCTTATTACCTAACATATTCTGTACCAGCTCGACACAGTCTAGAAAACGCTGATCGTAGTCGGATGCGGTCACGTGGGTAAAGGTGATATTGTTTTTATTCATCATTTCAATCAGCAGATTTTGGAATTCTGAGCGGTCGAGCGAACTGCCCAGGCTGCGTAAACCGTCGGCGACCCACGGCGTGTTGTTCTCCAGCAAAATCACTAAATCAAAGCGATATTCATCGACCAGTGCTTGTACAAACGGATGCTCGCGGCCCTCGTATTTTTTGCAAAATGCCTGAGTGGTCAAAAAGTCTGTATCGATAAACGCCACTTTATTCGCGTATTTAACGGCGAAATCAATGTACTGTGCCTGACCCAAAGCAATTTTGTCGTAGTCGGAATACTGCAGCGCCATTTCATCGCCACCCAAGTGGGAGAACACATATTCACGTCCATACTCCCAGGCGCTGGTGGTGTTAAATATGTTGGCAAGCTTGTTCACCAGCGTAGATTTTCCACTGGACTCTCCGCCCAGCACCACCACGGTACGCACAAAAAACGGCTTCACTTCAGTGGGAATATAGTCCCAATAGCGGAAAGGATCGTGGCGGATTTGCGAACCGCTGATTTTCATAAACGATCGTTTGGGATCGATAAGCACCGTATCAATGCCGAGATGCTCGCGGTAGCGCGGTGCGTCGTTCTCTTCACTGGAATAAATGGTGTTGGGATGAATGCCTTTTTGCTGCATGAAGGCGGTGATCCCTTTACTCCACACGTCCCAGCCATGTGGGTAAGGCTCCATCCCTTCTTCATTGAAAGCATGAATATGAATGTTCTTTTGATACTTAAAAGTCTGCAACAGCCAGCGTAGACGATCGCTCAGCGTCGGTTGCTGAGACATCGAGCTATTTTCAAACAGCTCGCGATCGCGCGGTTCATCGTAACCAAGAATAATGTGCAGCTCGTCAACCTGACTGCAGGCGCGCTGAATTAAATAGATATGGCCGGTGTGCAGCGGATAAAACTTACCAAATACCACGCCAATCTTCTTTTCACGACGGGGAAATTCCAGGTCGAGAAAACGATGCAAGGCTTCAAGTTTTTGCGCGCTGGGGCTTTTAATCTTGTCATTTAACAGCTGACTGAGGTAACCCTTGGTCATGCCGCTAACTTCAGCCACCTGCTGCAGCGTGCATCCCTGTTGCTTAATCGCGGCCTTTAGATAATCAAACTGCGGCATAGTGGCTCCTTGTATTGATTAGAGATCCTCGAGGATAGCCAATGCGTCTGCCAACTTTTTGACGCCATAGACCTTCATGCCTTCCGGCAGCTTTTTCGGCACATTGGCGTGCGGCACAATCGCGCGCTTAAAGCCGTGCTTGGCGGCTTCACCAATACGTTCCTGTCCGCTGGTCACCGGACGAATTTCACCGGCTAATCCCACCTCACCAAAGACGACCAGGTCTTGAGGCAGCGGGCGGTCGCGCAGACTCGACACCAGCGAAAGCAGAAGCGCGAGGTCAGCACCGGTTTCGGTGACTTTAACGCCGCCGACCACGTTAACAAATACGTCCTGATCCGCCATTTGCAGACCGCCGTGACGGTGCAAAACGGCCAGCAGAATAGCCAGGCGGTTTTGCTCAAGGCCAACCGCCACGCGCCGAGGGTTGCCCATCATAGAGTGATCCACTAATGCCTGAATCTCGACCAGCAAAGGCCGAGTTCCCTCCCACAGCACCATCACCGAGCTGCCCGAGGTGATTTCATCACCTCGACTCAGGAAGATGGCCGAAGGGTTGCTCACCTCACGCAGCCCCTGCTCGGTCATGGCAAACACGCCAAGCTCGTTGACTGCCCCAAAGCGGTTTTTATGGCTGCGCAGGGTGCGAAATCGTGAGTCGGCATCACCGTCGAGCAGAATCGAACAGTCGATGCAGTGCTCTAGCACTTTCGGACCGGCCAGTGACCCGTCTTTGGTCACGTGGCCGACCATCACGATCGCCACACCGCGCGTTTTGGCATAGCGAGTGAGATAGGCGGCGCTTTCACGCACCTGCGCCACGGTACCCGGTGAAGACTGGATATCCGCCATGTGCATCACCTGAATGGAGTCGATCACCATCAGCTTTGGCTGTTCCTGATCGGCAATCAGGCAAATCTGCTCGATGCTGGTTTCAGAAAGCATGTTCATATTGGCGGTAGGCAGCCCGAGACGGTGCGCACGCATCGCCACCTGCTGCAACGACTCTTCGCCGGTGACGTAGAGCGTTTTCATATTTTCGCCGAGCTTACAGAGGATCTGCAGCAGCAGCGTACTTTTGCCCGCGCCGGGATTTCCGCCGATGAGAATGGCGCTGCCCGGTACGACACCGCCACCCAGTACGCGGTCAAACTCTTTAAACCCGGTGCTAAAGCGCGGTGTTTCATCCAGGCTGATATCAGAGAGCTTTTGCACCCGGCTAACGCCCGCATCGCCGGCATAACCGCTGAGGCGCTCATTGCGCGCGACCGTAGGTGAAGCAGACAAACGGACTTCGGTAATGGAGTTCCAGGCCTGACAGGCACTGCATTGCCCCTGCCAACGCGGATAATCTGCGCCGCATTCATTACACACAAATGCTCGTTTTGCTGCTTTTGCCACAACGTACCTCGTTTGGGGCGCTATCGCCCCTTGTTCACATTACGCGACACTGCCGCTCAGAATGCACAGCAGGCCAATCAGGTCAGCATGTCGAATGCAGACTTCGGCCTGTTCATACACTTTTGGCTTGGCGTGAAAGGCCACACCCAGCCCGGCGACCGACATCATTTTTAAATCGTTTGCACCGTCGCCAATGGCCACGGTTTGGGCCTGCGGGATGCCCAGTTTTTCGGCCAGCGTCAGCAAAGTATCGGCCTTGAACTGCGCGTCAACAATGGGACCGATGACCTGACCGGTGAGCTTACCGTCAAAAATTTCCAGCTCGTTTGCCGCGACAGCAACCAGGCCCAGCTCATCACGCAGGTAGTTGGCATAATAGGTAAAACCGCCCGAGGCGATAGCAACGTGCCAGCCCAACGCCTGCAAACGGGCTACCATCTGCTTGAGACCCGGCATTAATGGTAATGTTTCACGCACTTGCAGCAGAATGTTGGCATCGGCATCTTTTAATGTGCCCACGCGCTGACGCAAACTGTCGGCGAAGTCTAGCTCTCCGCGCATGGCACGTTCAGTGACTTCCGCAACCTGCTCACCCACGCCGGCAAGTTTGGCAATTTCATCAATGCATTCAATCTCAATTGCAGTAGAATCCATGTCCATCACCAGCAGGCCAGGCGTGCGCATGTGGGGCACTTTACGCAGCGGCGTGATGTCGAACTCAAACTGTTCGGCCAGCTCGAATACGTCTGGCGTCAGTGGACCGGCGAGGCGCACGACCTGATAGTCTTCGACCATCCAGGCGCTAACCACGACGAGTGCACGACCAAGGCGGCTCTGGAAACGACTGATACTGAGTTTATCGAGCTTTCTACTGTACAGGAGCCAACCCGTGTGCCCGGCCCGGTAATCGAGCGGCATCACTTCGTCACCGCTGAGTGAAAGTGGAAGTCCCGGCCATTGGTGGATCTCGGAAGGAAGATCGCAATAGGTCAGACGGTTTGGCATGATTTCTCCTGTAAGAGCAAATACTCTGTCGAAAAGCAGAGGGGCCGCGATAAAACGACGCATCAAGCTACCCTATCGCTAACGCTTCTGGCAACATTAAAGTCGTCGAATACCTTAAGGAAACAGAATGGCAGAGGCCAAACTGAAACTTCGCAGACACCGCACGGTTATCGTGCTGATTTGCTTGGCTTTATTAGTTATATTGATGCAAGGTGCGTCCTATTTTAGCCTAGGGCACCAGTTAGCGCGATCTCAACAGGTCGAGCAATTGACACAAACGCTTGCTCGCCAGGTGGCATTTTCGCTCGCTCCGCTGATGGACAGCCAAAATGATGGCGCCGATATCGCGCAGATTACCACTATTTTAAATCAACTCACCGACAATAGCCGCATTCTTGATGCCAGTGTCTACCAGTTGGACGGTTCGCTGATTGCTCATTCCGGCGAAACCGTGCCGGTACGCGACAGGCTGGCGCTTGACGGTAAGCGCGCGGGCAGCTATTTCAACCACCAAATTGTACAACCGATAGGCGATAAAGACGGTCCAAGCGGATTTCTGCGCATGACGCTGGACACCCACGTGCTGGCGACCGAAGCCAAACAGGTTGATAACACCACTAACCTGCTGCGCTTGATGATGTTGTTGGCGCTGGCGGTAGGAATTATTCTGGCCCGTACCCTGCTGCAGGGCCGACGCAGCCGCTGGGAGCAGTCGCCGTTTCTGCTCACCGCCAGTACGCGCCTGAGAGAGCGTGATGAAGACGATGACCTGCCAGCACACAATAATGAGCCGCTGGTTATTGCCATCGCCGAAGAGCGGGTCGAAGACAAACCGACGCTGACGGCAGAAGAAGAAGCCGAACTTGAAGCCGTGCAGGCCGCGCACCGCAATCTTCAGCGCAGCGAGGAGCCAACGGACGAAGAAGAAGATAAGAAAAAGAGTCGTGATTAGGCGAGGCGGTTTCTATTTTTGAATAGATAAAAATAACATTATCAATAAAAACGGAGGCCACAAGGCCTCCGTTTTTTCACAATAAAGCTAAATCGATCTTAAGCTTTATCGCCCAGCAGTACGGATTCCAGCGCTATCTCAATCATGTCATTGAAAGTCGTCTGGCGCTCGGCAGCGGTCGTTTGCTCGCCGGTGCGAATGTGGTCGGAAACGGTACAGATAGTCAGTGCTTTAGCACCAAATTCTGCCGCCACGCCGTAGATACCGGCAGCTTCCATTTCAACGCCCAAAATACCGTACTTTTCCATCACGTCGAACATCTGTGGGTCTGGGGTGTAGAACAGGTCAGCAGAGAAGATGTTACCGACGCGGGCTTTGATACCCTTAGCCGCCGCCGCATCTGCCGCGTTGCGCACCATGTCATAGTCGGCAATAGCCGCATAGTCGTGGTCTTTGAAGCGCATACGGTTAACTTTAGAATCGGTGCAGGCACCCATACCAATCACCACGTCGCGCAGTTTTACGTCTTCACGTACCGCGCCGCATGAGCCTACGCGGATGATTTTTTTCACGCCGAACTCGGTAATAAGCTCTTTGGCATAGATTGAGCAAGAAGGAATGCCCATGCCGTGGCCCATAACGGAGATTTTGCGGCCTTTATAGGTGCCGGTGAAGCCGAGCATGCCGCGAACGTCGTTCACCTGCTTGATGTCTTCGAGGAAGGTTTCTGCAATATGTTTAGCGCGCAGCGGATCGCCAGGCATCAGGACTACGTCTGCGAAATCGCCCATTTCTGCATTAATGTGTGGCGTTGCCATAGATAACATTCCTTTCTTGATGGTTTTAATTAATAGAATTTTCGCAAAAAATCAGCCTTAAAGCATGGATTTTCCGTATTCCATTGGCGACAGGTCAAAATAGCGGGCAACGGTTTGTCCGATATCGGCAAAGGTCTCGCGATGGCCCAGGAAGCCAGGCTTCACTTTAGGCCCGTAGATCAACACCGGAATATGCTCACGGGTGTGGTCAGTGCCGCGCCAGCTTGGGTCACAGCCGTGGTCGGCGGTGAAAATAATAATGTCGTCTTCTTTCACCAGCGCCAGCAGCTCAGGCATGCGTCGGTCGAACAGCTCAAGCGCGGCGGCATAACCCGGCACGTCGCGACGATGGCCATAAGAGGAGTCAAAATCAACGAAATTGGTGAAGACGATAGTCTTGTCGCCCGCCAGTTTCATTTCCTGAACGGTAGCATCGAACAGCGCGTCCAGACCGGTGGCTTTGATTTTTTTGGTGATCCCGACGTGCGCATAAATATCGGCAATTTTACCCACCGACACCACTTCACCGCCCTTCTCATCCACCAGCTTTTTCAGGATGGTTGGCGCAGGTGGCTCAACCGCCAGATCATGGCGGTTGCCGGTGCGTTCGAAGTGACCTTTTTTATCGCCGATAAACGGACGGGCGATAACGCGGCCAATGTTGTAACCGCCTTCGGTCAGCTCTTCGCGGGCAATTTCACACAGCGCATACAGGCGCTCAAGGCCAAAGGTTTCTTCATGGCAGGCAATCTGGAAAACGGAGTCAGCAGAGGTGTAGAAAATCGGCTTGCCGGTTTTCATGTGCTCTTCGCCCAGCGCGTCGAGCACCACGGTGCCCGATGAGTGACAGTTGCCCAAATAGCCCGGCAAATCTGCACGTTCAACCAGCTTATCAAGCAGCGCCTGCGGGAAACTGTTTGTCTCGTCGGAGAAGTAACCCCAATCAAACAGCACCGGAACACCGGCAATTTCCCAATGGCCTGAAGGGGTGTCTTTACCCGATGAAAGTTCACTGGCAAAGGCGTAAGCGCCGGTGATTTCTGCATCAGCGTCCATTCCCGCGGGGAAACGTCCGGTTGAAGCCTCTGCCGCTTTCGCCAGACCCAGTCGGGTCAGGTTAGGCAAATGCAGTGGCCCTTTACGGCCAACGTCAGCCTCGCCGCGGGCACAGGCCTCAGCGATATGGCCCAGCGTATCTGAACCCACGTCACCAAAGCGTTCGGCATCTTCACTGGCGCCAATTCCAAATGAGTCCAACATCATAATAAATGTACGTTTCATTTTTGCTCTCCTGCGCATTACTACGCGTTGCAAGCGGCCGTTAAAGCACCGCTTTTGATGAATGAGTTAACCGGACCGATAAGGCTAGCTGATACGGCGATAAACCACCGGCAGATTCTCGGGTGCCTTATTGCTCAACACAATGGCCGATCTCACAGCGTCTGCGGCCTGCTGCCACGCTTCTTCACTGTTCGCGTGGATCATAGCCAGCGGATGCTGAGTATCAACCTGCTGACCAATACTGGCCATATGGGTTAACCCAACGCTGTAATCGATGGCGTCGCTGGCCCGGCGACGTCCGCCGCCCAAAGCCACTACGCTCATGCCCAGAGCACGGGTGTCCATCGACGTGACGATCCCGGCTCTTTCTGAATAGACCATTTTGCTCAGGGTAGCCTGAGGCAGATAACGGTCGTAATGTTCGATAAAATCTGTCGGGCCGTTTTGCGCCGCGACCATTTTGCCAAATATCTCTGCGGCGCTGCCGTTATCGAGCACGTTTTGCAGTTTGCGGCGCGCTTCGGCGTCGTCCTGCGCCAGTCCGCCCGAAAGCAGCATCTCGACGCAGAGCGCCATGGTAACCTCAAGCAGGCGCGGACTGCGATACTCGCCAGTCAGGAACCGCACGGCTTCGCGCACTTCCACTGCGTTTCCGGCGCTGGATGCCAGCACCTGATTCATGTCGGTCAACAGCGCGGTCGTTTTACAACCTGCGCCATTGGCAACGTCAACGATCGCCTGTGCCAAGTCTTGCGACAGCTCATAGGTTGGCATAAAGGCACCGGAGCCGACTTTAACATCCATCACCAGCGCGTCCAGACCCTCGGCCAGCTTCTTTGCCAGAATAGAGGCGGTGATCAGAGGAATAGAATCTACCGTCGCGGTGATGTCACGCGTCGCATAAAAACGTTTGTCCGCCGGTGCCAGTGAATTAGTCTGGCCAATAATCGCGACACCCACGTTCTGAATTATCTTTCTAAAACGGTCATCGTCGGGAAAAATATCAAATCCCGGAATGCTCTCGAGCTTGTCGAGCGTGCCGCCAGTATGACCCAGTCCACGACCGGAGATCATCGGGACAAAACCTCCGCAAGCCGCAACCATCGGCCCCAGCATCAGCGAGGTCACATCACCTACGCCGCCGGTCGAGTGCTTGTCGACCATCGGACCATTGAGACTTAGATGCTTCCAGTTTAAAACAGTCCCTGAATCACGCATCGCCATGGTCAACGCAACGCGCTCATCCATATTCATGTCATTGAAATAGATGGTCATCGCCAGCGCAGCAATTTGACCTTCAGAGACTTTACTGTCGCGAACGCCGTTAATAAAGAAGCGAATTTCTTCTTCGCTCAGCGGTTGCCCATCGCGCTTTTTTCGAATTATTTCTTGAGCCAGAAAGGTTTTTTGTACAGAAGCCACGTCTCACCCCAATTTGCAAACAGAGAGGAAATCACCACACAAACCGTTGAACCACAGGCGACGACCCGCGCCGCCCAAGGGGAGAAGTTAGTAGCCGCTGCCGGATTTTTGCCCCTGATGACCCAACGTGGTCAACAGGCTTGCCAACAGGCTGGATGCACCAAAGCGGAAGTGGCGCGCATCGGCCCACTCACGGCCCAGAATATCGTCCGCTAGCGCCAGATACTGCGCGGCGTCTTCGGCTGTTTTCACACCACCCGCCGGTTTGAAGCCAACAGACTGGCCCACGTTCAGCTCGTTAATCACGCGCATCATCAGCTCGGCGCTGTGAAGGGTGGCGTTTTCCGGTACTTTACCGGTTGAGGTTTTAATAAAGTCAGCACCGGCGTTAATCGCGATTTCCGACGCTTTACGAATTAATGAATCCTGCTTCAGCTCACCGGTTTCGATGATAACTTTCAGCAAAATTTTAGCCTCATGACAGGCCTGCGCACACTGTTTGACCAGCTCAAAGCCCACTTGTTCATTACCGGCCATCAGCGCCCGATACGGAAACACGACGTCAACTTCATCGGCACCGTAGGCGATGGCGGCGCGAGTTTCAGCCAGTGCAATCTCAATGTCATCGTTACCGTGCGGGAAGTTGGTCACCGTCGCGATACGAATGTCTGGCGTACCCTGTTCGCGCAGTGTTTTACGCGCAATGGGAATGAAACGTGGATAAATGCACACGGCTGCGGTGTTGCCCGCCGGACTTTTGGCCTGATGACAAAGTGCGATCACTTTTGCGTCTGTATCGTCTTCATTCAGGGTGGTTAAATCCATCAGACTCAGCGCGCGCTGCGCTGCTGCGGTTAAATCGGTCATAACACTCTCCAACAATTTTCAATCCTGAAACGCCTTCAGAACCGAGCATACAGTCGAGGACGTTTATGCGTCACTGCGCGATAAATCGTCCTGCACCTTGGCGAGCAGACGAACACAATCGCTACCTGTTTAGTACATTTGAACAGGTTTTCGTCACTTAGGATGTGCAGTATTTCACACAAAATGAAAATCGATTGCAACGTTACTCTGAAAAATGAGAGGTGAATCACACTTAAGGGCTATAAGCTCAGACTTGGGCACTGAGTAAAAGTGTATACCTGAATCATGACAAACGATGATTCAGACAACACTCTCCATGCCATAGATTCTACCCCAATCGTAAATGTTATTTAAATAACATTTACGATTAATTTCACACCTTGAGTATTGGAATTGATTTATTAAAAGGGCAAAGACACTGAGATTAATGTTATTTAAATAACAAATGGTGGCATTTAGGCATGAGGAATATTGAAAACGCGTCGTGTATTTTCCAGAAGTGCCTGAGCAAGTTGCTCGGCAGGTTCAGAACGCAGTTCGCAGAGGACCTCAAAAACGCGAGCGGCGCGTTCAGGTCTGTTAGGTTGCCCCTGAAAACCCTGCAGCGGCATGTCAGGGGCATCGGTTTCCAACAGCAGTGAAGAAAGCGGGAGTTGGGCCATCACCTGACGGGTTTTCTGCGCACGTTCGTAGGTGATAGTACCGCCTACGCCAATAGCGAATCCGAGCCGCACGAAGGCCTGTGCCTGAGAAAGACTGCCAGCAAAACCGTGAACGACGCCTGTAGCAGGCAACGACGCCTTACGCAGCATAGCCGCAAGCGGATCGTGCGACCGGCGTGAATGCAGGATCATCGGCAGGTTATGTTGCCTGGCCAGTTTGAACTGTTCCCGAAGCAGCCGCTGCTGTTTATCAAACATCGGCGTCTCCATATATAAGTCCAGCCCCGTTTCTCCGATAGCGACCAGCTTCGGATGCCGCTGTGCCAGGCTCTCAGCAAGCTGGTCAAGACAGGCTTCGCTGTGGGTGGCAATGCAAATCGGATGCAGACCCAGGGCGGCAAAAATCGGCGGATGGGTCTCGGCAAGCTGTAAAACGTGATTAAACCGACCGGCCTCCACAGCGGGCAAAATGAGTTGATTAACCCCGGCCTCAGCCGCCAGACGCAGGCTCTCGGCTTCATGGCCCGTAAACGGCGGAAAATCAAAATGGCAGTGGGTATCAATAAATGCACGCATCACAGCTTGTCTCCTTCACCCTCAATTTTCGGCAGCTCAAAGGCATTTGCCGCCGGGAGAAAGCCGCTGTCTCGACGAGAATCGGTCAGCGCTACCTGATCCGTTAATATTTTACTTGCGCCGATGCTTTCAACTGGCGCTCTCTCTGTCGACACCTTTTCTACCGGTAAAATATCAACCGGCAGAGGCTCAAGCACGAGGGTTCCCGCTTCAATTAAATCAGCCTGATTTGCGGCGGCGCTAAGCGGAAGCTCAATTTCTGGAGAAATAACCGGCGGCACCACGGGTTTTGGCCTTCTGGTAACGCGCGGGGTAATAATCGGCAGTGGCCGATCGTTTTCACGCGGCAGCAACCAATGAGAAACAATAGACAGAAAGTAACGCGCACAGCGACGCCCCAGGTGATAGTCCTGATTCAAAGCCGGTAAACGACTGCCGAGGGCGTGACTGGCGAGCGGCTTGGGCGGGAATATTTCGAAAATACGCAGGTCGCCCGGCGGATTTTCTATAAATTGCTGAATGCGGTAATAGCTTTTTTCATGATGCTGCACCATGTGAACCAACTGTTGCAGGCTACTTTCACTAAGCCACTGTTCCATGCGCTTCATCCACTGCGGGGTATAAAACATCGCCGAGGGCACAGTGCGGATCACCACGATAGTATCGGCTCCGCGTCGATAGGCTTCTTCCACCGGAATAGCATCGCTGATACCACCATCCTGATAGCTGACACCGTCGAGGTCGACGCCCATGCGGTAAAATCCGGGGATGGCGCTGGAGGCTTTGATAACCGGCAGCCAGCTCTCGCGAGTCGGGGCAAAGTAGCTGGGCGCGTAGTCATCGCTTCGGCAGGCACACATCAAAAATTCCCGTCCGTCGATGAGCAGCTTTTCAGCACTCTCCATCGCCAACGGCATGTTTTTTGACGTTTCGTCGACCAACCAGTCGAGATCAATGAGGTGTCCGCCGCGAACAAAACGCAGAGGATTAAAAAATTGCGGGCTTGTGGTGTAACGCGTGATAACCCGTCGGGCATATCCGGCTTGGCCACAGACATAAGCAGAAAGATTTTGAGCACCGGCAGAAGTGCCGATCAGTAAATCGAAGGGATTGAAGCCTGCTCGTTGAAACTCGTCAAGCACGCCTGCTGTGAAGATACCCCGTTGGCCGCCGCCTTCGCACACTAATGCGATTTTGCCCGGCGTATAGGGTTTGTAAGCCAAGGGTTCAATGTTCCCCAGCGTGACCGGAATTCTGTATCCCAACGAAGCCTCCTCAACAAATGACTCTTTGATGAGCATACTCCGACTTTCACCGATCAGTAATATTCTTGCAAAATCCCGGAGATTAAATCGTTACTTCCTGTAAACCAGACGCCGCACCCTTTCGGTAATACGCGCATCGGATAACTCAAGGCTCTTCCTTTGCTTCCCTGCGCCTTAACAAATTATCCTTAATAATCTCCGGGATATATCAGATAAAAATCACTTTATCTTTTAGTCTTTGTGGTTGTCCAAATTCTACCGAGCGTCAGAGTCGTTTACGACCGGTAAACAAGCTGACCAAGAACAGAATGATACCAACAACGAACACGACTTTTGCAGCCCAGGCCGCTGTACCTGCCAGTCCACCGAAACCCAACGCTGCCGCGATTAACGCGATGATAAGAAATATAATACCCCAACGAAACATAAGCTTCTCCTTACCCTATTTAAAATATTCGTACGTCACTCGGTTATGAAATGCGTCCTGAATAACGGTTATTACTGTAGATAACAAATTAAGAAGTACAGTATTAAAGATAGCTTGAAAAAAAGAAAACGGACGGAAACTCAGTGATTTCTCACGTAAAAAAACCGTAAGTCAGCTTATTTTTCATTACTTGTGGTGCGTAAACTTCTTTGCATCAGTCGTGCGGTCAAAACTGGGTTGCCCACCCTGAAGATGGGCAACACGTTCAGCAAATATTAAGGCTGTACTTTAAGGTCGTTCTTAACGCTTTTCACACCGTCTACCGTTTTAGCAACGCTTTCAGCGCGATCGGACTGAGCAGCCGTTTTAACAGTACCTGATAGCTGAACAACGCCGTCGGTAGTTTCGACTTTCACCATGCGTGAAGGCACGATGTCATCGGCCAGCAGTTTGGCTTTTACCGACGTGGTGGTTGCAGTATCACCGGCATAACCTTTAACGGACTGGGACTTGCTGTCTTTGGTGTGTAGCTTATCACTGACGGATTTAACGCCTTCAACTTTGGTTGCCACCGCGACAGCCTGTTCCGCTTCGGCCTGAGAGCCGACGAAACCGCTCAATGTCACGACGCCATTGTCTGTTTTAACTGAGATATCAGTGCTTTTGATAGCTTTGTCGTCTACCAGTGCACTTTTAACTTTAGCTGTGGTGGCGCTGTCGCCCATGTAGCCATCAACTTTCTTCATGGAGCTATCGATTTTTGCACCCGCAGAATTCATTGTGCTTTCTGCAGTTGCCGCCAGTGCACTACCGCTCATCAGGGCAGTACCCAGAACAACGGCCATCATTGAGTATGCAAAATTAGACTTTTTCATCGATTTCTTCCTTAACAGTTTGGGAACCCGTAAATTTCGGGCTCTTTCCGTCACATGGTCGTGACGACTTAAAAACTTATTACTGTGTTCACGTCACTGTGAATTTAAAAAATTCAGCACAACTCTCTACTTGATTTCCTAAAGCCAGCGTTTCCAGCTGCCATTCGTTGTGCGTTCATTTAATATAGCCGACCATCAGCAAAACTGTAGTAAGAATGGCGAATTAACCTGTAATACAGATAAGTCCGAGCATTTCGCCTTATTTTGGCTCAAAAAACAGGCAAAAATGCAAAAAGTAGTTTCCAAATGAAATTAATTATCAGGAAAAAATCATAAAAAAAGACGGCACTCAGGCCGTCTTTAAGGGAGGAATCGCGATATGGATAAACGTTATCAGCAGATTAATGTTCGCGAGTTTTACGGAAATCCACTTCAGGATAACGGTCTTTCGTCAGGTTAAGGTTAACCATTGACGGTGCGATATAGGTCAGATTATCACCGCCATCCAGCGCCAGGTTAAGCTCGCACTTACGTTGGAAATCATCGAACTTCTTCACGTCAGAGCATTCAACCCAGCGGGCGGTTGAGACGTTAACCGATTCGTAAATCGCTTCGACGTTGTATTCGCTCTTCAGACGCGCAACGACGACTTCAAACTGCAGCACACCCACCGCTCCCACGATCAAGTCGTTATTAATCAGGGGACGGAACACCTGCACGGCACCTTCTTCGGAGAGCTGAACCAGCCCTTTAAGCAGCTGTTTCTGCTTGAGCGGGTCACGCAGACGGATGCGGCGGAACAATTCAGGCGCAAAGTTCGGGATACCGGTGAACTTCATGTTTTCACCCTGAGTAAAGGTGTCACCAATCTGAATGGTACCGTGGTTATGCAGCCCAATGATGTCACCCGGATAAGCTTCTTCAACGTGCGAACGATCGCCCGCCATGAAGGTAAGCGCATCAGAGATGACGACATCTTTGCCGGTACGCACCTGACGTAGCTTCATACCTTTTTCATATTTACCTGAAACTACGCGCATAAAGGCAACGCGGTCGCGGTGTTTCGGGTCCATATTGGCCTGAATCTTAAACACGAAGCCGGTAAATTTCTCATCATCAGCTTTCACTTCACGCACGTCAGTTTTACGCGGCATCGGCGCAGGCGCCCACTCCACCAGCCCGTCGAGCATGTGGTCAACGCCAAAGTTACCTAATGCAGTACCGAAGAACACTGGGGTAAGATCGCCGCTGAGGAAGGCCTCGTGGTCAAACTCGTGTGAAGCACCCTGCACCAGCTCCAGCTCGCCGCGCAGCTGAATCGCCAGCTCTTCACCGATGGCCGTGTCGAGATCTGGGTTATTCAGACCTTTAACAATGCGCACTTCCTGAATGGTGTGGCCTTTACCGGTTTGATAAAGATAAGTTTCATCTTTATAGAGGTGATAAACCCCTTTAAACAGCTTGCCGCAGCCGATTGGCCAAGTGATAGGTGAGCAGGCAATTTTCAGCTCGCGCTCAACTTCGTCCATCACTTCCATTGGGTCGCGAATGTCGCGGTCCAGCTTGTTCATGAAGGTAATGATCGGCGTATCGCGCAGACGTGTCACTTCCATCAGCTTACGGGTACGATCCTCGACGCCTTTTGCGGTGTCGATAACCATCAAACAGCAGTCGACGGCGGTCAAGGTACGATAAGTATCTTCAGAGAAGTCTTCGTGTCCCGGGGTATCCAGCAGGTTAACCAGCGCGTGGCGGTAAGGGAACTGCATCACGGAAGTCGTAATGGAGATACCACGTTGTTTTTCCATTTCCATCCAGTCGGACTTGGCGTGGTTGTTTGAGCCACGGCCCTTTACCGTACCGGCGGTCTGAATGGCCTGTCCGAACAACAGCACTTTTTCAGTAATGGTGGTTTTACCCGCATCGGGGTGCGAGATAATGGCGAAGGTGCGACGTTTGGCGACTTCGAGGGCGTATTCACTAGGAGACATGTTTTTCCACGTTTCTGCGGTTGTCCGCCCTGCATCGGTATTGATTTTACGCCAGAACGGCATCAGGCAAAGCGGTAATAAAAGTTATAGCCGGCTATTTTCTATGATTTGGCGGGGTTAGACAATCAATGCTTTTATATTCGCTTGCGGATGAGTGAAAATACGCGGAGCACAGAGCCGGTTCAGCGACCTGAGTTTGGGCTAAATTCACTCTAATTTCATTAAAGTGTGACTAATATCACATATAAATTTTGCATAACTTTACAGCTTGCATTAAAAATACCTGTCCCATCACAAAACTGGTCCGCTCCTTTCTGGATAATCGGGCCAATAAAAGTTGTACAGCATGACAAGGCGGCTTCAGCTGCCACAATCTGAACTCTTTTTTTGCGTGTTTTAACCTCTTATACATCACAAGGATGTATCTTAATGACTAAAAGTAATCGATTGCTTCTCACCTGGATCAGCTTTTTCTCTTACGGGCTGACGGGGGCATTGGTAATTGTCACCGGCATGGTAATGGGCAATATCGCCGAGTATTTCGGTCTGCCTGTTTCTAGCATGAGTAACACCTTTACCTTCCTCAACGCAGGCATTCTGATAGCCATCTTCCTTAATGCGTGGCTAATGGAAGTTATCCCGTTGAAACGCCAGCTTATTTTTGGGTTTGTACTGATGGTTCTGGCGGTTGCGGGTCTGATGATGAGCAAAAGCATCAGCGTATTCTCGCTGTGCATGTTCGTTCTCGGCGTAGTCAGCGGCATCACCATGTCGATTGGGACTTTCCTGATCACCCACATCTATGAAGGCCGTCAGCGCGGTTCACGTCTGCTGTTTACCGATTCGTTCTTCAGCATGGCGGGAATGATCTTCCCCATCGTGGCGGGCATCCTGCTGGCACGCAGCATTGGCTGGTACTGGGTTTATGCTTGTATTGGTATCCTGTACGTGGCGATCTTTTTGCTGACCCTGATTGCCGAATTCCCAGTATTGGGCGCCAAAGGCAAAACCGACAATCAGCCGGTAGTGAAAGAAAAGTGGGGAATTGGCGTGCTGTTCCTGTCAATTGCAGCATTGTGCTACATCCTCGGCCAGCTGGGCTTCATTCAGTGGGTACCGGATTACGTCACCAAAACCTTTAATCTGGACATCAATCAGGCCGGCAAACTGGTCAGCGATTTCTGGTTGTCTTACATGATTGGCATGTGGGTATTCAGCTTTGTGCTGCGCTTCTTCGACCTGCAGCGCATCGTGACACTGCTTACCGCGCTGGCTACCGTGGCGATGTACCTGTTTATCTCTACCGATAATCCGGCGCATCTGACCTACGCTATCCTCGGGTTGGGCTTTGTCTCCAGCGCAATTTACACCACCATCATTACGCTCGGCTCACTGCAAACCAAGGTATCTTCGCCAAAACTGGTTAACTTTATCCTGACCTGCGGCACCGTTGGCACCATGCTGACCTTTGTTGTCACGAGCCCTATCGTAAGAGACCACGGGACCCACGCGGCGTTGGCTACAGCTAACGTATTGTATTTCGTTGTATTTGTGATGTGTCTGGCGCTGGGTTTTGTGACCAAGCACAAAATGCACGGCCACAAATAAGCGATTGAGTTTTTAAGAAGAAATGAGAAGCGGGCCGAGAGCCCGCTTTTTTTTAACCTATTGGCAACGCCATAATGATGGCATCTTCCCGTCCCGATGCCGCCGGATAATAATTTCGGCGAATAGAGACTTCGTTAAAACCAAGACTTTCATACAGTGAAATCGCCCCGCGATTGGAGGCCCGCACCTCAAGCCACAGGGTAAAGACGTTGCGCGTTTCCAGCTGGGCCAACACGTTCTCGAGCAGTAAACGCCCCAGTCCCTGACGCTGACAGGCAGGGTCAATGGCAATGTTAAACAGCGTGGCTTCGTCTAATACGGTCTGCACAATGGCAAAGCCGACCATGTTGCCCTGCTGCTCAAGTTTTAAGTTGAGGTAACGATCGCCCTGGTTGCTGGCAAAGGTTTTTTCACTCCAGGGAAAGGCGTGGCTGGCCTGTTCAATCTCAAAGGCGCGATTCAGGTCCGCCGGAGTCAGGATAGAAATGTTGTTCATTTTCACAAATCTGCTGCCAGAGCGCGCGTTTTGCCCCAGCGTCTTGAGAGAGCTCGGCCAGCGCCGGGCTAAATAACTGTGCACCAGCCACCGGTAAGGGTTCGCTGATACCCAGTCGCCAGGTATTGCAGTGCGTGTCCTCAGGCAGCATCGCCACCTGTGCCGTTTGCAGGCTGTAAACCTGCGACGGGCTGAGGTTGAGGCTGCTGACCACGTCATTAACCAGTAAATCACCTTCCAGCGGCAGCACGTCCGCTACAATCAGCAATCGCGTTTGCTCGGGCAGACGGACGGCCACCTCGCCCAGTAAAACCGTGGGACGACGCAGCGTCCACTGGGTAATGCCCAGTTGCTGTAATAGCCAGTCTCGTCTTGTTGCCATGCTTGTTCCTGCCCGTTGGCGACTCGTATAGCGCGCTATGCTAGCAAACACATCGAACCTGCGCCAATAAACCTCGCACAGTCAAACAGCAACAAGCCTGCATCTTCGAGGATAAAGTGTATATAATGCGGGCCATATTCCTGAGGAGCCTTAATCTGATGTCAGCATTAACCCCGGCCAGTGAAGTCATACTGCGCCACAGCGATGATTTTCTCGGCCGCCGCGTACTGTTCGCCGGCGATTTACAAGATGACCTGCCAGCCACTTTCGAGGCTGAAAGCGTGCGGGTTCATACCAATCAATATCACCACTGGCAGATGCTCAGTGCCTCAATGAAAGAGGACGTGCAGTTTGGTCTGGTGGCAGATGCCGAGTTTGTCGCGTCTAGCGATCTGCTAATTTATTACTGGCCGAAGAGCAAACAGGAAGCCAAGTTCCAGCTCTTTAACCTGCTATCACTATTGCCTGTGGGTATTGACGTGTTTGTGGTCGGTGAAAACCGCAGTGGCGTTCGTAGTGCAGAAGAGATCTTGGGCGAACTGTGCCCGATTGGCAAAATTGACAGCGCCCGCCGCTGTGGCCTGTACCACGGCAGTCTTGAAAAGCAGCCCGAGTTTGACGCCGAAGACTGGTGGCAGACGTATATGGTTGAAGAAGTGACCATTAAAACCCTGCCGGGCGTGTTCAGCCGTGAAGGTTTAGACAGTGGTAGCCTGTTGTTAATCAACAGCTTTGAAGAACAGGTTAAAGGAAAAGTGCTGGATATTGCCAGCGGTTCAGGCGTGTTGGCCTCCGTGCTGGCAACCTATTCGCCGAAAATGAAAGTAACGCTCAGTGATGTGAGCGCGGCCGCGCTGGCTGCGAGTAAAGCGACCCTCGAAGCCAATGGTCTGCAGGGCGAAGTGATCGCCAGTAACGTCTATTCCGACATTAAAGGCCGCTTCGACATGATTATTTCGAATCCGCCGTTCCACGAAGGCCTGCAAACCAGCCTGCACGCCTCAGAACAGCTGATCCGCGGCGCAGTCAACCATCTGAATATCGGTGGCAAACTGCGCATCGTGGCAAACGCCTTCCTGCCTTATGCCGCGCTCCTTGACGCCACCTTTGGCAGCCACGAAGTGCTGGCCCAGAATGGCCGCTTCAAGGTGTACCAGGCAACGCGTGGCCGTCCGCCGCGCGATGATAAAAAGAAAAAGCGTTAATGGGTATGAACTAATAGCTTAAAGATTTCAAGCGACAGAAAGACCGCGACTGAAGGCGGGTAACGCATCTGTAGTTTGAAAGATTTGGCTATCAGGATTGGCTTAAAATGCGCATCATCTCCGGGGCATATCGATCTCCGGCGGCGGAACGCAGCGGGAAGACAGCCTCAATCGCCGCGATTTCGGCTTCATTCAGGATGACATCAAGCGCGGCGATGTTCTCTTCCAGATAAGTACGACGCTTTGTACCCGGTATTGGCACAATGTTATCCCCCTGTGCCAATACCCACGCCAACGCCAGTTGAGAAGGCTTCACACCCTTCCTGCTGGCGATTTCTACCACCTTGTCAGCCAGCTGCAAATTCTGCGCAAAATTCTCTCCCTGAAAACGCGGATTATTTTTACGGAAATCATTTTCGGCAAAATCATTCGGCGAACGAATAGCGCCGGTTAAAAATCCGCGTCCTAACGGACTGTAAGGCACGAAGGCGATGCCCAAACGTGCACAGGCGGGCAGTATGCTTTCCTCAACGTCGCGGCTCCACAGTGAATACTCCGTTTGCAATGCGCTAATGGGATGTACTTTGTGTGCTCGCTCCAGCGTTGCCGCCGAAATTTCACTCATACCGACATAGCGAATTTTACCTTCTCGGACCAAATCTGACAGTGCACCCACGCTTTCTTCAATCGGCACGGTAGGATCGGCGCGATGCTGATAATAAAGGTCGATGACATCGGTTTTTAAACGCTTAAGGCTGCCTTCAACCGATTGACGAATGTAATCGGGATGGCCGTTTGTCCCTCTGGCCTGTGGGTTGGCTGGGTCACGAACGATACCAAACTTGGTGGCCAAAAATACTTTATCGCGACGCCCCTGAAGTGCCCTGCCCAGCAGCTCTTCGTTGGTGTGCGGGCCATAAACGTCGGCGGTATCGAGCATAGTGATCCCCCATTCCAATGCACGGTCCAGCGTTGCCAGTGACTCTTTCTCGTCCATGTCCTGGGTGTAGAACTCGCTCATGCCCATGCAACCCAGCCCCAGAGCAGATACCATTGGGCCGTTTTTACCTAATTGACGCTGTTTCATTTTCTATTCCTTCGCTTGCCGGTTGATGGAAAGAAGTTTGGTTGTTTATCAGATAAAGATAAATACGCCATTTCATGCAACACTATTCATAAATCGCAAACAATGGGACGATAACGTGGATCAAATTCAGGCCATGCGAATTTTCATTCGCATTACCGAGTTAGGCAGTTTCAGTCGCGCGGCAGAAGACCTCGACCTGCCCAGAGCAACGGTCAGCACGGCCTTGAAAAATCTTGAGCAGCGCCTCGGCGTACGACTGTTTTTGCGCACCACGCGGCAGGTAAAAATCACTGAAGAAGGTGAGCAATATTATCAACGCTGCCTGCAATTGCTAACGGGATTTGATGAGGCAGACAACCTGTTCGCCGACATTAAAAATCCGCCAGCGGGTCATGTTCGTATCGACATGCCGCACTCAATGGCGCGAGAGATTGTGCTGCCTGCGCTGCCAGAATTTAGCGCCCGCTATCCGCAAATAAAGCTGACCCTCAGCGCCAACGACAACGCGGTCGATATGCTGCATCAGGGCGTTGACTGCGTCATTCGCGCATGGCCGGCAGAAAGTGAAAATTTGCAATCGCGCCCGATTGCCATGCTGGCGCAAACCACCTGCGCATCACTCGGATATCTGGCAGAAAAGGGGACACCGCAAACGCTGGCCGATTTGAAACAGCATCAGGCCGTGGCCTACTTCTTTGCGCACCAGAGACCTGAGTCACAGCTCGAATTTATAATTAACAAAAAGTCGCAGGCGATATTAATGGATAACGCCCTGACGGTCAGTGGGGCCGATGCCTATATTGCCGCGGCGAAAGCGGGCTATGGGCTGATTCAAACCTCACGCCGCGTGATTGAACAGGACTTGGCTCGAGGCACCTTGGTTGAGGTATTACCACATCTGCAGCCGCCGCCGATGCCACTGTACATAATGTATCCACCAGGACGTTTTCTTGCACCACGGGTCAGGGTGCTTTTGGACTGGCTGGTTGAGCTGTTCGCACGTCTCTAGCGCAGGCACATAAACGCTCATAAAACCAACGATAAGCGAGCGAGTGCGACGGTGAAAATGTGATTTAGCGTGAAACTGCTGTTTTTTACAACAATCGCCGCTTTTCCAGGAAATAACTATTGACGCCTACGCTAAAATCTCTAGAATTCGCCCCCGTGGTTGCTTAGTCGTATAGATGATTTTATACGCCAAGAATCGGTTTGCGAAGGTGGCGGAATTGGTAGACGCGCTAGCTTCAGGTGTTAGTGTTCTTACGGACGTGAGGGTTCAAGTCCCTCTCTTCGCACCAAACAATCACAGGCATTAAAAGTAATACAACGCAGAACGTTGCGAAGGTGGCGGAATTGGTAGACGCGCTAGCTTCAGGTGTTAGTGTTCTTACGGACGTGAGGGTTCAAGTCCCTCTCTTCGCACCACTGTGATTGTATAACCTATGCCAGGCTGTAAAAGTACCGCAGTAAGAGAAATCATTTGTGCGAAGGTGGCGGAATTGGTAGACGCGCTAGCTTCAGGTGTTAGTGTTCTTACGGACGTGAGGGTTCAAGTCCCTCTCTTCGCACCAGATGAATTTCAGCTTTAAATTCAAATACCTGCTTTAAAATCATATCGAAAAATCGTACTTCTAAACTTTATTTTCATAAAAAACACCGCATTAACGTCAAGTGCCAAGCCCACAACCTCTGTTGATTTCGTATTAAACTTGCCGGGTTCATTTCTCTCGATTCAGCGGTATGGTCTGAATTCACCGACATAGTCTTACTGCATTACATTAAAGTTCACCGCTATAGCAGCCAGTCCACCCGACAATGCCACAAACGATGGCAATAAAACGTAATGTCGCAGCTTGGTGTTGAGCAGCATGATAAGCGTTGCCAGCATCGCCAGGATAACCAGGTCTTTCAGCTGTTCCAGCGTCATGTTTGCCAATGCCAAAAGAGGCAACAGTGCGCAGGGTAACAAAACGCCCCACCCGCTCGACAAGCGCTTACCCAGACACCAACTGACTCCCCACAATCCACACGCCGTGACCATCGCTGCAATCATGATGCTGACCTCAGTTAACTGATAATGATAACCACTAGCATATAGCAGTTTTTCTCATTGCGCATCAGTTTACTGATTTACAAAAAGGCCCCGACATCCGGGGCCTGGTTTTCAATCAACGACAGAACTATTTATTTGATTCAAACAATGCAGCAAACACTTTCTCAATCGCAACGGCTCCTGGATCTTTTACCCCTTTCAGGCTATCGCTGTTGAGATAAGACGAACGACCGGCGTTGGCTTTTTGCATACTTGCGGTGTCATTGGCTCCCTTGGCCGCCGCTGCTGCCGCACCTTGATAATCCC
This sequence comes from Rouxiella sp. S1S-2, assembly GCF_009208105.1. Classification (NCBI taxonomy): domain Bacteria; kingdom Pseudomonadati; phylum Pseudomonadota; class Gammaproteobacteria; order Enterobacterales; family Yersiniaceae; genus Rouxiella; species Rouxiella sp. S1S-2. Next base: position 4,861,942 of record NZ_WFKL01000001.1, read on the forward strand.
CCTCTTTTTTGTCTAATGCTTCCAAGGCAGGTTGAAGGGCATCGATCAACGTACGATCGCCGAGATCCGCGCCACCGTAGTGTTTCATACGCGCCAGTCCAAACAGCAGCGACTGTGCCAAATTTCCTCCCTCACTGACTTTTTGACCGGCCGCCGTAAAGAATATCGACATCAATACGCCACTGGAGCCGCCCATAACCGTAGCAAGACGATTACCTACTTCACCAAACAATGCGGACAAATCGTCCTGAGGGAGTTTATTACCCTCATTTAATTCCAGGATATCTTTTGCACCTGATGCAAAGGTTGATCCCGTATCTCCGTCGCCAACTTTAGCGTCGAGCTTGTTAAGCTCATTTTCCAGTGAAACCAGCGTCTCGGCGACGGTTTTAATGATTTCCCCCACCTGAGTATTTACCGAGGCTTTGACTTTCTCTTTTTGGGTGATCTTTTTCACTTTGATCAGCGGCAATTTTTCAAGCTTGACTAGCGGATGCCAGCCCGAAGCTTCAACATCTGCCAGGAGCGCCTCTTCAATATGTTTGTCGAGCACAATGGCAGAAAGAGAGAATCCCTTCATATCGAGCGCGCTAACCAATGCAGCCGGGCCAATCAGATAATCAATTGCGCCTTTCATTTCTGAATGAACCAACTCTTTGGTTATTTGATTCATCTCAAGCGGTGAGACCCCGCCAAGGTTATTGATCAGTACCGCCAGTCGGTCCTTTGTCTTCAGGCCTTTTTGCATTGCTTGAACCAACGTCTCGACAACTTTATGAGTATTGTGGGTTTTAATGACAGAGACGCCCGGTTCACCGTGAATACCCAGACCTAGTTCAACGTAACCAGAATCAATGCGATCGTTTTCCTGCTCTTCATCGTCGCCTCCCGGTAGGTTGCAGCCGCGCATGGCGACACCAATACTGGAGGTCGCCTCGATTGCCTGCTGAGCGATATGAGTGACCTCTTTAAGCGATTTTCCCTGCTCTGCTGCGTATCCGGCCACTTTATGCACCAGAACCGTACCGGCAATGCCGCGCGGCTGTTTATTATCGGGTAAGGCGATGTCGTCAGAGACCATGACCAAATCGACGTTGTAACCCAGATGTTTAGCTTTCTCGGCGGCTAAGCCAAAATTGAGACGGTCACCCGTGTAGTTTTTGACAATAAGCAGACAGCCTGCCTCCCCCGTTACGGCGACAATAGCGTTCAGCACGGCGTCAACGCTTGGCGAGGCGAATACGTCACCACACACGGCGGCGGTCAACATCCCTTTACCCACAAATCCGACGTGAGCGGGCTCATGCCCGGACCCACCGCCGGATATCAACGCAACCTTGCTTTTGTCCCAATCACTTCTTATCACCACGCGAATTGCTGTATCTACGTCAAGCATGGCGAGATTCTTATAAGGTGAGGTCAAAATCGCGCCTTCAATCACGTCGTTAATCAATGATTTGCGGTCGTTCATGAAAAAGTTGGACATACCCGGTGAACTCCTTGTTGTTGTGATTAATTTTTGACTTGGATTGATGTTCAAACGAAATAAATACTCCTTCAAGCATAGTGAAGAATTTGGCAGTATATGCAACACAGACTTCACTTAACTTTGTGATATATATTCCAAAATACAGCTTTAACCACGCCTTGCTATATTTAATATAATTAAACTATAAGGATTAATTAAACCAATATAAGCCAAACCACACAGATAAAATGTTTTCACTAACTATCAACATTGACGTAAACACTCATTTCATTTTATTATTACTCAAATAAAAACATATAATAAGTCAATAAAATATTCGACGTTAATTAATTTTAAACATTCACAATGATGATACAAGTCACTAATCCCGGATGATTTGAGCTTAGCTGAGCGCAAAAAATGAAAAAAATCGGCTGTTTTATTTGTAATGGATTTAACATGCTAACTCTCTCGCGGTTATCAACTGCTCTCGATTTAGCTAATTCTATTTATACGCGTAAAATGAGATATCAGTTGATCCTGCTTTCTGCCGAGGGTGGAACGGTTTACAGCGCATGTCGTCTTGCTGTTGAATCTCACATGGCCGCCAAGGAAATACTGCTTTCGCTTAGCAGCCTTTTTATACTCGAAAACCCCGGCGATAGTGCACTTTCATGGGACCTGCATTCGACCTACTCCCCTCAAACTGAGTTAGAACACAAAGTAAGATACAAAGGAAAGCTTGAAATTAATCGACCTGGAGATTCATCTAAGCTAACCTTTTTTAAATATTTGGAGCAGCAAAATGCCCCTTATTTGTTATCAACCTTCAGCCAATTGATTCCTAAAATAAATTTTAATAAAGAGTCAGCGCTGCTACTTAACGATCATATTTGGAGCGCCAGCGGCAACTGGGCCAGCATAGATTTAATGTTAACGATTATAGAGGAAGAGTCGGGTACATCAGCGGCGATGCAACTGATGAAAATTGTCGAAAGGTTGTTTAATAAATATGAAAATAACAGCCAACTTGCCGTATTGCAGAATTTTTCGTGTCATGGCAACAGTGAGAGAATCAATATTTCATTGCGTTATATTAGAGAGAATTTACGTAACGAGGTCACTATCAATAAGTTAGCTGAACTGGCTAACCTTAGCCCTCGGCAGTTTAGCCGACTATTTAAAGAGGAAACCGGAACCTCTCCAGCAAAAGCCGTCGCACAAATTAGGGCGGAAGTTGCACGCCAGCATGTCATACAGGGGCGTCTGTCTCTGGATAAAATTTCCTGCCTATGTGGTTTCTCAGGAACGAAAAGCATGCGCCGTGCCTTTCTAAAATTCTACGGTGAATCCCCCTGTAATTTCCGCCAAAAATAGCCCGGCTAATAGACTATGACGCGAGCTCGTTAATGCTCTTTGCAGACTGCGACCCAATTGTTGTTAATCATAACCAGATACTCACCGTGTTTAATTTTCTGAAAGTGGAGGGTAAGTTGCTCTCCTTCCCCGCCAAAAAAGTTATCCGCATAGTGTATCTGGTCGGATGTTGAAATTTTTACGGATTTTACGTTCGCGGTGACTATCTGATCACTCTTTTTAATATGATCGAGCAGAATGCTTCTGCTCAATTTTTTCATTCCATTTGCCGTGTTATAAACGCCAAAGGCCGTAATAATATTATTTTTTAACCACAGCGTCACCGCACCGTTAAATTGAAAATTTTCATATTGGTCATTGATAAAATCCCCGTTGACAATCTCCATGCTGCAGGGGGCGTCCGGGATGGCTTTATCGAAAAAAAACTTTACACTGAGGCAGTAGCCAGCATAGGTCAAAATTACAATGGAAATTAATATGCTGAAAAATGTTCGTAAGTACACGGCACGTTGTCCTTATAAATACTATTTTCGCAGTAGGCAATCCAAAACTTGGGGCCATTCGATGCGATATAAACGTTCGTGGTGACAGGCATGACCTTGTGCTCAATACGTTGCCACAGCAGTTCAGATATTTTAGCCGTCGGGCTAGTGTAGTAACTCACCCGATCGATTTTTTTAATTTTAGTGAAATACTCATCCCCGTGATATCCCATTGAAAAAAACAAAACAAACAAAAAAGAAAACAAAAAGACTATGCCTGACACTGTGTGTGAAACTTTAATTAATTGAAATTCTCGTGAATGCTTTAACAAGCCAAATAATGAGCCTGAATCTGATTTTTTATGATGTTCTGTTTGGGAAAACGGCATAACAAGGCGCCTAACCTCTACGTGTTCAATTTCTTGCTGCCGTTGATTACCCGAGTCCATCGCCCTGTGCGCATTACCATCGCGTAAACTCAGATTAATATCACATAACTCGGACTTTTCGTTTTCTTTAGGATCCGACTCCCTCACAAACACAATCCCATATCTTGAAATAGTCTTTAAGCAAGAGGGAGGTAGCCCTGCGGCAACAAACTTTCTTCGCAGCATTTTTACCAATTGGTGATAGCTTGACTCGCTAACAATCACCCCCTGCTGATGCCAGATTTCTTCAATGAGAGTGTCCTTTTTACCACGCCCGTCTAATATTATTCCAAGCATCTTTTTCTCATTGGGCGTGAGATGTATTTCTCCAGCAGGGTACTCCAGGCACGAATATACCGAATTATAATAAATCCCTTCTCGCAAGGGCACTTTATTACTTCCCATAAAAATCCTTATCCAGTTTATCTACCAGAAGAGTGTGGTTTTCACCTAGATTAAGTTTTAAAAATTAAAGATACAACTAATTAACTCAAGTGATAAAACCCTTCGAAACATAGCATACTCATCACTGGCTAACCATGAAAACTCATCACATACTCAGTTTTTTCTCATATAATAAATTTTATTGCAGTATATATTATCGACATAAAACCGAAATAACTTCTTATGTTTTAAATAACCTCATGAGTAAAATCATAATAAAATAAATCAACTAATCATGGCTAGCTACGTAATTTATCACATAAAAATACCTTGACTTTCAATCTAGTAAAAATCAAATACACTTCAAATTAAATTAACCATTTATCAGTACAATTAAGTTGCACTGAGTTATCAACGTAAAAAATACATTATGTCCTTCGGGTGAGAAAATTAACGAGATACCTCCCTGTTAACGGGAAGACAGAGACATTATCTGAAAAATTTGTGATAACTAAATGAATAATCCTGAAAAAGGCCAGCCTGATTCAAGCCACCAGGCTGGCATCATGTTAACGCTTACGCCACACCGTTAATTGTGCAACCGTGTGTTGATGCTTTCTTGCTGTTTCACGAATAACAAACGGGATATCGAGTGGCGATTGAACTTCGTCAAAGTCAGCCGTCAACAGACGCTGCAGCGCCTGATAGCTGGTAAGAGCCTCGCCGTTTTCGCGCACTCCGCCAATCCAATTCTCTTTTGGGGTGAACTCTTCAAGCCAGGTATAAGGTGACGAAATCATCAGCACCCCACCTTTCGCAACTCTGGTCGTGATGTCACGCAGAAAACGTTGAGGTTCACGCAGGCGATCGATTAAATTAGATGCCAGCACCAAATCATAAGTCTCCTGCTGAGGTTTAAGATTACAAGCATCCCCCTGAACAAAACTTACCCGTGCGGCCTGCTCGGGCGTAATACCAATCGCCTGCAGGCTGGCCTGACAATACTCGACCAGCTCGCCCTCTTCAGGCATCAGGTAACGACGCTCTTCGCCCCTTACCAATGACAAAGCAACATCGATAAACCGGGCTGAGTAATCCATACCGGTAACCTTGTCGAAAGTGCGTGCCAATTCAAAACTCGCTCGCCCGGTTGCGCAGCCAATATCCAGAGCATTACCCCGTTTTTCGACCACCTGCTCTGCAATATCTACCAGCGCTCGCGCATAGTTATCCACGTTGAAATAATGGGGTCCATACTGGAAATCAAGATACTGCGACACTAGAAGGTCTGTCTCATAAGGATTCACGGTAAGCATTTCCTGATGCGTTGAAACAACATAGCGGAAGCCGGCATGCTGGAAAAAGTGACGTCGGAAAGCATAACGCGCTGACTTAAGCGCCTCATTACCGGTTGAGATCCAACTGCCGCCCTTAATAATGGCGTGCTTGCCGTCAAAGGTCGGCGTTGAGAAATCGTCGTAGAGTGGGTGGATCTTGAATCCTTCAAATCCGCTAATCGGCGTGGTGGTCCACTGCCAAACATTACCCACAATATCGTAAAAGTCACCCTGTGCGAATCGATCCACCGGGCAGCTCGACGCCCACCATTCTAGGTTCACGTTACCCGGCGCCTGCGCCCAGTTAGGCTGATCGTCTTCGACCTGTTCGCGCAGTACGTACCACTCAGCCTCAGTCGGCAACTGAATTGATTTACCCGTGTCATCGGCTTTCCAGCGACAAAAAGCAGACGCCTCCAACTGGTTAACCTCAGCGGGCCAATCCCACGGCATTGCCACCTCTTCCGTCATCAATCTCAGTTTAAGCCCGGCAGGCTTACTCACCGCGCCCACCCAAAATGTTGGCATCTCTGCGTTGGAAAACCTGAGCCAACCCTGACCTTCTTCATCCCACCATTGTGGATTCTGATAACCACCGGCCTGAACAAACTCATAAAACTCAGCATTGCTGACGAGCATTTTGCTGGCCTTAAAGGCACTCACGCGGCACTCAAAACGACCATACTCATTGTCCCAGCCGTAAGTATCATCGGACTTACCTAAACTCACCGTACTTTCAGGCAAAGATACCAAGCTATTTTCCGGTGCGGCGGTACGATCATTACGCGCACGCTGACAGGCTGGCCAGTGCGGCTGCGGCGTAAGCCACTCCACCGGTAACTGCCTCATCAATACGCTCGAGGTTTCAAGATGGATGCGCTCATGCTCAATCCCCATCAAAATAACCCACGCAGGACTCTCCCAATCCAGCGGCAGCGTCAGCGGTATTTGCTTGATAAGATCAGTGACGCGCTGGCGAACCTTGCCGCGATAGTCACGTAATTCAGCTAAAGATGGCCAGGCGTAGTGGCTGGTATCCAAGTCGTCCCAGCTCATTTCATCTACGCCAATAGCTAGCATTGCTTCAATATCTGAGTCGACACGTTCTTCGATAAGACCTGCCGCCATCAGCTTATTAATATAAAAAGTCGCGGTATGGCCGAAGTAGAAAATCAGCGGATGACGCAGTGAAATTGCTTTGGTGAAGTAAGCGCGCTCATCCGACAGGCAGTCGAACAGGCTCTCATAGAGATCCCAAGTCTGGTTAAAATAGTTAAGAATTTCATCACGTTTCTTTTCAACGTCATCACCGCTCAGCAGTAAGGTACGTGTCGGTTTCGCCAACCCCGAGCTGACCGTGTTGTTGCTCGCCATCGTTATTCTTTGCCTCTGTTTTTTTTACTCGAATAGAGATAAGTGTAGCAGGCTGAAAAATCAGTTATGCCTAAACCTTCTAACGTTATGTGCCTGAGAGCAGTAGTCATTGGAAGTCTTTTTTTGCCATAGTGAGTAAAATCAACAGGCTGGGCAGGGATAAATTTTGTGAATGGAAATGTTTGGATACGAGATCAATTGTTGACTGCTTTTACATTCTATATCGAAATCCAGTTTGCCAAGCTTCAAAACGATAGGGCTACCTGAGTCCTTTGATGAGAACGCGATGACCCAGCAGGTATAGAGGTGTTGTTTGCGAATTCAACCTATGTGAGTGACTTAAGGTTTTGTTGAGTTCCGCTAAAAAATTCAATGCTAATTCAAGTAGCCCTATACATAATTAAATAAACTTTTAAAAATTATATTTAAAAAACTTATTTGTAAAAATAACTATAAAAATAAAAATCATCAATTTCATACTGATAACACATACTGTTTATTTAGTTAAATCTGTCGATATTGATTAATTCCAACGAAGGAATATTATGACACAACAAGTCAGCCATCTAGTGTTATTTGTAGTGAGTGTGCTTTCATTTAAGTCCCTAGCGTGTCTATAATGAAAAACGTCCCTTATGCCGTAAAAAACGTTTTTAATCAAAAGAAATAAAACTAATTATGACTAACAGCTTACAGAATAATATTAATAAAACATGCGCAAATAGTAAACTCGATTTAAATATTAGATAAAAATAGAGATATTGTAATTAGTACACCAATAATGAACATGGGGGATTAAAGCAACGCAAAAATTGGCTAGTAAGCTCCACGGCCTGGACAAAAGAGTGAGTGAACAATGTAAATATCAAATTAGACCGTTTTAAATTTATACTGAAACATAAAAAAAGTGTCAACTTCTAAATCCGTTCGTGTGGCTATGGATCAATCTAATGATTATTTTTGGAGGGAAAAGCCAGCTTATTTCCAGTAAACAGTTGATAAAGTTAATGGATAAAATACTGCCTTCTTCCATACCAAGTTTCGCTTCAAATTTTAAATGCTTTATAATAATAGAAAATTTATACCTAATGTTATTCACATTGTTCCTGCATTTTTCACTGGGGTACCCATATAAGTTAATCTATGTCTTTTCAGCTTTATCGGGATTATTATTGCTAAGACATATAATGAAATTTTTGTACCGAAGTATAGTCGTTATATTTACCCTGCTGGGTGCACTTTATGCGCCGGTCGGGATTAACTACGGCTACCCGGATGATAATGTCATCGGCTCCCTTATGTACACCAACGCAAACGAAGCCTATGAGTTTTTAGGTAACATCCCGGAGACTACCTGGTTACTTTCCGCGTCGATCATCTTTTTCGGAATCGCGACTGTTGGGTCATCATTTTACCAGCATAAAAACGCACCCAGAGAACGCGGCATTTACGCTTTTCTTCTGGTATTTTTCGCCGCCTCTACACTATGGTCCTCAATAAGACAGGGCCAACTGCTAAGCAGCGGATTACCTGAAATACGCTTTATTAATGATATCTATACATCTTACCTGGTGGTTCGTAATAACAACCAATATTTTGCCAGCATAATGACCACCAGCAGCATCTGGAAGCCGGTCTCTTTGCTCGGGCAGCATAAGACTTATATTCTGGTTATAGGAGAAAGCGTACGTCGAGATTATCTTCACGCCTTCGACGGAAAATACCGCAACACACCTTGGCTTGATAATGTCCCAGCTACGTTGTTTACTCAGTATATCTCTGCTGGGCCGTCCACCGTGCTTTCCCTCACAAACACTCTTGCGCGCAAACGAGGAAATGTGGCTGAACTAAATAACAATATAGTGGCATTGGCTTCCCAGGCTGGATTTGAAACATGGTGGTTGTCAAACCAAGGAAGAAAAGGACATTTCGACTCACCCGTGGCATTGATTGGAGAAAGCGCCGATCACCGTTATTTCACTAAATCAGCGAGTTCGGACGACCGGACGTACTCCCCAGATGATCAACTCCTGCCCCAGCTCGATAGCGCACTCAAAGTGGGCCAAGGCAAAAAACTTATCGTAATGCATCTGATGGGATCACACCCTCAGGCTTGTGTGAGAACGCAAGGTCAGTATGATACTGATGTAGGTGCGAGAGAACTATCTTGTTATATCAAATCTATTGCGCTCACAGACCAACTTCTAAGAAAGATCCACCTCATGGCTGAGCGTGATGGTGGTGACTGGTCAATTATGTATTTTTCTGACCACGGGTTGTCATACATTAACAAAGATACTTCAGGTGCTTACCTGACTCACGGTGATAAAACTCGCGAGAATTATGAGGTTCCATTTTTTATCGTCGATAAGAATCAAAAAGAACGAGTCACTATCTCAATACAACGCAGTGGATTACGCTTTCTGGAAACATTTTCTCAGTGGCTGAAAATTACTGATCCAGAAATAATGCAAAGCTGTGACATATTTTCTGCCAAAGACTGCGGTCCTGACAATCAGGTTCTAAATTTCCAGGGTCAACCGGTGAACTACGATGAATTACCCTCAGTTAAATCTCATCAAACATTCTGATAAATGAAAAGTTGGCGACTGGTGAATGGGCCATCTTATTGATGGCAATCAGCTTAGCTGAACCTGAATTTTCTTCAAAAAAAAGCCACCCGCAGGTGACTTTAATTTTCATACTAATGGTGCGAAGGCCGGACTCGCCAAATTAACTTAACAATCTGAATTTTATGAAAATAAAAATATCAATAACGACTTTATATACTCACTTGTATACTCAATAATTTTTTGTTCACGAATAATTAGAGGTGTCAAAGCGAGAAGGTTAATTTATCCAATCGTTAATACTACGACGTCGTACGTTTTTTTTCGGCATGATGATGGGTTGCCCCCAACTAAATATCGATGCGGACAAACGTATCTTTTCCCCATGAAAAATACATTTATACAAGCCAATTATCGACTTATGTAACGGAGGCTCAAGGTCCGCATTAAGTGGGTAGCCTTCAGGGTAAGCTCGGCGTTCGAACCAGTTAGCAATGCGGGATAACAGAAACATAAAAATCGCAGCAGCACCCAAAGCAAATGGAGTCGAATACCAACGGGAAACAGTATCGAAATCGTTCATGAAAACACGTAAGCCATACTCTTTTATGATCAGCGCACCTCCGATAAAAAATCCCGGTAACATATTTAGTACAAAGATAAGGGCCATCAATGAAGCCAGACGCTCAGGAACACTGGCTTTTACCTCAGCTGCAGTGTGATCGATCGGATGGCTCTGCCCGATAATGCGTCCACTTAGCTCAACATTGACGTAGGGGTCGCCTGTAACAAATAGCGGGATTACCAAATACTCCTCGGAATTGAGGCAATCGAAGTGTATTTGCAGTTGCTGATCGTTAAGCTGCTGGCAGGAACAGTGCACCTCGTCTTCAATCGCCATAATACGACTACCAACAATTTTTGCCTTATTACTAACCTTAACGATAAGAGGAGAGGTTGGAAGAAAATCATTTTCCACTACAGGAAGCGTTCCCCGGTTCCAGAGTAATAATCCAATGACATAAATGCCTTTTTCCCGAGAGCCATCCTCTGTTGCGATATGGAAGGGAATATCTTCGGGCAACTCCGCAACAATTGCACGACCAATGAGCCGGGCTTCCAACTGACGCTCCGGGCGTATATTTTTCTTCCCCAGTGTAAGGATAAGCCGTAAAAGTGAACTGAGCGGGGAAACAATCTCACCAAAAGACATTAAACCAACCTCCACTATTTAATCCCACTCAGAGTAAATAATTCGCAAGCTGATAACAATAGAAAAGTCCAGAGAGGGCAGTCCTGCGAGGCTCTGGATGGAAAAATGATCAGCTCGGTGCCTGCAGGAGTAACCAGTCCCTGACGTCGTGGCGGGAGGTAAATGGTACGCCGGGTTCGCGCGACTGTCGCTCCAGCAGGGTTATTGCCTTACGGATGGTGTGCTGTGCGGATGCCGGTAATTCGGCGGCAAACAGCGGTAACTGTGTTCCCATAGCGGGATCCTCAGTCGATAATGTGCATGATAGCACTGCATTCCGCGTGGTTGAGTGCGTAATCCCGCAAACGGTAATAGTGCTCCGTCATAGCATCACACTCCGTACGACAGGCATGGTGGCTGTAAGCGATAAGACAGACGGCGATACCTGCAGCCTCTGGACTCATGTCGGCACCGTTGCCATTCATGCTGTTGAACAGATTCCATTTATCACCACTGCCGTCATCCGGTTCTGGGGCCATAAAGGCTCCACAGTTGCTCAGCGTATAAAACTGCCAGATACCGCCGCTGTAGTCTGCACAGAAGCGATCCATCCAGGCAAAGACTGTGGGTTCAAGGATTATCCATTGTGGGATGTTGCCAAAGTGCTGTGGCCAGAAGTTAATTCGCTGTTCGTCGGGTACCAGCGTGGCACTGAGGGTGAAGTGCGGTTCGTTAGCGGGAACAAACTCGTACTGTGTCTGTGTTGTCATAGGGTTTCTCCGTCAATAAAAAACGCCAGCGGCGATGGCTGGCGTATGGGATGGGGTAATCAGGGTATGAAATGTATGCAGGTAAATGACTGCAGTCAGTCGGTGGATAATGCTCTGCAAATGCCATCCTGCCCGATATACCGGTTGAGGGCCGTACCGGCATCCGGTTCAAAGTTCCACGCCCGCCAGACCATCCGGCCTTCGGGGTCGCGAACCACCAGACGGAAGTGGCTGCCCTGGTCGTCTTCAATGGCAATGTTGTGATACCGGTGGGTAACAGCTTCGGCCTGCTGGCGAGTGAATGAACCCGACGGCAGTAATTGAGATTCGGGCATCCGGTGTACCTTAAAAGCAAAATCCCCTGTCGCAAAAGCGACAGGGGACTGAAAGAGAGGAAGGAAAAATAGGGTATGTTTCGTGTCGTAACGATAACACTACTGCTTAGCTGCCTGTTTTGCTTTTTCCCAGGATGGTCGGTTTGGGCCAGTGAACTCTTTCACATCTGACCAGTACCCGATCGGATATTGTATTACCGTTTCGTTGCCAACGCCGATGTCAACAGACAGATATTGACCACCTTTAATGGAGCCTTTGCGCACCCAAGCATTTGGACTACAGGTTCCGGTATCACGCTGTTGCCAGGATCTGGCATCCTTATCGATGATGTAAAAGTCACCTAATGCGCACCCACTGGCAGACTTGTGATTTAACACAGCGGCCACATGCTTGGTATTACCGACAATCACACAGCTATTCTGTTTACCGCCACACATGCCCCACAAGGTATCACCGTTTCCCCCAGTAAATCCCCAGATGGTATTTGGTGGCGGGGCATCGTTGGAAGTGGTAGTGGCTGCAGAAGATGGGGTGGGTGTTGATGGTGTCTGTCCAGGTAAGGCTTCTCCTTTCACCATCGCTCTAACTATCAGCCTCTCACTCTCGAGGGGGTTATTGACCCAGGTGTATTTTTCACTGCTGCTGTAAAAACCAACAACCCTCTGGAGGTCAGGTTGGTACAGGAAGACCAGGTTGTGATTACCGCAGTTCCCTTCTTCGCACATAAAACCTTTCAGGTAGATTTTTCCGTCAATTTTTACTGGTTCCATCGGACCTGCGGGACCATTCATCTCGTCGAGCGTAGTCGGTAAACCATTTTGTTTCATGGTCTCATCAAACGACTTTTTGTACGCTGGGTCGGTTTTGTACAGGTCGAAAGGATATGGGCAGGTATTGTTTTCTGACTGACAGTTCTTGGCTTCTACTGCCGTTTTGACAATTGCCTGGGCTACAGTCGGGGCCATCAGTGCGACAGACAATGCCAGCCAACTCCATTTCACACTTGCAGATAAATATTTTCTTTTCATTATAAGACTCCTTATAAAGCCCCTGATGCGTCAGGGGCTGTGGGCGTATGCTGGCGTATGGCGCTCTGAAGTAGCACCGAAGCTAGTGGGGGGCGGAGACAGGTTGCCACTCCGTCATTCCCTGTCGCCAAACCAGAGTGGCGGCAGTCAGTTCACCGTGAACAGTCAGGCCGGTGATGTCGTCTTCGGTCACATTGTCGTGACGTACGCCATTTATCTCGTAATGCCAGGTCATTGTTTTTCCTTGTTAACAGAGGTCATTAAACCAAAGCTCATCCCGATCCCCCGTTATCGGCAGCCTGTGACAAAACTTCACGGATACAGCGGAAGTGAGGAAGTGCCCGGATAAAGTCTGCCTGCGTGGTTAACTGGCTGAGACGTTTACGCGGGGTGAAGGGGGTGTTCAGGATTGTCACGGCATGAATGACTGCCAGGGGATGCACGGTGATATGCCCGTTAAGTTCGCCGGTGAGGTACCAGCAACCGTCGAGTGATATCAGGCGGTACGGGGCCAGTCCGTCACAACGTTCACCGTCAGCGAGCAGCAATACACGCTGGCTGCCGGTAATGGCGCTGACCAGCCGATAAAATACCAGCGGGCTGGTGGCCGTTATCGGCTGTGGTGACTGCCACACCAGGCAGGGGGTTCCATCCGATGCCAGCAGTGCGCCCGCCAGACGGCGGTCCAGCCCCGGAAAGATACCGGCCAGCCCGGCCCGGTATGCAAAAGTCAGCACGTCCAGTTCACCCTGTGGGCCAGCACCGGCCCGCAGGCGATAGCATCCCTGATGACATTCGAGGTCCAGATACATCAGCCGTTCGCGAAAATCCCGGTACAGGGTACGGACCGACACATCAAACTCGGTCGCCAGTTTTTGCATCTCTAATGTTTCACCCGCCACAAGACGGCTGATAATCAGCGACAGTCTGACCGCCAGCCTGTCGTAGCTGCGCTCTGTCAGTGGCATGGTGGTTCCTCCGTATTGTTAACTGACTGAAAGAAATAGGATTCTAAAGGAGGGCATTGACAGGATATGTCCACGGCGGGAACTATTTTGGGAAGTGCATAAAGCCCGTGATGATCAGGCCTGCGCGGATTTCTGATGACTTAACCGGCAGGTTCTGCGCACCCGAAATGACAGGGTGTGTCATTTATTCACATTTTCATAACCATGCCGGGGGGGAAATGTGAACTCACGCAGGCCGGAACCCGCTGAGCATGGCTTCCGCCATCACCCACAGTGCCCGGTTAAGCTTCACATCACCGTCAATGCCGCGCACCGCACGGGTATGCGTTCGTCCGCCTTTCGCACTCCGTCCACTGAGCCCACCCTTAATCAGGTTCTCCTGAATACGCTGGTACGTGGTCCACAGGTCATTGCTTTCATCCTGCCAGCGACGAGAGGAAAGCACCTGTGTCGGGGTAACCGGCTGGTGGTCCTCACCAAAGCGGTACGTCAGCGCGGCCTGCGCCAGAGCCTGTTGCGCAGGTGGTGGCAGCATCAGCGACTGCATCGCATCACGCTTCTCTTCCACACGGTCAAAAATCCCCAGCACTTCATACGCCCCCTCAATCACCTGACTCACCACATCGCCTTTGTGCGGCACCCGAACCTCACCAAACGATTCACCGCAGACGAGTCCGTTTGCACAAACCGCACGAAATAATCCCGGCAGCATCTGATACGAGCTGGTGCCGTCATGGGAGTTGAGCAGAATTATTTCCGGGACCTGTTTGCCGGTAATCTGCCCTTCCCGACGCAGACGTAACATATGCTTTGTGTGTTCGCGGCGACCAGGGTCACGCACCCGTGTCTGACAGGCAAAGAAGGGCTGAAAGCCTTCGCGCTGCAGGTTTTCAAGAACGGTAATTGTTGGTATCCAGGTATACCGTGCGCTGCGTGACGCATGCTTCTCCTCACTGAAGACACTGGGCACCACGCGAAACAGCTCCTCGCGGGTTAACGGACGGTCACGACGAATAAGGTTTGCTGCGCCAAAGCGCGAAGCCAGACGGGTCATATGCAGACTCCTCATAACGGGAAAACAATAAAAGAAAGCCCCGTCGCACAGGCGACAGGGCTCAGGAAATAACGGGTTAAGTGACTAAAAATTCAGAAGAATAAATTCCAGACGGTACGGGCGACCGATACCAAGGTATCGCGTACAGCCTGAATGATGGTCCGAACCGGAGCCGGTACCAGAGGCAGGGAACTTATCGTATCCAGCACCGAGCCGATGGTTTCACCAAAATCATCACGGGCTTTTTTATTAACGGCATCGGTACGAAGCGGCGCACTGAGCTGTGCCGCCACCGGGCTGCTGACCTCACGCGGCAGACAACGAATCATCCGTTCTGCCATCACCCGCAGTCCCCACTGCAGACGGACTGACACCGCACAAACCGGGTTTACCGGCTGAAAGAGTTCATGTAACAGGCAGATTTTGCGGCTGATATTGCGTTTCTGCTCTGTGGATAATCGTTCCCCACTGCTGGTGGGCTCAGCCTTATCTGCCTGACTGATAACAAACAGCACCTTATGCCAGTAAGCTTCTCCAATTACCTGACGGTAAAAATGCTCATCCACCGCCAGCGCCCGGTCATCGGCCTTAATAAGCCACAGCACCAGGTCCAGATGGGGGAGCTGTTGCCAGTACAGCGTGGCATATTCCGCATCACGACTTTCGCTTTCACCGACACCTGGTAAGTCCACAATAGTCATAAAGCGCTCGCCAACCTGCAAACGAAAGCGCAGGGGTTCACGGGTACAGGCCACTACATCGCTGACCGGCGATACCTCTCCGGCAAACAGGGCATTGCACAAACTGCTCTTGCCCGCCCCGGTTTTACCCATGATGCCAATCACTGGCTCATAGTGAGTAAGCTGGTTTATCTGCTGCAGAATACGCTCTGATGCCCACTGCGGCAGGCCAGAAAGCGATTGCTGCAGGGGCTGCAGGCCTTCCTGATTTTTCATGAAATCTCCTGAGATAAAGAAAACAAAAAACTGCAGAACCGTTAGGTTATGCAGTTAATGAGGTATGTTCAGGGAGATGATATATATTTGAATTCTTTTTAAATAAACAAAAGCATTTTACTTTCTACAGATCATTCCTGGCACACTCACTTTCAATAAGCAAGGCCATCATATCCAACTCAGAAATATCGTATTTCTCTGAAAGCTTCGTCAGTTTCTTTCTTATTTTTGCTGGGAGTTTTAGTTCTGCATTATTATTTACTGTCTTGCGACCCAGTTTCATCTTCCAGGCTTTTTCCAGTTCATCCATCAAAACAACCTTGTGCTTCCTCGGAGGGCAAACAGATAACTTTAACTCAAGGCGTTGCGGACTTATTTTTTTCTGACCTCTCGTTAATTCATCTAACTGCTCTTTAGTCCATCCCTGCCATAAATCGAAGGTTGCGCAGATAAAATGCCAGCGCTGAAAATTATTGAGTGGATTAACTGGAGGGGAAACGCCCTTATCCTTCATGGTATTCCAGACCCAAATGCACTGTTGTTCATTTTTAATATCCATCCATGAAAAAGCCTGTTGAAAATCCTCTTGGGCTCTTACCCATGCCTCATTGGTTTCTTTTATAAAACTCAGAACATTATTTATATCTAAGAAAGATAAAGTCTTTATTATATAAGCGGGAATATCTTCTATTCCTGTAAAATCCTTGACAAAATATGGGAAGGAAACTCCATTGGCAGGTTTGTTATTCAACTTATAAGTATTAAGCTTATTGATGATTTTATCTATGTCTTCTTTTGGATTTTCTTGAATGACGGATACTGTATTCATCAAACTGTTCTTTTCTAATTTTTCTTGTACCTTCAGCATTTCTTGTACATCTAATTCAGATTTGTTCTGATGAGGATTAAAAGCGAATGTTGGTGCGATTCCACCGATCGTAGCCCTTACTTCTGGTTGCTGCTCAGGTGTTTTATCAATAGCGATTCTAAATGATTTGGTTCCGAGAGCTTCTGCTGATAATGGATTATCATATTTTTCAGTTTTCGGCACAACGCAGCCACCTCTGGATTTTTGGAAATTAATCCCCAGGTAAAAAAAGAAAAAAAATGCAGCTCTTGGTTCTTTATTCAACCATTTTAGTTTGTTTTTTATCCAAGCCTTATTTTCTGCCTGTTCCTTACTGAACCTGATTTTTTCTTTTTCGGAACGCTCTATCTCCCATGCCCGACTTTTCTCAACATCCGTTTTTTCGTTCATTTTGTCACCACCCACAGAAATTCATTAACTTCATCTTACATAGTAAAAACGTAAAATAGCAATAGCGATAACGATGAATAAAACAAAAAAAATCATATATTTTTCATAGTTTTGGTGTAGTGAAAACGTATTAACAAAACATGGTTGAAAATTTAAATATCAATAACTTACAGAAAAAACACCTTTGATTTACTAGGTAATGGCTTGACTACGAAGAGCATACCTCAATCCGCAGTTTAAACATCAGGAAGAAGTCCTCGTGTCGAGCAGGCTGAGCACGTTCAATATGGGTATAAGGGGCATACTTAATCAGCAAGGCAGGAAGCGCTTCGGAGTTGGGCAACAATTATCTCTAATTTTTTACAGCTCCACCGGTATCTATGCCGGAGCGGGCAGCAGTGATTCATAATTCGACTCCGGTATCCATTTAGCTACCGGAGGGTCTAATCATGACCATTAAAACTTCCCTACTCGAAGACCAGTTCATCGATATGGCTTTCATCACGCAACTCACCCAACTTACTGACAAGTGGTTTTACAAACTGATTAAAGACGGTAGGTTTCCAAAACCTACCAAATTTGGACGCAGTTCCCGCTGGCGGAAAAGTGAAGTGGAAGCCTGGTTGCAGTCCCGTATCGAAGAATCCCACAAACAGCAGTAAGCCTTACTTCACCAAATAACATTCATCCAGGCCGTGCTTGCACTATCCGCTCTCTGCGGAGGATTACGGCTGCCTGAGATTTAATAATCAAGGAAAATTACCCATGAAAAACATCCAATTGCTTAACCATTACCAAACCTGGCTCAATGATTTTACTCGAATCAATTTGTTCCATGGTTTGTGCCAGCAGGAAATAGAGCACTGGCACAAGCTGGCGATTACATCGTGCATATCTTCGGGCGATATGACATCGGTCATTGTCGTCCCACAGTGTCTGCTGCAGGTCACTCAAACATCCCAGGAGGAAGAGTGTGCCGTTATTCCCCGACTAAACAAACGTACTGACTATTCTCTGTTGCCTGGGGTGTTGCTCAGTGAATGTTACCGTCTTGGGAAAAGCAGACTGGCGGAACAATTACAAATGTTATTCCGGCTGCATACGCAACCGGGCTTTCGACAAACGCTGACACTACTCTGCTGGTGTGAACTGGTTGCAGGCCGGGATTTGGATGAATGGTATTCGCTGCATTTACCGCTTCCTGACACGCTGAAGCAATGGATATCAGAAAAACAAAAATCATACCGAGGACTGAAAACGCTAACTGAAAATTATATTCGTGCCACCAGTCCAATGTGAGGGCTGGTGAATGCGAATACTGAAATGTTATATTGCACAGCGAGGCACCGGAGAAATTGTGCCCGTCCGCCAAGTGAATATAGCCGAAAGTGAAGACTGGCGCTGCCACCACTGTCAGTGCCCATTGATATTCCACCTTCCCACCAGAACGTCGCCGCCCTGGTTCGAACATGACATACTTCAGGGACTGCCGGAAGCACTGCTGCAGTGCCCTTATCTGACACCCGTCAATAGCAAGCCTTCAGCAGTGGCGAAGCTACAGCGCCTTCTGGCACAACTCCCGCCGGTCATTACGACTACCCGGTGGCAATGCACCATGTGCGGTTTGACGTATGGAGGCAGGAAAAAGTGCCCTCAGTGTGGAACAGGAATATACAGTCGAGAGGGATAAAAAGGGTTTTAGGACCTGACTTGTCGTCCGTATTATTTCCCCTCGCAAAGGTTCGAACCGGGGAAATATTAATTTCGGTTAATTAATATAATTAAGACTCACTCCCTGCTCGTAATCAAGTAAGCAACTACTGTCCGCAGCCAGTTCCATCTGCTGCCTGTAATCCATCTACAGTCGGTTGTTTTTCCCTGTTATGGATTTATCTTCGGCATTTCAATGCTGTGTTACGCAAACAGAAATACCGCGATGCCCGCTTCAGGGCATCGACACTATCCCACATATTAATTCAAAACTGATCCTGCTATCGGCGATCAGGAGATAACGCTATGAAAAAACGCAACTGGACACCGGACTGGTTTTTGAAATCTGTCCTTGATATGCATATTAACGCGATGGTTAATCGCTATTCCTGTCTGAGGGTAATACGGCAGGATCTTTTCTATCAAAAAAATACCTTTAAATATCACCATCCGGATCATCAGCAGATGGAGTCTGATGTCCGGCATCTGATGGACGAAATGATGAGTATGCCCGTAGTGGTGGGTTATTTTTGGGTAATTGAATGGACCGAGGATCACCTGTTCCATGCGCATGTGGCTTTCTGGCTGGATGGTAATAAGACTCAGAAGCCCTTTTTCTGGATGGAGAAGGCCGGGGCATGCTGGCGTGAAATCACGGAAAATGACGGCTGTTACTATCGTTGTGAGCATAAGCCGAACTATGAGGCGGATATCAATATACCGGTCCGTTACAGCGATTCGGGAAGCATTTCTAACATGCGCGACGTACTGGAATACATGACCAAGATTGAACAGAAAAACGCGCTACTAATGTACGGATGCAACGAAGTACCCGAGCGTCCATTGACAGGACGCCCCCGGAGTAACAGTACCTTAATCTGATCGTTGTTCAGGCCGCATCACATTGTGCGGCAATCACAATGATGTATACCCAGTAATGCCGTCTGCTTGGTCTTATGGGACGGCTTACCCTGCTTACAGGGTTTTAGTCGATGGTCAATTTCTGTTCGTAGTAACAACCAACCATCTAAGCCTAGAGCACTAGAACATCCTCTAAACCTGAACTGACCATGTATTTTGGATACAGCTCTCAAAAAAACAAGAAAATCACTGGTAAGATCATGTTTCGGTGAGGTTTTTATCTTGATATTTGAAGTTTACAAAATTTCACTTTGTTGGAGATAATGTTAGATCGCTCATAAATAGGGACTTTAGCATGCCTGTAATTACTCGGTTGATACTGCAAAATTTTAAAAAGTTTCCGCGCCTGGACCTGTTTTTCAATGCTGATCGAAACATATTCATCGGTGATAATGAATCGGGTAAAAGTAGCATCTTACTGGCTCTTGATTTGGTTTTGAGTGACAGTAGACATCGTGTTGAAACTCTAAGCGTTGAATCCCTTATTTCACAATCTGCGGTGGAGAATTTTCTGGCGGGTGAACGACGGGCAGATCTGCTACCAGTACTTATCGCTGACGTCTTTCTTCATCAAGGTAACAATCCTGATCTCAATGGCCGACAGAATCTAGCTGGCATAGATGCCGATGGCCTCAGAATGCGAATTGCACCGATGCTTGACGAATATAGCGAGGACATTCGACAAGTTTTGCAGCAGGATCCGACAAATTTCCCTTTCGAATACTATGCGGTTAAATTCACAACTTTTTCTGGAAGCCATTTTGCGAGCTTCAGGCGCTACCTGCGGCATCTGCTTCTTGAAAACGCACGCATCGATAGTGATCATGCCGCATTAGACTATACTCGCACAGTTTATGGTGTGAATGTGCCTGTCGCGGAACGGTACCGCCTTGAGAACAGTTATCGTCAACAAAAAAATCTCTTCTGTAATCAGCAATTGTCCGCTGTTAACAGCACGCTGGAAGATTATCAGTTTGGTATCCGTTCGGGAGCTAAATCTGGACTCGAAGCTAACCTGGATATTACTGAAGGTGGGATCTCTATCCGTAATAGGGGTAAAGGCCGGCAATGCTTTATCAAAACGGAGTTTGCCCTACGAAGGCATCAGCAACAGGGTGAGCTTCATTCATTATTGCTTGAGGAGCCGGAAAACCATCTTAGTCACGTGAGTATGAAAAAGCTGGTTAATCAGCTTGCCGCAGAGCAACAGAAACAACTTTTCATCGCAACACATAGCAGCCATATTTCATCCCGTCTTGATCTGCGTAAAGCAATCCTCTTTGGGGAATCCCGACCCGTTTTATTAAATGAGCTTTCAGATGAAACGGCAGCTTTCTTTATGAAGGCACCAGATAATAATGTTCTTGAATTTGCTCTGGCGAGACGAGTATTACTGGTAGAAGGTGATGCCGAATATATCCTAATCGAGTCTTTTTACCGTCAGCTCTTCAATACCGCCCCTGAAGATGATGGTGTTCATATTATCGCTATTGGCGGTACTAGTTTCCGCCGTTATCTTGAATTGGCACTTTTACTGGGGAATCGAGTAGCTGCTTTACGAGACAACGATAGCAACTACCAACAGAATTGCTCCGAACGTTATGCTGATATTATCTGCGATCACATCAATGTTTTCGCCGATCACAACGATGAGCGATCAACGTTTGAAATCTGTCTGTATCAGGACAATATGGCGTTATGTGAGCTGCTGTTTGGAGAAGGCCGACGAACATTGACAGTGCAAGACTATATGCTGGCCAATAAGGCAGAAGCTGCATTTAAGCTGTTACAACATGATGGAGAAGAACTCTGTGTTCCTGACTACATTCAGGAGGCTCTGGCATGGCTAAGAGGGTGATTTTTGCCGTTGCTGGCTCAGGTAAAACCACACTACTGATAGACAGACTCACGGTAAACAGTCGTACACTTATTCTGACGCACACCATCAATAACGAGACACATCTGCGATCCAAGATCATAAGTTTGTTTGGGTTTATGCCTGAAGGAATTCGTGTAATGACTTGGTTTGAATTTCTTCACGGTTTCTGTTTTCGCCCTTTTCTCCAGGAACATTTGGCTTCTCGAGGCTTGAGTTTTTCCCAACCGCCACAGAGGATCCCACGAACTAATCGACTGCATTATCAGGACAATCGTGGCCGCATATATCATCGGCGGCTTGCACAATTATTAATGGCTAGAGGTATGTTGCCGGATATATGCAATCGTCTTGAGCGATACTACGACGAACTATTAGTCGATGAAGTACAGGATTTTGCTGGAAATGATTTTAATTTTTTATTAGCGCTTTGCGAGGCAGAAATGTCGGTCCTTTTTGCCGGGGATTTCTACCAGCATACCTTTGATACAAGCAGGGATGGCAATGTTAATTCCACGCTTCATGACGATATTAACCGATATGAAGCCCGCTTCACTGCTGCTGGAGTGATGGTGGATCGTGATACACTCAGTAGAACGTGGCGTTGCTCAAGCACAGTATGTGAATTCATTACTGAGAGGCTTAATATACGCATTGATGCACATGACTTACGTGAAACATCAATTGATATAGTAACCGAGACTGAGCATGTAGCCGCCTTACATGCAGACGATTCTGTCATTAAGCTTTTCTATAGTGAACACCATCGTTATGGTTGTTACTCTCTAAATTGGGGAGCCAGTAAAGGACTGGATCATTTTCAGGACGTATGCATTGTGATGGGTGCTACGCACTGGCGTCTTCTAAATAGATCGAATCTACAAACACTTCCACCTTCGTCACGCAATAAGCTTTATGTAGCTTGCTCCCGAGCTCGGGGAAACATTTATTTCGTTTCTGAAGCGAACTTCAGAAATTACAAAAGATGAAAAAACCATGGTAGCTAAGTGGCAGAAATTGTTCTGCCAAATAAGGACCAGGACACTAGCTGCCACAAACTTCGTTTCAAGTCATTACCTGAAACACAAATCTGTGTAAAATCAGAGCTAACCCAATTTCGTGGAGTGCCCTGCTATGGCTGGCGTGAACAAAACGCACCTGACTGAAACGGATATCATCAGCAAATTTATCCTGCCTGCGGTTAAGGATGCTGGTTGGGATGATTTGGCGCAGATTCGCCAGGAAGTGAAACTGCGAGATGGTAAGATTGTGGTTCGCGGAAAGCTGGCCTCACG
Organism: Rouxiella sp. S1S-2; assembly: GCF_009208105.1. Lineage (NCBI taxonomy): Bacteria > Pseudomonadati > Pseudomonadota > Gammaproteobacteria > Enterobacterales > Yersiniaceae > Rouxiella > Rouxiella sp. S1S-2. The sequence goes on from NZ_WFKL01000001.1 coordinate 4,884,726, forward strand.
TATCAAAGTTAAGTCTGCCGATATCGTGCTGTATCACAAGCCTAACTTGCCATTGGCAGTTATCGAAGCCAAGGCTAACAAGCACGCCATCAGTAAAGGGATGCAGCAGGGGATGGACTACGCTAGCCTGCTCGATGTTCCCTTTGTATTTGCCTCCAACGGTGATGGGTTTATCTTCCACGATAAAACCAATCCACAGCAGCTCGAATCCGAAATTGCCCTAAGCGACTTCCCAACACCTGAACAGCTCTGGCAAAAATACTGTGTCTGGAAAGGGTTCACTCAGGAGCAGCTGCCCGTTATCAGTCAGGACTATTTTGACGACGGTAGCGGGAAAGCTCCCCGTTACTATCAGATGCAGGCGATTAACCGAACGGTGGATGCCGTATCGGCAGGTAAGAACCGTATTCTGCTGGTCATGGCCACGGGTACGGGCAAAACGTATACCGCATTCCAGATAATCTGGCGGCTGTGGAAAGCCAAAAACAAAAAACGCATCCTCTTCCTCGCGGACCGCAATATTCTGGTCGATCAAACTAAAAATAACGATTTTCAACCTTTCGGTACGGCGATGACTAAAGTCACCGGGCGTACCATCGATCCGGCCTATGAGGTGCATCTGGCGTTGTACCAGGCGATTACCGGACCGGAAGAGCATCAAAAAGCGTATAAGCAGGTGGCCCCGGATTTCTTTGACCTGATTGTGATTGACGAATGCCACCGCGGCAGCGCGTCTGAAGATTCTGCCTGGCGAGAGATTCTGGAGTATTTCGGTAGCGCCACTCAGGTCGGTCTGACGGCAACGCCAAAAGAAACGGAAGACGTCTCCAATATCGATTACTTCGGTGAGCCGGTTTACACCTATTCGCTGAAAGAGGGTATTGAAGACGGTTTCCTCGCCCCTTACAAAGTCGTGCGCGTTGATATTGACGTTGACGTCCAGGGCTGGCGGCCCGTCAAAGGTCAACTGGATAAATACGGCGAAGAGATTGAAGACCGTATCTACAATCTGAAAGATTTTGATCGCACGCTGGTGATTGATGAGCGCACCATGCTGGTGGCGCAGACCATCACCGATTACCTGAAACGTACCAACCCGATGGATAAAACCATCGTTTTCTGCAACGACATCGATCACGCCGATCGAATGCGCCATGCGCTGGTGGTGCTCAACCCCGAGCAGGTGTTGAAGAACGAAAAGTACGTGATGAAAATCACCGGCGACGATGATATCGGCAAGGCGCAACTGGATAACTTTATCAATCCTAAAAAAGCCTACCCGGTTATCGCGACAACGTCAGAGTTGATGACCACCGGCGTTGATGCGCAGACCTGTAAGCTGGTGGTATTGGATCAAAACATTCAGTCGATGACCAAGTTTAAACAGATCATTGGGCGCGGCACGCGCATCAACGAAAAACACGGCAAGCTGTGGTTCACTATTCTCGATTTCAAAAAAGCGACCGAGCTGTTTGCCGACCCACGCTTTGATGGCCTGCCAGAAAAAGTGCTGGTGGTAAACCCCGGTGATATTTCTGACAAAGATTCAGACTTCAATGAACAACTGGATGCGGAAAATAACGCGGATGACGGCGATAATGATGCCAGTGAAGCGCGAGAAGACGTCTCTGACTATCAGGTTAATCGTGACAAGCAAGCGGGCAACGGTGAGTTCCATGACGATGATGAAAACAAAGTCCGCAAATTCTATGTGAATGGCGTGGATGTAAAAGTGCTGGCTAAGCGCGTTCAGTATTACGATTCTGATGGCAAACTGGTGACTGAATCCTTCCAGGATTACACCCGTAAAACGATGCTCAAAGACAGCGAATACGCCTCACTGGATAGCTTCGTGCGCAAATGGCAGGATGCACCACGCAAACAGGTCATCATCGAAGAGCTGGAACAACTGGGGATTCTGTGGGACGTGCTGGCCGAAGAGGTGGGTAAAGATCTCGACCCGTTTGATTTGCTCTGTCATGTGGTGTACGGTCAGCCGCCGTTAACCCGTCAGGAACGCGTGGCCAATGTGCGTAAGCGCAATTACTTCACTAAATACGCCGAGCCAGCACAGCAGGTGCTTAACACGTTGTTGGATAAATACGCCGATGAAGGTGTTCAGGAAATTGAGGATGTTCAGGTACTTAAACTGAAGCCGTTCGATACGCTGGGACGTCCGATCGAAATCATCAAAACACGCTTTGGTGACAAAAAGGCGTATGAGCAAGCCGTCAATGAACTGGAAAACGAAATCTACCAGTTACCGCCACGCTCAGCCTGACAACCTATAAATATATTGCCACTGGCCGCGTCTGCGACCGGTGGCATCCTTTTTTAAGTATGGAAAGAAAACATGTCAATTAGCTCAGTCATTAAATCCCTGCAGGACATCATGCGTAAAGACGCCGGTGTGGACGGCGATGCCCAGCGTCTGGGGCAGCTTTCATGGCTGCTGTTCCTGAAGATTTTTGATACCCAGGAAGAAGAGCTGGAACTGGAGCAGGACGACTATCAGTTGCCGATTCCGCAGCGTTATTTATGGCGTAGCTGGGCGGCAAACAGCGAAGGCATCACCGGTGATGCGTTATTGGAGTTTGTGAACGACGACCTGTTCCCGACCCTGAAAAACCTCACCGCGCCGATCGATAAGAACCCGCGTGGCTTTGTGGTTAAACAGGCGTTTAGTGATGCCTACAACTACATGAAGAACGGTACGCTGCTGCGCCAGGTGATCAACAAGCTCAATGAAATCGACTTCAGCAGCAGCCAGGAACGTCATCTGTTTGGCGATATCTACGAGCAGATCCTGCGCGACCTGCAAAGCGCCGGGAACGCGGGTGAGTTCTATACTCCGCGTGCGGTTACACGCTTTATGGTCAACCGCATCGATCCGAAGCTGGGCGAGTCGATTATGGACCCGGCGTGCGGTACTGGCGGCTTCCTTGCCTGTGCGTTTGACCATGTGAAAGACATTTACGTCAAAACCACGGAAGACCACAAAACCCTGCAACAGCAGATTTATGGCGTAGAGAAAAAACAGCTTCCCCATCTGTTATGTACCACCAATATGCTGCTGCACGGTATTGAAGTACCGGTGCAAATTCGCCATGACAACACCCTCAACAAGCCGCTTTCCTCGTGGGATGAGCAGGTTGATGTGATTGTTACCAACCCACCGTTTGGCGGCACCGAAGAAGACGGCATTGAGAAAAACTTCCCGGCAGAGATGCAGACCCGTGAAACCGCCGATCTGTTCCTGCAACTGATTATCGAAGTGCTGGCAGACAAAGGCCGCGCGGCGGTGGTGCTACCGGACGGTACGCTGTTTGGTGAAGGCGTAAAAACTAAAATCAAAAAACTGCTCACCGAAGAGTGCAACCTGCACACCATCGTGCGGTTGCCGAACGGCGTGTTTAACCCGTACACCGGTATCAAAACCAATATTCTGTTCTTCACCAAAGGTCAGCCAACCAAAGAGGTGTGGTTCTACGAGCACCCGTACCCGGACGGCGTAAAGAACTACAGTAAAACCAAGCCGATGAAGTTTGAAGAGTTCCAGGTGGAAATCGACTGGTGGGGTAACGAAGCCGATGGTTTTGCCAGCCGCGAAGAGAATAATCAGGCGTGGAAAGTCAGCATCGACAACATCATCGCTCGCAACTTCAACCTTGATATCAAGAACCCGTATCAGGGCGAAACCATCAACCACGATCCGGATGAGCTGCTGGCGCAGTACCAGATGCAGCAGGCGGAAATCAGCGAGCTGCGTAACCAGTTGCGCGATATTCTTGGTGCAGCTCTGGCGGGCAGCAAGGAGGCAAACTGATGACCGTTGAGAAACTGATCACCGACCATATCGATATCTGGTCCTCTGCGCTGCAAACCCGCTCCACGGCCGGGCGCGGCAGTAACGGTAAAATCGACCTCTATGGCATTAAGAAACTTCGCGAGCTGATTCTGGAGCTGGCGGTGCGCGGCAAACTGGTGCCGCAGGACCCGAATGATGAACCAGCGTCTGAACTGTTAAAGCGTATTGCCGCAGAAAAAGCGGAGCTGGTGAAGCAGGGTAAAATTAAAAAGCAAAAGCCTCTGCCGGAAATTAGCGAGGATGAGAAGCCGTTTAAGTTGCCGAAGGGGTGGGAGTGGGTGAGGCTCATCGATATTATGGCTGATATTCATTATGGATACACAGCTTCTGCGGATGAAACTAAAGAAGTAAAGTTACTGAGAATAACAGACATTCAAGATGATAAAGTTAATTGGGAAACGGTTCCCGGTTGCGACATCAGTGAAAAAATGGTTGAGCAATATAAGCTAAATAATAATGATATTGTTATTGCTCGTACAGGTGGGACTGTAGGAAAGTCATATTTGGTTGAGAATATGAATGTTCATTCAGTTTTTGCATCCTATTTAATAAGATTGAAATATCTTGGTCCTATGCAGGCTGGGTTTACAAAAGTATTTTTAGGCAGTCAGCTATATTGGAAGCAACTTTACGATGGAACGTCCGGTACGGGGCAGCCAAATGTAAATGGTAATACTTTGAAGGCAATAATATTACCTATAGCACCAATTAATGAACAGCATAAAGTGATATCCAAAGTTGTTGAACTTATGTGCCTCTGCGACCAACTGGAGCAGCAATCCCTTTCCAGTCTGGACGCTCATCAGCAACTGGTGGAAACCCTGCTGGCGACGCTGACCGACAGCCAAAATGCCGAACAATTTGCTGAAAATTGGACGAGGATTAGTCAGCATTTCGAAACATTATTTACCACCGAAGCGAGTATCGATGCACTTAAACAAACCATTCTGCAACTGGCGGTGATGGGGAAACTGGTGCCGCAGGATCCAAACGACGAACCTGCGTCTGAGTTGCTTAAACGTATTGAGCTGGAAAAAGCACAACTGATGAAAGACGGTAAAATTAAAAAACAAAAAACGTTGCCGCTAGTGAGTGATGAAGAAAAACCATTTGAATTACCTATGGGATGGGAGTGTATTCGACTTGGGGATTTAACCAGCAAAATGGGTTCTGGTAGTACACCTCGGGGCGGGCAAAGTGCATATGTTACCTCGGGGATCCCATTCCTTCGCTCCCAAAACGTGTGGAATGATGGTCTGCGTTTAGATGATGTAGTGTATATTGATGAAAATACACATTCAAAAATGGATGGAACAAAAGTTTTCCCTGGTGATGTGCTATTAAATATTACGGGAGCTTCTTTAGGCCGCACCCTAATATTTCCTGAAAATATCAAAGAAGCAAACGTTAGCCAGCATGTGACAATTGTTCGCTTATTGCTAAGGGAGTTGGCACCATTTGTCCATTTGGCTATTAGATCCCCTATTGTTCAGAACTTGATATGGGGCAGGCAAGTTGGGATGGCAATTGAAGGCCTTAGTAAAAAAACATTGGAGTTATTTGAATTTCCAATTCCTCCGTTATCAGAACAACATCGTATTGTTGCCAAAGCCAATGGGCTATTTATTATCTGCGAACAACTCAAATCCCGCCTGCAATCCGTCCAGCAAACCCAGCTCTATCTAGCGGATGCACTTACCGACGCAGCATTAAACTAAGGAACAGACGATGCCGGTTCATCATGCAATCTGGCGGATAGGGGAGAATCCCCAGCCGCTAACCAGCAGCAAACTTGCCAGCGAGCAACTGTTGGAGAAGATGATTTTAAATGATCCCACTATTCTCTCCGACCAGTGGATGATTATCGGTCATCAGGAAAATACGCTCGATAAAGGGCGTATCGACCTGCTGGCGATTGCGCCGGATGCTTCGCTGATCCTGATTGAACTTAAGCGCGACCGCACGCCGCGTGAGGTGGTGGCTCAGGCGCTGGATTACGCCTCTTGGGTGGACGACTTATCCACCGAGCGTCTGTCGCAGATTTACGAGAAATTCTCCGGTGGTGGCAATTTGGGTGAGGCGTTTAAACAACGCTTCAATACTGAACTGGAAGAAGAGTCGCTCAATCAGTCGCATCAAATCATTATCGTGGCAGCTGAGCTGGATCCCTCCACCGAGCGTATTGTCGACTATCTGAGCAAGAACGGCATCTCGATTAACGTTCTGTTCTTCAAGGTGTTCCAGCACGGTGACGAACAGTTCTTAAGCCGCACCTGGCTTATCGACCCAAGCGAAACGCAAACCAATGCCGCACAGGCCACCGCTACAAGTGCCAATGCGAAGGAACCCTGGAACGGAGAGTTTTACGTCTCGTTTGGTGATCCGCAAAGTCGAGTCTGGGAAGAGGCACGTCGCTACGGGTTTATCAGCGCGGGTGGCGGAAGCTGGTACAGCCAGACGTTAAAACAGCTTCAGCCTGGCAACCGTGTATGGGTAAGAATCCCGACAACGGGTTACGTCGGCGTCGGCATTGTTCAGAGCGCCGTTGAGCCTGCCAGTAGCTTCACCATCAACACTGACGACGGCGAAAAGCGGGCGATGGATCTGCTTAAGTACAGCGATCTCTATCACCGGAATGCGGATGACCCCGACAAGTCCGAGTATTTTGTCCCCGTTAAGTGGCTGGAAACCCGCAGTGAACATGAGGCGGTGAACGAGGTCGGATTCTTCGGTAATCAAAATACGGTCTGCAAACCTACAACTCCAAAATGGCGACACACTATTGAAAAATTAAAGCGATATTTCGGAAATTGGAATATAAATTAGCAAATTGAATTAAATAATATCATTAACGATGAGGGTTGGTATGGTTATACCAGAAGATGGACTCTTAGAGGTAGCTTGGTACTTTTCAAAGTTTGGCAAAAAAAATCCTCCATCTTTACTTGGGGTCGAAAAATGGAAAGATGCTGCCTCTCTTTTTTATCCTCGATTTGGTGAAGGTAAGACTTCAGAAGAGTTTTATAATAGTCTTAAAAATCATCGAGATCGTTTTGATTCATGGCTCAGTTCTACTCGAACAGGATGGCGGAATAAAGATGGAACCCCACGAAACTTGCCAGTGGCTTCAAAAATAGTCATGCAACGAATGAACATGTTGCCGAACTCAATTATTGAAAAATTGATTATATCTTATTTATCGATAAATCCTTTCGAGAAAGTCCAGCAAGATTTAGCACCGATACTTCAAGATACAAGCATTGATGATACAACTAGAGAACAGTTAATTTCAGCCAGACTTGGCCAAGGTCTTTTCAGGAAAGAATGTCTTAAACGTTATCCTGCATGTCCGCTAACTGATATAACATTTGAACCATTACTGAGAGCAAGCCACATAAAACCTTGGTCTGCATGCCACAACGGCACTGAACGACTCGACCCATTTAATGGAATTATATTAGCTGCACATGTTGACGTGCTATTTGATCAAGGATGGATATCTTTTTCCAACAATGGCCAGGTTTTATTAAGTAATGATATTGATAGAGCCTTAATTAAAAAGCTGCAACTACCAGAAAAGATTAAATCGTTCCATATCAAATCAATTGAGTATCTGAAATGGCATCGCGAGAAAATTCTGAGAAAAAAAGAAACATCCCAGAAGAAAGATAAATTTAAGTGAACAAAGAATAAAAAATTAACAACATGTTACTAACACTATCGTTATGGTCATTTATATAGACCATTACGACGTAACCACAATCAATTTAATCGCCTAACCCACTCCGGCTCATCGAGACCAACTCTTGAAAGACTTGAACTATATTCCTCAGCTCGCAAAGAATCGTAAACCAGCATGCCAATGAGATAACTCTGAGGAAGCGATAATGAGTTGGTTAGCCGAAGAAGAACGTCTATTTAGGACTTATGAGAGATGTTTTGTTCGTAATCGATTGCTTCAAGGATTTGGAGCTAACGGTGACAACATTGGTGAATTTGTTAATTTCTCATGAAGTGTTCAGAATCGAAGAAAATCAGGAGTTGGTTTTGCCTTTGAAAACCATTTAGGCCATTTATTCAAACTACATGATTTAAAGTTTGAAAAAAGCTCATCAAAAAATACAACAGAAAAAAAATTGAAACCTGACGTCTTTTCCCCCTCATTTGAGGCATGCCATGATCAAAATTTTGATTCAGAAAATTGTTCTTACCCGGTGCAAAAATAACATGTAAGGATCGTTGGCGACAAGTATTAGCAGAAGGAGACCGCATTACAACCAAACACTTGATCACTATTCAGCCTTGTATAAACAAGACGCAACTTACAGAGATGAAAAATAAATCGATCCAGCCAATTGTACCAGAGCCTGTCTGGGCAACATATCCTATTGAATATCATTAAGAACTACTAAGCCTAAAGGAGTTCATACAGCTACTTAAAAAAACATGGTTGAGTAAGGGGGAAGAGCCCCCCAAACGAGTGGTTAGTTTTTTTCAGTTATTTTCCTTTTGTTGAATTTTTATTTCTAAAATCCCCAGAAGATGATTTTAATTTTTTACTGCTAGAAGGTACTCTATTTTTATCTTCTATAATATTAAAAACCTGTTCCTGTAATTTATTGGATAAATTAAGAAAGTGAAAAACGGCATCTTCAAGAGCTCTCTCTCGTAAGCTGATATCGTTCCTCTTACTATATTCTTGCTCAGATACCCCCCCCCCTAAACGTATATGTAACGTGGCCCCAGGGACAACTTCTACAGATAAAGTCCGAGGTAACATTTTAGGTAGATCATTTAATAGTTCGGAGTCGTTAGACACATCTAATAACCAAGAAAATTCTAACCACGATACATCAGCAGGTGATACATCACTTATAATCAAGGAAGGCATAATCAATCTTTCAGCCCCTTTAACTACTCTTAACCATGAAAAATCCCATGCTTTACTTCCTACTAACGCAGCTATTATGCCAAACCATAAAAAAACAATAGGAAAACTCTTCCCAATTTTATTTAATAGGAAAAGGTGTGAAGTACTTCTGCCTACTAAAAATGCCGCTGCAGCAATTAAAGGACTCACATCATTGGCTACATCCTCTGATGTTATATTAGACAAATGATTTGAAATATTATTAAATGCAATAACTCGCTCCTCAATAGAATCACTTCTCATCAAGGTTAAAAGTTTTTTAATTTCATATACAACAAAAGAATCTTTATTAGAATCAATGTTATTATTGATGATTTCATTCGCGAATTTAAATACCGATTCGTAAACATCACTTTCATAAAAACTTATTGCCTTGAAGCTCCTCAAAAAATACAAAGCTCTATCTAATTGTTCAACTGAAACCGAGCGTTTCAGGAAACGATTATCTCTCGCTATTGCGCTTAGTCTTTTTTGGCATACAGTTAATAACTCATCACTTCCATGATTAAAAATAACCCTAGCCATTGGTAGAGTATAACAACTTGACAACCTAGATAATGCCATATTTTTTAGTTCTATATTACTATCAGAGATAGCCAACGCTTCTCCTACTGCTAAGCAAGCTAATTCTTCACTATTAATTTCTTCAGAGAGCAAATATTCCCCACGGGAGATTATTTGTTTATAATCACTATAAAGCATAACTCTTGCATATTGGCTTAAAGGAAATAATTCCTCAGCGTATACTCTAAGCCAAGATAAAATATCCTTGAAATAAGCATCATCTATTACCAGCATGCATATCTTATGTTTTGAATCAATAGATTGTGATTCGACTGCTCCGACTAACACCTTTCCAGAATGCACATCAAAATCTGATATTTTATTTTTCCAAAAAAACATATCCAACTGCTTAATATTAAATATCACATCAAACAGTTCCTCTTTACTAACAGAAATCCAATTAATTTTTTTATCTTTCATAAGTCACCTTAAAACAGATCATCGATAGTAAAGGCTTGTGGTTCAGAAAATGCATTTTCAAATTTTCTATTTGTATGCTCGGTTCTATATACATTTAATGATGTTTTTGCACGCGTTATTGCCGTATATCCAATCCGGCTGCGATTTAATGGATGACTTGCCAAATCTTCGGCATTAAAAATATGTACAGCTCTAAATTCAGTTCCTTTTGCTGCATGAATAGTCATAACGTGAATTCGTTTTTCAGAAGTAAAACTAGCTTCTTCATCAACACCATGGAAAACTACTAGCTCATCTAAATCAGAAGCTTTGAAGCGCTCTTTTAAATCAACTAAGGTTTCCCTCTTACCACAAAAAATACCTATATTATCATCTTTAAAGGCATCTAATTGAATTTTTATGGATTCAATCATTTTATCAAATTGTAGTTTTTTACTGGCGCAGACGTGCAAATTAGCACTAGATTCACCTTGTGTTCTGATATTATAATTAGATGTTGCCTCAAGGCTTTCTGTTGGATTATCTAATGGACATAATCTATCTGCCGCACGAGCTATTTTTTGCCCTATGCGAAAGTGACGATTTAATCTATGCGGGGTTAATTTCAATTTATCAATGACTTCCAATCCATTTCTTCTGTATATGCCTTGATTGTCGTCCCCGCATATACAGATATTATCACTAAGACACAGTAATGCTTCTAATTCACCTGACGTTAAATCTTGTGCTTCATCAACAAAAATAGCGCTATAAATTCTCTTACCGGGTAGTTTATTATTTGCTTCAATCAACATTTCAAGAATTTGAGTTCTTCCCTCATCATCAAAATCAGTGCCTTTCGGTATAGCTCGTTCTCCTAAGTGCTCCAAAATATGAGAACAAGCCCAAGAATGAAAAGTTTTAATTTGATCTGCATTTATCAATCCTAATGAATTAATACCACTCTTAATAAAATCTGATAGCGCTCTTGTATAGGTTAAAATGAGTATATTCCGCTCGCCTATCCCTGCTGTATACTGAGCCCTAAGTAGCAATAAATTAGTCTTACCTGAACCCGGTGGTCCTATAAGGGCATATCTTCCTTTAGCAGGGAGTGTAATAAAATTTTGTTGATCCTCATCTAATTCATCTCGAGAACGCCACCAGCTACTCTTCATTATTACCCGCCTCTTTATGCAAGTCTATATCAGTTAATATTTCCGCATTCCCATATTCATTCTCAACTAAGTCTAAACCAACCATCACATAATCAACGATGTCATTGGACAATATTTTTATCACACTGTCGACATCGGTATTTAAAATGGTTTCCAAGCATGGTTTCATCTTTATCCCTTCGAAGTACCTTTCTTTTTGGAATGGCTCTATTCTGGCCCCAATGGAGATGGTTGCTCTATTGCTGTATAAGCCTTCTCCCCAGACAAAATGGATAGAACAAGCTATTGCATACTTATTTTCATAGGAGAAAAAATAATTTATTTGATGACTATCCCCAGTTGTAGGCATTACTACTGGGAGTTGTTTTCCACAAACATCTATTAATTCTATTCTTATTTTCTCACTTATTCCACGGATGTAATTATTTCTTTCAAAAACTATTTTTGTATAATCATTATTTTGCGTGATGTTTGTTTTTTGTGATAATCTATTCCTTAAGGATATAAGAGGGTCAGTTGCGTTATTAAAATAGAAATCCTCCCATTTAACAAGAGAAGTTCTTATATCAATATCCTTACTTAAACACCTAAGTGCTAATGCTTTTTCCCTAGCCAACCTATTTACATTAACATCAATAAAAGAAGGTGTTTTAGTTAACACTGCTCTTGCTACTAACCATCTATTTTTAACCAACATCTCTTCATTAAATATTGGTTCCTTGTTTATTAAATCATGCAGAACGGCACCAACCTGATAAATATTAAGACCTCGCCAAAGTTTTTCTGTCGGCTCATCCAATCTGAAAAGATATTCAGGTGAACTATATTGTGCGGTCGCTAAAAATGGTCGCGTACGTCCATTATCGGTAATACCATCTTCATTTTTATTATCGAATTCCCTGATGACACCAAGGTCAAGAAGCTTTAATTTTTTAAAATCATCTGAAACATGTATATTTTCTGGTTTGATATCACGATGAACAATATTAAGTGACTCTAGATATCTCACGGCATCGACTAATTGCTTGATTAAAAATCTCACAGCGTCATCTGGCACCTTATCTAAAACTTTAGCCAATTGAGGCCATGAAAGAAACTCCATCTCAATAATAGCGGTTCCTTCAGCTTCGGCAGCGTAGTAAGTTTGAATAAGATGTTCACAATGATGATCGATAAGTTTTTGTTGTGTTAATAATCGCCTTTTCTCTGCTAAATTATCATTTCCAACAAAAAATTTTGGATCAAAAATCTTAATAGCTCTTATGTCACCATTTCGGTTAACTTTGAAAACAGCAGCAGAACCACCTGCATCAATAAAATCAACTGAATTATATCCACCAGTTACATCCAGATAATTTTTTAATCGCTCGGTAACGTCACGAATTACATTATCATCCAATGCTGGCATTTTTTCTCCTTGGGGTTAATCAATGCTATCGTATGCAACTTTTGTGGTTAAGTACTACACAATATGTTGAAAGGCATTCTATATCTATAAGTGAATAGTCATATCAAAACAAAAAAATTAAGGCAAGCCATCTCTTTCACAGACAGACAAACCTTAATTTAAAGCATGAAAAACAATGAGTTAAAATACGCCGCGTCAAAATCATCTTGATCTAGCAAAATCAAACGGGCTAATCCCCTTCTCCCGATTAATATCAAGATAATCCGCCCACCATTGCAACATCAATCGTCTCTCATCCAAATGTTCCGCCTTATGAATGTAAGCTGCTCGCACTGAGTTGCGTTCCATATGGCTCATCTGCCGTTCAACTGCATCCCTCGACCACAACCCAGATTCAATCAACGAGCTACATGCCATAGTCCTGAAGCCATGCCCGCAAACCTCCACCTTAGTGTCATACCCCATAACACGCAGCGCCTTGTTCACCGTGTTTTCACTCATCGGTTTACGAGGGTTATGATCGCCAACGAAAACAAAATCACGCTCGCCACTAAGCTTGTGAACCTGTTTCAGGATTTCTAATGCCTGGCGAGACAGCGGTACTAAATGAGGCGTACGCATTTTCGAGCCACGCTGTGAATGCTTCACTCCTTCAATAGCTTCTCGTTCTGCCGGTATTGTCCACATTGCCGTTTCAAAATCGATCTCGGACCAACGCGCAAAGCGCAATTCACTAGAACGAATAAAGATTAATAACGTGAGCTCAACAGCCAGACGGGTCATTTGGCGTCCCGTGTAACCGTCGATTCGACGAAGTAATTCAGGTAAGCGTTTCAAATCAAGCGCTGGACGGTGGACACGGTTACTGGAAGCGACAGCACCAGCCATTTCTTGAGCTGGGTTGTAATCAATCAAACCACTTTGCACTGCATAACGCATAATCGCATTAGTACGCTGCTGAAGACGTGAAGCAACTTCAAGTCGCCCTGTAGCCTCAACTACTTTAATAGGTACAAGGAGATCGCGTGTGCTGAAACTATCAATACTCCGCTTCCCAATTGCAGGGAACAGATTGTCTTCCAGGCTCTTCAGCACCCTCCGACTGTGTTCCTCTGACCATTTATTGTTAGTTGCATGCCACTCCCTGGCAACTGACTCAAAGGTAATGACCTCTTTCGCCTTCTCCTCCTTTACAGCACGCTTATGCTCGCGAGGATCGATACCAGCAGCAACCAGCTTTCTGGACTCGTCCCTCTTCTGCCTCGCATCGGCTAACGAAGTTTCAGGGTAAACCCCAAACGCCATCAGGTGCTGATTACCACCAAAGCGAAAACGGAACCGCCAGTATTTTGAGCCGTTGGGATGAATAAGCAAAAACATGCCATCCCCATCGACAAGGGTGTACTCCTTTTCCTGCGGTTTTGCAGAACGCACTTTGATATCTGTCAGAGCCATAAAAGTTCTCCTTCCATGTGCTGCCGTGAGTATATAAGCATTATCGAACCAGCATATATACTCGGTTCTATACTCACAAGCATGTTGATGTGGGGTAACTCAGATTGACGTCGGTTGACTGAAAAGGGGGGGAAAGCCTTGCGGGGACTGGATTTTAGACATAAAAAAAGACCTCAGTTGAGGTCTATTTACATACTAATGGTGCCGAAGGCCGGAATCGAACCGGCACGCCTTGCGGCGGTTGATTTTGAATCAACTGCGTCTACCGATTTCGCCACTTCGGCACTGCTAAGTAGTATACGGAAAACGGGTGCATTATACCTCTCCCGGCCACCCACGCAATACTTATCCCTGCATTCTGATGCTAAGTGCTGAAAAAATCGGCACAAATCGACTGTGTGATTGATATTTCGACAAAATAGCGGCCTTTAACGGGAGATAATGCACTATGAAGAGGGTAAAAAAGCCAGTGCATTGCTGCACTGGCTTGCGTCTTTTACTTAGCCTAAACGCCTGCGGTGGCGATTAGAAATCGTAGAAAACGGTCACCCAGGTAGAGTCAGATTCATTCGGCGCATTGGCCAGAGTGCGTTCTACGTAAACAGACAAACCGTGGCCGATAGTGACAGCAGAACCCAAATAAACGTGGTTTGCTTCGTAATTCTCGTTACCTTTAAGTTTCAGGGAATCTGCCGCAACGTAAGGTTGAATAGATTTCAGGAAAGGCTTATCGATATTAAAGGTATAACCGGCAAATCCTTCTACGCCGTAGCCAGCGCCCGCGAAGAAGTTGTCCTGATTAATAGCATCATGATGGCTTGGCACGAAATTATCATAGTAGCTGCCAGTGGTAACCAAATACCAGTTGCCCGGCTGCCAGGTCAACGCGGTACCGGAAAGCTGTTGGTGATATTGCTTTTGATTATTGTCGCTGTCTTTTATGTACGCATTCGTAACGCTGTATGCGGTACTCCAGGTCAGCTCTTTGGTAATCGCATAATCAATACCTAAGCCACCACCGCCTGAACGACGATAGTGCAGTTCGTCGGTCACCGCTGTTTCGGTTTCCGGCAACAAATAGTTGGCTGTTAATTTAACCGGACCAAAGGTATTTTCGTATTTAATGCTGTTTTTAGGACGGTTACTGCCGTCGTAATCACCGGAAACGCCTACGCCTTCGCCTGCTGCGTGGGCATCGTTGTCCCACATGTCGCTTTTAATTCCGACAACGGAATAATAAAGGCCGAACTGTTGTCCGTAGGTCAATTTACCGTAACGGTCGTCCTGCACGCCATAATAAAGCTGACGTTTTTTGTCACGGTTAGTGCCTTGGTCGTAGCCAGATTTAATATCGAGCAGGTGATACATGTTCACACCCAGCTCGTAGTAACCCACTACGGAGGTATGGTCACTCAGCGCATAGTTGCCGCTGAAGCGAAAACGGGTGCCGCCGTCGTGGCCACTGGAATCACCGTGCGTTTTATTTTTGGTATTTTCAAAAATCCACTCGGGACGAATACTGCCACCCACCTGCAAACTTAATGGAGCAAGTAAGGAATCACTTTGCTTATTCTTTTCTAAAACGGTTATTTCAGCCTGAGCACTGGCTGAAAGCACCGATAAAATAACGCCGCCAACGATGATTGGCGCTTTTAAATTACGCATTACCCTGTCTCCAACAATATTATTTTTGTTATTTAGTGAAATATGGTGTTGCACCACGCATAAATATTTAACATAGCTGTGATAGGGGGAAAAGCATTTAATGTGACGACAGATGCGTTTTAAGTCGAATTTATGGGTGATTTTTTAATCAAAATGGTTTAAAACTGTAATTATCAGCAACCGAAAATATATTGTTGTGTGAAATAAAAGCAGAATGTTTTAATAGTCGTCAATTCGGTCAGGTGAATAAGTTCACGATGGACATAATTAATTACAAAGTTAAGCAGCGCATCCCTGTCAATCTATTAATCCATTACCCTTTCGCCTCAGCAATTAGCCCATATTTATTCGGCGTAAACACGACTAATAATAGACTGACAAATACTCGAGTTGTATGAATAACACGCAACTGCTGTGCCCTAATACCGTTAATGGCCGGCAGGAGGGCGTTTTGGGCCGATAACGAACGCCGCAACTGTAAATTTTTGCTCAAGCCGCGATTTCCTCATGCGGTTCTTCGCGTATCACATTAAGATAAATTCACTCTTGCCCTTTACCGCTTTTAGAATGGATACGCGTTCGTTGAAAAAATTATCCCTATCGCTGTTAGCCATAGCCTTTGCCAGCATGCCTTTACTGAGTCAGGCGCAGACCCAACGTCTTGCCACTCAGGTGGTCGATGACCACGCAGAACATATCTTTTACGGTAGCGGCGCGATGGGCATGGCCATCGTCGTCGTCGATAACAATCAGCAGGTTTTCCGCAGCTTTGGCGAAATTAAACCCGGCTCAGGTATTCGTCCACGCGAAGACTCGCTGATTCGAATCGCCTCGCTGACCAAGCTGATGACCAGTGAAGTGCTGGTGAAGCTGGCGCAACAGGGCACGGTAAAAATCACCGATCCGTTGCGAAAATATGCGCCAGCCAACGCCTTTGTTCCCTATTACAGTCCCACTACGCCCATTACGCTGTTGAATCTGGCGACTCACACCAGTGGTCTGCCTCGCGAACAGCCGGGCGGCGCGGCGCATCGTGCTGTGTTTACCTGGCCGAATCGTGCCGAGCGCTGGAGCTGGCTGCAAACGGCGAAAATGACCGTGCCGCCGAGTGCCTATGCGTCTTACTCCAATTTGGGCTTTGATCTGCTTTCCGATGCGCTGTCGAATGCGGCCCGTAAACCCTATCCGCAGCTGTTCCGCGAGTTAATTACCCAGCCAAACGGCATGGTGGATACCACCTATACGCCTACTCAGTCACAGTGTTCGCGGCTGATGGAAGGCCTGCGCCCGAGTCCTTGCATAAATACTACGGCAGCGACAGGCAGCGGCGGCGTGTATTCAACGCCTGCCGATATGGGCCGCTGGATGAAGCAGTTCTTGCCTACGGCCTCTGGACAGCAAAATGCGACCGCCGCATTGGCGCAGAAGATGTATTTCCGCCGTACCGATCTGGTGTCGTTAAAAGGCATGGACGTTCCCGGTCAGGCTTACGAGCTGGGCATGGGGTGGGTCACTATGGCGCCGTCTCCACTGTGGCCAAGGATTATTCAGAAAACCGGCGGCGGGGGCGGATTTATCACTTATATGGCGATGGTTCCGCAGCGCGGCGTAGGCGTCTTTATTGTGGTAACGCGCTCGGAGTTAACCAAGTTTAAAAATATGAGCGACGGCGTGAACGATTTGGTTGCAGATTTAGTGCGCAATAACGAAATATAGCGGCACGTTTTTGGAACGCAAAAAGTAAAAAAGCAGCTCAATGAGCTGCTTTTTTTTAAACCGTATCCGCCTGTCTAACTGCGTTTTAACAACAGATAGATACTGATCACCATGAACAGGCCGCTCGGTAACACGGCGCCCAGCAGCGGTGGAATATTATAAACCAGGCTTAGCGGACCGAAAATCTGGTCAAGCACGTAGAATAAGAACCCGAAGCAGATACCGGTTACCACTCTCACGCCCATGGGCACGCTACGTAGCGGTCCAAAAATAAACGACAGCGCCATCAGCATCATCACCGCCACCGACAGCGGAGCAAATATTTTACGCCACATATTCAACTGGTAGCGCTTGGCTTCTTGCCCGCTCTGCTTGAGATATTTAACGTAGTTGTACAGGCCGCTGATGGAGAGTGAGTCAGGGTCAAGAGCCACGACGCCAAGCTTGTCAGGCGTCAGGTTGGTCTTCCATTCACCGCTCAGAGTCTGTGAACCCGTTATCTGCGTTGGGCTGCCTAACACGGATTCATCCACCTGCGATAATTGCCAGCCGCCGTTCTCATACTGGGCAGAGGTAGCGTAGCGAACCGACAGCAGTTTGTTTTTATCATCGAAATGATAGATATTTACGCCGCTGATTTCGTTATCGCCAGTGACGTGCTCGATAAAGATAAAATCGTGGCCGTCTTTCGCCCACAGACCGTTTTGCGTGGAAAGAAGCGATCCGCCAAACATCTGCTGCGCACGGTAATTGCGCGCCATCTGTTCGCCCTGCGGAGACACCCACTCGCCAATCGCCATGGTCAGCAGCACCAGCGGAATGGCTGTTTTCATTACTGAAGTGGCCACCTGCATGCGGGTAAAACCAGAGGCTTGCATTACCACCAGTTCACTGCGGGTAGCCAACGTACCCAGCCCCAACAGCGCACCGAGCAGGGCGGCCATCGGGAAGAAAATTTCGATATCTTTTGGCACGCTGAGCAGCGTGTACAGTCCAGCATCAAGCGCAGAATAACTGCCCTGGCCCACTTTACGCAGCTGATCGACAAACTTGATGATCCCTGAGAGGGAAACCAGCATGAATAACGTCATCATGATGGTGTTGAAAATAGTGCGTCCGATATATCGGTCTAAAACGCCAAACATCAGGCCGCTCCTCTAAAACGTGCACGTATCCTGCGGGCCGGAAGGGTATCCCATACATTGAGCACCACGGCCAACGCGAGATAGGCCAGGTTGGTTACCCACATCCAGATCATAGGATCCAGTTTTCCTTTCTCTGCGTTAGACCTCAGTGAGCTCTGCAACAGGAAGAAAATCAAATAGAGGAAGATGGCCGGCAACATACTTAAGACGCGGCCCTGACGCGGATTCACCACCGAGAGCGGTACTACCATTAACGCCATAATAAAGACTGAAACCACCAGCGTCAGACGCCAATGGAACTCGGCGCGCGCCTCTTTGGCGGTGGAATGCCACAGCGAGGTCATGCTCATTTGCTCGGCGTCGCTGCTGTCTAGTTCAACCGTTCGATGGCCGATAACCGCCAGATAGTCCGTGAAGTCAGTAATGCGGAAATCACGCAACAGCGCAGTGCCTTCGTAGCGCGTGCCGGTATCAAGCGTGACCTGCTGAGAGCCGTCCGGGCGCTGGTCCATGTGGCCTTTAGCCGCCACCACAACAGAAGGACGCTGATTGCCGTTTGGCCGCAGCTGCGCCAAAAACACATTGTGGAACTCTTTACCGCGCACGTTGCCCACAAACAGCACCGAATTGCCGTCCTGTGAAGGCGTAAACTGGCCCGCTACCATCGCCGCCATGCTGGGGTTGGCTTTCGCTTCGGCCATCACTTCGTCTTGATGTTTCGATGACCACGGACCCGCCCAAAATGCGTTAATACCGGCAAAAACGGAGGTAAACAGCGCCAGAAGCATGGCAGCAACGATTAATGACCTTTTACCGAGTCCGCAGGCGTGCATAACAGTGATTTCACTGTCAGTATAGAGCTTGCCCAAAGTCATCAACAGACCCAGGAACAGACTTAGCGGCAGGATGAGTTGAGCCATCTCGGGTATGCCTAACCCAAGAAGCTGAATGACTAAATTTGTCGGGATATCGCCATCAACTGCCGCACCCAGTATCCTGACCAGCTTCTGACAAAAGAAGATGAGCAGCAGAATAAACAGGATCGCAATTTGGCTCTTGAAGGTTTCCCTAACCAGATATCTAATGATGATCACGCTGAATACGCCTGTGAAAACTTGTCTTTTTGCAGGAAAATCGATAATTTCATCGCTAATCCGTCATTTTTTCTCATCATATGGCAACCTTCACAGCTAAAATAGTATTACAACACCGTAAAATTAGGTGACCTATAGGAAGATGCTTATAGCCGCCAAAATAAAATTTCTACGCCGTATAGGTTAACACAGGTCATTATATCAATGACGGGAGAGTGTAACGGAAGCGCTATTCTATCCGTACCCCCCGCCTTTGTCTTTAAGATTCAGGAGAGTGCATGGAGTTCAGTGTAAAAAGCGGTAGCCCGGAAAAACAGCGCAGTGCCTGTATTGTAGTCGGCGTTTTCGAACCTCGCCGCCTGTCACCTATGGCTGAACAGCTCGACAAGATCAGCAACGGGTACATCAGCGCCCTGCTCCGCCGCGGTGAACTGGAAGGAAAAGTGGGACAGACCCTGTTCCTGCACCATGTTCCAAACATTCTGTCCGAGCGTATCTTGCTGGTAGGCTGCGGTAAAGAACGTGAACTCGACGAGCGCCAGTATAAGCAGGTTATTCAGAAAACGATCAACGCCCTGAATGAAACCGGTTCTATGGAAGCCGTTTGCTTCCTCACCGAGCTTCACGTTAAAGGACGTAATACCTACTGGAAAGTTCGTCAGGCGGTAGAGACCTCAAAAGAGTCGCTCTACACCTTTGACCAGCTTAAAACCAACCGCGTTGAGCCGCGCCGTCCGCTGCGTAAAATGGTCTTTAACGTGCCGACTCGCCGTGAGCTTAACAGCGGTGACCGCGCCATTGCGCACGGTCTGGCAATCTCTTACGGCGTTAAAGCAGCCAAAGATTTGGGCAACATGCCGCCTAACATCTGTAACGCGGCTTACCTCGCCTCACAGGCGCGCCAGCTGGCCGACGCATTCAGCTCCAACATCACCACCCGCGTCATCGGCGAGCAGCAGATGAAAGAGCTGGGCATGAACGCCTACCTCGCCGTAGGTCAGGGTTCGCAAAACGAATCGTTGATGTCGGTGATGGAATATAAAGGTAATCCTAATGCCGACGCTAAGCCGATCGTGCTGGTGGGTAAAGGGCTGACCTTCGATTCCGGCGGTATCTCCATTAAGCCAGCGGCCGACATGGACGAAATGAAGTATGACATGTGCGGTGCAGCCACAGTCTACGGCGTGATGCGCGTTGTGGCCGAGCTGAAATTGCCGTTAAACGTGGTGGGCGTGTTGGCCGGTTGTGAAAACATGCCGGGCAGTCGCGCATTCCGTCCGGGCGACATTTTAACGACCATGTCAGGCAAAACCGTTGAAGTGCTGAATACCGACGCTGAAGGCCGTCTGGTGCTGTGCGACGCGTTGACCTACGTTGAGCGTTTCGACCCTGAGCTGGTCATAGACGTCGCCACGCTGACCGGCGCCTGCGTCATTGCGCTGGGTCATCACATCACCGGCCTGCTGTCTAACCACAATCCGCTGGCCCACGAGCTTATCACTGCCTCCGAACAGGCCGGTGACCGCGCGTGGCGTCTGCCGATGGGCGACGAGTACGACGAACAGCTGCAGTCCAACTTTGCCGATATGGCTAACATCGGCGGTCGTCCGGGCGGTGCGATTACCGCAGGCGTGTTCCTGTCGCACTTTGCAGAAAAGTACAACTGGGCGCACCTCGACATCGCCGGTACCGCTTGGCGTTCAGGCAAAAACAAAGGAGCAACGGGTCGCCCTGTTTCTCTGCTGTCCCAGTTCCTGTTGAACCGTGCTGGTCTTAACGGCGACGATTAATCGCCCACTGCTGTAAACCCATCCTTCACCGCCTTGTGCGCGGGAGGATGGCGTTAGGAAGACACCATGAAACAGGCTACATTTTTTCTTCTCGACTCACCCGACGCCGCAGACGGGCTCAGCAGCCACGAGGCGCTGGCGTGCCAGATTGCCGCGCTGCGCTACCGTGCGGGTCAACGCGTGCTTATCGCCTGCGAAGATCAACCGCAGGCAGAGCGCTTGGATGAGGCGCTGTGGAAACGTGATGCCGACCAGTTTGTGCCACACAATCTGGCGGGAGAAGGCCCGAGATTTGGCGCCCCCGTCGAGCTTTGCTGGCCCGGAAAACGTGGAAATGCCCCGCGAGATTTGCTGATTAGCCTGCTTGGACAATTTGCAGATTTTGCCACCGCTTTCCATGAAGTGGTAGACTTCGTTCCTTACGAAGATTCTTTAAAGCAGCTGGCGCGCGATCGCTACAAAGCCTATCGCAGCGTCGGCTTCAATTTGACCACGGCGACACCGCCTGCGGCCAATACAACGACTACAGACTAACGAAGCGAAATGGATAAGACATATAACCCGCAAGATATCGAGCAACCGCTTTACGAGCACTGGGAAGAACAGGGCTATTTCAAGCCTAACGGTGATACCAGTAAGGAAAGCTTCTGCATCATGATCCCGCCGCCGAACGTTACCGGTAGCTTGCATATGGGTCATGCTTTCCAGCAAACCATCATGGACGCCATGATCCGCTATCAGCGCATGCAGGGTAAAAATACCCTGTGGCAGGCGGGGACCGACCATGCCGGTATTGCCACTCAGATGGTAGTAGAGCGCAAAATCGCTGCAGAAGAAGGCAAGACGCGTAAAGATTACAGTCGTGAAGCCTTTATCGACAAAATCTGGGAGTGGAAATCAGAATCGGGCGGCACCATCACGCGCCAGATGCGCCGTCTCGGCGACTCCGTCGACTGGGAGCGCGAGCGCTTCACCATGGACGAAGGCCTGTCTAACGCCGTTCGAGAAGTGTTTGTTCGCCTGTATAAAGAGGACCTGATTTACCGTGGCAAACGCCTGGTAAACTGGGACCCGAAACTGCGCACCGCGATCTCTGACCTCGAAGTTGAAAACCGCGAATCGAAAGGGTCCATCTGGCACCTGCGTTATCCATTGGCTGACGGCGTTAAAACGGCCGACGGTAAAGACTATCTGGTGGTAGCCACCACCCGCCCGGAAACCGAACTCGGCGATGCCGGCGTGGCGGTTAACCCGGAAGATCCGCGCTATAAAGACTTGATCGGTAAAGAAGTTCTTCTGCCGCTGGTAGGTCGCCGTATTCCTATCCTCGGTGACGAACACGCCGACATGGAAAAAGGCACCGGCTGCGTAAAAATCACCCCTGCCCATGACTTTAACGACTATGAAGTTGGTAAACGTCACGGCCTGCCGATGATTAACATCCTGACTTTCGACGGCGACATTCGCCAGACCGCTGAAGTGTTCGACACCAAAGGCGAAGAAAGCGACGCGTGCAGCAACGAAATTCCTGAGCAGATCCGTGGCCTTGAGCGCTTTGCCGCGCGGAAAGCCGTCGTGGCCGCGTTTGACGAGCTGGGCCTGTTGGAAGAGATTAAACCTCACGACCTGACTATTCCTTATGGCGATCGCGGCGGCGTGGTCATTGAGCCGATGCTGACCGACCAGTGGTATGTGCGAACTGCACCGTTGGCCAAAGTGGCGGTTGAGGCGGTTGAGCAAGGCGAGATCCAGTTCGTACCTAAACAGTACGAAAACATGTATTTCAGCTGGATGCGCGACATTCAGGACTGGTGTATCTCTCGCCAGTTGTGGTGGGGTCACCGCATCCCGGCCTGGTACGACGCCGAGGGCAATGTTTTCGTCGGCCGTGACGAAGAAGAAGTGCGCCGCGAGAACAACCTTGCCGCAGACGTGGTTCTGAGCCAGGACGAAGACGTGCTCGACACCTGGTTCTCCTCCGGCCTGTGGACCTTCTCGACGCTGGGCTGGCCAAACGAGACGCCGGATCTGAAAGCCTTCCACCCATCAAGCGTGGTAGTGAGCGGATTTGACATCATCTTCTTCTGGATTGCCCGCATGATCATGATGACCATGCACTTCGTGAAAGACGAAAACGGCAAACCACAGGTTCCGTTCAATACCGTTTATATGACTGGCCTGATCCGCGACGACGAAGGACAGAAAATGTCCAAGTCAAAAGGTAACGTTATCGATCCCCTGGATATGATCGACGGTATCTCGCTGGAAGACCTGCTGGAAAAACGCACCGGCAACATGATGCAGCCGCAGCTGGCGGAAAAAATTCGCAAGCGCACCGAGAAGCAGTTCCCGAACGGGATTGAACCGCACGGCACCGACGCCCTGCGCTTTACCCTGGCGGCGCTGGCCTCAACCGGTCGCGACATCAACTGGGACATGAAGCGTCTTGAAGGCTACCGCAACTTCTGTAACAAACTTTGGAACGCCAGCCGCTTTGTGCTGATGAATACCGAAGACCAGGACTGTGGCCTGAACGGCGGCGAACGCCAGCTGTCTCTGGCGGACCGTTGGATCCTTGCCGAATACAATCGCACGGTGAAAATCTACCGTGAAGCGTTGGACAGCTATCGCTTTGACCTGGCGGCCAGCATTCTGTATGAGTTCACCTGGAACCAGTTCTGCGACTGGTATCTGGAGCTGACCAAGCCGGTCATGAACGGCGGCACTGAAGCACAGCTTCGCGGCACCCGTAATACGCTGGTTGAAGTACTCGAAGGCTTGCTGCGCCTGGCGCACCCAATTATTCCGTTCATTACCGAAACCATCTGGCAGAGCGTTAAACCGCTGAAAGGCATCACCGCAGACACCATTATGCTGCAACCTTTCCCAGAGTTTTCGGCCGACAAAGCCGATGAAAGCGCATTGGTCGATCTCGAATGGATCAAGCAGGCAATCATTGCTATTCGTAACGTGCGTGCCGAAATGAACATTGCGCCGGGTAAACCTCTCGAGCTGCTGTTGCGCGGTGCCAGCGCTGATGCACAGCGTCGTGTAGAGCAGAACCTGAGCTTTATCAAATCACTGGCGCGTTTGGAATCAATCACCGTGCTGGCGGCGGGCGATAAAGGACCGGTTTCTGTGACTAAGCTAGTTGAAGGTGCAGAGCTGCTGATCCCGATGGCCGGTTTGGTAGATAAAGAGGCCGAGCTTGAGCGTTTGACTAAAGAGATAGCCAAGCTGGATGCAGAAGTCGAACGCATTGAAGCCAAGCTCTCAAACGAAGGCTTTGTGGCGCGTGCGCCAGAAGCTGTAGTCGCTAAAGAGCGCGAAAGACTGCAGGCCTGTGCCGAAGCCAAGATTAAGATTCAGGAACAACAGGTTACCATCGCCGCGCTGTAAGCAACGCTGAGTCGGTAATGTCTAACAACGGTGGAGTGAAAGCTCCACCGTTTTTTTTAGAATTGCAAAAATCAGCGCCACGCGGTATTAAATGCAAATGATTAAAAAAACGACGCCGACATTCTATGAAAATTCACTCCATGAAAATTTTGAGTTATTGATATGACGACAGCTGTGATCGACTCAACACAACAAGATGTCGTGGTGCGACGCATCACCTGTGATGACAATGCCGCGATCGCCCAGGTTATTCGTCAAGTATCCGCCGAGTTTGGCCTAACCGCCGACAAAGGCTATACGGTAGCCGACCCCAATCTGGATATTCTTTGCGAAATTTACAGTCAGCCACGCAGTGCCTACTGGGTTGTAGAACTCAACGGCAAGATAGCGGGCGGCGGCGGCGTTGCCCCGTTAATCGGTGAAGCCGACGATATCTGCGAACTGCAGAAGATGTATTTTATGTCCAGCCTGCGCGGGAAAGGCCTGGCCAAGCGACTGGCGCTGCAGGCCATGGCCTACGCGAAAGATCAAGGTTTTACCCGCTGTTATCTCGAAACCACCGCCAGCCTGACCCAGGCCATAGCGCTGTATGAGCATCTCGGCTTTGAACACATTGACGGCGCGCTCGGCAGCACCGGTCACGTTGACTGCGAAGTCACCATGCTGAAACCGCTTTAACACCATGCTTATGCAATAAAAAAGCCGGCTAAGCCGGCTTTTTTATTTCTACTTCATGCCCTAAACTCGGTCTTTAATCTCGCGAGCTAAGGTGAACCTGCTTCCAACGCCTTATCGCCGACGCGCAGCAGATTAATTTAAAGACTTAGTGGCGTTTGCCGTCGTCGTCTTTATCAACAATGTTTTTAGGCGCAGCGTGTTCGTCTTCTTCTTCGTCGTCTTCATCATCTTCATCGTCGCCGTCTTCGCCGTTCGGGTCTTCAAAGTAAGTGCCCCAACCGTCGTAGTTCACGCCGTTGGCTTCTGCCAGTGCTACCAGCTGCTCAACCTGCGTGTCGATGAGTTCTGCATTAAGCGCCACTTCGCTTATCACATCACAGCACATCACCACCGAGCCGTCTTCAATTTCCAGCTCTTCTGCGTCTGTCACTTCATAGCCCAGCTTGAAGGCCTCTACCGCTGCTCGCTCCAGAACGTCGAATTTCTCACAGGAGAAATGATGCTCGATAGTGTAAAGCGCGTCAGGATCGCTGCCGTCTTCCAACAGCTCTTCAATGATCAAGCGGGTCTCATTACGTTGTTCGTCTAGCAATTCACGGTTTGCCATGCCTCTGTCCTCAATCAATATGACGTTTAGACGCTATTTTCACACAGCAGACGGCTTGCCTCCACTATAAACGACAAAGTTTTTATTTGGGGGTTGTAATTGCATATTCATACATATAAATTGAATTTTAATTCATTAGATAAGTTTCGGAGATAGACACATGAGTCTGTTAAGTAAACGCCATTTTCTTAGGCTGCTGGATTTTACCCCGTCAGAAATTGACACCTTGTTAACGCTCTCCGCCGAGTTAAAAACTGCCAAGAAAAACGGCAGCGAGAAGCCTTACCTCAAAGGGAAGAACATAGCGCTCATCTTCGAAAAAGACTCTACCCGCACCCGATGCTCTTTCGAAGTTGCCGCTTATGATCAGGGCGCACAGGTCACCTACCTCGGCCCGAGCGGCAGCCAGATTGGCCATAAAGAGTCGATGAAAGACACCGCGCGCGTGTTGGGCAGAATGTACGACGGTATCCAATATCGCGGTTTTGGCCAGGAAATTGTCGAAACGCTGGCCGAACATGCGGGCGTGCCGGTCTGGAACGGACTGACTAATGAATTCCACCCTACCCAACTTTTAGCCGATCTGCTGACCATGCAAGAGCATCTACCGGGCAAAACGCTGGGGCAAATGTCGCTGGCGTATTTGGGCGATGCGCGCAACAACATGGGCAACTCGCTGCTTGAAGCGGCGGCACTGTGCGGCCTGGACCTGCGTCTGGTTGCACCCTCAGCCTGCTGGCCCGATGCCGAACTGGTCGCAAGCTGCCAGCAATTGGCTCAGCAAAACGGCGGGTCTATAACCCTTACTGAAGATATCGATGCTGGCGTCAAGGGCGCGGACTTCCTCTACACTGACGTTTGGGTCTCAATGGGCGAACCCAAAGAAGTGTGGAAAGAACGCATCAATCTGCTGCGGCCTTACCAGGTGAATATGGCGATGGTGGCGAAAACCGGCAATCCTGCGGTTAAATTCCTGCACTGCCTGCCTGCTTTCCACGATGACCAAACCACCCTTGGCCGCCAGATGGCAGAAGAGTACGATTTGAAAGGCGGCATGGAAGTGTCTGACGAAGTGTTTGAGTCGACGCTCAGCGTGGTATTCGATCAGGCTGAAAACCGCATGCACACCATTAAAGCCGTAATGGTTGCCACCTTAGGCACAATTTGATCAAATCCTCTTTCCAGCCCGTTGGCACCGGCCGACGGGTTGCCGCTGCCCCCGTCATGAGTGCACTTTTACTTTCCTTTACCCCTCGCCCCCCGGTTTATCAACTAACCTTTTATAAAGTTAATCTTTTATCATGTGAATAATAAAGGAAACGGTTATGGGTGCAGTGAATCCTGAGTTCGTGCTTCGCCTGGAAAGCTTGCTGAGCAGGGTCTATCCCAAAGAACACATTGGCGATCTGATAAAAAAAATCCTGCACCTCGGCGAGAAATGGAACTACGGTGCGCATCGTTCACAGCAGTGGGTCGACGGCACCAATATTTATCTCATCACCTATGGCGACACAATTTCGCAACCGGACAAGCCGCCGCTCGCCACGCTTAATCACTTCGCCCACCAGCACTTAAGCGACAGCATCAGCGATATTCATATTTTACCGATGTACCCTTACAGCTCCGACGACGGATTCAGCGTCATTGACTACCGGCGCATCGACGACCATCTCGGCGGCTGGAGCGACATTCACCACCTTGCCGCCAACTTTAACCTGATGTTTGACTGTGTTATCAATCATATATCCCGCTCAAGCGACTGGCTGAAAGGCTACATCAACGACGAGCCTTACTACCGCGACTATTTCATCGAGGCCAATCCGGAGCTGGACTACAGCCGCGTCGTGCGTCCTCGCGCCTCTCCGCTGCTGACGCCGTTTATCAAAGCCGACGGCACCGAACTGTATTTGTGGACCACGTTTAGCGAAGATCAAATCGACATCAATTTTAAAAATCCACAGGTGCTGCTCGAAAGCATCGATGTCATATTGCAATATGCGGCAAGCGGCGGGCAGTCGATTCGCCTTGATGCCATTGGCTACATTTGGAAGGAAATGGGCACCACCTGCATACATCGGCCGCAGGCGCATAACATCATCAAGCTGTGGCGCACTATTCTCGACGAGGTGATCCCCGGCACGCGCATCATTACCGAAACCAACGTGCCGCACCACGAGAATATTAGCTACTTTGGTGAAGGCGATGAAGCGCACATGGTTTATCAGTTCGCCCTGCCGCCGCTCACGCTGCACGCCTTCCTGCGTCAGGATACCCGCACGTTGACCCAGTGGGCGCAGGGCCTGAACGCCGAAGCGCACTATCCCAAGACCACCTATTTTAACTTCCTCTCCAGCCACGACGGCATTGGTTTACGCCCCACCGAGACGTTCCTTGATGACAACGAACGAAAATATTTGGCACAGGAGACGCAGCGCAAAGAGGGGCGAGTCTCCTATAAAGACAACGGCGACGGCACCCATTCGCCGTATGAGCTGAATATTAATTATCTCAGTGCTATCACCGAAGTGGACGACAGCATTGAGCTTAAGGCGAGCAAGTTTCTGGCCGCGCAGGCTTTGTTGCTATCGTTTATGGGCGTTCCGGCGATTTATATTCACAGCCTGCTCGGCAGTGAAAACGACCTTGAAGGCATGCATCAGTCCGGCCTGAGTCGACGGATAAACCGCAAGAAACTCCAGCTCGATGAGGTTGAAAAAGAACTGACGCAGCGGGGATCACTGCGGTCTGTCGTGTTTAACGGCATCAAAAAACTGATCGCTATTAGGCGTACACGCCCGGCGTTTTCTCCTCAGGCCGGTCAGCGGGTGTTTGAACTGGGTGACAAACTGTTTGCCCTGGAGCGTTATGACCCCAAATCGGAGAACCGTATCAGCTGTATTTTCAACATCAGCGGCCAATCGCAGACTTTTAAACTGGCTGTTGAAGGTAAAGACTTGATTGCCGGCGAACCGTTTACCGGCCAGATGCGCCTTCAGCCGTGGCAGGTGGTGTGGATAGAGCATAAGCTTAAAGCGCCAGAGCGACTGGGCAGACTGCGCCGCTGGCGGAAAAAGATTTTTATCTCGCTAAAAAGGTCTGAAGCCAACCGATTGCTTACTGGCCGTCCCCGTAAAGCAAAAAGGTGAAGCTACCCTCTTGCAGGCAGGATTCGTGCGCGTATAATGCGCCACAATTTGCCGGGAGACTGACATGAAAAACGACACCACACTGCGCTTCGATGCTTCATCGAACCCTGTGCCTGTAGGCGGCGTTCAGCCGTTGTCTCTCCCAATGATTTTGCAAATGCCGGTAGTTTTGCAAATAAAAAATCGATCGCTGAAAGCCCCTCATTGAGGGGTTTTTTTTTGTCTGTCATCGTAAAGGAGAGCGACAATGGCTAATCCGCTGTACCAAAAACACATTATTTCAATTAACGATCTCAGCCGTGAAGAGCTGGAGCTGGTGTTAGACACGGCCGCCAGTTTAAAAGCCAATCCACAGCCTGAGCTGTTAAAACATAAGGTGATAGCCAGTTGCTTTTTCGAAGCGTCCACCCGTACCCGCCTGTCGTTCGAGAGCGCTGTCCATCGCCTTGGTGCCTCTGTCGTGGGTTTTGCCGACGGCAGCAATACCTCTGCAGGCAAGAAAGGCGAGACGCTGGCAGACACTACCTCGGTTATCAGCACGTATGTCGATGCGATTGTAATGCGTCATCCGCAGGAAGGGGCAGCGCGTCTGGCGACCGAATTCTCCGGCGGCATTCCTATCCTCAACGCCGGTGACGGTGCTAACCAGCATCCGACTCAGACCCTGCTCGACCTGTTTACGATTCAGGAAACGCAGGGTCGCCTCGACAACATTAAAATCGCCATGGTCGGTGACCTGAAATATGGCCGTACTGTGCACAGCCTGGCGCAGGCGCTGGCGAAATTTAACGGCAACCGTTTCTACTTTATTGCGCCGGACGCGCTGGCCATGCCGGAGTACATTCTCAATCTGCTCAAAGAGAAAGGCATTGAATACAGCCTGCATGAAACCATTGATGAAGTGGTGCCAGAGCTGGATATTCTGTATATGACGCGCGTACAGAAAGAGCGTCTGGACCCGTCGGAGTATGCCAACGTCAAAGCGCAGTTTATTTTGCGCGCCGCCGATTTAGCCAATGCCCAACCCCATTTGAAAGTGCTGCACCCGCTGCCGCGCGTTGACGAAATCACCACCGACGTTGACAGCACGCCCTACGCTTTCTATTTCCAGCAGGCCGGTAACGGGATTTATGCCCGTCAGGCGTTGTTGGCACTGGTTCTAAACGCAGACACCGCACAATAAGGAGCACACCATGACGCAAGATAACAAACTCCAGGTAGAAGCCATTAAATGCGGCACGGTTATTGACCATATTCCCGCGCAGATTGGCTTTAAGCTGCTGTCATTGTTTAAACTGACCGAAACCGATCAGCGCATCACCATCGGTCTGAACCTGCCCTCAAACGAGCTGGGTCGCAAAGACATTATTAAAATCGAAAACACCTTTCTGACCGAACAACAGGTTAACCAGCTGGCGGTGTATGCACCTCATGCCACGGTAAACCGTATTGATGATTATGTGGTGGTGAAGAAGCTGCAGCCGAGCTTGCCCGACCGCATCGAGGGGGTACTGCGCTGCCCTAATGGTAACTGCATCAGTCGTTTTGAGCCGGTCACTTCCAGCTTTGCCGTTAAGAATCGCCACGGCGAAGTCCATTTGCAGTGTAAATACTGTGAGAAAGAGTTCGAACATCAAGTTGTTTTGAACAACTAATAGAGGGAGATTTTGGGGATGCTTTCTCCCTCCCTGCTCCCTATACTGTCAGGACAATTTTTCATCTCAGCAAGGAAACATTATGTCTCGCGAAATCAGCACAGAAAACGCACCAGCGGCAATTGGTCCTTACGTCCAGGGCGTCGATCTCGGCAGCATGATCATCACTTCCGGCCAGATCCCTGTTGATCCAAAAACCGGCAACGTAGCCGAAGACATCGCTGCTCAGGCGCGCCAGTCACTCGAAAACGTGCAGGCCATCGTCGAAGCCGCAGGTCTGAAAGTCTCCGATATTGTTAAAACCACCGTTTTCGTTAAAGATCTCAACGACTTCGCCACCGTTAACGCGACCTATGAAGCATTCTTTACCGAGCACAGTGCTCCTTTCCCAGCGCGCTCATGCGTTGAAGTTGCTCGTCTGCCTAAAGACGTTAAAATCGAGATTGAAGCTATCGCCATTCGTCGCTAAGCCTCCTTTTCGATATTAAACAGGTCAGCCTCGGTGCTGGCCTTTTTTATGCCGCATCCCCCTCTCTCCCGCCCCTCGCGGTACCCGCACTTGTGAATGCTTCATCAGCGACCATACTGATAAATGACGCACTTTTTTGGCTCATTTTTAGCTAATACGCGCCTCGTTTCGCACTATAAAAGCGCGATACCCCCTCTATTTATGCGATTTTCCCAGTCTTTTGCACGCTGGCACAGTTTGTGCGTGTTGATTTAGGCGTAGTCAGAATTTTGTTATGCACGAACCCTAGCCTGTTATGTCAGTGAGGTGATGATGATCAATATTGACCTACTCGATTCACCCTTTTTTGATGAAATGTTAATGGCTGAAGGGAAGCACCGCAGCCATTATCAAGCCTACTGGCAATGGTTACAGCAGGCCGATCAACAGGCCGTTCAGCGCAAGAAAGAGGAAGCTGCGCTGTTGTTTCATCGGGTGGGGATTACCTTTAACGTGTATGGGGATGACGACGGCGCCGAGCGTCTTATCCCGTTTGACAGCGTGCCACGCATTATTCCGGCCAAAGAGTGGCAAATGCTCGACCGTGGGATCCGTCAGCGGGTGCAGGCGCTTAACTGTTTCTTGCATGATATTTATCATGACCAAAAAATTCTCAAGGCAGGCATAGTGCCGGCCGAGCAGGTATTGGCGAACGAACAGTATCAACCCTGCATGCAGGGCGTTAATCTGCACCGTGATACCTATGCGCACATTGCCGGAACCGACATGGTTCGCGGCGGCGACGGTGAATATTACGTGCTTGAGGACAATCTGCGCACCCCGTCCGGCGTTTCCTACATGATGGAAAACCGCAAAATGATGATGCGGCTTTATCCAGAACTGTTTAGTGAACAACGTATTGCCCCGGTTTCTCGCTACCCTTCTTATCTGCTGCAAACACTGCGTGAAAGCACACCGGTGAACGACCCTACGGTGGTGGTGTTAACGCCGGGCCGTTTCAACAGCGCCTACTTCGAACACAGCTTCTTGGCCCAACAAATGGGCGTTGAACTGGTTGAAAGCGTTGATTTATTTGTGAAAGAAGGCGCTGTATTTATGCGTACTACTGCCGGTCCCTGCAAGGTTGACGTGATTTATCGCCGCCTCGACGATGCGTTCCTCGACCCGCTGGCTTTCCGCGCTGACTCGATGCTCGGTGTACCGGGACTGCTTTCGGTTTACCGCACCGGCGGCGTGGTGCTGGCGAACGCCATCGGTACCGGCGTGGCCGACGACAAGTCTATCTACCCTTATGTACCGGACATGATCCGCTTCTATTTGTCGGAAGATCCCATACTGAATAATGTGCCAACCTGGCAGTGCCGCAAAGAACAGGACCTCTCCTACGTGCTTGCTAATCTAGAAAAAATGGTCGTCAAAGAGGTTCACGGTGCGGGTGGCTACGGCATGCTAATTGGTCCAAAAGCCAGTCAGGCAGAGATTGCTCACTTCCGCGACCTGCTCAAGGCACGTCCGGAAAACTATATTGCTCAGGACACACTGGCGCTTTCAACCTGTCCCACGTTTGTTGAAGAAGGCCTGGCACCGCGCCACATTGACCTGCGCCCCTTTGCATTAACCGGTGCCGAGATACGCCTGGTGCCGGGCGGACTAACCCGCGTGGCGCTGGAAGAAGGCTCGCTGGTGGTTAACTCTTCTCAGGGCGGCGGCACTAAGGACACCTGGGTTTTGGAGGATGACGCATGCTAAGCAGAACGGCCAGTGAACTCTATTGGATGGCCCGCTATCTTGAACGGGCTGAAAACATGGCTCGCCTGATGGACGTCACCAACAAACTGTCGATGATGTCTATCCGCGATAATAATCATGACCTGCTGGTTCCTTTACTGCTTACCGGCACTCAGATACTTTTTAATGATACCTATCAGCAAGTTACGATGAATAACCTGCTGAATTTCTTTGCACTCGACCCCAATAATCCCAGCAGCATTTACAGCTGCCTGCAAATGGCCTGGAACAACGCCCATGCGGTGCGCGGCAGTCTGTCGTCGGAAGTCTGGGAAAGCATTAACGCATCGTGGATTGAGATGAAAATAATCCGCCGTCAGGGCGTAGGCACGGCGGGGGCAGACAGCTTCTTCGACTGGGTGAAAGAGCGTTCACACCTGTTCCGCGGTGCCATGTTTGGGACGTTGCTGCGCAGCGACGCGCTGTATTTTATTCGCCTCGGCACCATGCTCGAACGCGCAGACAGCACCGCCCGCCTGCTCGAAGCCAAAAATCAGTTGCTCGACGCTGACGAAGATCCGGTTCGCGAATATTACCGCATGGACACGCTGCTGCGTGCGGTCAGCGCCCGCGAAGCCTTCCACACCTTATATAAACAACAGCTCAGCCGCGAAACCATCGCCGATCTGCTGATTCTGCGCCGCGAACTGCCGCGCTCTTTACTGGCCTGCGTCGAGGTCATGACCGAACAGCTTGAATTGATTGGTGGCACCGTCGGGAATCTGCCGCGCCGCCGCGCCCACACGCTGCATGCCCAGCTGCGCTTCTCGACGCTGGCCGAAATCCAGGAAGTGGGTCTTAGCGAATGGCTCAATGACTTCCTCAGTCAAACCAGCGCGATTGCAGAAAGCATTCATCACACTTATCTGGAGGCACAATGAAACTTAACGTCAGTCATCAGACGCACTATACCTATGCGCAGCAGGTTAAACGCAGCACCCAGTATCTGCGCCTGACGCCACAGAACTCCAGCCATCAGAAAATCCTGACCTGGGATCTCAGCCTGCCGGAATATGCCACCCGCACCATCGACGCCTATGGCAACGTGCTGCACGTGTTGACCCTCGACCAGCCGCATCAAGCGATCACTATCGAGGCCAACGGGGTGGTTGAAATTGAAGACAACGTAGAGGACGACAACTGCGGGCATCTTTCACCGTTGGTATTTCTGCGGACCAGCCAGCTGACCCATGCGGATCCGGCAATCCGTGACTTTGCCTCGCGCTATTATCGTCCACAGGCCCAGCATGAAAGCCTGCGCAAAC
Organism: Rouxiella sp. S1S-2; assembly: GCF_009208105.1. Lineage (NCBI taxonomy): Bacteria > Pseudomonadati > Pseudomonadota > Gammaproteobacteria > Enterobacterales > Yersiniaceae > Rouxiella > Rouxiella sp. S1S-2. Next base: position 4,918,945 of record NZ_WFKL01000001.1, read on the forward strand.
TCATGGGCGAGCTGCTGCTTAAAATGCCTTACAGTCCAGGCACCACCACGGTAAAAGACAGTGCCGCGCAAGCGTTCAGCGCGCAGCAAGGCGTGTGTCAGGATCATACTCACGTGTTTCTGGCCTGCTGTCGCAGTCTTGGCATACCGGCGCGTTACGTAAGCGGTTATTTATACAGTGAAGATACCGCGCACGTGGCAACCCATGCTTGGGCAGAAGCCTGGCTTGATGACCGTTGGCAAAGTTTTGACGTAACAAATAATACTTGCCAGCCCAATCAACATTTGAAACTCGCTATCGGTATAGATTATCTTGATGCCTGCCCGGTACGCGGCATCCGGTTAGGGGGCGGATGCGAAGATATGCACACCGTCGCTGCGGTACAAATGCTCGATATTCCCCAATAATCCTGACTGAATATAGGTAACTGGTATGACTTACTGTGTGGCCATGCGATTGTCCTCTGGCCTGGTGTTTGTTTCGGACTCGCGAACCAATGCTGGGGTGGACCATATTTCCACTTTCCGCAAACTGCATGTTTTTCATCAAAGCGATGAGCGGATGCTGGTGATTCAGAGTGCCGGCAATTTGGCGACCACACAGAGCATTCTCAGCCTGTTGCACAAGCGCTGTCTTGACCCGGATCGCCCCAATATGCTCAACGTGGCGTCAATGTACGACGCGGCGAGCCTGTTGGGTGAAACGGTGCGGGAAGTGATTGCCCGCGACAGTGGCGCGAATCAAGGCGGAATGACCGATTTCAGCTGCAATCTGCTGCTTGGCGGGCAAATTGAGGGTGAAGGAATGCGCCTGTTCCACGTTTATCCGCAGGGCAATTTTATTGAAGCCACTCACGATACGCCGTATTTTCAGGTGGGTGAAAGCAAGTACGGTAAGCCGATTATCGACCGCGTGTTGACCTACAACACCGCGCTGGATCAGGCGATGCAGTGTGCGCTTATTTCGATGGACTCTACCCTGCGCAGCAATCTGTCGGTTGGACTGCCGCTCGACGTTATGATCTATCCAAAAGACAGTTTCAGTAAGGCTCAGCAGTATCGGATAACCGAAGATCATCCGTATTTTCAGATGATCCGCACCGGATGGGGAGAGGGATTATTGAGTATTTTTGCCCAGTTACCGACCTTGAAACTGGAAAACTGATTTCCTGCCGCGGCCTTCTATTATCGCAAAGGCCGTTTTGTTACGCCGTGTCCGCCTGAGCTTCTTTTTTCTCAAGCTGCGTTTCGAGCGCAAAAGGATCGATGCCGCGCTGCTGCAGCCGATAAAAACGAAGAATGTTGAAACCGTTCATCACCAGAAAACTGCCCTCGATCAGGGTGCCGCCTATTGATCCGAGCCAAATGTTGTGCGCGACCCAGCCGCAGGTTGAACACCACATAATGCAGCGCGTTTTCATACCGCGGGTGCGAAACAGCGCCCAGGTGCTGACCACCGTACCGATAACCGGCAACAGCTCCATCAGATGTTTAGCCTTACCCAGCCCGAAAATCAGCGTCAGGGTGATGAAAATCAGCATCACCCACTGACTGCGGGTGCGCAAGGCAAGCTGTGTACGAACGGCATTAAGCAGCGCCGTGCTGCCTGCTGCATTGGCACCCATTAACAGAAAGTGGATGCCGATAATGGCGCTGTAGGCCGACAGCTGCTGTTTAAATCGGCGATCGCTGCGATTGAAAAACATCGTGATGCCAACGCAAAAAGCCAGTAAACCCACACCCTGCGCAAACCAGTAAAGCGTCATGTCATTACATCCACGTGATACCAGAAAAGCACCGTCTGTTCGAGCCCCGCGACTGGGACGCTCGGCAGAAAGCGGCAGCGTTAAATTAAAAAATGCCGCCGTATGCTAGTCCTATTTAACATTGCTTACAATGTGACCCCGCTCTTAAAAATCGCCAATTCGCGAAAATCATTAAGTTCGTTTTTACTGGGTTTTCCGTTAGCAATATCCACAATAAGGCTGACGAACTCACTCAATAACTGATCCATCGGCGTGTTGTGAATAAGTTTGCCGGCATCAAAGTCTATCCAGTGCGGCTTCTTGTTTGCCAGCTCGCTGTTGGTCGCCAGCTTGATAGTCGGCACAAAACCGCCGTAGGGCGTGCCGCGACCCGTGCTGAACAACACCATGTGGCAACCGGCACCCGCCAGCGCGCTGGTGGCGACCGCGTCATTACCCGGCGCACTCAGCAGATTGAGACCACGACGCTGCAAACGCTCACCATATTTCAGTACGTCGACCACCGGGCTTTGTCCGGCTTTTTGCGTGCAGCCCAGCGACTTTTCTTCCAGCGTGGTAATTCCGCCCGCCTTGTTGCCCGGCGATGGGTTTTCATAGATTGGCTGCTGATGGGCAATAAAATATCGTTTGAAATCATTGACCATGCTTACCGTTTTTTCGAACGTTGCTTCATCGCGACAGCGGCTCATCAAGATACGTTCGGCGCCAAACATCTCCGGGACCTCCGTTAACACCGAGGTCCCGCCATTGGCTATCACATAGTCAGAAAATCGCCCGAGCAAAGGATTGGCGGTGATCCCGGATAATCCATCGGATCCGCCGCACTCGAGGCCAAACTTGAGCTCGCTCAGCCGGCCTTCCGTGCGCGTGTCACCCAGCATGGCCTGATAAAGCTCGTGCAGACGCTCAACGCCCGCCTCAACTTCATCATCAAATTTCTGGCAGATCATAAACCGCACCCGCTGCTCGTCGATCTCGCCCAACGTTTCGCGGAACACGTCGACCTGATTATTCTCACAGCCTAGGCCTATCACCAATACCGCCCCGGCGTTGGGATGCCGCACCATATTCTGCAGCATGACGCGGGTGTTCTCGTGATCTTTACCCAACTGCGAACAGCCAAACGGATGAGTAAACAGGTGAACGCCGTCGATTCCTGCCGCCTGCTCGGTTTCTTTAAGGAACCGCTGCTGGATCATCTTGGCAATACCGTTAACGCAGCCGACGGTGGGTACGATCCACAGTTCGTTTCGAATGCCAATCAGGCCGTTTTCACGCCGATAGACTGACACGGGTCTGTCGGCCATCTGTGCCGATATGTCTCTGAATTCGGGCTGATACTGATACTCATCCAAATCGCTGAGGTTGGTTTTGGCATTCTGCGAATGAATATGTTCACCCAGGGCGATGACGGTGAGTGCATGTCCGATAGGCAGCCCGTATTTAATGATATTCTGCCCGCTTTCGAGGGGCTGAAGGGCAAACTTGTGGCCTCGCACCACCGGCTGGGGCAACACGATAACCTGGTCTGCAATCTCAATCTGTTCACCTTCGGCCAAATCGCGCAGCGCAACGGCAACATTATCGGTGGAATGAATTTGAATCGTACTTTTCATAAACTACCTCTTAACCCTACGCCGTCATTGCTGCGCGCATTCCACGCTCTACAGTATGCTGAATCTGCCGTGCGTTTCGTCACTCACGGCTTAATGCAGTTCGATGCCAAAATACTCTTTGGCATTGTCGAAACAGATGTTTTTGACCATTTCGCCCAACAGAGTAATGTCGTTCGGCGCCTCACCTTCGGCTACCCAGCGGCCAATCATCTGGCACAAAATGCGACGGAAGTATTCGTGGCGCGTATAAGACAGGAAGCTGCGACTGTCGGTGAGCATGCCAACGAACCGACTCAGCAGGCCCATATTGGCCAGCTGCAACATCTGCCGCTGCATACCGTCTTTTTGATCGTTAAACCACCAGGCCGATCCGTACTGCATTTTTCCGCGCACGCCTTCACCCTGAAAATTGCCGGCCATGGTGGCAAGCACTTCGTTGTCGCGCGGATTAAGGCCGTAAAGGATCGTTTTTGGCAGACCGCCGTTTTTGCCCTGCGCGCCCAACAGGCGGGATAAAGGCTCAGCCAGAGGCCGGTCATTGATTGAATCGAACCCAACGTCAGGACCAAGGATATCCAGCATTCGGGTGTTGTTATTGCGCAGTGCGCCAATGTGGTACTGCTGCGCCCATTCACGACGATGATATTCCGAAGCCAGGAACAGCAATACTGCGGTCTTGAACTGGGCACTTTCTTGCTCAGAAGGCAGCTTACCGGCCAAGCGGCGAGACAGAATGGCGTCAAGCGTCGCGTCGTCGGCTTCGGCATACACCACCACGTCAAGCGCGTGATCCGACACTTTACAGCCGTGTGCCGCAAAATGGTCCATGCGTTTTTTCAGTGCGTCACACAGCGCGCTGAAACGTGAAATTTCTGTGTCGGCGGCCTGCCCCAAACGCTGCATGTAGTCGTTAAAACCCGGTGCATCAATATTGAACGCCTTGTCAGGACGCCAGCTCGGTAACACTTTTATTTTGAATGACGCATCAGCGGCAATGGTTTTATGGTGCTCGAGGGTATCTAACGGATCGTCGGTAGTGCCGACCATCTTGACGTTCATCTGCTCCATGATCCCGCGAGCAGAAAAGGTGTCCTGTGCCAGAAGATCGTTAGTTTGGTGCCAGATTTCATCTGCCGTAGCGGGAGAAAGCAGTTTACCGGTGATGCCAAACGGCCGACGCAGCTCAAGATGGGTCCAGATATACAGCGGATTACCGACAGTGTGCGGCACTGTAGCTGCCCAGGCGTCAAACTTCTGCCGATCACTGCCGTCTCCGGTACACAAAGACTCCGCGACACCATTGGCGCGCATTGCCCGCCACTTATAGTGATCGCCTTTCAACCAGATGTCGTACAAGTTTTTGAAACGATAATCCTGAGCAATCTGCTCCGGCGGCAAGTGGCAATGGTAATCGAATATCGGCTGATCCTTCGCGTACTCATTATATAAGCGGCGGGCTATTTCAGTATCCAGCAGAAAATCTTCCGGCAAAAACTGCGACATATAAGGTTCCTCTTCTTCCATTCCGGTCTGAGTAAGACCTGATTGAGATCTGATTATGATCTGAGTTATCACTCGATTATGCAAAGTTATCACACCAATCTATCACGTCGTCCAGCAAATTTTATCGCCTCATTCAGCATAATAAATGCAGGACGGATCACAAAAAATTGGATAACTGGCTGATTTTGATATTTTTGTCACATAAATCATCCTGAGTATCATTATCCACACTATTTAAAAGTGATTTTGTGATATCACTCAAATTTTAAATCTGTATGACAAGTTATCTTGATTTCGCCTTGTGAGGATCAAGTTGTGATCGCCTGCCACAACATCCTGCTGTCCATACGGCATGGTTGTCCCCTTGACGACGAGACCCGCAGACGGGCAATTCACAGCTTGTTTCTTTTATTGGAGAGATTTGAATGCGTAAGATCAAAGGGTTACGCTGGTACATGATCGCCCTCGTGACGGTTGGTACCATTCTGGGTTATCTGACACGCAACGCGATTGCCGTTGCGGCACCGACGTTGCAAGACCAACTTCACATTACTACCCAACAATATTCCTACATCATTGCCGCCTATTCTGCCTGCTACACCATTATGCAGCCGGTTGCCGGTTACGTGCTCGACGTGATGGGCACCAAAGTGGGCTATGCGATGTTTGCCATCATGTGGGCGCTGTTCTGTGCCGCCACGGCGCTGGCCAGTAGCTGGGGTGGACTTGCCATTGCGCGCGGTGCGGTCGGCATGGCCGAAGCGGCGATGATCCCGGCTGGCCTCAAAGCCAGCAGCGAGTGGTTTCCGGCCAAGGAGCGCTCAATTGCCGTGGGCTATTTCAACGTTGGCTCGTCGATTGGCGGCATGATTGCACCTCCTCTGGTGGTGTGGGCGATCGTGATGCACAGCTGGCAGTTGGCGTTTGTCATTACCGGCGTGCTGAGCCTGATTTGGGCGGTGTGCTGGTTAATCTTCTATAAACATCCTAAAGATCAGAAAAAACTCAGTGAAGATGAACGTGAGTACATTCTCGGCGGCCAGGAAGCTCAGCATCTAACCACTAATCAGAAAAAGATGTCTGCCTGGGAAATCCTGCGTAATCGCCAGTTCTGGGGTATTGCTCTGCCGCGCTTTTTGGCAGAACCGGCCTGGGGTACTTTTAATGCCTGGATCCCGCTGTTTATGTTCAAGGTCTACGGTTTTAATCTAAAAGAGATCGCCATGTTTGCCTGGATGCCTATGCTGTTTGCTGACCTTGGCTGCATTCTCGGCGGCTATCTGCCTCCGTTCTTCCAGAAGCATTTCAAAGTAAACCTGATCGTTTCACGCAAACTGGTGGTCACCATGGGCGCACTGCTGATGATTGGTCCAGGCCTGATTGGTCTGTTCACCAGTCCTTATGTGGCGATTGGCCTGCTGTGCGTAGGCGGCTTTGCTCATCAGTCCCTTTCGGGTGCATTGATCACGCTCTCCTCCGATGTGTTTGGTAGAAATGAGGTCGCCACGGCTAATGGCCTGACTGGCATGGCGGCGTGGACGGCGAGCACGCTGTTTGCGCTGGTGGTGGGTGCGCTGGCCGACACCATTGGTTTCAGCCCGCTGTTTGCCGCGCTGTCAGTGTTTGATCTGCTAGGGGCGATTATCATCTGGACGGTGCTGCAAAACCGCCCGGCGGTGAATCCACCCGTTGTCCCGATGCAGGCCGCTAAAGCCTAAGCCCTTAATTCCCTCCGGTGTTGACGACTGTTTACCCTCGTCACACAGTTTGCCAATGCCGGGCATTCCCCTTCCCTCAGCCCCACTGTTGCTCGTATACTGGTATAACAACTGGACAAAACCGTAACTTACTTCGTTTTTGACGTTAACTTAAAGAGCCTTAAACCATGGAACCGACCGAATCCAGACGTCTCTACCAACAGCTTGCCGCCACGCTCAAAGATCGTGTCGAAAATGGCGTGTATTTGGTGGGTGAAAAACTGCCTGCCGAACGCCTGATTTCAGAAGAGATGAACGTCAGCCGCACCGTAGTGCGTGAGGCCATCATCATGCTGGAAGTTGAAGGTTATGTAGAAGTGCGCAAAGGATCGGGCATTCATGTGATGTCCAACGTGCAAAAAAATCTGGTGGTTCCCGAGTCTGAAGGGGAGTTTGCCGCGGCAGGCCCGTTCGAGCTGCTACAGGCGCGCCAACTGATCGAAAGTAATATTGCCGAGTTTGCCGCGACGCAGGTAACCAAGCAGGACATTATACGACTGATGGAAATTCAGGAGCACGCCAAGCAAGAAGACCGCTTCCGTGATTCGCAATGGGACCTGCAGTTTCACATCCAGGTGGCACAGTCGACGCAAAACAGTGCGTTGGCGATTATTGTCGAAAAAATGTGGAGTCAGCGTTTGCACAATCCTTATTGGCGCAAGCTGCATGAACACATTGACGAAAAATCGATTGAGAGCTGGTGTGAGGACCACGACCTGATCCTTAAAGCGCTCATCCGCCGCGACCCGCACGCCGCCAAGCTGGCCATGTGGCAGCATCTTGAAAATACCAAGCAGATGCTGTTTCGTGCCACCAGCGACGACTTTGAGTTTAACGTTGACCGCTATCTGTATACCGAAAATCCGGTGGTTCATCTCGACTCGGCGACGCTTAATCACAAAAAGGCCTGATGGCCATTTCGTCTACAACCGGCGGCTTTATTGAAAGCCGCTTTTTGAATCGTTTCGTAAAGTGACCCCCGCTAATATCCTCACTTATGCTGCAGACTTTTGCCCTAATGCTGTCAAACAAGCTCCAGTATTGTCAGGCAGTGTAAAAAGCCCCGCCAAAGTTAAACCAAAGACCACTAATAAGTAGATTTGGCTGTTTCGCTGATTGATACTTTGTTACAGTTAGACCAGTTTTCTTACGGCCTTTTTGCGAAAGCAACATTCTTCCATCGCAGGCTTTGTGCATGATGCACAACGGGAAACTCACAACATCCGGTAAGTTTTAGGCGTTGAGGCACCATCTCCGCCTATCTGTTTCTTACCAAATGAAATCTATGGAGTTTCTAACGCCGCATGGAAATAATCAGTTCACTTATGCATGCCCTTTGGCAGCAGGATTACGAGACATTGGCCAATCCTTCGCTGATTTGGACTTTGTATATTGTGCTTTTCATGATCATTTTCCTGGAAAACGGTTTGCTACCGGCTGCGTTTTTACCCGGCGATAGTCTGCTGATTCTGGTCGGCGTACTGATAGCAAAAGGGGCGATGAATTTTCCGCTTACCATTGTGCTGCTGACTACCGCCGCCAGCCTGGGCTGCTGGTTGAGTTACATTCAGGGTAAGTGGTTGGGCAATACTCGAATCGTTCAAGGATGGCTGGGGCATTTGCCCGTGCAGTATCACGAACGCGCGCATGCGCTTTTTCACCGCCACGGACTCTCTGCCCTGTTGGTTGGCCGATTCCTGGCTTTTGTGCGCACATTACTGCCGACGATTGCCGGTTTATCAGGCCTGAGCAACGCCCGTTTTCAGTTTTTCAATTGGGTCAGCGGTTTCCTGTGGATAGTTATCCTGACCAGCTTGGGCTACGTGCTGGGTAAAACGCCGTTGTTCAGAAAGTACGAAGATCAACTGATGCTGTGCCTGATGCTGCTTCCGCTGCTGCTGTTGGTTGTCGGTCTGGTCGGTTCGGTGATTGTGCTCTGGAAGAAGAAAAAAGCCGATCGCCTGGCAAAAGGTAAAAATGCATGAAGTCTCATACAATTTCAGGATTATTTTCATGTTGAAATTCCCGTTTTCACGCGGCTATATTCTTTGGCCTGCAACATTTCTGGTGCTGCTCATGCTGACAACCGTCGGCGTGGTTGCGTTTCCAAAAATGCCTACCGAAAGCGGTGATGCTTTAAAAATCAGCCCAATTCAATCGGGTGAAGACTTGCCGGACGGTTTTACGCTTTATCAGGGTCTGAGCCAACACGGCATCGAAATAGAAAGCATCACGCCAGCAAGTGGCAGTTTGGTCGTTAAACTTCATTCGCCACACCAGCAGCATCTCGCGCAGGAAACCCTGAAAGCCTTACTGCCGGGGGGTTACAATATTCAGCCTTTTAACTCGGCGCAGTCTCAAGGTTGGGCCAGTAAAGTTACTCGCGACCAGTCAAAAGTCGGCTAATTGTCACCGGACCCGCTTTCAGAGTTTGCTTAATAGCCAATTCCCATCCCCCTCACTATAGTTATCTCACTCAGCTGTTTTCAGCCTCACTGAATCAATACTTCAAATTTAAGTGAGCCTGGCCACCAAGGACATAACGCCGCTTGGCGCTTAATTGATTAATAGGATAATCATCATGAAAAAGTCTTTATCAACGCTGTTTATTATTCCCGCACTGCTGTTGGGTTCTTCGGCCTTTGCCGCCTCTCAGCCTGAAACCTGCGCCACCAAGCAGCAACAAATTAAACAGCAGCTTGAGTATGCTCACCAGCACAATAATAAAGAGCAGATTGCCGGTCTGCAAAAGGCACTCGGCGAAAGCCAGGCACACTGCACTGAAGCCGGTTTGAAGGCCGATAAACAGCAAAAAATTGCCGAGAAACAGGAAAAAGTAAACGAACGTACCCGTGAGCTAAAAAAAGCGCAGGCAGACGGCAATAGAGAAAAAATTGCCAAGCAGCAGAAGAAATTGGACGAAGCGCTGCACGAGTTAAATGAAGTTTCTACCCATTAATCAGCTTGTTTGCGCATTGTAAACAGAGTAATCGCATTTGCACTGCCGCGAAAATCCGCTATGTTTAATATTCTTATCATAAAGTTATGGAGTGACGAATTATGGCTAGTAACTCAACATCTGACAATCTGCGTGCCGAACTGAAATCATTGGCAGATACGCTTGAAGAAGTGCTCCAAAGCTCAACGGATAAACCTAAAGCAGAAATCGACAAATTGCGCAGCAAAGCCGAAGGTCTGTTGAAAGAAACGCGTTCACGCCTGGGCGATACCGGTGAGAAAATTGCCAGCCAAACCAAAGAAATTGCGGGCAAGGCCGACGATTATATTCATGACAAACCATGGACCGGCGTAGGCATCGGTGCTGCAGTGGGTGTTGTCATTGGCGTTCTTTTAGCTCGCCGATAATTATGGCTGAGACTCCAAGAACTCCACCACAGGGACCGGGTAAGGGTATTTTCGACAGTGCTCAGCGCATCGTGACCATTTTGGTCGGCATGATTGAGACACGCTTGAGGCTGGTCGTCGTAGAGCTTGAAGAAGAGAAAGCCAATCTTTTTCAACTGTTACTGATGGCCTGCATTACCCTCATTTTCACTGCATTTGGTTTAATGAGCCTGCTGGTTGTGCTGTTTTTCGCAATCGACCCGGCCTACCGCTTGATAGCGATGGCAAGTACGACGGGAGTTTTACTGTTGCTGGCCGTCATCCTAGGTGTTTGGACTATCAGTAAAGCACGACGTTCTACTCTGTTGAGCGCCTCGCGCAGGCAGCTAAAGATCGACCGCGCCTTATTGGAAAAGGAAGACCAGGAATGAGCAGACCTGCACCGGTGATTGAAAAAGCCAGGTTGCTGCGCAAGATCGAGCGTGAACGCGCCGATCTTGCGGTCGCTTCAGAAGAGTGGCTGACGGCAACGACTAAAGTTGACCACGCCTGGGTCAAAATTGTGGATATGCGTAAGTATCTGGTTGTGGCATCAAGTGCCATGGCAATTTACAGTATTCGGCACCCGAGCAAATTGATGCGTTGGTCAAAACGCGCTTTCAGCATTTGGGGAACCGTTAGACTTTTCCGCAAGACGTTTGCTAAAGATTGATTAAAAGAGGGTTTTTGGTTTTCTAAAAGCCACGTATTTTTGACTACCCTCCCCCTTCTTACTCTTTTCTCGACATCAATTTTTCTCACAGAACATCTTCCCCAGCAGGGCAGTTTGGCTTAAAGGCTAACTGCCCTAAATTATTTCTTATAGTTATTAATAATTTACTAATAAAGCGTTTTAATCGTTTCTTAACATCCCGTGCTTAATTCAATTATTTTGATGTTTATAGACAGTTTTACTAGCTAACAAACTCTCTTTTTTCCCCCTATTATCAGCTCCATCAACACAGACAAGGTTACGGCAGGGACACAAACTCACTGGGCCTTTTAATTAAACATGAAATTTAAGCCAAATTTTTTGGCTTTATTCAATCGGAGTCGATGATAATGAACAAAGTACATAATATAGCGTTGCTGGTTGCCCGTATCCTGATGCCAATCCTCTTCATCGTGGCTGGCTGGGGTAAAATGCATGCTTACGCAGCGACGGCGGGCTATATGGCCTCTGCAGGTGTGCCAAGCTTCTTTTTGCCACTGACCATTTTGTTGGAATTTGGCGGCGGTCTGGCAATTCTGTTCGGCTTCTTGACCCGTACCACGGCGATTATCACGGCAATCTTCACTATTCTGACTGCACTGCTGTTCCACGTTGATTTTTCAGTGCCAGTGAATCAGATGATGTTCATGAAAAACTTGTCCATCGCCGGTGGCTTCTTGGTGCTGTTCGCTTCAGGTCCTGGCGCATATAGCATCGACCGTCTGCTGAAAAAGAACTGGTAAGCCCTACGTTGACCGAAAGCCGGTTAACGTGATGACACGCTATAATTAAATAAGTGAATCATCGGCAAATCCCCCAGTGGGCGATGTGATTTATCACCTCGCCCTTTTTTACATCTCATTTTTGTCGTTTTAAAAACAATACCCTCAAGCCATTCAGGTTTCGGGGCGAGAAGGAGAGTCACGATGGGACAACTGGTCGAAGGTAAATGGCAAGACACCTGGTACGATACCAAGTCAACCGGCGGGCACTTTAAGCGCACGGCATCTCAGTTTCGCAACTGGATAACCCCCGACGGTCAGCCGGGTCCGCACGGCGTTGGCGGCTTTACTGCCGAAAGAGACCGCTATCACCTTTATGTTTCACTGGCCTGTCCATGGGCACATCGCACGCTGGTGATGCGAACGTTAAAAGGGCTAGAAAGCATCATCCCCGTGTCTGTCGTTCATCCATTAATGTTGGAGAACGGTTGGACATTCGATACCGACTTCCCCGGTACGACCGGCGATACGCTTTATCATCTGAACTACGCCTATGAAATTTATCTGCGTGCTCAGAATGACTATACCGGCCGCGTAACGGTGCCGATTTTGTGGGATAAAAAACTACAGACCATCGTTAGCAATGAGTCCGCTGATATTATGCGCATCTTCAACAGTGCTTTTGATGCAGTCGGGGCCCGCGCGGGTGATTTTTACCCTGAAGCTCTGCGCTCGAAAATTGATGATGTAAATGAATGGATTTATCCGGAAATAAACAACGGCGTTTATAAATCCGGATTTGCCACCCGTCAGGAAGCCTATGATGAGGCGGTTGAAGGGGTGTTTGCGGGGCTGAGCAAGGCAGAGTCAATCCTTGAAAAGCAGCGTTATCTGACCGGAAACCAACTTACCGAAGCCGATCTGCGGCTGTGGACCACGCTGATCCGCTTTGATCCGGTGTACGTCACTCACTTCAAATGCGACCGCTACCGCATCAGTGACTATCCGAACCTGTACGGATTCCTGCGCGATATTTATCAGATGCCGGGCGTGGCCGAAACCGTCGATTTGCCACACATCCGTAATCACTACTACCGCAGCCATGCCACCATCAACCCTTATGGCATTATCTCGACCGGTCCGGCTCAGGACCTTGAATCTGCGCACGGACGAGACCTCAGATTTAGCGAATATTCATGAGTTGATACGTCGCTGCCCCCATCCCAGCCTTCCCTCTTTGGGGGGTCAGTTCAAAAGCTGGAATGGGGGGAAAGCGATGAAGATCTCCCCGTTATCGAGTGGCCAGCAGGCGAGGGATTTCGCGCAAGAACCACGCTTTGGCTTCGCCCATGCTGTCACGACGCCAGGCCATAATAATATCGGCTTCGCGATTGTATTCAGCACTCACCACCCGCAAACGCCCTTCGGCGATGTCCTGCTCTACCAGCGCATAAGGCATAGTAGCGACGCCAAGGCCGGCTATCAGAGCAAGACGTTTTTCCTGCAGGCTGCTCACCGTCAAGCGCTGCTGTTTGTCGAGCAACTGAACCGTTAGAACGGGGCGCTCACGCGCGGTATCCGCCATGGCAATCCCGCGATATTTTACCCGACTGACTTCAGAAAGCGGCTCGGCTTCCAGATGAATCGGGTGTTCAGGTGCGGCAACGTATACGCTCATCAGCTTGTAAAGCTTGCGGCTGTTAATCTCTGAAGAGGAGCGAAAATGTAAGTCGGGGGCGATAACAATATCCGCCCGGCCATTCTCGAGCCTTTCCCAGGTGCCGGCCAATACTTCCGTTATCAATGAAACCTGTGTGTTGGCTTTCAACGCCAGTTTTTCGATAAGCGGAAAGAGCTGCACGGCAGGAACCAGCGCTTCACACACGATGGTGATGTGCGTTTCCCAACCGCGCGCGAGGGCTTCGGCGTCTACGGTTAATTTATCAGCAGCCTCTAACAATACGCGACCGCGCTCAAGCAGCATGCGACCTACGTTGGTAAACTTTGTACGGTGTCCAGAGCGGTCAAATAACACCACATCCAACTCTTCCTCCAGCTTCTGCATAGTATAACTTAGGGCAGAAGGAACGCGACCGAGCTCATCGGCAGCAGCCGCAAAGCTCCCACGACGGTCAATCGCATCCATAACCCTCAATGCTTCAAGAGTTAACGCTCGATCCTTGGCCATTATCTTTCTCTGTCAGGAAATTTGAATATGCCGACCAGATTAACTGGCTAACAATCGTGCGTCCAGACGCTTACCATTTATCTATCGATTTTTTTAACTGAGCCAACGGCCATGATTAAGAGCAGAACAGCGCAAGAGTGCGGAAAAGCCGACTTTGGTTGGCTTCAGGCCAGATACACTTTCTCCTTTGGACACTATTTTGACCCTAAACTGATGGGCTATGCCTCACTACGCGTACTGAATCAGGAAATATTGGCGCCGGGTGCAAGCTTCCAGCCCCGCACCTATCCACGCGTGGACGTGCTCAATCTGGTGCTACAGGGCGAAGTTGAGTATCGAGACAGCGTAGGTAATAGCACACGGATACATGCGGGCCAAGCCGCGCTGCTGTCTACGCAGCCGAACGTCAGCTACAGCGAACACAACCTCAGTCACAGCAAACCGTTAACGCGGATGCAGCTGTGGCTGGATGCCTGCCCGGCGCAGGAAAATCCCCTGGTGCAAAAAATTGAATTAGGTGACCACAAGCATTTCTTGCTGGCGTCACCGGGCGGAGAAGAAAATAGCCTTCAGCTCCGTCAGCAGGTGTGGATCCATCACATTAATTTGAAGCCTGGCGAGCATCAGAGTTTCCCGATAAACGGTCCTCGCGCCTATTTACAGTCGATCCACGGTCAGGTCGACGTTCAGGGCGGTGACCAACACGATAAGCAGAGTCTGGTTTGTGGTGACGGCGCGTTTATTCATCAAGAGCAGACACTAACCGTAAAAGCCATCACGCCGCTGCAGGCGCTGCTGATTGATTTACCGGTCTGATACAAATAAAGCCGCTTTCTTTTTGTAGAGAAAGTCGTGGACAGCCATTCAATTCCCAAGCCTCAGAAATGACAAAACCCCGCCGAAGCGGGGTTTCATTAGATGAGTTGGAGTTGACCGTTAAGCCGCTTTCTTTTTGTAGAGAAAGTCGTGGACAGTCATTCACTTTCCAAGCCTCAAAAATGACAAAACCCCGCCGAAGCGGGGTTTCATTAGATGAGTTGGAGTTGACCGTTAAGCCGGGTTCTGTCGTGGACAGTCATTCATCTAGGCCAGCAATCGCTCACTGGCTCAAGCAGCCTACCCGGGTTCAGTACGGGCCGTACCATGTGAACCCCTATTTGGCCTTGCTCCGGGTGGAGTTTACCGTGCCACGGACTGTTACCAGCCGCGCGGTGCGCTCTTACCGCACCCTTTCACCCTTACCTGATCCCACTTGCGTGGGCCATCGGCGGTTTGCTCTCTGTTGCACTAGTCGTAGGCTTGCGCCTCCCAGGCGTTACCTGGCACCCTGCCCTATGGAGCCCGGACTTTCCTCCCCTCCATCTGTCTCCCCCGAAAGGGACGGCAACGAAGCGGCGACTGTCTGGTCAACTCCGGCGCGGATTATAGGGGGTTAGCGCGCCGATGTATAGGGCCGATGTGACGATAAGCCAACCTATCGTTCAATCCTTACTCTTCTTCGTCTTCTGCAGCATCATCGCCCTGCTGTTCCAGCGCATAACGATAAAGCTGATTTTTCTTCACGCCGTGGATCTCCGCGGCAAGTGCAGCGGCCTTCTTCAGGGGTAACTCTTTTTGCAGCAGCGCCAGCGTGCGCAAGGCCTCGGCGGGAAGCGCTTCGGCGTCCGGCGTATGCCCTTCAACAATAAGCACCATTTCACCGCGCTTACGCACTTCATCTTCAAGAACCCAGGCCAGAAGTTCTCCCACCGGTGCGCCGTGAATCGATTCCCAGGTTTTGGTCAGCTCACGCGCTAGCACCACATAGCGCTCAGGCCCCCAAACGGTAACCATATCCTGCAGACTTTCGAGCAGCCGATGGGTTGATTCGTAAAAAATCAGCGTGCGTGGCTCTTCAATAAGCGCCTGAAGCGTGTCTTTACGTGATTTTGTTTTCGCTGGCAGGAAACCCTCATAGCAAAATCGATCGGAGGGCAAACCGGCGGCGCTGAGTGCGGCAATCGCGGCACAGGCACCGGGCAAAGGCACGACGCGAATACCGGCCTCGCGACACCGGCGAACCAAGTGATAACCTGGGTCATTAATAAGCGGCGTTCCTGCGTCTGATACTAACGCAATGCTTTGACCTTCTTGAAGTTTTGATATGAGATGGTCGGCTTTTTGCTGCTCGTTATGGTCATGCAAAGGGTACATTTTTGCACTGATTGCAAAGTGCTGAAGCAGCAATCCGGTGTGTCGAGTGTCCTCGGCGGCAATCAAATCTACACTGCTCAGCACGGCTAAAGCACGCTGCGTGATGTCTCCCAAATTGCCGATTGGAGTCGGTACCACATACAGCGTTGATGCAGAAATATCTGCTCGATCGTGTTGATTCATTGTTTCATCCGGATTGCCGATTTAATATTGAGCATCTTGAAAAAAACATCACTGGAAACAGCATGCCTTCCTCAACTACTTTTCGTACCCGCACGGGGCGTTTGATCCCTGCAATTATCGTGGCGATGTTACTTGCCAGCTGTTCTAGCCAGGCTCCGCAGACGCCGAAAGAAAGCGTGCAGGATGCGGGCACCGGCAGCGCCGATTATTATTTGAAACAGGCGCAGCAGAGCAGTGATGATAACAAGGCTAACTGGCAATTACTTGCGATTCATGCCCTGTTACGTGAAAACCGCGTTCCTGAAGCGGCCACTCAACTCGGTCAATTGCCCCAGCAAGGCTTGAATAACGGTCAACTCAGTGAACAACAGTTGCTTAGCGCCGAGCTGCTGGTGGCCCAGAAAAACTACCCGGCGGCCAGTGCAGCACTGGGCAAAATCGACGCCGATAGCTTAACGGCTGATCAGAAAGCCCGCTATTACCAGGCGTTTATTACCGCAGGTCAGGGCCGAGCCAGCCTGCCGCTGCTGCGTGCCTATATCGCACAAGAACCGTTGCTGCAGGGCAAAGCGCATCAGGCTAATGTAGATGCCACCTGGCTGGCACTCACGCAGCTTTCCGCGCAGGACGTGAATGCCGTGGTTATCAATGCCAACGAAAACGTGCTGCAGGGCTGGCTCGATCTGTTAAAC
Source organism: Rouxiella sp. S1S-2 (assembly GCF_009208105.1). Lineage (NCBI taxonomy): Bacteria > Pseudomonadati > Pseudomonadota > Gammaproteobacteria > Enterobacterales > Yersiniaceae > Rouxiella > Rouxiella sp. S1S-2. The sequence continues at coordinate 4,935,660 of NZ_WFKL01000001.1, forward strand.
GTTTGGCAAACTAACAAGCAGGACTCGACTCAGCTGAAGGCGGCGATTCAGGACTGGCAGAAACGCTATCCGTATAATCCGGCGGCAAAAACACTGCCTACGGCGTTAAATAACGTGGTTAATTTCAAGCCTGGCTCAACTGAAAGGGTCGCTCTGCTGCTGCCCCTGAGTGGTCCGGCAAAAGTTTATGGCGATGCGATTCAAAAAGGATTTATGGCCGCGGTGAATGGCCAGGCAAACCCGTCAGCCCCTTCACAGCCAGCACCCGCCCCTGCTCCAGCTCCAGCAGCGCCTGCTACCGACCCTAATGCTGCGGTCAGCACTTCCGCCACCGACGTGACTGCCGCCGAGGGAACGCCGACATCAGCCCCAGCAGTTACCCCCGCTGTTGCGCCAGTTGCGCCGGCGCCTTCTACCCCTTCGGCTACCGTCAAAGTTTACGACACCAGCACGCAACCGCTGCCCGCTCTGCTCGCACAGGCCAAGCAGGACGGCGCGACGGTTATCGTCGGCCCGCTGTTGAAAGACCAGGTGAGTGCTCTGACCTCGGCACAAACGTCGCTCAACGTACTGGCGCTTAACCAGCCTGAAACTGAAGCCAACAGCCCTAACATTTGCTATTTCGCCCTCTCTCCAGAGGATGAGGCTCGCGATGCGGCTCGTCATATCTGGTCGCAGCACAAGCAGCTTCCGCTTCTGATGGTGCCGGGCGGTGCTTTTGGCGAGCGAATTGCGCAAGCCTTTGCCAACGAATGGCAAAAACAGGGCGGTCAAACCGTGCTCAGACAAACCATCGGTTCTTACGCCGACCTCAAGCAGCAGGTTAGCCGAGGCGGCGGGTTACGCCTTAGCGGTACGCCAATCACTGCGGCTGCACCGGCGCAGCCGACCGGTGTGACCATCGGCGGCATAACTATTCCTTCGCCGCCAACGGATGCACAGGTGACCGCCGGTTCTGCCGACAGTTCGGGCAATGTCGATGCTATCTATATTGTGGGTTCACAGGATCAACTGACGCTGATAAAACCGATGATTGATTTATCTATCAATACGCGTGTGAAACCGTCACTCTATGCCAGCTCCCGCAGCTATCAGGCAGGCGCAGGCCCTGATTATCGCCTGGAAATGGAAGGCCTGCAGTTTAGCGATATCCCGCTTCTGGCTGGGTCCAATCCTCCCCTGATGCAGCAGGCCAGCAGCCAGTTGGGTAATGATTACTCGCAGGTGCGCCTCTACGCGATGGGCATCGATGCCTATAATCTGGCGAATCACTTCACGCAAATCCGTCAAACGCCCGGCTACCAGCTTTCCGGTACTACCGGTAATCTGTCTGCCAACGGCAATTGTGTGATACATCGCCAGCTACCTTGGTTACAATACCGTCAGGGTGCTTTAGTTCCTGTATCATGATATTTCTCTGATGGAGAAGTATTTGAAGTACAAGGACGTACAATGGATTGGACAAAACCGACGCACCGTCAGGTTGGCGCACACTACGAAAATCTGGCCAGACGCCATCTTGAACGCGCTGGACTGGTCTTTGTGACGGCAAATGCCGCCTGCCGTGCCGGTGAACTAGACCTTGTCATGCGCGATAAACAAACCTGGGTGTTTGTTGAAGTGCGATACCGCCGCAATGCCAATTTTGGCGGCGCGGCAGCGAGTGTGACATACCCTAAACAGCGGCGCCTGTTGCGCGCCGCAGCCTTCTGGCTTGCGCAACACGATGCAAGCTTTGACACATCATCTTGCCGTTTTGATGTTTTAGCCATCACTGGTAGCCAGATAGAATGGTTGCCAGATGCATTCAATGCGCAAGGATAGTATCAAAACTGATGGACACGCAGCGGAGCTCTACTGCGTGCCAACACCTTTGACTGACGAGAAAACAACGTGCTGGAAAGAATCAAAGCCTGCTTTACCGAAAGTATCCAAACTCAGATAGCAGCAGCGGAAGCCTTGCCTGATGCTATATCGAGAGCCGCGATGACGCTGGTCCAATCGCTGCTCAACGGCAACAAGATCCTTTGCTGTGGGAATGGAACCTCGGCTGCAAACGCCCAGCATTTTGCCGCTTGTCTGATAAATCGCTTCGAGACTGAACGTCCGAGCCTTCCTGCAATCTCACTCTCTGCAGATAACGTTGTTTTGACCGCTATCGCCAACGATCGCCTGCATGAAGAGATTTATGCCAAGCAGGTTCGTGCTTTAGGCCAGGCAGGTGACGTATTGCTGGCCATTTCGACTCGTGGTAACAGTCGTGATATTGTCAAAGCGGTAGAAGCAGCAGTGACACGGGATATGACTATCGTTGCTCTTACTGGCTATGACGGCGGCGAGCTGGCAGGACTTTTGGGCACGCATGACGTGGAGATCCGCATCCCTTCTCACCGCAGCGCGCGCATTCAGGAAATGCATATGCTTACCGTTAATTGCCTCTGTGACTTAATAGATAACACGCTATTCCCACACCAGGACGATTAAGGAGATCCAATGAAGGCAAGTTACCTCTTTGCTGTAGTGCTTAGCGCCCTCTTGTTACAAGGCTGTGTAGCCGCCGCAGTGGTCGGCGCCGCAGGTGTAGCCACCAAGACGGGCACGGACCCACGCACCGTGGGGACTCAGGTTGATGACACCACGCTAGAGGCGCGCGTTTCAAACGCCATCAGTGCCAACAAGGATTTAAAAGACAAAGCGCGTATCGTTGCCACGGCGTATTCCGGCAAAGTATTACTTACCGGACAGGCACCGACTGCCGATATGGCGACTACCGCCAAACAGCTGACCATGAAAGTGGACGGTGCTACGGATGTGTATAGCGAAATTAGACTCGGCAATCCGGTCAGTCTGGGCACGGCGTCAGCCGATACCTGGATAACCACCAAAGTCCGTTCGCAGCTGTTAACCAGCGATCAGGTGAAATCTTCCAACGTTAAAGTGACCACCGAGAATGGCGAAGTCTTCTTGTTGGGTCTGGTGACGCAGGAAGAGGGACAGGCGGCGGCCAAGATTGCCGCTGGCGTCAGTGGGGTGAAACACGTCACTACGGCCTTTACCTACGTGAAATAACACGCTGATACCGTCGGCAGTGATACAAAAAAAAGGACAGCCAGTGCGGCTGTCCTTTTTATTTTATTGCCGATGAGCATGACCCAAGATGCAAAAGAAGCTAATGCAGCTTGTGCTCTTGCAGGAAGTTATCGCCACCCAGCTGGCTCATCTGTCTGAGGATCCACTGCTGTCGGCGAAGCACATAAGCCGAAGGGGCATTCACTTTAAAAGTGTGAGGATTCGGCAACACGGCAGCAAGCAGTGCCGCCTGCGAAGCCGTGAGTTTACAGGCCGGTTTGTGGAAGAAGTGCTGCGCTGCCTCTTCTACGCCAAAGATGCCGTCGCCAAACTCGACAATATTGAGGTACACCGTCAAAATGCGACGCTTGCTCCAAACCGTTTCAATGCCGACCGTCAGGCCCGCCTCCAGCCCTTTTCGCACCCAGCTACGTCCGTCCCATAAAAAAAGATTTTTCGCCGTTTGCTGCGAAAGCGTTGAGGCACCGCGAACAGTGGCGTCTTCATCTTCATTGTGCGTCAGCGCCGCCTGAATAGCACCCACGTCAAAGCCCCAATGCTCAGGAAACTTCTGGTCTTCGCCCGCCATCACCGCCAGTGCCATAGGTGAAGAAATTTCACTCATCGGTACCCAATCAGAGTGAGACACATAGCTAAAATCGCCACTCAGCCAAGCTGAAAGCTGTCTTTCAACCATCACGGCAGAAAATGGGACCGGTAAAAACGAAAAAAATACAATTTCCGCTAACCAAATGCCGAGTAAAGTAATTACCGCTCTTTTTACCCAGATAAATGGCCGATAAAAAAGACTCTTTTTTAACTTTTTGCTCATTCAATACAATCCATGACACATCTGACCATCTTATCAATAACCACAGTAACCACATGTCTAGGGCTAGCAGTAAGCACGCCTGTCATGCTAACAATGTGGATATCGTGTCCAAAATCGGGGCTATTTCCCGCACAATCTATGGCTGCAGTGCCCATTGCATCAATATGTTCCGAATTTTATTCATAATTTTCATTCCAGACTGCCGGCGTTGACTTCATCAGTGCCGGATTAGTACAGCTGACGAACGGCGAAAATCAATTGGTTTACGTTTCTAATGAATCAGGCGCGGAATTGTAAAAAGAATTTATCAATCAAGCCTCATGCCCAGCGCCCGATTCATCCTGCAAGCCAAAATTAAAGGCCAATTTATAGCCGATTTTTTTGCTTAATCTTCATAGCATAACTTATCGCAAAGCGTGAAATAATTTCACTTAAGGCCACAGGTAGCGACTTAGAGAGCAATTGACCCGATTCAGCATCAAAGAATTTAGATAAGTCATTAATTACAGAACCTTGCAGAGATCCCGCTATTCCCACCCTGCTCAAAATAGGCATTTCAAGCGCATAATCTGAGTGAAAAAGACCTCATCAAACGCTGAATTTACGTCAAAAGCATACCTGCCGACTAGTACACTTTCCTGCTTGATTCATCTTCTGCAAAATTAACTGCGATTAACGCTTGAACTTATGTATAGACAAAGATTAATCTACATCACAGTTTTTAATGATTCTCGTAACAGATTCGCTGATATTTGTTATGTTGAGTACACAAAGTTGTATTACACTTATACATCTGATTTACCAAGACCTGCGAATAATTACCCTTATCAGAACAATACGTGGGTTATCGATTTCCCTGGTGTTGGCGCAGTATTCGCGCACCCCGGCCTAGGCTGGGGTTATTTTTTTTCAGCTTCCGCCGTCCACTCAAGCAACGTCTGCACGTCATTGCGCCATTCGAGCTTCAACTCATCAATCCAATCCTGAACGTTGTCCCACCATGCCGGTAAAGAAGGCGTTTGAATCTGCTGTGCGAGCTGTTGCAGGTGTTTTAATCCCACCGACCCTGCTGCCCCTTTAATTTTGTGCGCTTCTTCAGCAATGCCCGCCTGATCGCGCGCGGTCATATTTGAATCTAGCACCTCGAGATAGCCAGGCATCATCTGAACAAACATCTCTGCGCTCTGATGGATAAGCCCCGGACCTACCAGCTCCATGTACTGTTCGAGCATCGGAATATCAAGCAAGGTTTCGTTGCTTTTCATTGCGCTAGCCTCCTCGAGAGTTAATTCTTCTTCATTTTGGTGATCCCAAAACTGCTGGATCATCGCGGTAAGCGCTGGAACTGACAGCGGCTTGCTGAGCACGTCATCAATTCCCGCATCGAGATATTCTTTTTTATCTTTCAGCACATTGGCGGTCAAGGCAACCAGCGGCGGCAGAGACTTGGCGTCATATTTTTCACGCAGTATTCGTGCGACATCCAGCCCGGTCATGTCAGGCAGCTGAATATCAAGCAGCACCAGATCAAACTCATGCGGCACAAACATCTCCAGCGCATCGTGGCCGGTCATTGCCACCTCAACGCTGCTGCCGAGTTTTTCAAGCACCGAACGGGCGACGATAACGTTGAGCTCGATGTCTTCAACCAGCAGGATATTTAACGCAGGCAGCGGCAGAATATCGTCTTCGTCGATCTCTTTTTCCGGCTCGTCGAGCGAAGGCGCGCTGACGGTGAGCGTGAAGCAGGAGCCTTTCCCCGGCTCGCTGCTGACAGTGATATCACCGCCCATGCTCTGCGCCAGACGTTTCGATACCGCCAACCCAATGCCGGTGCCGGTCGCTGGCTTGCCGCCGTTCTGATCCTTGACCTGATAATACATGGCAAAGATTTTATCCTGCTCGTCCTGCGGAATACCCATGCCGGAATCCTGCACTTCAAAACACAGGTGATCGCCGCTGTCGTGATGCACCCGCACCACAATCTCACCCTTGTGAGTAAACTTCACGGCGTTGCCAATCAGGTTCCACAAAATTTGACGCAGGCGTGTGCCGTCGGTAATCAGCGTTTGCGGCAGCGGGATATCCGGCTGCATCACAAACTTCAGCCCCTTAGGCTGCACCAGCAGGCCGGTAAGGTTTTCCAGATCAGAGAGGAAATCGGTAAAATTGAGCGGATTATTGTCGAGCTGCACTTTGCGGCGCTCGAGTTTGTCCATTTCAATGATGTCGTTAAAAATATTGCCCAGTGTAATGGCGCTAACGTGGATGGTTTTCAAATAATTGTGCTGCTCACCGTTCAACTCGGTGTCGAGCAGAATCCGACTTAGGCCAACGATGCCGTTAAGCGGCGTACGAAGCTCGTGGCTGATGGTTGAGATAAAGGTAGTTTTCTCTCTACTCGCGTTCTCTAACGCGTCCTGATAGCGTTTACGCTCGGTTATATCGCGTCCAAAGCCCATTAAGCCGTGACGTTTGCCGATTCGGTCATAAAACGGCACTTTACGCAGCTCGAAGCACGCCTTGCGACCGTCGGGATACACAAGCCACTGTTCGTAGGTCAACGCGACGTTGTGACGGAATACCTTCTCGTCGGTTTCAATGACTTTTTCGGCAATATCTGGGGTATAGACGTCGTTTGGCGTCAGCCCAATCAACTGCTTCTCACTGAGGCCGGTCAGCAGCTCCATAGCGCGGTTGCAGCCGGAGAACTCTTTGTCTTCATTGCGGTAATAAACCAGGTCCGGCGAGGCATCAAGGAAAGAGCGTAACAGCGCCGACTGTTGACTCAGTTCGATTTGTGCCTGTTCGCGGTGCTGCATTTCGAGTTTGAGTTTGTCGACCACCGCCAGACGGGCCTCTTCGGCTTTAATACGGTCGGTAATTTCCTGATTGAGCTGGGCAATATTCTCGGTAAGTTGTTCATTTAATTTTAAATCGCGGTGGCGCATCTCTTCGAGTTTATCAACCAGGCGAGTCAGACGCTGGCGTGACTCTTCAAGTTGTTCAACCACCACCGACAGGAAATAGACCGCCCACGGCGTAATGATCAGACCAAAAAATATTGAACGCACGACGTCAATGCTTTCAACCTGACCACGCAGCAGCATAGTTACGGCCATTTGCACAATCATTGCCAGTACGACCAGCGCCGAGGCAAGCAACAGCGAAAAACGGACTAGCCCGAGCTTGACCATCAGGTCGACGTAGTACTGAGCAAGTAATCTGATTTGCTTCATAGCCTTTCCTTGATAAAAACCATCTTTCACCGAGAGATCCCCGAATAAAGTCTCGCCAAATCATACCGCAAATAACGTCGGGATGAGCTTTTTAGCGCCATTTTTTCGAACTTGCACCTTAGATGAACGCCAAGTGGTGCAACGAATCAAAAGGGGGTGATATTGACTAATTTTGGCTTATGCATTAAAAATAGCGCCCCGCCTGAAATTCCCAAGGCCACGCCTTGAAAGGCTTTTATTTTTCCCTGATTTCCCTCTCGGCTCTAAATACCCAAACGCAAAGAATAACTATTCAGTATTACTGCAAATAAAGTCACTCTTGGGAGTATGAATAATTCTTATTATCCGCCCCCTATTAGCACATTATTACGCTATGATTAAAAACAGCGATAAAGCACACATCAGGCATAATTCGCAGGATAAAACGCTGGCAAACTACCCCGCCCTAGCATGGTGCACAGATTTCGACCTTGCACTACAGTGAGACAGCTCACACTTCCCCCTGAGCGCCACACTGTTAATATGGCTTCTAAAAAACCATTTAATTGCTTTAAATCATAAACTTAAATTGAAAAAAGTTCATTTTAGCCCTGCGTCAACCGATATTTGACCTACCCGCGCTTTCTCGCTAAGTTGGAAGTCCGCTGGAAGCACTCTTTATCAGTTAAAAATCGATGAGCAAACAACTCGTCATATTTATGCAGTAATTGAAGACTCCCTCATTAAAACAAGTCATATACCACTTGTGAGAACCGTCACGAGGGGCCACTGACGGAGGATGTCAGCCATAAACCGCACCATAAGAGTGCGTTAAAATGCTGGATCCCCCGTGAGAAAGCTCCCTCGCAGTAGGTGTGAGAGTCTCGCAGAGCCTGGGGAGGTTCACGTTATGTTGTATGATGCATCCCATGAGAAGGATAACTGTGGTTTTGGCCTGATCGCCCATATTGAAGGTGAACCTAGCCATAAGGTCGTCCGCACGGCCATTCACGGACTGGCACGTATGCAACACCGTGGCGCAATTCTTTCTGACGGAAAGACTGGCGACGGTTGCGGCCTGTCATTGCAAAAACCGGATCGTTTCTTCCGGATGATCGCCGAAGAGCGCGGCTGGCGCCTGGCGAAAAACTATGCCGTGGGCATGATCTTCCTCAACAACGATGACGAGCGCGCTGCAGAAAGCCGCCGCATTATCGAAGAAGAAATTCTGAACGAAACGCTGTCGGTTGTCGGCTGGCGTGATGTGCCGACGAACCCAGACGTTCTCGGCTCGATTGCGCTCTCCTCCATGCCGCGCATCGAACAAATTTTTATCAACGCGCCTGCCGGTTGGCGTCCGCGTGATATGGAGCGCCGCCTGTATATGGCGCGCCGCCGCATTGAAAAACGCATTGGCGAGTGTGAAAACCCGGACAAAGAGTTTTACGTCTGTAGCTTCTCCAACGCGGTCAATATCTATAAAGGCCTGTGCATGCCGATAGACTTGCCGCGCTTTTATCTTGACCTGGCAGACCTGCGTCTGGAATCGGCCATTTGCCTGTTCCACCAGCGCTTTTCTACCAACACCGTGCCACGCTGGCCGCTGGCGCAGCCGTTCCGCTATCTGGCGCACAACGGTGAAATCAACACCATCACCGGCAACCGCCAGTGGGCTCGCGCGCGTGCCTACAAATTTAAAACTCCGCTTATCCCAGATCTGCAGGATGCGTCGCCGTTTGTGAATGAAACCGGCTCGGACTCCAGCTCGCTGGACAACATGCTGGAGCTGTTCCTTGCCGGCGGTATGGACCTGCTGCGCGCCATGCGTTTGCTGGTGCCACCGGCCTGGCAGCAGAACCCGGATATGGACCAGGACCTGCGCGCGTTCTTCGACTTCAACTCCATGCACATGGAGCCGTGGGACGGCCCTGCGGGCATCGTGATGTCCGACGGTCGCTACGCTGCCTGTAACCTTGACCGTAACGGCTTGCGTCCTGCGCGCTACGTGATAACCAAAGATAAACTGATCACCTGCGCCTCTGAAGTCGGTATTTGGGATTACCAGCCGGATGAAGTGGTTGAAAAAGGCCGCGTTGGCCCGGGCGAACTGATGGTTATCGACACCCGTAGCGGCAAGATCCACCACTCCTCCGAAACAGATAACGATCTGAAAGGTCGTCATCCTTATAGAGAATGGATGGAAAAGAACGTTCAGCGCCTGGTGCCGTTCGAAGACCTGCCTGATGATCAGGTTGGCAAGCGCGAGCTGGATGATTCATTGCTGGAAACTTACCAGAAACAGTTCGGCTACAGCAGCGAAGAGCTGGATTCAATCCTGCGCGTGCTGGGTGAGAACGGTCAGGAAGCCGTCGGTTCGATGGGCGATGATACGCCGTTCGCCGTGCTGTCCAGCCGTCCACGCGTAATTTATGACTACTTCCGCCAGCAGTTTGCGCAGGTTACTAACCCGCCAATTGATCCGCTGCGTGAAGCACACGTCATGTCACTGGCGACCAGCATTGGCCGCGAAATGAACGTGTTCTGCGAGGCAGAAGGTCAGGCACACCGTCTGAGCTTTAAATCGCCGACCTTGCTTTACTCCGACTTTACTCAGTTGACCACGCTCGACAGCAAGTACTATCGCGCCGAAACACTGGACCTGACTTACGATCCAACCGAAATGGATATGGAGCAGTTTGTTCAGAAATTGTGTGATGAAGGCGAGCGTAAAGTGCGAGAAGGTGCCGTGTTGCTGGTGCTGTCAGACCGTAATATTGCGCCAAATCGCCTGCCGCTGCCTGCGCCTATGGCCGTGGGTGCGCTGCAATACCGCTTGGTCGAGAAGAGCCTGCGCTGTGACGCCAACATCATTGTTGAAACTGCCAGCGCACGCGATCCGCACCACTTTGCCGTGCTCCTCGGCTTCGGTGCGACCGCCGTTTATCCTTACCTGGCCTACGAAACACTGGCCAAAATGGTCGACGCCAACGTCATCGATAAAAATTACCGCGAAGTGATGCTGAACTACCGCAACGGCATCAACAAAGGCCTTTACAAGATCATGTCCAAAATGGGCATCTCGACTATTGCCTCTTACCGCTGTGCGCGTCTGTTTGAAGCCGTAGGTCTGCATAAAGATCTGAGCAACGTCTGCTTCCCTGGCGTGGTCAGCCGCATCGGCGGCGCGAGCTACAGCGACTTCCAGATGGACCTGCAAAACCTGTCTAAACGCGCCTGGCTGAAACGCAAGACGCTGGACAACGGCGGTCTGCTGAAATACATGCACGACGGTGAATATCACGCTTACAACCCTGATGTGGTCCAAACGCTGCAGACAGCGGTTAACAGCGGTGATTACGACGATTATAAAAAGTACGCCAAGCTGGTAAACGAGCGTCCGGCGTCCATGCTGCGCGATATGCTGAAAATCACCCCTAAAGGTGAGCCGATCCCCGTTGATCAGGTTGAGCCGGCCGAAGGCCTGTATACCCGTTTCGACTCGGCGGCGATGTCTATTGGCGCACTGAGTCCGGAAGCACACGAATCCTTGGCTGAAGCGATGAACAGCATCGGCGGGCGTTCCAACTCCGGTGAAGGCGGTGAAGATCCTGCGCGCTACGGCACCAATAAAGTGTCACGGATCAAGCAGGTTGCTTCGGGTCGCTTTGGTGTCACCCCGGCTTACCTGGTTAACGCCGACGTGATTCAGATAAAAGTGGCCCAGGGTGCTAAACCGGGCGAAGGCGGCCAGTTGCCGGGTGATAAAGTCACTCCATACATCGCCAAGCTGCGCTATTCAGTGCCGGGCGTGACGCTGATTTCACCTCCGCCGCACCACGACATCTACTCAATCGAAGACTTGGCGCAGCTGATTTTCGACTTGAAACAGGTGAACCCGAAGGCGATGATTTCCGTCAAGCTGGTTTCCGAACCGGGCGTTGGCACTATCGCCACCGGCGTGGCAAAGGCCTATGCCGATCTTATTACCATTTCCGGCTACGACGGCGGCACCGGCGCAAGCCCACTGTCTTCGGTGAAATATGCCGGTAGCCCGTGGGAACTGGGTCTGGTTGAAACCCAGCAGGCGCTGGTGGCTAACGGCCTGCGCCACAAGATTCGCCTGCAGGTTGATGGCGGCCTGAAAACCGGTGTAGACATTGTTAAAGCCGCGATTTTGGGTGCAGAAAGCTTCGGCTTTGGTACCGGCCCGATGGTCGCGCTGGGTTGTAAATACCTGCGTATTTGTCATCTGAACAACTGCGCAACCGGTGTAGCAACTCAGGACGAAAAACTGCGTCGCAACCACTACCACGGCCTGCCTGAGCGCGTGACAAACTACTTCAAGTTTATCACTCAGGAAACCCGCGAAATCATGGCCGAGCTGGGCGTCAGCCAGTTGGTTGACCTGATCGGTCGTACCGATCTGCTGGTTGAGCTTGACGGTTTCACGGCAAAACAGAACAAACTGGACCTGTCTCCTCTGCTGGTCACGGCAACGCCACATCCGGGCAAAGCCGTTTACTGCACGGAGAGCAATCCGTCGTTCGATAAAGGTCAGTTGAACAAAGACATTCTCGAGCAGGCTGCGCCGCACATCGAAGCCAGACAAAGTAAGGCGTTCTATTTCGACATTCGCAACACCGACCGTTCAGTAGGTGCGCTGCTGTCAGGTGCCATTGCCGAGAAACACGGTGACCAAGGGATGTCGGCCGATCCGGTCCGCATCAACTTTAACGGCACCGCGGGTCAAAGCTTTGGCGTGTGGAATGCGGGCGGCGTTGATTTAATGCTGACCGGCGACGCCAACGACTACGTGGGCAAAGGCATGGCCGGCGGACGCATCGCGATCCGTCCTCCAATTGGTTCGGCCTTCCGCAGCCACGAAGCCAGCATTGTCGGCAATACCTGCTTGTACGGCGCAACCGGCGGCAAGATGTTTGCAGCAGGCCGCGCGGGTGAGCGTTTTGCAGTTCGTAACTCCGGTGCAATCACCGTGGTTGAAGGGATTGGCGATAACGGCTGTGAATACATGACCGGCGGCATTGTCTGCGTGCTGGGCCGTACCGGCGTTAACTTCGGTGCAGGTATGACCGGTGGTTTTGCTTATGTTCTCGACGAAGACGGCGAGTTCCGCAAGCGCGTCAACCCTGAGCTGGTCGAAGTGCTCGAGGTTGAAGATTTGGCAATCCATGAAGAGCATCTGCGCGGTTTAATCACCGAGCACGTACAGTTGACCGCGTCGACCCGTGGTGAAGAGATTTTGGCGAACTGGCCTGAATGGGCGCCTAAATTTGCCCTGGTAAAACCAAAGTCCAGTGATGTTAAAGCATTGTTGGGTCACCGTAGTCGTTCCGCAGCCGAGCTGCGGGTACAAGCGCAGTAAGAGGTTAAGATGAGTCAAAACGTTTATCAATTTGTCGACTTACAGCGTGTTGATCCGCCAAAGAAGCCGCTTAAGATCCGTAAAATTGAGTTTGTGGAAATTTACGAGCCGTTCTCGGCCACTCAGGCTGCATCGCAGGCAGACCGCTGTCTGTCCTGTGGTAACCCTTACTGCGAGTGGAAATGCCCGGTGCATAACTACATCCCTAACTGGCTGAAACTGGCCAATGAGGGGCGCATTATGGAAGCCGCAGACCTTGCGCACCAGACCAACAGTCTGCCAGAAGTCTGTGGGCGCGTTTGCCCGCAGGATCGCCTGTGCGAAGGTTCATGTACTTTGAACGACGAGTTTGGTGCCGTGACCATCGGCAACATCGAGCGCTATATCAATGATAAAGCGATTGAGATGGGTTGGCGTCCGAATATGTCGCACGTGCACCCTACCGGCAAGCGTGTGGCCATTATCGGCGCAGGTCCGGCAGGCCTTGCCTGTGCCGACGTACTGACCCGCAACGGCGTGAAGGCGGTAGTCTTTGACCGTCATCCGGAAATCGGCGGTCTGCTGACCTTCGGCATTCCTTCGTTCAAGCTGGAAAAATCAGTGATGACTAAGCGTCGCGAAATCTTCACCGAAATGGGTATCGAGTTCAAACTCAATATCGAAGTCGGTAAAGACGTGACCATGGACGCGCTGCTGGCCGAATACGACGCGGTATTCCTCGGCGTGGGCACTTATCAGTCGATGCGTGGTGGGCTAGAAAATGAAGATGCGCCGGGTGTTTACGACGCTCTGCCGTTCCTGATTGCCAACACCAAGCAGCTGATGAAATTTGAAGCACAGCCGCACGAGCCTTACGTCAGCATGGAGCACAAGCGCGTCGTGGTTCTGGGCGGCGGTGATACGGCGATGGACTGTGTGCGCACTTCAATTCGCCAAGGTGCGACGGAAGTAACCTGTGCCTATCGTCGTGACGAAGAAAATATGCCTGGCTCACGCCGTGAAGTGAAGAATGCCCGCGAGGAAGGCGTTGAGTTTAAATTCAACCTGCAGCCGCTGAGCATTGAGCTTAACGATTCTGGCCGCGTATCCGGCGTCAGAATGGCACGTACCGAGTTGGGTGCACCTGATGCACACGGCCGTCGTCGCGCCGAAATCGTTGCCGGTTCCGAGCACGTGATGGACGCTGACGCCGTGGTTATGGCATTTGGTTTCCGTCCGCACAAGATGGAATGGTTGGCTGCTCACGACGTTGAGCTAGACAGTCAGGGCCGCATTGTGGCGCCAGAAGGCAGTGACAACGCGTTCCAGACCAGCAACCCGAAAATCTTCGCCGGTGGCGATGCGGTTCGCGGATCTGACCTGGTTGTTACCGCAATTGCAGAAGGCCGTAAAGCCGCTGATGGCATTATGTGCTTCCTGGAAGTCTAAGATTTCACGGGTAACTTATTTACGGCGGTTTTTGTGATCAAACACCGCCGTTTACTCACTTCCGCTATTAAAATTCCTTTCATAGACTCCTTGGGTAATCCAGTGGCTGGCCTCTTACATTATTCACGTAGTAAAAAACCAGCAGATTATCCGCTTAATAAAACCTCATAGAATTCAGCCGCATAAAATTACAAGCCCGTTATTGCACAAAAAACAACCATTTATTTACACAAGCTTACGTGAAAAACCGCTAGTTTTATTTCGTTTTCGACAATACAACTTTCGCTTTACAGATACATTGCCGATTAATTATCCAATAAACTTATATCAGGAATTAATTGTGAGCATTGAATCGAAAACGACTTTTCACACCGCACCGACCGAGTCTCTGACAATAGACCAGACTTCATCCACAAACACCGTCAAGGCTGTGGGCGCTAAAGACAGAGAATATCCCACCATTCCAGCCCAAGCGCTGAATAAACTGGCTAATGCCGTTAATGCTTCACATGATGTCGGTCATGACTGGACAAATGATGCTTTCATCGGTGCTCAGGCTGAACGCTGTTTCAACCTAAGCCCGCAGCTCGGGGAATATATTAACGACAAGACCGGTTTGCAGCTAACAGCATCCCGAAATAATACGCTAACCAGCCTTGTCGCCATGACGGGAAAAGCAGATTTTACAGAGTTTGAAAGTACCACTCTATTAAAGGAACTTACTGCATGTTTAATGGATGGGCTTGATAAAATAGGCGTTGACGAACCTTTCGCCGTGGGTGAAGAAGACACAATTAACACGCTAGAAAAAAAGTTTAACGAAACGATCACTGGGTGCAGAGCCGATATTAATAATGCTGCGGTTAAAACTCAATCAGATCTTGAAGTCAGCATTGACGATATCGAAATGCTTGAGGAATTCCGTAAGTTAAAAGGCAGGAACGATGAGCATCTGGTAGTAGACAGAGAAATATTGAAGGTATGTAAAGAAGAATTGTTTGGATTAGCCGAAAAAGAAGGGGTGACTCAAAAAGCTGCCTTTTTAGTAATGACCCTATGTGAAAACGTGGTGGAAATGGAGTTGCCAAAAGGCAGTTATTATAAAATGGCGATAAATGAGGCCATTGACAGGTTATCAGGGTTAGCTGACGCCCTAGTGTATGTAGATAGCGTATTAGCGGAATCAGATGATTTTTTCAACAAAGGGCAAGATAGCGAAAATAGCAGTTTATCCGACAATTTAAGGACTGCAGAAGAGGGGCTTAAAAGTGCCCTTACAAAAATAAAAGATACACCAAAAGCATTAAACAACGTTTCTGACCATAAATGGAAGCAAGACTTCCAATTTAAAACTTGCGGAAATAATTATAATCTTGAATACAGACTTAAGCCCGTTAAAGAAGTCCTTGAGGAGAAAATAAAACGCCTTGCGACAGACCTTTCCGGGGAGAAAGCAAGACTGGGTAAGCATGCCCTAGCACTCTCCACATTGGAAAACAATACAAAAAGCCCACAGATTAAAAGCGCAGCGACTGCCTTGGCTAACGTCGTGAAACTTGCACAACAAGCGGTGGCAACCCTATTCTCCAATCCCGAACAGATAGCGTGTCTCAAGGCAACTATTTCAGCGCTGAATGAGCTTTGTAATAAACTATCAGAGGTTGATGTGGCCTATCAACTAAGACACAGTGGTGAGTCAGGGCAAGACGCTAACGTCAAGGCGGATCAATTACAGAGGTTAAGTGATAAACTTTACAAAACTGCGTCCCAATTAAAGGGCGCAGTTCAACCTATGAATATATACAGTGATCCCAAACCCAAGGAAGTCCTCAGCGCTGATGTCCGAGTTCTCAGTGACCTTCATCAAGCCACCAATAAGGCGTTGGATAAACTGGGTACGGTTCACGACCGGCTGATTGACATAAAACGTAATTACCGGACGCAAAAAACCCAGGTGGAAATAGCCGGTAAGAAACTCTCTGCAGTTTCAAAATTCACTGTCGGTACCGCAAAATCCGCATTTAAAGCAATAGTACATCCTTCGCGCCAAGGCGTTAGAGCAATTGAAGCCGGTAGCAGGCATCTTTTAGATCAAATCAAGGCAAAACTGCCGCATCAGAACACTCGTGAAACACAGATGTTCAACGCCCTATTGAGAGCTTCTACCCTCGAACCGCTTAATGCCATGCAAAAATTCTGTAATCAGGCAGAGGGTATGATGTCATCCGCCGCCGATGTTGCAAAAACCAATGGGAAAATCGCGCGAGACCCGAAAGAAGGGGCACTTTCACGCGCTAAAAAACAAGATATCACCAATACAACGGCTACAGAACGACTGTCAAAAAAGCGGGCAGACCTGAAACAGCCGCAAAAGGAGCTGAGTGCTGCGCTACTTAACTTAAAAAACGCAGTTAAACATGCCAAAGAAGATCTGGCATTAATGGAAAAAAGGTTTCCAAAGCGTTTTGATAAAATACAAGCATTCAAAACACGTCTTGAAAAGGCGGAAGCCACCTTCCAGAAAATTGAAGATAAGTTTAATGTAAATGTGAAACCCCTTAAGGCTGAACAAAACTCATTCATTCCCCCTAGTTTCAGGGGAACGTTTGAGAGAATGCGATCGGCCATGGTGAGGGCAGAAACTTTTACCACATCTGCCGTTAAATGCTGGCGAGAAATGCCGGAAGCCGCGCAGGAATCCTTACATGCAGCAGGAAAGGCGTTGGATCACTCAACGGGCCCCCTTATCACTCAGGCTGCTAATATACTTAAAAATGACAATCCGAGCCCTCATGATGTTCAAAGTGCTCTCGAAGAGGTGATAGAAAGCCTCAAAACGTCCGATAGACTTAGCCCTGCTTTAAACGGGGTGGCAGGTTTTAAAGAAATGACAGAGGCCCTCGATAAAACCCGCAATGAATTAAAAGATATAAAATCTCTCATTCCCACCTGGATATCTGCACTCGACGCAGCCCCATTGGCTAACCCGACTCATGCGTTATCATCTTCGGAAATAGGTGCAGTAACAACGGCCATGAATGACCAGCTGCGCAATGCGCAGAACACCCAAAGAGACCTCGAACTCAGCGTCGCGCGCACCACTAACCGACGACAGGACATTTTTTCCGTTAACTCACGAATAATCAAACACATTGCCAGTACTTTTGCCGCGCAAACTACGGCTATTGCCGGTGAATGCTCGCCGGAACAGCGGGAAATTCATGATCAGCATATAGGGATGTCGATAAAGGAATGTTCGGAATACTTCCGCAAGCCCGGTGATGCAAATGGAGAAGCTTTCTCATTAAGACTTGCAAAAGAGTACGAGCAAGCCCTGAACGGGACTCTGACCATGCCCAAGTCCCTCAATGAGGTTATGAAAGCTCATCAGTCTTTCGAAGAATATTTGGTGAAATCAGGCTCTAAAAACTTGCAATCCTCCGCCATATACATGATTGCAAGCAATGCAATAAACGAGGTACTGCTTGAAGTAATTCCTCCTTTCTCGACCGCGAGGGGAGTTAGAAACTTAGTCAAGACGTTGTTAACACCATTAACCATCGCAATGGCAATCGGAGATATGAATCATTCCGTGATGCCCGGGTATGCCCTCCCGGCGGGAGCAAAAACTGAGATGGCTAAGGAGAAGATTAAAATAGCAGCTTTTAAATTTGTGCGCGCATTTACCCCAGTTCTGTTAAAACTCGCGGTAGATGCCACGTTAACAGGGGTCGAGGTCAACCGCGACGGTCTGAAAGCGGTGTTGAGCAAAAATGCTAAAAGTTTGCCAGAAGATCTCCTGTTCGCTGGTGTATCCGAGAGTCTTTCCTACGGGGCCAATTCGGTTGCCAAGCTCAGTGCCATTACGCCACGCTCGGTTTTAGACAAGATAATGGAAAGTTTACCTGACTCGCACCTATCTACACTTAGTGCAAAGAATTTATACGCCTGTCTTTCTACTATTGCGGACCTTTTGACTGACAAGCCAGTTTCGTCACCAACAGAAGAAACTCAGTCAAATCCAGCAGTCAAAACTCCGCCTCAAAAACAGGACTCTACAGTGGCTGGTGCCAACGCTGCTGGCAATAAGGCACCCTTGACTGACAAGCCAGTTTCATCACCAACAGAAAAAACCCAGTCAAAACCAGCTGTAAAAACTCCGCCAAAGGAAACAGCGGCTCCCTACTTTTTTGACGATGAGGGTTACCAAGGTGATGCGCCGGTTGATGAATCCGCTCCGGTGAGCAAACAAAATGCACCAGGACTAGAGCCAGAACCACAACTAGCCCCCTCTTCTAAGCCAGATGAAGTTTCGAATGTAAGAAATAGCTCACCGACCTACGAAGCTATGAGAGAGGCGCTAGCAGAGACTCTTAGAAAGAATCGGCTAGGAGAGTTTGCAGTACTTAATAATGTCGATGGATGGTTAAAAAAACATATAAAGACACAGCTCTCAGAAAAGGGCTTTACGGGACCTATCCACTGGGATGCAAAGGTAAACGTTTATCGACCAGCACAGCAGGATCTACGTGGAAAGCCAGTCCCAAGGGTTCTATTAGGAAATACCTCTCTTTATGAAGTTGCTCTTAAGTTACATGAGCGTAAATGGACTGATACCAGCTACGAGTTCGAGTTTGAAGAACCGTTAAGACATCCGGATACTGACGGTATAAACCTACTCACAGAAATAACTCAAATAGATGCCCAGCCGGCTTATATGCAAGAGTTTGATAGAATCAGCCAAGATCCAGAATTTAGAGCGAATTATCGAAAATATAAAAGTTCACTGCTTCACCTAACGGTGGAGAACTATTTCTCTAATAGCGCTGAACCGACTACATTCACCAAAGAGGAAGTACTTGAGAAAATAAAATCAGGCAATGTCGATAATTTGAGATTTTATGGCGAAAATGTCAAAGATATGGTCCGCATAACAGGAGAAAACGGCAACGTTTTGTATATTTCATTAGCAACGGGTGAGGTATTTGAAGCAAAAAACAGCCTCCTTCCTCGTGGGATAAAATTCAGAAATGAGAAGGAAGGTCAAGCTTTCGTCAATCTTATCAAACGCGGCCTAAAAATTGAGCACCAGATAAATGTTAGAAATTTTGAGAGCACCCGTATTAACTTTCCTCGTACTACTCCCTATAATTTTTTTGAGAGTGATCATAAAGGTTTGGTCATTACAGAACCAAACGAAGAATCACTAAGAGCTCCATACCCATTACCGTTCAGTAAGTCTGTTGGGAAAACCTATCGTCTAGGCACGGAAATAATTGAACAATACAGACCCGAAAAAGATATTATTTCTGAACTAGCAGTTACAGATTTGGACTATGCACGTGCAGATGTAGATTTTTTGATCAAGTCCGATGGAGAAATTTTGCTCGACAAAGCCGTCAAAATTATTGGTACGGCCGGCACTATGATTGGCGTTTTCTTACTGCCGATAACAGGTGGCCTTAGCGCATTAGGGTCCGCCACGGCAGGCGTTGCCATAGCAAGTTCTTCAGCCGGGAGTGCTGCATTAACGTTTGCAACTGGGGTGCTTCCTAAGTTTGTACAGTCATACTATGCCGACAACCGCGTGGACAGTGAAAGCGCGATGCTAGATGCTTTTTCATCCATGGCCGGTGAGGCCGGCGGATATATTGGCGGCAAATATTTTGGTAAATTTGTTAAGACACTTCGCGGATTAAATGCAGACGATGCGATTCGAACTTTACAAAATTCAGAGTTTGGAAACTTTCTGGACGGCTACGCAAGGAGGAAGGGCATAGCCGTTAATGACTTGTCGGATGATAAGCTTTTAAAATTAAAGGATTTTTATAACGCCAACCGTGGTGGAAGCACGACTCCAATCGATCAGGAATCTTCTTCGAATTCACTTGACTCTACCTCGTCGACCCCCTCCACGAGAGAGACTGGTTCAAACGGTCAAACAACGCCTAAAGATATTGATATCCAGAGAAATAATTCGGATAACAGCTTAGCTTCTAATAGAACCTCCAAATCGTCATCTGAAGACTCAGGGCTGGGTTCAAATTCTAAAAGCACGACTGATTCAGTACAGAATAACTCCATAGAACGTATGGATATACCTAACTCTGGCCGGGTTCCTAAAAAACCCTATGACCTTGATGATATAAACTCTACAGTCCAAAATGATTTCGCTCAAAGAATGAACAACTTTGAGGCCCGTTATACTCTTCAGAACATTAAGTATGAGAATCAATTAGCCACTCGAACTTTGGCCAATGAATTAAGAATTAAGGGATATTCCGTTGAGGTGGGTAATGTAACCTACACAGGGCTGGACGGAATAGCTAAGCGTAATGTCATTTTAAAAGCATCTAAAGCGGGATACGAAGATGCCTACGTTTCCTTTAATAAATCTACACCTCGCAAACCTAATAGTCTAACAATCTATAATTCTACTGAGTTTAAGAAAAGTTATATTTGGGACCAAAATCTTAGTAATAGTCATACCCAAGTACATTGGGCTGATAATTTCAGGATTATGGACAAAACTTTCCCGCTTGATCAGGGCGATAACGCGATTAATATCCCTGGGTGGTTTAAAAACAAACAACTTGACTCATCAATAGAAACTCTCACTAGAAACAGCAGCAGTACGGATTCAGGAATAAATAGCCTGCCCAACGATTCAACGCAAAATATCAATGCCAAAGAAAATAAACAACTGATCCCTCAGATTAATTTCAAAGAACAAATACCTTTAATCGCTGCAAGTATGACTATCAATTATCAGAGCGTCACACTCGCGGGTGAACTTGTGAACAGTTTGAAAGATGAACCTCTAAATGAATCTGCACCTTCTGCACCTTCTGCACCTTTCGCACCTTCTGCACCTACATTAAAGAATGCCCCCCCTAATGTGTTGCTTGTCAGTACAATCATAGATAGCGTAGAGCAAGATGGCAAAAGCAATAATGTGAGGATGGTTGGGAGTAATAGTAACCCAAATCGTCCTACTACCGTTCAACATTACTCAAATACTAACGTTCAGGAAGCCATCAATGGGGCGCAGGAAGCCTCCCAGAAGAGTGAAACATCCACAACTTCCTCTCAATTAGGAACTGACGTAGATAGGTCAAAACTCATCATACCAATTGTTTTATTAGTTGACCCGTCGAAAATACCGGGATATACAGCGGGCCAACCACTGCCAATTATCATACCAAACGACGCTATTGTTGGTATCTATATCCAGGACAATAACGTTGACCCTGCTGACGTCGAAAATGTTATGGAGAAATTAATAGGCCGTAGAGTCCCAGTAACTGTAGCAGGAATAATCGATAAAGTTAAAGAAACAGAGGCCACCAAAGACTTTACTGATATTAAGCAGGCAAATGACTGGATGGCTAAAAATAGAGCACCCGTCACGAATGGAAGCCCAGAATGGCTCCCTCCTAATATATTAAGAATTATCAAGAGTGCGACAGCACTCCAATTACATATCGACCTAGCGAATACACCGCTGGGTAATAGCCTAATCTTGTCGGAAAAGTTTCTTAAATTAACTGAAAATCTCCCGGACACGCGGGATTATATAAATGACCACTGCATAATTTCCAGTCCAGTCTCCCATGAGATTAAATTTTCCAAAAGTAAGTTGACACGGCTTAGTTTAGTAATTCAAGCTGAGGGTGTTGATGATAAGCACAAGATCCGCGAATATATCAGGAACGTTATTAGTACGATGAATGATTCATATAAGTATGTTTTACCACCAAAAATACTTCTCCTTACGAAACAACTGGGCGTAGACGTTGATACCTTTGCTACCAAAAATGGGTATATAAATTTTAAGGAACCAGGCGTAAAAAGTTATGATCGCGAGGGAATGATGAAACTCCAACAGTTGCTCTGGACTACCCCAGAGACATAATCGTCTTCGGGTGGAGAATCTGCCGCATAAAATAGGTTTTGGCAAGTCTAAGATTTAGCCGACGCCAGATGTGAAAAGAGACCGCAATGCGGTCTCTTTTTTTAGGGTGCGGTGAGTCATCTTGCTTTAGGTGAAGTTTATTTCACAACCCGCAGGGCAGGACGTCCGCCGCGAGGCGGCGTCGGTGGCTCATCGTCACCGTCTTCAGCGTTATCAGGCAGATCGCCGTCAATTACTGACATCGTCGGTTCGGTAGTTTGGTCTTCGAGCGCCTCGAAAGCGCCTTCACCGTCTAAAGCAGGTTCTGGCTCGAACATAGTACCTGCGCCGTTTTCACGTGCGTAGATAGCCAGCACAGCGGCGATCGGCACGAAGACTTCGCGCGGTACGCCGCCAAAACGCGCGTTGAAACGCACATCGGCATTGCCCAGTTCAAGACCGCCCACTGCACGCGGTGCAATGTTCAGAACGATTTGGCCATCGCGAGCGAATTCCATCGGCACGCTCACACCCGGTTGGTTAACATCAACCACCAGGTGCGGCGTCAGCTGGTTATCAAGCAACCAGTCATAGAAGGCGCGCAGCAGGAACGGACGGCGAGGAGACATGTCTGTCATCTCCATAACTTAACCCCGAGCACCGTTCAAACGCATTTCGCGCTCTGGCTCAGTCAAAGACGCCAGGAATGCATCACGCTCAAATACGCGCGTCATATAGCCTTTCAGCTCTTTAGAACCCGCACCAGACAGCTCAATACCCAACTCGGTTAAGCGCCACAACAGCGGAGCCAGGTAGCAATCCACCAGGCTGAACTCTTCGCTCTTGAAGTAAGGCATGTAAGAGAAGATTGGCGCGATAGCCAGCAGCTCTTCACGCAGCTGTTTGCGTGCTGCGTCTGCTTCAGCGGCAGAACCCTGCTCAATTTGGCGCAGCAGCGAGTACCAGTCGTTTTCGATACGGTGCATCATCAGACGGCTCTCACCGCGCGCAACCGGATAAACCGGCATCAGCGGTGGATGCGGGAAGCGCTCATCGAGGTATTCCATGATGATGCGAGATTCGAAAAGGGTCAGCTCACGATCGACCAACGTAGGCACAGTGCGGTACGGGTTGAGGTCAATAAGATCCTGTGGCAGGTTACCCATTTCTACCTGCTCTATCTCGACACTCACACCTTTTTCCGCCAGTACGATACGTACTTGATGGCTAAAAATGTCGGTCGGGCCAGAAAACAGCGTCATTACCGAACGTTTGTTGGCAGCGACAGCCATGAAAACCTCCAAGTTTATCTAGAATTATACTGCGAATAGCCACTATCAGGCTGCTATCCTGAATAATCGTGCCCATCGAAGTTCGGGCACATCTCACCTGTAACCCACAGTTTCGTAGATAAGCCAAAGCGGGGGAACACAGCCAGCAAATTCAGCAAGGTTCACAGCTTGGCGAACAGGCGCAAAAGTGTGTGATAGTTTACCAGATTTTGGTCGTTCTGTGGGGATGTAGGCAAGGATTTAGTGGGGAAATGTGTTTCAGGGAGCAATTAGCCGCGAAAAACAAGGCACTTTGGCCATAGTTTCGGCGTTATTTCCCCGATACGCACGAAAAAAAACCCGGTACAAGACCGGGTTTTTGTCGCGTTGTGCCTGATTGAAACCGAAGTTGCAATCCACTGCCGAAGCAGGAGGCAGATTAACGCTTGGAGAACTGAGGACGACGACGTGCTTTACGCAGACCGACTTTCTTACGTTCAACCTGACGAGCATCGCGAGTAACGAAGCCTGCTTTACGCAGTTCGCCACGCAGATTTTCGTCATATACCATCAGTGCACGGGTGATACCGTGACGGATAGCACCAGCTTGACCAGAGATACCACCACCTTTAACAGTGATGTACAGGTCAAATTTCTCAACCATGCCGACCAGTTCCAGAGGTTGACGAACTACCATGCGGGCAGTTTCACGACCAAAGTACTGTTCCAGGCTGCGCTGGTTAATTACGATGTTACCGCTACCCGGTTTGATGAAAACGCGAGCTGCGGAGCTTTTGCGGCGACCAGTGCCGTAGTATTGATTTTCAGCCATTGCCTATAATCCCGATTAAATGTCAAGAACTTGCGGTTGCTGTGCCGCATGAGTGTGCTCATTGCCCGCGTAAACTTTAAGTTTACGGTACATTGCACGACCCAACGGACCCTTCGGCAGCATGCCTTTAACCGCGAGCTCAATCACACGCTCAGGACGGCGAGCAATCATCTCTTCAAAGGTCGCTTGTTTGATACCACCGATGTGGCCGGTGTGATGGTAATAAATCTTGTCGTTACGCTTGTTGCCGGTTACAGCAACTTTTTCTGCGTTCAGAACGATGATGTAATCACCCGTATCAACGTGCGGAGTGTATTCCGCTTTATGCTTGCCACGCAGACGGCGAGCCAGTTCAGTGGCCAGGCGACCTAAGGTCTTGCCGCTTGCGTCAACTACGAACCAGTCACGCTGTACTGTTTCCGGTTTAGCTGTAAAAGTTTTCATTAAAAGCTTACCCAATTTAAGTTACACGTTGGCGAACACCCAAACGCCTATATGTTTTATAAACTACATTTTTTCAAACACAGTTTACAAAATAAGTATTGGAGGTTCACACGACCATCAGTCCAGCAAACCTACCCCTTCGAATAGCCATTGCCGGCACTATAAAGTTTCGGGAAAAAAACTTTGTTGTAACGTGGGGTCGCAAGATTATAGAGAACTCCCCAACAAAAATCGAACCCTTTTTTGGAAAAAGCTTAAGTTTTTTGGATTCGTCATCGTAGCGAAGATACGCAATGATTGCTCACTTGTTAGACACCCTCAAGGAAGGTGTTCGCGAGCCAGGTATTCTTCACTCTGCATTTCCTGTAGTCGGGACAGGCAGCGCTGATATTCGAACTTCAGGCGTTCACCGCGATAAATCTCGTACATTGGCACTTCAGCCGAGACAACCAGCTTAACGTGACGCTCATAGAACTCGTCCACCAGCGCAAGGAAACGTCGTGCAGCATTTTCCTGGTCGGCGTTCATCACCGGTACATTGTGCAGCAGCACGCTGTGGTAGAGCTTCGACAGCGCAATATAGTCGAGCTGGCTGCGCGCCTCTTCACACAGGGTGTGGAACTCAACGGCCAATACGCCGTCTGCCGACGCGAGCGCCTTCAGCGGTCGATGATTGACCTGCAGCACCGCTTGCTCACCCGCTTTGCCCGCCAGCTTGCCGAACATCTGCTGCATCGGCGCGTCGAGGTCAGAGAGCGTCTGCCCCGTCTCCGGCGTAAGCCACAGATTGGCCTGCGTCAGCGTGCGCAGGCGATAGTCGATACCCGCATCCACATTCATCACGTCACAAAATTGATTGATAAGCGCAATCGCCGGCAGGAAACGCGCGCGCTGCAGGCCGTTACGATAAAGATTGTCAGGCGGAATGTTCGAGGTAGCCACCAGCGTGATGCCACGGGCAAACAGCGCCTGTAGCAGGGTCGCGAGAAGCATGGCGTCAGTAATATCCGAGACAAAAAACTCATCAAAGCACAGCACGTCGGTCTCTTGCTTAAAACGATCGGCGATCACCTCAAGCGGATCCGACTGCCCCTGCAGCGCCGTGAGGTCTTCATGAACGCGCAGCATAAAGCGGTGGAAGTGCAGGCGCATTTTCCGCTCACCCGGCAAACTGTGGAAAAACATGTCCATCAGCCAGGTTTTACCTCGCCCCACGCCGCCCCACATATAAAGCCCCTGCACCGGGCGAATCGTGCTTTTGCTCGGCCCCTTTTTGAACAGACGGCCCAACCAGCCGCCGTTTTCAGCTAATTCCGCTGGTTTTTTCGCTACCAATTCCTGATAAATAGCATCAAGACGCGTCACAGCCTGTTTTTGAACGGCATCCGGTTGGAACTCTCCGGCATCAAGTGCAGTCTGATAAGAGGTAAGCGGTGTTTTTGGTTGCATGATAATGAACGGTCCCTGCAAAAATATTTTCAGTGATTGATGGCGCTGTTTTCATGGCCTTTAACGCAGATTTTTCCACTATTTCGCGGCTTTTAACGCACTTGCAGCAGGATTAGACCCCAACCGAGGTTGCGAAAGTTGCCACAGGATTCCACTAACTCTTGGTTAACGGTTATAGTGGTGTTCTGTTTGACGTAAAGCTTGCCATGTAAAAGTTTTGTTTAAAAAGATTGGTGAGAAAGTTACGCCAAAAAGCCCTACAGGACAATGTTGTCAATAATAGGAGTTATTATGACCTGGGAGTATGCGCTCATTGGATTAGTGGTCGGTATCGCCATCGGTGCGGTAGCGATGCGCTTTGGCAATCGTAAATTACGCGATCAGCAAGTGATGCAAAACGAGATAGACAAGAGTAAAGCCGAGCTGGAAGAGTATCGCCAAGAGCTGGTCGGTCACTTTGCCCGCAGCGCCGAACTGCTCGACAATATGGCAACGGATTACCGTCAGCTGTATCAGCACATGGCGAAAGGCTCTAACAACCTGTTGCCGGACTTGCCGCTACAGGACAACCCGTTCAACTACCGTCTGACCGGCTCTGAAGCCGACAATGACCAGGCGCCGGTTGAAATGCCTCGCGATTATTCCGACGGCGCTTCAGGCCTGTTACGCGGTGCAGAGCGTCCGCGCCGCTAATAACAGCGTCAAGCCAGTGGCATCCGTCACTGGCTCCTTTTTGGCACGTCATCTGCAGTCATTCTCGGGGAGTGGTCCAAATGAAGAAAAAATCATTTTTATTCAGCGCACTGGCTTTAAGCCTTGGATTAAGCTTCTCGTCTTTTCAAGTGGCCAGTGCAGCACTGCCGGTTGCCGTTGAAGGTCAGCAGTTACCGAGCCTGGCGCCGATGCTGCAAAAAGTGTTGCCAGGCGTGGTCAGCGTTCAGGTATCGGGCACTCAACCCCCAACAGACCAGGTACCTCCGCAATTTAAATTCTTCTTTGGCCCCGATGCCCCGACTCAGAAACAGGACGGTCAGAAGTTTGAAGGCCTCGGTTCGGGCGTAATTATCGATGCCACCAAAGGCTATGTACTGACCAACAACCACGTGGTTAGCAATGCCGATAAAATTACCGTAGAAATTAATGACGGCCGTGAATACGACGCCAAGCTGATTGGCAAAGACGACCAGTCAGACATCGCTATTATCCAGCTTAAAGATGCCAAAAACCTGACACAAATCCCGATGGCCGACTCCGACAAACTGCGCGTAGGCGATTTTGCGGTCGCCGTGGGCAACCCGTTTGGCCTGGGTCAAACAGTGACCTCCGGCATTATTTCAGCACTGGGCCGCAGCGGGTTAAACCTTGAAGGCCTCGAAAACTTTATTCAGACCGATGCCTCGATTAACCGCGGCAACTCCGGCGGTGCACTGCTTAATCTCAACGGTGAACTTGTCGGCATCAATACCGCAATTCTCTCCTCGCAGGGCGGCAGCATGGGGATCGGCTTTGCCATTCCTATCAACATGGCCAAAAACCTTAGCAAGCAGCTGATTGAGTTTGGTCAGGTTAAACGCGGACTGTTGGGGATACGCGGCAGCGAAATGACCGCTGACCTGGCGACCGCCTTTAAGCTCGACAGCCAGCGCGGCGCATTCGTTAATGAAGTGCTGCCCGACTCTGCCGCCGCCAAGGCCGGTATCAAATCGGGTGACGTGATTATCACCCTCGACGGGCAACCGTTAAGCAGCTTCGCCGAACTGCGGGCCAAAGTGGGCACTGCCGGTCCGGGCGTAACCATGAAACTGGGCGTGCTGCGCGGTGGCAAAGCGATGGACGTGAACGTGACGCTGGATAAAAGCCCCGACGTTGCCGTGGCGCTTGAGAAAATCAATCCGGCACTCACCGGGGCCATTCTGAGCGACGTTGATGCCAAAACCGGCAAAGGCGTGCAGGTCGATGAAGTGCAGAAGGGATCACCCGCCGATCAGGTTGGCTTCCAGCAGGGTGACGTTATCGTTGGCGTAAACCGCGAGCCTATCGATAATCTGGCAGCATTACGTAAAGTGCTCGAGTCCAAACCCGACCTGATTGCCATTAGCGTGGTCCGTAAGGGTCAGAGTCTCTATTTGTTGATGCCATAACACAATTTGGGCGTAGTTATAGACTACGCCCAAACAACTCATGCTATTCTGCTTGCACATTTTCATTCGCATCCCATAAACCCCATGTTTGTTAAGTTATTGAGATCTGCCCTCATCGGTCTTATCGTCGCCGCTATTTTACTTGCGACAGTACCGAAGCTGCGCAAAACGATAGTCGAACCTATATTCGAACAGGACTTCACCTCTCATAGCGAGCAACCCGCCAGCTATAACGAAGGGGTGCGCCTCGCTGCGCCTGCCGTTGTGAACGTCTACAACCGCAATATGGGCGACTCTTCGCAAAACGAATTGCAGATCCGCACGCTGGGGTCTGGCGTTATCATGAATGACAAAGGCTATATTCTTACCAATAAGCACGTCATTAATAACGCCGATCAAATTATTGTTGCCCTGCAGGACGGACGCGTTTTCGATGCGCTGCTCGTCGGCTCTGATAGTCTGACCGACCTCGCAGTACTCAAAATTGACGCCACCAACCTGCCGGTCATACCGCTTAACGCCAAACGCGTTCCGCGCGTGGGCGACGTGGTGATGGCAATTGGCAATCCGTTTAATATCGGGCAAACCGTTACACAGGGCATTATTAGCGCCACCGGCCGCATAGGGTTGAGTCCATCAGGGCGCCAGAACTTCTTGCAGACCGACGCCTCCATCAATCAAGGCAACTCGGGCGGCGCACTGGTGAACTCACTGGGCGAACTGGTGGGTATCAACACCCTGTCCTTTGACCAAAGCAACGACGGCGCCACGCCAGAAGGCATTGGCTTCGCCATTCCAACAGCACTGGCAACTAAAGTGATGGGCAAACTTATTCGCGACGGACGTGTCATTCGTGGTTACATTGGCATCGCCGGACGTGAAGTCTCCCCGCTGCATGGCCCAACGGCCAATGTCGATCATCTGCAGGGCATTGTGGTGAATGAAGTCACCCCTAACGGTCCGGCCGCCAATGCGGGCATGCAGGTGAAAGATGTGATCATCAGCGTCAATAACAAACCGGCCATTTCGGCAATCGAAACCATGGACCAGGTCGCCGAAGTTCGACCCGGCTCAGTGATCCCAGTGGTGATAAACCGCAACGGCAAGAAAATCAGCCTTGAAGTCACCGTTCAGGAATATCCAGAACACTAAGGCGGCGGATATACCGACCTGAAGTCATTAAAAAAGCCGGAAAGGTTACTCCTTCCGGCTTTTTTAATTTTTGAACAAAGAGGCGATGAGCCCGTAAAAGAAACTCGCGGCCAAGATGGAATTGAGTGCAGGCACGCCCCAATCGATTGTAAAACCGACAATACTGCCGGAAATGCAGCTGAGGATCGCGGTCCATCCAACTTGCGGCGTACTGGTGCATTGCGGAAGTTCACCCAATAGACGGCTGGTGTACAGCGTTTGTCTGCTGGTCTTGAGAACAAAATAATCCACTAACATCACGCCCAGCAGCGGTGGAAATACCACGCCAAGTAAAGTCAGAAAATCTACGAAGCGGTCTAAAATTCCTGCAACGGAGAGCGCAGTTCCCAGACAACCTAGGGTTAAAGTGATAGCCGAAAAATTTACTTTTCTCCCCGTCAACGCCGAGACTAAGTTGGCGATACCAAGTGATGATGAATAGAGATTAATATCGTTGACGCGAAGGGTGGAGAAAACCACCACTAAAAGGCCTATTCCTCCCGCCGTCTCGGCCATGATATTCACCACGTCTGCACTGTTTACCGCTCTCGCCAATAATATCGCCAGACCGTTGATAACAAACTCACCGATAATAATCGAAATGATCGTCATCCAAAAAACGTGCCGTCCGCTTTTAGAATAACGACTCATATCGGGTGTGATCAGGCTGGCAACAATACAGCCTCCCACAACTATCGTGATGCCCGCAGCGACAGACATCGGAGGGCCTACCGGCAATGCATTGACGAGTTCAGTGCTGTTGTGTCCGGTAAGTATCAGGATTGAAACCGTAACAATGACAGCAATAAACAGCGGAACGGCTATGCGTGCGGTGAATCTCAGGGCTTTAAATCCAAAGGCAACCAGCACGGTCAGGAACAGGCCCGAGAAAGTGGCTGACCACGCAAAGCCAAACCTGTCATTCAGCGCATAGTTCAGCCCTTTCGCAAAAACGGCATTTTGTACGCCAAACCACCCCAATAGACTGACGACGATGACCAAACTGACAAACAGCGAGCCCACTCGGCCGAAGCCACACCATCTGGAGAGCAGGCTACTCGATAACCCCTCTTTCATACCGGCATAACCCAGCGCAAAAGTAACAATACCAAAAATGACGCTACCCGCGAAAATAGCGATAAAGGCATTGGTCAGAGTCATAGAGTGCCCCAACACTGCGCCCAGCATGAATTGGTCCAATGCGGTCAACATACCGGCATGAACCAGTGTAACGCTTAGAAAAGAGAGCCTTGCCATATCGGGTACACGGCTTATTGGATAATTTTCTATTATGCTCATTTCAATGCCGAGATTTATAAATACTGAACGCCTTTAGTTAATAAAGACTCTGGAATATAACTATCAAGTCCAATGCTTTTACAAAAATCTTTTAGTTGATGCATAGAATGCACATCTACTTTTTGATAAATAATATTCAATCTGCTTTCAATTGTTCTAGGCGATACATTAAGTATCTTGGCCATATCCTTACAGGTAAGGTTTTGCATCAACAAGAAAATCACCTGGAGTTCTTTATCTCCGAATAGCGTAATGGGAGGCTCACTTGTTAATACCGAGGGTTTAGCTTGATTAATATAAATTAAAGATGAATAAGGTTTAACTTTTCTTGCGCTCCATAACGTCCCTATACATTGCCCACGTTTATTAAAAAGGGGTATTTTATCACTAATATAAGATGATAATGACGAACTACCGTTCCAATAATGTGTTTCGATGACAGACACACGACGAAACGCACTTGCAGTGAGTCTGTCATGCTCTTGTAACTCTTCGCATAACTCACTCCATAGCGCTGGAAACTCACAGTCCATTTTTCCTTCAATTGTAAAATCCAAAGGAGTATTTGTATAGTGACGAGCTGCTCCATTCATATAAACATGCAATGATGAAATATCTTTTATGCCCCAAGGCTCATCAAGAAATTTTATCATCGTGATTGTATTTTCAATCACATCTTGACTATCAACGATGCTTAAAATGCCACTCAAATACATACACTCCAAATATCAAAAGAAAAATATAATCACTTAGATAATACCAAGTGATTAATACATCTTTATTATCAATTACAGCATGCTAAATTTAATTTATTTTAATAATCGCGCATCAAAAAGCCATTCAACACACTATAAACACATCTTTTATTTCACCCTCATGAAAATAATCACCTACACCGTAATTATTACGCTATAATATTTATCGCTTCAAGGGTTCAGCATATAATAACGTTAAAAAATGACACACACCTCCCTCCACCAGGGATAAATAGTACCGACTAACAGGTGCAAAGTAGTAACTTTAGCCTTGAGCTTTTGGCAATGGCATGAATCGCATGCCATTTTTTTTAATGAATTAAATTAATATTAAAATATTCATTAAACATCGGCCATTAGATAATAATTTATTGGATAGTGAATTTTACATCGATAAAAATCGTGAATAAAAAAGCCGGAAAGGCTACCCCTTCCGGCTTTTTTTATTTTTCGTCGAACTTCAACAATCAGTTCAGCGATGAAACATGCACGTTACTCTGCGCCACTCACTCTTTCGATTTTAGCGCCCAACAGACGCAGCTTATCTTCGATGCGCTCATAGCCGCGATCGATGTGATAAATGCGGTCAACGATGGTTACGCCTTCTGCGATACAACCGGCCAGTACCAGGCTTGCTGATGCGCGCAGATCGGTGGCCATGACCTGTGCACCCGACAGTTTTTCAACGCCGTGGCAGATAAGGGTATGACTTTCGATTTCAGCGTGTGCGCCCATGCGGATCAGTTCTGGCACGTGCATGAAACGGTTTTCGAAAATGGTTTCGGTGATAACACCCGTACCTTCGGCCACCAGGTTCAACAGGCTGAACTGAGCTTGCATATCGGTCGGGAACCCAGGATGCGGAGCGGTGCGCAGCGTAACGGCTTTCGCGCGTTTACCGTGCATATCCAGGCTAATCCAGTCTTCACCGGTCTCGATATCCGCACCCGCTTCACGCAGTTTTGCCAATACGGCATCCAGCGTGTCGGGACGCGTTTCACGGCATACGACTTTGCCGCCTGAAATCGCTGCGGCTACCAGGAAGGTGCCGGTCTCGATGCGGTCTGGCACCACACGGTGTACCCCGCCGCCGAGCCGTTTAACGCCTTCTATGGTGATTCTATCGGTGCCAGCACCGGTAATTTTGGCGCCAATCGCGTTAAGGAAAACAGCGGTGTCAGCAATTTCTGGCTCACGCGCGGCATTTTCGATAACAGTAGTGCCTTCGGCCAACGTTGCGGCACTCATGATGGTCACCGTCGCGCCAACGCTCACTTTGTCCATGACGATGTGTGCACCTTTCAGGCGTCCATCAACGGTGGCTTTAACGTAACCTTCTTCCAGCACGATTTTCGCGCCGAGCTGCTCAAGGCCGGTAATGTGCAAGTCGACCGGACGTGCGCCGATAGCACAGCCGCCAGGCAAAGAAACTTCACCACGGCCAAAGCGAGCAACCAATGGACCCAGCGCCCAGATAGAAGCACGCATAGTTTTCACCAGGTCGTAAGGCGCACGGAACTCATTTACGCCGCTCGCATCAACCCACACTGAACCATTGCGCTCGATTTTAGTACCCAGCTGGCTCAGGAGTTTGATGGTGGTATCAATGTCTTTCAAATGCGGAACGTTTTGCAGTTCTACCGGTTCTTCGGCGAGCAGTGCGGCGAACAAAATAGGCAGTGCGGCATTCTTCGCACCTGAAATCGTGACTTCTCCACTGAGGCGGGTGCCGCCCTGTACACGAAACTTATCCATTGTTGCTCTCTTATCTGTTATCAAATTACTTTAGGTATAACAAAATGGCCGGCAGCTACGCGCTTGCCCGTCACCCTTAAAAACCGTTGAGCTTGCGATCGCGCTGCCATTCTTCCGGGGTATAAGCCTTGATAGAGAGCGCGTGGATGCGGTTGTCAGCAATGTATTCCATCAGTGGTGCATAAACGGTTTGCTGTTTCTTTACGCGGCTCATGCCGTCAAACATTGCACCAACCACCACGGCCTGAAAGTGACTGCCATCGCCGGTAACGTGTGCTTCATCAAGTGCCAATGCGCCCATCAGCACGTCTTTAATTTCGTTAGTTTCCATATAACCCGTTTAATCGTATGGGGAGTAATAGCCGAACATATTATAGAGATCCGGCCAACTCTTAAACCATCAAAAAGCCCCTGCATGAGAGTTTCAGACAGGGGCCCTGTATTGAATATTGATTTATCGCAGGATTTTTCTTCTTAGGCCTGTGCTATCCACCCTAATCGAGAGGAATGATCCCCTGCAGATTGTACAGCGTGACCAAAGTACTCAAACGATCGGTGATGCCTGAAATCTTTAAATCAACACCGTGCTTGCCGGCATAATCGCGTAAATGCACCAGCAGCGCCAACCCGGATGAGTCAACGCGCTCCAACTGTGCGACGTCTACGCAGGTTACGCCCTTAAGCAGGCTTGCGCGCTGCTCCCAAAGCGGGAGCAGCGTTTCACGGTCAAGGCAGCCACTGAGGATCAGGCATTGCTGCAATGATTCAAAGTGCAGTCCGCTACTCATTTATTGTTCTGCTGAAGGGTAATCGGCTGAGCCGCTGCAGATTTCAGACGCGCAGTCAGGCCATCAATGCCTTTCTGACGCAGAATATCTGCCCACTCATTTTGCTTGGTGGTGATCATGCTCACGCCTTCGGCAATCATGTCATACGCCTGCCATTCACCCGTACGGCTATTTTTACGCCATTGGAAATCAAGGCGAATAGGAGGACGACCGCCCGGATCGGTAATGGTCACACGGATAGCGATAATATCGGTACCTGCAGGAACAGGCTGGGCCGGTTGAACCTGGTAAGACTGATTGGTGTACATCGCCAGCGCCTGACCATAGGCCTGCTGCAGGTAATCACTGAACGCGCTGAAATAGGCTTCGCGCTGCGCTGGTGTGGCCGAGTTGTAGTAGCGACCCAGTACCAGTGCACCCGCGTATTTAACCTGCACGAAAGGCAACAGTTCTTCACGAACCACGGTGCGCAGATAGTTCGGATCCTGCTTGATTTTAGGTTGTTCGGCTTTCAGACGCGAGAAGGTTGCGTCGGCCGCAGCATTCATCACGCTGTAAGGATTGGTTTTATCAACCGCAGCGGCGGCGTTGGCCGCCAGTGGTGCAACCATCAGTAAAGCAACCACCATTAAACGTTTAAACATAACTATTCCTCTTAATTACCTTGTGCCGCAGGCGCGGGTGCAGTTGGAGAAGCTGGAGCAGGTGCGCTCGAGCCATCCGGCGTTGCTGTGGCATCATCCGATTTTGCAGCGTCGTCTTTACCGCCGCTTTTATAAAGGAACTGGCCTATCAAATCTTCCAGAACCATAGCCGATTTCGTGTCCTGAATGGTGCCGTCATTTTTCAAAATGGTCGTCCCCATATCAGGGTCTTGGAAACCGATATTCAGCGCCAGGAACTGCTCCCCCAGCAAACCCGAAGTGCGGATAGCCAGCGAACTGGTGTCCGGGATCTGGTTGTATTTTTGGTCGATATCCATCGCCACGCGCGGCGAAAGGTTTTTATCTAGCGTGATATTGTTGACGCGGCCAATCACCACTCCCCCCACTTTAACCGGCGAACCCGTTTTCAACCCGCCAATATTGTCGAAATCGGCATAAATACGGTAAGTCGGATCGGAACCGAATGAACGAATATCCGCCACTTTCAGGCAAATAAATAACGCGGCGCACAGTGCGATGAGCATGAATGCCCCAACCCAGACTTCACTCTTTTTGTTTTGCATGGCTCAATTCCCAAACATCAGTGCTGTCAGCACAAAATCCAATCCCAGCACCGCCAGTGACGAGTGCACCACGGTACGGGTCGTAGCCCGGCTAATCCCTTCAGAGGTTGGGATTGCATCGTAACCATTGAATAGCGCTATCCAGGTTACAGTTATGGCAAAAACAACGCTTTTAATCAGGCAGTTGAGCAAGTCTTGACGCCAATCTACAGCACCTTGCATTGCCGACCAGAAAAAGCCGCTGTCGATGCCTTTCCAGTCAACACCCACCAGCGAGCCACCCCAGATGCCCACGGCGACGAAAATTATCGTCAGCAGAGGCATGCTGATAAGCCCGGCCCAGAAACGCGGCGCAACGACGCGACGCAGGGGATCAATGGCCATCATTTCAAGACTTGAAATTTGCTCGGTGGCCTTCATCAGCCCAATTTCTGCGGTTAAAGCAGAACCAGCACGACCGGCAAACAGCAGCGCGGTTACCACAGGCCCAAGTTCGCGCAGCAGGGACAACGCCACCATCATGCCCAGACTGGCCTCGGCACTGTAGGTGGTTAATATCAAGTAGCCCTGCAAGCCGAGCACCATGCCGATAAACAGGCCGGAGACCACGATAATCAGCAGCGACAATACCCCAACGCTGTAAAGCTGTTTGATTAATAACGGCCATTGCTTGGCAAACTGCGGCTTTCCTACCAGTGCGCGGAAAAGCAGTTGCCCTGCCCGTCCGAATGACGTACAGGTCTGTATTCCGCTGCGGCCCAATG
Organism: Rouxiella sp. S1S-2; assembly: GCF_009208105.1. NCBI lineage: Bacteria > Pseudomonadati > Pseudomonadota > Gammaproteobacteria > Enterobacterales > Yersiniaceae > Rouxiella > Rouxiella sp. S1S-2. Next base: position 4,971,401 of record NZ_WFKL01000001.1, read on the forward strand.
ACGCTAACGCCCTAATTAACATTGATTTACTACTCCATCATCCAAGCAGCTCGGTTTTATAATCACCGGCTGGGAAACGGAAAGGCACCGGTCCATCGGCGATACCGTCGAGAAACTGGCGAACGCGCGGGTCTGGATTATTATGCAATTCCTCAGTGGTTCCTTCAGCAATAACGTGCTGAGCGGCAACAATATAAGCATAGTCAGCAATGCTCAGAACCTCAGGCACATCGTGAGAAACGACAATGCAGGTGACGCCGAGAGCATGGTTTAGCTCGTCAATGAGCTTGACCAGTACCCCCATCGTAATAGGGTCCTGACCGACGAAAGGTTCATCGAACATGATGAGTTCTGGGTCAAGCGCAATAGAACGCGCCAACGCAACGCGACGCGCCATGCCGCCAGACAGTTCAGCAGGCATCAGCTCAGCCGCGCCGCGCAGGCCCACTGCCTCGAGTTTCATCATCACCGTCGTACGCAGTAGTTCTTCCGGCAGCTTACTGTGCTCGCGCAGCGGAAACGCCACGTTTTCAAAGACAGTGAGGTCGGTAAACAGTGCCCCGGACTGGAACAACATGCTCATTTTTTTGCGTGCTTCGTACAGTTTGCGGCGAGACAGCGTAGGTATGTTGTCACCATCAAACCAGATTTCGCCACTGTCCGGCGCAAGTTGTCCGCCGATCAGTCGAAGCAAGGTTGTTTTACCGATACCCGAAGGCCCCATGATAGCGGTCACTTTGCCTTTCGGTACGGTCATGTTTATCTCTTCGAAAATGGGACGATCGCCACGCATGAAACTCATGCCTTTGATCTCGACCAGATTCGCTTCGCTCTGACTCATTTGTCTCTTCCCCTAGGCGAACGCAACACAAGACACCTCTTATGGTAGAACCCGCTTTATAACTTTGGCCTAAACGGCGACGCTAACACCCGACATTTTACAAAAACTTACCGCGATTGCTTTACCAAAGTTGCCTTTGATTTACTTTTAGTTCACGTACGGTCAAAATCAGACAACGGCTTAAGGTTTGTTGTTCCTGAGCAGTAAAAGTGTCAAAACACCAAGTCAGAAGCCAAGGTAAACGCTATTATGGAACCCTATTCAACGCTGCTCAGGCCCTTTGCCTGATGTCAGATTGATCGAACTCATTTTGGTTCCTTGCCAGACTTACGAACATTGCATTATACCCATTAAAGGATTTTTCATGCTTCTCGCTATCGTACTAATGATTGTCGGCCTGTTTCTGTTAGTTTATGCCGCCGATCGTTTGGTGTACGGAGCTTCGGTCCTGGCAAGCTCAATAGGCATTCCCCCTCTTATCATTGGTATGACCGTCGTAGGTGTAGGAATCTCCCTGCCCGAGCTGGTGGTATCAACAACCGCAGCACTGAACGGTCAGATGGATTTGGCCGTCGGCAACGTAATTGGTTCGAATATCACGAATATTCTTCTGATTCTAGGCGGCGCTGCGCTGATTCATCCACTTTCCGTACGTTCTGATATCTTACGCCGTGAACTGCCGTTAATGTTAATAGTGACAGTGCTTTGCGGTTTTTTACTGAGCGACAGTGAGTTAAGTCGGTTGGACGGTGTCATATTGATAGCCGCCGCGGCGATATTTTTAATGCTGATGGTAAAAATCGCCAAGATGTCGCAGCACGTCGGGCAAGATACGCTGACCCGCGAGCAAATGGCTGAATTACCTCAGGACGGAAGCAACACAGTAGCATTTTTGTGGCTGGCGCTGGGGTTTATTATCATGCCGCTGGCTTCAAACATGATTGTCGACAATGCTTCAGTTATGGCCCGTTTTTTCGGCGTGAGCGAGCTGGTGATTGGGCTGACTGTGGTCGCTATCGGCACCAGTTTACCTGAGCTGGCGACTTTTATTGCCGGTGCACTTAAAGGTGAAGACGACATTGCCCTAGGCAATATCATTGGCGCAAACATTTTTAATATGTGCCTGGTTCTCGGCCTGCCCGCGCTAGTGGCTCCGGGCCATTTCAATCCCGATGCGTTTCACCGGGACTACTGGGTCATGCTGGTGGTCAGCGTAATACTGACAGGCCTTTGCCTGATGCGTAAACACCGGATTGGCCACCTGGCAGGCGCGCTTTTATTGTGCGGATTTATCGCTTATCTGGGCGTGCTTTTCTTCGTTCCGGACAGCATTACCTTCTTCAATAGGTAAGGTCCGTTTAAATATTGCGCAATTCAGAGCAAGTCACAGGAATTGACGATGACACCATTTGATTACAAGACATTTAACTTTATCGACGTCGGCAAACAGGTTCTGTTAACCGAAAGAGAAGGCCTGGAACAGCTGGATCAATACATTAATGACGACTTTAGTCGCGCCTGTGAAATGATGTTCCACTGTAGCGGCAAGATTGTTGTTATGGGTATGGGCAAATCAGGGCACGTTGGGCGTAAAATGGCGGCAACGTTTGCCAGCACCGGCACGCCGGCCTTTTTTGTGCACCCCGGCGAAGCCAGCCACGGCGATCTGGGCATGGTATCAAAGCAGGACATCGTGATCCTGATTTCAAATTCTGGCGAATCTCATGAGATACTGGCGCTTATCCCGGTATTGAAGCGCCTGGATATCCGCCTGATCTGCCTGACTGCCAATCCGGAAAGCTCGATGGGCAAAGCGGCAAACGTGCATATCTGTGTCAAAGTTCCGCAGGAAGCCTGTCCGTTAGGACTGGCGCCTACCACCAGCACCACGGCGGTCATGGTCATGGGCGATGCCTTGGCCGTTGCCCTGCTCGAAGCGCGCGGATTTACGGCAGAAGATTTTGCCTTGTCTCACCCTGGCGGCGCACTGGGTCGCAAGCTTCTCCTGCGCGTGAGCGATATCATGCACACTGGCACCGAAATCCCGCAGGTTAGCCGAGATGCTTCTCTGCGCGATGCGTTGCTGGAAATTACCCGAAAAAACCTCGGCATGACGGTGATTACCGATGATCTAATGAAAATCGAAGGGATCTTTACCGACGGTGATTTACGTCGAATCTTCGATATGGGCGTTAACGTCAACGAGGCCAAAATTACCGATGTCATGACCACCGGCGGCATTCGGGTGCGTCCCACGCTGTTGGCAGTTGATGCCCTCAATTTGATGCAGGACAAACACATTACCTGCGTGATGGTTGCCGATGGCGACCAGTTGCTGGGTGTGGTACATATGCATGACATGTTGAGAGCCGGCGTGGTTTGAACCTTGTTTAACGGGTAAACGCGCTGCGTGAGTAAAAGTTTAAATGGCGATAAAACATTAAGGAATTGCCCGAATGAGTAATAGCGCAGCCAATGTGGATACCTGTTATGGTCCCGTTAGCGCAGAAGTGCTTGAACGAGCCAAAGCTGTCCGCCTGCTGATTTGCGACGTTGACGGCGTCATGTCTGATGGCTTGATTTTCATGGGAAATAACGGCGAAGAGTTGAAAAGCTTTAACGTTCGGGACGGTTATGGCATCCGCTGCCTGATTACCTCCGATATCGACGTCGCGATTATTACCGGGCGCAAGGCCAAATTATTGGAAGATCGTGCCAAAACTCTGGGCATTCGCCATCTTTATCAGGGCCAGTCAGATAAGCTTTTGGCCTTCCGCGAACTGTTAGATACACTGTCACTGCAACCCGAGCAGGTCGCCTATATCGGTGATGACTTGATAGACTGGCCAGTCATGGAGAAAGTAGGACTCTCGGTCGCGGTAAACGATGCACACCCTATTTTGCTACCCAAGGCGCATTATGTGACGCGCATAGCAGGTGGACGTGGCGCAGTACGCGAATTATGCGACCTGATTTTACTGGCGCAGGGCAAGCTGGAGGACGCCAAAGGGCTGTCGATATGAGCAAAATAAAGCGTTGGATAACCCTGGCACTGGGCCTACTGGTACTGGTGCTTGTGGGCTGGACGTTGTCGGATAGCACCGACAAGACGCCTGAGGTTGCCGTTAATAATCAGGATCCTACGTATCAGAGCCAGCATACGGTAACCGTAGTTTATGACCCCACAGGCAAGCTAAACTACCGGTTGGTCTCTGACGAGGTCAAATATTACACCACTGACTTGTTAACTTGGTTCACAAATCCAGTGGTGACCATGTATGACCAGAATGCCGTCGCGACCTGGACCCTTCGAGCCGATCGCGCCAAGCTGACCAATGATAAAATGCTGTATCTTTATGGTCATGTGCAGGTTGATAGCCTGACGCCGGCAACGTCACAGTTGCAAAGAATAAAAACAGACAATGCCCAGGTTAACCTGGTCACACAGGACGTAGCGTCAGACGACGAAGTCTTTATTTATGGTACCGGTTTTACCTCTAACGGCATGAAAATGCGTGGTAACTTGAGAAATAAAACCGCACAGCTGATCGAAAAGGTAAATACAAATTATGAAATTCAAAACCAAAAACAAAATCCGTAACCTATTGATCACGACCTCGCTGTTAGCGGTAAGTATTCCGGCGCTGGCATTGAAAACTGACACCTCTCAACCAATGACGATCACCTCTGACAATCAAGCGGTTGATATCAATAGCAACACCGTAACCCTGACCGGAAACGTTGTGGTGAAACAGGGCAGTATTCTTGTTCATGCCGACCGCGCGACCATCGTTCGCCCCAACGGGCAATCGGGTAAAGAAGTGGTGGAAGGTTTCGGTAATCCTGTAACCTTTTTCCAGATGCAGGATAACGGCAAGCCTATTAAAGGCCACGCATTGAAAGTACGCTATGAAGTCGACAAAGACTTAATTACGCTGACCGGCGATGCCTACCTTGAGCAGCTCGACAGCAACGTGCAGGGCGATCGCATTACCTATCTGGTGCAACAGCAGCAGATGCAGGCCTTCAGCGACAAGGGCAAACGTGTGACCACCGTGCTGGTTCCTTCTCAGCTACAGCAAAAGACCCCTGCTGCAGCAGGTCAGAAAAAGAGTAACTGATAACTTATGGCTACATTAATCGCAGAAAACCTGGCTAAAGCCTACAAAGGCCGTAAAGTCGTTGAAGACGTGAGTCTGTCAGTCAAGTCAGGTGAAATCGTCGGCTTATTGGGGCCAAACGGCGCGGGTAAAACCACCACCTTTTACATGGTGGTCGGCATAGTTCAGCGCGATGCAGGACGAATTGTGGTTGATGATGAAGATATCAGCCTACTGCCGTTACACACCCGCGCGCGCCGTGGGATAGGCTATCTGCCTCAGGAAGCGTCTATCTTCCGCCGCCTGAGCGTTTTCAATAATCTGATGGCCGTGCTCGAAATTCGCGACGATCTTAATAAAGATCAGCGTATTGCCCGCGCCAACGAGTTGATGGAAGAGTTCCATATTTCGCACCTGCGCGATAACCTCGGACAGTCACTCTCCGGCGGTGAACGTCGTCGCGTGGAAATTGCCCGTGCGCTGGCCGCCAATCCGAAATTCATTCTGCTCGATGAGCCGTTTGCCGGCGTTGACCCCATTTCAGTCATCGACATCAAGAAAATCATCGAACACCTGCGCGACAGCGGACTCGGCGTGCTGATAACCGACCACAACGTGCGTGAAACGCTGGACGTATGTGAACGCGCTTACATCGTCAGCCAGGGGCGCTTGATTGCCCACGGTACGCCAGCAGAAATACTGCAGGATGAACAGGTCAAACGCGTTTATCTGGGCGAAGCTTTCCGTCTGTAATTGGCACGCTTTATTTTATTTGTTGTTACGGAAATAGAACCAAGATATGAAGCAAGGTTTGCAACTCAGGCTCAGCCAACAATTGGCAATGACACCCCAGCTACAGCAGGCAATCCGCCTGTTGCAGCTGTCCACGCTTGAACTCCAGCAAGAAATACAATTGGCGCTGGAAAGCAACCCGCTGTTGGAACAATCCGACCTGCACGATGAAATAGACGCGAAAGAAACAACCGAAAGTGAAGCCCTGGATACCCGCGAAGCCCTCGAGCAAAAAGACATGCCCGAGGAGCTGCCGCTCGACGCAACCTGGGATGAAATCTATACCGCAGGCACGCCGTCAGGCACCGGTAACGACTACAGTGACGATGAGCTGCCGGTGTATCAGGGTGAAACGACTCAGACCCTGCAGGATTACCTGATGTGGCAGGTTGAACTTACCCCGTTCACCGACACTGACCGCGCGATTGCCACCTCCATTGTCGACGCCGTAGATGACACCGGTTATCTGACCATCTCGCTCGACGATATTCTTGAAAGCATTGGCGATGAAGAAGTCAGCATGGACGAAGTTGAAGCCGTGCTCAAACGCGTTCAACGTTTCGACCCCGTCGGCGTGGCGGCGAAAGACCTGCGCGACTGTCTGCTGATACAGCTCTCTCAATATGCCTCTGATACGCCGCACTTAACGGAAGCACGGCTGATCGTCAGCGAGCATCTGGACTTGCTCGCGAATCACGATTTTCGTGCGCTGATGCGTTCAACGCGTCTAAAAGAGGATACACTCAAGTGTGCGATGATGTTTATCCAGTCTCTGGACCCTAGACCCGGGCAGTCGATCAACACCGGTGAGTCCGAGTACGTCATTCCTGATGTGCTGGTACGTAAAGTGGGTAAAATCTGGACCGTAGAGCTAAATTCCGACAGCATTCCGCGCCTGAAGATCAATCAGCAGTATGCTGCGATGGGTAATTCGGTGCGTAACGACAGCGACGGGCAATTTATTCGCAGTAATCTTCAAGAGGCCAAATGGCTGATAAAAAGCCTTGAGAGCCGCAATGACACGTTATTGAAGGTCACACGTTGTATTGTTGAGCAGCAGCAGGCATTCTTTGACTTTGGTGAAGAATTTATGAAACCTATGGTGTTGGCAGATATTGCCAGCGCCGTGGACATGCACGAATCGACCATCTCCCGCGTGACCACGCAGAAATTTTTGCACAGTCCACGAGGGATTTTCGAGCTTAAATATTTCTTCTCCAGTCACGTGAGTACGGATACCGGCGGTGAAGCTTCATCCACGGCTATCCGCGCACTGGTCAGGAAATTAATAGCGGCGGAAAACCCCGTCAAACCTCTGAGCGACAGCAAGTTAGCCACTATGCTATCGGATCAAGGCATTATGGTGGCACGACGCACTGTAGCGAAATACCGAGAGTCTTTGTCAATCCCGCCCTCAAACCAGCGCAAACAGTTGGTTTGACCTCAACCGAGAAGGAAGACATTATGCAACTCAATATTACCGGACATCACGTAGATATCACCGAGCCTTTGCGCGAATTTGTGAATACAAAGTTTGCCAAACTTGAGCAATACTTTGACCGAATTAACCAGGTTTACGTAATATTGAGTGTCGAGAGAGTGCAGAAAGTGGCGGAAGCTACGCTGCACGTGAACGGGGGCGAGTTGCATGCCACCTCGGAACATCAGGATATGTATGCCGCTATCGATGGCCTGGTTGATAAACTGGCCCGGCAGCTTAATAAGCATAAAGACAAACTGAAACAGCACTGATCCCATAGGCAACTATCGGCTCGTTACTCTCAGGGTTGCGAGCCGATTGGTATTTAGGGGATGAGACTAAGCGAAAATGAGATGATCAACGATACAGCACTGCAGCTGACCTCGGTATTAAATGCCGAATGCACGAAAAGCAACGTTCACTGCGCCAGTAAAAAACGCGCACTTGAAATCATCAGCGAACTGGCGGCTAAACAGCTGAACCTCGCACCGCAGGTGATTTTTGATGCCATTCTTACCCGCGAACGCATGGGCAGTACCGGGATTGGTGCTGGGATTGCTATCCCTCATGGAAAACTTGAAGAAGACACGCTGCGAGCCGTAGGGGTGTTCATTCAGCTTGAACAGCCGATTGCTTTCGATGCGGTTGACAATCAGCCGGTTGACCTGCTTTTTGCCTTGCTGGTTCCAGCCGATCAATGTAAAACCCATTTACATACCCTCTCATTGGTGGCCAAAAAGCTCGCCGATAAAGCGGTATGCCGTCGCCTGCGCAGTGCGCAAAGTGACGAGGAACTGTTCCAGATTATTACCGAAGACGAGTAAATCGCGAAAATTACTCTTTTAAGTCAATACCCTATAAACATCTAGCTGCAGCAAGGCAACGACCAGGTGAATAGCTGGGCGCTTACCTACGTAAGTGACCGAGGAAGGTAACGCACCTGCAGTTAGGAAAACATGGGGTATTTTAGGGAGATAAATGATGGTGCTGATGATTGTCAGCGGCCGTTCTGGTTCTGGAAAGTCCGTAGCCCTGCGTGCGCTTGAGGATATGGGCTTTTACTGCGTTGATAACCTGCCGGTGGTACTGCTCCCCCAGCTCGCACAGGAGCTGGCACAGCGTAATACCTCAGCGGCAGTAAGTATTGACGTGCGCAACATGCCAGAAACGCCTGAAGTTTACGAACATGCCATGACTCAGCTGCCAGACAGCTTCTCACCCCAGTTGCTGTTTCTGGATGCCGATCGCAACACGCTTATCCGTCGCTATAGCGACACGCGGCGTTTACACCCTCTTTCCAGCAAAAATCTGTCTCTCGAAAGCGCCATCGATCAAGAGGCCGAGCTGCTTGAGCCTTTGCGCTCCAGCGCAGACCTGATTATCGACACCTCAGAGATGTCGGTGCACGAACTGGCTGAAATGCTGCGTACCCGCCTGCTGGGCAAACGCGAGCGTGAACTGACCATGGTGTTTGAGTCTTTCGGATTCAAACACGGCATTCCTATTGACGCCGACTACGTGTTTGACGTGCGTTTCTTGCCTAACCCACACTGGGATCCGAAGCTTCGCCCGATGACCGGCCTGGATAAACCCGTTGCCGCCTTCCTTGACCGCCATACAGAAGTTCATAACTTTATTTACCAGACACGCAGCTATCTCGAACAGTGGTTACCGATGCTGGAAACCAACAATCGCAGTTATCTGACTGTAGCTATCGGGTGTACTGGCGGGAAGCACCGCTCGGTTTACGTCGCCGAAGAGCTCGCCGATTACTTCCGCTCTCGTGGAAAAAACGTACAGTCACGCCACCGTACGTTAGAAAAACGCAAATCATGACGGTTACTCTTGATGACGGTAAAAAGCTATGTCGATAAAACAAAAAGTTGAGATAAAAAACAGGCTCGGCATGCACGCTCGTCCGGCAATGAAACTGTTTGAGCTGGTGCAAAGTTTTGAGTCGGAAGTGATGCTGCGTAACGACGCGGGAATTGAAGCTGAAGCCAGCAGCGTTATCGCCCTGCTGATGCTCGATTCTCCTAAAGGTCAGGAAATAGAAATCGAAGCCACCGGTCCCGACGAGGCCGAAGCGCTGGCTGCCGTACTTAACCTGATTAATTCAGGTTTTGACGAAGACTGATTTTCTCTGATTCGTCTCACAGGGCAGCCATTACTGCCCTGCCGTTCCTTTCACCGTTTTAAATTCTGCTCAAACAGTCAATGGCAATTGCCTTGAAACTGTCAAAGTCTTGACTGCTTAACAGTCGGCTCATTGACCTCTCACGCACGAAGGTGACAAACAGGTCATAGATGGCCATCGCCTCCTCGTAGTCCGCCTTGCTGATCGCCAGCAGGAAAATAACGTGTGCCGTTTCGCCCTCACCCCATTTAATGCCCTGTGGGGAAAGCACGGTGATCACCACGGTTTTTTTCGCCAGCAGGCCCAATGAGTGCGGCAGCGCGATACCTTCGCCGAGCATGGTCGACACAATTTCTTCACGCTCGACCACCGACGGATAAAACTCTTCATCGACATAGCCCTCTTCCTCAAGCTGAGAGCAAATCTTGCGGAAAAGCTGCGCCTGCGTCATCGGCTCATCAAGGCGCATAAAATGGCGTTGATCGAAGAATTTCTCGAGCATATACGGGCGCGTGCGATCCACTAGCACCAGCTTACCGAGCTGTTCCATCTGATATTCGGTAGGAAAAGGCGAAAGCACCACCACCGGCTTATTGCGCTCGGTTACGCGGGCATTGGCGATAATAAAATCTTCATCAATGTGCTGAAGCTTTTCATAATCGCGCAGTGAGATTATTTGAGTAATAACAATTTGTGGAAACTTCCGGCTAATCTGTGCCTGGATCATACGAATGGTGGAATTACCGGTGTCGCACACCAGCATCGCCTGCGGATGGCGTTGGTAGCCAATGTTGTAGTGCCGCTCTAGCCCAACGCCAATGTGCAACACCAAGAAGCCGATTTCATTTTCACTCAGACTATATGGAGTGTATTTCCCCCAGCTTGATACCGCCGCCAGCGTCACATCATAGGCCATCGGATAGTGCTGCTTAATATTATTAAGCAGCGGGTTAGGAATATTAATCTGATATTTAACCCGAGTGATCATGGCCTTGATATGCGTCAGCAGGTCCGAGCGAAGCTGTTTATCGCCTTGCAAATCATAATTATAGTGGGCATTGATGTACGACAGAATGTAATCGACCAGCGATTCCTCGTCATCGGCATTAATGTCGGTAGGTAAAATGCTCTGCACCCGCCGCACGGCAATATTTACCCGCAGATAGGCCTCTTCGGCGGCAGGGATCTCTTTGCCGACCATTCTTTTAAGTTCGGCGGCCAGTTTTACCGAAATTTGCTTAACCGCCGGTTCTTCCTCTTCGGCGTCAAAGTCGGTCAACGGATAACCGCCGGCGATGCGCTTCACGGCCACCGCGCAGTAAAGGATCAGATACTGCTCACCTTCATCGGTCAGTTGAATCGACGACTGCGTCAACAGCTGGTGCATAAAATCGGTCAACGGCAGTAGAGCCTCGGACTCGAGGCTCTCGGCTTTAAGAAAGGAGCTGATTTGATCGTCATTGTTTAGCTGAAACAGCAGGTCGGTAAGGCAGGCGCGGATCGCCAGCTCAGAGCCGAATAGCTTCATACCATAGCGCGGCTTAGTCTCAATATTTAAATGATAGCGGGCCAGATGCTCACGCACCTCCGGCATATCATTTTGCAGTGTACCCCGGCTGACGAACCATTCGTCGGCCAGGTCTTCCAGCTTTAATGAAAATGATGAGGTCAAAAAACGGATCAGCAGTCGATTAACCCGCTCTGCCGCACTGCGCGGCGTGGGGTTGGTCGATTTACCGGGCTGTTGCAGAATAGAAAACAGGGCAGCATCTTCAACTTTCAGCTGATAACCGCTGCCGCGGTTGTGTACAAAGCACGCGCCGTACTGCTGCATAATTTCATTGAGCGCAGTAATATCGGCACGCACCGTGCGCGTGGAGACTTCCAGACGCTTTGCCAGCTCATCCTGCGGCAACGTTTCCGTCTGTAATGCATCAAACAGTACTGCCAATCGTTGGTAAGGAAATCTCACGTAAACCTTCTGTTTTCAGGGCACCATCACCATCTGCGACGGGCTGCCAACCGCAGTATAGTCGTCTACAAAAATTAATTTTCCGCTGCCACTCTCAACCTTGAAGCGAGTAATATTGTCACTGCGCTGATTCAGGGCATAAACAAATTTGCCGTCAGCTGACAAGGTCAGCGTGCGTGGATAATCGCCACGCGTCCAGAACTCATCTGCCCAGCGCATTTCGCCGCTGCCGGTGACAGTAATCTGCGCAATGCTGTTGTGTAAACGGTTGGCAACGTACAAGTGCTTGCCATCTTTACTCAACACAATACCGGCGGCAAAATTAGTGCCTTTGAAATTCGGTGGAAGCGTTGAAAGGCTGTGCAACTGCGTTAAGGTGCCCGTTGCCTTGTCAAAATGATAGCTGGTCAGCACTGAAGCTTCCTCATTGACCAGGAATACCACGTCACCGTTGGGATGAAACACAAAATGACGCGGCCCAGCACCGGCGGATGAGGCATTGATAAACGCCGGAGCGTTGGCCTCAAGCTGGCCATTGGACGGGTTCAGCTTCCACTGATAAATACGGTCCAGCCCGAGGTCAGTCGAGAATACATACTTACCGCTGGGATCGGTGGCAATCATGTGCGCATGCGGGCCATTGTGGTCACTGATGGCAAAGCTACCCTCAGCTGCGGCGGCAGGCTTACCCGCACCCGCAGGACCTTCGTCCTGATGCACCGAGCTGGCGTCTCCCAGCTTGCCACTGCCGTCTATCGGAAACGCTGCCACAATACCGCTGATATAGTTGGCCACCAGCAGGCGATCGCCACTCGGCGTTAACGATAGATACACCGGCCCCGCCCCCTGAGAGTCCACCTGATTAATCAGACTCAGGCTGCCGTCTTCGGGATTGATATGGTAAGCGGCCACAGAGCCGTGCTTGCCGCCGTTGTAATTATCTACCTCACTGCCGATGTACAGCGTTTTACCCCCATGGCCCACCACCATCTGCGCCTGGTTTGGCAATTTGCTGACCAGAACTTTGTCACTGAGGGCTCCGGATTTGGCGTCTACCTTAAAGCGATAAACTCCTTCACCGTTCGGGTTGTAAGTACCTACGTAAGCGTAATGTGCTGTCTCGGTTGTCATTGCCTTCTCTGCTGCATACAGCGGCATGGCAGAAACTGCCATCAGCGCTGAGGTTAAACCTGAAATACGTAGCCAGTTTCTCATAGTTCCTCTTATGCTTTTAATGGAAATAACAACTACTTACAACCTGAAAGTGCAGATTAACCGATCAGGCGCTTAACGCTGGCCAGCAGCGTTCTCACATCCTCAGGACGCGTATTGCCGCTGGCGCTGTCGATAATAGAGCTATAGATGTGCGGAATGATTTTGCTGACGCCAGCTTCAAGGGCAATTTCCATTATCGCGTCGAAGTTTTCTAAATCGATGCCGCCGGTGGGTTCGAGCCAGAAGTCCTGTTCGGCACAGGCGCGGGCCACGAAGGCAAACTCCTCACGCGTTTTCAGACCGCCCATTGGGAAATATTTCACTGAGCTGCCACCCATGTCTTTCAGCAGGGCGATTGCCGTGTCGACCGGCACTATGCCGTCGTTAGCGTTCGAGCTGAGCGGACCGGTAGATATTTTGACGAAGCCGACTTTACCGGTCGGAGAAATCAGGCCATTGACCACGCTCTCGTTCTGACCCAGCAGTGCACGACTGGTGCCTACGCCGGTGAAAACCTGGTTTACATGTTGCGGCTGAACCTGCTGAGAAATCTGACTCACCATCAACGACTGGCGCGGATCGCCCGCCCCCAAGCCCACGGAAAGCGCATTTTCAATTAGCGCGGCGTACTCTTTCATGTCGGCGACGGCGCTTGCCACATCGGCATAATTTTTTGACAACACGCCGACCAGCACGTGGCCTTCTGCGGCCTCGTAAATGTCGCGGGCATTGTCTTTAGAACCGGCCAATACGTTAAGGCAGACACGGTCGCGATAAAAATTCGGGGTCAGCTTCATGCTTTCTCTCCGCTAAACAGAACCTTGAAACACTGGGCAACAGTGACCAGCTGTGAGGGGGTTACGCTGCGCACGTCGACGTCAATTTTTCCTTCGTTGGCCCGATAGCCACGGAAGTAGATCGCAATTTCACCGGTTTTCATCGCATCGACGATAGCTTTGGTTTTCCAACCAAGCACCGCCTCGTCAAAGGTGATTTCAGTACGGGCGATGTCGCGACCTGCGCTGTCCCAAACCACCTGCGCCGATACGCCGTTCAATGCGTTAAGGCTGCTGATAAACGGTGTCATCTTGTCGACCATTTCCTGACCGGTTGTTTTGGGCTGGGTAATATAGCTTTCAATCGCCTGAGTCAGACCGAGGATGCCCTCTTTGCCCACTTTCATGGCACGACCGATGCCGCCAGACTGCAATTTCACCCACTCAACGTACTGTTTTTTGCCCAGCACCAGTCCGCTGGTCGGGCCTTCAATCGCCTTGGCACCGCTGTAAATCACCAGGTCAGCGCCCATTTCGTAATAACAGGTCAAGTCCTCTTCCGCTGCGGCATCCACGATCAGCGGGATATTGTGCTCGCGCGCCACGTCGGCGGCTTCGGCAACCGATAAAATACTTTTCTGCACCGAATGGTGTGACTTGATATACATAATGGCTGCGGTACGCGGAGTGATGGCTGCGGCCAGCTGTGCGGCCGAACATTCGTTGGCATAGCCCGCCTCTCTCACTTTGCCGCCGCCCATCGTCACCATGGTGGCGACCGGCGCACCAAAGTTAACGTTGTGGCCTTTCGGCAGAACAATTTCGTTTGGCACAGTCAAGGGTTCGGCGTGCAGATTTTCAAGCAGCCAGGCATCGTCTTTAACGATCACAGCGGCGACTGACTGGGCGATACCGGCCGAGGCGCAGGAAACTACAACCGAACTTTCAACGTTGAGCAGTTTGGCGATATAGGCACCGGTTTTATTCACCAAATCCTTCATCTCGAAGAAATGGTTTAAACCCGTATTGACCACCTCAGCCACGTCGGCGCGCGGGGTAGACACACCCAAAATAGTCATGCGGCCTGAAGCGTTAATGACTTGTTTTAAATCGTACTTTTCATAGATTGAAGACATTTTTTGACTTCCCTTCATCTGTTAATAGCAGCTCACCGGCAACGATTGCCGCCAGCGGCACCAGAATGCGGTCACCCTCGACCGTCAGACCTTCCGAATCGATAAATACCTGCGGCACATGCTCAATATCAAACAGGGTTAAATCGGCATCACAGCCCACGTCAAGACGACCTTTGGCCGGCAAGCGCAGCGCATCGGCGGCGTGACGCGTGACGCAGTCGATTACCTGAGGCAGCGAAAGGCCCACGCTAAAGAATTTGGACATCACCGTCGCCAGGCTGTGCACCGGTCCAGCCAGCCGATTGCGGCAATAAATATCGGAGCTGATGGTGTGCGGAATGATGCCCTGTTTAATCGCGATTTCAGCCACGGCGAAGCTAAAGCTGGCCGAGCCGTGCCCAACGTCAAGCAGCACACCGCGCTCGAGCGCGCGTTTTATTGCCTCACGCAGCTGCCCTTCAGGGGTTAGGATGCGGTTAGGTTTGCCGTTATAGCAGTGGGTGATAATGTCGCCGGACTCGAGCACGTCGGCAATTTCATCGAGATTGGGTGGATTATTACCAATGTGCACCATCAGCGGCAGACCGCCGTTTTCCTGCTGCATCTCTTTGGCAATAAACAGCGGTGTGATGCCGTTTTTACCGACCACGCTGCTGCTCATGCGCGCTTTAAGACCGATGATAAAGTCAGGATTATTCGCCATCGCCTGACGCACGCCGACTTTATCTATCTGACTCATGTCCGCCAGTTCGTTTTGCGTCACGATACCGGTGCGGGCAATGTTCAAAAAAGCGAAGACGTTGGTTTTGGCATCACGGGTGATTTGATAGAAATCATCGACGTCATTGGCGCCGGTGCTGCCAGCGTCAATGACCGTCGTCACCCCGCTGCCAACGCCCACCAGGTCAGGCTCGTCGTAATAGATTGGTGATTTTGCATAGCAGTGAACGTGAGAGTCGATCCAGCCTGCGCTGACCCAATATTGGCCCTTGAGATCAAGCGTTCGGGTGGCGGTCGCCTCTGCGGCAAGCTGACCTACTGCGGCCAGCTTGCCGTCCAGAATGGCGATATCAGTCAGGCTGCCGTCTGCATTTTTTGCCTGTCTGAGGATCAAATCATACATACGACATGTCTCCTTAAACTCTCTATCAATAACAATCTGTTATAGCGAAATCGGGAAGATAGCACCGAGGATCATCGCGCCAAGAATAGCGCCACCGGTCAGCGGTTTTTTCCAGATGTAAAACACCAGCGCGCCAAGCAACGAACCCAGACCAATCGGAATAGATGCCGCCATGGCAGAAAGAATAATCAAAGGTCCAAGGAAGCGGCCTGTCGCGTTACCCGCGCCCATCATGACGTCGGCACCGTAGGTAGAGTTACCCTGATTGATGGTAAATTTACGAGCCAGAACAATGATGTAACCTACCGCCAACCCTAAGACCAAGCCCGTCACCAGGGAGGCCGCGAAGTTAGCGACCGGGAAAACGATGCCCGCACCAAGCAGCAGCGCAGGTACGCCGAGGCCAATACCGGTCTGAATGGCGCCACCGATATCAAGAATACCGACCAGTGAACCTTCAATGATGCGCGCAAACAGGAAGCTGGCACCGAAGGCAGCTACTGCGCCATAAACGCCAGTGTCCATCCCCGAACGCAGCATCGAAACAAATGCCACTTCGTTGAATGCACCAATGCCGTACAAGTAGTACATGTGCGTACCGGCAAACACACCGGCAGAGAGTAATCCGACAAAGATCGGGAACGACCATTCGGCGTACCAGAAACCACTTTTGGCTTGTTCTTCCATTTTCATGTCCCCTTATTTGCCACTGAGTGAGTTATGGATGCCGTTCAGCCACGTTGGGACGTCAAGCATGAAAGACTGCAACAGTTTCACGTCGAACCCACGGAAGAAGCCGCTCAGCACGAACAGAGCAATAATCGCGCCCATCATCACTTTAGTGACGTGGTTCCAGCCGCCCTCTTCAACGCCTTTGCCGATCAGAATACCCAGCACCAGACCCGGTACGGCGTTGCCCATAATCATCTGCGCCAGACCACCAAAAATGGTACCCCAGAAGCCTGAACGACGGCCTGCATCAATCGCCGCCAGCCAGAAGATGACCGGCATCACCGTGTTGACCAGCATGTTGGCAGCAGGTACCA
Organism: Rouxiella sp. S1S-2; assembly: GCF_009208105.1. NCBI lineage: Bacteria > Pseudomonadati > Pseudomonadota > Gammaproteobacteria > Enterobacterales > Yersiniaceae > Rouxiella > Rouxiella sp. S1S-2. The sequence continues at coordinate 4,988,019 of NZ_WFKL01000001.1, forward strand.
GCACTTTGATTGCCGTGACCTGTAGAGCAGGCGGAACCGCAGAAGCCGTCGTGTTCAGGAAGGCAACGACAATCATGCCGATGATGCCGCCAGCAATCGCCATCTTACGCGGGTCATGCAGGGTTTCAGCCACGTTGCGATTTTTCATCATCAACACGGCAGCGGCCCAGTTAGGAATAATGCGGTGGTCGACGTCCTGAGTGAAGGAGCCTGCCGCCACGGATGACGCCCAGGCGTTGAAGAAAAAGCCCAGTCCGAAAGAGAAGTGTGAAGCCGGATCCCCTTCGCAAGAATTCAGCTCGCCCAGCGTACGAAAAGCCCCCATCCCCTGTACGGTGGGTGCGTGGAACATACGTGCAGCACCTGCACCTACGCCAACGCCCACCAATCCGCCGATAATAAGCGACTTGAATAAGATAATTAAAAACATCAGGTTATCCTTGTGATTTTATATACTCGGCAAGAAAAGCTGCGCACCCTGCGGCGACAGCTCTCCCTGTGGCGAATATTTATTTCTTGGTGAATATGACCTGTTCGGTATTAATCACGGTCATATTGACGGTGATGTCTAACGCGACGTAATAACTCTTCCTTTCCCTGGCCAGAAAGAAGAACAAAAATTTCTCTCTGGTAACCTTCTCTTCTGCTGTAATGACCTTGACGTCCTGCGGTTCAATGCGCAGCAAAATATTATCAGTAGATTTAAGAACGGTTCTTTGGACCTGGCTAAGCGCCGAGGAAAAAGCCGCAGCTTTTGTCTCGCCTTTTCCCTCAACCTTGACCGTGGTAGTTAAATTTTGCTTCATTACGGCTGGCCATTTTTCTTGATATAAGTTTCAACCAATTTTTGACCCAATTCTTCTTTGTCCATAAAACCAAAACCCAGTACTTTACAACCTTCATTAATTGCCGTTACGCCTTCATCAACAGAACGCATACCGTGTTTAGCTTTGTATTTGTATTTATTCTGGGCAGTGATTGCACCTGCACCGCCGCTGCCGCAGAAGGAGATACCAAAGGTTGCACCTTCCGCATTCATCACGTCGCCCAGTTTCATGTCGGCCGCAACGCCAGGAATAACAATGGCTTTACCACCCGCTGCTTCTACGCCTGCTGCAACTTTCTGGCCTTTACCTAAGCGGTCGCCGATAACTACGATGACTTGTCCCATATTTAAACTCTCCAGATAAGTTGTTTATGACGTTAAAAATACGACGTTATGAATAAATAGATTTTAAAATCTTCACGATTAGTGGTTATTATCTTTCGCCACTTCGAAATGTACCGAGAGTAAATAGGCTTCCTCAATCGGCAAATTACCCAGCATATCGACAACCTTTTCCGCCATTGTCATCGACTCTGCCGATATTTCATCAAACAGTTCTTTTTCAACTTCCGGCAATGGCTCGCCGGTAATAGAGCGCAACACCATGGCTTTAACGTGAGAAGTTAACATCTGTTGCTGAACGTCGTTGGTAAATATATTTTCAGCGTTCAACATCTTTTGAATATCAGCCAATAACTGTTCGGTTCTTTCTGGCGCATCTTTTAATTCAAGTGCATTCTTCATAACAATCTGCTCTGCCCCTTTTACAGATGCGATCCCATTATTTACTGGCAACCACTTTCATCTGTTCTTACCCTACTCGCATGACGAATTAGTGTGTAGACGGTTTTTTTCCAGTTCAAACTGGAAATGGCGAGCACTGAGCAGATCCATTTCTCAAAAATGCAATTAGAAGGCACATACCGCGGGTCGATTAAGATTTAGCAGTGGAAATGACTGGGAAATGCGCAGAGGTCAATGCCCCTTCCCCGCTCATTTTTGGCGGAGAAGGGTCTAGGAACGGGGACTATTTAAATTTCTTATGATTTTCGTTGCGAGTTTCTTTAAAACCTTCGGCCTCTTTCTTCGCATCGGCCAGTTTATCGGCTTTTGCCAACTCAGAGGCTTTATCGATCTGACCAATCAGCGTATCTAGACCTTTGTGATAGTCCTGAATCTCAGGGCTATTATCTGGCTTGGAGTCAAATTTAGGCGGTTTGGATTTTTTAGCATCCTGCGCCGCTGCCTTCATTTTTTCCAAGCCAGCCAGGAAGTCTGCCTTGCTGTCAGTTTTCAAAATCTTGCCGTAGTTATCGGCAATCGTGTCCATATCTGTTTCTAAATCGGCCGCCATTGACTGGATACTCCAGCCCAGCAGGGCAACCGTCGCTAATGCAATAACATGTTTACGCATGCTCACCTTCCATTTATTTTTTGATTTATTAGAAATAACGACATTGTTTGTGGGACTATTGCTGCCATTAACATAAGTGCAACACCAGGCAATTGGCACCCCTTTTTTGTAAAGAATGTTAAGTGACAGGGGGCTGAGCAGCAGAAAGGCAGCGACGGCGGGCCCGTCGCTGTTATAGAAGATGTTACATTTTATTCGCCGGCGATTTTCATCTCTGGCAGGATAATGGAGCCACACTGAATATTGCTGCGCGTTTCAATGTCGCTGCCAATACTGACCATGTTGCGCAGCATATCTTTTAAGTTCCCGGCGATGGTTATTTCGCTAACCGGATACTGAATTTCACCGTTTTCGACCCAGAAACCGGCCGCACCGCGCGAGTAATCGCCGGTGATGCCGCTCACTGCCTGACCCATCAACTCAGTCACCAGCAGGCCTTTGCCCAACTTACGCAGCATCGCGTTAAAATCGTCACCTTGACCCGCAATGCGCCAGTTGTGAATGCCACCCGCATGGCCGGTGGTTTGCAGGCCGAGTTTGCGAGCGGAGTAGCAGGTCATTAGCCATGTTTGCAGTACGCCCTCTTTCACAATATCGCGGCGCTGGGTGCGAACGCCCTCGCTGTCAAACGGCGTTGACGCCATGCCCTTCAGCAGATGAGGATGCTCTTCAACGGTAACCCACTCAGGAAGAATCTGTTTACCCAGGCTGTCGAGCAGGAAAGAAGATTTGCGATAGATGCTGCCGCCGCTGATTGCGCCGACTAAATGCCCGAAAAGCCCGGTAGCGACTTCGGCGGCAAACATCACCGGCGCTTTCATGGTCGGCAGTTTGCGCGGAGAAAGGCGTGACAGCGTGCGGCGAGCGCACTCTGCCCCTACCCACTCTGGGCTTTTGAGTTCGTCGATTGAGCGGGCAATGGTATAGGCATAATCGCGCTCCATATCACCCGCTGCTTCGGCAATGACTGATGCGGAGAGGGAGTGACGGGTCGAACAATAGCTTTTCAACATGCCGTGGCTGTTGCCGAACACGCGAATTCCGTAATGACTGTTGAAGCTGCCGCCTTCGGTATTGGTAATGCGTTTATCCACGGCCAGCGCGGCCTGTTCAGCTTGCGCCGCAAGCTCTATTCCACGATCGGCGTCGAGTTCGGTTGGGTGGAATAGGTCGAGATCCGGTGCGTCAAAGGCCAGCATCTGCTCATCGGCTACGCCTGCGAAAGGATCTGGCGAGGTATAGCGCGCAATGTCCAACGCCGCCTGCACGGTGCGAGCAATCGCGTCTGGGCTGAGATCGGTAGAGGACGCGCTACCTTTACGTTGTTGATAATACACAGTAATGCCGAGTGCGCCGTCGCTGTTAAACTCAACATTTTCAACTTCACCAAAGCGGGTGCTTATCCCAATACCGGTTGTTTTACTGACTGCCACTTCCGCGCCGTCAGAACCAGCTTTCGCTAACTCCAGAGCCTGCGCCACGGCCTGTTCCAGCGTTTTACGTTGCTCAGCCACTTGAGTGGTTACGTTCATCAGCCCGCCCTTCTTTTGAATAAGGTGTTAAGTAAAAAGTTGCAGATAATTACCTTCATATTCTTCAGAGTCTAACAGAGACTTAGCACAATTTCGCATTCCGTCTGGGTCTTTTGGTGCCAACCGTGCGATAATGCGCCCAAGAATTTTAAGGATCCATAATGACTAAGAAAATAGAAGACTGGCTCGACGATGTTCCTGAAGAGAACAACGAAGAAGATGAAGAGATCATCTGGGTCAGCAAGAGTGAAATCAAACGTGATGCAGAAGCACTGAAAGATCTCGGTGCCGAGATGGTTGATCTGGGAAATAACTCCCTCGACAAGATCCCGCTCGATGAAGACTTGCGTGCTGCGATCAATCTCGCGCAGAAGATCAAGAAAGAAGGCCGCCGTCGCCAGATGCAGCTTATTGGTAAAATGCTACGTTCACGCGACATTGAACCTATTCAAACCGCGCTCGACAAACTGAAGAATCGCCATAACCAACAGGTTTCGCTGTTCCACAAGCTTGAGGTTCTTCGCGACCGTCTGGTTGAAGAAGGTGATGACGCGGTGCCGGCAGTATTGGATCTTTATCCGCAGGCCGACCGTCAGCAGCTGCGTGCGCTGGTGCGTAACGCGCAGAAAGAGAAGGCTGCCAACAAGCCGCCAAAGGCTTATCGCCAAATCTTCCAGTACCTCCGTGAACTGGCTGAAGCTAAACAATAACCCTTGTTTTGACGCTGTAGCTACGTGTAAAGGCCCGTTATCGCGGGCCTTTACTATTTATGGGTTACTAGGTTAGAAATCAGGCTTAGGCTTAGCTTTATCGAACACGTTAAATCGCAGCGCACCCTCCAACTCTTCTTCCGCCTCTTCGAACAGCAGTACCAACGCGCCAAAGCGTCTTTTGCGCCCGACATTCAGGTTGATAAAATCAATTTCTACCGGCAGCGCGATGCCGCCTGTCACTTCATCCCACAGCGCATCCAGATTCGCGCCAAATTGTTCGTTGAGCGTAAATTGATGGGCAAAATCGGCATAAAAGGCCGCCAGGTCCGGGATATGATTAAAATCGAAAACCACTTTTTTCATTTTTTTACTCCACCCGAACTACATTCTTATAGTGATTACGGCTGACATAGATAAGGCCATCATTGGCGAACAGCACGCGATCGGCACCGCGTCGTCCGCAGTGGTAGTTAATATCGGCCTCACGCCACACGCGACCCGGCGCTGACGGCAAACTCTGCTCTCGGTTGGAAAAACGGTCTCCGCCAATCGCCTTACCCGGCAGCACCTGGCAAAGATTCCCGGCGCGAGCATCCCAACCGGCATCTCGCGCCTGTCTTTTGGTGACATAAAAATCAGGCAGGCGGTGATTTTGTCGCAGGTAGCTAACGACATTATTTTCCGCCGTTAATGACTCAATATTTCCCTGAGCAGGGTGGAAAAAACTCATCTTCGCCACCGAACTGCCGCTAAGCATCAACAACAGTGCCGCCATTAGCAGATTAATCCCGCGCCATCTCTTTACTGCTCTCATTGTCACCTACTTTTAGAATAGACAGATCCCAGCCTACAGATTGCCAAGATGCAGCGTTTTAACCTGCAGATATTCTTCCAACCCCAGTACTGAACCTTCTCGGCCAAGCCCGGACTCTTTCACGCCACCAAACGGCGCCACTTCGGTCGAAAGCGCGCACTCGTTAATGCCAATCATGCCGCTTTCAATCGCATCCGCCACGCGGAAAACGCGCTGCAGATTTTGGGTATAAAAATAAGCCGCCAGGCCAAATTCTGAATCATTGGCGCGCTTAACGGCTTCTTCTTCGGTTTGAAAACGGAAACAGGCAGCCAGTGGGCCAAACGTCTCTTCGGACGCCACTTTCATCTGGTCGTTTGCCTGCGCTATGACCGTCGGCTGGAAGAAATTGCCGCCCAACTTATGCCGCGCCCCGCCGGTCAACAGCTTGCCGCCGTGTTCTAAGGCATCTTTAACATGTTCTTCAACCTTTTCAAGTCCTTTAATATTTATTAACGGACCAACGATGACGCCCTCCTCCATGCCGTTACCCACTTTGAGTTGACTCACTTCATCGGCCAAACGTTTAACAAAGGTGTCATAGATGCCGTCCTGCACGTAAATGCGGTTAATCGACACGCAAACCTGCCCGGCGTTACGGAATTTACAGGCCAGCACACCGTCAATCGCGGCATCGATGTCGGCATCATCAAACACGATGTAGGGTGCATTCCCCCCCAGCTCCATCGAGACTTTTTTCATGGTATCGGCACTGTTGCGTACCAGCGTTTTGCCGACTTCTGTTGAACCGGTAAACGAGATTTTTCTCACTGCACTGCTGGCCATAATTGCGTCGCTGATAGCCGAAGTATCGCCCGCCACGCCGTTGATCACGCCATCCGGCACGCCCGCCTGCTTCGCCAGCTCGAGCAATGCAAAGGCCGACAACGGCGTGTTATTAGCAGGTTTGATGAGTCCGGTGCAGCCCGCAGCCAGCGCAGGCCCCAGCTTGCGGGTTAGCATCGCCAGAGGAAAATTCCATGGCGTAATGGCGGCCACTACACCAACGGGTTCGCGGGTGGCAAGAATGCGTGACCCCGATTTTACCGGAGGGATAATTTCCCCGTTGGCGCGCTTGGCTTCTTCGCCAAACCACTGCAGGAAGCTGGCGGCATATTCCACCTCACCCAGCGCTTCCTTCAACGGCTTACCCTGCTCAGCCACCATCAGTTCGCCAAGGAACTGCTTGTTTTCAATCATTAACTCATACCAGCGATGTAAAATTTCGGCGCGAGCCTTGCCGGTGGTTTTACGCCATGCGGGAAAGGCTTCGCTAGCAGCCTTGATTGCGGCTTCTGTTTCGGCCTTTCCGGCCCGTGAAACTTTAGCAACAACGTCCCCGGTAGCAGGATTTTCAACGTCAAAAGTTTCAGTGGTTTTCTTCCAGGAACCGGCAACGAAATAGCCAGTTTTAAACAGCTGATGTTCTGAAAGTTTCTTTTGTTGAGTCGACATAACGATCCTTTCGGTTGAGCGGGATTCACCAGGGTTTTCGGCGAAAAATAAGGAATAATTGATGCTTAAGTATAGTCATTAATCACCCGCCCGCTGAGGTAGCACATCCGTCTACTGTGCTTTTCAGACTGCTTAACCCCAAGGTTTCATGCACCATTTCTACACATAGGCAATAAAAAAGGCTGACGCATTCATGGCGTCAGCCTTTTGTTTTCTTGTTGCTAGCGTTCGCTTACTGCAGGAAAGCCCGCTGGTAATTGTGCAACAGGTTGCACAAGCGCCTGACAGGTTCAGTGACCTTCGGTGGCGCATCGTATTCCACCAGTTTTTGCTGATACTCTCCCATCTCTTTCAACAGACGCTGATAGTAGTACTCACGCTTGCCTTCACGTTGGGAGGAGACTACCCGATCGGCCGTGTGGCGGATCTGCTTATGGAACGCCGAAAGCTCTTCGTTGACCGGCACTTCTGCCAGCTTCAGCCGTTGATGGGCAATGATAAGCTGCAGCGCCAGACGATATTTACCGATGTCATTCGGAAACAGCACCAGCAGCTGATTCAACTGATGATAAAGCGCCGGCAGATGATTTTCACGACGACGATAGGCCTTGGTGGTAAGCGCCGATACCGCACTACTGACAAAACGGTTAAGCAGCGTACGTCCGGTTTTATCACGTGATTTGTCGCGAATAAGCGAAAGCACGACCAACGCAATCACACAGCCAATGGCCTGGCCGGTCGCGTTATCGAGGAAACTGGTCACGTCAAAGGTCATTGGGTTACTGAGCACCAGAATGTTGATACAGCCCACCAGTAGGCCCAATACGCCTAAACGACGTTTTTGAACCTCGATCCCGATAACAAAGATAAAGATGCCGAGCGACAGGCAGAGCAAGAATAAACTTTGCTGCGTCCACGGCAGAATAACCATGTAAAACAAAGAACCTATCGGGATAGCTGCCAGCATGCCAACCATAAAGTCGATAGCCATCATGCGAGGATTCGGCGTGCGCATCGCCAGTGAGGTAATCACCGCGATAATGACGATACACCCTGACCCTGAGGTCCAGCCGGTCCACAGCCATAGCAAACAGCCAATGGCGCTTGAGACGAAGGTACGCAGGCCGTTAATCATGGCGTGATGCATTTCGGCCGAGGCGGGTTTCACCACCACTTCACCGCTCAGCACATTGTTTTCAGTGCTGCTAATGCTGCTGTTGGTGTGAATGCCTTTAATCATTAACAATGCACGGCTGCCGGAGCCTATCCACGAATAGAGCGGCAAAGCGATGCTATCAGTTGGGATCGTGGTGGCAATCTGGCGCAGCTGCTTCATTTTTTTACGCACGTCCTGCAAATTTTCAACCGGCTCGTTGACTAGCTGTTTTATCCCTTCCGGCACCAGCTCCGGCGTGGTCTGCATAATAATGTACGTTTCGCACGCCTGTGTGATCATGCCCAATGAGATGCTGTGCAGAGCCTTAAGCCGGCGGTTAACGCGCTGCCAGCGGGAAGACTCCATCATCAGACTGCCGCGCATGGCATTGATAGCGGTACTGCTTTTAACCAGCGTGTTCCAGGCTTTATCCATTTCTTCTTTTTCAGCCTGATTGACACTCAGCTTGATCAACATGAACTGGTCGAGCATCAGCTGGTCCACGGCACGATCGATGTCTTTCTTAATAGAACGCGGTGAGAAAATCAGGTCGGCAAAAATAGCGGCGCAAATACCCACCACGATTTCACTGCATCGTTCGACGGCAAACTGCGGGGCTTCAACCACATTAGAAGATGACAGCACCACAATGATAAGCGCCGTGTAGCCCGCCAGGCCAAAAGCGTAGGAGTTTTCTACCCGTACTACGGTCGACCACCAGGTACAGAAGCCGGCCCAAAGGCAGCACACCAACAGCATCAGAGCGGGTGCACGAGCAAAGGTCATAATGATGGCAATAGCGGCAATACAGCCGATAAATGTGCCGATAACGCGCAAAATACCGCGATGGCGGATAGCCCCGGCAAAAGGTTCCCCCCCCGCCACCAGAGCGGGACCGGCGGCCACGATGGCCGCGGTCATCGCCGACCAGCGTGGTGTTTCTAGCTGAAGATAAAACCCGAAAACCAGCGCACCCAAAATGGCAAAGGTCAACTTGCAGGCGAATCGCATGCGTAGGAGTGTCTGGCTATTCATTTTATTTTCTCTTAACCAAACTCGCGCAGACGGTGCAGGAATTTAGTAAACCAAGAGCCGTGCTCTACGCGGTCATGCTCACCGGCGACCACAACGGTAGCGGTAGTGCCTGCCGGATACGGATGTTTTTCATCCATGTCGTCGAGGGTGATTTTAACCGGTACGCGCTGCGCAAGGCGCACCCACTCAAGGTTGCTGTCGATAGTCGCCAGGCCGTTGCTGGCGGCGGTGCTGCTGCTGTTCGTGACCGCGGCGGCTACGCTGTCTACCGTGCCATGCAGGATGCGATTACTGCCCAGCGGCGTTATCTCGACGCGATCGCCGATACGCACGCGTGCCAGTTTTGTTTCTTCCATGTAGGCCAGCACGTAGAAGGTGTGCTCTTTCACCAGCGCCACGGTGGTTTCACCGCGGGTAATAAAGTCACCAGGGTGAACGGTAAGGTTGGTTATCCAGCCATCGGCCGGGGCCACAACGACGGTACGCTGCAGGTCAAGCGCTGCTGCATCTGCCGTTGCCTTGGCTTTTGCCAACTGGTGAAGAGTGGTTTGCAAATCACTGGTCGCCTGCTCAATGGCCTCGATAGACATCGCCTGCGTGCCGAGTTTGACGCGGCGATTAGCCTCACGTTTTTTCTCGTCTGCCAGCGCCTGATAATAGGCAACGTCGGCATTGGCCTGATCTAATGCCACCTGATAGCGAGGTTGGTCAATCTTGAAAAGCACATCACCCTTAGCCACCAACTGGTTATCGCGCACCGGCACGTCTGTCACCAGCCCGGCGACGTCGGGAGCAATCGCCACAACGTCGGCGGTGAATTTTGCGTCACGCGTCCAGGGAGATTCAGTATAAAAGACCCAGGCACGGAAAATCGCGATGGCGGCCAGGACCACAATGATAAACGTTATTGCGTAACGTATTATTTTTATTGATAAGTTTTTCACGACAGCCTCAGACGAAAGCGCAGGATATTAGATAGAAGAGACAGCAATACAAAGCCGTATTAAATAATGCCGGATGCCAGACAAAATCATAGATCCCCGTAGGCGTCAAAATCCGGCGCAGTATAAAAAATACCAGCAACGCCAACAGTATTTCGAAGAAAACCGGGGGAAACGACAATCCGAAAATCACCATTACCGGAAGCAAACTCATGGATATTTCCTTAGACTCATACCACAAAGGTAAAAACGCACAGCAGTCCTCATATTATTTATTAATTTTAACATTACCGCGCGTTTCTGATTCAGAATTTTCAACAATACCGGCACACTTCAAGAGATGACTCTTTAAAGCATGTGCAGAAGACTAGCGTTGGATTGCCAGAAAAGTCGGCGAAGGTAAGATAATGGGTTTCACTGCATCCGAACTTGAGGCTTTTATCTGGACAAGTATATTAGCCTGCTTATTATCAAGTTATCAACATTCTGTGATCACAATCACTTTTAAGCTGGGCTTAACAATGGACCGATTAAAACGCATGTCGATTTTTGCTCAGGTGGTTGAAAGCGGCTCGTATACTGCGGCTGCCCTGCGCCTTCATATGAGCGTTTCCGCCATCAGCCAAAGCATCAGCAAGCTTGAAAATGAATTACAAATCAAGCTATTAAATAGAAGCACCCGCAGCCTTGGCCTGACGGAAGCCGGTAAGATTTACTACCAGGGCTGCCACAAAATGCTGCATAACGTGCGCGAAGTGCACGAGCAATTATACGCTTTTAATAACACGCCAACCGGTACATTACGCATCGGCAGCTCCTCAACAATGGCACAAAATGTTCTTGCTGCCATGACGGCCGAGATGCTGAGTGAGTACCCGGGGCTCACAGTGAATCTGGTTACCGGAATTCCTGCACCGGATCTGATCTCAGATGGCCTGGATATTGTGATCCGCGTCGGCAAGCTGCAGGATTCGAGCCTGTTCTCCAAGCATCTAGGGTCGATGCCGATGGTAGTTTGTGCGGCAAAAAGCTATCTAATTCAGCACGGTAAGCCCGAAGCACCGGCAGACATGGTTAACTTCTCATGGCTGGAATATAGCGTGCGGCCAGACAGTGATTTCGACCTTATTTCCCCTGAAGGTCAGGCGATACGCATTCATCCTCAGGGGCGTTTTGTCACTAATGATTCACAAACCATGATCCGCTGGCTGAAATCCGGCGTCGGTATCGCCTATATCCCGCTGATGTGGATTATTGATGAGATAAACAGGGGGGAAGTCGAGATTCTGTTTGGCAACTATCAATCAGAACCGCGCCCGGTGTATGCATTGCACACTGAAAAAGACAAACTGCCGCTGAAGGTGCAGGTGTGCATTAATTATCTGACGGATTATTTCAAAGAAGTGAGCAAGGTTTATCGGCAGCATCGCAAAAGAGAACCGGGTGCGAAATAGCGCCCGTCGGCAAGAGAGCAAATCCCCAGCAGCTTACACAAGTAAGTCACTGGGGTGAACGAACGCAGCCAACGCAACGGTGGCTTTAAGGACACCGGTTATTTTAAGCGGTGCCGCCGACAGTCAGGTTGTCCAGCTTCAACGTTGGCTGACCTACGCCAACCGGCACGCTTTGGCCTTCTTTACCACAGACCCCTACGCCCTTGTCGAGTGCCAGATCGTTACCGACCATTGAAATCTGCTGCATGGCTTCAATCCCGGAGCCTATTAGCGTTGCGCCCTTCACCGCCTTGGTGATGCGGCCTTTCTCAATGAGATAGGCTTCAGAGGTTGAGAACACAAATTTACCCGAGGTGATATCGACCTGACCGCCGCCAAAATTGGGCGCATACAGGCCGTATTCCACGCTGCTGATAATATCTTCCGGCGTAGACTTGCCACCGAGCATGTAGGTGTTGGTCATGCGCGGCATCGGCAGGTGTGCATAAGACTCACGGCGACCGTTACCCGTTGGCGCGACGCCCATCAGGCGCGCGTTGAGCTTATCCTGCATGTACCCCTTCAATATACCGTTTTCTATCAGTACGTTGTACTGTCCTGGCACGCCTTCATCATCGACCGAAATAGAACCACGACGGCCCTGCATCGTGCCATCGTCAACCACAGTGCACAGCTCGGAGGCCACCAGCTTGCCCATCTGACCGCTAAAGACCGAGGTGCCACGGCGGTTAAAATCACCTTCAAGTCCGTGACCCACGGCCTCATGCAACAGTACACCTGGCCAACCTGCACCCAGAACAACCGGCATGGTGCCAGCCGGTGCGGCAACCGCTGTCAGATTAACCAACGCCATACGCACCGCTTCACGGGCATAGTTATCGGCAATAACCTCACCGTCGGCGGTTTCAAGGAAGTATTCATAGCCAAAACGACCGCCGCCACCGCTTGCGCCGCGCTCACGACGACCGTCCTGCTCAACCAGTACGCTCACAGACAGGCGCACCAGCGGGCGAATATCGGCCGCCAGAGTACCGTCGGTTGCCGCAACCAGCACGCTTTCATAAACGCCGCTGATGCTGGCAGACACTTCCTGCACGCGGCTGTCGGCAGAGCGAGCGACTTTGTCTACGCGATGCAGCAGGGCAATTTTCTCTTCACGCGGCATACTTTGCAGTGGGTCAGCCAGCGTATAGAGCGCAGCATGATGGATTGCGCCCAAAGTATGGACCTTGCCATTGCCCTGATCGCGCACGATGCTGCGGGCGGCCAATGCGCTTTGATTCAAGGCATTAAGGGTAATTTGGTCGGCGTAGGCAAAACCGGTTTTTTCACCGCTTACTGCGCGAACGCCAACGCCTTGGTCGATATTGTACGAGCCGTCTTTAATAATGCTGTCTTCAATGACCCAGGCTTCGTGAAAACTGGACTGGAAAAAGAGATCGGCATAATCGAGACGGCGCTCAGCCAACTGGCCTAATACCGAAAACAGGTCTTGTTGACTCAGGTTATTAGCGGTTAGTAACCGCTCACTGACTAGGGCCAGACTCATAATTTCTTCACTCTCTTTGGTCATGTAAAGTCAATGTACAGCCTACCACAGTGTGGACCCGGCCAACACCGTGAAGCGGAGCCGCGCTTATTTAGCCGCAGCGGCCTGAGCATCTTTAGCGGCTTTGGACTGCCGCAAAATCTCGTGGATCTTGGGTTGTTCGATGGTGCCATCAATCTGATAACGGATCAGAGAGATTTTATTCCACAGAGGCGCCAATGCCTTACTGGCGGCAAACACCGCCGCGCCCACGATCGGGTTGATAACGAAGGCGGTAGCAACACCTACGGTGGCTGAAATTTCTGGGGCGACGACGGCCTCAAGATTCAACCGCTGAGTCACCAGATCAACGTTACCGTTAATGGCGATGTCCGCCGCCAGGCCATCCACCAGCAAATCGTTGGTATGGACTACGCCGTCTTTAATCCAGGCCGTCGACTTAATTGAATCAAAGTAGAAGCCCTGCCCAAACGTATCTCTGAAATCGAGTTGAAGCTTGCGCAATAGTGCGTCGAAGCTCACCAGACGCAGCAGTTGTCCCGCACGACCGCCGCCCATATCCATGATTTCACCCTTGCCGAAGTCGGTTTTCAGGGTGCCATTCAAGGTTTTCACGTCTGGCTTCCAGGGTGCATCTTTCCAGTGTAAATCGAAATCGACTTTGAAAGGGGCTTCTTTCAGCGGCGTAGTTACCCCAAGGAACGACGTTGCGCGGTCAATGTTTTTGCCACTGAGCGTGCCTTTCAGGGCGGTGCTGTCATTGTTTTGTGCATCCTGCTTCCAGTCGCCCTGCACATCAAGGCGACCTTCTCCGGTATCAATCAGGCCATTGCGCAGGGTCAACGTATTGCCCTGCGGCGCCAGGTCGGCGTTAACCTTGCGCAGGCTTTGCCCCATGAACCAGCAGGCGTCACAGCGCACATTCAGGGCAGGCCAGTTAGCAAATGAAACGTGGCTGCCGAACGGATTTTGGCTGCCCGTGTCGCCGCTTGCGGTTGCGCCCGCCGTCGACCACTGCGGATTAAAGTAAAGATAGCGCAGATTCGCCAGCCACGGACCGCGGTTGTTCATGTCCAACGAGCCGTCAATCTCTTTGCCCTTGGCTTTAATATGCATGCCGTCGTCGTTTTGAGTCGAGGTCAGCATTAAATCGTTCCACCCCTGTCCCGCTAAGGTAAGACGCGGCGTGGTAACGGTAATTTGATGCGGGAACCCGAAGCCAACCATTTTGCTATTTTCAGTCTGCGTCGCCTTGTCCGGTGAAAGCAGGCCCAGCCAGCTTTCACCATCCAGCGCAGGCAGATGCAGCGTGAGGCTGCTGCTGTCGGGGAGTGCGGGCATTTTAGATGCATTGGCTTCCCACGACGCGCGGTCAAGAGTGAGCTGTTTACCCAGCAGCCAGCGGCTGTTGAAACGGTCTTTCCCTGCCAACACGCCATTGAGGTTAAAGCTTCGTAAATCGCCCTGCACGTTGACCACCAACGGCAGCGAGCGGCCTGCGGTTTTATTCAACGGATTAGGTAAGTGACTGCTTACATTCTTCAGATCCGCCTCGGTGACTGCCTTGTAGGTCGGCGTACCTTTATGCGGTAGCAGAATATCTACTGCACTTTTCCAATTGGCGCTGCCGCCAATTCTTGCCGCAATCTCTTTGGGTAGGCCAGGCAGTTTTGCAGGCTGCCAGTTACCGTTCAATCCGACACTAATCTCATAGTTATCAGGCTGTTCGAACGTTTTAAAGTTAATATTAACCGGCTGACCAAACCAGTTGGCGGTCAACGCATTGCTTTCAAGATTGCCGTTATCAAAGCTAAACTGGCCGTTAAGGTTCTGAATCTTGCTTTCAAGCGGCTTGATGAACAGGCTGTTATTTTTTAAATTCACGCCCCCGGTGGCGCGAACCAGCTGTCCATTCAATGGGATATCAAGATGTAAGCGCCCACTAACACTCCCGCCAATTTGCAGTTGCTGCAATGCCGCACCCAGAGAATCATCCAGCGGTGTCTGCATGAAATAGCTGCCAATGTCGCTGCCCTGCCCAACAATGTCAGCATCAATAAACAGTTTTTCTTTCAGGTAATCGGGAATATTGGCCACGACATTGTTACCTGAGGCGTTGCCAAGCTGAGTATGGGCTGCTTTCATAAACAGGCCGTCATTGAGAAAATCGAGATCGATATCGAGATTGGTCAACGCAGGCCATTCAGGCTGGAACTGGAAGGTAGAATGGCGCAGCGGAACCCAAACCTCAAACTGCCCTTCATTGTGCTTGAAAGGGAAGTCGTGCGGGTTACCATTAAAGCTCAATGTGGCGTTATCAACCTGACCGGCCTGAATTGCCGAACTGAGGTAATCAACCAAATGTTTGCCCATCAGCGTTTCAGGGAAGTAGCGCCAGGCCTGTCCCCCGTCATATACCCGAATACCGGACAAGATTTTCAGCCACGGCTGACCGTTTTTTGCAGCAGGTTGAACATAGCTAAAGCCGCCGGTGGCCCACAGGCCCTTGGCTTTAACGTTGACGTTTTTAGACCACAGCGACCAGCCTGTGTCATTGTTGGTCCAGTCGAAGACGCCGCTGGCCTGGCTGATTTCGAACGGGGCACGGAACATTTCACCGTAGGGCAGCAGGCTGTCTTGCAAGTGGACGCTGAGCTGTCCGCGAGGCACGCTGCCTTGCAGACTGCCGCTGAAATGATTCACGCCCGGCAGCAGCTCCCAGCGCTGCCAGCCCACGTCGTGCCACTTCATGTTAAAGCGGGTCTGGTCCGGCTGCTTAAGTGGGATATCCAGCGCCAGTTGGTCAATCATGCCGGTCGGCTTGAGGTCTTTCCAGCGCTCAAGTAGCGCAGGCGTCAGGAATGAGATGGTGGGAATAAGCGGCCCAATTCTTTCCAGCTGAATATTCGTGCCGCGCAGGCGCAGCTCTTCAAGCTGGTTAGGACCCAGGAATTGGGTATTAGTGGTAATGCCGTTTTCAGGCAGATAAAGCGCGCTGAGTGCCCCTTTTGGCCACACCTGACCGTCAGTTTTCAAATTTAGCTGAGGTGTGCCAACCTGCCAACCGTTGCCCTGACGATTGCCGTACAGGCTAAGATTATCGACATCAAGCCGGTGCGATTGCTCGTCAGTATGCCAAACCGCCTCGCCTTTCTTGACCTGAATATCGCCGGCAAAAACCTGCCCATCGCGCACGGTAAGCCAGGCCGCCAGGCTGAAATTAGCACTTTCAAGGCCGGTATTGCTGCGCAGCCAGCGGCTAAACCACGGCTTCATGTCAATGTCGTCAGCCTGCAGGTAGATTTTACCTTCATTAAGCAGGCCGTCGTTGTCGTTCAAGTCCATGCGCAGTTGAACCACGCCGTGCTGGCCGTTGAAGCTCGATAATCCCAGCTGCCCTTCGGCGCGGTGCCGGTTAGTCGAGTTCAGCCAGGTCATTTGCTGAATATCAAACTCGGCGCGCGGGCCCGAAGGGGTAAGGAAGGTGATGCGGCTATTGCGCAAGTCAAAATGGTCGACCTGCTTGAGGAAAATATCGCTGATACGATTCGCACCAATAGAGCTACCGTGATTGTCGCCACCGCCTAAGGTTGAATTCAAATCAAGCTGTAGATTGTAGAAAGTCAGATCGCGGAACTGCCAGCGCAGATGCAGCAGCGACTGCCATACGTCCAGCGCCAGCGTGATGCGTTCAACCTTCCACGAAGAGTCCGGCAGGGTAATTGCCAGATTTTTGACCTCCAGCGTCGGGCCAAAGGTTTTCCAACTGCCCTCGACCTGAGAAAGGCTCACGGGCACACCGGTCATGGACGAAATTTTATCGACAATTGGCTGCTGGAAACGATTAAGCTGAGGCAGTGCCAGGCGTAATCCACTGATCGCCAACGCGACGATAACAACAATCGTCGCGAAGCTGGTTAGCAGTATCCCGGGCAGTCGCCTCACACTTATCTCCTTGTCTTGCATTGCGTACCCTGGCTTTCAATACCTTCGATTTCAATGAAAATGGCCGCAAATTTTCGGCCAAAAAAATGTAATTTACATCATCACCACGTCAAACTGCTCCTGACTGTACAGGGGCTCGATTTGAACTTTGACTTGTTTGCCGACGAAGATTTCGACTTCTGCCAGTGCGTGAGACTCTTCGCCTTTCAGGGCCTCTCCCACCGCGACGGAGGCATAAACCAGGAATCTGTCGGCGTCATAGGCGTGATGCACGCGAACGATTTCACGCAAAATTTCATAGCACACTGTCTCGACGGTTTTCACCGTACCGCGCGCGTGGCAGGTTGGACAATCGCTGCACAGCACATGCTCCACGCTTTCACGGGTTCGTTTACGGGTCATTTCGACCAAACCCAGTGCCGAAAATCCGTGGATCCCGGTTTTAACGCGATCCTTCGACAACGCCTGCTCCAAAGAGTGCAGAACGCGGCGACGGTGCTCGTCATTCGACATATCGATAAAGTCGATGATGATGATACCGCCCAAATTACGCAGTCGAAGCTGGCGTGCAATGGCCTGAGTAGCTTCGGTATTGGTATTGAAGATGGTTTCTTCAAGATTGCGATGCCCCACGAACGCACCGGTGTTGATGTCGATAGTGGTCATGGCTTCGGTCTGATCGATAATCAGATACCCACCGGACTTAAGCTCGACTTTACGCTCCAGCGCGCGCTGGATTTCATTTTCAACGTCATAGAGGTCAAAAATCGGCTGCTTGCCGCTGTAGTGCTCGAGCTTGTCGGTCAGCTCCGGCATGTATTCACCGGTAAACTCGGTTAGCAGCTCATAGGTCAGACGTGAATCGACGCGGATACGGTTCAACTCTTGGCCGGTAAAGTCGCGCAGTACTCGGTGTGCCAAGGCCAGTTCGCCATAAAGTTTGCACTTGGTGATATTACGGCGCTTGCGCTCCATTACCTTGGTCCACAGGCGCTTGAGGTAGGCGGCGTCCTGAGACAACTCTTCTTCACCCACGCCCTCAGCGGCGGTGCGGATAATGTAGCCCCCCTGCTCATCGCAATAGGCAGAAACGATACGCTTAAGACGGTCACGCTCGGCTTCGCTTTCAATACGCTGCGACACGCCAACATGGGCAGCACCCGGCATGAAAACCAGATAGCGAGAAGGCAAAGTGATGTCGGTAGTCAGGCGCGCGCCTTTGGTGCCCAGCGGATCTTTCACCACCTGAACCATCAAATCTTGCCCCTGATGAACCAACTCGACGATATCGCGGACGTTGAATTTTTTTTGCTCATCGCGCGCCACACACTCAGTGTGAGGCATGATGTCGGAAGCATGAAGAAAGGCCGCTTTTTCGAGACCAATATCAACAAAAGCCGCCTGCATACCGGGCAGAACACGGCTCACGCGACCTTTGTAAATATTGCCTGCAATCCCGCGCTTAGCCTCCCGCTCGATGTGGATCTCTTGCAGGATCCCGCCGTCAATGTAGGCTACCCGAGTTTCTGATGGGGTCACATTAACCAGTAATTCAGCCGTCATGCTTTCTCCTAAGAACGCGTAATGCAACAAAATTACTGTACAGTTCCTGGGTCTCGACCAGAGGAAGCCCAACGACTGCATAGTAACTGCCGCGAATCTCACGGACGAAACATCCGCCCTTTCCTTGAATACCGTATGCCCCTGCTTTATCCATGGGCTCACCGCTCGAAATATAGTGCTGAATATCCTCAGAGGATAGCGTTCTGAAGGTGACATCAGTCACAACCATCGCCGTAAGATGTCTCTCTGCATCGGCAAAGGCGATAGCGGTCATCACCTGATGCTGACGCCCTGACAGCGCCGCCAGCATTTCAGCAGCCTGCAGAATATCGACGGGTTTTTCCAGAACGCGGCCATCAAGCACCACAATAGTGTCTGCGCCCAATACCGGCAAGTCCCGAGGCGCCACGGCCACCCCGGCTTTGGCTTTATCCAACGCCAAACGCTGAACATAAACGTCAGGTGTTTCACCGGACTGACGCTCTTCAGCCACCTCAGTCGTCAGCCGTTCGAAAGGCAATTCCAGCACCGTTAACAACTCACGACGACGCGGCGAACCCGATGCGAGATAAAGTAAAGTCATAAAACCCTTATTGTACGGCAAACTGACGGCGGATTTTACGCATCAGCAGGAACAGCCAAGGCCACAGCACGCCGTCAACCACGCTGCTCCAGAAAATCTGCGGTCTGAAAGAGACATTAACCACCAGGAATTCGGCCCAGAAGACAATCACGTTTACCGCCATCGACAGCAGCATGACGATCAGCGCCTGCTGCCATAATGCCATATTGCGGAACAGCTGAAACTTGAAGGCCACCAAATAAGCGGTGATAGCCAATGCCAGTGCACGAACACCCAGTGTTGAACCCAACACCAGATCCATCATGAAGCCCACCAGAAAGCCGGTGCCAACGTTAACGCGATGCGGCAGCGCCATCACCCAATAAATCAGGATAAGCATCAGCCACGACGGGCGGAACATATAGAGTTGGTCAGGCCACGGCATTACCTGTAATAACATCGCTATGATAAAGGATAGCCAAATAATCCAGCGTCCGTGGCTCCGATAGCCGTTCATCGTCTGCCACCGTGCGTTGTTACAGGCGTGGCAACAGGTGCTGTTACCGTGCCGGTTGCCGGAGCAGGCACTGGCGCGGGCGGCCCCATCTCATTAGCCGGTGGCAATACTTGTGGCATCATCTGCATCAGACGCTCGTTGGCAATGCGGTGTACTTCTTCCGGTGACATCGGTTTTTCACCGTTGCGATCTGCGCCCCACAGCAGCAGCAGATAGCGCAGACGCTGCAGGCCCGCAGTTGGACGCGCCTGAATAACAGTATAGGCACGCTGATTGTCGACTTTAACCGATGACACTACCGCAACCGGATACCCTTCAGGGAAACGGCCGCCAAGTCCTGATGTCACCAGCACATCGCCCACGCGAATATCGGTATTGGCCGGTAAATGTTCGAGTTGGAGATCGTCAGCACAGCCGCTACCGGCGGCAATAACGCGAATATCGTTGCGCAGTACCTGAATTGGGATAGCGTGAGATGCATCGCAGATAAGCAATACGCGGCTGGTCACGGCGGCAACGGCAATAACTTGACCGACAACGCCTTTGTCACTGATAACCGGTTGACCTACGTAAACACCCGTGTTGCTACCTTTATCGATAACCACCTGATCGCTATAAGGATCATTGCTGGTCGACAGAACCTGCGCCACCATTTTGTGTTCATCCTGACGCAGCGGTGATCCCAGCAGTTCGCGCAGTCGGGCGTTCTCCTGCTTGAATTGACCCAACAGCAGCAGATCGCTGTTTTTCAGCAGCAGTTCCTGGCGCAGAGCACGGTTTTCGAGTTCAAGCTGTTGGCGAGTTGCCAGCGTTTGGGAGACGTTATCCAGGAATTCTCTTGGCGCATTGGACAAGAAGTAGAAAGGGCTGACGGCAGTATCCATGTAGGTGCGGATCTGGACGAAGGTACCTACCTTACTGTCGGCAAAAATCAGGACGATGGCCGTGAGAATAGCCAAAAAAAGTCGCAACTGCAGAGACGGACCTCTGCTAAAAATAGGCTTCATAAAATATGCGAGTTCCTCGGCAACGGGAAATTTCAGCCGATCTGAGCGAAACAATACCCTAACAGGAATGGTAGCAGGTATAAAACGGTGCAGACGGACACGCAGGAAAACAGGCCTGAACCCGTAAAGGTTCAGGCGTAGCGTCACAATCCGTTCAGACACTCAAACTTAGACACTGCGGGCTTAGCCACAGGGGCAGCCCTCTCTTCCGCGGCAGGCTAGTTTTCACTATTCCCGACGTAGTTGAAGCTGCACCGGCGTTAACACGCGAGCTGCACCCTCAATTACCTTGGGCATACACTACTCTTGGGAGGCTTATTCTTCGCTGAAGAGGTCGCCGCCGTGCATGTCGATCATTTCCAATGCTTTACCACCGCCGCGCGCAACGCAGGTCAGCGGATCTTCTGCTACTACCACAGGAATACCGGTTTCTTCCATCAGCAGGCGATCGAGGTTACGCAGCAATGCGCCACCACCGGTCAGTACCATGCCGCGCTCGGAGATATCGGACGCCAACTCTGGTGGACACTGTTCCAGTGCAACCATCACCGCGCTCACGATACCGGTCAACGGTTCCTGCAGGGCTTCGAGAATTTCGTTGGAGTTCAGCGTGAAACCACGCGGTACGCCTTCTGCCAGGTTACGACCGCGCACTTCAATCTCGTGCACTTCATCACCTGGATAAGCAGAACCGATGCCGTGCTTGATGCGCTCGGCGGTCGCTTCACCAATCAGTGAACCATAGTTGCGGCGCACGTAATTAATGATGGCTTCATCGAAACGGTCGCCACCAATGCGCACGGATGAGGAGTAAACCACTCCGTTCAGGGAGATAACGGCCACTTCGGTCGTACCACCGCCGATATCAACAACCATAGAACCGGTTGCCTCGGAAACCGGCAGGCCTGCGCCGATTGCAGCGGCCATTGGCTCTTCAATCAGGAAGACTTCACGTGCGCCTGCACCCTGTGCAGATTCACGAATTGCACGACGCTCAACCTGCGTCGCGCCAACTGGCACACATACCAATACGCGCGGGCTTGGGCGCATAAAGCTGTTGCTGTGAACCTGTTTAATAAAGTGTTGCAACATTTTTTCAGTCACGAAGAAGTCGGCGATCACGCCGTCTTTCATTGGACGAATAGCCGCAATGTTGCCTGGAGTACGTCCAAGCATCTGTTTTGCATCATGGCCCACGGCCGCAACGCTTTTAGGTGAACCAGCACGATCCTGACGAATAGCCACAACTGATGGCTCATTCAACACGATGCCTTGTCCTTTTACATAAATAAGGGTATTGGCAGTACCCAGGTCGATGGACAAGTCGTTGGAAAACATGCCGCGAAATTTCTTAAACATAACGAAAGGATAATCCTGCAAGCTGGGGGCGGAAAATAAAATCTGCCTACTTTACCAACCACACGAAGCAGCGACAAGGCGCAAAAACGTTCTGCTTCGGTGAAAATTGTCAGCAACGTTCGCTACTTAACTTGGTGATTAAATACACTGAGGAAGAAACTTGAATCCCAGATTCAGGTTAACTCGCACAGGCAACGGTTAAGTCGCGGACGGTGCACATAAATTCTTACACTTTACCCGACATAACTCAGCGCATACGGTAGAAATAATGCACTAAAACGGGCGCCCTAATGTGCAAATGGCAGGGCTGCGCCATTCTACGTTAAATTTTCCCGTTGGGATCAGTTTAAACCCCGTGGTTGTGTGAATATTTTTTTCCGACCGGGTCGATGACCTGTGGCGTAGCAAAAAAATCACCCTGACCGCCGTGGATTCCGTTTTCCAACAGGACCAGCCATTCGTCAATACTGCGAACGCCGGAGGCGTAGACCTTGGCCTGCGTGCCCTTACAGGCGCTCAGCAGACTTTGCACAAATAGTTGATTTTCAACCCGCTTATCAATATCGCGGACCAATCCGGGGTGAAGTTTTACCCGTTCAATCGGGAAAGACTTCAGATAGGACGTGCTTACTACAGTCAGCCCGGCCTGAGAAACGGCCAATCTGCACCCTAAACCCTGCAACAATCGCAGTGCCGGACGCAGACGGTCGATATGTTGACAGAGATCGGCCTCTGCAAGTTCAATAAGAATTCGATTTCTCTGCGATTTTTCACACTGGAGCAACACATCACGCAGCCAGCGCACAAAAGATCGTTGTAATAATGAATCAACGGTGAGGTGAAATGCCAGCGTCTCGTCCGGCCATTGGGTCAGTAACGGAATAATCTGACCAATCATGCGGCGATCGAAGCTTTGCGACAGGCCAAACTGGGTGACCAGCGGAATAAATTCGGCGGCGAGCAGCTCACGCGTGCCGTCAAATATGCGGCGCTGCACTTCACGATGGTCCAAAACACCGGCCTTGTTCATCGCCGGTTTCTGATACAACCTAGGTCCGCCGCGTGCCAGCGTGTCTTCAAGCAAGGTGCGCCAACGAACGCTACCGCGCCCTTTTTCAGGGACGTTACTGTCATAAACCAGCCAACCGTTGCTGCCCTGGAAGGCAGCATTACGCGTGGCCTGCTCCGCGGAGTCCATCACTTCTTCCAGCGTCTGGCCATAGCGATAGCTGCTGATACCTATATATAGCAGCGCATCGCGGTCGATAATCGAAGAGGACGGCAACACGCCCACCGCCTTCACCAACTGCGCGGCCATCACTTCGGCCTCTTTCAAGGTGCTGTGCGGGAGCAGAACTGCAAAATCACTGTGGTAGTAGCGCGCCAGAAGTGCCGAGGGGTATCGCATGACAAACGTCGACAGCAAATTGACCATGGAAGACATTAAGTCTTTAACCAGCGCCTGCCCGTGCGTATCGCGCAGCGTATCGAAATCGGGCAGGCGAATCAGCATGAGAATTCCGTAGGCGCCCTCTTCTTCCAGTTCGGTAGTGAGCTGATTGTCAAAGAACAACCGATTGCTAAGTCCGGTTTTGGCATCCTGCTGTGCATAGGCGCGAATTAACGTGTCCACGCGGCTGCGCTGTTCGCGCGCTTCACCGAGGTCTACCAGCAGTTTATCGAT
The DNA here is from genome assembly GCF_009208105.1 of Rouxiella sp. S1S-2. Classification (NCBI taxonomy): domain Bacteria; kingdom Pseudomonadati; phylum Pseudomonadota; class Gammaproteobacteria; order Enterobacterales; family Yersiniaceae; genus Rouxiella; species Rouxiella sp. S1S-2. Next base: position 5,011,584 of record NZ_WFKL01000001.1, read on the forward strand.
TGCGGCGCTGGCCCGCTGCGGCCACTCCCTGACGTCACCCAAAGGAAGGTTGTCACGCTGGCCGCGTAAAATGCGCGATGCGCGATCTTCGAGCCGCTCAAGCCCCGAAGTTTGCAGCCGCAGCCAGCGAAAGCTCGACAGCGTAGCGATAATAATCAGCAGGATGGCAAAACTGATGTAAAGCGTGGTGCGCATCGAGCGGGCATAGCTGCTTACCGGGTCCAGATACACCACTTTCATGCTCAGGTCGGGATGCTGTAACAGCGGAAGATGCTCGGTAAGCAAGTCGGGAATATGGCTGTCCCAGTCAGTGTCTTTTTGTGGTGAATTGTCATGGCTATAAACCGGCCCACTGTTTGCAACAACCTGAACCTGGCGAATATCGAGCTGGTTCATCACCAGCGGTAACCAGCTATGCAACGAAGCGGGAGGATTGGACAGCAGACTTTGGTCGACAGAGGTCGACAGCGCGCGTAAATGCTGCTCGGAATTCTGTTTATTGAGATAAACAAAGCTGAACGTCACGCCCACCAGCATCAAAAAAACGGTGAGTGCGACCAGCATTGTAATCATCGCATATAATCTGGTAGTAAATCGCATCCCTGTGCCTTACTCAGTTTATGTGGTTTGTTACGCAAATTGTCCTGCCTAACTGCAGGCGTATATAAATAGCATAGCAAGAGCGGGTTTCATCAATTCACATTTCTTATGTATCTGCAGCGGCTACCCAATTTCTGGCGCAGGCCTGCGAAATTTCGTATTTTCTCGCGCTGCCTCGCTAAACCCCTATTTTAGCGTCATGCTGTATTAAATAATAAAAGTAATTGTAACTCACCCGATGCCGTTCGCGACTCAGGGTCATTTACCGGAGCATGTCATGAGCAATAAAAAGGTGTTAACCGAAGCCGACGTTACCCCAGAGAGCATCTTCCACGATCGCCGAAAAGTCCTGCAGGCGCTGGGACTTGGCGCCGCATCTTTAGCCTTGCCATCCACTTCTCAGGCCGATGTGCTTTCGTGGTTCAAGGGGAACGATCGCCCGAAACCACCGCCGGGCAAACCGCTCGATTTTACCAAGCCGGCCATGTATCAAGCGGATTTACCGCTCACGCCCGAGGACAAAGTTACCGGCTATAACAATTTTTACGAATTTGGTCTGGATAAGGCCGATCCTGCTGCCAATGCCGGTCAGTTGCCAACATCGCCCTGGAAAATCACCATTGACGGCGAAGTCGCCAAGCCGATGACGCTCGACATGGACGACATTCTTAAACGCTTCCCGCTGGAGCAGCGTATTTACCGCATGCGCTGTGTAGAGGCCTGGTCAATGGTGGTGCCGTGGGTCGGATTCCCGCTCAGTGCGCTGCTGAAATGGGTTGAGCCGACCAGCGATGCCCGCTTTGTGGCCTTCACCACATTATACGATCCTGAACACATGCCGGGCCAGAAAGACCGTTTTATCGGCGGGGGTCTTAATTATCCTTACGTTGAAGGCCTGCGTCTTGATGAAGCGATGAACCCGCTGGCGCTGATGTCGGTCGGCGTTTATGGTAAAAGCATGCCACCGCAAAATGGTGCACCTATCCGCCTGACTATTCCGTGGAAATACGGCTTTAAGGGCATCAAGTCAATCGTACACATTCGCCTGGTGAAAGACCAACCGCCCACCACCTGGAATCAGATTGCCTCAAACGAATACGGCTTTTATGCCAATGTGAACCCGCACGTCGATCACCCTCGCTGGTCGCAGGCAACTGAGCGTTTTATCGGTTCTGGCGGTATTCTCGACGTTAAACGCCAGCCTACCCTGCTGTATAACGGCTATGAAAAAGAGGTGGGGCATTTGTACCGCGGATTGGATTTGCGAGCGAATTACTGAATGAAGATACCGCGCCTGACACTTAAACAGATAACCTGGCTCAAGGTGTTAATCCATTTGGCGGCCTTTTTGCCGCTGTTGTGGATAATCCTTTCTATTAACCAGGGCTGGTTTAGCGCCGACCCTGCAAAAGATATCCAGCATTTTACCGGCAGAATGACCTTGAAGCTGCTGCTGGCCAGCCTGCTTGTTACGCCCGTGGCACGCTATGGCAAACAGCCACTGCTGATCCGCGTCCGTCGGTTGATAGGATTATGGTGTTTTGCCTGGGCGAGTCTTCATTTGCTGAGTTATTCATTCCTCGAACTTGGGATCAATAATCTCGGCCTGCTCGGCAGCGAGCTGATTTCGCGTCCGTATTTAACGCTGGGGATCATTAGCTGGTTTATTTTGCTGTTTCTGGCCGCAACGTCTACGCTATGGTCACAGCGTAAGTTAGGGAAAAAATGGCAGATTCTGCATAATGGCGTTTATGTGGTAGCGATATTGGCCCCCATCCATTATTTGTGGTCGGTAAAGACTTATTCGCCACAACCGATCATTTATGCGCTAATTGCGGCGATCTTGCTGCTACTTCGCTACAAGAAGTTCCGTCAGTGGTTTAGATAACGTTCTGAACCTCGCGGCGATCCCCTTTAAATCTTCCCAATGTAACCCTCAGTTTCAAACTGGGGGTTGATAATCTTCGCTGATAAGACCAGTATTTGGCTGCGAATTGCCTCGATATGGTTATAATACAGCCCTCCCTAAGAAAAGTCTGGGTTGATTTGTCATGAAATAGGTGACAAATTGGCGTCATCAAGGTATTTTCTTCGACCTCGTACTAATCGCAGGAGATAGGCTCATAATGGCGCATAAGTTTGACATTTTGCTTCTCAACGGTCCCAACCTTAATTTGCTGGGAACGCGTGAGCCAGAAACCTACGGAAGTACCACGCTTAACGATATTGTTAAAGGTTTGGAACAGCAGGCCGCCGCAGCTGACGTTGCGTTAAGCCATCTGCAATCTAACGCAGAGCACCTCCTGATTGACAGGATCCATCAGGCCCGGGGAAACACCGATTTTATTTTGATCAATCCCGCAGCCTTTACCCATACCAGCGTGGCGCTTCGTGACGCACTGTTGGCGGTGCAAATCCCGTTCATCGAGATCCACCTCTCCAACGTTCATGCCCGCGAAGCATTCAGACACCATTCATATCTTTCCGATATCGCGGTGGGCGTTATCTGCGGACTTGGCGCAGATGGCTACCATTTTGCTTTACAGGCAGCGGTTAACCGCTTGTCAAAATCCAATTAATTACCTGCATAAGAGTACGGAATCACACCCATGGATATTCGTAAAATCAAAAAACTGATCGAACTGGTTGAAGAATCAGGCATTTCTGAACTGGAAATTTCTGAAGGTGAAGAGTCAGTACGCATCAGCCGCGCAGCACCACAACAAGCTTACCCAATGATGCAACAGGCTTACGCCATGCCTGCTCCACAGCAGCCAGCTCTGGCTACCGCGGTTGCCCCTGCGGCACCGGCTGAAGCCGCTGCACCTGCAGCCATCAGCGGCCATATCGTTCGTTCACCGATGGTAGGCACCTTCTACCGTACGCCAAGCCCGGATGCAAAAGCATTCATCGAAGTTGGCCAGCGCGTAAACGTAGGTGACACTCTGTGCATCGTTGAAGCAATGAAAATGATGAACCAGATCGAAGCGGACAAATCTGGCGTGGTTAAAGCCATTCTGATTGAAAGCGGCCAACCGGTTGAGTTCGACGAGCCGCTGGTCGTCATCGAATAACGAGGCGTACCATGGATAAAATTGTAATCGCTAACCGCGGCGAGATTGCCCTGCGCATTTTGCGTGCCTGTAAAGAACTGGGCATCAAAACCGTCGCCGTGCACTCCACTGCTGACCGCGACCTGAAGCACGTGCTGCTGGCAGACGAAACTGTCTGTATCGGTCCTGCACCTTCAGTCAAAAGCTATTTGAATATTCCGGCGATCATCTCTGCTGCTGAAATTACTGGCGCAGTGGCGATTCACCCGGGATACGGTTTTCTGTCTGAGAATGCTGATTTTGCTGAACAAGTTGAACGTTCAGGCTTTATCTTCATCGGCCCGAGAGCTGAAACTATTCGCCTGATGGGTGACAAAGTTTCTGCCATCAACGCGATGAAGAAAGCCGGCGTACCTTGCGTTCCTGGCTCCGACGGTCCCTTGACTGAAGACATGGAAAAGAACCGCGCTTTCGGTAAGCGCATTGGTTATCCGGTCATCATCAAAGCGTCCGGCGGCGGCGGCGGTCGTGGTATGCGCGTTGTTCGCGCAGAGAAAGACCTCGAGCAGTCCATTAACATGACGCGTGCTGAAGCCAAAGCGGCTTTCAACAACGACATGGTTTACATGGAAAAATACCTGGAAAACCCACGCCATATCGAAATTCAGGTATTGGCCGACGGTCAGGGCAACGCCATCTATCTGGCCGAGCGCGACTGCTCCATGCAGCGCCGTCACCAGAAAGTCGTTGAAGAAGCGCCAGCACCGGGCATCACTGCCGAGATGCGTCGCTACATCGGCGAGCGTTGTTCAAAAGCCTGCGTAGACATTGGCTACCGTGGCGCGGGTACTTTCGAGTTCCTGTACGAAAACGGCGAGTTCTATTTCATCGAAATGAACACCCGTATTCAGGTTGAGCATCCGGTGACCGAAATGATCACCGGCGTTGATTTGATTAAAGAGCAGCTGCGCATCGCCGCAGGTCAGCCTTTGTCTATCAAGCAGGATGAAGTGCGTATTCAGGGCCACGCCGTTGAGTGTCGTATCAACGCCGAAGACCCGAACACCTTCCTGCCAAGCCCGGGCAAAATCACCCGCTTCCATGCGCCAGGTGGTTTTGGTGTGCGTTGGGAATCACATATTTACGCCGGCTACACTGTGCCTCCGTATTATGATTCCATGATCGGCAAACTGATCACTTACGGCGAAAATCGCGACGTGGCGATCTCCCGTATGAAAAATGCCCTGGCAGAACTTATCATCGACGGCATCAAAACCAACGTTGATCTGCAGTTGCGCATCATGAACGACGAGAACTTCCAGCACGGTGGAACCAATATCCACTATCTGGAGAAAAAGCTCGGATTGCAGGAAACTTAAGCCTCCGCACCTCTGGAGCGTAGAGTAAGGCCGGATATGTTCCGGCCTTTTTTTCGTTAGGAGTACACGTGTATGCATGTGGACAAACGCTTCTTGCAAGCGAACCGCGAGGCACGTTGGGCCTTTGGTCTTACTCTCGCCTATCTACTCGCCTGGTCGCTGGCCGCCTATTTGCCCAACGATGCTCAAGGTGTCACCGGCCTTCCCCACTGGTTTGAAATGTCCTGCCTGTTGGTTCCGCTGATTTTTGTGCTGTTGAGCTGGATTATGGTGCACGTTATTTATCGTGATATCCCGCTGGAGGATACGCATGCAGACTGAAGTTTTGCTGCCACTGGTCGCCTACCTGCTGCTGGTATTTGGCCTATCGGTTTTTGCCTACACCCGTCGCCAGCAGGGCAGCTTCCTGACCGAATATTTTCTCGGTAACCGTTCCATGGGCGGCTTCGTGCTCGCCATGACCCTTACCGCGACCTACATCAGTGCCAGCTCGTTTATCGGGGGTCCCGGCGCGGCCTATAAATACGGACTTGGTTGGGTATTGCTGGCGATGATCCAGCTTCCGGCAGTGTGGCTATCGCTGGGGGTGTTGGGCAAAAAATTTGCGATTCTGGCCCGCCGTTATAACGCGGTCACCCTTAATGACATGCTCTATGCCCGCTACAAAAGCCGTCTGCTGGTGTGGCTTGCCAGCCTGAGCCTGCTGGTTGCCTTCCTCGGTGCCATGACCGTGCAGTTTATCGGCGGCGCTCGATTGCTCGAAACCGCGGCCGGTATTCCCTACGACACCGGACTGCTGATCTTTGGCGTCAGCATCGCGCTTTATACCTCGTTCGGCGGTTTTCGCGCCAGCGTGCTCAACGATGCCATGCAGGGCCTGGTGATGCTGCTGGGCACGGTTCTGCTGCTGGTGGCGGTGATCCACGCCGCCGGTGGACTGCACAGCGCGGTCGATAAACTCCAGCACATTGATCCGCAGCTGGTCTCGGTTCACGGCGCTGATAACGTGCTGTCGCTGCCGTTTATGGCCTCGTTTTGGGTTCTGGTATGCTTTGGCGTGATAGGTTTGCCGCACACGGCAGTGCGCTGTATTTCTTATCGCGACAGCAAAGCCGTGCATCGCGGCATTGTTCTTGGCACGCTAGTGGTGGCCATTCTGATGTTCGGCATGCACCTCTCCGGCGCGCTGGGTCGCGCAATTTTGCCCGACCTTAAAATTCCCGATCAGGTCATTCCCACGCTGATGATCACCGTACTGCCCCCTTGGGCTGCCGGTATCTTTCTGGCGGCGCCAATGGCGGCCATTATGTCGACGATTAACGCGCAGTTGCTGCAGTCTTCGGCTACCATCGTTAAAGACCTTTATCTTGGCGTCAGACCCGCCCAACTGCGCAATGAGCGCCTGCTCAAGCGCTTCTCGAGTCTGGCGACGCTAGTGCTGGGACTGCTGGTGGTGCTGGCCGCATGGCATCCGCCGCAGATGATTATCTGGCTCAATCTGCTCGCCTTTGGTGGCCTTGAAGCGGTATTTCTGTGGCCGCTGGTGCTCGGCCTCTATTGGGAGCGCGCCAACGCAATGGGCGCACTGTGCTCAATGATCGTTGGCGGCGTTTGTTATACCCTGTTGGCCAGTATCGACCTGCATATTGCAGGCCTGCACCCTATTGTTCCGTCGCTGCTGCTTGGCCTGCTGGCTTTTTATATCGGCAACAAACTGGGCGAGAGCCGCCGTACAAACGCGCTGACGTCATCTTGAAACGTCAGCCAAAACAAATTGTTATAAGAGAATGGTTATGCCTTGGATCCAACTGAAAATTAATACAAATGCCCAGGATGCAGAGACGCTGAGCGACGCGCTTATCGAAAGCGGCGCCGTCTCTGTCACCTTCCTGGATACCCATGACAATCCTGTATTTGAGCCGCTGCCTGGCGAAACCCTGCTATGGGGCGATACCGATGCCATCGGCCTGTATGACGCCGAAACCGACATGGACAGTGTCATTGCCATCCTTGAGAACGAGCCGCTGCTGGGCAAAAATTTCGCCCATAAAATCGAGCAGCTCGAAGACAAAGACTGGGAGCGCGAGTGGATGGACAACTTCCATCCGATGCGCTTTGGCGAACGCCTGTGGATTTGTCCAAGCTGGCGCGACGTGCCGGACCCAACGGCGGTGAACGTGATGCTCGACCCCGGCCTGGCGTTTGGTACTGGCACCCATCCAACAACCGCGATGTGTCTGCAATGGCTCGACGGGCTGGACCTGCAAGGTAAAACCGTGATCGATTTCGGCTGCGGCTCTGGCATTTTGGCTATCGCCGCGTTGAAACTGGGCGCCGCACAGGCCATCGGAATTGATATTGACCCACAAGCGATCCAGGCAAGCCGTGATAATGCGCAGCGTAACGGCGTGTCAGAGCGCTTGTCGCTTTATCTGCCTCAGGACCAGCCCGACAACCTGTCTGCCGACGTGGTGGTCGCCAACATCCTTGCAGGGCCACTGCGCGAGCTTGCACCGCTTATCAGCGTGCTGCCGGTAGCGGGAGGTCATCTTGGCCTTTCGGGCGTGCTGGCAAGTCAGGCAGCGAGCGTTGCACAAGCCTATCAGGCAACCTTCGACCTTGACCCGATTGCCGAGAAAGAAGAATGGTGCCGTATCACCGGCGTCAAGAAGGCGTAAAACTGTACAAATTTTAGCAATATTGTGGACCGCGTCACTGAAATGACGCGGTTATTGCTACTTGAAACGGCAATTTTCACCTTAGATTCCGCTGTTATAAGCCGCATAACTAGCGATAAGTAAGTAAATTATCGAAGCGCACAATTTGACCATTCTTTATTAACCAACTGTTTTTGATGGATAAAATATTTTTAAACGAGGTCACCCTCGTGTAAAGGTGCTTTTTCTTACGCAATTGGTTAAAGTTTGGCCTTTCATATCCTGCAAAAAATGCGTAATATACGCGCCCTTGCGGACTTCAGTATGGTCTTTCCTAGTATGCGCATTGGACACCACCAGCTTACAAATTGCCTGATTGCCGCCCCAATGGCCGGTATAACAGACCGACCGTTTCGAGCCTTATGTCATTCAATGGGTGCTGGGATGGCAGTATCCGAAATGCTCTCCTCTAATCCAGAGGTGTGGCGAACGGATAAGTCGCGTTTGCGCATGGTACATAGTGATGAGTCAGGAATTCGCGCCGTGCAGATTGCCGGTTGTGACCCTGAAGATATGGCCGCCGCCGCCCGTATTAACGTGGAGGCAGGTGCTCAGATCATTGATATCAATATGGGTTGCCCAGCCAAGAAAGTGAACCGCAAACTGGCAGGCTCTGCGTTGCTACAGTACCCGAGTCTCGTTGAACAGATTTTACGGTCAGTGGTAAACGCAGTGGATGTGCCAGTCACGTTGAAAATTCGTACTGGTTGGGATCCGGAAAACCGTAATTGTGTACAAATTGCCCAATTGGCTGAAAACTGTGGTATTCAGGCCCTGACTATTCATGGCCGAACCCGTGCCTGCCTCTTCAATGGAGAAGCAGAGTACAACAGTATTCGGACAGTTAAGCAGAGTGTCTCCATTCCGATTATCGCGAATGGCGACATAACTGACCCGCATAAAGCCAGGGCGGTGCTCGACTACACTGGAGCTGATGCTCTGATGATAGGCCGTGCCGCTCAGGGGAGACCCTGGATCTTCCGGGAAATCCAGCATTATCTGGACACAGGGGAGCTGTTACCGCCGCCACCACTTGGGGAAGTACAGCGCTTGATGATAGGGCACGTACGGGAACTGCACGACTTTTATGGTCAAGGCAAAGGATTCCGTATCGCCCGTAAGCATGTCTCCTGGTATTTACAGGAACATGCCCCGAATGACCAGTTTCGGCGCTCCTTCAACGCCATAGAGGATGCCAGCGAACAGCTGGAGGCGTTGGAAGCATATTTCGAAAATCTTGCGTAACAAAAAAGAGCTGACAGAACTATGTTCGAACAACGCGTGAATTCTGATGTACTGACCGTGTCTACCGTTAATTCTCAGGATCAGGTAACTCAAAAACCCCTGCGTGACTCGGTAAAACAAGCACTTAAGGGCTATTTTGCTCAACTGAACGGTCAGGACGTCAATGACCTGTATGAGTTGGTACTGGCTGAAGTTGAACAGCCACTGCTGGACATGGTGATGCAGTACACCCGTGGCAACCAGACTCGTGCAGCCCTGATGATGGGTATTAACCGCGGTACTCTGCGTAAGAAATTGAAAAAATACGGCATGAACTGATACTAATCAGTTAAGTATTTGAGAAAAGGCGCTTTTATCGAAAGATAAAGCGCCTTTTTGTTTTTGAGTGATGCGCCATGACTCATCAATTTGTTTTTTTGTTGAGAATTTACAATCGTACATAAACCGTACATAAACTTTGCACTATTAGGATGATTCCTCGCTCTTTAACCTTTGGGTATCGTGATATACTCCACGTCAAGAGTCGAATTCGCCCCGCCAATCGCCTACGGATAGCCTTTTAGCCCCGCGATCCCGCCTTTTAATGTAAAGATTCGAGAAGATTGTGATTTCCCACAACTAATTCCGGAAACGGTAGTCCGAATATTTGCAAACCAAGTACGTATCGCGATTGTGCTACTGCTGACGCGCTACGCAAATTCACTCATATTGATGATTGAAATTACATGACTGCTCCAATCCAATGCTTTAAAAAGTCATTTTTACATCCACGTTACTGGTTGACCTGGTTTGGCCTCGGCGTGCTCTTTTTACTGGTTCAACTGCCTTATCCCGTTCTGTATCGACTGGGTGTCTGGTTAGGCCGCACTTCTATGCGTTTTTTAAAGCGCCGCGTGTCAATTACGCGCCGTAACCTGCAGCTGTGTTTTCCGGACATGGACCCGGACCTGCTAGAACGCAAAATTGTCAGCAATTTCGAATCCCTCGGCATGGGCCTTTTAGAAACCGGCATGGCCTGGTTCTGGTCTGATGCGCGGGTTAAACGCTGGTTTGACGTTAGCGGACTCAATTACCTGAAGCTGGCCCAGAAAAATAACCAGGGCGTGCTGATTATTGGCGTACATTTTATGTCGCTTGAGCTGGGTGGCCGCGCCATGGGACTCTGCCAGCCGATGATGGCGATGTATCGTCCGCACAACAATAAAGTGATGGAATTTGTTCAAACCTGGGGCCGCATGCGCTCCAACAAGGCGATGCTCGACCGCAAAGACCTGCGCGGAATGGTTCACGCCCTCAAGCGCGGCGAAGCCGTCTGGTTTGCTCCCGATCAGGATTACGGCCCACGCGGCAGTGTTTTTGCTCCCCTGTTTGCCGTCGACCAGGCAGCGACGACCAGCGGCACCTACATGCTGGCGCGTTTGGCTAAGCCGGCGTTGGTTTCAGTGGTTCTGGTACGTAAAGACAAAGGCGCGGGCTATGACCTGGTTATCCAGCCAGAGTTGAGAGATTATCCTATTGATGATGAACTCGCCGCCGCCGCCTACATGAATCGCGTGGTAGAAAAAGAGATTATGCGTGCGCCCGAGCAGTATCTGTGGTTACACCGCCGTTTCAAAACACGTCCAGAAGGCGCACCGTCGCTGTATTAGCGAATACTCGCCCGTTCGATTAAAGCCCGATGCCCAGCGTCGGGCTTTTTTTATGCCAGCAAAACACTGCGCCACCCGCCCACGCCTGTGTAGAAATCTTTCATAGCATCTCGCGGTAATTCCCTGCCGAAAAATCTGATCACATCCCCAATTCATTTTTCTTCTGAATATTACCGAATGTTATCAAAATCACGTAAGAGGTATTTAAAATCCTCTAAAAGTTGAACATTGCGCACCATTTTGCAGCAAAGCCGTTTACAACGCGCCAAAATAGGTCAATAAATCTCCTGACGCGCAGTAATGTTACTGTGCAATCCCTCCACGGTACCTGATTGCTAAGTGTTTTCAATGTTGGCACTCCCTTTGCTTTAGCCGTTTTGCTCGTACGATTCTGAGCAGAGGGCTTTGCCCCATAAACAGACAGGGTGCTCTGCACTCATAAAATAATAATTTTCGCTCTCGCCTCACAGGACGATTTATGAAAAAAATATTGCTCTCAACGATGATTGCCGCTGCAAGTTTTGTCACCCTGGCCGGGCAGGCTCACGCTGGAACGACGCTGGACGCGATTAAGAAAAACGGTTTTATCAAATGCGGTATCAGTGACGGTTTACCTGGCTTCTCTTCAAAAGACGATAAAGGCAACATTACCGGGCTCGACGTAGACGTTTGTCGCGCGATTGCCGCCGCCGTTTTTGGTGATGCAACAAAAGTAAAATACACCCCGCTGACAGCAAAAGAGCGTTTTACTGCCCTGCAATCGGGTGAAGTCGATATTCTCTCCCGTAACACCACCTGGACCTCATCCCGCGATGGCGGCATGGGCATGATTTTCGCTGGCGTTAATTACTACGACGGCATCGGCTTCCTGACGCATAAGAAAGCCGACCTTAAAAGCGCGAAAGAGTTGGATGGCGCAACCGTTTGTCTGCAGGCCGGTACGGATACCGAGCTGAACGTGGCCGACTACTTCAAAGCCAATAAAATGACCTTTACGCCAGTCACCTTCGACCGTTCGAGCGACAGCGCTAAAGCGCTCGAGTCTGGCCGTTGCGATACCCTCTCTTCTGACCAGTCCCAGCTGTATGCGCTGCGTCAGTCTCTGAGCAAGCCTGACGACTACATCGTGCTGCCAGAAGTTATCTCCAAAGAACCTCTGGGACCGGTAGTACGTCGCGGTGACGAAGATTGGCTGGAAATTGTGCGCTGGTCACTGTTCGCCATGCTCAATGCCGAAGAGATGGGCGTGACCTCTAAAAACGTGGACGCGATGGCCGCTAATCCGACGACGCCAGACATGTCCAACCTGCTGGGTAAAACCGGTAAATATGGCGAAGACCTGAAGCTGCCAAATGACTTCGTGGTCAAAATTGTTAAACAAGTCGGCAACTACGGTGAAAGCTTCGACCGCAACGTCGGTGCAGGCAGCCCGCTGAAAATTGCTCGCGGTCAGAATGCCCTGTGGAACAAAGGCGGCATCCAGTACGCACCACCCGTTCGTTAATTCCTGCCGGATGGCGGCACGTGAGTTCACCCTGACGTGCCGCCTCCACCAAGACCTGTAACACTCGAATTACCGCATACTGAGGCTGTCTCTTATGTCGCAACGCCCAACCGAAAAAGTCGCGTTCTCACTGCGTAATCCTGCAGTTCGCGCCTGGCTGTACCAAATTATTGCGGTGTTGCTGCTGGTTGCCTGCATGGGCTACCTGTTACACAACACGATTACCAACCTAACGACGCGAGGGATCACCTCGGGATTTGATTTCTTGAGCCGCGGTGCCGGTTTTGGCATCGTCCAACACTTAATAAGTTATGACGAAGGCGACACCTACGGGCGCGTCTTTTTTATCGGCCTGCTGAATACCTTGCTGGTTTCTGCACTGTGCATCGTTTTTGCGTCGATTCTCGGCTTTGTTGTCGGATTAGGGAGACTTTCCGATAACTGGCTTATCCGCAAACTCTGTACCGTTTACATCGAAACGTTCCGCAATATTCCGCCGCTGCTGCAAATCTTCTTCTGGTATTTTGCCGTATTGCGCAACCTGCCGGGGCCAAGGCAGAGCATGAACGCCTTTGATACGGTGTTTGCCAGCAACCGTGGCCTTTATTTGCCTTCGCCAGAAATGGCGGCGGGATTCTGGGCCGCGCTGATTGCCGTGGTACTGGCCGTTGGCGGCATCCTGTTTCTGAAACGTTATAACCATTTTCGCCAGATTCATACCGGCCTGGTGTGGCGCATCTGGCCGTGGTGCGTACTGATGCTGATCCTGTTTCCGGCGGTGGCGCAGCTGATTTTTGGGCCTGCGTTGCACTGGGACATTCCAAAACTGAAAGGGTTTAACTTCGGCGGCGGCATGGTGTTGATCCCCGAACTTGGCGCGCTGACGCTGGCGCTGTCGGTGTATACCTCCACGTTTATTGCCGAAGTGATCCGCTCAGGCATTCAGTCCGTTTCCTACGGTCAGCACGAAGCGGCGCGTTCGCTGGGTTTGCCTAATCCGGTCACGCTTCGTCAGGTTATTTTGCCGCAGGCCATGCGAGTGATCATTCCACCGCTCACCAGCCAGTATCTAAATATCGTCAAAAACTCCTCACTGGCCGCGGCCATCGGTTATCCAGACATGGTGTCGCTGTTTGCCGGTACGGTGCTCAATCAGACCGGACAGGCGATTGAAACTATCGCCATCACCATGTCGGTTTATCTGATTATCAGCCTGGGAATTTCGTTCTTGATGAACCTATATAATCGACGCATCGCGTTGGTTGAGCGTTAAGGGAAACGAATGACGATGACCACACTCCCGCAATCTATCAGAGGCGCCAAGCCTGGTTCCCCGCTTGGCAAAGCCGTGTTTTGGGCGCGCAAGAATCTGTTTTCAAGCTGGTTTAACAGTCTGTTGACGCTGTTTTTCTTCTGGCTGCTGTGGGAATTGCTTCCGCCGCTGCTGAACTGGGTGATTTTCCAGGCCAACTGGGTGGGCACCACGCGCGCAGACTGCACTAAGCAGGGTGCGTGCTGGGTGTTTATTCATGCGCGTTTCGGCCAGTTTATGTATGGACTCTATCCGACTGACCAACGCTGGCGCATCAATACCACGTTAATCGTTGGCCTGCTCTCGCTGGTGCCAATGTTTATGTCGGCTATGCCGCGCCGTGGACTGTACATCGCCTGCTGGGCCGTCGGCTTCCCGGTGTTGACCTGGTTTATGCTGTACGGCGGCTACTTTGGCCTCAGTCGCGTTGAAACCTATCAGTGGGGTGGGTTGACCTTAACACTGGTGATCGCCGCCGTGGGCATTGCCGGAGCGCTGCCGCTGGGCATTCTGCTGGCACTGGCGCGACGCTCAGATTTACCGATTGTGCGCATACTGTCGGTGATTTTTATCGAGTTCTGGCGCGGCGTACCGCTGATAACCGTGCTGTTTATGTCCTCGGTGATGCTGCCGCTGTTTATGAGCGAGGGCACCAGTATCGACAAACTGGTACGCGCACTGGTCGGCGTAGTGCTGTTCCAGTCGGCCTACGTCGCAGAAGTGGTGCGCGGCGGCCTGCAGGCACTGCCAAAGGGTCAAACCGAGGCCGCACAGTCGCTGGCACTCGGCTACTGGAGGACGCAGGCGCTGGTCATTCTACCGCAGGCGCTGAAGATGGTTATTCCCGGCCTGGTGAACACCATTATCGCGCTGTTTAAAGACACCAGCCTGGTGATCATTATCGGCCTGATGGACTTTTTCAGCAGCGTACAACAGGCCACGGTGGCACCCGAATGGTTGGGTATGTCGACCGAAGGCTACGTTTTTGCCGCCGCCGTTTACTGGATTTTCTGTTTTAGCATGTCGCGTTATAGCCAACATTTGGAAAAACGCTTCCACACCGGGCACTCCGCACACTGAGGTAAACCATGACCGAACATAACGTCATTGAAACTAAAAAAATGATGATCACGCTGGAAGACGTTAACAAGTGGTACGGACAGTTCCACGTGTTGAAAGGCATCAACCTGAACGTCACCTCGGGCGAGCGTATCGTATTGTGCGGACCTTCTGGTTCCGGTAAATCGACGACCATTCGCTGCATTAACCACCTTGAAGAGCACCAGCAGGGGCGCATTGTGGTCGATGGAACCGAGCTGAACGATGATTTACGCAATATTGAACGCATCAGAACCGAAGTCGGGATGGTGTTTCAGCACTTCAATCTATTCCCGCATCTGACCGTGTTGCAAAACTGTACGCTGGCGCCTTGCTGGGTGCGTAAAATGCCGAAAAAAGAAGCCGAAGAATTGGCGATGAAATACTTGAAGCGTGTACGTATCGCCGAGCATGCACACAAGTTTCCGGGGCAACTTTCGGGCGGTCAGCAGCAGCGCGTGGCGATTGCCCGCTCACTTTGCATGAAGCCTAAAATCATGCTGTTTGATGAACCCACCTCGGCGTTGGATCCAGAAATGGTTAAAGAGGTGTTGGACACCATGATTGGCCTGGCCGATGAAGGGATGACTATGTTGTGCGTTACCCATGAAATGGGCTTCGCACGGACGGTGGCAGACCGGGTTATCTTTATGGATCGCGGCGAGATAGTTGAGCAGGCCCCGCCCGAAGAGTTCTTTGCCAATCCGAAATCGGCAAGAACGCGCGAGTTCCTGTCGCAAATTATTCACTAATTGGATTTTTAACCGGCACGGCGCAGGCTGTGCCGGTTAATATTGCGTCACGATTTACACCGACTCACTGCGACTCACCAAAAACAGCGCCCAATGAGCGGCGCAATCACCACCGTCAACACGCCCGCCAACATCATCACCAGGCTCGACACCACACCTTCCTGCGCGCCAAGTTCGTAGGCCTTTGCCGTTCCCGCACCGTGCGAGGCAGCACCTAATCCCGCGCCTTTAGCCAGCGCACTGCGCACTGCCAGCCTGAGAAACAGCAGCTCGCCCACGGCCATGCCGAACACGCCGGTAATCACCACAAAAAGTGCCACCAGATCCGGCTGCCCGCCCATCTGTTTCGCCGCAGCCAACGCAAAAGGCGTGGTGATGGAGCGCACTGCCAGACTACGCTGGACCTCTTCCGGCAGCGTTAACAGACGCGCCAGCCACACCGAGCTAAATACCGCGACAGTAATTGCCGTGATAACTCCGGCGCTGAGGGAGATCCAGTGACGACGGATAATGGCCATGTTTTCATAAACCGGCACGGCAAAGGCAAGGGTTGACGGCCCAAGTAACCACAGCAACCAGTGGGTTTCACCAATGTAGTCCTGATAGGAAACGCGGGTCACCACCAGCAGCGCCACTAAAACAATCGGCGTAAACACCAGCGGCATAAACAGCAGGCTTCGCCGCCAACGGTAGAGTCGTTTATTGGCGTAATACACTCCGAGCGTAATGATGAAGCAAAGCATACTCAGCATTAGGTCAGTCACGTTCACCCCTTTGCGCAAGGGCAGCGCTTTTCTTTTCCGCCAGCCTGAGCTCCAGCTTATACACCCAATCCACTATCAGCGCCGTCGCTCCAAGCGTGAGCGTAGTGCTGACACCAATCACTAGAAAAATTTTCCAGCCTTCAACCATTAGCAACTGAGCGTAATTCACCACTGCAACCACGGCGGGAACAAAAAACAGCAGCATCTCGGCCAGCAACCAGCGCGAACCGGCCTTAATCCAGCTAATCGGCAATACCCTAAACACAATAAGCAGCAATAACATCACCATGCCGACAATATTGGCAGGTAACGGCAGGTGCAGAAGAGTGACCAGACGGTCTGCAACCATAAAAATCAACGCGTACAGCACCACCTGAATCGGTACCTGAAAGCGTGTAAGCAACGACGGCGCTTTTACGCGCAACGCCAACATCATGGGATGACCTCAAAGGACCGGGAATTAAGAGATTTCAGTATACGTCGCGCACAAACCGGTATAGAAATGAATTAAAATTATCCAAATGATTCCAAATTGGAATGTTCTGTTACCTGGAGCTTTATGGACGTCCGCACCCTGCGTTATTTCATTGAAGTGGTTCGCCAGCAAAGTTTCACCCGCGCGGCTGAGAAACTGTTTGTCACCCAGCCGACCATCAGCAAAATGCTCCGCAACCTGGAGGACGAGCTTGAATGTACCCTGCTAATCCGCGAGGGACGACGCCTGCGGTTGACCGATAGCGGTCAGGCTCTTTATCAGCGCGGATTGAAAATTCTTGAGGAATTCCGTCAGCTGGAAGCCGAACTGGAAGACATTAATGACGTGAAGCGCGGACTGCTGCGCCTGGGTGTTCCACCGATGGTCGGCACGCAGATGGCACCGCTGATAGGCGAGTTTCGTCAGAATTATCCCGGCATAGAGCTGATTATTTCGGAGTTTGGTGGGCTCACCGTGCAGCAGGCGGTGCTTTCCGGCGAGCTGGATTTGGCCCTCACCGCCCTGCCCATCGACCCCGCCCTGCCGATAACGTCACAACTGCTGTTCAGTCATCCGCTGTGCGTGGTGGTGCCGAGAACGCCGTATTGGCTCGAGCGCAGCAGCGTCGCCATTAGTGATCTGGCCGAAGAAAGCATCCTGATATACAACGAAGATTTTGCCCTTTATCGGCAGCTGCTCGATGCCTTTAGCGCCCACGGTTTTACACCAAAAATTGCCGCACGCAGCGGCCAGTGGGATTTTCTTGCCGCCATGGTGCAGGCGGGTATGGGCGTGGCGATTCTCCCCGAGCCGGTATGCCAGCGTCTTGACGCCACGCGGCTGCTGTGGCTACCCCTCGCGCCCACGCTGCTGTGGCAGCTCGGCCTTATTTGGCGTCAGGACATCTATCTGTCACAGAGTGCACAGGCGTGGATAGCCAGCAGTCGCGCATTTTGGCCAGGCAAAACTGCCCCTCAAAGGGAATAAAAAAATGCCCGCAGACGTGAGCCGGCGGGCATTGTAAATATCTTCAACTGAAGGTTACACCTCTTTCTCGACCAGCAGCGCCTCCAGCAAGTCGAGATCGTGCAGTAGCTTTTGCAGCGTTTCATTGCTGATACGCTGGGTCGCACGCAGATGATACAGCTCGCCTCGCTCGGCGCGCAGGGCAGTCAGGCGGAAGCGACGTTCCAGATTCTCTAGCATCAGCGCATTTTCGATGTCGTCTTTATCGACAGTGCGTCGACGAAGATTGCCCACCACGCGCGAGCTGATCTCTTTCAGCGTTTGCTCATCAATATTTTCCTCTGAGTCGGCCGCCAGACGTTCTTCCATCTTGTGCAGGCTTTCAATCGCCACCTCGGCGGCTACCGCGCGCGCCATGCGCTCTTCCTCGCGGTAAGAAGACTTATCAACCACCACGCCGCGCAGCAGGAACGGCAGCGCAATCACGCCAGCAATCAGGGAGAACAAAATCACCCCAGCGGCCAAAAAAACCAGCTGATAGCGCGAAGGAAACGCCGAACCGTCGGCCAGGAACAGGGGAATGGACAGCACACCGGCCAGGGTAATTGCCCCCCTCACCCCGGCAAATGATGCAACCCATAGCTCGCGGGTCGAGAAGCTGCCAAACATCAGCGGACGCTTCTTGAGCAGGCGGTTGCTGAAGTTTTTCATCAGCCACAGCCAGGCAAAACGCAGCAACAGCAGGGCAAAATAAATAATGCCGACGTCGGCAAACAGGTGCCAGGTGACGATGCTTGGGTCGTGGGTTGCCTGGTCCAGCGAGCTTTCAAGAATGCCCGGCAGCTGCAGGCCCAACATGATGAACACCATGCCGTTGAACACAAATTCAAGCATCGCCCAGACACTGTTGGCGCGCAGACGCATTGCCAGCGGCGCATTGCGGATAATGCCCGACTGACTGATGGTCATCCCGGCGGCCACCGCGGCCAAAATACCTGAGACGCCAATGTGTTCGGCAATCAGATAGGAGGCGAAAGGCAGCAACAACAGCAGCACTATTTGCGTTGCCGGGTCGTCACCACTCAGACGGCTCATGATGCGCAGTGACTTACTGTACAACCAGGTCACCGCTACGCCCGCCAGCAAACCGCCAACGGCAACTTTGAGAAACTCAACTGTCGCGCCCGGTACGGTAAACACCATGGTGCCCATCGCCACCGCGATAGCAAACTTCAACGACACCAGGCCCGACGCGTCGTTCATCAACGCCTCACCTTCCAAAATCCCCATTATAGGTTTCGGAATGCGGCCCTTACCGACAATACCCGACAGCGCCACGGCATCCGTCGGCGACAGCACCGCCGCCAGCGCAAAGGCCGCCACCAGTGGAATGTTGGGCACCATCATATAAATCAGATAACCCACCCCGACGATGGTGACCACCACCAGCGCGAGTGCCAGCCCGAGGATTTCGCGCCCTTTGTGCAAAAACTCGCGCATTGGCGTTTTCCAGCCATCGGCAAACAGCAGCGGCGGGATAAACAGCACCAGAAACAGTTCGGGATCGAAATCAACGTGTAGACCAAAGTTTGGCCAGGCAAGCAAAGCACCCACGGCGATTTGCATAAGAGGAAGGGGTACCTGAAACGGCAACATCCTGGTAACGACACCGGAGAGCGACACCACCAGAATCAAAATCAGAATGGTAAAAAATATTTCCATGCTTTCCTTAGACTCTTGTTTTTAGTTAATGCTTAAAGCTGGACGCAGGCGGGCCTGCACGACAATGGGATAATAAAACACTTTTACTGCGCAGATAAATTACAGATTTCTTAAATTCGAGTGTAACTGTTGTTCACGTTTCTTTTTGGGGTATGAATGCGACGCGGGAAGAATGCGGGGAAATCCGCCCCTCGCACACGGCAAAGGGCGGTACAGAGAGCTAAAGCGCCCACCCTCCGGCATAAAACGCGACCAGCGCCACGGCAATAATGACCGTGCCCACGTTCAGCTTGCGCCACTCTCCGGAGCAGACTCTGCCCACTACCAGCGAACTGAAGCCAAGCATAATGCCGGTCACAATGTTACAAGTCAGCACGATAAACACCGCGCACAACAGGCCGGACATGGCGTCAACAAAGTCGCCGAAGTCGAGCTTGGTGACGTTGCTGAGCATAAGCAACCCAACGTACATCAGCGCAGGCGCCGTCGCATAGGCAGGTACCAGATAAGACAGCGGCGACAGAAATAGCATCAGCAGGAACAGCACGCCCACTACCGTCGCAGTCAACCCGGTTTTACCGCCCGCTGCCGTACCCGCCGCAGACTCGATATACACCGCCGCCGGGGCCGCGCCGACCAGTCCCGCAAAGATGCTGCTCATTGAATCGGCAGTCAGTGCCTTACCGGCATTAATTATCTGTCCGTCTTTGTTCAACAGGTCTGCCTGACCGGCCACGGCGCGAATGGTGCCGGTGGCATCAAACACTGCCGTCATCACCAGCGCCAGCACGCTAGGCAGAACCGCCGCTTTCATCGCCCCCATAATATCGAGCGTGAAGAACAAACTGTGCCCGTTGGCGTCTGAAAGTGAAGGCATGGCGAACAGGCCATGATATTTCACCGCAGGGTCAAAAATCAGACCAATCACTGAAATCGCGATAATCACCAGCAGGATCCCGCCCGGCACGCGCAGTTTTTCAAGACCGAAAATTACCGCCAGCCCCAGCAGCGTCATCACCACCGGGAAAGAAGTAAAGGCGCCCAGTGTGACCGGTAACCCGTCGAGGGGATTCTTGATAACCAGACCCACGCCATTGGCGGCAACCAACAGCAAAAACAGGCCAATGCCAATGCCAGTGCCGTGTGCCACGCCGGTAGGTAAATTACGCAGGATCCACGAGCGAATGCCGGTCACCGAGATAACAGTAAACAGTACGCCCATCAGAAACACGGCGCCAAGCGCGACGGGAACGCTGATATGTTGTCCAATCACCAGGCTAAAGGCGGTAAACGCCGTTAACGAGATAGCGCAGCCAATCGCCAGCGGCAGATTGGCCCAAAGGCCCATCAGCAGAGAGCCTAATCCCGCGACCAGACAGGTAGCAACGAACACGGCGGAAGGAGAGAAACCGGCTTTACCGAGCATCGCAGGGACGACGATAACTGAGTAAACCATCGCCAGAAATGTGGTCAGTCCGGCAATGATTTCCTGACGCACGTTGCTGCCGCGCGCGCTAATGGAGAAGAAAGCATCAAGCGATCCTTTAGGCGTCACGCTGCCGCCCGCTTGAGACTGTGGTTGAGACATGGTGGAGTCCTCTGAATGTGCTACTGAAATGCCTGCGTGGTCATTATGAAATCGTTTCTTGTCGTTCGCTTCCCTACCCGGCTAAAGGATGCATGCGGACCTTCAACCAGGTTGAAAATCGGCAAAAAGCCAGGGCAAACGGTTAACTCTCATCGCGTACGGCGGTTGCAAAAGTCGTAGATACGGCTAAGCAAACGATTATCCAGCTATTAATGCTCTGGTTTCAACTCCGTTTGGCGATGTTTTTCGGATTTTCGCTCACTTTAAAGACATTTAACCTAAAAAGATGAGAAAGGATAAGTTTTAGGCAGAAATTGCCCCGCAGTCAGACAGGGCATGGTCAAAAAGCGATCAACTGGAAATCTGGTAAGGGCCGCCCTGTTTCAGCGCCTGTTGGTAAGCCGGTCTGGCCTGAATGGTTTTTAACCACGCCTGCAAGCGCGGGCATTTTTCTATCGGTCCACGCGAGGAGAGCGCCTCAACCGGAAAGCTCATCTGAATATCGGCGGCGCTGAAGGTGTCGCCCGCAAACCAGGCATTTTTAGCCAAATGGTCTTCAAGATAAGTGGCATGGGTGACCAATTGCTTATCAATGTAATTTTGCTGCACCCCTTTACCAATCGCACCGGCAATCGGGCGCACCAGCCACGGCATCGGCGGTTTTCCCAGACGACCGAAAATAAGCTTCATCACCAGCAGCGGCATCAGAGAACCTTCAGCATAGTGCATCCAATACCGGTACTGCTGGCGCTGTTTGGAGTCTTCGGGCTTTAGCGTGCTGTGTTCGTCGTAGGTTTCTTGCAGATATTCAATAATCGCACCCGATTCGGCCAGTACCAGGTCGCCGTCCTGCAGCACGGGGGATTTCCCCAGTGGATGGACTTTCTTGAGCGACGCTGGGGCCAACATGGTGTTTTCATCGCGCTGATAACGTTCGATGGTGTAAGGCAGCTGCAGCTCTTCGAGCATCCACAAGATCCGTTGGGAACGCGAGTTGTTAAGGTGGTGAAGGATTATCATGCATTCTGCTCCAGGGCGATCGGTATAATTAATTGTTAATTATAGACTACGCCGCTGAGCATACGATTTTTGCCGGCTTTAGCAATCAGCCTGTTGACAAAATGAACGAATAAGTGAATATTGAATATTAATTCACAATAATAGAATTATTATTCAAAAAGGATTTGCAAATGTCAGACGCTTTATTGCCCGTCGAACAACAGTTTTATGCCTACAACCAGCATGATCTCGAGACATTCGTGGCCTGCTTCAGTGAGACGTTTACGGCTTACCGCATGCCGGCTACTGAACCTTCGATGAAGGGTAAACAGCAGCTTAGCGAATTTTATGCGCAAAATCGATTTAATAATCCGGCGCTGCGCGCCGAGTTAATTTCACGTACTGTGCTGGGCAATAAAGTCTTTGACCGGGAAATTATTCACGGCCTGAGCGAGCAGCCTATTGAAAGTGTGGCGGTGTTTGAAGTGAATAACGGCCTGATTGATACCGCCTGGTTTTACTTCGCCTAAGTCTGGCGCTTAATCGGCTACCTATTGGGCCGCATCGGTGGCGGATGCAGATGCGGCCTAATACAGCAATTAACGTGGTGACAAATCCGGCCACAGCGGTCTGACCGTTGCCATCAGGTGCGGCGTACCTACCGCGACGCTGAGATGTCGAATGCCTTCGGAGCCAAAATTAACCACAGTTTCCAATCCGGCCTCCTGACATAGCACGGCGCCACCAGCAATGTCCCACAGGGTAGTTCGGCGCTGCAAATGCCCGTCTATCAGACCCTTGGCGGCAAATACCATGCCTACCGTGGTGCAACGGTAGCAGTGCACGGACCAATCGGCCTCACGCAGCCCGCGATAAAACGCAGAGGCTTCGCCCAGTTGATCATCGGCGCTGTCGCCCAAAGAAAGCACCTGCACGTCGGCAAATCGGTTATCACGGCTAAAAGGCATGCCGTTGAGGAAAATACCCCTACCGCTTTCTGCCGCAAACAACTCGTTGAGCACCGGCAGCACCACCACGCCTATAACCGGGCGATGATGTTCAACCAGACCAAGCGAAACGCCCCATAGAGGCGAGCCGCGCAAAAAGTTTGAGGTGCCATCAATGGGGTCTATCACCCAGCAAGCACCGTCACTCAACTGCCCGCCCATCTCTTCACCAATGATTGGGTCGTTTGGAAAATGCTGCTGGAGCCGTTGGCGAATAAAGGTTTCTACCGCCACGTCGGCTTCAGAAACAAAATCTTGAGTACGTTTGCTGCTGACATCAATCTCGCTGCGGCGCGCAAAGAAGCTCATTGCCAGTTCAGCGGCCTCTGCTGCAATCTGACTGGCGATACGCAGTCGGTCGGAAATTTCGGTTTTCATCATTAACGCCCCTGTTTTGTTTATGACAGATTACCTTAAACACCGTGAATAAAAGATGACAAGTCCTTGCTAAATAAAGTGTAAAAGTTCTATATCTTAGTCAGTTAATCTTCGCCCCCTATTCCGGAGAATGCTATGCCTGATGCCGCCCACCTTTTACCCTTTATGCTCATCGCCCTGGGTATGGTTCTGACCCCCGGCCCCAATATGCTGTATCTCATCTCCCGCTCCCTTTCACAGGGGCCTAAAGCTGGCCTGATTTCGCTGGGGGGCGTGGTGGTAGGATTCCTGTTTTATATGACCTTTGCCGCGCTGGGTATCACCGCCCTGCTGATGGCCGTGCCTTTTGCCTACGACACGCTACGATTGTGCGGGGCGCTGTATCTGCTATACATGGCGTGGCAGGCCATCCGTCCGGGCGGACGCTCTCCCTTTCAGGTGCGCGAATTAGCGAAAGATACGCCACGCAAACTGTTTACTATGGGCCTGCTGACCAACCTGCTAAATCCCAAAACCGCCGTGCTTTATCTCTCTCTGTTGCCGCAGTTTATTGTTCCATCTCAGGGGAACGTGCTGACGCAGTCGATGGTGCTCGGCAGTATGCAAATACTGATTAGCTTTACGGTAAATGCACTGATTGCCCTGAGTGCCGGTTACATCGCCTCTTTTCTGACAGGCAGACCGTTTTGGACCGTTATTCAGCGCTGGATGATGGCCACCGTACTCAGCGGTCTTGCGGTGCGTATGCTCATTGAAGGGCGTAAATAATCGCCGAGATGTTCAGATAGCGCTCATCGCTATATAATGCGGAATACAACGTATAACGAGGTTTTCCCAGTGAGCGCTTTTCCAAAATTTTCTGTTATCAGGGCAACATTACTTAACACCTTTGTGCTCGGCACGGCGCTGAGTCTCTGTTCTTTCTCCACGCTAGCCTCGCGCCAGGTCACCGATCAACTTGGCCGTCAGGTGATCGTTCCCGATCACGTCGATCGCGTCGTTGTCCTTCAACATCAAACGCTTAATCTGCTGGTTCAACTGGATGCCACCCGCAAGATTGTGGGCGTGCTGGCAAACTGGAAGCAGCAATTGGGTGACAGCTACGTCCGTCTGGCCCCGCAGTTGCTGAAAACGCCTGCGCTTGGGGACTTAACCCACGTCGATTTAGAAAGCCTGGTTGCGCTGCATCCTCAGGTGGTGTTTGTGACCAACTATGCGCCGAAAGAGATGATTGACCAGATAACCAATGCCGGTATTGCGGTAGTGGCTATCTCGCTGCGTGAGGATAAAACGGGTGAAGCAGGGAAAATGAACCCGGAGATGAACAACGAAGAGCAGGCCTACAATGAAGGGTTAAAGCAGGGTATTCGCCTGATAGGCGAGGTTGTCAATCGTCAGAAACAGGCCAATGCACTGATTGATTACACTTTCGCCCAGCGCAAAATGGTCAGTGAGCGCCTGCAGTCGGTTACGCCCCAGCAACGAGTGCGTGTGTATATGGCTAACCCGGATCTCACGACTTACGGCTCGGGCAAATACACCGGCCTGATGATGAATCATGCTGGCGCGTTTAACGTGGCTGAATCAACGGTAAAAGGTTTTAAACAGGTCAGCATGGAACAGGTGATTGCCTGGAACCCGCAGGTGATTTTTGTTCAAGATCGCTATCCTGAAGTTGTTACCGATATTGAACATGATCCAAAATGGCAGGTTATTGACGCCGTGAAAAATCATCGGGTTTACCTGATGCCGGAATACGCCAAGGCCTGGGGCTATCCAATGCCGGAAGCGCTGGCGATAGGCGAACTGTGGATGGCAAAAAAACTCTACCCGCAAAAATTCAGCGACATTGATATGCAAAAGCAGGCAGACGCTTATTACCAACGCTTTTACCGTACCGACTATGTCGCGCAGCAAAGCGCCTCAGTGACGTCCAGCGGGCCTAAGTCCTGATGACGACCTCTTCACTCAAGGTATTGGCCGCAGGCAGCCTGCGGTCGGTTTGGCAACCGCTGATGCAGCGTTTCACCCGCCAGACTGGGGTCTCGGTAGAGGCGCAGTTTGGACCCGCAGGATTGCTGCGCCAGCGTATTGAACAGGGCGAAAAGGTCGATTTCTTTGCTTCCGCCAATGTGGCACACCCGCAGCGCCTGAAAACACTTGGGCTGGCACAGCGGGTTGAAACCTTCACCAGCAATCGCCTGTGCCTCACCGCGCGCAGAAGCGCTGCCGAGACGCACGCCTCGTGGATCGCGCTGCTGAGCGACCCGGCGCTGCGACTGGGAACCTCCACGCCGCTGGCGGACCCTTCAGGCGACTACACCTGGCAGCTTTTTGAGACGATTGAAAAACGCCATCCGGGCCTCGGTGAAACACTGCGTCATTGCGCACTGCCGCTGGTAGGCGGTCCCAAGAGTCGGAGCGTACCGGCAGGAGAGTTGGCGGCGGCATGGCTGATTGACGGCGGACAGTGTGACCTGTTTATTGGCTATGCCAGCTATGCGCGCCGTTTGGCACAGTGTGAAACGCTGCGGGTAATTGAAATACCTGAGGATTATAATATTCGAGCGAACTATGCCTTTGCACAATGCAGCACGTCGGCATCGCCGCTGTCCGACTTTATGCTCTCGGCAGCGGCACAGGAATACTTACAACAGCAAGGTTTTGGAGAAAGCGATCACTCCCTTTCTTTTAATGCGCGCTGACGGTCGTAGTATTCATCTTCTGCGGCGGTGATTTCGTCCAGTAACGAATCGACGTCGGCCGCATGGGTGTCTTCAACAAAGTGGCCACTCAGCACGCTTTCCGGCGTGAGTTTACCCTCTTCATAAAGTGCCCAAATTTCTTTCGCATAACGGGTTTTCAACAGCTCCGGGGCAAACTGGCCGTAGAAATCGGTCATGTTATTCACGTCGCGTTCAAACATTGATTCGGCGTGATTGTTTGCTGAAGCGTCAACCGCCTGAGGCAGGTCGATAATCACAGGCCCTTGCGCATCGAGCAGCACGTTAAACTCTGAAAGGTCGCCGTGAACAATACCCGCGCACAGCATACGAACGATGTTGCGGATCATCGTGTCATGCCCCACAAGCGCTTCTTCCTCAGTGAAAGTCACGTCGCTCAAACGTGGCGCAACCAGCCCTTCACCGTCGGTGATAAGCTCCATCAGCAGCACGCCGTCGAGACAAATGTAAGGCTGAGGGACGCGCACTCCGGCGTTAGCCAGACGGAAAAGCGCATCAACCTCGGCCGTTTGCCAGGTTTCTTCCTGCTGCTTGCGACCAAACTTGGAGCCTTTCTGCATCGCACGTGCACTGCGGCTGTTGCGTACCTTACGCCCTTCCTGATACTGAACGGCCTGTTTAAAGCTGCGCTGCGTGGCCTCTTTGTAGACTTTTGCGCAACGGATTTCCCCACCGCACAAAACGGTGTAAACATCGGCTTCTTTGCCACTTTTCAGTCGACGGACCACATCATCGATCAGGCCGTCATCCACCAGAGGTTGGATTCTAATTGGGATTTTCATGCAGCCTTGTACCTTATTTATGCGCGCGAGGGAATCACCCCCGTACATATTCCTTTAGTCTTGCAGTGTTACCATCTTCAAGATGGCCTATTTTGTCCAGTTTATCGTAGTCATACCTCACTGCATACTTTCCAAGCAGAGATCTTTCCCTATCTCGTTAATCAGTTCGGTCGCCTGCTGCGTTTTGAGCCTCCCAAGGTCAGAATCGCGCGATCAACACAGGTAGATTTGTAAAATTTTTCCGTTTCCTTTTGACAAAACATTAGCAGGGATATTATTAATATCGATTAATGACTTATATTTTAAAAAAAATAAAAAAAATAAATTAATGACAAATTAAGAAAAAGAATACTGACTAAAAAATACACCTTATCGTTTATGATTCGTTTATTTTCATTGAAAATTAGTATAGGAATCGTTTAACCAGCAAGTGATACTGTGCACCGACTGTCAACTGCTGAGATTTAATAATGCCAAGCATTTTAATAACAGGCGCCTCCGGCTTTGTTGGTGGTGCCGTTGTCGAACATCTATTGCGCCAACATCAGAAAAACGAATTGAATCTGCTGTTATTAGTTCGCGCCCAAACACCTATCGACGGCTTGCTGAGAATAAGAACCAATTTGGAAAAGTTTGGTTTAAATTCGCAACAACTTGACTCAATAAAAGAAGAAAACATTCTTATCGGCGATCTTTCCGAGCCGGATGCGTTTACACAAGATAATCGCATAGATAATGTTACTCACGTGATTAACTGTGCAGCTATTGCTTCATTTGGAAATAACCCGGCGCTGTGGCGCGTTAACGTTGATGGCTCTTTAGCTTTTGCTCAACGGATGGCAAAAGTAAAAAGCCTTAAGCGCTTTGTGCACGTCGGCACGGCGATGGCGTCGATGCCGGACAAAGACAGCGTGTTTTATGAAAACATGCCTGACAACGCGCACAACGAGGACCTGGTGCAGTATACCGCCTCTAAGCGAGCGATTGAAAATCTTATCCGTGAGCACTGCCCTGACCTGCCATTTGTGGTAGCACGACCGTCAATTATCGTCGGACATACTCTGTTCGGCTGCCGTCCTTCGAGCAGCATATTTTGGGTATTCCTGATGGCGCTTAAACTGAAAAAGTTTACCTGCCATTTAGACAGCAAAATTGACGTTATTCCGGTAGATTACTGTGCAATGGTGCTGGTTAATTTATGCCTGCGTGATGAAGTGACACATAATTTCTATCATATTTCTTCCGGTGAAGAGATGTGTACGCCTTTTTACGCTATTGACGAGTTTATCGCCAAGGCCAATAACACCTCCGCTATTGTTGACGATTATCAACAAATTAGTTATCAGGAATTCACTGAGAACCGCAAGCAATTTAAAGATGTTCTTGGACCTTGTAACGATAAGATTATTCTTCGCGCCATTAAACTTTATGGCGGCTTTGCAGAATTAAACGTTAAATTTGATAACCAACGTCTATTAGACATGGGCATTCCACGCCCAATGCCATTTACCACTTACATTGATAAATGTGTTAGTTCTACGCGCGGGCTTTCTATTCCCGAGCTGATGATGGTCGACTTCAAATAGCATTCTCTGCCCCCTGCTGATTCCACAAGGGGGCAGTTTTTCACCATCACACGTTGCCGTTGCGGCCAAAAAGCTTAAATCCTTCGCGTTGATTCAATCTTTCATAGTAAGAAAATACGGCAGAAAGCGTCGGACGGGTCATTGGCGTCATCACCCAGCGATTAACCGACATGCCAATGACCACATCAGCCAGCGTAAAGCTGTCGCCAAGAATATAATTCCCCTTCTCCTGCAACTGCTGTTCAACAATTTCCATTAGCCGGTTCCATTCGCTGATGCTGTTAGCCAACAGGTCTGGGTCGGTATGCTGCGGACTGTGGCGCGCCAAAGACATAAAGGCATAGCGCCAGGCGTTGTTCAGGTCACCCAGCTGCCAGTCCATCCATTGTTCCACCTTAGCCCTGCTTTGCGAATCTTCAGGCAATAAGTCATGCCGCCCAGCCTTTGCCGCCAAATAACGGCAGATAGCGTTCGACTCCCACAACACAAAATCACCGTCAATAATCACAGGCACCAGTGAGTTGGGGTTCAGCGCCTTGAACTCAGGCGTTTGGGTTGATTTAAAATCACCGCCGTACTCTTCATGGGTATAGTCGAGCCCCAGTTCGTGACATGTCCACAGCACCTTGCGGACGTTAATCGACGTCGATTTTCCTAGAATTTTCAACATAAGCTGCCTTATCCATCCGCGAGTATTACTGTTTATTTTTTTTAACAGGGCGAGTAAAAAGGCGCACTGTAGAATTCTGATAAAGCGTGTCTGTTTGAGCGATAAATCCATTTTTATCTGCCAGGCGCATTGACGGCACGTTATCTGGCGCAATTATGCAGCAAACCTGACGCTGAAGATTGTCGTCGGCCCACGCCAACGCTGATTCTGCCGCCTCGCTTGCGTAGCCTTTACCGTGAAATTCGGGACTCAGCACCCAGCCCATTTCAGCCATATTGTCCATTGAAGGCTGCATGTCGCGTTGATAATCGGCAAAGCCTATTTCACCGACGAAGCGGCCTGAATCCTTCTCAACGATCGCCCAATAGCCGAACCCCATCAACCTCCAATGGCCGATATACCGTAAAAACCGGCTCCAGCTCGCCTCACGGGTTGAGGGTACTCCGCTGATAAATCGCACCATGTCTGGGTCAGCCCACAGCGCGGCAATAACATTAAAATCTTCGAAAAGGTGGCCTCTCAGCAGCAACCTCGGCGTTTCTATTTGCGGAGCAGACTGGAACATTTACGTTATCACCCTCAATTATCAGACTTAAATAACCTATCACTGAAAAGCGGGCAATGGCATAACGGAGAGATAATTTTGAGGATTAGCGCAGGGAGGCCTGGCGAACGGCAGAGGGGGAAACGCCGCGCAGAGATTTAAAGCGGTTGCTGAAGTGGCTGGTTGAGCTGAATCCGCAGTCCAGTGCGATGGTGGTGATATCAAGCTCGGTGTTATACAGCAGACTTTCCGCGCGAATAATACGCGCATTCATGACGTATTGATGCGGCGCGATGCCCATCGACTGTTTGAACATCCTCGCAAAATGAAACTCACTCAACCCGGCGATCCCGGCCAGTTCCGCCAGTTGCAGCGGCGCGGCAAGCTGAACGTGAATATACTCCTTCACCCGATTTAATACCGACGGCGATAAGCCGCCGCGCACGGTGGGAAGCGCCCACTGGAGCTGCGTATATTGGCGAGCCAAATGTGTCACCAACAGGTTGGTCGCCGAACTCAACATCAGCTGATTGCTGTTTTCCTGCCACTGGCAACTCAGCAAAAAATGACGATAAAGCTGGGTTATTTGCGCGTCTTCTCGAAAAGTGATCTCGTCAACCAACAGGCTTGCAGGACTGCGATCCCAGGTTTGCTCAATCACCTTGCGCAGGTGTTCATCAGTGCAATACATGTGCACAAACGACAGATCGCCGCGCACGTCCCAACTCGACACGTTGTGTTTCGGCATCAAACAAAATCGATCGGGACCGCCGCCGTTTTGCCATCCTGAACGAGTTTTGTGATAGCACTCATATCCGTCGGCGATGTAGAGGCTAAGCGTGTGGTGATCAGGGTCTTCCTGAGTCACGATATCGTGCTTGTTCGACCAGGCAGCCAGCTGCATGCCCGAGCCAAGATGCACGCTGTCGTGCAGTATGGCCTGATGCTTTTTGAGCGTTTCGAACGCCTGATAACGATTAGGCATAGCGTGGCTTCCCGGTGGATGAATAGCGATATTGTAGTGTTTTCGCGGGGTCGAGAGCGAGAAATGACTGCATTTTTGCCCTAAAAAAACCGCAAGATTATGCAAGTGACCGCAAGTTGATGAAAGCCCGTGTTTTATCAAACCGCAATAATCAGTCTGGAATTTCTTTCTCTTGGCTGGACAACACTATGAACGCGCTGCTGTATATTTCTGTGATCCTCATTTGGGGCACAACCTGGTTTGCCATCTATCTGCAACAGGGTGTCGTTGCCGTTACCGTATCCATTTTCTATCGTTTTTTACTGGCCTCATTGTTGATGATGGTCACCCTGCTCGTCACCCGGCGCCTGCGCAAACTGGCACTGAAAGACCACCTGTTTTGCGTCGCACAGGGCTGTTGTGTTTTCGCATTCAATTTTTACTGTTTTTACCATGCGGCGGCCTACATCAGCAGCGGGCTGGAATCGGTCATTTTCTCAATGTCGGTGTTGTTTAACGCCTTTAACGGCATGCTGTTTTTCCGCCAAAAGCTTTCACCTGCGCTTATACCAGCCTCTATTCTGGGCCTCGCCGGGATCGTGACGCTGTTCTGGCATGACCTCAGTGCTGCGCATATGGCCCCAGGCCTGCTCAAAGGAATCGGACTCAGCCTGCTGGGTACCTTCGGTTTTTCACTGGGCAATATGATCAGCACGCGTCACAAGCAGCACGGGCTGGACGTGGTGAGCACTAACACCTACGCGATGGGCTACGGCGCGGCGGTAATGGCGCTGCTTAGTCTGTTTCAGGGTGCCTCTTTTGCGGTTGAATTAACGCCGTCTTATTTAGGATCGTTGGTCTATCTGGCGGTATTTGGTTCAGTACTGGGATTTGGGATGTATTTCAGTCTGGTCGGTCGTATTGGCGCCAGTCAGGCGGCCTACAGCACGCTACTGTTTCCACTGGTAGCGCTTACAGTATCAACTTTCTACGAAGGATATCAATGGCATACCAACGCCGTTATTGGACTGACGCTGATCTTGCTGGGGAACCTGGTGATGTTTTATCGTCCACGCTGGCTTACCGAGTGGAAAAAGCCGCGGCCCGCACTGAGTTAACAGAACCTCAGTGGGTGCGCCGCGAATGCTTGTAATTATTAGGTAAAAAATGACTCACCCTGTCAGAGGGTTGTTTGTAGATATAAGGAGTCTACAAATTCAATCAAATTATCCCGCCGTTCA
Source organism: Rouxiella sp. S1S-2 (assembly GCF_009208105.1). Taxonomy (NCBI): domain Bacteria; kingdom Pseudomonadati; phylum Pseudomonadota; class Gammaproteobacteria; order Enterobacterales; family Yersiniaceae; genus Rouxiella; species Rouxiella sp. S1S-2. The sequence continues at coordinate 5,043,323 of NZ_WFKL01000001.1, forward strand.
CCCGCAGCGTTTGGCCATTAACCCAAGCGCCGTCAGGACCGGCGAGAAAAGCGACGCTGGCAGCGATATCTTCCGGCTGACCTAAGCGCTCAAGTGGGGCAAGTTTGGTGATGTTTTCAATCAGCTGCTGCGATTTTCCGTTGAGGAAAAGTTCGGTCGCCGTCGGGCCAGGTGCCACCACGTTGACGGTGATATTGCGTCCGCGCAGCTCTTTGGTCAGCACGCGGCTCATAGCTTCCACTGCCGCCTTGGTCGCGGCATATACGCCGTAGGTTGGCTGATACAGTCCCACTACGCTGGTAGAGAAATTAATCACGCGTCCGCCGTTCCGCAGGCGTTTTGCTGCCTCACGCAGGGTGTTAAAGGTGCCTTTGAGATTGGTGTCGATCAGACGGTCAAAGGTTTCGTCATCGGTGTCGGCAATAGTTGAGAGTGTCATGATACCGGCGTTGTTGACCAGCACGTCAATGCCGCCAAAAGCCTGCTCGGCGCTGTCAAACATCTTGCGTACCGATACCGCATCACTCACGTCAGCCTGGGCGCTGATCGCGCGTCCACCGGCCTGTTCAATCTTGCGAACCAGCTCATCGGCTTCGTCGGCGCTGCGGGCATAGTTTACGATTACCGTGAAACCGTCTTTTGCCAGACGCTCTACTATCGCGGCGCCAATACCGCGCGAACCGCCGGTAACCAACGCAACTTTTTGTTCTACAGGCTGTGCGTTTGAAGTCGTCATGCTGTGTATCCTTATCAGAGGTGTTCAGTTGAGCCAGGCTTGCTGGCCGCTGAACAAATAATGCACCTTTGAATCGTTCGAATAATCACCTATTATTCGTTAACACTATCCGGATAAAGCGAACAATTGCGGTAAAAAAATGGATAAACTCGACAGCATGCGGCTGTTTACGCGCGTGGTAGAGCTACGCAGTTTTACGCGGGCGGCAGAGGATTTAAATTTAAAACGCTCAACGGTGACTGACGCCATCAAGCAGCTAGAGACGCGCCTGAATGTGCGACTGCTGCAACGTACGACGCGCCACGTCAGCTCAACGTTGGACGGTGAAGCCTATTACCAACGCTGTCTAGGTATTCTGGCCGAGGTTGAAGAAGCTGAAATGGCGTTTGCCGGCGCGAGGCCAAAAGGCCTGCTGCGCATTGACGTTAATTCTGCCATCGCACGAAACTTCATCTTTCCTGGACTCGACAGCTTTTTGGTTCGTCACCCCGAAATGACGCTGGCTATCAGTGAGGGCGATCGGCTGGTAGACCTGGTGCGTGAAGGAATCGACTGCGTTATTCGCGCAGGAGAGCTTAAAGACAGCGACATGGTGGCCCGCTCGCTGGGGCATTTTCAGGAGGTCACCTGTGCCAGCCCGCATTATGTGAAGAAATTTGGCCTACCCGACACGCTCGACGCGCTGCAACGGCATCATCAGATGGTGGGATTTCACTCCAGCGCCAGCGGAAATATTCTGCCTTTGACCTTTTATGTTGAAGGCGAAGAGCGGATTATTAATTTGCCGACCAGCGTTTCCGTCACGGGTTCAGAAAGTATGAAAGAGGCAGCACGACAAGGATTAGGCATTATCCAGGTGCCACACTATGGGGTGGCTGCTGATTTGGCACAGGGAACGCTGGTGCCCATTTTGCCGCAGTATCCCGCCGGTTCCATGCCCGTTTCCCTGCTTTACCCGAAAAACCGCCAGCTTTCGCCGCGCGTCAGGGTCTTTATTGACTGGATGGTGCAGGAATTTTCCATGCATAACGTTTAGCAAGGGAGAGCGTCACTACTTAGCCAGATTGCGTATTTTGGCTAAGTAGGAGTAAGTTATTCAATGACTCACGGCTTTATCGGCCATCGGCTTCGAGGTAAAACATGACGCCAGCTTTATCAACCGTATTTCTGCATATCGGCAGCGAAGAAACTCAGGTCACTCTCGACGGCACAATACAGCGCTTAACCTTGGGTTCACAGCTCACATCATTGGCGTATTTCAGGCACCAGCCTCCGACCCCTGCTGAGATGGAAACCGCCATTATGGTGGTAGAAGATGAGATTACACGTTTGCGTCATAATATCACTCCAGGCGCGCGTTTATACAGTGAAGACAATGACATCCGTGCCATCGCACGCTTGGCTGGCGTGGCAGAAAACGAAGAAATGTCTCTTTCCGTTGAGGCCGTCGAACGCACCTTTGACCGATTGGCGCTGGTTATCAATGGACGCCCTGCCAGCTTCGAAGGTATCCCGGACGGTAACGATTTCGCTGCCACCCTGCTGATCCTCAGAGAATTTATGCACCATCTCCAGTTCAGCGAAATTGTGATAAAAGGCGCGAAATTTGAGATGCTAAATCAGCCTTCTCGCTAATTAAAATACCTGAAAATAAGCATCGCCCCTGAGGCAAGCAGAATAATATTGAGGAGCTTGAGAAACTGCTCACGTGACATTTTCAACGTGAAGTAACGCCCCAGCGTGATGCCTATCAGCATGCCCGGCAGCAGCGACAGCGCCAGTAGCCATAGATTGACGTCGAAATAGATCCCGGCAAAAGCGAAGATAATCACCCGCGTCAGCGTGCTCAGGCCAATCAGCGTGGTTTGGGTAATGCGAAAAGCCTCTTTCTTCTCGATGCGCCCGCTGAGATAAATGGCATAGATAAATCCGCCGCTGCCAAACAGCGCGCTGAATATTCCGCCGACCAGTCCAAATGGCACAGACGCCTTGGGCGAAAAAGGACGATGCGGTTTCAGTCCACTAAACGAGTAAAGGGCATACAGGACGACAAAAATGCCCAGCGCGAGCAAAAGAATATCGGGACGCGTTTTTAACAGAATCGTTGCGCCAACCAGGCTACCGATAATCATCAACGGCACCAACCTTTTCAACTCTGACCACTGCGCGTTACGCCCGTCCCGACTAACGTTGACCAGTGCGGCGCACAAGTCCAACAATGCCAGAACCGGCACAATCTCTTTCAGTGGAATGTAGAGCGCCATCACCGGGCTGGCAATAAGCGCCGAGCCAAAACCCGCGATGCCGAAAATCACGTAAGCCACCAATAACGTGGCAGCGAGCAGCAGATAATTTGCGAACGTGAGTGTGTCGAGCATGGTATACCGAGTCCTTGGGTTGAGCGGCGATTTACTGCAAAACGAGGTATTTAAGCTGCTGCAGACGGCTGCGCGTGCGCTGAATATCTTCCTGTTGAACACCTTCGGTCATTTTGTGCAGCGCATAGTCGCTGATTAAAAATAACCGGCAGTGTTGGTCATAAAGCACGTCGATCACGTTAATAAAACGCTGCTGCACTGCGGGAGAAGAGTTTTCGAGTTTGGGAACACCCTCTATTATCCAGCAGCGGTAATGCTCACACAGGGTCAAATAATCCATCACCGCCGTCGGTGCAGCGCATAGCGCTTCGAAGGTAAGGTGAAGAAGATTCTCACTGGCCGACAGCACATTAATGTGGCGATGACTCACGCGAAGCGGCAGGGGATCGCTGACCGGCAATAACGGTAGCACGCAGTCGCGACGCTGTGCCTCAGTGCCCGGACAGAGATAAGCCCCTTTGCTAAACGGCGTGAAAGTGTTGCCGCCCAGTGTGCGGTAATCCAAAGTCCCACCCAGTGCCACCACCTGCATATACTGCTTAATCAGTTCAATTGAGGAGGCAAAACGTGAATGATAAAGAGGATTCGACAACAGCTGGTCAGGAGGATAGTTCGAAGTGGCGACGAGGATAATCCGCCGTTTTACAATCAGTTCAAGCAGGCTTTTCACCAGCATCGCGTCACCGACATCGTGCAGATGCAGCTCATCGAAACACAATAGCTCGCAGTGGCCCAACTGCGCGTTTAATGCAGCATCAAGAGTATTTTCACCGGTGTGCGGGCGGTTGATATGGCGATGCAGTTCACGCAGGAAATCATGGAAATGGACCCGTATTTTATTCTTGACGGGAACCGCTGAAAAAAAACTGTCGACGATAAAGCTCTTACCGCGCCCGACGGTTCCCCAGACATAGACGCCTGACTTGGCCAACGTCGCTTTTCTAAAAAGCCTTTTAGAAGGATTGAAAATCGGCTTCATCAGTGCATCAAGACAAGCAATAACTTGCTGCTGGTCAGGGTCCAGAACAAAATGGTTCAAACGGGCTTTGTCATCCATAACCTGATGAAAATCAAAAAGGCTGTCCGCCTGTTTCATTTATGGCTCCCTGCACGGTGAAAAGTACGTTTTACAGCCATTATCCTGCAATTTTGAAAAATTACGCCAGATATAAGCTAAAAAAAACCCCGCAAAAAGCGGGGTCAGTCGTCGTGAAAATTGCCTGTCTTTTAAAGACTCACCAGCAGCCGCTGGATGGGCAAGGATCAGAACGGGATATCGTCGTCGAAATCCATGGGTGGTTCGTTGCTTTGTGCCGGTGCATTCTGAGCCGGACGAGATTGCTGACCGCCGCTGAACTGATTACCGCCCTGTGGCTGCTGAGGCTGACCCCAACCGCCCTGCTGGCCACCTGCAGCTTGACCGCCAGAAGGTTGGCCGCCGCCTGCAGGAGCACCGCCGCCCGCACGACCACCCAGCATCTGCATGGTGCCACCGACGTTTACCACGATTTCGGTAGTGTATTTTTCAACACCGGCCTGATCGGTCCACTTGCGCGTTTGCAGTGCGCCTTCAATATAAACCTGAGAGCCTTTACGCAGGTATTCACCTGCTACTTCTGCCAGCTTGCCGAACAGCACAACGCGGTGCCATTCAGTCTTCTCTTTCTGCTCGCCGGTCGCCTTGTCGCGCCAGCTTTCAGAGGTTGCCAGGGTGATATTGGCAACAGCACCGCCGTTAGGCATGTAGCGGACTTCGGGATCCTGACCCAGATTCCCAACCAGAATCACTTTGTTTACGCCTCTGCTGGCCATGTCGACTCTCCTGATGAGTTAATTTTATACAGTATAAACCATGAATTTTAGCATGGGCAGATTCTAGATAATACCTGCAATGCATATCGAGATAATGTTTACGGAGTCGACAAGGTTGCAGACTTCTACTGGATATCCATTCAGGTTTTTTTGTGTCATACTTACTCGTTTCGTACTTTCTGTGCCCAATTTTCTGATTCAGATGCCGTGTCTGGGGCGGATATACCCGAATCAATCGGTAAGCGGGTATGCAATTTCACACACGCATCGCGGACAGTCACCGGCACGGTGAGCTTTCAAGTTATTCCGGGAATGATGAATGGATAAGATAGAAGTTCGGGGCGCACGTACCCATAATCTCAAGAATATCAACCTGATTATTCCGCGCGACAAACTGATTGTTGTCACCGGATTATCCGGATCTGGCAAGTCCTCACTGGCTTTTGACACCCTGTATGCCGAAGGTCAGCGCCGCTACGTTGAGTCGCTTTCAGCCTATGCGCGGCAATTTTTATCCTTAATGGAAAAACCGGACGTCGACCATATTGAAGGGTTGTCACCGGCTATTTCGATTGAGCAAAAATCGACGTCGCACAACCCGCGTTCAACGGTCGGGACGATTACCGAAATTCACGACTACCTGCGCCTGCTGTTTGCCCGCGTGGGCGAACCGCGCTGCGCTGAACACGGCGTTCCGCTGGCCGCGCAAACCGTGAGCCAAATGGTGGATAACGTGCTGGCACAGCCGGAAGGGCAACGCCTGATGCTGCTGGCACCGATCGTCAAGGATCGCAAAGGCGAGCACACCAAAACGCTGGAGAATCTGGCGGCGCAGGGCTATATCCGCGCAAGAATTGATGGTGAAGTGTGCGATCTGTCCGATCCACCGAAGCTTGAGCTACAGAAGAAACACACCATTGAGGTCGTCGTCGATCGCTTTAAAGTGCGCGACGATCTGGCTCAGCGTTTGGCGGAGTCTTTTGAAACCGCGCTGGAGCTTTCCGGCGGAACCGCCGTGGTCGCCGACATGGACGACCCTAAAGCCGACGAAATGCTGTTCTCGGCCAACTTTGCCTGCCCGATTTGCGGCTACAGCATGCGCGAGCTGGAACCGCGTATGTTCTCGTTTAACAATCCCGCCGGTGCCTGCCCAACCTGTGACGGTCTGGGCGTGCAGCAGTTTTTTGACCCTGATCGTGTGATTCAAAATCCGGAGCTTTCGTTGGCCGGTGGCGCGATCCGCGGCTGGGATCGTCGCAACTTCTACTATTTCCAGATGCTGCGTTCGCTGGGTGAGCACTACAAGTTTGACGTCGAAGCGGCTTTCAACGAGCTGAGTGAAGACGTGGTGCACGCCATTCTGCACGGCTCCGACAAGCAGACCATCGAATTCAAATACATCAACGACCGGGGTGATACCTCGGTGCGTCGCCATCCGTTCGAAGGCGTGCTGCACAATATGGAACGTCGCTATAAAGAGACGGAATCCAGTGCGGTACGAGAAGAGTTGGCAAAATACATCAGCAATCGCCCCTGCGCGTCCTGTAAGGGTACGCGCCTGCGCGAAGAAGCACGTAACGTCTTCGTTGAAGAGACCACGCTGCCGGAGATCTCCGATTACAGCATCGGTCACGCAATGGAATTTTTCCTCAGCATGAACCTGACCGGTCAGCGCAAGCAGATTGCCGAGAAGATCTTGAAAGAAATCGGCGATCGGCTGAGATTCCTGGTTAACGTCGGTCTGAACTACCTTTCTCTGTCGCGTTCGGCCGAGACGCTGTCGGGCGGTGAAGCCCAGCGTATCCGTCTTGCCAGCCAGATTGGTGCGGGCCTGGTGGGTGTGATGTACGTGCTCGATGAGCCTTCAATAGGTTTGCATCAGCGCGACAACGAACGCCTGCTCGAGACATTGATTCACCTGCGCGACCTCGGCAATACCGTTATCGTGGTTGAGCACGACGAAGACGCCATTCGCGCCGCCGACCATATTATCGATATTGGCCCAGGTGCCGGTGTTCACGGCGGTGAAGTGGTCGCGGAAGGCACGGCAGAAGACATTATGGCTACCGAGAACTCCCTGACCGGGCAGTATCTCAGCGGTAAGCGCGAAATTTCCGTGCCTGAAAAGCGGGTTCCGGCCGATGCGGCGAAAGTGTTGAAACTGGTGGGCGCAACGGGTAACAACCTGAAAGATGTGACCCTCACCCTGCCGGTTGGGCTATTTACCTGCATCACCGGCGTGTCCGGATCGGGTAAATCGACGCTGATTAATGACACGCTGTTTCCGCTGGCGCAGCGCCAACTCAATGGCGCAACCATTGCGGAAGCCGCACCTTATCGTGACATTCAAGGCCTTGAGCACTTCGATAAAGTCATCGACATTGACCAGAGCCCGATCGGTCGTACACCGCGCTCAAACCCGGCCACTTATACCGGTATTTTCACACCGGTGCGTGAGCTGTTTGCCGGTGTGCCAGAATCGCGGGCGCGGGGTTATACGCCAGGACGTTTCAGCTTTAACGTGAAAGGCGGTCGCTGCGAAGCCTGTCAGGGCGATGGCGTAATCAAGGTCGAGATGCACTTCTTGCCGGATATCTACGTACCCTGCGACCATTGCAAAGGCAAACGCTATAACCGTGAAACGCTTGAGATTAAGTACAAAGGCAAGAGCATTCACGAAACGTTGGACATGACTATTGAAGAGGCGCGTGAGTTCTTCGATGCCGTTCCTGCGCTGGCTCGCAAGCTGCAAACGCTGATTGACGTCGGCCTGTCGTATATTCGTCTCGGCCAGTCGGCCACGACGCTGTCCGGTGGTGAGGCGCAAAGGGTTAAACTGGCGCGTGAGCTGTCGAAACGCGGCACCGGTCAAACGCTGTATATTCTTGATGAGCCGACGACGGGTCTGCACTTCGCGGATATCCAGCAGTTGCTTGAAGTTCTGCATCAGCTGCGTGACCAAGGCAATACCATCGTGGTGATTGAGCACAACCTTGATGTGATCAAAACCGCAGACTGGATTGTGGATTTGGGTCCTGAAGGCGGGCACGGCGGCGGTCAAATTCTGGTATCTGGCACACCGGAAACCGTCGCGGAGTGCAAAGAGTCGCATACCGCACGCTTCCTGAAGCCACTGCTGGAACGCCACACGCAAAAAGCGAAGAAATCCGCCTGATTTAGGCCGGTAACAAAAATAGCGAGTCATCGGACTCGCTATTTTTTTGCCTGTAACAGGATAGGCATCATCATTATCACTCAGGAATGAATTTGCGGAACCTGGCTTAATCTCTCACGCGCAAAGTCCCAAAAAGCGCGAACTTTTAAGGGCATACGCTGAATATTTTGCACCACCAACTGCACAGGAAGCGGCAATGGCTCAAACTCGGGCAGCAGGCGCACCAGCGAGCCGTCGGCAATATCATCGGCAACCTGATAAGAGAGTAATCTCGCTACGCCTCTCCCCGCCTTAACGGCCAGACGACGGGTTTCAACATCATTAAATAAAAAATGAGGGGCAAGCCGAACGCGCGGCCCCTCTTCGTGCGGGCCAAATCGCCACTCGTTGAAGGCATCGTTACTGCTGAGCACGGTTTGATGACGACTCAACTCGCTAGGGTGACGTAAAACCGGATAGCGCGCCAGATAGTGCGGGCTGGCCACCAGCACAATACTCACCTCACCCAACCGACGGGCAACCTTGGCTGAATCATCGAGATGACCAATGCGGACAGCAACATCGATGCCTTGGCCGATCATCTCCAGATTATGATCGTTGAGTATCAGCTCAATTTGAATCTCGGGATGCAGAGACTGAAACTCCATCACCAGCGGGGCGACGTGCCACCGTCCAAACAGCACCGGCGCAGTGATGCGCAACAGGCCCTTCAACTGCGTGGCGGCGGTGTCCAGCACAGCGTCATCATAGCTGCTCAGCACCAGAGCAGCGCGTTCGGCCAAACGCACGCCGGCCTCGGTCGGTGCCAAACGTCGCGTGGTGCGCTCCACAAGCCGGGCGCCAAAACGTTGTTCCAGAGAGGCAATGGCGCGAGTCACCGCCGGGGCTGAACGCCGTAATTTACGTGCCGCGCCCGACAAACTGCCCTGATTGAGCACTTCGAGGAAAATAGCCAGCTCATCGAGACGATCCATAAATTATTCCATTTAATGAAATTATTAATTTCAATATTCTCGGATTTCATTCATCCATTGCAAGAGTAATCTATTAATTCACGCAATGTCCCATGAGGAAGAGAATGATGAGCACGTTAAAACTGTATGGCACGCCGCTTTCTGGACACGTTCACCGCGTGGCGCTGCTGCTGAAGATGCTGGAGCTGCCGCACGAATTTATCGAGGCCGGTGCAGAGGTTCGGGCGTCTGCGGCATTTCGGAAATTAAATCCCTGGGGACAAATTCCCGTGCTGGTCGATGGCGATATTGTCATTAGTGATAGCAATGCGATTTTGGTCTATTTGGCCAAAACCTATGCGCCTGACAGTCACTGGTTGCCAAACGAACCGGTTGCGGCCGCGCTGACTCAACAATGGCTGTGTAAAGCCGCCGGTGAGGTTCGCTACGGGCCGGCTTCGGCAAGGCTTATCGCGCAGTTTGGCACTGACGAAGATTATGCCTACGCAACCAAGTTGGCGGGCAAGTTCTTGCCTCATCTTGAGCAACATCTGACCGCGCGTGATTTTTTAGCCACCGATCGCGTCACCCTCGCCGATTTAGCCTGCTATACCTACATTGCTTTGGCCCCGGAAGGCGGTATTTCTCTCGATGCCTTTCCCGCGATCCGCCAGTGGCTGACACGCATCGAACAGCTTCCGGGCTTTTTCTCAACTCCCCCGCTGCCGCTGCCCGAGACGGCAAAAGTCTAAGGTGACGTGATGGATATCTTCCATGCTGATGAAAAACGCGCGCAGTTAATGGCCGGATTTATGGTCGGCTCAGCGGGTATTTATCCGACCATGCCGCAGCAGCATCGCGATTTCTTTGCCGGTCTGCCGTCATTTTTTATTGCCACTTTGGACACCACCGGCTGGCCGGTGGCCACTGTGCTGAGCGGACCACCGGGTTTCATCAGTACGGTCGATAATTCGCACCTGAGAATTAATGCCCCGCGGCGGGAAGACTGTCCGGCGCTGTCGGCATTGCGTCCCGGTCAAACGCTGGGTGCGTTGGGGCTGGACTTTACCAACCGGCGGAGGAATCGCGTCAACGGTGTAATTAGCCGCATGGATAAAAATCGCCTTGAGTTGGCGGTTAACCAAAGCTTCGGCAACTGTCCGAAGTATATTCAGCGGCGAAAAATTTCAGCGCAGGTTAATGATCCCCAGCCAATTGTTTATCTTGATAAACTAGACGCGCAGGCAAGAAATCTTATCCGTTCTGCTGACACCTTTTTCGTGGCCACACACGCACATGGGGAATCAATAAACGGCGGCGCGGATATCTCTCATCGCGGCGGAAAGCCCGGCTTTGTGAAAATTGACGGCGACACGCTGTGGGTGCCCGATTTCTCAGGGAATCGCTACATGAATACGCTGGGCAACATGCTGGCTGAACCCCGCGCGTCGCTGTTGTTCCTCGATTTTGAGAGCGGCGACGTACTGCACGTGCAGGGAGAGACTGAAATACGCTGGCAGGGAGAAACTCAACATCCTTTGGAAGGTGCTGAACGGTTCTGGTGCCTGCACATCAGGCGTGTATGGCGTTTTCAGGCTCTGCTGCCGTGGCGGGGAACGGATATTGAATACTCCCCCGCGACGCTTGATACCGGCGTATGGGCTTAGCCATTCCTCTGCACTAAGGGGAAATTACCCCGTAATGTGGTGACGCTTTTCCTCTGGCAAACCAGAAACAACCTGCTGATAGGCCGTGTCGATCAGTGCATAGAACTGTGAATCTGGTAGATTGCCGTCGAGCAGCACGCTGTTCCAATGTGCCTTGTTCAGACAGTCACAGGGCACAATTTCAGGATGCTGATGACGAAGGTTTTCGGCACTTTTATTGCCGACTTTCAATGAAATTGCCGGATGACCTTCAATATCGCGTAGCATGGCAAACATCACGCCGGCCACTTTTATCTGATTGGCCTGCCACTGATTCTCGGTGCTTTGATGAGTACCCGGTTTAGACAGACAGTAATCGAGCAGTTGAGCATTGTTCATATTAATCACTCTTTCCGTAAGTAAAATGGGAAAGAGAAGTATAGCTGTCTAAAAAACAGACAACTGCAACCGGCTTAACAAAATTTATTCGCCGTTCAATGTGACCACAATTTTTCTCGACCCGCCGTGATTGCGATGCTCACACAAATAAATACCCTGCCAGGTGCCCAGATTCAGGCGACCGTTACTGACAGGAATATTCAAACTGCAGCCCAAGAGACTGCTTTTCAGGTGCGCGGGCATATCGTCGCTGCCTTCATAGTCATGCTGATACCAAGGCTCATCCTCTTTCACCGCTCGGTTGAAATAGCTCTCAAAATCGAGCCGCACCGTCGGATCGGCGTTTTCGTTAATGGTTAAACCCGCCGAGGTGTGCTGAATAAACACATTGCACATTCCCACCGACAGCTGGCGGATCTCCGGCAGTTGCTGCAAGACTTCGTCGGTAACCAGATGGAATCCACGCGGCCGCTGTTTAAGTTTGAGCTCTTTTTGAAACCACATGACGCACTCCTCGTTTGATAAAAATCAAAGGAAGTATAACTTCATTTGGTGAATTTTTGATTTAACAAGACGGTCGGTCTATATTTATAAAATGACTGTTGAAAACTCAAAACCACGCCGTGGTCGTCCGCTTAAAGCCGGACGGGAAAACACCGATACTCGCGAAACGCTGATCCGCAGCGGAACCGCCGTGCTAACCGAACAGGGTTTTGCCGCCACCGGTATTGACGCCATACTCAAGCAGGTCGGCGTTCCCAAAGGCTCCTTCTACTACTACTTCGACAGCAAAGAGAGCTTCGGTCAGGCAATCATTGAAAATTATGCCTGCTTCTTCGCGCATAAGCTGGATAAATTCCTGCTCGATGACGCCCTCGCTCCCCTGGTAAGACTCCGGGCCTTCGTTGAAGATGCCGCACGCGGCATGGCGAAATATGATTATACGCGCGGCTGCCTGGTCGGAAATCTCGGACAGGAAATCGCCAATCTGCCGGTTAACTTCCGTGAACAACTCAGGGATATTCTGCACATCTGGGAACACCGCGTGAGTGAATGCCTCGCACTTGCCCAACGCCACGGCTCATTATCGCCGCAGGCCAACTGTGATGCGCTAGCCGCCTACTTTTGGAGCGGATGGGAAGGCGCGGTAATGCGTGCCAAGCTGAATGCCAATGCCACCCCGCTGAATAATTTTATCCACTACTTCCTGGCCGGTCTCCCCCGCTCGCCTGACGATAGTTCCCACTTTGGAGTTAATGATGTTTAAAGCAATCGTGATAGACAAAACAGACGATAAGTATCAGGTCGCCCTCAAGGAACTGGACGAGAGCCAGCTACCTGCGGGCGAAGTACAGGTTGATGTGCATTATTCAACGCTGAACTATAAGGACGGACTGGCTATTACCGGCAGTGGACCTATCGTACGCAGCTTTCCAATGGTGCCAGGCATCGACTTTTCCGGCATCGTTTCACACAGCAGTAACCCGCAGTTTGCCGCAGGCGATCGCGTGTTGCTAAACGGCTGGGGTTTTGGTGAAAAAGCCTGGGGCGGACTGGCACAAAAAGTCAGTATTGATGCCCAATACCTGACGCCGGTACCGCCGTCTGTGAGCCTAAAGGACAGCATGATTGTTGGCACGGCGGGGTATACCGCAATGCTGGCAATTATCGCGCTGGAAAAAAATGGCCTCACGCCAGACAAAGGCACGGTGCTGGTGACCGGTGCCAACGGTGGCGTCGGCAGCTTTGCCATCGCGCTGCTCTCCCGACTCGGCTATCGGGTTGCCGCCTCAACCGGGCGTTCGGACGAGGCTGAATATCTGACAAAACGCCTGGGTGCCCGTGAAATCATCGACCGCAACACACTTAGCGAACCGGGTAAACCACTGCAGAAGGAGCTGTGGGCGGCGGCAATAGATTCAGTCGGCAGCCACACGCTAGCCAACGTTTGCGCCAGTATTAAAGAGAGCGGCACCGTAGCGGCCTGCGGGATGGCACAGGGGTTGGACTTTCCCGCCAGCGTCGCGCCGTTTATTCTGCGCAATGTTACGCTGGCAGGCATCAACAGCGTGACGCGTTCGGCTGAGGAGCGCAGGGCTGCGTGGTCTCGACTTGCCCAGCTTATTGACGCCGAGCTGCTTGAGGCCGTCAGTCAGGAAATTACGCTTGATGAAACGATTGATGCCGCCGCGCGGTTAATTAAAGGCGAGATCCGCGGACGTGTCGTGGTTAATCTGAGGGCAGAGTAAGCGCGCAGTAATGAGTACTGAGCAAAAAAAATCGGCGTGAGATTTCGCTCACGCCGAAGGTTATCAGACCGCTTTTAACGATTACTGTACCGCAGCAAACGCCGCAGCAACCTGCTCCACGTTGTGGTGGTTCAGACCGGCCATGCACACGCGACCGCTGGCAATCAGATAGACGCCAAACTCGTCGCGCAGGCGATCAACCTGCGCCACGCTGAAGCCGGTATAACTAAACATGCCGCGCTGCTGTAGCAAATAGTCAAAATCACGGCCCGGTAACGCTTTCTTCAAGCTGTTAACCAGCGTCTGGCGCATTTCAATTATGCGCGTACGCATAATTTCCACTTCGGCTAACCACTGGGCGTTAAGCTCTGCGTTGTTCAGCACGGTGGCCACCACTTTTGCGCCAAAGTTTGGCGGGCTAGAGTAGTTGCGACGCACGGTTGCTTTTAGCTGGCCGAGTACACGCCCTGCGGCTTCGGCGCTTTCACACACCACCGACAGTCCACCTACGCGCTCGCCGTACAGTGAGAAAATTTTGGAGAACGAGTTGCTCACCAACATGTTCACACCGGCAGCGGCCATTGCACGAATGGCGTAAGCATCTTCGTTCATCCCTTCGCCAAAACCCTGATAGGCGATATCGAGGAACGGGATAAGCTCGCGCTGCTTAACCAGCTCAATCACCTGATCCCACTGTGACGGTGTTAAATCAGAACCGGTTGGGTTATGGCAGCAAGGGTGCAGCAGTACGATGCTTTGCGCGGGCAGAGTTTGCAGCGCGTCAATCATACCGGCAAAGTTAACGCCGAGGTTTTCAGCATCAAAGTACGGATAAGTGTGCACCTGGAAGCCCGCGCCGGCAAAAATCGCGACGTGGTTGTCCCAGGTTGGGTTGCTTACCCATACTTCTGAATTTGGGAAATAGTGTTTTAGGAAGTCGGCGCCCACTTTAAGCGCGCCCGATCCACCCACGGTCTGAATGGTGGCAATACGCTGCTGTTGCAGCGCAGGATGTTCTGCACCAAAAAGTAGGGTCTGAATGCTGCTGCGATAGGCGCTCAGGCCTTCCATCGGCAAATACACTGAAGCAGCCTGAGGCAGGGCATTCAACTGATTTTCAGCGGCTTCGACAGCGCCAAGCTGAGGGATAATCCCTTTATCGTCGTAGTACAGACCAATGCTCAGGTTTACCTTTTTCTCTCTTGGGTCGTTCTTGAAGCTATCCATCAGCGACAGAATGGGGTCACCGGCATAAGCATCAACATGTTGGAACACGGTATATTTCTCCTAGGATTGTTTCTTGAACCAGCGCCAAAACCCCGTTGCACGAGGCTCCGCTGTGTCGAAGCACCGACGTTTGACTGCTTTTTTACTGCTGTATTTTAATATCCCGTAGACTAGCAAATATCGCTCAGGAAGAAACATTTATGTTCAGTTCTTGTTGAGCGAGCCGTCAGACTCGATAGCGCCCGGGGCGGTGGTTCATGGCAATAATCAGGTTGAGCACGAAGGCACCCAAAATTGACGCGATAAGCATCGGAATACTCACGACAAACAGCGACGCCAGCACGATGACAAAATCGACGGCCATCTGCAATTTTCCCGCGCGAATGCCATATTTATCCTGCAGATAGAGCGCCAGAATATTCATGCCGCCCAAACTTGCCTTGTGGCGAAAAAGCACAATGAAACCCATCCCCATAATCACGTTTCCGAAGAGTACGGCATAAAACGGCTCAAGATGGTCAAAATGAGCAAACAGCGGATGCAGGCTGGTAAAGACTGATACCAACGCCACCGCACTGAAGGTTTTTATGGTGAAGGCCCAGCCCATGCGGCGAATTGCCAGGTAATAAAATGGCAAATTGATGACGAAAAACACCGCGCCGAAGGAGTAATGAGTCAGGTAGTGCACCAGAAATGCCAAACCCGCGGTGCTGCCGGTCAACGCCCCTGACTGACGCAACATCATTACGCCAAAAGAGACCATCAGGGTGCCCATCAGAATAGCCAGCACGTCTTCGAGCCAGGTGTGTGAAATACGCGGTTCCGGGATGTTATCGATATTATCCATAGCAGTGTCTGTCGCCCTTAAGTGCTGATCATTTAGAAAATAAAGAAACCGCGCAGGCTATCTTGCCCGCTGGGGTCTGCGAATTTTCATAGATAATTAACGACAGGGCCAAAGAAGGCAACCGCTTTTGCACAATCCACGCATTTTAAAATAAAAAAACAATCAACTCATGCGAAATACAGCAATAAATCAGTATTAACACGCATAAAACACGCAAGGCATGCACCAAATAAGGGAACCTGCACCATAATAGTTCAATAAAGTCAGGGTATATGAAAGTGAACTTTATTGAATACTAAGCAGACCGTTCTCTTTTATTCGATTCAGAACGACAGAGGTTTTAATATGAGAAACGCTCTTATGAACTGAAAGAATATGGCTAATAAGCGTGCTCAAACCCGCCAAGTCAGCGACGGCAACTTTTAACAGATAGTCGGCATCTCCCGTGGTTTTATAGGCATCGATCACGGCATCAACCTCTTCAAGCATCAGATGAAATTCACTCACACTTTCCGGCAAGTGATTGATTAGACGTATTTCGATCAGACCAATCATGCCCAAGCCCAAGGCTTCGGGGGCAAGGCGCGCGTGATAGCCCAGAATCATTTGCTGCTGCTCAAGGCTGATTCTTCTACGCGAACACTGCGAGGCCGACAATCCCACGATTTCACTCAGTTCCTGATTGGTCAGACGCCCGTTTGCCTGCAACAGCGTCAGTATTTTTAAGTCATAGTCATCAATGCTGTACATGAGTGCTCACCTGCCTCTCTCTTTTATTTATTAATACACTATCAGTTTTTTATTAGCCAAACCGGTCCTTTATACCCTGACAGACGCATTTCGTGCTCAACACGTCGTTTAGTCGCTAAAACCCGCGGCGCGCTGAAAAATATGCGAAGCAGGTATTACTAATTAACCGCGTTATTTCTTATACTTACACCTCAATTAAAAAAACATCATCGTGACTGTTATCCTCTTTATTACACAGGTCACCGACAAGGGAAAGTAATGAAAAAGCGGCTTGTTTCTCTCATTCTGCTGGCTGCGGGCACCGCAACGGCTCAGGCGGAGGGCGTTTCCTCGCATCTTGACAGGGTTATTCAGAAAGGCTCGCTCAATGTATGTACGACCGGCGACTATAAACCCTACACTTATTTGCGCCCGGACGGCCAATACGAAGGTATTGATGTCTCAATGGCTGAATCACTGGCGGCAAGTTTGGGGGTAAAGGTGGTCTGGGTGAAAACGACTTGGAAGACCATGATGGACGATATGAGTGCTAACAAGTGCGATATCGCGATGGGGGGAATTTCTGTCTCTTTGGCCCGTCAGCAAAAATCCTGGTTTGCCAATATGTTGACTCAGGATGGTAAAATTCCGTTTGTACGCTGCGAGAACGTGCACAAGTACCAAACGATCGAACAGTTGAACAAACCTGAGGTTCGCCTGATTGAGCCGGTGGGCGGCACCAATGAAGCTTTCGTGCACGCACACTTGCCCAACGCTCACCTGGAGCTTTCACACGATAACCTGGCAATTTTCCAAATGCTGGTCGATAAAAAAGCCGACGTCATGGTTACCGATGCTTCTGAAGCTCTGTTCCAGCAAAAACATTATCCTAAGCTGTGCGCCGTGAATCCTAAAAAGCCGCTGCAGTATCTTGAGAAGGCTTACCTACTGCCAAAAGACGATATTAGCTGGAAGATGTACGTCGATCAGTGGCTGCATTTAAGCAAAGCGAGCGGCGATTATCAGAAAGTTATCGCGAAGTGGCTGGGAACGGCTCAATAGGGTTAAAACGTTGAACAGCCCGTCAGGGCGCAGCATAACTACGCCCTGACGGGAATTATTCGCCGAGATAGAGCCGGGCAACGCGGGACGTCAAGGTGGTGATCAGTTCATAGGCGCTGATGCCGGTCTCACGGGCGATGCGCTCAACCGGCAGGGAAGGCCCCCACAGAATCGCTTCATCACCCACGCAGTCCTGTGCGTCCGGGCCTAAATCGACAGAAATCATGTCCATAGAGACCCGGCCTACGATCGGCACTTCTCGTCCGTTGACCAAAACCGGCGTGCCGCTGGGTGCACTGCGCGGATAACCGTCGCCGTAGCCAATGGCTATCACGCCCAGTCGAGTATCTCGCGGGCTGGTCCAGATGCCTCCATAGCCAACCGGTTCGCCGGCGCGGTGGTGGCGTACGGCAATCAGGCTCGAGCTTAAGGTCATGGCCGGGCGGCAACCGTACTCGCTGGCTTCGGTTGCTGCCAGCGGAGACACGCCGTACAGAATAATTCCTGGGCGCACTAAATCAAGATGCGAGGCGGGCCAAAGCAGGGTTCCCCCTGACGCGGCGATCGATTTAAGGCCTGGTTTTTGCTGCGCAAAATCTTGAAAACACTGCAACTGCTTGAGAGTGTAATCATTTTCCGGCTCATCGGCGCGGCTAAAATGACTCATCATATTCACCGGCTGAACAACGTTAGCGCACAGACAGAGTCGTTGGTAAAAAGACTCGGCCTCATCGGGCGCAACGCCTAATCGATGCATGCCGGAGTCAAGCTTCATCCACACTTTTAGCGGCACAGTAAGTTGTGCATTTTCAAGTGCTTCAAGCTGCTCCTGGCTGTGAACCGCCGTCTCCAGACTGTGTTCTACCAGCAGCGGCAAGTCTTCGGCAGCAAAAAATCCCTCAAGCAGCAAAATCGGCTTAAGAATGCCACCCGCGCGCAGCGCCAGCGCCTCATCCAGTCGAGCAACACCATAGCAATCAGCATCTTGCAAACTGTGTGCTGCCTCAAGCAGGCCGTGCCCGTAGGCGTTGGCCTTCACCACCGCCACCACCCGACTTTGTGGAGAAACGTGCCGAATGCGTTGCAGATTATGACGCAAAGCGCGGCGATCAATCACAGCCGTAGCCGCCTTCATTGATTGTCCTTTTGAAGAATTTTAAAGATGAAGATTCCGGGCACTGCCCAGACACCAGTTGCCCACTAAACTCGCCCAGTAAAGAACTAGTCTTCGTCGTATTGCGGGCCGCCATAATTATCAAACCGCGACCACTGGCCGTTAAAGGTCAGGCGTACCGTACCGATCGGGCCATTACGCTGCTTACCCAGAATGATTTGCGCGATGCCCTTCTCTTCACTGTTGTCGTGATAGACCTCGTCACGATAGATAAACATGATCAAGTCGGCATCCTGCTCAATCGAGCCGGATTCACGCAGGTCGGAGTTGACTGGGCGCTTATCGGCGCGCTGCTCCAGGCTTCGGTTAAGCTGAGAAAGGGCAACAACCGGCACCTGCAGCTCTTTCGCCAGCGCTTTAAGCGAGCGGGAAATCTCGGCGATTTCCAGAGTACGGTTATCCGACAGCGAGGGAACGCGCATCAGTTGAAGGTAGTCAATCATGATCATGCTCAGGCCGCCGTGTTCACGGAAAATACGGCGGGCGCGAGAGCGAACTTCAGTGGGCGTCAGACCTGAAGAGTCATCGATGTACATATTACGTTTTTCGAGCAGGATACCCATGGTGCTCGAAATACGCGCCCAGTCCTCGTCGTCCAGCTGGCCGGTACGAATTCGTGTCTGGTCAACGCGCGACAGAGAGGCGAGCATACGCATCATCAGCTGATCGCCGGGCATCTCGAGGCTGAAAATCAGCACCGGTTTTTCCTGCATCATGGCGGCGTTTTCGCACAGGTTCATGGCGAAAGTGGTTTTACCCATAGAAGGACGCGCGGCAACAATGATTAAGTCAGACTTCTGCAAACCGGCCGTTTTCTTGTCTAAATCGCTGTAACCGGTAGAAACACCGGTTACGCCGTCATGCGGACGCTGGAACAGCTCTTCAATGCGCGCCACGGTGCTTTCAAGAATGCGGTCAACGCTTTTCGGACCTTCATCTTTATTGGCGCGGCTTTCGGCAATCTGGAAAACGCGTGACTCTGCCAGGTCCAGCAGGTCTTCACTGCTGCGGCCCTGAGGATCATAACCGGCGTCGGCAATTTCATTGGCAACAGAGATCATTTCTCGCACCACCGCGCGCTCACGGACGATATCCGCATAGGCACCGATGTTGGCGGCACTGGGGGTGTTTTTTGATAATTCTGCAAGATAGGCAAAACCACCCACCGAATCCAAATCCCCTTTCTGCTCGAGAGATTCAGACAGCGTAATCAGATCGATAGGCTTGCTCATCTCCAGCAGGCGCTGCATCTCGGTAAAAATCAGACGATGCGGACGGCTGAAGAAGTCATTGCTTACCACGCGCTCGGCAACGTTATCCCAACGCTCGTTGTCCAGCATCAGTCCACCCAGCACGGACTGCTCGGCTTCTATCGAATGTGGCGGAAGCTTTAGCCCTTCCATCTGACGATCGCGGGGTTCGTTCGGTTTATTGGTTGGTTTGTTGTTTCCGGCCATGGGTGAATGCTTTCCTACTATAAATAACTGGCTTGGTAACGTCTGGCTGACGGTTAGAGCGAACGCTAATAACGCGTCAGTATACCCAATTATAATTCCTTGTGATGCCTCATTTCCAAACGGTCTTAACAGCAGCACTTGCCGACTAGGAAACCCCAATCAATTAGCGTAGGGTAAAAATCACACTTTATAACGAGGATAAAAGATGGCTAAGCGTATTCAATTTAGCGCCACGGGCGGTCCGGAAGTCTTGGAATATGTTGATTTTGAACCACAAGATCCGGCGGCGGGCGAAGTTCAGGTCGAGAACAAGGCGATAGGCATCAATTATATCGATACCTATGTGCGCAGCGGTCTTTATCCCACCGCCTCGCTGCCTTCAGGTTTGGGGACCGAGGCTGCGGGCGTCGTCACTAAAGTGGGGGCCGAGGTTAAGCACGTTAAGGTGGGAGACCGCGTGGTGTACGCCCAGTCGCCACTCGGCTCCTACAGTGAAATCCATAATGTTTCAGGGCAAAAGGTCTTTGTACTGCCTGATGCCATCAGTTTTGAACAGGCCGCCGCGGCCTTCCTTAAGGGTCTGACGGTGCAGTATTTATTCCGCCAAACTTATAAAGTGAAAGCCGGTGACGTCTTCTTGTTCCAGGCGGCGGCAGGCGGCGTAGGGCTGATCGCCTGCCAATGGGCCAAGGCGTTGGGTGCCAAACTGATTGGTACGGTCGGTTCCGATGAAAAAGCGGTGCTCGCTAAAGCAGCGGGAGCATGGGCAACGATCAATTATCAAACCGAAGACATCGCCGCGCGCGTTGCCGAACTGACTCAGGGTGAAAAAGTGTCGGTGGTTTATGACTCGGTGGGTAAAAGCACCTGGCTGGACTCGCTCAACAGCCTGAAACGTCAGGGCCTGCTGGTGAGCTTTGGCAACGCTTCGGGTCCGGTAACCGGCGTAGATCTCGGCATTTTGAATCAAAAGGGGTCGCTGTACGTCACGCGCCCTTCCCTCAATAACTACGTCACTAACTATGAAGAGTTGACGGCCGCCAGTGAGGAGCTTTTCTCGCTGATTGCCAGCGGCGCTATTAAGGTTGACGTAAAAGACGCGCAGAAATTCCCGCTTTCTCAGGCACGTAAGGCTCACAAAACGCTGGAAAGCCGCGCCACAACTGGCTCAAGCCTGCTGATCCCAGGTCAATAAACGGGGTTGGCTCAAAAGCAAAGAGGGCTCCGGTTAGGGAGCCCTCTTATGCTGTTCCGACGTCAATCATGTTGAGTTCAGAACGGTACTGCCTGTAGGTTACTGCAAGGTAAATCTGGCGGCGATGTTGCTTAAGCAACTATTTTAGAGCTCACCAGATTTGATGAAAGCTTGTCGTCTGTCACGATAAGTCCATCCTAGCAGCCACCAATGTTAAAAAATATGATTAATTGGTTGCGAAAGCACTTTATCACTCAACCTGTGATCGAGCCCACATAAGTAAAAGTTATGCCTGAGGTCTTACATTTTCCACATCCCAGATGCCGAATTTATCCCGCTGATAAGCTTGCCGTTTATATTTTAATCAGCAAATACATCATGCTTAACGAAAGCGTCTGCGGTTATAACGCGGTTTTTCAGGCTGCTTGAAGGCGCGATAAATCCATACGGCCACTACGGCCAGAATCAACCAAGGCAACATTTTTATAACAACTGCCAGGAGTCCACCCAACATCATTACGGCAAACGCCACCACTAACGCAGCGACCATCCCCAGCAATGAAATACCGGTCAGCAACAGCATAAAGAAAAAACCGAGTACGAATAAAATTTCCAACATGGCAATACTCCTCAGGAAAAACAGTGTCGACAGACATTACTGATAAGACGTTCTACCAAGAGAAGTATCAAGAAACGTGCCAGTGCGTAATATTATTTAAGTTGTTAAATATCAATAGATTATACTTCCCGTTGATGAAGCGGGAAAGGTTCAGTGGTCAGAAAAACCAACAATTGGTGAAATCGCTTAAGCCTGCAATCGAATTACGCTTAAGTCGTGGCCATTTGCGGACGGGTCACCATCGACAAGGCCTGCTCAACGACGTCGATTCCAGCCCCTGGTTTGTGCGCATTTTCACTCAAATGTCTGCGCCACTGGCGAGCTCCCGGAATACCCTGGAAAATGCCCAGAATGTGTCGCGTAATGTGGCCGAGGTAGGTGCCTTTTGAAAGTTCCGCTTCAATATAGGGATAGAGCGCGCGGATCACCTCAGGACCTGTCAGTGCCGATTTCTGGCTGCCAAACAGTTCGCGGTCAACCTCTAGCAGCATGGACGGATTTTGATAGGCTTCACGACCGATCATCACGCCATCCATATGTTGCAGATGCTGCTTCGCCTCATCCAGCGTTTTGATACCGCCATTAATTGCCATGGTCAGGTCTGGAAAATCCTGCTTGAGCTGATAAACGCGCGGATAGTCGAGCGGCGGGACTTCACGGTTTTCCTTTGGACTCAATCCGGAAAGCCAGGCCTTGCGCGCATGGATGATAAAAGTATCGCAGCCGCCGTGCTCAGAAACCTGCTGCACAAAGTCGCAAAGAAACGCGTAGCTATCGAGTTCATCAATACCGATGCGGGTTTTTACCGTTACGGGGATAGACACCACGTCGCGCATTGCCTTGATGCAGTCGGCGACCAAAGAAGCCTGCGCCATGAGGCAGGCACCAAACATGCCGTTTTGCACGCGATCGGAAGGACAACCCACATTGAGGTTGATTTCATCATAGCCGCGTTCCTCGGCCAACTTGGCGCAGATGGCTAAATCTTGGGGATTGCTGCCGCCGAGCTGCAGAGCAACAGGATGCTCTTGCTCGCCAAACGCCAGATAATCGCCCTTACCGTGAATAATAGCGCCGGTGGTGACCATTTCGGTATACAGCAGCGCTTCGCCGCTCATCGTGCGATGAAAGTGGCGGCAGTGGCGATCGGTCCAGTCCAGCATAGGTGCAATAGAAAAACGCTGCGCACTGTATTTTTGCGCCGTGACGGCGGTATCACCGCGATTCAGTAAGGTGTTCATTTCTGTATTTTCGTGCATTTTTATCTATTTAGGCTAATTGATGCTTTCTCAGTACACCATGCTGCACACAATAACAGGGTGCACTCGGATACAGGAATTAGCGGAAGTATTGCTCACTATACCATAGTTGCGAGGGGGCGTGCTGACGCGCCAATGCTGTGGCGGAGGCAGAAAAACTTCACCGACATGATCTCATACTGTTAACAGCACGATTGGCTGGTACGGGTTCAGAACTAAGTAACTGCGGGTCAGGTCTCGGCGAATAGACAGAAGCATGATAAAATCAGCACTCTTTTTATGCAGAGACGTCGCGATGAACCCAACCACTACGGAAAATATTCTCACTCAGGCTGAGCATCTTTGTCAGCAACGTAGCGTACGGCTTACCCCGCAGCGGCTCGAAGTATTGCGCTTAATGACGCAACAACCGGGGGCCATCAGCGCCTATGATCTGCTGGACCTGTTGCGTAAAACGGAGCCGCAGGCCAAGCCCCCAACGGTTTATCGCGCTCTCGATTTCCTTTTGGAACAAGGCTTTATTCATCGGGTTGAGTCGGCAAACAGCTATGTTGTCTGCCACCACTTTGAGGAACCAAGCCACACGTCTGCCTTGTTTATCTGCGATCGCTGCGGTTTTGTTACCGAAAAAACTACCGACGGCATCGAAGAACGTCTAAGCAAGCTGGCTAAAGACTCGGGTTTTGTGCTGCGTCACTCCGTGGTTGAAGCTCACGGACTGTGCTCCGATTGCTCAGTCATTGAATCCTGTGAAAGCCACGACCACTGCGAACATGACCACAGCATTGCAGTTAAAAAGCGATAAAAATGCGTGTAATTAAGTCGAGGAAAAGTGATGCGAGATATCTTCAAGGCCAGTTGTCACTGTGGCGCTGTAAAGTTTAACGTCAAACTTACCGACGGGTTTAACACCATCAGACGCTGCGATTGCTCGCTTTGCCGCATGCGCGGAGCTGTTGCGGTGTCGGCAGACCTGAAAGATATTAGTTTCACTCAAGGGCAGGAAAAACTGACCGAGTACAGCTTCAATACCAAAACGGCCAAACACTACTTTTGCTCAATTTGCGGCATTTACACCCACCATCAACGTCGGTCCAATCCTACGCAATACGGCATTAACGTAGCCTGCCTCGAAGGCGTTTCACCGTTTGATTTCGCTGAAGTACCCGTATTGAACGGCAGAAGTCATCCCGCCGATTCCAAAGGCGGTTCACTGATTGCGGGATACCTGAGATTTACTCAATCAGATGAATGAGTCATCAACAAGACGAGAAAATTTTTAGATGCGTTGAATTGGTTTGGGCGGGTTTATACTTTAAGTCAATGGGTTGGGTACGTCCTTGTACCCTGCATCCTGAAAAGCGTCTTGGGTAGGAGCAGCTTAATGCTCAGGATGCAGATTCGGGGAGAATCACCTTCTACCAGTGGTATTTATGGTCTGATTCCCAGGACTTAACTTCCTTTTCAGCCTCTTCTTTCTGATATCCATATCTTTCCTGAATCTTGCCGACAAGCTGATCGCGCTTACCTTCAACGACGGTCAGGTCATCATCGGTCAACTTACCCCATTTTTCTTTCACTTTGCCTTTGAACTGCTTCCAGTTACCGTCTGCTTGGTCCTTATTCATCATCAACTCTCCTGTATAGCTTAGGTTTGACTGCATTTGATAAATGCTTATCAACAGTTCTAATTGTAGTCGAGGATTTCAATAATTCAGGTTAAAGCAGTAATAAAGCGTATAACTAGGATTAATCTAAAGAATTTAAAACCAACTGTCATAACGCCAATGGCGACGCCAAATCCATCCTAAGGCCAGCCCCCTTAGGGATAAAAATACCGCCACCGCCAACCACAGCGCGTGATTACCCAAAACGGGCAACGCCAGCAGCGACAGAGCATAGCCGAGCGCGGCGATCGCCATACTGTTGCGCATTTCACGTCCGCGAGTAGCACCGATAAACATGCCGTCGAGTAAATAACACCACACGCCGACCAGAGGTAAAATGATTTGCCAATTTAAATAGCGGTCTGCCTGCGCCCGAAGCTCGGGTAAAGAGGTCAGTAAGTTAACAATCTGTTCACCGGCCAGTGCATAAACGACGGCAAAGATTAGCGCCACGAGTCCTGCCTGACGGCAAGCGGCATGCCAAACATGCAAAAGCCGGCTTTTATCTTTGGCACCAAATGCCTCACCCGAATGAGCCTCTACCGCATAGGCGAAGCCGTCTAAAGCAAAGGCGGTGAAGGTCAGCAGATTCATTAATACGGCATTTACCGCAACAATCTCACTGCCTAAGCGCGCACCGATGATGGTCAAAGAAGCAAAACACAGTTGAAGCAGCAGCGAGCGCAGCATGATGTCACGATTAAGCGTAATCAGCTGGCGCAGATTTCCCCGCCAAGACTGTTTTAAGAGGCTAAAATTGATCCCCCGCCTTCTCATTACAATTGAAACCAACCATAGTCCAAGTGCCAAGGTGGCATATTCTGAACAGGCGGTCGCCACGGCGGCGCCTTTAACATTCCACCCAAGCCCCATCACCAGCCACAGGTCGAGCACGACGTTAAGCAGATTTCCAGCGATCAGCATAATCACCGGCGCTCTGACGTATTGAATGCCCAATAACCACCCTAATATCACCAGATTTGCCAGTGAAGCCGGTGCGCTGTACCAGCGAATAGAAAGGAAAATCTCGGCCTGATTCAAGACGGCATGACTGCCGCCGACAATGCTTAGGGCCAATGAGATTAACGGCTGGCGGAACAGAAAAATCAGCACACCGGCAATCAAGGCCAACATAAACGGCTGGACGAAAGCCCGCGCCAACAGGACGTTATCTTTTGCTCCCAATGCCTGCGCTGTCAGTCCCGTCGTGCTCATGCGCAAAAACAGCAGCAACATAAACAGGAAGCTGGTGACCATTGAGCCCACCGCAACGCCGCCAAGATAATCAGGGCTATCGAGATGGCCTATGACGGCGGTGTCTACCAGACCCAATAAAGGCACGGTAATGTTTGAGAAGATCATCGGCAGCGCGAGAAGCCACAGGGCCTTATCGGCTGGGCTGAAGAAGGTTTTTTTGAGTGTAGGCAAGCTGAAAAGCGATCGCATAATGGCTAAAAACCCAGGCTGAGATAACGATTCGGGACAAAAACAATATCGCCCCAGTTAAGGGGCGATGGACAAACGACTGGCGTTTGCTGGCAGGGAACATGTGCCGAACGAACGGCAAGATTCTGACTGCGGGTGTTAGATCCAGTCACCATTGCGAATAACACCGACCGCAAGGCCTTCAATGCTGAAGCTCTGCTGACGCAGGTCGACCACAATCGGTTCAAACTCACTGTTTTCGGGAAGCAGCTGTACAGTATTACCCTGTCGCTTAAGACGCTTGACCGTGACTTCGTCATCGATGCGCGCAACAACTACCTGACCGTTGCGAACGTCCTGCGTTTTATGAACCGCCAGGAGATCACCGTCGAGGATGCCAATATCGCGCATCGACATACCGCTTACGCGCAGCAGGAAGTCGGCGTTGGGTTTGAACATGGCAGGATCAACCTGATAATGCGCTTCAATGTGCTGGGTCGCCAATAACGGCTCACCGGCGGCTACGCGGCCAATCAGCGGCAGGCCTTCTTCTTCTTCCATCAGCAGGCGAATACCGCGAGAAGCGCCGGATATAATCTCGATTACGCCCTTGCGCGCCAGCGCCTTAAGATGCTCTTCTGCCGCGTTAGGTGAACGGAACCCCAGACGTGTGGCAATCTCGGCACGAGTTGGCGGCATACCGGTGGTCGAGATATGATCGCGAATAAGGTCATAGACCTCTTGTTGTCTGGTCGTTAGTGCTTTCATTCCGCCCCCTGGTTGTTTATACAGTCCAGCTGTGAGTATATACAGGTAATGGGTGAATTAAAACCTAAGAGTGAACAAAAACAGACATTAAGAATATTTAAAACATTCAGAGCCAGCGCGGCACCAGGATAGTTGCCCAAGTGAAAATGGCAAAAACAATGGTAATGAGAACGGCGGCCGACCCCATGTCTTTGGCGCGGCCAGAAAGCGTGTGAAATTCCGGTCCTATGCGGTCGATGGCGGCTTCTACTGCACTGTTTAATAATTCAGCAACCAAGACTAAAATCAGTGAACCAATCATTAAAATACGCTCGATGCTGCTCACATCCAGGTAAAATGACAGTAAGATGGCAGGCACCACGACAATGGCTTCCTGACGAAATGCAGCTTCGTTTTTCCAGGCCGCGGTTAATCCCTTTAAGGAGTAACCTGCGGCCTTGTAGATTCGGGTCAATCCCGTAACTTGATTTGACATTATTTTGCGTCTTAAAGTGATTTTGGGGCATTTTAGCCTGAATCCGTTGTCCTATCACCACAGATCTCATACCGGGTTTCTGGTATCCTTGCGGCGAATTGCTAACAAGAGGCTTTACGTTTTTTATGTCAGGATGGCGTAGACTTTATTATACCCTATTGAATTTACCGCTAAAATTGCTGGTAAGAAGCAAGGTCATCCCTACAGATCCGGTGACGGAGTTGCGTTTAGATCCAACTCGCCCAATTCTGTATGTTTTGCCTTATAACTCTAAGGCCGATCTCCTTACTCTGCGGGTTCAATGCCTGGCGCAGAACTTGCCCGATCCTCTTATTCCGCTAGAAATAGACGGCGTACACCTGCCAAGCCACGTTTTTATTGGTGAAGGACCGCGCGTATTTTCCTATTATCAGCCTAAACAAGAGTCGGTAAAACTTTTCCACGACTATCTCGACCTGCATCGCAATAACCCTAATCTGGATATTCAAATGCTGCCGGTCTCGGTTATGTTTGGTCGTGCGCCGGGCCGCGAAGGTCAGGACACGCCGCATCTTCGCGTGTTGAACGGCGTACAAAAATTCTTTGCCGTGCTCTGGCTCGGTCGCGACAGTTTTGTGCGTTTTTCGAACACGGTATCGCTGCGCGATATGGCCACTCAGCATGGCACGGATAAAATCATTGCCCATAAGCTTGCTCGGGTTGCACGTATGCACTTCTCGCGCCAGCGTTTGGCCGCCGTAGGGCCGCGACTGCCGGTTCGTCAGGACCTGTTTAACAAGCTTTTAGCCTCTAAGGCCATTGAGAAAGCAGTTGAAGATGAAGCGCGTACCAAAAAGATTTCGCACGACAAGGCGCAGCAAAACGCGATCGCCCTGATGGAAGAGATTGCTGCCGACTTCAATTATGAAGCCGTGCGCCTGTCTGACCGCGTCTTGAGCTGGACCTGGAACCGTCTCTATAAAGGTATCAACGTTAATAACGCCGAGCGCGTGCGCCAGCTTGCCCAAGACGGTCAGGAAATCGTTTATGTGCCCTGCCACCGCAGTCACATGGACTACCTTCTGCTCTCTTACGTGCTTTATCACCAAGGGCTGGTTCCTCCGCACATTGCGGCGGGTATCAACCTGAACTTCTGGCCGGCCGGACCTATCTTCCGCCGTCTGGGTGCGTTCTTTATTCGTCGTACCTTCAAAGGGAATAAACTTTACGCCACGGTTTTCCGTGAGTACTTGGGTGAACTGTTTAGCCGCGGCTATTCCGTCGAGTACTTCGTTGAAGGGGGTCGCTCACGCACCGGTCGTCTGCTCGAACCTAAAACCGGCACCTTGGCGATGACCATTCAGGCTATGCTGCGCGGCGGTTCGCGTCCTATTACGCTGGTACCGATTTATATTGGCTACGAACACGTGATGGAAGTCGGCACCTATGCGAAAGAACTGCGCGGAGCCACCAAAGAGAAAGAAAGCTTTATACAGATGATCAACGGCTTGCGTAAGTTGCGCAACCTAGGTCAGGGCTATGTCAACTTTGGCGAGCCGCTGCATTTGACGCCTTATCTTAACCAGAACGTTCCCCAGTGGCGCGACGCGATAGACCCTATCGAAGCACATCGCCCAAGCTGGCTTACACCGACGGTGCAGGATATTGCCGACAAAATAATGGTTCGAATCAACAATTCGGCGGCTGCCAATGCCATGAACCTGTGCTGTACGGCGCTGCTGGCGTCCCGTCAGCGCTCATTGACCCGCGAGCAGCTGATTGAACAGCTTGACTGCTATCTGCAGCTTTTGCGTAATGTGCCTTACACCGCTGACTCGACCGTGCCGGAACTTACCGCAGATCGGCTGCTTGATCACGCACTGAACATGAACAAGTTCCAGGTTGAGAAGGACAATATTGGCGATATCATCATTCTGCCGCGCGAGCAGGCGGTGCTGATGACCTACTATCGCAACAATATTCATCACCTTTTGGTGATGCCTTCGCTGATAGCAAGTATTGTGATGCACCACCGAGAGGTGAGTAAGTCCGAGCTTCTGCGTCAGGTGGCGCTGATTTATCCGATGATAAAAGCCGAGCTGTTCATGCACTATGGCAAAGAGCAGCTGCCGCAGCTGCTTGAAGTGCTCAGCGCCGAATTGGCTCGTCAGGGACTGATCGTCGTCGAGGGTGATCAGCTTACGCTAAATCCTTTGCGCAACAGACCTCTCCAGCTATTGGCGGCAGGCGTTCGTGAAACGTTGCAACGCTATGCGATAACCCTGTCGCTGCTGAGCAATAATCCAAGCATCAGCCGTGGCGCGCTGGAAAAAGAGAGCCGTATTATGGCCCAGCGTCTGTCGGTGCTGCACGGCATTAACGCACCGGAGTTTTTCGACAAGGCGGTATTTACTACGCTGGTCGGCACGCTGCGCGATGAAGGCTATATCAATGATATTGGTGATGCTATTGCGGAGCATACCCGTGAAATCTATACCATTCTCAGTGACTTGATTACGCCAGACATTCGACTGACGATTGAAAGCGCAGGCATGCCTTCTGAATTACCGGTGGCGACCGAGCCTCCGGCCGAAGCTAAAATCGACGTTAGAGATACCGACCACTAAGCGATTTTAGATTCGCGTCGTCACGGTATGGCACAAAAAAACCCCGGTCGCCTCAACGCGAACCGGGGTTTTTCTTTTTAAAAGTCTGACTAGCCGCCGGCCATTGAGTAGCTCAGCAAGATGCCGATAAACATCACCATGCCGACGTAATTGTTATTGCGAAAAGCCTGAAAACACTGCTCGCGCTGGCGCTTGGCGGTGATTTTCTGCTGATGCACAAACAGGCAGGCGGCAAGCAGCAGCGACCAATAAAACGGTGCGCCAAGCTGATTCAGATGACCCACCGTCGCCATTAATGCCAGCATTGCCAACTGCAAAAGTCCGTTAATCAGATTGTCGTAGCGACCAAAAAGAATCGCGGTAGATTTCACGCCAATCCTCAGGTCATCGTCCCTGTCGACCATCGCGTACTGCGTATCGTAGGCGACAGTCCAGCAAATATTAGCCAAAAACAGTAGCCAGCAGCTCAGCGGTACTGCCTCACTCACGGCCATATAAGCCATCGGGATGGCCCAACCAAACGCCGCCCCCAGCACCACCTGAGGCAGGTTACTCACGCGCTTTACAAACGGATAGATCCACGCCAGTGCCAGCCCGCCCAGTGACAGCAGGATGGTTTTTCCGTTGAGCAAAAGCACCAGGCAGAATGACAGCAGAACCAGCGCGCCAAAAAGCATCTTGGCCTGTCTGCTGGTGATTGCCCCACTCGGTAAAGGGCGGCCAGCGGTACGCTTCACATGTCCGTCAACCTTTCTATCGGCATAATCATTGATTACGCAGCCCGCTGCGCGCATGAAAAATACGCCCAGAACGAAGACAATCAGAATCTTGAGCGGCGGCATCCCGCCGCTGGCCAACCACAGCGCCCAAAGCGTCGGCCACATTAAAAGCAGCGAACCAATCGGCTTATCAATTCGCATCAGTCGACAATAATCACGCCATTGTCCCTGCATCACAGTCCCCATCAACTTGATCTTCTCCCTTACAGCGTTACTTTTTTGTCGTTAGTTTTACCGCATCGTCGCGACTGTCGTAAACTGGCGAAGCGGGCAAGAAAATTTCGGTCAGTAGCAGCGGCTTGTCTGAAAGCCTTAAACGAGAGCGCCGAGCCCAGCATTTGGCCTGCTGGCCCAGATGAATGTAGTCACGGCTCAGATGATTGCCGCTAAACAAATAGCGCCCAAGCGGCAAGGTTCCCAAGTCCACCAGCGCCTGATCGTCTCCGGTCAGCGTTTCGAGTGGAATGACCGTGCGGCCCAGCAGCCAGGGTACATCGTCACCGAATAGTACGATTTCGCGCAGCCAGTAGCGCTCACTCATCGGCAGTTGCTCGGCCTCTTCTTTGCTTAACTGGTGGTGTTCAATGAAACACTCTTTCTGCGGGGTTACGCTGACGGTGGAACAGTGCTGTTCAAAACGACGCGTCATCGACCCCATTTCCAGCAGCCAGTCTACGACCGCGGGAGGAACGTCGGAAGAGAATTCAAACCAATGGATAGCATCCGGAAAGGGAACATAAGACTCAGACATTAGCGCACTCCGATTGGGTAGAAATCTCTACCAAAAAAGAAATTAAGGCTGGCATTCTAGCGCAGATTCCCCCGGCGGTAATCCCGCCGGGGAGAACATTTACTCACGTTTCAGGCGTTCACCGTTAGCCAAATAAAGGGTAAAGACCAGCACTAAAATCGCGGCGGTATACAGGAGGGTATCAATCGGACTTTTATGATCGACGATAATAAAGCGAATAATCGCTGTAATCGCGATATAGACGAAGTAACGCAAAGGGAAATGGTATCCCGACGCAAAGTACTTAACTATCAGGGCAATAAACTCAAAGTACAGGAAGTAAATAACGATGCCTTCAATCAGCATATAAGACGAAGATTCGTCGTTATTAACGAACAATACCAGAGCCAGATGATACGTTTCTCGCCCCAGGAACAGCATCAGAATGGCTGCCAGCCCCAATAAAAAAACGTTTAAAATTCGCTGCATGACGACTGCAATCATCGTTGCCTTTTTAGATCCTGCCATGTGATGTAGATCCCACTTTTGATGTTGAATGGCAGAAGAATACCACAGCGTTCAAACGGGTAAAGGCGGATGTTTTTGCCGTAATCGCTTTTTTGGTTATCGCTTCTTTCAAAATAAAAAGGGCCAACTGACAAGCAGTTAGCCCTTCACGCTGCGAACCATTAACCCGGCAAATCACACGTTATTGCCAGGGAAACGTTCTCAGGCACGCCAGTTTTTAAAGCGGTTGATTAAACCATTGGTAGAACTGTCGTGGCCGGTCACGTTCTCACTGCCTTCAAGTTCAGGCAGAATGCGGTTTGCCAGCTGCTTGCCTAATTCTACGCCCCATTGGTCGAAGGTATAGATATTGAGGATAGCGCCCTGAGTAAAGATTTTGTGCTCATACAGCGCAATCAGTGCACCCAGGCTAAACGGGGTGATCTCACGCAGCAGGATGGAGTTAGTTGGGCGGTTGCCTTCAAACACTTTGAAAGGTGCCACGTGTTTAACGTCTTCAGGTTTTTTGCCTTGCGCCGCAAACTCTTCCTCAACCACGTCCAGCGATTTACCAAAGGCCAGCGCCTCGGTTTGCGCGAAGAAGTTAGACAGCAGTTTGGCGTGATGATCGCTTAACGCATTGTGGCTTACCGCCGGTGCGATGAAATCACAAGGGACGATTTTGGTGCCCTGGTGAATCAGCTGATAAAACGCGTGCTGTCCGTTGGTGCCCGGCTCGCCCCAGATGATTGGGCCAGTCTGGTAGTCAACGGCATCGCCGTTGCGGTCAACGTATTTGCCGTTGGACTCCATATTTCCCTGTTGGAAATAGGCAGCAAAACGATGCATGTACTGATCGTAGGGCAGAATTGCTTCGGTTTCTGTGCCGTAGAAATCGTTATACCAGATACCGATCAGTGCCAGAATAATTGGCAGGTTTTTCTCAGCAGGCGTTTCGGCGAAGTGTTTGTCCATCGCATGCGCGCCGCTCAGCAGCTGTTCGAAGTTTTCGAAACCCACTGACAGGGCAATCGACAGACCAATCGCAGACCACAGGGAGTAACGACCGCCCACCCAGTCCCAGAACTCGAACATGTTGTCGGTATCAATGCCGAACTCGGCCACGGCTTTACCGTTGGTAGAAAGCGCGGCGAAGTGCTTGGCAACGTGCTGCTCTTCACCGGCCGTTTGCAGGAACCAGTCGCGCGCGCTGTGGGCGTTGGTCATGGTTTCTTGCGTGGTGAAGGTTTTTGATGCCACCAGGAATAGCGTGGTTTCAGGGTCCAGCGGTTTCAGCGTTTCGGCGATGTGCGTGCCGTCAACGTTGGAAACAAAGTGCATATTCAGGTGATTTTTATAAGGACGTAGCGCCTCGGTCACCATGAAAGGACCCAAGTCTGAACCCCCGATACCGATGTTAACGATGTCAGTAATTGGCTTGCCGGTGTAACCCTTCCAGCTGCCGCCGATCACACGCTCGGTGAAGCCTTTGATTTTGGCCAGTACGGCGTTCACTTCTGGCATTACGTCTTTGCCATCAACCACGATTGGCGTGTTGCTGCGGTTACGCAGGGCAACGTGCAGCACGGCGCGGTCTTCAGTGCGGTTAATTTTCTCACCTGAGAACATCGACTTGATGGCGTCTTGCAGACTGGTCTCTTTGGCCAGCGCATGCAGTTTTTCAAGCGTTTCTGCCGTGATACGGTTTTTAGAGAAGTCGATCAGAATTTGATCGTCGAAAGTGGCAGAGAACTTGGTGAAGCGATCGCTATCTTCGGCGAACAGCTGACTGATTTGCACATCTTTAACTTGGTCGAAATGCTGCTGCAGGGCCTGCCAGGCAGCGGTTTTAGTTGGATTGATATTTTTCATAGCAATGCTCTTAGGCTGAGAATGTAAGGTGACATCTTGACTATTATTTAGCGCAACTGCCTTGATTGTATCCGGTATTTTACAAGTTTAGATGCCTTTTCTTGCGTTTCTTGCAATAGGCAATAACTGTTGGCAATGCGCCGCATAGACAAATACCGCAATCAATAATAGATGACAATCTTTCAAAATGTGAGACAGATGCCGCGCGATCGTTGACAGATGGCGCAGAACCGGTAATTCTAAGCACCTAACTTATACGCGTCCGCGCGCGTAAGCCAGAAGAGGCGCGTCGCCCAGGCAATGTATCGGAGGAACCGTATCCTGCGAAGGTGCATTATGGGGTGCGACGCCGAGGTCAGACACCCAACGGTTGGGAAAAGATCGACTACAGGGGCTGAATCCTCTGGGTTGTCACCGCTATAGCTCTGTGAGCTATTGGCATGGTGGGGCGCTTCTGGGTGTATCGTAGCATCTCTACGTCTGCTCCCGTTTCCCGCTCTACCCTTGTGCCAAGGAATATGCAATTAAAAAGGCCGTCATAAACATGGCGACCCTGACACGAGGTTTTACATGAATCAAGCAACACTCCGCAACGCCGACCCGACGCCTTTGAGCAGCACGGTCATTGC
This sequence comes from Rouxiella sp. S1S-2, assembly GCF_009208105.1. NCBI lineage: Bacteria > Pseudomonadati > Pseudomonadota > Gammaproteobacteria > Enterobacterales > Yersiniaceae > Rouxiella > Rouxiella sp. S1S-2. The sequence continues at coordinate 5,077,698 of NZ_WFKL01000001.1, forward strand.
CAAATTTGGTGGCACCAGCGTGGCGGACTTCGAAGCGATGAACCGCAGCGCCGACGTTGTACTCTCCAATCCTGATGTTCGAGTCGTCGTACTCTCCGCCTCTGCTGGCGTAACGAATCTGCTGGTTGAACTGGCCGAAGGTTCCGACAGCGCGCGCCGCGTATTCCTGCTCGACGAAATTCGCCGCATCCAAAACGCTATTATCGACCGCCTGGACAAGCCTGAGGTTATCCATGAAGAGATAGAGCGGATGCTGGAAAACATCAGCATGCTTTCTGAAGCGGCAAGCCTCGCCACCTCGAGTGCATTGACCGATGAACTGGTCAGCCACGGTGAAATGATGTCGACCCTGCTGTTTGTCGAAATTCTTCGCCAGCGCAACGTTTCCGCCGAGTGGTTTGACGTGCGCAAAATCATGCGCACCAACGACCGCTTTGGCCGCGCCGAGCCAGACACTCAGATACTGTATGATCTGGCAAGCCAGCAGCTGCTGCCGCGTCTGAAGGAAGCACTGATTATTACTCAGGGCTTTATTGGCTCGGAACCTAAAGGCCGCACCACCACGCTGGGTCGCGGCGGCAGTGACTATACTGCAGCCCTGCTGGGTGAAGCGCTGCACGCGTCCCGCGTTGATATCTGGACCGACGTTCCGGGCATTTACACCACCGATCCCCGTCTGGTTCCGGCGGCTAAACGCATTGATCGTATTGCGTTTGAAGAAGCGGCTGAAATGGCCACCTTCGGCGCCAAAGTTTTGCATCCGGCCACGCTGCTGCCCGCGGTTCGCCGAGGTATTCCGGTGTTTGTGGGTTCAAGCAAAGACCCGTCCGCCGGTGGAACGCTGGTCTGCAACACCACTGAAAATCCGCCGCTGTTCCGCGCGCTGGCGCTGCGCCGCAAGCAGACGCTGCTCACGTTGCACAGCCTGAGCATGCTGCATTCGCAAGGTTTTCTGGCCGAAGTTTTCAGCATCCTCGCGCGTCATAATATCTCCGTGGATTTGATTACCACCTCCGAAGTCAGCATCGCGTTGACGCTCGATACCACCGGGTCTACCTCGTCCGGTGAGAGCCTGCTGACCACCTCGCTGTTGACCGAGCTTTCATCACTGTGTCGCGTCGAGGTTGAAGAGAATCTGGCGCTGATAGCGATCATCGGCAACAAGCTTTCTCAAGCCTGCGGCGTGGGCAAAGAAGTCTTTGGTGTGTTGGACCCGTTTAACATTCGCATGATTTGTTACGGTGCCAGCAGCTATAACCTGTGCTTCCTGGTTCCGGGCGATGATGCTAATCAGGTCGTTCAAAAACTGCATCATAATTTATTCGAGCAAAATCAATAGACTATAGATTACAGCAAGCCAGATAATTAAGCCGGATCGAAAGATCCGGTTTTTTTTACCAAGAAAAACACAACATTAAAAACTATTAAATTATAACAAGACACTGAGGATCACTCTGCATGTTAGCCAAAATTACACGCCTGTTCCCCCTGTGGGCCGTTTTACTGGCCGTCGCCGCCTATTACACGCCCACGACCTTTACCCCCATCGGCCCGCACGTCAGCACCCTATTGATGCTGATTATGTTTGCAATGGGTGTAACGCTAGAATTTGGCGATTTTAAACGCGTGCTTTCTCGGCCCGCGCCGGTTGCCGCCGCCACTTTCCTGCATTATTTGGTGATGCCGCTGGCTGCATGGCTCTTAGCGAAGCTGTTCCACATGCCTGATGATCTGGCAGCCGGTATGATTCTGGTGGGCAGCGTTGCCAGCGGAACGGCGTCCAACGTGATGATTTACCTGGCCAAAGGAGACGTGGCACTTTCTGTGACCATCTCCTCCGTCTCTACGTTGGTCGGCGTATTCGCCACGCCGCTGCTTACTCGTCTTTATGTGGATACGCACATCAAAGTTGACGTCGAGGGCATGCTGTTGAGTATTCTACAAATTGTCGTGATCCCTATTTTGGCCGGTTTGATTATTCACCACCTGTTCACGAAAGCCGTCAAACGCATCGAGCCTTTCCTGCCGCTGTTCTCGATGGTCTGCATTCTGGCTATCATCAGCGCAGTGATCGCCGGGAGCCAGGGTTTGATTGGCTCGGTAGGACTGGTAGTGGTTATCGCGGTGATTCTGCACAATGCCATTGGCCTGCTCAGCGGTTACTTTGGCGGTAAGCTGTTTGGATTTGATGAAACCACCTGCCGCACCATTGCGCTGGAAGTGGGCATGCAAAACTCCGGTTTGGCCGCCACGTTGGGCAAACTTTACTTCACTCCAATAGCAGCGCTGCCGGGCGCAATCTTCTCGGTATGGCACAACCTCTCCGGCTCGCTGCTGGCCGGTTACTGGTCGGGTCGTCCGGTGAAGAAAGAGCAGAAATCCGTTGAGGAATAATCTGCGCTGACAGACAAATTGGATTGATAAAAAAAGGGTCGCGAGAATATCGCGACCCTTTTTTACATCCGGTAACCTTTATTTAGCCAAGCCGGGTACGTCGTCCAAATCTTCACGTTCGTCGTCTTTTTCGTCTTTATCCAGCACGTTGTAGGCAACAGCGCAGAACAACGAGTTCAGGCGTTTCATGTCGCCCAGCAGTCCAAGGTGCAGCGAGCTGGTTTCAATACTTTGTACGTTGTGCTGATGCAGTCTGTCGACGTGGGCGTGCGCATAACGGCGGTCAAGCAGGCGGAAACGATGCTTGGAACGACGCAGTCTTTTTGCACTTGTTAAGTCATTTGAAAGGAATACCGACAGGCTAAGACGCAGGTTATCCACCAGCTTCTCATGCAAATTGTCGAGCTCGCCCAGTCCCTCCGCCGAGAACGCGCGTCGGGTATCGTGAGACTTGGCGGTGATATCACCGGTCATGCGCTCGATAATATCGCCGGCCTGCTCAAGGTTAAGCGCCATTTCGATGATTTCGGCCCAGCGGCGAGAGTCGTCTTCTCCCAAGTCCTCTTTATGAATTTGTGCCAGATAGAGTTTGATCGCGGTATACAGCACGTCGACATCGTCATCCAGGCGGCGAACCTCACGGTCATTAGTTATCTTTCCATGCATCACTTCATGCTGCAGGATAAGCATATGTTCAACCACGTCACCCATGCGCAGCGTCTCGCGCGCGGCATTGGCCAGTGCCAACGTTGGGGTGTCGATAGCGCTGACGTCTAAATGGCGCGGGCGCAAACGTGGGTCATCTTCGGGCACATCGGCAATCCACAGCTCACAGATTCTTGCCATCATGCCCGCCATTGGCACCAGCGCCAGACAGCGGATCAGGTTATAGAAGACGTGGAAATAGATAACCAATTCCTCATCGGGGATACCAATTTTAGCCAGCAGGCCGGTCAATGGCCCGATAAAGGGCAGCACGATCACGCAGCCAATCAGCTTGAAAAGTAGGCTCCCCAATGCAACCCGTCGGCCTGCAGCATTTTGTTTACTGGCGTTGATCATCGCCAAAATACCGCTACCGAGGTTGGCACCAATAACCAGACACAGCGAAACTTTCAACGAGATAACGCCGGTAGCCGCAAGCGTTGCCGTTAACAGAACGGCAGCAAGGCTGGAATAACTGATGATGGCAAATACGGCACCGGTCAGGGCATCAAGAAGGGTATCGCCGGTTAGCGACGAGAACAGCACCTTCACCCCAGACGCCTGAGTAATCGGCGTGGCGGCACTGACGATGAGTTCGAGAGCGAGCAGAATCAGTCCCAGACCAATTCCGACCCGCCCCATCTGCCCCGCCCGCGTCTGTTTGCGGCTCAGGAAGAACGACACGCCAACGAAGATAAGCAGCGGAGAAAGCCATGAAAGGTCGAAGGTAAGCACCCGCGCCATAAGCGCGGTGCCGACATCGGCGCCAAGAATAATCACCAACGCCGGGGAAAGCGCGACCAGCCCCTGGGAGACAAACGAAGTCACCAGCAGTGCCGTGGCGTTGCTGCTTTGCACCAGCGCCGTAACGCCGATACCCGAAACAAACGCCAGAGGTTTCTTTTCAACACTGCTGCTGAGAACGCGGCGCAAATTGGCACCAAACACGCGCATGATGCCAGTACGCACAATATGCGTACCCCATACGAGTAATGAAACAGCAGAAAGCAAATGAAGAAGAGTTAACACTAAAAAATAGCTCCTTTAGCGCCAGGCATGAATAGGCCATCCTGCCTGCCTGGCGTGTTGGAGCAGGATAGCATCCGGATTAATGGCCACCGGATTGCCGACCAGGGTTAACAGCGGCAAATCGTTGTGCGAATCCGAATAAAAACGGGCGTGCTCAAGCTGGCTCGAGTCCTGATTTAACAAGCTCATCAGCCGGGAGACTTTCCCTTCACGGAAAGTCAGCACGCCTTGCGTAAAGCCGGTATACCGGCCGTCGACAATCTCAACGCCGATGGCCAGGGTTTCGTCCACGCCAAGAAATCTGGCAATGGCCGCAACCAGATGCTCGCCCGAGGCGGAAATAATAATAATCCGGCAGCCCTGAGCGTGATGCTCGTCCAGACAGGCGCGCGCATCGTTATACACCCGCTCGGCAATAACCTCATGAACGAACCGCTCAACCATTGCGCTTACGTCGGGCACACTTCTGCCTTTCAGCGGGGTCAGCGTCCAATTCATGTATTCAGTCATGTCCATTTGACCTATTGCATACAGACGCATCATTTCGGCGTCCTGCTGCAAAAATATTTCCGGGTCGGCGACCCAACCCTGCTCAACCATAAAGGCTGACCACAGGCTGGAACAGTCACCACCAATCAGCGTTTCATCAAGATCAAATAGCGCCAGATTCATGCAACTTCCCGTAAGGTATCAAGATCTAACTGTAGACCAATATCGGTTCCATCAGCGATGAGTGACGCAACGGAGCGGTTTAAAACGTCCACGGATAACTCGACATTGTGAGCCAGAACACGATAACGAACGACGTTACCCAGCAGGCTGTGATTGATAATTCGGGCTGGAATACCCTGTTGTGGGGCACAAAAAGCGATCGACTCGGGCCTTATCGCCACCTGTGAAGGGTAGCTTTGGCCGGTCAGGGCATGTGCCTGCTCAGCGGTGAGCAGGTTATAACTGCCAATAAATCCTGCCGCGAAAGCATTTACCGGAGCAGTATACAATGTTTCAGCATCGCCATTCTGTACGATTTGTCCTTTATTCATCAGAACAATGCGGTCAGACATGGTCAACGCCTCCTCCTGATCATGAGTCACAAAGATGGCGGTGAGGTTCATCTCGCGCTGAATACGGCGGATTTGTTCACGTAAATGCCTACGAATGCGCGCATCCAGCGCCGAAAGCGGTTCATCGAGCAGCAACAGTCGAGGCTGCGTCACCAGCGAACGCGCCAGAGCCACGCGTTGACACTGGCCTCCTGAAAGCTGATGAGGATAACGACGAGCAAATTCGTTTAATTCCACCAGCGCCAACACTTCAGCCACCCTGCGTTTGACTTCACTGGTTGAGAGTTTCTGCATTTTCAGGCCGAACGCGACGTTGCCCTCAACCGTCATATTAGGGAACAGCGCATAGCTCTGAAACACCATGCCAATGCCGCGTTTTTGTGGCGTAAGCGGGACAATGTCTTGCCCCTGCAGAATGATTTTTCCACTGTCAACCGAGGTCAGACCCGCCAGACAGCGCAGCAGCGTTGATTTTCCACAGCCACTTGGTCCAAGTAGGGTGACAAACTCGCCCTCTTTGGCGCTGAAATCAATATTATTGAAAATCTGCGTTTGACCGTAGTGCTTGTTGAGTTGGGTGACTTCTAAATAGGACATATCAGCGCTTCCCTTTATTCAGAACGTTGGCCACCCAAGTAAATGCCAGGACGACCACGAAATAGGAGATGACCAATGCGCTGGTAAAATGGCCGCTGCCATTGCGCATGTTGTAGAGATAAACCTGCAGCGTTTCATAGCGGCTGCCGACCAATAGGTTAGCAAACACAAACTCACCGATTAAAAACGAGAACGACAGCAGCACGGCAATCGACGCGCCGTTGCGCAAGTTTGGCAAAATCACCATCAGCGCGGCTTTCCAGGTGCTGGCACCGAGTAAATGCGCCGCGTCCATCAGGTCGCGCATATTAATCGCCTGAATGTTGTTGGAGATGGCCCGATAAATAAACGGCAATGCAATGGTGAAATAACAGCCAATCAAAATCCACGGCGTGCCGGTCAACTCAAATGGCGGTGAGGAATACAGCTCCATCAGGCCGACCGAAGACACTACCGGCGGCACGGCAAAGGGCAGCAGGATCAGCACATTCATCAGGGCATCAAGCCTTGGGAAGTAGTAAGCGATCACAAACATAAGCGGCAGGATCAGCACCATCGAGAGTAAAAGCGTGCCGAAGCACACCAGCAGCGAATGCCCTAATGCCACCAGAAAACGCGGATCGCTCCATAGGGCTATCAACCATTTGAGGGTGAATCCGCTGGGTAAAATCGTCGCCCCCCAGTCTTCCACCAGCGCATAAATTAGCGTCGCCGCCAGCGGCAAGAGAAGAACGATAAACAGCAACCACACGATGAGCCGATGATAAATGCTTTCAGCACGTGACATGATTTGCCTCCAGGACCAGAATATTCACAGAATTAGCCTTAACGAACATTGAGATAGCTCCTGCGCAATATCCACTGATGTACCAGTGTAATGACTGCCATTAACAGCACGAGCAAAATCGCCAGGGCACTGCCCATATTCGGGTCGAGGGAGATATCACCCGATACCAGTGCGGCAATGCGCACAGGCACCACGTTAAAGTTACCGGTAGTCAGCGCATAAACCGTCGCGTAGGCTCCGAGCGCGTTAGCCAGCAAAATGACGAAAGTACCCATCAGAGCCGGCGCAAGCACCGGCAAACCAATGTAACGCCAGAAGCGCCATTTCCCCGCGCCCAACAAGGCTGCCGACTCTTTCCAGTCTTCACGCAGTCCGTCGAAAGCCGGGTAAAGCAGCAGCACGCCCAAGGGGATTTGAAAATAGGTGTACAGCACGATCAGGCCGTCTTTTGAGTACAAATTGAAAGTACTCATCAGGCCATAATTACGCATTATCAGCGTCAGCGTGCCGTTGAGTCCCAGCAGAATGACGAAGGCAAAAGCCAAGGGCACGCCGGCAAAATTACTGGTCATGTTGGTAAAGGACATCACAAAATCGTGCAGCTTGGTAGGGCCTAGCTGGCGAAGTGAGTAACTACCAACTAGAGCAATCAGTAAACCGTACAGACTCGACCAGACCGAAATATCCAACGAGAATTTAATCGCCTGCAGATAAAAAGGTGAGGTCAATATGTCGCTGTAGTTACCAAAACCCCAGGCTTCGTAGGTGTCGCTATAAAAGCTGCTCACCGCGACCCACACCAGAGGTGCAAGCTGGAAAGCAATAAAGAACACCGCGAAAGGCAGCACAAACAGCAGAGCGAGCCACTTAGCTTTCATCCGTTATCCTCGGCGTTTTCAGACCAGTAAATCCGCGCAGTGCGGTTTGTCGTGGCTGATATTGAGTAATTGGCAAACGGTGCCGCAAAGTTCAGTTTGTAACGGCTCGGCATCAGCCATGCTGAATGCGCTGCCAAATACAAACATCGGCACCTGACGCTCTTCGTCAAGAATTCCGCCGTGGCTGTGGTCGTTATTCATGCCGTGATCGGCGGTGACAATCACCTGGTAACCCTCGGCTAACCAGTTATCAAGATAGTGAGAAAGAATTCCGTCGGCGACGCGCGCTTTGTTGCGATATTGCATCGAGTCCAATCCAAACTTATGGCCGGTATCATCGATATTCATCGGATGAATCAGCAAAAAGTCAGGGTCGTGCTTGAGGCGTAGACTTTCCGCATCGTCAAACAAATGGGAGTCGGGATAGGTATCGTCGTAATAGAAATGCCCGTGCTGGATGGTCAGGCTTTTATCGTCGGTATGGCGATCGCGCGCTGGGGTAAAAGGCGTACGGTTGTAAAGCTCGCTAACCCAGTGATAGGCCGCTGCTGCCGTTGTTAATCCTGCATCGCGTGCATAATGAAAAATGCTGCGCTGGGTCGATAAACGGTCAACGTGGTTGTGAACAATTCCACTGACCACCGGCGTTACGCCGGTAAGAATGCACTCATACAGCGGTCGTGACAGCGAAGGCAATTCGCATTCCAGTTGATATAAGCGCCCGCGTCCTGCGGCACACTGTGCCTGTAAATATCCCATTGCATCGCGGGCTACCTGAAAGTTCAGGCCGTCCAATACCACCAGAATGCTTTTCATTACGTGTGACCCTGATAAATTTATAAAAATTCAACACATGTCGAAGGCGATGATTTTTTAGTAACGATCTATTTAGCTTTAGTGAGAGCAACACCGTTCAATATTCTCACCAGAGTATTACCTGAAACATTTCCCTCCTCTTGAAGCCAGGAAAATGCATCCTCTAAAGATTTCGCGTTGCAGAAAGGCGGCGACCGAGTGTTTCCCGGGAGCTTACTGAAGTAAGTGACCGGGAAACGAGAGGGAGGCCAACGCCCCTGCGGCGCGAAAGATGACGAGGATTTATTGCTGCATGTTGATCATGACGTCTTCTTGCCACAAACGAGGGAGAGTCTTAGAACTCTTGTTCCAGGCTTCTGGGTCAGCAATCGGATGGGCATTAGCGTATTCACTGTTTGGCAGCAGTTTAGCTTTGACGTCATCTGGCAGAGTCAGATGTTCTGCGCGAATAGGTCGTGCATAACCGCGTGCCAGGTTGATTTGGCCAGCGTCGGAGAAGATATATTCGCGTGCCCACTTAGCGGCGTTAGGGTGCTTGCCGTATTTATTGATGATAGTTGAATAACCGGAGGTGATGCTGCCGTCAGACGGGATAACAACGTCAAAACGGGTTTTATCAATCTGGTCACGGTAGTTCAGGCCGTTGAAGTCCCATACTACGCCAACTTGCACTTCACCTTTTTCCAGCGAAGCAATGACCGGATCCGTCAGGCTCAGACGACCTGCTTTAGCCAGCTTGGCAAAATACTCCAGGCCAGGCTTGAGGTTTTTCTCGTTGCCGCCCATCGCGTAAGTGGCCGCCAGCACGCCGTTAGCGGCCTGAGCTGCGGTGCTCACGTCACCGATAGTCACTTTGTATTTGCCTTTCAGCAGGTCAGCCCAGCTGTGCGGCTCATCTTTAACCTGTGATTTATCAATGATAAACGCGATAGTGCCGGTGTAGGCCAACACCCAGTTACCGTCTTTGTCTTTTGCCCAGGCAGGAACCTGATCCCAGGTACTTGGTTTATAAGGTAGAGTTACGCCCTCTTTCACCGCAACCGGACCAAAAGCGGCACCCACGTCACCGATGTCAGCGCTGGCATTATTTTTCTCCGCCAGGAATTTGGCGATTTCCTGCGCCGAACTCATGTCGGTATCACTGTGTTTGATGCCGTATTTGGTGTTTAAATCATTCCAGGTATCTTTCCAGTTTGCCCATGAGTCAGGCATCCCGACGCTGTTTACCGTACCTTCAGCTTTAGCGGCTTTCTCAAGATCCGCGAGAGATTCGGCGGCAAATGCCGTCGTGGTGGTCATTACCAGCGCGGTGGTTAACACAGAAGCGAACAACTGTTTCATAACTGATGCTCCAGATGATAGTGTGTATGAGTGCTGGTCTAGTCCAGCAAGAACCAAGCCAATCTAACGATCGTTTGTGATAATTATATGACAGCGTGAAAAAGCAGCATTTTTAAGCTCATCGCTGTTAGCGAGTGCACAAATTTTCGACCTTTATTTGCCATTGTGGTGCAAAAACGCACTGAAATGAGGCTGAAGACCAATGAGTGAATCGCAGACCACCGTAGCAACCATCTGCCAGACACTGAGTGCACAGATAGCTGCCGGACTGTATTGTGCCGAGGGACGACTGCCTTCGGAAAGAACGCTGAGCGAGCAGTTCTCAACCACGCGAATAACGTTGCGCGAGTCACTGGGTCAACTTGAGGCCCAAGGGCTGATTTATCGTGAAGTGCGCCGCGGATGGTTTATCTCCCCACCGCGTATCCTGTACAACCCGCTGCAACGCAGCCATTTCCACGCGATGGTTCAAGAACAGGGCCGTATTGCGCAAACAGAACTGATTGACGCCAGCCGGCTAAAAGCCAGTGACAGTCTGTGTCAAAAGCTTAATCTGCCACTGCAAAGTGACATTTATTGCATTCGGCGGCTGCGATATATCGACGGTCGTGCGGTGCTTTACGTTGAGCACTACCTTAATCCGCAATTTTTCCCCGATATTCTTCACGCCGACCTGACTCAATCGCTGACTGACCTGTATTTATCTCGCTATGGCATAAAGTATGGCCGAGTGCGTTTTGATATGGTGCCAACCCGTTTGCCACAGGAGGCGTCAGATGCATTGAAAGTGACGGCGGGAAGCCCGGCGCTATTTATTACCAGGATCAACCGCGATCAGCAGGATCGGGTTATTGACTGCGATCTTGAATACTGGCGCTATGATGCCTTACAGATCGACGTTGAGGTGGGGTAAAAACGTTTACAGTTCCCCCTCCTTGTCCCTTTGGGAAGGGACAAGGAGGGGGAGAGAAATATTAATCGGCATCGTAGCCAAGATTAGGTGCCAACCAGCGCTCGACCTCGGAAACAGACATGCCCTTGCGTGCCGCATAATCTTCGACCTGATCGCGCTGAATCTGGGCAACCGCAAAGTACTTGCTGTCCGGGTGGCTGAAATACCAACCAGAAACGGCGGCGCCAGGCCACATGGCGAACGATTCGGTCAGTTGCATACCGGTATGGGTTTCAACGTCCAGCAGCTTCCAGATCTGGCCTTTTTCGGTATGTTCCGGACAGGCAGGATAACCCGGAGCAGGACGAATGCCCTGATAGTTCTCGCGGATCAGCTCCTCATTACTCAACTTCTCATCGGCAGCAAAGCCCCAGTGGACCTTGCGCACCTGTTCGTGCAGATATTCTGCAAACCCTTCAGCTAATCGGTCTGACAGCGCTTTAATCATTATTTTATTGTAATCATCGTGCTGCCGGTCATAAGCCTCGGCCAGCGCGTCTTCTTCCAAACCGCCGGTTACCGCGAAGGCTCCCATATAATCAGCTTTACCGCTGGATTTTGGTGCCACAAAGTCCGCCAGGCAGTAGTTAGCAAAGTCTGTTTTTTCAGTTTGCTGACGCAGATGATGACTGACCACCAGCACTTCATCTCGGCTTTCATCGCGGTAAATTTCAATATCATCGCCGACGCGATTTGCCGGGAACAGCCCGAAAACGCCGCGGGGATTAAGCAGCTTTTCATTCGAGAGCTTATCAAGCAGGTCATTGGCGTCCTGGAACAGGCGTTTAGCCTCTTCACCCACGATTTCGTCTTCCAGAATACGCGGATATTTACCTGCCAGAGACCAGGTCATGAAAAATGGGGTCCAGTCGATGTAGTGACGCAGCGTTTCAACGCTGGCTTCAATCTGCTGAATGCCTAAATGCTGGGCGACCGGCGGCGTATAGTTTTCCCAGTCAAGAGCACTGGCATTCGCGCGCGCAGTGTCGAGGCTAACCGGTGGCGTACGCGGCTTTTTGCGGGCGTGCTGTATGCGTACCGTCTCGTATTCTTTACGCGTTTTTTCAACAAACACATCGCGCTGCGTGTCTGACAACAGGGCTGACACCACCCCTACAGAACGCGAGGCATTCTGCACATAGGTGGTTGAGCCGTGATAATTTTGTTCAATTTTTACTGCCGTGTGCGCTTTTGAAGTCGTCGCTCCGCCAATCAGTAAGGGAATGGTGAAACCCCGGCGCTGCATTTCTTTGGCGACGTTAACCATTTCATCAAGAGACGGTGTTATCAGACCAGAAAGGCCAATAATATCCACCTTCTCTTCAATGGCGGTTTTCAGAATTTTATCGGTCGGCACCATCACGCCCAAATCGATAATTTCGTAATTATTACACTGCAACACAACGCCGACGATGTTCTTGCCGATGTCATGCACGTCGCCTTTCACCGTCGCCAGCAGAATTTTACCGTTGGTTTTACCCTTCTCCTTGCTGGCTTCAATGTACGGCTGCAGATAGGCAACCGCCTGCTTCATAACACGGGCGGATTTCACCACCTGCGGCAGGAACATTTTCCCCTCGCCGAACAGATCGCCCACCACGTTCATGCCGTCCATCAGTGGACCTTCAATCACTTCAATTGGGCGAGCGGAGAGTTGACGAGCCTCTTCGGTATCGAGCTCAATAAATTCGGTGATACCTTTTACCAGTGAATATTCGAGACGTTTTCTCACTTCCCAGCCGCGCCATTCCGCCTGCTGTTTGTTGGCTTCGCCGCCGTCTTTGCTACCTCGGTATTTCTCGGCCAAATCAAGAAGGCGTTCTGTTCCGTCCTCTCGACGGTTGAGGATCACATCTTCAACCGCATTACGCAGCTCGTCGCTTAAATCGTCGTAAATCGCCAGCTGACCGGCATTGACGATACCCATATCCATGCCGTTACGAATGGCGTGATACAGGAATACGGCGTGAATGGCTTCACGTACGGGGTCATTCCCGCGAAACGAAAAGGAAACGTTGGAAACGCCGCCAGAAATCATCGCATGAGGAAGCTCGGCCTTAATGTCGGCACAGGCCTCGATAAAATCTACCGCGTAGTTATTATGCTCTTCGATACCGGTCGCAACGGCGAAAATATTCGGGTCGAAAATGATGTCTTCGGGTGGAAAGCCCACTTCTTTGGTCAACAGATTGTAGGCGCGACGGCAAATTTCTATTTTACGCGCCCGCGTATCGGCCTGACCCATTTCGTCAAAAGCCATCACCACCATGGCAGCACCGTAACGGCGCACCTTGCGAGCGTGCTTGAGGAAAGCCTCTTCCCCTTCTTTCATTGAAATTGAGTTAACAATCCCCTTGCCCTGAATACATTTCAGCCCTTTTTCAATGACGTCCCATTTTGAGGAGTCAATCATAATAGGCACACGTGCGATATCAGGCTCACCGGCAATCAAATTCAGAAACTTTACCATCGCAGCTTCGGCATCGAGCATGCCTTCGTCCATGTTGATATCGATGATTTGCGCACCGCTTTCAACCTGCTGACGCGCCACGGCCAGCGCTTCCAAATATTTCTCTTCTTTAATGAGCTTTTTGAAACGGGCAGAACCCGTGACGTTGGTACGCTCACCGACGTTAACAAACAGCGTTTTGGGGTCGATGGTCAAAGGTTCGAGACCCGCAAGACGACAGGCAACCGGAATTTCAGGCAGCTTGCGCGGTGGAACGCCTTCAAGCACCTTAACGATTGCCGCAATGTGTGCTGGCGTGGTGCCGCAGCAGCCCCCCACAATGTTCAGGAATCCAGAACGTGCCCACTCGCCAATGTGCTCGGCCATCTCTTTGGCTTCAAGGTCATACTCACCAAAGGCGTTGGGCAAACCGGCATTCGGGTGCGCGGTAACGTAGCACTCGGAAATGCGCGACAGCTCGGCAACGTATTGACGTAGCTCGTCTGGACCCAAGGCACAGTTAAGGCCAAAGGTCAGCGGCTTGACGTGGCGCAGCGAGTTATAAAACGCCTCCGTCGTTTGACCCGACAGGGTGCGACCGGATGCATCGGTAATGGTGCCCGAGATCATCACCGGCAGCAGTACGCCCATCTCTTCAAACACGGTTTCAACGGCAAAGGTCGCCGCCTTGGCGTTCAAGGTGTCGAAGATCGTCTCAACCATGATCAGATCCGCACCGCCTTCGATCAATGCACGGGTCGATTCACAATAGGCCTCGACCAGTTGATCGAATGAGACGTTGCGGTATGCAGGATCGTTGACGTCAGGAGAGATCGACGCCGTGCGGTTGGTTGGGCCCAGTACCCCAGCCACATAACGCGGTTTCTCCGGCGTGCGCGCGGTCCATTCGTCGGCACAGATGCGGGCAAGCCGCGCCGCCTCATAGTTTATCTCGGCTGAAAGCGACGCCATGTGGTAATCGGCCATGGCGATGGTGGTAGAGTTAAAGGTATTAGTTTCAAGGATGTCGGCACCGGCTTCAAGATAGCCATAGTGGATAGCCGTGATAACCTCTGGCTTGGTCAGCACCAACAGGTCGTTGTTACCTTTGAGATCGCTTTCCCAATCGGCAAAACGTTCGCCGCGATAGTCTTCTTCTTCAAGATGGTAGCTTTGGATCATGGTGCCCATGCCACCGTCCAGAACGAGAATGCGATTCGCTAGCTGTTCATGCAGTGCTTCAACTCGATTTGTCACTTTCACCTCATCACTCATCACCGGCAATCATCCTAGCATACCTTGACTGGGCGCAGTGTTCGCCTGGATGTGAGACTTTTTCATCAAATCCTCGAGCCTTATTCCAATGCCTATGCAACACATCGGATGAGCGCAAAACCTGTTTGCGATCCATACTGTAAAAACGAAAACGAATTCCAAAATAATATTTTAATGCCGGTATCTTAGGCAACGCTGACAAGGGAAAGCATGATGGTGACTTCTTCAGCCACAGCGGTAAAACGCACAAAGAAAGCGAAAAACACAACGGCCAGCGCCAGTGCAGCAACCGGTCAGGTTCAGTCTTTAACGCGCGGTTTGAAACTGCTGGAATATATTGCCGAGGCGCAGGGCAGCGTGGCACTAACCGATCTTGCACAGCAGGCCGGGCTGCCTAATTCAACCACTCATCGACTGTTGACCACCATGCAGCAGCAAGGTTTTGTGCGCCAAGTAGGAGATTTGGGGCTGTGGACAATTGGTTCACACGCCTTTGTCGTCGGCAGCAGCTTCCTGCAAAGCCGCAACCTGCTGGCAATGGTACATCCGATGCTGCGACGTTTGATGGAAGAATCTGGAGAAACGGTAAACCTGGCGGTGCTTGATCACAGCGACTACCAGGCGATCATTATCGATCAGGTGCAGTGCAACGCGCTGATGCGCATGTCGGCACCGATTGGTGGCAAGCTGCCAATGCATGCCTCGGGGGCGGGCAAGGCCTTCCTTTCGACGCTGCCGGAAGAGCGCCTGGTAAAAATGCTGCATAAAATTGGTTTACACAGCTACACGCCACTGACTCGCACCTCACCGGCTAACCTGAAACAGGAGCTGGCCGACACCCGTAAACGCGGCTATGCCTTTGATGATGAAGAACATGCTCTGGGATTGCGCTGTGTGGCGACCTGTATTTATGATGAACACAACGATGCCTATGCGGCCATTTCCATTTCAGGGCCTATTTCAAGAATTACCGATGATCGCGTGACTGAGCTTGGCGCACTCGTTATCCACGCGGCGAAAGCAATAACCCAAGCCTACGGCGGCGGAAAACATTAATTGTGCATTCGACGGGGACAAAATCAGGCGTTTAGCGGCTGCTGAATCCTGTGGCTAAAGCGCTGTCTGCGGCGATAGGCGTAAACGTCTTCAATATGTCCATCCAGAATGCGTTGCTGCAGGCTACGCCAGTAATCGGGGCAAAACAGGTCGCCGTGCAGCACGTCAAACAGTGGGCGAAGACGTTTATCACTGCACAGAAAATAACAAAATTCCTCGGGAAAAACGTCATTCTCAGCCACGCTGTACCAAGGTCCGTTGGCCAATTCGTCTTCTGGATAAAGCGCGGGCGGCAGATTTCGGAAATTAATCTGGGTCATATAGCAAATCTCGTCGTAATCGTAAAACACGACGCGGCCGTGGCGGGTAACCCCAAAGTTCTTAAACAGCATATCGCCAGGAAAAATATTGGCCGCTGCTAACTGCTTGATAGCATTACCGTACTCTTCAATGACGTCGTGTAGTTGCTGGCACGTAGCGTGCTCAAGATAAATATTCAGCGGCGTCATGCGACGTTCAATGTATAAATGCCGCACGGCGATGCTGTCCCCCAAGTCTTCAATTTTATTGGCCGCTTCGCGCTGTAACTCTTCCATCAGCTCTGGGCTAATACGGTTCTTGGGTAAGATGAAATGCTCAAACTCCTGTGTGTCAGCCATTCTTCCGACACGGTCATGCTCTTTAACCAACTGATAGCACTCACGAACCCGCTGCTCAGTCACCTGCTTGGGAGGAGTAAAATGGTCCTTAATGACTTTAAAAACTCGATCGCTTCCGGCTAGCGTAAATACCAGCATCACCATGCCTTTCACGCCTGGAGCAATAATGAACGGCTCCTCACTTAGCGCCATATAGCGCAAATGCTCGCGATAACATTCTGTTTTTGCATGTTTTTGACAGCCAATAGCACTGTAAAGCTCGGCGGTTGTTTTAGCGGGCAATATCTCGCGCAGCCACTCAACCAATGCACCAGGATTAGGGGCATAAACCATAAAATAAGATCGAGCAAAGCCAAAGACGATGCTGGCATCATCCTGCTGGGTCAAACAGCTGTCGACAAACAGTTTGCTGTCAGGCGTTTGATGTATCGGCAGCAGGAACGGGTGAACCTGCTCACGCAGGCGAATTTTTCCGACCAGCCACGCGGCTTTATTGCGATAAAAAAGTTCGGTAGCCATTTCAAACTGCGCATCAGCGAGCGCAGTTGGCTCAAAGGCGTCGGCCAGTGCATTAGCAATAGCATCAACGTCTCTTTCAATATCGTCCCAAGCTAGCCGCAGTGGCAGTTCCATTAACAGCTTGTGCAGCAAGGTAGAAAGTTCGTCCTTATGTGCGAGAGTTCGGGCCAGTGGACGATGCAGCTGGCTGCCGCTTCCAGCATGCTGTTCACTGAAGATAAACAGTTTGTCCGCCGTTAAATCACGATGTTTAAAGATGCGACAATAGACCGAGTTAAAGAAGCTTTCGGCTATCTCGCCGCGTGGATAGTCGGGGAGCAGGTCGCTGTAGCAGGCTTTCACGCGGCTAACGAAGGCCGCGTCATAAAAGTGAGGGCCGGTAATGCATCTTAGTTGGCTGACCACTAAGCCAACATGCTGGTCATAAAGATGAATTCGCTGCTTCATTGCCTGCTGTACGGCCAACCAGTCGGCCTGTTCAAAACGGCGTTGCGCGCCGGAAGTGACTTCCAAAAAACGGCCATACTGAGCATCAAATCCTTGCAGGATCGTTTGGGCAATGAGCAGTTCGGTCTTCATCCTCTACCCTCTGTAAATTGCCTGGGTAAAAAAGGGTCCTGTTAATACCGGACCCCGGGTTATCTCAGGAAAACTGCTGCTCTTCGGTTGAGCCAGTCAGCGCGGTTACCGACGAGCGACCGCCCTGAATAATGGTGGTCACTTTGTCGAAATAACCAGTGCCGACTTCCTGTTGATGTGAGGCAAAGGTGTAACCATGCGCCACAGCATCAAACTCTGGTTGCTGCACTTTTTCGACGTAGTGTTTCATGCCTTCACCCTGTGCATAGGCATGCGCCAGATCGAACATGTTGAACCACATGCTGTGGATACCCGCCAAAGTAATAAACTGGTACTGGTAGCCCATTGTCGCCAGTTGATCCTGGAAACTGGCGATGGTCTTATCGTCCAGATTCTTCTTCCAGTTAAACGAAGGAGAGCAGTTATAGGCCAGTAATTTACCTGGGAATTGCTGATGAATGGCGTCGGCAAAGCGTTTAGCCAAAGCAAGGTCCGGCGTAGACGTTTCACACCAGACAATATCGGCATAGGCTGCATAGGCCAGGCCTCGGGAAATCGCCTGCTCTATACCGGCATGCGTGCGGTAAAAGCCTTCATGAGTGCGTTCGCCGGTAATAAACTGGCTGTCATAAGGGTCGCAGTCGGACGTCAGCAGGTCGGCGGCATCGGCATCGGTTCGCGCGACAACTAACGTTGGAACTCCAAGAACGTCCGCCGCCAAACGTGCTGATACCAGCTTCTGTACCGCTTCCTGCGTCGGAACCAACACCTTGCCGCCCATGTGTCCGCACTTTTTCACCGCGGCCAGTTGATCTTCAAAGTGCACCGCCGCGGCTCCGGCCTCAATCATCGATTTCATCAGTTCAAATGAGTTAAGCACCCCGCCAAAACCGGCCTCCGCATCGGCAACGATCGGCAGAAAATAGTCAGTGTAGCCTGACTGGCCCGGCTCAATGTTATTGGACCATTGGATTTGGTCAGCACGGCGGAACGTATTATTAATACGCGCCACCACCTCGGGCACTGAGTTTACCGGGTAAAGCGACTGATCGGGGTACATGCTCGATGCAGTATTCGCGTCGGCGGCAACCTGCCAGCCCGAAAGATAGATAGCTTCGATGCCCGCTTTGGCCTGCTGTAAAGCCTGTCCACCAGTCAACGCACCAAGACAATTCACATAGCCTTTGCGCGCTGCGCCGTGCAGGAGATTCCATAAACGCTGCGCTCCATGTTGCGCCAACGTGCACTCGGGGTTAACCGAACCACGCAGACTGATAACCTCTGCGGCAGTATAAGGACGAACAATGCCTTTCCAGCGGGGCTGCGACCACATCTCTTCAAGTTGCTGGATTTGTTGGGTACGAGTTGTTTTCATAACAGTATCTCCAGATGATTTATGGGCTTTTTATCAGGCCAGCAGCGCATAGCCTGGCAGCGTGAGGAAGTCGATCAATTCATCCTGAGTCGTGATTTTTTCCATGAGTGCCGCAGCCTCGTGAAAACGTCCTGAGCTAAACCGCTGTTCACCCAGTTCTTGCTGGATGACCTGCATCTCTTCCGCCAACATCCGTTGAAAGAGCGCTTTTGTTACCTGTTGTCCGTCGTCCAGCGTTTTGCCGTGATGGATCCACTGCCAGATGGAAGTTCGGGAGATTTCTGCGGTAGCGGCATCCTCCATTAACCCATAAATTGGCACGCAGCCATTACCTGAAATCCAGGCCTCGATGTACTGCACGGCAACGCGAATATTGGCGCGCATACCTTCGGCAGTACGTGAGCCGGAACAAGGCTCAAGCAGCGCCTCTGCGTTAATCGGCGCATCGTGTTCACGCAAGACGTCCAACTGATTTGCTCGTGTTCCCAAGGCTTTATTGAATACCGACATGGCGGTATCGGCTAAACCAGGATGTGCAATCCAGGTGCCGTCATGCCCATTCGCTGCCTCCAGCTCTTTGTCTTTTATCACTTTATTTAGCACCCATTCATTGCGCTGCGGGTCCTTACTGGGAATAAATGCCGCCATGCCGCCCATAGCAAAGGCGCCGCGTCGATGGCAGGTCTTAATTAACAATCGTGAATAAGCGCTGAGGAACGGTTGTTCCATAGTCACGACCTGACGATCGGGAAGTACGCGTTCGGGGTGATTTTTCAGTGTTTTGATATAACTGAATATATAGTCCCAACGTCCGCAGTTCAGACCCACGATATGATCTCGTAGGTGATAAAGGATTTCGTCCATTTGGAACACGGCGGGAAGAGTTTCAATCAGCACTGTCGCCTTAATCGTGCCACGCGGTAGCCCAACGCTGTCTTCGGCATAACTAAAGACCTGACTCCACCACTGCGCCTCTTTGTAAGACTGCATTTTAGGCAGGTAAAAATAGGGGCCACTGCCTTTTGCCAACAGTTCGCGGAAGTTGTGAAAGAAATAAAGGGCAAAATCAAACAGCCCGCCGGGGATCGGCTCGCCCTCCCACATCACGTGCTTTTCAGGCAGATGCATCCCTCTTACCCGACAAACTAACACTGCAGGATTCGGCTTCAGTTGATAAATCTTTCCTGATTCATTGGTATAGCTAATCGTCCCCTTTACCGCATCACGCAGATTGATCTGTCCTTCAATAACTTTTGCCCACTCGGGAGCGAGGGAGTCCTCAAAGTCAGCCATAAAGACTTTGACGTTGGCATTCAACGCATTGATGACCATTTTGCGCTCTACGGGACCGGTAATCTCGACACGCCGGTCACGCAGGTCATTGGGGATACTTTTAATTTGCCATTCAGATTCTCTAATGGAAGCCATTTCCGAAATAAAATCAGGCAGCACTCCCCTGTCTATATTGGCCTGCACAGTCTTCCTTTCGGCAAGCAGTTGACCACGGGAAGGGGTGAATTGGCTGACCAGATCGGATAAAAAGTCTATTGCCTGCTCGGTTAAAACGCTGGAGGCCTGCTCCGAGAACTGGCGTGTAAAGGCGAGTGGACTGCGGGTTATCTGCTGTGACATCAACATTCTCCTGACTTATCAAGGTAATCAGCGGTTAAATATCTGAGTGCTATGCGATTGCCTTGGCCATATACCCGACATCTCCAGAATCGTTTTGAACAACACGATCCGGCAGGTCATTTAGTAGCCAATAGAATTAAGCGTAACCAATAAATACGTAAAATCAAAAACGATTTCCATTTTTATTTAAAATAAAAATAAATATGTTTTCATTCATGATGTTAACGGAATAAATTTTTTAATTAAAACAGGAATGATTTCCACTTTTTTAAAAAAGACAGAAGAATTTTGTTCAGATTCGGGAGGAAGGGAGAATAACTGGCGTGCAAAAACGACAATGGCCAATTTAATGGCCGTTGTGTTGGGATGATCAAAAACAGATCAATCGAGAGTTCATTCCAGCGTAGGATTCATATGACGGAGATCGAACGGTGTTATCTGGTAAACGTAATAATTCAGCCAATTGGTAAACAACAGGTGTCCATGACTGCGCCAACTGGCCTTAGGTGCCAATTCTGCATTGTCGTTCGGGAAATAGTTAGTAGGCATATCAGGCGACAGGCCTGCTTCCAGGTCACGCAGGTACTCACCCGCCAAGGTTCCGGCGTCATATTCAGGATGACCGGTAACGAATGCCATACGCTTGTCTTTGGTAGCAAACAGATAAGCGCCAGCGTCTTCTGACTCAGCCAGAATATCAAGGTCGGTGTATTTACGCAGCTCTTCAATCGGGAAGTCGGCATAGCGTGAATGCGGTGCAAGGAAGGACTCGTCGAATCCACGAGTCAATAAAGCCAACGGCTGCAGCGTTTGATGAGCATACACGCCGGAAAGTTTGGTTTCGCGGGTCATTTTCGGCGTCCCGTAAAGCACATTAAGCGCTGCCTGTACAGCCCAACAGACAAACAGAGTAGAAGTTACATGCTCTTTTGCCCAATGAACGATGCGTTCAATCTGCGGCCAATAGGCAACGTCGCAGAAATCGACCAAACCCAGTGGTGCACCGGTGACTATCAGGCCGTCATAATTATCGTGCTGGATATCTTCGAAATCACAGTAGAAATTATTCAAATGCTCGGCAGGCGTATTCTTTGACTCACGGCTGTCGATACGCAGCAGTTGAACATCAATCTGTAAGGGAGAATTGGAAAGCAGACGTAAGAACTGATTCTCAGTCTCGATCTTCTTCGGCATCAAATTAAGTATCAGCACCTTTAATGGACGAATTTCTTGAGTTTTTGCACGCGAAGACGTCATCACAAAGACGTTTTCATTGCGTAAAAAACTCACGGCTGGTAACTCATCTGGAACCCGAATCGGCATAACAACTTCCTCACTGCATCCGCTTATACGTTTAGACATCTAGATGCCTGAAGATAGCGGGTTTCGAGAGCTATGTCGAGCTTGTAATACCAAGGTGAAAATTATTCAGCATATTGCTATATGTTCATAACCTTTAGTTATTTAAGATGTATAAAATCGAGGGTTTGGCTATTTACAACGCACGAATATGACCAATAATTATCCTGTATTCAGACGCAAAAAGGCCCCTGTCGTCAGACAGGGGCCCGCTTTTCGTGGCAGTTGACCCGGCTTTTCGCCCTTTTACACACGCCAAATAGCAAAAAACCCCAGCTTTCGCTGAGGTTCTGTGCTTTATTTGATGCCTGGCAGTTCCCTACTCTCGCATGGGGAGACCCCACACTACCATCGGCGCTACGGCGTTTCACTTCTGAGTTCGGCATGGGGTCAGGTGGGACCACCGCGCTACTGCCGCCAGGCAAATTCGTTTTATTCTAACCGCTTTCCCCATCATTCAGGGTAAGCCATCAGAACCAATCTTTGAACAAGCTGATTTCATTGAAACCTAAGTCTTTGTGTCTCTCTAAAACACCTTCGGTGTTGTAAGGTTAAGCCTCTCGGGTCATTAGTACTGGTTAGCTCAATGCATCGCTGCACTTACACACCCAGCCTATCAACGTCTTAGTCTTAAACGTCCCTTCAGGGAGCTCGAAGCTCCAGGGAAGACTCATCTCGAGGCAAGTTTCGCGCTTAGATGCTTTCAGCGCTTATCTTTTCCGCATTTAGCTACCGGGCAATGCCATTGGCATGACAACCCGAACACCAGTGATGCGTCCACTCCGGTCCTCTCGTACTAGGAGCAGCCCCTCTCAATCTTCCAACGCCCACGGCAGATAGGGACCGAACTGTCTCACGACGTTCTAAACCCAGCTCGCGTACCACTTTAAACGGCGAACAGCCGTACCCTTGGGACCTACTTCAGCCCCAGGATGTGATGAGCCGACATCGAGGTGCCAAACACCGCCGTCGATATGAACTCTTGGGCGGTATCAGCCTGTTATCCCCGGAGTACCTTTTATCCGTTGAGCGATGGCCCTTCCATTCAGAACCACCGGATCACTATGACCTACTTTCGTACCTGCTCGAGCCGTCACTCTCGCAGTCAAGCTAGCTTATGCCATTGCACTAACCTCACGATGTCCGACCGTGATTAGCTAACCTTCGTGCTCCTCCGTTACTCTTTAGGAGGAGACCGCCCCAGTCAAACTACCCACCAGACACTGTCCTCACCCCAGATTATGGGGCCGAGTTAGAACATCAAACATTAAAGGGTGGTATTTCAAGGTTGGCTCCACGCAGACTGGCGTCCACGCTTCAAAGCCTCCCACCTATCCTACACATCAAGGCTCAATGTTCAGTGTCAAGCTATAGTAAAGGTTCACGGGGTCTTTCCGTCTTGCCGCGGGTACACTGCATCTTCACAGCGAGTTCAATTTCACTGAGTCTCGGGTGGAGACAGCCTGGCCATCATTACGCCATTCGTGCAGGTCGGAACTTACCCGACAAGGAATTTCGCTACCTTAGGACCGTTATAGTTACGGCCGCCGTTTACCGGGGCTTCGATCAAGAGCTTCTCCTTGCGGATAACCCCATCAATTAACCTTCCGGCACCGGGCAGGCGTCACACCGTATACGTCCACTTTCGTGTTTGCACAGTGCTGTGTTTTTATTAAACAGTTGCAGCCAGCTGGTATCTTCGACTGTCTTCAGCTCGGGAAGCAAGTTCCTCCACCTAGCGACAGCGTGCCTTCTCCCGAAGTTACGGCACCATTTTGCCTAGTTCCTTCACCCGAGTTCTCTCAAGCGCCTGAGTATTCTCTACCTGACCACCTGTGTCGGTTTGGGGTACGATTTAATGTTACCTGATGCTTAGAGGCTTTTCCTGGAAGTGCGGCATCAACTACTTCATCACCGTAGTGACTCGTCATCACGCCTCAGGGTTAATATGTAACCGGATTTACCAAGTCACACCCCCTACACGCTTAAACCGGGACAACCGTCGCCCGGCTAGCCTAGCCCTCTCCGTCCCCCCTTCGCAGTAACACCAAGTACAGGAATATTAACCTGTTTCCCATCGACTACGCCTTTCGGCCTCGCCTTAGGGGTCGACTCACCCTGCCCCGATTAACGTTGGACAGGAACCCTTGGTCTTCCGGCGTGCGGGTTTTTCACCCGCATTATCGTTACTTATGTCAGCATTCGCACTTCTGATACCTCCAGCAGCCCTCACAGACCACCTTCAACGGCTTACAGAACGCTCCCCTACCCAACAACGCCTAAGCGTCGCTGCCGCAGCTTCGGTGCATGGTTTAGCCCCGTTACATCTTCCGCGCAGGCCGACTCGACCAGTGAGCTATTACGCTTTCTTTAAATGATGGCTGCTTCTAAGCCAACATCCTGGCTGTCTATGCCTTCCCACATCGTTTCCCACTTAACCATGACTTTGGGACCTTAGCTGGCGGTCTGGGTTGTTTCCCTCTTCACGACGGACGTTAGCACCCGCCGTGTGTCTCCCGTGATAACATTCTTCGGTATTCGTAGTTTGCATCGAGTTGGTAATCCGGGATGGACCCCTAGTCGAAACAGTGCTCTACCCCCGAAGATGAGTTCACGAGGCGCTACCTAAATAGCTTTCGGGGAGAACCAGCTATCTCCCGGTTTGATTGGCCTTTCACCCCCAGCCACAAGTCATCCGCTAATTTTTCAACATTAGTCGGTTCGGTCCTCCAGTTAGTGTTACCCAACCTTCAACCTGCCCATGGCTAGATCACCGGGTTTCGGGTCTATACCTTGCAACTTGACGCCCAGTTAAGACTCGGTTTCCCTACGGCTCCCCTATACGGTTAACCTTGCTACAAAATATAAGTCGCTGACCCATTATACAAAAGGTACGCAGTCACCCAACAAAGTAGGCTCCCACTGCTTGTACGTACACGGTTTCAGGTTCTATTTCACTCCCCTCGCCGGGGTTCTTTTCGCCTTTCCCTCACGGTACTGGTTCACTATCGGTCAGTCAGGAGTATTTAGCCTTGGAGGATGGTCCCCCCATATTCAGACAGGATGTCACGTGTCCCGCCCTACTCATCGAACTCACAGCCTATGCATTTTTGTGTACGGGACTATCACCCTATACTGTGCGACCTTCCAGACGCTTCCACTAACACATAAACTGATTCAGGTTCTGGGCTGTTCCCCGTTCGCTCGCCGCTACTGGGGGAATCTCGGTTGATTTCTTTTCCTCGGGGTACTTAGATGTTTCAGTTCCCCCGGTTCGCCTCGCATGGCTATGTATTCACCATGCGATAATGTGACGTATCACATTGGGTTTCCCCATTCGGGTATCGTCGGGTATAACGGTTCATATCACCTTACCGACGCTTTTCGCAGATTAGCACGCCCTTCATCGCCTCTGACTGCCTAGGCATCCACCGTGTACGCTTAGTCGCTTAACCTCACAACCCGAAGGTGTCTTCTTTAATCAATAAAGAGCGACCACGTTCGTGCTGCGATTATTTGAGAGACTCTAATACAGGTGTTCATGACTCAGTACTTCTACGGAGAGTTATGTTCAGCTGTATCGTTTCAATTTTTCAGCTTGTTCCAGATTGTTAAAGAGCAAAATACTTCGCAGCATACTGTTTCCAATATACTCTGAAGTATTAATGTGATCCGTATGGATATGGTGGAGCTAAGCGGGATCGAACCGCTGACCTCCTGCGTGCAAGGCAGGCGCTCTCCCAGCTGAGCTATAGCCCCATACAGTCACTTACAGATACCTTTATATGTCCCACCCTAAAAAGAGTTTCAATTCTTACTCAGGCAAGGCGTGGCTTCGCGAAGCATAGTGTTTTCTATGCGAGTGAAGTCATAACGCAGCATGAGAAAGAATTTGGTAGGCCTGAGTGGACTTGAACCACCGACCTCACCCTTATCAGGGGTGCGCTCTAACCACCTGAGCTACAAGCCTATAAAGGTATTTCTGCTCGTTACTATTTCATCAGACAATCTGTGTGGACACTGCACAATGCGTATCTTTAGGTAAGGAGGTGATCCAACCGCAGGTTCCCCTACGGTTACCTTGTTACGACTTCACCCCAGTCATGAATCACAAAGTGGTAAGCGCCCTCCCGAAGGTTAAGCTACCTACTTCTTTTGCAACCCACTCCCATGGTGTGACGGGCGGTGTGTACAAGGCCCGGGAACGTATTCACCGTAGCATTCTGATCTACGATTACTAGCGATTCCGACTTCATGGAGTCGAGTTGCAGACTCCAATCCGGACTACGACATACTTTATGAGGTCCGCTTGCTCTCGCGAGTTTGCTTCTCTTTGTATATGCCATTGTAGCACGTGTGTAGCCCTACTCGTAAGGGCCATGATGACTTGACGTCATCCCCACCTTCCTCCGGTTTATCACCGGCAGTCTCCTTTGAGTTCCCACCATTACGTGCTGGCAACAAAGGATAAGGGTTGCGCTCGTTGCGGGACTTAACCCAACATTTCACAACACGAGCTGACGACAGCCATGCAGCACCTGTCTCACGGTTCCCGAAGGCACTAAGCTATCTCTAGCGAATTCCGTGGATGTCAAGAGTAGGTAAGGTTCTTCGCGTTGCATCGAATTAAACCACATGCTCCACCGCTTGTGCGGGCCCCCGTCAATTCATTTGAGTTTTAACCTTGCGGCCGTACTCCCCAGGCGGTCGACTTAACGCGTTAGCTCCGGAAGCCACGCCTCAAGGGCACAACCTCCAAGTCGACATCGTTTACAGCGTGGACTACCAGGGTATCTAATCCTGTTTGCTCCCCACGCTTTCGCACCTGAGCGTCAGTCTTTGTCCAGGGGGCCGCCTTCGCCACCGGTATTCCTCCAGATCTCTACGCATTTCACCGCTACACCTGGAATTCTACCCCCCTCTACAAGACTCTAGCTTGCCAGTTTCAAATGCAGTTCCCAAGTTAAGCTCGGGGATTTCACATCTGACTTAACAAACCGCCTGCGTGCGCTTTACGCCCAGTAATTCCGATTAACGCTTGCACCCTCCGTATTACCGCGGCTGCTGGCACGGAGTTAGCCGGTGCTTCTTCTGCGAGTAACGTCAATCGCTGTTGCTATTAACAACAACGCCTTCCTCCTCGCTGAAAGTGCTTTACAACCCTAAGGCCTTCTTCACACACGCGGCATGGCTGCATCAGGCTTGCGCCCATTGTGCAATATTCCCCACTGCTGCCTCCCGTAGGAGTCTGGACCGTGTCTCAGTTCCAGTGTGGCTGGTCATCCTCTCAGACCAGCTAGGGATCGTCGCCTAGGTGAGCCATTACCTCACCTACTAGCTAATCCCATCTGGGCACATCCGATGGCGTGAGGCCCGAAGGTCCCCCACTTTGGTCTTGCGACATCATGCGGTATTAGCTACCGTTTCCAGTAGTTATCCCCCTCCATCAGGCAGTTTCCCAGACATTACTCACCCGTCCGCCGCTCGTCACCCAGAGAGCAAGCTCTCCCGTGCTACCGCTCGACTTGCATGTGTTAGGCCTGCCGCCAGCGTTCAATCTGAGCCATGATCAAACTCTTCAATTAAAA
Organism: Rouxiella sp. S1S-2; assembly: GCF_009208105.1. NCBI lineage: Bacteria > Pseudomonadati > Pseudomonadota > Gammaproteobacteria > Enterobacterales > Yersiniaceae > Rouxiella > Rouxiella sp. S1S-2. The sequence goes on from NZ_WFKL01000001.1 coordinate 5,104,752, forward strand.
GTTCGATTTGCTGAAACAAGTTCAGCGATGCTCAAAGTTACTTCACATCATTCATAATGAATTACTGCTTGGTCACTCTAAGACTTGGCATTGCTGCCTTGATATTCTGTTGCCACCGAAGTGGCTGATATCGTCTTGTGAGTGCCCACACAGATTGTCTGATAAATTGTTAAAGAGCAGTGAGTTACGCGCTTTCGCTTGCTAACTCGAGGTGGCGTATACTACGCTTTCCTCATTTAATGTCAACCGATTATTTTATCAATCAACATCATTTTTAATTCTTCCCGACTCGTTCACACCGCGTTGCTGCTGCGTTGTTCCCTGTCGTTGGAGCGGCATTATAGGGAGTTTCTGAGGAGCCGCAACCCCTAATTTCAATAAAAAATACTGTTTGCTGCAATACACAGCAAAAGGCGGGGTTATACCGATTTACACACAAAGTTATCCACAATACACATTGAAACTCAAATTTGACGCGCATCGCGCAATCGTTTTCGCTACAATATCGCGCGTCTGAATTTACCGACACTATCTGCAATAATGATGCTTACAGCGTCTGTGGAACCTTATCTGAATCCAATCCGAGGTTATTCTTCTATATAGTCTTCTATATAGAGAGAAGAACGAGAATTGAATTCACGTAACGCTCTCTATTGCGACTCCAAAGCCAAGGGATAAAACCACCATGCAACAACGTCGTCCAATCCGCCGCGCGCTGCTCAGCGTTTCTGACAAAGCCGGTATCGTAGAATTCGCCCAAGCCCTCTCTCAACGTGGCGTGGATTTACTTTCCACTGGCGGCACCGCGCGCCTGCTTGCTGACGCGGGTTTGCCAGTGACAGAAGTCTCTGACTACACCGGCTTCCCGGAAATGATGGATGGACGCGTTAAAACTCTGCACCCCAAAGTGCACGGTGGCATCCTGGGTCGTCGCGGCAAAGATGATGCCATCATGGGCCAGCACGACATTGCGCCGATCGACATGGTCGTTGTTAACCTTTATCCTTTTGCGGCAACCGTGTCTCGTCCGGACTGCTCACTGGAAGACGCCGTAGAGAACATTGATATCGGTGGCCCGACAATGGTTCGCTCGGCGGCCAAGAATCACAATGACGTTGCTATCGTGGTCAAGAGCAGCGACTACGCCTCTATAATAGAAGAGATGGATGCCAACGACGGTTCACTGCTGCTGGCCACCCGCTTCAATCTGGCTATTAAAGCCTTTGAACACACCGCAGCCTACGACGGTATGATTGCCAACTACTTTGGTACTATGGTACCGGCGTATCACGGTGACACTGAGTCTCCTTCTGGTCAGTTCCCTCGTACCCTGAACCTGAGCTACGTGAAGAAGCAGGACATGCGCTACGGCGAAAACAGCCACCAGCAAGCGGCCTTCTATATAGAAGAGAATGTTTCTGAAGCTTCCGTTGCCACCTCTCAGCAGCTGCAGGGCAAAGCCCTCTCCTATAACAACATTGCTGATACCGATGCCGCGCTGGAATGCGTGAAAGAGTTTGACGAACCGGCCTGCGTTATCGTTAAACACGCGAACCCTTGCGGCGTTGCGGTGGGTGACAGCATTCTCGACGCCTATGAGCGCGCGTATAAAACTGACCCGACCTCCGCATTCGGCGGCATTATTGCCTTCAACCGCGAGTTGGATGCAGCAACCGCCAAGGCCATCATCAGCCGCCAGTTCGTTGAAGTGATCATCGCCCCCTCTGTCAGTGAAGAAGCGCTGGCGCTGACTGCAGCTAAACAAAACGTTCGCGTCTTGACCTGCGGTCAGTGGCAGGGACGTCAAACTGCCCTCGACTTCAAGCGCGTGAACGGCGGCCTTCTGGTTCAAGACCGTGACCTGGGTATGGTTGACGCCGCCGACCTGCGCGTAGTGACAACGCGTCAACCGACCGAGCAGGAGCTAACTGATGCCCTGTTCTGCTGGAAAGTGGCCAAGTTTGTTAAGTCGAACGCCATTGTTTATGCGCGCGACAAAATGACCATCGGCATTGGCGCTGGCCAGATGAGCCGCGTTTACTCCGCTAAAATCGCCGGTATCAAAGCCGCCGATGAAGGTCTGGAAGTAGCAGGCTCGGTGATGGCCTCTGACGCTTTCTTCCCGTTCCGCGACGGTATTGATGCAGCGGCGGCGGTGGGCATCACCTGCGTAATCCAACCGGGTGGTTCAATGCGTGATAATGAAGTGATTGCAGCGGCCAACGAACACGGCATTGCGATGCTGTTCACCGACATGCGCCACTTCCGCCATTAATTTTTTGGAGTTTTGAATGAACATTTTAATTATCGGTAACGGCGGACGTGAACACGCGCTGGCATGGAAAGCGGCACAGTCACCTCTGGCCGACAAAATCTTTGTCGCACCGGGCAATGCAGGCACCGCACTTGAACCCTTGCTTGAGAACGTGGATATCTCGGCAACTGACATCGCCGGTCTGCTGGCCTTTGCGCAGCAAAATGACATTGGCCTGACGATTGTTGGACCGGAAGCCCCGCTGGTTATCGGCGTGGTTGATGCCTTCAGCGCTGCGGGACTGAAAATTTTCGGCCCAACTCAGGCGGCAGCTCAGCTCGAAGGCTCTAAAGCCTTCACCAAAGATTTCCTGGCCCGTCACGCTATTCCAAGCGCCGACTACCAGAACTTTACCGACATCGAACCGGCTCTGGCCTATCTTCGAAGCAAAGGCGCGCCGATTGTTATTAAGGCCGACGGTCTGGCGGCAGGTAAAGGCGTTATCGTCGCTATGACGCTGGAAGAAGCTGAATCTGCCGTACACGACATGCTGGCGGGCAATGCCTTTGGCGACGCCGGACACCGCATCGTCATTGAAGAGTTCCTTGACGGTGAAGAAGCAAGCTTTATCGTCATGGTTGACGGCGAAAATGTAGTCCCCATGGCCACCAGTCAGGACCACAAACGTGTCGGCGATGCCGATACCGGCCCTAACACCGGCGGCATGGGCGCATACTCTCCCGCGCCGGTAGTGACCGACGAGATTCACCAGCGCGTGATGGACCAGGTTATCTGGCCAACCGTGCGTGGCATGGCAGCAGAAGGCAACGTGTATACCGGCTTCCTGTACGCCGGTCTGATGATCTCCGCCGATGGCCAGCCTAAAGTCATCGAGTTCAACTGCCGCTTTGGCGACCCAGAAACTCAGCCTATCATGCTGCGTCTGCGTTCTGACTTGGTTGAACTCTGCCTTGCCGGTGCAGAAGGCCGTTTGAATAACGTGACTTCAGAATGGGATCCGCGTCCTTCTCTGGGCGTCGTATTGGCTGCAGGCGGTTATCCTGGTGATTATGTTAATGGCGAAGTGATCCGTGGCCTGCCGTTGGAAGAAGTTCCTGACGGTAAGGTGTTCCACGCCGGCACCCGACTGCAGGACGAGTTGGTGGTCACCAACGGCGGACGCGTGCTCTGCGTGACAGCATTAGGTAAAACCGTTGCCGCCGCGCAGCAGCGTGCGTATCAACTCGCGCAGGACATTAAGTGGGAAGGCAGCTTCTGTCGTAAAGACATCGGCTATCGTGCGATCGCCCGCGAACAGGGTGAATAACTCCTGCTCGCCGACCTGTCATGAATGAGGGGTCATAAAAAGCCAAAAGCCCGCCAAGTGCGGGCTTTTTACTGTCTGGAGGCGGGCTAGGATTAATTCAACTGGCCCTGTTTCGGCTCCCAGACGCAAAAATCTTCGTTTGCCACCAGCAAGAGTTCATTACCCTCGGGGGCAGTCAACCAGGCAAGGCCGAGTTTGTCGTTGGCCTTGGCGGCACGTTTTGCCAACCATACCTGAGAGCGGATATTCAGGCTAAGCGTCACCGGCTCACCGTTACAGGTGGTAATTACGCCCTGTCGCCAGCGGCCCTGAGTAAGTCTTACGTTTCCGGCGCGCAGCGTGTTGCTCAGGTTTAACACTTTATCAGCCTGGTATTTAAGGCGTTCGATATCATCAGCCGAGAGCTTCTCTTTCGAGTCGGCCAATTGACGTTGCATAAAGCTGACGTTGCCTTCGCTATCAAAACGCAGAGTTATACCCAGGTCTTTCGAGGCAGCATGACTTTCTTTAATCAGATGGAGATGGTCATTGAGGTATTCATAGCGTGTGATTACGGTGTCTTTGCCGTAATACGGGCTGTAAATATTGATCAACGTTTGCGGGCGATGTTGTTCGTCGTCTTCTCGCCACAGGCGGTAAATGCCTTGGTCGGCGACGTAACCACTGGCGCTAAAAAGGGGGGTATCACTGTGAGAACTGCATCCGACCAGACTGAAGGCCATTACAGCAGCCATCAGTCCGGTGGTGATAAACGAAAGGGACCAGCATGGCCCCTCGTTTATTCTTTTCACTGCAAGCAATTACTTAACAGCTTCTTTCAAAGCTTTGCCTGAAACAAACGCCGGAACGGTTGCAGCAGCGATTTTGATTTCTTTGCCTGTCTGCGGGTTACGACCAGTGCGCTCGTTACGTTGATTTACTTTAAAAGTACCGAAACCAACTAATTGTACAGCTTCACCCTCTTTCAGAGACTCGGTGATGGCAGACAGAGTAGATTCAAGAGCAAGTTTAGCCTGTGCTTTAGAAAGATCAGCTTTGTCAGCAATCACATCAATCAGTTGAGTCTTGTTCATAAGTTATCCTTTACAGTGTGTTTATCGTTTGCAAAGCATCGAGTGCGACGGATATGCCGATTGACAGCACCCTCCTGCATACACGCACCGATAGCCACTTTTTATTACGCACCCCAAATGTAGACCAGACAGGGTACGGATGTGAAGCCTTGAGACACGACAAATAAGGCGTTAAATCACGTTTTCTTGCCTTATTGCGTTAAATTTATCCCAATGTTACTCACAGCGGCTTCACGCAGGTCAGATCGTAACCCTTTTATTAATTCCAGGTCACGCTCTTCACAGTCAGCCAACAGGCGGAAAATCTCCCATTGGATGTCCCATTCTTCTTCAACAGCGGGTAAAACTTTGAGCTCTTCATCGGTCATTTCTTTGCCAGCATGGGTCATTTCAAGCATGGCAACGGTACGAATCGATGTTTCGCTAATCGCGATAGCATGAGCCAGTGTTTCACCGCTTAAACGCGAGTGAATCAATTCACCTAATGCGATACAGGCATCGATAGCCGGGTAAACGCCGTAAATATCATAGTCGTCTGAAGAAGGGATTGCCTCCTCCAGCTTCTCAAGCTGCGAATCAAAGTTAACCTTTGCATCTTTTATTACAAGCGTTTCCCACACCAGATCGAGAATTTTGCGATAAATCTGGGGCTCACCAAAGCCTGATTGAAGGCAAAACATCTGATAATTGGGATACATACGCTCGCAAAGGCTGGCCATAAACGTCAGATGTTGCCAGCTTTCAAGCTTTTCCAGACGTAAATGAATCGGATTACGTAACATAGTATTTTCTCGTTAACTTTTCTGGGCGGGAGTTTACCTGAAATAATGACAGCATCCTACGCCTGGATTCTTAAACATTGCCGCTCAGGCGCTGCCAGCGCTGAAATGCGGGCCGATTGGATGCTACAGCATCGGCCCATCGGGTCGGTTCAGGCAGACGATATCCCCGCGTGCATTGTTCAACCCAATACAACGAAGAAGCAAGGCTGATGTTATTACCTGGGGAGATAAACAGCGGATTACAACGCAGTTTGCTGCGCCACACCCAGCCAAGCTGTTCATCTTTGTCCCACAGGGCTTGCGTAGCGCCGGCGGCTTCGCCCAGCGGCAGAAAGTGTCCGCACAGGCGACTTTTCGCCACGCCGATAGTTGGCACGTCAATGGTCAGCCCAAAATGGCTGGCAACGCCGAGGCGTCTGGGGTGAGCGATGCCCTGCCCGTCAACCATTAACAAATCAGGGCGATGTTGCAGCTGCTGCCAGACGTCAATTAATGCCGGGCATTCGCGAAACGAAAGGAAACCGGGAATATAGGGGATTTGGGTGGGAATACGGGCTATTTGATACTCCACCAGCGCCATTGACGGGTAGTGCAGTACAACAACAGCGGCGCGCGTCACGTCACCGCCCTGCTCAAACCCGATATCAGCTCCTGCTATATACACCGGGCGCAATCCCGAAGAGGGGTCTTCGAGTACGATTTGCTGGGCTTTTATCCGCTGCTCTTCGCGCATTGCGCCGGTATTAATCATGCAGATCCTGTCGTTATGCGGTGTGGTATTGCCGTGAAAGGTTGTGGACGGCCTTAACAAAAGCGCCGGCATTTTCAGGCGGAACGTCCTGATGGATGCCGTGTCCCAGGTTAAAGACGTGCCCTTCACCCTTGCCATAGCTGGCCAGAATAGTCTCGACTTCTTGCTCGATACGGACTGGAGAAGCATAAAGCATAGACGGGTCCATGTTTCCCTGCAGCGCCACTTTGTCACCCACGCGACGGCGGGCTTCACCGATATCTGTCGTCCAGTCGAGGCCCAACGCATCGCAGCCTGTTGCCGCAATGGCTTCAAGCCACTGACCGCCGCCTTTGGTGAACAGCGTCACCGGCACTTTACGGCCATCATTTTCGCGGATCAGGCCATCAACAATCTTGTGCATGTAGTTCAGGGAGAACTCGAGGTAGTCACGACCGGTTAAAACGCCGCCCCAAGAGTCAAACACCATCACCGACTGTGCACCGGCCTTGATTTGCGCATTCAGATAGAGAATGACGCTGTCGGCCAGTTTATCCAGCAAAAGATGCAGAGTGGCAGGCTCGGCGTACATCATCTTTTTGATTTTGGTAAACGCTTTGCTACTGCCGCCTTCAATCATGTAGGTGGCCAGCGTCCACGGGCTGCCCGAAAAACCGATCAATGGCACTTCGCCTTTAAGATTTTTACGGATGGTGCGCACCGCATTCATCACATAGCCCAGCTCATCTTCAGGATCGGGGATCGGCAATTTCGCGACGTCGGCATAGCAGGTCAGTGGAGAAGAGAAACGCGGCCCCTCTCCCGCTTCGAAATACAGGCCCAGCCCCATGGCATCGGGTATGGTCAGAATATCTGAGAACAGGATCGCGGCATCCAGAGGATAGCGGCGCAAAGGTTGCAGGGTGACCTCACAGGCCAGCTCGGCATTTTTGCACAGCGACATAAAATCGCCCGCCTGCGCACGTGTCGCTTTGTATTCTGGCAAATAACGGCCAGCCTGACGCATCATCCATACCGGTGTGATATCTACGGGCTGGCGTAACAGGGCGCGCAGGTAGCGATCGTTTTTTAACTCGTTCATTCTTGGCAAGATCCTTAATAATCTGCTGATCTCTTTGGGTTCATCGAACCCGAGCGGGCGGCCTGAAATAGCGTTTGCACGTTTCAGGCGCCTAAAAATAAGGCGGACATTGTAGCACGTCGGGCCTAAGAGTCCTCCTCTGCACGGCACAGAACCACGGTATCTTCTATCAACCGACGTGCGATGGTGCCCGGCGGCGGCAACAGCGGCAAGGCATCGTAACGATACCAACCGGCGTTGAGCAGCTCCTTCGGATCATGACGTATTTCGCCGCTGTCGTAATCGGCCATAAATGCCATCATCAAAGAATTTGGGAACGGCCAGGGCTGCGAGCTGACGTAACGCACATTTTTGACCCGTATATTGCTCTCTTCCATCACTTCACGCGCGACGGTTTCTTCCAGCGTCTCGCCCACCTCGACGAAACCGGCCAACACGGTGTGGATCCCCCCGCGATGACGGACGTGCTGGGCAAGCAGGATCTCTTCGCCGCGGCGGATAGCCACGATGATGCACGGCGCAATTTGCGGGTAATAGCGCTCTTTGCAGTGTGCGCACAGCGCGGCCCATTCGGTTTTACTGACGTGCATGGCATGGCCGCAGTAACCGCAGAATTGATGGGATCGATAGAACTCGGAGAGCTGTACGCCTCGGCCCACCAGCTGAAATAACCCACGATCCTGGTCGATCAATTGGCGCGGTGAGAGCATACTTTCTTTCATGCTCTTGCGGATCAACCATACCGGACTGCCCTGCCATTCGCCTATCTGGCGCCCGGTTTGTCCCGACAATGAAAATTGTGTTGCCGATCCGTAGGGTAACGATCCCTCAGGCAACCACAGTTGCCCATCAAGGCTGACGACCCACCAGCCGCTATGCTGCTCTGTTATTTGGATTTCCATATTGTTATTGCATAACCTCGACTACACTGACAATCTGGGACACAAAGTTACATTAGTAATCTTTAACCTTTGAACACTTTCTCTTCATACTCACGGAGTCAACCATGCTAAATCGTTTGGAAATATTGACCCAACGCGTTGGTGGCAGCAATGAGTTGATCGACCAATGGCTGCACGCGCGCAAAGAATTATTGGTTTCTTACTGCACTCTCGTGGGCCTGAAACCCAATAAAGAAAAACATACCCCGCTTAATGAGAAAGCGTTAGATAATTTTTGCCACAATTTAGTGGACTATCTTTCAGCCGGGCACTTTCATCTTTATCACAGGATAGTTGAAGAAGTCGATGGCGCCCAAGGGGCCGTTTCTCAGGCAGCGGCCAGAATTTATCCAGCGCTGGAAGCGAATACTGAAGCTATTATGGCTTTCCACGACAGTTATACCGAAACTGAATTTGAAGATGATGACGTTTTTGCCTTTAACTATGCATTGTCTGATATCGGCGAAGCGCTTGATGCGCGTTTTGAGCTTGAAGATCAGCTGATTGCGCTGGCTTTTGATACAAAAATTGTTCCTTTGCCACCCGTTGCAAACGATGCCGCATTAGTACGACCGGCTTAACAATTTTGCTCTAAAACCCTGCAAAGGGTTGTGTTTTATAATCAGCCTCGTATATTGAGGCTTCTTTAACGGCCTGGAAATCACAGGCCAATTCTTGTCGGAGTGCCTAGCGCAGACTTTCCTTAAGGAAAAATTTGCCAGGCTGAGACCGTTAATTCGGGATCCGCGGAACCTGATCGGGTTAGTACCCGCGAAGGGAACAAGAGTAATTTATTGCGTCCGGTTTTCATCGCCGCGTTCTTCACCGCAGAAACGCCGTGTGACGAGGGCCGGAAACACCGCTTTACTCCCGCCGTAAACCTCCTGACAAGCAATTTTCCCTTTCGCTAATAACGAGGAATTTGCTATGTCGAACACCCAAGACCTGCCGAACGCTCCGGTAAAAAAAACCAGCAATCGTCGCCAACAACGCGCCGAAGCTCAGGCTTTTATTGATAGCCTGCAGGGCGTTGCCTTCCCAAACTCGAAACGTATTTATCTGCAGGGCACCCGCGACGATATTCAGGTGCCAATGCGTGAGATCCAGCTCAGCCCGACGATGGTCGGCGGCAGCAAAGACAATCCTAAATTTGAAGATAACGAAGCAATCCCGGTCTATGACACCGCAGGCCCCTACGGCGATCCGGAGTCCAACATTGACGTGCATCGCGGGCTGGATAAAGTTCGCACTGCCTGGATTGAAGCCCGCCAGGACACAGAACAACTGCCGCAGGTGAGCTCCGGTTTCACCCAGCAGCGCATGGCAGACGAAGGTCTGGATCACCTGCGTTTCGAACACCTGCCGCGTCCGCGTAAGGCTAAACACGGTAAATGTGTGACCCAGATGCACTATGCCCGTCAGGGAATTGTTACCCCAGAAATGGAATATATTGCGCTGCGCGAAAACATGGGCCGTGAGCGTATTCGCGGTGAAGTCCTGCTGCAGCAGCATCCGGGCGAAAGTTTTGGCGCCAATCTGCCACAAAATATCACCCCTGAGTTTGTGCGTGATGAAGTGGCCGCCGGTCGCGCTATTATTCCCGCCAATATTAATCACCCAGAATCTGAGCCGATGATTATTGGCCGCAACTTTTTGGTGAAAATTAACGCCAATATCGGTAACTCGGCGGTGACCTCCTCGATTGAAGAGGAGGTTGAAAAACTGGTGTGGTCAACCCGCTGGGGCGCGGATACGGTGATGGACCTTTCTACCGGTCGCTATATTCACGAGACCCGTGAATGGATTATGCGCAACAGTCCGGTACCGATTGGAACTGTGCCTATCTATCAGGCGCTGGAGAAAGTAAACGGCGTCGCCGAAGACCTCAACTGGGAGATGTTCCGCGATACGCTGCTGGAACAGGCAGAGCAAGGTGTTGATTACTTTACTATTCACGCCGGTGTCCTGCTGCGCTATGTGCCGATGACCGCCAAACGCCTGACCGGTATCGTGTCGCGCGGAGGCTCAATTATGGCGAAGTGGTGCCTGTCGCATCACAAAGAGAGCTTCCTGTATCTGCATTTCCGTGAAATTTGTGAAATCTGTGCCGCGTATGATGTGTCGCTTTCACTGGGCGACGGCCTGCGTCCGGGTTCCATTCAGGATGCCAACGATGAAGCGCAGTTTGCCGAGCTGCAAACCCTTGGCGAGCTGACCAAAATTGCCTGGGAGTATGACGTGCAGGTAATGATTGAAGGCCCGGGGCACGTGCCGATGCAAATGATCCGCCGCAACATGACCGAAGAGTTGGAGAAGTGCCACGAAGCTCCATTTTACACCCTTGGGCCGCTCACCACCGATATTGCACCGGGATACGATCACTTTACCTCCGGCATTGGTGCTGCGATGATCGGCTGGTTTGGCTGCGCCATGCTGTGCTACGTCACGCCGAAAGAGCACCTTGGTTTACCCAATAAAGAGGACGTGAAACAGGGGCTGATCACTTACAAGATCGCCGCACACGCTGCGGATCTGGCGAAGGGGCATCCGGGTGCGCAGATCCGTGACAATGCCATGTCGAAAGCGCGCTTTGAATTCCGCTGGGAAGATCAGTTCAATCTGGCGCTGGATCCCGCCACTGCCCGCGCCTATCACGACGAAACGCTGCCGCAAGAATCGGGCAAAGTCGCCCACTTCTGCTCAATGTGTGGCCCAAAATTCTGTTCGATGAAAATTACTCAGGAAGTACGCGAGTACGCCGCCGCGCTGGAGGCCAAGGCTATTCCTATTGACGTGGTCGAAACGGGAATGTCGCAGATGTCGGCAGAATTTCGCCAGCGCGGCAGTGAGCTTTATCATCCGGCAGACAACGTGGAAGTGGGGGTAGGTAAATGAAGATTCCCACCTCTCCCTTTCCCGAAGTGCCCTACTATCTTGGCCTCTATCCGGTCGTCGATAGCCTCGAGTGGGTACGCAGACTCCTGCAGGCCGGTGTGAAAACGCTGCAACTGCGGATAAAAAACCTGCCCGACGCCGAGGTTGAACCGGCCATTATCGACGCTATCGCGTTGGGCCGCGAATATCAGGCGCGACTGTTTATCAATGACTACTGGCGTCTGGCGGTTAAGCATCAGGCTTATGGAATTCATCTGGGCCAAGAGGATCTGGATACTACCGACCTGTTGGCTATCCACGCCGCCGGCCTGCGATTGGGCGTTTCGACCCATGACGACGCCGAGCTGGCGCGGGCGGTCAGCGTGCGGCCTTCTTATATTGCGCTTGGGCACATTTTTCCTACGCAAACCAAGGAGATGCCTTCGGCGCCTCAGGGTCTGGAAGAGCTAGCCCGCCATATAAAGCAGTTGAATGGCGCGTTTCCGACGGTAGCCATCGGCGGCATTAGCCTCGAGCGCGTGCAATCAGTCATGGCATGCGGCGTAGGCAGCGTGGCCGTGGTCAGTGCTATCACCAAGGCGCATGACTGGCGCGCGGCCACGGAGGAATTACTCCAGCTTTGCCCTTATCGGGACGATAACCATGCTCAACGATAATGAGTTTATGCGCTATAGCCGCCAACTGTTGCTGGAAGACGTCGGCATGGAAGGGCAAGAAAAAATCCGCGCGGCAAAAGTGCTTATTGTCGGCCTCGGGGGTCTTGGCTCACCAGCCGCGCTTTATCTGGCGGCGGCGGGCGTGGGTACGCTGTTTCTCGCCGACGATGACACGCTGCACGTTTCCAATCTTCAGCGGCAGATTTTGTATCGCACGGCGGATGCAGAAAGTTTAAAAGCCAAAATAGCCCAGCGCGAGCTGGGTAAGCTTAACCCGCTGTGTGAGACAGAAGTATTCACCCATCGTTTAAACGGGGAAAATTTGCAGGGCATTGTGGCGCGCGCCGATCTGATATTGGACTGTAGCGACAACATGGAAACTCGCCACGCGGTGAATAAAGCCTGCGTGGAAGGTGGGAAGCCATTGATTAGCGGCAGCGCGGTCGGCTTCAGCGGCCAACTGCTGGTGATCGAGGCACCCTATTCTCACGGCTGCTACCGCTGCCTGTATCCAGATTTAGAAACACCGACCCGCAACTGCCGTACCGCCGGTGTTTTAGGTCCGGTAGTGGGCGTTATTGGCACGCTTCAGGCGCTGGAAGCTATAAAAATGCTGGCCGGTTGCGCAAGCCCGCTGAGTGGAAAACTGCGCTTGTTCGACGGAAAACAGCAAAGTTGGCGAACGCTGCAACTGGCACCGTCGAAAGATTGCCCCGTCTGCGGAGGCCTTTAATGAAAGTTACGGTCAACGATGTCGATTACCCATTCGATGCCCCGCTGACGGTGCACAGCCTGTTAATTTTTCTTGAACAACCTCAATCCGGCAGTGCGCTTGCCGTTAATCAAGTGATTATTCCCCGCCCGCAGTGGTCACAATACCTGCTGCAAGACGGGGACAACATCGTTGTATTTCAAGCCATTGCCGGAGGATAACCCGATGCTAAAAATTGCTGATACCACTTTTACCTCCCGACTGTTCACCGGAACGGGGAAATTCTCTAGCGCCGCAGTAATGCAGCAGGCGATTTCCGCGTCTGGCTCACAGTTGGTGACCATGGCGATGAAACGGGTTGATCTTAAACGCGGCGGTGATGATATTTTGCGTCCGCTACAGGAGTTGGGTGTTCATCTGTTACCCAACACCTCTGGCGCGAAAACGGCGGAAGAGGCAGTGTTTGCCGCCCAGCTGGCGCGTGAAGCGCTGGGCACACGTTGGATAAAACTCGAAATTCATCCGGATCTCAAATACCTGCTTCCCGATGCGGTAGAAACCTTAAAAGCTGCAGAAACGTTGGTAAAACAGGGGTTTGTGGTTCTCCCTTACTGTAGCGCGGATCCCGTGCTGTGCAAACGTCTCGAAGAAGTCGGATGTGCGGCGGTCATGCCGCTGGGTGCGCCGATTGGATCAAATCAGGGGCTGCAAACGCGAGAATTCCTGCGCATTATTATCGAACAGTCCAACGTGCCGGTAGTGGTTGATGCGGGAATTGGCGCGCCGAGTCAGGCGGCTGAGGCTCTGGAATTGGGTGCCGATGCGGTACTGGTGAACACCGCCATTGCCGTCGCGGGTGACCCAGTGGCAATGGCGACGGCGTTTAAGCTTGCCGTTGAAGCCGGACGGTTGGCAAATGTCAGTGGACTCGGCGGCAAATCATTTCGCGCCCACGCCTCAAGTCCGTTGACTCAGTTTCTGGAGAACGTCTGACCATGAAGGAGTATCGAGGAACGGGTTTTCAAGACCACTGGCAGACGCTGGACTGGGACGATATCTCACTGCGCATCAACAGTAAAACGGCGGCAGACGTTGAGCGGGCATTAAGCAGCCCTCGGGTCAGTCGCGAAGATTTTATGGCGCTTATCTCCCCGGCGGCGCTACCTTACCTTGAGCCGATGGCGCAAAAAGCACAGCAGCTTACCCGCCAACGCTTTGGTAATACGGTGAGTTTTTTTGCCCCACTGTATCTTTCCAATCTTTGCGCCAACGAGTGTACCTACTGCGGCTTTTCGATGAGTAACAAGATCAAGCGCAAAACCTTGGACGACGTTGAGATCGAAAAAGAGTGCGAGGCGCTTAACGCGCTCGGCTTTAAACATTTGCTGCTGGTCACCGGCGAGCATAAGACCAAAGTAGGAATGGACTATTTTCGCCGCCACTTTCCAGCTATTCGCCGACATTTCAGTTCATTGATGATTGAAGTACAGCCGCTGGAGCAGCAGGAGTATGCCGAGCTGAAAACGCTGGGTCTCGACGGGGTGCTGGTCTATCAGGAAACCTATCACGCACCGACCTATGCGTTGCACCATCTTCGTGGTCAAAAACAGGATTTCTTCTGGCGGCTCGAAACACCCGACCGTTTGGGTCGCGCAGGAATAGACAAGATTGGTTTAGGCGCGCTGTTCGGCTTGTCGAGCAATTGGCGGACCGACAGCTACATGGTGGCGGAACATCTGTTTTATCTGCAGCAAACTTATTGGCAAAGCCGCTATTCGGTGGCGTTTCCACGTTTGCGACCTTGCGCAGGCGGGATAGAACCGGCTTCGATACTCAACGAAAAACAGCTGGTGCAGCTGATTTGCGCCTTCCGGCTGTTTGCCCCCGATGTCGAGCTTTCACTTTCAACCCGAGAGTCGCCCTACTTCCGCGACCACGTGATCCCGCTGGCTATTACCACCGTCAGCGCCGGGTCTAAAACCCAGCCGGGTGGTTATGCCGCAGACGACAAGCCGGAGCTGGAGCAGTTCGAGCCGCACGACAATCGTCCACCCGCTCACGTCGCCGAGGCGCTGAAACAGGCAGGATTACAACCGGTATGGAAGGATTGGGATCAGCATTTTGGTCGTCCTCTTAGTTAATCAATTTGGCAGATTGTAGATAAAAAAAAACCGCTCCGAGGAGCGGTTTTTTATTGCTTGGTTAACAGGACGAATTAATCGTTGCTGTTACCAAAACCTGCGTTCAGCAACTCGGCCAGGTTAGCCGTTGCTTCGTCAGCGCTAACTGGCGCTACAACAGGCACATCGCCCAGAGCTTTACGGCGAGCACGTTCCTGGTGATAAGCGTAACCGGTACCGGCTGGGATCAGACGGCCCACAATTACGTTCTCTTTCAGGCCGCGAAGTTCATCACGTTTACCCGCAACAGCGGCTTCGGTAAGAACACGCGTCGTTTCCTGGAACGATGCTGCAGAGATGAAGGACTCGGTCGCCAAGGATGCCTTGGTGATACCCAGCAGGTCGCGGCTGAATGTTGCCGTGATTTTGCCTTCAGCTTCCAGCTTACGGTTAGCGATTTTAACGCGAGACATTTCTGCCTGCTCGCCTTCCAGGAAGTCGGTGCCGCCCGCGCTAACGATGGTGCCTTTACGCAGCATCTGACGAACGATAACTTCAATGTGTTTATCGTTAATCTTAACGCCTTGCAGACGGTAAACTTCCTGCACTTCGTTGGTGATGTAACGGGTAACCGCATGCACACCACGAAGACGCAGAATGTCGTGTGGAGACTCAGGGCCGTCGGATACGACGTCACCACGTTCCACAACCTCACCCTCGAACACGTTCAGCTGACGCCATTTAGGGATCATTTCTTCGTAAGCATCGCTGCCATCCAACGGAGAAATTACCAGACGACGTTTGCCTTTGGTCTCTTTACCGAACGAGATGATCCCGCTGATTTCAGCAAGGATTGCAGGCTCTTTCGGACGACGCGCTTCGAACAAGTCAGCAACGCGTGGCAGACCACCGGTGATGTCCTTGGTACCGCTGGATTCCTGAGGAATACGCGCAAGGGTGTCACCAGAGTGAATCTGCGTACCGTCTTCCAGCTGTACAATCGCTTTACCCGGCAGGAAGTATTGAGCAGGCATATCTGTACCTGGGATCAATACGTCGTTGCCTTTGGCATCAACGATTTTCAGCGCTGGACGCAGGTCTTTACCGGCTGCGTTACGCTCTGCAGAGTCCAACACGACCAGAGAAGACAAACCGGTAAGGTCGTCAGTCTGACGGGTGATGGTCAGGGTATCGACAATATCGGTAAAGCGAATGAAACCACTCACTTCACTGATGACTGGCATGGTGTGCGGATCCCAGTTAGCAACGGTTTCGCCGCCAACAACAGGTTGTCCATCACCTTTACCCATTACAGAACCGTAAGGCACTTTGTAGCTTTCTTTGGTACGACCGAATTCGTCGATCAGTTTCAGCTCGGTGTTACGAGAAGTGATAACCAGTTTGCCGTTAGCATTGCTAACGTGCTTGTGGTTGCTCAGCTTAATCGTACCGGTGTTCTTAACCTGAATGCTTGATTCTGCCGCCGCACGAGATGCCGCACCACCGATGTGGAACGTACGCATCGTCAGCTGTGTACCTGGCTCACCGATTGACTGTGCTGCAATAACGCCGATCGCTTCACCTTTATTGATGATGTGACCACGTGCCAGGTCGCGACCGTAGCAGTTTGCACACACACCAAAGTCGGTTTCACAACTTACAACAGAACGCACTTTCACGCTGTCGACAGAGTTCTCTTCTAACAGATCACACGTCTTCTCGTGAAGCAGGGTGTTACGCGGAACAAGAATGTCCGCAGTACCCGGCTTGAGGATGTCTTCAGCCGTAACACGGCCCAGTACACGCTCACGCAGTGGTTCTTTAACGTCGCCGCCTTCGATGACCGGAGTCATCAGGATACCTTCATGAGTACCACAGTCGTCTTCGGTAACAACCAAGTCCTGCGCCACGTCAACCAGACGACGGGTCAGATAACCGGAGTTAGCCGTTTTAAGTGCGGTATCCGCCAAGCCTTTACGCGCACCGTGGGTTGAGATGAAGTACTGAAGTACGTTCAAACCTTCACGGAAGTTCGCGGTGATTGGCGTTTCAATGATGGAACCGTCCGGCTTGGCCATCAGGCCACGCATACCGGCCAGCTGACGAATCTGCGCAGGTGAACCACGCGCACCGGAGTCGGCCATCATAAAGATGCTGTTGAAGGAAACCTGCTGCTCAACAACGCCTTCACGGTTGACGACGTCTTCGACAGACAAGTTTTCCATCATGGCCTTAGCAACACGTTCGTTCGCTGCGGCCCAGATATCGATTACCTTGTTGTAGCGTTCGCCAGCGGTTACCAGACCAGACTGGAACTGCTCTTGAATCTCGGCAACTTCGGTTTCTGCTTCATCGATAATCTCTGCTTTCTTGGCAGGGATAACCATGTCATCGATACCTACAGACACACCTGAGCGTGCTGCATAGGCAAAACCGGTGTACATGGTCTGGTCAGCAAAAATAACGGTCGGCTTCAGGCCCAAAATGCGGTAACAGGTGTTCAGCATTTTGGAGATAGCTTTTTTGCCCAACGGCTGGTTAACGATAGAGAACGGCAGACCTGTAGGTACGATCATCCAAAGGATGGCGCGGCCAATCGTCGTATCGATAATAGAAGTCCGGTGAGTCACTTCGCCTTCGGTATTCTTGATCTCTTCTGTAATACGCACTTTTACGCGAGCATGCAGAGAAGCAAGACCGGCGCGGTAAACACGCTCAGCTTCTTTCGGGCCAGTCAGTACCATGCCTTCGCCTTTGGCGTTAACACAGTCACGGGTCATGTAGTAAAGACCCAATACAACGTCCTGTGAAGGAACGATGATTGGCTCGCCGTTCGCTGGTGACAGAATGTTGTTGGTAGACATCATCAGGGCACGCGCTTCCAACTGAGCTTCAAGCGTCAGTGGAACGTGTACTGCCATTTGGTCACCATCGAAGTCGGCGTTGTATGCCGCACAAACCAGCGGGTGAAGCTGAATTGCCTTACCTTCGATCAATACAGGTTCAAACGCCTGGATACCCAAACGGTGCAGGGTTGGTGCACGGTTCAGCAGTACCGGGTGTTCGCGGATAACTTCGTCGAGGATATCCCAAACGACAGCTTCTTCGCGCTCAACCATCTTCTTGGCAGCTTTGATGGTGGTAGCAAGACCACGCAGTTCCAGCTTGCCGTAGATGAACGGTTTGAATAGCTCGAGAGCCATTTTCTTCGGCAGACCACACTGGTGCAGACGCAGGTATGGACCTACGGTGATAACGGAACGACCTGAATAGTCGACACGTTTACCCAGCAAGTTCTGACGGAAACGACCCTGTTTACCTTTAATCATGTCTGCCAGAGATTTCAGCGGACGCTTGTTGGAGCCGGTAATTGCACGACCGCGACGGCCGTTATCCAGCAAAGCATCTACCGCTTCTTGCAGCATACGTTTTTCGTTACGTACGATGATGTCTGGCGCAGCCAGGTCAAGCAGGCGTTTCAAACGGTTGTTACGGTTGATCACGCGACGATACAGGTCATTCAGATCTGACGTTGCGAAACGACCACCGTCCAACGGAACCAATGGACGCAAGTCTGGCGGCAGCACAGGCAGCACGGTCAGGATCATCCACTCTGGCTTGTTGCCAGACTGTACGAACGCTTCCAGCAGCTTGATGCGCTTGGTCAGTTTCTTACGCTTGGTTTCGGAGTTGGTTTCGTTCAACTCTTCACGCAGCTGCTCGCACTCTGCTTCCAGATCCATGTTTTTCAACAGGGCCTGAATAGCTTCTGCACCCATCTTGGCGTCGAACTCGTCACCAAACTCTTCCAACGCGTCAAGATACTGCTCTTCAGTCAGGATCTGGCGTTTTTCGAGGTTAGTCATGCCGCCTTCGATAACCACATAGGATTCGAAGTACAGGACACGTTCGATGTCGCGCAGTGGCATATCCAGCAGTAAACCGATGCGCGATGGCAAAGATTTCAGGAACCAGATGTGTGCAGTAGGAGATGCCAGTTCGATGTGGCCCATACGCTCACGGCGTACTTTAGTCTGGGTCACTTCAACGCCGCACTTCTCGCAGATCACGCCACGGTGTTTCAAACGCTTGTACTTACCGCACAGGCATTCGTAATCTTTTACTGGTCCGAAAATACGGGCGCAGAAAAGGCCGTCACGTTCTGGTTTGAACGTACGGTAGTTAATGGTTTCTGGCTTCTTAACTTCACCAAAAGACCAAGAACGGATCATGTCTGGCGATGCCAGAGCAATTTTGATCGCATCAAACTCTTCGGTCTTAGTTTGCGCTTTCAGAAACTTTAGTAAGTCTTTCACGGATTGGCTCCCGTCTGGTTAGACCTGTTAGGCACCTGCTGTCTACTGGTAAACAGGCAGGCACCCCTGTGACCACAGTGAATTCGAGTGTTTCTGCAATAATTCAAGCTACAGGTGCGGGTCGCCTTCCTGCAGCTCGAAATATTGGGGGCAAACTTACTCGTCTTCCAGCTCGATGTTGATACCCAGGGAACGGATCTCTTTCAACAATACGTTGAAGGATTCCGGCATACCCGGTTCCATACGATGATCGCCATCCACAATGTTTTTATACATTTTGGTACGGCCGTTAACGTCATCGGACTTCACGGTTAGCATCTCTTGCAGGGTATAAGCGGCACCATATGCTTCAAGTGCCCATACTTCCATCTCACCGAAGCGCTGACCACCGAACTGCGCCTTACCACCCAGCGGCTGCTGAGTAACGAGGCTGTAAGAACCGGTAGAACGCGCGTGCATCTTGTCATCGACAAGGTGGTTCAGTTTCAGCATGTACATGTAGCCGACAGTAACCTGGCGCTCGAACTGCTCACCGGTACGGCCGTCAAACAGTGTAATCTGACCTGAGGTCGGAATACCGCCCATCTCAAGCAGCTGCTTGATTTCAGTCTCTTTGGCACCGTCGAAGACTGGTGTTGCGATTGGCATACCTTTTTTCAGGTTCTCAGCCAGACGCAATACTTCGTCGTCGGTGAAGGTGTTCAAGTCAACTTTCTGACGAACGTCGTCGCCCAAATCATAGGCTCTCTGAATGAACTCGCGCAGCTTGGAAACTTCTTCCTGTTTCTTCAGCATGGCATTGATTTTTTCACCAATACCTTTCGCTGCCATACCCAAGTGGGTTTCCAGAATCTGACCGATGTTCATACGAGACGGAACGCCCAGCGGGTTCAGTACGATGTCAACCGGCGTACCGTCTGCATCGTAAGGCATATCTTCGATCGGGTTGATCTTGGAGATAACACCTTTGTTACCGTGACGACCGGCCATTTTGTCACCCGGTTGAATCTGACGTTTAACGGCCAGATACACTTTAACGATTTTCAGCACGCCAGGTGCCAGGTCATCGCCTTGGGTGATTTTACGACGTTTGGCATCGAGTTTTTTCTCAAACTCTGACTTCAATTCGTCGTACTGTTCGGCCAGCTGTTCCAACTGGTTTTGTTTGTCTTCGTCGGTCAGAGACAGTTCCAACCAGCGATCGCGTGGCAGTTTTGCAAGCTTCTCAGCTTCAATACCACCGCTAACCAGCGCTGAATGGATACGTGAGAACAAACCGGCTTCCAGGATCTGCAGCTCTTCAGTCAGGTCTTTCTTAGCCTGCTTCAACTGCATGTCTTCGATTTCCAACGCACGCTTGTCTTTTTCCACGCCATCGCGGGTAAAGACCTGAACGTCGATAATCGTACCGGAAACACCGTTTGGTACACGCAGAGAAGAGTCTTTAACATCAGACGCTTTCTCACCGAAGATAGCGCGCAGCAGTTTCTCTTCTGGCGTCAGCTGGGTTTCACCTTTAGGCGTTACCTTACCAACCAGAATGTCACCACCGGTCACTTCAGCACCGATATAAACGATACCGGATTCATCCAGCTTGGACAGCGCTGCTTCACCCACGTTAGGGATGTCGGCAGTTATCTCTTCCGGCCCCAGCTTGGTGTCACGAGACACGCACGCCAGTTCTTGAATGTGGATGGTGGTAAATCTGTCTTCCTGAACAACACGCTCGGACACCAAGATGGAGTCTTCGAAGTTGTAACCGTTCCAAGGCATGAACGCGACGCGCATGTTTTGGCCCAGTGCCAATTCACCCAGGTCTGTTGATGGGCCATCTGCCAGCACGTCGCCGCGCTCGATTGGCTCACCCAGATTCACACAAGGCATCTGGTTGATGCAGGTGTTCTGGTTAGAACGGGTGTATTTGGTCAGGTTATAAATGTCGATACCTGCTTCGCCCGGGTACATCTCGTCTTCGTTAACACGGATAACGATACGGGATGCATCCACGTACTGAACAGTACCGCCACGTTTGGCAACGGCAGTAACGCCGGAGTCAACCGCTACAGCACGTTCCATACCGGTACCCACCAGCGGCTTGTCAGCGCGCAGAGTAGGTACAGCCTGACGTTGCATGTTCGCACCCATCAATGCACGGTTGGCGTCATCGTGTTCCAAGAATGGAATCAGTGAAGCACCAACGGATACGATCTGCTGGGTAGATACGTCCATATAGTCAACCTGATCGCGGCTAAACAGGCTTGATTCGCCTTTGCTACGACAGGTAACCAGGTCTTCCAGGAAGTGGCCTTCTTCACTCAGGTTGGAGTTCGCCTGAGCAATAACGAAGTTACCTTCTTCAATGGCTGACAGATAGTTGATTTCATCAGTCACCACACCTTCGCGCACGCGGCGATAAGGCGTTTCGAGGAAACCATACTCATTGGTCTGTGCATAAACAGACAAGGAGTTGATCAGACCGATGTTTGGACCTTCTGGCGTTTCGATTGGACATACGCGACCGTAGTGAGTCGGGTGTACGTCTCGAACTTCAAAGCCAGCACGCTCACGGGTCAAACCGCCCGGGCCCAGTGCAGAAATACGACGCTTATGCGTGATTTCAGACAACGGGTTGTTCTGGTCCATAAATTGTGAAAGCTGGCTTGAGCCGAAGAACTCTTTCACCGCCGCCGAAATCGGCTTGGCGTTGATCATGTCCTGAGGCATCAGGGTATCGAGGTCGCCAAGAGACAGACGCTCTTTAACCGCACGCTCAACACGGACCAGACCTACACGGAACTGGTTTTCAGCCATTTCGCCGACAGAACGAATACGACGGTTGCCCAAGTGGTCGATATCATCCACTTCGCCAATGCCGTTACGAATGCCGATCAGCTTTTTCATAACCTGGATGATGTCGTCTTTGCTCAGGATACCTGAACCTTCGATTTCATCACGCAGCAGAGAACGGTTGAACTTCATACGGCCTACAGCAGACAGGTCGTAACGATCTTCAGAGAAGAACAGGTTCTCAAACAGGCTTTCAGCAGCTTCGCGAGTTGGCGGCTCACCAGGGCGCATCATACGGTAGATCTCAACCAGAGCGCTTAAGCGATCGCTGGTTGGGTCGACGCGAATGGTCTCGGACATGTACGCGCCATGATCGAGGTCATTGGTGAACAGCGTTTCAATGGTTTTGTGTCCGGCCTGGCTCAGTTTAGCCAACAGGTCCAGAGACAATTCCATGTTCGCAGGAACAATCAGCTCACCGGTATTGGTGTCGATGTAGTCTTTAGAAACGACTTTCCCTGCGATGTACTCAACAGGAACTTCGATGCGCTGAATGTCATCTTTTTCAAGCTGACGAATATGACGTGCAGTAATACGGCGGCCTTTTTCGATATAGACTTTGCCGTCAGCTTCGATATCAAAGGAAGCTGTTTCACCGCGCAGGCGCTCAGGTACCAGTTCCATCTGCAACTTGTTGTCGCGGATCTGGTAGATAACCTTGTCAAAGAACAGGTCAAGGATCTGTTCTGTGGTGTAGCTTAGTGCACGCAGAATGATGGTCGCTGGCAGTTTGCGGCGACGGTCAATACGTACAAACAGGTTGTCTTTCGGGTCAAACTCGAAGTCCAACCATGAACCGCGGTAAGGGATGATACGTGCGTTGTACAGCACTTTACCCGAAGAGTGGGTTTTGCCCTTATCGCTGTCAAAGAATACGCCTGGACTACGGTGAAGCTGAGATACGATAACCCTCTCAGTACCGTTAATCACAAAGGTACCATTTTCGGTCATGAGCGGAATTTCGCCCATATAGACTTCTTGTTCCTTGATGTCTTTGACCGTACCTTCTGGTGCTTCGCGTTCGTAAATTACCAGACGCAGTTTCACGCGCAGTGGCGCGGAATACGTTACACCGCGGATCTGGCATTCTTTAACGTCGAACACCGGCTCACCGAGACGGTAGCTAACGTATTGCAGCTCAGAGTTTCCGCTGTAGCTCTTAATAGGAAATACGGAACGGAATGCTGCTTCCAGACCGTGTTGGCCTTCCGAGTCTTGCTCGATAAACTTCTGGAACGAGTCAAGCTGGATAGAAAGGAGATAAGGAATATCCAAAACTTGTGGACGTTTCCCAAAATCCTTACGGATGCGTTTCTTTTCGGTATAGGAGTAAACCATAGGGTTCCTCAGCTCGCTGATCAGTGACCCAATCTTGTCTGTCCGGATGGACAGTTCATGCAACACCATTTCTGTCGATCGGAAAGTCGAAACACTTTCCGCAATATCCGTCACTACCACTCTTAAATCATTTCGTTGCGCATTATCCCTGGATGAGCCAAGGCAAGCGGCGGCAATATATTAAGTCGTAAAATAGAAAGAGATATCGGAGTAATTCAGTGGTCAAACAGTGTGAAACACCACTGACACTCTATAGCGCAAAAAGGCTGGTGACTAAAAAGTCACCAGCCATCAGTCTGTTAATTAAAACAGACTGCACTCAGAAAGCAGTGGCTTATTTAACTTCAACTTCAGCGCCAGCTTCTTCCAGAGCTTTTTTCAGTGCTTCAGCGTCGTCTTTGCTGATGCCTTCTTTCAGAGCTGCTGGTGCAGACTCAACCAGGTCTTTAGCTTCTTTCAAGCCCAGGCCAGTTGCGCTACGAACAGCTTTGATTACTGCAACTTTGTTTGCGCCGATACCTTTCAGTACAACGTCAAACTCGGTTTTCTCTTCTACAGCTTCAGCAGCGGCAGCAGGGCCAGCAACAGCAGCAGCAGCAGAAACGCCGAATTTCTCTTCCATCGCAGCGATCAGTTCTACGATTTCCATTACAGACAGAGCTGCAACGCCTTCAATGATTTGGTCTTTAGTGATAGACATTTAGATTTGTTCCTAGAAAACAGAAATAGTTTATACGTAAGCGAAACGTGATAAGAAAGGAAGTTGCTGATTAAGCAGCAGTAGCTTCTTCTTTCTGATCGCGAACAGCAGCCAATGTGCGAACCAATTTGCCGGCAGCGGCTTCTTTCATGGTTGCCATCAGGCGTGCGACTGCTTCATCGTAAGTAGGCAGAGTTGCCAGACGATCGATTTGATCGGCTGAAATGAACTCACCTTCAAAGGCCGCAGCTTTAACCTCGAACTTAGCGTTCGCTTTAGCGAAATCTTTGAACAAACGGGCAGCAGCGCCTGGGTGTTCATGAGAAAACGCGATCAAGGTTGGACCAACAAACGTGTCTTTCAGGCACTCGAATGGAGTACCTTCAACGACGCGGCGCATCAAGGTGTTACGAACAACACGCATGTAAACGCCAGCTTCACGACCTGCTTTACGCAGTTCAGTCATTTTATCTACGGTAACGCCGCGAGAATCCGCAACAACCGCAGACAGCGCGCCTTTGGCTACTTCGTTGACTTCAGCAACAATCGCTTGTTTGTCTTGAAGATTTAATGCCATTAGCTTTAGCTCCTGGATTTAGCCGGGGAAAATCCCCGGAACTCACATCACTTATAACCGGGATCGGAAATAAGCGTTCAAACACGGTGAGCAGAGAATCCAGTAAAACAATTCTTAAAAAGAAAAATTTTTATTCAGGCTCTGTCACCGTCTACGCAGGAAATATTAAGTCTTTTGCAAGACTCCTGCGGTCTTGGACGGAGGCCTGGATAGGCCAGGCTCCAACCGAAAAATTCTTGGTTTCGTTCGACCGAAACACTATCGCTTTTTAAAAAAACGAACGGGGGATAGATTTTAGACAAATCTATCGCCCACGTAAAGCGATAAAAGCAAGCAGTGCTTATTCTAACTTTTAAAAGTTAGGCAACTGTTGCTGAAAGGCCGCTCTGATCAACAGAAACGCCAGCGCCCATGGTGGTGGACAGGCTAACTTTCTTGATGAACACGCCTTTAGCCTGTGAAGGCTTGGCTTTCTTCAACGCAACCAGCAGTGCTTCCAAGTTTTCTTTCAGCTTGTCAGCGTCAAAGTCAACTTTACCGATGGTGGTGTGAATGATGCCGTTTTTGTCGTTACGATAACGAACCTGACCCGCTTTAGCGTTCTTAACTGCTTCAGCAACGTTAGGAGTTACAGTACCCACTTTCGGGTTTGGCATCAGACCGCGTGGACCAAGAACTTGGCCCAATTGACCTACAACGCGCATTGCATCTGGAGATGCGATAACAACGTCGAAGTTCATTTCGCCTTTCTTGATCTGGTCAGCCAGGTCTTCCATACCTACCAGCTCAGCGCCTGCAGCTTTAGCAGCTTCAGCGTTTGCACCTTGGGCGAAGACAGCAACGCGAACGGAACGACCGGTGCCGTTAGGCAGAACGGTAGCACCACGAACGTTTTGGTCAGATTTACGTGCGTCGATACCGAGGTTAACGGCAACGTCTACGCTTTCTACGAATTTAGCGGTAGCCAGCTCTTTGAGCAGGGCTAAAGCTTCGTTGATTTCATACTGTTTAGTAGTATCAACTTTGTCACGGATCACGCGCAAGCGCTTGGTCAGCTTAGCCATTTCTTATCCCTCTACTACCAGGCCCATGGAACGAGCGGTACCTTCGATGGAGCGAACCATTGCTTCCACGTCAGAACCAGTCATGTCCGCAGCTTTGGTTTCTGCGATTTCACGAACCTGAGTGCTCGTTACAGTACCTACTTTGTCTTTGTTCGGCTTGCCGGAACCAGACTTGATACCAGCCGCTTTCTTCAGCAGAACTGCTGCTGGAGGCGTTTTGGTAACGAAGGTGAAAGAACGGTCAGAATAAACGGTAATAACAACAGGGATCGGCAGACCTTTTTCGATGCTTTCAGTCTTAGCATTGAACGCCTTACAGAATTCCATGATGTTAACACCTTGCTGACCCAGTGCCGGACCGACCGGTGGACTTGGGTTAGCAGCGCCGGCTGCAACTTGCAGCTTGACGTAGGCTTGTACTTTCTTGGCCATGTTAATTTCCTCAGTTGGGTATTAGCGCCTTTTTGAAGAGGCTCCCCGTGGTTTTCGATATCTAGCTTTGATACTTAATTACTTAAGTATGCGTTTTTAAGCACAGCGCCATGTCGTCACCCGTCTTAAGGACCGGCGTTCAGCATTTTTGCTGAGCATAAAAACAAAAGGCGCGAAATTATAGTTTAATTTCGCGCCTCATACAACACCTGAACCAGGTTATTTATTGCCCGCTGCGTGAACGCGGCGGTGAAGGTGATTAACCCTTCTCTACCTGTCCGAAGTCCAGTTCAACCGGTGTAGCACGGCCAAAGATGGAAACAGAAACTTTCAGGCGGCTTTTTTCGTAGTCCACTTCTTCGACAACGCCGTTGAAGTCTGCAAAAGGACCGTCGTTGACGCGAACCAGCTCGCCCGGCTCGAACAGAGTTTTCGGACGTGGTTTATCACCGGCTTGCTGCAGGCGATTCATGATGGCATCAACTTCTTTATCACTGATTGGTGCTGGCCTGTCCGAGGTGCCGCCGATGAAACCCATCACGCGCGGAACGCTACGAACAAGGTGCCAGCTGGCATCGTTCATCACCATCTGAACCAGCACATAACCCGGGAAGAATTTACGCTCGCTTTTGCGACGCAGCCCACCGCGGATTTCAACAACTTCCTCGGTAGGAACCATCACGTCACCGAACAACTCTTCCATGTCGTGCAATTTGATGTGCTCACGCAGCGATTGAGCCACGCGGCCTTCAAAGCCGGAAAACGCCTGAACGACGTACCAACGTTTTTTAGGTGCTTCAGACATTTTAGAACCTCAAGCCAGTAATGAAGGATACCAGACGGACCAGAATACCATCCAGGCCCCAAAGAATCAGTGACATTACTGCCGTAACAGCAGCCACGATCAGTGTGGTATGCAATGTTTCCTGGCGTGTAGGCCAAATTACTTTACGTACTTCTGTACGTGCTTCTCGCGCGAAGGCGACAGTTGCTTTGCCTTTAATCGTCATCAGGGCTACTGCACCAGCAATAGCAATAACAACGACAACTGCCAACGCACGTAACGGCAGGCTATATGCACGGTAATAATAGTTACCGACAATAGCTACGACCAGTAAAACGGCTACAACAATCCACTTAACCGCTTCCAGGCCGCGCCCGCTCCCTTGAGCCTCGGTATTCGCACTCATAAACCAACCCGTCACAATGAATCAGAACAAACAACTTTGCCTCGCATTGCGAGGCAAACCAAACCGATTGATGCTCTGCAAGAGCGTACACTCGGTGTTTACGCTATCTCTGAGAGCCTATCTCACCAATGATTATGACGTATAAATCGCTGATGAGATAGGTTCTAACGCTATAGCGTAGAAAAGGGCATCGAATGATGCCCTTTTAGTGTGTATTGCGTCAACGTAAAGTGACAAAAAACTATCAGCGATTAAGCGATAACTTTAGCAACAACACCAGCACCAACAGTACGACCGCCTTCACGGATTGCGAAACGCAGGCCGTCGTCCATCGCGATTGGGTGGATCAGGGTCACAACCATGTTCACGTTGTCACCTGGCATTACCATCTCTACGCCTTCTGGCAGTTCGATGGTACCGGTCACGTCAGTTGTACGGAAGTAGAACTGTGGACGGTAGCCTTTGAAGAACGGAGTATGACGGCCGCCTTCATCTTTGCTCAGGATATAGACTTCTGAGTCAAATTTGGTGTGTGGTTTGATTGAACCTGGTTTAGCCAATACTTGACCACGTTCGATGTCTTCACGCTTGATACCGCGCAGCAGAACACCTACGTTCTCGCCTGCACGACCTTCGTCAAGCAGTTTACGGAACATTTCAACGCCGGTACAGGTAGACTTAACGGTGTCTTTGATACCTACGATTTCTACTTCTTCGCCAACTTTAACGATACCGCGCTCTACACGACCGGTAACAACTGTACCACGGCCGGAGATGGAGAATACGTCTTCGATTGGCAGCAGGAATGGCTTGTCAATTGCGCGCTCTGGTTCTGGGATGTAAGAATCCAGGAAACCGGCCAGCTCAATGATTTTAGCTTCCCACTCAGCGTCGCCTTCCAGTGCTTTCAGCGCTGAACCACGAACGACTGGCAGATCATCGCCTGGGAAGTCGTACATAGACAGAAGTTCACGAACTTCCATTTCTACCAGTTCCAGCAGCTCTTCATCATCAACCATGTCACATTTGTTCATGAACACGATGATGTAAGGAACGCCAACCTGACGACCCAGCAGGATGTGCTCACGAGTCTGTGGCATTGGGCCATCAGTCGCAGCAACAACCAGGATAGCGCCGTCCATCTGAGCAGCACCGGTAATCATGTTTTTCACGTAGTCGGCGTGCCCTGGGCAGTCAACGTGCGCGTAGTGACGAGCTGGGGTATCGTACTCAACGTGAGAGGTGTTGATGGTGATACCACGTGCTTTTTCTTCTGGTGCGTTATCGATCTGGTCGAATGCACGAGCAGAACCGCCGTAGGTTTTAGCCAGAACGGTGGTGATAGCAGCAGTCAGGGTAGTTTTGCCGTGGTCAACGTGGCCGATAGTACCAACGTTGACGTGCGGTTTAGAACGTTCAAACTTTTCTTTAGACATCGATTGTCCCTCTGAGACACGGTTAGATCGGTGGTATCACCACATCAACCAAGCAATTGCTTGTTTGAATTAAGTTTCAGAAGAAAATCAGGGGGATGAATTTAGAAGTGGTGCTGATAGGCAGATTCGAACTGCCGACCTCACCCTTACCAAGGGTGCGCTCTACCAACTGAGCTATATCAGCACATCTAGTTAGTTGGAGCGGGCAGTGGGAATCGAACCCACATCATCAGCTTGGAAGGCTGAGGTAATAGCCATTATACGATGCCCGCATCCTAGAACCCGGCTACCTGATTTTTCTGAAGAACATCAAGGTGGGGACAAGGCGATGAAACACTTAATTCCGCACCTTCACCTCAAGACCCTTGCTGTTTCATTTAAATGAAAGCCAGGAGACTCAAGGTTGTAAACTTTCATCTTTCACTCTGCTGGCTGGTTGATTCGGCGACTGCCGTTTCTACCTCGCAGAGGAAGATGGTGGTGGGGGAAGGATTCGAACCTTCGAAGTCGATGACGGCAGATTTACAGTCTGCTCCCTTTGGCCGCTCGGGAACCCCACCTAATTGTGTTAAGTACTTGATGGTGCCGGCTACCGGAATCGAACTGGTGACCTACTGATTACAAGTCAGTTGCTCTACCAACTGAGCTAAGCCGGCATCAAGTGCTGCGCATTCTAGGGGGACTTGGCGGGTCATGCAACAAAAAAATTGAGATAATTGTTCGTTAGCTCATGTTTTATTCAAAATAGTGCTTTCAGGCCCATTTTAGTCTCTTTATTGCTTAAAGAGCAGCCAGTTGAGCCGTTATTTTACACATCCTCCTTGCGCTTTCGGTGGGGCGCGATTCAAAAAAAGGAAAAAAGTGGCGATTCATTTCTTCTCACGGATAAATCCGCTCTCCCTCTTTGCACCAAAAGAGTGATCTAACGCACACTTTTGTGCCAGGTCTCTCCCCAGCAGCAGCAACGCTACCTGTTATTTGGGGTTTTTTAGTTGGCGCGCTTATTGCTTTGGTTATGGATAAGAGATGAATGAGAGTTTTTTCCTGATATCCCATACTCCCACATCCTTCTTTGGAGAAGCGAATATGAAAATTGTCCTGCTCAATGCCGCAACGTTGCCTATATACCGCGAAGAACTGGCTGAACTGTTTTGCGATGCCCATGCGGGAGGCCAGCCGGGGTGGCTTTGCAATGAAGACTCCCCTGTCGTCAGCGAAGCATTTTTCCATGACTTGCGTGAGGCCATGTCGAGGCATCAGCGATTATTATGGATTGCCCGCAGTGAGCAGGGGCTAATAGGAACAGTACAGCTTGAGTTAGCGGCAAGTGATACTTTGCGGCAATGCGGTACCGTATCGACGTTAGTGGTGGATACGGCAGCCAGAAGGCAGGGTGTGGCGAAGCAGCTTATGCGGGAACTGGAGAATACGGCTTTTAGTCTGCGCCGTGGGCTGCTGTCACTCGATATACAGGCAGGCAGCGCCGCGGAGGCTTTTTATCGCGCGCAGGGTTACCGATGCTCTGGTAAAAAATCGACTGATTCGCCTGAGTCCTACGCATCTCCCCAGCTCGACAGGCTTTATTATAAGCGCTTGATCCCGAACGCTCCGCTCCCCTCACGGACCGTAAATTAATTGCCTCTCTATAATTAACAATTAGTTAACAGAGGGTTAGGGGTTTATGACCCCATTTTTCATGTCTTTTTTTTCAAAAATGTTTTAACTCAATCAAAGAAATCGATAAGTAAATAAGAAAAATGTCTACGCCTGAAAGCAAGCTGTCTATAATAGCCAGCTGGTTTACTGTCTGGAGTTGGCGTGCAGCGCCTTTCCTGACCTGCGCTAACAGGCAGACTTTAACTTATGAAGAAAAGAGACTTATCTTTGGCAACCCCATACCTACAGTTCGACAGAACTCAGTGGGCAGCCCTACGTGATTCAGTGCCGTTAACGCTCAAAGAAGCGGAAATCATGAAACTGAAAGGTATCAACGAGGACCTGTCTCTTGAAGAAGTTGCGCAAATCTACCTGCCGCTTTCGCGTCTGCTAAATTTCTACATCAGCTCCAACCTGCGCCGCCAGGCAGTTCTTGAGCAGTTTTTAGGAACCGATGGGCAAAAAATCCCTTATGTGATTGGCATTGCCGGCAGCGTTGCGGTGGGTAAAAGCACGACGGCGCGTCTGCTTCAGGCCCTGTTAAGCCGCTGGCCTGAGCATCGCAGTGTAGAGTTGATTACAACCGACGGTTTCCTCTATCCCAACAAAACGCTCAACGAGCGTGGGATCATGAAGAAAAAGGGGTTCCCGCAGTCATACGATATCCAGCAGCTGGTGAAGTTTGTATCCGAAGTTAAATCGGGTGCTAAAAACGTCAGTGCGCCGGTCTATTCGCATTTGATTTATGACGTCATCCCCGACGGCAATAAAGTCATTAATCAGCCGGATATACTGATACTTGAAGGTCTCAACGTTCTGCAAAGCGGGATGGATTATCCTCATGATCCACATCGTGTATTTGTGTCGGACTTTGTCGATTTTTCTATTTATGTTGATGCCCCAGAAGATTTATTACAAAGTTGGTACATCAATCGCTTCCTGAAATTCCGTCAGGGCGCCTTCTCAGATCCCGATTCTTATTTCCACCATTATTCCAAACTGCCTGAAGCCGAAGCTGTTCAAATTGCTACCGGACTGTGGAACGACATTAACGGACTGAATCTAAAAGAAAATATCTTACCTACACGCGAGCGCGCCAGTCTAATTATGACAAAGAGTGCAAATCACGCAGTAGAAAATGTCCGGCTGCGAAAATAATTTCTAAAATAAGAAAGGGAGACATAATTGCCTCCCTTTCTTATTAATTAGCTATAAAATTCTCGACTTCAAAGGCCGCGCAAAGATATTTCACCGCCGATATAAGTCTTAATTTCCCCATCAATTTCGAGCAATAGTGCGCCCTGCTGATCAATACCACGTTCGATACCGTGTATTTCCTTATCGCCAATCAGCAATTTAACCGGGCGATCGAGGAAATTATCAATATTGCGCCAGCGTATAATAAACGGTGCAAGCCCATCCAACTCGAATTGGCGTAACGCTGCCCGCAGGTCTTTCAGTAAAGTGACCGTCAGTTCATTGCGATCGATATCAATACCGGCTTCCTGCAGGTTAATCCACCCCTGATTGATGATATCAGCCGCCGGTTCGCGCATACGAAGATTAATACCGGCGCCGATAACCAAATGTGCCGCATCGCCCGTTTTACCCGTTAATTCGACTAAGATACCCGCAAGCTTGCGATCTTTCAGGTACAGATCGTTTGGCCATTTCACTCTGACATCGGCAGCACCCAGGCGTTGCATCACTTCCGCCATCACAATACCAATAACCAGACTCAGTCCCATAGCCGCTGCAGGACCCTGATCCAATTTCCAATACATTGAAAGATAAAGGTTAGAGCCGAAGGGTGAAAACCACTTGCGCCCACGACGCCCTCTGCCAGCCTGCTGGTATTCAGCCACGCAAGCATCACCTGAGTTAAGCTGGTGAATGCGGTCCATTAAATATTGATTGGTTGAATCAATAACCGGAAGAACGTCTACCTTTCCTTCTGGCAAAGCCGCGAGGATTTTATCGCTATTCAACAGCTGTATCGGCGCCGGTAGTCTGTAGCCTTTACCCGGCACAGTGAAGATATCTAATCCCCACTCTCGTACGGTTTGAATATGTTTGTTAATGGCGGCTCTGCTCATGCCCAGTTCAGTTCCAAGCTGTTCTCCGGAATGAAATTCACCGTTGGACAGAATAGAAATCAGGCGCAGCGGCACGGTGATGTCTTTCATGATAAAGCCTCAACTGCGTTCACTTCACCCAGAGCGGAGATAAATCGCACCTCGGGCTCCAACCACACGGAAAACTTGTCTGCAACCTGCTGGCGAACGTGGCGTGCGAGCGCAACAACGTCCTGACTGGTGGCATTATCTTGGTTAATCAGCACTAAAGCCTGCTGTTGATGTACTGAAGCTCCGCCTATTTTAAAACCTTTCAGGCCAGCGTTTTCGACCAGCCAGCCTGCCGCAAGTTTCACCTTGCCGTCGGCCTGTGGGTATATCGGCATATTTGGGTAATCGATGCGCAGTGCCTCTGCACTTTCGGCATCAACAATTGGATTCTTATAGAAGCTGCCCGCGTTACCTGTTTTAGCAGGATCTGGTAATTTGCTGCGGCGCATGGCACATACGGAATCAAATATCTGCTTTGGTGTGACCGTTACGGGGTCCATGCGCGTCAAATCCCCATAAGTCAGCTTAGGATGCCACTGTTTAGGCAAATGTAATCCTACAGCGACAATGGCATAGCCTTCGCGATAAGCATGTTTGAAGATACTTTCACGATAGCCAAACAGGCAATCGATAGCCAACAGACGCAGTACTTCACCGTTATCAAGGTTAAGTAAATCAACGTAGCTGCACAGGCTTTGCAGCTCAATGCCGTAGGCGCCAATGTTCTGGATTGGCGCAGAGCCAACGCATCCCGGAATTAACGCAAGATTTTCTAAACCGCCGATGTTATTTTCTAAAGTATGGCAGACCAGCTGATGCCAGTTTTCACCAGCTCCAACGTGGAGTAGCCATTCACTGTCTGTTTGTGTAATTTCGATGCCTTTTAGGCGATTTACCACCACAATACCGGTAAAGTTCTCCAGAAACAGGACGTTACTTCCTTCACCAAGCAGCAACATTGGCTGATGATTTTCCTTGGCCAAATACCAGGCATCTGTCAGATGCTCATTTCGCGTCGCCGTGATAATTTTTGACGCCTGCGCTTCAATAGCGAAGGTATTAAGGTTTTTCAGTGATGTGTCGTGACTCGACATAACGCATGTTACTCATTCGTGGCTTAATTAGCCTTAGTTTACCCGATCCTGTGCGGGCTGACGCGACTGTTTTTCACCGCTTTTCCGAGATCTGAAAACCGAAGAGTGAAAATAATGACGAAAATTTTAGCGATTATTGCATGATTTAGCCACTTACAGACGTAAAAAGGCCCCTGTCGTCAGACAGGGGCCCGCTTTTCGTGGCAGTTGACCCGGCTTTTCGCCCTTTTACACACGCCAAATAGCAAAAAACCCCAGCTTTCGCTGAGGTTCTGTGCTTTATTTGATGCCTGGCAGTTCCCTACTCTCGCATGGGGAGACCCCACACTACCATCGGCGCTACGGCGTTTCACTTCTGAGTTCGGCATGGGGTCAGGTGGGACCACCGCGCTACTGCCGCCAGGCAAATTCTTTTTATTCTAACCGCTTTCCCCATTACTCAGGGTAAGCCATCAGAACCAATCTTTGAACAAGCTGATTTCATTGAAACTTAAGTCTTTGTGTCTCTCTAAAACACCTTCGGTGTTGTAAGGTTAAGCCTCTCGGGTCATTAGTACTGGTTAGCTCAATGCATCGCTGCACTTACACACCCAGCCTATCAACGTCTTAGTCTTAAACGTCCCTTCAGGGGACTCGAAGTCCCAGGGAAGACTCATCTCGAGGCAAGTTTCGCGCTTAGATGCTTTCAGCGCTTATCTTTTCCGCATTTAGCTACCGGGCAATGCCATTGGCATGACAACCCGAACACCAGTGATGCGTCCACTCCGGTCCTCTCGTACTAGGAGCAGCCCCTCTCAATCTTCCAACGCCCACGGCAGATAGGGACCGAACTGTCTCACGACGTTCTAAACCCAGCTCGCGTACCACTTTAAACGGCGAACAGCCGTACCCTTGGGACCTACTTCAGCCCCAGGATGTGATGAGCCGACATCGAGGTGCCAAACACCGCCGTCGATATGAACTCTTGGGCGGTATCAGCCTGTTATCCCCGGAGTACCTTTTATCCGTTGAGCGATGGCCCTTCCATTCAGAACCACCGGATCACTATGACCTACTTTCGTACCTGCTCGAGCCGTCACTCTCGCAGTCAAGCTAGCTTATGCCATTGCACTAACCTCACGATGTCCGACCGTGATTAGCTAACCTTCGTGCTCCTCCGTTACTCTTTAGGAGGAGACCGCCCCAGTCAAACTACCCACCAGACACTGTCCTCACCCCGGATCACGGGGCCGAGTTAGAACATCAAACATTAAAGGGTGGTATTTCAAGGTTGGCTC
Organism: Rouxiella sp. S1S-2; assembly: GCF_009208105.1. Classification (NCBI taxonomy): domain Bacteria; kingdom Pseudomonadati; phylum Pseudomonadota; class Gammaproteobacteria; order Enterobacterales; family Yersiniaceae; genus Rouxiella; species Rouxiella sp. S1S-2. The sequence goes on from NZ_WFKL01000001.1 coordinate 5,139,397, forward strand.
CACGCAGACTGGCGTCCACGCTTCAAAGCCTCCCACCTATCCTACACATCAAGGCTCAATGTTCAGTGTCAAGCTATAGTAAAGGTTCACGGGGTCTTTCCGTCTTGCCGCGGGTACACTGCATCTTCACAGCGAGTTCAATTTCACTGAGTCTCGGGTGGAGACAGCCTGGCCATCATTACGCCATTCGTGCAGGTCGGAACTTACCCGACAAGGAATTTCGCTACCTTAGGACCGTTATAGTTACGGCCGCCGTTTACCGGGGCTTCGATCAAGAGCTTCTCCTTGCGGATAACCCCATCAATTAACCTTCCGGCACCGGGCAGGCGTCACACCGTATACGTCCACTTTCGTGTTTGCACAGTGCTGTGTTTTTATTAAACAGTTGCAGCCAGCTGGTATCTTCGACTGTCTTCAGCTCGGGAAGCAAGTTCCTCCACCTAGCGACAGCGTGCCTTCTCCCGAAGTTACGGCACCATTTTGCCTAGTTCCTTCACCCGAGTTCTCTCAAGCGCCTGAGTATTCTCTACCTGACCACCTGTGTCGGTTTGGGGTACGATTTAATGTTACCTGATGCTTAGAGGCTTTTCCTGGAAGTGCGGCATCAACTACTTCACCACCGTAGTGGCTCGTCATCACGCCTCAGGGTTGATATGCAACCGGATTTACCAAGTCACACCCCCTACACGCTTAAACCGGGACAACCGTCGCCCGGCTAGCCTAGCCCTCTCCGTCCCCCCTTCGCAGTAACACCAAGTACAGGAATATTAACCTGTTTCCCATCGACTACGCCTTTCGGCCTCGCCTTAGGGGTCGACTCACCCTGCCCCGATTAACGTTGGACAGGAACCCTTGGTCTTCCGGCGTGCGGGTTTTTCACCCGCATTATCGTTACTTATGTCAGCATTCGCACTTCTGATACCTCCAGCAGCCCTCACAGACCACCTTCAACGGCTTACAGAACGCTCCCCTACCCAACAACGCCTAAGCGTCGCTGCCGCAGCTTCGGTGCATGGTTTAGCCCCGTTACATCTTCCGCGCAGGCCGACTCGACCAGTGAGCTATTACGCTTTCTTTAAATGATGGCTGCTTCTAAGCCAACATCCTGGCTGTCTATGCCTTCCCACATCGTTTCCCACTTAACCATGACTTTGGGACCTTAGCTGGCGGTCTGGGTTGTTTCCCTCTTCACGACGGACGTTAGCACCCGCCGTGTGTCTCCCGTGATAACATTCTTCGGTATTCGTAGTTTGCATCGAGTTGGTAATCCGGGATGGACCCCTAGTCGAAACAGTGCTCTACCCCCGAAGATGAGTTCACGAGGCGCTACCTAAATAGCTTTCGGGGAGAACCAGCTATCTCCCGGTTTGATTGGCCTTTCACCCCCAGCCACAAGTCATCCGCTAATTTTTCAACATTAGTCGGTTCGGTCCTCCAGTTAGTGTTACCCAACCTTCAACCTGCCCATGGCTAGATCACCGGGTTTCGGGTCTATACCTTGCAACTTGACGCCCAGTTAAGACTCGGTTTCCCTACGGCTCCCCTATACGGTTAACCTTGCTACAAAATATAAGTCGCTGACCCATTATACAAAAGGTACGCAGTCACCCAACAAAGTAGGCTCCCACTGCTTGTACGTACACGGTTTCAGGTTCTATTTCACTCCCCTCGCCGGGGTTCTTTTCGCCTTTCCCTCACGGTACTGGTTCACTATCGGTCAGTCAGGAGTATTTAGCCTTGGAGGATGGTCCCCCCATATTCAGACAGGATGTCACGTGTCCCGCCCTACTCATCGAACTCACAGCCTATGCATTTTTGTGTACGGGACTATCACCCTATACTGTGCGACCTTCCAGACGCTTCCACTAACACATAAACTGATTCAGGTTCTGGGCTGTTCCCCGTTCGCTCGCCGCTACTGGGGGAATCTCGGTTGATTTCTTTTCCTCGGGGTACTTAGATGTTTCAGTTCCCCCGGTTCGCCTCGCATGGCTATGTATTCACCATGCGATAATGTGACGTATCACATTGGGTTTCCCCATTCGGGTATCGTCGGGTATAACGGTTCATATCACCTTACCGACGCTTTTCGCAGATTAGCACGCCCTTCATCGCCTCTGACTGCCTAGGCATCCACCGTGTACGCTTAGTCGCTTAACCTCACAACCCGAAGGTGTCTTGCGACGCCCGTTCGTGCTGCGATTATTTGAGAGACTCTAATACAGGTGCGCATAACTCAGTACTTCTACGGAGAGTTATGTTCAGCTGTATCGTTTCAATTTTTCAGCTTGTTCCAGATTGTTAAAGAGCAATATCTTAAACACGACTCGTTAAAGTCATCTTTAAGATAATTTCTGACCTGCACGGTCAGAGTGATAACGACTTTCACGCGTTATCGGATGGCGTCCCCAAGGGGATTCGAACCCCTGTTACAGCCGTGAAAGGGCAGTGTCCTAGGCCTCTAGACGATGGGGACACGAAAATGCAGCACCGAATCCACAGACTCGGCACTTTTTCGTATCAGCGCAGGGTCTCCCCCACTGCATCAACAGGTGCTCTTGCTCATTTACATCTATCAGACAATCTGTGTGGACACTGCACAATGCGTATCTTTAGGTAAGGAGGTGATCCAACCGCAGGTTCCCCTACGGTTACCTTGTTACGACTTCACCCCAGTCATGAATCACAAAGTGGTAAGCGCCCTCCCGAAGGTTAAGCTACCTACTTCTTTTGCAACCCACTCCCATGGTGTGACGGGCGGTGTGTACAAGGCCCGGGAACGTATTCACCGTAGCATTCTGATCTACGATTACTAGCGATTCCGACTTCATGGAGTCGAGTTGCAGACTCCAATCCGGACTACGACATACTTTATGAGGTCCGCTTGCTCTCGCGAGTTTGCTTCTCTTTGTATATGCCATTGTAGCACGTGTGTAGCCCTACTCGTAAGGGCCATGATGACTTGACGTCATCCCCACCTTCCTCCGGTTTATCACCGGCAGTCTCCTTTGAGTTCCCACCATTACGTGCTGGCAACAAAGGATAAGGGTTGCGCTCGTTGCGGGACTTAACCCAACATTTCACAACACGAGCTGACGACAGCCATGCAGCACCTGTCTCACGGTTCCCGAAGGCACTAAGCTATCTCTAGCGAATTCCGTGGATGTCAAGAGTAGGTAAGGTTCTTCGCGTTGCATCGAATTAAACCACATGCTCCACCGCTTGTGCGGGCCCCCGTCAATTCATTTGAGTTTTAACCTTGCGGCCGTACTCCCCAGGCGGTCGACTTAACGCGTTAGCTCCGGAAGCCACGCCTCAAGGGCACAACCTCCAAGTCGACATCGTTTACAGCGTGGACTACCAGGGTATCTAATCCTGTTTGCTCCCCACGCTTTCGCACCTGAGCGTCAGTCTTTGTCCAGGGGGCCGCCTTCGCCACCGGTATTCCTCCAGATCTCTACGCATTTCACCGCTACACCTGGAATTCTACCCCCCTCTACAAGACTCTAGCTTGCCAGTTTCAAATGCAGTTCCCAAGTTAAGCTCGGGGATTTCACATCTGACTTAACAAACCGCCTGCGTGCGCTTTACGCCCAGTAATTCCGATTAACGCTTGCACCCTCCGTATTACCGCGGCTGCTGGCACGGAGTTAGCCGGTGCTTCTTCTGCGAGTAACGTCAATCGCTGTTGCTATTAACAACAACGCCTTCCTCCTCGCTGAAAGTGCTTTACAACCCTAAGGCCTTCTTCACACACGCGGCATGGCTGCATCAGGCTTGCGCCCATTGTGCAATATTCCCCACTGCTGCCTCCCGTAGGAGTCTGGACCGTGTCTCAGTTCCAGTGTGGCTGGTCATCCTCTCAGACCAGCTAGGGATCGTCGCCTAGGTGAGCCATTACCCCACCTACTAGCTAATCCCATCTGGGCACATCCGATGGCGTGAGGCCCGAAGGTCCCCCACTTTGGTCTTGCGACATCATGCGGTATTAGCTACCGTTTCCAGTAGTTATCCCCCTCCATCAGGCAGTTTCCCAGACATTACTCACCCGTCCGCCGCTCGTCACCCAGAGAGCAAGCTCTCCCGTGCTACCGCTCGACTTGCATGTGTTAGGCCTGCCGCCAGCGTTCAATCTGAGCCATGATCAAACTCTTCAATTAAAAGTTCGATTTGCTGAAACAAGTTCAGCGATGCTCAAAGTTACTTCACATCATTCATAATGAATTACTGCTTGGTCACTCTAAGACTTGGCATTGCTGCCTTGATATTCTGTTACCACCGAAGTGGCTGATATCGTCTTGTGAGTGCCCACACAGATTGTCTGATAAATTGTTAAAGAGCAGCGCCGCCGTTCGCAATGAATCTTATGCGGCGCGGGAGGTGCATATTACGCTTTCCCGCTGAAGAGTCAAGAAATTTTTCTTTCGAAGTCATTCTTTTCTCTACCTAACCCGGCGACTTGGTTCTCGTTAGAGGAGTCGTTGTTCCCGGTCAGTGGAGGCGCATTATAGGGAGTTCTCAGAAGGCCGCAACCCTTATTTTTAAAAAACTTTCTGACCGTCTGTTTTTTCCACAAAAAGGTTATTTGAGAACCTTTTTAGCTATTTCTTAACCGCTAATTTGCCAAAGTCGGCTGCAAACTGCTTCACCTGCTCCCAGTCAGTGTACTCAACTTCTTTACGGGTATCGGTTTCGCCACCGGTCATACGCATTATTAACTGGATCATCACTCTGTCGAGCCAGCGATAACGCGGATAACGCAGCGCGCCTGCAAAAACGCCGCACTGCGTTGGCTTCCACGGCGTAGCTAAAAGGAACTTGCTGGTATAGGCGTTGGTTTGCGGCGTACGCTTCTCCGGCTTACGCGCAGTCAGGTTTACCGAGAAGAAAGCCGACGGCATGGTGTTTAGATGATTAATGTGGCGCTTAACAAACTTGTCGAGCAGCGGGGAGAAGTGGCCGTAGCGAATAGATGCACCAATCATCACCTTGGCGTAGCGTGAGAGGTCAATATTTTCCGCATCCTGCAGATCCATAACGTCACATTCGGCATTCTCTTTTAAACAGTTAGCTATATAAGAAGAGATAGCATGGGTTTGACCGTCACGCGTTGAGTAAAGTACCAAGGCTTTCATCTCGGTCTCCTTTATAAATAATGAATCCATAAACTGATTACTCCTTCCAGAAGGTTGGCGTAAACAGCACTAATAAGGTGAATACTTCAAGACGCCCAAACAACATGGTCACGATTAGGATCCATTTCGCGACGTGATTCATCGACTGGAAGTTATCTGCCACAACGCCAAGGCCGGGTCCCAAGTTGTTCAGCGTGGCCGTTACCGCAGCAAAGGCAGAGAAGTTATCTACACCGGTCGCCACAATCGCCAACATGCTGACAATAAACACCAGCGCATAGGCAGAGAAGAATCCCCATACGGCTTCAAGAATTCGCTCTGGCAATGCACGATTACCCAGCTTGATGGTATAGACCGCATTTGGGTGAACCAGACGTTTAAGCTCGCGTGACCCCTGCAGGTATAAAAGAAGAATACGAATGACCTTGAGACCACCGCCGGTAGAACCGGCACATCCGCCGATGAACGCCGAGCAAAGTAGAAGAATCGGTAAAAACAGCGGCCACTTGGAAATACTGTCCGTGGTGTATCCCGCCGTCGTTGCCATAGAGACTACCTGGAAGAAAGCCTGATTTACCGTCTCAAGCCCCGATGTATAAGTGTCGTGCATCCACAGTACCGAGGTGCAAACCAGCACCAGGGTAAATTGCACACCAATAAACATGCGAAATTCTGGGTCACGCCAGTAGACTTTAATATTACGCCCGCTGAGCAGCGCAAAGTGCAGGCCGTAGTTACAGCCAGAGATCAACAGGAATATAGCAATGATGGTATTAATCGTCCCGCTGTGGAAATAGCCGATACTGGCATCATGGGTTGAAAAACCCCCGAGGGCGATAGTCGAGAAGCTGTGGCCGATAGCGTCAAACCCCGACATACCGGCTCCCCACAGCGCCAACGCGCAGGCAATGGTCAGCAGAATATAGATAAACCACAGCGTTTTTGCCGTCTCGGCGATACGCGGACGCATTTTATTGTCTTTTAAGGGACCCGGCATTTCGGCGCGATAGAGCTGCATACCGCCCACGCCTAAAATAGGTAAAATCGCCACCGCCAGCACGATGATCCCCATACCGCCAAACCACTGCAGCATTTGGCGATAAAACAGAATCGCGTGCGGCAGGCTGTCGAGCCCGACTAACGTGGTCGCACCGGTGGTTGTCAATCCTGAAAAAGATTCAAAAAAGGCATCGGTCAGAGAGAGATTGGGCCGTTCGGAAAATAAGAAGGGTAAAGCCCCTACGCTCCCCAGTACGGTCCAAAATAGCACCACGATGAGGAAGCCCTCGCGGGGTTTCAGCTCGCTGCGCTGTTTTCGATTGGGAACCCACAGAAACAGGCCGATGGCCAGCGCAACGAAAAACGTCTCACTGAACGCGCGCCCTGCCCCGTCTCTATAAATTAATGCCACTATTCCGGGAATAATCATCGTTCCGGAGAATAGGATAACGAGCACCCCGACAATTCGGGTTATGGCACGGAAATGCATGCTGGCGCGTTCCTCAGCAAATTAAAATGCAATAAATTGATCAAACAGGCTGCAGAACCAGCGAACCCCGGCTGAGATTAAACAGTCGGTTCGTAATTTCTGCCGCATCGTAGGCCGGCAACGTCAGACGTAAATCCACCGCTGCGCCGTATTTACTTTCCAAAATACTGCCACCGACCTGCTGCAATAGCGTTTCAATCATCGATATTTGTGCGTAGTCGCACTGCAGCAAGAATTCTGCCTGTGGCACTTTTTCTAAAACGGTCAGCTGGGCCAATGCCAGCTGAACGCCGTTACCATAGGCGCGGACCAGCCCACCGGTGCCTAACTTTATGCCGCCGTAATAGCGTACGACCACGGCGGTTATCTCGCCAATTCCGCTGCCCATCAGCTGCCCGAGGATCGGTTTACCCGCCGTACCCGCCGGCTCGCCATCGTCCGAGAACCCCAACTGCTGAGAGTCATTGGGTGGCCCGGCGACAAAAGCCCAGCAGTGATGACGCGCAGACGGATGCAAACTTTTGATCCGCTGGATAAAAGCCTTCGCCGCTTCAATCCCTGCCGTTGGCTCCAGCAGGGTAATAAAACGGCTCTTTTTTATCTCTTCGCTAATCTCGACTGACTGCGCGGGAACAGGATAAGGCTGCATCAGGCCAGTTTCAGGTCACGGGTCATATTTTCAATACGATTATCGTGGATAACAATATTGTCTTCGATGCGAATGCCACCATACGGCTTCATGGCTTCGATTTTATCCCAGGCAAAGTGCTTACTGAACGTGCCATCACGCCAAGGCGCCAATAGCGACTCGATAAAGTACAGGCCAGGTTCGATAGTCAATACCATGCCCGGCTGAACGATACGGGTGCAGCGCAGATAAGGATACTTCGACGGCGCGGCCAAATGCGTGCCGGTTTCATCCTGCATAAAGCCGCCCACGTCGTGCACTTGCAGACCTAACGGATGCCCAAGCCCGTGCGGCAAGAACGGTCCGGTGAGGTCTTGTTCCACCATGGCCTCTTCGCTTATATCCACCACCAACCGATGTGCTTTGAGAATTCGCGCAATGCGGTGGTGCATCTGAACATGATAATCAGTGTAACGAACGCCGGGCTTGATGGAGTCGATAAGCGCCAGTTGCTCGGTATTAAGGTCTTTAATCAGCGCGGCAAAATCGCTGTCACTTTTTGCCGCGTAGGTGCGGGTAAGGTCGGCGGCGTAACCGTTGTATTCGGCACCGGCATCAAGCAGGAAGCTGCGCATTTCTGCCGGTGGCTGCTGCTGTAGCGTCGTGTAATGCAGCACCGAGGCGTGTTCGTTTAGCGCCACGATATTGCCATAAGGCACCTCGGTTTCACGATGTCCGGTGGCGCTCAGATATGCCATGCTGATGTCGAATTCGCTCATCCCCGACAAAAAGGCTTCGTGCGCCGCGCGATGGCCGCTCACCGCCAGTTTTTGTGCACCCCGCATGCAGGCCACTTCATAGTCAGTTTTATAAGCGCGATGATAATGCAAATAGTCCAGTACGCGCTTTGGATTGAGATGGTCGGCAGAGATGCCAAGATCCAACGCGCGGTCTTTGTTGTAACCAATGTAGACCACCCGCGATAAATCTGCCGGCAGTTGGCTTTTAATATCATCCGGTTTTGCCAGCGGCAGTACTTGAACGTCTTTGGTCCAGAAGGAATCAGGCAGCGGTTCGACGCTGTGCCAGTAGTCAACCGGCGAGTAAAACCACAGCTTCGGCGCATTCACACCGTCCACCCACAGCCAGCAGTTAGGGACCTGTGTCACTGGCACCCACGCTTTAAACTGCGGGTTAACCTTGAAGGGGTAGCTGTAATCATCAAGAAAAGTGACCTGCAACTCACCGGAGTGAATAAGCAGGGCATCAAGTTGATTGCGTTGCAGTATTTCCAGCGCACGTGCCTGTAAAACGGCGATATGTTCTTTATAAAGCGTAGAGAGAGATTCCATCGACCTGTCCTTTACTGGATTCATACGATAAATGCAAAACGATGCCGCATCTTATCACAGCAGGGCCCACGCCGTAGCCCCGCGCTCTTTGTGATCTTGCCTGCAAATATCAATCAGCCCATTTGCATTTCATTAACATCAAAACCACACTCCATTCATCTGGTCATACCAGATCATCCCCGATGATTCAGGAGAGACACATGCTCTACCAAGGCGAAACACTACACCTGCACTGGCTCGAAGACGGCATTGCCGAGCTGGTGTTTGATGCTCCAGGCTCCGTTAACAAACTTGACACCCAAACCGTTGCCAGTTTGGGGGAAGCGATTACCGTTCTTGAAAAACAGCCTGAATTAAAGGGGCTGCTGCTGAGCTCAGCCAAGCCCGCCTTTATTGTCGGCGCCGATATTATGGAGTTCCTGTCGCTGTTTACCGCGCCCGCCGAAAAGCTCCATCAATGGCTGGGATTTGCCAACGGTATTTTCAATCGTCTGGAAGATCTCCCCGTGCCGACAATTTCCGCCATCAGTGGCTACGCGCTTGGCGGCGGCTGCGAATGCGTTCTGGCTACTGATTTCCGTATTGCAACGCCGGACACGCGCATTGGCCTGCCTGAAACTCGCCTGGGTATCATGCCGGGCTTTGGCGGTTCGGTGCGTTTACCTCGCCTCTTGGGCGCAGACAGCGCACTGGAAATTATTGCCGCCGGTAAAGACGTGAGCGGCAATGAGGCACTGAAATTAGGTCTGGTAGACGCCGTAGTCAGCGCCGAGAAGCTGCATAATTCAGCGCTCAACATGCTGCGTCAGGCTATTGACGGCAAGCTGGACTGGAAGGCCGCGCGCCAACCCAAGTTGCTGCCGCTCAAGCTGAGCCGCATCGAAGCAACCATGAGTTTCAGTGTAGCAAAGAGCATGGTGCTGCAAACGGCGGGCAGGCACTATCCTGCGCCATTGACCGCAGTGAAAACCATTGAAGCGGCAGCACGGATGGGGCGTGAAGAAGCGCTGGCGCTAGAAACCGGCAGCTTTGTGCCGCTGGCCCAGTCTAGCGAGGCCCGCGCACTGGTCGGTATCTTCCTTAACGACCAGTTTATTAAAAGCAAAGCCAAGAAGTTGGCCGGCAGCAACGGCAAGCCGGAACTGGCAGCGGTACTTGGGGCCGGAATTATGGGCGGCGGCATTGCATATCAGTCGGCACTCAAAGGTGTGCCGGTTATCATGAAGGATATCAATGACAAGTCGCTGCACCTTGGTATTAATGAAGCATCCAAGCTGTTAAACAAACAGCTCGAACGTGGCAAACTCGACGGTTTGAAAATGGCCAAGATCCTCTCGACCATTCAGCCTACCCTGAGCTATAACGGCCTTGAGCGCGCCCAAATCGTGGTTGAGGCCGTGGTTGAGAATCCAAAAGTGAAAGCCGCCGTGTTGGCAGAAGCAGAGGCGCTGCTCGACGGCGACGCCATTTTGGCCTCCAACACCTCGACGATCCCTATCGATACTCTGGCCGTGGCGCTGAAACGCCCGGAAAATTTCTGCGGTATGCACTTCTTTAACCCCGTGCACCGTATGCCGCTGGTGGAAATTATTCGCGGCAGCAAAACGTCCGAACAAACACTCTCACGCGTTGTAGCCTACGCCTCGGCAATGGGAAAAACGCCGATTGTCGTCAACGACTGTCCCGGATTTTTCGTTAACCGCGTGCTGTTCCCCTACTTCGCCGGATTCAGCATGCTGATGCGTGACGGCGCAGACTTTGTGCAGATTGATAAAGTGATGGAAAAACAGTTTGGCTGGCCGATGGGGCCTGCATATCTGCTCGACGTGGTCGGCATTGATACCGCGCATCACGCGCAGGCAGTGATGGCCGAAGGATTCCCTGACCGGATGGCAAAAGACTACCGCGACGTGGTTGATATTCTGTTTGCAGCCGAACGGTTTGGTCAGAAAAATCAGCGCGGCTTCTATCGTTATAGCGAAGACAGCAAAGGTAAGCCGCGTAAGGAGCAGGATGCAGAGGTCACATCACTGCTGGCGGCAACCGATGCGCAGCCAGGCACCTTCAGCCCTGAAGATATTATCTCGCGGATGATGATCCCGATGATTAATGAAGTCGTGCGCTGTCTCGAAGAAGAGATTATTGCCAGCCCTGCCGAAGCAGATATGGCACTGGTATACGGCATCGGCTTCCCGCCTTTCCACGGCGGTGTGTTCCGCTATCTCGACACGCTGGGCAGCGCTAAATACATGCAACTTACTGAGAAATATGCGCATCTCGGCCCGCTTTATCAGGCACCGGCAGGTTTACGCCTCAAGGCTGAAACCAACGAGCGCTATTACCCGCAGGCCGAACCCCTGGCTTCCCTCAACACAGGCCGTCAGGCATAAGGACCGAAATAATGGAAACTGTAGTAATCGTTGATGCGGTCCGAACCCCAATGGGTCGATCCAAAGGCGGCGCCTTCCGCAATGTGCGCGCTGAAGACTTATCCGCGCACCTGATGCGCGCCGTGCTCTCACGAAATCCAGCGCTTGATGCCAAAGATATCGACGATATTTATTGGGGATGCGTTCAGCAAACCCTGGAGCAGGGCTTCAACGTGGCGCGCAACGCTGCACTGCTGGCGGAAATTCCGCACAGCGTGCCGGCGGTCACCATCAATCGGCTGTGCGGCTCGTCAATGCAAGCGCTGCACGACGCCGCGCGTATGATTATGGTGGGTGACGCAGACATCAGCCTGATTGGCGGCGTCGAGCACATGGGCCATGTCCCGATGAATCACGGCGTCGATTTCCATCCTGGGCTGAGCCGCACCGTGGCCAAAGCCGCCGGTATGATGGGCCTTACCGCCGAGATGTTGGCTAAAATGCACAATATCAGCCGTGAGATGCAGGACGAATTTGCCGCTCGCTCGCACCAGCGCGCGCATGCCGCTACCGTCGCCGGCCATTTTGCCAACGAAATTGTGCCGACGTATGGACATGACGCCGACGGCACGCTGGTCAACCTGAATTTCGATGAAGTAATTCGCCCTGAAACCACGGTAGCATCTCTGGCGGCACTGCGTCCGGCTTTTGACCCAGTCAACGGCACCGTTACCGCCGGCAGTGCCTCGGCGCTTTCTGATGGTGCCTCGGCCATGCTGATTATGAGCGAATCTCGCGCCGCCTCGCTTGGCCTAAAAGCGCGAGCAAAAATCCGTTCTATGGCCGTGGTCGGCTGTGATCCTTCCATTATGGGATACGGGCCGGTACCGGCAACGCGACTGGCACTTAAGCGCGCCGGGCTTTCGGTGGAGGATATTGGTTTATTTGAGTTGAATGAAGCCTTTGCCGCACAGTCATTGCCGTGCATTAAAGATCTCGGGCTGCTGGAAAATATGGAACAAAGGGTCAATCTGAACGGCGGTGCGATTGCACTGGGACATCCACTCGGATGTTCGGGGGCGCGCATTTCAACCACCCTGCTGAATCTTATGGAGCGCAAAGACGTGCAGTTTGGCGTGGCCACCATGTGTATCGGCTTGGGGCAGGGTATTGCGACGGTGTTTGAAAGAGTCTAACTGAAAGGATTTGATTTAATGCATCCCGCCCCTGTCAGTGGGCGGGATTTTTACTGATTCTGGCATAATCAGATAAAGGCAAAGGCGTCGCCAAACATGCGGTCTTCAAGTGCGCCACGTTCGGCACAGAAGCGCTCGCGCGCCACTTTCGCCATCTCAAAACGACCGGCGATGTAGATATCGTGCTCACTCAGAGAGTCAAAATCTTGCATTACCGCACTCAGCACGTTGCCACTTCTGCCCTGCCAGCCCTCTTCCGTCTGCTCTACTACCGGAATAACTTTCAGATTTGGATGCACTATGCTCAGCGCTTCGAGCTCGCCCAAATCATACAGGTGCTTCAGCTCGCGGCCGCCCCAATAGATTGAAATATCGCGATCCGGATGTTGCGCCAACTCTGCCACTAAAATTGAACGTACGTAGGAGAACCCCGTCCCACCCGCGATCAACACCAGAGGACGGTCACCCTCTTCGCGCAGCCAGGCTTCCCCGTGCGGTAAATCGACGTTAATGGTTTGCTCTTTTAGAATGCGGTCCATAACGGCCATCGCATACAGATTCATTTCGGAGGCACCGATGTGCAGCTCCAGATAGCCTTTTTCTGAAGGCACGGAGGCTATCGAGAACGGGCGCTTGTCGCGCTCGTCCATTACCACCATCAGATATTGACCGGCACGAAATGAAAAAGGTGATTCAGGTTGCAGGCGAACCCGATATACGGTGTCGGTTATGGCCTCAACTGAGGACACTTTACAGCTCATTATTGTCATGCGTTCCCTCTGAGGGTCATCGGATCTACATTGATGGCAAACGCACATCGCGCCAGGCTCGTGCGCCGTTTGCCAGTCTATGAATAGTTATTTTGCACACTGTAGCCGTTATTTGGTCGGCTTTGCGTCGCCAAACTTGGTATCACTAAACTTTTTATCGTCAAAAATGCCCAGCTCGTCCCACATGGTATCAACGCGGTCACGAACTTTAGGATCCATGACAATCGGTCGTCCCCATTCACGCTGGGTTTCACCCGGCCATTTATTGGTCGCATCCATCCCCATTTTGGAACCCAGTCCAGAAACCGGTGAGGCAAAATCAAGATAGTCGATCGGCGTGTTCTCAACCAGCACCGTGTCACGAGCCGGATCCATTCGCGTCGTAATCGCCCAGATAACGTCTTTCCAGTCGCGCGCGTTAATATCGTCATCACACACAATAACAAACTTGGTGTACATAAACTGGCGAAGGAAAGACCAGACACCCATCATTACGCGCTTGGCGTGTCCGGCATACTGCTTTTTCATGGTAACCACGGCCAAACGGTAAGAGCAACCCTCCGGCGGCAGATAAAAATCGACGATTTCTGGAAACTGTTTTTTCAAAATCGGCACAAACACTTCGTTCAACGCCAGTCCCAATACTGCAGGTTCATCCGGTGGGCGACCGGTAAAGGTTGAATGATAGATAGCATCTTTACGCTGAGTAATATGTGTAACAGTAAACACCGGGAAGCTGTCTATTTCATTATAGTAGCCCGTGTGGTCGCCGTAGGGGCCTTCCGGTGCCATTTCACCCGGCTCGATATAGCCTTCAAGCACAATTTCAGCGCTGGCGGGAACTTCCAGGTCATTGGAGATACATTTGACCACTTCCGTTTTATTACCGCGCAGCAGACCGGCAAAGGCGTATTCGGAAAGTGTGTCAGGCACCGGCGTCACGGCACCCAAAATGGTCGCGGGGTCGGCGCCCAGCGCAACGGAAACCGGGAAACGCTTGCCCGGGTTCTGCTGGCACCACTCCTGAAAGTCCAGCGCGCCGCCGCGGTGCGACAACCAGCGCATAATCAGCTTGTTTCTGCCTAATACCTGTTGGCGATAAATGCCCAGATTCTGACGCACTTTGTGTGGACCGCGGGTGACCGTCAGACCCCAGGTGATCAGCGGGGCCGCATCTTCCGGCCAACAGTGCATCACGGGAATACGGCCTAAATCAACATCGTCGCCTTTCCAAATCTGTTCCTGACAAGGCGCAGAGTTCAGGCGCTTGGTCGGCATGTTAAGCACTTGCTTGAACTTGGGCATTTTGTCGTAAAAATCACGAAACCCTCGCGGTGGCTCAGGCTCTTTAAGAAAAGCCAGTAACTCTCCTACCTCGCGCAGTGCGCTAACGTCGTCCTGACCCATGCCCTTTGCCACACGCTCCGGGGTGCCGAATAAATTGCACAGCACCGGCATGTCATAGCCTTTTGGATTTTCAAACAGCAGTGCAGGCCCACCGGCACGCAGGGTGCGATCGGCGATTTCGGTCATTTCGAGGTAAGGATCAACGGGCTGGGTGATACGTTTCAGATCACCCTGCTTTTCAAGCAAAGCCAGGAAGTCACGCAGGTCACGATATTTCATACGAGGCACGTCATTAAAGTTTTATCACCAAATTTAGAGGGCAGTATAAAGCCTGTCGGACGCTGTTGCTGCATTTTTCAAGATTAATGAACCAAAAATGGGCAACCGAAAGGATAAACAACAGTCCACGAGTCTTATCAATCTATTAAATGCATTGGAAGGGTACAAGACCAGAAAGTGCTCGCGTGTCTTGATATTCCTGCGTCTCGTGGCCGTGACGGAAGACTTTAAAACCTTCCCCCTTGGCACTGTAGTAGCTCAATTTATTGCCCGAAACGTGCAGCATACTGCCTTCGCGCAACGCAACCACGGACTCGCTCGGGTTCACCGCGCAAAATTCGGCAATGCGTTCATCGCGCGTCTCGCCCATGTGGCCGCTGATGTGTGCATCAATATAGTGTGGGTTAATTTGCACCGGAAACAGGCCGAGCGCGGGCAGTACCACAGAGTTACGAACTGGCATGTCATTGGTGGTACGAATGCTTGGCGTAGCAACGTTACAACCTGCGCTCCACCCGATATAGGGCACTTCGCGCTCACGTACCGCGCGCTGCACCGGCACAATTAGCCCTTTTTCGTGCAGCATCTGGTTCAGCATCCAGGTATTGCCACCGCTAACCAGAATACACTGTGCCTGCTCGATAGCCTCAGAAGGAACGCCAGCATGATGAATACTGCCCACCTTAATACCTAGCGCTTCTTCAAGCTCCAGTGCTTTGGCGTCCCAGTCGGTCCGGATCAATGCGTAGGGGATTAACACTGCGGAAGTGATATTGCGCGCGTTGAACATCGCTTTAATCTGCTCATGGGCATAACCTAGCGGCTGGCTGTCACCTGAAAGTTTGCCGTTACTGAGTAAGAACAACTCCATTACGTTTCTCCAAAAAATTATCAGACCGGAAGTTCGTTGTTGCATCGGCGGATCTCGATTCAACAGGTAGTCAGTGAATAAACTGCAAAATTGTTATCAGCTTAGATGTTACCATTCCTGCAGCAGCTGCGCTGCACGCGCGGCTATTTATCCCTTAAAGCTTTTGTTATTCTCAATCTGTTAGTCACGAGGAAAACGATAAATGGAAAGCTGGTACTTACTGTATTGCAAACGGGGTCAACATATTCGTGCCCAGGAACACCTTGAGCGTCAGCACGTTCAATGTTTGGTGCCGACGATCAAGTTAGAGAAAATCGTGCGCGGTCGTCGAACAATGGCGGACGAGCCTTTGTTTCCAAACTATATGTTTATCGCCTTTGATCCTGAAAAGGTTCATACCACCACCATCAGCGCAACCCGCGGTGTTAGCCACTTTGTCCGTTTTGGACACCAGCTTGCCACGGTCAATCCCAAAGTTATTGAGCAGTTGGTAACCCAGCCGCCTATCGATGTTCGCGACCCTGAAACACCGTACGAGGGTGACCGCGTGTTAATCACCGAAGGCGTCTTTGAGGGGTTACAGGCCATTTATACCGAACCTGACGGCGAGCGACGTTCGCACCTGCTGTTAAACCTGCTCAACAAACAGGTTAAACAGAGCCTGAGCAATACCGAATTCCAAAAGATCTGACCCCCCACCGACTTCCCTTCTACAGTCTGAACAACCGGCGCGCATTGCCGTCGGTTATCTGTGCCAATGCTTCTGGGGTCTCCTCTTTTTCACGCCAATGCGCGACCTGATTAACAATGTGCGGCAGGAAGCACGGCTCGTTGCGTCGATTTTTAGGTTTTTTTTCCATATCTCGGGGCAGCAAATAAGGCGCGTCCGTTTCCAGTAACAATTTATCAAGCGGGATGAACGGCAGCATTTCGCGCAACTCAAGTCCGCGCCGCTCATCACACACCCAACCTGTAATGCCGATTGACAGACCTAAAGCCAGATAATGCTCGAGCTCATGCCGACTGCCGGTAAAACAGTGCACCACTGCCCCCGGCAGGCGCGGTAACCAGGGTTCCAGCAATTGCGTAAAACGCGGGTGCGCATCGCGACAGTGTAGAAACACCGGCATATTCAGCTCGGCGGCCAGGCTAAGCTGGGCGGTGAACGCCTTTTCCTGAGCGACTGGCGTGGAGAAGTTGCGGTTAAAATCCAGTCCGCATTCGCCGATAGCCACAACCTGAGCATGACTCGCTAACTGACGTAACTGCTGCTCCACGTCGTCATCCCAGGTACTGGCCTGATGAGGATGAATGCCCGCCGTTGACCAGCAAAAGTCGGGGTATTGAGCGGCCAGTGCCTGCGCCTGATGGCTTTCCTCAAGCGAGGTGCCGGTTATCAGCATCCCCGTCAGTCCGGCGATTTTAGCGCGATCAACCACCTCGGCGCGGTCTTTATCAAATTGATTGCTGGTTAAATTCAGGCCAATCTCGAACATCACACCCTCTCAAAACAGAAACCGCCCAATTGGGCGGTTAATTAATCTGCAAGCTAGCGTTTAAGAAGCATCGGACTCGCTGTCCGCATCGTCGTCTTCATCGCCACGGCGTCTTTTGCCTACGTAATAACGGGCGCAGAACACGCCAATTTCAAACAAGATGTACATTGGAATAGCCAACAACGTCTGTGAGAACACGTCAGGTGGCGTCAACAGCATCGCGACCACAAAAGCCCCGACCAAAACATAAGGACGTTTCTTGCGTAAATCTTCAGGCGTGGTTACACCCGTCCAGCACAGTAGAATAATCGCAATCGGAACTTCAAACGACACGCCGAATGCCATAAAAATGGTCATGACGAAATCGAGATATTTATTGATATCCGTCGCAATCTCTACGCCAGCCGGTGCCGTTTTTGCAAAGAAGGCGAAGGCCAGCGGAAACACCAGGAAGTACGCAAACGCCATGCCGAGATAAAACAGCGCGGAGCTTGAGAACAGCAGCGGCATCATCAAACGGCGTTCATGCTTATACAGCGCCGGCGCCACAAAGCCCCACACCTGATAAAGGATAAACGGAGCCGAGACAAACACCGAAACGATCATCGTCAGTTTAATTGGCGTGAAGAACGGTGACGCAACGTCAGTTGCTATCATGCTCGCGCCCAATGGCATGACTTTGATAAGCGGTGCAGAGACCAGGTAGTAAATATCATTGGCAAAATAAACCAGTGCCAAAAACACCACAATTACGCAAATAATCGAATTCAGCAGGCGCTTACGCAGCTCTATTAGATGGCTGATAAGCGGTTGTGTATCTTCAACTGCCATGTTTAGCGTTCACCCGTTGGTTGTGAAGAAGGGGCCGACTGCACCGATGGCGCAACTTTCGGTTGAACCACATAGTCTATCGCAGCCTTTGGCGGAACGGTCTGTTCTGCCACCGGTGCAACAGCCGGTGAATCCGCGACATGCTCGGCAGTAGCCGGTGAAATACCTTCATCATGATGCGCTTCGGCATCCCTGAGTACAGGATTATGAATGGTATTTCCCTCTGTGGCATCGGCCACCGCCTGGTCAGCCGGGCTGAGGTTCTCATGAATTGAGCGCTTCATCGATGATGCCGCTTCTTTCAAATCATCAATCGATGATTTGATTTCCGGCGACAGGTTCTTTAAACCGGCCTCTTCAGCTTTCTTCAGGCTATCCTGCAGTTCCTGCAGTTTTAACTCTTGATTCAGCTCGTTTTGTACGGATGCTGCCATCGATCGTAGTGTACGGATCCAGCCCGCAACAGTTCTTACCGCAACGGGTAAACGCTCTGGTCCAAGCACAACCAAACCAATAACGAATACCAGCAACAGTTCACTAAATCCAATGTCGAACACGGCTTATACCTGCTCTTTGTTTTGACTCTTAGTTTCTTCTGCTTTTACTTCCGGCTTGGTGCCATTGATAGACTTGGCCGAAAAATCTGCATCAGACCCGGTTGTTTCAGTTTCTTTGTGCGCCTTGGAGGCATCATCTTCGTTCATGGCTTTTTTAAAGCCCTTGATTGAAGCGCCAAGATCGCTACCGAGGCCACGTAATTTTTTGGTACCGAACAACAGAACCACGATAACCGCGATGACCAGCCAATGCGTAATGCTAAATGCACCCATGGTATTCACCTCAACATAACAATAATTTAATGACTGTCGTATAAACGACGCATGACTTCAATTTTAAATTTTATCGGCCTACTCGGTCTTTCTGGTTCGCTTCCATCCGATAATCCAGGCGACAAGCCCCGCAGCAATCATCCATACAGGGTAAACCTCAACCTTACCCATCATCAGCACTGTACCGCTGAAGAGTAATGTTGCCCCAACGCCGAAAAGATATCGGGATTGGCCCTGACGTTCGTTCTGCGTCTGTAACTGATGAGTCAGTTTTTCAATGTTGTACTGCAAAAGTTGATGCTGTTTTAAGCTGTCGTACACCAGCTCAGGAAGTTCGGGAAGTTTCTCAATCCAGAAAGGTGCTCGCTCTTTGAAAGCGCGAACCATTGCCGGTAAACCTACCTGATCACGTATCCAGCTCTCCAGGAAAGGCTTTGCCGTAGTCCAGAGGTCAAGCTGTGGATAGAGCTGTCTGCCCAGGCCCTCAACATATAGCAGTGTTTTCTGCAGCAACACTAACTGAGGCTGCACCTGCATGTTGAAACGCCTGGCGGTGTTAAACAGGTTTAACAATACGTTACCGAAAGAGATTTCTGCTAGCGGCTTTTCGAAAATAGGCTCGCAAACCGTGCGGATGGCAAACTCAAATTCTTCAACGTTGGTATCACGAGGAACCCAGCCAGAATCAACATGCAGCTCTGCAACTTTGCGGTAATCACGGTTGAAGAAGGCAATAAAGTTTTCGGCCAGATAACGTTTATCGTCTTTGTTAAGCGATCCAACTATGCCGCAATCTATAGCTATGTAGCAAGGGTCTTCCGGCGTTTCATAGCTAACAAAGATGTTTCCCGGATGCATATCGGCATGGAAAAAGCTGTCGCGAAATACCTGAGTGAAAAATACCTGCACGCCACGCTCTGCCAACAGCTTCATGTTGGTACCCTGTTTTTCCAGCGCAGCCACGTCGGAAATAGGAATACCGTAGATGCGCTCCATCACCAACAGACGTTCACGACAATAATCGGAATAGACTTCAGGCACATACAGAATAGGGCTGTTCTCGAAGTTTCTGCGCAGTTGAATCGAGTTGGCGGCCTCGCGGAGCAGGTTCAGCTCGTCGAGCAGCGTTTTCTCGTATTCTTTGACGACTTCGAGGGGGCGCAAGCGGCGACCGTCAGGCAGCAGCAAGGGCACCCAACCGGCAAGACGGGCCATCAGGCGGGTATCGGCCTTGATAATCGGCATGATGTCAGGACGGATAACCTTGAGCACAACCTTTTTGCCATTCTCTTTCAAGGTGGCGGTATGAACTTGCGCAATAGAGGCCGAAGCCAGCGCGTTTTGGTCAAAATCGTCAAACCAGGTTTCAATCGGGCCACCCAGGGCTAGCTCAATGTGCTTGCGGGCCAGCGCGCCGTCAAAAGGTGCGACGTGGTCCTGCAGCAACGCAAGCTGATCGGCAACGTGAGGCGGAAAAAGGTCACGGCGCGTTGACAGCATCTGACCAAACTTGATCCACACTGGCCCCAGCTCTTCAAGTGCCAGACGCAGGCGGGTGCCGAGCGGCTTATCTTTGTGGCGGAAAGGGATCCAAAAGAATAAATAACGACCTAACCTCAGCGGCAGCGTCAGCTTAATCTTGGGGATCAGTTCATCTAGCCCGTAGGAGAGAAATACCCGAATAATCAGGTACAGGCGACGCATTTCACCTGGAGTCATGGGTTCCCTTCCAGTAATTTGTTCAAGCGCGCTTCCAGCGCCAGGGTCTGGTGTTCAACGGCGGTAACTTCATCGGTGAACCAGGCGGCTTCAAGCGCACCCGGCGCCAGCTTCCATTCTTCGGTGACAACTTGTGCAACCTGACTCTGATGTTTTTTGACGCCCGCGGTTAGGAAACGAAATCCACCACTCACGGCCTGACTGATGCCCTGTGCAGCGATATCGCCGATGTAGGGAGCCAGCAACTCGGCAGGTTCCCATTCCGACATGTCTATCAGCGCAGAAAACTGCTGCACCACCTGAATATCGCCTTCGACGTTTAAATCGCCGCTGCGAATAAGAGGGGCCAGCTGTTGACGATCGCGCAGTTTGCGCAGGGTAGAGAGGCGTGTGATAACGGTGCAATTTGCTTCGCCGTCCCACTGCCCCACCACGTCAACTTTTTGTTCATTAAAGATAAACGTCAGCGGTGAACTCAGTTCCTTTAGCTCAATACGCAAAACTTTGCCAGCAAGACGCAGCCTCGCGGCCTTCATGCTGCTTTCCTTAAACAACAACTGATTAAGGGCGGTCTCGATAGCAGCAGTCAATAAGGGAGTTAACAACATCGGCATTTCCATATCAGAACTTGAAACCTCGGTGTAGCGCAACAATGCCACCGGTGAGGTTGTTATAAGTCACGTTCTCGAAGCCCGCATCAGACATCATGCCTTTAAGCGTGTCCTGGTCCGGATGCATACGGATAGACTCGGCCAGATAGCGGTAGCTTTCGGCATCTTGGGCCACCAGCTCGCCAATTCTTGGCAGAATATGGAATGAATAGGTGTCATAGGCTTTGCTCAGCGGAGCGAAAACTGGCTTGGAGAACTCAAGTACCAGCAGGCGGCCGCCCGGCTTTAAAACGCGGAACATTGAACGCAGTGCTTTCTCTTTTTCGGTCACGTTACGCAAACCAAAAGAGATAGTGATACAGTCGAAATAATTGTCAGGGAAAGGCAGCGCTTCGGCATTAGCCTGCACGTAGCTGACGTTGCCAACGATACCGCTGTTGCGCAGCTTCTCGCGGCCCATTTTCAACATGGAGTCGTTGATATCGGCCAGCACAACTTCACCCTGCTCGCCCACCAGACGAGAGAACTTGGCGGTCAAGTCACCTGTGCCGCCAGCCAAATCCAGGACGCGCTGCCCGCGACGAACGCCGCTGCAGTCAATAGCATAACGCTTCCAGATACGATGAACGCCGAATGACATCAGGTCATTCATCAGGTCATATTTCGCGGCCACAGAGTGAAAGACTTCAGCGACCATCTCTGCTTTGTTATTTTTGGCTACGGTACGAAATCCAAAATGTGTAGTTTCTGAAGAATCTACATTTTCCTGCGTCTGCTTTTCCATGTTTTTGCCTGCTTATTCAGTATATCGCCTGGGGAAAGTGTATCAGAACCCCGGTGAAAGCCCCATCTCCGATGCGATTAACGCCGCACGCGGTGATCAAGCCGCGGTATTATTGTTCACTCTATGAGCAAAACAAATTAAAAATTCTTTGATGACGCAGCAACGTCTTCAAGTGGCCGTTCGTCATTGTCGCCCTGCAGGGCGTTTTCTGTTGCCAGCTCCGCCGTTTCCTGCGCCTCAGGCTCCGAATATTGTTCATCCAGTGACGCCTGATACTCTGGGTCATCTTCAGCGCTGGCCTGCTCTGCAAGCGCCGGGCTGATAGGCCGTTTTACTTCCACACCCAACGCCCTGAACCCCTCAACCTGGCCGATAAGATTACCACGCCCTTGGGCAAGTTTGTTCATTGCCAGCCGATAACTTGCCTGCGCTTTATCGAGACTTTGCCCCATTGACTGCATGTCATCAACGAACAGCCTGAGTTTGTCGTACAGGCGAGCGGCGCGGTCTGCAATACGTTTGGCGTTCTGACTTTGATGCTCGTAACGCCACAGATTGCTGATAGTGCGCAGCGCAACCAGCAGCGTGGTTGGGCTAACCAACATAATGTTGTGGTTGAGCGCTTCACTAATCAGTTCGGGTTCACGATCGATAGCCACCAAAAAGGCCGGTTCTACCGGTATAAACATCAGCACGTAATCAAGACTGCGCAGGCCGGGCAACTGCTGATAGTCTTTACGACCTAACAGGCGAATATGGCCGCGCACCGAGGTAATATGCTCGTTGAGCGCAGCTTCACGCTCAAGGTCATCTTCGCTGTTGAAATAGCGTTCGTAGGCCACCAGCGACATTTTGGCGTCAATGACCACATCTTTGTTCTGCGGCAGCCGTACCACAACGTCGGGCTGCATTCTGCTGTTATTTTCAGTCTGCACGCTGACCTGCGTCTGATACTCGTAGCCTTCTCGCAGGCCGGAGGCTTCTAGCACGCGACTGAGCACGACTTCGCCCCAGTTACCCTGCGTTTTGTTGTCGCCTTTCAGAGCCTTGGTCAAATTAAGCGCCTCGCGCGCCATTTGGGCATTGAGCTGCTGGAGACTGCGAATTTCATGGGTTAGCGTGTGGCGTTCACGCGCTTCCTGCCCAAAGCTGTCCTGCACCTGACGGCGAAAACCGTCAAGCTGCTCACGCAGCGGCAGCAGCAGTTTGTCGAGACTCTGTTTATTTTGTTCGTCTGCACGACGGCCGGTTTGCTCGAAGATACGATTTGCAAGATTTTCAAACTGACTGTTGAGACGCTGTTCGCTGTTAATTAACAGCCGCTGCTTGTCTTCGGCTGCCAGACGCGTTTCATCCAGCCGAGTGACAACCTCACGAAGCTCGGCTTCCTGAGCGCTGTTAATTTCTCGTTGGGCTCGCAGTTCCTGATTGAGCTGCTCACACTCATTTTGCCAGTGCGCCAAAAGCTGGAGTTTTTCGGCGCTGGCGGCCTGCGCACTGTGCAGCGTTCTCAGCTCCAGCTCATTTTCGCGCTGATGATGTTTTGCCTGCAGCATATC
Source organism: Rouxiella sp. S1S-2 (assembly GCF_009208105.1). Classification (NCBI taxonomy): domain Bacteria; kingdom Pseudomonadati; phylum Pseudomonadota; class Gammaproteobacteria; order Enterobacterales; family Yersiniaceae; genus Rouxiella; species Rouxiella sp. S1S-2. The sequence goes on from NZ_WFKL01000001.1 coordinate 5,162,663, forward strand.
GCGCTGCAGTGCCTCTTTTTCTTGAGCAAGCTGGCTCTGAGCCTGCTCCAGCAATTTGTAGCGGGTGTCGTTATCGGCCTGAACCTGCTGTTGACGCAAACTGGCGATTAACCAGCCGAGCAAAAGACCGATAATTCCTGCGCCCACCGCGTAAATGATGCTGATATCCACGGTTTTTCCTCTGTCTGAATCTCTTGAAGGTCAAGGTAAATGCATACTGTATGGATGTCCAGATGCTTTTAAATTACCTGCCTGCACTTTGCGAGACATCTTCCAGAAAACGGGCGCAACGGCGCTGATTTCACTTCACCGCCTGATCAAAACCACTGGCTTAGCCATTTTATCCCAAATGCACCCGGCGCCAGAATACCAAAGCCCCAGACCAGCGCAGACGTGAAGTTTGCCAGCTGGAAGTAACGCTGCGGCATGCCACAAATTCCTGCCACCAAGGGAACAACGGCGCGCAGCGGTCCAAAGAAGCGACCAATGAAAGCACCCGGCATGCCCCAGCGTTCAAAGAAGGCGTGCCCGCGATCCAGCATTTGAGGATGAGATTTGAAAGGCCAGATGTGCGGCACTTTGTCGCTGTAGTGTGCACCAATCCAGTATGACAACCAGTCCCCGAAGAAGGCGCCGGCCGCTGCTGCCGCAAAAATAGGCCAAAAAGGAATACCGGTTTCACCAATCAACGCCCCTAATCCGAGCAAGATAACCGTGGCTGGTAACAGTAATGAGAGGAAGGCCAATGACTCACCAAAAGCCAGAAAGAAGACAATCGGCGGTGCCCAAGCCTGATGCTGACGGACAAACTCCGTCACGTAATGAATGACCTCGTTAATGCTCAAAAATTACCACCCATATTCAAAACCGAATTTTATCCGCAACTTTTTACCCAATAACAGTAAACATTATTCAATGACAACCAAAGCTTAACGAAGCGATTATTCAAGATAGCGCGCGCACAGCGACTCACGCACCTCAGCCGTAAGACCGTACTCTTTTTCGAGCCAGTTATCGGTGTTGCCATACAGGTCGTTAATGGCATTTAGCGCCGTATCAATGAATATTTCTTGCACCGAAAACACATAGGCAAACTTCTCCAGCGCCGCCGGTGGCAGGGTTATCGACATTTTATCAAGCATATGTTCACGGAAGGTCGCCAGCGTCGTTTCCGTCAACAGATAATCTTCTTTGACGGTAGCAACGTCTGCACCCAACGCCAGCAGCACGATGACTGACCCAATACCCGTGCGGTCTTTCCCTACCGCACAGTGCTGAACCAGCGCACCGCCGCCGGGCTGAACCAGCAGGCTCACCAGTTTTTTATAGGCATCGTTATTGAACGGCAGACGGCGGTAAAGCTCCAGCATGAATTCCTGCGGATCAAATGCCGCAATAGTCTCGGCGGTAAGCCGCTCAAGATTGGCATTAATCACGTTGCTCAGCGGATTCGCCGGTGCATGGTGATATTCGCAGCCTGGCCACAGAATATCGGGCTTGGCGGCAACTTCATCCGCATCGCGGTAGTCAAGAATGTGCTGAAGCGGAATATTGCTCAGGAAACGCTGATCTTGTTCGGTAAGCGTGTCTAACGCACCGGAGCGATAAAGCCAGCCACGTTTAATTCTTCGCCCATCGGCGACCGTATTACCGCCGAGATCACGGAAGTTAACGCCACCCTGTAAAGGGGTCAAGGAAGGGTGAAGTAAGATTGTTGCCGTCATAGGGCCTCTTATTATTCCAATAATTCGTACTATGACCATACCAGATAGCCGCGCGGAGATAAAAAAAGGGGCCACCGGCAGGCGACCCCTTATTCAGACAAACTCAGTATTGCTTCAGATAATAATCAGAAATAAATCAGATTAGTGAGCTTAGGCAATCAGGCGACGCGCGGCCTCGACCACAATCTTCACTGCGTGACTTTCCGTTTGCTTCATGGTTTCTGCATTAGGAATTTCTTGCTGTGTGCGGTTAACGATAACCCCTGCGACCATACCGGCGCGAAGGCCCTGGCTTGCGCACATGGTCAACAGCGTGGCGGACTCCATCTCATAGTTCATCACGCCCATTTCCTGCCACTCTTGCATAGACTCCTTAAAACGGCGCACAACGCGGCCTGAGTAAGTGTCATAACGTTCCTGGCCCGGATAGAAGGTGTCCGAAGACGCCGTCACGCCAATGTGCAGATTGGCACCCACCGCCTTGGACGCCTCGACCAACGCGGTAGTACAGGCAAAATCGGCAACCGCGGGATATTCCATCGGTGCGAAATGCAGACTGGCACCGTCAAGACGCACGGCGGCAGTGGTCACCAGCACGTCTCCGACGTTAATGTGCGGTTGAATAGCACCGGTGGTGCCGATACGCAGGAAAGTGCGGATACCCAGCTGGGCCAACTCTTCCACCGCAATAGAAGTGGAAGGACCGCCGATACCGGTCGAGCAGACAATCACGGCTTTACCGTCAAGCTCTGCGCGCCAAGTAGTGAATTCACGATGAGAAGCCAGATGAACCGGGTTTTCCATCAGCTTCGCGATTTTTTCAACCCGCTGAGGATCGCCAGGAACAATGGCCAGGGTCGCACCTTGAAGGCTGCTTTTGGTCAAACCAAGGTGAAAAACGTCAGACTGAGACATAAATAAACTCCTTCTTAATTCGGGTCATCTTTTTAAAAAACATCCTGCCACTCTAACGTTCATTGGCATTGAATTTTGTGATGCAAATCGCTAAGTGGTATTACGGCTATCATCGCTTGCACGGCAATCGTGATTAATATCACAAAATTAGGCTGCGTATCGTTCTTTCAAGACAAAGGCGCCCTGCTATCTGTATGACAAACAGATTAAATATTACTCAGCGAAGCATTTTTTACGTAAGGGTTAACTATAGGACAGGCTATGTTGATTGATGTGCTAACTTTATGGCTTATAGTTTTAGCTCCTGGCCCTTGTTTTCAAAAATCAAATTGTGAGTTTTAAAGAAAAGAACTTATCCCCGTATGGAGACTGCAATGAAGAAAGATGATTCAATACAATTAAAACAAGCACCTGACAGTTTCTCCCCTGCCGTTACGCCTGTATCTGCGACCACTATTCACACTGATACTGAAGGCCTGCACGCGGGCGAAACCACTATCCCTTCACAGGGTGAGAATCTGCCAGCCTATCTGGCACGACCTGCCGAATACACCGGCAAACTGCCGATTATTTTAGTGGTGCAAGAGATCTTTGGTGTGCATGAGCACATTCGTGACCTGTGCCGCCGTTTGGCGAAAGAGGGTTATCTGGCGATCGCTCCAGAACTCTATTTCCGTCAGGGCGACCCGTCCGACTACAGCGAGATAAGTGAGCTGTTCGAGAAGCTGGTGAGTAAAGTGCCAGACCAGCAGGTGTTGGCCGATTTAGACCACACGGCGCACTGGGCGGCACAGCACGGCGGTGACGCCAGTAAGCTGGCCATTACCGGATTCTGCTGGGGTGGTCGCATCACCTGGCTCTACGCCGCGCACAGCCCGCAGTTGAAGGCCGGTGTCGCCTGGTACGGCAAACTGGTAGGCAATAAAACGCTGACCAGCCCAACACACCCGGTCGACGAGGCGGTTGATTTAACGGCGCCGGTGCTGGGTCTTTATGGCGGCCGTGACAGCAGTATTCCGCAAGATACGGTCGAAACCATGCGTCAGGCCATTCGCGCCGCCAATGCGAATGCGGAAATCGTGGTTTATCCTGATGCGGACCACGCTTTCAATGCCGACTACCGTCCAAGCTACAACGCCGAAGCAGCGGCAGACGGTTGGCAACGCATGCTGGCGTGGTTTGCCAAATACGGCGTTAAATAACCCATCGACGTTAAGTTCATGCATTAATAAAAAGGCCCCGTCAGTGAAAACACACGAGGCCTTTTTTCATTTTTGTCTTAAAAACCTGAGTTATTGATGAGTTAAGCCGTTTTAAGCCTGCTTGGGCTGACCGTTCGAGGCACTCAGGCCGCCGTCGACCGGCAGATTGACGCCGGTAACAAAACGGGCATCATCACTGGCCAGAAAAGCAATAACCGACGCAATCTCTTCCGGTTCGGCCCCGCGTCCCAGTGGGATACGTTCGGCAAATTTCGCCAGTAATACCTTGTTTTCTTTAATATCACCTGCCATGTCTGTCAACGTCAGACTAGGACAAACTGCATTGACGCGCACGCCGTCGGCACCGTGGTCCATCGCCAGAGAGCGGGTAAAATTGGTCACCGCCCCTTTGGCCGCGTTGTAGAAACTCATGCCCCAGTCACCGCCCAATCCTGATACCGATGAAACGTTGACGATGTTGCCTTTGCTCTTCTTCAATGCGTCAATAAAGAAGCGCGTAGCGTAGAACACCCCGCTGACGTCGATATCGAAAATTTTCTTCCAGTCTTCAATGCTTGCCTCATTAACCTGGCCCTGCACCACAACGCCGGCGTTATTAACCAACACGTCAACGTGACCGAATTTATCCAGCACCACTTTCGCCAGGCGTTCGACCTCTTCAGGATTAGAGATATCGGCGACGTGAATATAGTAATTCGTGGTTTCAAGCGTATTGGCAATCTTGGCCAATTTGATTTCAGTGCGTCCCACCAGTACCACAGTCGCCCCTTCGGCAGCAAAACGCTGAGCGGTTGCTGCCCCCATGCCGGAACCTGCACCTGTGACCACCACGACTTTATCTTTAAATCGACTCATCTTTGTCTCCTTACGTTGTTCGAACACGATTCGAATTAAGATTTCACCCTACTAAGCCTAGTCAATGAGGCGAGGGATTAAGGCATTTGAACTTTAATCCGTGTGGCAATTCGCTGCAGGCAAGGCGAGTCGGGGGATACGTGAGAAGTTTAAGAGGTTACAAAATACTAATGAAACTAAAAACAGGCGCAAAAAGGGCGCCGAAGCGCCCAATGATTAACGAAGAATACAACCCACACACTATATCGACTACGCCCATACTTTTAAGCGTGTTCAGCACGCAGGCGCTTGGCTGCTTTCACCATGTTTTCCAGCGACTCGCGGGTCTCTGTCCAGCCGCGCGTTTTCAGGCCACAGTCTGGATTCACCCACAAGCGCTCTGCCGGAATGCTATCAGCCGCTTTACGCAACAGGTTTTCAATCCACTCAACGCTTGGCACATTTGGTGAGTGAATATCATAAACGCCGGGTCCAATTTCATTTGGATAATCGAACGCTTTGAAGGTTTCGATCAATTCCATATCAGAACGCGAGGTTTCAATGGTGATAACGTCAGCATCGAGTGCCGCAATGGAGTCCATGATGTCGTTGAATTCGCAGTAACACATGTGGGTGTGGATCTGCGTGTCGTCTTTGGCAATCGCGGCATTCAGTTTGAATGCATCAACCGCCCAACGCAGATACGCGTTCCACTCTGACTGACGCAGCGGCAAGCCTTCGCGTAGTGCAGGTTCATCAATCTGGATGATGCCGATGCCGGCTTTTTCCAAATCTTCCACTTCATCACGCAGCGCTAAACCGATTTGCTTGGCGATAGTTTCACGGCTGACGTCTTCACGTGGGAAAGACCAGCAGAGAATGGTAATGGGGCCAGTCAACATGCCTTTAACCGGTTTAGCGGTCAGAGACTGTGCGTATTGTGCCCACTCAACGGTAATAGCTTCGGGGCGGCTCACGTCACCGATGATAACCGGTGGTTTCACGCAGCGTGAACCGTAGCTCTGTACCCAACCGTTTTGTGTGAACACAAAACCATCGAGATGCTCACCGAAGTATTCGACCATGTCGTTACGTTCAGCCTCACCGTGGACCAGAACGTCGATATCCAGACGCTCCTGCTCTTTAATCGCCTGCTTGATGTGCTCGCTGATGCCGGTACGGTAATTGGCGTTATCCAGACGACCTTGTTTGAAGTCCAGTCGCAGGCCTCGGATTTCGGTGGTTTGCGGGAATGAACCGATAGTGGTGGTCGGCCATAAAGGCAATTTGAAGCGGGCGCGCTGTGCTAGCGCTCGCTGGGTGTAAACGTTGGGACGTTCAATGTCCGCCGCCGTAATGGCCGCAACACGTTTGCCCACCGCTTCGTTGTGTACGCGCTTAGATTCGCGACGAGCGCGAATTGGCGCGCTGTAGTCAGCCAGTTTTTTCAGCGTCTCTTCACTCGGGTCATTCAGGGCAGACGTTAGCAACGCCAACTCAGCACATTTTTGCAGACCGAAGGCGAACCAGCTTTTCACTTCGTCATCAAGACGTGTTTCAACGCTTAAATCGATGGGACTGTGCAGTAATGAACACGAGCTACCAAGCCAAACGTTGCGGCCCGCAATCAGCGGCTTTAGACGGTCGAACCAGGTGCCCAGGTCGGCACGCCATACGTTACGGCCGTTGATCACGCCCAGCGACAGAAGCCAGTCTTTTGGCAATTTGTCGGCAACCGTAGCCAAATCATCGCGACCGGCAACGGCATCAATGTGAAGACCTTGCACTGGCAATTGGCGGATGGTTTCAATGTTGTGGCCCACGCTGTCGAAATAGGTCGTCAGCAGCACTTTAATGTGACCTTGCAACTGCTCATAAGCCGGTTTGTAGGCATCCAACCACGTTTGGGGCAATTCCAGAACCAGTGCAGGTTCGTCGATTTGAACCCATTCGATGCCGCGTTTTGCCAGCTCGGCCAGCACTTGTTGGTAAACAGGCAGAATATCGTTGATCAGCGACAGGCGCTCAAACTGCTGGCCCTTTACTTTGCCCAGCCACAGGTAGGTCAATGGACCCAGCAACACAGGTTTGACTTTGTGACCCAGCGCAAGCGCTTCGTCAACTTCGTCCAACAGCTGAGTCCAGGTCAGTTTGAACTGCTGACCTTGAGTGAACTCAGGCACCATGTAGTGATAGTTGGTGTTAAACCATTTGGTCATTTCAGCAGCGGCGGCAGGTTTGCCGGTCGGTGCACGACCACGACCCAGACGGAACAGAGTATCGAGATCAACTGAACCGTCATCATTCTGGTGACGGGCCGGAACGTTACCCAGCAGCAGGCTGGTGGTCAGCACGTGATCGTACCAGGCGAAATCGCCAACCGGCAACAGATCCACACCAGCCTGCTGTTGTTGCTGCCAATGACGCGCACGCAGCTCGCGCCCGGTCGCCAGCAGTTCTTCTTGAGTGGTGCTGCCAGCCCAGTAGCTTTCCTGCGCTTTTTTCAGCTCACGACGCAAACCAACGCGCGGAAAACCCAGAGTGTGATTCAGTATCGTCATCTTTAAATTCCCATTTGGCCATCCAGATGTTTACACATCCATAATCCGCAGGTACTGTATAATCCACAAGCGCAATTTATTCACAGTGAAAGTGAAGGACTCTCATGATCGAACTGAAACATCTGCGGACGCTGCAAGCTCTGCGAAATACCGGCTCTCTTGCCGCCGCAGCGGCACAGCTTCACCAGACCCAATCTGCCCTGTCGCATCAGTTCAGCGACCTCGAGCAGCGTCTCGGTTTCAGACTTTTCGTGCGTAAAAGCCAGCCGCTGCGGTTTACGCCGCAGGGCGAAATCATGCTACAGCTGGCGGAGCAGGTGCTGCCGCAAATTCAGCAGGCACTCCAGGCTTGTCACGAGCCGCAACAGACTTCGCTGCGCATTGCTATCGAATGTCACAGCTGCATACAGTGGTTAACGCCTGCACTGGACGCGTTCCACAAGAATTGGCCACAGGTATTAATGGATTTTAAATCTGGCGTCACTTTTGACCCGCAGCCTGCGCTCCAACAGGGCGAGCTGGACATCGTGCTGACCTCCGACATTCTTCCGCGCAGCGGTCTGCACTACTCACCGATGTTTGATTTTGAAGTGCGTCTGGTTTTGGCGCCGGACCATCCACTGGCAAAGAAAGCGGTAATTACGCCGGAAGACTTGAGCAGCGAGATCCTCATGATCTATCCGGTTCAGCGTCAGCGTCTGGATATCTGGCGTCATTTCCTGCAGCCGGCGGGTGTGAGTCCGGCACTGAAAAACGTCGATAACACGCTGCTGCTGATTCAGATGGTGTCGGCGCACATGGGTATCGCCGCCCTGCCACACTGGGTGGTTGAGAGCTTTGAGAAGCAGGGATTGGTGGTGACCAAAACGCTGGGCGACGGTCTGTGGAGCCGACTCTATGCCGCCGTTCGCGACGGTGAGCAGCGCCAGGCCGTAACCGAGGCGTTCATCCGCTCGGCACGCCAGCACGCCTGCAATAACCTGCCGTTCGTACGCGATGCTTCACGGCCCAACGGTACAGCTTCACAGGTAAAAGCGCTGCCGTTGCCGTCTGCGAGTTAATAAAGGCTCACTCGCCGCTGAACGACAAGCAACGTTATCGCCACCATCGAGAGGGCCGTTAGCGTAGCGGCGAGCAAGGTAAAGCCCAGGGACAGGCAAGTCAGATCAATAAGATAGCCGGTGACGACCGGCAGTAAACCGGCTGGAATATAAGCGCCGATGTTAAGCAATGCGTTGGCTTCTGCGCGACGCTCGGCGGCAATATTTAGCGACAACAGCGTTAATCCACCCAACTGCCCCAGCCCCTGTGCAGCCCCTGCCGCCAAAGCGGCAATGAAAATCGTCTTAACCCCACCGCCGTGCAATGTAAAAATAATACTCATCATCGCCACAATCAGCGCCGCGCCGCTGAAATAAAACACTCTCGCAATCGGCTGCTTACGACACAGCAACTGCGTACCTACCGCCACGCTGAACATCATACAGGCCATTAATCCGGCAATCATCGGACTGCTTGCATGTGAAAAACGATTGAGCAATACGGGTCCCAGCGACAGCATCATCGAGGTTGCGGTCAGGCCGGGGGCGAAGAACAGTATTCCCAGCATTAAATGAAAAATATTCTTCGACGCAATCGACGGCAGACGCAATGGGCGGGATTTCTCAGCCATTTTTTCCTGTGCCGCAGGTAAACGCAGTGCAAGGGCTATCGCGCTAAGCTGCACCACCAACTCGACGGTAAACACGGTGAATACCGGATGCGGCAAGAATCGCACAATGACCCCACTCATCACCGGTCCTAGCCCTGCGCCGGTAACCATCGCGATAGACGCTATCAGCGCGGCCTGCCTTTTTCTGCCCTCACCTCCCGCATCAACTACGGCCGCCATGCTGGCTGTGACGGTGATCCCCACCGCAATACCGGTCAGAAACCGCGCCACCAACAGTAAGCAGACCGACTGCGCCATCATGAAACACAGACACGCCAATAGGGCGGCGATCAGGCCGGGCAGAATGATTTTTTTTCTTCCCAGCCGGCCGGCAAGCTGTCCGGCAACCAGCAGCGTTATCACCAGAGCCAAAATATAACAGCCGAAAATGAGCGTCAGAGTTCCAGAAGTAAAACTAAACTGCTGTTTCCAGTGGATATAAAGCGAAGTTGGTGCATTGGATAGCATAAAGACAGCAATAACGATCCACGCTGTTTGTATAATCTGGCGCGGAGAATAGGTTAATGATGCAGTATTTATGGTGTTTATACGGCTTTCGTCAGGTAACGACTGCGACATGATTTTTTCCTGTAATTAAATGGCTGAAGAGACCGTTCAGCCTGACGAAGAGGATAAAGATAAAAACACAGAAGAAAAATAAGCTAAAATTCCAAACATATCGGACAAAAATGTCTTAAATGAGGGTTTTTTCTCATGAGTAAACTCAGCGGTATTGAAATTTTTGCACAGGTTGCCGAGACGCGAAGTTTCTCTGAAACGGCCAAACAGCTGGGCGTGTCTTCGTCCGCGGTGGGTAAAAGCATTGCACGGCTAGAGGCGCGTTTATCCGCACAGTTGTTTTATCGCAGTACGCGCAGCATCACCCTCACCACGGAAGGGGCACAGTATTTAGAGCGCTGTCGCCGTATTCTTGCCGAAGTTGAAAACGCCGAGCTTGAACTGATGGAAAGCCATCGCGCACCTCAGGGCCAACTGAAGATTAGCCTGCCGTTTGTCGACGTGATTGTGCTGCCGCTGGTCAGTGGATTTATGCAGCGCTATCCCGATATTCAGCTCGATATCGACATGACCGACCGGATGGTAGATATCATCGAAGAGGGTTTTGACGCGGTCATCCGCACCGGTACGCCGATAGATTCACGGCTAAAATCTCGATTTCTAGGGGGCTATCAGCGGGCGATTGTGGCAGCGCCGGCTTATCTCGAGAAAAGGGACACGCCGCAGCATGCTGCCGAGCTGGCTCAACACACCTGCCTGCTGCATAAATATCCCAGCACGGGAAGAATCGAACAGTGGACCGGGGATATTGAGGCCTCAGAGCTGCCCGCGGCGTTGGTGTGTAATACTAACCGGGTGATTATCGACGCCACGCTTAAAGGCTTGGGGATCGCCTGTTTGCCAGAATATCAGGTGCGTCAGTATCTCATTGAGGGGAAATTAGAGCAGATTCTTAAAGGGCAGTCTGCGGCCGAAAATGGTTATTGGGCGCTGTGGCCGGTGAGTAAACATGTGACCCCCAAATTACGGGCTTTTATCGATTATCTGGTGGAATACTTTAACGAGAACCCGCTTAGTGCTTAAGTTCAAGGTTTGTCTGAAAAATGCCCAACGACCTCGTTGATGAAGTAAACTTAAAGCAGGAAACTTTAGCAGGGGAACTATCATGAACGTTATTCATCAGATTATCACCGGCATGGCACTGGCGTTGATTGCAGCGTCCGCTTTCGCCGCCGTAACGCAAACGCCGATTGAAAGGCAGCAACAGTTGCTGAACAATCCATCGCAACAGCGCATGCAACAACGTATGCAGAGCGATGATCGGCTGCATCAGCGTCAGTTGGAGCAGGATCAAAAGTTCAGCCAACAACAGCAGCAATTGCGGTTACGTTCTCAATCGCTCAATGACCAACAGCGCCTGCAGCAAAACCAGCTCAATAACAACCAGCAGATTCTGCAGCAGAAGCTGAACCAAAGACCGTAGGGTATTCGTGATGGGGGCACGTGTTTCGCCACCTCAGTCCCCCATCCTAACCCCTCCCACGGGGAAGGGCGTTAGTTCTTAAATCTTGGCCGCAAAATCCGGGCCTATCAGGTCGATGCGGTCTGTGCAGATGCAGTCCACGCCCCAGCCCAACAGTTGGCTTGCTCTTTCCGGACTGTTCACCGTATACACCAGAATGTGCAAACCGGCCTGTTTCAGGCTGTGCACCCGCTCTTCGGTCAGTTCTTTATGATTAATATGCAACGAAACGCAGCCCAGACGCGTGGTTAACGCCTGCCAGTTCTCGTCCCACTTATCCAATAAAATTCCGCGTGGCAGCTCGGGCGCAGCGGCCTGCGCGGCCTCAAGCGACGCGACGTCAAACGAGGAAAGCAGAGGCGGAACGGCCTGACCCTGCCACAGTTCGCGTGCCGCCAATGCCACCTGCTCACCGGTCTCAAATGCCAGTCCGGTCGTGCCTTTGATTTCGATATTGGCCATCATGCCGTATTTGGCACAGCGCGCCGCCACTTCTGACAGCAGCGGCAATTTCTCTCCGCTAAAGCTGCTGCTGTACCAGCTGCCTGCATCAAGCTGAACCAGTTTGTCCCAACCCAACTCTCCCGCCACGCCCCAGCCGTTGCTGGTGCGGTTAAGGGTGTCATCATGCAGCAGAAAAATTTCGCCGCCCTGTGCCAATTTGACGTCAAACTCAATCATGCTGTGGCCGAGACGCGCACCGGTATCAATCGCCGCCAAAGTATTTTCAGGCGCCAGCGAACCGCCGCCGCGATGGGCCACAATTCGTGGATAAGGCCAAGCTGTCATGTTCACTCCATCCGTAATCCGCTTTTTGAATCAAAAAAGTGTAGCGCGTGCGCGGGTAAAACCAAACGTAATTGCGTGCCCGTCGCCGGACAATTTTCATGTGAGAGTCGCACTACCATGCCGCTTCCCGCCCAAACGCCGTGGGCCAGATTGTCCGCACCCAGCAACTCAAGGTTTTTCAGCTCCATCGGAATGCCAGTGTGCGGATCGTCCGTGAGTTGAATATGCTCCGGTCGCACCCCTAAGGTCAACACGCGACCGCCCCACTCGGGACGGGCCTTTGGCAGCGGCAGCTCGTATCCGCCCTCCATCACCAGCGATGTGCCGTCGGAGGTCAATTGCCCCGGCAGCAGGTTCATTGCCGGTGAACCAATAAAGCTGGCGACAAACAGACTGGCAGGACGCTGATAAACCTCTGAAGGAGTACCGATTTGCTCGGCAATCCCTTTGTTCATCACAATCACGCGCTCGGCCAAGGTCATCGCCTCAACCTGGTCGTGCGTCACATACAGGCTGGTGGTCCGCAGGCGGCGGTGCAACTGCTGTAACTCGAGGCGCATTTGCACGCGCAGCTTCGCATCCAGGTTCGATAAAGGTTCATCAAAAAGAAAAACGGCCGGCTCGCGCACGATGGCACGCCCCATTGCTACACGCTGGCGCTGACCGCCGGAAAGCTCGCGCGGTTTGCGTTTAAGCAGTGGACCCAGCTCAAGAATACGCGCCGCCTCTTCAACCCGCGCCTGAATCTGCGCTTTACCGAAGCCGCGAATTTTCAGGCCGTAGGCCATGTTGTCGTACACGCTCATGTGCGGATAGAGCGCGTAGTTTTGAAATACCATCGCGATGCCGCGATCTTTCGGTTCAAGATTGGTCACACGCACATTGTCGATATAAATATCGCCGCTGGTGGTGCGCTCCAGCCCGGCCACCATGCGCAGCAGGGTAGACTTACCGCAGCCCGAAGGGCCAACCATCACGATAAATTCGCCGTCGGCAACGTCCAGATCGATAGTTTTGATAATCTGATTCTGTCCGTCGTAAGACTTGGTCACTGCCTGTAGTTTTAAATTTGCCATGTTTGTTGTTTACCAAGTGAATCGTTTGCCATGTTAATCATTTTTCACTGTCTACCAGGCCGCGCACAAACCAGCGCTGCATCAGGAGCACTACTGCCAAAGGTGGCAATAACGTCAGGATCATTGCGGCCATCACCTGATTCCACTGTGTCGAACCGTCTCCAGAGGAGATCATGCTCTTGATTCCGGCCACCGCGGTGCCCATCGAGGCATCGCTGGTCACTAAAATCGGCCACAGATATTGGTTCCAGCCGTAAATAAAGGTGATAACAAACAGCGCTGCGAGGTTGGTTTTCGATAATGGCAGCACGATGTCCCAGAAAAAGCGCATCGCACCCGCGCCGTCGATACGCGCCGCTTCCAGCAGTTCGTCCGGCAGAGTCATAAAGAACTGTCGGAACAGGAAGGTCGCGGTGGCCGAAGCCATTAGCGGCAGCGTAAGACCCGTGTAACTGTCGAGCATGTGCAAATTAGCAATAACCTGCACCGTCGGGAAAATACGCACTTCTACTGGCAACATCAGAGTCATAAAAATTAGCCAGAAGAACAGGTTACGCAGCGGAAAACGGAAATAGACGATGGCGAAGGCCGATAGCATTGAAATTGAAATCTTGCCGACGGTAATCGCCATCGCCATGATAAAGCTGTTCAACAGCAGCGGACCAAACGCCGGACTGTTGCTGCCCGCGCCCTGCGTCCAGATGGTGCGGATGTTCTCAAAAAAGTGCCCGCCGGGGATCAGGCTCATCGGCACCTGAAAAATCTGTTTGTTATCCAGCGTCGCGGCAACAAAGGCCACGTACAGCGGGAACAACACCATCAGCACGCCAATAATCAGCACAGCGTGACAGAAAATATCAAGACCTCTTCTGTTTTCAATCATTGGTAACGCACCTTACGCTCGACGAAGCGGAACTGAATAAATGTCAGGGCAATCACCATGACCATCAGCACTACCGACTGCGCGGCCGAGCTAGAGAGATCGAGACCGGTGAAACCTTCACGATATACCTTATAAATCAAGGTAGTGGTTGCCTGAACCGGTCCGCCCTGCGTTGCCGCGTCAATCACCGGGAAGGTGTCGAAGAAGGCGTAAACCAGATTGACCACCAGCAGGAAGAAGCTGACCGGTGAAATCAGCGGCAGTACCAGATTGAAGAAGCGTCGAATGGGACCGGCGCCGTCAATGGCCGCGGCCTCAACCAGTGAACGGGGAATCGACTGCAGCGCGGCTAAAAAGAACAGGAAGTTGTAGCTCACCTGCTGCCAAATTGACGCCAGCACCACCAGAAACATCGCTTGTCCGCTGTTTTGCGCATGGTTCCAGTTATAACCAAGCGTACCGAGGAAATGCGTTATCAAACCCAAGCCAGGGCTGAACAAAAACATCCACAGTACGGCGGCAACGGCGGGCGCAACGGCATAAGGCAGAATCAGTAACGTTTGATAAATCCGGCTGCCGCGGATCACGTGGTCAACCATTGCCGCCAGCAGCAGAGAGATGCCCAGGCCAAAAAATGCCACCATAAAGCTGAATTTCAGCGTGGTGTAGAAAGAGGCGAGGTAGTAAGGATCCTGGAACAGCTGTTGAAAGTTAGTCAGACCGGCAAACACGCTCGAGACCCCAAAAGGATCCATTGTTTGCATCGAAAACCACAGTGCCTGACCGGCGGGCCACAGGAAAAAGATGGCCGTAATCAACAATTGAGGCAGAACCAGCGCATAAGGCAGCCAGCTACAGCCAAACCCGGGACGGTGTGAACTCATATGAATTACTCATCAAAACAAGAGACGGACAAGAGGGTGTGAAGCTCGTACGTTTGCAATCGCCAAAACGAATGACAGAGCAACGCGTAAAAACGACAATCGAGACACATTTTTACGTGCTGCCCTATCAGGCTTTAGTAGACCGCGGGCGTTATTGCTTCACTGATGCTTCAAAGCGACGCAGCAGCAGATTTCCACGCTGTACGGACTCATCCAGCGCCTGTTTAGCCGTTTTCTGGCCGCTCCACACGCCTTCCAGCTCTTCATCAACAATGGTACGAATCTGTGGCATGTTGCCCAGACGCAGACCTTTGGTGAAAGGCAACGGCGGCTTGTTCATCATCTGGCGAGTGGCCACGTCAGAGCCTGGGTTCTTGTCATAAAAGCCCTGCTGCTTGGTCAGCTCATAGGCCGCCGTCGTCACCGGCAGATAGCCGGTTTTCTGGTGCCATTCAGCGGCGATCGCTGGCGTTGTCAGGAACTGCAGGAATTCGGCAACACCTTTATAGGTTGCGTCGTCCTTGCCTTTCATAACCCACAGGCTTGCACCACCGATAATGGCGTTTTGTGGTGCACCCTTGACGTCGGCGTCGTAAGGCATCATACCCACGCCGTAGTTAAATTTGGCGTACTGGCGGATATCGGCCAGTGAACCGGAAGAGGCGGTGGTCATGGCGCAGTCGCCGTTATAGAACTTGGCGGTAGACTCATCCTGACGACCGTAGTAGGTGAATTCACCCTTCTTGTTCATGTCTTCCAGGAATTGAATATGCTTGATTTGCTCAGGCTTGTTGAACTCCAGAACCGCATCGGTACCGTCAAAGCCGTTGTTCTTGGTTGCCACTGGCAGACCGTGCCAGGCGCTGAAGTTCTCAATCTGAATCCAACCCTGCCAACCGCTGGCATAGCCACACTTCATGCCGGCTTCTTTCAGCTTGGCGGTGTCTTGCTCCAGCTCCTGCCAGGTTTTTGGCGGCTGATCGGGATTCAGACCGGCTTTTTTAAACGCGTCTTTGTTGTAGTACAACACCGGCGTTGAGCTGTTAAACGGCTGCGACAGCAGGCGTCCCTGAGAATCTGAATAGTAGCCGGAAACCGTCGGCACAAACTGGGAAACGTCTTCTTTCAGGCCCGCATCGGCAAACACCTGGTAAACCGGCTTAATCGCCTTGCTTGCCATCATGGTCGCGGTGCCCACTTCATAAACCTGCAAAATTGCCGGTGCGTTGCCGGTACGATAAGCCGCGATGCCTGCTGCCAGGTTCTGGTCGTATTTGCCTTTATAAACAGGAACGATTTTTACATCAGGGTGCGTTTGGTTAAAACGATCGGCCAGTGAGTTAACTTCTTTACCTAGCTCACCGTCCATTGAGTGCCAAAAAGGGATTTCCGTGACGGCAAAAGCGTTGGCACTAATAGCCAGCATAAGTGCTGCACCCAGAGCTGATTTTTTTACGTTGATGTACATGCCTGTCTCCTGAATTCTGCTGGTGTAAGGAAATGCAGAGAAATAATGGAAGTTACAAAATTTTTTATTCGGGAGCTAACATGACACGGCTAAATGACAGAAAAATAACCGTTAAATGACAATAACGTGACAGCAGCATGAAACGCAGATGACGGGAAGATGGCAAAAATAAGGCGCATTGGGTGAGCAATGCGCCATAAATTCATATTACAGGTCTTTTAGGGGGTAAACCCTGCTTATCCGGCCTTAAAGCGCACGCTTCAGACGGGCAACGGCTTCATGCAGCTGCTCTTCAGTTGCGGTGGCGAAGGAGATGCGGAAGGTTGAGTGATCCGGGTTATCGGAGAAGAAGAACTCGCCCGGTACAAACACCACGCCCTGCTCCAGCGTTTTCTTCATCCACTCGGTGCAGTTACGCGGCTCGCGGAAACGCGCCCACAGGAACATGCCGCCTTTAGGATATTCGAAGGTCAGCACGTGGCCCAGCTCACGCTCAAGCAACTCGGCCAGTACGGTACATTTTTTCTTGTATGCGGCGCGAATGGTTTCAATCTGCTTATCGAGACGACCCAGACCTAAATAGTACTCCGCTACCGTTTGCGACAGTGAGCTGGCGTGCAGGTCGGCGGCCTGTTTGATAATCGCGACTTTATTAAGCAGCCACTGCGGCATAATGACCCAGCCCAAACGCAGGCCAGGGGCCAGGATTTTGGAGAAGGTCGAGGTATAGATGATGTTATCGGCATGACCATATAACTGTTTTGAAAGTTCAAACAGCGTGGGCAGGCGCTCGTCGGTAAAGCGCAGTTCGCCGTAAGGGTCATCCTCAACAATCAGGAACTCGTGTTCGGCGGCCAGTTTCACCAGCTGCTTGCGGCGTGAAAGACTCAAGGTAACGCCGCTCGGGTTACCAAACGTCGGCACCAGGTAAACGCCTTTAATTTTGCGCGTCTTGACGATTTCAGCCAATTCGTCGACTTTCATGCCGTCACCGTCAGAACCGACAGAAAGCAGGTGCGCTTCGGCCAGCTCTAAGGTTTGCAAGGCTGCCAGATAGGTCGGGCGCTCCACCACGAAGATGTCATCCGGGTTAACCACGGCACGCATAACCAGGTCCAGCGCTTGCTGCGAACCGGCGGTCACGACAATATCATCAGCCGTGGCGACGATTCCGCGCGTTTTGCACAGGTCGGTAATGCATGAACGCAAACCGTGGCTACCTTCGGTCAGACCATATTGAAACGCATGCTCCGGCTGCTCGGTGATCGCCAGCTGCGTCGCCTGCGCCAACCCTTCAAAGTCGAACAAGGCTGAAGAAGGAATACCACCCGCCAGCGAAATAACACCCTCCATCTTGCTGTGCTTCAGCAATTCCCGAATGGCCGAACTTTTAAGC